>NZ_CP041188.1 GCF_006517235.1 Pseudarthrobacter sp. NIBRBAC000502772
TCATCCCTGCAGGGCTCCGGTTATGAAGTCCTGGGCATCTCCCCTGACGCCCCGGAGAAGCTGGCTAACTTCACCGGCGACTTCAACCTGACCTTCCCGCTGCTCTCCGACGAGGACCACGCAGTTGCCCTGGCCTACGGCGCGTGGGGCGAGAAGCTGGTCGACGGCGAGATCGTCGAAGGCCTCGTCCGCTCCACCGTGGTGGTGGACCCCGACGGCAACGTGTCGCTGGCCCAGTACCAGGTCAAGGCGCAGGGCCACGTGGCAGCCCTCCGGGAGTCCCTGGGGGTCTAGTCTGGCGGGGCACAGGTAGCCCACCAACCGGGAGTCAGGCATGGCGATCGAAGTCCGTCCGGGAACGCTGTTCGAAGACGTCAAAACGCTGGTCGGACCCAAGCGGCCCGATGCCAACGTCTGCTGGTGCCTGAGCTACCGCATCCCGTCCAAGCAGAACCTTGCGCTGCGCGGAACGGCCCGCGGCGACCTGGTGAAGGAGCTGGTGGCGCAGGATCCGCCGCCAGGGGTTCTGGCGTACGACGGCGGCGAAGTAGTCGGGTGGGCAGCTGTCCATCCGCGCGCCGACACCAGCTTTGCCCGCAACCGCAGGATCCCGCACGTGGACGACCTCGATGTTTGGTCTGTGTGGTGCATCCGGGTCCGGCCCGGTTACCGCGGCAAGGGGATCTCCCATCACCTGCTCAAAGGTGCCGTGGAGCTGGCCCGCGGATACGGCGCGCCCGCCATTGAGGGGTACCCGGTGGACAACGGCGGCAGCAAAGTGGACCTCACCATGGCGTACGTGGGCACGCGCAGACTCTTCGAGAAGGCCGGGTTCGTCAAGGCCGCTGATACGGATTCGGTGCTCAACGGGTTCCCGCGCGTCCTGATGCGCCTGGACCTGCGCTGAATCAGGGTTTCTTCCGCCAGCTGCTCGGCCAGTCGTTGTCTATGAACCACAAGGCCAGCAGCAGCGCGTCCACGGTCAGAAGCCCAGCTAAAAGATAAGCCCACCCGGTGTACCAATGCACGGCAATCTCCTGACCTGGTATCCCCCAGCCACTTGATTGTCCTCAAGTGTGGCACGGAAAAGGTCAGCAGGGAACGGCTACTTTGCGAGCGCCGCCAGGCGGCCGTGAACTTCGGTTTCGCGGTTGAGGAGGCGGGTCAGCTGCTCGACTTTTTCCGAGAGCTCGACGCCGACCTCCAGCCGGTCCCCCGGCCAGCTCGAGGCCTCCCAGGACTCCCCCAGGGCCTGGGCCAGCGAGCGGGACAGCAAGCGGAGCTTCCAGGAATGGCTCAGGTAGTGAAAGGTGCTGCGCGGGCGGCGGCCCTGCTTCAAGAGCCGCCGCCACCAGTGCCCCAGCCCGCCCGGCAGTCTGACGGATTCCGTTGGTTCCATGAGTCCTGCACCGTCCTCCGGCAATCCGCACATTCCTTCAAAGCTGGTCCTTCGAGTGTGGCCAAGGAGCCTCAAGGTCCAATCAAGGGCAGGTAAGTATTCCGGCAAGACCGGGCAACACCAAGGCCAGCACAAGGCCCACCGCCCGGAATGTCGAGTGCTGCACCCGACTTTCAACCCTCGTTGTCAGGTCTATGACATGCTTCACGGGCCCTAATACTGTAGAAGTAGAGGCATGCCTTCCATGCCCGAACCGCGCCGTGCCGTTGTGATTGAGGACGATCCGGACATCCGAGGCCTCCTTGTCCGGATCCTGACCAAGCAGGGTTTCGAGGTCACCCACGCTGAAGCCGGCCTGCCCGGCGTGGAGGAGGTCCGCCGCGCCAAGCCGGATCTCATCACACTGGACGTGAACCTCCCGGACGTGGACGGGCTGGAAGTCTGCAAACTCCTCCGTGAATTCTCTGATGCCTTCATCGTGATGCTCACCGCCCGTGCGGACGAACTGGACAAGCTCACTGGCTTGGACAACGGCGCCGATGACTACATCAGCAAGCCATTCAGCCCGCGCGAACTCCAATCCAGGATCAACGCCCTGTTCCGCCGCCGGCAGCCGTCCTCCGCGGACACAGCCGTGGCGAGCGAGCTGGAGCGCGCCACCGAGGTCCAGCAGAGCCTGCTGCCCCAGGAGGACGTCCGGGTGGAAGGGTACGACGTCGCCGGCGTCTTCCGCCCCTCCCGCAGCGTCGGCGGTGACTTCTACGATTGGTACCGCACGCCGGAGGGCCTGCACCTGACGTTCGCCGATGCCATGGGCAAGGGCATGGGCGCCGCCCTCATCGCGGCCACCGTCCGGGCCGTCATGCGGTCCACGGGACAGCGCCAGGACCTGGACGCCGCCTTCGCCTCCGCCAGCACCACCATCGCGGCGGACCTGGATTCCTCCAACTCATTTGTCACCCTCTTCCACGCCCGCCTGGACGCCGCTTCCGGCGTCGTCAGCTATGTCGACGCCGGCCACGGACTGGCGCTGCATGTCACCGCAGAGGGGTCGGCGCACCGTCTTCCCAGCGGCGGTCCGCCCGTGGGCGCCTGGGCCGGATCCGCCTGGCCGCAGTCCGCCGTCAGCCTGGCCCCTGGAGACTCCCTGGTTGTGGCCAGCGACGGCGTGCTGGACGTTTTTGACTCGGTGGAGCAGTTCACCGAGGCGGTGCTCGCCGCAGCCCATGGCCAGGTTTCTGCGCAGTCCGCCAGCGACGCCATCATGGCACTGGCCCCTGCCGAAACCGCCGAGGATGACGTCACCGTAGTGGTGGTCCGCCGCCTGCCTGAGCCAGCCCTGGCATGACGCGCTTCTGGACCCGCCTGGTTGTGGTCCTGACGGTCATCTTCGGCCTGAACTATGTGGGCTGGCGCTGGGCGTCGTCGCTGAACTGGGATGCCTGGTGGATCGCCGTGCCCCTGGTGTTGGCTGAGACCTACAGCCTGATCGACGTGATGCTGTTCGGGATGACCGTGTGGCAGCTCAAGATCCGCAAGGGAGCCCCCGCGCCGCCCCACGATGCCACCGTGGACGTCTTCATCACCACATACAACGAAGACCTGGACATGGTCATGACCACCGCCCTGGCGGCCCAGAAGATCCGGCACCCGCACAGCACCTGGATTCTCGACGACGGCGCCCGCCCCGAGCTGAAGGCCCTCGCCGAAGAGCACGGGCTGGGTTACGTGACGCGGAGCGAGGACTGGACCACCAACGTGCCGCGCCACGCCAAGGCCGGCAACCTGAACAACGCCCTGATGGTGACGCACGGCGAATTCCTGCTGATCCTGGACGCGGACCAGATCCCCGAACCGGACATCCTGGACAAGACCCTCGGCTATTTCAACAACCGCCGCGTGGCCCTGGTCCAGACCCCGCAGTACTTCAGCAACGTGCCCGCCCACGATCCCCTGGGCAGCCAGGCACCCCTGTTCTACGGGCCCATCCAGCAGGGCAAGGACGGCTGGAACGCCGCGTTCTTCTGTGGCTCCAACGCCATCCTGCGCCGCGAAGCACTGATGCAGCTGGGCCTGGTGGGCTACGTCAAGGAGACCGAAAAGAGCATCCGCCGGGCCCTCACGGCTTCCCGGTCCGCCATCCGCCAGGCGCGGAAATCCGCTGACATGGACACCCCGCTTGTCGCTGAAGTGCTGGACGCGGTGGAGGCCGCCACCCGCGAAGCCCAGGAGCAGCTGGCGGCCGGACAGCCGTTGAGCGAGATCACGTACCGGGTCCGCCGCCGCGTGGACGCGGCCGTGCAGACCCTGGTCCAGGCTGACATGTCCGCGCTGCAGGCCGACCTTGAGGCGATCGCCGCCATGGAACTCGCCCATGTGGGTGATGCCGGTGTCCCGGTGGTGGCCGACGACGCCGTCCGGCGCATGTCGGCCCGTGACTGGTCGCCGCTCGGCGCGCTGGAATCCGTGCAGGCCGTCCTGGATGCCCTGAGCGTTGAGCGCAACGACGAAGCCCAGCCGGTCATGCCGCTGGCCACCATCTCCGTCACCGAGGACATGGCCACGGCAATGCGCATGCACGCCATGGGCTGGGAAAGCGTCTACCACCACGAGATCCTGGCCTATGGGCTGGCGCCCGAGGACCTCAAGACCATGCTCACCCAGCGCCTCCGGTGGGCGCAGGGGACCATCCAGGTGCTGCTCCGCGAGAACCCGCTGGTCCAGAAGGGCCTGAAGATCGGCCAGCGGCTCATGTACTTCGCCACCATGTGGACCTACCTCAGCGGCTACGCGGCGATCATCTACTTCGCCGCCCCCATCATCTACCTGCTGCTGGGCGTCCTGCCCGTGGCCAGCCTCAGCTGGGACTTCTTCATCCGGTTCATCCCGTTCATGGTTGCAAACCAGCTGCTGTTCGTCGTCGCCGGCCGCGGAATTCCCACCTGGCGCGGCCAGCAGTACAGCCTCGCGCTGTTCCCCACCTGGATCAAGGCCTGTTCGACGGCGGCCCGGAACGTCTGGTTCGGCCGTCCCCTCGGGTTCGCGGTCACCCCGAAGTCCCGCCAGAGCGGCGGCCCCAGTTGGAGCCTCATCCGCCCCCAGATCGTGGTGACCGTGCTGCTGGCGGTGGCCGCCGTCGTCGGGGTTATCAGACTGGCCACGGGACTGGCCGAGCCGCTTGGCACGCTGGTGAACGTTGCCTGGGTTATTTTTGACCTTGTGGTCATGAGCGTCCTGGTCCGGGCGGTTTTGTACAAGGGGTACGTACCCGCTGGGGACGTCGAGGCTGGAGAGAGGAAAGCCGATGGAGTTTAGTTATGAGGTCAAGGATTCGTATGCGGAGGTCAAGGCGGACGGGCGGCTGAACATGGTGTCGGCGCCCAAGCTGCGCGAATTCGTCACCGACGTGATCGCCGGCGGTTCCTCGCGGATCGTGGTGAACCTGGAGAACACGGCGTTTATGGATTCCTCCGGCCTCGGCGCGCTGATCGGCTGCCTCAAGGCCGCCCGCCAGGCCGGCGGGGACCTGCGCATCGCAGCGGTCCAGCCGCAGGTGAAAATGGTTCTTGAGCTGACCAGCATGGACCGGGTGTTGACTGCCTACGCCTCCGCCGACGAGGCGTTCAGCAATGACTGAGGTCCTGGCCCGGCGGACCTTCCGCGGACTGTCCACGGTCGAGGCCATCGACTCCGTGCACAACGAATTGGACAAGCTCTGGGCGGACGCGCCGTTCGTCCAGGCCATGGACCAGATGACGTTCACTACGGCGGTGATCGAGTCCGCGTCCAACATCGTCCAGCACGCGCAGCCGGCCAAGGCGCAGAAACCGGTGGAGCTGGGAGTGGACATCAGCGTCCAGCCCTCCCTCCTGCAGGCCCGGGTCAGCGCGTTCTTCGCCAAGCCCCCGTTCGGCCCCCTGGAACCGGGAAGCCCGGACGACGATTCGGAATCCGGCCGCGGCCTGGCGCTCATCGAGGCCCTGGTGACCACCGTGACCTTCGAACGGCAGGACGGCACCAACACCTGGATCCTGTCCCGGACGTCACAGCCCTGACCCTCCCACCCCCGGATGCTCTATCACCTACGGTTCCCATTCGGCTGTTTTGGCAGCCGTACGTGATAGGGCAACGGCAATGATGAGTAGGCTAGAGGGCATGGCTTTTGAACAAACCCCCGCTGAACGCCGCGAGGTCACCGTCCGCCGGGCACCGAAATATGTGCCGTTCCTCATCCTTGGCGCCCTGGTGGGCGCAGCGGTGGCTGCCGCCGTCGCATACGGTCTCCCCGGTGACGAATCCTTCGAGCGCGGCTCGGTGTTCGGTTTCTTCCTGGTGATGTTCGGCGCCGGCGGCGCGGTGCTGGGCGCCGTGGTGGCCCTGCTGCTGGACCGGCGGAGCGTCAAGCGCCAGAAACGCGCCATCGTCGAAGCGGTCCCGGATTCAGAGCCCGACGACGGCACGCAGCCGTAGGAGGCTGCTGAACGCCGCCTGTTCTTGACTCAGACAAGCGGCTGGCGCCGGAAATGAGATCTGGCGACGCCAATTACTGGCCTGCCCTGGCGCGGAGATTTCAGCAATCGGCGTCGACGGGAACAAGGCGGGAACGCTAGGTGAAGCTGCGGCCTCGGCCCTCTCGGTCTTGAGGATCAGCTACTGATGCTGGCGCCGGCTTCTGCAACCGTCTGGTCCTGTTCGCCTGAGCCTCCGCTGACGCCGACTGCGCCGATGACGTCTCCGTCGCGGGTTAGCGGAACGCCGCCGGCGAAGATAATGATCTTTCCCTCGTTGCTGGCGTGAATGCCGTAGTACTGGTTCCCGGGCTGGGAGTTGTCGCCCAGGTCCTTGGTCTGGATGTCGAAGGCGCGAGAGGTAAATGCCTTGTTGATCGAAATATCGATGCCGCCGATCCAGGCACCGTCCATGCGGGCGTGGGATACGAGGTTTCCGCCTGCGTCTACAACTGCAATGTTCATTGGCTGGCCGATTTCCTCTGAACGCTTTTCAGCCGCTGCGATAATGGCGCGGGCCTCTGCAAGAGTGGGTGAAGTCATTGCATTATTCCTTCTTGTTGGGGGTCTGCCCGGGTTTTAGTTGACAGTTTGGGTTAATATACCGGGCGACGGCTTTTGAGCGGGTCTTGTTTAGTTGGCTCAAACTCGATTGGAATGCAGTCGGGTGATTGCAACCGTACCCGGAATCGGGATAGAACGGGAGGCACGACTACTTCAATGGAGGTTACCGTTGCGTCCCTGACCGCCAGGAAAACACCGATGATGCGAAGTTCTTCCACCGCGAGGGCATCCTGACTCCGCCTTCCGGGACGTCTTCCTGCTCCGGCAACGTTTCCGCGCGTTCCCGCAGAGCATCTTGGAGGCGGCCCGAATCGACGCCGCGAACGAAACCACCATAATCACCCGTATTCTCATGCCGGCCGTCCGAGGGCCGATCGTGTCGCTCGGCGTGTTCGTCTTCGTCGGCGCATGGAACGAATACATCTGGCCAAGCCGGATGGCGCCGAGACCGAGATGCAGATCCTCACAGTCGGCTTCACCCAGTTGGCCAGCGCCGAGGGCAGCAACCAATGGACCCACGATGGCCGCCGCGACACTCGTTGCCATCCCAATCTCCCGCCGCCTACCGCTAATCAGACGCCAAATCGTCAGCGCCGTCGCGGCTGGCGCCGTGCACGGATGAAACCCCCTGGAGGACCCCGCATGACCACCGAACACCACCTGATCATCGATGGCCACAACGACATGTTGTGGAAGCACCACACGTTGGCCGGCCTGGACTTTGGCCGGCTCGACCCCGCGCACGAGCAGCCACAGCTGCACACCGACCTGGTCCGTCTCCGTCGAGGCGGCGTCGGGGCCCAGTTCTGGTCAATCTGGGTGCCCTGCACCACCGACCCGGCCGCCACGGCCGACATGGCCGCCGTGACCCTCGCCCAGATTGAGGCGGTCCACCGGATGTGCGAGACCTACCCTCATCTCACAACCCTCGCCCGGTCCGCCGACGACATCGAACGCTGTTTCGCCGAAGGCCGTATCGCGTCGCTGATGGGTCTGGAGGGCGGGCACCAGATACTCGACTCCATCGATGTCCTGCGCTTCCTGCACCGCAGCGGGATCAAGTACATGACGTTGACACACAACACGAACACCACCTGGGCGGACAGCGCAACAGACGGCCCGGGCGTCGGTGGACTAAACGCATTCGGCGAACAGGTGGTCGCGGCCATGAACGAGCTCGGCATGCTGATCGATCTCTCGCATTGCGCCGATACAACCGTCGAACACGTCACTCGTCTCACCACAGCGCCGCTGTTCTTCTCTCACTCCGGCGCCCGAGCACTCTGCGACCACCCCCGCAACGTCACCGACGCCACGCTGAAGGCGGTCAGCGCGAGCGGAGGGATTGTCATGGTCGTCTTTCTCCCCGAGTTCCTCTCCAAGGAATACGGTGCGTGGTCCGCGGCACGCAAATCCGTGAAGTCAGACTGGTCAGGACCGCAAGCAACGGCCCGGGAAGCCGCATGGCTCGCGGACAACCCCAAGCCCCCCTGCGGTATCGAGGAGATCAGCGACCACATAGACCACATCCGTAACGTCGCCGGGATCGATCACGTCGGAATCGGCAGCGACTTTGACGGCATGACGCCTCCCGACGACATGGCCTCGGTGGACCGCTACCCCGCGCTGCTCGCGGAGCTCGAACGGCGCGGATGGTCACACTCCGACCTCGCCGCACTGACCCACGGCAACATGGTCCGCGTCCTTCGCGCCACCGAGGCATGCGCGGGAAAGGCCAGGAACACGGAATCATGACCGGTTCAGGGACGATTGAGGCCTGTCGGGCACTCGTGCCGGTCAGCCTGATGAAGCACTACAGCGCGTAGAAGAATCGCTGAGGCAGCCGCCCGTCGCGAACGCATCCACGGATGGATCCATCTTCAGGGAGCAGAAGTCCTCGTGGCATTCGACCGCCCCGAAGAAGCCCTGGGACTCTTTGAGGTAGCTGAGTAGAAGCTCCCTCAAAGGTCGGAAGGCAGCTCCCAAAACGGCCGGCGATTCAAGACTGTGCTGACCGAGGCCGGGTCGGTGGAGATCTCTGTGCCCAGGGACCGCGCGACGTGTTGTTTGAGCCGCGGACGGTGGCTAAGCGGCAGCGCCGGCTGACCGGTGTGGGCCAAGACGCTGGACCAACCGGTGGATGGCCCGCCCTGAACGCCTTCCAGATCACCTTCGGCGGACGTCCGTCCGCTGGCAAACCGAATAATTGACAGACCGTGGATCCACCATTGAACGGACACTCCCTCCAGAGAGGACGTGCGCTTCGTGTCTGTGGCTTCTCGCTGTCGCGTGTCGGGCGGTGTGATCTGGATCTCGTGACGAGCGGCGCGTTGAGGCCGGTGAACGGCATGGTGTGGGGGTCCAGCGGTTGTGTCTGGTTGTCGGGTACGGGTAGGCATACGGTTATCTCTCAGCTGGCTCCGATGAGCGAGCTGTTACGCAGGGAGTTCGCGTAATTCATATGCGATTTTCACGAGGAGGTGATGTCCAGTGGCGACTCCTGAAGAAGTGCCGACTACTGAAAATCGGTCTGATCTGCTGGCGAAGTTTGGCTTGGACGGACAGAACAAGGCGACCATGGGTCGAGTGTTGGGGACCGGCTCCATCGCTGAGGCGACCGAACGTGCTGACGGCACGATGGAGGCGACGATCCGGATCAAGGAAGACGAGTGCTGCTGGGAACCAGCGATCCTGGTCCTGCCGCACGGCGGTGAACTTGAACTGACGGTCATTAACGATGACACGAACACGCACGCCTGCCTGTTGCCCAATAATGGCGGCCCGAAGTTCCTCGGGTTGCTGAACCACTCGAAGGGCCGGGCGACGATCAACCTGGATGGCCCGGGTTACTACTGGTACAGCTCACCGGCAGGCAACGACGAGGGCCGCGGTCTGACCGCCGCAATCGTTGTGAAGGGCGAAGTGCCCCCAGAAGCCCGGCTGGATCGACCCAACCAGCCCCGCCCATAGAAGACGCGTACGTCGTCGTCCCAGGTCGGCTGGGGTGGATGGCTCGAAGGCATCATCCCCGCAATGAGCGCCGCGGGCCACGGTAGCGCGTTGATCGCCTTCGCCCTGCCCAGCTGATTCCAACCCAAATACCCATCCAGAGACCGAAAGGAAAAAAGACCATGAACGTTGATAACAATCTGAAAAAGTGGGAAGCGCCCACACTCGCGGAAATCCGCGTGTCCGCCGAAGTAACCGCCTACGTGGCAACCAAGTAGAAAACCGGGGGGGGTGCCAGGCCAGATTGGCCCGGTACCCCTCCGGCGACACAGCGAAAAGGGTGTGATCGGTGATGTGGATGCACGTACTGTTCAACACCTCACCCGACATCCAGTTACAAATAGAGTCCCTCGAGGCTCGCCTAAAGGAGTAGCCATGGCTGGGAGCCCGGACGCCCACGTCGACCGTACGTACGACCAGACCCTGGCCGCGCGGCGGTCGCCCAACCAACGGAATTGTCCCGTGGCAAGCGGAAACCCTCATGACGGTAAGCCCCAAAGGCTCGACCTGAGCTGCTTATCTCGGCCTAGACGCGCCGCCAATCCGTTGGGCGAGGACTTTGACTACGCCAAGGAGTTCCTCTCGCTGGACCTCGGGGACCTGGCACGCGATGTGGACGAGGTGTTGACTACCTCGCAGGACTGGTGGCCCGCCGACTTCGGACATTACGGACCGCTTGTGCTGCGAATGGCCTGGCACAGTGCCGGCACTTACCGCGTCGGTGACGGTCGGGGAGGTCCCAGCGCGGGAATGCAGCGCTTCGCCCCGTTGAACGGCTGGCCTGATAACCGCAACCTGGACAAGGCGCGCCGACTCCTATGGCCCGTTAAACAGAAGTACGGCCACCGGATCTCCTGGGCCGATCTGATGATCTTCGCGGGTAACCGTGCGCTGGAGTCCATGGGCTTCACGACATTCGGGTTCGGCGGTGGCCGGGAGGATGTATGGGAGGCCGACGCGACCTACTGGGGGCCAGAAGACACGTGGTTCGCCGACGCGCGACACAGCGGCGTCCGGGATCTGCACGAGCCCCTAGCGGCCAGCGAGATGGGACTGATCTACGTCGATCCGCAGGGTCCAGCCACGATGCCCGACCCGATCGCCGCCGCACGCGACATTCGTCAGACGTTCCGTCGCATGGGGTTAGACGACGAGGAGACCGTCGCACTGACTGCGGGCGGGCACACGTTCGGCAAGACCCATGGCGCGGCCGACCCAGCCCGCTGCCTCGGGCCCGAACCCGACGCCGCGCCGCTCGAGCTACAAGGTTTGGGCTGGGCAAGCCACTTCGGAACTGGCAACGGTGCCGACACCGTCACCAGTGGGCTCGAAGGAATCTGGACACCCACCCCGACCAGATGGGACAACAGCTTCCTGGAGGTACTGTTCGACTATGAGTGGGACGTGACGCTCAGCCCTGCCGGGCAATGGCAGTGGATCCCGAGCGACGGTGCCGGTGCCGGCACCGTCCCGGACGCCCATGACCCGTCCAAGACCCATGTCCCGACGGTACTCACCACGGATCTGGCATTGAAGGAGGACCGGGTATACGGGGCGATCGCTCGGCGATTCCTAGAGAATCCAGACCAGATGGCGGATGCGTTCGCTCGTGCCTGGTTCAAACTTACGCACATCGATATGGGCCCAACCCAGCGCTACCTGGGACCACTTGTCCCGTCCGAACAACTGATCTGGCAGGACCCGCTGCCCGACGTCGACCACGAGCTCGTCGATGCTGACGACGTTGCTGCGTTCAAGAGCCAAGTGCTCGAGTCGGGCCTGTCGGTTGGGCAACTGGTCTTCACGGCATGGGCTTCGGCTTCCACGTTCCGAAACAGCGACAAGCGCGGTGGGGCTAATGGTGCCCGAATCCGTCTCGAACCGCAGCGAAGCTGGGATGTCAATGAACCTGAAACGCTGGGTACGGTGCTGGGCACACTTGAACAGATCCGCAAGCAGTTCAACGATTCCCAGCGTGGCGGCAAAAAGATCTCGATTGCCGACCTGATCGTGCTTGGCGGATGCGCCGCGGTCGAACATGCTGCCGCCAGGGCCGGTCACGACATCGTGGTCCCATTCCGGCCGGGACGCACGGATGCAACGCAGGAATGGACCGACCCCGAATGGTTCGCCGTGCTGGAACCGAAAGCGGACGCATTCCGCAGCTACTTCGGCAAGGGCAACCGATTACCATCGGAAGTTCTGCTCATCGATCGTGCGGGACAACTGACCCTCAGTGCCCCCGAGATGACGGTGTTGCTGGGTGGCCTGCGCGTGCTAGGCGCCAACCACAGCCGATCCCCCCTAGGCGTGCTCACCTCGACACCGGGCTCGCTGACCAACGACTTCTTCGTCAACCTGCTCGACATGGACACAGTGTGGGCGCCAAGACCAGACGACGCCACGGCGGAGGCAACTTACGAGGGCCGCGACCGGCACACTGACGAGCTCAAGTGGGTCGCAAGTCGCACGGACCTCGTTTTTGCGAACGACTCTGAACTGCGTGCGCTGTCGGAGGTCTACGCGAGCCAGCACGCTGAAAAGAAGTTCATACGCGACTTCGCGTCCGCGTGGCACAAGGTCATGAACATTGACCGGTTCGACCGGTGACGATGATCCCAGCTGCCGGATTATGCGGTTTAGTTAGCTACTCTGCCATCTAAACCTCCATTCAGGGTTTGGGCTTCTAGCGGTCCTGGAGGTCAGGTCTTTGGCGTTTATCTTGAGTTTTGTCCGGAGTGTGGTCGAAATTAGCCACTCCACAACTCGCAGGCAATGGCCTGACCCCCAAGGAAACGTTAGGAGATCGGCCGCGTCAGGGCTTTCCGTTTCGATAACGAAATGGTGAAGCTACGCCGCTCTGAGACCCAGTCTCTCGTAATCGCACCACTGGTCACGCATGTCCTGTCCATGGACCATGGCTTGGACACCTTTCCGGCAGCCAAGGATTCGGCCACGAGTGGCATGGCCGTCCTGAGATTCTCGGACGCCTGAATCAAGAAGAACGCCCAGCGATCGCCTCAACCGGCCCTATCGGCAAATATCGTAAACCAACGGCTAGATTCCTGCGTAGACCGGCAACAGGACCTGCGGTTTCACGCGCTTAGTACAACCTCCAGCTGCGCTCCTTCGGACTGTCCACCTGCGGCTGGAACGTCCACCAATCCTAAAGTGCAGTCAGAACCATCAGAAAACAGTGTTACCGCTGCCTGCTCGTTTCGGGATCATGGAACCGGAAAGCATCTGTTCGGCCGCTACTGGGCCGATGACCGCTCACGGAGCAGCCGGCCGGAATCTCAACGAACAGTGCCGGCCCAACAGCCCTTCAACTCACGAAGGGCTGACAACAGAAAATCAGAGGAGTCAAAGATGTCTCTTGGAATTGTTTTCCTTTCCGAAGTATTCGGAACCGCGATGCTCACCCTGCTGGGCTGCGGTGTCGTGGCCAACGTTGCTCTGAAGGGCACAAAAGGCAACAGCGGCGGGTTCCTGATGGTGACCTGGGGATGGGGCATCGCCGTCTTCGCGGGTGTTTATGTTGCCGCCAAATCCGGCGCCCACCTCAATCCCGCCGTCACGCTGGGCCTGCTGGTAAACGGCAAGGGCGAATACGCCCCGGACGTCAAGGTCGATGTCGCCTCGACGCTGACCTACTTCGGCGGTGAACTGACCGGAGCATTCCTGGGTGCGGTCATTTGCTGGGCCGCGTACAAGCAGCACTACGATGCCGAGCCCGTGGCAGCCAACAAGCTCGCGACGTTCTCCACTGGCCCGGCCATCCGGTCCACCACCTGGAACCTCGTCACGGAGATCATCGGCACCTTCGTGCTGGTATTCGTCATCCTGACCTTTGGCGGGACGCCCTCGGGTCTGGGACCGCTGGCGGTCGCCCTGCTCGTGGTGGGCATCGGTGTATCACTGGGCGGACCGACGGGCTATGCCATCAACCCGGCCCGTGACCTCGGGCCGCGCATCGCACACGCAATCCTGCCCATCAAGGGCAAGGGTTCCAGCGACTGGAGCTACTCCTGGATCCCTGTTGTCGGCCCCCTAATCGGCGGAACACTGGCCGGAGCCGTCGCCGCTGTGGTCCCGATCATCGCCGCAGCAGCCTCCTGATCGCCCAAGCCCAGATAGATGCACAAGCCCAGCCCTTAGACAACAGACAGTTCTGACTCAGGTACGCCAACTTCGAATAACCGGGGCCTTAATTTTCCGCATCCGTTCCCTACAGAAAGAGACAACATCATGAAACTCCAAGTCGCTATTGACCTCCTGACCACCGAAGCCGCCCTCGAACTGGCTGGCAAGGTCGCCGAATACGTGGACATCATCGAACTCGGCACCCCCTTGATCAAGGCCGAAGGCCTCTCCGTCGTCACCGCGGTCAAAAAAGCACACCCGGACAAGATTGTCTTCGCAGATCTGAAGACCATGGACGCCGGCGAACTTGAAGCCGACATCGCCTTCAACGCCGGCGCCGACCTGGTCACCGTGCTCGGCGTCGCCGACGACTCCACCATCGCCGGTGCTGTCAAAGCAGCCAAGGCCCACAACAAGGGCGTCGTCGTTGACCTCATCGGCGTGGCAGACAAGATCACCCGCGCCCAGGAAGTCCGCGCCCTGGGTGCGAAGTTCGTCGAGATGCACGCCGGCCTGGACGAGCAGGCCCAGCCCGGTTACGACTTGAACGGGCTGCTCCGCGCTGGCGTAGAAGCCCGCGTTCCGTTCTCCGTCGCAGGCGGCGTGAAGCCGAGCACCATCGACGCTGTCCAGCAGGCCGGCGCCGATGTCGCCGTCGTCGGCGGCGCCATCTACGGGGCAGCCGACCCGGCCCTGGTAGCCAAGGAACTCCGTGGCGCAATCATGTGGCGCCCCGCACCCTAGAGCGGCGGGAGACGCCGCGTCCGGGTCCTGTCACCGCACCTCAAAGGGATACAGAATTACTTCGCGGGTGGATCCGGTCCGGGCGATCGAGGTCGCCTCTGCAGGCGCCATGTCCTGGCAGTTTTCCGTCAATGACCCTGAACGGCGCGAGCACCTGACCCCTACGGATCATCGCAATCTCTTCTTCGCGTTGGCACTGTTCGTCTCCGTGGACTCCGTCAGGTCGCTGACCGGAAACGGCGAAGCACAACATTCCCTCCGGGCATCATTCCCGCCGCCCTGAGTCTGGCAATCATGCCCGTGCTGCCTCGGTAAGCCGGCCTGGCCGCACTGGGGCATTTAGACGTTCCGGTCCAAATGTTCCACATTAGATCTCCAGCAGATACGGGCGGGACCGGATTTACCGGGCGCCTACGATCACGGCAGACGGGGCCACATCTTTCCCGACGGAGCGCCGCTACGTCACGCCCGGCGGTTATGCGGGTGGGCCGACGGTCCATCAAGTGATGAAAGCCCTCACGAATCATGGCCTCTGAACTTACCGCCAGTGTTTTCTGTTGCCTGCGGACGAAGCAGCGCAAGAAACTCCTTGGCCTCGTCCCGAACCTGCCTATTCTGGCCGAAAGCGCGGCCTGTTTGTCGCCTCTGAGTCAGTCAGCACCATCCTGAGCCACGGCACTGCACGTCGAACCTACTGCCCGGGTGCAGATGACTTCGATCAGACCCGACTCGGATACATGTACGTGCGTAACAGGTGTTACATCCACTTGCGGATATGGTTATGCCATGAACTGGTTGCTCCTGATTGTCCGTTTGCCTCCCGGGGAGTCGTCCCGGACGAGGGTTGCTGTGTGGCGGGAACTGCGCAAGTTCGGTGCCGCACCGGTGTCATCCGGTGTATGGACAGTGCCTGAAACGCCGTATTTTTCCTCGGCTGTTCAGAAGGTCGTGGAGTTGGCGGCCCGCGGTTCCGGGGAGGTGCTCGTTCTACCCACGCCCGGAGCCGAAGACCACGCAGCAGATCCGCTTCGTTCCGCTTTCCGCAATCAGCGCCTGGACGAATGGCAAGAGTTCTCCCGTGACTGTAAGGCCTTCGAAGAAGAAATCGCCAAGGAGACACGGAACAGGAAATTCACCCTCGCCGAGCTGGAGGAGAAAGAGCAGAGCATGGAGCGGCTGCGCCGTTGGTTCCGGGATCTGAAGAGCCGCGACGTTCTTGAACTCGCAGAAGCCGATGCCGCTGAAGACCTTCTGCGCCAATGCGCTGTCCTCTTTGATGAATACGCCGAGCGCGTCTATTCCGCGCTGCACGCCCCGGCCGGCCCGCTTCTTAGTCCAGGGAACGGAGAGTAGGACCGTGGACTGGTGGGAGACTCTGCCGGCTATCCTGGCCGGAGTGGCAGCGGTATATGTTGTCTTGTTGGCTGGGCTGTGGGTTTATGCCCGCCGTCACCCGGAAACCGTGGCGATGAAGGACGCGTTGCGTCTACTACCGGACCTGCTGCGCGTGATCCGGAGGCTTACGACCGACAAAACTGTTTCGCCCGGCGTGCGGGTCAAACTAATACTGCTGCTCGCCTACCTGCTCTCACCGTTGGACTTCGTCCCGGATTTCCTCCCCGTGATCGGCTACGCCGACGACGTAATCATCGTCGTCATTGTCCTGCGCTCCGCCATCCGTTCCGCAGGGCCTGAACCGCTCCGTCGGCACTGGCCCGGCACCCCAGCCGGCCTGCTGATCATCGAACGGCTTGCCGGGATCAGTCAGTCCGGCGACAAATCCCGACACCCGTAAGGGTAGGTCCCGAATCAGACAAGACAGGCTGACAGGGCCGGATGCGACCTCGCGTATCGTCTCTACAGGCGGCCTTCAACAAGGAGCCCAACAGTGCGATCGATTCAGCGTCGCTGCTTTCTTATTTCACGACGGTGGGCGTCCGCCCGGCGGCTGGAGCAGTGCTTACACATATCGGCATAGGGACAAGCCTCTTTTGGGCAGGTGCTCGAAGGCAGTAGCCGCCAGCCCACGGGCTTTGACCGTGGGTGCTTCCCGGCCAACTGCGTTCGTTATGTCCACCAGCAGCAGCGTTGTGCGGCCAGCGTTCAGGAGTCCGGTGTTCACCGGCCCGAGGTGCGCCCTTGGCGAGGTCGACGGCGCGTTCGCATTCGGTGCGGACGGTGCTATCGACGAGCTTCCTGCAGCGGAGGCTCATCTTGGGCGGAAACGTGACCAAGCAGCGTCATGAGCGCTTGCAATGACGCGTCCGCGATGACCAGATCCGTGGCATAGGTGCGGCGGAGTGATGCAAGTGATTTACCCAGCCCCGCGGCTGGGGCAGGGGACGGCGCGTGCGCCGATACCTTAACTACTTCAGCGAGCGTTGGGATTGCTGGACCAAGACAAAATGCCCAAATAATAAGTGTACGAACCATAGACCTCGGCGGACCGGTGTGCCTACACTGGCCGGACCCTCAACGCCAGGACGCTGTCCGCCGCTGATCAGGACAGATCCCCGCCCTTGTAGGGGTGCATCGGAACACGCCAGTTTCACGACGGCTCCCGAGAGCTGTGCCGTGAGGACAAGAGGAGAGCAGGATGACAGGGAACAAAGCCGTTGCCTACAAGGCGCCCGGCAAGGTTGAGCTGATCGATATCGACTACCCGAGTTTTGAACTCAAGGACGGGCCGGGCGTCAATCCGGCGAACGTGGGGCGCTCAGTACTTCATGGTGCCATCATCAAGACCGTGGCCACCAATATCTGCGGCTCGGACCAGCACATGGTCCGGGGGCGCACCACGGCGCCGCCGGACCTGGTGCTGGGACACGAGATCACCGGCGAGGTGGTGGAGGTGGGCCCCGGAGTTGAATTCATCAAGGTGGGGGACATCTGTTCGGTGCCTTTCAATATCGCTTGCGGCCGGTGCCGGAATTGTAAGGAACGCAAGACCGGCATCTGCCTGAACGTGAATCCGGACCGCCCCGGCAGTGCCTATGGATATGTGGACATGGGCGGCTGGGTGGGCGGCCAGGCCAACTACGTCCTGGTGCCGTACGCGGACTGGAACCTGCTGAAGTTCCCGGACAAGGACCAGGCCCTCGAAAAGATTCTGGATCTCGCCATGCTCTCGGACATTTTCCCTACGGGATTCCATGGTGCCGTGACAGCGGGAGTCGGGGTGGGGTCCACGGTGTATGTGGCCGGTGCCGGACCTGTGGGCCTTGCAGCGGCCACCAGTGCGCAGTTGCTGGGCGCCGCCGTCGTAATCGTCGGTGACCTGAACACGGAACGGCTGGCCCAGGCGCGGAGCTTCGGGTGTGAAACCGTGGACCTGAGCCAGGGCGGGCCAGCGGAGCAGATCGAACAGATCCTGGGCGTGCCGGAGGTGGACTGCGGCGTTGACGCCGTGGGTTTCGAAGCCCGCGGCCACGGGCACGATGCCAAGGAGGCCCCGGCAACGGTCCTGAACTCGCTCATGGAGCTGACCGCCGCGGGAGGCGCCCTGGGTATCCCGGGGCTGTATGTCACAGGTGATCCGGGCGGTGTGGATGAGGCTGCCAAGAAAGGTGCGCTGAGCCTGAGCCTGGGTACGGGCTGGGCAAAGTCACTGAGCTTCACCACGGGCCAGTGCCCGGTGATGAAGTACAACCGGTCGCTGATGATGGCCATCCTGCATGACAGGGTTAGTATCGCGAAGAACGTGAACGCCAAGGCAATCACACTTGAAGATGCACCCAAAGGCTACGCGGAGTTCGACGCCGGGGCGGCCACCAAGTACGTTCTCAACCCGAACGGATATCTGAGCTGAGTTCTTGACTGGCTTACTTATGACGTTCAGAGGAGGGAATGGCGGGCGGTCCTTCCGTCCTCCGACGTTTAAGGTGCGCCAGTCCAGGCAGGCATTCGCGGAAATACTTGAGAGGGAGGGGGTAGGCCTTAGGACAATCCGGCAAATAAAGTACCGATCTCACTTTTAGCCATACCCGGAGGAGGAGATCTGAAGTACTCGTTGCCGGCGATGTGATCGGCCAAGCGACGTACAAGACATTCGACGGCGGTAGCCCTCAGCAGCGGATTTCGACCACACGGTGATCAACCAGGAATACGGCGGCCAAGGGCTTGCGGGCAAGCGCGCGTCCGGTCGCCCTGGCCCAAACGGTTGGAGTGCGGCTCACCACCGCACGTGCGGGTTACAAACCCTTTCAGGGTTGATTTCCGGCAGTTTTGATGCATGGCAGCAAGACAAGGAAAATTTCTGGTACCCCACGCGATCGGCGTTCTTATAGGCGAGGGTTTTCTTTTCGTCACAGCCTGCGGCTTGGCCATCGTTAGCTCCTTTAAAACGGGCATAGCCTGCATCCGCCGCCAATGCGGTGAATCATCCGCTACGGCAAGGTTTTTAACTGCGGCAACGTATTCGGGTACGCGGAGGTTATTCTCTGAATCAACGCGCTTTCCTTGCCAGAAGTGTTGCCATGCAATAAAGTCGATTAGTACTCCAACGCGTTCGGGGACGCACCGCGGGAGGTCCCACATGTGCTCCGCCCGGAGCTGGGAAGCAATCTGGACCGGCGATTCCCTCGCGCTGGCTGGTGTCGCGACAGACCGTGCGAATTGATGAGTAGACGTAAGGCGGTACCCAATGCCGGGTGACCAGCGACTTCAGCCGATTTCGCGCGACTCGAGCAAGACCGAGGTCTACGGGGCGTGGGAACGTTTCGTCCAGGGCGAGGACGATGTCTACGGCGTGCGGCCAGAAGTGGCGATCTCCTGGCAGCGGTCCCGGGATCAGTACCACATCGATCCGTTTCTGTCCGAGGCACCTAACGCCGTCTCACAGGAAACGCACTCCCTCGACCAAGATGTCGTCTTCGCGGAGCTGGGTTTCTGTGCTGCCGCTATGGCGCCCGAAGTGGCCAACGCCGGAGGCGTTGTGACCATCGCCGACGCTAACGGCAGGATCCTGACCGCCTGGGGCGACAAGAACACCCGTTCAATCGCCACCGCGGGCGGACTCGCGCCATGGTTCTCTTGGTCCGAGGGCGCTGTGGGCACGAACAGTATGGGCACCGCACTTCAAACCCGGAGCGCGGTGATGATCAAGCAATCGGAACACTGGCTCCAGGCCTTCCACGACTGGTCCTGTGGGGCAATCGCGGTGCGGGACGTGGTGAGCAGGGAGCCGCTCGCCGTCCTGAACATCTCGTGTTGGCGCAGTGAGCTACCATTATCCGCGCGGAAATGGCTGGAGAATTCCGCCGCCCACACACAGAACAGCTTGCGCAAGCGCGCCCGCGACAGCGGCAACGAGCTGCTCGCCGCCTATACCCAAGCCCGGGGACGGTCGAACGAGCCACTCGTCGCCGTCGACACGGCAGGTGCGGTAGTGATTGCCGACGACACGGCGAGCGTCATCCTCGGCGTACCCGCCAACACCCCCGCGCTTGACCCCGTGGTGCGCTGGACTCCACAGCTCCCGCCACTCATCCACGCCGCTCGCTATGCTACCAAGCGGGCGAACTCAGACCCGGGATGGACCGGCTCGACGCAGATCTTCACCCCTCTCGCTGACGAACCATCAACGATCGGTATGTGCCCCGTCTTCCTTCAAGGCAATCTGATTGGACACCTGATCTCTTTCGGCGCCTTCGCTGGCGAGCAGTTCCGGCAGGCAGAAACAGGCGGGGTCCTGCTGGGACAATCCCGTCGAATAGTCGCCCTCCGCGAGGAAAACCGGATGGTGCTGCTGGGGACGTCAGAGGTCACAATGGCCGAATCGGACGGCAGCGAAGTGTGGCTGCTCACGGATGAAGGCAGGCTACAGGCTGCCTTATCTGGCTTAGACAAACTCGAAAACGACCTGGCTGACACCGGTAGTTTCCTGCGGGTACACCGTCAGTATCTCGTCAACCTTAGCCGTATTCGGGAAGTCGAACGTCGAGAAAAGGGCGAACTGGTTCTGGTCATGGACAATCCCGAGAACACTCGGGTTCCAGTGTCCCGGCGGAACACTCAGGCTGTACGTCGTGCGCTGAGCATCTGAGGCTTGAGCCTCGCCGGACGGAGCACACTAGCCTGAGGGCCCGGACTCCTACGTCGACCGTGCGGAAAAACCAGACCTGAACATACGGCGCCAGAGCTCATACCCGGCGATGTTCAGGATGCGATTGCGGGGCTGGGCGGTGAGGTTGTCGTCGAGGTTGGCGCCCTGAGGCACGCCTATGGTTCGAAAAAAGACCGACTCGACGCAGTCTGCGCTTCTCGGACCGCCATGGGCTGGGACCACGAGTCAAGTCCGCGGGCTGCACGAGAAAACCCGGGTTATTCGGCGACCCGCCACCAGCGTGGCTGATCGGGCCCGAGCCTGCGACTCATGGAGCGCAAAATTTCGACGGCACTCCGAACAAGAACTCAAGACAAAGACTAACTAAGACCTGTCCCCAAGGAACGCTAGTCGCTCTGGACCGGCACTGGGAGAATGACCCGGTCCTGCTCGCAGTGGATGACGGCTGCGGAGGTGGCTTGTTCCCAGATCCGAAGAACCGCCGACGGATGGGCGGTGCGCGCCACCCTCCTCTACGCACCCGTGCTCAGCAGAACCCGCGATAGCAGCCACGGATTCCCGGCATTGCGCCAGTTTTAAACGCCGACCTGTGCCTTTCCGTGCTGGTGCACTTCGCAGCGGCAGTACATGTTCCGACACGTGTAGCACGCGGGCTCCATTTTGCAGCGCGGACAGACATCGCAGCTGACTGGCTCTGTGTGCCGGCCGGCATCCACCGATGTGTAGGACTCCCCACATTGGTAGCACGGCGGCCGTGCACTGTCTTCTCTCCGGTCGCGCATGTCGATGTTCGGCATCAGTCACTATCCACGCCGGCGAACATCAGGCCCGCCATCACCAGCAGGACGATCCCGGCCAACAGATCCGTACGGAGGCGGGGGATGAAGTTGGCGATGGTGCGGCCGAGCTGGTGTCCAGCGACCGACATCACGAAGGTGGTGAACGCGAACAGGAAGGGCGCAAGCCATGGCGAATAGCCTGCGAGGCCGAGTGCCGCGCCCGCGGCCACGTTGTCGATGCTCAACGGCAGGGGCAGCCAGCGCCGGGCCGTCTTCATGTCGAGGTCGGCATGCTCGGATGACCGGAGCGCCTTGACTGTGATCCACAGGCCGTATGCGGCAAGGCCGGCTGCCCCGATCATCTCGGCCGATCCTTCGATCTGGGTGGTAAAGTACGCACCGATAAGCAGCCCGACGACCGGTGCCAGGCCGTCCCAGAGGCCGAAGATCGCGGACGTCTTGACGGATGTGCGCCAGGTCGGTTTGAGTCCCCCGAGCACGATCGATGTCCGGAAGTTGTCCAGGCCCAGGGCGAATCCGAGCCCTATAAGTGCAATCATTGTTATTTTCCTTTAAATACGGTGGGGGACAGCGGGACGGGCGTTCTCGCCGTCCTTCGCTGTGTTGCTGTGGTCGCCCGTTTCTTGCCGAGCACCTGAGGCCGGGGGATCAACGAGCCACGGGGCCGCATCGGGTCGTTTGCTGCCGCCACTGCCGCTTCGACCAGCCCGTGGTCGGGAGAGAGGTGGCAGACCGGGTCAGTCCGGGCGGCGTCGCCGGTGAGTGCAAAGGCCTGACAGCGACAGCCGCCGAAGTCGATTTCCTTGCGATCACAGCTGCGGCACGGGTCCGGCATCCACGCGTCGCCGCGGAATTGCTGAAACAGTGGCGCCTCCTCCCAGATCCACTCCAGAGAGTGCTCGCGCACGCTGGCAGGGGGTAGTTCAAGGCCGCGTGCCAACTCATGGGCGGCCGGGCATGGCAGCGCCTCGCCGTTGGGGACCACGGTGAACTGGCGACTGGCCCAGCCGTCCATGCAGGGTTTGGGGTACTTGCTGTAGTAGTCGGGGATGACGTAGATGATCTCCATCCGGTCCGCGAGCCGCTCTTGAGCCGCCCGCACCACCGCCTCCGCGCGCTCCAGCTGGTCCCTGGCCGGCAGCAACTCGGCCTGGTTGGGCCCTGCCCAGCCGGCATACTGCGTGTTTGCCAGTTCCACACGGTCAGCCTTCATCGCCACCGCCATCTCAAGGATGCGGTCGATCCGGTCGATGTTCTGCCGGTGCAGCACAACGTTGAGGGTCAGTGGCCAGCCCAACTCCTTGATAAGTTTCCCCGCCGCCTGCTTGCGCTCGAACGAAACAGTGCCTGCGATCTGGTCGGACAGGGCTTGATCATCGGCTTGGATGCTGAGCTGTACGTGGTCGAGACCTGCGCTGCGCAGTTGCTCGGCGCGACGCTTGGATAAGCCAATCCCGCTAGTGATCAGGTTGGTGTACAGTCCCAGCTGGTTGGCGCACTGCACCAATTCGACGATGTCGTGGCGCTGCAGCGGCTCGCCGCCCGAGAGGTGCAGCTGGAGCACACCCAGGTCGGCGGCCTCGGTAAATACCCGTTGCCACTCTTCGGTACTCAGCTCATCACGATAGTCGTCGAGCTGGAGCGGATTGGAGCAGTAGCTGCACTGCAGTGGGCAGGCGTACGTGAGCTCAGCGAGCAGTCCGTAGGGCTTATCCATGGTTTACCTCCATGCCATGCCTGGTGACGAGATCTGCCACGAAGCGTTGGACGTCGCCGTCGGCGACCTGGTCGTACTTACTGCGCAGCTCGTCACTGATCTCTGCGACAGTGCGCTGTGCGTCGCACAACTCCACGATCGCGGCGCCGGTGGCGTTGATGACCCAAACCGTCTCCGGTGAGAGCAGCGCGTGTTCCCCGCGTGCGGCATTGAAGACCATCCGCACATGCGGCGCCAACCGCGGCCGGGCAGACTCGTCAGTGATTTCCATAGCCCTGGTCCATCGCATCGAGCATGCTCCACAGCACGTCGCACTTGAAGGACAGCGCCGCCACCGCGGCTGCCTGCGTTTCTGGGGTGACACAGTGCTTCCGCACTATCTCCAGACCGTGCTCTGAGTCGCGGGGCGCCTGGGTAATGCGGGCCCGAAAGTAGGCGAGACCCTCGGGGCTGATCCAGGTGTAGTGGCGTTCGAATGCCGCGAGCCGCTGTGCCATCAGGTTGGGTGCGAACAACTCGGTCAGGGAGGATGCCACCGCCTCCACCCATGGCCGGGTGCGGGTGAAGGTGACGTAGGCGTCGACGGCGAATCGCACACCGGGGAGCAGGTGCCGTGAGTCCTCGACCTCCTCACGGGTCAGGCCAACGGCCTCGCTTAGACGCAGCCACGACTCGATTCCGCCGGTTCCCTCGGTGGTGCCGTCATGGTCAATGATGCGCTGGACCCAGCGGCGCCGTACCTCGCTGTCTGGGCAGCTGCTGATGATCGCCCCGTCCTTCCGGGGGATGTTCGCCTGGTAGTAGAAGCGATTGGCCACCCACCCCCGGATCTCCTCGCGGCTGGACTGTCCCTCGTTCATCCGACGATGGAAGGGATGCTCGCTGTGGTACTGCTTGGCGTGCGCGCGGAGCGTCTCCTCGAGTTCATCGGGTGTGAGTACTGCCGTCATCATTGCTCCTTAAATCTCTAGTTCCAGCCCGTCCACGGCGACTTCCATGCCATGCCGGTCGAGGTGCAGTCGTTCCGGCGAGTCGTCGAGCAAGATCGGGTTGGTGTTGTTGATATGGATGTAGATCTTGCGATCGATGGGTAGCGGCGACAGCAGCTCAAGGCTGCCGCCCGGCCCATCGATCGGTACATGTCCCATGTCACGCGAGGTCTTGCTAGCCAGGCCGAGGCTGGGCATCTCGTCATCACGCCAGCAGGTGCCATCGACCAGCAAGGCGGAGGAGTCCGCCAGCTCCTCGAGGATGTCGGGGGTAAGCTGCTGCACGCACGGGAGGTAGACCAAGCTTCGACGACTGGTGGTGTCCGTGACACGGTAGCCCACGACCCGACCGTTCGGCGCAGCCCCGGCGAAGCGCATCCGCTTCTTGGTGGGCACCTCGAACGCGCAATACGAGAGCCCTTCGCCTAGCACCACCTCGGTGCCGGGGACCACCGGTCGCCACGTGACCGGACAGTACGCTTCGAGAGTCCGCAGTATCCCGGTTCCGGTGGTGAGGGTCTCGTACACCGACTCCGTCGCGTGCACCTCGAGTCCGCGACCCTCCCGCATCAGGAGCAGACCGAGCGTGTGGTCAAGCTCGGCGTCGGTGAGCAGCACGGCCTGCAGCCGAGCCACACTGCCGTCGTCGGGATGCAGAGCCTCGAAAGGCTCTATTTGTGACTGGATATCCGGTGAGGCATTGAACAGGAACCACTGCTGCCGGTCAGCGCTCACCGCGATGGACGACTGGGAGCGTGGGACGCAGGGTCGCGAGCCGCTCCGTGCCGCGCGGCATTGGGGGCACGCACAGTTCCACTGCGGGAATCCTCCGCCGGCTGCCGATCCCAGTACGTGCATCCACATCACCGATCACACCCTTTTCGCTGTGTCGCCGGAGGGGTACCGGGCCAATCTGGCCTGGCACCCCCCCGGTTTTCTACTTGGTTGCCACGTAGGCGGTTACTTCGGCGGACACGCGGATTTCCGCGAGTGTGGGCGCTTCCCACTTTTTCAGATTGTTATCAACATTCATGGTCTTTTTTCCTTTCGGTCTCTGGATGGGTATTTGGGTTGGAATCAGCTGGGCAGGGCGAAGGCGATCAACGCGCTACCGTGGCCCGCGGCGCTCATTGCGGGGATGATGCCTTCGAGCCATCCACCCCAGCCCACTGGGACGACGACGTACTGCTTGCCGTCGACGCTGTAGGTCGAGCAGCTGCTGTGATGGCCGCTACCACACTGGAACTCCCACAGCTTTTCACCGGTTCGGGCGTCCAAGGCGACGAACTCACCGGTCGGGGTGCCCGCGAAAACCAGGTCGCCGGCTGTAGCAAGCACGGACGCGGCCATTGGGTAGTCGATGCGCCAGCGCCACTTCTCCTCGCCGTAGCTGTCGAACGCGCTGACTGACCCGGCCATGTCGTCGATGTCCACCTGAACAGCAGCGCCCCAATAAGGCATGCCCTCCTTGAACTCCCGACGCCGCCGGGTCGCTGTAGCACCCACGTCGGCCACTGGCACGTAGAACAGCTCGGTCTTTTGGCTGTACGCCGCGTGCGTCCACTCCTTCGCACCGGCCGGGCCGGGGAAGAAATGGACCGGCTCGCCCTCCTTGTCCGGGTACTTCCGGGCAGTCACCTTCCCATCTCGAGTGATGACACCCCAGTCGATACGGTCCACGAAGGGAGTGACCTGCTGCAGCTCACCGTTGGTGCGGTCCAGCACGAAGAAGTAGCCGTTCTTGTCGAAGTGACCCAGCAACTTCTTGCCATCCCGCTCGAACAGGGTCATCTCCATCGTGGAGTCGTAGTCCCACAGGTCGTGCGGAGTGAACTGGTAGTGCCACTTAATCTCGCCTGAGTCGACGTCCAGCGCGACAACGCTGTCCGTGTAGAGGTTGTCTCCCTCGCGAATCCCGCCGTCGAAATCGGGTGCCGGGTTGCCGGTGCCCGCGTAGTACAGGTTTAGCTCCGGGTCATAAGTCCCGGTAACCCAGTGGTTTCCGCCACCGCGCTGCCAGGCCTCACCGTCAGCGGGCCAGGTCTCCGAGCCTGGTTCGCCAGGCTTGGGCACGGTGTAAGTGCGCCAGCGCTGCTCGCCGGTCTCCAAGTCCCAGGCGTCGATGTGGCCACGCACACCGAACTCGCCGCCGGCGCTGCCAGTGATGAGCATGTCTTTGATTACCAACGGAGCGAGCGAGGCACTCTCACCCGCGCGCACGTCGCCGATGGTCTTCTGCCACACCGTTTCGCCGTTGGTTGCGTCCAACGCCAGCAGCTGGGCGTTCGGAGTCACGAAGTAGACTTTCCCATTGGCCACCGCGCAACCTCGGTTGACATTGCTGCAACAGAGCGAAACATCGAAGGGCACCGCATGCTTATAGCGCCAGAGCTCCTTGCCCGTGACCGCGTCGACAGCCCAGAACCAGCCGTCCCAGCCGGTGACGTACATGACGCCATCCACGATCAATGGGCAGGCCTCGAATGCGTAGGTCGACCCACCTGCTATCTGACCAGCCTGCCCGGCCTGGAAGATCCAGGCAGGGCTGAGCTTGCTCACGTTCTCAGTGTTGATCTGGTCCAGCAGGCTGTACCGCTGCCCGTCATAGGCACCGTAGTACGTGAGCCAGTTCTGCGATTCCGAACGCGCATTCAGGAGGCGTTCGTAGTCGATGTTGTTCGTCACCGCGGGCGCGGTACCGGGCACGGCGCTCAGTGCGCTGTGGTCGATCGCCTCGCCGGCGTCTATATATTCGACTGTCATCGGAATAATTCCTTTCTATGGGCGGGGCTGGTTGGGTCGATCCAGCCGGGCTTCTGGGGGCACTTCGCCCTTCACAACGATTGCGGCGGTCAGACCGCGGCCCTCGTCGTTGCCTGCCGGTGAGCTGTACCAGTAGTAACCCGGGCCATCCAGGTTGATCGTCGCCCGGCCCTTCGAGTGGTTCAGCAACCCGAGGAACTTCGGGCCGCCATTATTGGGCAACAGGCAGGCGTGCGTGTTCGTGTCATCGTTAATGACCGTCAGTTCAAGTTCACCGCCGTGCGGCAGGACCAGGATCGCTGGTTCCCAGCAGCACTCGTCTTCCTTGATCCGGATCGTCGCCTCCATCGTGCCGTCAGCACGTTCGGTCGCCTCAGCGATGGAGCCGGTCCCCAACACTCGACCCATGGTCGCCTTGTTCTGTCCGTCCAAGCCAAACTTCGCCAGCAGATCAGACCGATTTTCAGTAGTCGGCACTTCTTCAATGGTCGGTACTTCTTCAGTAGTCGTCGTCACTGGACATCACCTCCTCGTGAAATCACATACGAATTACGCAAACTTCCTGCGTAACAGCTTGCTCATCCGAGCCAGCTGAGAGATAACCGTATGCCTACCCGTACCCGACAACCAGACACAACCGCTGGACCCCCACACCATGCCGTTCACCGGCCTCAACGCGCCGCTCGTCACGAGATCCAGATCACACCGCCCGACACGCGACAGCGAGAAGCCACAGACACGAAGCGCACGGCGAGTGCCTGAATTGCGGCGGATCCTCGGCCTGATGCGGCCGGGCGGTGTCTGGCTGGCAGGGCGGCCGCGGACATCCTTGGGGATGAGATTGACCATGGGTGAACCCAAGGCCGCCGGCGCCTGGCCCCGCGGACGAGTACGGGACGTTCCACGCGCCGTACTACCTAAACAGGTAGGTTTAGCCATCCATAGTTAGCGTTTCACCTACCCGCGAATGATAGGAGGATGGATGCCAGGCCCCACTCTTTTTGGAAAGGCAGCCCGATGCGACAAACTCCAGATTCTTGTCTTGATACGTGGATGGGCCGGGAGGCCCTCGCCGAGGCCATGATTCCGGTGATCGGCCGGCTGTACCGCGAGAACAACGTGGTGACCAGCATTCACGGCCGCAGCCTGACCAACTACTCCACCATGAACATCCTCAAGGCACACCGCTTCGCGCGCCGGATCAGTAAGGACGAGCTGCTCCTTGAAGAGACTGCCCCGCTGCTGAACACATTGGCGCAGCTGCAGCTCGGCTCGGCCTCGATCGACATCGCCCGCCTGAACCAAAAATTTAAGGAAAAGGGCAATGGTGTCACCCTGGAGAAATTCCTCCGCGGCGAACTCGCCGAGCTCGTCGGCAAACGCGGCACCGATAACCACACCAGCACCGACGTCGTGCTGTACGGCTTCGGCCGGATCGGCCGCCTGCTGGCGCGCCTTCTCATCGAAAAGGCTGGCGGCGGCCACGGCCTGCGCCTGCGCGCCATCGTGGTGCGCCGCGGCTCGGACAAGGACCTCACCAAGCGCGCCAGCCTGCTGCGCCGCGACTCGGTCCACGGCTCCTTCGAGGGAACCATCCGCGTGGACGAGGACGCCAACACCATCACCGCGAACGGCGTCCAGGTCCAGGTCATCTACTCGGACAACCCCGCCACGATCGACTACACCGCGTACGGCATCCACAACGCCCTGGTGGTGGACAACACAGGCCGCTGGCGCGACGCTGAGGGCCTGTCCCAGCACCTGCAGAGCAAGGGCGTTGCCCGCGTTCTCCTGACTGCCCCGGGTAAGGGCGCGCTGAAGAACATCGTGCACGGTATTAACCACGGCACCATCGAGGACACGGACCAGATCGTGTCCGCGGCGTCCTGCACCACCAACGCCATCACCCCGGTCCTGAAGGCTATCAACGACAGGTTCGGCGTGATCCACGGCCACGTGGAGACCGTCCACTCCTTCACCAACGACCAGAACCTGATCGACAACTTCCACAAGGGCGACCGCCGCGGCCGCTCCGCCGCGCTGAACATGGTCATCACCGAAACCGGAGCGGCCACTGCCGTGGCGAAGGCACTGCCCGAACTTCAGGGCAAGCTCACCGGCAGCTCAATCCGCGTCCCCACGCCGGACGTCTCGCTGGCGATCCTGAACCTGAGCCTGGAGAACGGGACCACCAAGGATGAAATCAACAACTTCCTCCGGGAAATGTCACTGCACTCGAACCTGCGCAAGCAGATCGACTACGTTGACTCCCCCGAGGTTGTTTCCACGGACTTCGTCGGTTCCCGTCGCGCAGGAATTGTTGATGGCCTGGCCACCATCTCCAACGAAAAGAACCTCGTCCTCTACGTCTGGTACGACAACGAGTTCGGATACAGCTGCCAGGTAGTCCGGGTCATGGAAGAGATGGCGGGCCTGAAGCGGCCATTCTTCCCTGCCACGGATGTTGTTCAGGAGGCCATGTCGGTCCTTGCCGCCCTGGGATAGATTCAACCGCTGCCTAATTGAGCCGCGGCCACCACCACTAGCCCGCCGCCTTGCGGCGAGTTACAGCAGAAAGGTAAATCCAATGGGCGAACCGTACCAGCCCACATCTCCGGTCATAGACGTCTTGGAAGGCCGCATTTTTGATTTCCCATGCCGTCGTCTTCCCAATTGGGTGGCGAAGGACTTGGGGAGATCCACGAGGGGATCAAAAGGTTCTTTGTGATTTTTGGGTCCTGATCTCGAGAACTGTGCCGTGTCAGACCTTGGGATACGAGCGCAAAAAGTGGCGGTGCCTGAAATCCAGCCTCGCACCGCTTGCTTCCGAAACTCTGTCGTACTTCGCAACTCCCACGCACTTCCAGGAGAGCTCCGTGTGACGCTCTGCCTGTAAACCCTCTCCTATGATTTGAGCCGAGACATGAAAATTGGAATTCTTACCAGCGGCGGCGATTGCCCCGGACTGAACGCGGTTATCCGCGGTGCCGTGTTGAAGGGCATTGCCATCCACGGCCACGAATTCGTGGGGTTCCTGGACGGCTGGCGGGGCGTCGTCGAAGGCGACATCATCGACATCCCCCGCATCATGGTTCGTGGCATCGCCAAGCAGGGTGGCACCATCCTCGGGACGTCCCGGACCAACCCCTTCGAAAACGGCGGCGGGCCGGAAGTTATCAAGGCCCACATGGACCGCCTCGGCATCGACGCGATCATCGCGATCGGCGGCGAAGGAACACTGGCTGCCGCCAAACGCCTGACCGACGCCGGGCTGAAGATTGTGGGCGTCCCGAAGACTGTGGATAACGACCTTGACGCCACGGATTACACCTTCGGTTTCGACACGGCGGTGCAGATCGCCACCGAGGCCATTGACCGGCTCCGGACCACGGGCGAGTCCCACCGCCGCTGCATGATCGCCGAGGTTATGGGCCGCCATGTGGGCTGGATTGCCCTGCACGCCGGCATGGCCGCCGGTGCGCACGCCATCCTGATCCCCGAGCAGAAGGTCAGCGTCGAGCAGATCACCGAGTGGGTCCAGGAAGCCCACACCCGCGGCCGCGCACCGCTGATTGTGGTGGCCGAGGGCTTTGTTCCGGACCACATGGAATCCCCGCACTCCGAGCGCGGCCTGGACACGTTCGGCCGGCCGCGGCTTGGCGGGATCGCGGACCAGCTCGCCCCCGACATTGAAAGCCGCACCGGCATCGAAACCCGCGCCACCGTCCTGGGCCACATCCAGCGCGGCGGCGTTCCGTCAGCTTTCGACAGGGTCCTGGCCACCCGCCTGGGCATGGCCGCGATCGACTCTGTAGTCGAGGGCCTCTGGGGCACCATGGTTGCCCTGAAAGGCACGGAAATCGAACAAGTGGGCTTCCGGGAGGCCCTGGGCCAGCTCAAGACCGTTCCGCAGAAGCGCTACGACGAAGCCGCCGTCCTGTTCGGCTGAGCTGCCCGCCTCCGACCAAACAGTCTGGGAAGTCCCTGGAGGGTTCCGTCAGGAACCACGGCAGCTGTGGCGGCAAAGGCAACGAGTCACGCTGCTGCCAATCCGGGCCGCATGAGCAGCGATCAGCGTCCGCCAAGCCGGCGGCGCCCGCTTTTAGGCGGCGAGGAGTGTGGGCTCGGTGCCCACCGGGTTCTTGCGGAACTCGTCGGACATAACTAGAACGTCTTGCCGAGGGAGCCGAGCTGGCGGGCGGCCTCGACGATGCGGACAGCCATGCCGGCTTCGGCGGAGGCGCCCCAGACGCGGGGGTCGTAGGTCTTTTTGTTGCCCATTTCGCCGTCGATCTTCAGGACGCCGTCGTAGTTGGCGAGCATGTGCCCGGCCACCGGACGGGTGAAGGCGTACTGGGTGTCGGTGTCGACGTTCATCTTGATCACGCCGTAGGAAACGGCGTCAGCGATTTCCTGGTCACTGGAGCCGGAACCGCCGTGGAACACGAGGTCGAACGGGTTTTCCTTGCCGATCTTCGCGCCCACCTCGGCCTGGATGTCCTCGAGAATCTCCGGGCGCAGCTTCACACCGCCGGGCTTGTACACACCGTGGACGTTGCCGAAGGTCAGGGCCGTGATGTAGCGGCCGTTCTCGCCGGCGCCGAGGGCCTCGATCGTGGCCAGGGCGTCCTCGACCGTTGTGTAGAGCTTCTCGTTGATTTCGTTCTCAACGCCGTCTTCCTCGCCGCCCACGATGCCGATTTCAACTTCGAGGATCATCTTCGCAGCGGCGGCACGCGCCAGCAGTTCGCGCGCGATGCGCAGGTTGTCTTCGAGGGTCTCGTGCGAGCCGTCCCACATGTGCGAGTTGAAGATCGGGTTCCGGCCGGCCTTGACCTCGGCCTCCGACGCCGCCAGCAGCGGCAGGACAAAACCGTCCAGCTGGTCCTTGGGGCAGTGGTCGGTGTGCAGCGCGATGTTGACGTTGTGGTTCTTGGCCACTTCGCGGGCAAAAGCGGCGAAGCCGAGCGAACCGGCAACCATGTCCTTGACCGACGCGTCGGACCAGTACGCCGCGCCACCGGTGGAAACCTGAATGATGCCATCGGACTCAGCCTCGGCGAACCCGCGGATGGCTGCATTCAGGGTCTGCGACGACGTCACGTTGACCGCCGGGAACGCAAAGCCTCCGGCCTTGGCGCGATCGATCATCTCGGAGTAGATCTCTGGGGTTGCAATGGGCATGGTGACTCCTATGCTGGAGTTCGTCTATGGGCTCTTCCCTGCTGGTCAGGGCATTTCTCGCCTTCCGTTGCGATCCTCAACCGAACCGGAAGGCGGCTTCTTCATTGGGTTAGGGGAAGGTGCCTGAGATTGGCGTGCAGCGGGACAAACTGCCCGAGGTGAGATTACCAATCCTCAACCGCACCGATTCCCCTCGTGAAGCGACGAGCTACTCGGCAACCTCGCCGGTGGTTTCAAAGGTGGCGATCTTGCCGATGCGGCGTTCGTGGCGTTCGGCGTTGGTGAATGGTTCGGTGAGGAATGCCTCGATCAATTCGGTAGCCTCCTCGACGGTGTGCTGGCGTCCCCCGACTGCGACCACGTTGGCGTCGTTGTGTTGGCGGGCCAGCTTGGCCGTGTCCAGGTTCCATGCCAGAGCGGCGCGCACGCCCTCGACCTTGTTCGCGGCGATCTGCTCGCCGTTGCCCGAGCCGCCCAGCACTATCCCGAGGGCGTCCACGCCAGCGGTCTGGTCGGCCACGACGGCGGACGCGGCCTTGATACAGAATGCCGGGTAGTCGTCCTCGGCATCGTAGGCCGCCGGCCCGTGGTCTACCATCTCGTAGCCTTTAGCTGACAGTGCGGTGATGAGATGGGAGCTGAGCTCCATGCCGGCGTGGTCGGTTGCGATGTGAACGCGCATTTGTGGTCCTTCAGACTGGTTGGCGTACAGAGTTATTGGGGTGAAGGCGAGGTTATTGGGGCGAAGGCGAGCTGGGCGTTCGCGCGCAGCGACTCGATGGCGTCCGCAGGCGACGGCCTGCCGTACACGGCGGATCCGGCCACAAAGACGTTGGCACCGGCCTCCGCGGCGCGCGTGATGGTTTCCTCCGTGATACCGCCGTCCACCTGGATGGCCACGTCCACCCCCGAACCCTCGACCGCCGCGCGGGCACGGCGGATCTTGGGCAACATGACATCCAGGAATGCCTGGCCGCCAAAGCCCGGCTCCACCGTCATGATCAAGAGCAGGTCCAGTTCCGGGAGCATGTCCAGGTACGGTTCCACCGGGGTGGCCGGGCGCAGTGCCATGCCCGCCTTGGCCCCGCGTGCGCGAAGTTCACGGGCGAGTTTGATCGGGGCCTCGGACGCCTCGACGTGGAACGTCACCGAGCTCAGGCCGGCGTCGGCGAACTGCGGCGCCCAGCGGTCCACATTGGAAATCATCAGGTGGGCGTCCAACGGCACGGGGCTGACCCTTTGCAGCCGTTCCACGACGGGCAGGCCGATGGTCAGATTCGGAACGAAGTGGTTGTCCATGACGTCCACGTGCACGGCATCGGCGTTGCTGATGCGGGCCAGCTCGGCCTCAAGGTTGACGAAGTCGGCCGAGAGGATGCTGGGGTTGATACAGCAATTCAGGGGTGAAACGGGCATGGTGTCTGCCTTTCGGTGGCGGTCAGAGCTCAGTGGGCTAGGAAGACTTCCGTGCAGCGGCAAGGGCACCTTCGACGTCGGCCAGTAGTTCCTTCCAGCTGGCCACGAACTTGTCCAGGCCTTCGGATTCGAGGAGGGCAACCACCTCGTTGTAGGAGATGCCCAGGGCGTCCAGTGCGTACAGCACGGCCTTGGACTCGGCATAGGCGCCGGAGATCGTGTCGCCGGTGACGACGCCGTGGTCGAAGGTGGCGTCGAGCGTTTTTTCGGGCATGGTGTTGACCACACCGGCGGCGGCGAGTCCGGTGACGTAGAGGGTGTCGGAGTAGGCCGGGTCCTTGACGCCGGTGGAGGCCCACAGGGGACGCTGCGGGAGTGCGCCGGCTTCAGCCAGGACTGCCCAGCGTTCGGTGGAGAAGAGCTCCTCGTAGACCTGGTAGGCGAGGCGGGCGTTGGCGACGCCGGCCTTGCCCTTGAGGGCCTTGGCTGCGTCGGTGCCGATGGCGTCGAGGCGCTTGTCGATTTCGGAATCAACACGCGAGACGAAGAACGAGGCGACCGAGTGGATCTTGGACAGGTCGTGGCCGTTTTCCTTGGCCTGCTCCAGTCCGGCCTGGAAGGCGTTGATGACGGCGCGGTAGCGCTCAAGCGAGAAGATCAGGGTCACGTTGACGCTGATGCCTTCGGCCAGGGTTGCCGAGATAGCCGCGAGGCCTTCGAGAGTTGCCGGGATTTTTATGAGGACGTTGTCCTTGTCAACCTTCTTGTAGAGGTTCTTGGCCTCAGCGATGGTTCCTTCGGTGTCCCAGGCCAGACGGGGGTCGACCTCGATGGAGACACGGCCGTCCACGCCGCTGCTGGCGGTTGCAATCGGGGCGAAGAGGTCGCAGGCGTCGGCGACGTCGGTGGTGGTGATCTCGAAGATTGTCTCCTCGACGCCGGTGCCCTGCGCGGCAAGTTCGGCAATCTTTGCATCGTAGTCAGAGCCGGATGTAATCGCGGCCTGGAAGATGGACGGGTTGGTGGTCACGCCGACGACGTTCTTTTCGTCGATGAGCTTCTGCAGGCTGCCGCTGGCGAGTCGCTCGCGGGAGAGGTCGTCCAGCCAGATGGACACACCGGCGTCGGACAGCTGTGCGGTGGGGGTTGCGTTGGTCATGGCGTCTGCTTCCTTCGAAAATCATGAATAGTTGAGAGCTTGCGCCGGCGCCGCGGGACGCTTGTTAGCCGTCCCGCGGCGCCGGCTGCAGTGCAGTTGAGAGGGTTAGTTTCTTGTGGCGGCGAGGGAGTCCTTAGCGGCGGCAGCGACAGCCTCCGCGGTAATGCCGAACTCCTGGAAAAGGCGCTTGTAGTCGGCGGAAGCGCCATAGTGCTCGAGGCTGACGGAACGGCCTGCGTCGCCGACGAATTCCCTCCAGCCTAGGGCCAGCCCGGCCTCTACCGAGACGCGGGCCTTGACTGCAGCGGGAAGCACGGACTCGCGGTAGGCGGCGTCCTGCTTGTTGAACCACTCGACGCACGGCATGGAGACAACGCGGGTACCGATGCCTTCGGCCTGAAGGGCTTCGCGGGCCTGGACGGCGAGCTGGACCTCGGAGCCGGTGCCGATCAGGATGACCTGGGCGTCAACGGTCCTGCCGTTCCTGGATGCCTCGGCCAACACGTAGCCGCCCTTGGCCACACCGGCCGGGGAAGCAAAGGTGTCACCCTCGGCCGTACCCTCGCCGCGGGCGAAAGTCGGGACGTTCTGACGGGTCAGAATGATGCCGGCCGGGTTCTCGTGGTTTTCCAGCATGGTCTTCCACGCTATGCCCACTTCATTCGCGTCACCGGGGCGGACTACGTCCAGGCCCACGACGGCGCGCAGGGTGGCGAGCTGTTCCACCGGCTGATGCGTGGGGCCGTCCTCGCCCAGGCCGATGGAGTCATGCGACCACACATAGATGGACGGGACGCCCATCAAGGCGGAGAGGCGGATGGCCGGGCGCTGGTAGTCGCTGAAGATCAGGAACGTGCCTGAGAACGCGCGGGTCCGGCCGTGCAGCGAGATGCCGTTCACGATCGAGGCCGCAGCGTGCTCCCGGATACCGAAGTGCAGGACCCGGCCGTACGGGTTGCCTTTCCACGTATCCGTGGAGCGGGAAGCCGGGATGAACGACGGTGATCCCTCAATGGTGGTGTTGTTGGACTCGGCAAGGTCGGCCGAACCGCCCCAGAGTTCCGGCATGACCGGGCCGAGGGCGTTCAGGACCTTCCCGGACGCTGCACGGGTGGAGACGTCCTTGCCTGCTTCGAAGACGGGCAGGACGGCGTCGAGTCCGGCCGGAAGCTTTTTGGCCTCGATCCGCTCCAACAAGGCGGCGCCCTCGGGGTTGGCTGACTGCCAGGCGTTGAAGGACCCATCCCATTCCTTGCGGGCCGCGGCCCCGCGGTCCACTACCGAGCGGGCGTGTGCCAGGACTTCCTGGTTCACCTCGAAGGACTTGGCAGGATCGAAGCCCAGGGCGGACTTCACGCCTGCGACCTCTTCGGCGCCCAGTGCGGAACCGTGGATCTTGCCCGTGTTCTGCTTTTTCGGCGCCGGGTACCCGATGATGGTACGCAGCGAGATGATGGACGGCTTGGACGTCTCTGCCTTCGCTGCCAGGAGTGCGCTGTAGAGCTCCTGGACGTCTTCGACGTATTCGCCCGTCTCGGTCCAGTCAACGCGCTGGGTGTGCCAGCCGTAGGCCTCGTAACGCTTCAGGACATCCTCGGTGAAGGAGATGTCGGTGTCGTCCTCGATGGAGATGTGGTTCTCATCGTAGACAACTACAAGGTTGCCCAGTTCCTGGTGCCCGGCCAGTGAGGAAGCCTCGGCCGTGACGCCTTCCTGGATATCCCCGTCGGAAGCGATGACCCAGATGGTGTGGTCGAACGGGGACGTGCCCTCGGCAGCGTCGGCATCGAACAGTCCGCGCATCCGGCGCTGTGAGTAGGCGAAGCCCACTGAGGAGGCCAGCCCCTGGCCGAGCGGGCCGGTGGTGATCTCCACACCCGCGGTGTGCTTGTACTCAGGGTGGCCGGGGGTCAGCGAATCCCAGGTTCGCAACGCCTTAAGGTCGTCCAGCTCCAGACCGTAGCCGGACAGGAACAGCTGGATGTAAAGGGTCAGGGAGGAGTGGCCGGGGGACAGGATGAAACGGTCGCGTCCCAGCCAGTCCGGGTCGCGGGGGTCGTGGCGCATCAGCTTCTGGAAAAGAAGGTAGGCGGCCGGCGCCAGACTCATCGCCGTGCCGGGGTGGCCGTTACCGACCTTCTCCACAGCATCCGCGGCCAGGACACGGGCCGTGTCCACCGCGCGCTGGTCCTCGGACGTCCAGTTGAGTGTTTCTGATTCAGTGGTGCTGATCAAGGCACGCGTCGCATTTGCTGTCGGATTCACGATTTAATCTCCTTTGATTCGGTCATCGGCCTGTGGGCGGCCGCACGGATGCTTCTGGTTGATATCCATCGTCTCTAACCAAACGGGCAGGTGTAACACTGTTTTCTGACGGTTCTTACTACCCTTTAGGGTTGGCTGGGCGCCTCCGCCCCGGTATGCTGGCCGGATGAGCGCAGCTGCTGACCAACCCCTGAATGAATCTGCTATGCCACTTCCAGACCCGCAGTGGCCACTTTTGGAGAGCGTGGCAGCATTGGCCGATGCCCCCCTGGGCCAGATTGCGGAGCGGCTCCGTGATGCAACGCTCCCCCATCTGGGAAGCAGCGCGCTCGTCATCTTCACCGAAGACTGCACGGGGCGGCCGCAGAAGAAGGCGGGCGCGGAAGAAATCATTTCCCGGGTCTCCATCGCCGAACTGGACACGCTTCGCGGCGCCCTTTCGGATCAGACACCTTGGTTCGGGGAAGCCGAGCTCGCCGGCCGCCCCCGCCCCGTACTCGCCCTAAAACACGCCTCCAGCCAGGCCCTCCTCGTCCTCACGGATCCTCACCCGGCCGATCCAGGGCACAACGCCGAGCTGGACTTGGTGACGTATTTGTGGCACCTTGCTGCCCGGCGGATCCAGGAGAAAGTGGCCGATGCGCCGCCGTCGTATCTGCTGGAATCGCGGGCGGCCTCAGCTGAACGCGTACGCGTGACGGCGGAACTGACCGATCTGCACTCCACGACCCTGGAGACCCTCCTCGCAGCCCTGCGCTCATCCTCTCTGGAGGATGCAGCGGCACGCACCACTGTCACTGACCTCACCGCCAAGGCCTTGGTCCGGCTGCGCACTCTCAGCGACCGCACGACGGACCTGGTGGAAGAGCCCGTCGCCACAGCCTTCGAGCGACTGCGCGAGGACCTGCGACCGCTCACGCGATTCAGCGGCATCGAGGTCGAATTCATCGAACCTCCCCTGAATGGAAGGGCCCTGCCCGGCGAAGTTGCCCACGCGGCACGAGCCATCGTCCGAGGACTGGTACTGGCCATGACGGAACAACCCGACGTCAGCAGAATACGGACGCAGTGGGACTGCGACGGCGAAAACCTCCTGATCAACGTACGCGACGACGGCCGCGGTAAGCTCGCCGCCGACGCGCCGAGCATCGCCCGCCTGGACCGCCGGGTCCAAGCGCTCACCGGACAGCTGCGGATCGACGTCATGCCAGGCTGGGGTGCAGACGTCTTCGTCACCCTCCCGTTGGACCTGCCGGCACGCCCGGCCGGGGATGTCGCCGGATGGGACCTTGCCGCCCGGGAACTCGAAGTGCTCCAGCACCTTGTCGCCGGAGAACGCAACCGCACCATCGCCTTAAAGCTGGGCATCAGCGAGAATACGGTCAAGTTCCATGTGCGGAACCTGTTCAGGAAGCTCGAGGTCGGCTCACGCACCGAGGCCATCGCCCTGGCACACAGCCACGGACTCCGGTGACAGCGTACCCTGTCTCATAGCACTCGGGCCGGAAGACGGACTAGAGAGCGCCAGCGGGGCCGGCCCCGGAATCGGGAAGGACACTCGGGGACGGGTTGTGTCGGGACAAGGTGGTCCGGGATCCTAGGCCGCTCCCTGATGACCGCCGGTTCGCTGAGCCTGCCCGGCCAGTACTCCGTTTCCCGGAGAGTTCGGCGAGGAGTGCTCGGCCCAGGACTCGGCCCCGACCGTGCGGAGGGTGTTTTCCTCGGCCACGGCCGTGGCCTCATTCTCGCAGAACCCGGCCGCTTTGCGCTTGGTGGCGGATTCCGGTGGAGAGGTTCAGTGGCGACCTTGTTCGCTTCTTCACTGGGCCTCTTCACTGGGCCAGCTGCGCCAGGGTCTCCCGCTCCGCACCAATGGTGGTGCTGTTGCCATGGCCTGTGCGGACCACGGTTTTGGCCGGCAGCGGAAGCAGCCGATCTCGGATGGAGGTCAGGATCGTGGGGTAGTCGCTGTAGGAGCGTCCTGTCGCTCCCGGGCCACCATTAAAGAGGGTATCGCCGGTGAAGATCGTTCCCTCGCTTTCGAGGTAGAAGCAGGTGGAGCCCGGGGAATGGCCCGGGGTGTGGATGGCCAACAGCGCGGTGCCGCCCACCTCGAACACGTCACCGTCCCCGTGATACCGGTCCGGTTCAGTATCAGGGTAGACCTGCTTCCAGAGGACCAGGTCCTCCGGGTTCAGGACGAGCGGGGCGCCGACAGCGCCCGCGACCTGCCGCGCCGCGCCGATGTGATCGTTGTGCGCGTGGGTCAGCAGAATCGCCAGGACCTTCCGGCCGCGGACCTGGTTGATGATCGCCTCGGCGTCATGCGGGCAGTCGATGATCACGCATTCATCGTCGTTGCCCACGATCCAGACGTTGTTGTCCACGTCCCAGGTGCCGCCGTCGAGTGCAAACGTTCCCGAGGTGATCAGGTTTTCGATGGTGACTGTCATGAGAGCTCCTTCTGGGACTGTACTTCGACGATCGGGCACAGGACTTTTTCCTCGTACATCTTGGTAAAGACTTCCGCCACGTCGCCAGTGGTGATGCGCTCGGTCACGAAGGTGTCCAGGTCCAGCACACTGATCCGGCAGGGGTGTTCGCGGCTGGCCTCGTTGGCGGCCTCGATCGTTTCTTCCTCGAGCCCGGACCGGGTCACGACCACGAGGGTCAGGACCCGGCCCAGGGCAATCACGCCGCCCTGCTCGCGCAGGGACATGATTTTCTTGGAGATCTTCGAGGTAGTGGTGTCCGGCAAATCTACAATCATGGCCTTCTCCAGGTTCGTCCGTCGCGGGCCAGCAGTTCATCCGCCGAGGCAGGGCCCCAGCTGCCGGGAGCGTAAGGCTCCGGCTGCTCAGCCAAACCGGCCCAGTAATCTTCAAAGGGGTCCAGGATCTTCCAGGACAGCTCCACCTCCGCGTGCCGCGGGAACAGCGGCGGCTCGCCCAAAAGCACATCAAGGATCAGCCGCTCGTACGCTTCGGGGCTGGACTCGGTGAAGGAGTGCCCGTAACCAAAGTCCATGGTCACGTCCCGGACTTCCATCTGCGTGCCCGGGACCTTAGACCCGAACCGGATCGTCGCACCCTCATCGGGCTGGACCCGGATCACCACCGCGTTCTGGCCGAAGTCATCCTCCCCATGGTCACGGAAGAGCAGGTTCGGGGCGCGTTTGAACACCACCGCGATCTCCGTCACCCGCCGGCCCAGGCGCTTGCCGGCGCGCAGGTAGAACGGCACACCGGCCCAGCGGCGGGTATGGATATCCACCCGGATCGCCGCGAACGTCTCGGTCTTCGAATCGGCCGGGATACCCTCTTCCTCCAGGTAGCCCTGGACCTGTTCCCCGCCCTGCCAGCCGCCGGCGAACTGCCCGCGCGCCGAATGAGTGGACAAATCCTCCGGGAGTTTCACCGCGGCGAGGACCTTTTCCTTCTCCGCCCGCAGATCATCGGCGTTGAAGGAAATGGGCTCCTCCATCGCCGTCAACGCCAGCAGCTGCAGCAGGTGGTTCTGGATCACGTCGCGGGCAGCGCCCACACCGTCGTAATACCCGGCACGGCCGCCCGTGCCGATGTCCTCGGCCATCGTGATCTGGACATGGTCCACGTAATTCGCGTTCCACAACGGCTCGAACAACTGGTTCGCGAAACGCAACGCCAGGATGTTCTGGACCGTTTCCTTACCCAGGTAGTGGTCGATCCGGAACACCGCATCCGGCGGGAACACCGACTCCACAATGTCGTTCAGCTGCCGGGCCGACTCCAGGTCATGCCCGAACGGCTTCTCGATCACCACCCGCCGCCACTTCTCACCCTCAGCCTGCGCGAGCCCATGCTTGGAGAGCTGCCGGCAGACCTGCTCAAACGCCTTCGGCGGGATCGAGAGATAGAACGCGTGATTACCCCGCGTTCCGCGGACCTCATCAAGCCCCGCGATCGTGTCACCCAACCGCTCAAACGAATCATCGTCGTCGAACTCGCCCTGGACAAAACGGACACCCTCAGCGAGCTGGTTCCACACCGCCTCATCAAACGGCGTCCGCGAATACGCCTTCACCGAAGACTTCACCTCGGCAGCGAACTCCGCATCCGACCACGGACGGCCGCCGAAACCCACCAACGCGAAACTCGGCGGCAACAACCCCCGGTTCGCCAGGTCATACACGGCCGGCATGAGCTTCTTACGGGCAAGATCCCCGGCCACCCCGAAGAGCACCAACGAGGACGGACCGGCAATCCGATTCAAACGACGGTCACGCGGATCCCGGAGCGGGTTATGCTCGGACCTCACACTCGAATCAACGTAAATAACAGACATTCTTGCCTTCTAACTGTCGACAGGCAGTGCGCCCGTCGACCGTCGGTCACGAGAGTATCTGCTCGCGGGTCTCCCCAAAGGGAACCGTGTCGCTGAGCGCGAGCGTGTACCGGCCAGGATGATGGCGGGTGACCAGGATGCCGGCAAAGCTTTGGGGCATCGCTACTTGCCGGAGCATGGCCTCTGCATCGTCGAGCAACTCGTAAAGTCGACCAGGCTCGGTAACGAGGACTTCCAATTGCTCGGGGGCCTGACTATGCATGATGAACAGCTTCCTTCCAAAGGATTTGAGTCCCCCGATGTGTCAACCCCTCATCCTTGAGGGGTGGTGGTGCTTCTTAGATCGAATACAGTACGACGGGATCATCACGAACAAACAGACGGCGGCAGCCTGTGCAGTTCTCGATGACCCATATCAGTCCGCCGTCGTCGGCGCCGTCATCCACATAGGCTGCGTAGAGGAACGAATCGATGGACCAGACTTCAACGCAGTCCCCGTGCTGAAGGGAACCCCACTCCAGGACAGGCTGCTGGTCGGGGCATATGCGAGTTCCCCCGGACGGTCCCACTGTTTGTTGATTCATGTCTTATGTCTTTCCCCCGAACATGTACTGCCCGCGGTGACGTTCTCCGCGGGCAGTACAGGTAGGGAATTCCGCGGATGCGGGTCCCCTGAAGTTGCAGGGGCTGAACCCCGGAGGTGTCGTCCCGCAGCTTTACGGGTGTGGGACGACACCGTCACTCGGATGGTTAGACGATGGCAGCGCGGAGCTGCTTCGCTGCCAGTGCCGGGTCGGCCGCGCTGTAGATGCCGCCTCCGACGACGGCTACGTCAGCGCCGGCCTTCTGGACTGATTCGATGGTGGCGAGCTTCACGCCGCCTGCGACGGAGAACGGAACGCGCGCTTCTGCTCCGGCGCGGAGCAGTCCGGTCAGGTCGAAGCCGGGCAGGGCCTGCTCGTCGAGTCCGGCGTGCATCTCTACGAACTTGGCACCCAGGGCGCGGGCTTCCTTGGCGCGGGTGACCTTGTCCGCCACGCCGATGAGGTCAACGACGATGCCCTTGTTGTGGGCCTTGGCTGCCTTGACTGCGCCGGCGATGGTGGAGTCGTCGGCGGTGCCGAGCACAGTGACCAGGTCGGCGCCGGCCTTGAAAGCGATGTCGGCTTCGAGTTCTCCGGCGTCCATGGTCTTCATGTCAGCGAAGACGATCTTGTCCGGGTGGGCGTTCTTGACGGCGGTGACGGCGGAGAGGCCGGCAGCCTTGATCAAGGGGGTGCCCAGCTCGATGATGTCGACGAACTCGGCGACCTGGCCGGCCAGTTCGAGGGCGGCTTCAGTGGTCAGGACGTCCATAGCAACTTGGAGTTTCATGGTGTTGTTTTCCTTCTGTTGGGAACTGCGGTGGGTGTGGAAAATTGTGGTTCGGTTATTCGAGGTTGGCGTGCCGGAGCCAGAGCTGTTCGGCCGGTTCATCGGTGTTGTCCCACAGAGACTGGAAGAGGGCCTCGGTGGCGAGGAAAAGAACCTGTTCGAAGAGGGACCCGGAGTACTGGCGGGAGACGCTGGAGCCGTGGTCGGTCTTCTGTGCGGCGGGAATGATCACCAGCGCGTCAGCGAAGCCGGCGAGAGGCGAATCCGGGTTGGTGGTGAACGCCGCAATCCGAGCTCCGGCCTTCGCCGCTGTTTCCGCTGCCTTGACCACTCCCGAGGTCGTTCCCGATCCGGAAGCCACCAGGAGCAGGTCACCGGAGCTGATGGCGGGAGTGGTGGTGTCACCGGCGACGTGCACATTCAGGCCCAGGTGCATCAGCCTCATCGCAGCCATCCTCAACACCAGACCACTCCGGCCCGCACCGGCGACGAAAACCCGGCCCGCCCCACCGAGGTGCCCTGCCAGATGGCTTGCCAGGACGGCCATCTGCTCTTCGCTGATGCCTGCGGACGTAACCGCAATCTCGTCCTGGACAAGGGAAAGATTGCGCGTGACGGCATGTGCGCCGGTTGCTGTCGGATTCACGATGTGTTCCCTTCGATGGGTCATCGGCCTGTAGCGGCCGAAAGGATGCTTTCTGGTTGATATCCATCATCCCGAGACGAATGGGCGGGGGTAACACTGTTTTCTGACGGTTCTGACTACACTTAAGGATTAGGCGTCCGTTCCGTCCTCGATACACTGACCGGTTCAGCGCAGCCGCGACGTCGGTGATGGTGCTGAGCTCGTTGATTTTCATGACCAGTTCGACCCGGGTGAAGAGCCGGTCTATGAGGCGGAAGTTGCCGCGGGTAATCCGCGCGACGGCTGCGATGGCTTGAGCGTCCGTGGAGTCTTCCGTCCAGGCCCAGTACGCAGCTCCACCCGTGGAAACCCGCGCAATGCCATCAGAACAGGCCTCAGCGAAACTTTGCATCACCGCGTTAAGGGTCCGTGACGACGTCACGTTCCACCGGCGGGATAGCGAAGCCGCCGCCTTCGCGGTCGATGGGCGGGCTCACCCTACCTGGCAAGTAGTCAGCCGTGGCACCACATGATGATGTCTTCACACGCCCGCCGATTGACGGGGCCCTTTCGGGCCTGCCGAACTGGCGCTACCGTTTGGGAGGCCTCGTCACTATTTACAAGACGCCGACGACGGCGGACGCGCTCGAGCTGATTGCCGCCGTCGGGCGTCTTTCCGAGGAGAAGAACCACCACCCGGACCTTGAACTGCCGCTACAACCGCGTGTTCACGCGGCGTTACCTCGCACGACGCGGGCGGTGAAGTAGGCCGCGTAACATCGCATCCGCGGCAGTCCTCGCCAAGGTGCCGAAGAGGCCGGGCGGCAGCCTGAAGGCCGTGGTGGGGTCGATCGCGACGACCTGTACGGTCAGGCGCCATGCCAAGGGCTGGCTCCTCTCCTTTTTTGACCGCGAGAATGCTGGTGCCGACTCGCACAAAGAACTCCACGTCACCGCCGTCATCGACGCCGGCGAAACAGTGTTAGGCACCAGGAGCTTCCCTACACCACGCATACGGCTACCATGCGATGCTCGCCTGGATCGGCGAGTTCGGTGACCTGGCCGGATCGGAGTCGAGGGCACCGGGGTGCTACGGCGCTGACATGACCCGCCACTTCGCCAAAGCCGGCGTCATGATCCCTGAGGTCGACCGACCCGACCGCTCCCACGCCGTGCCACTAATCCGCAGCGTCGACAGCTAGGCTGAGGCGGTCGACCCCATGCATGGCGTCGGCTGCCCTGACCAGGGTCAGGTGTGAGAATGCTTGGGGATAGTTGCCGGCCATCCGCTTTTCGTGGGTTGCGTACTCTTCGCTCAGCAAGCCGAGCTCGTTGGCGAGCCCCACGAGTTTGTCCATCAAGGTCTTTGCCTCCACCTGTCGCCCTGTGCGCGCGTACTGTTCCACGAGCCAAAATGAGCAGGCGAGGAAAGGATGTTCGCCCGGTTCCAGGCCGTCAACGCCACTCTCTGTTCTATAGCGCAGCAAAAGGCCGTCGTCGGTGAGGAGTTCTTCTTCCAGCCGTGCGACTGTGCCGAGCATGTGCTCGTCGTTGTAGGGGAGAAACCCGACTTGTGGCATGACTAGTAATGCAGCGTCTGTTTGACCTCCGCCGTAGGTTTGCGTAAAAGAGCCAATCCTCCGATCAAAACCCTCGCGCATGATCTCTTCACGCAACCGCTCACGGAGGTGCTCCCACTTTTCAGCATCGCCAGGTAATCCGTGGATCTGGACCGCCCGGATCCCGCTGTTGAAGGCGGCCCACATCATCACTCGTGAGTGGGTGAAGTATTGTGCGTCGCCGCGCATTTCCCACAGGCCGAAGTCTTTGTCATCGAAGTGTTTTTCGACGAATCCCAAGAGTGCCCGCTGAAGGGCCCAGGAGAAGTGGTCTTCTTTACCCCCGGCCATTCGCAGTCTTTCCAATGCCACCATCACCTCGCCGACAACATCAGCCTGGAACTGCGATACTGCCGCGTTTCCAATTCGCACGGGCTTGGAGTCTTCATAGCCAGGGAGGTGCTCGAGTTCGCGTTCAGGAAGTTCCCGTTCTCCACCCACCCCGTACATGATCTGCATTTGTTCGGGATCGCCGGCCAGTGCCCGAAGGAGCCAATTGCGCCACTCCAGTGCCTCCGTTTCATAGCCGTGGGTCAGCATCGACTCCAGTGTCAGGGCCGCGTCGCGCAACCAGCAGTATCGATAGTCCCAGTTCCGCGGTCCACCGAAATCCTCGGGGAGGGACGTTGTGGGCGCTGCCACAATGCCGCCCGTTTCAAAATGCGTCAGGGCTCGTAATACTAATAATGAACGCTTTACTGCACCCTCGTAGGTGCCGTCTTGTCGGCAGTGGCTTCCCCAGCGGCTCCAATACTCAGTTGCCTCTGCAAGGGCGACATCAACATTAGTTGCTGCTGGCAAAGGGCGGTGCGAGGGAAACCACGTTAGTTCGAAATCCACCTTCTCGCCCTTTGAAATGAGGAATTCTCCCTCATGCCCGTGCGCTTGGGCTTGGGGAAGATGTGGCCCTCTTAGGGCCAGAGCATCCGGCCCGGCCATGGCCAGCAGGACCGGCGCCGCCGTCGGCCCGCTGTCGCGGACACGGCTCACCCAAGGCAAGACCGTCGAATATCCTGGCCGGATCCGAATTTCCTGGCGCATTTCAACGCTGCCGGCCAACCCGGTAACACGGCAGATAAGGGACGAACCGTTGTCCCCCAGCGGCATGAAATCGGTAACCAAGACCTTTCCACTGCCAGTCTTCCAAATGGTTTGGAGCACAAATGTCGAGTCAATGTAGTGCCGATCGACAACGACGGCATCTGATCCGCTGGGAGCCAACAGCCATCGGCCGTGCTCATCGGTGCCTACAAGTCGGCTAAACACGGACGGTGAGTCAAAGCGCGGAAAACAGAGCCAGTCCACGCTGCCGTCCCGGGATATGAGAGGCCCGGTTTGAAGATCGGAAAGCAACGCATAATCCTCTATGAGTGCAGCCATGCTCCACTCAATCACAACTTGTCCCATCTCGGTCGGGCCAGCTGCTGTCAACATGGTCGGCGCAGAACCGCCCATGCCGGTAGATTCCACTTCCACGACCCGGTTGAGGCCGCTCATGGAGAAGAAACTACGTCCGGACGGCCACGCCCGCGTACGGATTTCGAAGCGGGCAGGGCGCTCTGCAGCATCCTCACCCATTCATCCACCGATATGCCTCCTGGTGAATCCTTGAGCGAAAGCCGCTGCAGCATGCAGACGACACCATCCAATGCGCGCCAAAGGGCAAGGACGCGAGGGAGCAAACAGCCCTCAGTGCGTGCAGCATTTGTCAATAGACGCCTGCATTCTTCTGAACCTGCCATGTGCATTCGTCCCTGAAAGTCAGCTGTCTGTCTGCCCGATGCCCGCAAGGGCAGGACTGCCTCTCGGAGCAGCTCCGCCCGGAGTGCCGAGCGTCCGCGACCCGGGCGATGGAACGAAATAGCGGCCACCGCAGCCCGTGCACGATCATCTTTGAGGGGAACGAAAAAGCTGTGGGCTCATGCATCCAGCTGTCATGCGGTACGATTCCACACAAAAACTACCCAAAGGGGTAGTTTAAACCATCCAAAATTGGCGTATCCCCTGCCCGCCGGTGACAGGAGTATGGATACAAGCCCTCCTTCGGGAAGGAAAGGAAATCTGACGCGACCGACCCACCTCGGGAGTAACGGGATGGTCCCGACCAGCACCCCGCTACCTTCCCGCCAGGTCACTACCTAGCGAGAAAGACAGAGCGAGATGACACGAGAAGAAGCCTACGCATGGTGCCCCTCGGATTCGTACGTGGAATTTTATGGCGGCCAATGGCTCGTAGTCCCCTTTGCGCCCGTCCAGCAGCCTGTCTTCTTCACGTGTCTTCCCGGCAATGGCTGGGTCACCCGCCATTGATCGATTAGTCGACGAATCGCGACCTTGAGCGAATGTGATGAGGCCTCTGTGCCATCCGGCCAAGACATCCCATGGACGACGGACAACCGCTGTTGAATCGAGCCGATTGCTATGGCCAGAGACTCTGCAAGCCAGGGGACTCGCTCGGATGTGGCCCTCTTTTTCCCGGGTCTATCGCAGCCATTTCGACAACTTCAACTTCCACCCGGCGGCAACGATATCGATACGATCGTCGAAAGCCGCGTTATGGGCAATGTCCCGAATCTGGCTAGCACTACAGTCGCGTTTGATTTGAGCTGTATCGGCGGTTTAACCGGGCTATCGGCAGGGAGCCTGTTAATCGTTGGTGGTGAGTGTTGATAAGTCATCGCCCCCACCACCAGGACCGGCGAGCAACGGCGTGCGGATAAACTCATCACTTCCCTGCGCGCCAATGCCTGGCGAACCCGCGCAGTCGGGCCGGGCCGGGCCCAAGGGTGACCGCCGCTACTCCTGGGTGCGGACCCGCTGAAAGCGGAGAACACTGGCTGCTGGCCCGCCGGTCCCCGAAAGACCCGACCGATCTGGCGTACTACATCTGCCACAGCCCCAACCACGTCCTGGAACATTCAACCTGGCGACGGAAACAAACATCGCGCGCGAAATTGTCATTGCAGGGCCCGCGGACACACCGCATAAACGAGACTGTTGTACTAGGCGCCATCACAGGCGCCAGCACGGTTGTCCGGCCTGCGGCCTGGTCACAATGGCCGCAGCGGAAAAGTCTTACCTCATCTCGTGAGATAATCGACCAGTGGCACGCGGCGATGGAAAACTTTCTCATGATCTTCTCCCTGGCGAAAAGGGACCTCAGGACGCTTGTGGCGTTTTCGGGGTCTGGGCGCCAGGTGAAGAAGTAGCAAAACTCACCTATTACGGGCTGTATGCATTGCAGCACCGCGGTCAGGAGTCGGCTGGTATAGCTACCAGTGACGGCAAGCGGATCAACGTCTACAAGGACATGGGCCTCGTATCCCAGGTCTTCGACGAGACCACGCTGAACACCCTGACCGGGCACCTGGCGGTGGGACACTGCCGCTACTCCACCACCGGAGCCAGCCACTGGGCCAACGCCCAGCCCACCCTCGGCGCCACCAGCACCGGCACGGTTGCCCTGGCGCACAACGGCAACCTGACCAACACGGCCGAGCTCAACGCCATGATCATGGAACGCAACGGCGGCCAGCTCAGCGGCGAAATGAAGCAGGGCAACACCTCGGACACCGCCCTCGTCACGGCACTGCTCGAAGGCGAGGAGGGCAAAACCCTCGAACAAACCGCCATGGAGCTGCTGCCGAAGATCAAGGGCGGCTTCTGCTTCGTGTTTATGGACGAAGGCACCCTCTACGCCGCACGCGATACGTACGGCATCCGCCCGCTGGTCCTGGGCCGGCTGGAGCGCGGCTGGGTGGTTGCCTCCGAGCAGTCCGCCCTGGCCACCGTGGGCGCCAGCTTCATCCGCGAAATCGAGCCGGGCGAATTCATCGCCATCGACGAGGACGGCGTGCGTTCCAAGCGCTTCGCGGAGGCGACGCCGGCCGGCTGCGTTTTCGAATACGTTTACCTCGCGCGTCCGGACGCCGCCATCGCGGGACGCTCCGTGTACGAGTCCCGCGTGGAGATGGGCCGCCAGCTGGCCCGCGAAAACACCCAGGACGCGGACATCGTCATCCCGGTCCCGGAGTCCGGCACCCCGGCCGCCGTGGGCTACGCCGAGGAATCCGGCATCCCGTTTGCGCACGGCTTCGTCAAGAACTCCTACGTTGGCCGCACGTTCATCCAACCCTCGCAGACCCTGCGCCAGCTGGGCATCCGGCTCAAGCTGAACGCCCTCGAGTCCGTGATCCGCGGCAAGCGCGTCGTGGTGGTGGATGACTCGATCGTCCGCGGCAACACCCAGCGCGCCATTGTCCGGATGCTCCGCGAGGCCGGCGCCGCGTCCGTCCACATCAAGATCTCGTCCCCGCCGGTCAAATGGCCGTGCTTCTATGGCATCGACTTCGCTTCCCGAGCGGAACTGATCGCCAACGGCGCCACCATCGAGGAAATCTCCCAGGCCATCGGCGCCGATTCCCTGGCGTACATCTCCGAAGACGGCATGATCAACGCCACCAGGCAGCCGCGCGAGCGCCTCTGCACCGCCTGCTTCACCGGCACGTACCCCATCGAGCTCCCGGGCGCGGACAAACTGGGCAAGAACCTGCTGGAGCGTACCGACCTCGGCGGTCTCACGCCGTCGCCCTCTGCCCTCCCCGGCGCAACGGTGGCGCTGGCCATCGACGCCGAGGAGGACCCGGCGGACAAGGCCGGCGCCACCGGCTGCGATCCGGGACCGGACGCCGAGTTCGAGAACCTGCTCACCGAAGAAGACCACGTGCCCGCGATCCACCACGTAGCCACCACCCCCGGCGCTGAAAAGAAAGAGTCCGTATGACTTCCGCAACCCCCGCCGCCGGCAACAGCCCACTGAGCCCCGCAGGCATCACGTACGCCTCCGCCGGTGTTGACGTTGAAGCCGGCGACCGTGCCGTGGAGCTGATGAAGGGTGCCGTGAAGGCCACCCACAATTCCTCCGTCATCGGCGGAGTGGGCGGGTTCGCCGGCCTGTACGACGTCTCGCGCCTGCTGACCTTCAAGCGCCCGCTGCTGGCCACGTCCACCGACGGCGTGGGCACCAAGGTTGCCATTGCCCAGGCCATGGACATCCACGACACCATCGGCTTTGACCTGGTGGGCATGGTGGTTGACGACATCGTCGTAGTGGGCGCCGAGCCGCTCTTTATGACCGATTACATCGCCTGCGGCAAGGTTGTCCCGGAACGCATCGCGGACATCGTCCGTGGCATCGCCGCGGCCTGCTCCGTCGCCGGCACCGCCCTGGTGGGCGGCGAAACCGCCGAGCACCCCGGCCTCCTGGGCGAGCACGAATACGATGTTGCCGGCGCCGCCACCGGTGTTGTCGAGGCCTCCGACCTGCTGGGCCCGGACCGCGTCCGCGCCGGCGACGTTGTGATCGGCATGGCCTCCTCCGGCCTGCACTCCAACGGCTACTCCCTGGTCCGCCGCGTCATCAACCACGCCGGCTGGGCACTGGACCGCCAGGTCTCCGAACTCGGCCGCACGCTGGGCGAGGAACTGCTGGAACCCACCCGCGTCTACGCTGCAGACTGCTTGGACCTTGCCCGCGCCTTCCCGGTCAGCGGCTCCGCCGGGGGTGCAGCCGTGCACGGCTTCAGCCACGTCACCGGCGGCGGCCTGGCCGCCAACCTGGCCCGCGTGCTGCCGCAGGGCCTCGTGGCCACCGTGGACCGTGCCACCTGGGAGCTTCCGGCCATCTTCAAGCTGGTCTCCGAGCTGGGCAACGTCCCGCTGGCCGACCTCGAGCGCACGCTGAACCTCGGCGTGGGCATGGTGGCCATAGTGTCCGCCGAAGCCGCCGACGCCGCCGTGGCCCGCCTCAACGACCGCGGCGTCCCGTCCTGGATCATGGGCACCGTCACCGCGGACTCGGACTCCATCCTCAAGACCGGTCCGGACTACGTCCAGGGTGCCAAGGGTGTTGACGGCGGCGCCGTCCGCCTGGTCAACGCCTACGCCTAAAGTCCGTCCTCGAGTGCCCCGCAACCGCCAACCGGCGGCTGCGGGGCATCCGCGTTTAAACCTCCAGCAGGCTGAACTCACCGCCCTGCGGGTCCCGGAGGGTGGCCGTGGCGCCGGGCGTATCGTCGTCGTCCGGTTCCGGCGCGATCAGCACTTCCGCCCCCGCAGCCACGGCCTTCCGCACAGCCTCGGCCACGTCGGTGACGCCGAAGTAGATCTGCCACCTGGCAGGCGCCTCGGCAGCGACTATCCCGGCCACCTCCGCGCCGTTCACCATCAGCGTGCTGTACGTCCCGCCGTCGTCCTGGGGATACTCGGTCACGTCGTGGCCGAACAGCTGCTGGAAGAACCCGACGGCGGCCCGCGGCTCGGGCGTCAGCAGCTCTGTCCAGGACAGCGCACCGGCCTCGTTGTACCGGCCGGAGCCCGTGTGCGTTCCGGGCTGCCACACGCCGGTGGTCCCGCCGCCGGGAGGATCCACAAACACCATCACGCCGGTGTCCGCCACTTCCTCAGGGCCGAACTGCACTGCGCCGCCGGCGTGGGGAACTTCCTCTGCCAGCGCACCGGCGTCCTCGGCCGCGAAGTAGATGTTCCATTGGGCGTGCGTGCCGAGAGATTCCTGGTGCGGGTTCTGCGGCGCCACCACGGCCACCAGGTCCTCGCCCACGAACGCCTGGGCATAGCTGCGGCCATCGGGCGTGGGCTGGTCCTTGAAGCTCCACCCGAACACCGCCGCGTAGAAGGCCTTGGCTGCCTCCACGTCCCGGGTCTGGACGTCAGCCCAGCACGGTTCACCGTAGCGGTAGCTGGGGGATGAGGAGTTTCCTGGCATGGGGGTCCTTTCGCGGGCGGCACACGCATCAACGCCTCCAGTCAACACCAAAAAGCCCGCCGCCGGCACCGGGTTCCGGAGCAGGCAACGGGCCTGATAACTGAGGCCAGCACCGCGGGTCCGCTGGGATCCGGGGTGCTGAAAAGAAGCGCTGTACTAACGAACGGTGTCCGAACGTACTGCAGCGTCGCGGGGCCGGGCGCCTTGCGGCGGGGCCGGCGTGCAACAACTAGCCGATCCGACGGGTGTGTACCTCGTCGTCGTCTTCTTCCAAATCGTCCGCGTACTTATCCACATAAGCCGAATAGTCCGGTTCAACCGGGTCATTCGCGAAATGGCTCGTGGCACGACCTTCAGGACCTTTGAGCTCTCGCTGAAGGGCCGAATAGTCAGTGTTCGGGGAATAGTACTTAATATCCCGAGCCTGCTTGGTAGCTTTTGCCTTTTGACGGCCGCGCCCCATGGCGTGACCCCCTTTTGTACTCGGACCGGAGGTGGTCACCTTGGCTATCGGTGAGGCCCCGGAATGTTTGGTCAATTTGTCGTAACACCTAGATTACATGCTTTCCGCGCACGGTGCGCCCCGGCCCGTGCGCGCGGACGCCATGTCGGGTACCCTTACCGCCGCGACGCGCACGGTTCCCGGCTTTTTTGTTGGATAGAGTCTCTTCATCAGCTGCCGATCCGGGTGCCCGGAGAATCCAGCATCCCGAGGCTAAACCCAGGAGGGGTATCCGGATGGACAACCAGGAACCGCGCCCCGTCCCGCCCAAACCTGCCGCTCCGCCCACCGCCGGATTGCCTCACGTGGCTGTTCCGGCAACTGCGGTGGAGCCCCCGGCACGGAAGCCGCGGCGGGTCGCATCTACGCTCCTGAAGACTGTCTTCGTGGTGGTTCTGCTCGGTGTGGTGGGAGGCCTGGTGTGGCTCGCCGCGTGGCTGGATTCCGTGGCACCGGAAACGACCGGCGACGGCGGCTCCGTGGTCGTGGAAACCACTCCCACTCCCCTGGCCACCCCGCTCCCCCTCCCCCGTGAGGGTGTGGAGCCGCCGGACTACCGGCTGGGCGACTGCTTCAAGGATTTTGACCCCGAGGCTTTGCGGTCAACGGTGGTGGCCTGCGATACCGGCCACTCAGCCCAGCTTGTGGCTGTCTTCCGCTACCCCGCCGTTGGCTCCTATCCGGGCCGGGAGGCCCTGGCCGCCAAGGCCCTGGAGGCCTGCCAGGCGGCGAAGCTGGGACCGGCAGCGAACGAGTACACGCTGAACTTCCAGCGGGCCTACCCCAGCAGCACCAGTTGGGAATCAGGCGACCGGCGTGTGGACTGCTATGTCACGGCCGACGGCGGGAATGTCATCAACGCCAGCGCGCTGCCCTAACAGACCGCATTACCCGCGAACGGATAGAGAGCCTACGGCTTCATTGCGTTCGGCGGTCCGCTGGGTTGACCTTCGGGCTGGGGGTTTAGACTCGGGGCATGTCAGCTCTTTGGGGGACGCAGACTCAGCGCACACGGGTCCTGTTCGTTTCGGCCGCACTGGTGGTGTCGCTGACGGGCTGTGAGTACGGTGGCCCGACTGTAGGTGCAGCCGGCTCCTCGTCCCAAGGCGCAACGGCGCAGCCCCGGTCAACGGGCGTTACTTTGGCGCCGAACAGCGACCCGCGGGCTTCATCGTTCAAAGACATGAGTGACTGGTCATCGCAGCAGCTGAAACCGGCGCTGCCCGGCCAAGTGGCGGGCAGCGCCAGTTCGAATTCAACCACCGGCTACGGGATGACGGCCAAGCCCGGCAATTACGAACTGCACTTCCTGTGCGAAGGACCCGCCGACGTCGAGATGTCAGTGGCGAGCTGGGCAGGCGCCGCCGTTCTTGAACCAGTCCGGGTCGCCTGCGACGGCGGGGTGTTCGCGGCGCAAGTGAAGCTGGACACCGACGGTGCAGACTTCACCATGAATCCCGGCAGCGGCCCAGACGGACGCTATGCCTTCAGGCTCGTCCCCGCGTCGTAGCGGCGTGGAGGAGATTGAGCGCAGCGCTCACGACGGCGAGCGCTTCGTGACGCGGCTAGCCTGATCGGATGAAGAAGCTTGCTGTCGTCACCGGCGCCAACCGAGGGTTGGGCCTGTCCCTCGTGAATGAGTTCTCGGAGGGCGGCTGGAGCGTCATCGCCCTCACGCGTTCACTGGAGCCAGACGCCCCAGCCGCTCCGTCCGACGTCGTAACCGTGCGGCACGATGTTCGATCCAACGATGCCTCAGAGCTTCTGGACGGCCTGGACGGCCGCCCCGTCGATTTGCTGATCAACAACGCGGCCCAAGGAGCGGCCCATGGTGAGCTGGGATCGATTCCAGCCGATGGAGTCTTGAACGCGGTCGACGTAAACGCCGCGGGTCCGTTGCGACTGGTGCAGTTCCTGTTGCCAAACCTGCTGGCGGCGCCTGACCCGATCGTCATCAACATGACCTCACGTCTGGGCTCCCTTGCCGCCCAGGCCAGCGGTACCTTCGCGGACCTATCAACAAGTTATGCCTACAAGATCTCCAAGGCGGCGCAGAACATGCTGACCATCGCGTTGGCTCAGGACCTTCAGGGGCGCGTCCGTTGCTGGGCAGTGCACCCGGGCAAACTGGCGACCGACATGGGACAGGCTGACGCGTCCAAGGATCCCCGCGCAGCTGCCGCGCAACTGCGAGAGCTCGTCGACTCCGGCGACAGCACCTCGCCCCGGTTCTGCTCACTCGGGGAACCGGACCTCCCTTGGTAGCTAAAGTAGGCGGATGCTCCTGATTCGACAGGCAAACACCGCTGATACGCCCAGCCTCATCCGTCTGCGGGCCACGTGGGTTGCAGAGCAAATAGGGGAATCGACCGAGGATCCGGACTTCGAGAGTGACTACCGAGCCTGGCAGGAAAATAACGCGCGCACCATGTTCGTCGCAGATCTGGACGGCACGCTTATCGGAATGCTGAATCTCATGGTCTTTGACCGGATGCCTAAACCCGGCAGGAAGTCGACCTGCTGGGTGTATCTCGGGAACGCATTCGTCGCTGCCGACTATCGCAACTGCGGAGTGGGAGGCCAGCTATTGGAGGCGGCGATTCAATTCTCACAGAGCATCAAGGCAGCCCGGATCGTCCTCTCCCCCTCTGCCGAATCAAAGACCTTCTATGCCAGGTACGGGTTTGCTCCTGCCGAGGAACTGCTCGTCAAACGCTTCGGGTACGAGAGTTAGGACGCCACTACTGGCAGTGGCGGCCGGACGTTAACTGTGGCATTTCCAGCACCCCCATACTGTTGTTCCCACGAGACTGCTGTGGCGCGAGATGAGTCTACGACCGAAACGGTCACCCTTACGGGCAACTAGTTTCGCCCAACTCATAGGAGAGCCCGCAGGTATCGCCTCCGCACGATTCGCTGCGCCACCAGGAGGATCGGGTAGAGCACTCGCCAGGGTTGCTGAACGGCCGCCCGGGTCAGGGAGCGGATGGTGAGGTGCACGACGTCGCCATGACGGTGGACGATGAACGCATCTTCACGGTTGACAGGATGGCCTGGCATGGTCCGGTATGAGAACCCGCTTCGGCCGGGTTCCTGCACAACAGCCACCACTTCGACCGGCTCTAGAATAGTGAGGCCGAACGTGCGCGCTGTAACGACTACACGGTCGCCTGGCGACACCGGGCTCGTGGTGTCCACATCAAAACCACTCGCGGTTTTTACCTTCCAACGGAGCACCTCTGATGCAGCGCGCTGCCAAACAAGGTCGCCGCTTCCTACTATGGCGGTGACTTCTGACCGACGGTATTTGCGATCACTGGGAGGCCACGGCCGTAAGTCCGGGCTGGTCACACGGAGCCGTCGGGTCGGGTTGCGTCAGCCTTCTCGGCCTTTCGGGCAGCAATGATTCCGTCCCGCGTCGCCGCCCGGATGACCCCATAGAGGACGTAAAAGAAAATGGCCGCAAAAACGGCCGGAAGGACAATATCCATGTGTTGCTCTCCCCCAAGAAGTTTTGCAGTCCCGTTCGGACGTTGAAAGCCTACGTCAGGTGGCCACCATGTTGTTTGCGGCAATAGGCGCCGCCCTAGGGCAGAGTGAGGGATATGGATCAAAAAGCTGACTTACTTGGGTACCTTCGCCTTCGAAGGGCAGATCTTCTCGCGAAACTCGACGGCGTCAGTGAGTACGACATTCGCCGTCCGATGACGCCCACAGCTACCAACCTCCTGGGGCTGGTCAAGCACGTCGGTGGCGTGCAATTGGAATACTTCAGCGACGTCTTCGGCAGACCGCACGGCCGGGAAGTGCCCTGGTTGTCTGAAGCTGGGGAGGTTGACGATGATATGTGGGCAACGGCCGACGAGAGCCGGGCAGACATCATTGACTTCTACCATTTCTCCGCTCGACAAAGCGACGCGACAATAGAGTCACTCAGCCTCGACTCTGCAGGTGAAGTACCTTGGTGGACGCCCGAGCGCCGACGTGTGAACCTCCATCAGATCCTGGTTCACGTGATTGTCGAGACAGCCCGGCATGCAGGGCATGCCGACATTTTGCGCGAGCTGATCGACGGCACAGCGGGCAACGGACCCCAAGATCCGAACGTACCAAGCCGCACATCTGACGAATGGGCTGCCTATCGGTCCCGGATCGAGGCCGCTGCACGCCAAGCCGGACGATAAATCCAGCGCCTACGAAAGTTCGGACACGTGATCAGTTGGGAACCATGGACTCGAAGTATGTGCGCTACCAGGCAGGCATCGCCAATGGCCGTGGACGCTACCCGGGCATCTTCAATCTCGCCAACGGCTTAGCAAACGGCGGCAGACTCAGCACCCAGGACCGGGCTTCCTGGCGGCGCTCAAATGACCACTACGATTCCGCATATTTGAACCCGTCGACGGTGGATAAATCGATATACGACCATGCAATCAACCCAACAGCGGAGGCTTGGTTCAAGTGCACAGCTGTGCATTTGCTCGTCCGCGTTGAGTTCTACACGGACCTCCTGAGCCGGTATGACGTTGGGTGGCAGGTGCTCCATTCAAACGATCCAGGGCGGCTGTTGTATGAAGACGACGTCCAGGTAATTGTCGCGCCCCATGAACGGGAGTGGCCTCAAGTTGCACCTTATGATGCTGGAATGGGGGAAAACTTTGGCGGGAATGAGCCTGCGAAAACACAAACCGATCTACGTTGAGACCAGCATCCGCGCCCCTATGGAACACGTATGGGCTCTTAGCCAGGACCCCGCAATGCACGCCCGGTGGGATCTGCGATTCTCCCAGATAGTCCCCACCGGAGGAGATGATCAGGGACTTCTCCATTTTCGTTACGAGTTCCGCCTCCCACTACACATTATCCGGGGGAACGGAACATCGCTGGGGCATAGGCATCGATCCGATGGGCGGGCAACATCGCTGCTGAAGTTCGATACTGCCGACCCCTTCTCTCCTATCGGGTCTGGTTCGGGGTATTGGCGGTATGTGCCGATAGAGGATGGTCTTCGGTTTATCACGGGGTACAACTATCAGCCGGGAATGGGCGCTCTCGGCAAAGTCCTGGACTCGCACGTGTTCCGGCCCGCTCTGGGTTGGGCAACAGCAATAAGCTTCGACCGCCTGAGGCTGTGGGCGGAGGCAGACCTGGATCCCAGAGACTGCCGCAACCGGTGGTTTGTCGACGCCGCAGCGAGAGCAGGCGGCGTCCTGGCAGCCGGCGCCCTGCTCCGCAGGGCCCTCACCAGTCGAACCGCTGGCCTGGCAGCCCTGGGAGTGACGGTGGCACTGACCACCTGGATGTTCCCGTCCCATTGGACTGTGCCGAGGGCAGGGCGCTGCCTGCGGAGTACTCCGGACGCGCGCTCAGGCCGCGCCCCCTCTGCCCTGGCCGGGTTGGCTGCACCCACAGGTGATTTCCGTTCGCAGACTGAAGGAGGCGAATAGCCGTGGCTTCGATCTTTGAGGTGGCATTGGGGCAAGACTTCCAAAGGCTGCACCCCATGCTGCAGAAGCGCTTCGGCGTTGACACCGAAGCGGGCTACGGATGCGTCGGACATGGTGTCTTCTCCGAAGTCCGCCGGGGTGCGTGGTGGACGGTACCGTTTCTGCGACTGGGTGCCTACCGCAATATTCTCTTCCCGGACCAGGGCAATGACATCCCGTTCACGATCGAGAACTATCCCTACATTGACGGGTTTGGCCGCCCTACCGTCACGTTCGTCAGGACTTTGGACCTGCCCTCGTCCAAGAGACGCCGCTTCGACGCCACTATGGTGCACAGCGAACGAAGTGGTGGGATTGTCGACTACCTCGGCACCCACCAGCATCTGGCCACCGACCTCGAACTGGAGGTCTTGGCCGATGGATCGCTGCACCTCCAATCAGGGGCGCAGCGGTTCTACGAAGGCTTCGCAGGATTCACGTTTCCCGCCGTCTGCACAGGTACTGCTGACCTGTACGAGGGCTTCGATGACATTCGCGGGGTGTTTACGATTCAGATGCAGGTGCGGAACCCCGTCGTCGGATTTCTCTTCGGATACCGAGGAGAGTTCACGTGCACGTATCCGTCTCTTTCCGGCACAGCGATCCCGGCGCACCTCAAGCCGCTAAGGGAGGAAAGCCGCGAATAGCGGCCTGGCGAATATTCCGTTAGGGTACAGCCACCACGGAATCAATCTGCACTTTGGCGCCTAGTGGCAGGGCAGCCACCTGAACAGTGGTGCGGACAGGATACGGTTCGTGCAAACGCCTGGAATAGACGTCGTTGATGGCTTGGAAGTCTTTGTAGTCAGTCAGATAAATGGTGGTTCGCAGTAAATCCTTCAGCGTCAGCCCCTGTTCGTCCAGCAGGACCTGGAGATTCGTCAGCATCGCATCGCACTGCTGGGAGACATCGTCAGAGACCAGCTCTCCAGTATCACGGCGCTGGCCGATGATGCCCGAGGTATATCCGGTATTTCGTTGTTCAACGTAATGGGAAAACGGGGCTGCAGATTGGTAGAGCTGAGGACTGAAGTGATAGCGGGGCATGGATTCCTTCGGGCGACCTCGGTCTGAAGCACGGATATTGTGTCACCAGTGGGGTCCGTCGCCTGCGCCCAACAGCCTACCCACCCCCGAGCAGCTGGCGTCGCAGGTCCTGGTCCGCGAGCCGCGACGCTGGAGCAGCGATCTGCCGACCGGCTACCTGCTGGTGCTGGCGGGAGCGTCGACGTCGGGTCCTGCCAGAGCCTTCAGCCCTTCGATGGTGAGTTCGTCGACGTCGGCCGCGGTGTCCACAAGCTCCCTATCACCGTACGCGGAATTTAGGCCGGACAAATGGAACAGCCAGGAGGACAATTAGGTACTGGTCGGCCTGGCCGTTGGGGATGGACCCTAAGGAACAGGCCTCGCCTCGTACTTCGTTGCTAAAACGGTGCAGGATATGTCGCAGATCAGAGCCCAGATTCCCGAGACCACCCAGCCCCTGACGGCCAGGGAGACCGAGGTGGCGATTCTCCTCGCGGACGGTCTGGACAGCGCCGAAATTGCCGCTCGGCTGAGCATCGCGCCCAGTTCGGTGAAGTGGTATCTACGTCAGGTATTTCATAAGCTCGGCGTCCACACGCGCCAGGATGCGGTACTGCGGGCACGTCAGTTAGCCCTGTCGGTCCCGGAGAACGCACCACTCGAGTCTGCGCCCCATCCTTCCGGCACCGCTCCCAGGCCCCTGACAAGCTTTATCGGCCGGAATCGTGAGACGGCCTCGTTGCTGAGCTGGCTGGATGCTGGTGCCACCCGTTTGCTAGTCGTCACCGGCGCCGCGGGATCCGGTAAAACGCGACTGGCGCTGGCTGTGGCGGCGAAGGCCGGAGAACACTCGAATCGGCAGGTCTACTGGACCGATCTCACGGGCACGGCCAACCCGCAGCTCGTGGCATCCACCATCGCATCAGCCCTCGGCGTCTTCATCAAGCCTGGCCAAGGCGAGATCCCGGCTCTTGCTGAACATTTAGGAGCTACGCCGGCGTTGTTGGTGCTGGACAACTGTGAGCATATCGCCCGGGAGTGCGCCAAAGTCAGTGTGGAACTACTGGCTGGCTGTGCGCGACTGCACATCCTGATTACCAGCCGAGTGCCGCTGCCTCTCGAGGCAGCAAGAACCTGGCAGCTTGACCCTCTGCCGGTGCCGGCATCCGAAGAACTTCCGCCCGCAGAGATCGCCGCGTGTGAATCAGTCAGGCTCTTCACCGAACGCGCCTGCATGGTGGTTCCGGGCTTCGCCGTAACCGCGCAAAACGCTGCCCCTCTGGCACGGGTCTGCCGCCGGCTGGATGGACTCCCTCTCGCCATCGAGTTGGCGGCGAGCCGGATCAAAATGCTGACGACGGCGCAACTCGCTGAACGCCTGGAGCTCGCCTTAGTGCTCCTCACCGGCAGCGGACCAGTCGGCGCACAGAGACATGCCACTCTTCGTGCGGCTCTGGATTGGAGCCACGGGCTCCTCTCTGAGTCCGCGCAGACGCTGTTCAGACGGCTGGCTGTCTTTGCGGGCCGATGGTCCTTGGAAGACGCTGAAGCAATCTGTCCAAGCGGGACGCTGGCGGCGGCGGACATCCTCACCGTGCTCTCCGACCTTGTCGACCAATCCCTGGTGGTGGTGGAACGGCCGCGTGGCGGCGCCCGGCGATTCCGGCTGCTCGAAGTCATCCGCCAGTACGCTGACGAGCAATTGAGGGCGGCGGAAGAAAGATCCTTGCTGCGCAGATCCCACGCAGCCCGGTTTGCTGCCGTTGCGATGGAGGCGCGCGGAGAACTGAACGGCCCAAAGCAGCCCGCCTGGACACTGCGCCTGGAGCAGGACCGGGACAATTTCAGGGCGGCGATGGCCTGGGGCCTCGACGTGCCGGAAGGAATAGAGTCCGGAGCCGAGATCGTTTGCACCCTCTCCCAGGTGTGGCAATTGCGCGGTGAATTCGCGGAAGGGCTGATGTGGTCCCGGCGCTACCTTGCCAGCCCCCATCCAATTCCGCATCAAGTCCTGGCAAGTCTCCACGAATCCACGGGATTCCTCGCAGTCCATGCAGGGCAAATTGATGAGGCGCGAACCCATTGGGAGGAAGCTGCCGCCATTTTCGCTGAGCTGGAAGATCCTGCGGCTGTGGGTCGGCAGCTGCACTATCTGGCCCACGCAACTATGGGCACGGACGCTCCACGGGCCGCGGCTCTGGCGGCACGAGGGTTGGCATTGGAACAGGAGGCAGGTGACCAGTGGTGGACCTCAGCTTGCCTCTTCGCTTTGGGAGATGCCTCGTTCCTGCAGGGAGACGTTGGCAAGGCAGCCGATTGCTACGAGAAAAGCCAGGTGCTCGCCCGCCAGCTGGGCCACTCATTCGCCATTGCACGGCGGTGCGTCCGGCTGGGACAAGTGGCCAGGGCCCGCGGTGACCTCGAAGGAGCCCGCCATCACCTTGGCGAGTCAATGCGGGTGGCACAGGACGGCAATGACGACTGGGGCGTCACCATGGCCTTGGCCGCCTGGGCTTCTGCAGCCGCATCAGTAGGGTCGCCCCGGACATCGGCGTTGCTGCTTGGTGCCGTACAAGGACGGCTCGACCAGTACGGTGCAGTGCTCTGGGCGTTTGACCGGGCCGAATTCGTCCGCACGGCGTCCACGGCCACGGCCCTTCTCGGAGAGGACGCCTTCCGCGAACACCTCGCGGCAGGCCGGACCCTGACGCCGCAGGAGACCGGTTCTTTAGTGAATGACCTGCTGGAGCCGCAGGCGCCTTCAGTTTTGCCAGAATCCCCCGGTTCACCGGCCGTCCGCCTAACACCACGCGAAGTCCAGGTGCTCCACCTCATTGCAGCAGGCGAGACCAATCAGACCATCGCCGTGGGGCTGGGGCTCAGCCTGCGTACGATCGAGAGGCATACCGCCAACGTCTACCTGAAAATTGGAGTGGATGGCCCGGCAGCCCGCACGGCTGCCGCCAACTACGCGTTCCGCCATGGTCTGGGGCCAGAACAGGACACCTTGGCAATCCCCCGCAAAAACCCTCCCCGACGTCACTGATTCCCCCCGCCAATTGGGTGCGTACACGGAGTTGGGCTGTGCCGCATGATCCTAATCTGTGCTTATCCGGAGATTCCCGGATAAGCACCGAAAGGGAAAGTCCAATGACTACTGACCAGAACAAGGAAGTGGTACGCACGTTCTTCCGGGCCTTTGAGGACCAAGACGAGGCCGCGCTCGCCCGCGTACTGTCGCCCAAACTCCAAGCGTACGTGCACGGAAACACTGAACCGGTGGACCGGGACACATTGCTGACGGCCATCAAAGGCTGGAACACCATGTTCAGCGGCACCAGTTTCACCCTGGAAGACCAGATCGCCGAAGGAGACCTGGTCGCATGCCGAGTGACTATGCATGCAGTGCATAGCGGCGGCGAATTCCAAGGGATCGCCCCGACCGGCGCTCCCATTACCAGCGAGAGCCTGACCCTGGAGCGGGTGGTGGATGGACTCATAGTGGAACGCCGCGTGGCGACGAACTGGGAGGACATCAAACAGCAACTCACCGCTGTGCCCTCCCAGGCACAAACCGCGGGCTAACCCCCTGAGTGCCTACTCCTTCCGCCGCACCACCAGGCCCGTGCCGGCGGGAGCACCGCCGTCGGGTCCTGCGAGCGCCTCGAGTCCCTCAATGGTGAGTTCGTCGACGTCGGTCGCGGTGTCCACCAGCACCGTGTCACCGTCCGCGATGTCGCCGGACAGGATTGCTTTGGCCAGGCGGTCGCCGATCTCCTTCTGCACCAGTCGGCGCAGCGGCCGGGCACCGTACGCGGAATCAAAGCCGGACATGGCCAGCCAGGCGCGGGCGCCATCGGACACTTCCAAGCTGAGCCGGCGATCGTGCAGCCGCCTGCCGAGCTCGGCCACCTGCAGTTCCACAATCTCAGCCAGCTCGTCAACGGTCAGGGCTTCAAACAGCACAATCTCGTCCAGCCGGTTCAGGAACTCCGGCTTGAAGGAAGCGTTGACCATGGTCATGACCGCGGTCCGCTTGGCCTGCGCGTCCAGCGACTGGTCCACCAGGAACTGGCTGCCCAGGTTGGAGGTGAGGACCAGGATGGCGTTGCGGAAGTCCACGGTGCGGCCCTGGCCATCGGTGAGGCGGCCGTCGTCGAGCACCTGCAGGAGGATGTCGAAAACCTCCGGATGGGCCTTTTCCACCTCGTCCAGCAGGATCACAGAGTACGGCCGACGGCGGACGGCCTCCGTCAGCTGGCCGCCCTCCTCGTAGCCGATGTATCCCGGAGGGGCGCCCACCAGCCGCGCCACCGAGTGCTTCTCGCCGTACTCGGACATGTCGATCCGCACCATGGCGCGTTCGTCGTCGAACAGGAAATCCGCGAGCGCCTTGGCCAGCTCGGTCTTGCCCACGCCCGTGGGCCCCAGAAACAGGAACGAACCCGTGGGCCGGTTGGGATCGCTGATGCCGGCCCGCGCACGGCGGACGGCGTCGGACACCGCGGCCACCGCCTTGGCCTGGCCGATCAGGCGTTTGCCGATCTCCTCCTCCATGTGGAGCAGCTTCTGGCTTTCACCCTGCAGCATGCGCCCGGCCGGAATGCCCGTCCACGCGGAAATGACCTCGGCAATGTCGTCCGCCGTGACCTCGTCAGCCACCATCGGGGCAGGTTTGTCCGTCACCGCCTCTTCGGCTGCGGCGGCGGCGTTCAGTTCACGTTCCACTGCCGGAATCTCGCCATAAAGGATCCGCGACGCCGTCTCCAGGTCGCCTTCACGCTGCGCCTTGTCCGCCGTGGAGCGGAGCTCGTCGAGCTTGGCTTTCAGGTCGCCCACGCGGTTCAGGCCAGCCTTCTCCGCCTCCCAGCGGGCGTTGAGTGCCGACAGCTCCTCGCCTTTGTCCGCTTTGTCCGCACGGATTGCGGCCAGTCGCTCCACTGAGGCCGCGTCCTTTTCGTTGGCAAGGGCCAGCTCCTCCATGGTGAGCCGGTCCACGGCGCGGCGCAGCTGGTCGATCTCCTCCGGCGCGGAATCGATCTCCATGCGCAGCCGGGACGCGGCTTCATCCACCAGGTCGATGGCCTTGTCCGGCAGCTGGCGGCCCGAGATGTAGCGGTTGGACAGCGTGGCGGCGGCAACCAGGGCGGAGTCCGCGATGGTCACCTTGTGGTGCGCCTCGTAGCGCTCCTTCAGGCCGCGGAGGATGCCGATGGTGTCCTCCACGCTTGGCTCGCCCACGTACACCTGCTGGAACCGGCGCTCCAGGGCCGCGTCCTTCTCGATGTTCTCGCGGTATTCGTCGAGGGTGGTGGCCCCGATCAGCCGCAGTTCACCGCGCGCCAGCATGGGCTTGAGCATGTTGCCCGCATCCATCGAGGACTCGCCAGTGGCACCGGCGCCCACCACCTGGTGGATCTCGTCAATGAAGGTGACGATCTGGCCTTCGGAGTTCTTGATCTCCTCGAGGACTGCCTTGAGCCGTTCCTCGAATTCGCCGCGGTACTTGGCTCCCGCCACCATGGAGGCAAGGTCCAGGGCGATCAGGGTCTTGCCGCGAAGGCTCTCCGGGACGTCGCCTGCCACAATCCGCTGGGCCAGACCCTCCACTACGGCGGTCTTGCCCACACCGGGCTCACCAATGATCACTGGGTTGTTCTTGGTGCGCCGGCTCAGCACCTGGATGATGCGCCGGATTTCGGTGTCGCGGCCGATCACCGGGTCCAGCTTGCCCGCACGCGCCATCGCCGTCAGGTCGGTGCCGAACTTCTCGAGCGACTGGAACGTGTTTTCCGGGTCCGGCGTGGTGACCTTGCGGTCGCCGCGGACACCCGGCAGGGCGGCGAGCAGCGCTTCATGGGAGGCACCGGCGTCGCGCATTAACCGCCCGACGGCGTCACTCCCGGCAGAGAGCCCCAGCAGCAGCACTTCGGTGGATACATACGTGTCACCCAGCCGGTCGGCCTCGTTTTTGGCGTTCTGGATGGCCAGCAGCGCGGGGCGGGACAGCTGGGCCTGCTGTGTGGAGCCGCCCGACGTTGCCGGCAGCGCCTTGATGGCGCCGCTCGCCTGCACGCTGACGGTATCCGGGTCTGCGCCCGTGGCGCGGAGAAGCGCGACGGCGACGCCCTCCCGCTGATCCATCAGCGCCTTGAGCAGGTGGGCCGGTTCCACCTGGGGATTTCCTGCCGTGGAGGCGTTCATGGCTGCTGCCGAAAGAGCCTCCTGGCTCTTGGTGGTGAATTTGACGTCCAAAGAGAGCTCCTTCCGGGGATGCGCATTTTCGCTAAGTTGAGTCTACAACGCTCAACTTTGAGGAGGTGCCCTCTATGCCCCATGTTTGCCGATGGCGAACTGCCTGTCCAGAGCCGCACCACGCCTATGTGGAAATCCGGGTCCACGGACTGGTGTAGCCACAAGATGCTCGCGAAGTGTTGTGCGGAGCTATGGGCAATCGTTAGACTCCACTCACTGCGGTTGGGGCCGCCCGACAAAGAAGCGGAAGGACCCTAACCATGAACCGTTTAACCCGCCTGGTCGTCGCCTCCGGCGCTGGCCTGGCTCTCGCCCTCACTGCCTCGCCGGCGCTGGCCGCGCCGCCGTCCGACCCGGGCAGCAACCGCGCCCAGGTGGAACACACCGAATTCAGCACCCCTGATGGGTCATACACCTATGAGTTCCGCGGCGCGACCCGAAACGTCGACGGCCACTACACGACCAACACCCGCGATCAGACGACTATCGGTCAGTCGTCGTTCGACTATGAAACGCACTACACCCTGACGGACAACGTGACAAAGCTGAGTAGCCAGAACACGTTTACCGAGGATGGCGTGACGTGCCGCGCCAACTCCCAGGTTGTCCTCACGAACGGTGAGACGCGCACGGAGAAGACGCATTCGAGCTGCTAGCACGGACTCCGGAGATCGCTAACTTCCGTAGCGACGATGCTGCACCACAGGTTTCCTCCTGCTGAGGGAAAACTGAGGCCGGCCCCTATGGGATGTAGCCAGCGGTCTGCGGGCGGTTTAGGGCTTTGCCGGATAGCCGGCCGCAGGCTTGGTTTCGATGTAGTTGATCACCAGGAACTCCCCCGCCGGGACGAGTTCCACGTACCAGCGGGTCGGTGTGTCCAGGTCCTCCCAGCTGCCCTGCCCGGCAACGGTGGGCCGGTAGACGGCGTCGAACTTCAGGAACGTGCCGCTGTCCGCGGCGCTCGAATCGATCTCCTGCAGCAGCTCAAACGTGCCGCGCCCGCCCGCCTCCGGCCCGGCAACGCGGACCGCCGCCAGGTTCTGCTGGTTCATCACCTTCACCGCCGCGAAGTATTCCTGCCACGCGACGTCGCTGTGCGTGGTGAACAGCGTGCTCGAATAGGCTTCGGCGTTTCTTGCAGCGAGGTCTGCGACGCAGTTTTCCGGGACGGCCTTGCCCGGGCTCCAGGCCGTAACCAGCTCGGAGCCGGCGTTGAGCCAGCCGCTGTAGGCGTTCAGGACGCTGCCGATGGTTTCGCGCGGCGAGCCCTTGGGGATCCGGACCGGCGACACGTCGTCACGGCCCACAAAGGGGCACTCCGGCGGCAGCACGGACGCGGGCGTTGCCGGGGCGATGTCCGGCAGCGGCGTCGGCAACGGGAACAGGCTGCACCCGGACAGGCCCGCCAGCAGCGCCAGGACGGCAGCCGCCGTCGTAATTTTATTCATGGTTCTCCCCCAATACCGCCGCCGCGTCCGGACGACGCTGACCAGCCTACCCGCGCATTCCGCCTCTTCAGCCGGGGTAGATGGCCACGGCACCGGCCTTGATCACGAAATACACCTGCATGCCCGGCGCCAGCCCGAGATCTACAGAGGCAGCCGGCGTGATGTCCGCGCTCAGCTGCCCGCCCTCCCCGGCGCGGACCCGGATCCCGTCCCCGTGCGGCTCCAGGTCCGTGATGGTCACGGCGAAGGAGTTCCGCGGGCTGCCATGCGCTTCGGTGAGGAAAACGGAAACGGCCGACGGCGGGAAGACAGCCACGCCCGGCTGCCCGGCAGGGAGCGGGGCGGCTGCGTCGTGGTGGCCATAGAGGTTCAGGGCACCGGCCCGCAGACCGTGTTCGGTCAGGTGGCCGGCCACAAAGTTGAGTCCGGCGAGTCCGGCCGCGAACCGGCTGCGCGGGCGCTGGAGGATGTCCCGCGTTGGGCCTTCCTCGCTGATCCGCCCGTTTTCGAGGATGACCACCCGGTCGGCCAGCATCAGGGCGTCGAGGACGTCGTGGGTGATGATGATGGCCCTTCGGCCGGCCAGCACGCGCTTGAGCAGGCGCCGGAGCAGCGGCGCGGCATGGATATCCAGCGCGGCCATCGGCTCGTCCAGGAGGAGGAGCCCGGGGTCGGCGGCGAGCGCCCGCGCCACAGCTACGCGCTGCGCCTGGCCGCCGGAGAGCTCGGCCGGGCGGCGGGCCTGCAGCTCCGTCGCTTCGACTTCCGCGAGCCACCGCAGGGCGGACTCCCGCGCGGCCTGCTTCGAAGCCCCCGCACTCCGGGGCCCGAAGGCCACGTTCTCCAGCACGCTCAGGTGCGGGAAAAGCAGCGGTTCCTGGGCCAGGAGCGCTGTGCCCCGCCGGTGCGGAGCCGTCCACTGGCCGCGCCCGGCGGTGAGGTCAAACAGCCTCCTGCCGTCCAGTTCGGCCGTGCCAGAGTCCGGGTGCAGCAGGCCCGCAATGACGTTCAGCAGGGTGGATTTTCCCGCGCCGTTGGCTCCCATAATGGCCACCGTTTCGGCTGGCCCCACCGCGAGGGAGACGTCGAACCCGCGGCCGGCCACGGCGGCCTGAACCGAGAACGTCACCGGACCGCACCGCCCTCGGCGGGCGCCGTCGTCGTGCGTTCCCAGCTGCCGGACGCAGCCCGTTCGGCGGCGCGGGGACTGCGGTACGCGAGCGCCACCACGGCAACCGCCACCCCCACGAGGACCAGGGCAAGCGCGACGGCGGCATCGGCGTCCGTTTCGCGCTGCAGGTAGATTTCCAGCGGCAGGGTCCGGGTCACGCCCTGCAGGCTTCCGGCGAACGTGAGCGTGGCGCCGAATTCACCCAGGCTGCGGGCGAAGGACAGCACCGCGCCGGACGCCAGTCCCGGCAGCACGAGCGGGAGGGTGACCCTGCGGAGCACCGTGGTGGGCCCGGCGCCGAGCGTCGCCGCCACCGCTTCGTACCGGTTCCCGGCGGTCCGCAGGGCACCCTCAAGGCTGACCACCAGGAACGGCAGGGCCACAAACGTCTGGGCCAGGATGACCGCCGTCGTCGAAAAGGCGATCTGCAGGCCAGCCACTTCCAGCGTCCGGCCCAGCAGCCCCTGCCGCCCGAACGTGTACAGGAGTGCGATGCCGCCCACCACGGGCGGAAGCACCAGCGGGAGCAGGACCAGTGAGCGGAGGAAGCGCTGGCCGGGGAAGCTGCCGCGGGCCAGGACCAGGGCCAGCGGCACACCGAGCACGATGCACAGGAAAGTGCTGGCCGCGGACGTGCGCAGGCTCAGTCCCAGTGCCTGCAGCGACGCTTCCGACGTGATCAGCGGGATGAACTGGGCCCAGTTGACCTTGGCCACCATGGCCGCCAGCGGCAGCACCACGAACAGGCCACCGGCAGCCGCAAGGACGTAAATCCAGCGCGGGACGCCGCCGTATCCGCCGTTCCTGGCCTGTCTCATGATCTCCTTGGGTGCGGCTTACTTACGGGGCGCCGAAGCCGGCCGCGCTCAGGGTTTTCTGCCCGTCGACGCCGGTCATCATGGCGATGAAGGCTGCCGCCAGTTCCTTATTCCGGCTCGAGCCTACTGTGGCGATGGGATACGTGTTGACTGCCTTGCCGGATTCGTCGAACGGGATCCCTTTGACCTTGCCTCCGGCGCCTTTGACGTCGGTGACGTAGACCAGGCCGGCGTCGGCCTCGCCCGAGGTGACCTTGCCCAGGACGTCCGTCACCGATGACTCCTCGCTGACCGGCGAGAGGCTCACGCCCGCGGCCTTTTCCACCGTGTCCGCGGCCGCCCCGCACGGAACCTGGCTGGCGCAGACGACCACCTTGACGCCTGGCTTGGCCAGGTCCGCGAAGGACGCGATCGACGCCGGATTGGACGGCGGGACGGCGATCTCCAGGACGTTGGTGGCGAAGTTCTTCGCGGTCCCGTCCAGGAGCTTGGCATCGGCCAGTTTGGTCATGTTTTTGGTGTCGGCGGAGGCAAAAACGTCGGCCGGTGCGCCCTGGGTGATCTGGGTGGCCAGGTCCGAAGAACCGGCGAAGCTCAACACGAGCTTGGTGCCGGGGTTCTTCGCCTCGAAGTCGCTGGCCAACTCTGTGAACGTGGCCTTGAGCGACGCGGCTGCGAAGACCGTGATGGTCCCGGACACCTGACCGGTGGCGTCCGGGGACTGAGAGGCCGGGGACTGCGCCGCGGCGGACTGCGTGGCCGTGGGCGTCGTAGCCGGTGCGCATGCGACGAGGCCCAGCATGAGGGCGGCTGAGATGATGGCGGGTGACCCGTGTTGGCGGGTGCTCAAATGATGCTCTTTCCCTGCGGCGTTTCGATGATGACTGTGGTTGCTTTGACCACCGCGGTGGCCACGGAGCCGAGTTCCAGGCCCAGGTCCCGGACTGCTTCGCTGCTCATCAGCGACACCACCCGGAACGGCCCGCACTGAAGTTCCACCTGGGCCATGACCTTGTCCGCAGTGATACCCGTGACCAGGCCAACGAACCTGTTGCGCGCCGAACTCCCTGACCGGTGCGGGTCCTCGGGAAGCTGCGCGAGCTTCTGGGCGTGCCGGGCCAGTTCCAGTCCGTCCACGGCCAGCCGGCCGGCGTCGTCCTTGACGGGGGTGAGGCTGCCGTTCTCTGTCCAGCGCCGGACGGTGTCGTCACTGACGCCAAGGAACCGGGCGGCCTCGGATACGCGAATAGTGGGCATTTCATGATTCTAGTCCGCATATGCGGTGTTTCTCAGTAGTTTCCACCGCGGATCCGAAGATGACTTTGCTCCTTCTTTCGCTCCCGCGCGAGGCTCCAGTTGGGCTTCCTCTGGAACGTCCCGGGCCGAAGTCCTACGCTATGGGGAAGGGGAGGGGCTGCAGTCGCTGAGGAGCGTTTGTGATGAAGTGGATCAGGCCTGACAGCCCCGACTATGACCCGGCCCGGAAGGTCTTCAACGCCAGCATTGACCGGCGGCCGGCGGTGATTGCCCAGTGTTCAAATGACGCGGACGTGGCCGAAGCCCTGCGCTACGGCCGGCAGAATTCCCTCGCCGTTGCTGTCCGGGCCGGCGGCCACTCAGTGGCCGGAATGTCCATGAACAATGACGGCCTGGTGATCGATGTCCGGCCCATGAAGTCGATCGATGTGGACCCGGAATCCAGCATCGTCACCGCCGGTGCGGGCCTGACGTGGGGCGAGTTCGACCGCGCCACCCAGGAGCATGCCCTGGCGGTCACCGGCGGACGGGCCTCCACCACCGGTGTGGCCGGCTTTACCCTGGGCGGCGGATCCGGCTGGCTGGAGCGCTCCTTCGGGTTCGCGTGCGACAGTCTCGTCTCGGTGGACCTGGTGACGGCCGACGGCGAGCGTGTCACCGCGAGCGCCCGGGAAAACCCCGAACTCTTCTGGGCGCTCCATGGCGGCGGCGGCAATTTCGGCGTGGCCACGTCCTTCACATTCCAGGCGCACCGGCTCGGCCCCGTGGTGCACGCCGGGATATGGCTGTGGCCCGGTGAAGAGGCCCTGGACGTCTCCCGCGCGTACAGGGACCTGGCCCTCGCAGCCCCCGATGGCGTCGGGGTGGGGCTGCTGTACTTGACCGCTCCGCCCGAGCCGTTTGTGCCTGAGCATCTGGTGGGAAAAATGGCCGTCGCCATTGGCTATGTCTACGCGGGTGAGCCCGAGGAAGGCTCCGAACATGCCCGGCCGTTCCGCGAACTCGGACCCGCCGTCGACCTGGTGGGTGACACAGGCTATGCAGAGTTCAACGGCTCCCTGGATGATCCTCCGGACCATTACAACTACTGGAGCGCGGACTACCACGACGAACTTCCCGATGCAGCTCTGGACCTCTTTGTTGAGTCGGCCCGGAACCTCCCCGATGCCACGTCCCAGCAGCTCATCGCCCGCTGGGGCGGCGCGGTCGGCGGAAGCGCGGGGGCGGCCACGCCCTTGATCAACCGGAATGCGGCCTGGGTGAGCCACCCCTACGGCATCTCCCCCACCCCCGAGGAAGGCGAGCTGGCCAAGGCCTGGGTGAAGGACTTCCGCCAGAAAATTGCGCCCTATGCCTCGGGCGGGGTGTGGCTCAATTTCATCGGCAACGAAGGCCAGGAGCGCATCCGTGCCGCGTTCGGCAACGGGAACTACGCCCGGCTGGCCAGGGTCAAGCGGGACTTCGATCCGCGGAACGTCTTCCAGGGCAACCAGAACATCCTGCCAGCCGGCTCCTGAGCGGGCCTGCAGCGGTTGGCGGCCCCGGCGCAGACCACCGCCGCACTAGACTTCCCCCATGGCGATTTACCTGGATCCGCCGCTCTGGCCCGCCCACGGCACACACTTTTCGCACCTCATCTCGGACACCTCGCTCCCGGAGCTGCACGCCTTCGCCGCCGCGGCCGGCATCCCGGACCGGGCGTTCGACGGCGACCACTACGACGTTGCCGAGCGCCGGTTCGACGACCTCGTCGCCGCGGGCGCCATCGCCGTGGAAGCCCGGATCCTGGTGCGAAAGCTCATCGCCAGCGGGCTGCGCATCCCGGCCCGGCAGCGGAACAAGTCCCTCAAGGTCCCGTTGCTGAACCGCTGGGAAGCCATCATGCCGGGACACGACGCCCTCTTCCTGGACCTGCTGGACCGCTGGAGCGAGGACCACCGCCGGTATCACGGCTGCACGCACCTGCTGGCAGTCTTGGAGGCCATGGACCTGCTCACCGACCCCGACGATCCGCCGCGGACCGTGCTGCTCGCAGCCTGGTTCCACGATGCCGTGTACCGCGGGATCGCCGGCCAGGACGAGGAGGAATCGGCCCGCCTCGCCGAGGAGCGCCTCACGGATGCGGGGCTTCCGGCCGCCGAAGTCGAGGAGGTGGCGCGGCTGGTCAGGCTGACGTCGGACCACCGCCCGGAACCAGGGGACGACGACGGCGCCCTCCTCTGCGACGCGGACCTGTCAGTCCTCGGCGGCGAACCTGAGCCGTACGCCCGGTATGTGGCCGCCGTCCGGGAAGACTATGCGCACATCGGCGACGCCGACTTCGCGGCCGGCCGTGCCGCCGTCGTCCGTCATCTGCTGGAACTGGACCCCTTGTTCCACAGCGACCGCGCACGGGAACTGTGGCTCGATGCCGCCCGCCGGAACCTTCTGGGCGAGCTGGCCTGACTCTTCGCGCAGCCGCCGGAAGCCTTTACGGGCGCCCCGGCCGGTGCAAGACTGCTCGGATGAACCTGCGCATCCAATCTGTCAGCGTCGACTCCACAGACCCCAAAGTGCCCGCCGATTTCTGGGAGAAGGCCCTGGGCTGGCGCCGCACCTATGAGGTGGAAGACGAAATCGTACTGGAACCCCCTGCAGGCAGCCCGGCAGACGGCGTCAGCCCGGACCTGCTGTTCGTGAAGGTGCCGGAGCAGAAGGAGATCAAGAACAGGCTGCACCTGGACTTGCGTCCGGATGACCAGGCCGAGGAGGTGCAGCGGCTGGAAGCCCTTGGCGCGTCGCGCATTTCTATTGGGCAGGGGCCGGAGGTGACCTGGGTGGTCATGGCCGACCCGGACGGCAACGAATTCTGCGTGCTGCGGGCGCTCCGGTCAGAGGAGCTCGAAGCCCAGGGCCTGGTCCCCGGGTTTAGCGAAGCCCCGGGGAATGCCGCCGGCTAACGGTACGCGGTAACGAACGGGCTGTTAGTGGGAACGATCTGCTTGCCCAGCGGCATCAGGCTGACCGGGATGAGCTTGAGGTTGGCGATGGCCAGCGGGATGCCGATGATGGTGACCGCCATGGCAAAAGCTGTGACCACGTGGCCGATCGCGATCCAGATGCCCGCCACCACCAGCCAGATGACATTCCCCAGCAGCGGGAACACGCCCGTGCCGCCCGGTTTGTCCACCACCATGCGCCCGAACGGCCAGAGCGTGTACGCCGCAATGCGGAAAGACGCGATGCCCCACGGGATGGTGACGATGAGCAGGCAGCAGATGATGCCGGCCAGGAAGTAGCCCAGAGCGAGCCAGAGTCCACCGAATACCAGCCAGATGATGTTGAGCAGAGTCTTCATCTGTCCATTGTGCCCCGCGGGGTCTGACAAAAACGTAGGGGTCTGCCCTGATTGGCCCCTGATCTTCGGCCATGGAACTTGGACCCTGGAACTTGGACCCAGAAACCTGGACCGGGCCTCAGCCCTTGGCGGCCTTCACGAAGGCGCGGATCTTCGCCAGGTCCTTGACGCCACGGGAAACCTCGACGCCGGAGCTGACGTCCACGCCCCACGCACCTGAGGCGGCGGTGGCGTGCGCCACGGTGTCCTGGTTCAGCCCGCCGGCCAGCAGCCACTTGCGGTCCTGGAGCGCCGTCACATCCACCATGGAGGCGTAGTCCCAGGCCTCTCCGGACCCGGGCACTGCGGCATCAATCAACAGCATTTCCTCGCCCCAGTTGGCGAACGCGTCCGCAGTGGCTGCCATGGTGACCGCCCTGATCAGCTTCATGCCGGCGTCGTGCACTGTTGTGACGTCCTCCGGGGTGAGGTCTGCATGGAGTTGGACCCACTCGAGTCCTGCGGCACGGGCGATGGCAATGGCATCGGCGACCGGTTCATGCCGGAAAACGCCGATGGCAAGTACCCCATCCGGCACATCGGCCAGAAGAGTGGAAACCTGCGACGGCGAGACCACCCGCGGGCTTGCGGTGAGGACAAAGCCGACGGCGTCCGCCCCGGCGTCTACTGCTTCACGGACGGATTCGGGCGTACTGAGTCCACACACTTTGACGAACATTCCGGCTCCTTCAGGCTGTCTACGCATAGTCCCCCGGGAGGAGACTAACAGGCAAGTACCCGCGGCGCCGATGTTGGCCGGTTCCATTTCAGAAGCCGGAGAGCATACGCTCCACCATGGTGCGGCCGGTCTGTTCGAAGGCGGCGTCGCCCAGCTGGTTGGCCCATACCACCGTGCCGATGGCCTGGTTCAGGTTCTCCAGCCGCCACACGTCAGTCTCGGCCGGGGCCACAGTCTTGCCGAGCCCCGCCTGGAACGCGTCCGCCAGGTCGGGCCTGCCAACGAACCGCTGATGGCTGAGCCGCACCAGATCGTGCACCCACGGACGCGGTTCAGCCCGGCCGAAGTCGATGACCTTGACCTGCCCGTTGTCCTGCAGCCAGTTCCTCGGCTGGTAATCGCCGTGCGTTGCCACCAGCAGCGCCACGCCCGGCCGCAGTTCATGGAGCGCCTGTTCAAAGCTGTCGAGCTGCGATTCGGGCAGCAGCCCGTGGGCACGGTCCATCCACGCACGGGTCTTGGCCGTGAGGGCTGTTGCATAGGTGGACGAGACCCCGGCGGGCCGGTGAATCCTCGCCAGCAGTGCCCCGGCCTGGCGGTACGTTTCCGGATCGTCCTCGGCCGGCGTCCCCTCCACCAACGTTCCCGGCAGGAATTCCGTCACCAGGATCCCGGCATCCGCCGAGGCATGCCGTAACGCCGGAATCCGCCCGTGAAGCCCCTCAAACCCGCCGGCGTGGGCGGCGATCTCGCGGTGGATATGGTGGCTTGTGGTGCTCGCCTTGACGATGAATTCGTCGCCCGACGGCGTGGCAACGTGGAGGACGTTCGTGTCCTGCAGGGGCCACGAGTAGTCCTTCACCACGCTGAATCCCCCGAGCCAGGACGTCAGCAGCCGGCTCTGTTCCTCGGTGATCCCCTGGCGCATTTGCCCAGCATGCCACGCGTGGCGGGGTCGCCCAAACACTGGAGAGGGCGCCCAAACAAACTAGGCTGGTCCGATGGAGATCATCCGCTTCGCAGAACTCAGGTCCGAACCGTGGCGCAACGGCGGCGGGGTGACCCGGGAGCTTGCCAGCCACCCGAAGGCCGCCTCTTCGCAGGACGGCGCCTGGGACTGGCGGGTCAGCATCGCCGATGTCAGCAAGGCCGGGGATTTCTCGGCGTTCCCGGGCATGGAACGTGTGCTGACCGTGATCGACGGCGAGCTGCTCCTTCTCACGGTGGATGGCGCCGAGCACCCGCTGGAAAAGTACCGGCCGTTCAGGTTCTCCGGCGAAGCTGCCGCGCACGGTGCCCTGCCCACCGGGGACATCCGCGACCTGAACGTCATCACCCGGACGGGGTCGTTCAAGGGCTTCACGTCCATCATCGAGCTCTCCAAAAAGCGCGCGCACCCGGTTTTTGAGGGCCAGCTTGCTGTGCTGCTGCAGGGCCAGGCCACCGTCAGCGCGGGCAACCTCAGCGTCAGCGCGGAAGCCGCGGGAGCCGCTGCCGCCGCAGAAGCCGACGCCGACGCCGACGCCGACGCCGACGATGCTGCCCCCAGCCCCACGGAACCCGAGGCACTCAACAGGTATGACGCCGTCGTCGGCTCCGATACCGGGACCCCCGAAATCCTGGGCCGCGGCTTCCTGGCCGTGGTTTCAATCGACCGCGTGACTGCCTGATCCAGCGCTGCAGGCTAGCCTCGCCTTCGTTATCTGAGCCTTCCCACACTGGTCAGCGAAACGCGGCCCTCCTAGACTCTGGCTATGACTTCCACACCCTTCAATGCGCTCCTGTCCACCCAGATCGGCAACGAGTTCGCGGCCTCGCAGCAGTACATTGCCGTGGCCACGTGGTTCGCCAACCAGGACCTCCCCCAGCTGGCCCGCTACTTCTACCGGCAGGCCGTGGAGGAGCGGAACCACGCCATGATGATGGTGCAGTACATGCTTGACCGCGACATTGAATTCACCATCCCGGGCGTCCCCACCGTGCGCAACGACTTCTCCTCCGTGACCGAGCCGCTGGCCCTGGCGCTGGAGCAGGAGAAGGAAGTGACGGCCGCGATCGAGGCCCTGTTCCGCGCCGCCCGTTCCGAGGACGACGCCCTGGGCGAGCAGTTTATGCTGTGGTTCCTCAAGGAGCAGGTGGAGGAGGTCGCCGCCATGACCACCCTCTATAACATCGCCGAGCGCGCGGACAACCTGTTCGACATCGAGAACTTCATCGCCCGCGAAACCGTGGGCAACGGGGGCCGCGACTCCTCCGCTCCGGAAACGGCCGGCGGCGCGCTCTAAAGGTCCCCCCACCCCCGCGGTGAGGTTGGCCACCAACCCGGCCACCCGCCGTCGGGCGTTGCTATGCTGGAAACAAGGCTCCGCACAGGACCCTCCGGACGACGGTTCAGTACCCGGCACGCGACAAGACTGGCCAAAGGATCTGTCATGTCGTGGTTAATCCTCATTCTTTCCGGGGCGCTGGAGGCCGTCTGGGCCGCAGCCCTGCACCGGACATTCCAGGCCTCCGGCCGACGCCGGCTCGCGCCCGCCCTCCTCTTTCTGGTCTCCGTCCTCGCCAGCATGGCCGGCCTCGCAATCGCTATGCAGTCCATCCCCACCGGCACCGCGTACGCCGTGTGGGTGGGCGTGGGCGTGGTGCTGACGTCCGCCTACGCGATCATCACCAGGGCGGAACGTCCGACGACGGCGCGCCTGCTGCTGCTTACCGGCATCGCCGCGTGCGTGGTTGGCCTGAAGGTGGTGGCGTAATGAATAAACGTTCCGCTGCGTGGCTGATGCTGCTGGCCTCCGCCGTGCTGGAAGCCGTCTGGGCCACCGCCCTGGGCCAGTCCGACGGTTTCACCCGCCCCCTGCCCACTCTTGTCTTCACGGTGACGGCCACCCTGAGCATGATCGGCCTGGGCCTGGCCATCCGCAGCATCCCGCTCGGGACGGCCTACGCCGTCTGGGTGGGGATCGGCGCTGCCCTGACGGTGGGCTGGGCGATGGCCACCGGCGTCGAACCCTACAGCGTCCTGAAGGTGCTGTTCATCGCCGGGATTGTGGGCTGCGCGGCCGGGTTGAAATCCCTGCCTGCTGGCAGGAACAATGAGCCAGCCACCGAGGACACGCCGGCGTCTGCCACCTTCGAATAGCCACCGTGCCCGTCAGGCCAGAGCGCCTTTGATGAGCAGGCTCACCCCGGCAACCAGACACAGGCTGAGGGCCGCGGGACGGAGGGCGGCGGCGGAAATCCGCTTCACCACCGGCCGCGATGCCAGCGCCCCGAGGGCAACGCCCGGCAGCAGCCAGCCGGTGAGCAGCAGCTCCTCCGTGCCGAAGGAACCGGCGCCCGCCAGGGCGAGCAACGAGACCAACGACGAAACCAGAAAAAACAGGGAGAGGTTGGCACGGTACCGGGCCGGGTCTTCGCTCCGGTAAACCACCACAAGCGGCGGCCCTGAGGTGGAGGCAACCGTACCCAGGACTCCGCCGAGCAGGCCGGCCGTGAACAGGGAGAAGCGGTCTTGCGGGATGCGGAACCCTGTGAGTCCGGTGAGCACGCTGGCCACCACCAGCCCGCCCACAATCATACCGGTCCATTTGCCGTTCAGCAGGGGCAGCACACACAGTCCGGCAACGGCACCGGGCAGGCACCCGGCAATGGCCAGCTTGAGATCCACGTGCCGCAGCCCCCTCCGGTTCTGCCAGCTCACGAACAGCATGACCACCACCGACACGAGAAGCAGCGGGCCGGGCACCAGCTGCGGGCTGATCATCAGCAGCAGCGGCGAGGAGACGATGCCGAATCCGGACCCGGTGCCGGCCTGTGCCACCACAGCGACGGCAACTATGAGAGCCGCGATGATGAGTTCCGTGGTGGTCATGGTGTCCATTCCTAGATGAATTGCACTCCCACGTAGGCGAGTACACCGATGAGGCCCCAGGAGAGCATGGCGACGACGACCGCCCTGCCGCTGGTGTGAAGAATTGACCGTATTTGCACGGACGCTCCCAGCCCGAACAGCGCCGCAGCGAGCAGAAGGTCCTGCGCGAGCGCAGCACCTTCCAGGACCGCATGCGGCAGGATTCCCAGCGTCCGCAACACGATCATCGCCATGAACCCGGCCACGAACAGCGGGATCAGGGGTGGGAATTTGAGCTTGCCTTCTTCGATGCCGGCGGCCGCCTTGCTGTGCTGGGAACGCTTGCGCCGGGAACGGTTGCGGCAGCGCTGCACCAAAGCGGCAGCGGTGACCATCGGGGCGAGCATCAGGACACGGGTGAGCTTGATGACCAGGGCCCCGGCCAGGGCCGCGGTGCCTGCCGTCTGTGCCGTCGCGACAACCTGCCCCACGTCATGGACGCTGGCCCCCACCCAATGCCCGAACTGCACCCCGTCCAGGCCGAGAGGACCCTTGAGGGCCGGCAGCACAGCGATGGCAAGGGTTCCGCACAGGGTCACGAGCGCGATGGGCACCACGGTCCCGCGGTGATCCGTCCTGGTCACTCCGCTCATGGCCCCGATAGCGGAGGCGCCGCAGATGGAAAAGCCTGCGGCCAGGAGCAAAGGCTGGTCTCCCGGAAGCCTGAAAGCCTTGCCCAGCAGCAAGGTGCCCACGAAGGTCAGCAGCACGATGCCCACCACGATCCCCAGTGTCGCCCAACCGAGGGCCGCGACGTCTATGAGGCTCAGCTTCAGTCCGAGCAGCACGATTCCGAGCCTCATGAACCTCTTGGCGGCCAGCACCAGCCCGGGCTGCATGACTCCTTCGACTGCCGGGCCGATCCCGGGCAGGTTGGCGGAAAGGATGCCCAGGATGACGGCCACCGTGAGGAAGGGGAGCACCGGGACGGCCGCGTGGACAAGCCAGGCGCCGGCCACCGCAGCGGCCGCCAGTGCGAGCCCGGGCAGCCGCCTGTCCCGCAGGCCTCGCGGGAGAAATCCACGCTGTTTGCCGTTTCCTTCCGGCTTGTCGCTTCCTACGGGCGTGGCAACGTCTTGTGTCATGGTCGTCTGCGATCCTCCCGGAGCGGGCTTGCGCCGTGCTCAGGCCGGATCTCCTTTCTTTCGAGTACGGAGAGCGATTGCATGGCGCTCAACAGGCCAACGGACGCGATGTCCCCGGCGCTGCAACCACGGGACAGATCGTTCAGGGGCGCTGCCAGCCCCTGCAGGATCGGGCCCACGGCCACGGCTCCCCGAGCCGTTCGGTGATCTTGTAACCGATGTTTCCGGCGTCCAGGCTGGGGAACACCAGCACATTTGCCTGACCCGCCACGTCCGAGCCGGGTGCTTTCGCCGCCCCGATGGCGGGGACCAGCGCGGCATCAAACTGCAGCTCGCCGTCCACGTGCAGCAGCGGGTGGCGGGTCCGCAGGATTTCCATTGCGGACCTGACCTTGTCCACGTGCGAGTGCATGGCGCTGCCCCGGGTGCTGAAGGACAGCATGGCCACCTTCGGCGGCTGCCCCGTCAGCGCCTGGTGCATGGCGGCTGCCGAGGCTGCGATGTCAGCCAACTGTTCGGCGGAAGGATCGGGAACGACGGCGCAATCGCCGAACGTCAGTTCCCTTCCGTCGGGCAGCAGCATCAGGAACGAGCTGCTCAGGGTGGTGCATCCGGGGTCCAGGCCCACCACGCGCAGCGCGGCCCGGAGCACCAGGGCCGTGGGTGTCCCGGCACCGGCAACACAGGCGTCCAGATACCCGGCCCGCAACGCGGCAGCGGCAACATGGACCGGTTCCTGACTGGCGTGGGGCAGCTGCTCGGGTTTGCGGGCGTAAGCCTCCCCGATCAGCGCGGCGATGCTGCTGTCGCCGGCCAGCCCGCCGACGTCGAGGATGGCGTCGCCGGGCAGCACACAGTCCAGTTCGGCCGCCACCCGCCGGATTTCAGGGCTGCGGCCAATGAGCCTGGGGCTGATGATTCCTTCCGCGGCCAGCGCACTGGCAGCGCGAACGGCACGCTTGTCCTCGCCGTCGGCGAATCCGACCACCCGGCCGCGGCCGGACAGCTCCTGGCGCCAGCGCTCAAACAGCGCGCTTCCCGCGGGCGGCGCTGCCTGCGGAATGCGCTTCTCAACAATCGCCGTCGCCATGGTTGTACCTCTTATCTCGAACCTGCGGAGGCCACATCGGATCCTGCGAAGGCGTCCACGAGGGGGCGCCTCCGCAGGCGAAGAATCGGATGCGGTGGTTAGGGCTGGATGGCCTTCTCGATGTCGGTGAGCATGCCGTCCACACCATGCAGCAGCGCGGACAGGACCTCTGCGTCGGCCACTAGCGGCGGGGAGATCATGATCATGGTGGCACCGCGGTCGTCCCCGCGCAGGATCACCTTGGTCCGCTTGAAGGACTCAGGAAGGACTTCGCGAAGGACCTTCAGCGACTCGGCTTGGGTCAGTTCGCGGCCGCTGAAACTGTCCGCCATGAGTTCGATCGCGTAGAAGAAGCCCGTGCCCCGGACTGCCTTGACGCAGCGGTGCGAGTTCTTCAGGGATTCCAGGGCCTCCATGAGCTTCGGACCCTGTTCCTGGACGTTTCCCAGGACGTTTTCGTCCCGCATGGCGGTGATGTTGGCGACCGCGACGGCGGTGGAGACCGGGTGCCCGCCCCAGGTGGCCCCGTGCGTGAAGACGCCGCCCGTGGAGGAGTTGAACAGCTCCTGGACCAGCTGCTCGCGGACGATCAGGCCGCCCAGGGGTGCGTAGCCGGAAGTGGAACCCTTGGCGAACGTGACCAGGTCCGGGACCACGCCGGTGACGCCGTAGCCGAAGAAGTGGCCAAGCCGGCCGAAGGAGCAGATGACTTCATCGGAGACCAGGAGGATCCCGTACTTGTCGCACAGTGCGCGCAGGGCCGGCCAGTAGCCCTCAGGTGCCACGAGGGCTCCGCGGCCGTTCTGGACCGGCTCGACAAAGATGGCCGCAACGGTTTCCGGGCCCTCTTCGAGGACCACCCGCTCAATGGCGCGGAAGCAGTCGAGCTCCGTGACCGGGCCGCAGTCGCCGGTGAAACCGAGGGTGTTCGGGACGCAGCGGATTCCCGGCAGGAGCTCGCCGAACGGTTCCTTGATCTTGGGCAGCTGCGTGATGGACAGGGCACCCATGGTGGTGCCGTGGTAGGCCATGTCGCGGCTGATGACTTTGGTGCGCTGCGGCTGGCCCTGGCTGCGGAAGTACTGGCGGGCAAACTTCAGGGCCGTCTCCACGGCCTCGGAGCCGGAGTTGACGAAGAACGTGGTGCCCAGGTCGCCGGGGGCCAGATCCGCGATGAGCGCGGCGGCCTCAATGGCCGGCGGGTGTGCCGAGCCCCAGTTGGAGGCGTAGGCCAGGGTGCTGATCTGCTCACTGGCAGCCTTGGCGATGTCCTGGCGGCCGTGGCCCATGTTTACGCAGAAGAGCCCGGCGAGGCCGTCCAGGTAGCGGTCCCCTTCGGTGTCGATGAGGTAGCTGCCTTCGCCCCGGACAAAAATCGGGAACTCGCTGTCCCAGGTGTCCTTGCGGGTGAAATGGGGTCCGAGGTGGCGCCGGGCCTGGGCCCGGAGTGTGGTGGCGTCCAAAACTATCTCCTTCTTGTCGAGGTGAGTAGCGATGATCGAAGCCTAGGCTGGCGGCCACCCCGGGCATCAGTGCCACATCGTGCCCGGCTGATGGGTCCAGTTTGGTCCCGTCAGCCGACGCACATCTGGTGCTTCTGGTCCCATCCTGGACCGGAACATACTTCGATAACGCTGCGCAGCCCGCACGGCGGACTTATTTGCAGAGCACCCATCAACAACATGGAGGTCACAATGAAGATCGGCATCCCGAAGGAAATCAAGTCCCACGAATACCGAGTAGCCGTCACGCCGGCCGGCGTCCACGAGCTCGTCGCCCACGGGCACGATGTGTTTATTGAGGCCGGCGCCGGAGAAGGCTCGTCCATCTCCGATGACGCCTACACGGTAGCGGGAGCCGCCATCCTTCAGACGGCCGACGAGGTCTGGGCCGCCGCCGATCTGCTGCTCAAGGTCAAGGAGCCGATCGCGCCGGAATACCACCGCATGCGGCCGGATCTGACGATCTTCACCTACTTGCACCTGGCCGCCGACGAGGCCTGCACCCGGGCCCTGCTCGACGCCGGCAGCACCTCCATTGCCTACGAGACGGTCCAGCTCGAAGACGGCTCGCTGCCGCTGCTGTTCCCCATGAGCGAAGTGGCCGGCCGGCTGGCTCCCCTGGTGGGCGCACAGTGCCTGACCCGCCCCGAGGGTGGCCGCGGCGTGCTGATCGGCGGCGTCTCCGGTGTGGCACCGGCCCGCGTGGTCATCATCGGCGCCGGTGTGTCCGGCATGAACGCCGTTGCCGTGGCTGCCGGCATGTGGGCGGACGTGGTCCTCTTCGACAAGAACGTGGACAAGCTGCGCGCAGCGGACCGCATGTACCAGGGCCGGGTCCGCACCCTCGCCGCCAACCAGCTCGCCATCGAGCAGGAGGTCATCCAGGCCGACCTCGTCATCGGCGCCGTGCTGGTCCCCGGGGCCAAGGCGCCCAAGATCATCTCCAACGAACTGGTCTCCCGCATGAAGCCCGGCAGTGTCTTGGTGGACATCGCCATCGACCAGGGCGGCTGTTTCGAGGACTCGCACCCCACCACGCACCAGGAACCCACCTTCCGCGTCCACGGCTCGGTCTTCTATTGCGTGGCCAACATGCCGGGCGCCGTACCCCACACCTCCACCTACGCGCTGACCAACGTCACACTGCCGTACGTGCTGCAGATCGCCGACAAGGGTGTGGAGCGGGCCGTGGCCGAGAACGCGGCACTGCGCGCAGGCCTGAGCACCCTGGGCGGGCGCCTGACGAACGCGGCCGTCGGCGCAGCCCACAGCATCGACGTCGCTGATGCACTCGAATCTTTGGCCCGTAGCTAAAGTACAAGGAGTAATTCTTGGCGGGGGAGTTCATACTGAACTCCCCCGCTTCTTTCGGTCCTGATACTTCATCGCGCTGCTTGGGAGGCGAAACGTGCCACGGACACTCATAGAGATTGACCGCAGCTCCAGCGAGCCCCTGTACCGGCAGGTCCGCCGCGTCATCGAGCACGGCATCGCCGTGGGCATCTTCGATTCGCGCCGCAGGCTGCCCAGCTCCCGGGAACTGGCCGCCGAGCTCAAGGTTGCCCGCAACACCATCAACCTGGCGTACCAGGAACTCCTCACCGAGGGCCTGGTACTCAGCCACGAACGCAGCGGAATCTTCGTCAACCCGGAAATGCTGGCCGCGGCGGAAGCCGACGTGCCGGCCACGGATTCGATGATCGATTGGTCCTCCCGGATGCGCCGCTACGCGGACGAGGGCGTCCCGGAGGTGGAAAAGAACGCGGACTGGCACACATATCCGTACCCGTTCGTCGCCGGCCAGGTGGACGTCCACAGCTTCCCCGCCACGGCCTGGATACGGAGCCTGCGCGAAGCCCTGTATCAGCCCCACCGTTTCGCCAGCCTCCAGGACAGCGTGGGCGCCGACGACCCGATGCTGATCGAGATGATCCGCCGCCAGATCCTGCCGGCACGCGGCATCGAGGCCGGTGCGGACGAAATTCTGATCACGGTCGGATCCCAGCAGGGACTGGACCTGCTGGCCAGGACACTGCTGGGCCCCCACCAGCGCGTGGGTATCGAGAACCCCGGCTATCTGGACGCTCGTCACATCTTCCTGCGCACCGGCGCACAGGTCTACGGGATCGACGTCGACCAGGACGGGCTCTGCCTCCCCGGGACCCTCAGCGGCACCGCCTTGCTCTACGTCACCCCCAGCCACCACCACCCCACGAATGTCACGCTGAGCATGGAGCGCCGCCGTCGCCTGCTCAAGCTTGCCGCCGCGTCGGGAACGGTCCTCATCGAAGACGACTACGACAGCGAGTTCCGGTACGAAGGCAGCCCCAGCCCCGCGCTGAAGGCCCTGGATTCCACCGGCGACGTGCTGTACCTGGGCACGTTCTCCAAGTTCCTCTCCCCCGGGCTGCGGCTCGGGTTCCTGGTAGGACCCGCAGAACTGATCACGGAACTGCGGCGCGTGCGGCGATACCAGGTGCGCCACCCTCCCGGGCACATGCAGCGCGCCCTCGCCCTGATGATCGACAGCGGCGATTACCACCGCGCCCTGCGCCGTCACCGGCGGCAGCTGAAGACGCGCTGGGAGACGGTCACCGAGATCTCCGCACTGTGCCTCCCCTGGGAGCAGGGCCCGTACCCGCCCGGTGGCGTCAGCCTCTGGATGGAGGGGCCGGCCCGGCTCGATGCCGTGGAGCTCGTGCGCCGTGCCGAAAAGCGCGGTGTGCTGATCGAGCGCGGGGACGTCTTCTTCAGCCAGGAAAATGCGCCGCGGAACTGCTTCCGGATCGGCTTCGGCGCCATTCCCACGCGCTCCATCCCGGAGGGCCTGGCCCGCGTGGGCGAGGTGGCCACGAAGCTGCTCGCCGAGGGGTAGTCCGGTCCCGTGGCGCTGGACCAGGCGCCGGTAACGGTCCGGCCTCTAAGCACCGGCAAAGCCAAAGACTCCCCGGACCTTTCGGTCCGGGGAGTCATGTGTCAGCTACGACCGGCTGTCCGGTCTACACGTAGTCCTTGTACTTCTCGAGCGTGCGGACCGGCTTCGCGAGGGCATCGCGGCGGAAGGGGTCTCCCAGTTCGCGGGTGCACATAATCTCGATGACCGTGGTCTTGCCCTCTTCCATCTGGGCGGCGAGCGCGCGCTTGAGCGCGGGGCCCACCTCGTCGAGCTGGTCGACCACGATGCCTTCGGCTCCCATGGTCTGGGCCATGGCGGCGAAGCTCTCGCCGTTGTCGAGTTCTCCGGCGATGAAGCGGCGGTTGTAGAACTCCACCTGGTTCTTCTTCTCCGCACCCCACTGGCGGTTGCGGAAGACGACGGCGGTAACCGGGATGTCGTGCCGCACGGCGGTGAGGACTTCGCCCATGCTCATGGCCCAGGCACCGTCGCCGGCGTAGGCCACGGCGGGACGGTCCATGGCTGCAGCCTTGGCGCCAATCATGGTCGGCAGGGCGTAGCCGCAGTTGCCGAAGCTCATCGGGGCGAAGAAGCTGCGGGGTTTCTCGAAGCGCAGGTAGCTGTGGGCCACGGAGTTGATGTTGCCGATGTCCGTGGAGATCATGACGTTCTCCGGCATCGCCTTCTCCAGCTCGCGGAGCACCTGGCGCGGGGACAGCCAGTTGCCGTCCTCGTTCTTGTGCTCCTCGAGCATATCGAGGCTGTACTCATCCTTTTCGTGCGTCCACGCGGTGAGTTCCTCTTCCCAGCTTTCCTTCTCCGCCTTGATGGTGGCGGCACGCCCGGCCTTCGTGGCGTCGCAGGCGAGGGTGAGCTGGTCCAGGCGCTTGCTCAGCTCGAGTGCCACGGCTTTGGCATCGCCGCAGATGCCCACGCTGATCTTCTTGACCAGGCCCAGCATGGTGTGGTCGGCGTCGATCTGGATGATCTTCGCTTCGGTGGGCCAGTACGCCTGGCCGTACTGCGGCAGGGTGCCGAACGGGCCCAGGCGGGTGCCGAGGGCGATCACGACGTCGGCCTGGGAGATGAGCTTCATGCCTGCCTTGGATCCCTGGTAGCCCAGCGGACCGGCCCAGAGCGGGTGGCTGGCCGGGAAGGAGTCGTTGTGCTGGTAGCTGTTGACCACCGGGGCGCCCAGGCGTTCGGCCAGGGCTTTGCATTCCTCGACGCCGTCGGCCATGACCACACCGCCGCCGGAGACAATCACGGGGAACTTGGCCGTGGCGAGCAGGGCTGCTGCCTCGTCCAGGCTCTTGGTACCGCCGGCGCCTCGATCCACGCGGCGCGGCTGCGGGATCTCGACAGTTATCTCCCCGTAGAAGTAGTCACGCGGGATGTTCAGCTGCGTGGGTCCGTTTTCAGACATGGCGCGGTCGAAGCAGCGGCCGGTGAATTCGGCCATGCGGGCCGGGTGGGTCACGTGGCCCTGGTATTTCGTGAATTCCTGGAACATGGGCAGCTGCTTGGCCTCCTGGAAGCCGCCGAGGCCGATGCCCGTGGTGCCGGCTTCCGGCGTCACGATGACCACGGGGCTATGCGCCCAGAATGCCGCGGCGATGCCGGTGACGCAGTTGCTGATGCCCGGTCCATTCTGGCCGATGACCACGCCGTGGCGTCCGCTGGCACGGGCATAACCGTCAGCCATGTGGGCTGCCCCCTGCTCGTGGACCACCGGAACCAGGCGGATGCCTGCGGGGGCGAAGATGTCCATGGCGTCCATAAAGGCTGAACCCATGATGCCGAAAATGTCGGTGACGTCGTTGGCGACCATCGTCTCCACGAAGGCCTCCGACGGTGTCATTTTCTGCACGCCCTTGGCGACTTCGCGGGCGGCCTTGGCCGGTGCTGCCTGGGCCGGGGCGTCTTTGCCCTGCCCCGCGGATGAGTCGGTGACGAGCGCTTCTGCCGTGCCGTCGTTGGCAACGGATGAGAGTTCGACGGTGTCTTGGCTCATGATGATTGCTCCTCCTCCAGGATTTCACCTAGATACGTTTGACTGTAAAAAATGGAACGTAGCGTTCCTGTTTTGGTGCTGATGCCGAGATTATGGCAAAAGAACAACAACGTCAACGGGTATTTCAATTATTCGGAACACTGCGTACGATATTCTTGAACCAGGCGCCAATTTCGGTGCGGCTTGATCACGTGGAGGACAAAAGATGGCTGAGATTCACAGGCTGGGCGAGCCCGCCCTGCAGGCGCCGACGGAGCTGGCCGGGGACACCCCCACCATGCGGCTGTTCTCCCTGCTGGAACTCATCGCCACCAAGGACCAGCTCTTCACCCTTCAGGGGCTGGTGGAGGAAACCGGCACACCCAAGCCCACGCTGCACCGCATGCTGCATCAGCTGGAAAGCTCCGGCCTTCTGATCCGGGAGAACAATGGCCGGCACTACGGCACCGGGGTCCGGCTGCGGCGCATGGCGGAGAATCTGCTGATCAATGACATGCACCACGGCGCACGCCACGCGGTGCTGCGGAACCTGGTCGCGGAACTGGGCGAGAGCTGCAACGTGACGGCGGTGTCCGGCAGCGAAGTGGTCTACCTGGACCGCATCGAAACCTCCGAACCGCTGCGGATCACGCTCCAACCCGGCTCCCGGGTGCCGGTGCACTGCTCGGCCAGCGGGAAGATGATCCTCTCCCAGCTCAGCCCGGCACAGCGCAGGCGCCTCATTGCCGCCGCGCCGCTGGAACGCTACACGAACAAGACCGTGACGGACCCCGAGCTGATCGAGGAGGAACTCCAGCGCGTCCGCCGGGACGGCTACGCGATCGACGACGAGGAATTCCTCCCAGGCATGGTGTGCGTGGCCGTGCTGGTTCCCACAGCGAACACCGTGTCCAACCTTTGCGTCGCCGTCCAGGCGCCGATCATGCGGCTCACCCCCGAGAAGGGACTGAAGCTGCTCCCGGCCCTGCAGCGTGCCGCAGCGGCGATCGGTCTGATCGAGGCCGAGGCCGGTTCCGGCACCGAGGAAGGAACCGCCGACCGCGGCAGCACGACCGGCGGCAGCACTGCCGGGGCGGCCGGGATCGACGCGGGCCGCACTGACGGCCTGGAGGACGAGTTGTGGACGAGCTGAGCCGCCTGATGCCGGACGAGATGGTTTCAGTCCGCGAGGTGTTCAATCTCGATTCGGACCTCAAAGTGGCGGCCTTCCGGGAAGCCGACGAGCATGTCCCCGAGGTGGACCCCGCCTACCGTTTCAACCACGACGTCACCCTGGCCATCCTGGCCGCCTTCACCAGGAACCGGCGGATGCTGCTCCAGGGCCTGCACGGCACAGGCAAGTCCACGCACATCGAGCAGGTGGCCGCGCGGCTGAACTGGCCCTGTGTGCGGGTGAACCTGGACGGCCACATCAGCCGCCTTGACCTGGTGGGCCGCGACACCGTGGTGTTGAAGGACGGCAAGCAGGTCACCGAGTTCCAGGAAGGGATTGTCCCCTGGGCCATCCAACGGCCGGTTGCCTTGATCCTGGACGAGTACGACGCCGGCCGCCCGGACGTGATGTTCGTGATCCAGCGGCTCCTGGAACGCGACGGCAAGCTGACCCTGCTGGACCAGAACCGGGTCCTTGACGTGCACCCCGGGTTCCGGCTCTTTGCCACGGCCAACACCGTGGGACTGGGAAACCTCAACGGCATGTACCACGGCGTGCAGCGGCTCAACCATGCGCAAATCGACCGCTGGAACATCGTCGCCGCCCTGAACCATCCTCCGGCGGAGGACGAGATCGGGATCGTGCTGGCGCGGGTCCCTGAGCTGGACGACGCAGCCGGCCGGAAACTGGTGGCGTCCATGGTGGCCGTGGCCAAGCTGACGCGGGACGGTTTCCGGGTGGGCGATCTGTCCACCCTGATGTCCCCGCGCACCGTCATCACCTGGGCCGAGAACATCGGGATCTTCGGCGATCCCGGCAAGGCGTTCCAGCTGTCCTTCGTCAACAAGTGCGATGAAGCCGAGCAGCCGCTCATTGCCGAATTCTTCCAGCGCTGCTTTGACCGGGAGCTGGAAGCGCCACGGACCTCGGGGTACCTGCCCGCCGAGCTGGCGCCAACCCGCGCCTTCGCTGCCGCCGCGGCCAGCTAAGGGCCGCCCATGGCCTCCCTGGCGGAACAGACGGAGCAGGCGGAGAGGGAACGGGCGGAGACCGCCTCCCGGCAGCTCGCAGCCACATCGCTGCGCCGCCGCAAGCAGACCCTTGAACTGTGCGCCGCAGCCATGCGCGGGCTCAGCGGGCAGGGCGGCCTGCACTTCCGCGGCCCCGCGCTGTACCGGGAGAGCACCCCGGTGGCCATGCCCGCACCCCATGTCCACCCGGGAACGGACGCCGTTACATTGGACGCCTTCCGCGGCGCGGCGGACGGCATGGCGCTGCGGCTGCAGCACAGCGATGCCGCTCTGCATGCGGAGTTCTGCCCCGCAACGCCGGCACGAATGCTGGTGTTTGAGATGCTCGAACAGTTCCGTACCGAGTCGCTGGCCGACGGCGCCATGCCGGGGGTCCGGGCCAACCTGAACCGCCGCTTCCAGCAATGGTCCCGGGATTTCGAGGCGTCCACGCTGGCGGACACGGACCTGGGACTCATCCTCTTCACCGTGGCCCAGGTCTGCCGGGCGAGGATCACCGCGGAGCCGATGTCCCCGGACTTCGAGGACCGGATTGAATCCACCCGGGCCGAGCTTGCCCCGCACGTCGGCACGCATCTGGCCGCCCTGCGGCTGGAACGGTTCTCCCAGCCGAGCTTCGGCCGCCATGCCCTCGCCATCGCGGAGACCGTCGCCGCCATCAGCGAGCACCTGGAAGCCCGGGAAGCGCGGCCCTCCCGTTCCGGCGGCCGCGTGCCGCAGTTCCAGCTGCTCTTCGATCAGGACAGCAACGACGACGCCGTCCCCACCGCGGGGTATGGGCGCAGCGATGCGCTGGAAGCCGGAGGCGACGGCTACCGAAAGTTCACCACGGCCTATGACCGCGAGCTCCAAGCCACGGACCTGGTCCGCGCCGAACTGCTGCGCGGTTATCGGCAGCAGCTGGACGACGACATTGCCAGGCAGGGCATCAACGTGCCCCGGCTGGGCCGTGCCCTGGGCGCGGCGCTGTCCACGGCCGTCCACGACGGCTGGGACGGCGACGCCATTGAGGGCCGGCTCGACGGCAGCAGGATCGCCCGGCTGGTCACGGCATCCGGGGACCGCAGGGTGTTCCGGACCGAACGAATCGAACTCCGGACCGACGCCACGGTGACGTTCCTGGTGGACTGCTCCGGTTCCATGAAGGAGCACAGCGCCGCCGTGGCCGCGCTGGTGGACGTCTACGCGCGCGCCCTGGAACTGGCGGGGGCCCGATGCGAAGTCCTGGGCTTCACCACAGCCGCCTGGAACGGCGGCCGTGCCGGGAAGGACTGGATCCGTACCGGTAGGCCCCCGCATCCGGGGCGGCTCAACGAGGTGCGGCACCTGGTCTTCAAGGACGCAGACACCCCGTGGCGGCGGGCCCGCCCGGCCATTGCCGGGCTCATGAAGAAGGACCTATTCCGTGAAGGAGTCGACGGCGAGGCGGTGGACTGGGCCTGCGCGAGGCTCGCCGATGCCGGGAACGGCACGGGGAACTGCGGCACGTCGAGCAACAGCTCCGAACGGCGGATCCTGCTGGTGGTGTCCGACGGGAGCCCGATGGACGGCGCCACCGCCCTGGCCAACGACGGCCACTACCTGGAACAGCATCTCCGGGATGTGGTGGCGGCGCACGAAGCCGCCGGCAACGCGGAGATCTTCGGACTCGGCGTGGGGCTGGATCTCTCGCCGTACTACCGCAGGAACATCACACTGGACCTCTCACGCGGAAGCAGTGCCGCCGTCGTCGGGCAGGTCCTGGCCATGCTTGCCGGACGCCGCTGACGCTACGCCCGTGCGGCGAAGCCGCTTAACGCAAGAGCCCGCCGCGGGGACGTGCCTCCATTGGCACTTCCCCGCGGCGGGCTTTACGGACCGGACGGACATCCGGCCTGAAGATCAGGGGCGGGCCGCCACCGGCTGCTTGTCGGGCTCCTCCTCGAGCCCTTCAGCCGAGGGGTCCAAGGACGGATCCCCCGGAAGGTCGGCGGCGTCGTTGCCGGCTTCTTCTCCTGGCTTGCGGCCGTAGCGCCGGCGTAGCTCGTAGCTGAGCAGGATGATCACGAGCGTCACGCCGCTCATCACGAACTGGGTCTGGGTGCTGGGCAGCAGGGCCATGGCGGCGATGACCAAGAGCATGAGCGCGATGGTTGCGTAGCTCAGCCATGGAAACAGCCACATCTTAAGCTTCAGCGCCCCGGGGTCGTCGCGGTCCAGTCTCTTGCGCAGCACCACCTGTGACAGTGCGATCGCCAGGTAGACGAAGAGCGCCACGGCACCGTAGGAGTTCACCAGGAAGGCGAACACCACATCACCCCACACGTAGACACAGACCACCGAAACGTAGCCCACGGTGGTGCCCAGCAGGATGGCACGGCGCGGAACGCCGCTCCGTGACAGCTTGGTGAAGAACTTGGGGGCATCGCCGTTGCGGGTGAGCGCAAACAGCATGCGCGAGGTGGTGTACAGGGCTGAGTTCAGGCACGAGAGCACTGCCGTGAGGACAATGAAGTTCATGATGGTGGACACCGCCGGGATACCCAGGACGTCCAGCACCGCCGCATAGGGGCTCACGCCGACGCTCTCGGCATCCCACCTCTGGATCGCCACCACCACGAAGATCGAGCCGACGTAGAAGGTCACCACCCGGGCCACGATGGAGCGCATGGCCTTCTTGACCGAACGCTCGGGGTCTTCGGACTCGGCGGCCGCGATGGTGATGATTTCCGCGCCGGTATAGAAGGCCACACAGGGAACGACGGCGGCCAGCACGGCACCCCAGCCCAGCGGAGTGAACCCGCCGTGGTCAAACAGGTTGCCGATGCCCGGCGTCGACTCGGGCCACAGGCCGGTGATCCACAGTACGCCCAGCCCCAGGAACAAGACGATGGCCACCACTTTGATGGAGCTGAACCAGTATTCGAACTCGCCGAAGGAGCGGGCCGAAGCCATGTTCGTGGCGCTCAGTACCACCATCAGGCCCAGGCTGAGCATCCACAACGGAACCATGGGAAACCACAGCTGGATGATCCGGCCACCGGCAATCGCCTCGACTGCCACCACAATCACAAAGAAGTACCAGTACATCCAGCCGGTGGCGAATCCGGCCCGCTGCCCCAGCGCCTGGCGTGCGTAGACATAAAAAGAGCCCACCACCGGACGCGCTACGGCCATTTCGGCCAGCATCCGCATGAGGAGCAAGGTGATGACACCTGCGATCGCAAACGAGACGATGGCCGCCGGGCCGGTGCTGCTGATAACAACGCCACTGCCGACGAACAACCCGGCACCGATGACGCCCCCAATGGCGATCAAATTCATGTGTCTGTTCTTGAGGCCCTTGCTAAGGCCGGCGTTGTCGGCCTGCCGGGGTTCGGCTTGATACACGTTTCCTCCAAGATGCTCTGACGAAACCCGTTGAAGTGCACTTCGGTGCCCGCGCCACGAAGCGCGAAGCCAGGTCCACCGGAGGTTCGGACCGTACTGCAATCACTGAGTGATTCAGATCACTCCTCCTGGTGTAGCCATAAACCTACGGAGCCGACGTAGGGGGTGCACAGGGCCAGATCAAGCGGAAAAGAGGGAGCCAGCGGTGAAAGCGTGGGTCCACGAAGTCTCTCATGGCTGCAGTCCGGTCCGAAGATGACTCTTGGGCTCGGACCCCGGCGGTGAGGTTGGCCACCAACCCGGCCACCCGCCGTCGGGCGTTGCCATGCTGGAAACAAGGCTCGGCACACGACCCTTCGGACGACGGTTCAGTACCCGGCACTCGACAAGACTGGCCAAAGGATCTGTCATGTCGTGGTTAATTCTCATTCTTTCCGGGGTGCTGGAAGCCGTCTGGGCCACCGCGCTGGGCCAGTCCGACGGTTTCACCCGCCCCCTGCCCACTCTTGTCTTCACGGTGACGGCCACCCGGAGCATGATCGGCCTGGGCCTGGCCATCCGCAGCATCCCGCTCGGGACGGCCTACGCCGTCTGGGTGGGGATCGGCGCTGCCCTGACGGTGGCCTGCGCGGCCGGGTTGAAATCCCTGCCTGCTGGCAAATCCGCGAGCGCTACGCCTCGCTCTTCTCCGTAATCCACCAGCCGATACCGAGGGGAATCAGGTACCAGAGGGTTAGGGACGACGCCACTTCCAGCGCCGTGGGTGCATCCGGTCCGCCCAGCAGTGCACCGACGGCCGTGATCGTGCTGAGGTAGCCACTGGCATCCGGGAGGAGGCTGAGGATAAGGCCGTTTCCCACCAGGCTGACCAGGATGACGGTGGTGATTGCCAAGGCGGTCCGGCGGATCGCTGCGGCAATGGCCACCCCGAACATGGTGCTCAGGAGGCACGATGCCAGCCCGTCCCACAGTTCCTGCCCCGCACCGTCGAATGCTCCAGCCCCGCCGCCCAAGGCTGCCGCCACCACGGCCGAGAGCAGGAACACGAAGAACTGCAGAGCGGCGGCAAGGAGGGCAGCAGCCAGGACCTTGGCCCAGAATTGCCCGGCCCGCCCCCGCAACAGGGGGTAGTAGACCAGCGTGGTGCGGTGCGCCGTGTCGGAGGTCATTCCCATGATTCCGATGAGTGGCATCGCCAAGGTGGTGAAAAGACCGATGCTCCCGGCAAGGCTGGCGAACGTGACGGGGGTGCCCTGGTTTGTACTGATCACGGCGAATCCGACCACCAGAGCCAGGGCAATGAACGCGAGTACTGCGAAGATCGCCAGGGAACTGCGGGTGTCCGCCAGCTTGCGGATTTCGACGGCAACCAGGCGCGTAAAACCGACCTGCCGGGTGTTCTGGTGGAGGGGTGCCGGCTGGAGGGTGGACTGGCTCATCGGATCTGCTCCAGGGTGTTGTTGCGGCTGTTGAATTCGCCGGAAGTCAACGCGAGGAACTTCTCCTCAAGCGCCGACTCCGTGATGTTGGACAGGTGCGTCAGCACCACGCCGTGCTCCAGGCAGGCCCGGCTGATCTCCTCGGGCGTCGCATCGATGAGAAAGTCCCTCCCCGAGAGATGGAAGGTCCACGCGCGCCTATTACAGACGTCCGCAAGGCGGTCCGGTTCGACGGCGGCGGCTTTGGTCCGGGAGCTGACGCTGAACTCCGCAGCGGTACCGGACGCTACGACCCGTCCGCGGTCAATCATGACGATGTGATCGGCCACGGCCTGCATGTCACGGAGGAGGTGGCTCGAAAGCAGCACGGTGCCGCCCTGGGCGCTGAAGTGCTTTAGGTAGTTCCGGACCCAGAGGGCGCCGTCGGCGTCGAGTCCGTTGGTGGGCTCGTCCATGACCAAGAACTGCGGCCCGGCGAGGAGGGCCAGGCCCAGGACCAATCGCTGCCGCATCCCGAGGGACAGCGATCCCACACGCTTTTTCCGTACCGTGTCGAGGCCCGCAAGGCTGAGCGCCTCCGCGACGGCGGAATGCGGCAGATCCAGCAGCATCGCGTTCAGCTTCAGGGTCTCCTGCAGCGAGCGGCCGGGGTGGAGGGCCGTGGGGTCCAGCACGAAGCCGATGGTTCGTCCCGGACGTTCCAGGTCTTCGCGCCGTCGGCCGTTGAAAAGGACTTCTCCCGCGTCAGCACGGGTCAGGCCGGCCGCAATCCGCAGCGTCGTGGACTTGCCCGCACCGTTCGGCCCGAGGAACCCGGTAATGGATCCGGGCGGGCAAGCGAAGCTGACGGAGTCCACGACGTTCCGGCCCGCATATGCCTTGGTGACTCCCGCGAAGGAAATCCCTGAACCGGCCTCAGACGCAAACCCCAATGGACAATCTCCTTCATACACGCAGGCGCATCCCCTATGGCCCCGTTGAAGGTACCACTAAAACCGATTTATTAAACGGAAATCCTATGACTTGACCGCCGCGCGCTCCTCCCCGCCGCCTGCCCGGGGCCGGGGAGAACCGGCTGCCGGTTTAGGCTTTTGCCATGGACTCCCCCGAAGTACAGCAGGCACTCGACGCCCTGCAGCACAGGCTCGACGGCGGCCGGCGGACGCTGCTGGGCATCACAGGCGCACCGGGCTCGGGAAAATCGACCTTTGCGGTCTGGCTCCAGCAGCAGTTCGGCGCCGAGCTGGCGGTCGTGGTGCCGATGGACGGCTTCCACCTGGGCAACGCGATCATTGAAGGCACGCCGCTGCGGCAGCGCAAGGGTGCCATGGACACGTTCGACGTCGGCGGGTACCTGTCGCTGCTGCAGCGGCTGGTGCGGCGGGACGAGGCAGTGGTGTACGCGCCCGAGTTCCGGCGGACTTTGGACGAACCGGTGGCCGCGTCCATCGCAGTCCCCGCGTCCGTGCCGCTGGTGATCACCGAAGGAAACTACCTCCTGGCGGAGACGCCTGGGTGGAAGGATGTCGGGGCGCAGCTGGATGAGGTCTGGTTCATGGATTCCCCTCCCGCGCTGCGGCTGGCCCGGCTGGCGGATCGGCACGTGGAGTTCGGTATGGAGCGGGCCGCAGCGGAGGCATGGGCGGCGGGCCCGGATGAGGCCAACGCACTGTTGATCGAGGCCACGCGGCAGCGAGCGGACCGGATCATCCCCTGGGGCTAGGAACCCGGAATAGTCCGGCCGAGACCGGGGTTCTTGGCTGGGACGAGAATCCACAAACAGATGGAGAGCACTCATGACTGCACCATTGGTACACCTCGGCGACGGCCTAAACGTCAGCCCCCTCGGCTTCGGCGGCATGGCCCTCACCCCGGTCTACGGCGAGGTTGACCCGCACGAGGCCCTCAAAACCCTGCACCATGCGGTGGATGCCGGCGTCAGCTTCATTGACACCGCGGACATCTACGGCGGCGGCAGCAACGAGCAACTCATCGCGCAGCTGCTCAGGGACCGGCGGGGTGAAGTGCAGCTCGCCACCAAGTTTTCCCTGGTGGGCTCGCCGGCTGATGGCTACACGGATGTCCGGGGAGATGCCGCCTACGTCCGGCAGGCCGTCGACGCCAGCCTGAAGCGGCTTGGCACGGACGTGATCGACCTCTACTACATGCACCGCCGTGACCTCCGCGTTCCGATTGTGGAAACCGTGGAGGCCATGGCGGGGCTGGTGCAGCAGGGCAAGGTCAAGCACCTTGGCCTGTCAGAGGTGACCGCGCAGGAGCTGGCCGAAGCCCACTCCGTGCACCCCATCGCCGCGGTCCAAAGCGAATGGTCCATCTGGAGCCGCGACGTGGAACGCAACGTGGTTCCGGCCGCGGCCAGCCTGGGCGTGGGCTTTGTGCCGTATTCGCCACTGGGCCGGGGATTCCTCACCGGCACGGTGGACGCTTCGAGTTTGGGAGCCAACGACTTCCGACGCCGGATCCCCCGGTTCGCCGCGGACGCCTTTGACGCGAACCAGGGAGTCGTGGCGGCCGTGCGGTCGGTCGCGGCCGAGCTGTCCGCTACGCCCGCCCAGGTTGCACTCGCGTGGCTGCTGGAGCAGGGCAAACGGCGGGGACTGGCCGTGGTCCCCATCCCCGGCACGCGCAAGACGCACCGGATCGACGAAAACCTGGGCGGACTGTCCCTGGACCTGACCCCGGCGCAACTGGAGGCGCTGGACCAGGCCGCGGACGCCGTCGTCGGCTCCCGCTCGGCGGACCCCAACTGGGTGTCCCAGGGCCGTGAATAGACTGAAGCCCATGGACACGCTCATTCACGACCTACGCGACATCACCATCCGCAGCATCTCCGTCAGCGAGATGAACAACAACGTGTACCTGCTGACCGCGAAGGCCAGTGGCGCGCAGCTGCTGATTGATGCCGCAGAAGACCTTCCGGCCATCCAGGCGATGCTGCGGGACGCCGCTGCGGATACCGCGGCCACAACCAGACTGGCGCAGATTGCAACGACGCACCAGCATTGGGACCACGTCCGGGCACTGCCGGCGTTGGTGGAAGCGACCGGCGCCCCAACCGTTGCCGGAAAGGACGACGCCGAGGCGCTGCCGGTACCCGTGGACCGGGCCCTGGAGCATGGGGACACCTGCGCCGTGGACGGCTTCGAGCTCACCGCCGTGCACCTGCGCGGCCATACTCCGGGATCAATCGCGTTTGTGTATCAGGACCCGGAAGGTCCTGCCCACCTTTTCAGCGGGGATTCGTTGTTCCCGGGCGGCGTGGGCAACACCCAGAATGATCCTGAGCGGTTCACGTCGCTGCTGGACGATGTCACCGCGCGGTTGTTCGAGGCCTACCCGGACGACACCGTGGTGCACCCGGGCCACGGCAGCCCCACCACCCTCGGCGCGGAACGCCCGCATCTTGAGGAGTGGCGCGCCCGCGGCTGGTAGGGCTTAACTCATCGAGTGCTCCATTACTGCCGTTATGAACCTTCTAAACGGCGGTTACGGAGCACTCGATGGCGGTTAAGGCTGGCTAGCGGCTGCGGCGTTCGTTGGAGGCCGGGGCCGACGCGCGGCGGGGACCGCTGCGTGCCGGACGGCCACTGCCGCCACCGTTGCCGCCACCGTTACCGGCGTACGAGCCACCGGACGTGCCGCCGGTGTTGGAGGACCAAACAGCCTTGTTCCCGGCGTTGCCGCCGTTGGCTGCACCAGCACCTGCAGAGCGCTGGCCTCCGCCTGTCCGAGCACCTGCACCTGCAGCGGCGCCCGCAGTGCGGGCCCCGGCTGCGCGCTGGCCCGTTGCCGGACGTCCGCCGCGCTGTCCGCCGGTGGTAGCCGGGCGGCCCGTGCCGCCACGGGGGGCATCGCTGCGGGTAACGCGTGAATCAGAACGGCCGTCTGAACCGCGGCCGGCCGCTGCACGGCCACCTGCTGCGGGGACGTCGTTGCGGTGCGTGGAGCCTGTGGCGCCGTGGCCGCGGGAATTGCGGCGAGCAGCAGCTGCTGCAATGGCGCGGTCCTCGTTCTGCTCAGCTACCCGGTCAAATGCTGCCCGTGCCTCGGTGCGGCCTTCGTAGGCAACAGCGCGGCGCTCGGCCCGCGGAAGATCGGTGCGGGTCGGCTCAGCGGAGACGCGTCCGCGTCCACCACGGCCGCCACGGCCACCGGCGGTGGGGCCTTCCTGGCTGCGGCGGGCGCGCTTGCGCTCGGCGTTGGCCCCCGTGGAGGTGCCGCCACCCTGCGTTGCGGACTTCTTGGCGAGAAGAGCGGCGCGGGTGCGCGGATCGATCTTGTCGGCCATTTCGCCCACGAGCTCAGCAACCAGCGGGGAGTTGGCGGTGACGCGCTCGAAGTTGACCTCGACGCCGGCAGCCTTCATCAGCTTCTTGACGTCGGACTGCTGCTCCGGGAGGGTCAGCGTGACAACGGTGCCGTCCGAACCTGCGCGGGCCGTACGGCCTGAGCGGTGGAGGTACGCCTTGTGCTCTGTGGGCGGATCCACGTGGATCACGAGTTCGACGTCGTCCACGTGGACGCCGCGGGCTGCGACGTCGGTGGCCACCAGGACGCGGACGTCACCGGAGGAAAACTCGGCCAGGTTGCGGTCACGGGCGTTCTGCGAGAGGTTGCCGTGCAGGTCGACGGCGGGGATCCCGGCGTCGGTCAGGGTCTTGGCCAGCTTGCGGGCGTGGTGCTTGGTCCGCATAAAGAGGACGCGGCGGCCGGCACCCGAGGCGAGCTCAACGATCAGCTGCTTCTTGACGGTCTGGTCATTGACCACCAGGACGTGGTGCTCCATGGTGGTCACCGCGGCCTGTGATTCGTCCACGGCGTGGGTCAGCGGGTTGGACAGGTAGCGCTGGACGATCTTGTCCACGCCGTTGTCCAGGGTCGCGGAGAACAGCAGGCGCTGGCCCTGGCTGGGGGTCATGTCCATGAGCTTCTTGACCACCGGGAGGAAGCCGAGGTCGGCCATGTGGTCGGCCTCGTCCAGCACGGTGATCTCGACGCCTTCGAGGGTCAGGATGCGCTGGCGGATCAGGTCCTCCAGGCGGCCCGGGCAGGCGATGACGATGTCGACGCCGGCGCGCAGTGCCTTTTCCTGGCGGGCCTGGGAGATGCCGCCGTAGATCACGGTGGTGGTCAGGCCCATGGCCTTGGCCATCGGCTCGATGGTGGCGTTGATCTGGGTGGCGAGCTCGCGTGTCGGTGCGAGGACCAGGCCCATGGGGCGGCCGGGCTTGCGGAAGTGCTTGGCTTCCCGCTCAGCGAGTCGTGCTACAAGCGGGATGGCGAAAGCGATGGTCTTGCCGGAGCCGGTGCGGCCGCGGCCCAGGACGTCGCGTCCGGCCAGGGTGTCCGGGAGGGTCTTGACCTGGATGGGGAACGGCTCAACAATTCCCTGGGCGGTGAGGGTGTCGGCAAGTTCTTTGGGCGTGCCGAGGGCAGCAAAAGTAGTCATATATTTCATGGTCTTTCAGGCGGTATCCGTGCGGATATCGGCCCCCGATGCCGGTTGGCTCAAGGGTTTCGCCGAAGAAAAGTCAGGTGATCAACCGTGCTGCTGCCCAATTCAGGGCGGCGGCTGGGACCAAATGGAACGCGTTCATCGACGCAGGATGTGCCTCTCACATGAAAAAACCCGCTTCCCAAATCAAGGGACGAGCGGGCATCACTGCACATCAAGTCCCCTAAGCGTACCATCCCCGCGCCTCGGCCTCTTTCAAGCACGTGGTGCAGGTGGTGCGGGCGTTGCCTTTGGGTGCCCGGCAGGCGCAGGCTTGAGGCATGACTGAACAGGGTGCCGACCACCACCACTCAACGGACGACGGCGACACGCGGCTGGGGGATGCACCGCAGCGCAGTGCCGCCGAGGCGTGGGACGAAACGTACCGGACCAAGCCGAAATTCTGGAGCGGGAAACCCAACCCGCAACTGGTCCGCGAAGGCGCCGGGCTGAAGCCGGGCAAGGCTCTGGACCTGGGCTGCGGCGAAGGGGCCGACGCCATCTGGCTGGCCCAGCAGGGCTGGACCGTCACCGCCGTCGATGTGTCCGCCGTCGCGCTGGAACGGGCGCTCGGCCACGAAAAGGCGGCCCTGGACCGCGAGAGTGTGCACGCGCAGGGAGCCGGTGAAATTCCCAGCCGCATCCACTGGGAACAGTGTGACCTGGAGGAGTGGCAGCCCGCGGCCACCTACGATCTGGTGTCTTCGCAGTTCCTGCATTCGCCGCACCTGGCGTGGCAAGGTCCGCTGCGGATGGCGGCTGCGGCGGTCAAGCCGGGCGGCACGCTGCTGATCGTGGGCCACCATCCGGACCACCTGCCGCCGTGGGGAAACCACACGAGGCCGGAGATGTTCTACACCCCGGCGCAGCTCGTGGCGGAGCTCGGCCTGGACTCGCCGGACTGGCAGCTGGAAGTCAACACCACACGGGAGCGCACGGCTTCGGGTCCGGACGGCGAGGAAGCCATCATCGGCGACACCGTGCTCCGCGCCACCCGGCTGGCTTGAGTTCTTGTCCAGATAAAGCGCCTTCCCGGGCGTGCAACTCGGATTATCTGGACAAAAACTCCGGGGGTTAGCGGGAAACCCGCGGCGCCACCGCAACCGCGGCGAGGGCCACAACCGCCGTCAGTGCGAAGACCCCCGCGAACGATTCCGCCGTCGTCGTAAATGCCGCGAACACGATGCCCGTGGCGGCGAGCGCCAGCGCCCCGCCCAGCGAGTCCGAGATGGACATCGCCGAGCTGTTGAAGCCTTCGTTTTCCTTGGTGGACAGGGCGAGCGTCATCACGCTGAGCCGCGGATACAGCAACCCCATGCCGCCGCCGGCGAAGAGCCAGCCGGCAATCGCGACGGCGGCCGGCCAGTGGAGCGCCGACGTCGCCAACGTGAGGAGAATGGCTCCCAGCACCAGCGCTGAGCCGATGCGCACCGCCACCCGGTGCTGCAGCCGGGTGCCGAGGCGGCCCTGGATGGCGGCAGCGGCTGCCCACGACAACGCGCCTCCGGTGAGCGCCAGGCCGGCGAACGTCGGCGGGAACTGGTACTCCTCGATCAGCAGGTACGGCAGGTAGACCTCGGCACCGAAGAATGCGGCAGACGCCAGGCCGCGGGTCAGGATCACGCTGGGCAGGCCGCGGCGCGCGAGCAGCGTTCCACGGGGAACCAGGGGCCGCACGGCCAAGAGGGCAATCACGACGGCGGCCGCGGCCACGAGTGCCGGGGCTGCGGGAACGCCCGCGATAGTGACTCCGGCGGAGAGGTTCAGCCCCAGCACAGCGAGCGCGGCGAGCGCCGCCCAGGCCAGGCGGCCCAGCGCCCAGGGCGGGACCGTGGCCTGCTCAGAAGGCCGGTCGATGCCGCGGAGCACCGGAACAATCATCACCACGGCGGGCACCACCAGGCCCACCACGCCCAGGAACACCCAGTGCCAGCTCAGGACCTCCGCCACGATGCCGGCTGCGAACGGGCCCACCAGTGACGGGATCACCCATGCGGCCGAGAAGGCGGCAAAAATCCCGGGGTGCAGGACGGCCGGGTAGACGCGGGCCACCACCACGTAGAGCGCAACCGTCAGCGCGCCGCCGCCAAGCCCCTGCACCAGGCGGCCGGCAACCAGCATGGGCATGGACACGGCCGTGCCCGCGATGATCAGGCCCAGCACGAACAACGCCACGGAGGCGTACAGCGGGACTGTTGGGCCGCGGCGGTCCGACCAGTTGCCGGCCGCCACCATCCCGATCACGCCGGTGGCCAGCGGCCCGGCGAAGGCCAGCGCGTACAGGCTTGCGCCGTCGAGTTCGCGGCTGACGACAGGCATGATGGTGGTCACGGCGAGCGATTCGAAGGCCGCGAGGAACACCAGGGCACATGCGCCGACGGTCACCCACAGGTACGGTCGCTGCAGGATCCCGGCGGTGGCGGCGGAATGCGTGGCCGGCAGGGCGGGTTCCTGCACGCTAGTGGCCCGACCGGCTGGAGCCGCCGATGTAGCGGTTCCGGCCCGCGCGGTAACCGAACACCGCGGCCAGCGAACCGACCACCAGGAACAGCACCCCGGCGGCCGTGAACGATCCCGTGGCCTGGTGCAGCTGGCCCACCATCAGCGTGCCGGTGGAACCCAGCCCGTAGCCCACGCCCTGCATCATCCCGGACAGGTGCGCGGCGGTGTGCCCGTCGCGGGTCCGCAGCATGATCATGGTCAGGGCCACCGCGGTGAGGCTTCCCTGGCCCAGGCCCAGCAGCGAGGTCCACACCCAGATGAGTTCCAGGGGTCCGAAGATGCTCAGCGCAAACCCGCCGCCGGTCATCAGCGCCACCACCACAGCGATGGCCCGCTGGTCACGGAACCTCGCCGCCAGTGCAGGGGCAAACAACGAACCCGTCATCTGGAGCACGATCGAAACAGAGACCATCAGGCCGGCCGTGCCGCCGTCCACGCCGCGTTCGCGCAGGATCGGCGCCAGCCAGGCAAAGACGCTGAAGGACATCATGGCCTGCAGCACCATAAAGATGGTCACCTGCCATGCCACCGCCGAACGCCACACGTTGACGCCGAGGTTGGCGGCCTGGTGCCGGACGGGGTGCTGGCGCAGCGCCACCGGGAGGAACAGCAAAAGTACGACGGCGGCAGGAACGGCCCAGAACCACAGCGCCGAGGTCCACTCCCCCGTCGCCGTGAAGACCGGGTAGGTAAAGCCGGCTCCGAGGGCGGCCGACGCGCAGATCGCCGTGGTGTACAGGCCGCCCATGAGGCCCAGCCGGTGCGGGAAGTCGCGCTTCACCAGCCCTGGCAGCAACACGTTGCACAGGGCGATGGCGGCACCGCAGGCAGCGGTTCCCGCCATCAAGGTAGGCAGGTGGCCGGCACCGGGCACCAGGCCGCCGATGTCCGCGGGCCGCAGCAGCAGCCCAGCTGTGAGCACTGCCATGGCGCCGAGCAGGACGCGTTCGGCGCCGAACCGGCGGGCCAGGACAGGGGCCAGCGGTGCGAAGACACCCAGGAGCGTCACGGGCACGGTGGTGAGCACCACGACGGCCCAGCCCGGTATGCCGGCGTCGGACGTGATCTCCGGAAGAACTGCAGCGAAACTGGAGAACACCGTGCGGAGGTTCAGCCCGATGAGCACCAGGCAGAGGCCTAGGTACACGAGCGCGCGTCGGCTGCCCTGCGGGCTCTCCGGACCGCCGCCCGACTGGCCCGGAAGGCGCGTGGGGGCTGCTGGGGGGATGTCGTCGATTTCGGCGTCGACCAGCAGTCCAGGCACTTCAACGTTGTCAGCACGGGTCACGGGACCCATTCTGTCATTGCGCGTCCTTGAGCCCTGACGCCCGGACTTGCCTTGGCGCCAGCCGGCCCTTGCGAAGTTATCCACATAGGCCAGAAAGGGCCTGGTGACCCGCCTGGAGCGAACCTAGTTTGGGATCAGCAAGCGGTATCCAGCCACAGCATTCGGGAGAAACCATGAGCCTCGCACCGTTGCACGATCCGTCCATTGCGCCAGCCCCGGCCTCGCCGAAGGCCCACGGCAGCGGCGAAGGGACAGCCAGCCTCGCCTTCAGCCTCATTGCGCCCGCCAGCATGTATTTGACTGGGCCTCTCAGCCTATTGGCGGCCCTCTTCACGAGGCCTTCCGAGGGCCCTGGGCGGCTGGACTGGGTTGCACCGTTGGTGCTGTGGAGCTATCCGGCGCTGTTTGGCCTGCTCGCAGTGACGCTCGGCATTGTTTCGCTCCGCGTATTTGTGCGTCGGTCAAACGGTTGGCGGGCTGGTGTGGCTGCGTTGTGGATATCGGCGGCCGAGGTTGCAGTGGGCCTGGTGCTCGTGCTCAGGGACGGGGACTTTATGATCCTCTTCTGAGATTTCATGTCTGCCTTGCAGAGCGGCCATTTCGAATTTCCGTCGCGTCCCGTTCGTGGCTCAGGTGAGTTCCCAAGCCGTGCGCGTGGGCCCCGGGTATTCTGGAAGGGATGAGTGAATCCCCAGAATCTCCCCAGCCTCCGCATGTCCCGCGCCCGGTAACGCCCGGTACCCAGGCGTCTTTCGGCACGTACGGCGGCAGGCCGGTGAGCTTTGTGCGCCGCGGAACCCGCCTCCAGGGGCGCCGCCAGACGGCGTGGGAAGAGCACTCGGACCGGTGGGCGCTGGACGTGCCCCGGCACATCGCGAACACGTCGGTCCACCCGGACTACACTTTCGACGCCGAGGCCGAGTTCGGCCGCAAGGCACCGCTGATTGTGGAGATCGGTTCGGGGCTGGGCGATGCCATCTGCCACGCGGCCGAGGAGAACCCGGACACGGACTTCCTGGCGGTCGAGGTCTATACACCGGGGCTGGCCAACACCATCATCAAAATCAACAGCCGCGGGCTGAACAACGTCCGGGTGGTGGAAGCCAACGCGCCCGAGGTCCTCGCCACCATGCTGCCGGCAGGATCCGTCAGCGAGCTGTGGGTGTTCTTCCCCGATCCCTGGCACAAGTCACGGCACCACAAGCGCCGCCTCATCCAGCCGGAGTTCGCCGAGCTGGCGGCACGGGCACTCACCAAGGGCGGACTCTGGCGGGTCGCCACGGACTGGTCCAACTACGCTGTCCACGTCCGCGACGTCCTCGCGGACTCGCCGGACTTCGAAAACCTCCACACCGGCGAGCGCCACGGCCCGGAAAGCCCGCTCACCCAAGTGTGGCAATCCGGCGTCGAAACCCTGGTGGGCGGCGCGCCCGTCCGCGAAGGCCGGGCGCCGGTGAGTACCGCGCATACAGGCCCCAACGAGGGTGTTGATGAAACGGGCGGCTGGGCGCCACGCTTCGAAGGCCGGATCCGCACGAGTTTCGAGGCGAAGGCCCACGAAGCAGGCCGGCTGATCTTCGACCTCTGCTACCGCCGGCGCTGAGCCACGGAAACCGGGTAGCAGCAGGTGCCGTTTTGAGCCGTCATTACGACACTTAGTGCTAGTTAGTTGGGGTCAGTTCACGCTGATGGAGGCGACGATCTCCTTGAGCATCCCCAGCCGCGGCTCGACCTCCGGGTTCACGTACGGCCAGATCACCACAACACCGATGAAGCGGCTGTTCTCCCAAACACCCACAGTGGCCGCGACCCTCGCCTCGCCTGCCGGATCCGTGTATCCAACCACGACGGCGTACGAGGACTTACCGGGTACGTTCAGTTCGCCTTCGGTGAGGATGGTCCCGGCCCGGTCTTCAAGGTAGAAGCCTGACATCAGGTGCGCCCAGCCGTTAGCCTGCGCGGCGCCGGTCACGGAGGTGTCGTCCTTGATGACCGTCACCAGGACACCGCCCAGCAGGCCATACTGCTCGGTGTTTGGCCCGGCGGCGGAGTCCTCCAGAACCTGGGTGTGCTCGGGGAAGTCTGCCGTGAATCCCAGCGGGGACTCGATATGAACTGACATGGTTGCTCCTTAGCGGTAAGTCTTGGCTGGGCTGGCTGGAACGTGCTGATCCGGCACGGGTCGTCAGAGCTTCTCGAGCTTGGTGTCGTTCGGGACCTTATAGTACGTGGACACGTTGGTGGTTGCCTTGTTCTCGGTTTTGACCTCCACCTCGCCGGCCTTGAGGTCAACGCCGAACTCGTTGGACGCTGTCACCACACTGTTCACCTGGACTGTGGCGGAACCTGCCGCGTAGAGCTTGGCGGCGTCGTGGCCGGCCGCAACCGTGTCTCCCAACGCCATATTGCGCATGTAGCTATCGATCACAGGCGCGTTCTCCGGCGAGTACTCAACGTCGATCTTCACGGTGCCCTGAGTGCCCACTGTCACGCTGGACTCAGCCTTTGCGCCCTGGAGGTCGGCACCCGCGCTGGCGCCCTCCGCAACCGTGCCCTCCATGGATACGGCGACCGATTCCATGTTGCCGTTCTTATCCAGGTTCACTTCCAGGCCGCCCTTGCCCGAGGCCTCGAACACCTTGCCGTCAAGGTCCAGCTTGCCCTGGGCCGACACCTCGGCGCTGGCGGTGGCCGTGCCGTCCGTCAGGTTCCGCTCGTAGGCAAGATCCAGCTTCGCCGAGCCCGAAGCCGGGCCGGATTCACCTTTGGCTTCGAGGGAGAGGGTTCCCTTGGCTTTGTCGTCGTGGCCGGTGGAGCCGTTGTCGTCCGCAGCATCGTTGATGGTCTCCAGAATGTAGCCGGGCGGGTTGCCCGCCGCGTCCTTGATCTCACCGACGCTGTCCGGCGGGAGATCCGTATAAATCTGGTTGCGGGCGGCCATGGCCTCTTCCAGGCTGCCGAATTTGTATTCGCGCGAGGCCTCTCCGTTCAGCGTGACCCCTGCCGTGCCGGTGGTGTCGTTCACCCCTACGCCCACGTTCCCGTGGACCTTCATGGTGGCCGAACCGTCTGCATTCTCTACGACGACGGTGCCCACCTCCGCGCCGGCGTGGAACCAGGCAACCCGGGCATCAAGGGAGGCCTTGCCAGACTCCGTGTATACAGGAGTTTCCGTCTTGGCGAGTTCCCGGAGGTGGGCGCTCGCCTGATCCTGGGCGGACTGGGGAATCCCGCCGTCCATCCTCATGAGGTCCTCGGCGAACGGGCCGTTCTCGTCTTCGCCTTCGATCAGGTATTTCCGGTCCGCCTCGGACAGGCTGGCCCACCACTTGGCTTGCTCTTCCGGGCTGGCCTTGAGCATGTCATCCATGCCCTGCATCAGCTCCTGGCGATGGGCCTCAGCCGCTGCCGCCTTCGCTACCTGTTCCTCCAGCCAGTTCTGGGCGCGGCTGCCCAGGTCCTTGATTTTGTCCAGGACGCGGGTCCCGCCACCGCCACTGCCGCCGCCGGTCGCGGCAGAGGACTGTTCCTGTTCGTTTGCGTGCTGCAGGAGCAGCTTGGAGTTGTGGCGGAGGCTGGATGCCACCCGCTCCAGGCTGGGGCGGTGGTTGCCGGACCAGTCCTGCCGGAACAGCTCGCCGTCGGCACCCTTCCATGGCGCGGACTGGATCTGGCCCTGCAGGGAGCTGGCCCGGCTGCTGAGCAGCGCGGCCGCCTTGTCAACGGCCCTCGCCAGCTCCCGCAGCTGGCTGACGTCCGCGCCGTAAAAAGTCATGGTGTCTCCCCCGGAGAGTATTAAGAGTTAGTTCTATCGCTGGACATATCGTCGCATGGTGGCAATTCTCCCGCGATGGGGAACACTCCCCATCGCCGGGCACACCAACGCACACGCAGTTAATGTCGGTCCGCGGTGCGCAAAGTTGGTACTGTTCGCGGCCGGCGCCGCGTGGCACGATTGGGGTTGTGCGGGGGGGCACACAAATCTGCGCCCGTGCGGCGCTGGCCCGAAGGAAGCGCCATCAAAAGAGAACTCAAAGACGCCGCAGGCGCGGCGGAGGACGTCACCAACTCGCGGGCCCTGGAATTGCTGGCGAGGGTCGGTTTCGCGGTAAGCGGCCTATTGCACTTTCTGGTGGGCGCCATCGCAATCCGCCTTGCCATGGGCGGTTCAGGGAATGCTGACTTCAGCGGGGCTGTTTCCGAACTGGCCAGCCAGCCCGCCGGGCCGTTCCTCCTGTGGGCAAGCTTTGCCGCCTGCGCGTCCCTTGCCGTCTGGCAGGCCAGCGACGCCGTCTTCGACTACAACCGACTGCCCACCAAGGACAAAGTCGGTAAGAAGGCCAAAGCGGCAGCGCAGGCCGTGGTGTTTGCCGGGCTCGCCGCGACCCTGGCCAGCTTCGCCATGGGCACGGGGTCCGGAGGCGACAACCAGCAATCGGCGAGCGACCTCACCGTCGCCGTCATGAAGGCCCCCGGCGGCGTAGCACTGCTGGTCCTCGTGGGTCTGGGCATGGCCATCACCGGGATCATCTACGGCATCCGCGGCATCAAGAAGACCTTCGAGAAACACCTCACGATGCCCGTTTCCCGCCCTGCCCGGACGGCCGTCTCCACCTTGGGCGTGACCGGCTACGTCGCCAAAGGCATAGTCCTGCTGCTGACCGGAATGCTCATCACCATCGCCACCCTGCAGGCCCATCCGGGTGAATCCACGGGCCTGGACGGTGGGCTCAGGGCCCTTCGCGACCAGCCCTTCGGCGTTTACCTGCTGGCCGCCGTGGGCGCCGGCCTCATCTGCTACGGCGTGTACATGGTGGTCCGGGCTCGCCTGGCCAAAATGTAGGGGGCGCCATCACCGGGCCCCACCTGGAACACCCGGCCCAGCGCGGAACACCCGACCTCCGGTTAGGGTGGGTCCATGCCCCAGGTACGCGCCGAACGCCTCATCCGCCTCGATCCGGAGACAGTTTTTTCCCTCTCCCAGACCACGGGTGCGTTCCGGCTCCAGTGGGACCCGTTCATCTCCTCCCAAGGATTCCTGGACGGCGCAACGTCCGCCGGAAAGGGCGTCCGGACACGGACCGTGTCCCGCCTGGGCCTGGTGATGGTGAGCGAGTACGTTTCCTATGCGCCACCCAGGAACGTGGGTATGACCATGGTGTCCGGACCGTGGTTCTTCGGGAATTTCGGCGGCGGCTGGCGTTTCACCGCGGACGACGGCGGCACGCGCGCCGTCTGGAAGTACACCTTTTCGTGCCGCCCGGCCTGGTTGCGGCCGGTGGCGGAGCGGTTGGGCGCCTGGCTCCTGGGCCGTGAGATCAATATGAGGATCGAAGCGTTTGCCCGCGCCTGCGAAAACCCAGCTCTGGTGGCCGAGCTCCGCGCCCTCCAAGCGCCGTAACCACAGAGCCGTAACCACAGCGCCGTGACCACAGAGCAGTAACCAAAGAGCCGTGATCACAGAGCCGTAATCTCCGGCAAAGAGATCACGGCAAAGAGATCACGGCACCGTAATCACAGCCACGGCGTGCTGGGTTTCGTCCCGCAGTTCCAGGCTGGCGATGCTGGCCAGCTGAACGGGAGTGGCGCCCATGACCTTCACCCTCCCGCTCGGCGTCGCGGTCCAGGCACATGCCCGGTCCTCGCCGCCGTCCCGGTCCCGGATCCAGAGCGAGAGGGTTCCGTCCAGCGGCAGTTTGCTGCCGTTCACGGCCAGCTCGGTGCCCCATGTTTTCCGGGCAAGGTCGATGCTGAACTGCAGGCCGTTGCCGGACTGGACCGAGTAGCTGGCGTCCGGCTCCGGCGGCTGGCTGAGCAGCGGGGCCGCGGCCACCCCCAAGGCGAGGGACGCCGCGGCGACGGCGCCCACCACGGCCGCCCACCGCCGTCGTAATTTACGACGCCGGGTGGCCAGTTCATCCAGGACCCTGCGCGGCACGGAGCTGGCTGGCTCGGGCGCCACCCCGGGGCGGGCGCTCCCGGTGAGCGCCACCGCGTCCGGGACGGGAAGCGCATCCAGCAGGGCCGGCAGGCTTTCAAGCTCGGCGAGTTCGGTCCGGCAGTCCGCGCAGTCCTTGAGGTGGGCTTCGAAACGTTGCGAATCCGCGGGGTCAAGCCCGCCGAGCACGTAGGCGCCCAGCAACTGGTGCAGCTCAGAGGCGTTCACCGCTCCACCCCCATCTCATCGAGGATGGTCCGCAGCGCCCTAACGGCGTAATAGGCCCGGGACTTCACGGTTCCGCTGGGGATGTTCAGCTGCACGGCGGCCTCGTTGACGGTGAAACGGCGGTAGTGGAGGGCGACGAGGACATCGCGGTGTTCGGTACTGAGCCGCAGCAGCGCCTCTTCCATCAGCACGCGGTTCAGGAGTTCATCCACGCGTTCCACGGCCTCGGCGGGATCGGCGAGTTCGCGTTCCATCACTTCGGCGGGGCGCCTTTGGGCTTTGCGGTAGTTGTCGATCATGATGTTCCGCGCTGTACGGAACAGGTAGCTGCGGAGGCTCCCGGTGATGTCCGGGGCCTGCTGCCAGACGCGCAGCACGGTCTCCTGGACCACGTCCTCTGCCAGCTGTGGGTCGCGGGAGGCGCTGAGCACAAAACGGCGGAGGGCGGAGCCGTGTTCGCGGTAGATCGCAGCCACCACGTCCTCGTCCAGCGGCATGCCGCCCTCCTGTCCCTGATCCTGTCTGCGGTTACAAATGCGCGACTACGTTACAAATGCGCGACTACAACGACGCTGAAGCTCCGTGCACTCATGCGATATAACGTCGGCGGACGGAAAACGGTTCACTTTGAACCATTCTTCACCCTGGTGCGTCGTACGGGTTAGCGTCCGGTGACCTACGCCGGGCCCCAGCCGAGGAGCATCCCATGAAACAGCATTTGTGCACAGGTCTTGCCGCAGCGGCTCTCATAGCCGCACTTTCCGGCTGCGGCGGCAGCCCCGGAACCACCGCAACCACTCCGGCGGCCACCAGCCCGGCCACCACGTCCGCCGCCCCGACCACCGGCTCCCCCACCGCAGCGGCCGCCGTCGACCTCAAGACAGCATCCTCCAGCGCCGGCAACATCGTGGTGGACGCCGCGGGCATGAGCGTCTATTTCTTCACCAAGGACGTGAAGGATTCCGGTACCAGCGCCTGCACGGGAGCGTGCCTGACCGCGTGGCCACCGGTCCTCACCACCGCGGCCAAGCCTGCCGCCGAAGGCGTCACCGGCACGCTGGGGACAATCACGACGCCGGACGGGGCCAAGCAGGTGACCCTGAATGGACTGCCGCTGTACTACTTCGCGCAGGACAAGAAGCCCGGCGACGTGCTGGGGCAGGGCGTCAACGGCGTCTGGTACCTGGCCTCGCCGGCCGGGGAAATGATCCGGACAGCGGCGTCAGGCTACTGATAGTTCTGGCTACTTGACGGTTCCGGCTACTGGCGGTTCTGGCTACTGGCGGTTGTGGCGCTTACGGATCGACCGCCCACGGACGAACCGCCTACCGATTGACCGCTTAAGGGTGGAGGCCCGGCAGCGGGACTGGAGGCGTGGCCGGCAGGGGCAGAGCCGGGGGCTGTCCCTGGCCGTTCAGCGGCCCACCCGGCATACCCGGTGTGACGTTTTCGGGGAGGGGAAGGTCTGGCAGGGGCACTGCCGGCGCTGAACCTGAAGGGGCCGGAGCGGGCTCCGTGGCCTGGCTGGAACCGGATCCCGGTACGGCCGGAACTGGCACAGTGTCAGCCGTCCCGGTGGGTCCTACGGCAGGGACGGCGGGCTGGCCCGGTCCCGGAGCCGGGGTCTCCACCGGCGCGGGCGCAGGCCCGCCGCCAACGGTGGACACGAAGGATGTAACTGCGTGGTTGACCTGGCCGAGGGAATCCCGGATCCCCTGGTCGGAGGCCACAGCAACGGCGCCGCCGGCCGCCAGCGAGACGGCCACGGACAGGGTGGTGAAGGTGATCCTGCGCTTGGCACGACGGCGGGCGGCAAGCTCGTCGGTGGCCGCCGTGACCTGGCCGGTTGCCTCGGCGGGGGCTACGGCGGGCTCTGATTGAGGGGATGCCGCCACCGCCAGGTGACGGGTCGGTGCCGCGTGGCTCGGTGCAGGCGTCGGGACAACAGTCTGTGCCACGACAGGAGTCTGTGTCACCGCAGGAGTTTGTGTCACCGCAGGAGTTTGTGTCACTGCAGGCCTCATAAGCGCGGCAACCGCCTCGGAAGGTACCGGCTGCTCGGCTGCGAGCGCCCGGAGCTCCAGCAGAACGGGGCGGAGGCCGCCGTCGTCGTCCAGCCCTGCCTCCAGCAGCAACCGGTCAACAGACGCGTCCTCGCGGGAACCGTTGCGTGAGCCTGCGGTGTCACTCATGATCTGCCTGGTTTCTTCTAAGAGTCTGGTCCTTGAGGTTTTGCAGCGCCCTGCGTTGGAGCTGCTTGATGGCACCCTGGGACTTGCCCATGATGCCGGCCACCTGTTCGATGGAAAGGTCGGCCACCACCCGCAGTGCCAGCACCTCGCGGTGTTCATCGGCGAGGCCTTCAAGCAGGGCAGCCGCGCCGCCGCTGTGGCCCAGGGCGTGGTCCTCCGCGGACGCCGTGCTGCGCCCGTCCTGCAGGGGGTCGTACGGAGTGAAGTCCGGCCGGCGTTCAACCCGCCGGTAGTAATCCACCATCCGGGCGTGGGCGATGGAGAACACCAACGACTTGGCGCCCTGAAGGCCGCCAGTCAGCTCACCAATCTTGGGGAAAAACGCCAGGAACACATCCTGGGTGACAGCCTCGGGATCATCCACGCCACGGGCCTTGAGGTAACCCAGGACCGCTCCGGACAAGGTTCGATAGACAGCGCCGAAGAGCACAGCCGGATCAGCACCGGCTGTGTCTGCAAAAGTATCTATGTCTTCTTCGGCCAAAGTGTCTAGCACCAGTGGCTCCTCCATCCCGGGCAGCGTAGTCGCTCATCCCGGTATTCGGCGCGGCGTGCTCCGCTGCTGTCGGTCAGCTGCGGTCGGTCAGCTATCTGGCTGCCATGTGGACTGCGGGAATCCGGTCCGTCCTGAGCCGGTTCCCGCAGTCCACACTAGCTGAGCAGGTCCTAGTGGCCGGAAACGGCGGGAACGTCTACAACGTCGCCCGGTACGGCGGGAACAGCAGGAACGGCGGGAACGGAAGGCTCGCCGTCGACACCCGGAACTGCCGGTACGGCGGGGACTGCTGGCACTGCGGGCAGTTCGGGGCGCTCAGCCTTTACGGCGGCGGAACCCTCGCCGGAAGCGTCGGCGTCAGCGGAACCGGCACCCTTCGCAACAACATCAGCGCAGAAGGCGTCAACGTTGGTTTCGCCCTCAGCGGCGATGACCAGCGAGGAGAAACCCTCGGAGGCTTCGTTCAGTCCACCGTGGGTGAAAGCGGTGCAGAGGCCAAAGGCTGCGGCGCCAGCTGCGTCCACTGCGGTGCCGGCAGCGGCGGAGGCGTTGGCCTCGGCTGCGACCTCATCGTCGGAGACGGCTGCTTCGCCGGTTACTGCTGCATCGCCGGAAGCGTTTGCGGAAGCCGACTCGGTGGCGTCAGCGGCCAGCTTGGGGGCGGGGGCGCCGAGCAGTTCGTGGGCGGTCTGCTGTGCATCGGCCGGGAGGACGCCGGAAGCAGCTGCGACGCCGGTTCCACCGACGGCCAGGGTGCCCGCGGCGAGTACTCCGGCGGCGATTTTGCTGGTGGCGAGAACAGTGAACAACGACATATGACACTCCAAAACCTAGAGAACAATTCAGATCCGGCTCCGTGAGGAACCCTTCACCCCCTTCATCGCTGGCCGGACCGGGAAAGTTACGGCTGCCCCAAAATTCCTTCAACAGGTGCCCCAGTCCGCCACTACGATCGAAGCATGCCCAACACCCAGGGACCCCGGAAATCGGCCAAGACCTGGCAGACCATGGTGGACAGCAACAAAGCCCTGCTCCTTCGAAAGACGGGGCACGACGTCGGGTACTGGGCCGAGCAGGCACGCTCCGCAGGCTTGAGGAACGACGCCGAGCTATGCCACTGGATGCGCGACGAGCACGGCGTCACAGGCTATGCGCAGTACGCCGTCTCGTGGGAGCTGTTCGGCTACCCGGAATTTATGCTGCGCGACGCCGACGAGCTCATCGACGGCCAGTACATCAACCACCCGGAGCTGCGGCCCATCGCCGACGCGCTCCTGGCGTGGGCGGCGGCCACCGAGGGCGTGGAGATCCAGATGCGGAAGGGCTACGTCTCGCTCCACAGCCCACGACGGAAGTTCGCCCAGGTCACCCGGACCACCAACACCGCCGTGGACGTCGCGCTGCGCCTGGACACACTCCGCCTCGACGCAGCCGCCGGAGGGCGTTTGGAAGCCCTGAAGGCCCGGGCCGATGATCCCTTCGACCGCCGCGTCCGGCTCACGTCTGTGGACCAGGTAGATGAGGAATTGCTGGAAATCCTCGCCAGGGCGCTGGACCAGAACACCTAACAGCCGGAACGACGGCGGGCCGGGTCGCCGGAAACTTCCGACGAACCCGGCCCGCAGCCGTGGTGAGGGTCCTACGCGTCGATCATCTCGTCGTCGTCCGATTCCTCGAACTCAACGGCGGCGACGATTTCCTGGGTCTCCGGGTTGATCATGAACGCCTCGTCGTCGTCCTCGACCATGATGAAGTCGCCGTGGTCCGTGGTGAAGTGCCAGGCCAGCGTCTTCTCGCCGTCGTGCATGTAGTTGGGGTCGCCCATGGTGATCTTCTGCAGCGCATAGCCGGCGATGTCGCACAGTTCGCGGATAATGACCTCGAAGTCCGGGGCGTCCTCCAGCGCTTCCTCGTCGGCCGCGGCCTGGCGTTCCTCCAGGTTGGGGATGAGCGCAACCTGACGCTCGATGTACGCGTCGAGCTCTTCTTCGTCGAGCACCAGCAGGCCCTCCTGGGACAGGAGCCAGGCGGCGTTGAGCGCCGTGATGTTTTCGGTTTCGAACAGTTCCTCGAACTCGCCGTCGAGCTCTTCAATGGTGCGAACGGCGTCGTTGGACTCTTCCTCGGTGTCCAGGTCGCCGTCGAGGTAGCGCTCTTCGTCTTCGTCGGACAAGGCATCAAACGCCGCAACGGTCCGGTTGAAGAGTTCCAGGTGGGCGTTTGCGCCCATGCCGGCGAGGCCCTCGCGGATGAGCGGGTCCACTTCGTCGCGGTCCGCGGTGAACACGTACTGGGCGAAGCCGCCCTCCAAGGACTGCGTGACGTAGAAGTCAACGTAGTAGCTGCCGAGCGCCGCGGGCGCGATCTCGCCGGCGTCGAGCAGTTTCCCGTACATGGCGTTCACCACATAAACGTTGGCATCTACGACCTCCTCGCTGCCTGCATCGATGCTGGCCTTGGTCAGGACGACAGGGTTCTGGCTCATGGTCATGGGATTCCTCACTGCTGAATGCTTCGGTGCTGCTCAGGACACTTTCACGCTACGTCGGCGGGGGCGGCGCCGTGTTGAGGCGGAAGTGAACGTCAGGCGAAGTTTCAGGCTCCCTCCGGGCGAACTAAGATGAAGCAGATAACCTCCGATCGGACACGGCACCCCCGTGGCCAGCTGAAAGTAGCGCGCACCATGCCATCCCAACCGGACGAGAGTGCGGCACTGGCAATACAGACCCCCGCCATTAACGACCGCTCCCTCGCGGCCGGGTTGGCGTATGCCATGGGAAGCCGGGTTTCCGGAATGTCGTTCGACGCCGCCACCGGGCTGATGCTGGGCAAGGTCCGGGGAGGTGCCGACGTCCCGTACTCCACCACGGCCAAGCTGGTGCGGAAATCGGGCGGCTGGAGCTGCACCGTGGGTGTCTGCAGCTGCCCCGTCCGCAAGGACTGCAAGCACGTGGCCGCGCTGCTGTTCGCCGCCGAGGACAACCCGGCCATCCGCGTCCAGCTCCTGGCCCCCGCTGAAGTGTCCCGGCTTTCCCGCCAACCCGCCAACCTGGACCTGGCCGACTGGGAGCAGGCCCTCAGCCCGCTCATTTCGCAGCCGGGCATCACGCAGTCCATCAGCGGCATCCCGCTGGCCCTCCAGTTCGAGATCGAGGAACCGGCGCCGCACTTCTCCTACACAGGCCGCCGCGACCCGCTCCGCAGCGTCCGCCAGCTCAAGGCCCGGCCCGTGATCATGGGCGCCAAGGGCAAGTGGATCCGCGGCGACGTCTCCTGGAACACGCTGAGCTACCTGAACTTCCGCCGCGAATGCAACGAGGCTCACATCGAGTGGATGCAGGCGTTCCTGGCCGCCCACACCGCCGCCGCCAACCGGGTTCATAACTCCTCCGCGCTGTGGCTGGGCCTGAACACGTTCGCCGGGAAGAACATGTGGAGCCTGCTCACCGACGCCAAAAAGATCGGCCTCGCCCTGGTGCACAGCCGCGGCACCGAGCCGGTGCGGCTCGCGGAGTCCCCCGCCGCCGTCGGGCTTAATTTGAGCCGTTACGGCTCGCCCGTGGGTGGGGACGCAGCGGCTCCCGGCGCAACGCACGACGACGGCGGGCTGGAGCTCGCGCCCACCATCACCGTTGAGGGGGAAGACGTTGATCCGGCGTCGGTGGGGACCATTGGCCGCCCCGCGCACGGCATTTTCCTGACCACGGGCGGGGAGGCGCTGCCCGGTGTTTCCGCGGACAACGTGATCACGCTGGCCCCGCTGGAAAACGGGCTGAGCGAGGAACTGCTGACGTTCGTCACGGCCGGCAGCACCCTGCACATTCCGGCGAAGGATGAGACGCGCTTCCTCACCGGCTTCTACCCGAAGCTCAAGCAGGCTGCCCGGGTCACGGCGACGGATGAGTCGGTGGCGCTGCCCGCCCTGGCCCTCCCCACCCTTTCCCTGCTGGCCAACTACGGCGCGGACCACCGGGTCCGGCTGCATTGGGAATGGCACTACAAGTCCGGAACCCTGGTCACGGCCCAACCGCTGTGGCGGCACCCCGGCGACCACGGCTACCGCGACGACACCGCCGAGGCCCGCATCCTGGAGGGCATCGGCCAGCCGTGGAACGTTGTTCCGGCCATGGGCGAATCGGCCACCGGCGGCTGGGGCACGCCCCGCCTGTCCGCGTCCGCCGAACTGGGCGGCCTGGACACCCTGGCCTTCACCGAGGACGTCCTGCCCGAGCTCCGGAACGCGCCGGACGTATCAGTGGACACTGCCGGGGACATCGCCGACTACCGCGAGGCCGAGGAAGCTCCGGTCGTTTCCATCTCCACCAAGGCCACCGAACAGCGCGACTGGTTCGATCTTGGCATCCAGATTTCTTTGGAGGGGCAGCCGGTTTCTTTTGCCGCCGTATTCTCCGCACTGGCCGCGGGCCAAACCAAGATGCTCCTGCCCAGCGGCGCCTACTTCTCGCTGGACCTGCCGGAACTGCACCAGCTGCGCGCCCTCATCGAGGAGGCCCGCTCGCTGCAGGACAACAAGGACGCCCCGCTGCAGATCAGCCGTTTCCAGGCCGGGCTCTGGGACGAGCTCGCGCAGCTTGGCATTGTCGATGAGCAGGCCGCCGCCTGGCGTGAGGCCGTGGGCGGGCTGCTCGAAGGCGGGATCAACGGGCTGCCGCTGCCTCCCTCGCTCAATGCCGAGCTGCGGCCCTACCAGCTGGAGGGCTACAACTGGCTCAGCTTCCTGTACCGGCACAGCCTCGGCGGGATCCTCGCCGACGACATGGGCCTCGGCAAGACCGTCCAGACGCTCGCCCTGATGTGCGCCGCGAAGGAGCAGGCTGCTGAGCTTGCGGCGGCTGGCACGGCTTCGGCGACAACAGACGGTGCGCCGGCTCACGTCGCAGCGCCCGGCGTTCCGGCGCCCGACGGCGTGACTCCCTTTTTGGTGGTGGCCCCCACCAGCGTCGTGGGCAACTGGGCGGCGGAAGCCGCACGCTTCGCTCCCGGCCTCACGGTCCGTATCGTGAGCGAAACCTTTGCCAAAAACAGCCAGGACGCGGCCGTTGAACTCGCCGGCGCGGACATCGTGATCACGTCCTACGCGCTGTTCCGGATCGACTACGACTCCTACGCCTCCAAAACCTGGGCCGGGCTGGTGCTCGATGAGGCCCAGTTTGTGAAGAACCACCAGTCCAAGGCCTACCAGTGCGCCCGGAAGCTGCCCGCGGCGTTCAAGCTGGCCATCACCGGCACCCCGCTGGAGAACAACCTCATGGAGTTCTGGGCGCTGACGTCCATCGTGGCGCCGGGCCTGTTCTCCAGTCCCAAACGGTTCGCCGAGTACTACCAAAAGCCTGTGGAAAAGAACGGCGACAAGGGGCAGTTGGACAAGCTCCGCCGTCGCGTCCGTCCGCTGATGATGCGCCGCACCAAGGACCAGGTCATCCAGGACCTGCCGCCCAAGCAGGAGCAGATCCTTGAGGTGGTGCTGAACCCGCGCCACCAGAAGGTCTACCAGACACACCTGCAGCGCGAGCGGCAGAAGATCCTGGGCCTGATCGAGGACGTGAACAAGAACCGGTTCACCATCTTCCAGTCACTGACCCTGCTGCGTCAGCTCAGCCTGGACGCGTCGCTGGTCGATCCGTCGCTGTCCGGCGTCCGCTCTTCGAAGCTGGACGTGCTGTTTGAGCAACTGGAGGATCTGGTCGCGGAGGGCCACCGGGCGCTGATCTTCAGCCAGTTCACCGGTTTCCTCGGCAAGGTCCGCGAGCGGCTTGTGGAGGAGAAGATCGAGTTCTGCTATCTCGACGGCGGCACCCGGAACCGTACCGACGTCGTCAATGAATTCAAGAACGGCAGCGCGCCGGTGTTCCTGATTTCGCTGAAGGCCGGCGGCTTTGGCCTGAACCTGACCGAGGCCGACTACGTTTTCCTGTTGGATCCCTGGTGGAACCCCGCGTCCGAGGCGCAGGCCGTGGACCGGACGCACCGGATCGGGCAGGCCCGGAATGTGATGGTCTACCGGCTGGTGGCCAAGGACACGATCGAGGAAAAGGTCATGGCCCTGAAAGCGCGGAAGTCGCAGCTGTTCGCGGATGTGATGGAAGGCGACGCCCTGTCCAGCGGGTCGATTACGGCAGAGGACCTCGCGGGCCTGTTCAAGGACTGAGCTCTCGTTCGCGTCCCGGGGCCGTCTAACTGCAGGCTGCCAGGATACCTGCCATCGCGTCCCGCTCGGCCTGGGTGACCCACAGGCTGTAGTTGGCCTTCACGGCGGTCTGGCGGGCTACGTATTCGCACCGGAACGCCTTGTTGGGCGGGAGCCAGGTGGCCGCATCCTTGTCGCCCTTGGCGCTGTTGGTGGGCCCGTCGGCAGCCATGAGGTTCAGGGGATCGTTGGCCAACTGCCTGCGCTGTTCGGCGCTGAGCTGCTGGGCACCCTTCTGCCAGGCGTCGCTGAGGGCAACCAGGTGGTCGATCTGGACGGCGGAGCTGGTGGTGTTGCCACGGACAAAGTCGATGGTTGTGCCTGTGTATTTGTCGGCCAGTGTACCGGTCATAACGACGCAGTTCTGCGTGCCGGGCTTGAACGTCTCGCCGTCGAGGTCCCTGGCGAGGATGTCGTTTCGGGTATCGCAGCCGTTTCGGTCGACGTCCGCCCACGCGGGGCCGAATTCCTCGCGGGTGTAGCCGGTCTTGGGTGCGCGCCCCTTCACCGGGATAGTCTCCAGCTGGGCGAGGGCCGTTGCCACGTCGGCTGGGCTCACAGATGATTCGCCGGAGTTGCCCGACGGCGGTGCTTCCCTGACCGCTTCGGCCACCTTGTTTGCGGCGTGCGTTGCGGCCTGGGCTGCGGCGTCACAACCGGTGAGGGCGCTGGTGAGGACGCCGGCGAGAAGCAGCGTGGTGAACAGCGTCAGTGCTTTGGTGGCGGCGGAGCGGTTGATCGTTATGTCCTTTAGGAGTACGGCGGAGGTGAACACGCTACTAGCGCGGGGCGTTCTGACCTGTCATGCCGGGTGTGGAGTCTGTCACCCTAAAATGTCGTACCCCCTCGACATGATGGAGGTATGGACAACACGGCAGCGGCAGAGATTCTGGAGACCATCGCGGCCTCTGCTCTGCAGATGGCCGGTGTGCTTCGTGGGGCGGCCGTGGATCCAGCAGCCAGCCCGGCTGCAACTGGTCCGGCTGATTGCCCTTCAGCACCTGGTCCGTCCGCGATGTGTGGGGACCTGGCTCGCTGGCAGGCTGAGCTTTGCCTTACCGTCCTGTCGGGGACCGTGGGGATGGAAGCCATGTTCGCTGCCGTGAAGGTCCATGCCGCCAGCGGTTACGACGACGCCGCCCAGGCCGTCGCGGGCCGTATCACTTCCCCTCAGGAGCAGACCGCCCAGGACATGGGCATCGTGGCCGAGGTCGCCTGCGCCCTGACCGTCAGCGAACGCACGGGTGACGCGCTGCTGGGCGAGGCACACCGCCTGACCACGGCTCTGCCTTTGACCCTCGCCGCCCTGGAGGCAGGGACCATTTCGTGGCAGCACGCCCGGATCATGGTTGACGAGTCCATTAACCTGAATCCCGCTGCCGCGCACGTGTTGGAGGCGCACTTCCTGGACCCGGACGCGCCCAATCCGGCACGGGGTGGCCCGGCCGGAGAAATGGTCCCGTCCCGGTTCCGTCACAAGGCCCGGACCTGGCGCGAACGCCATCACCCGGACAGCATCGAAAAACGCCACACCCGCAGCGCGGCAGACCGGCGGCTTGAGTACTCCCCGGACCGGGACGGCATGGCCTGGCTCTCCGCCTACCTCCCGGCCGATCAGGCCTCCGGGATCTGGGACCGCGCCACCACCGCCGCCCGCGCCCTGCAGGGCCCCACCGAGTCCAGGACCCTCACCCAACTCCGCGCCGACAGAGCCGCGGCCTGGCTTCTGGGCGGGCAGGCCGATCTGATCCCGTCACCCAAGGCCCAAGTCCTCGTGACCGTGCCGGTGTTTGCGCTGATGGGCCTGACCGATGAACCCGCGATGCTCGACGGGTACGGGCCCATCCCGCCGTCCATGGCGCGGACCCTCGTCGCCGACGGCGCCGATTCGTTCCACCGTGTCCTGACCGACGCGCGCGACGGAGCACCACTGGAAATCGGCCGTGACAGCTACCGGATCCCCAAAGCGATGCGCCAATGGCTTAGATTGCGGGACGGGAAGTGCCCGTTCCCCGGCTGCAACAACCAGTCCCTGGACAACGAAGCCAACCACCTCCTCGCCTGGCACCAGGGCGGAACCACCGGGATCAGCAATCTCGGTCAGCCTTGCCCCAAGCACCACCGGCTCAAACACACCACACCCTGGAAACCCACCACGGCGAGTTCCACCGAACCACCCGGCTGGATTTCACCCACAGGCCGCCACTACGCCAGCGAACACCCCGACTGGGAACCACCATTCTGGCCAAACCAGATAATGGACCAACTCCCCCATAAGGAACCTGGCACTGCCCTGCCCGAATGCCATCTACCGGCAGACCCAGAGCCGGAGCGGCAGTGGCTGCGCCGCCTCCAAGAACCAGAGCCCGTACCTTACCCCTCCGTACCCGACTTCCTCTGGCTGACACAGCAGCCTGGGGCCGGTGCGGCACCTCCAGCTGGGGCCGGTGCGGCCCCTCCAGGCCCCTGCGCTAACACCGGCTGAGCCCTGTCACGCAGCCGGGAAGCAGCAGCGGGAAAGCACTTTCCCGCATATGCTGTACGGAATTCCGACTACGCAGCCACCTGGAGATTCCCGTGCGCACCGAAGCCACCGCTTCAGATTCAATCCGTGAACCTGCAGCATCCAGCGTCTCGCCACTCAGGGCTGATGCCTTCAGGACTCCCTACCGGGATCCCATCTGGGACGGCCCCACAGATCCCGTCCTGGTGCCCGACCACCTGACCGGCGACTGGGTGCTTTTCTACACGCAGCGACGGCCCACGGAAACCGGGCTGACCGGCGTCGAGTGGGTCCACGGCACGGCAATCGGAGTGGCCCGCTCGTCCGACGGCGGACTCAACTGGCAGTATCAGGGCACGCTGGACGGACTGGTCCCGCCAGGAACTGAACTGCCCGCCACACTGTGGGCCCCCGACGTCGTCCGAATCGGCGATCAGTGGATCATGTACCTCACAGTCCTCGGCGGAGTCCGGACTGACTGGACCGGCAACGCCTCGATCGTCCAATTGACCAGCCCGGACCTGGTCACGTGGGAGTTCCTCGGTTCCATCGAATTGGAGTCTCCGCGGGTCATCGACGCGGCAGTGGCCCTTTGCGGAGACGGTCTGCACCGGCTCTGGTACAAGGATGAATCCCGGGGATCAAACACGTACAGTGCGGTAAGCAGGACCCCGGCAGATCCGTCGTCGTGGGTTCTTGAAGGCCTGACCATCGCCGGGCGACCGCACGAAGGACCCAAAGTCTTCAAGCTCGACGGGCAGTTCTGGATGATCGTGGACGAATGGCGTGGCCAGGCGATCTACCGGTCCGAGGACGCCTCAGGCGGCTGGACGCGGCAGGAGAATTCTGACGGGCTCATCCTGACGGCTCCTGAAACGGCCGACGGCGGTCCAGTAGTAGGACGGCACGCGGACGTAGTGCCGCTGGAGGCCCCGGCAGACGGCAAGGAACGTGCGCTCATCGTGTACTTCACCCATCCGCACTGGAACGGCGAGGATATCGACGGCATGACAGCGGACCCCAAGAGCCACCTCAGCCACATTCGGGCCGCAGTGCTGGAAGTGCAGGACGGCACCTTGCTCTGCTCCCACAGCTGACGCCGGAGCATCCGAAGCCAGGGCTGAGAACAGGGTATCGGGGCCGGCACGACAAAGGGCCGAACTCCGGAACTATAAGCCAGCGACTGCTGACACCGGTCCGATGTTCGGCCCTTAGCCGGGCTCGCGCCGGGCGTCGGCAATGGGCGCCGATGGCACCGCCCGGGCATATCTATGTGAGTTCAGGTCCCACTGGTTATCAGGCCCGCCGCGGCGAACCGAGCTCCACAGGGTCTTCATCAGTGAGATAAGCAAGTTCCGAGTGCGCGGCGATGTCGATACCGCGCATTTCGTCCTCAGGCTTGATCCGCAGGCCGACAACGCGGTCAAGGATCTTGGCCAGGATCCACGTGATGCCGAACGAGTACGCCAGGACCGAGACTGTGGCCAGCGCCTGGACACCCAGCAATTCAACGCCGCCGCCATAGAACAGGCCGTTGACGGCGTTCGGAGCAGCGTCGGTGGCAAACAGGCCGATCAACAGTGTGCCGATGATGCCGCCCACGAGGTGAACGCCCACAACGTCGAGCGAATCGTCGTAGCCCAGGCGGAACTTCAGTTCGATGGCGAGGGAGCAGACGGCACCGGCGATGGCGCCGATGGCCAGTGCACCCAGCGGGCTGACCGCGCCGCAAGCAGGCGTAATGGCAACCAGGGCCGAGATCAGGCCGGATGCCGCTCCCATGCTGGTGGCTGCGCCGTGGCGGAGGCGCTCAACCAGCGCCCAGGCGAGGAGGCCGGCCGACGCTGCCACCGCGGTGTTCAGGAATACGACGGAGGCGGACTGCCCGGCCGAGAGTGCGGAGCCTGCGTTGAAGCCGAACCAGCCCACCCAGAGCAGTCCCGCGCCCACGAGCACAAGCGGCCGGCTGTGCGGCTTGGTGTGCTCCATCTTGGGCCAGCCGGAGCTCTTTCCGAGTACGAGGGCCAGTGCAAGCGCCGCGGCGCCGGCGTTCATGTGCACAGCGGTTCCACCGGCGAAGTCGATTGCCTTGATGCCGCTCGCGATCCAGCCGCCAGTGACGCTGCCGTCGGCAGAGGAGAACGCGAACACCCAGTGTGCGATGGGGAAGTAGACGATGGTTGCCCAGATTCCGGCAAACAGCATCCAGGCGCCGAACTTCATACGTCCGGCTGCCGCTCCCGCAACCAGGGCCGTAGTGACACAGGCGAAGAACAGCTGGAAGGCGGCGAAGAGAATCACCGGAATGGAGGCTTCCTTATCTGCGGCGAGCAGCTGTCCCATGCCGGGGAATTCCGTAATGTCCCCGATGAGCCCCAGGCCGCCTACCGAATTACCGAAGGCCATCGAGTATCCGAACAGAGCCCACAGCACTGCCACCAGGCTCGCGCCGCCAAAGCACATCATCATCATGTTGAGAATGCGACGAGACCCCACCATGCCCCCGTAAAACAGGGCCAGGGCAGGGATCATCATGCAGACCAGCGCTGAGCTGGCCAGAATCCAAGCGACATTTCCTGAATCCATGGAAAACCCCTTTCGTGATGCGAAGAGAGAACGGAAATTGCCCGTCAGAGCCGCTCCGGAGGAGGGACGCGGAGTCAGTCCACGTTTGTCGGAGGGCAGCTATTGCCGTCTGGTTCCAACTGTATGGCTGCAGTTCCGCGGTGGGTTTCTGGCCGGTTAAATCAACGTTTCAGTCACGGGCAAGCGAGTTTCACAGGTCACTCAAACGAACTTTGTATTCAGGAATTCCGGGACCACGGCCGAGCAGGAGTGAGTCGCCCGTTTCCATGGTGAATTCGCGTGCTGAGCGTGCGCTAGATAAGCCCCTGCGCGAGCATGGCGTCAGCCACCTTGACGAAGCCGCCGATGTTGGCGCCTAGCACGTAGTTGCCGGGGTCGCCGTACTCGTCCGCGGTTGAAGCGCAGCGGTGGTGGATGCCCACCATGATCTCGGTGAGCCGCTGTTCTGTGTGCTCGAAGGACCAGGAATCCCGGCTGGCGTTCTGCTGCATCTCAAGCGCCGACGTCGCCACGCCGCCCGCGTTCGCGGCTTTGCCCGGCCCGAACAGCACACCGGCATCCTGGAACACCGAGACAGCGTCACGGGTGGAGGGCATGTTGGCGCCTTCGCCGATCGCGACCAGGCCGTTGCGGACCAACCGCGCGGCAGCATCGCCGTCGAGCTCGTTCTGCGTGGCGCAAGGCAGCGCCACCGTTGCGTCGACATCCCACACCGACCCGGCTTCCACATAGGAAACGCCGGGGCGGCGCACTGCGTAATCCTTGAGGCGTCCGCGTTCAACTTCCTTGACCTCGCGGAGGAGCGCGACGTCGATTCCCGCCTCATCCACGATGTAGCCGGAGGAGTCGGAGCAGGCCACCACGCTGGCACCGAGCGTCTGCGCCTTGGCAATGGCGTTGATGGCCACGTTGCCGGAACCCGACACCACCACGCGCTGCCCGTCGAAGGAGGACCCACGGGTTTTCAGCATCTCCTGGGTGAAGATGACGGTGCCAAAGCCGGTGGCTTCAGGCCGTACCAGGGAGCCTCCCCAGGACATGCCTTTCCCGGTGAGGACGCCGGATTCGTAGCGGTTGGTGATGCGCTTGTACTGCCCGAAGAGGTAGCCGATTTCACGGCCGCCGACGCCGATATCACCGGCCGGCACATCGGTGTACTCGCCGATGTGGCGGTAGAGCTCGGTCATGAACGACTGGCAGAACCGCATCACTTCGGCATCGCTGCGGCCGCGCGGGTCGAAGTCCGAGCCGCCCTTGCCGCCGCCGATGGGCATCCCGGTGAGGGCGTTCTTGAAGATCTGCTCGAAGCCCAGGAACTTCACAATGCCCAGGTAGACAGAGGGGTGGAAGCGCAGGCCGCCCTTGTAGGGACCAAGGGCGGAGCTGAATTCGACCCGGAAGCCACGGTTGATCTGCACACGGCCGGAATCGTCGGTCCACGGGACGCGGAAGATGATCTGGCGTTCGGGCTCGCAGAGCCGCTCCAGGATGGCGGCTTCGAGCAGCTCGGGGTGCCGGTCGTGGACAGGACCAAGGCTCTCAAAGACCTCGGTCACTGCCTGGTGGAATTCAGCTTCACCAGGGTTCCGCGCCAATACCGTATTCCGGATGGCCTCAAGCCGAGCGTCCACGCCGTCTCCTCTAGTTCAACAGTTATTCCATGCAATGGTAGCAAAATTTCATTTTGCGGAATCTATTGCGACGAATATCCTGCTCTTCAACGGCTGACCGGCTGCTGAAGCCAGGGCCTTGTGGGTGTTTGGCCCAGCCTGTCGTTGAATTCCTGGGCTTCCCGGTAGTAGTCCAGCAGGCTCAACTGCGAAGCTGCTCCCGGGTCCAGGATGACCACGGCCCTGCGGTGCAGCTGCAGCACCGACGCGGGGCAGTGGGCGCTGACCGGCCCTTCCACCATGGCCCGGACAGCGGCGGCCTTGTTCTCCCCCATCGCCACCAGCATTGCCAGCTTGGCTTCGCGGATGGTCCCGAGACCCTGCGTCAGGCACAGCCGCGGAACATCGCCGTCGCAAAAGAACCGCGCGTTGTCAGCCCGCGTGGCCCCGGCGAGGGTCTTCACCCTCGTGCGGGAAGCCAGTGATGACGTCGGCTCGTTGAAGCCAATGTGGCCGTTGGCGCCGATGCCAAGGATCTGAATGTCCACACCCCCGCCGGCGGCGATGGCTGCGTCATAACGGTCAGCTTCGGCCACCAGGTCCGGCGCGTCCCCCTGCGGCGTAAAGAGCCGTTCCAGGGGCAGGTCCACATGGTCGACGAACTCCCGCCGGATGGTGGAGTAGTACGACTGCCCGTGTTCGGGCGGCAGACCCGCGTATTCGTCCAGCGTGAAGCCGGTGACTTTGCCGAAGCTGAGTTGTTCCTCTCGGTGCCGCCGGATGAGCTCCTGGTAGGTGGATCGCGGGGAGCCGCCGGTCGCCAGCCCCAGCACGGCAGGACCCTGGCGGACCCTGGCCTCGATAATGTCCGCCGCCCGGGCTCCTACGTGATCGACGGACTCACACAGAACTATCTGCACGGTCATTCCTTTCCTGCGTTTGTGGTGCGCCGGCGCGGTAGGCCTGCACGAGTTCAAGTTCTTCGGTGGTCACCAGTACGTCCGCCCGGTAACCCTGCGCAATGGCGCCCACCCGGTTGGGGCCAGGCCGGTCCAGGCCCATCAGCCGCGCCGGCGTTGAGGTAGCCGCCATGACCGCATCGGCCAGGGGAACGCCCCAATCAACGCAGCGGCGGACGTTCTCCAGCAGGTGGCTGGTCGCGCCGGCGATCGCCCCGGGACCGGCGTCGGCGGTGCCGGCCAGCCGTGCCACCCGGTCCTGGACCAGCACGTCCAGGCTGCCGAGAGTGTAATGGCCGTCGGACATGCCCGCTGCTGCCATCGCATCCGTAATGAGCGCTATGGAGCGGGGTCCCACCAGCCCGAAGACCATACGGACGATCTCCGGGTCCAGGTGCACGCCGTCGGCAATCAGTTCCAGCACCATCTGCCCGGGCGACTGCTCGGCCGCCTGCAGCAGGACCGCGATGGGTCCGGGCGTGCGGTGGCCCAGCGGGGGCATCCGGTTGAACAGATGCGTGGCCGACCACGGGCCGCCAACCCCACTGTTTGCGCCGCCCAGGACTTCCCGGGTGCGGGAAGCCGTAGCGGCGGTGTGGCCAAGGGAAGGCACGACGCCGTGATCCCGGCAGAGCTGCACCAGCTCGGCAAAGTGCGGGGTTTCGGGGGCAAGAGTCATTGACCGCACGGTCCCGCGTCCCGCCTCAAGCCACTGCTGCAGGAGCGCCGGGTCGCCGTCAATGATGGCTGCCGGGTCCTGGGCCCCGCACATGCTTTTGGTGATGAACGGCCCTTCCAGGTGCAGGCCGGCCAGGCTACCGTCCTGCACCAGGTCCCGCAGCACAGCGATCTGTTCCAGCAGCACCTGCGACGGCGCCGAGACCAGCGAGGCGAGTACCGACGTCGTGCCCTGCGCTGCATGGTGGCCGGCAGCCAGGCGTGCGCCGTCCGCATCCGCGGAGAAAGTGTGCCCTACGGCACCGTGGCAGTGCACGTCCACGAGTCCGGGCAGGATGAGCGGCACTTGCCGGAGGTCGGCGTCGAAACCTTCCGGCAGGTCCGACGTCGGGCCGCACCACACTATGTTCCCTCCGGCCATCACCACGGTGCCGTCGTCGATCACCGCAGCACCGGGGAGTCCGGTGACGAGGCGGCCCCGCAGCCCCACCCCGCCGCCGGCCGCGCTGCCCCGGGCCGCGCCGCCCCGGGCCGAGGAAGGCTCAGCTGGCATCGGCTTTGGCCATGGAGCCGTTCTCGTCGTTTTCATCTTCGCGGCCCATGGTGCGCAGGTTCCAGCGACGGATCACAAAGCGGAACACCACGTAGTACACGGCGGCGTAGCCCAGCCCGATGGGGATCAGCCACAGCGGATTCTGTGCGATGCCGAAGTTCAGGACGTAGTCGATCGCTCCTGCTGAGAATCCGAACCCGTGATGGATGCCGAGGAAGTTGACCAGCATCATGGACGTCCCGGTCAGGAAGGCATGGACGACGTACAGCGGCCAGGCCACGAACATGAAGGAGAATTCCAGCGGTTCGGTGATCCCGGTGAGGAAGGCCGTGAGGCCGGTGGAGAGCATGATGCCGCCCACGATCTTCTTCTGTGACGGCTTGGCTTCCTGCCAGATGGCCAGGGCGGCGGCGGGCAGGGCGAACATCATGATGGGGAAGAATCCGGTCATGAAGACGCCGGCGGTCGGGTCCCCGGCGAAGAACCGGTTCAGGTCGCCGTGGGCGCCGTCGTAGTCGCCGATGATGAACCAGACGATGGAGTTCAGGATGTGGTGCAGGCCCAGCGGGAGGAGCAGCCGGTTGAGGACGCCGTAGACCCCGCTGCCCACCACGGTGTTGTCCGCCACGGTGTTGCCCACGGCAGTCAGCCCGTTATTGAACAGCGGATACAGCAGCGCCATGGCCACGCCGATCACGATCGCGGCGAAGGCTGTCAGGATGGGCACCAGGCGGCGGCCCGCGAAGAAGCCCAGCCAGTCCGGCAGGGTGGTGCGGTGGAAACGCTGCCACAGCAGCGCCGTCGTCAGGCCCATCACAATGCCGGCCAGCACGCCGTAATTGATGACGGGGTCCTTGCCGCCCTCCGGGGCGGCTCCCAGCACCAGCGGGGCCATGACCTTGAAGACGTTGGTCAGGACCAGGTATCCGACGACGGCGGCAAGGGCGGTGGAACCGTCACCCTTTTTGGCGAAGCCGAAGGAGATGCCGACGGCGAAGAGCAGCGGCAGGTTCTCGAACAGGGCGCCGCCGGCGGCGCCGATGACCTGGGCGACGGTGGTCAGGGATTCGAACCTGCCCAGCAGGTCGTCTTGGCCCAGGCGCAAAAGCAGCGCCGCCGCGGGGAGGGCGGCGATGGGGAGCATAAGGCTGCGGCCGAAGCGCTGCATGTTCGCCAGCGCTTTTCCGCTGCCCTTGCCTTTGCCCGGGGCCGGGGCGGCCAGCGCGCCGGCCCCGGCGGAAGCTGATGGGTTTTCCGTGGTCATGATGTTCCTCGTCTCGAAGAGGGTGGTGCTTGTGCGGGGATGCTTGATTCAGTAGAGTCTAGCTAACTGGTTATAACCAGTGACAACCATCACTGTGAAGGGCGCCGGCCTCAGTTGTCAACCTCAGGCCGTAAAAAAGCATCCGGACCCGGCGTCATTCACAGCGAAACGAACTCAGGAGTGGAAATGTCCAAAGCAGAAATCATCCTCGCCGCCCTTGGCGGCGCCGAGAACGTCGAAGAAATCGAAGGGTGCATCACCCGCCTTCGCACCGAGGTGGTGGACTCCTCCCGCGTTGACGAGGCCGCCCTCAAGGCCGCGGGTGCCCACGGCGTCATGATGTCCGGCACGGTGGTCCAGGTGGTTGTGGGTCCGGAAGCCGAAAGCCTCGCCGAAGACATCCAGGACCTGATGTGAGCAGCCCTGAGGTGAGCACGCCGGACGTGAGCACGGAAGCACCGGCCGAGGTCATCAGCGTTGTCGCCCCGCTGCCGGGCCGGCTCATTCCCCTGGACGAGGTCCCGGACCCCGTGTTCGCCAAGGGGCTTGTGGGTGGCGGCGCCGCCGTAGTTCCCGACGACGACGCCGGCGTCCTCACCGCCGTCGCACCGCTGGACGGCCGGGTCATCAAGGTCATGCCCCACGCCTACATCGTCCAGCACGCGTCCGGGCCCGCCGTGCTGGTCCACGTCGGCATCGACACCGTCGGCCTGAAGGGCGAGGGCTTCACCGTGCTCGCGCAGAAGGGTGATCAGGTCCGCGCCGGCGACCCCATGATCACCGTGGACGTCACACTGGTCCGTTCAAAGGACCTGAGCATGTGCAGTCCCGTGGTGATCCTGGACAGCCCTGCGGATGCCATCGAACCTCCGGCCTCCGGTGGCCGTGTGGAAGCAGGCGGCCAGCTGTTCAAAATTCCCGGAAAATAGGAGACATGGATACGGCAGGGGAACTAAAACACGTCTGGGTCCGCCGGCAACTCCAGGACCTGGTGTCCAGCACGCTGCGGCCCGGGGACGCCCTGCTGGGTGAGCGGCAGCTGGAGGAGCAGTTCGGCGTCTCGCGGATCACGGTGCGGCGTGCCATTTCGGACCTGGTACAGGACGGCGCATTGGTGCGGATCAAGGGGAAGGGCACGTTCGTCTCCCACGGGCTGGTGCGTTCCACCCTGCACCTGGCCTCGTTCAACGAGGACATGCGGGCAGCCGGATTCGAACCCAGCACACGGGTCATCAACGCATCCGCGGCAGTGCCGCCGGCGGCGGCCGCCGATCACCTCGGGCTGGCGCCAGGGGAAACTGCCTTTCGCGTCCGCAGGCTGCGGCTCGCGAACGGTGCTCCCGTAAGTGTGGACGAATCGTGGCTGCCGCCAGCGCTGGTCCCCGGACTGCTCTCGGAAGACCTGACGGGATCCCTTTACCGGGCCCTCGGCGCCGCGGGGCACCCGGTGCAGCATGCGGAACAGACCGTCGAGGCCGCCGCCGCCCCTGCCGAGACCGCCGCGCTGCTGGACATCGAACCGGGGGCACCCGTCCTGCTCTTCCGGCGCCGTTCGTTCACCGGCCAGGAGGACCCCGGCACGCCCATCGAATACGCCGTCTCCACGTACCGCTCCGACCGGTACCAGGTATCCATGCGGCTGGGCGCGGGCTAAGCCAACACCGCTGCGTCGCACCAATGCCTCTGGCTCGGTGTCATCCCGCCCCTGATTCCCCAACTGAGTAGCGCAATCAGTCGTTTTGAGACTCCACAGTCGTTTTGAGCGCCCAAAATGGCACGTGACGCTACTCAGTTGGGTGGGCAGGCACCTGACGTGAAAGCATACGGACCATGGCCCAGAAGATTGCGTACCAGGGTGAGCCTGGCGCCAACTCCAATATCGCGTGCATGCAGATGTTCCCCCAGCTGGAAAGCGTTCCCTGCGCCAGCTTCGAGGACGCCTTCGAGCTGGTCTCCAGCGGCGAGGCGGAGCTGGCGATGATTCCGATTGAGAACTCGATCGCCGGCAGGGTGGCGGACATCCACATCCTCCTCCCCCAGTCGCACCTGCAGATCGTGGGCGAGTTCTTCCTGCCCATCCACTTTGACCTGCTGGGCATTCCGGGCAGCACCATCGAGGCGGCCACCGAGGTCCACAGCCACATCCACGCCCTGGGCCAGTGCCGCCGCCTGATCCGGGAGGCCGGACTGCGTCCTGTCATTGCCGGGGACACCGCCGGATCCGCCCGGGAGGTCCGCGAGTGGAACGACCCCACCAAGCTGTCCCTCGCTCCCCCGCTCGCGGCCGAGATCTATGGCCTTGAGGTGCTGGCGTCGCGGGTCGAGGACGACCCGTCCAACACCACCCGTTTTGTGGTCCTGGCGCGGGAAAAGCAACTGCCCACCCGCGAAGAGCTGCCCGGACCGGCGGTGACGAGCTTTGTGTTCCGCGTCAGGAACGTCCCGTCGGCGCTGTTCAAGGCACTGGGCGGGTTCGCCACGAACGGCGTGAACATGACCCGGCTGGAGAGCTACATGGTGGGTGACGAATTCGCCGCCACAATGTTTATGGTGGACGTCGAAGGCCATCCCGAGGACCTGCCGTTGCGCCTGGCCCTTGAGGAACTGGATTTCTTCACCACCGAAGTCCGCATCCTGGGCGTCTATCCCGCCGCCGAATTCCGGACCGCGCAGGCAGTCACTGCCTGACCGCTGGCCGCTGGAGGGGAGCGAAAAACGCGGCGAGTTCCGCCGTCGCGCCCACGGGCAGGACATTGGCCACGTACTGGTCCGGCCGCACCACCACCACCACGCCGCCGCGGTCCAGGCCCCGGAGCTCGAAGATGTCAGCGGCGGGATCGGTGGCGTAGACCTTCTCGTAGTCCGTCAGCTGGAACGGCCCCACTGACGGCTTGAACGCCGCCGGAACCGCACCGATATCAACGTTTGTGTGGTCCTGCTGGTAGATGACCTTCACATCGAACCACGCGTCCCGGTCAGCGCCCGACGGCGTTGCGGCCAGCGGTGATTCCGGCGAATTCGCGATCCACTCGGCGAAGCCGGAGACGGACGACGTCGACGCGTGCTGTCCCGCCGTCGGCTGTCCGGCATCCTGTTGTCCCGCCGCCTGTCCCGCCGTCGGCTGTTCTGCGGACGACGCCGCCGCATCAGGTGCTGCCGCGTCGGCGAAGACATAGATGCGCCACCGGCCGTCCGCCGTCGCGTGGTGGCCGAGATGCATCGGGTTACCGTCGCACACCCGCACCACGGGCGCGGACTTGAACCGTTTGCCGATGGGGAAGCCGGCGGCCAGGTGCTGGTGCACCGGTTCTGCGGTAATCATGGACGGCGTGTACTGGGTCATGAAGCCCGCGGGGAACTCGGCGGTGCTGACGTAGAAGTCCTCAAGCTCGGAGGGGCTCGCAAACTCCTCCGGCTTCTTGGCCATCATGGTGGACCACTCTTTGTCGAAGTCGATCAGATTCTTCGCCACCACCTGCCGCTCGGCCGAGTACGTGGCCAGCAGGCTTGCCGGGCTGCGGCCCTCGAGCACATGCCCGAGCTTCCAGCCGAGGTTGAAGCCGTCCTGCAGCGAGACGTTCATGCCCTGACCGGCCTTGGCGCTGTGCGTGTGGCAGGCATCGCCGGTGATGAACACGCGGGGTGTGCGCGTCCCGCGCTGGTCCGGAAGGACGTCGTCGAACCTGTCCGTGAGGCGGTGGGCGACCTCATACACGCTGTGCCAAGCAACGTTGCGGACGTCCAGGGTGTAGGGGTGCAGGATAGTGTTCGCGTGGCTGATGATCTGCTCGATGGTGGTGCTGCGCACGGCCCCGTGGTCCTCCGGCGCGACCTCGCCGAGGTCAACGTACATGCGGAACAGGTGCCCGCCTTCGCGCGGGATCAGCAGGATGCTGCCGCCCGCACCGGACTGGATGGCGCATTTTGTGCGGATGTCGGGGAAGTCGGTGACGGCGAGAACGTCCATGACTCCCCACGCGTGATGGGCCTGGTCGCCGGCCATGGTGCAGCCGATCGATTCGCGGACCTTGCTGCGTGCGCCGTCCGCGCCGACGACGTACTTGGCCCGGACAACGCGGGTCTTGCCCTCGTCAGGTCCTGAAGTGTGGACGAGCCTCACGGCGACTGGGTAGTCGCCGTCGCCGATATCGAGGCTGCGGAACTCATAGCCGTAGTCGGGCGACATCCGCGCTGGCGCGTTGGCCATGAACTCGGCAAAGTAGTCCAGCACGCGGGCCTGGTTGACGATCAGGTGCGGGAACTCGCTGATGCCCGTGGGGTCGTCCGGCGTGAGGGCGGCGCGGGCGATGCGGGAGTGGTCGGCGGGGTCCGGCTTCCAGAACGCCATTTCGGTGATGCGGTACGCCTCGGCGATGATGCGCTCCGCGAACCCGAACGCCTGGAAGGTTTCTACGCTGCGGGCCTGGATACCGTCCGCCTGGCCGATGACGAGCCGTCCGGGGCGGCGCTCCACGATGCGCGTGGTGACGCCGGGGAACCGGGAGAGCTGGGCCGCGGTGAGCATGCCCGCAGGACCGGTGCCCACGATGAGCACGTCCACTTCGTCGGGAAGCTCGGCAGGCCGGTCCAGACCGACGCCGGATGCTGGCTGGACCCGCGGGTCACCGGATACGTAACCGTGGTGGTGGAACTGCACGGGTTTTCCTCACTTCGTTGTGTGGCTGGCAGGCATCTAGTTCGATAATAGAACTCGATGTTCTATATATGAATCCCGCCTTGAAGTGGAAGTCTACGCGGCCGTGACGCAGGCCACAACCGGCCCGTTCGTCCATGAGCCCGGGTCACCGGCGTCCTACCCCATCGCCGGCGCTACCGAAGTTCCGGAACTGAACTGGCGGCGGGCCCACCGGGCGAGTTTCTTGCCCTTGCCCTTCCACCAGTTGTCCTCGTCCTTGTCGTGGTGCAGACGGAAGATGATCGCCACCATCACGAACATCGACATGCCAACGTCCATCCAGGACCAGGTCAGCGCGTCGATCAGTACACTCATGCCGGCGGCGATGATGGACGGAACGGCCAGCGTCCGGAAGACCGTGCTGGCCACGTAGCGTCGGTGCGACCTCGGTACGGACAGCGCCCGCACCAGGTCAAAGCACATGCACACCACCACGACGGCCTGACCGGCGGCAAGCAGGATCAGCCCGACACTAGACCCTGCGAACATAACGACTGAAGTACCAAACACGAGAAACCCCCAGAGGCTCGAACCCTGCGCTGTGAGACCCAGCTGCAGTTCCATTCAAGCCAGTAGGGGTGGTCCGGTCACGAGTAGTGGGTACTCGCTTTTCCGGCATCAGACAAGCATTGTACTTGCCTCAGATGAGCATCGCCTGCCGCACATTGCCCGCTGATCTGGCGCCGCCGGCTCCCGAGGAGGAAACCCTTCCGGCCGAAAGGACGTAGTAGCTGTCCGCGGCATGGAGTGCAAAACCTATGTGCTGCTCCACCAGGAGGATGCTCATGCCGTTGCGCTGGGACAGCTTGAGGATGGTCGCTTCGATCTCGGCTACAACATTGGGCTGGATGCCTTCGGTTGGTTCGTCCAGGATCAGAAGGCTCGGCCCGGTGATCAACGCCCGGGCTATGGCAAGCTGCTGCCGCTGGCCACCCGACAACAGCCCGGCCCGCCGTGCCAGCAGCGGCCGGAGCGCGGGAAACAGATCGAGGGCTTCTGCCACGCGTTCAGTGCCGTTCCTGCGCCCGTCCGCGATGAGCTGCAGATTCTCCATAACGGACAGCTGCCCGAATGACTGCTGGCCCTGCGGTACATAGGCCATGCCCCGCGCCACCCGCTGATGTGGGCGGAGGGCCGAGATGTCCTCCCCGTCCAGGGTGATGCGTCCGGCCATGGGTTTGAGGAGCCCGACGACGGCGCGCAGCAGCGTCGTTTTGCCGGCGCCGTTGTGCCCCAGAACCGAGACGACGGCTCCCTCCCGGACGGTCACGCTCACCCCGGAGATCACCTGGGTACGGCCGTAACCGGTCTGCAGATTTTCGATTTCGAGCATCATTGGCCTTCCGTTGCCGAGGTCCCCAGGTACACGTCCTGCACCTTCTTGTCGGCCTGCACCTGCGCTACGCTTCCCTCACTGAGGACCTTGCCCGCGGCAAGGACAGAGACCGATGTAGCGAACTCCCGGACGAAGTCCATATCGTGCTCAATAACCAGCGTGATCCGGTTGGCTGCGATGCGGCGCAGTAGCTCGCCGGTTTCCCCGCGCTCGTCCTGGCTCATCCCCGCGATTGGCTCGTCCAGGAGTAGCACGTCCGAGTTCTGCACCAGGAGCATGCCGATTTCCAGCCACTGCTTCTGTCCGTGGGCGAGGATCCCTGCCTTCTTGTCCGCCGCGTCTGCCAGGCCGATGATTTCCAGGGCCTCTTCCACGGCTGGTTCCACGGAGTTCCGGCGGCGGAACATCTGCAGCGGGCTGCGGCCGGAGCCGGCAGCGATGTCGAGGTTCTGGAGTACGGAGAGGTTCTCAAACACGCTTGCGGTCTGGAACGTGCGACCCACACCCAGCCGGGCGATCTTATGCACTTTGCGGCCGAGGATCTCTGTGCCGGTGTGGTTCACCGATCCCGTAGCCGGCACCAGCCCGGTGATGGCATCAATTACCGTCGTTTTCCCGGCACCATTGGGTCCGATCAAGAACCGCAGGTCGCCCTGGATCACATCAAGGTCGACGTTGTCCACGGCGAGGAATCCGTCAAAGGAAACCGAGAGGTTACGGACTTCGAGGTATTTTGGCCGGCCGCGGCGCCAACCCCCGGCCTGGGGCTCCCCGTCAGGGAGCAGCGTGGGCGTCGTCATCTGCTGACCTCCTCAGGCTTGGTGGCTCGCTCTTCAACGTCGGGATCTGGCGCGTCGGGCGGCGCTACGGGAGCTGACGCTTCGGGCGGCGTTCTGCGCCGCCTGCCCAGCAGCGCCGGCAATGAGGCAAGCCCGCCCGGCATAAACCCGATGACCAGGACAAACAGCAGGCCCTGGAAGTACACCCAGAAGGACGGGAAAGTGGATGACAGGCTGGACTGGGCCGCGGCGACGCAGACGGCGCCCAGGACCGGCCCCAGGAGGGTGCCGCGGCCGCCGATTGCGACGCCGATAAGGAATGCGATGGACGGGATCACGCCAACGTCCGCAGGCGAGATGATCCCGACGATCGGGACGAACAACGCCCCTGCGACGCCTGCCAGGACGGCGGCAGCCACGTAGATGACGGTTTTGACGGTCGCCGGATCGTAGCCCAGGAAGCGGACGCGCTCCTCCTGGTCCCGAACCGCCACCAGCAGCTCGCCGAAACGACTGTGCATCAGCTGCCGGGCAATGGCGAGCGACAGCAGTAGGACCACCACCGCGATCATGTACAGCATGAGCTTGTTGTTCGGGTCCTTCAGGTCAAAACCGAAGAAGGACCGGAATCCGTTCAGTCCGTTGGACCCTCCGGTTGTAGCCTGCTGGCCAATCAGGAACACTGCGAAGGCCGCCGCCAGCGCTTGGCTGAGAATCGCAAAATAGGCACCTTTGACGCGGCGCTTGAAGATCGCCAAGCCCAGGACGAGTGCCACCAGCCCCGGAACCAGGACCACGGCGAGGAGCGTCACTGCGGGGCTCCGGAACGGTTCCCACCAGCCGGGAACCTCGCCGCTGCCGTAGAGGGACATGAAGTCCGGCACCCCCGAGCCGCCGAAGAGCGATGCGTCGGCCAGCTTCATGTGCATGGCCATGATGTAGGCCCCGAGTCCGAAGAACACCCCCTGGCCCAGGGTCAGCATGCCGCCGCGTCCCCACGCCAGGCCGATGCCGACTGCCACGATGGCAAAGCAGAGGAACTTCCCCAGCAGGCCGAGGTTGAACGCCGGAAGCACCGCGGGTGCAACGCCCAGGAGCAGGACCGCACCAAGGGTGAATCCGGCCACGGTTCCCAACCGCCCGCGCAACAGGCTTTTCATGCCAGGCTCCTTGTTTTGAGGCTGAAAATGCCCTGCGGCCGAAGCTGGAGGAACACCACAATCACGATCAGGATCAGGACCTTGCCGATGCTGGCCGTCGTCGAGTACTCGAAGACGGACTGCAGCACTCCCAGGGCAAAGGCAGCGATGACGGCCCCCTTGATCTGGCCGATACCCCCGGCCACCACCACCAGGAAGGCATCCACGATGTAGTTGGTGCCGAGGTACGGGCTTGTTGAACCTATGAGTGTGACCGCGACGCCGGCGATGCCGGCCAGGCCCGAACCGATGAAGAACGTCAGTTGGTCGCTGCGCCGGGTTGACACCCCACTCGTTTCCGCGAGGTCCCGGTTCAGCACAACGGCCCGGATACGGCGCCCGAGCGGCGTGGCCTTCAGGAGGAGGACCAGGCCGGCGAGGCACAGCAGCGAGAGCCCCAGGATAAAGAGCCTGGTCAGCGGGATGGGAGCGCCCAGCAACTCGATGTTCCCCTGCAACCACCCCGGTGCACGGACATCGACGCTGGGTGCCCCGAAGATGTCACGTGCGGCCTGCTGCAGGATCAGGGCCACCCCGAAAGTGACCAGGAGGGTGTCCAGGGGCCGGTGGTACATGCGGCGCAACAGCACCGCTTCGAGCACCAGCCCCAGGACACCTCCCACCAGGAAGCCTGCGGGAATGGACACCAGCAGCGATACGCCGGCGTCGGAGATGGCCTGCTGGACCACAAAGGCCGTGTAGGCCCCGGCCATCATGAACTCGCCGTGGGCCATGTTGATGACCCCCATCTGGCCGAAGGTCAACGACAGTCCCAGTGCCGCCAGGAGCAGCACGGAGCCGAGGCTGAGTCCGGCGAACATCTGCCCTATCAGGAGCTCCATTCCAGCAGGCCTTTCCTCGATGTTTCCGCGGCCGTTACTTGGCCAGGTCCTTGGCCCAGTCGTAAGTGGCCAGGAATGGATCCGGTTCAACCGCCGCGGGCGATGACCACACCGTGTCGATCAGGCCCTCCGCGTTGATCTTGCCGATGCGGGGGTCTTGGTGATGTGGTTGTTCTCCCCGTTGACCGTGACCAGGCCCTCAGGCGCCTCGAAGGTCACACCGTCCGCGGCTGCCTGCACCTTGTCCACCTCAAAGGATCCCGCCTTCTCCACCATTGCCGTCCAGAGGTACAGGGAGGTGTAGGCGGCTTCCATGGGGTCGCTCGTTACGCGCTCGGTGCCGAACTTCGCCTTGAACGCCGCGACGAACTTCTTGTTGGCCGGCGTGTCCAGGGTCTGGTAGTAGTCCCAGGCAGTCAGCTGGCCTTCGACGTTGTCCAAGCCGACGCCGGGGACTTCCTCCTCGGCGATGGACACGGAGACCACGGGCATGGTATCGGCGGTCAGGCCAACGCTCTTGTACTGGCGGAAGAAGGCCACATTGCTGTCGCCGTTGAGGGTATTGAAGACCGCGTCGGCCTTGGAGTCCCGGACTTTGTTAACGATGGTGGAGAATTCCGTGGAGCCCAGCGGGGCGTACTCCTCGCCGAGGACTTCGATGCCCTTGGCCGCGGCGTAGGCCTGGATGATTTTGTTGGCTGTTCGCGGGAAGACGTAGTCACTGCCGACCAGGAACAGGGACTTGGTTCCCTGCTCGGCCAGGTAGTCCAACGCCGGGATGATCTGCTGGTTGGTGGTGGCACCGGTGTAGAAGATGTTCTTCGACGACTCCAGGCCCTCGTACTGCACCGGGTAGAACAGCAGAGCGTCGTTGGCCTCAAACACAGGGAGCATCGCCTTGCGGCTTGAGGAGGTCCAGCCGCCGAATACCGCGGCCGTGCAGTCCTGCTGGATCAGTTTCCCGGCGCGCTCCGCGAACTTGGTCGGTTCGCTGGCGCCGTCCTCGCTGATGACCTCGAGCTGCTTGCCCAGGACACCGCCGGAAGCGTTGATTTCCTCGGCAGCCAGGGACAGGGAGTCGAAGACGGTGCTCTCGCTGATGGCCATGGTGCCGGACAGCGAGTTGATGAAACCGACTTTGACGCTGCTGCCCGAGGTGTCCACACAAGACGTGCCGCTGCTGGCGGTGGAGCCTGCGGACGCCGGATCCGCGATCTGGCTGCCGCAGCCTGCCAGGACAGTGGCCATGGCGGCTGCCGCCAACGAATTGAAAGCGCGTTTGGTGACCGAAACCCTCATGTGTACCTGCTTCTCGTTCCGCCGTTGCGCTGGGCAGCGGCTCGCCTCCGAGGTCCGTCAGAAGTGACCCCTTGCGATGAACGTAGGAGCGAATTGTTTCAGCGCCTGCCCGGTTGGTTTCGAGACCGTTTCGGGGCGATCGCCGGGCCGGCCGCGAGTTGAGGCGCACGGCAGGCGGGCGGGAGAAAACCGCGGGAAAGCAGGCCCTGGGAGAGTTAACCTGCGGGAAACCTGCCGCGGCGTAACTTTGGCCCGGTTGCCGGACATAATCCGGTCCGGACGCCGGGAAACGGCTCTCACCTGCGGCTATGCGCAACACCCGAGCGACGGGCAGGGCTATTTGTGCGTCGGCCGGCTCCCTGAGTGGCGCTATTCGCCCAGTGCCCTGGGCCGCCAGACCACGACGGCCTGGGACCGCGCGCGGGGGCGCTGGCCGCGGGCCAGGCTCACCACGTCGCCGGCGGCACCGGCTGCGAAGATCCGCGAATCAAGGGGATCACGACGGCGGCCCAGCTCCTCGGCCAGCTCACTCACCCTGCGCTGCAGCGCGGCCACCTGGTTCTCGAGCTCAAGGATCCGTTTAATGCCCTCGAGCGAGACGCCCTCGTGAGACAGCCGCTGGACTTCGCGCAGCATGTTGATGTCCCGCTGCGAGTAGCGGCGAGACTTCCCCGGCGCCCGGCTGGGCGAGACAATGCCCAGCCGGTCATACTGCCGGAGCGTCTGCGGGTGCATATCCGCCAGTTCAGCCGCGACGGAGATCACGAAGATCGGCTGGTCAGCGCTGATGTCCACGGTCTGCTCCGTTGCTTAGAGCCGGGCCTTGGCGGCCAGGCCTTCACGGACATCGGCGTCGGCGGTGGCTTCGGCAAAGGCCTTCACGGCTGCTTCGGCTTCCTTGTTCAGGTTCTTCGGCACCGCGACGTCGATGGTCACCAGGAGATCGCCGGTGACCTTGGAGGTCTTCACGCCGTGGCCTTTGACCCGGAGTGTACGCCCCGAAGGCGTGCCGGCCGGAACACGGACCTTGACGGTCTCGCCGTCGATGGTGGGGACCTGGATGTCGGCGCCCAAGGCAGCTTCCGGGAAGGTGACCGGGACATGGATGCGGAGGTTGTCGCCGTCGCGCGTGTAAACCTCGTGCGGCTTGACGGACACGGCAACCATGAGGTCGCCGTTGCCGGCGGGCCCTGGCTGGCCCTTGCCGCGGACGCGCACTTTCTGGCCGTCTTTGATGCCGGCGGGAACGCGGACGTCAATAACGTCACCGCTGGGTTCGCGCAGGCCGATGGAGGTGCCGCGGATGGAGCCCGCGAAGGAAATGGTGGTCGAAGCGGTGCGGTCCGCACCCTTCTGCGGGGTCCGCTGGAAGCCAGGCTGGGCCCCGAAGCCGCCACCGAACAGGTCAGCGAACTCGGGCGGAATGCCGCCGGCTGTACTGAACCCGCCTGAGTGACGGCCAGCGTTTCCGGTAAACAGGCCGCCGAACATGTCCTCGAACCCGCCGTTGGCGGCACCGGCCCCGCCCGGAGCGAACCGGGCGCCGCCGCCCATTGCCCGGATCGCGTCATACTGCTGCCGCTCGTCGGGGTCCGAAAGCACCGAATAGGCCTCGGAGATGTCCTTGAACTTCTTCTCCGAAGCGGCATTCCCGGCGTTGGTATCCGGGTGATGCTGGCGGGCAAGTTTCCGGTAGGCCTTCTTGATGTCGGCGTCGGAAGCGTCCTTGGCGATACCAAGGATCGCGTAAAAGTCCTTGTCCACCCAATCCTGGCTAGCCAATGGCGTTTCCTTTCAAGAAGTTAATGGGTCGGTGGTTGAGCTTGCCGAAACCTGGGTTTCGACAAGCTCAACCACCGGGGTAATGCTAGGCCGGAACTGCGACGATAACCTGTGCTGCGCGGAGGACTCGTTCGCCTGACTTGTAGCCGGAGCGGAGCACCTGGCTGACGGTGTCAACCTCGATGTCCTCGCCCGGCTGCTGGATGAGGGCCTCGTGGATCGTGGGATCGAACTCCACTCCGGTCTCATCAATGCGGACCAGTCCGTACGTCTTCAGGGCGTTCTCCAGCTTGGTGGCGATCGCGGCGAACGGGCCGTCGGTCAGGTCACCGTGCTGGCGGGCGGCATCGACGTCGTCCAGTACCGGCAGCAGGGAGTTCAGGACGCCGATAACGGCCATCTCCCCTGCCACGGCCCGGTCGCGCTCAACGCGCTTGCGGTAGTTGACGTATTCAGCCTGGAGGCGGAGGAGATCGTTCTTCAGCTCGGCAGCTTCAGCGTGTCCGGCACCCTGTGCCACCGATTCCTCGGCCGGCACCTCGATGCCGTTCAGGATTTCCTCGGCCTGGGCGAGTGCATCGCCGTCCCTGTCAACAAGCTCGCCGCCAACAGGCTCGCCCACCAGGGGCTCTCCCGCCGGCGCGGCAGCGGGCTGTTCGCCCTCCGGGTGCCGGGCCTGCCCGGTCACCGGATCAACCTTGCGGTTGTCCCGGATGACCGGCTCCTGGTTCGCGGACGAGTTGTGCTCTTCCTCGTTGCCGTGGTGCGGCATGGCTACTTCTTCGCTTCGTCTTCGTCGATGATCTCGGCGTCGACGATGTCCTCGTCAGCAGCCTTGTCACCGGCGGAGGCTCCACCAGCGGTGCCTTCGGCGCCTGCGGCACCGGTGGCACCGTCCGGCGAACCGGCGTGGGCGTAGATGGCCTCGCCGAGCTTCGACTGGGAAGCCTGGAGCTTCTCGAACGCGGTCTTCACGGCTGCGTCATCGGTGCCTTCGAGGGCCTTCTTGAGGGCGTCGACGTCGGCTTTGACCTCGGTCTTGACCTCTTCGGGCAGCTTGTCGGCGTTGTCGACGATCAGCTTGTCCACGGAGTACGCGAGCTGCTCGGCCGTGTTGCGGGTGTCGGTTGCCTCGCGGCGGGCCTTGTCCTCGGCGGCGTGCTCCTCGGCGTCACGGACCATGCGGTCGATGTCCTCCTTGGAGAGCGCAGTGCCGCCGGTGATGGTCATGGACTGTTCCTTGCCGGTGCCCTTGTCCTTCGCGGAGACGTGCACGATACCGTTGGCGTCGATGTCGAACGTGACCTCGACCTGCGGGACGCCGCGCGGAGCCGGCGCGATGCCGGTCAGCTCGAACGTGCCCAGCGGCTTGTTGTCGCGGGTGAACTCGCGCTCGCCCTGGAAGACCTGGATGGCCACCGACGGCTGGTTGTCATCAGCCGTGGTGAAGGTCTCGGACCGCTTCGTGGGGATGGCGGTGTTGCGCTCGATCAGGTGCGTCATCACGCCACCCTTGGTCTCGATGCCGAGGGACAGCGGGGTGACGTCGATCAGCAGGACGTCCTTGCGCTCGCCCTTGAGGACACCGGCCTGGAGTGCAGCACCGACGGCCACGACCTCATCAGGGTTGACGCCCTTGTTCGGCTCCTTGCCGCCGGCGAGTTCCTTGACGAGCTCGTACACGGCGGGCATACGGGTGGAACCGCCCACGAGGACGATGTGGTCGATCTCGGAGAGCTTGATGCCGGCTTCCTTGATGACGTCCTGGAACGGCTTCTTGGTGCGGTCCAGCAGGTCCTTGGTGAGGTCCTGGAACTTGGCGCGGGTCAGCTGCTCATCCAGGTGGACCGGGCCGTCGGGGGTGACGGACAGGTACTGGAGGGAGACGTTGGTGCTGCTGGAAGAAGAGAGTTCCTTCTTGGCCTGCTCCGATGCCTCACGGAGGCGCTGCAGGGCGATCTTGTCCTTGGAGAGGTCGATGCCCTTGACCTTGAGCTGCTTGAGCAGGTAGTCAACAACGCGCTGGTCCCAGTCGTCGCCGCCGAGGTGGTTGTCACCCGCGGTGGAACGGACCTGGATGGTGGAGAAGTTGTCTTCGTCCTTGCCCACCTCGAGCAGGGAGACGTCGAAGGTTCCGCCGCCGAGGTCGAAGACCAGGATGAGTTCGTCTTCCTTGCCCTTGTCCAGGCCGTAGGCCAGTGCTGCCGCGGTGGGCTCGTTGACAATGCGGAGGACGTTGAGGCCCGCGATCTCGCCGGCTTCCTTGGTGGCCTGGCGCTGGGCGTCATTGAAGTACGCGGGAACGGTGACCACGGCGTCGGTGACCTTTTCGCCCAGGTACGACTCGGCGTCGTTCTTCAGCTTCATCAGGATGCGGGCGGAGATTTCCTGCGCGGTGTACTTCTTGTCATCGATGGCGACGGACCAGTCAGTGCCCATGTGGCGCTTGACGGAGGCGATGGTGCGATCGATGTTGTTGACGGCCTGGCGCTTGGCGATCTCGCCAACCAGGACTTCGCCGGACTTGGAGAATGCAACGACGGACGGCGTGGTGCGGCCGCCCTCGGCGTTGGCAATAACGGTGGGCTCGCCACCTTCGAGAACGGAGACGACGGAGTTGGTGGTTCCGAGGTCGATACCTACTGCACGTGACATGTGTTGCTTCCTTCTTTCCTTGGAAACTTGCTGGCGCTCGTGTTGAGCGTTCTGCACTCAACTTTACTCAACGCGCAAGCCATGTCAATCCAAAGTTGAGCGGAGTGCGCTCAACTTTGGATTTTTGGGTCACGGCAGCCTCAACCGATTCCCCGGATTTCCGGGATTTTTGTGCGCGAAATCCGCTTCCCGGGCAGTAGTTCGCTGTGCGTGAACGGCGGCTACGTGTCCTTGTCCTCGTCCACTTCCACCTCGCGCGCGGTGCCAGCAGAGCCGGCCTCGCCATAGTCGCCTTCCGGGTAGCTGCCCTCCTCGGACTCGTTCTCCGAACCGCCCACGCCGGCCTCGCCATAGTCGCCCCCCTCATACTGGCCGCCTTCACCCTCCAGCCCGGGCTCGGTGCTGCCCTTGCGGCGATCTTCTTCAGGTGCGGTGTTCTCACTCATGACGTGATCCCTCCTTTGAGTTTCCGCGTCCATCCGGGCGCATTTGGAGTCTACTCAGCCGGAGGCGGGCTAAACAGGGGTGGCCGCAGACTTCTGGTCGTCCCGCGGGTTTCCGTCCGGCACGAGCCCCGCCATCGCCGCGAGGACGGTGAGGTGGTGTTCAAAGAGTTCGCCCCGGGCACGGAACGTATCCGGGCCATATTGGCCAAAAACCTCAAAACTCACGGCCCCGAAGAGCGACGTCCATACCAGGGCACCGTTCGCCTGGAGTTCGTCCGGCATGGCCAGCCCAAGTTCACTGCGGATCGCTTCCAGGTCGGCGGACAAGGCAGAAGGTACGACGGCGGTGCGCGCCATGGCGGTCAGCGCACCTGCCCGGTAGGCGCCGTCGAGAATGCCGATCAGGCGGTAGATCACGCGCGTTCCCGGGGCTGTGGTCTGGCTCGAGGGGGCCTGGTAGCCGGGGACCGGACTCCCGAAAAGCAGGCCGTAGCGCGCAGGCTCCCGCAACGCCCATGCCCTGACAGCCCGGCCGAGCGCCTTGAACCTGCCATCGAAGTCGCGCTCAGGCACCGCGTTCACCGCGGCATCCACGGCGTCGCCGAGCTCACTGTAGGCGTCCACTAGAAGCAGCGTGAGCAGCTCGTCGCGGTTGGCCACGTAGCGGTAGACCGCGGAGGAGACCACGCCAAGATCCCTTGCCACGGCGCGGAGGGACAAGGCGGCCGCGCCCTGCTCTGCCAGGTGTTCCCTGCCCAGCCTGACGATGTCGGCAATAGTCTGGGCGCGGGCGCGCTCCCGCGGTGTCCGAAGGGTGGGTTCCGCGGCCGCGACAGGGTCATTCATTGCTCCAGCATGGCACAAGTCAGAGCAGTGTCAACAATTGAGAGCACCGCTCTTGACAGCTGCCATTCGGGGGTGCACGCTATTGAGAGAGCGGTGCTCTCAATAGCGAATTTTTGAAGGGGAAGTCATGAACGATCTATACGTAGTTACGGGCGCGGGGCCTGTGGGCTGGACAGTCGCAGAACAGCTCGCGGGGCAGGGGAAAAACGTCAGGATCCTCACCCGTTCGGGCAGCGGCCCCAAGCACCCGCTGGTGGAGCGGGTGAAGGCCGACGTCCAGGACGCCGCCCAACTGCGGGACGCCTTCGCGGGCGCCACAGCCGTCTTCCACTGCATCCACGGCTCCTCCTACAGCGTGGACGCGTGGCAAGCAGAACTGCCCCGGGCCGAGCAAACGGTGCTGTCCGCGGCAGGCGAGGCAGGCGCCGTCGTCGTTTTTCCCGAAAGCCTTTACTCGTACAGCGAGCCTGAACGTCCCATGGTCGAGGCGGGTCCGCGGACTGCCGAGGGCGGCAAGCGGGGCGTCCGCACCGCGCTGCTCATGGCGCGGGACGCCTCTCCGACCAACACCGTCAGCGTGGTTGCCGGCGATTTCTTTGGCCCTCGGGTGCGAACCTCACATGCCGGAGAGCGCGTGGTCCCCGCCGTCCTGGCCGGCAAGAAAGTCTGGGTCATCGGAAGCGCCGATCAGCCCCATTCATTCACGTACGTCCCGGACCTGGCCGCCGCGATGATCCATGCCGCGGCGACGCCGTCGCTGTGGAACAAGGTGTGGCACGCGCCCACGGGTCCGGCAGTCACGCAGCGGCAGCTGGCCACAGCGTTCACCGAGGCTGGCGGAGTGCAGGCGCCGAAGCTTGGAGCCATTCCGGGCTGGGCGCTCCGGACCATGGGTGTGTTCTCGAAAGACTTCCGCGAAGTTGCCGAAATGCTCTACCAGTTCGAGCGGCCGTTTGTGATGGACTCCGCCGCCAGCGAGTCCGTGTTTGGCCTGCGGCCGACGCCCCTGCCCGAGGCGGCCGCGGCCACGGTGGCATGGTGGCGCGCGCAGGGCTAGGTGCCCTAGCGGCGGCTGGCAGACTCTGACGCGGGATGAATGCCGGGCTCGGCCGGGCCAACCTCCCGCCGCACCGCGGCATCCAGCTCCGTCCGGCCCAGCTTGCCGGGCCACCAGATGCGCGGGCCGATGTCGTACGCCAGCGCAGGGACCAGCAGCGAGCGCACCAGCACGGTGTCCAGCAGTACGCCGAACGACACAATGAAGGCCAGCTGCACCAGGAACATGATGGGGATGACGCTCAGTGCGGCGAACGTGGCGGCCAGCACCACGCCGGCCGAAGTGATCACTCCGCCGGTCACGCCGAGTCCGCGAAGGATGCCCGGCCGGGTCCCGTGCTTCAGCGACTCTTCCCGCACCCGGCTCATCAGGAAGATGTTGTAGTCCACACCCAGGGCAACCAGGAACACAAACCCGAACAGGGGCACGGTGGCGTCGGCGCCGGGGAATCCGAGCAGGCTGTTGAAGACGACGGCCGAAACGCCCATGGCCGCGCCGTACGACAGCACCACGGAGAGCACCAGCAGGACCGGCGCCACCACGGAGCGCAGCAGCAGCATCAGGATGACCAGGATGACCGCCAGGACGATGGGGATGATGATCACCAGGTCGCGCTGGGCGGTGGTGTTGGTGTCCAGGGCAGTGGCGGTCACGCCGCCAACCAAAGCGCCGGCGTCGACCGCTTTTACCTCCCGGCGCAGCGCCTTGACCGCATCCTCCGCCTCGATGGAATCCGCGGCGTAATTAAGCGTGGCGTTGATCAGCACTCTGCCGTCGTGGACGTCCGGGGCGCTGGGAGCGCCGGGGGCACCGGTGATCGGCACACTGCCTTCAGCCAGGAGGTAGGCGTCCCCCATGCCGTCGGCCGCTTTGACCTTTTCCAACACCTGAGCGGCCTTGCTTTCGTCCGCAATTACGACGGCGGGGCTGCCGCTGCCGGCGTCGAAATGCCGCGCCAGCGCGTCCTGGCCGTCCACCGCATTGGACGCGGTGAGAATGACCTCGGTCTGCGGCACGCCGTTGGCCTTCAGCTGCAGCACCCCCGCCGAAGCCACCAGCAGGAGGAGGACCGACGCGACCCAGACCGTGCGCGGGCGGCGGGAGACCAGCGAACCGGTGGCCCGCCAGATGCCCTTCTGCCCTTCCAGGCCGGTGACCAACTCGGGCTCGCGCTCGCCCGCCGGAACCAGCTTGGGGCGGAACGGCCAGAACGCGGCCCGGCCCAAAAGTGCCATCAGGACGGGCAGGAGGGTCAGCGCGGCGAAGAGCGAACAGAGGATGCCTGCAGCCGCAACGGGGCCCAGCGCCTTGTTGGAGTTCAGATCCGAGAACAGCAGGCAGAGCAGGGCGATGATGACGGTGGCACCGGAAGCCAGGATCGGCTCGAACGACGCCTTCCACGCCGTCAGCACCGCTTCCGTCCGGTTGCGTGTGTGGGTCAGGGCCTCGCGAAACCGCGCCACGTACAGCAGGGCATAGTCCGTGGCCGCGCCGATCACCAGGATGGACAGGATGCCCTGGCTTTGGCCGCTCAGCTGGATCCAGCCGAGCTTGGCCATGCCGAACACCAGCAGGATGGCGGCGCACAGCGCAAAGACCGAGGTGAGCAGCACGGCGAGCGGCAGGAGGAGCGAACGGTAGACGATCAGCAGGATCAGGAAGACCGCGCCGAGCGCCACCAGCAGCAGGACGCCGTCGATGCCGGCGAAGGCGCCGACCAGGTCTGCGGTCAGGCCCGCGGGGCCGGTGACGAAGGCCTGCATGCCTGCGGGGGTGGAATCCGCCAGGAAGTCCCGCAACTCCTGGACGGATTCCTTCAGCTCGCCGGAGGACCCGATCGGGGCTATGAACTGGACCGCTTCACCGTCCTGGGACGGGATGGGGCCGATCACGGCGCTGCCCAGTTCCAGGCCCTCCAGCCCAGCCTTCAGGGATGCCAGTTCGCCAAGGTCCGCGGGGCTGATGGCGGCGTCGTTTTCGATGACGATGACCGCCGGCACTTCGTCTGAATCGCGGAACCTTGCCTGCCAGTCCTGCGCGGCGGTGGCCTCGGCGCTCGCCGGCAGGAACGAGGCCTGGTCGTTCGAGGAGACCTCGTCGAGCCGGCCGAACGTGGGTCCACCCGCACCGGCAATGGCCAGCCACGTGAGCACCAGCAGAACCGGAAGGAGCCAGCGCAGCCAGAACGGTGCCCTCGCACTGTGTAGGGGACTTGATGTCATGATTCCTGCTTCGCTCGGGTGGACGCGGTACACTTGATTCCATCCTAGAGTATCTCCATCATGGAGATAACTGCCATGGGTTGGGTTTCCTGTTTGAAACTACTCATCGGGCGTCGCTGCAGTAATATCCGTCAGGGCACCAGACCGGATCTCGGGCACCAGTAAGCGAGCGGAGGCGGGACGAACATGACAGACGAAGCGTTCCAGCGCCCACCGGACTCCGCACCCTTCGCCCTGGTCCGCCTGCTCCAGGACTTCACGCTGGAGGCCAACAGGTATGTGGACACTGCGGGCGGCCGCAACGACATGCACCGCACGGATCTCAACGCGCTGGCGGTGATCATGCGGCACACCGCCAAGGGCCTGGTGGTCACGCCGGGCATCCTGCGCAGGGAACTCAACCTCAGCTCGCCCGCCACCACCGCGCTCATCGACCGGCTGGACAGTTCAGGGCACGTTGTGAGGGAGCGTCTCGGCCCGGACCGGAGGCAGGTCCAGTTGCGCATGACACCCAAAGCCTTCCAGGACGGCAGCGCCATTTTTATGCCGCTTTCGCGCCACCTGGATGCCGCCATGGCGGGTTTCTCGCCCGAAGAGTTGGAGCTGGTCAGCCGGTTCATGGCCGCCATGGTGGACGCCACCATCGCGGCCCGTGAGGAAACGTCCGACGGCGGCCCCGCCTCGCCCACTCCGCCCAGGTAGGTCGCAGTAGATGTCGTCATGAGAGCTCATAACGACGATAAGTGCCATCTACTTCGGGGACGGTTCCGCCTGTTTTTCACTGCGGAGGGGTAGCGTTTCATTATGAGTACGCAGCAGCCTGACGACGACGATGTGTACACGCACGGCCACCACGAGTCGGTGGTCCGCGCCCACGCTTCCAGGACCGCGGAGAACTCCGCGGCCTTTGTCATTCCGCACCTCACGCCCGGGGTTTCAGTGCTCGACGTCGGCTGCGGCCCTGGAAGCATCACCTGCGATTTCGCCGGGCTGGTGTCGCCCGGAAAGGTCACCGGCCTGGACCGGTCACCGGACATCATCGCCCAGGCCACGGCGCTGGCCGCCGAACGCGGCGTGGCCAATGTGGAATTCCTGGCCGGAAACATCTACGACCTTGACTTCGAGGACGAAACGTTCGACGTCGTCCACGCCCACCAGGTGCTCCAGCACCTGACCGACCCGGTGGAGGCGCTGCGCGAGATGCGCCGGGTAGCGAAGCCGGGCGGCATAGTGGCGGTACGCGACGCCGACTTCCACGGCATGAGCTGGTACCCCACGATCCCTGAGCTGGACGAATGGATGGACCTGTACCAGCGGATCGCACGACGCAACGGGGCCGAGCCCGACGCCGGCCGCCGGCTCGTGTCCTGGGCCCAGTCTGCGGGCTTCAGCAACGTGGCGCCCACCAGCAGCAACTGGCTCTATGCCACCGGGCAACAACGGAGATGGCAGGCCCGGGTCTGGGGCGAACGAGTGCTGCATTCGGCCTTCGCGGAGCAGGCCCTTGAATACGGCTTCGCAAATCCAGCGGACCTGGCCCGGATTTCGGCAGGATGGCACCGCTGGGGATCCACAGACGACGGCTGGTTCCTGATCCCGAACGGTGAGGTCATCGCCCGGGCGTGATTTACGGAGAGAACGAATACTGGGCAGAGCCTTACACCGCCGAGGTTGACCAACTAGACTTGGTCAACATGGGACAGTACAACGTCCAAGAGGCAAAAACCCGCCTGTCCGAGCTGTTGAACCTTGTTGAAAACGGCGAAGATGTGGTCATTGCCAAGGCCGGCCGCCCGGTGGCCCGGCTGGTGAAAATCGAGCGCCCCCACAAACGCGAGCTGGGCTTCCTGGCGCCCCTTCAAATTCCTGACGGGTTCTATGACCCGTGGACCGACGAGGAAATGGGTGAAGCCACGGGCAGGGATCATTGATGCGCCTGCTGCTGGACACACATGTTTTCCTGTGGGCCCTCGCCGAACCCAGGAAACTGTCCACCAAGGCCAGGAACGCCATCACTAAGCTCGAGAACTCGGTCTACGTGTCGCCCATGACCGCGTACGAACTGTCCTACAAACACCATCAAGGCAAGCTGCCGGCTGGAGCGGCGATAGTGGCAAGCTTTGGACGGCAGGTGGCCCACCTGTACGCCTCTGAGCTGTCCATCTCCGCACCGCATGCATTGGCCGCCGGCCAGTTGGACTGGGAACACAAGGACCCCTTTGACCGGATGCTGGCTGCCCAGGCCATGGTGGAGGGGCTGACGCTGGTAACGGCAGATGAGGAGCTTCACGCATTCGAGCCCGTGACCACGCTCTGGTGAGGCGGCACTCTTGTTGTGCCGACGGCACTAAACTTGGCAGGTGCAACTCTCCCTTTGGCTCGCCCTCGCGGGCGCCGGCGCCCTGATCAGTTTCACACCGGGTGCCGGTGCCATCAACACCATGAGCAACTCGCTGACGTCAGGGTTCCGCCGCTCCATCTGGGGCATCCTTGGCCAGCAGGCAGCCCTGGTTGTCCACGTGGTGATCGTGGCGTTGGGCGTCGGTGTGCTGGTGGCAAGCTCCCCGGTGGCCTTCAATGTGATCCGTTACGCCGGGGCCGCCTACCTCGTGTACCTGGGCATCCGCCAGTTCCTGAGCAAGCCGGAGCCGGACCAGGAACAGGCCGCCGCCCTCCGGAACGAGCCCGCCTGGTCAATGTTCCGGCGTGGCCTCTGGGTCAACCTGCTCAACCCGAAGGCCATCGTTTTCTTCCTCGCGTTTATGCCACAGTTCATCCGCCCGGAACAGCCGCTCCTGCCGCAGTACCTTGTGCTCACAGCCACCGTGGTGGTGATCGACATCCTGGTGATGTGGTTCTTCTTCGCCTTTGCCGCCAAGTCCTTCCAGCGGTTCACGTACAACGCCCGTGGCCAGAAGATCCTCAGCCGGATCTTCGGGGTGCTCTTTGTGGCGGTAGGAATTCTCCTTGCGCTGATCCACTAGTCGTGTTCTTCCAGGTCCGTCGTCAAGGCCTGGATCCACTGGCAAGCCTTCCGGCTGCAGATGTCTGACATTTTTGTCCTGGGTATGGTCATGAAGTGGCCACCTTCCGGACATCAATGCCACGATCGATAAATGCTTGAGGCAACCAAATCCCCCACATCGACAGAATCCGGCCCTGACGCCACCAAACCCACCAACCCGGCGCTGGCCGCCGAGGCGAAAATCGCGCGGCTTGCCGTCACGATCTTCCCGGCGCTGGTGGTCCTGGCGGGTGTCGCCGGCTTCCTTGTGCCAGCCACCTTCCAGCCGCTGGGGCCCAGCGTCCCGTACCTGCTGGGCATCATCATGTTCTGTATGGGCCTGACCCTGACGCCGCCGGATTTTGCCTCTGTGGTGAAGCGCCCGTGGGCAGTGGTCCTGGGCATCGTGGCGCACTACGTGATCATGCCCGGTGCGGGCTGGCTGATTGCCGTGGCGCTCCAGCTTCCGCCGGAGCTTGCCGTAGGCCTGATCCTGGTGGGCTGTGCACCATCCGGCACCGCCTCGAACGTGATGGCCTTCCTGGCCAAGGGGGACGTTGCCCTGTCCGTAGCCGTCGCTTCGGTATCCACCCTGATCGCACCGGTGGTTACGCCACTGCTGGTCCTGTTCCTGGCCGGATCGTTCCTGGAAATCGACGCCGGGAGCATGGTCCTGGACATCGTCAAGACGGTACTCCTGCCCGTCATCGCCGGGCTGCTGGCGCGGCTGTTCTTCAAGAACCTCATCGCCAAGCTGCTGCCGGCATTGCCTTGGGCATCCGCCGTCGTAATTTCCTTCATTGTCGCGATTGTTGTGGCGGGCAGCGCCTCCAAGATCGTGGCCGCGGGCGGCATTGTGTTCCTCGCTGTGGTCCTCCACAACGGCTTCGGCCTGGGCCTCGGCTACCTGGCGGGCAAACTGGGCCGGCTGGACGATAAAGCACGGAGGGCGCTCGCCTTCGAAGTGGGCATGCAGAACTCCGGTTTGGCCGCCACGCTGGCCACCGCGCATTTCACGCCGCTGGCCGCACTGCCGTCCGCCGTTTTCTCGCTGTGGCACAACATCTCCGGCGCGATCGTGGCAGCCTGGCTGGCGCGGCGCCCGCTGCAGGACGCCTAGCAAGGCCGATCCTGGAAGGCAGACGGACGGACGGAATTTTGACTTTTCAGTCAAATTTCTTACGAACCTGTCACGACATGCGAATGCCAGCTGGCCAAGAATGCCCTGGTCCCGCATGCTTAGCCCCATGAACTCATGGTCGAGCCCATACCGAATCATCGCCGTCTGCACGGGAAATATTTGCCGGTCACCGATGGCTGAGATGATACTGGGCGCTGCCTTCGAAGCAGAAGGCCTGGGCTTGGATGTGACAGTGGATTCGGCAGGAACTACCGGTTATGAGGCAGGGCGGCCCATCGATCCGCGCGCCGCCCGCCGGCTTGCGGAAACGCATCTGGGCTCAGAGCACCATGTTGCCCGCGCCTGGCAGGCTGGGTGGTTCCGCGAACGCGATCTCATCCTGGCACTGGACGTTGACCACTACGCCTGGCTGCGCGACGCCGCGCCGGACGCGCACGCCATGAACAAGGTCCGGATGCTCCGCAGCTTCGACCACGCCGCTGCCGGCAGCGATCCGCTGGACCAAGGCATCGAGGATCCCTGGTACGGGGGACACGCCGATTTTGACGCCGTCTGGGAGCAGATCCGCGGCGCTGTGCCCGGCGTCGTCGCGCATGTCCGCACGGTCCTTGGCCAGGCGGCGCCGCGACAGCAGCTGATGCAGCAGCAGGTACGCTCTATTTCATGACCCCCGCACCTGTGATCATCGCCATTGACGGGCGATCCGGCGCAGGGAAAACCACTCTGGCCATCGAACTGGCCGCGCAGCTGCGGAACCATCACAAAGTCGCGCTCTTCCACCTGGAGGACATCTACCCGGGCTGGAACGGTCTCACCGCGGGCATCGAGCGCTACGTTTCCACCGTGCTCACGCCGTTGAGCCGCGCCGAGCCCGCCTCCTGGACCAGCTGGGACTGGGAAAGGCATTACGACGGCGACACGCGGGTCACGCTGCCCGCCGAGATCGTGATCATTGAGGGAGTGGGGGCGGCGGCTGCGGACGCCCGGCCCCTGCTCAGCGCGGTCATCTGGGCAGACTCGCCGGACGACGTCCGCCGGAAGCGGGCCCTGGACCGCGACGGCGGGACGTATGAACCGTTTTGGGACCAGTGGGCTGAGCAGGAAGAAGCCTGGCTCGCCGCCGACGACGTCCCCCGCGAAGCCGATATCCGCGTGCTCAACAATGCCGACGGGTCCGCCACCGCCGACGTTATGCAGGCCCTTGCATACCTGCCCGCTCTCGGACCTGCCCTTGTTCCCGAGCTTGCCGCCCGCCGCGGCCTCAGGCTGCGCGCAGAACGGCTGGACGCCAGGCCGGACGCCGCGGTGCTCTTCGAGAACCTCTACGGCGGCTCGGCAAATGCCGTCTGGCTGGACTCCTCCAACGCGGACTCCCCCACCCCAGGCTCCTCCGCCAGCGCGTCCCCCGGCGCGCCCGCGACGCCGCCGGAACAGCAGCCCGCCACCGTGCGCAGCCGCTTCAGCATCCTGGCGGACGACGGCGGGACGTACGGCCAGGCGGTCACGCACCGGTCCGGCGAAAGCGTCATCACGGCAGGCTCCGCCACGGCGCGCGTGCCGGGACCGTTCTTCCGCTGGCTGGACACCGTCTGGGGACGCCGGGCAGTCCGCACGCCGGACGGCTACCCGGGCGACTTCACCCTGGGCTGGCTGGGCTGCCTGGGCTATGAGCTCAAGCGCGAAACCGGCGGAACGGACGTGGCGGCGCCGACTCCTGACGCTGCCCTGATCTTCGCGGGCCGGGCCGTCGTTTTGGACCACGTGGAAGGAGCGGCCTGGCTCCTTGCCCTGGAAGCGCCCGACGCCGACCGCTGGCTGACCGACGCCCGCGCCGCCGTCGCCGTCGCTGCCGCTGCCGCTGCCGCCGCCGCCCCCGCCCCGAGCACACCAGGCTCAGGGAACCAACGCACCCACGCCGGCGGCAGCAACGGCGTCGTCCGTCCCGTTGGGCCCGCATTCAGCAGCCGCGACACGGAGCCGTCCTACCTGGCCAAAATCGCCGCCGCCCAGCACGAAATCCATGAGGGGAACTCATACGAGGTCTGCCTGACCACCACGCTCACGGCCCGGCTGCCCGCGGCCGCGGCGGCCCCCTGGCCGACGTACCTCGCGCTGCGGCGGAAGAATCCCGCGCCGTTCGCCAGCTACCTGCGATTCGGCGGGCTGACGGTGGCCAGCACGTCGCCGGAGCGGTTCCTGAGGATAACGTCCGACGGCGGCATGCGCGCCGAACCGATCAAGGGCACCCGGCGCCGGGGTGCTGATCCGGAGCGTGACAGGCAGCTGCGGGAGGACCTGGCGACCTCGCTGAAGGACCGCGCGGAAAACATCATGATTGTGGACCTGCTGCGGAACGACCTCAGCCACTTCGCGGAGCCCGGATCGGTGACTGTCAGCAGGCTGTGCGAAATCGAAAGCTACGCCACGGTGCACCAGATGGTCAGCACCATCGACGCGCGGCTCCTGCCCGGCTCGCCGCGGGCCGAGGCGGTTGCCGCCTGTTTCCCGGCCGGCTCCATGACCGGCGCCCCGAAAATCAGCACCATGGCCATCCTGGACCGGTTGGAGGAGGGCCCGCGCGGCCTGTATTCCGGCGCGATCGGCTACTTTTCCCTCAACGGGGCCACGGACCTGGCGGTGGCGATCCGCACCCTGGTAACCACGGCGGTGGCCGGGGACGGCGACGAACAAGAGTCGACGGCGGAACTCACCCTCGGCGTCGGCGGCGCCATCACTGCCGACTCGGTACCTGACGAGGAGTACGACGAAATCCGCGTGAAGGCGCACGGTGTGCTTTCCGCGCTGGGTGCGGACTTTCCCGACGCCTGACCCCCGGAGTTACTGGAGCGTGGCGGTCAGCCTGGCGACGTTATCGACATAGCGGGCTGCGAGGGGGCGCTGCACCCAGTCCTCGAGTATGAGCTCGTTGGAAATGTCGCGATACGTGTCTTCGACCGCGCGCATGTTGTTCACGGTTTCCGCGCCGAGCAGCATCACCGAGACCTCCATGTTCAGCGAGAAGGAGCGCATGTCCATGTTGCTGGAGCCCAGGACGGCCACTTCGTCGTCGATGGTGAAGTGCTTGGCGTGCAGCACAAAGGGCGCCTTGTAGAGGTAGATCCGGACCCCGGCTTCCAGCAGCGCCTCGTAATAGGAGCGCTGGGCGTGGTGGACCAGGAACTGATCGCCCTTTTCGGAGACGAACAATTCCACGTCCACGCCCCGCTGGGCCGCTGTGGTGATGGCGTAGAGCAGGGAATCATCGGGCACAAAATACGGGCTGCAGATGGAGATCCGGTGCTGCGCGGAGTAGATCAGGGTGTTGAAGAGGCGCAGGTTGTTTTCGGTGATGAACCCGGGACCGCTGGGCACCACCTGGGCCGTGACGTTGCCCGGTTCGGGGTTGGCCGGGAGCTGCAGCTGGTGTTCCAGGGACTCGTCGGTTTCGCTCAGCCAGTCCGTGGCGAACACAACGTTGAGTGTGGTGACGATCGGTCCGCGCAGGCAGGCCATCAGCTCCACCCATTCGCGGCCGGCCTTGCGGTGTTTGGGGTTGTTGTAGGAAGGCTCGATCAGGTTCTGCGACCCGGTGAAGGCGAGTTCGCCGTCGATCACCATGATCTTGCGGTGGTTGCGGAGGTCCGGGCGTCGCCACTGCCCGTGGGTCGGCAGCAGCGGGAGCATGCGCTTCCACTGGATCTTCCCGGCCCGCAGACGCTTGAGGAAGTTGCGGTAACCCTTGACCCGGAGCGTGCCGATGTGGTCGAACAGCACCCTGACTTCCACTCCGCGCTCGGCAGCCTCCTCGAGGGCGGTCAGCAGGTCATTGGTGATGTGGTCCGTACTCATGATGTAGAACTCGGCGTTAACGAATTTCTTGGCCTTGCGCACGGCTTCGGTCATGGCCAGGATCGAGTCCGGGTAGCCGGGAATGAGGTCCACGGAATTGCCGTCCACCATGGGGAGGGAGCCGAGCCGCTGGTTCAGTTCACCTGCGGACGTCACCCATTCGGGCCCTGTGTATTCACTGACGACGTCGGCGAGCGCCGAGATGCCGGACCGCACCCGGGTGTTGATGACCTCCTGCTGCTGGCGGCGGCGCCTGGAGAGCTTGAAGTTTCCGAACAGCAGGAAAAGGACCAGGCCCAGGAACGGTATGAAGAAGATACCCAGCAGCCAGGCCATGGCCGTGGTGGGGCGCCTGTTGCCGGGGATGATGCCGATGGCCAGAACCCGGATCACCAGGTCTGCAATGCTGAGCACCACCACTACCCATGTCGGCGCGGTACCGGCAAGCGAAATTGGCCACAGCACTGGACTACCCCCGGATTGCGCGCACCCGCGGACCGGTTCCGGCGGGGCAATGACCACAGCTTAGCCGCGCCGGGCCCTACTAAGCTGGAGCCATGACTTCTCCTGCGCCCGTGGTGCTCGTTTTCCTTGACCCCGCGTTCCCGGACGGCCGGCTGGCCGACGCTTCGCAGCCCCAGCTGATGGCCACGGACCAGGGCGCCACCCGCGGGGACGGCGTCTTCGAATCGATGCTTGCGGTGGGCGGCACGGTGCGGAAGCTGCCGGCGCATCTGGACCGGCTCGGCGGGTCCGCGGCCGCCCTGGACCTGGTGATCCCGGCGCAGGATGCGTGGCGGGCGGCGATCACCACGGGCGTCGCCGAGCACCGCACGCAGCACCCCGCGCCGTCGCCCGCCGAGGACGAGTTGGTGGTGAAACTCGTGGTCACCCGCGGCCCGGAAGGCGCAGAGTCCCCCACGTGCTGGGTTCAGGTCTCCCCGGTAGGCGCCCTGGGACGCCGCCAGCGCGAAACAGGTATCGACGTCATCCTCCTGGACCGCGGCTACAACAGCGACGTAGCTGAGCGTGCCCCGTGGCTGCTGCTCGGCGCCAAGACCCTGTCCTATGCCACGAACATGGCCGCCCTGCGGTACGCCCACAAACAGGGCGCCGACGACGTCATCTTCACCTCCTCCGACGGCCGGGTCCTGGAAGGCCCCACGTCCACTGTGCTGCTGGCACATCTGGAAACCTCCGACGACGGCGCCGGCGCCACCCGGACGGTGCGCCGCCTCATCACACCGCAACTGGACAGCGGGATCCTCCCCGGGACTTCCCAGGGTGCGCTTTTTGCGGCGGCCAAGGCAGCCGGCTGGGAGCTCGGCTACGGGCCGTTGGAGCCTCGGGACCTGCTGGACGCCGACGCCGTGTGGCTGATTTCCAGCATCAGGCTACTCGCGCCGGTGAACCACATCGACGGCAAGGAAATCGGGACGCCTGCTGTGCAGAAGCAGCTGACGGCCGAACTCAACGCATTGTTTGCCGGGATCCAGTAGTTTCCGGAATTTTGCAGTTTCCCGGATCCCGTAGTTTTCCGAAGTCCAGCAGTTTTCCGAAGTCCAGCAGGGAGGCCTTAAGCCATGGTGGTTCACAGTGCGGGGATCCTGCTGTACCGGCAGGGAGCGGACGGGCTGGAAGTGTGGATAGCGCACATGGGCGGACCGTTCTGGGCCCGCAAACAAACCCAGTCCTGGTCGGTTCCCAAGGGCGAGTACCTTCCCGACGAGGAACCACTGCTGGCCGCGCTGCGCGAGTTTGCCGAAGAAATCGGCACGCCGCCGCCAGCTGTGCCCTACTTTGAGCTAGGCGCGTTCAGGCAACCGTCGGGAAAGATCATCACAGTGTTCGCCGCGGAGTCTGACTTCCAGCCCGAACGGATAGTGAGCAACACGTTCCCGCTGGAGTGGCCCAAAGGATCCGGCATCATCCAGGACTTTCCCGAGGTGGACGATGCCCGGTGGGTAACGGAATCCGAGGCCCGCGGCAAGCTGGTCAAGGGCCAGCTACCCCTCCTGGACGCCCTGCTGGAGCATGTTGGATTGCCCTGAGTCGACCTGCCAAGGCCCGGGCCTGGGGGTTGAAGTGTGGCAATACCCTGTTGGTCCGTCCCGCAGGTCCGTATGGTTTGGTGCATGAACTCTTACGCGCAGCCGATCAACAAACTGACATTTGACGAATGCTGGGAACTACTGGCCGACGACACCCTGGGGCGGCTGGCCCTTGTAGTGGACGGCCATCCGGAGATCTTTCCGGTCAACTACGTCCTGGACCGCAGGAGCATCGTCTTCCGCAGCGCCGGTGGCTCCAAACTGTGGGGCGCCCAGGCGGACCGTCCCGCGGCGCTGGAGATCGATGGATACGATCCCCGCACGGAGGTGGCCTGGAGTGTGGTGGCGCGCGGAGACACCGAAGTGATCGAGGCCCAGGCTGACAAGGACGCCGTCGACGCCCTGCATCTGGAGCCCTGGCAGTCCGGACCTAAGAATTACTACATCAGGCTAACCCCACTTGCACTGACCGGCCGCCGCTTCCAGGTCACCAAACCGGATGTCTGGAACACCCGGTTGTCGGACCGCCGTCGTGCTTCCTTCGAATAGCGCGGGAGAGCTTATAGACAGCGAAGCCCCCGCTCCGCTCGTCCCGGGGGTCCGGATCCGGCTGCTGCGGCGGAGCGATGCGGCCGGCCTGAGTAAGGCCTACCTCCGGAACCGCCAGCACCTGGCTGCGTGGGAACCGGAGCGGGACGAAGCCTTTTTCACTCCCAGGCATCAGCTGGACATCATCCGGGCCAAGCTCGCCCAGCATTCCGTGGGCCAGGAAGTTCCGTGGGTGCTGGTGAACCGCGACGATCCCGCGTACATCGTCGGCGCCGTCACCCTTACTGGCATCGTCCGCGGGCCGTTCCTCAACGCCAACCTCGGGTACTGGGTTGATTCCAGCCTCAACCGGCGGGGCATCGGAGCTGCCGCGGTCCGCTTCGCCACGGACCATGCCCGGACAGAACTGGGCCTCCACCGGGTCCAGGCGGCAACGCTGCTCCACAATGAGCCCTCACGCAAGATCCTCAAACGCGCCGGGTTTCGGGAAATCGGCGTGGCGCCGGAGTACCTGAAGATCGCCGGCCGCTGGCAGGACCACCTGCTCCACCAACTGCTCCTCCACGGCTGACGCGATCGCGGCCGAATCCACAGCGCCTGCGCGACCTCACCGGCCCTCACGGTTCGCCTAAGCTGGCCTCAAGAACTCTTGAATCCGCAACCGAAAGGCAGACCATGAGCAACGACGCCCACATCCCCGTCATCCTGGGCGGCGCACGGACCCCCTTCGGCAAGTTCCGCGGCAGCCTCTCCGGGCTCACCTCCAGCGAACTGGGTGCCCACGCCATCAGGAACGCACTGGAACGGTCCGGCGTGGCGCCGGAACAGATCCAGGCAGTCATCGTGGGCCAGGTTATCCAGGCGGGCGCTGGCCAGGGACCCGCCCGGCAGGCCAGCCTCGCCGCCGGCATCGGTTGGGATGTGCCCACCGTGACCATCAACAAACTGTGCTTGTCCGGCCTGACTGCTGTGATTGATGCCGCCCGCATGATCCGCGCCGGCGAGGCTGATTTCATTGTGGCGGCGGGCCAGGAGTCCATGACCAACGCCCCGCACCTGCTCCCCCGGCTTCGCGGCGGCGTGGCCATCGGTGATGCGCCGCTGCTGGATTCGCTGAACTTTGACGGCCTGCAGGACCCCGTCTCAGGTGAACTGATGGGCTCCGCCACGGACGCCGGGAACGCCCGCCTGGGCATCAGCCGCGAGGACCAGGACGCCGTCGCCGCCCTTTCGCACCAGCGGGCGGAGGCCGCCCGGGCGGCCGGCATCCTGGCTGAGGAGATCGCTCCGGTGGAGGTCCCGCAGCGCCGGGGACCCGCCGTCGTGATTGATGCCGACGAAGGCATCCGCGCCGGCACAACCATCGAGACGCTGGCGGCACTGAAGCCCGCCTTCTCCAAGGATCCGGCGGCCACCATCACCGCCGGTTCCGCCTCCCCGCTGTCAGACGGCGCCGCCGCAGTGGTAGTGGCCAGCAAGGCAGCTGCGGAAGCGGCCGGCCTCAGCTGGATCGCGGAAATCGGCAGCCACGGCCAGACCGCCGGACCGGACGGATCCCTGCATTCCCAGCCGTCCCGCGCCATCGAGCGAGCCCTGAAACTCGAAGGGCTGACCATTGACGACGTGGACCTCATTGAGATCAACGAAGCCTTCGCCTCGGTGGTGCTGCAGTCCGCCACGGACCTGGGGATCGACGCGGACAGGATCAACGCCGACGGCGGCGCCATCGCCCTGGGCCACCCGGTGGGCGCCTCGGGGGCCCGTCTGGTCCTGCATCAGGCACTCGCGCTGAACCGGCGCGGCGGCGGGACAGGCGTGGTTGCCTTGTGCGGCGGCGGCGGCCAGGGCGACGCCCTGATCCTCAAAGCCTGACGCCAGGTTCAGGCTCCGGGTCCACGGATGATCAGCGGCACCAGGCGTTCCGCACACGAAACCCGGACCAGTCCCGCCGGCCCCTGAGCCGCCCGGTTGTTCACTCCGGTGTCGTCGCACCAGTCCAGGTTGTACGGGTAAGCGGTGACCCCGGCCTTCCCGGCAGCCACGCCAGCCGGGACGGTGAACACGAAAGTGAAGCCGCCGTCGTCGGACATGGGAGCGAGCTCTTCCAGCACCGCGGTACCGGTCGCATCCTTGACCGTCACCTGGACCTGTGCGTCGGTGCCGTAGCGGGCATCGCAGGTGGTATCCGGGGCGCTGACGGTGATCTTGTCACCGGGTTTGGCTGCGGCAGGCGAGACGTTAAAGTCCGGCGGCATGCAGGGCGGCGGCGCGAAAATGCTCCGGCAGCTTGTCACCCCCACCAGCACCGGCACAGCGCAGAACGTCACAGCCAAAACGCGTGCCCAGGCACCCGTCAGTGAACGCCCCCGAATGTTCCCCATGACCCGATTGTCCCGTCAGCGCCGGCGTTACGGAAGCACGGCGGGATTACGGAAAGACGCATTGGTTACGGAACATGACGTCGGCGGCAGTGCGGCCGGGCGGGCCGGATGTTACGTTTTTGGGGAGTAATGAGAACCGGCGCCAAGCCCTGACTGGCCGGTCGGCAACCCTCCCTTTCGCGGCGGGGTGCCTCAGGTGAATACTCGGCATATCGACCCATTCGAGCTGCAAGCGTGAAAGAAGGAGTTCCGTCGTGTCTGACGCACCCGCCCCTGAAGAGAAACTGTCGTACCGGCTTGTCACCGGGCCGGATGACAGGTCGTTCTGTGAACGGATTTCGACTGCCCTGGCCGAAGGGTATGTCCTGCACGGCAGCCCGGCCGCAACGTCCAACGGCGGCGTTGTGATTGTTGCGCAGGCACTCATCCTCCCGTCAGCCATCGCCACAGCTGATGCCGCCGTCGCCTCCGCCGTGGACGACCTCGATTTCGACGGCGAGGGCCACGCATGAGCTACGCCGGAGACCTCACCCCGCAGCAGGCCTGGGCCAAACTCGAACAGGGCGCCATCCTGGTGGATGTCCGGACCGAAGGCGAATGGGCCCACATCGGCATCCCGGACACGAAGGCCACGGATAACGATCCCCTGTTCATCCCGTGGACGTTCCCGGGTGGCATCCCGAACCGGGATTTCATCACCGACCTGACGCAGCAGGCCCCGGAGGACGACGGCACTGAACTGGTGTTCCTCTGCCGCTCGGGCCAGCGCTCCATCGCCGCCGCCATCGCCGCGACGCAGGCCGGCTTCACCTCCTACAACGTCCTGGAGGGTTTCGAAGGCGAGCCGGACCGCTACGGCGAGCGCACCGTCAACGGTTGGAAGAACCGCGGCCTGCCCACCAACCTGGGAATAGCCAAATGACTTTCAACCCTGACGCCGCCGGCTGGAGCGCCGAGACGCAGGCGGTCCGCGGAGGGCTGGACCGCACCAACTTCCAGGAGACCACCGAACCGGTGTTCCTGAACTCGGGCTTCGTCTACGAGTCCGCTGCCGCCGCCGAGCGCGCCTTCACCGGCGAGGACGAACGCTTCGTCTACTCCCGGTACGGCAACCCGTCCGTGGCCACATTCCAGGAACGCCTCCGCCTGCTTGAGGGCACCGAGGCGTGCTTTGCCACGGCGTCGGGCATGTCAGCTGTGTTCACCGCACTGGGCGCCCTGCTGGCGGCCGGGGACCGGGTGGTTGCCGCGCGCTCGCTGTTCGGCTCCTGCTTTGTGATCCTGAACGAGATCCTGCCGCGCTGGGGCGTGGAAACCGTATTTGTTGACGGCCCGGACTTGGACCAGTGGCGGGACGCCCTGTCGGAGCCCACCACCGCAGTGTTCTTCGAATCGCCGTCCAACCCGATGCAGGAAATCGTGGACATCGCCGCGGTCAGCGAGCTGGCTCACGCCGCCGGAGCCACCGTCGTCGTCGACAATGTCTTTGCCACTCCCCTGCTGCAGCGCTGCGGCCAACTGGGCGCGGACGTGATTGTGTACTCCGGCACGAAGCACATCGACGGCCAGGGACGCGTCCTGGGCGGCGCCATCCTGGGCACCAAGGAATTCATCGACGGCCCGGTCAAGCAGCTCATGCGGCACACGGGCCCGGCTCTCTCCGCGTTCAACGCCTGGGTGCTCACCAAGGGCCTGGAGACCATGGCGCTGCGCGTCAACCACTCCTCCACGTCCGCACTGCGGATCGCCGAATGGCTCGAGCAGCAGCCTGCCGTCAGCTGGGTCAGGTATCCGCTGCTGAAGTCACACCCGCAATACGAGCTCGCCGCCAAGCAGATGAAGGCCGGCGGCACCGTCCTCACGTTGGAACTTGCGACGACGGGTGGCCGCTCGGGCAAGGACGCCGCCTTTGCGCTGCTGGACACCTTGCGGATCATCGACATCTCCAACAACCTGGGCGACGCCAAGTCCCTCATCACCCATCCGGCCACCACCACGCACCGCGCCATGGGTCCCGAGGGCCGCGCAGCCATCGGGCTCAGCGACGGCGTGGTGCGGCTGTCCGTGGGCCTGGAGGACGTGGACGACCTCATCGGCGACCTGGAGCAGGCCCTGAAGCACATCTAGGTCTGGTTGGCCTGGTTCTGATTGGGCTGCTGCGCGATGATGCCTGGATAGTGGCGGCCCTCCCGGTGGCTTCCGGCGCAGTCCATCGCGGGGTGCTTCGAGGAGAGGCGATCCTGGGAGCGTCATTCCCGGCAGAGTTCAGCCAGTACCGCTTGTCCGTTCCCCGGTACCTGCCTCGTCTTCGCCCTGGATCGCGAGCCGGACGGCCACTTCATCCCCGTCGCTGATGCCCGCCGCGTCCCGGACGGCCTTCTTGACGGGCAACAGGTAGGAGCCGCTTTTGCTGTCCGGAAAGACCGAGGTCTGCCAGGTGCAGCCGAAGATTTCCGCCGTGACTCTGACCGAGCCGAAGCCCTTCCGGAACACCGTGGCCTCCTCCCGGAGGTCGTCGGCGACCTCCACCGGGAGCGTCAGGAAGTGCCAGCCGGATTCGTCGGGATAGCGCCACAGTTCGGCCCGGAATGAGTACGACGACGTCACGGCCTGAGTATGGCATGACGCGTTGCCGGACGCATCCCCTGCCGGGGCCGGGCCAGGCGAATAACGCGTGAGGCAAACAGCCGCTTAGGCGCCCGGCTGGCGCAGCTCCCGGGAGGCCGTCTCCCGGACGGCGTCGGTCAGCTGGTTGAGCACCGGGGAGTCGATCTTCCAGCGCTGCCAGTACAAGGACACGTCAACGGGGCTCGCGGAGGCCAGCTCCACGAGGGCGCCGCTGTGGAGGTCTGCCAGGCACTGTTGCTCCGGCAGCAGCCCCCATCCCAGTCCGAGCCGGATGGCCTGGGCGAACTCGGCCGACGACGGCACATAGTGCCGCGGTGCGGTCAGTTCAGCGCCGGTCATCGTGCGGAAGAACCCGTCCTGCAGGTCATCCTTGCGGTCGAAGTCCACCACCGGGGCCTGGCTCCCGGCAACAAGTTCCGGCCCGTCGGGCCACCAGCGCCGGAGGTAGCCGGGGCTTGCCACCGCCCGGTACCGCAGGGAACCCAGCGGTTCCACGCTGCAGCCCTGGACCGGTTCCGGCGTTGCGGTAACTGCGGCCATCACCGATCCCGTCCGCAGGAGCCGGGTGGAATGCTGCTCATCCTCCCTGCGGAGTTCGAAGCACGCGCCGAGGTCCGGCGGAAGACTTGCCAGCGCAGGCATGAACCAGGTGGAGAGTGAGTCCGCGTTCACCACCAAGGGGATGGGCGCCGTCGGGCGGTCCCGGCTCCCGCCGAGCTCCTGCTGGGCGTCCCATTCGAGTTGCCGGACCTGCCGGGCGAACCGCAGGATGGCTTCTCCGGCGGTGGTGGGGCGGACGGGGTTGGTGCGCTGCAACAGGATCTGGCCGGCCGCGTCCTCCATCGCCTTGAGCCGCTGGGAAATGGCCGACGGCGTGACGTACAGGCTGCGGGCCGCCGCCTCGAGCGTCCCCTCGTCCACGACGGCCGCGAAGGTCCGGAGCTGCTCGAACTGGAACATCTTCATTAGCTTTCCTTAATAGAGCTAAGAATAATTAGCTGGAGTAATCCTACGTCCGCCCGTACGTTGGAGGATATGGATCTGACTGCACTTCTAGGCCCCGCCGCGCTGGGCTTCGGCACAGGCCTCGCCCTCATCGTGGCCATCGGCAGCCAGAACGCCTTTGTCCTCCGGCAGGGCATCCGCGGCGAGCATGTGGCCGCCGTCGTCCTGGTCTGCAGCGTCTCCGATGCCCTGCTCATCGCGGCGGGCATCGCCGGCGTAGGGGCGCTGCTCCAGTCGAGTCCCGTGATCGTCGACGTGGTCAGGTTTGCCGGCGCCGCCTTCCTGGTGGGCTACGGCGTGATGGCGGCGCGCCGGGCGGTTCGTCCTGGAGCACTAACGGCGTCGGGGCGGCAGCCCGCCGTCGGCCTCGGCGCCGCCCTCAGCACGGTACTGGCCCTGACGTGGCTCAACCCGCATGTCTACCTGGACACCGTGCTGCTGCTCGGATCGGTGGCCAACCAGCAGGCACAGGATTTGCGCTGGTGGTTCGGGGCGGAGCCATCGCCGCCAGCATCGCCTGGTTCAGTGCGCTGGGATTCGGGGCCAGGGTCCTCCGGCCGTTCTTCGCGCGGCCCTCCTCGTGGCGCATCCTGGACGGACTGGTCGCTGCGGTCATGCTCACGCTGGGTGTGCGCCTGGCTGTCGGTGCGTGACGTCGTCGTTTCTTGGCGCGAACGGACACTTGGGGCCCGTCACAGCGCAAGAACAGGGCCATACCTGCCCGTTCGCGCAAAGCCTCGGGGAGAACTCAGGACAGGCGCACGCGCAGCAGCTCCGGGACCTCGTCCGCCTCACCCAACCCGGAGGTGCCGCGCATCGTGACACGCACGGCGTGGGCAACCACGGCCCCCAGCCCGCCGTCGTCGGGCGCCGATTCTTCCATCACCGCGTCCCGCACCCTGCGCTGTTCGGTGGAGCCCGTGCCGCGGGCAATGATGTCCTCGATGCCCTGCCGGGCCAGGGAAAGTTCGCCCTGCTCGGCGAGGACCGGAGCCAGATAATCCACCAAGGATCGCACCACGTCGACGGCCGGCGCCGGCCTGAACGTGCCAAAATCCAGCAACTCACCGTTCAGGCCACTGCTGCTCGCCTGCCATGCCGCCATCCGCAGCAGCACCGTGGGCACCGGGGCCGGCTCCACGCCGTCGCGCCATTCACGGCTGGCCGATTCGACCAAGGCCCGCACCAGCACCGCGATCAGGGCAGCGTCCTCGGCGCGGAGGCAGACGTCGGCCACCCGGACCTCAACCGTGGGGTGGTTCCGGGACAGTCGGGCGTCAAAGTAGATCATGCCTTCATCCAGCAGCACGCCACTGTCCAGCAGACGCGTGACCACCCTCCGATATGCGGAGTACGTGCTGAAAATGGCCGAAGGGCCGGACATAGGCCAGCGGTTCCAGGCCTGGGTTCGGTAGCTCTCGAACCCTGTGGGCATCCCGTTCCAGAACGGCGAATTTGCGCTCACTGCCGTGAGCACTGCCAGCTTGTCCCGGATCCTGTCCAGCACTGCCACGCCCTCGTCATTGGATTCGATGAACGTGTGGACGTGGAAGCCGCAGGTCAGCTGCTCCTGCGCGGTCAGGCCGAAGCGTTCCAGCATCCGGACATAGCGGGCGTCCGGAGTGGTGTGGCTCGCAAGGCCAAACGGAGAAGTGGCCAGCGCGGCGACCCTGGCACCGTTCTTGATGGCCGCCTGGTCCGCAAGCAGCCGGCCGGCCCGGATCTGCTGCAGCAGTTCTGCGTACTCGAGGCAGGGACGGGTCTGGGTCTCGATCTGCTCAAGCTTCAGCTCGGCAGTCAGGCCAGTCCAGTCGTCGTGAGCGGTTTTTTCCTTGGCTGCCAGCGCATAGGGACGTTCCGGGGCGTCGTCGGCTGCCATCCGGCGGCCGGACAACATCGCATCCGCGAGGGCAAGCGGCTCCCCCGTGTCCGGATCAACGATCAGGAGCTCTTCCTCGACGCCGAATGTTCGCATTCTTATATTGTGCTGCAACGCCCGCCAGGTTGACCCGGTATAGCCGATCATAACGAAGCGCGAACCGGCTGAACCAGCTGCTGCAAGCAGCCTAAACCCCGGCGTTGCTCCGACTACTTGAATTTGCCCGCCTCTAGGGGTCGTTATCTGCCAGTTCGCGCCAGGCGGAGGGCCGCAAGTGTACGTTCGCGTTAGTCCTGGAAGTACTCCACCTTGGCGCCGATGGTGTTGAGCCGTTCCGCCAGGTCTTCGTAGCCGCGCTCGATCACGTAGATGTTCCGCAGCTCCGAAACACCCCGCGCCGCGAGCATGGCCAGCAAAAGGCAGGCGGCGGGGCGGAGCGCCGGCGGGCAGCCCACTTCGGCGGCCCGCCACTTCGTGGGGCCGTTGACGTAGATCCGGTGCGGGTCCAGCAGCTGCACCTGGGCGCCGAGCCGGTTGAGTTCGGTGAGGTAGATGGCCCGGTTCTCGTAGACCCAGTCGTGGATCATGGTCTGGCCGTGGGCGTTGGCGGCGATGACCGCGAAAAACGGCAGGTTGTCGATGTTCAGGCCAGGGAACGGCATCGGGTGGATTTTGTCCTCGGGCGCCCGCAGCTCGGACGGTTTGGTGGTCACGTCCACCAGCCGGGTGCGGCCGTTGCGCGCCACGTACTCGCCGGAAATCTCCAGCTTCTGGCCCATCTGTTCCAGCGTGGCCAGTTCGATCTCCATGAACTCGATGGGGACGCGGCGGATGGTCACCTCTGAGTTGGTGACAATCCCGGCGGTGATGAGGCTCATGGCCTCGATGGGGTCCTCGGACGGGAAATACTCAATGTCGACGTCGATGAGCGGCTGCCCGGTGATCTTCAGTGTGGTGGTGCCCACGCCGTCGATCTTCACGCCCAGCATCTCGAGGTAGAAGCAGAGGTCCTGGACCATGTAGTTGGGGCTGGCGTTGCGGATGACGGTGGTGCCGCGGCGGTGCGCCGCTGCCATGATCGCGTTCTCGGTGACAGTGTCCCCGCGTTCGGTCAGCACAAAGGACCGGTCGTGGGTGTCCGGCGGCGGAGCCTGCACGGCGTAGAAACCGGCAGTCGCCTCCACGGAGAGCCCGAACTGGCGCAACGCCTGCATGTGCGGCTCCACGGTGCGGGTGCCCAGATCGCAACCGCCGGCATACGGCAGGCGGTATTCCGCGGATTCGTCAAGAAGCGGGCCCAGGAGCATAATCACGCTGCGGGTGCGGCGCGCCGCGTCCACATCCATGGCCTTGAGGTCCAGGACGGCGGGGCGGCGGAGCTGGAGATCGGTGTCGTTAAGCCACGTGCACTCGACGCCGATGCTGGTCAGGACCTCCACGATCCGGTTGACCTCTTCGATCCGGGCGAGGCGGCGCAGCACGGTGGTGCCGCGGTTGATCAGGCTGGCGCACAGCAGCGCCACACCGGCGTTTTTGCTGCTGTTGACATCCACCGCCCCGGAAAGCGTGCGGCCGCCTTCGATCCGCAGGTGCGTCATCTGCGGTTTGCCCACTTTGACGATGCTGCGGTCGAGAATGGCTTCGAGCCGCTGGATCATTTTCAGGCTCAGGTTCTGCTTGCCCTGCTCCATCCGGGCGACGGCGCTTTGGCTGGTTCCCAGCGCTGACGCGAGCTGACCTTGGGTCCAGCCCTTCTCGGTCCGGGCGTCCCTGAGTGTGGCGGCAACGTGCTCGGCAGTTCGCTGGATCATAGATAAAAAATATCACAAATGAGCTATTTTGTGGGATCTGAATCGGAGTGGCGGCTGAAATCCCCGCAAATACCCGATTCATGAGATAGCCGCTCCTTGATGCTTGTCCTTGACCCGCCACTCGCTCGGCGGGAGACTGAAACATCGGGTTTATTACGATAAACGGAAGAATGCCCTGCAGGAGGCCTGCCATGTATGGGAATGCGGCCACAGCATCCCATGCTTTAGCGTGTGCCATCTTGTGCCTGCTCATGGCCCTTTGCGGGATTATCGTGGCGCCGGCGTCCGTGGCCGCCCCTTCACCGGGCGAGGGCGCCGAGCAAGCACTGGGCAACGATGTCTCGTGGCCTCAGTGCAACAAGGCGCTTCCCGCCGCTCCAGCTTTCGGGATCGTGGGCGTCAACAATGGCCTGGCCAGCACCAGTAACCCCTGCCTCGCCGAACTGCTCCGCTGGGCCGAAGCCATCACGGTGAACCCGACCGAACAGCCGTCCGTGGCCCTTTACGTCAACACCGCCAACCCCGGGCACGCAGGCTCCTGGTGGCCGACCAGTAACAACTACCCCGCAGCCAACGCTGTATCCAACCCCTACGGCACCTGCAAGGACAAGGACGTTGCCCCGGCGTGCGCATACATGTACGGCTACGCCAAGGCGTACGACGACGCCCACATCCGCGGCATCAGCAGCCCCTCGGACTACCTGTGGTGGCTCGATGTTGAAACAGGTAACAGCTGGTCCCCCGACAAGAATGCCAACCGTGCCGTCCTAGAAGGTATGACCGACTTTTTTCACAGCATCGGCGCCGACGTCGGCATTTACTCCTCGGCCTATCAATGGGGACAGATCGTGGGCAGCGTCAGCAGCTCCAGCAACCTTTATGCCCTGCCCAGCTGGCTGGCAGGCGCCCGCACGGCCTTCGGAGCCACGGCCAACTGCTCGAATGCGCCGCTAACCCCCGGCGGCACGGTCACCCTGACCCAGTTCGTCTCCAGGGGCTTCGACTACGATCACTCGTGCATTTAGCAGGCACAGCGCGCCGTAGCCAGAATCCAGAAGCATGGCCCGCCCGGACTAGCGCCAGACGAAGTTCCAGGTCCCCATCCCAGCCGCGGCAACCACGGCGGCCGCCGCGATCAGCACACCGCCCGCCAGCACCCAGGCGTCCAGCGGCGAGTACGTGGATTCCCGCGCCCACGTCCGCTGCCCGGTGCCGAAACCGCGCGCTTCCATGGTGATGGCCAGCCGGGACGCCCGGCGGATGGCCTGGACCAGGAGCCCGAAGCTCTGCCCGAGGGTGGCCCGCAGCCGTTGCAGCGGGCTGCCCTGCGAGCCCACGCCGCGGGCCCGCCGCGCCATGCCGATGGTCTGCCATTCCTCGGCCATGAGTCCCACCAGGCGCATCGCGGCCAGCGTGCCGAGGACAAACCGGTGCGGCAGCCGGGCCTTCTGGGCCAGCGCATCGGCGAGGTCGGTGGGGTCCGTGCAGGTCATAAGCAGGATCGCCGGGAGGGCAATCGCGAGGCCGCGCAGCATAAAACCGATTCCCAGCTGAAGGGAACCCTCGCTGATCGACCAGATCCCGACGTCGAGCAGTACAGCGCCGCTGTCCGCCGCGACGATCGCCGTGCTCCAGCCGCCCAGGGCTGCCGCGATGATGAGCGGCCAGCCGCGCTGCCACAGCAGGCGCAGGGTGAGGCCGGCCAGCGGAAAGAGCGCCAGCTCGGCCGCAAGCGCCACCGAGGCGGACACCCAGTCGATGGAGAGCGCCAGCACCAGGGTGATGAGGAAGACGACGGCGAACTTGGCCAGCGGGTTGGCGCGCGTCAGCAGCGCGTGGTTGCCGCGGAGGGTCAGGGCATCCCTCATGCCGCACCTGCTTCCTGGCGGGCGCCGCCGCGCGAGGCCGGGCCGAGCCGCAGTCCGGCCCCGCCCAGGACTGCGCTGAATTCCTGGTCGTGGGTCACGGAAACCACGGAGGTCCCGGCGTCGAGCAGTTCTGAGAGGAACGAGGCGAGCTCGGCCCAGGTGTTGGCATCCTGGCCGAACGTCGGCTCGTCGAGGACCAGCACACGAGGGTGGGCCGCGAGGACAGTGGCCACCGAGAGGCGCCGCTTTTCGCCTCCCGAGAGCGTGTATGGATTGGCGTCCACCAGGTGCGTCAGGCGCAGCCGTTCCAGCAGCTCATCCACCCGCTCCTCGCCATGCCCCAGGTGCCGCGGGCCGAACATCAGCTCGTCCAGCACGCGGCCGGTCACGAACTGGTGCTCAGGCTCCTGGAACACGGTTCCGATGCGGGAAATCAGCTGGTTGGCTTTCCATTTGAAGGGATCGATCCCGGCCCCCTCGGAAAGCTCGACGGCGGCGGACACCTTCCCCGCCACCGGCGCCAGAAGCCCGGCGAGCGTCAGCGCAAACGTTGACTTGCCGGCGCCGTTGGGCCCCGTGACGGTGAGTGCCTGGCCGGAACGGACCTGGGCCGTGATGCCCAGCTGCACCGGTACGGGCGGGATGGTCCGGAAGCCGCGGCGCCGCGGACGCTCGCGGGAGACGGCCAGGTCCTCGGCCGCCAGCAGCAGGTCACCTGAGCCTGCGGACACGCGGCGGCGGGTTGCCGGAACATAGCCCGGCACCCAGACGCCTGCGCCGATCAGCATGTCCCGTGCCTCCGCGAGCACCTGGTCCGGCGGCCCGTCCAGCAGGACTGCGGACGTAGCGGAGGAAGCAGCGGAACCCGCTGCCGAGCCCGGCTGCAGCACCACAATCCGGTCCACCAGGTCCTTCCAGACGGACACGCGGTGTTCCACCACAACGAGGGTGGCACCGGTTTTGTCCAGGCAGCGGCCCACGGCGTCGCGGACTTCCAGCACGCCGGCGGGATCCAGGTTCGCGGTGGGCTCATCCAGCAGGATCAGCCCGGGCCGCATCGCGAGGATCCCGGCCAGCGCCAGACGCTGCTTCTGCCCGCCGGACAGGGCCGACGTCGGGTGGTCCAGCGGGAGCCGGCCCGCACCAGCGCCGCCGTCGGCGTTCAAACCGGAGCCCGCACCAGCGCCGTCGCTGGCGTTCAAACCGCCGCCCCCGGCACTCCGCAGCCCGACGTCGTCGAGCGCTTCATGGACGCGCCGCCAGATCTCGTCCCGTGGAACGGCGAGGTTCTCGGCGCCGAAGGCGACGTCGTCACCCAGGCGCGACAGAACAACCTGCGTTTCCGGATCCTGCTGCATCAGGCCCGAGCGGCCGCGTTGCCCGCGGGGCACCACACCGTCGATCAGCAGCGAACCGGTTTCGTCGGCGTCGTCCTCTTCATCCCCCAGCACCCCTGCGAGCGCGTGCAGCAGCGTTGACTTGCCCGCGCCCGACGGGCCCAGCAGCAGCACCCGCTCGCCGGGAGCGATGTCGAGGTCGAGCCCCCGGACGGCGGGGGCGGAACGTCCGGCATGCCGCCAGCCCCAGGCACGGGCGGACACCGCGGCGGGTCGTACTCCGTAAGCGCCGGCGTCGGAAGCGGTCATCAGTTGAAGACGGGCTCCGACGCTGCCTTCCGGGACGCGAACGAGCTCAGCACACCGGTCCTGGCCAGGCCGCGGGTGGCGATCCAGGACAGCGCGCCCGCAATCACCGCGCCGGAGATGGTGCAGAACACGATGTACGCGAGCTTGTCGCCGGGCTCGTAGGCGATGTTCCAGCCCCACGGCAGGAACGAGTCATTGAGGCCGCAGAACAGGCCCGCGCCGGCACCGGCCAGCAGCGCGGCGATGAGGTTGTACTTCTGGTGCAGGAAGGACTTGAACCGGAAGTTGCCGTACACCAGCAGGAAGAACACCAGCTCGGCGCCCAGGCCCTGGAGGAGTCCGGAGATCAGCACGGTGGCGCCGTACTGCGAGCCCATGATGAGTTCGCCGGTGGCGGCCACCGCTTCGCAGAAGAGCGCCGCGCCGGGTTTGCGGATGATGAGCATGCCCAGCACTGCCGGGATCATCCAGCCGCCGGCGATCAGGCCGGTCAGCGGGGGGTAAACGGCGTTCATGGGGGCGGAGACGATGCCGGCGCCCTGGGACCAGGCCCAGAAGATCACGCCGCCGGTGATGGCGATGAGTGCCGCCACCACGATGTCCACAACGCGCCAGGTATTGCCGGGTTTTTTGATTGCTGCAGTTGTCATTTTGGTCCTCCTGAGGAACAGGAGGGGAAAGTGCCCCGGCGTGCGGCGCTGCCGCCGTTTCCGGACACTTCGAGAACTCGACTCCCTTGCGCCGGTACTAACCGGATCAGGTTCGAGGGTCTGCGGCTGTCCGCACTCTCAGCGCCCACCTGCGGTTCCCTGGCAATGCCAGTGATGTCCGACGGCGGCGCTCCCCTGTCGTAAATAAATCTGCCCTGATGGGCGTGCTCCAGTTTACACCGCGGGCGGGGTAGATTGTGGGCCATGACTGCCAACAACCCGACTGTGACTGCGTTCAATCCTGATTCGACGGTGCCCCAGCCGGCGGGGCTGCTTGAGGCCCTGATTGCCCGGGTCGAAGCCGAGATCAACGAGCTGCAGTTTCCGCATTTCAGCAAGGACGACTCCCTCAACCTCGGGCTGCTCCTGGTGGAGCTGGGCAAATCGCGCCGGCTGCCTATCGCGATCGACATCACCAAGGGCGAGCAGGTCCTTTTCCATGTTGCCCTGGACGGCGCCACCCCCGACAACGAGCACTGGATCCGGGCCAAGCAGCGCACCGCCGCCAGGTATGAGATCCCGTCGCTGCTGGTGGGCCTGCGCGGCAGGCTGCACGGCGGCCGGATCGAGGACCACGGCTGGTTCGACGAGTCCACCTACGCCCCGCACGGCGGCTGCTTCCCGGTCTACGTCGCCGGTGTGGGTGCAGTGGCCACGGTGACGGTCTCGGGCCTGCCACAGCAGCAGGACCACGATCTGGTGGTGGAAGCCCTGCGGGAGATTCTGGAGTCCATGCAGCCGGGTTAGGCTAAAGGAAGTCCCGGATCCGCTCACAAGGAGTTCAACGAATGAACCTGTTCATCAAGCTGCTCGGCACTGCAATCAGCATCGGCGCCGGGTTCGTCGGCACCAAGGTGGTCAATACCGTGTGGGAAAAGTCCACCGGCCGGAAGCCTCCCACCGGCAAGGACGAAGACACTCCCACCACCCTGCGCTCGGCCCTGACGTTCGCGCTCATTTCGGCCTCGGTCAGCACCATCATCCAGGTGCTCGCCAACCGCGGCACCCAGCGGGCCATCACCCGCTTCGCCAAGTCCCAGGACATCGTCTAACCGCACCACCAGCCCCTGAGTTCTTGTCCAGATAATCGGTTCAGACCGGCCGAGATACCCGATTATCTGGACAAAAACTCACACGGGACGCTGGGGCTGCGCGTGTCGCTCAGTCCCGCCGGCCGCCGTCGGACGCTTCATCCCTGGACGATTCATCCCGGGCCGATTGGGCCGCCTTCTGAACCACGGCTTCGAGTTCATCGGAGCTGAGCAGCTCACGGTGCAGGTGTTTGGTCCGGTAACCGGCGCGGCCCACCATATGGGCGGAAACCGGCACCGTCAGCAGCTGGAAAATCCAGGCCACCAGCAGCACCGGCCACACCCACCAGGTGCGCAGCTGCAGGCCGATGGCCGCCAGGAGCAGGAACAGCCCCAGCACCTGCGGCTTGGTGGCCGCGTGCATCCGGCTCAGCAGGTCCGGGAAGCGGAGCAGGCCCACGGCGGCGGCGAGCGACATGAGGGCACCCACCACCAGGAACACCGCCGACACGGCATCGATGACGTTATCAACCACGCTGGCCTCGGGATTCATTGGCTTGCTCCCGCCGGTCGGCCACGTAGCGCGCCACGGTCACCGACCCGATGAAGCCGACCACGGACAGCGCCACCAGCAGCATCAGGTTGTTCAGGTGCCGGTTGACGGCCATGTCGATGCACAGGGCCGCACCGAGGATCGCGAGCAGTACGTCGGAGGCCAGCACCCTGTCCAGCAGCGACGGGCCGCGGGAGATCCTGATGATGGCTCCCGCCGCTGCCAGCGAAAGAATGACTGCGGTGACAGCCAGGACGGTCTGCATCATGCTGCGGCCTCCTGCCGGATTGCTTCGAGTTCCTCGCGGGTGCCCATGATCCTGATCAGGCCCGCTTCGATGGAGCGGACTTCCTTGCGCAGGCTTTCCACTTCTTCCGGGCTGCTGACATTGAGCGCGTGGAGGTACAGGGTGGACGTTGACCGGTCCACTTCCACCACCAGCGAGCCCGGGATCAGCGAAATCACGTGTCCGGTGGCGGTGACCATCAGATCCTGGTGGCTCCGCAACGGCACCGCGACGACGGCGTTGATGACCCGCGGGCCGCGGACAGCCGCCAAGTACATCACCTCAACGCTGGCTGCCGCCACCCTGCCCAGGAAACGCAGGGCAAATGGCACTGCATAAAGAATGTTGAACCTGCCGCTGAGTTCCACCGGCGGCAGGTAGAAGATCCGGGCCACGAGCACGGCCAGCAACGCGCCGAAGAGCAGGTTGCCGGGGCTGAAGTCCTGCCACAGGGCGCCCCAGACAATCACCAGCCATACCAGCAGGGGCAGTTCCTGGCGGAGGGAAATCCGGCGGCGGCTCATTTGCCCCCACCGTCTTTCAGGGCCAGCGGGGGAACGTCCGTGTCCTCGCCCAGCACGGCCTGGATGTAGGCGGACCGGTCCAGCATTTCGTGGGCGGCCTGGTCCGAGACAGTGAACAACGGGCCCGCAAAAACAGTGAGTGACACGCCCAGGACCACCAGGCCCAGGGTTGACCCCACCATGGTGCGGGGCAGCAGCGTGACGTTTTTGCGGCCGGCCCGGCTGCCGGTATCCGAATCCTTGGGCTCGGCCAGCAGGACGGGGTCCGGGTGCTCGGCGTCCGAGGGCTTGCGCCAGAAGGCGCGGTTCCAGACCCTCGCAACGGCCAGCAGCGTCAGGAGGCTGGTGACCACGCCGCCGACCACCAGGGCGTAGGCCAGGGGCGTGCCCAGTTCGATGCCCGCCTGGATGAGCCCCACTTTCCCCAGGAAACCGGAGAACGGCGGGATCCCGGCCAGGTTCATGGCGGGGATAAAGAACAGCAGGGCCAGCATGGGTGACAGCTTGGCGAGGCCTGCCAGCCGGTCCACGGAGGAGCTGCCGCCGCGGCGTTCGATCAGGCCCGTAACCAGGAAGAGGCTGGTCTGGATGGTGATGTGGTGGGCCACGTAGAACACGGCGGCGCCCAGCCCGGCCACCGAGGACATCGCCAGGCCGAACACCATGTAGCCGATGTGGCTGACCAGGGTGAAGGACAACAGACGTTTGATGTCGCTCTGGGCCAAGGCGCCGAGGATTCCCACCACCATCGTCAGCAGCGCCGCCACCATCAGCGGAGTGTTCAGGCTGTCCCCGGGGAAGAGCAGGGTCTCCGTGCGCACCATCGCGTAGACGCCCACTTTGGTCAGCAGGCCGGCGAACACGGCGGTGACCGGCGCGGGCGCCGTGGGGTAGGAGTCAGGCAGCCAGAACGACAGCGGGAACACGGCCGCCTTGATACCGAAGGCCACCAGGAGCAGCACGTGCAGCAGGGTCCGGGTTCCCTCGTCCAGGTCCGCGAGCTTGATGGCGAGGTCGGCCATGTTCACGGTTCCGGTGGCGCCATAGACCATGGCGATGGAGATCAGGAACAGCACCGAAGACACTACGGAGACCACCACGTAGGTGACGCCGGCGCGGATGCGGGGGCCGGTCCCGCCCAGTGTCATCAGCACATAGCTTGCCGTCAGCAGGATCTCGAAGCCGACGTACAGGTTGAACAGGTCCCCGGACAGGAACGCGTTAGAGACCCCGGCCACCAGGATCAGGTAGGTGGGGTGGAAGATCGACACCGGCGCGTCCTGGTCGCCGTCGGCCATGCCCTGCCCCGTGGCGTAGACCAACACAGCGAGGCTAATGGCCGACGACACCACGAGCATGAGGGACGAGAACTGGTCCACCACCATGGTGATGCCCCACGGCGGCAGCCAGCCACCGATGGTCACGGCGGCCGTTCCGCCGTCCCACACGGAGGCCAGCAGCAGGCACTCCAGCAGGAGGGTCAGGGACAGCACGCCGATGCTGACCGCGCGCTGGGCACGGGAGTGCCGGATCAGCAGGAAGGCCAGGGCGGCACCGAGGATGGGAAGTACGACGGCGAGCGGGGCAAAGCTTGCGATGTTCACTTCACACCTCCTTCGGGACCAGGGGTTACGTTCCGCGAGCCGGGTTGCTCTTCGGCGGCGGCATCCGCGGCAGGAATCTTCTTGGCACCGGCCGTGACGGAACCCCCGGCCCCTTCCGGGCCGTCCGCAGCCGCTGGGTGGTCCGAGACCGTGCTCCCGTCGCCGCCAAGCATGGTCAGGGGAAACTCGGAAGTCTCGGCCGGGATCGGGGCGTCGTCCTCCGCGTCGAAGCGGGGGGTCTCGGCGACCCGGAGGTCCTCGACGTCGTCCTGGATCTCGTCCTGGCGGGCCAGGACCCACGTGCGGTAGATGATGCCGAGCATAAAGGCCGTCACGGCGAAGGAGATCACGATCGACGTGAGGATCAGGGCCTGTGGCAGCGGGTCCGCGTACTCATGCGCGCCGGTGTCCTTGTTGTACAGGGGTGCCAGGCCGGCATAGCCGCCGGTGGCCAGGATCAACAGGTTAGTGGCGTTCGCCAGCAGCATCAGCCCGAGCAGGACACGGGTGAGGCTGCGTTCCAGGATCAGGTAGATGCCGCACGCATACAGGGCACCCATCACGGTCAGCAGGGTCAGGTTGACGCTCATCCTCGGCCCCTCGCAGTGGTTTCGGCGGGGACGCCCACGGGTTCCCGCACCTGGGCAGTCGCAGGGGCGTCGTCGTCTGGCGAGTCCTCGGCGGGCGCAGTTCTCTGCTCTTCAAAGTGTTCATCGATCTCGGAGCCCAGGCTGCGGAGGACGTCCAGCACCAGGCCGATCACCACAATGTAGACGCCGATGTCGAAGATGGTGGACGTAACGAACTTGATGTCCCCGAACACCGGCAGCCAGAGTTCGATGATGGCGGTCTGGAATACCTGGCCGCCCAGCAGCAGTGGCACCACACCGGACGCCGCCGCAGTGGCGAGCCCGATCCCCAGCAGCGTTCCGGCGCCGACGGGCGTGGCCTCGCGCAGTTCGAACCGGCCGCCGGCCAGGTAGCGGATGGCCAGGGCAAGTCCGGCAGTCAGGCCGCCGGCGAAGCCGCCGCCGGGCAGGTTGTGGCCGGCCAGGAGGAGGTAGAGCGAGAAGATGATCAGGGAGTGGAAGATCAGCCGCGTGACCACTTCAAAGATGATGGAACGCCGTTCCGGTGCCAGGGTGCGCCCCGCCACGATCCAGGCATCCCGGGCGGAGGCGGCGAATTTGCGGCTGATGGCCAGGGCCGCGGCTTCCCGCGACCCGGGATCCACTGCGACCTGGCGGCCGACGCTGCCCTCGGCAATAGTTGCAGAGACCCTGGTCCGGTCGCCGCGGCCGCGGACGAAGATGAGGCTGGCAACACCTGTGGCGGCCAGTGCAAGGACGGATATTTCACCGAAAGTGTCCCAGGCGCGGATGTCCACCAGAGTCACGTTGACGATGTTCAGCCCGCCGCCGCCTTCATAGGCAAGGCGCGGGAATTCCAGGGACACGGGGACGGCCACCCGGGCGCCCATGGCGTGGATGGCGGCGAAGACCATGGTGACGCCGAACGCCGCCCCGATGATCACGCGGACCACCCGGTACTTGCCGCCGGTGCGGTCACGGAGTTCCGCGGGCAGGCTTCGCATGGCCAGGACAAAGGCCACCAGGATGATGGTTTCCACAAGCATCTGCGTGAGGGCCAGGTCCGGCGCGCCCTGGAGCGCGAACATCAGGGCAATCCCGTATCCGGTGACGGACACCATCAGCACGGCGAGGAACCGTTTGTTGGCCTTGACCGCGGCCAGCGCGCCGATCACAATTCCCGCCCCGACCACGGGCTGCAGCGGCGAGTAGGGATCGATGAAGTACAGGTTGTCCGGCAGCGGCTTGCCCGCCAGCACCATCGCGGTCAGCGGCAGCGCAAACGCCATCGTGAGGATCACGGCGAGGTAGAAGTACAGGGAACCACGCTGCGTGCGGCCCGTAATCCAGACCGCGGTGTCGTCCAGGGCGCCGATGGTGAGCTGGTACATGCGGTCGCCGTCGATCCAGCCGGGAACGCGGGACTGCGCGCGGGCCACCAGGTTCCGTCCGAAGTACATCGCCAGGCCGAGGGCAAACGTGAGGGCGGTCAGTCCCAGGGCGGGGGTGAAACCGTGCCACAGCGCAAGGTGGCCGGCCTGCTCGGCCGGTGTGCCGGCGTCGGACGCGGTGGAGGCGAACAGCGCGGCGTAGGGCTGGACCCAGGCGTCCACTGACGCCGGCCAGAGGCCGTAGACGATGCTGAGGACGCTGAGGACGGCCGGGGCTGCCAGGAAGGAAGGCTTGACCGCCTTGAACGTTGTCCGCTCAATCCCGGGCTTCACCGCGAACGCTCCCCAGATAAAGCGCGCACTGTAGGCGAACGTGAGAACGGACCCGAGGACGATGCCCACGAGCACCACCAGGCTCCAGGCCTCGCCGCCGGAAGCGTGGTGGACAAAGGCTTCCAGCACTGATTCCTTGGCCACAAATCCGGCGAGCAGCGGGACGCCTGCCATCGAGGCGGCACCGATGCCGGCCACTATTCCGAGCGCGCGGGACTGCCCGAACACGCCGGACAGCTGGCGCACATCGCGGGTCCCGGCCTGGTGGTCGATGATGCCCACCACCAGGAACAGGGTGGCCTTGAACAGTCCGTGGGCCAGGAGCATCGCGAGGCCGGCGAGGGCCGCATCCGGAGTGCCCAGCCCCACCACCATGGTCAGGAACCCCAGCTGGCTGACGGTGCCGTAAGCCAGGATGAGTTTGATGTCGGTCTGCCGGAGCGCCCGGTAGCCGCCAACCAGCATGGTGGCAAGTCCCAGCCCCAGCACAATGGACTGCCAGTAGGCGGTGTCGGAAAATCCCGGGGCGAGCCGCGCCACCAGGTAGATCCCGGCCTTCACCATCGCCGCGGCGTGGAGGTACGCGCTCACCGGGGTTGGCGCTGCCATGGCTCCGGGAAGCCAGAAGTGGAAGGGAACCAGCGCGGACTTGCTGATGGCGCCCACCAGGATAAGTACGACGGCGGCGGCGACGATTGCTCCGGAAGGTCCGCTGATCAGCGTGGGAGCCTGAGCCAGGATCGCCGAAATCCTGTACGTGCCGGCGCTGTGGCCCAGCATGATCAGGCCTACCAGCATGGCCAGCCCGCCCGCGGTGGTGACCATCAGTGCCTGCAGCGCCGAACGCCGGGCCGCCAGCCTGGTGCGGGCGAAGCCGATCAGCAGGTAGGACAGGATGGTGGTGAGTTCCCAGAAGATGAACATCAGCAGAAGATCGTCAGCGATCACCAGGCCGAACATTACTCCCGCGAAGGCGAGGAACTGGGCGCCGAAGCCTCCGAGATCCTGGTCCTTGAGGCTGAAGTACCGGGCGCAATAGACGAGCACCAAGGCGCCGACGCCCAGGATCAGGAGCGACATCACCCAGGCAAGGGGATCGAGCCGGAAGGCGAACTCAAGATCCAGCCCGGGAATCCACGGGATAACCTCCGAGACCGCGCCGGCGTCCGAGTACACGGCGCCGTGCTGGAACAGCAGCCAGACAAAGGACGCTGCGGGCGCAGCCGCCAGCGCGTAGAACGCGTTGCGACCCCAGGCCCTGAAGAGAAACGGCGCCACGGCAGCCACCGCAAAGTGCACGGCAAGGACTGTGATCACTGGTATCTCCGCAACGTCAGGGATTCGATTGTCAAAAGTTAGGGCAGGCGGTCATTCGTCAGGTTCGGTGGCCACAGTTTATCAAGGCACCACTGGCACTTTTCCCGCCCCGGATCGCGGTACCTGCAATCTCCCCGGTGTCCGGCGTACTATCACCGCGATGTTCGCCAGGGGCGGATACGATTCAGCCTATGAACACCGCCAGCGCTCCTGAGGCCATGCAGCCGTCATCGGAACTCGCGTCCGGAACCCAGGCCACCGCCAAGGCCCGGGTCCTCGCCTGGGCCGCCTGGGACTGGGGATCTGCGGCCTTCAACGCGGTAATGACCACCTTCGTGTTCACGGTCTACCTCACCTCCAATGCCTTCGGCGGCGAGGATCAGGCTTCGGCCGTTCTTGGCGGTGCACTGGCCATTGCGGGGATCGCCATCGCGCTGCTCGCTCCGGTGACCGGGCAGCGCTCGGACAACGGCGGGCGCCGCAAACTGTGGCTGGGAGTCAATACGGCTGCCGTCGCCATCCTGACGGGCCTGTGCTTCTTTGTGTTCCCGCGGCCTGAGTTCCTGCTGCTGGGCGTTTCCCTGATCGCGCTGGGGAATGTGTTCTTTGAGTTTGCCGGCGTCAACTACAACGCCATGCTGGCCCAGATCTCCACGCCGAAGAACATCGGCAAGGTCAGCGGATTCGGCTGGGGCATGGGCTATCTGGGCGGCATCGTGGCCCTGCTGATTGTGCTGCAGCTGTTTGTGCAGCCGAGCTTCGACTGGTTCGGCGCCTCCACCGAGGACAGCCTGAACATCCGGCTCGTGGCTGTGTTCTCCGCCCTGTGGTTCTTCATCTTCGCCCTGCCGGTGCTGTTCGCGGTCCCGGAACTCCCGCGCCCGGAGCGGGCCCGGCCCTTGGGTTTCCTGGCCTCCTACGGCCTGCTGATCCGCCGGATCAAGGCCATCTATGCCACCAGCCCGCACACCATATACTTCCTCCTGGCCAGCGCAGTGTTCCGGGACGGCCTCGCTGCGGTGTTCACGTTCGGCGGGATCATCGCGGCCGGCACGTTTGGCTTCGAGTTGTCGCAGGTCATCTTCTTCGCCATCTTCGGCAACGTCGTTGCGGCGGTCGGCGCCGTCATCGGCGGGTTCCTGGACGATCGAGTGGGGCCCAAGGCCGTGATTATGGGTTCCCTGGTGGGGCTGCTGGTCGCCGGGACCATGATCCTGGTCCTCGGCAACGAAAACTACATCTTCTTTGGCACGGCGTGGGCCGGCAGCACCACCTTCTGGGTCTTCGGGCTGTTCCTGTGCCTGTTTGTGGGGCCTGCCCAGTCCTCGTCGCGGGCTTACCTGGCCCGGCTGGCACCGCACGGCGAGTCCGGCGAGCTGTTCGGCCTTTACGCCACCACCGGCCGTGCCGTCAGTTTCCTGGCCCCGGCGCTGTTCACCCTGTGCATCACGCTGGCCACTCCGCTGGTGGCCCCTGGCGAGGCACAGCGCTGGGGAATCCTCGGCATCATGGTGGTGCTGCTCGCCGGCCTGCTGGTCCTGCTCCCGGTCAAGTCCCCGGACAAGACCGCCATCGCCGTCGTTCCAGCCTCCTAGCGCGAACGGGCACTTAAGCCCGAAACCGGCCTGCAAAGACTAGGCTGGTGGTATGAACGTGGACGAGACTGACCTCCCCGGCCTGGGCCGTCGGAAGGACTTCATGACGACTTCCGGCCGCCGCATCGGCGTCGTGGAGTTGCGCGAGGGCACGATGGAACTCATCGTTTCCACTTGGGACGATCCCGACACCTGCCAGGCGTCGATTCCCCTGACCGGTGATGAGGCCGCCACCCTGGGTAACCTCCTGGGCGGGCAGCACCTTGCCATGAAGCTGACTGAAGAGCACCGGGAGATCCCGGGCATCGTGACCAGGCAGTTCTCCATCGCCCCGGAATCCCCGTTCCAGAACCAGCCCATGGGGAAGGCCTGCATCCGCACCCGCTGCGGAGTCTCGATCGTGGCGATCATGCGTGAAGGCGAAGTGCTCCCGTCGCCGGGACCCGACGTCGTACTTCACTCCGGTGACCTCCTCGTTGCAGTTGGAACGCAAGAAGGCCTCGATTCGGCGGCCGACATCCTGCGCAACGGCTGAGCGTCATGGACCCGCTGGCCCTGACCCTCATTGAACTGGGGGCCGTTGTGTTCTGCCTTGGCCTCCTGGCCAGGCTGGCCGGACGGATCGGAATGTCACCCATCCCGCTCTACCTCGTTGGCGGACTCGCCTTCGGCGCAGGCGGTGTGGTCAAACTCGAAGGTATGCACGAATTCGCACATCTCTCGGGCGAAATCGGCGTGATCCTGCTGCTGCTTATGCTCGGTTTGGAATATACGGCTGCCGAGCTTTTCACCGGTCTGCGCAGGTCCTGGCAGGCCGGTGTTCTTGACCTGGTGCTGAATTTCCTGCCCGGCGCGGCGCTGGCGCTCCTGCTCGGCTGGGGAACGGTGGGCGCCATGGTTATGGGCGGTGTCACGTACATATCGTCCTCAGGGATCGCCGCTAAAGTCATCACGGACCTGGGCCGGATCGGTAACCGCGAGACCCCCGTGGTGCTGTCCATCCTCGTGTTCGAGGACCTGGCCATGGCTGTGTACCTGCCCATCCTCACCGCCACCCTCGCGGGCGTGAGCTTCCTGGGCGGGCTCACCACGGTAGCAATCTCGCTGGCCGTGGTCACCGTCGTGTTAATGGTGGCGCTGCGGCACGGCCACCGTGTATCAAAAGCGGTGCACAGCGAAAACTCCGAAGTATTCCTGCTCAACCTGCTCGGCGCCGCACTGCTGGTGGCCGGCGTCGCGTCAGCCCTGCAGGTTTCGGCCGCAGTGGGCGCGTTTATGTTGGGTATCGCGATCTCGGGAGCTACCGCCCACAGCGCCACCCGGATCCTGGAACCGCTGCGGGATCTCTTTGCGGCCATCTTCTTTGTGGCCTTCGGGCTCAACACAGACCCGTCGACCATCCCGCCGGTACTCGGCTGGGCTCTGATCCTGGCGGCCATCACTGCCACCACCAAGATGCTCACGGGCATCTGGGCTGCCAAACGGGCCGGAATTGCACGCCGGGGCCGCTTCCGTGCAGGCGCCGCCCTGATTGCCCGCGGCGAGTTCTCCATTGTGATCGCCGGCCTGGCCGTGGCGTCTGGCGTGGTCCCGGACGATCTCGCCGCCCTGGCAACCGCCTACGTGCTGATCATGGCCGTCCTCGGGCCGCTTGCCGCGCGCTATGTGGAACCGGTGCTCAAGGCGTTCGGCGGGCCTGTCCGGTTGGCCGCGAAGGCGTAGGCCACCACGCTCCCCGCACCGAGAGGTTAGATCTCGGCGCTATAGCGCTAAGCCCGGGCCTGAGCGCCGGGATCTCACCCCTCGAAGGAAAAGGCTCAGACCTCGGTGCGGTGGAAGTTCAGGTGGCTTCGGCTGGCCGTCGGCCCGCGCTGGCCCTGGTAGCGGTTGCCGTATTCGCCGGAACCGTACGGGAACTCAGCAGCAGAGGTCAGCCGGAAGAAGCACAGCTGGCCGATCTTCATGCCGGGCCAGAGCTTGATGGGCAGCGTGGCCATGTTGGACAGCTCCAGCGTGACGTGGCCGGAAAATCCCGGATCAATGAACCCGGCCGTGGAGTGCGTCAGCAGGCCCAGACGGCCCAGGGAGGACTTGCCTTCCAACCGCGCAGCAATGTCGTCCGGCAACGTGACGGCCTCGTAGGTGGAACCCAGGACAAACTCGCCGGGGTGCAGGATGAACGGCTCACCGCTCTCCACCTCCACAAGCCGCGTCAGCTCGGGCTGCTCTTCGGCGGGGTCGATGTGCGCGTACTTATGGTTGTCGAAAAGTCGGAAGAACCGGTCGATCCGCACGTCCACCGAGGATGGCTGGACCATCGCGGGATCGTACGGTTCGAGGACGATCCGTTGGGTGTCTAGTTCGGCACGAATATCGCGGTCAGAGATCAGCACGCCTCCCAAAATACCGCATTATCCACAGCCCACAGTTTTTCGTTGTTGCTGTCGCCTAGTGGGGCTAATGTTGCCTCAGCATGTCAGCCGCCGGATGGTCTCCCGGCTGGTACAACTGAACTGATCTGGGGTTGGTTTTGAATAAATTTGCGGCGCCCGCCGTTGTGGCCATGTTGTGCGCGCTCGCCCTCGTGTCCCCGGCCGCCGGCATGTATTCCGGCCCGCCGGCGAATGCGCCGTCCGTCCAGGCAAGTGCCTTTGGACCGCGCACGGTCACGTTGGGACCGTCGGGAACAGCGGACGAAGGCGGCGCACCCGACGTTGAGACCGGCACCGGTTCCCCGCTCGCCCCAGCCGTGGAACCGGTGATCACACCGGCATCACCCGCCGGAGAAGGCACGTCAGGGACGGCGGCGCCGACGACGGCGACGGTGGCTGCGCCCGAGACCACCACGTCCGACCCAATCGCGCCCGAGCCGCCCTCCCTGCCACCCCTCTGGGCCCCCGAATCCGAACTGGCCCACAACAAAACCGCAGCTCCCACCCTGTCGGCTCCCACCGCTCCAGCCCCCGCAACGGAATCACTTACTACCGAATCCCTTGGCACTGAGGCCCTCGTGCCGGACAGCAACACGGCCGCCATCCTCACGGTTTTCAACGAAATCAACAACTACCGGGTGTCCAAGGGCCTGGCCCCGGTCAAGTACCACCCCACGGTGGCCGGCATGGCGCAGGAATGGTCCGACAGCATCGCGTCCCGGGACGTCATTGAGCACCGTGCCAGCTTCTGGACCGACCCCCGCGCCCTGAACCCGAGCAGCGGCGGTGAGGTCATTGCCATCCGCACGGACCGCAACGCGGCCCAGCTAGTCGAGTGGTGGAAAAGCTCCGCCGGCCACAACGCCATGCTGCTGGACCCGCGCTTCAACGTCATGGGCGCCGGGATCTCGTACACGAACAATCTGTACACCATCTGGGGTGTGGTGAACTTCTTCGGCTACACCACTCTCCCTGCCGGCACCGTCACGTCGCCCGGGGGCAGTTCCGCCGGCGGGGGCGCCTTCCCCCCTCCGCCGCCGACCCTGTGCGACCCGGCCGTCAAACACATGCCGCCCACCCTGGATTTGAGCAGCGCGGCGATCAACAGTGCCGCTGATCTGGTGACCATCAACGCCTCGGGCCAGCTCATCAACCGCCCCTCCACAGGGAACAGGACCTTTGGTGCTGCCAAGGTCATCGGCTCCGGTTTCGGGACGGCCAAGGAAGTGTTCACCCCCGACTGGGACCGCGACGGCGTCTATGACCTCCTGACCCAGTGGACCAACGGCAACCTGACCCTGCACCGGGGCATCGCCACCGGCGGGTTCCAGGCGTCGGTCACCCTGGGCGGTGGCGGCTGGGAAACCCTCACGCTGGCCGTCGGCGGCTGGTGCGCCAACAACCGGCTCCCCCAGCTGGTCGCCCTGGATACCGGCGGCAACCTGTATCTCTACCCGAACGTGGGCCTGGCCGACATGTCCTCGCGCACCGTCATGGCGACCGGCGTGACGGCCAGGAAGCTGAGCATGGTGGATTATGACGCCGACGGTTTCCAGGATCTCCTGGCCATTAGGTCCGACGGCGGTGTGCAGCTTTACCGCGGAGCTGGCACTCCGGCGCCACGCGCCGAAGCCCGGCTCACCGTCGCCACTGGCTGGACCGATGTCACCGGGATCCGTCCGCTGCGCGACGTGACAGCCCTGAACTCCACGGGGGTGGCACTGCGCCGGGCCAATGACGTGGTGCAGTACTGGAACCTGAGCACCGGAACCCTGGCGTCGCCGTCGAACATCACCGGAAGCTGGGCGGGCCAGCGGCTGGCGCAGTAGCCCTCAGGCGGCCGTCCGTATTTCCAGGACATCCTTGAGCCGTGCGAGCTGGGACACTTCGGCCCTGATGGTGCGCTGGATGCCGGTGTTCATCAGGCCCAGGAGGCCTTTGGGCTGGTATTCGAGGGCGAACCTGACCCGGGTGCCGGCCGGTTCGGTGCTGAGGTAGTACCCGCCGGTGGGCTGCGAGGGTCCGGAGATCACACGGAACTGGATCTCGGCGCCCGGCCTGGCCTGCGTTATTTCAAAGTCGGCGGGGATTGTCCGTCCTGACCGGCCCGTGGTTGTCTGCCGGTACACAGCGCCCTTGGTTCCGGCGGCACCGGACATCAAGTCGATGCTGCGGATGCCCTTTCGCCATAGGGGAAGGTTCATTCCGTCCACCAGGAACGCGTACACGGTCATTGCGTCGCACCGGATAAGCACCTCGTGCTCTGCAAATACCATGGGAGTCCTTAGTTAGCGGCTGGTCAGGTGGTAGCCCGCCCCACCCCCATGACACCGCAGCTAACGGGTTCAGAGTAGCCACTCGGCCCGCCCCGGACCTAGCCACTGACAGCGCCGTTATTGAAGAGTTACTGGATGACGCGGCCGGTAGCGGCCATCCCGGCGGACACGGGTCCAGTGCGTGGTCACTGTTGCTGGCGCGTGATCGCATCTGCGCTAAGCTAAGTTCTGCCCCGCTCAAAACGGGGCGATGCGGCTGTAGCTCAATGGTAGAGCGCTAGCTTCCCAAGCTTGATACGCGGGTCCGATTCCCGTCAGCCGCTCCAATCTTTCTCACCACCGTTTTTCGCACCACAGCAGCTGGCCCGCCGGCGCGGCGACTCCCACTCCATACGGCCATCACCCGGGGGCTGTTAGGCCCGGCCGTGTATCGTCAGAAGTCAGGAACCTCTTCGGTTCCGCTACAGGAGCAATCATGGCTGACAAGTCCCCGCGTCAAGCAGCATCCAAAAAAGCCGGCAAGTCCATCAAGGAAAAGCGCGCCGACAAGCGGGCCGCCGGAGCGCCGGCCACCTCCCTGGACATCACGTCCAAGGCCGCAAAAAAGAAGTGAGTGGCCAACAGAGCCACCTGACCCTCGGCGTCCTGGCATCCACCCGGAAACCGGACGAACGCCGCCTCCCCATCCACCCCCTGCATTTCGAGCGGATCGCTCCGGAACTGCGCCAGCGCATCATCCTGGAGCAGGGCTATGGTGAGCGCTTCGGCGTCTCGGATGACCAGCTCTCAACCCTCGTGGGCAAAATGGCCACCAAGGAAGCGCTGCTGGCGGAGGCCGACGTCGTACTCCTGCCCAAGCCGCAGCCGGAGGACCTCGCGGAACTGCGCGACGGCCAGATCCTCTGGGGCTGGCCGCACTGCGTCCAGGACCGCGCCATCACCCAGCTGGCCATCGACAAGAAGCTCACGCTCATCGCCTTCGAAGCAATGAACCACTGGGCGAGCGACGGCGGATTCGGGCTTCACGTGTTCCACAAAAACAACGAGCTGGCCGGCTACTGCTCGGTGCTTCATGCGCTCTCGCTCACCGGCTCCACGGGTGACTACGGCCGCCGGCTCAGTGCCGTGGTGATCGGCTTCGGCGCGACCGCCCGCGGCGCAGTGACCGCGCTGAACGCGCATGGCATCCACGACGTTCAGGTGCTGACCAACCGCGGAGTTGCGGCAGTTGGTGCCCCGATCCACTCGGTCAACATCGTCCAGTTTGATCACGACGACAAGGCACCCTTCCTGAGCCAGGTCATCACCGAGCGGGGCCGGGTTCCGCTGGCGCCGTTCCTGGCCGAGAGCGACATCGTGGTCAACTGCACGCTGCAGGATCCGAACAATCCGCTGACGTATTTGCGGACTGAGGACCTCGCGGCGTTCAGCCCGGGCAGCCTGATCGTGGATGTTTCGTGCGACGAGGGAATGGGCTTCAGCTGGGCGCGGTCCACCACGTTCGCAGAACCGATGTTTACCATCGGCGACCACATCAACTATTACGCGGTGGACCACAGCCCGTCCTACCTCTGGAATTCCTCCAGCTGGGAGATCAGCCAGGCCCTGCTGCCGTTCCTTGAGACGGTCATCGGCGGCCCCGCGGAGTGGGATGGGAACGAAACCATTTCCCGCGCCATCGAAATCCGCGAAGGCGTGGTCCTCAACAAGGACGTGCTGGAGTTCCAGCGGCGCGAGGCCGAGTACCCGCACCTGCCGGCTTAGGCTCTGCCGCTGTGGGCCGCGGCGTAGACGCCGCGGCCACCCGTCTGACGATCCGCAGCGGGTGGCGGCGGTCCTTGAGGTCCACCCTGAGCGCCAGCGCGCCTTTTCGGGCCAGGACGACGGCGACAGTCACCGCGGCGAGCGCCGGCACCCCGCCGGACACCATGAGTGCCACGTGCGGGTCCACGTGCTCGGCGATCCACCCGAGCATGGGCCCGCCGATGGCCTGGCCGCCGATCAGCACCATGATGTACAGGCTCATGACCCGGCCGCGGATGCCCATGTTGGAGCTGATCTGGACCAGCTGGTTGGAGCCGGTCAGGAACATCAGGCACCAGAATCCGGACAGGACCATCACCACGCTGAACCAGAGCATGGACGGCGCCAGGGCGGCCAGGCACAGCATCAGGCCATACATTCCCGCGCAGAACACCACGGAGCGGAGCCGCAGGTGGCGGCGCCGTGTGGACGCGACAGCACCGGCCAACGCCCCCAGTGCCACCAGGGCGTTCAGCAGGCCATAGCCGCCGGCGCCGACGTCGAACACGTGGTCCGCGAACGCGGCGAGCAGCACGGGCAGGCTCATGGCGAAGACGGAGATGAAGCCGGCCATCAGCCACGGCCAGTAGATGGTGGGCTTGCTGAGCGCGTACTGCAGTCCTTCCCGCAGCATGCCCTTCTTCTTGGGCGCGGGAGCACTGACGAACAGTTGGTCCTTGCGCAGGAGCAGCAGCATGGCCACGGTGGAGCAGCAGGCCAGCGCATTCGCGGCGAAGGCCCAGCCGGCGCCGACGGCGGTGAGCAGCAGTCCTGCCAGTGCCGGACCGATCAGCCCGCCCAGCTGGAACGTCGTGGAGTTGACGCTGATGGCGTTCCGGAGGTATTTGGGGCCCACTAGTTCGTTGACGAACACCTGGCGCGCGGGCTGGTCCAGCACGGTGACCAGGCCCAGCAGCAGCGCGATGACGTACACGTGCCACACTTCGATGGCGCCGGTCAGGGCAAGTGCCGCGAGCGCTGCGGCGAGGACCGCGGCCAGGCTCTGGCACAGGATGAGGATCCGGCGCTTGGCGAACCGGTCCGCCATCATGCCGCCCCACGGCCCCAACAGCAGCGACGGCATGAACTGCAGCGCCACGGTGATGCCCACGGCGGTGACGGAACCGGACAGTTCCAGCACCAGCCAGTCCTGGGCGATCCGCTGCATCCAGAGGGCGACGACGGCGACAAAGTGCCCGATCGCGAAGATGCGGAAATTGGGGACTTTCAGGGAGATAAACGTTTGCCGCCAGGGGAGGTGTTCACTGACGACGGCGATGGGTTGGGTCTGGGCAGAGGCGGCGGTAGCGGAGTCGATGACGGGCTGGCTGACGGTTGCCGACGTTGGCGGTGGGGGTGCCACAGGGATGTCCTCAGGGAAGCGGGCGGACTGGGATGCTTCCCACGCTAGGCTGGTTCCAGGTGATTATGTAGCCCTATCTCGCCTATAACTACCATTGCAAAGCGTAATAACGCCCACTCTGACGTGGGTGGACAGTCAGCCCGCAGCCAAAGGAGTCCACTGTGTACGAACCCACCCAGCTCCGTTCCTTCCTGGCCGTAGCCGAGACGCTCAGCTTCACCAAGGCCGCGGAGCGCCTGGGCCTGGCACAACCCACCGTCAGCCAGCATGTCCGCAAGCTGGAGACGGCGGCGAAGCGCATCCTCATCAGCAGGGACACCCGCGACGTCCGGCTCACGGACAACGGTGACGCGATGGCCGGCTTCGCCCGCACCATCCTTTCGGCCCACGATGCCGCCACCCGTTACTTCTCCGGCTCGGCCATGCGGGGCCGGCTGCGGTTCGGCACGGCGGACGACCTTGCCATCACCGGCCTCCCCCGGATCCTTCGGGAGTTCCGCCAGGTCTATCCACAGATCAACCTTGAGCTCACCGTTGGCCAGAGCGACCAGCTGTATAAGAAACTCAATGCCGGCCAGCTGGACCTCGTGTTTGTGAAGTGGGTGGCTGGCGTCAAGGACGGCACCGTGGTCCAGCACGACACGTTTTCCTGGGTGGGACTGGAACAGACGTCACTGGAGCCGGGGCATCCCGTACCGCTGATCTCATACCCCTCCCCCAGCCTCAGCCGGAAGCTGGCCATCGATGCACTGGAATCAAGCGGCCGGACCTGGCGGATCACGTGCACTACCCGGCAGATCAGTGGTGTCCTGGCGGCACTCCGGGCAGGCATCGGCGTGGCTGTGATGCCGACGTCGCTGGTTCCCGAAGACCTCAAGATCATCACCCGCCGGTTCGACCTGCCTCCAGTGGGCGATGTGGATTTCACCCTGATCCGGAACCCGCTGGCCAACGCCGAAGTGATCGATGCGCTGACCCAGACCATCGTCGGGCGGACGCTCAAGAAGTCGGTTTGACCGAATTTGCCGCAGGAATCAGGGCTGGAAACGAACCATTGAAGTAAAAGCCCGCCTCGCCTATGCTGGAATATCCATGGGTCAAGCAGTGGCCGGTTCAACACTACGAGTGCGCCATGCAGCCCATGATGCGGCCGCACTCGGGATAGGCAGCCAATGACGACAGCCGAGAACACCCATTTACACACTGTATATACCCAGCGACATAGCACCGTACGGCCGCTGGTCACGCATCATTCCAGCCACAACGCCGGCATTTCGCGGGCTGCCGAGTACATCGGCAAGCCCACGTGCGACAAATGTGGCACGGATGAATTCATCTATCTCGAGTCCTACATTCCACCGGTTTACCGGCGTGACGGGGCGGTCAGGACACTGGGCGAAGTCGCCTACACCTGCACCCGTTGCGAAGATTTCTCAGCCCACAATGTTCCTGCATCGTGGACTCCCCCAGGCTGGTATCTGGGCTAATTTACGCACGGTCTCCCGGCTCGCTCCAGGCTCGCCGAGCGCAGCCACCGGATCACCACTCAACTATTCACTAGCGAAGGCCCGGCACCCGCCACGATGGCGGCCACCGGGCCTTTCGTTTAGTTGGGTTCCGGCCCGCCCTAGATCAGCTCATCGGAGAGGTGGTTCGGGGTGCCGAAGCGGTGGGCCGTGATGCTGATGGCCTGCTCGTGCAGGAACGGCAGAAGCTCTACCCGTCCGGCTTCGGTGACCGCGTGGGCGTAGATCGCCAGGTCAGGACGCCCGTCCGTGGCCTCCGCGAGGGCGGTGGCGTCGCCGCCGATCAGGCGGATTCGCGCGCCGGACAGTTTGCCCGCCGCGGCGAGGCGTGCCGCCGAAGCCAGCCAGCCGGCGTCGGACTCCACAGCGACCGTGATGTCCAGTCCGGTGAGCACGGCGCGCAGCTGTGCGGGAAGTTCGACGGCGGTGGACACCGTCAGTGCCGAACCGGCCAGGACACCGGCCGCCACGGTCCGCACGAGGTGAGCCAGCGGGGCGCCTTCGGAGAGCCGCACGGTGACCGGCAGCGCACGGTAGCGGAAGATGTTCCGTTCCGCGCTCAGGCCGGAAACGTCCTTGGCGGTGCCGAACTCATCGGCCCAGGCCAGGGCATCGGACCCGAGGGAGCGCTGCAGCGACTCAATTTCAGCCGGCTGCAGTTCGCCTGCGGCGGCGTTCTGGATGCGGCCGACACCCGCGTGGGTGACGGCTCGCGTGGCTGAGGCGTCCGCGCTAACCCAGTCGCCGAGGCCGGTGAGGTAGTTGGGTCCGCCGGCTTTGGTTCCGGCGCCGACGGCGGATTTCTTCCAGCCGCCGAAGGGCTGGCGCTGCACGATGGCGCCGGTGATGCCGCGGTTCACGTAGAGGTTGCCGGCCTGGATGGTCTCCAGCCAGGTGCCGAGCTCGTCCGGGTCCAGGGCGTGCAGGCCGGCGGTGAGGCCGTACTCGACCTGGTTCTGGATGGCGATGGCTTCTTCGAGCGTGTCAGCGGTCATGACGCCGAGGACCGGTCCGAAGAATTCGGTGAGGTGGAAGTATGATCCGCGGCGGACGCCGTAGCGCACGCCGGGGCTCCACAGGCGGCCGGTTTCGTCGAGCTTCTTCGGTTCCACCGCCCAGGTTTCGCCTTCGCCCAGGGTGGTGAGGGCGTTCAGGAGCTTGCCGTTGGCGGGCTCGATGATGGGGCCCATCTGGCTGGTGGGGTCCTCCGGGTAGCCCACCTTCAGCGAGGTGACGGCGTCGACGAGCTGGTTGTGGAACCGCCTGGACTTGGCAACGGAGCCCACCAGGATCACCAGTGATGCTGCCGAGCACTTCTGGCCGGCATGGCCGAACGCCGAGTACGCCACGTCCTTGGCCGCCAGGTCGAAGTCGGCGCTGGGGGTAACGATGATGGCGTTCTTGCCGCTGGTTTCGGCCAGCAGCGGCAGGTCCTTGCGGAAGGAGCGGAAGAGTTCCGCGGTCTCGTAGCCGCCGGTGAGGATCACGCGGTCCACGGCGGGGTGGGAGATCAGTTGCTGGCCGAGTTCACGCTCGCCGAGCTGGACCATGGTCAGCACGTCGCGCGGGACGCCGGCTTCCCAGAGTGCTTCGATCATCACGGCACCGCTGCGGCGGGCCTGCTTCGCGGGTTTGATCACGACGGCGGAGCCGGCGGCGAGTGCCGCGAGGGTGGACCCTGCCGGGATGGCGACCGGGAAGTTCCACGGCGGGGTCACCACGGTGAGTTTGGCCGGGACGAACGTGGCGCCGTCGATCTTTTCCAGCTTCCGGGCAGACTCGGCGTAGTAGTGGGCAAAGTCCACGGCTTCGCTGACCTCGGGGTCGCCCTGGTCGATGGTTTTGCCGGTTTCGCTGGCCATGACCTCCAGGAGGTCGGCGCGGCGGGCCTCGAGGACGTCGCCGGCGCGGTGCAGGATCTCGGCGCGCTCGTCGCCGGACAGGGCGCCCCAGGCCTTGCCCTTCTCGACAGCGGTGGCGATGACGGTGTTGAGGGTGTCCGCGTCACTGATGGTGGCGGCGTCGACGGCGGCGTTGCCCAGCGTGGAGGACGGGACACGGTCCAGGATGGCCCGCCCCCAGGTGCGGTTGGCGGGCAGCGACGGGTCGGTGTCCGGGGTGTCCTTGAACGAATCGTGCGGCAGGGGCTGCGGCGGGAGGCTGCGGTTCTGCTGCCGGTTGGCCGGGGGGATCTCGTCGTCGAGCCTGTCCAGGGAGGCGAGGAAGCGCTGCTTCTCGCGCTCGAACAGCACGTCGTTTTCACTGAGCTCAAACACCGCGGACATGAAGTTGTCCTGGCTGGCGCCCTCTTCGAGGCGGCGGATCAGGTAGGCGATGGCGACGTCGAACTCGGCCGGGTGCACCACCGGGGTGTAGAGCAGCAGCGAGCCGACGTCCTTCTTGACCGCTTCAGCCTGGCCTTGCGCCATGCCCAGCAGCATCTCGAATTCGATGCCGGACTCCACACCGCGCTGTTTCGCGAGCAGCCAGGCGAAGGCGATGTCGAAGAGGTTGTGGCCGGCCACGCCGATCCGGACGTTGTTGATCCGGTCCGGGTGCAGCGAGTAGTTGATGACGCGCTTGTAGTTGGTGTCCGAGTCCTGCTTCGTGCCCCAGGTGGCCAGCGGCCAGTCGTGCAGCGAGGACTCCACGTGTTCCATGGGCAGGTTGGCGCCCTTGACCACGCGGACCTTGATGGCGGCGCCGCCGTTGGCGCGGCGTTCGGCAGCCCAGTCCTGCAGGCGGATCATGGCGGCGAGGGCGTCCGGGAGGTAGGCCTGCAGCACGATGCCGGCCTCAAGGTTCTTGAACTCGGGCTTGTCCAGGATCCTGGTGAAGACCGCGATGGTCATGTCCAGGTCCTTGTATTCCTCCATGTCCAGATTGATGAACTTCGCCGCCTGGCCGCCATGGGCGAAGGAGGCGGCGCGTTCGAACAGCGGCGTGAGCTTCTCGACGACGTGCTCCACGGCCTCGTCGAACGCCCACGCGGAGTGCGGGGCCACGGTGGAGGAAACCTTGATGGAGACGTAGTCCACGTCCGGGCGGGCCAGGAGTGTGTGGGTTCCCGCGAGCCGGCGGGATGCCTCGTGCTCGCCCAGGACGGCCTCGCCGAGGAGGTTCACGTTGAGCTTGATGCCGTCCTTGCGGATCTTGGCGATGGCCGGGCCCAGCTTGGCGTCGGTGGCGTCGACGATCAGGTGGCCCACCATTTCGCGGAGCACGCGGCGGGCGATCGGGATGACCACCTGCGGCAGGACCGGTGCCATGGTGCCGCCAAGGCGGACGGCGCTGCGCATGTACCAGGGCAGGAACGCCGGGACCTTGGGCGCCAGGGCGGCGAGGTTGCGGGCAGCGACGTGGAGGTCTTCGGGGCGGACCACGCCGTCCACGAAGCCAACGGTGAAGTCCAGGCCGTTCGGGTCCTTCAGCACACCGGCGAGCTGCTCGGCCGAGGCATCAACGGGAACTTTCGAAGCCTCGGTGAGCCAGCGGCGCACCAGCCCGATTGCTTCCCCGGCCAAGGCCTGGGCTTCGGGCACGTGGGACGTGGCGGCAACGGCCGGTTCGGTGGCCGTCTTCCCGGTGAAGACGCCGGGCTCCGTTGAAATGTTGGTCATATCTAACACTCGTTCTTTCCGTTGGTGAGGTCGCTCTTTCCATCAGTATGATCTTCCGGTCACGTAAGATAAAGCGATGTTTTCTGAGCAATACAGGTTAGAAAACTCAACGATTCAAAATCCCGTCCGAACGGTCAGGAAATCCCCGATTTTTGGCAACGCTCTCTCACTTAATGCGGGTTCTTGGGCAACCCTCTCGCACTCGATCAAAAACGACCAGTAACGGACGAACCCTCCCCCACAGAATGTGAGAGAGGGTTCGTCGTTCGCGCCCCGAAAGGTGAGAGAGCGTTTGGTGAAAACGTGCAGGAAGTGAGAGAGCGTCCGGTGGCGGGCGGGTGGACGCCCGGGAGGCCGGTGTCAGCCGATGGGGCGGTGCATCTCCACGGCTTCCTCGTGGCGCGGGCTGTCCGGGTTCATCAGGGAGTGTTTGCGGCCGTAGAAGAAGTAGATGGCCAGGCCGATGACCAGCCAGATGAGGAAGCGCCACTTGGTGTCCGCCGGAAGCTGCCAGATGAGCAGCGCAGAGGCCAGGACACCGAAGGCCGGGATAAACGGCATCAGGGGCAAGCGGAACGTACGGGGTGCATCAGGCTTCTTGTAGCGGAAGACGATCACGGCGAGGCAGACCACCACGAACGCGGCCAGGATCCCGATATTGGTGAGGTCGGCGACGGCCTTGATCGGGAACACGCCGGCCAGCAGGGCGGAGGAGACGCCGGCGATCCAGGTCACGCGCTGCGGGGTTCCGTGCTTGTCCGTTCCCGCGAACCAACCGGGGAGGAGGCCATCGCGGCTCATGGAGAACCAGACGCGGGTGACGCCGAGCAGGAAGGTCAGCATCACGGTAAGGATGGACAGGACCGCGAACACCGAAATGATGGTGGCAATCACGGGCAGGCCCACGCTGGTGAAGGCGGAGGCGAATCCGGCGGCGGGATCGATGTCCTTGTAGTTCTGCATGCCGGTCAGGACGAGGGTGGCCGCGACGTAGAGCAGCATGGCGATGATCAGGGACAGGACGATGGCCTTGGGCATGTGCTTCTTGCCGTCCGTGGCCTCTTCGGCCGCGGTGCTCATAGCGTCGTACCCGAACACGGCGAAGAACACTGTTGCAGACCCTGCCAGGACCGGGCCGAACCCGCTGGGCATAAACGGGTTGTAGTTGTTGGTGTCGATGTAGAAGACGCCCAGGCCGATGATAAAGAGGATCAGGACAACCTTGATGGCGACGGCCACAAGCTCGAACCGGCCGAATGCCTTGGTTCCGCGGGACAGGATCCAGGTCACCAGCAGGCAGACCAGGATGGCGGGAATGTTGACAATGCCGCCCGTGCCCTCATCCGCCGTCGAGGTCATCCAGACAGGAAGGTGGATGCCGATTCCGGACAGGAACGCCTCAAGGTAACCGGAGATGCCAATGGCCACTACGGCCACGATCGCGATGTATTCGAGTAGCAAGTCCCAGCCGATAAACCAGCCGATCACCTCGCCCAGCGCAACATAGCCGTAGGTGTAGGCAGAGCCTGCCCGTGGAATCATGCCGGCGAATTCCGCGTACGACAGGGCCGCCGCGGCGGATGCCAGGCCGGCAATAAGGAACGAGATCAGCACCGCGGGCCCCACACCCGGGTTTTCTTCACTGCCCGCCGCCACCAGGCCCGCGAGGGAGAAGATCCCGACGCCGATGATGCCGCCGACGCCGATGGCCGTGAGCTGCCACAGCCCCAGGGACTTGAACAGACCGCTGTGCTTGTTCTCTTCTTCGATGTCATCGAGTGGCTTGCGCCGCATGATCGACTGGGACATATCTTTAGGGCTCATCGGGAACTCCTGCGTGGGGTGCGGCCCCATCACGGCGCCCCGGAAGGGGCTGTGACGGGGGTAACTCAGGTACACCAGTATGCAAGCGCAATTGCATTAGATAAAGTGACTACTTCTAACCAATATTCATTAGATTCACCAAGGAATGTGGCCATGCTCGATGTCCGTCGCCTGCGGCTTCTCCGCGAACTGAAGATCCGGGGCACGCTGGCGGAGGTGGCGGAGGCTCTGCAGTACAGCCCGTCGTCGGTCTCCCAGCAGCTTGCGCTGCTGGAAAAGGAAGTGGGAGTGGAGCTACTCCGGAAGACGGGGCGGCGCGTGCAGCTGACGCCCCAGGCCGAAGTCCTGGTGGCGCACACCGCCCAGCTGCTCGAAACCCTGGAGCAGGCGGAGGCGGACCTGGCGGCGTCGCTGACCACCGTCACGGGCACGGTACGGATTGCGGTGTTCCAGTCCGCGGCCCTGGCGCTGATGCCGGACACACTCTCGCGGATGACGGCGGAGTACCCGGAGGTCCGGATCGAAATGATCCAGCGCGAACCCGAAACGGCCCTTCATGAGACGTGGGCACGCGATTTTGACCTGGTCATCGCCGAACAGTATCCGGGCCACGCCGCCCCGCGGTACCCGGAGCTGGACCGCATCAAGCTGACCACTGACGCGATCAGGCTGGCCGTTCCGCCGGCGGATTCCAGCCGGCCGCCCATCACGTCGCTGGAGGACACTGCCGCGCTGCCCTGGGTTATGGAGCCCCGCGGCGCAGCCTCCCGGCACTGGGCGGAGCAGGCCTGCCGGAGTGCAGGATTCGAGCCCGATGTGCGCTTCGAAACAGCGGACCTGCAGGCGCAGATCAGGCTGATCGAGTCCGGAAATGCCGTGGGGCTGATGCCGGACCTCGTCTGGACGGGACGGGGCACCACCGCCCGGCTGCTGGATCTGCCGGGGCATCCGCGAAGGACCGTGTTCACGTCGGTGCGCCGCGCCAGCGCGCAGCGGCCCGCCATCCTCGCCGCCCGCGAGACGCTGGCAGCCACCGCCATCTCGGTAGCAAGGACGGACGACGGCGGCACATCCGGTTAGGTGCCGGATCGCCCGGTCACGTGCGTGTAGGCGGGAAACAGCTTCCGCCTCCATGTTCAGTGCGTCACAGCGCGATCCGGGCGCCAACGCTAGACTGGGCGGGTTATGAATCGCACAATGTTCAAGTCCAAAATCCACCGGGCCACCGTCACGCATGCCGACCTGCACTACGTAGGATCGGTCACCGTTGACCTGGACCTGCTGGACGCTGCCGATATCCTTCCCGGCGAGCTCGTGGCCATCGTGGACGTGACCAACGGTGCGCGCCTGGAGACCTATACCATCGCCGGCGAGCGCGGCTCCGGCGTCATTGGCATCAACGGGGCAGCAGCCCACCTGATGCACGAGAACGACATTGTCATCCTGATCACTTATGCCCAGATGACCACGGAAGAGGCCCATGCCTACACCCCGAAGGTCATCCATGTGGATAAGGACAACAAGATTGTCCAGATCGGAAACGACCCCGCCGAGTGCCACACGCCGGGCCTGATGCGTCCGCCCTTCGCCCTGAACAACGCCGCCCTGTAGCCGGAGCGTGAGTCCGGGCAGACACCGCCGCCGCAGCCTCGGAGGCTTTTCGTGGTAGGTGTGCTGCAGGGCTTCTTTGTTGTCTGGTTCATCATCATGGTGGGCTGGTTCGTCGGCCGCCAACGGATCCTGGGCGACAACGCCCGCCAGGTCCTCAGTGGCCTGACCTTCTTTGTGGCCAGCCCCGCCCTCCTCTTCGAGACGCTCAGCAAGGCAGAGCTGCGGGAAGTCTTCGCGGAACCGTTGCTGGTCACGGCTGTGTCCGCCGTCTGTACCGCCCTTATCTTCTTCAGCATCGTCAAGTTCGTCCTCATGCGCGCTTTGCCGGAAGCACTGATGTCCTCGATGGCCGCTTCCCTGGCCAACTCCGCGAACCTCGGTATTCCCATCGCGGTATATGTCCTGGGCGACGCCAGTTACGTGGCTCCGCTGCTGATCTTCCAGCTGGCGTTCTTCACGCCGATTTTCCTGATGATCCTGGACGCCAGTACCAGCTCACACCGCACCACGCCCTGGGGATTCATTCTGATGATCCTGCGGAACCCGATGATTGTTGGCTCGGGCCTTGGCCTGCTGGTGGCGGGGACCGGTTGGGAGGTTCCGCCGCTGCTCCTGGAGCCGATCCACCTCATTGGCGGCGCCGCGATTCCGGCCATGCTGATCGCCTTCGGCATGAGCCTGAACGGCAGCCGGCCATTGCAGGCCGCCGCCGGCAGGCGCGTGGACACCCTCCTGGCCAGTGCCTTCAAACTGGTGGTCCAGCCGGCCATCGCCTACGTTTTTGCCCGCTTTGCCGTAGGGCTCGACGGCCCGGCCCTGTTCGCTGCCGTCGTAGTGGCGTCCCTCCCCACCGCGCAGAACGTTTTTGTTGCCGCCAGCCGTTACCAGACCGGCCTCACCGTGGCCAAGGACACCGTCCTGATCACCACGGTGGTGGCGGTACCCGCCATGATCGGCGTCGCGCTGCTGCTGAACTGACCAGCGCGAACGAGCAGTTGGGGCCCTCCCGACAGGGCCTCAAGTGTACGTTCGCGCCGGGCTATGTCCTTTTGGCCTCTGGCTTGTGCCGGTCCAGGATCCGGGCGCAGCGGATGAACCCCAGGTGCGAGTACGCCTGCGGGTGGTTCCCCAGGTGCGTCTCCGTGCTGGGATCGTATTCTTCGGGCAGCAGGCCGGTGGGGCCGAAGAGGTTCACCAGCTGGTCGAACAGGTCCCAGGCCTCCTCGATCCTGCCCACCGCAACGTAAGCCTCAATCAGCCAGGTGGTGCAGATGTGGAAGCCGCCCTCCAATCCCGGCAGGCCGTCGTCGTACCTGTACCGGAACACGGTGGGGCCCACCCGCAGTTCCCTTTCCACGGCGGTGACGGTGTCCAGGAACCGCTGGTCCGTGACATCCAGCAGGCCGGAGAGCCCGATGTGGAGGACGGCTGCATCCAGGTCGGGGCTGTCGTAGGCCACGGTGTAGGACGCGGCCGAATCATCCCAGCCTTCGCGCAGGACTTCCTCCCGGATGATCCGGGCCGTGGGTTCCCACGACGGATCCGGCGTCCTGCCGTGCCGGTCGGCGGTCCGCAGTGCGCGGTCCAGCGTCACCCAGCACATCACCTTGGTGTAGACGTGGTGCCGCGGCGGCCGCCGGGCTTCCCAGATGCCGTGGTCAGGCTCATGCCACCGGGCCAGGACGGCGGCCGCCATCTGCACCATCAGGTCCCAGTGGCCGTCCTCGAGGCCACCATTCCGTGAGCTGACGCCGTGGATCAGCTCAGCCACCGGCCCGAAGACATCCAGCTGGACCTGGTGGTCCGCGGCGTTGCCGATCCGGACCGGCCGGGACCCCGCATACCCGGGCAGGCTGTCGATGACGGCCTCCGTGGACAGCGGCGCCCCCGTCACCGAGTACAGCGGATGCAGCCATTCAGGGCCCGGTGCATGTTCGAGGATCCGGCCCAGCCAGCTGAGGAACCCGGCCGCCTCCGCCGTGGAGCCCAGGTCCACCAACGCGTTCACCGTCATGGAGCCGTCCCGCAGCCAGCAGTAGCGGTAATCCCAGTTCCGTGTGCCGCCGATTCCTTCGGGCAGCGACGTGGTGGGCGCGGCCAGCACGGCACCCGTGGGCTCGTGCACGAGGGCGCGGAGGACCAGCGCTGAGCGGCGGACCAGCGATGGCTTCACCGAGGGCAGTTCCAGTTCCTGCACCCAGCGGCGGGAGTGGAGCGCCACGCCCGCCCGCCGGTCCATCTCCCCGCGGGGATCCGCCAACGCAGGCTCGGTGTCGCCGCAGCGCAGGTTGAGGACCACCGGCCCGTCCTGGAGGTTGACCGAAGCGGTGGCGGTGGCATGGAGGCCGTCCGAGGTGATGGTGAAACTGACGCCAGGGGCAAGAAGGAAAATGGGATCGGAGGTTCCCACCACATGGAGTTCATCGCCGCGGGCCTCCATGCTGAACGGCGCGTTGGCGTAATCCGGCCGGGGCGCGAAGACGATCTTGGCGCCGCCGGTGCCGGAGAGCACCCGGACCAGGCTGGTGATCCCTTCCGGTGCCGGCTCCAGGTAGTCCGTGACGGTTACGTCCGCCCAGCGCGTCTCCACGATCATGGTGCTGTCCACGTAGCGCTGGCCCAGAACCGGCGAGGCCTTGAGCGGCTCTACGGAGAAGTGCCCGGCGGCGTCCCCGCCCAGGATGTGGGCGAACAGCGATCCCGAATCCGGGAGCGGGTGGCTCATCCAGCAGACCTTGGCATCCGGAGTGACCAAAGCGGTGGATGATCCGTTGCCGATCATCGTGTGGCGCTCGAGCCCCACTGCGTCCTCGCCGAAAAGCCAGGCCCGCCGCAGCTCGAACAGGAGGGCCAGGACGCGGGCGAAGGATTCCGGGTTCCGCAGCCGGTGGGACGCCCGGGTCTCCCCCGGGCCCACTCGCAACCCCAGGTCCGGGCCGCGGAGCGTGGCGATGGCCAGTTCGTCGCTGTGGGCGTCACCTGCGTACAGCGCAGCACTCGCGCCCAGCCGGGACCGGAGATTTTCCAGGGCGTCCGCCTTGGCCGGTTCCGTTACCGAGAGGTCCAGGACCGAACCGTCCACGATGAAGAACAACCCATGGGCCCTGGCGATCTCCCGGGCCGTTTCCGTCACCACCTGCACCACCGCCGGCGAGGCCGGCCGGGTGTGCACCGACACAGCCACCGGCTTCCGCTCGATCCAGATGCCCTCCTGGAAACCCACGGCCTCAGTCAGCGCCGTGCCTACCTTGTGGAGCGTGGCTTCGGTGGCGAGGTCCTGGACGTGGGCGAAGGCCATGTCCGACTCCGCGCCATGCGATCCGATGAGATGCACCTCCGCGGGCAGCCGGGACACTGCGGCGAGGTCACGCAGCGAGCGCCCCGAGATGACGGCGGCATGGGTGTTGGGCAGGGCGGCCAGGGCGCGGAGCGCGATTGCGGCGCTCCCCAGGGGAAGGGTCTCGGTGGAGATTCCCTCGGCGTCGCACAGTGTTCCGCCGTAGTTGCAGGCCACCAGCAGTCCGGGGACACGGGCGAGGACCTTCAGTTCGGCCAGGAGGGTGGGCGTGAACCCTTCGTCCGCCAGGTCCGACTGGATGAACGTCCGCAGCAGGCCCAGCGGCAGCGATCTGGTCAGCAGGGCGGAATCCGCCACGCTCTGGTTCAACGGCGTAGCCATGCTTGCACTCCTTCAGCAGAGCCTGGCCCGGAAAGGCCGGAGGGGCCGTATCCCATTTTTCCGCCCGGCGGTTTCGCCTGAATGTCCCGGCTATTGCCACCGTGTAACGTCCGACGGCGGGACCCACCCTCCGCCGCCGGCGTCGTGTCGTGTCACGCCGGGCAGGCTTTAACACCCGACGACGGCGCCCCACCGCGCGAATCCGCGGCAGGGCGCCGTCGTGCTTTCCAAAAGGCTGCCGTGCGTGACGCCGGCCCGTTGGAAGTGAATCTCGGCCGGCAGCGCCAAACCTCAGCCGACCTAACCTCAGCCGGCGGTCAGTGTCGCCATCGTGAAGCCGCCCGGGGCCACCGTGACGCGTCCGGACGTGGCGCCGGCGCTGCCGTTGGAGCCCTTGACGGGCTGGCCGGCGGAGTCATACTGGCGCTGGACCAGCACAAACCCTTCCGGCACGCTGACCTGCTGCACGGTAACGGACTTGGCCGCGCTGACGTACAGCGTGGAGTCGCCGCCCGAACCGGAGACGGACACCGTGGAGATCAGCGGCTGGACCAGGAGTGCGTCCAGTGCCGCCTGGCCGTCGGTGCTGGCGGTGACCGCGGTCAGGCCGGCAGCGAGGGCGCGCCGCAGGGTGAACGGGATGAGGATGCCGGGTGCGTCGGTGATGCCCTGCGCCCCTGCCCCGCCGTTGGCCGTGGTGCCGAGCAGGCCCTTGGCCGAGGTCCAGGTGGTGGTGCCCGAGGGCGCAATTGCCTGGTTCACGATGGGGAAGACATTGCTGGGCTGGTCCGCTGCCGGCAGCGGGATGGAAAGACTGCCGCCGGAGTTCAGGTCGACATATGCCCCGCCGGATATATTCGCTTCGCCGGTCCAGGACGACGGCGGCCGCACCACGGTGCCGCTGCCTGTGATTGCCCCGGCCTCGGCTTCCACCACGCTGAGTCCGTTGGTCCCCTCGGTCACGCTGATCCCCAAGGCCTTGGCCCGGAGGGCCGGGTCGGCGTCGAGGGCCAGCATGGTGAGCAGGGCGTGGATGGTGGATTCGGCGCCGGAGTTGGGGTTGATCCGGCCGTCCGTTTCGATCCCGTCGATGGCCGTGCCGGTGGCCGGGTCGTAGGCGGGGGCGCCGTTGGGGTTGGCGCCGAAGAACCAGCCCGCGGCGATGGCGGCCACGTCCAGGAGGCCCGGGGCGTCGGCGGCTTCCGCCGTCGCCACCAGGCTTTGGACGCGGGAGTCCACGCCGTAGGCGATCTGGGCCTCGCCGGGAGCGGGGCTCCAGGCGTTGTCCGGACCGCCGGCTGCGAGCAGTTGCGGCGTGAACTGCGCGGTGTCCTTCACGGCTGCCGTCAGCAGGTCGGGCCGGTCCAGGACAGTGGAAGCGGTGGCAACAGCGGCCGGAGCCATGCCGCCCCACGCATGCCAGAGGCTCTGCGACTTGTTCCACGGCATGATCGCGCCGAACGGCCATTGCGTGGCCGAGCCGGAAGACATCGCGGCCACGCCCTCGCTCAGCCGGGACAGCGCCGTGGTGGCCACGGCATCGGATGGAACGGTCTCCACATAGGCGGCCAGGCCCAGCACGGCCTCCGCGGAGGCATCCGCGCCGCCGGCGATGAGCCAGGCCGGGACCTGGACGCCGTCGGCGGTGTCGAACGTTCCGTACTTGGCGAGGGACTGACGGTTCAGGGCACCCAGGGACAGGTGCAGCCGGTCCTGCAGGAAGGCGGCGAACTCCGGATCGGACTCCGCAAACCCTGCGAAACCTTCGCCCAGGGCCCACACCGTGCGGGCCAGCCAGTAGGACTCCGCGGAGTCGGACGGATCCGGCAGTTCCACGGGAATGGCGCTGGGGTTCAGGCTGCCGTCCGCCTGCTGCCAGAGGATGACGTTGCCGGCGTTCGGGCCGTCCACCGTCTGCAGGTACGTAAGCGTACGGAGGTTCTGGAAGGCGTGCTCCTTGCTCGCCAGGTCCCCGGTCTGCTTCCAGTGCCGCAGGTACACCACGGCGGTGCGGGCAATATCGTCCGCGTTGTAGGCACCCTGGGTCCAGTCACCCGTGGCCGGATCCAGGTCGCCGCCGCCCACTCGGTCGTAGCTGCCGTCGTCGTTCTTGTCGGCGTAGGTCCACGGCGCTTCGGCCTCGGGGTCCTGCTCCTGCTGGTAGGTGGTGTGCCCGGGCACCGGAGCCAGCGGCACCGTGTCCAGCAGGAAGTCCAGGTGGTCCAGGTTGGTGAGGCTCCCGCCGTCGGCCAATGCGGGTTCCAGGACGGGTGCCGCCGATGCAGTGTGCGCAGTGGCGGCCGACGGCGGCGCGGCAGGGGCCGCCGTGACGGCGCCTGCCTGCAGCGAAACAGCCAGCAGGGAAACGGCCACCGCCGTCACCACCGGCCGTGTGGCCTTCGGTGAAGGCAGCACCCTCAGATCCGGTCCAGTTTGGCCACGCCGATTTTGGAGTCGGCCATCCCGTAGAACACAAACAGCTGGTCGCCGATTTTTTCGATCGCGGTGGGGAACACCACGTTCGGCACGATCCCGGAGATCTCGTCCTCGGTTTCCGGCGCCAACAGCGGCTTGTCGCTGCGGGCGATCACCGTGGAGGGATCGTCCGCGGACAGGATCATGGCCGCGGCGGTGTAGTTAACGTTCTGCTGCTGTTCGAAGGCGGAGGCGGCCATCTTTCCGGCCACGCCGTGGTGGATCAGGAGCCAGCCTTCGTCCACGCGGATGGGGGGCGGGCCGCCGCCGATCTTCAGTTCCTCAAAGGGGAACTCGCTGAGGGCCACCAGCCGGTGCTTGCCCATGTGCACCAGGTTGCGCAGGTCGCGTTCGACGTCGGCCACGGCCACGTATGAAATCCAGATGCCGGGGCGGTTGTCCGTGACGCCTGCGGGCAGGTGCTCGCCTTCGCCGGGACGGATCCAGCCCAGGTCCCACATGGGGCGGTGCAGCATGGCGTAGGAGGGCACACCGTCGGGGTCGTTCACCGGCTCCGGGAAGAACACCGCATCCTTGTTGGGAAACAGGTTCAGGTCCATGGAGAGATCGGCCTGGTACTCGAAGAAGCAGGGGCCAAGGCGCTCCCAGTTCCGGAGGTCCTCGGAGTGGGCGAACGCGAGGCGGGGACCCAGCGGGCCGTAGGCCACGTAGGTCATGAGGTGCTTGCCAAGGGCGGCTACCCAGGTGGTGCGCGGATCCTCGGTGCCGGCGTTGTTCATGCCGCGTTCCCAGCCCTCGTCCGGGGCCAGGACCACGCCCTCGCGTTCCACGCCGGTGGGCACGCCGTCGTCGTTGATGACCACTTTGGCAAGGCCCACGCGGGACACGTTGCCAGTGGCCACAAGCCGCGGCAGCAGGTACAGCTCGCCGTCCGGGCCGCGGCCGCTGGCGGGGTTGAGGACGCCCTCGGCCTCGAAGTCGTTGCCGGGTTCGGGGGTCATGATGACGCCGGCGCGGGTGAGGGTGAACGGGACAGTGGGGAGTGCAGAAGTGTGGGGGGAAGTCATTGATTAGCCCTTTACGCTGGAACCGATATTGGTGGAAATGAACTGGCGCTGGAAGAAGATGAACAGCGCGACGGCGGGCGCCGCCAGGACGCAGGCACCGGCAAGGATGGCACCGAACGGGTTGCCGGCCTGGCCGGCGATGTTGGAGATGAAGTTGGCCAGTGACACGGCCAGTGGCTGCAGGGACTGCTCCTTGGTGACCAGGAACGGCCACAGGAACTCGTTCCACGGGCCGATGAAGGTCAGCAGCACGGCAGTGACGATGGCAGGACGGACCAGCGGGATGGCGATCTGCCACAGGATCCGAAGCTCCGAGGCGCCGTCGATCCGGGCGGCCTCAAACAGCGTTGAGGGCAGCTGGAGGAAGTACTGGCGGAACACAAACACCGCCGTGGAGTTGATGGCGAACGGCAGGATCATGCCCAGGAAGCTGTCCGCCAGGCCGTAGTCGCGCACGATCATGACGTAGAGCGGGATGAGCAGGAGCTGGAACGGGATCATCTGCACCAGCAGCATCATGCCAAACACCACGCCGCGGCCACGGAACTTCATCTGCGCCAGGGCGTAGCCCACCAGCAGCCCGAAAATCACCGTGAAGAGGATGACACCGCCGGTGAAGATGCCGGAGTTGAGCAGGCCGCGGAACAGGTTGATGGACTCGTTGATCTGCACATAGTTGGCCCCGGTGATGTTGGCCGGATTGGGGAACGCGCCGAAAATCGAGGTGTCCGGGGCGGTCTGCAGCGAACCGATGAGCATGTAGTAGAACGGGAAGAGGAACACGAAGGCGCCCACGCCCAGCAGGATGAAGCTGCCCACGCCCAGGTTGCGGCGTTTTTCGACGCCCGAGTCGGGACGCAGGACGGGTTCCGCTTGCTCGGGGAGCCGGCTCGCGTCGTCGTCGTTCTTGGCGTTTTGTGCGTTGGTGACGGACATGTCAGTCCTCCTTCCCGCCCACGAGGCGTTTCTGGATCAGGGCGATCAGCAGGACGCCGATCACCAGCACCACGCCCAGCGCGGCCGCGACGTCGGGGTTGCCCTGCAGGAGTCCCCGCTGGTACATGATGAACACCGGGGAGGCCGAGGCCCCGTCCGGCCCGCCGCCGCCGGTCAGCAGGTACGGCTCGGTGAAGAGGTTCGCGCCGGTGATGGTGGCCAGCAGCGTGACCAGGACGCTGGCGGGCCGGACGCCGGGAACGGTGATGTTCCAGAACTGGACCCACTTGTTGCCGCCGTCCACGGACGCTGATTCATAGAGCTCATCGGGGATGTTCTGCAGCGCCGCGAGGTAGAGCAGGATGAAGAATCCCAGCTGTTTCCACGTCACGTACAGGGCCACGGTGGGCATGGCCAGCCACGAATTCACCAGCCAGGAAGGGGCTGGGGCCAGGGGCCCCAGCAGTGTGTTGATCAGCCCGTTTCCCTGGAACAGGAAAAGCCAGACACCCACGACGGCGACGCTCGCCGTCACGTATGGGACGTAGTAGCTGAGGCGGAAGAAGGTCTTGAGCCGGGTCACGCGGTTCAGGGCGTTTGCCAGCAGCAGGGACAGGCCCACCGTGAGCGGGACGTTGATGATGAGGAAGACGCCGATGTTCAGGAAGGAGCGCTGGACGGCGGGGTCTGACAGGACGGTGATGTAGTTTTCGAACCCTACAAACGGCCGGTCCACCTTGACCCGCGGTGCTGTGAAGAAGAAATCGTGGAAGGAAATGTAGACGGCGTAGCCGAGGGGGAACGCCAGGACGGCCAGCACGTAGATGACGTAGGGGGCGCTGAACAGCAGGCCCAGCGGCTGGGGGCCCAGGAAGTTCTTACGCTTCCTGGGCACCAGCCGCCGGTCCGCCGTTCCACCAGCCGGTTTCCCCGTGACGGGGTTCCCACTAGAAGAGCGGAGTGACATTGGGGGTCACGCTACTTCTGGGCTACCAGTTGGTTGATCTTGTCCGCCGCGCCCTTGAACGAGGTGTCGATGCTTTCGTTGCCGAAGATCACGGCCTTGGCGTAGGCGGTGCGGAAGGTCTGCCACACTTCAACCGAGTTGGAGACGTTGGGGACCTCCACGGTCCGCGCAGCCTGATCGGCAAACTGCGTGTAGGCCGGGTTCTTGGCGAAGTAGTCCGCGTAGACCGTGGGAAGGTCCTTGCGCATGGGCATCTGGCCGGTGTCGGTCAACAGCTTGCCGTCCTGCTCCTCGCTGGTGGCGAACTTCATGACCTCCCAGGCGGTGCCCTGGTTCTCGCAGGCCGAGTACATGGCCACGTTCTTGGCGTCGGAGAAGGTTGAGGCATCAGCCTTAGCCGCGGCAGCGGGGACCGGGACTGCGCCCCAGTTCACCTTGTCCTTGTAGGCGGCGATGGCCCACGGACCGGCCATGGACATGGCCGCCTTGCCCTCGGCGAATGAATCGCCCTGGTAGACCTCCTTGGAGGCCAGGTTTTCCTTGTAGAGCGTCTCGAACATCGTGGCGACCTGCTTGCCCTCCTCGCTGTCGAACGTGGCCTTGCCGTCCTTCACCAGCGGGGTGCCGTCGGAGTTGGCTGCATAGAAGGAGTAGAAATCGAACCAGGCCTGGAAGAAGTCACTGGCCGGTGATGGCCACATGGCGTTGGTGGCAGCACCTGAGGACACCAGAGTCCGGGCGGTGTCCAGCAGTTCCTGGTGCGTCCCCAGCTTCGGGTTCTCCGGATCCAGCCCGGCCTTGGCAAACATGTCCTTGTTGTAGAAGAGGACAACGGGATTGGACTTCCACGGCAGCTGGTACATCTTGCCGTCCGCGGACTTGTACTGGTCCGCCAGGTCACCGGTGCGGTCCTTGATGTACTGGAGCCCGTCCGGGAACTCATCCAGGGCCACCAAACCACCCTGCTTCTGGAACTGGGGAACGGCGACAGGCGCGGTGTTGAAGACCAGGCAGGGAGCGTTGCCGGCCGTGATGGCTGCGCCGATGACTTCCTCGGAGCTCTTGCCGGCAGGGATCTCCTGCGCATCGATCTTCTCGTCCGGGTGGGCGGAGTTCCAGGATTCCACCATGGCCTTGCCCCACTTCACCTCGAACTCGTTGTTGGAGTACCAGATCTTGATGGGGCCCTTGGCGGACGTGGCGGAACCGCCATCGCCGCCGCCTCCGCTGCCGCCGCAGGCAGCCAGGCCAGCCCCCATGACGGTCAGGGCGGCCACTGACAATATTCGCGTGGCTTTGGTAAAGCGCTTCATTGCGACTCCTTGATACTGGTCCCGGTGGGGACCTGCTACGGGTTGGTGTGCTTTTTTGCTTGCTCTGGGGATTGCTGGGGGACTGGCTTGCTGGTTGTGGATGGGGCGGGGCCGGTGGAGGCGCGGACCAGCAGGGAAGGTGCCTGCAGGTCCGTATCCTCACCGGAGTGGGTGCCGTTGAGCTGGTCCAGGAGGGCCTGCGCGGCAACTCTGCCCCAGCGCATGGGGTCAGTGGAGATGGTGGTGAGCGGCGGGTTGAGGTATTGGGTGAACTCTGCGTTGTCGTAGCCGGTGACTGACAGGTCACCCGGGACGTTCAGGCCCTGGGACTGGGCGAAGGACTGGCCGGACGTGGCCATGAGGTCGTTCGCATAGACAATCGCGGTGGGGCGGTCCGGCCGGCGGAGCAGTTCCGCGGTGGCGGCCACTCCCCCGGCCGCCGTGAAATCAGCCTCCGCGAACAGATCCGCTGCCAGGCCGGCAGCGGCCATGGCCGCCTCCCAGGCCCGGCGGCGGCTGCGGCCGTGGATGTATTCCTGGGCGCCGCCCACGTGGCCGATCCGGACGTGGCCCAGGGCCAGAAGATGTTCGACGGCGGCCGTGATGCCGTCCGTGTCATCCATGGACACCGCGGGGAAGGGGGAGTCCGAATCCGGCCTGTTGAGCGTTACGGCCGGCAGCTTGAGCTCGCGCAGCAGGCCGATCCGGGAATCATTGTGCCGCACATCGGTCAGGATCACGCCGTCCACGCGGCCGCCGTCGGCCAGTTTGCGGTAGGCCCGCTCTTCGGCGCCGGGGGCGGTGGCAACGCTCAGGACCAGCGTGTAATCGTGCTCGGCGAGGGTGGTCTCGATGCCCGCAATGAACGCCGGGAAGAACGGGTCCGTGCCGAGGAGCTTGGGGTCGCGGGCCACCACAAGGCCCAGCGCGTAGGCCTTCGCGGAGGACAGGCCCTTGGCTCGGAGGCTCGGCTTCCAGCCAAGCTCTTTGGCGACCTGGAGGATCCGGCCCCGGGTGGCGTCGCTAACGCCGGGCTGGTTGTTCAGCGCATACGAGACAGCACCCTTGCTGACGCCGGCCGCATGGGCGACGTCGCTGATGGTTACTGCCATGATGTGGGACCCTTCAGGTTTTGGGTCCCGTGACTCACGCCACTGAACCGGTTCAGTAGACTCTACTTAACCGGTTCAGTTGAGGGATGTCAAGGGCCCGCCGCCGCATTGGTGGGCGCGTCACCGCTTGCTGGCGGCGCCGGACCTAGACCCGGGCCAGCCCGGCAACCTCCGCCAGCAGCTCCACGGAGCGGATCCTGGCCTCGGTGCCGGTGTTCTGGTGCGCCACGATGAGTTCGTCGGCGTCGGAGTGCCTGGCGAACTCCTCGAGGTAGTCGTTCACAACGTCCGGGGTGCCGATGGCCGAGTACGTCATCATCTGCGAGACGTGCTGGCCCTGCGGGGAGTCCAGGATCATGTCCGCTTCGTCGTCGGTGAACTCGCGCCCGCCGCCAAAGAACAGACCGACGCGGGCGCGCAGCGTGGCCCGGAAAGCCGTCTGGGCTTCGGCTGCGGAATCGGCTGCGATCACGTTGACGCCGGCGATCACGTGCGGGGCATCGAGCTGCGCCGACGGCTTGAATTCGCTGCGGTAGAGCGCCACGGCATCCTGCAGGGCGTTGGGAGCGAAGTGCGAAGCGAAGGCGTACGGCAGGCCCAGCTGGGCGGCGAGACGGGCGCCGAACAGGGACGATCCGAGGATGTACAGCGGGACGTTGGTGCCCTTGCCGGGCGTGGCCTCCACGCCCTGGATTCGCGTGGGACCGGTGAGGTAGCCCTGCAGCTCCAGGACGTCTTGGGGGAAAGTGTCCGCGGACATGGGGTCCCGGCGCAGCGCGCGCATGGTGTTCTGGTCGCTGCCGGGGGCGCGGCCCAGGCCAAGGTCCATCCGGCCCGGGTGCAGCGTTTCCAGGGTGCCGAACTGTTCGGCGATGGTCAGCGGCGAGTGGTTGGGCAGCATAACGCCGCCGGCGCCGAGCCTGATGGTCTTGGTGTGGGCGGCCACGTGGGCGATCAGCACGCTGGTGGCCGACGACGCGATGGCGGACATGTTGTGGTGCTCGGCGTACCAGATCCGCCGGTAGCCCAGCTCCTCCGCCCGCTGTGCCATGGCCACGCTGCCGGCGAAACTCTCCGCCGCCGTCTGGCCTTTGCCAATGGTTGCCAGATCAAGGATGGAGAGGGGAAGCGTCACGTCGGTGCCGGCCTTTCAATGCGTTGCGTAGGGTGGCCGGCCGGGTCGCGGCGGGCACACTGTGGACAACGACGGCGGCGTCCGGGTTATTTCTGCGGCCTGCGGTGGGGTGGCCCACAAGCCAACGCGGGGTCACATCGCGCCGGTCCCGGAGGACTTTATGGGCGCGATGTGACCCCGCGTTGGGGTTGATTGTTTGTGTGGGCTACTTCAGCTTGAAGTTGGCCTTGATGGTGCTGCCGTCGGCCGCTGTCATCGCGAGCTGGTAGCAGGTCCCCGCACCGGTGGGCGTCTTCCAGTTGTAGATGAACTGGCCACCGGTGGTGTCGTAGCGGAGGGACGTGCTGCCAGTTGCCGTCGTTTCAATGGCGTCCTGGAGAACAGTCAACGAGCAGGTGATCCTGGCCATACTGAACGACATCAGGCCGGGGTCGGTGATCTCAGTGTCGCCCGCAAACACCTCGAACTTTGCCGGCACCGTGCTGCCGCCCTTGACGGTGTTCAGCACGCCGCCCATGTCGACGGGCTGGTAGAAACCCTTAAGGGTCCAGGCGAGGACCTCGTAATTCTGGGTGATGGTGGTTGAGTTGCCAGCTTGGTCAGTGGCGGTAGCGGTCAGGGTGTGGGGTCCGACCGAGGTGCCGTAGCCGCTGACAACGCACGTTCCGTCAAGCCCGGAAAGGCTGTCCGATGCGACGCACGTGGGCGCCGCTGCGGTGGATCCGAAGTAGCCAGTGGGCACCAAGGAGCTGAAGTTGGCCGTCGGAGGAGTCTTGTCGATCTGGAACGACTCGGTAAGGGCGCCCGCAGGGGTCATGTTTCCAGCGACGTCCTCGAAGGCCGGGCTCTGGACGAGCACTGCGACGCCTTCACCACTGGAGGTGACAGGTTGTGTCGCTGCGGACACCAGGCCCGAGGTCGCGTCGCTGCCACCGAAGGTGGCCACGACGTCGGTTTTGTACCAGCCGTTGGTGTTGGGGGCGGCCGGGTTGGCACCGGTGTAGGAGACGGCCGGAGCCGTCTTGTCGATCTTGAACGTCGGGCTCACGGCACCGGCGGCGGTGGTGTTGCCCGCGTTGTCCGTGAATGCCGGGCTCAGGACGACGACGGCGGATCCCTCACCGCTGGAGGTCACCCAGTCGCTGGCCGAGGCCGGGCCGGAGGTGGCATCCGTCGCGGTAAAGGTGGCCGTGACGTCCGAGGTGTACCAGTCCGCGTTGCCGGCGGTGCCGCTGGCGTCCGTAAGCGCCACGCCCGGAGCGGTTCCGTCCTTCTTGATGGACACGGTGACCGGGCCGGCGCTGCCGCCGCCGCTCGTGGCGGAGCAGCTGTAGTCTCCGGGCAGCTGGTCCAGCGTGATGACCGCGTCCACACAGCCCACAGAGGACAGGGTGGTGGGCGAATCGTTCTCCGTGACCGTCCAGGCCAGATGCACGGCACTCCGGTACCAGCCGTTGAAACCGTCCGGAGTGGCTGGGCTGAGCGTGTAACTGACGCCGGGTGCAGTCGCGTCGGCGATGCTGTAGCTCAGCGAGCTGGCGGCTTCGAGGCCGCCCAAGTCGCTATGGAAACAGCTGGCCTCCTGTGATCCGACGCCGGTGGCTGCGTCGGGACCAGTGATCGCGCCCAGCGTGGCGGGGAAGGTCTTGAGCCCGTCCTCGGCGTCGGTCACGTTGCACACAGCGGGCGGCACGGAGCCCTTGGCATACGTGGCGCCGGCAGCGACGCCGGTGATCGTCAGGACAGGTGCCGTGTTGGACGGCGCGGCTGCGGTCACGTTAACCCGGAAATTCACGGGAGCAACGTCGTAGACATCGCTAGTGGTATTTCCAGTTGGAGTCGCATAAATCAATGTAGTTCCAACGCCCAAGGGGGTCACAGTAACGAGCGTCTCAGCACCACAGTTCACGAAGCTCGCTGTGGCTGGCGTCACGGTGGCCACCGCCGCGTTCGAGGACGACAAACTCAAGGAGACTTGTTCCCCGCCCTGGATGGTGCAGCCGTTGTTGCCATCGTCTTTGATCTTCACGACATACAGATTGGTGGTGCCTGCGGGCCCGCCAAGGTTGAGGGGCATGACCTCCGCCACGAGGTCGACAGTGGTGTCCAATCTGTTGGAGATCGCGTCCGCGTAAACCATCCCCGCGCTTGCCAGTAGAAGGCTCCCCGCCGCCATAGCGGCCGCCGCCTTGAATGCTGCTCGACGAAGCAGTCTCTTGCCCGGCCCCGTGTCCTGGCGTAGCGCTGAATGGTTCATGTCATGCCCCTCCCTCATGGCGCTGCGGCCAGCCGTGGCCGCAACGTAGTTTCACCGTAGATGCCACGTCAGAAGGGCACACGCGTAGTAGGCACCTGTCTTTGCGGCGTGAGTACTCACATTCCCGGAGCCCACATCGAGCACTACTTGGATTGGCCGGGCAGAGCCGCCAAAGCACATCCCGGGTACTCCGAAAGCCTCCAAATGTGACCGCCGGGGACGCCCCGCGAACCGCCGTCACTCCCGGTATCGCACCGTTTCGGCGGCCTTTGATCCCGCACCAGCGGTCCCGGATAGTTGCTGCCAAGAACACCGTTCCGTTCCGAAATTCAGCAACTTGCAGGGGGAAACCATGGCGAAAATCAAGACAAGGCAGGCTGCCGGTGCAGCAGTCACGCTGCTGGCGCTGGCCGCCTGCTCGGACCCGGGCGCGACGGCGGCGACAGCACCGTCGTCGGGCTCTACGGCGAGCGCAGCAGGCAAGACGTTCAACCTGGCCCCGGAAGCAGAACCGCGTCAAGGTGGCCGTGGACGCGAAAGCCGCTGCCCTGGTCCCCGACGCCATCAAGGCGGACGGCAAACTGACCGTGGTCACTACCGGCGGCACGGCCCCGCTGAGCCTGTTCGCCACCGACAACAAAACGCTCATCGGCAGCGAAGTGGACATCGCTTATGCGGTGGGCGAGACACTGGGGCTGACCGTGGAGGTGCTGCCCGTGGCCTGGGCCGACTGGCCGCTGGGCGTTGAATCCGGCAAGTACGAGGCCGTGCCCTCCAACGTCACCGTCACCGAGGCGCGCAAGGAAAAGTTCGACTTCGCCAGCTACCGCAACGACCTCCTGGGCTTCTACGCGAAGACCGATTCCACCATCGGCGACATCAAGGCAGCCAAGGACGTTGCCGGCAAGCGCATCATCGTGGGCTCCGGCACCAACCAGGAAGCGATCCTGGTGCGCTGGGACGAAGAGAACAAGGCCAAGGGCCTGGCGCCGGTTGAGTTCCAGTATTACGACGACGACTCCGCCTCCACGCTGGCACTCCAGCCCGGCCGTGCGGACCTGACGTTCGGCCCGAACGCCGGGGCGGCTTACAAGGCCGCGAAGGACGGCAAGAGCAAGGAGGTGGGCACGCTCAACGGCGGCTGGCCGCTGACCGCCGAAATCGCCTTCACCACGCAGAAGGGCAACGGCCTGGCCGTTGCTGCCCAGGCTGCCCTCAACCAGCTGATCGGGAATGGCAGCTACGCCGAGATCCTGGACCGCTGGGGCCTGTCCTCGGAGGCCATCAAGTCCTCCGAGCTGAACCCGCCCGGCCTGCCCAAGAAGTAGGCCCGCCTATGGGTTAATGGTCCGGTGACTGCCGACTTCTCCCTCCGCCCCAGCCTGGACACCGACGGCCCGTGGATCGCCGAGCTCCGCGCCGTCGTGATGCGTCCGGACCTTGAGCGGCTGGGCCGCTTTGACCCGGTCCGCGTCCGCGAGCGCTTCCTCAACGGGTTCCAGCCGGAGTACACCTTCGTCGTCGAGGTGCCGGGCCAGAATGCGGGCGTAATCGCTGTCCGCCCGGAGCCCGACGCCGTGTGGATCGAACACTTTTACCTGGCCCCTGAGCATCAGGGAAAGGGCCTCGGCGGCGCCGTGCTCCGGCAGGCCATGGACCGGTCCCGGGACCACCGGCCCTTCCGCCTGAACGTCCTCCAGGGAAGTGCCGCCCGGCGGCTGTATGAGCGCCATGGCTTTGAGATCGAATCGGAGGACGCTGTGGACGTTTTTATGGCGGCACCGGTCCCTTGACAGATGCCGCGTTCCTGGAGTTCCGGGACGAGGTGGCCGACGACGTCGTCCGCCTGCTCCGGAAAATGCACTCACGGCGGGTTTGGCAATAGTCTGGCCAGATGGGGACAAATACCGTGAACTCCGGCGAACAGATCGACAGGCAGTCCCGCATTCTCGAAGCGGCACTGGAATTGCTGTCCCGGCACGGTATTTCAGGCGTGAGCATGCGCGCCGTGGCTCGCGAAGCCGGCGTCGCACTGGGCCTGGTGAATTACTACTACGACGACAAGACGAGCCTGATCCGGGCGGCCCTGCACCGGGTGGACGAGCACGACCTCCAACTGGTGGCCCAAGACTCATCGCTGGCCCCGGACGAACAGCTGCGCAAGGCCCTGCGGCGGGTTGCGGGAGCGGAATTGCTGACCACACGGTATCTGTCCCTGCGCCTGCATCTTTGGGCCCTCGCGCAGGCCGACGAAGGCTACGCCGAGATCAATTCTGCTGCCTTCGACCGGTATCTAGACGGGGTCGCCGCACTCGTGTCCAACGCCAAAACCGAGCTCTCCTGGGAGGAATGCCGGGAACGGGCAGCCGACATTGTCGTTATCCAAAACGGCATGTGGCTGACGTCCCTTCTTGGCGTGGACAACGCCTCCATCCAGCGGAGCATTGCCCGCACGGAACAGATCGCTTTCGCCCCGCCACGAGACAACACCAGCCACGGCACCGGGCTTCAGGAGCACTAAAAACAGACGCCGCCAGGCGGCAACGGCTCGCCTGCAACATTGAACGTTTGTTCAAAATTGCATTGAACACTTGTTCAAAGTGCACTACTCTCCTTCGTATGACTTACGCCACACCAGACCATGACACAGCATCCACCCTGTTCATCAACGGCTCGTGGGAGGCGGCCGCCTCCGGCTCGGTGCGCCACATCCACAATCCCGCCGACGGCGAACTGACCGCCACAGTGTCCGAGGCTGGCCGGGAAGATGCCGAGCGTGCCATCGCTGCGGCCCGGGCGGCCTTCGACTCCGGCGTCTGGGCTTCGGTTCCGGCACCCGAGCGCGGCACTTTCCTGCTCAAGGCCGCCGCGGAACTGCGCGAACGCCGGGAAAAATTTGCTCGCGCCGAGTCACTGGACACCGGGAAGCGGATAGCCGAAAGCCGCATCGACATGGACGACATCGCCGGCTGCTTCGAATACTTTGGACGGCTGGCCGGGCAGCAGGCAGGCCGTGTGGTCGACGCCGGGGACCCCGCCGTCGTCAGCAAGATCATTTATGAGCCCGTGGGTGTCTGCGGCCTGATCACGCCGTGGAACTACCCCCTGCTCCAGGCAGCCTGGAAGATCGCACCTGCTCTGGCCGCCGGCTGCACCTTCGTTCTTAAGCCGTCCGAGCTGACGCCGTCCACCGCCATCCTGGCCATGCAGCTGCTGCAGGATCTGGGCCTGCCGGCCGGCGTCGCCAACCTCGTCACCGGGCCCGGCGCGGAGGCGGGCGCACCGCTCTCGGAACACCCCTCCGTCGATCTCGTCTCCTTCACTGGCGGCCTGGAAACCGGAAAGCGCATCGCCGCGGCCGCAGCCGGAACGGTGAAAAAAGTGGCGCTGGAGCTCGGCGGCAAGAACCCCAACGTGGTGTTCGCCGACGCGGACTTCGACGCCGCCGTCGACAATGCCCTGAACGGGGCCTTCGTCCACTCAGGGCAGGTCTGCTCCGCCGGGGCGCGGCTGGTGGTGGAGGAATCAATCGCCGAGCGCTTCGTCGATGAGCTGGTCCGCCGTGCGCGGGAAATCCGTCTCGGAGGGCCGTTTGACGACGACGCCGAAACCGGGCCGCTGATCTCCGGGGCGCACCGGGACAAGGTTGATGCCTACGTCCGGCGCGGCGTCCAGGAGGGGGCGCGGCTGCGGTGCGGCGGCGCCGCCCCTGAAGGGCAGCAGTACGACGCCGGTTTCTACTACCAGCCCACAGTCCTGGACCGCGTGCAGCGGGGGATGTCCGTGGTCATCGACGAGGCGTTCGGCCCGGTGGTGACGGTGGAAACGTTCCGCACAGAGGACGAAGCGGTAGCGACCGCCAACGACACCATCTACGGGCTGGCCGGCGCGGTCTGGACCCAGGACGCCGGCAAGGCGCAGCGCGTGGCTTCCCGGCTGCGGCACGGGACGGTCTGGATCAACGACTACCACCCCTACCTCCCGCAGGCCGAGTGGGGCGGATTCGGCCAGTCCGGCGTCGGCCGCGAGCTGGGCCCCACGGGCCTGGCCGAATACCAGGAAGCCAAGCACATCTACCAGAACACCAGCCCCCAGGTGACCGGCTGGTTCGCCGACCACGGGAAGGAGAACTAGATGCACTTCGACAACATCGACAACCTCACTCAGCGCGGGTTCGACTACATCGTTGTCGGCGGCGGATCCGCGGGGGCCGCAGTCGCCGCTCGGCTGAGCGAGGATCCGGAGGTGTCCGTTGCCTTGGTGGAGGCCGGCCCGGATGACCGGAACCTTCCCGAGATCCTGCAGCTGGACCGCTGGATGGAACTGCTGGAATCCGGCTACGACTGGGACTACCCGGTGGAACCGCAGGAGAACGGCAACTCCTTCATGCGGCACGCCCGGGCGAAGGTCATGGGCGGCTGCTCCAGCCACAACTCCTGCATCGCATTCTGGGCCCCGCGCGAAGACCTGGACGAGTGGGAGTCCAAGTACGGCGCCACCGGCTGGAACGCTGACGCCGCCTGGCCGCTCTACCGGAGGCTGGAAACCAACGAGGACGCCGGCCCGGACGCGCCGCACCATGGTGACTCAGGTCCTGTGCACCTGATGAACGTGCCTCCGGTGGATCCGGCCGGCGTCGCGCTCCTGGACGCGTGCGAACAGGCCGGGATCCCCCGCGCAAAGTTCAACACCGGAACCACTGTGGTCAACGGCGCCAACTTTTTCCAGATCAACCGCCGCGCGGACGGCACCCGTTCCTCCAGCTCGGTGTCCTACATCCACCCCATCGTGGAGCGCGAAAACTTCACACTGCTGACCGGCCTCCGCGCCCGCCAGTTGGTGTTCGACGCGGACAAGCGCTGCACAGGCGTGGACGTGGTGGACTCGGCGTTCGGCCGGACCCACCGGCTCTCCGCGCGCCGCGAGGTCATCCTGTCCACCGGCGCCATCGACTCGCCCAAGCTGCTGATGCTCTCCGGCATCGGCCCGGCAGCGCACCTGGCCGCGCACGGCATCGAGGTCCTGGTGGACTCCCCCGGCGTGGGCGAGCACCTGCAGGACCACCCCGAGGGCGTGGTGCAGTTCGAGGCCAGGCAGCCGATGGTCCAAACTTCGACGCAATGGTGGGAAATCGGCATCTTCACCCCCACCGAGGAGGGCCTGGACCGCCCGGACCTGATGATGCACTACGGTTCCGTCCCGTTCGACATGAACACGCTGCGGCACGGCTACCCCACCACGGAGAACGGCTTCAGCCTCACCCCGAACGTCACGCACGCCCGGTCCCGCGGCACCGTCCGGCTGCGCAGCCGCGACTTCCGCGACAAGCCCATGGTGGACCCGCGCTACTTCACGGACCCGGACGGCCACGACATGCGGGTCATGGTGGCCGGCATCCGCAAAGCCCGTGAAATCGCCGCCCAGCCGGCCATGGCCGAATGGACCGGCCGGGAACTTTCGCCCGGCGTCGAGGCCCAGACTGACGAGGAACTGCGGGACTACATCCGCAAGACGCACAACACCGTGTACCACCCCGTAGGCACCGTCCGCATGGGCCCGGCCGACGACGGGATGTCGCCGCTCGATCCCGAGCTGCGGGTCAAGGGCGTCACCGGCCTCCGCGTCGCGGACGCCTCAGTCATGCCCGAGCATGTCACCGTCAACCCCAACATCACCGTCATGATGATCGGCGAGCGCTGCGCCGAGCTCATCCGCGCCGGACGGTCCGGCAGCATAACGCCGGATGAGGTGCAGCTCAGCGCATCCTTCGCCTAAGCGCCTGCGCACAGTTGCGGGCGGAACGGCCAGCCATTCCCGGGGGTGGCACCAGGCCATTGACCTTCCCTGCCACAGGGGCGGCCGGTCATCACTATCGTGCTTTTCTGATTGAGGAGTCCAAATGATGGAACCCAGCAAGAGTATTGATTCAAGCGGCATGGACGAATTCGGCTATACCCAGACCCTGGACCGGAGCATCGGCAAGTTTGCCAGTTTCGCCGCAGGCGTCAGCTACATCTCCATCCTCACCGGCGTTTTTCAACTGTTCTATTTTGGTTTTTCCATGGCCGGCCCGGCATATGCCTGGTCCTGGCCCATTGTCTTCGTCGGCCAGCTGATGGTGGCGCTGTGTTTTGCCGAGCTGGCCGGCCGCTACCCCGTTGCGGGGTCGGTCTACAACTGGGCCAAACGGCTGGCGTCCGGAACCTCGGCATGGCTGGCCGGCTGGCTGCTGCTGCTGTCCTCCATCATGGCGCTGGGGTCTGTGGCACTGGCGCTGCAGCTCACCCTGCCGCAGCTCTGGTCCGGCTTCCAGTTCGTCGGTGACGGCACCGGCCCGTACGACTTCGCCATGAACGGCGTTGTGCTGGCCACGATCATGATCACCATCTCCACCCTCATCAACGCGTTCGGTGTGAAGCTCATGACCAGGATCAACAGCGTCGGCGTTTTCGTGGAGCTGGTCGCGGCCGTCCTGCTGATCCTCGCCCTGGGCTGGCATGTGGTGCGCGGGCCTGAGGTCTTCTTCGACACCGCCGGTTACGGGGAAGGCCATGACCTGGGCTTCTTCGGTGTCTTCCTGATCGGCGCCATGGCCTCCGGCTATGTCATGTACGGCTTTGACACCGCCAGCTCCCTCGGGGAGGAAACCAAGGACCCCAAACGTACGGCGCCCAAGGCCATCCTGCGGGCCGTCACGGCTTCCTTCCTGCTCGGTGGCCTGATCCTGCTCTTTGGCATCCTGGCCGCGCCGGACCTCACCGATCCCAAAGTGGGCTCTGTCGATGGCGGCCTGCAGTACATCGTGCTTTCCGTCCTCGGCGGACCCTTCGGCAAAGCCTTCCTCGTGTGCATCGTGGTGGCCGTGGTGGTCTGCACCCTGTCCGTCCACGCGGCCGCCATCAGGATGATGTTCGCCATGGCCCGGGACAACAACCTGCCGTTCAGCCGGCAGCTCAGCAAAGTGGATCCGGTCCGCAGAACCCCGACTGTCGCGGCCATCGTCATCGGCGTCCTGGCCATAATGCCACTGCTCATCAACGTCATGCAGCCGGCGATTTTCACGATTTTGTCCAGCATCAGCATCGTGCTGATTTACCTGTCCTACCTCTTGGTCACCGCACCCATGCTGCGCAACCGGCTCCTGGGAACGTGGCCGGGTGATGATTCCGACGCCGGATTCAGCATGGGCAAATGGGGGCTTCCGGTGAACATCCTCGCGGTCCTGTGGGGCGGCGCCATGACGGTGAACCTGGTCTGGCCGCGCCCGGAGATCTACAACTCGGTGCCGCCGTTCGAATGGTACCTGCAGTGGGGCGGGGTGCTGTTCGTTGCCGCCGTCACCGCAGGCGGGGCCCTACTGTACCGCCTGAAGATCCGCCACCAAACGGGCGTGCTGCCCGAGCACGCCGCGTCCGTCGCAGCCCATCCGTCGTCGGGCTCCGCCCAACAAGCAGGCTTCGCCCAACAGGCATCATCGGCCGAAACCGGCGTGGAGGACGCCAAAGTCCCTTAGAGTCGCTGTTCCCACACCGTCAGCTGCAGCTGCACACTCCCCAAGGAAGGGCCTGCCGAACCCGCCGCCGTCGGAAGGGCCTGAAAAATGAACGTGAAAACCAACATTTCCAGCCCGGCTGCACTGAACCAGGGCGCCCCCAAGCAGCCGCCGTGGACCCCGGCAGCACCAAACCCGGCAGCCCTGAACAGGTCGGCACTGGACAGGTCCGCGCTGACCGTCCTCAACCTTCCCATGCACGATCCGCGGGTCCGCCCGCTCCTCGATGAGCTGGCCGTGGAATACGACTCCCGCTACGGCCACCTCTTTGGCCGCGGAGCTGCGGCCGACGAACTCAACCGCTACCCGGCGTCGGAATTCAAGGGACCGGGCGGTGCGCTCCTGGTGGTCCAGGAATACGGCGAGTCCATAGCCGGCGGCGCGTTCCGCCGGTACAACAACGACACCGCCGAGTTCAAGCGGATCTGGACCCACTCGGCGCACCGCCGCCGGGGCCTGGCCCGTTTCGTCCTGGCGGAGCTGGAGGCCCTGGCGGCCCGGCGGGGCTACCGTCGGGTCTTCCCGACCACCGGTCCGCGCCAGCCTGAAGCCAAGCACCTGTACCTCACATCGGGGTATGAACCGCAGTTCGACCTGGACCTGGATCCGGAGATCATCAGGTCGCTCGCGTTCACCAAGAATTTGCCAGTGCCGGTTTCACCAGGTCGGTAGCACCGGCACCGGACCGTCAATATCAACATGTTCGGCGTCCGCGCGTGCCAGCCACTGGAGCAGGCCCTCACGGTCAGACACAACCCGCAATCCGCCGTCGCCGATGACCCACTCGTCACGCTCTTCGGTCACCAGCGTCATGCCGGGAGCGCCCTTGGCGCGCAGCGACCGCACCACGGCTTCGAGGGCATTCAGCAGGGAATCCGGATCGGCCTCCTCGATGGTCCAGGCAGTGTCGAGGTCATGGTGATGCACCACCACCTCGGCAATCCGGAGCGCCACGATGGACGTGGCGGGGACCGCCTTGCCACTGACCTGCACTTCCGTGGCCGCGAGTTCCCCGCTGAGCCGCTGTGCCTGCTCGGCAAAGTTCCGGGCAGACTCCCGCACTTCCGCAATGAGCTCCTCGCGCGGCAGTGCGGCCAAGGTAGCGATCTCTTCGGCGCGGGCCTCCCGTGAGGCGTACAGGGGGCGTTCCTCGCCGGAGGTTGCCCAGTCGATGAGCTTCACCAGAGCACGGCCGCTGGATGCGACGTGGGCAATGACATCGGCCCGGCTCCACCCTTCGCACAGCGAGGCCACGGTCATCTCGTCGTCGGCAAGGGACTCAACGGTGGCCAGGAACATGTCCGTTTCCCTGCCGAGGCGGGACAGGTCCGAGTAAAGGCGTGCAGGGTTGATCATTTTGCCAGCCTACCCATGAGCCAGTTTCCAAACCACTGTTCCAGCCCGCCGTTCCATATCCAGATCGTCTGGACTGAGACGGGCAGAACTGCCGAGGGCCCGTTTCCGCAAAACAGCCGTTTGAGACCAACAGCATATGGATACCCCCCGGGCGGAAAGCCGGGCATTCCCCTCATATGTCGCGCGTCACACCTCTGTCAGGCTGGAAGCACTCGGAGGTCGGCCCCTCGGATTCTCCCGGTGCCGCAGGCCTCCACTTAAGTCAGAGAGGACTTGGGGACCATGTCACAACCGCACGCCGTTACAGCCGAAAATCCACAAAAGGAGGCGCGCACTGCCAACTGGGTGGCCTTCATCATCTGCACAGCCCTCCTGTTCGACGGCTACGATCTCGTCATTTACGGCACCGTCCTGCCAGGGCTGCTCGCAGACCCGGGCCAGATCGGAGCGTTTGATGCAGTCACCGCCGGGCTCCTCGGATCCTGGGCCCTCATCGGGGTACTTGTGGGCTCACTGGTTTGCGGCGCTGTCGGCGACTTCTTCGGCCGGCGCCGGCTGATGCTCCTGGGCATAGCCTGGTTCTCCGTCGGCATGTTCGCCACAGCCTTTGCCACCACCGTTCCGGCCTTCGGCGCCCTGCGGTTTGCGACCGGACTCGGCCTCGGAATAGTTATCGCCAGCGCAGGTGCCACCATGGCCGAATTCGCACCCGCGGGAAAGCGGCAGTTCTACAACGCCATTGTGTATTCGGGCATCCCGGCGGGCGGCGTCCTGGCCTCCATCCTGGGCATTCTTTTCCTCGACAGCATCGGTTGGCGCGGGCTGTTCATCATCGGCTCACTGCCGCTGGTCGTTCTCCTGCCTATTGCCTGGCGCAAGCTCCCTGAATCACCGCGGTGGCTGCTGTCCCGGGGCCGCGAACAGGAGGCCCTCGCCGCCGCACAACGTACCGGAGTTCCGCTCATCGAAGAGCGAGTCATCCTCGAGGTCGGCGCCGCGCCGCAGAAATCAGGGTTTGCAGCCGTATTTTCCCGCCAGTTCGCCGTAGCGTCCATCCTGCTGGGCCTGATGTCCTTCTGCGGTCTGCTGCTGACATACGGACTCAACACATGGTTGCCCAAAATCATGGAGGGCTACGGCTACGGGCGGACATACTCCCTGTTCTTCCCGCTGGCACTGAACCTCGGCGCAGTGGCGGGCGGCCTGCTCGCATCCCGCCTGGCGGACAAGAGCGGCCCCCAGCGGGTCATCGCGGCCACCTTCGCGCTGGCGACCATTTCCCTGGCACTCATGACCTTCAACTTTCCGCTGCCATTGCTTTTTGCTTTCATCGCCCTTGCAGGCGTGGGAACGCTGGGAACCCAGGTATTGATCTACGGGTTCCAGTCCAACTACTTCACCACCAACGCCCGAGCCGCGGGTGTTGCTTGGTGCGCCAGCGTGGGGCGGCTTGGCGGGGTACTCGGTCCCATCATCGGCGGGTGGCTGGCCGCCGCGGGCATCGGCGGATCCACGGCCTTCTACCTTTACGGGGCCGTGGCCCTGGTTGGCGCTCTGGTCACCGTCATGGTGCCCCGCCAGCGCAAGTTGGAGGAGGCAGAGCACAAAGTGGAGGAGATCGCAGAAGGACAGGCAGAAAAAGGCATTCCTGCTGCACAGCTCAAATAGCCCGCCGTCTGCCCACAATCCACCGTCGCGCCGGCAACATTACGCCTGCAAAATATCCTAGTAGGGCTTATTATGGTTATTCTGTGAATCAATTTAGAGTCCCCGGCAGCATCGGGGGCCGGTTAGCCGAAGGACGGGACCATCTTGGACATCCGCCAGCTGAACTATTTCATCGCGGTTGCCGAGGAGCGGCACTTCGGCCGCGCCGCCAAACGCCTGCACATGGCGCAGCCGCCTCTCTCGCAGCAGATCCGGCAGTTGGAAGACCAGCTTGGCGTCAAGCTGTTCAACCGGACCACCCGCAGGGTGGACCTCACCGCGGCCGGCCAGCTCCTGCTGGACCGTGGACGGCAGATCGTCAACGACGTCGCCACCCTCCAGGCCGATGTTTATCAGGTGGGGCGGGGCGCCACGGGTGTCCTGCGGGTGGGCTTCTCAGGGTCTGCAACCTATGGCGTCATGCCCCGGATCGCCCGCCTTGCGAAACAGGTCCTGCCAGGCCTGTCCCTCGCGCTGCACGGCGAAATGCTCACGCCCTCCATGGAAGCGGGGCTGCGGGACGGCACCCTGGACGCGGCGCTGCTGCGCCCGCCGGTCGCTTCGCAGGACATCGACTACAGGACTGTGACACGGGAGCCGCTCGTTGTCGCGCTTCCCTCGTTCAGCGCCCTGGCCGTGGACCGGCCCGTGGCAATGCACGAACTGCAGGACCAGGACTTCATCGCCTACGGGCCCGAGTCCGTGCTTTACCGCACCACCGCAGACCTGTGTCGCCAAGCGGGTTTCCAGCCACGAATCACCCAGGTGGTGGGGGAGACCTCCACGATGCTGGCGTTCGTAGCTGCGGGCGGCGGGGTGGCGGTCATGCCGTCCAGCGTGCAGGCGTTCCAGCTTGAAGGCGTGGCCTACCGGGAGATTGAAAACGTCCCCGAAGTGGAGCTCGCTGTCGCCTGGATGCGCGGGCATCATTCTGCGCTGCTCCACAACTTCCTGGAGGTCGTAGTGACCGCCACTGCGGGAGCCACGGCGCCTGCCCCGGCCCCCGGCACTGCGCCGTTTCCCACTGATGAAAGGCTTAACAACGCATGAAGATCGCAGCCATTGAGGCGATTCCGTACTCGATCCCTTACCTTCATCCACTGCACTTCGCTTCCGGTTCCGCGCACGAGGCAGACCACGTGCTCATCAGGCTGCGAACGGATGACGGCGTGGTGGGCACCGCTGACACGCCGCCGCGCCCGTACACCTATGGCGAGACGCAAAAGTCGATCGTTGCGGTGGTGCAGGACATCTTTGCTCCGCAACTGATCGGCGTCGACATCTTTGACCGCGAAAAGGTCCAGGCAATCCTGTACCGGACGGTGCACAACCAGACCGCCAAGGGCGCTGTGGACATCGCACTCTGGGACGTCGTTGGCAAGACGCTCGGTCAGCCGGTGACAAAACTGCTGGGCGGGTACACGGACTCGCTGCGCGTCTCCCACATGCTCGGTTTCAAGCCCGCAGAGGAACTGCTGGCTTTGGCGTTGGAGTTCCGCGAGACGTACGGCATCAACACGTTCAAGCTCAAGACCGGCCGCCGTCCCCTCCACCTCGACGTTGAGGCCGCCCGGGTATTGCGGGAGGGACTGGGCGAGGACGCCGAGCTCTACATGGACGCCAACCGCGGCTGGTCTGCCAACGAGGCAGCCGAGGTCCTTCGCCGCACGGCGGATCTGGGCCTGCAGTTCCTTGAGGAGCCCGACGACGCCCGCGAAGTCCTGGGCCGCCGCCGCCTGGTGGCGAACTCCCCCATCCCCATCGCCGCAGACGAATCTGCCGCCAACCTTGGTGAGGCCGCACGGGAAATCCTCACCGGCGGCGCCAACTTCCTGGCGGTGAAGACGGCCCGGTCCGGATTCACGGAGGGGGCCAAAATCGTGGGGATGGCCGAGGGCATGGGCATCGACGTTTACATAGGCAATCAGATCGACACCCAGGTCGGCACGGCCGCCTCGGTGACCTTCGGCGCCGCGTTCGCCCACACGGCTAAACGCGCAGCGGAACTTTCCAACTACCTGGACATGGCCGACGACCTGCTGGCTGAGCCTTTGGCCATCACCGGCGGACGCATCCGTGTCCCCGAAGGCCCCGGCGTGGGCACCGCCGTTGACGAAGACAAGCTCTCCCTCTACCGCACCGACAAATAGCAACCGCTTTTACCGAAGGGACACTCATGAAGTACCTGGTCCACATGGACGTCAACCTGCCCACCGATCTGCCGGCCGATGATGCCGCGGAGATCAAGGCCACGGAGAAGACTTACTCGCAGCAACTGCAGCGCTCCGGCAAATGGCCGGAAATCTGGCGGGTAGTGGGCGAATACGCCAATTACTCGATCTTCGACGTCGATTCGAACGACGAACTCCATGAGATCCTGCAGAACCTGCCGCTGTTCCCCTATATGGACATCTCGGTGGTGCCGCTCGCGAAGCACCCCTCAGACGTCAAATAGACACCGGCGTCGAATAGATACCGGCGCAAAAGCCTAAGGCCCGGCCGTGTTCCGGCGTCAGTCCTTGGCCCGGAACACGGCCGCGAGCTCGCTGCGGGAGCGGATTCCCATTTTCCGGTAGAGCCGGGTCAGGTGGTACTGCACGGTCTTCTCCGCCAGGAACAGCGCCCGGGCCGCCTCCTTGTTGGTGGCGCCGCCCGCCACCAGGTCGGCCACCGCCCGTTCCTGCGCCGTGAGCTGCAGGTGGTGGGTGCCGACTGCGGTGAGCACGGGGTCGGCAGGGTCCGGCACGTTCCCGGCGTCGAGCCCTGTTGCTTTGAGTTCCCTGTCGCACCGTTCCACGTAGGTGGCCGCCCCCAGGGTGTCGTATAAGTCGCGGGCCGCGCGCAGGACGGTCGACGCCAGGCGCCGTTTGCCCGCCCGGCGCATGCTCTGGCCGAAGGCAAAGCTAACCCGCGCCCGCAGATACGGCCGGTTGAGCCCCCTCAGGTGGCCCAGGGATGCCTCAAAATGTTCCCTGGCAGTGTCCGGGTCTCCCTGCGCGGCCACGAGCCGGCCCCTCGCCCATGCCATCCGTGCCATGTCCGAGGGTATTTCCCGTTCGCGCGGCACACGCTCGAACGCCGTGAGGAACGAGTCGGCGGCCTCGAGCTGGTCGGTCATGACAAGGGCGTTGACGTAGGTGTCCTGCCAGGGCCAGAAGGACACCCGGTGCTCGGTCCACGGGTCCAGCTCCGTCAGCGGCTGCAGGACAGCCAAAGCGCCTTCATAGTCCGCCCTCGCCTCGTGGAAGCGGGCACGGGCGAGGCTCGCCGGCACCTGCATGGCGCGGTAGGTTCCGGGCTGCACTGCGGCCTGGGAAACGTAGTACCGGGCCCGCTCCCAGTCTCCCCGCATGGACCAGAGCTCCGCCGCGGTCCAGTAGAGCAGTGGGCGGATCAGCGGCATCCGCGAGGTCTCCAGGCGCACGGATGCGCGCGCCACGGTGGCGGCCGCCGCATCCCAATTGCCGAGTACCAGGTGGGTCCGCGCAAGCCATGCCTCGGCCCAGAGGGAAATCCGCATCGAGCCGCCGCGGTCAGTGGGGGCCGCGGACTCGAAGTTCACCAGCGCCGTCTCAACGTTGTCGAGGCGCAGAGCCAGCCAGCCCGCGCCCATCTGGACCCGCTGTTTCTGGGCGTTCTCGTCGGCATGTTCGAAAGCCCGGTGATAGGAGGCCTCAGCCTCCGCAACCCGGCCCTGTGCATACAGGCCCAGGCCGTAGATGGCCTCTGATTCAATGTGGGCGGGGGTTTCCGGCGGCGTAAGTTCCATGGCCCGTTCCGCCCAGGTGGTAATCATCGGGCCGTCCCAGGACGCTACCCCGTGCAGGACGAAGCGCTGCGCCACCTGCGCGGCGGCGGACGGATCATGCTGCGGGTTGGAGGTGCGCCAGGCCATCTCCAACTGCGTCTGCGCGCTGTCGTTCTGTCCCGACGCGGTGGAGAGGTAGCCCAGGACGGAGGAGCGAAGCGGCGACGGCGGCAGGGCGTCCACTGCCGCCGTCCACATCTGGGCCTGGGAAATGTTGCCGGAACCCACCAGGGCATCCACCGCCCGCAGGAGCCTGTCGTTCCGGGAGCGGATGTCCAGGGAAAGCCGGGACGCGGAGAACAAAGCTGTTGAGGCATCCTGCCACGCTCCTACCCTGGCCTGGCGCCGGGCGAACTCCTCCAACTCCTCCGCCAGGGCCTCGTTCGCGCCGGGGGTGGCGGAGACCCGATGGCCCAACCGGTCACCCTCGGGCTGCACCGCTTCAGCGGCCAGCCGATGAAGCGCAATGCGCCGGCTGGGAACGATCTGTTCGTAGATGGCCTCTGAGGTGCCTGGTTCAAAGAACACGACGGCGGAGCGGGCCTGATCAACAGTCAGCCCCAGCAGCCCGGCACGGTGTCCCTCATCGAGTGCCTCCATGACGGACCCCACCCCGCTGACTTCGGAAACCTCTGCCACGCTTGCGGCGCTCCCGAGCACTGACGCGGCCTCCGCCACAGCAACCAACACCGGGGATGCTGCGCCCAGGACACTACGCACCCGGGCGCGCACACGGGAAGTCGGCGGGAGGGAGGGAAACCACGTCTGCCAGGTTTCCGCCGGCAGCTCATGGAGCAGCTCCACGATCGGTTGAGCAAGCCCTCCGGTGTGTTGGACAAGGCCATGGGCCGCCGTCGCGCTCAGTTCGACGCCGAGCGTCCTTCTCGCGAGATCCTGCACCTGCTGCGGGGTGAGCGGATCCAGCGGGATGGTGGCCACCTGGTGGCCTGTCAAGAAGTCCAGCGCACCGGTAGGGACGCGCGCAGCGTCATCGGGGTTGAGGGTGAGCACGAACAGGATTCGTTTTCCGTGCAGCCGGCGCATGACGAAGGTAAGGATGCGCAGGCTCTCCACGTCGAGTCTGTGGACATCATCCACGGCGACAACTACGCTGCCGTGCGACTGCAGCCCTTCCAGGTGGGTACTGAGGGTGGAAGCGTAATTAACAACCTGGGCGGGAGTGAGGGCCGCGACGGGGCCGGCGGGCAGGGCCGGGCCGCCGCCGTAATCCTTTGCCGAACGCAGCGGCGAAGTGAGCATGAGCTGGGAGTAGCCGGCGAGGGGGAACTGCGCCTCCCACTCATCGCCCATGGCGGACAGCACACGGACACCACGGACCCCGGTGCGGCAGTGCTCAAGGAATAAGTCCAGAACCGCGGTCTTCCCGGACCCGGAGGGGCCGGAGATCACCACGGCACCCACTTTGCCTTTGCGGACGGTCCGGAAAATCTCCAACAGTTCCGCAAAGACCGTCCTCCGGCCAACAAGCGGTGAGTCCTCCGCCATTTCACCGTGTATGGAGGCCGCCGTCATGGCGGCAACTCTACCGGAGCCGTCCTGCCGGCCCCGGCGGCGGCCTTCCATCACGGTGTCCTCAGCCCAGGTCCCCGCCGGCGACCGGGAGGATGCTGCCGGTTACGTAGGACGCTTCATCTGATCCGAGGAACACGATGGGTGCAGCCTGTTCGTCCAATGTCCCGTAGCGCTTTATGAAGGACGAGTCCACGGTTTGGTCAACGATCACCTGGTACCAGGCCTTTTCCGTGGCGGATTCTGCCTCGGGTCCGCGCTTGACCCTGCGGGCCGGCGCCTCGGTGCCGCCGGGGGCTGTCGCCACCACGCGGATGCCGCGTCCTCCCACCTCCATCGCCAATGATTGGGTGAGGGCGTTGACTCCACCCTTTGCTGCCGCATACGGCACGCGATGCATGCCGCGGGTAGCCACCGAGGATACGTTGACGATGGTGCCTGAACCCTGTTCCAGCATGGCCGGCAGCACGGCCCGGCAGGTCCAGAGGGTGGGGAAGAGCGAGCGGCGGATCTCCTTCTCGATCTTCTCCTCGTCGTACTCTTCATACGGGCGTGCCCAGATGGTGCCGCCAACATTGTTAACCAGGACGTCCACCCGGCCGTGGGCGGCCAACGCCGCGTCCACGGCCTGCTGCGCACCCGCGAAGGTCTCAAGGTCTGCGGTCACCGAGGTAGCCGAGCCTCCCGAACCGGAAGCCTGCGCGGCCGCCTGGATCCCCTGAGCCACCTCATGGACCAGCTCGGCCCGGTCTACGAGGACGACGGCGCCGCCCTCGGCACCGATGCGCTCGGCCACCTTCTGGCCAATGCCCTGGGCGGAACCGGTCACCAGCGCGACCTTGCCGGCGTACCGGCCGGGAGTAACGAACTGTCCCGCATATGGCCGCGTCATAAGCGGCCCGTCTTGGCGTCGATCGCTCCGGCCATGGTGTCTTTGGCATCGCGTGCGTGGGCCATGATGACCTCCCGCACCCGTACCTTGTCCTGCCGCTCAAAGGCATCAACCACATCAAGATGGTCCTGCGTGACCCGCTCGAAGATGGGGGTTCCGGCTTCGAAGGCCGCGGCCATCTGGGCGTGGACGTCGAGCCGTCGGTAGGACTCAAGCAGCATGGGATTGTCGCAGACCACGAAGAGGTATTCGTGGAACTCTTCGTTGGTCCGTGCGAACTCCTCCGGTTCCCGGACGGTGCCGGCTGCTACTGAGCGGATGGTGGCTTCGGCGAGCCGCCGGAACTGGTGCAGCTGCTCCTCGCTGAGGCGGCCCAGCATCAGCTCGCTTACCGCAAGCTCCAGGCCCATGCGCGCGTCCAGCTGGGCGAAGCTGTCCTCCTTGCGGAAGTCCAGCCAGCCGGTCTCCAGGGAAGAGACCGCCTCGCTGCGGCTCATCGCGTCGCCTTCGGCCTCGATTTTTTCCGCAGGTGCCGGTGCACCCGTTTCCGCGTCACCCCCGGTGGTTTCCTTGGGGGCAAACCGCTCGAAGTAGAAGTTGGCGGGCTTGATGCCCTCAGAATCCAGCCACTTCGACACGGCGTTGACCATGGGAGGCGGACCGCACAAGTAGATGTCGACGTCGCCGTCGTTCAGGTGCTTCGGCTCGATGATCTGGGTGACATAGCCCGTGTGGGGAGCAGATGTGCCCGGCTCGGAGGCAATGTAGTCCCAGGTGAATGCGGGCAGCTTCGCCCCATACTCGCGCAACCAGTCCAGGCCGACGATGTCCGCCTCACGGGTCAGGCCATAAATGAGATGGACCGGTACCGACGGCGGGTTCTCGGAAAGCTTCTCGAGGATGGACAGGAGCGGGGCCAGGCCGGTGCCGCCTGCCAGGAGCAGCAGGGGTCGCTTGGGCTCACGGAGGAAGAACGAGCCGTAGGGGCCGGTGAACTCGATGGTGTCGCCCACCGCTGCCTTGTCCCGCAGGTATTCGGACATCGCACCCTGCGGCGTCACCCGCACCATGAACGACGCATCCTGCACCTCGGGGCCGCTGCTGAACGAATAGGAGCGCTCCGCGTCCGTTCCGGGGACCTTAATGTTGACATACTGGCCCGGGAGGAAGGCCAGGGCGTCCCGGTTTTCCGCCTCCAAGGTGAAGGAAACTGTCGTTTCCGAGTGCTTGTTGAGTTCCTTCATGGTGGAGGTGAAGGTGGTGGCTGAGGTTTTCGCCGATTCCGACGTTGCAGGGATCTGAATGGCCAGGTCCGACTCCGGAACCGCCTGGCAGGTGAGCAGGTATCCCTTTTCGAGCTCCTCCTCCGTCATCGCATCGTCAATGTAATCGCCCGGATCGAAGGAGCCGGAATCGCAGAAGGCCTTGCAGGTGCCGCACGCCCCGTCCCGGCAGTCCGACGGAATGTTGATCCGTGCCTTGTACGCGGCGTCCATCACGGTCTCGTAATCGCCGACCTTGATGACCTTGGTGACGCCATCCTCGAAGCTGAGGGCTACTTTGTGGCCCATTGTTTCCTCCTGGGTGGGGGCGCGTCGACGCGACCCGGGGTAGTGCGGATGTGCCCTACGGGCACGGGTTTTGAAACGGCCAAGGCCGGTGCCGGGCAAATGCCCGGCACCGGCGCGGGGCCGTCAGATCATGTAGACGTCCACTACGTGGTGGATGTAGTCGTTCTTGAGGACAACCTTCTTTTTCATGATGACCGGCTCGGCGCCGGCGAGGTCGATCGTGTAAAAGCTGGTGCCGAAGTACGTGTCCGTGGTGTTGTACCGGAAGTACAGGGTGAACCAGTTGAAGCGCACCTTCACCTGGCCGCCGTCGTGCTCCATGATTTCGACGTCGGTGATGTTGTGCCCGGTGCGGGGCTCCGGCAGGGAGGTGGCCGAGGACCGGTCCGTCTTGATCCGGAAGACGCGGTCCTCAATGCCGCCGCGGTTGTCATAGTAAATGAGCGAAATCTCGTTCTGCGGGTCCCCGGTCAGCCGGTCATCGACGTCCCATGCAGGCATCCAGAACTCCGAGTCCGGGTGATAGCACTGAAGCCACTCATCGAACTGGCGGTCATCCAGCAGGCGGGCCTCCTTGTAGAGGAAGGCGCGGACGGTTTCGAGGGTGGCGATCTCCTCGGCGCTCTTGAGCGCCGCAGCGGGCTGTGTCAGGTTGGTCATGGGTTCTGCGCTCTCTCTGGTTCCACGTGGACGGGGTCAGGCGGTGACTGGAACGGCGTCCAGCGCGGAAGTCTCTTCCTCCGCCAGAGCCCGGTCCATGACTTCTTTCCAGTACCCGTGCTGGATGGGGTAGAGCCCCTCGTCCTCGGTGCGCACCCCGGACGCGATGACCTTGGTCATGCCCAGCGCCTGGGCCTGCTCGTCGGGGCCCGCGATCTCATGGGTGGAACCGCGGGTCATGTCATTCCAGGGCGCCGAGGTGGCCCAGTAAGTCTTGTTGCAGGACCGGAACTCCTCGAGGTCATCGGGAGTGGCCATGCCGGTGGCATTGAAGAAGTCCTCGTACTGGCGGATCCGCTTGGACCTGTTCTCCTGCGATTCGCCCTTGGGCGCGATGCAGTAGATGGTCACCTCGGTCTGGTCCGCCGAGATGGGCCGGAAATGGCGGATCTGCGAGGAGAACTGGTCCATAATGTAGACATTCGGGTACAGACAGAGGTTCCGCGAGATGTTGATCATGAAGTTGGCCATCTCCTCGCCGTACTTCGCAACGAGCTCGTCGCGGCGGTCCCACAGCGGGCGGTCCTCCGGGTTGGTCCATTCCTGCCACAGCAGCAGGTGTCCGTGGTCGTAGGAGTAGAAACCCCCCTTGACCTTGCCCCACTTGCCGGCGTCCATGGCCTTGGTCTTGTTGGCGGAGTCGCCGGCGGTGCGGCGGGCCGTGGTGGCCGCATAGTTCCAGTGCACGGCGGTGACGTGGTAGCCGTCTGCACCGTTCTCGGCCTGCACTTTCCAGTTGCCGTCGTAGGTATAGGTGGACGCCCCGCGCAGCACCTCAAGCCCCTCCGGGGACTGGTCCACGATTGAGTCGATCACCTTGGTGGCATCACCCAGGTGTTCTTCGAGCGGGAGCACGTCAGCCTTCAGGGAACCAAAGAGGAATCCGCGGTATGACTCGAAGCGGGCCACTTTGGTGAGGTCGTGGGAGCCCTCTTTGTTGAAGGTCTCCGGGTAGCCGGCGTTGCGCGAGTCCTTCACCTTCAGCAGTTCACCGGAGTTCTTGAATGTCCATCCGTGGAAGGGGCAGGTGAAGGTGGTGCGGTTGTCCGTCTTGCGGCGGCACAGCATGGCGCCCCGGTGTGAGCAGGCGTTGACGATGCAGTTAAGGTTTTCGTCCTTGTCGCGGGTGATCACCACGGGAGTGCGGCCGATGTTTGTGGTGAAGTAGTCCCCCACGTTGGGGATCTGGGATTCGTGGGCGAGATAGACCCAGTTGCCTTCGAAGATGTGCTTCATCTCCAGTTCGAAGATCTCTTGATCGGTGAAAATTTCGCGCTTCGCACGGATGACGCCGTTCTCACGGTCGTCGATCACGGCGTCGGCAAGGACCTCGCGGACATGGGCCAGGTTCTCGGTCATGGCGTGCTCCTTCATTGGAGGGTGCTGGACGGATAGGCGGGGGGTCCGGGCCAACCCGCGGTGCCCAGGGGGACGTTGTCACGCCAGTCTTCCTTACGGTGACCGCACTCACATCAGGCAAACACCTAGCTTCGGCCAAGGGTGTCTTTATGTCTGGTTAATGACAGAAAACAGGCCAAATCGATATTTGTAGCGTCCTTATTTGAGGCCTACGATGAGACGGTCATCACGCGAGCTGCGTCGCGACAGGTTCAGATCCTGCCCCCACCGGTTCGCACCGGGTTCAGGAGCAGTTCCTGTCCCCTATTCAAAGAGGAGTATGGACATCACCATGACCGAGACCCAAGCAGACACCCGCCTCGAGGACGAGGGCACTGCAGTCGAAGCCGGCTCCAAAGCCACCGAACGCTTCGCCGCCTCAGGCAAGCTCGCCAACCTGGATGTGCCGAAGGAAAGAGTGAGCCTGCTGGCGGGGGCACTCATCAAGGCCGCCAACGACATCGTCGTTGAGCACCAGGTCACCTACGAGGAATACAACGCACTCAAGGCCTGGCTCATCAAGGTTGGAACTGACGGGGAATGGCCGCTGTTCCTCGACGTGTGGCTGGAGCACACCGTGGAGGACACCAACTCCCAGGACCGCCCCGGCACCGTGGGCACCATCGAAGGGCCCTACTATGTGCCGGGCTCGCCGGTGCTCCAAACCCCGGGCACCGTCGAAATGCGTGAGGACGAGGAAGGCACCCCGCTGCACTTCAGCGGCCGTTTCACCGACACGGACGGTAACCCGATCCAGAACGCCCAGGTGGAAATTTGGCATGCGGACAGTGCCGGGTTCTACTCCCAGTACGCGCCGGGCCTGCCCGACTGGCTCTTCCGGGCCACGGTCACGGCAGACGACGACGGCCGCTTCGAAATCAACACGATGCGCCCGGCGCCCTACCAGATTCCCACGGACGGAGCTTGCGGGCAGCTGATCAGTGCGGCAGGCTGGCACGCCTGGCGCCCGGCACACATTCACATCAAGGTTTCCGCGCCCGGCTTCCAGCCCGTAACCCAGCAGCTTTACTTCCCCGGCGACCCGCACAACGCTGACGATATCGCCTCGGCAGTCAAGCCTGAACTGATGCTCGACCCCAAGCCGCGCACGGATGGCGGCACCGGCGAAGCAGTGGTCTATGACTACGTCCTCGCCAAGGAAGGCCAGCACAAGTAAGAACCACCGCTGACAATCCGCGCCGGCGCCTCGGCCCGGCACCGAAGGCGCCCTGGAGTGCAAACTCCAGGGCGTCTGTCTTTTTTGCCGCCGTTGCCAGGAGCCCGAATGCTGCCATCCCGTCAGGACCCACCCGCCACCCCCCTAGTGGAAACTGTTGCGGCCCATGCACGCCAGCCCCTGCTGGAACGCCCGGGTGTCCGCCCCGCCTTCGTGCGCCAGGTCTTCCGTGACCTGGGCCTGCCCTATGTTTCCAACGGGGTGATCGGCCTTATCTTCTCCGCCTCCGGCCCGATAGCTGTAACCCTTGCAGTGGGAGCGGCGGGAGGACTTACCGAAGCCCAACTCGCGTCCTGGGTGTTTGGCATCCTATTTTCGGGCGGGGCAGCCACTCTGGCCATGTCCCTCCTCTACCGACAGCCTCTGGGCTTCGCCTGGTCCATTCCCGGTACGGTGCTCATGGGTCCGTCCCTCCAGCACCTGTCCTTCGCGGAAGTGGTGGGGGCCTTCTTCACGTCCGGAATTCTGGTCCTCGCGCTAGGCGCCACCGGAGTGGTGCGGCGAATCATGGCAGTGGTTCCGATGCCCATCGTCATGTCCATGGTGGCCGCCGTATTCCTAAAATTCGGCACGGACATCGTCGCCTCCACACAGGCGAACCCGGTGGTGGCCGCACCAATGGTGGTCGCATTCCTGGTCCTCACGGCCGTGCCCGTCCTGGGCAGGTTTCTTCCACCAGTGCTCGGCACCCTTGCGGTCGGGTGCCTCGCCGTGGCAGTAAGCGGTCAATTCTCCTTTCAAGGGGGCGGACCGATCCTGGCCACTCCGGTCTTCACCCCTCCCGAGTTCACCTGGGCCGCCCAACTCGAGCTCGTTGTTCCCCTGGCCCTCACCGTGTTGTTCGTTCAGAATGGCCAAGGCATCGCCGTCCTCCGTGCCGCCGGCCACAATCCGCCGGTCAACGTCTTCGCCATCGTGTCTGGCGCATTTTCGTTGCTCAACGCGGGCTGCGGCGCTGTCTCAGCCTGCGTGACTGGCCCTACCAACGCCCTCATGACATCATCAGGAACCAGGCAGCGCCAGTACACTGCTGCCGTGGTGTTCGGCCTCCTGGCCATGACCTGCGCCCTATTGGCTCCCGCCCTCACCCGGCTCATGCTCGCCACACCCACGGAATTCATCCTCGCCCTGGGCGGCATTGCCATGCTGCGGGCTCTCCAGCAAGCCTTCGTGACCGCCTTCGCCACGACCTTCACCTTGGGGTCCCTGGTGACGTTCGTGGTGACCATGTCCGGCATGAGCCTTTTCAACATCCATCCGGCGTTCTGGGGCCTGGTCATCGGCTACACCGTGTCCCGGGTCCTAGAACACGCGGACCATGCCGGGCCAAAAGCCAGGCTGAAAAGCGCGACGTCTGCACCATCTGTGAAGGCGTCGGCCAACTAAGCTAACGGCATGGCCAACAAAACCACTGCCGAAAAACTCGCCACCATCCAGAAGGGCTACACCCTGGAAGGCGCCACCATCGAGTTGGGAGCCGCCATTGTGGACGGCGAACTCCACAAGGAAGCCCAGGTCCGCCTGCCGCTGGCCATGATGAACAGGCACGGCCTGGTAGCCGGCGCCACCGGCACCGGCAAGACCGTCACGCTGCACATGATGGCCGAGCAGCTGTCCGTGGCCGGAGTTCCCGTGTTCCTCGCGGACATCAAGGGCGACCTGTCAGGCCTGGCCACCGCGGCCGCCGGCAGCGAGAAGCTGAAGGCCCGCACCGACAGCATCGGCCAGGCCTGGGCCGGCAAGACGTTCCCCGTGGAGTTCCTGGCCCTGGGCGGCGACGGCAACGGCATTCCCGTCCGTGCCACCATCACCTCGTTTGGCCCCATCCTGCTCTCGCGTGTGATGGAGCTCAACGACACCCAGGAATCCAGCCTGCAGCTGGTCTTCCACTTTGCGGACAAAAACAACCTTGAGCTGATCGACCTCAAGGACCTCCGCGCGGTCATCCAGTTCCTCACCTCGGACGAGGGCAAGGACGAGCTGGAGGAACTGGGCGGCCTGTCCAAGGCCACCGCCGGCGTCATCCTTCGCGAACTGGTGAACCTTGAAGCGCAGGGCCTGGAACGGTTCTTCGGCGAGCCTGAGTTCGACACGGCCGAGCTGCTCCGGACCGCCCCGGACGGGCGCGGTGTCATCACCTGCCTGGAGCTGCCCACGCTGCAGACCAAGCCGATGCTGTTCTCCACCTTCCTGATGTGGCTGCTGGCTGACCTGTTCGAGGACCTCCCCGAGGCCGGCGACCTGGACAAGCCCAAGCTGGTGTTCTTCCTCGATGAGGCCCACCTGCTGTTCAACGGCGCGTCCAAGGCCTTCCTGAACGCCATCACCACCACCGTCCGGCTGATCCGTTCCAAGGGTGTGGGGATCTTCTTCGTCACCCAGACCCCCAAGGACGTCCCCGCCGACGTCCTGGGCCAGCTGGCCAACCGCATCCAGCACGCCCTCCGCGCCTTCACCCCGGAGGACGCCAAGGCCCTGAAAGCCACCGTGTCCACGTTCCCGATGAGCGATTATGACCTCGAGGAGACCCTCACGTCCGCGGGGATCGGCGAGGCCGTCATTACCGTCATGAATGAGAAGGGCGCCCCGACCCCGGTTGCCCACACGCGCCTGCGCGCCCCGGAATCCGTCATGGGCCCCAGCGCTGAGGAGCTCATCAAGAGCACGGTGGGCGGGTCCGCATTGCTCGCCAAGTACGGGACCGCCGTGGACAACGTCTCCGCCTACGAGAAGCTCACCGGCAAGGGCGCTGCGCCTACCGGCGGAGCCGCGCCCGGCGAGCCCCCGGTTCCGGGGACTTCCGGGCAACCACGTTCAGGGCAGGCCGACGTCGACGCCGAGGCCCGCAGGATCGAGGAGGAAATCCTGGGCCGGCCCAGCAGCCGGCCCGCTCCGGCGCCCGACCGTGGTACCGGCTCTGATGCGCCCTCGCGGCGTGCACCGGAACCTGCTGCCCCTGCGGGCGGCGGGATGGTGGGCGACCTCGCCGGAGCACTCGGCGGGGCACTGGGCGGCGGGCTGAAGAGCATGGTCCGGTCCTTGGGCACACAGCTTGGCCGGGAGCTGCTCCGGGGCGTCTTCGGCACCTCGTCCCGGCGGCGCCGGTAGGCAAAACCGGACGATGTCCCGTCCTGGACTTCCCGCCGTCGGGCGTCAGGAAAGCCGCCGCACCCTGCTACACGGGGCGGCGGCGACACCTGTGTTCGGCGGGCTTGCAGGTAACGTAAGGGAAGTGCAGATGAGTCAGGCGTTGGTGAGGATGGCAGCAGGGTGGCTGCTTGGCCTCATGCTTGCCGTGGCCGCGGCCGTAGTTGGGGTCAACGTGGTGAACAATACAGTGGCGAGTCCACAGCAGCCTGTGCGGGAGTATCTGGACGCCCTCCACGAGGGCGACGGCGGCAAGGCGCTGGGTCTGTTGCGGGCCACTGTGCCGCCCAGCAACGCCGCCATGCTCGACGGCACAGCGCTGCAGACGGCCTCTTCCCGGCTGGCGAACGTCAGCATCGGCGATGCCGAGGAACGCTCAGGCAACCAGGTCATGGTGCCCGTGCAGTACACGATCGATGGCAGCAGGCTTCGCACCGAGTTCCTGCTGGAGAGGACCGGCACCGAATGGCTGTTCTTCAACACGTGGGCGTTTGTGCCGTCGCGGCTGCCCACGGTGGGCCTGACAGTGGTGAACGCCAGCGAAGCCAACCTCAACGGCGTCCCGGTGAACATGCCCCAAGGCAGGAATTCGTTCGCCGTGTTCTACCCGGGTGAATACGAAGCCTCCCTGAACGGTGAATACTTTGCCGCGCCCGCCACACGAGCCACGGTGACATCCCGCGATGTCCCGGCGGCTCCGTTGAACCTGCTGACCGAGGCCACCGACCAGCTGCGGAAGGATGTGGGCGCGAAGGTCAAGGAATTTCTGGACACCTGCGCCGCCGAAGCCGTGAAGCAGCAAAAGCTGCAGCCGGACTGCCCCTTCTACTTCGCCAGCACCAACAACGTGGACGACGGCACCATCAAGTGGACCATCACGGAGTACCCGGAGATATCCATCGAGCCCTTTGGCGGCCGCTGGGTGGTTGCACCCCTCGACGGGAAGGCCAAGGTGGAGGCGGTCCAGCAGAGTTCCTTCACGGGCGCCTGGTCCCCGCTCAACGCAGAGGTGGACTTCAGCTTCACCACCCGCCTGGATGTCGCCGGCGACACCATCAGGGTCACCCCGCTCCTGAGCTACTAGCCGTAGCCTCTTGATCTAAACCACGGCGGCGGTGATCAGTCCATTCCGCGCAGGTCCAGGACCAACTCGGTGTCGCCGTCGTCCGTCAGGAGAACCGGGATACCCCAGTCCTGCTGGTAAAGGTGGCAGGCGGCGTGGTCCGGGATCTCGCCGTCCGCATCCTCCGGGCCGTCGCAGGCCGCGGCGCGGGCGGTGATGTGCAGGATGCCCTCGGGAATGTCGGAAGCCAGTTCCAGCGTCCGAAGCAGGCCTACAGAGGTTCCTCCGCCGGCCACAAGCAGCTCCGGCGGGGTGGAGGAGATCTTCAGCTGCGTGGGGTCGCCCCAGCGGTCGTCGAGCTTCTGGCCGGTGGGCGCGGTGAAACGCACGGTGAGCTCGAGCAGCCCGGGGGCTACCGGGCTCTTGGGCCGGTGGGTCTGCGAGGCGCCCTCGTCCACTTGCTGGGCTTCCTTGGGGATGGGCACGTAGACCAGCTGATGCTTGTTGGCCTCCACCACTACCAGCAGCGGTTCGGAGCCTGCGGCGTGCGTGTGGTCCACAATCACGTCGGAGGGTTCCGAGAGCCCGCGGGCCAGCGTGGACACGGTGCCCGCGGCGGGGTCGTAGCGCCGCACGGCACCGTTGTAGGTGTCGGCGATGGCAATGGAGCCGTCAGGCAGGACGGTGACGCCGAGGGGGTGCTGGAGGCGTGCCTCGGACGCGGGGCCGTCGCGGAAGCCGAAGTCGAACAGGCCCTTGCCCACGGCGGTCTCCACGGTGACCGTGCCGCCGTCGTCAATGACCAGCTTGCGGAGGGCGGACGTTTCGGAGTCCGCCACCCAGATGTTGCCGTCGGCGTCCTCGGCCAGGCCGGACGGCTGAGCGAACCAGGCCTCGTGGGCGGGCCCGTCCAGCAAACCCTCCAGGCCGTTGCCGGCAATAATTGCCACCGCGCCTGTGAGGGGCTCGAAGCTGAAGATCTGGTGCGTGCCGGCCATGGCGATCACCACTGCGTTGAGCTTGGTGGACCAGACGACGTCCCACGGCGAGCTGAGGGACACCTCCAGCGGATGCTCGCTGAGCTGGCCCGTGAAACCGGCAGCGTCCTCGTCCACCCGGGCGGGCCCGGTTTCCAGCAGGCGCTGCACGCCGTTGCCAACAATTGTTGTGGCCTTGCCGTCCGTGAGCGAGAGTCCCCGGAGGCGGTGGTTGACTGAGTCTGCAATGACGACGTCGTAGCCCGCCTTCGCTGCCACGTCTTCCGGAAGCAGCACGAGGCCCTGCGGCTCATTGAACCGTGCGGCGGGCTCGACGGAGTCGACGGCGGCGGCCTGGCCGTCAGCGTGGCCTCTGGTCCCGGAGCCGTAGGTGCGCAGCACCGTCTGGAAGTCGTTACCCAGCTCAACGAGACGGTGGTGCCCGGTGTCAGTTACCAGCCAGGAGCCCCCCGTGACGGTATCAGCGGCGGCGTTAGTCCCGCCGTCGGACGTTCCCTGGGCGCCTGAACCCTGCGCGCCTGAACCGGGTCCGGCGGAGCCTCGTCCGGCGGGCAGGAACAGAGCCTTCCCGGGGAAGCGCAGCGTGCCCGAGGTGGCTTCCGGCGCCACGTAAGGGCCGGAACCGCGGTGCAGCGTGCCTTTGGCCTCGTGCTCGGCGATCAGTTCTGGGATGAGCACGGCCAGGCCGTCAGCGTGGCCTTCACCGGACAGGTGCGCCACGATGTAGCCCTCGGGGTCGATGACCACCAGGGTGGGCCAGGCGCGCGCCGTGTAGGCCTTCCAGGTCTCCAGCTCGGGGTCGTCCAGGACGGGGTGGTGGATCTCGTAGCGTTCCACGGCGGCGGCCAGGGCCACGGGATCTGCTTCGTGCTCAAACTTGGGCGAGTGGACGCCCACGGTGACCAGGACGTCCGAGTACTGTTCCTCGAGCGGGCGCAGCTCATCGAGGACGTGCAGGCAGTTGATGCAGCAGAAAGTCCAGAAGTCGAGCAGCACGATCTTGCCGCGCAGGGCTTCGAGGTCCAGCGATTTGCCGCCGGTGTTCAGCCAGTTACGGCCCACCAGTTCGGAAGCGCGGACCCGGAGTTGGGTGCGTACGGTTTCGCTCATCAGCGTCCTTCCAGCTTTGAGTTGCGTTCAGCCAGTCTGGCATCGCGTTCAGCCAATTTGGCAAACATATCGTTGTAAGCAGTGAGATCGGCGTCGTTATTCCTGTCCGCCGCCCGATCGGTGCGCTTGGACTCCCGGGCATCGGACCGGGACCACATGATGGCGACGCCGATGGCCACCAGGAGGGTGGGCACTTCGCCGATGCCCCAGGCCACGGCCCCGCCCATTTGCTGGTCCAGGAGGGCGGACGGCCCCCAGGCCCGGCCAAGGTTGCCGAAGTAGTCGGCCGCCAGCAGGCTGGTGCCGCCCATGATGGCGACGCCGAAGAACGCGTGGAAGCCCATGGTCGCAAGCAGCAGGAGCAGGCGCATGGGATACGGTGCGCGGCGGGGCAACGGGTCCGTGCCGATCATGGTCAGGATGAAGATGTAACCGGTGAGCGTGAAGTGCAGGATCATCAGCTCGTGGCCTACGTGGTCCCGCATGGCGAAACCGAACGCGTCCGAGTAGTAGAACAGCACGATGGAGCCCGCGAAATTGGCCGCCGCGAAGATGGGGTGCGTGACCAGTTGGGAGAACTTGGAGTGGATGAACACGAGCAGCCACTCGCGCGCCCCCCGGGTGCCGTCGCCGCGGGCAGGCAACGCCCGCAGGGCCAGCGTCACCGGGGCGCCGAGCACCAGGAAGATGGGTGCCACCATGGTCAGCGCCATGTGGTCCACCATGTGCGCGGAGAAGAGGATCCTGCCATAGACCGACGGCGGCCCTGACGTGATGAAGGTCAGCACCATCAGGCCGATCACCCAGTTCACGGCGCGGAACCACTGCCACTTGTCGCCGCGCCGGACCACCTTGGCGACGCCCAGGAAGTACGCCACCAGCCCGAAGAGCACCACGGCCACCCAGAGCCAGTCAAAGCGCCACTCCGTCAGCCAGCGTTCCGGCGTCAGTTCAGGCGGCAGCTCGTAGCCCGTGAGGATGAAGGCCGGCGACGCGTCCGGTGCAAACGTGGTGGGCTGCGGCGGTGCCGACCGGCTCAGGGCCACGGCGACGCCGGAGGTGGCTCCCATAACCAGGAGTTCCACGAGCACCAGCTGCCACAGCACGCGGCGTGAGGACATTGCCGAGCCTTTGCGGCCCAGCTGGGGGATGACCCATTGCCGGTGCATCAGGCCGATGCCGCCAAGGACCAGGGTGGCTGCCGATTTCGCGAGGATCAGCTGTCCGTAGGGGGAACCAAATAGGTCACCCCAGCTGGTGATGCGGATGCTGGCATTGATGACGCCGGAGGCAAAGACGAGCACAAACGCAAAGCCGGCCAGCGAAGAGAACCTCCGCAGCGTCGGTTCGGTGATGTCGGCGGCGGCACCGGGCTTCGAGCCGGTCAGGATTCCGGACAGCAGCGCCAGGACGACGATGCCGCCAACCCACGCGCTGACGCCCACAAGGTGCAGGCCCAGGGAGTTGATGGCGCCTTCGTGGTCCGACGAGCTTGAGGAGTGGCCGATCAGGGCGGCGGGAACCAGCCCGGCCAGCGCCAGGATCAGCGTGAGGGCAAGGCCGCCCAAGGATCTGACGCCGAACAGCGCTGTGGTCACCACGGCCGCGATGATGGTCACGCTCAGCCATGCCCGGCCGGTCTCGATGTCCGTCATGAAGTACACCAGGGCGCGGGTGAACTCGGCGTCCCCGCCGACCGCCTGGCCCGCAACGTCTGAGTAGGTGAGGACCAGTACGGCCACCGCCGACAGTGTCCAGGCAACACCCGCAGCGGCAGCAATGGCCAGGGCCCGGGCGAACGCCGGATGTTCTGGAGCGTCGCCGGTGTGGGTCCGGGACCGGGGACCCGGAGTTCTGGGGAGGATGCCGACGGCGAAGATCAGTCCGCCGATCACCGTCGCCAGTGCCACGTTGTGGATGGCCTTGCTGACCGGAAGCCCCCAGCGGACCAGTGCCCCCGGGTCAGAGACCTCACGGGCCGCGGCGGCGCCGGAGAAAAGGAGTGCCGCTGTCAGCCCCAGGAAGAGGGCTGCAAGGCCCGCGAGCTGCCACGGCCGGGAAATCCCCACGACGCCGCCAGCCCTGGCCGGGGCGCCCCTGTCGGGGCCTGGCTGGGGTGCTGCGGGATGGGATTTTGCTGCAGAAGGCACCTATCCATTGTCCGCTACGGGTGCCCGCGCGGCGAATCGGGTTAAAGCAGAATCGGGTTAAAGCAAAGGAGCGGCAACCCTGGGGTTGCCGCTCCTTTGCTGCTGTTGCTGAAGAAGACTACTTCTTCTTGGCGACTGCAGCCTTCAGCTTGGAGCCGGCGGTCAGCTTGACGCTGTGGCCTGCCGCGATCTGGATGGTCTCGCCGGTCTGCGGGTTGCGGCCGGTGCGTGCTGCACGGTCGGTGCGCTCAACTGCGAGCCAGCCCGGGATGGTGATCTTCTCGCCGGCGGCGACGGAAGTCTCGAATACCTCGAACAGTGCATCGAGGACGGAGTTGACGGCTGCCTGGCTGGTGCCGGCCTTGCCTGCTACCTCTGAAACAAGTTCACTACGGTTCTTAGCCATTGATGTCCTCCTGGACGGTCACGATTTCTGGAGCCTGAACGCGGCATGCGTGCAAGCCACTGTTCGAAAACTTACCAGCTTGGGCCCCCGAGGTCCGCAAATTCCGCGTGTTTCCGCCATTTTTTGACTAAAATCACCGGTTTTCCAAGGAATTGCGGGGGAATTGCGCCCTCAGCGGACGCTCTCGCAGTTCCTGCAGTGTTCCGCCGGATGCTCTCTGAGTTCGTGCGACGTTCAGCCGGACGCTCGGTCACTTCGGGTGCCGGGTTGTGTGGTGCACGACGGCGGAGCGTCTGGTGGGTGCGACGGCGGCGGGTGTGTTGGGTGCCGTGTCTTTGGTGGGGTGCGGGTTCGGGGGTGTTTGTGGTGTGGTGGTTAACGTGGGAGAGCCCCCCAACCTGGTGGTTGGGGGGCTCTCGACCATTTAATGATGTTCCGGCGGTGACCTACTCTCCCACACCCTCCCGGGTGCAGTACCATCGGCGCTGTGGGTCTTAGCTTCCGGGTTCGGAATGGGACCGGGCGTTTCCCCCACGCTATGACCGCCGTAACCCTTCTACCCGGCCTCCACGGTTTTGGGCGTGGGGGTGGGAAATCTGTGGTTACAACATGCTCCTGCCGGTTAAGGCAGGTGTGGTGTTGTTATTGTGTTGTGTTTTTTGTTCCCTGTGCAACAAACCTGTGTTGGGTTTGTTGTTTGGGAACCACATAGTGGACGCAAGCAGTCTTGTTTTCTTTTTACCACCCCGTGGTTGCAAACGCTTTTGAACCGTTTGCGGGGGTGGTGTGTGGTGTAAGTTATCGGCCTATTAGTACCGGTCAGCTTCACGAGTCGTTAGTCCTCGCTTCCACATCCGGCCTATCAACCCAGTGGTCTGGCTGGGGGCCTCTCACACACAAGGTGTATGGAAATCTCATCTCGAAGCGAGCTTCCCGCTTAGATGCTTTCAGCGGTTATCCCATCCGAACGTAGCTAATCAGCGGTGCACTTGGCAGTACAACTGACACACCAGAGGTTCGTCCGTCCCGGTCCTCTCGTACTAAGGACAGCCCTTCTCAAATTTCCTGCGCGCGCAGCGGATAGGGACCGAACTGTCTCACGACGTTCTAAACCCAGCTCGCGTACCGCTTTAATGGGCGAACAGCCCAACCCTTGGGACCTACTCCAGCCCCAGGATGCGACGAGCCGACATCGAGGTGCCAAACCATGCCGTCGATATGGACTCTTGGGCAAGATCAGCCTGTTATCCCCGAGGTACCTTTTATCCGTTGAGCGACGGCCATTCCACAATGTACCGCCGGATCACTAGTCCCGACTTTCGTCCCTGCTCGAGATGTCTCTCTCACAGTCAAGCTCCCTTGTGCACTTACACTCGACACCTGATTGCCAACCAGGCTGAGGGAACCTTTGGGCGCCTCCGTTACTTTTTAGGAGGCAACCGCCCCAGTTAAACTACCCATCAGGCACTGTCCCTGACCCGGATTACGGGCCGAAGTTAGATGTCCAAAGTGACCAGAGTGGTATTTCAACGATGACTCCACCCGAACTGGCGTCCGGGCTTCAACGTCTCCCACCTATCCTACACAAGCCACTCCGAACACCAATACCAAACTATAGTAAAGGTCTCGGGGTCTTTCCGTCCTGCTGCGCGTAACGAGCATCTTTACTCGTACTGCAATTTCGCCGAGTTTATGGTTGAGACAGCGGGGAAGTCGTTACTCCATTCGTGCAGGTCGGAACTTACCCGACAAGGAATTTCGCTACCTTAGGATGGTTATAGTTACCACCGCCGTTTACTGGGGCTTGAATTCTCAGCTTCGCCGTAAGGCTAACCGGTCCTCTTAACCTTCCAGCACCGGGCAGGAGTCAGTCCGTATACATCGTCTTGCGACTTCGCACGGACCTGTGTTTTTAGTAAACAGTCGCTTCCCCCTGGTCTCTGCGGCCCCGATCCCCTCCCACCAGCAAGTGGTGTTCAAGGTTGGGGCCCCCCTTCTCCCGAAGTTACGGGGGCATTTTGCCGAGTTCCTTAACCATAATTCTCTCGATCGCCTTAGTATTCTCTACCTGATCACCTGTGTCGGTTTGGGGTACGGGCGGCTAAAACCTCGCGTCGATGCTTTTCTCGGCAGCATAGGATCACCAAATCCCCCCGTGAGGGGGTCCCATCAGATCTCAGGTATCATGAACGGCGGATTTGCCTACCGTTCGCCCTACATCCTTAGACCGGGACAACCATCGCCCGGCTTGGCTACCTTCCTGCGTCACACCTGTTAATACGCTTGCCTCCCAGGATCAGGTCCCGCGCTCCACCAAAACCCTTCCACCACAAGGGCGGTCAGGCAGGTTTCGGGCGGTTAGTATCCCCTGTTCAACATGGACGGTTTTTCGCCGGTACGGGAATATCAACCCGTTGTCCATCGACTACGCCTGTCGGCCTCGCCTTAGGTCCCGACTTACCCAGGGCAGATTAGCTTGACCCTGGAACCCTTGATCATTCGGCGGACGGGTTTCTCACCCGTCTTTCGCTACTCATGCCTGCATTCTCACTCGTGTAGGCTCCACCGCTGGTTTACACCGCGACTTCACTGCCCACACGACGCTCCCCTACCACTCCAGACGCCTGAACCAACCCACAAGGGGCGGCTTAGCTAATATCTGAAATCCACAACTTCGGCGGTGTACTTGAGCCCCGCTACATTGTCGGCGCGGAATCACTTGACCAGTGAGCTATTACGCACTCTTTTAAGGATGGCTGCTTCTAAGCCAACCTCCTGGTTGTCTTCGCAACTCCACATCCTTTCCCACTTAGCACACGCTTAGGGGCCTTAGTTGGTGGTCTGGGCTGTTTCCCTCTCGACTATGAAGCTTATCCCCCACAGTCTCACTGCTGCGCTCTCACTTACCGGCATTCGGAGTTTGGCTGACGTCAGTAACCTTGTAGGGCCCATTAGCCATCCAGTAGCTCTACCTCCAGCAAGAAACACGCAACGCTGCACCTAAATGCATTTCGGGGAGAACCAGCTATCACGAAGTTTGATTGGCCTTTCACCCCTACCCACAGCTCATCCCCTCCATTTTCAACTGAAGTGGGTTCGGTCCTCCACGACGTCTTACCGTCGCTTCAACCTGGCCATGGGTAGATCACTTCGCTTCGGGTCTAGATCACGCCACTGCAACGCCCTATTCAGACTCGCTTTCGCTACGGCTTCCCCACACGGGTTAACCTCGCGACGTAACACTAACTCGCAGGCTCATTCTTCAAAAGGCACGCCGTCACAACTACAAGGCTGCTCCGACGGATTGTAAGCACACGGTTTCAGGTACTGTTTCACTCCCCTCCCGGGGTACTTTTCACCTTTCCCTCACGGTACTGGTCCGCTATCGGTCATTAGGGAGTATTTAGGCTTATCAGGTGGTCCTGACAGATTCACACGGGATTTCTCGGGCCCCGTGCTACTTGGGATACTCTCCAGGCGGCACAAAACATTTCGGTTACGGGGCTCACACCCTCTCTGGCCGGCCTTTCAAGACCGTTCACCTATGCCTGCACATCACACCTCACCAGTCCGGCAGAACTGGTATGGAAAGTCCCACAACCCCGACCATGCAACGCCCGCCGGCTATCACACATGGAACGGTTTAGCCTGATCCGCGTTCGCTCGCCACTACTGACGGAATCACTATTGTTTTCTCTTCCTGCGGGTACTGAGATGTTTCACTTCCCCGCGTTCCCTCCACGCACCCTATGTGTTCAGATGCGGGTCACCAGGCAGCTCGCGCCCCTGGCGGGGTTTCCCCATTCGGACACCCTGGGATCACAGTCCGGTTATCGACTCCCCCAGGCTTATCGCAGATTCCTACGTCCTTCTTCGGCTCCTAATGCCAAGGCATCCACCGTGTGCTCTTAAAAACTTGACCACAAAAGATCAAAAACGCTAATTTTCGAGAGAACCATGAAAACCACCCACACCCAAAAGAGTGCAGACAGATCCAGGTTCATAATTCTTGGAAATTGCTTCTTATAAAAGATGCTCGCGTCCACTATGTAGTTCTCAAACAACAACCCCAAACCACACACCCCACACACAAAAAAGTGCGCGCTCGATGCAGCCAGGAAACCAGAAACAAACAAGTACCGGGAAAACCCGGCCCTGTTGCCTCAGGACCCAACAGTGTGCCAAACACTAAACCACCCACCCCCAACCCACACCGATCCAGGAGAAGCTTCCGAGGAAACCATCCGTACTGGGCGAGGAAAGAAACAAGCGGCCGCTATTCATTGATATTCCACCCTTGAGCACCCGCCGCAGAACAATCGTCTGCGCAACGGGCATATACTCCTGACAACCCCACCACACGGACATTGCATCCGGCAGGGTGGTTGTAGGTGCTCCTTAGAAAGGAGGTGATCCAGCCGCACCTTCCGGTACGGCTACCTTGTTACGACTTAGTCCCAATCGCCAGTCCCACCTTCGACAGCTCCCTCCCACAAGGGGTTAGGCCACCGGCTTCGGGTGTTACCAACTTTCGTGACTTGACGGGCGGTGTGTACAAGGCCCGGGAACGTATTCACCGCAGCGTTGCTGATCTGCGATTACTAGCGACTCCGACTTCATGGGGTCGAGTTGCAGACCCCAATCCGAACTGAGACCGGCTTTTTGGGATTAGCTCCACCTCACAGTATCGCAACCCTTTGTACCGGCCATTGTAGCATGCGTGAAGCCCAAGACATAAGGGGCATGATGATTTGACGTCGTCCCCACCTTCCTCCGAGTTGACCCCGGCAGTCTCCTATGAGTCCCCGCCATAACGCGCTGGCAACATAGAACGAGGGTTGCGCTCGTTGCGGGACTTAACCCAACATCTCACGACACGAGCTGACGACAACCATGCACCACCTGTAAACCGACCGCAAGCGGGGCACCTGTTTCCAGGCATTTCCGGTTCATGTCAAGCCTTGGTAAGGTTCTTCGCGTTGCATCGAATTAATCCGCATGCTCCGCCGCTTGTGCGGGCCCCCGTCAATTCCTTTGAGTTTTAGCCTTGCGGCCGTACTCCCCAGGCGGGGCACTTAATGCGTTAGCTACGGCGCGGAAAACGTGGAATGTCCCCACACCTAGTGCCCAACGTTTACGGCATGGACTACCAGGGTATCTAATCCTGTTCGCTCCCCATGCTTTCGCTCCTCAGCGTCAGTTAATGCCCAGAGACCTGCCTTCGCCATCGGTGTTCCTCCTGATATCTGCGCATTTCACCGCTACACCAGGAATTCCAGTCTCCCCTACATCACTCTAGTCTGCCCGTACCCACCGCAGATCCGGAGTTGAGCCCCGGACTTTCACGGCAGACGCGACAAACCGCCTACGAGCTCTTTACGCCCAATAATTCCGGATAACGCTTGCGCCCTACGTATTACCGCGGCTGCTGGCACGTAGTTAGCCGGCGCTTCTTCTGCAGGTACCGTCACTTTCGCTTCTTCCCTACTGAAAGAGGTTTACAACCCGAAGGCCGTCATCCCTCACGCGGCGTCGCTGCATCAGGCTTTCGCCCATTGTGCAATATTCCCCACTGCTGCCTCCCGTAGGAGTCTGGGCCGTGTCTCAGTCCCAGTGTGGCCGGTCACCCTCTCAGGCCGGCTACCCGTCGTCGCCTTGGTGAGCCATTACCTCACCAACAAGCTGATAGGCCGCGAGTCCATCCAAAACCACAATAAAGCTTTCCACCCCCCACCATGCGATGAGGAGTCATATCCGGTATTAGACCCAGTTTCCCAGGCTTATCCCAGAGTTAAGGGCAGGTTACTCACGTGTTACTCACCCGTTCGCCACTAATCCCCCAGCAAGCTGGGATCATCGTTCGACTTGCATGTGTTAAGCACGCCGCCAGCGTTCATCCTGAGCCAGGATCAAACTCTCCGTTGAAGTAAAACAGACACAACCACCAACCCCGGAAATAACAGGATAAAATGGCTGCACAAAATTTGAAACCAGCTGTAAAAACCAGACCACACCACGGGGTGGCATAATCCAGTCAATTCAACCAATTCAATACAATAAATTGGTATCAACAAACTTGGCACACTATTGAGTTCTCAAACAACAGACACACCCGGCACCACCACAACCATTTCAATCGGCCGTGGATCGCTCCGGAGCAACTTTTCAAAGTTACCCGGTTTCCCGCCCCGATGCAAATCCATATTCCAGGACCCGCACCAGCAGAAAACACATCCCCACCAAACAAAGGCGCTCAAAAGAACAACCAACATTTGGTCTTGAATTAGGGGGTTTGGCCGCCCGCGGTAACCAGCTCTTCGCTGTTCCCCTCGCGGCGACTTAGAAAACAATACACCCACCCAACCCCCACCGCAAATCCACCCCACAACAGGCCCTATGCCCCAAGATCCGCGTCGTGGCGGGGAATCTGAGGGGCTCACCGGAGTCCCGGTGCACTATTCGGCCAGAACGGGTTTCTGTTGACTGGATCACATCACGCAGGGAATGGCCAGCAGCCGAGACGACCAAGGCTGTGGACTCTCCGGTGGCAGCTCGGAACCTCTGCCGTGTCGTAGGTTCGCCCTATCGTGAACCTCTGTGCGCGTCCCTGCCGGCCATGTCGACTAAGAACGGCTCAGGCGTGCAATGATGGCGGCGTGCGGCCGATGACCAGGATCAGTTCTTCTCTGATGGGAGACGGTTTCGAAGCCGGCTGCACTAGGATGCATATCCTTCGGGAACTCCGAGACTCGTGAGGGAGGCGACGCGGAATGGGATGCCGGGGAAGGATGCTTCTGCTTGCTTGATAAACGCCGGCACCAAATCGATTCCTTCGGCCGCCGCCCCTTGGTCCGCGAGGAACCTGGCCCAATGGCCGGGCCGCATCCCACATCCAGCACTGGCCCCACCAGAGGTGCGACCCACTCAGCTACGAGCCTCCATTCAGCCGGATGTGTAGACTCTACAGGCCCAAATCTGGCAATGTACTCGGCGGCTCTCCATGAGTACGCGGTCTCGACCGCTGCATCCGTCATGCAGCCACCCTATGGCGGGCAGCAGGAATCGATGCATCCGGGCAGAGTTGCCTATTCGTTTGGAGTGCCCTCTATAGACCGGTACGGCCGCGGTGGCCACGGATGGCCTGCTGGACCCGACGCCGGCACTCATCGAGTGCCCACCAGGCGGGCGGTTCCGGTGCCCACCCGGATCGGAGTGAGGTCGACGATCACGGTAACGTACTTGTCGCCACTCCTGGTCTGGTGCCACATGTACCCGCAATCGATACACCGGTGCCGGCGGATAGTGACCTTGGAACGACAGCCCACCGGCTCGAGCGATCATGTCGAAGAGATCCATGGCTGCTGTTAACGCCAACCCCTCCCTCGCGGGCGCGCGCTTTAGAGCGTGCTCTCAGACGGTGCCGATCGAGCAGGTTCTGCGGGTCGGCCGAGGCGCAGAACCTTGACCACATGTCGGGCGTCGGAGCCATAATCAGGTTGGGCACTAGCGCGGTGCCGCAGAGAAGAGCCGACGGACGGCGCCGCCGGAGCAGAGGAGTCCTCGAATGACGAAGTACCTGATCTCGTTCCCTGGTGAGGCCATGGTGGTCCCCGAGGAGGATTTCGAGGCGGTGGTCGAAGCCTCGCATGCAGTCATCGAAGAGGCCAAGGCGGCGGGCGTGTACGTCTTCGGCGGCGGGATCGATGAAAACGTACACCCGGTGCTCGTGGCCGGTGACGGCACCGTCACCGAGGGCACATACCCAGGCCATAAGGTACCCAACGGCGGCTACACCGTTCTCGAGCTGCCCTCGCGGGAGGCGGCACTCGGATGGGCTGCGAAGATCGCGGTCGCCTGCCGCTGCTCACAAGAAGTCCGGCAGTTCCACTACGACCCGGCCAGCTGACGAGTGCAACCCCAGTCAGCGCCGTTCGTACGTCGCGCGCCCACAACGAGAGGCGTACACCGGCACATAGGGCGGGTGATTTCGACCGACGGCACCCGCCGGCCAACTGGTCGATCGGAGCCGGTCGGCCTCCGGTGTACGCCAGCCGGCAAACCAACATGCCGCCACCGGTCATTGCTGTGGGGGTGTCCGAATTCACTGCAGGATGAGAGAGGGTCCGGGTTTTCGCTGGATTAAGTGAGAGAGCGTCCCCGGTTCGGGGGTGTTTGTGGTGTGGTGGTTAACGTGGGAGAGCCCCCCAACCTGGTGGTTGGGGGGCTCTCGACCATTTTTTAATGATGTTCCGGCGGTGACCTACTCTCCCACACCCTCCCGGGTGCAGTACCATCGGCGCTGTGGGTCTTAGCTTCCGGGTTCGGAATGGGACCGGGCGTTTCCCCCACGCTATGACCGCCGTAACCCTTCTACCCGGCCCGCCAGTTTTGAGGCTGGGGGTGGGAAATCTGTGGTTACAACATTGTGGTGTTGTTATTGTGTTGTGTTTTTTGTTCCCTGGGCAACAAGCCCGTGTTGGGTTTGTTGTTTGGGAACCACATAGTGGACGCAAGCAGTCTTGTTTTCTTTTTACCACCCCGTGGTTGCAAACGCTTTTGAACCGTTTGCGGGGGTGGTGTGTGGTGTAAGTTATCGGCCTATTAGTACCGGTCAGCTTCACGAGTCGTTAGTCCTCGCTTCCACATCCGGCCTATCAACCCAGTGGTCTGGCTGGGGGCCTCTCACACACAAGGTGTATGGAAATCTCATCTCGAAGCGAGCTTCCCGCTTAGATGCTTTCAGCGGTTATCCCATCCGAACGTAGCTAATCAGCGGTGCACTTGGCAGTACAACTGACACACCAGAGGTTCGTCCGTCCCGGTCCTCTCGTACTAAGGACAGCCCTTCTCAAATTTCCTGCGCGCGCAGCGGATAGGGACCGAACTGTCTCACGACGTTCTAAACCCAGCTCGCGTACCGCTTTAATGGGCGAACAGCCCAACCCTTGGGACCTACTCCAGCCCCAGGATGCGACGAGCCGACATCGAGGTGCCAAACCATGCCGTCGATATGGACTCTTGGGCAAGATCAGCCTGTTATCCCCGAGGTACCTTTTATCCGTTGAGCGACGGCCATTCCACAATGTACCGCCGGATCACTAGTCCCGACTTTCGTCCCTGCTCGAGATGTCTCTCTCACAGTCAAGCTCCCTTGTGCACTTACACTCGACACCTGATTGCCAACCAGGCTGAGGGAACCTTTGGGCGCCTCCGTTACTTTTTAGGAGGCAACCGCCCCAGTTAAACTACCCATCAGGCACTGTCCCTGACCCGGATTACGGGCCGAAGTTAGATGTCCAAAGTGACCAGAGTGGTATTTCAACGATGACTCCACCCGAACTGGCGTCCGGGCTTCAACGTCTCCCACCTATCCTACACAAGCCACTCCGAACACCAATACCAAACTATAGTAAAGGTCTCGGGGTCTTTCCGTCCTGCTGCGCGTAACGAGCATCTTTACTCGTACTGCAATTTCGCCGAGTTTATGGTTGAGACAGCGGGGAAGTCGTTACTCCATTCGTGCAGGTCGGAACTTACCCGACAAGGAATTTCGCTACCTTAGGATGGTTATAGTTACCACCGCCGTTTACTGGGGCTTGAATTCTCAGCTTCGCCGTAAGGCTAACCGGTCCTCTTAACCTTCCAGCACCGGGCAGGAGTCAGTCCGTATACATCGTCTTGCGACTTCGCACGGACCTGTGTTTTTAGTAAACAGTCGCTTCCCCCTGGTCTCTGCGGCCCCGATCCCCTCCCACCAGCAAGTGGTGTTCAAGGTTGGGGCCCCCCTTCTCCCGAAGTTACGGGGGCATTTTGCCGAGTTCCTTAACCATAATTCTCTCGATCGCCTTAGTATTCTCTACCTGATCACCTGTGTCGGTTTGGGGTACGGGCGGCTAAAACCTCGCGTCGATGCTTTTCTCGGCAGCATAGGATCACCAAATCCCCCGTGAGGGGGTCCCATCAGATCTCAGGCATCATGAACGGCGGATTTGCCTACCGTTCGCCCTACATCCTTAGACCGGGACAACCATCGCCCGGCTTGGCTACCTTCCTGCGTCACACCTGTTAATACGCTTGCCTCCCAGGATCAGGTCCCGCGCTCCACCAAAACCCTTCCACCACAAGGGCGGTCAGGCAGGTTTCGGGCGGTTAGTATCCCCTGTTCAACATGGACGGTTTTTCGCCGGTACGGGAATATCAACCCGTTGTCCATCGACTACGCCTGTCGGCCTCGCCTTAGGTCCCGACTTACCCAGGGCAGATTAGCTTGACCCTGGAACCCTTGATCATTCGGCGGACGGGTTTCTCACCCGTCTTTCGCTACTCATGCCTGCATTCTCACTCGTGTAGGCTCCACCGCTGGTTTACACCGCGACTTCACTGCCCACACGACGCTCCCCTACCACTCCAGACGCCTGAACCAACCCACAAGGGGCGGCTTAGCTAATATCTGAAATCCACAACTTCGGCGGTGTACTTGAGCCCCGCTACATTGTCGGCGCGGAATCACTTGACCAGTGAGCTATTACGCACTCTTTTAAGGATGGCTGCTTCTAAGCCAACCTCCTGGTTGTCTTCGCAACTCCACATCCTTTCCCACTTAGCACACGCTTAGGGGCCTTAGTTGGTGGTCTGGGCTGTTTCCCTCTCGACTATGAAGCTTATCCCCCACAGTCTCACTGCTGCGCTCTCACTTACCGGCATTCGGAGTTTGGCTGACGTCAGTAACCTTGTAGGGCCCATTAGCCATCCAGTAGCTCTACCTCCAGCAAGAAACACGCAACGCTGCACCTAAATGCATTTCGGGGAGAACCAGCTATCACGAAGTTTGATTGGCCTTTCACCCCTACCCACAGCTCATCCCCTCCATTTTCAACTGAAGTGGGTTCGGTCCTCCACGACGTCTTACCGTCGCTTCAACCTGGCCATGGGTAGATCACTTCGCTTCGGGTCTAGATCACGCCACTGCAACGCCCTATTCAGACTCGCTTTCGCTACGGCTTCCCCACACGGGTTAACCTCGCGACGTAACACTAACTCGCAGGCTCATTCTTCAAAAGGCACGCCGTCACAACTACAAGGCTGCTCCGACGGATTGTAAGCACACGGTTTCAGGTACTGTTTCACTCCCCTCCCGGGGTACTTTTCACCTTTCCCTCACGGTACTGGTCCGCTATCGGTCATTAGGGAGTATTTAGGCTTATCAGGTGGTCCTGACAGATTCACACGGGATTTCTCGGGCCCCGTGCTACTTGGGATACTCTCCAGGCGGCACAAAACATTTCGGTTACGGGGCTCACACCCTCTCTGGCCGGCCTTTCAAGACCGTTCACCTATGCCTGCACATCACACCTCACCAGTCCGGCAGAACTGGTATGGAAAGTCCCACAACCCCGACCATGCAACGCCCGCCGGCTATCACACATGGAACGGTTTAGCCTGATCCGCGTTCGCTCGCCACTACTGACGGAATCACTATTGTTTTCTCTTCCTGCGGGTACTGAGATGTTTCACTTCCCCGCGTTCCCTCCACGCACCCTATGTGTTCAGATGCGGGTCACCAGGCAGCTCGCGCCCCTGGCGGGGTTTCCCCATTCGGACACCCTGGGATCACAGTCCGGTTATCGACTCCCCCAGGCTTATCGCAGATTCCTACGTCCTTCTTCGGCTCCTAATGCCAAGGCATCCACCGTGTGCTCTTAAAAACTTGACCACAAAAGATCAAAAACGCTAATTTTCGAGAGAACCATGAAAACCACCCACACCCAAAAGAGTGCAGACAGATCCAGGTTCATAATTCTTGGAAATTGCTTCTTATAAAAGATGCTCGCGTCCACTATGTAGTTCTCAAACAACAACCCCAAACCACACACCCCACACACAAAAAAGTGCGCGCTCGATGCAGCCAGGAAACCAGAAACAAACAAGTACCGGGAAAACCCGGCCCTGTTGCCTCAGGACCCAACAGTGTGCCAAACACTAAACCACCCACCCCCAACCCACACCGATCCAGGAGAAGCTTCCGAGGAAACCATCCGTACTGGGCGAGGAAAGAAACAAGCGGCCGCTATTCATTGATATTCCACCCTTGAGCACCCGCCGCAGAACAATCGTCTGCGCAACGGGCATATACTCCTGACAACCCCACCACACGGACATTGCATCCGGCAGGGTGGTTGTAGGTGCTCCTTAGAAAGGAGGTGATCCAGCCGCACCTTCCGGTACGGCTACCTTGTTACGACTTAGTCCCAATCGCCAGTCCCACCTTCGACAGCTCCCTCCCACAAGGGGTTAGGCCACCGGCTTCGGGTGTTACCAACTTTCGTGACTTGACGGGCGGTGTGTACAAGGCCCGGGAACGTATTCACCGCAGCGTTGCTGATCTGCGATTACTAGCGACTCCGACTTCATGGGGTCGAGTTGCAGACCCCAATCCGAACTGAGACCGGCTTTTTGGGATTAGCTCCACCTCACAGTATCGCAACCCTTTGTACCGGCCATTGTAGCATGCGTGAAGCCCAAGACATAAGGGGCATGATGATTTGACGTCGTCCCCACCTTCCTCCGAGTTGACCCCGGCAGTCTCCTATGAGTCCCCGCCATAACGCGCTGGCAACATAGAACGAGGGTTGCGCTCGTTGCGGGACTTAACCCAACATCTCACGACACGAGCTGACGACAACCATGCACCACCTGTAAACCGACCGCAAGCGGGGCACCTGTTTCCAGGCATTTCCGGTTCATGTCAAGCCTTGGTAAGGTTCTTCGCGTTGCATCGAATTAATCCGCATGCTCCGCCGCTTGTGCGGGCCCCCGTCAATTCCTTTGAGTTTTAGCCTTGCGGCCGTACTCCCCAGGCGGGGCACTTAATGCGTTAGCTACGGCGCGGAAAACGTGGAATGTCCCCCACACCTAGTGCCCAACGTTTACGGCATGGACTACCAGGGTATCTAATCCTGTTCGCTCCCCATGCTTTCGCTCCTCAGCGTCAGTTAATGCCCAGAGACCTGCCTTCGCCATCGGTGTTCCTCCTGATATCTGCGCATTTCACCGCTACACCAGGAATTCCAGTCTCCCCTACATCACTCTAGTCTGCCCGTACCCACCGCAGATCCGGAGTTGAGCCCCGGACTTTCACGGCAGACGCGACAAACCGCCTACGAGCTCTTTACGCCCAATAATTCCGGATAACGCTTGCGCCCTACGTATTACCGCGGCTGCTGGCACGTAGTTAGCCGGCGCTTCTTCTGCAGGTACCGTCACTTTCGCTTCTTCCCTACTGAAAGAGGTTTACAACCCGAAGGCCGTCATCCCTCACGCGGCGTCGCTGCATCAGGCTTTCGCCCATTGTGCAATATTCCCCACTGCTGCCTCCCGTAGGAGTCTGGGCCGTGTCTCAGTCCCAGTGTGGCCGGTCACCCTCTCAGGCCGGCTACCCGTCGTCGCCTTGGTGAGCCATTACCTCACCAACAAGCTGATAGGCCGCGAGTCCATCCAAAACCACAATAAAGCTTTCCACCCCCCACCATGCGATGAGGAGTCATATCCGGTATTAGACCCAGTTTCCCAGGCTTATCCCAGAGTTAAGGGCAGGTTACTCACGTGTTACTCACCCGTTCGCCACTAATCCCCCAGCAAGCTGGGATCATCGTTCGACTTGCATGTGTTAAGCACGCCGCCAGCGTTCATCCTGAGCCAGGATCAAACTCTCCGTTGAAGTAAAACAGACACAACCACCAACCCCGGAAATAACAGGATAAAATGGCTGCACAAAATTTGAAACCAGCTGTAAAAACCAGACCACACCACGGGGTGGCATAATCCAGTCAATTCAACCAATTCAATACAATAAATTGGTATCAACAAACTTGGCACACTATTGAGTTCTCAAACAACAGACACACCCGGCACCACCACAACCATTTCAATGGCCGTGGATCGCTCCGGAGCAACTTTTCAAACTTACCCGGTTTCCCGCCCCGATGCAAATCCATATTCCAGGACCCGCACCAGCAGAAAACACATCCCCACCAAACAAAGGCGCTCAAAAGAACAACCAACATTTGGTCTTGAATTAGGGGGTTTGGCCGCCCGCGGTAACCAGCTCTTCGCTGTTCCCCTCGCGGCGACTTAGAAAACAATACACCCACCCAACCCCCACCGCAAATCCACCCCCACAACGGGCCCTAACCCCGCCATTCCGGGCCCAAAGCCGATATCGGCACCCAAATTCGGGCGCCGCCGTCGTAAGTGAGTTCTGTGTGCTGCGGCACAACGGCCGACGCCTCTCACGGATCTCGACACGCTCGATCACCGGAGGCCCGATCGCCGGAGGCCTTAAACGCAGAAGGGCCGGCAACCAAACGGTTGCCGGCCCTTCTCAAGCAGCTGGAATCAGCGGTGCTGGATTACCAGGAAGACTTGGTGATGCCCGGGAGCTCACCGCGGTGAGCCATGTCGCGGAAGCGAACACGGGAGATACCGAACTTCTGGAAGGTACCGCGGGGACGGCCGTCGATGATGTCGCGGTTACGCAGACGGACGGGCGACGCGTTGCGGGGAAGCTTCTGCAGGCCGAGGCGTGCTGCTTCGCGAACTTCGTCGGTCGAGTTGGGGTCAACCAGAGCCTTCTTCAGTTCGAGGCGCTTTGCAGCGTAACGCTCAACGATGACTTTACGCTGTTCGTTCTTTGCGATCATTGACTTCTTAGCCATGTGTTTAGCGCTCCTCTCGGAATTCGACGTGCTGACGGATCTTGGGATCGTACTTCTTCAGAACCATACGGTCCGGGTCGTTACGACGGTTCTTCCGCGTCACGTAAGTGTAACCCGTGCCCGCAGTCGACTTGAGCTTGATGATCGGACGTACGTCCTTGTCCTTAGCCATTAGAGCTTCACTCCCCGAGCAAGGATGGCGGCGACGACTACGTCGATGCCGCGCACGTCGATGGTCTTGATGCCCTTTGCAGAAAGCTGCAGAGTGACGTTACGGCGCAGGGACGGAACCCAGTAGCGCTTCTTCTGGATGTTCGGATCGAACCGACGCTTGTTGCGACGGTGCGAGTGCGAAATGCTGTGCCCAAAGCCCGGCTCGGCTCCGGTCACTTGGCAGTGTGCTGCCATGACTTCTCCTCAAGAATTGAATGTAATGATCCGCATATCTGCTGCAGGATCATGCGGCTAAGTGCGACCCAAAGTGATCAGGGTGAACGGTTAGTCACGCAACTTGAGCCCCTAACTACCGGCTACCCTGGAGAAAATTACCGGGCCACCGGAGCAATTGCGCACGCTCCGCGCACTTAGCGCTCACCAAGTCTACGAGTTCGCGCAATTAAAGACCAATCCGGGCTCGGACTGTGGATAAGACGGTGTATAAGGGGGGCTGCCTCAGAGGCGGGTGAGCTGGGCGTACTTGGGCTCCAGTCCGTCACCCGAGGACTTGCCGGTGACGCGGCGGACCACCCACGGGCCGGCGAATTCGCGGACCCAGCGGGCGTTGGCGCGGATGGCTTCGGCCCGGTTCAGTTCCGGCACCGGGGTCATGGGCGGGACTTCAATCGAGTGGTCGTGCTCCAGGACGGTAAGGACCCGCTTGGCCATGTTGGCGTGCCCGGCGGCAGACATGTGCATCCGGTCCTGGGCCCACATGCCCCAGTCGTAGTACTCGTTGAAGCGCCAGTAATCCACCAGCAACGCCCCATGGTCCCCGGCAATGCCGCGGACCAGCTCGTTATAGATGGCGGTGCGGCCGCGCATGGTGCTAAAAACCTTGGAGCCGCGCGCGTCGAAGCCGGTGAACATCACCACGGTGGCGCCGGTCGCCGCCAGCTTGCGGATGCCGGCGTCGTATTCCGCCAGCAGATCGTCGATGTCGATCTTGGGCCGCAGAATGTCGTTGGCGCCTGCGTAAATAGTCACCAAAGTGGGGTTAAGGTCGACGGCGGCGTCCACCTGTTCTGCCATGATCTGGCGGAGCTTCCTGCCGCGGATGGCCAGGTTGGCGTAGCCGAAGCCGGGATCCGCCGCGCCCAGTTGCTCCGCCACACGGTCCGCCCAGCCGCGGACACCGTTGGGACGGCCGGGATCGTCATCCCCGACGCCCTCCGTGAAGGAGTCGCCGAGCGCTACATACCGTGCGGAAAAGTCCATGGCGTCAGTCTTTCACCTGTTGCCGGGAGCAACCAAGACGGAGCCCGTCCGGAGGGTGTCCGTCAGAGCTGCGGCCTACGGCCGGCTTTCGGTCTCGCGCAGGATCCAGTGGTCATCGTCCAGCCGGGCCACGATCTTTTCGCCGATGCGGGCGAGGTCATTGACGTCGCGTTCCGTCAGGGCGTCCAGGAACTTGGTACGCACTGCCTCCACGTGCCCCGGTGCGAGCGCCTCCAAAGTGGCCATCCCGACGTCGGACAGGTGTGCGGTGGTGACCCGGGCATCGCGGGGGTGCGGACGCCGCTCCAGCCATCCGCGCTTCTCCAGTTTGGCAACCACGTGCGAGAGCCGGGACAGCGAGGAACTGGTGCGGGCCGCCAGCTGGCTCATCGGCAGGAAACGGCCTTCGGCCTCGGACAGCATGGCCATGACGTTGTAATCAAACAGGGACACCTTGCCGGCGGTGTGGAGCTGGTTGTCCAGGGCAGCAGGCAGCAGCGTGTTGATGCTCAGGAGTGCCAGCCAGGCACGTCGTTCGTCGGCATTGAGCCAGCGCGGTTCGGTCATGCGTCCATTCTAGAAGCAGAGCGTGGTTGAGCGTTCAAGTGACGCACCAGTTCCCCTGGACCCATCCGAGTAGGCTGGCCCTATGTTTGTTGTATCGCTGACCTACAAGGTGCCCGAAGACATTGTGGACTATCACCGCCCCGCGCATATGGCCTGGGTTAAGCAGGCGTTCGACGACGGCGTGTTCCTGGCGTCCGGACGCCAGGTTCCCGCGGTGGGCGGTGTGCTGTTGTCCAAGGCCGACCGAACCACACTGGATGCTGCATTGGCCAAGGACCCCTTCTACAGCAACGGTGTGGCCGAGTTCGAGGTCATCGAATTCACTGCCACGACCGTGGCGGAGGGCTACGAAAACCTGCTTGACACCTAGACCCCTGGCCCTGCGGCGGCAGGCTCCGGGGAACTGCCCGGCATCCCCGGCAGCTCCCCGGGCGGACCTACTGCTCCAGAACCAGCAGCTGGGCCTTGTCCGGCTCCCAGGTCACGAACAGCTCCGCGCCTGGCGCGGGCCGACCCGTCGCATCTGAACTGAGTTCGCGCACCTGCAGCTCGTGGCCGCCGGCCGTGAGGCGGTGGCGCACGGTGGCGCCCAGGTTGGTCGAGGAAACCAGCGCCGCCCTGCCGCAGTTATCCGTGCCTGCTTCGGAGCTGAACTTGAGGTGTTCGGGACGGATGGACACGGCGTAGTTCTCGCCGGTGACGCCGCGGTCGCGAACCCTGCCCAGGCCCAGACCGCCGAGGTCAACCAGCGCCTCGCCGTCCTTGCGTTCCAGGACGGTGCACGGGATGAGGTTGGTGTCGCCCAGGAAGCTGGCCACCCAGTCCGTGAGCGGGTGGTTGTAGACCTCTTCGGGCGGGCCCGACTGGACGATCCTGCCGTCCTTCATCACCACGATCCGGTCGGACATGGCCATCGCCTCGTCCTGGTCGTGCGTGACGAAAAGGACGGAGATGCCCAGGCTCTTCTGCAGCGTCTTGATCTCTTCCTGCATGTGTTCGCGGAGCCGCTTGTCGAGGGCGGCCATGGGCTCGTCCAGGAGCAGCGCGGCCGGGTTGAACACCAGCGCGCGGGCCAGGGCGACGCGCTGCTGCTGTCCGCCGGAGAGCTGACGGGGCTTGCGGTCGCCCATCTTGCCCAGGCCCACTCGTTCCAGCGCGCTATCGGCGCGTTGACGCCGTTCGGTCTTGGGCACCTTGCGCATCCGGAGCGCGAACTCCACGTTTTCGCGGGCGCTCATGTGCGGGAAGAGGGCGTAGTTCTGGAACACGACGCCCAGGTTCCGGTCCCGGGGCGGGAGCGAATCCACGGGCTTGCCGTCGATCAGGACGCTCCCGGACGTGTGCTCCTCGAAGCCGGCCACCATCATCATGGTGGTGGTCTTGCCGGATCCGCTCGGTCCCAGCAGGGTGACGAATTCGCCGGGTTCCACCACCAGGTCCAGCTCGTCGACGGCTACGACGTCGCCGTACGTCTTGCGGACCTGCCGGAGTTCAATGGAACCCTGCGCGGACGCCGTCGTCCGGGTGCTTGCTGCTGCGGAAATCACTGAAGTAGTCATGGGCCTTCCTTAGTTTGGTGCGGACACGGCCAGCGGCAGCATCCTGGCGGTGGAACGCCGTTTGAGAACGAACATGACCTGGAACAACAGCCCCAGGGTGGCCACAGTGACCAACAGGGCCGAGGACACCGCGATCTTGGGGGTCAGGTTGAACTGGATGTCGGTGAACATCTTCACGGGCAGGGTGGTGGCGCTGGGCGACTGCATGAACAGCGACATCACGGTCTCGTCGATGGAGACCGAGAAGGCGAACAGCGCCCCGGAAACCAGCCCGGGCAGGATGACCGGCAGGTAGACGTGCCGGAACACGGACAGCCATCCGGCGCCCAGGCTCTGCGCCGAATTGACCAGCGCCGGGTTCAGTCCGGCAAGGCTGGCACGCGTGGTCAAGTACACGTAAGGGGTGGCGATGACGGCATGCGCCAGGCCGATGGGGAGGATGCTGCCCAGCACACCGAGCGAGATGAAGAACTGGTAGAACGCCAGCGCCAGCACCACGGTGGGGACGATCATCGGCGCCAGGATCAGCCCGACGACAGCCTGCTGGCCCGGGAACTTGCGTCCGTGCAGGCCGATCGCCGCGGTCGCGCCGAGAATCACACCGATCACGACGGCGATCGCTGCAGATTGGAGGCTGGCTGTCAGGGCCGAGGTCCATGCCTTGTCAGCGAAAAAGCCGGCGACGGCGGCGAATGAGATTCCTTCGGGCGGGAACGTGATGTAGCGGCTGTCATTAAGGGCAACAGGCACCACGATCGCCGTCGGGACCACCAGGAACAGGAACACCGGGATGGAAAGCAGCGTCAGCAGCCGCTGCCGGGGATTAGTTGTCTGCATGTTGGCCTCCCGCCCTGAGCACTCGCTGGTAGATGGCAACGAGGATGCTGACCAGCACTGTCAGAATCACGGCCAGGGCCGCGGCCCCGGAGAAGTCGGTGAGCTGGCGCGCGTAGTAGTCGATCTGGTTGGCGATCATCATGTCGCCGGGTCCGCCCATGACCACCGGGGTGATGAAGAAGCCGGTGCTGATGATGAACACGAGCAAACCTGCCGCGGAGATGCCCGGCATGCTGAGCGGCAGGGTGATCCGGCGGAAGATTGAGGCTTCCTTGGCCCCGAGCGAACGCGCCGCCAGGGCAAGCCGGTCATCGATCGAGGTCAGCGAGGAGAAAATCGGGAACACCGCATACGGGAGCAGGCAGTGAACCATGCCGATGATCACGGCCAGCCGGTTGTGCAGCAGCTCAATGGGAGCATCGGTGAGGCCCGCCGCCTGGAGGAAGGAGTTCACGATGCCGTTGTCCTGCAGGAGCACGGCCCACGCGAAGTTCTTCACCAGGATGCCGGTCCAGAAGGGCAGCAGCACCACGGCGAACAGGATCACGCGGGTCACCGTGCCGGAGCGCCACAGCACCAGGGCAATGACGTAGCCCAGGACCACGGTGACGACGGTGGATGCCAGGCTGATGCTCAGGGTGTTGATCAGGGAACGGACTACCAGCGGGTCTTCGAGGACGCGCTGGTAGGCGTTGCCGGTGAAGCTCGAGCCCACCAGTTTGCCCAGCGGGCTGAGGAACAGTACGACGTCGAAGGCCAGGATCGGGGCCAGCAGCAGCCACCAGGTGGTGCGCCGCCGTCGGGGTTTCTCCGGCTCCGGTGCCGGGGCACGTCCCTCCGGACGCGCGCGTTGCAAGGTTGCGTTGCTCATGTCAGCTGGCCTGCCACAGCTTGAACTGCTGCTCGGTCTTCTTCAGGTTCTCCGACCACCATTTGTCGTCACGGACCAGGATCTTGTCGGCCAGGCGCGGGCTGGTGGGCAGGGTGTCTGCGACCTCCTTGGGCAGCTTGGACAGCGCCGCGGTGTTGGCCAGGGTCAGGTTGGTGACCGTGTCGAAGGCAGCGCCGGCCTCGGCGTCGTTGGACATGAAGTTCATCAGTTTGAAGGCGGCTTCCTTGTTCTTGGCCCCCTTCGGCACCACGAAGTAGTCGCCGGCCAGGACTGCGTTTTCCGCGCTGAAGTTCAGCTTGGCGCCGTCATTGCGGGCCGCGTTGATGCGGTTGTTGAAGCTCGTGGACAGCGAGACCTCGCCCGAGGTGAGCTGCTGGATGGGCTCCTGGTTGGCCGCGTGGTAAAGCAGGCGGTCCTTGCCGGGGTGGTGGCCCAGCACGCGCAGGGCCCGGTCGACGTCGAGCGGGTAGATCCGGTCGAACGGCACGCCGTCGGCCAGTAGTGCGGCCTCAAGCACGGAGCTGTCCGAGAGCTGGTTGTAGACCGAGCGCTTGGTATCGTACTTGCCCTGGTCGAAAAACTGCGCCCAGTCCTTGGGGGCCTGCGCATCGGGGATGGCCTTCTGGTCCCAGGCCATCACGAACAGGAAGCTCAGGTACTTGATGCCGTACTCCGCCTTGGCGTAGCCGGGCAGGCCCTTGTCGCTGATGATGTCGTAGTCGAACGGCTCCAGGAGGCCTTCTGCCACGGCCGTTTCGTACTCCGGGGCGGTGATTTCCACGAGGTCCCACTGCACGTCCCCGGACTGCACCTGGGCCTTGAGCGCGGCCAGGCTGGTGTTGGCCAGCAGCGTGGTTTGGATCCCCGACTGCTTGGAGAAGGGGTCCAGAATCGTCTGGGTCAGCTGGTCATTGTAGGAGCCGCCGTAGGAGGTGACCGTGACTGTCTTGTTGGCTGCCGCGCTATCGGCGGGCTTTGCCCCGCAGCCGGACAGTGCCAGGCCTGCAAATGGGGTCAACGCTGCTGCTTTCAGGAGTTTCCTGCGGTCAAAATGAAGGGAACTGTCAGTCATCGCGGTGGTGCCTCTCAAGGCTGGGGCCCTCCCGGCGCACGCCAAAGGGCGCCGTGTGCCGAAGGGGCAGGTTGGGGATTCCGCGTTCACGCTGGCATCCCGACGGCGGCGGTTCACGCCCCGAACGGCCCACACAGCGCTGAGCGGACTAGAGCTGACGCGTTGAGTCGTCGTCAGTGCCGCAACAGTATCTGTGATGTTGCACACAAGTCAACAGCTGTTTACAAACCACTTGCTTTCGGACTGTTCTTGAGCACCGCGTCCCGGTCCATCAGCTTCTTCAGCCCGCGCTTCCGCGGCACCCTGACGGGTTCCGGCCAGCGCGGCGCCAGTGCATCCCCGAGGGTGACGCCCCTGATTTTGCGGCCAAAAAGCGGCAGCACCCAGTCGTTAACCCAACGCCGCTGCCGCTGTTCCCACTCCCGGAGGCTGAGCCGCTCCGGTGGGTCCCAGTCCTTGAGCCGGATTTTGTGGGGCACCCCGAGCTGGTCCAGCACCTGTCCGGCCAGGTACTTGTGGCCCGCTTTGGACATGTGGAGGCGGTCCGAGTCCCACATCCGCCGGTCATGGAAGGCATCCAGGCACCAGTAATCCACCAGGACCGTCCCGTATTTCACAGAGATCTCGCGGACGCGCTGGTTGTAGACCGTGTTCCGCTTCTTCAGCAGCTCCAGAACGGCCGAGACTTTGACGTCGAAGCCGGTGAAAAGGACCACCGTGGCCCCGGTCCCGGCCAGTCGCGCCACGAGGTCCTCGTACTCGTCCATCAGGGCAGCCATGTCCGTGCCGATGTCCAGGATGTCGTTTCCGCCGGCGTACAGCGTGATCAGCGTGGGCTTCATGGCCAGCGCCGGTTCCAGCTGCTCGATGATGACGTGACGCAGGCGCTTGCTCCTGATGGCAAGGTTGGCATATTCCCACCCCGGCTCAGCCTTGGCCAGTTTCTCCGCCACCCGGTCAGCCCACCCCCGGACGCCGTTGGGCAGCCGCTCATCCCGGTCCCCAACACCTTCTGTAAACGAGTCCCCCAAAGCAACAAACACCCGCCGGCCCTCACGGTCCGAGAGTAAAGGATTAGAACCCATCCACTGAAAGTAACCGGCCAAAGAAACGCCAAGGTAAACGGACAGCAACAGGACGTGCAGAAAGGTTGCGACCCAGGGGCAGAGTGCGGGGGCGCGATTGCAGCGCCGCGTGCTAGGCGTGTCCATCAAGCCGCCGCCTCTGATCATCGGCAGTTGCTCAGCCTTTGTCACATTTTTGCGACCTATGGTCACGATCAGGTAACGTTGGCGGCTGGCCCCAATGCAGGGCCCCGGGCGCCCGATCACTGGACCCCCGATGCGCCCCTTCGGCGCCTGCTAGCTCCGGCCCTGCCAAGGGGCCCAAGGATGCTTTCCGCACTCGTCATCGTCTCAAGTGCATCAGTAGTTTCTTCCAGTCCTAGCCCGGAGGTATCTTGTTCAAGAAAATAGCCATCATAACGACCATGGGTGCTTTGTCCCTGACAGGTTGCAGCCTAGCCCCTACGACCAATGGAGCGTCTGCCCCATCCTCGGCTGGCCGCGCGTCCGCACCTGCCACTCCAGCCCCAACTGCCGCAGCCACGGCGTCTTCAGCCGCAGCGTCTCCGGCGCCCACAGCTTCGAGCAGCGGCCAGACCCCCGCTTCGGCGGAGGCAGCCCCGGCGGCAGCCGTCACTCCGGCGCCTGCGCTGGCCGCGGCCCCGGCCCCGGCCCAGCCGGGGCCCGCAGCCGGCCAGGCTCTCGCCACGACGGGTGACGGTGCGCAGGCAGCTACCGCCTTCGGTTGGGGCCCGGTCCTGACGGGCGACGAATTCTCCAACACCGGCGCACCGGACCGGACAAAATGGAGTGTCTATAACAGTGCAGGGCATGCCGGCAAAGGCCTGCGCAGTCCCCAGGCTTGGTCGGTTGCCAACGGCGTGGCCACCGTCAGCGGAGACGCAGCCGGCACCACTGGCGGCATGTCGGCAAAGTTCGCGGAACAAAGGTATGGCCGCTGGGAAACGCGCATGAAAACCAATTCACGGGACCCGAAATACCACCCGGTCCTGATCCTTAACAACAACGCTGCCCCGAACTGTGCCGAGATCGATTATGCCGAGGGCAGCTCAGTCACCTCCGTAATGAGGTTCTTCCTGCACTACGCCTGTGGTGGAGCGGATTTCCAGACCACAGCGGCGACGCCCGTCGATGGCACACAGTGGCACAACTACGCGGTGGAGTGGACCCCGGCCGGCATCAGCGGATACGTCGACGGAGTAAAGACCTTCACTGACACGAACCCGGCGCACCAGCCCTCTGTCGCCATGAAGCAGACATTGCAGCTGGATTGGTTCCCGGACGGCTCCGCCACCAAGCCGTCGCAGATGCAGGTCGACTGGGTCCGCGTCTACAAGTAAGAAAAACCCACCAGGCCTGGCGAGTTCCAGCGGTCGTTGCGACACCCTGACTTTCGGGAGTGGCAACGACCGTGGTTCGTTAAGGTGATGATTCATCAAGATCCCGGTGGCAGGGGAAGGCCCAGAAGCGCTCGGCTAGACCTCGGCCTTACCCTGGCGCCAGTACCCCATGAAGGCAACCTGCTTCCGGTCGATCCCCACGTCCCGCACCAGGTACCGCCGCATGTCCTTGATGACGGCAGCCTCACCGGCGATCCAGGCGTAGAAAGGCATGGCGCCGGCAGGCATGGCGGGGTTCTTGGTGGCCTCGATTTCGGCTGTCTCCATCCGCGCGGGGGTCTCCCAGAGGATGTCCACGTCCACATTGACGTCTTCGGGCTCCGGGCCCGCGCCGGCGTCGGACGCTTTGATGCCCACCCAGCCGGGAACGGGAACTGCAGTGCGCACTGCATGCTGCAGCAGCTCGCCGTGCGGGCGTGAGCGGCCAATGGCGGCGCCGCGGGCAAGCCAGGTGATGTCGATGTCGGCGTCCGTCTTGAGATCGAGGAAGTCGCCGGCTTCCGGTACTTCCAGGAGGGCGTGGCCGGTCATGTAGGACGGCAGGCTTTCGAGGATGGCGGAGATAGCGGGGATGGCGGTTTCATCGCCGGCGAGCAGGACACGCTGGGCCATTCCGGGCCGCCACTCGATGCCACCGTAAACCTCGGCGGTGTAGCACTGGGCGGCTCGGCTGTTGGGGCCGATGATAGTGATGGCGTCGCCCGGCTGGGCGTTCTGGGCCCAGTTCGCGGCGGGACCGCCGTGGCCGTCGGCGTCGAAGTGCATCACAAAGTCGACGTCAATTTCCGGATAAACGGCATCAAGCCGGGACTGGCGGACCGTGTACGTGCGCATGGAGCCGCGTACGGCGGGGTCCATGGCCAGCCATTCCCGGTACCAGCCCGCCTGCTCCATTTCGAAGACCGGCAGGGGCAGTTGCGTGCCGTCGGACGCCAGGGAAGGGATCATCAGTTTGATCCGCAGGTCGAGCGTATCTCCGTTAACGCCGAAGTCACGCAGCGAGTAGCCGCCGAAGGTGATCCGGCGGAAGTTGGGGCTCAGCTCCTGCACCGAGGAAACGGTCACCTCGAAAGCCAAGGTCATGGGCTCGGTGGCGGCGATGTCGCGGGTCTTCATGAAACGAGCTCCAGTTCGGTTGCGGCGGTGTGGTGGCGGCCGATGGGGATGATCAGGGGTGTGCCCGAGACGGGATCGGGAATCACTCGGGACTCAAGGCCGAAAACGTCGCGGACCAGCTTTTCGGTGACAACAGTTATGGGGTCACCCAGGGCCACGATCTCGCCGCCCTTCATGGCGATGACATGGTCCGCGTAGCGTGCCGCGAGGTTCAGGTCGTGCAGGACGATGGCCACGGTAGTGCCGCGCTTGCGGTTCAGGTCCATGACCAGGTCCAGGACTTCCACCTGGTGCGCCAGATCCAGGTAGGTGGTGGGTTCGTCCAGCAGGAGCACGTCGGTTTCCTGGGCCAGTGCCATGGCGATCCAGACGCGCTGGCGCTGGCCGCCAGACAGTTCATCGACGTTCCGCTCAGCGAGTTCCAGCGTTTCCGTGGCTTCCAGCGCACGCTGCACCGCGGCGTCGTCACCCGTGCTCCAGCTGCGGAAGAAGCCCTGGTGCGGATACCGCCCACGGCCCACGAGGTCGCGGACAGCGATGCCGTCCGGCGCGGTGGGGTGCTGCGGGAGGAGCCCCAGGGTGCGCGCCAGTTCACGGGCCGGCCGGGCGTGGATGTCCTTGCCGTCCAGGGTCACCGTCCCGGAGGCGGGTTTGAGGAGCCGGGACAGGCCGCGGAGCAGCGTGGATTTACCGCAGGCGTTGGCGCCCACAATCATGGTCACCTTGCCCTCGGGGATTTCCGCCGTGAGGCCGTCCACCACGCAGCGCTGGTCGTATTTGAGGGTGAGGTCCTGGGCGCTGAGAACGGGCATGTCAGGCATCCTTTCGGTTGGCCGTGACCAGAAGCCACAGCAGGAACGGGGCACCGAGCGCGCCGGTGATAACACCGACGGGCAGCACGGTGCCGTCCAGCAGCAAGGGGGCGAGGTTGGCCGCGACGTAATCGGCCGTGAGGACAATCAGCGCACCCACCAGGGCCGACGCCGGGAGGCTGGCTTTGCGGGTCAAGCGCCGCGCGATGGGACCGGCCAGGAAGGCGACGAACGAGACCGGCCCGGCGGCCGCCGTCGCCACTGCGGCGAGTGCGACGGCGGTGACCACCACGGCGAGGCGGGTGAACCCGACGCGGATGCCCAGCCCGGCCGCGGCGTCGTCGCCGAGTTCCAGGATGCGCAGCGGCCCGGCAAGGGCCATGACGGCGGGGACCAGGACCAGCAGCGCCAAGGAGAGCATGCCCGCCCGGTCCCAGTTGGCGGAGTTGAGGGAGCCGTTGAGCCAGATAAGTGCGTCGGCTGCCGTGCGGATGTCCGCACGGGTCATCATGAAGTTGACCACCGCGTGCAGTGCCGCGGCGATGCCCACGCCGGCCAGAATCAGCCGGTTGCCCGCGGCGTTCCCCCGGGTGCCGCCGCCGGAGCCCAGTGACGGTCCGCGGGAGATGGCATAGATCAGCGCTGCGATGCCCAGCGCGCCGCCAAGTGCCGCCCCGGACACGGCGGGACCGGTGGCGCCGAAGATCACGATGGCGGTGACCGCGGCCGCGCTGGCTCCGTAGCTGATGCCGATCACGTCCGGGCTGGCCAGCGGGTTGCGGAGCATGGTCTGGAACAGGCCGCCGGAGAGGCCGAACGCGGCGCCGATCATCACGCCGATGACGGCCCGGGGCAGCTTGTTCTCCATAACAATGAAACTTGCGCCCGGGATTCTCTCGCCGCCGGTCAGGTGTCCGATGAGGATCTTGAAAAAGTCCGGGACGGTCACGGTGTAGCTGCCCAGCAGCACATAGGTGGCGAACATAACCACGACGCCGAGGGCGAGGAAGGCGGTCCGCCAGTGTTGCGCTATCAGTTTTGGTCGCTTAGACCCTGTTTTGGCAACCGGAAGTGATAGGTCAACGGGGGGTTTGGTTTCGACGAGGTTCACAATCCGGCTCCCTTGCCACGGCGGATGAGCCAGACGAAGACGGGCGCACCCACGAGTGCGGTCATGATGCCGGCCGGGACCTCGCCGGGAAGCAGCACAACGCGGCCGATAATGTCCGCGCCAAGCAAAAGTGCCGGCGCGAGGACCAGGGAGAACGGCAGGATCCAGCGGTAGTCGGGGCCGGTGAGTGAGCGGACCGCGTGCGGAATGACCAGGCCAACAAAGCCGATGGGCCCTGCCAATGCAGTCGCGGAGCCGCACAGCAGCACGATGCCCAAAGCTGTCACTGCACGCGTCAGGCCCACACGCTGGCCGAGGCCGCGGGCGATGTCATCGCCGAGCGCCAGGCTGTTGAGGATGCGGCCGGTGCCAAGAATAATGAGCGCACCTACGGCCAGGAACGGCAGGCCGGGGAGCACCACGGCCCAGTCGCGGCCGGAGATTCCGCCCACCTGCCAGAAACGGAAGCGGTCCAGGGTGTCCTGGCTGGAGACGAGGATGACGCTCATCAGGGAATAGAGCCCGGCGCTGAGCGCGGCGCCGGCGAGGGCGAGCTTGACCGGCGTCGCACCGTCCCTGCCCATCGAAGCGATGAGGTAAACCACGACGGCGGCAGCTCCGGCGCCGATGAATGCGAACCAGATGTAGCCGCTCAGGGAGGTGACGCCGAAAAGGTAGATGCCAGTGACCACGGCCAGCGCGGCGCCGGCGTTAACACCCATGATGCCCGGATCTGCCAGCGGGTTGCGGGCAACGCCCTGCATGGCGGCGCCGGCCAGGCCCAAGGCACCGCCCACGAGGATTCCCAGGACGGTGCGCGGGATGCGCGCGTGGACCACGGCGTGGTCGCCGTTGGCGGGATCAAACTGCGTGAGGGCCTGCCACACGGTGGCCAGGGAAAGGCCGCGGGCGCCGATGGCCAGGGAAGCGGCGGCTAACAAGGAAAGTACGACGACGGCAGCCAGCAGCCAGGCGGCCTGCCTGGTTCTGGCCTTCCCGCCGGCGATAGCCCATCGACCGGCGCGAACGGACACTTGGGGCCCTCGTTGCGACCCGACCGGGGCCCCAACTGTCCGTTCGCGCTGTCCGGCGGGTGCCGTAGTCGTACTTTCCGTCATGGAGCGGTGCTTACTTCACTGCATCCGCGGCGGTGGCGAGCTGCGGGAGGAAGGTGTCCAGCGCCCACGGCAGGCTCAGCGGCGAGGAGGCCGAGATTGCCAGGACCAGGCTCTTGTCCGCGTCGGCAACGAACGCACCGTCCTTGATGGCCGGAATCTGGCCCAGCAGGGGGTCGCTCTTGACGGCCTCGGCGGTGGCGGCATCCTCAACCGAGCTCAGGAAGATATCGGCGTCAAGTTCGTTGGCCTTCTCGGCGGCCCACGTCACGAAGAAGTCCTTGGAGCCGGCTGAAGCCTTCTCGGCGACCGGGGCCAGCTTCATCCCGATGGCTGAGAGGAACTTCGGACGGTTGTCATTGGCGGTGTAGAAGCCCGTGGCAGTGAGGTCTGCGGGATCGGTGTAACCGTAGACGAAGCTCTTGCCGGCGATCTGCGGGTACTTGGCAGCTTCCGTCTTGACGGTGGCCTCGGTGTCGGCGATGAGCTTGGTAGCTTCAGCCTCCTTGCCCAGGGCCTTGCCGATGATGGAGGTTGAATCCTGCCATGAGGTTCCGTAGGCAACCTCGGGGTGCGCCACCACGGGGGCGATCTCGCTGAGCTTCTTGTAGTCCTCGTCGGTCAGGCCGGAGTAGGCGGCCAGGATGACGTCCGGGGTGAGCTTGGCGATCTCGGTGAAGTTGATGCCGTCGGCCTCGGAGAACTGGACCGGAGCCTTGTCGGAACCGAAGCTCGCGCCGAGTTCCTTCAGCGCCGCGTCCTTCCACGGCGTGGAGCCCTGCTCGTTGCCGCCCCATTCGTTCTTGGGGACGCCCACCGGGACCACGCCGAGGGCAAGGGCAACGTCGTCGTTGACCCAGGAAACGGTGACTACGCGCTTGGGCTGTTCCTTGACGGTGGTTTCACCGAAGGCGTGCTTGATGGTGACAGGGAACTGCGAGCTGCTGGAGCTGGAGCTGCTGGCGTCCGAGGTGGAGGACGCGGGGCCGGTGGAGCAGGCGGACAGTGTGAGTGCCGCGGCGGCCAGAACGGCCGTTGCCTTGCCGGCTGACTTGAACAGCGTGCGGCGGGTGGCTCTCGGGCCGGAGAAGAGGGGGGAAGTCACGGAGCTCCTTAGGTGAATGATGCGAACCTAAGTAAGGGTAGCCTAGCCTGCTCGTAATTAGAAAAGCTTTGTATTGCGTAATTGATCATGTGACGCAATATATAGCGCCAGGTCATTGCCGGCACGGGGTGAACGATGGTTCACTCTTAAGGGGTAAACACGCGTTCACCGTGCCGCGTGACCCATCCCAATCCACACTTGAAAGCACCTGATGCCGCGTTCCAAAGCCCTGAACACCAACCGAGGCCCGTCCCCGTCCGCCATCACCGCCGTACTTGCCCTCAGCGGCACGGTGGTGGCCCTCATGCAAACACTCGTTGTGCCGCTCCTTCCGGATTTCCCCCGGATCCTGGGTATCACCGCCGACGACGCCTCCTGGCTGGTGACCGCCACCCTGCTCGCGAGCGCCGTGGCAACACCCATCGTGTCCCGCAGCGCGGACATGTACGGCAAGCGCAAGATGATGGTGGTTTGCCTGGCAATCATGGTGGCCGGTTCGGTCATTGCCGCGGTTGGCGGATCCTTCCTGTGGCTGGTCATCGGCAGGACGCTCCAGGGCTTCGCATCTGCCCTGATTCCGGTGGGCATCAGCATCATGCGCGATGAGCTGCCCAAGGAGAAGATGGGCTCCGCCGTTGCCTTGATGAGTGCCACCCTGGGAATCGGCAGCGCCATGGGCCTGCCCCTGGCCGGGGTGCTGTACGAGAGCCTGGGGTGGGCCTCGATCTTCTGGGTGTCCGCTGCGGCCGGCGCACTGCTGCTTATTGCCGTGGCCCTGGTGGTCCCGGAATCCAAGGTCCGCACACCCGGGCGCTTCGATTACGCGGGGGCGCTGGTGCTCTCCGCAGCCCTGGCTGCCCTGCTGCTGGCGATCTCCAAGGGTGGCGCGTGGGGCTGGGGCTCGGAGCCGGTGCTGCTGCTGTTCCTCACGGCCGCAATACTCCTGGCTGCTTGGGTCCCGTACGAGCTGAAAGTCAGCCAGCCGATGGTTGACCTGCGGACATCGGGCCGCAGGCCGGTGCTCATGACCAACGTGGCCTCGCTGCTCATCGGCTTCGCCATGTTCGCCAACATGCTCCTCACCACCCAGCAGCTCCAGCTGCCTACCGCCACGGGCTACGGTTTCGGGCTGAACGTCATCACCGCAGGGCTGTGTATGGTCCCCTCCGGGCTCGCGATGGTGATTTTCGCGCCTGTTTCCGGACGTATCATCCGCGTCTTCGGCGGCAAGTCTGCGCTGATCGCCGGCGCCGTCGTGATGACTGTGGGCTACGTGAGCCGCGTCTTCTTCTACGACTCCATCGCATGGGTGATCATCGGTTCAACCGTTGTCAGCGTGGGCACCGCAATCGCCTACGCGGCCATGCCCACACTGATCATGGGCGTGGTGCCGATCACCGAGACAGCCTCGGCCAACGGGCTGAACAGCCTGGTCCGGTCCATCGGCACCTCGACGTCGAGCGCCGCGGTTGCCGCGGTCCTGACCTCGGTCAGCATGACGGTGGGGGCCGTGCAGCTTCCGTCCTTCGATGCCTTCAAGGACGTGTTCTGGCTGGCCGCGCTGGCAGCGGCCGCATCGGTGGCGGCCACGGTCATCATCCCGAAGGCCACGGCAGCCCGCCGGCCATCCGCAGCTGACACCGCCGCCTCCGTCAATACGGCCGAAATCGTGGTGCAGGGCCGCGTCCTTGCACCGGACAACCGCCCAGTCACTCCCGCAGTCGTGACCGTACTTCAGACCGCCGGCGAGCCGGTGGACTGGAGCCGGGTGGATACGGAAGGCAACTATTCGGTGGCCCTCCCCGGCGCCGGGAAGTACCTCATGGTGACCAATGCGGCAGGCTGGGCGCCGATGGCCGAGGTCTTCGACTTCGACGGCCGCACCCGGCACCAGAACTTCCTGCTTCGGGACCGGCTGGAGATCAGCGGACTGGTCACGGCCGGAAGCGCGGCTGTGGCCGGCGCCGTGGTGACGCTCCTTGAGGCAAGCGGGGGTTACGTGCACACCACCCTTTCGGACGACGACGGCGCGTATGCGTTTCCGCTGCCCCTCGCCGGCCGCTACATCGTGACCATGGTTGATCCGGCGACGCACCAGGCCATGGCGCGGAAGCTCGCGGTGGACAACCGCTCCGTCACCGTTGATCTCGCCGCGCCGCGTGTGGAGGAAAAGTCCATGGCGCCGGTGGGCGCATGAGCAGCCGCAGCCACGACGCGATCTTCAGCGCCGCCGGACGGCTTTTCGGGGAACGCGGCTACCGCGCCGTCACGGTGCGGGACATAGCCGCCGACGCGGGCGTTTCGGCGGCCCTGGTCATGAAACTCTTCGTCTCCAAGGAAAAGCTCTATGCCGCCGTCCGGCCCGACGAATCGCAGCTCGCCGAACTTGAGGTCCCGACGTCGGAACTCGGCAGGGCCCTCGTCTTCCGTGTGTTGATGCGCCGGGAACGCGGAACGCAGGAGCCGTGGGCCATCATCCCGTTCGCCGTGCTGGACTCCCCCGACCCCGAGGCAGCCCGGACGGATGTCCGCGAAAGGTACCTCGCCGCCATCGCGAGCCTGATCGGGGACACAACACCGGAGCGGCGGTTCGCCTCCACCGTGGTGGCCCTGATGACCGGATTCGGCGAGTCCGTCCGCACCCTGGGCCTCTTCGACGGCTGGAACTTTGACGAGCTGGTGGGACACTACGGCGCAATCGTCCAGGCCCAGATCGACGCGTGCACGGCTGCCCTCAATCAATAGCAACGCGGGGTCACATATGGCCCTTCCCGGCGGGAATTTTGGGCGTAATGTGACCCCGCGTTGGGGTATTGAAGACTGGTCAGCGGAGCACGATGTCCACGGGGTTCGCCTCGGACCGCCACTGGCCTTCCGCGCCGGGCCTGGGCCGGATCACCGGGGCGGTGAGCACGCCGGAGCGGTTGGTGCGCTTGTCCCGCAGGATCTCCGTCACCGAGCCCAGGTGCCGGGACAGGTCGATCACGTTCTCCGGAGCGGCCAGCAGCAGCTGGAAACCGAACTCGTGCAGCGCCTTGATCCCGGCGCCGGCAAACTCCTCCGACGCCAGCACAAACGCCTCGTCCATCATCACGGTGCCGTAAGTGGTGAACCCCTGCTCGGCGATGCCCAGCTGGTAGCTCAGCGCCGCGGCCATGATGAACGCGGTGAAGCGCTGCCGCTCGCCGCCGGACATGGAGCCGGTGTCGGCGTGCATGTAAACGTCGGTCCGCTTGCCGCCGCCCTTCCTGCCCGACGCCGGCCCTGTCACCTCACGGTGCTCCTTGCACTGGATAAACAGGTGCCCGCGGACATCCAGCACTTCGGCGCGCCAGCGCCGGTCCTCGGGGGTGGGCGAGCCGAGCCGCTTTACGAGCGTTTCGAGGGTCTTGTACCGGGCGGTGAGCTCGGCGTCGTCGCCTCCCCCGCTTTCCGGGCCGGAACCCGGGCCGGATCCGGCGCGGGCGGGTCGCGTGTGCCGGGCCTTCAGCGCGTTCTGGATGGCGTCCTTGAACTGCTTGGCCGTGGCCGGCAGGGTCTGCTTGATGTCCAGTTCCAGGAAGCTGCCTTCGTGGAAGTTGACCTCCGACAGGATGCCGTTGAGCGGCAGGATGCGGCTGGTGATGGACCGCCGCTCCTCGTCCAGCAGGTGTAGCAGCGTGCTGAAGGATTCGTGCGTGCGCTGGTTGAAGAACTGCCGGAACTCGGACTCCTGGGCGGGCAGGCCGTCGCTGATGATGGCGTGGTAGCGGCCTTCGAACTCCCCGGCCGCACCGATGGAAGTGCCGTGGTCCGCGGAGATCGCGGAGCCCCACTCGCGCACAAAACCCTCGAAGATCCGGGTCAGCCGCTCGGAGGTTGCCTGACCCCGCGTCTCGGCGGCGTGCAGCTCCCCCAACAGCGCCGTCCGGACGCGGTTGGCCAGGTTGTCCAGCTCATGCATCTCGCTGACGTCGCCGAAGTCGGTGAAGTACGGTTCCAGCGCTGTCACTGTGGCGTCCGACGGCGGCGCTTGCTCCAGGCGGGCACGCGCGGCTTCCAGCAGCGAATCGGCGGCGCTCATTTGCCGGTCCAGTGCCTTGTATTCGCTTTGCAGGACTGCTGCGGCTTCGGTGCTGGCCTGGTGTTTCTGGCGGGCCGTCTCGATGTTGGCCCGCAGCGGTTCCAGGTCGGCCTGGGCCGCGAGGGCATCCTTGAGCCGCTGTTCAATCCGGGTAAGTTCATCGGCGGCGACGGCAGCGGACACCTGTTCCCAGGGCCGGTGGTCCTCTGCGATCCGGCGGAGGGCATCGAGCTGCCGGCTCATGCCCTGGTGCGACTCTTCACGGCTCTGCGCCAGCTCGGCGGCCTTGGCGAGTTCCTGCTGCAGGTCCTCCACCTGGGCGGCCACGAGTTCCAGCTTGGCGGCGTTGTCGAACCCGAGCACGTAGTCCTGGCGGCTCGTGAAACGGTCGTCCTTCTCTACCGTGTGCCGGTTGCGTTTGACCACACCGCCCAGGCTCAGGCCCTTGTCCAGTGTGGCCAGCTCGTTGGGGTCCTCGACGCACGGGTAGGCGAAATCGAGGGCGATCCGCTCCCGGATCCATTCCCCGGCGTCGGCCACCGCGCCGCTGGCGAGGATGTCCAGCTTGGTGAGCAGGTCGCCGTCGCGCGCGTCCTCCACAGCGAGGGCGCCGCCCGCGAGCGGCTTGGATACGTCCACCGCGCGCAGGGCGCCGCGTACTTTGTTGTCGTTCAGGTAGCGGGTCACCGCGGCGAAATGTTCGCCGGGGACCAGCAACGTGGTGGCGAGGTTCCGGAGGGCACGCTCCGCGGCCGGCCGCCAGCGTTCCTCCCCCTCGGCGAGGTCCATCAGCTCGCCGCCGAACGGCATCCGGTCCTCAGGAACGCCGGTGGCGGCGGCGATGGCCGCACGGTTTTCAATGCTCGACGGCGGCAGCAGGGACTTGCGCGTCTTCAGTGACAGCAGCTCCTGCTGGGCTGCCGCCAGCTCACGCTTCTTGGTGGCGTGGCCGTCGAAGGCTTCGAAGCGGAGCTCCTGCAGGGCCTGCGAGTCGTCTTTGAGCTCGGCCGACCTGGCGGCAGCCTGCTCGTGGGCCTGTTCCCAACCGTCAGCGGTCCACTCCAGCTGCAGGCCGGCGTCGGACAGGGCCTTGCGGGCCGCTTCCTCCACCTGCTCGCGCAGCCGCAGACCCACCTTGGCGTTGTCCAGCGATTGCTCGATCGCGGAGATAGCGTTGCCGCCCTGGTTGTTGTAATCGGTCTCCAGCTGGCGCAGATCCTTGGCCAGCCCGTCGCGGACCGAGCGTTCCGCGCCCAGCTCCTTGGCTTTCGCCTGGGCCAGCTCCTTGAACCGGGCCAGCGTTTTCTGGTGCACGGTGACGGCGAGCTGCTGCTTGTACGCTTCGAACTCCTCGCCGGACAGCTCACGGAGCCGGTTTGCGTCCAGGAGCGACTGCGCGTATTCCTTGTTCAGGCCGGGCACGGGGGCCAGCTGGTCCCGCTGCTGCCGCACGTCCTCCAGCCGCTGCCGGATGGACATGAGGTTGCTGAATTCCTCCACCACGTCATCGGCCGCGGCGAGGGTGGCAGGGGCGTCCAGGACCTGGTCGCGGAAGAACGTATTGACGCTGCCGCCCAGGCCCTTGCCGGCCTGGATCACGCGAAGCAGCGGCAGAGCCTGGTCCGAACTGATGCCGAGGAGGCGGCGGAAACGCTCCGCAAAGGCCTTGTGGACATCGAAGATCTGGGCGTCCGGGAAGATCGTCTCCAGCGCAGCCTTGGTGAAGCGCTTGTCCGCGATGTCCTCGATGGCCGGCAGGTCCAGCGGCTTGCTGTCGATCACGTAGAAACGCCCAACGCTGGACTCCGCGCCGTTTTTGGGCAGGTCGAACAGTGCGGACACCGTGATCCGGGTGCCCGCGGCGTTATCAAACGTCAGGGCGACGGCGGACCAGGTGGCACCGGGGCGCTGGAACGCACTGGCCGAGCCTTCGCCAACGGCCTTGTCGCCCACTTTGCCGCGCATGTAAGTAAACGTGGTCCTCTTGTCCTCCACAGCGCCGCCGGCACGCTGGGCCGCGGCCTCGTTGGAGCGCGGCCGGGCATCGAACACCCGCAGCATGGCATCAAACAGCGTGGACTTGCCCACACCCGAGTTGCCCGTCAGCAGGGTTCCTTTCCGGTCCACGTGCATCGTGTGCGCCCCATGGAACGTGCCCCAGTTGACCACCTGCACCAACGCCAGGCGCATCTGGCCCGGGTTCGTGAGATCGCCCATCGGCAGCATGGTTGCGATGCTCACTTGGCTTCCTCCGTTTCGGTGGCCGAGGCTACCGCGGCGTCGTCGTCCTCGTCATCCTCGGTTTCGACAGGCTCAACCACCGGGGTGTCGAGCTCTATCAGTGCTTCCGTGCCTGTGGGGTCTGTGGTGGCTGCTACCAGGGCTTCGATTTGGGCGGGGATGTCGCCGATGTTTTCGAAGGGGAGGGCCAGCGGGAGGGCGTTGGAGATGGTGTAGACGTCATCCAGGCCCGTGGTGAGGAGCAGCTGGCGGGCCAGGAGCTTGGTGATGGCCCGGGTGACCACGTCCGAATCCCGCAGCGCGTCCTGCTGGCCGGCGGGCTGGTAGTGGGCCACGAGGTCGGCGATTTCCTCCCGGGTGATGGTGGCATCGGTCTGGGCCGTGACGTGGCGGTCCAAGAGCATCCGCAGGCGGAGCAGCACGATGGTCTCCACCCGGCTCAGCGCACGCTGTTGGCGCAGGATGCTCGACCGGCTGCTGCCCCCGATGGCCTCCGGATCCACCGGGCGCAGGACGGCGATCTTGCGCTCGTGGTCCAGCTGCAGGGTCAGGAACAGCTCGGACAGGCGGCTGCGCAGGATGATCTGGTTGTCCAGCAGCGTAGTCCACAGCTTCTCGTCGCGGCCGCCGTCAACGTACGGGCCTTTGAGCAGCTTGACCAGCGCCTGGCGCACCTTCATCGAGAGGACGCCGGTGTCGCCGGGAAACAGCGCCGCGCCGTCCACAAACGTGTCCCGGGGCGTGACTCCGGCGACCCTGGTGATTGAGCCTGCCGAAATCCCTTGGATCTCGGGCTCGACCGCCGGTGCGGCCTCCTCAACGGGGGGTGCCGCCGTCGTAATTTCTTCAGTCATCGTCAATCCTTCTTGAGGGTGACCACCGGCAGGTACGCCGTGCGGGTGGTGCCGTCGATCTGTTCGTAGTCCAGGCCGTCCCAGGCGTCGCGGTGAAAGGCCGCGCCATCCTGGAGGGCGTGCGAGAGGAGTGCGCGGATGGAGTTGATGTGCTGTTCCTCCGGCGGCAGCTGCCCCCAGGCCTCGGCGAGGGTGGACGCGCCGGCCACGGCGGCCCGGATGGCGTCGGGACGTGCTTTGCCCGTCCTCGGCGAGCGCACCCGGTCCGAGTCGCTGAAGGCGATGGGGTCGGCCAGCTTGGGCGGAACGGCGAACTCGTCCGGGTCGTAGAGCTTGACCATGGCCAGCGATTCGAACCCGGCGTTGAACAGCACCGGACCGCGGACCAGTCCCGGCCGATCGCGTTCATACGGCAGGGACCTGATGGCCTGCTCGGCCTCGCGCAGGACCTTCCGGAGGCGGACGGACTGGCGGAAGTCGTCGCTCTGGACGTAGGTGTTGAGGCTTTCGCTGAGCTTGCCGTAGATCCGCTGGATCTGGCTGTGCTGGTGGCGGAGCTCGGCCACCAGGTTCTTGAGCGTCTCGCGGTCCTCCGGCGAAAGGTCGTCGGCGAACTGCCGGCTGAGGACCTCACCGATGGCCGACCGGAACCGGAGCTGCTGCTGCGGGTCTTCCAGGAATGCGGTGAAGGAGCGGAAGGTCCTGCCCTCGGGGCTCTGCCGCAGCCGCTTGTCCGCGTCGAGCACCTGCGCCATGGTGGCGCCTTTGCTCAGCGACTCCTCGATGATCTGGTTGCGCAGCTCGCCCACCAGTTCCTCGATGCGGTCGCGCATCTTTTTGTAGTCGGCGGGCAGGCTGGCAGCGAGGTCCAGGATGTTCCCGGCAGCTTCCACCGCTTCGTCGTCGTCCAGCAGGCCGTCAAAGTCGCCTGAGCTGATGTCCTGGATCAGCTGCTGCCGTTCCCCGATCTCGTCCTCCAGGGATTCCAGCCGGGCACTCTGGTCCGGATTGGTCTCGTTGGCCAGCTTCTCCACGTCGCCCAGGAGGGTGCCCAGCCGGGAACCGTTCAGCGTGGACCGCTCGCTGGAAAGGCTGTCCAGGAACGCGAGCACGCGGGCGGCCGGCTCGGTGACCTCGTAAACGATCTGCCCCGACTGGTTGCGGCGGGTCAGGAAATGCTTGCGTGTCCACTCATCCGCATAGTTCCTGCCGGACGACGTGCCGATGGCGGCACCACCCGGCCCGGGCTCCTGGCGCCGGAGCTGCTCAAGGAAGGAGTCGACGTCGGCGTGGAACTCCTCGAGCGGAAGCTGCGGACGGGTGCGGGTAAAGGATGCCTGCAGCACCGCGATCACCCAGGGCGCCGAGCGCGTCAGGGCCCAGGCGGGTCCCTTTGTGAGGAGTTCGAGGTCCCGGAGCCGGGCACTGATCGCGTCAGCGGATGACCTGGCGGAGCGGGGCACGCACTCTCCTTCAGCTGCTGGGGGATGGTTGGGCAGCGCGGATCGCGAAAACTGCCAACTACAAGGTTAACGCAGGCCCCGCGACCGAAAAGTCGTTGTACCTTGCTGGCCGCGGGAGCACACTATTTAGATCACCTGAGAGGAGTCTGTCATGCGTGAAAAAGCTGCACTGATCACCGGCCTGGCGGCTGCGGCTGTCATTCTGGGTGGCGCGACAGTGGCGGTCGCCGCGAGCACCGGGACCAGCGGAGATCAGCCCTTGAGCAAGATCGGGGTCAACGTCGACCGGTCAGTGCCGGTGTCCACCGTCCCGGGGCCCGAGCGGGACGACGATTCCAATCTGGCACCACTTAACACTGCGGACCATGACCAGGCCGCGAACGCCGCATTGGCCAGGGTGGGCCAGGGCAGTGTCATCGAGGTGGAACGGGAAAACGACGGGAACGTCGCGTACGAGGTTGAAGTCAGGCTGGACAACGGTTCCCAGGTTGAAGTGGGGCTCGGCACCGACTTCGCGGTCCTGAACCAGGCCGCCCCGGAGTTCGACGACGACTGAAGGCAACCGCGGACAGTGACTTCCGCGACCGCTCCGTGACCTACGTCCCGGTAGCATTGCGATCCCGCATCAACCCGCCATGACGGCGGGGCAGGTCTGGCTGGGACGCCTAAGCACCCCCTACGCTCATGCTACTGATCTCAACCGAAGCAACGGCGCAGCAGGGGGAACAATGCAGTTCGACTTAAGTGCAGTGGAGACGGCCACCATGGTGTTCATCGGAACCCTGGTGTTTGGCCTGGTCCTGGTGGCCTTCGTCCTGACAGCGGGCTTCCTGGCCCTGGTCATGGTTGGGGTAGGCAAGTTCGCCTGGTTCCTCGCCTCCACCGCGCTGCTGACGGTGGTCCACGGGATCAACAGCGGCTGGGACAGACTGGTCCACCACGCCTCCACCGGATCTCCGGGGGACTTCCAGGGCCAGCCATCCCCTAGCACTGGAAGCTACCCGCGGGTAATGTTGAGAGACAGCTGAAGGGTTCTCCAACCCGGCGGATCCATGGCTTGAGCCGGCCATCCCGGTCAGAGGAGATACCCCATGAGCTTCGCCACTGACACTCCCGCCACGAACCCACCTGCCACCGAAGTTCCTGCCACGGATGCCCCGGACGCCGAAGTTCCCGTCGCCGCGGCCAATATCGGGCCCGAAGCCACCGCGGCGGACGCCCGGGCACTTGCTGAAGCCTCCCGCGAACTCGACTGGGACCGGCCCAGCTTCGCCAAGGGACTCTACCTGGGGAATTTCGACCTCAGCCTCATCCACCCCTGGCCGAAGGCAAAAGCCGATGACGTGGAACGCGGTGAGGCCTTCATGGAGCGCCTCACCGCGTACGCCCGCACCATGTCCGGGCGCGTGATCGAACGCGAGGCCCGGATCCCGGACGAGTACCTCCAGGGCCTGGCAGGCCTGGGCGTCTTTGGCATGAAAATCCCGCAGGAGTACGGCGGACTCGGCTTGTCCCTGGTCTACTACGGCCGGGCCCTGGCGCTGCTCGGCAGCGTCCACCCGAGCATTGGCGCCCTGATCTCCGCGCACCAGTCCATCGGCGTCCCCGAGCCCGTGAAGGTCTTTGGCACGCCGGACCAGAAACGCGAGTACCTGCCGCGCTGCGCCGCCGGCGCCATCACGGCTTTCCTCCTGACGGAACCGGACGTGGGCAGCGATCCCGCCCGGATGGGCAGCACCGCCGTTCCCACGGACGACGGCGGGAGTTACGTCCTGGACGGCGTGAAACTTTGGACCACCAACGGTGTGATCGCCGAGCTGGTGGTGGTGATGGCCGTGGTGCCGGCCCACACCGATGCGGACGGCACCGAACATAAGGGCGGCATCAGCGCCTTTGTGGTGGAAATGGACTCCCCCGGCATCACTGTGGAGAACCGCAACACGTTTATGGGGCTGCGTGGGATCGAAAACGGCGTCACCCGCTTCCACAATGTGAGGGTGCCTGCGGCCAACAGGCTGGGCCGCGAGGGCCAGGGCCTGAAGATCGCACTCACCACGCTGAACACGGGCCGGCTTTCCCTGCCGGCGTTGTGCGTAGCGTCCGGCCGCTGGAGCCTGAAGATCGCCCGGGAATGGTCCAACGCCCGCACCCAGTGGGGCCAGCCGGTGGGCAAGCACGAGGCCGTGGGCAAGAAGATCGCCTTTATCGCCGCGACCGCCTTCGCCCTGGACGCCGTCTTCGAACTGTCCGCGGAACTCGCCGACGCCGGGCAGAAGGACGTGCGGATCGAGGCTGCCCTGGCCAAGCTGTGGTCCTCCGAGATCAGCTACCGGATCGCCGACGAACTGGTCCAGATCCGCGGCGGCCGTGGCTTCGAGACGGCGGAGTCCCTGGAAGCCCGGGGAGAACGCGCGGTTCCGGCCGAACAGCAGCTGCGCGACCTCCGGATCAACCGGATCTTCGAAGGCTCCTCGGAGATCATGAAACTCCTCATCGCCCGGGAAGCCGTGGATGCCCACCTGGCCGCCGCGGGCGACCTTGCGTCCGTGGACGCGAGCCTCCAGGACAAGGCGAGGGCCGCCGTCGGGGCTTCAGGTTTTTATGCCCGCTGGCTGCCCAAACTGGTGGCCGGCGCCGGAATGGACCCCCGGTCCTACAGCGACTTCGGCAGGCTGGCCAAGCAGCTGCGCTTCGTGGAGCGGTCCTCGCGCCGGCTGGCCCGCCAGACGTTCTACGGCATGGGGCGCTGGCAGGCGAAGCTGGAGTACAAGCAGGCGTTCCTGGGCCGGGTGGTGGACATCGGCGCCGAGCTGTTCGCCATGGCCGCCTGCTGTTCCCGGGCCGAAATGATCCTTCGCACCACGCCCGAACATGCCGCCAGTGCCTACGAACTGGCAGAGGCATATTGCGAGCAGGCCCGCGTCCGGATTGACGAGTACTTTGACCAGCTGTGGCGGAACACCGACGACGGCGACCATATCCTCTCCCGCAAGGTCCTGGCCGGGGATTACACGTGGCTTGAGGCGGGCGTACTGGATCAGTCGGAGGGCACCGGTCCGTGGATCGCCGATGCCACGCCGGGGGCGTCCACCAAGGAGAACCTGCACCGAAAGTACCGCTAGCAACTCATAAGCAGGCTTGTTATCGCTGGTCACCAATGGTTGAGTTGACCCATGAGCAACCAAACAGACCCAGAGGACAGGCTTCCGCCGACGACGCGGAACGCGAATCTACGGAATGAAACTGCTCGTGATCAATCCTTCGCCAGCGGCGAGCCCACGCGCGCCTTCGATCAGACGCCCGCGCCCTATGCCGAGCAGGGCCACGCCCCGGCAGCCGAAGCGCCGGTGGCCGACGCTTCGGTGCTGGATCCCCGCCTGACGGATCCGCGCCTGACCGACCAGCAGACGGCCGCAGCCAGGGAGAAGGAACAGTTCGGCGGCATCAAGGTGGGCTCGGCCTTTTTCGGCTGGCTCGCTGCCACCGGCATGGCCGTCCTCCTCACAGCCTTTGTGGCCGCAGCCGGCACCGCGGTGGGCCTGGCGAACAACACCGACGTGAACGAGGCCGTCAACCAGGTGACGACGAACGGCGCCGTCGGGCTGGTGGGCATCATTGTCCTGCTGGTGGTGCTGTTCGTCTCCTACTACTCCGGCGGCTACGTCGCCGGCCGGATGGCCCGGTTCAACGGCGCCCGGCAGGGTTTTATGGTGTGGATCTGGGCGCTGATCGCTGCGATTGTGATTGCCCTGCTGGGCATCATCGCCGGCCAGCAGTTCAACGTCCTTGCCAACCTGAACAGCTTCCCCCGGATCCCCATCAATGAAGGCGAACTGACGCTCACCAGCATCATTGCCGCCGTTGTGGTGGCCCTGGTCGCGCTGGTGGGTGCCGTGCTCGGCGGCCTCGCGGGCATGCACTTCCACCGCAAGGTGGACCGGGCCGGCTTCACGCCGGACGAAACGTACAACGGGGGCTAGGCGAGCATCACGGCGTCGACGTAGTACCAGCGGCGGTTCTCGCGGACAAAACGGCTGGTTTCGTGGTGGACTCCGCGTTCGCCGTCGTGCCGGAAGTGGGCCTTGAACTCCACGGTCCCTTCAGTATCCAGCGGGCCGCCGCGGCTCGTGGACAGGATGTCCAGGCGGCGCCACTCCATGGCCGGGTCCAGTTCCAGATCCGACGGCGCGGTGTCCGGGTGCCAGGTTTTCCGGAGGTATTCGGTGTCCAGCAGGACAAACGCGCTGTAGCGGGAGCGCATCAGCTGCTCCGCCGTGGCGGCTTCGGCCCCGCCATTATGGAACCGTCCGCAGCAATCCGCGTAGGCCTCGCCGGACAGGCAAACGCACGGGCCGGCGTGGATCGGGTTCTCGGTCATGGTGCTCCTGTCGCGGTTGCCTGGACCGCTTTCCGGCGGCCTCGTGGGTCCCTTCCGACTATAGGCCGCAGCCGGTGTTGTCATATCCGGTAACAGCTTCGAAACAACCTCGGACGAACCCCGCCCGGAGCCCGCAGGACCGAAAAATAGTCCGTAAGGTGGAGGAGGGCTGTTGCCCGTGGTGATGAGTGCCGGGACGGACTCCGCCGCCGGCAGAGAGGAGAGATGACGTGGGAGATTCAACGACGATCGCTCTCAACCTGACTTTTTTCGGCACACTCGGCCTGGCGCTCCTGATGTTCCTGGGCCTGTTCCTGCTGGTGGTCATCACCTTGCTGCTTGCCGGCGCCGGACGGCTGTTTGTGCTGACCGCAATGGCCCTCTTTGGGCGGCTCCCCAAACACGAAACCCTCCCCCTGGTCCGCCTGACCGGGGAGTCCATGCCGCCGCCGTCGGGCGCCCCCGACGGAACGCACGACGACGGCGCTGCCGCCCCGCCTGCCGGCAGGATTGCGCCGCGCGACTGGCGCAAAGCCCTTCAAGACGCCCGCACCTTCCTGAAACCCTCCGAACTCCGGCCTCGCTTCCACCATGCGGTGGAGCATCACCCGCTGCTCACCGCGGCCCGCATGGAACCCCCGGTGCTCGCCGAGGACTGGGCTGCCGCGGTAGCCGAAGCGGATGCCCGGGCCATGGCGCGCGCCCGGGCCGCCGCCCCCGAAATCAAGATCTCCGTCCGCGATCTTCCCGGTCCCTCCGTTCCCGCAGCGAAGGTGGAAGCCGTGGCTCCGTTGGTGGAGTCGGCGCTGCACCAGGACAACCCTGCGCGGGACAATTCCGACCGCGACCCCAGCCGTGAGAGCGCCGGCCTTGGGGCCGCCCGCTCCTTCACGAAGCCGCCCGCCCCCGCGCCCCTGTCCCTGCTGGACACCGGCTCGCTGGTGTCATTGTCCGGCCACGCGAACGTCCTCAAGGCCAAGCTGCCTGCCGACCGGAGCTGAGGACGCGCGGCTCCCGGGCCGTCACAAACCGTCACTGCCCCGGCCCGCGTTACCCCGTGCTACGAAAAGCGAAGCACCATGGCGCTTTCCTGCGGCACAGCGCCGAATTTGTGTAGCGTCGTGACGATCCACAGCAATCCGCGTGGGAAATCGATGGTGAGGAGCCGGGGATGAGCCTCAGCGAACTTCGTGTGTTCGGGCGGTCCGGCACGCCCATCAGCCCGCTCACACTGGGCACCATGAACTTTGGCGAAGGGCCGGGCGGCGCAGCCGGCGGCGCCCAGGCAGGCGGCGCCCCCACCGGCGCGGATGAAAGCATCCGCATCATCCAGGCCGCCGTCGACTCCGGCATCACCGCGGTGGACACCGCCGACGTGTACTCCCAGGGTGAGTCCGAACAGGTGGTGGGCCGGGCGCTCCGCGGCCGCCGCGACGACGTCTTCCTGGCCACCAAGTTCCACGGCCAGATGAGCGCCAACCCGGCCCACTCGGGGAACTCCCGGCGCTGGATCATGCAGGCGGTGGAGGGCAGCCTCCGGCGGCTGCAGACGGACCGGATCGATCTGTACCAGGCGCACCGGCCGGACTACAACACCGACGTGCTCGAGACCATCACCGCCCTGAACGACCTCATCCGGCAGGGAAAGATCCTCTATTACGGCACCTCGGTGTTCACCCCGGCGCAGCTCGTGGAGGCCCAGTGGCTGGCCACCACCAACCACCTGATCCCGCCCGTAGCCAACCAGGTCCCCCATTCGATGCTTGTCCGCGGCAACGAACGTGATGTCCTGCCCATCGCGCAACAGTACGGCCTGGGCGTGCTGGCGTACGGTCCGCTGGCCGGGGGCTGGCTGTCAGGCGAGTTCGTCCTCGATGCCGGGAAACCGCCAACCCGAGTGCACTCACTTCCGGGCCGCTACGACATTTCCGGGCCGTCCAGCGAGCGGAAGCTGCTGGCTGCGGACGCGCTGGCCCGGCTGGCCGACAAGCTGGAGATCTCGCTCGTGGAACTGTCCATCGGGTTTGCGCTGAACCACCCCGCCGTCAGCAGCGTGATCATCGGCCCCCGCACCGAAGACCATCTCAAGGCCTATCTCAAGGCCGCGGACACCCTCCTGGGCGAGTCCGTGCTGGATGCGATCGACGAATTGGTGCCGCCCGGGACCAACTTCGTGGAGCGCGACGCCGGGGCGATAGTGCCGTCCCTGGAGTACGCGGAACTCCGCCGCCGCTGATCGCGGGGGCGGCCGCACCTCCGTCGCCCGTTTGCGGAAAGCCCTTTCCCTCAATAGCTATCTCCGCTAGCGTGGAAACCATGGAATTCAGATACCTCGGAAACAGCGGCCTTAAAGTCTCGGAAATCACGTTCGGCAACTGGCTGACGCACGGCTCGCAGGTGGAGAACGACGTCGCCACCCAGTGCGTACGCGCAGCGCTCGACGCCGGCATCAGCACGTTCGACACGGCGGATGTCTACGCGAACACCGCCGCGGAAACCGTCCTCGGCGAGGCGCTGAAGGGCGAACGCCGCGAGTCACTGGAAATCTTCACCAAGGTCTACGGCCCCACCGGCCCCAAGGGCAAAAACGATGTGGGCCTGTCCCGCAAGCACATCATGGAGTCGATCAACGGCTCACTCAGCCGGCTCCAGACGGACTATGTGGACCTCTACCAGGCCCACCGGTACGACTTCGAGACGCCGCTGGAAGAAACCATGCAGGCGTTCGCGGACATCGTCCGGCAGGGCAAGGCGCTGTACATCGGCGTCAGCGAGTGGACCGCGGACCAGCTCCGCGAGGGCCATGCCCTGTCCAGGGAACTGGGTTTCCAGCTGATCTCCAACCAGCCGCAGTACTCCATGCTGTGGCGCGTCATCGAGGCCGAGGTTGTGCCGGCGTCGGAGGAGCTGGGCGTGTCCCAGATCGTCTGGTCCCCCATGGCGCAGGGCGTGCTGAGCGGCAAGTACCTGCCCGGCCAGCCTGCGCCCGAAGGCAGCCGCGCCACGGATGACAAGGGCGGCGCCAAGATGATCCAGCGCTGGATGCGTGACGACGTCCTCGCCGGTGTCCAGGACCTCAAGCCGATCGCCGCGGAAGCCGGGCTCTCCATGCCGCAGCTTGCGGTGGCCTGGGTCCTGCAGAACCCGAACGTTGCCTCCGCCATCGTGGGCGCGTCACGCCCCGAGCAGATCGCTGACAGTGTGGCCGCCGCGGGTGTGGTCCTGGAGCCTGAGGTCCTGAAGAAGATCGACGACGCCATCGGATCACTCGCGGAACGCGATCCGGCGCAGACCAAGTCCCCCGCCACCCGCGAAGCCTAGGAGCGCCGCGCCCCTGGAGTTTTTGTCCAGATAATGGCCGGAAAACGCACCAATGGCCCCATTATCTGGACAAACACTCCGGGCTGGGGCGGGGCTTGGCTCCTGCCCGGGGCCACCCATCCCGCAGCGTTACCCGCGTCCGCCAGGGTGTCGGCGCAGTGCGTTCCGAGAACGCGACGCCGTATACTCGGTGCCAGCCATGACCATCCTTCCGTCCTCCCCCGCCAGCGTCCGCATTGATGCGTGGCTGTGGGCGATCCGCGCCTACAAGACACGCTCTGCCGCCACCGCGTCGTGCCGGGCCGGGCACGTGCGGCTGAACGGAAGCCCGGCCAAAGCCTCGGCCACTCTGGTCACAGGCGACACCGTCACCGTGCGGATGTCCGGCTTCGAACGCACCCTCGAAGTCCGCCGCCTGATCGCCAAACGCGTCGGCGCAGAGGTGGCTTCGCACTGCTTCACCGACCACACACCGCCACGGCCGGTGGCGCCGGCCTTGGGCCTCCCGCAGCGCGACCGTGGCGCGGGACGTCCCACCAAGAAGGACCGCCGCGAGATGGAACGGCTCAAGGGCCCCGCAACCTAGGCCCCCGCCTTCGACTCGGAGTCCTGCTCCGCGACTGAGCTACCAGAATTGGAACTGTGAACAACATCGTCCTGACCTCCGCCAGACAGCCCGGCGAGGACACCGTCTCGGACTTGCACATCGTTGACGGCATGGTGACCCGGATCAATGCCGGCGCCGGGATCCCGGGCGACGCCCGCGTGGTCAGCCTGGACGGGCGTTACGTCATTCCGGGGCTCTGGGACGAGCACGTCCACATGACCCAGTGGGCGCTGCACTCAAACAGGCTGGACCTGACCTCCGCCGCGTCCGCGCGAGAGGCGTCCGCCGCCGTCGGACTTGATGTTCACGACGCCGATCCTTCGGTCACCACCGTAGGGGTGGGCTTCCGCGACGTCCTGTGGCCGGACGTCCCCACTCTGGAAATGCTCGATGCCGCCACCGGCAACCAGCCCACCGCCCTGATCAGCCACGACCTGCATTGTGTCTGGCTGAACAGCGCCGCAGCCCGGCGGTACGGAGTGGAGGTTGATGACGGCGGCCTGCTCCGGGAGGAACCTGCCTTTGCACTGACCCGTGAGCTGGGCCAACTTCCGGACTCAGTGGTGGACGGCTGGGTCCGCGATGCCGCAGAAGCAGCATCCGCCCGGGGCATTGTGGGCGTCGTTGATTTTGAAATGACCTGGAACCGTGACGTCTGGCTGCGCCGCTTTGCCGGTGGATTCAACAGCCTGAGGGTGGACGCCGGTGTCTACCCGGAGGACCTGGAGCGGGCCCGCCAGGACGGTATGCGCACGGGCCTGGAGCTCGACGGCGGCAAGGGGCTCCTGCGCGCCGGCCCGCTGAAGGTCCTCATTGACGGTTCGCTGAACACCCGGACGGCGTTTTGTGTGGATCCCTACCCCGACGGCGGCTACGGGCTGCTGACTGTCAACGTTGATGACTTGTTGTCCCTGCTTAGCCGGGCGCGGGAGTACGGCTTTGTCCCGGCGGTCCATGCGATCGGGGATGGCGCCAACCAGGTGGCGCTGGATGCCTTCGAGCGAGCAGGGATCGGCGGCCGGATTGAACACGCGCAGTTTGTCCGGACGGAGGATTTGGCCCGCTTTGGGCGTCTGGGGGTTACGGCAAGCGTGCAGCCGGTGCATGCACTGGATGACCGCGACGCCGTGGAGGCCAACTGGGGCGGCCGCACGCAGCGGGCGTTTCCGCTGAGGTCGCTCCTCAACGCCGGAGCCACGTTGGCGCTGGGTTCGGACGCGCCGGTTTCACCGCTGGACCCGTGGGCTGCGATGTCCGCGGCCAGCACCCGGTCCCGGCAGGACACCCGCGGGCCGTGGCATCCCCAGGAATGCATCAGCCGGCGGCAGGCACTTGCCGCTTCAGCTAGGGGCCGGAGCCGGCTCCGGGCCGGGGACCCGGCGGACCTGGTGGTGCTCGACGCCGATCCGCTGGCCTCGCCGGACCCGGAATTCGCCGCCATGCCGGTCGCGGCAACGCTGGTGGCCGGCCGCTTCACGTACGACGGCGGCCTGGCTTAGTTCCGCACCTTGGCCTGCACGAGATTCGCGAACGGCAGCTTGCCGTGGTCCGCGAGGAAGGCAGCGTGGTACGCGGCCTCGGCTTGGCTTACTTCTTCGGCGGGCAGCTCTTTCCACGCCATGATGAGTTCATCCGTGTGGGTCAGCTGCCAGATGAGGCGGCCGTCCCAATGCCCCGGCGGCCTGCCCCGCCCAAAATCCAGGAACTCCTTGATCTGGTTCCGGAGGCCGCGGTTGCCCTTGCTGCCAGGCCCTGCCTTGCCGATGTAGAGAATGTCCGCGCCGTCCACCCATTCAGCCCATATGGCGTCCGCCGGCAGGGTGGGATTCTTTTTCTTGAAGGTACCGGCGGTGCTGATCTTCAGGAAGTGCGGCTCGAACTCATTCGGCCGAAGAACGGCGAACACCCCGGTGCCCTGCGGAACCCTGATGATCTCAAGGCTGTCGAAGCTCCGGAAGCCGGCAAAGCCGTCGGACTTGAGCGTTTTCCTGTTCATCATCATGACGTTACCCGGCCAGGCGCCGGTCCGGAGCAAACTTGCACTGCGCACCCCTACGCCCAAAAGCGTAGAGTGGGTTAAGACGCCTGTTTCTGGACGCCGTGCTGCTGAGGGAGAGATCGTGACGATTGACTGGGACGAAAAAAAGGCCCTGCTACAGGAACCAAACATCGCGGCGGTAACGCAGCTCTGCGATGAACTGATGGAAAAGAAGCCAGGGTCCGTCGTCCCGTACATCGACCCCGTGCACGACGAGGACGAATGCCGGATCGTCAGCCTCCACGTCAGTCCGGGCAAGGGCACCGAATCGGGGTTCGTCTCCCATTTCAACGACGACGAAGCCGCCCGCCGCGCCACCCAGATTTACGAACTTGCCGAGCTTGATCCGCGCTATGTGATGCCGTGGAATGCGTACCCGTGGGTGCGGGATCCGGAGCTTCCATCGGCGCTGAACGTCCAGGAGAAGACTGACGGCCTGCGGCCCTTCCGGCAGTTCCTGAAGATCAACCGCCGTGTCTCCGCAGTCATCGCCCACGGCACGGACGCTTCCACGTTCCTCACCCTCTTCGAGAAGACCTACCATTCTTCCCTGAAGAACAGCGGCATCAAGATCTACAAGGCCAGCGCGCTCGGCGGGCGGGCCTTTGCTGTTTCCGAAGCAAAACAGGAGGATCTCCTCGCCAAGAGCGTGGACGTCTACAAGGACGCCATGCAGCGGGCAGGCATCCAGCACCTCTAACCACGCACGACGGCGGCAGTCACCGCGGGTGCCTCAGCCTTCCAGCAGGCGCCTCCGGTGCTTGAGCTCCTTCACCCACGCCCTGGTGACCATGTCCGGGAACGGCGAGCCGTCGTCGTCGTTCTTCTCCGGACCTCCGAGCCCGGCGAACGCAGTGCCTGCCTCCAGGTCGGCGATCAGCGGACCTGACGCCTTCAGGGCAAGCTCCAGCACCTGGGCTGCTGTACGGTCACTCAGTCCCAGGTCCTTGGCCCAGCCAAGAAAGTGCCGGCGCGAGATCCCGCTCCGCTTCCCGTTCAGGGTCAGCGCAAGGGTCTTGTCCCCGTAGACCACGGTGGAGGGAATGTCGTAGACCGGGGCGATGGTCCACTCGCCATGCGGCTGCTGGACCATGGAAACGTTCTTGGCGTGCAGGTCCCCGTTGCCGCTCAGCCACGCAAACGCCCCCTGGACCGCCAGGTTCCGGAGGGCCGGGAGGGGCGCCGAGCAATAGTCGGCCAGAGCATGGCAGACCTGCGCATAAGCCACGTTGTACTTGTCCGCCGGGTAGAGCTTCAGGACCTGGGCCCCGTCCTCCACCGCCAGCCGCCGGACGTCGTCCGGCCCGCCGCCGGAGATGGGCACCCGGTCGAAGCGTTCCACCAGGAGCCCGGGCCGGCCCGCGACATCCCGGATCAGCCGGACCCGGCTCAGCGGAATCCGCAGCTTGGCCGCATACCGGAACATCACCAGCTCGTTCTCCACCACATGCGGGAATTCGGGGGCGTTGAGTTTAAGGATGAACCGCCTGCCGGCGCTGGCCACAGGGAGCGAGATCATGCCGGCAGACAGCTTGTCCTGCACCCCGGCCAGCGCAACGGGGTCGATCAGGTCCGGATCGCCGAGCAACTTGTCGAAGTCCACCGGCAGCTTGGGATCCAGCTGGACAGCGTGCTCGTCCGGATCCAGCGGCTCACCGTGGCCCACGATCTGGACGTCGCCCACCGGGTTCCCGCCGGCGGCGATCAGCAGGGACAGGTCATCGTCGGCGCTGGTCTTGATGGACCGCCGCAGCGCGTTGAGCCGGCGGCCCTCCGGCAGGAGCCCGGTGAAATAGGGCGGTGCCGCACCCGCCGCTGAATCGACGGAGGCGGCGGTGAGCGGCAGGGAACTGGCGACGGCGGGTCCCCCGGACGCGAGGTAGGCCGGCACGTAGCTGAACCGGGTGCCGCCGTCGTGCCTTTCAAGCCGCGCGGCGAGCACGCCGGCCTTGTAGATGTCGGCGATGCGGTGCTTCATCGCTGTGGTTCCTGACCGCTGGCGTGGCCTGCGAGCGCGCGGGCACCCTTGCCCGTCCTGGTGGTGATCCGCAGTTCGAGGCCCAACGTGTCCAGGACGGCCAGTAGGGAATCCAGCTGGACGCTTGGCTTGCCCTGCTCGACGAACCTCACGAAGCGTACCGAGACCCCAGCCATGTCGGCGAGGTCCTGTTGGGTCAGGCCCAGCGCTAGGCGGCGCGAGCGGACCTCTGAAGGCAACTGATCCCCAAATGCGTCGGCCAAGAGCAACTCCAATAGGTACGATCGTTCCGAATTCAGCGTGCAGCAAGCTTATGACTTCGCAACTGCTCATGTAAAGGGCAGATCGGCACGTTCGTGCCGGAGGGTTAAAAGGTAGCGGAGGGGTAGAACCATAACTGCGACCATCTTGATGCACTCTTGCCCAAAACCTGAGGCCGGACGTCCAGCATCAGTGGATACAACTGTCAGGGTTCTTCCAGATGGCGGGGCGCCCCCACCTTGGAGTAACCGGCCACAAGTTCAGAGAGAGCCTGAAGTGAAGAACCTAATCATTGCCTCGGTAGCCGCGGCCACCCTGATCGCCGGCTCTTTGGTAGTGGCCGCAGCTGCCAATGCCGACTCCGGAACTGTGGTCCGTATCGTCGATGGCGATACGTTGGTGGTATCAATCAACAACGGCGACCACACGATCCGGCTGCTCAATATCGACACGCCTGAAACGAAGGACCCCGACCTGCCGGTTGAATGCCTTGGCCCGCAGGCCACGGAATACCTCGAGGGGCTGCTGCCGAAAGGCACCCAGGTCAAGCTTGAATTCGATAAGGAACGGCACGACCAATACGGCCGGACCCTCGCCGGAGTCTTCGCTCCGAACGGCTCCCTGGTGAATGCCGAGATCGCGCGGGAAGGGCTGGGGATCCCCGTGCAGTACGGCGAAAACCGTAAGTTCCTGCCGCCGGTCGAAGCAGCCTACGCGGAAGCCAGGTCGGCCAAGAGTGGCCTGTTTTCCGATCAGGTCGACTGCACTGTACCTGCCCAAGTTGCGAAAACGACCAAGGCGCTTGAAACCGCAACGGCAGCTGAGCCCGCAACCACCTCAGCTGCTGCAGGCGTAGCGGCGGCAGTACTTGTCACCCAACTGGCGGCAGCAAAGGCCCTCAGAACTGTTCTTGCTGCCAGCAAGGACACACAGAGGGCAATCTACTGGGCCGGCCTGACGGCCACCGTCGCGGCGGCATACCTTTCGACGCTGGACAACAAGGTCGCCGCGGCGGAGAAGAAGCGGGACGAAACGAAGGCCTTGCAGGGCACACTCGCCGCGGCAGAGAAGAAGGCACACGAGGACCGCTTGGCCGCCGAAGCACAGGCTGCAGCGGAAAAGAAGGCTGCAGAGGAGCGCGCGGCAGCTGAAAAGAAGGCGGCTGACGAGGCAGCCGCAGCAGAAGCGGCCCGTCAGGCCGAGGCCGAGCGCCTACGAAGGTTGCCTGCACCCGCACCCTACATACCGCCGGCACCCCAACCGTACATTCCGCCTGCTCCCGCCCCTTATGTACCACCGACTACCAAGTACACGGGTCCACGCTGCTATGCACCGGGCGGGGGGTCCTGGAGCCCCTGCTGAGAGAGGCGGATGGCACCGGGTCCCAAGCGCTCTTGGGGCTCGCTGTTGTAGCCCCGATCCGAGGCCGGACTATTCGTCGACCTCGGAACTCTTTCGGCGTTCTTCTATGCTTTGGGCAACGTGCAGAATAGTGTCTTCTACGCCGCCAGCGATGGCTTTTGGAGCCGCAGCAACGGTGCCGGCAGCAGTGCCAACCACTCCGGCGACTGTAGTTCCAGCGGCGTGGCCCAGGTCGAGCAGGGACGCATGCCATTCCTTCCGCTCGAATGCGGGCACGGCCGGCATACCGTATCCCTCAGAAAACACAGTCGGTAACCGCTGGATCTCCGTGATGGCGTCGTAAAGCCTTGGCATCTGTTCGGCATTCTGCGCTCGATTGAGGACCGGGCCCGCGTGGGCCGAGCAGGTTCCAAAGTTGTGCCACCCACAGCCAAAGCAGTGGCGCAACACGCAGAACGGCGGGAGAATCTAAGTATCAGGATCAAAGAATCTGAAGGAGCCAGCAGGCATGCATGCTCCGGCGTTTCCGCGCCCGGTGGAGCGTCTCGACGGGTATCTGCCCATCGAGGATCACGGCCTCATCGGCGACGGTTCCACCTGCGCCCTGGTGGGGCGGGACGGCGGAATCTCCTGGCTTTGCCTGCCCGAATTCGACAGCCCGCCCTTCCTGGCAGGCATTCTGGACACGGATGCTGGCGGCCTCCTTGAGATCACGCCGCTGCCGCTCGTGTCCTCCACCCAGCGGTACACAGAAGATTCCGGGGTGCTGGTCACCTCGCTGCTATCTGACCACGGCATGCTCAAGGTGACGGACTGCATGTCCCTCCGTTCCGGCGCTAACCTCGGCGAACCTGTTCCGGCCGGCCGACATGAACTACTCCGGTACGCGGAGGCAGTTGGCGGCGATATCCGGGTGCGCGTGCGCCTGGCGCCGAAGGTTGGCACTACCTTTGACCAGCTTGCATCCGGGTGGAGGTTCGACTGGCCGGTGAACGGCACAGCGGAGGTCTACCTGTGGTCATCGGTGGAGCTCCGGCCCGACGGGCGTGGACTCAGTACGGAGCTGACGCTGCGCGCCGGCGAAACACTGACAGTCTCCCTGCACTGGTCGGGCCGCTTCCGGCTGCGGCAACGGCCGGACGCGAGGAAGCTCATCGACCAGACCGTGCGGGCGTGGCGGGAGTGGTCCTCGAGCCTGGATTGCGAGGGCTCCCAGGCAGACCTCATGAAGCGCTCGGCCCTGACCCTGAAGCTGCTCGACCATGCGGAGACCGGCGCCATCATGGCAGCGGCCACATCTTCCCTGCCCGAATGGCCAGGCTCGCCACGCAATTGGGACTACCGCTACACCTGGGTCCGGGACGCGTCCTTCTCCAACTACGTCTTCCGGCGGATCGGCGACCCCAGCGACGCGGATGTGTTCCTCGCGTGGGTGCTGACCAATGTAGAGCGCGACGGCGTCCCGCACATTATGTACGCACTGGACGGTTCGCAACCGCCGGAGGAAGTGGAGGATCCGGTGCTGCGGGGCTACCGCGGTTCCGCACCGGTGCGCTGGGGTAACGGCGCAATCCACCAACGGCAGCATGATGTCTACGGTGAAATCGTGGACATCGCCTACCAGTGGTCCAACAGCGGCCAGCCAGTGGATAAGCATCTATGGGCGGCACTGACCCCCATTGTGGAAGCAGCCATCACCAGCTGGAAAACACCCGACAGCGGCCCCTGGGAGGTACGCAGCGCCGGGCGACCGTTCACATACTCGGCAGCCATGTGCCACGTGGCCTTGGACCGGGCAATCCAGATCGCCCGCAAGCACAGGTTGCCGTATCCGAAGAGGCGGTGGGAGGCGGCAGCCCGGGAGATACATGACGCCACACTCCGCCTCTCTTGGAATCCGGAACGGCGCACTTTCACCGAACAGCTGGGAGGTTCCGGCGGTGTGGACGCCGCGCTGCTGTCCCTCCCTATCCGGAATGTCATTTCATTCAATGATCCGAGGATGGTCTCCACAACCAAGGCCATCGCGGCAAACCTGGACGCCGGCAACGGGCTGCTGTTCCGCTACCTGCCACAGGTATCGCCGGACGGACTACCCGGCGCCGAAGGCGCCTTCCTGCTGTGCAGCTTCTGGCTGGTGGACAACCTGGCCGGGCAAGGGCGGCTGGACGAGGCGCACGAACTGTACGAATCCCTGTGCAGCCGCGCGAATCCCCTGGGGCTCCTCCCCGAACAGATCCATCCGGACACCGGGGAATTCCTCGGAAACTTCCCCCAGGCCTTCAGCCATGTGGGCGTGCTGGCCAGCGGGTTGCGGCTCCTGAAGGCCCAGCGCCGCAACGCCGCGCACTCGTGAACAGCGCCGTCACAAACATTGACACGCACTATGGCCCGTGCCATATTTGTGGCGTGAACCTGTCGGACAGCCGGACAGCAGAACACCCTGCGACGGCTTGTCCGCAGCTCCAGGGACTTCCCAGCCCCTAACACCTGGCCAACCTCAGAAAATAGGCCCCAACCGCCCGTCCCTCCGATCACCATCTGATCCGGGGCACATCGTTGTGCCCAAAATCCCCGCCGGGTTCAGAGACTCAAAGACGAGGTCCCTTCCGGGGGCTGAATCCCGGCACTTAGCCAAGGACTGACTTTGAACATCAAATCAACGAAATGGATTCTGGCCTCGCTCCTGATGGGAATCATCAGTGGCCTGGTGTTCCACTGGCCCGACCCGCCACGCCCGACGCCACCGGCCTCGCGGCTGAGGACGCAGAAGAGACCCGCGTCCCCGCTCCAGCAATGCGCTGATCGAGTCACGCACTGAAAGGCATGCGAAAAATGATTCATTCACTCACGGTCCCCGAAGACGCGGACCGTCGCCGCGACGTCCGGTCAAGGATCATCGAGCATCTCGCCCGTAACGGAGCGAGCAAGGTGTCAGACATCAGCAGCGCCATCAATTCCTCCAGGGAAAACGTCCGCTACCACCTTGCGACGCTTGAGGCCGCTTCGCTGGTCCGCTCCAACATTTCCCCCGGGACAAGAGGCGGCTGCACCCCCTTCTACGCGCTCATCCCCGCGATTGCACGGTCCCGGCAACCAGTTCCCTGAGCGGCGGCCCGCATTCTGCAAGTCCTTGTGCGAACCTGACGGCTTGTCCCGACCCTGACGGCCGGCGGACCCTGGTCCGGGGATTCAACTTCCTCGGGCCAGGGCCCGCAGGTCCCTCGGGTACCCGCATTGACACACACTGTGACCCGTGCCATATTTGAGGCGTGAACCTGTCAGACAGCCGGACAGCAGGGCATCCTGCGAAGCCCTCCGGACACCAGTCCCCCGGAGCCCAGCGGCTCGACGCCCAACCGCTGGCCCGTCTCAGCGCGGCGGAAGCTGTCTTCAACGCCATCCGCACCGATATCGAATCCGGCACCGTGGCCGTGGGCGGCAAGCTCAGCTCCGAGGCGATGCTCTCGCAGCAGTACGGGGTCAGCCGCTCGGTCATCCGCGAGGCGCTACGCTCCTGCACCGCCCTGGGCCTGACTGTCACCAAGACCGGGAAGGGCACGTTTGTGGTCGCCAACAAGGTGGCCAATGACCTGACCCTGGGGCATTACTCTGCGCGGGACCTCACCGAGGCCCGCCCGCACATCGAGGTTCCGGCAGCAGGACTGGCCGCCCAGCGCAGGACGGACGAGGAACTCGAGACGCTGCGGCATATCGTCGCCGCCATGACGACGGAAACAGACCCGGAATCCTGGGTTGCCCTGGACTCCAGTTTCCACGCCGCCATCGCCCGCGCCAGCGGCAACAAGGTGTTCGCCAGCGTGGTGGCAGATATCCGGGGAGCCCTGGCCTTCCAGTCGGAAACCCTGAACATGGTGGCCGACCGCCAGAACGCGTCGGACACCGAGCACCAGCAGATCCTCGCGGCCATCGAAGCCGGTTCCGCCGAGGCCGCAAGCCTAGCCATGGCCGAACACCTGCGCGCTGTGGGCGTCGCCCTCGACTCCATCCTCAACAAGTAACTCCCCTAACAAAGACCTAGGACTCCATGCCTGCCCCTGCCCTTCCTGCTGCCCAAACCGCTGTCCCCGGTACGGCCGCACACGCATTTTTGACCGGCACCGAAGCCGGGACGCTCGCCCGGCACGCACCCCTGGTGGTCGCCACCCGCGACGGCCTCGTGGAAAGCGTCCACTACGGCTCGGCCATCGCCACCGCAGCCGACGGCTCGATCCTGGCGACGGCAGGCGACCCGCTGGCGCCGTTCTACCCGCGCTCTTCCCTCAAGCCTCTGCAGGCCGTGGCCATGGTCCGCGCCGGCCTGAACCTCCCTGCCGATCTGCTCGCCCTGACCGCAGCCAGCCACTCCGGCGGAGCCAAACACCGCGGCGGCACCCAGCGCATCCTCGCCATGCACGGGCTTGCTGTGGGCGACCTCGAGAACAGCACCGACCTGCCCTACGGAACCGGCGAGCGTGAGGACTGGCTGCGCACCGGCTTCCGCGCCACGCAGCTGACCCAGAACTGCTCCGGCAAGCACGCCGCCATGGCCGCCACGTGCGTCATCAACGGCTGGCCGGTCAAGGGTTACATCGATCCGTCCCACCCGCTGCAGCAGCTGATCGCCGCCACCGTCACCGAGCTGACCGGCGAGGAGCCCTTCGCCCGCAGCACGGACGGCTGCGGGACGCCCCTCTTCGCCCTCACCCTCCACGGCATGGCCCGCGCGTTCGGCGCCATCGCGGCGGCCGCCACCGCGATTACCGTCGTCAGCACCTCCGACGACGGCGGGACCGCCCCGCTGCTTGCGGAAGCCGCCGTCGGGCTCGCCATGCGGCAGCACCCTGACATGGTGGCCGGCGATCGCCGGGACGTCACGGAACTGATGCGACTGCTGCCCGGCTCTGTGGCGAAGGACGGTTTTGAAGGTGTGCAGCTCGTCGGCCTGCCGGATGGCCGCGCAGTTGCCGTCAAGATTTCCGACGGCGGGGACCGCGCCCGGATGCCCGCCACCGTCCACGTTCTTGAATCCCTCGGCGTGGACATTGCGCCGCTCGCCGGCATCGGCACAGCCCCTGTCCTGGGCGGCGGCCACAAAGTGGGCCTGCTGCGGCCCACAGATTTCCTGCCTGCACCTATCCTGTCCGCGCCCGCCAACGAAGCCCTGTGAGGACCCCCATGATCAACCTGACCACCAACCTGAGTGCCGTGGATGCCGTCCCCGAAACCCGGTCCGAGCATGACCTTCTGGGTGACCGCGACGTCCCAGGCAACGCCTACTGGGGCGTCCACACGCTCCGCGCCGTCGAAAACTTCCCCATCACCGGGCAGCCGCTATCCTCCAACATGCACCTGGTCCGGGGACTGGCCGCCGTGAAACTCGCCGCCGCCCGCACCAACCGCGAACTGGGACTGCTGGACGCCGAACGCGGCCACGCGATCGAACAGGCGTGCACCGACGTGATGAACGGCCAGCTCAGCGACCAGTTTGTGGTGGACGTGATCCAGGGCGGCGCCGGGACGTCGTCGAACATGAACGCGAACGAGGTCATCGCCAACCGCGCCCTCGAAATCCTCGGCCACCCCAAGGGCGACTACACCCGCCTGCACCCCAACGACCACGTGAACCTCAGCCAGTCCACCAACGACGTGTACCCCACCGCCGTGAAGCTGGGCACCATCTTCGCCGGCCGGGAACTGCTGGACGCACTGGCAGAACTCGAAGAGGCCTTCGCCGCCAAAGCACTGGAATTCCGCACCGTGGTGAAGATGGGCCGCACCCAACTCCAGGACGCCGTCCCCATGACGCTGGGCCAGGAGTTCGGCACGTACGCCATCACCATCGGCGAGGACCGGCTGCGCCTGGCCGAGGCGGAACTGCTCATCCACGAAATCAACCTCGGCGCCACCGCCATCGGCACCGGCCTGAATGCCCCCGCCGGCTACACCGAGGCAGCCTGCCGGCACCTGGCCGAGGTCACCGGGCTCCCCCTGGTCACCGCCGTCGACCTCATCGAAGCCACCCAGGACGTGGGCGCCTTTGTGCACCTGTCCGGCGTGCTCAAGCGCGTGGCCGTGAAGCTGTCCAAGATCTGCAACGACCTCCGCCTGCTCTCCTCCGGCCCGCGCGCCGGCTTCGGCGAGATCAACCTGCCGGCCGTCCAGTCCGGCTCCTCCATCATGCCCGGCAAGATCAACCCGGTGATCCCGGAAGTGGTCAGCCAGGTGGCCTACGAGGTCATCGGCAACGACGTCACCATCACCATGGCCGCCGAAGCCGGCCAGCTCCAGCTCAACGCCTTCGAACCCATCATCGTTCACAGCCTCCACAAGAGCATCTCCCACCTCGAAGCAGCCTGCCGCACCCTCACGGCACGCTGCGTCCGGGGCATCACCGCCAACACCGAGCACCTCCGGCTCACCGTGGAACAGTCAATCGGCCTGGTCACCGCCCTTAATCCCCACCTTGGGTACGCCACGGCCACCGCCATCGCCCAGGAGGCTCTCGCTACCGGCAAGGGTGTAGCCGAGCTCGTGCTCGAACACGGCCTGCTCACCGCCGCCCAGCTCCAGGAACTCCTCAGTCCCGAGCGCCTGGCGAACCTCAGCAAACAGCCCTAAAGGACACCCCATGACACATTCCCCCATCACGGACCACACCGTCCCGCCCCAGGCGCACGCCTCTGAGAGTGCCCTGCACGCGGAGGACAAGGGCTACCACAAGAACCTCAAACCGCGGCAGATCCAGATGATCGCCATCGGCGGCGCCATCGGCACCGGCCTGTTCCTCGGCGCCGGCGGCCGGCTCAACGCCGCCGGCCCGTCGCTGGTCATCGCCTACGCCGTCTGCGGCTTCTTCGCGTTCCTGATCCTGCGGGCCCTGGGCGAACTGGTCCTGCACCGGCCCTCATCAGGCTCGTTTGTCTCCTACGCCCGCGAATTCTTCGGCGAGAAAGCCGCGTTCGTCTCCGGCTGGTTCTACTGGATCAACTGGGCCACCACCACCATCGTGGACATCACCGCCGCCGCCCTGTACATGAACTTCTTCGGCAACTACATCCCCTGGATGGCCGAGGTCCCGCAGTGGGCCTGGGCCCTGATCGCCCTCATCGTGGTCCTCGCCCTGAACCTCGTCTCCGTCAAGGTCTTCGGCGAACTCGAATTCTGGTTCGCCCTGATCAAGGTCGCCGCCCTCGTCGTCTTCCTCGTCGTCGGCACCTACTTCGTCATCTTCGGCACCCCCGTCGACGGCCAGCCCGTGGGCCTGAGCCTCCTCTCGGACAACGGCGGAATCTTCCCCAACGGCCTGCTCCCCATGATCATCCTCATGCAGGGCGTCCTGTTCGCCTACGCCTCCATCGAACTCGTCGGCACCGCCGCCGGCGAAACCGAAAACCCCGAAAAGATCATGCCCAAGGCCATCAACTCCGTGGTCTTCCGCATCGCGGTCTTCTACGTCGGCTCCGTCATCCTCCTCGCCCTCCTGCTGCCCTACACCTCCTACGAAAAGGGCGTCAGCCCGTTCGTGACATTCTTCGGATCCATCGGCATCCAGGGCGTGGACGTCATCATGAACCTCGTGGTCCTCACCGCCGCGCTCTCCTCCCTGAACGCCGGCCTATATTCCACCGGCCGCATACTCCGCTCGATGTCCGTGAACGGTTCGGCCCCGAAGTTCGCCGGCCGGATGAACAAAGCCGGCGTCCCCTACGGCGGCATCGCCATCACCGCCGGAGTATCCCTCCTCGGCGTCCCGCTGAACTACCTCGTGCCCGCCCAGGCCTTCGAGATCGTGCTGAACGTCGCGTCCGTGGGCATCGTCATGACCTGGGCAACCATTGTGCTCTGCCAGATCCAGCTCCACCGCTGGGCCGACAAAGGCTGGCTCAAACGCCCCTCCTTCCGGATGTTCGGCGCCCCCTACACCGGCTACCTCTCCCTGCTCTTCCTCGCCAGCGTCCTGGTCATGGTCTTCATCGACTCCCCACTCACCATGCTCGTCACCGCCATCGCCTCCGTGCTGATGGTGTTCGGCTGGTACGCCTGCCGCCAACGGATCCGTGAAATCGCCGAAACCCGCGACGGCTTCACCGGCACAGCCCCCGTCATCGCCAACCTGCCGGCGGAGACCTTCAAGAGGTAACGCCCTGCCCGGCCAAAGCGGCCGTGACGCCCGACGGCGGCACCTGGGTTCCGTGGACACGGAACCCAGGTGCCGCCGTCGTACGTTCCCAGAATCCTCTTGACGGCCCACGGGCGCAGGTCTAACGTCAGCCGCATCCTGCTGTTTCAACGCCGAAACCTAGTTAAGGAGCATCATCATGCCGGAATTCATGGACGTTCATCACAACATGGTTGGAATAACCCAGGAAGCACTTCGCGAGGCACATAACGCCGATCTTGCTATCCAGAGCGACGAGAAGGTTGACTTCAAATCTGCTTGGGCCGATCCCGAGTCGGGCTTGGTTTACTGCCTGTCGGAGGCCCCGTCTGCGGACGCTGTTCGGCGTATCCATGAGCGCGCAGGCCACCCCGCCGACGAGATCCACCCCGTTCCGGTCAAGGTCTGATCAGGCGGCAGCGTCCGACGGCGGCACCTGGTTTCCGTGGACACGGAACCCAGGTGCCGCCGTCGTACGTTCCGTAATGCAACGCTCCCGCAACCCTTCGCCGCGGGCTGATCGCCTATGCTCAGCAGAGCGCGTCACAGCGCTTTTTGCAGTTCAACGACGAAGCTCACTGACCCGTTCAATGACGAACCACCCGGGAGACACGGCATGACCAACTGGCGCATCAGGGATTTCCATTCCGCAGACCTGGACGGGATCCTGCACCTCTGGGAGTCGCTCAAGGCCTCTGATGTGGAGCCCGTCTATGCCCTCTCCGAGGTGCTGGCATCCTGCGAGAAGGACCACGCAGTGGTGGCGGTGCAGGGCGATCAGGTGGTGGGCGCCGCCGTCGGCCGCGCCGCGCATGACCAGGGCTGGATCGTCTTCCTGGCTACACTCCCTGAATACCGCGGGCGCGGGATCGGCACGTCGCTGCTTGCCGCCGTCGAAAACCGCATGGCCCCTCATGGCCTCAACAAGCTCTCCGCGCTGATGCCGGAAGCGGAGACCCGGGTGGAGGCGTTCCTCAGCCGCGGCTTCGCACTCAAGAAGAACCTGCGCTATTTCGAGCGGACCATCCCCGTGCAGCGGCAGGAGCTGGGCGCGCTGGGCCAGCTGGGCGGCCGGATCCTGGCCCGCGACCTGTGGGAGAACGTGGCCGGCATGCGCAAGGAAAAGGAACTCCTGGAGCGCCGGCTTGTCCTGCCCCTCGCGGAGGCTGACCTCGCCGATGAATACGGCGTGGTGCCGCCGCGCGCCGTGGTGCTGTTCGGTCCTCCCGGGACCGGCAAAACCACGTTTGCGAAGGCCATCGCGTCCCGTCTTGAGTGGCCGTTCGTGGAGGTTTTCCCGTCCCGGCTGGCCTCCGATCCCAAGGGCCTCGCCGGGGCCCTCCGCGAAACGTTCCTGGAGATCGCAGAGCTGGAGCACTGCGTGGTGTTCATCGACGAGGTGGAGGAGATCGCCTCCCAGCGTTCCGGGGAACCGCCGTCCCCCTTGCAGGGCGTCACCAACGAGCTCCTGAAGATCATCCCGGCGTTCCGCGAACAGCCCGGCCGCCTGCTGGTATGCGCCACCAACTTCATCCGCGCACTGGATTCGGCGTTCCTGCGCCATGGCCGGTTCGACTACGTCATCCCCATCGGTCTCCCTGACCGCCAGGCCCGCGAAGCCATGTGGCAGCGCTTCATCCCCGCCACCGTGGTGGACGATGTGGACGTGGAGCTCCTGGTGGAGCGGACCGAAGGCTTCTCCCCCGCGGACATTGAGTACGCCGCCCGCAGCGCCTCCCAGCGGGCGCTGGAAAAGGCAGTGTACGACGACGGCGGCGCGGCTTCCGGAGGCAATTCTTCAGTTCGCGAGGCGGTCCGGAAGGGGCCCTGCACCGAGGACTACCTCGACGCGATCGGCGATACCCGGACCACCGTCAGCCAGGACGTCCACGAGCTGTTCCTTGAGGACATCGACTCGCTGGGGCGGGTCTAAAACCTCCGGCCCAGGGCGCGAACGGACACTTAAGCCCCCGCGCACGAACGGCTCTGCACTGCCGCGGCGCCCCTTGCGGTCGAGTCCTTGCGGGTTGCTCCTGGCCGCTGAGTTATGCACATAGGCATTCATCCTCGCGGTCATTGTCAGACCTTGCTGGGATGCTTTGAGTATGGATAGCAGAGCGGCTGTGGCGACGGCGGAGGCCCTTTCGGTGTCCTTCGCTGAGCTGGCTGTGGTGCTCCGGGACGGGACCGATTCCGGCTGTTCCGGCGACGCTGATCCTATGCGTCGGAGAGCAGATGGTTTCCTGGACGGGCTGGCCGAAATCTCACGGCTGGACGCCAAAAGTGCCGCCCTGAAGGCCTGGCTGGCCGCCGGTTACAACAGCGCTGCCGAGGCTCTAGCGGGCCCTGCAACGTCACCCGAGGACAACACAGGGCAAGAGATGGCCGTAGTCGCGGAGGTCGCGTGCGTGCTGACGGTCAGCGAACGCGCCGCCGGTGCCCTCCTCGCCGAAGCGCACTCCCTGACCACTGCCCTGCCACTGACATTCTCCGCGCTGCAGGCGGGGACGATCTCGTGGCAGCACGCCCGGATCATGGTCGACGAAACCGTGAACTTGGACCCTGCCGGCGCCCAAGCCCTCGAAGCGCATTTCCTGGACCCCCACGCGGTGAATCCGGCACGCGGCTTCGCCGGTGAGCTCATCCCCGGAAGGTTCCGGCACAAGGCACGGACCTGGCGGGAACGCCACCACCCGGTCAGCATCGAAAAACGCCACATCAAGAGCGCAGCGGACAGGCGCCTGGAGTACGCCCCGGACCGGGACGGTATGGCCTGGCTCAGCGCGTACCTCCCCGCGGACCAGGCGGCCGCGATCTGGGACCGCGCCACCACCGCAGCCCGTGCCCTCCAAGGACCGGACGAGGACCGGAACCTCAGCCAGCTCCGCGCCGACACCCTTGCCACCTGTCTCCTGACCAACAACATCACCGGCGGCGGAACCGGCGATGAGGGTAGGGAAAAGAGCAGCGGCGCGACCGGCGAAACGAGCGACGAAGAGACCGGGGGCATCGCCGTGAGCGGCGGCGTTCCATCGCCGCGGGCGCAGGTCCTTGTCACCGTCCCGGTCATGGCGCTGCTGGGCCTCACGGACGAGCCGGCCATGTTGGATGGGTACGGGCCGATCCCGCCGTCCATGGCCCGCCAGCTCATCGCCGACGGCGCCGAAGCCTTCCACCGCGTCCTGATCGACCCCCGCGACGGAGCACCCTTGGAAATCGGCAGAACCAGCTACCGCGTGACGAAAGCCCAACGCCAATGGCTACGCCTACGGGACGGGAAGTGTCCGTTCCCGGGCTGCAGCAACCACTCCCTCGACAACGAGGCCGACCACCTCCTCGCCTGGGCCAAAGGAGGCAGCACCGGCATATCGAATCTCGGCCAACCCTGCCGCAAACACCACCGACTCAGACACACCAGCGCCTGGAAACCCACCACCGCCACCAAGAACGAACCACCAAGCTGGATATCACCCACCGGACGGCAATACGCCAGCGAACACCCCGACTGGGAACCACCGACCTGGCCACCTGAGATCCTTGAAGTGACGGGCCACCAAGAACCTGTCCGTCCACTATCTGACGACACTCTGCCCGAAAGCACCCCGCCCTCAAGCACCCTGTCCGGAAGTCTGCTCGCTGAAGATCGCTCGCCAGCGTGGGCCCAGTTGGGGTCAGCCCTCCAGGATCCGGAGCCCTCTCCGGGCTGGAGCCGGCCACGGACCTGGCGGTAATCTTTGAGCCATGTCCAACAATCCCATCCGGCATGCCATGGCCCGCATGGGCGGCCGGGATCCGCATGAGAAGCACCGGGCCGCCACCCCGCTGGAACTGTTTTTCGACCTGACCTTTGTCATTGCCTTCGGTGTGGCCGGCAGCCGGTTCGCACACGAGATTGCGGAGGCCCACTTCGGCGCCGGGCTGCTGGGATTCTCCTTCGCGATGTTCGCCGTGATCTGGGCCTGGATCAACTTCACCTGGTTCGCCAGCGCCTATGACACCGACGACTGGGTGTTCCGCGTGGTCACCATGGTCCAGCTTCTCGGGGTCCTGATCCTGGCAATGGGCATTGAGCCGATGTTCCGCTCGCTCGTGGAGGGCGACCACGTGGACAACGCCGTGATGGTGGGCGGCTACGTGATCATGCGCCTGGCCCTGGTCTTCCAGTGGCTGCGCGCGGCACGGCAGGATCCGGCACGCCGGCAGACCTGCCGGCGGTACGCGGCGTACCTTGGCGTGGTTCAGCTCGGCTGGATCGCGGTGCTCATCATTGAGGCGGATATCCTGACCACGTTCCTCGTGGCTGCGCCCCTGTTCATCCTGGAAATGGCCATACCCTACGCCGCGGAGCGCGGCATGCGGACCCCGTGGCATGCGCACCACATCGCCGAGCGCTACGGGCTGCTCGCCATCATCGCCCTTGGCGAATGCCTGATCGGGGCGATCGAAACCCTCCGTGCCATTGTGGCCCACCATGGCTGGAGCGTCGACGCGGCGCTGGTGGGATTCGGCGGAACGGCCCTCGCGTTCAGCATGTGGTGGATCTACTTCATCCTGCCCGCCGGCCCGGCCCTACATTTCCAGCGCCACCGCTCATTCTTCTTCGGCTACGGGCATATGCCCATCTTTGCGGCCATCGCCGCAACTGGCGCGGGGTTGCACGTGGCGGCCTACTATGTCGACCATGAGGCCCACATCAGCGCCGCCGTGGCCGTGGCCAGCATCGCGGTACCCGTGGCGCTGTTCAAACTCTCCCTGACCTGGCTCTTCAGCGTCATGATCTGCGTGGACCGGACGGTCCTTGCCGTGGCGGCTGGCGTCGTGGTCGCGCTGGCGGGCAGCGTGGGACTTGCCGCCGCCGGGGTCTCGGTGCCGGTCTGCCTGCTGGTGGTTGTGCTGGCGCTGGGCGTGTCGATTGTCATTGATGAGAAGCGCGGCACCGAACGGATGAACGCAGCCCTGGAGCAGATGAAAGCAGGGGCCTAAGAGGCTCCGTCCCGCCGGCTGTCCGCCGTTTCCAAGGTCTCGACAGGCTCGACCACCGGGGCCGGCTCCGCGGCTGGAGCCTCGTCGTACGTCAGGTTCTCGTAATCTGTGTCGTCTTCGTCGTCGAGCCTGTCGTCCAACTCCTTCAGCAGCCAGGGATTAACCCGTGCAAGGATCTTGCGGACTTCCTCTACGTCGACGGCGGCATACAGCACCGGGCGGGCATCCTGGTACTTGGTGACCGGCGGCTTGTCCGGCCACTTCGCGGCCAGAGCCCTGACCCGCTCGGGGAGGGAATTGTGGGCGTTGTCCGCGATCTTCACGAGTGCCGCGTCGTGGTCCTCGGCAATGAAGTGCATCCCCGCCTGATAGTCATCGGGATTATCGTGCAGCCGGTTGGTGACGCGTTCAATGATGTCCGCTGCCCGCTCGGAAACGCCCATGTCCAGCAGCGCCTGCCGCGTGATGGGAGTGTCCTCGGCAATGTCATGAAGGTAACCGGCAATCCGGATATCGTCGTCGAAATCTGCAAGGGCATCACCCACGGCAATCACGTGGTCACGGTAGGGCCTCTTGAGCTTGTCCTTCTGCCGGTTGTGGGCCACCTCGGCCAGGACTCGCGCCGTCTCGACAGTGAATCGCGGTTGAGGGATTTGTGCTTCAGTGAATTCGGGTGCCGACATAGCTCCAGCCTACGCGTAGGGCAGCAAGTGACGTCGCGGCGGCGGGGCCGCAAGCGTCCGTTCGCGCGCTGCCTAGGGGCCGGTCCAGACCCACGGTTCCCGCGGGAGGTCCGCCGGGCGGAAGTCCGCGAGTGCGTTTTCGAGCGTCCCGGCCGGCAGCCGCAGGGACTGCAGGATGAGGTTCCGCACGTCAGCGGCGGAAACGCCGGTACGGGCGAGATCGGCCAGCGTCACGGCGCCGTCGCGCTTGGCCAGCCGGACGCCGTCGGAATTCACCACCAGCGGTACATGCGCATATTCCGGGACAGGAATATTCAACAGTGACGCAAGGTATGCCTGCCTCGGCGTGGACGGCAGCAGGTCATCGCCCCGCACCACCTGGTCGACCCCCTGTGCGGCGTCGTCCACCACGACGGCCAGGTTGTAGGCGGTCACGCCGTCGTTGCGGCGCAGGACAAAATCGTCCACCACGCCGGTGAAATCACCGTGCAACACATCCCGTACGCTGTACTCCGTTACTTCGGCGCGGAGCCGGATGGCCGCAGGCCGGGTGGAGCGTTTGAACTCCAGCTCGGCAGGATCGAGGTCCCGGCAGGTGCCCGGATACGCGCCCTGCGGCGCGTGCGGCGCGGACGGCGCCTCCTGGATTTCGCGGCGCGTGCAGAAGCATTCGTAGGTGAGGCCTGCGGCAGCCAGCCGCCCGATCGCTTCGGCGTAGACGGCGCCGCGGTCCGTCTGGCGCACGACGGCGCCGTCCCACGTCAGGCCCACGGCCTCCAGATCGCGGAGCTGCTCCGCCTCCGCGCCGGCCCGTGCCCGGTCAAGGTCCTCGACGCGCAGCAGGAAGTCGCGGCCGGAGGACCGGGCGAACAGCCAGGCGAGCATCGCGGTGCGGAGATTTCCTACATGCAGTTCGCCGGAAGGGCTGGGGGCAAAGCGGCCGGCTGGGGTCATGGACCAACCCTAGCCCGGGGCAGCACAAGAGCCCCTCAGCTACCGATGACTTCGGGGATCCGACGTCGGTGGCTCAGGGGCTCTTGCCGTGTGTGCAGAATGACCGTGGTGTGAACAAGTGTCAATCAGCGGCGTCCTCCTTGCGGGAGGCGGTGTCCAGTTGCCGGGTGGTGTGCCGGGTTCCTATAGCCTGCGGGATTCGGCGGTAGCCTCAGCCCTTGTTGCCACAATTTGAGCAGACGCCATACAGTTGGCACAACCAGCAAGCATTTTGTTGGTCAGTCTGACCAATATGGACCACAAACTCCGACAGGAACTGATCAGATTGCAGCAATTGGACGCCACGGACAAGCGCATCCTTAATGCCCTGGACGAGGACCCGCGCGTCCCCATCATGGTGCTGGCCCAGCGGCTGGGCCTGGCGCGCGGGACCGTCCAGTCGCGCCTGGAGCGGATGACGGCGTCGGGCGCTCTCCGCCCCAACAGCAGCCGGGTGCTCCCCTCCGCCCTGGGCCGGGGTGTAGCGGCGGCCGTCAGCGCCGAACTGGACCAGAGCCACCTCAACGAAGCCATCGCGGCCCTGCGAGAAATCCCCGAGGTCCTCGAATGCCATGCCCCTGCCGGCGACACCGACCTGCTGATCCGCGTGGTGGCCACCAGCCCGGACGACCTCTACCGAGTGTCCGAGGAGATCAGACTCTGCCCCGGCATTGTCCGGACGTCCACCAGCATGTTCCTGCGGGAAGTCATCCCGTACCGCACCACCGGACTGCTGCGGGACTGAGTTCCGCCTCTCCGGGCCCGCACTCGACCCCCACGGGGAGCTCTCCCCATCGCCCTCGCGGACGCCTCGCAGCTAGGCTGGCACGGGAATCCATTCGGGGGGAAACATGGCGGGAAACTTTTACGGCGGCGACGTTGCCCAGTTGCGGCAGCTCGCCAAGGACCTGGCAGGCGGCGCCACCAGGTTGAGCCTGCTCGGCCAGCAGCTGAGCAGCGTTATCGGTACAGGCGCCTGGAAGGGGCACGACGGCGAGCGCTTCCGCAGCGACTGGACGTCATCGTTCATGTTGCTGCTGAAGTCCGCAACGGCCGCGCTGGAGACGGCCTCCAAGACGGTGCTCGCCAACGCCGACGAGCAGGAAAAGGCCAGCGACGGGGCCGGTTCCGGAAGCAGGGGCCCCGCCGGTGGCTCCGGGAGTGGTGGCAGCGGTTCCGGGAACGGCGCTGCCCAGGACCTGACGGACCGGCTGAACGGCATGACCCCCGAAGAACGCCGGGACTACCTCGGCAGCGAGGAATTCAGGCAGTGGGCGCTCGAAAACCCCGAGGCTGCAAAGGCCGCCATGGATGCTGCCGCCGATTCCGGGCTGATCGACAAAAGCTCCGAGGAATACGCGGATTTCCTCAGCGACTACTGGAACAACCAGGCAATGCTGGACATGGGCATCGACCCCGCCAGCTGGGACACCTCCAAAGGCACCGAACACAACTGGGAGACCATCAAGAAGGTCTACGACTTCTACGGCCAGGCGTACCTGTCCAACCCGGATCTGCAGTGGGCCGGCATGGCCAACATGATCGGCCCTTCCTTCGCGGGCGGTTTTAAGGACATGGCCATGCTGCGGGACCTCGCCCAGCAGATCGCGGACAATCCGGCTTCGGACATCCCGCTCCCCATCCTTGACCAGATCGAACAGCTCGCCGGCATGACCGACCAGGAGATCCGCTATTACGAGACCAGCATGTTGGACATGAACAAGGAGATCTTCCTGGACCAGGCCCGCCAGCACGAGGCCTACATGAACGGCGGCATCGAGGAAATCAACAGATTGCGGGACTCGGGCGCCATCGATACCGGTACCGCCGAGGAATGGGCCAAGATCGATTCCGGTGACCCGGACCTGATCCAGGAGGGCAACACCGCCCTGCTGTACCGCGAGCAGAACGAGATCATCGCGGACGATTACGACGACATGCGGAACCACCCTGGCGGAGAAGCCGTAACGTACCTGGTCACGCTGGCCGGCGAGCCATCCATCCCGGGCGCAAAGAGCTACCCGGAAGTCTTTCCCTACACCTTCAGCGTGGAAAGCCCCGGCCCGGAAAGCCTGCCCTTCACCAACTGGGACAACCCCACCCAGTTCCGCACGGATTTCACCACCGGTTTCCCCGACGGGAACATCTCCCTCGCGGACCAGCGGTGGGAGCTCATCCGGCAGGACACCCTCCCGGCCTACCAGGACCTCCTGGCGACGGATCCGGGACGGGCAGAGCAGATCATCGGCTCGGACTTCAACGACCGGGTGGAGCAGCACCGCCCCACCAACAACATCCCCGGCATCATGGACCGCTTTGTGGATGGCTTCGGCGCGGAGGTCCACCAGTGAAGACCACATGCCCAACCGCACCTCGGCGCCAGAGGCGGCGGCCCGCCGTCGTATTCCTTGCCCTTTCCGCTGGCCTCGCCCTGACGGGCTGCCAGATCAGTGGCACCACGAACGAACCGACCTCTCAAGGGAGCACCATGAGCACCTCGGAATTTTCCACCCTCGACGCTGCCGGCGTGGAGCAGATCCGCGACTCCAAGTCCGCGCGGCTGGACATGAGTTCGGGAAAGCTGGAAAAGGCTGCTGTCCGGGTCACGGAAGACAGCTACGGGCCCGAGATCAACACCAGGGACTCGGGCAAGATCAAGCTCACCATCGTTGCTCCGAGCGGCGAGATCAGTGGGGAAACGGACCGCATCCGCTTGAACACCACGGACAAGCGGCCGGACTTCAGCGAGGTCACCTACTTCCTCACCGCTGGCTCTCCTGACGAGTATTTTGAGCTCATCCGGGACGGTGTGGCGCGGTACGGGATCGACGCCGACTCCGCCGAACGCTGGATCGCCGGTGCCCAGCGGGACCCGGAACGAAAGACCGATTTCTCCATCACGTCCGGCACCTCCACGGGATTGGACGTGAACTACGACCTCCGGTACGACGGCGGCAAGGACACCCAGGTGATCATCGTCCACGTCCGCCCCACGGACTGAGGCAACGCAGGATGGACGCAACGCAGGGACGCAACGCAGAACAACGCCCAAGCGCTACAGCGGCGGGCCCGCATTGGATTTGATGTTCTTCATCACCAGCGTGGACGTCAGCCGCTCAACCCCGGGCAGTGACGTGAGTTCGGCGTCGTAGAAGCGCTGGTAACCCGGCAGGTCCTCGGCGATGACCTTCAGCAGGTAGTCCGGGGAGCCGAACAGCCGCTGGGCCTCCACAATGTTGGGATTGTCCGCCACCCGGTTCTCGAAGATCTCCATGGTGGAGCGGTCCACCTGTCGCAAAGTGACAAACACGATGGCCTCGAAACCCAGCCCGACGGCGGCCGGATCGATGTCCGCCTTGTAGCCGCGGATCACGCCCGATGCCTCCAGATCCCGGAGCCTCCGGTGGCATGGCGCCACCGTGAGCCCGACCTTCGCGGCAAGTGCTGTGGCGGTCATCCGGCCATCTTCCTTGAGGTGGCGCAAAATGTTTCTGTCAATGTGGTCAATCACGCAAATATCTTACCAATTCGGACTCAAACCGGGCGAAAAGGGTAAGCACTTATGGCCTGAAACTTCATAAGGTTTGTCCTGTACCCATCGGACAGGAGCCCGTCATGAATCCCCAGCTGTTTTTCGCCTTTGTGCTGGTGGCTGTCGCCCTCGCCTGCACCCCCGGCGTGGACTGGGCGTACTCCATCACGGCCGGTCTGCGGCAGCGCAGCTTCGTCCCGGCCGTGGCGGGACTGTGCGGCGGCTACGTCCTGCATACGCTGCTGATGGTGGCAGGCCTCGCGGCCCTGCTGTCCGGCCTGCCGGGCGTCCTGGGCTGGCTTACGGTGGCGGGCGCGGGCTACCTGCTGTGGCTGGGCATCAGCACCCTCCGCTCCTGGCGCGGGGCCTCCTTCAGTGCGGCAGACGCCGTCGGGAAGCCCGCCAACCAGCTCCGCACGTTCCTTCAGGGCATGGGCACCAGCGGCATCAATCCCAAGGGGCTGCTGTTCTATGTGGCGCTGGTGCCGCAGTTCGTCAGCCCGGAGGCCTCCCTCCCGGTCCCCGTCCAGTCCGGCCTGCTGGGCCTGACGTTTGTCCTGTTGGCCGGGACCGTCTACACGTGCGTGGCGCTGCTGGCCCGCAAGCTCCTGCAGTCCCGGCCTGGCGCCGCGCGGACAGTCACCCTGGCCAGCGGCATCATCATGGTTGCCCTCGGCGTGGTGCTCCTCTCAGAGCAGCTGGTTCCGCTGGTTGCAGGGCTCACGCAGCAAGCCTAGGCCTTGCGCTCCATAAACCATTCCGTGAACTCCGACGCCCGTCCGTCCGGTTCAAGGCGGATGACCCACAGGTTGTCGTAGCTGGGACCATCACCAAGGTAGTCCGTGAAACCCTGCACAAAGGCCAGCCCGCCGTCGGTCCCCAGCCCGCTATCCGCCCCCAACAGCGTCCAGTCAAAGGTCCAGTTCCCGGGGTCGTCCCGCGCCTCCAGCCAGCGGTCCACGATCTGTTCGCGCCCCCGCCAGGCATCGGGATCATGCGGCCGGGTGGCGTAGACGGCTTCCTCGGTGAACAGCGCCCTGATGTCCTCCGGGTCGTTGGAAGTCCACGCCGCGATGTACTTTTCCATCCAGGACCGCACTGCGTCGCTCATGCCTCCGTTGTACTCCGGGGCGGCCTGGTCCACAAGGCAAGTCCCCAGGGACTCGCCCGAAGCCTATTTCCCGTCCAGGTTTTCCCACTCCTGCTCCCACAGCCGGCGCTCATCAATGTCCTTGCGGATGACTTCGAACGTTTCCAGCTCCGCCGGCCGGCCGCGGAGCCAGTCCCGCGGGTTGAGGGATTTGCGGCCGTTGTCGAGCACCAGCAGGGCACGGTCGGTGAGGGCGTCGTTGCGGAGCACCACGTCTGTTTTCCGACGGCGGAGTACCTCCTTCAGGGCTTCGTGCGCCTTTGCGTGGGCGCCGAGCCGCCGGAGCGCGCGCCCGCGGAGCAGCAGCAGGGCCGCCGAGAGGTCGTCGGAGTTCAGCAGCCCCTCGGTCCAGATCACCACTTCCTTGTCGCGTCCCAGCGCCAACGCCAGTGCGCAGCGGGCCAAGGCTGAGGGCAACGACGGCGGCAGCCCGGCCACCGTCTGCAGCGCGGCTTCCAGCTGGCCCGTCTCCCGCAGGGAGTGCGACAGGGCCAGGAAGACCGCTTCCTGGCTAAACAGCACGGGGACTTCGATGCGCTCGGCAACCTCCACCCGGGTGACCACGCGCGTGAGATAGGTGGCCGCATACTGGTTGGCGTCGTCGTCGTTCCTGATGGACAGTCCGCGCTGGAGGAGTTCGGATGCGCGCAGGTAGCCGCCGTGCTGGTACGCGAGGAGGCCGGCCATGACGGAGCAGAGCCCCGCCCAGCCCGGATACATGCGGCCCACGGCGATGAGCCGCTCAGGTTCCCTGCTGGTGAAGATGGCATCGTGGACGGCTTTGGGCGCCTTGCCCGGCATCCGCTTGAGCCTGGGAACCTCGCCGTCCACGGCAATCAGCGCGGCGTCGCGGCCGCCCAGCACACCGTGGATCAGCCCGCCCACACTGCCGGCGAGTTCCCGGACAGGGGTCTGCAGGTGGGCGTTCCCGAACGGCGTCAGGTCACGAGTGTCCCGGTAGATCGGTCCTCTGGCATCCCCCGCGGTCATCTCTCCATGCTACGTGGCAGACCTCCGTGCGCAGCCTACGTGGCACACCTACGTGGCCGCCGCGACCCAGAGCCCGATCACCCAGGTGCTGGCCGCCAGGCACGCGAGCCCGAACTCGGCCAGCATGCCCAGCCCGGTGGCCTTCAGGGCGGCCCAGCTGGTGGTGGTTGCGGTGCCGAAGTTCCGGGTGCGTAGGAACTCGCTGAGCAGCAGTCCCACGGCGAAACCCACAAAAAGCCCCACCACCGGGATGACGAACATGCCGGCCACACCGGCTGCCAGGCCAATCACCACACTGCGGTTGGGAATGTTGTGCTCCCTGAGCTTTCGTCCGGTCAGCACGGCGCTGGCAGCCATGCCGGCCAGCACAAACACCATTCCCACCGCGAAGACCACCCAGCCCGTGGCCCCGGCACCGCCCCAGATGGCCCACGCCAGCAGGCTGAGCCCGATCAGGAAGCTGCCGGGCAGGACCGGGATGATGGTGCCGGCCACGCCCACCAGGATCGCCAGGCCGCACAGGATGCTCACCACGGTTTCGGAGTTCATGAGCCCCAGTTTAGGGCGGCACGGCGGTCAGCTTCGCCGCTTAACGCCCGACGGCGGTGCGTCCCCTGCGCGGGGAGGCACCGCCGTCGGGCGTTGTGGCAGTGTGTGGCGGCGGAGGTTACTCGGCTTCCACTGCGGCGGCTACGGCGGCCGTCACTGCCGGGGCAACGCGCGGATCCAGCGGGCTGGGCACGATGTAGTCCACCGAAAGGTCGGCTTCCGCGAGTTCGGCAATGGCGCGGGCCGCGGCGAGTTTCATGGCGGGCGTGATCCGGCGGGCGCCGGCGTCCAGCGCGCCGCGGAAGATTCCGGGGAAGGCCAGGACGTTGTTGATCTGGTTGGGGAAGTCGCTGCGGCCGGTTGCCACCACGGCAGCGTACTTGGCGGCCACCTCGGGCAGGACTTCGGGGTCCGGGTTGGAGAGGGCGAACACGATGGAATCGGCGTTCATCAGCTTCAGGTGCGCCTCGTCCAGCTTCGAGGAGGAAACCCCGATGAACACGTCAGCGCCCAGCAGCGCTTCGCCGGGGCCGCCCGTGACGCTGCGGGGGTTGCTGCGCTCTGCCATCTGGGACTTCTTGCTCTGCGGGTCGGCGGCGATGTCCGCCCGCTCCCGGTTGATGACGCCCTTGGAGTCGAGCAGGACAACATCCGTGATGCCGGCGGCGAGCAGGATTTCGGCGACGGCGATGCCTGCGGCTCCGGCGCCCGAAACCACCACGCGGAGGTCAGCGAGTTCGCGGCCGGTGACCTTGGCGGCGTTCGTCAGGGCGGCGAGGGCCACCACCGCGGTGCCGTGCTGGTCATCGTGCATGACCGGGCAGTCCAGCGCCTCGATCAGCTTCTCCTCCAGCTCGAAGCACCGGGGGGCCGAGATGTCCTCAAGGTTGACCGCGCCGAAGCTGGGGCGGAGGCGGACCAGGGTTTCCACGATCTCATCAACGTCCGTGGTGTTCAGGACCAGCGGAATGGAATCCAGCTCGCCGAAGGTCTTGAACAGGGCAGACTTGCCCTCCATCACGGGCAGGGAGGCGGCGGCCCCGATGTTGCCCAGGCCCAGCACCGCGGTGCCGTCGCTGACCACAACCACCAGGCGCTGCGCCCAGGTGAGGGTCTTGGCGAGTTCCGGGTTGTTGTGGATGGCGCGGCTGACCTCGGCCACACCGGGGGTGTAGGCGATGGACAGGTCGCGCTTGTTGGACAGCGGGACCGTGCTGGTGACCGAGAGCTTGCCGCCCTGGTGGGCATCGAAGATCTCGGCCTCTGTCAGGGCGGTGGCTGCTGAATTGTCTGTAGGTGCGATTACGTCAATGGACACGTCGTTGTCTCCTGGGGCTAGCCGTGGGCGCACGGCGCAGAATGGCTCAAGCACAGGGAGGCTCAAGGTGGAATTCGTTGCTTCTTGGGCCCAGAGGTGGCGGGCCCGGGGTGAAGCCCTTGCAGATGCGGGTTGCCAGCCACTCCGGTCCTGCCATAATAATCAGCGCGGACGGCCGAAAAAGTGCACTCGACCCTCCGGGAGCGTGCCAAATCGTTTAATCAGGCCATTTTGTGAGCCACGTCACGGCATAAAGACGTATTTATTGGCTTTCTGGTCTAGACCAGTTACGCCGATCGGTGGGCAGCGCGGGCCCCGGAAGCTACCGGAGCAAGCAGGGTGCAGGCCTTTTTGAGGTCTTCTTCGGCCTCAAAGAGCGAGAGCCGGCGGTTGCGGACTGACTGGACCAGACCAGTGACGGTCAGCAGGAGCACGCGGGCCGCCACGGCGTCGTCGGAGGCGGTGGCTACAGCCGTTTCGCTCAGGGCATCGATTTCATGCAGGAGCGCCGTGGTGTCCTTGTCTTTGAGGTACACGCAGCGGGTCAGGCACTGCTCGACGGCGGGCTGCATCACGCGCATATGGAAGATCTCCATCACCACGCCGGTGAGGGCCCGGCCACCGAAGCTGGCCGCCGACGTGCGGGCCCTGCCCTGAAGCTCGTCCAGCTGCTGGCGGTAGAGGGACAGCATCAGGTGGTTGGCGGTGGGGAAATAGCGGTAGACGGTGCCCGACGGCACGCCGGACTTCTCCGAAATTTCCGCGAGGTCCACAGACTCCAGCCCCTTGCGGGCAAACCCTGCGGCAGACTCAAGGACGCGCGTGTAGCGCAGCCGTTGGCGCGGCGTGGAGGGCCGGGCGGCCATGGACGGATGGGCTGAAAGTGTCTCGGGCATCAGGATTCCGGGGTTGTGTTCCTATGGTGCAGCGGCTGGCGGATCCCCATCCCGGCCGCCCTGCAGTCTGCCTCAACAATACGCCACGCGGCGTTGGCGCCTCAGTCCACGCCCTTGATCTTGACCACGAACACAGCGCCGAGCAGCCCAATGACGGCCGCAGTGGTGAACAGAGTGACGTACCCGCCGAACTGCGTCACCGCGAGGAAAGCGAGGCCTGTCGCGAACACCTGCGGCAACGAGGCGGCCACGTTAATGACTCCCATATCCTTGCCGCGGTCCGCGGCCTGCGGCAGCACCTGCGTCAGCAGCGCAAAGTCAACGGCTTGGTAGGCGCCGTAGCCGATACCCAGGATGGCGGCCCCAACCAGGGCGCCGGTCCACACGGGGAAGAACGCCATAGTGAGGCCCGCCATGGCAATCATGACGGAGGAAGCGATCACGAAGGGCTTGCGCTTGCCCACCCGGTCGCTCCACGGCCCCGCAATCACCGCAGTAACCATGACCAGCGCCGCATAGATCCCGGTCAGGGTCAGGACTCCCAGCGCCGGGTTCTCATGCTTGAGGACGTCTCCGAGGAAAAAGATCAGGTACACAATGGTCAGCTGGTTGCAGACGTTGACCAGGAAGCGGGTGAGCCAGGCCCAGGCGAAGTCCGGGTGGCGGGCCGGGCTGATCCAGAAGCCGCGGAGGAAACTGCCCCACGAGAACGGCGGCCGGAGCTCCCTGGGCAGCGGCGGGTCATTCCGGTGGAACAGGTAGGGCACCACGGAGAACAGCAGGGCGGCCGCACACATGGTGTACCCCACCATGAAGTTTCCCGAAACCACCGCCCCGAAGACTGCGCCCAGGAGGATGCCCGCCGTTTGGCCCAGGGCCGCCAGTCCCCCCACTCCGCCGCGCTGCAGCACCGGCACCCGGTCCGGAATGGCGGCAGTGATGGCGGCATAGGCCGCGTTGGCGCCCAGCTGGACCAGGCACCAGAACAGGACCATCAGGGCAACGGCCGTGGCTCCGGACATCGCCAGCAAGGCGGCGGTGGCCAGGACGGCGCCGGCCAGGACCCAGGGGGAACGACGGCCGAAACCGGAGACCGTCCGGTCGGACAGCGCCCCGAAGAGTGGATTGGCCACCAGGGATACGGCGGCGCCGCACCCAAGTACGAGGGAAGCGATGGCTTCCTTGTTTGTTTCGTCGATGCCAATGGCCTGCTGGGCGATGAAGATGTTGATGGGTCCGAAGAACGCGGCGTTGATGCCAACATTGACCAGTACCAGACCGGTGACCCAGCGCGCGGTGACCCTCTGCGTCGGCTCGGCGAGTGCCGCCGTCGGGCCCCCCGCTCCCGCTTCGGGAGCCGATGCGGCGCTGGGATCCGGTACTGCGGGCGTGTCGGACAGGCTCATGGCTGGTTCCCCCTGGAACGGTTGGTGATGCTGAAAATCAGACTATCGTGGGCTGCATCGCCCCGCTTTGTTATTCGGAGCCCAACCTGTGCGGCTAAGGAAACCGCGGAGCCCGCCACGACAACACCTGGAGATCCAATGACCGCATCTGCTGGCAACACCAACAGCCCCGTCAACACCGCCGATCTGTACGATGAGCGCGGCGAGGCCCTGGCGTCCGTTTCACTCCAGTTCCAGTCCCTCGGCGGCCGTTCGCACTTCAGCGGCCCGGTGCGGACCATCCGCTGCTTCCAGGACAACGCCCTGGTCAAGTCCACCCTGGCCACCCCCGGCCATGGCGCCGTGCTGGTGGTGGACGGCGGCGGCTCGCTGGGCACAGCCCTGATGGGGGACATGATCGCCGAGAGCGCCGTGGCGAACGGCTGGGCCGGCGTCGTAATTAACGGCGCCATCCGCGACCGCGAGGCGATCGCCCAACTGGATCTGGGCGTCAAGGCGCTGGGCAGCAACCCGCGCAAGAGCGCCAAGGCCGGCGCCGGTGAGGTTGACGTTGATGTAGTGCTCGACGGCGTGACCTTCCGTCCCGGCGTCACCGTCTGGTGCGATCCGGACGGCATCCTCGTGGAGCGCTGATCGAGGTCCTCCAGCTTGGGGGAGTCCGCGGCGGGGCTGAGCTTCCGGAAGAAATCTCTGGCAGCGGGAATGAAACGCGAACTAACATAGTTACTGAAAGCAACTATCGAGCGCGATCCCTCATTCTTTCCTGGAGAAGCCATGTCCAAAACAACCGCTGTGCGTGCCGCCGGCGAAACCCTGACACAGCGTCAGATCGTCACCGTGATGGTGGGGCTCATGCTGGGCATGTTCCTGGCATCCCTGGACCAGACCATCGTGTCCACCTCCATCTACACCATCGCCAATGACCTGGACGGGCTGTCCCTCCAGGCGTGGGCCACCACCGCCTACCTCATCACGTCCACCGTCAGCACGCCGCTGTACGGCAAGCTGAGCGACATTTTCGGCCGCCGTCCGCTGTACCTGATCGCCATCGTCATCTTCCTGATCGGCTCGCTCTACGCCGGCTCAGTGCACTCCATGACCGAACTGGCCATCGCCCGCGGCGTCCAGGGCCTGGGCGCCGGCGGCCTGCTGGCCCTCGCGCTGACCATCATCGGCGACATCGTGTCCCTCAAGGACCGGGCCAAGTACCAGGGCTACTTTATGTCGGTGTTCGGCATCTCCTCCGTGCTCGGCCCGGTGGTGGGCGGCGCGTTCGCAGGGTCGGCCAACATCCTGGGCTTTGACGGCTGGCGCTGGGTGTTCTTCATCAACCTGCCCATCGGCCTGGCGGCCCTGGCCGTGGTGTTTATGTTCCTGCACCTGCCGGCCAAGCACGTGAAGCAGAAGATCGACTACTTCGGCGCGGCCGCCATCACGCTCGCCATCGTCCCGCTGCTGCTCGTGGCGGAACAGGGCCGCAGCTGGGGCTTTATGTCGCTGAACTCCTTCCTTTGCTACGGCCTGGGCGCTGTAGGCATCATCTGGTTCCTGCTGGCTGAAAAGCGCGCCGGAGACTACGCCCTGATCCCGCTCCGGCTCTTCCGGAACGCTACTTTTGGCCTGTCCTCGCTGCTGAACTTCATCATCGGCATCGGCATGTTCGGCGCCATCGCCATGCTGCCCATGTACCTGCAGCTGGTCAAAGGGCTCACACCCACCGAAGCCGGCCTGATGATGATCACCTTCACCCTGGGCATCCTGACCGGTTCCATCACGGCGGGCCGCACCATTTCGGCGTCGGGCACATACCGGATCTTCCCCATCGTGGGTACTGGCATCCTCACCGTCGCCGCGCTGGTCATGGGACTGTCCCTGGGCGTGGACACGGGCCTCTGGGTTCCCGGCGTGATCGCCGTGTTCTTCGGCATGGGCCTGGGTTTCTGCATGCAGCCGCTTACGCTGGCCATGCAGGTCTCCGTTCCCCCGAAGGACATGGGTGTTGGCACCTCCTCCGCGGCGTTCTTCCGGTCCATGGGCGGCGCGGTGGGCACGGCCGTGTTCATCTCCATGCTGTTCAGCCTGGCCGCGAGCCGGATCGCCGACACCATGAAGTCAGCCATGGCCAGCTCCGACTACCAGGCCGTGCTGCGCGACCCGGCGGTGGCCGCGGACCCGGCCAACGCCAAGCTCTACGAGTTCTTCCAGAACGGCGCGTCGGACGAATCGCTCAATGACACCAGCTGGCTCCACTCCGCCAACAGCGTGCTCACCCGGCCCATTACGGAGGGCTTCGCGTACGCGATCGACACCGTGATGATCACCGCAGCCGTCCTCACCGGGATCGCGTTCCTGATCAGCTTCGCCCTGCCTAACAAGAAGCTGACGGATCCGAAGTTGGCCCCGCAGGGAAACGCAGCTGCCGTGGCGGCCCACTAAGCCGCCTCCCCTGAAACAGACAGACGACGACGGCGGCACACCCCGCCGTCGTCGTCTTTCTGTTTCGGAGGGTACAAGTCGCAAGTGGAACGGCGGGCGGTGACGTGCCACACTGTTTAGCGCGTGTGCGCCGGCCATCCGAGCCGGTACCGCAGCCGACGACGTCCGCACCGCATCCACCCGACCCCCAAACCCAGGGAGCACCATGTCCACCGCCAAGGAGCAGACCACCGCCAAGATCCCGCAGCGGGTGATCTGGCTGGCACTCGCAGGCGCGGTGGGCGGATTCCTGTTCGGCTTCGACTCCTCCGTGGTCAACGGTGCAGTGGATGCCATCAAGGATGAGTTCGCGCTTTCCGAGGCCGTGACCGGCTTCGCCGTGGCCATCGCCCTGCTGGGCTGCGCGGCAGGCGCCTTCCTCGCTGGCAAAGTCGCCGACCGCTACGGCCGCATCCCCGCCATGAAGCTGGGCGCGGTGCTGTTCCTGGTCAGCGCCATCGGAACCGGCTTCGCCTTCGGCGTCTGGGACCTGATCTTCTGGCGTCTGGTGGGCGGCCTGGGCATCGGCCTCGCGTCGGTGATTGCGCCGGCCTACATTTCCGAGATTTCCCCGCGGCAGGTCCGTGGCCGGCTGGCGTCGCTGCAGCAGCTGGCCATCACCACCGGTATCTTCGCCGCACTCCTGTCCGACGCGCTCTTCGCCACCACCGCCGGCGGCGCGGACCAGGCCTTCTGGCTCGGACTGGAAGCCTGGCGCTGGATGTTCCTCGCCGCTGCGGTTCCCGCCGTGGTCTACGGCTGGATCGCCTACACCCTCCCGGAATCCCCGCGGTTCCTGGTGTTCCAGGGCAAGGAAGACGAAGCCCGCAAGGTGTTCGACTCCATCGCCCCGTCCGAGGACACCGACCGGCACATCCGCGAGATCCAGGACGCCATCGAAGAGGACAAGCTGTCCGGCCAGAAGGGCTCGCTCCGCGGCAAGACGTTCGGCCTGCAGGCAGTGGTCTGGGTGGGCATCGTCCTCTCGGTCCTGCAGCAGTTCGTTGGCATCAACGTGATCTTCTACTACTCCACCACGCTGTGGAAGGCCGTCGGTTTCCAGGAGAAGGACTCGCTCACCATCTCGGTGGCAACCTCCATCACCAACATCCTGGTGACACTCGTGGCCATCGCACTGGTGGACCGGATCGGCCGCCGCCCCATTCTCCTGGCCGGGTCCATCGGCATGGCGGTCTCACTGGGCACCATGGCGCTGGCATTCTCCGCCGCCGTGGGTTCAGGCTCCGAGATCTCCTTGCCGGGCGCCTGGGGTCCGGTGGCCCTCGTGGCGGCCAACATCTTTGTGGTCAGCTTCGGCGCTTCCTGGGGCCCGCTGGTCTGGGTCCTCCTTGGTGAGATCTTCCCGTCCCGGATCCGTGCCCGCGCCTTGGGCCTGGCCGCCGCAGCGCAGTGGGTGGCCAACTTTGCCATCACGCTCAGCTTCCCCGTGATGGCCGCTGCTTCCCTGCCGCTGACCTACGCCATGTACGCGCTGTTCGCGGCGGCGTCATTCTTCTTTGTGATGTTCAAGGTGCCGGAGACCAACGGCATGTCCCTGGAGCAGGCCGAGACCCTGTTTGTGCCCAAGGGTTCCAAGAAGGCCTGACGCCGGGTCAGAGAGTGAGCTTCATGCCCTCATGGCTGGCGTCAAAGCCGAGCCGCTCGTAGAACCGATGGGCGGCTGTCCGCGACTTGTGCGTGGTCAGCTGCATCAGCGTGCAGCCGCGGCGCCTCGATTCCTCGATCGCCCACCCCACCATCAGGTTTCCCAGGCCCTGGCCACGAAGGCTGCCCGCCACACGGACCGCCTCAAGCTGCGAGCGCCAGGAGCCCTGCCGCGAAATGCCGGGCAGGAAGCTCAGCTGGAAGGTGCCCACGACGCGGCCGTCAGCCGCCCCAGCCGGCACGTGCTCGCCCACCACCAGCAAATGGCACGGGTCGGCGTCGATCGCTTCGAAGGCCCGCTCGTACGGCGCCATGTCGTGGCCCAGTTCTCGGCTGGCGCCGAGGGAATCGTCGGCCAGCAGCGCCACAATGGCGGGCAGGTCCCCGGACACGGCGTGCCTGAGGCGGAAGGTCCCGCCGTCGACGTCGGCAGTCAGCAAGGCGGTCAGGGCACCGGGGTTCGTGGTCATCTCCCCAGCATTCCACAAGGCTTGCGAACCTATCCCTCCGAGACCCTCTCTCACTTTCGGTGCCTTAAACGCCAACGCTCTCTCATCCAGGTGAGAGAGCGTTGGCCAAAAACCGCATTATCTGCGAGAGGGTTGCTCGAAAACCCACTTTAAGTGAGAGAGCGTCCTGGGGGTGGGTGCGTGCGGTGGGGGTCAGGCCGTCGGAGGTCAGGCCGGCGCCTTCGCCCCTTCCGCCTGGCGTTCCTCCACCAGCGTGGACACCGCCGCAAACAGCGGGTGCTCCGGTGCCAGCCCGGTAATCCTGGCTGTGGCGTCGGCAGGCGACGACGAAGCCAGGATCTGCGCGAGTTCGGTGGCCTCGGCGTCGGCGGGGTCTGTGAAGCGCAGGGCCGCGGCGATGGCACCCAGGAGCGCCTCGGGCACGATCCCGCGTTCGGCGAGTTCAGCCGCGGGGCCGATGAACCGTTCATGCCGGCTGAGCTTGCGCATGGGGGCGCGGCCCACCCGGTTCACGGTGTCCGGCAGGTGCGGGTTGGAGAAACGGACCAGGATCTTCTGGACGTAGGCTTCCTGCTCGTCGTTGTTGAAGCCGTGCTTGGCCACAAGGAGTTGCTTGGTTTCCTCTAGGACGGCCCGCACATCTTCCGCCACGTCCTGATCGGCCATGGCCTCGGAGATCTTTTCCAGCCCGGCCTCAAAGCCGAAGTACGCAGCGGCCGCGTGCCCCGTATTCACGGTGAAGAGCTTCCGCTCGATGTAGGGCGAGAGCTCGTCCACAAACGTTGCGCCCGGGATGACCGGGGCCGCATCGCCAAACGCTGTCCGGTCGATGACCCACTCATAGAACGTTTCCACGGTCACGTCCAGGCCCTGGCCCGGCTCCTGGTTGGGCACAATCCGGTCCACGGCAGTGTTCGCAAACACCGCCGCGGCGTCCAGGGACCCGGCGGCGTCGTCCCAGAGGGCGGCGACTTCGGCCCGCAGGACGTCGGTGGCGTTGATGGCGTTCTCGCAGGCCATGACTTGCAGCGGCGCCAGCCCGGCAGCCCGCGCGGCGATGCCCTTGGTGATGGCGGGCGCGACGAACTTCAGGATGTGCGGCCCCACGGCGGTGGTGACGATGTCCGCCGTCGCGATTTCCCGCACCAGCGCCGCTTCCTGCGTGCCGGAGTTCAGCGCGCGGAAGTTGTCCACCGTCCGGACCGTGGGGTTCTCCCCCACCTCGTGGACGTTGTAGCTGTCTGCTGCCACGAGCTGGTCGATGAGTGCGTCCGCGACATCCGCGAATACCACCTCATAACCGGCCTGGTGCAGCAGCAGCCCCACAAAGCCGCGGCCGATGTTCCCGGCTCCGAAATGTACCGCCTTCACTATGCGTTCACCTTTCCGAATAGCTCCAGGACTTCCTCAACGGACGTGGCCGCTTCCAGCTGGGCCACCTGGGCCTTGCTGGTGAAGACCTTCGCGATGGAGGACAGGATGTGGAGGTGTTCGTTGTTGATGCCGGCCACGCCCACCACGAACTTGACCTGTTTGCCGTTCCAGTCGATGCCGTCCGGGTAGCGGATCACGGACACAGCGGACTTCAGGATATGGTCCTTGGCGGCGTTGGTGCCGTGCGGGATGGCCAGGAAGCTGCCCATGTAGGTGGACACGGATTCCTCGCGCTCGTGCATGGCCGCGAGGTAGCCCTCGTCCACAGCGCCGCGGGCCAGGAGCAGCTGGCCTGCTTCGTCGATGGCGGCATCGCGGGTGGTGGCTGTGCCGTTAAGGATCACGCTGTCGGCCACGAGGATGTCCGACGGCGCCGCCGTCTCCGCAGCCTCGGTGGGTTCTGCACCGCCGGGTGCCGCTTCCACCGGGGCACTGGCTACGTGCGCGCCGTGGCCGGCGGCAGTTGCGGCGGCGGCAGCACCGGCGTCGGGCGTTGCGCCTTCAGTGTTGTGCTCCTTGACCAGCTCCACAATCTCGTCGTACCGCGGGCTGTTCATGAAGTTATCCACCGAGAAGTGCGCTGCGCTGGACGTGACGGGCTTGGCGCGTTCGGTCAGGTCCTGGTGGGTGATCACCACGTCGTAGGTGTCACTGAGGTTGGCGATCGCCGCATTGGTGACCTTGACGTCCGGGAACCCGGCCGCCTTGATCTTGTTCCGCAGCACCGAGGCGCCCATGGCACTGGAGCCCATGCCGGCGTCGCACGCGAACACGATGTTCTTGATGGGGCCGGCCAGGACGGCCGTACCCACGCCTGCGCCCGCACCGGTCAGCATGGAGGAGACGGAGCTCTTTTTGCCCTTCATCGCTTCCATCTTGGACGTGGCGTCGCTGAGGTCCACCTCGTCGCTGTGCTTGGTGGTTTTCAGGATCACCGAGGCCACCAGGAACGAGACCGTCATGGCGAGCAACACCGCGAGGATCACCCCGACGTAGCTGTCACGGGACGTCTGGGCGAGCACCGCGATGATCGAGCCAGGCGCCGCCGGAGCGACGAGTCCGGAGCCGGTGATGGCCAGGGTTGCGATGCCCGTCATGCCGCCGGCGATCGCGGCCAGGATCAGCAGCGGGCGCATCAGGACGTACGGGAAGTAGATTTCGTGGATGCCGCCGAAGAAGTGGATGATCGCTGCGCCGGAGGCCGAACCCTTGGCAATGCCCTTCCCGAAGAACATGTAGGCCAGCAGGATGCCCATGCCGGGGCCGGGGTTGGCCTCCAGCAGGAACAGGATGGACTTGCCCTGCTCCAGCGACTGCTGGATGCCGAGCGGGGTCAGCACGCCGTGGTTGATGGCGTTGTTCAGGAACAGCACCTTGGCGGGCTCGATGAAAATGCTGGTGAGCGGCAGCAGGCCGTTGTTGACCAGGAACTGCACGACGTTGCCGGCGGCCGTGCTGAAGGCCTGGACCAGCGGCGAGATGCCGTAGAAGCCCAGCATCGCCAGCAGCGCGCCCCAGATACCGGCCGAGAAGTTGTTGACCAGCATCTCGAAGCCGGGGCGGATCTTGCCCTCCCACAGGAGGTCGATCTTCTTCATGGTCCAGCCGCCGAGCGGGCCCATGATCATGGCGCCGATGAACATCGGGATGCCGGCGCCCACAATGACGCCCATGGTGCCGATGGCTCCGACCACGCCGCCGCGGACGTCGTAGACCATCCGGCCGCCGGTGTAGGCGATCAGGAGCGGCAGCAGGTAGGTGATCATGGGGCCAACCAGGCCCACGTTGGGCGTTCCGTCGGCGTTGGTGTCGAAGCCGCCCAAGGCCGGGACCGGGATCCAGCCCTTCTCAATAAAGAGGGCCGTGATGAGGCCCCACGCGATGAACGCGCCAATGTTGGGCATGATCATGCCGGACAGGAACGTCCCGAACTTCTGGACGTGAACCCGCAGGCTGGTGCGGGATTTCGCAACTGTCTCTGTTGCCATGTGCTTTCCTAACCGTCATTCCTGCTGCAGCGCAGGATGGGTCCGATACTTACGACGAAGTGCTGGTGGAGATTCGGTGAAGCCATTCGAGGAACAGTTTGAGTTCCGAGCTTGAAAGCTGGTCTGAGTGCGAAGCCTGAAGTGCGGCATTCAGGGCAATCGCTGCCACCACTACCGAGGACTTGCCGGAGTCTTCCGGCGCGGCCCCTTCGGCCTGTGCCGCAGACACCGCAAAGATCATGGCGTCCCGGGTCATAGTGGACAGTTCAAGGTTCCGTTCGGCGGCGGGTTCCGCAATCAGCATCAGGGTCACACCCACGTTGGCGGCCAGGATGGACCTGGCTGCTTCGCGCGGCTGGACGTTCAGCTGGCCCGCTGCCGCTGCCTTGTTCAGCATCTCCTCCATGAGCGCCTCGGCATCGGCAACGATGGCGGGGCGGCTTTCGGGGCGGATATTGCCGAACATCACCAGGTACAGTTCCGGCTGCTTGAGCCCGAACTGGACGTGGTTATCCCACATCCGCCGGATGTCCTCCAGCGGCTTTCCGGACGGGGCGAAGTCCCTCTCGCCCGCAACATACTCTTCAAAACCTGCGGCGACGACGGCGTCGAAAAGACCTTCCTTGTCACCGAAGTGGTGGTACAGGGTGGGCGCCGTGACCCCTGCCAGCTGCGTGATCTGGCGGGTGGAGACGGCTGATCCCGCGGACTTTGCCAGCAATTCGGCCGCTGCACGCAACAGACGCATTTTGGGGGGAAGCTGGCCATCCAAACTCATAGCCGCTACCCTATCACCTATAGCATTGCTATATGAACTGAATCACATACAATTTTTTCAGGCACGTTTCCGCCCTCGCACATAGTGGTCGCGGCGGCCCCGGCATGGCGCCGGGATAACCTAGGCGGGCCTGGCTACCGGCAGAGAATGAGGACCTTCAGTGCAGACCTTCCCAGGAGTTGGCGTCAGCCCCGGCCGCATCATCGGAACCGTCCGGCAGATGCCCAAACCGATCAGCGAACCCCCTGCAGGTGAGCAGCTGGCCGGCGGTACGTCCGCCGAAGAAGCCACGGCCGGGCTCAAGGCAGCCTCTCAGTCCGTCCACGACGAACTTAAGGCCCGGGCCGCGCACGCCACCGGAGATGGCAAGGCCGTCCTGGAGGCCACGGCGCTGATGGCCAAGGACACCATGCTGATCAAGGGCGCGGCCAAGCTCATTGCCCGCGGCCTCTCGAGCGAACGCGCCATCTGGGAATCCGGTTCCTCCGTCGCGGAGATGCTCCATAACCTTGGCGGCTACATGGCCGAACGCGCCACCGACGTCCTGGACGTCCGCGCCCGGATCGTGGCGGAACTCCGCGGCGTCCCTGCGCCCGGCATCCCTACCTCCAGCACGCCCTTCATCCTGGTTGCCGAGGACCTGGCACCGGCCGACACCGCAACCCTGGACCCGAACAAGGTCCTGGCACTCGTAACAGCCGGCGGCGGCCCACAGTCCCACACCGCCATCATTGCGCGTTCGCTTGGCCTGCCGGCCGTCGTGGCTGCTATAGGGGTGGACGAACTCCCTGACGGCACGGAAGTCTATGTTGACGGCGCCGCAGGCAGCATCACCGCCGATCCCGATGCCTCGCTGCGTGCCGCAGCGGATGCGTGGGCGGCCACGGCTTCCCTGCTGGCCGAGTTCAGTGGCACGGGCACGACGGCGGACGGCCACCTGGTGCCGCTCCTCGCCAACGTGGGCGGCGGCAAGGACGCCGAGGCGGCAGCCAAGCTGGGCGCCCAGGGCGTGGGCCTTTTCCGCACCGAATTCTGCTTCCTGGAACGCGATACCGAACCCTCCGTGGAAGAGCAGGCAGCCGCGTACAAGAGCGTGTTTGATGCGTTCCCGGGCAAAAAAGTGGTTCTGCGTACGCTCGACGCCGGCGCCGACAAGCCGCTTCCGTTCCTGACCGACTCCACGGAGCCCAACCCCGCCCTGGGCGTCCGCGGCTACCGCACGGACTTCACCACACCGGGCGTGCTGGACCGCCAGCTGGAAGCCATTGCCCTGGCCGAGAAGCAGTCCGAAGCGGACGTGTGGGTCATGGCCCCAATGATCTCGACGGCGGAAGAGGCGGCCCGCTTCGCCTCTATGTGCGCCGACGCCGGCATCAAGACGCCCGGCGTGATGGTTGAAGTCCCCTCCGCCGCACTCACCGCCGAGGCCATCCTGCGCGAGGTGGGCTTCGCGAGCCTGGGCACCAACGACCTCACCCAGTACGCCATGGCGGCCGACCGCCAGCTGGGCCCCCTGGCAAACCTCAACACCCCGTGGCAGCCTGCCGTGCTGCGCCTGGTGGGTTTGACCGTGGAAGGCTCCCGCGCGGAAGGCCACAACAAGCCCGTGGGCGTCTGCGGTGAGGCGGCCGCTGACCCGGCCCTCGCCGTCGTGCTTACAGGGCTGGGCGTCAACACGCTGTCCATGACCGCGCGGTCCCTGGCCGCCGTGGCCGCGGTGCTGAAGACCGTCACGCTGGCCGAGGCGCAGCAGTTGGCCAAGCTGGCCCTGTCCGCGCCCAGCGCCACCGAAGCCAAGGCCTGGGTGCGGGAAAAACTGCCCGTCCTCGAAGAACTCGGCCTCTGACCGGCCGGTTCGGACCAACCGCCCGCCTTCGACCCACCGCCCGCCGCTAGCCACAAAGAAGCACCCACCAGGAGGAACAATGCCCGAACGCATCGCCACCATCGCCAGCCGCTCCGGCCTGCACGCGCGCCCCGCCGCGCTGTTTGCGGAAGCCGCCGGAGACGTGGGAGTTGAGGTCACCATTGCCATGCAGGGCGACCCGGAGGACGACGCACTGGACGCTTCGAGCATCCTGTCGCTGATGACCTTGGGCGCCGCCAAGGGCGATGTTGTGGTGCTCCGGGCTGAAGGTGACGGCGCCGACGCGGCACTGGATTCGCTGGTCAAGCTCCTGGAAACGGACCTCGACGCCGAATAGCTTCTTCTTCGCCGTTTCGATGGTTCCCTGCCGGATCGACGCTCGCAAACATCTGGTGGGCAGGGAACCATCGAAACGGGCGACGGCCAGGGCCCTGGACACCGTCGGCGCCCTGGAACTCGACCCCGCGGCACGGCAGGCGCTTGCCTCCGAGCTGGCCAACGCCGACGAGCCCCGCCGCGGACTCCAAACGTGAGATCTCGGCCCTGCGAGGACCCAATAACGCCGAGATCTCGCCTCTGGAACGTGCCGGCCGTGGCTGGAGTGCGGTGCGGGCGTCGGATTCTGCTCCATCATTCGCGCGTCCCGAAGCGGCTCGGCCGCGGAAGTGCTCGGGTTAGGCTTCTGGCATGGCACTGATAGCTCCACGCGTCACGGCCGGCCTGCCCGCCGACGACGCCCGGAACCTCGCGCGTTCCCTCCGGGACAGCAACGACATCACCGTGTTCGTGGACGGCACGGTCCACCGCCTGACGCCCCAGGCGAGGGACGCCGTCGTGGACCTGCTCGCTCGGCTGGGCCGCGGCGAAGCGGTGACCGTCAGCAGCGTGGAAGAAATGCTCACCACCTCCCAGGCGGCCGAACTCGCCGGGATTTCCCACACGTACCTGCGCAACTTGACCGATCGCGGCGAGATCCCCGTGGAATACCGCGGCACGCACCGCCGGATCAGGCTGGCCGCCATCATGGCCTGGCTGGACCGGCAGAAGAAGCCTGACGGGCCAGAGCAGGCAGAGCAGGCCTAGCCCCGTCGTGAGCTGGGTCAGGGGCGGACGGGTCCCGGGTGTTGAGTCCCGGGTGTTGGATCCCGGCGCGCGAGCCTAAATCCGCGGGCGCGCCGCCCAGCGCCGCATTTTCAGTGCCGCATGGAGTTCCAGCCGCGGCATCCCCTTCAGCGGGTCCACGCCCAGGAGCTGCCGGATGCGGCCCAGCCGGTTGTAGATGCTGCTGCGGTGCAGGTGGAGTTTGGTGGCCACGTCCTGGACTGAGCCGTCGTTGTCATAAATGAGCTCAAGTACGGGGAGAAGTTCATCGTTGCGGTCGTGGTCCTCCAGCATCCGCACATAAACGGACCCCGAGTCAGCCCAGGCACCGGCTCCCCCGCCCGCCGAGGCCAGCAGCTGGTACACCCCGGTGGCACGGCAGTCCACCAGTTCGCCCAGCTGGGGGTCCACAGCCGCCGCCTGCGCCGCCAGCCGGGACTGCCGGTATGCCTCGGCTAGCTCGCGTGGCTTGGCGAAACCCTCGCTGATGCCAAGGATGATGCGGTGCACCGGTCGGCCCGAACGTTTGGCCAGCTCCAGCTGGTAGTGGACCAGCACCTGGGCATGGTTGGCCCGGCCTACCGACTCACGGAACAGCACCACCGAATGGGTTTCCGTGCCGGCACTGAACAGCGCCACGTCCACCCCCACCGTGGCCTGCAGGGCGGCTGAGCGGTGGATCAGCGTGGAAGCTATGGGATCCGGGCCGCCGGCCCAGCCATCGGCGTCGAGCACAGTGACCATCTGCCACGGCCCCTTGCCCTGGATTTCCTTCCAGCCCGCCACGGCGGCCACCGCGTTGGCCTCGCCGGAACAGGCGGCCAGGAACTCGCGTTCGCGGCCCCGCCGGAACTCGGACTCGGCGGTGTTGGAGTCCAGCAGCAGGCCGGAAAGCAGCTCGATCTCCGGGGTCACGAGCGGCAACTGGGAGAGGATCGCCTTCGGACTTTCCTCTGCCGAGTCCTGCTGCACCCAGAGGTAGCCGACGCGGAAACCGCGCACCATCAACGGGACACACACCCGGCCCAGCATCCCCAGCTCCTGGTTGGCGGGAATCGCCACCGGGCGGACCGCCGTGGCGATGCCGTGGGAAAGCTGCCAGGCGCTGACATCGGCCGGGACCCGCTTGCTCAACAGGAAGTTCACCCGGACCCTGTCCGCGTGGGACTGGTTGGAGCTGTAAGCGAGCAGCAGTCCGTCCAGGTCCTCCAGCGACAGTCCCCGGCCAAGCTTCTGCGCCACCTGCTCCACCAGTTGTTCCACGTCCTGCTGCATGGGGTAACCCTACTGCTCCGGCAGGCATCCAGGCGAACGAACAGCAGGCGACACCTGACGCCCTGACGCTGAACATTTGTCGACCCACGAAAGCAGAAATTCCCGGAATCACGGGGAGCCTGCACGCCCCGAACCCTGCTTTCCTGTCAGTTGGGTCACAACCGGATTTATTCTGGAATCACAACTTCCCCCGCAATTTCGGGCCTACACGGCCTGAGAATATGGAGCCCCAAATGATCATCGGTGTCCCCAAAGAGATCAAGAACAACGAATTCCGCGTCGCCATCACCGCTGCTGGCGTTCACGAGTTCCGGACCCACGGCCACACGGTCCTGGTAGAGCGCGGCGCAGGCTTGGGCTCAGGGATCACGGATGAGGAATACGCGATCGCCGGCGCCGAAATCGTTGCCGAGGCCGACGACGTCTGGGGCCGGGCCGACATGGTCATGAAGGTCAAGGAACCCATCAAGGCCGAGTACCACCGCTTCCGCAAGGGCATGATCCTCTTCACGTACCTCCACCTCGCCGCAGAGCCGGAACTCACGCAGGAACTCATCAACTCCGGCGTCACCGCCATCGCCTACGAGACCGTGCAGGAAGGCCGCACGCTGCCGCTGCTGGCCCCCATGTCCGAGGTTGCCGGCCGGCTGTCCGTGCAGGTCGGCGCCACCTCCCTGATGGCACCCGCCGGCGGCAAAGGCGTCCTCCTGGGCGGCGTACCTGGTGTCCGCCCGGCGAAGGTGGTTGTCCTGGGCGCCGGCGTCGCCGGCACCAACGCCGCCGCCATGGCCCTGGGTCTGGGCGCCGACGTCACCATCCTGGACATCAACATCAACCGCCTCCGCGAGCTCGACGCCCAGTACCAGGGCAGGCTCAAGACGGTGGCGTCCAACAAGTACGAGATCGAAAAGTCAGTGGTGGACGCGGACCTGGTGATCGGTTCCGTCCTGATCCCCGGCGCCAAGGCCCCCAAGCTGGTCAGCAACGAACTCGTGGCCCGCATGAAGCCCGGCTCCGTGCTCGTGGATATCGCCGTGGACCAGGGCGGCTGCTTCGAGGACACCCACCCCACCACGCACCAGGAACCGACGTACAAGGTCCACAACACGATCTTCTACTGCGTGGCCAACATGCCGGGCGCCGTACCCAACACGTCCACCTACGCGCTGACCAACGTCACCCTGCGCTACGCCGTGGCCCTGGCCAACCTGGGCGTCCGGGCCGCCTTCGACCGCGACCCGGCCCTCGCCGCCGGCCTCAACATCGCCGCCGGCCACGTGGCACACCACTCCGTCTCCGAGGCGCACAACCTGCCCCTCGTGGCGGACTGGCACGAGCTGGTTTCCGCCTAGTCCTCTAGGTCGCCGCCTTCAGCCGCCGACCGCGCGGAGGGCGTTCACCTGGCCGTGGCCGTTGAACCCGTTGTAGCCGGCACCGCCCTGGCACACCTGGGGTGCACCGTTGTCCGTTGCAGGGAACGGGGCGTACACACTCATGTCAGCCGGGCAGTCCATCGTGTCGGCGGTGGTGTTGATCCGCGATGCCACGGTGCCCGGGTTGCTGACTCCGGTGCTGACCACCAGCGCCGCGACACCGGCAACGTGAGGTCCGGCCATCGATGTGCCTTGCAGGTAGCAGTACGTGGCACCCGAGTCCACCACCGGACGGGCGCACGGTGCAGCGGACGGCCACGCGGACAGCACGCGGCCGTTAGTGGCGGCCGCCGTCTGCTGCAGGATCGAGTCGCCGCCAGGCGCGATCACGCTGACGGCGCCCACACCGTAGCTGGAGTAGAACGACTTGATCAGCTTGTTGCCGTTGGCGCTCACGCCGATCACGCCGGGAACTTCCACCGGAACCACGGCGCAGGCGTTGGTGATGTCGCGCGTGAACGGGGTGGTGTTATCCGGGCTGGTGACATCCTGGGTGGGATGAGCCAGGTCGTCTGACTGGTTGCCTGCCGAGGCGACAACTGTGGTGCCGTTTTGCTGGGCAAACTTGATGGCCCGGCGCTCGGCTTCCCAGATGGCCCGCTGGGTGGGGTCATTCTTGCAGTTGAAGAGCCAGGGATCGGCAAAGTAGCTGTTGTTGGTGACCTGGATACCGTTCGATCCTGCCCACATGAAGGCGCAGACCACGGCTTCGGGGTAGAAGAATCCGTCGTCATCGCCGGCCTTGATTCCGGCAATCTTCACGTTCGGCGCCACGCCCACCATGCCGATGCCGTTCTTCGCGGCGGCGATGGTTCCTGCCGTGTGCGTGCCGTGGCCGTTGTTGTCCATCCAGGCCGCCGGATCCGTGTTCGGGACGCCGCCAACGCAGGAAACGCTCCTGGAGAAATCAACGTTCGGGGCAAGGTCCGGGTGCGTGTGGTCCAGTCCGGTGTCGATGTCGCCCACCACCACCGAGGCGCTGCCGCCATTGATCGCCCGGGCGGCCGGGGCCTGGATCTGGTCCATATCCCATTGGAGTGCGGCCAGGTTGTCATCGCCGGGCGCCGGGGCGCCGGGTGCTATGGCCGCCACAGCCGCACCGGAGTTGTCGTCTTCGACAGCCACGGCGAAGCCTGCTGTGGAAGCGGCCCCCTGAACGGAAGAATCTGCCGCGCGCAGGGCCGCATCAAAGCCGCCGCGGTCCGACTTTACGATCGCCACACCGATCTGCGGATAAGCCTGCACCACCGTGCCCCCGGCGGCCCGCACGGCCGCAAGCGAAGTGCGGGAAACGCCGTTGGCCTTGTACAGGACAATGTAGGTTTGGCTTCCGGCTTGGGCATTTGCCTGCATTACGGTTTTGGCAGGCTGCCCACTGGCCGACAACGCCGCAGGAGCCGCGGCGGTCGAAAGGCCAATGGCGAGGGCTAGTGCCCCGATTGGCGCCACAAGCTTGGTGAATCTTTGCATGGTGTTGCTCCAATTCCGCCGGCGGGCACCACGCGATCGCAGGTGCCGCTGGCAAGAGTCAATCGATCACGACCCTGACGGCTGTTTGCCTCGGATCCTTCCGGGCTACACCTGCCCAACAATTCGGTATCACCCGCAACAGAGACCTTAGTGACTCACATCACGCAATTTCAATAGGCGGCGGTTCCGTAAGCCCGGGCTGATTCGATAATCTTCAGCACCTCGACGGCGTCTGCCGGGTCTACCGGGAGGGGCAGGTTGGAGGAGGCGCCGCCGTCGTCGATCTTGGCTGCCAGGAGCCGGTAGAACTCGGGGTAGGCACCTCGTTCCGTGGGCAGAGGATCGAGGTGGCCGTCGCGGCCCAGGGCTCCTGCCCATTCCGGCTCCTCAACGCCGTATTCAGTGTCCAGCGGGCTGCCGCCGGCAACGATGTACGGTTCCTGCGGGTCGATCCCGTGCTTGGTGAACGCGCCAGTGGATCCGAGAATGCGGAAGCGCGGGCCCTGCTGGGCGCAAAGCATGTTCATGCTCAGGTGGCTGGTCACCCCGGACTCGTGGTTGAGCACCAGGAAAACGTCATCGTCCACCTTCTCGTGCGGACGCCGCGCCTGCAGTTCCGCGTGGGCCACGGCGGCTGGACCGAAAAGCAAAAGCGTCTGGTCGATAAGGTGGGTGCCCAGGTCGAACAGCACGCCGCCGCCGTCCGCCGCCGTGGCGCTGGCTTTCCACGCCTTCGAGATGTCCGGGGACCAGCGCTCGAAGCTGGACTCAAAGCGGGTCACGCTGCCCAGCGCTTCGCCGGCCAGCAACTTCTGCACGGTCAGGAAATCGCCGTCCCAGCGCCGGTTCTGGAAAACCGACAGCACGCGGCCCAGCCGCTCCGCGAGGGCGATCAGCTCCTGCCCCTCGGCGCTGCTGACGGCGAACGGCTTGTCGACGACGACGTCGACCCCGGCCTCCAGGGCGGCCTTCGCCAGCGGAAAGTGAGTGGCCGGTGGGGTCCCCAGCACCACAAGATCAAGGTCACCGGCGAGCGCAAGGACAGCAACGCCGTCGGGCACTGTCTTGGCGCCGGGGTACCGCTGTGTCGCGGCAGCCTGCCGGCCGGCGTCGGACGTGGCGATAACGTCCAGCGAGTAGCGGGGATCCGCCGCGATGAGCGGCGCGTGGAAAACGCTCCCTGAGAGTCCATAGCCGACGACGGCGGTGCGGATAGTGCGTTCAGCTTCAGTCCCGGTCATAAGGGCTAGGCTACCGCGCCGGCACTTGTGAGAGAGCGATCCGGAAAAACCTGCGAAAGGTGAGAGCGCGTCCGGGGGCGGGAACGACGAAGGCCGGCACTTCCCGGTTTGCGGGTTGTGCCGGCCTTCGCCGCATAGCGCTGATTCAGTCAGGAAATGTTACTTCTTGATCCAGCCCAGGGTGGACCAGTCCGGAACCTGCGAGAGGCTCTGGAACAGGGACGGGCCGTAGTTGGCCAGGCCGGTGCGGACGAAGGAGATCTGCGGGCCGTTCATCACAACACCCATGGAGAAGTACTTGGCCATGTGCTCCTTTTCAACCTCCATGGCTGCCTTGTTGCGCTCGGCGTTGTCCTCGATGGAGGCGAGATCGGCGATCTTCTTGTCCAGCTCGGCATCGCCAAGACCGTTTTCGTTGACCGTGGAGTCGTAGTACTGCTTGACGGCATCGGTGGCATCCGGGCCAACGGTGTAGCCGGAGACGCTCATGTCGAAGTCGCGGCCGCCGATGACCTTGCCGAAGTCGGCGGAGGCACGCTGGTCAATACCAACATCCATGCCGCCGGCCTGGAGCTGCTTCTGCAGGGTCTGGGTGAAGGCGAGGGTGGTGGGGTCGTCACCAAAGTTGCTGATCTTGAAGGCGGCGGGCTTGCCGTCCTTCTCCATGATTCCGGCGGCGTTGGGCGCGTAGCCGGCGTCGGTCAGGACCTTCTTGGCAACGTCCGCGCCGGTTTCCTTCACCGGGTAGTTGTCCTGGTAGTAGTCCGAGAACGGCAGGACCATCATGGAACCGGAGCTGGGCTCTTCCCAGTTCAGGCCATTGAAGCGGACCTTGCGGAGGGCTTCGCGGTCAACAGCGGCGAAGATGGCCTCGCGGACGGCGACGTCGGTGATCTTCTGGGCGTTGATGTTCATGCCACCGGCGAAGAGGCGCTGGCCACGGCGGACCTCGGAGTCCTTGGTGCCCTCAAGCTGCTTGTACAGGGCGATGGTGTTGGCGGACATGGCATCGATCTCGCCATTCTTGAAAGCAGCGATCTGTGCGCTGGTTTCCAGCTGGCGGAAGACGACGCTTTCCAGGACCGGCTTGGTGCCCCACCAGTTGTCGTTGGGGACCATGGTGACGGTTTTGGCTGCGGCGTCGTACTGGTCCACCTTGAAGGGGCCGGCCATCCATTCCGGATGCATTTCGCCCACGAAGCCTTCGTTGAAGATCGCAGGCGTGTTCACGGCCGGGTGGATCAGGCCGAAGAAGAGCGAATCCACGGGGTAAACCGGCTGGGTGGTCTTGACGATGATTTCTTTGTCGCTGCTGCCAGCCTCGACGGACTCAACGAATTCATAGGCCCCCGAGCTCACAATGTCGTAGCCGGCATCCGGGCTCTTCAGGATGTTCCAGGTGTTCTGGAAGGCCTTGATGTCGATCGGGGTGCCGTCGTTGTACGTGGCCTTGTCATTGACCTTGATGGTGACGGTCTGCTTGCCGTCCACAACCTTGCTCTCCACCGACTCGCAGAAGTCCTTGTTAGGCGTTGCCTTGCCGACGAAGTCGACCTTCCAGCAACCGCCGATGCCGCCACTGTTCACGGCCACCGGGTTGATCGGGGCCATCATCGCGGAGTTGTCCGAGCTGTTGCCGTTGTTGGAGAACCCGTTGAAATCCGGCCCGATGCTGCCCAGCGGCAGGGTGACCTTGCCACCAGGCTCAAGATCAGCGGCCGGCTTCTCGTTGATGCTGATGAGCTTGGCCAGGTCACTGCCCGTTCCCTGCCCCTTGGCGGTTTCCGGTCCGGTGGGTGTTCCGCCACCGCCGCAGGCCGTCAGCGCCAGGGCTGCGGCAATGGCCGCTGCGCCGCCGATCTTGGTCAGATTCCTCATGGTTTTCCCTTCATAGGTGCGGGTGGTGCTTGTGATGGGTCGAAAAAATCTAGGGTGCATGGGGTTCCGCCGTTTCGTGGACCACCAGCATGTGCTCGTCCAGTTCACCATCCGGGAAGAAGCAGGCGAACTGCTGATCCGGTGTAGGCGCCGGGCCGGCCTCCAAAATCTCCACGGCAGCGGAAGGCTGCACGGCCACGAGCGGAGGCTCCAGGGTCAGGCAATGCTCCTGTTTCGCAGCGGGAAGCGCCGCGAAGACGGGGCAGCGGGTGGCGAAGTTGCAGCCCTTCGGGGCATCCAGCGGAGACGGCAGGTCCCCTTGCAGGATGATCCGCTCCCGAGTGCGCTCGAACTGCGGGTCTGGGACAGGGATCGCGGACAGCAGCGCGCGGGTATACGGGTGGCGGGGGTTGTCGAAAACCCGGTCCACCTCCCCGATCTCCACGATCTTCCCCAGGTACATCACCGCCACCCGGTTGGAGATGTGGCGGACCACGGACAGATCGTGGGCCACCATCAGGTAGCTCAGGCCCAGCTCGGCGCGGAGCTTGTCCAGGAGGTTGATGACGCCGGCCTGGACCGAGACATCCAGTGCGGACACGGGCTCGTCCAAGACCACCAATTTGGGGTTCACGGCCAGTGCCCGGGCGATGCCCACGCGCTGCCGCTGGCCGCCGGAGAACTGGTTGGGGAACCGGTTGACATGGTCCGGCTGCAGGCCCACCAGATTCATCAGTTCCATGATGCGTTTCTTGATGGCCCTCTTATCCAGGCCGGCGTTCTGGAGCGGTTCGGCCAGGACCTCGTAGACGGTGAAGCGGGGGTCCAGGGCGCCGGTGGGATCCTGGAAAACCATCTGCATTTCCTTGCGCATGGCGCTTTTGGTCTTGGCGTCGGCGGCCTGCTTGTTGCTGATGCCGCCGATGATCACCTCGCCGTCCTGGTCTTTATGGAACTCCATGATTTCCAGCAGGGTGGTGGTTTTGCCCGAACCGGACTCGCCCACAATGGAGAAGCACTCGCCTTCGCGGATGTCGAAGCTCAGGCCGTCCACGGCCTTCACGGTGCCGATGCGCCGCTTGAGCAGGGCACCCTTGGTCAGCGGAAAGTGTTTGCGGACATCCTTGAGTTCCAGCACGGTTGAGCGGTCCCCGCGGGGGATGAGGTCAAAGCGCGAGACCGGGACCGGCGGGGCGGAAAAGATCTCGTGGACATCCACGTCCCCGCCGAGGGAACCGGACTTGATGCAGGCCGCCTGGTGGTAGCCAGTCCCCGGAACCGGACTCAAAGCGGGCTCGCCGTCCAGGCAGGCATCGGTCACCAGCGGGCACCGCGGCGCGAAGGAGCAGCCGGTGGGGGTGTGCAGGAGGTTCGGCGGGATGCCGTCGATGGGGACCAGCGAGGATTTCTCCGCGACGTCCACGCGTGGCACCGCCCCGAGCAGGCCCATCGTGTAGGGCATCCGGGGATCGTAATAGATGTCATCCACGCTGCCGGTTTCCACCGGCTTGCCGGCGTACATCACCATGATGTCGTCGGCGATGCCCGCCACCACGCCCAGATCGTGCGTGATCATCACGACGGCGGCGCCCGTTTCCTCCTGCGCCGTATGCAGCACCTCCAGCACCTGGGCCTGGATGGTGACGTCCAGTGCCGTCGTCGGCTCATCCGCGATCAGCACGCGCGGGTTGTTGGCGATGGCGATGGCGATCATCACGCGCTGGCGCATGCCGCCGGAGAACTCGTGCGGAAAAGCCCTAAGCCTGTTCCGGGGGCTGGGAATGCCCACCATTGCCAGGAGTTCGACGGCGCGGGTTTCCTTCGCCGCCTTGCTCATGCCCGGGTTGTGGATGGTGAGGGCCTCGGTGATCTGGGTTCCGACCGTGTACACCGGCGTGAGGGAGGACAGCGGGTCCTGGAACACCATGGCGATGTCGTTGCCGCGGTACGCACACATGGCCTTGTCGCTGAGGCCCAGCAGTTCCTTGCCCTTGAGCCTGACCGAGCCGGAGATCTCGGCAGTGGCGGGCAGCAGGCCCATGATGGCCAGCGATGTCACCGACTTGCCGGACCCGGACTCCCCCACGATTCCCAGCGTTTTGCCGGGCATGAGGTCGAAGTTGACGCCCCGGACGGCATGCACAGCTCCGTTTTCGGAGTTGAAGCTGATGTTCAGGTCCCGGACGGACAGGACAGCGTCCGACGGCGAGTGGAGACCGGCGATGTGGAGCCGCTCGGCCGCTGTGGGGGCCGGGTCAGCCGGCTCAAGGAAGGTGCTCATTTGCTCATCTTCTCTGCGCTGTTCTTTTTGGCCCGGCCAACCGAACTGGAGCTCGGGTCGAAGGCGTCGCGCAGGCCATCGTTCATCATGGCCAGGGACCCCGTAAGCAGGAACATCACGGTGAGCGGGACCCAGAACATCCAGGGGAAGGTCTGGACCTGGGACGTGGCGCCGCCAATCAGCACGCCGAGGCTCACATCCGGCACCTTGATGCCGATGCCGATGAAGGAGAACGCCACTTCGGCCAGGATGGCCCCGGTGACGCCGCGGGTGATGTCCAGGACCAGCAGCGACCCAATGTTGGGGACCAGGTGCCGCCACACGATGCGCCGCGGCGGGACGCCCATGTACTGGGCCGCTTTGACGAAGTCCCGCTGCATCAGCGACATGGACATCGAGCGGATAAGCCGCGCGGTCCCCATCCAGCTGAACACGAGGAGCACGATGATCAGCAGGAGCCAGCTGGGGAGGTTCTTCTTCAGGCCGTCCCCTCCGCCGCTGGTGGCCACTGCCACCACCAGCAGGGCGGGCATCATAATGAGGGCCTCCAGGACGAAGAGCATCACCTTGTCCACTTTGCCGCCGAAATAGGCCATGGTGCAGCCATAGACCGCGGCAACCAGGACGGATACGAGGCCCACAATCAGGCCGATCATGATGGAGATCCTGGTGCCCTCAACAGTCATGGCGTAGAGATCGATGCCGGCCTGCGAGGTGCCGAGGAAGTGGTCGCCGGAAGGCGGCATGCCGATATTGAAGGGGTCTATGGTCTCCTTGTCCCAAGGACTGAAGAACCCGCCGACAAAGGAGAAGATGGTCAGGCCCAGGAAAACCGCCAGCCCGGCGACGGCAGTTTTGTTCCGCATAAAGCGGCGGAAAATGATGGTGGATTTGGCGATCACCACATCGGCATTTTCGAGGTGCGCGTCCTGCGCCACTGCTGCCGGATCCACGGCATTGAGGTTGGTCATGGCTACTGCACCCTCACTCTCGGGTCAACAAGCGTGGTGGCGAAGTCGGCGAGGATGGCGCCCAGGGCGAAGATGACCGAGCCGTAGGCGAGGGTGGCCGTGGCCGCATTCACATCCTGCAGCGAGATGGCGTCAATGCTCCAGGACCCCACTCCTGGCCAGGCGAAGATCTTCTCGGCGAAGAAACCGCCGGCGAAGATGGCCGGGATGGTGAAGGCGATGCTTTGGGCGACCGGGATGAAGGAAACCCGGAGGGCGTGCCTGGTGATGGCCTGGTTCCGGGTGAGCCCCTTGGCCCGTGCCGTCCGGACGAAGTCCGCATTGACGTTGTCCAGCAGGTACTGGCGCTGCGCGATCTGGTACGAACCCCAGCCGACGAGCGTGATGGCGATCGTCGGAACCGCATAGTGGGCCACCATGTCCACAAACTGCGCCCACCCGGGTTGCATGCCCGGCGTGGAGATGCCTGTCACGAAGAAGATGCGCTTTCCGACGGTTTCGTTGATGTTGATGGCACCGAGCTGCACCAGGAAGTAGGCAATGGGGGCGGGCACGATGTACGCGAGGTAGCTGTAGGACGTGATCACCCGGTCCTGGAACTTGTACTGCCGGGCCGCCGAGTAGACCCCGAGGGCGACGCCGATGACGAGGGTCAGGACGATGGATGCGAGGAAGAGCCGGGTGGAGATCCAGACGCGGTCCCCGAATTCAGCGTTGATGAAGGCGCCGTTGGGGCTGCGTCCCCAGTCCCAGCGGGTCACGATCCCGGTGAGCCACTCAACGTAGCGCTCCCATGGGCTGAGGTCCGGATCCAGGCCTTTCAGGCGCATGGAATTGGCGACCTGCTCGGGGGTGGGGCGGGGAATCCGCTCCTGTTCGAGGAGGGCTGGCTTGAGGGAGCTGACGGCCAGGAAATAGCCGGCTGACGTGGTCAGGAAAATCATGAAGACGTAGGTGATGCCGCGCTTGGCGAGGTACCTGATCATGTGGCAGCTACTTCGGGTTCGTTGCCGCCGGGATTCTGGACGAACACTCCAAGGGATGCCCTTGGGCCGGCATCGGAGTTCCTGCCTTCACTACATCCACGTTCCAGATCCTTCCGATTTCCCGGCCAGCAACGGGTCTCGCCGCCACCGGGTCCCCACCAGCGTGTAGCCGGCCTCCCGCGACCAGCGCAGAGCAAGTCCGGGTGGACTATGTTGCGGGTCACATTCCAGAGGAAACTACCACAGAGTAGCGTCCGAAATGCGGGCACCTGAGCGGAATCCGCGCGCTCCGTATCAGATTGTTATGAATAATTCAGTGGAATTGATATGACTGGACGAGCCGCTGGATTCAGGCGTAGTCTACCGCCCGCGGACCACCCGCGTGACAAGTTCCCGCCAGGAGTCCGTCAGCCGCTCGGGCGCCAGGCCGTGGACGCGGACGGCGTGCAGGAGCCGGTCCGGATCCAGTGTTGCGGTCAGGGACATGGCCATCAGCAGCGGGTCCGCGTCCATGCCCTCCTCCCGGAGGAGGAGCTCGATGTGGCGCTGCCACAGCTTGACTGCCGGGACCTCATAGCGGCTGTGGGCCGAAGCCTCGGCCGCCCTCGCCAGGTCCCCGTGCTCCATCACATAGGCGATCCGCTCCGCACCGAAGGCGATCAGCCGCTCCAGGCCCGGGGCGCCCGGCCCCAAGGGCGGCGGGCCGAACATAAAGCGGGCCTGGAAGGCGGCCTCGGAATCGCTCAGCAGCGTCATCATCAGCCCGGCGCGGCTGCCGAACCGGCGGAAGACGGTGCCCTTGCCCACGCCGGCGCGCTCGGCCAGCCGGTCCATGGTCAGGGCGTCCGGGCCACACTCGGCAATCAGCTCCCGCGCCGCGCCCAACAGCCGCTCACGATTCCGGGCAGCATCACTGCGCTCAGCGGGCGGGCCGGAGAGCGAACCGGGCAGCAGCGGGATAAAGCTCACAGTCCATATCCTAGACCCGGGAATAATAATCGGACTACGGTCCGTTTAGTCCATGAAGGCACCAAGCCTCCACCCTTCCATCGGCCAGCGGTCCCACCGCGGCCCACTAAAGGAGTCCGTTATGTCGAAGAGCACCGTCCTTACCCTTGTTGGCAGCCTCCGCGCCGAATCCACCAACCAGAAGCTCGCCGAAGCTATCCAGCTGAACGCTCCCGAGCAGGTTGACGTGGTCATCCACGAAAGCCTGGGCAACATCCCGTTCTATAACGAGGACATCGACGTCGAGGGCCAGGTTCCCGCCGCGGCCGCCGCCCTCCGCGCAGCCGCCAACGATGCCGACACCATTCTCCTGGTGACCCCGGAGCACAACGGCACCGTGCCCGCATCGCTGAAGAACGCCATCGACTGGCTGTCCCGCCCCTTCGGTGCCGGCGCCCTCTCCGGCAAGCCCACCGCCGTCGTCGGTACCGCATTTGGCCAGTTCGGTGGCGTGTGGGCACAGGACGAGGCCCGCAAGGCAGTGGGCATTGCCGGCGCCCAGGTGCTCGAGGACGTCAAGCTGGCCGTCCCGGGCTCCATGGTCCGCTTTGCCGAGCTGCACCCGAAGGACGATGCCGAGGTAGTGGAGCAGATCAAGGGCGTCTTCGACGCACTCGCCGCCGCAAAGCCGGCAGCGTAAGGCAGCCGCACGCAGCAGCGCCAAGCAACCAAATGCCCCGGGCACCGCAAGGTGGCCGGGGCATTTGTTATCGCACCGTGAGCGGACCGGCGCTGACGCCCGTACGTGTGACCAAGTCTTGTTCCAACCGGTACCTCGCGGGCATTTTCAGGGCTGAGGGACCGCCGTAACGTTTAATGCACGGAGAGCATTCGGGGATGGAACGCGGTGCGGACATGGCAGGCAGGCGGAGCGCCGGAAAGCTGATGGCGACGGCGGCAGCACTTACGCTTCCGCTGTGGCTGGGATGCTGCGCCCCCACCTCCAACCCGTCTGCCGGGAGCAGCGTCGCACCCGGCGCAACCACCATTGAACACTCGGACCGCGTCCAGCCGCCGTTGGTTCCAGTTCCCCAGCCGCAGGCACCCCCGCCGGTCACCGCTGTGCCCGCCGAAACCACCGGCCCGTCCGCCGCTTCGTCCCCCGAGCCCTCGGGCCACGCCTCCGGCGGGACGCCCGGAACACCCGGGCAGGGCTCCGGCACCACTCCCTCGTCCGGAACGGCTTCGCCCGGAACTGCCGCGCCGGGAGCCGCCGCGGCACCCGGTACAACTACTGCCTTGGGAGCGAGCCCCTCGCCGGCCCCCGAGTCCTCGGCCCCGCCCCCGGTCCAGCCGGCCCCTGGCCAGTCCGGCGGATCCCAGACGGTGACCGCCTACTACGTGCTGCTCGACGACGGCGGGGCGGGAGGTGTGCGCTTTGGCTGCAACGACAGCCTGGCCGGCGTCCGCCGCACCATGGCGGGCTCCACGGAACCGTTGGCCAACGCCATGCGCGCCCTGCTCGACAACGCCACAGAACCGGCCCCTGGCCTGTACAACTCCCTGTCCGGCTCAACCCTCACGTTCCTGTCCGGCACCTTCGACGGCACGGCCGTGACAGTCTACCTGTCCGGCTCGATCCGCCCGGCGGGGGTGTGCGACGTCCCGCGCATCGAGGCCCAACTCACGCAGACTGCCGTCGCGTCGGTGGGCGCCATCCGCGCCGAGGTCTACGTCAACGGCGTGAGGCTCGCCGAGGCACTACGCCTCCAGTAGCGCAACTGATCAACAGATGTTGCCTTATCGGCAACTGCCGGCTGTATCCTGAAGGTGTGAGCCACGAAACACTTGATGCCGGCGCAGTGCAGCTACCGGCCGAAGCCATTGATGCCATCGAGCGCGCGGCCACGTCCGCCCACCGCGCCGCCCATCCCCACGAGGCGCTGTTTTCGGAGCGCGCAGCCAACATTAAGCAGTCAGCGGTGCGGGACGTTTTCGACATTTCGATGCGCCCCGGACTGGTGTCCCTTGCCGGGGGCAGTCCGTACCTGCAATCCCTTCCGCTTGAGCGGCTGGCCGCCACGGCGGCAAGCATCATCGCCAACGAAGGGCTCACGGCCCTGCAGTACGGCGGCGGGCAGGGCACGGAAGAACTGCGCACCCAGATCTGCGAGGTGATGGCGGCAGAAGGAATCCTGGACGCGGTCCCGGAGAATGTGGTGATCACCGCAGGCTCCCAGTCGGCCCAGGATGTGGCCACCAAGGTCTTCTGCAACCCGGGCGACGTGGTGCTGGTCGAGAACCCCACCTACGTGGGTGCCCTCAATACGTTTGAGGCATACCAGGTGGAGGTGGCCACCGTGGAAATGGACGACGACGGCCTGGTGCCTGAGCTGCTGGAGGCCCGGATCGCCGCCCTCCAGACAGCCGGGAAGAACATTAAGTTCCTCTACACCATCCCCAACTTCAACAACCCCTCAGGAATCACCCTGGCCGGGGAACGCCGCCAGCGGGTTGTTGATATATGCCGGAACGCGAATATTCTCGTGCTGGAAGACAACCCGTATGGGCTCCTCCGGTACAACGGGACACCGCTGGAACCGCTCCGCGCGGCCAACCCCGCCGATGTCATCTACATGGGATCGTTCTCCAAGATCTTCGCCCCTGGTCTCCGCATCGGCTGGGCATTGGTCCCGGAGCACCTCCAGCGGCGCTACTACCTGGCATCCGAATCTGTGACGCTGTGCCCGCCGACGCTGAACCAGATGCTGGTGTCCGCCTACCTCAGGGACTATGACTGGAAGGGCCAGATCGAGACCTACCGGGATCTGTACGCCGAACGATGCACGGCGATGTTGGCCGCCCTGGACGAATACATGCCAGCCGGCACCAGCTGGACAAGCCCGGAAGGCGGCTTCTTCGTCTGGGTCACGCTGCCGGCAGGCGTGGATACCTATCCCCTGCTGCAGAAGGCGATCGAAGCCGGTGTTGTCTTTATCCCCGGGGCTGCCTTCACTCCGTCCGATTCGCCGTCCAATAAGCTGCGGCTGGCGTTCAGCGCGGTGCCGCCCAACGCCATCAAGGAAGGCGTCCGCCGTTTGGCCCCGGTACTGCGCGAAGCCCTTGCAGCGCTGTAACGTTGGCCGGACTGAGTGTGGCCACGATTGATACTGAACAAGGAGTACAAAGCATGAGCGGAATTATTGTTGTCGGCGTTGACGGCAGCGGCACCGCCAAGAAGGCCGCCGAATCGGCGCGGGATCTCGCCGCCGCCCTGGGCGCCTCGCTGCACGTCGTCTCAGCCTTCGACAGCGACCGCACCGAGGTCTTCGGCACGGGCAGCGACCAGTGGATCGTTTCCGACGCCGACGGTGCCGAGCATGTTGCCAAGACAGTGGCCGAGGCCCTGGCCGGCTCCACCAAGGTGACCTACTCGGCCGCCCGCGGCAAGCCTGCCGAAGCGCTCATCAAGGAAGCCGAGCGCCTGGACGCCAAGATGATCGTGGTGGGCAACCGGCGGATGCGCGGCATTGGCCGGGTCCTGGGAAGCGTGGCCAACAGCGTGGCCCACAACGCCACCTGCGACGTCTATATCGCCAACACCTACGACGCCGACTAGCTGACAACGGGACACCATGCACCACCCGCGGCGGGCGCGGTGCATGGTGTCCGTTCTCACCCCCGCCACGGCAACCACATCGCGCCGGGGCTGCTCTTGCCGGAAACCCTGGAGAGCGTGCTGCGCGGCGACTGGAAATTCTTCGCGGCCCTCTCAGGCATTGCCCTGGTTCTGGGCGGCCTGATGTTCGCCACGTTGCCTGCCTTGACTGACGGCATGGCGGGTAATCCCGAGATGGTCGAGATGATGACGGCCTACTCCGCCTACGGCTACTGACGCCAGGCTTCCGCTAAAGGAGCCAGCCGCGCAAAAGCCACCACAGGCCGGCTATCACCAGGCCGCCGAACAGCGACCCGGCCACCACCTGCGCCAGGGTGTGCGCGCGGAGCACCACCCGGGACCAGCCGACGGCGGGAACCAGCAGGAGTAACGGCAGCCAGGCCGGACCGAGCATCAGGACGGAAATAACTGCGGCCGACGACACCGCCGCCGCGTGGCCGCTGATCTTCCAGAAGGGGCTCACGGCGGCCAGCACAACGATGCCGCCGACGATGGCCAGCACCATGACCATCACGCTTCGCGGCGCACCGGCGGCTTGCAGCACCACCAGGCCGGCGGTCACGGACGCCAGTGCCATGAGCAGTACGGGTGCCCGCTGTTTGCGGTTGCTGACGTGGTGGTCCGTGACCTTGCCCAGCCTTACGAGCCCCAGGAGCACAACGAGCGGCAGTACGCACACAAACAGCGCGGCCAAGGCTCCATAGCCGATGGTGCCTGGGAATCCGGCCTCCACCACAGGGCTGACCAGGAGCTGAAGCGTCACCACCACCGGCGGCTGGAACACCTCTGTCAGCCATCGGGCGGCCAGGTTCCTGGACTGAATGGCGGTTTGGTCCACGGTGTTGATGTTCGTAGTCCCGGCGTCCTAGTCCAGCAGGAGCGCTGGCTCCTCAAGGATCGCGGCGACGTCGGCCATAAAGCGGGCGGACAGGTCCCCGTCCACCACCCGGTGGTCAAAGGAGCCGCCGAGGGTGGTGATCCAGCGCGGGATGACCTCTCCGTCCAGGACCCAGGGCTTCTGCTTGATGGTTCCGAAGGCAACAATGGCCACTTCACCCGGGTTGATGATCGGCGTTCCGGTATCAATGCCAAGCGCCCCGATGTTGGTGATGGTGAGCGTTCCGCCTTGCATTTCGGCGGGCTGGGTCTTGCCCGCCCGGGCCGTGGTGGCCAGGTTGTTCAGCGCCAGCGCCAGCTCCTTGAGCGACAGGTCCTGCGCATCCTTGATGTTCGGCACCATCAGCCCGCGCGGGGTGGCTGCGGCGATGCCGAGGTTCATGTAGTGCTTGACCTGAATCTCCGCGGCGTCGGTCCCGTCCACGTTGTCCACCCAGGTGGCGTTGACGCTGGGGTTCCGGGCGGCAGCCCAGATGACGGCCTTGGCAAGGATCAGCAGCGGGGAGACCTTGATTCCCTCAAAGTCTCGTGAAGCCTTCAGCCGCTTGACGAATTCCATGGTGCGGCTGGCATCAACATCAACAAAGATGCTCACGTGCGGCGCGGAGAAAGCCGACTCCACCATCGCCTTGGCCGTCGCCTTGCGGACGCCCTTGACCGGAATCCGTTCAATCCGCTGGTCCTGGGGCTTGCCAGCCTTGCCCCAGAAGCCCTCGGCCTGGTCCAGCTCTGCATCGCGCTGGGACTGGTAGCTGACCAGGTCCTCGCGCGTGACTTCGCCGCGGGAGCCGGTGGCCACCACATCGGCGAGATCGATCCCCAGATCCCGGGCGATCTTGCGGACGGGAGGCTTGGCCAGAACGCGGTTCACGAGGCCTGTGATGGTTCCGCCGAGGGTGGGCCGGTTATCGACGGCTTCGGTGATTGACTGGGTCTCGACAGGCCTGACCGCCGGGTTTTCGGTGATTGAGCTTGTCGAAATCGCCGGGACCGCGGCTGACCCGGCCTGGGCGGCGGGTGCCGCCTTCCGGGGACGGCGCTTGACGGCGTCGGCCTTGGGGCCCGATCCCACCAGCGGACCGCCGGCCAGGGCACTGCCTGAAGTGCCGCCGTCGTCCGCGGGAAGCTTGCCGTACAGGGGCTGGACGGGAGTTTCAGGGGCCGGGACATCGGCCGGCGTCGGGTCACCGGCGACGGCGTCAGAGACGCTGATGATGGCGGTTCCGACGTCGATGGTCACGCCCTCGGGGACCAGCAGTTCGGTGACGGTGCCGGCGAAGGGGGACGGCAGCTCAACGAGCGACTTGGCGGTCTCGATCTCGCACAGGACGTCGTTGATGGCCACGGTGTCCCCTGGCTTGACCTTCCAGGCGACGATTTCCGCCTCGGTGAGGCCTTCGCCCACGTCGGGCAGGTTGAACTTGTTCAGAGTCATGGTGTCCTCTTTCGCGGCAAGCGTGAGCGGGAAGCGTGAGCGGGAAGGTGCCTGCGCCTAGTAGGCCAGGGCGCGGTCCAGCGCCTCGAGGATGCGGTCGATGTCGGGGAGGTAGTCTTCCTCGACCTTGGCCACCGGGTACGGCATGTGGAAGCCGCCCACACGGATCACGGGAGCCTCCAGTGAGAGGAATGCACGTTCGCTGATCCGGGCAGCAATCTCGCCGCCGATGCCGCCGAAGGTCGGTGCCTCATGCGCCACCACGAGCCGGCCTGTCTTCTTGGCGGACGCCGTGACGGTGTCGAAGTCGATCGGCGAAATGGAGCGCAGGTCGATGACCTCAATGCTGTGGCCGTCCTCGGCAGCGGCGTCAGCAGCGGCAAGGGCCACCGGCACGAGCGGTCCGTAGGCCACCACTGTGGCGTCCGTACCCTCGCGGAGCACGTGCGCCTTGAAGGGGTCGGCCGACGCGCCGGGGTTCTGCGTGTCGACCTCGCCCTTGAGCCAGTAGCGGCGTTTCGGTTCGAAGACGATTACGGGGTCCTGGCACTCCACTGCCTGCCGGGTCATCCAGTACGCGTCGTGGGCGTTGGACGGTGTGATGATGCGCAGGCCTGCGGTGTGGGCGAACAGCGCCTCCGGTGATTCCGAATGGTGCTCAATGGAGCCGATACCGCCGCCGTAAGGGATCCGCACAACGACGGGAACGGTGAGGTTGCCGTTGCTACGGGCGTGCAACTTGGCCAGCTGGGTGGTGATCTGGTTGAAACCGGGGAACACAAACCCGTCGAACTGGATCTCGCAGACGGGCAGGTAGCCGCGCAGGGCCAGGCCGATGGCCGTGCCGATGATGCCGGACTCGGCGAGCGGTGTGTCCACCACGCGGTCCGGGCCGAACTCCGCGAGGAGTCCGTCGGTGACGCGGTAGACGCCGCCCAGGGCCCCGATGTCCTCGCCCATGAGCAGGGTCCGCGGGTTGTTGTCCAAGGTGGCGCGCAGGCCCTCGTTAATGGCCTTGGCTATGGTCATGGTGGTCATCAGCGGGCCACTCCTGTCGCTGCGTCATCCGGATCGGGGCTGCCGGGCTCAGCGCTGTTGTGCTCCGGCGTTCCGGCGAAGCCTGCGCTGTATTCCTCAAACCAGGCCAGTTCCTCGGCCACCAGGGGGTGGGCCTCGACATAGGTGTTGGCGAAGGCGGTCCGGATGTCCGGGGTTTCGAGGTCGTAGGTGGTCTTGCGGACGTAGGCGGCGAGTTCGTCGCCGTCGGCCTTGACCTGGTCAAAGAAGGCGTCATCTGCCAGCCCCTGCGCCCGAAGGTACTTTTCCAGGCGGTCAAGCGGATCCTTGGCCCGCCATAGGGTTTCCTCGGCGGATTCCCGGTACTTCGTGGGGTCATCAGCCGTGGTGTGTGCACCAACGCGGTAGGTGAACGCCTCGATCAGCACCGGCCCCTTGCCCTCGCGGGCATGTTCGAGCGCCCACTCGGTCACGGCGTGGACGGCGATCGCATCATTGCCGTCCACCCGGATTCCCGGGAATCCGTAACCCTTGGCACGGTTGGACAGCGGAATGCGGGTCTGCACCGAGCTGGGAACGGAGATGGCCCAGTGGTTGTTCTGGCAGAAGAACACCACCGGCGCGTTGTAGGAGGCGGCGAACACCATGGATTCGTGGACATCGCCCTCGGAACTGGCCCCGTCACCGAAGTAGACCATCACCGCGGCCTTGGGCTCGGCCGGACGGTCCGGCGCCCCATCCGCGGCGACTGCGGCGGCCGCCTTCTGGTCCCGCTGGATCCCCATGGCGTAGCCGACGGCATGCGGCGTCTGCGCGGCGAGGACCAGGGTGTAGAGATGGAAGTTGGTGTCCTTCGGGTTCCAGCCGCCGTTCGAAACCCCGCGGAACTGGCGTAGGAGCTCAGCAAGGTCCACATTGCGGGTCAGCGCCACGCCATGCTCGCGGTAGGTGGGGAAGATGTAGTCCTGCGGCTGGCTGGCCCGCCCGGAGCCGATCTGCGCGGCCTCCTGGCCGGTCAGCGGGACCCACAGGGCCAGCTGGCCCTGGCGCTGGAGTGCGGTTGCCTCAACATCAAACCGGCGGATCTTGGCCATGTCAGCGTAGAAGCCACGCAGCTTTTCACCGTCCAGCCGATCCGCATACGCGGAGAAGACCGGATCCGTCCCCAGGGTCCCGTCAGGCGCCAGCAGTTGCACCATAGGCTCGGCCGGACTGCCCAGTTGGGCCTCGGCCTCAGCCTCAAGCTGGTCGTCTGCCGCTGTCTCATCGAACTCGGTGGAGGGCAGATGTGTGGCGCCCATACCGTCTCCTTGCTTGCCGCATGCGGATGCATTGCAATGTCGCTGGGATATATGCCGCTAGAGGAATGCATTCCCGCGTTGGCATATATATTGGCTTACTGGTCCTTACTTTATCTTCAGTAGGTGCCGCTCCTGATGCATGTTAAGCGCTAGGAACGTCGTGGCGCCTTTGTATAGTTTGCACAGAGAGCGAGGAACCGGCTGTTGGCCTCTGCCTCGCCGATGCTGACCCGCACGCCTTCGCCGCCGAAGGCTCGCACCGAAAGCGCCTGCGTGCCCGCCAGTTCGGCAAATTCCGAGCTGTTTTCGCCAAGGTTCAACCAGACGAAGTTGCCCTCCGCCTCGGGTACGAACCAGCCGAGTTCACGCAGTCCGGAGGTTACGCGGGTTCGTTCGTCCACGATGCTTTGTACCCTTTCTACAACCAAGGGGTAATTCTGCAGCGACACTATGGCTGCATTTTCAGCGATCTGTGACACGGCGAACGGCGTGGCCGCCACACGCAAGTACTGGGTCAGCACAGGGTTCGAGACGCTGTAGCCCACCCGCAGGCCCGCCAGTCCATGTGCCTTGGAGAACGTCCGGAGCACCACAACGTTCGGGTATTTGCGGTACATCGCGATGCCGTCCACAGCACCGCTGGCGCGGACGAACTCTTGGTAGGCCTCATCAATCACCACCACGACGTCGGACGGGACCGCCTGGATGAACCGCTCCGTTTCCGCAGTGGTCAGGACGGGGCCCGTGGGGTTATTCGGGGTGCAGAGCAGGATGACTTTGGTGCGGACCGTTACGGCCGCAGCCATCGCATCCAGGTCGTGGCGTCCCTCGGCCGTCAGCGGAATGCGGACGCTCTCTGCGCCCACGAGGCCCACGCTGATGGGATACGCCTCGAAGGACCGCCACGCATAAATCACCTCGTCCGCTTTGCCGTCGTCGTTCTGGCCGGCGAACGTGGACAGCAGCTGGTTGAGGGCGCCGAGGCTTCCGGCGCCGGTGACCACATCCTCGGCCGGCACTGCCAGGAATTCGGCGAGCGCCGCACGAAGCTTGCTGCTGAGGGGATCGGGGTAACGGTTGAAGTCCGTCTGGTTGGAAATTGCCTCCAGCACTGCCGGAAGAGGGGGCAGGGGGTTCTCGTTGGACGACAGCTTGTAGCTGGCCAGCCCATCCACGGCGACGGGAGGCTTTCCTGCGGCGTACCGGGGTAGCCGGCTAACCACGGGGCGCGGCCGGATTTCGCCAGGCAGGATCTCTGAAGTCATGCAAACTAGCCTACTTCGCCTGACCGGCACGGGCCGGGTGGGCGCCCAGGCGGGGCTCAGGGCAGTGTGACAGCATGGGCCTATGCGCTCTTTTATTGTTCGAGTCCTTATCAACGGGCTGGCCCTCTGGATTGCCAGCTGGATACTGCCGGGCCTGGATATCTCTACTTCGGCCACTACCGAGGCGGTGGCCAACACGGGCGTATCGCAGGGCACCGAGACGATTGGCATCGTTCTCGCGTATCTGTTCATCGGGTTGATCTTCGGCGTGGTGAATGCGTTTGTCCGCCCCCTGGTCAGCTTTCTGTCCCTGCCCATCACCATCCTCACGCTGGGCCTGTTCACCATCGTTATCAACGCCGCCATGCTGTATCTGACGTCCTGGCTCAGCAGTTACACGCCGGTGAACTTCACCATCGATTCGTTCTTCTGGACGGCCGTCCTCGCGGCCATCATCATCACGCTCATTTCACTGGTTGCCGGGCGGCTGACAGGCGCCGGCAGGCGCTGACGGGCGCTGACGGCGGATCACTTCGCCCGGTCAATCTCAGACGCCCGCTGAGGAGGGTCTGGCATCGGCTTCGGTACAGGTTCGGGAGGCTTCGAACGGGACAGCGCGAAGCGGGTGGCCGTTGCCGTGCCGCCTGCCCCCAGGACGCCGCCAAGAACCGCGGTTGACGCCATCAGAGAGGGATCGTCGCTTGCTGCGACGAGCCGCGCGGCTCCCTGGTAGTTGTTGAGATTGTGGCCGGGCCCAATACCGAATGCACCACCTTCTGGCGTGGTTACTGGGCTGTTGAGGGTCACCGTAACCCGGTTTCGGGCGTCCGGGTTCGGTGTACCGTCGCTGCCGGGCACCCAATCCTGCCGGTGCTCCAGGTGAAGGGCGGTGACGTCGGCGTCCGGAACAATGCCACCCACGGGAGACCCTGCGGTGAGGACATATTTCATGTCGTACTCGTTAAGGAAGAGATCGTCGGCCGCCAGGTTCATTGCGTGGATTCCACCTTGGCTGTAACCCACGGCCACGACGGGCGCCCCCTTTTCCGCGCCGGCAGCCTGCAGGGCCCGTAGCACCGCAGCGTTGACTTCTGCGGAGCTGTGGCCCAGCCCTTCAACGATGCCGGCTTCGTCGAACGGATTAACGCCGCCCATTTCACCTCCGGCCTGCGTTCCTGGAATGACCACCACGTAGGCCTTCTGTCCCCCGTTATCCACTTCGACGACTTCGATGTAGCCTTCACCGCGGTCATCGATGATCCGTGCCCGTTCCAACAACGCAGCCGGAGAACCGTCGAATTCAATGGGCAGCGTCTCCTTCTTTTCCACGGTGACCGAACGCGGCTGAAGGATTCGGTTTGAACGCCCGGACACACCGGCGAGCAAAGGTACCGCCGCCGCAATATGCCTGCCCGCCGCCATGTCTGCCGCGAGCGCTACCCAAAAGCGCTCCGGGGAGACTGCCAGCAAGGCAGCCATCGCAAGAGGTCCCACGGCGAGTTCCGTGACTTCCCTGTTGGGAACCGGACCCAAGCCGAGGTCCACCGCCAGCCTGCCAAGGGTTTCGGGGCTCGTCAGGCCGCCGCCAATTCCGCGCGAGAATCCCGCCCACGCTTCCGCCGTTTCGTAGTCCCTTTTGCAGTCCCGCACCTGGCTGCTGATTCCCTGCAGCTCCGCACGGACCGCCTGGACACTCCACTGCGCCTCCCCGACGTCCATCAGGGCCGCCGTTCCGGTGGGACGCGCTTCATCCTGGTACGGACACAGGTCTTCCCAGATGCGGCGCACCTCCACTTCGACGGCAGCCAGCTCGCCCGCAGCAGCGTCGAGCTTCTCCGCGCCGCCTACGAGCTCCTCCAACTGAAAACTGATCCCTCCGATGCCGCCCCTGATTTCCATGCCCCCGTCCACGGCAGGCCCTGTCAGCTGGATAGGGCCGCCGCTGCCGGATGGCGTCACCTCGGCCATCAGTACCGCCCCGCCGGGTTGCCGGCGGACGTTCCCACCGACTGCGCGTGGCGTTTCACGGAAGCCAGCGCGTCCTCGAGCCGTACCCTCGCCCTCCCAAGGGCCACTTCCTGCAGAGCCACCGAATTCCGGTATGCCCGCCCGGCAGGTGACTGCCAGTCCAAAAGCTGGATCTCGCGAAAGCCGCCGAGGACCTTTTCCACCCTCCCCAAGCAAAGGTCAACCCGGGCCGCCAACTGCTGAACCTCATAACCTCGGGACATGCATGCCGCCATGTCGGCTGCCGTCACGTCACTGCCCATGCCCGTTCCCCCTCCCGGATACCGCCCGAACTTTTCGTCCGTCAAGGCCCAACTCCTGAACGCCGACGCTACGGAAGGCAGACCACACGACGGAAGCACCGCCGTCGGCTATGTGGACAAGTCACGCCGTTGTTCACATGCGACGGACCGCTTCAGCGGCGGTGAGGAGTTCATGAAAGAATCAGCACATGCCTGAAACTGCCGCCACAGCTGATACCCGCACGCCCTCCGGACGCCTGGCCCTCGCCGCGTCACCGGACCAGATCGCCCTGGGTCCGCTGGACGGCCGTTACCAGTCCGCCGTTGCGCCCCTCGTTGACTACCTGTCCGAGGCAGCCCTGAACCGTGACCGCGTGGCCGTGGAAGTCGAATGGCTCATCCACCTGACCAGCAACAATGTCCTTCCCGGCGCAGGCGCGCTCACCGCGGAACAGCAGGAAAAGCTCCGCGCGATTGTCACCGAATTCAACTCCGCCTCGGTGTCCGAGCTCGCCGAAATCGAAGCCGTTACGGTCCATGACGTGAAGGCCGTGGAGTACTACATCGGCCGCCGGCTGCCCGCCATCGGTATCGAGAACCTGACCGCCATGGTCCACTTCGGCTGCACGTCCGAGGACATCAACAACCTCTCCTACGCCCTGGGCGTCAAGGGTGCTGTGGAGGACGTGTGGCTGCCCGCCGCACGCGCCCTCGTGGCCCAGATCAGCAAGATGGCCGAGGACAACCGCGCAGTCCCCATGCTGTCCCGCACGCACGGCCAGCCCGCAACGCCCACCACCCTGGGCAAGGAACTGGCAGTCATCGCGCACCGCCTGACCCGCCAGCTGGACCGGATCGCGAAGACCGAATACCTGGGCAAGATCAACGGCGCCACCGGAACCTACGCAGCCCATGTGGCCTCTGTCCCCGGCGCTGACTGGCAGCAGGTGGCCAAGTCCTTCGTCGAGGGCCTGGGCCTGACCTGGAACCCGCTGACCACCCAGATCGAAAGCCACGACTGGCAGGCCGAGCTCTACGCCGACGTCGCCCGGTTCAACCGGATCCTGCACAACGTCTGCACGGACATGTGGAGCTATATCTCCATCGGCTACTTCGCCCAGATCCCCGTGGCCGGCGCCACCGGATCCTCCACCATGCCGCACAAGGTCAACCCCATCCGGTTCGAGAACGCCGAGGCCAACCTGGAAATCTCCTCCGGCCTCCTGGACGTGCTGGGCTCCACGCTGGTGACCTCCCGCTGGCAGCGCGACCTCACCGACTCCTCCAGCCAGCGCAACATCGGTGTGGCGTTCGGCCACTCCCTCCTGGCGATCTCCAACGTGGCCAAAGGCCTTGACCGCCTCGATGTTGCCGAAGACGTCCTCGCCGACGACCTCGACACCAACTGGGAAGTCCTGGGCGAGGCCATCCAGATGGTCATGCGCGCCGAGGCGATTGCCGGCGTCGAAGGCATGGAAAACCCGTACGAGCGGCTCAAGGACCTCACCCGCGGACAGCGCGTTGACGCCGCCCGGATGCAGGAATTCGTCCAGTCCCTGGGCTCTCCCCGAGGCCGAGGCCCGGCTGCTCGCCCTCACGCCGGGCAAGTACACTGGCATCGCGGACCAGCTGGTGGACCACCTCAAGTAGGACGCCGCAGGCACAAGAAGTACAACGGCGGCGCCGGGTCCCTGGCGGGCCCGGCGCCTTCCGTGGTTGAGCCTGCCCAAACCGGTTGCGGTGGGCGCGCCCGACGTCGGCCCGGCAGCCAGACGCCGGATCCCGCCGCCGGATGCGAAACTGGAGTCATGAAGCTGCTCCTCATCCGCCACGGACAGACCCCCGGCAACGTACTCGGCCAGCTGGACACCGCCCACCCGGGGCCGGGGCTGACCGAGCTGGGAGAACGCCAGGCCGAGGCCATGGCACGGTCCCTGGCCAACGAGCAGATAGGCGCAGTGTACGCATCCACACTTCTGCGGACCCAGATCACGGCCGCCCCGCTGTCCCGGCTCCACGGGCTTGAGGTTGAAGTCCTGGATGGGCTGCACGAGATCGAAGCAGGGGCGCTGGAGAAACTGACCGACCACGAGTCGCACATGCGCTACATGGGGACAGTGTTCGCATGGGCAGCCGGTGACCTGGACCGCCGGATGCCGGCGGGCCCGGACGGCCACGAGTTTTTCGAACGGTACGACGCCGCCATCAACCGGATTGCCGAGCGCGCGGCCAGCAATGGTGGCTCCGCCGTCGCGGCCGTGGTGAGTCACGGCGCGGCCATCCGCACCTGGACCGGGCTCCGCGCCGCCGGCGCCGACCATGAGTTCGCGGCCCGCCATGTCCTGTCCAACACGGGCATCGTGGCCCTGGAAGGGGACCCCGGCGCAGGCTGGAAGCTGATCCACTGGGACGGGAGCCCGGTGGGCGGCCTCGCTCTCGCGGATCCGACCGCCGAGGACCCTATGGGCGGCGCCGCGTAGCCGCTGGGAAACACTGGACGCCATGTGGCGGGGCGTCCATGATGAAGTCAGGCATGAGGCTTCCCCAAGGGACCACGGCCAGTGGTGCCAGCCCTTGCCGTGGAGGCGCAGTGGAATGTCACGCGAAACCGCACCGGCTGCCCAGGGAGGGGCTGCCGGTCCGTTCGAGGCCAACGATTCCTTCTTCGCGGACTACTACGAGCACGTCGCGGCAGAGGACCTCCTGGACTACAGTCCGGAGACCCTGGGCCGGCGGGCCCGGTACCACGCGGAATTAGCGGGCATCCGCGCTCCCGGACAGTCCGTCGTCGGGGTCCTGAATGAAACCGATGCGAGCATCGTGATGGTGGTCGCCAATGACATGCCCCATCTGGTTCACTCGGTGACAGCCGAGCTGACCAGGGAGAGCGCGTCGATCCGGCTGCTCGTGCACCCCACGTTCCGGGTGCGGCGGGACCCTGAAACGCATGCGTTGCTGGACGTCGCGCATGGGCCATCGCGGGCCGGACTGACAGCGGCGAACGCCGGCCACGCGGAAATCCCGGACGTCCGCCCGGACGAGTTGGACGGCATCCAGGATGGGACCACAGAGACTTGGGTGGCCGTGGAAATCGGCCGGCTGCCTGGGGACTCGGGCGCCGAGGAAGTCATCGCGAACCTCCACGGGGTGCTGGCCGATGTTCAGGCAGTCGCCGAAGACCTCCCAGCCATCCATGCCCAGGTGACAGCCGCCGTCGGCTCCGTTGACGGATTCCCCAGCGCCACGGACCCGGCCCCGGATCAGCTCCGGGAACTGCTGCTCTGGCTGGACAACGGCAACTTCGTGTTCCTCGGGTACAGCGAATATGAGCGCACGACGGCGGGCGGCCGGGATGCCCTGCGCGTGCGGGCGGGCGCGGGGCTGGGGCTGCTCCGGGAGGACCGTCCGGAAGGCGGGACTGGTCCGGCCTCCGGCGCACCGCACACAGCGGGGTCCGCGGAGGCAAGCCTCCTCAGCCCGCGGGCACTCACGCTCGCTACCTCGGATCTGCGTTCCTCGGTCCCCCGGCCCGCCTACCTGGACGAGATCCGTCTTCGGATCTTCGACGATGGCGGAGCCGTGGCCGGAGAGCGGCGCTTTGTGGGCCTGCTCGCTCCGGGCGCCACCGGCCAGTCCGTACGCCGCATTCCGGTGGTCCGGGACAAGGTCCTGGCCGTGCAGGAGCACCTTGGTTTCAAGACTGCCTCGCACCAGGGCAAGGAACTGCTGGCGGTGCTGGAGTCGTTCCCACTCGACGAACTGTTCCATATGGAACAGCTCGATCTGGCCCAGCTGGCCACGGAGATCCTGCGCCTGCAGCAGCGCCGCCAAACGCGGCTTTTCCTGCGGCCGGACAGCATCGGCCGCTTCATGTCCGCCCTGGTTTTCCTTCCCCGGCGCCGCTACAACACTGCGGTCCGGCTCAGGATCGAGCAGGAACTCAGGCACGCCTTCAAATCCCCGTCCATCGAGTTCGAGGTCCGGCTAGGCGACTCCCCTATGGCCCGGGTGTTCTTCCGGATCCTGCTGGGCCCCGGGACGCCAGCGCCCGACGTCGACCCCCTGGAGCTGGAGCGGCGTGTAGTGGCGGCAAGCCGCTCGTGGACGGAGGGCCTGGACGAGTCCCTCCGTGACCGATTCACCGCAGAGGAGGCGGCGCGGCTCTCGACACTGTGGCAGGGCTCGTTTCCGCCCGGCTACCGTGCGGACCATGACGCCGAGGACACGGTCCGCGACATCGCCGCCTTCGAGGAATTCGACCTTGACGGGACGGGCGGGCGGGCGCTGGACAACCCTTTGTTGACTGTCTATGTCCGGCCGGAAGCCACGCGGCCGCCGGCAGAGGACGCGCGGATGCGCCTCTACCTGACCAGCGCCCAGAGCCTTACCCGGTTCCTGCCATTCCTCCACAACCTGGGGCTTGAGGTGCTGGACCAACGTCCCTTTGAGCTTCGGCGCGCCAACGGACAGGACCTCTTCCTCTACGACCTCGGGCTGAAGTACCCGCCCGGCATCGATCCCCTGGAAACCAGCATGCTGTTGGCGGATTCGTTCTGCGCGGCCATGCGCGGAGACATCGAGTCGGACGGCTTCGATGCCCTGGTGATCAGGGAGAAGGTCAGCTGGCGCCAGGCCGTGGTCCTCCGCAGCTACGCCAAATACCTGCAGCAACTGGGCACCCTGAATTCCTACGGCTTCATGGCGGACACCCTGCTGTCCAACACCCGGGCCACGCACGCACTGCTCGCGCTGTTCCACGCCAAATTCGTTCCCGGCATTGACTGGACCCGGCGCCTCCGCGACACGGCCGCCGCCAGGAAGGAACTGATGGCCGCGATCGAGGAAATCCCCAGCCTCGACGCCGACCGGCTGCTCCGAATGTTCATGAACCTGATCGAGGCCACACTCAGAACCAACTACTTCCTGGACAGGCCCCATGTGAGCTTCAAGCTCAGCCCGGCCGCCATCCCCAACGCACCGCTTCCGAGGCCCAAGTTCGAAATCTGGGTGTACTCGCCGCGAGTGGAAGGGGTTCACCTGCGGTTCGGCATGTTGGCCCGCGGCGGCCTGCGCTGGTCGAACCGCAGCGAGGACTTCCGCACCGAAGTCCTGGGGCTGGTCAAGGCCCAGAACGTCAAGAACTCGGTCATTGTGCCCACCGGGGCCAAAGGCGGCTTCTACGCCAAACGGCTTCCGGATCCTGCGATTGACCGGGCCGCCTGGATGGCCGAGGGGCAGGAAAGCTACCGGATCTTCATCAGGGGAATGCTCGATCTCACGGACAACCTGCTTGGTTCCGGAAACGGCGGCACGGTGGTGGCCCCCAAGAATGTGGTCCGTCACGACGGCGACGATTACTACCTGGTGGTGGCCGCAGACAAGGGGACGGCTGCTTTTTCGGACACCGCCAACGAGGTGGCCCACGCGTACGGCTTCTGGCTCGACGATGCCTTCGCCTCCGGCGGGTCCGTAGGCTACGACCACAAGGAAATGGGCATCACGGCCCGCGGCGTGTGGGCGTCGGTGAAGCAGCACTTCAGCGAGCTGGGCCTGGACACGCAGCGGGAGGATTTCACGGTCGCGGGCATCGGCGACATGAGCGGCGACGTCTTCGGCAACGGGATGCTGCTCTCCCGCCATATCGTGCTGGTGGCGGCCTTCGACCACCGGCACATCTTCCTGGACCCAAACCCCGATCCGGACACCTCCTATGCGGAACGCCGGCGGCTTTTCGGGCTGCCCCGGTCCTCCTGGGCCGACTATGACGCCCGGGCCATCAGCGCGGGCGGCGGCGTCTACGCCCGGTCCGCAAAGACCGTCCCAATCAGCGATCCGGTCCGGATCGCGCTGGGCCTCGAAAGTGGCCGGAGCAGCATGGCGCCGCAGGAACTCCTGCAGGCCATCCTCCGCGCGCCGGTGGATCTGATCTACAACGGCGGCATCGGCACGTACATCAAGGCCTCCAGCGAAACCCAGGCCGAGGTGGGAGACAAAGCCAACGACGCCATCCGCATCAACGGACACGAACTGCGGGCCCGGGTCATCGCCGAAGGCGGGAACCTTGGCGTCACCCAGCGGGGCCGGATCGAAGCCGCGCTGCACGGAGTCCTCCTGAACACCGACGCAATCGACAACTCGGCCGGCGTCGACTGTTCCGACCACGAGGTCAACATCAAGATCTTCGTCGATGCGATGATCGCGGCAGGACTGATGCGCCGGGAGGAGCGGACCGGGTTCCTGCATTCGCTCACCGATGAGGTGGCCAGGCTCGTCCTGAAGGACAACACCGAGCAAAACGCGCTCCTCGTGGCCGAGCGGCAGCTGGTGCTGAACTGGAGCCCCGGCTTCGAACGGACCATGGACTGGCTGGAATCCACCACGGACCTGGACCGGAACCTTGAGGGACTGCCAAGCACGGAGGCGCTGCATGCCCGCCTGCAGCGCGGGGAAGGGCTGACCTCCCCGGAACTCTCCGTGCTGGCCGCCTACGCCAAGATCGAACTGGCCCGGGAACTGAATGCCAGCGACCTGGCCGATGACCCCTGGTTCAGGCAGACGCTGCGCAGCTACTTCCCGCGCCAGATCGTGGAACGCTTCGGCGACGAGCTGGACAGGCATCCACTGCGCCGCGAGATCGTGGGCACCGTCATGGCCAACGACATCGTCAATATCGGCGGAATTACTTTCGCGTTCCGCGCCATCGAGGAAACCACGGCCAGCGCCGCCGCCGTTGCCAGGGCCTTCGTGGTCCTGCGGGAGGCTTACGATCTGGATTCGATAGTCGCGGCCCTGGCCGCACTTCCCCCGGAATTCCCCAGCAAGGAAAGCGCCGGGGTGGCCCTGCACATGCGCAGGCTTTTGGACCGCGCCACCCGCTGGTATGTGACCCATGACCACAGGGACCAGCCGATCTCCGAAGCCCTGGCCCGGATCAAGCCGACGCTCGACATCCTGCGAACCAAGACCTCGCACTACTTGCGCGGGGCCGATCTTGACCTTGTGGAGGACCGCCTGGCGCACTGGGACAGCGTCGGTCTGCCCGCGGAGCTCGGCAAGCGGGCGTCTGATTTGCTGGAAAGCTTCGGTCTCCTGGACATCTCGCTCATCTCGGAACAAGTCCGGGAGCCCGTCACCGCGATCATCGACGTCCACTACGCAATCTTCGAGCGCATTGGCGTGGTCAGGTTGTTGCTTCGCATCACGGACCTCCCCAGGGCGAACCGCTGGGAAGCCCTTGCCCGGGCGGCGCTGCGTGACGATGCCTATTCGGCCGGCGCCGACATGACCACGTCCGTCATGAAGTCCACTCCGCCACAAGCTGCAGGAGTCGATGCCGTGGAACGGATCGTGGCATGGGAGCGCGGGTACCAGGAGCAGCTGGCCCGGATCAAGGACACGTTTGCCGAAGTGACCAAACCAGGGGATGTGGACATCGCTTCGATCTCCGTCGCCCTGAAGCTGCTGCGAACCCTGGTCCGCCGGTAGCCCGTAGTTCTCCGGACGCTTACGCCAAGGAAACACCACGGTAACCGCGGCTTCGTAGGCTTGATGTGCATAACCCCTTCGGCGAAAGAGGCTCGCGATGCAGACCAACCCACGGCTCAACATCAGGCAGGTCACCTGGGCCAACCCTGTGGGTGCCGATCTGCGCAGGGCCCAGCAGGCGGAACTGGACGCCCGCTTCGGTACCCCTGACCACGAACCGGGGACCCCGCCGTCGGGCGCTGACTGTGCCGTGTTCCTGGTGGCGTACGACAAAGGCTCGGGACAGCCCGTGGGCTGCGGCGGACTCAGGCTGCTGGACAGCGCCACGGCCGAAATCAAGCGGCTCTACGTGCTCCCGTATACGCGCGGCTCTGGCGTTGCCAGCTCCATCCTGGCTGCCCTCGAAGCGGAGGCGCACAAGCAGGGCATCACGCGCATCAAGGCCGAAGCAGGCTCGGCGCAGCCGGACGGCCGGAACTTCTACGAGAACTCCGGCTTCGATTCCGTCCCCAACTTCGGCGCTTACGTGGGCGTGGAGCACTCTTACTGCTACGCCAAGTCGATTGACTCGCACAGCGCCGCCCACACTGCCATGGCCTGAGCCAAATCCGGGCGGCGGTCCGTTAACAACAACTGCCACCACGTAACCTGCGCCGCTGCACGCTAACCTCGCCATATGGAATCCACTGACATCACCTTCCGCACCCGCAAATGGATCCGGCCGGAGGACCTGAACGCCAACGGGACCCTCTTCGGCGGAAGCCTGCTGAAATGGATCGATGAGGAAGCCGCAATCTACGCCATCCTCCAGCTTGGCAACGGCCGTGCGGTCACGAAGTACATCTCGGAGATCAACTTCGTGAGCTCCGCGGTTCAGGGAGACCTGGTGGAAATGGGCCTGACGGCGACGCGCTTCGGACGGACGTCATTGACTATGCGCGCCGAAGTCCGCAACATGATAACGCGCCAAAGCATCCTCACCATCGAAGAGATCGTCTTTGTGAACCTCAGCCCGGCCGGCAAGCCCGAGCCCCACGGCTACACCGAAATCACCTATGAGCGGGACCGGATTCCCACGCATCACCTGACGGAAACCCTCATTCAGGACTGACGACGGCGGGACGCGCCCCGCGCGGGCTGGGCGGGGCGGGTGAGACCTGAGCGGGCGTGCCGGCAGTCGGGGCGCCGGCCGTTTGCGATGGATCCCTGGGACGTACGGCATAGGATCGATAGCCGGACCCATTGAAAGGACCCTCTTGGCCAAGCTCTACTTCCGCTACGGCGCCATGAACTCAGGAAAGTCCACCGGGCTCCTGCAGGCCGCCTTCAACTACGAGGAGCGGGGCCAGCGTGTCCTTCTCGCCAAGCCCGACGTGGACACCAAAGGCGATACGGACATTGTGTCCCGTCTGGGCATGACCCGGTCCGTGGACTTCCTGATCTCCGCCACCACCCCCGTGCGCGAGCTCTTTGCCGCCCATGCGGCCGGCGATGACCCCGATGCCCTGCTGGAGCACGTGGACCAGAAGCCGGTAGCCTGCCTGCTGGTGGACGAGGCCCAGTTCCTGACCCCGGACCAGGTGGATGACCTGTTCCGCATCGCCGTCCTGGACAACGTGCCGGTTCTCGCCTACGGCATCAGGACAGACTTCCTGACCCGCGCCTTCCCGGGATCGCGCCGGCTTATGGAGGTCGCCCACACGCTGGAAGAGCTCAAGACCATTTGCCGGTGCGGGCGCAAAGCCATCTTCAACACCCGGCGCGTTGGCAACGAGGTGGTGTTCGACGGCGACCAGGTCGCCATCGACGGCCAGGACGTCTGGTACGAATCCCTGTGCGGCTCCTGCTACCTCGAGGAGTCCGGCGGCCGCCTGGGCTCGTGAGTTTGCCCCCGCCACCTGTTCCCACAATCGGAACGGCAGGGCAACGCCGCCGAAACACCCCGCTGTGATCCTTGAGGCATGAAGCCCAACGCAAGGAACCCTGCCGCGGCTGATTTGAGCTGCGAAGTCTGCGGCCTGATGCCGGAACCCACCAAGACCCGCCTGACCTTGGCCAACGTGGCCGTTATGCTCCCGATCGAACTGCTGGTCCACGCCCTCGTGGTGGGAACGCACCTGCCGTATCTTGCCAAGGTGCTGGTCCTCACGCTCACGGCCACAGTGCTGGTGATCTGGGTGGCGGAGCCGTCCGCCGCCCGGCTGCTCCGCGGCTGGCTGCACGCGCCGACGCTGCGGCACCACAGGAAGCTGGGCAGCGCACCGTCGTTGTGGCGGGCGCGCACGGTGCTCCAGGACCACCCGGGTTCGCTGCAGAAAATCACCCGGGCGCTGGCCCGCCTGGACACCAACATCCTCAGCATCCACGTCCACCCCGTTGAAGGGGGCGTGCTGGACGAGTTTGTGCTCTCGGCGCCGGGGAACCTCAGTGAACGGCACCTGCTGGAGGCACTGCACGACGGCGGCGGCTCGAGTTCGCGGGTCTGGCCCACCACCGCGCTGGCCATGGCGGACGGCCAGACGAAGGCGCTGAGCCTGGCGGCACGGATCGCCGACGCCCCGGACGAGCTGCCGCTGGCGGTGGCCGAGCTGCTTCGCGCCCGCATCCTCACCCCCGCAGAGGCCACCCTGGAAGCGGACGACGCCGGGACCCGCCTGAAGATCCCCACCGCCTGGCACGGCCCCATCACCTTCGCCCGTCCCGGCGAACCCTTCACGCCCGCCGAGTCAGCCCGCGCGCACCGGCTCGCCGAGCTCGCCGAAATCCTGGCCCACCGGCCGGCGCCTGCCCAAGTGACCGGCACTTAACATTGTCATCTCCGCGTTTGACGACGTTAACTGCGAGCTAGTTGGGCCGGTTACATCCGGATGGTGAGCGCGCCGGGCTCAATGGTCATCAGGACGTGCTTGCCGTCGCCTTCGTGGTCGCCGTCGAGCTGATAGTCATCGTTGTGCTCAAGTGTGACCTCTACGGTTTTGCCCTGGTAGTACTCCACGGACGTGTCCTTGCCGCGGCCCTTGCCGATCATGCCGGCCACCACGGAGAACCACCCGAATTTCCCCCTCGGTGCCAGCACGGCCACGTCCAGCAGGCCGTCATCCATCTTGGCTTCCGGGAAGATCTCCAGTCCGCCCTGGACCTTGCCGCAGTTTCCCACCATCACGCTGCGGACACCGCGGTGAACCACTGTTTTGCCGTCGAGGACGATGGTTGCCTTCACCGGTTTGCCGGGCAGGTTCCGGATGCCGGCGTCCACGTAGGCCAGCCAGCCCACCTTTTCCTTGAGGTCCTCATTGGTGTCCGCCATGATGGTGGCGTCGTAGCCCACTCCGGCCATGACCAGGAAGACCTGTTCCTTGTCCGGATCATTGCGGGCGGCCCGGACCACGTCGATCTTCCGCTCCGTGCCCGCCAGGGCCCCGGCCATGGCGCCGTCAAAGTCGGTAACGTCCATCCCCAGGTTCCGGGCCAGTAGGTTTCCGGTGCCGAACGGAAGCAACCCCATGGGCACGTCCCCGCCGGAAAGGACCTCGGCCACACACCGCACGGTGCCGTCGCCGCCGGCAGCAATAACGACGTCGGCCCCTTGCTTGAGTGCCTCCTTCGCCTGGCCGACGCCGGGGTCCTCCTTGGTGGTCTCCAGCCAGATGGGATCGCCCCAGCCGTTCTCCGAGCAATGCTTGGCCACCAGGGCACGGACGTCGATGTCCACCGGCTTGGCAGGATTGATGATGATGGCCGGGCGCTTGGGGGAAGTGGAGCTGTTGGCTGTCATGGTGTCCTTCGCTGACATGGGAATTGGGCCTTGGGGACAGCGTACTTCGCTACAACGCCTTCACCGCGCCCAGCACCTTGGCCAGGGAATCCTTGGCGTCGCCGAAGAGCAGCGAGGTCTGCGGTTCGTACAGGAGCTCGTTCTCAATTCCCGCGAATCCGGGCCGCATGGACCGTTTCAGGAAGATCACCTGGCGGGCGTCGGCCACTTCCAGGATGGGCATGCCGTAGATCGGCGAGCCGGAGGACGTCTTCGCCGCCGGGTTCACCACGTCGTTGGCGCCCACCACCAAAGCGACGTCGGCCATGCGGAACTCGGAGTTGATCTCGCCCATTTCCTTGAGCGATTCGTACGGCACGTTCGCCTCGGCCAGGAGCACGTTCATGTGCCCCGGCATGCGGCCCGCCACGGGATGGATGGCGAAGTCCACCTCGATGCCGCGGGCTTCGAGGGCCAAGGCCAGCTCGGCGGCTGTGTGCTGGCCCTGCGCCACCGCCAGTCCGTAGCCGGGGACGATGATCACCCGCTGCGCGTAGCCCAGGAGCACCGCCACGTCCTCCGCGCTGGAGGACCTGACGGGACGTTCGCTCACGGCGGTGGACCCCGCCGTCGAACCTCCCTTGAAGGCGCCGAACAGGATGCCGGCCACGCTGCGGCCCATCGCGGCCGCCATGGCCCGGGTGAGGATGGTACCGGAGGCGCCCACCAGCGTGCCGGCCACCACCAGCAGCACGTTGCCGAGCACCACGCCGGACGCCGCCACGGCCAGGCCGGTGAACGCGTTCAGGAGCGAGATGACGATAGGCACGTCCGCGCCGCCCACCGGCAGCACCAGCAGCGCACCGGCGGCCAGGCCCAGGACCATCAGCAGCACCGCGAGCGCCAGGGAACCGGACAGGACGACGGCGACGGCGGTGCCCACGGCGGCAAGCAGCACTGCCGCCATCACCACGGGAAGGCCCGGAAAAACGATGGGCCGGGTGGTCATGAGTTCCTGGAGTTTGGCGAAAGTGACCCCGGAGCCCGCGAAGGACACGGCCCCCACCAGCAGGGTGAACACGATGGCGACGCGGACCCAGGGGTCGGCGGTGTGGCTGAGTTCCAGCAGCGCCACCAGGGCTGCGGCGCCGCCGCCCACGCCGTTGAACAGTGCCACGAGCTGCGGCATCTGGGTCATCTGCACCCGCCGGGCCACCGGCGCGGCCACGGCGGACCCCACCGCGATGGCACCGATGATCCAGGGGATGTTGTCCAGCCGGGCGGAAAGGAAGACCGTGACGACGGCGAGGAGCGCACCGAAGGCACCGATCAGGTTGCCGCGCCGGGCAGTCCGGGGCGAGCTGAGGCCGCGAAGGGCCAAGATAAAGAACACCGCGGCGGCGAGGTAAAGCAGCGAGGTCCAGACGGGGTCGAGGAGGGTCACTTTGCTTCCTCCCTGCCGGTGGATTCCTTGAGCGTGGCTTCCTGGCGGACCACGTCTTTCCGGGCACGGAACATGTGCAGCATCCGGTCCGTCACCACAAAGCCGCCCACGAGGTTGGCGGTGGCCAGCACTACCGCGAGCAGCGCCACGGCCAGGATCCACGGGTCCGCCGCCTGGCCGGCCACGATGATCGCGCCCACCAGGATGATGCCGTGGATGGCGTTGGCTCCGGACATCAGCGGCGTGTGCAGGGTGCTGGAGACCTTGGAAACCACTTCGAAGCCCACAAACACCGCCAGCACGGTGACCGTCAGAAGGCTCATGCCGTCCATCAGATTCCCCCTTCGTTCTGGACCGTGTCGTTCTGGACCCGGGGCGCATGGTCGGGCAGGGCGGGGACGAGTGCCGCCAGGGCCTCGGCCGTGGGCAGGTGCCGCACCTCGCCGTCGTGCGTGAGGCACGCGCCGGCGATCACGTCGTCGTCGAAATCGGGGGCAACGGTGCCGTCCCGGACCATCAGGGCGAGCAGGTTGGCCACGTTCTTGGCATACAGGCGGGACGCGTCCTGCGCCATCGCGGACGGTGCGTCCTTCAGCCCCACCAGCGTGACGTGGCCCTGCCCGTCGGCGGTCGGAACCAGGATGTCCTCGCCGGGAACAACGCCCTCCACGTTGCCGCCGGACTCAGCGGCGAGGTCGACGACGACGGAGCCGGGGCGCATGCCCTGCACCATTTGGCGGCTCACGAGGAGCGGTGCGCGCCTGCCCGGGACGGCCGCCGTCGTGATCAGGACATCCGCCACGGCGACGTGCGGGGCGAGGAGTTCACGCTGGAGGGCGCCGCGGTCGGCACTGAGTTCGCGGGCGTAGCCACCCGATGCCTCCGCCGTTTCCAGGTCCAGCTTGATGAACGTGCCGCCCATCGACGCGACCTCGTCAGCGGAGGCGGGCCGGATGTCGTTGGCGGAGACCCGGGCGCCCAGCCGTTTTGCGGTGCCGATGGCCTGCAGCCCGGCAACCCCGGCGCCGAGCACCAGCACGCGGGCCGGCGGGACGGTGCCGGCGGCGGTCATGTACAGCGGGAAAAAGCGCGGGAGCCGGATGGCGGCTTCGAGCACGCAGCGGTAGCCGGCCACCAGGGCCTGGGAGCTGAGCGCGTCCATGGACTGGGCGCGCGAGATGCGGGGCACCAGTTCCAGGGCGAAGGCGCTGACGCCGGCCTCCACGAGCGCCTGCACGGTGGCGAGTTCGGACGACGGCGAGGCCAGGCCAATGGTGACGGCGCCCCTCTTCAGGGCTGCCGCCGTCGGGGGTTCCAGCGGGCGGACGTGGACCAGGACGTTCAGTTCGCCGGGATCCAGGTCCTGGACGATGCGGGCGCCGGCATCGGCGTAATCGTGGTCCGAGTGGCCGGCGGCGGCCCCTGCTCCTGCCTCGATCAGGACGTCCAGGCCAAGCCCCGCCAGCTGCTTGACCGTTTCCGGCGTGGCGGCCACACGCCGCTCACCCTCATGACGTTCCCGCGGTATGCCCAGTTTCAAACCGCCAACTCCCTTACGGACGAGTGCGGCAGTACCTCTGGCGTTGGCTCCCAGCCGTGGTCCGGCTGTTTCAGGGCGGGGCTTCGAGTAGCGGCACTGCTGCACGTAGTTGGCTAGAGTCTATGGCGCTTTGATGGGATGCGGTGGCTATGTTGCTGCGGGTCAACCGGTTGGCTGTCTTTTGGGGCGTGTCTGCGGCTGCCCCGGGCATCGGTCCGAAGCTTAAAACGCCAGCGAGTGTTTGAATATCCGCACATCCGACGATGTTGGTATATTCAAACAATGCGCAATGTTGTAATATTCATACACTTGACAGTGTTGCCATAATCAATCATGAGGAGTGGTATGCCCGCCTTCGAAGCCCGCAGCCCCAAGGAATTCGGCGCCGCAGTAAAGCACGCGCGCACTGGACGCGGATTGACGCAGGAACAGCTGGCGGAGGAACTCGGTATCCCCCGCCTGTATCTTGCGAGCCTTGAGTCCGGTACCCCGACCCTATGGGCCACACGCATGTTCCGGACTCTTCGTCGCCTTGGAATCAGGGTGACCATCAGCTACGACGTTCCCGCAGGATCCACTGGTGCCTGACCACTTGGACGCCTATCTCTACGATGATCACATTGGCACGGTAACGCCCACGCGGCGGGACCGGCGGCAGGTGACATTCACGGTGAACCCTTCATTCGCCGGAGCGCCAGGGCTTCTCAGTGAGGGTTTCTCACTCGTCCCGGGGACAACTGTCGACACCCGGCAGGTCTCCAATTTTCTCGGCGGTTACGCCCCCGAAGGAAACCACCGCATCCAGCTTGCACGTAAGGCCCGCATTGATGAGAGTGACCTGTTCGCATTCCTCAAGAAATACGGCCTAACCATGGCCGGGGCCCTCTCCTTCCGAACCGATTCGCCCGGCGACCATGCCCCTGGAGCTTACCGGCCTCTCAACACGCGAGAAGTGATCCGTAAGCTCGAAACAGCCCAGCGGGACTTTGACCTGGGAAATGAGCCAGACAGCGGCCGCTCGATGCTCCCGGGGTTCCAGCCAAAAGTTCTCCTGGCGAAATTCGCTGATGAGTGGGCCTACCCGGAGAATCGGGCGCATTCGACTCACATTCTTAAGCCGCCGCCACCACACCGCCCTGCCACAATCTTCGATGAGTACTACTCCCACGAACTGTCACGACACATGGGTCTGACCAGGTTCCAGAGTGAGCTGGTCACCTACAACCAAGTCACGTTCCTTGCCATCCAGCGATACGACCGCATCGTCGAGGGAGAAGCCGTCCGTCCCATCCATCAGGAGGACGCTGCACAGGCCCTCGGACTCGATTGGACTGACTCCGCCGTCAAGTTTCAGAATCCCGAGCAGCCCCACTCGCCGCTAAGGCCCACGGCCCGGAGGATCGCGGAACTCTTTGGATCCTTCGGCGACGGGACAGATCTTGAGATTTGGTTGCAGCACCTGGTCTACAACGTGATCATCGGCAATCATGACGCGCACGCGAAAAACGCGTCCATAGTTCATGAACCGAAGGGGGATTCACGGATCGCCGACCTCTACGACGCCGTCCCCATTCTGCACATTAACGACGATCCGTCGCGGATCGGTTCTCGGAAGATTGGCGACGAGCTGTCGTTGGCGATCGGCGGTGAGTTCAACCACCACCGGATCACCCTTGATCATTTCTACGCCGAAGCCGCCAGCTGGGGTGGAATTGGAAAACGACGCATCGAGTCGGTCATTCGCGACACGCTTGCCCGCCTGGCTGTTGCCCTGAACGATACTCCGGTCATTTCCGGCGGTAGCCCCGCTCTCCGGGACAGGATCGGCTATAACCTCGATCGGATTGAATCCGGAAAGTCGATCGGAAAGCCAAAAAGGCCGATCGCCGCCTGGTCGAAACGCGCCTGACCTTACGGAGGCTACCGACGGGCCGTCAGGTCCGCCGAGACGAGCTTCGCGGTAGCCACGATTTCCCGGGCCACTGCGGCCAGATACGCTTCCGGATCCGGCTGGGCCGCCACCGACTGGGCCTGGAGGGACACGTTCACCGCGGCCACCACCTTGGTTGGCCCATCGAACACGGGAGCGGCAACGGACATCAGCCCGAGCTCAAGCTCCTGGTCAAGCAGGCACCAGCCCTGGGCGCGGACGGTATCCAGCACTGCCAGCAACTCCGGGATAGTGCCAAGCCCGCGCGGCGTCAGCGGTTTGATGTCCGCCGCTGCCAGGTAGTCCTTGAGTCCGGCGGGCGGCAGGGCCGCGAGCAGCACCCTGCCCATGGACGTGGCATAGGCCGGGAAGCGTGTGCCCACGGTGATGCCGACATTCATGATGCGGCGCGTGGTCACCCTTGCGATGTAGGCGATGTCGGTGCCGTCCAGCACTGCCGCCGACGTCGACTCGCCCAATTTGAGCGACAGTTCCTCCAGGTGGGGCTGGGCCAGCTGCGGCAGGGACAGCCCGCTGAGGTAGGCGTAGCCGAGCTGCAGGACCTTGGCCGTGAGCGCAAACGTCTTGCCGTCAGTCCTGACGTAGTCCAGCTCAACAAGGGTGTGCAGGAAGCGCCGGGCCGTGGCTCGGGTCAGGTCTGTCCTGGCCGCCACCTCGGTGAGGGTCATGACCGGGTGGTCGGTATCAAAAGCCCGGATCACCGCCAGCCCGCGCGCCAGCGACTGCACGTACTGGTCGCTCGCCTGCGGGGCGGCCCGTGAGTCTGCGGGTGCGTTGGTCATGGTTACCAATCCTATTCGGCGCGAAGGGACAGTTGCGGCCCTCCCGACCGGCGCGAAGGGACAGTTGCGGCCCTGGAAACGCCAGGGCTCGGGGGCTTAAGTGTCCGTTCGCGCCGGGGTGGGGTTTCGACAGGCTCAACCAACGACGGCGGCGGCTGGCTTGAGCGGGACGGGCACGAGGTCCTGGAGTTCCTCGAAGGTGCAGCCGAACGTCTCGCGGACCTGGACGCCGTCGGGCCCGGTGAGGAAGACGGCCTTGTCCGTGTACACGCGCGTCACGCAGCCGACGCCGGTGAGCGGGTACGTGCACGCGTCCACGATCTTCGAGGCGCCTTCACGGGTCAGGAGCGTCATCATCACAAACACGTCCTTGGCGCCGGTGGCGAGGTCCATGGCGCCGCCCACCGCGGGGATGGCGTCCGGGGCGCCGGTGTGCCAGTTGGCGAGGTCTCCGGTTGCCGAGACCTGGAACGCGCCGAGCACGCAGATGTCCAGGTGGCCGCCGCGCATGATCGCGAACGAGTCCGCGTGGTGGAAGTAGGACGCCCCGGGCAGCTCCGTGACCGGGATCTTGCCGGCGTTGATGAGGTCGCCGTCGATGTCGTCGCCCTCGGCTGCGGGACCCATGCCCAGCATGCCGTTCTCCGTGTGGAGCGTGATGTTCTGCTCCGGCCTGAGGTAGTTGGAGACCAGGGTGGGCTGGCCGATGCCGAGGTTCACGAAGGAACCCGGCGCGATGTCGCGGGCCACGAGCTCGGCGAGTTCGTCGCGGCCCAGCGGCTTGTCGGACGTCTGGATGCTGGCCTGGCTGTTGGTCTGTGCGCTCATGTTCAGGCCACCTTCACGATGCTGTTGACGTAGATGCCGGGGGTTACGACGTTTTCGGGATCAAGCCCGCCGGTGGGGACGATCTCGGACACCTGGACCACCGTGTGCTTGGCCGCGGCGGCCATGATGGGACCGAAGTTCCGGGCGGTCTTGCGGTACACGAGGTTCCCCACGCCGTCGGCCTTCAGGGCCTTGATCAACGCCACGTCTGCATGGATGGGGGTTTCGAACACCTGGCCGCGGCCGTCGATGATGCGGGTTTCCTTGCCCTCGGCCAGCATGGTGCCGTAGCCGGTGGGCGTGAAGAACCCGCCGATACCGGCTCCGGCGGCGCGGATCCGCTCGGCCAGGTTGCCCTGCGGCACCAGTTCCAGCTCGATCTCGCCGGCGTGATATTTGGCGTCGAAGTGCCAGGAATCGGACTGCCGCGGGAAGGAGCAGATCATCTTCCTGACCCGGCCCTCCTTGATCAGCAGCGCGAGGCCCTGGTCGCCCTGGCCGGCGTTGTTGTTCACCACGGTCAGGTCCGTGGCGCCGCAGTCCATCAGCGCGTCGATCAGTTCGAACGGCTGCCCGGCATTGCCGAAACCGCCGATCATCACGGTGGAGCCGTCCTTGATACCGGACACGGCGTCGGCAACGGTATCTACAAAAGTCAGCATCTCTTAGCCCTTCACTGGTTTTGCCGGCGGGGCGGCGGTGACGTTTTCGAGGACAACGGCCAGACCCTGGCCCACGCCGATGCAGATCGCGGCGACGCCCCAGCGCTCACCGGAGGCCTGCAGGGACCGGGCTAGGGTGCCCAGGATCCGTGTGCCGGACGCGCCGAGGGGGTGGCCCATGGCGAGTGCGCCGCCGTGGCGGTTCACGATCGAAGGATCGATGCCCCAGGCGTTGATGCAGGCCAGGGACTGTGCGGCGAACGCTTCGTTAAGTTCGACGGCGCCCACCTGGTCCCAGCCGATGCCCGCCTTCGCGAGGGCCTTGTTCGCGGCCTCCACCGGAGCGTAGCCGAAGAACTGGGGATCGTTGGCGTGCGCGCCGCGGCCGGCGATGCGGGCCAGCGGTTCCAGCCCCAGCAGCCCGGCGGCCGCTTCGCTTCCGATCCAGGCCGCGGAGGCGCCGTCGGACAGCGGGGATGAGTTTCCGGCGGTGACGGTGCCGTTCTCGGTGCGGAACACGGTCTTGAGACCGGCGAGCTTCTCCGCGGAGGAGCCGGCACGGATGCCTTCATCGCGGACCAGGTCCGTGCCCGGCACCGGGGCGACGAGGTTGTCGTAGAAGCCCTCGTCCCACGCTGCGGCGGAAAGGTTGTGCGAGTTCGCGGCGAACTCGTCCTGGTCCTCGCGGGTCACGCCGTACTTCTCGCGCAGCCGCTCGGTGGCCTCGCCCAGGGAGATGATCCAGTCCTTCGGCATCGCCTTGTTCACCAGGCGCCAGCCCAGCGTGGTGGAGGCCAGGGTCATGTCCCCGGCCGGGTAGGGCTTCTCCGTCTTGGGCAGCACCCAGGGGGCCCGGGACATCGATTCGGCACCGCCCACGAGCATCAGCTCGGCGTCGCCGGCGTTGATCTGGCGCGAGGCGATGATCGCCGCGTCCAGCGACGAACCGCACAGCCGGTTCACCGTAGTGCCGGGGATCGAGACCGGAAGGCCGGCCAGCAGGGTGCCCATCCTGGCGATGTTGCGGTTCTCTTCACCGGCGCCGTTGGCGTTGCCGAAGACGACCTCGTCGATCCGCTCAGGATCCAGCCCGGGGGCGCGCTTCACGGATTCGGTGATCACGTGCGCGGCAAGGTCATCCGGGCGGACACCGGCGAGGCCGGAGCCGAACTTACCGAACGGCGTGCGCACGGCGTCGTACAAAAAAGCCTGGTTCATAACTTTTCCTTTAATTCCGTCTGAGAGTCCCCTAGGTAGGGGGCTAGTTGGGTGGGGTGGGCGCGTTATCCGGGGTGGCGGCCGCGTCCATGTCCGTGCTGTCCAAGACTTGGAAGACCTGCTGGGCGGTCTTGAAGGCTGTGTTGGCGGCGGGAACTCCGCAGTAGATGGCGGTCTGCAGCAGGATTTCCTTGATTTCGTCCCTGCTCAGGCCGTTGGTGATGGCCGCGCGGATGTGCATCGCCAGCTCTTCCCAGTGCCCGTGCGCCACCATCGCGGTGATGGTCACGGCCGAGCGCATCTGCCGTGAGAGGCCCGGCCGGGTCCAGATGCCACCCCACGCGATCCGCGTGATCATGTCCTGGAAATCGTCGGTGAATTCGTCCTTGTTGGCGTTGGCCCGGTCCACGTGCGCGGCGCCCAGCACTTCGCGGCGGACCACCATGCCGCCGTCGTAAATTTCCTGGCTGGTGGCGTCCGGCTGGACCACGCCGTTCCGCTCTCCCCTGTTCGGGGCTGCGCCGCTCATTTGGCTGCCCCCTGGGATTCGCTCCAGGTGATGAGGGTCCGCAGCAGTTCGGCAACGTGGGCGGGGGCTTCGGCCGGGGCCAGGTGCGCCACTCCCTCCAGCGTCACAGAATTTGCCGTACCGCCGCCGGCGGTAATGCCCTCAACGGTTTCCTGAGCCATCGACGGCGGTGCAACAGTGTCCGCCGCGCCGGCAACTGCCTGGGTGGGGACGGTGATTCTACCGAGGTCGGCACGGACGTCGAAGCCTGCCAGGGCTTCGCAGCAGAAGGCGTAGCTGAAGCGGTCGGTGTCGCGGAGGGAGTGCAGGAGCCGGCTGCTCCGCTCGGGCTCACGGTCCATAAATCCCGGCGCGAACCAGCGCTGCGCGGAACCCTGGATCATCACGGGAGTGCCCTGGCTGCGTACGGTTTCGGCGCGTTCCAACCAGGCTTCGGGGGTGCCGATCTTGGCGCCGGTGCACTGGACGGACAGGCTCTTGAGGCGTTCGCCGTGCTTGATGCCCAGCTGCAGGCCGGTGGCGCCGCCGAGCGAAACCCCGGCATAGTGGAAGGCTCCGCCCGGCGCGATCGAGTCCACCAGCTCCACCACTGAATCTGCCAGCGCGGCGACGTCGAACGTCTCCGTGGCGGCGGGTGAGACGCCGTGGCCGGGCAGGTCCCAGGCCACCACGTCGTAGTCGTTTCCGAGCAGGGAGGCCGCCTCGGACCACAGGACGGTGGACGTACCCAGGGAGGGTCCAACCACCAGCAGGGGCCGGTCCCCCAGCGGGCGCTGGGGTGAAAGCAGAACTGCTTTCAGGGTCGGTTTAGCCACGGTTGGCTCCGTTCTGGGTGGGTGTTGAAAAGTCGGGGTACGCGGCCAGAATGCGGCGCGAGATCTCGGCTGCCTGGCCCAGGTAGCTGGCCGGCTCAAGGAGTTCTGCCATCTGCCCGTGAGGAAGCGTCTCCGCCGGCACGGCTTCGCGGAGCAGCCGCCGGTAGGTGGCGCCCTGGTCGGCTACGGGCGCCTCTAGGGTCCGGTCCACCACGGCCAGCAGCTGCTCCTTGCCGCTGCGGCCACCCTGGTCGTCGAGCAGCGGGGCGACGGCGGCGCCCACCCCTTCGGCCAGGAGCAGCGGTCCGGCGAGGTCCAGGTTGCGGCGCATGGCGTCGGGGAAAACCTGCAGGCCTTCGGCGAGCTCCCGGAGGTGCCCGGCCGCGCCGAGTGCCAGGCGGAGGAGCTGGCGCAGGGCCGGCCATTCCGTGTGCCAGGCGGCGTCGGGGCGTTCGTCGTTGAAGTTGGCGGCGGCCAGGTGCAGCTGGGCCACCAGCTGGGGCGCCTGGAGTGCGGCGCTGCGGATGAGGACCGACAATACGGGGTTCTGCTTCTGGGGCATGGCCGAGGAGACGCCGCGTCCGGCGGCGCGCGGTTCGGCGAGTTCGGCCACCTCGGGCCGGCTCAGGAACAGGACGTCCGTGGCGATTTTGCCGGTGGCATCCAGCACCGAGGCCAAGGCATTTCCGAGGGATGTGACGGCCAGCCGGTTCGTGTGCCACGGTGCCGGTGCCGCGGCCAGGCCCAGTTGCCGGGCCAGGGAATCGGCCAGGTCAAAGGGGCTGGTGGCCGAGCCGGAAGTCAGCACCGTTCCAGCAGCCAATGTTCCGGCCGCCCCGCCGAACTGCACCGGGAACTGCACCGTGCCCAGCTGCCGGCCCGCGGCGGCCAGCCCGTGGAACCACTGCGCCGCCCGCAGCCCGAACGTATACGGAAGCGAGTGCTGGGTCAGGCTCCTGCCCACGCCCAGCGTGTCCGCATGCTGTTCCGCCAAGGAAGCGAGCGCCGCCGTCGTGCATTTCAGGTCAGCCAGCACCGCCTCCACGGTGTTGCGCGCGAGCAGCATCAGGGCCGTGTCCAGAACGTCCTGGCTGGTCAGCGAGGTGTGGACCGCCTTCACTGCGCCGATGCGGGCGCCGTCCAGCGCCGTGACATGCGTCCGCAGGTCTGCCAGCAGCGGGATGACGGGGTTGCCGCCGCCCTGGGCCCGGAGCGCGATGTCTGCTGCGTCGTAGCGTCCCGCCTCGGCGGCGGAGGCCACGACGGCGGCGGAACCGACAGGCGCCAGGCCAGCCTTCTCCAGCACGGCGGCCCAGCCGGACTCGACGGCGAGGATCGCCGCCAGCACCGCGCGGTCACCGGTCAGCGCCGTAACCAGGGGCGACGCCGAGACAGGACTCAGCAGGCCCACGTCACCGTCCGCAGCGTTTCCGAAGTGGCCGGTACCTTCCATGCCGGCGACGTAAGTCACTGGAAGTCCAGGAAGACTGTTTCGCCCTCGCCCTGCAGGCGGATGTCCCAGGTGAGTCCGCCGTCGGCATCGCGCCGTGCAATGAGGGTCTTGCGGCGCTCCGGGTCCAGGGAGCTGAGCAGCGGGTCTTTGGCGAGGGCTTCCTCGTTTTCCGGCAGGTATACGCGGGTGAAAAGCCGGTTCATCAGGCCGCGGGCAAACACGGCCACGGAGATGAAGGGGGCGGCACCGGGTCCGGTAGGGCCCGGGTTCACGGTGGTGAAGGTGTACACGCCGGAGTGGCCCACGGAAGCGCGGCCCCAGCCGGTGAAGGTGTAGCCGTCGCGAACCAGGGAGCCGGTCTGCTGCACGATCCTGCCGTCGGCATCGGGCTGCCAGATCTCGAGGATGGCGTCCGGGATGGTCTCCCCGGCGCCGTCATATACAGTGCCCTGGAGGCGGATGGAGCCGGGCGAGCCGGGCGCCAGGAGTTCGTTGTCCTTCACGAACGGCAGGGCGTAACCGTAGAACGGGCCGACGGTCTGGCCGGGGGTGGGAACAAGATTGGTGGTTGTACTCACGTTATTCCTCGTCTCCTGCTGCGCCGAGCGCCTCGTTTTCGGTCCAGGTCCGCTTGGAACCGGTGAGGACGATGTCCCAGTTGTAGCCCAGTGCCCACTCGGGTTCAGTGAGATCGTGGTCGTAGCTGGCCACCAGCCGGTCGCGGGCGTCCTGGTCCACGATGGACTGGTAGATGGGGTCCAGTGGGAAGAGCTGATCGCCGGGGAAGTACATCTGCGTGACGATCCGTTGGGTGAACTCCGTGCCGAACATGGAGAAGTGGATGTGGGCCGGCCGCCAGGCGTTGATGTGGTTCTTCCACGGGTAGGCGCCGGGCTTGATGGTGGTGAACCGGTACGAGCCGTCGGGGCCGGTGATGCAGCGGCCCACACCGGTGAAGTTGGGGTCCAGCGGCGCCGGGTGCTGGTCGCGTTTGTGGATGTAGCGGCCGGCCGCGTTGGCCTGCCAGATTTCCACGAGCTGCCCGGCCACGGGGCGGCCGTCGCCGTCCAGGACCTTGCCGGCCACGATGATCCGCTCGCCCTGGGGTTCGCCGTTGTGCTGGATGGTCAGGTCCGCTTCCAGGGCGTGCACGTCCTGGTGGCCGAACGCCGGCGAGTACAGCTCGATGGTTTCCGGGTCCGCGTGGTGCAGGCTTTTGGTGGGGTGCCGCAGGATGCTGCTGCGGTATGGCGCGTAGTCCAGCCGGGGCTGCGTTTCGGCCGCGGCACCGTCCTTGAGCGCCCGGGCGTAGGCATCGCCCATGGCGTTAATCTCGGCACTGAGATCCTGCTGTGTCTCCACTGCGGCCTCCTTTTCTCTGGTTGTTGCTGCTGAGTGGTGGTGGTGCTGTCTTACCGGTGCTGCAGGTGGTCGTACTGGACTGCGTGGCGCACGGGGGCGTTGGGGGCGCCGTAGCCGTCGTAGGCCCCGCGGCGTTCCACCATTTCGAAGAACACACTGCCCACGGTGGCCGTGTAGAAGTGGAGGAATTCGCCATCCGCGTCCCGGTCGTAGAGCAGGTTCAGTTCCTGCAGCGTGTCCAGGAAGCCCGGTTCCAGTCCGAAACGTGCGTCCAGGTCCTCGTAGTAGTTGGCCGGAACCTGTAGGAATTCCAGGCCGCGGGCCTTGCAGTCCCTGGCGGTGGCCACCAGGTCATCCACGGCGAAGGCGATGTGTTCCTGGTAGGTCCTGCGCTGCTGGTTCAGCGGCGCCAGGTTCAGCACCAGCCGCACGGCGCGGTCCCCGGTGGCCATGACCTGCGAGCGGACCAGGCCGGTGGGGCTGGGCACCTCCGCGAACGGCTGGGGCTCCAGGGCCAGGGCGCTGGTGTAGAAGAGGACGGCCTCGTCGAAATGCTGCCACGGCTGCGCCAGGTTGACGTGGTCGATCACGGCGGAGGGTCCGGCGGCGGGCTTTTCCAGCCCCTCCCCGAATTCGCTGGTCCAGGCCGCGGTGCCGTCGGACGTGCCCTGGCACAGGAAGATCTCCGTGGAATCCGGGGCGGCGAAGCCCTGGAACACTTCCTCGTTGGCCTGGCTCTTGCGCGGGACCGCGGGGGCCTTCAGCTGCTGGGCGCGGGCAGCGGCAATCACCGGGGAGGCGACGTCAAAGCCAAGGGCGGCGATGGCGGGCGACGCATCCCCCGCTGACGTGTCCCCCGTTGAATCGTCCCCATATGCCGGTGCGGCCTCGTTGATGATCACCCGGGCGTGGCCCAGGCTCCAGAGCTGCACGTCCTTGGTGCGGTGCCGGCCGGTGAACTCGAAGCCCAGCCGCCCAAGGACCGTTTCCAGCCCTTTGGTGTCCGCGGCCCTGACTTCGGCGAAGTTGTAGCCTGCCGGTTCGGCTACCTGCGGGAGCGTGGCCAGTTCCATGGGATAACGACGGCGGCCAGGAGCTTGGGTGCCGCCGGCACCAGTGCCCGTCCCACGGTCGGAAGCGGCGTCCAGCCACTTGGCGCTCTGTTCCTCCAGCCAGATGAGCGAGCGCATGGCGTCGACGGCGGTTCGCTCCACATCCGACTGGCGGAAGACGTCGTTGAAGATTTCCAGCGACACCGGGCCGCTGTACCCCGCCCGGACCACGTGGCCCATGAACTTGGCGAGCTCGAACTGGCCCTCGCCCGGGAAAACCCGGTAGTGCCGGCTCCAGGAGAGGACGTCCATGGAGAGCTTGGGGGCGTCCGCCACCTGGACGAAGAAGATCTTTTCCGGGTTGAAGGCCTCGATGGGGGCGGTGTCCCAGTTGCGGGACAGGATGTGGAAGGAATCCAGGCAGGTGCCCAGGTTGGGGTGGTCCACGGCTTCCACCAGCTTGTGGGCGTGCTCGTAGTCGTTGACGTACTTGCCCCAGGCCAGGGCCTCGTAGGCCACCTTGACGCCATGGTCCCCGGCCAGCGCAGCCAGCTGGCCGAGCTGCTCCACCCGGAGGTCGTCGCTGTCGATGCTGGCGGTGGCCACATTGGAGCAGACCAGGACGGTGTCCATGCCCAGCCGCGCCATGAGCTTGAATTTGGCTTCGGCACGCCGGAGGTTGGCGGCCAGGAGGTCTTCGGACACGCTGTCGAAGTCGCGGAACGGCTGGTAAAGATCCAGCGTGAGGCCAAGGTCGGCCGCCATCTTGCGGACGTCCTCGGGCGTGAGCGGCGACGTGACCAGGTCCTGCTCGAAGATTTCGATCCCGTCAAAGCCGGCGATGGCGCAGGCCTGCATCTTTTCCTTGAGGGTGCCGGAGAGGCACACCGTAGCGATTCCGGTGCGCATCAGGCAGCCACCTCTTCCTTGGCCACGAGCTCCAGGAAATGGCTGCGCATGCGTTCCGCGTCGGCTTCCAGCCCGGTGAAGATCCGGAAGGAATCCGCCGCCTGCCCTACTGCCATGCGGCCACCGTCCAGTACCTCGCAGCCTTTGGCGCGGGCGCCGCGGACCAGTTCCGTATCGATCGGGCGGTAGACGATGTCCGCCACCCAGTGCCGCGTTTCCAGCAGGTCCAGGTCCAGCGGGACGCCGGGATGGGCGGCCATGCCTACGGGGGTGCAGTGCACCAGACCGTCGGCCAGCGGCATCAGCTGCGGCAGCTCCGCCGTCGTACGCGCTGTGACGGTGCTGCTCGGGAAGAAACCGGCCAGCTCTGCTGCGCGTGCCGCGCAGCGGGCGGGGTCCACGTCCACCAGGTCCAGCGCCTTAACGCCGGCGGTGAGCAGCGCGTAGGCGACGGCGGAACCGGCACCTCCCGCGCCAAGCTGGACGACGCGGTCCAGCCGCGCGCCCGGTAGGCCGGAGGCAAGCGCGGCGGCGAAGCCGGAGAAGTCGGTGTTGTGCCCAATGAAGCGGCCGTCCTCGATGACTACGGTGTTGACGGCACCGAGCCTAAGGGCGTCCGGTGAGACCTCGTCCAGGTGCGCCAGCACAAGCTGCTTGCACGGATGGGTGATGTTCAGTCCGTTGAAGCCCAGGCTGCGGGCACTCTTGAGCAGATCCCCCACGGCATCGCCGGACAGTCCGAGCTCCAGCAGGTCGATGGGGCGGTAGAGGTAGCGCAGGCCCAGCACATCGCCTTCGCGTTCGTGCATGGGGGAGTGAGTGACGGCATCACGCCGTCGCCGACCAGTCCCACGAGGTAGGACTCAGTTCGATTGCTCATCCGGGCAGCTCCTTTGAATACGGCATCCGGCGGGCGGCGGCGCTCGAGGCGGCCGCGGCGGGTCGGGTGGTAGGGATTACAGTACAACACTTGTTCACTTCTCGCACGCTTGTTCTACATACGAACAAATGCGTGCGGTTTACCGCTGCGGCAAGCGTGCGGCCAGCTCCGCCGCGGCATCCTGCAGCAGGGGCACATGGGCCAACAGGGCTTCCATGCTGAGGCGGAAGACGGGAACGGCGGTTGCCAGGGAGGCGAAGGCATGGCCCTGGGAATTGAGCAGCGGCACGGCCACGGCGCGCATGCCGTTCTCGTTCTCCTCGTCCATCACGGCATATCCCTGCCGGCGCACCTTCTCGATCTCGGCACGGAAGGCGCCCCGGTCGGTGATGGTGTGCTCGGTGAGGGGTTCCAGTTCGAGCTCCTCGAGCAGCGCTTCACGCTCCGCGTCCTCGGCAAAAGCCACCAGCGCCTTGCCCACGGCCGTCGCGTGCAGGGCGCCCAGATGCCCGGGGTCGCTGGTGACGCGGAAGGTTTGCGGGCCGTCCACCTTGTTGACTGTCAGGTGGTGGTGGCCGTCGCGGACGCTGAGGATGGTGGCCTCCCCGGTCTGCTCGGTCACGCGGCGCAGGACCGGCAGCGCGGTGCCGGCAAATCCGTGATGGTTGGAGACCCGCTGGCCCAGCTGGAAGATCCGCAGGCCCAGATGGTAGCGGCGGCCGTCCGGCTCATAGTCCACAAATCCGTCCCGCGTCAGGGATCCCAGCAGGCGGTAGGTGGTGCTGAAGGGGAGGTCGGCGCGGCGCGAGATCTCCGCGGCGCTGGCGCCACGCGGCTCGTCTCCCAGGAGGACCAGCAGGCCCAGGGCCTTGCCCACCATGTCCGTGCGGTCGCCCTTGGGCGTCTTTGGCTCAGCGGCGACGTCATCGGGCGCTGTGGTTTGATTCACACTCATACGTTGATGTTGCCACATCGTGGGAACTATTTCTAGATGGTGATTATTTTCTTGACAAGTGACTGCGCTCACAGCCATCATTGCTGTATCGCACAAGTAGCTCCCACCATGTGGCTACTGCTCCGGGTCTTTCAACGGACTCCAGCCGCACCGCACCAGCTCCACTCAGGCCGCTGCGGCTGCGACCTTCCGATCCATCCGCGACAACGTCGTCACATCAAAGGAACTCCATGAGCCAGACACTTCCGTCCGCGGGGCAGGGCACCGTTGCCCCGGCCGGGACGCCAAAGAAGGCAGCCCTCGCCAGCTTCCTGGGCAGCGCCGTCGAATACTACGACTTCTTCATCTTCGGCTCCGCCGCCGCCCTGATCTTCCCCACAGTGTTCTTCCCGGACGCCGGAGCCAACGCTGCCGTCATGTCCTTCGCCACCTTCGGCTTCGCCTATGTGGCACGGCCGGTGGGCGCCGTCATCCTGGGCCACTTCGGTGACCGCGTGGGCCGGCGGAAGGTCCTGATGTTCACGCTGCTGCTGATGGGCGCCTCGACGTTCCTGATCGGCTGCCTGCCCGACTTCAACACCGTGGGCTGGTGGGCTCCGGCCCTGCTGGTGCTGGCGCGGCTTTGCCAGGGCCTCTCCGCAGCGGGCGAGCAGGCCGGCGCATCCTCCATGACGCTGGAACACGCACCGGACAACCGCCGCTCCTTCTTCACTTCCTGGACCCTCACCGGCACCCAGGGCGGCCAGATCCTCGCCGCCCTCGTCTTCATCCCCGTCCTCGCCCTTCCGGACGAGATCAAGTACGGCATCGGCTGGCGCGTCCCGTTCTGGCTCAGCGCCGTCGTCGTTCTTGTTGCGTTCTTTATCCGCCGCACACTGCATGAGCCCCCGGCGTTCGAAGAAGCCCAGAAAACCGCCCAGATCTCCAAGCTTCCGGTCGCCGATCTCCTCAAGGACCACTGGCGCGACGTGCTCCGCGTAGTCTGCTGTGCCTTCATCGCCGCCGTCTCCACGGTGTTCGGCACGCTCGCCATCAGCTACGCCAAGACCGTTGCCGGTGTTGACGGCACCACCACACTCTGGCTGGTGGTCGGCGCCAACCTGGTCGCTTTGGGCACCCAGCCGCTGTTCGGCAAGCTCGCGGACCGGATCGGCCGCAAGCCGGTCTTCATCTACGGTGCCGTGGCCAGCGCCATCCTGACTCCGGTGTTCCTGCTCAGCCTGGAATCCGGCAGCATCCCGCTGATGTTCCTCGCGGCCATCGGCTTCTTCTCCTGCGGCTACGCGGCCTCCAACGCAGTCTGGCCGTCCTTCTACGCCGAGATGTTCAGCACCAAGGTCCGCTTCTCCGGCCTGGCGATCGGTACGCAGCTGGGCTTCCTGATGGCAGGCTTCGCCCCGGCCATCGTGGCAGCCATGGGCGGCATCAAGCCCGGCGGCTGGGTCCAGATCAGCGTCTTCACCGCCATCATCTGCGGCATCTCGGCCATCTCCGCCCTGACGGCCAAGGAGACTTTCAACGTCCCCACCAAGCAGCTCGGCCTGAAGTAGGGCCAGAAACCTTGGGGCAAGAACGTACGACGGCGGGCGGCGGGTTGGGTGCCTACTGCGAACTGGGTGCCTACGGCCGGCCGGTCTCCAGGACCGACGCCAGGTCAAAGTTCACCGGCTCCTCCAACTGTTCGTATGTGCAGGATTCGGGGTCCCGGTCCGGCCGCCAGCGGTTGAACTGGGCGGTATGCCGGAAGCGCTCACCTTCCATGTGGTCGTACCGGACCTCCACCACCAGTTCGGGCCGGAGCGGCACAAAAGACAGATCCTTGCCCGCGCTCCACCGGCTGCCCTCCGCGTTGCGCGGCGTCCGTTCGCCGTCCGCCTGCTTAGCCCAGGCCCAAGGGTGACCGTCGAAGTCCGTGACCAGCGTCTGGAGTTCCTCGAACAGCTCCTGCCGTCGCTTCATGGGGAAGGCGCCGATCACGCCCACGCTCGCCAGGCCGCCGTCGTCCTTGTACAGGCCCAGCAGCAATGAGCCGATAGCGTTCGGTCCGCTCTTGTGCACGCGGTAGCCGGCCACCACACAATCGGCCGTGCGTTCGTGCTTGACCTTGAACATCACGCGTTTGTCCGGCTGGTAGCTCCCCTCCAGCGGCTTGGCCACAATCCCGTCCAGGCCTGCACCTTCGAACTGCTGGAACCATTGCTCGGCGGTGGCCTTGTCCTGGGTCGCCGCCGTGAGGTGGACGGGAGCCTTGCTGCCCGCGAGCGCCTTTTCCAGCGCTGCCCGCCGTTCGGCGAAGGGCCGGCCGGTGTAGTCGTCGTCGCCCAGGGCCAGCAGGTCAAAGGCCACAAACTTGGCGGGGGTCTGTTCGGCGAGGAGCTTGACCCGGCTGGCGGCAGGATGGATGCGCTGCTGCAGGGCATCGAAATCGAGCCGGTCACCGGAGGCCCCCACCAGGACAATCTCGCCGTCCAGCACACAGCGGGGCGGCAGGTTTTCCTTCAGGGCTTCCACGAGCTCAGGAAAATACCTGGTCATGGGCTTTTCGTTGCGGCTGCCGATCTCCAGCTCATCGCCGTCGCGGAAAATAATGGACCGGAACCCGTCCCACTTGGGCTCATAGCTGAGGGCCCCGTCGGGCATTCCGCTGACGGCCTTGGCGAGCATGGGCGGGACGGGAGGCATCACGGGAAGGTGCATAGTGCCCATTCTTGCCCGGGAGGCCCGCCGGCGGTAGGCCTGAACTGGCACGATGCCCAACTGAAGGCCGCAGCGGGGTTTGACGTGCGGGATTCGCCGAATCCTGCAGTGCCGGCGGAAACGAATCGATCGCGGAGAACTAACCGGCTCCTAACGTTGAGGAAACCAGGGCGCAACATTGCCCAGCCACACTGGAAGTGCCGGCAAGCGCAGGCACCAGCTCCAGCCAGGAGGCCCCCATGTTGAAGGAAGCCAAAGCCCATGTAACAAGAGTCCGCGCCCTGGACCAGCTCCACCGCGGCGACGAAATCGAGGCCCGCCTCTCCGTAGGCCCCAGCTACGACGACGTGGTCATCCGCCGTGGCCGTGTCCAGGAGACAGCACCGGGAATCGGCGTTGTCTGGATCATGGACCATCACACCGGCTCGCGGAAAGCGATCAATACGGACGAATGCAGCGTCTGGCGGATTGCCTGACCGCGTGTTGGGCCGCTGGCGCAGCACCACTTGCGGAATCTTGCACCCTTGAATCTTGTACTCCGGAGTCTTGCACGACGACGGCGGGCGCAGTCAGTCAGGACTGCCCGCCGGACCGCCCGAGAGATACTTCGGCCCTAACCTCCGGCCACCGACTGGATGACCAGTACCTCCTGGCCGGGCGACACCTCAGTTTCCAGGCCCTGGAGCCGACGCACCTCGTCACCGGCAACGTAAATATTCACGTACCGGCGAAGCGCCCCCGTTTCGTCCCGCAGCCGCCTGGCCAGCACCGGGTAATCCCCGGTCACCGAATCCAGCAGGCTTCCCACCGTCACCGTCCCGTCGGCGGGCGCAGTCAGGATGGACTGGCCACCGGCCAGCGGCTGGAGGATGCTGGGTAGTACCACGCTGATGTCAGGCACCGCGGACGGCCGCCGTTTCCGGAACCGGCAGTTCAGCCGTAGAGACTACGGCGGCGCGGACACACAGGACGTCGGGGAGATGGCTGACAACCTCAGCAAACGTCTCCCCTTCATCCGCGCTGGCGTACACGGTGCCGCCGCGCGTTCCGAAGTAGACACCGGCCGGCTCGGATGAATCCACGCCCGCGGCGTCGCGGAGGACGCTGTTGTACTCCCCCTTGGGCAGGCCCGTATCCAGGCGCTTCCAGGTGGCCCCGGCATCGTCCGTTCGGTGCACGGCAAGCTTCCCTTCGGGCGGGATCCGCTCGCCGTCGGCCTTGAGCGGCACAACCCAGGCGGTTCCTTCCCGGCGCGGGTGCGTCAGCATCACAAAACCGAAGTCGGCCGGAAGTCCCTCGGCGATGGAGTTCCAGTTTTCGCCGTTATCATCCGTGCGGTAGACGCCGTGATGGTTCTGCGCGTACAGCCGTCCTTCCACCGCAGCATCCGCCGCGATCTTGTGGACGCACTGGCCGAACTCAGGATTGGGGTCCGGCATGAAGTAGGCCGAAATACCCTTGTTGCGGGGTTCCCAGGACTCACCGCCGTCGAGCGAGCGGTACACACCGCCGGTGCTCATGGCGACGTGGACGTTGTCCCCGGCCGGATTCACCACGATGGAGTGGGCGGCGGCGCCGCCGTAGCCCGCACCCCAGTCGCTGCGGTGCGGGTGATCCCATAGTCCGCGGTTAAGTTCGAAATGCTCGCCACCATCGGTGGATTTCCAGACCGAAATCGGTTCGGCACCTGCCCATACCACGCCTGGCCGCGACTCTGCGTCCGGGTAGATCTGCCAGATGCGCTCCACGGCCGCGCCGGTGTCTTCGGGAAACGTGATGGCGCCCTGTTCAGGTTCGGTCCAGGTGGCGCCGAGGTCATCCGAATGGGCCACAGTGGGACCCCAGTGCTCGGACCTGACCCCCACCATGATCCGGGTACGGCCGTCCCGTGTGTCGATCCCGATGCTGGGGATTTCGCTCATCAGGAAATGCGGGCCGGAGAAGGACCATTGCTTCCGGTCCTGGCTGGTGGCCAGCCAGAGGCCCTTTTTGGTCCCGATCGCTAAGACAAAGTTCTCTGCGGTTGCCATGCACCCATGCAACCACCCCGGCCGGAGGGCCGCAACGCTTTTCTTCGCTATGTGGACTGGTCCGAGGGGACTGCTCCGGGTGTACTGGTCCGGCGTGGCCGTGACGGCGGCGCCAGGTGCGTCCGGTCAGTCGACGAATTCGGACTGCGTCTCGATGAAATCCCAGTCGGCTTCGGTGAGGACAGCCACCGGGGTATCCGGATGCGGCCCGCCGGCTTCGGCGATGCCCTGCAGCACCGGCAGCGGCAGTTCCGCCGCACGGAGATTTTCCCTCAGCCATTCCTTGGTTTGCAGGTCCAGATCCAGCCACCACATGTAGATTTCCATGCCGGTCACGCACCTTTCGTATGCTCCAACGTTAGGCTCCGCCCAGTCCACGTTCAAGGGTAGCCACAACCTGGCAATGCTCCCGATTCCGCGTACATGCAGGTAACGCCGCAGGTCAAAGGCGGAAAAAGACGAGTACCCGCTACTGGCGACTGCACCTTGCCGCCGCCCCTAGCCTGAAGTCACTAAAGCTGACCATGCTGTTGGGGCATTGGGATCTCCGCTACTCCCTCCCCGCGTGGTCCGTTTCAAACAGACTGGGGAGAACACCATGAAACGCACCTTCGCAACTTTGGGGGTCCTGGGGCTGGCCATGCTCAGCGTCACGGCCCCGGCCTACGCCGCCTCTGACTTCACGCTCTGCCACAACGGAAGTGAGCTGACGATCGACATCAGTGGATCAGGCGCACTGGCCGGCCACACACGACACTCCGATGACATCATCCCGCCCAATGCGGTACTGCCGGACGGATTCAACTGGCCCGCGGGTGGGGATCCCGCCCATCCCTGCCTTGCTGTGGTGGTGGTGCCGCCGGTCGTCGTGCCGCCAGTCGTCGTGCCGCCAGTCGTCGTACCGCCGGTCGTTGACCCGCCAGTCGTCGTACCGCCGGTCGTTGACCCGCCGGCTGTGGTGCAGCAGGCACCGGTGGCTGGGGCCGCCGGCGCGGTCACACCGGCTGCGCAGACACCCGCACCGAAGGCAGCTGCTGCCAAGGCGCCCGCCGCAGCAGCAGCCGCTGTCAGCCAGGGCACCAACGAGGGCTTCAACGCGCAAACCGCCATCGGCGGATCAGAGGAAAGTACTACCTGGCTGGCCGGTCTGGGCGTCCTGCTAGGTGCGGGCGCTGTGGTTGCAGTGCGCCGCAAGTCCCGGACGGAATCGCCGACGGCGGGCTGACGCCCACCAGAGCCTCCGGGGTCTGTTACCGAGGGCGTCCCGCCAAAACCCGGCGGGACGCCCTCGGCGCAATTTCAAAGCGGGTCCACCCTCCACCTGCTGAACGCAAGGCGTTTGAAAGCAAAGGAACATCATGTCCAAGCACTCCAGCATTCGCGTCGCCCGCCGTGGCGTTCTGCGGGTCCTGGAAGTCCTGCGCGTCCGTGGATGGAACCGTGGAGATCTGGCAATCCTGCTGTGCGGAGTCCTGGGTTTCCTGTCCCTCACCTTCGGTGCACCCCTGCTCAAGCACGGGGAAGTCGCCGTCCCCAGAGCGGAACTGTCGGCACCATTCCGGGCCACGCCGTCGTCCGCTCCTTGGCCGCTGTCCGGCACTGGCGAAGCTCCGGGGGCAGCTCCAAAGACGGCAACAGCCCCGGCCGCAGACGCCACCACCCCCGGCCCGGCCTTGCCGGAAGCCTCCGCACCCCTGCGTATCCTCTATCCCGCTGCGGCAATCGACACGGCCGTCCATCCCCTTGAACCGGACACCTCGGCCGTCGCCACCCGGACAGTGGAGCCGCCCACCACCATGGACGGGTATTGGCTGACACCGTTCGGGACTCCCGGCAACGGGTCGGGCAACACCACGTACATCATCGGACACAGCTGGGAGGGGCGGGACGCCCCGTTCAACCACCTCAGCTCCGCTGCAGTCGTTGGTGACACCTTCGACGTCGTCACCGCGACCGGCACCATCCCTTACCGGGTGGACAGCGTCACCACGTACCTCAAGGACAGCCTCAAGGACAGCCCCATCTGGGACATGGTGCCCAGCCGTGTGGTCCTGATCAGCTGCTACACGGAAGACCCGTGGGGCAAGAACGTGGTTGTCTCGGCGTCGCCCGCTGCCGCCTGACACGTCCACGCGCCGTCGGCCCTGTTCAAGTCGGCCCTGTTCAAGTGGCTCCGCGCAGGCACAGAATGGTCCTATGAGTCCCGAACGATTCAGTGGTCCGCCTCCGTTGCTGGTGGGTGTGTTGCCCCATCAGCACTCGGAAGTGCTGAAGACCGCCACCTCCCTGGCGGCCAAACTGGCCGTGCCGTTGCTGTGTGCCTATGTCGACGAGGCCAGCTACCTGGTGGAATGGGATCCCACCAGATCCGCACACCGGCTGTCGCTGCACCCGGACAAGGACGACGACGACATCCGCTCGGTCACCACGGAACTCAAGGGGGTGATCGCGGAAGCCGTGGCCGACGCCGCGACGCGGGCCACCCCCGTGGACTGGACGCTGCGGACCCTGGCGGGGGATCCGGGCCGCGCCCTCGCCCGGCTCGCCGCGGAAAGCAACTCCCCCATAATCATTGTGGGAACGTCGGAGCGCGGCCTGACCCACCGGATCTCCGAGATGCTCAACGGATCTGTGGGACTCTGGCTGACGCACCATCAAAGCCGGCCGGTGCTGGTGGTTCCCTACCGGAGGCCGGCGCATCAGGACGATGCCTGAGCCGTTACCTGAGCCGGCGGCCTCGCCCCACCCGGGGCGGTTTCGGGTGACCGAAATAATAAAGCGAAAGTAGTTATTCGAGGTGGTAGCGGAGGGCTGTACCGGCAAGTAAGCTAATTCAAGCAGAACGATCCGGCCGCAGTGGCCGGGTGAATCTGCCCAAATGCTGCTCCGGAGTGCGTATCCCCCAATAACGCACTCCGGAGCTTTTTTGTGCCCTCCCAGAGCCGCACCCACCCAACCTCGTGGCGCTCATCTCCGAATGGATACCCCCAGGGGGTACTTGCCATATACCCCTGCGGGGTATATGTTGGCAGTATGGAAGCTTCGCTGGAAACCTTGACCACACACGCCGGCGCTGATCCGGCGCCTCCGCATGGCTACACCGCCAACAAGGAGGCATACCTGCGCAGGCTCAAGCGCATCGAGGGCCAGGTCCGCGGGATCGCCCGGATGGTGGATGAGGACAAATACTGCATCGACATCCTGACCCAGGTCGCCGCGGCCACCAAGGCCCTGCACGCCGTGAGCCTGGGACTTGTGGAAGAGCACATCGGCCACTGCGTGGTGGGCGCCGCCGGGGAGCCCGATCCGGCCCTTCGCGCTGAGGCCATAGACGCCAAAGTCAGGGAAGCCACAGCGGCCATCGGCCGCCTCCTGCGCTGACCAACTACCACTAACCACCCATTCACGGCCGGCCACCGCCGGCCCCTTCGAAGGAGCCAGCCATGAGCACCGCCTCCACCACCGTCAACGTGTCCGGCATGACCTGCGGCCACTGCGTTTCGTCCGTCAGCGAGGAACTTGAATCGCTCGCAGGGGTTGAAACGGTCGACGTCGAACTCAACGCCGGCGGCATTTCCACCGTCACCATCACCTCAACCCAGGAACTGTCGCCGTCCGAGATCGGCGAGGCAGTAGCCGAAGCCGGCTACCTGGTTGTTGCCAACGACGCGTAACGCTGTCCGATCGGGGGATCCCACATGAGTACAGACCATCTCCATCACCAGCCCCAAAGCAGGGTAGTTGAACTGGACATTGAGGGCATGACCTGTGCCTCCTGTGTGAACCGCGTGGAAAAGAAGCTGGGCAAGCTCGACGGCGTCGAAGCCTCCGTCAACCTCCCGCTGGAGTCCGCCCACGTCACGGTCCCGGCCGGCATCACGGACCAGCAAATAGTGGACACAGTCAACGCCACAGGCTACAAAGCAACGGTCCGCCTCCCGCGCTACCCGAGCCAAAGCCACCCCCACGCCGACGAGCACCACGCCGACGAGCTCGACGTGCCGCCCGCAAGCGGCGACGTCGGGGGCATGCGGCAGCATGCGTCTAAGCGAGGCACGAGCGAGCATGCAGAGCATGTGGCCGGTGGCGGCGCGGAAGGTGACCACGCGACCCACGAAGGCACCGCTGGCACCCACGACCACATGAAGCACGGCGGAACCTCGGCCCAGCTGCGCCCGCGCCTGATCGTGGCCGCGATACTGACGCTCCCGGTCCTCGCGATTTCGATGGTTCCGGCCGCGCAGTTTCCCAACTGGGGCTGGGTAGCCGGGGCCTTGGCGCTTCCAGTGGTCAGCTGGGCGGCCTGGCCCTTCCACCGCGCGGCGGCCGTCAATGCGCGCCACCTGGCGTCCACCATGGACACACTGGTGTCGATCGGCGTCGCCGCCGCCTACCTGTTCAGCCTCTGGCAACTGGTCCTGGATCCCCGGATGACCGAGCACCTGGCCATGGAGGGGATGGAGTCCGGCGGCCTCTACTTCGAAGTGGCCGCCGTGGTCACCACTTTCCTGCTCCTGGGCAGGTTCCTCGAAGCCAACGCCAAGCAGAAAGCCGGCGACGCCCTCAAGGCGTTGCTGAACCTCGGCGCCAAGGACGCCACCATCCTGCACCACGGATCCGAACATAAAGTCCCCGCCGATCAGCTCCGCGTGGGAGACGTCGTGGTGGTCCGCCCCGGCGAAAAAATCGCCACGGACGGAGAGGTGATCGACGGCGTTTCAGCCGTGGACGCGTCCCTGCTGACCGGCGAATCCGTTCCGGTGGAAGTGGAGCCCGGGAGCAAGGTCACCGGCGCCACCATCAACACTTCCGGCCGGCTGCTGGTCCGGGCAACCCGCGTGGGCGCCGAGACCACGCTGGCCCAGATGGCCCGGCTGGTCTCGCAGGCACAGACCGGCAAAGCCCCCATCGCCCGCCTCGCCGACCGGATCAGCGCCGTCTTTGTCCCGATTGTGCTGGCCATCGCTGTGCTCACGTTTGGGCTGTGGCTCGTGTTCAGCGGCCCGGTGATTGAGCCTGCCGAGCTCAGGGCTGCCTTTACCGCCGCGGTCACCGTCCTGGTCATCGCGTGCCCGTGCGCCCTGGGCCTCGCCACTCCGGTGGGGCTGCTCACCGGAACCGGCCGGGGAGCCCAGCTGGGCATCCTGATCAAGGGCCCGCAGGTCCTCGAAGACACCCGCACGGTGGACACCATACTGCTCGACAAGACCGGCACCGTCACCACCGGAAAACTCGCCGTGGGCAACACTCTCGCGTTTGACGGTTACCAGGGCACCGACGTGCTGCGGCTCGCCGGCGCCGTGGAGGCGGCATCGGAGCACCCGATCGCCCACGCCATCGCGGCCGCGGCGGTTGAGGCGCAAACCGGGAACGACGACGGCGGGCGGCTTCCCGCCGTCGAACACTTCCGTTCGGCACCCGGCGGCGGAGTGGTGGGAACCGTTGAAGGGCGCGTGGTCCTGGCTGGCAGGACCGGCTGGCTCACGGAGAACAGCGTCCGCCCTTCCGGCGCGCAACTGGAGGCGCTGGCCGCCGCGGAAGCCACCGGTGCCACGGCCATCTGGATAACGGTGGACGGCAGTCCTGCCGGCATCATCAGTCTCCGCGACACCGTGAAGCCGGGATCTGCGGAGGCTGTGGCAAAGCTGAAGAGGCTCGGGCTGCGCCCCATCCTGCTGACCGGGGACAACGCCGCGGTGGCCGCGCAGGTCGCTGCCGCCGTCGGCATTTCCCCTGACGATGTTTATGCAGGTGTCCTGCCTGCCGGGAAGGTGGACGCCGTCCGCCGGCTCCAGGCGGGCGGGGCGATTGTGGCCATGGCCGGCGACGGCGTGAATGACGCCGCCGCGCTGGCGCAGGCTGACCTGGGCATCGCCATGGGATCCGGTACGGATGTGGCCATCGAGGCGGCGGACCTCACCGTCATGGGAAACGATCTGGGACAGGTGGCACAGGCCATCGAATTGTCCCGGCGTACGCTGGCCACCATCAAGACCAACCTGTTCTGGGCGTTCTTCTATAACGCGGTCGGCATTCCCGTGGCCGCCCTGGGCCTCTTGAACCCGATGATTGCCGGAGCCGCGATGGCGGCGAGTTCAGTCCTGGTGGTGGCAAACTCGCTCCGGCTGCGCAGCTTCGGCAAGCAGCCCTCAGGCGGTTAGGTCCTCAGGCGGTGCCGAAGCGCACGGCCGCGCGGGCCCTTGCCTTGGCGGCCTCTTCGTCCCGGTGCTTGGCGGGAGCGTGGGTGACCAGCGAATCCAGCAGGTGCTGGGTGATGTGGGCGATCTCGTGCACCGCCGCTTCGAAGGCGTCCTCGTTGGCCTTGGACGGCTTGGTGCTGCCGCTGACCTTGCGCACATACTGCAGCGCGGCGGCATGCACTTCCTCAGAGGTGGCATGGGGTTCGAAATTGTGGAGGGTTCGGATGTTCCGGCACATATGCCCATGCTAGGCTCTGGAACGCCTCGGATCGACCCCCAGGACACCGGTGATCGAGCTTGTCGAGATTCAACCGCGGGAGCTGTGGCCCATGGGGAGTGGTGCATGGGCAGCGGTGCCCATCGACAGTGATTTGGGGCCGGGATAGGTTCTAGGTAATGGATCTTCCGGATGAGCCGGGGGCCGCTGGGGATGCCGATCTGGATCGGATCCAAGACTAACGAGGAGAAAAACTGATGGCTATGTGGGGCGCAGATGTAGAACAGCTCAGGACTCTTGGCAGCAAGCTGCAGGCCGGTGCCGGTGAGATCGAGCAGCAGAGGTCCAACCTGACGCGCGTGCTGGACAGCACCGACTGGAAGGGCCCGGACGCCGACCACTTCCGCGGCGAATGGTCCGGCACGCACACCGCGGCGCTGAACCAGGTCATCCAGGCGCTGAAGGACGCGGGCCAGAAGGCCACCAAAAACGCCAGCGAGCAGGACCAGGCTTCACGCTAACCGCCGAAGCCTTACTGCGAGGGCCGGGACACTGCACAGTGTCCGGGCCCTCGCTGCATTTAACGGCAGCCGGCACTCAGGGCACGGGTTCGACGTCGTTCGCGTGGTCCAGCGGCGCGGGCGCACCGACAGTTGCAGCGGCCGTGCCGGAGCGCAGCTCGTCCAGCCGGACCAGAACCACCCCGCCAACAATGAGGACGCCGCCCAGGAGTTGGATGGCGCCGGGCAGCTCACCCAGCAGCAGCCAGGCCCAGGTCACGGCGAACAGCACCTCGGTCAGCGAGACGAAGGACGCAACCTTGGAGCCAAGGGCGCGGGCAGCGACAACGCCCGAAACGTATGCCAGGACTGTTGCCAGGATGACCAGGCCACCCAGGGAGACCCACCAGGGTGTGATCCAGGGGCCGAGCCTGGTATCCGCGGTGCTGAAGGCCATGGGAAGCAGTCCCGTGGCGGCCGCCAGCCACATAACGGCGGCCCCCACGAGCAGCCCGGCGGACGCCAGGACGATGGGCGGCAGGGAATCATTCTCCTTGGCCGTGATGAAGAAGTAGATGGCAAGGCATACGGCAGCGGCCACCCCCCACAGGACCCCGATGATGTCGATCTTGACCGTTCCGGTGAGGTCCAGGACGAGGACCAGGCCGCCGAGCGACAGCACTGTTCCGCCGAAGGTCAGCGCCCGTGGCCGCTTCTTGCTGGCTCCCCATAGCCAAAGGACGATGAGGACGGGAGCCAGGTATTCAAGCAACAGCGCCACACCCACGGACAGGCGGGCTACCGCGTTGAAGTAGAACAGCTGGCATGCGGCCACGCCGATCAGGCCGAAAAGCCCGATGGTGACCCAGTTGTCGCGCAGCCGGTACCACCGTCCGCGCAAAGCCAGAACGGCGGGAACGGCGAGAATCAGCGCGGCACCGGTCAGGCGGGCCGTTACGGCAGCGCCCGGGGACCAGCCGGTTTCCAGGAGCGCTTTGGCGAAGGAACCGGAGAGCCCGAAGACGGCAGAAGAGAACAACGCGATTCCAAGGCCGGAGCCAAGGAATCCGCCCGCGGCTGCGGGGTTAGGGGCGGCAGTCACCGACGCCTCCTGTCAGGAGTAAAGTGGGGTAATGGTCCTGACATTACGCCCGACCCCAGTAAGGAGTCAAGATGGTCTTTGCACCTGACACCGAAATAGCCCTGCGCACCGTCGTCAACCTGATCAACACCGCCGCCAACGGACGCGAATCGCTCGCCACGGTGGCGGACCTGGATCATTTCCTTCAGTCCGAGGGGTTCAGTGGAGCCCGCGCCCGCGATGCGGCGGAACTGTCGAGTGTCCACGAACTGCGCGGGCGGCTTGCCGCCCTCTGGACTGCAGACGAAGACTCTGCTGTGGCGGGCGTCAACCGCCTGCTGCGCGAGGCCAACGCACTCCCCCAGCTGATGAAGCACGATGAGTGGGACTGGCATCTGCACGCCACTGCCAGGGACGCGCCGCTGGCAGAGCGCATGGGCACCGAAGCCGCCATGGCCCTGGCGGACGTCATCCGGAGCAAGGAGATGGACCGCATGCTCGTGTGCGAGGCCGAGGACTGCGATGCCGTGGTCCTGGACCTCAGCCGCAACCGGTCGAAACGGTATTGCGATACCGGCAACTGCGCCAACCGCGCGCACGTGGCAGCGTACCGCGCGCGGCAGGCTACTGTTCGCTAGGAGTGGCTGGTGCCGGTACCGTCAGCGTCCGGAGCCTCAGGGGCGCCGCCGGCCTGGCTGGGGCCGTGTCCCCCGAATCCGTGCGACGGTTTCCGGGCTGAACTCAGGTTGACGCCGGACCCCTTGCCCAGGTGTTCGGAGTTCTCCTTGTGGCTCATGGCCAGCATGGCCGCGATCACCAGCGTGACGATGAACGCGATGCCGGCGCCCGTGAAGGCGAGGTCGAACCGCGGGGTCTTCGAGCTGCCGCCGGAGGCGAAGATCAGCACCGTAACAAAGGCGAGGACGGCCCAGAACGCAGAGAACATCAGCGGCCCCTTCACCGAGGTCCGCAGCTTGCGCGGTTTTCCTGGTTTCTGGTCTGCCAAGGTAGTTCCTCTCCTACAGCCATGCCGAAGGGCGTGCTGGTTCGAATGTGTGTGGGGTTGTTCCGGGCGCGTTTTCTACGCCGGGTAGAACCTTTCGCTTCTAGTTTACGGCTTCGTGGAGGCGGGCCGGGAATCGTGCCTTAGAGTCAGCCCCGACAGGACCCAGAGCACACCGGAGATGATAGCTCCGCCGCCGGCGACGCCCAGCAGGGCATGGGCTCCGAGGCTGATGAAGAAGGGCAGGATCGCCGCGGTACCAAGCCCGATGATGCCCGAGGCCAGCCAGTCGCGGGCCAGCACGTGCCGGCGGCGATACTTGAGGCCGCAGTACAGCTCCACGGCTCCGGCCAGGCCAAGTCCCACTGCCGCAACGACGCCGAAGACGCGGTCCCCGTGAAGCAATGCCAAGGCAACACCAGCGCCTGCCAGGGTGGCCCCTGCGGCGGAGAGGATCTTGCCGGGCATGCCGTCACGCGCGTAGCCGGTCTTCGGGATGGCCCAGAGGACCAGCAGGCCCGTGGCCAGCAGGTACAACCCGCCCGCCCAGCCCATGACCTGGACCGACGGTCCGGCCCAGAAAATGGTCGCGGCGCCGAACAACAGTGCGGCCACGGCCCGGAGCAGAACCGGCTTCCACAGGTCTGCCTGCTGGGCGGCGCCGGCGGGAGCATCTGTGGGTGTCAGTGGTTGGTTCACCGGTCCAGTTTAGTGGCCGCCGGCCCTATGGCGAACCCAGCACCATCCAGCGGTCCGACCGGGCGCGCAGGCCCAGCGTCAGCGCCCGGGCGGCCATGTAGCCCAGCGCAAACGCGGCCCACAGCCAAACGAGGCCTGCGGCGGCGGACATGCCGGAGACGGCAACGGCCACAAGCATGGGGACGTAGACAGCGAGGTTGACCACGCCCGCCAGCGCCAGGTACCTGGCGTCTCCGGCGCCGATCAGCACGCCGTCCAGGACAAAAACATACCCGGCAAGAGGCTGACCGGCTGCCAGGATCCACAGGGCGTAGGTCAGCACGGACTGGACGCCGGCGTCGGAAGTGAACAGCACCCCCGCCCAAGGCGCCGCGACGGCCAGCAGGGCTCCCGTGACCAAACCGAATCCGATGCCCCAGCGGATCATGGTCCGGGTCAGGTGCCGCGCCCTGACGGGATTGGATGCGCCCAGTTCCTTGCCGATCAGGGCCTGAGCGGCGATGGCAAGGGCATCGAGGGCAAAGGCGAGGAACGAGAAGATGGTCATGGCCAGCTGGTGGGCCGCCAGGTTGACGGCACCTTGCCCCGTGACCACAAATACCGTGGCCAGGATGGCGATGCGCAGGCTCAGCGTGCGGAGCATAAGCCACGAACCGACCCGGGTCATTGCGCGGATGCCGCTCCAGTCGGGCCACAGGCTGATGCCGTGCCGGGCGGCATTGCGCTGGACCATCACCAGATAGACGGCCGCCATGGCCCATTGCGCCACGCTGGTGCCTGCCGCCGAGCCCGCAACGGACCAGTCCAGCCCGTAGACCAGCCACAGGTTGAGGACAATATTCAAGGCAAAGCCTGCGGTGGCCACGAGCAGCGGCGTCCTGGTGTCCTGCAATCCGCGCAGGACGCCGGTGCCCGCGAAGATGAGCAGCATGGCAACCAGGCCGGGCATGGACCAGCGGAGATAGTCAACGGCGAACGAGCGAACGTCACCCTCCGCCCCCATCAGGGCCACCAGCGGTTCAGCGGCCCAGAAGCCGGCCACGGCCAGGACCACGCCGAGCAGAAGTGCCAGCCAGACGCCGTCGCGCCCTGCGGCGAGTGCCTTGCCCAGCTGGCCGTGTCCCATCGCGCGGGCCACCGCCGGGGTAGTGGAGTAGGCGAGGAAAACCATCAGGCCGACGGCGGTGTGCAGCACGGCGGAGGCGAGCCCCACCCCGGCCAGCTGGGCCACGCCAAGATGGCCCACAATGGCCGAATCCGCGAGCAGGAACAGCGGTTCGGCGATCAGTGCGCCGAACGCCGGCACGGCGAGCCGCAGGATTTCCCGGGCATGGCTGGCGGGACGCTGGACGGCAGCGGGGGCGGATTGGTTGGGCACGGTTTCAGCCTAACGGCCGGCACCGCCCACCTGGCTGCTCCGCTTCCGTGACGCAGGAAGTCATGACAAAGGACACAATGGCGATCCATTAGTTGACACTTCAACTAATGGTCAGAGAGACTCGATTTATGAATCAGTCACGCCTCACCACCACTGCCATCACCGTCCTGCGCGTCGCCCTCGGCTTCCTCTTCGCCGCCCACGGCTGGCAGAAGTTCAACGAATGGACCATCGCCGGCACCCAGGCGGCGTTCACCCAGATGGGCGTTCCGGCAGCCAACGTGTCAGCGCCCTTCGTCGCTGGCCTCGAATTGGCTGGCGGCATTGCCCTCATCTTGGGCGTACTCACCCGCGTGGTGGCCGCCCTGCTGGCCGTAAACATGATCGGCGCCTTCTTCCTGGTGCATGCCTCGGCAGGAGTCTTCGCCGACAAGGGCGGGTACGAACTGGTGCTGCTCCTGGGCGCTGCCGCCCTGGCACTCGCACTCACCGGAGCCGGCCGCGTCTCTGTGGACCGCGTCCTGTTCGGCCGCAAGGGCTCCAAACTGGCAGTCCTCGCCTAAGCGGACTCCTCCTCCTCGAGCAGCGCCCGACGGCGGACAGGCACCCAGGTGCCCGTCCGCCGTCGGGCTTTTAACGTCTTTGCAGTGGCAGGAGCGTCAGCCGGTCACCCCGGTCAATTCGTTGGGCACGTGGTCCAGGTCCGTGCTGTTGACGATTTTCCCGGATTTTAGATCCACGGCATGGATCCTGGAAGCCGCCGGCTCCGTGATGAAGGCCGTTGAGCCCTGGACAAACAGGGTAGGGCGGGGATCCTGCCAGGCATCCGGCTCCGTCCAGGCGCCAACCACGGAAATGGCAGCGGTCTCCTCGCCCGTCGTCGGATCAATCACATGAAGCGCCCCGTCCGTGCCCAGCACCAGAGCCTCCCCGCCCGGACCGCGGCCCAGGGAACGGAAGGAATAGCTGGCGCCCAGGTCCACCAGCTGGAGCGTCCCGGTGTCCGTGCTGACCAGCGAGATCCGGGTGGGCCGCTCCAGGTCGGCGTCCCTGTCCACCTTGTAATCGCCGAGGATCACGGGAGATTCATGGCTTCCGGCCTGGTTGCCCATGCGGCCGTACGGGTCAGGGCTTGCAACCTTGGTGAAGGCGCCGTCGCGGTAGACCAGCATGCCGTCCTCACAGCCCACCACCACGGTTTCATGGCCCGCCACTGCCTCTCCATGCACACCGGGGCACTCCTCGTTGCGGAGCAGTTCACCTCGTCCCTGCCCGCCGGCATTTCCCGGCGCACTCAGCAGCGCCAGGCCAGTGCGGCCCTCCTCGTTCCCGAGGGTGACCAGCAGCTTCCCATCCTCCAGCGCGATGGCGACGCCGTGGTGGGCTTCGGGTGCGGTGTAGGTGCTGGTCTCGGGCAGGCCGGCCTTGAGTGCGTCGGTCAGCGCGGCCGGATCAAAGACCTCCACCTTCCCTGAACCGTCATTGAACAGCACTGTCTTCCCGGCATGGTTGACCACGTGGCCGGCCTTGCTGGCGCTAAAGGCCCGGTCCGTCAGCCGAGGCGCGGCGGCATAGGAGTGCCCATGGTCGCCGTGCGCCTCGGTCCACACACCGGCATCGAAGACGCGGAAGGAATCTCCGGTGGCCACCAGAACGTGGCGGCCGTCGCCCGCCGGGCTGAGGCGGTTGAAGCCTTCCAGCGGCACTTCCTCCACGGGCTTCAGAGTCTTCGCGTCAAGAACCGTGATGCCCGCGTCGTGGGTCAGGACCAGCCGCGGGGTGGGGGCCTGGCTTTCCTTCGCCTGCCCTGCTGTGGCAGAAGCGGAAGTGCCGGCCGAGTCAGGGCCTGCGCCCTGCGACGGTCCGGAGCCCGCGCCCGGAGCAGCCCCGCACGCCGTGAGGAGTAGTGCCGAAACCGCGAGAACTGCCGGGAGGGCCTGCGGATAAGTGTGCATATGGCCGGGATGTGGGTGAGTTTTTATCATATCGCTAACGATAGTCATTATCAATAGTGATGCAAATTTGGATGACCTCGGCCGCGTCATGGCGGGACGCTCAAGGCGTCGCATTTTCACCCAAGACAACACACTTGACATCAAAAACTCCCAGAAATCCACCAGGAAACCCTTGACCTCTATAACGTTGTACAGGAACGCCCAGCATTGCCAAGTGGAACTGGGAAACCGGGTCCAGCGACCGCGTCCTGACGGCGGCCGGAACGAAGTCAACAACAGCACCAAGGGCACCCCGGCCGCACCCAGCTTCTTCATCGGAGTGGGCATGGAACTGCCCGTACAGCCGGATATCACCTATACCGGCGCAAAGTAGCCTCCTGTAGTCCACAGGAAGAACTGCCCTGTCCGCCCCAAAAGGGCGGGCGGGGCAGTTCCTGTTGCAGGCATGTGTCGGCCCCGACCCTCCGGTAACACGGCGCCTCAGTAAGATCGCAGCATGACTGAGACCGCGGCCAATTCCGTAACCCTCCGCTTCCTGGCTGCCCCCACGGATGTGGGCCACAGCGGCTCGGTGGATGCGGGGACCGTCCTCGAATGGGTGGACAAGGCTGCGTACGCTGCCGCCGTGGGCTGGGCCAAGTCCTACTGCGTCACCGCCTACGTGGGCAACATCCACTTCGCGGACCCCGTGAACAGCGGCGACATGGTGGAGGTGGAGGCCACCATCGTCTACACCGGACGCTCCTCCATGCACATCCGGACCGTCGTCTCGTCAAGCGACCCCAAGGGCGGGCCTGCCACGATGCGCAGCCAGTGCATGGTGATCTTTGTGGCGGTCGGCGACGACGGCAAGCCCATACCCGTCAAACAGTTCGAACCGGTCACGGCCGCGGAGATCGAACAGCGGGACCACGCCCTGGCGCGGATCAAGGTCCGTGAACGGATTGTCGAAGCCATGAACGCCCAGGAATATACCGACGCCGGGACCGCCGAACGCGTGACGCTGAGGTTCATGGCGGCCCCCACGGACGTGAACTGGGGCGGGAAAGTGCACGGCGGCATCGTGATGAAGTGGATCGACGAAGCCGCCTACGTCTGCGCGTCCCGCTACTGCGGCATGGACACCGTGGCGGTCTTCTCCGGCGGCGTGCGCTTCTACCGGCCCCTGCTGATCGGCCATCTGGTGGAGGTAGAGGCCAGGCTGGTCTACACCGGGACCAAAGGCATGCACATCGCCGTACATGTGCGCTCCGGAGATCCGAAGGGCAAGGAACTGAACCTCACCACGTATTGCCTCACGGTGATGGTGGCGCGCGACGCCGACGGCAACTCGGTGCCAGTCCCCGGCTGGGTGCCGGTCTCGGCGGAGGACAAACGCCTGCATGCCCACGCCCGCGAACTGCTCGAGATCCGCGGGACCGCCCCGGGGAACCGGCTGCCCAACCACCTGCTGGGGCAGGGCTAAACCAGCCAGCCAGCTCCGGCAGGAACGGTCCTAGAAGCCGCTGCCGCCGGCGTCGGCCGCCATGTTGGCGAAGCGCGAGTAGTGACCCTGGAATGCCACCACGATGTCCTTGGTGGGGCCGTTACGGTGCTTGGCGATCAGGATGTCCGCCTCGCCCGCACGCGGGGATTCCTTGTCGTAGACGTCCTCACGGTGGAGCAGGATGACCATGTCCGCATCCTGCTCGATGGAGCCGGATTCGCGGAGGTCAGAGACCATGGGCCGCTTGTCCTGGCGCTGCTCGGAGCCACGGTTGAGCTGCGACAGGGCGATGACCGGAACCTGGAGTTCCTTGGCCAGCAGCTTCAGCGCACGGGAGAACTCGGAGACTTCCTGCTGGCGTGACTCCACCTTCTTGCCGGAGCTCATGAGCTGCAGGTAATCCAGGATCACGAGCTTCAGGTCATGCTGCTGCTTGAGGCGGCGGCACTTGGCCCTGATTTCCATCAGCGACATGTTCGGGCTGTCATCGATGAAGAGCGGGGCATCATTCATCCGGCCCATGGTAGTGGCGATCTTGGACCATTGCTCGTCCTTGATGGTGCCCTTGCGAAGGTCCTGCAGGCCGATGGTTGCCTCTGCCGACAACAGGCGCATGGCGATTTCGTTCCGGCCCATTTCGAGCGAGAACATCACGGTTGCCAGGTTGTTCTTGATGGCGGCCGAGCGGGCGAAGTCCAGGGCAAACGTGGACTTGCCAACTGCCGGACGGGCGGCAATAACGATCATCTGCCCCGGGTGCAATCCATGGGTGAGTTCATCGAGTTCGTAGAACCCCGTTGGCACACCGGTCATGCCTTCCCCGCGGTGTCCGGACGCTTCGATCTCGTCCACCGTGGCTTCCATGACGTCCTTGAGGACCACATAGTCCTCTGCTGTGCGCCGCTCCGCGACGGCGTAAACCTCGGCCTGTGCCTGGTTGACCAGGTCCTCCACCTCACCGTCCGAACCGTATCCCAGCTGGACGATTTTGGTGCCTGCGTTGACGAGCCGGCGCAGAATGGCGCGCTCTGCCACGATTTCGGCGTAGTAGCCGGCATTGGCGGCCGTAGGGACAGTCTGGATGAGCTCGTGCAGGTAGGCGGGTCCGCCGATCCGGTTGATCTCTGCGCGCTTGGTCAGTTCGTCCGAGACCGTAACCGCATCCGCCGGCTCGCCGCGGCCGTAGAGGTCGATGATCGCCTCGTAGATGGTCTCGTGTGCAGGCCGGTAGAAGTCCTGTCCGCGGAGGATTTCCACAACGTCAGCGATGGCGTCCTTGGACAGCATCATGCCGCCGAGGACGGACTGCTCAGCGGGAATGTCCTGTGGTGGCTTACGGCTGCCTTCTGATCCGCGGGTACCCTCGATCGAGTCCAGGTGCGTTACTGACAAAGCTGCCGTCCTCCATAGTGTGCCGCGACTTGATGCGGCGAGTAAGTCATTCACCTGCCGGGATGCCCTCCTGCGGGACCTCCACGGGACGGCATACGTTCAGGTCTATCAGCGGCCTCCGACAATGAAGCCCGGCGGGCCCGATTGAAGCCTCCGCAACGTTGAGTCTGCGCAACGCGCGTGGGAGTTATCCCCATGTTCCGCAAGTTATCCACAGAAAGCGCCGCAGCAGCCGGACCGAAGTCCTCCACTGCTGCGACAGCACATGTGCGCGACGGCGTCACAGCACCCCAAAAGCAGGTATCCCGCAACGGTAGCCGCCACCGCCTCAGCGTCCAAGCCCACCAACCCCGAGGGCTGTGGATAACCTGTGCACTAAGGGGCATAGCTTGTGCACAGCCTGTGGGTGAACCTGTGGAAACAAAAAAACTTTTGCCGTATATAGGCGTCTGACCTGCGAAAACGTTCGTCGAGCATGTGGACTAAATTCTTTTTTTCGCAACCTTCATCCACAGCTTGCGGCGCGGCGCTGTTGAAAGATCCGGATATCCGGGCACCTCCACCGGCGATTCATACCCGTTTAGTGATGCATCGCACACCTGCCGGCATCTTTTGACGCCACAGCGAATCGGCTGTATGCAACGGCCGGAATGTGCTGTGGATAACGGGCATCTGGCATAAGCTCTGACTATGGGCGATGTACTGATGGTGTTTCTGCCGGCCGGCGTGTTGGCGGCAATAATCTGGGCATTTACGACGGCCCTCAGACCCCGTAATTCCGGGACGTCCGACGCCGAGAAGTACCAGCAGGACCTGGCCCGGCGCTCCGCGGAGCACTATGCCGAGCAGGTACGCGTGGCAACAGCCGTGCGTGCCCGCCTGGAAGCCAACACCCGGCCCAGCCAGAACGAACAACAGCAATCGCAGCAGGAAGACCACGCCCGGGCAGCACGGCGCGGGCAGTCCGGAGCGGGTGCCGGCCAGTATGGCTATGCGGCGCTCCCCGGCGGGATTCTGGACCCTCAGCTGGCCATGCAGTTGCAGACAATGGTGCACGACGGGCACAAGATCCAGGCCATCAAACTCCTCCGCCAGGCAACCCAAACGGACCTGGCGACAGCCAAAAAGTATGTAGATCGGCTTTAGAAATGGAATCGCTCGTGATCCCCGTTATCATCCTCGCGGTCGTGGCCGCCGGTGTCGCATTGGCTGCCCGGGCGGTCAGCAGGCGGCAGGCGGCCGTCAAGCAGGCCGGCACGGCCCCTGCGCCGGATCCGGTTGAGGTGGCCCGCCGCGCCGCCGCCAAGCTCTCTGAGGACCAGCACCGCAGGTTGTACGCGCTGATTGCCCAGGGACAGGCGATGGCGGCCATCAAGCTGTACTACGAGGCCACAGGAGAAGGACTGCGGGCATCCCGGGACGCGGTGGGGGCGTTGGCCGCCCACCCGCAGGCCTACCGCAGCCCTGCCGCCGAAGCGGCGGAGGCGGAGCCCGACGATGACGACACGCCCCAGCGGTTCCCCTACCGCTACCGCGCCATTGCCAGCAAGGGAGATGTGACGCGTGAGGTCAGCAGCAATATGCTCAACGACGAGATCTACGGCCGCATCCGCACGTTGGCGCGCAGTGGCGATACCGAAGGCGCCGCCACTGCGCTGACCAAGCACTCGGACATCTCCATGAAGCAGGCACGCGAGTTCATCGCCCTCCTGGACGACTAGGGCTCCTGGGCGGCTACGCTCCCGGACCCCAGGGCTCCCAGCCGCGGCACAGTGCACCGTCCGGCCGTCAGAAGTCGAAGATGTCTCCCAGCCAGCCTTCCTTCTTTTTGGGCCGCCGGCGGTCGTGGTCGAGGTCATACGCCGGCTTGTCGTACTTCCGGTCGTCGTAGCGCGGCTGGTCGTAACGGGGCTGCTCGTACCGCGGCTGCTCGCGGCGGGGTTCAAAGTTCGGATACAGCGGGGGCGGAACCGGAGCAGCGACAGGCGCCGCGGCCGCCGGGCGCGCCGGCGTAGGAGCGCGGCCGTTCATAGCTTCGTTGGCGCGGTCGATGATCTTGTCCAGCTCACCGCGGTCCAGCCAGACGCCGCGGCACTGCGGGCAGTAGTCGATCTCGACGCCGCTGCGTTCGCTCATTATCAGGTCAATTGAATCCACAGGACATTTCATGTTCCGGTCAACGACCGGGAACACCGAATAGTTCAGACGCCGGGATCCCGGGCGCTGACGGGGGAGCTTTGCGGACGGGCGCGGACTTTGCGGACCGGCGCCTTAGCGTCCGCCGGAAATGCCTGCCAGGAGCTGTGCGAACGGCAGGGACTCCAGTGCCGCCGGCTTGCGGCCGGGCTGATCCTCCGCGAGGAGGGCGGCAAACTCAGCCGCCGCCCGGTCGATCCGCGATGAGAGGGGCGAGCCGCCGTCGTCCGTGTTTCCCCAGTCCTGGGGGCCGGCGAAAACGGCCGTAGCGGCCATCCTGGTGCGCAGGTAGCTGAACAGCGGGCGCATCGCGTACTCGAGGACCATCTGGTGGCGGTCCGTGCCGCCAGTGGCACCCAGAAGGACAGCCTTCCCGTCCAGGGACTTGGGGTCCAGGACGTCAATGAAGGACTTGAACAGGCCGCTGTAGGAAGCGCTGAACACCGGGCTAACGGCAATGATGCCGTCGGTTGCCTCCACGCCGGCAATGACATCCGCCAGGCGAGGGGCCGCATAGCCGGTGACAAAGTTGTTGGCGATGTCCACCGCGAGGTCCCGGAGCTCAACGACCTCAACCTTCACCTCGAAACCCGCATCGGCGAGGCGGTGCTCTGCTGCAGCGGCGAGCTGGTCGGCGAGCAGCCTGCTCGAGGACGGCACGCCCAGGCCGGCGGACAGTACGGTGATGCGGCGGGTTTCCACTTGGACTCCTGAGGTTCGGTACAGCCTATGCTACATGTGTTTGCATGTATCGAGATAACCGATGCCTGTCCGCGTTTATTCCAGCGGTGCCAGGTCACCGGCGGTTGCACTCCGGGCGGCATGAAACGAGTATTTGCGTTTTCCGGGATTCGCGGGAGGGGCACCCCGGCTACCTAAGCGCTTACGCGATAAGTCCCCAATGCACCTAACAGATCACTTGGCGCTGCCCCTCCACACCTAGCTCTGGCGGGAGCACGAAATTCCCTATGTAGGACGCGATACAAAAAGCGAGTACTCAATACTGGTGTTTACCTGGCCGGGCTGGTCATATGCTCAATTTACGGGCAGAGTCACTCGGCCGGGGGTTTCGAATTCCTCTAGAGGCACTGGCTGGATTAGTCGCCGGGGCCGAGACACCAACCGACCGAGACCACCCAGACAGGAGACGACCATGCGCACCTGGCAGAGCAAGGCACTGCACTTCGACATTCACGGCCGCATCACGATCCGCGTCGACGCAAAGGCGCCGTCAGCGACCCAGCTCCAGAGCATGTTGGCGTGTTTCGCCACCGACACCGAACGGCCGGCCGACATCGTCGTCGACGCCGGGCCGGAGCCAATGCCGGATGCGGGTCTGCTCGAGCACGAGCTCGCGTACACGGGGAACAGCGTGCGCTTCCAAGCCGATCGGGTCCAGATCGTGAGGGACGCAGAGCAGTGGCGCATTCACGGGCCGGGCGAGCTGTTGACCTCCGTGGTCCCTGTTCTCGATGTCGCCATGGTCGGTCGAGGAGCCGGCATGATCCACGCGGCAACGATGGCGTACCGGGGTCACGCGATTGCGCTTCCGGCCGCCGGAGGGACCGGTAAGACGAGCACCGCTGCCAAGCTGATGCGGCGCGAGGGGTGGTCGTTCATGGGTGACGACTGGGCCTTCCTCGCCGAGGACGCCACACTGCTCGGCTACGCGAAGCCGATGTTCATCAAGCCGCACCACCGGGCCATCTACCCGCACCTTTTCGAAGGTGTCCGGAAACCCCTCGTCCCGTCACAGCTCTCGAAGAGCGTCGGCCGTCTCACGACGGTGGTGCATCCATACGTCATCCGTTATCCGCGCCTCGCGGACTTCTCCAGGCGATGGTCGCCGGAGCACCGCATGGTCGAGGCGGGGACCGCGTTCCCGGGGCGAGAAGTGACGACCTCGGCCCCGCTCGCGGCTGCCATCTACATCGAGCGCTTCGAGGGCGCCCGGTCTCGGATCGTCGAGCGGACGAGCGACTGGATGGTCGACCGCATGATCGGCAACTTCCACATCGAGATGGCGGGCTTTTCGCAGCGGGTCGTGACTGGCCTGGCGGCCACGTCCGTCCTCCCGTGGCGCGAGCACTTCGCGGCGAAGGGGGTCGTGCTGAGCAAGGCACTCGACGGACGTCCCTGCCACCTGCTGCAGGTGCCCTCCGCGTACACGGCGGACGAAGCGTCGGACGACATCGTCCGGTACCTCGAGGAGCTGCTGCCGTCGGTCCTCGACCAGGAGGCCTGAGGTGCGGGACACAGAGAGTCACAGCCTTGCCGAGGTCACCGCGGTCGTTCCGGCCCGCAACGCGGAGCACCTGCTCCCGCGCTGTCTGGGGGCCCTGCGTCAGTCAGGTGTAGCCGAGATCATCGTGGTGGACGGATGCTCCACCGACCGCACCGTCGAGCTCGCCCTCGCGGCCGGTGCCCGGGTCCTGAGTGACGAGGGGCGCGGCCTGCCATGGGCTCGAACGCTCGGTGTGCAGAGCAGCAGCACCCGTTGGGTCCTGCTCGTCGACGCCGACGTCGTGTTCGGGCCCGCAGGGGTTGCCGACCTGCTCGCGGAGCTGGTCGAGGGCGGCTACGACGCCCTCCAGGCCGGTCTGGAAAGTGTCGCCGGACCGGGCTACTGGGGGCAGGCGCTGGCACATCACCATCGCACCGGCCGCAGCCGCAACTGGTTCGGGCTCGTGGCGACGGTCGTGGACCGGGACCTGATGCTGGGCGTGGGTTTCGACGACTCGTTCAAGTCGGGAGAGGACATCGAGCTGCGTTGGCGGATGCGGGAGTCAGGGCTGCGAACGGCGGTGTCACGCCGGGTCGTCGTCGAACATCGTTTCGCCGCAGACGACTTCGACTTCGCGCTCGACCAGTTCCTCATGGACGGAACGGGTCTGGGACGTATGGTCCGCAAGCACGGCTGGCGCGGTGCGAGGTTGGCGCTGCTGCCCTTCGCCGCGGCAGTCCGGGGCAGCGCCTTGAGCCTCGCCGCGGGCCAGCCTCGGTGGCTGCGCTACTACTTCGCCTTCTGCTGGTATAACTACGCAGGCCTGGCGAAGGGGTTGCGTCGTGAGCGCTGAGCGGGGGACCACTGTCAGGGACGGCTCGACCGCCCGGCACTCCGCCTTGCGCAGCTCGCTCGGCCTCATCGTGGGCAAGGCCGCCCAGACAGGCGCGGGTTTCGCCTTCTGGGTAGTGGCCGCGCGCGCGACGTCCGACCGTGAAGTCGGGCTCACCATGGCCGCCGTCGCGGCGGTGATGATCTGCACGCAGCTCGCGGTGCTGGGCGCCGGGTCGGCCGTGATCGTCGCGGTGGGGCGAGGGGAGCCGCCCGCGCGGGTGCTGGACGCCGCGTTCGCCATCGTGGGGGTCGCCGGCACCGTGCTGGCCCTCGGCTACCTCGTGCTGCAGTCGGCCGTGACGCCGGACACGGCCTCGCTATCGGTTCTCTTCTGGCTCACGTTCCTCGTGGCTGCCGTCACCGGCACCCTGGTCATCGTGCTGGACCAGGCGCTCGTGGCGTTGGGACGCGGTGCCAGCGCGAGCTTAAGATACGCGTTGGGCGGCGGGGTCTCACTCGGGGCTGCAGCGCTCGTGGCCTGGAGGGCGCATGGCGCCTCCGCCGACGTGCTGATGGCCTGCTGGACCCTCGGGACGACCGTGGCGTGCGTGGTCGGCGCAGTCCAGCTGCGAAGACTGGTCGGCTACCGGCCGCGGTTGTCCTTGCGCCCGGCGCGCGGCCGTCCACTGCTGGCGGTGGGCCTTCCGTACCAGCTCCTCACCCTCACCGAGCGCGCTCCGGGGCTGGTGCTGCCGCTCCTGCTCGCGCACATGGTGGCGCCGGAGGCAGCTGCCTACTGGTATCCCGCATGGATGATGGCCTGGGCCGCCTACTCCGCTCCGATGCTGATGGGCATCGTCCAGTTCTCCGAGGGTGTCCGGGACCCGGCCCGCCTGGTGTCGACCACCTGGGCGAGTCTCCGTTGGTCACTCGTCGTAGGAGGTCTGACTGCCGCCGTCCTCGTCCTCCTCGCTCACCCGCTGCTCAGCCTGCTGGGGGAGCGGTACGCCGACTCGTCCGCCGGAGCTCTGCGGTGGTTGGCGGCCGGACTGGTGCCGTACGCGGTGCTGCAGGCCTACAACGCCGTGTGCCGGGCCCTCGGTCGCTACACGGAGGCCATCGTGGTCGGCGTGATGCTCGGAGTCGCCCTCTGCGCCGCAGCGCTGTGGACCGCCGACAGGGGCCCCACCGCCATGGCCCTTGCGTGGCTGGTGGTGCTCTCCATTGTGGCCGCGGCGGTCGGACTCCGGCTGGTCGCCGTCCTCCGACGCATAAGGAAGGACGCACGATGAGACACTCGGTGACCGGCACGGTCGATGCGACCAGCCGCACGGAGGGACGCTGGAAGCCCCGCGACGTGTGGTGCGCACTGGCGGGCGTCGTGTCGCTGGCGCTTGCCGCGGGGGCCGCCTCCACGGTGGCCGTACCCGTGAACAGCGACCTGGGGCTCGTCGCCGTGCTGCCCTACCCGTTCTGGGCGGGGGTTCTGCTTCTGAACGTCGCCTTCGTCGTGGCGCTGCGGGGGGATGCCGCGGGCCCGGCGCGCCGCCCGGTCATGGTGTGGCTCGTCGTGGTGCTCGTGCTCGTGCTCTTCGGGACCGCAGCCTTCGTGACGGACGTACCGCGGGGTGAGGTCGCGTTCCGTCATCTCGGCATCGCCGACGCCCTCTCGGGCACCCAGGGGATCGCGCCGGACACCGACGCGTACTTCAACTGGCCGGGTTTCTTCGCCCTCCTGGCGGCGGTGCTCGAGGCGACCGGTCTCGACCCGGTGGCCGTTGCCCTGTGGGCACCGGTGCTCAACATGGGTCTGTGGCTCGCTGCCCTGGGCGTGCTGACGGGCTACCTGACGCGCGATCCGCGACGGCGCTGGCTCGTGCTCTGGATCTTCTGTCTCGGCAACTGGCAGGACCAGGACTACCTGTCTCCCCAGGCTTTCGGCTTCTTCCTGTACCTCGTCGTGGTCGCGCTGCTCATCGGCCCGTTGGCCGCGCGGACCCCCGAGTTCCACGGCTACCGACGCGCCGACCTGGCGGCATGGTGGCGAGGGCGGTCGCCCGCCGAGCCCCGGCCGGGGCACCGTGTGAGCGCCCTCGTGGTGACCCTATTGCTCGTCACTGTCATCTGCGCGAGCCATCAGCTGACGCCGTTCATCGTGCTCATCGCCATCACCGCTCTCACCCTGAGCGGACGTGTCTGGCCCAGCCGGCTGCCCCTGATCACCGCCGTCGTGCTGACGCTCTGGCTCGTCTACCCCGCGAGTGCATACCTCATCGGGAACCCACCCCTGGCGGAAGCAGGACTGCTGGCCGCGACCGAGGCGAACGTCATCGACCGCCTGAGCGGGACCGCTGGTCACGTGCTCGTGGTGCAGGTCCGGATCGTTCTCACCCTCGTGTTGTGGGCACTCGCCGCGGCGGGGGCGGTGCGCGACCGGCGCAGAGGACGTCTCGACATTCGGGTAGTCCTCCTGGCCGTCGCCCCACTGCTGCTCTTCCCCGCGCAGCTGTACGGCGGGGAGATGCTCATCCGCGTCTCGCTGTTCGCGCTGCCCTTCATCGCCTTGCAGGCGTGCTCGGTCCTCCTTCCCACGGACGGCAGCACACGCCCCTCCTCCCGCGCCGCGGGGGGCCTCGTCCTCACCTGCTTCCTGCTGGCCGTGCTGACCGTGACGGGCCGTTTCGGGAACGCCCAGTATGACGTCTTCACCGACCCTGAGATCGCCGCCGTCGCCGCCGTGCAGCGTCTCGCGCCCCCCGGCTCGACGATCATCTCGGCTGCCCACCCGACGCCGTGGCGCAGCGAGGCCTACCTCGACCACCGGGCCCGGACGATCGACGACATGTGCCGGTCCGACTTGTCGACGGCGACGTGCGGCCCACTCGTCTACGACTACGCCCGGCACAGCCCTGGCGGTGCCGTCGTATTGCTCACGCGCTCGTCGGAGGCGAGTCTCGTGCTCCAGGGCTCCAGCAGCACGGGCGGCTTCGCCGAGCTGGAGAAGTGGCTGAGCACGCAGGACGGCGTGGAGCTCGCGTTCAGCAACGTCGACGCACGCGTGTACCGGGTGACGCCATGAACGGCGTCAGCGTCAGCCGGCACACCTTGGTGCTCGGTCTCGCGGCCGTCGCGCTGTCGGTGGTGACGCTCGTCGGGCTGCCCACACCGCTGCAGGCGGTCGCCGCGATAGCGGTCCTGATCCTGCTCCCGGGGCAGGCACTGGCCCGACTCCTGCAGGTGACCGACCTCGCGCTCAGCGCTTTGCTCGTCCTGGCGCTCGGCCTCGCCACGCTCACGGCGGTCTCCACGGCGATGTTTTACCTCGCTGTGTGGTCCTGGCAGGCGTGCGTCGTCACGATGGGCGTCATTACCGTCCTCGCGTGCCTGGCACGCGCACGACAGGAGGCCGCGTCATGATCGACGTCATTATCAACCTGGCGGGACTGCTCGCGGCTGCCGCCCTGCTCATCACCCTCATCGCGCTCGAGGTCCGACGCGCCGGACCAGATGCCGGGCAGCCCACTCGCCTGCGGCTCCTTGGCCTAACGGTGGGCCCCATGGTCGTCGCCGTCATGTGGACGTTGTACGTGCTCCTCTTCCTTCCGCGATTGCTGGGACTGCTCACGTGAGCCTCGCGGCGAGGTGGTGGCTCCTCAGCGACCTCCACCTGGGCGTGTCGGACGACGACCCCCGCTCCCCCGGCAGCGTGCTGCCCGAGTTCCTGCGCCGCGAGGTGCTCGCAGCCTCCGGTCCGCAGCAGCACGTCGCCTTCGTCGGTGACACGTTCGAGCTGGCCGGGTTCACCGAGGACGAGAGCCTGGCCCGGCTTGAGTCCATCCTCGCCCGCCACCCAGAGACGTTCCGGGCGCTGGCGGCGTGTGCCGCGCGCGGCGTGCAGCTGCACTTCGTGTGCGGCAACCACGACGTGGAGCTGGCCCGGCCCTCGGTTGCCGCCCGACTGTCGGCGCTGCTGTCACCCGCCGAGCCCACGCGGGTCCGGGTGCACCCGTGGTTCCTGCACGTGCCCCACGTGCTCGTGGCCGAGCACGGGCACCAGCACCACGCGCTGCACCGGATGCCCGAGGTACTCCGCGCGGCGGTCAACGGCACCGACGAGCTGAACCTACCCCCGCTCGCCGCCTGGAACGCCCATCCGTCGAGGTCGCGCCTGAGCCGTGCCGGGGCCGTTGCCCGGGCCTGCCTGGCGTCCGAGCGGGCGGAACGCCGAGTCCGGGAGCTTGCGTACGACGAGCTGTTGCAGACCGAGTCACTGCGGCTCGCGCTCGACGGGGTGGCCGTCCGGGACCTGGCGCGCCTGTCCCGGTTCCGGACGGTGTCGGCGCTCCCGGTCGCCGCGACTCGCATGGTGCTCGCGGCCGCCGGGCACAGAGTCGCCGGCGAGGAGGCTCCTGCAGCAGCGGGCCGGTTCGCACGTACGCTCGAGGAGCACGGTTCCGGGGTGGCCTGGTACGTCTCGGGCCACACCCACCGGGCCCTCGAGGCGGCGATCGAAGCGTCTCCCACCCGGTACGTCAACACCGGCACGTGGTGTTCGGACGTCCGTGGTCGCGGACCTGACCAGTCGGACCGTCGGGCGTTCCCGTACGCCGTGGTCGACGTCGCCGGCGACGGCACCACCAGCGGCGGGCTGCGGTACTGGCGTCCGGACGGTGGCTGAGCCGTACCGGTGTCAGCGCATCGCCGGCGGCGAGCGGGGGAAGTATTCTGGCTCACCGCCGCAGGTCATTACCCGGACCGGCGTGGCTGACAAGTGACCTGGGCTCTGCCAGACTTCCGTCATGGCTGAAAACAAGACCCAGGCAACCGGCGCCTCAGTGGACGAATTCCTGGCCGCAGTGGAGGACCCTGTCAGGCGCCGTGATGGCCTGCGGCTGCTGGCGCTCATGAGGGAGATCACCGGCAAAGAGCCCGAGATGTGGGGGCCGACCATCGTGGGCTTTGGGCGGTACCACTACAAATACGAGAGCGGCAGGGAAGGGGACGCGGCGGCGGTGGGCTTTTCACCCCGGAAGGCAAGCCTCTCGCTCTACGGGCTGATGTACGGGCCCGATGCTGCGGAACTGCTGCCCCGGCTCGGGAAGCACAAGACCGGTGCGGGGTGCCTGTACGTGAACAGGCTCGACGATGTGGACCAGGCGGTGCTGGCCGAGCTGATCAAGGCTGGCTACAGGCACGTGACCACAGCCCTTCACAGCCCCTGACTTCCCGCCTCCTGGCCAAAGCAACGCGGGGTCATTTAATGCCCCTCAAGAGGCTTTTTTCGGGCACTAAGTGACTTCGCGTTGCCTATGGAAGAGGGCACCAAAAACCCCCGCCGCCGGTGACGGCAACGGGGGTTTTTGTGCAGTTTGAGGCTGCGTAACCGGAAAAGGCTACTTGCCTGCGACTACGTTGAGTTCGATCACAGCGGCAACGTCAGCGTGAAGGCGGACGTTGGCCTGGTAGGAACCAACCGACTTAATGTGTGCCGGCAGTTCAACCTTGCGCTTGTCGATTTTGCCAAGGCCAGCGGCCTCAACAGCGTCGGCTACGTCGGCCTGCTTGACGGTGCCGAACAGGCGTCCGGTCTCGCCAGCCTTGACGACGAGCTTGACCGGCTTGGCGGAGAGTGCAGCGGCCTGCTTCTGAGCGTCTTCCAGGGAAGCGTGCTCGCGGGCGGCGCGGGCAGTCTTGATGGACTCAACCTGCTTCTCGCCACCCTTCGACCAGGTCAGGGCGAAGTTGCGGGGCAGCAGGTAGTTACGTGCGTAACCGTCCTTGACCTCGACAACGTCGCCAGCGGCACCGAGACCGGTTACTTCGTGGGTCAGAATGAGCTTTGCCATGTTAGTCAGTCCCTTCCTTAGCCGCGGCCAGCGCCGGAGTAGGGCAGCAGTGCAACTTCGCGGGCGTTCTTGATTGCCTGGGCGATCTTGCGCTGTTCCTGCACCGTGACGCCAGTGACGCGACGGGCGCGGATCTTTCCGCGGTCGGAGATGAACTTGCGCAGCAATGCTACGTCCTTGTAGTCGATGACAGTGATGTCAGCGGCCTTCAAGGGGTTGGACTTTGGTTTGGGCTTACGGAGTTCAGCCTTAGCCATCGTGGAGCTCCTATTCTATGGAGCCCGTGGATGTTGATCCACGGGATGGTGGTGGTCCGACAGCGGCAGCCGCATCAGGTGCCTTGCGGCACTATCGGCGGTCCCGGCGTCGGGCCTAAATGATTGGTTTAGAAGGGAGGTTCGGAATCGGGGCCGTTGCCCCAGCCGCCACCTGCATTGGAGACACCGGGCGTCGCCCAGGGATCCTCCTGTGCAGCCGGCTGGTTGCCGCCACCGAAGCTTCCACCGGAGTTGCCGCCCTGGTTTCCACCAGTGTTGCCGCCTCCGAAGCCACCGCCGCTGTTGCCGCCGCCGAAGCCACCCTGACCACCCTGACCGCCGGAGCGCTGGGTGCGGTTGACCTTGGCATTGGCGTAACGCAGGCTCGGGCCGATTTCATCGACTTCGAGCTCGATAACGGTGCGCTTTTCGCCTTCTTTTGTTTCGTAGGAACGGCTCTTCAAACGGCCGGAAACGATCACGCGCATGCCCTTGGTAAGGGACTCGGCGACGTTCTCGGCTGCTTCACGCCAAACCGCTGCGCGGAGGAACAGGGTTTCCCCGTCCTTCCACTCATTGGACTGGCGGTCAAAGGTGCGCGGGGTGGAAGCGATGGTGAAGTTCGCGACTGCCGAACCTGACGGTGTGAACCGCAATTCCGGGTCACTGGTGAGATTACCGATGACCGTAATAGTGGTTTCGCCTGCCATCTACTGCCTCCTTGTTCGATCCTGGGTGAAGAATTCGATCCTGCGGGTAAAGAATGAAAATCGGAGCTGAAATTACTCAGCAACAACCTTCTGCTCTTCGGGGCGGGTGATCTTGGTGCGCATGATGGTCTCGTTAAGAGACAGCTGGCGGTCAAGTTCCTTGGCGGTGTCCGGCTTGGCGGTGAAGTTCACCACGGCGTAGATACCTTCGGACTTCTTCTTGATTTCGTAAGCCAGTCGACGACGGCCCCAGATGTCAACCTTTTCGATGGTTCCACCATCGTTGGTGATGACGTTCAGGAACTTCTGAAGCGACGGCTCAACGGTACGCTCTTCGACCTCGGGGTCGATGATTACCATCAATTCGTAAGGACGCATATGTGAACCCACCTCCTTTGGGCTAAGCGGTTACGGCATTTCCGTAACAGGAGGTTCATTTGCGATGCCGTGCGATGCCCGGCCAACAGAACGGAGGCAGGGCGCAGCACAGACTTCAATATCTTAGTGCATTTGGACCGGATAGGCGATTCGCGCTTGACTCAAGGCTACGCGTAGCGCGCGCGTCGCCGGAAGCGTCCGGCGGCTTATGTGGATAACCCGGAAAACAAGCTCCGCGCCTGAGGCAAAAAGTCTCTGGTGCACGCCGCGGAACAGGGCTATATTTGCAAGAACGGCTGGGTACCGTGCTGGACGCAATGACGCGGCCAGGATAGCCGGTCCGCGTGTCGCGCAAGCGGCTGGATGGACCCAGGATTTTGGATAGAGCAAGCAGTTCGGTCTCCTTCTTCGATGGATGGGGACCACATGTCGTTAATTGGCAGAAGCAGGGAATTGGACCGGATACTCTCCGTAATCAGGGGTCCTAAAGATTCAGCCCTCAAGGTGGTGGGCCGGCGTGGGATGGGCAAATCCGCCCTCCTGTCCGAGATTCCCCGCCTTTCCGACTTCCGGACCGTTTTTCTCACCGCGAGCGTGTCCGAGTCCGACTGGCCGCTCTCCGGCCTTACCGCGCTCCTCACCGGCATCGATGACCCCGTCCTTAACCGCTTCGCCGATGAACTGCTCCGCGATTCCAGCGGCGCCATGAACGTCCCCACTGTCTCCACCATGCTGCTCAACGGGCTGCACCAGCGCTCGTCGTCCCGGACGGTCATCGTCATCGATGATGCCGACCAGCTGGACCCCAGCAGCCAGGCCGTGATCGGCTACCTGGCACGCCGGCTGACCGGGACGGACATGGCACTGTTTATGAGCGTGCGGGAAGAGACTGCCGACAGTCCCTTCGCCTCCCTGCCGGCCCTCCAGCTGGCGCCGCTGAGCTACAACGACACGGTCCGCATGTTGGAGTCCATTCCGGCTCGGCAGACCGCGACTGCGGCGGTCCACGCAGTTGCCGCGGCCACCCAGGGGAACCCGCTCGCCGCCGTCGAGCTTTTTGGGCTGCTGCTGGATCGCCAAGCCGAGGGAAAATACGCACTCCCCGTCCCGCTCCCCGGCAAAGGCAGCTTCGAGGCCGAGTTCGCCGCCACCGTGGGCGGGCTCTCGCCAGGTGCGAGGCAGGTCCTGGACCTCCTCTCGCTGTCCTGCCGCAGCGATATCGCCACCTTGGAACGGGCATGCGACCAACTGTGGGGCGGGATCGACGAACTGCTGGCAAATGGCATGGTCAACAGGTCCGGACCACACCTGAGGATCCAGGACCAGCTGCTCCGGGGCTACGTCTATGCTGCCATGACACCGGCAACGCGGACCGCCAGCCACCGTGCCATGGCGGCCGCGGCGGAGCCCGCGGATCCCTATGCCCACCGCTGGCATCTGAGTTTTACCGCTTTGGAGCGGCAGACTCCGTTTGGCCTGCTCCGGTTTGCCGTTGACCTGATCCGAAGCGGCGAGGTGCCCTTCGCCGTCGAGTACATTGAACGGGCCCTGACGATCAACCCCTGGGAAGCGGAGACGACCGCCAGGCTCACCACGGTGGCCGAACTGCTGTTGAACAGGGGTGAGTTCGTCTACGCCAAGCGCTACCTGGACTGGGCCCAGCGGGTGACGCGGAACCCTGCCTTGGTCCTTCGACTGACAGGCCTCGCCTTCGAGATCCAGTTCATCCAGGGCGGCGCCGTGCGGTCCAGCATGGTGCTCCGGCTGGTGAAGGAACTCGGACAGCATGATCCGGCATTTGCAGCCCGCCTGCTCGTGGCCGGTGCGCTGTACTACGCGGACCGTTGGGAGCTTGAGGACGCCACCGGCCTGGTGCAGTACGCCGAGAAGTACATGGACCATGCCTCCCCCGACTGCCTGGCGCTGGCGGAGAGCGCCCGGCGACTCATCGAGGTGATCGGCGGGAAGTCCGGACAGTTCAGCCGCAAGCCCGACGGCGGGAACGAAACGGTGGCGGCCCTTCTGGTACAGGGCCGCGCGCTGGCCTATGCCGAACACCATGCTGCCGCCCAGGAGGCCTTTGCCCGGGTGCGGAACGTCCTGGAGGCCAGTACCGTCAATTGGCGGGAGACCGCCAATTTCTTTGCTGTGGACAACGAAATCCGTGCCGGCAACGTCCGTAAAGCCGTGAAACTGATCGAGGACCTTGAACTGGCCGAACCGGAAACCAAATACCACCGTGGAATGCGGCACGTCTTCCGGGTCTGGCGGGCCAATGCACTCGGAAACGAGGAACTCGCCCACGCCTACGCAACAGACGCACAGCACTTCTCCGGGGCGGAAAGCCACCCGGCCATCACGGCGCAACTGGCCGCGTGCCAGGGGCACTTTGCCCTCATGCGCGGAAATCTCGCCGAGTCCTTCGCGCAGCTGTCCCGGGCCGCGGAGATCGGCCAGGCCTTCAGCAACCCGACTCTGCTGCGCTGTGAGGCCGATCTGGTGGAAGTCCTGGTCAGGCTGGGCAGGCACAGGGAAGCCGCCCAGGCACTGTGGCACTTGGAAAGCCGGGCGGTGGGCCTGCGTTCGCCCTGGCTCATGATGGCGGTTGCCCGAAGCCGGGCGATGCTGGCTGACGGCGAGCAGTCCCTCCAGATGTTCAACGATGCACTTGCAAACAGGAACGCCCAGGAGTCCCTGCTGGAACGCGCCAGGACACTGCTCTGCTACTCCGAACGCCTCAACGCCTTCGGCCGCATTCGGAGCGCCCGGGACGGTCTGCTTCGTGCCAAAGTGATGTTCGACGAAGCGGGTGCCCATGCCTGGGCCCAGCACGTTGACTCGCTGCTGCTCGACGAGCGGGTGGAACCAGCCGGCACGCCCGACAATCCGGCGATGCTGATGCTTGCAGACCACGAACGCGTGCTGGCCCGAATGGTGGCCCGCGGGATGCGGAACAAGGAAATCGCGGCCACCCTCTATGTGTCCGTCCGTACCGTGGAGGTGCGCCTGACTGCGATTTACAGGAAGCTCGGAGTCGAATCACGAGCCCAGCTGACGGCCCTTGCGGCCGGCAAGGCAGCCGCCCTGGCTAAGGAGCCGTTCGTCCTTCCTGCCGTCTAGGACAGTGGCCGGGCGGCGTGCCCCCGGATGGGTGCGCCCCGCCGCCGGGCCCCGGCTGAGGCGCCGGCGTTGCAGGTACCCGCAGTTCCCGCATTGTTCCCGGCCAGCGCCCGCAGTACCGCCTCCGTTCCGCACCGGAACGGGACGGAACGGACTAATTTTGCAATAGGCAATGCACATCCCGGAACTGCACGTGGGAAGGACTCGGACATGAGAACGGCCACCAGGAAGGCCGGTGCACGGTGACTGCGGAAACCGTCCTTGCGCGCATCAACGTCATGGAACCCTGGCTCGGCGACAAAGAAGCGCGGGCCGTGGCGGACGTCCTGGCCTCCGGTCTGCTCTCGCAAGGGCCCAAGGTCAGGGAGTTCGAGGCGAGGTTCAGCGTTTCTCAAGAAGTGCGCCACGCCGTCGCAACCTCCAGCAGTACCACCGCCCTGCACTTGGCGCTGATAGTGGCCGGCATCGGTCCCGGCGATGACGTGGTGGTGCCGTCGCTGGCCTTCATCGCCACGGCGAATGCGGTGACGTATATCGGGGCACGGCCGGTTTTCTGCGACGTGGACCCCGCCACCGGGACTGTGACGGCGGCAACGGTCCGGGCGGCATTGACCCTGGACACGCGGGCCGTGATCGTGGTGGACCAGTCCGGCGTCCCCGTTGACCTGGACCCCGTCCGCGAGTTGTGCGACCGTCACGAAATCACTGTGATCGAAGACGCCGGCTGCGCCGTTGGCTCGAAATACAAGGGCAGGCCCGTGGGCACGGGGGCCGACATTTCCGTGTGGTCGTTCCACCAGGACAATGTGCTGACCACTGGCGAGGGCGGGATGCTGACAACCCACCGGGCGGACTGGGCGGCACGGGCCCGGAGCCTCCGCGGCCACTCCCTGAACGTGCCGGCGGCGGACCGTCGCGGACCCCGCATTGCCGCGCCGGAGGTGTACGTCGAGATCGGCTTCGACTACCAGATGACGGATCTGCAGGCCACCGTCGGCATCGTGCAGCTCGGCCGGCTGGGCGAGATAGTGGCTCGCCGCCGGGAGATCGCCGCGAAGTATGAGGCAGGGCTTTCCGGCCTGGCTGGTCTGCGGTTCGTGGCCGACCCACCGTACGGGACGGCCAACTTCCAGTCCTTTTGGGTCGAAGTCCTCCCGAATTTCGCCATTGACCGCGAAGGGCTCCTGGCCCGCCTGGCCGACGCCGGAATTTCGGCGCGCCGCGGCGCCATGGCGGCTCACCGGCAGCCTGCCTACCGGTGGCGCCAAACTGGCAACGCAGGGCTCCAGAACACCGAACGGTTGACGGACCGGACCCTGGTTCTCCCGATTTTCCACGGCCTGGACAACGTGGGCCTGAACCGGGTCATGAACACCGTACGGGCGGCCGCCGGTGTACGCCGGTGAGCGAACTCGTGCTGATCGCAGCAAGCGGGCTGGCCCGGGAGGTCCTGACCATGGTCCGCGCCAGCGGGCAGTACGACGTCGTCGGGCTGCTCGACGACGACAAGGAAATGGCAGGCGTCACCGTGGACGGCGCGCCGGTGCTGGGGACCATTGACGACGCCTCCAAGTTCACGCACGCCCTGGTGCTGGTCTGCCTGGCCTCGGGAAAATCCCGGGAAACCGTGGTGGAACGGCTCGCGGCCCAGGGCGTGCGCGATGCCCGGTACGCCACCGCGATCGACCCCACCGTTGAGTGTCCCGAGGGTTGCCGGATCGGCCGGGGCAGCATCATGCTGCGGAATGTGACGCTGACGGCTTCGGTCACGCTTGGGGCTCATGTTGTGGCCATGCCGTCCGTGACTTTCACGCACGACGACGACGTGGCGGACTTCGCGACGTTCGCGGCCGGTGTGTCGCTGGGCGGCGGAGTCCGGATCGGCCGGGCGGCCTACCTGGGACTGAATTCCAGCGTACGTGCACGGACTTCAGTGGGGTCCTACGCGACCGTTGGAAATGGGGCGGCAGTGTTGAGCAACGTACCCGACGGCGAAACATGGGTCGGCGTCCCAGCCCACCCTATCGATCAGGAATGAGGCAGGGAAAGCACTCCGGTGGCAAGGCGCACTCCATGGCGGGGGCCAGCTTCAGTGCAGCCCGCTCCTCGACGGGGCTAAGTTCGTCGACGCGTTCGCTCACTGGACCTCCCTCCATGGTGTGCCTATGAGCGCTGTCCCGGCCGACGCGCGGCCCTCGATATGCGCGATCCGGCGCCCTCGCAGATAGCCGGCGGCAGTGCACGCCAGAACGGCCATCACCGCACCAGCGCGGCCCAAGCCGTGAGGGTCTGATCCCCGGCCCCAATCACGAATCCCGGAAAATACGGCCCGCGGCAGTACGCTCCGGACGTAGCGCCGTTCAGGGCCGAGTGCCCGCTTGTGGCCAACGATCTGGCTGACCTGGGCTTTGGAGATACCTTCGGACCAGGAACGCGACAGCATGTAGGGGATGGTTCCCCTGTCCGCCGGCACATGGTGACGGACCAAAGCGGCGGGTTCGTAGACGATCCGTGACCCAGGCGTGCCCATCTTGGAGCGGATGCAAATTTCGGTCTCCTCGCACCCGAGCGGTTTCGTGCCCTGCCGGCCGAGGGAGACATTGAAGCCGCCCACCTGGCGGAGGACTTCGAGCCTGAAGGACATGTTTGCGCCGATGACGTTCCGGACCTCGGAGGCCACCTTGGGCATTCCGCGGTGGCTGCATCCTACGATCCAGTCGAGCTCTTCACCGAAGTAGCCCGGACGGCCCGCTTCCCACACCGGTTCCACGCGGCCGCCGACGGCCAGGACATCAGGATCGTCATAAAGGGCAAGCAGGCGCTCCAGCCAGTCCGGCGCGGCTTCGGCGTCGTCGTCCAAGAAAGCCACGACGTCGGCGTCTGCCAGGCCCACCCCGGTATTTCGTGCGCCTGAGAGCCCCGGAGGGCCGGAGCTCTCAACTACTGTCACGTTGTCCACGATTTCGATGAGCCGCTCGTACAGAGCCTCGTTGTGGTCAATCACCACCAGGACCTCCTGGGGCGCGACCGTTTGGGCCCGGACGGACTCGATGACATCCAGTAGCAGGTCCCAACGCTTCGCGGTGTAGGTACAAATGACAATAGAGGCGGTCGGCGGCGGGTTAAGGCTAAACATGCTGGCCTCCCCGAGCCGCGGAGAGGACTGTTTGGGGATCCATAGGCGTCCGCGGGACGCTGACATTTGCGTAGGTATATTTCACCCGGCGGAGGGCTTCAGGTCTGGCGCCTGCGGTGGGCGCCTCCCACATGGTGCATTCGCGCGCCAGCGTTCCCAGTACCCGCCAGCCGTCACGGAACGTCTGCAGGTTCGACGCGCCGGAGATCCGGTCCAGCTCCAGGCTGGGGACTTCGGCAATGCGCAGACCGGCCTTTGCCGCCCGGACAATCAGCTCGGTCTCAATTTCAAAGCCGTCCGATTCCAGCTGAAGGATCTCCAGGCATTCCCTCCGAAACGCAATATATCCATAGCAAAGGTCAGAGTAGTTGCTATGCAGGACCGCATTGGCCAATCCGGTCAGAGCGCGGTTGCCGGCCTTCCTCAGCCGGGTCAGGTCTTCGGATCCTCCGCCCGTGACATGGCGCGAGCCCTTAACGAAGTCGAAATCGTGCTGAAGCGGGGCAACGAACCAGCCGATCTCCTGGGGATCCATGCTGCCATCCGCGTCCAGCATGACAATGATGTCCCCTGAGGCTGCGGCAAAACCCGACCGGAGGGCCACGCCCTTGCCCTTGCGCTGCTCATCGACGATGACAAGGTTCTCGCGGATAGCGCGGGCTACTCCCACCGTGTTGTCCGTGGAACGGCCGTCCACGATGACAACCTCGTCCACATACGAGGGAATCCGGCGAAGAACCCACGGGATATTCCTCGCCTCGTTCAGGGTGGGAATAACGACACTGACTGACGCCCTCGGAGCTTCGAAGGCCAGCGTCGGGAATGTTATTGGGAGCTGGGTTGAAATAGACAAATGCCTCACCACTTCATGACGCTTGCGGATTTAGTCAACTCCGCACTCGGCTCGGAAGTCGGGCGCGGCACTAGCGCTTCATCCGGTCATGGGTCTGGTCTCTGGCCCAGCTCTCATTCATTGCCATTGACTCTGGCCGTGCAAAGAGCCTACGTGGCGCTCCATGAGCTATCACGAGTAGTCAGTACTCGCTTTTAAGAGCACTCCCGCCGGCCGTTCGTAAGTACAGGGATTTACCAACGGGTGAATTCTTTAGGTATGGGGTATTAGGAACCCAGTAATTATTAGGTACAGGGCTGTCATTGTGCGGCCTCATTGGGCGCTCCTACGCTGGGTGCCTAGGGCTTCTGCCGTCGTTTCTGTCGACGTATATGCGGAGCTCAGGCGTGACATCCAAGAACCCAGGAGATCAGCCATGAAGATAAACAGGCCCGTCAAGTGGCTAAGCCAGGCACTCGTCCTTAGCACCCTAGGCGTAAGGCGGGGAGGTGGTCGCTCGGCTGGTCTTCGCCTACGCGGGTCGCGGAAATTGCGGCTCCCTGCACTGCTGACAGCGCTGCTGCTTGCGCTGTGTGGTGTTCTGGTGGTGCCGGTTACGGCGTCGGCTGCTCCGGGTGATGTTGGGGTTGAGGGCCCGTCGCATTCGGGGACGGGGACGCCGACGGGTACGAAGCGGGCGGAGAGCGCGTTGTGGTTCAACGACGGGCTCTGGTGGGGGAACCTGTGGGACACTGCCAGCTCGGATTTTCATATCTTCCGGTTCAATGCCGCGACGAGCTCGTGGGTCAATACGGGCGTGGCGACGGAGACGCGGGCGAACACCCATCATGACGTGTTGTGGGACGGGACGACGCTGTATGTGGCGAGCCATCAGTTCGTCAACGACGGTCTGCCTGCTGAGCCGAACTTCCCGACTTTGATGCGGCGTTACAGCTACAACTCGAGTACGAAGACGTACTCGCTGCTGGCGCAGAGTTCCACAATCATCAACAACTACAAGGTTGAGACCCTGACCATCGATAAGGACTCGACGGGTCGGGTGTGGGCCACGTGGCAGCAGGGGAACCGGATCTATCTGAACGTCACCGGCACGGATGGCAAGACCTGGGGGACGCCGTTCCAGCATCCTGCGTCGTTGAGCAACGTGTCTGTGGACGACACGTCGGCTCTGATCGCGTTCGGACCCGGCAAGATGGGTCTGATGTGGAGCCGGCAGGTCGGTGGCTCCACCGACGGCATGTACTGGAGCTACCACGTCGACGGAGCGTCGAACACCGCCTGGACCACTCCTGTGGCGGCGGTGTCGGGGCAGGGCAGCAGCGATGACCATATGAACTTGAAGTGGCTGGACTCCTCGGGTGACCGGGTTTTCGCCGCTATTAAGACGTCGTTCACGTCGGCGCCTCAGCCGCTGATCCAGCTGTTGGCATTGAGTGGTACGACGTGGTCGGCGCACCAGATCGCGCCTGTGTCGGAGTGCCCGAACCGGGTGATCGTCCTGATTGATGAGAGCACGCAGAGGCTGCGTACCTTCGCTACCTATCCGAAGCCGAGTGGCACGACGAACGCTGGTGTCTGCACTAGCTCGGGGGGTGCGATCTACGAGAAGTCCTCGCCGCTGAATAACATTAGCTTCACCACCGCGAAAACGGCTCGTATCGTGGACGCCGACCAGTATGTCCACAACGTGACGTCAACGAAGCAGAACCTCAACAGTGCGGCGTGGGGCACGGCCAACAGCGGTCTGCTGGTGCTCGCCGATGTGAACGCCACAAGCCGGTACTGGCACTATCACGACCCCAGCGGTGGTGGTGGTGATACTACGGCTCCGACGGTGACGGGTACGTCTCCGACTGATGGGGCGACTGGTGTGGCAGTGACGGCGAATGTGACGGGCACGTTCTCGGAGGCGATGAATGCCTCGACCGTCACCTCGAGCACATTCACGCTGAAGGCGGGGACAACGACCGTGCCGGCCGCTGTGACGTACAGCAGCACGGGCAACGTTGCGACGTTGAACCCGACTGCTGACCTGACCGCAAACACGACGTACACGGCCACGATCGAGAGCGGCCCCACTGGGGTGAAGGATGTTGCCGGCAACGCGCTGGCGACGGACAAGACCTGGACCTTCACCACGGCTCCCGCGGGTGGCGGTGATACTACGCCTCCGACCGTGACGGGAACCTCTCCGACTGATGGGGCGACTGGTGTGGCGGTGACGGCGAATGTGACGGGCACGTTCTCGGAGGCGATGGATGCCTCGACGGTCACCTCGAGCACGTTCACGCTGAAGGCGGGGACAACGACCGTGCCGGCCGCTGTGACGTACAGCAGCACGGGCAACGTTGCGACGTTGAACCCGACTGCTGACCTGACGGCAAACACGACGTACACGGCGACGATCGAGAGCGGCCCCACTGGGGTGAAGGATGTTGCCGGCAACGCACTGGCGACGGACAAGACCTGGACCTTCACCACGGCTTCCGCGGGCGGCGGCACGCCCGAGACCGTCACGCTCACGGCTACCGCTGACAGCTATGTGACGAGCGCGGCGCCGGGGACGAACAACGGCACAAGTACCTTGCTGGGTGTGGACAACAGCCCGGTGGAGATCACGTACCTGAAGTTCGACCTGTCAGCGTATGCGGGCAGGACCATCCAGAGCGCAACGTTGCAGCTGCGCAGCGCCGGGAGCGGGTCAACGGGCACGCAGAACATCAAGCTGGTCGCCGATGACAGCTGGACCGAGACTGGGATCACGTACAGCCTCCGCCCGGCGCTCGGCACCAGCATCGGCACCCTCGGCCCGACAACCACCAACACCAACTACAACATTCCGCTGACGGTCAGCGGACTGACCGGTGAGCTCGGCCAACAACTCTCCCTGGGAATGGACACCACCAGCGGTGACGGCCTGGACCTCAACTCCAAGGAGGCCGGCAGCACCTTCGCACCCAAGCTCGTCCTCACCTTGAGCGGCAGCGGTGGTGGTGGTGATACTACGGCTCCGACGGTGACGGGTACGTCTCCGACTGATGGGGCGACTGGTGTGGCAGTGACGGCGAATGTGACGGGCACGTTCTCGGAGGCGATGAATGCCTCGACCGTCACCTCGAGCACATTCACGCTGAAGGCGGGGACAACGACCGTGCCGGCCGCTGTGACGTACAGCAGCACGGGCAACGTTGCGACGTTGAACCCGACTGCTGACCTGACCGCAAACACGACGTACACGGCCACGATCGAGAGCGGCCCCACTGGGGTGAAGGATGTTGCCGGCAACGCGCTGGCGACGGACAAGACCTGGACCTTCACCACGGCTCCCGCGGGTGGCGGTGATACTACGCCTCCGACCGTGACGGGAACCTCTCCGACTGATGGGGCGACTGGTGTGGCGGTGACGGCGAATGTGACGGGCACGTTCTCGGAGGCGATGGATGCCTCGACGGTCACCTCGAGCACGTTCACGCTGAAGGCGGGGACAACGACCGTGCCGGCCGCTGTGACGTACAGCAGCACGGGCAACGTTGCGACGTTGAACCCGACTGCTGACCTGACGGCAAACACGACGTACACGGCGACGATCGAGAGCGGCCCCACTGGGGTGAAGGATGTTGCCGGCAACGCACTGGCGACGGACAAGACCTGGACCTTCACCACGGCTTCCGCGGGCGGCGGCACGCCCGAGACCGTCACGCTCACGGCTACCGCTGACAGCTATGTGACGAGCGCGGCGCCGGGGACGAACAACGGCACAAGTACCTTGCTGGGTGTGGACAACAGCCCGGTGGAGATCACGTACCTGAAGTTCGACCTGTCAGCGTATGCGGGCAGGACCATCCAGAGCGCAACGTTGCAGCTGCGCAGCGCCGGGAGCGGGTCAACGGGCACGCAGAACATCAAGCTGGTCGCCGATGACAGCTGGACCGAGACTGGGATCACGTACAGCCTCCGCCCGGCGCTCGGCACCAGCATCGGCACCCTCGGCCCGACAACCACCAACACCAACTACAACATTCCGCTGACGGTCAGCGGACTGACCGGTGAGCTCGGCCAACAACTCTCCCTGGGAATGGACACCACCAGCGGTGACGGCCTGGACCTCAACTCCAAGGAGACCGGCAGCACCTTCGCACCCAAGCTCATCCTCACCCTGAGCTAGGCCACAGGAAGAGGACTAAACATGGCCGGGACTCCATCCTTAAGGATGGGGTCCCGGCCATGTTTTGCGACGCGCCCGTCGCAGGTCAGATGGGGTGTTCGCTCACTGGACCTCGCTCCACGGTGCGCGCGCAATGACGGTCCCGGACAGCGGGCTGCCCTCCACGTGCGCCATCCGGCGGCCGCGTACGTACCCGGCGGCCGTCCAAGCCAGGACTGCGATGACGGCTCCCGCCCGGCCCAGCCCCTGCGGGTTGTCGCCCCGGCCCCAATCACGAATCCCGGAAAAAACTGCCCGTGGCAGTACGCTGCGCACGTAGCGCCGTTCAGGGCCGAGAGCCCGTTTTTGGCCTACCACCCGGCTGACCTGGGCTTTGGAGATACCTTCGGACCAGGAACGCGACAGCATGTAGCGCAATGTCCCCCTGTCCGCCGGCACGTGGTGGCGGACCAAAGCCGCCGGTTCGTAGACGATCCGCGATCCGGGTGAGCCTATCTTCGAACGGATGCAGATCTCGGTCTCCTCACAGCCAAGGGGCAAGGTGCCCTGGCGCCCCAGCGAAAGGTTGAAGCCGCCCACCTGGCGGAGGACTTCGCGCCTGAAGGACATGTTTGCGCCGATGACGTTCCGGACCTCGGAGGCCACCTTGGGCATTCCGCGGTGGCTGCATCCTACGATCCAGTCGAGCTCTTCACCGAAGTAGCCCGGACGGCCCGTTTCCCACACCGGTTCCACGCGGCCGCCGACGGCCAGGACATCAGGATCGTCATAAAGGGCAAGCAGCCGTTGAAGCCAGTCCGGGGCTGCCTCGGCGTCGTCGTCGAGGAAGGCCACAATGTCCGAGTCGGCAAGTCCGACGCCGGTGTTCCGCGCTCCGGACAACCCGCGTGGACCACTGCTCTCCACCACCGTCACGTCATCTACAATTTCGGTGAGCCGCTCGTAGAGGTCCGCGTTATGGTCAATCACCACCAGGACCTCCTGGGGTGCAACTGATTGGGCCCGGACGGACTCTATGACGTCCAGCAACCGGTCCCAACGCCTTTCGGTATAAGCACAAATGACGATCGTTACGCTCGGACGTGCACCACGATCCAGCATGCTACGCACCCCGAACGAGGGAGAGAACCGTTTGGGGATCCATAGGCGTCCGCGGGACGCTGACATTTGCGTAGGTATATTTCACCCGGCGGAGGGCTTCAGGTCTGGCGCCTGCGGTGGGCGCCTCCCACATGGTGCATTCGCGCGCCAGCGTTCCCAGTACCCGCCAGCCGTCACGGAACGTCTGCAGGTTCGACGCGCCGGAGATCCGGTCCAGCTCCAGGCTGGGGACTTCGGCAATGCGCAGACCGGCCTTTGCCGCCCGGACAATCAGCTCGGTCTCAATTTCAAAGCCGTCCGATTCCAGCTGAAGGATCTCCAGGCATTCCCTCCGAAACGCAATATATCCATAGCAAAGGTCAGAGTAGTTGCTATGCAGGACCGCATTGGCCAATCCGGTCAGAGCGCGGTTGCCGGCCTTCCTCAGCCTGGTCAGGTCTTCGGATCCTCCGCCCGTGACATGGCGCGAGCCCTTAACGAAGTCGAAATCGTGCTGAAGCGGGGCAACGAACCAGCCGATCTCCTGGGGATCCATGCTGCCATCCGCGTCCAGCATGACAATGATGTCCCCTGAGGCTGCGGCAAAACCCGACCGGAGGGCCACGCCCTTGCCCTTGCGCTGCTCATCGACGATGACAAGGTTCTCGCGGATAGCGCGGGCTACTCCCACCGTGTTGTCCGTGGAACGGCCGTCCACGATGACAACCTCGTCCACATACGAGGGAATCCGGCGAAGAACCCACGGGATATTCCTCGCCTCGTTCAGGGTGGGGATGACGACACTGACTGACGCCTTCGGAGCTTCGAAGGCCAGCATAGGGAATGTTATCGGGAGCTGGGTTGAAATAGACAAATACCTCACCACTTCATGACGCTTGCGGATTTCGTCAACTCCGCACTCGACTCAGAAGTCGGGCGCAGATTTATCGCTTTATCCGGTCATGGGTCTGGTCTCTGGCCCCAGCTCTCATTTAGCCTTCGACTCTGGCCGTGAAGATGAGCCTATGGCTGGCCTGAGGAGCCTGTCACCAGTGGCAGGTACTCACTTTTGAGAGCCGGATATACGTTCCCTACTCAAGTACACCGCCGACATCCGTCAGCGGGCGGACCAAACGCTGGGAGGCCCCTTCCGGCCAGATAGCCGAATTGGCTGACCGCCCTCAGGCCACGCCTACACCGCCGTCCGGAAGAAAAGCTCCGTGACCGTTGCCAGCCAGTGCGGGTCATCCACGCCGCAGAGCTCGCGGGCTGAATGCATCGACAGCAGGGGCACGCCGACGTCGACAGTCCGGATCCCCAGGCGAGTGGCGGTCAGGGGGCCAATGGTGGAGCCGCAGGGCATTACGTTGTTGGACACAAATTCCTGGTACGGCACTTTCGCCTCCCCGCACAGCCTGGCCCAGAATGCCGCGCCCGGCGCGTCGGTCGCGTACCGCTGGTTGGCGTTGATCTTCAGCAGCGGGCCGCCGTTCAGGACCGGGTGGTTGGCCGGATCGTGCCGCTCCGGGTAGTTGGGGTGGACGGCGTGGCCGGCGTCTGCGGAAACGCAGAACGACGCCGCCAGCGCCTGCCGCCGTTGGCTCACCGTGGCGCCGAGGCCGTCGGAGACGCGCACGAGCACGTCTTCGAGGATGGGCCCGCACGCGCCGGATCGGGAGTTGGAACCGATTTCCTCGTGGTCGAACGCCGCGAGGACGGCGATCGGGGCGCCGGCGATCGGCCCACCGGCCGCGCCGCCGGACGCAGCAGAAGAATGCGCGATCAGCGCCGCCAGCCCTGCGTGCGTCGCGGAAAGGTTGTCCAGGCGCCCGGAGGCGAAGAACTCACTGTTGGCCCCGAAAACCGCGGGTGGCTGCGTGTCCGCAATAACGACGTCGTACCCGCCAATCCGCGCAGGATCAACGGAAGCGCCGGCAGGCACGTGGGACGCCAAGACGCCCAGCAGGTCGAAATCGGAAGGGCTACCGAGGCCCCACACGGGGTTCATGTGCCGCTGCTTGTCCAGCGTCAGACCGTCGTTCACGGCACGGTCAAGATGGATGGCCAGCTGCGGGAAGCGGAGCATGGGGCCGGTGGCGGTGAGGTGCTCTGTGCCGTCCAGCATGACCAGCCGGCCCGCCAGCCGAAGTTCGCGGTCCAGCCAGGAGTTGAGCAGCGGACCGCCGTAGACCTCCACTCCGGCCTGCAGCCAGCCGAAAGCCCCGGTGGTGGGCTTGGGCTTGAGCTTGAAGGACGGGGAGTCCGTGTGGGCGCCAAGGATGTTGAACCCGGTGGTGGGTCCGGCATTTTCCGGGACCACCCAGGCGATCAGCGCGCCGTCGCGGACCAGGTAGAACGAACCGGCCCCGCCGGCCCAGGGCCCACGCTCGTCCAGGCCCGTGAACCCTGCGGCGTCCAGGCGCCGGGCGGCCTCGTGGACGGCATGGAAGCTCGACGGCGATGCGCTGACGTACGCGCCCAGGTCCTGGATGTGGTCAACGGCTTTGGAGGCGGCGGCAGCGGAAGGCGAAGGCATGGTTCCGAGTCTAGATGGTCACATTGAGCCCGGCGGTGTAGCCGGCCGAAGCCGATCCGGTCATGGTGGCCAGCTGGTAGATGCCGCCGTCGTCCCCGAAGACGTTGTCCGACTGCAGGGTGGTCCGCTTCATGTTCGCAATGCTGTCCTCATAGCCGGGAGTGGCGTAGACGTCGTCGCAGGCGGCCTTCGTCAGGGCGATCTGCGATACCGCCAGCACCTGCCCGGCGGCGGTGGCGTTGCTCATGGACTCGAACACCTCGAAGTGGATGTGCGGCCAGCGGCCGGGATAGGCGCCGGGGAAAATCGACGTGAAGGTGACCTGGCCGCTGGCGTCCGCTTCCTGGACGCCGCGGAGGTAGTTTTCGTTCGCCAGTCCGGAATCGTACATGGAGTACCTGCCGTCCCGGTCGCAGTGCCACGCGTACACGGCCGCACCGGCCAGCGGCACGCAGCCGTTGGCGTTGTCCAGCAGGGTCAGGGTGAACGTCAGCGGCACGCCTTCAGCCGACGCAGACCCGGTTCCGAAGCTTGAGGTGATGTCCTGCCGCACCACCCCGGAGGCTGCCAGGACGTTGGGGCCGTTGGACCCGTCACCCGGGTAGGGACCTGCAGTTTCCTGCGGAATCTCCATGCCGCACTCCGCGATCGCCCGGGTGAGCGTGGGGCTGGCGGTGGGTGTCGCCGTCGTACTGGCGGCGCTTGCGGTGGCTGAGGCAGTGGCGGCCGACGTCGACGTGCTGGCTGTGGTGCCTGACCCGCTCGGGGTGCACGCTGCCAAGGCCGCTGCCGCACCGCCGGCGCCGAGGAACATTCCGAGGGAACGGCGGCTGATCATGGTGGACAGATCAAACTCAAGGCCGCGGTCGTGGTTGGGGTGGGGAAGGTGGTTGCTCATGGCTCCATCCAACGCGCCCCGCCTATCCCCTGCATAGGCCCTTCCTGTGCGGAACCTGTGCGTCAATAGGACGCGCCAGCGTCAGTCGTCCGCGCCAGCGTCAGTCGTCCGCGCCAGCGTCAGTAATCAGGATTGCTGGGGACCACCAGGCCTGTCTCGTAGGCGTAAACCACTGCCTGGACCCGGTCCCGCAGGTGGAGCTTGGTCAGGATCCGGCGGACGTGGGTCTTCACCGTTGCTTCGGAGAGGAAATACCGGTGCGCGATCTCGGCATTGGAGAGACCCTCCGCCATGGCCCCAAGCATCTCGGTTTCGCGCGGGGTCAGGTCTTCAAGCAAGGGATCCCGCGGCGCGGCGGAGGGGGCCGGGACGGCTGCACCGCGGACATAGGTCTCCAGCAGCCGCTGCGTGACACGCGGGGCCACCACTGCATCCCCGCTGGCCACCACCCGGACGGCGCTGACCAGCTCCGACGGCGCCACGTCCTTGAGGAGGAACGCGGACGCGCCTGCCTGGAGCCCGGCGAACGCGTATTCGTCCACATCGAAGGTGGTGAGGATGATGATCCGGGCGCCGGATCCGGTGGCGGTTATGGCGCGGGTTGACTCGATGCCGTCCAGCACGGGCATCCGGACGTCCATCAGGACCACGTCGGGGTTGAGCTCCCGGACCAGCCGCACCGCTTCGGCACCGTCGGAGGCCTCGCCCACAATATGCAGGTCTTCCTCGCCCTCGAGGATGAGGCGGAAGCCCATCCGCAGGAGCGGCTGGTCATCAACCAGCAGGACGGTTATGGGTTGGGTTTCAGTCACGTGTGCCTTGCAGTTGGGGTGGACGGTTGTGGGGTTTCCGCGGGCTCGTCGGCCGGCCAGGTCAGGACGGCACACACGCGCCAGCCGCGGCCGCGCCGCCCGGCCACGACGGTGCCGGCGTAGATACGCGCCCGTTCGGCCATCCCCGCCAGCCCCTGGCCGGAACCGGGCCCGACGCCGGAGCCTGGGAGTACTGGACCCGGCCCGCCGCCGTCGGAGGTGCCTGCGCCAGGGACTCCCGCGCCGTCGTCGAGCACTTCAATGGTGACCGAGGAGCCGGCCCGGATGATGCCCACGTCCACGCGGCCCAGCGACCGGCCGTAGCGGAGCACATTGGTCAGTGACTCCTGCACAATCCTGTAGACCGTCAGCTGGAAGGCCGCGTCGTCGGGCAGCGCCGGGCCCGTGTGTGAGTAGTGCAGCGGCAGGCCCGCGGTCCGGAAGCCCTCCAGGAGCTTGGCCAGGCTGTCGCCGGAAGCGAGGGGCTGCCGTGGCGCCGTCCCGCCGGCGTCGTCCCGGAGTACGCCCAGGACACGCCGCATGTCCGCCAGCGCGGTCCGGCCGGTCCGCGACAGTTCACCAAGCACCTCGCTGGCGCGGTCGGGACTTTTCCGGACCACGACCGCGGCGCCATCGGAGAGGCTGACCATCACCGTCAGTGAGTGAGCCACGACGTCGTGCATTTCGCGGGCGATCCGGTTGCGTTCGTTAACGGACGCCAGGCTGGCCGTCCGCGCCGCCCACGCGGCGATCTCCTGCTCATGTTCCCGCCGCTGCCGCACCGAGATGCCGATCCCCGTGGCGATGACGTTGGACAGGGCGATGGTGGCGCCGGTGGCGATGCTGGTCAGGAGGTGGAAGTCGCCGGGATTGCCGCCGGCATCATGGACGAAGGAATTCTCCATGGGACCAACGGCGGCCAGCAGGTACAGCAGGGCCAGCGGCGCCGTGGCGGCGGCCATGGCCACCAGCGCAAACCGCCGCGTGTGAACCACGGCCACGGCGTACAGCGAGAACCACAGGCCCGCCGAAACATTGGAGCCCCACGGATGAAGGAGCGTGACGGCCACTTCCATCACCGCGACGAAGGCAGCCAACGCCACGGGGTGGGAGCGCCGGAAGAACAGGGCCCCGGCGACCACGAAGAGGAGCGCCGCCGCCAGCCAGGCGCCGGACATGATCGCGTCCACCACGGTCGGCGCCACCAGAAGCGCATAGCTGAACACCACCACACCGTCCATCACCCGGGGATGCTGGTAAAGGTAGCGCCGGAGCAGGCCGCGGCGCTTGGCCGTGATCTCGGCAAGGGACGCGTCGGCCTGGCTGGCCGGCACGTCCCTCACGAGTGCCGCTTCATTCATGCTCTGAGCCTAGTGTCCGCCTAGACGTCGCGTTTCTTGAGCACAATCATGGCCGGAACCAGGAACAGCAGAACGTAGCCCAGGAAAATCAGGCCGCCATGCCAGGGATCGATGATGCCGTCGATGTGGCCAATGGAGAGGAACCGTCCGCCGGCATCGCTGGGGAGGTACTGGGGCACGTACTTCCAGAAGTCACCGGGGATGAAAGTCATAAAGCTCGCCGCAATGGACAGGACGAAGAACAGGCCCACCAGCACGGTAATGCCGCCCGCGGAGTTGCGGAGCAGTGCGCCGAGCGACAGGCCGATCAGGGCCACCCCGGCAACGTAGAGGCCGCCCGTGAAGACGCTGTACAGCACGCCCTCCGTGGACCAGTCCAGATCCAAGCCCAGTCCCTGGAAGACCGGCATGGCAATCAGGAACGTGGCCACGGCGGCGATGGTGGTGATGACGTAGGAGATCACCGCGAGCAGGATCGCCTTGGCCACGAAGGCCGGTGTGCGGCGCGGGACGGCGTTCATGGTGGAACGGATCATTCCCGTGGCGTACTCGGAGGAGATAAACAGGACAGCCAGCGAGCCCAGCACCAGGATGCCGATCTGCAGGCCTGCATTGGGCAGGTTGTACAGGTCAAAACCTGATCCTGGCGGGAAGGTCTGCGACATCATTTCCGGCGTCAGGGTCTGGCCCTGGTCCCGGGCCTGCCGGGCCATTTCGTCCAGGAAGGAGAACCGGATCAGGACCGCGAGGGCCCCGACGCCGATAATCGCCACCAGGGTCAGGAGCAGCAGGATGCGGGTGGACATCAGGGAGAACAGCTTGATCCATTCGGACCGCAGCACACCGGCGAACGTCACGCCCTTGGTACCAGCGGTGGAACGGACCCGGGAAGTTTGGGTTTCAGTCATGGTGGTCATCGTCCTTACTTTCCTGCCGTTGCCGAGGCGGTTTCCGGGGCGAACTCGCCGGCGGGTCCACCGGTCAGGTGTGAGTGGTATTCCACTTCGTCCTTGGTGAGGTCGAAGTAGGCGTCTTCCAGAGACGATTGCTGCGGGGTGAGTTCGTAGACGAGCACGCGGTTGTCCAGTGCCACTTGGGCGATCTGGCGTGCGTCCAGGCCTGTCACTTCCAGGGTTTCGGGCTGGCCCTGGTTCACGGTCACGCCATCGCCGGACAGCAGGGCGGACAGCTGGGTGGCGGCGGACGTGCGGACCAGGGTTTTGACCTGACGGGTGCCCGCAATGATGTCCTGCACGGGGGCGTCCGCGATGATTTTGCCGCGGCCGATCACGATCAGGTGGTCTGCCGTCTGGGCCATTTCGCTCATGAGGTGTGAGGACAGGAAGACGGTTTTGCCCTGCCCGGCGAGGTAGCGGACCAGGTTGCGGACCCACAACACACCTTCCGGATCGAGGCCGTTGACCGGCTCGTCCAGGATCAGGGTCTGCGGGTCGCCAAGGAGCGCGTTGGCAATGCCCAGGCGCTGCCCCATGCCCAGCGAGAAGCCGCCTGCCTTCTTCCTGGCCACTGCCTCCAGGCCGGTCATTTCGATGACTTCATGCACCCGGGACGTGGGAATGTTGTGCGTCGCCGCCATGGCCCGCAGGTGGTTGTAGGCGCTGCGGCTGGTGTGGACGGCTTTGGCGTCCAGCAGCGCCCCCACCTGGTGCAGGGGGGCCTTGTGATCGGCGTAGTGCAGGCCGTTGACGGTGACCGTGCCCGACGTCGGCCGGTCCAGTCCCATGATCATGCGCATGGTGGTGGATTTGCCGGCACCGTTCGGGCCCAGGAAGCCCGTTACCTGTCCTGCTTTGACGGTGAAGCTGACGCCGTCAACCGCCGTTTTGCTGCCGTAGACCTTTGACAGGCCTGTTGCCTCAATCATGGAAAGGTTCCTTAGAACAGCAGCCTGGTGGCTGCGGGATGCGGGGGAGTTTTCGTGTGTACGCTCCACGCTACCGACGGCTCGGCGGGATTTCGCCTGTCTCAGGGATGATTCAGGGTCGAATCAGGGTAGTCCGCACGGATGATCAGGGGCCCCTCGGGGGGCAGCCTTAGGTGCGGGGCGAGTAGTAGGTCAAGGCACGCGGTTCCACCCGGATCCGGACGCTGCGCACGCCCGCCAGCGCCTCGCCGTCGACCGCCAGTGCCATGGGGGAGCCCTCCGACTCAATCCGGACCTCGGTAGCCTCCCGCAGATGGGTGATCCGGGACGTAGCCACCGTGCCGGTCAACACCGACCACAGGAGCCGGAGCCGGGCAAAGGATTCGTCGGCGGTGATCATGCGGACATCCAGGACGCCATCGTCCAGCACGGGCCGCGACAGGGGCGCGTGGTCCCGGGGGTAGTAGCGCCCGCGTCCGATGTACGCGATCCAGAGTTTGTGCCGGACGCCGTCCACGGTCAGGGTGGTGGGTGTTCCCGCGGCGAAGGTCCGGAACATTGCCACCACGCCGGCCAGCGGTTTGCCGAGGGCCGGCTGCAGCTGCTCCCTCCGCCGGACCAGGTTGGGGTACAGGCCGATGCTGGCCGTGTTCAGCATGACCAGGTCAGCTGTTTCCGGGTTAACCGCCAGCCCGCGCTCCACGGTCACAATGCCGACGTCGGCCCGCGCGGCCTCACCGGCGGCCGCGGCTTCCACAGCGTCCTTCAGGGTGGCAGTCCCTGTGTCCCGCGCGAAGTGGTTGAGCGTTCCGCCCGGGAGCACCAGCAGCGGCAGGGAATGTTCGACGGCGGCTGCGGCGGCGGTGCCAACGGTACCGTCGCCGCCCCAGACGCCCAGGGCACGGGTGTCCGGGTGGGAAGCGGTGGCCTGGATGGCATCCTCCAGGCTCTCTCCCAGCTCGACTGTTTTTATATACGCCTCGGGGAATACTTCCTGGAGCGCGCCTGCCGTTTGTTCCGTGAAGGAGCCGCCGAGGGTATTCACCACGATGCTGAGGCCTTCACCGCCCGGCAGCTCCGGCGCCTGGGTTGCGGTGCGCGATACTCCGGGAAACGGTGGGCGGACGGGCCACCACTTCCGGGTCATCAGCGCCGCCCCTGCGCCGATCGCCGAACCGAAGAACACATCCGAGGGCCAGTGGGCCCCCGTGTGGACGCGGGAGTAGGCCACCCCCAGCGCCGCTGGCGCAAGTGCAGCACCGACAACCGGCTTGACCAGCCCCGCGCCGAGCGCGAAGGCGATAGCTGAGGCCGAATGCCCCGAGGGCATGGACGAACTGGTGGGCTGGGGATGGACGAACCGGAAAATCGGCAGATGTTCAGGGAGCGGGCGTGCCCGCGGCAACAGGGTCTTGAACACCACGTTGGTCACCGCCGATGCCACCGCTTGGGCGATCAGCCCGTGCAGGGCAGCCCGGCGGGGCTTGCCGGGGAAGGCAGCCATGATCGCCGCAGCCCCGATCCACAGTTTGCCGTGGGTGGCGGAGGCGGAGAGGCGCCGGAAAAACTCATCGTGGTTTCCACCCGGGAACGACGACACGCCGCGAACAAGGTGCCGGTCAAAGCGGCTGATCCAGCCCGGTCCCTTGCGCCACACTCTGTACATCTCCCCACCCTAATACCGGTGGGGTTCCCCTACTCGGAGGGCAGGGCCTTGGAGGACTGGGGCGCGGAGGCCAATGGCCTCGCGGCCCCGGCGAGGAGCAGTGCCACCAGGATCGGGGCCAGGATCGCGAGGAGCGCCAGGTGGATTCCCGTGAGGTCGCCCAGGTAGCCCAGCAACGGCGGGCCGGCGAGGAAGGAAACATACCCCAGGGTGGATACAACCGAAACCCTCGCGGCCGCATGCTTCGGGTCGTCGGCGGCCGCTGACATTCCCATGGGGAAGGCCAGCGCGGAGCCCACGCCCCACAGCGCAGCACCAACCCCGGCCAGCCAGATGTTCCCCGCGAGCACAAACAGGCACAGACCGGCCGTGGCCGCGGCCATGCTGGCCCGGAGCACTACGACGCGGCCGTAGATGTCGATCACGCGGCCGCCGAAGAGTCGCATCGCCGTCATTGCCAGGACAAACAAGGCGAACATCAGGGCACCTGTGGATTCCGAACTGCCCAGGCCGTCAACAGTGGCCTTGGCGATCCAGTCGTTTCCGGCGCCTTCGGTGAGGGTTGCACCCAGGACCACCACGCCGATCAGCAGGGTGCGGCCGTCACGCCAGGCCGATGGCCCCTTCACCGCCGTCGGTTCACCCTCCACCGGAGCGGCCTGGGCGGCGTGGGGGAGGAAATAGCGGGGCGCCACGAGGGCTACCACCACTACTACGCCGGCGATGACCAGCAGGTGCAGCGGGAGGCCAATACCGAGTGTCGAGAGGCCCGCACCGATCAGCGCCCCCACAAAGGCCCCGCCGCTGAAGGCCGCATGGAACTGCGGCATGATGGTGCGCCGAAGCTTGTGCTCGACGTCGGCTCCTTCAATATTTTGGGAAACGTCCCACAGCCCGACGCCAATGCCGAAGAAGAACAGCGAAACGGCAGTGCCCGGGATCGATTCCGCCGACAGGGAAAGGGCAATGCCCACGCCGGCCAGGGCTGACAGCAGGCCGCCTGTGCGCACGGCATTGGCCGTGCCGATCTTCCCCACCACAAGTCCCGCCGTCGGAAGGGCGAGCAGGGAGCCGACGGCGATGCACAGCAGAAGCGTGCCCATCTGGCCGGAGGTCAGGTGCAGCGTCTCAGTGACGGCGGGGATCCTGGCGGCCCAGCTGGCAAAAACGAAGCCGTTGATCCCGAAGACCACAAAAGTGGCGGCGGCTGCTGCCCTGAGGGACGGTCCGGCCGTCGTGCTGGTGTTGATGCTCATGCTTTGACTACTTCCACCGAGAGCTTGTTGAGGTGTGCGAGTTCGTCCGCACTCAGGTCTTTGTCCGTAACTATCACGTGCACTGCGTCCAAGGGGGCAACCAGGGCCATCGCGGTGGCATTCCATTTGGCGCCGGCGCAGGCAACAATCACCCGCGCCGCGGATTCGAGGCCGGCCCGCTTCACTGCAGCGTCTTCCAGATCATGGGCCAGGAGACCGTCCCTGAGGTTCAGGGCGCAGGGCGTGACCACCGCCGTGTCGAAGCGCAGGGACCGGATGTTGGCTTCCGCGAGCGGGCCGCGGAAGGAGAGCTCGCCGGGAACCAGGCTTCCGCCGGGGAGCAGCAGGGCAGGACGCTGGCCGGCATGCGGGTCGTCGTCGGTGACCGTCGTCAGGGAGCGCATGGACATGGGCATCAGCGTCAGTTCGCGCCCGCGGAGGACGCGGGCAATTTCCGTGGCTGTGGTGCCGCTGTCCAGCCACACGAGTTCGCGCTCTCCCAGCAGGCCTGCCACGGCGGCGGCGATCCTGGCCTTCACGGCCTGGTCTTCAAGTTCGCGCTGGCCGTAGCCGGGGTTTTCGCCGCCGGCAATCAGGCTCCTGGCACCGCCGTGGACCCTGCGCAGCACACCATGCGATGCGAGCAGCTCAAGGTCCCGCCGGATGGTGGCGCCCGATGCGTCGCACGCGTGGGTCAGCTCTTCAACGGAGACCTCGGCCTGGTGGCGAAGCAGCTCCCCGATCAGGCGGTGCCGCTCTTCAGTCTTCATGCTCATATGATAGCAATTTTTGATCATATGAGCAGATCACCGCCAGACGCTCTCTCACTTAACGCAGGAAAATCACCAACGCTCTCTCACTTTCCTCAAGGAAGTGAGAGAGCGACGGCCGAAAACCCGCAGGAAGTGAGAGAGCGTCAGCGGGCGCGCTCAACCCGCTTTTCGTCCCACACAGGCTCGGGGGATTCGTAGACGCGGCCGTCGGAACCGAACACCAGGAACCGGTCGAAGGTGCGGGCGAACCAGCGGTCATGGGTGACTGCCAGGACGGTACCCTCGAAGTGGTCGATGGCCTTCTCCAGCGCCTCGGCCGAATGTAGGTCCAGGTTGTCCGTGGGCTCATCCAGCAGCAGGAGCGTGGCGCCGGAGAGCTGCAGCAGCAGGATCTGGAACCGTGCCTGCTGGCCGCCGGAGAGGGACTCGTACTTCTGCTCCGACTGCGACGCCAGGCCGTAGCCGTCCAATGCGCCGGCGGCTGCCTCCCGGCCCAGGCCGGACCGGTGCTCGTCGCCGCGGTGCAGGATCTCCAGCAGGGTCTTGCCCAAGAGGTCGGGCCGGACATGGGTCTGGGCGAAGAAGCCGGGCCGGATACGGGCGCCGAGTTTCACGGTCCCCTCGTGCGGCACTTCGGCAATATCGACGTCGGACACGGGAAGGTGCTCCCGTTCCGGGTCCGTCCCGCCCGTGGCGAGCAGGCGCAGGAAGTGGCTCTTGCCGGAGCCGTTGGAGCCGAGCACACCCACGCGGTCCCCGAACCACACCTCGGTGGAGAACGGCTTCATCAGCCCGGTCAGTTCCAGTTTCTCGGCCACAACGGCCCGCTTGGCGGTCCGACCACCCTTCAGGCGCATGCGCACGTTCTGCTCGATCGGCAGTGCTTCCGGCGGGCCGGCCTCGAGGAACTTGGCGAGGCGCGTCTGGGCGGCCTGGTAGCGGTTGGCCATGTCGGAGCGGAAGGCGGCCTTGTTTTTGTACATGTTGACGAGTTCCTTGAGCTTCACGTGCTCCTCGTCCCAGCGCTTGCGGAGCTCCTCGAAGCGGGCGTTCCGGTCAGCGCGGGCGTCAACGTAGGAGCCGAAGCCGCCGCCGTGCACCCAGGCGCCGGCTCCGTTGATGCCCGGCTCAAGGGTCACGATGCGGCCGGCAGCATTGTTGAGCAGCTCGCGGTCGTGGCTGATGAAGAAGACAGTCTTTTTGGACTCGTTCAGCTTGTCCTCAAGCCAGCGCTTGCCGGGCACATCGAGGTAGTTGTCCGGTTCGTCCAGGAGCAGGAGCTGGTCGGGTCCGGCAAACAGGGCCTCCAGCACCAGCCGCTTCTGCTCGCCGCCGGAAAGGCTCGACGCCGGGCGGTGCTGTGCGCGGTCAAAGGGCAGTCCCAGCGCGGCCATGCAGACCTCGTCCCAGACAGTCTCCACGTCATAACCGCCGGCATCTCCCCAGTCCACGATGGCCTGCGCGTACCGCATCTGGCTGGGCTCGTCGTCGTGCTCCACCATCGCGATCTCGGCCTCGTCCACCTCCCTGGCCGCGGCGGCCAGGGCCGGCGGAGCGGCGGATACCAGCAGATCCCGGACGGTGGAATCGTCCCTGACCTGGCCCACGAACTGGCGCATTATGCCCATGTTTCCGGAGCGCCCGATCACACCTTCGTCCGGTACGAGGTCGCCGGAAATGATCCGGAAGAGGGTGGTCTTGCCCGTGCCGTTGGGGCCGATCAGGGCGGTTTTGGTACCGTCCGGGACCTTGAAAGTCACGCCGTTGAGCAGCTGGGTGCCATCGGAGAGGAAGTAGTCAATGCCGGAAATGTCTATGTGGGCCACGCCAACAATCTTCCCACGCCCGCCCTACCCGGGTTTTTGTCCAGATAATCTGCCTTCGAGGCATTCCTGCGCGCACTATCTGGACAAAAAGTCGGGGGCGCTAGCCGGCGGCGGTCAGGAACTGCTTGAGCAGCGGCCCGGACGTGGTGGCTCCGAGTCCGCCGTCCTCGACGAACACGGCCACGGCCAGGTCACCGTGGACGGCCACAATCCAGGCGTGCGTCTTGGGCGGGGTCTCCTTGCCGAACTCCGCCGTGCCGGTCTTGGCCCCCACCGGCGCGCCGGGAACTGTCGTCAGGAAGCCCGCGTGGCCGGACGTGACTACCGCCCGCATCATGTCGGACAGTGCCGCGGCCTCGGCGGCAGTGATGGGCTGGCCGGACGCCTTGGCCGGCGCTTCCGGCGTAACGGTCGACGGCGGCGACCCGCCCTCCGCGGTCGTCCCACCGGCGGTGTCTGCCGCGGCAGCGCCGGCGTCGGGGTTCAGGACCAGCTGCGGTGAGACGGGGGATCCCTTGCCCACGGAACCGGCCATGATGGCCGCTGCCAGCGGGGACAGGAGCACCTTGCCCTGACCGATCATCGAGGCGGCATGTTCGGTGCCCGCAGCCTCGCCCGGAACGGACCCCAGGAAAGCCGCGGCGCCCAGCGCGGGGGCCTCCACCGCCACGCCCATGGCGACGGCGGCGGCCTCAAGCTGGGCCTGTGTGACTGTGTCGCGCGCAGCGATGAACGCCGTGTTGCACGAGTGGGCAAAGGCATCGCGGAGTGCTACGGACCCCAGCGACGTTTCCGGGTAACCTTCCGCGTTCTTGAACGTCCGGCCGTCCACGGTAAGGGTGGGTGTGCATTCCACCTTCGAATCGGGCGTCAGGCCGTTGCGGAGCATGGCAAGCGAATCGACGATCTTGAAGGTTGACCCGGGCGCGTACTGGCCCAGCATGGCGGTGTTGTAGCCGTTGCTTCCCGGGCCTGAGGCCGCGGCGAGGACGGCCCCCGTGGAGGGGCGGAGCGCCACGATGGCCGACGCCGGGCCTACACCGGCAAGGGTGCTCTCGGCGAGTGACTGGAGGTTCGGATCAAGGGTGGTTTTCAGTGGCGTGCCCGGTGTCGGGGCCATCTCGAAGACCACCCTGCGCGGATCCGTTCCGGCGGCCTGGATCTGTTCGCGGGTCAGGTCGGCCCGCTGGGCACGGATCACCACGGCGTCGGTGCCGCGGAGCTGCGCGTCGTACTGCTGCTGGAGCCCGCCGATGCCAGTGACGTCGCCAGCCGTCAGGACGCCGTCGGACGCCTCGATCTGCTCGGCCGTGGCCTCGCCGACGGTGCCGAGGACTGCCCTTGCGAATGTGCGGCTGGGTGCCAGCGGCTGGGCTTCCGGGATGGCGCGGGCACCGGGAATGGCCGTGATCTGCGCGTCCGTGACGGTGCGGCCCTCATCACGGAGAGTGATGGCCCGGACGAACGCCTCGGCACCGGAGGCCGCTACCTGTTGGGCGTAGCCGGCGGGATCCACACCCACCAGTTCGGCCAGTTTGGTGGCTGACGCGGCGGCGTCCGCGGATCCCAGAAGCAGTCTGTCGATCCCCACGTTGACCACGGGACGGTACGTGACCAGCTTCGCGTCACCCGCGCCCAGGATGTCGGCGCGTTGCGGCGACTGGGTGCCCTTGCTGAGGATTTCGCTGTCGGCGAGTCCGGGGACCAGGACTGCCGGGTTCCAGACCGCCAGCCATTTGTCCCCTGACTTCGTGAAATCTGCGGAGACCGTGTATTTCCACTCGCCGGTGCCGATTTTCCAGGTGTAGTCCAGCGGAACTGTTGCAGTGTCGCCGTCCAGGGTGAGATCGCCGGCCGACACGGTGGGCTTGTCCGGCTCCAGGGCCTTGAAAACGTCCTGGACCTGTTGCTTGGCCACCCCGGAGTCCTTGCCATCAAAGGCGACCGAGCCGACGTCGAGCGTGGAAAGAGCGGACGCAAACTGCTTGGCCGCGCTTTCGGCACCCCCTCTGCCGTCGTCGCAGGCAACCAAGGAGGCGCCGAGAATGAGTGCAGCTATGGCAAGCGATAGTTTCTTTGAGTTCCCCACGGCGCTATTATGCCCCGATTTGGAACGCGCTTGTTGTCACGCATTCCGCGCGAACGGACACTTGGCGCCCCAATGATTTGCGCGAAAGAACACTCGAGGACCGCTGCCAGGGGCTTAAGTGTCCGTTCGCGCCGGCGTAGAGGCGGGGTTCAGAGGCCGAGCGAAGGGACCCCAAGACCAAATATGTCCTTCAGGGCATGTTTCGCGGCGAAGAACCCTGGCATGCCCGTTACGCCGGGGCCGGGCGGCGTAGAGGAGGAACAGAGATACACGCCGGGCACGGGCGTCCGCCATGGAACGCGGGAGACCACAGGGCGCTGGATAAGTCCGCGCACATCCATGATGCCGGCACTGAAGTCCCCGCCCACGTAGTTCCGGTTGTAGCTGGCCAGTTCCGCCGCAGTGGTCACCCGGGTCTGCATCACCACATCCCGGAACCCGGGCGCGAAGCGCTCGAGCTGCGCGGTGACGGCCTCGCCCATGTCGCGGGTTGATCCGGCAGGCACATGGCAGTATGCCCACAGGATCTGCCGGCCGGCCGGCGCCCGGCCCGTGTCGAACCGTGATGGCTGGGCCACCAGGACGTAAGGGCGTTCCGGGTGTTTCCCGGCGGATACTTCGTTCTCGGCACGGGCAAGTTCAGCACGCGTGCCGCCGACGTGCACCGTTCCGGCGTCCCCCAGTTCCTTTGCTGCCCACGGAACAGGTCCGGACAGAATGAAGTCCACTTTGCAGGAACCATTCCCATAGCGGAACGCCTCCAGGGCTTGCCGGTACCTGGCCGGGAGGCTGTCGCCTGCAATGTTCAGCAGGCCCCGTGGGGCCACGTCCAGGAGAGTGGCCCGCGCGCCGCGGAGTTGTTGGAGGCTCTCGATCGTCGCCCCCGTACGGATCACCCCGCCGTGGGCACGGATGTCGGCCTCCAGCGCCGCCGCAATGGAGGCCGATCCCCCCAGCGGAATCGGCCAGCCTTGGGCGTGGGCCAGTGCGGTGAGCATGAGACCGGCGCCTGCAGAGGCCAGCGAGGGCAGCTGCGAAACCGCATGGGCGGCCACGCCGCTGAGCAGTGCGGGCGCAAGGTCCTTGTGGAACCGCGCGTTCCACAGCCGCGATCCCTGCTCCAGTGTCCGCAGCCCGAACAGCGCCGCCGCCAGGGGATCCCGGGGGATCCTCAGCAGCTGGTGCTGCGTCAGATCCATCACGCCGTCAATGCGGTCAACCAGCGGTCCAATAAGCCGGCGGTACGCGTCGCCGTCCCGGCCCAGGCCTTGGACCGTCCGTTCGAGGCTGTGATATCCGAGGGCCGCCCGTCCGCCGTCGAGCGGTGATCCGAACGAAAGCTCCGGGACCACCAGGTCTATCCGGCGTGCCAGCTCGAAGTCGCGGAAGAAGGGTGATGCCAGCGCCATGGGGTGCACGGCCGAGCAGATGTCATGGAGGTGCCCGGGCTGCATCAGTTCGGCGGTGCGTGTACCGCCTCCGATGGTGTCCGCCGCCTCGTGGACTTCGACGGAGAGGCCGGCGCGCGCCATTACGGCGGCTGCAGCCAGCCCGTTGGGTCCGGACCCGACGACGGCGACGTCAGGCATGGTGTTTCGCCCGCCAAGGGAGCACCGCGTGCGAGGGATGGCGGGGGCTGAACCGCAACCAGTCCGGGAGCCCGTCGAACGGCCCTCCCTGTGGATCATCGAGGTGATGGCGGCGGACGGGATCGTAGTCCGGATCGTAGATGTCCCATACAACCCGGAACATCAAATATGCCGTTGCAAGCATATGTGCTGCCACGGCCAGAACGTAGTAGGGCATGTCAATATTGTGCTGGGTCGGGCCCTGGCTGGCCACCTGGCCCAGGTACATCCAGACGGCTGCCCAGTGCAGGCCTTCAACGCCCTGCCAAATGAGAAAATCCCGCCACCGCGGCCGGGCCAGCGCCAACAGCGGGATAAGCCACAGGACGTGCTGCGGCGAATAGACCTTGCTGGTCAGGATAAAAGCACCCACGATGAGGAACGCCAACTGGGCCAGCCGCGGCCGGCGTGCTGCTGTCAGCGCCACCGCGGCAATCATGGTGCAGGCCAGCAGGAACACGGCCAGCGCCAGCCAGTTGATGGTTGCGGGATCCAGCACCGGCCAGCGCAGCCGCCGGGCCACCAGGTTGTAGGCGAACCATAGGGACCCGTAGCCGGCTTCCCTCGTCTCGGTGAACCTGAAGAAGTACCCCCAGCCTGACGGATTGGCCGCCGCAACAGGCACGTTAATGGCCAGCCAGGCCGCTGCGCTGGCGCCTGCAGTGACCAGGAAACCGCGGATCCGCCCGGTCCGCAGGGCCAGCAGCAGAACGGCTCCGAGAATCAGGGCGGCATAGGGCTTCGTCGCTGTGGCGAAGCCGATCAGGGTGCCGGCGAGGACCAGCTTTTCCCGCGAAAAACACAGCATGCCCAGCGCCAACAACGCCACGGCCCACATGTCCCAGTTGATGGTTCCGGCCAGCACGATGCCAGGTGCCAGCGCCACCATGGCCGCATCCCAGGGGCGCCGCTGTGACATCCGGGCCGTAGCCAGCACGGTGACAATCCATACGGCTGCAACCAGAGTGGCATTAACGTCGAAGTAGCCAAGAATCCGCGCGTCACTGATGCCCTGGCCCGGGACCATCCAGGCAGTCACCCCGGCAATGAGTCCCATCAGGACGGGGTCTTCAAAGAGAGATCCCGGGCTCAGGACCGGGAACGTGCCGTCCCCCAGGCCCCGGTTGCGGAAGAATTCCGGGAAGTCAGAATAGCAAGTGGAATAGAACTGGCCGGGGCTCGCCCAGCCGTTGGCCCGGCAGTAGCCCTTGATGGCGAGGCCGGCCAGCGCCGCGACGACGGTCAAGATGATCAGGACACGTTCCACGGTAAAAACGCCGGGGGAGACGAGGCCGGGCGCCGACCGGGCACCCATCGGCCCGCCGATCAGTTCCGTGAAGTTCTTCAGCAGCAGGTCGCTGCGGCTCGGAACAACCAAGCGGGCGCGCCGTGGGTGCGCCGGTGGCTTCGTCTCCTGCATGTCTGAGAGCTTACCCGGGACCTGCCTGCCGGACCCCGGACCGGATCCGTCCCTCGGATCAGTTCATGCCGCTCATCTGCTGGTGCAACAGGACGAAAACGTCTTCGCGTTGCCGGTCCAGGAGCTCCCCGTTGAATTCCCGGCGGTTATCGCGGACAGACCGGTCATCCCGGACAGACCTCCGCAGGAAGAATAGTGCGTTCTTCATTCGTTTGATCATGGTGGTCACCTCCTTTCGGCGTGTAATTGGGCATGACAAATAGAGCCATTTAATGTCGAAGTAATAACGGCATAATTTAGGCAGGGAAAATGCCCGGCGGTTATGAATTGTTCGCAAATGCGAAGAAGGACCCCTGTTGCAGCGGCCGTGCAGACCCCAACGAGGAAGCTTGAGTTCCGAACTATGGGGATGCCGCGTCGCCGCGAGGACCAGCCTTGAAGCTGCGCCGACAGGAGACTTCCAGCAGGCGTCGCCTGAAGCGAGCCACTAGCGCGAACCAGCCGAGAAGGAAGTGGCCTGGATATACCTCATTGCAAGTGACGCCGCCGCGGGGGCGGGATCAGTTGCAGGAAGGTTAGGAGGCAGACACTCCATTAAGACGGCGCGTAAAAGCAGCAGAGGCCGGGTTCGCGGTGATGGTCATCTTCCATCCGCTAGTCAAAGTAATCATTTTTCCCAACCTCCTTTTCCGTTATGCCGCTGCCTCGGCTGACTAGCCGGACAACGCGCGCCGCGACCCCGGCAAAGACGCTCTGGGGTCAGGAATAAAATTACCCTACGAATAGAGCAATGCGCCACTTAATTCGCAAAGTTTTTCAAGAAAGTTTATGAATGCGCCTTTAGAGTCCCCAGCGGACAATGGCCGGGGTCCGCTTATCCCAGCCGAGCGTGCAGACTTTCGCGGTTCCCAGGATGAAATGGCGGCCCTCGGCAGGCGGGAGTTCCAGCCAGCGCGCGGTGAGGATCCGGGAGAAGTGCCCGTGCGCCACGATCAGCACGTTGTCCAGGCCGGATTCAAGCACACTGGCCACAATCTTGTCGGCGCGGGCTGCCACTTCGTCCAGGGTCTCGCCGTTGGGCACACCATGGGTCCAGATCAGGTAATCCGGGTTGTCCTTGCGGATCAGGTCCGAACTGATGCCCTCATAGTCGCCGTAGTTCCATTCCACCGCCAGCGGCTCATGCTGCGCGTCAGGGTAACCAGCCAGCTCCGCGGTCCGCCGGGCGCGGCGCAGCGGAGACGTCAGGACCAGGTCGAAGTCCACCTGGTCCAGCACCTTCCGGGCCTCCACGGCCTGCTGCTCGCCTTCCACGGTCAGGGGCAGGTCGGTGAGCCCGGTGTACTGCCCGCTCTTGGACCACTCGGTCTCACCGTGGCGCAGGATCCAGAGCTGGGGGCGGGGCGCGGTCATCGGGTCAGTCATTTGGACTCCTCATTCGGGGAAGGTTCGACGGCGGCGGGAGCGTCTGGTGACTCAGGAACCGGGGGTGCTGCCTCGGGCTGCTCTGACCACCAGGCGAGCAGCCTCGCTTCGGCGTCGTCCGGTTGCAGCGGTCCGTGTTCCATCCGTTCCTCGAGCAGGAACTTGTAGGCACGGCCCACCACGGGACCAGGTTTGAGGTTCAGGATGGACATGATTTTGGCGCCGTCCAGATCGGGCCGGACCGCATCCAGGGACTCCTGCTCGCGCAGGACGGCGATCCGGTCTTCCAGGTCGTCGTAGGCGAAGGCGAGCCGTTCAGCCTTCCGCTGGTTGCGGGTGGTGACGTCCGAGCGGGTCAGCCGGTGCAGCCGTTCCAGGAGCGGGCCGGCGTCCGTGACGTAGCGGCGGACGGCCGAGTCGCTCCAGCCGGCATCGCCGTAGCCGTAGAACCGCATGTGCAGCTCCACCAGCCGGGCCACAGCCTTGATGGTGTCGTTATCGAACCGCAGGGTCTTCATCCGCTTGGCCGTGAGCTTGGACCCCACCATGTCGTGGTGGCGGAAGCTGACCGCGCCGCCCGGTTCGAAACGCCGCGTAGCCGGCTTGCCGACGTCGTGCATCAGCGCTGCGAACCGCAGCACAAAATCGGGGGCCGGCACGGCGCCGTCGGCATCCGTTTCCAGGGCGGCGGCCTGTTCCAAAACCTGAAGGGAGTGCTGGTAGACGTCCTTGTGGCGGTGGTGCTCGTCGGATTCCAGCCGGAGCGCGGACACCTCAGGCAGCATAAACTCGGCGAGGCCGGTGTCCACCAGCAGGTCCACACCGACCCGGGGGTTCGCACCGCAGATGAGCTTGACCAGCTCATCACGGACCCGTTCAGCCGAGATGATCTTGATCCGCTCGGCCATCTGGGTCATCGCCAGCCGCACGTCGTCGTGCACGGAAATACCCAGCTGCGATGCGAACCGGGCAGCGCGCATCATGCGAAGGGGATCATCGGAGAAGGAGGCCTCGGGTGAACCGGGCGTCGCCAGGACAGAGGCGCTGAGGTCCCGGACGCCGCCGAACGGATCAATAAGTTCAAGGGAGGGCAGCCGCAGCGCCATGGCGTTGATGGTGAAGTCGCGGCGCAGGAGATCGTCGGTGAGTGACGTGCCGAATGCCACCACGGGTTTGCGCGACTCCGGATCGTATGCCTCGGCCCGGTAAGTGGTGATCTCGATCTGGAAGCCGGCTTTCCGCATGCCGATCGTCCCGAACGCGCGGCCGATCTCCCAGAAGTTGTCCGCCCATTTCTTGATCAGGGCAACTGTCTGGTCCGGGCTGGCGTCGGTGGTGAAGTCCAGGTCCGGCGAGGTGCGTCCCAGGAAGAGATCCCGTACCGGACCGCCCACCAGGGACAGCTCGTGGCCGGCGTCGACAAAGCGCTGCCCGAGCTCCAGGACCACCGGGTCCACCTGGAAATCGACGGTGTTGGAATCAATCTTGTGATGTGCGTGCGCCATAGTTACTTAAGCTTGTCAGAAACCAGCGGCTTGGCAGGCCAAAATCTCCTCAAGATCGCTCCTATTCGCCTACAGCCCCTCAAAGTGCGTCATACGCAGTCCACTTTGATGTCATGTTCCGGTCATCATGATCGGACAAGAGTCGTTAGAGTGGACTCCATGGCCCATCCCGTACCGAGCGCTCCCGGCAGGAGGACAAACGCACCGTTGCCGTCGGCAATTGGTGCCCACGTCGCGCCTGCCTTGCACTCGGCCCCGGCCTCGCTCCCTACGGTGGAGGAAATTTCCGCCGGCGGCGTTGTGGTGGACACGTCCGACGGCGAACTAAGGGTTGCGATCATCGCCCGCCTCAACAGGGGCGGACGGCTGGAGTGGTGCCTGCCCAAGGGCCACCCGGAAGGCAAAGAAGACAACGAGCAGGCAGCTGTCCGCGAGATTGCCGAGGAAACCGGCATCGAGGGCGACATCCTGGCGCCGCTGGGCAGTATCGACTACTGGTTCACTGTCAGCGGGCACCGCGTCCACAAGACCGTGCACCACTATCTGCTGCGCGCCACCGGCGGCGAACTCACTATCGAAAACGATCCGGACCACGAAGCCGTGGACGTGGCATGGGTCCCCATCAAGGAACTCGCACGGAAGCTCTCGTTCCCCAATGAGCGGCGCATCGCGGATCTGGCCCGGGACGTCCTGCCCGAACACCTCTAAGGCCGTCTCCGCCGGAGCAGCGTGTATGCCTGTACGGGCATATAGCCTGTCCGTTGCGGTACAAACAGCGTCCGGGTGAGACGATGAACTCGATGTCAGCTACCAATCCCCCCTCCGATAAGGCCGGCCGCGCCGCCCCAAGCGGAACCGCGAGTGAAACCCGGTCCAGCGCCATCATGGCTGCTGGCACCCTGGTATCCCGGTTCCTGGGCTTCGGCAAGACCTGGATGCTGGGTGCCGCACTGGGCCTCGGCTCTACGGTTAACGACACGTTCATCAACGCCAACAACCTGCCCAACCTGATCTTCCTGCTGGTGGCCGGTGGTGTCTTCAACGCCGTGCTGGTGCCGCAGATCATCAAGGCGAGCAAGGCCCCGGACAGGGGAGCGGACTACATCAGCCGGCTGCTGACGCTGGCCGTGCTCCTGCTACTGGGCCTAACCGCGCTGGTCACGCTGGCTGCTCCGTGGGTCATCGAATTGACCACCCAGGGTTATTCGCCGCAGCAGAAGGCCCTGGCAGTCGCGTTCGCCTTCTGGTGCCTGCCCCAGATCTTCTTCTACGGCCTCTACGCGCTGCTGACACAAGTCCTCAACGCCAACGGCGCGTTCGGGCCTGCCATGTGGGCCCCCATCATGAACAACCTGGTGGCCATTGGCGGCCTGGGCATGTTCATCTGGATCTTCGGCGAGAACCGCATGAACCCGCACACGCTGGACAACTGGGGCCCGTCCCAGACCCTGCTTGTGGCCGGCTTCTCAACCATAGGCGTGGTGGCCCAGACAGCCATCCTGCTGATCCCGGTGATCCGCCTGCGGCTGGGTCTCCGGCCCCGGTTTGGCTGGCGCGGAGTGGGCCTTGGCCAGGCCGCTAGGCTGAGCGTTTGGACGCTCCTGACGGCCGCCGTGGGGCAGTTGGCGTTCCTGTATGTCATGCGCATCGCCACAATTCCCGGTGCTGAGCGCCTGCGACTGAAGGAAGCGGGGGATCCGGCGGCAGAGATGCTGCCCGGCAACGCCGTTCTGGAGGTGGCCAGCCAGCTGTATCTGCTGCCGCACTCGATCATCGCGCTCTCCCTCGCCACGGTCCTCTTTAACCGGATGACCCGTGCCTCGCAGGATGGCAACCGCGCGGAACTCCGCGACGCCCTCTCGCACGGCCTCCGCACCATGGCTGTGGCCACCGTCTTTGGCGCGCTGGCGCTCTTTGCGCTGGCCGGGCCGCTGGGTATGTTCTTCTCCGGTGGCCTGAGCCAGGACGGCGTGATGCTGGCCCAGACTCTCACCATCCTCGCGCTGAGTACCCCGTTCATGAGCGCCAACTTCATGATGTCGCGGGTTTTCTACGCCAACGAAGACGCCCGCACGCCCTTCAATATCCAGCTGCTGCTTGCCCTGGTCTACGTGGCCGGTGCTTTTGGGATCCAGTTCCTGCCGGTGGGCCAGATCATTTACGCCATCGCCCTGCTGTACATGGTGGGCAACATCCTCTCGGTGATCATCAGCGCCTTCTTCCTGCGCCGGCTGCTGGGCCACCTCGACGGGCCGCGGATCGCCAACTCGTATATCCGAATGGGCTATGCGGCGCTCGGTTCCGCGATCGCGGGCGCCGGGGCCTTGTGGCTGATGGGCAGCTACAGCGCGGACGGGTTCGCCTGGAGGGACCGGCTCGCCGCCCTGGTGACCGTTATCGTCGTCGGACCCATCATGCTGGTTGCCTATGTCTTCCTGCTGAAGGTCTTCCACGTCGCCGAACTCCGGGACCTCATGCGCCCCCTGTTGGGACGGCTGGGACGCGGCACGGGACCGTCCGGCGGCGGGGGAACGCCGTCGTCGGCTGCGGGTGCCGACGTTTCCGGAACGGAACGTCCGACGCCGGAACGCGCCACAGTCTCTGTGGACACCGGCCTGATTCCCCGGATCTCCGGCGAATTCGACGCCGCCTCCTTCCGCGCAGGTCCCGTACCGGAACGCCAGGCAGCGCCTACGGCGCCAGCTGACGGCGCACAAGGGGAAACTGAGGCAGTGGCTAACGGGGGCACAGAAACCGCCGCGGGATACCTTCCCGCAGAGGACGTGCCCGGCACAGCACGGGGCGGGCTGCTGCGCGACGAAATTCCCCTCCCCGGCCGGCGCACGTTCCAGGGCCAGGCCGGACAGAACCCCCATTTCAGGCCACGCCGGCCTCGAAAAAAGTGATCTTTGCGCGGTTTTTGGTTGCCTGTCGACCACGGCGGCCATAGCCGATCGGCTAGGATCGACAGTGAACAGGGGTAGTTGCAGGCAAGCGCAGACCGGCTCGCCGGCTGGCTTTTGGCCGGTTTCTGACCGGCGGTGGCATCATCTACGCCGGCATTCCCGGACAGTCTAGGAGGAACACGTGTCCCACCCGATCGACGTTGGATCAGTACTCGGCGGCCGCTACAAGGTCACAGCCACGGTATTGACCTCACACGACCAGGATCTGGTGCTGGACGGGGTGGACCAGGTTCTCAACCGACCGGTCAGCATTCTGGTCGCCGGCCCGGACAACACCGAACAGGTGGCCCAGAGCGCCCGCGAGGTGGCTACCGGTGAGCGCCCGGGTAACGTCCAGGTCCTGGACCTTGGTGTCACTGAGGCCACCACGTACCTCATCACCAACCACACGTCCGCGGCAGACCTGTTGGACCTCGTGGTTGCCTCCGACGCGCCTTACGTCGAGCCGTTCTTCACGGATACCCTGGGCAGCGAAATTTTCGGCCAGGTGCGTTCACACGAACCTGAACCGTACGACGACGAAGAGAACGTCGACGCCGGATATATCAACTATTCGGACAATCACCCCCACCAGGTTGACCCACACCGGTCGGCCGCACCGGTTGCTCCGCCGTTTGTACCCCCGGTTGTTCCGGCCCGTCCGCCGCTCCGCCCGGCGGTCCGTCCCGCGTCGGGGCCTGCCAAGGCCGGAGCCGTTGGAGCAGGAGCCATTGGAGCAGGCGCCGCCGCTGCTGGCGCCACTGCCGCACATCAGCACGTCACTGCGCCGCAACCGGTGCAGGCTGCGGAGAACCGGCCAGTTTCCGGTCCGGCCGAGCCCAGGGCCGGCGCGGGTTCCGATTCGCCCAAGGTTTCCCTGTGGTCTGAGGACGACTATTCCAACGGCTCCCAGGACGCAGCCTACGACGAACCGGTGGTCTCCCGAGCGCCGGAACGCTCCGATCGCGCAGCGGGCGCCTTCCCGTCGCTTGCCCGGAAAGGTGCTCCGGCGGCCGCAGTACCGCCTTCCGGCGGGACGGATGACTATTACGACGACGACGAGCCCGAGCGTGAGCCCCGCTCCATGCGCTGGCTGGTGGGCGGGCTGCTTGCCGTGGTGCTGATTGCCGGGCTGGTCTTTGCGGTCACCAACCTGGGCAGTCTATTCAAATCTAGCCCCCAGGCCGCCCCATCCTCCACGTCGACGGGCTCCACGTTGCCAAACTCCGGGTCGGCTTCCCCGAACCCGAGCTCCGCACCTCCCGCGGCACCGCCTGCCATCGACAGCATCACCCGCCAGGGGGATTTTGACTTCGCAGGCACCTACGACGTGGATCTTGTGAAGGCGTTTGACGGCAACGCAGCCAGCTACTGGTCAGACATGGAATTTGCCACCGAGGGCTGGGGCGGCCTCGCAACCGATGGCGTGCCCTTGTTCGTCAAGCTGAAGAATCCTGCGAAGGTTTCATCCATCACCCTGACTCAGCTCGGGGCCTCGGGCGGCAATCTCAGTGTCTTCACCAATGACCGCCCGTCACTGGACGGAGCCAAACTGGTGGGGACCAACAGCTTCACGTCAACAGATCTGACCATGCCACTGGCCGAGCCGGTGGAGGCACAGTACGTGATCGTGTCCATCAAGACGCTTCCCAAGCTGGCCGCCCCGAAGACCCGCTATGGCTTTGGCATCCGCCTGGCGGAGATCAAGATCCAGTAGGACCACGCCTGCGTGGTTCCCGTTGAGCCGCGGCTGTTCTGCCCGGAGCATTGCTCCGCAGTAACAGACGCGGCTCAGCTGTTTTCAGACGGTAATCTGGTAGGGCGTCCCGTCCACGTGACGGGGTTATGGCCGCTGATGCTTCCTCCGTTCGCGCGGCGCCCGGAATATTCACCACCTAGATTCAGTTGTGCCATGTGGCCGGCCGCAATAGCCGGCGCATCGACTAAGGAAGAGGTTCACCGTTCAGTGAGCAACGCAGAAAACACCGCGTCCGAAGTACGTGATGTCATCATCGTCGGCTCGGGCCCGGCCGGGTACACGGCCGCTGTCTACACGGCGCGCGCCAACCTGAAGCCCTTGCTTCTGGCCGGATCAGTTACCGCCGGCGGCGAACTGATGAACACCACCGACGTCGAAAACTACCCTGGCTTCCCCGAAGGCATCATGGGGCCGGACCTCATGGAGAACTTCGAGAAGCAGGCAGCCCGGTTCGGAACGGAAATCCAGTTCGAGGACGTCACAGCACTGGACCTCGACGGCGACATCAAGACTGTCACCATCGGTACAGGCGAGACCTTCCGTGCGCGGGCCATCATCCTGTCCACCGGGTCCGCTTACCGTGAGCTGGGCCTCCCGAACGAAAAGCGCCTCTCCGGCCACGGCGTAAGCTGGTGTGCAACCTGCGATGGTTTCTTTTTCAAGGACCAGGACATTGCGGTCATCGGCGGGGGAGACTCGGCCATGGAAGAAGCCCTCTTCCTGACCAAGTTCGCCAAGTCCGTCACCGTTGTGCACCGCCGCGACGCACTCAAAGCTTCCAAGATCATGGCAGACCGCGCCCTGGCCCACGACAAAATTTCGTTCATCTGGAACAGCTCCGTTGACGACGTCATCGGAACGGACAAAGTCACCGGGCTTAAGATCAAGAACCTGAAGGACGGCACCGTGTCCGACCTCTCCGTCACCGGCGTCTTCGTCGCCATCGGAAACGACCCCCGCACCGAACTGGTCAAGGACTCCCTGGAGATCACGGCGGCCGGTACCATCGCCGTCGAGGGCCGGAGTTCCAAGACCAGCATCCCTGGCGTCTTCGCCGCCGGAGATGTTGTTGATCCCACCTACCGTCAGGCCATCACGGCCTCCGGTTCCGGATGTGTAGCCGCGATCGACGTGGAACACTACCTCGCAGACCTTCACGCGTAACTCCGCGTACCGCCGTTCGAAGAGAGAGACAAGGTTATGAGCAACGCTAAAGACGTAACAGATGCAAGTTTTGCTGCGGACGTACTGTCGGCCGACAAGCCAGTAATTGTGGACTTCTGGGCTGAGTGGTGCGGCCCCTGCCGCAAGCTGGGACCCATCCTCGACGAGATCTCGGTCGAATACAGCGAGAAGGTTAATGTCGTCAAGCTCAACGTCGACGACAACCCCGCCATCGCCGCCGAGTACGGAATCACGTCCATCCCCGCCGTTTACCTGTTCCAGGACGGCCAGGTGAAGAGCACTGTTATCGGTGCGAGGCCGAAGCAGTTCTTCGAAAAGGAATTTGCGGACGTCCTGTCCTAATCAGGTAGGGGACTTCTGTCCCATATGACCAGTGACACCGGCCTGTGGCCACTGCTTCCATGAAGCGGTGGCCACGCGTCTTTAAGACCGAGCCCGTCGAAGCACAACCACATTGCATCAACCTTGATTCGTTTCCTAACTTCAGTGATTGCTCAGAGTCGCTCCTGGGGATCCAATGCAGGGATGGGGTTCGTACCTATGAGGGCGAGCGGTTGTAAATTCCAGTCAGACGTCGCCGTCACCATCCTGGAGTTGGCCTTTCAGGATTCGGATTCTTGTTTCACGTGAAACATTGGCGATCGAGATGCAGAGCCTAGTGGGCCTGGCCTCGCTCACGTGAGGAATCGGCGTACGACAATGTGGGACACTCGCAGGATGGCCGGTCTTCGTCGGCTTCGACCCCCGAGTTGCGGTCAGAAGGCATAGGTTCGCCGGCGGCAGGCAGAGCGTTCCCGGATTCCAGCTCACTACGGAATTCGTATCCCCGCCGACGCAAGCCTGAGTGCACTGTTTCACGTGAAACATTGGCGATCGCGAAGCATGGATTCATGTGCAACATCGGCGATTCGCCAATCCAACGGGCGTATGGTGCGGCCACGCTCGCGGGTCGAGCGAAATTTCTTGGTCGTCAGTGCATGCTGATCCTTACATCCGAGTGCCCTTGCCGCACGACAATGCCGCAGCGATTCAGTTCGACATACTTGAATTCAGTTGAGTTCAGCTCGGCTCGGCTCGGCTCGGCTCGATAAATCAATCAACCCAGGCTTCCACTTTCGTGACGGTCCTACTCTGCAAACTGATGCGTACCCCGCGCTATGTTTCACGTGAAACACGGCCGAAGCCTGCGACAGTCTGCTCCCTCCAGTCCTACTGGCCTGCCCGACGGCATTCGAGCCAGTCCCCAAGGATCGGGTTCACGCGATGTGGCCGTATTGCGTCCCCTCCATTCGCTGAGGAGAATATCCGCGGCGCACTCAAAGACTAGATCGAACAATGAGCAGCGAATGCCAATTGGATTAGGTGGCCTAGTGGCCTTCACGCCCCGTTTCACCTCGCGGAGGACAATGTGGGACCGGAGCATGAGACTACCGGAAGAACCCTGACCAGACCAGCGTTCCAGTCTCGCTCGCCGTCCATGGTCTAAAATCAAACGCCGATTCATACAGTTGACTCCTAGAAGCTCCGGGTTCCAAGGGTTGGTCAGACTCAACACCTGGTCGGGGGAATCGGGGCTGGTCGGGGGAGTCGTCGCTGGCAAGAGAAGCCAGGGAACGCCGGGGGACACCAGGTGACTGCTATTGGTTAGGATCCGAGCAATTGGAATGGATTTCCGACATCATATGGCACCGGCCCGTCGTAAGTGACTGGCCTCTCTCGAATTGACTGCCAGATCGGAAATGGGCACAAGTCGAATCGCCAAACCGCAGCCCGTCGGTAATCTGCCGCGACAGTATCCAGTTCAGTGACAGCCTGACCAGTTGCAGCAGTCCATTCTTGTCCACAGCATGTCGACGACACACCAGCGCGCAACTCAAGATTCAGCGACCCCCGGGAACATACTCACACAGCGTTGGGAACCCGCAAGCACAGACAAGGTGCCTGCGCACGAATTCGAGACCGTCGGCTTGGAGACTCACTAAGCCCCTCCGCCGATACCTGCAGTCTTGGGTGGTGATTCAGGATACGCACGGAGTGGGCACGCGTCGTGCATTCGGTCTCTACTCGCTGCGCTGGTGGGTCCATTAGGACCATCGCTCGTATTGTCCGAGATGTCCATGACGCCGATGGCCCGAAGAGGAAGCACATGCGGAGATTGTCCAAGCCAGATATTCCCCTCAGCCGCAGCCCGCGACGGTCTCGACACACACTTGTTGGCGCCTCACCCCTTCACAACGCCGTGCTCGTCTCCGCGGGGCCACACCAAGAGACGGGCCATACCAGGAGGCCTCCTGCGCGCCGCGCGTGCGGGCCGGCAAAGACGGCACGAGGACACGAGGACACGAGGACGCGGTTAGTCTTCCACGTCCGACTGTTTCACGTGAAACATTCCGGCCCCGGTGACGGCTTCGTGAATGACAAGATCTCGAGCGTACTGTTTCACGTGAAACGAACTAGGCGCGCTGTTTCACGTGAAACAAACTGAATGAAATCCCCGTCCAAGCCTTCCCGGGATGGGATGCTAAGAACGCCGGCTTCGCGCGTGCTGGATGCTATCTCCTGAGGCCAACTCCCAGATGGCCGCAACCCCACGTCAAGCTAGTTGGGCCACGACCGAAAATTCGAAGAGACCCGGGCCACCCGTACACACCCCAGCCACACGAGGAATACACTTCTCACCCCGGGAATGCTCAATACTGCCGGGCGCCCTCGATCCTGCCACTGGGCCCTGTGGACGATTGCGTGACAGCTGAGCCTTCGCCCACGCCCTGCGGTCCGCTGCGTCGATGGGGGACCGTCAGTCTGAACCAGGACAGGAAGACCGTGATCGCCGTGTACCTGCCCGTGGCCAAAATAGGCGCTGTGGCTTCTCCGCCACGCACACGTCCGTTCGCAAGACCGCTGCGGCTGCCGTCCGGTCAGCGAAGGACGGTACCAGAGCCACCTTGCTCGGTCATCAGCGCAGGACGGCATCGGAACCACCTGCTCGGTCTCCATCACGTCAGTCCGCACTGCTGCTCCCGACCGGAGCGACACGCGTCGGCATGTGCCGTTAGGATGCGCGTCTGATCAAGGCACCAGGCACCCAGCTGCGAACGCATCCTAAGGCAGGTCATGAGTCATCTGGCCAATGCCGACTTTCATGCTCGAACGGCGGAGCCTAGGTGCCCGACCAACTCCACACCAAAGACCTGGAGCAGGTGATGAATGCCAGCGGAGGACTGAATCGTATCCATCCGAAGTGTGACTATTCGGTTCGACTGGAGGGTTCCATCGCGCTGATGTCCACCGACTTCGAAGTTATCCCCAAATGTTATCCACACCGATATCCACAGGCTTATCCACCGGCCTTCAAACCGTGGACACGGTACCCCTGGTGCCGGACTTTGGATCAGCCGACACCCTCAAGCCGGAGTTGCTCCCAGGACAACTACCACGGCCGAAGCGCATGCGCACGTCGGACTGTAAATATCGGCGAAAATCCAACTATTGAAGTCGCTTTCCGCCCGGAGAGAGAGTCCCGATCGGGCCTTGGTAATGTTTCACGTGAAACGGGACTGCAGACGATATCCAATGCTCGTGCGGACCGCTCGTTGCCGGATCCGATGGTGTGGGCCGAATCTCTTCGTGATCCCTGCCACCAAGGAACCTATCCACAAAGTTATCCACAGTGATATCCACCATGTTATCCACCGCGCAGTTCACACCTTCGGGCCCAAGGCTGACTTGGCCCCATCTGTTGTTGTGGCAAGTTTGCCGCACACGATGATGAAGAGTGGGCCGAGGAATCATAGTTCCCCGAGCATTCTCTTTCCCATAAAACAGGCTGTTGCCCGTCTGGCTAGCCGATTCATTCTCGGCAGGGCCATGATCCGACGTGACTGCAATTGTGGCCGCTTCCCGATGTCGAGTCCGAACCTCTCCGAACAGTCGCGTCTGTTTCAAACTGCTGAACAACAAGACGACTCGGCTTCCACCAATTCCTTCCCGTCCCGGACACTCCAAGACTGGGGCTATTCTGTGCACCCCGCGGCCACGTCCTAGAGGGGCGAAGCCAAGTCGCGGAGCTGGTTCAGAGACGCACTATGGCGAGCTACCCAGCGTCATGCTGTAACGACTTAGAGTGTCGCAGTCCTGCCCAGGGCGGTGGTCCCGTATGACGCAGCCGGCGACACTGTTGGCCAAGCCAGGGGGACCGAGGCACCCTCCTGACATTCGTGTGTATCGAGGCACCCTGCAGATTCAGTTCCGTCCACATCCCGTCTCCACAAAAGGCTATTAGACGAAAGGCCCCGGGGCCGAGGTCGTACGTGCCTGCCTACCTGCCTACCTGCCTACCTGCCTACCTGCCTACCTGCCTACCTCAGCCGATGCTACCGGTGCGCCGGCGTGCGCCAACAGCCCGGCCCTAGCCCGAATATCCGGAGATGCCTCAACCTCAGGCATCGACACTGCCTGCCAGCTAAGAAGTCCTCGGATGCGCCAGGAAGTCATCTGTTCAGGCTAACTGCCCGGCGAGTGGAACTCAGGCGTCAGGGTTGGGGCCACCACGCACGGGACATGCTGGACCCTGACCATCGCTCTCTCCACCCGACTACGAACCCTCCGGACGGCTTACCAAGGTCCCAGAGCCCTGGGCAGGTGCGCTGGGTCCGCAGGATGTCGCCAGCGGCGGGCCGTCACTGCCGGCCGGGGGATTGTGGGCGGAATCTTCCTCGAGGCGAGAAGAGGCCAACGTGGGCTCTAAGCCGTCAACTCCACAGTCCGTGAATTGTCTCTGTTCCAGCGGCGATCGATGTGGGAGGGCGCCTGCGCTGCATGTTTACAATCCGAGTCGCAGCCCGCTCGACGACGCCGCGAGGGCGACGGGGCGACCGGTTGTCGGGGTCCTGGGGTGCCGGGGTGCTGGGGTGCTGGGGTGCTGGGGTGCCTGGGTGCCGGGGCCATGGGGGAGATGCCGGCACGGTGCGCTGGACTCGCCACTATGTTTCACGTGAAACCATTTGGAAGACGGCTGGGCGTAGGCCGAGCCTGCTCAGCAATCTCGGCTACCTCACGAAGCTTGGTGAATTGCTTCTGCAGGAGTGTTTCTGCCCCGGCTTTGGCTGCGGGCGAAGTCCCTCGGATGCTGCAAAGCCGAATTCACTTCACCAGCCGCATCCGCAGCGCAGGTAACTCGCTGGCATCACTCGCCGAGGGCTTTAGACCCTACCACCTTCATGTTTGTTCTCGATGGCGCCGACGCCTAGATCGCGCGCATACCTGTTGATGTTTCACGTGAAACAGCCACCGCGAGGCGCCTTCCCATCCGAACCCGGATGTTGCCGAACCAGACTGAAGGTCGGAAGACTATCTGGCGACGTGTCTCCGGGGGAGACGTCCACCCTGGCGCATCCTCTCAGTCACCGTGCCAGCCACAGGCTGAGGCCAACAGCTGCACGGGTGCGTACGCTGCGCACCAGATCTCTGGAATAGGACGGGGCAAGAGCATTCGAACACGGTGTTTCCGCCGCCCTGCAGGATGACCACCGCACCCGACTGATTGGAAATTGCGCGAACCGACGCATTCTTTACTGCCTCGGAGCAACGGAACCCATTGCATGCCCAGTATCAAGAGTCGCATCGGAATGTCCAGCGATCCGTCGAGTCCTCCACTCCTGCCTGATCTCCGTCTCGAGAGTTCGCAGCCCCGCCATCTGCATCGCCCTCAGGCCCACCTCCAGTGCGTCAGCAAACCCGAAGCCACAGAAGTCCACCACTGCCGTGGGAACACAAGCAGAGACGACAGTCGTTGGAAGAGACCAGTCTCTAGGGGAATCCAGGCAGCAGACAGTGCAAAACTCGCGTCCCCACAACGGAACTATCCCATCGGGACCAGCGTGTTCCGCCATGCGAACCACGGGCTCGATCCCGGGGGCGCGTCACAACCACGATGGCCACGCCAGTATCAGCTCCGGAGTGCAAAGATGGCGTCGATTCAGACGAAAGAAGGGCCTGTTTCACGTGAAACAGGCCCTTCTTTGAACGGAGAACGCTAGTTTTCAGATCCTGGCGCAAGAACTTCCATGATGCGGTTCAGGTCTTCAACACTGGCGAATTCAATGCTGACACGCCCCTTGCGGACACCCAGGGAAATCTTGACGTTGGTGTCCAAGCGGTCGGACAGCGAGGATGCCAGATAGTCCAGGCGCTCATGGCGGGCTCCCGGACGAGGGATATTGTTCTTTGCAGGCTTCGCAGGATCCTGGTAGAGAGTGACGGCCTCTTCGGTTGCCCGAACAGACATGCCTTCAGCCACGATCTTCTGGGCGAGGCGTTCCATGGCTGCTGCATCCGGCAGGGCGAGCAGCGCGCGCGCGTGGCCAGCGGAAATAACGCTGGCCGCCACACGACGCTGAACCAGGGGTGGAAGTTTGAGGAGACGCAGCGTGTTCGAAACCTGGGGACGTGACCGGCCAATGCGGTCCGCAAGCTGCTCGTGAGTGGTTCCGAAGTCTTCAAGCAGCTGCTGGTAGGCCGCAGCCTCTTCGAGCGGGTTCAACTGGCTGCGGTGCAGGTTCTCCAGCAGTGCATCCCTGAGGAGGTCATCATCAGTGGTGTCCCGGACAATGGCTGGGATGGTCGCCATCCCGGCCGCCTGTACTGCCCTCCAGCGACGCTCACCCATCACCAGCTCGTACGGTTCTCCACCTTCTTCGGTTGAGGTACGAACCACAATTGGCTGGAGGACGCCGATTTCGCGCACGGAGTGGATTAGCTCCGCCATGTCATCGTCATCGAAGACTGAGCGGGGCTGTTTGCGGTTCGGATGGATGTCGGTGACCGGAATCTCGGCAAACCGCACGCCGGGGACTTCCACGAGGTCAACACCGTTATCCGGCGTACTGCTCTGGGACTCAGACACCTCGGACACAGACTCGCCAGTCGCGCCTTCAACTGGCGTGGGCGAACCATCCACCGTTGATGTAGTTGCACCGCCCTTTGCAGGAGCTTTCGCGGGAGCCTTGGCGGGAGCATTTGCGGCCGGCAGCTTCTCTGCTGCCTTGGCCGACGGATTCGCGGGGGAGGCCGTTCTCGGCGCGGCTGCCTTCTTGGTTACCGATGCGTCGTTGGCCTGGGTCGGCGCGATCGACTCGGAAACAACCGACTCCGAAGATGCAGCATCTGAAGCTGCCCCACCATTCCCTGAAGCGTCGTCAGGGGACCCGACTTTCTTACGGCCTTCGGGGAAGAAGAGATCCACGGGCCGCGACGCAGCGCCGCCGTTGCCCGACGCACTACCGGCGGAACTTGGAATGAGTGCGCCAAGACCGCGGCCTAGGCCACGTCGCTTTTCGCTCATGGATAAATCCCTCCGATGGAAGAGTCAGATCTTGCCGGACTCCGGTTGTTGCAGTTCTTGAAGATTCTAGCGTTCAGCGATTTCGGCTGCAGCTTCCAGGTAAGACAGGGCTCCACTGGAGGAAGGATCGTACGTCATGACGGTTTGCTGGTAGCTCGGAGCTTCTGAAATCCGCACGGAGCGGGGGACTACAGCACCAAGGACCTGCTCGGGGAAGTGGAGGCGAACTTCCGCTGCCACCTGGGCTGCAAGATTGGTCCGTCCGTCATACATCGTGAGGAGAATAGTGGAGACCACCAGATCCGCATTCAGGTGCTTCTGGATCATCTCAATGTTCTTGAGGAGCTGACTGAGGCCTTCCAGTGCGTAGTACTCACACTGGATGGGGATAAGGACCTCACCGGCAGCACAGAAGGCATTAACCGTAAGCAACCCGAGGCTGGGCGGGCAGTCAATGAAGATGTAGTCGAGGCGTTTTTCGCCGTTCTTTGCCCGGGTCTTGGCATAGACATCGATCGCCCGGCGGAGCCGCTGTTCACGGGCCACAAGCGAAACAAGCTCAATCTCCGCTCCGGCCAGGTGAATGGTGGCAGGAGCACAAATCAGGTTGCTGATGTCCGGGCAGGGTGCCACGACGTCAGCAAGAGGGAAATCGTTGATGAGGACGTCGTAGATGCTGTCCACATCGGCATGGTGCTCGACGCCGAGGGCGGTGGAGGCGTTGCCCTGGGGATCGATGTCAATGACCAGGACGTTCAGGCCGGCTGCGGCCAGGGCAGCAGCGATGTTCACGGTGGTGGTGGTCTTGCCCACGCCGCCTTTTTGGTTGGACACCGTGAAGATACGGGTCTTCTCCGGCTTGGGAAGTTTCCGGCCAACCAGCCGTTCGCGGCGCCTGGTCTCGTGCGCGAGTTCCCGGGCGATAGGACTGGAATCGTCCATGGTGTCCATGACGTTGATCCTGCCTCCCGTTGTTGTTTCACGTGAAACAGAGGCAAGGATTGCCATTTCAGCAACCGGATTAGGGTGACTTTCCCCTCGTCCGGGCACGGAACCCATACCCATGCCAGCAACTGATCGTGCTGACCCCAAAGACACGAACGGGGGTATCCGTTGTGTGGAGGCTTCGCTACTGGTCACTGGGACACACTCACTCTCGTTCGGCTTTTGCTGCCGTTGTCTAGCCTAACCGCTTCGCCCTGCAGACCAAGGCTACCGGGCCAGGACTAGGAGATCTTTCGGGACTTGTTAACGACGATCCGTACCACCGTGGTGGGTTCCTCCAGGAGGTTTTCACCGACAGTCACTACAGAGGTCTGGACGCCACCGAGTTTCCGGATGACCTTCGCTGCTTTTTCGATTTCCTCGCCTGCGCTGCGTCCCTTAATGGCCACAACCTCGCCCTTGCCGGCGAGCAAGGGGATGGTCAGGCCGGCGAGGTTGCTCAGCGCGGAAACAGCCCGGGCAGTCACAACATCAGCGTCCACCATGCCAACCGCAAGCTCCGCCCGGGTCCGCATCACCGTGACATTTGTCAGGCCGAGATCGTCCACCACTTCCTGGAGCCAGATCACCCGGCGTTCCAGCGGCTCGATCAGTGTCAGCTGGAGGTCCGGACGCGCGATGGCGAGGCAAAGTCCGGGAAGTCCGGCTCCGCTTCCGACGTCGGCAACATGGCTGCCGTGCGCGATCTCGCTTTCGATAACGGCACAGTTAAGGACGTGCCGGCTCCACAACCGTGGGATCTCACGCGGCCCGATCAGCCCGCGTTCGGTTCCCGACGTGGCCAGGTGCTCCACGTAGCGTTTGGCCAGGTCCAGGCGGTCACCGAAAATCTTCTCGGCCGCCAGCAATTCTGCTGCCGTGATGTCAACCATGATTAGCGGTTCAGCATTCTCTAGTCTGCGGATACTACGATGTGGCGCCCGGCGCCTTCGCCCTCGGACTCGCTGACGAGTCCCAGGTCAGCCACGGCGTCATGAACGATTTTGCGTTCGTACGCACTCATCGGCTCCAGTGCCACGGCTTTGCCGGACTCCTTGACCGAAGCTGCTGCATCCTCCGCAATCTTCTGGAGGTGGCCGGCGCGCTGCTCACGGTAGCCGTTGATGTCCAGCACCAGGCGAGAGCGGTTCTCCGTCGCGGAGAGGACAGCGAGCCGGGTCAGTTCCTGAAGGGCTTCCAGGACTTCGCCGTCTTCGCCGACGAGGCTGTCGAGGCTATCGGTTTCTTCCTCGGCAACGATGGAAATGTAAGTGCGGCCGTTCCGGACTTCGATGTCGATGTCACCGTCGATGTCCGCGATATCCAGGAGCTCCTCGAGGTAATCGGCAGCAACGTCTCCTTCCTCTTCGAGGCGGCTGGCAGCGGATCCCTTGGGGGAAGCATCGGCGTCAGTCGCTGATTCGTCCTGATCGTCAATGATCTCGTCGGAAAGGGCGTGTTCGGTGCTCTCGGCTGACATTACTTCTTCTTCCTGTTCTTACGCTGGGGCTGGACGCGCTGTCCCTTTTGCTCGATGATCGCAGCTGCGGCAGCTGCCTCCGCTTCGGCGTCGGCCTTCTTCCCGCCCAGAATGGGCAGGGCCGGCAGGCCCTTGGCCGCACGGCGTTCGGCGAGTGCCTTGGCGGCGGGGGATCCCGGCGTCGGCATGCGGCGGATGACGAAGAACTGCTGCGCCATGGTCCAGAGGTTGGTGGTGGTCCAGTAGATGAGGACACCGATGGGGAAGTTGATGCCACCCACACCGAACACGACGGGCAGGATGTAGAGCATCATCTTCTGCTGGCGCATGAACGGGCTGGCCATGGCCTCTTCAGACATGTTCTTGGCCATGATCTGCTTCTGCGTGATGAACTGCGACGCTGTCATGGCCAGGATCATCACGATCGACAGGATCCACACGGCGGTCTGGTTGCCGGCGCCGCCATGCAACAGGGAAGCGGAAAGCGTAGCCCCGAAGATGCTGGAATCGTCGAACTGCACCACTTGCTCGTGGCTCATGGCACCGATGCCGGCGCCCTTGGTTCGGGCCGCTGTGATGCCGGACAGAACCTGGAAGAGCGCGAAGAAGAACGGCATCTGGATCAGCATCGGCAAGCAGGCAGAGAACGGGTTGGTTCCGTGCTTCTTGTACATGGCCATCTGTTCCTGCGCCATTGCCTGGCGGGAGAGCTGGTCGGTCTTGCCTTTGTACTTGTCCTGGAGTTTCTTCAGGTCCGGCTGCAGCAGCTGCATGCCACGCTGCGCCTTGATCTGCTTGACGAATACGGGGATCAGGGCGGCACGGATCACCAGCACCAGCCCGATGATGGACAGCGTCCACGTCCAGCCCGAAGCCTCAGGCAGCCCGATGCTGCTCAGGCCCTCGTGGAAGCCCACCATGATGATGGAAACCAGCCACTTGAACGGAAACATGATTGTTTCAAAGAAGTCCATACGATATCCCTATTCGTCAGGCCGCAAGGCGGCCTTCTCCATCAGTCTGAGCAGCCAGGTACTTGTCCGGGTTGTTCAGCACAACAATTGTGGGGGTCCGGTGATCGGGCCAGTGGCGGTGGCCGGCGGGGACATGGTCCACACCGCCGGCATTCCACGGATGGCAGCGCACAAGGCGACGGGCCGCAAGCCAGCTGCCCTTCACCGCCCCGTGGACAGTGATCGCCTCAAGGGCGTACGCGGAGCAGGAAGGAAAGAAACGGCAGACCTGGCCATACAAGGGAGAAATCACCTTGCGGTAGGCCATCAGCAGCAGAATAAGAATGTTTCTGGGCAGGTTCCAGAGGAAGGTGCCCACGGTGGCAGCAACAGGATGAAGGTAGTGGACGACGGCGGCAGTTACCTTACGCACGCTGTGTCCCTTCCTGTGTTGTACCGGTTGAACCGTTTACAGCAGCCCGCGGAAGGCGGCTGCCCAACCGGCTCATGGTTGATTCCAGTGCGGCGTTGTAGTCCGCCAGCAGTTGATCCCAGCTGGCGGCAGCGGACGCAGGCAGCGCCCGGACCACTATGGCGAACCCGGTACCGTACTCGCGCAGCGAGGCAGCACCGGCTTCTCTCAGTCTCCTCTTAACGAGGTTCCTGACCACAGCGTTCCCGACACCTTTGGAAACGATGAACCCGATCCGGCTGGGTTCGTCGGCAGCAATAGCTGCCGCATATAACACTACGTTCCGGCGTCCATTGCGGACACCGGAACGTACAGTTGTTGAAAAATCGGTTGCAGTCCTCAAACGGTTACGGGTGGCCAGCACCTTAAACTCGCAAAGAAAAGTTAAACCGACGAGTCAGTTATCTAGGCCGACAGTTCGGTGCGGCCCTTGCCACGACGGGCTGCCAGGATGGCACGGCCGGCACGGGTACGCATACGAAGGCGGAAGCCGTGCTTCTTGGCTCGACGGCGGTTATTCGGCTGAAAAGTCCGCTTGCTCACGTTAGTTACTCCAGTGGATCAAAGGTGCGCCCACCCGATCAGTAAAAGGGGAAGAACTGGCCGACGCTAAGTTTTGTATATGCACGCTTCCCCCGGCTGCTCCAACGCGGTGCGTCAGAGAGATTCAGAAGGGGCCAAAAAGCGTACACAAAGGACTTCACAACGTTAGGGCAAAATGCCTGCCAGAGTCAAACCGGGGTACCCCTGCGTCCCTGTCCCCGGCTGTGGTTAACCTGGCCCCACAGCCTGTGGATGAAGTGGCTCACAAGGCCTGTTTTCGAACCACAACGGTGTAATTATCCACAAGCTACTTCCCAGCTATCTTCTGGCCTTTTGTTCCCCTAGAGTGGCTCAGTAGCCGATTATCCACGGACTGTGCATAACCCTGTGGATGAAGCTGAACCAGCATCCTGGTTCGGGACTTGGGGCTGCACGTAATGCAGGCACGCAAGTTTTGAGGAACTGATTGATGACAGTAGACGAAGCCAACCACGCCAATACTGTCGGAAGTTCCTGGCGTCGGGTTGTGAGCCTGCTCGAGCAGGACGACCGCGTATCTCCACGGCAGCGGGGCTTTGTCATCCTGGCCCAGGCCCAGGGCCTGATCGGATCCACCCTCCTGGTGGCCGTTCCCAACGAACTGACCCGTGAAGTCCTTCAGACCCAGGTCAAGGACGCCCTGGATGACGCCCTGCATAACGTTTTCTCCGAGGACATCCGCTGCGCGATCGACGTGGACACCGATCTGGTGCCGCTCCACACGGAGCCGGAACCCGTCGTCGAACCTTCCTACTCGCCGGACCAGCTGATCGAACAGAAGCCGCAGCCGATGCTGCCGAGCACTTCCCACGAGTTCGGCCGGCTGAACCCCAAGTACGTCTTCGATACCTTTGTGATCGGTTCGTCCAACCGCTTTGCCCATGCAGCTGCCGTGGCCGTGGCCGAAGCGCCCGCCAAGGCCTACAACCCGCTGTTCATCTACGGTGATTCCGGGCTGGGCAAGACCCACCTCCTGCACGCGATCGGCCACTATGCCCGCCGCCTGTACAGCGGAATCCGGGTCCGGTACGTGAACTCCGAAGAGTTCACCAACGACTTCATCAACTCCATCCGCGATGACGAGGGCGCCAGCTTCAAGACCACGTACCGCAACGTGGACGTGCTGCTGATCGATGACATCCAGTTCCTGGCCGGCAAGGACCGGACGCTGGAGGAGTTCTTCCACACGTTCAACTCCCTGCACAACAACAACAAGCAGGTGGTCATCACCTCGGATCTGCCGCCCAAGCAGCTGGCAGGTTTCGAGGACCGGATGAAGTCCCGCTTCGAGTGGGGCCTCCTCACCGACATCCAGCCGCCCGAGCTCGAAACCCGCATCGCAATCCTGCGGAAGAAGGCCCTCAGCGAAGGCCTCTCCGCCCCGGACGATGCCCTGGAATACATCGCTTCCAAGATCTCCAGTAACATCCGCGAACTCGAAGGCGCACTGATCCGGGTGACGGCATTCGCCAGCCTGAACCGCCAGCCGGTCGATGTTGCGTTGGCTGAGATGGTCCTGAAGGACCTCATCACGGACGACGGCGCCCAGGAAATCACGTCGAGCCAGATCCTGATCCAGACGGCGGAGTACTTCAAGCTCACCATGGAGGAACTCTGCAGCAAGTCCCGGACCCGCACGCTGGTGACCGCCCGGCAGATCGCCATGTACCTCTGCCGCGAGCTCACGGATATGTCCCTGCCGAAGATCGGCCAGGAACTCGGCGGCCGCGACCACACCACGGTGATCCACGCGGACCGCAAAATCCGTGAGCTGATGGCTGAGCGTCGTGTGATCTACAACCAGGTCACCGAACTCACCAACAGGATCAAGCAGCAGCAGCGCAACTCCTGAGCCGTCGCCTCTATACCTTATTAACAGGTGCGTGTGGATAACCCTGTGGATACTTAAGGGGACAACCGAGCTTAATGGGCTTAAAACCCTTAAGCCGCCTGTGGATCAGCGAAAACCCAAAAATTGTTATCCCCATCCACAGCCTGTTTAAAACCTGCGTCACCCACAATCCATGAACAGGGCTTAACCGCTGGATCCTGCGGCCGGATCGAGTTATCCACAGTATCCACAGCAGTTATTAACACTACTAATCCCAAGAAATTGATTTCCCTCAAATAACAATCTCGATCCGCACCCCGAACCGGCCCAGGCCCAAGGGCCTCCGGACCCCAGGCGTCCTGACCGGGGATGGGTTAATCAGCCGTCTTCCGGCTAAGCTGTCAGCAGCGCTCCCATCCTCGGGTTTCTTTGTGGTTCAGCACTCGATGAACCATGCAGGTTCCGTTGTTGGGGCGCCACTACTTTTGGGCTCCCTGTGGGAGTTTCCGGTTCAGACAAGGCAGCAGCAATGAAAGGCGGCACCCTTCCGTGAAGTTCAGAGTCGAACGGGACGTCCTGGCAGAAGCCGTCACCTGGACAGCCCGGTCGTTGTCTCCGCGGCCGCCGGTTCCAGTACTGTCGGGCCTGCTGCTGAAGGCTGAGGCCGGTACGGTCAGCCTCTCAAGCTTTGACTACGAGACCTCCGCACGGCTGGACATCCCCGCGGACATCACCACTGAGGGAACCATCCTCGTTTCCGGACGCCTCCTCGCAGACATTTGTCGCAGCCTTCCTTCCGCTCCGGTGGTCGTGGAGACCGATGGCAACAAGGTGACGCTGACCTGCCGCCGCAGCAGCTTCCACCTGGCCACCATGCCCGAGGCCGAATACCCGCCGCTGCCTGCGTTGCCCGCCATCAGCGGCACCGTCCCGGGTGACGCATTCGCCCAGGCTGTGTCCCAGGTGATCATTGCGGCCAGTAAGGATGACACGCTCCCCATCCTGACCGGCGTCCGGATGGAGATCGAGGACGACCTCATCACGCTTCTGGCCACCGACCGCTACCGTCTGGCCATGCGCGAAGTGCCGTGGAAGCCCACCACACCGGGAATTTCCACCAGTGCGCTGGTGAAGGCTAAAACCCTCAACGAGGTGGCTAAGACCCTTGGCAACAGCGGCGACATCAACCTCGCCCTTGCTGACGATGACAGCCGGCTCATCGGTTTCGAAAGCGGCGGCCGAACCACCACGTCGCTGCTCGTGGATGGCGATTACCCCAAGATCCGCTCGCTGTTCCCGGATTCCACCCCCATCCACGCAACTGTCCAGACGCAGGAACTTGTGGAAGCCGTCCGCCGTGTGTCGCTGGTGGCCGAACGCAACACCCCGGTACGCCTCGCCTTCACCGAAGGACTGCTGCACCTGGACGCCGGCACCGGCGAAGATGCCCAGGCCTCCGAAGAACTCGAAGCCCAGCTCTCCGGTGACGACATCACCGTCGCCTTCAACCCGCACTACCTGGTGGAGGGCCTGAGCGTCATCGAAACGAAGTACGTCAGGTTCTCCTTCACCACGGCGCCGAAGCCCGCGATGATCACGGCCCAGGCAGACGCCGACGGCGAGGACCAGGACGACTACCGTTACCTGGTCATGCCCGTCCGCCTTCCCAACTAGTCCCCACCGCCACCCTCGCCTCGCAAGCTCGGCCAGGGAACCCTGGCGGCGTGGGCCCAGACAGTTGATGTCGTTCTGGGCCCCAAAACGACAGCCAACCCCGCGCAGAAAAGAGACCCACGTGCATATTGGACTGATCGGCCTTGGCAAGATGGGTTTCAACATGCGCGAACGCCTGCGCAAGGGCGGCATTGAGGTCACCGGTTTTGACCGCAACCCCGAGGTCACCGATGTTGCCTCCGTGGATGAGCTCATTGCGGCCGTTCCGGCCCCGCGGCTGATCTGGGTCATGGTCCCGTCAGGCGACATCACCGATGCGGTCGTCACCGAACTCGGGGACAAGCTCGACGCCGGCGACCTGGTGATCGACGGCGGCAACTCCCGCTTCACCGAGGACCAGAAACATGGTGCCGCGCTGGCCGAGAAGGGGATCCGTTTCGCCGACTGCGGCGTTTCCGGCGGAGTGTGGGGCCTCCAGAACGGGTACGGGCTCATGGCTGGCGGCGATGCTGCCGATATTGAGCGGGCACTGCCGGTTTTTGATGTACTCCGTCCCGAAGGCGAGCGGGCGGACAGCTTTGTCCACGTCGGCGGAATCGGCGCCGGGCACTACGCCAAGATGGTCCACAACGGCATCGAGTACGGCCTGATGCAGGCTTATGCCGAAGGCTACGAACTGCTTGCCGCCAAGGACATTGTCGACGACCTGCCCGGTACGTTCCGCGCCTGGCAAAAGGGCACCGTCGTCCGGTCCTGGCTGCTGGACCTCATGGTCAAGGCGCTGGACGAGGACCCGGGACTGGAATCCATCGATGACTACGTCGAAGACTCGGGCGAAGGCCGCTGGACCGTTGAGGAAGCCATTGCCAACGCTGTCCCGGCACCGGCCATCACGGCCGCACTCTTCGCGCGCTTTTCTTCCCGCGAGGAAAACTCGCCCGCCATGAAGATGGTTTCCGCACTGCGCCACCAGTTCGGCGGGCATGCCACCCGTCCCGCCAAGTAACATCCACCCCGGGACCCGCGGGTTCCGAGAATTGTCGAACACCGCGTGTACCTAGAACACCTTTCGCTCACTGACTTCCGCAGCTACGCCCAGGTTGACCTTCCCCTCGAACCGGGGGTTACCGTGCTCGTCGGGGCAAACGGCATCGGCAAAACCAACCTCATGGAGGCCATCGGGTACCTGGCCACCCTCAGCTCGCACCGGGTCAGCTCCGACGCCCCGCTGCTCCGGTTCGGCACGGACCGCGCGCTGGTCCGTGCCCGCCTGGTCCGCGGTGGCCAGACCACGGTCCTGGAACTTGAGATCAACGCCAGCCGCGCCAACAGGGGCCGAATCAACCGCAGCAATCCCGTCCGTGCCAGGGATCTCCTGGGGATCTGCCAGACAGTGCTTTTCGCCCCTGAGGACCTGGCGCTCGTCAAGGGAGATCCGTCCAACCGCCGCCGGTTCCTGGACGAGCTGCTGGTCAGCCTCATGCCCCGGCATTCGGCGACGCGCACGGACTATGACCGTGTCCTGAAGCAGCGCAACGCCCTGCTCAAATCCGCCCGGGCTGGAAAATTCACTGCCGGGCACGAGGCCACCCTCGATGTTTGGGACCAGCACATGGCCCGGGCGGGCGCTGAGCTGCTGCACGCGCGGCTGGAACTGGTGGAACTGTTGAGCCCGCACCTGGCCAAGGCGTATGCCCAGCTCACGGATGGGTCCAAGGAAGCCAACGCCGTCTACCGGTCCACCCTCCAAAACCTGATGGACGACGACGGCGGCGCGGCACCGGGTGCCGGTGGCGCTTCGTTGACGGATGGGTCCGCCGCTGCCGAAGATCTGCGGGACCTCACCGTTGAGGACCTCACCGGCCGCTATGTCCAGGCCTTTGCAGCCTCTCGCCGCAAGGAACTTGAACGCGGAATCTCCTTGGTGGGGCCGCACCGGGATGAGCTCGAACTGATCCTCGGCGAAGCGCCCGCCAAGGGGTACGCCTCGCACGGCGAAACCTGGTCGATGTGCCTCTCCCTCCGGCTCGCCTCGTATTACGTCATGCTCGATGACGCGAGGACCGGCGGGTCTGCACCGATCCTCATCCTCGACGACGTTTTCGCCGAGCTGGATGTGGGGCGCCGGCGTAAACTGGCGGCAATAGTCTCCGGCGCGGAACAGGTCCTGGTGACCGCCGCCGTCGACGCCGATATCCCGGAGGAACTCTCCGGCCGGCGGGTGAAGGTCATCCCGGGAGGAATCGATGAATAAGGATGAAAAGGGCGGGCTGCAGCCCGGCCGGGATCCTGACAACATCGACGCGCCGCAGGCTGCGCTGAACCGCATGCGTGAGGCCGCGGCCGCACGCGGCGAAATCCGCCGGAAGGCACCCCCCAAGGCCGGCGCCGCCAAGACAAAGGGTGGGATCCGGGATACCCGCGGTTTCAGCCAGTTCCATTCCACCGGCCGTGATCCGCTGGGGCTTGGCAAAGTGGTGGGACGCCTCGTGGCCGAACGCGGCTGGAGCTCGCCGGTAGCGGTGGGATCGGTCATGGCAGAGTGGGCCACGCTGGTTGGCCCGGAGATCTCAGCGCACTGCACCCCGGAGAGCTTCACCGATACCACCCTTCACGTGCGCTGCGACTCGACGGCCTGGTCTACGCAGCTGCGGCTGCTGAGCAACAGCCTGCTGGAGAAGTTCCGCACGGAACTGGGCGATGGCGTGGTCACCAGCATCCAGGTGCTCGGCCCGTCAGCACCCAGCTGGCGCAAGGGCGGACGCACCGTCAACGGCCGCGGGCCGCGCGATACCTACGGTTAGCCGCCGCCGTCGACTCTTGAATATTCGTCCGGCGGCGTGTAGGGCGGGCTAACGCCCTTGGGGCGTATAGGCACCCGGAGACGGGACTTCGAGGGCGCCCTAGGCGGGGTCAACGGCCTCGCATCGGCACATCAAGGTCCCGCGACGCCCGCCGGAATGCGGGTTTGCAGCCCATTTCACGATAGAATCACAGCAGATAACTGGGCGCCGGTGAAACGTTGACTGAGTCCGTTTTCCGCACGCTCTCCGCAGGCGGACTTCGGTCCTGCACGTCGACGTATCCGTCAGCGCCATCAGCTTGTGCCTGTTGGCGGATGCTTTCCCTTGGAAGGCCGCCGCCGGCCATCATCGAAAAAGAGGAGTCGACAGCACCTGTGGCTAACGACAATACAGATACCCAGGCCTTGGAACGCGCAACGGAGGACGTCCCTACCCCCGATACGCCGGCGGCGGCCGTGACACCCCGGGAATACGGCGCAAGCGACATCACCGTACTTGAGGGCCTCGAAGCCGTCCGGAAACGCCCGGGCATGTATATCGGCTCCACCGGGCCGCGCGGCCTGCACCACCTGGTCTATGAAGTGGTGGACAACTCTGTTGACGAGGCACTGGCCGGGTACTGCACGCACATCGAAATAGTCCTGCAGGCCGACGGCGGCGTCAAAGTTGTAGATGATGGCCGCGGCATCCCCGTGGACATGCATCCCACCGAGCACAAACCCACCGTGGAAGTGGTTATGACCATCCTGCACGCCGGCGGCAAGTTCGGCGGCGGCGGTTACGCAGTCTCGGGCGGCCTCCATGGCGTGGGTATCTCCGTGGTGAACGCGCTCTCCAGCAGGGTGGACACTGAAGTCCGGCGGCAGGGCAACGTCTGGCGGATGTCCTTCGCCGACGGCGGCAAGCCCCAGGGCGGGCTGGTTAAGGGCGAAGAAAGCGCCACCACCGGCACCACCCAGACCTTCTACCCGGACGCGGGAATCTTCGAATCCACGGAATTTGATTTCGAGACGCTCCGCGCCCGCTTCCAGCAGATGGCCTTCCTGAACAAGGGCCTGCGGATCACGCTCACGGACGAGCGCACAGCAGCATCGAACGCGGACGCCAATGAGGACCTCAACCTTGACGTCGTGGTCACAGAAGGCGAAGTCACCGCTGAGCACCGCACCGTGGTGTACCAGTACGACGACGGCCTGCTGGACTATGTGAAGCACCTGAACTCGGGAAAAAAGGTTGATGTTGTCCACGAGGACGTCATTTCCTTCGAAACCGAGGACACGGAACGGCACATCGCGCTGGAAATGGCGATGCAGTGGACCAACGCGTATTCCGAGAGCGTCCACACCTACGCCAACACCATCAACACCCACGAGGGCGGCACCCACGAAGAGGGTTTCCGCGCCGCGATGACCTCCCTCATCAACCGCTACGCGCGGGAGAAGAGCATCATCAAGGAAAAGGACGACAACCTCACCGGTGACGATATCCGTGAAGGCCTCACGGCGGTCATCTCGGTGAAGCTGGCCGAACCGCAGTTCGAGGGCCAGACCAAAACCAAGCTCGGCAACTCCGAGGTCAAGGGCTTCGTCCAGCGCGTGGTCACCGACGGCCTGGGCGACTGGCTGGAACGCAACCCCGGCCCCGCCCGGGATGTCATCCGCAAGGCCATTTCCGCGGCCCAGGCCCGGATGGCCGCCCGGAAGGCCCGTGACAATGCGCGCCGCAAGAGCCCGCTGGAATCCTTCGGGATGCCCGGCAAGCTGTCCGACTGTTCCTCGAAGGATCCCGCCCGCTGCGAGGTGTACATCGTGGAGGGCGACTCCGCCGGCGGTTCCGCCAAACGCGGCCGCAACCCTGAAACCCAGGCCATCCTGCCGCTGCGCGGCAAGATCCTGAACGTGGAGCGGGCCCGGCTGGACAAGGCCCTGGGCAACACCGAGGTCCAGTCCATGATCACCGCGTTCGGCACCGGCATCGGCGAGGACTTCGACCTCAGCAAGCTCCGGTACCACAAGATCGTGCTGATGGCCGATGCCGACGTTGACGGCCAGCACATCACCACGCTGCTCATGACGCTGCTGTTCCGCTACATGCGCCCGCTGATCGAAAACGGCTACGTGTACCTGGCGCAGCCCCCGCTGTACCGGATCAAGTGGTCCAACGCGCCGCACGACTACGTCTTCAGCGACAAGCAGCGCGATGCCAAGCTCCTGTCCGGGCAGGCCGCCGGCCGCCGTATTCCGAAGGACAACGGCATCCAGCGCTACAAGGGCCTGGGCGAGATGGACTACACCGAGCTGTGGGACACCACCATGGACCCGGACCACCGGACCCTCCTGCAGGTCACCATGGACGATGCCCTGGCAGCGGACCAGACCTTCTCCACACTGATGGGCGAAGACGTGGAGTCCCGCCGAAACTTCATCCAGCAGAACGCCAAGGACGTCAGGTTCCTGGATATCTGACCGGTTCACCGAGTAGATATTCCAAGTCCGACATATACCTGAAACGGAAAATATAAACGATGAGTGACGAGACACCCGAGAACCCGGCGGAATCCGCCGATCTTCCGGAAACCGTTCTTGAAGGCGACGTGCTGGTTGACCGCGTGGAGCAGGTGGACCTGCAGACGGAAATGCAGCGCTCGTACCTGGACTACGCCATGGCCGTTATTGTGGGCCGTGCCCTTCCCGACGTGCGCGATGGCCTCAAGCCCGTGCACCGCCGCGTGCTGTACGCAATGTTCGACGGCGGTTACCGGCCGGAACGGTCCTTCAACAAGTGCGCCCGTGTGGTGGGCGAGGTCATGGGCCAGTACCACCCCCACGGCGACACCGCGATCTACGATGCGCTGGTCCGCCTGATCCAGGACTGGACCATGCGGTACCCGCTGGCCCTGGGCCAGGGCAACTTCGGTTCGCCGGGCAATGACGGTGCCGCCGCCCCGCGGTACACCGAAACGAAAATGTCCCAGCTGGCCATGGAGATGGTCCGGGACATCGACGAGGAAACCGTCGACTTCCAGGACAACTACGACGGCAAGAACCAGGAACCCACCATCCTGCCGGCCCGTTTCCCCAACCTGCTGGTCAACGGCTCCTCCGGCATTGCCGTGGGCATGGCCACCAACATTCCGCCGCACAACCTCCGCGAAGTGGCTGACGGCGTCCAGTGGTACCTGGCAAATCCGACGGCCAGCCGCGAGGAACTGCTCGAAGAGCTGCTGCTCCGTATCAAGGGACCCGATTTCCCCACCGGCGCGACCATTCTTGGCCACAGAGGCATTGAGGACGCGTACCGGACGGGCCGCGGCTCCGTGACCATGCGCGCCGTGGTCAACGTCGAGGAACTCCAGGGCCGTACGTGCCTGGTTGTCACCGAACTGCCCTACCAGGCCAACCCGGACAACCTGGCCATCAAGATCGCCGAACTGGTCAAGGACGGGAAGATCTCCGGCATTGCGGACCTCCGCGACGAGACCTCCGGCCGCACCGGCCAGCGGCTGGTCATTGTGCTCAAGCGCGACGCCGTGGCCAAGGTGGTGCTGAACAACCTGTACAAGCACACCGACCTGCAGAGCAACTTTTCCGCCAACATGCTGGCCATCGTGGACGGGGTGCCGCGCACGCTGAGCCTGGACGCCTTCATCCGCCATTGGGTAACGCACCAGCTGGACGTCATTGCGCGCCGTACCCGCTACCGCCTGCGCAAAGCCGAGGAAGAGGCGCACATCCTGCGTGCCCTCCTGAAGGCATTGGACGCGTTGGACGAAGTCATTGCGCTCATCCGTGCGTCCAACACCACCGAAGCCGCGCGCGACGGACTGATGCAGCTGCTGGACATCGACGAACTGCAGGCCCGGGCCATCCTGGACATGCAGCTGCGCCGCCTGGCAGCCCTGGAACGCCAGAAGATCCAGGACCGCCATTCCGAACTTGAGGCCCTGATCGCCGAGTACAACTCGATCCTTGCCTCCGAGGAACGCCAGCGCGAAATCATCAGCACCGAGCTGGGCGAGATCGTGGCCAAGCACGGCGATGACCGCCGCACCAAGATCCTGATGGGCTTCGACGGCGACATGTCCATGGAGGACCTGATCCCCGAAGAGGAAATGGTTGTCACCATTACCCGCGGCGGTTACGTCAAGCGCACGCGAAGCGACAACTACCGGTCGCAGCAGCGCGGCGGCAAGGGCATCAAGGGCGCCCAGCTCCGCGGCGACGATGTGGTGGAGCACTTCTTCGTGACCACTACCCACCACTGGCTGCTCTTCTTCACCAACCTCGGCCGGGTCTACCGGGCGAAGGCGTACGAACTGGTGGAGGCCGGCCGCGATGCCAAGGGCCAGCATGTCGCCAACCTGATGGCCTTCCAGCCGGACGAGCACATCGCCCAGGTCCTGGACATCAGGGACTACCAGCAGGCCCCTTACCTGGTGCTGGCCACCAAGCGCGGCCTGGTCAAGAAGACCCGTCTGGAGGACTACGACACCAACCGCTCCGCCGGCGTCATCGCAATCAACCTGCGCGACGAGGACGAACTGGTATCAGCCCAGCTGGTCTCCGAAACGGATGACCTCATGCTGGTGTCCCGCATGGGCCAGTCCATCCGCTTCACCGCCACGGACGATGCGCTGCGTCCCATGGGTCGGGCCACGTCCGGTGTCACCGGCATGAAGTTCCGCGAGGACGATGAACTGCTGGCGGCCGACGTCGTCACGGACGGTTCGTTCGTCTTTGTGGTCACCGAAGGCGGGTACGCCAAGCGCACCGCGGTGGAGGAATACCGCCTGCAGGGCCGCGGCGGCCTGGGCATCAAGGTGGGCAAGTACCAGGAGGAACGGGGCCACCTTGTGGGCGCCCTGATTGTCCAGGAAGAAGACGAGGTTCTGGTGGTCATGGAAGGCGGCAAGGTTGTCCGTTCATCCGTGGCCGGCGTACCTGCCAAGGGCCGCGACACCATGGGTGTTATCTTCGCGAAGCCGGACAAGAATGACCGCATCATTGAGGTGGCCAGGAACAGCGAACGCGGCCTCGAGGGCGAAGAATCCGTGGACGATGACGTAACGTTGGCTGAAGAGGCCGGGTCCCCCGAGGGATCCGCAGGGTCAGTAACAACGGCAGAAACACCGGCTGTTGAGTCAGAGGACGCCTCCGGCGACGCTGAGCCGAACGAAGACTACACCGGAGGTAACGAGTGAGTAATCCCGACTCATATCCCAAGCCGAGCAGCAATGTCCCCGGCGGAACGCCGCCGCCCGCGGCCGCACCCCGGGTGAACGCCCCCGTCCGTCCGCAGCAGCGCCCACCGGCCCCTGCGGGCGCGCCGGGGCAGCGGCCGGCCGTTCCCGGCCAGCGCCCTGCGCAGGATCGGGTTCCGGCAGGCCAGACGGGCCAGATGGGCCAGCGTGCCGGCCAGGGCAGGCAGGCGGCAGCACAGGCCAGCCAGCGCCCAGTGCAGGGCCGGTCTCCGCGGGCCCAGCCCGGCCTGGTCAAGCCTGCACCCAAGGCCAAGGTCAGGCGTGCACGGCTGCTGGTCAGCAAGGTGGATCCCTGGTCCGTCCTGAAGATGGCGTTCCTGCTGTCGGTGGCGCTGGGAATCGTCACCGTCGTGGCCGCAATCGTCCTCTGGACTGTCCTGGACCTCACCGGAATCTTTGACCAGGTGGACAGCCTCCTAGGTACCCTGTCAGGCTCCGAAGGCGGCGGGTTCGAACTGAAGAAGGTCGCATCCCTGGGCCAGGTGGCTTCCTTTGCCACGATTATCGCCGTGGTGAACGTTGTCCTGCTGACGGCACTGTCCATGCTGTCAGCGGTGCTTTACAACATCTCCGCAACGCTTGTTGGCGGCATCGGCGTCACCCTAACGGACGACTGAAAACCCATAATTTCACCGGAAATTCTCCGGCGAAATGCCTCGATTTGAGATCGGGCCGGGATGTGCTGTAAAGTCATGTCTCGGCCCGATGAGGCATCGGGGCGTATAGCTCAGGCGGTTAGAGCGCTTCGCTGATAACGAAGAGGTCCCAGGTTCAAGTCCTGGTACGCCCACGGAACCTGTGCAGGTTCGAAGGAAGGTTCGGTTTGCTTCACGGCAGGCAGGATCGGAACGGGGAGCATGTGAAGAAGTTGCTGGTACTTGCAGCTGCGATCGCAGGCGTCCTGCTCTACAGGAAAGCACAGGAATCCGAGGCCCGGAAAACAGTCTGGAGCCAGTCGACCGACAAGGTCGAATAGGACGGATTCCCGGACCGGAAGCCTGCAAAAGGCTCCACGGTTCTAGGGTATGATTGACGGGTTGCTTCTTATGGGGGCATGGCGCAATTGGTAGCGCACCTGCTTTGCAAGCAGGGGGTTCGGGGTTCGAGTCCCCGTGCCTCCACCATAAGGAAAGTCCCGGACAGCTGAAAAGCTGTCCGGGACTTTGTCGTTAAGGCGGCACAGTGTTAATCCAGAACAGTAGGGTTGAACGGTGAACTTTCTTATTGCGGCCGTGGGCGTCCTTGGTGTGGCGTCGTCCGGGCCGTTGATCGCCGCGACCCTCGGCGCCACCACCGTCAGTGCCCTCGCCATCGCCTTCTGGCGCAACGCCATCGGGGCCGCCGTCATGGCCACTCCCACCGTGGTCCGCGAACCCCGGCAGTTCGGCCGGATCACCGGCCCTGAGTTCCGCTGGTCGCTGCTCGCCGCCGTCGCCCTGGCCCTGCACTTTGCCTGCTTCATCACGTCCCTCCAGCTGACGTCCGTGGCTGCCGCCACCGCCCTGGTCTGCCTGCAGTCGGCCTGGATCGCGGTCTTCCAGCTCCTCCGTGGCACCAGGCACCGCTGGCAGGTGCTGGCAGGGCTGGGGATCGCCTTTGGTGGTGTTGTCACCATCACCGGGTTTGACATGGGATCCTCGCCGGACGCGCTCCTGGGTGACCTGCTGGCTGTCGCCGGTGGGGCCCTGGCCGGCCTGTACACGCTCGCCGGCGGCAAGGCCCGCCAGACCATGACCACGGGAACCTACACCACGCTCTGCTACGGGATGTGCGCTGCCTTTGTGGCGGTGCTGGCACTCTTCAGCGGCCAGCCGCTGGTGGGGTTCGACGCCGTTGGCTGGGTGGGGATCCTGGCCATCACCGTGTGTGCCCAACTGGTGGGCCACACAGCCTTCAATCACCTGCTGGCCACCATGAGCCCGCTGCTGGTGTCGATGATCATCCTGTTGGAGATCCCCGGCGCAGCCGTGCTGGCCGCGGTCTTCCTGCACGAGACACTGCCCGCAGGCACCTACGGCGGGCTGGGGCTCATCCTCGTGGGCCTCGCCGTCGTGGTTCTGGGACAGCGGTCAGGCTTCAGGAAACGGCGCGAAGGTTCCGCCGTGCGTGGGGATGAACCGCCGTCGGATCGTCTGGCTGAACTAGGAACGGACTGAGGCCGCGCAACAGCCGGAAACCGGGCCTATTGTCCGCCGCGGCGGACAGACTGGGCGGTGTTGACCGTGTGGATGGCCCGCAGGAGCTTCGCCGGGAAGTAGACCGAGAAGAACACCACCATGGGTGCCTTGAGGGCCATTTTCTTGACGTTGTGCGCCTTGTACGTGCGGTCGAAGCGGGTCACGTAGTACCGGTAGTCCCGCGGTGAATCCTCGAGCCGGCGGGCGGACATCCCGGACACCATCTGGGGCCAGTACTGGACCTTGAGTTCGTGGTCGGCGAGGTGCAGGGAGAGGTCGATGTCCTCGTGCATTTCGTCCTTCTCGTCCCGGCAGGTTTCGTCCCGGATGGTTTCCCATGCCGTAGCCCGCAGGGCCATGTTGGAGCCGAACAGGAAGTGGTATTGGTGCTTGGCGAGCTTGAGCATCAGCTGACGCATCTTGTCGTCTGCCTTGAGCCCGAACCGCCGCATCGGCATGTCGTAGTAGACCACGGGTCCGGTGGCTGCCTGGACTGACGGATCAAAAAAGGCGTTCTGGACCTGCTCCACCCAGTCCGGCTCGACAACGGAGTCGGCGTCAATGCGACCCAGGACGTCGCCGGTGGCATGGTTTAGGCCAAAATTTCGGGTGGGAATCAGGCCCTGGTCCCGGTCCTGGCTGAGCAGGATGATGGGACTTTCCGGATACTCCAGCTGCATCTGCGCCACGATGGTGGCGGTGCGGTCAGTGGAGAGGTTGTCCACCACGATGATTTCGTGGGCCGGCACCGACTGGTACACCGCAGCGATGAGACACTGCCGGATGACACTTTCCTCGTTGTAAGCCGGGATGACAATGGACACGAGCGGCAGCTGTGCTGCGTCGTTCAAGGCATCCCCAGGGGATTTATCGGCTGACATCAGTTCAAATTTAGCACCGATCAGGGTTCGTCCCGCCAGCGACTGGGTCCAGCCCGGACAAACACTGGGAAAACACTGAAGGGGCCCCGCACCAGGCGGAGCCCCTTCAGTGGGCGCCGCGAGGGCGCCGGAAGTGCTAGTTGCTGCTCTTGTCCGCGGAACCGTTCATGTTGGCCGCAATGTTCTTGATGGCGGTCTTGGCATCGGTGGACGCCTTAGCTGCTGCGTCTGCCGATTCATCGGCGACGTGCTTGGCCTTCTCGTCCTCGGCGTCCGCGGCAACATCCTCTGCCTGGCCGGCCACGGCGTCAGCGGCTGAACCGGTGGCGGCCGCAGCCTTGCTGGCTGCGTCCCCGGCCGCTTCCTTGGCGTCGTTCACGGTGATGGCAGGCACCGGCGCCGGAGTAGGGGTGACCGGAGAAGGGGTCTTCCACGGGTCTTCCACGGGCTTGGAGGCCTTCCAGGCGGCGACGCCGGCGGCGACGGCTGCGGCGATGATGCCGAACACCAGCCAGCCGCGCTTCTTGGGCTTCTGCGGCTGGGCGATCTGGACCCCTACGGCCTTACCGGCTTCGTGCGCGGCGGCCTTGAGCTGCGTGCCGGCCGTCTGGGCCTGCTCCTGGAGGGAATGCACGACGCCGGAATCGGCAAGCCGCTGGGCGACGGCGTCCACGTGGGACGGCGCGCTTTCCAAGGTGCGGTGCACGGCGTCGGAGGCGTGGCCGATCTGGTCCGAAAGGCGCGGCAGGTATTCCACCACCACACGGTCCCGGGCGTTCTGGATAACGGGAGTGGCCTTGTCCAGCGCTTCGTACAGGCGCGGAGTGGCGACCTCAACGGCGTCGTGGATTTTCGGGGCGAGCTGGGCGAGCCCCTCCTGGATGCGCGGCGTCACTGTTGCGACGCCGTCGGCAAGGTTGTGGGCCGCGGTCTTGAGCCCCTCCTGGATTTTGGGAGATGCGGTGTCCAGGCCATGCTGCAGGCGGGGAACTGCCCAATCCACTGCTGCTTCCACGCGGGGGGATGCCCAGTCCTTGGCGCTCTCAACTGCGCTGTTGACTGACTGTTCAAGGTCACGGGCAATACGATCCGATTTCTTCACAACTACCTCCCGATTAATGTGACGGTTCTGTTGTTAGCCTACGTGCCTTGACCTGCACGGGCTATTCTTCCCGCGGATTTACACCTGATTTCACCCAGCGCGGAACTGCCCGTCCAGCCCCTTCCACGTTGACCTGCCGTGAAAGAATAGGCGGCATGACTGCAATCGCAACTGCAAAAGCAACCATCCACACGAGCCTCGGCGACATCGTCGTTAATCTCTTCGGCAACCATGCCCCGAAGACGGTCAAGAACTTCGTTGGCCTGGCCACCGGGGAGCAGGCCTGGACCCACCCGGAGACCGGTGAGGACAAGACGGGCACGCCGCTGTATGACGGCACCATCTTCCACCGCATCATCAAGGACTTCATGATCCAGGCCGGCGATCCGCTGGGCCGCGGCGTGGGCGGACCCGGCTACAAGTTCGACGACGAAATCCACCCCGAACTCAGCTTCAACGCCCCCTACAAACTGGCCATGGCCAACGCCGGCATCCAGGCGGGCAAGGGCACCAACGGTTCGCAGTTCTTCATCACCACCATCCCCACCGACTGGCTTCAGGGCAAGCACAGCATCTTCGGCGAGGTTGCTGACGAGGACTCCAAGAAGGTCGTCGACGCCATCGAGGGCGTCCGCACCGGAATGGGCGACCGCCCGGTTGAAGACGTCACCATCAACAGCATCGACATCGAGCAGCTCTAACCCATCACATGAGCTACGGAATTCCGGCGGCCGAGCCGTCCGCGCAGGTTCCGGTGTGCCCCAGGCACCCGGACCGGCCCTCCTATGTGCGCTGCCAGCGCTGCGGCCGCCCAGCGTGCCCGGACTGCCAGCGGGCGGCCGCCGTCGGATTCCAGTGTGTTGACTGCGTCAACGAAACAAAGCGCACGACGCCGGCGGTCAAGACTGTCTACGGCGGCGCCGTGGCAACCGGCAAACCCATAGTGACGTTTGGAATCATCGCCCTGTGCGCGGTGATGTACGTTCTGCAATGGGTGGTCCCCGGTGAGTGGATCTACCAGAACCTGGCGTTCGCGAATGTTTTTGCCACTCCCGAATTCGGTGAGTTCGAACCGTGGCGGATGCTGACGGCGGCGTTCCTGCACTCCCAGGGATTCATCCTCCATATTGTGCTGAACATGTACATGCTGTGGATTTTCGGCCAGGCACTCGAACCGCTTCTGGGCCGGGTCCGCTTCCTGGCGTTGTATCTCATCTCTGCCATCGGAGGGTCTGTCGGCTATCTCTTGCTGACCCCCGGCTACGTGCCCGGCGTGCCTCTTGCCGGAGTGGTGGGTGCCTCGGGGGCGATCTTTGGACTCTTCGGGGCGATGCTGCTGGTACAGCGACACCGCGGCGGGGATACGCGGCAGCTGTGGATCCTGATCGCCATCAACGGCGTGATCGGATTTGTGGTCCCCCAGATCGCCTGGCAGGCCCACCTGGGCGGGCTCGTCACAGGAGCCCTGTGCGCTGCCGTCATTGCGTACGCGCCCCGGGGCCCGCGGCAGCGTCTGCTGCACGCCGCCGGACTGGCCGGAGTGGTTCTCCTGCTGGCCCTGGCGAGCTGGCTCCGCGTCACGGCCGGTTGACCGTCCGGGTCCTCAGGCCCAGCTCCAACAGACCACTTAGACCCCGGCGTCCCAACGGACCCCGGGGTCTTTTCTGTGCCGGGTGAGGCTTCCGCATCGCGCTGCCCGTTCACTTGCTGCGTGCGTCCCGGCGTGCGAGCAGCCGGTGGTCCGCGTCAAGCCACGACGACGGCGCCGAAGTTATCCACAGTGGTTATCCACACTGTTGGTAACTTACACGGGTGTAGTTCAGGATTTCGATGTGCCCCTGCTCCCGGGTGTCCGCCCTTTTGCCGGATTGGATCATCCGGTTGTCCACAATTGTGGACAACACCCGGGGATGCGCCTGTGGTTAAGTGGAAAAACACGCCATTTGAGCCCGACCTGTGGATATCCTGGCCATTTTCCGCGCCGGGGGCCCATACGAGGGGATCCGGCCTGCCCGTATCAACAGGGTTATTCACAGTGTTAACAACTTACAGACATGTAGTTAACCATCAGTGTTTCCCCGACTGGGGCAGCTGAGGCGTCCGCTCGGGCCGTCCTGTGGATTGTTGTCCACAACTGTGGATAACTTGTGGGTAGTCCAGTGTTAGTAAGTGGATAACACGGTGTGTGCGAGGGTGTTCCTACGCAGCATCGGACCCAGCAAGCTTCCAGCCAGGAGGACCGCCTTGAGCGCCACCGCAACAACCCAGCACATCTACCTCGACAAGCAGCACCCCGCGGTATGGCGCGCTCTCAACGGTCTGGGGCTGAAAGTGCGCGAAGCCGCCGACGCGGCCGGGATTGACCGCAAGACCATAGAGCTGCTCAACGTGCGGATCTCCCAGATCAACGGCTGTGCCTATTGCCTCGACATGCATGTACGGGACGCCATGGAGGCCGGGGAGAGCCAGCAGCGGCTTGCTGTCCTGCCGGCGTGGCGCGAGACGGCCCTGTTCACGGACAAGGAGCGGGCTGCCCTTGCCTTGGCAGAATGCATCACCGAACTGCCGGACCACCGGACCACCGAGCTTGAGGAAGGATATGCGCGTCAGCACCTCAGCGCCGACGAATTTTCGGCGGTCAGCTGGCTGGTGATCACCATGAATGCCTTTAACCGGGTGTCCATCACCAGCCACCATCCGGTCCGCCGGGATCGCTGACGGGCCCAGAACCGGTAACGGACCACGCAGGACACGGGCAGGGCAACTGAGATTGCCCCGGGCCTTTAGCGGACTCCCGGATGTGCCTCCGGGTGGTGACACCAAGGATCGCCGTGGTCGGGTCAGTGTGAATTATCCACAGCCAATCCACAATGTTAATAACTGTCCGTCCGAGCGCTTTGGATCCGGTCCCGTGCGCCATGGCCTGCACGGGCGGCTATCGGTTCCGGCGCCGGGAAAAGTTATACACATTGTGGATAACTTTCCCAACAGCTGTGGACAACAGACGCCGGCGGGGCATCCGGTCAGCGCCCCGCGGAGCGGCAGGTCAGCCGGTCCAGACGCCTGAGGATCCGCGCCGGTGGCTGTCCAGAAGATGGGTGTCCACCATTCCGATGGCTTCCATCAGCGCGAACATGGTGGTGGGGCCAACGAACGAGAATCCCTGCGTCCGCAGCGCCTTGGAGAGCGCCACCGATTCCGGTGACTGCGTGGGGATCTCCGCGTGCGTGACCGGCTGGGGAGTGGCCCGGGGCTGGAACTGCCACACGAAGTCAACCAGGCCTTCCCGCTCGCGCAACGCGATGGTGGCCCGGGCATTGGTGATGGCGGCACGGATCTTGAGCCGGTTGCGGACGATGCCGGGATCCTGGAGCAGGCGCTCAACATCCGCTTCCGTAAAAGCGGCAACTGCGTCCGGCTGGAAGTCGAGGAAAGCCTGACGGAAGGCGGGGCGCTTCCGGAGGATCGTTGCCCACGAGAGACCTGCCTGGAAGCCCTCAAGGCAGATGCGCTCGTACAGGCCTTGTTCGTCCCGGACGGGCAGGCCCCATTCGGAGTCGTAGTACTCGCGCAATAGCGGATCCGCGGCGGCCCACGGCGGACGGGCGAGGCCGTCGTCGCCCAGGACAGTTCCGTCCACACTCTCGTTTAGGGGCCGGGCGGCGGCAGCGGGAGTCATGCGGGTCCTGCGGTCAGGTCAGGAACGCCAGCGCGTGGTCATCAGGAAGCCGATGATGGCAATGCCGAAGCCGGCCACGATATTCCACGACTCCCAGGCCTGGACAGGAAACCGGCCCTCGCTGATGTAGAACGTGATGATCCAGAAGAGCCCGATGATCATCAGGCCGAACATCACCGGCTTGAACCAAACAGCGTTGGGCTTATACGCCTGCGCCCCGGAAGCGGGCTGCGCGGCGGTGGAAGTCTTCTTGCGAGGCTTTGACTCGGGCACGGGCTCTCCTTGGCGGACTGGAGCAAGCTCGGCGCCGCGGGCTTGATATCCTGCAAGAAGGAAGTTGCCAGCGGTCTGCGCGATCTTGGTCAAATCTGGATTCTTACTAGCAGTCAATTCTAGCCGTAGTTCAGGGCATTCAAACGCCCATCGCGGCCACCCCGGAGGAGAACGCGTGGTAGTGCAGGAGAAGGCGAGGCGCGCCGCTACGCGGCCCGCCCGTGCGGCGCCCGTCCGCGCTTCCCTTCTGCGTGGCACAGTGCAGGTGCTCGGCGAGCTGCTCATCACGGCCGGCATTATCCTCCTGCTCTTTGTGGGCTGGCAGCTGTGGTGGACCAACATCGAATCCGACGCCAAGCAGAGTGCCGTCATCAAGGAGTTCGCCCAAGGGCTGGGCGGCGCGGTGCCTGCAAGCCCGGAACCGGATCCATCGGCAGCGCCCGTGGATTACGGCACCCCGGCCGTTGCCGCGGCACCAGGCCATGCCGGCACCATCGGCATCATGTATATCCCCCGCTTTGGCCCCAGCTACACCCGGCCCATCGTGCAGGGAACCACCGGGGATGTCCTGGATACGCTGGGGCTTGGCCATTACGCCAACACCGCCATGCCCGGCGCCGTCGGTAACTTCGCGGTGGCCGGCCACAGGCAGACGCACGGTGCCGTCCTAGACAATATCCACACTCTTGTCCCGGGGGACAAAATCTACGTCCAGACCAAGGACGGCTACTACATCTATGTCTTCCGAAACAACCAGATTGTGATGCCGTCCCGGACCGATGTCCTGGAACCGGTCCCCACCCGACCCGGCGCCACTCCCACCGAAAGCTTCCTCACCATGACCAGTTGCAATCCGCGCTTCGGCGCCGAAGAACGCATCATCGCGTACGCGCTGCTGGACAGCTGGCAGCCTGCCGCGGCGGGCCCGCCGGCCGAGATCGCCGCCCAGGTGGCCGCAGCCGTGGGAGGAAACTGAGTATGTACGGCTGGATTTTCCGCCACCTGCCCGGCCCCCTCTGGCTGCGGATCCTCACGTCGCTGGTGCTCATCGCCGGCGCACTGATCCTGATGGTTCAGTTCCTGTTCCCATGGATGTCCGGGTTCACCGCATTCACCGACTCAACGATTGGTTCTGCAAGCCAGCCATGACCACAACCAAAATCCTGGTCGTAGACAACTACGACAGCTTCGTTTACACCTTGGTGGGCTACCTCCAGGAACTCGGCGCCGAGACCACCGTTGTCCGCAACGACGACGTGACCCTCGCTGAGGCCATCGAGATGGCACAAACGCGCGACGGCGTCCTCATCTCACCCGGTCCGGGAAACCCCGCCGAGGCGGGCGTGTGCATTGAGCTGATCAAGTGGTGCGGGGCGAACAACAAGCCGATGTTCGGTGTGTGCCTGGGCCATCAGGCCCTGGCCGAAGCCTATGGCGGCACGGTGACCCACGCGCCGGAGCTGATGCACGGCAAGACCTCGCTGGTGGAGCACAACGGCACCAGCGTCTTCGCCGGGCTCCCCTCCCCCGTGACAGCGACGCGCTACCACTCGCTGGCAGCGGTAAGGGACACCATCCCCGACGTCCTGGAGATCACCGCCGAGACCGCAACCGGCGTCGTGATGGGCCTCCAGCACCGCACTGCCCCGCTGTGCGGCGTGCAGTTCCACCCGGAGTCGGTCCTGACCGAAGGCGGCTACCAGATGCTGGGCAACTGGCTCGAGTCCCTGGGAATGGCGGGAGCCGCCGCCCGTGCCGCCACGCTGAGCCCGCTCATCCAGCACTGACGGGCACACGAACAACGCGGGGTCACTTCGCGCCCATGTTCCCCTTCGGGATGGGCGCGAAGTGACCCCGCGTTGCTTTAAGGAGCGGGTGGAGGCTTAGCCCTTTTTAGTGGCTGTGGGCGTGGCCGTGGGCGTTGGCGATGGCGGCGGGGCCGGTTCCTTGGCCACAACAATATTGATCGTCTTGCCCTGGTCGACGGCGGCGTTCACCGGGTCACTTTGATCCGTGACCCGGCCCGCCTCCACCTGGGAATTCTCCACTTCCTGGACGTTGGGGACCAGGCCAAGTTCCTTCAGCGCCGTTTCCGCCTCGGCACGCGTGCGGCCCCGCAGTTCAGGCATGGACACCTTGCCGGTGGAAATCACGATCTCCACCGTGGTGCCCGGGCCCACCATCTGGCCCGGTGCCGGGCTGGTGGTAATCACCCTGCCGCCGGGAACGGTGGAGCTGTTGGCTGTGGTGGTGGAAGGGGCTCCCACGAGTCCTGCCTGGCGAAGGATGTCCCGCGCCGCTGCCTCTGTCTGGCCCGGAAGGTTCTCCGGAATCTTGACGGCGCTTGGGCCTTCAGAGATATTCAGGATCACCTCCGCATTGGGGTCAAGCGAGGTTCCGGCCACTGGGTCAGTGCCGATGGCCGTTCCGCTGGGTATGGTCTCGTGCTTGTTCCGTTTGATCTGCGGGCGCAGGTTGGCACCATAAAGTTCCTGCAGGGCCGCCGACTCCGTCAGGGACGCGACCGCCGGGACCGCCACCTTGGGCGGCGGAGGCGCGGGCCGGTTCACCGTGCTGTACAGCCAGAGACCGCCGCCGCCAAGAACCAGCAGGGTGAAGATCACCAGTGTGGCAATCCACGTACGACGACGGGACTTCTGCCGGGCGGACCGCTCACGTTCCGGAGCGAAGCCCAAGGGCAGTTCGTCGACATCCGACTGTCCCAGGGTTGCTGCCGCCATGACCGGTACGCCGTCAGTCCGGGTGTCGTCCGCGTTGCGCTGCCGTCCCGTGGGGGCATCGTCCAGGAAGCCGGCTCCGGTGAGCCCGAACGCCTCTGTCACGGGCGGGCGTTCCGGCGTCGGGACGTGGTCGTTGGGATCGGTGGGGGCTTCGGTCGGGGCCAGCGCGGGCACGGACACGCCCGCCCGGGCGGCGCGCAGCGCACGCCGGAAGGCGGCGGCGTCCTGGAAACGGTCCGCCCGGTTCTTCTGCAGAGCCTTGGCCAGGACACTGTCCAGGGCGGCCGAGACCTCCGGGTTCACGCTGCTCGCGGGCTCCGGGATTTCCCTGACGTGCTGGTAGGCCACGGACACGGGGCTATCACCAATAAAGGGCGGGCGGGCGGTAAGCATTTCGTACAGCAGGCACGCTGCGGAATAGAGGTCGCTGCGCGCATCCACTGTTTCGCCCCGGGCCTGCTCGGGCGAGAGGTACTGGGCAGTGCCCACCACGGCCTGGGTCTGCGTCATGGTGGCGGATGAATCGGCGATGGCCCGGGCAATCCCGAAGTCCATGACCTTCACGGAATTGGAGCCTTCGCAGTACATCACGTTGGCGGGTTTGATGTCCCGGTGGACGATGCCAGCCTTGTGGCTGTATTCAAGGGCAGAAAGCACGCCCAGGCAGAAGTCGATGGCCTGGTCAATGCTGACTTCCTTGGCCCGGATCAGGTCGCGGATGGTCCGGCCCTCAACAAACTCCATCACGATATAGGGCACCCGGACACTGTCCTCCGAGCCATCCGGAACCGTGTGTTCGCCAGTGTCGTAAATGGCGACGATGGACGGATGGTTCAGCGCCGCCACGGACTGCGCTTCCCGTTTGAAGCGCGCCTGGAACTGCGGATCACGGGCCATATCCGGGCGGAGAAGCTTGATGGCAACGGTCCGGCCAAGCCGGGTATCCACTCCGCGGTGGACATCCGCCATTCCCCCGCGGCCGATGATTCCGCCGAGTTCGTAGCGGCCGCTCAGGACACGCTGGTTATCCACCGGGAGGCTGTCCTCCCGGTGGAGCGGGGTGCGGGCCGAATCACTCACCGTCAATCCTGACCGCTACGGCGCGCAGGTTGGGGGCAATCCGGGCAGTTGGCCGGGGTTGCATTTGGGGAGGGTGGACGTTGGTGCAGCGGAGGCCGGCGTGGACGGCGGAGCGGTCGGCGTGCTGGCCGGGACCGGGACGGCGTAGGTCACAGTCACTTCAGCCCCCTTGGGCACGGTGCCCGTGGGGTTGACCTGCAACACCGTTCCGGCAACGGAGGTACTCTGCTGCGGGATGACCCGGACGGACAGGCCCATGGTTTCCAGCGTCCCCTGGACCTGACGGTAGTCCTTCCCGAGGTAGGCAGCAGAAATGATGTCCACCGTGCTGGGCGTGGGCGTTGGAGTGGGCGCATCGGTGGTCCGGCTGGGCGTAGGTGTAGCGGATGCCGAGGTCTTTGTCGGGCTGGCGCTGGTGGACGGCGGGTTGCTGGATGCCGAGTTCGTGACGGTGGTGGCCGGGTTAAAAATTCCCTGCTGTGTCAGGAAGAAACCCACCAGCGCGAACAGGACCAGCACGATCAGGGCGACCAGTGGCCACGTCCAGGGGCTGCGGCCGCGACGGTCGGGCTCGTCGGCCGGTTCGTCGTCGTACTTCTCTTCCTCCTGCACCCAGCTGCGCTCCGCGGCCAGGGCGTCCGCACGCGAAAGCGTGCTCCCGGCTCCTGCGGCCGCGGCGCCGACTGCAGCGCCGCCGGCAGCGGCACCCAGCACGGGCAGGGCGGACGTCGATGTCGTGTTGCTGTCCTTCTGGGCGATGACGCCGGTGGGTGCCGTGGCAATGTCCACCGGAGCGGTAATGGGGCCCGTGGTTGCCTCAAAGAGCAGCATGCCGGGAACCGCAGCATGCGCGGCGTCAATATCGCCGTTGCGGATGGCCTCGGCGGCTTCGGACAGCTTGATGGCGTTGGCCGGGCGGTTTTTGGGGTCCTTGGCAAGCATGGACATCAGCAGCGCGCGGACCGGCTTGGGGAGAGTTTCCGGAAGCGGTGGCGGGGCGTCGTTGACCTGGGCCAGGGCAATGGCGATCTGGGATTCGCCGGAGAAGGGCCGGTGCCCGGTGAGGCACTCGTAACCGATCACGCCGAGTGAGTAGATGTCCGAGGCGCCGGTAGCGGTCTGGCCGGTGGCCTGCTCGGGGGCGAGGTACTGGGCGGTGCCCATCACCTGCCCTGTCTGCGTCAGCGGGACCTGGTCGGCCAGGCGGGCGATGCCGAAGTCGGTGACCTTGACGCGGCCGTCGGGGGTGATCAGCAGGTTGCCTGGCTTGATGTCGCGGTGGACCAGTCCCTGGGCGTGCGCGACGGAAAGGGCGCGGGCAGTCTGCGCCATCATGGACAGCGTCCGGTCCGGGGACAGCACCTGCTCGTGCTCGATGATGCTGCTCAGCGGCTGGCCCGGAACGAGCTCCATGACCAGGTAGGCGGAGCCATCCTCTTCGCCGTAGTCAAATACATTGGCGATGCCCACGTGGTTCAACAGGGCGGTGTGGCGTGCCTCGGCGCGGAACCTCTGGAGGAAACCGGGGTCACCGGTGTACTCCTCCTTGAGCACCTTGATGGCGACAATCCGGCCCAGGACCTGGTCCTTGGCCTTCCAGACCTCTCCCATCCCGCCGATCGCAATCCGCGTGGTCAGCTGGAATCTGCCGCCGAGGGTGATTCCCGTTGTAGGCCTCACTTATTCAACACCGCCTCAAAAATCTTCTTCGCGTTCGGACTGGTTAGCTGTGCGCCGGTGGTGATGTCTACGCCTTCCATGACGATGGTGACACTCACCTCCGGGTTGTTCGCCGGGGCAAACCCGGTGAACCAGGAGTTGTTCAGGCCGTTGCCCAGTTCAGCGGTTCCGGTTTTGCCGGCCACCTGCACACCGGGGACAGCCGCGCCGCGGGCTATGCCCTGGCTCACCGCACTGGTCATCCACTCATTGATCTGCCGGGAAATCTCCGGCGTGGTGGACGTCCGGAGCGCTTGAGGCTTGGGTTCTTCAATGACCCGGAGGTCCGGGGACCGCACGGTCTTGACCAGGCTGGGGCTCATCTGGACGCCGTTGTTGGCGATGGCCGCAGTCATCATTGCGATCTGCAGCGGCGTGGCGCGCACGTCCTTCTGGCCGATGGCGGACTGGGCCAGACCTGGCCCGTCCAGGTCATCGGGGAAGCCGTTGCCCCTGGCGTAGGCGAGCTTGAGCTGATCACCCACAGCCTCGCCGAAGCCGAATCTTGCCGCCTGCTCGGCGATGGCGTCGCGTCCCAGGTCGAGGGCAATGCTGGCGAACGGCGTATTGCAGGATTGCTGCAGGGCGAAGGCAAAGCTGGCCTTGTCCTGGGTGTAGCAGTTGCCTCCGGCGTAGTTCGGGAGTTTGTACTGGATCCCCGGGAACGGCATTTCGGCCGGGTTGGGGAGCACGCTGTCCTTGTTGTACTTCCCGGAGGCGAGGGCCGCCGCGGTATCTACCAGCTTGAAGACTGATCCCGGAGCGAGCAGCTCGCCCGTGGGTCCGCTGACATTCTGGTTCAGGTTGATGCCGGGTACCTTGACCAGCTCGTTGATGTTGGTGGTTTCGGCTTTCGGGTCCTGGGTGGCGATCAGGTTGGGGTCATAGGAAGGCTTGGACACCATGGCCAGGATGGCCCCGGTCTTGGGGTTGGTGACCACAATGGAACCCCGCTGGCCGTCCGGGATGAGGTCGTAGGCGAGCTTCTGGATGGCGGGATCGATGGTGAGTTCCACCGAAGCGCCCTTCGGCTGGTTGCCCAGGAATAGCTGGCCGATCCGGTCGAAGAACTGCTGGTCCGAGCTGCCGGCCAACTGGGCGTTCATCGCAACTTCCAGGCCGGTGGCACCGTAGTTCTTCGAGAAGTAGCCCGTAATGCCTGCATACAATGCCGGCTGCGCGTACGTTCGCCGGAACTGGCAGACCTCGGACGTGCCTTCCACCGATTCGGCCACGGGGTTCCCGCCAACGATGATGGCGCCGCGGTCGTTGCAGTAATTCTGCAGAATGGCGCGCTGGTTCAGGGGGTTTGCCTTGAGGTCATCGGCACCCACCACCTGGACGAAGCTGATCGCGCCGAAGATCAAGGCGAACATGGCGATCGCTGCCACCCAGGAACTGCGGATTGCTTGGTTCACGCTTGTTTCACCGCCTCGGTGGGAGTATCAATTCCTGCAGGTTCCGCGGCGCCGCCGGGAGGAAGTGGTGTTGTGTCCACCGGCCCCCGCGCCGTATGGGAGATCAGCAGGAGCAGGCCAACGATGATCCAGTTGGCCAGCAGCGACGAACCGCCGGCGGCAAGGAACGGCGTGGTCAAGCCGGTCAGCGGGATCAACCGTGTGACTCCGCCGATCACCACGAAGCACTGAAGGGCGATGGCGAAGGAAAGTCCGCAGGCCAGCAATTTCCCAAAGGCATCCCGCGTGCCCAGTGCCGCCCGGAACCCTCGCGTGAACAGCATGACGTACATCAGCACCACGGCGAACAGCCCGATCAGGCCCAGCTCCTCGCCGATGGACGCGATGATCATGTCGCTGTTGGCGAAGGGCACCAGGTCCGGTCGGCCCTGGCCCAGCCCGGTACCCACCAGGCCGCCGTTGGCCATGCCGAAGAGTCCCTCGATGACCTGCCGGCTGCCCGTCTCGTAAACTTCCGGGCTGAAGGCGTTCAGCCAGCCGTAGATGCGGACTTCGACATGGGAAAACACCTGGGCTGCCACGAAGCCGCCGCCCAGGATGAGGCCCAAGCCGATCACCACCCAGCTGATACGGCTGGTGGCCACGTAGATCATAACGATGAACAGGCCGAAGAACAGCACGGAAGACCCGAGGTCGCGCTGGAAGATCAGCACGCCGATGCTCACCAGCCAGGCGGTGATCATGGGGCCCATGTCCTTGAACCGGGGGAACTGCAGCGGGCCAACCTTGCGGCCGGCCAGCAGAATGAGGTCGCGGTTGGAGGAAAGATACCCGGCGAAGAATATAGCCAGAGTGATTTTGGCGATCTCACCCGGCTGGAACGTCATGGGACCCACCCGGATCCAGACCCGGGCGCCCAGGATTTCGCCGGCCGAGATGCCGGGCACCAGCGGGAGAATCAGCAGGAGCGCGCTCACAGCCAGCGAGATATAGGTGAAGCGGCGGAGCACCCGGTGGTCCTTGAGGAACCAGATCACGCCGATGGCCACGGCCATCGCGATCAGCGTCCAGCGCAGCTGGTTGTTGCCGGTGTCCTCTCCGGGGGCGTCAAGGCGGTGGATCATGGCAAGACCCAGACCATTGAGTGCCACCACTAAAGGAAGTATTACCGGATCCGCATATTTTGCGCGGACCCGCAGGACCACGTGGAAGACCAGGGCGGCCACCGCGAGGAGGCTGGACTGGAACCAGAAATCGGAGTCGAACGCCTTCGCTTGGTCAACGCCCACCAGCATGTTGGCGCCGATGCCCACAGACAGGGCGAGCACCAGCAGCAACAGTTCCACGTTGCGCCGGGGCTTGGGGATGGTGCTGAGCTGGCTCACCGGCCCCCCTCACAGACGGTAGTGGCGGTGGGTGAGGCGGCCGGGGCAGGTGCTGCCGCGGGAGCGGCTGGGTCCGGCGGTGGGGCAGGCGCGGTGGGTGTTGCAGCGGGCGCCGTTCCTGGCGCCGGAGTGGGCGAGGGGGTCAGACACTCATCCGGCGGAGCTATGGTGCCGGTGCCTTCGAGGTTCTTCACGATCCGCTGGGCGTCGTAGAGGTCACGCGCGGGCACTGTCTGCCGGACGCGCTGCTGGGAGAACTGGGGCAAGGAATCCATCCGGATCTCTGTTACGGCTTCAAGGGTTGAAAGCTGGATAGGGCCAAGCCGCTGCGATACGCCGTTGAAGATGGCCACGCGGGAATCGTATTCCCCGATGTAGTAGCGGGTCTGGGTCCAGGCATAGCCGAGCCAGAGGCCCAATGTCAGGACCAGCAGCACGGACGCCGCGATGGACATGGTGACCCAGCGGCGGGGTTTGGGCCGGCCCAGGACGTCATCTACCTCCGCAACGGGCGCGTCGGCCTTGTGCGTCAGAACGGTGGCGGCCCGCCGGGCCACTGTGCGGCCGGCGATGGTGGGAATGGAGCCGGACTCGGCCGCGGTGGCCGCAGCACCGACGAGTTCGTGCGGGCGCGATGCGAGTTCCTGCCGCAGCACTTCGGCCGAAAGGTGCTCGCCGAGATGGGGGTCGGTGGAGGGCGGCGGTTCCGCGGCAGCTGGCTTTTCGGGAGCTTTGTCGGCGGCGGGCTTTTTGTCGTCGGCCGCCTCGGGGTCCGGTGAAGCGCTGGCGGCGTCGCTGGCCGCGGCGTGGGCTTCGGTGAGCAGCTGCGAAGGGATGATGTCGACGGCGGCGGTACTGACGTCGTCGGGCGTTTCCTCAGTAATTTCCACCATGACCACGGTGACGTTGTCCGGTGAGCCGGCTTCCAGCGTCAGGTTGACCAGGGTTTCGACGCACTCACGCAGATCTTTTGTCTCGCGGACGGTCCGCTCCACCACATGTCCGGCCACATAGTTGAGCCCGTCCGAGCACAGCAACCAGCGCTCCCCGGGCTTGACGTCCAGGGTGTCCAGATCCAGTTCGGGGCTGGCATCGACGTCGCCCAGGACGCGCATGAGGACGTTTTTGTGCGGGTGGGTTTCGGCCTCTTCGGGACGGAGCCGGCCCTCATCGATCAGCCGCTGGACGAACGTGTGGTCCACGCTAACCTGTTCAAACTCGCCATCACGCAGGCGGTACGCCCGGGAGTCGCCGATGTGCGCGAAGTGCAGCTTGCCCTCGGCGAGCAGCAGGGAGGTGACGGTGGTGCCCATGCCGGCGAGCTTGGGGTTGATGTGCACAAGCTCGGATAGCAGGGAGTTGGCCGTCTGGATCTCGTCGGCGAGGACCGTGCCGGCGTCGCCGTCGTAGTCGCCGTGGTCCAGGTGCAGCATGTCCAGCACTGTGGCGGCGGAGGCAACATCGCCGCCCGCGTGGCCACCCATGCCGTCCGCGACCACTGCCAAATGGCGGCCGACGTACGCCGAGTCATCATTCTTGGCCCGGATGCGTCCCACATCCGAGCGCGCGGCATAGCGCATGATGAGGGGCCGCTGGACGGGTGTGGCCCCGCCGGCGGGAATGTCAGCGGCCATGGCTACGGCCTCAATTCGATGACCGTCTTGCCGATCCTCACGGGTACACCAAGCTCAACGGGCAGGGCCCGGGTAAGTTGCTGGTCGGCCAGGTAGGTGCCGTTGGTGGAGCCAAGGTCCTCGATGAACCATCGACTGCCTTGCGGGAACAACCGCGCGTGGCGGCCGGAGGCGTAGTCGTCCTCCAGTACCAGTGTGGCTTCCTGAGCGCGGCCCAACAGGATGGGGCTGGCGGCCAGGGGGATGGTGGTTCCCTTGAGCGGGCCTTCGGTGACCACCAGTTGGTGGGCCTGCTGCTTGAGTGGCTGCGGCGGAGCCTCGGCCAGTTCCGGGTTTTTGCGGACCTGACGGGCGGTGGGGGTGCCGGCGGCGGCTTTGCGGCCCACCATCAGGTCCCTGCGCATGGCCGAAACGATGCTGAAGATGAGGACCCAGAGCAGGATCAGGAACCCAAACCGCAGGGCAGTGATGGTCAGGTCGCTCATGGGCGGCCCCCAGGGCTGGCGGGAAGCAGGCGGAAGATGATCTTTGTCCGTCCCATCGTGATGGTGGAGCCGTCGGTCAGTTCGGTGCTGCCTGCCAGTTTATGGCCGTTGACGTAGCTGCCGTTAGTGGAGCCGAGGTCCACAGCGCTGGTGACGCCGCTGGCGGTGCGGATCTCGAGGTGGCGGCGTGAGACGCCGGTGTCGTCAATCAGGATGTCGGCCTCGGAGGACCGGCCCAGGACGATGGAGGGGGCATTGAGGGAGTAGCGCTGGCCGTCGATGTCCAGGACGGGCTGCAGGCGTATGGGCGGCCGGCTGGGGGCTGCCGGCATGTTGGGCCTGGCCGAGGAGACTCCGGGGCCGGCTTTGGACTTCTCAGTGGAGGAGACGATCTCGAAATTGCCGGCGCGAAGATCCTCGGACCGGCGGAAGGAGATCCGCACCGAGCCCTGCAGGGTGTAGCCCTGGCTCCGGACGTGGTTGATGACGACGTCGCAGAGTTCTTCGGCCAGCGGCGTGCCCCAGTCCTGTGCCCTCCTGAAGTCGTCGTCACTGAGTTGGACGTCGAAGACATTGGGGGCCAGGGTGCGGCCGGCGGCGATGGTGAGGGCTTTGTTGTCAACCTCGCGGCGGAGCCGGCTGGCGATTTCCACAGGTTCAACCTGGGCGCGCGAACCGGTGGAGAAGACACCGCGGACGGCTTTTTCGATGCCGCGCTCGACCTTGTCCAGCAATCCCATGGTCCTTCTCCTTTCCCCCCGGCTGAGGGGCAGTTTTCGTTCCGGAACTCAGCCAACAATGCAGTTCAGAACCCAGCGGCCTGCCTGGCAGTGGCAGGCACTACTACATCAGATACTACTGGGCAGGCCTGTGAATGACCTTAATCCACAACGGCCGGGCCCCCGGAAAAGTTCACTGGTGGTTCCCGGCTGGCCCCCTCCCGGTGGGGAATTTGACCCCTCCCGAGGCTCAATTGGTGTTTTGCCGCCGATGTCCGTTATGCTTGATCTCGCTGCTTTTACAAGGTTGCGGATCCGGGAAACCGGCCGTAATTCATGGAAAAGAAGTTGCGCGCGAGTGGCGGAACGGCAGACGCGCTGGCTTCAGGTGCCAGTGTCCGAAAGGGCGTGGGGGTTCAAATCCCCCCTCGCGCACGCAATCAAGGGAACCCCGGTCTTCGGACCGGGGTTCCCTTCTTTAACGCTGGGGCGGTCCTTAACGCTGGGCCCCGAATCCGGCATGCCGCGGGCGTAACTGTGGGTATAGCATGCGAGTGACACCCGCTGGATGATGCGGCCGGAGGACTGCTCATGCTGACATTGGGCGCAATTGATATGGAATCGTTCATCGCCGATGTGCAGGATGAACGCGCCAAGGACCTGCTCTGGCGCGCAATAGACGGCAAGGGAGCGTTCCGGCGTTTCAGGAACACGCTCGCAGAGTTCCCCGGGCTTGAGACCCGATGGTTCTCATTCCATGACCGAGCCATGCGGCGGCGCGCCATAGAGTGGCTGGCGGCATCTGGTGCAGTGGAACAGGTAGAGGCTGAGAACGCCCTGCTTACTCCCGTAACGCCCCGAGGCCCGCAATTAGGGCCTCAAGCCCCAGGCTGAACGCCACGTCTGCAGGTTTCTCGTGCCCCTGCGCGGCCAAGCTCCGGACTGCACCCGTGAAGCTCGGCGTCGACTCCGCCATGCTGCCGGAATCGAAAATGTCGGCTGGAGCCGTGACGTCGTAAGCGGATCCGAAAATGAAGGATTCCAGGGCCACGATGGCGGACACGATCCGCTCCTCCGGGAATCCGGCCGCCCGGAATCCGGCGCTGACGGTCTCATACATGGCGAGGGTCTGCGGTGCGTCAGTCACGGGAAGTACTGCGATGACGGGAATCAGGGGTGTGTGCTCCGCGAAGACGTCCCGGTAACTCCAGGCCCATTTCCGCACCGCGGACTCCCAGGGTTCCGCCGCGAATGGGGTCACGTCCACCAGTGCGGTCAAGTGGTCTTCCACGAGCAGGAGCACGTCCCGCTTGGATTCCACATGGTTATAAAGGGCCGACGGCGCCACTTGCAGTGAGCGGGCCAGTGCGGCCATGGTGAGACCGTCGTAGCCGTTCTTGCCGATGAGCCGCAGGGCCGCGGCCGTGATTCCCGCTTTGTCCAGGACAGCCGCGGCGGGCCGCCCCACGCGGCGCCGTGCCGCACCGGTTTTCGCCACGGGTTCGCGCTCCGTGGTACTTCGTGAAGCGGCTGGTGATGCCGGCATTGCTGGCCTTTCTGCGGGCAGTATCCCCAGCATTATTCCACCGGCCTCTTCCTCGGGGGCCGCGAAACAGCTATAGTTCTACTAAATGAATGGCATTCATTTAGTGGTTCGCGTCACTCGACCGGCCATAGAGAGGACATCATGCTGAATCTTGACCGCGACGTTGTGATCGTTGGCGCCGGGCCGTCCGGGCTCACCGCTGCCCGCGAGCTGAAGAAGGCCGGCCTAGGCGTGGCAGTGCTGGAAGCACGCGACCGCGTGGGCGGCCGGACCTGGACCGACACCATTGACGGGGCCATGCTGGAAATCGGCGGCCAGTGGGTCTCCCCGGACCAGACCGTACTGCTGGAACTCCTGGACGAGCTCGGCCTGAAGACATACTCCCGCTACCGGGAGGGCGAGTCGGTCTACGTCGGCGCCGACGGCAAGAAAACCCGCTACACCGGTGATTCCTTCCCGGTGAGCGCAGCCACCGGGGCGGAAATGGACAAGCTGATCGGCATTCTGGACGGCCTCGCCGCGGAAATCGGCGCCACCGAGCCGTGGGCGCACCCCAAGGCCCGTGAACTGGACACCATCTCCTTCCACCACTGGCTGCGCCGGAACTCGAAGGACGAGGAGGCCTGCAACAACATTGGACTGTTCATCGCCGGCGGCATGCTCACCAAGCCCGCGCACGCGTTTTCGGCACTGCAGGCGGTCCTGATGGCAGCCTCCGCCGGGTCCTTCAGCCACCTCACCGACGAGGACTTCATCCTGGACAAGCGGGTCATCGGAGGGATGCAGCAGGTGTCCCTGCTGCAGGCAGCGGAACTGGGTGCCGACGTCGTACTTAACAGTCCGGTACGCACTGTCCGCTGGGAGGACGCCGGGGAAGGCGGGCACCGCGTCAGCGTTGTCTCGGAGCGCGCCACCGTGAATGCGCGCTTTGTGATCATGGCTGTGCCACCGAACCTTTACTCCCGCGTCTCATTTGATCCGCCGCTTCCACGGCGGCAGCACCAGATGCACCAGCACCAGTCGCTGGGCCTGGTGATCAAGGTCCACGCCGTCTACCGCACGCCGTTCTGGCGTGAAGACGGACTCTCCGGAACGGGTTTTGGTGCCGGTTCGCTGGTCCAGGAGGTCTACGACAACACCAACCACGGTGATTCACGGGGAACCCTGGTGGGCTTTGTCTCGGATGAAAAGGCCGACGGCGTCTTCGAGCTGAGTGCCGAGGACCGCCGCCGCGCCATCCTGGAATCGATTGCCGGGTTCCTGGGGGACAAGGCCCTGGAACCCGAGGTCTACTACGAATCCGACTGGGGCTCCGAGGAATGGACCCGGGGCGCGTACGCGGCCAGCTACGATCTGGGCGGCCTGCACCGTTACGGCAAGGACCAGCACGCCCCCGTGGGCCCGATCTACTGGTGCTCCTCGGACCTCGCCGCCGAAGGCTACCAGCACGTTGACGGAGCCGTCCGTATGGGCCAGCGCACTGCGGCGCGCATCGTGGACGCGGCGGGCGTTGCAGCCAAAGCGGACGCTTTCCGCGCGGCAAACGAGGCCGCGGCCGTCGTCGGCTGAGCGCACCAGCTCCAACCCATTCAGCGTCGAATGAAAGAGAGGCACGGCCATGAGTCCCAAGGAAGTGACAGCACAGCCACCCAGCGCCCCGGGCAATGGCCTGGCTGAAAAGGGCCTGAGCGGGAAGGGCTTGAAGGCGGGCGCGGTGGGATTGCTGGGCGCCGTGGTGATCGGTGTCTCCTGCATCGCGCCTGCGTACACACTGACCGCGGCGCTGGGGCCAACGGTTTCGGAAGTGGGGGTCCAGCTGCCGGCGATCTTCCTGGTGGGCTTTATCCCCATGATCCTGGTGGCGTTCGGGTACCGCGAACTGAACAATGCCATGCCCGACGCCGGCACGTCGTTTACATGGGCATCGCGCGCCTTTGGTCCGTGGATCGGCTGGATGGGTGGCTGGGGGCTGATTGCGGCCACCATCATTGTGCTGTCCAACCTGGCGGCGGTCGCCGTCGACTTCTTCTACCTCATGCTGGCCCAGCTGTTCGGAAACCCGGAACTGGGCGAGCTGAGCAAGAACCTGCCGCTGAACATCGCCACGACCCTGGTGTTCATCGCCCTGGCTTGCTGGATTTCCTTTCGGGGCATGGAAGCCACCAAAGGCGTGCAGTATGTACTGGTGGCGTTCCAGCTGCTGGTGTTGGGCTGGTTTGCCGTAGCTGCCTTCACTCACGTGGCCAACGGCTCGGCGTTTGATGCGACCGCCATTTCGCCGGACTGGTTTAACCCGTTCGCGGTCGGATCCTTCTCAGCCTTTGCTGCCGGGGTTTCCCTCTCCATCTTCATCTACTGGGGCTGGGACGTCACGCTGACCATGAACGAGGAAACCAAGAATCCGGAGAAGACTCCGGGACGGGCGGCAACCGTCACCGTGGTGGTGATTGTCGCGATCTACATGACCGTTGCGCTGGCAACTTTGTCCTTCGCAGGCGTGGGCGAAACCGGCCTTGGCGCCGGGAATCCGGATAACCAGTCGAGCATCTTCGCCGTCCTCTCCGGGCCGGTGATGGGACCGTTCGCCATCCTGATGTCCCTTGCCATCCTGAGCGGTTCGGCCGCCTCGCTGCAGTCCACGTTTGTGTCGCCGGCGCGGACCATGCTCTCGATGGGCCACTACAAGGCATTCCCGGGCCGCTTCGGCAAGGTCAGCCCGCGCTTCAAGTCCCCGAGCTACGCCACGATCGCCGCGGGCGTTGCTGCCGCAGCCTTCTACGTCATCACGCGGACCACCTCGGAGAACGCGCTCTGGGACACCATCACGGCGCTGGGCATGATGATCTGCTTCTACTACGGCGTCACAGCCCTGGCATGCGTCTGGTTCTTCCGGGCTCAGGCGTTCAGCAATGGCCGCGCGTTCTTCTTCAGGTTCCTGGCGCCGCTGCTGGGCGGAGTCATCCTGCTGGTGATGTTCTTCAAGACCGCCGCCGATTCCATGGACCCCGAGTACGGCTCCGGATCATCGTTGGGCGGGCTGGGGATGGTGTTTATCCTGGGCATGGGCGTGATCCTGCTGGGCGTGGTGATCATGCTGGTGATGTCCACGCTGCGGCCCGAGTTCTTCAAGGGGCAGGTGCTGGCCCGCGGGAACTGAGCGTCCGCCAAGGCCGGCGGGCGATTTCTCCCCTCCGGACGGACTAATCCCCGTGTAACGCGGCGGGGAAAAGACCGCAATGCGGGGAAGAGCTGCGCCGGCGTTGGTGTGTTGCGCTGAGTGCGGGAGGCGCCTAGGCCGGCGGGCGTACCGAAGCCTTGAACCGCCGTCGGGAATTTGCGAGGTGGCTGCGCATGGCGGCAGAGGCGGCGGACTCATCGCCGTCGGCGATGGCGGCAGCGATGGACCGGTGCTCGTGCACCACCTGGTCAAAGTGGTCCCGGGCGTAATGTTCGACGCCGGTGAGCAGCCGGGTGCGGGGCATCGCGATCATCGTCTGGCCCAGGGCGGCGAGGCAATCGGAGTAGAAAGGGTTGCCAGAGGCGGCCGCGATGGCGCGGTGGAACTCGAAGTCCGCCTTCATGGCGTGGCCGGGGTGGTCAGCGCTGGCGGCGAACTGTTCCAGGGCAGCATTGACCGCCCGGAGCTGGCGGTCGGAGTGGTTGCGGGCGGCCAGGGCAGCAGCTTCGGTCTCGACGCCCAGCCGGAATTCCAGCAGGTGGAGGCGGTCTTCGATGCTGGCGACGGGGCGGCTGCCCGGGACAGGCTGGGGGCCGTCGTCGGGCGGGGTCAACGCGAAGCTGCCCCGCCCGCGTTCGGTTTCCACCAGCCCTTCGGCCTGGAGGCGCGTCAGTGCCGAGCGCACCACGGTGCGGCTGACGCCGAAGTCGACCATCAGCGCGTTTTCGCTGGGAAGCTTGTCGCCGGGCTGGATGACGCCGTCCACGATGCGGGTGCGAAGGTCGGCGGCGAGGTCCGCGGTCAGGTTCCGGCTCATGCGTTCAAGGTTACGCGCCGAACTCCACGGACTCGGTGGTCCAGGCATGGGCCTGGTCACTGAGGGTCACGCCCAGGCCAGGACGGTCCGGGACCAGCATGCGGCCGTTCTTCGTTTCGAGGCGTTCATTGAACAGCGGGTCCAGCCAGTCGAAGTGCTCCACCCACGGCTCCCGCGGGTACGCCGCGGCGAGGTGCAGGTGGATCTCCATGGCGAAGTGCGGCGCCAGCCCCAGTCCGCGCTCGTCCGCGAGGGCGGCGAGGCGAAGGAACTGGGTGATGCCGCCGACGCGGGGCGCGTCCGGCTGGATGATGTCGCAGCCGTTGGCGTTGATGAGGCCCTTGTGCTCGGCCACGGACGCCAGCATCTCGCCGGTGGCGATGGGCGTGTCCAGGACGTTGGCGAGGTGCGCGTGGCCCTCAAAGTCGTAGGCATCGAGCGGCTCTTCGATCCAGATGAGGTTGTATTGCTCCAGCTGGCGGCCCATACGCAGGGCGGTGGCCCGGTCCCACTGCTGGTTGGCGTCCACCATCAGGGGAACGTCCCAGCCGATGTGTTCGCGGATGCCGGCCACGCGGCGGAGGTCCTCGGCGGAATCGGGCAGGCCTACCTTGATCTTGATGCCGCCGATGCCTTCCTCCAGGAGAACCGTGGCGCGGTCCTTGACTTCTTCGAGGGAGGCGTTGAGGAAGCCGCCGGAGGTGTTGTACGTCTGGACGGAGTCCCGGTAGGCGCCCAGGAACTTGGCCAGGGAGAGGCCGGCGCGCTTGGCCTTGAGGTCGTAGAGCGCGATGTCGATCGCGGCCAGGGCCTGGGTGGCCACACCCGAGCGGCCCACGGAAGCGCCGGCCCAAAGCAGCTTGGTGTAGATCTTGCCGATATCGTTGGGGTCCTCGCCGATGAGTCCCTGCGCGACTTCCTTGGCGTGGGCGTACTGGGCGGGGCCGCCGGCGCGCTTGGAGTAACTGAAGCCGATACCGCTGTGGCCTAGTTCCGTGGTGATCTCAGCGAACAGGAACACCACTTCGGTCATGGGCTTCTGGCGGCCGGTGAAAACCTTGGCGTCACTGATGGGGACGGCCAGTGGCAGCCGGGCGGTGGAAAGCTTGACGTGCCGGATGGCGTCGACGGTACTCATGGTTGCTCCTCGAAAGCAGGCTGGCCGGGCTGCATTGCCCTGCTACTTAGCGTACAAGTATCCAACTTGTATCACAAGTAGGCACGCTCAACCCACCAGCCAGGCGACGGCCAGGAGTGCGCCCACACTGAGAACCGTGGTGCACAGGATGACGTCGCGGGCCACCGTCATGCCGCGGCCGTAAGGGGAGGCAAAGAGGAACACATTCTGCGCCGTGGGAAGTGCCGCCATGATCACGCTGGCGAGGAGATGCTGTCCTTCCAGCCCGAAGACAAAGCGGCCAAGAACCCACACAATCAGCGGCATCCCTCCGATCTTGAGGAACGTCGCTACGAGGGTTTCGGTCCGGCCGTCGTCCTTCTGCAGGGGCGCGCGGCCGGCGAGGGACAGGCCGAAGGCCAGCAGGACCATGGGCACGGCCCCGCCGGCCAGCATGTCAATTGGCTTCTGCAGCAGGTCGGGCGCGGTCCAGCCCGTCAGGGCGACGGCCACACCCAGCGCCGAGGCGATGATCATGGGATTGCTCAACGGCTGCAGCAGCATCTTCTTCCACGAGATTTTCGTGCCGGAGACCAGCCCCAGGACCGTCAGGTAGAACGGTGCCATCACCAGGAGTTGGACCAGGAGCACGGGCGCCACGTGCTGCGCCGTCCCCACGGCGTACAGGGACACCGGGATACCAATGTTGTTGGCGTTTGCGTAGCTGCTGGCCATGGCGCCGACGGCGGTCTCAGCAGCAGGGCGCCGGAAGAACAGGAAACTCGCCAGCCAATAGAGAAGCCCCACTATCGCTGCGGAGAGCAGCGCGAGCGGGGCATCGGTTCCCAGGGCGGCGCGGATATCGCTGCCGGCAACCACCGTGAACAGCAGTGCCGGGTTGGTGACGTAGTAGGCGGTGCGGGTCAGCGCGCCCTGGACATCCGGCCCCAGGATCCGCAACCGGGCAGCGAAATAGCCCACGCCAATGACGACGGAGACGATCAGGATTCCGGAAACAACGCCGCCCACAGGCCGCCCTTCTATTTAGCTGTTGGAAGTTCCGCACGGCCGACCCCTGCGCTCACGCCGGAGACTCCGACTACTAAGTACCGTAGGCTACGGCGCCACTGTCAGCGCGGCGAGGACGGCGGGGAGCAGTAGGTCATTCCGTCCCCAGACCGGATCCAGGATCTCCACATACCAGGAGTCGGCGAGCAGGAGCGCCAGCGTTTCGTTGGTTTCCTCCGCCCAGTCCTGGATCTGCTCTTCCTGCACCGGAGTCTCGCTGGAGCCGAGGACCGTAACTACCTCGCCGCCGTCGAGCGTTACCGGGATGGCGGCGCTGCTGGCCTCGCCCGGGGCGTGCGCCACCGTCACCAGCTCGGACCGGGTGGAGAGGGCCAGGAGTTCCACGGCCGCCTCTGCACTGCAGAAGCCGGTGACGTACTGCCGCTGGGCGGAGCTGCCGGTCCGCAGGCCGGGCTGGGACTCCTTGGTGAACAGCCCGTTCCTGTTGAGGGCGGCAAGCTCGGTGGCGATCGGTTCTGTTTCGGCGTCGTAGCGGACCGTAAAGGTGGCGGCCTGGTATTCGCTATGGCCCTCCAGCCACCGTGCAGTCAGTTCCCCGGCAGCTTCCAGGGTGGTGGCCTGCCGCCAGGCCCCCTTATCCTCCAGGCGCCTGCCGAACTGGTCACGGACTTCCGCTTCTGTGGGTTCCATCCTCGGATGCTACGGCGCCCCGCGGCCGGACTCCAGCGGTGGCGACACAGCAGTTAATGTCCGACGGCGGTGATTCCGGCGGGGATCCCGGCAGCACGTTCCGCCGCGGCAAGGGCAGCGCCAAAGCGGACGACGGCGGGAGCGTACCCTTGGTGCGGCACGGCCCGCAGCTGCTCTGCCTCCTTCATGGCGCGGATCAGCGCGGACGTTTCGGGCAGCCGGACATCCGTCATGGCGGGGTAGTCGATGCAGCTGGCAGGGTCCAGTTCGTAGCGGCTCCACCGGGCCAGGAGTGCGTCATGTTCGGCCTGCGCCGCGGTGTTTACGGGCCGGTCCAGCCGCAGCTGCCGGCGGCGTTCCTGCCACGCCAGGATCTGAGGGCTGCCCCGGTAGGCGGCCACGCCCGCCCCTGCGCCCAGCGCGGCGAGGACCACCCCAAACCACGGTGACGCGAGCGTGGGAATAAGGATGGCCGGAAGCGCCACGGCAGAGCCCATAAACACATCCCAGAACACGGGGTCCGGAGCGCGGACGGCAGGGTCCGGCGTCGAATGCCGGCGGACAGCCAGGACGGTGGCAGCCACCGCGCACACCAGCACTGCACCCCAGAAACTCAGCTGCAATGCTCCAAACAGGACGGATTCTGCAAATGCCGGCACTGCGGCACCTCCCCGTGTCAGGCCCGGCCCAGGATTCCGGGTTGCTCCTTCCATTCCAGCCCCTCCGGGCACCGGGGTCAATGGGCGGGCAGGCTATGTGGATATTGCACGATCCTGAGGCTGATCAGGGAGGCCCCCAGGCATTTGACTTGGCTCCTGGTTCCGCCTGCCAAACACGAAGTTCGCCCAACGCGACGATGTCTGCATCACGAGCGGAGCGCAGCAGTTCGGCCAGTTGAGGCCTGAGGGTACAGATGCCGGAAGCCTTGTCGCTGAAAATCTAACCCCAGGCTTGGCCGCCGAGCTTGCGCTGTTCATTCTGGTCCAGCGTGGTAACCCTCGTATACCGGATTCCTTGACCTGCCGCCGTAGTCACCCCTGCCGAAGCTGTCAGGATGGAACCTATGACTTTCCAAAAGGCATGTCCGGAAACGCTATTTCAGATCCTATTCTGACACCCGTCCGAGTGGGATGGACGTCAGGTTGGGGTGTACCGCAGCAAGGCGGTCCTTGACGGGAACCGTTATGAGTAGCCAATACGATCAAAAGCAGGGGTGATTTAGTCTCCTCTGCTTTATGGCACCGCCGCGTCGTAATCAGCGACGGGAGCATACCCGCCCTTGAGTTGCAGTGACATCAGCGCTGATGAAAAAACGCGTTGCATAGATTTTCGCCTGCTCGGTGACCCAGCGGTCTCGCACGACGATAATCCAAAAACCCATGGCTAGGAGGTCAAGGACTGCGATGCTGCCTCCATTCAGCAACGCCCCTTTCGCGGCCATTAGATAAAGGTTCGCAAGTCCTGCCACGGCGAGAATCACTAGCGCGATCGCTTTGAGAGCACGGGTGTTCCGGCGAAAGCCGTACGATACGTTCTCCGAATTAAGTCGTTCAATGTCGACGCCGCCCTCGCGCAGCAAAGCAATGGCAGCGTACACCGCGTGTTCATAACGCTCGTCCGCAGCGTTTGGCTTTGAGCGTTCCTCCGATTTCGTTGGAAGGTTATGGCCGCTGACCATCTCGACATGCCGCCGACGTTGTTTTCGAAGCTGTTGATGCGTCCCATTAGCGAAACGCAAAGCTTGCGTGGTCGGAAATCCGCCCCAGCCCTCAATTAGCCGTTCCTGGGTCCTTCGTCTTAGCGGGCGGACACACTCCGCCAAAGCAATCGTCAGTCCGAAGGAGACAGCAAGTGATACTCCTGTACCAACCCAAACAAAACTTGGAACCCAATAGGCCGAGAGGATAACCGCGGGGATGATTGCGATCCCGGCGAAACCCGATAGCGCCTTTCGGGCATAGGGATCCCAGCCGGAAAACACATTCTTGCTTTCAAAATGCCGAAAAATGCGGGGGATAAGGGCTGGAGGCGGCCGTTTTGGCGGCCGGCGATGTGATGACCGGAGGCCGGGCGGAACATCAAGTGCGGAACAAGGCTGGTGCACAATGCCCAGGGCAAGCCCGCGGACGGCCCGGCGCAGGCCGGGTTTGGCCAGACCATTTGACCAGACCAAAACCCCGCCAACCAAAACGGTTAGCGGGGTCCTCCTGGCTGGCTGGGTTACGGCTTGCCAGCGCCGTTCTTAGTGGGATCAAGAGGAACGTATGACCGGCCCAAGTTGACGGGTCGGCGGAACGGTCTTACCGCGCCCGGCGGTAGGTTCCTCACCCGCGCCCTCAGCTGCGCGCACTGGTGAGTGCACTGGTGAGTGCATGGTTGCTCTTGAGGTCTGCTGCGTCTTCGATGTCCTGCAGGGTCATCTTGGCGGTTTCCCTAGCGGTGGAGGCGGCGACGGCGGCGATGACGCAGGCAATGAGCGTCATGGCCGCGACAGGGACCCAACCACTTATGCCGGGCCCGGCGATGGCGGCGGCGATGCTGGGGGCGAAGCCGGCGATGGCGAATCCGATCTGGGTGCCGATCGCCATGCCGGAGAGGCGGACGCCGGTGGGGAACATTTCGGAGTAGAAGGCCGGGAAGATGCCGTTCTGGGCCTGGTAGACGATGCCGGACATCAGGATTGCGACGATGAAGATCAGGAAGAAGTTCCCGCCGGATAGCACGGCGAGGTAGAGGAACATCAGCATGCCGCTGCCCAAGACACCGAAGATGTAGACGGGCTTGCGGCCGATGCGGTCGGCGAGCATAGCCCAGAGCGGGATGGAAGCCAGGGCGACGAGGTTGGTGGCGACGCCGACCCACAGCATCATTGACCGGTCGAGATGCACGGTGTTGACCGCGAAGGACAGGGCGTAAACACCGAAGATGGTGCTGACGGTGGAGACCAGGGCCGAGAGGGCCACCCGCAGGACGCTGACCTTATGGTCCCGGAACAGCACGGCCAGGGGCATCTTGGGTCCTTCATGGTGCGCTGCCTCCTGCTTGAAGGCAGGGGTTTCATCCAGCTTGCGGCGGATGATCAGACCGGCGACGACAACGATGAAGCTGAGCCAGAACGGTACACGCCAGCCCCAGCTGAGCAGTTGGTCCTCGGGAAGGGCTGCGATCGGCAAGAAAGCGGCCGTCGCCAGGACTGATCCGAACTGGGTACCGGAGAGCGTGAAGCTGGTGAAGAAGGCCCGGCGGTTATCCGGCGAGTGTTCCAAGGACATGGATGTCGCGCCGGATTGCTCACCGGAGGCCGAGAGGCCTTGGAGCAGCCGGAGTACCACCAGGAGGATCGGCGCCCACACGCCGACTTGGTCGTAGGTGGGCAAGCAACCGACCAGGAACGTCGCGATGCCCATCAGCATGACGGTACCGATGAGGACCTTCTTGCGGCCGTACCGGTCACCGATGTGGCCCATGACGAAGGCGCCAACTGGACGGGCCACGTAGCCCACGCCGAACGTTCCCAGCGCCAGCAGGGTGCCGGTGGCCGGATCGTTTGTCGGGAAAAAGACCTTGCTGAAGACCAGCGCTGCCGCGGTGCCGTAGATGAAGAAGTCGTAGTACTCCAAGGCGCTGCCGATCCAGCTGGCCAGCGCCGCCCGCCGCGGCGTCTTGACTGGCGCGGGCGCTGCCGTGTTGATATTCGGTGTCTCTGTCATGATTTTTCCTTAGGTGACGTCGTTGTCGGATGATGCTGTAGTTCGTCAGGCCGGGAAGGATTCGACGGCGACTGTGCCGCCGGTGGCGGCCGCTTCGGCGATGGCCATCGTGACGCGCAGGGATTGCATGCCGTCGTAGCCGGTGACCAGGGGCGGAGTCACACCGCGGATGACGGCGATGAAATGCTCCAGCTGCCGCACCAAGGGGTCGGCACGCTCTACCTCGGCCGTCGAGACGTCGAAAGGCTCCCACCAGGACGGTGTGCCGGCGTAGGTTTTCAGACGCATGGTGGGGACGGCCAGGGACCCCTTGGTCCCGGCAACGACGTAGCAGTCCTCATCGCCGTACGTCGGATAGCTCTTGTTCTCCTGCGAGGTCAGTTCCCAGGATCTGGCCGAGGCGGCGGCGTCCGAGAGCAGAAAGGAACCCAAGGCGCCGCTGGTGAACCGCAGAGTGATCGCGACGGTGTCCTCGACCGCAAAGCCGCGGGTCCGGTTGGAAGACGTGGCCTGGACGCTGTCGATCTCGCCGCACAGTGCGCGGAGGTTATCAACTTCGTGGACCATGTTAATCAGGATCGGGCCGCCCCCGGCCTCGCGGCGCCATGGTGCGGCGTCGAAGTAGTCGTCGGGTTTGTAGAACATGGCGGTTCCCATCACTGCGACGAGCTGCCCGAGCGTGCCGTCGTCGATGAGCCTGCTGGCAGCGGCCAGCAGCGGGCTGTGGCGTCGGTGGTGGCCCACCAGTAGCGGGACGCCGTGACTCTCAACGGCATCGACCAAGCGCTTGGCATCTTCCACCGAATCCGCGATGGGCTTTTCCACCAGGACGGGAACTCCTGCCTCCAGGCACGCCAGGCCACCGGAGACGTGCAAGCGGTTGGGGGTGGCCAGAACGACCGCATCAGGGCGGTCCGCGGCGAACAGGTCTTCAAGAGAGGCGTAGAGTTCCACTCCTCTCTCCCGGGCCAGATCGGCAGCTGCCGGTGACGGATCGACGATGGCCGAGAGTTTCGCGTCCCTGCTTTGGGTGATGATCTCGATGTGCCGCCGGCCAATCAGGCCGGCGCCAGCGACGGCAATACGGACTGCGCTCATGTATTCCTCCAGAAAAACTTCGAGTAAAAGGGGCGCCGGCGGGTTCGCCACGCTTGCCTGTGCCGGAACGGAACGACAGGCACAGGCAGAAGTGCTACTGGCCGATGAGCCAGCGGGATCCGCGTTCGTACAGGTTTTCGACGGCGGGTCCGGTCAGGCCCGGCATGTCCTTTTTGACGGGGTAGCCGATGCGTGACTGGGCGTAGGCCAGGTGCCGGTATCCGGTGGGGAACTCGGCAAGCAACTCTGGATCCAGCTCGGGAGTCTCCCCTGGTGCAACGGTGAGGATGCGGTCGGCTTCGTAGACAGGTTGGCGCAGGACGACTTTCCATTCGCCGTTCTGTTTTTCCATGAAGTCGTAGAACCTGCCGGTGCAGATGATGTCGCATGTGACACCTTCGACGTCGGCGCGCTGGGTAATGGTCATCTTGGTTTGGGCAATGGCCCGGTGGGCTGTTATGTCGATGGAGCTGCCACCGAGGAAGTGCAGGATGCTAACGCCTTTGTTCCAGCCGTCGATGCTGGCCAGAATGAAGTCCTCGGCCGGTCCCTGCATCCACGTCGCCATCATCTCGCCTTCGGGCGCCCACACCGTTCGGAACCGATCCCAATCTCCGGAGTCACGCCAAAGCGCCCAGTTTTCGATGACTTCCCTGATGCGCAGCTTTTCGAGCAGTTGTTCCTCCACGGCAGTACTCCCTTGTCTCTTGGATCGTTTTTACGTATGTCAGAATGCGTGCAGACCCGGAGGACGGATTCCCAGAGTTCACTCAGAACCTTGGGAATCAGGACCGCGCCAAGGGGCGAATTACTGCCCGTGTATCGCCTCCGGACGAGCCTCTGAGGGACAAGTTCCTGGTTGGCCACCGCCCCTGCCAGATCATCTACGGAGAGGCTCGCGTCGGTGTCTGCACCGGCGACTCCGCCACTCGTGCCAGTATGCGGGCATCAGAAGAACGTAACCAGCGATCGTTTCCGCTCAGCGGAAAGCGCTGAATGACCTGCTGAGTCAGTTCCCGGCCTGGGGGGCTACGCGCGCCTTAGCAGTCCGCAGCGTGCTTGTGTCGAAACCGTCCAGGGCCCGGATGAACAGCCGCGCTAACGGGGCAGCGGCGTTGTCGCCGCAGGTTACTTCGGTTAGCACCTATTGATGGAAGTCACTTCGCCTTTAGAATCAGCTACGATCGAGGCGATTTTTCCGGTGAGCGGAAATAGAGGGTGAGCAGCCATTATGAGCGGAAGTTCCGAGCCGGGGCGCAGCACGGCGAGCCGGATCGTGGCGCTGCTTGATGCCTTCACCAGGGAGCAGCCGGCCCCTAGCTTGAGCGAAATTTCCCGGTCCAGCGGGCTGGCCGTGGCAACAACCCACCGGCTGCTGGCCGAACTCGTGCAAAGTGGAATCCTGCAGCGTCGCGCGGACTCTCGCTATCAGGTGGGTCTGAAGCTGTGGCAGATCGGTGCCTTGGCGCCTGGCTATCGTGATCTGCGGACGCTCGCGCTGCCGTTCATGGAGGATCTCTATGCGGCCACACGTCAGAACGTGCAGCTGGCTGTTCGCGACGATAACAAGGCGCTGTATCTCGAGAAACTGAGCGGTGCTGGTTCCGTCAGCTCGATCACCGAAGTCGCCGGCAGGTTACCGCTGCACGCCACGGGCGTCGGGAAGGTCATTCTTGCATTCTCCGAACCGGAGCTCCTGGACCGAATCATCGAGGAAGGGCTGACGCGCTACACCTCCCACACCATGACGGATCCAAAAATCCTCGCCAGGAGCCTGAAACAAGTGCGGACAACACAATTGGGTTATTCACGGGAAGAGATGACTGTCGGTGCGGCGTCCGTCGCTGCACCGATCTTCGGCCCTGACATGGGCCTGGAAGGATCGCTCGCCGTCGTTGTTCCGTCCTCCACAAGTCTTCCGCATCTCGCCAGTGCCGTTCGGACAGCCGCAAACGGCATCACCAGGCAACTCACTCAGTAGACTTCCGCGATTTTCCGCTCAGCGGAAATGGTCACTAGATAGGTATTTCCGAAGACCGCATACTGGGACACATGGCAGAGCCGCCGAGAATCGAGGCGGCTGCGGCCGGGGCTGACCACCGCCCCTAGTCTCGATATCTTCAGAAAGTGAGGGACATGAAAACTGTCCTTGTGCTCAATGGCCCCAACCTGAATCTCCTGGGGACACGCAAGCCGGAAGTGTACGGAACGACCACCCTCGCCGAGGTTGAGGACCTGTGCCGCGCAGAAGCGGAAACAGTCGGGCTGGATGTAATCTTTCGCCAGTCAAATCATGAGGGCGAACTTATCGACTGGCTGCACGAATGCGGCGCCGCCGTGAAGTCAGGGACATCCATCGGGGCCGTCTTCAACCCAGGCGCCTACACCCACACGTCGATAGCGCTCCACGATGCAATCGAAGGAGCCAGCGTCCCGGTAGTGGAACTCCACATCGCCAACGTACACAGCCGCGAAGAATACCGGCATCACTCATTCATCTCAACGGTAGCGCGAACGGTCATCATCGGTGCCGGAGTCACGGGGTACGCACTTGCCATTAACGGACTAAACCGCCTTTCCATGCTCCACTGATCCAAGAATCACGCGGTGGACCTCTGGCCCGTCAAACGGGGACCACACGCGGGGCTGATCCCCAGTCAGAAAACATCATTGGCGGCCAGGGCTGCCTATCAACATCAAAGGGACATCCATGCCATCCGATACAACCACCCCAGCATCTGAACAGGCACTCAACACGAGCCGCATCCTGTCGCTGGCCCACCTGTCTGTCGTCGATGCCCACCCGCTGGAGCTTATCGACGCCGCCGCGGCAGGCGGATTCAACGCCATCGGGCTGCGGATCGTGCCTCCCATGCCTACCGACAGCATCATCCCCGTCGTGGGCGACGAGCAGCTCATCCGTGACATCATCCGGAAAACTGAGGACAGCGGTATCCGCGTCCTGGACACTGAAGCGATCTGGCTCACTCCCGATACCATCCCGGCGGCCCTGGAGGAAGTCTTCGAGGTCTCTGCGCGGCTGGGCGCCACCAACGTGCTGATCGTGGGCAATGACCCGGAGGAAGGCAGGCAACTGGAGAACTACATCAGTCTCTGCGACATGGCAGCGCGGTTCGGGTTGACCGCGGCCCTTGAGTTCATCCCCTATTGCGTCACTGGCACCCTCGAGGCCGCCCAGAGGCTGGTCCTGGGCACCGAACGTAGCAACGCGAAGTTCCTCATCGACGTCCTGCACCTGATGAGGTCCGGCGGGGGCCCTGACAACCTCCGGACCCTCGTCCCGGAAGCGTTCGCCTACTGCCAATTGGCGGACCTGTCCGGACCCCGGCCCGCAGACACCGCAGCCCTGCGACAGGAAGCACGTACCGACCGCCTTTGCCCTGGCCAAGGCGATGCTCCGCTTGCCGCGATCCTGGATGCGCTCCCTGCCGGCCTGCCGCTGGGCGTGGAAGCGCCCGTTCGTGCACATGCCCATCTCCCGGTGGTCGAACGCGGCCGCCTCCTGGGCGAAGCCACGCGGGCGTTCCTGGACAGTTACGACAATTCGACCGCCCCCTCCAACCGCTAACCCGACTCAGGAAGACGAGACCATGGCAACGAACGTTGACGCCGACATCCTCACGTCGGAAGTGCTGCAAAGCTTTTCCTCAACCCCTGATGACCGGTTGAAGCAACTACTGGGTAGCCTGACGACCCACCTACACGCGTTCGTCCAGGACGTCGCCCCGTCCATTCAGGAGTGGGAGCAGGCGATCGACTTCCTCACCCGGACCGGAAAGACCTGCACCGACGTGAGACAGGAATTCATCCTGCTCTCCGATGTCCTCGGCGTCTCCATGCTCGTTGAGACCATCAACGGGCAGGAGACCCCCGAAGCAACCGACTCGACCGTTCTGGGGCCCTTCCACATGGTTGAATCCCCGGCCCGGGAACTCGGGGACGACGTCTCCCCCGAAAGCGAGGGACCAGGCTGTGTCGTCAGCGGCAGGATCGTCTCGATCAACGGAACCCCCATCCCGAACGCGGAGATCGACATCTGGCAGGCCGATACCAAAGGCTTCTACGACGTTCAACAGCCGGGCATTCAGAGCGTCGGCAACGGCCGGGCACTGCTGCACTCAGACTCCGAAGGCCGGTTCCACTTCCGCAGCGTCGTGCCGATGTACTACCCGATCCCCACAGACGGGCCCGCCGGCGAACTGCTCAGGGCGACCGGCCGCCATCCTTACCGTCCGGCCCACATCCATTTTCTCGTCGCGGCACCCGGCCACCGGGAACTGACCACGCACATCTTCATCGGAGACAGCGACTACATCGATTCCGATGCAGTCTTCGCCGTCAAAGGGTCCCTGATCAAGGACTTCACCGATAACCCGAACCCCGATGAAGCGGCCCGATACGGGGTCCAAAGCCCCTTCCGGCACGGCCGCTTCGATATTGTCCTGCACCCCGAAGCTTAGGAGCCCGCCATGTCCACCCCGTTTTTCTATGAAGCGCTGCCGATGCGTGTCAGCTTCGGCGCCGGCTACCGGTCAAAGCTGGCCGATGAAGTGAACAAACTGGGCCTCAAAAGGGTCCTTGTCCTCGCCACGGAATTCCAGGCCGACCTCGCACGCGAGATCTCCGACTCCCTGGGCGAGCTCAGCGTGGGCGTCTACGCCAAGGCCGAAATGCACGTCCCCATCGAAACCGCCCGAGATGCCCAGCGGATCGCCACCGAAGCCGGAGCCGACGGCTGTGTCGCCGTCGGCGGCGGCTCCACCACCGGCCTCGGCAAGGCCATCGCGTTGGAATACGGCACCCCGATCATCGCCCTGCCCACCACCTACGCCGGTTCCGAAATGACGCCGATCTGGGGACTGACGGCCGACAGTGTGAAGAAAACCGGCCGCGACCCTCGAGTTCTGCCCACCAGCGTGATCTACGACCCGGAACTGACCCTCTCCCTTCCGGTCGGCATGTCAGTCACCAGCGGATTCAATGCCATTGCCCATGCAGTTGAGGCCCTCTACGCCCCTGACGGTTCGCCCGTCATCTCCCTGATGGCAGAGGAGGGCATCCGAGCCCTGATCACGGCGCTGCCGAACATCGTCGAGGATCCCCAAAACATCAAGCACCGCAGCGACGCACTCTACGGCGCGTGGCTTTGCGGAGCGACGCTTGGTGCCACGACCATGTCCCTGCACCACAAGCTCTGCCACACCTTGGGCGGTACGTTCAACCTTCCCCACGCCGAAACCCATACCGTCGTTCTGCCCTATGCCCTCGCCTACAACGCCCCCTCAGCTCCCGGTGCCATTGAGGCGCTCCGGCGGGCCACCGGAGCTGAAGACCCGGCAACCCACTTGCGCGAACTCAGCCTCAAACTGGGCGCCCCCGCCTCACTGCGGGAGCTCGGGCTCACCGAAGAGAGTGTGGAAACTGCCGTCGATCTCGCCACCCGGAACCCTTACGCCAACCCGCGCGAAATCAACCCCGAAGGCATCCGCAGGCTGCTCACTGCCGCGCTGAACGGCGACCCCGTCACCGCATAACCAAACCACTGACACCCGAGGGGTCAGCGGGGGCAAGGCCATGCAATGTCTTCCCCCGCTGCCCTGACTGCATCAAGAATCACCAAGGAGCATCACACGTTGACTCAGACAACCAGCCCGGACCAGGCCGTGATTCAAGAACTCGAAGACAAACGGTATGCCGCTGTCCTCAACCAGGACTACGACACTTTCGAAGACCTGTGCCACGCCGACCTCGTGTACGGGCACACAGGCGGAAACCGCGATTCCCTGGAAACCTACCTCTCCAAACTCCGCAGCGGCGCCCTGCGCTACCACCGAATAGACCACCCCGTGGAAAACATCGTGCTGGTCGGGGACGCTGCTCTTGTCACAGGCCAGATGAGCGCCGACCTCACCATCAACGGCTCCAACAAAACGCTCAACAACAGCGCCCTCGCCGTCTGGACCAAAGACGCCGGGGAATGGAAATTCGTCGCGTACCAGCCGACACCGCAGGGCCTATCCGCTTAGCTGACTTCACAACGCCAGCCTGTCCTTACCGCGGGTTGCCCAGCGACACCTCGAGGCTCGAACCGGTTTTATCCGGTTTTGCTGGAGGGCTTGGGAATGGGGCCGATCCAGCATAAGATTGGTTCACCGGTCTGCCATTAGGCTGTGGACCGCCGGCTGAGGAGTATGCATGAGTTTTTCACTTGCCGAAAAAGGCGCGGGCAGGGATGTCCCGGTCCGTCAGCCTCCGAGCCAGGAAATAGTCAAGCGCCTCCTGGATGCTTTGCTTTCCGGTGACGTTGCCCCCGGTTCGCGTATTCCGTCGGAGCGGACTCTGGCTGAGGAACTTAAGGTCGGGCGGGGGATGATCCGCGAGGCGATCAAGTCGTTGAGTCTGCTGGGCCTGCTCGATCAGCGGGTCGGGGACGGTACGTACTTGAGCAAGTCCAGTTCGGACCTTTTGCCTCAGGTTATTGAATGGGGTCTTCTCCTCGGGGAGAAGCGTTTTGATGATCTGCTGGAAGCGCGGTACATCCTTGAGGTCCAGCTGGCGGGGCTCGCGGCCAGTCGCAGGACTCCCGAGCAGCTGGCAACCATCCAGGCGCTGGCCGAAACCATGCGCCTAGCCGAGGATGACATTGACGCCTATGTCCAGGCGGACATCGCATTTCACATGGAGATAGCCCGTGCCAGTCACAACACCGTTCTCTGCGGGGTTCTGGAGAACATCCGGTCGCTCCTGCAGGCCTGGGCCTCGCGGGTGCTGAGGACCGCGGGGGAGACCCGGACCTCGTATGCCGTGCACGAGCCGATTCTGCGGGCCATTGAGGCCTCGGACCCGGCCGCGGCCGCTGCAGCCATGACTGCCCATATGGAACGGGCGACCCAGCGCCTGAAGGCCAGCTTCCCGGCGTAGAAATAGCAGAAAGCGGTGGAGGACCAACAGGTCCTCCACCGCTTTTCTATGCTTTGAATGCGATGGGGAGTGTGCGCCGTTCCTTAGCTGAGCGTTCGATGGTGTCGACGATTTCGGCAACCCGGTAGCCGTCTTCAAAGGTGGCTGCGACGGAGTCTGTGAGGTGACCGCTGGCGAGCCCGAGCATGTCGTGGGCCTGGTGGGCGAAGCATTCGTTCCATCCGAGCGGGTGGGAGCCCTGGACGCCGCCCGGAAGCCAGAATCCTTCCATCGGGTGTCCCGGACGGGTCACCATCTGTGTCATCGGTCCCTGGCCGGGACGGCGGATGGTGAGCTCGTTGAGCCGCTCCATGTTCCAGGAGATCGAGCCTTTGGTGCCGTCGATCTCAAATTCACCGGTCAGGGCGTGGGAGGCGACGACCCGTGATGCCTCGAATGATGCTGTTGCCCCGTTTTCGAGCCGGCCGATGGCGATGAATGAGTCATCGTTTACGTCGGTGATCAGCTGTGCCGGATCAACGGTCCAGGTTCCCGTGAGGGCGGCGATTTCCTGGACCTCACCGACCAGGAACCGGGCCAGGTCGATGTGGTGCGAGCCCAGATCGCCGATGGCGCCGGCTCCCGAGCGGCCGCGGTCAAAGCGCCAGCTGACTGATCCGTCCGGGGCGAGCATGTTCATCAGGAAGCGCGAGCGGAAATGCCGGATTTCGCCCAGCTCGCCCGAAGCGATGAGTTCCCGGGCGAACTGGACGGCCGGAATGAACCGGTGCATGAATGCGCACCGGTGTTCGACGCCGGCGGCGGCCACGGCTTTCCACAGCTTGTAGGCAACGTCGCCGGAGGACGCGAGAGGCTTCTCACAGAAAACGGGGATTCCGGCCTGCGCCGCGGCGATGGTGGGCGCCGAGTGCAGGTCGTTTGGCCCGGCGTTGACGAACAGGCCGAGATCCTCGCCAAGGAGGCCGTTCCAGTCGTTGTGGGTGGCGGTCCATCCGTAGCGCTCGGCAATGTCTGCGGCCGCGGCCTGGTTCACGTCGGCGATGGCTACGAGATCGGCGCGCACTTCCGGCTGCAGCCGGGAGAATCCGGCGTTGCTGAAAGCGAGGGAGTGCATCTGTCCAATGAAGCCGGCACCGAGCTGCCCGACCCGCACAGTGGTCTTAGTCATGTTCAGTTCTCCAATGAGGCGAGCGGCTGGGTATTGAAGGTCACGGGGACCTGTTCGTCGTTGGATCGGACCGCAGCGTCAATGAGTCGCATGGTGCTGAGCCCGTCCTGCGCAGTGGGCAGCGTCTGGAGGGCAGTGCTCGGGTCTTCGCCGAGCAGTTTCAGCAGGACTGCGCTGAAGAAGTCGCGGTAAATGTTCGCGAAGGCCATCAAGTAGCCTTCCGGGTGTCCGGGGCGGATACGGGTGGCCGCCCGCGACTGCTCGCTGGTGCTGTCCAGGGCGCGCGCGATACGCGTCGCCGCCTGACCCGGGCGGTATAGCCACAGGTACTCCGGCGATTCCTGCTCCCACTTCAGGGCTCCCTCGTCCCCGTAGATACTGAAGGCCAGGCCGTGGTCATTGCCGGCGGCGACGAAGCTTGCCCACAGCCGGCCGACGGCGCCGCCTCCGAAGCGCAGCGTCAGATAGGCGTTGTCATAGATTTCGCGGCGCTCGGCGACGGTCGTGAGCTGGGCTGTGACTTCGGTGACGCGCTGGCCGGTAACGTACTCGACAATGTTGTGGGCGTGCGATCCCACTTCCCCGAGCACCACGGCCTTGCCCATGGAGGATGGCTTGAAATGCCAGTGGCGTTTGGTCGGGTCCTCGGGCTCCCGCAGGACCCCGGGGTCCCCGGCGGCAAACTGGCCTTCAATGAGCGTGATGCGTCCGAGGGCGCCGGAACGGACGAGTTCGCGGGCCTCCCGGACCATCGGGTAGCCGGTGTAGCAGTGCGTGACCGTGAACATCGCGTCGGATTCCTCCGCAACGCGGGCAAGGTTTTCGGCCTGCTCCAGGGTCGAGGTCAGGGGCTTTTCGCAAAGAACGTGGATCCCGGCTTCCAGGAACGCCGCGGAAATTTCGGCATGGAACTGGGGTGGAGTGATGACCACGACGGCGTCGACGCCGTCCTCGCGCGCCGGTTCCGCCGCCAGCATGTCCTGCCAGGTGGGATAGCGGCGCGAAGTGTCGATGAGCAGCGCAGCGGCCGACGCATCTGCAACTTGCGGATCGATGCTCATCGCACCGGCGACGATGTCAGCCAGACCATCCACGCGCAGGGCCAAGAGGTGGGTTTCACCAATGACGGAGTCCAGCCCGCCTCCGATGATGCCGAACCGGACGCGGCGTCCGAGACGTGAAACAAGCGATTCGTGGGACATGGGTCTGCCTCTTCGTCGAGTGATCATGCCGGGCGACTGCCCGTACACGCTTTCATGCTAGGCCGATCCGGGCCAATGGGCAACCGGTCGACCATTGATTCCGCAATGGCTAACCAATTTTGAGCAAATGGTAGACCGGTGAACCATTGAGGCGTAGGCTGTGATTTATGCCACGAAAAACAACTTTCCCCTTGTTGGAACCATTAACTCGGGCCAAGGACACTGTAGGAGCGTCATGAGTAATGCCACAGCGGTATCCCCGCCACGGGTCACACGGCCCAGCGGGGGCAGTTCGGCCATTTCAGCAGCCTTGTGGCTGATGAAACTGGGTCCGGTCCTGATCCTGGTGGTCCTGGCCATCGGAATGACCATCGCCAACCCCGTCTTCGCATCGGCGCGGAACCTGCAGAATCTCTCGATGCAGTCCGCCTCCATCGCCATTCTCGCCCTGGGAATGTTGCTGGTGATCCTGACCGGCGGCATCGACCTCTCAGTCGGCTCGATCCTCTCCCTAAGCAGCGTCGTCGGGGCCACTGCCTTCGTCACCGGCCTCGGTAACGGCCTGCTGGTGATGGGCGTGATGATCCTGGTGGGCGCGGCGGCCGGGTGGATTAACGGTGCGGTGTTCGTGCTGGGCAAGATACCCAGCCCGTTCATCGTGACCCTGGCCATGCTCAGCGTCGCCAGCGGCCTGGCCTTGTCCATCTCCCGCGGACAGCCGATCATCGGCGTACCGGACGAGGTGAACTGGCTCGGAAGTGCTTTCATCGGCCCCATTCCGGTGTCCCTGCTGTTCGTCGCCGTGCTGGCTGTCGCCGTGTACGTTCTGACCCGCAAAATGACCTGGGGCCGGTGGATCTACGCAATCGGCAGCAACGAGGAAGCGGCCCGCCGGGTCGGAATCCCCGTCCGAAAAGTACTCATCTCGGTCTATGTCTTCGCCGGAATATCCGCGGCACTGGCAGCGATAATCGTCTCCGGACGCACCAACTCCGGCTACCCGACGGCAGGATCCCTGGCCGAACTTGACGCCATCGCAGCCGTCATCATCGGCGGGGCCAGCTTCACCGGCGGCCGCGGCGGAATCAGCAACGCCCTCATCGGCGCACTCACCCTCGCGGTCATCCGCAACGGGCTGAACCTCCTCGGCGTCGATCCCTTCCTGCAGATCGTCATCATCGGCGTCACCATCGTCCTGGCCGTCCTGCTCGATGTCTACCGCACACGAGCCGAGGGACGGTTCCGGGCCATGCTGGCCGAAAAATCGATCCTCGCCGAGAACGGAGTCAGCGCATGAATACCTCGGAAGTCCCAGTTCTTGAAGTGCGAGGCGCCGTCAAGCGCTTCGGCAACGTCGTAGCCCTTGACGGAGCCTCGCTCACCCTGGGCCGCGGCGAAATCCTGGCGCTGCTGGGCGACAACGGGGCGGGCAAATCCACCCTGGTCAAGAGCATCAGCGGCACGCACCAGATCGACGGCGGTGAAATCCTCATCAACGGCGAGCCCGCGTCCTTCCGCAGCAGCGCCGACGCCCGGGCAGCCGGGATCGAAACCGTCTACCAGGATCTGGCCCTCTTCGACAACCTTCCCGCAGCGGCGAACTTCTACGCCGGCCGGGAACTCGTCGGCCCCGGCAGGTCCTCCCGCAGCTGGGGGTTCCTGAAGAACCGCGGCATGCAAACCGAAACCACCAAGCTGCTCGAGGAACTGAAAGTCAGGATCCCCAGCATGACCATGCCGGTCGGGCTCATGTCCGGCGGCCAGCGCCAGGCGATCGCCGTGGCACGGGCCGTGGCCTTCGCCAAACAGGTTGTCCTGCTCGACGAGCCCACCGCCGCACTGGGCCTACGCGAAACCCGCCAGGTGCTCGATCTGATCAAGACCCTTCCCGCGCGTGGTATCTCCGTCATCCTCATCTCCCACCAGCTCGACGACGTCATCGAAGTCGCCGACCGCGCCATCGTCCTGCGCCGGGGACGCGTCGTCGGCGAAGAAATACCCAGCGCCGCAACCCACGAACGGCTTGTCTCCCTCATCGTCGGCGGCGCTGATGCAACAGCCGCCCGCGAAAAATCAGACTCAACCACGTAATCACCAGGAGAATCACATGAAACCACTTAAATGGCTTGCCGCCAGTGTGCTTGCCGGATCCCTCGCCCTCTCAATGACCGCCTGCGGCGGAAGTCCCGCAAGCCCCGGTGCTGAGAGCAAACCCAAAGTCGGGGTCATCCTCAAGACCGCCAACGCGTACTTCAACGCCATGAAGGACGGCATCAACGGCATGCCCAAGGACGGCATCGATTTCCTGGGCGTGGAGGCTCCCGGCGACGGCAAGGACGCGCAGCCCCAGATCACCGCCATTGAAGGCATGGTCACCCGCGGAGCCAACGCCATCGCCATCGCTCCCATCGGGCCCCAGGTCCAGCCGGCCCTGGACCGTGCCATCTCGCAGGGAGTGAAGATCGTCCTGATCGACAACGACCTCCCGGGCTGGACGGGCGCCTCCAGCTACATCGGAACCGATAACCTGGCCGGCGGCACCAAAGCTGGCAACTACATCAACGAACAGCTCAAGGGCAAGGGCACGGTTGCCATCATGTCCGGGGTCCCCGGTGTACCGGCACTCGACGCCCGTGTCAACGGGGTCCTGGACGTCCTCAAGACCACCGGGATCAAAGTCGTCAACACGCTGGCAACCAACTGTGACCAGACCAAGGGCGTTGACGTGATGCAGGCCTTCGGAGCAGCCAATCCGGAGGTGGATGCGGTCTACAGTGCCTGTGGCCCGCCCGTCCTGGGCGCCATCGAGGCGCGCAAAAAGTCCGACCCGTTCAAGACGAACCTGCTCCTGGTCGGTTTCGACGCACTTCCCGATGAGGCAAAAGCCATTCTGGAAGGCACACAGACTGCCAGCATCGCCCAGTTCCCCCAGAAGATGGGCACCACCGCTGTGAACACAGCCGCTGCTGCCGCGCGCGGGGACAAGGTCGAGGCCCGGATCGACACCGGAACCGAAGTCGTCACCAAAGACAACGCCCAAAAGTTCACCACCTTCCAGTAACCCGGAAATGGAGTATGCGCAGTGCCGGGTCCTCGATGTGAGCGGCCCGGCACTGCGAGCACAGCCAGGACGGGCCCCAACTGCGGCATCCGGAGCCCGTGACACCTTCGGAAAAACCATCTCCATCCCCACGTAAATGCATCACAACGGCGCCCCAGCGCGCTGAAGAAACGAAGGATCATGACAGCCGACCATTCCCTCCGGGACAGAATTGCCGCCGGAGACTGCCTCTACGGGCTCATCGTAAAAATGCCGAATCAGCCCATGGTTGAAATGGCCGGTTATACCGGCTTCGACCTGGTCATGATCGACACCGAACACGGCATGGCCGATGACTCGGCGCTGGAAAACCACCTGCGTTCGGCCAGACTGGCCGGGGTATCAACGCTTGTCCGCCTCGGCCACAACGATCCGCTCCTGATCCTGCGCGCCCTCGATGCCGGCGCCACCGGCGTCGTCATTCCCCACGTATCCACCGCCGGGGAGGCCGCCGCTGCAGTGTCTGCCGCGCACTACCCGCCCATAGGCACCCGGGGCCTGGCCGTGAGTACCATCGCCGGCCACCACGGAACGGTGCCATTGAAAGCCCACCTCGACGCTGCGGCGGCGACCACCTTCGTCGTAGCCCAGGCAGAAGACAAAGAAGCCTCCGCCAACAGTGCCGCTATCGCCGCGGTCCCCGGCCTGGACGCCGTCTGGATCGGCCCCAGCGATCTGTCCATGTCCCTCGGACAGCCGGGCCAGACCTCCCACCCGGCCGTCGCGGCAGCAATCGATCGCATAGCCGACAACGTCACCAGCTCAGCGGGCTGCGCCTTGTGCGTCATCGCGGACTCCACCGAAGATGCAGCCGTGTGGGCGCAACGCGGAGCTCGGATCATTCTCTTCAACTCCACTAAACTCCTCGCAGACGCATTCCGCGGCGCCGTGAGCAGCGCCAGAGACGCTGTTCAGGCGGCGGATGCCGGCCCGGGGATGACCACAAGTTCGCTCACTTAATTGATCGCATTGGCACGAACAAAAATACGAAGTCTGGAGTATCCCATGGCAGTTTCGGTACCTTTCGATGAGCAGTACCTCGAGGACCTTATGGAGGGCGCGGGCATTGATGCCCTGCTCGCCACGACAAAACACAACGTGCAGCACCTGCTGGGCGGATACCGGTTCTTCTTCTTCGCTCATGCTGACGCCACCGGAGTCAGCCGCTACCTTCCCGCCGTCGGAATCGTGCGGGGAAAACTCGATGACTCCTTCTACATCGGCGCAGGCAACGAGGACTGGGGAACCGCGGGCGGAGCAATCTGGGTATCCGATATCCAGAACATCAGCTGGACCAGTATCGACACGGCCCGGGCCGCAGCGGCGGCTCTGGAGAAGCGCGGGCTCGCCCGCGCCACAATCGGGGTTGAGAAGTCGTTCATCCCCGCGGACGCCCTCGACACGCTGCGCGAGCTCCTCCCCGAAGCGACATTCGTAGAGGTCCACCCTGTTCTGGAATCCCTTCGCGGGGTCAAATCCGAGAGAGAACTTGAGCTGGTTCGTACCGCGTCCCATGGCATCATCGATTCAATGCAGGCCTCATTCGGCCTGGTCCAACCCGGAATGACCAAACACGACATCGCCGAGATCTTCCGCCTCGAGCAGACCAAGAGAGGCCTGTTCTACGAATACGCCCTGGTGACGCTCGGCGGAGGATCTATGAACCGGTCCCCGTCCTCCGACGTGTGGCGCTCCGGCACCAGCTTGTCGATCGATTCCGGGGGCATGTACGAGGGATACATCGGTGACCTGTCCAGGATGGCAATCGACACCGAGCCCACCGCACGACAGACCGATCTGCTGGCACAAATCGAAACCGTGCAGCAGGAGGCACGGACCGCCGTCGCGGCAGGCAAACGCGGCGGCGACATCTTCGTCACAGCGCTCGACACGATCTCGAAGCTGCCTGATGGCGCCAACATGAAATTCGTCGCCCATGGAATGGGCCTGATCACCCACGAAGTCCCCCGGCTGACCTCAACCGGACCCGTTCCCTACTTCGGGGCCCATGCAAATGATCCGCTGAAGTCCGGCATGGTCCTCTCCATCGAGTCGTGGTTCGAAGACCACGACTCCGGATTCATCAAGCTCGAGGACACACTGATCGTGACCGACGACGGCTGGGAAGCCCCCGGCGACTCCGCCCGCGGATGGAACCGCACCGGCGCAAGCCTCTAACCCAACCGGCGGTCCGTCCGACACACACCGGACGACCCGCCGGACGATTAGCCCTCAACCGGTCTTGGGGCGCATGTAGCGACGGATAACCGCTCTGGGCGGGCCAGTTGTTCTTCAGGCGTTTCTGGGCCTGGCCGGAATGCGCGCAGGTTGGCCCTGTTCCGGCGGCGTCGCGGAAGATCCTAGCGCACGAGATTTCGGGACGTGCCAAATCCAAGCGGACCAGCTGAAATGCCTGGCAGAGGTGCGCTGCCTTTCGGGTGTCCCAGTTCCAGGGAAACGGGACACTGTATTTCTGGTGTTGGGTGCCACGTTTTTTCTTGGTGACAAGTAAAGGGAGTCCCGGGAGAAGGCGAAAGCGCTACGGTGTCGTCGGGAGGAAATTCGGTCGTTGGGCTTCGAATGACTCGATGTCGGCCCCGGCTAGTTCTGTCAGGTCGATATCATCGAGTCCTTCCAAGAGTCGCCACTTCACATAGTTGTCGATGTCAAAGATGTACTCGTGTTCCGCGCAGACAATGCTTTGGTCGGCAAGGTTGAGGGTGATTTCAAGTCCTGGATCGGCTTCGATGGCTCTCCAGATTTCATCGATCTCTTCTTGGTTTAGCTTGGCGGCTACCAGACCCGATTTTCCGCAGTTTCCCCGAAAGATATCGGCGAATTTTGGTGAGATGACGACTTTGAAACCATAGTCCATCAGTGCCCAGACGGCGTGTTCCCGTGATGATCCTGTGCCGAAGTCCGCTCCGGTAACCAGAATTGATGCACCGGAAAACTGGGGATTGTCGAGAGGAAATTTTGCGTCTTCGCGCAGGTCAGCAAAGAGGGCATCTGCAAAACCGGTCCGGCTGATCCTTTTCAGGAACTTGGACGGGATGATTTGGTCGGTGTCGACGTTGGTCTGGTTCAGCGGCATGGCCACGCCTGTGTGAACAGTGAATCTCTGCATGCTAGTTTCCTGTTCCGGCTTTCACCAGGTCGGATGGCGTTGAGATGGTTCCCCTGATCGCGGTCGCGGCGGCTACCGGGGGTGAGACTAGGTGCGTCATGCTGCCTCGCCCCTGGCGTCCTTCGAAGTTCCGGTTGGACGTTGACACGCAGCGTTTGCCGACGGGTACTTGGTCTGGGTTCATGCCCAGGCACATCGAGCAGCCGGCGAAGCGCCATTCCGCTCCCGCATCAAGGAAGATCTGGTCGAGACCTTCTTTTTCTGCCTGGGCTTTGACCTGCATGGAACCAGGAACTACCAGCATCTGCAGGCCTTCTTTGATGCGCTGTCCGGCTAGTACGGATGCTGCAGCCCGCAGATCCTCGATGCGCCCGTTGGTGCAGGATCCAAGGAAGACCATGTCAACGGGGATGTCTCTCATGGCTGTCCCGGGTGTCAGATCCATGTAGGCCATTGATTTCTTGGCGGCGGACCTGTCGCGTTCTTCCGGAAAGTGATCAGGGTCGGGGACGCTGCCGGAGATGGGCACAGCCTGTCCGGGGTTCGTTCCCCATGTGACGAACGGTGAGATCTGTGCAGCATCCAGGGTCACCTCGGCGTCGTATACGGCGTCCGCGTCGCTCGGCAGCGAGAGCCAGTACTGGGCGGCTGACGCCCATGCCGCCTCATCAGGTGCGTGGGGTTTGCCCCTGAGGTAGTCAATGGTCTTCTCGTCGGGAGCGATCAGCCCTGCGCGCGCGCCCGCTTCCACGGACATATTGCAGACCGTCATCCGTGCCTCCATGGACATCTCTTTGATGGCCTCACCGCGGTATTCGAGAACGTATCCTTGGCCCCCGCTGATGCCTATTTGGGCGATGAGGGCCAAAATGACGTCTTTGGATGTGACTCCGGGGGCCAGTTTGCCTTCAAGGTTGACGGCCATGGTTTTGAACCGTTGCAGGGGCAGGGTCTGTGTGGCGAGGACATGTTCTGCTTCACTGGTGCCAATTCCGAAGGCCAAGGCTCCGAAGGCACCGTGAGTGGATGTGTGCGAATCGCCGCAGACGATCGTCATCCCCGGCTGGGTGAGGCCAAGCTGGGGGCCGACGACGTGGACGATGCCCTGGTCCTTGCTGCCCATGTTGAAGAGTTTGATACCGAAAGCCGCGCAGTTTTCACGCAGCGTCTGAACCTGGAGACGCGACGTGAGGTCAACGATCGGCTTGTCGACCCCGATCGTGGGGACGTTATGGTCTTCCATGGCCAAAGTCAGATCGGGTCGACGAACGGTGCGGCTGGCAAGCCGTAAGCCTTCGAAGGCCTGGGGGCTGGTCACCTCGTTGACGAGATGCAGGTCGATGTAGAGCAGGTCGGGTTTGCCGTCCTCGTGGCGGACGGTGTGGGAATTCCACACTTTTTCGGCAAGGGTGTAGCCCATGAATGGGTCTCGATTCAGTAGATTCCGGGCGGAAAGTCGTTATGGGTCGAATCAGGCGTGGCACCGCGGCGTTTTGCCCGGAGGGCATGCATTTCGTTTAGATGAGGAAAGAAGGAGAAACCGGGACGGAAACACAGGAACCGGAGTCATAACGGAAGGATCGACCGGACCATGCGACGTCGGCCGAGACGTCCAGTAAGACCGGTCCCACAAGAGTCAGCCGCACGGGTCCCGTGTCTTTGCTGGACCTGTCAAGGACGCGCTGGCTGATTTCCTCCGGCACCTTCGGGCGCCGACCAACCTTTGCGGATGGGTTTGTTGAGTGGACTACGATCCGCAGCGGGTCCCCGAAAGGCACCCCGGCCACCACGGCTGAGGGCTGAGCGAGGAACCGATGACGGCATCGAACACGACATCGATACCCGTTGCAAGGCCAATGTCCATCTCCGAACCGTGCCGAAAACTATGTTGCGGACGGCGTTATGAAGCGGCAGTTTTGGGAGAAATCATTTAGGGTCGCGTTACGCGGGTATTAGCGGTTTCTGAAACACGCAGACGTGGTGTGCACTGTCCGGAATTTAGCAAAACGTTCTAGTGTCCGCTGTCCGCAGCCGCGACTGTCTGAACCGCTGGAGTGTGCTCGACAGCGACCTCAATCGCCTTCAGGGGATCCCCTGATAGAACTGCCTCCACCAGCCGCCGGTGCAAGTCGAGGGTGGAGCGCTTACGCTCGTGGAAGCTCTCATCCACCGCGATATCTTCGAGCGATTCCGCGATGAGATCGGAAAGCGCGATGTACACGCTCGTCAACACAGGGTTTCCGCTGCTTTCGGCCATCCTTCGGTGGAGAGCCCAGTTCGACCTGACGAAGGCTGTGGGATCGTCGAGCTGATCCTCCATGTCCGCCAGGATGGACCACAGCGCGGCCGCGTCTTTGGCCTGATGATGGCGACTCGCCTCTTCAGCCACTAGCGGGTCGAGGGCGTGACGGACTGCAAGTGCCTGTTCCATCGTGACCTCGTCCCGACGGAGAATCATCACCGCATTGCGCATGCGTACGCTCGGGCGGCCAGATGCGACGAACACGCCACCAGTGGGCGGAGGTCCGGATTTGATCTCGATCAACTGCTGTGTCTGGAGGATCCGAACGGCCTCATTGAGCGTGCCGGCGGCAACTTTGAACCGAGTGCGGAGCTCCGCTTTCGTGCCGATCCGCTCTCCCTCCTGTAATTCTTCGCTCAGGATCGAGGATGCGAGACGGCGCGCGAGGGTCTCGCCCCGGGACATCCACGGGATCTCAGTGGTCTCGGCCTCGATAGTCACGTCAGCGCGTATCTCGGTGGTCATGGTTGCTCCTCATTGAAGTCACCTTCTCGTCAGTACCGGCCCGTGGACGCCCCCGTGCGCTGATCGCGCGTAACAGGGTCCAGTAGAACTGAAGGCCTGCAAACCAGAATATCAGTACGGTGGGAACAGGGGATATAACCACTATATTAGATACGCTTAACCCTTGACCACTGTATTAGATATAGATATTGTGGAGTGAGCGGTGGAAGTCACGCCGAGCAAGAACTCGAACTCCTTGCCACCGCTTCTACCAGCCACGTGGATGTCCCTTCGTACCGCGCGACCGGCTCGTTAGCAACGCGATCGTCAACCGGTTACTGACCGGACTATCCAGAAAGCGCCTCGTCGGGGGTTGATACTTCCCTGCGACGCGCGGCACCTGCTCTATCAGGACAGAAGCTTGAACCGCCAAGAGACAGAGGAGTCTCATGAATAACGGCAGTAAACCCACCGTGCAGGACCTTGCGGCGCCGAAGAAGACGCCCAAGAAGGCGGCAGCAGCCGCGGCCATCGGAAGTGCCCTTGAGTACTACGATTTCTTCATCTACGGCTTCGCCTCGGCCCTGGTCTTCAACAAGGTGTTCTTCCCCGAGGCCACCGCGGCCACTGGCACACTCTTGGCCCTGGCAACGTTCGGAGTGGCCTATATCGCCCGTCCGATTGGCGCGTTCGTGCTGGGGCACATCGGCGACAAATATGGGCGCAAGAGAATCTTGATCTTCACTGTGCTGCTGATGGGCGCGTCAACCTTTTTGATTGGCTGCCTGCCCAGTTACGACACGATCGGTCCGTGGGCCCCGATTCTGCTTGTGATATTGCGTCTCATGCAGGGTTTCGCGGCCTCCGGCGAGCAGGCTGGCGCGAATTCGATGACGCTGGAGCACTCCCCGGAGCACCGGCGTGGGTTCTACACCAGCTTTACCCTCACCGGCACGCAGTTTGGCCTGATCCTTGCCACCGCTTCATTCCTGCCCATCTCGGCGCTGCCCAATGACCAGCTCCTGTCCTGGGGATGGCGGGTCCCGTTCCTGCTTAGCGCCGTCGTCGTCATCGTCGGCCTCATCCTCCGTCGAACGCTGGCCGAGACGCCGACATTCGTCCAGGAGGCCGAAGCTGGCGCCACGCCGCAGTGGCCGCTGAAGATCCTTCTTCGGTATCACTGGAGGTCGGTGCTGCGTATCGTCATGACCGCCCTGGTTTCCACCGTCAGCACGATCTTCAGCGTGTTCGCCCTGTCCTTTGCGGTAAATACCGTCGGACTCGAACGAACCCCCATGCTTTGGGTCGGAATCGTCACCCAGGTCGTTGCGGTTGCGTCCATCCCGCTGTGGGCGATGCTTTCGGACCGGGTCGGCCGCAAACCGATCTTCATTATTGGCACGATCGGCCCGGGCGTGATGATGTTTGCCTACCTAGGCGCCGTCGCCAGCGGCAACCTGCCGCTGATCTTCGCCGCGGCCGTCCTGATGTCGGGCGTTCTCTATAGTGCCTCGACCGGCGTCTTCCCCGCATTCTATGGCGAGATGTTCCCGGCAAGCGTCCGCCTGTCAGGCATGGCAATTGGCACCCAGATCGGCTTCGCGATCGCCGGTTTCGGTCCCTCGATCGCCGCGGCCATCGCCGGTCCCGGCACCTCCGGGTGGGTTCCGGTCGCGGTTATGGTCCTCGTGGGCTGCGTGATCGCATCGATCGCCGCCGCCACCGCCAAAGAAACCTACAAGATTCCGTTGGCGGAACTGGACCAAATACACACCCCGGAAACCGTGTCCCGGTAGCAGAGGCAGGTCCCTGGACCCAGCACTGCATCGAGGCAATCCCTGTCATCAGTTCGGTCCCAGCAGGTCGGTCACGACCTGCTGGGACCCATAAATTAGGAGGTACAGCATGGAGCGGAATGCGCTCATAACCGGCGGAGCCGGCGGTGTTGGAAAGCTACTCGCGGCAAGGATGGTGCTGGAAGGATACTCGGTCACCATCGCGGACGTTGATGCGGCCCGAACGGAAGCCGTTGCCCAGGAGATTAAGGCCGAGCGCAGCATCGCGGTGGATCTCACAACCGAAGAAGGCGCCGCCGCTGCAGTTGAAGTGGCCTCAGGCGAAACGGGCAAATTGCATGCCATCGTCAACTGCATTGGCCTCTCGCCAAAAGCCAATGGCAAGAAGCGCCCGATCAAGGACATTGATCTCGCGGAATGGAACCTGGTCCTCGGAGTCAATCTGACGGCACCGTTCCTTGTCATGAAGCACGCCTGGTCCCGCCTCGAAGACAACGCAGGGTCGAGCATCGTGAATTTCCTGTCGCTCGTGGCCAAGACAGGTTCATCCGGACCGGATGAATATGACTTCGGCATACCCTCGCCGGCCGGTGCGCACTACTCGGCATCCAAGGCAGCTCTTCACAACCTGACGATGTCTGCAGCTCGCGAACTTGGGCCCAGAGGAATTCGATGCAACGGCGTCGCTCCGGGCCAGATCGGGTTCGGGATGCAAGGGTCCATGAACAAGAGCGCGGTCGCGAGGATCGTTTCGCAGATTCCGCTGGGCCGCCCTGCGGACCCCGAGGAGCTTGTCGAAGTTGTCCTCTTCCTGCTCAGCAACAAAGCCTCGTACGTGACCGGTGAAACGATCGACGTCGACGGCGGCTGGATACCCGACTGAGGCATGCACTATTTGGCTTGGTACCCCCACAACGTCCAAAGCCTTGGATGCAGACCCAAGCATTCATCGAGCACATCCGAGCAGCCAGCGCTTCGCAGGCACTTTGAACCGACCAAGGAATAGCCGATTTCCATGAAGATACTCATCATGCAGGGCCCCAATCTAAACCGACTGGGACAGCGTCTACCCGAGAAGTACGGCCGGATGACTCTGGCCGAGATCGAGACCAAGATCAAGAACCACGCCGATGAGATCGGCGTGGAGGTTCAGCAGTTTCAATCGAACCATGAAGGCGCCCTCATCGATTGGCTCCAATCCCACCAGGACGACAGCTCGGGGATCATTTTCAACCCGGCCGGCCTAACGACCCAAGGTCACGCCATCTACGACGCCATATCGGACGCCGACATGCCCACAGCCATCGTGCACCTGGCCGCCCGCGAAAAGTACGAGGGAGGCCGCAGGCCGGACCTCTTCACTTCAATCGCCGACCTATACATCGCAGGCATGGGATGGCGGGGCTACATCGCGGCTATGTCGGAAATCCGGGACGGGCTGCACAAGATTACTCCGTCCAAATAAACGCCCCCAGGGAACGCTAAAGATCCCACCAGCGAGGAGAACAGCAATGATCAAAATCGGCTTAATCGGCACTGACAGCCACCACAGCGCGTACTTTCCGCGAGAGGTAAACCTCCCGTATTCAGAACACTACGAGTCCGCCCGATTCACGAAGGTCTGGGGCGAAGATTCTGCTATTACCAAAGACAAGGCAGAGCAGTTTCTGATACCCGAAGTGGTCGGTTCCGCGGAGGAAGCCCTGACCGACGTGGACGCAGTCATGATCTTGAACCGGTACGGCGATGCGCACTACAAGTACGGCCGGCTCGCTATTGAGGCAGGGATTCCCGTCTTCATTGACAAGCCGCTCTCAAACAGCCTGAGAGAGGCCTGCGAACTCGTCTCGTTGGCCAAGGCCAAGGGTGTGCCATTGATGTCATGTTCTCATTTCAGGTACGACCCTTGCCTGGCAGATCTGCCGATCCAGCGTCCGCTGCGTACGGGGTTCGTCGGGGGACCAAGGACCGGACCCTTCCCGGACGAAAAATCCCTGAACCCCTACTACTACGCCATCCACCCGGTTGAAATCTTCCATGCCCTCATGGGACCCGGCATCGCCCAGGTCGAGGCTCATCGCACAGAGGAGCTGGACAACGTCATTGTCCAGCTCAGCGACGGACGCCGGGGGATGATCGCCCTGCTCAACGATAAGCAATACCAGTGGCGCGCCCAGATGGTGGGAGAAAGAGTCTGGGCCAACCTGGACTTCAGGGTCCAGCCCGCGAACTACCGGGGCCTGATGCGTCAGTTCCTGGCAATGGTCAGGCAAGGGCGCGAACTGCTCCCAACGGCATGGACCCTGGAGACGATCGCAACAGTTGAAGCCATCGAGCTCTCCGTGGAAAAGGGCGGACAACCGGTGACCTTACGTGACGTGTGGCCCAGCGATTATCTGGACCTGTGCCCGCCCTTGGTGTGAACCCACACTGACACTCCTTACCTCAACGGTCTCCTGATCCTCACCGAAGGAACATCATCATGAAACTAGCCGTCCTTAACGGCGATCGCGCCGCGATTGTCACCGACACGGTCATCTACGACGTCACCGATCTCCTGCCCACCCGCGCCGGCCGCCACGGCGGGCCGTGGCTCCCCTGGCTGGAACAAGGGGGAACCGCTGCAGAACTCCGGCAGCTTGATCTCACCGCCTGCCCGCAGCAGCCCTTGAACAACACCCGGCTGGGGGCCCCGTTGTCACGCCCAGGCAAGATCATCGCCGCCCCCGTGAACTACCTTGACCACAAGGAGGAGATGGCAGAGCAGAAGACCATCGCCGAATACGGCGTTTTCCTCAAGGCCAACAGCTCCGTAATCGGGCCAGGGGACGAGATCGAGCTTCCCTACACTGACAAACGAACTGATCAGGAGGGCGAACTTGCCATCGTGATCGGCCGTACTGCCCGGAACGTCGGAGCGGAAGAAGCACTGGATTACGTCTTTGGCTATACCGGCCTGTTGGACATCACAGTGCGCTCCACCGAGGACCGATCAACCAGGAAATCATTCGACACCTTCACACCAATGGGACCGTGGATAGTCACCGCTGATGAGGTTGGAGACGCGGACAGCCTTTCACTTCAATGCTGGGTGGACGACAAACTGCGCCAGGACACAAACACTTCGGAACTCATTTTTGGTATCGCTGAGCTGGTCTCGTACGCGAGCTCGGTCATGACCCTGCATCCAGGTGACGTCATTGCCACCGGCACCCCGGCAGGTGTCGGGCCCCTGACTGACGGCTCAAAGGTTCGGTTGACGATTGAGAAAATCGGCGCCCTCGAGGTGCAGACCACCGCCCGCATCGCCGTCGCGTACGCCGACCGTCCCGGAGCGCGCCATCAAGTGCATGCTCTCCCACGGCAATAGAGGAACATCCCGTATCGACGCAGTGGCCATGAAGCAGGTCAGCATTTGCCCCCGGCTGACGTGCTGTCCCATTTGAACTGCACGGGGCATCGCGGACGGTTCCCGCCGGCCCCCAGGCCTACCCGATCCCGCACTGCATATCGTTCCGGAAGGAAGAAGACCATGACTGACCCAAACCTGACCGAGGCGCCCCCCATTGCCGAGGGACAACCGGAGCCCAGCGAAGCCCTCGAACAGCTCTATGCCGACTTTGCCCGCAACTCGACGTCACCGCTGTGGACGCAAACCAATGACCTGATGCCCCTGGCGCCAAAACCGGCCGCCGTGCCGTTCGTGTGGAAGTGGTCGGAGTTGGTGGACATCGCTGAACGAGCCGGCGATCTCGTGCCCGTGGGGCGGGGCGGGGAACGCCGGGCGATCGGGCTGACCAACCCCGGGCTCGCCCCTACCGCCTACGCCACACCCACCTTATGGTGCGCCATCCAGTGGCTCGGACCTCACGAGACGGCCCCCGAACACCGCCATGCCCAAAACGCATTCCGATTCGTCGTCGAAGGCGAGGGCGTCTGGACCGTCGTCAACGGCGACCCGGTCGCCATGCGTCGGGGAGATCTGCTGATGACCCCGGGTTGGAACTTCCACGGCCACCACAACGACACGGACCAACCCATGGCCTGGATCGACGGACTGGACGTGCCCTTCGCCCACGACATGGACCTCGGGTTCTTCGAATTCGGCTCCGAAAGGGTCACTGATGAGGCCACCCCGGAGATCTCCCGTTCGGAACGAATGTGGGCCCACCCCGGCCTGACACCGTTGGTGTCACAACAGGAACAGGTCTCAACCCCGATAGCCGCCTACCGGTGGGAGTACACAGACCGCGCACTGGCGGAACAGCTGGCTCTTGAGGACGAAGGCCACCCCGCCACGGTGGAACCAGGACACGCTGCAATCAAATACACGAATCCCACCAACGGCGGAGATGTCCTGCCAACGATCCGCTGCGAGTTCCACCGTCTTCGGACGGGTACCAAGACGGCGACCCGTCAAGAGGTCGGTTCCTCCATCTGGCAGGTATTCGAAGGCTCGGGCAGGGTCATCCTCAACGGGGACGCCACCGAACTTGTCCGGGGAGACATATTCGTTGTTCCCTCCTGGGTGGCATGGTCCCTGGAGGCCGATGAACAGTTCGACCTGTTCCGATTCTCGGACGCGCCGATCGTCGAACGCCTTCATTTCCAGCGCACCTACTTCCCGGAGGCCGGCCGGTTCCTGCCCGGTAGCCGCGGCTGAAGGAGCGACATGGTTGCCCGGTACGACCTGGTCGAAGACCCGCAGATAAAGGAGTCGTTGTTGCTGGCCCGGCGTGGAACGGCTTACTTTTCCCGCCAACTGGCTCAGCTAACGGCCCAGGACATTGGCGGACCGTCCTTGCTCTCCGGCTGGAGCCGGGGACACGTGGTGGCCCACGTCGGTTACAACGCCCGCTACCTGGCCCATCTTCTCGAAGAAGTGCGCCGCAGCGAGACCGAAGTGAAAGCAGCGAACCACGACGATGCCCACGATATCGACTACGGTGCAACCCTGCCCGACGCCGCTCTACGCAACCTTCACGCCCACGCAGCCGTCCACCTGAATGTCGAATGGCGAGATCTTCCGGACGACAAATGGGATACGTCACTGGAACAAGAAGGCCAACGGCCACTCCACGTGGCCGACACAGTGTGGGGACGAGCCTTTGAAGTGTGGGTTCATGCAGTCGACCTCAACACCGGTGCAAGGTTCGAGGACCTTCCGCCGCAGCTCCTGGACCGCCTCTTCCGCAATGTGATGGACGACTGGGATGACAGATCCGATGAGGCGAACGAACAACCCCAACTGCTATTGCAAACCACAGAACGTGCCGATATCTACCGTCTAACCTGCCCCGCGGAAAAGCTAACAGCCGTGTTCGAAAAAGGGGCCATGCCGCGTCGGACCCTGACTGTAGAAGGCACTCTTGCCGCACTTACCCGGTGGGGTTTAGGCAGGGGAACCCTGGACGTCAGGAGTCCCGCAGGAAGTGTTCCGGGCGTCCGGCCACGGAAACATGACGAAAAGAATTGCCCATTCCTGGCTCTCGCCTCACTGGTCAAGGCCTGACCGTTCTTGATGTTGTCCACCAGCCTCGGACCCCGAACCTAAGGATCTGGCTCAGCTTTTTGAATTTCTGCTATTCGTTGCCAACAAACGCCCGGCAGCAAGCAGGAGCCAGGCCTGGAAAACGTCGAGACTTGCGGGCCCGAGCGGGACTCGTGGCGTAAACGAATTGGGAATCAACTTGTCCATCCCATTGTGGGCAGATAATCCTCTGGCTAGACCAAGGCAATCTTGAGTTGACGTCCTCCGATGAGCCATTCAGTCAGATATATGTCCCCCGCGGGGGACGTTGCTATTCCATGGGGGCTGTTCAGGATGCCGGTATGGAGGTGGGGCCTCCGGACTTTGTTGTCTAGCTCTAGATTCGGCCATCCCCGCCGTGAGAAATGCTCATCCTCGCTTTGAAGGAGGTCCGAGGCCCTGTCCTTTTCGTCAAGGACTGTGATTGCGCCGTGGAGCTCGGTGATCAGGATTTTGGTGCCCCACCGGGCGAGGCTGGAAGGGCTGGTGAAACTTGCGTCTGTGATTGACCGGCGATAGTGACCGGCCGTTGAGAAAACCACGATTCGTTGATTTGTCCTGTCGGCGATGTACAATTCTGAATCGTGATTGCGGGCATCAATGAGGATTCCGTGAGGTGTGTTGAACCGGGTGCCGGACTCCGTTCCGTCCAGGCTGAACAGGTGTTCCCCGAAGGGATCGAAGCAGTGTACGAGACTGGCGCCGTAGCCGTCGGCGACCCAGATCCGCCCGGCCTGGGAGGATTTTCCGGGTTCGACGGATATTGATGTGGGCCCCCACCCCTCGCGCGTGTATTCCTTGAGTGCCGGGGTCTTCAGTTCCTGCACGATTTCGCCCAGAAGATTTACTTTGACCGCGCGGCCCGGGGCGAGGTGGCCGGCGTAGCTGTCACCGGTGGGTATGAACTTGTGTCCGTTGTCCGCGATCCAGAGCACCTCTTCTCCATCTTCTGTGATCGGAGTAATGGAGTGCATCTCGGTGAGTTCGGTTTGAACTGTCCTGGTGGTGCCTGACTTCTCGTCGAGAAATACGAGCCGCCGTCCTTCCGGGTGGGCGAACACGACTGTGCCGTCCTGAAGAACAGCTATGCCGGAGTGGGACCATCCGGGGCTGGCTGCGCTGTCTGGCCACAGTTCCGTCCAGGAAAGCTCTTGTTTCCGTGTCGTCGTCGAATTCACGTTTAATGTCCAATGCTGGTTGTGGGCATGCTAAGCGGAAGCTGTAGATCATCATGCGGGTGTTCTTTGCTTTTCCTCTGAGGTGAGCACCGGCTCACGGCGGCCGGTTCTCCCTCGATGACCGGCCGCCGGTGCGCGTCAGATGCCTGGCTGCAGACGCGAAGGTTGTCGCTCAGACCATGTACGTCCCGGACTCGACGACAAAGACTGGAACACTTGTAATGAAGGCGGCACCCACGGAACGGGCTGCCTGGGCATAGTGCGCCGCTGCCTCCCCGGGCCGCCCCCGATGATGCCGAACCGGCCACGGCGTCCGAGCATGAACAAGCGATTCGGGGGACATTCGTTCCTCTTCGCGTGTGATCTCGCCAGGCGAGAGTGCCCGTACAAGCTCTCATGCTAGGCCGATCCGCACTAATGGGCAACCGGTCAGCCATTAATTCTAGGAATGGTTAGCCAATTTGAGTAAATGGTAGACCGGTGCACCATTTGCGCCTACAGTGTGATTCATGCCACCCAAAAACGACTTTCCCTTTGTGGGAAACGACAACACGGCCACCGTAGGAGCGTCATGAGCGACACCACCACCCGCACGGGATATGAAATGAGGAATTGCTAGTGAGCACCCAACCGGACATGTCCGAGCCGCTCTGGTACCGCGTGAAGCTCGAAAAGAAAACAATGAAAAAACTACAGGGCAGAACCAACTGGCAGGGTCTGGTCTGGTTCGGTACCTACGCCGGCGCGCTCGGGTTCTTTGCTACCTTTGCCGTGCTTGACGTGCTGCCGGTGTGGGCGAGGGTCGTGTCATTTCTGGCTTATTCCACTGTGTACTGCTTCAGTGAAGCCATACTGCACGAGACTCACCACCGCACAGCGTTCCGCAGCTCTTGGCTGAACGAGACGGTGCACTACATTGCCGGCCTGTTGGCCTTCAAGGAGCCCATCCGTGACCGCTGGCTCCACGCCGGCCACCACACTTACACCAATTACCCGAACATCGATCCGGAGATCGTGCTCGAACCGCCGCCCCACTTCCGCTTCCTGGCTATGGACCTGCTACGGCTGCGTTTTGTTCCCAGCTGGCTGTGGGACAGCGTTCGGAACATGTTTGGCCCTGACGTCCTAGCCAAGCGATTCGTCCCGGTCAGCGAACACGCGACCATCCGGCGGTCCGCTACGGCCTGCGTAGCTGTCTACGTCGCCGTCATCGCCGCAGCAGTGATTTTCCAGACATGGTGGCCGATCCTGTTCGTCTTCGCCGCCCGTTTCGTCGGATCGGGGTTGCACGCATGGATTACGCTCCCCCAGCATGTGGGTTTGGCGACGGAAGTCCCTGACTGGCGCCAGAACACGAGAACCATACTCACCAATCCCATCAACAGGTTTCTCGCTTGGAACATGACCTATCACGTCGAGCACCACATGAATCCCACCGTTCCGTTCCACGCGCTTCCAGCCCTGTACGGAAAGATCGAACATGACTGCCCCCGGCCTACACATCCACATGGGCAGCGTGGAGGGAAATGCTTCCGGCTCTATGGCGGCAAAAAAAAGACCCGAGCTATTTCATCATGCGACCCCTTCCCATCTCCCCGGAGGAAGCCGTGAAGGCTGCAACGGAGGCTGGAAAAGAACTGGCGGCTGAGAAAAAATGAGCACTGAAAACAACTGGATCGCCGTTGCCTCGACTGATGAGCTCGAGGAAGACGACGTGATCGAAGCGGAAGTCGACGGGCAGCCCGTCGCCGTTTATCAGACGAAAGCCGGCTACTTCGCCAGCCATGGAATTTGCTCTCACGAATATGCGCGCCTGTGCGAAGGCTTTGTCTTCGGGAACGTCATTGAGTGCCCCAAACATCAGGGCCGATTCGACGTTCGCAACGGAGCTGCCAAGGGAGCCCCCGCCCACGAACCCATTGCCACCTATCCCGTGCGCGTGACCGGGGAAACCATCGAAGTCCAATTCCCGGGAACTCAGTCATGAACGTTCAACAGGAAGCCGACCACTATGTAATCGTGGGCGGAGGGCCGGCTGCCGCTGCCGCAGTGGAAACTCTCCTCGGCGACCCGGGCAGCGGGCAAGTCACGCTCATAACCGAAGAAGAAATCGCCCCCTACGACCGCACCACGCTGTCAAAAGCCGTGCTGCGGGGAACCGGATACGCTCTGCCGCAGCTCCTCGGTCACGTCGAGGACTTGGAACGCTTTCGCGTCCTTCTCGGCAGAAAGGTCACCGGCTTGGACCCGGACACCCAGAAAATTACCACAGCCACTGGCGAGATTGTGTCATTCAACAAGCTGTTGTTGGCTACCGGGGCAGAACCTCGCCGCCTGACGCTTCCCGGCAGCACCGCCCGGGGGATCCACTACCTGCGCGATATGGTCGATGCCCGCGAAATCAAAGCGTCCCTGGACGCTTCGCACCATCTCGTCATCATCGGAGGCGGCGTAATTGGGCTGGAGGTGGCGGCAAGCTCGCGCTCGCTCGGACACGATGTCACTGTCATCGAGGTCGGGCCCCGGATACTGGGCCGCAACGTCCCGGAGGTCATAGCTGAGGCCATCGCGGACGAACACCGGAAGCACGGAGTCAGAATACTGACTTCGGTTGTTCCGGTCGAGTACACGGTCGAAGACGACCACGTCACTGGTGTCCGTCTGAGCAATGGCGAGACGCTGGCAGCTGACACCGTAGTCGTGGGGATCGGCGTAAGCCCACGCGATTCTCTAGCCTCAGAGGCGGGCTTGCTCGTGGATGACGGAATCCTCGTGGACGCCCAAGGGCAGACATCCAATCCCCATGTTTATGCTGCGGGTGATGCCGTACGAATGAGACTGTTACCGGAACAACGTGGCCACAGACTGGAATGCTGGAAAGCCGCCGGTGAACAAGGTGCGGTGGCGGCTGCCAACATGATTGGAACTGCATCGTCCTACACGAGCCAACCTTGGAACTGGTCCGACCAGTACGACCTCAGCATGCAATCCACTGGATACGTTGGACTCAACTCTGAGGAACTCGTATTCGGACAACTTGACCAGCCGGGCGGCTTGCTTGTTCTGAATATTGAAAACGGAAACCTAGTCGGCGGATGCGGAGTTTCCCAAGGCGTGTCTATCGCAAAAGTCATCAGAGCCACCCAGCGTGTTCTCGAGAACGGTGCGGCCGTCGATGTCCCCTCCCTCCAGGAAGTGGCTGGCGACATGAAAGCCCTAACGAAGCTAATGACATCGGTGGCTCGTGGCACGTCGCTTGCTGTCTGAGTCCCACGGCCAGCGGTCACGAAAACACAGCGGCGCAATGCCATCGCAGTGGCCGGACCGTTGCGTTCGCCAAGCAGGTCGTCCTGCTCGACGAGCCCACCGCGGCACTGGGCCTCCGTGAGACACGGCAGGTGCTTGACCTAATCAAGACCCTTCCCAGCAGGGTGTCTCCGTCATCTTCCCCCCAGTTCGACGGCGTCATCGAAGTCGCCGACGGGCCATCGTCCTGCGCTGAGGGAGGGTCGTTGGCGAGAGATCTCCAGCGCCGAAACCCACGAACGCATTGTCTCACTCATCCTCCGGGGGCGCTGATGCAACAGCGGCGGCCTCCGAAAAATCAGACTCATCCACTTAACCACCAGGAGAATCACATGAAACAAGCTAAATGGCTTGCGGCCGGCGTGCTGGTCGGATCTCTTGCCTTGTCCATGACCGCATGCGGCGGCGGAAGTTCCGCGGCCACGGACGGGCAGAGCAAACCCAAAGTCGGGGTCATCCTCAAGACCACCAACGCCTACTTCAACGCCATGAGCGAGGGCATCGCCGCCATGCCCAAGGACGACATCGAATTCCTGGGCGTCGATGCCCCCGGCAACGGAGTCGACGCACAGCCGCAGATCACCGCGATCGAAGGCATGGTCACCCGCGGCGCCGACGCCATCGTGGTCGCACCCATCGGCCCGCAGGTCCAGCCGGCCCTGGACCGCGCAGTCAGCCAGGGCGTCAAAATCGTATTGGTCAACGACGACCTGGGCGGCTGGAAGGGAGCCTCCAGCTACGTCGGAACCGACAACTACGCCGGAGCCAGCCAGGCCGGCAAATACCTTGCCGAACAGCTCAAAAACAAGGGAACGCTGGCCATCATGTCCGGCATCCCCGGTGTCCCGGCCCTGGACGCACGAGTCAATGGCGTCCTGGACGCACTCAAAGGCACGGACATCAAGGTCGTCAACACTCTGGCCACCGAATGCGACCAGACCAAGGGCGTAAACGTCATGCAGGCCTTCGCCGCCTCCAACCCCGACGTGGACGCGATCTACAGCGCCTGCGGACCGCCCGTCCTGGGCGCCATCGAAGCCCGCAAGAAGTCTGATCCGTTCAAGCCGGGCCTGCTGCTCGTGGGCTTCGACGCACTTCCGGATGAGGCCAATGCCATCCTGGCCGGCACGGAAACAGCCAGCATCGCCCAGTTCCCGAAAAAAATGGGCACCACCGCGGTGACCACGGCCGCCGCAGCCGCGCGCGGAGACAAGTTTGAGCCCCGGATCGATACCGGCACCGAAGTCGTTACAAAAGACACCGCCCAGAAATTCACGACCTTTCAATAAATCCGGAAACGGAGCACGCACAGTGCCGGGCACTCGATGTGAGCGGCCCGGCACTGCGTGTCAGCCAGGCGGCATCCGGAGCATGTCCCAGAGCCGGAGCCAAGATTAGGTTTTCCAGTTTTGACGTAGGCTCCGCCGCACACATTTCCTGCCGGCGGCGCTGGGGATTTGGTGCGTTCCGAAGCCACCCGACCATCGCCGTCTCGGCCATTGGAGCCCGGTTCCACGGGATATCAAGCATCCACAGAACACTCAACTAGGTCAGACTCGCAGAGCAGTAGGAGCGCAGCGTGCGAAGGCGACGGGGTGCTTCAGCGGCTGCCAGACGTAAGATTTGGGTGTGCTCTATTCGGATGCAGGATGTTTGAAGGTCAAGGCAAGTGAAACAGGAGGCAATAGCCCGACACCAGGTCAGCTGGACCTTCATTCGAGCCAGATATCTGGAAGGAAGAGCGCTTCCTAAGGGCGAGTGATCCAAGCCCTGCCTCACTCCGAATTAGGAAAGCGTCACCAAGAGCCACGGCCGAGTTGAATCAGGCTGCCTGTGCCGCTTTGAGGACCTGCATCACGCGGTCAGTCACTTCGTCGATCGGGCCGATGCCGTCCACCTGGGTGAGGATGTCGCGCTCGGCGTATCTGGCCACGACGACTTCGGTTTGCTCGTGGTACAGGTCCAGGCGGTGGCGGATGACGGCTTCGTTGTCGTCGCTCCGGCCCGTTTCCTTGGCCCGGCCCAGGAGGCGGTGGACCAGTTCCTCGTCGTCGGCCGTCAGCTGCAGGACGACGTCCAGCTTCTCGTCGCCCTTGGCGAGGATCTCGTCCAGGTAATCCACCTGCGCGGTGGTGCGGGGGTAGCCGTCGAGCACAAAGCCGCTTTCGACGTCGGCCTCGCTCAGGCGGTCGCGGACCATCTTGTTGGTGACGCTGTCCGGAACGAAGTCGCCGTTGTCCATGTACTTCTTGGCCTCGATGCCAAGCGGAGTTTCGCCCTTCACGTTGGCGCGGAAGATATCTCCGGTGGAGATCGCCACAACGCCGAGGCGCCCCGAGATCCGCTCCGCCTGGGTTCCTTTTCCGGAACCGGGAGGTCCAATAATCAGCATTCTCGTCATCGCAAAAGCCCTTTCTGGCCTAGATCCACTTCGGGGCAGCAGGAACTGCGCCGTTGGCGCCAGGACCTTCCACTGTCACACCGTTGGCGCCTCTGCCTGCTGCCCATTCAGTGATGGCGGGCAAAGAGCCGGCGATGACCGTTGCGTGGGCTGCGCCGGTGTCCCCGAAGGTCATTGTTTGGGGCTGGCCGGAGACCTCTACGATGAGGCCCGTGTCGGTGCCGCGGGTTTTCCAGGCGCCGGTGATGTCCCGGAGGAGGCGCTCGAGGACGGGTGCGGGGATGTCGTTGAAGGTGGCCCCGTTGTTCAGATCGACTGCGTGGATCCAGACTTCCCTAGTGCGCATCCATGCCGTTTCGGAGACGGGAACGGCACGTCCCTGCGCAGTGCGGACTTCGTGCTGCCATGCCGGGTCCGGCAGGTCACGCCACTCGACGGACAGATGTACCGCGGAGTGATCGAAAAGGTTCCGCAGCGCGATGGGGGAGAGGGTGGCGCCAAAGTTGATCTCGTGGTTGCGCGCCTCGGGGGAGGGGTACATCGGTGTTTCGACTCCGGTGGCTGCCCATTCGACCAGACGTGCGATCGCGCGGGCGTTGTACCCTACGTGCGCCACGATATGCCGGCGGGTCCAGTCGGGCAGCAGCGAGTCGCCGTCCAGTTCTGCGTCGGTGAGCTCGTTGAGCTTGCGGGCGAAAAAGGCGGTGCCCCGCCGCGCCTGCAGGAGTTGTTCCTGCAGGCGCGGGTCGGTGGCTTGGTCGTGGCGGGCGACCATCAGGCTTCCTTGACCACGCGGTTGGTCAGCTGGCCGAGTCCTTCGATGGTGGTGACCAGGACCTGGCCTTCCTGCAGGTACCTCTTGGGGTCCTGGGCGTGGCCCACGCCGCCGGGGGTGCCGGTGGCGATCACGTCGCCCGGGTTCAGGGTGATGATGGTGGAGATGTAGGAGACCAGGAATTCGGGGGTGAACACCAGGTCGCCGGTGGGGGTGCTCTGCTGCACCTCACCGTCCACGGCCGAGGTCATCAGCGGCCCGGCACTGAATTCGTCCTTGGTGACCAGGGCGGGGCCGAACGGGGTGGACTTTTCCCAGGTCTTTCCCTGCAGCCACTGTATGGTGCGGAACTGGTAATCGCGCATGGACACGTCGTTCAGGACGGCGTAGCCGGCGATGTGGTCCGCGGCGTCGGCTTCGCTGATGCGGCGGCCGGGCTTGCCGATGACGACGGCGAGTTCGGCTTCCCAGTCCACTGCGTCGGATTCCTGGGGCAGGGCGAGGTCATCGTTGGGCCCGATGAGGGATTCGGCGTACTTGGCGAACAGGGTGGGGTACTCGGGGACTTCCCGGCCCATTTCCTTGATGTGGTTGCGGTAGTTGTGGCCCACGCAGATGATCTTGCCGGGGGAGGGGACGACGGCGGCGAGGTCGGCGCCGTCCAGGGCGTGCGTTGCGCCGCTGGCCGCCGCAGCGGTGGTTTCCCAGTTCGGGTCCTGCAGGAGAGCGCCGACGTCGGCGAACCCTGGGATCTCGGTGAGGGCGTCGCCGTCCTGGCGCACCGCTTTGGTGCCGTCTTCGGTGCGGAGGGTAAGGAGTCTCATTACTTGGTGCGTCCTTCGATGTAGGTTCGGTTGAAATTCAGGCGTTCGAAGATGGGAGCGTCGCTGAAGCGGAAGAGGTCGAACTCCGTCCCGGCTTCCAGGGACCATTGCTGCCAGGACGGGACGACGAACAGGTCGCCCTTGGCCAGTTGCTTGGTTTCGCCGTTCAGGACCACGGATCCGGTGCCTTCGAAGACCTGCCAGACACTGGAGCCCACCTCGCGGAGGGGTTCGGTGGTGGCGCCGGCGCGGAGGCGGTGGAACTCGGCCCGGATGGTGGGCATCACATCCCCGCCTGTGGTCGGGTTGGTGTAGCGGACCGCGGCGTGGCCCTGGGCGACCGTGGCGGGGTGGCCTTCGTCCTCCAACAGGAGCTGTTCGCGGAGCGCTGCGTCGGTGTACTTCCAGCGGTAGGCGGCGATGGGGGAGTTGGTGGTGTCGTCGAGGCCGGAGAGCGGGCGGAGGCCGGGGTGGGCCCAGAGGCGTTCGGAGCGGGAGATGTCCGGGGTGGCTTCGTCGGTGACGCGTTCGGTGCCGAACTCGAAGAAGCCGGCGTCGGCGTAGTGCACGAACGGGATGTCCAGCCCGTCGATCCAGGCCATCGGCTCGTCGGTGTCGTTGTGGTGGCCGTGGAAGTTCCAGCCCGGGGTGAGCAGGAAGTCGCCGCGGGACATCCGCACGGGGTCCCCGTTCACCACGGTCCACACCCCCTCGCCCTCGACGACGAAGCGGAACGCGTTCTGGGAGTGGCGGTGTTCCGGTGCCGTTTCCCGGCCGCCGAGATACTGGATTGCCGCCCACAGCGTAGGTGTGGCGTATGGGGTGCCGGCAAGGCCGGGGTTCGCCAGGGCAATAGCGCGGCGTTCTCCGCCGCGGCCCACGGGCACCAGGTCACCGGCGCGGGCGGCCAGCGGATACAGATCATCCCAGCGCCACACATGCGGCACGGCCTTGGGGGTTGGGACCATCGGCATCAGGTCCCCGATCTCCGTCCACAAGGGGATCAGGTTTTCCTTATCGAAGTCCTTGTAGAGCTGTTCAAGCTGGGCCGCTTCCTCAGGTGTCGGCTCCGGAGCGACCACACCGGCCGCAACAGACTCATGGGTAATGTTTTCCATCATTGTCTTCCTTTCACTTCGCGGGGGAGGTGGAAGCCAAGCGCTCGGCGATGTCGGCGCGAAGGTCCTTTTTGTTGATCTTTCCGACTTTTGTCGTGGGCAGCTCATCCACCACCACCAGGTGCTCGGGGATCTTGAAGGCGGCCACTCCGGTCCGCCGAAGCAGGTCCTGGATCTGTTCCAGCGTTACTTCTGTTCCTGGTTTGACGGTGATGTAGAGGCAGAGCTTTTCGCCCAGCACCGGATCCGGCATGGCGATGGCGGCCGCCATGGTGACGTCCTCAATCCGGTACACCAGGCTTTCAATTTCCTCCGCGGAGATTTTTTCTCCGCCGCGGTTGATCATGTCCTTGTCGCGTCCCTGGACGATGAGGTTTCCGTCCGGGCGGCGTTCCACGATGTCCCCGCTGGCGTACCAGCCATCAGGGGTGAATGCCCGGGCGTTGGCCTCCGGCGCGCGGTAGTAGCCGCGAGGGGTGTAGGGGCCGCGCGTGAGGATGGCTCCGGCAGTCCCATCGGGCACGTCATTGCCTGCCTCATCCACAATACGAATTTCGTCAGCATCGGATACAGGCCGGCCCTGCGTGGTGCAGATAACGTCCTCGGGGTCGTCCAGTCGGGTGGTGTTGATGAGACCCTCGGCCATGCCAAAGACCTGCTGCAAGGTTGCACCCAACACGGGCTTCACCTTGTAGGCGATCTCGTCCGGGAGTCTGGAACCGCCAACCTGGATGACCTGCAGGCTCGCCAGCTCGTTGCCGCCCACTTCCTCTTGGTGTTCAATCCAGCGCTGCGCCACTGCGGGGACCGCGGTGGAGAGTGTGACGCCTTCGCGTTCAATGGCGGCAAAGGCTTTGCGTGGCTCGGGGCTGGGCAGCATGATCACTCGGCCGCCGGCGAACAGTATGCCCAGGATCCCCGGGCAGGCGAGGGGAAAGTTATGGCTCGCCGGCAGGGTACCGAGGTAAACGGTGTCCTCAGTAACGGCCGTTGGCAGGGACGTCGCCTTGATGTTGTAGGCGTAATCGTTATGGGTGCGGGTGATGAGCTTGGGCAGCCCGGTAGTGCCCCCGGAGAGCAGGAACAGGGCCGGTGCATCCGGAGAGGGCGCCGATGCATCCAGCCGGGCCCGGGTGCCGGCAGCGTCCGTCCCGGGGGCAAGGACCTCGTCCAGGCGAATGTTGAGGGGGTTCGCGGCGCCCGATACGAGGATCAGATCAAGGGACGGAATGGACGCAGCGAGTTCCTCGGCCAGGGCCTGGTGATCGAAATCCTTGATCACGTCCGGTACTGCGATGGCGCGGGACTCGGAGAGTTCTGTCAGGAAGGACAGCTCGTATTTTCTGTGCGCAGGCAACGCCATGACAGGGATGATGCCTGCCCGGAAACAAGCCAGCGTGAGGATGGTGAACTGCCATCCGTTCGGCAGCTGGAGCATGATGCGGTCATCTGCCTTGAGTCCGAGCTGGAGGAGGCGCTCGGCTGCGGCGTCCATCCGGTTGGCAAGCTCGGAATAGGTGATGCGAACATCGCCCTCTACCAACGCCACCTTGTCGGGCAAGCGGTCGGCGGTGTCCAGGACGTAGCTGCCCAGGGCCCGGTCCTCCCAGTAGCCCTTCCGGCGGAATTCTGCAGCAAGTTCTGCTGGCCAGGGGACAGTGCCTTCACTGGTGTGGCTGGTCATTGAATGTCCTCCTCGACATTGATAACTACTGCATCCAACGCCAAGAGCCCGTTGTGGGTCAGGCGGAGGGGATTAATTTCGATTTCAGCGACAGCCTCGTTGGAGACGAGTGCATCGCCGAGTCTGACCAAGAGGCCGGCCAGTTCAGACGTATCCAGCATCGGACCGGAACGGAAGCCATACAAGAGTTCGCGTGCCTGCAGCTCGGCGGGCATGCTTTCGGCTGCCCGCAGTGCAAGCGGCGCGGTTCGTATGGAGATGTCCGCGAAGACTTCGGCCGCGGTGCCGCCCAGCCCCAGAACCACGATCGGTCCGAAAACGGGATCACGTCGGACGCCCACGACAAGGTCGACGCCGGACGGCGCCATCGCCTCTACCAGGAACTCGCGGGCGCCGACGGCTTCGAGACCTGCCAGGGCCCGGTCCATCTCTTCCGCGGTCTTGACGCCAAGGTGTACGCCACCAATTTCCGTTTTGTGCAGGACGGTTGCGTCGAGCAGCTTCACTGCTACGGGACCGCCAAGCTCCGCCAGCGCTTCCTGGGCAGCGTCACGGGTGCTGCACACGCGCCGTTCGGGCGTGGCAATGCCAAGTGCACCGAGAAGTTCCTTGGAGCGGTTCTCATCCCACGGACCTTCCACATCCGGCCACGCTGGGGAGCCCTCAGCAGCCTGGGCCCTCTGGAATTGACCCCGGGCATCGTTCACCACGGCGGCGATACCGTGAGCCAACGAGGTTGGCCCCGTAATCAGCGGAAGGTTATGCTGTCGCGCCGACTTGCGGGCTCGCTCCAGGTCACCGTCGGGGCCGTCCACGCCAATGAGGAACGGCATCGTCTCCGCCGCGCCCGAATTGGCTACGGCCAGCGGGAGGTCGGTCACCGGTTCTGTCAGGCCGTAAAGCGCCACGAGGTCGATTGCCGGGTCCTGTGACACGGCGGCCACTATTTGCTCATAGCCGGGCCCGGGTCGGCCGGTGTCTACCGGATTTGCTTGGAACGTCAGCGGCGGGAGCAACGCGCCGATGGTGTCCTGGCTGCTCTGCGCGAGTCTCGGAAGCGTCACACCAGCGCTGTGCAGGGCATCGGCGATCAACAGGCCCGGTCCGGCCTGGCCGGTGATGAGGCCTACTCCGGGGTCCGCGGCCGGTTGCAGCCGGCGACCGGCCAGGGCGGTCACTGCGGCGACCAGTTGGTTCTCGTCATCGACGATTACCGCGCCCGCCTGCTGGAGTACCGATCGTGTGGTGCGCCAGGAGGTAGCCAAGGCGCCGGTGTGTGATTGGGCGAATTCGGACACATCGTTTCGGCCGACGACCAATGCAACGACGGGCTTGACCGCGCTCAGGCGTGAGACGGCGTCCACGAGGGCAGGTCCGTCCGAAACAGTTTCCAGATGCAGGGCTACTGCCTTGGTCTGATCATCGGTGATGAGGTAGTCCAGCACGTCCGGTGCGGTGATGTCAGTTCCTGCTCCGATACCAGCGGCAAGGCTGACCCCTGCTCCGGAGCGCTGCAGATGAAATGCCAGTACGTGATTAACTCCTCCGCTGGCTGCGACGACCGCTACCGAACCCGGCTCCAGTTCAGCGACACCCGGGACGAAGCTGGCGCGGAGGTTGCGGTGGGGAACGAAGAACCCGGACGTGTTGGGGCCAAGCAGCCTGATGCCGGTTTCCCGGACAGCGTACTCGACCTGGGACGCGAATTCGATGCCTGGACCGCCTGCTTCTGCGAAACCGCCGGCGCAGACCAGCGCTGCTTTGGCGCCGTTCGCGGCGCTGTCCCGCAGAGCCTGTGCCGTGGCAGCAGCGGGCACACACAGCACGGCGAGATCCGGGCCGCCGGGAATTGCTGCAGCAGCCTCGGCGATGCTGGTGTGCATTCCGTTTTCACCGCGGCTGTTAACCAGTTCCACTGGCGCCGGGTAGCTGGACAGTGATTGCGCCATGACGGCGCCGAGCTTTTCGGGGCTGGACGATGCCCCAACCACGATGATGCCGCGAGGGGCAAAGAGAGAGGACAGGCTATGCATGGGAAACCTCCACGGTGGCTGGAACAACGGCGTCCGCACGGCCGGACAGTACCAGCGTCAGGTTCGACGCCGGACCCCGGTCATCGACAATGACGCTGGTGAGGCCGCGGCCCAGGCGGACTTCTTCCGAGAGCAGGATCCGGGTAAAGGGGTTTCCGCCCTGGATCACCACAGCGGCTGCTTCGGCGGGGATTTGCCCGAAGACATCTTTCAAGCCTTCTTCGTGGTTCGGTGCCGTGAGCAGCAGGCCGGTGCTTGCATCGGCCTGGGCCGGGTCGGTCACCAGGGCGAGGCTAGCGCCGTCGTTCTGCAACTCGACCTTGCCACTTTCGTGGGTCAGGGACAGCAGGCGGCCGTTGAACCGGGCAGGACCGGCAGACAACGGAGTTTCCAGCGGGGCCTTTCCGTGGCGGGTGAGCCAGTCCCGTTCTGCGGATTCAACCAGTTCCGGATCCCGCAGGCGGATCTTGTCGATGTCGATGCTGCGGGAGAAGAAATGGAAAGTGAACTGGGTGGGCTCGAAGGAGTCGTAATACCTGCCGAAATGTTCCCACCAGCTCAGTCCGCCGCGGGCCTGGTTCTGGATTTTGGCGACCTGGGGCTGGCGTTCGGCTTCGTAATTCGTGAACGCAGTCTCGAGGTCGTCCTGATGTGCAGCGACTTCACGGACCAGCGTGATGGCGTCTTCCATGGCCATCTTGGTGCCGGAGCCGACAGAGAAGTGTGCCGTGTGGACGGCATCGCCCAGCAGAACGACGTTGCCCTTGTGCCAGGAACGGGTCCGGCGGGTCCGGAAGTTCGCCCAGCGCGAGCTGTTTGCCACGAGCGGCTGGCCGGCGATGTCCTCAGCGAACAGCTTTTCCAGGAACCGCTGCGTCTTCAGGTCAGAAGGTCCCGGGGGCTGGCTGACATCGAACTCGTCGAGTCCGGCTTTGCGCCAGGTCTCCTCGTCGGTTTCAACGATGAAGGTGCTCAGGTTCTCGCTGATCGGGTAACCATGGATCGCGAAGTTGCCGAATTCGCTCTTGCGGTGGAGAAAGGTCATGCCCTTGAAAAGGTGCGTGGTGCCGAACCAGATGAACTTGGCGGTGGCAGTTTCTGCCGTGTGGCCAAGGCTCTCGCCCAGCTGTTCGCGTGTTGATGAGTTGGCGCCGTCGGCCCCGACGATCAGGTCAAAACCGTCAAGCTGGGACAGGTCCGGCACGTACTGTCCGAACCGCATGTCGACGCCGGCTTCCGCGGCGCGTTCCTGCATCAGCTGCAGGAGCGTCTTCCGATAAATGGCTGCCATGCCGTTTCCGGAAAACGACTTTTTTTCACCTTTGAGCCAGACTTCGATGTCGTCCCAATGCGTCCCGTGATCGCGCAGTCCGTCCCGGACCACAGGGTCCGCGTCATTGATCCGGTTCAGGGTCGCATCCGAGAAGACCACACCGAAGCCAAAGGCATCGGTGGCCTGGTTGCGTTCGAACAGCACAACCTCGGCGTCCGGAACGGTCTGCTTGAACAAGGTTGAGAAGAACAGTCCACCAGGACCGCCGCCAATGCAGGCTACGCGAAGTGCCATCGATGCCACCTTCTAGGGATTGGGAATCATTGAGAGAGGTCTCGTAAACCATTATGAAACTAATCCATGTAAGGCGTCAAGATTTTGTTACATATCAGCCGGTTCTAAGTTCCTCTGCAACCTCTTCACCGGGGCCGACGGGTTCGCCGAGGATACTAGAGACGTAGTCAGTGGCCGCCCGGCCCAGTTGGCGGTGCACGGCGCCGAAAAGACGGTACGCTTCGTCGCTTGGCCAGCCGCGGGGCTGCAAATCCTTGGGCAGGTACGGATCGCGGAAGAGAAAGCGGCGGAAGTCGCCGATGATGCGCATGCGTTCCATGAGGGCCGTCCGCCCGTCCTTGGCGGCGTTGGAGGACTCATTGTCAAGGGCGGCGTAGGTCCGGATGAAGTGCTCGTAATCCTTTCCGAGCTGCTCTAAATCCCAGCACCGCGCGGCGAGGTCTCTGTCCTCCTCGCGGTCTCCCGTTCCGCACCATAGGGCGTCGACTTTTGCCTGGGGGTTCTCATCGGCAATCTGACGGACCTCCGCCAGGAGGCTGTGGGGACTGAGCCAGGTGGAGGGCGAGAGTTGACCAAAGCCATGCCATGCGAGCTGCTTGCGCAATTGCTCACGGACTGCCCGTTCGGATTCGGGGACCTGGTAAATAGCCATCGTCCATTTGCCGTCCCATTCCTCATCCCGGCGGCGGAAGATTCGCTCACGCCCCTCATCAAGTATTTCCAGCATGTGTGGAGTGAGGGAGTAGACGGTCTCCCTGCCGACGCGCCGGGTGGTGAACCACCCTTCCTTGCGCAGCCTTGAGAGGTTGACGCGCACGGTAGCGGCCTCAATGTCAAAGACAGCGAGTAGTGCGGTGATGTCCGCGAGTTTTACCTCGCTGCCCGCGTACCGGAGATAGTCCCCGAAAAGGTCAAGGATGAGCGCTCTGGGTTTCCACTGCACGGGACCCCTCCAAATCTGTCTGCCGCCCCCATTGGGGCCAGCTTGAGCGATGTGCAACAAGTATAAGTACGAGCAACACACTTCCGTTACGTCCGCGGGCCAGGGCATCCAGATATATGCAACACATCTATTGACGGGCAACGAGTTAATGTTACATTTGATTGTGGGTCAGCTCACAACAGCTCCCCAAAATCTCTGGACCAACCACAATGCCGTGTATCTCACCTGGAGTCCCAATGGCTTTTCAATCGCCAGCCTCATCGCCGGCACGCCCCCGCAAATCTGCGGCCGCTGTCATTTTCCTTTGCTTCCTCGCCATCGTTTTCGACGGCTACGACCTGGTCGTCTACGGCGCCATCGTTCCCAAGCTCCTGGCTTACGAGCCCTGGGGCCTCACCCCCGTACAAACCGGAGCCATCGGCAGCTACGCCCTGGCCGGGATGTTCATTGGGGCCATCCTCATCGGTTACCTCACGGACATCGTCGGGCGCCGGAAGATCATGATGGTATCCATCGCCGCCTTCTCGCTTCTGATGTTGCTGACCGCCTGGGCGCCGACTCCGGGACTGTTTGGACTTTTCCGGTTCCTGGCAGGTTTGGGCCTGGGCGGCGTTATTCCCACGGCCATCGCTTTGACAGTCGAATTCTCGAAATCGAACCGCCGCAACTTCAACAACGCCCTCATGTTCTCCGGGTATGCCGTGGGAGGCATCCTGGCCGCCCTGCTGTCGCTGGCCTTCCTGTCCTCCCTGGGATTCCAAGGAATGCTTGCCCTCGGCGGCATCCCCCTGGTGGCAGTCGTCCCTTTGCTCTTCAAATTTCTTCCGGAGTCCCCGGCGTACCTCGCAGCGAAAGGTGACAGGGAGGGCGCCCAGCGGATCATCTCCGATTACGGCCTTGACCAACTCCCGCCCGCCCGCATCGAAGGAGACGCCCCGGAAAAGGGCCGATTCCGCACACTCCTCACCGGAAGACTGCTTGGGGCCATGATCCTCTTCTGCCTCGCCGGCATCTGCGGCCAGACACTGGTCTACGGCCTGAACACGTGGCTTCCCCAGCTGATGGTCATCGCCAAATACTCCCTGGCCTCGTCCCTATCTTTCCTTCTCACGGTCAACATCGGAGCCGTCGTGGGCGTCCTTGTCTCCTCCCGCCTGGCCGATAAATTCGGTCCCCGCAAGGTCACCGCCACCGCGTTCGCATGTTCAGGTATAGCCCTTGTACTCATGGGAACCGGAATAATGCCCCTGCCCGCCATGTACTTCCTCGTCGGCGTGGTGGGCTTCGGCTCCGTGGGAGCCCAGATCCTCGTCAACGGGTTCGTAGCGACCTACTTCTCCGGAGCTACACGGGCCACAGCCCTGGGAATCACGCTGGGAATCGGACGCATCGGCGCCGTTCTCGCCATCTCAGGCGGCGGAGTGCTGGTAGCAGCGAATCTGGGCAACTTCATCAACTTCTCCGTGTGGGCCATAGCAGCAGCCGTCGGCGTGATCGCGGTCATGACCGTACCTGGCCTTCCAACCGCTGTACCGACAAATGCAGAGGACAGAGGTGCTGCGAACAGTGTCGCCACCGACGCTACGCCCCACTGATCACATGCCGGTTCATAAGTCTCCGCAAGGAATGCAAGCTTCGCCGTACCATCATCAAACCCGTGACAAAGGAGTCCCCCCAAGTGAAAACCCAAGAAATCAGTAACCACACGCTGGAATCGGCCGACGGCACGAGGATCGGATACCGCAGGCTCGGGACAGGCACTCCGATTGTCCTTGTCCACGGAAGCATCTCCACCGGAGAACAGTGGCTGGCCGTGGCAGAGCAACTGGCCAGTAGCCACACCGTGTACGTCATGGATCGACGCGGCCGTGGCCTCAGCGCCGACGCCGACGACTACTCACTGCAAACGGAATCCGACGACATCAAGGCTATGCTCGCCGTGGCCGGTAAAGGCTCCGCCTTACTGGGGCACTCGTACGGAGCAATTTGCACGCTCGAAGCGGTGCGCACCGGAGCATCCGTCTCCTCACTGGTGCTCTACGAGCCCCCGTTGCCCGTGGATGCACCTACGGCCGGGGCTGCGCTGGGCGATTATGCGGCAGCTGTGGAGGCTGGGGACGGAGATGCAGCGATGCGGGTGGCCGCCAAGCATTTCCTGCGCATCACGCCCGAGGAAACCGAGGGTCTGGCTGCATCACCACTGTGGCCAGGCATGGTCGAACTCAGCCCAACGTGGACCCGCGAACTCACCGAAATCGATAAGACTGATGTCCTCATCGAGGAGTACAGCCAGCTCGACGTTCCGACACTATTGCTCGTCGGCGAGGTCAGTCCCACGCATCTGGTCGGTGCATCACGGCACCTCCAGCAGCGGCTGGCGAACGTGACGCACAAGATATTTCCTGGCCAGAACCACTTCGCCCACGTTATGGACCCCACCAGCGTCGCTGAGACAATCAACGCCTTCCTGGCTCGGTAAGGCAATCACTGCGCTGATGAGAGCTCCCGTTCAGAAAGGACGAACGTTTCCGCACGCTGGAGTCGCGTCGTCATGTCCCGCTTCCCGGACCTGCAGCCTCGATGGCGCTGAGCTGGCAGGTCCTGGGCAGGGCCTCAATTGCTGAAGGACACTGGTGGCTGGACCTCCAGCTTCTCCCCGAGGCGGCAACCGAGTTCTCTGTAATCGACCGCCTCATGGGTGGCAGTCTGCTGCAGGGCCGTGACGGGAGCGAATACGGCGCCGGTTCCGCATATCCCCGCGGGACTCGAATGTCCGGGAGTGCAGCGACCCGGGGTGGCTGCCACTTTTCTGTCTCCCATGAACACCGTTTGCCGGGCACTCCCGCTTGTTTTCGGAAGCCGATAACCGGCCTTTCGTCAACCTAGGCAGGGGAGTGGGGCGTCTGGGCGCTATGTGGTCTGAAAGACTGAGGACCAGCGTTTATCGCTTTGGTCCAGGAACTTCGGGGCATCCCGGGTGGCGCAGCACTGACGGACGCCAGACCCAGGCAACGGACCCATGCCATCGCAGAGTCTGTCGCGGGAACCTGTGTCGTCAACTGCTGGCCCGGGACCCATCGGTCACGCTCGCCGCTCTTCTCTTTGAAGCCATACAGCTGTTGGAGACGGCGCGTGCCCGCTTTCCGGTGGTCACAGAAAATAACAGCCGCACCGACGACGTGGCCTTGATGGAAACAAGGCTGGCCGGGCTGTCGGACCTAGGACATCTGGCGAACAACGCACCAGTTGCCGGGTACTGTTTGCCTCAGATGGTGCAGCGAAGCGCCTGAAATTGGGGGATTTATGAAATCGATACTTTCGGCTGCCTTCGGGCTAGCCACCTCGCTGGTTCTGGCCGGCTGCGCCTCGGGCGCTCCTCAGGCCTCCACGACGACATCGCCAACACCAACCAAGTCCGCTTCGGCCAGTCCCAAACCTTCGCCGACCAAAACAGTGACGCCTACGCCCACCCCGACTCCGTCCGGACTCAGGTACTCGCTGAGCTGCCGGACCGGCTCGGATGCCCCATCGGTGGCCATCACCAACTACAGGACCGCTTGGGCCCAGCCCTTCGACTCATGCACAGTCTCCTCCGCTGCGGGGAATCCGTCGCCGGAAGAAAAAGCCGCAGGCACCGCCTCGGGCAGCACCTCGCCTGATGGCGCGAAGTACCTCTACAGTATTTGCAGCGAAACCACGGGGCACTACTTCGGTGGCACCGTCAGCGAAGGGCAGGCCAAGGAAATCGCCGCCGCCCTGATGCTGTGCCCTGACCACCCCAAACGTGCTGCGCTCGAGGCCAGTGCCGGGGCGGGTGTGTCCCTTGAAGCGGACCGCGCCAACGGAAAGCTGGTCTATTCGGGGAAGTATCTGGTCGGCAAGACTGCACAGCCGGGAACCTGGCAATCCCAAGGCGAATCGGTCGAGGACTGCTACTGGGAGGTCTCCGATGCCCAAGGAAACATCTTGGCCAACAACTTCATCAGCATCGCCCCGCAGTTCACGATTTACGTCCCGGCCACGGCTGCCGGATTCACGGTAGAAGGCTGCGGCTTCCGGTGGATCGGCGGATAGCCGCCATGGCAACGACTGGGACTTCGCCCGACTCCGCCGTCGAGCATTTCGGGGAGCTCATCCGGCCAGGCAAGTACGGGCACCATCTGACCCGCGACATGTACGCGATGATGAACAAAAAGTCGTCGACCCGGATCCCGGAGTACCTGCTCACCGATGAGTTGCGAGCACTCCTGTCCAAGCATTACGAGGACGCCGAGATGACCATTCATACTGACGAGTTCTGCAGCCGCCACCGGGAAATGGCCCTGGAGAACTTCGACCTGAACATGGCCTTCTTCGCCCAGCTACCGCATGAGTCCTTCGATGATGCCCTGGGCGAAATGCTGAGGAAGAACAAGCGTCTACGTCCGATCACCGACCTGAAAACCCTCGACGAAGAATGGGGCGTTTACGTGTTGGTGCTGGACGAGTACCGGCAGGCATATATCGGTCAGGCCTCCTGGGACATGCGTAAACGCATCAAGGCACACTGGAGCGGGACCAAGCAGTTCGACCGTTTGCTGTGGGGCGGCGTCGAGGAATCGGTCATGTCGATCGATTCGTTCCGCGCCCTGGACACGACACGCATCTTCGCTTCGCGCACCATCAACTACGACGCCCTGGAGACCAGGCTAGTGAACACTTTTCCGCCCGACTTTTTGCTGAACCGCATCGGCGGCGGAGAGGTCACCGGTCTGCGCGGGCTGTTCCTCTCTACCGAGATGAAGCGGCGCCAACTGATCGCGGACGAGGCTGCCGACAACCTCTGAGGGGTCGGACGGGGCAGAGGGTGCGGCTGACGATTAGCTTGTGGCTTGCAGGGCATGGCATCCAAAGCGGCCTTAGCCTCTTCGGAGCCTCTTCTGCGGGCCCTCCCCCATCCAATTTCAAACGCCGATAATGAAGATTATGTAAGGTTGTCAGTATGTAAGGACAATTAGAAAGCGTGTAAGTAGGATATCAGTTGCCCCCCCCTTTTTGCAGTCTCCAACCGTACGACTTTGAACTGCGACTGAGTTCAAGGTCCTCGACGGTAAGGAAACGTATGGCCTGACTGCACTGTTGCGGAGATTCAACTGATGAATCACGGGTTAGTTCTTTCGTGTGAGAAACTCAAAGCGCGAAAGGAGGCCTACGTGCGGCCAGTTAATGACGACGGTGTTCTCCTGGTGCCCGTACCTCCGCCTTCCGCGCTGGATGGCGCGCCGTTCGTACCTGCAGTTCCCAGCCATCTGGCTTTGACTCCAGAAAAATACATCTGGCTCTACAACGACGTTGAGTGGGAAGAGTTTGTCTTGGAGTGGGCAACGAGCCTGACGCCAAAATATGAGCAAGTGATGCGCAGCGGAGGGGCCAACGACCACGGAGTAGACGTTGCCGGATTCGCATCATCCGCGGGCTTTGACGGCGCGTGGGACTGCTATCAGTGCAAACACTATGGTGCGCATCTGGTTCCCAGCGACGCCTATCCCGAAATCTTGAAAATCGTCCTCGGCGTTTTGGCCGGCCACTACACATGGCCACGTCAATATCGGTTTGCCGCCCCGAAAGGTTACGGCACCAACCTAGCGAATCTGATTCATTCCCCTAGCAAACTCAAAGCCGGGATCGTAAAGGAGCTCACCAAGGCCAAGAGCGTTCTAGTCAAACATCTCGGGTCGGTGTCCTTGCAGTCCGTACTCGAATACATCGACGCGGCTGACTTTTCGATATTCGGAATGGTAGAACTCCATGAACTGGTAGAGCAGCACGCAGGAACTCGCTGGCACTCTGCACGGTTCGGAGTTTCGCTACCGCTTCGCCCTGGTTCCACGCAACCAACAGTGGAGCCCGGAGAACACGAGCAAACCTACATCGAAAAATTGATAGCGGCCTACAATGAGCAACACCCCGATTCCTTAATCACGCCGGCGAATGCGGTCAGTCACGACAAGGTCAACCAGCACTATTCGCGGCAGCGTGTGTCCTTCTATAGTGCCGAATCACTCCGGCTCTTCGCACGCGATTCAGTCCCGGAGGGAACATTCGACAAGCTCCAGAACGAGATTTTCGACGGCGTCGTTGATACACACGACCGGGAGCACAAGAACGGACTCGAACGCCTTCACCGAGTAGCGGAAGCAGCACGCCAGCTATCTATCACGGCAAACAGCCTCCTGCCAGTAGTAGAGGTGCGCGATCGAACCGGAATCTGTCATCAGCTTGCCAACGACGACCGGCTGAGCTGGTGCAATGCAAGCGCTGAATAGCCCCATTGAGCTAGGTGTTCGATCACTCATCGTACTGACCGCGGCATTTCCCAAAGCCCTGGATCTGAGCCGACTAGTGCTCATGGACCACTGCCTTTTGCACAGCGCCGATCTGGGCGGACCAGAGAGCATCCTCCCGCCGCTACCAGCCCGCACGGGAGAGCTGGGAATGAAACGCACGGTCATCGAACACGGGATACATGTAATGGTCCGGGCCGGCATGATCGACGCGTTAGCGACGCCAGACGGACTTTTCTATAGGGCCAGCGATGATGCCCGACCCTTCCTCCAATTGCTTCGATCCCCGCACACTACGTCACTCGCGGCCGTTGCCGATTGGATAGCCCATGAGTTCAGTGAACTCAGCGAAGACCAGATCCGAGATCGGATGAACAGCGTCACCGCCCGGTGGAGTGAAGAGTTTGAATGGTCCCGGGCACTGGCAGATGACACAGGAAGCGAAGGCATTGAAGCATGAGGCTTATCCATCTCACGGCCGTCGGCCCTGATCATCCCGCCGCGTCTCTAAACTTTGCGCCTCGCCTCACGGTCATCTATGGAGCCTCGGAAACCGGCAAATCGTACATCATCGATGCACTGGACTTCATGTTCGGCGGTCAGTCACTGCGGGACATCCCGCAGGCCAAACCATACCGAACAATGCTTTTGGGCCTTGAACTGGCAGATGGAACAGCTGTAACGCTTGCCCGTGCCGTGCGCGGGGGAAAAATCTACGTCTACGAAGAGGACCTGCGGACGTTGCCGGACCGCGTTCCAGATCGAACGCTTCTTGCACAGCACAACAAAGTCAACGACGAGAACATCTCGCACTTCCTGCTATCCGATTTAGGAATCGCCGGCGCACAGTTGCGAAAGAACCAGCGCAATGTGCTCCAAACCATGGGTCTTCGAAACTTGGCTCATCTTTGCCTGATTGACGAGACCCGGGTGCAAGCCAAAACCTCCCCAGTCGAGTCGGGCATTCCCACTGCGCGTACTGCGGAGCGGTCCGCCCTCAAGCTGTTGCTCGAAGGTGTCGACGACTCCGGCCTCACGACTGGCGAGGATCCAGTGCAGTTCCGGCGTGTCAACCGTGGCCAAGTCGAAGTTCTCGACCGGGTCATGCTTCAACTGCGAGAGCAGATCGGCACTGCCCCCGAGCGACAGTCGCTGCTCGAACAACTGGCCCGGGTGAACATCGCCATCTCCGCTGCCTCGGCCTCCATAGAGGAAGGCCTCGCAAAACGAGACAGCTTGACAGCCAGACGAGAACAAGTGCAGGCCAAGTCCCGTAGCCTGCGCGGGGCCCTCTCAGACACGCAAACCCTGATTTCTCGCTTCTCCCTCTTGGATCAGCAATACGCATCTGATCTGGAACGATTGAACATGGTCCAAGAGGCTGGCACCTTCCTCGGATACTTCAATTCAAGCGTGTGTATGTTCTGCGGGGCGGACCCCCAACACCACAACTCCGCCCACGCGGTCTACGAAACGACTGCCCTCTCGAAATCCGTGGATGCCGAAGTGTCGAAGACCCAGGCCCTGAAACAGGACCTGGCACAAACAATCGGTGGTCTCGTGAATGACCGGATGCGAGATGAGACAGCGCTGGAAGGCCTGTCGGCGGAATTAACTCTGGTCGGGACGTCCATCCACAATCTGGAGAGCGACCTTCAACCCGCCCGCGACGACATGAAGCTTCTACTCGACCAACGATCCAAGCTGGAGCGGCTGATAGGCCTTTGGGATCGAATCGGCGATCTCACCACCCTCACCGCTGCTGTTGCTCAGGAGACTCCCACAAAGACGGACCCCGTGGCGGACGGTGTGTCCAGCGCGACGCAAGACGATTTCTCCCGGACCCTCAACAGCGTATTGACGGCTTGGCAAGTGCCAGGTGCTAAGGATGCAACGTTTACTTTCGAGGGTTCACCCGATGTGATGCTGGGCCAACGACGGAGAGCAGGTAGAGGCAAGGGGATGCGCTCGGTCCTTCATGCAGGATTTACGATTGCGCTAAGCGAATACTGTCTGGAACATGAGCTACCGCATCCCGGTTTCGTTGCCCTGGATACTCCCGTCTTAACGTACCGGGATGCCGAAAAAGACGGCGTTCCAGACCAAGACGACGAATTGGTGAGTCAATCGGTCGCCGACGCGTTTTACGAATACATTTCCACTCGTCACACCGGGCAGGTCATCGTGCTGGAGAACCAGACTCCGCCCTCGGTGACTGGAGAGGGCTGCTCGATCGTCTATTTCTCAGGCACTCCCGGGGCTAACCGTTCGGGCTTCTACCCTGAGTAACACTGCTTGCGGCCCAGGAGAAGTGCACTGCTCGCCCGAGACATGTCGATTGGGTCATCGGTGACTCTGAACATAGGTTGAAGTTCTTCAAGAAATCGCTCGGGTACTCCGCGGATCAGGACTCCGGCATCCAGTACCTACGTCCGAATCACGGTCCAAATCTTCCCCCGTCTTCCAAGTCGAAGGCGATAGGGATTCGGGGGCAATCGGAGAACCCTTGGAACAGGCCTCGGTTTAAGGACTGGTGCCAGGAAAGGGAACCGATTGCCGACAACTCAATGTCCCGCAATCCCTGCCAAGCCATTGACGTTGAGGGATCCCTACCATGGCTTTTCTGCCCTGGCGTAGGGACTGCCGTGGCGGGTCAGGATGCCGGTGTAACCACTGCAGACAGTGACCCACTCGACGATAAATGCGATAAACAAAAGCCGGTGCTCCCGGGGTCAGGATGCTGGCTTCCACAAGTCCAAGTCCAACCAGTCAGCCGGGAAGCCCATGCTGACGTTGGGAGATAGGAGCTCGGTCCCGTCCGGGGCTTGAAGCTTGATGTCGAGCTTTTTGATCTGTGTCTTGAAAGTCAGATGCCAGTTGGAGCCACTGCTGTGTGACCTGAGCATGAACGCCAAAACAGCGCCGTAGATGTAGAGCCTTTGACGTGGTTTGGGTGTGTTCGTGAAGTCGGAGCCGACCAGGTGAGCCAGAAGGTCGCCGTCGGTGTCGTGTTGCCCGAGCGCGACCGGTCGTTTGAAGGCGCGGTTGAAAAGGCGGGACCCATGCGCGCACGCGTTGCGGAAGTCGACCATCATGCGGAGCATCGCGCCAAACCGGCTGGGATGGGCGAACCCGAACATTCGCGCTACTTCGCGGGCGTCCGGGGTCTGCATGAGCTCAAAGAGATAGGGCAGGTTTCCGAAGCTCAGGACCTCGGTTACGGCCCAAATAGGGACGTCCTGATGTGGATATTTCAACAGGTGATGCCTAATGAAGTCTTCGTCTTCGGCGCCGGACTTAACCGCGTCCCGCCAGGTCGTGGTCCACGCATCGAACTTTGTACGCTTGCGAAGGGTTTGATCCCCACTGAGCTGGTCGCAGCTGTGCGCATCGAGGAATTTCTTGTCCGCGTGGGCTGCAACGTTCTTCGCCGCGAGCGTGTGGGCCATGGCAGCCCGCAAACGAACTTCGAAGTCCAGCAGGCCTTCCTGGCAGACCCGGGCCAGCTTAAAGTCGAAAGCCTCGAGCTTCAGGACGTGCTCAATGCTCGCCCCTGCTATGTAGTCATCGGAACGGTATTGGTGCAGGCGGGCATCGATCTTTTCAGGTGGAAGCAACTGCCGGAAAACGTACCGGTATGCGCCAGAGCGGAAGTAACCAACACGGGTGAGGAAGCTAAGCGCTACGGTGGGATCAGGAATGGCGAGGCCACGGTCTGCGAGTTGTCCAAGCAGTTCGTCGCGCTCTTTGAATTCCTTCGTATACTCCACGCATCACCGTATGTCGCTTAATGAAAATTGCCCCCTTGAGCCGGAGCTCAGAGGGGGGCAATGTCTGATGGCAAAAATGTAACACATTTGCTCGGGTAGCGGGTAACGCCCTCAGCAAGGGTAGTCGCGGGCGCACGGTCGAGGTCGGTCGGGTGACGCCTCAACTTGTCCCAAGGTCCAATATCGGCTGCAGGAATGACAGCGGAACCAACAGATGACGTAGGTACGCAGCTGAAAGCAAAACAACAATGCCGACCATGCAACAGCTGCCCAGGGCTCGCGGTCATAGCTGGTCCATGGTGAACTCGGAGGCACACAACTATGTGAGGCTGTCCCATAGGGCAGTATGGACAAATGGTCACCCGTGTAGAAACCGAGACGTTTATTCGTTTCCAGTTGGATCAGCTGGGCGCACAGAATCGGCACCACGAGTTCGAGAACATTTGCTTTCGCATCGCTCAACGGAGAATTAGCAGCAACATTCTTCCGGCAACTGGACCGGTGAGCAGCGGCGGAGATCAGGGCCGAGACGGGGAGACCTTCTTTTCGTCACTGCCTGAGGAGCTTCCAAGAGCTGGCGGTTTCGTTGGACGGGCCACTACGGAACCACTCGTCATGGCCTGCACGATTCAGCGGACTGACCTCGGGTCCAAGGTCAAGGTCGATCTTAAGAAGATCACCTCTCAGGGACAACCTGTCGCCAGGATCGCCTACTTTCTGGCCCAAAACATGCCTGTAGGCACGCGACATGACCTTCAAGAGTTTGCGCGTCAAGAGCATGAAGTTGATCTTGAAATCTTTGACGCCATGGCAATCGCAACGTTTCTGGCCGAGCCCGACCTGGTATGGGTAGCCGAAAAGATGCTCGACCTGCCATCAAACCTGGTGCCGGCAAATGAGCCGTCGCTCCCGCAGTGGTATCAGGACCTGCAGCGACGCATAAGAACATCTGACGGTCTACTAACCACCGCTGGGGACTTCGCCGCGGTGAGAGCTGGGCTCCGCCACGCTACACATGATCCTGATGCCCAGAATGATCTGGCGGAGTGGCTTCAGTACGCGCAGTCTTTGGTCCATCCACGTTCTAAGGATGCTGTCCCCGAAGACGTGCAGATGAAAGCGCGCTACGAAATTGTTGTTGCAACTCTGCGCGGTATGGAAACTTTGGCGAATGTGGAAGGGTACATCGACGAGTTCGTCGCATACGCGGCCACGACCTCCGTCGCAGGTGACTTGCAGGATGCCAGCGCGCTCATTTCATACTGGCAGGGGGCGTGGGCCGCTGGGCTCGCCACCACCACTTCGGATCACTTGATGGCCCAATTGCAGCTCATCTTGCAGCGTGTTGATGAACTTCTAGCTGATACTGACCGTGAAGTTTATCCGAATGCTACTGCGCACCTTCTTGCAGCTCGAGCGCACATTCTGTTCCATCCCGACGTCACCGGCATGGTGCGAACACCCGGAGCCCCGGTACGCAAAACGGACACATCGGACATGAGCTTTCAAGAGATCCTTAGCAGGGCTAAGTCTGCTGAAGAACTAAAGATCAGGCTCGACCCACTGATGGCCACGCTCTCTGACCTCGCTGAGCTCTTGCCCCGCGCACGCATGTTCCCTGTCCAAACAACGTGCGATCTCTTTGAGGCCTTCAGCCCCGTTCTCGCAGCACATGGGAACTACGAAATGATCAGGAACGCCCTGGATGACGCAATCGGTTCAGTGGAAGGCGACAACGCCGTCGCGGAACGGTGTAGAAACCGTGCTCTAAGCCTGTTCAAGTCCGACAAACCCCTCCTGGCTCTCCGGGAGTTTCATAAGGCCAAGATCAACTGGTTTCACGGCGACACTCTTCGTGGCTCAGTTCTGGCCATGCTCACCATCTCCAGCGTCTACTCGGATTTGAAGCTCCCTCACGCCGCTAAGAAATATGCACTTACAGCTGCCTCCATTGCAGTGTCGTCTCAAGATCCAGACGTCATCGATTTGGTCAGTGACAGCCTGATCCGGGCGTTCTCCACCTGCTACGCCGCCGGTGCATGGCTAGACGCTACGGCGTTTAGTCAACTGGCACTTCGAGCACATGGAACATACGTGGAGGATGCCTTCGATCATGAGCAACATCCGGAACTGGTCGGCCTGGACTTCCACCAGACCATGATCTGTATGGCCGCCAGAAAGTTCAGACCAGAACTGGCGGAGACCCTCACAAACCTCTTGTCGGCTACGGATTACGACAAGCTGATCTGGCCATACGTCGACGAGTTGGAGAGTACTTTCGCATACGACGAAGCGAGCTTTGCAGAAACTTCCCTCGTGGAACTAGGTGCTCGGCCGTTCAGCGACACGGGCTTGACTCGTTCTTTGACATTCTCTGCCCTCGGCACGCATTGGAATATCACCTGTGCCAATGACAGAGCCACGGTGCTTGCCGCAGAAAGGTTCGCAGCCGCCGCCCAAATTCTTCTGTGCGAACTTGCAACGGAGGATCCGGTCCTGCTGGATGAAAGCGTCCTGGTAGAGATCCGCTTGGCCGGCCCGCAGTATCGGGAGAGAGTGGATCTCAGGCCTGACAACAACCAGCTCAGCGCTTTGGTCACCCTCCTGCCATACACAGAAAACACCGATGCGGACGAGCTGGAACAGGAAATCCTCCACGCTGTTGGTGTCCTCCTAATCCGGCTAAGCGCCTTATCCCAAGAACAAGTCCTTGACATGCTTGGCGATGCTTTCTCACGCGGCTTCCTCACTCAGCTATCGTTCGGGCGACCATATGACGAAACAGCAGGACTCCTCGACGAGGCCCACTACCTCCACGCGTCCCAGGTCGGTCGCCAGATTTTCGATGCTGGAAACACCACGCCGAAGCCGGCCAGCTCCCTGGAACAGCCGTCGTTCTTCGGTCCCAGCTTCTCTGAAACTGAGTGGCACGACATGATCAAAGAGCGCTACGAAGTTTCGAAGGTAATGGGCTTCACGCTGGCTCGACTCCTTCGAAACGCAACATGTCTCAGGATTCTGGAGGAACTTCGAGCTGAGGGTTGGTTGGATTGGCACCTGCTGCTGGCCGTCTTCAATGTCGCTACCAATTACCGCATCAGCCAGGAACTCGGCGACAGGAGCCGGTCACGTGAGCGGGTACAACAGGTCTCGCAGGAGCTCGTGAACAGAGTGGAAACACCGTATACCCCAAACATTCCCCTCCACCATTTTTCAAGGGAATCCCTACAACAAGCATTTGAGCTCGCGACGCTCACGATCGCCGTACGCCTAGGACTCCATATAGATCGTGCAACTCCAAACTTCCACGGGGTCCGTCGACTGCTGGATCGCAGATATGGCTTCACGCAAGACGTCCCGCACGATGATCTCTTAGCGGGTCAGTGACTATGGCATCGAAGTGACGGGCCTACCTGCATTTCCCGCTCTTGCCGGGTGATCCTCAGTTCAACAGTGTCACTTGGTACAGCACAAGGCAGTTGAAGTCTTCATCAAAGCCGCAGGTTCGGCTGGTGCCCAGTCCAATTGGATCGGCAAGGCCCGCCGTACCCATCGTGCAGGCCTTCGCTGTGCGCAGGCGCTAGGTAGACCAAGGCATCAGGCGATGATGAGCCGTTGCTCCTCTGATGGGATGGTGACGCTCCTGATGTGTTGGTGGGCCTTTCTAGAGGTCCCAGGCAGCGTCAGGATGTTCTACACCCCAACCTGACGAACAGGACGCGTATGTCTTGACGTTCTTCTGGCCCGGGCCTAGAACTCAACCTGACAGAACAGACTGGGGAGGTCTTGACTTTCAGCTGGAGCGGGCCTAGAGGTCATTCTGACAAAACGAAGGTTGGAGGAAATCGTGGCTGGCCAGCGGATCGGATACGTGCGGGTGAGCACTCTGGATCAGAACGAGAAGCGCCAGCTCGAAGGCCAGGTTCTGGACCGGGTCTTCATGGACAAGGCCTCCGGCAGGGACACCGCCAGACCACAGCTCACAGAGCTGCTGCGGTTCGCCCGTGATGGGGACACCCTGGTTGTGCACAGCATGGACCGGCTCGCACGCAACCTCGATGACCTTCGCGCCCTGGTTCACGTCCTAACCCGCATGGGCGTGCGGGTGGAGTTCGCCAAAGAAGGCCTCGTCTTCACCGGCGAGGACTCGCCCATGGCCAACCTCATGCTCTCCGTCATGGGCGCCTTCGCCGAATTCGAACGCTCCCTCATCAGGGAACGCCAAAGGGAAGGCATCGCTCTGGCCAAGCAGCGCGGCGCCTATAAAGGACGAAAAAAGACTCTCACACCGGAACGGGCCGCCGAACTGGTCCAGCGCGCCAGCAGCGTTGTACCTAAAGCCCTCCTTGCCCGTGACTACGGGATCAGTCGGGAGACCGTCTACCAGTACCTGCGCCACGCCAAGCTGGACTGAACCTCTTGCCCGCCGGCGCGGCTGTTACTGCTAGGGAACGCAATTTGCTTGATGGAAGGTCCCTTATCGGCCAGTTTCGAAGAGGGCCGGAATGCGCAGCTCTCGTGTCCGGTTTCAGTTTTGTTGGCAAGAATCTCAATAGCCCTGGCAATCTACGGACTGTCGGGATCTGCCTCGCCGTACTTGGCAAACGCAGCTGGCGGACTCGATTGGCGTTACCTTGCCAGGGGCATCGGCAGTTGGCGCGCGCCACTGGTGAAAGGAGATGGTGTCCAGCTCACGGGACTTCGGCTCCGCCTACGATGTCACCGAAAGACATCTTCGAATCCGGATCCACGGCCGAGTCCACGCCACATTCACCGCGGCCTGCGCAGCGATGCGGTTGCGGAGGCCAGCTGCCTGGCGGATGTGCCTTCAGTCTGGGCCCTGGAGACTGCTAATCTCCGGGCTGGCAGCTCTGATGGACACGTAGGACGGCTCTTCTCCGCTGAAGGTTCGCACGCCTGCTGCGGGCCGGTAGCTTGGGACCATGAGACTGAAAATGTGCAGCATCCATGTCCAGGATCCGGCCGCCGCCCACACGTTCTACACCGGGACCCTTGGGTTCGAGACACTCATGGCGATGCCCGAGTACAACCTCTTCATCATCAAGGATCCAGGCTCCGACGCCGGGTCGGTAGGGCTGCTGCTGGAGCCCAGCGACAACCCGATCGGTGCGAACTACATGAACGCACTGCACGACGCCGGGATCGCGGCCATCACCTTCGGCGTTCCGAATGTGCAGGCCGAGTACGACCGGCTGGTGGCTGCCGGCGTGAAATTCCAGGGCGAGCCGTCAGAGGATCCGTCCGGGATCAGTGCGGTCTTCGACGACGGCTGCGGCAACTTCGTGCAGCTGCACCAGGACTGATTAGCCGGCCTTCGGCACGGCGAGGAATGTGCTTTCCTGAAGTTCACACGTGGTATCGATGCTGCCTGGCAGGTGGTACCAGCGGGGTGCGGGGCCGAAGGTGAAGACCCTGATGAGGTGGAAGACCTCAGCCTGCTCTTGGGAAAGCTGTAATTCGTTGCGGGACACGAAGAACGGCGTCTCGGCGCGCGACTTTGTGGTTTTGACCTCCGGGAGCCGTTCTTTTCCGCTCTCTTCGAAGGACAGGATGTCGTACCCGAGCCATCGCCGCGGGTCTTGGACACATGCTCAACCGACTCCACCTGGCCCGGAATGGGTTGGATTGTCAGTCCCGCACTCAGTCGCCTGCCTCCAGGATCTCCACCACATCTTCGACCCACTCGAAGTCCCTGGCGTTGCGGGTCATCAACGGGATGCCAAGAGAGTGGGCTTGCGCGGCGATCATTATGTCCTTACTCCTGGCATGTTGGGGCCTCAGGCGCTTGACCCGCGCAGCCAGCTCGCCATAACTCTCGGCGGCATGCTCGTCAAAGAGAATCCAGTCCATCAGTTCCCGCCAGACGGCAAGGCGGTGCACCCGGTTCCGGCGGATCTCCTCGGACGCTGACGATCGGATTCCGTGTTGGAGTTCCGCCAGCGAGATGATGCTCGAGCCGAGTACCGCGCCGGCCGGCCATACGGCCGGTGGTGCGATCAGGACATTCGTGTCAAGGAGGATCACGGGGTAGTCCACGGATCACCAAGGGGATCGGCATCTCTGGATTCTTCATGTTCCGTGAGCCACCCGGTCTGGTCTGCGCCGAGCTGGGCGAGCTTCAGGGCAGTTGCCACTTCAGCGGCAGAAGTCCACTTCTTGCGATGCGTTACAGGTGAGATCACTGCGACCGCACGACCTTGGAGGGTTATCTCAAGAGTGGCTCCGTGCTCAACCCGCTCAATGACAGCCCTTGGATTTTGCTTGAGTTCCCGAACCCCTACCTTGTCCATGGCTGCATTCTACGCTTGATGTAGCCCTTGTTCTACGATTGGCAATGAAAGGAACAGCAGAGGCCTGTCCGCGGATCCGAATCGTGAAGGTTCGGATCCGCGGACAAGCCTAGGAAAAGCGCTGGTGACTCAGAAAGCGGAGGCTACTCGGCCTGGGCGCGGGCTTTCTTGGCGTCCTTTTTGGCGGCTTCGTCCTTGACGCGCTGGGCTTCGGTGCGGACGGCGGCGTGGGTGGAGCGCTCGGCGACCAGCCAGGCCGGGGGAGCCTGCAGCAGCGCGGTGATTTCCGCCGTCGTCAGCGCTTCCTCAACACCGCCGCGGGCCAGGCCGCTGATGGAGACGTTCAGCTTCTGGGCCACCACCGGGCGGGGGTGCGGGCCGTTACGGCGGAGCTCCGCGAGCCACTCCGGCGGGTTGGCCTGTAGTTCGGCGAAATCGGCGCGGCTGATGGTTGAATCCTGGAACTCCTGCGGTGTTGCCGGCAGGTAGATGCCAAGCTTCTTGGCAACGGTGGCCGGCTTCATGGACTGGGAGTTTGCAGAGGTCATGGTTCAAGGGTATCCGGCTGCCCGGCTGAAAGGCACCAGCTCCGGCAGTGCGGGGCCGCGCGGGCGGTACTGTGAAGACGTGCCCGCAGACAATGAATCCCCCCAGAACGCCAGCCCCGACGAATCGCCGGAGCAGGAGGCGCCCCGTGTGCTCCGCTTCGCCTATGTGGCCGGCGTAACCCCGGGCAAGTGGATCCGCCGCTGGGAAGAGCGCGTGCTGGACATCCCGCTGGAGTCGTTTATGTCCGACGACGGCGCCCAGCTTTCCGTATTGCGTGACGGTTCCGCGGACCTCAGCTTTGTCCGGCTTCCGGTGGAGCGGGAAGGCCTCAACGTGATCCCGCTGTATGAGGAGCAGCCCGTGGTGGTGGCGCCCAAGGGGCACGAGATTTCAGTGTTTGAGGAAGTGGCCCTGGCCGACCTCTCGGCAGAGACTTTCCTGGACGTCGCCGAAATGGGTGGCCCGGAAGCGGCCATGCAGGTGGTGGCGTCCGGTGCGGGCCTGGTGATTTTGCCCATGTCCGTGGCCAGGCATTTCAACGTCAAGGACACCGTGGCCCGCCGGCTGACGGGTGCCCCGGTCACGGAGATCGCGCTGGCCTGGCCCAGCGACTCCTCGGACGACATCATTGAGGAGTTCATCGGGATTGTCCGCGGCCGCACCGCGGCAAGCTCCCGGCAGCCGTCGGCCCAGCAGGAGAAGCCCAAGAAGGAGCCGAAGCCGGACCGGCGCGGCCCCGCGGTCAAGAAGCCGAAGGTGGCCCAGCGTTACGCGCCGAATCCGGACAAGGGCCGCGGCAAAGGCTCACGCAAAAAGGGCAAGCGCTAAGCCGAGCAGGCTTCCGTCAGTGCTGTGACTGACTCAGCCGGCACCTGGTCTCCGGCTTCGGCGATCTGGCCCAGCGGCGTCGTAATTTCCGCAGGCACCCCGGCAGTGTCCGCGGCGGACACCAGCCCGCCCAGCAATGCCTTGTCCTGGACGCTGACCAGCCCGTCCTCCACCACGGTGCAGACCTGCTTCCTGACCTCGTCCGAGGCTGCGGTTGCCACCTTGGAGGCGGCATCGTTCGCGGTGGTTTCAGCGACTTCCTGGACCGATCCGCAGGCGGAGAGGAGGAGCATCAGGGGGACGGCGGACAGGGCTGCAAGGCGGCGTTTCATTCGTCCAGCCTAACGGCTCAGTCTGTTCCGGCCTCGCCGTGCACCTCGCTCAGGTTGTCTTCGGAGCGGTCCAGGTACGCCAGGAGAAGGTCGGCCGCGCGGTCCAGTTCCCCGGCTTCCAGGGCCAGGCAGATCGCTTCGTTGTCCGGCAGGTAGTGCTGGTAGAACTGCGCGTCCACGGTGGCTTTGTGGAAAAACAGGCGCATTTCGGCCAGGACCTGGCCCATGATGCTGTTCAGCCGCGGGCTTCCGGCCATGGCCACAATGGCGCCGTGGAAGTGCTGGTTGGCGGTGCCCAGGGCTTCGTCGTCACCGGCTGCCGCAGCTCGTTTGCCTTCGTCAACGGCGGCCCGGACGGCGGCCACGTCCTCCGGGCTGCCTCCGGCACGCAGGGCGGCGACCTCGATGGCGCGCCGGACGGTATAGACGTCGTGGACGTCCCCCGCCTCCAGGCTTGCCACGAAGACGCCGCGGTTGGGATGGCGGACCACCAGGCGTTCGCTGGCAAGTTCCACGAAGGCCTCGCGCACCGTGTTGCGGGAGACGCCCAGGTCCTCGGCGATGGTGGATTCGGTGAGCCGCGTTCCGGGAAGCAATGCTCCCTCCGCCAGCTGCAGGCGGAGTTCATCCGCCACCCGCTCAGCCACGGACGGAACGGCCACTCGCAGGCGGCCTGAGGCGGTCCGGGTCGCCGTTGCAGTCGTCGAAATGCGGGAAGAGGGGACGAGCGGGTCTGAAGAGGCCATACACGAGAATTTACACGATCGTCACATTGTGGAATCGAAGGATTGTTGAACAATCTGTAAATTTAGTGCATCCTAGTAGGACCACTCAATGAGACGGGGATCACAAATGGCAACGATTGACCTGAACAGCGACGTCGGCGAGTCCTTCGGACGATGGAGCCTCGGCGATGACCTGGCGATGTTCGGCTCGGTTTCGAGCGCGAACGTGGCCTGCGGATTCCACGCCGGCGATCCCAGCGTCATCCGCAGGACCTGCCGCGAGGCTGCTGCTGCCGGCGTCGCTATTGGTGCCCACGTCGGCTACCGGGACCTCGCCGGTTTCGGACGCCGATTCATGGACATCAGCCCCACAGAACTGGCCGACGACGTGGTGTACCAGATCGGTGCCCTGCAGGCCCTGGCCGCCGTTGAAGGAACCCAAGTCCGGTATGTGAAGCCGCACGGCGGACTGTACAACGCCATCGTGACGCACACAGCGCAGGCCCAGGCCGTCGTCGACGCCGTGAAATCGGTTGACCCCAACCTTCCGATCCTCGGCCTCCCCGGTTCGGAAGTCCTGCGGCTTGCAGAGAAAGCCGGCTTGCGCGCCGTGACCGAAGCGTTCGCGGACAGGGCCTACAACCCGGACGGCACCCTGGTGTCGCGCTCCCTCCCCGGAGCAGTCCTTGAGGATCCGGAACAAGTGGCGGAACATGTCCTACGGATGGCCACGGAATCCTCCGTCCGCACAATTGACGGGTCCACCCTCAAAATCCGCGCGGAAAGCATCTGCGTGCATGGTGACTCACCGGGGGCCGTAGCGATGGCCACCGCAGTGAAGTCCGCTCTCGGCGACGCCGGCGTGAGCATCGGCTCGTTCCGCTAGCCCCATCCCAGGCCGCACCAAGGCCCCCGCACCACCCCTCATCCCCCCGGAGGAAACCATGACCAGCACAAACAAGGCCGCAAAGGCCTCGGCAAGGAAGCCGCCGCCCGGCGCGCTCAAGGCGTACGTCGCCAGCCTCACCGGCACCTCGCTTGAGTACTACGACTTCGCGATCTACTCGGTGGCGTCAGCCCTCGTCTTCCCCAAGATTTTCTTCCCCTCGGATGATGAATTCGTAGGCCTCCTGCTGTCCTTCTCCGCCTTTGCGGTGGGCTACCTCGCCCGCCCCATCGGCGGCATCGTGTTCGGGCGGCTCGGCGACAAGGTGGGCCGCAAGTACGTACTGGTCTTCACCCTGGTGCTGATCGGTATCGCCACCGTCCTCATCGGTGCGCTGCCTGACTACTCTGCGATCGGCATCTGGGCCCCCATCCTCCTGGTGCTCCTGCGCCTGGCCCAGGGCATCGGCGTCGGCGGTGAATGGGGCGGCGCTGTGCTGCTATCCAGCGAATTCGGCGACCCCAACAAGCGCGGATTCTGGTCCTCCGCAGCCCAGATCGGCCCGCCCGCCGGCAACCTGATGGCCAACGGCGTACTTGCGATCCTGGCAGCCTCGCTGAGCACCGAAGCGTTCCTCTCCTGGGGCTGGCGGGTAGCCTTCCTGGCCTCCGCCCTGCTGGTGGTCTTCGGCCTAATCATCCGCCTCAAGCTCGAGGAAACCCCGGTCTTCAAGGCCATCGCGGCCCACGGCGACCAGCCGAAGGCGCCCATCAAGGAAGTCTTCACCACCCAGCCCCGCGCGCTGATCGCCGCAGCCCTCTCCCGCGTCTGCCCGGACGTGCTCTACGCACTGTTTACCGTTTTTGTGGCCGTTTACGCCACCAAGGAACTGGGCATGACCACCGGCAACGTGCTGGCCGCCATCCTGATCGGCTCCGCGTTCCAGCTCTTCCTCATCCCGCTCGCCGGCGCCCTGACCGACCGGTTCAACCGCCGCTGGGTTTACGGCATTGCCGCTGCCGCCACCGCCGTCTACATTCCCCTGTTCTTCCTGATGATCGCGGGCAAGTCCGTGGTGATGCTGATCATCGGTGTGGTGATCGGACTGGCCCTGCACGCCTTTATGTACGGCCCGCAGGCAGCGTTCATCACCGAGCAGTTCCCGGCCCGCCTCCGCTACGCCGGCAGCTCCCTGGCCTACACGCTTGCCGGTGTAATCGGCGGCGCTGTGGCTCCCTTGATCTTCACCGCCCTTTACGGCGCAGCATCCGGCGGCTGGTACCTGATCGCCGGGTACATCCTCCTGACGGCCATCATCACCATCGTGGGTATGCGCCTGGGCCGCGACCCGCAGCCGGAAGAGGACCTCCGCCTGCTGCACCGCGACGACTCGCAGGAGAGCCGCGCCTGAGCGGCGCGGCCTGATCCCCATGGAAACAGTCAGCAAGCCCACTGCCGCGGCCCGCGTGCTCACCGTCCGGCCGGTAGGTACGACGGCGGTGCTCGCCGAACTCTCCGGGCTCCACGACGTCCTTGCCCTCCAGGCCCTCCTGCTCGAGCAGCCGCTGCCCGGCCAGGTGGACGTCCTGGCCGCCGCCGAAACCGTGATGATCAAGGCGGATTCACCCGCTGCGGCGCGCAGGATGGCGGCCCGGCTGCTGGAGATGGACCTGACGGTCCAGTCCCACGCCGAAGGCAAACTGGTGCAGATTGAGACCGTGTACGACGGCGACGACCTCGCCGAAGTGGGTCGGCTCACCGGGCTGGGCGCTGACGGCGTCATTGCAGCCCACACCGGGCAGGTCTGGACGGTTGCGTTCGGTGGCTTCGCGCCGGGCTTCAGCTACATGGTGGGGGAGAACCAGGTACTTGAAGTCCCGCGCCGGAGTTCGCCCCGGACCGCCGTCCCCGCAGGTTCCGTGGCCCTGGCCGGTAACTATTCGGCCGTGTACCCGCGGAAATCCCCGGGCGGCTGGCAGCTGATCGGCCGCACCGCAGCCCACATGTGGGACCTCAGCCGGGAGCAGCCGGCCCTGGCCGCGCCCGGTGACCGCGTGCGGTTCAGCGCGGTACGCGAGCTCATTGAAGTCGCGGTGCCGCACGCTGCCGTGGATGCCGCCGCCCTTGCTGCCCATGAACCGGACGTCCACTCCGGCCTGCTGATCCTGTCGCCGGGGCTCCAGAGCCTGATCCAGGACCTCGGCCGCCCCGGTCACGCCGGGCTCGGCGTGTCCTCAGCCGGGGCACTGGACCGTTCCTCCCTGCGCCGCGCCAACCGGATCGTGGGCAACGACCCGTCGGCCGCCGTCGTCGAATCCGTTGCCGGCGGGCTGCGCGTCCAGGCCGTGGGGGACCAGGTGCTGGCAGTGGCCGGCGCGCCCTCGGCACTGACTGTAGTGACGCCGTCGGACGTTCCCGACCCGGACGCTTCGGACGACGAAGATGGCCAGTCCGAGTTTGTCCAGTCCGAGCGGGTGCGCGAAGTGCCCATGGCCACCGCGTTTGCCCTGCTGGACGGCGAGATCCTGACCATCGGCGCACCCGAGCGCGGCTTCCGCAGCTACCTGGCCATCCGCGGCGGCGCAGCAGTCGATGCGGTGCTCGGGAGCCGGTCCACGGACACCATGTCCGGGATCGGACCTGCACCGCTGGCCGCCGGGCAGCTGCTGGGAGCCGGCGCCGCCACGTCCTCCAACGTGGTGGGCAACCCCGAACTGCAGCCCGACTTTCCGGACATCGGCGTCACGGTCCTGGACATCGTTCCCGGACCCCGCGATGACTGGTTCGACGCCGCAGCATTGGAATCGCTCTGCGCCCAGGAGTGGGCGGTGACGCCCCGCTCCAACCGAGTGGGCATGCGGCTGGACGGCCAGCCGCTCAGCCGAAGCCGGGACGGTGAACTGCCCAGCGAGGGAACCATGGCTGGCGCGCTCCAGATCCCGCCGGAAGGACAGCCCGTACTCTTCCTGGCCGACCACCCCATCACCGGTGGCTACCCCGTGATCGGCGTGGTGGTTGACCACCAGCTGGACCTGGCCGCCCAGGTTCCCATCGGCGGGTCCATCCGGTTCCGCTGGGCTCCCGGCTACGGACTACCCACCGGCTTTTCCCATTCTTCCCCTGACATTTCCCAGACAAAAGATTCCCAGACAAAGTGAGCAACTGATGCGCAAGGTCCTGATCGCCAACCGCGGAGAAATCGCCGTCCGCATCGCCCGCGCCTGCGAGGACGCCGGACTGGAGTCCGTGGCTGTCTACGCGGACGTGGATGCCGACGCCATGCACGTGGGCGCCGCCACCGAGGCGTACAGCCTGGGCGGCAACGCGCCCTCGGAAACGTACCTCGATATCCCCAACCTGCTGCGCGTGGCCGCGGAGTCCGGAGCGGACGCGGTGCACCCGGGATACGGCTTCCTGTCCGAGAACGCCGGCTTTGCCCAGGCGGTCCTGGACGCCGGCCTGACCTGGATCGGGCCTAACCCGGAGGCCATCCGGCAGCTCGGCAACAAGATCACGGCCCGCGAGATCGCCGTCCGCGCCGGTGCCCCCTTGGTGGCCGGCACCGACGGTCCGGTGGCTTCGGCCGCGGAAGTCCGTGAGTTTGCCGAACAGCACGGCCTGCCGATCGCCATCAAGGCGGCGTTCGGCGGCGGCGGACGCGGGCTGAAAGTGGTCCGCGAGATGGACCAGATCGAGGAGTCCTTCGATTCCGCGGTCCGCGAAGCAGTGGTGGCCTTCGGCCGTGGCGAGTGCTTTGTGGAGCGTTACCTTGACCGGCCCCGGCATGTGGAGGCCCAGGTCCTGGCGGACCAGCACGGCAACGTGGTGGTGGTGGGCACCCGCGACTGCTCGCTGCAGCGCCGGCACCAGAAACTGGTGGAAGAGGCCCCCGCACCCTTCCTGACCGATCAGCAGACCCAGCTGATTTACGACGCCGCCAAGGCAGTGTGCCGCGAAGCCTCCTATTCCGGGGCCGGGACGGTGGAGTTCCTGGTCGCCGCCGACGGCACCGTCGCGTTCCTCGAAGTGAACACGCGCCTGCAGGTGGAGCACCCCATCACCGAGGAGACCACCGGCGTGGACCTGGTCCAGGAGCAGCTCCGGATCGCCGCGGGAGAGCCGCTGCGCTTCACCGCCGATCCCGCACCGCACGGCCACTCCTTCGAGTTCCGGCTCAACGCGGAGGACGTGGGCCGCGGCTTCCTGCCGTCGCCGGGAACCATCGCGACCTTCAGCGGCCCCACGGGACCGGGCATCCGGCTTGACTCCGGCGTCCGCTCCGGCTCCATCGTGGCGCCGCAGTTTGATTCCCTGCTGGCCAAGCTGATCGTCACCGGCGCCGACCGCCAGCAGGCGCTCCGCCGGGCCCGCCGTGCCCTCGCCGAAATGGAAATCACCGGCGTGGCCACGGTCCTGCCGTTCCACCGGGCCGTTGTCCAGGCACCGGACTTCAAGTCGGAGACCGCGCTCGGCATCCACACCCGCTGGATCGAAACTGACTTTGCGGATTCCATCGCGGCGGATCCGGAGTTCGGCACGTCCGTTCCGGACGGTGAGCGGCGCACCATTACCGTTGACGTCGACGGCCGGCGCCTCGCCGTCGGCCTGCCCGCTGACCTGCTGAATGGCTGGGCGCGCTCCGGTGCCGCCGTTCCGGCGGGGGTCTCCCTTGACGGGGCTGGTTTGGACGGAGCTGCCGACGGCGGTGCTGCGGCAGGTGCCGCTGATCCCGGCGAGCTGCGGGCAGACATGGCTGGGACCGTGGTCAAGTGGCTCGTGGAGCCGGGCGCCGAGGTTTCGGCGGGGGACGCCGTCGTCGTTCTTGAGGCGATGAAGATGGAGACCCAGGTGACCGCCCACCGCGCCGGAATGCTGTCCGGGATCCGCACAGAAGCCGGCGGCGTTGTGAACGCCGGGGCCGTGCTGGCGCTGATCGGCTGAGCCGTCCGGGCATGCCCGGCTCCAGCGAAAAGGTCCGGCCGGTGTTCCCACCCGGCCGGACCTTTCCTGGCTTGTGGCGCCGCCTGGATCCGCACCGGTGGGGACGGCAGACGGACGTGTTTGACTATGCTTCATGACACTAAATCGAAACCCGGTGGTTGATTCGTTTCTTGAGTCATTGGACCACCCGTTGAAGCCTGTGATTGAGCGCCTTCGGCTGGCTGTCCTGGACGCGGATGACGCCATAACGGAGCGTATTAAGTGGAAGGCGCCGAGCTTCTGTTTCGAATCTGTTGACCGGGTCACCTTTAACTTGAGGCCCCTGCATCACGTGCAGCTGATTTTTCACCGCGGCGCAAAGGCCCTCGAGGATGACTTTCCTTTTGACGCCTCCAAATGGAGCGGGCTGTTGGAAATGATCGGGCGGGACCGCGGCCAGGTGATTTTTCCAAGCGCGGAGGCGGCGGAAGCCCGGCAGGAAGAATTCGTGGCGCTCGTGCGGGAGTGGGTTCGAGCCTGACCTGCGGGTTGACTCTGATAGTCTTCAGTCATCCACGGGCCTCCCGGGCGCTTCTTTGGCCGGTTGTAGATAACGAGTGGGAACTCGCGATTTATCGCGAATGATGAGGAGGCTTTTATGCATCTGACGCCACGCGAAAATGAAAAACTGATGATCGTGGTTGCTGCCGATCTTGCACGACGGCGGCAGAAGCGCGGACTTAAGCTCAACCATCCGGAATCCGTCGCGATTCTTACGTATGAGCTGGTCGAGGGCGCCCGTGACGGACGCCGGGTCGCGGACCTCATGAGCTACGGCACCACCATCCTGACCAGGGACGATGTTATGGAAGGTGTCGCCGACATGATCCATGACGTCCAGGTCGAAGCGACGTTCCCGGACGGCACCAAGCTCGTCACCGTGCACAATCCCATTCGCTAGGCGTAGGAGAACCCATGAAACCCGGCGAATACATCCTTCGGACAGAGCCCGTCACGTGCAATGCGGGCCTCATTCCCCGCGCCCTCGCCGTGATCAATCGCGGTGACCGCCCCATCCAGGTGGGGTCGCATTACCATTTCTTCGAGGTGAACGACGCCCTCGAATTCGACCGGGACGCGGCCCACGGCTTCCGGCTGGACATCCCGGCGGGAACCGCGGTGCGGTTCGAGCCCGGAGATGCAAAGACGGTCAACCTGCTCGCTCTCTCGGGCGAGCGGGCGGTCTACGGGTTCCGGGACCGCATCAACGGCCCGCTCGAGCCGAGCCGCGGCCTGATCTCCCTCCAGGACGACACCAAATGAGCTTCGAACTGAGCCGCAAACAGTACTCGGACCTTTACGGCCCCACCACGGGCGACGCCGTCCGCCTGGCCGACACTGATCTGTTCCTCGAGATTGAGCACGACCACACCAACTACGGTGAAGAAGTCGTGTTTGGCGGCGGCAAGGTCATCCGTGACGGCATGGGCCAGAACGGGCAGCTGGTCCGTGACAAGGACATCCCGGACACCGTGATCACGAACGTGATCGTGTTTGACTACACCGGCATCTACAAGGCCGATGTGGCCCTCCGGGACGGGCACATCTTCAAGATCGGCAAGGCCGGAAACCCCCAGATTTCCCGGGGCGTGAACATCACCATCGGCGTCGCCACCGACATCATCGCGGGCGAGGGCAAGATCCTCACCGCGGGCGGCATAGACACCCACGTGCACTTCGTGAGCCCCGACCAGGTGCCGGTGGCGCTGGCCTCGGGAGTCACCACCCTGATCGGCGGCGGCACTGGACCGAGCGATGCAAGCAAGGCCACCACCGTGACGCCGGGCGCCTGGCACATTTCACGCATGCTTCAGGCCGTGGAGAACCTGCCGATCAATGTAGGCCTGCTCGGCAAAGGCCACGCCAGCGCCATCGAGCCCCTCGCGGAGCAGATCCGGGCGGGTGCCATCGGGCTGAAGGTGCACGAGGACTGGGGCGCCACCACGTCCTCGATCGACATGTCGCTGCGCGTGGCCGACGAGTACGACGTGCAGGTGGCCATCCACTCCGACACCCTCAACGAGTGCGGCTTCGTCGAAGACACCATCGGGGCCATCGGCGGCCGCGTCATCCACACGTTCCACACCGAAGGCGCCGGCGGCGGGCATGCCCCGGACATCATCAAGATCGCGGCGCTGCCCAACGTCCTGCCGGCGTCGACCAATCCCACCCTGCCGTACACGGTCAACACCATCGACGAACACCTCGACATGCTGATGGTCTGCCACCACCTGAGCCCGGACATCCCCGAGGATGTGGCCTTCGCCGATTCGCGGATCCGCAAGGAGACCATCGCAGCGGAGGACGTGCTGCATGACATGGGCATCTTCTCCATCACCAGCTCCGATTCCCAGGCCATGGGCCGGGTCGGCGAGGTGGTCCTGCGCACCTGGCAGGTAGCGGACGCCATGAAGCGCCAACGCGGAAAGCTCGACGGCGACCCCGAGGTGGGGGACAACTTCAGGCTCAAGCGCTACGTGGCCAAATACACGATTAACCCGGCGATCGCCCACGGCATCGCGGACTCGGTCGGAAGCATCGAGGAGGGCAAATTCGCCGACCTCGTGCTCTGGGACCCGATGTTCTTCGGCGTCAAGCCCGAGCTCGTGCTCAAAGGCGGGCAAGCGGTCATGAGCGTTATGGGAGATCCCAACGCCTCGATCACCACCCCGCAGCCGCGCACCCTCCGCGGCAACTTCGGGGCGCTCGGCACCGCGGTACATGCCTCCTCGATCACGTTTCTTTCCAAGGCCGCCATAGCCGCCGGAGTGCCCGAGCAGCTGGGCCTGCGCCGCGTGATCCGCCCGGTGAGCGGGATCCGCACCCTCACCAAGGCCGACATGAAACACAACGGCGCGACACCGGACATCGGGGTCGACCCGGAAACCTATTCGGTGACTGTCGACGGCGAGCCCATCACGGCGGAGCCCTCGACGGTGCTGCCCATGGCGCAGCGCTACTTCCTCTTCTAGACACATATCCCTAAGGGGGCATATATGATCATCGACCACGTCATCGCCAACCGGCATGATCTCCCCGACGGCGAGCTGGCCGGCCTCCACGAGGAGCAGGTCCTCCTGCCGAGTGCGGAACTCGTCAAAAAAATCCAGCGGGTGACCACCGACCACGGCCGTGAGCTGGGCATCCGGCTCAGCGATGCCGCGGGCCCGGTGCGGGATCTCCGCGACGGCGACATCCTGTTCCGCGACGACAAAACGGTCATCGTGGTGACGGCGCTGGCAACCGACGTCCTTGTTATTGCCGCGCGCAGCATCCGTGAAATGGGGGTCGTGGCGCACAACCTCGGCAACCGGCACATGCAGGCGCAGTTTTTCGAGGCCGACAGTGAATATGCCGCCGAGGTGATGGTGGTGCAGTACGACCACACGATCGAGGACTACCTGATCCACGTTGGCGTGCCGTACTCGCGCCAGGAGCGTGTGGTGCCCGTGCCGTTCCGCCATGCCGAACACACCCACTGAGCGCGTGAACGAGCCGCCGTCGTACCTGCTGCCGCTGCTGCAGCTCTCTGACTCCGCGCTCCCCACCGGCGGGTTCAGCCATTCCTTCGGGATGGAGACGTTCCTGGAACGTGGCCTCATCGACGGCGAAGTGAGCTTCGCCAGCTGGCTGAGCCAGTTTGTGAGCATCCAGCTGACCTACAGTGACGGCTTCGCTCTGCGCCTGGCGTACGAGGCGTCCTCGGCGGATGACATTGTGCGGGTCGACCGGATGATCGCCGCGGCGGCGCTGCCCCGTGAGGTCCGCGAGGCGGGGACCAAAATGGGCGCACGGATGCTGGCCATCGCCGGCACGGTGGCGCCGGGCGCCCGGCTCGCGGGCTACGCGGCCGACGTCGGAAATGGGCGGTGCGTCGGGCATCCGGCGGTCGCGTTCGGCGTCGCCGGCCGGCAGTTGGGCGTTCCGCTGGAGGAATTGCTCGCGAGCTATCTCTTCACGGCGGTCACGTCCCTGACCCAAAATGCCATCCGGGCCATCCCCATCGGGCAGGACGCCGGTCAACGTGTGCTGCTGGGAACGCATCCCGGGATCATGGATGCCGTCCGCCGGATCCAGGCACTCGAAGCCGACGACTTCGGGATCACGGCCCCGGGCCTCGAAATCGCCCAGATGCGCCACGAACGCCAGCGCGTCCGCATGTTTATGTCTTAGCAGCCGCGGTCCGCCGCACCCCATACGTAGCAAGGAGCACCATGAAACTCATCAAAATCGGCGTCGGCGGTCCGGTCGGCGCAGGCAAGACCCAGCTCGTGGAACGCCTGACCCGCCACCTCAGCGCCGAGATTTCGATGGCCGCGATCACCAACGACATCTACACCATCGAGGACGCCAAGATCCTCGCCGCCAACGGGATCCTGCCACTGGACCGCATCATCGGCATCGAAACCGGCGGCTGCCCGCACACGGCCATCAGGGAGGACACGTCGATGAACTCGGCCGCTGTGGAGGAGCTGCGGCTGCGCCACCCCGGCCTCGAAGTCGTCTTCATCGAAAGCGGGGGAGACAACCTTTCGGCCACGTTCAGCCCGGAGCTTGTGGACTTCTCGATCTACATCATCGACGTGGCGCAGGGCGAGAAGATCCCGCGCAAGGCCGGCCAGGGCATGATCAAGTCCGACTTCTTCATCATCAACAAAAAGGACCTGGCCCCGTATGTGGGCGCTGACCTCTCCGTGATGGAGGCGGACACGCTCGAGTTCCGCGGCAACAAGCCGTACTGCTTCACCAACCTCAAGACCGACGAAGGCCTGGAGCACGTTATCAACTGGATCAGGCGCGACGTGCTCATGCTTGATCTCCGCCAGTGACGGGTGCGCCGGCGCCCGAACTCCCGGTGCGCCGCGCCGCCGTCGAACGCGCCGCCGTCGAACTTGCCGGTACGCTCGCCCTCACTGTGGGTGTGCGGGGCGACCGCTGCATCGCCACGAGCCAGTACCACCAGGGCGCGCTGCGTATCCTGCGCCCGCACTACCTCGATGACACCGGCCAGGTCTGCTACGTGGTGGTCAATCCCGGGGGCGGGTACGTCGGTGGCGACGAGTATGAAATCAACATCGCCGTGGAAACAGATGCCCGGCTCCTGCTGACCACACAGTCAGCGACGAAGGTCTACCGCACTCCCGGGACCCGCGCCGAACAGCGGACGCACATCCGGCTCGGCCCCAACGCGAGCCTGGAATCCGTGCCGGACCCGCTGATCGCCTACCGCGGGGCGACCTACCGGCAGGCCACGGTGGTTGAGATGCACGGCAGCGCCTCGCTGGTGATGGCCGAGATCGTCACCCCGGGCTGGTCACCGGACGGCGCCCTGTTCGGCTACGACGAGATCCGCCTGCGGAACGAGATCTCGGTGGACGGGCGCCTGGCGGTGCTCGACAACCTGCTGATCCGCCCGCTGACCGGCGCCGCCCCGATAGACGGCATGGCCTTCCTCGAGGACTACACCCATGTGGGTTCCCTCCTGGTCATGGATGCCCGCGTGGACGCCGCGCTGCTGAACGAGCTGCATGAGGAGCTGCTGCCGCTTGCCGGCGCGTGCAACCTGGGCTTGTCACTGCTCGACGGCGGCCTGGCCGTCCGGGCCCTGTCGCACGCCACCGAGCCGCTGGACGCCGTTATCCGCGCCGGCATCGATTTTCTGCGGTTCCGCTGGCACGGCCAGCCCCGTCTCAACCTGCGAAAGTACTAAATGAAGGCCCTCTTGAACCACCACGACCGGGAAGCCCTCCCGACGGCCCGCCGCTTGGCTGCCACCTTCGCGGCAGTCGCCGCGCTCCACGTGGTGATGCTTGCGCTGCTGGCCGATTCGCTGCGGACAAACCACAACCCCGTGGTGCCCGGCCTGCTCATCACTGCTTACCTGGCCGGTGTGAAGCACAGCTACGACTGGGACCACATTGCGGCGATCGACAACTCCACCCGCCGCTTCGCGGCCCAGGGCCGCAGCCCCGTCAGCGTGGGCTTCGCCTTCAGCACGGGACACAGCATGGTGGTTGTGCTTGCCGGGGTGCTTGTGGTCAGTGGTGCCGGTATCATTCAGGACGCACTTAATGACGGCTCGTCCGCGAACATGGTTTTGAGCATTACCGGGGCATCTGTCTCGGGGCTGTTCCTGCTGATCATCGGTGTTTACAACGCCGCCGCGTTCCGGCGCACTGCCCTGTTGTACCGCCGGGTCAAGGACGGCGCCACAGTCACCCGCGAGGCGCTGGCACCGACGGGTCTGGTGGCCCGCCTGCTCGACAAACCGCTCTCCCGCGTTAATCGCCCACGCGACATCTTTGTCCTGGGATTCCTCTTCGGCCTCGGCTTCGACACGGCCTCGACCATCGCGTTCCTGCTCCTCACCGCGACGGCCGCCCTCGCCGGCATCTCCCCGGTCGCGCTGATGGCCCTGCCCTTCGGCTTCATGGCGGCGATGACCCTCTGCGACACGGTGAACGGCGTCGCGATGATGAAGATGTACCGAAGCGCGGTTGTGGACCCCAAGCGCCGTATCGGTTTCAACATGGTCATCACAGGTGTGTCCGCCGCGTCCGCCCTGTTCATCTCTGTCATCACCATCGCCGGCGTGCTGCACGCGATGCTCGGACTCACCGACCCGGTGACCACGTTCCTTGCCGAACTCGACCTCGGCCACGCCGGGCTGGTCCTTGTGGCGCTGCTGCTGTTTATCTGGGGTGCCCATACCTGGGTGCGCCGCGCCGGCGAAGCCGCCTCAGCCACAACCGGCGGAAACCCGCAGGGATAGGGCTCGACGGCGGGACCGCCGCTTGGTCCCGACGGCGCCAGTCCCGCCGGTGCCAGTCCGGGCGGCGCTACTCGGCGGACGGCCGCTGCCGTTGCCGCTTCGTCGCCGACCTCTGTTCTTTGGCGGCGAGGCGACGGCGGTTCGAACCCCGGGTGGGTTTGGTCGCCCGACGACGGGGGCCTTCGGGTGCCAGACCTTCCGCCACAAGCTCGGCGAGCTTCGCCAGGGCGGTCTCTCGGTTTCGCAGCTGGGAGCGCTGCTCGGAGGAGGCCACGGTGATCACCCCGGCGATGAGGTGTGGTCCAAGCCGCCTGAGCAGCATCAGCCGCTGGTCATCCGTGAGCACGGCGGAGCCGGCGATGTTCCACGAGACTTCCGCACGGCTGTCCGTGGTGTTGACGTGCTGACCGCCTGGCCCGGACGAGCGCGAGAACCGCCAGCGCAGTTCCGACGCGGGAATCGTGAGCGCGGGCGACACCTCAAGATCCATGCCACCAGCCTAGTGCTCGTAGATGTCGCGCCGGTGGCCCATGGCGACAACCAGGACGATCAGCTGTGCGTCCCGGATCTCGTAGATGATCCGGTAATCGCCGGTACGGACACGCCAGTCGCCGCTGCTTCCGGAGAGTTTCTTGGCTCCTGGGGGACGCGGTGTCTCGGCGAGCAGTTCGATGGCGGCTTGGATGCGTCGGCGCGCGTCGGGCGGAAGTTTGCGCAACTGCCGGACAGCCGCCGGAGCGAGCTGCACGGCATAGCTCACGCCAGACCCAGTTCGGCCTTGACTTCTTCCCAGGGCACCGGGCCTGTGCCCGTGTCGGCCATTTCGGTCCGCGCCGCGCTCGCTGCGCGGAGATCCTCCAGGTCCTCCGCGGCCGCAATCAGAGTGGCGAGATCCTCCGCATCGATCAGAGCGGCCACGCGTCGGCCCCGCCGCAAAAGATAGACCGGTTCATGGTTCACTCGTGCGGTATCGACGGCCTCCGCGAGTCGGCTCCGCGCGTCGGTCACACTCATCTCACTCATGGCCATATTTTAGCCCGACTCCGCTGAAACGTACATAAGCGCCATAAGAGCGGAAACGGCACCCCCGCTGTCCTGCCCGGCGCAGCGGAGGGAGTACTGGAAGACCCCTGTTGGGCAGAGCACTCGCTAGGGCCGGCGTGATCGCGGGTTGCACACTCGGCCGCCTTCGCCTAGTTGAGCGGGACGACATACATTCTCCAAGGCTGCATAGCGTCTCCCCGCAGGGTTACTCGTTCGCTTTCGGCGGGGTTGCGGTGACCAGCCCGCCGGCCACGTCGCTTGCACTCAAGGATTATCCCGATATCGCCGGGACGGCCTCCTCATTGTTGGGGCTGGCCCGGTACGCCTTCGGAGGGATCGCCGCACCCTTGGTGGGCATCGGCGGCGCCAACGACGCCGTCCCCTTCGGCATCGTCGCGGCCGCTTCCGCGGCAGCGGCCGGGCTTTGCCTTGGGCTGGTCAGGAGGCGGCGTGGTCCAAGTGTTTTCGGCAGGACTTAAGCCATACTTCCAGCGTAATGCCGTCCGTTCCACCGCCACCAGGATTGCCTGGTCCAGCTCCACATTTTGGTGAACTAGGGCCAATGGCCGGTGGGAAGGTCCACGTAAAGTCTTCGATAGCGCTCTCGTTGGATAACTGGCATGCCGATAACCTGCCATATGTCGGCCCGGCCGGGCTGACGGGCCGACGGGGGAGTGGTAGCCGCATCTGCTCCCACTCGTCTTTCAACATGAGGCTTGCAAGACGACCCGACCCGGTGCGATGACTGCCGACTGACGTTCCGGCGTGTCAAGAGGGACGCCTCAGAAAGTGTCGCGGTGGGGGGACCGGTTTACGGGGCGCTCAGCCAGCAACCCAAACTGCGGTTTATCCTGTAACTTTCGGCGCAAAATGGCCGGTTTTTCGCAGCGTTATTTATCTCGCTTTCGCAGGACGAGCCGTGGAAGCAGGCAACCAATCACTCGACGTCACTGTCGAAGCGTCCCGTTGAAGACCCTATGGTCGCCAATCAGCTCTCCGGATCCGTGCGCAGCCACCGGGCTAAATTTTAAATGACAGAAGAGAACCCTTGCTCGTCGAATACATGCGCGTTTCGAAGGCCGACAGGTCCCAGACCACGGACCTGCAGCGCGATGCGCTCCTGGCCGAAGGGCTGGATCCGGCCTCGGTGTACGAGGAGAAGGCCTCCGGCAAGAAGGAAGACCGCCCCCAGCTGGCCGCCTGCCTCAACGCCGTGCGCCACGGCGACACCCTTGTTGTTTGGAAGCTGGATCGGCTGGGCCGGGATCTGCGCCACCTGGTCAACATCGTCCCCGACCTGACCGAACGCGGCATCGGGCTGAAAGTTCTCACCGACCAGGGAGCGGCCATCGACACCACCACGGCCTCCGGGAAGATGGTCTTCGGGACCTTCGCCGCCCTGGCCGAATTTGAACGCGACCCGATCTCCGAGCGCACCATCGCCGACCTCGTCTCCGCGCGCGCCCGTTCAAAATGCCCCCCCGCGAAACTCCGGCTCGCCATGGCCTCCAGGGGTCAGCCAGAGACCAAGGTCGGCGGCCTCCGCGAAGAGCTGGGAATCACCCGGCAAACAAGCGACTGGCTATGGGCGTCGTGGCTATAGGGGTGGGCGGTCAGGTCCACGCTTGGGATGATCATCGGCAATTCTTTCTATCCCCGGTCCTTTGTGGACGGCGGGAGGGTCTTTTGCGGTGGGCAACAGCGGCGGTGCAGGGAACAGCCGCGCGGCAGTGGGGACTCCGGGGGTGGTGACGCCACAGCCTTGCGGCCGTCGATGTGCGTCAGCCGACGCGTTGTCCTTCGAGGGCGCCTTCGACGTCGGCGAGCAGTTCCTTCCAGCTGGCGGCAAACTTGCCCAGGCCTTCGGATTCCAGCAGCGCCACAACGTCGTTGTAAGAGATGCCCAGTGCATCGAGGGCCATCAGCGTGGCGTTGGCGTCCTCGTAACCGCCGGTGACGGTGTCGCCCGTGACGACGCCGTGGTCGAACGTCGCGTCGAGGGTCTTCTCCGGCATGGTGTTGACGACGCCTGGTGCTGCGAGTTCCGTGACGTAGAGGGTGTCCGGGTAGGCCGGGTCCTTCACGCCGGTGGAGGCCCACAGCGGACGCTGGGGGCGTGCTCCGGCTTCGGCGAGGAGGGCCCAGCGTTCGGTGGAGAACAGCTCTTCGTAGACCTGGTAGGCAAGGCGGGCGTTGGCAATGCCGGCCATCCCCTTGAGCGACAAGGCCAGGAGGGTGCCGATGGCGTTGAGGCGCTTGTCGATTTCGGCGTCGACGCGGGACACGAAGAAAGACGCCACGGAGTGGATCGTGGACAGGTCGTGGCCGTTCTCCGTGGCCTGCTCCAGGCCGTTCTGAAAAGCGTTGATCACGGCGCGGTAGCGGTCCAGGGAGAAGATCAGGGTCACGTTGACGCTGATGCCTTCGCCCAGGGTTGCCGTGATGGCTTCGAGCCCTTCCAAGGTTGCCGGGATCTTGATCAGGACGTTGTCCTTGTTGACCTTGGCGTACAGGTGCTTCGCTTCGGCGATCGTGCCGGCTGTGTCCCAGGCGAGGCGGGGATCCACCTCGATGGAGACCCGGCCGTCAACACCCTTGGTCGCCGCGGCAACCGGGGCGAACAGGTCGCAGGCGTCGGCAACATCGGTGGTGGTGATTTCGAAGATGGTCTCTTCAACGGTGGCGCCCTTGGCTGCCTCTTCGGCAATCACGGCGTCGTAGACGCTGCCCGCAGTGATGGCGGCGTGGAAGATGCTCGGGTTCGTGGTGACACCGACGACGTTCTTCTCTTCGATCAGTTTCTGCAGGGTGCCGCTGGCAAGGCGTTCGCGGGAAAGGTCATCCAGCCAGATGGAGACGCCGGCGTCGGAGAGCTGCTGGGTTGGGGTGGTGGTCATGTGATAACTCCTGGAAATCTGGGTCCTTGAAAACGGGGGGTGGATCAAGACGAAAGGCTGGAGAGGGAAACCTTGGCCGCGGCGGCGACTGCCTCCGCGGTGATGCCGAACTCCTGGAAGAGGCGCCTGCCGTCGGCCGAGGCGCCGTAGTGCTCGAGGGAGATGGAGCGGCCGGCGTCGCCGACGAATTCCTTCCAGCCCAGTGCCAGGCCTGCCTCGACCGAGATGCGGGCCTTGACCGTGGCGGGCAGGACGGCTTCGCGGTAGGCGGCGTCCTGCTTGGTGAACCACTCCACGCAGGGCATGGACACGACACGGGCCGCGATGCCGTCGGCCTGCAGGGCCGCACGGGCCTGCACGGCGAGCTGGACCTCGGAGCCGGTGCCGATCAGGATCACGTCGGCCGGGACCGTGGCGCCGTCCCGGGAGGCTTCGGCCAGGACGTAGCCGCCCTTCGCGACGCCGGACACGGCACCGAAGGTGTCGCCTTCTGCGTCGCCTTCACCGCGGGCGTAGGTGGGGATGTTCTGCCGGGTCAGGACAATGCCGGCCGGGTTCTCGTGGTTCTCCAGCATGGTCTTCCACGCCACAGAGACCTCGTTGGCGTCGCCCGGGCGGACCACGTCCAGGCCCGGGATGGCCCGCAGCGTGGACAGCTGCTCCACCGGCTGGTGGGTGGGGCCGTCCTCGCCCAGGCCGATCGAGTCATGCGTCCAGACGTACAGCGAGGGGACACCCATAAGTGCGCCGAGTCGGATCGCGGGGCGCTGGTAGTCGGAGAAGATCAGGAACGTGCCCGAGAACGCCCGGGTCCGCCCGTGCAGGGAGATGCCGTTCACGATCGAGGCGGCGGCGTGCTCCCGGATGCCGAAGTGCAGGACCCGCCCGTACGGGTTGCCCTTCCAGGCCCCGGTGGAGCGTGAGGCCGGGATGAACGACGCGGAACCCTCGATGGTGGTGTTGTTGGACTCGGCGAGGTCGGCGGAGCCGCCCCAGAGTTCGGGCAGGACCGGTCCGATCGCGTTAAGGACCATGCCCGACGCGGCGCGGGTGGAGACGTCCTTGCCGGCTTCGAAGACCGGCAGGGCCGCGTCCAGCTCCACGGGCAGCTTCTTGGCCTCGATCCGCTCCAGCAGGGCAGCGTTTTCGGGGTTGGTGGCCTTCCAGGCCTCGAACCAGAACTGCCATTGGGTGCGGGCGGCGGCGCCGCGCTCCACCACGGTGCGGGCGTGGGCCAGGACGTCCTCGTCGACCTGGAAGGTCCGGGCTGGGTCGAAGCCCAGGACCTGCTTCAGGGCCGCGACTTCCTCGCTGCCCAGGGCCGAACCGTGGATCTTGCCGGTGTTCTGCTTCTTGGGCGCCGGGTAGCCGATGATGGTCCGCAGCGAAATGATCGAGGGCCTGGTGGTCTCGGCCTTCGCGGCGAGCAGCGCGGAGTAGAGTTCCTGGACGTCTTCGACGTATTCGCCGGTCTTGGTCCAGTCGACCCGCTGGGTGTGCCAGCCGTAGGCCTCGTAGCGCTTGAGCACGTCCTCGGTGAACGCGATGTCGGTGTCATCTTCGATCGAGATGTGGTTCTCATCGTAGACAACGACAAGGTTGCCCAGTTCCTGGTGCCCGGCGAGCGAGGACGCCTCGGAGGTCACCCCTTCCTGCAGGTCCCCGTCGGAGGCGATGACCCAGATCGTGTGATCGAACGGGGAGGTGCCTGCCGCGGCCTGCGGGTCGAACAGGCCGCGCATGCGGCGCTGGGAGTAGGCGAAACCGACCGAGGAGGCCAGGCCCTGGCCTAGCGGGCCGGTGGTGATCTCCACCCCGGCGGTGTGCCGGTATTCCGGGTGCCCCGGCGTCAGCGACCCCCAGGTCCGCAGCGCCTGCAGGTCCTTCAGCTCCAGCCCGTAGCCGGAGAGGAACAGCTGGATGTAAAGGGTCAGCGACGTGTGGCCCGGGGACAGGACGAACCGGTCCCGGCCGATCCAGTCCGGGTTCGCCGGGTCGTGGCGCATCAGCTTCTGGAAGAGAAGGTATGCGGCCGGGGCAAGGCTCATAGCGGTGCCGGGGTGGCCGTTGCCTACTTTTTCGACGGCGTCAGCGGCCAGGACCCGGACAGTGTCCACGGCCTTCTGGTCCAAACTGGTCCATGACAGGACGTCATCGACCTCATGGGTGCCTGGCAGTTCTAGTTCTTCCAGCTGAGACATATGCCGGATCCTTTCTTTGGGCGCATCGGCGCTGTGATTGTTGGTTGTGCGATGACACTGTGGCGTCAGAAGGAGACGCCGCAACGCAATATGACGTTGGCGTACGGTGTCGCCTCTCCGGATCGGACGACGAGTTTGGCCGTCCCGACCAGTTGCTTGAGTTCTTCATGGGGGATGTATTCGACCGCGGGGAACCTGTCCGATATCCATTCGTTGGCTTTGCTCGCCGCTGATTCCGATGCCGCGATGCAGCCTTCGAAGATGACATCGTTGCGCAGTGCGTCGAGCACCTGGATGAAGCCGGGGGTGCCCTGGACCAAGGCCAGGTCCACGCTTGGGGTGCCAAGGGGGATGGGGAGGCCGCAGTCAGCGACCACGACCAGATCCCCGTGGCCCAGGGTGGAAATCGCAGCGTTGAGGGCCCCGTTGAGGATGCCGTTCTTTTTCACATCATCACCCCGGGCAGTTCATCCCTGGACGTGGGGTAGGACGGCTGCGTTCCGAATCGCTGTACCGAGTACGCACCAACGCGAACAGCAAATTCCACGGCTTCACTCAAGCTTGTTCCTGCAGCCAGGCTGGCGCTTAAGACACCCACGAAGGCGTCTCCGGCCCCCGAGGTGTCTGCCACATCCACCTTGGGGGAGGAAACGGAGTGAATGCCGTGCCCCTCCGAGAACATGGCACCGCGGGCCCCTCGTGTCAGAACCACTGACACCGGGCCGGAGGCCGCAAGTGCCTCCGTGAGGTCTGCGTGCCCGGTCGGAACCGGCATCTCCGGCTTCAGCTGGCGCAGGACAAGTGCTGCTTCGTGTTCGTTCACCACGAGGGGGTCTGCTGCCCGGATTGCATCCGGCGAGAGGCTGATAACGGGTGCCAGGTTCAGGACAACCCGTCCTGTGGCAATTGCGATGGCGGTTTCGGTGGTGCTTGGCGGAATTTCGCCTTGAACCACGAGAATCGCGGCACCGGCGATGGTATCCCTGCACTTAAGGACTGCTTCGGCGTCCATCTGTGCGTTGGCTCCGGTAGTGTTCTCACCGCTATCGTCCACGGTCACTATGGCCATGCCGGTCGCCGTTCCGCACCCGAGCACGCCGTCCAGGTCCACCCCGGCGGACCTGAGACTTTCCAAGGCCACGGCAGCATTGGCATCCTGGCCAACCGAGCCGATAAGCCTTGTTTTCGCGCCCAGCCGGGCGGCGGCGAGAGCCTGGTTTGCTCCTTTGCCGCCAGGCAGGATGCGCATTTCCTTTCCCTGTACTGTCTCGCCGGGACTGGGGTGTCTGGAGACGGTCGTCATCATGTCCACGTTGACCGATCCAACGACTACCACCTCCCTTTCGACCAGGGACGGCTTCGTTCCATTCATGTGTTGTTTCATCACATTCTTCCCAGAGTCTTGCTCGGAGTGGAGGGTAAAGACAGTGGTTGACAGTGAGCAAACTCACAGCTATGTTTTATTTATAACATGGTTCAGCCACAAAATCACAGAGATTTAACAAACTGAGCCGCCGATCAACTTTTCTTCAAGGGAGTCCTTGGTGGAAAGAAGCGAACCGCCCCGGCCTCGCAGCCGAGTCGGAGCACCCTTCCGATAGGAGCGTCAAAGCAGATGCGCGCAATAGTTTTTGAAAGCCCAGGTCAGCTCGCACTCGGAGAAGTGCCGGATCCGGTCCCGGGACCCAAAGAAGTAGTCATCAAAGTAGCGGCAGTCGGTATCTGCGGCACGGATACCCATGTTCTCGACGGCGAATTCGAAGGCACCGTTTTCCCGCTCATCCCGGGCCACGAAGCATCCGGAACGGTCGAGGCAGTCGGAGAGGCCGTCACGAGCCTCGTGGTCGGCGACCATGTCGCCGTCAACCCCAGCACGACCTGCGGTGAATGCGAATACTGCCTGACAGGCAGGGGTAATCTGTGCCGCAACTGGAACGGCCTGGGAGTCGTGGCGAGCGACGGTGCAGCGGCCCAGTTCCTGAAAGCGCCGGTCAGTAACGTCTTCAAGCTCAGGCCTGAGACAGACCTGTATCAGGCAGCCCTGATCGAACCGCTGGCCTGCGCGATCCGCGGATTCGACATTCTGCCCCGCAAAATGGGCGAGCATTACCTCGTATACGGCGCCGGCACGATGGGTCTGCTGATGGCCCAGCTCGCGCCGCGGGCCGGTGCGGCCTCCGTGACTATCGTCGATCTGAACGAGAGCCGGCTGCAGGCCGCCCGGGACGTCGGAATCAAAAACGTATATGCGAACGCAGACGAAGCCGGCCGGGAGCAGTGGGACGTCGTGATCGACTGCACCGGCGTCATCCGTGCCATCGAGGACGGACTGCCGCGCGTGAAGGCAGGCGGAACCTTCCAGCACTTCGGTGTCGCCCCGGCAGAAGCGAAGACCGGCTACTCCCCGTTCCGCGTCTATCGCGACGAACTGAACATCGTCGGCACCATGGCGGTGCTCAACACCTTTGGCAGGGCAGTGGAAATGTTCGAAGCCGGGGCCATCAAGAGTGTGCCGATGATCAGCCACTCATTCACGCTTGAGGACTACAGCGACGCCCTGGACATGTTCCGCAAGGGCACCGGCCGCAAGCTGCAAATCCGGCCCAACGACTCGACGTCACAGGTCCTCTAATGCCCATGCCGGCAGACATCCGCCCAGAATCAAACACAGCAAAGATTGAGCCCATGAACACTCGCAAGTCAACGGCCGTCAGACCAGGCCGTCTTATCGGCATCGGCGCGATCCTCGTTCTCCTGATCCTGATGTTCTTCAGCACCAGAATATTCACGGGTTCCGAAGCTAACCAGACGGCGCCCGGCACCTTCAGCCCCCAGTCGTTTGCGCAGGAAAAATATGAATCGGAGATCGCACCCGACATCGTAAAGCGCGCGACCGACATCGCCACCGTCAGCCAGGCCATCGGGGCCGATCCTGCTGCAGCCGCAAAACAGTACGGCGTTGTCAGCGGTACGTCACCGGCTGTGTATTCGGTCAAAGTGACGGGAATCGCCGGCGCGCCCGATGCCAACGGTCTCGTGCCCGTGAAGGTCGACGGCGTTCCGGCCGACATCAAGGTTCTCGTGCAAATGGGCCCCGCCGTCAACGGCACCGCCGTTCGCGATGCCACGGGAAAAGTCGAATATGTCCAGTTCAAAAACCAGATCGATTATCAGAATGTCGGCGCTGAACTGAACAACCAGGTCAAGAAACTGGTACTCGCCAAGGTGGACGCGAAGGCGATGGAGGGCAAGACCGTTTCGGTAGTGGGGGCCTTCCAGCTGATCAATCCCGCCGCGTACATCGTGACCCCCGTAAAGGTTGACGTGACGAAATGACTGCCAACGTGATACTTCGCGCAAAAAATGTCACCAAGCGCTACGGCGGCACACACGCCCTCAAAGGCGTCGACTTTGAGGTCACCGAGGGTAAAGTGACCGCGCTTTTTGGAGAAAACGGTGCAGGAAAATCCACCCTGATGAAGATTCTGTCGGGGATTGAAATGCCAACGTCCGGCAGCCTTGAGCTTCGGGGTGAGACGGCTGAATTTTCATCAACCGTTGATGCCCGGGACCAGGGGATCTCGATTATTCACCAGGAGCTGAGTCTCTGCCCGAACCTGAGTGTGCGGGACAACATCTTCATGGGCCGGGAAATTACCCGCAAATCAGGCGCAGTGGACTACCCGGCGGAACGCAGCATCGTCAAAGAACTGATGGAGCGGCTCGAAGAACCCATCGACCCGGATACCCTGGTGGCCGACCTGCGCCTTGGCCAGCAGCAGATCGTGGAGATTGCACGTGCCCTGTCAGTAAACGCGCGGATTCTGATCATGGACGAACCAACGTCGGCCCTGAGCGCTTCCGAAGTCGAGGTTCTCTTCAAGGTCATCCGGGATCTCACCGATTCCGGTGTCTCGATCGTCTACATCTCACACCACCTCGAGGAAGCCATCGAGATTGCCGATTACGCGGTGGTACTGCGGGACGGCTCGATGGTGGCCGCGGAGGACATGGACGATGTCGACCTCGACTGGATCGTCGGAAACATGGTAGGCCGCAACTTCGATCTCGGTCAGCCGCCGACCGCCGACTTCGGCGAAGTCGCCCTGGAAATCGATGACGTGAAAGTAGCCGATCCCTCGAACCCGGAGCGCCTGTCCGTGAACGGGGTCTCCATCGACGTGCGGGCCGGGGAAATAGTCTGCATCTACGGTCTTATGGGTGCAGGCAGGACGGAAATGCTTGAAGCACTTGCAGGGCGCGTTCCGCTGGCCGGCGGCCGCGTCGTCGTTGACGGCCGGGACCTGGCCGGACTTTCCATCGCCGGGCGCATCGCCTGGGGGCTGGGCCTGGTGCCGGAGGACCGGCAGCGGGACGGGCTCGTACAGACGATGTCGGTCGGCCGGAATCTCTCCCTGGCCAGCCTCGGGTCCTTCGCTAAAGGACTGCTGCTCTCAGGCCCGGCCGAGGACACATTGGTTGCGCAGGGAATCAAGGACGTCAGAGTCAAGACGGCGGGGCCTTCGGCCGCGATAGGTTCCCTCAGCGGCGGCAACCAGCAGAAGGTGGTCATCGGCAAGATGCTCGCCACCAAGCCCAAGGTGATTCTTCTGGATGAACCAAGCCGGGGAATCGACATCGGAGCAAAGGCGGAGGTCTTCGGACTGCTCAGTGAACTGGCCGGAAACGGCTTGGCGGTCCTTTATTCGACGTCCGAGGTGGGCGAGTGCCTGAGCATTGCCCACAGGGTGATCGTGATGAGTAAAGGCCGCATTTCCGCCGAATTCGACGCATCGGCCACAACAAAAGAGCAAATTATGGCAGCCTCGGGCGAGGCCGCCACCACATCGAAGACGAATGGACACGAGAAATGAGCTCACCACGGACCCCGATCGGAGCATCCAGGCCAGAATGGCTGTCCGGCGGCCTCGACGTCCCCCGGTTACTGCTGGAAGGACGGGCATTCATCGCCCTCCTCATCATCACCGTGACCTTCTCCTTCCTGTCACCGAATTACTTCAGCGTTGAGAACCTCCTCACAATGTCAGCGCACGTCGCCGTCTACGCCATTTTGGCGATCGGCATGCTGCTGGTGATCCTCAACGGCGGCATTGACCTTTCGGTCGGCTCAACCGTCGGGCTTTCGGGCGTCGTGGCGGGTTTCCTCATGCAGGGAATCCAGATCCCCGCCCTGGGAATCGCCCTGTACCCTTCCGTCTGGGTAACCGTCGTGATAGCGGTGGCGGTCGGCGCATTCGTTGGCTGGATCAACGGCATGCTCGTTTCCAGATTCGGCGTCGCTGCGTTCGTTGCCACGTTGGGCACGCTCTATGTCGTCCGCGGCGCCGCACTGCTGATTACGGGCGGGCTGACCTACCCCAACCTGCGCGGCGACGAAGCCCTGGGCAACACGGGATTCGACTTGCTCGGGTTCAACCGGATCCTCGGCGTCCCCACCGGCGTGCTGGTCATGGCTGTCATCGCGGTCCTGGGCAGCGTGCTGCTGACAAAGACACCTTTCGGACGGTGGCTGTTCGCCTCCGGCGGCAACGAGCGTGCAGCCGAACTGTCCGGCATCCCGGTCAAAAAAGTCAAGGTCCGTATCTACGTCATATCGGGCGTCTGTGCCGCCATCGCCGGGGTCATCATCGCATCCGAACTCACCTCGGCAAACCCGACAGCGGGCAATTCGTTTGAACTGACAGCGATCGCCGCGGTCGTCATCGGCGGTGCGGCTCTCTCGGGAGGACGAGGCACCATCCGGGGCACGCTGCTCGGCGCCTTCGTGATCGGTTTCCTCTCCGACGGGCTCGTCATCATCGGAGTCTCCGAGTACTGGCAAATGGTCTTCAAGGGTGCCGTCATTGTCGCCGCCGTGATGCTGAACCGCGTCGAATACCGCTCCAAGAGCGTCAAACCGACCCCCGTCCAAGCCCCACGGGACCCGGCTACCAAGCCCAGCGGTCCGGTCCTGAGCTCGAAGGAACCGGTGACGTAGCGGTGAAGATCAATCCTTTTCCCAACCTGAACAAACCACTGAAAGGCAAGTCCATGAATCGAAAAGCTGCTGCCGTCTTTGCTGCCGGCGTCACGCTCCTTACCCTGGCCGGCTGCGGATCCTCTGCGGGATCAGGTTCACCATCGCCGGCCGGTTCCGGCGAGGCGGGCGGGGCCGGCAAGGTCATTACGGTGATCGTCAATGATCCGGCCAACCCATACTGGGCAACAGAGGGCAACGCAGCGAAGGCTGAAGGTGAAAAGCTCGGCTATAAGGTCAACGTCAACGCGCACAAGGGAGACACGAAGACTGAAAGCGACCTCATCGACGCCGCCATAACGAACAAATCGGCTGCCATCCTGCTGGATCCGGCCAACGCAGACGGATCAATCGGAGCCGTGCAGAAAGCAACCAGCGCCGGCATCCCCGTGATACTGGTCAACGCTGAGATCAACAAACAGGGTCTGGCCAAGGCGCAGCTGGTCTCCAACAACGCACAGGGCGCGGCATTGGGTGCCCAGGAGTTCGTCAAGGCAATGGGCGGCAAAGGCACCTACGTTGAGCTCAAGGGCGCCCCGTCGGACAACAATGCAGCGACCCGGTCCAACGGGTATGCAACCGTGCTGTCGCAGTACCCGGACCTGAAGCTTCTGGACGCCCAGGTCGCGAACTGGGATCAGAAGCAGGGCCACGACAAGATGCAGTCAATGCTCCAGGCACATCCTGACATTCAGGGCGTGCTCGCCGGCAACGACCCGATGGCCCTCGGAGCGATCGCAGCATTGAAAGAAGCAGGCAAGCTTGCCACGGTCAAGGTTGGCGGCTTCGATGGAGCACCCGATGCCGTTGATGCTGTCAAGGCCGGTTCCCTGAGCTACTCGGTCCTTCAGCCGGTTGCAGAGTTCTCCGCAAAGGCGATCAACTACGCGGACCAGTTCATTAAGACCGGAAAAACCGGAGCCAGCGACGAGAAGCAGGCCTTCGACTGCACACTGATCACCAAGGACAACGTCGCTTCATACACCTCCGCATTCACCCTCTCAAAGTAGGACTCAAGTAGTCGGGCCGGCCGCAGGCAAAATCCTGCCAACGCGGCCGGCCCGACGACCACGGATCTACCGGCTTCCCGGGTCAAGGAAACAAGGAACTCATGGCTTATCTCTTCAACAATCCGACTGACTTCGCAGACCAGCTCACCGACGGATTCGCCGCCGCATATCCCCAGTGGATCCGAAAGGTCCCCGGCGGCGTGGTCCGCAGCAACGGAACCGCCCCGGGCAGCGTCGTTGTCATCGCCGGCGGCGGATCCGGCCACTACCCTGCCTTCGCCGGCCTCGTCGGCCCCGGCCTGGTTCACGGCGCAGCAATGGGAAACATCTTCGCGTCCCCGTCTGCGCAGCAGATCTACTCCGTGGCCAAGTCAGCCCACGCCGGTGGTGGAGTCCTGTTGACCTACGGAAACTATGCCGGAGACGTACTGAACTTCACGCTGGCACAGGACCGCCTGAACGCCGAAGGCATCCGGACGCTGATGGTCGCCGTCACCGACGATATTTCGAGTGCTTCGGTCGACGAGATCGACAAAAGGCGGGGAATCGCCGGCGATCTGGCCGTGTTCAAGGCAGCCGGCGCCTGCGCAGACGCAGGAGGTGACCTGGATGAGGTTTTCCGGGTCGCCACCCGGGCCAATGAACGAACCCGTTCTTTCGGGATCGCCTTTTCGGGGTGCACACTCCCCGGAGCATCGGCGCCGCTCTTCAGCGTCCCTGCCGGACGCATGGCAGTCGGCATGGGCATACATGGCGAACCGGGCATCAGCGAACAGGATCTTCCGACGGCGGACGACGCCGCCGAACTGATGGTCCGTTCCCTGCTCGCCGAGGTGCCGGAGGACCTGAACGGCCGCCGGGTCGGCGTCATACTCAACGGTCTCGGGTCTGTGAAATCCGAAGAACTCTTCGTCGTTTACCGAAAAATCGCACAGCTGCTGGACTTCGCCGGGATCATTGTGGTGGATCCTGAAGTCGGCGAGCTGGTGACCAGCTTCGAAATGGCCGGCGTATCCCTGACCCTTTTTTGGCTTGACGACGAACTTGAAAAGTACTGGACGGCTCCCGCGAGTACCCCGGCCTTCCGGAAAGGCGCAGCAAGCGGCGCTGGCCCCCGGTACGCCTCGGAAACCCCGGACGAATCGGCAAAGACCGAGCTGCCGGACGCTTCAGTAGTCTCCCGCGAGGCTGCCGCTCAGGTGCAGAAACTTCTGGAATCCGTGCAGGCCGTGATAGACGAAAATGTGGACGAGCTGGGACGACTGGACTCCATTGCAGGCGACGGTGACCACGGGATCGGCATGCAGCGGGGCACTGCCGCAGCCGCGGCCGCCGGCCGGGCGGCCCTCGCCGGCGGCGCAGGCGCCGGAACCCTATTGTCAGTGGCCGCCGACGCCTGGGCCGACCGCGCGGGCGGAACATCCGGTGTGCTGTGGGGGATGATCATCAAGTCCATAGGCCAGAGCCTGGGCGACAACGAACCGCCCACCGCCTCGAGTATCTCCCAGGGCGTCGCCGAGGCCGGGAAGCAGGTCATGCAGTTCGGCAAGGCCGAGCCCGGCGACAAGACTCTGGTCGACGTTCTGATTCCGTTCAGCCGTGCCTTGACTGCGGGGATCCGTTCCGGGAACCCGCCGGAGAAGGCCTGGCACGCCGCGGCGGACGTGGCCGATGCGGCCGCCACATCAACGGCCTCCCTCCTCCCTAGGATGGGGCGCGCCCGGCCACACGCAGAAAAGAGCGTGGGAACCCCGGACCCGGGTGCGGTTTCCATGGCAATGATCATCAGAACGGTCGAACGCGGCCTGGCCCGAAAAGGAGAGAGCAATGACTGACAAGTTTCGAATCGTCATCGGCTGCGACAACGCCGGATACGCATATAAAGAGGCGCTCAAGGCCGACCTCGAAAAAAGCGAACTCGTGGCGTCCGTCCGTGACGTCGGTGTCGACGAGACCGGCCAGACCGCTTACCCCACGATTGCCATCGCCGCGGCAGAAATGATCGCCGCCGGAACGGCTGACCGGGCGCTGCTGGTCTGCGGTACCGGCCTGGGTGTCGCCATCGCAGCCAACAAGGTCGAAGGCATCCGCGCCGTGACGGCCCACGACAGCTATTCCGTCGAACGTTCCGTCCTCAGCAACAATGCCCAGGTGCTCACATTCGGGCAGCGGGTGGTGGGTCTGGAACTCGCACGGAGACTGGCGCGTGAATGGCTCACCTACCGATTCGATGAAACCTCAGCTTCGGCCGAAAAAGTCCAGCTGATGAATGACTACGAGGCAGACCGCGGTGCCTGACCCCGGTCCGTCCTCCACTACCTGTCGGGCTGCCCCGTGACGGGCCGCCCGAAACCCGCACTTCTTGGAGTCAGCCTCAAGATGTACTTCGGTCATGACGAAACACTGGAATGGTGCCGCCAGGTGGCTGCGATGGCCAGGCGTCACCAGGCCCTGCAGAACGGAGACGTGAAACTCTTCGTACTCCCAAGCTTCCAGGCACTGGTTCCCGCCCGGCAAATTCTTGCTGACACCCCGGTGGCAATCGGCGCCCAGAACCTGCACTGGGAAGACCGGGGGGCCTTCACCGGAGAAACCAGCGGCCTGGCGCTGGCGGAGACGGGTTGCCGTTACGTCGAGGTCGGGCACGCAGAGCGCCGCAGGCTTTTCGGCGAGGACGACGCGATCGTGACGGCCAAGACCGCCGCCGCGCTGAGAAACGGACTCATTCCCGTGATCTGTGTGGGCGAGCCCGAGGAAGGTACGGCGGAAGAGGCCGCCGCGGTCTGCCTTGCCCAACTCAGCTCGGCACTTCAGCCGGAGCAGGGCAACCGGCCTGGTTCTGCCGCCGTCGTGGCCTACGAACCCGTCTGGGCCATTGGTTCCACGAGCCCCGCATCTTCGAGGCACATCAGCGAAGTGTGTGCCCGCCTCAGGGAGTGGCTCACCAGCCAGAAAAACTTTGCCCAATGGTCCGTCATTTACGGAGGAAGCGCTGGACCAGGCCTGCTGACGCAGCTCGGCTCCGGCGTTGACGGACTGTTCCTGGGCCGGTTCGCGCACAGGATCGAGGCGTTGTCGGACATCATCGACGAAGCTTCCCGCCTCCGAGACGACTATGTCATGGCGGGCGGATAGTACGGTGAGAAGCCCGGTAATGCTGTCAGGACAGAAAGTTTTCAGGAGCACAAATGAAATTTGATGGGGACCACCAGACATCGCGACTTTCGCGCCAAGGCGAAAGACAGCGCGCAATATCGGAAATGGTCATGGCCGAAGGGGCCGTGCGCATCGAACAGCTGGCAGAGCGCTTCGGGACCAGCCAGATGACGATCCACCGCGACCTTGACGAGCTGGAGGCCCGTGGCCTGCTGCGGAAGTCGAGGGGTGTGGCAACCGCATTGTCCTCGAGCCTCGTTGAATCCAGCGACGTCTTCCGGACCGGGCAGCAGCAGCAGGAAAAGCGCGAGATCGCCCATGCTGCCGTGGAGCTCATCGAGACGGGGCAGGCAATATTCCTGGACGACTCCACCACGGTGCTTCAAATGGCAAGGCTCATCCCTTCACACACGCCGCTGACAGTCATCACCAACGTGCTTACCCTCATCAACGAGCTGAAGGACACACGGGGAATTTCCCTTGTGGCACTAGGGGGAAACTACTACAACTGGTGCAGTTCATTCATGGGCGGAACGACAATCGAAGCGATCAACAAGATCCGCGCCGATGCATTCATCATGTCAACGGCAGCGATCACGGATGACATCTGCTTCTTCCAAAGCCAGGCGACGGTGGACATAAAGCGTGCCATGTTCCACTCCGCAGCGAAAAGGATCCTGCTGGTAGATCACACAAAATTCGAGAAACGGGCTCTCCACGCACTCGCACCTCTTTCCGACTTCGACGTCGTCGTGGTGGACTCCAAAACCAAACCCGAGGACATCAGCCGGCTGAGGTCCCACAACGTGCACGTTGTCGTCGCGGATCGCCAGACCGGCCATGCCGAAGATTCCCGCTATGGATAAGTCGGCCCGCTGTACCAGCCGGCCGACATGACACGGCCCATCAGACACGTGCGCGGGTCCAGAGCACTGCCTGCGCAAGGATTCCCGCCGGAGGAAGTCGTCGGCCAGCCCTACAACGGGAATCCACCGGCGTCCCGCGCAGACCGAAGGCCTTTAGGAAATACTCAAAAACCCGCTCCACAACAGCAACACGGAGGACTGAATATCATGACCACGCAGAGCACCACGCCAACCGCCCCGACCATGCGGGCCAGCGTGCTCACCCGCCCGGGCACCGTTGAGGTCCAGGACGTGCCCGTCCCGACGCTGACCGATAACCAGGTCCTGGTCCGAATCTCCGCCGTCGGTGTCTGCGGATCTGATACCCACTTCTTTCATGAAGGCCACATCGGGGACATGGTCGTGAAGGAACCCCTGATCCTCGGCCACGAATCAGCGGGCAGAATTGTTGCTATAGGAGCCGACGTTTCCCCCGACCGCATCGGTGAGCGGGTCTCCATCGAGCCGCAAAAGCCTTGCCGGGTCTGTGAATACTGCAAGGGCGGTCAATACAACCTGTGTCCGGACATTGAGTTTTATGCGGCGCCTCCCATCCACGGCGCGTTCGCCGAATTCGCCGCAATTGACTCCGACTTCGCCTATCCCGTTCCGGATCATGTAAGCGATGCGGCGGCTGCGCTGATCGAGCCGTTGTCGGTCGCGATCGCCACCTGCCGCAAAGCCGCCGTACAACCCGGGTCCCGTGTGCTCATCGCCGGGGCCGGGCCTATAGGGATTCTCGTGGCAAAGGTCGCCGGGATCTACGGTGCTGCGGACATCACGGTATCGGATCCGGCCCCGCACCGGCGCGAGTTTGTCCTCGGAGCCGGTGCCACACGGGCGGTGGACCCCCGAAGCGATGACCTCGCCGGCGCCGGCACCCTGTTTGACGTCTTTGTGGATGCCTCAGGGGCTCCGGCTGCGATCCAGGCCGGCATACGTGCTGTAAAGCCTGGCGGAAAAGTCGTACTCGTAGGGATGGGAGCCGACACCGTGGAGTTGCCTGTATCGCTCATCCAGAACCGGGAAATCGAGTTAACGGGAATCTTCCGCTACACGAACACCTGGCCCATGGCCATTGACCTGGTGGCGTCCGGTTTGGTGGACCTTGATGCTCTGATCACACACCGCTTCGGACTCGAGGACGTCAAAACAGCCCTGCTGACCGGAGGCCAGGATCCTCACGCCATCAAGTCCATCATCGTTCCCTGACGATTCTTCCGACCCGGGGCACGCCAGATGTGCCCGGCTTCCCCAATCCGTCCAGAATCCGGAAGTTCCACACTCCGGCCCACGGACGGGCAATGGTCCATCCAAAAACGAAAAAGGAGATCCAAAATGACTGAAAACGCCATCCTCAACAAGACGCTGATCATCCATGTGCCCGAAAACCAGCAAACAGTTACTCTTCATCTGGAACTGGATGCCAAGTGCAACTGCGGCTCCGGGCCGAACCTGCGCCCCGGCGCCTATACAGACACCGACACGTCCCATTAATGCCAACAAGCCCGTTGGCCCCTTGAGAAGCGGAACCGGGGGCCATATGCGCTGGCGCCGCCTTCCCGACTTTGACGTTGTCATCGTGGACACCAGGACGAAGCGCGAAGACGTCAACCGCCTCGCTGCCGAGAACGTTCGCGTTGTCATCGCCCGCGGGACGCGGGATAAAGCAATGGCCCGAAGCCCCGTCGGCTGGACTTCCGGGCGGACAGCGAGGATGGAAACTTCCGCCGCCGGGATGAATTCTGCAGAACCTGACTGTGGAGTTCCCCGGCAGGTCCACCCTGCATACACGGGCGACGCCGACCCGGCCGACCGACATTCCTCTGACAGATAGCACGCGCTATCATCCGACCATCCTGTCCCAGACAAGGAGTACTAATATGTCCAACGATCCCGCACCCGGCACCAGGGCTGCCCGCCCGGCCCAGCCTCTTCCCCTCAAGGTCGACGTTCTCGTCGTGGGCGGCGGTATCAACGGAACAGCAATCGCCCGGGAGGCCGCCCTGCGCGGGTTACAGGTTGCCCTCATCGAACGCCACGATCTTGCCGTCGGAGCATCCGCGTGGAACAGCCGCATGATTCACGGCGGCATCCGGTACCTCGAACACGCGGAGTTCCGCCTCGTATACGAATCCCTCCATGAACGGGAGCGCCTCCTCAGGACGGCTCCCCATCTGGTCAAGCCGTACCCTCTCATGATCCCTTTCTACAGGCACAACAACCGCCCGGCCTGGCTGTTGAATCTGGGAATGACCCTCTACGATCTGCTTTCCATGGGCAAGAGCACCCCGAACCGGCAAATACTGTCCCTGGACAAACTCCGCAGCGAGTGGCCCGGAATTACCGCAGACGGACTGGTGGGCGGGGGTGTGTACTACGACACGCAGGTTCGGTGGGCGGAACGGCTCTGTGTCGAAAACGCGTTGGCCGCCAAAGCCGCCGGCGCCACGATCCATACGCACGTGTCGGCCCTGAGGGTGCTCCACTCCGGCGGCACCGTCACAGGAGTCCTTGTCCGGGACGAGATGACCGGCCAGGAATCAGAAATCAGGGCAGACGTCGTCATTAACGCTGCCGGGGCGAATATCGACGACATTCCCGGAATCGGCAGCGGCCAGCCGCTCATCGGCGGCACCAAGGGAACGCATGTCCTGGTTGAACCCTTCGAAGGGGCACCAAAGACCGCTGTGCACTATGAAGCTGTGTCAGACGGCAGAGCCGTGCTGGTACTGCCGTGGAACGGCAAATATCTGATCGGCGCCACGGACATTTTCGTCGAAGGCGACCCTGCCCTGGCACGCACCGACGCCGAAGAAATCGACTATCTGCTTGAGGAAACAAACCGCCTGATTCCCAGCGCCGGCCTGTCACGGGAGAGCGTGGTGTTCAGCTACGTCGGAGTGCGGCCGCTGCCTCGCGCTTCCAAACCCGGATCCTCAGCCAACGTCAGCCGTGACCACGTCATCCACGACCACGCACCGCAGACGGCCGGTCTGTGGTCGATCATCGGGGGAAAGCTCACGACCCACCGCAGCCTCGCGGAACAGACCCTCGCGAAAATCCTGAAATACCTTCACGTCCGGAGCAGGACCCGTAAAAGCGTTACCCGGGTGCTTCCCCTGCCCGGCGGCAACACCAGTGACTGGGCGAAGTTCAGAGCCGGCTACCAGGCCGTCTCAACCTTCCCTTCCGGACATGTTGACCGTCTCTTGGACATCTACGGCACCCGGGTAACCGTCCTTGAACACCTGGCCGCGTTGCGTCCTGAACTCCGCGCCGAAGTCACCCCCGGGGTCCTTGGAGCGGAAATCGCCAACGCCTTTGAGGAAGAGTTCGCCAGGAGCATTTCCGATGTTCTGCTCCGGCGTACGATGACGGGTCTCACCCGTGCCGACTACGGCGACCACGGGGGAGCCGTGGCAGAGGCCTCGGCTAAACTAGGCTACCTCAGCAACGAGGAGGCCGAGCGGCAGATGCAGGAATACGTGGCGGAGGCCCGACGCCTTCTTCCCCCGGGCTCAGAAACCTTCGCCAGGCAATAACAGCGGCTCGCACCAAATCCTAAGGAACGATGACGTGACTTATGTAATCGGCCTCGACTGCGGGCTAACAGTGACCAAGGCCGTTGTTTTCGACGCGGCGGGAAGCGTCATTTCCCAGGCCACGGTGGCAAGTCCCCATGCGACGCCCAGGGCACACTGGGTGGAGCGGGACGCCGAGCAGCTCTGGGCAGCAGCATGCACGGCAATCCAGAGCGCCATCGCAGGCGCCGAACTAGGACCCGCCGACATCTCGGCAGTTGCCGTCACAGGCCACGGTGACGGGCTGTATCTGCTTTCCGCGGACGGACAGCCCAGCAGGGCGGCCATATCATCAATGGATTCACGTGCGCAGCCCATCGTCGAGAGGTGGCGGGCGGCCGGGGTTCACGAGAAAGCCCTCCAACTTTCCGGACAGGTACCTTTTGCGGCTTCGCCGGCCTCCGTCCTGAAATGGCTGACCGAAAACGAGCCGGAGGTCCTTGCACGGACCCGATGGGCAGTTTCCTGCAAGGACTACATCAACGCGCGGCTAACCGGCGTTGCCGCAACGGATTTCACCGAGGCCAGCGAATCGTTCACCAACAAGGCAACCCAGCGGTATGACGACGATATTCTCAACCTCTACGGGTTGGCAGACTACGGCCATCTGAGACCGCCCATCCACGCTTCCGATGACATCATCGGCACAGTCACCACCGCTGCAGCCGAGCTCACCGGCCTGTCTCCACTCACACCGGTCGTCGCAGGATTGCATGACGTCGATGCTTCAGCACTCGGCAGCGGAGCCCTCAGACCGGGTCAACTCGTGATGGTCGCCGGGACCTACAGCATCAACGAGATTTTCGCCGGTGCCCCCGTCACGGACCCGGACTGGTTCGTCCGCAACGCGCCAGTGGCTGGCCGGTGGCTTAACATGGCCATCTCGCCCGCTTCCACAACCTGCCTGGAATGGTTCCTCAAAACCGGTGCGCTGAACTACGGAACCGATGCCCTCGCATCGGGCCGCTCCGTCTACGACCACGTCTCGGATGCCTACGCGAGTGTTCGCGACGACAAAGACGCACCTGTATTCCTGCCCTACCTCTACGGCAGCCCCATCGACGTCAGCGGCGACGGGGCCTTTCTCGGGCTAAAGGGCTGGCACGTGCAGGCACACCTCGTGCGGGCTGTCCTCGAAGGCATCGTCTTCAACCACCGCCATCACGTCGATGCCCTACGCAGCCGACTGACGCCCACGGAAATCCGGCTCACCGGAGGCGCCGCCCGGGCACCCTATTGGGTCCAACTCTTCGCAGATGCTCTAAACGCCCCCGTGCTCGGCGTCCAGACCGAACAGACAGGCGCCCTCGGGGCAGCCCTCTGTGCCCTCAGCGGCATTGGGATCTTCCCGTCGCTGGAATCAGCCATGGACTCCATCACGACCGAATGCGTCCCCTATGAACCGGATCCGGGACGCGCGGATCGGCTTGAAACACAGTACAACCGGTACAGGAAGTATGCACTCACCTTGAGTAGCCGCTGAAATACAACCACAGGACAGGACTAGCAGGACCTATCCCGCGTTCAAGGCTTCCGTCATCTGCCCGGGATTGAGGCACAGCAGCAACGTATTCCTTCGCACTCAGGGCCGGATGCGCCATCGATCCCTGAAATGTAAGTCATATAGAAAATGGTTCATGTCCCAGATCTCCCCCTCCGGCGCGAAGGAGCCCGCCGTCGTCATCAAGGGCCTCGAAGATCCGTAGCTTCGGGCCGTATCGACATGATCGCCACGGACGGCAGCGTCCTCTGGCTCAGCCAGGACGGAGGACACGGACGCGCCCTATTTCTTCACGGGTTCCCGTCTGAAGTATGGGACAGCGATCTGCATTACGGCAAGTCGCGCCGCGTCTGCCGGGGTTCACGGATGCACAACGCGAGGATGACTCCGGCGGCGACGCCAACGAGAGTTTCCAGAGCACGGTCTGCTATGAGCCTGGCGGGGTCCGAAGGGTTGGCGAGGAGTGTCATCATCAGGATCAGGGGAGTGAAGAAGACCAGCGCGAGGCCGTATTGCCGTGCCATGAACAATTCAGTGGGAAACTGCAGCACGATCACCACGAGGGCCAGCACCGTGACGGAGGGTTGCAGCAGCAGGATCAGGGCGGTGCCCCCGACACCCGCTAGTGTTCCGATGACGCCGTGGACGCCGCGTTGGATGCGTCCCCTGAGCGTCTCGGCGGCCAGCGGAACGGCGGCCGCGGCCATCGCCCAATAGTGGTGGCCTATCCCCATCAGAAGTCCCGCGCTACCGGCGGCGCCGACAGCCAGGAGATAGCGGAGCGCGTGGATTCGGGCGGCGGGGGAATCAGCGGGGGCGACGGCACGGGAGGCTCCTGGCTGCCAGGCACGGACCCCAATCCAGCCTGCGAAACCGATCAGTACGGAGAAGCCGGCAGAACCGAGGCAGATCAACGTGGCGCACCACCAAGGAACGGCCAGCGGCACAGAGGCGCAGGCGCCGAGGGCGAAAATTGCGAAGAAGGGACCCGCGGGTTTGAGCCGGATTTTGTCGGCGACGACGGACCCCGCGGCTGCGAGGACAGCCGCGGTGGCAACCAGCGCCCACGGTCGGACGTCTATGGCGGCGAGGCTGATGCCTATCGTGACTCCGGCCACGAGCATAGCGGCGGCCTGGGCCTGGTGAATCACCCGTAGCTGGTGAGGTTCGTCCCTTCCATACCTGCCGGCGAAGGCTCCGAAGGCAGCGTAGATGATCAGGTCCGGCCGGCCACCGACCAGAAGTGCCAGGGCCGGGACCCCGCCACTGATCGCGAGGCGCAATGCGGCCCGATGGTCGCTTCGTGCCGGGCCGAGCGTCAACAGTGCGCGGAATGCGCGGGGAACGAGGGGCATGTCGTTATCACCGCCGGTGGTTGAGGGGTCGTGGGTCTGGCAGCGATGGCAGCAGCACCGACGTTAAGGCCGGATCGACTCCGCGACCATGGCCGTGCCACGGAGACGGGGCACACCGACCTTCGATGCGGGTCGGTGCCGAATAACGGGTAGGAAGATATCGATCTTCATTGGATCGTGCAGATGACCGGTCCAGGACTTCGTCGATCCGCCTCGGGAGCTCCGCCGCAGAAGCAGATGTCCGGCTCCCTGCAGGCCCAGCGGAACATTCCCGCGTCGGCCCTTGCCGCCTGCTGATGTTGCTGCGGCGCTTGGACGGGCTCGATTCGGGCGCCGCGCCGGTTGGTGCGCTGTGGTGTCTGCGACCCTGTTGGGGCCATCTTCCCAGCCCCGGCAGTTGCATTGTGGCGCCTTGGCGGGGAGCGTCCTGCCGGTGTTTTAGCGGCCGCCGCGGTCTGTGTTTGTGTAGCTGCCGGGACGCCCGAAGCCGGGGACCCTGCCCAGGGGAGCATCGATGTCGGTGTAGCTGCCAGGACGGACGGTGGCGGTCTGTGGACGGGTGAGGGTATCCGCGTCGGTGTAGCGGCCAGGTCGGACGGCGTGGCTAGCCCCACTTCGTGTGAGCGTATCAATGTCGGTGTAGCTGCCGACGGCTGCGTAGCGGGCTGTCTGCGGAGTTTCAGCCGTCCAGCCAGTGGTGGAATGGCTCCGGTTGGTCGTGCGATTGCGGTTCTGGGTTGTCATGAGGTCTCCAACGGTAGGAGGGGTGGTTGGCGGGCCGGGACGCTGGCGCCCCGGCCCGTCACTGTCGGGTAGATGTCAGGAGTTGCCGGCGTCTTGGCTGGCGGTGTAGGCGACAGCGCCGGCTCCGGCGAGCTTGCCGCCGTCAACGATGAGGTATTCGTCGCGGATCGGTTTCCCGTCCAGCCAAGCCTCCAAGATTTCCCGGGTTCCGGCGGCATAGCGGGCCTGCGCCGAGAGGGTGGTGCCGGAGACGTGCGGGGTCATGCCGTTATAGGGCATGGTCCGCCACGGGTGATCGGCTGCCGGGGGCTGCGGGTACCAGACGTCGCCCGCATAGCCGGCCAGCTGGCCCGATTCCAGGGCGGCCACGACAGCGTCGCGGTCGACGATCTGGGCACGGGCGGTGTTGACGATGTAGGAGCCCCTGCGCATGCTACCGATGAGTTCTTCGTTGAAGAGGTTCCGGGTTTCCGGGTGCAGCGGTGCGTGGATCGAGACAACGTCCACTGCCCGGGCCAGTGAGCGGGCGTCCGGGTGGAAGGTCAATCCCAGTTCCTGCTCCAGCTCCGGGGATAGCCGGCGTTTGTCGGTGTAGTGCAGCCTGACATCGAACGGCGCCAGACGGCGCAGTACTGCCTGTCCGATGCGGCCGGCAGCGATGACGCCAACGTCCATGCCCTCAATGTCGTAGGCGTGGGAGACACAGTCGGCGATGTTCCAGCCTCCCTGGGCCGCCCACTGGTGGGAGGGAAGGTAGTTCCGGACCAGTGCCAGGATCTGCATGACGGCATGCTCGGCGACGCTGATGCTGTTGCTGTAGGTCTCTTCGGCGACGGTGATGTCGCGGGCGATAGCGGCGTCCAGGTCGACGTGGTCCGAGCCGATGCCGGCGGTGAGCGCGAGCTTTAGCTTGGGTGCGCGGGCAATGCGCTCGGCGGTCAGGTAGGCGGGCCAGAACGGCTGCGAGATCACCACGTCTGCATCGGCAAGTTCACGGTCGAAGATGGAGTCGGGGCCCTCTTTGTCCGAGGTGACGACCAGGGTGTGGCCGCGTTCCTCCAAGAATTTGCGCAGCCCCAGCTCACCGGAAACGCAGCCGACCAGGTCGCCGGGACGGAAGTCCAGGCTGCTGGGGGTGGGCAGCGTCTGGCCGCCGGGATAGGAATTCAGGACGGGGATAGTGTCCCGGGCGTACTCCGGCGGGAAGCCGTCGATGGGATCCGGGTACAGAACGCAAACGATCTTTGCCATTTTTCCTCCTATGGATGGACGCCGTGCTCCGGGCTTTACCGGATCATCTGCGCCTGATATCCACTTTCCGCCTCATGCGTCATAGGCGTCAAAGAAGGAAAAACGATGAAGCAATAGGTAGCGCCTATTGCTCCTGCTCGCGGGGGAGATGCTCGAGGAAAGTGAGGTCTGTTAATTCGTTGGCGGCGGCAAGGGCGCGGGCCATGACGGAGCCCGGTTCCCGGGCCAGGGTGACAAGCCCGACCGGTACAGCGCGCTCCGGCTCCGTCAGTGGCATCGCACGCATCCCTGCTGGGACGCCGAAGACGTGAAGCCAAGCGGACGGCACGATGGTCGCCCAGGACCCCGTCTTCACCTGCGCGAAGAGTGATGACACCGAGTCCGTTTCTACCCTCGGTGAAGGCATCACACCTACTTCGGCAAACACGTCATCGAGACGTCGCCTGCCCTGCATCACTGGATCCAGCAAGCAGAGCGGAAGGGCAGCAGCAGCCGCCCACGTTGCCGACTGGGCCACAGTCCCCGCGCCGGCGGCCGTCAGCAGGACGTACTTCTCCATGTAAAGGTGGGCCACCTGGAAGTCCTCGGGGATGGGATCCTGGATGTAAGTGATGCCGGCATCGATCTCGTAATTCTGCAACTGCCGGAGAACGTCCTCGGATTTCAGGTCAGACACTACGTGCACCTGCGCCATGGGGTGCATCGCGCAGAACGGAGCTGTGAGCAGGGACACCGCGATCGAGGCCGTGGGCACGGAGCCAAAGCGAAGCCGCCCGCTGAGCCCGGCGCGCATCGCGCCGATCTCCTCTCTCAGTCCGTCACGGTCCGCGAGGATCCTTCGTGCCCAGACCACAATCTGCTGCCCTTCGGCTGTGAGGCCCTCAAACTTGTTGCCCCTATGGATCAAGGGAACGTCCAGCTCGGCCTCCAGCTTCCGGATCCCTTCCGACAACGCCGGCTGGGAAACCGAACAGGACTGGGCGGCGCGCACGAAGTGACGCTCGCGGGCCAGAGCGACCATGTACTCAAGTTGACGGAAGAACATAAGATCGGTTTACAGCACCCTCCCGCGAGGGCGCCAATCGTCTTTGAGACGTGGCGCGCGAAGTACCGGGCTCACCGCAGCCGTCATAAGGCAAAACGCCAAGGCCGCGGCTAAACATCAACCGAGTCGGCCCCACGGACGAGCTGCCGGGAATGGACCTTCGGCCTCCGGGAGTGCTCCGACGTGGCGGCTGCGGATGGCGACCACGTCGCCCACCTTGGGTGAACCCCTGTCCCCGTTGGTCCCGGTCCGGGGTGAGTGCGAACAGTGTGCCCGTGAAGAGTGCGAACCCGTCCGGTACTGATGGTGCTTGTCCGAAGATCGCCGCCACCAGCCTTTTGCAAAGAGGCGGCTGATTCTTGCCTTGAACTGGATTGATGGTGAAAGGTGGTCGCGCGTATGTGGCGTCGGGCGCGAAGGCAGCAGCTGTTGCCGTTGTGAAACCTCAGGGCGGGACTCCATACCTGCGTACCCACGCCGATGGTATGTGGAATAACAACCTCCTCTCATTGCCGCGCTTCTGATTAGCGTTCAACAAATCCGTGGTCACGGAAACCCTGCAGGGCATTCGTGACCACGATTTGGACGTAGCAACGTGCCGCGCCATGCCTAGCCCCTCGGTCGGTCGACAAAGTCATCATTATTGGCTAAAAGTCAGGCTAGTGACTAGCCGAGTTTCAGGCTATATTTGAACCATGAGAACGGTACCGCTCAGCGAAGCCAAGGACAAGCTTTCCGCGCTTGTAGAGGAAGCGGACAAGACGCATGAGATCATCCAGATCACGCGTCATGGGCACCCCTCGGCCGTGTTGATGTCCGCCGACGACCTGGAGTCCCTGCAGGAAACGGTCCACTGGCTGTCGCAGCCTGGCATCCGCGAAGACCTGGACCAGGCGCGACGCGATATCGCCGAAGGCAACACGGTCAGCGGCGATGACCTGCGCCGTGAATTCGGACTGCCGCCGAGGTGACCGAGGATCCATCCAACGAGCAAAGGCCCTGGAAGATCGAAGTCACCAGCCCTGCACTGAAGGGATTTCGTCGGCTGCCGGAGAAGGCCGCCGCCGCAATCGTCGAATTCATCACCGGTGTCCTGGCCGATAATCCCCGCCGGCTCAGCAAGCCCCTCACCAATGAACTCCTCGGCCTGCGCACGGCACGCCGAGGTGACTACCGCGTGTTGTTCACCCTCGATATCGAAGGGCACACCTTATACGTCCATCGCATCGAACACCGTGCGGACGTCTACAAGCGGCGTTAGCCGATTTCTTCGAAGTTGTGCCATTTGGGCGCCTCTCCCCCAGCTCAGGCTGACGAAACGTCCGTTATCGTTCGAAAGGGCTTGCGTTAGGTGAGCAGAGCGTGCTGTCCGTTCGATGGCGGGACCATGGGACTCGTTGCCAGGTCACTGTGGACATCGACGTGTCCATCAGAGTCGGATCAACGTTGACAGAAGGCCGGCAGATCAGCTGGTGTCGCTCCTTAGGACAGGCGCTTACCCCGTCCGCTCCACCGCCGCCAGGATCGCCTGGCCCAACTCCACAGGTTTGGTGAACTGGGGCCAATGGCCGGTGGGGAGGTCCACGTACTCGACGTCGCGGATGCGGGCCAGTTCGGCGGTGAAGGGATGGCCGGCGTCGATCCATTCGGTGAGGAGCGACGACGGGAACTGGCACGCGATCACAGTCGCCGGAACGTCGTACCTGCGGACGTCATGCAGCCGTTGCCGGCCATGCGCAACGCCCCTGGGCTCGGGGATGGCGCGCGCCCGGAACGACGCGCGCAACTCATCGGTGAGGTCCACCAGATCGGCGTCATCGAAGCCATCCCACGGCGGCAGCGGCACGTCGTCGCCCTCGGTGGGCAGCCCGTCATTGATGACGCCGCCCTCGCCCAGGGGTCCGCTGTCCACGTAAATATTCCGGGCGACGCGGTCCGGCCGTGCGTCCGCCACCCCGTGGATCACCGCGCCACCACCGGAGTGCCCCACCAGCACCACCTTCCCCTCGAGGCCATCTACAAAATTTACGACGGCGGCGATGTGGTCTTTCAGAGTGATGCCGCCACGCCGTGCGTCCACAGATTCCAGGCCGGGAAGAGTCAGGGGATGGGTTGTGTGCCCCGCCGCCTCCAGGGCAGGCGTCACCTTCTCCCACGACGACGCGTCCAACCAGAAACCGGGTACCAGGATGATGTCCATGACGGAACCCTACTCCGCGTCCCCGGCGCTAAGTAAGGGACTACGTACGGCGCCGGGCAACACCGGGGCGGTCAGGCCGCCGTCGCGCATTACAGCGACGGCGTCGGTCAGCGGGACGAATTCGGTATCGTGCGTGACCATCACTGTGGCCACCTGGAACTCGTCCGTCACCTGGCGCAGCAGCCCCACGATCGACGCGCTGCGCGCGTGGTCCAGCGCCGCCGTCGGCTCGTCCACCAGCAGCACCTTCGGGCTGCCCATCAGGGCCCGGGCGATGTTCACCCGCTGCCTTTGCCCGCCCGAGAGCTGGTGCGGCCGCTTGTCCGCGGACGCGGCCAGCCCCACCAGATCCAGGAGTTCCGCGGCGTGCGAACGCGCGGCCTTCAGGGACTTGCCGCGCAGGTGATGGCCAATCATCAACTGCTCGACGGCGGTCAGGGAAGCCAAGAGGTTGGGCTGCTGGAAGATGATGCCCACCTTCTCCCGCCGCAGCGCGGTCAGTTCCTTGTCCTTCAGCCCCGCGGTGTTGACCCCGTCGATCATTACGTCCCCGTTGGTGGGGCGGACCAGGGTGGCGGCGACGGCCAGGAGGCTGGATTTGCCCGAGCCGGACGGGCCCACCAGCGAGACCATCCTGCCCGCTGCGACCTCCAGGCTGGCGCTGTTCAGAGCCTTGATGGTTCCGCCCCCGTCCGGGTATTCGAGGGTGACGTTGGTGAGGGTCAGCGGGTGGGTGAGAGCGGAACCGGCGGTTGGTGTGGAGACGAGTACAGGGGTAACAGACATGGGAAGTACCTTTCGGGAGTTTCAGGGAGAGGAGTTAGTTGCCGCCGAGGGCAATCAGCGGATCGACGGCGGTCACCCGGCGGACTGCCAGCGCGGCGCCCGCCATGCCCAGGGCCACAATTCCCAGCACGGGCAGCAGCGTGGTGGCCGGCGTAACCAGGAACGGCGCCGCATGGGCTGCGGCGAACCCGCCCAGAATTCCGACCGCCCCGCCCAGGCCCGCACCGGCTAGCAGCACAATCGCAGCCTGGGTCATGGCATCGCGCAGCACGTAGCCGCCGGACGCGCCCATGGCCTTGAGGACGGCGATATCACGGGTCCGCTGCACGGTCCAGACCGTCAGGAACGCCACGATCACCAGCGCCGAAATCCCGTAGAGGAAGGCCTGCATCAGCATCAGCGAGCCGTTTTCGCTCTTGAAGGACCCCAGAGCCTGGAACGAACCGGTGCGGCTGGTGCTGACTGTCCGCGCCATCGCATTGGCCGCTGCCTCGTCCACCACGGCCCCGTCCTGGTAGGTGACGGCGACGACGGTCGCCACCGGCATCGTGCCCGGCGCGCGGCCAGCCGTCGGGGCCAAGTGCGCCACCTCGGCCCAGGTGGGAAGTGTCGTCCACACCACGCCGGTGTGCGAATACCACTGGTCAGCCACGACGGCGGTGACGGTCAATTCAGTGCCACCCACCGTGGCCGCGTCTCCGACGTCGAGCGAGAGATCTGCGGCGACGGTCGCGCCGATCACCACCGACCCCGCCCCGACCGGCGACGGCGCCAGCTGCCCGTCCTCGGCTACGCCGAAGACTGCCACATTGGTGGTGCCGCCGTCGCCGCCCTGGAGGCGGGACTGGCTGATGCCCAGGGCCTCTGCGCTTGCCACGCCCGTCACGTGCTTCCAGCTGTCCACCTGCGCGGCCGTCACTTCGCTTTCTGTGAAGGAGGCCGTGGGCTGGTTGGTGCCCGGGGCGCCAAACACGATGCTGTCCACCGGCCTGGCCTCAATACCGGAGCCAGCACCAGACCCAGACCCGAGCTTCTCGATGGCGGACGTCGACTGGTCGCCCAGGCCGGCGGTGAGACCGGATAGCAGCACCAGCAGCAGCGTCACCAGGGCCACCACGCCGCCCATCAAGGCAAACCTGCCCTTGGCGAACCGGATATCGCGAATAGCGAGAAACACGTTGTACTTCCTTCAATCGGGGTGGAGTTCCTTCTCAATCCACTCTCCGGCGAATCTGCCAAGCCCACATCGGGGACTTGGTTGAGCCGGGCGGGATAAACGGTTGAAGGGGCGGTCAACCTTTTGATTGATCCGTGCGCCCCCATCGGCGCATAAGCTGATGAAATGCCTGCCGCCGACCCACAGCCCACCTCGTCGGGGGCAGCCATCCTGCGGTTCCTGCGGGTGACGCTTCATGTCGGGTTTGCGGTGCTGCTGCTGGTCGCCATCCTGCGTCTCCACTTCGCTGACGGAGCCGTCGGCATGGACGGCGCCACCGAAGCGGCCGGGCCCGCCACACCAGACGGCACGGCAGCCGGTCAGCGCCTCGTCTGGTCCGCACTCGCCCTTGCCTTGGCAGCCGCGTATCTCGCCGGCACCGTCCTGGAAAAGCGCTTCGCCGCCGGACGCTCCAGCTTCGACCCGCACCGCTACGCCGCCCCGTGGCTGGGCCTTATCACGGCACTGTGGGGCGTCCTCCTCGCGGGCAGCGCCGAATTTTCCTGGGTGGCCTTTCCGCTCTTTTTCCTCCACCTGCACGTCCTGCCGCGCCGGATTGCCCTGTTTACCATCGCCGCGATGACGGCTGCCGTCGTGGCTTCGCAGTGGGTAGCCAGCGGGCTGCCGTCGCCCACCCTGCCCATGGTCCTGGGGCCGGGGCTGGGTGCCGTTTTCGCCGTGGTCACCGGGCTGGCTTACCGGGCGCTCTACCAGGAGAGTGAAGCCCAGCGGCTGGCGGCGGACGAACTCCGGCGCACCCGCGCAGAACTTGCCAGAACCCAGCATGAGGCCGGCGTCGCAGCTGAGCGTGAGCGCCTCGCCCGCGAAATCCACGACACCTTGGCGCAGGGCCTGTCCAGCATCGTCCTGGTGGCGCGGGCGGCAGAGAAGTCCCTGGCCAGCGGCGACCTTGCCACCGCCGCCGAGCGGTTCGCGCTGGTGCAGCAGACGGCGTCGGAAAACCTCGCGGAGGCCCGCAGCTTTGTCCGCGGCCTCACCTCGCCGCAGCTCCAGGAGTCGTCGCTCCCGGAAAGCCTGCAGCGGCTCTGCGGCGAAACCGAAACGCTCGCCGCCGCGCGCGGTGACGGGCTCCGCTGCCGCTTCGAACTGGTGGGCGACCCCGCGGAGCTGCCGCCGCAGTACAGCGTCACCCTGCTCCGGGCCGCCCAGGCCAGCCTTGCCAACGTCAGGCTCCACGCCAAGGCAAGCACCGCCGTCGTCACCCTCGCGTTCCTCGGGGACGAGGTCACCCTGGACGTGTACGACGACGGCACGGGCTTTGTGCCGGAAGCGCCCGGTTCCGGCGTGGCCGGCCGAGCGGACGGCAGCGGGTTCGGGCTGCGTTCGCTGGCTGCCCGGGTGGCTGAGCTGAACGGCTCCCTGGACGTCGAAACGGCACCCGGCGAGGGGACCGTCGTCGCCCTCCGGCTGCCGCTCACCGGCGGGGACACCAGCCCGGAAGGGGAGCGGCACTGATGGGGGAGCTCCGTATTCTCCTCGTGGATGACCATCCCGTGGTCCGCGCGGGCCTGCGCGCCATGCTCACCGAATTCGCTGACTTCAGCGTGGCTGCCGAAGCCGCCGACGGGGACGCGGCGTTGCGCGAACTCGCGCGGCTGCGGACGCTGGGGGAGCGCGTGGATGTGGTGCTGATGGATATTCAGATGGGCGCCGGCATGGATGGTGTTACCGCGACAGCCGCGATCCGGCGGCTGGACTCCCCGCCGCCGGTCCTGATCCTGACCACCTATGACACCGAGGCGGACATCCTGGCCGCCGTCGAGGCAGGCGCCAGCGGCTACATGCTCAAGGACGCGCCGCCGGAACAGATCCGCCAGGCCGTACTGTCGGCGGCGGCCGGCCAGACGGCGCTCGCGCCCAAAGTCGCGGCACTGCTGATGTCGCGGATCAGCAGCCCCGAAACAGCCCTTACAACCCGCGAGGTCCAGCTGCTTGAACTGCTGGCCACCGGCCTGACCAACCGCGCCATCGCCCGGCAGCTCTTCATTTCGGAGGCCACGGTCAAGACCCACCTGGTGCACATCTACGGCAAGCTCGGCGTGGACAACCGGACCTCCGCCATCGCCTTGGCCACACAACGACGAATCATCCGCCCGCCGGGCCAGTAACGGTGCCATACTGGGCGTTCATCACCTCATCGTCAGGGGAACTTCGGAAATGGTCCTGGATACCGCCACGCTGAGGGTCGCCTTCGGCCTGATGGCTTTGGTCCTGGTGCTGCTGTTCTACTTTTCGGCCTACCGCTACACGCGCTCGCCGTACAGCGGCTGGTGGTGCCTCGCCCTGGTGTTCTTCCTTGCCGGATCCGCCGCCTTCCTGCTCAACGGAACCCCACACCAGTGGTGGGCCAACCCTCTGGGCAACGTCCTGCTGGTCCTCGGCGGTGTAGCCGTCTGGGCCGGCGCACGCTCGCTCCGGGACCTGCGGCCGCTCCGGTGGCTCTTCACGGGGCTGCCGGTGGTCACGCTGGTGGCATCCGCCATCGACCATCCTGGCACCAACACCTGGTCCGGTGGCCCAGTCTTCCTCGCCGCGATGTGCCTGACTGTGGGGCTTGCTTCCCGGGAACTCTGGCGCCTGGAACCGGGGTATTCGCGCGTCCGGGTCCCCATGGCTGCCGCGGCGGCAGGGTTGTCCGCGTTTTATTTCGGCCGGCTGGTGTACTTCCTTCTGGAGGGCCCGAACGGACCCACGTTCGTCACGTACTTCGGATCCGCGGTGACCACGTTGGTGACCATGGTGCTGCTGGTAGTGGTGTCCTTCAGCATGGCTGCCTTGAGCACCGAACAGCAGACCCGGGCCCTGCGCATGGTGGCCACCCGGGACGATCTCACCGGCCTACTCAACCGCAAAGCCTTCCTGGACCTGGCAACAGAGCTGATGAGCGACAGGTCCGTTACGCCGGGAACGGGCGCTCTGATCCTCGCAGACCTGGACAATTTCAAAGCAGTCAACGACACCCACGGCCATGCCGTCGGGGATGTCGCGCTGCAGGCCTTCGCCGGAGCGTGCCGGGACACCGTCAGGTCCACGGATCTGGCGGGCAGGTACGGCGGGGAAGAGTTCTTTCTCCTCATCCCGGGGGCCACTGCCGGACGGGCGGAGAAGATCGCGGAGGAGATCAGCCGGCGCCTCGCCGAGGTCCCCACCGCCGAAGGACTGCAAATGCCCACCGTCAGTTACGGCGTGGCACTATACGATGCCGGGACCTCCGATCTGGAGGACCTCATCGCCTCTGCTGACCGGGCCCTCTACGCGGCCAAGTCACTGGGCCGGAACCGCACCGTTCACAGCGACCCGCGGGGCTAGCCCGTCAGTTGAGCTTTCCTGCCAGCCGTTCCCGCATGGCAACGCTGGCGGCATTCAGCCCGATCAGCTCCACGTCCCGCCCGTGCCGGCGGTACTTCTCGGTCACCGCGTCCAGCACCGCGACGGTAGAGGCGTCCCAGAGGTGCGAAGCGTGCAGGTCCACAATCACCCGGCTGATGTCCGGCCCGGCGTCCAGGGCGTACTCGAACTGCGTGTAGAGGTCGTTCGACGAGGCAAAAAACAGCTCGCCGTCCACCGTGTAGGTGGCCACTTTCTCGCCGTTAAGTTCGACGACGGTCCGTTCCACAGTGACGACGTGCGCCACCCGCCGGGCGAACAGCGCCGTGGCCGCCAGCACGCCCGCCCCGACGCCGATGGCCAGGTTATGTGTGGCCGATACGACCGCCACCGTGATCACCATAACGGCGGTCTCGGACTTGGGCATCCGGCGCAGGGTCCGCGGAGCGATGGAGTGCCAGTCGAAGGTAATGGCGGACACGAAGATCATTACGGCCACCAGCGCGGCCATCGGAATCAGGCCCACAACGTCACCGAGCACCACCACTAGAACCAGGAGGAAGACGCCGGCCAGGAACGTGGACACCCGGCTCCGCGCCCCGGATCCCTTGACGTTGATCATGGTCTGGCCGATCACGGCGCAGCCGCCCATGCCGCCGAAGAAGCCGGTGACGATGTTCGCCACGCCCTGGCCCCAGGACTCGCGGGTCTTGTTGGAGCGGGTGTCCGTGATGTCGTCCACCAGCTTGGCGGTCATCAGCGATTCGAGCAGCCCCACCAAGGCCATGGACAGCGAGAACGGCGCCAGGATCTGGAAAGTCTCCCAGGTCAGCGGGACGTTGGGGATAAACATCGACGGCAGGCTCTCGGGCAGCTGGCCCTTGTCCTGGACAGTGGGGACGTCCACGCCGGCCAGCACGGCAAACAGGGTGAGCACCACGATGGCCACCAAAGGTGAGGGCACCGCCGTCGTAATTCTTGGCAGTCCCACCACGATCACCAAGCCGATCGCCACCAGCGGATAGACCATCCACGGCACGCCGATCAGTTCGGGAATCTGGGCCATAAACACCAGGATGGCCAGCGCGTTCACAAAGCCCACCATCACCGAACGCGGGATGAACCGCATCAGCCGGGTGACGCCGAGGACCGCCAGGAGGATCTGGAAAACGCCGGCCAGGATCACCGCCGCGATCAGGTGGTCCAGGCCATGGCTGCGCATCAGCGGGGCGATGACCAGGGCGACGGCGCCGGTGGCGGCGGAAATCATGGCGGGCCGGCCGCCCACAAAGGAGATCGTGACAGCCATGGTGAACGATGCGAACAGGCCGATCCGCGGATCCACGCCCGCGATCACCGAGAAGGCGATCGCCTCCGGGATCAGCGCCAGCGCCACCACCAGACCCGCCAGTGCCTCGGTCTTCAGCCGCCGCGGCGAGCGAAGCGTGGCGCGGACTGATTGGAGCTGCTGAGGCGTGCTGGTCCGGGCATCGGGGACGCGTGGTACGGCCATGGCTGGGTCCAATCGTGCTGGTGAAGCCGGCAGTGGGGGCTTCATTCTGAGGCGGGGTTGGGGCGGCGGGACGCCTCATTGCGAAATAGGGGGCACGTCCGCCCCTACCAGTCTGGGGTACGCGCTAAGCCAACTGCTAAAATAACTGGGTTGTAGACCGGCCTATAGCTAGTCCAGCCAGCGCCGTAACGTAAGTAGGGGACCACACAAGACATGACGGCAGGCGGTTCACACATCAGCACTTCGGAGAGCGTCCCCGGTCCGTCGAAAAAGACAGCGGCCGGCACGGAGCTTCCGAAGTCTGCCGCGCCCGCCGTAGCTCCCCCCACCAAGCGCCGGGTGTACATCGCCACCTGGCAGGGGTTCCTCGGCGCCCTCATGATGTTTGTGGGCTCGATCGGAACGGGCTGGATCGCGAACGGCTCACCCATGATCCGCCAGCCGGTGGTCATCGCGCTGCGGACCGAGGGCTGGGGCGTGACGCTGTCCACCGTTCTCCTGACGGTGGGGGCGATGCTCCTGATGCGGTCCTGGCTCCGGCTGGGCCAGCGGCTGGACGACTGGGGCGAACACTCACTGCGGTCGGTGGTCATAGCCATCTCCGCCTGGTCAGTGCCGCTCCTGCTGGCCGTCCCCATCTTCTCCCGCGACGTCTACGCCTATACCGGCCAGGGCCGCCTGGTCATGGAAGGCCAGAACCCGTACGCCGTGGGCATTTCCACCCTCAACAACTGGTTTGCCCTCGGCGCGGATCCGGCCTGGGCCGAGAACCGGACCCCCTACGGGCCCTACTTCCTGTGGCTCGCCCGCGGCGTGGTGGAGCTGACAGGGGCGCAGCCCGACGTATCCGTCCTGCTGTTCCGCCTGATCGCCGGCGTCGGGGTTCTGCTCTGCGTCATTTACGTGCCCAAGCTGGCCGAACTGCACGGCATTAACGGCGCCCGGGCACTGTGGATTGCGGTGGCCAACCCGCTGTTCCTGATCAGCTTCGTGGCCAGCGCCCACAACGACGCGCTGATGGTGGGCCTCGCCGTCGCCGGTGTCTACTTCGCCGCGACGAAGCGCTACCTGGCCGGAATCCTGCTGGTCACCGCCTCCATCGGGATCAAACCGATCACCGTGCTGCTCCTGCCGTTCATCGGGGTGATGTGGGCGGGGCCGGCCGCCTCGTGGACGCGGAAGTTCCTGATTTGGGGCGCGACGGCGGGAATCAGTTTCGCCGTGCTGGCCGTCAGCGGGATCCCCTACAACCTCGGGTTGGGCTGGGTGTGGGCCATCATGGACCCGACGCCGGGGTACACAGGCTATTCGCCGTCAGGGTTCCTGGGGCAGCAGGTCGAGTTCCTCGGCAACGTGCTGGGGCTGCCGGGCGGCACCGTCGCGGACCTGCTGCGGACGGGCATGAAGTGGGCGGCGATCGGGCTCGTCCTGCTGCTGATGTTCCGCGGCGACTACTCGCGGGCGGTGCGCCGGCTGGCCCTGGCGTTCACCGCCGTCGTGATGCTTTCGCCCATCATCCAGCCCTGGTACATTCTCTGGTTCCTGCCGTTCCTGGCTGTGACGGGCATCCGGAACGATTGGCAGATCCGGTGCCTCTACGTGGGCGTGACGTTCTTTGTGGTGTTCGGCGCGCAGGACCAGCTTTCGGTCTGGTCCTTTGTGGAGCTGCCCATTGACGCGTCGTCGCTGGCGTTCGTGACGGCGCTGCTGTTCACGTTCTATCTGCTGGTCCTGGACATCCACACGCGGAAGCTGCTGATTGAGGGCAAACCCTTGGACTGGGCCCGGCGTGGTTGGCGCTGGGTCCTGGACCAGCGCCGCACCGCCCGCTGAAGCGGCTGCCCGTTCGTCAATAAGCTCTGACCACACTCCGCCCGGCCCACTGCCTGGTCAGCCTGCTGCAGTCAGTGCTGCGGAGTGGACGCGGACAGTTTAACTGTGCTCCGGACGAGGTCCACGGACTCCTCCACCGACAGCTCGGCCGGAACCCGGATATGCGCATTTGAGGGCGGAGCATGCAGTAACACTCGGATGGCCTCGCCGACGCGGCCGGCAATTGTTGACCCAACCACCCGCAGCCAAGGGATTCTGTCCGCAAATAGGGACAATCCTCAGAGGTCATACACGGCGGCTAGGGGATTTCATCGCACCGCAGTAAAGAATCTCGTACGGCTCAGATTCAGCGATCTACTCCCGTGGTGGCGGCCTTGGCGGTCAGGTAGTAGAAAGGGGTGAATCCAGCTCTTTCGCCTGCCGGGATATTGCACCGAACGATTGATGCGTCCTCCAGCCTCTGCAAGTGATACTGCACGCTTGCCCGGGGCGAGCCTACGGCGTCGCTGATATCCGCTAAACGGCTTGCTCCGCGCATTGCCAGATGTTCCATGATTTGGGTTCGGACAAGATTGAGCCGGAGCTCGATTGTTCCCGTGCCACTGGTGATGGGAGCCGCAATTCTTGTGCCACTAAGGGTGCCGTACATTTCCTGCCTTTCAAAGCTGAATCGCAATTACACCCCAGAACTGTTGCAGGCACATTTCATCCGGGTTATGGTGCCATCCAAAATGAGGATCCTTTCCAAGGACTGCCACCGTGTCCAGATCCCAAATTGGCGGACTCGAACGACACTCTGGCTCAGGTCCCGCCAGTACGAGCGCCGATCACGTAGAGCGATCGCGGCGGTCAGGACATTGTCGCCGCCTGCGTCGACCATCGCCGCACTTGGTGCAATCACCGAGAAGTACCGCCTCCACGGCAAAGACGTGAACATCATCGACTCGACGAGGCCAGAACCATGATGGGCGAACGCCTCGGTGGGAAAACTCGGCGGAGGTCATTAGGGTGTGTTGCTAAACCGCTGATTTGATCCAGATCAGGGCCGAGGCGAGGGTGACGCCGGCGAGGTAGCTACGCGCTGTTTTGTCGCTTCTGGTCGCGATGCCACGCCATTGCTTGAGCCGGTTGAAGCAGCGTTCAACGACGTTTCGGCCTTTGCAGGCTTCCTTGTCGAAGGATCGGGGCCGTCCGCCTTTGGAGCCGCGCCGGGCCCGTCCTGCGATCTGGTCGGAACGCTCCGGAATCGTGATTTTGATTCCTCTGCCGGCCAGGTAGGCGCGGTTGGCGCTGGAGGTATAGGCCTTGTCTGCCAGCACCCTGTCGGACCGCGTGCGTGGCCGTCCCCGGGATCCGCCGGTGACTGAGATGTTCGCCAGTACGGTCTGGAAAAACGAAGTGTCAGCGGCCTGACCGGCTGTGAGGACCAGGCCCAGCGGCCGTCCCTTCCCGTCCGTGGCAAGGTGGATTTTGCACGTCATTCCGCCCCTGGACTTGCCGATCGCGTGGTCCGCGGGCTCTTCATCGCCGAGTTTCCTGTAATTTGGCGGGGCCCACTGTGACGCGGGGAAGGGTGGCACCATGCTGGTGCACGCGGGTGATCGTCGCGTCCACGGATACTGTCCAGTCAACATCACCGGCACGCTGGCCGGCAGCCTGCGCGGCCGCGAGAACGTTCGCCCACGTTCCGTCCCTGGACCAGTCCGCGAAACGACCATAGATCGAGTTCCAGTTCCCGAACCTCGCAGGAACATCACGCCAGGGCGCCCCGGTACGGAACCGCCACACGATAGGTTCGACCTTCCGCCGCATATCCATGATCGGACGCCCGTTACCCTTCCATACCAGGAAATGCGGTGCCATCACGGCCCATGCCTCGTCGGAATCTCCTGCCTTGCTGCCATGAATCCAGCCTGCCGGAAACTAACCCCACAACGGTTTAACAACACACCCTAGTTCCAGCCCAGAAAGAGCCATTACCAGTGCGAGAGCCCGATCCACCCCTTACTACTACCTGACAGCCAGGGCCGCCATGTGATGCGACCGCGAATTCTGCATCAGGCACATTCGGGATGACGCCGACTTCATCTCCTGGGGAGGCTCATGCGCCGATTCCCGAGGCTCCCTGGGGCGCGGGCATGCCTGCGACCATTCCCGCCCACAACAGGTCGGTTGTCGCAACGGTCAGAGAGTCGATGGAGGTTCCATCCAGGAGGTTACCCGCGGCCAGCACAGCGGCTCCGTGCAGGCTCACGAAGCATATGAGCGCTAGCATCTCGCAGTCTCCTGGAGCCAACTCCCCGGCGCCCTGGGCTTCAGCGATGAGCGCCCTGGCTACCCTTAGTCCGTCTTCGCCGATGCTGCGGAGTTCATCGCTGGCATCAGGATGGTGCTTCGTGGAGTGCATCACGGCCAACAGGACCGGGTGGGAGACCGCGAAGTCCACGTAGGCCCTCGCGATCCGGACAAAGCGTGAACGGTGGTCGCCGGCAGCTTCCGACGCTTCCATTATCCGGACGTTCATGCCACGGAAGCCGTCAAGAGCTAGGGCATCGAGAAGCGCCAGTTTGTCACGGAAATGCTTTCCGGGCGCCGCGTGGCTTACGCCCAGGTCACGTGCGAGTTGCCGCAAGGAAAGTCCCCCGACTCCTGCTTCTTCGATAATTTCCGTCGCACGGGCGAGCAACGCCTCGCGAAGCTTGCCGTGATGGTAAGGCTGATCGGTCATGCGATCAGTATAGCCAGTATGTAGTCGTTGACAACAATGGTGTCAGTGCCTACTATGTTGACATTGGCTACATAAGTAGCCGCGACACGGATCGGATTCGAGATGACCATGACCTATAGCGGAACTACCGCACTCATCACTGGAGCAAGCTCCGGACTTGGCGCTGAGTTCGCCACGCGATTTGCAGCGCGCGGAGCCAACCTCGTGCTGGTCGCACGACGGACCGACAGGCTTGAGGATCTCGCCCGGAAGCTCCGCGCCACCCACGGCATTTCAGTTACTACGCTCTCGAAGGACCTGAGCCGTCAGGGAGCCGGAACAGAGGTCCGCGACGAGCTCACCGGCCGGGGCATCCGCATCGACACCCTGATCAACAACGCGGGCTTCGCCACGCGCGGCCCGTTGGTCGAGGAAGACCCGGCCGTCATCGCCTCCGAGATCTCCCTCAACGTGGCTTCCCTCGTCGACACCACGCGGGCATTCCTTCCCGAGATGCTCTCCACAGGGAAGGGCGCACTCATCAACGTGGCCAGCACTGCAGCATTTCAGCCGGTGCCTGGAATGGCGGTTTACGGAGCAAGCAAGGCCTTCGTCCTGAGCTTCACGGAAGCCCTGGCACACGAGACGAAGGAATCGGGCCTTCGGGTGCTTGCGCTCTGCCCGGGAGCCACGCGTACCGAGTTCTTTGATGTCCTCGGGAGCGAGGCCGCAGCGGTCGGCCGCATGCAAAGCGCCAGCGAGGTCATCGACACTGCCCTGCGCGCTCTCGATCGCCGCACTACACCGGTAAGCGTCGTCTCAGGCTTGGGAAATCGCATGCTTGCCGGAATGGCCCAGCGCCTCCCGCGACACATCTCCCTTGCCATGGCAGGCAGAGCCGTACAGGACTAGTGCTACAGTCGCATTTCGCTTCGCCCTGTTGGTCTTCACCACGCCCGTATTTTCACCCCACCGAGGATGTATTAGTGAATCAGACTTCCGTTGTACTTCGTTATGCCGCCTTTGCAACGACCCCTGGCGGAGGAAATCCGGCCGGAGTGGTACTGGATGCCACCCATCTCGACGACGCACAGATGCAGGTCATGGCGGCCGATGTCGGATATGCCGAAACGGTATTTATCACCGAGGCTGCCGTTGACGGAGACTCGCGTCGAAACCGTGTGCGGTACTTCTCCCCTATTGCCGAGGTGCCGTTTTGCGGCCATGCCACAATTGCCCTGGCTGTGGCGCTGTCGAGGCTTCACGGTACGGGAACCTTTATGTTCGATACGTCGGTGGGGCCGGTCGCGATCGAATCTGCAGGCCAGGGAGCTGACCTGACGGCATCCTTCACGAGTGTGGAGCCTCGCGTGGCCGAGTTCCCGACAGGTGTTCTGGAGACTCTGCTCGGGTTGCTCGGCGTGGGTCGGGACGAATTGCACCCCACCTACCCGCCGCTGCTCGCCTTTGCCGGAAACTGGCATCCAATACTGGTCTTCGCTGATCGAAGGACCTTTGACTCATTCGTGTTCGACCCGGAGCCTATGCGCACACTGATGGACGCCCAGGGCTGGGCCGGTACCGTCACGACGCTCTGCGAGATCAAAGCGGGCCAGTTTGACTCGCGCAATCTCTTCCCGGTGGGCGCCATCACTGAAGATCCGGCGACAGGTTCGGCTGCCGCCGCTTTCGGCGGATACCTCCGCCTGCTTTCGCTTGTGGAACCACCCAGCCGGGTGGTGGTGCTCCAAGGCAGCCACGTCGGCAGCCCGAGCAGACTCACCATTGATATTCCACCGCTCGGCGGGATCATAGTGCGCGGAGGAGCCGTCGAAATCGCTTGAGCCGCACGGGACTCTTTACTGCGGGCCGATGAACCGGACCTGAACAGCCACGAACGGCTACTTTTCGTGCCCGGAAAAGTCTGAAATCTCTCATAATGTGCAGGGTAGAAACGACCACAACCTCTAAATACCAGGCAGCGAGACGCTGCACACCCAAATTTCCTTGTTAAGCGCGTCGATGGTGGTGGTCGCCGTTGCGTATTCCCTGGTGGCCCTTGCAATCGACACCGATTCTGAGGAGGGTCACGGCGATTCGTTGGGGGATTCGCTGTAAGCCGTCAGCCCCTTTGCCCAGCAGGAGCGGACCATGGGCCGGTTCCATGAGTGCACCATCGGCCTTGAGGAAGCGGCCGCATAGATGTCCTATGGCACCCTGAGCGGCCATCTGTTCCAGCTCCTTGTGGGGACGGGGCTGTAGAGTCCCATCCCGTCAAAGCGCTGCATTGACCCGACGCCCACGAGCGCCAGGTCGCAGTTGGGACCGAGCTCCAACGAGCCCCGGACCACAGCAGAGCCCAGGGCGGCGTCGCGCGAGGCCTCGGACCTGTGCACGAATTGTGCGGGGACCGGCCGGAAAGAGGCATCGAGCCGTACAGCCATGAGTTCGGCGGTGTTGGGACCGGCCCCTTCCGCGGATATCTGGCGGTCGGTCTTTCCGCCCTCCAGACGACGCCCGCCATTGCCCTTTTCGTGAGCGGGCCTTGGCCCGCCGTGCCGCCGGGAGGGCAACCGAGCAAGTCAACAACTGTCAGATCGGGCCTGTGTCCGACCGCCATTGAGTCCGGAAGCGAGGACAGCGAGCGGCTCGATGCCACACCAAACAGGGCAACCTGCTGGAGCTGGGCTTCAAGGTAGCGGGCCGCGACATAGCCCAATCTGTTGGAGTTCCCGTACAGGGCGCGGGGCTTGTTGGTGGCCACCACGCACCGGCGCTGGCGCATGGATCTGTTAGCCGCTGGGGATTCGCCAGGGACACCATCGCAGCCCTGCTACAGCACGCGGACCGGGCGCTGGAATGGATCAAGAATTACGGTGACAAGGACGGTGATGGGTTCGTCGAATATGAGCGTCTCAACCCCCGGGGGCTCCTCAATCAGGGCTGGAAGGACTCCTGGGACGGAATCAACTTCGCCGACGGCCGCCTGGCCGAGCCGCCCATTGCGCTTTGCGAGGTGCAAGGCTACGTCTATGCCGCATACACAGCGCGCGCATGGATGGCCTACGACGCTGGTGATGTGGCTCTGGCGCATGATTACGCCGACCAGGCAGCGCAGTTGAAGCAAAGGTTCAATGAGCAGTTCTGGATGCCTGACCGCGGGGACTACGCCATCGCATTGGACGGCAAGAAGCGGCAGGTCGACGCCTGCGCCTCAAACATGGGCCACTGCCTGGTCTGCGGCCTCATCGACGAGGACAAAGCACCGCTTGTCGTGGAACGGCTGATGTCTCCGGAGATGTTCAGTGGCTGGGGCGTGCGGACCCTCGCGAGCGACATGGGCGCCTACAACCCAGCGAGCTACCACAACGGCTCGGTCTGGCCTGCTCATCGCAAGCGGCCTCCTGCGGTACGGCTTCATAGCCCAGGCACAGCGGATATCTACGGCCATTTTGGAGGCAGCCGAGTTCTACGACGGCCGCCTGCCGGAGCTGTTCTGCGGTTTCGGCAGAGACCAGATTGCCGAGCCTGTACCCTATCCGACGGCCTGCTCGCCCCAGGCCTGGGCGGCCACCACACCCATCCGGCTGGTGACGAATCTGATGCGGTACGACACCCATGTTTCCCTCGGCGGGCTATGGGTGGATCCAGTATTGCCCGAGTCTTACGGCGACCTGCATATCAGCAACGCCCCCGTGGCTGGGGGCCGGATCACTATCGACATCGTTAGCTCCATCCCCTCCGTTCTGGGGCTGCCAGAAGGACTGAATCTGCGTCCGGGGCAACGGCCTTACCTGACAGAACTGGTGGAGCAAGCCGGCTTACACCGAGAGCCCCGGCGGCGTTAGTGCGCCTGCTGACGTAGTCAGGCGGCCTGCGGGACCGCCTGCGACTTGCGGCCAAGCTCCGCGGTCCGTTTCACGGACCACCACAGCAGCACTACCAGCAGCACGTTGCGCGTGGTGAGAATGGCGGCCATGACCGGGTGGGCGTGGATGAGGGGCGTGTAGAAGAGCGGGTAGATCACGAAGGTGGTCACCGCGATGCCCATGAGGAGCGCAGCCGGGACCTTCCAGCGGTCCCAGTCGTGCGTGAGGCCGGCGATGATCACTGGGGCCAGCCAGATGATGAACTGCGGCGAACCCACCTTGTTGAACACGATGAACGCAGTGGTCATCATCAGCGCGCCCTCGAGGAAGAGCTCCTCCCGCTCGGCGCCGCGGTTCAGTGCCCGGACCAGCAGGACCGCGGCCACTACGGCGGCAAGGATCAGCAGCGGCTGCATCAGGAACGCGGCCACATCGGCGCCGGGGCCGTAGACCTCGGTGGAGTTGATGGCCGTGTTGTCCGCCATCTTGGACCCGGCGATGTTGAAGACACTGAGCCACACCCACGGCGTGGAGAACGTGGCTTCAAGCTGCATGCCACGCTCGCCCTGGTTGGTCAGGAAGTCCATGATGTGCGGCAGCCCGCCGGACAGGTACGTGCCCAGGCCCACGACGGCGGTGACCGCGATGCCGGAAGCCAGCACCTGGATCCGCTTGCGGCTGGCAATGACGATCGGGACCAGGACCGCTGCCGGCCACACCTTGAGCCAGGTAGCCACGCTCAGCAGGATCCCCGCCACGACGGGGCGTTCGGCCGCGTACAAGAGCGCAATCAGCACGATGGGGGCCGTGATGCCCTCCACCCGGGCGAAGCTGAGATAACCCATAAAGACGGTGAAAAACAGCCACCACCAGGCCGGGGCAATGCCCTTCACCTTCCGCGGTCCGCGGGTCAGGAAAGCAAGCCCGACGGCGTTGAGTGCTGTGATGATCAGGAACCAGCACAGGAGGTACAGGCTGGGTCCGGCAATGTTCGCGAGGAAGATGGGGATCTGCGCCAGCACCGGGTATACCCAGGGGCTGATCTTGCCGTCCAGGCTGTCCGGGTTATAGCCGTCCATGGCCCACTGGCGGTACTGCTCGGTGTCGCTGAACGTATCGCCGTTGAGGAAGAACGACGCCATCCAGCCCAGGAAATACAGGTGGATTACTGCGAAGCCCCACCAGACGCTGGACGGACGGGCGAACCAGTCCACCACTCGGGCGGGCAGGACGGTGCTGCGGACGCTGACCAGCCGGTCGAAGAACTTCGTGGAAATCTCAGGACTCCTTGAGCGCGGGGACGGACGCGGACGTCTTTTTGCCCAGCGAGTACAGGCGCCGGACCGACCACAGGAACAGGACCACCAGGAGGACGTTGCGGATAGTCAGCACGCCGGCCATGAGGGGGTTGTTGTGGCTGAGGGCATCGTAGAACAGCGGGTAGATGAAGAACGTGGCCACGGCGATGGCGATGAGCATGGCCGCGGGGACCCGCCACTCACGCCAGCTGTGCGCCAGGCCCACCGCCACGGCCGGGGCCAGCCACACCATGAACTGGGGCGAGCCCACCTTGTTGAACACCACAAAGGCGGTGGCCAGGGTGAGCGCGCCGGCCAGCAGCAGCTCAGTGCGGTCCACGCCGCCGTCGGCCGTTCCGTTGCCGTTGAGCTTGCCGTTGTGCAGCGCCCAGAACGTCAGGCCGGCCACGAGCAGCGCGGCAAGGATGAGGAGCGGCTGCATCAGCACGGACATCACGGCGGTGCCGGGGCCGTCCACCTGCATGGAGTTGATATCGGTGTTCATGTACATCCGGGAGTCGCCGATGTTCAGCACGGACAGCCACAGCCACGGGGTGGTGAACGTTGCCTCAAGCTGCATGCCCCGGTCACCCTGCTGGGTCAGGAAGTTCAGCAGCTTGGGCACGCTGCCAACCGCGGCGGCGAGTGCCACCACCACCGCTGACGTGGCCACGCCGGCCAGCACCACCAGCAGGCGGTTCTTGACGACGGCGAACAGGGCCAGCATGACCGCGGCGGGCCAGACCTTCACCCAGGTCGCGGCGGCGAGGATGACCGACGCGATGAACGGCCGGCCCACACCGTAGGCCAGGGCCACCAGGACGATCGGTGCGGTGAGGCCGTCCACGCGGGCGAAGCCGAGCCATCCCATGAGCAGCGTGAAGATCAGCCACCACCAGCCCGCGGGGATGGCGTCCTGGTTGCGGCCACGGTCCGTGAGCTTGGCCAGGGCCCAGCCGTTGAGGAGGGTGGTCATCAGCACCCAGAGGAAGAAGAACGGTCCGGGTCCGGCCAGCCCTGCCAGTGCCATGGGGATCAGCGCGAGGATGGGGTAGACCCATGGGCTGGGGCCGCCGCTGAGGTGTGTTTCGTCAAAACCCGCCCGGGCCCACTCGCGGTAGATGAAGGTGTCGCTGAAGGCCTCACCGCGCAAGGACAGCAGCGCCGCGAAAATCAGGAAACCCAGGTGCACCAGGATGAAGCCGGTGAGGAGCCCCCGCGGCGTGTTCAGCCAGGACCGTACGGCCGCTGGAAGGATGACGTTGCGGATCCGGGTGAGCGTGGCGAAGAATGCGTCCGTGGAAATGGCGGAATCCTTGTCAGAGAGGGGCATAAACAGGTGCCGGATCTTGCCGCGGGGCTGGAACCGGGAGCATCGGAGGTCCGTCTACAACAGCCTCCACCATGAGTCAAGGGTAGTTGAATGTCAGTGGTGGCCAATAATCCTGCGGCTCGGTGAGCGGTCTACTCGGACTTGGCCAGGCGGTAGCGCTCGATCTGTTTCAGCCGCCGCAGGAGGCTGTCGCGCCGCGGGTGCGGGACGGCGTCGGGCGCCTCTGCGGTGAGGTCGATGTGTTTGGTGCCGTATTGCCAGAGCAGGAGGTCATCGAGCAGGCGGTCCGGTCCGGGGGAGTAGCGGTGGTCCAGCGCCTTGCGGACCTCGGTGATCCGCTGGGCGCTGAGCAGGCCGGCCAGCTGGACGGTCTGGTTGAGGCCGTGGGCGGCCATGAGCTCGGCAGCCCAGCCCCAGTCGTCATCGACTTTGCGGTCCACGTGCGGCAACAGCGTGCGCCAGACGTCACGGATCCGGTTGGGTGTGAGCTGCGCGGCCCCCTCACCCTCGACGTCCCAGTAGCTGCGGACTTCCTCGTAACGTTCGTGCAGGTCCGCGAAGGCGCTTTCCACGGTTTCCAGCATGGCGGCGGTGGCGGTGAACTGGCGGTCGAAATGCGGCGTCCAGGCGCGGGGGTCCTCGGCCTTGAAGCGGATGTCGTGCTCGATCTCGCTCCAGGCGTGGGCGAAGACGGTGCGGATCTGGCATTCGAAGAAGTAGCTGCCGTTGGCCGGAATGTCCGGGTTGAAGGCCTGCTGGTAATCCTTGACGGCCTCGTTCTGGATTGTGCGAAGGATGAGGTGGCGGCTGGAATAGCCGTACGTGCCTGACTCGATGGAGCCGATGTCCTTCTCGCGGTCACCGCGGCAGTCGAATATCTGGCGCTGGCGCTTGATGATGTTGGCCACCAGCGCGTTCTCGGCCGGCAGCTTGGTGATGACGCGCACGCCCACCATGTCGTTGAGGGTGCGGAACGGGTCCGGGAACTTCAGCACCGGGGGCCCGCCGGGTTCCAGCGGTTCCTCAATCCGGGAAATTTTTTCCCGGAACGATTCCACCGACTTGGTGCGCCCCGTGACAAACAGCGGCGTGACCTCGGTGTCCTTCAGCATGTCGCGGAGGATGTGGAGAACGTCCTTGGTGACCAGCTTCAGGGCAGGGCGGACGCGCTCGTAGATCTCCACGTTCTCCTGCACGGATTCACGGAGGCTGATGTCCAGGCTGTCCCAGTTACTCGGCATGCACCCAGCTTACGGCGGGGGTGTGACACCGGCTCGTCATGCCCGGCGCAGTGTTACGCCGACGTGGAGTTGCGGACCACCAGCGAGCTCTCCAGCGTCAGCTGCGGCTGCTCCAGCTGGCGGCCTTCCATGAGCAGGCGCAGCTGTCCGCCTGCCTTCAGCCCCAGCGAGGTTGCCGGCAGGTGCACGCTGGTCAGGCTGGGATTGCTCGTGGCGGAGTACGGCAGATCGTCGAAGCCGGCGATGGCCAGCTGGCCCGGGATCTGCACGCCTGCCACCCGTGCTTCCTGCAGCACCCCGTAGGCGTGGGTGTCCGTGCAACAGACGACGGCGGTGACCCCGGCCTGCTGCCATGCCGGCCAGGCGGAGGCGAATGCGGCGGCGGACGCGCCGACGTCGATGGTAGTACTGATAATGCCGTCGGCGGGCACCGAGATTCCGTGTGCGCTGGCCGCGGCCAGGAAGGCGCGGCGCCTGACCTCAAACGTGGCCGTGCCGGTGACGCTGTCCACGTAGGCCACCCGGCGGTGGCCCGCCCCGGCCAGATGCGCGGCCAGCTGGCGCGCGCCGTGCGCAACGTCCAGGTTCACGGACGGGGCGTAGGCCTCAAGCCCCGGCGCGTCCAGCAGGACAACGGGGCCGGCGGCAGAGAGTTCTTCCAGGAATTCGGCGTTGGGAGCGTCAACCAGAAGCCCGGCCGGCCGGAGCGCCATCAGCTTGCGGACGTCGTCCGCCTGCGGGAACTCCCCGGCGTCGGTGACGGACAGCAGCAGCTGGTAATCAGCCCCGAGGGATTCCCGGACGCCGGCGATCACCTTCGCGAAAAACGGGTTGGAGATGTCCGGGGCCACGAGTAAGACGATGGAGCTGACGCCTTTGGCCAGCGAACTGCCCACGCTGTCCACGACGTAGCCGAGCTCGGAAATGGCCTCCCGCACCCTGGCGATGTTGTCCTCAGAGACGCGGCCGGCAGTCTTGCCGTTGGCCACCAGGGAAACCGTCGCTGTCGAGACGCCGGCGCGGGCCGCAACCATGGCCGCCGTGATCCGCGGCGAGCGGACGGATTGCTGCACCTGCTCCGCGGATTCCATACCTCGATCGTAGTAGCCAGACAGCAGCATGCAGGCCTTCCGCCCGCATGCCCGCCGCGATCCTACGCACTGACCTCCTGAACGCGGGCGGCATCCGGTGACGCTGTGAGGGGCACAGGTTCCGGACGCGGCACCGTGCTTTGGATCGGGACCAGGGCTCCGCTCCGGGCCGATTCGAGCACCGATTCCATAACTTCAAGGGCGTGATAGGCCAGCCGGCCGCCGGCGCGCGGTTCTGCACCCTCCGGCGTCGCCGCCAGATCGGCGATGCCGAACCCCCGGCCGGAGTCCAGGTACCCGGCCGAGACCGGAAGGGTCTTCCAGGAGTCGGCGCCGAGGGTGAACAGTTCCACGTCACCGTCGAAGTGGTTCGGATCCGGGACCACCAGGGAGCCGCGCTCGCCGTGGATCTCAATGTTCGACGACCGTGTCTTGACGGCGTCGAAGCTCATGACCAGGGTGGACAGCGCCCCGTTGGCGTGGACCAGGATACCGGTCACATGCGAGTCGAAGTTGACCGGGATCACCTCGCCTTCCCGCGGACCCGACCCGATGGTCCGCTGGGTCCGCGTGTGGCTGGCCGCCCCGGTCACGGAGACCACCGGCCCCAGCAGGCTAACCAGCGCACTGACGTAATACGGCCCCATGTCCAGCAGCGGGCCCCCGCCGGGCTGGTAGTAAAAATCCGGGTTAGGGTGCCAGCGTTCGTGGCCGGGTGTGACCATCGTGGCGGTGGCCGAGATGGGGGATCCGATCAGGCCGTCGTCGATCGCTTTGCGGGCCGTCTGGATGCCGGTTCCGAGAACGGTATCCGGGGCGCAGCCGACGGCGACACCGGCGGCGCGCGCCGCTTCCAGCACCCGGCGGGCCTCGCCGGTCGTGGCAGCCAAGGGCTTTTCCCCGTAGACGCTCTTGCCCGCGGCGATTGCCTTGAGGGCCACTTCGGCGTGGGCGGCGGGGATGGTCAGGTTCAGGACCAGGTCCACGTCATCGGCGGCGATCAGTTCGTCGACCGTGAGCGCCCGGACGCCGTCGTAGCCAGCGGCTACAGCCTGCGCGCGGGACGGATCCAGATCCGCCACCGCGACAAGTTCGATGGCATCGAGCCGCCGGAAGTTGGCGAGGTACTGGGCGATGATGGCCCCGCACCCAATGATTCCTACTTTCAACGGCTTGCCCACAGCAGGCCCCTTTCGATGATGGTGCGGACGTTGCTGTCCTGGAGAATTTCCACCCGGTGCCCGGGGGTGGCGACGAAGATTCTGCCCTGGCCCCATTGCCGGGTCCAGATGGCCGGCGAAGTCACTTCACGGTTCCAGGGATCCCACGCGCGGACCTTCTGGGTGGTGGTGGCGAGGACGTCGATGTAGTCGTCGGCCAGAACCCAGTACTGTTCGGTGACCAGTTCGAAGTCGCCGATGCCGCGGGTAATGGGATGGGTTTCCGCGGCGGGAAGCATGTTGATGGTGTACGGGACGTAGTTGTCGGACTGTTCGCCGCTGCGCTCGTCGGGGTGTTTGCCGGGATGGCAGGCAAACTGTCCGCCGATCAGGTGGAGGTAGTCCGAGGTGTTCCGGTAGGAGTCGGCGATCCCGCCGTGCCAGCCGGCCAGGCCGGTGCCATTCTCGACGGCGGCCCGCAGGCCCTCGAATTCATCCTTCTCGATGGTGGACATCGTCATGCACTGCATGATGAGGTCAACGCCGGCCATGTAGCCGGCATCGGCGTACATTTTGGGGGACTCTTCGACCCGGACGTCAAAGCCGTTGTCCTTCAGGTACGGAATGAAAAGCTCTGTGGCCTCTAAGGGCTGGTGTCCATCCCATCCGCCACGGACCACGAGTGCGGTCTTTTTGTCTGTCATGGGTTTTCCTTTGCTGGGGTTCCGTGTTCTGTACTCAACGTCCTAGACCTTCTGCCATTGGCTGGAGTTTGCTGCGCTGTCCTCGACGGCGGCCAGCACCTGCTGGACCTGTAAGGCATCGGCGAAGGACGGTTCCGGCTGGCGGTTCTCCGCGATGGCGGTGACGAAGTCCACCACCTGGTGGGTGAAACCGTGTTCGTAGCCCAAGCCGTGGCCGGTGGGCCACCAGTTGCCGACGTACGGATGCTCGGGCTCGGTGACGAAAATCCGCCGGAAGCCGGCATCGGGGGATTCGGCCGCGTCGTAGAAGGACAACACGTTCATTTCCTCGAAATCAAAGGCCAGGGACCCCTTGGTGCCGTTCAGTTCCAGCCGCATTGCGTTCTTGCGGCCCAACGCGTAGCGGGTTGCCTCGAAGACGCCGATGGGACCGCCGTCGAACCGGGCACTGAAGATCGCGGCGTCATCGACCGTGACGGAACCGCGCGGCGCATCATTGCCCGGCTCACCGTGTCCGCCCAGGCCGACAAGATCGCCGGCCAACGGACGCTCAGCAACGAATGTTTCCAACAGGGCCGAAACGCCGGTTATCTTCTGCCCGGTGATCCATTGCGCAGCGTCGATGCTGTGCGCACCGATATCGCCGAGGGAACCGGAACCGGACCTGCTCTTGTCCAAGCGCCACGTCATGGGGGCGTTCTCGTCTGAGAGCCAGTCCTGCAGGTACTGCGCCCGCACGTGCCGGATGGTTCCTAGCCTGCCCTGCTCCACGAGCCGCTTGGCCAGCGCCAGCGCGGGCGTCCGCCGGTAGCTGAAGCCGCACAGCGAGAACACCCCGCGTTTGGCGGCCGCCTCCGCCGCAACGGTCATCCGCTCCGCTTCCTCCACGGAGTTGGCGAGCGGCTTTTCGCACAGCACGTGCTTGCCCGCCTCGAGGGCGGCGATCGCGATTTCGGCATGCGTGTCGCCAGGCGTACAGATGTCAATCAGGTCAATGTCATCGCGTTCGATCAGGCGCCGCCAGTCCGTCTCCGCGGAGTTCCAGCCCAGCTTGTCGGCCGCGGCGCGGACGCCGTCCCCGTTCCGGCCGGCTACAGCCGTGAGCTGGGGTTCCAGCGGCAGGTCAAAGAACCGGGGGGCTGTCCGCCATGCGTGGGAGTGGGCGGTGCCCATAAAGGCGTGGCCCACCATGCCGACGCGCAATGGCTTTGCGGAAGTCATTCATTTCCTTTCGTAGGTATTTCGGTTTACTTGCTGAATCCGGCGGTCAGGCCGCTGAGCAGCTGGCGCCGGGCGATGACGTAGATGACCAGCAGCGGCAGCGTGGCGAGCACCACGGATGCCAGCACGGCGGGGATATTGACGCTGAACTCCCCTTGGAACGTCCATAGCGACAAGGGGAGCACCCGGGTGGAAGGGCTCTGCGTCAGGATGAGCGGGAAGAGGAAGCCGTTCCACACGTGGAGGGCGTTGTAGATGCCCACGGTGATGACGGCGGGCTTGGTCATGGGCAGGGCGAGCCGCCACATCATCGCCCAGTCTGAGCAGCCGTCCAGGCGCATGGATTCGAAGAGTTCATTGGGCACATCCCGCATGAAGTTGGACAGGATGAGGACGGAGATGGGGATCGCGAAGGCGATGGACGGGAGCACCAGTGCGAGCAGCGTGTCGTAGAGGTGGGCCCTGGTGATCATCCAGTAGATCGGGATAATCGTGGCATGCAGCGGAATGGCCAGGCCAAGGAGGAAGAGGTTGTTGGTCCAATTCAGGAACCTCCCCTTGCCGCGGACAATCGCGTAGGCGGCCATAAACGCCACGAACAGTCCCGGCACCACACTGCCCACCGTCACAATGAGGCTGTTCATGAAGTACTTGGCGAAGTCGTTCTCAAGCACCAGTTTGTAGTTATCCAGCGTCGGCTCGGTGGGCGGCATCATCGGGTTCGAGGTGAAGAATCCGGCCTGGTTCTTCAGGCTGGTCACCACCACGTAATACACGGGGATGATGATGAAGGCCAGCCAGGCCCAGCCGCCCAGGCCACCCAGGAAGTTGGGCCGCTGCCGGGCAGTGCGGGCGGTGCGCCGCCCTGCGCTGCCCGGACGGCGTACGACGGCGGCAGGAGACGTGGGTAGCTGAATCTCGGTGGCCATCAGGCACCTTCCAATTGGCTGTCGTTGCGGTTTTTCCCACCAAGGCGCTGCAGCAGCAGGGCAAGGACCAGGCCGATGACCACCAGGATGACGCCGAGTGCGCTCGCGGCACCCATGTCATTGGCCTTGAATCCGGTCAGGTACATGTGAAGGGGAAGCAGGCGCGTGGCATAGCCGGGTCCGCCGGCGGTCAGGACGAAGATGAGGTCGAAGTAGGCCAGTGAGCCCACCACCATCAGCGTGGAGGAGGTGATGATGGTGTACTTCAGCTGCGGCAAGGTGATGCTGAAGAACTGCTGGATGCGCCCTGCGCCGTCGATCTGGGCGGCCTCATACAACGACGTGGGGATCTGCCGGACACCGCCTTGGTAGATCAGGGTGTGGAACGGCACGAACTGCCACGCGATCACAAAAACGACGACGAACAGCACCAGGTCCGAATTGCCCAGCCAGTCCTGCGTGAGGAACGGCAGGCCCAGGCCGGGGCCCAGCCCGAAGTTGGGATCCAGGAGTGCCTTGAAGGCGATGGCCACGGCGGCGGAGGAGAGCAGGAGGGGCACGAAATACAGGACGGCAAGAGCTGCCCGGTACTTCTGGCCTGCGGCGGTGAAGACACCCAGCAGCAGGCTGATCGGTGCCTGGACGATGAAGGAGAAGAACATGATTTTAGCTGTAACCAGCAGTGCGTTGCCGGTGATCGGATCGGTCAGGACGGTGGTCCAGCTGGAGACTCCATCAAGCGTGATTTCGCCCAGCCCGTCCCATCTCGTGAAGCTGAGGAACAGCACGCCGAACAACGGGATGATCGCGAAGAGGAGGAAGAAGACGAGGGCTGGAGCGGCCAGCCACCCCGACGGACCCTTTTCCAGGGTCCGCCGGGAAGCTCCGGTGGTAACGGACACAGCTATTTTCCGATCGTTGCGTTCATCGTTGCGACAAACTGCTCCGGGGTGATCTTGTTCAGGAAGATCTGATCCAGGTTGGCGAGCATCGCGTCGCCCTGCGCGGGGCTCAGTGCCTGGTCCCAGGAGAGCTGGAAGTTGGGAGCGTCTTTGGCCAGGCCGTACGCGAAGTTCAGGAATTCCTTGTCCGGTGAGGCTTCCAGCTTGCTTTCGATGCCGGTGACCACCGGCACTGCGCCGGAGTCGATGAGGGTCTGGGTGTCCGCATCGGTAAACATCCCGTCCTTGATGTATTCAAGGGCGGCTGCCTTCTGGCTGTCCGTGGCCTTAGAGGAGACGGACCAGAAGTTGGACGGGTTGCCCACGATGTTGGCGGGATCGCCCTTGCCGCCTTCAACGGTGGGGAATGTGGTGAAGCCCAACTTGCCGCCCTTGGTGAAGTCCGGCGCGTCCTTCTTCATGCCCTGGTAGATCCAGCCGCCTTGGAGCACCATCGCAGCTTTGCCCGTGTAGAGCAGGGCCTGGTCCGCGTTGGAATCGGCCGCGATCGAGGAGAAGCCATTGATGAAGCCGCCCGCATTGACCAGGTCCTGGATCTTGGTCAGGGATTCAAGCACTGCAGGGTCTGACCAGGCATCGGGCTTGTTGGCCGCAATGTTGTTGAACACCTCGGGTCCGCCGATGCGGTCCACCAGGTATTCAAGCCACATCAGGTCCGGCCATTTGGACTGGCCGCCCAGCGAGAAGGGAGCCACCCCGGCCTCTTTGAACTTCGGCACGAGGGCCATCAGCTGGTCCCAAGTTTTGGGTGGCTGGGCGCCGATCCTGTCGAACAGATCCTTGTTGAAATAGAGCACAACCGGCTGGACGTTGTTGTTGGGCAGGGCGTAAATTTTGCCGTCCACCTGGCCGTTCTTGATGATGGACGGCAGGTAGCGATCCTTGACCTCCGGGTTTTCCGCAATGAAGTCCGTGAGGTCCTCGATCTGCCCGGAGTCAACGTAGGACTTGAGGACGCCGCCGCCCCAGCCGTAAATGAAAGTGGGACCTTCACCGGCGCCGATGGCGGTACGCACCTTGGTCTTGTAGGCATCGTTTGCGAAGAAGTCGAGTTTGATGGACTGGTCGGGATGCGCAGTGTTCCACGCGTCGATAGATTTTTGGGTATTGGCCTGGTTCCCGCCGGTCAGACCCCACATCGAGGGCGAATCGGCGCTGACATTTGCGGGGCCGCTGGAACCGCAGGCGGCCAGGGAGAGCGTCAGTGCGGCAGCCAGGGCTGTGGAACGCAGCTTTCGATTGAACATATGGTTTCCGTCCATCCTTCGGGGGTCGTCACTGAGCGCCCGGTGTGAGTTCAGAAGTCCAGCCTCAGGAAAGAGGCAGCACTGTGAGTGGAGTTGGTTTCACCTAAAGTCTTCGAAATATTTCGATAATGCTTTCGGTTGAGTGACACAAAGGTAACGGATATCACAATTGGACGTCAAGGCATTTTGTGCAACAAATTCCAGTAATGCATTGACGCAGCCTGAGACTTGCTGCAAAACTGGCGGAGCGAAATATTTCGAAAGTCAAGGAGAACTAAATGACCGCCGTCGAGCAACAGGGAAAGCTCACCCTGGCAGCGATTGCCCAGGAGGCCGGCGTTTCCGCGCCCACAGTCTCTAAGGTCATCAACGGCCGGGATGACGTGGCGGCGGAGACCCGGTCCAAGGTGATGGCCGTGCTGGCGCGGACCGGCTACAAGTCCCCGGTCCAGCAGCGGCGGAACCTTGCGGGCCGGCAGGCGGTGGAGGTGGTCTTCGATTCCCTGGACTCCGCCTACTCCATCGAAGTCCTCAATGGAATCCTGGATGCGGCCGGCGCCGCGGACATTGAAGTGCTGCTGAACGTCACCAGCAAACAGGGGCCTTCGCGGTTGACCCCGGAGCAGCGCGCCCGCCGGATTGTGGACGAGGGACGCTGCGGAATGATCGTGGTGACCTCCGCCTTCAGCGAGCCCCAGCTTGATGCCTTCAACCGCAGGGGAGTTCCCACAGTGGTCATTGATCCGCTCAACCCTCCGGCCGGAAATGTGGTCAGCATCGGCGCCACCAACTGGGCCGGCGGCAAGGACGCAACGTCCCACCTGCTGGATCTTGGCCACCGCAGGATCGCCTACCTGGGCGGTCCGGATGGCGCCGAATGCAACCAGGCCCGGCTCCACGGTTACCTGGCCGCCCTGCGGGCGAGGAACGTCCCGGTGGACGATCGCTACATCGTGCAGGGCAGCTTCAGGTCCGAGGCGGGGGTCCGGGGCATGAGGCAGCTGTTGCAGCTGGATGAGCGCCCCACTGCAGTTTTTGCGGCAAATGACACGGTTGCCCTGGGTGCGCTTGCCGAGGCGCGGCGGCAGAACGTACGGGTGCCGGAGGACCTGAGCCTGGTGGGGTTTGACGGCACGTACCAGGCGGAGGAATCCGTACCGGCGCTGACCTCCGTGGCCCAGCCGCTGCAGGAGATGGGCCGTGCCGCGCTGCGCTTCATCCTGCGCCAAATGCGCGGAGAGACCCTGGACTCCCGCAGGGTCGAGCTGGCCACGAACCTCGTCATCCGCGAATCCACGGCGCCGCCGCAGGCGCTCGGGCCCGTGGCCTGACTGCGTGGCCTGACTGCGTGGCCTGACTGCGTGGCCTGACTGCGTGGCCTGACTGCGTGGCCTGAACTGCTGGCGCTTCACGGCGTCAAGCGCTTGACGTGCGGCAACGTTAAGCGCTTGACGCACAGCCTTGGCGGGTGCCATGATCACTCTGAATACTTTCGGCCACTGCTTCGGCAGGCCCCAATGACGTGGAGATTTAACGTGGAATCCAAACCGATGAAACCCGGCCCCAAGAAAATCATTCTTGACTGCGACCCCGGGCATGACGACGCCGTGGCCATCCTGCTCGCACACGGCAACCCTGACATTGAACTGCTGGCCGTCACCACCGTGGTGGGCAACCAGACGCTCGAAAAGGTCACCCGCAACGCCCTGTCCGTGGGCACCATCGCCGGCATCACCGGCGTGCCTTTCGCCGCCGGCTGCGGCCGGCCCCTGGTCCGCACCATCGAAACCGCGCCGTCCATCCACGGCGAGACGGGCATGGACGGCCCCGCGCAGCCCGAGTCCACCATCGAGCTGGACCCGCGCCACGCCGTCGACCTCATCATCGACATCGTGATGGCCCACGAACCGGGCACGGTCACCCTCGTCCCCACCGGCGGCCTCACCAACATCGCGCTGGCAGCCCGCAAGGAGCCGCGCATCGTGGAACGCGTCAAGGAAGTTGTCCTGATGGGCGGCGGCTACCACGTGGGCAACTGGAGTGCCGTTGCCGAATTCAACATCATCATCGACCCCGAGGCCGCCCACATCGTGTTCAACGAAAAGTGGCCCGTGGTGATGGTGGGCCTGGACCTCACGCACCAGGCCCTCGCCACTCCGGACGTCGTCGAGAAGATCGCCGCCGTCGGCACCAAGCCGGCCCAGTTCGTGATGGAACTGATGGAGTTCTTCACCCAGACCTACAAGGACGCCCAGGGCTTTGACTTCCCGCCGGTCCACGATCCGTGCGCCGTGGCCTACGTGATCGATCCCAGCATCGTCACCACGCGCAAGGTTCCGGTGGACATCGAACTCCAGGGCACACTGACGCTCGGCATGACCGTGGCCGACTTCCGCGCCCCCGCACCGGACGACTGCACCACCTCCGTGGCCGTTGACCTGGACCACGCCCGTTTCTGGGACCTGGTCACGGACGCCCTGGTGCGGATTGGGGAACCTCTGACAGAAACAGTCGGCACTCCCGCCACCGCTCCCGAAATGGTCACCGCCGCTGCAGCCACGGGAGGCAAGTAGATGAGCGCCACCCTCACCGACACGAAGACCAGCCGGGGCAACGTCACCGCCCTGATGGTCGCCCTTCTGGCCGCGTGCGTCGCGTTCCAGCTCAACGCCTCCATGCTTAGCCCTGCCCTGGTCACCATGGGCAAGGAACTGAATACCGATCAGGCCGTCATCGGCCTCTCGCAGACCTGGTTCTTCACCGCGGCTGCTTTGTTCTCCCTCTTCCTGCCCCGCCTGAGCGACATCATCGGGCGGAAGAAGATCCTGATCGGCATGATGCTCCTGATGGCCGTCGGTTCGGTCATCGCGGCCATGGCCCCTGACGTGACCTGGCTCTTTGTTGGCCGTATCATCCAGGGCGTCAGCGGCCCCACCGTGCCGCTGTGCCTGATCATGCTGCGCTCCGCCGTCAGCAACCCCCGCAAGTACGGGACGCTTATGGGCCTCATCACCGCGGTCAACGGCGGCGTGGCCGGCGTCGATTCCTTTGTGGGCGGCTACTTCGCCGAGCACTTCGGGTTCCGCAGCATCTTCTGGCTCATGGTGGTCCTGGCCGTTGTCGCCACGGCCCTGATTGCCGTCCTCGCCGGCGAAAGCAAGCCCGCCGCCGGCACCTCCATGGATTGGCTCGGCGTGTTCTTCATCGTCGTCGCCGTGGGTGCGCTGCTCACGGCCCTGAACGAGGGCTCCAAGCTGGTGGGCGCCTTCGCACCCGGCACGCTCCTCCTGGCCATCGGGCTGGTGGTGGTTGCCGCCGTCGCGTTCTACTGCTTCTGGACCGTGGAAAAGCGCGCCAAACAGCCCATGGTGGAAACCGTCCACCTGCGCCAGCGCTCCACCTGGGCGCCGCTGCTGACCACCACGCTGACCATGACCGGCATCTTCGCCGTCATCAACGGAATCGTGCCGGCGTATGTGCAGGCCGCGGACCCGGGATTCGGCATCGGCCCGACGGAGATGTCGCTCATCATCCTCACCCCGTACGCCCTGCTCGGCTGGCTGGTGGGTCCCCTCAGCGGCAGGCTCGCGCCCATCCTCGGCTACACCAAGGTCCTGCGCATCGGTATGCTGGGCAGCATCGCCGCCCTGGCCATCATCGCGTTCTTCGGCCTCAGCAGCCTGCCCATGATGATCGCCGGAACCGTCTTGCTGGGCATCATGTACGCCGGTACGGTCAACATCATGCTGAACGGACTCGGAGTTGTCCTCTCGCCCGCCGGAAACCCGGGATTCCTTCCGGGCATGAACGCGGGCGCCTTCAACCTGGGCGCCGGCCTGAGCTTCCTGGTGCTGCCGGCAGTGCTGGTGGCCACCTCGGCCCTCGGCGACGCCCAAGCGTCCTACCTCTCCGTGGTGGTGACGGGCCTGGTCATCACTGTGGCCGCGTTCGCCGCGTCGCTCCTCATCCCCAAGCCCGTCGAGGCTGAGGTGACCGAATGAGTTCCGCAACGGCCGGCACCCAAGGCCGGATCGTCGTCGTCGGTTCCCTGAACGCGGACCTGACCATCTATTGCGAGCGGCTGCCGCTGCCCGGCGAGACGGTGCACGGCAACGGATTCGCAGTGAACCCGGGCGGCAAGAGCGCCAACCAGGCCGTCGCCGCCAGCCTGCTGGGCGGGAGCGTCAGCCTGGTGGGTGCCGTCGGTGCGGACGCGAACGGCGACATGCTCCTGTCCTCCGCTGCCGGCGCCGGGGTGGACATCTCCGGCGTGCGGACCTCAGCAACCGAGGCCACCGGCGTCGCCGTCATCGCCGTGGATTCCAACGGCGAGAACAACATCATCATCTCGGCCGGCGCCAACGGCACCCTCTCGCCGGTGGACGTCGCCGCCGCGGCGGAAACGTTCGACGGCGCCGCGGTGGTCTGCCTCTGCCTGGAGGTCAGCCTCGACACGGTTGAGGCCGCCGCCCGGGCAGGGCACGACGCCGGCGCCACAGTTCTGCTTAACCTCTCGCCTTACGCGGAGGTCCCGCAGCAGCTGGCTGACCTGACCGATATCCTGCTGGTCAACGCCCATGAGGCGTCGCTGTTCCTCGGCTCCGCCGGGAATCCCGTCTCCGCCGCCATTCCCGGCAGTGATGCGGATGCCAGCGACTGGGAAGCGGTCAGGCTGCGTTTTGCCGAGCGCGGGCTCGAGCGGGTCCTGGTCACGCTGGGGGCCTACGGCTCGGTGGTGCTGGATTCGCTGGCGCCTGCCGGGCAGCAGCTGGTCCGGGTGGCACCCATCAAGGTCAAGGCCGTGGACACCACCGGCGCGGGCGACGCCTTCACCGGTGCCGTGGCCGCCCGCCTGGCAGCCGGTGCGCCGCTGGCTGACGCCGCTGCCTTCGCCTCGATTGCCGCCGCGCTGGCCACCACCCGCAAGGGAACCCAGGCCGCCTATCCGCAGGTGGCGGACGTGGAGCGCCTGCTCGCTTCGGGTGCCGGCGCTCTGTAACGGACTGACGGAAACGCGGGAAACGCCGACGGCGACAGGTGACTGTCGCCGTCGGCGTTCCTTGTATTTGGGGTTGCGGAGCCCGGGCTACCGGCTGTGGCTGCCGGATGGATTCCGCTGGTGAACGGCGGCCGGCGTGAACCGGGCCCCCGTGTCCGGGAAGGAAGGGACCTCGATCCGGGCGTGGGTGTGGACCTCCTCGACGGTTCTGCGGGTGTGTTCGGCGATCTCCTCCATGGTGGTGACCCACATGCCGTCCATTGATTTCACCCGGGCAATCAGCTTTTCCAGGGCGACGGCCTTGGATGGCCGCCCAGAGATGAACGGGTGGTTGGTCAGGACAAAGCAGCTGCCCTGGGCATGGTGTGCCTCCGCCTCCAGGGTCCACATTTCCAGGACCTTGGCCGGGCTTTCGATGACGCCGCTGCCGGTGACTCCGGGGTAGAACGCGTACTGTTCCCAGTCGTCCAGGGTCCAGTCGACCGGGATCTCCACGATGTCCCGACTGTCGCCGGGGGCGACGCTGAAACGGTACGGTGCGTCGCCGTCGAGCAGGCTCGAATCGTAGAGGAAACCTCGGTCCGCCAGGAGCGCAGGGGAGTGCCAGTTCAGTTCCCACCACGGCGCGCGATAACCCACCGGTTCCACACCGACCTTCGCGAGGGCCTCGAGCCCGCGGTCGATGTAGCGGGCCTCGGTCTCGGCATCGATCCCCTGCATGGGTTCGTGCAGGTACCCGTGGTGGGCCACCTCGTGTCCGGCGTCCATGATGCGCCGGACCGTGTCCGGGTAGCAGTCTGCCGTGAAGCCGGGAACGAAGAAGGTGGCCCGGATGTCCTGTCGCTGGAGGATCTGAAGCAGCCGCGGGACCGCCACCTTGGGCCCGTACGACTGGTGGGTCATCAGGGACATCCGGTGCGTGCTCTTCGGATCGTGGGCGATGGTGCAGGACTCGGCGTCGACGTCGAATGTGAATGAGGCTGCTGCACGCTTGCCCTCAGGCCAGGTGATGGGGTGGGCGGAATCCGCGAATGCTTCAAAGGTCATGGTGTGGTTCCTAGAGGTTCAGTGTCCGTCAGTAATTCAGGTCCGGGGCGTTTCAGAGGCCGGCGGGAGCGTTGGTCCGGGCGGCGAATCCCAGGTCCGCGGACGCCAGGTGGGCGGCGGTGTCCGTTTGGTCGGCCTCGAGGTATTTGCGGTGGACTTTCGGCCCGAGGATGGCGTAGGTGCCGGCACTGGCAAGGCCACCGGCAAGCCAGGACAGGTCCCAGCCGCCCAGGGCCACGGCAATGGGACCCTGCATCGCCGGAACGAGTCCGTACATAAACAGCCAGGTGGCGAAGATGCCGACCAGGAGGGAGGCGACGCCCGCCCAGTTGACGCCGGGGAGACGTTTGGTGCCGACGGCGTCGAAGAGCCTCTCCGGGTTGCCCGGCCAGCGCTTCTCGATCCAGAAGTAGTGGACCAGCATGACTCCGCCCCACGCGGCAACCCACGCTACGAGCCCGATGAGCCAGGCGTCGAGGACTGTTGCGAAGTCTTCCTGGAAGATGAAGAACACGACCGCGGCGAGGGAGAAGAGTCCGACGAACAGGTTGAGTTTGCGGCGGCTGATGGTGATATCCAGCGACTGCGTGGCCACGGAGAAAGTGTAGATGTTGAGGATATTCGTGGCTATGGGGCCGTGCAGCACCATCAGCAGCACCGGCAGCGCGAGGACGCCGAAGTTCTGGACGATGAGCTTCCCGGGGTCGATCTCGCCGCTGTTGGTGGCCAGGCTTGCGCCGAGGATTCCCAGCCAGACAACGGGGATGAACTGGCCAAGCACGGATGCCAGGTAGACCTTTTTCTTGGGAACTTGGGTGCTCACGAAGCGGGAGTAGTCTGCGGCGTAGGTGAACCAGGTGATGCCCCAGCCGATGCCGATGGCGGTCATCACGGCGCTCATGGCCGCGATCCGTTCGGAGCCTTCCAGGATGTTGCCGGCGGGACCGGCGTACGTCCAGTTGATCTTCATGCCGAACCAGGCCACGGCGGACATGACGGCCAGGATGAGGATGGTGGGCGGCACCGTCCATTTTTCGAAGGCGGCGATGGCTTTGTAGCCGAACCAGGCGATGGCTACCTGCGCGGCCATGATGGCGGTGGCGACGCCGATCTTCCAGCCATAGTTGTGTGCCGTGGGATCCACCCATCCGAGCGTGCCGAAGAGTGCCATGACCAGGTCCAGGATGATCCACGTGTTGACCGCGCACCAGCCGATCACCAGGACCGCCTGGATGGCTGCGGGCAGGTAGTTGCCGCGGCGGCCGAAGGCTGCGCGGGCCAGGACCATGCCGGTGGCGCCGGTCTTTTGGCCGAGGAGCACAAAGCAGCCGAAGAGCAGCATGCCGATCAGGTTGCCCAGGACCAGGACGATGACGGTATCCGCGAAACCCAGCCCCAAGTGGATTCCGAGGGCACCCAGTACCCAGTTGATCGGCGCCAGGTTGGCGCCGGCCCAGATCCAGAACTGTCCGGAGACCTTGTGCGTCCGCTGGGATTCGGGGATCGGCTGGAGCCAGGCTTCGCAATCTTCAAGTGCAGGTTGCTGTCCTGCTCCTGCGGTTGAGGGTTTTTGTTGCATTGGGGCCTCTTCGTTGAGGGGATGGGGATTCCTCAAGATTATGTGTCCCAGACCACATGCACCACATACAATGTGTCTTGAAGTTTATGAGAAGACGCGACGGAGTGTCATGCCAATACGCCTGCAGGATGTTTTGAAACATTCCACCCTCACGCCCGCGGATCCGGTGATCCGCGCAGCGGCGGCCGTTGCGGCCCAGACGCAGCTGCGCTGGATTCACTCCAGTGAGGTTTTGGATATTGCCCCGCTGCTTGGCGGCGGTGAACTGTTGCTGACCGGCGGCCAGGCTCTTGCTTTGGCAACGGACAAACGTCGCGCGGACTACATCTGGGAGCTGGCAGAACGCGGCGTGGCCGCGCTGGCCATAGAGACTGGCACGGAGCTGGCCTCGATACCGTCGTCGATGGTGGCAGCAGCTGAAGCGGCCGGCCTTCCGCTGATAGAGCTTCGCAAGGTGGTGCCCTTTGTAGGCGTGATGGAAGCCATCAACTCACTCCTGGTGAGCGAATCTGCTGCCCAGCTGCAGGAGGCTGACCGGGCCAGTCACGCGATGGCGGTGGAGTTGGCCCACGGCGGCAGCCTTAACCGGATCCTGGCTGTCCTGGCGGACGCTACCGGCGCGGAAGTTGTCCTGACGTCCACCGCGGGCGCCCCGCTGGCCAGTGCACTGCCGGCTGATCATACGGGGGAGCCGGAGCCCGAAGAATCCAGCGACGCGCCGGACCGTGCCCGGACCATCCAGATTGACGTGTCCGTGCGTGGCATCCCTTCAGCCCGCCTCAGCCTTCATGCCCTGGCGGGAGCGGACGTGAACCTGGCGAGGATCGCGGGGAACCGCTCGGTGGACATTCTGGCGTTGGCCCTGCTGCAGCGCATGCCCCCCGGCCTGAAGGAGATGGCGGGTGCGGCGCTGATCCGCGCCGTCGATTCCGGAACTCAAAACTGGCGTCTCCAGCAGCTCGCTCCTGCGGCCGGGATCCCGTTGTCCGCGCAGCTGGTGGCTGTTGTGGTTCGTTCCCCCGGCTCGCGGCAACCCCGGATGGCTGTGGAGCACCTGCTGGAGCGGGTGGGGCATCACAGTGCAAGCTACGCCGACAACGCGGAACTCTTGGCGCTGGCCGTGCTCCGCCCCGGGAAGACGCAGGAAGACCGGGACGCAATTCTGGCCGGACTGCAGTCGCTGGCGTTGCCGGAGGGAACTGTCAGCGCCGTCGGTCCGGTGGCCACCGGAATCTCCGCCGCGCCATGGTCCCTGACGGAAGCCCGGCTGACGCTGGACCTTGCCGCCGGCGCCGAGCCGGTCAAGGCCGCGCCGCTCAGAGCCGGGCCGGGACAGTCCGGAGTGGTCCTCGACGCCGACGCTTTCGCGGTGGAGCGGCTCGCTTTCCATACGCTGGATGAAACCCAGCGCACGGACTATGTCAGCCAGCAGCTCGGTGCCCTCGTCGTCCACGATGCCCAACGAAATTCCGCGCTGGTTGAGACGCTGCGGGTCTGGCTGGATTCCGGCTGCAACACGGCGCAGGCTGCGCGTGAGCTGCACCTGGAGCGGCAGTCGATGCATCAGCGGCTGCAGCGGATCTTCTCACTCTGCGGCGGCGATCCCCGCGGAACGGGCCGTTTGGCAGCGCTGCACCTGGCCACCCGGCTGGCAGCGCTGTAGCCCAGCAGGTGGAGGATGCGGTCCTCTCCCAGGCCGAGGCTGCCTACCGGCAGCTGCGCGACAAGCTGATCATGTTGGAGATCCGGCCCGGCGAGCCCATCAACGACGGGCAGCTCGCGGCTGAGCTTGGCTTTGGCGCACCCCTGTTCGGGAGGCGATCAAGCGGCTGGAAGCGGACCACCTGGTGATCCCGCCGCGGGACGCCGCCGCCGTCAGCGGGTGCGTGGTTCGCTGTCGACGTAGGAGCCCGGGCGGTTTTCGGTGTGGTGTTGGCAGTTGCAGCTGCTGTCCAGTTGTAGTTGGACGGTTACTGGGTTTGTTGATTCGAGTTGGATTTCCAGGGGTTCTGTTCCGTTTCTGCTGAGGCGGAGGGTTGGTTTTTGATCGTGGTGGTTGTGCATGGGGTGGCCTTTGCTGCTGGGTGGGGGTGTGGGTGTGCCCCGGTGGCACGGGTTGGTTGGCCGCGTGCTACCGGGGCGGGTTGTTTCTGGGGGTGGGTTTAGGTGTTGTCCCGGTCTGTCTGTCGGGCCTGGATGGTGGGGATGCTGCCTGTGTGGGTGCCGCCTTGGTGGGAGTCCGGGTCCGGGCAGGAATCGGCGCAGTCGTGCTTTGTCACGAGGTCGAATTGAATGCCGCCGTGTTGTTCCACGCCGGTTCTGATGGCCCGTTCGACGACGGATGTGGCCAGGCGCCGTCGGAGGGAGAGAGGATCGCGGCGCAGGTCCTTGGCGAGGGCAAAGCAGAGCAGGAGCATGACGACGATGAACGGCAGGGCTGCGACGATGGTGATGCGTTGCAGGCCGGCCAGGGCTTCGGAGGGTTCGTCGCCGCCGGCCAGCAGCATGACTGCTGCCACGGCGCCGGTGAGGCTGCCCCAGAAGATGACGACTCCGCGGCGGGGGTGCTCGGCGCCGTTGGAGCTGAGTGATCCCATCACGATGGAGGCGGCATCGGCGCCGGTGACGAAGAAGATCGCGACCAGGACCATGGCCAGCACGATGACGCCGGCGGTGAGCCAGCCCGGCATGCCAAGGTTTTTGACGAGGTCGAAGAGTGCGCCGTCGAAGTTGACGGAGGATACGCCGTCGGCCGTTGTTACCAGCCCGGGCGTGCCTGCCTTATCGGCTTCCTGCTGGACATGGAAGGCGGCTCCGCCGAAGATGCCGAACCAGATGACGCTGACGACGCTGGGGACCAGCAGCACGCCGGTGACGAACTGGCGGATGGTGCGGCCGCGGCTGATGCGGGCAATGAACATGCCGACGAAGGGCGTCCAGGAGATCCACCAGGCCCAGTAGAAGATGGTCCAGCTGGTCATCCAGCTTCGGAGGGCTTCATCGCCGACTGCTTCGGTCCGGGACGACATCTCGGCCAGGTCGCGGGCGTAGTCGCCGACGGCGGACGGGATCAGGTTGAGGATGAACAGGGTCGGACCGGCGATGAAGACGATGAGTGCGAGGACGACGGCCAGGACCATGTTGATGTTGGAGAGCCACTGGATGCCGCGGCTGATGCCGGAGACGGCCGAAGCGACGAAGCAGAAGGTCAGGACGGCGACGATCCCCACAAGCACGGGAGTGCCGACTTCGCCGAACCAGCCGTTGGAGGTCATGCCGCTGCCGATCTGCAGGGCGCCGAGGCCCAGGGAAGCGGCGGTGCCAAAGAGGGTGGCGAAAATGGCCAGGATGTTGATGAACTTCCCGAGCGGGCCTTCCACCATCCTCATGCCGAAAAGTGAGGTGAAGGCTGCGGAGACCAGTTGCCGGCGGCCGAGGCGGTAGGTGCCGTATGCCATGGCGATGCCGACCACTGCGTACATGGCCCAGGGGTGCAGTGTCCAGTGGAAGATCGAGGTGGCCATGGCCGTCTGGATCGCTGCGGGGGTGCGGCCGTCCACGGTTCCGGGCGGGGGAGAGATGTAGTGGTAGAGCGGTTCGGCTACACCGTAGAACATCAGTCCGATGCCCATGCCGGCGGCGAACATCATCGCGACCCAGGAGACGGTACGGAATTCGGGTTTCTCGCCGTCTTTGCCCAGCGGGATATTGCCGAACTTGCCCAGGGCCAGCCACAGGACGAACACGACGAACAGGGACGCCAGGACCATAAAGAGCCAGCCGGTGTATTCCATGACCCAATTCAGGGCAACCGTGGAGGACGAGGCGAGGCTGTCCCGGCCCACGAAGCCCCAGATCACGAAGGCGATGGCGATGGCGCCGGTGATCCCGAAGGTGACTTTGTCGAGGGTGAGTGAGTGGTTCCGGCGCAGGGAGACGGCCTGCTCGGTCTTGGCAGTACGAAGCTCTTCGAGGATCTGTTCGTACTCTTCAACGTCCGGCAGTGGTTCTGCGGCGCCGTCCTCCGGATCGAGGACAGCAGGGTTGGTGTTTTCTCCCGCGGGGACACCAATGACTGTTTTGGTGTTTCGCGTACTTTCGGGGTTTTCGTTGGGGGGAATTGCTGCCAAAGCGTTGTCGGCAGTCAACTCTTCGGGGGTTGAGGGTTTTAAGCCACGGCTTATAGCCATGAGCGAATCCTTTGCTCGGCGGATCATGGGCTTTGCGGATAAGACATGGCCTTGAGGGGTGAGCCCGGGGGAACGTTGGGGGCTTCCTCCGATTCAAGGCCTTGTCCATGGGGCACCTCTTTGGGGTCAGGGATCAGTTTGCTTAGGTAAGGCCGGACGCCTCCGATCGTTCGGTACGGATCAACGCATTCCCCCGGACTAGTTGAGATTTCCTCGGACTAGTTGAGGTAGCCGTTCGGGTTCAGGACATACTTCGTGGCCGCTCCGGCATCGAATTCTGCGTAACCCCGCGGGGCATCCTCGAGCGAAATGGCCGTGGCGTTGACCGCCTTGGCGATCTGGATCCTGTCATGCAGGATCGCCATCATGAGTTGCCGGTTGTACTTCATCACCGGGCACTGGCCGGTCGCGAAGGAGAGCGACTTCGCCCAGCCGGTGCCCAGGGACAGGGACAGGCTGCCCTTCTGGGCCGCCTCGTCCGCGGCACCCGGATCCCCGGTGACATAAAGGCCGGGAATGCCCAGGGAACCGCCGGCGGCGGTGAGGTCCATCAGGGAATTGAGCACGGCGGCCGGCGCCTCCTGGGCCCCGGCACCGTGTCCGTGTCCGCGGGCCTCGAAACCGACCGCGTCGATACCGGCATCGACCTCCCGGACGCCGAGAAGCTGCTCGATCTGGTCAGCCGGATCGCCGTTGGCCACATTGACGGTTTCGCAGCCAAAGGATCGGGCCTGGGCCAGGCGGTCCTCATTGAGGTCCCCCACGATGACCACCGCGGCCCCCAGCAGTTGCGCGCTGGCCGCCGCGGCAAGCCCCACGGGACCGGCCCCGGCAACATAGACGGTGGATCCGACGCCGACACCTGCCGTAACGGCCCCGTGGAATCCGGTCGGGAGGATGTCCGAGAGCATGGTCAGGTCCATGATCTTCTCCAGGGCCTGGTCGCGATCAGGGAACCGCAACAGGTTCCAGTCCGCGTAGGGGACCAGGACGAACTCCGCCTGCCCGCCGACCCATCCGCCCATGTCAACATAGCCGTAGGCGGACCCGGGACGGTCCGGGTTCACGTTCAGGCAGATCCCGGTCTTGCCCTCCTTGCAGTTCCGGCAGCGCCCGCAGGAGATATTGAAGGGGACCGAGACGATGTCCCCGACCTTGATGAACTCCACGTCGGGCCCGGTCTCGATGACTTCCCCGGTGATCTCGTGCCCCAGGACGAGGCCGGCCGGGGCGGTCGTGCGGCCACGAACCATGTGCTGGTCCGAGCCGCAGATGTTGGTGCTTACGGTGCGCAGGATGACCCCGTGCGGGACCTTCCGGCCGACATTGACGGGATTGACGCCGGGCCCGGCCTGCAGTTCAAAGGTCGGAAACGGGGTATCGATGATTTCCACGATCCCCGGCGCCTTGTATGCAACGGCTTTGTTACCTGACATTGAATGGCTCCTATGGGTTGGCGATCGAACCCTCACGGTGATGCTGGTCGCATCAGGCTGTCTGTGAGGTAGTTGTTGTCAGTCTTGGTGAAGCAAGCTGGAAGCGGCTAGGCGTCGATCACCAAATCGGTGCGCGCTGTGGAGCAGCAGGGCAGGAACTTGCCTGCATCGATTTCCCGTGCCCGGATCCCGCCCTGGTGGTTCATCTCGACGTCCCCGGAAAGCTTGACGACCTTGCAGGAGCCACACATGCCCTCCTTGCAGTTAGCGCCGATCCTGACGCCCGCACGCTGGGCCGCCCCGAGGATGTGCTCGGTGGGGTCGATGCGCACATTGATGCCGGTGCGCATGAAGGACAGCGTGAGGCTTCCCGTTCCCACGGTGTCGAAGCTCGAGGCATCAGGGGAGTCGGCCTCCGGCGCCATGCCGGAACCGCCGTCGGGGGCCTCGGTAGGGGGCGCGTCCGGGTCGACGGTTTCCAGCGGCAGCCCCGTGGCCTTCAGGGTTCCCTCGGCGTCGTAGCCTGGCTCGTAGAGCCCGAACGCGGTGGGCTGGCTTTCGTAGTAGTCCTCGGCGGAGTCAGCGATTTCCTCGGCGATTTCCTCAGCAATGTCCACGGCAAACGCGAGCTCCGCCTGGTATTCAAGGAGCGTCTGGCGATCTCCCGAGAAGAATTCCATGTAGATGGAGGTGTCGTCGACGCCAACCTTCCCCAGGAGCTCGGTGGCGGTGTTCAGGTAACCCTCGGGGCCGCAGGCATAGACCTGGCGGCCGTTGGCATCGGGGGCCACCTCGTCCAGCATGGCTGCCGTCAGTCTTCCGCTGAGCCCTTCCCACCCCTCGGGTCTGTTGCGGTCGCCGAGGGAGTAGAAGACCTTGATGCGCGAGTCCACGGAGGCGATGTAGGCCAGCTCCTTGTGGAAGGCAAAGCCTCCGGCCTCCGCTCCGTGGTAGAGCACCACAACATCGGCATGTCCGGGCAGGGAGTGGATGGTCCGCACCATGGACATGATGGGGGTGATGCCTGCGCCGGCGGCCAGCAAGAGATACCGCGCCCGCCGGTCGGCATCCGGCAAGTGGAACGCGCCGACCGGCCCGAGCATCTCGAGCACAGTGCCGGGTTTGACATTCTCGTGCACCCACGGTGAAACCAGTCCTGTGGGGTCGCGTTTGACACTGATGTTGAAGGTCCAAGGCTCAGTCGGGGAACTGGACAGCGAATAGCTGCGGTCCACCGGATCCTGGCCCTCGCCATTCACCGGAAAAGCGATGTTCACATACTGGCCCGCACGGAACGCCAGGGGCGCACCGTCGCAGCGGCGGAACACGAAGGTCATTAAGCCGCCCGCCTCGGGAACGGTCTCCACACATTCGGCCATGAACTCCTGTGGATGCCAGGGGCCCAGTGCACGGGCAGCACGGGCGGGTGCCTCGGTGCTGCCCATGACCCTGTTCCACGGCATCTCAAGACCGCGAATGCGCTGTGGCTCCCGGATGGCCGTCTCGGTGAGGAGTTCAATCATGCCAAGTGCTCCTGCACACGCTGCACGTACCAGTTGATGAACGCCTCCACCTGGTACTCGCTCTTCATGTACGGGCCGGGCTCGTAGGCCGGGCTTCCGGCACCCTGCTGGCACAACTCCACGAACGCCTTGTCCTGCAGGTTTGTCTGCTTCCAGGTGTAGGTGAGCTTCTCAAGGTCGTAGTCGACGCCTTCCTCGGCGTCGTCGGCCACCAGCCAGGTGGTGCGTACCAGGGTCTGGTGTTCGTTGACGGGGAAGACGCCGAACGTGATGACGTGGTCGCTCTGGAAGTGGAACCAGCTGTTGGGCTGCAGGTGCATCGAGCAGCGGCCAAGGCGGAAGTCCGGCAAGTCGCCGAGCAGCTTCTTGGAGAGCCTGCGCCCGTCGGGCGAGAACGATTCGCCCTCTCCGTCGAGCGATTCACGTGAGATGCGGATTCCTGCGATGCGTGTGTCGAGCTCCTCGACCACCTCGTAGGGAAGGCCGTAGCGGCGGCAACGCTCCTCGAGCGAGGACTGGGCTTCCTTGTTGCGGTCCCACACTTCTTCGAGATGGGCCGGGATCAGGCCCTCCGTCAGTCCCCAGGTGGGAAAGAGGGAACAGGCGAGCTCCGGGTGTCCGTCGCAGTGGTAGCACTCACGGTTGTTCTCCATGACGAGCTTCCAGTTGCCCTCCTCGATGATGTTCTGCTGGTAGGCGATTTTCGTCTTCGACAGATCGTGGGGCGCGAGGTATGGCTCGAAGATCTTTGAGGTTTCGTCGAAGTCGGTTGGCGGTTCGTCCGCAATGCAGACGAAGATGAGTCCGGCCACCTCGCGGCTGTGGGCACGCTTGAGGCCGAAGCAGCCCTTGTCGAACTTCGTCTCCCCCGGTGCCGAGGCGTGGATCAGATTACCTTCTGGAGAGTATGTCCAGGAGTGGTAGCCGCAGACCAGGTTTCCTGTTGACCCCGCGGCTTCTGTGAGGACGCGGGCGCCGCGGTGGCGGCACACGTTGTGCAGGACGTTAACGCCGCCGTCGTCGTTGCGCAGGACGATCAGGGAGTAGGGCCCGTAGTCGACGGTGATGTAGTCACCCGGCTCCGGCAGTTCGGCGATGCTGCCGGCAAAGATCCAGTGCTGGCCAAAGATGGCCTTCATGTCGATGCTGAAGATCGTCGGGTCGGTGTAGAAGGGGGCATCGAGGGAATATCCCGTGCGCCGGAACTCGAACAACTCGCTGATTTCCGCCAGCTGCTCTGCAGGCAAGGATGAAGCGAGTTTTCCGCGTGAGTTGAGGGGCAAGACTGGAGCAGACATGTGTTTCCTCCCGGGAGGCGTGGGTAAGTGTGTGATTCGTGGGACCACGGCTGCGTGGGGGTGCGAGCGGCGTTGTCGAAAACCTTGTAATCATGAGATTAGAGATCATTGATCCGCAACAAAAGCGCAAGATTTGGAAGATATCCGTGCACAATAGGTGCATGATCGATGCGAGGCTCATCACACTTCGGGTGCTTGCCCGGTGCGGCACCATTGGCGCAACCGCGGAGCTCACGGGGTATTCTCCCTCCGCCGTCTCCGCGCAATTGCGGGAGCTCCAGCGTGTGCTTGGAATGCAGCTGCTGACGAAGGACGGCCGGGGCGTGCGGCTGACCGCCACGGGCCGCTTTCTCGTGGCCGGCTCGGACACCCTCATTGCCGAATGGGAGCGCCTGCGCGCAGCAGCCATGGAGGCCGGCGACCAGGTGCAGTCCCGTTTTGGCCTGGGCGGTTTCTCCACGGCGGCCGCACAGTTGCTCGCGCCGCTGGCCGCCACCCTGCGCTCGACACGCCCACTGCTTGAGGTGCAGGTACTCGAGGCCAACCCGGCCCGCTGCTTCGATTTGTTGGTTGCCGAGCGAATCGACCTCGCGGTCATTGTTGCCATGCAGTCCGACACCTATGTTGAGGACGATCCTCGCTTCGAACAGACCGTTCTGCTCGACGATCCCCTGGACGTGATCATTCCCGCTGACCATCCGTTGGCATCGCGGGAAACTGTGACGCTCGAAGAGCTCGCGTCGGAACCATGGATCACCGAAGCCGCCGGTTCCACCTACCACTCCCTCTTCACGGCAGCCTTCACGGCAGTCGGGGTGACACCGCGCATTGCCCATGAGGCCGTTGAATGGGAAACCCAAATCGCCTTCGTGGGTGCGGGGCTGGGTGTGGGCCTGCTGCCGCGACTGGCACCCTTGCATAGCGCCGAAAACGTGGTTCGACTGCGCATCAGTGGCAAAGGGAAGCCATCGCGCCGCATCGTCGCTGCGGTGCGCAGGGGCAGCATCGCATCGCCCCTGATCCAGGAGTCGCTCGGTATCCTGCAGGTCAGCGCCAATCGGATCCTCGCCGCCCGACCCGAAGACGATCTCTAAAATCGCCTGGCCGCTATTCGTTGACGGCGGGCGAGCAGGTCTAAAAGGTGGCGACACGAGCGCGGCAGGCGTTCTACGCCGTACTAGGCGGGCCGCGGCACTGGATGGAGCCAGAGCGTGCCCTAAGCGGCCCACGAAAGGGCCGTTTGCGGGCTGTAACCACGCCCGGCGTCCGTCGGCTGCACGGCTTCACCTACTGCAATCAACACAGCTCTGGCTTATGTTCTGCTCGCGGTCGTCCTGGCGATTCTGAGGGTCGATATTCGTGAGCTCGTCGGTCCGGTCACGCTGGTGCCGTGTGGTGGTTGCTGTTGGCGTTAGCGGGGGTGTGGGTGTGCCCCGGTGGCACGGGTTGGTTGGCCGCGTGCTACCGGGGCGGGTTGTTTCTGGGGGTGGGTTTAGGTGTTGTCCCGGTCTGTCTGTCGGGCCTGGATGGTGGGGATGCTGCCTGTGTGGGTGCCGCCTTGGTGGGAGTCCGGGTCCGGGCAGGAATCGGCGCAGTCGTGCTTTGTCACGAGGTCGAATTGAATGCCGCCGTGTTGTTCCACGCCGGTTCTGATGGCCCGTTCGACGACGGATGTGGCCAGGCGCCGTCGGAGGGAGAGAGGATCGCGGCGCAGGTCCTTGGCGAGGGCAAAGCAGAGCAGGAGCATGACGACGATGAACGGCAGGGCTGCGACGATGGTGATGCGTTGCAGGCCGGCCAGGGCTTCGGAGGGTTCGTCGCCGCCGGCCAGCAGCATGACTGCTGCCACGGCGCCGGTGAGGCTGCCCCAGAAGATGACGACTCCGCGGCGGGGGTGCTCGGCGCCGTTGGAGCTGAGTGATCCCATCACGATGGAGGCGGCATCGGCGCCGGTGACGAAGAAGATCGCGACCAGGACCATGGCCAGCACGATGACGCCGGCGGTGAGCCAGCCCGGCATGCCAAGGTTTTTGACGAGGTCGAAGAGTGCGCCGTCGAAGTTGACGGAGGATACGCCGTCGGCCGTTGTTACCAGCCCGGGCGTGCCTGCCTTATCGGCTTCCTGCTGGACATGGAAGGCGGCTCCGCCGAAGATGCCGAACCAGATGACGCTGACGACGCTGGGGACCAGCAGCACGCCGGTGACGAACTGGCGGATGGTGCGGCCGCGGCTGATGCGGGCAATGAACATGCCGACGAAGGGCGTCCAGGAGATCCACCAGGCCCAGTAGAAGATGGTCCAGCTGGTCATCCAGCTTCGGAGGGCTTCATCGCCGACTGCTTCGGTCCGGGACGACATCTCGGCCAGGTCGCGGGCGTAGTCGCCGACGGCGGACGGGATCAGGTTGAGGATGAACAGGGTCGGACCGGCGATGAAGACGATGAGTGCGAGGACGACGGCCAGGACCATGTTGATGTTGGAGAGCCACTGGATGCCGCGGCTGATGCCGGAGACGGCCGAAGCGACGAAGCAGAAGGTCAGGACGGCGACGATCCCCACAAGCACGGGAGTGCCGACTTCGCCGAACCAGCCGTTGGAGGTCATGCCGCTGCCGATCTGCAGGGCGCCGAGGCCCAGGGAAGCGGCGGTGCCAAAGAGGGTGGCGAAAATGGCCAGGATGTTGATGAACTTCCCGAGCGGGCCTTCCACCATCCTCATGCCGAAAAGTGAGGTGAAGGCTGCGGAGACCAGTTGCCGGCGGCCGAGGCGGTAGGTGCCGTATGCCATGGCGATGCCGACCACTGCGTACATGGCCCAGGGGTGCAGTGTCCAGTGGAAGATCGAGGTGGCCATGGCCGTCTGGATCGCTGCGGGGGTGCGGCCGTCCACGGTTCCGGGCGGGGGAGAGATGTAGTGGTAGAGCGGTTCGGCTACGCCGTAGAACATCAGTCCGATGCCCATGCCGGCGGCGAACATCATCGCGACCCAGGAGACGGTACGGAATTCGGGTTTCTCGCCGTCTTTGCCCAGCGGGATATTGCCGAACTTGCCCAGGGCCAGCCACAGGACGAACACGACGAACAGGGACGCCAGGACCATAAAGAGCCAGCCGGTGTATTCCATGACCCAATTCAGGGCAACCGTGGAGGACGAGGCGAGGCTGTCCCGGCCCACGAAGCCCCAGATCACGAAGGCGATGGCGATGGCGCCGGTGATCCCGAAGGTGACTTTGTCGAGGGTGAGTGAGTGGTTCCGGCGCAGGGAGACGGCCTGCTCGGTCTTGGCAGTACGAAGCTCTTCGAGGATCTGTTCGTACTCTTCAACGTCCGGCAGTGGTTCTGCGGCGCCGTCCTCCGGATCGAGGACAGCAGGATTGGCGTCTACGTTGCGGGGAAATGCTGCCAAATCGTTCACGGCAGGCACCTCCTCGGGTGTGTGGGATTTTAGATCACTATTTAGAGCCATGAACGGTCCTTTGATCGGTGAGGCAGGGGCCTACGGCAAAACATGGCCCTCGGGAATCAGGCCGGAAGGTTGGGGGCCTCGTCCGATTCGATGATCATGTTGTTGCCGTCGACAATTTGCACTTCGTGGTGCCCACCGGCAGTTTGCCGGGGGTGCATCCGGGGCTCCGGTGCATGGGGCACCTTTTTATGTTGAGGGGATTGATTTCGCGCTAAGTGGGTTAAGGCGGGATCGTTCCGCATGGCTCAACTGTGTTCGCAGTAAGCAACAGATTGCGCTCGATAATAAGAGATGTCAAGGGTTGGGACTGATTTGCCGGGAATGTGACACTCAACGGGGGGATGCGTCAAACTGTTGCGTATCACGAGTGTCGTTGCGCATCAAGCGGTTGAAAGGAGAGCTGTGGAGGACCACGTCATCATCCACAGTGTTCCCGATGGCTGCGGACCACACGGTCGTTGAATGCGGTTGGCTCTGTGTGCCAAGCCTTGTGGAAAGCGCAGGGATCCTCGACCCCCACCAGGATTGCTAGGCGGCCCGTCGGGCCGGGCCTACCGGCGCCTGTAGCCCATTTTTGTGCTGATGGTCAGGCCTGCATCCTTGAGGCCGTCAACAAGCCCGGGCTGTTCTTCCGGCGTAAACCGGAAGGCGGGGCCGGAAATACTCACCGCAGCGATGACGTTTCCCAGGTGGTTGTAGATCGGCACTGCAACCGCCGTCAGCCCGATCTCGAACTCCTCGTGAACGACGGCATAGCCATTGCGGGCGACGTCCAGCAGCTGCTTCTCCAGCTCCGAGCGGTTGGTGATGGTACGAGGCGTGCGGGCTGGGAGGCCGATCCTCTTGAAGATCGTGTCCCTTTCGTCGGCAGTCAGGGCAGCGAGCAGCACTTTTCCACTGGACGTGGCGTGCAGCGGTGTCAGGCTGCCCACCCAGTCATACGTGGCCAGCGTTGAGGGTCCCATTGCCTGGTCCACGTTGACCGCAAAATTCGATCGCAGCACGGCCAGGTTGACTGTTTCCTTATATGCCGCTGCGAGGCTCTCGAGGACCTCCCTGGCTTCGTGAACTACGCTCAACCTGCCCGGGATGGACGATGCCAGGCGCAGGATGCCAAATCCCAGCTGGTACTTTCCACGTTCGCTGTTCTGCCGCACCAGCTCGCGCCCGACCAAGGATCCCACAAGCCTCGACACGGTGGACTTGTGTATGCCCATCTCTTCGGCGATTTCACTGACGCCGGCGTCGCCTTCGCGGGCCAGGATGTCCAGGATCTGGAGGGCGCGGTCCACCGATTGGACGCCTCCAGCCTGCGCATCTGCGTCCTTGTCCGGGTCATTGCGTGCGGCCATCATGCCTCGTGTCGTCATCTATGCCGGGTGTGCGAGCCCGGGGGGAGGTTCCAGCCAACCTTCCGGCTCATCTTGATTCATCCTAGACCGACACTGCCGCAAGGCCGTCAATCGGCGTCAGGCGCGGCAACGCAGGACACCGTCGGCACCAACTGACTTCGAGTGCGCTATTTCTCTATTACTTGTGAGGGACGATCAGAAGGAAGTTGTTCGCCTGCGCAGGATCGCCCACCTCCAGCATCCCGACGCGGTGGGCGGCCCAGACGCGAACCGGCTTGTCCGCCTTCCCGGCATGCTCCGCGACCAATTCCGCCACGACGTCGGCCAAGATCTGATGTGCCGTGGGGTGGGCCGAGTAGCTTAACCTGCTGTCAGCGCTGAGCTCGGCGAGGACAACGTCAAAGCCTGGCATAGGTTTCCTCGCGGGCCACCTTCTGCGGACGGCCAAGCCTTTCGCGACCGGCGTAGACGTTCAGGCTGTGTCCCCGGCTGAATCCAACCAGCGTCAGTCCGGTCTCGACGGCGAGGTCGGCGGCCAGGCTCGAGGGGGCGCTCACGGCAGACAGAACGGGAATGCCGGCCATGGCGGCCTTCTGGACAAGTTCGAAAGACGCGCGCCCGGACACCTGGAGGACGGTGCCACTCAGAGGCAGCAGGTTTTGGCGCAGCGCCCATCCCACCACTTTGTCCACAGCGTTATGGCGTCCGACATCCTCCCGGAGACAAAGCAACTCAGGGCGGGCGCCATCTACTTTGAACAGGCCAGCCGCGTGGACGCCGCCCGTCTTGTCGAAGACCGCCTGGGCCTCGCGAAGCCGCTCCGGCAGTTCGGCGAGGACATCCGCGGGAATCTGCAGCGTGTCCTGGGCAGGATCGAAGGGAAGGGTCTTGCGGACGGAGTCGATCGAGTCTGTCCCACAGATGCCGCAGGAGGTTGAGGTGTAGACGTGCCGCATGGTGTCAGGCATGGGTACATCCGGCCTTAGCTGGGCCTCGACTACGTTATATGTCTGTTCTCCCCCGGCATCGCCGGTGCAAAAGCGCAGCGATACCAGCTCGGAGGGGGAACTGATGATGCCTTCCGAGACCAGGAACCCGGCCACCAGGTCAAAATCGTCCCCCGGGGTCCTCATGGTGACAGCGAAGGAGCGGCCGCCGATGCGGATTTCCAGGGGCTCCTCGGCGGCGAGTACGTCTTCCTTGAACCGCACCGGGTATTCGGCGCCGGAACCATCCAGCTGGAAGCGGTGGATCTTGCGGCGCTGTGTCATGCGGGCCATGCGCTGCTCCGTGCTCGGTTGGTGGTGGAAAGGATTGTTTCGTTGGCCTGCGTCCAGGGGAGTGGGAGCACGGAAACCGGCTCGCCGGACTGGACTCCAGCAGGGGGAACGGCCATGACGCCGTCGGCCCAAGCCAGTCCACGCATCATGCCGGGCCCCGTATGCGAGGTGGGGAAGGCAAGCCCCTCGATGAACGTGCAGGGAATCAGTCGCGTACGGCCGGGGCACGGATCAACGTCAGCCGCGGAAGTCACCTGTCCAATGGCGCTCAGGGGCCTGCCGCCGAGTGCCTCCAGCAGCGGTGCACCCATAGTGATGAGAGCCATCATTGCTGCCAGGGGGTTACCGGGCAGCCCGACGACGAAGCGGCCGTCCGGGAGCCTCGCCAGGACTGCCGGGTGGCCCGGCCGCATGGCGATGCCATCCACCAACAGCCGTCCGCCGAGGGCAGCTATGGCGGCGCGAAAATGATCTGTCCCGGAACAGCCGGTTCCGCCGGTGGTTATGGTCAGGTCCGGCATCCGCCCGGGGAACGCGTCAGACCCGCCAATTGCCGCGAGCCACTCGGGGTAGGAATCCCCGATCCGCAGGGAGCCGGCAGGCGTGCCCCCCAGAAGGGAAATGACCGTCCCCAGCTGCGGACCAAAAGTGTCCCGGACATGTCCTGGTTCCGGAACGCCTGACGTGACCACTTCGGAACCGGTCAATACGATGCCGACCATGGGCTTGGCCTGCACATGCAGGTTGTCGTGGCCAGCCACGGCGGCGAGGGCAATGTGGCCCGGGTTCAGTGTTGTGCCGGCGGGGATCAGCACCTCACCTGCAGCAGCTTCCTCGCCCGCGAGACGAATGTGTTGGCCGAGGCCCGGCTCACCTTCCTTTGCGTTGTCAGTGAGCCGCAGGAGAAGGCTGCCGTCGGCATCTTGGTGGATCTGGCCACTTTCCTTGCGGAGTATCGACTGGGAGCCAACAGGTACCAGTCCGCCGGTGGCTATGACGCTGGCACTCCCGGGGCGCAAAAAGGGTTCGTGGCCGGCAAGGATCCATGGACCGTCGCCGTTGATTGCCCAGCCATCCATGGCAGAAGAGTCGTAATGGGGGAGTTCTTGCAGGGCGGAGACGTTGCGGGTAAGCGCGTGGCCTGCTGCCAATGCGAGGGGAACCTCCACGGGCGCGAGTGGAACCGCGCAATCGAAAGCCAGTTGCCGGGCTTCGAGCCAGGTGGGGGAGGGATGTCCGGAAGGTGGCCATGCAGAGCGCAACTCCGAACTGCTGCCGATGGTGGCGGTATCTTGGGCCAGCAAGGGTGCCCCTTTCCTGTAGGTAGTGATGCAATAAAACGCCCTTGCACTATCCGGCAATTGCCGGTGCTGCCCCGTTGCCCGAAAGCGGTGCTTCGGCGAGGGTACCTCCCCAGGTTTCAGGCCACCGAAGCACCATTTACAGGAACGGGACGGTGCATCCTTCGCCAGGACGAAGCTGTCGATGGGATGCCGGGCAAGATTTCTTATCGACCGTGGATGAGACTCAGCGCTTCGGCCCGGGCGGCCGGCAGGCGCAGTTCACCACGGACTGCGGACGTGATGGTCTTTGCCCCGGGCTTGCGGACGCCCCGCATTGACATGCACAGGTGCTCGCACTCGATCACGACAATCGCACCCAGTGGCCGCAGCGATTCGACCAGCGCCTCCACCACCTGGGTGGTGAGCCTCTCCTGGACCTGCGGCCTGCGCGCAAAGACGTCCACCAGCCTGGCAAGCTTGCTGAGGCCGGTTACGAGTCCCTCAGCGGACGGGATGTAGCCCACGTGCGCCACGCCATGGAACGGCACCAGGTGATGTTCGCAGGTGGAATAGAACGGGATGTCCTTAACGATGACCATTTCACCGTGGCCGAGGTCGAAGGTCTTGTCCAGGACTACCAGGGGATCCTCATGGAGCCCGCCGAACATTTCCGCGGCGGCGCGGGCAACGCGGGCCGGCGTGTCCACCAGCCCAGGCCTTTCGGGGTCCTCCCCGATGGCCAGGAGGTATTCGCGGACAGCCCGTTCCACCCTTGGCCCGTCCACACCCTTCGTGACGATTGCTTCCGTCGTCAGGACGGAGCTCACGCTTCGGCCCGCTCAAGCCGCACGATAACGGACTTGGAGGTCGGCGTGCCGCTGGTGTCGGCGACGGAGTCAAGTGGCACGAGGACGTTGGTTTCCGGGTAGTAGGCCGCCGCGCAACCCTTGGGCGTCGAGTATGAAACGATGCGGAAGTTTTCGGCCCGTCGTTCGGTCCCCTGGAATTCGGAGATGAGATGGACCATATCCCCGTCCGTGAACCCCAGCTCAGTAATGTCGTCGGCGTTGATCATGACGACGCGCCGCCCGCCGTGGATGCCGCGGTAGCGGTCGTCCTTGCCGTAGATGGTGGTGTTGTACTGGTCATGGGAGCGCAGGGTCTGAAGGACGAGCCGTCCCGCGGGGACCCTGATGAATTCCAGTTCGTTGCCTGTGAAGTGGGCCTTGCCCGAAGCAGTATCGAACTTCCTGGCGTCCCGGGGCGGGTGGGGCAGGACGAACCCACCAGGGTTCTGGATCCGTTCCTCGAAGTTCTCGAAGCCGCTGAGGACCGCCTCGATGTGTTTCCGGATGATGGAGTAGTCGTCCCTCATGGCCAGCCAGTCGGCTTTGGGGGTATTGGGCAGCGGGAGGTCGTCGCTGCCGGTGAAGATTTTGTGGGCGATGTTGCAGACAATGGCCACTTCAGAGTGCAGGTGCTCACTGGCGGGCTTCAGGCGTCCGCGGGAGGCGTGGACCGCACTCATGGAGTCCTCCACGGTCACCCTCTGGTCGCCGGTGCGCTGGGTGTCCTTCTCGGTGCGTCCCAGCGTCGGAAGAATCAGTGCACGTCGACCCGTCGATACGTGGGAATGGTTCAGTTTCGTGGAGATCTGCACCGTCAGGCGGGTATTGGCCAGCGCCTGTTCCGTGACCTCGGAATCCGGGGCCGCCCGCACGAAGTTGCCGCCCATGCCAATGAAGACGCGGATCTTGCCGTCCCGCATGGCGCGGATGGCGGCCACGGTGTCGAAGCCATGCGCCCTGGGGGAGAGGAATTGGAACTCGTGGTCAAGCCGGTCGTGGAAGCTCTCCGGCATCTTCTCGAAAATGCCCATGGTCCGGTCGCCCTGGACGTTGGAGTGGCCGCGGACGGGGCAGACGCCGGCTCCGGGTTTGCCGATATTGCCTTGCAGAAGCAGGACGTTGACCACGTCGCGGAGGGTGGGAACTGAGTGCTTGTGCTGGGTGAGTCCCATGGCCCAGCAGACGATGGTGGCGCTCGAAGCCAGCAGGCGCTCGCCAGTGGATTTGATCTGTTCCAGTGTCAGTCCGGTGGCTTCGACGATGTCGTCCCATTCCGCCTTTTCGAGGTACCGCAGATATTCGTCGATGCCAACGGTGTGGTCCTTGATGAACTCGTGGTCCAGCACGGTGGGGAGGCCGGGGGTCTTGCGCCCCTGCGCTTCGGCTTCGAGAAGATATTTGCCAAGCCCCTGGAAGAGGGCCTGATCGCCGCCGGCGCGGATTTGGAGGAAGTCGTCGGTCAGTTGTGTGCCCACCACCATGCCGGAAATGTTCTGCGGGTTCTCGAACCGCAGGAGCCCTGCCTCCGGAAGTGGATTCACGGAGATGATGACGGCGCCGTTTTTCTTCGCCTTCTCCAGCGCGCTGAGCATGCGCGGATGGTTGGTGCCGGGATTTTGGCCCGCCACGAAGATCAGCGACGCCGTCTCCAAGTCCGTGAGGCTGACGGAGCCTTTTCCGATGCCGATGGTTTCCACCAGGGCCGAGCCGGAGGATTCGTGGCACATGTTGGAGCAGTCGGGCAGATTGTTCGTCCCGATGCCGCGAACGAGTAGCTGGTAGGCGAAGGCTGCCTCGTTCGATGTCCGCCCGGAGGTGTAGAAGACCGACTGGTCGGGGTGCTCCATGTCCCTGATCTCCTGGGCGATCAGTTCATAAGCGTCGTCCCATTCGATGGGCTCGTAGTGGGTTGCACCTTCCTCGAGGAGCATCGGATGCGTCAGCCGGCCCTGCTGGCCCAGCCAGTAGTCGTCGCGCGTCTTCAGGTCTGAAATGGAGTGTTGTGCGAAGAATTCGGGCGTGACGCGGCGGCGCGTGCCTTCTTCGGCCACTGCCTTGGCGCCGTTCTCGCAGAATTCCGCAGCATTGCGCTTTTCGTGTTCAGGCCAGGCGCAGCCCATGCAGTCAAAGCCGTCAACCTGGTTGACAGCCAGGAGCGTCTGGATGCTGCGCAGCGGGCCCATCTGCTCGAGGGAAATTTTCAACGCGTTCGCTACAGCCGGAATGCCGACGGCCGTCGTTTTGGGCTTCGTCACGGTCAGTTTTGACTCGTCGATGTTCTGCTTGGGGGCTTTGGAAGCCATGTGATCTTCCCTTCAGATCTTGGCAGGAAACAGTGGAATGGAGGTGCTGCCTGGGGCCAGCGAAATGGTCGGCTGCAGTGCCCGCAGATCATCCAGGAGGCCAGGGAGGCGGCCGAGGTCGTTGAAGGTGTAGACATGGAACCCGGCAAAGAGGGGATCGCCCGCCAACTCCTGGTGAACCTCGCGGATCAGGCGTCCGCTGTCGTAGCTCAGGAAGTCGTCCCGCCGCCAGAGCGCTCCCGCCATCCCGGTCCCGCGGGCGAGCTTGAGGGAGCGGCCGACGCCGAGGCGTGCCCCCAGGGACACCAGTTTCCTGACGGAGACAGGACCCGGGACTCCAACCCACACGGGTAGCTGGATGCCGCTCGTGCGGATTGACCGGACGTACCGGCTGATTGCCTCGGCGGAGAAGCACATCTGCGTGACCATGGAGGACGCCAGCGGCGCTTTCGTGAGGAGGCTGCTGCTGAGTTGCTCCTGGCTAAGCTGCGGGTGGCCTTCCGGATAACCGGCAATTCCTATGGAGAAGTCGGGTGAATAGGCGTTGACCGCCTCCAGGAGTTCTCCGCTCCAGCTGTAAGGGCCGGCGGGCGTGCGCCGGTCGCCGGCAACGAGGAACAGCTCCGAGACGCCGGCCTCCTGCAGCTGCAGCAGCAGCGAATGGAGTTCTGCCTCACCTGTGATGCTGCGGGCTGCGAGATGGGGAACTGTGTGGTAACCGAGGCGTGCCAGGTGGACGGACGCCTCTACGGTCCGGGCAGGCCCGTGGTGCGGGAGGCACGTCACGCTGACGGATCCCGTGGTGTCAAGAGCCGCGGCGAGTTGCGTGAGCAGATCGGCGGACGGAACAACTTCCAGCCGTACCCTTGCAACAGCTTCCTTGCTCATTGCTCTCCGTTCTTCGGCATCACCGCAACACTGCCTGCCGGAGCGGTAAATCTCCAACTGGTACCTACCGGAGGGTTGACATTTTTTTGATGGGATATTGATATATCAGTTCTAGGAATACTATGTACAGGAGGCCTTCGCGTCAAGGCTCGGCCGTGCATCGGGAGGAGGCTTGAAAATGGTAAGCGGTGGAGAACCACGTTCGGATGTTGGGGGGTCGTTAATGCCAACGAGGCAGGTGGACGAGTCCTTTGCCGACTTCGCCTACAGGGTGCTCTGTGATGAACTGATCGTTTTGGACATCAAGCCTGGTGAACCATTGAATGACGAAGTGATTTCCAAGCGGCTCGGAGTGGGGAGGACACCCATCCGGGAGGCCATGAAGCGCCTTGAGAGCGACCACCTGGTGGTGGCGTATCCCCGCCGGGGAACATTCGCCGCAGGGGTGGACATCACGGATCTGGCTGAAATCTCCGAAATCCGGCACCTTTTGGAGCCTGCGGCCGCAGCACGGGCTGCCCGAATGGCATCGCCGCAGCTCCGGCAGGAGATCAAGGAATTTGCCAGGGAAGTCGGGGAGCTCCTGCCGGTAATGCACTCCCAGCGGGACCTGATGCGCCTGGACATGCGGGTACACCGGATGATCTACCGGGCCACAGGGAGCCGGCATCTTGAGGATGTCCTGATCCGGTATGACAACCTGGCGACGCGGATCTGGAGCCTGGTGCTGGAGAAACTTCCTCCGGTATCCGAGCACATTGCCCAGCACATTGAGCTGCTCGAGTGCATCGCGGAAGGGGATTACGAAGCTGCTGCGCGGCTGACCACCAAGCATGTGACGGACTTTGAGAACCTCATCAAGGCCGTCCTGTAGCCCACTGGCAGGACACGGCCTTTGCGCCCGTGGAGATCGCATGGATCTGCACGGGCGCGGAGACAACAACTGGGCCTAAGCGAAGCAGGGGTGCCTGCCGTGGGTCATACCGCTGTTCCCCGGACCAAGGCACGCGACTGTTCCCGCGCGGCCTCGGTGGTGTGCAGGAGCAGCAGGGACGTGGTGACTGAGCCGACGCCACCCGGAACGGGTGTCAGCGCCCCGGCGATGCCCCGGACGCTGGCTTCGTCCACGTCCCCCACGAGGGACCCGTCGGAAAGGACGTTGGTGCCGACGTCGATCACAACTGCCCCGGAGGAAATATGGCCGCCGTTCAGCAGGCCGGTACGCCCGGCGGCGACCACCACGACGTCGGCCGTCTTGGTGTATTTCTCCAGCGCCCCTGACCTGGAGTGGCAGACGGTGACGGTGGCGTCGCGTTCCAGCAGCAGCAGGGACAGCGGCTTTCCGACGACGGCTGAGCGTCCAATCACGACGACGTTCCGGCCCGCCACAGGGATGTCGAAGTGGTCCAGGATCTCGGTGACGGCCCGTGCCGTGGCAGGGGCGAACGAGGGCTGGCCCACAGCCAGCCGGCCAAGGCTCAGAGGGTTCGCGCCGTCGATGTCCTTTTCGGGGGCGATATGCCCAACCAGCGCATCTGCGTCAACGCCGGGAGGCAACGGCGTCTGCAGGATGATGCCGTTGACGGACGGCTCGTCGCTGAGGTCTTTCAGGGCTGAGGCCAGCACCTGTCTTGTCGCGTCGTGGCCCAGGTCCACGATCCGGCAGTTGATGCCTGCGCTTTCTGCAGCCCGTTCGATGGACCGCACATACCAGAGCGTGGAGCCGTCGCCGGTGGCCACAACCACTGCAAGGGTGGGGCGCAGGCCGTCAGTTTCGAGGTTCCTGGCTTGGTCGTGGGCTTTCTGCTGAATGAGCTTTGCCAGGTTTCGTCCAGAGAGGAGAGTCGTGTTCAACCGAGAATCCTTTCGCGCACACGCTTCGCCAGCGAGTCGGCTGCCAGGACGACCTTTTCCTCAAGGCCGTCCGTCTGCTCAGCCAGCCGGGAACGTGCCTCGGTGTCCTTGATGGCCACTACATTGATGTCGATGTTCACCCGTGCAGTGGTGGCGGCTGCCCGGGCTGCGTCGACGGCGGCGGCGACGTCACTGATCACGTTGACATTGGCCACCTCGAACAGTTCCGTGGCAAGATCCACGATGGCACCGGCAAGGAGAATCAGTTCTGCCGGTGTTTCCGCAGCCTGGACGAGCGCGTCCTGGATGGATGCTGTCCGTTCGGCCTTGAGGGAGTCAGTACCGGCGGGGAGCTTGTAGGCATCGATGACGCCTTGGAACGCGTGCTGGTCGGCGTCCGCGAGGCGCAGGGCCTGGGCCACCAGTGCGTCGGCGCTGCTGATGATCCTGGTGACGAGTTCGGCGTGCTGTTGGTATTTCGTGCCGGTGGTGTACCTGGCCACCATGGCGACAAGGGCCGCCCCCTGGGCGGCGTGGAGTGCCGCGGCTGCGCCGCCGCCTGGGGTGGGTTCGCGCGAGGCAAGCCTGGCGAGATAGTCGTTTATTGTTTCTGAACTGATCATGTGTCTTCCTGGGCTGAAGCTCTACTCGACTGGCCTGGGCATGGGACAGGCCATGGAAAAGCAGCGGCCCGGACTCTGGTTGCGAGGAAATGAGTCCGGGCCGCGTGCCTTGAATGGCCCGGCGGCTGTTAGCCGCGGAGCCGGGTCATCGTGGGGTCGTACAGCGGATCGGCCGTGACCGTGGCCTGGATGCGCCGGCCAAAGTACTCGATTTCAACCGCGTCACCCACGGAGACGGCGGCGGGCAGGTACGCGTAGGCAATCGGCTTGGCAACGGTGTAGCCATAAGCGGCGCTCGTGACGTAGCCAACTGCCTGGTCCTTGTAGAAGACAGGTTCCTTGCCCAGCACGATGCTGCGGCCGTCGTCGACCGTCAGGCAGCGAAGCCGGCGGGCGGAGTTTTCCTCGGTCCGGCCTTCCAGTGCTGCCTTGCCGACGAAGTTTTCCTTCGTCATCTTCACGGCGAAACCGAGTCCCGCTTCCAGCGGGTCGTGCTCGGTGGTCATGTCGGTGCCCCACGAGCGGTAGCCCTTTTCCAGGCGCAGCGAGCTGAACGCGGCGCGGCCGGCAGCGATCACGCCGAACGGCTGACCTGCCTTCCACAGTGCGTCCCACAGGCGCTGGCCGTTGTCCGCGCTGGTGTACAGTTCCCAGCCCAGCTCGCCGACGTAGGACAGCCGCATTGCGGTGACCGTGACGCCGCCGATGACAACCTTCTTGGCCCGGAAGTAGCGCAGGCCGTCATTGGAGAAGTCGTCGCTGCTGACCGTGCTGATCAGGTCCCGGGCGAGGGGTCCCCACAAGCCGATGCAGCATGTCCCGCCGGTGGTGTCGCGAACCTGGACCCAGTCGCTGGCGGTTCCGTTTTCCGTCTGGTGGCGTGCGGCCCGCTCAAAGTAGGCCGTGTCGATGTTTCCATTGGCTCCGAGCTGGAAGGTGTCTTCGCTCAGGCGGGCCACGGTGATATCGCTTCGGATCCCGCCGGCGTGGTCCAGCAGGAGGGTGTAGGTGACCGCCCCCGGCTTCTTGGTCATGTCGGCGGTGGTCAGCTCCTGCAGCAGCTTCAGGGCTCCGGGGCCGGAGACCTCGAGGCGCTTGAGCGGGGTCATGTCGTACATGGCTACCGCGGTGCGGGTCTTCCAGGCTTCGGCGGCGGCGATGGGCGAGCTGAACATCCCGGACCAGGCGTCACGTGCCGGCGGCTGCCATTCGTCAGGCATCTCCTTGAGCAGTTCAGCGTTGGCTTCGAACCAGTACGGACGTTCCCATCCGGCGCCCTCCAGGAAGTAGCCGCCCAGCTGCTTGTGGCGGGCGTGGAACGGGCTGACGCGCAGGTTCCGCGGAGAGAGCTTTGGCTGCAGCGGGTGCAGGACGTCGTAGATTTCCACGAAGTTCTGTTGGGACGTTTCGCTGACGTATTCGGGAGTCAGCTGGACTTCTTCGAAACGGTGGATGTCGCAGTCACCAAGATCAATGCTGGACTTGCCGGTGGTCAGCAGTTCGGCAACGGCGCGGGCAATGCCGGCGGAGTGGGTCACCCATACGGCCTCAGCCACATAGAAGCCGTCCACTTCCTTCGATTCGCCCACCAGGGAGCCGCCGTCCGGGGTGAAGGAGAAGATGCCGTTGAAGCCATCCTCGATGTCGCTTTCGCGGAGGGCCGGCAGCAGTTGCTTGGTGGCCTCCCACGCAGGAAGGAAGTCCTCCAGGGTGAAGTCCAGGCGCGAAGGCATGTTGTGTTCGCTGATGCTGCTGGGTTCGTAGCTGCCCAGCTCGTCAAGATCCACGGGCATGGGGCGGTGTGCGTAGGAACCAATGCCGTAGCGGTCGCCGTGTTCGCGGTAGTAGAGGTCCTGGTCCTGGTGGCGCAGGATGGGCAGCGACGCGCCGTTGGGCTGTTCGTTCTTGCCCTGCTGTGCCGGGACGGGAGTGGTCTTGACGTACTGGTGGGCCAGCGGGAGGAGCGGGACGGACATCCCGATCATCTCGCCGATCTTGGCGCCCCAGAAGCCGGCGCAGGAAACCACGATGTCCGCGGGGATGACGCCTTCAGCGGTCGCCACTCCTGTGACCCGGCGGTTGGACTGTTCGATTCCGGTGACCTCGGTGTTGCCGATGTACTTAACCCCGGCGGCTTCCGTGCGTTTGATGAGCAGCTGGACTGCGCGGGCGGCGAGTGCCAGGCCATCGCTGGGTACGTGGAGGCCGCCCAGGATGTCTTCCTCATTGATCAGCGGGTAGAGCTCCTTGCATTCCTCGCGGGTAAGGATCTTGCCATCAATGCCCCACGCGGCGGCATAGCCGAGCTTCCGCTTCAGGTCCGCGAGGCGGGTCTCGGTGGTGGCAACTTCCAGACCGCCGACCTGGTTGAAGCAGCTGACGCCGTCTTCGCTCAGGGACAGGAGCTTCTCAACCGTGTACTTGGCGAAGGCAGCCATGCTCTTTGAAGGGTTCGTCTGGAAAACGAGGCCGGGGGCGTGGGACGTGGAGCCTCCAGGCATATTGAGGGGCCCCTGGTCCAGGACGGTGATGTTGTTCCAACCCCGCGCGACCAGTTCGTCGGCCAGGTTCGTGCCTACGATTCCCGCTCCAATAATTACAATGCTTGGCGTCGAAGCCATGTGGTTTCTCCTGCTGATTTTCGTGTGTTGTCTTTGCTGATGTGGTGGTGGTGCTTACCGGAACACGACAGTGCTGGTTTGGTCCAGCAACACACGGTGCTCGCAGTGCCACCGGACGGCGCGGGACAGTGCCAGCGCTTCAGCATCCTGTCCGACTGTTGACAGCGCGGTGGGACCGTAGCTGTGGTCCACCCGGATGACTTCCTGTTCGATGATTGGCCCTTCATCGAGTTCAGCCGTCACGTAGTGGGCGGTGGCACCTACCAGTTTGACGCCACGGTCGTACGCCTGGTGGTACGGGCGCGCTCCCTTGAAACCAGGCAGGAAGGAGTGGTGGATGTTGATGGCCCGGCCTTCGAGGGAGCGGCAGAGGTCATCGGAGAGCACCTGCATGTACCGGGCGAGCACAACGAGGTCAATGTTGTGCTCGTCGACGAGGTCCAGCAGTCGCTGTTCGGCGGCTACCTTCGTCTCCGGGGTCACGGGGAGGTAGACAAAGGGCAGGCCGGCGGCTTCGGCCATGGCCCGGTGGGTTTCATGATTGGACACCACTAGGACGATGTCGCCGCCCAGGCTACCGCCGCGCCAGCGGAAGATCAGGTCATTCAGGCAGTGGCCGAACTTGGACACCATGACCAGAACGCGCTGTTTGGTCTGGTCATGGAAGCTGAACTTCATCTCGAAGCGGTCCGCGATGGAATTGAACTCCGCCTGGAGCCGCTCCGGCGTGTACTCGGGGGAACCAGAGAACGCGGTGCGCAGGTGCAGCGTCTCGCGGAGCCCGTCGTCGAACTGTTGGTGCTCGTCGATGTTGAAGCCACGTTCGAAGAGAAAAGTGGTGACTGCTTGGACAATGCCGGCACGTTCGACGCACGACAGTGTGAGTACGAACTTCTGGGCCTTGTCCTTCACGCGGGGGTCGGTCTGAGTCAGCGTGCTGGTTGATGAGTCTGTTGCCACAATGGTCATGTCTCCTCCTTTGGGTATCTTCAGTTAGATATATTCCAAAAACATCAACTGATATATTAGGGTTGGGAATCAGCGTATACTGGTCAGTGGGCGAGGTCAATAGCCTATTTGGCTTGAATGGAAAGGGGTCCGGGCTATGGCTGTTGAAGCGTTGGCGATCGTGGCAGATGGAGTCAAGAAGTCGTTGGCGGACGTGGCCTACGAGCGCATCCGCGACCGGCTGCTGATGCTGGAGATCAAACCCGGCGATCTTCTCAACGACGACCACCTCGCCAGGGATCTCGGCATGGGGCGGACTCCGGTGCGGGAAGCTTTGAAGCGGCTCGAGCTCGACCGCCTGGTGGTTTCGTATCCGCGCAGGGGCACCTTTGCCACCCGCGTAGAGGTGACCGACCTTGCTTTCATTTCAGAAATCCGGACGCAGCTTGAACCGCTCGCCGCGTCCCGGGCCGCCCGGGTGGCCACGGAACGGCAGCGGGAGAAGTTGCGGGCTGTGATGCGGGCTGTTGAATCCTTCGATACCCATGCGGCCTCCGTCGTCGAAACCCTGCGCCTTGATGCGCGCGTCCATCAGGGCATCTACGCGGCTGCGGGCAACCCCCACCTCGAGGACGTCCTGATCCGGTACGACAATCTCGCCACCCGCATCTGGTGCATGGTTCTGGATCGCCTTCCCGACCTTTCCCGCCATGTGCATGAGCACCTGGACCTGCTCGGCGCAGTGATTGACGGCGATGAGGCACGGGCCGCTGATCTGGCAAGGAGCCACGTCAGTGGCTTCGAGGATGCCGTCCGCAAGGCGCTCTTCACCTGATCCAAGCCCCACCTCGCAAACTTTCTACCAGAAGCGCGGCCCTCCAGCCGCGCTTCTGGCGCCTCTGGGATGGCTTGAAAAATCTGTTGACACCCACCTGACTGAATAGCATACTTGAGTCACGAAACTAATATATCAACAGGATATTAGATAGCAGAGGAGAAAAGATGGTCGACGTTCTGACCCGTACGCTCGCAGAGACCGATCCTGCGATCCATGCAGCTGTTCAGCAGGAGCTCCTGCGCCAGCAGGGCACGCTGGAGATGATCGCCTCCGAAAACTTTGCGCCGACTGCCGTCATGGAGGCGCAGGGATCCGTCCTGACCAACAAGTACGCCGAAGGCTACCCGGGCAAGCGCTATTACGGCGGCTGCGAACACGTTGACGTGGTTGAGCAGCTGGCCATCGACCGTCTTAAGTCATTGTTCGGCTCCGAGTTCGCCAATGTGCAGCCCCACTCCGGAGCCCAGGCCAACGCCGCGGCGATGTTCGCCCTGATCCAGCCCGGCGATACCATCCTGGGGCTGAACCTCGCACACGGTGGCCACCTGACCCACGGCATGAAGATCAACTTCTCCGGCAAGCTCTACAAAGTGGTCCCGTACGGAGTCAGCGAAGACACCCATACCATTGACATGGCCGAGGTTGAGCGCCTGGCCGTTGAGAACAAGCCGAAGCTCATCGTGGCCGGCTGGTCCGCCTACTCCCGGCAGTTGGACTTCGCCGAATTCCGCCGTATCGCGGACTTGGTAGGCGCCTACCTGATGGTGGACATGGCCCATTTCGCCGGCCTCGTGGCCGCAGGGCTTCACCCCAGCCCCGTGCCTCACGCCCACATCGTCACAAGTACCACCCACAAGACCCTTGGCGGCCCGCGCGGTGGCGTGATCCTGACCAACGACGCCGACATCGCCAAGAAGGTCAACTCCGCGGTGTTCCCCGGACAGCAGGGTGGCCCGCTGGAGCACGTTATTGCCGCGAAGGCTGTGGCGTTCAAGCTCGCCGCCGAGCCGGAGTTCCGCGACCGCCAGGAACGAACCCTGGAAGGCGCCCGCATCATCGCAGAACGCATGCTGGCTGCCGACGTTGCAGAGTCCGGCGTGACCGTCGTCAGCGGTGGCACCGACGTGCACCTGGTCCTGGTGGATCTGCGCAATTCGGAACTGGACGGCCAGCAGGGCGAAGACCGTCTCCACCGGATCGGCATCACGGTCAACCGCAACGCCGTGCCGTTCGACCCGCGTCCGCCGATGATCTCGTCCGGTCTTCGTATCGGCACGCCGGCACTGGCCACGCGTGGATTCGGGAAGGCAGAGTTCACCGAGGTCGCAGACATTATCGCCGCAGCACTCAAGCGCGAGTTCAGCGACGAGGCCGTGGCGGAACTGCGGCAGCGGGTTGAAATCCTGGCCGGAAAGTTCCCGCTCTACCCCAACCTTTCTACTGACGCGATCGAGGTGGCATGATGGGCGATCAGCTCCCGGAACACCCGGATTTCCTCTGGCGGAACCCGGAACCCAAGTCCTCGTACGACGCCGTGATTGTCGGCGGCGGCGGGCACGGTCTGGCCACGGCCTACTTCCTGGCCAAGAACCACGGCATGACCAACATCGCCATCCTCGAAAAGGGCTGGCTGGCCGGCGGCAATATGGCCCGGAACACCACCATCATCCGGTCCAACTACCTCTGGGACGAGAGCGCGGCTATCTACGAGCACGCACTCAAGCTCTGGGAAGTCCTGCCGGAGGAGCTCGAATATGACTTCCTCTTCAGCCAGCGCGGTGTGATGAACCTCGCCCACACCCTGGGTGATGTACGTGAAAGCATGCGGCGCGTGGGCGCGAACAAACTCAACGGAGTGGACGCCGAGTGGCTGGACCCCCAGCAGGTCAAGGAACTCTGCCCCATCCTGAACATCAACGACAACATCCGCTACCCCGTCATGGGCGCCACGTACCAGCCGCGCGCCGGCATCGCCAAGCATGACCACGTGGCCTGGGCCTTCGCCCGCAAGTGCGACGAACTGGGCGTGGACATCATCCAGAACTGCGAAGTCACCGGCTTCGTCAAGGACGGCAATCGGGTCACCGGCGTCAAGACCAACCGCGGCACCATCAACACCGAAAAGGTGGGCCTTTGCGCCGCCGGGCACAGCTCGGTCCTGGCCGAAATGGCCGGCTTCCGGCTCCCCATCCAGTCCCATCCGCTGCAGGCGCTGGTTTCCGAACTGCACGAACCGGTCCACCCCACAGTGGTCATGTCCAACCACGTGCACGTCTACGTTTCCCAGGCCCACAAGGGCGAGCTTGTCATGGGCGCCGGAGTGGACTCCTACAACGGTTACGGCCAGCGCGGCTCGTTCCATGTGATCGAGCACCAGATGGCGGCCGCCGTCGAGCTCTTCCCGATCTTTGCCCGTGCGCACGTACTCAGGACCTGGGGCGGCATCGTTGATACGACGCTGGACGCCTCCCCGATCGTGGGCACCACCCCGGTGGACAACATGTTCGTGAACTGTGGCTGGGGCACCGGCGGCTTCAAGGGCACGCCGGCCGCGGGCCTCACCTTTGCCCACACCATCGCCACGGGAACGCCGCACGAACTGAACAAGCCGTTTGCGCTGGAGCGGTTCGAAACCGGCGCCCTGATCGACGAGCACGGCGCAGCCGCCGTGGCCCACTAGAAGAGAGTCCGGACATGCTCCTCATTTCATGCCCCAACTGCGGCTCCCGCGACGAGACCGAGTTCCACTACGGCGGCCAGGCCCACGTGGCCTATCCGGAAAACCCGAACGAACTGAACGACCGCGAATGGGCCGAGTTCCTGTTCTACCGGGACAACACCAAGGGCGCCTTTGCCGAACGCTGGCTCCACAGCACCGGCTGCCGCCAGTGGTTCAACATGCTCCGCGACACGGTCAGCTACGAGATCCAGGCGATCTACCCCATGGGCGCGCCCCGGCCTGACGCAGCCGCCCCGGCACGTGAGTCCGGCACGGCCAGCCTCGCCGCTGACAGCACCACCACCGGCACCGCTGCGCCGAGCACCGCCACGACAAGCATCGCCGCCAGCACCTCATCTGCCAGCACCACCGCCCCGGAAGGAGCAACCAAGTGACTTCCCAGAATGCCCGCCTCGCCGCCGGCGGACGCATCGACCGCACCATCTCCTGGCGATTCACCGTGGACGGCGAGGAATTCACCGGCCACCCCGGCGACACACTCGCCTCGGCCCTGCTCGCCAACGGCCGGATCGCCGCCGGAAACTCGCTGTACGAGGACCGCGCACGCGGCATCATGTCCGCCGGCGTTGAGGAATCCAACGCACTGGTTCGCGTTGAAGCCCGGTTCCCGGGCCACGTGGCAGAGTCCATGCTTCCCGCCACCACCGTCACCCTGGTGGACGGCCTCGCAGCCAGCATGCTGAACGGCCTGGGCAAACTGGACCCGGAAGATGACCGTGCCGAGTACGACAAGAAGTACGTCCACACCGACGTCCTGATCATCGGCGGTGGCCCTGCCGGCCTGGCCGCGGCCCGTGAAGCGGTCCGCACCGGCGCCCGCGTGATCCTGATGGACGACCAGCCCGAACTGGGCGGCTCCCTTCTTTCCGGGTCCACGGCCCCCGGCCTGGCCGAGGCCATCGAAGGCAAGCCGGCCCTGGAGTGGGTGGCGGACGTGGAAGCCGAACTGGTTTCCGGGGCCGAAAGCACGGTCCTGAACCGCACCACGGCCTTCGGCGCCTACGACGCCAACTACGTCATTGCGGTCCAGAACCGCACCGACCACCTGTCCAGCCCGGCAGCGCCCGGCGTCTCCCGGCAGCGGATTTGGCACGTGCGTGCTAATCAGGTGGTTCTGGCCCCCGGCGCCCACGAGCGTCCCCTGGTCTTCGAGAACAACGACCGCCCCGGCATCATGCTGGCCTCCGCCGTCCGCAGCTACCTCAACCGTTACGCCGTCGCCGCTGGCCAGCGCGTCGTCATCAGCACTACCAACGACAGCGCCTACGCCCTCGCCGCGGACCTGCGGGCCGCCGGCGTCAAGGTGGCGGCCGTGGTCGACGCCCGCCCCGCCCTCACCCAGGTGGCAGCAGCCGCTGTCGAATCCGGCACCCGGGTCCTGATCGGCAGTGCCGTTGCCAACACGGCAGCCGGCGATGACGGCCGGCTGTTCGCAGTCACCGTCCGCAGCATCAACGACGACGGCGAGCTCACCTCCGGCGTCGAAGAGATCGCCTGCGATCTACTGGCAGTCTCCGGCGGCTGGAGCCCGCTGGTGCACCTCCACTCCCAGCGGCAGGGCAAGCTGCGCTGGGACGATGACCTGGCAGCTTTCGTGCCAAGCACCGTAGTTCCGAACCAGCAGACCATCGGCTCGGGCCGCGGCAGCTTCGAACTTGCCGATGTCCTTGCCGAGGGCATTTCCGCCGGCGCCGCCGCGGCCATCGCCGCTGGATTCGCGTCGGAAACCAAACCGTCAGTGCTCGGCGAACCGAAAGCTTCAGGTCCGACCCGCCAGCTGTGGCTGGTCCCGGGACAGACCGGTACTCCGGATGACTGGCACCACCACTTCGTGGACTTCCAGCGGGACCAGTCAGTGGCTGACGTGCTGCGGTCCACCGGTGCCGGCATGCGGTCTGTGGAGCACATCAAGCGGTACACCTCCATCAGCACCGCCAACGACCAGGGCAAGACCTCCGGCGTCAACGCGATCGGCGTCATCGCCGCCGCGCTCCGGAGCGCCGGCGAAGCGTCCCGCGGCATCGGCGACATCGGCACCACTACGTACCGCGCACCGTTCACTCCGGTGGCATTCGCAGCACTGGCCGGACGCCAGCGCGGCGAGCTGTTCGACCCCGCCCGCGTCACGTCGATCAACCCGTGGCACGTGGCCCAGGGCGCCCTGTTCGAGGACGTGGGGCAGTGGAAGCGCCCCTGGTACTACCCGCAGGGCAGCGAGGACATGGACGAGGCCGTGCTGCGCGAATGCGCTGCAGTCCGCGACTCGGTCGGGTTCATGGACGCCACCACCCTCGGCAAGATCGAAATCCGCGGCAAGGATGCCGGTGAGTTCCTCAACCGGATCTACACCAACGCGTTCAAGAAGCTCGCCCCGGGTTCGGCCCGCTACGGCGTGATGTGCATGGCGGACGGCATGATCTTCGACGACGGCGTGACCCTGCGCCTGGATGAGGACCGGTTCTTCATGACCACCACCACCGGCGGCGCCGCGAAGGTGCTGGACTGGCTGGAGGAATGGCTGCAGACCGAATGGCCCGAGCTCGACGTGCACTGCACGTCGGTGACCGAACAGTGGAGCACCATTGCCGTCGTCGGGCCTAAATCCCGGGCCGTGATTGCCAAACTGGCGCCGGACCTCGCCGCGGACGGCGGGCTGGAGGCGGAAGCCTTCCCGTTCATGACGTTCCGAGAAACCACCCTCGCCTCCGGCGTGCAGGCGCGGGTCTGCCGGATCTCCTTCTCCGGCGAACTGGCCTACGAGATCAACGTGCCGTCCTGGTACGGGCTGAACACCTGGGAAGCCGTGGCCGCGGCAGGCGCCGAATTCAACATCACCCCCTACGGCACCGAAACCATGCACGTTCTCCGCGCCGAAAAGGGCTACCCGATCGTCGGGCAGGACACCGACGGCACCGTCACCCCGCAGGATGCGGGCATGGAATGGGTGGTGTCCAAGGCCAAGGACTTCATCGGCAAGCGCTCCTACGCCCGGGCCGATGCCCGGCGCGAGGACCGCAAGCACCTGGTCAGCGTCCTGCCCGTGGACGGCACCATCCGGCTGCCGGAAGGCACCCAGCTCGTGGAAAAGGGCATCAGCACCAGCCCCGCCTACGGCCCGGTCCCCATGCAGGGATTCGTGACGTCGAGCTACCACAGCGCCGCCCTGAGCCGCTCGTTTGGGCTGGCACTGATCAAGAATGGCCGCAACCGCATCGGCGAGACCCTACTGGCCGCAGCCGGCGACCAGCTGGTTGATGTTGTTGTCGCAGAAACCGTACTTTTTGACCCCGAAGGGACCCGCAAAGATGGTTAATTCAGCAGCACTCGAAGGCATCAACGGACTCCGGGACATCCGCCGGAGCCCCGCCTCCCACCTGGCCCCGGCACTGGTGGCAGGCTCCGTCCAGGGCAAGGTTGTCCTGGCCGAGGGCCCCTTCCAGACCATGGCCGGGATCCGCGTGGACCCCAGGTCTGAAGAGGGTGCACGGATCGCTGCGGCCACCGGCGGCCTGCCGGCACGCTGCGGCGACGTGGACGGCGCTGACGGCGTCAGCGTCCTCTGGCTGGGACCGGCGGAGTTCCTGGTGGTTGCACCTGAAGAGGCCCACGACTCCCTGGGCGGCGACCTCATCGGTTCCCTCACCGAAGCGTTGGGCGACGCCCCCGGCCAGGTGGTGGACCTGTCCGCCAACCGCACCACCTTTGAACTGTCCGGCCCCCGCGCCCGGGCCGTCCTGGAAAAAGGCTGCGCCCTTGACCTGCACCCGCGCAGCTTCACCCCGGGAACCGCCCTGAACACCGAGGTGGGCAACATCCCGGTGGTCCTGCAGAAGACCGGGGAGGAAAGCTTCCGGCTTTTCCCCCGCGCCTCCTTCGCGGACTTCCTGGGCCGGTGGCTCCTCGATGCAATGCGCGAGTATGCCTCGCCAGAGGTCCCCTAAATGGCACTCAGCGTCTTGGACCTCTTCTCCGTTGGTATCGGGCCCTCGTCGTCGCACACGGTGGGCCCGATGCGGGCGGCGAAGCTCTTCGCCGACGGACTCAAGGGCGACGGCCACCTGAGCGCCACCAGGCGCGTCCAGGCTGAGCTGTTCGGTTCGCTCGGTGCCACCGGGCGGGGCCACGGCTCGGACAAGGCCGTGGTCCTGGGCTTCAAAGGACTGGACCCGGAAACCGTGGACACCGCCACGGCGGACGACCAGGTGGCTGCCGCGGCCCTCGACGCCGAACTCCTTGTCGGTGGCCACCACCGCGTGGACTTCAACTGGGACGAGGATGTGGTGCTGCACCGGCGCAAGTCCCTCCCGACCCACCCCAACGGCATGACCTTCCGCGCCCTGGACCATGCCGGGGCGGTGCTGAGCGAACGGAGTTTCTACTCGATCGGCGGCGGCTTTGTAGTGGACGGCGATGCCGGCGCCGAAGACAGGGTGGTGGCGGACTCCACCGTCCTCCCGTACCCCTTCACCACCGCCGACGAACTCCTGGCGATCTGCAAGCGCGAGGGCATGTCCATCTCCGACGTTATGCTGGCCAACGAACTCACATGGCGCAGCGAAGCGGAACTCCGGGAAAAACTGCTGGCACTCTGGGCAGTCATGCGCGAATGCGTGGACAACGGCTGCGCCGCGGAAGGGATTCTTCCAGGCGGCCTTAACGTCAGGCGCCGGGCGCCGTCGTTATTCCAGACCCTGACGGCGGACACCGGAGTGACTGACCCGCTCCGGGCGATGGAGTGGGTGAACCTGTTCGCTCTGGCCGTCAACGAGGAAAATGCCGCTGGCGGCCGGATCGTCACCGCACCTACGAACGGCGCGGCCGGCATCGTCCCCGCGGTGCTGCACTACTACGTGAAGTTCGTACCCGGCGCCAACGACGACGGTGTGGTCCGCTTCCTGCTGGCTGCGGCCGCCGTCGGAATTCTGTTCAAGATAAACGCCTCCATCTCCGGTGCGGAGGTTGGGTGCCAGGGCGAAGTGGGCTCGGCCTGCTCCATGGCGGCCGCGGGCCTGTGCGAGGTCCTCGGCGGAACGCCCGAGCAGGTGGAGAACGCCGCCGAAGTGGGGATCGAACACAACCTCGGCCTGACCTGCGACCCCGTGGGCGGCCTGGTGCAGATTCCCTGCATCGAACGCAACGCCATCGCCAGCGTCAAAGCCATCAACGCGGCGCGACTGTCCCTCCACGGGGACGGCAGCCACAAAGTATCCCTGGACAAAGCGATCAAGACCATGAGGGAAACCGGCGCCGACATGAAGAGCAAATACAAGGAGACGTCCCGGGGTGGCCTCGCGGTAAACGTCATCGAATGCTGACTCGGTGAAGTACGTGTAGCCCCGGGTGTGCACATACACCCGGGCCAGTCCCTTAACTCGAATGCCTGGCTTCGCAGGCGCCTCGTCCCCTTGGAGCATGAAGTGACCCTAAAACGACTCCCCTACGAACACATCGCTGTTACGGGCAGCAGCCGCGTCAAGCGCGGCATGGCTGAGATGCTCATTGGCGGCGTCATCATGGACGTCGTCAACGTTGAACAGGCCCGCATCGCCGAAGATGCCGGTGCCGTTGCAGTGATGGCGCTCGAACGCGTTCCGGCCGATATCCGTGCCCAGGGCGGCGTGTCCCGCATGTCGGATCCGGACATGATCGACAAGATCATCGCAGCCGTGTCCGTCCCGGTGATGGCCAAGGCCCGGATCGGCCACTTCGTGGAGGCCCAGGTCCTGCAGTCCCTCGGCGTGGACTATATCGACGAGTCCGAGGTCCTGACCCCGGCCGACTACGTCCACCACATCGACAAGTGGAACTTCACCGTTCCCTTCGTCTGTGGCGCCACCAACCTTGGTGAGGCGCTGCGCCGCATCCACGAGGGCGCGGCGATGATCCGGTCCAAGGGTGAAGCCGGCACGGGAGATGTCTCCAACGCGACCGGGCACATGCGCCAGATCCGCGCCGAGATCGCCAAGCTTGCCGCCCTGCCCGAGGACGAGCTGTACGTTGCGGCCAAGGAACTGCAGGCCCCGTACGAACTGGTCAAGGAAATCGCAACCACCGGCAAGCTTCCCGTGGTGCTGTTCACCGCCGGCGGCATCGCCACCCCGGCCGACGCCGCCATGATGATGCAGCTTGGCGCAGACGGCGTGTTCGTCGGCTCCGGCATCTTCAAGTCCGGAAACCCGGCCCAGCGTGCCGCCGCCGTCGTCAGGGCTACTGCCTATTATGACGACCCGGACGTCATCGCCCAGGTCTCGCGCGGCCTCGGCGAAGCCATGGTGGGCATCAACGTCGACGAGATCCCGCAGCCCCACCGCCTCGCCGAGCGCGGTTGGTAAAAAGGGGCGGCCATGACTGGAAATCAATTAGAAAAGGCTGCCGGCGCACGTGGGTGGCGCACAGACTGGGCACGCCTCACGGGCCGTACAGTCGAGGTCTGGTGCATGGACGAATACATTGTGACGGGTGTTGTTGACCAGGCCTCAGCAGACGACTCCGTACTCTGGATTGCCGCAGCCGGAAACGACAGGCGACGGCTTTTCGACAAGCGGAGTGGGTTTCAGGTCCGGGCCTAGGCAGCAGTGCCTTGGGAGTTGTTTCCTTGGTTCCCGGGTGCTCGTATGGTTGCCGCGCGCCGGAACGGGTACAACTGAGTCATGACGACGTCGCCCCTGGTGTTGGGCCCCATGATGCGGTACGTGGACGAGACTTCTGCCAGCATCTGGGTGGAGACCCGGGGCGATTCCCGCGTCTCCGTCCGGGCCGGTGACCGCAGCTGGGAGGCCCGAACCTTTGCCGTGCACGGCCACCACTATGCCCTGGTGGAGGCGGACGGGATGGAGCCGGGATCAGTGCTGCCCTACACTCTGGACATCAATGACGAGCAGGTCTGGCCCGTTCCGGATTCCGGGTTTCCGCCGCCGGTGATCGCGACGCTGAAGCCCGGCAAGCCGCTGCGCCTGGCCTACGGCTCCTGCCGGACCAGCGTCCCGCACGACGCGACCGGAAATCGGACCCACGGCGTCGATTCGCTCCGCGCCTACGCGTTGGCGATGGCGTCCGACGCTGACCTGCCGTGGCCGGACCTCGTGGCCTTCCTCGGGGACCAGGTGTACGCCGACCTGACCAGCGAGCAGATGCAGGAGTTCATCCGCGCCCGCCGAGACATCGAGGCCCCGCCAGGCGAGGAGCTCAAGGATTACGAGGAATACGCCCACCTCTACAACCTCGCCTGGTCCGACCCGGCAAACAGGTGGCTGCTGTCCACCCTGCCCAGCGTCATGATCTTCGACGATCACGACATCCGCGACGACTGGAACGCCTCGCTTAGCTGGAAGCAGAAGATGGAAGCCACCTCGTGGTGGCACGGACGTATTGTCTCGGGGCTGGCCTCCTACTGGGTGTACCAGCATCTTGGTAACCTGTCCCCGCAGGAGCGGCATGACGATGCTGTCTGGCAGCTGATCGCCGGGCACCGGAGCGAAGCCGAACCCGACGTCAGCGCCGAACTCGACAGTTTCGCGGAACGCGCGGACCGGGACCCGGAATCCTACCGGTGGAGCTTCTGCCGGGATTTCGGGGATACCAGGCTGATCGTGGTGGACTCCCGCGCCGCCAGGAATCTGGACCCGGAAGCACGCGCCTTGCTTGACGACGACGAAATGGCGTGGCTTGACGGACGCATGCGCGGCGGATTCCGCCATCTGCTCGTGGCAACGTCACTTCCTTTCCTGCTGCCGATGGGCCTGCACCACGTCGAGTCGTGGAATGAGGCCTTGTCCGAAGGTGCGTGGGGCAAGCGTCCTGCCCGGGCCGGCGAGAAGCTGCGCCAGGCGGTTGACCTGGAACACTGGGCCGCCTTCCAAAAAAGCTTCCGGCAGGTCGCTTTGATGGCAGCCGAGGTGGCCGATGGCAAACGCGGCACGTCCCCGGACACTGTCACCTTCCTGTCCGGGGACGTGCACTTCTCCTACGTGGCGGAAGTGGTGCGGTCATCGGGCAGCCGGATCATCCAGGCCGTCTGTTCCCCGATCCGTAACCCTCTTCCCCGGCTGATGAGATATTTCGGGGCCGTCATGGCTTATGGCCTGGCTTCTCCGGTAGGTGCCTTGGTGGCCCGCTCGGCGCGGGTGCCGGACCCGCCGTTCCGCTGGAAACGCGTCGAGGGACCCTGGTTCAACAACAACCTGGCCGGCCTGGAGGTTGTTCCGGAGGGGCTGAAGCTGTGGTGGCAGACCGGCGTAGTGGACGCCGGTGACGAACTGCACCCGCGACTCGAACAAGTGACATCCGTTACCGTGGCCTCCCGGGAGGAAGGCCGGAGGCCACCTGCCGGGAGGGGTCTGGACAGGCCCCACCGGCGCGCGGAACAAACCTAGCCAGCAAGACCTCCAACAGCCAGGGACACAGTACCTTCCAGGTACCGCACGCACGTGCCGGACAGCAGCGTGCGCTCCCCTTCCACACGGCAGAGCACGGTCCCGCCCCGGGCCGAGAGCTGGCGGGCGGACAGGACCGTGCTGCCCAGCCTGCCGGCCCAGAGCGGTGCCAGCTGGGAGTGCGCCGAACCGGTCACCGGGTCCTCATCGATGCCGGCCCGGGCACCAAAGAACCGTGAGACGAAGTCGTGGCCGGTCCCGTCACCCGCCGCGGTGACGACGACGCCCCGCACGGGCAGCTTCGCAAGCGCCCCGAAGTCGGGGCTCAGGTTGCGCACGGTCTCGGCATCCCTGACGACATGGATGAGGTCGGTTGCCAGGAAAGCCTCGAGAGCCGGGACCCCGAGGGCTTCTGATACGAAGGGGTCCACGGCCACCGGTTCGGGCATCTCGGACGGGAAGTCCAGGATGTAGCCGTCGCCGTCGCGTTCCACAAAAAGCCAGCCGCTGCGGCTCCAGAACTGCAGCCGCTTGGCGTCCGGGTGGACGTCGGTGAAGAGGTACGACGCCGTGGCCAGCGTCGCGTGCCCGCAGAGGTCTACTTCAATGGCGGGCGTGAACCAGCGGAGGTGGTAGGCCGGCTGTGACAGGTCGAAGGCAGGGGCCTCGGCGGGGATATCCGCCACGATGAAGGCCGTCTCGGAGAGGTTGTTCTCCTCGGCCAACTGTTGGAGGACACTGTCAACCAGCCAGCCCTCCAAAGGCATTACGGCTGCTGGATTCCCCTCGAAGGGCTTGGTGGCGAAGGCGTCGATCTGGATCAGGGGTATGTGCATGCCACCCACCGTAGCGGCGAACTGGACTGGAAAAATATAGCCAGTTTGAGAAAGTGGCCTGCGCCGGCGGCTCCGGTTCAGCCGCTGGCGCTCTGCACCGACTCAGCAAATTCCACCGAGTCCGCCAGCGGTGCCAGGGTTTCCCGCTCGGCCCCGATGGTGGTGTCGTCGCCGTGGCCGGTGCGGACCACGGTCTCGGGAGGCAGTGTCAGGAGCCGTTCCCGGATGGAGGCCAGGATGGTGGGGTAGTGGCTGTAGGACCTTCCAGTGGCGCCTGGCCCGCCGTTGAAAAGCGTGTCCCCGGTGAAGACCGTACCCTCGCTTTCGAAGTAGAAGCAGGTGGAGCCGGGGGAGTGGCCGGGGGTGTGGATTGCTCGCAGCGTTGCGCCGCCAACCTCGAAAACGTCGCCGTGCGCGTGGTGCCGGTCCGGTTCCGAATCCGGGTAGACCTGCTTCCAGAGGACCAGGTCCTCCGGGTTCAGGACGATCGGGGCGCCGACAGCGCCTGCGACCTCCCGCGCGGCGCCGATGTGGTCGTTGTGCGCGTGGGTCAGCAGGATGGCCAGGACCTTCCGGCCGCGGACCTGGCTGATGATCGCGGCGGCGTCGTGCGGGCAGTCGATGATCACGCATTCGTCGTCGTTGCCCACGATCCAGACGTTGTTGTCCACGTCCCATGTGCCGCCGTCGAGCGCAAAAGTGCCCGAGGTGACCAGGTTTTCGATGGTGACTGTCATGAGAGCTCCTTCAGGGACTGTACTTCGACGACCGAGCGCAGGACCTTGCCCTCGTGCATCTTGGCGAAGGCCTCCTCCACCTGGTCGATGGTGATGCGCTCGGTGACGAAGGCATCCAGGTCCAGGTTGCCCTGCTTGTAGTGCGCCACCAGCATCGGGAAATCACGGGAGGGCAGGCAGTCCCCATACCAGGAGGACTTCAGCGACCCGCCCCGGCCAAAGACGTCCAGCAGGGGCAGCTCGAGCAACATGTCCGGCGTCGGAACGCCCACCAGCACCACCCGGCCGGCGAGGTCGCGGGCGTAGAACGCCTGCTTGTACGTCTCGGGACGTCCGACGGCGTCAATCACCACGTCCGCTCCGTTGCCGTTCGTGAGGGCCCGGATGGCCTCGACGGGGTCTTCGGTGCTGGAATCCACGCCGTGCGTTGCGCCCAGGGATTTGGCCATGGCCACCTTGTTCGCGTCGATGTCCACGGCGATGATCGTGGTGGCCCCGGCCAGCCTGGCGCCGGCGATCGCGGCGATGCCTACCCCGCCGCAGCCGATCACCGCCACCGATTCGCCGCGCTTGACCTCGCCGGTGTTGATCGCCGCGCCGATTCCGGCCATCACGCCGCAGCCGAGCAGCCCGACGGCGGCGGGATCGACGTCGTCGTCAATCTTGGTGCACTGCCCGGCGGCGACCAGGGTCTTCTCCGCGAAGGCGCCGATGCCCAGCGCGGGCGAAAGCTCCGTGCCGTCCTCAAGCGTCATCTTCTGCGAGGCGTTGTGCGTGTTGAAGCAGTACTGCGGCTGGCCCTTGGCGCAGGCGCGGCATTCCCCGCAGACAGCACGCCAGTTCAGGATCACGCGGTCGCCCGGGGCGACGTTCGTGACGTCCGGGCCCACGGCGCTGACCACACCGGTGGCCTCATGGCCCAGCAGGATGGGGAAATCATCGGTGATGCCGCCCTGCTTGTAATGCAGGTCCGTGTGGCAGACCCCGCACGTGAGGATGTCCACCAGCGCCTCCCCCGGACCGGGGTCCGGCACCAGGATGGTCTCCACCGATACCGGGGCATTCTTTTCCTTGGCGATGACCGCCTTGACTCTGTGAACCATTAGCTGGTGTTCCTTTCCTGAGTCCAGGGACTCCTGGGCGACGGCGCTCCGGGCAATCCGGCCGACCCGTCGGGTTCAAAAGGTTCTCACGCCGCAGCTCCAGGCCCTCAACCGCTGGTTGCCGGAACTGGAGTTATTGCGTATTACACAACTCGGTGCACATAGCGCGTACTCGAAAATATGTCAGCCGTCACGGAGCGTGTCAATAGAACGCTCTTGTGCTGCGTTCGTCTGCTGTCCGAGTTGGGGTGTTGGACTCACGCCACTATCGCAACATGATTTCATCCTATGCAACTGACCGCGATGTTCTCTCCTGCCGCGCGCCGCCGGGAAGCCAGGTGCTGTCCTCGCGGGGATCCATGTCCCGAGCCACAAAATAACCATTGACTGTGTTGCTCATCACGCCTAGTCTGTTGCAACAGCGTTGCGCTGATTGCAACCCCAAACAAACTTGGTGGATACATGAGTAACGAAACTTCCTCTCCCGCTCGTGCGGGAGGCCCTGGACCGCAACCGCATGATGTACATGACGGCCACCGGGCCGGCCGCAGCACCACGAGCGGCCAGAATTTTGAACCCGCTGACAACGTGGTCAGCAAAGAAACGCGCCGCAGAGTCATTGCGGCCAGCTTCATCGGCAACTTCGTTGAATGGTTCGATTACGCCGTTTACGGCTATCTTGCCGTCACGATTGCCACAGTCTTTTTCCCTGAATCAGATCCCCAGACCGGGCTTCTGCTGACCTTCGCCCTGTTTGCGATTTCATTCCTGGTGCGTCCGCTCGGCGGGTTCGTCTGGGGCCACATCGGTGACAGGGTAGGCCGGCGGACAGCGCTGTCCCTCTCGATCTTGATCATGTCGGGAGCAACCTTCTGTATAGCCCTCATTCCGGGCTATGCCACGATCGGCATCTGGGCTCCCATCCTGCTTCTGGTCATCCGGGTAGCGCAGGGCTTCTCCGCCTCTGGTGAATACGCTGGGGCGTCGGCCTTCCTGGTCGAGTACGCTCCGGCCAACAAGCGCGGCCTATACGCCGCGGTTGTTCCCGCCAGTACCGCGGCCGGCCTGCTCCTCGGCTCCCTGATCGCAGGCCTGTTGACAGTCCTCCTGAGTTCCGATGCCATGCAAAGCTGGGGTTGGCGCCTGCCGTTCCTGCTCGCAGCCCCGATGGGACTGATCGGCCGCTACATCCGGACCAAGCTCGAAGACACCCCGGTGTTCCGCGAGCTGGCAGCGGAGGACGAGGCAATCAAGGCACCCGTGTCCAGCCTGTTCCGGAACCACTGGCGGCAGCTGCTGCAGGCCGTCGGCGCCGTGCTGCTCAACGCCGTCGGGTTCTACGTGATCCTCAGCTACATGCCCACCTATTTGTCCTCGGAACTGGGCCTTGGCGAAACCGAATCGTTCCTTGCGACCACCATCGCGCTGGTCACGTACATCGGCTTTATCTTCCTGACCGGCATGCTTTCGGACCGTTACGGACGCAAGAAGGTGCTGATCAGTGCATCCATCGCCTTCATTGTGCTGACCGTGCCCGCCTTCGCGCTGCTCGGAACCGGGAATTTCCTGGTCATCGTCCTCGTGCAGATCCTGCTGGGAGCGATGCTCACCCTCAATGACGGAACACTTCCCAGCTTCCTGGCCGAAATGTTCCCCACCCGGGTCCGCTACAGCGGCTTCGCGGTCAGCTTCAACCTCTCAAACGCCCTGTTCGGCGGTACCGCCCCGTTCATGGCCACGCTCCTGATCGCGGCCACCGCAAGCGATCTGGCCCCGGCCTGGTATCTCGTCGCCGCGGCTGTCATCTCGCTGATCGCCGTTTCACTGTCCAGGGAAACCTGCAAAGAACCGCTGCGCCACGAATAGCCAACCCCTTCCAACCGCTTCTCCCCTCAAGCAAACCGCACCAAAGAAAGGCATCACCACAATGACCACCACAGCATCTGAAAACGCCACGTCCGTCGCCGAACTGGAGCGACTGAAGGTCCTCAACAACGGCCAGAAGGTCTCCCTGACCTTCTCCGATGCCGAATTCGAGCGGCGCATTGCCGGTCTTCGCCGGATCATGGCAGAGAAGGAACTGGACGCCGTTGTCCTCACCAGCTACCACTCCATCAAGTACTACTCCGACTTCCTGTTCACCACGTTCGGCCGCTCCTACGGCATGGTGGTCACCAAGGATGACACCGTCACCGTCACCGCCAACATCGACGCCGGCATGCCCTGGCGCCGCAGCTACGGCGACAACCTGGTCTACACGGACTGGCGCCGGGACAACTACATCTTCGCCATCCAGGAGGTCCTGCGGACCCGAGGCATCAGCCCGCGCCGCCTCGGCGTCGAGGACGACTCGCTGCCGCTGGATAACCGCAACAAGATCCAGGCAGCGTTCTCCGGCGCAACGCTCGTGGACGTGGCGCAGGCAGCGATGCGCCAGCGCATGATCAAGTCAGCGGAGGAAATCGAGGTCATCAAGCATGGTGCCCGGATCGGCGACCTCGGCGGCGAGGCCATCCGCAACGCCATCACGGCCGGCATCACGGAGTACGAGGTCGCCCTGATTGGCACCGAGGCGATGGTCCACGAGATCGCCAGGACGTTCCCCAACTCCGAAATCCGGGACACGTGGGTCTGGTTCCAGTCCGGCATCAACACTGACGGCGCCCACAACTGGGCCACAACCCGCAAGGTCCAGGAACACGACATCCTGTCCCTGAACTGTTTCCCGATGACCAGCGGGTACTACACGGCACTGGAGCGGACGCTGTTCTACGGCGAACCCGATGCCCGCTCGCTGGAACTGTGGAACATTAACGTGGAGGTCCACAAGCGCGGACTTGAGCTGATCAAGCCCGGCGCCGTGTGCAAGGACATCGCCGCGGAGCTCAACGAGATCTACGTGGGCCACGGGCTCCTCGCCAACCGGACGTTCGGCTACGGACACTCCTTCGGTGTCCTCAGCCACTACTACGGCCGCGAAGCCGGGCTGGAGCTCCGCGAGGACATCGACACCGTTCTGGAACCGGGCATGGTGGTCTCCATGGAACCCATGATTACCGTCCTGGATGGCCAGCCGGGCGCCGGCGGCTACCGCGAGCACGACATCCTGGTGGTGGGCAAAGAGGGCGCCGAGAACATCACCAAGTTCCCGTTCGGCCCCGAGTACAACATCATCGGAGCCTAACCCCGGTGGTTGAGCCTGACCCCGGTTGTTGAGCCTGCCGAAACCCTGACAGGCTCAACCACCGCCCCGGGGAGTGGCGCCGTGTCTGACACGGCGCCGCTTTCCGCTGACTATGCGCAATGATAGTGAGCATCATGACCACACCTGATTCCATTGACACCAACGGCAGCGACACCAACGGCAAGGGCGATACCAAGGGCGCCTCAGTCATCGTCAACGCCATCGCCGTCCTTCGATCATTCACGGCCGACGAGCCGCTGCTTGGCGTGACGGAGATCGCCAACCGGGTGGGCCTGCACAAGAGCACCGTGTCAAGGATCCTGGCAACCTTCGAACAGGAAAACCTCGTGGAACGCGATGCGGACACACGCCGTTTCCGCCTCGGACTGGGCCTGATCGCCGTCGCCGGTCCGCTGCTGGCCGAACTGGAGGAGCGGCGCGTCGCCTATCCCGTCCTGCGCGAACTCACGGAACTGACCGGCGAAACCAGTGCCCTGATGATGTGGGAGGGCAACGAGTCGATCTGCGTGGAGCAGATTGCCAGCCGCCACCAGATCAAGCACACTGCACCGCTGGGGGCCCGGTACAGCGACGCGTTGAGTTCCTCGGTCCAGGTGTTCCTTGGAATCCAACCGGAGGAGAAGGTGCGTGCCCTCCTGCGCAGCGGAGCCATTACCTACCCCGGGCTGGACGAGGCCTCCCTTGAGGACTATCTGCTCCGCCTTAAGGACGACTCCCGCCGCGGGTGGGCAATCAACTACGGCGAGTCCTCCTTGGATGAAGTCGGCGTCGCCGCCCCCGTCTACGATCACCGCGGCGACGTTGTGGCAGCAGTCCTCATTCCGGCCCCGCGGTTCCGGGTCTCCAAGGAGCGCCTGCAGAGCCTCGGCGAATCCTGCAGGGCAGCGGCGGACAAAGTCACCGCACGGCTGGGCGGCAACGCACCCGGCACCATCAAACGCTCTCTCACTTAACGCAGGAAAATCACCAACGCTCTCTCACTTGCCTCAAGAAAGTGAGAGAGCGTTGGGCTAAAGACCGCATTAAGTGAGAGAGCGTCTGGCCCGCTAGGGCTCTTCGGACCGTGGTGGATCTTCAGACCCAAGCTCGTCCGCATAGGGCGCGCGGGGGCCGGCGTGGTCATTGAACAGTTCATTTGCCGCCATGGCCAGGAGGTCCCGCTGCAGTTCGGGCAGGGAAAGAAGTCCCTGCAGGTAGGCCTCCACTTCATACTCGCCCACAGATCCGCCGATGCCGAAGTAGTAGAGCCACAGGTCACCCGTGCTGACTTGTGCTGCTGTCAATGCTGCCTGGAGCCTGCGGCGTTGCTCCGGTTCGCTGCTATCGAAGCCCATCACTACTGCCTCTACGCGGGTGGGAGGCCACGCCTGCCAAGACAATGGTGCTGACTTCCTTAAGCGTGCTGCGCGTCGCGCGGGCCTGCCGCATCAACTGCTGCAGGGCAGCGTCCTCGGCGATGGTGTGGCGCTCCATGAGGATTCCGCAGGCCCGATTGATAAGGTCCCTGCTGAAGAGTGCCGATTGAAGGCCCGCACTGATGCGTTCCGGAGTTTCGGCAGTCTGGATATGGGACAGAAGGGTTGCCGCGGGGGAGGCAAAAAGCTCCATGAGGGCAGCGGTGGCATCCTCAAAAGCGCCGGGGGTGGCGGCGTAAATCTTCATCGCACCTATGGCCTGCCCGTCGGCGATCAGCGGGGTGCTGATCACTGAGCGGATTGGGAAGTCAACGACGGCGGCGCTCCAGTTTGGCCAGCGGGCTTCAGCTGCAACGTCATGGATGAGGATGCTCTCCTGGGTGGCCCAGGCTGTCAGGCAGGGCCCCTGGACCAGCTCATACTGAAGGGCGTCGGCGCGTTCCACCACACTGCCGGTAAAACCGGAACTAACAGGGCGGGCATGGGGATCAAGGATTGAGACACCTGCCCCAACAGTCCCCGGGATGGAATCCCTGACGGCGCGGGAGAGATGCTGGACGGCGTGGTCCACTTTTTCTTCCGTGAGGAGCAGCCCCATGATCCTGCCCAGGGCAGTGGATAGTTCATCCAGGGGATACTTCTTGGTCATGTTTTTGCCTCCGGCCATTCTGCGTGACCGGCCTCCGGCGGGCCGGATGAGCCTGTTTGTGACCGTTCAGCGCTTCAGGTAAAGCCTAACGTGTGTGGTGGGCTGCGTACCCGGACCTGCACGGATTCAGGCTGTTTGGCTATTCATCGTAGGTGGTGGGGAATTCCCGTTCGCCGCCAATTCCGGAAATGATCATGGCGGCCACCTCCTTTAGTTTGATATTGCGGTAACTGGACGCCTTGACCAATATCTGGAATGCCGCATCGCGGTTGCAACGGTTCTGCGCCATGATGGCCCCAATGGCTGTGTCAATGACCGTTCGGGATTTCAGGGCGGCGGCGAGGTCGTCACGCGCGTCGCGCAACTGTGCGATGTTCAGGGCAAGGTCCAGCGCCTTGGCGGCGATGCCCGTCAGGCCGATGGCCGCATCAATCCCGTACTGCGGGAAGCCATCCGTGTTGGGGGAGTAGAGGTTAATCACCGCCTGCGCAGGAGCCTGCAGAGGCATTGGTACTGCCAGGATGGAGCCGATGCCCATTTGGCGGGCAGCCTGGTTGTATTTCGGCCAACGGACATCGGCGTCCAGATCCGGGACGTGGACCATCGACTCTGTCCGAAGGGCTGTCAGGCAGGGTCCATGGCCGATGCTGTTTTGCAGTTCGTCCAGGTTCCGCGCACGCGCGTCACTGCTGGCCACAGCGACCGGGCGCTTCTGCCGGACTACCGTGATCCCGCAGGACAAATGGTTCCCGGGCTGTGACAGTTGCGTCCCAAGAATCGCGGCGGTGTCCGTCAGGAATTCACGGACGTCGGAGCTTGCCAGGACGAGGTCCTGCAGGTGGAGCACAAAGTCGTGCAGGCCGGCGTCGGCACGTCCATCTTTGCCGGATTGGGGTTCTCGGATATCAAAGTCCTGGGACATGTGCACTTCCCGGTCCGTCCGCCGTGATCTCCTTGATGGCGGTTTGGATGAGATCCATCTGCAGCGGGGCCAATTCCATGAGCTCGTGCAGGTAGGCGTCCACCCCGAGCTGATCGACGTTTCCGCCGATCCCGTAATAGTAGGTCCATAGCGCCGGGAGGCTGATGTTACCGCTCCGGAACTGGGCGGCTGCTAACTTGCGCTGGTCCGCGCCGAAGGCAGGCTGGGGGGTGCCCAGTCCGCCGTCGTCCATCATTTCTCCCCGCCTCCGGTGATGACGGGGATATCTGACGCATGGTGCAGGATGTCCCCGGCGATGTCATGCAGCCGGCGGTTGCTGCTGCGGGAGGCAAGGTGCAGGAGCTTGACGGCGGCTTCATGGCTGCAGCGGTTCTGCACCATGATCAGGGCCACGGCCGAGTCCACAACGGCCCGGGACCGCAGCGCCGACCTCAAATGATCCGGGTAGGGGTCCGAAGGGTGCACGCGGATTGCCAGCCGCAGGATCCGGGAAAGCGATGCAGCGTGCTCCTCAATGGCGGTCACCGTGTCCGGGGCAAACGTATTCAGCTGGGTTGAGTAGCAGTTAAGGGCGGAGCGGGAACCGTTGTCGGTGGGGATGGGGACGGCCAGGATTGTCCGGATGCCTTCGTCTGCGACCGCCCCGGCATACCAGGCCCAACTCTCGTCCGCCTGAAGATCACGGATGAGGACTGTGCGCTGCTCCCGCAGCGCAGTAAGGCAGGGACCGTCGTCGAATGCGTACTGGCGTTCGTCCAGGCTCCGGGCCGTTTCCGTGCTGCTGGCTACCGTCACGGGCCCGGTCTCCCGTTCCACTGTGATGGCACATAGCAGGGGCGTCTCCCCGCCCAGCAAGGACGCGGAAATCGCTGTCAGTCCCAAGAGGAATTCGGTGAAGCCCGGACTTTCAAGGAGTAGGTCCTGCAATTGCTCCGCCGTTGGCAGAGCATCATTCTCGGCCATGCGGCCTCAATTCCAAGCATCGCCGGGGTCACACGACCCGGCTGGCGGCTGAGCGCTCTCTTCGCGCGCGGCCCGTATATTCAACCCCGGACCTACATGCCACCCCGAAATCTCCTACTACTGACACTACGCCCTTCCAGGGCGGCCGCCTGTGGTCCCGGCGAAGTATTAGCAGCCGGGAGCTCCACGGAGCGCCCGCAGGAAACGCGCGACGGCGGCTGTTGCGTCCCGGTAGTCCCTCCAGGTCATCCCGAGGATGGAATTTACGGGCACAAATGTACGGTTTCCTGCTCGGCGACTTTGCCGGGAGGCACCACGCTGTAGGCTCTGCACATGGCTGATCTGCGGCGTCGGACGTTTGTCTTTCGCACGCTGGTTGGTGCGGCGGCCGCGGCGGCCGTTGGAATTCTCGGCGCCGCGTGTTCGCCCGGCGCCGAGCGGGACGGTACCGCCGGTGGCGGTGCCAAGGGGGATGCAGTGAAGCGGCACAAGTACCAGTACGGCGAGGATGCCAGCCAATGGGGCGAGCTCTTCCTGCCGGAGCTGCCGGCCGGCGGCGAGCACCGCGGCGTGGTGGTGGTGATCCATGGCGGCTACTGGCGCTCGCAGTACGGCGCAGAGCTGGGGGAGCCCATCGCCAAGGACTTGGCCGCCCATGGCATGGCCGCCTGGAACCTTGAATACCGCCGGGCCGGAAACGGCGGCGGCTGGCCAAACACGTTCATTGACGTGCTGGCCGGTATCGACAAGCTGGGGGACCTCGCGGCCAAGCATGCCCTGAACCTGGGTCCGGTGGTGGCGCTGGGCCATTCAGCCGGCGGGCATCTGGCCGCCTGGGCTGCCGGTAGGGGGAAGCTTGCCCAGCTGGGAATGCCGGATGCTGACCGCCAGGTGCCCCGTACCTCAGATGCCTCCGCGGTGCACCTCACCGGGGTGGTCAGCCAGTCCGGCCTGCTCAACCTGGCCGAGGCGGAGAGGCTAAACCTCAGCAATGGTGCGGTGAGCAACCTCCTGGGCGGGTCGTCGTCGAAATATCCGCACCGCTACAGGTACGCCGACCCCATGACCGCCCTTCCGCTGGCCGTGCCGGTCATCGCAGTCCATGGATCCGAGGACACCACCGTTCCCTTGGGCCAGTCCGAGTCCTATGCGAACGCTGGAACCACGGCGAACATGGAGACCCGGCTGGTCAGGGTCCCCGGGGACCATTACGCCCTGATCGACCCCAAAACGCCCGGTTACCGGGCGTGCCGCGAGCTTGTTCGGTCCCTTTTGGGTTAGATTCGGCGCTCCTGGGTTAGATTCGGTCCCTCAGGGTTGGAACTTCTCAAAAATACGTTCCCAATATCTAGACATTGGACGTCCCATCTCCTGTACTCTTGAGATGTAGGACAAGTCGCGACCCCTAAGCGCGGCAAGGAGGAGACCCACGTGGCCATCGCATCGCAAGAAGTATCGCCCGCCCGTTTCAGTGCGCAGCTCCGTTCGCATGCCCTGCAGACGCGGATCATGGACCTTATTCTGGACCGCGGCCTGGACGTCGGTGACGCGCTGCCCACCGAAAGTGAGCTCTCCGCCGAGCTCGGGGTGGGCCGCAACACCGTCCGCGAGTCCCTGAAAGTACTGCAGGCTCTGGGCGTCATCGAGATCCGGCATGGCTTTGGCATGTTCGTAGCACCCAACAACTTCAGCGCCCTGGTGTCCGGCCTGACGTTCCGCGGCCGGCTGTCCCTCCGCCACAAGGGCGAGGAAGCCATGGAGCTCATCGACGTGCGCCAGGCCCTCGAATCCGGGCTAATCGGACCGGCCATTGACCTGCTCACCGACGAGCACGTGGCTGACCTGCGCTCCACCATGGAAGCCATGGAGGACGCGGCCAAGAAGGGGGAGCCGATGCATGAGCACGACGCCGAATTCCACCGCCGCCTGTACGCCCCCCTGAACAATGAGCTGCTGATCAACCTCATGGATGTCTTCTGGCAGGTTTACCGCAAGATCCACCTGGCCATCGGTACCGGCCCGGTCAACCTCGAGCAGCAGACGCAGGACCACTGGGACATCTTCGAGGCCGTGGCCAACAAGGACAAGGCTCTTGCGTCCGAACGCCTGCAGCGCCACTTTGACGGCATCCGCCTGAAACTCAAGGATGTCGCGGCCGCCTAGCCTGTTTCCCTCCGCCTTTCCTTCGCCGCCTGCGCCCGGGCGGATTTAGCCCTGCCCTTTTCGTAGAGAGTGCCTTTGCCGTGGAAATTTTCGTTGTGCCTACCGCCTCAGCTACCGGTTCCGTCGCCGCCGGGATCCTCGCTGCCGTTATCCGCAGCAAGCCCGACGCCGTCCTGGGCGTGGCCACGGGCGGATCGCCGCTGCCCATCTACGCGGCGCTCGCCAACCACCGGCTCGACATGTCTTCCGTCCGGGCCTTCGCCCTCGACGAGTACGTGGGCCTGCCCGCCGGACACTCCGAAAGCTACGCCGAAGTTGTCCGCCGCGAAGTGACTGAACGGCTGCACCTGGATCCCGTCAACGTAGCGGTGCCGGACGGAAGCGCCGCAGACCCCGAGGCTGCCGCCGCTGACTACGACGCCGCCATTGCCGGCGTTGGCGGCATCGACGTGCAGATCCTCGGCATCGGCCACAACGGCCACTTGGCCTTCAACGAACCAGGCTCCGCCCTGGACTCCCGGACCCGCGTGGAAGTCCTCACGGAACGCACCCGCGAGGCGAACGCCCGCTACTTCAGCACCCCGGAAGAAGTGCCGCTCCGCTGTATCACACAGGGACTGGGCACCATCCTGGAAGCCCGCCATCTCCTGCTGGTGGTCAACGGCACGGACAAGGCCGGCATCCTGGCCGCCGCCCTCAACGGGCCCGTCACTGCTGACTGCCCGGGGTCGGTCCTGCAGCTGCACCCGCACGTGACGGTGGTGGCTGACGAAGCCGCAGCCTCGCAACTGGCGCAGGGGAGCGGGCAGGTCGCCGTGCGCGTGTCCGGGGCGGCTGCCAGCGTCTAGGCGCTGGCTGTTTGCCGTTCTTACTGCGGATCTGATGTCTCAGGAATGTGTGAATCGCAGCGGTATATGGCGTTGTTCTGGTCCTGCATCCACTTGTGGCTGATTAGTTGGCGCTACCGGCTTCGCTGGATGTATGGGACCGTCTGGAACGAACCTGTCGGTAGGCGCCAGGCCACTTCCCGCAGGTCCGATGACGAACTCCGACCGCTGCTTTGCCCCGTTATGTCGTAGGCGGGGGCCGAGATGACTTTCCGCGGCGGGCCTCCTGCCAGGCCACTGCGTGGGACGGGGTCCTGAAGGTTTTTCATCGCCGCTGTGCCGTCCGCCTCCGCGTTGCGGAACACCGCTTCCGGGCCCACCGGCGGCAGCTCCCGCATTCCTTCCCGGTCAAGGATGATCAGCTCGTCCGGGTAGCAAACGCATCAAAAACTCGATGCTCCGGCCGCCCGCTGATACTTCGGCGCCCGGTCCGATTCCAGCGCCCGGTCCACCGTTCCGCGGGAAACCCTCACGATTCTGCCGATCTCCCGCTTCGAGGGCTTGCCTGTCGAGAGGTGGCGTATCTCCGCCCAATCATCCAAATTGGTCACCTTCCATAGTGGTCGGTGGCCCTATTTTCAGTTGGCGTTCCTGGCCCTATTTTGGACTGGCGTTAACACGACCACGTAACGCTCCTAAAACGGCTTCCCACCATCATCCAAAATGGAAGACGCCGTGCGCCCGGTAATAACAACCGGTTCTCCCTGAACCCGCAGGAAATCAAGGTTTTTCAGGACACGGAACGACGGGAGTGTGCGGACGCCTTCGGAAATTCCGTGCTGTCCACTGTTGACGAAAATGGTCTGTGCGCCCGACTACGGACATCTCTGCACTCGTCTTGGGAAAATGTCAGCTGTGTCGGACACCCTCGACGTCGGCCGGACTCAGCCTGTCGCCCAGTCCGACGCTCGGGGTGCGGCGAGCACATCCACATTGCCGGGTTGAACACTCTCGCCTTCGCTTCGGCGCAGCCTGTCGACCTGTCCGCCGTGTCGGACAGCCTGTCCGACGGAGGAAGTCAGATGAACGAAGTCTCAACAGAAGGCCAATGGGCACCCGCCCAGGCAGGCTACTACAGCCTGCCCTCTGGCTGAAAAAATAGGCCCCACGCGGATGACTTGGGGGCTTATTTCTTAATTAGGTCATTGGCTCAAAATGAATGCCACGGCGACCAGAAGGTCGTGCTGGTGAAGGGATCAGGATTTCGGGGGAGGGTCGCTCCGCCGCGACGTGTTTGGTGAATCCGAGCGCCTCGGCGATGCTTGCCGAGCTCATTCCTTCGTCGTGGGCCCGAATGACAGCTTCGATGAGGAGCTGGTCAACCGCCTCGCTGAGGGTCTTGAGGTCACGAAGAGCAGCTTCGGTCGCGGGTAACTGGAGGTTGACCTGGTGCCAACGGAATTCTTGGGCGTGGCGGCTGGCTTTTCGTTCTGCGCTCATGTGGACAACATTAGTTGTACGGGCAGATACCAACAAAAAAGAAACCGCTGCGCCGAGGCGCAGGGAATAGTTGTAGTGGTGCGTAAGTTGCTCCAAAGTTTCCGATAAATTGCGGGCTAAGGTTGGGTTGTTCCTGACCCAGAACTGACCGCAGGCGGGTTTTATGTGGGTTGAGAGCTACGCGAGCGAGGGGTTCAGCCTGAGTCTCATCATGAACTTTTGTTAATCAGAGAGAGGGGGAGGGGTCCATGGCCAATCTTCAGAGCAAGGTGGCAGCACCCAAGGCGAAGGCCGCTGCTGTGAAAACGGTAAAAACTTCTGCTGTAACAACTGTGAAGCCGCAGCCGCACCGTTTCCGCGTGAGCGTCCCCGCAGCCGATGAGGCTGTATTGGTGTGGATGAATTTGCAGGACAACCCATCGCTGTCTGTTCGGATGCTGATCCGTGAGAGCATCGAGCGCCTGGGCTACGTCGATGTCTTCAACCGACCAGTTGCTCAGCTTCCCATGGGCGGGCGTGCTGTTGGTTCTGAAAAGGAATCAACAGAGACAGAGTGGAATGCAGAAACGGCTGCGGCTCCGGTTGCGTTGGTTCAGCAGGTGGCAACACCTGCTGCGTCCCCGGACCTGGATCTAAACCAGGAGACAAACACCGAACCCGAGATCCTGAGCATCGCCCTGGCAGCCTCGACACTGGTTCAGAAGCCTGCACCAAAACAGGACGACATCCACACTTCCTCCTCGACTACTCCCGAACCGGAGCAGCCTTCTGTCGGACAGCTTGAAGTCAACGACATTTTCTCGATGCTGCGCTAACTCCCGTGACAACTCCCAGCACTTTCTCTTGTATGGCAACCGAGTAACCACACCAAACACTTCCACGAAGGGATCACATTCATGACCATTTCGATCAATCTCACCGGTGGCATCGACGTTGGCAACGGCTACGTCAAGGGCATCATCCGCGGCGCCGGTGCATCACGTACAACCGACGTCGACGAGATCGACCTACCAAGCGGCGTGTCAACGATCACGCGCCCGAACTCTCTGCCGACCCCTGACGGTGAAGCTCCAGCGAAGATGGAAGGCAATTTCTATAATGAGTTGGACGTCAGCTTCGTCTCCCCTCTGGTAAGCAATTATCACCGCAGGCTCTTCGGCCTGCGTGCCCTGAGCGCCCAAGGCGCCTTTGATGAGTTCGACGTGGTCGGCCGTCGCAGCAAGGCCCAGCAGGAGCTGAGCAAGGTTCTGGTCATGGGCGCTTTCGCCGCCAAGGCCCTGCGTGACTACGTGCGTCAGCACGGTGGATTGCCGCCGGCTATCGAAACGTTAAGTGTGGAGGCTCGGGTAGCACTTGCGCTGCCGATCAACGAGTACGTCTCACACCGCACCAGCTACGTAACCGAGTTCATGAGCGGCACGCATACGGTTACCGTGCATAACTTCGAGACTCCCGTCACCGTGAAGCTTAAATTCGTGGATGTACAGGTGCTCCCCGAGGGCGCGTCGGCTCAGTATGCGATCACTGCAAAGGGTGAGCCATTGATGGACGCTATGCTCGCCGATGTCCGCCGCCGGGGTCTGTCGCTGGAGGGCATCACTTCTGGTGACGTGCTTGCAGCCCAGAACACTGTCGGCATTGATATCGGCGAAGGGACAGTCAATTTTCCGGTGTTCACCGCCGGAGAGTTCAACGCCGACGCCTCGACCACGCACAACCGAGGCTACGGTTCGGTTCTTACTGACGCGCTGAAGGCGATGGAGGACCAGAGCTTCTCGCCTGGCTTCACTTCCCGCAAGCAGTTGGCCGAGTACTTGCAGGCCGGAGCGTCGCCGTTGAAGCGTAACTTCTACGACAAGGTCGCTCAGTTCGTGGATGAAGAGATGCGGTTCTTTGCCAAGGAAGTTGCCGAGCGGTTCGGCCGCGTTCTGGCCGTCGTTGGTGCCACCACAGAGGTCGCGTATGTCTTCGGCGGCGGGGCAGGTCCGGTGAAGGCACATCTGTATCCGGCACTTCTTGCTAAGGCCACGGAGATGAACTCGGTGGATGCGTTCCCGACTCTGTACCTGGATTCCTCCTACTCGCGTCACCTGAACCGTGAGGGTCTCTACATTGCCGCCGAGTTCGTGGAAAGCCAAGCCGGCGCCGCACCGGCTGCCAATGGTAAGCGCAGCGCTCGTTCAAGCGAGAAGAAGCTCGTCGAGGCTGCTGTGTAGGTAGCGGGGGTCGGGCGGCCAAGGGCCGGCTGCCGGATGTGCGCCATGTCAGCGGTTCGCGCATCCGGCGGGCCCTGCCTGGCGGCCCGGACCACCGGCATCAGCCCGGGGATATCGCCCCGGCCGGACCATCCTGGGGTGTGATTTTGGGTCGGGCCTCCTGAAGATGCTGCTGCAGTTTGACCTCGGCATCGCGGCGCCGCTAGCCCACGGTGCGCAGCTTCCGGGTGATCGGTGTGATCCCAGGCTGCCGAGGTCAAGCCCATACCTCTGGCGAACTGCAGGCTTTTCTTTGCGGCAGCAATACGGGCCGCGGGGGAAATGCCATGTACTGCGTCCGCTTGTTCGCGGTCCATCAGGGCATCCAGACCAGGGTGTCCCCGGCCCAGCAGGCGGCCGACGCTTCCCTGAGTCCAGGCCGCGCCCGGTTGGCACCGGTGAGGCCCTGGTCCGTGAGCGTCTTCTCCGGCGTCACCCCAAGAGCAACCAGCGCATTGCCAATCCGCAGAAGTTGCGGAGCTGGCAGGAGCCAGATTTGCCTTCATGTACCTGCTCCGCTTCTGTCTGAGTGATCCGTCACGGCTTAGGATCACCCTAACGGGCGACCCTTCACTGCTACTGGGCCGCACACCGGTCGATGAACTGTTCAGATGCATCGCGACACCCGCACAGGGTTGCAGTTGCGGACGCATGCCCCTGACCACGGTCCGCAGGATGTTCAGAAAGCGTTCCGAGGGCTATTCTCGGCACATGAACCAACACTTGGTTTCGGCCGAGGCCGAGGGATACACATTTACGTTCGGCATTAGCCGATCGTCGCTTCGGATAGCTGGGCTGTGTGCGGTTGTTGCTGGGGCAATCCTTGCTGTCTTGATAAACGCAACGGAGCCGTTCCGCATCCCTTTGGGAATTGCGCTGGGCGTCCTCGCGATCACCCCGCTAATCGCATATGCCGTCAACAGCTCATCACGGGCGCATGAGCTGAAGCCGGCGCCGACTAAACGCACCAGGGAGCGACAAGTGATGGCCGGCAAGATAATGGGCAAGAAGTCTCTGGCGGCGGACCTTGCCCTTCTTGCTGAACTCCATGGAAGTGGCGCTCTTTCTGACGAGGAATTTAGCGCCGCCAAGCGCCGCATCCTTGGCAGCAGATAACCCAGAAGTGCGCGCTCTCGATTGAGCCATAAGTGTTGCTCAATGCTGCCAGTTCGGGGAGGGGCAAATATGACGAATCGTCGGTGGGTCCTTGGTATAAGTCTTCTTACACTTGCTTTGGGAAGCTGCGCACAGATCCCCAATGATGTGAACATCGCCACCGGCACCTCCGACCGCTGGCTAGTTGGCGTTTCCGGCCCGAGAAGCGGCGGCATCGACGGATGCCTAGAAGACCCGGTCATCGAGGAAGCAATTGAAAGCGCAAATCTGCCTTCCACGCACCTAGGCATCAAACTTCGAGAAGCGGCGAAAGAAGAAGACGCCAAACGGATTGCAGACTGTCTTAGGCGGGGCTTGAAAAGTGGAGATGTATCTATCGTTAGCCCAAGGACCTGAACCAGCGCTCCAATTTCTTAGCCTCAGTCCCGCAGAGGGTTCGTGCTATGGGACAGTCTTTCCTGCAGCCCTGAGCTGTTTTCCCTTCGGCGTACTATTGCCTCAACACTGGCCATTGGGGGCATATGGAGATCCGGATTTTCACAGCTGCCGCGTTTGCGGTGGCCGGCATAGGCATTGCGTTGTCCTCGTGCGCAGTCCAATCCGTTCCAGAAGGCACGACGAGCCTTTCTGCGGCCCCCTCTGCACGTGACTCGATTCCGGTGACGTCGCCTGCCACTGAGCTACCGCTTGCCTGTTCACTACCAAAGGAATTCCTGGAGACCTGCGGCTCCTACCGCAGCGTCAGTGGATCCGGAATTATGGAGTGGACCGCGGAGCGGCCCGTCACCTTGCGGCTCGACCAGACGCCGGGGTCAGTGCTGGTTTCACTAACGACGCCGTGCAACCCCATCTCGGCTCCCGCAGCAATAAGCTCCGAGACCCTAACCATAAATCCCTCAGGTATGACGGCCGGGGCCAAGGGTTGTAATAGTCCCGAAAAGGGCATGGAAACCGCTGCGGTCAGCTTCTTGCAATCTCAAGTGAACTACACATCTCAGGGCTCACTCCTGCTTCTAGAGAACGTGACTGGTTCCATCGAACTTCAGCTTGAACCTGCCGCACCAGCCAGCTAAATGGTCCGGGGTAGAAGGCCTCGTGGTGCAAGTAGGCGACGATCACGGACTTTCGTCCCGTTTAGGGTTCGCCTTGCAGGCGTGCGTCAGAGCGATATTGCCTAGGGTTCGCATGGCGATCTTGTCGCGAACGGGACGGCGGTGCGGCTAAACGTCGGCGCCGATGGCCTTGCCGAGCTTGGCTATGGTCTGCTCGTTACGTCGGTAGTGGGAGAACTGGCCGATGCGAGTACAGATCACAAGATCCGCGCGTTGCAACGTCGCCATGAACTGTGAGGCGGTGGACTGAGACACCTTTGCACGCGCCTGAATGTGTTTCAAACACACTCCGACCTCGTCCGCCGGCCGATCCTGCGGCGGAAATGAGTTGCCGTCCTTGAGCCAGCTCAGAATTGCCAGGCGGGTTGGGTGGCCGAGCGCTTTGAATGCGCTCACCAGTTGATCGTCACTGAGTTCTGCCATGCCTCCAGAGTAGCCCGACATCGCAATATCGCGATGTCACGATGCTGTGCTACAAATTAGATCGGTAAATCACGTTTTTACGATGAAGGAGGAAGCATGGCACCGAGAACTGCATTAGTCGTCGGAGCACGGGGTGTGATCGGCGGAAACTTGATCGAGCACCTCGACCGCGTGGGAGGCTGGACGATCATCGGACTTTCTCGGCGGGGAGGGGCCAATCAGGGCTCGGTTCGGCATATCGCCGTTGACCTTCTGGACAAAGACGACACCGCTTTGAAACTCAACAGCCTGACTGGGGTCACTCATGTCTTCTATGCCGCGTATCAGGATCGCGCCAGCTGGGCGGAACTGGTGCCGCCGAACTTGGCGATGCTCACGAATGTCGTCGACGCGATCGAACCCGTGGCGCCGAACCTGGAGCACATCAGTTTGATGCAGGGGTACAAGGTCTATGGCGCTCATCTGGGGCCCTTCCCGACGCCGGCCCGTGAGGACGATCCGCCGCATATGCCGCCGGAGTTCAACGTCGACCAGCAACAGTTCCTCGAGCGCCGGCAGGCTGACGCCGCTTGGTCGTGGTCCGCACTGCGACCCTCGGTTGTGGCCGGCATTGGGCTCGGCAACCCCATGAACCTCGCCATGGTGATTGCGGTGTACGCCTCTATCAGCAAAGAGCTCGGCGTCCCGTTCCGGTTCCCCGGCAAGCCCGGGGCCTACACAAGCCTGATCGAGATGACGGACTCAGGGCTGCTGGCGGAAGCTACCGCCTGGGTTGCAACAAACCCCGGCAGCAGGAACCAAGCCTTCAACATCACAAACGGTGACATGTTCCGCTGGTCCTCGATGTGGCCGAAAATTGCCGCGTTCTTCGACCTCGATGTAGCGCCACCTTTGCCGATGAGCCTTAGCGACGTGATGGCAGACAAATCTGAACTCTGGGATGCAATGGTTGCGAAGCACGCTCTGGCCAAGACCCCCTACTCTGATGTGTCCTCCTGGCAGTTTGGCGACTTCGTCTTTGCGTGGGACTACGACGTCATCGCCGACACGTCAAAGTCGAGGCGTGCCGGCTTCCACACATATGTTGACAGCGAAGCGATGTTCTTGAGAATCTTCCAGAGTCTCCGAGACCAGCGACTGATTCCCTAAGCAAGCGGCAGGGGCCTCGCATTCAAAGGGCCTGCCCGGACGATGTTACAAACTTACGCGGCCGCTACTCGGGCTGCGGCTGCGTCAGTCGTTCCCGCTGAGGGATCCGCTCTTTAGTGTCAGTTCGATTTTTGTGGAGGCCGTGGCCACTTCTGGTGGCCGCGTAGCCCGTGATTTGCCCATAGAAACGGAATCAACCGGGGAGCACCCCTTCGGACCCGAGTGCGGCGAGCTTTTCAGGTTCAAGCCCGTGCAAGTGGCTTTTAGCTGAAGCAGCGAGCTCATGGGGGCTTGGCTTTGGGCCAAATCTAGCGAGGAGGCTGGCGGTCTTTCTAATGGACAGTGCGCTGTCTCGAGGCGGTTTGGATAGACCTCAAGGATGAGGTTGCAGAGGGTGCGACCTTCGTCGGAGCCGTGGCCGACGATGTTGGCTGTGATTTCGATGACGGCGGTTTCGAACATGGCCCGGTCCAGCTCGGAAACTCTCCGGCGATTCGCCCGACATTTCGGCCAGCAGGTCGTGGACCATGCCCAGACATTCCGGGTAGGCGCAGGCGTGGAGCTCATGGATCTGGAGGCGTGCACCGCTCATCGAAAGCTGGCCGGATGGTTCAGAGTTGAATTCCATCTTTCTTAACTTCTTCCGTGGGAGTGTATCCCTTGTAGAGAGCGGCTCGGATGATCACGCTGAGGATCAGCAGATCGAACACGACCCAGGCAATGTTGACCAGCGTTCCCGCGGGTGCGCCCAGGCCCGTGAACATCCGGATGAGTCCGGTGATGGCTGCGATGATCAGGGCCGTTATGGCCACGAGCTGAGGGCGGATCAGGGACCAGGGCGGGCCGTCGCCCTGGCGGGTTTTGGGGGTCACCGCGAATCCGAGGTCACGGCCGAACAGGACGTTCCCTGCCGCCGTCGTGCATGCTTTGATCCAGATGGGGAAGAGCGCCACACTGTATTGCTGGCCGCGCCAGGTTTTCCTGCCGCGGGCGGCAACGAAGAACAGCAGCTGGTTCACCACCAGGAACGGGATGAGCCTGGCGAAGAAGTCGATGCTGAATGCATCCACCGGCATGGTTCCAAAGCACAGGAAGATGATGGGCGCGGCGATGTAGATGACCGCGGCAAAGCCGGAGAGGTAGCTCCACATCGTGGAGAAGTACATTAGGCGCTGGCCCCAGGTGAGTCCGCTCTGGAGGAGGGGATTTTCGCGGAGGAACACCTGCATGGTTCCTTGGGCCCAGCGCAGCCGCTGGGTCAGCATGGTCCGGAGGTCTTCGGGTGCCAGGCCCTTGGCCAGGATCTCGTGGTGGTAGACGCTCTCCCAGCCCTGGGCGTGGAGCCGCATGCAGGTGGCCATGTCCTCGGTCACGGAGTTCGTGGCCATGGGCATGACAGGGAGGGCCTCGTCGGAGCGGTCCACGTCCAGGGCCTGGACCATTTTGCGGACCGATCTGATGGCGCCGATGGGTGACCAGTCGCGGCGGGCCAGGCGGTCGATGGCGGCGTCGTCGATGTAGACGCCGGTCCTGCCGTCTCCGGAGAGGCGGGCGATTTCGTCCAGGTCTGCCTGAATGGATGCGACGTCGATCGTGACGATGCTCCTGGCTGCGGCGTCGACCTTGCGCTGGAAGTCGTAGGTGATGGATGCGACGGGTTTGTTCTGGTGCAGTTCCTTTCGTGCGGCCCGGGCAGCGAGGCCGACGTCGTCCAGCGCACGGGTCAGGTGCTCACCTGTCGCGCCGTGTTTGGCGCGTGCCTTGGCGATGACCTTGTCGGCGGCCTTCAGCGTCTGCTGGACGCTGTGCCGTACGCCTTCGACATAGCCGGTGATCCCGATCTGCATGAGGGCTTCGCGCCGGATCATGGCGTTGGAGCCGCAGAAGAACGCGGCGTTCCAGCCGTCCTTGCCTTGCTGGATGGGGCCATAGAACAAGGGTGCCTGGCTTCCCAGGATGTCGTCGTCGGTGACGTTGTGGAACCATTGCGGGGTCTGCACCAGTGCAACTTTTTCGTTGGTGAAGTGGCCCAGCATGCTGTCCACGATTCCGGGTTCGGGGATCTGGTCGGCATCGAGAATGAGGAGGAATTCGCCCTGTGTTGCGGCCAGGGCGTTGTTGAGGTTTCCGGCCTTCGCGTGCCGGCGGTGGTTTTCCCAGTCGGGGGAGCGAATGATGTAGCCGATGCCGGCATCCTCGGCCGCCCGTTTCATGGCGGGCCGTGCGCCGTCGTCCAGGATCCAGGTCTTGTGCGGGTAGCTGATGCGGCTGGCCGCGACGGCGGTGGTCATGACCAGGCCGGTGGGCTCGTTGTAGGTAGTGATGAAGACGTCCACAGTGAGGCCCTCCGGTGGGGCAGGAGGGGTGTCGCGGACGCGCAGCTTCCACATGGTGAGCCCGAACAGGACGGCATCGATGAGGCTGTAGGTTTCGACCATGACCAGCGGCACGCTGATCCAGGCTGCGGACCAGTTTACGGAGAACAGCCAACGCCAGGCCATGTAGTTCACGCCCAGGATTATGGTCACCGTGGTGAGGATCCGGACGACGAGTTGGTGGTTCAAGGAGCGGCCTTTCCAGCCTCGGTTCCGGGTTGCCGCTGCGCGCCCGCACCGGGTAAACCCGGCGCGGGCGCGACGGGCGGAATCAGGAGTTCCTGGCCGCCAATGCCGCGGCGAGGGCGCTGGCCGAGGCGGTGGAGCTGTTGATCCGCCAGTCGACTTCTTTGTTGTGGTGAAACCAGACGAAGGCGGTGATGTCGGACTGGGCGGCGAGGTACGAAACGAGGGCGGTGTTCCAGTCAGCCTTGGAGCCTCCGGCCTCTGCGGAGGCTGTCTCGGAGATCATGATCGGCTTGCCGGGTGCGAGGCTGCGGAGTGCGGTCAGTCCGTCGCCGAAGAGGGCCGATGGCGATGTCCAGGAGCTCCACGATGCGGCGGTTCCCCAGTTGTAGCCGTCCAGACCAACAATGTCGACGTAGCCGGCGCCGGGGAAGAGCCCGGAGAGCGGGGTGGAGCCCCAGTAGGGGACGTTCGGGCTCCAGACCCACTGCACGTTGGTGGCGCCTGTTGCGGCTACGACATCGTGCACGTGGCGCCATGCTGCGGCGTAGTCCCCGGCCTGGTTGCCGTTGGCGGATTCAGCCCAGGGGTACCAGTTGCCGTTCATTTCGTGGGCGAACCGCAGCATGACGGGCTTGTCCCATGAAGCCAGGGCGGTACCCCATTGGGCGATGTAGGTGTCGAAATCTCCGGCGGTGATGCGGTCCAGGGCGTAGGCGGGCTGGTTGGCGCCGTTGCCGCTCCAGAGCCAGGGCTCCCAGGTGATGAGGCTGGTGGCGCCCCGGGCGTCGACGGCGTTCAGGTCAGCGATCGGCGCGGCCTGGCTGAAGTCTTTGTAGGACATGACGATGGAGGGATTTTCGTTGACCAGCGTTGCGACGGCGTCCAGCTCGCTGGTGGCCAGCGGACCTCCGGGCGTGGACACTCCGAACCGCAGCGGGGCCGAGCTGATGGGAGGGTTGAGGGTTGTTGTGGACGTCTCGGTCCGGGCCGCCATCGTGACCGGAGCAGCACTGGCCGTGGCCGCGCTGTCACGGCCGGCGGAGGTGGAGGCCGGGCTATACGTGACGGTGTAGGGTGCGGACGCCGAGGGCTTTCCCGCCTTGGCCGTCACCACAACAGTTGCTGCGGTTGTTGCCGGTATGTTCACGTCCGCCGTGAAGGAACCGTTGGCCCCGGTGGTGAACGGGATGCTCGATGAACCGGCTGTCAGCGTTCCGAACGACTGGCGCGCAAAGCCGGTGCCGGTCACTGAGATGGACGCTCCGGCCGGCCCTGCGGAGGTGCTCAGGGTAATCCCGGCCCGTTCTGCAGCCTCCGATGGCACTGCGATACCCAACACAACAGCCAGTGGCAGCACCAAGCTGGCCACGAGAAACCGAACCAATCGATTCTTACGCACAAACACTCCCCAGCATCAGTGAAAAATGAGGCCCCGGGACGGGGCAAAATGTTGGCCTCGGTGGACGGTAGTCAGGGGTTGCGCCGCGATTCGCATTCGACGAAAGCCACCGAGTTCCCCCAGAGTTTTCACTTCCAAGTAGTCAACTACTGACTTGAAAAGGATCCCCCAGACAATGTTTGCAGGCGGCACACGTTCACACCTAGTGCTGGGGCGAAATCCTTGGCAAACACTGCGCATGCCCCGGCGAAGCTTGGACAATCCTAGGTAAAGCCTGCATCGGCTCGGCGTCCCTTCGAATCTGCGTGAACAACTCCACTCTCGACCCCATCCGGCCTTCCAGCACATGTTCGCGTCTTAGGCCGAGTACGAACGCTCGCGTTTGTCCGAACGCACCAAGGCAGGGCTAGCGGCCGCGAAAACCAGGGCCCGGCATGGCGGAAGTCCGCCGGCGATGACTGCGGCGAAACTTGAGGCAGCCAGAGACCTGCGTCGTCAGGCTAAGAAAACTGCAGGAGATCGCGTATACCTGAGCGTGTCCCACCCGACCAAGGCCCTTGGCCTGCGAACGTGTATGTCAGGACCGGTGTCTGAGGCCATCGTTCGGGGCGTCGCTTAAATCAGTTCCGTCCGCGTCGGGAGTCGGGTCCGAGAGGTCGGTGACCAGGCCCGTGCCCGCACATTCTCGTACGGCATCGATTCCGGCGACGGCTGTTAACTTGTCATCGAAACCGGACGACACGGCCATTACCGTTCCTCTGTCGTCGAGGAGCCGGAACCTGAACTGCGATTGCGCATCAACGAATAACTCAAAAAGACCAGCCATGGTGTTTCCCCCCTGCAGACGGGTGCACCCCGCCCGACAGCCCTCGGTAAGGGCCTGTGAAACCGCCTGCTGCTGGACGGATCCGGACTACTCGAACGCGGCGTTGCGTTGGAAGTGGTCCGTCAATAAGATGTGGCGACCTGCCCGTCATCACTCCTCATCCAACCATGTCGTGTCAGGGGACCCAACAAACGGCCACAGGTTCCTAGGAAGCCGTTTCTCCGGCGGGCACAAACAGCACCGATCAGGGCGCCACCGGTTGCGGCCTAATGGGTGGACCCTAGCTGCTGTCAGACCCAAGGTAATGTCCGGCCTCTCATTTCTCCTCGTCGTCGCTGGCTTTTGGCTTAGCCGTTATCGGCGTCCTCCTTTACGGACAGTCCCGATCCGGTCTCGATCAGGGTCCAGCGATCGCCGAACGCCTCCACCGCGCGTTGATCGGGCACCTTGACTGCGGCTCATCCGCTTCGCCAATAGTGCTTGCAATCTACTACCGCCAGCTAATACCGTCTCGACAAGGGGCTGCAAACCACAAGCGGAAGGCATTTCATGCTGGAGGAAGTCGCTGAGGGCGTTCTGGTTCACGAGAGCGAGTTCATCCAGAGTAATTCCGTTGTCGTGCAGGGCCGGGACGGTGTGTTGCTCATTGACCCCGGTATAACGGGCGACGAAATGTCGGCCCTCGCGAACGACCTTCACGAGTTGGGCCAGCCCGTCGTGGCAGGCTTCTCGACGCATCCTGATTGGGACCATGTGCTCTGGCACGCGAACTTCCGCGACGCGCCCCGTTACGGTACAGCCCGCTGCGCGGCCTCTATCCAAAATTTGCTGTCGAACGCGGACTGGAAGGCCCGCATAGCCGAGGGGCTCCCGCCGGAGTACGCCGAGGATATCCCGATGGATCTGCTGGGTCTCATTACCGGTCTGCCCGCCGATACTGCGCAGATTCCTTGGGATGGCCCCACAGCCCGGATCATCGAACATCAGGCCCATGCCCCCGGCCATGCGGCGCTGTTGATCGAGGAGCGCCGCGTCCTCGTCGCCGGCGATATGCTTTCTGACATCCTGATGCCGTTCCTCGACCTGGAGGCCGCGAATCCGATCGAGGACTACCTCGCCGCGTTGAGGCTGTTTGACAGCGTGGCCGACGACGTTGATGCCGTCATCCCTGGTCACGGCTCGGTCGGCGGAGCTGGGCAGCTACGGGCACGTATCAACCAGGATCGCGCGTACGTGCGGGCCCTGCGAGACGGCGGTGTTCCCGACGACCCGCGTGTCGGCCCATCGGCCCCGTTGGATTGGCTGCCCGACGTACATAGATGGCAACTCCAGCGGCTCGCCCAAAGAGAACAGAACGAGACACCCAAATAGCGGTCGCATACCGGCACTACGGGCTGTCCCGTGCAGGGTTCTTCAAACGGATACCCGCATCTACCGCTGACAGAACAAGGCCAAATGCCGCTAGATTCACAACCAAGCCGGCTGCTGATTGCAACTCTAGTGGCAGCACTTCGCGACAAAGTCTGTCGGATTCGCTTGGGGTGGAGCAGCGCTCGACGGCGGCCCGCCACCTGAGCTGGCCTGACCGAATGTCGCCGAATCCGTCTAGGCCACAACGAAAAGTCGACTGGCTCGCTGCGCATCGGTGGCGGATCCGTCAGCCATCTCGAAGAAGTAATTACACTGCCACTGCTGGGATTTTTTCGCCTGCCGATTCGTCGTAGATGACCAGGGCGGATAGATGCGGAACCCTCGCTTGCCTCCGGCGCCGCCAACGGACACGACGCCGTGCTTGACCAGCGCCGCCTTCGGAAAAGCGAATGCTCCGACTCGGGAATCCTCCCGTACGCAGATCACCAGCACGTCGCTGCACTCCTCCGCGGGCAGAGGTTCGGTCGACCCATCGAGAGAGCGCCGCCACACTGTCACGAATAAGCCCACCTTCGTCGGGGTCAGTTTTCCGACCCTGAAGCGAACCGGAGACCGACCGATTGCCGAGATCGCGGCACCGTACTCAGCGTTGTCGGCCTCGACTTTGGCGGGGGAACAGACGAGGCCGAGGTCGCCGAGAACCCTCATCACCATGGCGACATCCGGATGGACCTGAAGACCTGACATAGCACTCCCATCGAAACGAATCCCCGACAGGAGCGACGGGGCTGTGCGCGAAGAGCTCAGCCCTCACTACCCCGACGATATCCCCACGTGCACAAAAGGCGTGGTCAGGCCTCGGCCTGCGGCAGCACCAGCAGGTAGCCCGCCGGCAGATCGCTGCTCCAGCGTCGCGGCTCGCGGACCACGAACTGCGTCGCCAGCTGCTCGGGGCTGAGCAGGCTGTTGGGCGCAGGCGATGGACCCCACTGCCCGCTGCCGTGCGGGTAGAGCGGATCCTGGACGCGGACGCCGGTGACCGAGAACTCCGGGAACTGGCCGGGATCGCCGAGCGACTCGAACCCGCTCATCACCCAGGCATGGCGGCCGCTCCACATGACCAGCCCGACCGGCCGGCCCGTTTCGGTGATGGCACGCGCCGCCGTTCGCAGCGCGTCCTCATAGTCGGCGATGCTGACAACGGCATATGGCCCCATCCCGACGTCGGTCAGCACCTCTGCCCAACCGAGCGGATTTGCACCGTTGAACGAGTTGGACGACCGTGCCCGGGCCCTCTCCCACAGGTCGCCCTGCTGAGCGCGATCGGCCCACGTGCCGCCCCCCGTGTCATCGATGAGGTTGTGCGCGATCTGGATGCTCGCCGCAACACACCAGTCGAAGGTGTACTGCGGCACGAAGTCCCCCTCCTGGTAGAGGTTCAGGGCAAACGCCTGGGGCACCGCCGTTGGCGTGGGAACCGGCGTCGGTGTGGGGGCTGGAGTCCGGTGAGGGGCGGGGGCGACGTCGCCAGCGGCTGGCCGGGCCGAGGACGTTGCTATCGGTCGATCGGTGGCGGTCTCGTCAAAGCCGATCGCGGGCGCGCACGCCGTGAGGAGCATCGTCAGGGCAACGAGCCAGGCCAGAAGACGGGCAGGGGCACCGGTCATAATCGAAAGTCTAGCGCGATGCGGCCAGGTCTTGACGGGGTACAGAGGCGCCGTTCGCAGGGCGACTGTTGCCCGCCGTCGTTCACCTGGGACGCCTCCTGAAGGAGAAACGCCCGACGGCGGTGGCCGGGCGGGGTGCCTTGCGCCAGGCCCGGCGGTCCAGCGCCACAGAGTGTCAGAACCGCAAGGACGACGACCCCGAAGTAGATCAGCTCCGCGCGGTCGGCGCCGGGACCGGTGAAGCCGAAGGAACCCGTGGTGAAAGTGCCCTGGCTGTTGTGGAACAGGAGCGTCAGCAGGACGCTGCCGCCTGTGCGGTTGAAAAGCAACACATAGAGGAAGGTGATGGCGAACGTCGTCGGCAAGCTGATCAGGCTTAGCCCGCCAAAGAGGACCAGCGGCAGGTGCCACAGGGCCACGAGGACGCCGAGAATGGCTGCGGACAGCAGCGGAGGCCGGGACGCCTGAAGGAGGGGGAGGGCGTAGCCGCGGAACCCGGGGTCTTCGCCCAGTGGGCCCACGCGACGCGCCACCGGACGAGTCGCCGTCGCAGCTGCTGGCTACAGGGCGGGAGTGCGCAGCGACGCGTCTTCGGGTTCGTTGACGTCGTTGGGCTGATGTGGGCTGAGGTTCTTCCGGTATCGCCATACGGCAATGCCGACGACGACGGCGGCGAGTGCCATGGAGAGCAGCAGCGATTCGCGGGTTGCGTCCAGGATCAGCATGCCGATGAGCAGGGCGACGATGCTGGCGATTGCGACCCACGTCAGGTACGGGAAAAGCCACATCTTCATGGCGAGGTCCTTGGCGGCTGCGCCCATGCGGCGGCGCAGGATCAGCTGTGAGGTGGCGATGACCAGCCACACGAAGAGTGCGATGGCGCCGGAGGTATTGACCAGGAAAAGAAATACCGTTTCCGGGGCAACATAGTTCAGTCCGACCGTGATGAATCCGACCACGGTGGATGACAGAACGGCAGCAGCCGGAACGCCGCGCTTGGAGATCTTGGTCCAGGCCTTCGGGGCGTCTCCTCGCTGGGAGAGGGAGAACAGCATGCGGCTGGCGGTGTAGAGACCGGAATTCAGGCAAGACAGGACCGATGTCAGCACGACGATATCCATGATGGTTCCCGCACCCGGGATGCCGAACAGCTCAATGACGGCCACATACGGGCTCTTGGCCACGCTGGCGGAGTTCCAAGGCAGCAGGGTTACGACGATGGCGATGGAGCCGATGTAGAAGACCAGGATGCGCCATACGGTGGACTGGACGGCCTTCTTGACCGCGTCCACGGGATTTTCGGACTCGCCGGCGGCGATCGTGGCGATCTCGGCCCCGAAGAAGGAGAACACCACCACCAGAATGCCGGCGAGTACGGCGCCTGGACCGTTCGGAAAGAACCCGCCGTTCTCAAGGAGGTTGCTGACTCCTGGGGCGGGAACCCCGGGGACAAGGCCGAGGATGGCGGCAATACCGAACAGCAGGAAAAGCACGATAGCCGTCACTTTGATGGACGCGAACCAGAACTCGAATTCACCATAGGACTTCACCGAGCCAAGGTTGGTCAGCGTCAGAAGGACCATGAGCAGCAGCGCCCACACCCATTGGTCGATGCCAGGCACCCAGCGGTGCATAATTGCTGCGCCGGCGGTCGCCTCGATTCCCAGGACGATGATCCAGAACCAGGCATACAGCCAACCGATGCTGAACCCCGCCCAGCGTCCCAGCGCTTTGTCGGCGTAAGCGGAAAAGGACCCGGTTTCCGGATTGGCCGCGGCCATTTCGCCGAGCATCCGCATGACCAGGATGACCACGAGTCCGGCTGCCGCGTAAGCAAGGAGTATGCCTGGGCCAGCTTGCTTAATCGCGGCTCCTGAGCCAACGAACAGCCCGGCGCCAATAACGCCGGCGATCGCGATCATGGAGAGATGCCGTGGCTTGAGTGTTTTTGACAGCTGTGTGTCCGTGTTCATGGTGACGAGGCTTTCGATAGGCGGACCGTCAGGTTCAACGCTGGGCGGCGGGTGACCTGAGCCACATGCCCTATAGACGCTAGACGCCGCTCGCGGAAAGGGCGCTGTTCGTTTGCCCAACCAGGCGGCGCGGCGGATGTGCGATTGCGAAATTCTTGACCTGGAGCCCGCCCTGCTGTGTCCTATAGGTAAACATTGAACACGGTCGCCTATGCACTCTCCGCCAGGCCCTCGTCACCACGGAGCGTCAGGCGGCCACCGCCGGCGCTAAACCCCGACGGCGGGCAGGCCCAGGGTGCGCCCCTCGCGCAGGACCAGGACGCGGCGGAAGTTGCGATCCGCCACCACGACGTCGGCCCGCAGGCCCGCGCGGAGGCTTCCGATTTCCTGCGCCTGGCCGATGATCGCGGCCGGAACCGCGGTGGCTGACAAAACAGCGGCGGCCGGCTCCACACCGGCGCCAATGGTCCGCCGCACAACGTCCAGCATGGTGGCCGTCCCGCCGGCGAGCGTGCCGTTGCTCAGCCGGGCGACGGCACCGCTGACGGAGACGGCTGCGGGGCCAAGCTCGTAGTCGCCGTCGGGCAGCCCGGTGGCGGCCATGGAGTCCGTCACCAGGACCACGTTTTCGGCCCCCACCAGCTCGAAGACCATCCGGACCGTTTCGGGGTCCAGGTGCGCGCCGTCGGCGATGAGTTCGACGGCAATCGTGCCGGCCCCGGCCAGCCGGAGGCACGCGGCGACCGGTCCGGGGCTGCGGTGGTGCAGCGGCGGCATGCCGTTGAAGAGGTGTGTGATCGTGGGGCGCGATACGGTCCCCAGGCCGGATGCCGCCAGCAGCTCCGCCGCCCCGGTGAGGGAGGCCGCCGTCGTCCGCGCGTCCGCGTCAGTGTGGCCCAGCGACGGCGTGACGCCGTGTTCGGCGAGCATGCGCACCACGGCGTCGGCGCCGGGCAGTTCGGGCGCGTAGGTCATGGTCCGCAGGTGGCCGCCGGCCGCAGCCAGCAGCTCGGCCAGCAGGGGGAGGTCCGGCTCGCGCAGGTACCGTGGATCCTGGGCGCCGCAGCGCGCGTGGGACAGGAACGGCCCCTCGGAGTGGATGCCCGCGATGAGCCCTTCATCGGCGAGCAGCCGCAGGGTTTCCAGGCCGCGCAGCAGGTCCTCACGGGACGCGGTCACCGTGCTTGCCAGCAACGTGGTGGTGCCGCTGCGGTGCAGGAAGTCGACGGCGGTCCTGGCAGCCTCGCTGTCGCCGCTGGGGAAGTCGCCGCCGACAGCGCCGTGGCAGTGCAGGTCAACGAGGCCGGGCAGAATCATGCAGCCCGGCGGCAGTTCGAGTTCTTCAAGGCCGGGCAGCGACGCCTCATCAAGACCGGCGCGGGGCCCCACATACGCGATACGGCCGTCTGCGACGGCCACCACTGCGTCGTCCTGGGCCGACCCGTCGGTCAGGACCGTACCGGCCAGCAGGTAGTTCCCGGGCTCAGCGGCGGTGGGCTGTGTTTGTTCCGGCGGCGGGGTCACTTCAGGGCCTCGGCGAACCAGCCGGTGATGGTGGCCGGGTGCGTGATCGCGGTACCGACGACGACGGCGAACGCACCGGCGTCGAGGCACTGGCGGGCCTGGGCGGGGGAGTGGAGGCGGCCTTCGGCGATGAGCGGCACACCGAAGCCGGCCGCGGCGATCTGCTCCAGCAGTTCCAGGTCGGGGCCGTGCGTCTTGGGGCGCTCGCCGGAGTAACCGGACAGCGTGGTGCCGATCAGGTCGGCCCCGGCCTCGACAGCGGCGGCGGCGTCGTCGAACGAGCCGCAGTCCGCCATCACCAAGGCGTGGGAATCCTGGTGGATGCCCGCCACCGTCTGGGCCAGCGTCAGGCCGTCCGGACGCCCCCGGCGCGTGCCGTCGATCGCCACCACGTGGGCGCCCGCGTTGGCCACCGCCAAAGCGTGGCGGAGCGTGGGAGTGATGAAGACGCCGTCGTGCCCGTCCTTCCAGAGCCCGATCACCGGAACCTCCACCGCTGCACGCGTGAACTGCACATCGGCCAGGCCCTGGACCCGGACAGCAGCGGCGCCGCCGGTCACCGCGGAGGCGGCAAACTGCGCCGTGGTGCGCGGGTCCCGCAGGGGCTCGCCCGGGTACGCCTGGCAGGACACGATCAAATGCCCGCGCAGGGCTTCGAGGGCTTCGGGGGTCAGGATCACGGTCGGTTCCTCTGGAAGGTTTGGCGGAGCGGGCTGAAGATCGGGGTGGGGCGTGGTGGTCAGGCGAGGTGCTTTACGACGACGGTGTCAGGACCGAGCGGTGAGGACCAGTCGCGCGGCGCCCACCATTGCTGCTGCGTTGCCGAGTTTAGCGGGAAGGACGGGGAGGCCGAGCAACGCGGGCAGGAGTTCGGCGCGCAGGGCGCGTTCCATGGGACGCCACCAGGGGGCGCCGGCGTCGGAGAGGCCGCCGGAAACCACCACCACTTCGGGGTCCAGGATGTTGGCGAGTCCGCCCACGGCCTGGCCGGCCGCGGCGGCGCCCATACCCATAGCCTGGATGGCTATGGCGTCGCTGGCGCCGGCAAGGGCAAAGACGCCGCGGGCGTCCATCACCGGCTCGTTGCCGCCCAGCCGCACGTACGCCTCGCGGATGGCGGGTCCGGAGGCGATGGCCTCAACATGCCCGGCGCCGCCGCAGACGCAGGGCACAGGCTTGCCCTCGTGGAACGCATACGGGGAAGCGAAATGGCCCACGTGTCCGCCCGCGTAGCGGTGTCCGAGGACCGGGTGCCCGGCCAGGACAAAACTGCCGCCGACGCCGGTGCCGAAGGCCACCAGGAGCGAGCTTGAGGTTCCTGCGGCGGAACCCGTCCACGACTCGCCCAGGGCGTGCGCATGGACATCGTTCACGGCCTGGACAGCCTCCGGCGCCAGGCCGAGCCGGGCGGCCAACCCTGCGGTCAGCTCGGTCCCGGCCCACCCGAGGATGGCATCGGTAGCGGACACCACAACACCGCGCCCGGCATCGATAACGCCAGCTGAACCAACGCCAACCCCCACAACAACGAGGCCCTCTGCTTGTGCCCGCGACATAAGGGAAGAAACCAGCGCCGCAGTAGCGTCCAGGATCGCGTCGCCGCCATCCCGGTTCAGCGTAGGAATGGTCTCCGAAAACAAGACCCTCCCGTCCCCGGAAACAACCCCGGCAGCAGTCTTAGTACCCCCAAGGTCAACACCGATCGCGTACTGCATTTCTTTCCTTCTCATCGTTGTGGCTCCGGCGAGGTACGCACCGAGTGTCTGAGGGGTTGTTTTGCGTAGTCCCGCATCGCCGACCAGAATGTCGCGGAGGTCGCCCAGCGACCGGAGAGGCATGGCGGGAGGTGTCTAAGGGACGGCAAAATGACCCCTCAGACGCGACCCAACCACGACTCAGCCCAGTAAGACCTACATCAGGCCGTTGCGTTCCAGGATGGCGCGGATTGCCTTGGTCTCGTCCTCGTCCAGGGAGAGCATGGGGGCGCTCATGACGTTCGTCTTGATGATGCCCATGAGCTGCAGGGCGGTCTTGAAGGCGCCCAGGCCCGCGGCGTTGCCGGACATGCGGCCTGCCTTGGGGGTGTAGACGATCTCGAAGACGTCGGCCAAGCGGTCCTGCTCGGCTGCGGCCTGGGCCCAGTCGCCGGCCTGTGCGGCGTCGAACAGGCGGCGGTAGCCGGCCGGGTCAACGTTGCCGAGGCCCGGAACAACACCTTGGGCGCCGCCCAGGAGGGCGCCGTCCACAACCACTTCGTGGCCGGTGAAGATGTCGAAGTTGGGGATGTCCTTGGCCGCCAGCAGCAGCTGGCGGAACGAGACGTCGTCGCCGGAGGAGTCTTTCACCCCGGCAATGACGCCCTCGCGGCCCAGCTCGACCAGAAGGTCGGTGGGCAGCTTGAAGTGGGTGCGCACCGGCACATCGTAGGCGAAGACGGGAACGTCAACGGCGGCGGCGATGGAGCGGAAATGCGTGCCGTTCTCCTGGGCGTTGGAGATGGCGTAGTACAGGCTGGTGGCCACGATCGAGTCGGCGCCCAGCGCGATGACGCGCTTGGCTTCTTCAATGACGCGGTTGGTGGTCTGCTCTACAGCGCCCACGATCAGCGGCACCTGGCCGGCGTTCACGCCTGCCACGGTCTGCACGACGAGGTCGCGCTCGGTGTTGGTCATGTGCGTGACCTCGCCGGAGGAACCCAGCACAAACAGGCCGCTGACGCCGCCGTCGAGCAGGTGCTTGGTGACGTTTTCCAGCGACGGAACGTCGATGGCTCCATCGGCGGTGCGGGGGGTTACGACGGGCGGAATGACGCCCTGGAAACGGGAAGCGACGGTGGTCACAGAGTTCTCCAAATATTGATGGTTAGACGAAAATTTGAGGTAGGAAAGCTAGATGTGGAGCAGGCTCGGGGCGGCGCCCAGGAGCTTCTTGGTGTAGTCGTTGGTGGGGCTGTCGAAGACCTGAGTGGCGGTGCCCTGCTCGACGATCTTGCCGAAGTACATAACGCAGATGCGGTCCGAGACGTAACGGACGGTCTGGATGTCATGCGAGATGAACACCATGCCGAGGTTCAGCTGCGTCTTCAGGTCAGAGAGCAGGTTCAGCACCTGGGCGCGGACGGAAACGTCCAGGGCCGACGTCGGCTCGTCCGCCACGATGATGTCTGGGTCCAGTGCCAGGGCGCGGGCGATCGCCACACGCTGGCGCTGGCCGCCGGAAACCTGCGACGGCGTGACCTCGGCCGCGGACTGCGGCAGGCCCACGAGGGCCAGCAGTTCCTTGACCTTGGCCGCACGGGATGCTGCGTTGCCGATGCCGTGGATCTGCAGCGGGTCGGTGAGGATGTCCTGGACGGTCATGCGCGGGTTCAGCGCCGTGGCGGGGTCCTGGAAGACCACCGACACGGACCGGCCGAATTCCTTGCGCATGGCGGCGTTGCGCTTGATGGCGGGCTTGCCGTGGAAGAGGACCTCGCCCGACGTCGGCGTCTGCAGTCCCACAAGCACGGACGCGAGCGTGGACTTGCCGCAGCCGGACTCACCCACGATGCCCACGGTTTCGCCGCGGCTGATGCTGAAGTTGACGCCGTCGACCGCTTTGACGATGTTCGGGCGGAAGAGCCCGCCGCCACGTGCGTGGTGGTAGACCTTGACGTCCTTGAGCTCGATGACGGGCTTGCCGGTTGAAACGCTCATTTTGCATCCTCCTTCAGGTGGCTCGCCCAGTAGTGGTCAGCGTCCCCGCCGTTGGCGGCTCCCACTGTCGTCAGGACGAGCTGCTGGTTGGGGTCGGCGTCGGACCGCAGTGAACGCGGGGCGAAGCGGTCTCCCGGGGCGAAGTCGCGCGGGGACGGGACGGTGCCGGGGATCTGGTGCAGGCGGACGGCGTCGGCCTCGATGGAGAGGACGGCGCCGAGCAGGCCGCGGGTGTACTCGTGCTTGGGGTTCTGCAGCAGCTCCGAAGCCTGTGCGGATTCCACCACCTGGCCGGCGTACATCACGGTGATGCGGTGGGCCAGGGAGGCCACCAGGGCGAGGTCGTGGCTGACGAAGACCATGGCGAAGCCGAGCTGTTCGCGCAGCTCGTTGAGCAGGTCCACTACCTGCTTCTGGACGGTGACGTCCAGGGCGGTGGTGGGCTCATCGGCAACCACGATCTTCGGCGAACGGGACAGGGCCATGGCGATCAGCACGCGCTGGCGCTGGCCGCCGGAGAGCTCGTGCGGGTAGCTGGCAAGCGTCCGGACCGGATCGAGCTTGACCAGTTCCAGCAGCTCGGTGGGGGTCTTGCGGCCGCCGCGCTTGGTCAGCTGCTCCATCTGGTCCTTGATCTTCATGGACGGGTTCAGGGAGCTCAGGGCGTCCTGGTAGACCATGGCGATCTGCTGGCCGCGGAGGCCTTCGTAGGCCTTGATGCTGCTGTGGCTGGTGGCCGGATCCAGCAGTTCCTTGCCGTCGAACGTGATGGAACCGGTGACCTGCGCGGTCTTGGGCAGCAGGCCCATGACCGCGAGGGACGTGATGGACTTGCCGCAGCCGGATTCGCCCACCAGGCCCATGGTTTCGCCTTCGCGGACCGTGAAGGAGACGTTGTCCACAATCGCGGTGTCGCCGAAGCGGCCCGGGAAGCGGATGGACAGGTTCCTGACCTCCAGGACGTTGCGTGCGCCGGCCGGGACCTGGGGGAGCCGGTCGGCGCGCGTGGCCTCGATGCCGGAGAGCAGTTCCAGTTCCTTGTCCAGCAGCAGGTGCGGGTTCGCCGCGGCCAGCTTCGGGTCGGAGAGGATGGCTGCCTCGTTGTAGTGCTCCTCGGTGAGGACATCACCGAAAGCGGCGCGCACGCCGTCGAGCTCGTGCTCTTCCACCACTGACGGTTGGGCCACAGACGTGGCGATCTGAGTGTCGACGCCGGCACCCACCGCTGCGCCGGCAACAACAGCCGACGCGCCGTCGTCGTCCTTTACTACAGGTGCCTTGCGCAGTTTCGGGTTCACCATCGCGTCGGTGAGGCCCTCGGCGAGGATGTTCAGCGAGAGAACGGTGAGCAGGATGGTCACACCGGCGAAGGTGGTGGCCCACCAGCCGCCGGACAGGACCAGGTTGCGGCCGTAGGAGATCACGTTGCCCCACGACGGTGCGGGGTCCTGGACACCGGCGCCGAGGAAGGACAGCGAGGCTTCGAGGATGATGGCGTCGGCCACCATCACCGTGGCGAACACCAGCACGGGGGCGGCGGTGTTGCGGACGATGTGCTTGAGCAGGATGTAGAAGCGGCCTGCGCCGATCACACGCTCGGCACGGACGTAGTCTTCGCCGTACTGGGAGAGCACGTTGGCGCGGACCACGCGGGCCAGCTGCGGGGTGTAGATGATGGCGATCGCGATGATGATGGTGGGAACCGAGTTGCCGAACGCGGCCAGCAGCACTGCGGCCAGGGCGATGCCCGGGAACGCCATCAGGATGTCCATCAGGCGCATGATCAGTTCGTTGACGGCCTTGCTGGACGTTGCGGCGAAGGAGCCCAGCAGGGCGCCCACCAGGATGGCCAGGATGACCGCGCCGAGGCCGATCATCAGCGATGACTGGGCGCCGAAGAGCAGGCGGGAGAAGATGTCGCGGCCCAGCCGGTCGGTGCCGAAGAAGTGCTCGGCGCCTGGCGGGGTGGCGGGGATGAAGGTCTCCAGCGGATCGTGCGGCGCGATGACCGGCGCGAACACCGCGGAGAGGACGATCATGATGAGGAAGAGGAGGGCGATGCGGGAGCCCCAAGGCAGGGCCTTGAAACGGAGGCCCGGGGCACTCAGCCGTTCAGCAAGCTTGCTACGCATGAAGCTATACCGTCCTGATTCGGGGGTTGATGAGCAGGTACAGGAGGTCCACCACGATGTTCACCAGAACGAAAGTAACGGAGATGGTGAGCACCACGCCCTGGACCAGGTTGACGTCCAGGTTGGTGATGCCGTTGAGGATCAGCTGGCCCATGCCGGGCAGGGCGAAGATCATTTCAATCACGACGGCGCCGCCCAGCAGGTAGCCCACGCGGAGTCCCAGCACGGTCACCGGGGTCACCAGGGCGTTGCGGAGGACGTTCTTGGAGACCACTTCGCGGTAGGGGACGCCGTTGCCGATGGCGGTGCGGACGTAGTCGCGGTCCAGCTCCTCCACCATCGAGGTGCGGACCACGCGGATCAGCGAGGCGGAGACCGGGATGCCCAGCGCCAGGGCCGGGAGGGCCATCGAGTTGAGCCAACCGCCGAAGCCGGATTCCGGCGTCGCGATTCCCCCGGAGGGGAACAGGGGGCTGGCGCCGAGGGCGAACCACTGGATCAGCAGGATGCCGAGCCAGAACGACGGCGTGGCGATCGCGGCGATCGAGAAAACGCGGACCAGCTGGTCCTGCCATTTGTCCCGGTAGAGGGCGCCGAGGATGCCGAAGGTCAGGGACAGGACGATCGCGATCAGCACGCCCAGGAAAGTCAGCTGCAGCGTCAGGGGGAACGCGGAGCCGATCATGGAGGCCACCGACTTGGCCGGCGGCGTGGTGACGCCGAGGTCCAGCTGCAGCAGCTTGCCGAGGAAGCTGAAGTACTGGATGACCAGTGGATCGTTCAGGCCGTTTTCCTGGCGGTACTGCTGCTTCGCTTCTTCGCTGGCGCCGTCGCCGAGGGCGGAGCTTGCCTGGTCGCCGGGAGCGGCCTGCAGGACAAGGAAGACGAGCAGGGTGATGCCCAGGATCATCAATGGCAGTGCTGCGAGTCTGCGGCCAAGCAGACGCAATATCGTGACCAATTTGTTCTCCGGTTTGTTTGGGTGCTGCAGTTCAAGATGTTGCGAGGCCCGCTCTGCGTGCTCCCGGGGTACTGGGGGCGCAGAGCAGGCCTCGCAACGCAAGTTGGCTGCTTAGGCGGTGCGGCCGACGTCGATGAACGACATGCCGGTGGTGGGCAGCGGCTTGAAGCCCTTGAGCTTCTTGTCGTCCCAGGCGGAGGGCAGCTGGCGGTGGAAGATCGGATACAGGGGAACTTCGTCGGAGACAAGGTCCACAATTTCGCCGGTGATCTTCTTGGCGTCTGCTGCGGCAGCCTGCGAGCCCTTGTTCATGAGCTCCTGCAGCTTGGCACGTTCCGGGGCGGTCCAGTAGGCGCGCTTTTCCATCCAGGTGGCGCCCGAGTAGAACCAGCTCAGGAGCAGGTCCGCGTCGTTGCCGAAGACCGACGGGTCGCCGGGGGCTGCGACCACTGAGTAGTCGCCCGTACCGACGCGGTCCGTGTACAGGGCGCCGGACTGGATGCTCTTCACGGAGACCTTCACGCCCGGGATCTTGTTCCAGGATTCGAGGATCAGCGGGGCAACGTCCTTGACCCAGGCGGTGTCCGTGGTGAGCAATTCGAATTCGAGGCTGGTGACGCCGGCCTGCTTCAGGAGGTCCGCGGCTTTCGATGCGTCGTAGCCGTAGACGTTCTTGGCCTTGACGTAGTCCGGGTGGCCTTCCTGGAAGTAGGAGCTGGCGGCCTTGGCGTTGCCGAACAGGGCCTTCTTGATGATGGCTTCCTTGTCCAGCCCGTAGTGCAGGGCCTGTCGGACCAGCTTGTTGTTGAACGGCGCCTTGTTGCAGTTGAACATCAGGAACATCAGGCCGAAGGACTGGACTGATTCGACCTTGACCTTGGACTTGAGGCCGTCGATGTCGAGGTAGGGGACGTCCTCGATGGCCTGGACACGGCCGGACTGGACGGCGGTGACGCGGGCTGCGGCGTCGGAGAGCAGGAGCCAGGTCATGCCCTTGGCCAGTGCCGGCTTGGGGCCGTTGTAGTCAGCGAACGCTTCGAAGACGATCTTGTCGTCCTTGGCGGCGGAGATGAGCTTGTAGGGGCCGGTGCCGACGGGCTTGGCGTCGAAGGCCTTGAGGTCCGTGGCCAAGGCCTTGGGGACAACCTTGACCACGGAGATGCGGGGGCCGAAGCCGGGGAAGGCGTACTTGAGGGTGAACTCGACCGTCTTGGCGTCAACGGGCTTGACTTCCTTGATGAACGGGATGAACTGCGAGAACAGGGACTTGTTCGCCGGATCCATCACGCGGGTGAAGGAGAAGGCCACGTCTTCGGTGGTGACCGGAGTGCCGTCATGGAACTTGGCGCCGTCGCGGATGGTCACCTGGTAGGTGGTGTCGTTGACCTTCTTGGGGTCCGATGCCGCCAGCGCGTTGTAGGGCTCGCGGGTGGCCGGGTGCAGCTCGATGAGGCCTTCGAAGATGTGCAGGTTGGCGGCCATCGGCGTGGCGCCCGAGGAGCTCAGCGGGTCGAAGCCGGTGGAGAGGGCGTAGGAGATGCCCGCTTCGATGGTGAGGTCCTTGTTGACTGCCGCGGCGCCTGCCGAGCTGCCGGTGGTGGTAGCTGCCGGGCTGCCGCACGCGGCGACAGAGGCGGTGAATGCTGCGGCGGCGCCCATGGCCCCGGTCAGCTTGAGGAAGTTCCGGCGGCTGGCGTCATTGACCAGCGGCAGGTTCTTGGTGATGTTGTTCATGAGGGCCTCGCCATTCCAGAAGGTTTATCGGATGTAGGACGTCCGAGCTCGTATGTCGACTGTAAGCGTCATCACAGGTTCACGTCAAGCGTCAGTTTGTAACGCTCTCTCACTTAACGTGGCTTTCCGCCGGACGCTCTCTCACTTCGGCTCGCTGACGTGGCCTGTGGCGGTGTCAAACGTGAAAGCACGACGGCGGCGCTGGGCAGTGCCGCCGCGCTCGCCGACCACTTCAAAGACCACGTCCGCGTGGCCCTGTGCCACATCCGCCTTTGTGACGGTGTATCCGGGCGTGAAATAGAGAGCCTCTTCCCCGGGGCCAAGATCCGCCGCGGGGAAGGCGTCCGAGCCCGGACCGGACAGTCGGACCCCGGTAATGGACTGGGCTCCGTCATTGCGTGCCCTGCCCGTGAAGGCCAGGATGTCCCCGGCCTTGTAGCCGGGAATGATCGGGCCGTAATTCAGGTCCTGTGCCTCCCGCGTGCCGATGACCTGCGCAGCTTCGGTCGAGTAACCCTGACCGATTTCCTTCCAGGTGTGCACACCCCAGTCCTCACCGCCGGACCGCATCACGTGAAACTCGCCGACGTTCTGCCAGGCCCGCGGGCGGCCGGGCGTGATGGAGCGCAGTTCCATGTCGAACACCAGCCCGGCACCGTCGTCCTGAGCCCTCGCATCGGCGGAGGACTCGGGGGGCACACTCCCGGCGGCACTCCCAGTGGCGGCGGCGCCGGAGTCAGTGGGGCGGGCGGTGAGCTGTGCGGTGAGTTGTGCCGCGGGCACCGAGGCAAACACGATTTCCCGGTAGCCCTGGCGTTCGTAGAGGACGCCGATGTTGCCGTCGGGGAGCCGGGCGGCCGTCGAATAGGCCGAGCTGCCCGGGCACAGGACCAGCTTCGCGGGCCAGCTGAGGCCGTCATCGGGGGACAGGCTGATCACCGTGTTCCGCCGCAATGCCGTGTCCTGGTTGTTGGTGGCCAGCAGCCAGGAGTCCGTTGCCTCGTCGGCGAAGGAAGTCGGGGACGGCAGGCCGTCGAAGCGGACCAGCGAGCCGTTGTCACCCGGGTCCGTGAGGTCTTCGACGGGGCACAGGGCGCTCCAGGTGGCCCCGCCGTCGTCGGACATTGCGGCAAGGCGGCGCGGCGTGCCGCGGCTGTGCAGCAGGAGCCGGCCGTCCTGGAGGGCGGCAACCTTGTTTTCGTTGGGGGCGTGGCCGTGCGTCCGGACGCCGATGAGCTCCCCGAGCACCCAGGTGTCGCCGTGGTCGTCGCTGTACGCGGAAGCGGCCATGATCTCGCCGCCGGCCAGGACCACAAACTGCTGGACCAGGCGGCCGCGGTAGGGGCCGGTGTGGATCTGGATGCCCTGGCCCGCCGCGGCGAAGATTCCGGTGATGTCCGGCTCGCCCGTACTTGGCCCACGCGGGTGAACAGGCGGGCGGAGCTTGAGCTGGGCGGTGATCCGGCGGTGCTGCCAGGTCAGGCCGTCGTCGTCCGAGTAGCTGAGATCGCAGTGCTGCACATCGTCGTCCGGCTCCATACCGGCCACGGCCTCGAAGAAGCCGGCGCGGGTTCCGGCTGCGTGGAACATGAAGATCCGGCCGGTCTCAACGTCCACCAGGAGGCTCGGATCGCCGTAACCGTTGAGGCCGCCGCCCGTCCTGACGACCTGCTGGTCGCCCCAGGTCCGGCCGTTGTCCGAGCTGCGCCGGAGCAGGAGGTCGATCGGGTTGGGCAGGTCATCGAGGTTGGGGCGGCCGTCATAGGCGGCCAGCAGGGTGCCCTGCCGCGAGACGGCCAGGGCGGGGATCCTGAATTGCCTGTAGCCGCCGGTGCCGCGGACCGCCAGGATGTGTTCGACGTCGGGCATGGCGGCCGTCATTGGCTGGAGGACATGGGATGTCATATCTCCATGGTAGGCGACGCGTAACACGCCTGTGTAGGCGGGCGCATCTCTGGCAGAGTATGACCATGCTCACAGTTATAGGCGAGGGCCTTGTTGACGTTGTCCAGCGCGCCTCCGGAATCGAAGCCCACGTGGGCGGCAGTCCCCTTAACGTCGCGGTGGGCCTGGCCCGCCTCGACCATCCCGTGCAGTTCGTCGGCCGTTACGGCCGCGACGCCTACGGGGATTCGGTGGCGGCGCACCTGCGCTCCAGCTCCGTTATGCTGCCGCTCGGCCCCGACGAGCTGCCAACCAGCGTGGCCACCGCCGTAATTGACGACGACGGCGCCGCCACCTACACGTTCGACCTCGCCTGGGAGCTTCCCGGCCTGGCGGACCGCCTCGCCTTTATGCTGCAGGGAACCACCTTGCTGCACACCGGCTCCATCGCCACGATGCTGGCGCCGGGGGCCGCGGCGGTGCTCGCCGCCGTCGAGCATGCCCACCCCGCCGCCACGATCAGCTTCGATCCCAACTGCCGGCCCAGCATCATCACGGACGTGGACTATGCGCGAACGCAGGCGGAGAAATTTGTCACCCTCGCGGACGTGGTCAAGGCCTCGGACGAGGACCTCGAGTGGCTGTACCCGGGCGTGGATGCGCTGGAATCAGCGCGCCGCTGGCTGTCGCTGGGCGGTTCCGAGGGCCCGGCCCTGGTAGTCGTCACGCGCGGCGCGGCCGGTCCGTGGGGAATTACGGCCGCCGGTGAAGCCGCCATTGACGCGCCTCGCGTGGAAGTGGCCGACACCGTGGGCGCCGGTGATTCCTTTATGGCCGCGCTGCTTTCGGGGATCGTGGACCGCGGCCTGGACGGCGCGCAGAACCGGAAGGACCTGCGCGAGCTTCCGGCCGAGGGCCTGGCCGAGCTCCTGGCCCATGCTGCCCGTGCGGCGGCAATCACTGTTTCCCGCCCGGGCGCCAATCCGCCTACTCGCGCCGAACTGAACGCGGTTCCGGCGGAGTAGCGCGGGTTTGGGCTGCGCCGAAGCCTGATGTTTCGTGCCGCGTCTGGTTTGCTAGTGAGCTCTTGGTGCGGAGTGCTTGGGCGGACCGCTCGATTCGCGGGGTATTAGCGTGGGCAGGGATTTCCGGATTCTTGGTTCTTTGCCGGGGTTCACGATGAGGTCGATCGCATTGCCGGCGATCTGGTCGAGAGGGACGCGGACGGATGACAGCGGGGTTGAGAGCCGGGATGAGAGCGGTATGTCGTTGTAGCCGACAAGTGCCAGTTCTTCGCCGACAGTGACCTGGGCGCGGTGGGCGGCAGCGATGATGCCCATGGCCAGGTTGTCATTGGCTGCGAACACGGCAGTGGGGCGTCGCCCGTCCCGCCGCAGCAGCGTTTCCCCGGCGGCGAAGCCGTTTTCGATACCGTAACCGGCGGCGAGCAGCCATTCCTCCGGCGGCTTGATGTCCGCTTCCTTCATCGCCCGGCGGGCGCCGGTAAGGCGGGTGATCCCGGTGGACGTATAGGACGGGCCGGTCACAACGGCGATGTCCCGGTGGCCCAGATCGATGAGGTGGCGCACGGCAAGGTAACCTCCCACCTCGTCGTCGCCGAGCGCGGATGGGCTGACCCCGTCCGTGCGCAGCACCAAAGCGTGCGCCACGCCGCGTTCACGCAGGCGCTTGGGCAGTTCGTCGTCGAGGCGGGCCGTTGCCAAGATCAGCCCGTCCACGTTCCGGTCCAGCAGGGTTTCCGCGGCACGGCGTTCGTCCTCTGGGTCATCCCCGCTGGTGGCGACCATGGCGAAGTAGCCACGGCCTGCGGCCGCACGTTCAAGTTCTTCGAACATCAGCGCCATCACGGTGTCACTCAAGCGAGGCACGAGCACTCCGAGCGTGCGTGTTTCGCCTCTCCGCAGGTTTGAGGCGAACGAATTGCGGCGGTAGCCGAGTTCCTCGGCGACTTTGCGTACGTGTGCTGCTGCCGCTGACCGCGATGCGGTGCCCCGTTCGTCCAGTGCGCGGCTGGCGGTCGAAAGACTGACTCCGCTGGCGGCAGCCACGTCGCGGAGGGTAACTGTGGTTCCTGGGCCGGCCGGTTCCATGCGAGTGCTCCTGTTCGAGAATGTCCTAGCTGACACTCTATTTCCTCCTTGTTCCCAACTTGCCCCTTGACAGTGAGTTCGAACACACCGCACAATGAAAACGTTCCCGCAATCGTTCTCACATTCTAGCGGGACTTCGAACGACAAGACAGAGGAAGCTCTCATGACCATCGACCTCCGCGGGCTGGTTCCCGCACCCGTAACGCCGTTCAACCGTGACGGCAGCGTCGACGTTGACGCGATCCACCGTCTCGGAGGCTGGCTGGCCAGCGTCGAAGGCGTCAAGGGCCTGGTGGTCCTCGGCCACGCCGGTGAAGGTACCTTCCTGACGCAGGATGAGCAGGCACTCGTTATCCGGGAATTCAAGAACGCCGTCAATGGCGAAATCCCGATCATCGCCGGCATAACCGGTGAGGGCAACACCGTCGCTGCCCTCGAGGCTAAAAGGGCCGTCGAAGCTGGCGCATCTGCCGGTCTGGTTTATCCCTCGCATGGCTGGCTGCGTTTCGGTTACCAGAAGGGCGCGCCGCAGACCCGCTACAAGGAAATTTACGAAACGTCCGGACTGCCGCTGATTCTCTTTCAGTACCCGGACGCCACCAAGGCCACGTATGACCTTGAGACCCAGCTGGAGATCGCCGGCATGGAGGGCGTCTTTGCCACGAAGAACGGCGTGCGGAACATGAAGCGCTGGGATACCGAAATTCCGGTCCTGCGGGAAACGTACCCTGACCTGCAGATCCTGACCTGCCATGACGAGTACCTGCTTCATACAATGTTCGACGTCGACGGCGCCCTTGTTGGTTACGGCGGGCTCGCGCCGGAACCGTTGGTGGAGCTCATCGCCGCCGGCAAGGCTAAGGATTATGCAGCGGCCCGCGCCATCCACGACCGCCTGCTGCCGGTCACCAAGAACGTCTACCACCGCGGATCGCACATGGAAGGCACCGTCGCACTCAAGGAAGGACTCGTTGCCCGCGGCATTCTCGAGCACGCCACGGTCCGGCCCCCGCTGCTCCCCTTGGCCGAAGGCGCCAGCGACGAGATCGCACTCGCGCTGAAGTCCGCGAACCTGGGCAGCGTCACCGTCTCCGCCTGATCTCCCGATCCCCAAGGGTGGCGGGCGGCAGCCCGCCACCCTTCCCCACATGCTTTATTCTCCAATTAGGTCAACGACGACCCACAGCATCGCCGCTGTAGAAGGAGGACTCGCCATGAGCGAGCCAAACAAGACCACCACCTCCCCGCGCGCTCACCGAGGACAGATCATCATCCACGAAGCCAGCCCGACTCCCGGGCTACCAGCCAAGCGGCGGACCTTCCTCGGATACCTCGCGCTCATGGGCCCGGCATTTGTCGTCGGAGCCTGGCAGTTCGGCCCGGGCAACCTCACCACCGCAGTACAGGCCGGCAGCCGGTTCGACTACAGCCTCGTCTGGGTCATCGCCGTCTCCACCATCCTGATGATCTTCTTCACCGATATGAGCGTCAGGCTCGGCATCGCCACCCCCACTTCCCTGATCACCTCCATCAAAGACCACCTCGGCAAATGGGTGGGCGTCCTTGCAGGCTTCGGCGTCTTCGGCATTACGCTGATGTTCTCCGTCGGCAACGCCGTCGGATCCGGGCTGGGACTTTCCCTGATCTTCGGCGGATCCCCGGTCCTCTGGACCGTGGTCTGCACCGCCGCCGTCGGCTTCGTCCTGGCCTTCCGCAACGTCTACGGAATCGTCGAAAAGGCCCTTCTGGTCATCGTTGTCCTCATGGGCCTGGCCTTCATCGCCAGCACCGTAGTGGCCCAACCCGACTGGTACCGGTCCATGGCAGGCATGGTTCCAAGCCTGCCGCCAGGAAGTGAGATCCTCATCGTGGCCCTGGTTGGGACCAACTTCTCAATCAACGCCGCCTTCTATACCTCCTACGGCATCAAGGAACACCGTCGCACCCGCGCCGACTATCGCGACATCACCCTGGTGGACACCATCCCTGGCATCGTCGCACCCGGCATCATGACCGCCCTGGTCATCATGGTCGCGGCCGCCGTGCTCGGAAAAACCGGCGCCGAAGCCGGAACCATCAACGCACTCGCCTCCGTATTCACGCCCCTGGCAGGGCCGGTCGGCGCGATGGTGTTCGCCCTCGGACTCTCCGGGGCAGCCTTCTCCTCCATGATCGCCAACGCCACCGCCGGCGGCACCATGCTCTCCGACGCCCTCGGCCGCGGCGCCAAGGCAGGATCACCCACCGCTCGCATCCTCACCGGCATTATCTTGGCCTTCGGTCTGATCATCACACTCTCCTTTCAGGCCTCACCCGTGGGACTCATCGTCATCGCCCAATCCCTCACCGTGCTCATCGCTCCTCTGCTCGGCATCCTGATCGTCATCATGGCCAACAAAACGTCCGTCATGGGAGACCTCCGCAACAGGTGGTGGCACAACCTCCTTGGCGCCATCGGACTCATAACCATCATCGCTTCCTCCCTACGCCTCATCACCACACTGATCGGCTAGAAAGGCCTGTCACTCAAGCGCAACGCACATAGTGCCCTCACCCGGTAACGGATGGGGGCACTGTTCACGGAACGCGACGCCCAAGCAGCAGGGCCGTCAGGCGGTTGGGTTGCGCAGGTGCTCCTGGCAGCCCACCGCGTAGGCCTCGCGGAGCCAGGCGGCCAGTTTGCCGTCGACGTCGGATGGCTCAGCCACCCGCACCGTGTAGAGATGCGTGTACGGAGACAGCGTTTCAACCCTCCGGAATCTGGGCGACTCAACCCTCCGCGTGAGCCAGAACTCCACGTCGAGCCACTTGTTCGCGGGTTTGACCCCGGCGAACCGGACCCGAACCATAAAGGCGACGCGGTCGCGGTAGGGAACCAGCGTTACCGGGCCGATCGCCTCAACCATCCGGCGAACCAGACCGAACAGCCGGTGAATGCTTTCCGGCCGGTCGCGGAACGGCTCGTCGAGGGTGTGCTGTGAGCAGGAATGGTTCATGTTCCGCGTGACAAACTGCCGTCCGCAAGAGGGGCAGGTCCACAAAGCGCGGCCAGTGCGCCGGCCCGGTGGCGGGACGTCCGCGCCCAGCACCTGGGCCACGAGCTGTTCAACGCGGCGCGCCCGCGTCGACGGCGTCCGCGCGTCCTCGAGGAAACGCATCAGCTCCCGCCGCTGCGAAACGGGCAGCTGCCCCCAGTTGCCTGCCGCTCCCACGGCCGCGTCCAGGGCGGCAGCCAAATCTCCGGGCGGAATGACCTCGTGGGCTTCGAGCGCCTGAATGTCCAATGTGACCGTTTCCCCGACACGCACGCCCGTTGCCGTCCGCAGGCCGCCGGAAAGATACAGGACGTGCCGTCCGGATCTGACCGGCATCACCGTGGCGTTGAACTCCGCACCCCTGAGCGTGCCGGTCACCCTGATCCGGCCATGCTCCGCGAGCGGCAGCAGCTCGGCCGCAGCTGCCGCCGGGACGTCCACGAATGGATTGGAGCCCCGCAGCTGAATGTCGGCGGTGAAGCGAACCATAGGGTCATTATCGACCCGGCCGGTCGGCTCGGAAAGGAACGCTGAGGGATCGCGAAAACCCGCCCACTTGTCTGCAATCCGGAGAAGTTGCAGGCAAGCAGGCGGGTTGAACGCGGGCTATTCCTTGCCGAGTCCGGCGGCTGACGTCTTCTGCCCGGTAACCTCGTTGAGGGCCGTCAGGTCGAAGATGCCGTTGATGTCCGCCTGCTTGGTGGTGCCGGCTGCCACGCCGTCCTTGAGCAGCTTGGGGTAGGTTCCGGCGAGCGGATCCACGGTGAAGACGATGTTCTTCAGGGGCCGCTCGATCACGTCGGCCTTGAGTTCGGCGCCGGCAGCTTCCTTGAGGGCAGCGTTGATGACGCTGGCCTTTTCGCCGGCAGCGGCACTGTTCAGCCAGTCAACAGACTTGGCGTGGCCCTTGAGCAGCGCCTTCACGGTGTCCGGGTGCTCGGCGGCGAACTTCTTGTTGACGATCAGGATGGTGGTGGGGAACTCGCCTGCCTTGCCGGAAAGGGATCCGTCCCACAGGTCCTTTTCGTCCACCAGGACCTTGGCTCCGGCGGTCAGCACCAGGCGCGAGGCCCAGGGCTCGGGCAGCCACGCGCCGTCGAGTTTTCCGTCCTGGAACAGTTTCAGCGTCTGGGCATTTTCGGTGGGGTTGATGGCCACGTCGCCGCTGCCGTCCACATTGGTCTTGTAGCCCTGCGTGGCGAGCCAGGCACGGAGCGCCACATCCTGCGTGCCGCCGAGCTGCGGCGAGGCGAGGGTCTTGCCCTTCAGGTCCGCGGCGGAGTTGATTTCCGGTTTGACCACCAGCTGCGCACCGCCCGCAGCCGCCCCGGCGATGATGCTGACGGACTCCCCGCCGCTCTTGACGAACGAGTTGATGGCCGGGTTAGGGCCGATGTAGGTGGCGTCGATGGCGCCGGCGTTCAGGGCCTCGATCGCGGCGGGCCCGGCGTTGAAGACCTGCGTGCTGAGCTTGGTATCGCCCAGTTCTTTGGCGATGTAGCCCTGGCTGACACCCACCAATGCCGGTGCGTGCGTCACGTTGCCGAAGTAGCCGAGTTTGAGCTCTGCTGCCGGGTTGCCGGCCGGTGGGGCGGAGGATGCCGCGGAGGTGGCGGCGTTGTTGCCGGAGACGGCCGACGCCACAGCCACGCCGCCGCCGACCAGCGCCAGAATTCCGGCCACGATGCCGATCTTCAGGCCCAGCGGACGCTTCGGAGCGGAAGCCTGGCCGGCCACGATGCGGGTGGCGGCCGGCTGGTTTTGCGGAGTGTTATCCGGGGGAGTTGTCACGGTATTTCCTTTGCTTGCGGAGATGTTGAAGATGAGGTTACGGACGGACCCCAGGCCCCACAACGGCACCGGACACGGACGTTCATGCAACGACGTGAAGGCTCAACAGAACGTAGCGCGGCGTTAAAAGACGTCGCCGGGCGACTCCAACAGGCCAGCTCAGGGAGGAGGCTTCACGGCCCGGGAAGCCCGCCGCCCCACGTAGACTGGCAGGATGCGGCTGGTAGCAAGTGATATTGACGGAACGATTCTTGGGCACGACGGAAAGATCAGCGACCGCACCGTCCGGGCCTTCCACGCCTGCAGGGACGCCGGCATCGAGCTCGTTTTTGTCACCGGCCGCCCGCCGCGCTGGCTCCACCCGCTGGAGGAACAGCTGGGCCACACCGGCACTGTCATCTGTTCCAACGGCGCCGTGGTGTGGGACCTCGAAGCGGACCGGCTGGTTTCCGCCCGGACGCTGGGCATTGACGCGGTGCTGGAACTGCGGCGGATCATCAAGGAACTGCGCCCCGCCGCGCTCTTCGCCGCGGAAACACTGACCGGATTCCATCTTGAGCCCGGTTTCATCGAGAACGGCACCAGCGAGCTGCTGGCCGAATTTACCCCCGCCCCGCTGGCCGAAACGCTGACCCCGGACGACGCCGTCGTGAAGTTCCTGGCGATTGTCAGGGATGGCACCGCGGACGACTTCCTGGCCGCGGTGCGGCCCGCCGTCGCCCATCTGGCGTCCGCCACGCACTCCGCGCCCACCGTGGCGATGCTGGAACTGTCCCTCCCCGGCGTCAACAAGGCCGTCACCCTGGCCGAATACGCCAACTCCCTGTCCATTGACGCGGCCGACGTCGTGGCGTTCGGGGACATGCCCAACGACGTCGAGATGCTGCGCTGGGCAGGCCACGGGTACGCCATGGCCAGCGGCCATCCGGACGCCATCAGCGCCGCCGGGCAGCAGGCACCCCACTTTGACGACGACGGCGTGGCCCAGGTTCTCGAGGCCAGGCTCGCGGCGCTGGGCGTAGAGCTGTCCTGATTCGGCTCTGTAGCCGGAAATTCACAGCCTCCGCTCACCTTCCGTTCACGTTTGCCGCCTACCGTGGGCTACGGATACACATCCGCGGCTAAAGGGGAAGTCATGGCAAGGAACGGCAACCAACGCGCGGCCGAAGCGCCGCTGCGCCCGGCAGAGCCGGCTGCGCACTGGAAGGCACTGAAAGAGGGCGACCGCGTGCGCGTCCGCCTCACCCAGGGATACGAAACCAGCGGTTTCGTGGACGCCATCACCTGGGACCACACCGCTGTGTGGGTGGATCTCGACAACGGCCATGGCCGCACACTGCTGCACTGCAGTGACGGCGTGGAGATTGTGCCGCAGGACGGATAGCCCAGCGGCTCCGGTACGCTCGCAAACGTGACTGAGCCGTTTTTTGATGCTTCCGGCGGTGCTGCCCGTCCCTCGCATCCCATCGCCATGGCCCACCGCGGATTCTCGCGGGAGGGGTTGGAGAACTCGATGGCCGCCTTCCGGGCCGCCGCCGAACTTGGCTATGAGTACCTCGAGACGGATGTGCACACCACCTCCGATGGCGTGCTGCTGCTCTTCCACGACGACACCCTGGACCGGGTCACTGACGGCCGTGGCCGGATTTCCGAGCTGACCGCCGCCGAGGTTTCCACCGCGCGGATCGGCGGGCACGAGCCCGTGCCGCTCTTCGATGACCTGCTGATGGCCTTCCCGGCCGCCCGGCTGAACCTGGACGTCAAAGACTGGAACTCCGTGCAAAGCCTTGCCGCAGGCATCGAACGGCACGCCGCACATGACCGGGTCCTGGTGGCCAGTTTTTCAGACCGCCGACGCCGGGCGGTGCTGAAGCTGCTGAGCCGTCCGGTGGCGTCGTCGGCAGGGATGGTGACGAACGCGCTGCTTGTCCTCTTGGGCCCGGTGCTTCCGGCCGCGTGGCTGCGATTTGTCCTGCAGGGTCCGTTGCGGGATGTCCAGGCGCTCCAGGTTCCGGTCCGGTACGGGGCGATCCGCGTGGTGACGCCTGCCTATGTGCGGAGGGCGCACGCCCTGGGCCTGGTGGTCCATGTGTGGACCATCAACCACCCCGCCGAAATGCACCGGTTGCTGGACCTGGGCGTGGACGGGATCGTGACGGACCGCGCGGATCTGCTGAAGCAGGTCCTGCAGGAGCGAGGCGAGTGGCCCGGCAGCTGACTTGCGTTAGTCGGAGCCGCCGGGACCGTGGGTGCCGTGATCGGCTGCGGCGGCGAGGCGGCGGAGCCCGTCGGGGTCAAGCGGCGTATTCCATGCCGCCCAATCCTTCGGCTGCACCGAGGGCCGGCCCAACAGGTAGCCCTGGCCGGCGCTGAAGCCCAACTCGGTGAGGACCATCAGTTCCTCGGCGGTTTCAACACCTTCGGCCACCAGAATACTGCCGATCTGCTCCGCGAAGTCCACCAGGCAAGCGGCCAGGGCGTGCTGGGACGTATCCGTGTCCACGCCGCTGATCACGTTCCTGCCCAGCTTGATGAAGTCGGGCCGCAGATGGAGCATCCGGCTGAGGGCGCCCGCGCCGGGGTGTGAGTCATCGATTGCAATGCGCAGCCCGCGTTCCCGGAGCGGCGTAATTGCGGAAACGAAATGCGAGTATTCCTCGTCCGGAATTCCGTCCGTCAATTCGAGCACAATGCGGTCTATTGGCAGCTCGATGTGGTCGAACAATTCGGGCAGCCGGGGATCCAGGCATGACGTGGGGGAGATGTTCAGGGCAACGTAGACGTGCGGGGGGAGTTTTGCGGCAGCGGCGGCTGCGGCTGCGAGTGCCGAGAATTCCAGGTTGGCGCCCAATCCAACGGCGGCCGCCTCGGCGAACCAGAGTTCCGCGCTGGCGCCGTCGTCGCTGACAAAGCGCGACAACGCCTCTACGCCCACAACGGCCTTGGACTCGAGGCCGTAGATGGGCTGGAACGCGGTCATCAGCATCTGGTTTTCCAGCAGCGCGCTGATCCGCGACAGGCTGCGCAGGGAATCCAGCTGCTCGGCCACGTGTGGCGGCATGGCGCTGGGAGGCTGCGGGAAGCGCGCGGTGTCGGGCGTATCCGCGTCTGTGGTGTCTTGTTGCCGGCGTTCCAGAAGATATTCCAGCAGGGCCCGTTCCGGCATACCGGGGTTTTCCCCCAAGCGGTTGCTAAGGCGCTGACGTATTGCCGCTCCGGCAGGATCGGAATCCGCCAAAACCGCCGCAATAACTCCCCAAGCTTGTACCCGAACCGTCATTAGCAACGCCCCCAGTTGACGAAGTAATGGCTCCTTGGCCCCTTTATTTTCAAATTTCCAGATGCCTTCGGAATTCGTTACTTCTGATTAATGCCGATCTTCCTGGCCTCGAAGAATCGGATACCGCAACTTGATCGTATATCGGGATGATCCAAAAGCGCAGCCCTTAATCGATCAACCTCAATTACTTTCGGAAGAAGTTTCGGCCAACAGCGCAGGAATCCGCTCGGGCGGGACGGGCTTGCTGAAGAAGTAGCCCTGCGCGCTGAGGCACCCGAGGTTCCGGAGGTGCTCGGCCTGTTCCGCCGTTTCCACGCCTTCCCACACAGCTTCGAGCCCGCAGGCGCGCACCAACTGCAGGACTGCAGCCACCAGTGCCGGCTGGCTGGGGTCTGTGCCCAGGCCCTCGATCAGGGACCGGTCCACTTTGACCCGGTCCACGGGGAGCCGGCGCAGGTAGCTGATGGAGGAGTATCCGGTACCGAAGTCGTCGATCTCGATCCCTACCCCCAGCCCGCGCAGCCCGCCCAGGGAATACCGGTCCAGTTCGTTGCCCCTGACGATGGCCGCTTCGGTCAGCTCCAGGACAACCTGCTCGGGGCGGACGCCTGTCTCCTTGAGCACGGCGCGGACGTCCTCGATGAACTGCAGGCTCTGCAGATCCGTTGCCGAGATGTTGACCCGCACGGAAAACCGGCTGTCCACCACGTCGGCATCAATCCAGGTGCGTAGCTGGCCTACAGCGGTGCTGAGCACCCACAGGCCCAGTTCGGAGATCAGGCCGGCATCTTCTGCCAGCGGGATGAACTCGTCCGGCATGATGCGGCCGCGGGTGGGGTGGTCCCAGCGGATCAGGGCTTCCACCCCTTCAATGCGGCCGGTGCCCAGTTCAACCACGGGCTGGTAGTGCAGCACCAGGCCGTTGCCCTTGATGGCGGCCCGGAGATCCTCCAGGAGTTGGCTGCGGAGCCTCCGGATGAGCAGGAGCCCGGGTTCGAAGACGTGAAGCCGGTTCTGGCCCTCGGCTTTGGAGGCGTACATGGCCACATCGGCCTCCATCAGCAGGTCCTCGGCCCTCCGCCCGGCCGCCCCGACGCTGAGTCCTACGCTCGCCCCGCAGCGGACGGTCCGGTCAGGCAGGTCAATGGGTTCCTTGATGGCGGCCAGGATGCGCTGGCCTACGACGGTGGCCTGGTCGGCGCCCGTGGCCGGCATAACGATGGCGAACTCGTCCCCGCCCAGCCGGGCAACCACGTCGCTGGTCCGGACGGCGCTGCGGATGCGCTGCGCCACGGTGATCAGGACCTGATCGCCGGCAGTGTGGCCGAGGGTGTCGTTGATGGATTTGAAGGCATCAAGGTCAAGGAGGAGGATGACGGGCTGGCTGAGGGGATCGCCGTCGTGGTCCTGGGCGGACTTCAGCGCGGACAGAAGCGCCGAGCGGTTGGCGAGGCCCGTGAGGGGATCCTGCATGGCCATCATCTGCATTTCGCGGTGGGCTTCGTGCAGCAGCTGTGTGCGGACCTCAACACGCTGCTCAAGCTCTTCGTAGATGATCTGCAGGTCCTCGGCCAGGAGGTTGGTGCCCATGATGATGGCGTCGAGCTCGTCCCGGGCCGGCGATACTTCTATCCGCGACTGGAGGTCTCCGGAGGCGAGCCGGACGATGCCATCGAGCAGCTGGGAGAGCCTGGGGTCATCGTCAGCGAACATCTGGTGCCTCCTTTCCGGGTTCAGGTTCCGTGGGACGCGTGGGCTCCAAGGCGGAGGTTCACGGTGACAGTGGTGCCAACGCCCAGCTCCGAGGTTACGTCAATGCGGCCGCCGTGGCGTTGGACGATGTCCTGCGTGATGGCGAGCCCAAGCCCGGTGCCCGGAACCGCCCCGGACATCGCGTTCGAGGCGCGGTAGAAGCGGGTGAAGATGTGGGCTATCTCGTCGCTGGAGATCCCTATCCCGCTGTCCGAGACGCTGACCGTCGCCCAGCGGGTGCCGTCTGCATCTGCCCGCGTCAGGCTGACGACGTCGATCTGTCCGCCGCTGGGGGTGAACTTGATGGCGTTGGAGACCAGGTTCGTGAAAACCTGCTGCAGCTGAACCTCATCGGCAAGGATTTCCTGATCCTCCGAGGCGTGGGCCATCACAATGGCGACGTTCTGCACTGTCGCGAGCGGCCTGAGCGCGGCGGTGACGATCTCCAGAGTCCGAGCCAGCCGGACAGGGGTCAGGTGCAGCGGGCTTTGTTCATGCCCGTTGCGGGAAACGCTCAGCATGTCTTCGATCAGCAACCGCAGCCGTTCCGCGTTCCTGACCACGATGTCCAGCATCTGGTGGACCTCGCTGGACACGGGATCAGACGTATTCTCCTGGATCATGTCCAGGTACGCCATGATCGATGTCAGCGGCGTGCGGAGCTCATGGTTGACCGTGGCCAGGAAGTCGGTTTTGGCTTTGTCCAGCTGCTGGAGCTGCTTGACCACCTGCTGCTGGCTGGTGATCAGGTGGCTTTGGATCAGGCCGTGGGCGGTATTGCCTGCCACGTGCTGGATCAGTGCCAGCTCGGCCCGCGACCATTCCCTGGGCGAGTTAAGCAGGGCGATCCAAATGATTCCCAGGGACGAGCTGCCGTCCCCCATCGGGACGGCCACGGATGCCGCGGCGCGCAGCTTCGCGAGTTCGGCCGGCAATTGGACGTCGCCGGTGCCCAGCGGTGCGAAAGCTCCGTCCGCCGTCAGGGCCTCAGCCCGCGACCACAGTGCGTCAGCCGTCCTGCGCACCGGGTCTTCGTCCGTGAACAATCCTTCGGGCAGCGGAGCCAGGCCGGGCCGCTGCCACTGGGCGGTGATGGGTGGCACCCTGTCGTCGTCGAATGTGGTCAGCCAGACCCGGTCCGCGCCGAACGTCTCGCCGAACCCCCTGACCACAAAGTCGGCGATCTGTTGCGGATGGTTGGTGCCGCGGACCGCCGCGGATACCTGCCGCAGCCTTTCGCGGAGCGTCTCCGCTTCCTGCCGCGCTTCGTTCCGGCGGGAGACCAGGTTGATCAGGGCTGTGGCGCGGTGGACGAGTTCCTTGGCAGCAGGCGGCTTGGCGATGGAGTCCCGTACGCCGGCATGCTCCACTGACTTGACCTCTGCCGGACTGTCGAGATCCACGAGGACCAGCACAGGGGCGGTCGCGTCGACGTCGGAGAGTGAACTGTCCAGGATCAGGACGGAGGGCTCGCGCTGGTCCAGAAGCGCCGACAGGCTGGCGGCGTCGCCGGCAGTTTTGACCGTGAAGCCCGCAGCTTCCAGTGCCGCCGTGGTGGATTCCCGGCGCCCGGCGTCGGGGTCCGCAACGACAGCCAGGTATGGCACGGTTGCGAAATGTGGTGTGACCGCTGGCAAACCTGCCCCCTTCGCTCCTGAGTGAGCACCTGCTTGCTCCTGACTGAGTACATTGTAGGGTGACGAAGCACACCTATTCCTATAAGAATGCGCGGAGGGTAATCGTGACGAGTCAGCCTGCAGAAGCGGCCAAGGCGGACCTGACGCTGGATGAGCGGGGTGTTATCCAGCTGAAGTGGCCGCGGGGTGTGTCAATTACGGAATCCGACGCTGAGTCGGCCATGCAGAAGGTCAATGACCTGTGCGGCACCCGCCGACACCCCATGCTGGTGGATATGGCCACCACGGCCAAGGTCAGCCGGGGAGCCCGCACGGTTTTTGGCCGTCCCTGCCAGGCCTCGCGCATTGCGCTGCTGGGGGCGTCGCCTGTTGACAGAGTGCTTGCCAACTTCATCCTGGGCATCAACAAAGTGCCCTGCCCCACCCGGTTCTTTACGTCCCGAGACGACGCCATGGCCTGGCTGCTGAAGGAGCCAGCGGCCACCGCCTGAACGAACCCGCCCGGCCAAACCGCTGCGGCGTGTTCGGCGACCTATATTTGTACGATGCCATCCCCAGCGAAACCGGTGCTCGCCGCCTTGCGGAAGTACCTCATCCTGCCCAAACTGATCGCATTGTCCTGGTCGGCGCCCAAAAACAGGACCGTGGCCTGGGACAGGTATTGGGCCGGAATCGCCCGGACAGGCGCCCGCAGCGACGTTCTGTGGGACTCTGGCACGGACCAGGAGCTGCTGGGCTACCGGGACATCCTGCAGCGGCACTTCGATCCCAGTCTTCCCGTGGTGGATGTGGGGTGCGGGCATGGTGCCTTCAGCCGCGCGCTGACTGCTTTTTCACCGCAGGTGCTGGGCGTTGACGTGTCTGCACACGCGGTGGCCCGTGCCCGGGACGAATCGGCGGGCGTTGAGTGTGTCAGCTACCTGGCCCGGGACATGACCGAGCTGGGGGCTGCCTCCGGGCTGGTGGGATCCACGGATGCCAACGTCTTTGTCCGTGGCGTGCTGCACGTCCTGACCGAGGCCGATCAGGCCGCGCTGATGGAAAATCTGAGGCAGCTCGTGGGCGCCCGCGGCACAGTCTTTCTGGCGGAGACGAACTTCCAGGGCAACCCGGTGGAGTACGTCGCGCATCTGGGTGCGTCGCTGCGGAGCATCCCGGCCCCGCTGGAGCTCGCGATCCGGACACTGCCCATGCCGGGCCACTTCGGACCGCAGGAGCTCGCCCGTGTGATGCCCAGGGGCCGGTGGACGCTGGTGGAGGACGGGGCCGTGACCATCGAGACCAACCCGCTGATGGATGCCGGGGGGAGCAGCCGCATACCGGGCTACTTTGCGGTGCTCAAGGCCAAGGATCCCGACGCCGGCCGGTAGTGGGCGTCCCGTGCTGTCCGCATGCCGGATTGGGCAAGCGCTTTCCCAAAGTTGGCTGGCATGATGGACGGCATGCGCATTCTCATCGCTCCGGACAAGTTCAAGGGCTCGCTCACCGCCGCGGAGGCCGCCGCCGCCATCGCCGAAGGTGCGCTGCGCGTCTACCCGGACGCCGTCGCCAACCAGTTTCCAATCGCCGACGGCGGTGAAGGAACCCTGGAGGCTGCCGTTTCGGCCGGCTACGAGGAGCGGCTCAACGCCGTCGTGGGTCCCATCCTCGCCCCCGTGGGCGCCGCCTGGGCCATCCGGAAGAACGCCGACGGCGGTGCTACCGCCGTCATCGAGACGGCGCAGGCCTCCGGCCTGGCCGAGATGGAGCCCACCCCCGCCAACGCCCTGCGGGCCCACAGCTACGGCTGCGGACAGCTGATCGCCGCGGCCCTCGACGCCGGAGCCACCGAGATTGTGCTGGGCCTGGGCGGATCGGCCATGACCGACGGCGGCAGCGGTGCCCTGCGTGCGCTGGGCCTCAAGCCGCTGGACGCCGCCGGCAACGTTGTTCCGCTGGGCGGCGGATCACTCGCCGACGTTGCAGCCCTCGACACCACCGGACTGGACCCGCGGCTGTCCGCCGCCTCGTTCAGGATCGCCGTGGACGTCCAGAACCCCCTCTATGGCGCCACAGGCGCGGCCCACGTCTTCGGGGCCCAGAAGGGCGCCGACGACGAGGCAATGGAACAGCTCGACGCCGGTCTCCGCAACTGGGCGTCTGTACTCCGGGAGGCCACTGGCCGGGACGTCAACATCCCGGGAGCCGGGGCGGCGGGCGGCTTCCCGGCGTCGTTCCTAGCCTTCACCAACGCCCGGCTGGAAGGCGGGTTCGCGCTCGTCGCCGGGCTCACCGGCCTCGCGGGCCACCTGGACAACGCCGACCTGGTGATCACCGGCGAGGGTTCCATGGACTCGCAGTCGCTGACCGGCAAGGCCCCCATCGCGCTCGCCGACGCAGCCCGGGAACGCGGGATCCCGGTGATCGTGGTGGCGGGGCGGATCATGGTGACGCCCGAGGACCTCGCGGCGCACGGCGTGGTAGCCGCCGCGCAGCTGCTGGATGTCGCGGCCAGCCCGGAAGACGCCGTCGCCAACGCGGCAAAACACCTGGCCTGGGCTACCAGCCAGGTTCTGGAAGGCGCCTGAAGCCAGCCCCCCGGCAATAAGCGGCCCCGGCGGCAATCGTCCCCGGGCGGCGCTGGGCTTACGGCTTGGGCTGCGGCTGACTCGGCACGCGCCGCTCAGGCCCCGGTCTCGTAATGCGGCTCGGCCACCGGCTTGGACTCCGGTGAGCCCTTTTCTCGGAGGTAGACGGAGGCGCCCACCAGGACGGCCACGGCGAGGAATTCGCTTTGCCAGTTCTGGAAGGATTCGAACCAGAACCTGCTGGTGGCCAAGTACTGGAACAGGGTGACGGTGGGCTGCCCGTGGGTTTGCTGCTCCTCGTTGTAGGCCGACGTTCCGCCGGCGGCGTGCAGGCTGAACGAGGCAACAAACAGCAACAGCAGGAGGATGGACAGGGAGTGCTCATACAGCTTCAGCACCAGGCCGCCGCGCTTCACTGGCCACGGCGTGGCCTCCCTGATGGAGGCATCGCGCGGGTCCTGGTCCTGCGGGGCGGTCTTTCCCATGGGCTTGGATTCGGAGGATCCCTTCTGGAAAAGGAAGACGGTCAGGACCACGTACATGGCCATCTGCAGGAACTCGGACTCCCAGTTTTCAAAGGTGGCTTCGACAAAATCGCCCGTGGACAGGTACTCCAGAACCGTTACGCCCGGCTCGCCGTGGGCCGCCTGATCCTCGCTGTACGCTGCAGCCCCGGAGAGGATCATGCCAATGAAAAACGCCAGGAACAGCCCGGCGTTGGCGAGCAAAAGCCCGTGTTCTTTGACCCACGTGCGCATGTGCACTCCTTCGAATCGATCCCCGGCAACTTGCTGGCTTATTGACCTGGCTATTATTCGGCTGCGCGTCTATTGAGCCGTAGCGGGACGTAGATGAGCAGCACCAGGAGGACCGCCAGCAGGATTCCGCCGGCGGTCAGGCCGGCGGCGCGGCCGGCCGTCACATCAAAGACCAGGGCGGCTGTCCCGACACTGAGCATCCCCACGCCGGCCAAGGCAATTTTGGTAATGGTGTCTGCGCTGGAGACCAGGGTTTCCTTGAGCCTTTGGCGGAAGAGCCGGCGGTGGACGCTGACGGGCAGCAGGATAAAGGCGGTGGTCAGGGTCGCCATCACGACGTTGACGAGGTAGAGGCCCACCTGGAAATTGTCCAGGTCCTCGAACCGCTGCTGGAACGGCAGTGTCAGGAGAAAACCGGCCAGGATCTGGACCCCGGTCTGCAGCATCCGGAGTTCCTGCAGCAACTCAGACCAGTTCCGGTCAAGCTGCTCCTCGCGGGTTTCATTCCGGCCGGTGCTGCCGGTGAAGTCCTCCGCATCCGACATGTTTCTCCTTGCTCCAGGGCTAGGCGTGTGCTCCAAAACTAGGCTGAAGTTGCGCCAACGGCAACGTTTGATAAGTTTACTGATTATTTGCCGATTCAAATGATGAGGGCACGTCAGATTCACATCCGCAACAAGGAGGAACCATGAGTCAGGACAACCAGGGCACGGAACCGGACGAGGAAGTGGGCGGCTACGGCACGCCGACGGCGGAACAGGAGCTGGGCGGCGCGGAGACGAACGCTCCCGTGGTCGAGCCGGGGGAACCGCCCGTCCCGCGCGATGCCGTCGTGCCTTCCGCCGAGGCGGAGATCAACGACGCCAACGCCGATTCGCAGGGTTCTGGACCCTTCTCGTCGGAATCCGGACAGGATGCTGCCGGCCTGCCGGACGGCAGCGGAACCGACCGCGCCAAGAACAAATCACCGAACGACGACGGCGACGAAAGTTTCGACGCCGGGTAAGCACTGTCCTGTGCCCGGACTGCGGCTTTTATGTGGGTGGACCGCGCCCAGGGGGCCTTCACCGGACGTATCCTAGAAGCAGGTTTTGCAGTGGGCCACGCGTTTCGAACCTAGGCGTGGAACATGGCCGCGGAGACACCGGGGGAGCCGGGCTGGGAATCGCTTCCCGACCCCCAGGATGTGGTGTTCGACAGCACGGATGTTGAAGACTTCCTTGCTGCGGTTACCCGCGAGTTCATGCGCGACATCGATGGCGATGCCCGCGGGATCAGCTGGGCTGCCACCTTCTTCCGCCGCGGATCGGCCCGAACCGCCGCCGCCGGCACCCCCGCGGCCCGCGCCGCAGACGAAGAACAGTGCTCGTTTGCAGACGGACCCGTGCTTGAAGCCGTGCGCACGGGGGATTTTGTGCACCTGGCCGACGTCGCCCGCGACCGGCGATGGCCGGGCTATGCCAGTGCTGCCGCGGACCACGGCGTCAGATCGCTGCTGTCAATGCCGATTGCGGCCGCCGCCGGCTGGAGCGCCGCTCTAAGCCTCTACGCGTCCACTCCCCACGCCTTCACCAGCGAGGACATCATCAGGACGCGCCGGTATGCGCGGCAGGTTGCCCGGTCGCTGTGGATGGTGGTACGGGTGGCGGAGCGGGCCGAAGCCGGCGCGCAACTGGCGGTAGCCCAAAGCTCCATGGTGCTTATGGACCTGGCAGTGAGCGCCCTCAAATCCGATTACGGACTCGGCCATGAGGCGGCCCTGCAGTACCTCCGGACCGTCGCGCGGCACACCCGCCAGGGGCTTCGTGAGACCGCCTTGAATATTGTGGCTGCCTCGCGCCTGGACCCGGCCGGACGTGGCCAGGAAAACGCCCCTCTCCGGGGACTCGCTGGAATTGAAACCTCCTCCCTCAGCGAGGGACCCTACAAAACAGGGAGCACGGCATGAACGTCTGGAAACAGGACATTGCAGCCAAGAACACCGCTGTGGATCCGGCGCCCCACCCGTGGCACCGCCTCGTGGCACTGGGCGATTCCTTTACCGAGGGGATCGGGGATCCCGAGCCGCGCAGCGAGGGTGGTATTCGCGGCTGGGCGGACCGTGTGGCCGAGGAGCTCAGTGCGAACCAGCCTGATTTCGCCTACGCCAACCTTGCCGTCCGGGGCCTGCTGGTACAGCAGATCCTCGACCACCAGCTTGCCGCGGCGGTCGCCCTGAAACCTGACCTGGTCACGCTCTCCGCCGGCGGTAACGACATTGTTTTCCGGCGCAGCGATCCTGACCGGCTCGCAGAAAAAATCGACGACGGCGTGGCCCAACTGGCAAGGTCCGGCGCCACCGTGGTCCTCTTTGCCGGGCCGGACTGGGGTGCGACGCCGGTCTTCAGCCAGATCCGCGGCAAAGTGGCCATCTTCAACGAGAACCTCCACGCGGTGGCGGCGCGACACGACGCGGTCATGGTTGACCTGTGGTTCCTGCGCGAACTGTCGAACCCGGGCATGTGGGATCCGGACCGGCTGCACTTCTCGCCGCTGGGGCACCACACCATCGCCGCGGCCGTGCTGAAGGCCCTGGGTGTTGCGCACACCCTGGAGCCGTTGGAGCCTAAGCCACCGCTGCCCCGCAGCTGGAAGGAAGCCCGGACCGAGGACCTCATCTGGGCCCGGGAATACCTGGTTCCGTGGGTGATCCGGCAACTGAAGCACCCCGCAGCAGGGGAGCTGACCGCCAAGCGCCCCGAGCCGCGGCCGGTCTTCGGCATCGGAACCCCGCCCGGACCGTTCATCGGCGGTCACGCGGCCTGACGCAGCAGCCGGACGCAGGTGCGGACGGGTCAGCGCTTCTTATGCGCGCGTTTCGCTGCTGCGTTGACGGCTGCCTTGACGGCGGGAGGCAGGCCCGCATGCTCCGTTTCCGGTTCGGCCACCGAGCCGCGTGCCTTCGCGATGGCTTTCATTCCGTGGTAAATCACCAGGGCGGCGGCGGAGCCGAGGGCGATGCCCGTGAACGTCAGCTCCCCGATGGTCCATGTGTAATCCGCGATGCCGATGATCAGCGCGACGGCGGCGGTGGTCAGGTTCACGGGGTTGGAGAAATTCACCTTGTTCTGCACCCAGATCTTGACGCCCAGGATGCCGATCATGCCGTACAGCATGGTGGCCGCTCCGCCCAGCACGCCCTGCGGGACTGTGGCAATGAGTTCGCCGAATTTCGGCGAGAAGCTCAGCACAATGGCGAAGACGCCGGCAACCCAGTACGCCGCCGTCGAATACACCTTGGTGGCCGCCATAACGCCGATGTTCTCCGCGTACGTGGTGGTGCCTGAGCCGCCGCCGATGCCGGCGAGGACCGTGGCGGCACCGTCGGCCATCAGCGCGCGGCCGGAGACGCCGTCGAGGTTCTGGCCGGTCATGGCCGCCACGGACTTTACGTGCCCGATGTTCTCGGCCACGAGGACCAGCACCACGGGGACAAAGAGGCCAAGCACGCCCACGTGGAATTCGGGGGTCTGGAAGTGCGGCAGGCCGACCCAGGCGGCGGCCTCCATTTTTTCGTAGCTCACTTCGCCGCGCAGCATGGCCACGAGGTACCCCACCACCACGCCCACCAGGATGCTGAGCCGGCCGACAATTCCGCGGAAAAGAACGCTGACCAGGATGATGGTGGCCAGCGTGATCACGGCGGTGACGGGGGCGGCGTCGAAGTTCATTTTCGCCGCGGGGGCAAGGTTCAGGCCGATCAGTGCCACGATGGCGCCGGTGACGATGGGCGGCATCAGCCGGTTGATCCAGCCCGCGCCGAACTTCTGCACGATCGCGCCGATCAGGGCAAGTGCGACGCCGGCGAGCACCACTCCGCCCAGCGCGCCGGGCACGCCGAACTGCTGCTGGGACGCCATGATGGGCGCGATGAACGCGAAGCTGGAGCCGAGGTAGCTGGGAACGCGGCCCTTGGTGATCACCAGGAACAGCAGCGTGCCGATGCCGGAGAAGAAGAGGGTGGTGGCCGGCGGCATGCCGGTGATGATGGGCACCAGGAAGGTGGCTCCGAACATGGCCACGACGTGCTGCATGCCCACGCCGATGGTCAGGGGCCACGCCAGCCGCTCATCCGGAGCAACCACATGGCCGGGCTTAATCGATTTGCCGGTGCCGTGGAGCTTCCATTTCATTCCGAGCATGCTCATGGTCGGGGCCTTTCAAGGGGGTTGCCGCTGGGGCTGGGATCTTCCGGTGCAACAATACCGCGCGGCCCGGTCCGGGTTCAGCAAGTGCTGTCGAGTGCCTTCCGCGCGATCCTCAATACTTCCCAGGCCAGCTCATTGCTGGGCGCGTACGGGGTGAGGTTTAGCGGTCCAGGTGGATACGCCAGATTAATGGTCAACTGGCGCCTGGCGTCCGGGGTTGTCAGGGCCATCGTTCCGTATCCTGCCGTGTCGCCCGGGTGGCCGTAGTAGAAGCCGCCTTCACAGGCGTCGCCCCACCGCTCGAGGCCCAGCCCGTAGCCCTCGGGCGCCAGAAGCATCTCTTTGACGGTGGCCGGCTTCAGGAGCCGCCCGTCCATTAGGGCAGCGTAGAACGTGTTCAGGTCGCCAACGGTCGAGACCAGGCCGGCCGCGGTGTCGCCGATGAGCCCGGCCAGGTACGTCGTGTCGACGCGAACGCCGTCGATGGTGATGTAGCCGTGGACCATGGTTGCGGGTGCCGGGCCGGGTCCCGTCAGGTGGGTGCCGGTCAGCTTGAGGGGTTCGATAGTGTCTGACCGGAGGACCTCGGCGATGGGCTGGCCGCGAAGGCGCTGCACCATGAGGCCAAGGGCAATGTAGTTCGCGTTGGCGTACTGCATGCCACCGCCGGGAGTCAGCACCCAGGGCACGCTGGCTGTCAGGGCAAGAATTTCTTCAGCCGTGATGGGCTGCGTCAGCGCCTGCTGCAGCGTGCGCGACGTCAGCTGCGGGTCGTAATAGTTGGGCATTCCGCTGGTGTGGCGCAGGAGATGCTCCACCGTGACAGGGCCTGGCGGCTTCATCAGGGTGTCGAATTCGGGGAGGTGTCGTCCCACCGGGTCCTGGAGCTGGATGATGCCTTCCTCGACGAGCTTGAGGACCGAAACGGCCACCATGGACTTGGTGACACTGGCGACGTGGACCGGGTCGTTGACTTCGGCCGGCGTCGATGTTTCGAGGCTGCGGACCCCGCGAGCCGATGAAAAGACCTCGCCGTCGATCCGTGCCTCGATCAGGACTGCCGGGGCTCCGAGGTCCAGCATCCTTTTGCTGAATTCCTCAAGGATGGTTCGGTATGTCACGGTCGCTCGGGTGACCTGCACAGGCGCCGGCGGTGCCGCTGTGCAGCCCGTCAGCACGACTGCCACGATGGCGGCCAGAGCGGCGGAGGACCGGATCCATGATGGGCGCTTCCGAGGCTCCGACATGTAATCACGTCCCTGCTGGGGTCGGGCGGCGCAGGGAGCACGATCAGGCAGGCTGCGCCTTTACCGCCCATGTTCCTCAGGCTTTCTGGAGGGGTCAAGCAGAAATCCCGCCTCCGCTGTGGTGAACGTCACCAGCCGTATTGGGAAGAGGTCCGGCCTGCTTGAAGTTACAACTAAGGAAAGCAGACCGCCGGCCCATCATTTGCGATGAGCGGCCCAGCGAAAGGTACGCCATGACTATTGCCCACGAAGAAGCGGTTATCGATTCGGCCGCCGTCGACGCCATTTTTGCCGAGGCCCGCACGGCCAACTCCTTCACCGGTGAGGTGACCGAGGACCAGGCCCGCGCCATCTACGAGCTCACCAAGTTCGGCCCCACGGCTTTCAACTCCCAGCCCCTCCGCGTGACCTACGTCCGCTCGGACGAGGCCCGCGCCACGCTGGTGGACACCCTGGCCAACGGCAACAAGGCCAAGACCGCCTCCGCGCCGCTGGTTGCCATCCTCAGCTACGACACCGCCTGGGCCGAGCAATGGGACAACTTCCTCCCCGAATACAACGCACCCAAGGCCATGTACGACGCCGCCCCGGACCTGGCTGCGTCCACCGGCAACAACAACGCCCACCTGCAGGCCGGCTACTTCATCCTGGCCGTCCGGTCCCTCGGCCTCGCAGCCGGCCCGATGACCGGAGCCGACTTCGGTGCCATCGACGCCGCGTTCTTCCCGGCCGGCGACCAGAAGAGCTTCCTGGTGGTCAACATCGGCCAGGCCGGCGCAGACGCCTGGGGCGCAGCGAAGCCCAAGTTCAGCTACGAGGACGTTGTCCGCACCGTCTGACGCTCTCTTATTTAATGCGGCTTTAACACCGACGCTCTCTCACTTTCCTCAAGAAAGTGAGAGAGCGTCGGTCATTTAAGCGCATCTAGTGAGAGAGCGTCTGGTCTTTTTTGGGGAGGCTAGGCGATGACGCCGTCTACCAGCGCCTTGGCTTCCGCCTGGACCTGCTTGAGGTGCTCCTCGCCCTTGAAGGACTCGGCGTAGATCTTGTAGACGTCCTCGGTCCCGGACGGGCGTGCGGCGAACCAGGCGTTCTCCGTGACCACCTTGAGCCCGCCGATCGACGCGCCGTTGCCGGGCGCCTCGGTCAGCTTGGCGGTGATGGTTTCGCCGGCCAGTTCAGTTGCAGTGACGTCCGACGGCGAGAGCTTGCCGAGTGCCGCCTTCTGCTCCCGCGTGGCTGCTGCATCAATGCGCGCGTAGACGGGAGCGCCGAACTGGTCGGTCAGGCCCTTGTACAGCTGCGATGGCGACTTGCCGGTGACCGCGGTGATCTCCGAGGCCAGCAGCGCCAGCAGGATGCCGTCCTTGTCGGTGGTCCAGACGCTGCCGTCCAGCTTGTTAAAGGAAGCGCCGGCAGACTCTTCGCCGCCGAACGCGCCTTCGCCGGACAGCAGCCCCGGCACAAACCACTTGAAGCCCACAGGGACCTCAACCAGTTTGCGGCCCAGGCTTTCCGCCACACGGTCGATGATCGAGGACGAAACCAGGGTCTTGCCCACCACCGAGTTGGGGTTCCAGCCGCTGCGGTTGCGGTAGAGGTAATCGATGGCGACGGCGAGGTAGTGGTTCGGGTTCATCAGGCCACCCACCCCGTCGATAAGAGGTGTAACGATGCCGTGGCGGTCGGCGTCCGCGTCGTTACCGGTGGCGACGTCGAACGCGGCTGAACTGCCGCCGTCGGACATCCTGTTGATCAGGGAAGCCATGGCGAACGGCGAGGAGCAGTCCATCCGGATCTTCTCGTCCCAGTCCAGGGTCATGAACGCCCACTGGGGATCCACGGTGGGGTTCACTACGGTCAGGTCCAGGTGGTGGCGCTCGCCGATCTCGCCCCAGTAATCCACTGCAGCCCCGCCCATGGGGTCGGCGCCGATGCGGACACCGGCCTCGCGGATGGCGTCCAGGTTCAACACGGACGGGAGGTCGTCAACGTAGCTGCTGAGGAAGTCGAACTTGCCGGTGCTGTCCGCGGCGAGGGCGTCGGCGACAGGGATGCGCTTCACTCCCCGCAGGTCGTTTTCGAGGAGTTCGTTGGCACGGTTGGCGATCCAGCCCGTGGCGTCGGAATCGGCCGGGCCGCCGTGCGGAGGGTTGTACTTGAAGCCGCCGTCTCCGGGCGGGTTGTGGCTGGGCGTCACCACAATGCCGTCCGCTTCCGGAGTGCCGGGCTGGCGGTTGTTGTTGTAGGTGAGGATGGCGTGGCTCAGTGCCGGTGTGGGGGTGTAGCCGTGCCGCGCGTCGACCATCACGTGCACGCCGTTAGCTGCGAGAACCTCCAGGGCGGAGTTCTGCGCCGGCTCGCTGAGGGCGTGGGTGTCCTTCGCCAGGAACAGCGGGCCGGTGATGCCCTGCCCGGCGCGGTACTCCACGATTGCCTGCGTGATCGCGACGATGTGCTTTTCGTTGAACGACGCCTTGAGGCTCGATCCGCGGTGCCCGGAAGTGCCGAACGCCACGCGCTGGCCGGGATCACCCAGATCCGGCGTGATGTCGTAATACGCATCGAGGAGCGCAGTGATGTCAACAAGGTCCTGGGGTTGGGCAACTGTGCCCGCGCGGCTAGCCATGGCACCAGCATGCCAGACGTGGGCTGGAGTCAAAACGCGCGGTCCATAATCCGGTCCCTATGACGCGGAAAAGTCCCCGCCGGACGCTCGGCAGCAAGTAGTTAAAGCAAGTACTGGCCCCAAAAGTACCTATATACCGGCTCCCCGCGGCGCTGCTACGTTCGGAAAAGCTCAGGAAAGACTGCCCGACGGCGGGGAGCGCCGCCGTCGGGCAGTGCGGTAAGTGTCTGGCACTGCAGTAAGTCGCACACTGCGGTGAGTTGGCATGCGGGAGCCAGGGGGTACGTCATGGGGGCAGGAGACGGCGCGGCCGAGCAGTCGAGGCTTGCTGCAGAACGGGTGCAGCGGCTGAAACGCCAACTCGATCAGGCCGAACGGGCCACGAAGCCGTGCGACGCCGGTGCTGTTGGCGAACGGCTCGTGGCGGACAGGTTGGGCCTGCTCATTCCGCACGGCTGGTACCTGCTGAACGACGTCCGCTGGCCCGGGCGCCCCAAAGCCATCCTTGACCATGTGCTGGTGGGTCCCGGCGGGGTGGTGGTGGTCGATGCCAAGAACTGGACCGGCGAGGTCAGTGTCGCCGCCGGGGTCCTGTGGCAGGGCCGGTTTGCCAGGACGCAGTCGGTTGACGGGGCATTGGCGCAGTGCGCCGCCGTCGCGTCCGTGCTGGCGCCGCCCCACCGGCGGTTCGTCCGCCCGTTGATCTGCCTCACCGGGCAGCCGGACTTCTTCGGCATCACCAATTCAGACGTCGCCGTGGCAGGGGCAGACCGCGTTGTTGCTGCCGTCCTGGCGCTGCCCCCGGTGCTGGACCAGCGGACGGTGGTGGGCCTGTATGCGCACCTCGGCGAGCAGCTCACGCAGGAATCTGTGGCGGAAAGTCCTGCGGTGAACTCGCTGACCGTGAAGCCGCTGACCGTGAAGTCACCGACCGTTAAGCCACCGACCGTGACGTCACCGACTGTAGAGCCGGCGGGCGGAGGGCCGCCGGTGGCTGGGCCGCCGCGGTCCGGGCAGACAGGGGGCCGGAGCGGGCCCCGGCAGCCCGCCTATCGCACCCGCCGTGGGGCGCGTAGTGGGACGGGCAGCGGCGGCTCGGGACGCGCCAGGAAGTCGAAGGCGCAGCACGACGCGGCCAGTGGAATGACCCGGCTGATGTTCCTGGCTGCCTTTGTGGTTTTTGCCGTCTACGTGCTGCCGTATTGGGGACGGTAGGGCTGGATGAGGGCGGCTGTAGGCCTGTAATGCAGGCGGCGGTAGGCTGGGAAGCGAAGACTTCGAATGGGGAAAATCATGACTGACCAGCCAACTCCGCGCCCTGATTCGCAAGGGTCCGGTGCGGGACCCGGCGATTCGCCGGCAGGCTACGAGCCGCCGCAGTTTGTGCCGCCCCATGGCCCAAGCATTCCGGCGCCGCCGCCGTATGACCAGAACCCGTACGGCCAGAATCAGTTTGACCAGAACCCGTACGGCCAGAATCAGTTTGGCCAGGACCAGTACAGCCAGAACCAGTACGCCCAGCCAGGCCAGTACAACCAGCCTGGTGCGTACAGCCAGCCTGGCGATCCGTACAGCGCCACATATGCCCAGCCTTCGAGCCCCTACGGCCAGGGTTCCAGCCCTTATGGCCAACCGGCGTACGGACAACCCGCGTACTACGGTATGCCGGCCCAGGAGCCCAAGGGCCTGAGTATCGCCAGCATGGTGCTCGGCATTTCCTCGGTCATCCTTGGCTGGTTCATGATTCCGCAGATCGCCGCAGTCATCACCGGCCATCTGGCCCTCCGCCGTGAACCCTCTGGCAAGGGTATGTCCATCACCGGGCTGGTCCTGGGCTACCTTTGCCTGCTGGGTTACGGAGCGTTCTGGCTGCTCCTGATTATCGGGCTGACATACGCTTCCAGTTACGGGTACTGATCCCGGGCTAAAGCAGGATGCCAGGCAGCGGAAAGGCCCCCGTCAGGGGGCCTTTCTTCAGGTGGGCCTGACTCGCAAAATCAGACTCTCTCGCGCCTGCGCTCAGCGGCCGGTTCCTGGGCTTCGTGGGTCCTCCGGCGACGCGGGAAGGCCCAGAAGGTGAAGTCCTGGGCCGTGTAATGCGGCTCCGGACGGTCCGGCGGTGTTTCCTGGCGCGCTTCGGGTTTCCGGTCGGCTTCTCTCTTGTTACGCCACCCGAAATCCTCCATCGATGAATAGCACATCACAGACCTCCTCATAGTGACTGCCCCTTAATCGTCCTCCGGATCGGCCCCGGAGTCGACACCCGGAGCCGTTCAAACTGGCATCAGAAGCCGAGCTGGGCCGCCACCTGGAGAAGGAGCAGTTCCGATCCCGCCCGCCCTACAAGCTGGATCCCCATCGGCAGGCCATGCGCGGGTTGCCCGCCGGTCCAGTGCACGGGAATGGTGATGGCAGGCAGGCCGCAGACATTCACCATGGAGGACCACGGGGCGAATTCGCACTGCCGGCGGTAGTCGCCGTCGGCGTCCCCGGGCCATTCTGCTGCCGGCCACGGTTCGTCGCCGTGCGTGGCGCCGGTAAACCAGCCCACGGGGCGCGGCGTCTGCGCCAGGGCCGGCATCAGCATCAGGTCCCAGCCGCCGTACTGCGTGATCGTGTCACGTTCGAATTGCCGCAGGAACGCCACCGATTCATTGAGTTTTGCGGCGCTGCGCTGCTGGGCCCGGCGTCTGAAGGTGCGGGTCAGCGGGGCCAGAAGTGCTTCGCGGTGCGGACTGATCCGGGCGGTTCCGACGGCGGCGGTCCACGCGGTGGTGAAGGCGTCCGGGTAGCGGTTGTCGTAGCGGATGGCGGCTTCGCTGACGGCGTGCCCGGCATGCTCCAGCATTTCGGTGCCCGCCTGCAGCGCGGCCAAGGCTTCGGGTTCGGGCGTGAACGGAAATGTGGCGAACCAGGGGCTGTCCAGGGTCAGGCCTATGCGCAGCGGGCGCGGCTCGTGTGCCACGGCGTCGAGATAACTGCTGTCACGGGACGGTGCCAGAGCATCCATCAGCAGGGCCGAGTCGGCTGCGCTGCGGGCCAGGGGCCCCGCTACAACCAGGCGGGCGGGGTCGCCTGAACTCTCGCCCGACGGCACCACGCCGCGGCCGGGTTTGAGTCCCACGAGGCCGCAGGCGGCGGCCGGGATGCGGACCGAACCCCCGCCGTCGGTCCCTGGCGCGAACGGAAGCAGGCCAGCGGCCACCGCGGCAGCGCTGCCTCCCGAGGAGCCGCCGGAACTCCGGCTCGGGGCATGGGGATTGCGCGACGGCGGTGCGATGCGGTTTTCGCTGTAGGCCGTCAGCCCAAACTCCGGAACCTGGGTCTTGCCCAGTGAGACCACACCAGCGGCCTTGAGGACTGCGGCGAGGGCGCCATCGGCGGGCGCCGGTTTGTGGTCAAGTGCAGCGCTTCCATGGGTGGTCACCACGCCGGCGACGTCGGTCAGGTCCTTGAATGCCACCGGCATGCCGTGCAGAAGTGGCAGGGCGCCCGCGCTGCCTCCGGAGTCCCGCGCGGAGTCGTTCCCGGAGTCTTTTCGGAACTGGATGAACCGGGCATCGGCGGCGGCTGCGTCGGTCATCGCCTGATCCGCCGTGACCGTGACAAAGGCGCCCAGCAACGGGTTCTGCTCTGCGATCCGGGCCAGGAAATGGGCTGTGGCTTCCCGCGCTGAAAGCTCTCCCGCGCGGAGCGCATCCCGGAGCCGAACAGCCGGCAGTTCGTGGATGTCAGCCAAGGAAGCGAGGCTCCAGGCGCCTCTCGGAAGCGGTGGTTCCATCCGCTCCACCGGCTTCCGCGGTGACGATGTAAGCGCCCTTGCCCCGTACCTCGGCAACCGCTTCCACAAGTTCCGTGCCGTGGTAGACCAGCCCCACGCCGTCGTCCGTGCAGTGCGTTTCTCCGAGCGTTCCGTCAGCCACGAGCCGGTGCACCAGCGGGCGCCGCCTTTCCTCTGAGTCGTAATGGACGCCATTGGCGTACGGGAGGAAGGCCAAGCCATTGGTCACTGCACGCAGCTCCGGCCCAAACGAATCAGTGGTGCCGCCCTGGAACCAGCAGATTGATCCGGCCGAAACCCCCGCCAGCACAACTCCGTGCTGCCACGCGCGGTGGAGGATGCCGTCCAACCCGTGGGCACGCCAGACGGCAAGCAGGTTCACCACGGAGCCGCCGTTCACCCACACCACGTCCTGTTCCAGCAGATGCGCCTCCGGGTCTGCGTGGTTTGGCATGGTGAAGAGGTTGAGGTGGCTGAAGTCGAAGCCCGCCAGCCGCGCGGCCTCATCCATTTCCGCATTGAACCCTCGTTGATCTCCGGCGGCCGTACCCACGTGGGTGACCCGCGGCGGCCGTCCGCTGGCTCCGGAAAGCTCCACGGCGTAGTGCAGCAGGCGGTCAAACTCCAGGCGTGTTCGAAAACCCTGCCTGTAGCCTCCAGACGTGGCCAAGATGGTGGGCTGCTCAGCGGGCAAGGATCCTCCTACGGGTCTTCAACAGCGTAACTTGTCCCTGGTTTCGGGATCGGCGCGATCGGCTGGCGCTAGGCTGGAAGGAGACCAGTGATTCTCCGAAAGAGGACTCCTATGAGCGATTTTGATACCGTGCCCGTCAACGACGTCCCAGCCGACGCCGTGATTCTGGATGTCCGCGAAGACTACGAATGGGTAGCCGGACACGCCGAGGACGCCGTGCACATTCCCCTGGACCAGCTTCCGGCGCGGCTTGACGAACTGGACCCGGACCAGGACGTCTATGTCATCTGCCGCACTGGCGGACGGTCCTTCCGCGCCGCGCAATGGCTCACCGGACAGGGCTATACAGCCATCAACGTGGCCGGCGGAATGGACCAGTGGCTCGAGTCCGGCAAGCCACTCGTGTCCGACAACGGCCTCAAGCCGCTCATTCTGTAGTTCAGCCCGAACCTGCGTCCCGTCACCACAGAGGAATCCATGCCCGCGACACCTGTTACGTACACCTTCCTCGGGCCTGAGGGGACGTTCACCGAGGCGGCGCTGATGCAGGTTCCGGATGCCGCCGATGCCACCCGCATCCCGGCCTCCAACGTCAACGCTGCGCTGGACATGGTCCGCGATGGCGTTGCGGACGCAGCGATGGTCCCTATCGAGAACTCGGTAGAAGGCGGGGTCACGGCCACCCTGGACGCCATCGCCAGCGGGCAGGAACTGCGAATCATCCGCGAAGTCCTGGTCCCCATCAGCTTTGTCCTGGTGGCCCGACCCGGTGTGGAGCTGGCGGATATTCGACGGATTTCCACGCACGGCCATGCCTGGGCACAGTGCCGTCTCTGGGTGGATCAGAATATTCCAGGTGCAGAATATGTTGCCGGCTCCTCCACAGCGGCGGCAGCCATGGGCCTCCTTGACGGCGACGCCCACTACGACGCCGCGATCTGTGCGCCCATTGTGGCCCAGGAGCAGCCAGGGCTGACAGTCCTGGCGGACAACATCGGCGACAATCCGGGAGCAGTGACGCGGTTCATCCTGGTGAGCAGGCCGGGCGCACTGCCCGAACGGACCGGTGCGGACAAGACCACGGTGGTAGTCCCGCTTCCGGAAGACCGCCCGGGTGCGCTGATGGAAATCCTGGACCAGTTCGCCACGAGGGGCGTGAACCTCAGCCGGATCGAATCCCGGCCTACGGGCCAGTACCTGGGGCACTACTTCTTCAGCATCGACGCTGACGGGCACATCGCGGATGCCCGTGTGGCAGATGCTTTGGCCGGTCTTCACCGCATCAGCCCGGCCACCCGCTTCCTGGGCTCGTATGGACGGGCTGACGCCCAAAGCTCCAGCGTCGCGCAACACACCTCCGACGAGGCATTCCAGGCGGCGCATGAATGGGTGGGGCAGATTCTGCAGGGGGAATGAACGCCGCCTGACGCCGGCTAAGGCTTCGCCCACAGCGTAGGCCAAGGTACTTCCGCGGGATAGGTACTGTGCGTATGCTTGCTTGATCCACTTGGGGGATGGCCCCTAATGAAGGGAACAGGTCATGAGCACCAGCAGCACAGACAACGACGGTCAGGGCATGATCGTTAATCCGAAGCCCACAGCCGACAACCAGGACTGGGACGGGGACGACGCTGACCGCGCCGACCGCCTGCGCTTCGAAGAGGAGCAGGCTATGATCCGCGAGCAGTCCGAGGCACGTGCCGCGAAGGCTGCTGCAGAGGCAGGAACTGCCAAGAAGGCAACCGCCTGAGGCCGGGCCGGCTCAGGCCGGTTGGCCCTTGACCCTTATCAGGAGCGAGCGCGGTTCCACCCGGACGGTGAGCTTGGTGGCCAGCCCGGATGTGTCGCCGTCGATTTGCGTGGGCATGGGCTCCGGGCACTTGATGACGATTCGGCCGGCCCGGTACATCGTCATGATGGGCAGGTTGCCCTTGTGTTTGAACAGGATTTTCGCGTACATGGCCAGCCAGCCGATGGCGCTGCGGGGGCTCATGACCACCACGTCCAGCATGCCGTCATCGATCATGGCTTCCGGGATGAAATCGATCCCGCCCGGGACCAGCCCACAGTTGGCAAAGAGGACGCTGCGGATGTTCCGGACCTGCTCAGGCTTGTCATCCAGCGCGACTGAGACCTTCCTTCGCCGCCCCGGCAGGTGGCGCATTCCGGCTTCGGTATAAGCGAGCCAACCCACGGCTTTCTTTAGGCCGGCATTGGTATCAGCGAGTATTTCGGCGTCCATGCCGATCCCGGCGATCACCAGGAACGCGTGCTCGGAAGAGTGTCCCGTGCGGGAATTCTCGATGCCCATCCGCGCGGTATCGATGTAGCGCTGGTGGCCGAAAAGCGCTGTCTGCACGTTGGCATGGAGGTCGTTGACATCCAGATCCACGTTTCGCGCCAGGAGGTTTCCCGTCCCCAGCGGAATCAGGCCCATGGCCACATCCGTGTGTGCGAGGGACTCTGCCACCACCCGCACGGTGCCGTCGCCACCGCCCACCAGCACGACGTCGGCCTTGTAGTCCAGCGCCGACCGGGCCTGGGAGTATCCCGGGTCCTCGGCGGTGGTCTCCAGGAAGAGGGGTTCGTCCCACCCGGCTGTCAGGCAGGCGCGCCGGATGGCTTCCTTCGCTTCGGGGGCACGTGCCTTGACGGGGTTGAGGATGACGACCACGCGTTGCTGGGTGAGGCCCGTTTCATGCGCTTCTTCATGGACCGCGCTGCGGATGTGCAGGGCCTTGAGCTTCCGGACACCCCACCAGCTGGAGACGGCGAAAGCCAGCGCCGCCGCGCTCAGGACGTAGAGAAGCCAGTCGTTCATGGTGCTTCAACAGTATCCCGGCCGCGGCGCCGCGATTCCCCCCGTCCGGCCGGGCAGTGTTGGTTCCGCCGGATTCGATACTCTTGTCTGGTGATCGACGTAAAAGACCTCAGCGAAAACCCGGACAAGTTCCGTGCCAGCCAGCGCGCCCGCGGCGCCGACGAATCAGTGGTGGACGCGATCATGGCCGCAGACTCCGCCAGGCGTGCCGCCATGATCCGGTTTGAAAACCTCCGCGCCGAGCAGAACGTCTTCGGCAAGAAGGTGGCGCAGGCCAAGGGCGATGAGAAGAAAGCCCTGCTCGCCGAGGTCAAGGAACTGGCCAACACTGTGAAGGCCGCATCGGCCGAAGCAGACGCTGCCCAGGCCAAGCAGGACGAACTGCTGCGCAGTATCCCGAACCTTATTGAGGGCGGCGTCCCCGAGGGCGGCGAGGACGACTACATCGTGGTCAAAACCGTTGGAACGCCCCGCGAGTTCCCCGATTTCGAGCCGAAGGACCACCTGGAAATCGGTGAGCTGATCGGCGCCATCGACATGGAGCGCGGCGCGAAAGTTTCGGGGTCACGCTTCTACTTCCTGCGCGGAGTGGGTGCACGCCTGGAGATGGCGTTGCTGCAGATGGCCATGGACCAGGCCATCGAGGCCGGCTTCGTTCCCATGATCACCCCAACCTTGGTGCGCCCCGAAACCATGCAGGGCACCGGCTTTGATGTAAAGCACGACGCCGAGATCTACCGTCTCGCCGAGGACGACCTTTACCTGGTGGGCACCTCCGAGGTTGCCTTGGCCGGCTACCACGCGGACGAGATCCTGGACCTGACGGCCGGGCCCATCCGGTTTGCCGGCCAGAGTTCCTGCTACCGGCGTGAGGCCGGCTCGCACGGCAAGGACACCCGTGGCATCATCCGTGTCCACCAGTTCAACAAGGTGGAGATGTTCATTTACACCACGGTGGAGAAGGCCGCAGCCGAACACGAACGGCTCCTGGCCTGGGAAGAGGAGATGCTGGCCAAGTGCGAGCTCCCGTACCGCGTCATTGACACCGCCGCCGGCGACCTCGGCATGTCCGCGGCCCGCAAGTTCGACTGCGAAGCCTGGATTCCGACGCAGGGCGCCTACCGTGAGCTGACCTCCACCTCGAACTGCACGACTTTCCAGGCACGCCGCCTGAACATCCGCGAGCGTGTGGTCAACGACGAAGGCGTTGCCAAGGGCACCCGTGCCGTAGCCACCCTCAACGGCACGCTGGCCACCACCCGCTGGATCGTGGCCATCCTGGAGCACCACCAGAACGCCGACGGCTCGGTCAACGTCCCGGCCGCACTGCAGAAGTACCTCGGCGGCATGGAAGTCTTCCCCGTCCTCTAGGCTTCGCTGATCCGAGGAGAAATCCCCGTCACGTGGTCCATTCCCCCGGTAACTCGACGGGGATTAGGCCACGCGGCGGGGATTCTTGCGTAGTGATTCCGGCACGTTCAAGTTTCCGCCGCAATAACTCCGGGTCGGTTACGGCTTTCCAGTCCCAGCGGACAACCTTGTAGCCAAGCGCTCGGAGCCGGTCTTCACGCTTCTTCTCAGCCAGGACGGTTTCCCGTGTGCTGCGGCCGTCCAGGAGGTCGTCGTCGAGATACTTGGCGTCGCCGTCGAACTCCCCAATGACGCCGTAATCCGGCCAGAAAAAGTCTGTCCGCGCAATGAAACCTTCATGGTCATAGAAGGAACGCTGCAGGACCGGAGCCGGAAGCCCCAAAACGTGGATGAGTGCCCTGCTCCGGGACTCCCCGGCGGATTCCGAAGCCGCGTCAGCCAGTTCGAGTACCTCCAGGATCCGACGGCGTTTAGCAGCTGAAGCGAGACCGGCCGCCGCATGCTGCACATCGACTCGTGTGAGGCCTTCGCCTTCTTTGCGCCGGTTCCCCAGCGCAGCGTCCATGATGGCCACGGACTCAGGAAGTTCCAGCCGGCCAACACAATCCATGACCGTCTGAACCAGTGGCGTCACACCGAACCCACGGGTGCCGACGACGTCCGATTGCCAATGATGCCGTGAGATTCCATAGCCCCGCACGTCCTCCAACTCGGTGCGGCCCGTCTTCGGATCCCTTGCGGCCCGGGTAGTCGACGGGAGTTTGCCCGCCTTGTGGGGTGATGGCGTGAGGATGTGGATGTAGTCCGGAACCCGTGGGCTGGGCAATCGCCAGACACGCAGGGCGGTCAGGTAGCAGAAACCTACTGCCGGATCACTAGCCGCCACCGCTGCAACCGTGGCTGCATAGCGTTCCCAAGCTTTGAGTGCGAGCCATGCGGGCTTGCTGTAGTAGATGCCCGTTCGGACACGGACGAGCTCGCCCCTGCCGTAGGCGCGGCTCAAGCCACGGCTGCTTCCGGTGAGGGCGCGCCTGCGGCTGGCGAGGATAAGGGCAGGAGGGGCGGATTCCATGGTCCAATGCTGGTCGGTTCATTCCTAACCAGCCAGACCCGCGCGCCCGGATGTGGATAAGTCCCGGCAAGTCCCCTCAATGTGGACTTTTCCCCGTGGCATGCCGCGGGGAATTGACCATCCGGCGGGGAATCTACGGCCGGCCGGGAGGCGGACAGCGTCCCGAAGGTTAACACTCACACCGGGGATAACCCTGTGAGTATTAACCGGGTGTTCATGCGCGCTGTGGCCTGCGTCCTAGCCGGTTTTAGGGGGTCTCTGGTCTACTGGATGTATGACTACATTGACTGAAACCACAGTCGCTGGCATCGATGACCAGCGGATCGCAAGCGAAAACAGCACCACCAAGTTCATGGTTGCCCTGGACGTGGACGGAACCCTGGTGGACCACGACGGCCACATGTCAGTGCCCGTCCGCGAGGCCGCCCAGGCCGTGGTGGCCGCAGGGCACGACGTCCTGATCGCCACCGGCCGTTCCCTGAACGCCACGCTGCCCATCATCGAGCAGATCGGCATCGACCGCGGCTACGCCGTCTGCTGCAACGGCGGCGTGACCCTCCGGCTGGATCCGGACCTGACCGACGGCTACGAAATCATCCACAAGGCCACCTTCGATCCGGCCCCGGCGCTCCGGGCATTGCGGCAGAAGCTGCCCACTGCGAAGTATGCGCTGGAGGACGAGGACGGCAATTTCCTGTCCACGGAACGATTCCAGGACGCCAGCTTCGGCGTCGAGGCCATCGGCGTCGACTTCCAGACTCTGCTCGAAGCCACGGCCGTCCGCCTGGTGGTGTTCAGCACCGAAAACACCCCGGAAGAGTTCACCGCAACCATCCAGGAGATCGGACTGGCCGGCGTCACCTACTCGGTCGGCTGGACGGCGTGGCTGGACATTGCCGCCGCCGGTGTGACGAAGGCCAGCGCGCTGGAACGGCTCCGTGGCCAGTTGGGGACTGAACCCCACAGCACCGTGGCCATCGGCGACGGCCGCAACGACATCGAAATGCTGGGCTGGGCCGGACGTGGCGTCGCCATGGGCCAGGCCCCGGAGGAAGTCATCGCCGCCGCGGATGAGGTCACGCATTCCGTGTTCGACGACGGCGCCGCCCACGTGCTGCGCAGCCTCCTGCCGTAGGGCTAACTCCTCGACTGCGGACTTCCCCGGGTGGGGCTACTTCTCGTCCGGTCCGAGGTCCGGCCCGGACACAAAGCGGACGTCGCAGGTGGCGCTGCCTTGGAGTTCCAGGATGGCCAGGACGTTGCGGCCTTTCCGGATGAGCGGCCCGGGCACGTAGAGCGTGCGCTGCGGTCCGCGGCTCCAGTAGCGGCCCAGATTGAAGCCGTTGACGTAGGCGTTGCCTTTCGTCCAGCTGTCCAGGCGCAGGTACCGGTCTTCGGGGCCGTCCGCCTCGAACGTCGCGAAGGACAGGGACGGACCGGCAACTCCTCCGGATCCGTCCAGTTCCGCGGCCAACGCCGTGAACGGACCTGCGCCGTCGAAGTCCAGATACTCCAGGTCCAAGGCCCGGATTTGCCATCCGATGAGCTCATCGCCGTCCAGCGCGGCCGGTCCGATCAGCCCTTTGGACTCGCCGATCCGCGGCCCGTAATTCACCCGGCCCTGGTCTTCCACCAGGACCTGCAGCATTCCGCCGCTGGGGATCACGATGGCACGCTCGCCCAGTTCGCGGCTGAGCGTGCCGAGCGGGAGCCCGTCGAGGAAGAACTGCGCCCGGTCGCGGACCTCACTGAAGGCCAGGACGCCGCCGCGGTCCAGGGTGCACTCGTAGAGGCAGAAGCCGCGGTACTGCCCGGTGACTTCGGAGGTCGGCACCGGCCCTGCCACCTCCGGGGCAGAACCGAAACCATCCAAGACGCTGAGCAACGGGAGCGTCGAGCGCACGGTGACGACTGACTCCGGCTGCAGCGGCCGTGCAGCCGGGACCTCGGCGGGCACTGGGAAATGCCTGGCGATGACGTCCCTGAACGCGAAGTACTTGGCGGTCGGGTGTCCGTCCTCGCTGAGCGGCGCGTCGTAGTCGTACGACGTGATGGTCGGTTCGTAGATGCCTTTGTCGTTGGCCCCGTTGGTGAATCCGAAGTTGGTGCCCCCGTGGAACATGTAGATGTTCACTGACGCCCCCGCGGACAGCAGCGAATCGAGCTCGGCGGCGGAAGCAGCGGCGTCGGTGGTGTGGTGGTGGGTGCCCCAGTTGTCGAACCAGCCGTTCCAGAACTCGGCACACATCAGCGGCCCGGTGGGCTGCCGCTCGCGCAGGAACGCAAGGCGCTCAAGGGAACGTGAACCGAACGTCCCGGTTTTGTGCAGCTCGGGCAGCGACCCGTCCTCGATCATGGTGCCGAACGGCTGGTCGCAGGTGAACAGCGGGATGTCCACGCCGTGGCGTTTCACCAGGTCCACGAGGTGCTGCAGGTACGCCTTGTCGCTGCCGTAGGCGCCATATTCGTTTTCAATCTGCAGCAGGATGACCGGCCCGCCGCGCGTCACCTGCCGTTCCACCACGAGTGGCAGCAGGGCGTCGAAGTACGAGCCGACGGCGGCAAGGTAGCCCGGTTCGCTGCTTCGTACACCCACCGTGGGGTCGCTGAACAGCCACGCCGGGAGCCCGCCGTTGTCCCATTCGGCGCAGATGTACGGTCCCGGCCGGACGATGGCCCGCATGCCCTCCGCCGCCACCAAATCCAGGAAGCGGCCCAAATCCAACTGTTCCTCCACCAGGAACGTCCCCGGCGCGGGGGAGTGCTCGTTCCACGGCACGTAGGTCTCAATGGTGTTCAACCCCATGAGCCGCGCCTTGCGGATCCGGTCCTCCCACAGGTCCGGGTGGACCCTGAAGTAGTGGATGGCGCCGGAAAGGATGCGGAAGGGCTCGCCGTTCAGCAGGAAGTGGCGATCGCCGATGGCAAAGGTATCCAAAGAAGGTCCTAAGGGGTCGTCTGAGCTGGTCGGAGGGCGGCATGGAAGGCGAAGGCGGCGTTGCTCCAGACCACAAACAGCAGGGGCGCCGGCGCCAGGGCCACGCCAAGCACCGGCTGGAGCAGCGCGGCCGAGGCGATGATGCCCAGCAGAACCAGCAGGGCCAGGCTCAGGTACCAGCGCTGGACGCACAGGTACAGGGACGCCTTGACCAGGCCCTTGAGACGGGCATCCGGGAGAAGTACGACGCCGGCAATCACCAGCACAGCCACGCTCACCGTTGCTGCCGCGGCCACCACAATGACGGGGACCAGCAGCGCGGCTGCCGGCATCGACTGGACCGCCACGAGGTCCACACCGAGGAACAGCAGCAGTACGACGGCTGCCAGCCCCAGCGGCGCGGTGCGCCGGAAACTGCGCCCATAGCCGCGGAGGAAGGAAGCGAACGGCTTAACCGCGCCGCCGTCGTCGTTCAGTGCCTGGAAGGCGGCGAACAGGCCGGCGAGCGACGGCGGAACCGTCACCGAAAGCGCCAGGAAGAACGGCCAGGCGGCCATGGGGTCAGCCACCAACGCCAGGCAAAGCACCAGCGGGGCATTAGCCAGCGCCAGCATCACATTGCCGGCCAGGAACGTGTACACAAACCCGAAGATGCTGCTGAACGCCTCGAAACCCGGTCCCGAAAAGCGACCTGCCCTCTTATGCCGCTGCTGAAGTGCAATGCGCTCACGCACGACAGTCATCCCTTCATGCCGCTCGTCGCGATGCCCTGGATGAAGTAGCGCTGGCCAATCAGGAAGATGATCAGGATCGGGATCACCGAGATGACGGACCCGGTCATGATCATGGCGTATTCGGCGTCGAACTGGCCCACGAAGGAGCGCAGGCCGAGCTGGACCGTCCACAGCCGGTTGCTGGTCAGGTAGATGAACGGCCCCATGTAGTCGTTCCAGGTGTTCACGAACGTGAGCAGGGCCAGGCTGGCGAGGGCGGGCTTGGACAAGGGCAGGATCACCCGGGCCCAGATGCCGTACTCGCTGAGGCCGTCGATGCGGGCGGCCTCGCAGAGTTCATCGGGGATGGTCATGTAGTACTGGCGCATCAGGAACACGCCGAACGCTCCGAACGCCTGCAGCAGGATGAGGGCGTTGAAGCTGTTGGTGAGCCCCAACTGCTGCATCATGATGTACTGCGGCACCATGTAGGCCTGCCACGGCACCGCGATGGTGCCGATGTAGGCCAGGAACAGCACGTCCCTGCCCGGGAAGCGGACCTTCGCGAAGCCGTAGGCCGCGAGCGAGCCGGTAAGGACCTGCAGGCAGGTGATGATCACCGCGAGGTACAGCGAGTTCTGCAGGTAGCCCATCATGGGGATGCGGGTCCAGATGTCCGTGTAGTTGCTCCAGACGAACTCCGCGGGGATCCACTGGATGGGGACGGTGAGGACCTGGTTGTTCTCCTTTAGGGAGGAGGAGAGCATCCAGATGAACGGGACCAGGAGCGCCACCACCAGGACCGCCAGCACGGCGTAGATGACGGCGTCGGTGGCCCGCGCCTTGCGCTCGCGGGGCGAGCGTCCGCGGGATTCCTGCCGCGCTGCGAGGGCGGCCCCCGCCCGGAACGGTGCCTCGGCTTTGAGGTCTTCGGCCAGGTTGGTCATCAGCGTTCCCTCCGCTGTTGGAGCTTGAATTGCAGGACGGTGACCGTCAGGACGATCACGAACAGCACCAGCGAGATGGCCGAGGAGTAACCGAACTTCCCTTCGCCGATGCCCTCCTGGTAGATGAGCTGAGACAGCACCGTGGTGGCGCGCCCGGGGCCGCCGTTGGTCATCACCACAATCAGGTCAAAGACCTTAAAGCTGGACACGGTCAGCATGACCACCACAAAGAACGTGGTGGGGCGCAGCGACGGCAGGGTGACGTTCCAGAACCGCTGCCAGGGACTGGCGCCGTCCACCTCTGCCGCTTCGTAGAGTTCGGTGGGGATGGCCTGAAGCCCGGCCAAATACAGGATCATGTAGTAGCCCATATCCCGCCAGACGCTGGTGATGATCACGGCGGGCATGGCCCAGTCCGAACTGGAGGTCCAGCCTGGTGCCTCGGCAATTCCAACAGCATGCAGGAGCTGGTTGATCGGTCCGTTGTCCGGGCTGAAGAGCATGTTCCAGACGACGGCCACAGCCACCAGCGAGGTGATGTAGGGAAAGAAGATGGCCACGCGGAAGAAGCCGATGCCCTTGAGTTTCCGGTTCAGGAGCAGAGCCAAAACCAGGGCCAGGGCCATGGTCAGCGGGACGTGTCCCAGGGCGTAGACCACCGTGTTGCGCAGGGCCACCCAGAACGTATCGCTCTGCACCATGCGCTGGAAGTTTGCCAGGCCAACCCAGCGCGGTGCGCTGAATGAGGTCCACTCCATAAAGGACAGGGCAAACGCCGCCAGCACGGGGATGAGGGTGAAAGCCAGAAAGCCCAGGAAGTTCGGCAGGATGAACGTCCAGCCGATCAGCGTATTGCGCCGCGCCTGCTTCCGGTTGCCCCGGCTGTGGACGGCCGGGGCCCCCTTGGCTGTTTCCGGCTGGAGTGTTTCCGTAGTCACTGGCCCAGGACTTCGCTCTTGACGCGCTTGCCCATTTCTGCGATGCCGTCAGCCACGGAGCGTTCGCCCACCATGATCAGGTCGTGCTCCTGGTTGAGGATCTTGTCGGTGGCTGCGGACTTGTCGCTCACAGGCATTTCGAGGGCAACCTCGTCAGGGGTGAACGCCTTCTTGGACAGTTCGTCTGTGGGCAGGCCCTCCAGCTTGAAGTAGGCGTCCGTGACGGCATCGTTCTTCAGGGCAGGGACGACGCCGATCTTGGAGATGGCCTTGGCGCCCTCTTCGCCGGCGGCCCACTCGATGAACTTCTTGGCTTCATCAGAGTGCGAGGCGTTTTTGTTGACGGCGAAGGCCGTGGGTGAGCCGAACGTGGTGACCTTGCCGCCGGAGGTCTTCTGCGGCATGGGAGCCAGGCCCCAGTTGACGTTGGTCTTGCCGTCCTTCTTGGCCTGCAGGACCCCGGCGATGTACCAGGTACCCATCGGCATCATGGCAGCCTGGCCGGTTTCGAACATGGTGCGGTAGCTGGTCTTCTGGCTCTTCGCCGTGCCGAAGTCCAGGGTGGCGCCGCTCTTCTGCAGGTCCAGCGCGGTGTTGTACTGGTCTTCGAAGAAGCCGTAGTCGCCGCCGATCTGGTCGCCGTCGTTCTGGGCAGCAGAGATGGCCTGGATCACGGAACGCCAGATGTGGTGGTAGGTGCCGTAGGAGGTCTTGCCATCGGCGGCCTTTGTGGTCAGCTTCTGGGCCAGGGCGGCGTACTCATCCCAGGTGAGGTTGGCGGGGTCTTCCACGCCTGCGGCCTTGAAGAGGTCCTTGTTGTAGTAGAGCAGCCAGAAGTCCTGGCGGTACGGGGCGGCGTAGTACTTGCCGTCGACGTCGAATGCGTCCAAGCCGGCGAGGTTGTCCCTGTCCAGTGCGTCCACCACGCTGTTGATCTCCTGGAGTTGGCCGTTGCTGGCGTACCGGGAGTAGTCGATGACGTTCTTCATGGTCAGGACGTCGGTGGTGTCGCCGCCGGCCAGCATGGTGGTGACCTTCTGGGGGTAGTCATCGGCCAGGATGTCCACGGGCTCGATGTCCACCGTGGGGTTGGCTGTTTCATAGGCGTCGAAGAGCGCCTTGAATTCCGGGGTCCCTTCGTAGTTCCAGACGGAAACAGTCAGGCGCGTCTTGCCGGCCTGGCCCTGGGGTTCCGCCGGTCCGGCGGCGCCGCCGCAACCGGTCAGGCCGAGCCCGGCCGTTACGGCCAATGCGATCGCGGCGAGGGTTGTGCGCTTCATTGCGTTCTCCTTAGGTGAGGGTGTGTCCGCCGCAGCTGCGGCGCGTGGTGTGGGTCAGGCGCTGAGGGAGAGGTCGTCGTGGACCACCTGGGCGAGGAGTTCCTGTCCGGTCAGGTACCGTTCCAGGTCATCCAGGGCCGCGTCCGACATCCTCCGGGTTTCCGTTCCCAGGGAACCGGCGATGTGCGGGGTGATGATCACGTTGGGGAGGTCGTAGAGCACGGAGTCCGCGGGCAGCGGCTCGGGTTCGGTGACATCCAGGAGGGCGTGGATCCGGCCGGTGGCGCACTCAGCTTCAAGTGCTTTCGTGTCCACCAGGGATCCGCGGGCTGTATTGATCAGAGTTGCATGGTCCTTCATGGCCCGAAGCTCCGGAGCCCCGATCATGTGCCGGGTTTCGGGCAGTGCCGGCGCGTGGACGCTCACAATGTCCGACGCCGGCAGGAGTTCCTCGAGCGGAACAAGCCGGCCGCCCGCTGCTTTGACGGCGAACGGGTCCGCGTGCGGATCGCTCACGAGGACGGTAACGTCCTGCAGTTGCTGGACCAGTTGGACCACTCGCCGTCCGATCCGGGAGAAGCCGATCACGCCGATGACCCGCCCGATGTTGCCGAGCTCGCCACGTTGGGTGGTGTAGCTCCAGTCGTCCCGGTGGGCGCGGGCGTCGTTGGCCAGGACGTGGGCCTTTTTCCCGGCCAGAACGATGGAGGCGAACGTGAACTCTGCGACGGGAATGGCGTTCGCGTCTGCGCCGTTGGTGACCAGGATGCCCCGCTCCCACAGCTCGTCAGTGGCGAAGCTGCGCACAGTCCCGGCGCAGTGGAAAACTGCCCGCAGGCTGGGCATCCGGTCCAGCAGCTCGGGAGCGAGCAGCGGAACCCCCCAGCTGGTGAGCAGGATTTCCACGTTCGCCAAACGCTCGGCCAGCTCCGGGGAATCCAGTGAAGCGGTCCAAGGCTGTTCGCCCAGGTCAACGAGTCCCGCCAGCCGCTGCAAACGCGTGGAATCAAACTGGTCTGCAAAAGTTCCGCTATTCATAACCAACAGCGCATTGGGCTTGGGCGACATTCAGGGGTCCTCCTTTCAGGTTGTTGTCAGTGCCCCGGGGGCGGTGCCCCGAGGTGCGATTTCATGTCTTGCGTCACATCCGGAACTCAGTACATACTCATAAACACCACAGTTCAATCACTCCGTTCAGTCTCGATCCGAAACGATCACACTCGAACAATTGAGAAGAGTCTTAATGAATCCGCTGCCCGTCAGCGCCTCTGCCCGTGTCCTGGGTGGTGGGCCCCTCACAGACGCCTGGGGAATCGGCGCTTCGAGCGCCGGCCTCGAGGGTCTGCTCGCCACAGGCGGGGCCACCATTCCAGGCGGGGCCTGCCGTCCGAACGGGCGTCCGAACGGGCAAGGCCGTTCCGGACTCCGGGTCCGGCCGAAGGGTGACGCGGCGTGGCTCAGCGTCGGTGGCACCGCGCTTGCCGGTCTGGCAGCACAGGCGATGACGGAACGAGGCACCGCCTGGCCGCAGCCCCTGGTCTCGCACTATGCGCGGTACTTTCGGGATGGCAATCGCACGGCCTACGAAGGGCTGGTGGCGGCACGCCAACAGCGTCTGACCCGGGCGGTGGTGATGGCGCTGAGTGCCGGATCCGACGTCAGGATAGGATCCGACGCCGGGGCCGGACCCGGCGAAGACTGGCTCGACGAGGTGATCGACGGCGTCCACCTGCTCTGCGAACAGAGTTCCTGGAGCTGGGCCGCGCATGATGACGTGTTCACGCGCAGCGGCGAGGTGGTGCCGGACAAGTCCCAGCCTTACCTGGATCTTGGGGCCGGCGAGGTTGCCGCGCAGCTCGCGTGGACCGACTACGTCCTGGGGGATGCTCTGGACATCCGGGCACCCGGCCTTCGCCGCAGGATCCGTCAGGAAACGCACGAACGCGCCATCACCCCCTTCCTTGAACGCCTGGACTGGCACTGGCTGGGGCTCGACGGTGATGTCCACAACTGGAACCCCTGGATCCACACCAACCTGATTGCCGCGGCCCTTTTCCTGGTGGATGACCCTCAACGGCAGGCAGCCACGGTTGCCCGGTGCATCGAGGGCCTGGACCGCTTCCTGGCCTCCCTCCCCGCTGACGGGGCCATCGACGAGGGCTTCGCCTATTGGTGGAACGGGGCCGGGCGGGCGCTGGAGGGCCTCGCGCTGCTGGAGGAAGCCACCGGCGGGGCGCTCGACGTCGACCTTCCGGTGATCCGCCAGCTCGTCGCCTTTCCGCACCGCATGCACCTGGGCGGAACTTGGTTTCTCAACGTAGCGGACGGCCCGGCCCGGGCGGCCACCGGGTTGCCGTGGGACATGCTGCACCGCTGGGCCGTGCGCTTGGGCGACCGGGACGCCGCACGGCACGCTGCCTCGTTCGTTTCCGGCCAGCCGGAGGCGACGGCGGGACTGGGCCGGGTCCTGCACTCTCTCTTGGACCCGCCCCGACTGGACCCGCCCCGACTTGACCCGCCCCGACTTGACCCGCCCCGACTGGATGTCGGAACCGCCGGGATCCAGTCCCCGCCGCTGGTTCCGTTCACCTATCTCCCGTCGGTGCAGATCATGGTGGCCCGCGAGACTGCGGGCACCCCGCAAGGCCTGGTGCTGGCGGCCAAGGGCGGGCACAACGGCGAGCACCATAACCACCGCGACGTCGGCTCCGTGGTGGTCGCGGTTGACGGCGTTCCGCTGCTGGTGGACGCCGGCCAGCCCACTTACACGGCCAAGACCTTCGGCCCGGACCGGTACGACATCCGTGCCATGCAGAGTGCCTGGCACAGTGTTCCGGCACCGTTCGGACTGGAGCAGGGCACGGGGAAGGCCTTCGCCGCGGCCGTGTGGCATGCACCCACCGCTGAGAACGCCACACTCCGGCTGGCACTCGGAGCGGCCTATGGCCTGCACCCGGAGCAATGGGTCAGAACGTCCTCGCTGGACCGGGAAGCCCGGCGGGTGGTCGTCGCCGACCGCTGGGACCTTCCGATCTCCCCGGCCAACGCAGCCTCGCTGGACAGCGCCGTCCCGCCTGACCATGCCGTCCCGCCGGAGACCGCAGAGCCGAAAAGATTAACGTCCGACGTCGACATCACCTACCTCGCGGCAGGCACCATCCGCCTGGGCCGGGACGGCTCCGCCATCATCCTGCCCACCGGAATTCCGACAGCCGACGAATCGTCGGCCGGGGACGCCCGGGGAGCGGTGCTGCGCTGGGAGCCGGCCGCCGCCGTCGTACTCGTGGATGAGTGGCCACTGGATGACCCCTTGCTGTCCGGCGTGTGGGGCGCGCGGCTGACCCGGCTGCGCTTCCGCCTGCCCGCAGAATTCAGCGCCGCCGGCGCATTTACCCTGACAGTGGAGGCAACATCATGAGCCCCGACCAACCTTCCGAGGTGGCAGGGAAATCCCTGTTCGCTCTCCAGCGCCGCGAGCGGCTGATGGAGGAACTGCGTGCCCACGGCGCCATCACGGTCCGTGGCATCGCCGTGAAACTGGGCGTCAGCGAGCTCACCATCCGGCGGGACGTGAACATCCTCGCCGACGAGGGCCTGGTCTCGCGCGTCCACGGCGGCGCCACGCTGCCCAGCAAGCTGGACCGGTCGGCCACCTCGGGCCGTCCGCCGCAGCACAGCTACTCCATCGGGATGGTGGTTCCCTCGCTGGACTACTACTGGCCCCAGGTAATCAGCGGCGCCCGGGCGGAGGCGGAGGAGCAGAACCTGCGGATCCTGGTCCGCGGCTCTGCCTACGATGCCGCCGACAACCGCCGGCAGGTCCAGGCGCTGCTCGATACGCAAAACATCGACGGGCTGATCGTTGCCCCGGACCTGACCGGTGAGGTGGGGCAGGAGCTACTCCGCTGGCTGAACGCGTTGCCTATTCCGGTGGTGCTCGCCGAACGGCGCTCGCCGGGGGAAACCCCCGCACACCGCCTCGAATGGGTGGCCACGGACCACGCGTTCGGCGCCGGCATGGCTGTCCGGCACCTGTGGCAGGAGGGCCATCGGCAGATTGGCTGCCTGGCCGATTCCTCAAGCCCCACCAGCCCGCACGTGGTGCGGGGGTGGCGCCAAGCCCTGGCGGCCCTGAAGATCCCGGTGGCAGGCTCCGTCCACGAGGATTCGGCCAAACTGCCCAACGGCGACCGCGCCGCGCACTTTGACCATGTCCTGGAGCTGTGCAGGAAAACGGGGACCACGGCCATGCTGGTCCATTCGGACACGCAGGCGGTGGCCTTTGTGCAGCACTGTGTGGACCGGGGGATCCAGGTGCCGGGGGACATGGCGATCGTGGGCTACGACGACGAAGTGGCCTACCTTGCCGAGCCCGCCATTTCGGCCGTCCGGCCACCCAAGCAGTATGTGGGGAAGGTGGCCGTCCAGCTGATGGCCGCCCGCCTCGCCGAGGGGCGGATGCGGCCGGTGCACCGGATCGAACTGAACCCGGAGCTGATCCTCCGCGAGTCATCGATCGGCGGGCCGCGCTTGCCCTCCGCCGGCCTGCTGCAGGAATCCCTGTGACGGCGGGCAGGCTGACGGAGCCTCGGGCGCTGCTCCTGACCGGCTCCGGGCGGTACGCAGACCCGTGGCACCCGTTCGCCGAGACGTCCGCCGCCTTGGCGGCCCTCCTCCGGGAGGCGGGGTTCGGCGTCGAGACCGCTGACGACGTCGATGCCGCCTTAGCCGGCCTGGTCACCCCGGGTGCCACGGGAGTTTCCGGCGCTGGCCTCCCCGACCTGCTGGTAGTCAATGTGGGCCTGCCCCGGGATGACCTGCCCTCACCCGGGACGCCGGAAGCCGTGGCCGGACTGCGGCGCTGGCTGGAGGAGGGACGGCCCCTGCTGGTGAGCCATGTCAGCTCCACGAGCTTCCTCGATTCCCCCGAATGGGAAGCCGCGCTGGGCGGCCGCTGGATCCGCGGAACGTCCATGCATCCGGCGTACGGACCGGCCGGGATCCACGTTCGCCGGGAATCCGGCCCCGTGGTTGAGGGCATCGCAGACTTCGAGCTGCCGGACGAGCGTTACAGCTACCTGGCCACGGCGCCGGGCATCACCATCCATGCGACGCACACCCACGAAGACCTCGAACACCCCATCATGTGGTCCCTGGACCGGCGGCCTGGGCGGACGTTCTACGATGCACTGGGCCATGACGCCGCCTCCTACCAGTCACCCGAGCACCGCGAAATCCTGCTGCGTGCCGTCACCTGGCTCACCGCCGACCAGCAACTCTGAACGCCAGCCGTCCAACCCCGAGGATCCCATGCCATCCACCATGACGCCCCTTGTCCTGACCCTGCCGGAGCTGGACCGCGACCTCTCGCCCTACACAGGCCTGACCCGCGCGCACTGGTGTGCTTACGCCGATCATTTGCTGCGCTCCGCCCACCGCTACGGCACCGCGGACCACGCCAACATCCATCTGCCCGGAGCCAACAGCGCCTACGGCCCGCGAAGCGATGCGCTGGAGGCGTTCGCCCGGACATTCCTGCTGGCCTCCTTCCGGATCGCCGGCGACCCAGGCGGCACCGGCTGGATCGCGGAATGGTACGCACGGGGCCTCGACGCCGGCACGGACCCGGCGAATCCCGACCGGTGGCCGACCCCGGGGGAGCTGGGCCAGGCCAAGGTGGAGGCCGCTTCGTTGGCAGTTGGGCTGGCCCTGACCCGCGATGTGCTGTGGGACAAGTTCCCGCAGCGGGTCCAGGAACAGCTGGTTGCCTGGTTCGAAACGGTGATCGGCGAGGACTATCCACCCATCAACTGGGTCTGGTTCCAGATTGTGGTGGAAACCTTCCTTGCAAGCGTCGGCGGGCGTTCGTCGGACGCGGACATCGACGCCGGCCTGGCCATCCACGATTCGCTCTACCGCGGCCATGGCTGGTTTGCCGACGGTCCAGAGCGGGCCTACGACCACTACGTGGGCTGGGCCTTCCAGGTTTACCCCCAGCTTTGGGCGCTGATGGCGCCTGGTGATCCGCGCGTGCAGGCCCGCAAGAAGCTCGACGGCGACCGGCTCGCCGACTACCTCGACGACGCCTCCCACCTCGTGGGAGCCAACGGGGCTCCGCTCATCCAGGGCCGCAGCCTCATCTACCGCTTCGCCGCGGCCGCCCCGTTCTGGGCCGGCGAACTTGCCGGCCACACCCGGCTGTCTCCGGGGCTGAGCCGGCGCGCGGCCTCCGGCATGCTGGACTACTTCGCCCGCCGCGGCTCCATCACCAATGACGGGCTGCTTTCGATCGGCTGGCACGGCGAATTCGCCGGCATGAGGCAGTCCTATTCGGGCGCAGGGTCACCGTACTGGGCCGCGAAGGGCTTCCTGGGACTGGCGCTCCCGGCGGACCACCGGGTGTGGACCGCCGTCGAGGAGCCCCTGCCCGTGGAGGCCGGGGACACCCGGCGGCTCATCGCGGCGCCCGGCTGGCAGGTGGACGGAACAGCGGCCGACGGCGTTGTCCGGATCCGGAACCACGGCACCGACCACGCCAATGCTGGAGTGGTGGTCGCCGATTCCCCGCTCTACGCCCGGCTGGGATACTCCACGCACACTTTTCCGGACCTTGAGCCGGAGTCCCTGGACAATGCCGTTGTGCTGGTGGACGCAGAGGGCCGCCTCACTCACCGCACGGGCTTCGAGTTCCTCGGCCAGAAAGATCTGGATGGCATCCTTGCCGGCGCCTCCCGGGCCACGGCCAACTGGATCGCGGTGGATCCCGACGGCGGTCCGGACCATGGCAGCGGGGCCAGTGGAACCGCGACGCCCGGGCCGGAAATCACAGTGGTTTCGCTGACGCGCGGCGCGGTGGAGGTGCGGCTGGTCCGCGTTCAGGGCACATCCCCCGGCACGCCCGCGAGGCTGCGGATCGGCGGCTGGCCCGTGGATGCGGAGTCCCCGACGGAGAGCGAAATCCGTCCCCTTGCCGGCTGGGGCTCACCCCTGGACGACGCCGGAACCTGGCAGCGGGAAGCCCCGCACCCGGTGGGGGAGCGGCTCACTATTCCGTGGATCGGCACGCCGGGCGCGGCCGACGACGGCGACTATGCCGCCGTCGTCGTCCTCGCCGGTGCGGGAGGTGCTGAAGCCGCTGCCGGCGTCCGGTTTGTCCCCGCCCAAGGCGGTCCTGGTGGCGGCGGACGGTTCGAGTTCGCGGACGGAACCGCCGTCGGCCTCTCCGCCGTCTTGGAGTTTTTGTCCAGATAATGTCGCCTGAACGCTCCCCGGAGCGCATTACCTGGACAAAAACTCGTGGGGCCCTGCTAACAGCTACGCCTCCTCGAACCAGCCCCGGCCAGGGTTGCTCACGGCCGGCACGGATCGGTGCAGCTCAGGCTGGGCCGCCCAGCGCACGCCGTTCGCGAGGACCCGCTGGATCTGCGGGTGGTGGTAGACCGGGTATTCCTGGTCGCCGGGGCTGAAGTAGAAAATCCGGCCCTTGCCGCGGGTGAACGTGACCCCGGACCGGAACACCTCGCCGCCGGCGAACGAGCTGATGAAGATCAGGTCGTCGGGGTCCGGGATGTCGAACAGCTCGCCGTACATCTCCTGCTCGGGGATGACGATGGGGCTGTCCACGCCCTCGGCGATGGGATGCGACGGCTTGACGGTCCATACCAGCTCGCGTTCGCCGTCGTTCCGCCACGCCAGGGAGCAGCTGGTGCCCAGCAGCCGCGTGAAAACCTTCGCGAAGTGCCCCGAATGGAGCACGATGAGCCCCATTCCGCCCAGGACGTGCCGGTGGACGCGTTCGACGACGGCCTCGCTCACCTCGGCGTGAGCCATGTGGCCCCACCACAGCAGGACGTCGGTGTCGGCGAGGATGTCCTCGTCGAGGCCGTGCTCATCGTCGGTTGCCAGGACCGCCGTCGTGATCTCGGCGTCCGGGTAGTAGGAGCGCAGCCCGGCCGCGATGGCACCGTGGATGCCGTCGGGGTAGATTTCCCCGATGTGGGACGGCTCGTTGAGGGCCTCGTGGACGCCCTCGTTCCAGACCCGGATTCTCAGCTTGTTGTTCATTAGAGACGAACCTCCCTTTGCTCCTGCGCCGACTGGTAGCAGGCGTCGATGATTTGGGCCCGGTAGAGCGCCTGGGATCCGTCGTGCCGGCCCCAGCCGTCCGCACCGCCGCGCACCGCCGCCACGAAGTCGTCCACCACGGCCTGATGCGCCTTGCCTGGCAGGGCCTGCGGCACGTAGTCGGCGTTTTCGCCGTCCTTTTCCGTGAAGACCCTCAGCTTACCGACAGGTGCCAGCGGGGTGCCTTGGACCTTCAGCTCGGCTCCGCCGTCGGTCCCGTAGACCATGAAGTCCAGCACGTCGTCCGTCTCCCGGTAGCTGGCCCAGCCGGCCTCTATCAGCAGCGTCGCGCCGCCTTCCAGCCGCAGGAACGCGGACGCGAAGTCTTCCACCTCGAACGCGTTGCTGGCAGCCATGGCGGTATAGCGGTTGTTGCCGCCCCGGCCGCGGGGGCCCAGCTCTGAATGGGTGGTGGCGGACACTGCCACCACTTTCGGTTCGCCGAGCAGGTGCAGGGCGTAATCGAGGGCGTGGACGCCGATGTCGGCCAGCGGCCCGCCGCCTGCGAGTTCGGGGTTGGTAAACCAGCTCCCCAGCATCGGGATGCCGGAGCGGCGCAGCCAGGATGCCTTGGCGTAGTACGGGCGTCCCAGGCCGCCGCCGTCGATCACTTCCTTGAGCGCCTGGATATCACCACGGCGGCGGTGGTTGAAGGCGACGTCCAGGACGCGTCCTGCCCCCCGGGCGGCGTCCACCATGGCCTGGCCTTCGACGGCGGTGCGTGCGATCGGCTTCTCGCTCAGCACGTGCAGGCCGCGCTCGAGGGCGGCGATGGCGATGGGTGCGTGCAGGAAGGTCGGCACTGCCACGCTGATAGCGTCCAGGCCGCCGTGCTCCAGCATCTCTTCCCAGCCGGCGAAGGCGTTCGGGATCGAGTATTCGGCCTGCAGGGATTCGCGGAGCTCCTGTTCCATCCCTGCCAGCGACACGATGCGGACGCCTTCCAGGGAATCGTAGGCCTTGAGGTGCTGCTGTCCCGCCCAGCCAATGCCGACGACGCCCACCCTCAGTTCTCCGGCTTGTGGTTCCTTCAGGGAAGCGGCCTGCTGTCCCGGGGACTGCTCGTTGCTCACGGATATTTCCTTTTCTTGTGTTGTTTGGGAACTTGATTGGTGAGGTTTTAGCCCTTGACGGCGCCGGCGGTCATGCCGGACACGATGCGCTTCTGGCACAGGAGTACCAGGATGACGAGCGGGACCGTGATGATCACCGACGCGGCACTGATGGTGCCCAGCGGCTGGTCAAACTCGCTGGTTCCGCTGAAGAACGCGATCGCCACCGGGACCGGACGCGCCTCCGGCGATGTGGTCAGGGTGACGGCAAGCAGGAATTCGTTCCAGACGGAGATGAACACCAGGATCGCCGTGGTGGCAAGGCCCGGGACCGCCAGGGGCAGGATGACCTTGCGGAAGGCCATGAACGGCGTAGCCCCGTCCATGTACGCCGATTCCTCGAGCTCACGCGGAATCTCCTTGAAGAAGGAGGTCAGCGTGTAGATTGCCAGCGGCAACGCAAACGTCAGCTTCGGGATGATGAGGCCCAGGAGCGTGTCGTACAGGCCGATTTCGCGCCAGATCGAGAACATCGGGGCCGCGATGGCGATGGCCGGGAAGGTGGTGACCGAGAGGATGAGGGTCAGGATCATGGCTTTGCGGCGCATCTTCAGCCTGGCCAGGGCGTAGGCGGCGAAGGAAGCGAACACCAGCGCCACTGTGGTGGTGACGACGGCGATGATCACCGAGTTGCGCAGGGCAAGGAGGAACTCGGGGTTCTGGAACACCGCCAGGTAGTTCTCGAACGTGGGCTGGCTCGGGAACAGCTCCCCCTTGGACAGGCTCACGCCCTGCTTGAGGGACGTGTTGACCAGCCAGTAGAACGGTATGAGCGAGAAACCCATAACGGCGAACACGAAGACCCACACGACCGGGTGCAGCTTCGCCTCGCCGCGGAGCCTGCGCCTGGGTGACCGGCGCTTCGGTGCCCCACCGCGGGCGGCGGGTGCCGCCGTCGTGCGCTGTGCAGTCAGGGTGCTCATTGTTCCTCCTTGGCGACTTCACGGATGTTGCCCCCGGCGAAGCGGATGTAGACCACCGAAACGGCCATGACGGTAAGGAAGGTCAGGATGGACAGCGCCGATCCTTCGCCCACCAGGCGGTTTTCGCGCAGCTGGGTGTAGGCCAGCATTGACATGGACTCGGTGCCGTTGGCGCCGCGGGTGAGCACAAACGGCAGGTCGAAGACGCGCAGGGCATCCATGGTGCGGAAAATCGCCGCGAGTACAATCGCGGGACGCAACAGCGGCAGTGTGACGTTGACGAAGGCCTGCCACTTGCTGGCACCGTCGAGTTCCGCCGCCTCGTAGGTCTCGGCCGAAATGACCTGCAGGCCGGCCAGGATGATGAGGGCCGCGAATGGCGTCGTCTTCCAGACGTCGGCCAGGACAATCACGGCCATCGCGTAGCCGTGCTCACCGAGCCAGACGACGTCGCCGCCGGGCAGGCCCAGCGTCGAGAGGACGTTGGTGACGAGTCCCAGGTTGGGCGCAAACATCGTTTCCCAGGTGATGGCGCTGACCACGGTCACCACCGCGTAGGGCAGCAGGACCACGGTGCGCAGGAGTGCGCGGCCCTTGAAGGCGAGGTTGAGCAGCAGTGCCATTGCAGTGCCGAGCACCAGCTCGAGGGAAACCGAAAGTCCCGCGAAGAGGAACGTCTGGCCGAAGGCGGCCCACCAGTGCGGCCCGCTGAGCGCCGTGATGTAGTTTTCCAGGCCGACGAAACGGGACAGCCCGGCGGTGCGGACGCTGTACTGGTTCAGGGACAGCCAGAGCGCGTAGCCGATGGGGACCGCCGCCACCAGGGCCATGAGGACCAGGGACGGCGCGGTCATCCGGAACGCAACGCGCCGCTCCGCCCGGTCGCGGCCGTTCCCGCCGCGGCTCTTCACCTCGCGGCCGTTCAACCCGTGACTGTTCACCCCGCGGCCGGGGGATAGGGATTTGAGTGCCATGATCAGAAGCTCGCCTTTGCGGTCTTGATCTCCTCGGCCATGCTCTTCACGGCGTCCTCGGTGGAGGCGGCGCCGGAGAGGACTGCGTAGACGTTTTTGTAGATCGCCTGCGAGATCTGCGGGTAGACGGGGGAGATCGGGCGGGGCTTGGCGCCCTTGACGGAGGCGAGCAGTTCGGTGGCGAACGGCATCTTCGCCAGGACAGCGGCGTCGGAGTAGGCGGCTTCATTGACAGGGGCCTGCGAGAAGTCCATGGCCACGTGCTTCTGCCAGTCCGGGGTGGTGGCGAAGTCGATGAAGGACACTGCCCCTGCCTGGTTGGTCGAGTGGGCCGAGATGGCCAGGTTCCAGCCGCCCAGGACGCCCGAGGCCTTGCCGCCCTCCCAGGCCGGAAGCGGAGCCACGCCGAAGCTGCCTGCCAGCGGGGTGGCGTTGAGCAGGCGGAATACGTGCGGCCAGTTGCGCTGGTACCCGTAGTTGCCGGACTCGTAGGCCAGCCGGGCCGGGTCCTCGTTGTAGGTCAGCACCGCACGTTCCGCGGAGCCGTCCTTGAGGCCTTGGCTCATGAAGTCGAGCACCTCACGGGTCTCCGGTGAATCGATCTTGACCTCGCCTTTGCTGTCCAGCACCTCTCCGCCGGCGCTGTAGAGCATCTCCAGGAAGTTGACCGTGAGGCCCTCGTACTGCTTGCCCTGGTAGACGAAGCTGTTGCCGGGGGCCGCGGCTGCCTCAGCGTAGAGCTGCTGCCAGGTCTCCGGCTTGGCCACCTTGTCCTTCTGGTAGTACACGAGTCCCGCGTTGGTGAAGAACGGGGAAGCCCAGTACTTGTCCTCGTACTTGGCGGTCTCCACGGTGGAGGGGATGAGCCGGTCCTTGTTGGCCTCGACGAGCTTGGTCTGGTCCAGCAGCCAGCCCTGGGAGGCGAACTCGGACGTCCAGATGACGTCCGTGAGGAAGATATCGCATTCGGTGGACTTGCCTTCGAGCCGCTGCACGGCCTGCGTGCGGGCCTCGTCTGTAGTTGCTCCGATTTCGGTGTACTTGGCAGTGACCTTGCCGTTCGCCGTGGTGAAGGCCTCCGCCGTGCCTTTGTAGATCCCCGAGGCGTCCTTGCCGCCGCAGATGTTGATGCTGCCGGTGGCGCCAGCGGCCGACGCCGGATCGGCAGCTGACGCGTTTTCCGCACCGGGGGTGGCGGCGCCGCCGCCGCACCCGCTCAGCAGCAGTCCCGCAGCCATGGCCGCAGCGGCGACGGCAACGGTGCGCGGACGCCGGGAACTGCGGTGCAGGGCGGTGGTGCGCGCCACAGCCTGGGATGGTGTGGTGTCCTCCTGGAGCGGAGAAGAAGGTCGAATCAAGTCCACGAGTGGCTCCTTTGCCTGGCCGGCTTCTTTTGGAATTCTACTTTTGGAATCGATTCCAAATTGGAGCCAAAGCGCCCCGCCGGAATGCTTGGAATCGATTCCAAAGAAGTGTGACAGGCGCCACGTGAGGCTGTCAACCCCTGCTTAGTTCTTCGTCGAGTCCCGAATTACGAGCTCATGCGGGAGGAAAGTCCGGCCGCGGCGGTGGACCCCCGGCACCGTCATCCTCGCCAGGAGCTCTTCGAAAGCCAGGCGGCCCATGTCATAAGCCGGCTGTCTGATCGTGGTCAGCTCCGGGACGCACATTTCCGCCTGCACTGAGTCATCAAAACCTGCCACGGCGATGTCGTCCGGCACGCGGAGCCCGGCGTCGGTGATTTCACGGACGCATCCGGCGGCGACGGTATCGCTGCCGCAGAACACGGCGTCGGGAAGGGGGTCTGCCTTCAGCAGCTTCCGGGTGAGGCGGCGCCCGGTGTGGAAGTCGAACTCACCTTCCACGAACAGCGTCTGGTCCGGGGATATACCCGCTTCGGCGGCCGCCTGGCGGAAGCCTTCCTCGCGCAGCCGGCCGGAGCGGGCGGCTCTGTTGCCGATCATCGCCAAGCGGCGGCCGCCCGTGTCAATGAGGTGCGTGGTGATGTCGAAGGCGGCCTGCCGGTCGTCGATGGATACGCCGAACGCAGCCTCGGAGTCGGCGATCTCGCAGACCTGGACAACGCTTAGCTGCTCGGCCATTTCGTCGACATCTTCGTCCGGCATCGTCGGCGAAAACATGATCAGCCCATCCACGGATCCGTTGCGGAGCATGTCCACCAGCTGCTGTTCCCGTTCCGGGTCCCCGGCGGTCGGGGCGATGAGGCTGACATAGCCCGACGAGGCCGCGGCGTCGCCGACACCCCGGAAGGCTTCGCTGATGATGGGCGAGTTCAGGTTCTTGGCGAGGGCCAGAATGCGCATGGTCCGGTCCCGGCGCAGGTCGCGGGCAGAGGCGAGGGGGCGGTAATTGAGCTGCCGGATGGCCGCGGTGACCTTTTCCTTGCTCGACTCGCTGACGGCCGGACTCTTGTTCAAGACGCGGGACACGGTCCCTACGGACACCCCTGCTGTCTTGGCGACGTCCTGGACTGTCGCTCGCGCCATTCGGTTGTCCTTCCGCGACCAGTGCTGCTGGTCCTTGCCGCCATGCCCGTGCCGTGCCGTGCTGCGGCCGGTTTTTCCTCAGCATAGCCGCCCGCAGGCCCGGGTCGTCGCCGTGCTGCCTCTGGCCGCAAGCCTGTCAGTTAGAAGCCCTGATAGATGTGTTGGAGGTGTCTGACCATGGGTGGGGCCGCGAAGAATGGTCCGACGAGTTCGCGCCATTGCTGGAATTCCTGCGAACCGCGGAACCCGACGGTGTGGTCCTCGAGGGTTGTCCAGCCGACCGTGAGGGTGTATTGGGCCGGGTCTTCGATGGAGCGCTCGACCATGAAACTGAGGGCTCCGGGCGCCCTCTGGAAGAGCGGGGCCGCTTGGGCGACGGCGGCTTCGAACTCTGTTTCGGAGCCGGGGGTGATGGTGAGGGTTGCGATTTCGCGGATCATCGGGCGGTTCCTGTTCCGGTTTGCTGCAGGGCGGGTTGGTTGGCTTGTTCTTCGTCGATGCGGGTGCGCGCCGTGTCTCCGGCCATGGTGCGGGTCGCGTCGATGGAGGCGTAGGTCCAGAAGATTTTCATCTCTTCGGTGTCCGAGGCGTTGCGGAAGCGGTGGATGATGTTGGCCGGCACAAACGTGGTGTCGTACGTGTTGAGGTAGTGTTCGGTACCGTCGATGTCCACGTAGGCGGTGCCTTCGACGACGGCGACGGATTCGACGCAGTTGTGGGAGTGGCGGCCGATCTCTGCCCCGGGGGCGAAGGTGGTGATTCCGTTCAGGAATGCCGTGGAGCCCATGTGGGATCCGACGAGCGGGACGGTGGAGGCGCCGTTACCGCGGTCCTTGCGGGGCAGTTCGGCCGGGCGGAGGATGACGGCGTCCACTGAACTGGTGCTGGTGCACATGTGTGTCATGGGTGGGTGTCCTTAGCTGGCGTCTGGAGTGGCGGGGCTGGTCCAGAAGGTCTTCATGTTCGTGAATTCCCGGATGCCATAGGAACCGAGCTCGCGGCCGTAGCCCGAGTTCTTGATTCCGCCGAACGGCAGGCGCGGGTCGGAGGCGACCATGCCGTTTACGAACACGGCGCCGGCGTCGATCCTCCGGGCAAGAGTTTTGGCGGCCTCCGTGTCCTGGGTCCAGAGGGCTGCGCCGAGGCCGAATTCGGTCTGGTTGGCCAGCGCGACGGCTTCCTCGGTGGAGGAAACGCGGATGATGGCCGCGACGGGTCCGAAAGTTTCCTCGTCGAAGGCTGCCTGGCCGGGACTTACGCGGTCAATAACGGTGGGCTCGTAGAAGTACCCGGGTCCGTCGACGATGTTGCCGCCGAGGATGATCTGGCCGCCGTTTTCGACCGTTCGCAGGACCTGGTCATGGAGTTCGGCGCGGAGGTTTGCCCTCGCCATGGGGCCGACGGTGGTGGCCCGGTCCGTCGGGTCACCGACGACGAGTTCCCGGGTCCGGGCGACGAACTCGGCGACGAATTCATCGGCGACCTTCTCGTCGACGATGAAGCGTTTGGCGTTCACGCAGGACTGGCCGGCGTTGGTAAAGCGGGCCTTGACCGCGGTCTTTGCGGCTTCCTTGATGTCGGCGTCGGCCAAGACAATAAGCGGGTCCGAGCCGCCGAGTTCGAGAACCTGCTTCTTCAGTGCGGCACCGGCCTGCGCTGCGACAATGCGGCCGACCTGGGTAGACCCGGTCAGCGTCACGGCGGCGATCCGGTCATCGGCGATCAGCCCGGCAACCCGGTCCGATTCGATCAGGACAGTGGCGCAGAGACCCTCGGGCAAGCCTGCCTTGTCCATGATTTCCTGAACGGCCAGCGCAGAGCCGGGGACATTGTTGGCGTGCTTGAGGATCGCGCCGTTTCCCGCGGCCAGGGCGGGGAGGGCAAAGCGGAAGAACTGCCAGAATGGGTAGTTCCATGGCATGATCGCGAGGACCACACCGAGGGGGTCAAACACCACGCCGCTATCGGCGGCGCCGGACTCGATGGCCTCCGGGGCTAGGAAACGGTGCGCATGGTCGGCGTAGTACTCGGCCGTGGTGGCGCACTTCTCGACCTCAGCTTCGGCCTCGGTAATCGGTTTGCCCATTTCCAAGGTGATGAGCCGGGCATAGTCGGGCTTACCCTCACGCAACACCTTTGCGGTGTTCCGCAGGACCTGCACGCGGTCCTCGACCGGCACCAGCCGCCATGCCTTTTGCGCGTCAACAGCCGCCGCGAGGACTGCATCCACCTGCTGCGCAGTATGGGCTTCGAATGTCTGGACTTGCTCACCCGTCACCGGGTTAATAGTGGAAATCACGGTTTTTCCTTCTCTTTGGGTTCTAGAACAGGGGGTATGCGGCGAGGAGCCCGCCGACGAGCAGCATGATCAAGGCGACGATAAGCCCCCGCCAGATGACCTTCTTGAAGTGGTCGCCCAGGTTGACGTTGGCCAAGCCGATCAACAGCAGGAAGGAGGCCACGAGGGGACTGGACTGGTGGAGGGCTTGCCCCACGAGGGACGCGCGTGCCATCTCGACCGGCTCGACGCCGAAGTGTGCTGCCGTTTCGGAAAGGATGGGCAGGACGCCGAAGTAGAAGGCGTCGTTGGTCATGATGAACGTGAGTGGGATGCTGAGGATGCCGGCGATGATGGCCATGAACGGGCCCATGGAATCAGGGATGATCTGGACCAGCCAGCCGGCCATGGCTTTGACCATGCCGGTGCCGTTCATAACCCCGGTCAGGACCGAAGCGGCGAAGACCATGCCGACCACCGAGATGACGCTGGAGGCGTGTGCCTTGATCTGGGCTGACTGTTCGGTGATGCGGGGGAAGTTGAGAACCAGCGCGATGCCTACGGCCACCATGAAGATCAGCGCCGGGGCGACGACGTCAATCACCAGGACGACCATGACTGCCATGGTCAGGATGAAGTTCACCCAGATGAGCCGGGGCCGGGCGTTAGGCCTCTCGATGAACCTGCCGTCCTCGGTGAAGGAGGCGGAGAAGTCGTTGGCGATGATGACCGAGGAGCCCTCGTGGGCGTGGTCGTGGACGGCACCTCCGGTGCCGGACCCGCGAGACGTTGTTCCGGCGTCGGACGTTGACCCGCCCGCTTTCACCAGGACGCTCTCGCGTTCGACGTTGCGCAGGCCCAGGACGCCGCGGCCGTCGTCCAGGAAGACCTCTCCGAGGCGCTTCCGCTCGCTGCGGCCCAGGATGTAGGCGAGAACGAGGACGGCGGCGATCCCTGCAGCGATGGACGGAATCATCGGAACAAAGATGTCGATGGGGGAGACGTTGAGGGCAGCAGCCGCGCGGGAGGTGGATCCGCCCCATGGAACCGTATTGAGGACGCCATTTGAGAGTGCAGCGACGACCGTCAGGACCACGGGGCTCATACCCAGGCGCAGATACAGCGGCAGGAACGCCGAGGTGACGATGATGAACGTCGTGGAGCCGTCCCCGTCGAGCGAAACGATGGACGTCAGCAGGGCAGTTCCGATCACCAATTTCATGGGGTCGTTGCCGGCGAACCTGAGGATCGCCCGGATCAGGGGATCGAAGAGGCCAACGTCGATCATGGTTCCGAAGAAGATGATGGCGAAAAACAGGAGCGCCGCCGTGGGGGCGAGCTTGCCAATAGACTCCATCACCATGTCCCCGATACCGAGTCCGGCACCTGCGAACAGGCCGAAGGCAAGCGGAACGAGGATCAGGGTGGCAATGGGCGTGGCCTTCTTGGCCATGACTAGATACATGAATAAGGCGATCATCAGAAAGCCGAGTGCTACGAGCATCATTGCTCCTTACTAATTACAAAGTGGGACCCGCGGAGGGCGGTAGTGACTGGGCACACACAAAGATTACATGTATACAATGCTGTGCACAAGACCGTACGCAGTCCGGGACATATACTGGGACGCATGGTGGAACACGATGGCGCGAAGCCGCTGGGCAAAACAGAGTCCGTTTACCTTCGACTCAAGTCGGAGATCGAAAACGGCGACTTCCAGCCCGGTCAGGCCCTGACCGAATTCATGCTGGTGGACCACACGGGCGCTTCTCGGACCCCGGTGCGCGAGGCGCTCCGCCGGCTGGCTGCCGAGGGGCTGGTGAACATAGCTCCCCGTGTGGGCGCAACGGTTGCGCGAATATCGCTGCGAAGCGTCCGGGAGTTGTTTGACTACCGCAGGGTGCTGGAGCCCGCGGCGATCCGGATGGTCGTCGAGGAGGCCTCGGCCAATCCAGAAATCGCCCAAACGTTCGGTGGGATCGAGGCCAGGTTTGCCGCGCTGGCCAACGAGCCCCAAGCCAACGACTTCATTGACGAGTACCGCGTGCTGGCAGAGGAGTTCGACGCGGTCTTGAATGACTGCACTCCCAACGAGCATCTGTCGCGAGCGATCCGCGAGCTCCGCCCCCACACGGCGCGGCTGCGGCGTATTGCACATGCGGACCGGGACCGGCTGATGGATGCCATCGAGGAGCACCGGGGCATGTGCCGGGCTATTATTGACGGCGATGCGGCAGCCGCCGCGGAGGCACTGCGGCTCCACCTGGTGCACGTTGATGAAGCGATCTTCAGGGCCCTGCTGTCCCCGGGGCGCGACGCCCGGGGCGGGGATGTTGACCTGGTTTCCTAGTGCCTATTCGGACCAGCTGAACGAACTGCGCAATTCGCCGCCCACGTTGACCTGGCTGCCCGGAACCACCACGCGGGCAGCGATGTCGCGGTAGGTGAAGTAGTGGGGAGCCTGCTTGTGCTCTTTCTCAAACGCGTCCTTGTCCCGATAGATCTCGTAGAACGCGAAACGGTTGGACTCGTAATCTCCCAGTTCGATGACGTCGAACCGGAAGCAGCCTGCCTCGTCGCGAACTGACGCGCGGGCATTCTCTGTAATGGCCTTGAGAAATTCCTCGCGTCCTTCAGGGGTGACTTCAAGGGATACCCAAAGGCTGAACATCATTTTCTCCTTCTCTCGGACTGCTGTTCATGTTATTGTATACATATAGATGTACAGTATGGTGTGTCGCCAAAGACGGTGCCGCCTGCTCCATGAAAGGACACAACCGATGCCGGTCACGCAACCGAAGGTCAGCCGGGACCATTTGGTCCCGCAACACATTGCCGGCCTCGCCGCCGAAATCCTCCTCGCGCATGGTGTTCCGCAGGACGACGCTGATCTTGTGGCGGACAGCCTGGTCCAGTCCGACCTCTGGGGGCACCAGTCCCACGGCGTACTCCGATTGCCGTGGTACGTCGAGCGCATCCGAAAAGGTGCCATGAGCGCGGTGACCGAACCCGAGACGCTGGTGGATACCGGCGCACTCCTGCTTTTGGACGGCAAGGACGGCATAGGCCAGGTCATCACCGAACGGGCCCGCGTTGAGGCCGTTGCCCGCGCCAAAGCGCACGGCGTCGGGGCCGTGGGCGTTCGCAATTCCAACCATTTTGGGACGGCGATGTACTACACGCGCCGCGCTGCCGCCGATGGCTGCGTGGCCATCCTCACTACCAACGCCTCCCCGGCCATGGCGCCGTGGGGCGGCCGGGAGAAACTGATCGGCACCAATCCATGGTCTATCGCCGCCCCTTACGGCGACTCTGCGGTCGCCGTCGACATTGCCAACACTGCTGTGGCCCGCGGCAAAATCTATCTGGCGCGCCAGCGCGGCGAAGCTATCCCTGATTCGTGGGCGCTGACTCCGGATGGCGCGCGGACCACCGACGCCGCTGCCGCCATCGACGGCGTGGTCCTGCCGATGGCCGGCCACAAGGGCTACGCCATCTCCTTCATGATGGACATCCTTTCCGGCGCTTTGACCGGCAGCCAGGTAGGGAAGGGAGTAAACGGCCCCTACATGGCGGACAAGCCCAGCGGCTGCGGACATATGTTCATCGCAATCGACGTGGCAACGCTCGGCTCCCAGGCGGACTTCCAGGCCAGGGTCACGGAACTGATCGAAGACGTCAAAGCAACACCGCTGGCCCAGGACGCGACCAAAATCTACTATCCAGGCGAAATCGAGGACCGGAACGACGTCCGCCACAGGGCTGAAGGCGGGCTGGTGCTTCCGGAACAGACCCTCAGGGACCTGCACCTCCTGGCGGAACAGTCGGGCCTTGATGCCACGGCTGTCCTAGGCGAGCGGCCCTGAGCCCCATCCACAGCGACGCCCTGCCGGAATGAATCCCACCGGGCGTCCCCTCTTCATAGGTGTTCCTCGGCGCACGGCCGCGCGTGGGCGCTCAGGCGCCTTCCCGCATCTGGACTCCCGCCGGTCGTACATTGCTGGTGTGCTCTACGAGGAGTGTCCTGCCCCGGCCCGGCTGCAGCCGTACGTCAGCCGCTTCTGGTTTGTGCGCGGAGCTCTGGCTGCGAAGTACGAAAAAATCCTTCCGGGCCATCCGCACACCTGATTCTCAACCTGTCCTCGACATACCGCCTGATCGACCCGTTTGCCGGGGCCGGGGCCTGGGGGCCTGAACGGGGCGCGACGGTACCGGGCACCACCGAACGGGGCGCCACAGAGGTCGCCGTCGGCTTCTATTCCGGCGTCCAGCGCAGCTACCTCATCAGCGAAAACCCGCCGCAACTGTTCAATATCGGGGCTGTGCTGGAGCCTTACGGCATCGCCGCGTTGACTGACGTGCCGCCGTCGCAACTGCAGGGCACCGTGCAGGACACGGACCGCTTCCTGCCCGGATTTTCGGCCCTGCGTGACCGACTGGCAGACGCCGATCCGGCCGCCGCCTTCGAGGCGCTTGATGCCTTCCTCACGTCCCGGGTCCATGGCGGCGTGCGCCACCGCACGCGCGTGGACGAGCGCACGCAGGCGGCAGTGGCACTGCTGGCAGACGAGGACATCCCGGTGGCCGAGCTGAGCCGCCGCCTGGGCATCAGCCCGTCCACGCTGCAGCGCATCATGATGCGCGACTGCGGGATCACGCCCAAAAGCTACGCCGACGTCTGCCGTTTCTACCGCTTTGTCAACGCCGCAGCCCAGCTGCCCGCCGGCAGTGCAAGCGGCGGCGAGCTCCTGGCCCTGGCCGATTACTACGACCAGCCCCACCTGATCCGCACCTTCCGGCGCTTCAGCGGATTCATGCCGTCGGAATACCTCCGCCTCATCCGCCAACACGGCCCCGATTACGCCACCTTCGTTCCCTTGGAAACCCCGACGGCGGTCCGCTGAGCGGGTGCCCAGCCTGCCCGCCTCGCGGTGCGGCTTTTCTACAAGACCATACGGATTTCCGCCGCTAGCATCGGGCTATCCCCCCTTGAAAGGCGGAGTACTGCTGGCCGCCTTGGCGAGCTTCATCGTGGGAGGGCTCTGGTACTCTGTGCTCTTCGCGAAGGCATGGCAGCGCGAGGCCGGTGTTACGGATGAGCAGCTGAAGCACGGGACCGTGCGGGTTTTTGTGGGATCGGTCCTGCTCGCAGCGGTGATGGCCGTTGTGCTCGCGGCGTTTATCGGCGACGGCGGTGCCGGATTCGGTGCCTTGGCCGGGCTGGCTGCGGGCGCGGCCTGGGTTGCGGCTGCCTTGGGCGTCAACTACCTCTTTGAACGCCGCAGCCTCATGCTGTTCGCCATCAATGCCAGCTACAACATCGTGACGTTCACGGCGATGGGGGCGATCATCTGCGCCATGCAGTAGCGGCGCCGTAAACTCGCTGCGTTCAGCGCACCTCGAGGATGAGCGCCAGCAGCCGTGCGGCGGCGGGACGGGCAGCGTGTTCCTCGTTCCATTGGGACCGGGCCACTGCCTTGCTGACGGCCTGCGTGGTGATGCCGAGTTCCTGGGCCACCGCTTTTTGCTGTCCGCGGACGCCGGGGGTCATGAGGTCCAGGACGCGCCATTCTGCCCCGGATCTGTCCCGCACAATATGGCCCAAAAGCCGCAGCACGGACTCAGCTTCGTAGGCGATGTCCGCCAGCGGTCCTTCCACGGCAATCGGGATGCGTTCCTTGCTGTTCCGGAGCCGGTCCACCGCGCGCCGGGCATAGATCAGGCCGTGGCCGGAGGCATCCTTGATCTGGTTGGGAAGCGGCTCGTTGACCGGCCCGACGCCGAGCCCCACGTACCAGGAGCCGCAGCGCAGGGCGATCAGGGCAGCCTCCACGGCCTGATGCGGGCAGTCCACAATGCCCTGGACTTCATCCTCCACCGACCGGTCGAAATCCAGGCGCGCGGGTATGTGCCGCAGGTCCTTCAGCAGCTGAGGGACGCGGTCGCCGTCGCGCCGGCTGTCGGTCTGGTTGATGGTCAACGTGAACATGTGAAACACAGACTACCGGTTAGTAGTTGGCCCAAGGCAAGTCTGCGAGGAGTCCCTCAGGGGCAGGGTTGTGCAGCGTACCGATAGGTGTTGCGATGGAGGCTCGGCTGCCGACGGCGGCGCGCAGCTACGTGAGGATGGTCATGGCCGGCAGCATGGGGCAGGACAGTTTGGGGCAGGAAACACTGGACCTCGTGGACCGTTGGTGGCGGGCCGCGAACTACCTTTCCGTGGGGCAGATCTACCTGCGCTCAAATCCGCTGCTGCGGGAACCCCTTGCTGCGGACCACACCAAATCCAGGCTCCTGGGCCACTGGGGCACCACTCCCGGGCTGAACTTTGTGTACGCACACCTCAACCGTGTGATCCGCCGGGACCAACAGGAGATGCTCTTCGTTGCCGGCCCGGGCCATGGCGGTCCTGCTGTTGTGGCGAACGCCTGGCTTGAGGGCACGTACTCGGAAATCTACGGCCAGGTGGGCCCCGACGAGGCAGGAATGGCCGAACTCTTCCGCCAGTTTTCCTACCCTGGCGGCATTCCCAGCCACGCGGCGCCGGAAACCCCGGGTTCCATCAGCGAAGGCGGTGAACTCGGGTACGCGCTGGCCCACGCCTACGGGTCCGTGTTCGACAATCCCCAGCTGATCACCGCCGTCGTGATCGGCGACGGCGAGGCCGAAACGGGGCCGCTCGCGGCGAGCTGGCACTCGCACAACTTCCTGGATCCGGCCGCGGATGGTGCCGTTCTGCCCATCCTGCACCTGAACGGCTACAAGATCGCCAACCCCACTATCCTGGCGCGCATGCCGCAGGAACAGCTGGAGCAGCTGCTGCGCGGTTACGGCCACGAACCGTATTTCGTGACCGTCGAGGACCCGAACGACACGGAGCAGGCGCACCGGGACTTCGCGGCCGCCGTCGACACCTGCCTGACCGGGATCCGCGCCATCCAGGACTCCCGCCGGGGCGGGGCGGGCGGGACAGCGGACGACGGCGGCACTGCGGCCGGTGCCGCAGGAAGCGGCGCTTCGCCGCACTGGCCCATGATTGTGCTGCGCTCGCCCAAGGGCTGGACGGGACCGCGGATAGTGGACGGACTCCAGGTGGAGGGCACCTGGCGGAGCCACCAGGTCCCGCTGGCGGAAGTCCGCACCAACGGCGCACACCTGAAACAGCTGGAGGAGTGGCTGAACTCCTACCGTCCGGAGGAGCTGTTCGACGCCGAGGGCAGGCTCAGGCCCGACGTAGCCACGAATGCGCCCACCGGAAACCTCCGGATGAGCGCCACCCCGCACGCCAACGGCGGACTCCTTCGCACACCGCTGAAGCTGCCCGCCTACGCAGCCCACGCCGTCGACGTCGCGGCGCCGGGAACCGAACGGGTCAGCCCCATGATCACCCTGGGCTCGTGGATGCGGGACGTTATCTCTCTGAACATGGAGAACTTCCGCCTCTTCGGGCCGGATGAGACAGCATCCAACCGGCTTCAGGCCGTCTACGAAGTGACGGACAAGGTCTGGCAGTACCGGATTGACGACGTCGACGAGCACCTTGCGCGTTCGGGCCGGGTTCTGGAGGTGCTCAGCGAGCACCTGTGCCAGGGCTGGCTGGAAGGGTACCTCCTGTCCGGCCGGCACGGGGTGTTCAGCTGTTACGAGGCCTTCATCCACATTGTGGATTCCATGTTCAACCAGCACGCCAAGTGGCTCAAGGTCCACCGCAAGCTCCCGTGGCGCCAGCCCGTGGCGTCGCTGAACTACCTGCTCTCGTCCCATGTGTGGCAGCAGGACCACAACGGTTTTTCGCATCAGGATCCCGGCTTCATCGATCACGCGGTGAACAAGAAAGCCGAGGTCATCCGGGTGTACCTGCCGCCGGACGTGAACACGCTGCTCTCGGTCATGGAGCACTGCCTGGCATCCACCGATTACGTGAACATTGTGGTCAGCGGCAAGCAGCCGTCGCCCCCCTGGCTGGGCCCGGCCGACGCAGCGAACCACTGCCGCCGCGGCCTGGGCATCTGGGAATTCGCGGGTTCGGAGGTGCCAGGGGAGGACCCGGACGTTGTTCTGGCCTGTGCCGGGGATGTGCCTACTGTGGAAACAGTGGCCGCGGCCGAACTGCTGAAGCGGGGCGTCCCGGGGCTGAAGGTCCGCGTGGTCAACGTGGTTGACCTGATGCGGCTCCAGGACGTGAGTGAGCACCCGCACGGCCTTCCGGCGTCGGACTTTGACGGCATCTTTACCCCGGACAAACCGATCATCTTCGCCTACCACGGCTATCCCTCGCTGATCCACCGGCTGGCCTACCGCCGGACCAACCAGGACGGCCTGCACGTCCGCGGCTACAAGGAGGAAGGGACCACCACCACGCCGTTCGACATGGCCATGCTCAACGGGATCGACCGCTTCCAGCTGGCCATCGACGCCATTGACCGCGTACCCGGCCTGGCCGAAAAGCACTCGCTGCTGCGGCAGGACCTTCAGGACCGGCGGATCCAGGCCCGCGGACACACCCGCACGCACGGCGAGGACGCGGAGGAGATCCGGAACTGGACGCTGAAGGCCCAAAAGGAAGGCAGCTAGGCCAAGAGATCGGCCAGCTGGCCGGACGGAACGTGGATCCAGCCTTCGGTTAGAGCTGCGGCAGCATAAAGGTCCGGTGGGCGGAGAGTCTGGGTCGCCGCCACGGCGCGGGCGGTCAAAGAGGCGATCACCGCATCAATAAGGTCGTCAGAGGCAGCCAGCCGGTCCTCGTTGCCGGCAAGGTCCAGCCACGGCGCCGCCGCGACCAGCTGCTCCAGAAGCACACCAAGACGCTCGGACTCAGGAGTGCCCCGGCCTTTGTAGCCACGGGCCTGGAGACCCCAGACTTTGAGGGACGCTGCAGGGTAGACCTCGGCTAAGCGGCCGGACCCGTCCCTGGCCTGCGGCCCGTACTCAGCGGCGATCTTGGCCTGTATCACAGCACACCGCATGGCCGGGTGGGCGAGCCGGTCGGCGGAGACGCTTAGCGGAATCAGCCCGGTGTGCCCCGTGACGAAGCGGTCAGTTTCCCGGTAGGCCAGCAGTCGGCGTCCCTCGATGCCGTCGTGGTCCAGGACTGGATGCGCGTCAAAATTCAGGTGTCCTGTCAGGAACGGCAAGAAGGCGTCCGGCCAGCCAACTGGGCAGTCGATCGCGGTCATCGAACTGGCGCCGAACAGTTCCACAATTTCCCTGTCATGCACGTCGAGGGCGAGGTGCTCCAGGCGCGCAATGCCAGCACCCCATTCCAAGACGGCGACGGCCGTCTTTTTGGTCGCCGCTGCCAGATCGACGCCCAGTGTCCTCATCGAGCCGCACGGTACTGCAGCGCGCCGGGAATCCCGCCCGTCTCACCCAATCCGTCGCCGCGGGCAAAGTCAGCCCACAGACGGCGCATCTCGCGGCCCACGGCGTCGATTTCATCCCAGGTTGCGCCCTTGAGGAGCCCTGCCGCGGCCCAGGTCTGCTGGTTTCCGAAGAGCAGCGGCAAATCAACAGTGTGTGCGGCGCGGTAGAAGTTTCCCGGTGCGCCCCAGGACAGCAGGTAGCTGTAGGCCTTGCCTCCCGCGCGGGCGTGGCGGCGGGCAAACTTCCGGGCTGCCCGGCCGTAGACAGCCTCCGTCACCGCCCAGTTAATGGCCCGCACGGCGGCCGCGCCGAGGACCGGGACCTTGCCCAGCCGGCTGACCACCGGACTTCGGGGAAGGAACAGGCGGGCCTCGCCGGAGGTGTGCCCGATCAGCACTTCGATGCCCGGGGCCGTGGCGTTCCAGGCGGCCTCAACGCGTGATTCCGGCGGCAGCGGGGCGTGCCCGTACTGGGTGCCGAACGGCATGGCCGCCATCAGGCCAAACTTCCGGGCCACCTGAGACACGTGGTCTTCGATGTCCACCACGTCCAACATCGGGGTGTCCTCCGTGACGGCTTCGGCGGCGATGCCCATGGCGCGGCTCATCTTGTGCCGGCCGCGGGTGATCCCCAGCGGTGCACTCTGGATGATGGCCCGCTGGAACAGGGACGGCGCCTCCGGAGTGGCCATGAGGTGGGCTACGGAGTCGCCGCCTGCGGACTGCCCGAACGCTGTGACCCGCCCCGGATCCCCACCGAAGGCCGCGATGTTGCGCTGCACCCACCGGAACGCTTCCAGCTGGTCCAGCAGGCCGAGGTTCGCGGGCCGGCCGGTGCCGGTGGCCAGATACCCGAACAGGCCCAGCCGGTATGTAACGGACACCACAATGACCCGGTTCTCGGACACCAGGGACTTGGCGTCAAAGATCGCCAGGTCACCGGAGCCCGACGTGTAGGAGCCGCCATGCAGCCACACCATGACCGGGACCTGCTCGCCGTTGGCAAGCCCGGCCGGAACGGTGATCGACAGGCGCTGGCAGTCCTCACTTCCGGGGAGCTCGCCATACCGGGTGCCCAGGACGTCGTCCAGGAACGGAACGGGGCCCTGCGGGCAGGCGGGCGAGAGGGTGGTGGCGGCATAGCTGGCGGTCCAGTCGGACGCCGCAACCGGAGGTTGAAAGCGGCCTGCAGTTGCATAGGGAATGCCGGTGGCGCGAACCACCTCACCGTCCCGCCACCCTGTGATGGGCCCGCACGGCGGCGCAAAATACGGCGGTTCAAAATACGGGGGATTCGAAGGCTCGGAACTCACCCTCCACCTTAAACCACAACGCGAGGTCACTTCCTGCCCAATTCCGGAGATGGAATGGGCGGGAAGTGACCCCGCGTTGCTGAGACCGCGCGGACTAGTGCGCTGCCGGCACGTAACGCTTGATGGAGGCTTCCAGCTCGGCCTCGGCGGCGGCGCGGTCGCCCCAGCCCTCAGCCTTGACCCACTTGCCCGGCTCCAGGTCCTTGTAACGGGTGAAGAAGTGCTCGATTTCCTTGATCAGGAATTCGCTGACATCGCTGATTTCCTGGATGTGGTCAAAGCGGGCGTCAACCGGGACGCACAGGACCTTGGCGTCGCCGCCGCCGTCGTCGGTCATGTTGAAAACGCCGATAGGGCGGGACTCAACGATGACGCCGGGGTGCAGATCGAAGTCCTGCAGGAGCACCAGTGCGTCCAGCGGGTCGCCGTCTTCGCCCAGGGTGTTCTCGAAGAAACCGTAGTGCGTGGGGTACTGCATGGAGGTGAAGAGGACGCGGTCCAGGCGGACGCGGCCGGTCTCGTGGTCAACTTCGTACTTGACTCGTGATCCCTTGGGGATCTCGATGGTCACGTCATGCTTCATGGAATGCTCCTCGGCAATTGCAGGGGGTTCGCGGCACAGGAGACGAACAACAAAAAGGGTGTCCGTGCCGCCGACTACTATTGAGGATATAGCGAGAGGCCCAGGTTTCAGGAACTTGCGGGGAAATTTCAGGACTTGAGGACCAGCACCAGCATGAAGGAAACATCGCGTCCCGCAGGGATAAGGGCTGCGTTCAGGGGCACGGTCCAGCGCGGACTGCGTGCTTGGCCCACCGCGCTGCTCCTGGCCGTGATCGTTATGCTGGCCCTCCCCGCCGCATGGCTGGTTGCCCCTGCTTTCGTCAGCCCCCCTCCTGCGGCGACACCCGAAGTGCCCGCCTGGCACCAGGCCCCCACCGCGCTTTCCGCCAGAATGGGCCTTTCTCCGCTCACGGAGTCGGCGCCCGTGCCGCTGCCCTCCGCGGTCGCCGCTCAATTGGACGGATTGTTAAAACCCGACGGCGACGGCAGCTTCACGGGGCTGGTCCAGGATGCGCTCACTGGCCAGGTCCTGTTTGACCGCGGCGGTTCGGAGAGCCGGATCCCCGCCTCCAATATGAAGCTGCTCACTGCCGTGGCTGCCCTCCGCGCAATCGGGCCGGACCACCGTTTCAACACCAAGGTCCTGGCCGGGCCCGCTGCCAACCAGGTGGTGCTCACCGGCGGGGGCGACGTCCTCCTGGGTGCCGGGGAATCCGCGCCCAACCAGGTGACGGGCCACGCCGGAATCGCCACCCTCGCCACCGCCACCGTGAACGCGCTCCAAACGGCAGGAACAACCGGCGAGCTGACGGTCCTGGTGGACGACTCGCTGTTCACCGGCCCAACGCTGAACCCCGCCTGGGCAGACGGGGACGTTGCCGCGGGCGAGGTTGCCCCGCTTTACCCGCTTGCGCTGAACTCGGCGCGCTTTGACCCGGCCGTGACCACCGGCCCCCGCCCGCAGGACTCAGCAATCACCGCCGCCGAGGCGTTTGCCGCGCAGCTCAAGACGGCGGGTGCCGCTGCGGGACTCACGGTAGCGGCCGGCGTCGAACGTTACACCGCACCCTCGGGCGATGCGCCCCGGGCAGAAGAGCCGGCGGTCCTTGCCGCGGTCCAGTCCGCCACGGTCGGCCAGCAGGTGGACCTCATGCTGCAGACCTCGGACAACTACCTGGCGGAGGTCCTGGGCCGGATGGCCTCGGTGGCTGCGGGGGAGCCCGCCAGCAACGACGGCGCCACCGGAGCAGTCCGCGCACAGCTCGCGGATTTGGGCATCCCTACGGACACCATGCGGCTCGCGGACGTGTCCGGGCTGGCGCTGGGCAACCAGGTCTCTGCCCGCCAGTTCGCGGAAGTGGTGCGTGCCATCACCAGCGGGACCGACACCCGTTTGCGGGCCGCGCTGGATGGATTTCCGGTCGCGGGGCTGACCGGAACACTGGACACCCGCTATGTCAATGGCTCCACGGCCCGCGGCGCCGGCCTGGTGCGGGCCAAGACCGGGACCCTGAATTCGGTCATCGCCCTCAGCGGCTACGTGGTGGACGCCGACGGCCGGCTCCTGGTCTTCTCCTTCATCGGCAACGACCTGAAGCCTGGCGCCGCCGGGAACCGGGAAGCCCTGGACCGAGCCGCCACGGCGCTCGCCGCCTGCGGCTGCCGCTGACCTGCTCCTACCGCAACCGGGTTCCTACCGTAACCGCTGCCCTGCGCCGCAATAGTGGTGCCGGGCCCCCACCGTTCGTGCGGGTCCGGACCGCTGTTATGCGGGCCTGCTCTTTGTGGGAGCTAGTACTTGCGGCGCGGCGGGCGGAAAAACAAGTACCGGCTACTCGTGACACTTGACGGAGGCCAGCCCTAGGCTCAACCACACGCGGGCTCCGTGTGTTCGGCTACGCAAAGAACATCCGCCGTCGAAACGGCATGAAGGGGGAGGCTGGTGTCCATTTCCGTTCAAATTCCGTGATGCCGCCCCGACCCACTCCCGCCAGGACGCGGAAGGCATGACCTTGTGCTTGAGGCCGCGCGTTCGGCGGCTCGCCGCGCCCCTTAGAGGGCGTCTTCGGATCGCCTCAGATCCGGCGCGGTTTCGACAGCGCTGCCCCTCGGTGGGCTCCGAAACGGGGCGCCCGTGGCAGTTGCTGAAAGCAATTAATTCCGAGAGTGAAGGCCACAATCATGTTCCAGCCAAGTAGGCGACTATTAGCCCTCAGTTCCGCTTTCACGCTGCTCCTGACGATGTCGACTGTGGCGTCGTGCGCGGCGCCGGATGCCGGGCAGGCGCAGCCCAACTCCACCGGCACTTCGGGGCCGGCATCGCCGTCAGGGTCACCGACAGCGACAGCGACGTCGCAGGCGCCAGAGCTGTGCGGGCCAGGGTCTGCGGTCAACTTCGACAAGACCGCCTTCCCAGGCTCTCCGACGATCGATAACAAGTGGTTTCCGCTAAAGCCAGGCACCGTGTACACCACCACCGGCACGGTCGCCGCTGAAGATGACACCACCGAGCGGACGGTTACACACACCGTAACCGGCCTGACCAAGGTCATTGACGGTGTGAAAACCCTGGTGATGTGGGACCGCGATTACCAGGACGGGGCTCTGGTTGAATCGGAGCTGGCCTTCTTTGCCCAGGATAACGCTGGAGCGGTTTGGCTCTTTGGTGAGTATCCCGAGGAGTTCGAAAACGACAAATTTGTTGGGGCGCCCAATACTTTCATCCACGGGATTTCGGGGAGCCAAGCCGGAATTGCAATGCAAGCGCAGCCACGGACCGGCACGCCGGAGTATGTGCAGGCTCACGCGGCTTCAGTGGGTTTCCTCGATTGCGCGCGTGCCTATGAGGACAACGTAGCGCTGTGCGTCCCCACCGACTGCTACGAAGGCGTGCTGGTGATTGATGAGCACAATCCGCTGGAACCGGATGTAGGCCACCAGCGTAAGTTCTATTCAGCCGGCACTGGGCTGGTAAGGGTGACAGCCGAGGGTGGCGTGAAACAGGAAACCCTGGACCTCGAAAAAATCGAACAGCTCTCCGACGCCCAACTGGCCGACGTCAATAAGCAAGCACTTGAGCTCGACCAGCACGGATATGAGGTCAGTAAGGACGTTTACGCTAAGACGGCTCCTGCCGAAGATGCCACCAAGACTCCGTGACGCGAGTGAAGGACAGCGCAACCGGCCGATTTCTGGAACGAACCACAGGCGCAGGTCACCGGATGCCCCGAGCCGTTCGCCGGTCAGCGAACTTAAGGACCATCCGCCGTCCGCTGTGATGTGATGGGGACTATGGAGTCCACTGCGCGTGATTCGTCAGCCCCGGCATCGTCCAGCCCGGCCCAGGCCCTGATCAACTGGGACCTGGCCGCGTCCACGGCGGCCCGGCTGGCCTCGGCGGGGCCAACCCTCAACTCGGCGGAAATCGGCGAAGCCGTGGACAGCCTGCGCCGCCTAGCGGACGCCTCCGTCCCGCATGTCCACGAAATCACGGGCCTCGAAGCCGCACGGGACCTCCGAGACTCCTCTGTCCTGGTGGTGGACCGGGCCAGCTGGGCCAAGGCAAACACACAGAGCTTCGCCGTGATGCTCAAACCCGCCATGGACAAAATGCTCGAAAGCCGCCGCGGCAACGTCAGTCCGGCGGCGGCAAGCGTCAGCGGCGCCATCACGGGCAGCCAGCTCGGCGCTGTCCTGGCGTTCCTGTCCAGCAAGGTCCTGGGCCAGTACGATCCATTCGCCGCGTTGGCCGAGGGTTCCAAAGCGCCCGCCGCCGGCCGCCTGCTGCTTGTGGCGCCCAACATCGTGGCTGTGGAGCGCGAGCTCAACGTCGCACCGGACGATTTCAGGCTCTGGGTCTGCCTGCACGAACAGACTCACCGGGTGCAGTTCGCGGCTGCGCCCTGGCTCCGCCACCACATGCTTTCCGAGATCGACAACCTCAGCGGGCATCTGCTGGGCAACGTTGATTCGCTGATGGAGCGTGCCTCCGCCGCCGCACGTTCCCTCAAGGACCGGACCGCCACCGGCAATACTCCCGGACGCGGCGCCATCCTGGACCTGCTGCAGAACCCCGAGGAAAAGGCGTCACTGTCCCACCTGACGGCCGTGATGAGCCTGCTGGAGGGCCACGCCAACGTTGTGATGGACGCCGTCGACGCCAGCATCGTCCCTTCCGTCAGGACCATCAGGCAGCGCTTCACCGACCGCGGCAAGGACCGCGGCGTGATGGAGAAATTCATCCGCAGCCTCCTGGGCCTGGACGCCAAGATGCGCCAGTATTCCGACGGCGCCAAGTTTGTCCGCGCTGTAGTGGACGTCGCAGGGATGGAGGGCTTTAACCGGGTGTGGGAATCCGCGGACAACCTCCCGACCGAGCCTGAAATCCACGACGCCAAGCTGTGGGTCGACCGGATGGGCTTGTAGGTGTCGCACGCCCCAAAAGTGCCGGAAGCCGGCACGGCTTCAAGCGGACGACGACGGCCTGGCCGGCTCGCGCCCGTCGTCGGCAAGGCGCGCAAAATGGTCCAGAACGCCCTGGCGGACGCCGGCTATCCGGCCCATGTGCTGGTGGCCTGCAGCGGTGGCCCGGATTCGATGGCCCTCGCTGCGGTGGCGGCCTATTTCGCCCGCCGCGGCCACGTTGACGGGCACCCACTGACGGTCGGCGCCGTCGTGGTCGACCACCAGCTGCAGGAGGGCTCGGCCCAGGTGGCTGCGGCAACAGTCCAGACACTGAAGGAACTGGGTCTTTCCCCGGTGGACCTCCGGACCGTCACCGTCGCCAGCACCGGGATGGGCCCGGAGGCCGCCGCCCGGGATGCCCGCCATGCAGCGTTGGAGGCGGCGGCCCAGGAGCACGGAGCCGCGGCCATCCTGCTCGGCCACACCCTGGACGACCAGGCCGAACAGGTCCTGCTGGGTCTTGCCCGCGGCTCCGGAACGCGCTCGCTTGCTGGAATGCGGCCTGCCCGCGGCCTGTTGCTCCGGCCCTTCCTCGGCCTGCGCCGCGCGGACACCCTGGAGATCTGCGACGTTGAGGATCTCGAGCCCTGGCACGATCCCAGCAATGCGGACCCGTCGTTTGCCCGCTCCCGGACCCGGGTGGAAGTACTGCCGATGCTCGAGGAAAAACTCGGGCCCGGCGTGGCTGAATCCCTGGCCCGGACAGCGTCCATCCTGCAGCTGGACGCCGACTATCTGGAGGACGTGGCAGATCGCACATTTGCAGCCTTGGCCGAGCGGTCCGGACCGGAGGTCAGCCTCCCGGAGGAGGCTCTGGGGGAACTTTCCCCGGCCATCAGGTTCCGGGTCATCGCCAAGGCAGCGGCCGACGTCGGGGGCCAACAGCCCAGCTACCAGCGCCTTCTGGCAGCGGAAGCGCTGCTGCGCCGGCAGGGTTCTGCCGGTCCCGTGGAGCTGCCTGGCGGGGTGAGCGTGTACCGGCTGCCCCTCGCCGAGCTGGCCCAGCGGGACGCTGCGGAATCGCGGCCCGACGGTCCCGGCGGCGGCGCCCCCGTTCCCCGTGAAGCGGCCCGCTGTGGGAAGCTAGTATTCCGGCCTCAAAAACCGCCCCAAGAATAGTCGCACCCCGCATCTACACAGGAGCCATTGGTGGATTCAATCGACGTCCAGGCAGACCTCAAGCACGTTCTCTACACCAAGGAACAGATCCAACAGCGGATCGCTGAGCTCGCTGCGCAGATCGACAAGGACTACGAAGGCCGCGAAATCCTTCTGGTCGGTGTACTCAAGGGCGCTGTGATGGTTATGGCCGACCTCGCCCGCGCGCTCCACAGCCACGTTTCGATGGACTGGATGGCAGTGTCCTCCTACGGCTCCGGCACCCAGTCCTCGGGTGTTGTCCGGATCCTCAAGGACCTGGACACGGACCTGATGGGCAAGGACGTCCTGATCGTCGAAGACATCATTGACTCTGGCCTGACCCTGTCCTGGCTGAAGACCAACCTGGAATCCCGCGGTACCGCTTCCGTGGAGATCTGCACCGCCTTCCGCAAGCCCACAGCCGCCAAGGTGGAGATCGACGTCAAGTACGTCGGCTACGACATCCCCAACGAGTTCGTAGTGGGCTACGGCCTGGATTACGCCGAAAAGTACCGCAACCTGGACTTCGTGGGCACCCTCGCCCCGCATGTTTACGAGTAAAGACTCACGCACGGCATTGCCGGCGGCGGCCTCTTCGGAGGCCGCCGCGGGCATTTAAGCTGCCGTGGTCTGCGACGGTCCTGGGGTGCCAAAATCCGCCAGATCAGCCGTGTCTGCAAAAACGATTTTTCGGAAACGAATGTGACTCTTGACACTCGCCTCAAAAGGGGCATACATTGTTGCCAAGTCGTTTTGGCAAAACGATTTTTCACCCCACAGACCGTCTCGCCATTCCGTTCGAGAGAAAGTGAGTCGACAGCGATGTCCACTCGAAAGACAATCAACAGGTTCGCCACCATCGGCGGCCTCTGCACCGCCGTCGCACTTGCGGCCACCGGGTGCGGCGCTGGGGGCCCGACGAACTCGGGTAGCGCCGCCAGCACCGTCAACGTCCTGGTGGAGGCCGGCGGCCACGCCGAGCTGACAGGCGTGGCCGAGCAGTGCAAGAAGGACGCGGGAATCGACGTCAACTTCGTCGAACTGCCCTATGACGGCATGTTCAACCGGCTCTCCAGCGAGTTCTCCTCCGGCAACGTCTCCTTCGACGTCGCTGCACTGGACTCCGTGTGGCTGCCCAGCTTCAAGGACGCCGTCCAGCCCATCGACGAACTCTTCACCGACGAGGCCAAGAAGGACATTTTCCCGGCCCTCGTCAAGGAAGCCAACGTGGACGGCCACTTCATCGGCATGCCCGCCTGGACCAACGCCGAAATCATCCTCTACCGCACGGATCTCTTTGAAGACGCCGCGAACAAGGATGGCTTCAAGGCCAAGTACGGCTACGACCTCGCGGCTCCCACCACCTGGCAGCAGTACAAGGACATCTCCGAGTTCTTCACCAAGGACGGCATGTACGGAACCGACGTCAAGGGCGGCGTCGAGACCGAATGGCTGGCCCACGTCCTTCAGGCCGGCTCCCCGATGGTCCTGGACGAAAACAACAAGGTGGTCATCGACAACGCGGCCCACAAGGAAGCACTGGACTTCTACACCAGCCTGACCAGCTATGCGCCTCCGGGTGCCGCGCAGGTGGACTGGGCCGCTGCGCAGAACCTGTTCAACCAGGGCAAGACCGCCATGACCCGCTTCTGGGCCCACGCCTACCGCCAGATCCCCAAGGATGCACCGGTCGCCGGCAAGGTGGGCGCGGCTCCGATGATCGGCGGCAGCGCCGGCGTGGCCGGTGTTCCCGGTCCCTGGTACCTCTCCGTCCCCAAGGCCACCAAGAACACGGACAACGCCAAGAAGTTCGTCAAGTGCGCCTACGACTACAACAGCCTGGGCATCGAGTCCAGCCTGGGCCTCGCCTCGCGCATCTCGGCCTTCGAGAAGTACCAGGACAAGGCCGGGTATGAGAGCTTCGGCCCGTTGATCACAACACTCAACGGCAAGGCCACGGCCACCCGGCCGGCAACCGAAAAGTGGCAGCAGATCGTCGACACCGTCCTGGTGCCGCTCCTGCAGAAAGCCGTGGCCGGCGGGGACTCCACCGCCCTCCTGGCTGACGCCAAGAAGCAGATCCAGGACCTCCTCAAGTAAGACTCCGCGGCCGGCACCTGCCCAACCGGTGCCGGCCGCGGCCCCAACAAACAGAAGAGAAAACCGTGCGCATCTCCGATCGCCGCTTCGCAGTGTTTCTGATGGCTCCGGCGGCTTTGTTCCTCGCCATCTTCGTGGCCTACCCGCTGTTCCGCCTGGTGGCTGACAGCTTCTTCAAAATCTCGCCCATCGCCGGCGGACCCCGCGACTTCGTGGGCCTGGACAACTACTTCCGGGCCTTCGCTTCCGAGGCGTTTATGGGCGCCGGCTGGCGGACCCTCGCCTACACGCTGGTGGTGGTCACCCTCGAATTCGCCCTCGGGCTGGGCATGGCACTGCTCTTCACGATGCTGGGCCGCAACTCCCAGATCTGGCGGACCGTGTTCCTGTACCCGCTCATGATTGCGCCGATTGTGGCGGGCCTGCTGTGGAAGTTCCTCATGATCGACAACTTCGGCCTGATCGGGACACTTATGCACCAGGCCGGGCTGCTGGCCAACCCCAACCAGATCGGCTGGTTGTCCGACCCCAACATCGTGCTGTTCTCGGTGGCCATTCCGGACATCTGGCTCACCACGTCGTTTATGTGCCTGGTGCTCTTTGCCGGCTTGCAGAACATCCCCGGTGACCTGATCGAAGCGGCCCGCCTGGACGGGGCCCGTGCGCCCGCCATGCTGTTCCGGATCATCCTTCCCCTGCTGCGGCCTGTCATCGCCGTCGCGCTGGTGGTCCGCGGCATCGATGCAGCACGTGCCTTCGACACTATCCTCATCCAGACCAACGGCGGCCCCCAGTCCGCTTCCGAAACGATGAGCCTGCTGATTTACCGCACCATGATCCGCTTCGGTGATCCCGGCCTGGCAAGCGCCATGGGCACCATCTACCTGCTCGCCATGCTCGCCGTCGCCTTCTTCGCCGTCTCCACCATCTGGCGGCCAGGAAAGGACAACTGATGAGCCTCGCAGACCCCCGCCTTCAAGGTCCAGCCGCAATGGAGACCACCATGCCAACCACAACAGCCCCTCCCGCGCTCCCCACCAAGGTTTCAGCAGGCAACGGCGCGCGCCGCCGTCGTCACCACGCCGAGGGCCTTGAAGCGGGGAAGCGCAGCACCAGGACGCTGCTCTGGATCCTCCTCGCGGCGGCCATGATCCTCTACGGCTTCCCGTTCCTCTACCTGCTGTTCACCTCTTTCAAGACGCCGATCGACACCATCGCCGTCCCGCCCACCATCCTGCCCAGGGAATGGACGCTGGAGAACTACACCAACGCCTTGGGACGCAGTGGCGTGCTGGCCTCCTTCATCAACAGCGCGCAGACGGCCATCATCAGCACGGTCCTGTCCCTCGTGCTGGCGGTTCCCGCCGCGTACGGCATCACCCGCTACAAGACACCCAGCGGCCGCGTTTTCATCATGGCGGCCCTCGTCACACGGATGGTCCCGCCGGTGGCCATCGGCATCCCGCTCGCATCGATGATGTCGGCAGCAGGACTAGCTGACACGCCCATCGCCCTGTCCATCGCCCACACCACCATCTCGCTGCCGCTTTCCATCTGGCTGATGTCCAGCTTCTTCGAAGCCGTACCGCAGGACCTGGAGGAAGCGGCCACCGTGGACGGCTGCAGCAGGCTCGGAGCCCTGTGGCGGGTGGTCATCCCGGTGGTGTCCGGCGGCATCGCGGTCACCGCGATCTTCGCCTTCCTCGCCTCCTGGAACGAGTTCCTCTTCGCCCTCCTGATGACCGCCGTCCGGTCCCAGACCACCCCCGTGGTGATCGCGAACTTCCAGACCCAGTTCGGCCTGGACTGGGGATCCATGACGGCACTCGCCGCCGTCTACTCCATCCCCGTCATCCTTCTCACGCTTCTCTTGCAGCGCAAGATCGTCGCAGGCATGACGCTCGGCGCCGTCAAGGGCTGAGACACCACAACACAAAGGGAAGAACCTGTGTCAAGCAACAACTGCTACGACGTGACTACGTGGCCCGTCGGCAATCCGTCCGAGGACGTCGGTGAAGTAATCAACAGCATCATCGCTGACATCAAGGACCGGCAGACGGTCACCGATGCGAACAATGGAGGAAAGCCAGGCGCGGTGATCTACATTCCGCCCGGGGACTACCACCTCCGTACGCAGGTGCTGATCGACGTCAGCTTCCTCAGGATCCATGGCTCGGGACACGGCTTTACGTCGTCGAGCATCCGGTTCAACGTTCCCGAAGACGAATGGCCCGACTTGCATGAGCTGTGGCCCGGAGGGAGTCGCATCATCGTCGACATTCCCCTCGGCGGAGACGGGGAGGAATCCAAGGGAGCCGCCTTCCACGTTGAGCGAAGCGGGAGCCCGCGAATCAGTTCGGTCGAGTTCTCCAACTTCTGCATCGACGGGTTGCACTTCAACTCGGATGGCTCGGGGATGCATCCGGAGAACACCTACGTCAACGGCAAGACCGGTATCTATGTCGCGAACGCCAATGACTCATTCCGCGTAACCGGCATGGGGTTCGTCTACCTTGAGAACGCTCTCACTATCTACAACGCGGACGCGCTTTCCGTTCACGACAACTTCATCGCTGAATGCGGAAGCTGCATCGAGCTGCGCGGATGGGGACAGGCATCAAAGATCACCGACAACCTTGTCGGAGCCGGCTTTAAGGGTCATTCGATCTACGCCGAAAACCATGGCGGGCTCCTGATAACCGCGAACAACGTCTTCCCCCGTGGTGCGAGCAGCGTCCATCTCGAGGGCGTCACGCGTTCAAGCGTCACCAACAACCGTTTGCATTCGTTCTACCCCGGGATGCTGATTCTCGCAGCGAATAGTTCGGAGAACCTCGTGGCCACGAATCACTTCCTGCGTGACCATGAGCCCTGGACGCCCTTCCTGGGAGTCGACAACGGACTGGACGACCTCCACGGACTTCTCTGTGTAAGCGGCAGCAACAACTCCGTCGTCGGCAACCATTTCTCTGAGATCATCGACTCACAGAGCATCCGGCCGGCAGGTGCGACGCCCGTCATCGTCCGGCTGATGGCGGGGGCCGGCAACTTCGTCTCCAACAACCACGTGGTGGCGATGGACGTTCACTCCAAGTCGAGTGACTCCTGCTTCTCGGCTCAGGTGGACGCTCTGTTGACAACCGAGGCATCGGACGGCCTCGCCGTTACGGCCGTCATGGTCGATTCCGAATCAGCCCGGAATACGATCCTTGATTCCGGAAGTGATGCCCAAGTTATCGCAGACAGGGCCGTCAACGCGTTTAGGGCCACACCCACGGTCGGTTTCCAGGCGGCACATGCACTTGTGGCCCAGTAACCCGCTCAGGCTACGGCCACGCCAGGGAAACGATTACTCGTCTGTGGCCATACTGGTACAGCACCAACACCATGAGGACGTGGGAGACCAATGACCAATAGATCAGTCGGTATCAAGGAAGTAGCAGTCGCCGCCGGGGTGTCTGTGACCACGGTTTCCCACGTCCTGAATGACGTGTCGTACGCACGGATCAGCCCGGAAACCAGGGGCAAGGTGAAGTCCGCCGCCGAGCAGCTCGGCTACGGTCCCAACCGCCTGGCCCAGGCGCTCCGTACCCAGCGGACCGGAATGCTTGGCCTGGTCAGCGAGGACATCGCCACCACACCCCATGCGGGACGCATCATCCTCGGCGCAGACGAGGCCGCCCGCGCCCGCGGCTACAACCTGATGATCATCAATACGTCCGGGTCCGCGAGCCCCGAATCCAGGGATGCCGACGTCGAGGCCCTCCTCGAGCGCCGCGTCGACGGCATCCTCTACGCCACCATGTACCACCGCCGCGTGCAGGTGCCGGTCAACCTTGGCAGTGTGCCGTCCGTTCTGGTTGACTCCGTCAGCACCGGCGGCAGCATCACCGCCGTGGTGCCGGACGAGGAGGGCGGTGCCCGTGCCGCCGTCGGAATCCTCCTGGCGGCCGGCCATACCCGCATCGGCTTCCTTAACAACACCGACGACGTCCCCGCCACCTGGGACCGCCTCCGCGGCTTCCGGGCCACGCTGACGGAGGCAGGGCTCGACGGCGACGCGGCACCTGTCGAGTCGGAGATCTCCGAAGTGCAGGGAGGCTATGAGGCGGCCCGCCGGATGTTGGGGCGTGAAGACAGGCCCACCGGGCTGTTCTGCTACAACGACCGGATGGCCATGGGCGCCTACCGGGCCGCGGCGGAGCTGGGGCTGTCCATCCCCGGCGACCTCTCCGTGGTGGGCTTCGATGACCAGGAACTCATCGCGGCAAACCTGTACCCGGGCCTGACCACGGTGGCCCTGCCGCACTACGAAATGGGTGCCTGGGCCGCCGAGAACCTGATCGACGCCATCGAGGGCAAGACGGACCTGGCCCTCATGGCGCTCCACCCGACCATCCTGGACTGCCCGGTGGTGCGGCGCGATTCGGTGGCTGCGCCCGCGCGCTGACCGCTGCTGCGTTACCGCCAGTTCCAAGGGCCAAGGCCAGAACCTACCGACACCAGACCAAAGGACCCACCACTCATGTCCAGTTGCCTTGATGACGCACGCCACGAGACGGACCCGGCCGGAACCCCGCACCTGCGTCCCGCCCTCCACTACACGGCGCGGGACACCTGGCTCAATGACCCCAACGGCCTGGTGTTTTACCGCGGTACGTACCACCTCTACTACCAGAACAACCCGTACGGGACCGTGTGGGGCAACATGTCCTGGGGCCACGCAACGTCCACCGACCTGGTGCAGTGGACCGAGCAGCCCTTAGCCATTGCCTGCGATGATGCCGAGGACATCTACTCCGGCAGCATTGTGGTGGACCATGCCAACAGCTCGGGCTTCGGCAGCGCCGAAAACCCGCCCCTGGTGGCCATCTACACCAGCGCGTTCAAGCCCGGCACCGCCCACGAAGCCACTCAGGCCCAGTCCCTGGCCTACAGCAACGACGCCGGCATGACCTGGACCAAGTTCGCGGGCAACCCCGTCCTGACGCGCGGCTCGGCAAACTTCCGCGACCCCAAGGTCTTCAGTTACCCCGCCCCTGACGGCCTGTGCTGGGTGATGGCCGCTGTCGAAGCGCGGGAGCAAAAGGTGGTTTTCTACCGTTCCACAGACCTGCGCGTGTGGGAGCTGGCCAGCGAGTTCGGACCCGCCAACGCCGCCGGGGGAGAGTGGGAATGCCCTGACCTCTTCCCGCTGCCTGTGGACGGCGATCCGGACAGGACCAAGTGGGTGCTGGTGGTCAACATCAACCCCGGCGCAGTGGCCGGAGGCTCCGGCGGGCAATATTTCGTGGGCGACTTTGACGGCTTCACGTTCACGCCGGATCCGTCATCCTTGCTTGACTCCCCGGTCTACGCAACCAGCGGTGCGGGCGCCGAGGCTGGACGGCTCCGCGAATGCCGCTGGCTGGACTGGGGCCGCGACTACTACGCCGCCGTCTCCTTCAGCAATGTTCCCGACGGACGGCGCCTCATGATCGGCTGGCTCAGCAACTGGGACTACGCCAACAGCCTGCCCACGTTCCCGTGGCGGTCCGGGATGTCGCTGGTCCGCGAGGTCTCGCTGGAAACGGTGGACGGGCGTCCGGCCCTGGTGCAGGCCCCCATTCTTCCGCCCCTTGAGAGTGTCCAGCTCCTGGACGGCCGCGAGCTTCACGGTGTGCTGCCGCTGCCGGAAATCCTGCCAGGCGAAGCGCAGGTCATCGACGCCGAGATTCTTCCGGGCGCCGCGGACCACTGCGGTTTCCGGTTCTGGGAGGATTCCGACGGCGGTGCAGCCGTGCTCGCCTACGACCCCGCCGCCGGGGTGCTGACCCTGGACCGCCAAGATGCGGGGGAAACGGCATTCCACCCGGCCTTCGCGTCCGTGGAGTCCGCCCCCGTCCTGCTGGAGGACGGAGTGCTCACGCTGCGCATCGTCGTCGATCATTGCTCTGTTGAGGTCTTCGCCCAGGGCGGGAAAGTGGTCCTGACCGACCTGATCTTCCCGCGCGTTGGAAACAAGGGTTCGTCCGTGTTCGCCGAGGGCGGCACGGCCATCCTCCGGAAACTGGCTGTCGCCGCAGCCGGCTGACCTGGGGAGTTCCGCGGTACCTTCCAGATCCCGCTACGCCCAGAGGGAACTTTTGCGCGGCACCGTGCGTGAATTACTCCGAACGGTGTATAGCTAGTAGCTGAGGCAGCACCACACGCGCGTAGACCACTCGCCGTGCAGCACTACCAGGAGGGACGGGGCCAGCCCCCGAACAGATGAAAGCTAAGAGTTTCTTCAAGGGCCCGGGCATCTGGATCGTTGTTGTGATCGCCATGCTCCTCGTGGCTTTTGCAACACTGGCTCCCGGCGGTGCGGCACGGATCGACACGGACAAGGGCCTTGAGCTCCTCGCGGACAGCGGCAAGGTTGAGCAGGCAAAGATCTTCGACGGCGAAAACCGCGTTGACCTGACCCTTAAGGACAACCTGGATGTCAATGGCCAGGACAAGGGCAAGAGCGTCCAGTTCTTCTTTGTCGACGCCCGCGCCATCGACGTCGTCAAGGCCGTCACAGCAGCCAAGCCCGCCAACGGCTACACGGACCAGCCAATCGAAAGCAACTGGTTCTCCGGCCTGCTCTCGCTGCTCATCCCTGTCATCCTGCTCGGTGCGCTGTTCTGGTTCCTGATGACCCGGATGCAGGGCGGCGGCTCGAAGATCATGCAGTTCGGCAAGTCCAAGGCCAAGATGGTCAACAAGGACATGCCGCAAGTGACCTTCGTTGACGTAGCAGGTGCGGACGAGGCCGTGGAGGAGCTCCAGGAAATCAAGGAGTTCCTGCAGGAACCGGCCAAATTCCAGGCCGTGGGCGCCAAGATCCCCAAGGGCGTGCTGCTGTACGGCGCTCCGGGAACCGGCAAGACCCTCCTGGCCCGTGCCGTCGCCGGTGAGGCCGGCGTGCCGTTCTTCTCCATCTCCGGCTCGGACTTCGTGGAAATGTTTGTCGGCGTGGGCGCGTCCCGTGTCCGCGACCTCTTCGAGCAGGCCAAGGCCAACTCTCCCGCCATTATCTTTGTCGACGAGATCGACGCCGTCGGCCGGCACCGCGGTGCCGGCATCGGCGGCGGCAATGACGAACGCGAGCAGACCCTCAACCAGTTGCTGGTTGAAATGGACGGCTTCGACGTTAAGACCAACGTCATCCTTATCGCTGCCACCAACCGCCCCGACGTCCTGGACCCGGCCCTGCTCCGTCCCGGCCGTTTTGACCGCCAGATCTCGGTGGACGCCCCGGACCTGATCGGCCGCGACCAGATCCTGCAGGTGCACGCCAAGGGCAAGCCGATGGCCCCGGGCGTTGACCTCAAGGCCGTGGCGAAGAAGACCCCGGGCTACACCGGCGCAGACCTCGCCAACGTCCTGAACGAGGCAGCCCTGCTGACCGCGCGCTCCAACGCCAACCTCATCGATGACCGCGCCCTGGACGAGGCCATTGACCGCGTTATGGCAGGCCCGCAGAAACGCAGCCGCGTGATGAAGGAACACGAGCGCAAAATCACCGCGTACCACGAGGGCGGACACGCCCTGGTGGCTGCCGCGCTGCGGAACTCGGCGCCGGTCACCAAGATCACCATCCTGCCCCGCGGCCGCGCCCTGGGCTACACCATGGTGGTCCCGGAGAACGACAAGTACTCGATCACCCGCAACGAACTGCTGGACCAGATGGCCTATGCGATGGGTGGCCGCGTGGCGGAGGAGATCGTCTTCCACGATCCCTCCACGGGAGCCTCCAACGACATCGAAAAGGCCACCTCCACGGCCCGCAAGATGGTCACCGAGTTCGGTATGAGCGAGCGTGTCGGCGCGGTACGCCTGGGCCAGGGCGGCGGCGAACCCTTCCTGGGCCGCGACGCCGGGCACGAGCGCAACTACTCGGATCAGATCGCCTACGTGGTGGATGAGGAAGTGCGCCGCCTGATCGACCAGGCGCATGACGAGGCCTACGCCATCCTTACCGAAAACCGGGACGTCCTGGACCAGTTGGCCCTGGAACTCCTGGAACGGGAGACCCTCAACCAGGCCGAGATTGCGCACATCTTTACGGACATCCGCAAGCGTGACTTCCGCGAGGTGTGGCTGTCTAAGGAGACCCGTCCGGTCCAGAAGGCCGGCCCCGTGGAATCCCGCCTGGAGAAGTCTGAGCGTGAAGCCCAGGAGGAAGCCAAGCACGCCCGCCTCGAGGAACCGCTGGACGCGCAGCCGCTGCACCCGCAAGGTGTCCCGGATGACGCCGCATTCCAGGGCGGCATCCCCGACTCGGGGCCTGACGCCACGCACGGCTAAGCTTTCTCCTGTGACTCACTTCGACGACGACGACGCTCCCGCCTCCGCCGGACACCCGGCGGAGGACGGCTCCCACCACAAAAAACACGAGAAAGTGGACCGGCCCCGGATCGAGGCGGCAGTCCGTGAAATCCTCATTGCCATCGGCGAGGACCCGGACCGCGGCGGCCTCGTAGACACCCCCAGACGGGTCGCCAAGGCCTACGCCGAGGTGTTCGCGGGACTGCACCACGATCCCGCGGACGTCCTCTCCACCAAGTTCGACCTGGACCACGAAGAACTGGTCCTGGTCAAGGACATCCCGTTCTACTCAACGTGCGAGCACCACCTCGTGCCGTTCCACGGGGTTGCCCACGTCGGCTACATTCCCTCCCATGAAGGCAAAGTGACCGGGCTCAGCAAGCTGGCACGCCTCGTGGACATCTACGCCCGACGCCCCCAGGTGCAGGAGCGGCTCACCACCCAGATCGTCGAAGCAATGGTCAGCCACCTCAAGCCGCGTGGCGCGATTGTCGTTGTCGAATGCGAACACATGTGCATGTCCATGCGCGGTGTCCGCAAGCCCGGAGCAAAGACCGTCACCAGCGCGGTCCGCGGGCAGCTTCATGACCCGGCCACCCGTGCCGAAGCCATGAGCCTCATCCTCGGAAGGTAAGTATCAGACCATGGACTCACTCGCTGCAGCCCCGGGAACCGGGCCCGCAACATCTCCGCTGCCCATCCTGCGCAAACCGCGCCCGGCCGCGAAATTCGCGGACCTGCCCACCGGCCGCACCCTGGTCATGGGCATCCTGAATGTCACCCCGGACTCCTTCAGCGACGGCGGAAAGCACCCGACGGCGGACACTGCCATCGCGGCGGGCCTGCGGATGTTCTACGCCGGAGCGGACATCATCGACGTCGGCGGTGAATCGACGCGCCCCGGCGCGGAGGACGTCAGCCCGGAGGAAGAACTGCGCCGGGTGATCCCCGTCATCGAAGCCCTGGTCAAAGCGGGCGCCCTGGTCAGCATCGACACGACCCACGCCGCCACTGCCGCCGCTGCCCTGAAGGCCGGCGCCGCCATCATCAACGATGTTTCCGGGCTGACCATCGAACCTGAGATGGCCGAACTCGTGGCCGCGTCCAAGGTCCCCTATGTGCTCACGCACCGCCGCGGCGACGCCCGCACCATGGACTCCCTGGCCCAATACCAGGACGTGGCCGGCGAAGTGGTGGCTGAACTGGCCGGCGTCCGCGACAAGCTCTACGCAGCCGGGGTGAGCAAAGAGCAGATCATCATTGACCCGGGCCTGGGGTTCGCCAAGAACGACGCGCAGAACTGGGAGCTCCTGCAGCACCTGGACCAGCTGGGCAGCCTGGGGCACAAGGTCCTGGTGGCCGCTTCCCGCAAGCGTTTCCTGGGCACACTCCTCACGGTCGCCGGCAAGTCCGCCGCCCCGGAGGAACGCGGCGCCGCCACGGCCGCCATTACCGCGATCAGCGCATTCCGGGGGGCCTGGGCCGTCCGCGTGCATGACGTCGCTCCAAGCCTTGACGCCGTCAAGGTGGCCGCGCGGATGGCCGCCGCCCCTACCACCACCTAGGCCGGGCACCCATGGACAGGATCACGCTGAGCGGTGTCACCGCCGTCGGCCATCACGGAGTCTTCGATTTCGAGCGCCGTGAAGGCCAGCCGTTTGTGGTGGACGCAGTGCTGCACCTGGACTTCGCCAAGGCCGCAGTATCTGACGACGTCCGGGACACCGCCCACTACGGCGAAGTGGCTGAGCGGATCAAGGACTGGATCACGGGGGAGCCGCTGAACCTGATCGAGGCCCTGGCCGTCCGGATCGCCGATGGCCTGCTCGCCGAATTTACCGTCCAGGCCGTGGACATCACCGTCCACAAGCCCAAGGCACCCATCGAGGTACCCTTCGGCGATGTGGCCGTCAGCGTGCACCGGGAGCGGCCATGAGCGGCGGGTACACCAAGGCCGTCCTGGCCCTCGGCAGCAACCTGGGCGAGCGGAACGACACCTTGTCCGAGGCCGTTGCCGACCTGGTGGACCCGCCGGAAGTCCGGCTGCAGGCCGTTTCCCCGGTGGTGCAGACCAAAGCCGTGGGCGGCCCGGCCGGCCAGCCCGACTTCCTGAACATGATCATCACCGTGGAAACTACGCTGTCCCCGGAGGAACTGCTGAAGCACTGCCAGGCCGTGGAAAACAAGCACCTCCGCGTGCGTGAAGTGCGCTGGGGGCGCGGACGCTCGACGTCGACATCATCACCTACGGTGACCTCACCAGTGACGACCCGGTGCTGACCCTGCCGCACCCGCGCGCGGCCGGACGCGCCTTTGTGCTGTATCCGTGGTCGCTGATCGAGCCGGCGGCCACCCTGGGCGGGGTACGCATCAGCGAGCTGGCTGCCCGCGCCCCCGACTTTGACGACCTTGCCCCGTTCGACGGTTTCGGCGATTACGACGGCGTCCCCACAGCCGGGGCGGTCGAGTAACCGGTGAAGCCCATCAACTCTGTGCGCCTGCTGCTGATCGGCCTGGTCCTGACCGTGGCGGGCTGGTCCACCACCGTGGTGACCACACGCTACAGCATGGCCACACCGGTTCTTCCGGCTACCGCGCTGGCCACCATGGGCGTGATTGTCGCCATCACCCTGGTGCTTGGCATCCGTGTGCTCCGGTGGCGCAACAGCACCAAACGCAAAAAGGCATTGGACCCGATCCTGGCCGCCAGGACCCTGGTGCTGGCCCAGGCGTGCGCTTACGCGGGCACCGTCCTGCTGGGCTGGCATGTTGGAATCTTTCTGGACCAGCTGCGGATCTGGAACCTGCGCAGCGACCAGGGCATCACCTGGGTGGCAGTAGCTATCGCTGTCGGCGGTCTGGTGATGATCGTCGTCGGCCTGCTAGTGGAGCGGTTCTGCAAGATCCCGCCCGAAGACACCGATGCAACGCCCGGTGAGGGGAAACCTGGCCGCGGCGTACGCGGCGAAGCCGCAGGGGAAGGCGAATATGCGTACGGAGGCGATTGATCCGCCGGGCATTACCTGGCAGCGGGTATCCCCGAAATATGTCACGGTGCGGCTGGTGCAGTGGGCCATCGGGAACCTGGTCACGGTGATCGTCCTGAGCCTGCCCCTCGTTCTTGTCCTGCTCGGCTGGTGGCGCTGGCCCCCGCTGTGGCTGGCCATCACCGTCCCGGCGGTGACTCTGGTTCTGGCCATCTGGCGGCTGCTGCTGATCCCGCGCCAGGTGCGCGCCATCGGTTACGCCGAGCGCGACGATGACCTCCTGATCCGGGGCGGCATCTTCTTCCAACGGACCATGACGGTCCCCTACGGCCGCATGCAATACGTGGACATCGGCGTTGGCCCGGTGGAACGCGGGCTGGGACTCTGCACGCTCAAACTCCACACCGCCTCGCCCGGAACCAACGCCACCATCCCCGGCCTGCCCGCTGCGGAAGGGGCACGCCTGCGCGAGCAGCTCGCCGCCCGCGGTGAAGCGAGGCTGGCAGGGCTGTGACGTCAAACGTTCCGGAGGCCGGGGCACCGAGTGCGGTTCCGGTGGCGCCCGACGGCGAGTGGCTGCGTGTGCACCCGGCGTCCCCGTTTGTGCGCGGCTGGGTGGCCCTGGCGGCCATCGGTTTCTTCTTCGGGCGCGACTTTTTCGAACGGTTGCTGCAGGGCCGTCCTCTGTTCGAGGAGGACTTCGCCGGCCGGGCACCCTGGCTGGTGGCCGGCGGCGGCATCGTCCTTGTGGTGACCGTGCTGGGCTTCATCCTGACCTGGTACTTCACCAAGTACCAGGTCGCCGAAGGGTACGTCCGGGTCAACTCCGGCTTCCTCTTCCGCCAGCAGCGCCAGGCCCGGCTGGACCGCGTCCAGGCCATCGACATCGTGCAGCCCCTCCTGGCCAGGATCTTCGGCCTGGCCGAACTCAAGTTCGAGGTGGCCGACGCCGGTGAATCGGCCGTCAAACTGGCGTACCTGCGGATGGACGACGCCCGCCAGCTCCGGGCCACCATCCTGGCGCGGGCCGCAGGCGTGGTCCCGGACCCGGCCCGGCCGCAGGAGGCCGCACCCGAGGCGCCCGAATATCCCGTGCTGTCCGTGCCGCCGTCGCGCCTTATCGGTTCCCTGCTGCTCAGCGAGCAGAGCTTTTTTGTGGTGGTGGGCGGCATCGCCGCCGTGATCCTGTCCGCCGTGACGGACAACCGGGGCTTCTTTTTCTACCTGATCCCGGCGGTGCTGGGCCTCGCCGCCAGCTACTGGGGCTTCTTTAACAAGGGCTACAACTTCACCGCCGCCATTTCGCCGGACGGGATCCGGCTCCGCTACGGGCTGTTGGACACGCAGGCGCAGACGCTGCCCCCGGGCCGGGTCCAGGCGCTGAAAGTGGCTCAGTCCCCACTTTGGCGGATCTTCGGCTGGTACCGGATCCAGGTCAACGTGGCCGGGTACGGCGCAGTCGGGAGCAACGGCGAGACGTCGTCCCGGACCACGCTGCTGCCCGTGGGCAAGCTGGCCGACGTGATGTCCATGCTCGCGCTCGTGCTGCCGGATCCCGGCACACCTGAACCCGGACGCATCTTCGCTGCCGGGCTCTCGGGGCTGGATTCCGACGGCGGATTTGTCACCACGCCGCACCGCGGCAGGTTCCTCGCGCCGCTGGGCTGGCGCCGCAATGGCTTCGCCACCACTGACACCGCCCTGCTGATCCGCTCGGGCCGGTGGTGGCGGGAACTGGTGGTGGTCCCGCACCAGCGCACCCAGTCAATGGCACTGCATCAGGGTCCGCTCGCACGGCGGTTCCGTTTGGCGGACCTTGTCCTGCACACCACGGCGGGGCCGGTCTCGCCACGGCTCACCCAGGCCGGACTTGACGAGGCCCGGGGCCTTTTTGATGCCCAGTCCGCCCGCGCGCGGCTCGCCCGCAAGCGGCAGACCAGCGAACAATGGCTGGCAACGGTGGCGCCCGCTCCGGTGGCTGAGCCAGCTCCGGTGGTTGAGCCCGCCGAAACCCCTAGTCTGGTGGTTGAGCCCGCCGAAACCAGTCCCCAACAGGAAGGCCCGCAACGTGGCTAAGCCCGGGCGCCTTGGCGTCGGAATCATTGGTGCCGGGAAAGTGGGCGCCGTCCTTGGTGCGGCGTTGCGCTCGGCCGAACACGCCGTCGTCGGGGTTTCCGCGGTGTCCGAGGCAAGCCGTGAACGGGCGGAGACGCTGCTGCCCGGCGTGCCCATCCTGGAGATCCAGGAGATTGTGGAACGGTCTGAACTGGTGCTCCTGGCCGTGCCCGACGACGCCTTGGCCGGACTGGTGGACGGGCTCGCCAAACTCGGGGCGTGGCAGCCAGGACAGATCGTGGCGCATACCTCAGGAAGGTTTGGCGTGGGGGTGCTTCGCCCGGTGCGCGCCGCCGGAGCCATCCCCCTTGCGCTGCACCCCGCCATGACGTTCACGGGCATGAGCCTGGACCTGACACGACTGCTGGATTGCACCTTTGGCGTGACCGCTGATGCAGCGATGCTGCCCATTGCCCAGGCGCTGGTGGTGGAGATGGGTGCCGAACCCGTGGCCATAGCGGAGGCGGACCGGACGCTTTATCACACGGCCCTCGCCCATGGCTCGAACCATATGGTCACCCTGGTGGCGCAGGCTTCGCAGCTGCTCCGCGACGTTGGCGTCGACGCGCCGGAGCGGATGCTGGGGCCTTTGCTGCGGGCCACGCTGGAGAACGCGCTCGCCTCAGGCGAATCGGCGCTGACCGGTCCGGTGGCCCGCGGCGACGTGGGGACAGTGGCGGCCCACGCCGAGGCGTTGCGGGAGTACGACGCCGGTGCGCACGGCGATGTGCTGGAGGCTTACCTCGCCATGGCCCGCGCCACGGCACGGCGGGCAAGCAGCCGGGGGCTGCTCAAAGAGGATCAAGTGGGGGCCCTCCGCGCGGCCCTGGAAGAGGGAAACTGACATGGCCACGCAACTGGTGACAACGGCCGCGGAGCTCCGGGCGGCGAGTGCCCGGCTGCTCGCGCAGAAGGCGGGCAGGTCCCAGGGCCTGGTGCCAACCATGGGCGCGCTGCACGAAGGCCACGCCCGGCTGGCGCGCACCGCCGTCGAACAGAACGACGTAGTGGTGGCGTCCATCTTTGTGAACCCGCTCCAGTTCGGCGATGCGGTGGATCTGGACCGGTACCCCCGCACGCTCGACGCCGATCTTGCCCTGCTTGAGGAACAGGGCGTGGACCTCGTGTTTGCGCCTCCGGTGGAAGAGGTCTATCCCGGCGGCGAGCCGCTGGTCCGCGTGACCGCCGGCTCCCTGGGGGAAAAGTGGGAAGGCGCCTCACGGCCGGGCCATTTCGACGGCGCCCTCACCGTGGTTGCCAAGCTGCTGCACTACGGCATCCCCGGCTCAGGGCTTCCGCCCGCGGGTGCTTTTGCCTCCGGCGGCGGGGGACTGCCGGCCTATCGGGCCTATTTCGGGCAAAAGGACGCCCAGCAGCTGGCGCTGGTGCGCCGGATGGTGGCGGACCTGAATTTCCCCGTCGAAATTGTTGCCGTGCCCACCGTCCGGTCCGAGGACGGGCTGGCCCTTTCCAGCCGCAACCGGTTCCTCTCCGCAGAGGAGCGCGAGGCCGCCCTGGTGTTGTCACGGGCGCTGCGGCTCCTGGCGGAGCGGGCAACTGCCCACCAGCCGCTTGATCTGGAATCGGCCCGGGCCATGGTTGAATTGCAGTCGTTGGTGGGACTGGACTACTTCGACGTCGTGGATCCGCTCACCCTTGAGCCGCTGGCCGAGAACTGCCGGAAAGTCCCGTTCCGCGGCGAAGGCCTGGCTCTCATCGCCGCCAAGGTGGGTCCGGTCCGGCTGATCGACAACGTGCCGCTCAGCAGCTGATAAGTAGGGTCCGCTTCCGGGGCACGCAAGGCCTCGGATCCCTGTCCGTCTGTCTCGGCATCCGCTATGCTGAAATGGTTGCCCCAGACCCTGGCATCGCCTTATTTCGGCGCACCCCAGGAGGACAAATTTCACGCAGGGCACCCCATACTTCTTCCGCAGTTATCCTCGGCCTTTTGTGCTGCCCGGCTCCTGTTTGCCCGGCGCAGCCGCATACACGGCAAGCGGGATGCTCGCGTGCATTCCACATCCCCGTGGCCTGCCGGCCACGCTCAAGTCAGGAGCGAATCCAATGATCCGCACAATCGATGACGGGCTGTCCTATCTCGTCAAAGTGAATCACGCGTCCGTCCTGGACGACTATTTGAATTCGGCCGTCGACCTGGCCCGCCAGTATGCCTCCAGCACTGGCCTGTGCGGGATTCTGGTAACCCGCCACGCGCACGACACCTATACCGTTGCGGTCAGCGAGGCTGTACCTTTCGGAGAGACCCGTGAGCGCCACGATCCCTAAGGTGGAGGAGGCGATGGCCAACCACATCGCAGCTGACGGATTCACGCCGATCGGGTGGCAGGCGTACGAAATTATCTACTCGATCCTGGCGGACCCGGCGCCGGATCTGGCCGAGGTCAAATGGCGCCTTCGCAGGTGTGTGGCCGCCCACCCGGGCGCACCGGAACGGGCGTTGCGTGACCACCTGATGGTCACCTCAGAGATGGCCAATGCCAACGGCCAGGAAGGGCGGGACTGAGGCCCGGTCGGCGACGACGGGCGGGTTCGCCGCAATCTGTATCCTTGAAGTGACAACTCCGCCGTTCCGGTTCAGCCTGCAGCCGGATTTTTCACCGCGGGATGATTCAGGGATCAGAGGCTCACCATGGACATTGCACCCGATATGGTTGCCGGTGACCAGAACGTGTGTGCTCCATATCTGGAGAAGCTGCCCATAACGGGTGCCGCGGTGTCCCTCTTCGGCGGCTCTGCCGCGGAGACCCTGGTCTCCGCCAGCGACGAACTCGCCGCCCGCCTGGACGAACTGCAGTTCAACCTCGGCGAAGGCCCGCGGTGGCGGGCCCACCAGACCCGCTTGCCCGTGCTGATCCCCGACGCACAGTCCACCACCGACGACGAATGGCCCATGTTCCGGCAGGCGATCGCCGGGACGGACGCAGCCGCGCTGTTCGTTTTTCCACTCACAGTAGGCGCGATGGACCTCGGTGTTGTTGAGCTGTATCACGCCGTTCGTGGAAACCTGAACCGGTCGGACCAGTCGATGGCGGCCGTACTTGCCGGGCAGACTTCCTGGTACCTCCTGCGCAAGATCCTGAGCCTCAGCTCACCGGATACGGATCCAGCCCTGGAGCCGGCGCTTATATCGCGCCGCGAGATTCACCAGGCCACCGGGATGGTCCTGGCGCAGTCCGGTGCTACGGCAGCGGAATCCTTGCTTTTGTTGCGTGCCTACGCTTTTGCCAATGACCTCACATTGGGGGAGATAGCCGCCGCTGTGCTCGAAAGAAGGCTCAGCTTCGACACCGACAAGGGTGGGGCCAGCGGACCTGCCCTGCAGTAAAATAGGGCCATGGTAACCAGTACCCGCGCCGAGCGCGCCAGTGTGGCGTTCGTCAAGCTCACTGACACGCTGGTGGCCGACTACGACGTCGTGGATCTCCTGCATGTCCTGGTGGAGGAATCCGTGGGTCTCCTTGACGTCGCAGCCGCGGGTCTGTTGCTTGCCGATCCCAGCGGAGAACTTCAGGTTGTCGCATCCACCAGCGAGCAGAGCCAACTCGTCGAGGTGCTCCAGCTTCAAGCCGGAGCCGGTCCCTGCGTTGAGTGCTACGTGACCGGGTCGGCAGTCTCAGTGGACGACATTGCCGGGCTTACCAAGTGGCTGGGCTTCCGCCAAGCCGCGCTGTCGCAGGGCTTCCGCTCCGTGCATGCTGTGCCCATGCGCGTTCACGGCAGGATTATCGGGGCCATGGGTCTGTTCGGCGCCCGGGAGGGTTTCCTGACTGCAGAGGATGCCGCGATCGGCCAGGCGCTTGCCGACGTCGCCACCATCAGCCTTATGCAGGAACGCACTATCCGGGAAGCGGTACTGGTCAACGAGCAGCTGCAGCTGGCCTTGAACACCCGGGTGCTGATTGAGCAGGCCAAGGGCGTCATTGCGCACACTGCCGGAGTGGATATGGACGCAGCATTCAACCTGCTCCGGAACCATGCCCGCGCCAACAGCCAGAGCCTGCACATGACCGCCGGGCGCATCGTGGACCGCAGCCTCACGTTGTAAGGCCGGCCGTTACTGCGGTGATTCAGCCTGCGGGTCGCGGTTGAGCATCAGCTGCTGAAGGAGGGCACGTTCGGGCTTGCCGGGGTTCTGGGCGACGCAGCGGCGCAACCGGGCCCGGGACAACTCCTCGCCGGGAACTGTTCCGCGGAGCACCTCATCAATGATTTCCTGCGCCTGCCACCGCAAGGATTCCTGGGCGAAGTGCCGGACCTCGGCGGACGCAGCGGCACTCTCTATCCACGGGTCAGTGTCATCGCACTGGATAAAATCGTAGGTTCGCTCTGCTGACATCGGGGCCTCCTTGCACCAAGCCGACGGGCCTTTACGGGGTCCCATCGGCGTCATAGCACTGCGTCTGGGAAGAACAATACAGCGAGTAAGACCGGTCTGTCTGCACTTGGAGTAATCTATTCCTACGATGATTTCGAATGCGGACCACACTGCAGAACCCGCGCTGTCTCCCGCGGATTTACCCGCCGAGGCGGTAGTTGTCCGTGCCGGTTCGCGGGACCGGATCCTGGCAGTGGCCTATCAACTGTTTTCCCGCCGCGGCGTGCGGGACGTAGGCGTGAATGAACTGATTGAGCGCTCCGGCGTGGCCAAGGCAACGTTCTACCGGCATTTCCCGTCCAAGGACGCGCTGGTTCTGGCGTTCCTGGAGCAGCGGGACCAGTTATGGACGGTCGATTCCATCGTTGGCCAGGCCAAACTGCGCGGCACTACCCCCACTGAACAACTTCTGGCCATCTTCGACGTCTTCGGCGACTGGTTCCGGCGCGACGACTTCGAGGCCTGCTCCTTCATCAACATCTTGTTGGAAATGGGCGCAGCCCATCCCCTGGGCCAGGCCAGCATCGACTACCTGGCCAGGATCAGGGGCCATGTGCAGGACCTCGCGGAGCAGGCAGGGTTGGACCGCCCCGAGGATTTCGCCCGCTCCTGGCACATCCTGATGAAGGGGTCCATCGTCTCAGCCACAGAAGGGGACACGCAGGCGGCAAAGCGGGCCCAGCAGATGGCCGGCTGGCTGATCGAGCACCACCGCAGCTGACCTCCCCAGCGCGAACGGACACTTAGGCCCCCGAACCCCGGACGGCACGGAGTCAACAGCGCCGTGCCTAGCGCGTCGGAAAGAGCTGCGTTACGAACGCCCGCGTCAGATCGTGGATCATTTCGGTGCGTTCGGCCTCGTCGGTGCTGTCGGCACCTTCCGTGAAGATCACCAGCGCATACGTTGTCCCGCCATATTCCAAAAGGGCTGCGTCATGGAGGTTTCCTCCAAGCTGGCCGTATTTGTGATAGACGGTAATGCCGGGCCCCGAGGCGGCGGGGATAAGTTCCTCGTTGTTCGTTTTCTGCATGTACCCCAGCAACTTTGCGGTGTCATTGGGCTTAAGCAGCTGTCCGGCGTAAAGCTTCGTCAGGACCTGGGCCACTTCCCCCGGAGTCAGCCGGTTGTCTTCGGGATCGTAGGCTATGCCAATCGAGGCTGCGTACTGGATCAGTCGCTCGTAGCCGATCCTGCCCATCAACAGGAGCCAGGAATCATTGTTGCTGCTGTTGATCATGGACTTGAGCTGGAAAGCGGCAGTGTATTTCCCCAGCGTCTCATCGAGTCGCGCTTCACCGGCCTCCACAAGCCTGAGAAAGGCCGCTGCCGTGATGAGCTTGGCAGTGCTGGCCGCAGTGTAGGCCGCCGTGTCGCCAAAAGTGCGGACCGGTCCGCCCACTGTATCCGCGACGGCCACGCCAACGCGGAAGCCGGAGACCCTGCTGATAATCCTCGCGATGCTCCCGTCCTCGGCCTTGGCACCAACCGCGGCCATGGCGTCAACCTCGGCGCCTGCACCAACCACGGCCATGGAGCCAACCTCGGCCTTGGCACCAACCGCAGCCATGGCGCCAACCGGCCCGGTCCCGGCGAAGGGGGCGTTTACGGTTCCGGTGACGCCCTCAGAGCGGATCATTGCCAAAGTGGCGGCAGCCAGCACAACCATCAAAGCGGCAGCCACCGAGAGAACCAGGGACAACGGGCTTCGGCCATCGCCGTGGTAGTGGCGCCCTGCCGGATATGCGGGGGAGTACGCGTCCAACTGGGGCTCCTGCCTGACCGCTTGCGCGGTCGAACATCACTAGAGGCCCCAGCCCCGACTCATACTCAGTGCGCTGATTAAACCACACCGGCCAGCCAAAACGACCGCCCAGAAAAAGCCCGTGCCGAAGAAAAATCCTGTTCGCCGGAATTACTCCGGCCGGTAGAGTGTTTGAATCTGCAGCGACGATGCTCGCGAGCCACTTCATTCTTACTCCCTGGGGGAACACCCGTGTCTACAGAAGTCTCTTCGAACGCCTCCGGGCGGCCCGGGCCGGTTCCGGCGCCGAAGTCCTCCGTGCCGGAGAAGATGTCCCGCGAATCGGTGACCATCATCGCCACCTTGCTCGTGGCCACCTTTGTGGTGATCCTGAACGAGACCATCATGAATGTTGCCCTGCAGCGGCTGATGGTTGACCTTGGTGTGGACGCGCCCACCGTCCAGTGGCTCTCCACCGGCTTTATGCTCACCATGGCCGTGGTCATCCCCACTACCGGGTTCATCCTCCAAAGCCTGTCCACCCGGGCCGTCTTTATGCTGGCCATGGGACTTTTCGCCGGCGGCACCGCCCTGGCCGCAGTGGCTCCCGGTTTTGAGATCCTGCTCCTGGCCCGCATCGTCCAGGCCGGCGGCACGGCCATCATGCTTCCGTTGCTGATGACCACCATCCTCACCCTCGTCCCGCTGGCCAAGCGCGGCGCTGTGATGGGGAACGTCAGCATCGCCATCTCCGTGGCACCGGCCATGGGGCCGACTGTCTCCGGGCTGATCCTGGAGCACTTCACCTGGCGCTTTATGTTCGTCTTTGTCCTGCCGGTCGCCCTGGCCGCGCTGGCCATCGGCGCCAAGTACCTGACGAACGTGGGCGAAACCGAGAAGACCAAACTCGACTTCCTCTCCGTACTGCTTACAGTTCCTGCCTTCGGTGGCCTGGTGTACGGTCTCAGCCAGATCGGCGGCGGCCAAAGCGGTCCGAGCGCCGTGGCCATCGCCGCGCTGGTCATGGGCGTCGCCAGCCTGACGGTCTTTGTGCTCCGCCAGCTCCGGCTGCAGAAGGCCGAAGCCCCGCTGCTGGACCTCCGCGCCTTCAACTTCAGGATGTTCACGGTCTCCGTCCTGCTGATGGTGGTGGCCATGATGGCGCTCTTCGGCGGCGTGATCCTGCTGCCGCTCTACCTGCAGGAAATCCGCGGCCTGGGGTCGCTGGAGACCGGGCTCGCGCTGCTTCCCGGCGGCCTGGCGATGGGCCTGCTGGGCCCGTTCATCGGCCGGCTGTTCGACAAAGTGGGCCCGCGGCCGCTCACCGTCACTGGTTCCGTGCTCATGGTGCTGGCCCTGTGGCAGTTCTCAACGCTCGACGCCGGCACTCCGGTCTGGTGGATCGTCACCCTCCACGTGGGGCTCAGTTTCGGCCTGGCGCTGCTGTTCACCCCGGCATTTACCACCGGCCTGAACCCGCTGCCGCCGCATCTCTACTCGCACGGCTCGGCGATCATGAGCACCACCCAGCAGGTAGCCGGTGCCGCCGGAACGGCGCTGCTGGTGTCCATCTTCGCCGTCGTCTCGGCCGCGTCGGGGCTCGTTGCCGGGATGAGCGCAGCGTTCCTGACGGCAACCGTCATAGCCCTCGCCGCCGTCGTGCTTTCCGCGATGATGCGCAAAACAGAAGGCGCCGCCCCGGGCCACGGCGCCCACTAGCGGACACCTCCAATCCAACGCGGGGTCACATTGCGCCCTCCCGGACCGCCGGATGGGGCGATAAGTGACCACGCGTTGAAGTGATGGAGGCTAGCCGGCGAAGAAGTCGCTCAGCTCGGCGATGAGCTTGTCCGGGGCGCGGAGGACGCCGTCGTGGCCGGCCCCATGGAGGATGGTGTAGCTGGAGCCGGTCAGGATGTCGTGGATCTGGCCGCAGGCAACACCGAAGTACGCGGGGCTCTTCTCGCCCACAATAATCAGCGTTTCCAGGGGCAGCTCCAGGAACGGCTCGGCCGGCATGTCCGCGGCGATGATCGCCTTGATTTCCCGGACGCCGGTGCGCATCAGTTCACGCTGCTGCTTGCCCTCGGACGTGCCGGCGGTCAGCTTGTTGGCGATGGTGAGCATGGACAGCGGCATCCGTGAGCGGGTGCCCGCCTCAAGGCCGCGCTGCAGCACGGCCAGGGCGCGGTCATCGTCCCCGGCAGCCGTGGCGCGTTCGTATTCAGTGGTCCAGTCGGCCTTCACGCTGTGGTTCACGGACACAGCGGGATCATACACGGCCAGCCGCTCCACCGGAAGGGTCCTGGCCGCGTGCAGGGCCACCGCGCCGCCGAAGCTGTGGCCGAAGACGTCCGTGCTGGAGGTGTGTTTCATCACGGCGTTCAGGTCCCGGATGTCAGCGTCCAGCGTGTAATCCTCGGCCTGCGGCGACGACGAACCCCGGCCCCTGCGGTTGAAGGTGTGGACCGGGCGGCCCAAGGCTGCGCTGAGCTTCTGGGCGAACTTTGTGTAGTCGGCGGCGGTCACCATGGAGGCCGGGACCACAACAACGCCGGAGCCGGCGGACGCCAGTTCAGCACCCGTGGAGTAGAGCTCCAGCGTGCCGCCGTCGGGGGTTTTGATGTTCTCGCTCGTCATGATCCGAGCCTAGCCGAGCAACCTGCGGAAAGCCTTAGCCCCTGAAGTATTCCGCGATGTCAGTGACAAGTTCCTTCACCGCGGCGGGAACGGAGCCGTGGAAGCCTTTGGGTGAGAGCTCGAACGTGCTCCCCGGGACGGCAGCGTGAAGGCGCTGGGCCGTGACCTTGTAGTAGCTCGGGCTCTTCCCGCCCACCATAAAGTGCGTGTTGGCGGGCAGGACGGCGAAGTTCCTGGCATGCTCGGCTTCGTCATACGCGGCACGCAGTTCGCCCACGCCCGTGGGCATCAGCTCCCGGAGCATCCTGTTCACCTTGGTGCGGGACACCACGGCCATCAGCCCCGCAAGGACCGGCTCGGGGATCTTTGAAAGCGCAGTGCCCGGCTGCATGCCTTTTTTCATCCGGGCCATGGCATGACCCACCTTGCCGGCGTTCACCGCAGCCTCGAAGTCGTCCAGCCACGACATGTCAATGCTGCCGTCGATGTTGACGGCAGCATCGTAGACCGCCAGCTTGTCCGGCTCGTACGGAGTCCCCACGAACTCCTGGACGGCGTTCAGCGCCACCGACCCGCCCAGGCTGTGGCCCAGGACGTTGCGGGCGCCCGTGGCATCCATGACCGTGCGGACATCGGCAATCTCCGTGGCCATGGAATAGTCGGCCGGCTGCTCGGTGGAGTTGCCCCTCCCGCGCCGGTCATAGACATCCACTGCCCACCCGTCGCCCAGCCCGTCGGCCAAAGCCATCGAGAACGGCCGGTAGATCAGGGCCGTGAGGAACGCCCCGCCGATGACCACCACCCGGCGCTCTCCCGGCGCATCCTCGGTTCCGTAGCTGTACAAAGCCAGCCTGCCGCCGTCGTGCGTGGGCACTTCCTGCTCGTTCACGCTCCCCATCCTAGGCGCGCGGCAAAGCCCCACCGGCGAAGCGCCCTACCGGCGCCTCCCCAGCCTCCGGACCCGGCTGTCGCTGCCGTTGATGAACCGGGCAATCCGCACGGCGAGCCCCTTGCCGGGACGGATGGGACCCTCGTGCAGCTGGCCGGGGACTACCTGGAAGTTGATGCATGGCACGGCGGCCGCCAGTTGCCGCCCCGTCTCGGCAAAATACGCCGGACTCCAGCCGCCGCTGAGCATCAGGACGGGGGTGGTGAGGGCGGTGAAATGGTCCAGTTCGGCTTCGGCGTCCAGTACGGCACGCATTTCGGTGACGGCCGTGGGCAGCAGCTGCCGCATCTCCGCGCCCAGGTTGGTCCTGGCCGAGAGGATGCTCAGCATCCGCAGCGCGCCGAGCGGGAGGTAGGACAGCGGACCCGCCGTGGCCAGGCCCTGGACCAGGTGCGCCCAGGCGTGGTTGAGCTGGCCCGCAGCGACGGCATCCTCAAGCTCCGGCCGCCAGCGGTGGCTCAGGTTTCCGGACAGCGACACCGCGGCGTCATAGGTCACCAGCCGGCCCACGGGCAGGGTCCGGGCCGCCTGCAGCGCCACGAAGCCGCCGTAGCTGTGGGCCACCACATCCGTCGCGCCGGTCTGGCGCATGACCGCCGCGAGGTCGCTGACCTCCGTCTTCACCGAATAGTCCTCCGGCTGCGGGGCTGACCCCGCCCTGCCGCGCCGGTTGTAGCAGTGCACCGGCCGGCCCAGCAGGACGCTGAGCTTCCGGGCAAAGGGCCGGTAGAGGGCGTCGGTGACCAAAGTGCCGTGGATGAGTACGACGCCGGGAGGTCCCGCCGTCGTCGGGTCCAGCCCCGCGGGGGTGCGGAAGGAGTGCACGTCGAGGCGCCCGCCGTCCTCCGCTTCAACTTTCCACGTCTCCACAGCCCGAGTCTATGCCTGGGCGTCCGCCGGGAGCCGGCGGCGCGAACTCCCGGTAAACTTGGGGATTGTGACTTCCCAAAACACCCCCACCCCAAAAAATGCCCCAGAGCCGCTCGACGCCAGCGAGCAGATGCGCATCCGCATGGACAAGCGTGCAAAGCTGATCGAGCGGGGCACCGAGGCATATCCGGTGGGTGTGGAACGCACGCATTCCCTCACGGAGATCCGCGAAAAGTACGCGCACCTTGAGGCTGACGACACCACGGGCGACGTTGTGGGCGTCACCGGCCGGGTGGTTTTTGTGCGCAATACCGGCAAGCTCTGCTTCGCCACGCTCCAGGAAGGCGGCGTCGACGGCAAAGGCACCCGGCTCCAGGCGATGCTCAGCCTGGCCAACGTGGGCGAGGAAGCGCTCGCGGACTGGAAGGCGCTGGTGGACCTCGGCGACCACGTGTTCATCAAGGGCGAAGTGATTTCCTCCCGCCGCGGCGAGCTGTCCGTGATGGCCGAGTCCTGGTCGATGGCCTCCAAAGCGCTCCGTCCGTTGCCGGTGCTGCACGCGGAACTGAACGAGGAAACCCGCGTCCGCCAGCGCTACGTGGACCTGATGGTGCGCGACGAAGCCCGCGAAATGGTCTACACGCGCGCCGCGATTACGCGTTCCATCCGCGAGAGCCTGCACCGCCACAGCTACGTCGAAGTGGAAACCCCCATCCTGCAGCTGGTCCACGGCGGCGCCCTGGCCCGGCCGTTCGAGACGCACATGAACGCGTTCGACCAGAAAATGACCCTCCGCATTGCCACCGAGCTTTACCTCAAGCGTGCTGTTGTGGGCGGGATCGACCGCGTCTACGACATGGGCCGCGTCTTCCGCAACGAGGGCGTGGACTCCACCCACAGCCCCGAATTCACCACCCTGGAGTGCTACGAAGCCTGGGCGGACCAGTTCGTCATGGCCGAGCGCATCAAGGAGATCATCCTCGACGCCGCGGACGCCGTGGGTGTGGGCCGAACCCTCCAGACGGAAGCCGGGGAAATCAACCTCGACGGCGACTGGGCCTGGGTTTCGGTTTACCCCGGACTGTCCGACGCCGTTGGCCAGGAAGTCACGCCGGACACTTCGCTTGAGGTGCTGCGCGAAATCGCCCAAAAGCACGAGGTCAAGGTGGACCCGAAGTGGGACGCCGAGAAACTGGCCGTGGAACTGTTCGGCGAAATTGTGGAGCCCACACTGCTGAACCCCACATTTGTGTACGACTACCCGCCGTCTGCCCAGCCGCTGGCCCGCCCGCACCGGAACGACGGCCGGCTGATCGAAGCCTGGGACCTCATCATCGGAGGCATGGAACGCGGCACGGCCTTCTCCGAGCTGATCGACCCCGTCATCCAGCGTGAGCGGCTGACTGAACAGTCGCGGCACGCTGCCGCGGGCGATGTCGAGGCCATGCAGCTGGACGAGGACTTCCTGCGGGCCCTCGAATACGGCGCGCCGCCCATGGGCGGCATCGGCTTGGGTATTGACCGGCTGGTGATGTTGTTCACCGGCGCCGGTATCCGCGAAACTATCCTTTTCCCGCTTCTGAAGCCCGAAGGCCACTAATCATGGAATATGTAGCCGTACTCCTGCCCTCGCTTGTGGTTGGCCTGCTTTTCTGGTTCGCCATGAAATCCATCTTCAATGCCGATAAGTCCGAGCGTAAGGCCGAAGCGCGGGCCAAGGCCGAGGCGGAATCGCGTTCCGCAGCGCCATTGAACGAACAGAACCCGGAAACGGACAAATAGCTCGAAAGAGGTTCTGCGGGTTCCTGTGGATTTCCACAGGAACCATCCGACGCTTTGACGCGTTGCCATTAAGAGGTTCATACTTTTAATAGGAACATCCTCATTTTCTGACAACCGAACCTTTCCAAGAGGAAGACATATTTAATGGCACAGAAAGTAAACATCATCCTCGTCGATGATCTGGATGGGGGATCTGCGGACGAGAATGTCCGTTTTGGCCTCGATGGGGTCAGCTACGAAATCGATCTGTCCTCGGCCAACGCGGCCGAGCTCCGTTCTGCCCTGGAGCGCTTTGTTGCCGCCGGGCGCAAGACCTCGGCCGGCAGAGCCACCCGCACCAAAGCGGTAGTAGGCCCCCGCACCAACGACTCCGCGCAGATCCGTCAATGGGCGCGGGATAACGGCTACACGGTTAACAGCCGCGGCCGAATTCAGGCTGAAATCCAGGAAGCCTACCAAAAGGCAAATTCCTGACTTACGCCTCTCCGACGGCGTATTAGGCCCTGTCTTCACCTTCGGGTGGGGGCAGGGTTTTTTGATGCCTTTTTTGAATGCGCAAAGACGGGCTTGGGTATGCGCAAAATCCTTGCTGACTAACGGCCTCCGGGCGCGCCGTTGGGCTAATCGTCGCGCAATTTTCTTGGGATGAGCCTGCGATTCGGTTTGAGCCTTCGGTCCGGGACGCCCGCTCGAATTCGCCCACTCGAATCTTTGCGTGGCGGGAGCCTGGAATGTCTGGAATTCGCGGGTAGTGGCGGTTTGCGGGCCGGTTTACGGGCCCTTCGCAGATGAGCGTGGTTAGGGCGGTCTGAGACTGGCGCCGCGGGGTAGGGCAGTTTCCGGTGCGGCGTGGTGCAGCGGAAAAGAAGTCAGGGCCTCTTTGAATTGGAAGCGACCAAGCAAACCAAAACCAAAAGAGACCCTGACATGAATAACTCTATGTCTTGTTCTGATGGCCGCTGGTGCACGCGCGCGGATGCGCTGCTCGGTGTCGAAGGCGTACACGTCAGCTCCGTCACAGCAACCCCAGGCGGACTGATTCTGAGCGTCGAGACCGGGGAGGACGTCACCGGCTGCCCCGACTGCGGCGTCGTTGCGGTCGGGCACGGGCGCCGGCAGGTTCGGCTCCATGACATTCCCTGTTTCGGCAGGCCGGTGCGGCTGCTGTGGGCCAAGCGTGTCTGGCGCTGCCCGGATCCGGACTGCCCGAGGACGACGTTCACCGAGGAGCACCCGCTGGCCGGGCCCCGGGCGAAACTTACCGACCGTGCCGTGAACTGGGCAACCGACGCGCTGCAGCATTTCGACACCTCGGTATCGGCACTGGCCCACCAGCTCGGCGTCTCCTGGCACACCGTGTGGCACGGGATCCGGGCCGAGGCCGCACGGCGGATCGCTGACACAGGCCGGCTGAAGGGGGTGAATGCGCTCGGCGTCGACGAACATGTCTGGGCCCACACTGGTCCGCCCGGCACCGGGATGGTCACCGGGATCGTGGATCACACCCGCGACGCGGACGGCATCGTTCACGCCCGGCTGCTGGACCTCGTGCCGGGACGCTCCGGCAAGGCCTACGCCGACTGGCTCAAAGACCGCGGCACCGGGTTCACCGCCGGGATCAAGACCGCTGCGCTGGATCCGTTCCGCGGCTACGCGAACGCGATCCGTGACGAACTGCCCGAAGCCATCACCGTCCTGGATGCCTTCCACGTCGTGAAACTGGGTTCGGCCATGGTCGATGAGGTCCGCCGCCGGGTCCAGCAGGACACCCTGGGACACCGCGGCCGCAAGGGCGATCCGCTCTACGGGATCCGCAGGACCCTGCAGATCGGCGCCGAACACCTCAGCGAGAAACAGGCCGCACGCCTCGATGCGAAACTCACCATCGGGGACCCGGACCACGAAGTCACGCTGGCCTGGCAGTGCTACCAGAAGCTCCGCAACATCTACCACGCAAGGCCGGAACGCGGCCGTGAACTCGTCACCGAGGTCATCGCGTCGTTCCCGACCTGCCCCATCCCGGAAGTCGCCCGCCTCGGCCGGACACTCAAACAATGGAAAGCCGCGATCTTGGCCTACTTCGACACCCTCGGCGCCTCCAACGGCCCCACCGAGGCGATCAATGGCGTCATCGAGACCACCCGCAGAATAGCGCGAGGCTTCCGCAACTTCCCCAACTACAGAATCAGATGCCTACTCGCCGCCGGCGGCCACCGTCCCTACCGGGCAAAACAAACCAACCATGCCTAAATGCGAAGGGCCGGTTTACGCAGTCCTGGCGGCGCTCCTATTGTTATTGGCGGCACCCCTCGGTGCTCGTGCCTACGCGGACTCGAGCCGCGTGTCAGTCAGGGTGGCGGTTCCGCGGTTCCTGGCGGCGGGAGCCTGAACGACGGAACAACTCACACGGCGCTGTTCGACTTCCGGAAATAGCGCGCTGGTGCAGTCTCACGGCTGACCCAGCGCTGCCCAGGCAACGCTGAGCGCGACCAGTGCGGCCAGCGACAGCCAGGTGCGGTGGATGTTCCACCGGGTCCACCGGCGTTCGAACGATTTTCTGGCGGCCGCGGCATCTCCAGACGCGGCCGCCAGGTCCAGTGCGTTATTCAAGGGGATGTTCGCGGCGAACGTGATGGCCAGCGTGGCCGTGTAGCAGGTCAGGGAAACAGAGAGGGGGAGTGTGCTGGCAAGCCCGTTGGCCCATGAGAACGCTGCCGAGCCCGCCAAGGAGAGGAAGGCGCCGACGAAACTCAGCGCGAACACCGGATTCTGGATGGCGGTATTGATCCGGGACATGGCACTGACAAAAGTCGCATCATCGGTGGCGCGCAGCCCCGGCATCACCGAGCAGGCGTAGGAGTAATAGAGCCCCCCGATCCCGGCCAGGGCTACGGTCGCGGCGGTCATGAGCAGGGTGATGACTTCCATGACGTTCTCCTTGCTTGAGGTTCTTGCATTGATCCAAGCGGTGCAGGGTGACGGGAGGTTGAACACGTCATGTTTCCCCTGTGGCGAACACGCTCCCCAAGTGGGGGTCCGCCACGTAGCATCAAAGTACGTCGTAGCTAGGAGTGTGGCGAAATGTTTGAGCGATTTACGGACCGTGCCCGTCGCGTAGTTGTGCTTGCCCAAGAAGAGGCACGCATGCTGAACCACAATTACATTGGTACCGAACACATCCTCTTGGGTCTGATCCATGAAGGTGAGGGCGTTGCCGCCAAAGCTCTTGAGTCCTTGAGCATTTCGCTCGACGGCGTGCGCGAGCAGGTACAGGAGATCATCGGCCAGGGCCAGCAGGCCCCGTCCGGCCACATCCCCTTCACCCCGCGCGCCAAGAAGGTGCTGGAACTTTCCCTGCGGGAAGCCTTGCAGCTGGGCCACAACTACATCGGCACGGAGCACATCCTGCTGGGCCTCATCCGCGAGGGTGAAGGCGTTGCCGCCCAGGTGCTGGTCAAGCTCGGCGCAGACCTTAACCGCGTCCGCCAGCAGGTCATCCAGCTCCTCTCCGGCTATCAGGGCAAGGAGACTACCGGCGCCGGCGTCGGTCCGGGCCAGCCCGAAGGCACTCCCGCCGGTTCCGTGGTCCTGGACCAGTTCGGCCGCAACCTCACCCAGGCTGCGCGCGAGAACAAGCTGGACCCGGTGATCGGACGCGAGTCCGAGATGGAACGCGTTATGCAGGTCCTTTCGCGCCGCACCAAGAACAACCCTGTCCTGATCGGTGAGCCCGGCGTCGGCAAGACCGCCGTCGTCGAAGGCCTCGCCCAGGCGATTGTCCGCGGCGACGTTCCGGAAACCATCAAGGACAAGCAGCTGTACACCCTGGACCTCGGTTCACTGGTGGCCGGCTCCCGGTACCGCGGTGACTTCGAAGAGCGCCTGAAGAAGGTCCTCAAGGAAATCCGCACCCGCGGGGACATCATCCTCTTCATCGACGAGATCCACACGCTTGTGGGTGCCGGCGCTGCTGAAGGTGCCATCGATGCTGCGTCCATCCTGAAGCCCATGCTGGCCCGCGGTGAACTGCAGACCATCGGTGCCACCACCCTGGATGAGTACCGCAAGCACATCGAGAAGGATGCCGCACTCGAGCGCCGCTTCCAGCCGATCCAGGTCAAGGAGCCCTCCGTCGCGCACGCGATCGAGATCCTCAAGGGCCTGCGCGACCGCTACGAGGCGCACCACCGCGTCACCATCACCGACGGCGCCCTCGCCTCGGCCGCGAACCTCGCCGAGCGCTACATCTCGGACCGCTTCCTGCCGGACAAGGCCATCGACCTGATCGATGAAGCCGGTGCCCGGTTGCGTATCCGCCGGATGACCGCTCCGCCGGAGCTGAAGGCCATGGATGAGCGGATCGCCAAGCTGAAGATGGAGAAGGAATCCGCCATCGACGCGCAGGACTTCGAAGGCGCCGCTGCGCTTCGGGACAAGGAGCAGAAACTCATTACCGAGCGCTCCGAGAAGGAACGCCACTGGAAGTCCGGCGGCATGGATGACATCTCCGAGGTGGATGAGGATCTCATCGCCGAGGTATTGGCCAACTCCACCGGCATCCCGGTCTTCAAGCTGACCGAGGAAGAGTCCACGCGCCTGCTGAAGATGGAAGACGAACTGCACAAGCGTGTGGTGGGCCAGAACGAGGCCATCAGGTCCCTGTCCCAGGCAATCCGCCGTACCCGTGCAGGCCTGAAGGACCCCAAGCGTCCGGGCGGCTCGTTCATCTTCGCCGGCCCCACCGGCGTCGGCAAGACCGAGCTCGCCAAGGCCCTGGCCGAATTCCTGTTCGGTGACGAGGACGCCCTCATCACGCTGGATATGTCCGAGTACTCGGAGAAGCACACTGTTTCACGGCTCTTCGGGGCCCCTCCAGGCTATGTCGGCTACGAAGAAGGTGGCCAGCTCACCGAGAAGGTCCGCCGCCGTCCGTTCTCCGTGGTCCTGTTCGACGAAGTGGAGAAGGCGCACGCCGACCTCTTCAACTCACTCCTGCAGATCCTGGAAGACGGCCGCCTGACCGACTCCCAGGGCCGCGTAGTGGACTTCAAGAACACCGTGATCATCATGACCACAAACCTGGGCACCCGGGACATCTCCAAGAGCGTTGCCACTGGCTTCCAGTCCGGCACAGACACGCAGACCGGCTACAACCGGATGCGCGCCCGTGTGACGGAAGAGCTCAAGCAGCACTTCCGTCCGGAGTTCCTGAACCGTGTGGATGACGTTGTGGTGTTCCCGCAGCTCACCCAGGACGAGATCATCGAGATCGTGGACATGTTCGTTGGGCGCCTGGAGAAGCGCCTCAAGGACAAGGACATGGGCATCGAGCTCACCACCGCTGCCAAGGTGCTCCTGGCGACCCGCGGCTACGATCCCGCCATGGGTGCCCGGCCGCTGCGCCGCACCATCCAGCGCGAGATCGAGGACCAGCTCTCCGAAAAGATCCTGTTCGGCGAGCTCCACGCCGGCGACATCGTTGTAGTGGACGTGGATGGCGAAGGCGACGACGCCAAATTCACGTTCGCCGGCAACGCCAAGCCGCTCATCCCGGAGATCGCCCCCAGCGTCTAAGGCAAGACAGCAAAGGCCCCGCCCGCTCCGTAAAAGGAGCAGGCGGGGCCTTTGTGCGGTGGCGCGCCCCCAACATAGCCGGGCCGCCCGACCCAGCGTGGCGGCCACCGTAGGATTGTGGGGTGACCGATTCTGACTCCTTCCATATCCGTTCTGCACGTACCACTGACGTGGCCGCCATCAAGCGCCTTGTGGCGCCGTTGGCTGAGCAGCGGATCCTGATGGCGAAAGAAACGGTTGCCTATTACGAGAGCCTCCAGGAGTTCCGGATCGCAGAAGCCGACGACGGCGAAGTCATCGGCTGCGGCGCCCTGCACGTTATGTGGGAGGATCTCGCCGAAGTCCGCACACTGGCCGCATCGGACGCGTGGCGCGGCAAGGGTGTAGGGCACGTGCTGGTTGAAAGCCTGCTGGCCGAGGCCCGTGAACTGGGCGTGGCCCGGGTCTTCTGCCTCACGTTCGAGGTGGATTTTTTCAAGCGCCACGGCTTCGAGGTCATGGCCGACCAGACGGCGGTGGACCCGGTGGTCTACTCCGAGCTGCTGCGTTCCCATGACGAAGGCGTTGCCGAGTTCCTGGACCTGGCGCGGGTCAAGCCCAACACCCTGGGCAACACCCGCATGATCAAGACCCTCTAGGCACCCCCAATCACCCTGCCGCGGGCAACCGCGGGAAGAAGTTACCCTGTGACATAAATAGCTTTATGTCGAATTGATGGATAAACTGACAGGGTTGCAGTGTGGGGCCTGCCGTAAGGGACAGTCATTGGGGGCTGTCCCTTACCGCTTCCGCCGCATCGTCGCAGGCTACCGGACTTCAGGCGCCGGTAGTAGGGTCAAAGTGCATCCTCCAGGACGCACCCACACCCCAGGAGTTCTGCCATGAAAAAGCTCATCAATGATCCCCGTTCCGTGGTTGACGAATCCGTCGAGGGATTCGGTCTGGCCCACGCGGGACTGGTCACCGTCACCGCCGATCCGAAGTACGTCACGCGCAAAGACGCGCCGGTGGCAGGGAAGGTCGGACTAGTTTCCGGCGGGGGAAGCGGCCACGAGCCGCTCCACGCCGGGTTTGTCGGGCTGGGAATGCTCGACGCCGCCGTGCCGGGGGCGGTGTTCACCTCGCCGACGCCGGACCAGATTCTTCCGGCGACGCTCGCCGTTAACTCGGGTGCCGGCGTCGTCCATATCGTGAAGAACTACACCGGCGACGTCCTGAACTTTGAGACCGCAGCGGAGCTGGCGCAGGCCGAAGGTGTGGACATCCGCACGGTCCTGGTCAATGACGACGTCGCGGTGGAGGACTCCCTGTATACGGCAGGCCGCCGCGGAGTGGGCGGCACCGTTCTGGTGGAGAAAATCGCCGGCGCCGCGGCTGAGCGGGGCGATAGCCTCGATGCCGTGGCCGCGATCGGTGACCGCGTCAACAGCAACGTCCGCACCATGGGGGTTGCGCTGACCGCGTGCACAGTACCGCATGCGGGAACGCCCAGTTTCGACCTGGCGGATGATGAGATCGAGATCGGCATCGGCATCCATGGCGAGCCCGGCCGGCACAGAATACCGATGGAGAACGCTGACGGCATCACCGACCGCCTGCTGGACCCGGTCCTCAGCGACCTGGGCATCACCGGCGGCGAAAAAGTACTGCTGTTCGTCAACGGCATGGGCGGAACCCCCCTGAGCGAGCTGTACATCGTCTACCGCCGCGCTGCCCAGGTGATCGCAGAACGGGGAGCCGCCGTCGAACGCTCGCTGGTGGGGAACTACATCACGTCCCTGGAAATGCAGGGCTGCTCCATCTCGGTGCTCCGGCTCGACGATGAACTGACGCAGCTGTGGGACGCTCCGGTGCACACTGCAGCCCTGCGTTGGGGCGTGTAACCGTGGTGCTGGACGTGACGTGGGCCGTCAGATGGCTGACTCTCTGCGCCCAGGCCATGGCGGAAAACCGGGTGTGGCTCATCGAACTCGACCGTGCGATCGGGGACTCGGATCACGGCGAGAACATGGACCGCGGTTTCCAGGCCGTGCTGGAGAAACTGGCCGAAGCGCGGCCGGAGACCCCCGGTGCCGCCCTGAAACTGACTGCGATGACCTTGATGTCCAAGGTGGGCGGCGCCGCAGGTCCCTTGTACGGAACCGCGTTCCTGCGCGCCTCCACCGCGTTGGGCGACGCCGCCGAGATTGATCCGGGGCGCCTTGCCGATGCGCTTGTGGCTGCCCGTGACGGGATCGTGGCCAGGGGCAAGGCCGAGTCCGGCGACAAGACCATGGTTGATGCCTGGACCCCCGCCGCGGAGGCGGCGCAGGCCGCCGCGGCGGACGGCGCAGGCACCGTCCTTGGAGTTCTGGTCGCAGCCGCTGAGGCGGCTGAGGCCGGCGCCGTGGCCACCGAGCCCCTGGTCGCCCGCAAGGGCCGCGCCAGTTATCTGGGGGAGCGGAGCGCGGGCCACCGCGATCCGGGGGCCGCCTCCAGCGCTCTTATACTGCGGGCCGCCGTGGGGGCCGCAGCGTGACGGTGCGCCTGGTGGTGGTGTCCCATAGCGAAAAAATAGCCGACGGCGCCGTGGAGCTTGCCGCCCAGATGGCGCCCGACGTCGTCATCCTCGCCGCCGGGGGCACCGCCGACGGCAGGATCGGAACGAGCCTGGAAAAAGTCATGTCTGCCCTGGACAAGGCGGCCGGCGGCGATGGCGTGGTGGTCCTGACGGACTTGGGATCTGCAGTGATGACGGCGGAATCGGCCCTGGAGCTCGTGGAGGAGCCGGCCGGTGTGCTCCTGGCGGACGCGCCCCTGGTGGAAGGCCTCGTGGCTGCTGCCGTGGCCGCACAGGGCGGCGCCGACGTCAAGGCAGTCAAACGTGCCGCCGAAGCGGTCTACGGATTGGGCCCGGAAGTGGCGGCTGCTTCGCGGGTGCTCGCCGAAAGCACCGTGGCTGAAGGGTCCGTCACCGGTTCAGGGCCGGACTTCACCGGAGACTTCGAACTGGTGAATGAGGCCGGCATGCACGCCCGTCCGGCCGCCAAGATCGCGGGCGGTCTGGCGTCCCTCAACGCCAAGGTCACGGTCAACGGGGTGGATGGCGCGTCAATGACATCCCTGATGACCCTGGCGGCAGGCAAGGGATCCTTGCTCCATATCGAAGCTTGGGGGCCCGACGCCGAGCGTGCCCTGAACTACGTCGGCGGCCTGGTGCAGGCAGGCTTCGGCGAGCCGTAGGCCGTGGCATGAGTTGCCTATTTGACCTGGCTGTTGCGGCCCAGACTAAAGGACCGCTTGTCCACGAGCAGGTACGTGCCGGCTCCCATCAGCAGGAAACCGCCGACGCCGACCGCGATGATCTGCGTGCTGACCCCGGCAATGAGCAACACCAGCCCGAGCAGGCATGCGATGGCACCGAGGTAGATACGGCGCCCAAACCTGAGGCCCACGGAGCCGGTCGAGAGTTCCTCGGCGAGCCTCGGATCCTCTGCGGCCAGGCCAGATTCCAGCTCCTCGAGCTGTTTCCGCTCCCTATCTGAAAGTGGCATCCTTACCCCTTTCCGGCGGGGAACCTGTGCTAAATCCAACGTTGCCGATGCTGGTAATACAGACCGTAGAAGTGTCCTGAGTGGAAGTCAAGGGCGGGTTTGGCGGGGCTTATTTGCCGCCAGCGAGGGCGGTCAAACGGCTTGTCGCAGTCCCTCGGCGTCGAGAATCACCGAAGCCGTGACGAACCTCCCGCAATGCTCACCGTAGGGATAGGCGCCGCGGGGCCGGAAATCCAGGGTGCGCACAGGGAGGGCCGATCCGACGGGAGAAGTACCCGTGGCGGTCAGCGCCATCGGGGCTTCCGTGAGGGACTCGAGCATCAGCATCCCGATCATGGTCCCGTCCGGGGAAGCGGTGGCGGAGCAGGCGCCGTCTGGTGTGCAGCCCTGGTCAATCGAGGCAGTGCCGGGAGAAAGTTCGACGGGGGCTTCCTTGCAGACGCCGTCCTGGCAGGCCTTGAGCCGCAACGATCCCACGTGCGCCACGTACTCCCGGGCCACGGTCACCGAGACCACTGACGCCTGGGCAATCATCGGGCACGGCGGCGGGACGGGGTAGTAGTAGTAGCAACCGGAGGTGAGAACCGCCGTCGTCATCAGTGCCAGAAGTACACCGGGCTTGCCCATACTTCAGCGTAAATCCGGAGCCGGAAGCCGGCACTGCTACCAGGAAATTGATGCAAACATTGTTATGGCTGTTGCGCCGAAGATCACCATAATGAGACCCGTCGCCATCCGGCCCTTGGCAACAACAAAGACCGGCAGCGTGGATGCGGCGGGATTGGCCGGGTTGTAGACCACCGGGATGTGGGTGCCGATGATCGCCTGGTCCTGGCTGTAGATATCGGACTGCCCCAGCCAGCGCTTGCCGCCGGCGTCCGCGAATTCATACGACGGTGCAAACCGGTTCCGGCCGTTGCTCGCGGGTCCGTCCGTGCCGTGGAGGTTTCCCGTGACGGTGGCAGAAGCCCTCTGCCACCCCGCCATGGAACGTTTCCGGCGGAGGGACGCGGCCAGGGACAGCCCCATCAGGATCAGGCCCGCAGCAAGGAAAAGCCCGGGCAGTACGACGAACAGCAGTTTCAGGGAGTCCACGGTTCAGCCCAGCGGGAAGGCGCCGGCGGCCCAGAACAGCAGCAGCGCGAAGAATGCGAAGACCGGCATCAGGCACCCGATCACCATCTTGGATTCGGACGCCACCTGGAACGACTGGGTGGGATTCGCGGGGTTGTAGGCCACTTCCAGGGGCGATCCCGGTACCTGCTGGTTGGCGTACGAGACCTCGGATTCGCCCGCATACAGGGTCCCGTTGGGGTCGGTGAACTGGTAGGTGGGGTAGAAGCGCCGGCTCCGCGTTGAGCCGCCTCCGCCATGTGTCCAGCCCGCCACGTTGCCGGTGACGGTCGCCTGGACCTTTGGCCAGCCGGCGATCAGTTTTTCCTGCCGCTTGGTTTTCTGCAGTGCACGGACCAGTGCAAAAATGACGCCCGCAACAAACAGCGCCCAGATGACGTACAGCACGATTCTCATGAATTTCCCCCGGTTTGAGTCACCAGAAAGTATGCCATCCGTGCGCGGGCCACCCTAAAGGGGCCTCAGGCTGGCAGCCGGTAACCACCCTGGTGCAGCTCGGCCAGCCCGTCGCCGAGGAGGCCGGCAATGGCACGTTCGAGCTGTTCCGGCGCGGAGTTCAGGCGGTGCAGCGCGGACAGCGGCACGCCGATTCCGTCCGCCGCGAAGCCCAAGTCAGCAGGCTCCCGGTGGAACATTTCCGCCGGCACCGGTGCGTCCGCAAGCCGCAGTACAGCCATCACGGCACCCCGGACCTGCCGGTCAGTTCCGTGCCACGCCTGTCCTTTGGGAACGTACGACGGCGGCGGCTCGCCGGCTGCCAGCCACGCACAGGCGTCCCGCACCGGGCAGTCCGCGCACTTGGGCGCCCGCGCCGTGCACACCAGCGCCCCCAGTTCCATAACCGCAGCATTCCAGTGCACGGAGGTCCCGACGTCGTTCGGCAGCAGTTCCGCCGCGAGCCGCATCTCCGCAGCGTTCAGCGATGGTGAGGGGAGCGCGACACCGGATACCAGGCGGGCGTGCACACGCCGGATGTTCGTGTCCACCACAGTCTCCCGGCGTCCGAAGGCAAAGGCGGCAACGGCCGCGGCCGTGTAGCCGCCCACCCCGGGCAGGGCCAGCAGCTCCGTGTAGTTGCCGGGGACCCTCCCGCCGTGGTCGCTGACGATGGCAGCGGCGGCTGCGTGCAGGCGGAGTGCCCGGCGGGGGTAGCCGAGCCTGCCCCAGGAGCGGACGGCTTCCCCTGCAGGCTCGCCGGCGAGGGCGGCGGGGGTGGGCCAGCGCTCAAGCCATTCCCGCCAGACAGGCAGCACCCGCACCACAGGGGTCTGCTGCAGCATGATCTCGCTGACCAGGACTCCCCACGGTGAGCAGTGACGTTCGCGCCAGGGCAAGTCCCTCGCCGTCTCAGCGAACCAGCCGGTGATCCGGCGGTGCAGCGCGGCGAGCTGGTCGGGGCGGAGGTCATCCGTGCCGAACGGGGCCGTAACGGGGGCGCGGTCCGCGCGCATGGCTGGGGAAAGGGTTGTAGCGTCGATCCCAACACTGTAGTGGATTCCCGGGAGCCCGAGCGAAGATGCCGCGGACAAACTGTGACCTAGCGTTGGCCGGGGGACCGGCGTGGTGGAACGGCAGAATCCGGTGGGTTCTCTAGCCTAGAAGGATGGGCAGGCAAGGCAATTCATCACCGCGCAAGACGGCATCCGCATCCGGTTCCCGGGGCATTTCCGGCGCCACCCGGCAGCCGAGCGCAGCCGTGTACCGCCGCCGCCGGCTGTTTGTGGGAACCGCTCTGCTGATGGCGGTGGCGCTCACGTTCGGTGGCTTTGCGGTGGCAGGCGCCTTCAGCGGCACCAAGCAGGCATCCTCCACCGACGGCGCCAGCGAATCCGCCGCCGTCCCCGCCCCCTCGCCGTCGGAAACTGCGGGCAGCGAACCCACCCCCACTCCAACGCCTTCCTGCAACCAAAACCTGGTGACGGTGTCCGCGTCGACCGACAAAGCCGCCTACGGCCCCGAGGAGAACCCGCTGCTCACCCTGAAGGTGACCAACGGCGGAACCATGCCCTGCGAGGTGAACATCGGGACGTCCCAGATGGAGTTCCTGGTGACCAGCGGCGCGGACAGGATCTTCTCGTCCAGGGACTGCCAGGCCGAAAGCGAAGACCTCGTAAAGACGATTGCCCCGGGCGCCAGCGAAACGGCGAACTTCCCGTGGAGCCGGAACCGCACGCTGGAAGGCTGCAGCCTCATCGAGGCCAAGCCAGGAGCAGGCGGGGCATACTACATTTTCACGGCAAAGCTCGGCTCGAGGGCCAGCCCCAAGGCAGTGTTCCAGCTCAGCTGACGCTCATCCATTGCTCCAACAAGGCCCTATTGGGGGCGCTAAAGGGCCCGTGTGGAGCAACGATGTGGATTATCGGTGGGGGGATTAGAGGAAGCGGTCCAGCAGGCTGGCTTCGGCCATCCGGCTCAGGCCTTCGCGGACGGTCCGGGCGCGCTGGTCGCCGATGCCGTCGACGGTCATGAGGTCGTCGATGGTGGCCGCCATCAGGAACTGCAGGCCGCCGAAGTGGTCCACCAGGCGGTCGGCAACAGCCTTGGGGACCGCCTTGAGGCCGGACAGCAGCCGGTAGCCGCGGGGCTGAACCACGGCGTCGAGGTTGGCCTCGCCGCCGGCAAAACCGACGATCCCTGAGATCTTGCCCAGGTCGATCAGCTCCGTGGGGCCGAGGTTCACCAGCGCGCTGACGGCCCGTTCGATGTCCTCCGCGGACGCGTCCGGTCCGGCGTAGTCGCGGATGATGACGTCGCTGCCGGGACCGCGGCCCACTGTCAGCTCATCGAGCTGGAGGGAAAGCAGGCGCCCGTCCTCGCCAAGTTCCAGGACGTACTGCGAGATTTCCTCGGAGATCCGGCGGACCATTTCCTGGCGCTGCAGGGTGACCGCGACGTCGCGGACGGTCACCATGGCCTCGATCTCCAGGGCGGACAGGGAACTGGTCACCTGGTCCAGCCGCGAACGGTACCGCTCCAGCGTGGCGAGGGCCTGGTTGGCGCGGGCCAGGACCTTCTCGGATCCTTCCAGCACGTGCCGGAGCCCGTTCACGTAGAGGGCGATGATCTGCATGGACTGGCTGACGGAAATCACGGGAACGCCGGTCTGGATGGCCACACGTTCTGCCGTGCGGTGCCGCGTGCCGGATTCCTGGGTTTCGATGCTTGAGTCCGGGACCAGCTGGACCGCGGCGCGCAGAATGTTGCCGGCGTCCTTGTCGCAGATGATGGCGCCGTCCATCTTGGCCAGTTCACGGAGCCTTGTGGGGGAGAAGTCGATGCCGATGTCGAACCCGCCGGAGCAGATAGAATCGATGGTTCGGTCCGAGCCCAGCACAATCAGCGCACCGGTCCGCCCCCGGAGGATGCGTTCCAGGCCATCGCGCAGCGGCGTGCCTGGAGCCACTCTGCCCAGAGTCGCCTTGAGCGATTCTTCGGGGCTCCGAGCCATAGGTGTTCCCTTCCAAGGTGCAGACTGCCGCCCGCAGGTATGCCGGTTTTACACTCAGCCGGCAGGATCAAAAGTACTCAGTTTCCCGCATGCTCAATGATAGAGGTAAGAAGCGGCAACAACCGCACGGACAAGCCCCAAAGTGCCCCTTTAATGGGTGCCGCGAAGTGCCTCGGGAACGCGTACGACGGCGGCTGTCCGATGAGCATTTTGTGGCCTTTCACAGAAACAGCCCGCCGGACGGGGTGGTCACATCAGAAGGATGAAACGAGGCGGGCGAGCGGCGGAGGTGCCTGCCCTGCCGGCAAGGCGTCGACGAGCAGTTGCGCGTACCGGAGCTTGTTGCCGCTGCGTCCCCCGAAGAAGCGGCGCAACTGCGCCGTAATCGGCCGCTCTCGCTGTGACGGCTGGCGCTGGAGGATCCGGAACGACGCGAGCTCGCCTTGGGCCGCGATGACGTCGAGCACACCATCGACACCAAGGCAGCGGATGAGTTCGTCCTCCAGGTCGGCGTGACAGACCTGGAACCCAAGCTCGTCCAGCGAACCGGTCCCGACGCCTGCCCGGGCGAGCGCACGGGCGACGACACGGGACTCGCCGGCATCACACAGGCCGAGCAACCGGTGGCCTGCGCCGTCCGGGCCGTAACGGTCGAGGAAATGGACGATGCTGGTGGCGCCTCCCATCGGCACGACCGTCACACGCTCGGCTGTCAGATCATGGCCAAGGCGAAGGGCCAGTGCCTCGACCGCCATCCGGTCACTCTCGCCCTCGACCAACACCGTCGTCGCCTGCATAGATCCAGTATGGCGCGGCCTATGGACGCTATATCGTCACTTCCGCCGGCTGACTCAATGCCTGCTGAAATGTCCTTCCTCCATGTCGTGTCAGGATCGACGGATGAACTCATCACGACTTCCAGACGTTCGTGCGGAGCAGGGAAGTGCCCCCGCCCGGGACGCGGCCGGAATCTGGGCTCGTGCTACCGCTCTGAGGGATCAGCTCCCCGTCATTCCACCGCTCGACGACAAGCTGCCGGGTATTGAATCGGCGCTTGCCTTGGACGGGGCGTCACTACTGATGATGCGAATAGGCGATCGCGCGATGGCGTTCTCGATCGTCGTCCCTCATGCGGATGTCTTGGAAGTGCTCTACCTCGCAGTTGACCCGGAAGCTTGGGGCAAGGGTCTTGCGCGGCAACTCCTTGACCACCTCCGACACCACTCGGTGGAGGCACAGACTCCTATGGAGCTCTGGGTTATCGCCGACAACAAGAGAGCAATCTCCTCCTACGAAAGAGCCGGTTGGATTCCGACGTCCGAGACCAAGGTCCGCAACTCGGCGGGCCGGCTGGAACGCCGCTACATCCTGTCCCCGCAAAAGCTCCCCAAGCGGGACTCCGACGTGGGAGCCAGTGAATGACGAGTCAGAAGGTGCTCCCGGATCCTGCGCAAAGCAAGTTCCAATACGGGCGAGACCCAGGCGCCCCGAGAAGCGAAAAAAGGCGATGTCCGCAGTCTTGAAGTGCTGGTTTCGGGGACGATAAGCTGCCACCTTCGGTGCGGGCCCCCCGCTGCGATAAACTTGGAACTTGGCTGTCACAGAGCCATGCTTCCCCTTGAGGCCTGCCGAGCGCCTTGGGGTAACCCCACCGCAGCGAAAGTAGCACCGTGTCCCAAGATGTCCTTAGCCCCGCCCGGGTCAACGAGATTCACAAACAGGCGGCCCGGCGTCGGACCTTTGCTGTCATTTCGCACCCCGACGCCGGCAAGTCCACCCTCACCGAGGCGCTGGCACTGCACGCGAAGGTGATCGGCACCGCCGGGGCCTCCAGCGGCAAGGCCAACCGCAAGGAAACGGTCTCGGACTGGATGCAGATGGAGAAGGACCGCGGCATCTCCATCAGCTCCGCCGCGCTGCAGTTCTCCTACCGGGACACCGTCATCAACCTGCTGGATACCCCCGGCCACGCGGACTTCTCCGAGGACACCTACCGGGTCCTGGCCGCCGTCGACTGCGCAGTGATGCTCGTGGACGCCGCCAAGGGCCTGGAAACGCAGACCATGAAGCTGTTCGAGGTCTGCAAGGCGCGCAACCTGCCCATCATCACCGTGATCAACAAGTGGGACCGGCCCGGCCTGGACGCCCTGGCGCTGATGGACGAGCTCACCGAGCGCACGGGCCTGCAGCCGATGCCGCTGACCTGGGCCGTGGGCATCTCCGGTGACTTCCGCGGTGTCTGGGACCTCCGCCAGGACCGCTTCGCCCGCTTCCAGCGCAACAATTCCGGCGCCAACATCGCGCTGACCGAGTACTTCACGCCGGAAGAGGCCGAGGAGACGCAGGGCAGCAACTGGACCGACGCCGTGGACGAAGCCGGGCTGGTCATCGAATCCAACCTCGAATTCGACGTCGAAGCCTTCCACGCAGGCACCGCCACCCCCATCCTCTTCAGTTCCGCCGCCCTGAACTTCGGCGTGAAGGAACTGCTGGACGCCCTGGTTGACTTCGCGCCGCACGCCGCACCCCGCCCCGACGTTGAGGGCAGCCCGCGCCCCGTTGAATCGTCCTTCTCCGGCTTTGTCTTCAAGGTCCAGGCCGGCATGAACAAGGCCCACCGCGACCACGTCGCCTTCATCCGCGTCTGTTCCGGAGTCTTTGAACGCGGCATGGTGGTCACCCAGACCCGCACCGGAAAGTCCTTCGCCACCAAGTACGCCCAGCAGGTGTTCGGCCGCGAACGCGAGGTCATCGACGAGGCCTACCCCGGCGACGTCGTGGGCCTGGTGAACGCCTCCACACTTCGCGTGGGCGACAGCCTCTTCCTCGAAGGCGCGGTGGAGTACCCGGCAATCCCGCTGTTCGCCCCTGAACACTTCCAGGTGGCCCGGTCCAAGGACCCCAGCAAGTTCAAGCAGTTCCGCCGCGGCATCGAGCAGCTCGAGCACGAGGGCGTCATCCAGGTGCTCCGCTCCGACGTCCGCGGCGACCAGGCGCCGGTGCTTGCCGCCGTCGGCCCCATGCAGTTCGAGGTGGTGGAGGACCGCATGGCGCATGACTTCAGCGCCCCCATGCGGCTCGAACGCCTGCCGTACTCCATCGCCAGGATTTCGACGGCGGACGCCATGCCCGCGTTGGCCAACGTGCCCGGCGCCGAGGTGCTGTTGAGGTCCGACGGCGAATACCTCGCCTTGTTCAACGACGTCTGGGCCCTGCGCCGGATCGAGAAGAACCACCCCGATCTGACCCTCGTGCCCATCGGCACCCACAACCCCGCAAAGTAGCGACCAATGCCTGTAGACCAACCCCGCGCGCTGATCACCGGCGCCGGCACCATCAACCCGCTCGGCTCCTCTGTGGCGGAAACCTGGACCGGCCTGCTGGCGGGACAGTCCGGCATCACCGCACTGGACGAGGACTGGGCGGAACGACTGCCCGTGCGCATCGCCGGACAGGTCACGGCCGATCTCTCGGAGCACCTCACCACGCGCGAGCTGAAGCGGATGGACCGGTGCGGGCAACTTGCGCTGGTGGCTGCCCGCGAGGCCTGGCAGCAGGCCGGGGCGCCCGACGTCGATCCCGAACGGTTCGCCGTGGTGATCGGCTCCGCCTATGGCGGCCTGGGCTCCACCCTCGAACAGGACCGTGCGCTCGCCAGCGGCGGCCCGCGCCGGGTCTCGCCGCACACCCTCACCCGCCTTATGGTCAACGGCCCCGCGGCCTGGGTCTCCATTGACCTCGGCGCCCGCGGCGGAGCCCGGACCCCGGTCAGCGCCTGCGCGTCCGGCGCGGAAGCAATTGTCCAGGGCGCCGAAATGATCCGCTCCGGCGCGGCCGACGTCGTGATTGCCGGCGGCGTGGACGCTTCCGTCAACGACCTGGTGATCACCGGTTTCTCCCAGATCCGGGCACTCTCCACGCGCAACGGCGAACCCCAGCTCGCGTCGCGCCCGTTCGACGGCGGCCGCGACGGCTTTGTCCTCGCGGAAGGCGCCGGCATTGTGGTGCTTGAGAGTGAAGCCCACGCCCTGGCGCGCGGCGCCGCCATCCTCGGCGCAGTGGCCGGCGGGGCGGTAACCTCCGACGCAAACGACATCGTGGCGGCGGACCCGGCCATGCAGCGGCGGGTCATGCAAAAGGCCCTCGAGTCGGCCGGAATGCAGGCTTCGGAGATCGGCTTCGTCCATGCGCACGCCACCTCCACCCCGGTAGGGGACCGGCTTGAAGCCCAGGCCATCAACGCCATTTTCGGTGCCGACGTGCCCGTGACCTCCACCAAGGGCCACACCGGCCACCTCCTGGGCGGCGCCGGTGCGCTCGCGGCGGTTGTGGTGGTCCAGGCCCTGCAAACCGGACAGCTCCCCGGAACCGCGAACGTCGAGGCGCTGGACCCCGAAGTGAACCTGAACATCGTCACTGAAAATGCCCACACGCTGGCGGCCGGCTCCGCCCCCGCCGGCCTGGTGAACGCTTTTGGCTTCGGCGGACACAGTGTTGCCTTGGTGATCACGGCCGGCTAACCGGTCAGCCGTTGGCGCGGTGGTCCACGTAATTCCTGCGGGGCTGCGCCGCGACACCGCGGGTCATTTTTTTGATCTGTTCAGGCCTGAGCCCCGTCAGGGATGCCAGCTGAAATTCGTCCAGAATCTGCTGCTTGCTGACCTCGGCAAGCAGGTGCAGGCGCTCCGTTTCGACTGCTGCCTTCGAGTCCCCCAAGGCGGTCAGTTCCCGCAGCAGGTGTGAGATCGCACTGAGGTGCTCGGCCGCCGCCAGCCCTGACGGCTGCAGATCGTCGAAGGCGCGGCCGGTCCGCCGCACCGCCAGGGTGGACAGGTGGGTGATCCGGGCCAGGTCCGCGACGGGAGTACCGTCCCGGAGGGCCTGCGCCACCAGTTGGTTGAGGCTTGCCCCGAGAGCCCGGATCCGGCTCGACCGGAAGCGGATGGCGCCCCGCTTGTCCGGTACGTGAACCTGCCCGCGAGGATGCTGCGGGCGCTCCCGGCCGGGGTGGATCTGCGGACCGCGGCACTGATCGAACCCGCCGCCGTGGCCTGGCACGCCGTCGCCCGTGCCGGGGACGTGGCCGGCAAGAGCGTGCTGGTGATCGGCTGCGGCCCGATCGGCGCCCTGGCCGTCGCGGTCCTCAAACGTGCCGGTGCCGCCCGGATCACCGCCGTCGACGTCCATGCCAAACCGTTGGAGATCGCTACCGCCGTCGGCGCGGATCAGACCCTGCAGGCCGTCGACACGGACGCGATCGCCGCTATCCAGGCGGACGTGGTCATCGAGTCCTCGGGCAGCCACCACGGCCTGGCCTCGGCCATTCAGGGCGCGGGGCGCGGCGGGACCGTGGTCATGGTCGGGCTGCTGCCCACCGGACCCCAGCCGGTCCTGATCTCCCTGGCCATCACCCGGGAACTGGACCTGCGCGGATCCTTCCGTTTCAACAACGAGATCGACGACGTCATCACCGCCCTCGCCGACCGCACCCTGAACATCGGCCCCGTCATCACCCATGAATACCCCCTCCACCAAGGACTGGAAGCCTTCGAAACCGCCAAAAACTCCGCCGCATCAGGAAAAGTACTCCTCAACTTCCAACCGGCAGGCGCAGTGGTCCAGCCCTGAGAACTGTCGCTCAGGACGCCGGCAGGACGAATGTCGCCGTGGTACCTGCGCCCGGAGCGCTGGTGAGGCTCATCGAACCGCCGTGGCCCTCGACGATGGTCTTGCTGACGGGGAGCCCCAGGCCCGCCCCGGGGATGGCCGTTTCGCGGGACCGCGCGGAGCGGAAAAATTTGGTGAACGCCTGCTCCTGGTCTTCCGTGCTCATGCCGACGCCGGGATCGGTGATCGAGCAGACGAGGTCCGTGCCGGTGCGGTGCGCCCGGGCGGTGATGCGGCCGCCGTCGGGAGAGTATTTGATCGCGTTGGAGAGCAGGTTGGTGACCACCTGGCGGATCCGCGGGATGTCCATCCGGGCGGTGAGCGACGGCTCCGCCTCGAGGACCAGTTCAAGGCCCCTGTTGGCGGCCTGGGGGAGCGTGAAATCGACGACGTCGGCGAGGAGCCGTGCGAGGTCGGCCTCCTGCAGCGAAAGGTCCACACGTTCAGAGGCCACCGCGATCAGATCGTTCACCAGGCCCAACAGATGCGTCGCGTTCCGGTATACCACCTGCAGTTCGGCTTCGATCCCTTCATGCCCGGGTTCCTCCAGAACGAGTTCGAGGTAGCCGAGGATGGACGTCAGGGGCGTTCGCAGCTCGTGGGAGACGGTGCCAACGAAGTCGTCCTTCGCGGCGAGCGCTGTGATCAGGGCTGTCACGTCCACCAACGTTATGACACCGCCGCTGCGCGCTCCGTCCCTGGAGCAAATTTCGTGCGCGCTGACGGAAAAGGCGCGCTGGTCCTTTTCATCGCCTGCCCAGATCAGCTCGTCCGTGAACACATCGCCCCGGGCAACGCGGGCAGCGGGGAGCCCGCCGGAAGGCACCGGCGTCGCCCGGTCGCTGAGCAGCAACGTGGTAGTGCTCTCCGCTTCGGTCAGTCGGGCCAACGTCGGATCATCGCGCATGGCCCGGTTGATCAGGACATTGTTTCCGTCCTTGTCTACCACCCAGACGCCCACTCCCACCGCCGCAAGCACGGCGTCCAGGAGCCGCTGGCGGTCCACACTCTCAGCAAGCGTTTCCGCCAGGGCCTGGTCTTTCCGCAGCAGCGCTTTCCGCTGCCGGTGGAGTGTTCCTGAGACGATATGCGCGGAGACGGCAATTGCGGCCATCACCAACGGCAGGAAGATGGTCCGGATCATCGACCCCTCGGTGGGCGGGGAGCCCAGGGCCGCGGCCGGGATGACGGTACTGAGCACGACCCCCAGCACAGCGAGGAGCACCCTGCTGCGCTGGCGGCCCACGGACAGCCAGATCACGGGGAAGACAAGCATCAGGCTCAAGACATTGAAGCTTGGCCCGCCAGCTTCCCTCGTAAAGCCAATGGCAAGGCAATCCAGGACCGGAACCACACTCAACACGGGGGCCGGCAGCCTGCCCCATGGGACAGCCACACACGTAACGAAGATGACCGAATGGCCCAGCAGCGCCAGCCTGAAACGCTCATCCACGAGGGTTTCAGGGCTGAACAACGCAGCGGCCGCCACGATGAGGACCACCGTCACGGTCAGCGGCAGGTGGCTCAACACCACCCGCCCGCGGGCGCCAAGGCCCGCGAATAGCGCGTCGATCCTCCCTGCGAGAAGACCGTCGTTTGGCGGTTCCTGGTCCGGCGTCGAGCCATTTCCTTGCGTTTGATGCATCAGTCTGTCCCCCAGACACAGCTGTGATGACCCTCCGGCTGCCTGAAGGTCGTTGTGAAAGCCTAGCTGCCCTACCCGATCAGCAGGCTCAACGCCTCCGTAAGGTGCTCCACTTCCCGGACGGAGAAGCCTGGTGGCACGGGTCCGGGTCCGTTGTGGCTGGCCGGGACCACGGCGTGGGTGAAGCCCAGACGGTGTGCTTCCTGGATGCGCTGGTTGATGCCGGGCACGGGCCGGACCTCGCCGGCCAGGCCCACTTCGCCGAATGCGATCAGCCGGATGGGCAGGGGTTTGCGTGCCTTCGCGGATGCGACGGCAAGGGCAACAGCGAGGTCAGTGGCCGGTTCACTGAGCTTCACACCGCCCACGGTAGCCACGTAGGAATCGTCCTTGTGCAGTAGGCAGCCGGCACGCTGCTGCAGCACCGCCAGGAGCATGGACACCCGTGAACCGTCCAGGCCGCTGGTGGCCCGCCGGGGCTGCGAGTTGGCGCTCTCGGCAAGCAGCGACTGCACCTCGGCCAGCAGCGGCCGCCGCCCTTCCATGGTCACCGTGATGCAGGTGCCTGAAACAGGTTCCTTGGTGCGGCTGACGAACAGCCCGCTGGGGTCCGTCAGCCCTTCGATGCCGTTCTCATTCAGGTCAAAACAGCCGACGTCGTCCGTGGGCCCATACCGGTTCTTCACCGCGCGCAGCATCCGGAGCCGGGAGTGACGCTCGCCTTCGAACTGGCAGACCACATCCACCAGGTGTTCGAGCAGCCGCGGCCCCGCGATTGACCCGTCCTTCGTCACGTGCCCCACCAGCAACGTGGTCATGTTCCGGCGCTTGGCCGCCGCGATGATGGACGCCGCAACCTCACGTACCTGCGAGACGCCGCCGGCGCTGCCGTCCACGTCTGCGCTGCTGAGGGTCTGGACCGAGTCCACAATCAGCAGCCGCGGCTCGATCTTCTCGACCTGCCCCAGCGCCTGCCCCAGGTCCGTTTCGGCGGACAGGTACAGGGAATCGGCGACGGCGTCGATCCGTTCGGCGCGCAGCTTCACCTGTGCAGCGGATTCCTCGCCCGTGACATACAGGACATCCTGGGCAGTGCGGGCAAACTTGGCCGCGACGTCCAGGAGCAGCGTGGACTTGCCCACGCCAGGCTCCCCGGCCAGCAGGATGACCGCGCCCGGAACCAGGCCGCCGCCCAGCACCCGGTCCAGCTCGTCCACTCCGGTGGGCAGGAAAGCCGCCGTAGTGGCATCCACCTCGGCAATCCGGCGGGCCGGCTCCAGAACTGTGGTTGCCGCCGTCGTACGCGCTACGGCGGCGCCGGTTTCCTCAACCGTGCCCCACGCCTGGCACTCGCCGCAGCGCCCCACCCACTTGACCGTGGTCCAACCGCATTCGGCGCACTTATAAGCCGGCGCCTTGGACGCCCGGGAAGTCTTTGTTGCCATGGGTTCCACCCTACTGGCGGGCACCGACAGTATTGGCCCGAGAAAGGGCAGCAGGCAGCGCGGGGGGTGACTTATTCGGAGGGCAGCACCACTGGGTGGCGCGAAGTGCCATTTGGGCGACATCGCTACAACCCCGGCAGCACGTCCCGGGCCTCGCGCGAATCCATGCCGGTGGCCTCCAGGAGGTCCACCATGAGCGGCCGGAACAGCATCACCACAGTCTCACCCTCCAGCCGCTCGACCTCCAGCAATTTGGGGTGCAGCCGCAGCGCGATCTCGCTGAAGTCCTGCCGGGCCGTCCGAAGATGGGCGCGGCGCACGCCGTCGTGCGTTTCCGCCAGGCCGAGCGACAGTTCATCAATCGCGGCCGCGGTTTCCTGGAGCACGTCGGCCATGTTCGCGGTGGCGTTGTCTGAAAGCGCGGCGTGGTTGATGGCGCTGGTCAGCCGGCGTGCGAAGACGCGGCTGTTCCTGAGCGCAAGGTCGATGAAGTCAAGGGAATTCTCAAGCCGGTCCAGCTCGTCGCGGTGCCGGCGGTGGGCCGGTGCGAGGGTGGCCACTTCACCGGAAGCGCGCAGGGAATGGCGCATCGCGTCCACGAGCGGCTGGCAGTTCCTGCCGCGGATCAGCGCGTGCCAGGCTTGCGTGGAGTCGCTTTCGGTCAGGGCGGTGGCGCATTCCCGAAGCACTTCGGCCAGTTCGTGGAGCAGCTTCCGGACATCCTTTCGGGGCTCCCGGCGCGGATCCTTCGGAATCAGGATGGTCACCAGGAGGGCGAAAAGGCCACCCACCACGGCGTCCAGGCTGCGCGTGAAAGGCCCGCCGTCCGGCGCCGGCAGCAGCACCACCAGCAAGGATTGCAGCCCCAGTTGCGTGGTGAAGATGTTACCGCTGTCCAGGAAACGGGCCAGCAGGATGGAGAACAGAAGTACGACGGCGGCCTGCCAGATTCCGCTGCCCAGCCAGTGCAGCAGCAGATCACCGACGGCGATCCCGATGGTGCAGCCGAGGCCCACCTCCATCACGCGGCGCAGCCGCGGGTCACGTGAGAAGCCCAACGCGATCAGTGACGATGTGGCCGCAAAGAGGGGTCCGGAGTGCCCCAGGACATACTCGGCGAAGGCGTACGCCCCCACCGCGCACGCGGTCATCTGGACGGCGGGGACCAGTGAGTTCCGGCTCCGGACCAGGCCGGTGCGGATGCGTCCGCGCAGGAAACGCCTGCTTGCTGAGAGTCCTGCTCCTGCGGCCATGCCCTCCAGTCTATTTGCCGGCCCGGCACCTAAGACCGAAAGTGTGACGCGCGCAATGGTGACGCCGCAGTTGTAAGCCAATATGCCGCCGTCGTTAATCTCCTGTTCACCTTTGGCCGCCCATCGCTTAACCTGCGGGACCTACCTTCGATGAAGGTACAAAACATACGCATCGCGCTGCAGGGCTTCTCCGGGCCCTCCCCGCAACTGAATAACCCTGGAAGGGGTACATCTAGTGAAGGCACTCCGTTTCAGCCGCCACGCGGCTATCGCTGTAATCGCAGCCGGCGCACTCGCGCTCACCGCCTGCGGTTCAGATAACGCCACGGGCAACACGCCTGCAGGCAACCAGACTTCTGCCGGCCCCAAGGTCACCGGCACGCTGACCGGGATCGGAGCATCCTCCACCGGTGCAGCCATGGACGCCTGGAAGGCCGGCTTCGCCGCTGCCAACCCCGGCGCCACCGTGCAGTACTCTCCGGACGGTTCCGGCGCAGGCCGCAAGGCAATCATCGACGGCTCGGCCCAGTTCGCCGGCTCCGATGCGTACCTCAAGGATGAAGAGCTGGCTAGCTCCAAGGCCAAGTGCGGCCCGGAAGGCGCCATCAACATCCCCGTCTATATCTCCCCGATCGCTGTGGCGTTCAACGTCCCCGGCGTCACCGAGCTGAAGCTTGACGCAACCACCGTGGCCAAGATCTTCCGCGGCGAGATCGCCAACTGGAACGACCCCGCCATCGCCGCCCTGAACTCGGGTGTCAGCCTCCCGGACCTGAAGGTCACCCCGGTGAACCGCTCTGACGATTCCGGTACCACCACCAACTTCACCGAGTACCTTGCGGCTGCTGCTGCGGATGTTTGGACCGACAAGGCTGCCGGCATCTGGCCCGCAACCCTGCAGGGCGAAAACGCCAAGGGCACCTCCGGTGTTGTCAAGACTGTCACCGACACCCCAGGCGCCGTGACCTACGCGGATGACTCCGCTGTGGGCGGCAAGCTGGGCACCGCCTCCATCAAGGTGGGCAGCGAGTTCGTCAAGATCTCCGCCGACGCCGCTGCCAAGGCTGTTGAAGCCGGCAAGGCCGTAGATGGCCGCTCCGCTACCGACGGCGCCATCAAGCTGGACCGCAAGACCACCGCGGCTGGCGCCTACCCGGTCGTCCTGGTTTCCTACCACGTTGTCTGCACCACCTACGACAAGCAGGAAACCGTTGACCTCGTCAAGGCCTTCGAAAGCTACGTAGTTTCGGACGCCGGCCAGAAGACGGCTGCTGATTCCGCGAAGTCCGCGCCGCTCTCCTCGGCCCTCGCCGAGAAGGCCGTCAAGGCCATTGAATCCATCAAGGTCAAGTCCTAGTACCTGTCCCTGAACCACGTTCCCCGCCACGCCGAAAGGCGGGGCGGGGAACTTTGGCTTGTAAGCTCGATTTAGGCACCGCCCACAACCGAAGGGTCTGGAATGACCGCCACCCCCCTGAGTAGTTCCCAGGGCGCAGGCCGCGCCGGGGATAAGATCTTTTCCGGCGCCGCCCTGGCCGCCGGGTGCCTCATCCTCGCCGTCTTGTTCGGCGTGGCACTCTTCCTTGTTGTCCAGGCCATTCCGGCGCTCACCGCCCCCGCCGCCGAGATCCAGGGCGGCAAAGGTTTCTTCGCCTACATCTGGCCGATCGTTATCGGCACCCTCATCGCAGCCGTCATCGCACTGGTGATCGCAACACCCATCGCCATTGGCGTGGCCCTGTTCATCTCCCACTTCGCCCCGCGCGGACTCGCGTCCGGCCTTGGCTACGTGGTGGACCTCCTGGCCGCCATCCCGTCGGTGATTTACGGTGCCTGGGGCGCGGCGTTCCTCGCCAAGGAAATCTCCCCTGCCTACAACTGGCTGGCCGGGAACATGGGTTGGCTGCCCATCTTCCAAGGTCCCGCCTCTGCCACCGGCAAAACCATCCTGACCGCCGGCATTGTGCTCTCGGTGATGGTCCTGCCGATCATCACGTCACTGAGCCGCGAAATCTTCCTGCAGACGCCCAAGCTCCATGAGGAAGCCGCCCTGGCCCTCGGTGCCACGCGCTGGGAAATGATCAAAATGGCGGTCCTGCCGTTCGCCCGTCCGGGCATCATCAGCGCCGTCATGCTGGGCCTGGGCCGTGCGCTGGGCGAGACCATGGCAGTTGCCCTGGTCCTCTCCTCCGGTGCCCTGACAGCCAGCCTGATCACGTCCGGCAACCAGACCATCGCCGCGGAGATCGCGCTGAACTTTCCCGAAGCGAGTGGCCTCAAAGTCAGCACGCTGATCGCTGCCGGCCTGGTCCTTTTTGTGATCACCCTGGGAGTCAACATGATCGCCCGCTGGATCATCACCCGGCACAAAGAATTCTCGGGAGCCAACTAAATGTCCTCCACTCTTACCCCCGTGCGCAGTAAGCGTTCAGCCCTCACCAAAGGCCAGCTACCCAAGTACGCGCCGTACGTTGTCCTGGGACTCGCGCTCATCGTGGGCGCCGCAATCCTGGCACTCATCGGGTTCAATGCCTTTGGCTGGGGCATCGTCTCGGCCATCCTCTTCACTGCCGGCCTGGTGGGCTGGAGCGCCGCGGTGGAAGGCTCCCGCAAAGCCAAGGACAAGCTGGCCACCTGCCTGGTGGTGGGCTCGTTCCTGATCGCGCTGCTCCCACTGATCTCCGTGATCTGGACGGTGCTGGTCAACGGAGTCCCCGGCCTCATCTCCCCGGGCTTCCTCACCAGCTCCATGAACGGCGTCACGGGCGTCTACGACAATAAGGCCGTTGAAGAGGGCGCCCCCGTTATCGGTGGCATCTACCACGCCCTGTTGGGTACCATCCAGATCACGCTGGTAGCCACCGTGATCTCCGTGCCCGTCGGACTGCTGAGCGCCATTTACCTGGTGGAGTACGGCCACGACGGCCGTTTGGCCCGCGCCATCACGTTCTTTGTGGACGTTATGACCGGCATCCCGTCCATCGTGGCCGGCCTGTTCGCCGCAGCGTTCTTCTTCGCCGTGGTGGGGCCCGGCACCAAGACCGGTGCCGTCGCCGCCGTCGCACTTTCGGTCCTGATGATTCCTGTCGTGGTGCGTTCCAGCGAGGAAATGCTCAAGATCGTCCCCAACGAACTGCGCGAAGCGGCCTACGCGTTGGGTGTGCGTAAGTGGCGCACCATCCTCAAGGTGGTTATCCCGACGGCGATCTCCGGCATCGCGTCCGGCGTCACCTTGGCGATCGCCCGCGTTATCGGTGAGACTGCGCCCATCCTGGTCACCGCCGGGTTTGCCACCAGCATCAATAACAACGTGTTCGGCGGCTGGATGGCCTCGCTACCCACGTTCATCTATACCCAGATCCTGAACCCCACCTCGCCGGCGAACCCGGACCCGTCCTCGCAGCGGGCCTGGGGCGCCGCCCTGGTGCTGATCATCCTGGTAATGGTGCTGAACCTTGGCGCCCGGCTGATCGCCAGGACCTTTGCGCCCAAAACCGGCCGCTGAAATTTTTTTCAGCAGGCCATTCCGGTCCTCGCGGCCAAACCCTAGACTTCAATCCGTACCCCAGCAAGTGAAGGAACACCATGTCTAAGCGCATCGACGTCAAAGACCTGAACGTGTACTACGGCGATTTTCTGGCCGTGGAGGATGTCACCATCAACATCGAGGCCAAGTCCGTAACGGCCTTCATCGGTCCCTCAGGCTGTGGCAAGTCCACGTTCCTGCGCACCCTGAACCGCATGCACGAGGTTCTGCCCGGCGCCCGCGTCGAAGGCGAAGTCCTGTTGGACGGCGACAACCTCTACGGCCCCGGCGTGGACCCCGTGACGGTGCGTTCGCAGATCGGCATGGTCTTCCAGCGGCCCAACCCGTTCCCCACCATGTCCATCCGCGACAACGTGCTGGCCGGCGTCAAGCTGAACAACAAGAAGATCTCCAAGGGCGAGGCCGACGTCCTCGTGGAGAGGTCCCTGCAGAGCGCCAACCTCTGGAACGAGGTCAAGGACCGCCTGGAGAAGCCCGGGTCCGGCCTGTCAGGCGGCCAGCAGCAGCGCCTCTGCATCGCCCGTGCCATTGCGGTGGAACCGCAGGTGATCCTCATGGACGAGCCGTGCTCCGCGCTGGACCCGATCTCCACGCTGGCCATCGAGGACCTTATCAACGATCTCAAGGACCAGTACACCGTGGTGATCGTGACCCACAACATGCAGCAGGCCGCCCGCGTTTCGGAAAAGACGGCGTTCTTCAACATCGCCGGTACCGGCAAGCCGGGCAAGCTGATCGAATACGGGAACACCCAGACAATCTTCAACAACCCCAACGTGAAGGCCACCGAGGACTACGTCTCCGGCCGCTTCGGATAATCCCCGCGGCGTTTAAGGCTTGCGCTCAGCCCGCCAAAGGTGACATCGCCAGGGCCAGCACGAAGGCCCCGGCCGCGGCTGCAGCAGGGGTGAGGACCCACAGGGCCAGGATCTGCATGACCAGTTTCCGGTTGGTGACTGAGAAGTGCTGGTTCTCGCCGGCCCCCAGCGCGGCCGCGGTGACAGTGTGGGTGGTGGAGAGGGGCCACTGCAACGCGATCGCCCCGAGAAACAGCATCACGCCGCTGAGAGTCTGGGCCACGGAGCCCCGCAACGGGTCCACCCTGGTCATTTTGTAGCCGATGGTGTGGGAGATCCGCCAGCCGCCAAAGAGTGTTCCGGCCGTGATCATCAGGGCGGATACCAGTGCCACCCACAGGGGGATACTCTCGCCGTCGGCGTATCCTGCCGCGACCAGGGCCAGGAGCAGCACGGCGCCCACACGCTGGCCGTCCTGCATGCCGTGGCCGAACGCCACGGCCCCTGCCGCGATGGCCTGGCTGCGGCGGAAGCGCTGGTTGATGACGCTGGGCTGGGCGTAGCGCGCCGCCCAGGTCGTTGGGAATACCAGCAGGTACGCGCCAATGTAAGCGACGGCGGGTGAGAGCACCAGCGGCAGGATGACCTGGACCAGCAGGGAATGGTCAACGCTGCCCACTCCCGCCCCGCCCACGGCCAAGCTGGCGAGCCCTGCCCCGGCCAGCCCGCCCACCAGGGCGTGCGTCGAGGAAGCCGGGATGCCCCGCCACCACATCAGCAGGCCCCAGGCAGAGGCGCTTGCCAGGGACGAAACCAGGATGCTGAGGCCGCTTTCGCCGTCGGGCAGGTGGATCCACGTGTGGCTGACAGCAACCACTGCGGTGGCGCTGATCATGGCGCCCAGGAAATTGAAGCAGGCAGCCAGCAGCACGGCAACGCTGGGTGTGAGCGCCCTGGTGCGGACAGCCAACGCCACGGAGGTGGAGACGTCCCTGAAGCCGTTGAGGAAGGCAAACACTGCGGTCAGCAGGACCACAATGCCGAAAATCACTGCCGTCACGTCAGGATTCCTTGACGATGATGCTGCCTACCTGGGTAGCGATGCGGCGCATGTCCTTGGTAACTTCCACCAGCTGGTTGGCGACGTCGCGGTTACGGGAATACTGCGCCCACTTCATGTCCCGGATCATGTCCGCCACCCAGACCCGGTGGGTCCGTTCCGCGCGTTTGGCGAGCCTGAGGATCTCGATCCAGTAGTCCTCGAGGTCGTCGAGGTTGTCGAGCCGGCGCATGGCGTCCACAGTGAGCTCGGCCTGCCGGCTGATGATCTCGAGCTGGTCGGCCGCCCGCCGCGGCAGGCGGTCCAGCTGGTACAAGAAAACAAGTTCCGCGGCGCCGTCCAGCTTCTCGAGGGCCTCGTTGAGGTAGCGGGACAGCGCGTACATGTCTTCGCGGGGGAGCGGGTTCACAAAGCTCGTGCGCATGTGCGTGAGCAAGGCAAAGTGCAGTTCGCCGGACCTGGCCTCGTGGTTGTGCATGTCGTCCACGAGCTTGGCGTGCTCCGTGGCAGGTACGCCAAGGATCTCTGCCATGGTGGCGCTGGCATGCACAATTTGCTGGGCCATCTGGGACAGCAGGATCAGCCCTGCGGGCTCCTGGGGAAAAAGGCGCAGCTTCACGTTGGGTACCGGTCTCCGGGGATGTGCAGGGGTCGGGGGCCGCCCACTTGTAACTTGACGCAGGCCAGCAGCTGATGTTGATACTACCGGCCCAGTTGCCGCGGCCTGTAAACAGGCGCAAAAAATGGTGCCGAACCGGATACGCCTCTCGGCGGTAGGCCGCTCTAGGCGGCTAATTGTTGAAGCCCGGGGGTTTCGCGGCTCGACACCAGTTTCAGTGTTCTACGTTGCTTGGCCCAAGTCAACATTGACAGATCGGCGCCGGTGGTTCAGTCGAGCTCGCCCAGCCGCCAGGCGTTTGCCGCATGTTCAAGGTCCTCGGCCGTCTTCACGAGCTGGTGCGAGTTGCGCGTGAGCTTGCTTGCGTGGGCCTCGTTGCCGAGCTCGGCACCGTCGGCGATCGTCGCCTGGCCCAGCGCCACCACGCGGCAGAACGCGGCGGAACGTTCCAGCGCGACGTCGAACTCGCCGTCGAACGCTCCGGAGAGAATGGCGTCAGCCATGGTCCGCATTTCCTCGGCTCCCGGCGGTTCAGCGGCGCCGGCCACCACGTTGGAAACCTGCGCGGTGTCCTTGCCTGCCCGGAAGTACACGGAGATCCGTTCGGGGTCCTGGACGGTGGCGGCGCGCAGGGCGTACAGCCGCCAGAGGGCGCCGGGCAGCGAACGCGCCGGGCTTTCCGCCCACATCTCCGCGATGGCCTCCAGGCCCTGCTCGTCGGTCAGCTTGACCAGGCGTTCGGTGATGACGGGATCGTCGCTGTCGCGTCCGTGGCGAACCAGTGCCTGGGCGGCGAGGTGGGCGGCCTCGGAGACGCGCGCAGGATCGGGGCCGCCTGCGAACGGCTCAAAGTCGATGGGGGCGAACGGCTTGGGCTTGTGATGCCGGTTGGCTCCGCCGTAGTGACTGGGTCCTGCTTGTTCGCTCATGCCCCCCACGCTACTCCTGTGCCGCGCGGGAAATCGAGTGCTGTTTGCCGCCAGGATGGACCTCGCCAGCGCGGGTGACGCTGTGCGGAATTCGGAACATACGACGGCGGCGGACAACTTGCGTGCCAAAGCCGCCCCGTGTGTGGGGTAAAGTATTTTACGTCCAGAAATGGACTGGGCTGATCGGTTGTTTGACCGTCGGCTGGGGCCTTTAGCTCAGTTGGTAGAGCATCGGACTTTTAATCCGTGGGTCGTGGGTTCGATCCCCACAGGGCCCACCCACGCGGAAGACCAGAGACACTTCGTCTCTGGTCTTCTTTCGTATACACCCCAGCACGGGCATTGGCGGTGGCCAACGTGGATGACCTGAGGCAGCCTAATGCTCGAAATGCGTGTCCGGTGCTCCCCCTGGCAGGTTCGCCAGGATGCCCTCAGCCACCTTCCGGAGCTTGATGTTCCGGTGGCTGGATGCCTTGGCGATGATGGCAATTGCGTCGTTGTAGGAGCACCTGTTCTGCGCCATGATGACGCCACAGGCAATGTCGATGGACGTCCGGCTTTCCAAGGCTGACTGCAGGTCCGACGCCCTGGTGCTGGCCGACTCCAACTCAAGGGCCAGCCTGAGGCCGCGGGACGCGAGGTCGGTGAAACTGCGCGCCTCGGCGATGACGTGCAGCGGGAACGCCTGGGGGCTGGCTGCGAAGAAGGCCAGGGCGGCCTCCGTGCCCTCATCCAGGGAAAGCCGCAGGCCCAGGACGCTGTCGAACCCGGCATCCTGCAGGTGCCGCCTGTAGCGTCCCCAGCGGAAGTCGGAGGCCACGTGGTTCATGGCCGCGGTCCCTGTGCCGGTGAGGGCTTCGGTCAGGGGGCCTTCGCCGACCTCCTTTTCCAGCCGGGCCAATGTCGCGGTCCGCGTGCCCGTTCCGGCGGTGGATCTGGAGCGTTTGGCCCGGCTCAGGACCAGGGCGCATTCGATGGGAACGCCGGCGAGACGGCTCAGCGTGGCCGCTCCCAGGTGGGCCAGGATCTCCAGGGAGTCAGACAGGTCCTTCGAACCGGTGACCAAATCGGGGATAAGCCCGTCGACGCCGACCATCCCGATGGTGAACGCCTTGGCTGCCGGTTCCGCGCCAGGACGATCGCTCGGTGTTGGGATGGGCCTGCGGTCCGGGATTGCCGCCGGCCCCGGATGCGGGGCTGCATGCTGGGTGGTGTGTTGGGCCGGATGAGCGGGCGCTGGTCTCCTGCCCGCCGACGCGTGTGCCTGGGAAGCCTCGGATCGGGAATACTTCACGTCCGCCTCCCGCCGGGACACCAGGAACTGATTGGAAGCGCTGGATGAATGTGAAGCGTGGGGGACAAAGGGCCGGCGACGGCTGGGGGAGAGGCCTTGGTCTCTAAGACCTCCTCGTCGCCGGCCCCGCTTATTTCCCGGACCCCTTGGAGCGGGAAAACGCGGCTACCGAGTCGTGTATTCATCCTTCCCACAACCCCCTAGTGAGACATCCAAACCAGTGCGGTTTGCGAGTCTTAACTCATTACTCGAAGGTAGTTCTGGCATGGTCCCCGGCAACCGCGTAATCGGTACTTGTTTTTCAAATTAGGTAGTACTTGGTTTTTCGGAAAAACTACTCAACTCCGCGCTGATGAGTTCTCCTCCGCCGGCACGATCACCATGAGCATGGACAAAAACTCCAGGTCATGACGCAGGCCGCGGGAGGTGGAAGGATGAGGGCCATGGAACTGCATATCACAGGTGACCCGGCCGCCGACCAACTGCTGACCGATGACGCGTTTGCGCTGCTGACAGGCATGCTGCTGGACCAGCAGGTAACCATGGAATCCGCCTTTGCCGGGCCGGAGAAGATCCGGGCCCGGATCGGGTCCATCGCCCCGGCCGCGGTGGCCGCGTACGAACCTCAGGCTTTCGTCGACGTGTTCAAGGAACGGCCCGCGGTGCACCGGTTCCCCGGCTCGATGGCGGGACGTGTCCAGGCGCTCGCCGAGACGGTGCAGCATGACTGGGACGGCGACGCGACGCTGATCTGGACCAAGGGCGACCCGGACGGCCCGGAGGTGCTGCGCCGCCTGCAGGCACTGCCAGGATTCGGGGAGCAGAAGGCAAAGATATTCCTTGCGCTCCTGGGGAAGCAGCGCGGGCTGAACGCACCCGGCTGGCGCGAGGCCGCCGGCCACTACGGCCAGGAGGATGCCTTCCTTTCGGTTGCCGACATCGTGAGTCCTGAATCGCTCGCGAAGGTGCGGGCCAGCAAGCAGGCAGCAAAGGCGGCGGCCAAGGCTGCCAAAGGCTGACCGCTCATGGCAGTGACCATGAACGATGTGGCGCGCGTCGCCGGGGTGTCGTTGAAGACCGTGTCGAACGTGCTCAACGACTACGAGTTCATCCGGCCGGCCACCAGGCAACGGGTCCAGGACGCCATTGCCGCACTGGGCTACGAGGCGAACCTGACAGCTCGCAGCCTGCGCTCCGGGAAGACCCACATGTTGGGCCTGGTGCTGTCCGATCTCGCGGCGCCGTACTACGCAGAGCTGGCCTCAAGGGTGATGACGGTGGCGGAGCGGCGCGGCTACCGCGTGCTGGTGGAACAGTCCGGCGCCCTGGAAGCCAACGAACTCGGTGCCCTGCAGGGTCCGCTGCGGCAGCTGACCGACGGACTCCTGTTCACGCCACTCGTCATGAGGGCCGACGCCGTCGCCTCCCACCGCGGCAGCAAGCCGGTGGTGCTGCTCGGCGAGCACATTCAGGATCCCCGGCTGGATCTGGTCACCATGAGAAACCGGGACGCCGCCCACGCCCTCACCGCCCACCTGCTGGCGGGAGGCCGCCGTCGTATTGCCGTGCTTGGCGCCCATCCTGGCGAATCAGCGGGCTCGGCCGGCCTGCGGCTCAACGGTTACAGGAGCGCACTGGAGGACGCCGGTGTCCCGTTTGACCCAGCCCTGGTGGCACCGGGTAAATGGCGCCGCGACGGGGGAGCAGCCGCCGTCGCCGGCCTTCTGGAAAACGGCATTCCGTTCGACGCCGTCTTCGGGCTCAACGACGCCCTCGCCCTGGGCGCCATGCACGAACTGCTCATCCGTGGCGTGAAGGTGCCGCAGGACGTTGCCGTGGCGGGCTTTGACGACATCGACGAGGCACGGTTCGCCTCGCCGTCGCTCACCACCGTGTCGCCCGGCATGGACGAGATTGCGGAACGGTCCGTCGGGTTGCTGATCGACCGGATTGACGGGCTGGAAGCCAGGGAAGACGGCGTTCACGCGGAGGCGGGCTTTGACCTGAAAATCCGGGATTCGGCGCCCTGAGGGCTGCCGCCGGACACCAGTTCCTCAGACCACGACGGCGGCAGTAGCTTTCGTTCCTTGGATCACTTCCGCCCCTGGCAGGTCCGCGGCCAGCTCCACGGCCGTGGGAGGATTCGCGCCCGGCCGGCGGACGGTGATGGCGGCTGCCTTTGACGCCATGCGCCCGATAGTGGTCAGGACGTCCTGTCCCAGGCCCTCGGTGCGGCGCGACAGCAGGCCGTAGATCAGTGCCGCCATGTACGAATCACCCGCGCCGATGGTGTCCGCCACCGTGGACCGGACGGCGGGAATGAAAAGCTGTGTGGCGGGCGTCGCCAACAATGAGCCTTCCCCGCCGCGGGTGACCACTGCCAGTCCGGCGCCCAGCCGCAGGATCCGTTCTGCGGCGTCCTCGAGGCTGACCCCGGGGTACAGCCAGGTGGCGTCCTCGTCGCTGAGCTTGACCACGTCCGTCAGTGGAACCAGGTCCTCGAAAATCCGCACGGCCTCTGCCTGGCTGCCCAGCAACGCCGGCCTGATGTTCGGATCGTAGGTGACCAGGCACTCGCGGTGCGACTGTTCCAGCAGTCCCCGCACCACCGTCGCGCCCGGTGCCAGGAACGTGGCGATGGATCCGGTGTGGAGAACTTTGGGCAGGTGGGCAGGGGCCACGGCCGGCAGTTCCCAGCTGATGTCGAAGTCGTACGTGGCGGAGCCGTCCGCGGCGAGGGTTGCCGTGGCGGACGCGGTGCGCGCCGCGGACTTTGAGCCCGGCAGGAGTTCGACGCCGGCACGCCGCAGGTGCGCCTCTATCGCCTCGCCGCGGGCATCTGCGCCCAGCGACGTCAGCAGGGCGGTGGCAACGCCGAGGCGTCCCAGGCCGTAGGCCACGTTCATCGGTGAACCGCCCGGATGCTCGATGGGGCCGTTGGACGAGGCGACCACGTCAACGAGCGCTTCGCCGATGACGACGACGTCGGGCCCAGACGTAATTTCGGACGTGCGACCAAGGGAATTGCTGTGCACGGGGGAGCCTTTCATGGGGCCGTCCGCGGGCCTGGTGCAGGCCCGCGGACGGCGGTGGGGAGTCAACCTGTGGTGCAGGGTCAGGCGGTGGCTGCGCCGGTCATGATCGCAACCGCATCGGTCATGTTGTGGGACTGCGGCGTGATGGTGGCCGCACACTTGCCGAGGCGCTGGATGTGGATCCGGTCCGCCACGTCGAACACGTGCGGCATGTTGTGGCTGATCAGGATGACGGGCAGTCCCCGGTCCCGGAGGTCCCGAACCAGTTGCAGGACTTGGTTGGATTCCCGGACGCCGAGCGCCGCCGTCGGCTCATCCAGCACGACAACCTTTGAACCGAACGCTGCGGCGCGGGCCACGGCGACAGCCTGGCGCTGGCCACCGGAGAGGTTCTCCACCGGCACTGTCACGTCCTGGAGCGTGGAAATGCCGAGCCGGGTCAGCTCCTGTTTGGCCTTCACGCGCATGCCTTTGGTGTCAAGCATCCGGAACACGCTTCCGAGGAGTCCCGCACGCCGTTCCTCCCGGCCCAAAAACAGGTTGGAGGCAACGTCCAGGGCCGGCGAAACGGCGAGGTTCTGGTACACGGTTTCGATGCCGTGGACTCGGGCGTCCTGCGGTCGCTTGAAATGTACCGGCTGTCCTGACACAAAGAGCTCGCCGGAGTCCGGGACTTCGGCCCCGGTCAGGCACTTGATCAGGGTGGATTTGCCGGCGCCGTTGTCGCCGATGATCGCCAGGACTTCACCCGGGTACAGGTCCAGGCTGACGCCGTCCAGCCCCACGACGCGACCGAAGGTCTTAACCAGGTTCCGGGCTTGCAGGATGGGTTGCCGGACTTCCGTCCCCGCGGACTCCAGATGCATGGCGGTCATGATTTCACCTTTCGGATCCACTGGTCGATGGACACAGCGAGGATGATGAGGACGCCCACTGCGAGGGTCTGGTAGAGCACGTCGAGGCCTGCGAGGGAGAGTCCATTGCGGAAGACGCCTACGATCAGGGCGCCCAGCAGGGTGCCCCAGACTGAGCCGCGGCCGCCAAAGAGGCTGGTCCCGCCTATGACCACGGCGGTGATGGAGTCCAGGTTCAGGTCGACGCCGGCGTTGGGGCTGGCGGCGTTGGTGCGGCCGATTTGGATCCAGGCGCCGATGGCCAGGACGGCGCCAGCGGCGAGGTAAACGCTCATGAGGACTTTGTTCACCGCGATGCCGGCCAGGCGGGCGGCTTCCTTGTCATCGCCTACGGCGTAGACGTGCCGGCCCCAGGCGGTTTTGCCGAGGATGAACGCGATAGCGATGTAGAGCAGGAGCATGACGACGACGCCGGTGGAGATCCTGACCGGGCCCACCGGGAAGGTGGTACCTGTCCAGGTGAGCAAGTCCGGCATGGCCGAGCCGCGCACCGTCGCGCCGTTCGAGTAGAGGAGCGTCAGTGCGATGAAGATGTTAAGCGTGCCCAGGGTAACGATGAACGGCGGGAGCCGGAACCTGGTGACCAGGAATCCGTTGAGGGCTCCCGCGGCGAGTCCGACGACGAGGCCCGCGAGTAGCGCGAGAGGTGCGGGCAGTCCGTTGTTGACGGCGACTTGGGCCACCACCATGGAGGAGAGGATCATGACCGCTCCGACGGAAAGGTCGATGCCTGCCGTGAGGATGATGAGGGTCTGGGCGATGGCGAGGGTGCCGACGACGGAGACCTGCTGGGTAATCAGGGAGAGGTTTTCAACCCGCAGGAATCTGTCATTGAGGAGGCCGAAGACGATCACCGCGATGAGAAGTACGAGGGCGGGGCTGACGGCGGGGTAACGGTGGAGGATATTGCGTATCCGGCTAAGCGGTGTCTGGCGGTCAAGGAATTCCTCCGCCAGGTCGGCATGCCCGGCGCTGGGCGGGCCGGCGGTCTGTTGCTGAGTCACGATTGGTCCTGATCTTCAGTGATGGTTGCTAGAGCGGAGCTAGCTCGGTAGGCAAATGCGGGGAGACCGATAGCGGGCTCCGGCCTCCCCGCCCCGCCGTGAAACTGGGTGCTTACTTTCCCCAGCAGATGTCGGAAGCAGCGGCGGTGGTGATGCTCTTGACGCCGTCGGCGGGCTTGTCAGTGACGAGCTCGACACCGGTGTTGTAGAAGTCCAGGCCCGCGGAGTTGGCAGGCTTCTTGCCGGTCTTGGCCAGGTCAACAATGGCCTTGACGCCCAGTTCGGCCATCTTGACCGGGTACTGCTGGGCGGTGGCACCGATGACGCCGGACTTGACGTTGTTTACGCCCGTGCAGCCGCCGTCAACGGAGACGATGAGGACGTCCTTTTCCTTGCCGGCGGACTTTAGTGCCTCGAACGCGCCGGCGGCGGCAGGTTCGTTGATGGTGTACACAACGTTGATGTTCGGGTTCTTGGACAGAAGGGTTTCCATGGCGGTGCGGCCGCCGTCCTCGGCACCCTGCGAGGCCTGGCTGCCGACGATCTCGTACTCGCCGCCCTTGCCGCCGGTGTACTTGCCGGTCTTGGCCTCGTCGCCGTTCTTCTTCTTATCCGCGGTGTCGATGCCCAGACCGGACAGGAAGCCCTGGTCACGGTTGTAGTCGACCGAGACGACCTTGTCATCGAAGAGATCCAGCAGCGCGATGGTGGCCTTCTTGCCGCCGAGTTGAGCTGCGGTCCATTTGCCGATCAGCTCGCCGGCGGCGAAGTTGTCCGTGGCGAAGGTGATGTCTGCGGCGTCGGCCGGGTCCGGCGGCGTGTCCAGGGCGATGACGAAGAGGCCGGCGTCCTTGGCCTTCTTCAGGGCATCCACGACGGACGGGCCGTTGGGGGTGATCAGAATGCCTTTGTCGCCCTTGGAGATGGCGTTTTCGATGGCCTGGATCTGGGTGTCCTCGTCGCCGTCAGCCTTGCCGGCGGCGAGCTTAAGGTCCACGCCCTCGGCTTCGGCTGCCTTCTTCGCCCCGTCCTGCATAGAGACGAAGAACGGGTTGGTGGTGGTTTTCACGATGAGGGAGACGCCGACTTTTTCACCAGCGGTCCCACTGGCAGACGGGCTGGAACTGCCGCCGCAGGCGGTGAGGCTGAGCGTGCCGAGGGTCAGGACTGCGCCGATGGCCAGCAGGCGGTGCGAAAGCTTGGGGGTGGCTTTGGAACTCAACATTGAATCTCCTACGTTCGTGGCACTTCCCGTGCCTGACAACGATGTCAGAACTCATGTAATCAACGTCACAGGGTAGAGTCAAGGCAAATTCGATGATGAAGGGCGAGTTAATGACAACGATGTCTAATCGTTACAAGGCGGAATCCGCCACGAACCGGCCCACCATGCGCCATGTCGCCGCGCTGGCCGGGGTGGGCATCAAGACCGTCTCCAGGGTGATGAACGACGAACCGGGCGTCTCCGAGGCCACCCGTCAAAGGGTGCTGGGGGCATCCCACCAGCTCAACTACCAGCTGGACATGGCGGCAGGCAGCCTCCGCCGCACAGGCCGCCAGACACTGTCCATCGGGTTACTCCTGCCCAGCGTGGCCAACCCGTTCAGCAGCGAGATCCACCGGGCAATGGAAGACTCTCTGGCGGCACGCGGGATAGCCGTGTTCGCGGCCAGCCTGGACGATGACCCCGAGCGGGAAAAGTCGCTCGTCTCCGCATTCCTCGGCCGGCGCGTGGATGGTCTGGTCCTGACCCCCATTGCCCGGAGCCAGGCGTATGCGATCCCGGAACATTCCCGGGACCTGCCCATGGTGTTCATTGACCGCGAGCCTGTGGGCATCGAGGCCGACGCGGTGGTGACGGACAACGCCGTCGGCGCGGCTCGGGCGGCCGCCCACCTTATGGCTCACGGCCACACGAAGCTTGCCTACCTGGGCGACCGGCCGGACATCCAGACCGCCCGGGAACGGCGTCGCGGCTTCATTGGGGAACTGGGCCGGGCGGGGCAGGCGACGTCCGCTGTGCCGGTCCGGGAGGGGCTTCACGACGAGGAGTCTGCCCGGCTGGCCGCCCTGGAGATCCTCACGGCCGAGAATCCGCCCACGGCCATCTTCTCCAGCCAGAACCTCATCACGTTCGGCGTGATGCGCGCCCTGAAGGAACTTGGTGCCAGCCGCCGCGTGGCGCTGGTGGGCTTTGACGACTTCACCCTGGCGGACATGATGGAGCCCGGCATCACTGTCATCGCCCAGCACCCGGACCGTATCGGGAAGCTTGCCGCCGAGCGGCTGCTCGCCCGGATCGACGGCGACGGCAGCGCGCCGCAGACGTACGTTGTTCCGTCCGAGCTCATCCAGCGCGGCTCCGGCGAACTCCCGCCGCCGGCAGGCTGAGGACAACAATTCAACCACCAGCAGATCCAGGCAATCCAGAGGGGACAACCATGACCAAAACGCTTTACGCCGAATTCACCGTCAAGCCCGGCAGCGAAGACCGGGTAGCCGAGATGATGCGCCAGCTGACCGATGAAGTGAGGCAGGAGCCCGGGAACCAGCTGTTCCTGCCGTATACCCGGGAAGCGAATCCCCGTGAGTACTTCGTATTCGAGGTCTACGCAGACGAGGCCGCCTTCCAGGAACACATCAGCGCGGACTACGGTGCCCGCTTCAACGGCGAGCTCGCGGACCTGATCGAAGAGGACGGTTCGGTGCTCACCTGGCTGCAGCCGGTGCACTGACCACCGCTCTTCAGACAGTCTGCGCAGACGCCAAATCCCGGGCTTGTCCGCGATTCCTAACCTTGAAGGCAGGGTTCAGCGGACAAGCCCGGGACGGTTCAGCCTACTTCTGGCGGTCCCTGACCGGGCTGGTCAACGTGCTGAACATCGACTGCGCCACCGGAGTCACGGTGATTGACTTCAGCTGCGCCGTGCCGCCGTCGGCAAAGAGCGCCACCTGGTTAGCTCCCGCTTCGGGGAACACTTGGTCCGTGATGGTCCGCTGCCCGCCTTGGGTGAAGACCTCCACGGAAGACCTGTCGATATACACCCGCAGGGTAACTGTGCCGTCTGCATCCAGGGTGACGGGCGCGGAGTCCACGGAGGTGAACAGCGGATGGAAGCCGGTGTCTCCCGAATTCTCCCGGTCCACGTACACCTCGCCGGTGGTCCGGTCGTAGCCGATCTCGGTGGCGGTGTTGCCGATCCCCAGTACGGTGATTCCGGCCCGTGAAGCCGTGCCCGGCGCGAGCGTGACGTCGATCCGCTGTACCTGGCCCCAGGCAGCCGCTGGCAGCGCAGTGGTCCCCGGGGCAATGTCCCGGGCGCGCTTCTCGGTGTAGCTCGGCTTCGCAGCCAGGTCATCCACCTGCTTGACAGCCTTCTGGGTGAGGCGCGGTCCGGCCGGAGTCTGCGTCAGCGCGACTTCCCGGGGCAGCGACATGGCGCTGCGCCAGGGCGAGGTGGGAATGGCCTGCGCGTAGTCCCAGTTGTTCATCCAGCCCAGCATCACGCGTTTGTCCTGGGGCATGTTGGCGAACGAAACGGAGGCATAGTAATCCCGGCCGTAGTCCAGCCAGTCGTAGGTCTGGATCCGCGGTGTGGCCGCCTGCTCCGACGCCACGAACTCATCGGCCAGGATGTGGCCCCAGCCGAAACGGTTGTTATCCACCACCCTGATGCTGGCCTGTCGGCCCTTGAATTCGGCAACGTTCCACGAGGCCCAGTCCAGAACCTCGCTGTTGGCGCCGGTGGCGGTCCGGACCACCTGGCCGTCCACCACCAGGTTCACCGTGGTCTCGTCGGACCGCGGCACCGCGGCCTGGTCGGTGAGCATGACGTGGTCCAACGTCAGGTGGCCCCAGCCGCCCGTTGCCTGGTCCACGATCCGCAGCTGGGCTTCCTGCCCCGCGAACTCGGAAACGTCCCAGCCCTTCCAGTTCAGGGCGCCGGCATCGTCCCCGGCCAGCGTCCGGACGACGTTGCCGCCCACCAGCAGCTGCACCTCCAGCTGCTGGCCTGAGCCCGCGGCCCTGTGTCCGCCGCCCACCAGCATGCTCATGAAGTCCCGGGAGAGCGTGAACGACGGCGACGTCAGGGTTCCCTGCCTGTCGTCGCCCGGTGCACCGCCGGTATCAAACGTGTTGATCCGCTTGGCGCCGATATAGAAGTCACCGCCGGAGGTGGCGGGCTGGAACGAAGGTGCGAGGTCGGCGGTTCCGGTCCAGCCGGCGTCGGCCATTGACGTTCCGTCCGGGACCTCGAACCCGTTGAACAGGAGGTCACCGGCCGGCGGGGTGTTGTCCAGCTTGTCCGAGACACGGGGATGCTGGCCGCCGCCCACCAGGAAATTCAGGTAGTCGCTGTTAACGGTGAACTGCGGTGATTCCGCGGTGCCCACTGGCCAGTCGCCGTCGTTGAAGGAGTTGATCAGCCCAGCCCCGGCAAAGCCGCTCACAGTGTTCTGTCCCGGCAGCGAACCGGTGGCTGGCGTATCTCCGAACGGGCCGTTCTTCCAGTTTCCTGGCTCGTTGGCCACGGTCCAGCCGTCGTAGGTGCCGTTGTTGAAGCCTGCCAGCGGGGTTCCGGCGGGGAGGGCATCGCTTGCCTTGGTTGTCTCGGACGTGAAGGTTGTGCCGTCGAAGTCGCCAACAAAGTACTGCCCGGCCGATCCGCCCGCGACGCCGCCGGGGTTGATGTTGACCACCATGACCCACTTGATGTTGGCGGGGTCGCCATCAACAGCCAGCGGGAAGAGGTCCGGGCACTCCCAGAGCCCGCCCGTGGCGTTGGCCGGCCCGAACTCGCTCAGGAGCGTCCAGTCCTTGAGGTTCCCGGATTTGTAGAGCAGAACCTTGTGGTCGGTGGCTTCGACGGCGGCCATCACCCAGTAGCCGCCGCCATCGGGGGTGCTGTACCAAAAGACCTTGGGGTCGCGAAAGTTTGCCGAGTTGCGGTTCAGTACCGGGTTCGCGTTGTACTTGGTCCAGGTCTGGCCGTCGTCCAGGCTGTAGGCGAGCGACTGTGCCTGCAGGCCCTGGTGGGGTGAGCCCGGCTTGTACGCGCTGGTGTAGACGGCGACCAGCGGCGGGTTCTCCGCGGTTCCGAACCCTGTGGTGTTGTCCTTGTCCACCACAACGCTGCCGGAGAAGATGTCCTGCTGGTCATCGGTGGCGATGGCCACCGGCTGCTCCGTCCAGTGCGTCAGGTCCTTGGACGTGGCATGCCCCCAGGACATGTTGCCCCACGTATTTCCCGACGGGTTGTGCTGGTAATACAGGTGGTAAACGCCCTTGTGGAAGACCATTCCGTTGGGATCGTTCATCCAGTTCTGTTTCGGCGAGTAGTGGAAGGCAGGCCGGTACTGTTCCCCGCCGAGGGGCGTTCCGGAGCCGGAGCCAGCGTCGGAAACGGTTCGTGAGGCTGGTGTGGTTGCCGTTTCTGCCGTGCCCCAGGCCGGGGCCGAACCGGCGAGTGTTGCGGCGAGGCTGAGGCCTGCCAGGGTGAGTGCCGAACACGTAAGGACGGTTCGGGATTTGTTGATCTGCATGGATAGGGGTGCCCTTCATCGCGCGTGCCTAGAAATAGACAACGTTGTCAGTGACTGGAACGGTAGGGGATGTCCACAAGACAAGTCAACGGTTCGAAGCGGTCACGTGCCGATGGTGAAGCGGACCGGCGGCGGCCCCTGCAATAATCGGAACCAACGTGTGTCCGGGGCGCAGCGAAGCCCCGGCGTGCAAAGCAGCAATGTAAGTTCGGGCCCATCACACCAGACGAGGCGGACATCCATGAAGGCTCCAGACCAGCAGCACGCTCAAACTTTCGGAACGCCGGTACCGGCCGATGGTGATGCGGGCGGTCATGAGCCCGTGGACCAGCACCTTCTCCAGCGTTTGGCGGACGCACATGGCGTAGGCACCTCGTTCCACGGCTGGGACGGGCTTCCGCACAGCGTCGCCCCGGAGACGCTGACCAAGGTCCTCGCCGCGCTGGGCGTCCCCGCCCACACGAACCAGCTGATCGAGATTGCCCTGGCCGAGGCGGAAGTGGCGCCGTGGCGGCGGATGCTGCCGCCCGCCGTCGTGGTCCAGCAGGGCCAAACCGCACTGGTTCCCGTCCACGTCCGGGACGGTTCGACAGCGCGTCTGACAGTTGTGCTGGAGGCCGGTACGGGCGGGCCCGTGGACGCTGTCCAGCAGGACGTCTGGGTGGCGCCCCAGGACGTGGATGGCGTGGCCACCGGCAGGGCCACCTTCGCCGTGCCGGCGGGGTTGCCGCTGGGTTGGCACACGCTGCAGGCAGAGTCCGACGGCGTCACAGCCGAGGGCACGCTGGTGGTGGTTCCGGCGCGGCTCACCACAGCCGATTCCCTGGCGGAGCGTCGGGGATGGGGCCTGGCCACGCAGCTCTACTCCGTGCGGTCCAAACGTTCCTGGGGGATCGGCGACTTCGCCGACCTCGCGGATCTGGCCACGCTCAGCGGCGCCCGTGGTGCGGACTACGTGCTGGTCAACCCGCTGCACGCCGCTGAACCCGTGCCGCCGGTCCAGCCGTCGCCCTACTCGCCGTCCACGCGGCGCTTCTTCAACCCGCTGTACATCCGGGTGGAGGCCATCCCGGAAATCGCCTACCTGAAGCCGCGTAAGCGCGCGGCGCTGGACAGCTTGCAGGAGCAGGTCCAGGCCCTGAACAAGGACGGCGAACGGCTGGACCGGAACGCCGCATACGCCGCCAAGCTCCAGGCCCTGGAACTTCTCTATCACGCCCGGCGCTCGCCGGCGCGGCAGGCAGCGTTCGACGAATTCTGCCGGATCTCCGGCACCGGGCTGGATGATTTCGCGCTGTGGTCCGCCATCCGGGAAGACCTGGCACCGGACCATCCGGTCTGGACGGACCCGGACTGCGCGCTGGGTTCCCCTGAGGCGGAGTCACTGCGCGGGAAGCTTGCGGACAGGATCGGGTTCCACCGCTGGCTGCAGTGGATCTGTGACGAACAGCTTGAGAACGCGCAGCAGGCGGCGCGCCGGGCGGGGATGCGGTTGGGCGTGGTGCACGATCTTGCCGTGGGCGTGGACCTCAGCAGCGCCGACGCCTGGACCCTCCGCGATGTCCTGGCGCCCGGGATCAGCGTGGGGGCACCGCCGGACATGTACAACCAGCTGGGCCAGGACTGGAACCAGCCGCCGTGGCATCCCACCCGCCTGGCGGAGGCAGGCTACGCACCGTTCCGGAACATGCTCTCCACCGTGCTCCGGCATGCCGGCGGCATCCGGGTGGACCACGTGCTGGGCCTGTTCCGCCTCTGGTGGGTGCCGGCCGGCAATTCCCCGCGCGATGGCGCCTATGTCACGTACGACCACGAAGCACTGATCGGTATCCTGGCGCTGGAGGCCCAGCGTGCCGGCGCCGTTGTGATCGGCGAGGACCTGGGAACCTTCGAGCCGTGGGTGCGCGACTACCTCGCTGACCGCGGCATTCTGGGCACCTCCATCCTCTGGTTCGAGAACGACGGCGATTCACCCCTGCCGCCGGAGCTGTACCGCACGCAGGCACTCGCCAGCGTCAACACCCACGACCTGCCGCCCACCGCCGGCTACCTGGCGGGCGACCATGTGGCGCTTCGCAGCAGGCTGGGCCTTCTGGAACGCCCCGAGGCGGAAGAGCGGGCGGAGCACACGGCCACGCTCGAAAAGATGATGGGGCTGCTGCGGGAACGCGGCCTGCTGCCTGACAGTGGCGCCTCCGCCGACGGGAGCCACGGTGGTGCTGGCGGCAACGGTCCCGACGGCGGCGGCAGCGAGGAACGCACCATAGAGGCGCTGCACCGCCTGCTGGCCCAGACGCCGTCGGTCCTGCTTGGGGTGGCGCTGGTGGATGCCGTGGGGGAGCGGCGGGTGCAGAACCAGCCCGGCACCACCGAGGCGCTGTACCCGAACTGGCAGGTCCCGCTCGGCGGTCCGGACGGTAAGCCGGTGTTTATCGACGACCTTCCCGGAAACACGCGGTTCAACACATTGCTGGGTGCCGTCTCGGAGGCGCTCCGCGGCTGACCGATGCCGCAGCTGACCTCGACCGGTAAGCCGCATTGCCGTGGGTCAGCGGGTAACCTCCTCCAGGAGTTCCAGCACGTGGCGGTACTGCGCGCCGGTTGCCCGCGTCATGCCCAGTTCGCAGGTCCGGTTGCAGGAGGCGTGCGCCGCAGCGCTCATGTCCGCCACTTCCGCGGCCTGCTTTGCGGTAGCTGATGCCGTCAGCTCCGGGTGCAGCATGCCGCGGTCCCCGGCGAATGCGCAGCAGCCCCAGTTTTCCGGGACCTCCACGCGATCGGCGACGGCGCCGGCCACGGCACCGAGGGCATCGTTGAGCCCCATCCGGGTGGAGGAGCAGGTGGGGTGCAGGGCCAACGACTCCAGCTTCCGGTGGTCGGGCAGTCCGGGAAGGATCCGGTCCGCAACGAAATCCACGGCGTCCACCATGCGCAGTGGACGCTGCCTTGCTGCCGGCGTGTCCGATTCGACGGCCTGTCGCAGGCCCTCGGTGCAGGAGGACGCGTCGCAAACGATGGGCAGCTCGCCGTCCCGGGTGGCCGCCCGGAGCGCTGCGAGGGTCTTCTCCCGCATCGTTTCCTTGCCGGCGACCATGCCTTTGGAAGACCAGGGGGTGCCGCAGCAGAGGCCGTCGATCCCTTCCGGGACAAGGAGCAGGAGCCCTGCCCTGGCACAAAGCTGTTCGAAGCTGTACTGGACGCCTTTCCCGGGGCTGTCCTGGGCCGTACCCGCGGGCCCGAACATCGTCCCCACGCACGCAGGAAAGTAGACAGCATCCACTTCGCCCGCCGGAGTCGGACGCTTCCGCACCGGACCGCCGCCCGGCATTTCGGCCGAATACAGCGGGACTGTGTCTGCCCCAAGGACTGCCCGCGCGGCCTTGTTTGGCGGGGCGATGGCGGTGGCCGGGAGTCTGTTGACCACTGTCAGGGCCAGCGAAGCACCCCGGGTGACGCCCTCCCAGTGCTTGGCGGCGGCATTCCACACGCCGTTGGCGAGCGGGCCGGCGTCGGCCTTCCGCAGCTTTTTGACGAGCGATCCGGTGTTGATGTCCACCGGGCAGGCCGTCTGGCACATCCCGTCCACGGCGCACGTATCCACAGACTCGTACTCGTAGTCCTTTTCCAGTTCCTTGACCAGCGCCGTGTTCCCGGCGAGCCGCGCGGATTCGATGGCGCGTAGCGTGACGATCCGCTGCCGCGGCGTCAGGGTGATGTCCTTGCTGGGGCACACCGGCTCGCAGTAGCCGCAGGAGACGCACCGGTCCACCTCCTCGGCGACCGGCGGCGCGGTCTTAATGTGCCGCAGGTGCGCCAGGGGGTCTTCGTCCATAAGCACGCCCGGGTTGAGCATCCCGGCAGGGTCGAACAGCCGCTTGATGCTGCGCATGACGTCATAGAGCTCATCGCCGTATTGCCTGCGGACGTAGGGTGCCATGACGCGCCCTGTCCCGTGCTCGGCCTTCAGCGATCCGCCCCCGGCCAGGACCAGGTCCACCATGTCTTCGGTGAAGGCGCTGTAACGGTCCAGTTCTGCGGCGGTGGCGAAGCCGTCGGTGAGCATGAAGTGGACATTGCCGTCTTTGGCGTGGCCGAAGATCACGCTGTTGCCGTAGCTGTACTTGTCGAAAAGCCCGATCAGTTCCCGGCACGTGCGGCCCAGCACCGGGACAGGGACCACAATGTCTTCCAGCAGCGCGGTGGTGCCCTGGGGGCGCGCACCGGCGACGGAGGCGTAGAGGCCCTTGCGCAACTGCCAGAGCTGGCCGCGTTCGCGGGAATCGCCGGTGAACCGGGCCGGAGCGGACAGTCCGAAGCCCTGGAGGATGCCCTTGCCGTTGACCTGGAGCTCTGCCAGATGTCCGGCGCTGCCGGCGGAGTACTCCACAAGGAGTGCTGCATGCTCCCGGACCGTCAGGTCCTGCACGACGGCGGGAGTTCCCTTGAGCGTCTGGCCCACCTTGAGCGACAAGGCATCCATCAGCTCAATGGTGGCGGCTCCTGTCTCGACGAGGGCGGGCAGCGCCGCGTTGGCGGCCTCAAGGTCCGGGAACACCAGCAAGCCCGCGGCGGCGTGCTGGAGCCGCGGGACGGTGCGAAAAACCGCCTCCGCCACGAAACCCAGGGTGCCTTCGCTGCCGACGATCAGGTGGGCCATGATGTCGACCGGGCTCGTGAAGTCCAGCAGGGAGTTCAGGCCGTAGCCCATGGTGTTCTTCATGGAAAACTGCTGCCGGATCCGGTCGACGGAGTCGGGGTTGTTCCGGACGCGCTCCGCCAACCGGGCCAGGCCTGCATAGAGTTCCGGCTCGAGGGCGCGGAGTTTCCGGTCGGCGTCCGATGCACCGGTGTCGATCACGGTGCCGGAGGGCAGCACCACCGTCAACGACTCCAGGGTGCGGTAGGTGTTATCTACCGTCCCGCAGTTCATGCCGGAGGAGTTGTTCGCCACCACGCCGCCGATCGTGCACGCCGCCTCACTGGCCGGGTCGGGGCCGAATTTCCGGCCGTAGCGGGCGAGCCTCGCGTTGAGGGCCCTGACCGTGACGCCGGGCTGGACGCGGACCCGCGCGCCGTCGTCGAGCACCTCGATGTCCCGGAAGTTGCGGCGCACGTCCACCAGCACGCCGTCGGTGACCGCCTGGCCGCTGAGGCTGGTCCCGCCGGACCGGAACGTCAGCGGCACACCCTGGGCGGCGCTGGCGCGCAACAGTCCGCCTACTTCCGCAGCATTCCCGGCTGTGACCACAGCTTGCGGGATCAGCAGGAAATGCGATGCATCATGGGCGTTCGCGTGCAGGTCGATCGCCCGGGTCTTCACCTGGGCAGGATCCTTTACCGCCGCCCGCAGGCCAGCCAAGTCCAGGGGTGTCATCAGGGGACCATCCAGCCCAGGACGGGGGTGGATTGCAGGAAGATCAGCACGGTGATGAGCGCCAGCAGGCCGAGGCTCCAGCCGAGGAGCTTCCGGAACAGGGTCCCCTCGGCACCGTCAAGGCCCACCGCCGCCGAGGCTACGGCCAGGTTCTGCAGCGACAGCATCTTCCCCATCACCCCGGCGGAGGAGTTGGAGGCGGCCATCAGCACTGGAGACAGGCCGGTCTGTTCCGCTGCGGTGGCCTGCATCTGGCCGAACAAGGAGTTGGAGGATGTGTCGGAGCCGGTGAGTGCCACACCAATCCAGCCGATCAATGGCGAGAGGACGGCGAAGAAACCGCCCGCGGAGGCCAGTGCAAAGCCAAGGGTAGTGGTCTGGCCGGAGAGGTTCATCACGAAGGAGAGGCCCAGCACGGCCGTGACGGTCACGACGGTCCAGCGCAGCTGTACCAGGGTCTCCCGGTAGACGCGCAGGCCCCGTGATGCGGTGATTTTGTACAGCAGCATGGTGAGCAGGCCAGAGAACAGCAGCAGCGTGCCGGTCGCCTTGAGGTGGTCGAGTTTGAACTTGGTGGCTGCGATAGGTTTGCCGGCCGAGTCGGTGATGTCCAGGCCCGGCCACGCGAACGTGACGCTGCCAACCTGGCTCAGCCAGGCCTTGACGAACGGAATCTGAGCCACCGAGAACACCGCGATGATGATCAGGTAAGGGGCGATCGCCATCCAGATCTGCCGCGGCTCGGGCCGCGAGTTATCGGTGGGTACCGCACTGTCAGTTGGTACAGAACTGTCAGCTGGTACAGCGCTGCCAGTTCGTAGGGCACTGCCGGTGCGGGCTTCTGCGCGGGCACCGACGTTTGCGCGGGCGCTGACGGGGGCTGCCTCGGCTGCTTCCGGTGCGGCCTGAACGGCTCCTCCCATTCCGACGGTTTCTTTCGGCTGCCACACCTTCAGCATCAGGAGCACGGCGGCCACTGTTACCACGGCGGCCACAACGTCAGTGAGTTCCACGGCGAAGTAGTTGGAGGTGACAAACTGCGCCGCACCGAAGGTGACGCCTGCCACGAGGGCTATGGGCCAGGTCTGCTTCACTCCGCGCCGGCCGTCGACGATGAACACCAGCAGCAGCGGAACGATCAGGGCGATGAACGGAGTCTGGCGTCCGGCCATCGAGGAGAGCTCGTTCAGCGGCAGGCCGGTAACGCCGTTCAGGGCGATGATCGGCGCGGCCATCGCGCCGAAGGCTACCGGGGCCGTGTTGGCCAGCAGCGAGACAATGGCTGACTTCAGCGGCTTCATTCCGGCAGCCATCAGCATGGCGGCGGAGATGGCCACGGGCGCGCCGAAACCGGCCAGGGATTCCAGCAGGGCGCCGAAGCAGAAAGCGATCAGGATGGACAAGATCCTGAGGTCGTTCGAGATGGAACGGATGGTGCGTCCCAGCACTTCAAACCAAGGCGTGGCCACGGTGAGGCGGTAGATCCACAGCGCATTCACCAGGATCCACAGGATGGGGAACAGGCCGTAGAAGATGCCGGCCACGGTGGCGCTAAGGGCCTGGGCAACCGGCATCTGCCAGCCAACGATGGCAAGCACGAGGGACAGGGCGAGGCTCGCCAGGGCTGCCTTGGGTGCCTTGACCTTGAAAACGCCCAGCAGAACAAATAGCAGGACGAGGGGAAGCGCCGCGAAAAGGGCGGAAAGCACTAGGGACCCGGCAATGGGGTCGAGGATCTGTTGAAACATGTGTCTCCAGATTGTGTTAGGCGTCACAACACCGTGGCGCCCTACGATTGTCTAACAAGTACACATGTTGGTCAAGTGCATATGTTGACTTGTCTGGCAAGATTGAAGGGAAATGGGTTTTTGGTTCGGAGAGGACGCGCGCATGGTCGGCCGTATTGCAGCAGTTTCCATCGTGGACGCCATCGCTGCGGATCTGCGGAGCCGCGTCTTCTCGGGTGACCTGGGTTCCGGCGAGGCGCTCACTGAGACAGACATCGCCACGTCGTATGAAGTGGCACGCCCCACCGCCAAGGCCTCGATTGAGAAGCTCGTGGCGGAGGGGCTGCTGGACCGGGGCACGCACAAGACCGCCCGTGTTGTTGACCTCGGGCCGGAATCAGTGCGGGACATCTATCTGGCGCGTGCCTATCTGGAAAGCGAAGTACTCCGCCGGCTGGCGCGCACCAAAGACGTGCCGCAAGGGGCGGTCCAGGCCAACCGCGACATCGCGGCATTGAAGTCGGGCGCGCCGCTGGATGTGGTCGAACCGGACATGCGTTTCCATACAAGCCTGATCGACGCAGTGGCCAATGAGCGCATCAGCCGGATGTACCGCTCGCTCGTGGGTGAGGTGCGGCTGTGTATGGTCCGGGTCCAGTCGCTGCACCTCCTGGACACGGAGCTGATACTGGCCGAACACCAGAAGATCCTCGAGCTGATCGAGGGCGGCCAGGGCGAGGCCGCCGCCGAACTGCTGGACGAACACCTAGGGCGCGCGCGTGAACGGCTCGTCGCCGCTATGGGGGGAACTGCTGGCCCGGAGGCTGAGTATCCGTCAGGGTTGCTGCCGGAGTAGCCGGCTAGCCCGCCGTGAGCACGTGGGTGGTGTGGTCGTACCGGAAGGTGACCGGGCCGCCGTCGTGCGTGTAGGAGATGTTCCCGCCAGTCGCCGAGCCGCCGGCCCCGTAGCTTTCCTTCCAGTCGCGGTTCAGCGCGGCCTTGAATTCATACGTTCCGGCCGGAAGGGCCGCGACGGACAGCTTCCACACCAGCGTGTCCGGGTCCAGCGTCAGCTGTGCCTGGTCGCAGGCGGGATCCCAGTCGCCGGCGCATCCGAGGAGCGCGTTGAGGGTTCCGGCGACGGCCACGGCCTGCGGCTGCTGTGACGCGTAGACCGCGCTGACGATGTGTGTCCGGTTGTCGTAGCGGAACGTGACCGCGCCGCCGGGATGGTCCAGGGCGATGTTGCTTCCGCCCAGGACTCCATCGGCCCCGTAGCTGACGTCCCAGGTGCCATTGAGTGCAGCCTTGTACTCGTACTGGCCAGGGTCCAGGGTAACCGTCAGCCGCCAGACGTTGTCTGCGGGGTCCAGGACCATGGACGCCTCGGGGCAGGTTTCATCCCAGTTCTTCGGGCAGCCAATCTGCGAGTTGAATGATCCCGCTACGGTCACGGACTCCGGTTGGGGCTCAGCGCCGACGGTGACCGTCCGCGGTTCACTGACCACGGTGGAACCGGGGCCGGCCATTGTTCCGCGGTACTGGATCCGTTGGCCGTCAGTGAGGCCGGAAACGTCATCTGTAACCGAGTACACCGGCGAGGAATCATCGGAGCCCACGGCCGTCCACTCGCCACCGTCTACGCTGCGTTCGAAGGACACCACGTGGGTGGCCTTTTCCGGATCTGCCGTTGCGCTGAGCTCAACGGCCCCCTTCGCACTGCTTCCTTCCAGCGGCGTCTGCAGAGTCAGGACGGGCGCCGGAACGGCGGCTGCCCGGGGCTGGCTGGTGGCTCGGTGGCCCCCGTTGTCCAGCACGGTGGCGCGGTATTCGAGGGCGGTGCCTGCTTCCAAGGCAGCAACATCGTGGAACACCTGGTACGGCGCGGTGTCATCGGTGCCGATCGGTGCCCAGCCACCGCCCGCCGTCCTGGCCTCAAATGTGACCTCGTAGAACGAAGCACCGCCGACGTCGGCCGTTACGTTGATCCGGCCGTTATCCGCCGGTGCCGCGGCAGGTTCCTGGAGTGCGACGGCGGGAGCCGCCTTGGAGTGCGGAATGCGGCCCGATGACTGGTAGACCACGGCCGACAGCGGCGGGACGGTGACTGTCAGCTTTCCGTCCGCTGAGGTCCTCACCTCGTCTGCTCCCGCACCTGTGCTCCCATAAATACGTGTGTAGCTGCGCTTGCCGATGTAGGTGGGCACGTCGGCCGTCTGCGGCTGTTCGCTGTTGTTCAGGGCTACGACATACTCACGCTGGTCCTCCGCATCGGTGCGGGAGAAGGCGTAGATCCCGGGTCCTTCGGAGGCGTAGCGGTGCTGGTGGGCGCCGTCTCGCAGGGCCGGGTGGTCCTTGGTCAGGGCCGCGAGCTGGCTGATCTTGGCGTACAGCGGGTGGCCGGCGTTGAAGTTGTCGGTGGCGTGCGTGGCATCGGTGCCCAGCAGGTCGTCGTCGAGGTACTCCGGCACCTGGCTGGCGAACAGCGTCTGCCGGGCGTCCTGGTCGCCGCCGGGACCCGTGAAGCCCTGCTCGTCGCCGTAGTAGATCACCGGGTTGCCGCGGGAGAAATACATCAGCTCGTGGGCCAGCTGGTCGCGGGCCACCTGCTCCGTGCCGGCTGAACCAGGGTTGTCGGCGGCGATAAAGCTGCCGATGCGGCCCATGTCGTGGTTGCCCAGGAAGGTTGGCAGTTGGTAGACGTTGGAATCGGCGTCGGTGTACCAGTCGTCGCCGGCGAAGAACGTCTCCAGCGAGCGGGTGTCCTGGCTCTTGGACGCGAAGTTCCGGGCGGCCTCCTGGAACGGGAAGTCCAGCACGGCTTGCATCTGGTTGCGGGTGGTGAACTGCGAGGTGAAGGACTTGGTCGTGTCGAAGACTTCGCCAAACATAAAGAACTCGTCCTTGCCCTGCGTCTTGGCGTAGCTGAGCATCTCCGGGCCGAATTCCTGCCAGAACTCGTTGTTGACGTGCTTCATGGTGTCTATCCGGAAGCCGTCCACCCCGAAATCGCCGATCCAGGACTTGTAGATCTCCTCCATACCGTCCACCACTTTGGGGTTCTCGGTGAAGAGGTCATCGAGGCCGAAGAAGTCGCCGTAGTAGGAGTCCTCGCCTACAAAGGTGGTGTCGCCGCGGTTGTGGTACAGCGTGGGATCGTTCAGCCAGGCGGGAACTTTCAGGTTCTCCTCGGCTTTATCCAGAACGGGAACGTAGGGGAAGGACGTCTTGGCATCAAGCTCCGGGAAGTCGTCGGAGCCTGCGAAGTCGCGGTCGTCGAACGCCTCACCCGCCGCGGTCTTATACGGCTCGGCGTCCTTGGAAACGTAGGTCTTGCGGGCGCCCTCTTCGTAGCCGATCACGTCCGCGGTGTGGTTGGTGATGATGTCGAAGTACACCTTCATGCCACGCGAGTGGGCTTCGTCGATGAGGGCCTTCAACTCGTCGTTGGTTCCCAGATGGGGGTCGATCTGGGTGAAGTCGGTGATCCAGTAGCCGTGATAGCCGGCCGAATTGTCCTCGGGCTGCACCGCCTTGTTCTTGAAGCTGGGCGTGAGCCAGATGGACGTGGTGCCGAGGCCCTGGATGTAGTCGATTTTGTCGAGCAGCCCGGCCAGGTCGCCGCCGTTGTAGAAGCCCTTTTTCGTCGGGTTGAAGCCGGACACCATGGGGTCGCTGCCCAGGCCGCCGTCGTCATTGCTCGTGTCCCCGTTGCTGAAGCGGTCGGCCATCACAAAGTAGAAATTCTCGTCCGTCACCGGGGCGCGGAGGGAGTGAAGGGCCGACGGCGACCCCGGGTCCTTCGGGCCAGGCGCCGCGTGCGCCGGGAGGACGGAAGCGGAAGCGACTACGGCTGCGGCGAGCAGCCCCAGCCATGCTGTCAGCGGGTTGTTGAGGCGTTGTCTGCGGGTGCGTGTGTTCACGTCAGGAGACCTTCCTGGTAGCGGCGTTGCTGTACAGGCTGCTGTGGAGTTGCGGGTGGGGCGGCGTCGGTTGGCGGACAGATGTGCGGTTCGCGAAGGCAGTCGAGGAACGATCGCCAGGTGAACCACGGCACACTGTAAGCGCTTGCACTGAATAAATCCAGTCTTTTTAGACAGGCGGCCAGGGGCTACCTTCGCGTACATTCAGAGGCGGGCGACGGCGCTCGGCGCCCATCGGATTGCGGAAGGTGTACCCATGTCAGCCACTGAATTGGATGTTGAGTCCCTTGCTGGGATCGCTGAGCGGCTTCGCTCGGCCGGGTGCGTCTTTGCGGAGGAGGAAGCCGAGCTTCTCCTCGCCGCGGTGTCCGGCCCGGCCGAAATCGCTGCGGCGGTGGAGCGGCGCGCTGCCGGGTACCCGCTGGAGCACATCCTGGGCTGGGCAGAGTTCTGCGGACTCCGGATTGAGCTCGATCCCGGGGTTTTTGTTCCGCGCCGCCGCACCGGGCTCGTGGTGAGTGAGGCCGCAGCCCTGCTCTCGGCGGACCCGAAGCGGAAGCGCCGGGAGAGTCCTGAGCCCGCCGTTGTTGTGGACCTGTGTTGTGGGTCCGGGGCGGTGGGGGCCGCCATCGCCTTCAGGATTCCGGGGCTGGAACTCCATGCGGCGGACATTGACCAGGCCGCGGTGGCCTGCGCCCGCCGGAACATTGGCCGTGTGGGTGGCGAGGTCCACCAGGGCGATCTGTTCGATGCGCTGCCGCGCGCCATCAAGGGACGGATCCGTGTTCTGGCTGTCAACGCCCCCTATGTCCCCACCGACGCCATCGATTCCATGCCGCACGAGGCGCGCGAGCACGAACCGTTGTGGTCGCTCGACGGCGGCGCTGACGGACTCGAATTCCACCGCCGCGTCGCTGCCGAGGCCAACGAATGGCTGCGGCCGGGCGGGTACATCATCATCGAAACCAGCGAGCGGCAGGCCGCAGGGACGGCGTCCACCCTGGAGGGTGAGGGCTTCGCAGTCAGGACTGTCCGCTCGGAAGAACTGGACGGCACCGTTGTAGTCGGACAGGCTGGGCCTTAGTGGAGTTGCTGCCATCCGCGATGCCCAACCGCCTGGTCATCGGGGGCCCACATCGCTGGATTCGTAATCCGATGGCGGTCGCGGGCATTGTCCAGGGCGCCGCGATCGGCGTCATCCTGCAGTCCTGGCTCGTTGTCGCTTCCGAGGTCGTGGACTCGCTGCTGTGGAACTACGCCATCAGGCCAAACGCTCTCGCCGCGCTGCCGGCCCGCGCCGGCTCGACGGCATCCGCACTGGGGCTCGGAGTTCCGAGTGGAGACGCCCGGCGTTTCCGCTCACCAATAAAAGTGATTTGACTCACATGCTACTCTGCAATATCCTGTTGTTAGCGCTAACAAGTATGAGGCGGAACTTGGCTTCCGGCACGCAACCGACCTCCGCTCCTGCCTGTTGGCAGCTCTTCAGATGTCCAGGGCTCGGGCCCTGCACATCAAGGCAGTACCGCTCTACCGGCAAGCGCAGACGCCTGCCGACCCAGCAGCACTTCGCGGACCAGCTTCCGCGGGAGGAGAAATCGTGAGAATTAGGAAATTCCTGGGCGCAGTCGCCGTCGTCCTCGCAGTCACTGTGGGTGCCACAGGGTGCGGAAGCCGGGGCGCAACAGCCACCTCGGAAACCACTGCGAATCCCAGTGAATCCCTGGTGGGTATCTCGATGCCCACCCAGACGTCCGAGCGTTGGATCGCCGATGGCGGAAACGTGGAAAAGTCCTTGAAGGGACTTGGTTACAAGACTGACCTGCAGTTCGCCAACGACGACATCCCCACGCAGGTATCGCAGATCGAGAACATGCTGACCAAGGGTGCCAAGGCGCTCATTGTCGCCGCCATCGACGGCACCACCTTGACCGATGTGCTCGCCAAGGCAAAGGAACAGAACGTCAAGGTCATCGCCTACGACCGCCTCATCAACGGCACCCCGAACGTTGATTTCTACACCACGTTCGATAACTACACGGTGGGCGTGCAGCAGGCAACATCGCTGCTGACCGGGCTGGGCCTGGTTGATGCCAGCGGCAAGAAGGTGGAGGGCAAGGGCCCGTTCAACGTTGAGCTTTTCGCCGGCAGCCCGGATGACAACAACGCCAACTTCTTCTGGACCGGCGCCATGGACACGCTGAAGCCGTACCTGGACGCCGGAACCCTCAAGGTCCCCAGCGGCCAGACCAAGTTCGAGCAGGCAGCCATCCTGCGCTGGCAGGCCCCCGTTGCCCAGAAGCGCATGGAGGACATCCTCACCGCGGCCTACAGCTCCGGGACCAAGCTCGACGGCGTGCTCTCCCCCTATGACGGCCTCTCCATCGGCATCATCTCGGCTCTGACCAGCACCGGCGGCTACGCCAAGGGCGACCTGCCGGTCGTCACGGGCCAGGACGCTGAGAAGGGCTCCGTGAAGTCCATCATCGCCGGTGAGCAGTACTCCACCATCTTCAAGGACACCCGCCAGCTGGGTTCCCAGGCAGTGAAGATGGTGGACGCCCTGCTGAAGGGCCAGGAGCCGGAGGTTAACGACACCAAGACCTACAACAACAAGGTCAAGGTGGTTCCGGCCTACCTGCTCAAGTCCGTGATCATCACTGCGGAAAACTACAAGAAGGAACTCATCGACTCCGGCTACTACACAGACGCCGACGTCAAGTAACTTTTCTTGTGGGGTTGCGGCCGGCCGCACGGCCTGGCCGCAACCCCTTCCCGTAGGCCCTGCAGCCGCAGGCCGGTCCAGTTTTCCAACCAGTCAGTGGGAATTGACGATGAACACACCCATTCTTCAAATGCGAGGAATCACCAAAACCTTTCCGGGCGTGAAGGCCCTGCAGGATGTCACCCTTGACGTGAACCGGGGCGAGGTCCACGCCATTTGCGGAGAGAACGGGGCGGGCAAATCCACCCTGATGAAAGTCCTGTCCGGGGTCTACCCGCACAACTCCTTCGACGGGGACATCCTTTTCGAAAACGAGCCCTGCAACTTCTCCAGCATCAACGACAGCGAGAAACGCGGCATCGTCATCATCCACCAGGAGCTCGCGCTGAGCCCCTACCTCTCGATCGCCGAAAACATCTACCTCGGAAACGAGCAGGCCAAAAACGGCTGGGTGGACTGGCGGAAGACCAACCTGGAGGCCGCGAAACTGCTGGCCCGGGTGGGCCTGAGCGAAAACCCCATCACTCCGGTCCAGCACATCAGTGTGGGCAAGCAGCAGTTGGTGGAAATCGCCAAGGCGCTCTCGAAGGAAGTCAAGCTCCTCATCCTGGACGAGCCCACAGCGGCGCTCAACGACGAGGACTCCGGCCACCTCCTGGACCTGATCCTGCATCTGAAGGGCCAGGGCATCACCAGCATCATCATCAGCCACAAACTCAACGAAATCCGCAAAGTCGCAGACGCCGTCACCATCATCCGGGACGGCAAAACCATCGAGACGCTCCGGCTCGATGAAGGCCAGATCACGCAGGAACGGATTATCCGCGGCATGGTGGGCCGGGACCTGGAAAGCCTCTACCCTGACCGGGACCCGAAGATCGGGGAGGAAGTCCTGCGGATCGAGGACTGGTCCGTCAGGCATCCCCAGGACCACACACGCATGGTGGTGCACAACGCCAGCCTGAACGTCCGCAAGGGCGAAGTGGTAGGCCTCGCGGGCCTGATGGGAGCGGGCCGGACCGAGCTGGCCATGAGCGTTTTCGGACGCACTTACGGCACGGCGATGTCCGGGAAGGTGTACAAGTACGGCAAGGAAATCAACACCTCCACGGTGTCCCAGGCGATCGGGCACGGGATCGCCTATGCCACCGAAGACCGGAAGCACTACGGCCTGAACCTCATCGAGGATATCCAGCGGAACATCTCCATGGCCGCGCTCCGCAAGCTGGTCAAGGGCGGCTGGGTGGACAAAAACCGGGAAACGGTGGTGGCCAACGGCTACCGCAAGAGCATGAACATCAAGGCGCCCTCAGTTGCTGCCATCACCGGCAAACTGTCCGGCGGAAACCAGCAGAAGGTGGTGCTGAGCAAGTGGATGTTCTCGGACCCGGACGTGCTGATCCTCGATGAGCCCACGCGCGGGATCGACGTCGGCGCCAAATTCGAGATCTACACAATCATCGCCAGGCTCGCGGCGGAGGGAAAAGCTGTCATTGTCATCTCCTCGGAACTGCCCGAACTCCTCGGCATCTGCGACAGGATCTACACCCTGTCGGCCGGCCATATCACCGGCGAGGTTCCCATCGCCGAAGCATCCCAGGAAACCCTCATGCACTACATGACCCAAGAGAAGGAATAGGACCATGTCCGCCCTACGAGAATCCCTCGGCTTCCTGACAAGCCGCCTCCGGCAGGTTGGCATCTTCGTTGCCCTGATCCTGATCGTCCTGCTGTTCCAGGTACTGACCAACGGCATCCTCCTGGAGCCGCAGAACGTCACCAACCTGGTGGTCCAGAACAGCTACATCCTCATCCTCGCCATCGGCATGGTCATGGTCATTATTGCCGGCCACATCGACCTCTCGGTGGGATCGATCGCCGGCTTCATCGGCGCCGTCGCCGGCGTCATGATGGTCCACTGGGGCTGGGCCTGGTGGCTGGCCATCCCGGCCTGCCTCCTGGTCGGGGCGCTCGTCGGGGCGTGGCAGGGATACTGGATCGCCTACGTCGGCATCCCGGCCTTCATCGTCACCCTGGCCGGCATGCTGATCTTCCGCGGCCTGACCCTGATCACCCTGAAGAACCAGCAGATCACCCCGTTCCCCTCCGAACTCCGCGCCCTGGGCGGCGGCTTCCTCCCGGACATCTCCGGGGGCACGTCGGTGCTGGAATGGCTGACCGTCATCCTGGGCGTCGGCGCCACGGTTGCGCTGCTTATCCAGGCGCTCAAGGAACGCCGGATCCGCAAGAAGTTCGACCTCGAAAACGAACCGATGGCCTGGTTCGCGACCAAGACCACCTTCGTTGCCCTGCTCATGCTGATCATCACGTTCCTCCTCGCGAGCTACCGGGGCACCCCGATCGTCCTGATCGTGCTGGCCGTCCTGGTGATCGTGTACACGGCGCTGATGAACAACAGCGTCTTCGGCCGCCACACCTACGCGATCGGCGGCAACCTGCACGCAGCAGAGCTGTCCGGGGTGAAGACCAAAGCCGTCACTTTCCGGCTCTTCGTTAACATGGGCGTCCTGGCGGCACTCGCAGGCCTGGTGTTCACGGCAAGGCTCAACTCGGCACAGCCCGCCGGCGGCACCGGCTTCGAACTCGACTCTATCGCCGCGGCATTCATCGGCGGCGCCGCAGTCCAAGGCGGCATCGGCACCGTGGCCGGAGCCATGATCGGCGGCCTGATCATGGGCGTGCTGAACAACGGCATGTCCATCCTGGGTCTCGGCACTGACTACCAGCAGCTCATCAAGGGGCTGGTCCTCCTGCTGGCTGTCGGCTTCGATATTTTCAACAAGAACCGCAGCGGTGGCGGCGGCAGCACCATCGGGAAGAGGTTCAAGTTCAGGACTTCCCCGCCGGCCACGTCGGAATCCCATGCACCCGCGGGGACGAAGGACCAGGCGAAGGATCGCCCTGTCCCCGTTTCGGCGGTCAAGCCTGAGTAACCAGGAAACCCACCCCAACTATTAACAAGGAACCGATATGTCTACGCCCATAGACCGCATTGAGATAGATGTCGCCAGCCGGCACCTTTTGGACGAAGAGCTTGATGCTGCCGTCCGGCGCCTTCAGGAAGTCGCCCTCCTCACAGGCACGCACGGCATCCTGGTGACCCGTGTCGCCCCGGGCCGCTACACCGCAACGCTGTCAGATCAGGTTCCTTTCGGGATGACCCGCGAACTGGTTTCCTGAGGGCTGCCGGAACCGCCGCGGTTCCGGAATCAGGCGCCCCGCCGTCTCGTGACCCTAGGAGTCGGAATCTTTCCTGCGGAACTCGAAGAACTTATCTGACTTCAGAGCACCCGGGTTGGCCTTGTTGGCTTTGGACCGTCGTGGGATCAGGATCGCGACGGCTGGTGCGTTGCGCCGGTCAGCGGATACGCGGACGATGATTGCATGAGCGGAAAGTCCATGAGTGGAAAGCAAAGTCCAAACCGACGCCGGACCTGGATGATCGCTGCGGCGGCCCTTGCAGCGGTAGGGCTGGTGATTGGGCTTGTGCTGTTCAAGCCCTGGCTTCTCTTTGTGGACGTGAGAGTGGATGAACAGCTCCCCATCGTGGCCAGCAGTCCAGCGCAAGCACAACCGACTCCGCCTACACCCTTGGCGCCGACTCCGGCACCTATGCCTGCAGGCCCGGTGCAGCTGGCTGTGGGTACGCTAATCAGCCATGAACACGCCACCACGGGAACTGTCCGGATCGTACAGCAGCCAGACGGCGCCAGGCTGCTCACGCTCGAAAACCTGGATACGTCCAATGGTCCGGATGTGCACGTCTGGTTAAGTGCCGCCCACGTGGTGGAAGGAACGGCCGGGTGGTTCACCGCCGGCTCCGCTGATTACTACGACCTCGGCCTGATCAAAGGAAATCAGGGCAATCAGGTTTACCAGATTCCCGCCGACGTTGACCTGTCGAAGTACCCGTCAGTTGACCTGTGGTGCGTTCAGTTCAGCGTGTCGTTCGGTGCTGCCGAGCTGGTCACCTGAGACGGCATCTGGCCATGACCTGAGACGTGGCTGGCCGCCGCGTCCCCCAAGGAGCGCGGCGGCCAGCAACGACCATTTTAAGCACAATTTCAACGTGGCTTCCGTGTCACACGGCGAATCCCGCGTAACGTCCCTGCAACGATCCCCGATCATTCCCGTCGGGGGTCAACGTTCGTGGCTGCGCCGGCAGTAGTGGCGCCGCCTTCACCGGACCAGTCCTGGCCCTGGTTGTCATTGAACGCGGGGTCTGACTCAACGTCCGATGTCCCCAGGTTCACCGTTTCCGGGTGCTTGCTGTGGGCGGGAACGTGATCGCCCACCGCGGCACTGCCGGACGCGGTGTCGTGGTGCACGGCCGAGCCGATGACTGTGCCCGCCCGGCGCGCAGCCTCACCGAGCTGGTCCGCCACGTCGGGAGCCTTCTCCTTGATGGCCGAAGCGGCGGCACTGACCTTGTCCTGGACCGGCTTACTGTCCCAGATGCTCGCCGCCCTGGCCTTGAGCTTGTCGTACGCAGCCCGGCCGGACCGCGATCCCAGGACGTAACCCGCCGCGATGCCAATACCCAAAAGAAGTTTAGATTTCATAATGAACTCCAGCTCGTTGAGAAGGTGTCAGTCCCCGATCCGCTTGGCCGGGGAAAGAAAACCGGCCCCGGGATGTTGTCCCGGGGCCGGTGTTCATGCCGGTGACGACGCTAGCTGCGAACGCTCCGCTTGGTGACCATGCTGTAAACCAGCAGCACGATGATCGAGCCGGCGATCGCGAGCAGCCAGGTCTGCAGCGAGAAGAACTCCTGCAGCGGCGCGTTGAAGAGCAGCCCGCCAAGCCAGCCGCCGAGGAACGCACCGACGACGCCCAGGATGAGGGTGATGATCCAGCCGCCACCCTGCTTGCCCGGAAGGATCGCCTTAGCGATCGCGCCGGCAATAAGGCCAAGAATCAAAAATGCAAAGAAACCCATTTTGTCGTTCCTTCTTTCCTACATCAGGGAGGTGCCCGGATCCCGGGCACGCTTCATCCCTCTGCCCCAATACTAATCATGCTTACTTTATTTTCGCCACTCTGAATCTCCGCGGAAAGCCTGTTCGGGCCCTCTCAGTGCCCTGTTGCGTCCGAATCGTTACCGGCGCCGGGCCCCTCGTCCAGGATGGCAAGTTCCGCGAGATCCTGCCGATCCAGGGCGAAATCGAAGATGTCCAGGTTTTCCTGCATCCGCTCGGGATTTCCTGATTTGGGAATGACTACAAGTCCCTTCTCAATATGCCAGCGCAGCACCAGTTGAGCCGGGGTCTTGTCGTATTTTTCACCCAGCTGCGCAAGCAGGGGAGCGCCCAACAGGCTTGCCCCCGACCCGCCCAGCGGGCTGTACGATTCCGTGACAATTCCATGCCGGGCGTTGAACTCCCGTTCCGCCTCGCGGGTGATCGCCGGGCTCAGCTGGATCTGGTTCACCGCAGGCACAACGTCGGTTTCGGCCAGCAGCCGTTCCAGGTGTGCCGGTTTGAAGTTGGAGACGCCGATGGACCGGACTTTGCCCTCCGCCTGCAGCCGCTCAAACGTCTTCCACGTCGAGACGAAATCATCGCGCGCAGGGAGCGGCCAGTGGATCAGCAGCAGGTCCACGTAGTCCAGCCCCATGCGCGTCAGCGACCCCTCCAACCCCGCCACCGCGCGGTCCTCGCCTTGGAACTGGCCGTCCAGCTTGGTGGTGACGAAGATTTCGCTTCGGTCCACCCCGCCTGCGCGGATGCCGTTCCCTACGCCTTCCTCATTGCCGTATTTCACTGCCGTATCGATGTGCCGGTACCCGGCTTCCAGGGCCTGTACGACGGCGGTAGCCACCTGTTCGTCGTCCAGCGGCCAGGTGCCGAGCCCCAGCTGCGGAATGCTGTAGCCGTCGTTGAGCATGATGAGCGGTGAGAGAGTCATTTCAACAGTCTGCCGTGCTTTCGCCTGCCTAGCCTTCGAATGCCCGGAGAATATTTCCGGCCTGGTAGTCGAGTACTGTTCGTGCCACGTCGGATACCTGATCTGGCTCCTTTTGCTGGTCCAGGAACTTCACAAAGCGCTGGATGGCCTGTGCCGCTTGGGAAGCATCGCCGTCGTCCACTGCCTTTGCCGCCTCCTGCACACCCGCTGCCAGCTGCTTCGCGACCGGGCCCGCCACGTCGCCGGACTCCACCAGGTCCTCCACAGCCTGTTGGAGGGCTTTCACACTGCCCGGAAGCCAGGCTGCGCGCAGCGGCACGTCACCGAAGTGCATGTCCGAAGCGAAGTAGAAGTCCGTGTAAGACGGCTGGTTGTACGTGGTGTTCTGCCGGGTAACTTCAGCGCGGTACTGCGGGTCGTGCATGAGCGTGTAGAGCTTGTGGTTGGTCACTTCGGTGCTCAGGTACATCCGGAGCGCTGAGCTGTCGGCCGTCCGGACCAGCATTTCCTCGCGCCAGTCACCCACTACGTCTGCAACGAGGCTCGGGGTGCCTTTGGTGCCGTTGTTGGTCCGGGTGTCCGTGGCGGTGAGCAGCCTGCCGCGCTTCCAGTCGTCAATGCTGGGGGTCTGGTCGCCGGAGCCGTTAATGATCTGGGTTGTCATGTCCGCAGCCCACTTGATGCTCATGTTGGTACCCGGACTGGTGGCGGAAAGCTTGTCGCCGTCAGCCGACTGCATGCCAATGGCCCAGTTTTCGATGCCGGGCACTGCAGGATCAACGTCGCCGATCATGCCGCGGCCGGTGTCCTTCCCCGAATAGGCGCCGAACAGTGCCTCGCCGGTGGCGGCGTCGCGCATGGCGTAGCCATAGGGGGCGTAGGTGCCGCCTTCATGCACCGTGAAGATCTCCTTGCCGGGGCGGGCCGGATCAATGTCCGTGACGTGCATGGCATCGCCGTGGCCCAGCCGGGCCTCCTCTCCCGGGGTGGCGCTGCCGGCCGGCATGGTGTCGGACGAGCTGTACAGCAGCGAACCGTCGTCGTCGATGGTGGCCGAGCCGTACACAATTTCCTGCTTGCCGTCACCGTCCACGTCGGAGGCGCTGAGGGAGTGGAAGCCCTGCGTGGTGAGTGTGCCGAACTCGGGGTCCGTCCCGTCCCGGCCGTGCGGGCTGTCCTTGAAGGGGTTGGTCATGGGCGCCCAGCCCGAGTCCACGTTCCACACTGGGGAGAGGTTGGCGCCGTCCCAGGTGTAGGCGGCAAGTGTGCTGCGCGTGTAATAGCCGCGGGCAAACACGGCGGCGGGCTTCTTGCCATCCAAATAGGCGACGCCGGCCAGGAACCTGTCCACGCGGTTGCCGGGTTCGATCCGGGCCATGGCGTAGTCGCCCCACATCAGGCCGTCGTCGTGCCTGCCGGGCTCATACGCAACCGTCTTCAGTTCCTTGCCCGTGGCGCCCTCAAAGACGGTGAGGTATTCCGGGCCGGAAACGATGAACCCCTCAAAGGCGCGCAGGTTGTTCCGCGCGCTGCGGGACGGGGCAAACACGTCCATGAAGTAGTCCGTCACCGCTTCGGCGTCCTCACGCGACAGCGGGTACTGGTACTGGGGCGCGATGCCGAAGGCTTCTTCCAGGGTGGCGGGCCAGTTGCCGGCCTTGACCTCGGGGTGGTCGCTCCAGCCCAGGAACGTGTCCACCATGTGCCGGTGGTAGTCGGCGGCGCTCATCCGGTAATCGTCGGAGTTGGAATAGCCGGCGTCGAGGTCCTTCTGCAGCAGCGGGACGAACGACTCGCCAGCCACCGAGCCGTCCGGATTGTAGGAGAGGGTCTTGGTGCCCGGCGCTGTCTTGAACATCATTTCCGAACGTCCGTCGCCGTCGAAATCGTTCACCAGCATCTGCGTGTAGTGGGCGCCGGACCGGATGTTGACGCCCAGGTCGATCCGGTGGAGCAGCGTACCGTCGGCCTTGTAGGTGTCCACGTAGGTGTTGCCCGTGTAGCCAACCTGGGAGACGTCCTTGGAGTTGTTCGGATCCCACTTGACCACGAACTCGTACTGGCCATCGCCGTCGACGTCTCCCACCGAAGCATCGTTCGCCGAGTAGGTGTACGCCTGGCCGGCGGGCGTCACGCCGTCGGCCGGCTTTTTCAGCGGGATGTCCTTGAAGTTGCCGCCCCACGAGGTGGCAGTGGCGCTCCGGTCCAGTTCAACGCCGCCGACGACGGCACGCACGTCATATGCCGACGACGCGGTTCCGGCGGCGTCAAGGTAGTTCGTGCTGTCTGTGACTGTTGCGAGCTTCTGGCCGTCGCGGTACACATTGAAGTCGGTGCCGGTGAGGCCTGTGGCGGACGAGCCGGTTGCCTCGTGGCCCAAGAGGCGCCAGCTCAGGAAGACGCCCTCGGATGTGCCGGCAGCAACCAGCCCGCGGTCCAGATAATCCAGCTGTACGCCCGCCGTGGCGGGCTTCGCGGAAGGCCCGACGGCGGCTGCCGGGGTGGTGAGGCACCCCACGGTCAGGGCGAGGCCCGCAGCTGTGGCCACCGAAAAACGGCGCACGGATATCCTGCTCGGATTCATCAGTGAATCCTTTCAATTTTGGATTGGGAAAACGCTTCCCCAGTAACCTAGTGGGGGTGTGTGCCACAAATCAACCCTTGCGCCCGGCGGGAATCCCGAGTATTTAGAACGTTGTAAATGATGGCCGGGCGCCGTCAGTCCGCGGCCCTTCGCGCCCACCTGATCAGCCGATCACTCAGATCCATAAAAGACGCGTCCACCACCTGAAGTTCCGGGTGGCTGTCATGCCAGTCAACGATCTCCCGGGTCCCGTCCGCGAAGGGAATGGTGGCGGCAAAGCCAGGCACCAGGGCTTTGATCTTGGCGTTGTCGAAAACTACGGAGTGGGCGCGGTCGCCCAGGAGGCTTGGACCCAGATGGGGGCTGTGCCCGGCGCCGTGCGCGGCGATGGTTTCCGAAGATATGTGGACCAGTTCGGGTTCGGCAACCCCGGCCGCCCGCGCAAACAGGCCATAGATCTGGTTCCAGGGCAGGTATTCATCCGACGTGATGGTGTAGCTCTCGCCCACCGCCTGCGGCCTGCCGAGCAGTCCCACGAAGGCCTTCGCGAAGTCCCTGGCGTGCGTCACGGTCCAGAGCGAGGTGCCATCACCGTGCACCATGACGGGCTGGCCGGTGCGCATCCGGTGGATGTCTGTCCAGCCGCCTACCAGGCCCACCCGCGTGCGGTCGTACGTATGCGAGGGGCGCACCACGGTGACCGGAAAGTCGTCTGACCGGTAGGCGTCGAACAAGAGGTCCTCGCACGCGATCTTGTCCCGTGAATACTGCCAGAACGGATTTTTCAGCGGAGTGGATTCCAGGATCGGCAGCCGGGTGGGCGGCTTCTGGTAGGCCGACGCCGTGCTGATGAACACGTACTGGCCGGTCCGGCCCCGGAACAGTTCCATACTGGAGCGCGCCTGATCTGGAGTGAAGGCAATAAAGTCCGCAACGGCGTCGAACTCCCTGTCCTGCAGCACCGCCCGCACAGTGTCCGGGTCGCGGATATCCGCGTGCAGGACCTCCGCGCCGTCCGGTACCGGCTTGCCGGATTGGCCGCGGTTGAGGATGGTCACCCGGTGTCCCAGTGCGACGGCGCGTTCCGCCGCTGCGGCGCTGATCACCCCGGTGCCGCCCAGGAAGAGGATGCTCCGTGGTGCCACGGTGTCGGCCGCGGAATCCAACGGATTCACCATGCGTAGTCTTCCGGTGCCGGCCGGTGGCCCGGGAAGATGTCGTCGAGCCGCTTGAGCGCGTCGGCGTCGAGCGTGACCTCCAACGCCCGGATGCCGGCGTCGAGCTGTTCCTGCGTGCGCGGCCCCACGATCGGTGCGGTGACGGCAGGCTGGTGAAGCAGCCACGCGAGCGCGATGTCGCCGGGTTCGTGCCCCAGCCCGTCCGCGAGATCCTCGAACTGCTGGATCTGGTCCCGGTGCTGCTTGAGCGTTTCCGCGGCGCGCCCTTCGGTGCGCCGGACGCCCGCGCGTTCCTTCTTCAGGACGCCGCCCAGCAGCCCGCCCTGGAGCGGCGACCACGGGATCAGGCCCAGGCCGTACTGCTGTGCGGCGGGGATGACCTCCAGCTCCACCTCGCGGCGGAACAGGTTGTAGATGGACTGCTCGCTGACCAGCCCGGTGTAGTTCCGGCGGCGGGCGGCTTCCTGTGCCTGGGCGATGTGCCAGCCCGCGAAGTTACTGCTGCCCGAGTAGAGGATCTTGCCCTGCTGGACGGCCACCTCGATGGCCTGCCAGATCTCGTCCCAGGGCGTGTCCCTGTCAACGTGATGGAACTGGTACACGTCGATGTAGTCCGTCTGGAGGCGCTTCAGGCTGGCGTCCAGGGCGCGCCGGATGTTCAGCGCGGACAGCTTGGACTCGTTGGGGCGGTCAGTCATGGTGCCGTACAGCTTTGTGGCCAGGACGGTCCGTTCGCGCCGCTGGCCGCCCTTCGCGAACCAGCGGCCAATGATTTCCTCGGTCCAGCCCCGGTGCCCGCTGCCGCCATAGACGTTGGCTGTGTCGAAGAAGTTGATGCCGGCGTCCAGGGCGGAATCCATGATGCCGTGCGCGTCAGCCTCGTCGGTGTGCGGGCCGAAGTTCATGGTGCCCAGGCAAAGCCGGGAAACTTTCAGGCCCGAACGGCCCAAGTGCGTGTACTGCATACGGAGGGATCCTTCGCTGGTGGTTGGACGTGGCAGAACGCGGTGACCGAGCCCGCCGGAATCGGTGCCGGCAGGCTCGGTCAGCGTTGGCTATAGCTGTGTGAAAGCGGCGACGGCGGGATCGGAACCGATGCGCGCGCCCCGCTCGAGGGCGGTGATGGAGGCGAGCTCGTCGTCAGTCAGGGTCAGGGACGCGGCCGCGAAGTTTTCGCGGATACGGGACGGGTTAACCGACTTGGGGATGACGATGTTGCCGGCGGCCAGGTGCCAGGCCAGGACCACCTGCGCCGTGGTGGCGTCGTGTGCCTTCGCAACGGCGGTGACGGCGTTTCCGTTGAGGTCCCCACCCTGGCCCAACGGGCTGTAGGCCTCCACGGCAATCCCGAGGGCACGGCTTTTGGCGGCTAGCTTGGCCTGCTGGTAGCTGGGGTGCAGTTCAATCTGGTTCACGGCGGGTACGACGTCCGCGGACTCGAGCAGGGTGTCCAGGTGGTCGGAGAGGAAGTTCGAGACGCCGATGGCACGGATCGCCTTGGCGGCGTACAGGGCCTCCAGTTCCTTCCAAGCCTGGACGTAGAGGCCCTGTGACGGGACCGGCCAGTGGATGAGGTAGAGGTCCACGAAGTCAAGACCCAGCGCCTCGCGGGTGTCCTGGAATGCATCCCAGGCCCGGCCCTGGTCGCCGTTGCGGAGCTTGGTGGTCACGAAGATTTCCTCGCGCGGAATGCCCGAGGCTGCGATGGCAGCGCCCACACCTGCTTCGTTGCGGTATCCCGCGGCGGTGTCGATGTGGCGGTAGCCGGCTGCCAGGGCATCCTCAACGATCCGCTGGGTGTCTTCCGGCGGAACCTGGAAAACGCCGAAGCCGAGCTGGGGGATAGTGACGCCGTTGTTCAGCGAGATTTCTGACATGGGTACTCCTCGTAGTGCTGAAGGATGGTTCCTGGCTCGGGATGTCCGGCAGGAAACCGCTTTCGGGAACTGCTCCGGTACGAGCCTATGCACTTTCGCGCCGATAGTCAGTCCTTGACCGTGTTCCTGTTTTTCCTAGGACCGGCAGTCCTACCTTCGTTGTAGGAAGTGCCTGGCAGGGCCGTGCCGAATGGCTGAACAGTGATGGCCGCGCCCAAAGGACGCGGCCATCACTCTTAAACTCAGGTAGGTCAGCTTTCGTGGCGGAAACCGAGCTTGATCCGCACCTGCCAGTCGGCAACCTTGCCGTCTTCGAGGTGACCGCGGATTTCCTTGACCTCGAACCAGTCAAGGTTGCGCAAGGTCTTGGCGGCCTCGGCGATCCCGTTCCGGACGGCCGCGTCCACACCCTCTTCGGAGGTGCCGACAATTTCAGTAATGCTGTACGTGTGGTTGGACAACTTCGCTCCTCGTGATCGCCTTCGATTCCCGGTTGCGGGCCGTCCTTGAACACTAGTGGCAGTTCTCAGGCGTGGCCAGACCCAATACTGCGGAATGGACGCAGGTCAGGGCGCTTCGAGGACCAGGTTCTTGAGGTCATCCAGGGTCTGCTGCATGTGCAGGTCCATGGCTTCCCGCGACCGGCTCGGATCGCGCGATTCCAGTGCCTCGGCGATGTTCTGGTGGTGCCCGATGGCGTGCTCCTGGATGGTGGGCACTGCCGATGTCTCGGCCCGGCGCTTTTCGAGCACGCGGTGCAGCGGCGCGAAAAGGACCGCCACAAAAACGTTCTCCGAGGCGAGGAGGATCAGGTCATGGAATGCTAGGTCAGCCTCCACAAAGGCGGCCACGTCATTGACCTCATGGGCGGCCCGCATCGCCGCTACATGGCCGAACAGCGCCTGGATATCGGCATCACTGATCCGGGCGGCCGCGAGTTCGCACGCCCCGGTTTCCAGCATCCGGCGCAGTTCAATGAGCTGAACGGAGGCGGCGGCTTCGTTCTGGCCCTCAGACGCGGCCCTAAGGACAGCTTCCAGCGAAGCCCAGCGGTTCAGCGGGTTAACGAACGTGCCGCGGCCGCGTTCCACGCTGAGGATCCGCTGCGCTTCCAGGGTTTTCATGGCCTCGCGCACCGTCATCCGGCTCACCTCGTGCCTGGCGCTGAGTTCCAGCTCGCCGGGCACGCTGGATCCTGCCGGAAACTCCCCGGCAATGATCCGGTCCAGGAGCTCGTCTGCAACAACGCCCACCAGTGATTTCCGTGCCATATGTCCCCCTTGCCGCCGTCGCCAGATATGTCTGACAAGTCTACTTGCGCGTTTCTATGTCCTGTGCCACACTAATTTTAAATGTTAGATGTCAGACATCTTACAGTTACCTTAATACTTAGAGATTTCCACACAACGGAGTGCACAGTGACGCTTGAAGCAGACATCCTGGCGGCTTTCCCAGCCGAAGTCCGGATTCCCGCCCGCCTTGTTGCCGACGCCGTCGCCGCGTCCAGCGCGGCGACCCCCCGGATGCTCGTAGTGCTCGACGACGACCCCACCGGAACGCAGTCCGTTGCGGATCTGCCTGTGCTCACCCGCTGGGAAGTGGAGGACTTCATCTGGGCCTTTGGCCAGGCGAAGCCCGCCGTGTACGTGCTGACCAACACCCGCAGCCTGGACCCCGCGGAAGCCGCAGCGCGCAACGAGGAAGTGGTCCGCAACGCACTGGCCGCCGCCGGTTCCGCAGATGCCCTGCGGCTGGGGTTCGTGAGCCGCAGCGACTCCACCCTCCGCGGCCACTACCCGCTGGAGCCCGACGTCATCGCGGCCACTGTTGCTGACGTTAGCGGAGAAGCCACCGACGGCGTTGTGCTGGTGCCGGCGTTCCCCGACGCCGGCCGCGTGACCATCGGCGGCGTGCACTACATGCGCGGCACCGGGGACGACGCCGGCAAGCTCACCCCCGTGGCCGAGACCGAATTCGCCAAGGACGCCAGCTTCGGCTTCGCCAACTCGGACATGACCAAATACGTGGAAGAGAAGTCGCGGGGCCGCTTCGCCGCGGATTCCGTGATTGTCCTGGACCTGAACATCATCCGCGCCTCTGCCGATCCGCAGATCACCGCCAAGGCCATCGCCGATGCCATCGAGCCTGCCACCAACTCCACGCCGATCGTCGCCGACATCGTCACCGAGAACGATCTCCGCGCCCTGTCCCTGGGCCTGGAAGAAGCCGAACGGCGCGGCAAGAAGCTGCTCTACCGCGTGGGACCGCCGTTTGTCCGCGCCCGGATCGGCCAGGAAATCCGCACCGAGCTCACCGGCGCTGAAGCCTACGCAGGCAACACCCCGTCCGAGGCCGGCGGCCTGATCGTGGTGGGCTCCCATGTGGGCGTCACCACCCGCCAACTCAAGGCCCTCACCGAACAGCACAGCGCCGCGCGCATCGTCGAGATCGACGTCGAGAAGCTGCTTGCCGCCGAAACCGAAACAGCCGCGGATGCCTACCTCGACCAGACCGTTGACTCCGTCGTGAAGGCGCTCCACGGGGGAGACGTCATCGTCCACACCAGCCGCCTGCTGATCAAGACCGACGACCCCGCAGCGAGCCTGCGGATCGCACGCACGGTGTCCGCCGCCGTCGTCGCCGTGGTGAACCGGACACTCAAGACCTTCCCGCCGCGGTTCGTCATCGCCAAGGGCGGCATCACGTCCTCCGACGTCGCCGCCCACGGCCTGGAAATCCGCCACGCCATTGTCCGCGGTCCCATGCTGCCGGGCATCGTCTCGCTCTGGGAGCCCGTGGACGGCCCCGCCAAGGGCATCCCGTACATCGTGTTCGCCGGCAACGTGGGCGACGACCAGTCCCTCGCCGACGTCACCCGCAAGCTCAGCAGCACCTTCTAACCCCGCCAGTATTCAAGGAAGAACACCATGACCAGCAACTACACCGTCACCGTCCTGGGCCTCGGCGCCATGGGCCTGCCCATGGCCACCCGGCTGGCCAGCGAGCTCACCGTCCACGGCTTCGACATCGCCGAGCCGCGCCTGAAACTCGCCGAAGAAGCCGGCATCCGCACCTTCGCCTCCGCCCGGGAAGCCTCCAAGGGCGCCGACGCGCTGCTCCTCGCGGTCCGCAACGGCGAGCAGCTCAACGACGTCCTCTTCGGCGAGAACGGCGTGGCCTCCGTGCTGGAGCCGGGTGCCGTCGTCATCCTCGGCAGCACGGTGGGCACCGAAGCCATCCCCGCTACCGTGGCGCGCCTCGCCGAATACGGCGTTGAGCTCGTGGACGCGCCGCTGTCCGGCGGCCCCAAACGCGCCGGTGAAGGCGACCTGCTGATTGTCGTCGGCGCTTCCCCCGAGGCCCGAGAAAAGGCCCGCCCGGCCCTCGACCTGCTGGCCTCCACGCTCACCGTGGTGGGCGACAAGCCCGGCGACGGCCAGGCCCTCAAGACCGTCAACCAGCTCCTCTGCGGCATCCACATCGCGGCCGCCGCCGAGGCCATGGCCCTCGCCGACGCGCTCGGCCTGGACCAGGCCAAGACCCTCGCAGCCCTCGAAGCCGGCGCGGCAGGTTCGTTTATGCTCTCCAACCGCGGCCCGCGCATCCTCGAGGCCTACACCGAGGAAGGCGCCGAGGTCCTGTCCCGCCTGGACATCTTCGTCAAGGACATGGGCATCGTGGGCAAGGCCACCCGCGCCGCCGGCCTGGCAGCCCCCGTCGCCGCCGCCGCCGAGCAGCTGTACCTCCTGGGCCAGGCCCAGGGCCTCGCCGCCGCCGACGATTCCGCAGTCATCAAGGTTGTCGCGCCCACCAAGCGCACCGCCTAGGCAGCCCGGCTAAAGCACCCCCAAAAAACTTACGACGACGGCGGTCCCCCCTCCGCCGTCGTCGTATCTTCCAGCGTTCACAAAGTACAAGAAACAGCGCCCGCCAGCCCGTCTTCTGGAAGACTGGCTTGTCGAAGGAGACACCGCAATGAACCCCCTGACTAACTCGCTGATGGTGCGGGCAGCCGACGCCCCCGCCATCAAACCCGCGGTGGAGCTGGGTACTCCGCTGCTCCTCACCATCGCGGCGATCGGCATCGCCGTCCTGCTGGTGATGATCATCCGCTTCAAGATCCAGGCCTTTGTGGCCCTGCTGACCGTAAGCATCGCCGTGGCCGTGGCCTCGCAGATCCCGCTGAAGGACGTCTTCACCGTCGTCGCCAACGGTGTGGGCGGAACGATGGGCAAGGTGGCCCTGCTGATCGCGCTCGGCGCCGTCCTGGGCCGGATGATCGAGGTTTCCGGCGGCGTCCAGTCGCTGGCCGCGCACTTCACCGAGAAGCTTGGGGCCAAGCGCGTCGCGGTAGCGCTCACCGCCGTCGGCTTCCTGGTGGCCATCCCCGTGTTCTTCGAGGTGGGCATCATTGTGCTCGTCCCGATCGTCTACGCCTTTGCGAAGATCGCCAACGTGCACCCCATCAAGTTCGGCCTGCCGATGGCCGGCATTATGCTCTCCATACACGTCGCCGTGCCGCCGCACCCGGGCATCGTGGCAGGCGCCGGAGTGTTCGGCGCCGACATCGGGCTCATCACGCTGATCTCGCTGATCATCTGCGTCCCGCTCGGATTCCTGTCCTACTGGGTTGCCAGCATCATGAACCGCAAGGAGTATGAGCTCCTCCCCGGCGTCAAGGCCCAGGTGGACGAATTCGGTTCCGACTCCCTGGTCAAGGTCGGCCACCAAGGCCCCGGCGCCGTAGGTATCGCCCCGCCGCGTCCGGCCCTGATCATCTTCCTCATCGCCGCCCCGATCGTGCAGATCCTCATCGGCACCCTGGGCACACTCACCATCCCCAAGGACAACTCCTGGTACGGCCTGGCTGCCTTCATCGGCAACCCGTTCTTCGCCCTCCTGGTGGCCGTTGCCCTGTCCTTCTTCCTGCTGGCGGTCCGCCGCAACTGGTCCCTGAAGGAAACCGGCGAGATCTTCGAAGGCGCCCTGCCTCCCATCGCGTCCATCCTGATGGTTGTCGCGGCCGGCGGCGTGTTCGGTGAGGTCCTGCGGACCTCCGGTATCGGTGCCGCACTGTCCCAGACGCTGGACCACCTGGGCCTGCCGGTGATTGTGCTCGGCTTCGTGATCTCCCTGGCCCTGCGTGCAGCCCAGGGTTCCGCAACCGTCGCCATCGTCACCACCACCGGCCTGCTGACCTCCGCCGTGATGGAAGGCGGCTACTCGCCGGCCCAGATCGCCGTCGTCGTGATCGCCATCGGCTTCGGTTCCCTGGGCCTGTCCCACGTGACCGACGCCGGCTTCTGGACTGTGGTGCGCTACTACGGCCTCACCGTCTCGGACGGCCTGAAAACCTGGACCGTCCTCACCACCGTCCTGGGCGTGGCCGGATTCGTCCTGACCTACGTGGCCTGGATCCTCGTGGGAGGCCTGAGCGTCTGATGCGCACCCGACTCGACCACCTGGTCACCGCCGCCCTCCAGCAGGGCTCGGCCGTTCCCGCCTTCACCTGCTACGACTTCACCACCGCGCTGGCTGTTGTGGGCGCGGCCGAGGACGCGGGCCACGGGGTCATCCTGCTGGTGGCCCCCAAAACGGCCGGCACGTCCAACGGCCTCCGCCTGATCGCCGCGCTCCGCGGGCTGGCAGACGCCGCATCCGTTCCGGTGGCCGTCCAGCTGGACCACGCGATGGACCTCAAGGTGATGGCCGACGCAGTCGCCGCGGGGGCGGATTCGGTCCTTGCGGACGGCTCGTCCCTGCCGTATGAGGACAACATTGCGCTGGTCCGTGAGGCGCGCGCTGTGCTGGGTGCCGGCGTCGTGCTTGAAGCGGAACTCGGCGGCTTGGCCGGCGACGAGGACCGTGCCTTCGGTGCCGACGAAGCCGGTGTGGCAGTGGCCGGCCTGACGGACTCCGCGCAGGTGGAGGACTTTGTGGCCAGGACCGGCGCGGAACTGCTGGCTGTTGCGGTGGGCAACGTCCACGGCAAGTACAAGGGCGAGCCGCAGCTGCGCTGGGACGTCCTGCAGGACATAGCCGTGCGGACCCACATCCCGCTGGTGCTCCACGGCGCGTCCGGCATTCCGGCGGGGGAGCTGGTCAAGGCCGCCGCGATGAACGTGGGCAAGGTGAACTTCAATACCGAGCTCCGCACCGGCGTGCTGTCCACGCTCCAGGACCAGCTGCCGGCGCACCGGGCCGACGGCGAGAACCTCCAGGGGCTGCTGGGCCACTGGAACACCTCGGCCAGGGAATTCGCCACGACGGCACTGGGCATGCTCACCCGGTGACGCATCAGTTGAGTCTTTGGGGAGGCTAGGATCAGCACATGATCCTGGCCTCCCTGCTTTTTGCCTTCCTCGCCGCCGCGCTCCACGTGTACATCTTCACCATGGAATCCCTCACCTGGACTACGCCAGCCACGTGGAAACGCTTCGGCCTCGCCTCCCAGGCTGACGCCGAGACCACCAAACCCCTCGCCTACAACCAGGGTTTCTACAACCTATTCCTGGCCATCGGCGCGTTCATCGGGGTGGGCTGCGTGGCGCTTGGCCCGGACGCCTCGGCGCAGAACGTGGTCGGCTGGACGCTGATCTTCAGCTGCTGCGGGTCCATGCTGCTCGCCGCCGCGGTGCTGGCACTCAGCGGGAAAAAGTACCTCCGCGCCGCGGTTCTGCAAGGCACGACGCCGTTGCTCGCCGTCGTGCTTGGGTTGCTGGCCGTTACCGGCTGACTGACGCTCCTGAGGCGACCACTGCTGAGGCGACGTTGTGCCCGTTTCTGGCCGGGAACACCCTTTTCTGGCCGGGAGCGCATCACGGGCGGACAATTGAGTGAACAACAGCATCGGCGCATGTTGGGACTGCACGTGAGTGGTGTGAAGGAGGCGGGGCCGGCCCCGCAGGGTGAACAGGCGGTGCAGCGCGACCTCGTGATCGACCTCGTCCGGTTCGTCTGCCTGGCCCTGGTGGTGGTGGGCCACTGCATGATGGTCAGCCCCGTCCTGCAAGGGGACGGCACCGTGACCTCCAAAAATACGCTGGGCGATCAGCCGTGGTTCGAGCCCGTGATCTGGATCTTCATGGTGATGCCGCTGTTCTTCGTGACCGGCGGCACCACGGGCCTCCAGTCCTGGCAGCGGCTGAGAACCCGCGGCGGTACGGGCGTCGAGTTTGCCCAGGCCCGGCTGCTGCGGCTGGTCCGCCCGGCGGCGGCACTCCTGGCGGTGATGTTCCTGGGGTTCTGGGCCGCGCTTCTGTTGGGCGTGGACGCCCAGGTGGTGCAGCTGATGACCACCGGAGCGGGCATGCCGCTCTGGTTCCTGGCCGCCTACCTGGCCGCACAGCTCAACATCCCGCTCCTGGCCCGGTTCCATGGGCGCGCGCCCTGGCTGACCGTTGCGGTCCTGGCGGCCCTCGTGGTGGCCATCGACTGCTTCCGCGGAGCCCTGCCCATGCTCGCCTACGCAAATCTTGTTTTCCTGTGGTGCGCCGTGCAGCAGCTTGGTTTCCTGGTGGCCGACGGTCACCTGGCCAGGCTCACGCTCTCCGGCCTGGTGGGGCTCATCCTGGCAGCCAACCTGGTGCTCGGGCTGGTCACTGGCCTGGGTCTCTACTCCGGAAACATGCTGGTCAACCTCAACCCGCCCAACCTCTGCCTGCTGCTCCTGGGCGTGTCCCAGGCTGCCGCGCTCCAGCTTTTCCGGCCGGGGCTCGGCTGGGTTTCCGGCGTGCGCTGGATCCGCTGGGTGGTCATGGTTGCCGGCCGCCGCTCCATGACCGTGTACCTGTGGCACCTGCCGTTGCTCGCGGCCATGTCCGGACTCCTGCTCCTCACCGACTTTCCCAAGCCCGCGGCAGGCACCGCCGAATGGTGGTGGGCCCGGCCGCTCGTCCTCCTGGGGGTTGTGGCCCTCCTGCTCCCGGTGCTGGCCGCGTTCGGCCACCTTGAGGAACGTCCGACGGCGTCTGTCCACACCCGCGGCCGGCCCGCCGCTGCGGTGGTGACGGCCGCCGTCGTCGTCTTCATTCCGGTGGCGGACGCTGCCCTCAACGGCCTGACGCTGGGCCTGCTCGGAGGCGGCGCGGCATGCTTTGTGTTGGCCGTCCTGCTGCTGGGCCGGATGCCCGAACGTGTCCCCGGCGATGTCGGTGCCGAAGGCGTCGCCCACGATGGCAGCCAGTCTGACGGGCCATTGCCAGCGGGGCCAAGTAGTGCCAATGTCGAACCATGACTGAGAACATGATTTCCACAGAGGACAAGTTCAGCCCCGACGTCTCGCTGTCCAGGGATGACGAACATCACCGCTACGAGCTGCGGGTGGGCGGAAAGGTCGCCGTCCAGTCCTTCTTCCGGGACCTGCCCGGACACGTGGATTTCCTCCACACCGACACCGCCGAGGCCTTCCAGGGCCAGGGCCTGGGCAAGGTGCTGGCCCACTTCGCGCTCGACGACGTGGTGGCCTCGGGCAAGCGGATCATCCCGCATTGCCCCTTCATTACCCGCTACCTCCGCGCCCACGAGGGGGGCTACGAACAGCACATCGACTGGCCGGACAACTAGCGCGAACGGTCATTTAAGCCCCCTCGAACCAGCGCGAACGGTCATTTAAGGCCCCGGGAACTCCCTCCGGAGGGCCTCAAGTGTCCGTTCGCGCGGAGTATTTTGCACCCGATTCGCGATCGGGGCCAGTCAATGACGCGCCCGCGACCTGAAGAACTCCCGTATTCCCGCGGCTTAAGATAAATAAGTCACTAAAGTTTGACGAAAAGGTTCACCTAAGTAAGGCTTACCTTGCTAAAGACACCCCTAACGTCGAACTAAGGATGACCACTGTGCCGCTGCTGCCCCGTGTTGATGAGATGTACGTGGATGAAGATCGGGTGGGCGAAACCCTGCCCGGGCAGGATTTCGGCTCCCGCGTGGAGCTGGCCCTCGCTGCCACCAACCATCTGTTCAACACCAGGAACTCCACCCGGTACGTGGCGCAGGTGCTGCAGGGCGTCAACGCCGTGGCCACCAAAATCGACCGCACCACCCGGCCCTTTACCGGCGTCGGGCCCGCCGACATGAAGGCGCGCATCGGTGCCGTTGACCTGGACCAGCCGCTCCCGGACACCGCCGCGGCCCTGGAGGAGCTTGAGACCGTCTACCTCCGGGACGCCATCTACTTCCACGATGCGAAGTACGCGGCCCACCTGAACTGCCCGGTGGTGATCCCGGCGCTGGTGGGGGAGGCCATCCTGTCCGCGGTGAACTCCTCAATGGACACCTGGGACCAGAGCGCCGGGGCCACCATGATCGAGCGCCGGCTCATCGACTGGACCGCCGAACGGCTGCAGCTGGGGGCGGCAGCCGACGGCGTGTTCACCTCCGGCGGCAGCCAGTCCAACCTGCAGGCGCTGCTGATCGCGCGCAACCACGCCGTTGCCGGGCTGCGGCAGGAGCCGGCCAACGCTGGACGCCGGCTGCCCGCCCTGCTGGAAAAGCTGCGGATCTTCACATCAGCAGACAGCCACTTCAGCATCCAGAAGTCCGCGTCCATGCTGGGCATGGGCTTCGACGCCGTCATCTCCGTTCCCTGCGCCGCGGACCACAAGATGGACCCGGCCGCGCTCGCCGAGGCCATGGCGGAAACCCACGACGCCGGGCTGGTGCCGATGGCGGTTGTGGCCACCGCAGGGACCACCGATTTCGGTGCGGTGGACCCGCTCGCAGACCTCGCCGCCCTGGCCCGCGCCTACGGTGCCTGGTTCCACATTGACGCGGCTTACGGCGGCGGGCTGATGGTTTCCGGCCGCTACCGCCACCTGCTGGACGGGACCCGCCTGGCCGACTCCGTCACCGTGGATTTCCACAAAACGTTCTTCCAGCCCGTCAGCTCCAGCGCCCTGCTGGTCCGCGACCGCGCCATGCTCCAGCACGTCACGTACTACGCGGACTACCTGAACCCGGAAAGCGCCGCCCTGGCCGAGATCCCCAACCAGGTGGACAAGAGCATCCAGACCACCCGGCGCTTTGACGCACTCAAGCTGTGGCTGACCCTGCGCATCATGGGCGCGGATGCGATTGGCGCCCTGTTTGACGAGGCCATCGACCTCGTCGCCCGGGTGGGATCCGTGCTGGCGGCCGACGACGACTTTGAGCTCGCCGCCGCTCCGCAGCTCAGCACGGTGGTCTTCCGGTACCGGCCGCGTGTGTCCGGAACTGCTGCTGCCCTTGCCGGCGCCGGTTTAGCCGATGTCGGCATCACCGGCGCTCACGGCCGGCTTTCCGAGGATGCGGCCGACACCCTCAACCCGGCCATCCGCGCGGAGGTTTTCGCTTCCGGGCAGGCCGTCGTAGCCGGCACCAAGGTGGCCGGCCGGCACTACCTGAAGTTCACGCTCCTCAACGCGGAAGCAACCCTGGAGGACATCAGCGAGATCATCGAGCTGCTGCGCAGCACCGGCGTGCAGCTGCTGGCCGGCGCCAACACCAACAACAGCACCAGCGAGGTGTCCGCATGAGCACCTCCACCGAACCGCGCATTTTCGACTTCGCCGGCATCGGCGTCGGGCCCTTCAATCTTGGCCTCGCCGCCCTCAGCGAGCCGGTGGACGGGCTGGATGGCGTCTTCCTGGAGCAACGGGAATCCTTTGACTGGCACCCCGGCATGATGCTGGAGCCGGCCCACCTCCAGGTGCCGTTCATGGCGGACCTGGTGACACTGGCCGACCCCACGTCGCCCTATTCGTTCCTGAATTTCCTCAAGCAGACCGGGCGCCTCTACCGCTTCTATATCCGGGAAAACTTCTATCCGCTGCGCGCCGAGTACAACCAGTACTGCCAGTGGGTGGCCGGCCAGCTGCGGTCCGTTCGTTTTAGCACGGCTGTGCTGGATGTAACGTACGACGCCGGCGTTTACCGCCTTTCGGTGGAAGGTCCGGACGGGCCCGAGGTGCTGCTGGCGCGGCGGCTGGTGCTGGGCACGGGCACCTCGCCGTACGTGCCGGCGTCCTGTGACGGAATAGTCGACGCAGCCGCTGATGGCGGCGGGGGACTTGTCCTCCACAACGCCGATTACCTGTCGAGGAAGAGTGAGCTGCAGGCCAAGCGGAGCATCACCATCGTGGGCAGCGGCCAGAGCGCCGCGGAAATCTACTACGAGCTGCTTCAGGACATCGACACCTACGGCTACCAGCTGAACTGGGTCACGCGGTCCGGGCGGTTCTTCCCGCTGGAGTACACCAAGCTCACCCTGGAGATGACCTCGCCGGAGTACGTGGACTACTTCCACGGGCTGCCGCAGGACCAGCGCGACGGACTCATCAAGAGCCAGAAAAACCTGTACAAAGGCATCAACTCCGAGCTGATCGACGCCATCTACGACCTCCTGTACACGAAGAGCCTCGCCGGCATGGTGGACACCCAGCTCCTCACCCATTCGTCGCTCACGGGCGCCGCGTGGGATCAGGCCGCCGGTTCCCACACCCTGCGGCTCCGGCACGGGGAACAGGGCTCGGATTATGTGCTGGACAGCGAAGCCGTGGTCCTGGCCACCGGCTACACCTACCGGGAGCCGGACTTCCTGGCCGGCATCCAGGACAGGATTGCCAGGGACTCCGCCGGCCGGTTCGCCGTGGCACGCAACTACAGCACCAGCGTCGAACCCGGCGAACTTTTCGTCCAGAATGCCGAGCTGCACACGCACGGCTTTGTCACCCCGGACCTCGGCATGGCCGCCTACCGCAACTCGTGCATCCTGCGCGAGATCGCCGGCCGCGAGGTCTATCCCGTGGAGCGTAGCATCGCGTTCCAGCAGTTCGGCGCGCCCCAGCCTGACGCGCCCCAGCCCGGCCCGGTCTCCGCTTCAGTCCCCGGTTCAGTCTCCGGTCCGGCCGGACGCAGCGCCGAGCCTGTTCCCGCCCAGACGGTGGAGGTGTCCGCATGAGCTTCTCGTTCCGCTGTGTTGACGCCGTTGCCGATGCACCACTCCTCCACAGCTGGGTCACACAGCCTTACGCGTCGTTCTGGGGGATGCTGTCCTCCACAGTTGACGGGGTTGTGGAGGAATACTCGAAAATCCAGGCAACGGGGCATCACCACGCCTTGCTGGGGATCAACGACGACGGCGTCCCCGCCTTCCTGATGGAGGAATACCTGCCGGCCGCCTCGCCACTGGCCGCGGTCTATGCCGTGCAGGAGGGCGACATCGGCATGCACCTGCTGGTGGCGCCGCCGTCGGGAGATCCCCAACCGGGGTACACGGCCGCGGTGATGGACGCCGTGCTGGAGCGGTTGTTCGAAAAACCGGGCGTGGAACGCGTGGTGGTTGAACCAGACGCCAGGAACTCCAAGATCCATGTGCTCAACGAGCGGCTGGGCTTCCAGCCGGCGGGGGTTGTCACCCTGCCGGACAAGGAAGCGCTGCTCAGCTTCTGCACACGCCAGGACTACCTCGCCGCCCGCGCAGCGCTTGGCCACCCCCGAGTCCCTTCCCATGACCTTTCCACCCCGATCCACCAGGGAGCATCACTGTGACCATCATCGAGCTGGACCCCACCGTCGTCGAAATACCGGACAGCACCGCCAACACCGTTCCCCACCTCGCACCCGAACGCTGGGCCATAGCCAACCGCCACCTGGTCCGCAAGGCGCTCGCCGAATTCCTGCACGAACGCATCCTGGAGCCGCAGCGCCTGGGCTCCGGCAGGGGTGCCACGGGTCCGGAGGAGCCCACGGTGTACGTGGTCCGCAGCGACGACGGCCTCACGGCGTACTCGTTCACGGCCTGCGTGCTTGAGCTGGAGCACTGGTCGGTGGACGCCGCTTCGATCCACTGCACACGCAAAGGCGAGGATGCCGCCCCGGACGCCCTGCGTTTCATCACCGAGTTCAGGGACACCCTGGGCATCCGCGAGGAGATGCTCCCGGTCTACCTTGAAGAGATCAGCAGCACCCTGGCCGGCCACTCCTACAAGCAGTGGCTGGGACAGCCGTCCGCCGAGGAACTCGCGGCAGGAGTCACCGGCGGCACGGACCCCGCCGCCGACTTCCAGGCCATCGAACGCAGCATGACGGAGGGCCACCCGTGTTTCGTGGCCAACAACGGCAGGCTGGGGTTCGGCATCAGTGACTACCGGGCGTTCGCGCCGGAGACCGGAGCCCCCGTCCGCCTGGAATGGATCGGGGTGCACCGCAGCAAGGCTGTCTTCACCGCCAGCGCGGGGCTGGACTACCGCGCCCACCTGGAGGCCGAGCTCGGCGCCGCCGCGCTGCAGTCCTTTGAGAGCGAATTCGCGGCGCAGGGTGTGGACCCCGCCCAGTACTTCCTGATGCCGGTGCATCCGTGGCAGTGGGAGAACAAGCTCACCGTCACGTTCGCTGCCGAAATCGCCCAGCAGCACATCATCCATCTGGGGACCGGTGCCGACAGTTACCAGGCCCAGCAGTCCATCCGCACGTTCTTCAACACGGCCGCGCCCGCCAAGAGCTACGTCAAGACGGCGATGTCCGTCCTGAACATGGGCTTTATGCGGGGACTCTCGCCGCAGTACATGAAGGCAACCCCCGCCATCAACGACTGGCTGCGGGACCTGATCCGGTTAGACGAAGCCCTGCGGAAACGCGGCCTGGCCATGATCAGCGAGATCGCGGCCATCGGCTACCACAACGGCTACTACGAGGCCGGGTCCGCCAAGGGCTCGCCGTACCAGAAGATGTTGTCCGCGCTGTGGAGGGAAAGTCCGCTCCCGCTGCTGGAGGACGGCCAGCAGCTTGCCACCATGGCGTCCCTGCTGCACGTCGATTCGACCGGCAAACCGATGGCGTCTGCCCTGATTGAGCGCTCCGGACTGGAGCCTGCCGAATGGCTGCGCCGTTACTTCGAGGCCTACCTCGTCCCGTTGGTCCACTGCCTCTACCGGTACGAACTCGCCTTTATGCCGCATGGCGAGAACGTGATCCTGGTGCTGGATAACGGTGTGCCCGTCCGTGCGGTGATGAAGGACATCGCCGAGGAAATCGTGGTGATGGGGCGCCGGCTGGACCTGCCCGCGGACGTATCACGGATCCAGGTGGACATTCCCGACGGCGAAAAGGTGCTGGCCATCTTCACGGATGTCTTCGACTGCATCTTCCGCTTCCTCGGTGCCCTGCTGGTGGAGGACGGGAAACTCAGCGAGGAGGAGTTCTGGGGCACGGCCGCCCGCGTTATCCAGGAGTACCAGGCTGAACACCCGGAGCTCGCGGACCAGTTCGCCCGCCACGACCTGTTCGCCCCTGACTTTGAACTGTCGTGCCTTAACCGGCTGCAGCTGCGGAACAACCAGCAGATGCTTGACCTCACGGACCCGTCCGGCGGGTTGCAGATGGCCGGCAGGCTCGCCAACCCGCTCGCCAGGTTCGCTGTGGGGTGAGCTCAGCCAGGGAGTCAGCTGAGCTCGTCCACCTTGCGCTGCAGCACCGCGCGCTCGGCGGCGTTCCCGCACAGCGCCACGGCCTGCAGGAGTGCGGACCGTGCGTCGCCACGCCTGCCGAGCCGGGTGAGCATCTCGCCACGGACCGCGGGAAGCAGGTGCGAGCCCGCCAGTTCTCCGCGTGCGGCGATCGCCTCCACCAGCTCCAGTCCGTCCGCCGGGCCGGAGGCCATCGCGACGGCCACCGCACGGTTGAGTTCGACGACGGGGGACGGGGCCAGCCGGCCGAGCGCTTCGTAGAGGATGACGATCCGCTGCCAGTCCGTCTCGGCAACCGAATGAGCCACGGCGTGGCACTCAGCGATGGAAGCCTGGAGACCATAAGCACCCAACCCGCGTCCGGATCCCGCGGCCCGGGCAAGCGCCGCACGTCCGCGGCGGATCGCGGCCTGGTCCCACCGCCGTCGGTCCTGGTCTTCCAGAAGCACCGGGCGGCCCGACGCATCGAGCCGGGCCGGGAAGCGCGCGGCGGTGAGTTCCATCAGCGCAATCAGCCCGAACACCTCGGGCTCCGGCGAGATGCGCACCAGTACACGGGCCAGGCGGCGGGCTTCGCCGGCCAGGTCCGTGCGGATCCATTCCGCGCCGCCCGAGGCAAACGAGCCCTCCGTGAAGATCAGGTAGATGACGTTGAGCACCGAGCTAAGACGTTCAGCCCGCTCGTGCGGCTCAGGCACCGCGAAAGGCACCTGCGCGGCGACCAGCGTCTTCTTGGCACGGGTGATGCGTGCCTGGATCGTCGCCACCGGGACCAGGAAAGCCTTGGCAATCTCGTCGCTGCCCAGGCCGCCCACTACGCGTAGCGTCAACGCGATCCGGGCTTCCTTGGCCAGCACCGGATGGCAGGAGATGAACATCAGGGCGAGCACGTCGTCGTCGATCGCATCGGGGTCGAACAAGGTGTCCGCTCCTGGCTCCTCCGCCGCGAGGTCGCTGGCCAGCAGGGCGTACTTTTCATCCCGTGCCGCCCGCCGGCGGAACGTATCAATCGCACGACGGCGGCCTGTGGTGAGGAGCCAGCCGGCGGGTTCGGCGGGTATCCCGTTGACGGACCAGGAGACGAGTGCTTCGGCGAGTGCCTCCTGGGCGAGATCCTCGGCCAGCGGGAAGTCGCCTGTATAGCGGGCCAGGGCGCCGACGATGCGGGCAGACTCCATCCGCCACACCGCCTCGACGGCGCCCCGCGCCTCAGCACCGCTCATTAACGGTCAGATCTGTCGGTCAGAGCTGCCTGGTCACAGCTGCCCGGTCTGCTCGCGCCAGGCGCGTTCCTTCTGGATCCATTCGTTGTCCTGCGGGAACTCGTCGATGGTGGGCACGCGGCGGATTTCGGTCTTGCGGCCGGCCGTGAGCGGCGCCCGCTTCGCCCACTCGATGGCTTCCTGCTTCGAGGCCACATCGAGGATGTAGAAGCCGCCGAACAGTTCCTTGGTTTCTCCGTAGGGGCCGTCGGTGACCACCGGTGTTTCGCCGGTGAAGTCGACCACAACTCCCTCCTTCGGATCCTCCAGGCCCTCGGCCGCCAGCAGGACGCCGGCGCGGATCAGTTCGTCATTGAACTTGCCCATGGCGTTCATCGCCTCGTCGAAGTCGACGTCCGTGAACTTCGCGAGGGACTCGTCGGTTTCCCGCATGATCAGCATGTACTTGGCCATCTCAATCTTCTCCTTGGTTGTGGAAGGTCGCCCTTCGACCTTCTCATCCATAGGTCGAATGGCGCGAGGCCGGATCGACACAAACCCAGGACTTTTTCCAACCGCTGAGCGGGCCCGCTGACTCTGGACCGGGGTGCGGTGGGGGTTTACGGTGGGCTCAGACGGAGCCCACTCGACCCATCTGACTCCACCTGAAAAGGAGAAGCCATGGCCGGCGAACCAGCGTTCTTTGAAATCGGCGTCGAAGATCCCGAACGGGGCAGGGCGTTCTACGGCGCGCTCTTCGGCTGGGACTTCAGCCCCGGACCGTCCGACCAGGGCGGGTCCATCATCGGCACCCCAGGCAACGAGGACCCGGCGGAGTACGGAAGATTCAAGCTCTGCAAGGACGATCAGGGCTCAACCTTCGGCCTGCACCAGCCGCCGGCGCCGTAACACGGCTAGTCTGGGCGCATGGAGACACCCACCACCGCGCTCGTAACAGGGGCAACCGCAGGGCTGGGAGCGGAGTTCGCCCGCCAGCTCGCGCAGGAAGGCCACCACATGGTGCTGGTGGCCCGCGACGCCGCCCGGCTCCAGCAGATCGCTGACGAACTTGAGCGTGATTACAGCGTTTCCACTGAGGTGCTGCCCGCCGACCTGACGGACGACGCCGGTGTGGCCGCCGTCGTCGGGCGCCTCACGGACGCTGCACGGCCGGTTGAGGTTCTGGTGAACAATGCGGGGATCGGGCTGCTGCATTCGTTCGAAAAAAATTCCTTGGAGGACGAGAAAAGGCACCTACGTCTGCACGTGCAGACCCCCATGGAGCTCTGCCATGCTGCCCTGCAGGGGATGCTGGAGCGGCGCTCCGGCCGGATCATCAACGTGGCCAGCGTGTCGGCTTTCGCCAACCGCGGCAGCTACTCGGCTGCAAAAGGCTGGCAGGTCATCTTCAGCCGCTGGGCCAACCTGGCCTACGGACCGAGAGGCGTGCACGTCACGGCGCTGTGCCCCGGATTCACGCACACCGAATTCCACGACCGCATGGGCATGGACAAATCGGTCGCCCCGCGCTGGCTGTGGCTGCGGGCGGACTGGGTGGTCCGGGACGGCCTCGCCGACAACGCCCGCGGGAAGGGCGTTTCGATCCCCACCAAACGCTACAAACTGGTCGCCGCCATCTCGCGTGTGCTGCCGGCGCGGTTTACGTCCGGACCGCCGCGGCGTCCGAAGCAGTAGCCCTCCGCGGCGCACGGACGGCCACCACCACGACGATACCGATCACGGCGCCCACAAAGGTCTCCACCGCGCGTTCGGTGACCAGCAAGCCTGGGTCTACGGGCGCGGCAAGCTGCGTCATGAGCAGGATCACCGGCGTGAAGAAGACCATGGCCCAGCCGTAGTGCCGCGCCATGAAGAGTTCGGTGGGGAACTGGAATGCGATCACCAGCAGCGCCAGCACCGCGGCCGTGTGGCCGGGGAAATACTGCAGCGGGGACAACGGCCCAGGAAAGAGTACGACGGCGACCAACGCCAAACCGACGAACGTCCCCACGATGCGGTGGATCCCGCGGTGGACGCGGCTGGGCAGGTCGGCCCCCGCGAGCGGGACGGCGGCCGCGGCCATGGCCCAGTGCGGGTGGCCGCTGCCGCTCAGGACGCCGCAGGTTCCGGCGGCACCGACGGCCAGGACATAGCGGGCGGCGTGGACCAGCGCGGCCTGCCGGAGTTCGCTGCTGGGACGCGGAACATCACGCACGGCGCCAGCCTCCCAGGCCCGGACCCGCAGCCAGCCGGCGAAGCCCACCAGGATCGAGAATGCGGCCGAGGCCGCGCCGATCAGCACAGCCGTCAGGAACGGCACGCTCGTCGGGACCGAGGCGCAGGCGCCTAATGCGAGGATGCCGAAGAACGGTCCGTTGGGCTTGAGCCGCACCTTGTCGGAGAACAGGGATCCGAGGCCGGCCAGCAAGGCCTCCACGAGCACCAGCCACCAGGAGTGGATGTGGTTGACGGACAGGAACACGCCCACCGCGATGCCGCTGACCAGGACCAGTGCCGCCTGGGCCTGGTGCTTGAGGCGCAGCTGATGGGATTCCGAGCGCCCGTACATACCGGTCAGGGCGCCGAATACCGCGTACATGGTGAGTTCGGGACGGCCGATGGCCAGGAGTACCAGGGAGGGCACTGCCACGCTGAGGGCAACCCGAACGGCCGAGAGCCTGTCGTTGTTCGCCGGGCCCAGGGCGTGCAGCGTGCGGGCATGGGCCATGACTCTGAACACAGCCAACACCACCTATCCTCAAGCCCTTGTTCGAAAATTAGCAGAAGCCCGGAATGCTGACCATTAGCTGGGTCACAGGGCGTCGCGTGGGCACGGCCGGGCCGGGCTGGGCATGGCCGGAAGGGCGGCGCCGGGCACGGCTAAGGCCCGCCCTGCGTGCTTCCCCCAAGGAAAGCGCGCGGGACGGGCCTTTGAGCGCGGGCTACAAGACGGCCCGGTCAGGCCGGTTTGTTGTTGCGGTGCTTAGGCTGTGGTGCCTAGACTCCGGCCGGAACCTTGGCGGCCGCGGCATCGGTCACGTCCTGGGATTCGAACGGCATGTCGGCCATGTCCAACAGCGGGTTCTCATCCTGCGTGGCAACCAGTTCCTTGGCCTCTGCCTGGGTGTCCACGCTGGGCATGGAGCCGGGCAGCGGACGCTTGGCTGATTCCTTCAGGAAGTAGATGGCCACAACCCCGATGGCTGAGGTGGCCATGAGGTAGTAGGCCGGCATCATGTCATCGCCGGTCGCCGTGATCAGCGCTGCCACGATGAACGGCGTAGTGCCGCCGAAGATGGCAACTGCGAAGTTGTAGGCGATACCCATGGCGCTGTACCTGTTGGCTGTCGGGAACTGTGCGGGCAATGCCGAGGCGAGGTTCGCAACATAGAACGTCACTGGGAAGGCGATCAGCGAGAGGCCTGCCAGCGTGGACCAGACGTCACCGACGCCGATCAGCAGGAATGCCGGCGTAGCCAGCACTACGGTGCTGATGGCGCCGATCCAGAGGACCGGCCGGCGGCCGATGCGGTCGGACAGCTTGCCCGTCAGCGGGATGCACAAGGCCATGATGACCAGCACGGGGATGGTCAGCAGTGTGCCGTGGACGGGATCGTAGCCCTTGGACTCCGTGAGGTACGTCGGCATGTAGGACGTCAAGGCGTACCCGGCGGTGTTGGCAGCGGCCACAAGGATCATGGCCACGATGAGCGAGCGCCAATAGGCCTTGACGATTCCGACCGGACTCTTGGCGGCGTCCACGTCAGCTGCTGCGGCGGCCTGCCCGATGGATTCCTGGGCATCCAGGGTGGCCTGGAACTGAGGGGATTCCTCGATCTTGTTCCGGAAGTAGATGGCGATGAGGCCCAGCGGGCCGGCAATGAGGAAGGGTATGCGCCAGCCCCATTCCTCCATGGCTGTCTGGCCAAGGGTCAGCTGCAGGACAGAAACCAACGCCGCGCCCAGGGCAAAGCCGAGGTAGCTGCCCATGTCCAGGAAGCTTGCAAAGAATCCACGGCGCTTATCCGGGGCGTATTCGCTCACGAACGTGGTGGCGCCTGCGTATTCACCGCCGGTGGAGAAGCCCTGTACAAGCTTCAGGATTACCAGCAGCGCAGCGGCCCAGATGCCGATCTGGGCGTATCCGGGCAACAGCCCGACGGCGAACGTACTGGCAGCCATAATCATCAGTGTTGCGGCGAGTACTTTCTGCCGCCCGATCTTGTCGCCGAGCCAGCCGAACACAACGCCGCCGAGTGGACGGGCAATGAAGGTGGCAGCGAACGTTCCAAGCAGGAACAGCGTCTGGACGGACTTGTCGGCCTCGGGAAGGAAAACAGGTCCCATAGTGGTGATCAGGTAGCCGAATACGCCGACGTCGAACCACTCCATGGTGTTACCCACGATGGTTCCGCCGAGCGCTTTTTTCAGCATGGGCTGGTTTACAACGTTCACGTCGGACTCTTTGAGCCTGCGGCGAGCAAGGATCTTCGGCTTACGCGCACTTGGGAGTGCGTTATTTGGTGCTGCTTCGTTGGGTCGGCTGGCGTTGTTCACGCCTGCTGAAGAGTCGGTCGTGCTTCGGTCTGTGGGCATTTGGGCGACTCCTATGGAGGTCATTTGCTTGCGACTTGTAGCTGCCCCGCTCTGGGCAGGCTTTCAATTTTACGCGGATTCCATGGCAAATGAGAGTTTTATACCGTAAAGTGCCTTCCTTAGAGAGGGTTTCCAGCGGTCTTCAGGTATTTCTTTTGGCTGCTCTCGCCCCGTCATCATTGGGATTCGGACGGTTCGCCGCCATCGTTACCGAATCTTTTTGTTCACGACCCATTTTTTGTGCCATTTTTCCCCTGATTCGCGCGGAAAAGTGACGGCCGCCACGGCCGTTCGGGCACCAGTTCCGGCCGCCACCGTGCCCCATGTACAGGCCGGAAACCGGGGGTTCACAACCGAGCCTGAAACTGCCTATTGTTGATTCATGGGAACACTGATTTTTGAGTAGGCGGACGCCTGCGGCCTGGTACCACGGGCCCCGTCCATGCTGATCTCGTCAGACACACTGATTCTCCTCAGAAAGGTTCCACCAAATGACTGAAAACAACACTCCCAGCCAGCCCGAATCCGCGCAGGACGATGCCGAAGCCAAGGGCATCCGGGCGGGGCTGACCGAAGCGCAGCGGGCCATGCTGGCCAGCAAATCCAGGGGCGGCGACTCCGGGCTGCAGAGCGTCGGCAAGAACCACAAGCCCACCCATGTCAGCGGCAAGCAGGGCCCGGCAGAGAAGAAGGTCCGCTGGTAAATCCAGCGCCAGGACAGCACGCCAGACCTACTATTGGTAACCACTTCATTTCATTGCGGAAGGAAGAAAAAATGGCTGAAAAAAATGCTGGAACAAAGATCGAACCGGAGGTCGCGGACCATCTCGCGGCAGCCATGGACACCTCGTCCATGCCGGGCCCGGCCACCATTGCGGTGACTACGGCGATGGCCGGCGAACGCCACTGGCCGGACGGAAACGGCAAGCGCCGGCACCCCAAAGAGCGGGGCACAGGCCACGGTCGCGTGGGCCAGGAAGCTGCAGTGACGGCCGTGCACCGTACCGGACGCCCGCAGATGCCGCACTCGTCCTAGAAACACCTTGGCTGACGACGCGCATCTGATCTGACGACACACAAAAGGCCTGGCGACACCCGAATTCGGGTGTCGCCAGGCCGTTTGCGTGTCCCGGGAAAATTTGCGCGTCGCCAACACGGCGTCGCTAACCCTCCGGCACCACTTCGTCGGCGTTTTTGTCCAGCCGCCAGCCCCGCCACACCGGATGCCTGAGCTTGCCGCTTCCGGTCCACTGGCCGAAGGTCACCTCTCCGACCAGCCTTGGCGTCACCCAGTGGGCGTCCGAGGCATCCTCGCGGGGAACGTCGTCGAACGGTGACGTCTTGCGCGCCAGACCGTCCACCTTCTGCCGGAGCTCTTCCAGTTCGCGCATGCTGAACCCGCTTCCCACCCGGCCCACATACCGCAGCTGGCTGCCGTCGGGGATGCCCACCAGCAACGAACCCACCGAACCCTGCCGCCCGCCCTTGCCAGGCCGCCAGCCGCCCACCACAACTTCCTGGGTCTGCTCCAGCTTGATCTTGATCCACGTCCGGGTCCGCTGCCCGCTGACGTAGCGGCTGTCGGTCCGCTTGGCCATTACGCCCTCAAGGCCCAGCTCCCGCGCGCTCTCCAGGATGTGTTCGATCTTCTCGTCCAGGACGGCGGACAGCTCCACCGGACACTCCGACGGGTGATGGAACTCCTCCAGCCGCTCCCGCCGCTTAGCGAAAGGCAGCCGGCGAAGGTCCCCGCCGCCGTCGGACAGCAGGTCAAAAAGCATCAGCCGGACAGGGATTGCTGCGCGGGCCTTGGCGACGTCGGCCGGCCGGGTCAGTTTCATGCGTCCCTGGAGCAGCCCGAAATCGGGTCTGCCGGAAGGCCCGACGGCGATAATCTCACCGTCGGCGACGAACGGGCCCGCCGGCCAGCAGGCCCGGTCCGTCAGCTCGGGGTAGGTTGCGCTGACGTCGATTCCGTTGCGGCTGAAGACACGGACCTTCTCTTCGTCCGCGACCAGCAGCCCACGCACGCCGTCCCACTTCAGTTCGAACTGCCAGTCGCTGCCGTGAAGGTCGGCGGCGGTCCCGGACGTTGCCATCATGGGACCGAAATCCTCGGCACGCAGTGGGGAAGGCGCGGCCGCGGCCGGGGAAACGTCCGCGGCCGAGGAAACGTCCGCGGCAGGCTCAGCCCCGGAAGCGTCCGCCGCCGAATTCTCCGCCGCGTCCTCCACCGGTTCATCCTCCACCGGAGCCCGCCGCGGATGAAAAGTGTGGTGGTCCTTGTCCATCAGGTGGATGAGCCATTGTCCTTCGGAGTCCCTGCCCTGCCCGCGGCCGGTGTGGATCAGGGCGAACTTTTTGGTGCCGCCCAGGCCGCCGCCGTCCGCGCCGGTCAGCGTGGCGATGACCTCCCGGCCGTTGATCCATTTCTCCAGTTCATACGTGCCGTGGTCCCAGATGGTCACTTCGCCGGCGCCGTACTGGCCTTTGGGAATGGTGCCCTCAAACGTGGCGTAGTCCAAGGGGTGGTCCTCGGTCTGGACGGCCAGGTGGTTCTTCCCGCCGGATTCAGGGACGCCCTTCGGCAGGGCCCACGACACCAGCACGCCCTCGTGCTCCAGCCGGAAGTCGAAGTGGAGCCTGCTCGCGTGGTGCTCCTGGATCACGAAGGTATCCCCGTTTCCGGACGCGCCGGAGAACGGCTCGGGCGTCGCGTCAGGGTCCCGCATCGACCGGTACCGCTCCAGGCGGGCAGGCGTGCCGCCGTCGTCCGTTCTCCCTTCCGGAGGGATCCCGCCGTCCCGCGGGTGCCCGGCACCGTGTCCGACGGCGGCGAACGGGTCCTTGCCCGCGTTCACCCGGTGCAGCACGGCGTTGTAGTCGAGGTGCTGGAGCTTGGGGGACCCGATCTCCTGCCAGGTCCGCGGGGCGGCCACCGTGGGCGTGAGGCGGCCGCGCAGGGAGTACGGCACGATGGTGGTTTTGGCGGCGCTGTTCTGGCTCCAGTCCACCAGCACCTTGCCTGTGCGCAGCTTCTTTTTCATGTCGCTCACGGCGAGATCCGGGTGGTCCGCTTCCAGGGCGCGGGCCAGTTCGTGCGCAAAGTCCGAGATCTGGTCGGAGGTCTGCGTTCCGTCCAGGCCGGCGTAGAGGTGGATGCCCTTGCTGCCGCTGGTCACCGGCACAGGTTCCAGGCCCACGTCCTGCAGGATGGCGCGTGCCAGCCTGGCAACCTCGGCGCATTCCTCAAGTCCGGCACCGTCGCCAGGATCGAGGTCCAGGACCAGGCGGTCCGGGTTCAGCTGCCTGCCGTGGGAGTCCACCTGCCACTGGGGGACATGGATTTCCAGCGAATTGATCTGGCCGAACCAGGTGAGCGTGGCGGAATCGTTCACCATCGGGTAGTAGATGGTCCGGTCCTTGTGCGTGATGGCGGCGCGGGGGAGCCAGCCCGGCGCTGAATCCTCCAGGTTCTTCTGGAAAAACACCTCGCCGGGATGCCCGGCGGTGCCCACCCCGTTGACCCACCGCTTGCGGGTGGCGGGCCGGTTGGCCGCGGCGGGAATCAGCACATGGGCCACGGCGGCGTAATAGGCCAGGACATCGGCCTTGGTGGTGCCGGTCTCCGGGTAGATGATTTTGTCCAGGTTGGTGAGGGTGAGTTCCCGCCCGGCGACCCTGACGCGCTCCTTAGGGCCGGCCATGGGTCTTCACCTCCGGCCCCGCGTGATGTTCACTTGAGGGATGAGAGCCATCTGGAAAGGTGCCATCGCGTTTGGCCTCGTCAACGTGCCCGTGAAGGTCTACAGCGCCACCGAGGACCACGACATCAGCCTCCACCAGGTCCATAATGCCGACGGCGGCCGGATCCGGTACCAGCGCCGCTGCGAGGTGTGCAGCAAAATCATCGACTATTCGGACATCGACAAGGCGTATGAGGACGAGGGCCGGACGGTGGTCCTGTCCAAGGATGAGCTCAAATCCATCCCGGCGGAGAACAGCCACGAGATCGAGGTGGTCCAGTTTGTTCCGTCGGAGCAGCTGGAACCGATGATGTTCGAGAAGAGCTATTACCTGGAGCCGGATTCCAAGTCGCCCAAGGCCTATGTCCTGCTGCGCCGGGCGCTCGAGGATACGGACCGTGTGGCCATCGTCCAGTTCGCCCTGCGCGAGAAGACACGGCTGGGGGCGCTGCGCATCAAGGACGAGGTGCTGGTGCTGCAGTCCCTGCTGTGGCCCGACGAGGTCCGGGACGCCAGCTTCCCTGCGCTGGATACGTCCATCCGGATTTCCGCCCAGGAACGCGAAATGTCCGCCGCCCTCGTGGAGTCCATGGCCGCGGATTTCGAACCCGAGCACTTCACCGATGACTACCAGGTGCAGCTCCGGAAGCTCATCGAGGCCAAGCTGGAGAAGGGCGATTCGCTCGATACCGACGAAACGTTCGGCGCGGAGGCGGGTGGGGCCGGCAACGGCGAGGTCATCGACCTGATGGAGGCGCTCAAGCGAAGCCTGGAGCGGAAGCGCGGCGGCGGGAAGCCTGCCGCCTCTGAGGATGCGGACGACGCCGGCACAGGAGAAACTGCCGACAGTCCCGGCGGGAAGGCTCCCGCCAAAGCCGGTGCCAAGACTGCGGGGACGAGGACAACGAGTGCCAAGACGGCTGCGGCGAAGTCCTCCGAAGCCAAAACCGCCGCCGCGAAGCCTGCGGCGAAGGCCACCACCACACGGGCGCGAAAGGGTGCCTAAAGCGGTACGCGAACAGTCTGCGGTGGTGGGGATGGCCGCCGCCTAGGAGTTCCGCAGGGCGGAGATAAGCTCGCTCTTCTTTTTGACTGAGTAGCCGGTGAGGCCTATTTCCTTGGCTTTGGCCTTGAGTTGCGGGACGGTCCAGTCCTCGTAGTCGCCGGATTTCCCGCCCTTGCGGCCCACCGCGGAGCGGCCTTTCTTGGCGGCCGCGTTCGAGATACGGGCGGCTTTATGCTTGGATGCGCCGTCCTCGCGCAGTTCCTCGTATAGTTCAGGATCTTTCAGGCTCGGGTTCTTTTTGCCGGGCATGTCGTCCTCCTTCACCGGGACCGGGAAATCCTGGACGCCGAAGCGCCGTAATGGCTGGTCAGGCTTCCACGCTAATTCCGGGGTTGGGGAAACACAAGGAAACCCTAAGTTTGCTTGCCTCCGCGCCGAGTCCTAGCCCCAGACGCTTTACAGCCCGCCCCGCTGCGGCCACAATGGGTCGCATTGCAGCCCTGTGCAACAGCGTGCTGTCACTCGAAGCCTGTCAAGGGAAAAGCCTGTCAAAGGAGAGAGGCGCCACCATGAATGACAAAGTGGACGTAGGCGAGGCCGACCGGGCTCTGAAGCAAAAGCACCGGGCCATGTGGGCTTCAGGGGATTACCCCGCGCTGGCCAGTGAGATGCTCCTGGATCTCGGAGCCATCCTGGTGGATGCGTGCGGGGTCAAAGCCAAGCAGCGTGTTCTGGACGTCGCTACGGGTTCCGGCAACGCGGCCATCCCCGCTGCCATGATGGGTGCCCAGGTAGTGGCCAGCGACCTCACCCCGGAGCTGTTCGATGCCGGGCGCCGGCAGGCAGCCGACCGCGGCGTAGAGCTGGAGTGGATGGAAGCAGACGCCGAGGCCCTGCCGTTCGAGGACGACAGATTCGATGTGGTGACGTCCTGCCTCGGCGTGATGTATGCGCCACACCACCAGGCCGGTGCGGACGAAATCGTCCGGGTGTGCAAACCCGGCGGCACCATCGGCCTGCTCAGCTGGACGCCCGAAGGCTTCATTGGAAGGATGGTTGCCACCATGAAGCCGTTCGCGCCGCCGCCTCCGCCCGGAACCCAGCCGCCCCCGCTGTGGGGCAGCGAAAACCACGTGCGGGAACTCTTCGGCGACAGGATCACCGATATCCAGGCGAAAAAGCGCACGCTGGCCATCCGCAGTTTCCACCAGCCGGAGGACTTCTTGCGGTACTTCAAGTCCCACGACGGTCCCACCATCTCGGTCTATAAGTTCATTGGCGGCGACCAGGACAAGGCTCAGGCCCTGGACAAAGCGATCATCGAACTGGCGGATTCGTTTGGCGAGGCCCACGGTGATGCCGTATGGCAAATGGAATGGGAATATCTGCTGTTGACCGCCAAGGAGGCCCGGTAGTGCCCGTGAACCTCGTAGCCACATCCACCATCACCATTGATGCTCCGGCGGACCGCGTCTGGAAGGTCATCACCGATCCGGCCGCCGTGAAGGAGTTTATGTTCGCGGACCTGGAGACGGACTGGACGGAGGGTAGCCCCATCGCGTGGCGCGGCGAGTGGGAAGGCAAACCCTACGAAGGTAAGGGCCGGATCCTCGAGGTGGATCCCGAAGACGCGACGGAGCACTCCAAGGGCATGTGGGACATGCTCGTGGCGGACGTCAAGAAGATCGCCGAACGGGGCTGACCACCCCAACTTAACCAGCGGCTTAAGAACCAGCGGCCGCCGTCGCACCTTCCCCAAGAGAGGGGACAGGCGCGACGGCGGCCGCTGGTGTGAAGCCGCTACTCGGCGTCGTGATCCGTTTCCAGGATCTGGACCAGGCGCGCCAGGGCGTCATCCGCGCCGGTACCTTCGGCGCGGAGCACCACAACGTCGCCGTGGGCGGCACCCAGGCTCATGAGGGACAGGATGCTCGCGGCGTCCATTGCCTCATCGACAGGCTCGCCCTGGCGGGCGATGGTGATGTCCAGGTCGAACTCGCCGGCGGCCTCCGCAAAGATGGCGGCGGGGCGGGCGTGCAGGCCTACGCGGCTGGCGACGGTTGCGGTGCGTTCTGACATTCTTGCTCCTTTGTCTTTCGGCGCCTTTTGGTTCAGCGCCGTGAATCGTTGTTTGGTAAGGCGGGGTCAGACCGTTGCGGGAACGGTCTCCACGGTAGCAGCGGGCTCGCGGACGGCCCAGCGCTTGAGGGCGATGACTGCCAGCGCGCTGACCACGGTTCCGGCCAGGATGGCGACGATGAACATGATCAGGTTGCCGATGGCGAAGAACACGAAGATACCGCCGTGGGGTGCCTGCGACGTAACGCCGGTGGCCATGCAGAGGGCTCCAGTGAGGGCACCGCCCACCATGCTGGCGGGGATGACGCGCAGCGGGTCCGCCGCGGCGAACGGGATGGCACCTTCGGAGATGAAGGACGCGCCCAGCAGCCAGGCCGCTTTGCCGTTTTCACGCTCAGCCAGGCTGAAGAGCTTCTTGTCGAGCACGGTGGCCAGGGCCATCGCCAGCGGCGGGACCATGCCGGCAGCCATGACGGTTGCCATGATCTGCCACGGCGCCTGGTTGGTGGCGCTGCCAGCGCTCAGGCCGGCAACGGCGAATGCGTAAGCAACCTTGTTGACCGGGCCGCCGAGGTCGAAGCACATCATGAGGCCGAGGATGATTCCGAGGACGACGGCGGACGCGCCGGTCATGCCCGACAGCCAGGAGTTCAGTGCGGTGGTGAGCCCGGCGATGGGGCCGCCGAGAACCAGGAACATCAGGCCGGAGGCAAAGATTGAAGCCAGCAGCGGGATGATCACCACGGGCATCAGGCCGCGGAGCCAGCGCGGCACCTGCCACGTCCCGATCAGGTGGGCCATGTAGCCCGCGAGCAGGCCGCCCACGATGCCGCCGAGGAAGCCTGCCCCCATGAACCCTGCGACGGCGCCGGCAACAAAGCCGGGCGCAATGCCCGGACGGTCGGCGATCGCATATGCGATGTAACCGGCCAGTGCGGGAACCAGGAAGCCCATGGACAGGGCGCCGATCTTGAACATGACCGCGCCAAGGTAGATCGCGAGTCCGCCTTCGGGCAGGTTGCCGAAGTTGTTCTCCACCACCACCTTGTCAGCGACGCCCGTGATGTCGTAGCCGCCCAGCAGGAAGCCCAGGGCGATCAGCAGGCCGCCACCGGCCACAAACGGGATCATGTAGCTGACACCGGTGAGCAGTGCCTTCTTCAGTTTCTGGCCGATGTGCTCGCCCTTTTCGGTGGCCTCGTTCTCGGCCTGTTCCTCGGCCCCGAAGTGGGGGACGCGGCGCGCATTCGGATTGACAGCGGCGGCGAGTGCTTCCTGGACCATCTTGGCGGGCTCGTCGATGCCGCGCTTGACGGGGGCGTTGATGACGGGCTTGCCGGCGAAGCGTTCCTTGCCGCGGACATCCACGTCCACCGCGAAGATCACGGCTTCGGCGGCGGCAATGACGGCAGGGTCAAGCGGCTTGGCGCCGGAGGAACCCTGGGTCTCCACCTGCAGGTCCACACCCATTTCCTGGGCAGCGGCAACCAGTGAGTCGGCGGCCATGTACGTGTGGGCGATGCCGGTGGGGCACGCGGTCACGGCCACCAGGCGCCTGGGACCCGCAGTGGTTGAGCCTGCCGCAACCGCGCCGGCGGCAGCAGCCTCGGGCGCAGCTTCGGAAACCGCAGCAGCCGCGTGGGCTGCCGGCTTGTCCGTCAGGGCGCCGTCCACCAATTCCACGATTTCCTCGTGGGAAGACGCCGCACGCAAGGCCGCAGTGAAGTCCTTCTTGATCAGGGACCGGGCCAGCTTGGACAGCAGCTTCAGGTGCTCCTGGTCCGCGCCTTCGGGGGCGGCGATGAAGAAGATCAGGTCCGCAGGGCCGTCCTTGGCGCCGAAGTCCACCTTGGGGTTAAGGCGGGCCATGGCCAGTGTGGGTTCGAGGACGGCGGCTGAGCGGCAGTGCGGGATGGCAATGCCGCCCGGGATGCCGGTCGCTGTTTTCTGCTCGCGGGCGAAGGCGTCGGCGAAGAGGCCTTCAACTTCTGACGCGCGGCCGGTGGCAGCAACTTTGCTGGCCAGGTGCCGGATCACGTCCTCGGGCGAGGTGCCCAGGTTCTGGTCGAGCTCGACCAGTTCGGTGGTGATGAGCTGAGTCACTGTCAATCCTTTCGAAGGGCCGTGATGGTTACGGCTTCCGGGGTGGTTTGGTGGACTGCCGGGACAGTGGAACCCGGCAGCGAAGCGGCGGCGGCACCATGTGCCACAGCCTGACGGAGGCAATCGGCCGGGGCGGCGCCCTGGCCGTGGGCGAGCAGATAGCCAGCCAGCGATGAATCGCCCGCGCCGACAGTACTGACCGCGGCGACCGGCGGATGCGTGGCCAGCCACGCGCCGTCGGCCGTTACAAGGACAGCTCCCTTGGATCCGAGAGTTGCCAGCACAGCACCCACACCGGAACGCACGACGGCGGCGGCGGCCGCTGCGGCGGCCTCCGGATCCGCTTCAAGTTCGTCTGCGGTGGACGCCGTGGCGAAGCCGGCTGCAGCAGCCAGTTCCGCCAGTTCCTCGGCGTTGGGTTTGAGGAGGTCCGGTTTCCCGGACACACCGTCCGCCGAAGCATCAGCTACGGCAGCGACGAGCGGAGCGCCGGACGAGTCCACGGCGATGAGCGGCGTGCCGCCGTTGGCTGCCGCCCGCAACCGCCGCGTGACGGTGGCGTAGAAGTCGGCCGGGAAGCCGGGAGGCAGGGAACCGGCCAGGACCACCCAGCTGGCGCCGCGGGCGCGTTCCAGCAGCAGGCCGATCAGGGCTTCCTGCTGGATTGCATCCATGATGGGGCCGGGCTCGTTGATCTTGGTGGTCACGCCACCCGGCTCGGTCAGCGCCACGTTGGTGCGCAGCGGTTCGTCGATGGGGAGGGCCGCGAACGGCACGCCATCGTGGAGCAGCCCGGCGAGGACGGGATCACTCGCGGCGCCCGGGAGCACCGCGATGGTTTCCAGGCCGGAGGCAACCAGGGCGCGGGAGACGTTGACGCCCTTGCCGCCGGATTCCTGGCTGACCGAAACGGCGCGCTGGACTTCGCCGCGTTCCAGGGGTCCGGGCAGGGCCACCGTGCGGTCCAGGCTGGGGTTGGCCGTGAAGGTGACGATCACGCGATCACCACGTCGACGCCGGCCTCGGTCAGGGCTGCCGCCAGTTCGGGGGTGGGCTCGCTGTCTGTAATCAAGGTGTCCAGATCTTTCAGGGAGGCGAACTGGACCAGGGTTTCTGCGTCCAGCTTGGAGGAATCGGCCAGCACCACGATGCGGCGTGCCGAATGGACGAAGGCTGCCTTGACGGCGGCTTCTTCAGGATCGGGCGTGCTGAGGCCAAAGGTGGGGTGGATGCCATTGGTGCCGATGAAGGCGATGTCCGGGCGCATCCGCTGCGCGGCCTCCACTGTTGACTGCCCCACGGCGGCCTGGGTGAGGCCGCGCACCCGGCCGCCCAGGATCTGGAGGGCGATTCCGGGAGCGCTGGACAGTTTCGCGGCGATGGGAACGGCGTGGGTGATGACCACCAGTTCGGCTCCACTTCCGCCAGCGGAAGGTTCGACGGCGGCGCGGCGGGAGAGGAGGTCGGCCAATGCTTCGGTGGTGGAACCGGCGTCGAGCAGGATGCTGCCGGACGTGGCCTGGGGGATCAGGGCCAGGGCCGCCTGCGCGATGCGCATCTTCTGGTCCGGGCGCTGGATGGTCCGTTCGTTGATGCTTTCCTCGGTGGTGCTGAATCGGTCGGCCGCAACTGCTCCGCCGTGGACCCGGCGCACGGTGCCGGTGGTTTCGAGGGTGGCGAGGTCGCGCCGGACGGTTTCGGTGGTGATGCGGAAGCGCTCCGCCAGCATGGTCACGCTGACCCGGCCGGTGCCGGCGACTAGCTCGGCGATCTTCTGCTGGCGCTCCTCGGCGAACACGTACCCTCCGTTGCGTAAAGTGCTGAATCCCAGCGGCTGTGAAGTCCAGTGACTGGCATCACATGATGTTGAATTACTTGACTTTATCTTCGCTTATGTTGGTTTGTCAATGGAAACCCACATGAAACAAAGTCTGCCGGCCGGCGTTATGGGTGAGGCGGTCCGGAAACGGAAAAGCCGGGCCGGACCTGTCTGGTCCGGCCCGGCGTCCGGGTGGTTGTGGAGCCTAGATACCGCCGTCGCGGCTTTCGTTGCGGGTGATTCGCTCGCCGGTGTTGGGATCAACCACCGAACGGGTTTCGCTGACCCGGCGGCTGCGGCCCGGTGAGGCCAGGATGAGGGAGGCGATCAGCCCGATCACACCAACGGCCATCAGGATGTAGCCCACCATGACCTGGTCTATGAAGGGGATGAGTCCCGGGGCGACAGCCCAGGCCAGGATGGCGCCGAGTGCTATAAGGAAGATGGAGGAACCGATTCTCATGACTTGCTCCTTGTTGTCCGCTGATCTTGGAGGGGCGGTACTGTGTGCGGCAGTGTCCTGCGCGCCGCATTTGGTAAGCATGCTTTCCAGCGTCAGGCTACCTTATGTGTCCGGTCTTGGGCGGAACGCTGGCCTCAAATCCCGAGTCGTACCCGGCTCCCCAGTCGATGTGGTGACGGTAGGCCCAGCCGAAGTTCTCCGCGGCCTTCCGGGAGAGCGAGCGGAACACGGATTTCAGGATCAGGTACTCAAACACACGCTGGAACTACCCGCGGATCTTTGGCGCCGCGTTGCGCCGGCCCCACTCCACCACGGCCTCGGCGCGTTCGCGGCGCTCGCACTCGTAGCGCGTGAACGCGGCCTCGATGACGCCTGCGGTGGGGGTTTCGGGGCGGATGTCCTGCAATGCCCGGCCCAGGGTGACGGCGTCCTCGAAGGCCATCGAGGCACCCTGTCCGGACGACGGCGAGGCGGCGTGGGCGGCGTCGCCAACCAGGACCATCCGGCCTCAATCAGCGTCCGGACGGTGGACCGCAGCCCGTCCGCGCCGATCAGCAGGGTCGATGCGAGCCGCTGGCCCGCTGGACTGGCTACGCTGATCCGATGGAAACAGTTACGTGGTCCAAGCCGGAAAGTGAACGGGAGGGCACGCCTCTGCTGGTCATGATGCATGGCTACGGCACCGATGAGTCGCGGATGGTGCGGCTGTTCGAATACCTGCCGGCCGAGTTCACTTGTGTTGCCTTGCGCGCACCCATGGTGATCGGCGACCACTATGGCTGGTTCCTGCTGGACTACTTCCTGGCCAACGATTTCGCGGATGTCATCGCTGCCACCAACACCGTCCAGGCGTGGATTAACTCTGTCAGGGGCCAGCACAGCAGCGTAAGTCTGTTGGGTTACTCGCAGGGGATGGCCATGGCCAGCACGCTGCTCCGGCTCCATCCCGCGGATTACAGGGCCACGGTTGGGCTCTCCGGGTTTGTGCTGGAAAACGAGCTGCTGTCCCTGACCGAATCCTTCACGGCCCCGCCGCCCTTCTTCTGGGGGCGGGACAAGGCGGACCTGGTGATCAATGAGGACGCCACGGCCTACACGGGACAATGGCTGACCGAAAACACCCGATTGACCGCCAGGACGTATCCGGGCATGGGTCACGCCATGAGCAAGACGGAGATGGTGGACGTCAGCGCGTTCCTGCGCCACTACGTGCTCGGCTCAACTGCGTAATCGGTTCAAGCGTGTGATCTGTTGAACCCTGTGCCCGGCCGGGCGTGTGCCCCGTATCGCAATATGAGAAAAAACAGTTGCGCGCGAAATTTGTAAGCGCTTACACTCGTCGGTGGCCGGCTCTTGCGGGCCATTGGAAACCGTCGGAAAGGGCAGCCGGACAGATGCCATGTGCCAGGCCTCCATCCAGGCCTCCTGCCCGCCTTGCGCCGCGATGCCTGCTCCGCCAAGTTGTCAGGCCGTGCCAAGGCGCTCATGATGGAAGAAGACGTTAAACAGCAGCCCATCGGCCCGCCGTGGTTTTACCGCGGCCCTTAGCCGTCTCTGCTGACCCGGGCGGCATCGTGGCCGCCCCTCCCCGCTCCTTGCATGGACCCCTCCTTGCTGCCCGCCGCTTTTCTGCCAGCTCTTCCACGTTCCGCCTGTTTGCACAGCCCCCGCTTACATAGCCCCACTACTTACCGCCCAGTGACATCCCGCCCGTGACATCCCGCCCGTGACATCCCGCCTGTTGCCCGCCGTCTGAAAGGACACCGCGCATGACTGACGTTCTGAAAACCCAAAGCACCAGCTGGACCACTGCCTCCGCCATCCTGTTCGACCTCGACGGCGTGCTGACCCCCACGGCCACTGTCCACGAACAGGCGTGGAAGGAACTCTTCGAGGGCTTCCTGGCGTCCCGTCCGGATGTGCCCTGCTACCGCGGGGACGATTACTTCGATCACATCGACGGCAAGCCCAGGTTCGACGGCGTCCGGGACTTCCTGGCCTCCCGCGGCATCGTGCTGCCCGAAGGCGCGCCCAGTGACGGCACCACCGGTCAAGGTCCCATCGAGAACCCCGGGCAGGACGCCACCGTCCAGGGACTGGGCAACCGGAAGAACAAGGTTTTCAACGACATTGTCAGCGCCGGCGTCGAACCGTTTGAAGGCTCGGTGCGCTTCCTGGAAGCCGCCGTGGACCGCGGACTCAAGGTCGCCGTCGTCTCCTCATCCCGGAACGCTCCGGCTGTGCTTAAAGCCGCCGGCCTGAACGGGCACTTCGAAATAGTGGTTGACGGTGTGGTGGCTGCGGCCCAGGGCCTGCCCGGCAAACCGAGTCCTGCCACGTACCAGTACGCCGCGGAACTGCTGGGCCTGCCCAGCGAAGAGTGCGTGGTGGTTGAGGACGCCGTCTCGGGCGTCCAGGCCGGACACGCGGGGCAGTTCCACTCGGTGATCGGCGTGGACCGCGGCGCCGGCCGGCAGACCCTGCTCGACGCCGGAGCCACGAGCGTGGTCAACGACCTCGACGAACTGCTCTAACAGCCATCGCCGCCTGACGCTCCCCGGCCTCAGGCACGAAGCACTTCCCCGCAACGCACAACGCCAAAGGACCCCAACACCATGGCTCTTATCACCGCGGACCGCGAACGGTTCCCCAACACCCCCTGGCAGCTTGTGGAAACACGCCACCAGCCGGGCAGCGCGGGCACCCTTGAGACGCTGTTTGCCCTGGGCAACGGCCATCTGGGCATCCGCGGTGCGCACTGGGCGGCCTCGGACGCAGACCTTCCGGGCAGCTTCATCAACGGCCTCCATGAGATCTGGGACATCAAGCATGCGGAGAACGCGTTCGGCTTCGCCCGGACCGGGCAGCGGATCATCTACATCCCTGATGCGAACAACTTCACGGTGATCATCGACGGCGAGAGCCTGACCCTCGCCGAATCAGCCGTGCTGGACTACCGCCGCTCAGTCGACTTCGCCACCGGCATCTACGAATGCCGGATCACCTGGCTGTGCCGGTCCGGCGCCACGGTGACCACCACCGAACGCCGCGCCGTGGGCTTCGCCTCACGCGGCAGCCTGGGCATCTCGCTCGAAGTAGCTTCGGACCGCGAGGTTTCCGCCGATGTGACGTCCTCCGTCATCAACCGCCAGGACCAGCCTGTGGAGGACCACTCGGCGCATGACCCGCGCCGGGCAGGCCGGCACGCAGGCCGGGTCCTGCTGCCGGTAAGGACCGACGGCGGCGACGGCTCGCTCCGCCTCTCCTGGGAAGCGGCGGAATCCGGGCAGCGCGTGGGAATCGCCGTGGACCACTGGACTTCCGCCGGCCACCAGCCCTTTGAGACTGTGGCAGGCGAAGACGACAGCAGCGTCCGGTACGTCCTTGCCGTCCGCGCCGACGAGCCGTTCCGGCTCGAAAAGAGCGTCAGCTATGCCGCCGGCCGCGGCGTCCAGGACTCGGACCGGGACGCGGCGGAGGCCGCCGAAGCCGGGATCCGGTCCGTGGAGGACATCTTCACCGAGAGCCGCGAGCATTACCGCGCGTACTGGGACACCTCCGACATCGTGGTGGGCGGCCAGCCCGAGCTCCAGCAGGCCATCCGGTGGAACCTGTTCCAGCTGGCCCAGGCCACCGCGCGCGCGGACATCGCCGGCATCCCCGCGAAGGGCGTCACCGGATCGGGTTACGAGGGGCACTACTTCTGGGACCAGGAGGTCTACCTCCTGCCCTACCTCACCTACACAAACCCCGACGGCGCCCGCCAGGTCCTGGAGTTCCGGCACGACATGCTGCCGGCCGCCAAGATCCGGGCCAAGGAGCTCAGCGTGGAGGGCGCACTGTTCCCGTGGCGCACCATCAACGGCCTGGAAGCCAGCGCCTATTACGCCGCCGGCACGGCGCAGTTCCACATCGCAGCGGCCATCGCCTTCGCCACCAACCGCTACCTGTGGGCCAGCGGCGACGAAACCTTCCGCGAGGGTATGGGTGCCGAACTCCTGATCGAAACCGCCCGCATGTGGGCCGCCTTGGGCTTCTTCGGCAAGGCAGGGGCCTTCCACATCCATGGCGTTACCGGCCCTGATGAGTACACGGCGGTTGTCAACGACAACCTCTACACCAACGTGATGGCCCGCTTTAACCTGCGCGCCGCTGCGGCGCTGGACCACCCGGAGATCGACGACGCCGAACGCGAGCTGTGGGAGCAGGCCGCGGCCCGCATCCACCTGCCCTTCGACGAAGACCTGCAGGTCTACTCGCAGGACAACGACTTCATGACCCTGGAGCCGTGGGACTGGACCACCCCCCGGTCCAAATACCCGCTGCTGCTGAACTTCCACCCGCTGGTGATCTACCGGCACCAGGTGCTGAAGCAGGCAGACACCGTGCTGGCCATGTTCCTGCAGTGGCAGGACTTCTCCGCCGAGGAGAAGCGCCGCGCGTTCGATTTTTACGATCCCATCACCACCGGCGATTCCACCCTGTCCGCCTGCGTGCAGGGGATCATGGCCGCCGAGGTGGGGCACCCCGAGGCCGCCCTGGAGCACTTCACGAACGCCGTTTTCATCGACCTGGACGACACCCATGGCAACACGATCGACGGCGTGCACATCGCCTCCGCCGGGGGAGTCTGGAGCTCGCTGGTCTCCGGTTTTGCCGGGCTTCGGGACCAGGGCCAGCTGCCGTTCTTCGATCCGCGGCTGCCGGCCGAGTGGGAGGCACTGTCCTTCCACCTGAAGGTCCAGGGTCGGCTCCTGCTGGTGGAGCTTGACGCCGGGGAACTCACGCTCAGCGTCCGCAGCGGCGAACCGATCGACGTGGATGTCCGCGGCGAGGTTCACACCATTGGTGCAGAAGCGGTTCGGGTTGCCCTGGATCCCTTTGAAGTTCCGGAACGTACTGTCTTCCCCAGCGGGCCCCCGACGGCGAGCCTCCCCATTGTGGGGTTCCGCGCCTGACGTGATTGCGCGCCTGAGGTGATTACGCGCCTGGGTGACGGGGCGCGTCAGTCTCCTGCCGTCGTTTGTTCCACTTCAACTTGCCTGTCCAGCGGGTGGGCCAGTTCGTCGGCGGGCATTCGGGCGGCGATCATGGCGATCACCGCCAGGACGGGGCAGACGACGCCGGCGGCCAGGAAAATTGCCCAGATGGGGAAGACCTCGGCTGCCGGTCCGGCAAGTGCCATGGAGATGGGCATCAGCGCGAGGGACACAAAGAAGTCGAGGCTGGAGACGCGTCCCAGCAAGTGGCTGGGCACGCGTCGCTGCAGCAGGGTGCCCCAGATGACCATGCCCACGCTGCCGGTGGCGCCCCAGACGAACATTGCGGCGGCCACGGTCCAGAAGCTGTCCAGAATGCCGACGGCGGCGAGCGGCAGGCTGCCAGCACCCCAGGACACCATCATCACCGTGAGGTAGCGGCGCGGCAGTTTCAAGGAAGCCGTGACCAGCGAGCCGACGGCCCCGCCCACACCCATCACGGCCAGCAGGAAGCCGAACATTCTTGAGTCGCCGCCCAGCTGGTCGCGGACCACAAACGGCATCAGCACTTCGATGGGACCGATCAGGAAGAGCACGGAAACGCAGGCCCACAGCAAGGTCCACAGCAGCCACGGCGTGCGGACGGTGTAGCTGATGCCCTCGCGGAGGTCGTGGAAGAAGGACGTTTTCGCGTGGCCCGTTGCCCCGGCGTCTGCCCCGGCGTGCACTCCGGTCCCGGTGCTCCCGCCGTGAGCCCCGCCGTCGGCCCCGTTGTGGGGCGCGTCCAGTGCATGGCGCCCCAGGAAGTTCAGGACGATGAACGCCAGTAGGTGGCAGGTGGCCACTCCGGTCACGGCGTGCGACGGCGAGAGCGCGGCCACCACCACGCCCGCGACGGCGGGTCCCGCCGCCTGCTGGAGGATGGGCCGCATGGTCCCCTCCATGCCATTCGCGGCCAGCAGGTCCTCGGGCGGCAGGATGCGCGGCAGGATCGCGGAGTAGGCAGGGAAGAAGAAGGCGGCGCCCACGCCCAGCACAAAGCTGCCCACGGCGAGATGCCACAGCTGCAGCCACCCTGCCATGGCCAGCCCGCTGATCGCCGCGATAACGGCGAGGTTGGCGCCTTCAACGGCAATGATCAGGAGCCGCTGCGGCACGCGGTCAGCGGCGATCCCGCCCGCGAGGACAAAGGCCACCAGCCCGATGCTGCCGGCAGTAGCAACCACTGACAGCTCCAGGGGGCCGCCGCCGAGGTGGATCACCTGGTAGACCATGGCGACAGCCCACATCCCGGATCCGAAAATGGAGATGGCCAGCGCCGCTATGAGGACCCGGTACTCGCGGTGCGCAAAGGGCCGCAGGGCTTGGAGTGTGGGCATAGGGCAAGTCTAGGCTGGGCTGGATTTTGGCGGAACTCAACGCCGGGGCCCGGCGCCGGGACCGCTTTACTCTTAAGCACCCTTAGTGTTAAGGCAGGGCCGCAGCCAAAAACTGCCGGCGGACACAAGCAGTACCGAAGCAGAGGTGACCATGGCCAAGCGCAGCAATCCCGCAGTACGTATCGCACAGGAGACCGCCCACAACGCGGTGTTCGACGCCGACGGCAAGCCGAAACCCGGAGTCCACAACATGCTCCTCCGCGCAGTCGAAATCCAGCGGCCGCTGGTGCTCGCCTACGTCCGGCGGCTGCAACGCAAACACCCGCGCGCCAGCGCCGCCAGGCTCGCGGAGATCCTCGAACGCGACTACCTGCGGGCGGTGACCGGCGGCGGTGCGATCGTCGGGGCAACCGCCGTTGTGCCCGGCGTCGGAACCGTGGCCTCCCTGGGCCTCTCCGCCGTGGCGACCGTTGGCTTCCTCGAGGCCACGGCACTCTATGCCACCTCGCTGGCAGAACTTCATGGCATCCGGCTGACCAACCCGGAAAAGGCCAGCACCATGGTCATGGCCATCATGCTGGGCGAAGAAGGCACCGCCCTGCTGGGAACGCTGAGCGGCCAGGCCATGGGCAAGGGAGCCAGCGCCACCCAGGCATGGGGCAACGTGCTGACCAAGTCCATGCCATCGGGCTTCGGTGCCATTCGGAACAAGATCCAGAAGGCCTTCCTCAAGAACCTGCTCAAACGCCAGGGCACGGCGCTGCTTGGCCGGGCGCTTCCGTTCGGCATCGGCGCGGTGGTGGGCGGTGCCGGTAACCTCATAATGGGCCGTGCCGTGGTGGCCAACGCCAAGGAAGCCTTTGGCCCCGTGCCGGACACCATCCCGGGGGAGCTCAAGGCTGTGGCGGCGGAACCGGAAAAACTTACTTTGGAAGGCAACAACCTTGGATCTTAACGCTGACCTCGGCGAATCGTTCGGCTCGTGGAGCATGGGGGACGACGCCGCCATGTTCCGGCTGGTGACCAGCGCGAACGTGGCCTGCGGCTTCCACGCGGGGGATCCCGTCACCATGCTGGACAGCTGCCGCGCCGCCTTCGAGCTTGATGTCACCGTCGGTGCGCACGTGGGCTACCGGGACCTGGCCGGCTTCGGCCGCCGGTCCCTGGACATGTCCTTCGACGAGTTGTTCGGCGACGTCCTCTACCAGCTGGGCGCGCTCGACGGCGTGGCGCACGCCGTCGGTGCCTCCGTTGACTACGTCAAGCCGCATGGCGCCCTGTACAACCGCCTGGTCCACGACGCCGAGCAGGCCTCCGCCGTGGTTGCCGCCATCCAGGCCTACGACCCCGGCCTGCCGATCCTCGGGCTGCCGGGCTCACAGCTGCTGATCCAGGCCAAGGAAGCCGGCCACCCGGTCTTTGTTGAGGCCATTGTGGACCGTGCCTACCAGGCGGACGGGAGCTTGGTGCCGCGCTCCCAGGCTGGTGCTGTCCTCCACGACGTCGACTCGATCGTTGAGCGCGCAGTGCGGCTCGCGACGAAGGGCGAAGTTGTGGCCGTGGACGGAACGGTGGTTCAGGTCCGGCCCGACTCCCTGTGCATCCATGGCGACACCCCCGGGGCCGTGGAAATGGCCGCCGGTGTTCGCGCCGGGCTCGAAGCGGCCGGCGTGCAGCTGGAGTCCTTCGCGTAACCGCCCCGCGTTGCTTTTGAAGGGCCAGGTCAGCCGAAGACCAGGTGCGCCGCGCTGAAGATGACCAGCCCGGCCAGTGAGCCCACCACGGTGCCGTTGATCCGGATGAACTGCAGGTCCTTGCCCACCTGGAGTTCGATCTTCTGCGACGTTTCCTGGGCATCCCAGCGGGCCACGGTATCGGTGATCACGCCGGCGATGTCGGAGCGGTAGGTCCGCACCAGGTACCCCGCGGCGTCGCCGATCCAGGCGTTGACCTTGCCGGCCAGTTCGGCGTCGTTGACCAGGCGCGAGCCGAAGTCGCGGACGGCAACCTTGAACCGGACCGTCAGTTCACTGTCCGGATCGTCCACCGCAGACAACAGGGCGCTCTTCACGGTTCCCCAGGTGCGGGAGGCCAGCTCGCGGACCTCTGGATCTCCCAGAACCTGTGCCTTGATGTCCTCGGCCCGGGCGATCATCGCGGGATCATGCTGAAGGTCCTGCGCGAGATCGTTCAGGTACTTGTCGATCTGCTGCCGGACCTGGTGGTTCGGATCGGACTGGACGGCGCGCGTGAACTTGAGGATCTCCACGTACACCTTGTCGCCCACCAGCCCGTCCACGAACTGCGGGACCCAGGTGGGGGAGCGGTCCGAGACCAGCCGGCTGACGGTTTCGTGATTGTCGTCCACCCAGTCCGCGGCGCGGTCCACCAGCAGGTCCACCAGCTTGTGGTGGTGCCCGTCCGCAAAAATCCGCTCCGCCATCCTGCCCACCGGCGGTCCCCACGGCGGAGCCAGCAGGTGCTTACGCACCATTCCCTCGATGACCGCTTGGACGTCGTCGTCGTTCAACACCTTGAACGCGCCGCGGATGACGGCGGCACCATCCTTCGCCACGCGCTCGGCGCCACCCGGTCCGGCGAGCCACTGGCCGGCCTTCCGGGCGAGGTCCACCGAAGCGAGCTTCTCCTGGACCACCTGCTCGGACAGGAAGTTGGTCTCCACAAACTCACCCAGCGACGCCCCGATCTGGTCCTTGCGGCGCGGGATAATAGCTGTGTGCGGGATCTTGATGCCCATGGGGTACTTGAACAGCGCGGTCACGGCGAACCAGTCGGCCAGCGCGCCCACCATGCCGCCCTCAGCCGCGGCGCGGACGTACTGCAGCCACGGATACTCTTTCTGCAGCGCGAATGCGAACACAAAAATGACGGCCATGGCAATGAGGAGTCCCAGCGCCACCAGCTTCATTTTCCGCAGCGCTGCCGCCTTTTCGGCGTCCCCGGCGCTGAGTTGATGACCGACGACGGCGGCCCTCGCCTTGGGCGACCGCGGCGCGGGGCCTGCGGGCCGGGACGGGTCCTGGCGGGTAGTTGGCTCAGAGTTCACCTGCATGTGCCCAGCCTAGCGCCGAGCCGCCGGGTGGCGTCCGCTAGCGTGTCCTCATGACATTCGAGGAGTCTGAGCCGCAACGGCCACTGGTTTTTGCCCACCGGGGCGCCAGCGCGGCATTTGCCGAACACACGCGCGCCGCTTACCTCCAGGCCATTGCCGACGGCGCGGACGGGGTGGAGTGCGACGTCCACTTGACGCGGGACCAGCACGCCGTGCTGCTCCATGACGCCAACCTGGACCGGACCTCGGACGGAACCGGACCTGTTGCTGACCGAACACTGGCGGAGCTGCGGCTGCTGGACTTCTCGTCGTGGAAAGGCGCCCGGATCCCGGAGGAATACGGCGCAAAGTCAGAGCAGTTCCTCACGCTCCCCCAACTCCTGGACATCCTGCGCGGCGCTGGCCGGCCCATCGGCCTGGCAATCGAGCTCAAGCACCCCAGTCCTTACCAGCTGAAACTCGAAGACCGTGTGCTGGACGTGCTCCGGGGCGAAGGCTGGGACCCCGGAACTTCTTCGGTGGACAACATCCAGGTGACGTTCATGAGCTTCAGCCCGGATTCCGTAAAGCACCTGCTCCGGAGTGTGCCGGCCGAATTCATCTGCCAACTGGTGGACGACATCGACGTCGACGAACTCCGTGACGAACTCAGCCTCGGCCCCCTGGCTGGCGGCGCCATCGCCAACCTGATGAAGGCGGCGCAGCTGGAAGGCGAACGCATCCTGGACGAGTGCGACGTGGGACTCGCGGGGCCCGGAATCATGTACGTCCGCGAGCACGCCCGGACCGTGCAGCGCTGGCTGGAGTCCGGCCGCCGCTTCCGCGTGTGGACCGTTGATTCGGAGCGGGATGTGGCGCTCTGCCAAGGGCTGGGAATCCACGAGATCACCACGAACAAACCGGCCAGGGTATTGGCGCAGCTGCAATCGAGCGGGCAACAGGTCCAGCTGCCGTCCTGAGTCGCTGCTGTTTAGCCCCCCGGGGCGGCGCTGTGATTGAGTGGACCCATGCCTTTTCGATGGTCCGCCCGGGCCACCCAAACAGTGTCCGCGGCGGCCATGAGCGCGCTGCTGATGACCAGCGCCATGAAGCACTTCCGCGAGCCGCGGTTCTTCGAACAGGTGGTCCCGGATTATCTGTGCCGCGAGACTCCAGGTGCCGGCGAGTCGCCGGCGGGGCGCGCAGTGCCAGCGCCCGACGGCGGTCGGCGGCCCCTGGCGGTGATGTCACGGGAGGAATGGATTGCGGTGAGCGGACTGCTGGAGGCGGGTGCCGCCGTCGGCCTCCTGATCCCGGTGACACGGCGGGCAACCGCCACCGCTGTGACTGCAATGTTCACGGTATTCCTGGCCGGCCACGTGGACGCGCTTCGCCGCGCCTATGGCTCCGCCGGGTCCCCGACGCAGCGCAAGGTACACACCGTCCGGTTTCCGCTTCAGCTGCCGCTCATCCTGTGGGCCTGGAGCCTGCGGAACCCGGGACGACGGCGGTGAAGCTGCTCGCCTCGCCCGCCGTGCGGGTGGGAATCTCGATCAGCATCGCCACCGGCCTCTACGGAGTGTCTTTCGGCGCGCTGTCCGTCACCTCTGGACTTGATTTCTGGCAGACCATGGCGCTCAGCCTGCTGCTTTTCAGCGGCGGTTCCCAGTTCGCGTTCATCGGTGTGGTGGCGGGCGGAGGCTCCGGAATTGCCGCCATGAGCGCAGCCACGTTGTTGGGCATGCGGAACGGCATCTACGGCATGCAGCTCAACGCCCTCCTGCATCCGACGGGCTGGCGGAAGTATGTTGCCGCACAAGTCACCATTGACGAGTCGACCGCCACCAGCAGCGGGCAGACCGACCCCGACGAGCAACGCCGCGGTTTCTGGACGGCCGGCATTGGCATCTACGTACTCTGGAACCTTTTCACCGCCGTGGGGGCCCTCGCAGGAAGCGGATTGGGTGATCCCAAACAGTGGGGCCTGGACGGTGCGGCAGTGGCCGCATTCCTGGCCCTGCTGTGGCCGCGGCTCAAGGGGCGGGAACCGGCGGCGATTGCCGTGGTGTGCGCCCTGGCCACTGTGCTGGCCGTGCCGTTCGTTCCCGCGGGCGTGCCCATCCTGATCGCCGCGGTGGTGGCTGCAGTGATCGGCTGGTTCAGCCACGGACGCAGTGATGAAGGCCTGGAGCCGGACGTGGATCCCTACGACGAGCACCACGGGCGCCGGGATAAAACCCGGGACGCGCACCTGGACAACCAGAGGGACGGCCACGGGGACGGCCACGGGCACGGACCCGGGCAGGCGCCCGGGCAGGCGGGCGCATGAATCTCTGGATCTGGTTGTTGCTGGCGTGCGTCCTTGCCTACGCGTGGAAGCTGGTGGGCTATTTCGTCCCGGCGAAGCTGCTGAAGGACCCCCGGATGTCGCGTATCGCCGGCACCATGACCATCGGACTTCTGGCATCCCTGACCATTGTCAACACTGTGGCGTCCGGCCAGACGCTGGCCGCCGACGCGCGGCTGGGAGCCCTCGCCGCCGCCGCCGTCGCGTTGGCTTTCCGGGCGCCCTTCCTGCTGGTGGTGCTGGTGGGCGCCGGTGCCGCAGCCCTGCTGCGGCTCATCGGATGGAACTGACCGCCGATCTGGTGAAACCGACACCGGAACACTGGTGGTGCGGCTCATATGCGTTATAGCATGGGCCTGGCTATGCAGTTGGCCGTGGACTCTCGTGAGAGCGCTGACCATGGAAATAAGGCTGCACCCAGCCGGTGCGAGACCCGGCAAAACCCGCCGTCCAGCGCGTGACGGTTGGCGCGCCGGGATACCGGTCAAGCGCTTCTTTACCCGGTTCCGGTCCCTGGCAGACGTGCCGCCGGAGGACCTGGTTGTACTCTCCGAGCGGATGAGACTGGCTCTGGACGTCAGCCAGGAAGCAAACATCACCGCCCTGCACGCGGCCGTACGGGCCGAACTCCGAAACCGGGAAACGGAACCTGACGATTGATGGCCGGCCGGTGTATCGGCGTGAGGCTGTCGCTACGGCCTAAAGGAGTCAGTCAAGATGAACGAACAGCCAGAGCCCAACACGCCGGATCCGGACAGCGGAACCGACAACCCCCAGGCTTCAGACCCGAAGCCGCGGCCGGTCTATGACACCACTGTCTCCGAATCGACGCGGGAACTGCGGGATACTTCCCGGCGCCGCCGCGATGCGGAGGAGAAGCTGCAGCAGCACCTGTTGGAGGCCAAGGAGCACGTGCCCCATCACTACGATCATGAGCCTCACAAGCACGGCCAGGTGCCTCCCACGGCGGAGAGGGAAGACCGCGCCGGGCCGCAGGAGGACACGCCCGAAGACCGCCAGCCCTAGGAATCCGGGCGGGGTGAAGGCCGGTCAGGCGGTTTGCTCATCCTCTGGCGACCCGGTCCGGCGGGCGCTTTCCTCGACGGCCAGCTCGTACCACGCCTGTGCACCGAATACCGGGGTGGGAGTGTCGAGGTTTTGGTAGAGAGCGTCCAGCAGATTGGCCAGGTCCTCCGCTGCCAGTGAAGGAAGGATCTCCTCGGGGCCGCGGGGGTCGTGGATAACCTGGGACAAGTGGGTCTGGTTCATCGGCGGACGATGGCGTTGGATTGGCTGCGCTGGGTGTGTTTCAACTGATACTCCTCTGAAGATTCAGAGGCTGGCTGCGTAACCTTACTTGAGTCTAATCCAACGTTTGGACACCAACAATGGGGCGCCCGTGGTGGTGGTCCGGCGGGAGTGCGCGTGCTGTCAGGTGAACTGTGGACCCTGCAGCTGCGGTGCGGGCAGCGGCACATGCGTGGGCAGCGGGCTGTGGGGCCGTTCCGTGCGGATGGCGTCCTCGATCAGGGCAAGCGGGCGGCGCCAGGCATCGGAACCGGGCTCCATGGTGTCCACGACGCCGATCAGCATGGCGAGCAGGCGGAACATGTCAGTCATGGAAATATCCGCACGCAGGGTGCCTTGACCTTGGCCTCGGCCCAGCAGGACGCTCATGGAATCCATCAGTGAGCCGGTGATTCCGGTGAGGAGTTCGCGGCGGCCCGCAACGGCGCCCAGCAGGTTGGCATCGGCACTGGCCGCGGCCATGATGGCCTCGAGGACGCGCAGCAGTCCCGCAGTTGCGTCGATGTCCGCCAACGCGTCCGCCATGACAGGGTCCACCGACTCCCGGAGCTGCCGGTTGAGGGCCGCCAGGACCAGCTCCTCCTTGTCGGCGAAGTTCCGGAACAGGGTGGCCGGGCCAACGCCTGCCGTCAGTGCGATGGTCTGGAGCGGAACCTCGGGCCCATGCTCGCGGAAGCACTGGCGCGCGGCCAGGATGATCTTGTCCACATTCCGGGCAGCGTCTGCGCGTAGTGGCTTGCGGACGACAGCAATGCTCATTCGTTCAGGTTAGCAATGCCGCAGGCAGCCTTCATGGTTACCGGAGGGTAGCAACGTATGTGACGCTTCGCCGGCCTCACCAGACCCGTTTCGGGTTGGGCCACATGGCAGACTTGCCCTATGTTGCTTGCATTTTCAGTCGCCCCGTCCGGTACGCCTGCAGGGGGATCGCGTCCCACCGACGCATCAGTGCACGACGCCGTTGCGGCCGCCGTGCGGATCGTCCGGGAGTCGGGCCTGCCCAACCAGACGGACTCAATGTTCACCACCATCGAGGGCGAATGGGACGAGGTTTTCGACGTCGTTAAGCGCGCCACCGAAGCCGTCGGAGAGTTTGGCAGCCGCGTCTCACTGGTCATCAAGGCAGACATCCGGCCCGGCTATAAGGGCGAGCTCAGCGCCAAGGTGGACCGCCTGGAAGAGGCACTCTCAGACGGTTCCTAATTCCCGTCACGCCAGGCATTCTTTAGGCGCCGGCCGGCCTCCTAGACCGTCGCGTGCCTGCGTGCCAGACTGTGGCCATGTTTGAGCACAAGACCCAGCCGGGGTGGGTGGCAGTGGAAGACTTCCTCACAACCACAGTGGTGCACCCGGACACTGCGCTTATACAGGCCGTGCGCTCCGCCGTCGACGCCGGGATGCCGCCCATTGAAGTGACGCCCAACGCCGGCAAGCTGCTGAAGCTCCTGGTCCAGATGTCCGGCGCCGGCCGGGTGCTGGAGATCGGCACGCTAGCAGGGTTTAGCACCATCTGGATGGCGCAGGGACTGCCCGACGGCGGCCGGCTGGTGACGTGCGAATACCTCGCCAAACATGCGGACATCGCCAGGGCGAATGTGGAGGCTGCCGGCTTGGGGGACAAAGTGGAGATCCGGGTGGGCGCTGCCCTGGACACCCTGGCCGCGCTGCAGTCGGAGGGGCAAGAGCCGTTCGATTTTGTGTTCATCGATGCGGACAAGGAAAACGACGCCGCGTACCTTGAGTGGGCCGTGCGCCTGGGCAGGCCGGGAACCGTGGTGGTCCTGGACAACGCCGTCTGGGAGGGCGCGGTGCTGGATCCTTCCATGGACCAGATCAATGCCCCCGGGATCATCAGCGCCCTGGGACTGCTGGGCCAACATCCGCAGCTCGATGCCACCGTGATCCAGACGGTCGGGTCCAAAGGCTGGGACGGGTTCGCTCTGGCACGCGTCCGCTGAGCGCAGGCGGCGCCCGGTCATTAGTTAATTGCTAAGTATGCTTAGAATGACTGTCCGGCCGATGCCCCGTCCGGAACCGCCTGCACTGGAGGAACACGATGAAAGCGTCACCCACCCTTGCCAGCAATCTTCAGATGGTCCTCACGGACCTGATTGAGCTGCATCTCCAGGCCAAGCAGGCCCACTGGAACATAGTGGGCACCAACTTCCGCGACCTTCACCTGCAGCTCGACGAGATCATCGCCAGTGTCCGGCTGTTTGCCGACCAGACGGCGGAGCGGATGCGGGCCCTGCACGCCCTGCCCGACGGACGGAGCCACACCGTAGCCGCAGACACGCGTCTTGCTGAGCTCACCGGCGGGCTGATTTCCACGAAGGACGCCGTCAAACTGATCACTGCCAGGCTCGAACGGACAGTGCAGACGATGCGGGATGTCCAAAATGAGGGGGCCGACGACGACTGGGGGGACTGGCCTCGGTCTCAGAAGAGGCCACCTCGCCGCCGACCCCGCCTGACACCCGGACCACGGAGGACCCGGGAAAACTGAAGGAATCTGCTGGTATTGATTTTCCTCCAACAGGCGGACCCTGCCTAGTCCCGTCTGTGGCCGTCTGGTCCGGTACCGGTATCTGATCCGGCCTGGTCCGCGCCGTTCCCGTGGCCCTCACGCAGCTCGCGGCCGCGCCGGATATCGTCCTCTTCCTGCTCCTGCATCTTCTCGCTCTTCTTGGTGTCCCGCGGCGGCAGCTGGATGGTCTCCTCGGCCTCGATTCCGGCCTGGAGCTGCCGTCCACGCTCCATTTCGGCGTCGAATTCGGCCCCGAACAGCAGTGACATGTTCAGGATCCACAGCCAGAGCAGCATAACGATCACACCGCCGAGTGCGCCGTAGGTCTTGTTGTAATTGCCGAAGTTCGCCACATAGAAGGCGAAGCCGAGCGAGGCCAGCAGGAAAACCACCAAAGCGATAAGCGAGCCAACGCTCATCCAACGGAACCTGGGCTGCTTCACGTTCGGGGTGGCGTAGTAGAGGACTGCAATGATCGCCATGACCAGGGCCACGATCACCGGCCATTTCGCGATATTCCAGACGGTGAGGAACGCGTCGCTGAGGCCGATGGCCCCGCCTACTGCCTCCGAAACCGGTCCACTCAGCACCAGCATGCCGGCGAGGACGGCCACCGTGACCACTGCCAGCAGCGTCACGGCCAGCATGGTCCCGCGCAGCTTCAGGAAGGGGCGGCCCTCGTCCACTTCGTAGATGCGGTTCATCGCCCTACCGAAGGCGCCAACGTAGCCCGAGGCGGACCATAGTGCGGTTGCGAGGCCGATGAACAGCGTCACCCCGGCCGCAGGTGCGGCGGCCAGCTCCTGGACGGGCCCGCCGACGGTGTTCACCGTGTCCGCGGGCGCGATGCCCCGGACGATTTCGAGTAGCGCCGTGGTTGTTTTCTCAGGGTCTCCGAAGAGACCGATCAGCGAAACCAGTGCCAGCAGCGCCGGGAACAGCGAAAGCACGGCGTAGTAGGTCAGGGCTGCCGCCAGGTCGGGGCATTGGTCTTTGCTGAATTCCCTAAACGTCTTCTTGGCGATGTACTGCCACGACGGTTCGGTGACGTCCGTGGGGCTCTCCGGTTTCCGGGAGTCGTCGGGTGCGGGAGCGCTGCCCGCCTTGGCGGTGCTGGTTTTGGGCGAATCGTGAGCGGCCACGGGGTGTCCTCCCGGGTTGGAACGGAGCAGGCCGGTTCCGTCGGAGGAGGCGGAACCGGCCTGTCTGTGCGCTGCTGTTCTGGTAAGGGCTGGCGCCGCCGCTAGGGGCGTGGCGCCGTTACGTGTTCTGTACGTTCTCCCTGGCGTCGGCGGCCCGTTCCTTGACGTCCGCAGCCGCAACCTGGCCCTCATGCTTGAGATGCTCGGCGGCGTCGACTGCTGTGGCCTTGACGTTCTCCATGGCTTCCCGCGCCGGTTCCTTCAAGCCCTCAGCCATCTCCTTCGCGGCCTCGGTCAGCTCGGCGGTCAACGGTTCGGCGGCGGACTTGAGGGCATCCGCTGCTTCGCGTTCCTTCTCGCTTGCCGGGATCAGCGATGACAAAAGCAGGCCGGCGCCGAACGCGATCAGCCCGGCAGCTAGCGGGTTGCCCTGCGTCTTTGCTTTCACCTGGTGCGGAGTGTCACCAATGGCGGCGCCCGCTTCACTTAGTGCGTTGCCTGCGCTGTCAGTGCGGGCGTGGGCGCCACCGTGCACGCGGGTGGTGACGTCGTCGGCTGTTCCCATGACTTTCTCCTTCACTCCGAACACGGCGTCCTTCACCTTGTCTGTCTGCCGATGGACGATGTTCGATGGCGTCACTTTGTCTGCCACCGCGTCCACGTTCGTGCCCAGACGGGCACGGGTTGCCTCAATATCTGAACGGATATCGTCCGGATTGTCGCTCATGGTTTTACCTCACCGGGTTTTAGGGTTGGGGGAATTTCCTGGAGTGTTTCAGCGGTTTGCGGCATGCCCTTTACAGTTTTGAGCTCATTGCGGCCCATGGACGCCAGCACTGCGGCGATGACGCCCCAGATGACAGCGACCACGACGGCGGACCAGCCGAGTCCCATCAGCTCGCCTAACGCGATCCAGAGGGCGATCGACAGGAACAGCAGTACAAAATGGCCCGCTACGCCGGCGCCGGCCAGCATGCCGCCGCCCCTGCCTGCCTTGGTGGCCGATTCCTTGAGCTCGGCCTTGGCAAGCTCGACCTCCTGGCGCATCAGCGTGGACAGGTCACGGGTCACCTCACCGAGCAGGTCACCCAACGACGTGTTGTCGGCTTTCGCGTGGGCCGCCGACGGGGGAGGCTCAGGTATCTGGCTGCTCATCACAGCCTGCCAGTCTGGCCGTCTGTGGAGCGGTCCCGGGTCAGGGGGTCGTTGGCCATAGGGTCGTCGGCCAGCTCCCGGTCTCCCAGGGGGTCACCGGCAAGGCGTTCGGCCGAGAGGGGCTGCGCTGCCAGTTGGGGGCTGTCCAACGGACTGGCGGGGCGCGACGGGTCCCCGTAGCTGCTCCCTGGCGCACCGCCGTCGAACCCTGCCGTGGTGGTGGCCGGGCCGGGCAGCTGTACGGGCGGGGGTGGGACAGTGCCGCCGCCCGACGGCGTGTAGCCGCTGCCGTATTGGCCACCGGTGCCGTACTGGCCGTCGGCACCGTACTGGCCGCGGGCTCCAGCGGAGTCCGCGGCGGACTCCGGAGCGCCGGCGCTTAGGCTGCGGCTGAGCCGGCCGGCAAGGATGCCAGCCCCCGCGGCCAGCAGCAGGAACGTCCCCGGGCGCTGCCGGGCGAAGCCTTTGATCTCGCTCAAGAGCGATCCCGGGTCCCTGGCGTCCAGCCAGGAGGCGACGGAGGAGGAACGCTCCGCGGCCTGGCGGACCAGGTCAGTGGCCACTCCTGGCTGGCTGGACGCCTGCGCCATGGCGTGCAGTTCGTCCGAGACTGAGCGGAGTCCGCTGGCTACCTTCTGCTGCTGTGCGCTGGCTTGGGCGGTGAGATCGTGGCGGGCCTGGTGGAGGAGGTCCTTGGCATTCGCCTTGGCCTCTGACGCGACGTTGTCCGCCTCCGACTTGGCGGTTTCCGCCACGCTCTGTGCGGAATCCGCCGCTGTCCGCGCGACGTTCCCGGCCTCTTCCTTGACAGCATCCGTGCGGGAGGTCCCGTACGTACTACCCGTCTGCGGCGCCGCTGTGGGCAAAGTGCTGGGGAACGTACTGGGCGCGCGTTCTCCTGTGGTTGCGCGGGTGGCCGGTGGAGCCGGGTTAGCCGGGTCCTCGGGCCATTGGTTCTCTGTCATCTTCGCTCTCTCTTTCCAAAGAAGGCCGGTTGTTGATTAAGAACCAGCGATACTGGCCGTAAAATAGTAAGCATGATTAGTAACGGAAGGTAAGTACCCTTCCTACCTGAATTTCAAAGGGGTTCGTATCGCCTGCCGCCCGGCATCGCAGGGACCCCGTCACAACGAAGTGGAAAGGGTGGGTAGTCGTGGATACAACATCGTGGGTTTGGGTGATTGTTGCCATCGTCGTGCTGGTCCTGATCGTGCTGTGGCTGGTGACCGGGCGTCGCCGTCAGGCCATGCAGCAGAAGCGGGACGAATCGCACCGCGAAAAGGCCGCCGAAATGCGCCGGAAAGCCGAGGACATCGAGCTCGATGCGCGTGAGAACGAAGCCCGGGCCATCCGCGCCCGTGCCGACGCAGAGAAGGCAGAGGTGGACGCTGCGAGGCTGAAGCAGGAGGCCGAGCAGAAGACCGACAGCGCCAGGTCGCTCCGGGAGGACGTGGCTGAGCGCACGCAGAAGGCCGATGCGCTGGACCCGGACATTAATCAGGACGGGGACGGGCGTAGGGATGCCACCCGCACAGACGCCGACGTGAATCCGGAAGGCGACGAGCGAACCGACGCCACTCGAACCGACGCCACCCGGGCGGAGGCACTTCGGCGGGATCAGGAAAGGACAGATCGGGACAGGCCGCTGGCCACCTAGCCCTGCTCCCGCAACCGGCACGGTCCCCGCCCCAGGCCCCGCGACCGTGCCGGACCGCCGGTGCTGGGCAGTCAATTATGGTTGATCCATGACTGAAGCGGCACACGGGTAATGGCAAAACGCGGCAAGTCAGGCGGGCGGAACAGCCAGCGTGCGACGGCGGGTGTCATCGAGGTGCCCAAGGGCACCCGTCCTGAGGGCCCGGTTGAGGGCGTCTACTACGTTGATACCGGCGACTGCGAGCTCATCGCGGACCAGGACAACTCCAACGGTTGGCTCCTGAAGATCAACGGCGTCATGAGCTCCCACATCGACCTTGCGGATCCGCTTTTCCTTGATTTTGAGTACATGCGCTGGATGGCGGCGCTGATTGAGTCACGTTGGCCGCCGAAGCCCGGAAAGGGCGGCGCCAAGGCGGTCGCGCCGACTGTGGGCGGGACCGAGCGGCTGCGTGGGCTGCACCTGGGCGGCGGGGCCTGTTCCCTGGCCCGGTACTTCCACACCGCCTATCCGGACGCCCGGCAGGTGGTGGTGGAACTCGACGGCAAGCTCGCCGAATATGTCCGCGGCTGGTTCGACCTGCCCAAGGCACCGCTCCTGCGGCTGCGAGTGGGGGAGGCCCGCGAGGTCACCGAGACGCTCACGCCTGACAGCCGCGACTTCATCATCCGCGACGTGTTTGCCGGTTCACTCACGCCGCGGACGCTCACCACCGCCGAGTTTAATGACCACATCAAGCGGGTCCTGGCGCCGGGCGGCATCTATGTGGTCAACTCAGGCGACGCCCCGGACTTGAAGAATGCGCGCGAAGACGCCGCCACCATCGCGGCCGCATTCGCACACACCGTCATCATCGCCGACCCCTCCATGCTGAAGGGCCGCCGCTTCGGCAACATGGTCATGGCCGGCAGCGATACCCCGCTGGACGGGGACCCGCAGCTAGCCCGCCGGCTGCTGGGCGGCGCCGTCCCGGCCCACATCTGGAACGACGCCCAGGTGCGCGCCTTCGCCGCGAACTCCCCGGTGCGTCACGACCCGGCAGCACCGTCGATTGCTCCGTAGGCGCCCTTTTGGGCCCCGAAAACGGCGGTTATGGAGCAGCCGATGGGGTCTGAGCGCGACCCAGCAGGGCGTCCCGGTGCGCCGCCGTCTGGTCGCGCAACGCTTGCACCACGGCGGCCACGGCAGGGCGGCGCATCGAATCGGGGCGCAGCACCATCCAGTAAGGGAGCAACTCGGCGAAGTCGTCGGGGAGCAGCCGGACCAGGTCGCTGTGCAGATTGCCCATGAAGCACGGCAGGAATCCGATGCCAGCGCCGGCGCGGGTGGCCTCCACATGGACAAACACGTTGGTGGACGTCAGCCCTTCGCGCATGGCCGGCACCAGCCGCCGGGGAGCGTCCAGGTCGTCCACCTGCAGCATCGAATCCACAAAGTACACCAGCGGGTGCTCCGTCAGCTCAGCAACGCTCGCCGGCGTCCCGTTCTCGGCAAGGTAGGCACGCGAGGCGTACATCCCCAGCATGTACTCGCCCAGTTGGACGGCTTCGGCCCGGTGGACCTGCGGTTCGCCCACCACTACCTCGATGTCCAGCCCGGAGCGCTGCTGCAGCGCCCGGCGGGTCATCGTCACCACTTCCACGCTCAGTCCCGGGTGTTTCCGGCGCAGCCGTGCCACAGCGGGCGCGGCGATGTAGGCGCTGAAGCCGTCGGTCGCCGTCATGCGCACGACGCCGGTAATCGGGTCGGGTGCCTGGCCTGCCGGGCCCAGCGCACTCACCGCTGCCTCCACCTGTTCGGCGACCCGGACGGCCTCCGTGCCCAGCTCCGTCAGTTCCCAGCCGCCGGCCGCCCGTGCCAGGACGCGGCCGCCCAGCGCCTTCTCCAAGGCGGCTATCCGACGCGAAACGGTGGTGTGGTTCAGCCCCAACACTTGCGCCGCCGTCGTAAATTTGGCCGAGCGGGATACCGCAAGCAGGACCAGGAGGTCATCGGGATTCGCCTTCATATCTGCAATTGTGCACACAGCAGGTGCCGGATTGGGCATTGAAGGCGCATGTTTGTGCAGTAATACTCAGTGGAGCCATTAGTGCTGTGGATCACAGCGCGTGTCAAAGTGGACACTAAGGAGAAACTCATGAGCGTAGAGCAGCGCTCGGCAGACAATGCCGCCGGATCCGCACCCAAGGGATCCGGGCTTAAAAAGATTGTGGCCGCGTCGATGGTGGGCACGGTGGTGGAATGGTACGAATTCTTCCTCTACGCCACCGCCGCCACCCTGGTCTTCGGGAAGTACTTCTTCCCCGCCACCGGCAACGAGCTGGACGGCATCATCCAGGCGTTCCTCACCTACGCGGTGGGCTTCGTGGCGCGCCCCCTCGGCGGCATCGTCTTCGGCCAGATCGGCGACAAGCTGGGCCGCAAGCCCACACTGCAGCTGACCATCGTGATCGTCGGCGTGGCGACGTTCCTGATGGGCTGCCTCCCGGGCTTTGCCGACATCGGCTACCTGGCTCCGGCCCTGCTGGTGGCCCTCCGCTTCATCCAGGGCTTCGCGCTCGGCGGCGAATGGGGCGGCGCCGTGCTGCTGGTTGCCGAACACAGCCCCAACAAGTCCCGCGGATTCTGGTCCAGCTGGCCGCAGGCCGCAGTGCCGGTGGGCAACCTGCTGGCAACGCTGGTGCTGTTCATTATGTCCACCGCCCTGAGCCCGGAGGCATTCCTCGGCTGGGGCTGGCGCGTGGCCTTCTGGCTCTCCGCCGTGATCGTCTTCGTTGGCTACTACATCCGCACCCACGTCACCGAGGCGCCCATCTTCCTGGAAGCCAAGGCCCTTGTGGAGAAGGAGCAGGCCGTCAGCTACGGCGTCTTCGAGGTGGTGCGCAAGTACCCCAAGGGCATCCTGCAGGCCATGGGGCTGCGCTTCGCGGAGAACATCATGTACTACCTGGTGGTCAGCTTCGCCATTGTCTACCTCAAGAGCGTGCACAAGTACGACACGTCCTCGCTCCTGCTCGCACTCCTGATCGCCCACGTCATCCACTTCCTGGTCATCCCGCAGGTGGGACGGCTCGTCGACAAGCTGGGACGCAAGCCCGTCTACCTGATCGGGTCCATCTCCGGTGCGGCCTGGCCGTTCTTCGCCTTCCCCATGTTCGATACGCGCAACGCCGTGGTGATTGTCCTGGCTGTGACCATCGGCCTCTGCCTGCACGCGTTTATGTATGCTGGCCAGCCCGCCATCATGGCCGAACTGTTCCCCACCCGCATGCGCTACTCGGGCGTTTCGCTGGGCTCGCAGGTCACCTCGATCTTCGCCGGTTCGCTGGCCCCGCTGCTGGCCACCCAGTGGCTCAAGGACACCGGTTCCTGGCTGCCTACGGCCATCTACCTTTTGGTTGCCTGCGCGATCACAACGGTGGCGGTGCTGAGCCTGAAGGAAACCAAGGGCATCGCGCTGGAGGAAGTGGACAAGGCCGACGCCGCCCGCGAGGGACTGCTCCCGGCGGCCTCACGCTGAACTGCCTGAGCAGTTCACCGCAGGGAAATTGAGCGCGCACACGATGGGAAGCAGATCTGCAATGGAAAACACACTGAACGGCCGCAAGGCCGTGGTGACCGGCGGCGCCAGCGGGATCGGGGCTGCCTGTGTCCGGGAACTGGCCGCCCGCGGGGCGAAAGTGGTGGTGGCCGACGTCGACTCCGCCGGCGCTGCCGCCCTCGCCGATGAAGTGGGCGGCACGGCCTGGGCCGTGGACCTGCTGGACGTGGACGCGCTCGCCACCCTGAGCCTGGACTGCGACATCCTGGTGAACAACGCCGGGATCCAGAGCATCAGCCCCATCGAAGCGTTCGATCCGGCGGACTTCCGCCGGATCATCGCGCTGATGCTCGAGGCCCCGTTCCTGCTGATCCGGGCCTCGCTGCCGCACATGTATGCCAACGGCTTCGGCCGCATCATCAACGTGTCATCCGTGCACGGAATCCGGGCCTCCCCGTTCAAAAGCGCGTACGTTTCCGCCAAGCACGGCCTGGAAGGGCTGAGCAAGGTGACGGCACTTGAGGGCGGGGGGCATGGAGTCACGTCCAACTGCATCAACCCGGGCTACGTCCGGACCCCGCTGGTCGAGAAGCAGATTGCGGACCAGGCCAGGGTGCATGGCATCCCCGAGTCCGAGGTCCTGGCCAAGGTGATGCTCACCGAGTCCGCCGTGAAACGCCTGGTGGAACCGGAGGAAGTTGCCTCCCTGGCGGCCTGGCTGGCGTCCGATCACGCCGGCATGGTCACTGGGGCCAGCTACGCAATGGACGGCGGCTGGTCGGCGCGGTAGCCGGGGCCGGTTGCCTACTCCTGCCGTCTGACGTGGCGGGGATCAAAGTAGACAACGCCCTCTGCGGCTCCGATGCCGACAGAGCCGGGGGTCCGTGAGACCACCACACCCTCGTGCCGGCCGTTGAAGGGATCGTCACCCACCACGGCGTCACCGATCTTGTAGGGGCTTGCTGGGCCTGGCACCGCGCGGACGCGGTTCCAGGCCCTTGCCATGAGGCGCGGTTGTCTCGGATTACTGGCAGCGTTGACCATCGGAACAACTCCTTCAGGGCGGCGCTCGTCCGCTCACTGTCGGCGCGCTTGCCGGAACGCTCCCAGCAGAGGATGGTCCTCCAATTCCTGGCTGGCACCTTACATTTACACTAGGCGCTATTCACACCAGTCACACCAGTAACATGTACTCGACTTCGCGGGCGAATCCTACTTAGGTGATTTAGGGGTCGGCGCTGGCCGGGAATCATCGTTGTCCGGGAATCAGCGCTGGCCGTTGAGGATGTCGTCGGCGTTGTTGTAGGCCCAGGTGGCCAGGGGGACCAGCAGGCCGGACAGCTCATGGCCGCGTTCGGTCAGGCTGTAGTCCACGCGGGGCGGGATGACGGGCTGGGCCTTCCGCAGCACCAGGCCGTCGCGCTCCAGGGTCTTGAGGGTCTGCGCCAGCATTTTTTCGCTGATGCCCTCTGCCCGGCGCCGGAGTTCGCTCCAGCGCTGCTCACCTTCGGAGAGCGCCAGGAGGATCAGGACCCCCCATTTGCTGGTGATGTGGTCCAGGACGGTGCGGCTGGGGCACCCAGCCGGGAACACGCCGTCGGCCGATCCTTCCGGCAGGTGTGCCCGGAGATCTTCCGGCAGGGTGGTGGGCCATCCAGTCGCTTCCATACCCATAACTTACCAAAAGGTGAGTACCTTACCTAGAAGTGCGTACTGTCTTTCAGGAAGTAATTGGCGGGGCGGCTGGTTGTGGAAGGTGACCCCCTAAGAAATGGTGAAAGGAACCAACCCATGAGCATCGTCATCACCGGAGCAACCGGACAGCTTGGCCGCCACGTCGTCGAGGCCCTCCTGGAGCGCAACGTTCCGGCAGCGCAGATCGTGGCCACCGGCCGTTCCATCGAAAAACTGGCGGACTTCAAGGCGCGCGGTGTGCAGGTCAAGCCGATGGACTACTCGGACCCTTCGTCTGTGGCGCTGGCCCTGCAGGGCGCCAGCAAGGTTCTCCTGATTTCCGGCAGCGAGGTTGGCCAGCGCGTGGACCAGCACCGCACGGTGATTGAGGCAGCCAAGTCTGAAGGCGTGGAGCTGCTGGCCTACACAAGTGTCGCCAACGCTGACACCACCAGCATGAAGCTGGCCGCTGAGCACCAGGCAACCGAGGCCATCCTGAAGGACTCGGGGGTTCCATTCGCCATTCTCCGCAACAGCTGGTACCTCGAAAACTACACCGACCAGCTGCAGGGCACCCTTGCCCAGGGTGCGCTTGCCGGCAGCGCCGGTGAAGGCAAGGTCAGTGCCGCGGCCCGGGTGGACTACGCCGAGGCAGCGGCAGCCGTGCTGGTTGCCGAGAATCAGGCCGGCAAGGTCTACGAGCTCGGCGGAGACCACGCCTTCACGCTCACCGAACTGGCCCAGGAAATCAGCGCCGCGGCCAACACGCCCGTGGTGTACCAGGACCTTCCTGCCAGCGACTACGCAGGACTCCTCGCCGGATTCGGCGTGCCGGAGCTCTTCGCCGACATCCTGGCGGACTCGGACCTCGGCATTGCCCGTGGCGACCTCCTGGTCAGCGGCTCGGACCTCCGCACCCTGATCGGCCGGCCCACAACGCCGATGCCGGCCGCGGTCCGCTCGGCGATCGCCGCCGTCTGAGCACGAGCGCAACTCCCGGACGCTCTCTCACCTAATGCACGTTTTGGGCAAACGCTCTCTCACCTCATGTGAGAGAGCGTCGCGCCAAATCGCCCCAAAAGTGAGAGAGCGCCGGTGTGGTCCCTAGGACTTGCTGCCGGTCAGGGCCAACGTTCCGCCGAGGCCGATCATCAAGGCCCCGCCTGTTGCCTCCACCGCTGAAACCCGGCGGGGCGAACGGGCAAACCATTGGCGGGCTGAACCCGCGGCGACGGCCCAGAGGCTATCTGACACTACGGCGATCAGCAGGAACACCGCCCCCAGCAGCGCCAGCTGGAACGGAATGGCCCCGGAAGGGTAGTCAACAAACTGCGGAAGCACTGCCACGAAGAAGACCACCGACTTGGGGTTGGTGATACCCACCACCAGGCCTTCCGCCACCAGCCGCCGTGGCGAGGAAGCCGCTGGCTGACGATCCGCGAATGAGTTGTGCCGACGGTTCCGGATGGCTTTGATGCCCAGATAGACCAAGTAGGCGGCCCCGGCCAGCTTCACCACGCTGAAGAGGACCACGGACTGCGCCACAATAATGCCCACGCCGAGCGCGACTGCAGCCACCTGCACCAGTTGCCCGGTCGCGTTGCCCAGCACCGTCAGGACGCCGCCCTTCCAGCCAAGGGCCAGGGAACGGCCGATCACGAACAGCACGCTGGGTCCGGGGACAGCGATCAGCACCACGGATGCCAGCGCAAACGCCAGAAGGTTTGAGAGGGGAACCATGCCTGATCTTAGCTCCGGCGGGCTGAGGCGACCACCGGGAGCGGTGAGGTTTCGTCCACAAGTTCGGCCCGGCGTCGTCCGTTACCTCTGACCCACAGGCGGTAGGCGAGGACCAGCAGCCCCAGCCACGCCGCGCCCACGTACAGCGCCACGCGGGTGTCCTCGAAGGCGCCCAGGACGGCGATGATCAGCGCCATAAACGCGATGGTCAGGATGGATGCCGCGGGCCACCACGGGGAGGGGAATTCCGACGCCGGCAGTCCATTCCGCGCGATCTCCCGCTTCATCGCCACATGGGAGGCAAGGATCATGACCCACACCCAGACGGTGGCGAAGGTGGCGATCGAGGCGATCAGGATGAAGACGTCTTCGGGAATGACGGCGTTCAGCACCACGCCCACCAGGAGGATGCCGGCCATCATCACCACCGTCATCCACGGCACGCCATGGCGCGAGACCTTACCGAAAACTGCCGGCGCGTGGCCTTGCCCGGACAGCCCGAACAGGATGCGGCCGGCGCCGAAGATGTCGCTGTTGATGGCGGAGAGCGCGGCGGTGATCACCACGGCGTTGAGGATGTGCGGTGCGGCCGGGATGCCCAGGCCGCTGAAGATCTGAACGAACGGGCTGCCGTTGCTGCCGATTTCGTTCCACGGGAAGAGGCTCATCAGCACGCCGAGGGTCAGGACGTAGAACAGCAGGACGCGGACCGGCACCGTGTTCACCGCCTTGGGGATAATCTTCTTGGGGTCCGCGGCCTCGCCGGCGGTGATGCCAAGCGTCTCGATCCCGCCGAACGCGAACATCACGACGGCGAACGAGGCCAGGAGCCCTTCGAAGCCGTTGGGGAACAGCCCGCCGTGCTCCACGAGGTTGCCGAGGCCCGGGGGCCACGGTGGACCCGCCGGCCTGGAAACCGAACGCGATGATGGCGGCGCCGCCGGCGATCATGGCGATGATGGCCACCACCTTGATCAGCGAGAACCAGAACTCGAGCTCGCCGAAGACCTTCACGCTGAGCAGGTTCAGTGCGGCCAGGAAGCAGATGATGGCCAGGATCCAGATCCAGCGGTCCACCTGCGGAAACCAGAAGCCCATGTAAATGCTGAAAGCCGTCACGTCCGCGATGGCCACGATCGCCATCTCGAAGACATACGTCCAGCCGGTCACAAACCCCGCCAGCGGGCCGAGGTAGCGGCTGGCGTACTGGCCGAACGAGCCTGAGACAGGGTGGCGGACGGCCATCTCGCCGAGGGCCCGCATGACCATAAACACCGCCGCGCCGCCGATGATGTAGGCGAGCAGGACGGCCGGGCCCGCCTTCTGGATGGCGGAGGCCGAGCCGTAGAACAGGCCGGTTCCGATCGCCGAACCCAGGGCCATGAAGCGGATGTGCCGGACGTTCAGTCCCCGGTTCAGGACCTGCGCGACGCCGGATCCTGGCCTGGGCTTTTCGGCCGGGCTTGCGTCTTGCCTGGTGGCGCTTGGTGCTTGCTGCATACAAATACCTTCTCGTCATTGGGAGGGGGATCGCTAACCAGCAGACCATTTCCGGGCCTGCTGTGATGGGCTTCACGACATTTCGCTGTCTCGGTTCTCAGACGATGAGAAGCCCGCGTGACGGGTGGGTGGCTGGCATCGGGGGTGTGCCGGAGCCGGATCGGGAGGAAAATTGACCATAACGGATCACGTTCGCGGCCCAAAGGCGGCCCTTGGCACGGGCGTTGACGCGGTTTTAACGGGAGGGATGGCATGGATGAGTTCATCGCATACCTCGATACGTCTGAGGTCCGCCCCGGCAGGCTCGAGGAGTTGAAGGCTGCCATGGCGGAGTTGAGCTCATTCGTCGAAATGAACGAGCCTCAGATCCTCGCCTACCGCGTCTATTTCTCAGAGGACGGCTCCACGATGAGCGTCATGAACCTCCACGCGGATCTGGCCTCCTTGGAGTTCCACATGAAGGTCGCCGGCCCCAAGTTTCCTCCTATCGCGCCCCTCATCACGTTGCGGACCATCGAAGTATTTGGCCGTCCCAGCGAGGAGCTCTTGGCGCGGCTTCGGGCCAAGGCCCAGGTCCTAGGTGGTGGGGCTGTCATTGTCCATGACGTCCACGCTGGGTTTGCCCGCTTTTCCCGCATCTAGGTGGGCTGGCTTCTCACAGATCATTTGCAGGGCCGACACCTGCCCTGGCAGGTCAAGAAACCTTGACTCGATGTCTGCTTTCTTTTACATTGAAAATGTCAAGTTTGGTTTACATGCATGCATCACAGGGAGTGGAGATGTCCTTCGAAGAGAAGAGTGCCTGGATCATGGGGGTGGTGGCCACGGGCTCTTATGGCGTGTATCTGGCCATCGTCCTGGGCATGGCCGGCACAATGCCCCTTGCTGAGGTTCCCTACGTGGCTCCACTGCTGTGGACCATCGGGGCATCCATTGCTGCGTCCATCGCGCTGCACATACTCTTGGGCATTATTTCGCCCAAGGAGGCCGGGAAGAAGGATCAGCGCGACAGGGAGATCTACCGTTTCGGCGAGTACATCGGGCAGTCGTTTGTGGTCATCGGCGGCGTCGCGGCGCTGCTCCTGGCGATGGCCGAGGTGGACCACTTCTGGATCGCAAACGTCATCTACCTGACGTTTGTGTTGTCCGCGATCCTGGGCTCCGTGGCCAAGATCGTCGCCTACCGCCGGGGGTTCCAGCCGTGGTGAAGCCAACGCGGGTGACCAATTCCATCCGCCGCCTGCGGTTCGAACGGGGCGAGATGACGCAGGCCGAACTCGCCGAACGTGTGGGCGTCACCCGCCAGACCGTCATCGCCATAGAACAGGGCCGGTACTCACCGTCCCTGGAGATGGCGTTCCAGATCGCCCATGTGCTCAGCGTGCCGCTTGAGGACGTGTTCCAGTACCCGAATCATCAAGGAGACGCATCATGAAAGCTATCGTGCAGGACGTTTACGGGAATGCCGACGTGCTCCAACTAAGGGATATCCCTCTGCCGGTGCCGGGTGATCGGGAAGTGCTGATCAGGGTCCGCGCGGCCGGCGTCGACCAGGGTGTGTGGCACCTTATGGCCGGGCGGCCGTACCTGCTCCGCCTCTTCGGCTTCGGGCTGAAGAAGCCCAAGTTTCCGGTCCGCGGCCGTGAGGTTGCCGGCGTCGTGGAGGCCGTGGGGGCTGGCGTTACACGCTTCCAGCTTGGCGACGAAGTGTTCGGCACATGCGAGGGGTCCTTCGCGGAATTTGTCTGCGCCAGGGAGGGACGTGTGGCCACGAAGCCCGCGAACCTCACGTTCGAGGAAGCTGCGGTGGCACCCATTTCGGGTGTAACCGCGTTGCAGGCTGTCCGCGATGCCGGACAGGTGACGACCGGCCAGAAAGTGCTGATCATCGGTGCTGGCGGAGGAGTCGGGTCCTTTGCGGTGCAGGTGGCGAAGGCATTCGGGGCAGAGGTCACTGGAGTCTGCAGCACCGGAAAAGTGGAGCTGGTCCGGTCCCTCGGCGCTGATCATGTCATCGACTACACCCGGGACGATTTTGCCCGCGCCGGGCAGTATTACGATGTCATCCTGGATACCGCCGGCAACCGGCCGCTCGCGGTTCTGCGGCGCGTGCTGACCCCGCGGGGCACGCTGGTGATCGTCGGCGGCGAGGGCGGTGGGAACCTGACCGGCGGGTTTGAGCGTTCGATGGGTGCGCCGCTGGTGTCACTGTTCTCCGGGCAGAAATTCAAGGGGCTTGTTTCGACGGAAAACTACCGCGATCTCGAGGCGCTGACCATGCTCATTGAAGCCGGCAGTGTGAAGCCTGCCGTGGACAAGGTCTACGCGCTCGTTGAGGCGCCGGCCGCCGTCGAATACATGCACGAAGGGCGCGTCCGCGGCAAGGTTGTTGTCAGCATCTGAGGCTCTTCGACCGCCCCCTATTACCAGGCGCGAAGGGACACTTAAGCCCCCGGCCCGAGGGGACACATAAGCGCCCAGCGCGCGAGGGGACACGTAAGCGCCCAGCTCCGCCGACGCTCTTCGACAATGACGTCAAGCAGGGTTATGCACATAGCCGTTTAGCCTCGCCGTTATTGTCAGTCCCTCGCGGGATGATTTGGGTATGGATAGCAGAGCAGCGGTGGCGACGGCGGAGGCCCTTGCGGTGTCCTTCGCTGAGCTTGCTGTGGTGCTCCGGGACGGGACCGATTCCGGCTGTTCCGGGGACGCTGATCCTATGCGTCGGCGGGCAGATGGTTTCCTGGACGGGCTGGCCGAGATCTCACGGCTGGACGCGAAAAGTGCCGCCCTGAAGGCCTGGCTGGCCGCCGGTTACAACAGCGCTGCCGAGGCTTTGGCGGGCCCTGCAGCGTCGCCCGAGGACAATACCGGGCAGGAGATGGCCGTGGTCGCGGAGGTCGCGTGTGTGCTGACGGTCAGCGAACGGGCCGCCGGCGCCCTCCTCGCCGAGGCGCGCTTCCTGACCACTGCCCTGCCTTTGACGTTGTCCGCGTTGCAGGCCGGGACGATTTCGTGGCAGCACGCCCGGATCATGGTCGACGAAACCGTGAACTTGGACCCTGCCGGCGCCCAAGCCCTCGAAGCGCATTTCCTGGACCCCCACGCGGTGAATCCGGCACGCGGCTTCGCCGGTGAGCTCATCCCCGGCAGGTTCCGGCACAAGGCCCGCACCTGGCGCGAACGCCACCACCCGGTCAGCATCGAAAAACGCCACATCAAGAGCGCCGCGGACCGGCGCCTGGAGTACGCCCCGGACCGGGACGGCATGGCCTGGCTCAGCGCATACCTCCCCGCGGACCAGGCGGCCGCGATCTGGGACCGCGCCACCACCGCAGCCCGTGCCCTCCAAGGACCGGACGAGGACCGGAACCTCAGCCAGCTCCGCGCCGACACCCTTGCCACCTGTCTCCTGACCAACAACATCACCGGCGGCGGAACCGGTGATGAGGGTAGGGAAAAGACCGGCGGTATTCCATCCCCGCGGGCGCAGGTGTTGATCACGGTCCCGGTCATGGCGCTGCTGGGTGTCACGGATGAGCCGGCCATGCTCGACGGATACGGGCCGATCCCGCCGTCCATGGCCCGCCACTTGATCGCCGACGGCGCCGAATCCTTCCACCGCGTCCTCATCGATCCCCGCGACGGAGCACCGCTCGAGATCGGGCGGACCAGCTACCGGCTCACCAAAGCCCAACGCCAATGGCTACGGTTACGCGACGGGAAGTGCCCGTTCCCCGGCTGCAGCAACCACTCCCTCGACAACGAAGCGGACCACCTCCTCGCCTGGGCCCACGGCGGCACCACCGGGATCAGTAACCTCGGCCAGCCATGCCGCAAGCACCACAGGCTCAGACACATCACCGGTTGGAAACCCACCACCGCCACCAAGAACGAACCACCCGGCTGGATATCACCCACCGGACGCCACTACCAAAGCGAACACCCAGACTGGGAACCACCCCACTGGCCGCCGGAGCTTCTCGAAGAGCTCAGACTTCAACACGTTGGCGCGGTTTCTCCGGACCTGCCCGTCGACTCATCGCTGCCCAATGGCCAGCTGCAGGATCATCAGTGAAAGAAGGTACCTTCCCAGATTGGGCGCTGGTTTGAGTCACGGGAGCGCAGTTGGTGGTGCAGCATGACATTTCGTCCTTGCGGGGGCGGGCTCTACCCAGCTGCTCCAGGGCTATCGCCCCTCACAGGAGGAGTCCAAACAAACGGAGTGGCGGTGGTGATGGCCCTGAACCCCAACCTTCGCAGGATCGGCTCACTGTCAGCAGACGCGTCCACCTGCAGATATTTCACTCCACGGGCGGCCGCCACCTGGGCGCGTGCGGAAACCAGAGCCTTATAGATCCCGCGCCCGCGCCATGCAGGCAAAGTTGACCCGCCCCACAAACCGGCGAAGTCCGTGTCCGGATTGATCTCCAGCCAGGCCGCCGACACCACTTCGCCCGAGGCCTCCGCTACGAAGACCACCAGGTTTTCCGGGTCAGCGGCGAGCCGGTGATGCAGGTCAGAGGCCACCCAGCTGTAGTCAGCGCCCCACACCATGGACTTCATGCGCGCAATCCGCTCCAGGTCGCCACGTTCTGAGACTGGCCTCACACGGATGCCTTCGGGGACCGCCGGATCACCGGCCATCGCTGCCGTCTCACCCACCAGGACGGTCTCGCGGTCTTCCGGTGCGAAGCCCGCGGCCAGAAGCCGGGACTCAATATCAACCGGGAGGTCATGCGCCCGTATCTTCCACTCGACGGCTTCCCCGCGGCCGGCAAAGTAGTCACGCTGCTCGACGATCAGTCTGTCGAGCATTCCGCCCTCCACGCCGGCATCACGAGCCGACTCGATGAAGCCCCGCCGCTGTCCGGTCACGCGAAGCAGGGGGCCTAGCAGTTGATACTCGTGGCCTGCCGGAACCGCTGGCGGAACCAGTCGGCGGAGCTGGGAATCGTACGCGGCAAGAATATCGCTGGTTGAGGCCATACGCTTCAGCCTACGACCAGCTCCGACGACCAGCGGCTCCAGCCCACGCCTCCGGCCCACGCAGCCGGACCCGATCCAGCTGCCCCGGCGGGCCAGGGCGGGCCCGAGCGGCCGGGAAGCCAGCCTAAGCCCAAACAACTCCGGACCGACCCGCATCGAAGGCAAGTGTCTGGCATCCCGGACACCGGCCGTGTTTTGATGGCAGTGAGGGGACCGGTCGTAGGCGCAAGGTTAAGTACGGGATCCCGGACATGGCCGGAAGCCTCACGAGAAATGACGGAGGGCACAGTGGAGTCGAGTGCAGTGTTGCCGAGCGCGGAAGCCAGGCCAGAGGCGGGCACTGAACCAAGGGTGACGTCCAAAGTCCCCGCCGCCGAGAACACCCTGCGTATCCTCAAGCTGCTGGCCTCGAAGCGGGGGCCGATGGCGGCGTCGAGCATTGCCACATCCTTGGGGTTGCCGCGCTCCAGCGTCTACCACCTCCTGGGGGTGATGGAGGCGAACGGCTTTGTCCTCCATCTGCACGAGGAGCAGCGCTACGGGCTGGGCATCAGTGCCTTCGAGCTGAGCTCGGCGTATTCGCGGCAGGAACCGCTGTCCCGCCTGGGCCGGCCGCTGCTGGCGTCGCTGGTGGACGTCATCGGTGAGAGCGCGCACCTGGCCGTGCTCCACGGCCGCGACGTGCTCTACATCGTGGAGGAACGGGCCAAGAACCGCCCCTCCCTGGTGACCGACGTCGGCGTCCGGCTTCCCAGCCACCTCACCGCCAGCGGCCGCGCCATTCTCGCCGCACTGCCCAAGTCGCAGGTCCGGGCGCTTTACCCGAATGCCGAGGCCTTCACCGCCCGGCATGAAGTGGAGGGCGCCATCATGAAGTACTCCGCGCTGTCCTCGCACCTGGACCAAGTGAGGCAGCGCGGCTACGCCACCGAACATGGCGAGGTGACGCCCGGCTTCGGCTCGATCGCCGCCGCTGTCACGGACCACGTGGGATGGCCGACGGCGGCAGTCGCCGTCACGTTCCTCGAGGACAAACTGCCGGCGGACCAATGGCCGGCGCTCGCCGCGCGGGTCCAGAAAGTAGCGGACGAACTCTCCGTCCGCATCCACGGCCGCCCTGCCAAGTAGTGCTGCCCGCCGTCGGCTGGCTCTGCCTCCCCGACGGTCCGACAGGAACTCGCAGCAGTCTGGAATCCCGGACACCACCCCTCCGAAAGCCCTGTCCGGCCCCGCCCGGAACGGCTTTAGTTGATACAGAACCTCTTCCCAACACCGCGAACCTCATACTCGCCCAGAACACAAAGGAGCCCCTCATGGCACCCGCCGATTTCACCACCGGTGCCCGCCCGGTCAAAGCTGCCCGCGGCACCGAGCTCACCGCCAAGAGCTGGCAGACAGAAGCCCCGCTGCGCATGCTCATGAACAACCTGGACCCCGAGGTCGCGGAGCGCCCGGATGATCTGGTGGTTTACGGCGGGACCGGCCGCGCCGTCCGGTCCTGGGCGGCGTTCGATGCGATCACCCGCACCCTCGAAACCATGGAAAGCGACGAGACGCTGCTGGTCCAGTCCGGCAAGCCGGTCGGTGTGTTCCGGACCAACGAATGGGCGCCGCGGGTGCTGTTGGCGAACTCGAACCTCGTGGGCGACTGGGCCAACTGGCCCGAATTCCGCCGTCTCGAGGCCGAGGGCCTCATGATGTACGGCCAGATGACCGCCGGGTCCTGGATCTACATCGGCACCCAGGGCATCCTGCAGGGCACCTTCGAGACCTTCGCCGCGATCGCCCGGAAGCTCACCGGCGACGAGGACGGCACCCTCGCCGGGACCCTGACCCTCACTGGCGGCTGCGGCGGCATGGGCGGTGCCCAGCCACTCGCGGTCACCCTGAACGAAGGCGCCTGCCTGATCGTCGACGTTGACGAAAGCCACCTGCGCCGCCGCGCCGGCAAACGCTACCTCGACGAGGTCGAAACCGACCTCGACACCGCCATCGCCAAGGTCCTCAAAGCCAAGGAAGAGCGCCGCGGCTGGTCCGTCGGGTACGTCGGGAACGCCGCGGAGGTCTTCCCCGAGATCCTGCGCCGCCACCGTGCGGGCGAGCTCACGGTCGATATCGTCACGGACCAGACCTCCGCCCATGACCCGCTGTCCTACCTCCCCGAAGGCATCACGGTCGCCGAGTGGCACGCCGAGGCCGCCGCCGACCCGGAAGGCTTCACCAAAAAGGCCCAGGCCTCCATGGCGAAGCACGTCCAGGCCATGGTCGAGTTCCAGGACGCCGGCGCCGAGGTCTTCGACTACGGCAACTCCATCCGCGACGAGGCCCGCAAGGGCGGCTACACCCGCGCGTTCGAATTCCCCGGCTTCGTCCCGGCCTACATCCGGCCGCTGTTCTGCGAGGGTCTGGGCCCGTTCCGCTGGGTGGCACTCTCCGGTGACCCCGAGGACATCGCGGTCACCGATGCGGCCATCAAGGAACTCTTCCCCGAGAACAAGCACCTGCACCGCTGGATCGATGCGGCCCAGGAACGGGTGGAGTTCGAAGGCCTGCCGGCCCGGATCTGCTGGCTCGGCTACGGCGACCGCGCCAAGGCCGGCCTGCTGTTCAACCAGCTCGTCAAGGACGGCAAAGTCAAGGCACCCATCGTGATCGGCCGCGACCACCTCGACTCCGGCTCCGTCGCCTCCCCCTACCGCGAAACCGAAGCAATGGCCGACGGCTCCGACGCCATCGCGGACTGGCCGCTGCTCAACGCCCTGCTCAACACCGCCTCCGGCGCCACCTGGGTCTCCATCCACCACGGCGGCGGCGTCGGCATCGGCCGCTCCATCCACGCCGGCCAGGTCTCCGTCGCCGACGGCACCGACCTCGCCGCCCAGAAACTCGAACGCCTCCTCACCAACGACCCCGGCATGGGCGTCATCCGCCACGCCGACGCCGGCTACGACCGCGCCACCGACGTCGCCAAAGAACGCGGCGTCCGCATCCCCATGCAAGAAGGAATCACAAAGTGACCATCACCACCCACTCACCGCTCACCGTCACTCTCGGCTCCAGCGGCGTCACGCCCGAGGACGTTGTCGCCGTCGCCCGCCACAACGCCCAGGTGACCATCGCCCAGGAGGCGCTGGACACGGTGGCGAAGGTCCGCGCGCACATCGACGAACTCGCGCACAGTGAGACCCCCGCCTACGGCATCTCCACCGGCTTCGGCGCGCTGGCCAACCGGCACATCCCCAGCGAGCTGCGCACCCAGCTGCAGAAATCGCTGATCCGAAGCCACGCCGCCGGCATGGGCCCGGCCGTGGAACGCGAGGTGGTCCGCGGCATTATGTTCCTGCGGGCCAAGACACTGGCCTCTGGCCGCACGGGCGTCCGCCCCGTCGTCCTGCAGACCATGGTGGACGTACTCAACGCCGGCATCACCCCGGTGGTCCGCGAATTCGGCTCGCTTGGCTGCTCCGGCGACCTCGCCCCGCTGTCCCACTGCGCCCTGGTGCTGATGGGCGAGGGTGAAGCGGAAGGGCCCGACGGCGTGACGTACGGCGGGCGGGGTGAGGCGCCTGTCGCCGAGCTGCTCGCCGGGCACGGCATCGAGCCGGTCACCCTCGCCGAAAAGGAAGGCCTGGCGCTGGTCAACGGCACCGAGGGCATGCTGGGCATGCTCCTGATGGCCATCGCGGACCTTCGCCAACTGCTCACGACGGCGGATATCACCGCCGCGCTCAGCGTCGAGGCGCTGCTGGGTACGGACCAGGTTTTTGTGCCGGAGCTGCATGCGGCCTTGCGTCCGCACCCCGGCCAGGCCGCCAGCGCGGACAACATGCTGCGTGTGCTGTCGAACTCGCCGATCGTGGCCTCGCACCGCGTGGGGGATTCCAAAGTCCAGGACGCCTACTCGCTGCGCTGCGCGCCCCAGGTGGCCGGGGCCGCGCGGGACACGGTGGACTACGCCGCCCTGGTGGCATCCCGTGAACTGGCCGCGGCCATCGACAACCCGGTGGTCCTGCCGGACGGCCGGGTCAGTTCCAACGGCAACTTCCATGGCGCACCGGTGGCTTATGTCCTGGACTTCCTGGCCATCGCCGTCGCCGACCTGAGTTCGATCGCCGAACGCCGCACGGACCGGATGCTTGACCCGGCGCGTTCGCACGGGCTGCCGGCGTTCTTGGCCGCGGATCCGGGTGTGGACTCGGGGCTGATGATCGCCCAGTACACGCAGGCCGGGCTGGTCTCGGACAACAAGCGGCTGGCCGTCCCGGCGTCGGTGGATTCCATCCCCAGCTCCGCCATGCAGGAGGACCACGTGTCCATGGGCTGGCATGCGGCCCGTAAGCTGCGCAAGGCCGTGGAGAACCTCCGCCGTGTCCTGGCCATCGAACTGGTGACGAGCGCCCGCGCCATCGACATGCGGACGCAGCTGTCCGACGGCGAGCTCCTCCCCGGCCCGGCAGGCGCTGCCGTGATCGGGGTGCTGCGGTCCGTCGTCGAAGGCCCCGGAACCGACCGGTTCCTGTCACCTGAGCTGGAGGCGGCTGACCGTTTGGTTGCCTCCGGCAGGGTCCGGGAGGCCGCCGAATCCGCCGTCGGAATTCTTGCCTGAGCGGGAATATCCTTCGGTCCTGCCGAGAAATTCGGCCAATGTCGAAATATGGTGCAACACGAACAATTCGACGCCGGGAAGTGTAGTAGAACTGAAGGTGTAGTGAAAGTCACATCAAAGAGGCTGTGGCGCAGAACGTATACAAAGGGGTAGTAGTTCAAATGAAAGCACGTGGGGCTGTCCTGTCGAGGCGCAATGTCCACTCGGCCACCATCTCGGAGTGGGGAACGCTCAAAGCCGGGGACCGGGTGGAAATCATCAAACACGCGCACGTCATTGCGGCGGGCGAAGTGGAAGAAGTATCGCAGAGCGGGAACGTGCTGTGGCTCGTGCCGGCCACTCCGTCAGAAAAGGAACTTTTCCTTAAATCCGACGGTGTAGAAGTCCGCAGGAGTTAGGAACACAAGACCAAATAGCAAAGAGTCCCCGACTTCCTGTAACGGAAGTCGGGGACTCTTTGCGTGGATCGCGTGGATTGCGGGCGGGATCGACGCATCGATCGAAGCCCGGATCCAAGGCCGGATCAGCTCAGGCTGCAATGCTTTCGTACGTTTCACCAAAGGGGACCGATTCGTCCAGGGCCACGGTGAAGCGTCCCGGGCGCAGGCGCGTCACAAGGATGCCGCAGGCCGCGTCTTTCGCCGGCTCGATCAGCGTGGCGACAGCGTTGTCCAGTCCTTCGTGCATCTCGTGCGCTGTGGAAAACTGCAGGTCGATGGACAGCGAAGCCGCGGCTTCGACGGCCGCCACGGAGGCCAGGGGGCGTTCAAGAAATGCTGTAGTCATGTGCCGAACTTTCTGTGTCTCGTGCCAAAGGGCTCGATCCACTGTACCGGCTACAGGACCTAGGATGTCAGATGACTGCTGTCTCGTCCGCCGAGACGCCAAAAATCCGAAGCTTGTTCGCCGGCCCACACCGTCAGGGCGGGGTCCGGCGAACAAACTTCGGATAGAAGGTGGCGCCCGGATCCGTCCGGATCAGCCCGCCATGCCCGCTTTGACGGCCAGAACGGGACAGTCCGCCTCGAGCAGGATCCGCTGCGACGTGCTGCCCATGATCAGTTTGCCCACCGGGGTGCGGCGGCGCAGACCGATCACGATGAGCTCGGCGTTGTGCTCCTCCGCGGCATCAAGAACCTCCGCTGCCGCATCGTGGCCGCGGACCGGCTGCTTGATCACGTGGTCGATCCCGTGGGCGGCCAGGCGCGCGTCGATGCCCTGCATTTCGGACTCCTGGGCGTACCGGTTGTCCACCAGGGCATCACCCTTGGAGGAGTTGATGACCAGCAGGGTGGTATTGCTCTTCCTGGCCTCGGCGATGGCCTGGGTCAGGGCCGCTTCGCCCTCCGGGGTAGGGACGTATCCCACCACAATCGTCATGGCTGTACCTCTTTTTCTGTCAGTTGATCTTCTGCTGTGGGGCGGATGCGGGGGCGGGCCGATGCGGGGCCGATGCCCAGGACCGGGTAGCCGACCGGGTAGCCGGCTGGTTAGCCGTCGCCGTCCCCGTCGCCGCCAGTGGTGGCACGGTGGCTGCCCTGGCTGGCGCTGCCACCCGAGGCATCCGTCGGTTCGGATGCGCCGGAGCGGGTGGCGGGCACCCCTGCCGGCACTGCTGCCGGCCGGTTCCGGCGGATCAGCTTGAACAGCAGCGGCCACAGGAGGATCAGGGCGATGATGATGTAAATGCCGACGGCGATCGGCTCACTCCAGAGGCCGGCGGGGTCGCCGGCGCTGAGCTGCAGCGTCTGGCGGAGCTGCTTTTCGATGCGCGGTCCGAGGATGACGCCGAGGATGAGCGGCAGGACGGGAAGCCCGAAGCGCCGCATCATGAAGCCCAGCGCGCCGAGCGCCAGCAGGAGCACCAGGTCGAACGCCTGCAGGTTCACGGAGTAGGCGCCCAGGGTGGCAAAGAACAGGATGCCGGCGTACAGGTAGGGCCGCGGGATCTGCAGGAGCTTCGCCCACATCGGTGCCAGCGGCAGGTTGATGATCAGAAGCAGGAAGTTGCCGATGAACAGGCTCGCGATGAGGGCCCATACCAGCGGTCCCTCGCTTTCGAACAGCTGCGGCCCTGGCTGGATGCCGTACTGCGTGAACGCTGCCAGCATCACGGCGGCCGTGGCGTTGGTGGGCAGGCCCAGGGCCAGCATGGGCGTCAGCGTGCCGGCTGCGGCAGCGTTGTTGGCCGCTTCCGGACCGGCCACACCCTCGATGGCGCCTTTGCCGAACTCCTCTGGGTGCTTGCTGAGCTTCTTCTCGGTGACATAGGAGAGGAACGTGGGAATCTCGGCCCCGCCGGCCGGAAGTGCACCGAAGGGGAAGCCGAAGGCGGTGCCGCGGAGCCAGGGCTTCCAGGACCGCTTCCAGTCCTGCTTTCCCATCCACGGTCGTCCCACGGGAATGACCTGCAGGGGGTTGCGGCGCAGGTGCGCGGCAACCCACAGTGCCTCGCCCACGGCGAAGATGGCCACCGCAACCACCACGATGTCCAGACCGTCCGCCAGGAGCGGCACACCGAAGGTGAGCCTGGCCTGGCCCGTGACCACGTCCAGGCCCACCAGGCCGATGGCGAGGCCAAGGCCAAGGGATGCGAAGCCCCGAAGCCGCGAGGAGCCCAGGACAGCGGTGACCGCCAGCAGGGCCAGGACCATGATGGCAAAATAGCTGGGCGATCCCAGGCTGACGGCGAACTGCACCACCACCGGCGCGCAGACTGCGAGGAGGGCGGTGCCGATGGTGCCGGCCACGAACGAGCCGATGGCCGCCGTCGCCAGCGCCTGCGCGGCCCTGCCGGCTTTCGCCATCTTGTTGCCTTCGATGGCCGTGACCACGGACGACGATTCACCCGGCGTATTCAGCAGGATGGAAGTGGTGGAGCCGCCGTACATGCCGCCGTAGTAGATGCCGGCGAACATGATGAAGGCGCTGGTGGGTTCCAGGGCGTACGTGACCGGAAGCAGGAGCGCAACGGTCATGGCCGGGCCGAGGCCCGGGAGGACGCCGACGGCGGTACCCAGGACGACGCCGATCACGGCGTAGAGGAAATTCATGGGGGTGAGGGCGGTGGCAAAGCCGTCCATCAGGGAGGAGAAGACATCCATCAGAGAATCCCTTCCAGGAGGCCGGCGGGCAGGTTAATGCCAAGGCCAAGGTAGAAACCGTAAAAGGTCAGGAGGGACATTGCCACCGAGATGAGTCCGTCGCGGATGTAGTTCCGGCCGCCCAGTGCCCAGACGCTGCCCCAGAACAGGATGGTGCCGGAGATGACCCAGCCGGCCCAGTCGATCAGCAGGATGTTCGCGATGAAGGCGCCTGCCAGCGGCAGGACCGTCTTCCAGTCGGCGGGGTGGGAAAGGTCCACGTCCTCGCCGCCTTCCGCCTCGCCTTTGCCACCGCGGAGTACGTTGACGGCCAGCATCACGGCGCAGACCAGCAGCAGGCCGCCCACGATGAACGGCAAGGTCTTAGGTCCTACGGGATCAGACTGGGAGTAGGTGGTAGCGACGCGCGTTGCGTCCCAGATGACCAGGGCCCCGGCCGCCCCGAGCAGGAGGGCAACCCCCAGCTCGGAGCGGCCTTTGAGCCGTGAGGCCAAAGTTGGTGAGGAGCTCACGCCAGGCCAAGCTTCGTGAGGACGTCCGCCACCCGCTTGTCCTGCTCGGCCAGGAAGCTATCGAACTCGGCGCCGGTGATGAAGGCGTCGCTCCAGCTGTTGGTCTTCAGGGCTTCCTTCCACGCGGCCGTGCCGTGCATCTTTTCGAGAGCCGCGATCAGCTTGGCCTTGTCAGCGTCGGTAATGCCCGGAGGGGCCACGATGCCGCGCCAGTTGGTGAACACCAGGTCGATGTTGGATTCCTTGAGGGTGGGAGCGTCCACGCCGTCGAGCCGCTTCTCGCCGCTGGTGGCCAGGACACGGACCGCACCGGATTCGATCTGCTTGAGGTATTCGCCTGCGCCGGAGGCGGCGAAGCCCACCTTGTTGCCCAGGATGGCCGGGAGGAGGTCTCCACCGCCGTCGTAGGACACGAAGTTCACCTTGGTGGCGTCGATGCCCAGGGCTCCGGCCAACTGCATGGGCAGCAGGTGGTCAGGGCCGCCGGGGGAGGAACCGCCGCCAACGCTGATGGAACCCGGGTCAGCCTTCCAGGCGGCGACCAGGTCATCGATGGTTTTGTAGGGCGAATCCTTGTTGACCATGATGGCGCCGGGTTCTTCGATGAGCCGGGCCAGGGGGGTGGTGGCCGTCAGCTTGGACTCGGACTTGTTGGTGTAGCTTGCGCCCACCACGCCCAGGCCCATAAGCATGGTGAGGTCGCCGTTGCCCTTTTCGTTGACGATGCGGGCCAAGCCCACGGTTCCGCCGGCGCCCGCGAGATTGAAGACTTCGGGGTTCGTGGCGATCTTCTCGTCTTCGAGGACTTTGGCCGCCACGCGGGCGGTGGTGTCGTAGCCGCCGCCTGCAGTGTTGGGGACCATGATCTGGAGCCCGGTCAGCGGGCCGGCGGGGGCGCCGGAGCTGGCTCCGTCAGTAGAGCTCTTCCCGGTGGCACCGCAGCCGGTGGCCATCAGGGCGATGCCGGCGGCGACGGCGGCAATTCGCAATGCGCGGATCTGGCGCATGGTGTTCCTCTTCTCTAAATCTGATCAGCAAGAAACTGACTGGTGATCCGATGCTAGGCCCCTAAGTGACGGGCATCACTCTTGTGTACGCAGAGAAAGTTAAGTTCATTGCGTTCACGTTTCCGGTGGCCAACCGGCGCCATGCGGCGCCCATAGTTCAGGTAGCCTGACCACGAGAGGCCCGACAATCAACACCACGCAACCAGAGGAAAGAACCACAGTGACTCGACGAAGAGGCATGTCCCTTGCGGGGCAGTACCTGGTTCTGCAGTTGCTCATCGTTTTCGCCGTCCTGGTGGCCGTGGTGGCCATCTCCCTCGCCCAGTCCGCTGCGGCGTTCGAACGGGTTGAGGGCCGACGGGCGCTGTCCGCTGCCGAAGCCCTGGGTGCCAATCCCACCGTCCGGGCGCTGCTGCCCGGGGCCGAGCCCCGCGGCGGCTCAGCCCTTCCCGCCGTGGCCGAGTCGGTGCGGACGGTGTCGGGGTCCTCGCACGTGGCGCTTGCGAAGCTCGACCGTACGGTGGTTGCCTCCTCCAATCCCAGTCTGTTGGGCCAGCCCTTGGAACTCGGCGCCAGCCGTGTGCTCGAAGGCCGCGCGTGGACCGGTGTGGTGGACGGATCCGGCACGGAGGAACTGACCGCCCATGTTCCGGTCCTCGACGACGCCGGAAAAATGATCGGCATCGCGTCCATCAGCCGGAACTACCCGTCCACGCTGGAGCGGCTGGGGGATGCCGTGCCCAACCTCCTCACCTATCTCGGTGTGGCCAGTGTGCTGGGCGTTGCCGGCTCGCTGCTGCTCTCCCGCCGGGTCAAGCGGCAGACCCTGGGCATGGAACCGAGCGAAATCACCGGCCTGGTGGAAAACCGCGAGGCCATGCTGCATGGCCTGAAGGAAGGCGTCGTGGCGCTGGACCCGCACGAGCGCATCACCGTGGCCAACGACAGTGCCCGCGCCCTGCTTGGCCTCCCCGCCGACTGTGTGGGCAAGCGCCTGGCCGGCCTGTCCGTGGAGCCGGCGCTCAAGGAAGTCCTCACCCGCGAGCAGCCGGGGCCGGACCAGCTGGTACTGGTGGGAGACCGGCTGGTAGTGCTGAACCGGGTTCCCATCCGTTCGCGCGGCCGCGACATCGGCTCCGTCACCACGCTGCGCGACCGCACGGAACTGTCCGCACTCGAGCGGGAACTCGGCGCCACCCGGACGGCCACCGACACCCTCCGGGCCCAGGCCCACGAATTCGCCAACCAACTGCACGTGATTTCCGGCCTCATCCAGATCGGGGAATACGATTCCGTGGTCCAGTTCGTCAACGGCGCCACGCTGGACAGGACCCGGCTCAACGACGAGGTCACCAGCCGCATCCAGGACCCGGCGCTCGCCGCGCTCCTCATCGCCAAGTCGAGCCTCGCCACCGAACGCGGAGTCACCTTGCAGCTGGACCCGGAATCCGGGCTGAAGCGCGTTGACGATGAGCTGTCCCGCGACCTGACCACCGTCGTGGGGAACCTGGTGGACAACGCGTTCGACGCCGTCACCGGGCTTCCGGACGCAGCCGTCAGGGTGCTCGTGGAGGACACAGCCGACGGCGTGACGGTCACCGTAAGCGATTCCGGCCCCGGCGTCGCCGGGGATCCGGGGGAGATCTTCCAGCAGGGTTTCACCACCAAGGACCCCGGCCCCGGCGGCAGCAGGGGCTTCGGCCTGGCGCTGTCCCGGGTGGTCTGCCGGCGCAGCGGCGGCGACCTCACGGTAACCAACAACAACGGGGCGGTCTTCACCGCCCGGCTGGAACGAACACGGAGAATGCAGCAATGATCAAAGTCCTGATCGTCGATGACGACTTTATGGTGGCCAAGGTCCACGCAGGGTTCATTCAGCGCACTCCCGGGTTCGCCGTCGTCGGGGTGGCCCATACCGGCGCCCAGGCGGTCATCGAAACGGGGCGGCTGCAACCGGACCTGGTGCTGCTCGATATCCACCTGCCGGACATCAACGGCCTGGACCTGATGCACAAACTGCGCGAAGTGGCCCCCGAACTGGATGTCCTGGTGATCAGCGCCGCCCGTGAAGTGGACACGGTGCGCAAGGCCCTCCGCGGCGGGATTGTGCACTACCTCATCAAGCCCTTCTCGCAGACTGACCTGCAGGAACGGCTGGAGCACTACCGCAGCGCCTACCAGGGCCTCGACTCGGCCAAGGATGTGGCGGAGCAGTCGGACGTGAACCGCGTGTTCGGGCTGGACCGGACCGATCGGCCGCTGCCGAAGGGCTGCAGCATCGAAACGCTGAAGCTCGTGGAAGCTGCCCTGAAGGAGGCCGACGGCGACCTCTCCGCCGCCGAAGTGGCCGTCCAGTTGGGCACGTCCCGGGTCAGTGCGCGCCGGTATCTGGAGTACCTCCACGATGAAGGCGTGCTGGAGGTCCGGCTTAAGTACGGCGTGGGCAGGCCCGAGCGGCGGTATGTGCTGAAGGGCTAGGGCATGCCCAGTGCGGCCTCGATGGGACCCACGGCGAAGAACAGCAGGAACGCGCCGGCCACCGCCCACATCAGCGGGTGGACGTCCTTGATGCGGCCCTGGAACGCCCGGATCAGGACATAGGCGATGAAGCCCGCGCCGAGACCGTTGGCGATGGAGTACGTAAACGGCATCAGGGTCATGGTCAGGAAAGCCGGGAGGGCGATTCCCCAGTCTTGCCAGTCGATCTTGCCCACCTGGGAGACCATCATGAAGCCCACCACCACCAGGGCCGGGGCCACCGCCTCGAACGGAACGAGGTTGATCAGCGGGGTGAAGAACATGGCCACCAGGAACAGCAGGCCGGTGACGATGGACGCCACGCCCGTCCGGGCACCCTCGCCGATCCCGGCGCCGGCCTCAACATAGATCTGGTTCGAGGAGACGGACGCGCCGCCACCCACGATCGCGCCGAGCGCGTCCACCTGGAGCACGCGGTCCACGTCCGGGATGTTGCCGTCCTTGTCCACCGTGCCGGCCTCGTTGGCCAGGCCCACCATGGTGCCCATGGCATCGAAGAAGATGCTGAGCAGGATCACGAATGCCAGCAGGGTGGCGGCCACAAAGCCCAGGTGTTCAAAAGCGCCGAACGGGTTGGCCTTGCCGATCAGCGACAGGTCCGGGGCGCTCCACCCCGTAAAGGACGGCGCCACTAGGGACCAGCCCTGCGGGTTGGCGGTTGTGCCGTCAAAGCTGGGGCCGATGTGCAGGGTCATTTCCAGGATCACGGAAATGACGGTGGAGGCGATGATGCCGATCAGGATGGCGCCCTTGACCTTGCGGACCACCAGGGCGATCGTGAGGATCAGGCCGAACACAAAGACAGCCGTGGGCCAGCCCAGCAGCTTCCCGTCGAAGCCCAGGCCCACGGGAACGGTGGTGCCGGCAGCGTCCGGGATCCGGCGCACAAAGCCGGCATTCACCAACCCGATCAGGGCGATGAACAGGCCGATTCCCACTACGATCGCGGTCTTGAGCCCGTCCGGGACGGCCCTGAAGACGGCTGTCCGGAAGCCGGTGAGGACCAGGATCATCATGGTCACGCCGGACAGGACCACCAGGCCCATCATGTCCGGCCACGTCAGGCCCGGGTTCGTGGCGACCGTGACGGCCACAAACGCGTTCACGCCCAGCCCCGCGGCCAGCGCGAAGGGGTGCCTGCCCCAGGCGCCCATCAGGATAGTGAGGATGCCTGCCACAAAAGCCGTCACAGCGGCCACTGCGGCAAAACCAAGGGTGTTGCCGCTGGAATCCGGGCCGGAGAGGATCAGGGGGTTAAGCACCACGATGTAGCTCATGGCGAAGAACGTGGCAAAGCCGCCGCGGATCTCGCGGGAGAGGTTGGACCCCCGCTCGGATATCTTGAAGTACCGGTCCAAGGCAGAGCCCTGCTTAAGCATTAGTCCTCCGGGATGTGTTGTTGGGGTTACTTGATCCTAGAGGGCAGGGACCGGGCCCAGTGTGCGCGCCTAGAATGTCTGTCAGGAACCTCACAATGCCTAGCAATGTTGGAGACACCATGACTACTGACACATCGACAGTCCAGCAGCTCCCCGCGACCCACGTTGCCGACAGCCACGATCTGATCAGTGTGCAGGGCGCCCGGGAGAACAATCTCAAGGACATCAGCATCGAGATCCCCAAGCGGCGCCTGACGGTGTTCACCGGGGTGTCAGGATCGGGCAAGAGCTCACTGGTGTTCGCGACGATCGCGGCGGAGTCCCAGCGCATGATCAACGAGACCTACAGCGCCTTTGTGCAGGGGTTCATGCCTAACCTGGCGCGGCCCGACGTGGACCACCTCGACGGGCTGACCACGGCGATCATCGTTGACCAGGAGCGGATGGGCGCGAACCCCCGTTCCACGGTGGGCACTGCCACGGACGCCAACGCCATGCTCCGGATCCTCTTCAGCCGGCTGGGCACGCCGTACGTCGGGCCGCCCACGGCATTTTCCTTCAACGTCCCGACGCGGAAGGCCAGCGGTGTGATGAGCACCGAGAAGGCCGGCGGCCGGGTGGAGAAGGCCGTGGTGCAGAACGTTGTCTATCTGGGCGGCATGTGCGCGCGCTGCGAGGGTATGGGCTCGGTCTCCGACTTCGACCTCACGGCCTTGTACGACGACAGCAAGTCGCTCGGCGACGGTGCACTGACCGTCCCCGGGTACAGCATGGACGGCTGGTACGGCCGGCTGTTCGAGGGCATGGGACTCCCGATGGACAAGCCGATTGCCACGTTCACGAAGAAGCAGCTTGAGACGATGCTGTACTCCGAGCCCACCAAGATCAAGGTTGAGGGCATCAACCTCACGTTCGAGGGCATCATCCCGAAGATCCAGAAGTCCATGCTGTCCAAGGACGTCGAGGCGATGCAGCCGCACGTGCGGCGCTTCGTGGAGAGTGCCATCACTTTCCAGGCCTGCCCCGAGTGTGAGGGCACGCGGCTCAGCCCCGAGGCCAGGTCCTCAAGGATCCAGGGCAAGAACATCGCCGACCTCTGCGAGATGCAGATCAGCGACCTGGCCGAGTGGGTCCGCGAATTCGACGAGCCGTCGGTTGCGCCGCTCCTCAAAGGCCTGCGGCACCTCCTTGACTCGTTCGCCGAGATCGGGCTGGGTTACCTCTCCCTCGACCGCCCGGCCGGCACCCTCTCCGGAGGAGAGGCCCAGCGCACCAAGATGATCCGGCACCTGGGGTCGTCCCTCACGGACGTCACCTACGTCTTCGACGAACCCACCATCGGCCTGCACCCGCACGACATCGAGCGGATGAACCAGTTGCTGCTGCAGCTGCGGGACAAGGGCAACACCGTGCTCGTCGTCGAGCACAAGCCCGAGACCATCGCCATCGCGGACCACGCGGTCGATCTCGGTCCCGGCGCCGGCACCGCGGGCGGCAACGTTTGCTTTGAAGGCAGCGTGGAGGGGCTGCGCGCGAGCGACACCATCACCGGCCGCCACCTCGATGACCGGGCCAAGGTCAGGGAATCAGTCCGCAAACCGTCCGGCGTCCTTGAAGTGCGTGGCGCCTCCACGCACAACCTGCAGAACGTGGACGTCGATGTTCCGCTCGGCGTGCTGTGCGTGGTGACGGGTGTGGCCGGTTCCGGCAAAAGCTCGCTGATCCACGGCTCCGTGGCGGGACGCGACGGCGTTGTGGTGATCGACCAGGGCGCCATCAAAGGCTCCCGCCGCAGCAACCCCGCCACGTACACGGGCCTGCTCGAGCCGATCCGCAAGGCGTTCGCGAAGGCCAACGGCGTGAAGCCGGCACTGTTCAGCTCCAACTCCGAAGGTGCCTGCCCCACCTGCAACGGCGCGGGCGTCATCTTCACCGAGCTCGGCGTGATGGCCACCGTCGAGTCCACGTGCGAGGACTGCGAGGGCCGGCGGTTCCAGGCGTCAGTGCTGGAATACACGCTGGGCGGCCGCAACATCTCCGAAGTGCTGGCCATGTCCATGACAGAGGCAGAAGTGTTCTTCAGTGAAGGGGAGGCCCGCACGCCCGCCGCCCACAAGATCCTGGGCCGGCTCGTCGACGTCGGGCTCGGTTACCTGACGCTCGGCCAGCCGCTCACCACCCTGTCCGGCGGCGAGCGGCAGCGCGTCAAGCTGGCCACGCAGATGGCCGAGAAGGGCGACGTCTACGTCCTCGACGAACCGACCACCGGCCTCCACCTCGCCGATGTCGAGAACCTGCTGGGCCTCCTTGACCGGCTTGTTGAGTCCGGCAAATCGGTCATCGTCATCGAGCACCACCAGGCGGTCATGGCGCACGCCGACTGGATCATCGACCTGGGTCCCGGTGCAGGGCACGACGGCGGCAAGGTCGTTTTCGAGGGCACGCCCGCAGAGCTTGTGGCCGCCAAGTCCACGCTCACCGGCAAGCACCTCGCGGCTTACGTCGCCGGCTGAATGCCCGTGCCCGGGAAGAGTGCGCGGGAAACGTGCCTGGGAAGCGTGTGCTGCCGCTGCCCATGGAAGTTCGCCTAGGCTTGAAGGACGCCAACCCTAGGGAGCAGTACACCCATGCGATCCATCCGCCGCCAGTTGCTGAGCGTTGTGCTCGGGACCTTCGTTCTCGCCGCCGCGCTGCTGGGGGTTTCGGCCCCGGCGTCGGCACATGATGCCGCCGAGTCCAGCAGCCCCGCACAGGGCGCCACGGTGGCCACAACGCCGGAACAGGTCTCCGTCACCTTCAACAAGAACCCGCTTGGCATCGGCGCACAGTTCTCCGTCAAGGATTCCGCCGGGGCTGAGTGGGCGGACGGGGCTGTGGAGATCGTGGACAGCACTGCCACCCAAAAGCTCAAGGCCGGTGCTCCGGCGGGGGCGTACACGGTGGCCTGGCGGGTGGTCAGCTCGGATTCCCACCCGATCGAGGGGACGTTCGGCTTCACGGCGACCGCCGCGGCGGCGGGAGCCGCGCCCTCGGGAACATCGTCGGCGGGAGCATCGCCGTCGGCCGCTGTTCCCACGATGGGAACCGCGCAGCCGGGAACCGTGGCAGCTCCGGCCCCGGCAGAAGACGCGTCCGAACCGTTCCCCTGGAGCCTGGTGATCTTTGCCGCAGTGGCCGTCGGGCTGCTGGTGGCCATCGGCATCCTCGCGAAGCGCCGCCTCGACGCAGGCAGCGACGACGAAACCGAACAAGCCTAGACGGCGGCGGCGCTTTCCGGGTGGACCGTGGCCTGGACCGTTGCTGAAATGGCCTGGCCCACGGTCTTCGCCTGACGCAGGACTTCCTTGGGTGAGGGCGTGATGAGCTCGCCCACTCCTACGAGGTAGATGCCGATCTGCCGCATGGCTGCCACCAGGTTGCGGCCAACTGTGATGCCGAAGTCGCTGAGCATGCGCCGCAGCTGGCTGTGCGCGCACCGGGTCAGCACAATGTTGTCAGCCAGCAGGATTCCGTTGGGCGTATGGACTTCCCATTTGCCGGACGGGGAGCCCGCAGCTGTTCCCGCAGTATTTCCGCCTGGTGCGCCGCCCACCATGGTCAGCTGAACCGCCCGGGTGGTGTTGCGGACATCCATGTGGTGGCTGGCGGCGTAGTTGCGCAGATGGCGGAGGATCTCGTTGCGCTCCCGGAGGGAGTCGGAGTCGGCTGCGTCGCAGCGCTGCAGTGAAGCGGTGTTGGCCGGTTGTCCGGCGCCGAGGATGTCGAGCCCGTCCACCACAATCGCGTCCACGCCGCGGCGGCGCAGTTCTGCGCCAACAGCCAGGCCTGAGAGCCCCGTGCCGATGATCACCGTGGTGGTCCGTTCGGTCCCGCCATTCAGAGGCATGCTTGACACTACAGTTTTCCTCCTTCAAAGGCTTCGGATGCAGGCAGCGTTGCCCCGCATGCGTTCCGTTACCCCCAAAGTCCGGCCGCAGCACCGGCCCGGGACGCTCCTGAATTGGGCGTCGGCGGACCGGCAGTGCCTCGAAGACTACAGAACATTCAGGGCCGTGGATAGCCCAAACACAAACATTCTTCTTATCGTTGAATTCGGTTGCCACTCCGTTTGCCACGGGCTGTGGATAACCCGCCATCCAGCGGTCCGCAGCCGCTTGCTAAGTGTCTGCGGACCGAGAATAGTGAGAAGCGGAAGCAGGGTTCTCCAGCCCGTCGGGGCGCACATCGCGGCCGGTGCGGGCGGAGGGCGCCGCTTCTGGCAGAATAGCCGCAACATAAGGCAGTATCGCGAGGAGGCGGCCCGATGGGCGCACAAGAGATGCATCCGGATCCGGAACAGGACCGGGCCGGAAATTCGGCTGCTCCGGTGGGAATTGTTGTGGGGGTGGATGGTTCCGACCATGGCCAGTGCGCTTTGGTGTGGGCTGCCCGGGAAGCCGAGCGCCGCCGTCGGCCGTTGCATATTGTCACCGCGTATTCAGTGCCGATCTTTGCGGCGTCCGGGCTGGACGGCGGGTACGCCACCGTGGATGATTCCGTGATCCGCGAGGGCGCTGAAGCGATCGTCAAGCAGGCGCTGGACAAGGTTTCGGGCTACAACATCGAAGTTGACGGCTCCGTGGAGAACGGCGACGCTTCAGGCGTGCTCCTGGAAATGTCCGAGACAGCCGATCTGCTGGTGTTCGGCACCCGCGGCCGCGGCGGATTTGTGGGACGCCTGCTGGGCTCGGTGAGCAGCGCCCTGCCGGCTCACGCCAAGTGCCCCACGGTCACGGTGCCACTGGTGTGTTCGGACCGGCTGGGCGAAACCACCGAAGACAAGCGCATCAGGGCCGAGCAGGCCAAGCCGGGGCACAAGCAGGTCGAGAACGTTGTGGTGGTGGGCGTGGACGGGTCCGAACAGGCACGCATCGCCGTGCTGGAGGCTGCGGACCAGGCTGAACGGCTCGGGGCAACCCTGCGCGTGATCTGTGCGGTGCCGCAGTTCAGCGGCTCGCTGGCCTGGGTTCCGGCCCCCATGGACCGCAAAGCCCTCTTCGATGACATCCGGGTCCAACTTAACGCCGGGATGGCCTGGCTCAAAAGCCACTACCCCAACCTTTCCGTGGAGTCGGAACTGCTGGACGGTTCGGCCGTGGATGTTCTCGTTGAGGCCAGCCGGCACGTAGAACTGGTGGTTGTGGGCACCCGGGGCCGTGGCGGGTTCACCGGCATGCTCCTGGGCTCCACGTCCGGCGGCGTGCTCCACCACGCCAAGAGCCCGGTCCTGGTGGTTCCGGACCGCGACGATCCGCGGCTGGCGGACCGGGCGCAGTTCGGACCGATCCCCGGCGCAGCCTGACCCATCACCTTCCGCAGCAGGAGGCATGAAAATGCCTGACACCGGCAGTTCGTCTCCCATCCTCGGATTGGAGGCGGTCACCGCAGCAATGGTTCCCCTGGTGGGTGGCAAAGCGGCCAACCTGGGGGAGTTGCTCGCCGCCGGCCTGCCCGTGCCTGACGGATTCTGCCTCACTACGGAGGCCTACCGCCAAGCGATCGCGGGCCACGCGCATCGAACGGACGGCATGCTCGCCGACGTCCACTCTGCTCTTCAGGCAACGCCCGACGGCGACCTCCCCGCCCTGGCGGCGCTGGCGTCCCGGGCCCGGGGTATCATCCAAAACGCCCCGGTCCCCACCGAGGTGGCCGCCGCCGTCGAACAGGCCTATGCAGCCCTGGGGGACAACGTTCCGGTGGCCGTCCGGTCCTCAGCCACTGCGGAGGACCTTCCGTCGGCGAGTTTCGCCGGCCAGCAGGACACTTATCTGAACGTGGTGGGCGCTGCCGCCGTCGTGGAAGCCGTGCGCAACTGTTGGGCCTCGCTCTGGACGGACCGGGCGGTCAGCTACCGGGCAAGCCGGGGGATCGACCCGGCCGCGGTGGCGCTGGCCGTGGTGGTCCAGCGGATGGTGGATGCCACCGCCGCCGGTGTGCTTTTCACCGCGAACCCGCTGACGGGCCGCCGGAAGCAGGCCGTGATCGATGCCAGCCCGGGTTTGGGGGAAGCGGTGGTGTCCGGGGCCGTGAACCCGGACCATTTCGTCGTGGACCCGCTCACCGGGCGCGTGCTGGAACGCCGGCTTGGAGACAAACGCATCGCGGTCCGGCCCATCCCCGGCGGCGGCACACGGACTCTGGCCATCAGCAACGGCGGGGCCGCGGCGTGCCTGACGGACAAGCAGGCCGCCGAACTTGCAGCCTTAGGCCACCGGGTGGAGGGTCACTTTGGCTCGCCGCAGGACATTGAATGGGCCATTGCCGGCGATGGTCATTTCTGGCTGACCCAGTCGCGGCCCATCACCACGCTGTTCCCCGTACCGCAGCGGGCCGCCGGCGGGGAGGGCACGCGCGTTTACCTTTGCTTCAGCCTGGCGCAGGGCCTGACCCGCCCCATCACGCCCATGGGCCTGGCAGCCTTCCGGCTTATTGCCTCTTCGGTGGCCCGCGCGGCGCAGTTCGATGTGCCCGAGCCGCGCAAGGGTCCGTCCCCTTACGCAGCGGCGGGGCAACGCATCTACCTCGACCTGACCGCCGTAGCCCGCAGCACCACCGGCCGGCGGATCATCCCGCGCGTCTTTGACGTGATGGAAGCCCGGTCGGCCACGGTGCTGCGCCGGGTTTTCGAGGACCCGCGGTTTTCCGTGACGCGCAGGACGCCGCTGGGTTTGCTGCGGCACGTGGTCCCGGCTGCGGTGCATGCCAGGGTGCCGGAGACGCTGCTTCGGGCCGTTTTCCGCCCGGACGCGGCCCTCCGAAGGACCAACCGACGGGCGCGCGAGTTCGCCGACTCCCTCGAACCGCCCGCCGGCCTCACCCCGCTGCAGCGCCTGGACCACGTCGAACACGTACTCGGCACCCGCATCTTCTCGGTGGTGCCGTCCATCCTGCCGCTCCCGGCTCTTGGGTTCGCCGCCCTGGCGCTCGCCGGAAAACTGCTGGGCGGCGGCCGGTGGGATGACCTGCAGGTGGTGCTCCGCGGGCTGCCCAACAACGTCACCACGGAGATGGACTTGGAGCTGTGGCGCCTCGCCCAGGTGATTAAGAACGACGGCGGTTCCCGCGCCGCCGTGACGGACCGGAAACCCGCCGAGCTGGCCGAAGACTTCCGCGCGGGCCAGCTGCCCGCGGTGCTGCAGTCCGGGCTGGCGCGGTTTATGGGCCGGTACGGTCACCGGGCGGTGGCCGAGATTGACGTTGGCATGCCGCGCTGGTCTGATGACCCCACCCATATCCTGGGTGTCCTGGCCAACTTTCTCCGGCTGGAGGGTTCCGCGCTGGCGCCGGATGTCCAGTTCAGCAACGCCGCCGAGGAAGCGGACGCCTGCGTTGACCGTCTCGTCGCGGAGGCGCGGAGCCGCGGCCGGCTGCGCGGAACGGTGGTCCGGGCCGCGCTGCGTCGGGCCAGGCTGTTCGCCGGGCTGCGCGAGCTGCCCAAGTACCAGCTGGTGGTGGGCCTCGCCGAAGTGCGGAAGCAACTGGCCTTGGCCGGCGCGGCTCTGGCTGCGGCAGGGGTGGTAGCCGACGCGGATGACGTCTTCTTCCTGGACCTGGATGAAGCCCGGACCGGCCTCGATTCGGGAGCAGCCCGCCGCGCCGGAAACGCTGACCTCCGGGACCTGGTGGCGCAGCGGCGCGCGGCCTACGCCGTGGAACTTGAACGGCGCCACATACCCCGGGTGCTGCTGTCGGACGGCACGGAGCCGGAAGCCATTCCATCCGGCGACGCTGTGACGGCATCCAAGGTGCCGGGGGCACTGAGCGGGAGCCCGGCGTCGGCCGGTGTTGTCACAGCGGCCGCCCGTGTGATCCTGGACCCGGTGGGTGCGCATCTGGAACCGGGAGAAATCCTGGTGGCGCCGTCCACGGACCCCGGCTGGACGCCGTTGTTCCTCACCGCGGGCGGACTGGTGATGGAGATGGGCGGACCAAATTCGCACGGGGCCGTGGTGGCGCGGGAGTACGGCATCCCGGCGGTGGTGGGCGTCCCGGACGCCACGCTCCGGCTCTTCACCGGGCAGGAAATAACGGTCGACGGCGGCGCCGGAACCGTGGTGCCGTCGTAGCCGGAGTGCCCCTCGGCATGACTTCCAGACGGGGACGTGTGCCGCGGCGGTCCCCAGGCGTAACCTGAAGTATGGGCTCCAAGGATGAAGCGGGGCTGGCATGAACCGCGCATGGCTGCGCTGGGTGCCTGCCGCAGCTGTACCCGCAGTGATCGCCGCCGGTGTGCTGGTGGGATCCATTCCGGCGCGGGCCGGCGATCCGCTGCCACAAAAGTCTCCGGCTGAGGTCCTGACCCTCCTGGGCCAGCACAACACCAGGTCATTCTCCGGAACAGTACAGCAGTCCGCCGAGCTGGGCCTGCCCGAACTGCCGGCCGCAGGTCCCAGCTCCGGACCGGTGTCGGCCGGCGGGGCCGCGTCGGTCGTGGAGTTCCTGACCGGCGAACACACCGCCCGGATCTTTATGGACGGGCCAACCAAGATGCGGGTCCAAGTGATGGACCGGCTGGCTGAACGCGACGTCATCCGGCGGGACAACGACGTGTGGTTCTACAACTCCAAGGACAACAGCGCCGCCCACCTGGCCCTGCCGGCGTTCGCCAGCGACCTGCCGCTGCCTGTGCCCGGAGTTCCCGCCCTGCCTGAACCTCCCGCCCTGCCTGAACCTCCCGCACTGCCTGAACCTCCTGCGCCGCCCGGCGACCTGCCGGGCCGGGACCTGCCGGGTCCGGATCTTCCGAAGCCCGACTTGCCCTTGCCCATCCTGCCCGGCGAGATCCTGCCCGGCCCGCCAGTGCCCCCCGTAATGCCGACGCCCGAGGATCTGGCCCGGAAGTTCCTCGCCGTCGTGGACAGTTCCACCGAGGTGACGGTGGGTCCGGACGTCGAAGTCGCCGGCCGGTCCGCCTACAGCCTGGCACTGGCGCCAAAGACTCAGGGAACACTGCTTGAGAAAGTTGCCATCGCCGTCGACGGCGAGACAGGAATGCCACTGCGCGTAACTGTGGTGGCACGCGGCCAGGCGGAACCGGCTTTTGAGGCCGGCTTCACCAGCCTGTCCCTGGCAGCTCCGGACGACTCCGTGTTTACGTTTGTTGCCCCGCCGGGCGCGACGGTCAAAGAGCTGCCAGTGCCGCCCGTCCCGTATATGCCCGGCAGGCCAGCCCTCCCGCCCGCGCCCGGAGGGATTACGCCCGGAGTGGTTCCAGACAGCGGCCCGGACCAGCCTGCGGCCCCGGACCAGCCCACCCCGCCGGACCAGGTTCCTCCGGACGCGGTTCCCCCGGACCAGCCCACCGCCGTGCCGGACCAGCCCGCCGCCCCGCCGAAGCAGGTCCCCGCCCCGGACAAGGTTCCCGGCAGCGACGCCAGCCTGCGGCACCGTGATGCACCGCGGCCCACGGTGACCGGCAAGGGCTGGGAAACCGTGATCGGGTTCCCCGCGGCACCCGGCGGGCAAGGGGCTGCCTGGACTGAATCCTTGCTGAAGGATCCGCTCCTGTCCCAGGCCGCCGTCGTCGTTCCCGGCGGACGGCTCCTGTCCACGGCACTGGTCAACGTCCTCCTGACGGACGACGGCAGGGTCTTTGTGGGGATGGTCCCGGCCGAGCGGCTGCAGGCCGCCGCCGGCGCAGCGTGACCGCGGCCGGGGGGACGGCTGCCGCCGGGATAGCCGCGGCCCGGACCCCTTCCGCAGGGAACGGGACAGCCGGGCTGACCATCGAGACCCAAGGCCTGACCAAGCGTTTCGGCCACCAGCTGGCGGTCGACAACGTGGACCTCGCCGTTCCCCACGGCTCCGTGTTCGGGTTCCTGGGCCCCAACGGGTCGGGCAAAACCACCACCATCCGGATGCTGCTGGGCCTTGCCGCGGCGTCGGCCGGAACCGTCAGCGTCCTGGGCCTGCAGATGCCGCAGCGCCTGCACGATGTCCTGCCGCGCGTGGGTGCGCTGGTGGAGGGGCCGGCGTTTTATCCGTTCCTTTCCGGCACCGCCAACCTGCACCGCCTGGATGCTGCCAGCCGGCATGCGGCGCCCGGTACCCGGACTGCCCGAGTGGCCGCCGCGCTTGAGCGGGTGGGCCTCTCACACGCCGCCGGCAAGCGTGTCCACGCCTACTCCCTGGGCATGAAGCAGCGGCTGGGGATCGCCAACGCATTGCTGTCGCCGCGGGAACTGCTGGTGCTCGATGAGCCCACCAACGGGCTGGACCCGCAAGGAACACGGGAAGTGCGGAGCCTGGTCCGGTCGCTGGCCGCCGACGGCGCCACCGTCTTCGTCTCCAGCCACCTCCTGGCAGAAGTGGAACAGATCTGCACGCACGCGGCCATCATGAGCGCCGGGCGGCTGGTGGCCCAGGGGCCGCTGGCGGAGCTCCGCCAGGCCGGTGAGACCCGGATCCGACTGTTAACGCCCGACGCCGGGACGGCCAGTGAGGTCCTGCTGCGGTTGGGTATGTCCCCGGAGAGAAGCCCTGAGGCCAGGACGCCTGAACCGGACGGGGACGTGCTGACCGCCGCCGCGGCTGCATCCCGGCTGGCGGCCCCGGAGGACATTGTGGCGGAGCTCGTGGCGGCCGGGGTGCGCGTGCGGGGCTTTTCCGTTGAGCGGGAGAGCCTGGAGGAGCGCTTTGTGGCGCTGACGGGGGAGGGGTTCGACATTGCCCAATAGTGCTTCCGACGCCGGCGGTTTCCCTTCAGCCAGCAGCGCTCCCGATGCCCGCAGTGGTTCCGAAACCAGCAGTGGTTCCGATGCCACCAGCGGTTCTGGGCTAAGGGGCGCTCCAGATGCGCCGTCCAGCCTGTCCCTGCTGGCATCTGAGCTGAAGACGCTGTTCCGGCGTCGCCGGACCGCGGCCATGCTGCTGGCGCTTGCCGCGATACCGGTGCTGATCGCCGTCGCCGTCCGGCTCTCGTCATCCGTTCCTCCCGGAAGGGGACCTGCCTTCTTGGACCGGATCAGCCAGAACGGGCTGTTTGTCGCGGTCACGGCGATGCTGGTCTCGGTGCCGCTGTTCCTGCCCCTGACCATTGGCGTCGTGGCGGGCGATACCATTGCCGGCGAGGCCAGCCTGGGCACGCTGCGGTACCTGTTGGTGGCGCCCGCCGGGCGTGTGCGCCTGCTGCTGGTGAAGTACGCGGGAGCGCTGGCGTTCTGCCTGGCCGCTCCCGTCACCGTTGCGCTGGCCGGGGCAGCGATCGGAGCTTCGCTCTTTCCTATTGGGCCGGTGACCCTCTTGTCCGGCGACGTCGTCCAGCCCCCCGAGGCCGCGCTGCGGCTGGTCCTGATTGCTGCCTACCTTGCGGTATCCCTGGCAGGACTCTCGGCGATCGGCCTGTTCCTGTCCACCTTGACGGTAGTTCCGGTGGGCGCCATGGCCGCCACTGTGGTGCTGTCAGTGGTCTCGCAGGTCCTGGACCAATTGCCGCAGTTGGAATGGCTGCACCCTTGGCTGTTTACGCATTACTGGTTCGGCTTCGCGGACGTCCTGCGCCAACCGGTGCTGTGGGACTCTTTTGCCAGCAACGCGCTGCTGCAGGCGGGCTACATCGCTGTCTTCGGGGCGCTCGCCTATGGCCGGTTCGTCACCAAGGACGTTCTGTCCTGAGGCTGGATGCCCTGAGCCTGGATGCGCTGCGCCTGGAATCCCGGGCCGGAGCCCTGGCCCGGTCAGTAGCGGGCTGCGTAAGGGTGGAGCTGCATCCCCGCCATCCAGCTCAACTGGGTCACGCCGATGCCCTCGTCCGGATTCAGCGCCTGCACCACTTGGCCATTCCCCAGGTAGATCGCCACGTGATAGAAGCCCGGCGCTGAGCCCCAGACCAGCAGGTCTCCACGCCGCGCCTGGGAGATCGGCACGTGAACGGGAGCTGCCGCGTACTGCTGGGCAGCGGTGCGCGGCAGGTACTTGCCGGCGGCGGCGAAGGCTGTCTGCACGAGGCCGGAGCAGTCAAAGCCGTTGGGGCCGGTCCCGCCGTACTCGTAGAAGTACGGCGGCCCCACCTTGGACATCGCCACGGAGATGGCAGTCTCATTGGAACCGCCCGGCGATGGGGCTGGAGCCGGGGTTGGCGCAGGCGCTGGTGCAGGCGCTGGGGCCGGCGCAGGTGCAGGTGCAGGTGCAGGCGCGGGTGCTGGAGCCGGGGCTGGTGCAGGCGCGGGAGCTGGCGCCGGTGCTGGAACTGGGGCGGGTGCCGGTGCGGCAGGCAGGTTCCCGCCAGCGGCCGGTCCGGCTGCGGGCCGGTCTGGCGCTGCTTGGGCCGCAGCCCGATCAGCAGCCGCAGTCAGTTCGGCGAGCCTGGCGTCCTCGCGCTGCCTGTCCAAGGCGTCAATGCGAGCCGATTCGAGGGCAACAGTGGTGTTCCGCAGCTGGGCCAGCTGATCCACCAGGATTGTCCGCTGCGCCGCGGCTTCGGCTACGGCCTTGGCCTGGGTGGCGTTGGCCTGTTCGGCCTCTTCCTTGCGGGCTTGTGCCTTCTGGGCGGCGTCATCGGCGGCCCGGTTGGCGTCGTAGGCGGCCGCCGTCAGGGACTGAGCCGCGGACGCTGCGGAGGCGGCTGCTTCGAAGGCGCGGCTCCGGCTGGCCGAAATGGCTTCCAGCGTCGCGGCCTGGTGCAAAGCTTCGGCATTGCCGCTGACGAAGGTGCCCAGCGTCGGGTTCAGCCCGCCGTTGCGGTAGAGGTCGCCGGCGAGCTGGCCTACCTGCTTCCGGGTCCTGTCCTGATCTTCCTTCGCAGCAGTGGCCTTGGCCGTGGCCACTTCAGCAGCCGTCCTGCGGTCCTGCAGTTCAACCAGGGCTTCGCCGTAGGCGTTGTTGGCTTGCAGCGACAAGGCAAACGTGGCTTGCTGGGCGCTGGTGGCGTCGGCCAGGAGGCGTTCGATGACGGCGACCTGATCCGCCGTCGCGCGTTCACTCGCCTTGGCTGTGGCGATGTCCTCCGGGGTGGGAAGTTCCGGCGACGCCGGACGCTGGACTGTTGGAGCCTGCGGTAGCGGCGCTGCCTGGGCGGGGAGGGTCATGGTGCCGAAAAGTACGACGGCGGTGCACAGTACGGCGGCCTTCAGGCCGGATCCGGTCAAACCCATTCGCAGAACCTCGCACGCAGTAAGGCTGGGGGAGCGAGGTCTGGTGGCGGCACAAGGAGCCCCTCTGCTGATCTCCCAGCAGTCCGAGGCTACGTGAGCGTGTGCACTTTGGCAACACTGGTCACATCAATAACATAATCAACAAGAGTGCGATTCCTGCGCATCCGGACCGGCGTGTCGCGGAATCGGCTCCCGCTCCCCAACGCCCTACTACGCGTGCTGGCGCGATTCGTGTTCCGAGTGGCTGGCGGGTTCCAGCTGGAAAGTGCAGTGCTCAGTGTCAAAGTGGGAGCCCAGGCAGGTGGTGAGCTTGTCCAGGAGCTGGTCGGCGCCGCGGGCATTAAGGACGCCGTCTTCCACCACCACGTGGGCCGAAAACACCGGCACGCCGGACGTGATGGTCCAGATGTGGATGTCATGGACGTCAACCACTCCTTCAACGCTGAGGATGTGTTCGCGGATCATCTGCACCTCCACGCCTTTGGGGGTCGCCTCCAGGAGGACGTCCACCACATCGCGTAGCAGGCTCCAGGCCCGCGGCAGGATCATCAGGGCGATGACCACGGAGGCGATCGTGTCGGCGGCCTGGTAGCCGGTGAACATGATGACCAGTGCAGCAACGATGACGGCGACTGAGCCCAGCAGGTCGCCCAGCACCTCGAGGTAGGCGCCCCGGACGTTCAGGCTGTCCTCGTGCGCGCCGCGCAGGATCAGCAGCGAGACCAGGTTGGCCACTGCTCCCAGGATGGCGGCGAAGAGCATGATGTCGGTGTGGACCTCGGGCGCCGAGCCGATCCGGCGGATGGCCTCAGTGAAGATGACCACCGAGATGACAACCAGGATCAACGCGTTCGCCAGGGCAGCCAGGACCTCGGCGCGCTGGTAGCCGTAGGTCCGCTGATCGCTCGCGGGGCGTCCTGCAATCCAGGCGGCCAGGAGCGCGATGGTCACGCCTGCCGCGTCGGAGAGCATGTGGCCGGCGTCCGCCAGCAGGGCCAATGAACCGGACAGTGCCGCCCCGATCACCTGGACCACCACCACCGCCAGGGTGATGGCCAGGACGGCGATGAGCCGTTTGCGGTGGCGGCCTGTCGCCGTGATCCCGTGTGTGTGGCTGTGGTCGTGTCCCATGCCTACAAGGCTAGTCCCAGCCGAGCTCGTGCAGCCGCCGGTCGTCGATGCCGAAGTGGTGGGCGATCTCGTGCACCACCGTCACAGCCACCTCCTGGATCACCTCGTCGCGGGACCCGCAGATGTCCAGGATGGGCTGGCGGAAGATGGTGATCCGGTCCGGCAGCGAACCGGCATCCCACCATGAATCCCGCTCCGTCAAGGGAACGCCCTCGTAGAGGCCCAGCAGCACGGTGTCCGGATCCTCTCCCGGGCCGGGCGCATAGTCGTCCTCGACAAACACCGCCACGTTGTCCATGGCCGCCGCAAGCTTTGCAGGGATCAGGCCCAGGGCATCCGTGACGGCGGCCTCGAAATCGTCAGCGGACATCTCAAACGGACCGGACTCTTGCGGGCCATCCGGGATGATGGGCAGGCCTGGCGGCAGGTGGGCGGGCATAAGCAGACTCTAGTCCGCAGCCGGGTTGGCGCGCATACTGATACCGTCCCTGACCGCCCTATGAGGAGCCGGATGTCCGTTCACCATCGCCTTTTTGCCGCCACTTACGACGCGTTGTCGGCCTCTGTGGAGCGCAGGGAGCTCGCTCCGCGCCGGGCGCGGCTGCTTTCCGGGCTGACGGGAACCGTGGTGGATGTCGGCGCCGGCACCGGGGCGAACCTGCGGCACTTCCGCGGCGCTGAGCGGGTCATCCTCGTGGAACCGGACCGATACATGAGGGCAAGACTGAGCGCCCGACTTGGGGAGTCGTCGGTTCCGGTGGAGGTTTCCGACGCCGATGCGGAGCACCTGCCGCTGCCGGACGGCGCGGCGGACGCCGTGGTGTTCACCCTGGTGCTGTGCTCGGTGCCGGATCAGCGGCTTGCCCTGTCGGAGGCCCGCAGGGTGCTCAAACCCGGCGGGACTCTCGCGGTGCTGGAACATGTCCGCGGACAGGGCCGGGCGGCCCGCTGGCAGGACCGGCTGGACGGTTTTTGGGGCGGCTGCGTGGCGCCCGGGTGCCACCTCAACCGGAACACGGTGGCATCCATCGGCGAGGCCGGGTTTGAATTCACGGAAGTCAGCAGATTGGAGGCCCCGGCTGTTGCCCTGGCCACGCCGATCATCGCGGGCACAGCAGTGAAGCGATCGGAACCCTGAGAGCCCCTACCGGGACCTGCGGCGCGTCAGGCCCACGCCCACCAGGCAGACCACCCCGCCCACGAGGCCCAGCACGGCGGGGACTTCGCTGAGGACCAGCCAGGAGATCAGGATGGTGGTGCCCGGCACCAGGTATGTGGTGGCCGCCAGTTTTCCGGCGTCAATCAGGGACAGTGCGTAGGCCCAGGTAGTGAAGGCGATGGCGGTGGGGAAGACGCCCAGATACACCAGGCCCAGTGTTGCCGGCAGCGGGGCGAACTGCAGTTCGGACACCAGCTGGCCGCTGAAGGGCAGGCAGCAGACCGCCCCCACCATGATGCCGAACCAGGTGGCCTGGCCCGCCGGGAACTTCCGCAACACCGGCTTCTGGATGATGACGCTGACGGCGGCGAGCACGGCGGCAAGGAGGCAGAGCAGCACGCCCGCCACATCCGCCGTCGAACGTTCCCCGGAACCTGAGCCGGATCCGAGCGCGATCAGAGCAACCCCGCCGAACGCCACCAGGCTGCCGATAATCAGCCAGCGCGGGAAGCCCTCCTTCAGGAAGAAGCCGGCCATGATGGCAACGAGGATGGGGTTGACGTTGATCAGCAGCGCGGCGGTCCCGGCGTCCAGCAGGTGTTCCGCCGCGTTCAGGGCCACGTTGTAGCCGCCGAACCACATCACGCCGTACCCCAGGATGGGCCACCATTCGCGGCCTTGCGGCAGCACTCTGCTCTTGGCCAGCTGCGGCAGCACCAGTGCACCGAGCACGACGGCGGCAACCGCCAGCCTGCCCAGGGTCAGGGATCCGGGGGAGAAGGTGGGGCCGATGGCCCGGATCCCCACGAACGCCGAAGCCCAGAGCACTACGGTGACCACCACGGCGGCGACGCCGAGCGCGTTAGTGCGGCCAGGTGGTGGGCGAAGCGCCGTTGTTGTTGCTGCGCTGGGAGGGGTGCTTGAAGCCATGCTGCCAATCTATCCCCGGGGCGACGCCGGCGGCTGGCGGGAATCGGTCACGTCTAGTCGAGTTTCTGCCAATCCCGGGCCGACCACTCCAGCAGCCGTTCCAGGGGCCAGGTGGTCACGATGCGCTCCGCGGGAATGTTGTTGTGCGCGGCGCGGCAGCCCCGTACTGGAGGAAGTCGAGTTGGCCCGGAGCGTGGGCGTCGCTGTCGATCGAGAACAGGCAGCCGGCGTCGAGGGCAAGCTGGATCAGGTCATCCGGCGGGTCCTGCCGCTCGGGGCGGGAGTTGATCTCTACCGCCACGTTGTATTCCGCGCACGCCGCGAAGACCTCCCGGGCGTCGAAGTCCGATTGCGGACGCGTGCCGCGGGAGCCTTCCACCAGGCGTCCGGTGCAGTGGCCCAGCACGTTGGTCCGGGGGTTCTGGATGCCCTGGAGCATCCGCCGCGTCATGGTGGCGCGGTCTGCCCTGAGCTTCGAATGGACACTGGCCACCACAATATCCAGCCGCGCCAGCATGTCCGGTGACTGGTCCAGTTCGCCGGATTCCAGGATGTCCACCTCGATGCCGGTCAGGAGCCGGAATCCGTCCTTCTTGCCGTCAACTGCGGCGGCGTTGATGGTAGCCACAACGTCGAGCTGTTCGGTCAGGCGCTCGGCGCTGAGCCCGTTGGCGATGGTCAGGTTGGGGGAGTGGTCCGTCAGGGCCAGGTACTCGCGGCACAGCAGGCGCGCGGCGTCTGCCATGAGCTCGATGGGGGAGCCGCCGTCGGACCAGTCGCTGTGGCTGTGGAGGTCGCCGCGGAGTGCTGCGTGGAGCTCGGCCCCGCCGTCCGCCAGGGGCGCCGCGCTGCGCTGGCGCAGGTCCTCAAGGTACTCGGGCACGTCGCCGTCCACTGCCTGCAGGACCACCTGGTAGGTCCTATCGCCGATGCCTTTCATGCTCTTGAGCCTGCCGTCCCGGGCCCGGGCAGCCACCTCGGAAGGATCAAGCCCGGCGATGATCCCCGCCGCCTTCCGGAAGGCCTGGACCTTGAACGTGGCAGCGCGTTCCCGTTCCAACCAGAAAGCAATTTCATTGAGTGCGGCGACGGCATCCATCTGTCCATCTTCGCCTGTTCCGGCCGCTTCAGTCAGGTGTCTGCGGGCCGATTTTGAGTTATTCCCGCCGAGGCCCTATAGTTTTAGAGTCCAGTTCGGAGCAACTGCAAAAGACAAGACTGAGAGCCTCGGCTCGAAGCCTTTTATTTTGTGCCGAACGGGTTCTGGCCCCCATCGTCTAGCGGCCTAGGACACCGCCCTTTCACGGCGGCGGCACGGGTTCGAATCCCGTTGGGGGTACGCAAGGAACTGGTCTGGCAGGCTGAAAACGTCTGGTAAGCTGGAAGCCTTGAAAAAAGCGGTAGCGATGCCGCAAAGCAAGAAAATCAAGGCCCTGTAGCGCAGTTGGTTAGCGCGCCGCCCTGTCACGGCGGAGGTCGCGGGTTCAAGTCCCGTCAGGGTCGCTCTGATTGCCGGAAGAAATTCCGGCGGTCAAGGTGACATGTCACCTAGGCTCTGTAGCTCAGTTGGTAGAGCGTTCGACTGAAAATCGAAAGGTCACCGGATCGACGCCGGTCGGAGCCACCACTGGGAAGCATCAGTTCTTCGGAACTGGTGCTTTTCTTCTTTAACCGCATCATCGATTGCTCCGTGGTGGCCCGTTTCTCTCCCCTTCGACGCGCCCCCGTCCCTTCGACGCGCAAATGCTCCTTCGACGCGCGTATTCGGGCGTCGCCAGGTCTTTTCCGTGTCCGTGGCGAATTTGCGCGTCGTAAAGGAAGCCCGCACCGGGCGCCTGACCCGGCGAGGCCGAGCACGCGGCGTTCTGAAAGTTCTTCACGCCAGCCGTTGACAGGATCCTACTAACGCGCGTAATCTAAATCACACGTCGCAGGTAACGCGCGTTAGTTAAAAGAATCCGGCCCGTCACCTGACGGGCCCCACGCAGAAGTCCCGGAGCATTCAATGGCGAACAGCACCCAACCCGCACCGGCAGCGAAGACAAACGCAGCCGGTACGACGGCGGCGGTCCCCACAAACCGTGGCGTCACCATGGCGGACGTGGCCAAGCACGCCGGAGTGTCCCGCACCGCCGTTTCCTTCGTCCTCAGCAACCGGGAGAATGCCAGCGTCTCGCAGGAGACCAAGCATCGCATCCTCGAAGCGGTCCAGACGCTCGGCTACCGTCCCAACGCCGGCGCCCGGGCCCTGGCCTCCCAGCGAAGCGACTGGTACGGCATTGTCACGGAGATCGTCACGGCACCGTTCGCCGTCGACATCATCAAAGGCGCGCAGGACCAGGCCTGGTTGGACCGCCGGTTCCTGCTCATCGCCCCTTCAGACCAGGCCGATGCCGTAGGACCCAACCAGGGGATGGAGGATGCAGCATTTGAAAAGCTGCTGGAGCAGAGGGTGGAAGGGCTTCTGTATGCGGCCACCTTCCACCGGGGCGTGCATGTTCCGAAAAGCGCCAATGAGGTGCCCACTGTCCTTATCAACTGCTTCGACGCGGACGGGAAGCTGCCCTCGATCGTCCCGGACGAGCGTGCCGGCGGGCGCGTCGCCGTCGAACGTTTGCTCCAGGCCGGCCACTCCAGGATCGGTGTCATCAACCTGGATCCGAACATCCCCGCCGCCATCGGGCGTTTGGAGGGGTGCCGCGAAGCACTCGCCGGGGCAGGGCTGGAACTCGATCCTGATCTTGTAGTCCCGGGATACGCGACGGCGGACGGCGGCTACGAGGCAGCCTGCCAGATTCTTGACAAATATCCCGCCGGGGCAGGCAGGCCAACCGCACTGTTCTGCCTCAACGACCGGATGGCCATGGGCGCCTACGACGCCATCAAGGAGCGCGGGCTCGCCATCCCCCAAGACATCGCCGTGATCGGCTTCGACAACCAGGAACTCATTGCGGCCTACCTCAGGCCGAAACTGACCACGGTTGCGTTGCCCTTCGAGGAGATGGGTGCGCTGGGTGTCCAGACACTCGCAAGCCTTACAGCAGGACAGCCGATCATCGCCCATCAGCAAATGGTCGACTGTCCGCTGCTAGAACGCTTTTCAGTCTGACGGCAAATCATTACCTGAAAAGCAAACCCCAACCACACCTTCACCTTCAGCGATGAAGAGAGGAAAGAGATACCCATCATGACACAACAGCGATTCTTCAGGGCTGCCCGCATCACGGCGGCCAGCCTGGCCGTAGGGGCCCTACTGCTCACCGGCTGCTCAGCCAACCAAGGCACAACGGGAGCCACCGGCGCCTCGGCCGAGAGCGCATTCCTGACCATTCCCCGCGAGGACATGGGCACGTTTGTCCAGAACTTTAACCCCTTCGCACCCACGGTGAACCCGATGGTGCAGCAGTCGATCTACGAGTCCCTTCTGATCTTCAACCCGGCCAAGGGAGACACCGTGCCGTGGCTCGCCACGGAGTGGCAGGCGGCCGGCGACGGCAAGTCCATCACCTTCACCCTTCGCGACGGCGTGAAGTGGTCCGACGGGAAGCCGTTCGTCGCCGAGGACGTGGCCTACACGTTCGAACTGCAGAAGAAGATCAAGGGCGGCTATGAATACCTCGAAACGGTGACCGCCGAGGGCGCCAACAAGGTCACCTTCAGCTTCAACAAGCCCTGGTCGCCGGCCCTCTACGACCTGGGCCAGCTCACCATCCTGCCCAAGCACATCTGGTCCGCACTTGCCGACCCTGGCAAGGACGCCAACGCCACGCCTGTGGGTACCGGCCCGTACACCGAGGTGGACAGCTTCCAGGCCCAGTCCTTCGTGCTGAAGAAGAACCCCAACTACTGGCAGCCGGAAAAGCAGAAGATCGCCGGCATCAAGATGCTTGCTTTCGCCGGGAACGACGGCGCCAACCTTGCCGCCGCGAACGGCGACGTCGACTGGGCGCCGCAGTACATTCCGAACATTGAAAAGACCTTCGTCTCAAAGGACAAGGAACACCGCCAGTACTGGTTCCCCGCCACGGGCGCGATGATCAACTGGCAACTCAACACCACCAAGGCACCCTTCAACGACGTTGACGTCCGCAAGGCACTCAGCATGGCCGTGGACCGCGACCAGGTGACCAAAATCGGCATGAGCGGCTACGCGAAGCCGGCCGACTGCACGGGCCTTTCCGGCAACTATGAAACGTGGAAGAACGCCGCCGTCAAGGACAACTGCACGTGGACCAAACTCGACGTGGACGCCGCGAACCAGCTGCTGGACAAGGCCGGCCTTGCCAAGGGAACCGACGGCAAGCGCACGCTGAAGGACGGCAAACCTTTCGAGTTCAAGATCTCCGTGGGCGCTTCTTCGTCCGACTGGCTCTCCGTGGCCAACGTGATTTCCCAGAACCTCGCCGAGGTCGGCGTGACCGCCAAGGTTGACTCCCCGGACTGGGCCGCGGTTGTAGCCGGCTACGAGACGGGCGACTTCGATTCGGGCATCGTCTGGAGCGCCAACGACCCCAGCCCGTACAAGTACTTCAACACCTCCATGGGCACGACAACGGTCAAGCCGGTGGGCACCAAAACCTTCGACAACTACCACCGCTTCGGGGACGCCAAGGCAGACGCGCTGCTCGCCGAGTTCGCCGCTGAGGCCGACGAGTCCAAGCAGCAGGACATCGCCGACAAACTCCAGGAAGAATACAACGACGTCGCACCCTTGGTGCCGCTGTTCTCCGGCCCGGAATGGGGCGCCTTCAACGACACGCGGTTCACCGGCTGGCCCACCCAGGACAATCCCTACGCGACCCTCTCGGTGAAGTCGCCCACGACGGTCCTGGTCCTGACGTCGCTGGAACCGCGCAAGTAACCATCTTTCTCGCGGCCCACCCGCCGCCACTTTGATCCGCACACCCGGCGCTGTTTCCGGCGCCGGGTGTGCTCCCAAACTTTCCGTAATTCCCGAATGGAGGGAAACCGTGCGCTTTATCCTGCGCCGCCTGGGTTTCTACCTGATTGCCTTCTGGGTGTCCATCACCCTGAATTTCCTGCTCCCGCGCTTTATGCCCGGCGACCCCGTCTCCCGGATGTTCGCCCGGAACCAGGACCGGATGCAGCCCGAACAGATCGAGCAGCTGCGCAAACTGCTCGGCGTGGACGACCGGCCCCTCTGGGAGCAGTACTTCGGCTACCTCCAGAACATGCTGACCGGCCAGATGGGGGTTTCCATGTCCCGCTTCCCCGCTCCCGTCACGGAAGTGATCGGCTCGCAGGTGGGCTGGACGCTCCTGCTGGGCGGGACCGCACTGGTGATCGCCGCCGTCGTGGGCAACCTGCTGGGAATCCTGGCAGCGTGGCGCCGCGGGGGAGCCGTTGACTCGGCGCTCCCGCCGCTGCTGATCTTCATCGGTTCCTTTCCCTACTTCTGGCTCGCCATGGGCGCCCTCTACCTGTTCGGCGTCACGCTGGGCTGGTTCCCCATCCGGCACGCCTTCAGCGACACCATCGCGCCGAGCTTCAGCTGGGAGTTTGTGTCCGACGTCGGCATGCACCTGGTACTTCCTGCCCTCACCATCGTGCTGGTGTCGATCGGCGGCTGGATGCTCGGAATGCGCAACACAATGATCGCCACCAACGCCGAGGACTACATCACCATGGCCGAGGCAAAGGGCCTGCGTCCTGGCCGGATCATGTTCCGCTACGCCGCCCGCAACGCGATGCTGCCGTCCGTGACCGCCTTCGGCATGAGCCTGGGCTTTGTGGTGGGCGGTGCCCTCCTGACCGAGGTGGTGTTCGCCTACCCGGGCGTCGGCTACCAGCTGCTGGCCGCCGTGCAAGGACTCGATTATCCGCTCATGCAGGGCCTGTTCCTGACCATCACGGCCGCCGTGCTGCTGGCCAACTTCCTGGTGGACATCCTCTACGTCCGCCTCGACCCGCGCGTGCGCAGCAACTAGGACTGATCATGACCACTTCCATCGCAAACACCGCTTCCAGCCTGCCCGGCGAGACCCTCGCAGATCCGCTCACCGGCAAAACGCCCGACGGCGGTGCCGGGCTTCCGCCTGCGGTTTCCGTCCGGCAATCCAACCGGAGCCTCCTGCACGGGCTGCTGACCAACAAGAAGGCCATGACCGGCGCGGCCATCTTGTTTGTCTTCATCGCGCTGGCGCTTCTGGCCCCGGTGCTGTTCCCGGACAACCCGTCCAAGATCACCGGCATGGCATCACAGGAGCCCGACGCCGAATTCTGGCTGGGCACCACGGCCAAGGGCCAGGATGTCCTGGCCCTGACCATCCACGGTTCCCGCAGTTCGCTGTTTGTGGGCCTGACCGTGGGGTTCGCCTCCACGTTCATCGGCATCCTGGTGGGCCTGGCCTCGGCGTACTTCGGCAAGTTCATCGACGAGGCCCTGTCCCTCACCACCAACGTGTTCCTGCTGCTGCCGGGCCTGCCGCTACTGGTGATCCTGGCCGCATTCCTGCCGCCCGGGCTCGGCACCGTCATCCTGGTCCTGGTGGTCACCGGCTGGGCCGGCTCCGCCCGGGTGCTGCGCTCACAGGCGCTGTCCATCCGGTCCAAGGACTTCGTGGCCGCTGCCGTGGTCACCGGCGAACGGCCGCTCAGGATCATGTTCGGCGAAATACTGCCGAACATGGCCTCCATCGTGATGGGCACGCTGCTGGCCTGCATCATCTACGGCATCGGCGCCCAGGCCGGCCTGGAGTTCCTGGGCCTGGGGGATGTCAGCACGGTCTCGTGGGGCAACAACCTCTACTGGGCCGGCAACGAAGGTGCGCTGCTGACCGGCAGCTGGTGGGTCTTTGTGCCGTCCGGCGTGTGCATCGCGCTGGTGGCCTTCTCCCTGGCGCTGATCAACTACGCGGTGGACGAAGTCACGAATCCCCGCCTCAGGAAAATCAAGAAACCCAAGCCCGTCAAACCCCAGCCCACCAAGCCCGTCCCCACCGGAAAGCGAGCAGCGGCATGACCGTCTCCCAGACCTCCCTCGGCTCGCACCAGCCCGTCCTGGAGATTAAGGACCTCACCGTGAAGTACCGCGGCGACACCCGGTCCACCACCGCCGTCGACCGCGTCTCCTTCAGCATCGGCGCCGGCGAGATCTTCGGCCTGGCCGGCGAATCCGGCTGCGGCAAATCCACCATCGCGAACGCCATCATGCGGCTGCTGCGCGACCCCGCGGAAATCGCAGGCGGCAGCATCCGCTTCGGCGGCAGGGACGTCCTGGCGCTGGACAAGGAAGAGCTCCGCCGGTTCCGCTGGCAGGACGTGGCCATGGTGTTCCAGTCGGCCATGAACTCGCTCAACCCGGTGATGACCATCGGCGACCAGATCGTCGACATCTTCACGACGCATGCCGGCTACTCCCGCAAGGAGTCCCTGCGCAGGGCCGCCGAACTGCTGGAACTGGTCCGGATCGATCCCGCCCGGCTGAAGTCCTACCCGCACCAGCTGTCCGGCGGCATGCGCCAGCGCGCGGTCATCGCCATGGCCGTGGCGCTGAAGCCCTCGCTCCTCATCCTCGACGAGCCCACCACAGCCCTGGACGTGGTGGTACAGCAGGAAATCATGGCCCAGATCAAGGACCTGCAGCATCAGCTGGGCTTCTCCGTCCTCTTCATCACACACGACATGTCCCTCATGGTGGAACTCTCGCACCGGATGGCGGTGATGTACGGCGGCAGGATCGTGGAAACGGCCAAGTCCCGGGACATCCATACCGCCCCGCACCACCCGTACACGCAGGCGCTGATGGGAGCGTTCCCACCCCTGACGGGACCTCGCGTGCCGCTCACCGGCCTGGCCGACGGCGTGAAGTTCAGCAACATCGCCGACCTCCGGGAAGTAGCTCCCGGGCATTTCGTCGCCCCGGTTTCCCGGGATCAGACAGTCCAGAACCAGCCTGCCCTGGAAGGAGCCCACTCATGAGCAAGCACAGCGAAACACCGGCCCTGGACGCCCCGGCCCTTGAGGTACGGGGCCTGGTGAAGGATTTCCACAGCGGCGGCCTGTTCTCCCGGGCCACCGTGCGGGCCCTCGGCGGGGTGGACCTGAGCATCGGCAGGGGCGAAATCGTGGCCCTCGTGGGGGAGTCTGGCTCCGGGAAGAGCACCCTCGCCCGCTGCATTGCACGGCTGGAACGGCCCACCTCCGGCCAGATCCTGCTGGACGGCAAGGACGTCCTGAAACGGGACCGGTTCCAGGCATCCAAGGAATACCGGGCACAGGTGCAAATGGTGTTCCAGGACCCCTTCGGCTCCCTGAACCCGGTCCACAGGATCGAACACTTCCTGACTCGTTCCCTCACCGTGCACGGAAAAGCCGGGACCCCGGACCAGCTGCGGACCAGGCTGGACGAACTGATGACCACCGTGGGACTCACCCCGGACATGCTCAATTCCTACCCGCATGAGCTCTCCGGCGGCCAGCGCCAGCGCGTGGCCATCGCGCGGGCCCTGGCAGTGGAACCCGAGGTGATCCTGGCCGATGAGCCCACCTCCATGCTGGATGTTTCGGTCCGGATCGGCATCCTCAACCTGCTGCGCGGGCTCCGGGACGAGAAGGGCATCTCCATGCTCTACATCACCCACGACCTCGCTTCGGCGCGCTACCTCGCCGACCGCATCGCCGTGATGTTTGCCGGTGAACTCGTGGAGGAAGGTGAATCGCTGGACCTCCTGGCGAACCCGGCCCACCCCTACACCCGCCTGCTGGTATCGGCCGTACCGGACCCGGCCCGCACCGGATCCTACGATCCGGCCGAGCGGGCCGAGCTGCGGGCGGCGGTGATGGAACCGGCGTCGTGCGCTTACGACGGCGACCCGCAGCAGCGCTGCTCCTCCGCCGAACCCGTGCGGCACCAGGTGGGCGATCCTGCCCACCGGCACTGGGTCCGCTGCCACCTGTACCGGCCGCCGGCCGCCGCAGCCGGCCACGCGCTGGCGACCGACCCCCTGGAAGAAAGGGTTTCCGCATGACCGGCCTGACCCATCCGCTGGCCACCGTGCCGCAGGACGAACTCGTGGTCCGCGCCGAGGCGGACCCGCACCGGCCGCGCTTCCACTTCGTCTCGCCAGCGGGCTGGCTCAACGATCCCAACGGCGTCAGTCAGTGGAACGGCACCTACCACCTCTTCTACCAGTACAACCCCGAGGGCGCCTTCCACCACCGCATCCTGTGGGGCCACGCCACCAGCACGGACCTGGTCACCTGGACGGACCAGCCAATCGCGCTGGAACCCACGGACGGGCAGGACTCGCCGGACGCTGACGGCTGCTGGTCCGGGGTGCTGGTGAACGACGGCGGCACGCCCACCCTGGTGTATTCTGGCCGGCGCGGGGAACACGAACTTCCGTGTGTGGCCGTCGGCTCGCCGGACCTGCTCACCTGGACCAAGGTCCCGGAAAACCCGGTGATCGCCGCCCCGCCGGCCGGGGTGGACGTCACCGCCTACAGGGACCACTGCGTGTGGCGCGAGGGCTCCCGCTGGCGCCAGCTGGTGGGCTCCGGCATCCGGGGCCGGGGCGGCACGGCGTTCCTCTATGAGTCGGCCGACCTCCGGACTTGGGACTACATCGGGCCGCTGTTCATCGGCGACGCGTCCGCCGGCGATCCTGCGGCGACGGACTGGGAAGGCACCATGTGGGAGTGCGTGGACCTGTTCCGCGCCGGCCCCGGGGTGCTCGGTTCCGACGGCGGTGCGGCCGACGATGTGCTCGTCTTTTCCGCCTGGGACGACGGCGACACCCGGCACCCGCTGTACTGGACCGGGCGGTATGCCGGAGATTCGTACACCCCGCGGCAGCTGCGCCGGCTGGATTACGGGGGCAGGTACTTCTACGCGCCCCAGTCATTCGCCGACGACGCCGGCCGCCGCGTGATGTTCGGCTGGCTGCAGGAGGGCCGGACGGACGAGGCGATGGTGGAGGCCGGCTGGTCCGGCGTGATGAGCCTGCCGCGCGTGGCGACCCTCGACTCCGAAGGGGAACTGGCCTTTGCGCCCGTCCCGGAGATCGAGTCGCTCCGCCGGGACCACATCATGATCGGGCCGCGCGAAGTGGCCGGCTGCGACGTTCTCGCCGGCGTGTCCGGCAACCAGCTGGACCTCGAACTGGACGTTGAACTGGAGCCGGGGAGTGTCTTCCGGCTCGGGATCCTGGCTTCCGGCGCTACTCCGGCCGGAACCCAAAGCCCCGCCGAGGAGACGGTCATCGAGGTGGGCCGCGCCGCTGGAGGCAGCGGGGAATCGTGGCTGCGGCTGGACCGCTCGGGCAGCAGCCTGGACCACTCTGTGGATGCGGAGGAGCGGTCAGGACCGGTAAAGCTTCCCGGCGGCAAACTCCACCTTCGGGTCCTCGTGGACCGCTCCGCCGTCGAGATCTTCGCCAACGGCAAGCCCCTGACCGCCCGGGTCTATCCCACCCTTGGCGGGACAGCCGTGCGGCTGTCCGCCGACGGGAACGTGCGCCTGCGGCGGCTCGACGCCTGGCGGATGGACGACGTTTTTCGGGGGCCGCGCCCGCTGTTCCCCTAGCCACCCACTGCCGCCCGGCACCCCATCGCTTGCTCCGTAGCGGCCCTTTTGGGGCTTCAAAACGGCCGTTACGGAGCAACCGATGGGGAAAAGCAGGCAAACGGCACGTGAATCTTCTCACCAAAAGAGATTCGAACCGAAACATTTGACGCTGGCAAACCAATGTGTCACGCGCGCGCAATCAGCTAATGTAAGCGCTTGCATCAAATGTCTGACATGTGGCATTTCGGTCGTGAAACACGGTTTGGCAGGCCCTCGCCGGGTGCCTAGCGTAGAGGCGGGCCAGGGAAGAGATATCGTTCCTGGCCACGCACGGGGCCCTACCCAAGCCCCGTATCCCTCGATACAACGGCGTCCTCGATGACGCCTGTTGTGTCGTCGGGTCGCTGGAGTTTCGGGGAACAGGGCACCAGCCCGCCTTCCACGAATAGTTACAACTCCGCGAGAAGAGCAAAAATGCACAAGCACCCCCAACCTGTCCGGATGCTGCGGTGGCGCCCTGCCGCCGCGGCACTGGCTGCAGCCGTAGTGGCATCGGTCTTCCTGGCCGTTCCCTCAGCGCAGGCCAACGAGCCGGCGGATCCGCCGGCCGCGCAGCAGATGCCGGCCCCCACCCCGGGCTTCCCCCTGCCCAGCACGCACAGCCAGCAGGCCTATGACCCGGCGTCGGACTTCACCTCGAAGTGGACCCGCGCGGACGCCAAGCAGATCATGGCCCAAAGCGACTCCACAGTGGCTCCCGGCGTGAACTCCATGAGCCCGGACGTCACCATGCCGGAGATCCCCGAAGACTTCCCCGCCATGAATGACGACGTCTGGGTCTGGGACACCTGGTCCCTCACGGACGAAAACGCGAACCAGATCAGCTACAAGGGCTGGGACGTCATCTTCTCCCTCGTCGCCGACCGCGACGCTGGCTACGGCTTCGACCAGCGCCACTGGAACGCCCGGATCGGCTACTTCTTCCGCAAGACCAACGCTGACCCGGCCACGGACAAGTGGAACTACGGCGGACACGTCTTCGCTGACGGCGCGTCCATCGGCAACACCGAGTGGTCCGGTTCCACCCGCCTGATGCAGGGCGACCACGTCAACGTGTTCTACACGGCCACCACGTTCTACGACGTGGCCGAGCGGAACGCCGGCGGCGGCGGCATCGCCCCTGACGCTGCCATCGCCAAGGCGCTCGGCAACATCCACGCCGACCAAAACGGCGTCACCTTCGACGGTTTCACGCACACCAAGCTCCTTGAGCCCGACGGCGAGATGTACCAGAACAAGGCCCAGAACCCCGGCTTCGCCTTCCGCGATCCGTACACGTTTGAGGACCCGGCACACCCCGGCAAGACCTACATGGTCTTCGAAGGCAACACCGGCGGCACCCGTGGAGAATACGAGTGCAAGGCCGAGGACCTCGGCTACCAGCCGGGAGACCCCAACGCCGAGAGCCTCAACGAGGTCAACAGCATCGGGGCCTACTACCAGACAGCCAACGTTGGCCTGGCAGTCGCGGACAACAAGGACCTGACCAAGTGGTCCTTCCTGCCGCCTATCCTGTCCGCGAACTGCGTCAACGACCAGACGGAACGCCCGCAGATCTTCATCCAGAACGAAGGCGGCAAGAACAAGTACTACCTGTTCACCATCAGCCACCAGTTCACCTACGCGGCCGGAATGCGCGGCCCTGACGGCGTCTACGGCTTCGCCGGCGACGGCATCCGGTCGGACTACCAGCCGATGAACAACAGCGGCCTGGCCCTGGCCTCGCCGACGGACCTGAACCTGCCGTCCGAATCCCCGGAAAGGCCAACCCCCAGCCAGAATGGCCGGCAGTTCCAGGCCTATTCGCACTACGTGCAGCCGGGCGGCCTCGTGCAGTCCTTCATCGACAACGTGAACGGTGTCCGCGGCGGATCCCTGTCACCCACCGTGAAGATCAACTTCCGCGACGGAATTTCACAGGTTGACCGCACCTTCGGCCAGAACGGCCTTGGCCCGTTCGGCTACCTGCCCACCAACCTCAACGTCGGCGGTGCCGGCCACTACAAGTGACCGGCATTACCGGTGACCGGCACCAGCAGTAGCCAGCACCTCCCCTGACCGGGGCGAAATCAGTAAACGGGGACGTCCGTGACATTCACGGGCGTCCCCGCCTCAAATTTTAGGATCCCCATGCTTTTCTTCGCCGCTTCCCGGCCGCACCTGAGCAGCCCGGACAGACGCAGGTCCAGCAGACCGGCCCTTTCCGCCGTCGTCGCCCTGCTCCTGGCGGTGACAGCCGCCGGCTGCACCCCTGATTCGCAGAACGTGAATCCCGACGCCGGGAGCCACCCTCCTGAGGGTTCCTCCCAAGGTGCCGCAACGCCGTCGGCCGGCGATCCCTGGCGTCCTGCGGCGCACCTGACGCCGTCAAAGAACTGGATGAATGATCCCAACGGCCTGGTGTACGAAGACGGCACCTACCACGCGTTCTACCAGTACAATCCGAAGGGCAACGACTGGGGCAACATGTCCTGGGGCCATTCCACCAGCACCGACCTGGTGCACTGGGAGGAAGAACCGGTGGCCATGGAGGCCACGGAGACCGAGGAAATCTTCTCCGGCTCGATCGTGGTGGACACTGACAACACCTCGGGGCTGGGCAGCAAGGACCAGCCGGCCATGGTCGCCCTATATACGAGTGCGTACAAGGAAAATGCCCCGCTGCCCAAGGGCTCCCAGGCCCAGTCCGTCGCGTACAGCCTTGACCACGGCCGCACCTGGAAGAAGTACCAGGACAATCCGGTGGTGGATCTGCAACCCTCTTCGCTGAACTTCCGCGATCCCAAAGTCACCTGGTACGAGCCGGGACAATACTGGGTCATGACCACCGTCGTGGCCGACGACCACGTGGTGAAGCTCTATAAATCCAAGGACCTGCTGCACTGGGACTTCCTCAGCGACTTCTCCGGTGTCGGCGCCCAGGGCGGACTGTGGGAGATGCCTGAACTCCTGGAGGTTCCCGTCGAAGGGACCAACGAGCGGCGCTGGGTCATGCTCCTCAGCATCAACCCAGGGGGCATAGCCGGCGGCTCAGGGATGCAGTACTTCACGGGAGAGTTCGACGGCGTGACGTTCCGCGCCCAGGGTGCCGCCAGTCCGGACGCTCCGCTGCAGGACCACCAATGGGTGGATTACGGCGCGGACTTCTACGCCGCCACCACCATCTCCGGAGCCCCCGGCGGCAAGCCCGTCCTCTTCGGCTGGATGGGGAACTGGGACTACGCCCAGAAGATGCCCACCACCCCGTGGCGCGGCGCCATGGCAATTCCCCGCGAACTGACGCTCTCCGGTGGCAGCAGCAACGGTAACGACGACGGCGGCAGGCCCGCCTTGCGCTCGTCCATCGCCGCTGCCCCCGCTGGAGTTTTGTCCAGCGGAGCTGCCTCCGAGCGGCAACTCACCGTTGCCGATGAAAGCAAGCCGCTGGGGGAGGACTTCTCCTCCAGGTCCCAACTCCTTGATGTTGAACTGACACCGGACGGTGCTGCGGAGGCCGGAATCAACCTGCGCGGGCTCAAGATCCGCTACCAGGCGCAGTCCGGCACGCTGACGGTTGACCGGTCCGGGGCAGGGACCTCAAACTTTTCGGACAAGTTCAGCCCCTACCACCAGGTGAGCGTCCCACTGGTGGACGGAAAACTGAAGCTGCGGATCCTGCTCGATACCTCCTCGGTGGAAGTGTTCGCCCCCGGAAGCGGCACTGTTGTCACAGACCTTTTCCTGCCCGACTGGTCCACCACTGACACGTCGGTGTTCAGCGAAGGCGGAAAGACCGGATTCACGCTGACCGGCCGGAAGCTGGCCTGACTCGCCACGGATTCCCGTGCGTTCCCACACGCAGGGGATAGGGTTGGGAACAACAGAAGGGGAAGTGTCTGATGGAATACCAGAACCCACAACCCGATGCGGGCGTCGAGCGCCAGCATGCTAACAGCAACCATGCCGCCAGCCAGGCGCCCGTTCCCGGTCACGGCCGCACCGTGATCGCTGAGACCGCCGTGGCAAAAGTTGCCGGCATTGCTGCCCGTGCCGTGCCCGGCGTCTATTCTTTGGGGTCGGCTCCGTCGCGTGCGCTGGGAGCCATCCGGGACGCCGTCGGCAGTTCGGACCACGCTGCAGGCGTCCGTGCCGAGGTGGGTGAGACGCAGGTGGCGGTGGACATCAGCCTGGTGGCCTCCTACGGGTCGCCCCTGCATTCGCTGGCCGATCAGGTCAGGGCAGCCGTTTACCGCGCGGTCGAGGAACTCGTCGGCCTGCAGGTCATTGAGGTGAACGTCGAAATAACCGATGTCTATGTGGCGCCGCCGGCGAAGGCCGGAGCCCCCGCCATCGCCGTCGCCGAGAGGGAGGCACTGCTGTGAATCTGACCGTTGTGGGCATCGCCATGGGCGCCTTCGTGGCGTTTATGTCCTTCCAGTTCGGGCTGTGGGGCTTCCTGGTCTCGCTCCTCTTTATGGCCATCGGCGCCCTCCTGGGCCGCGCAGCGGAAGGGAAACTGGACCTGCGCGGCGTCCTGGATGCCATCATCGGCCGGCGCTCCTCGTCATGACGTCAGCCGCACCGATCCAGGGCCGGGTCCTGAGCGGCCACAACCGCATCAGCACGCAGGCACTGACCAGCCTTGCCAGGACAGCGGCCGCGGAGGCCCTCGGTGTGGATCCCCATGATGTCCGGGCGGACTGGACGGACGACGACGGTCTGCTGGCGTTATCGCTGGTGTCACCTATCAGGATCCCGCCCCTGGCCACCGTGCTCAGGGACGCAGGCCGGGTCGCCACATTCGGCGGTTCCATTTGGGACCGGACGGTTGATGCCAAAGCCAGGATCCTTTCGACGGTCACGGCCCTCAGCGGTGCCCGTCTGAGCAGGGTGGATATCCGTATCAGCGGCGTTAAGCCGATCGAGGGAGGCAGGGTCCAGTGAGCGGCGGAACAGTGGACGGGGACCTGGCGGATTCGAGGCCAACAAGCCGCGCCCGGGCCCAGCCGCAACCTGACATGCGCAGGGTCGTTTACCGGGAAACCCATTCCACCCGGGCAGCGGTGGCAACAGTGGCGGCCGTACTGGTAATGGGACTGGCCGGCTACGGTCTTCTCGAAGCGGCCGTGCACGCCATCGGACAGCCGGCTTGGCTGATCGAACCACAGCTGGCGGCGGAGCGCATCATTGCACTTCCGGCGGGTATCCCGCCGTTGCTGCTCGGTGCGAGCGGCGCCGTCGTAGCGATGGTGGGACTGTTTTTCCTGCTCAACGCCATCCTGCCGGGAAGACGCGCCCGGCACGTGCTGAACGGCACCACGCTGAACGGCACCGGATCTTCGTCCGCCGTGGTGGTCGATGACGAGGTCATCGCTTCCGCCCTGGCACGCAGCGCACGGCTCGTTGCCAATGTCACCCCGGAGCAGGTCATGGTGGTGGTGTCCCGGCGGCAGATTATCGTCAACGTGCGCCCCACCTCAGGGGTTCCAGTAGCGGAAGCGGCGGTGCTGGCCGCAGTCCAGGACGAACTCAGCGGGATGTCTCTGGTCCCGGAACCTGACGTCCGCGTGAACATTTCCACCGTAGGAGTGATTGGAGCATGACCGCCACACCCACGCTCCTCAACAGGATCCTGCTGGGCATCCTCGGACTCAAGCTGCTTGCCGTGGGCATCCTGCTCGTCCTGCTGGCCACCGTTCCACCCGTGGCAATCTGGTGGCATGCCTGGTCCGGATCAGCCTGGCGCAGCGTCAGCCAGGCCTTCGACAACACCCGCTTTCCGGGACGTCCGGAAAGCTGGCTCTGGATTGTGATGGCGCTTGCCCTGGTGGTTCTGATCGGCCTGATGGTTGCCTGGATCGCGCAGCAGGGCAAAGGCCGGAGCAACTTGCTGGTGGCCGAGTACGATCCCGGGACAGTTGCCGGGGATGTCCGGATCAGCGGTGGAGTAGCGGAACAGGCGTTGAAGCACGCCTTGGCTGAACGGCCCGATCTGGCGGGTGCCACGGTGGCTACATACGATGTCCAGGGCGGCCCTGCCTTGAAAATCCGGCTCCAGCCGCGCCAGGGCGTGGCGCCGCATCTCCTTGCGGCCGAGGTCTCTGCCCTGGTGGACGCCTTGGACCAAGTGGTGGGAAAACGGACACCCGTCCTGATTCACATTGGTGCTGGGGCCAGGACACGGTTCAGCCGCGCTGAGCGCGTCCGTTAGTGTGATCCGGGGGACATCTGTTCGTGCCGATGCCGGCGAATTTAGCCAGGCAACGGGCCACCACCACTGCCCGGATGGAATAACCGGGGAATCAAGGAGAACACCATGAGCGAGCAAGTAACTGGCAGCGGAGCGGCAAACGAAGGCGCGGCAGAAAAGGCCAAGGTATTCGCTGGCGAGGCTGCGGAGAACGTGAAGGAATTCGCTGGCGAGGCTGCGGAGAACGTGAAGGAATTCGCTGGCGAGGCTGCGGAGAACGTGAAGGAATTCGCTGGCGAGGCTGCGGAGAACGTGAAGGAATTCGCGGCCGAAGCTGGAGAAAACGTCAAGGAGTTCCTCGACGGCGACGTGGCTGAGAACGCCAAGGAACTCGCTGGCGATGTTGCTGAAAATGCCAAGGAACTGGCCGGCAGCGTGACCGAGAACGTGAAGGGCTTTGGCGCAAAGATCGCCGGTCTGTTCAAGGGCGGCAAGTAGGCCCAAGAGTAGAACAACGGGCTCATATTCCGCGAGCGTAACCGATTGCCGTACCGATATGCCCCTTCAGGAAGTCCTTCCTGAAGGGGCATATCTCTGCTCTGGGGACAACTTGAGGTGCCCCCTTCCGCAGTTCTCCGTCCTAGATCTCCTTTCGGACACGACGTGTGTAAGCGCTTGCATTCCTGGCCTGGGCTCGATTAGTGTGTGATTCACACCACGTGATGACGTACGTCACCTTAGTCTCACCTGTTGAAGTTCTGTAACTCACCGAGGAGTCCTCAGCATGAAAAACCGCAAATACCTGCTTCCGGTTGCTGCCACCGGAATTCTGGCACTGTCCCTGACAGCCTGTAGTCCCGGCGGGGGCGGTGGCGGCACCACCGGCAGTGACTGCTCTCCCTACGAGAGTTACGGCAAGCACGACGGCAAGACCGTCTCCGTCTACTCCACCATCGTGGACATCGAAGCTACCAATCTGGAAACCGCCTGGGCAACGTTTGAGGAATGCACCGGCGCAACCATCAAGTACGAGGGCAGCAAGGAATTCGAGACCCAGATCGGTGTCCGGGCCAAGGCTGGAAACGCCCCGGACGTCGCCATCTTCCCGCAGCCAGGCCTCCTGGCCGATCAGGCCAAGGCAGGCGGCCTGAAGCCGGCTCCGAAGGCAGTCTCGGATCTTGTGGACAAGAACTGGTCCGCTGACTGGAAGAAGTACGGCACGGTGGACGGGACCTTCTATGCGGCACCGATGCTCGCGAACGTCAAGGGTTACGTCTGGTACGCCCCGAAGACGTTCAAGGACAAGGGCTGGGAAGTTCCCAAGACCTGGGACGAAATGCTGACACTGTCCAAGAAGATCGCCGATGACGGCACCATGAAGCCGTGGTGTGCCGGCTTCGAATCCGGCGAAGCGACTGGCTGGCCGGGCACTGACTGGGTCGAGGATGTTGTCCTCCGCGCCCAGGGCCCCGAGGTCTACGACCAGTGGGTCACGCACGGAATTCCCTTCAACGACCCCAAGATTGTGGATGCGCTGAACCAGACCGGCGAGATCCTCCTGAACTCCGACTATGTCAACGGCGGATTTGGCGACGTTCGTTCAATCCTGACCACCGGCTTCGCGCAGGCAGGTCAGCCCGTCCTCGATGGCCAGTGCGCCATGCACCACCAGGCCAACTTCCAGGCAGCCAACTGGCCGGAAGGGACCGCTGTGGCTCCCGATGGCGACGTCTGGGCCTTCATGACGCCTCCGATCGACCCCAGCAAGGGCCAGGCAATCACCGGCGGCGGCGAGATGGTGGGCGCTTACAAGGACACCCCGGAGACGCAGGCCTTCCTGGCTTACTTGGCCAGCGCCGAGTTCGCCAACAACCGCGTCAAGCTCGGTGGCGTCATCAGTGCCAACAAGGGACTGGACCCGGCGAGTGCCCAGACGGAACTCGACAAGCAGTCCATCGCACTGCTCCAGGATCCGGACACCGTCTTCCGCTTCGACGGCTCTGACCTGATGCCGGGCGCTGTAGGCTCCAACTCCTTCTGGAAGGGCATCGTTGCATGGATCAACGGCACTCCCGCCCAGCAGGTTGCCGACAGCATCGAAGGCAGCTGGCCTAAGAGCTAACCTCCTTCGCATCGCGCCCTTGGGACATCAAGTCCCAAGGGCGCGATGTCGATTCCGAACAAACAGATCCACGCACACCACGGAGGTTGGGCAATGGAGTTTCTTGGAGGAAAATTTCTTCAAGTTTTTATCGCCTTGGCGGTTTTTGCCGCGCTAATTGGGCTGATCATGCTGATTGTGGACAGGGCTCCCAAATCAGTCAAAGACAAACTGACGATCGTTGGCTTTTTGGCGCCGGCGGCAATCCTGATGCTGGTCGGCCTGGTTTATCCCGCCGTGCAGACATCATTCCTGGCATTCACGAATGCCTCCGGCCAACCCAACGGAGTCGATAACTTCGTCTGGATGTTTACCCAGCCCGAGGCGCTGGCCACCCTCCGCAACACGGTGATCTGGACCGTTCTGGTGCCGTTGCTGTCCACGGTGTTCGGTCTCGCTTACGCGGTGTTCATTGACAAGGCGCGCGGCGAAAATGCCCTCAAAGCTTTGGTCTTTATGCCGGTGGGCATCTCGATGGTGGGCGCCGGCATCATCTGGAAGCTTGTGTACGACTACCGCGGCCCCGGCATTGAACAGACTGGCGTCGTTAACGCTGTGCGGGTTGCCCTGGGCATGGACCCCAAGCAATTCCTTCTTGATGCCCCGGAAAACACCATCTTCCTCATCATCGTGATGGTTTGGATCCAAACAGGCTTTGCCATGGTGATCCTCTCCGCTGCCATCAAGGGCGTGCCGGTGGAACTGGTTGAGGCGGCGCGCCTGGACGGTGCCAACCCCTGGCAGCAGTTCCGCAATGTGACGGTTCCCGGTATTCGGGGCGCTTTGGTGGTGGTGCTGACAACCATCACCATCGCCACCCTGAAAGTCTTCGACATTGTCCGCACCATGACGGCGGGCAACTATGACACGTCCGTGATCGCCAACGAGATGTACACACAGGCCTTCCGCGCCGGCGAACCGGGCAGGGGTGCGGCGCTGGCCCTCGTCCTGTTCCTTCTCGTCCTGCCCATAGTGGTCTACAACGCCCGCGTACTTCGTCAGCAAAGGGAAATCCGATGACCGTCATGCCAGCGCCGGATGAGGCGGCCAACTCTTCCCGGACCCAGTCACGCAAAGACAAAGGCCGTCCCGCGACGCCGGAGGATTCCGCACCGATCATGCGGCGCGTCAAGACCAAGCTCACGTCACGCTGGGCCACTGCGGCCGCCGTGATCATTGCGACGATCTGGACCGTGCCCACCTTCGGTCTCCTGGTATCCTCCATCCGTCCCGCGGCCAAGCAGGTGGGCCCGCGCTCGGATGGCTGGTGGAACTTCTTTGCCGACTGGGATTTTACTTTCAAGCACTACGTCGACGTCACGGCAGCAGCCGGATCGCAGTCTGCGAACCTTTCGCAGTACTTCATCAACTCCCTGGCGATTGTCATCCCGGTGACCGTCTTTGTTCTGGTGCTCGCCTCCATGGCGGCCTACATCTTCGCCTGGGGCAACTTCAGGGGCCGCGAGGCTACGTTCATCTTCGTGTTCGCGTTGCAGATCATTCCCCTGCAGATGGCACTCATCCCGCTGTTGTCATTGTTCACGCAGGTCCTGAAGCTCCCGCCCGGGTCCTATGCCCAGCTGTGGATCGCCCACACCATGTTTGGACTCCCGTTGGGCATCTTCCTGCTGCATAACTTCATCTCGGAGATCCCGGGCGAAGTGATCGAGGCCGCGAAGGTGGACGGGGCAGGACACACCACCATTTTCTGGCGGATCATCCTGCCGTTGTCCGTGCCGGCTCTGGCATCCCTGGCCATCTTCCAGTTCCTGTGGGTCTGGAATGACCTGCTGGTGGCCTTGGTGTTCTCGGGTGGAACGGCGGACGTAGCGCCCATCACCCAGCGGCTCGCTGAGATCTCCGGTACCCGCGGCAACAGGGACTTCCTGAACCCTGCCGCCGCGTTCGTCTCGATCATTGTCCCGCTGGCGGTGTTCCTTGGCCTGCAGCGCTTCTTTGTCCGTGGTCTCCTGGCCGGCGGCCTCAAGGGCTGACCGGGCTATGGGCTGATCCGCGTAGGCTGATCGGACGCAAGGGGAGGCAGGCAGGTAACACTGTAACGTCGGGCGGCCCGCAACCTAGCATGGCTTGGGGGCAACTGCATAGCGGAAATTAGGTTGGAACCCATGAGGGGAAACGGTGGCACGCATGGCTGAGAGGTCTCAACGGGGTGGCCACAGCGGCGTCAGCATTGAGGACGTGGCAGCAGCCGCAGGCGTCTCCACCGCCACCGTTTCCCGGGCCGTACGCGGGCTTCCCAGAGTTTCGCCCGCCACCAGGGAGAAGATCCTCGAGGTGGCGGGTGCTTTGGGTTATGTGGCGTCGTCGTCCGCGTCAGGTCTGGCCACCGGCCGCACCAAGACCATTGGCGTCCTGGCACCGTTCGTGAGCCGCTGGTTCTTCTCCAAGGCCATTGAGGGCGCGGACCGCGAACTTCACGCCCGCCACTACAATCTTTCCCTCTTCAACCTGGGCGGTCACGGCAGCAACCGGGAACGCCTGTTCAGCAAGACCATGGTTTACAAACAGATTGACGCCCTGCTTGTCCTTTGTATGGCGCTCAGCCACGAGGAGCTGGACCATCTCCAGAAGATTGATATCCCGCTGATCGTGGTGGGCGGTCATGTCGAGGAGTGCGCGTACATCGGCATCGACGACTACGCCGCTGCCTCCACCGCCGTCCGGCACCTGATCGACCTCGGCCACCGCGACATTGCCCTCCTGCACGGCGACGACGAAACGGACCTTAACTTCGACGTTCCCCGCGTGCGGATCCTGGCTTTCAAGGACGTCATGGCAGGAGCCGGGCTGCCCACCCGCCCCGAGTGGGACGAATGGGGAGACTTCACGGTCCGCAGCGGTCAGGAGGCCTTCCGCCGCCTCTGGGCCCGGTCAGGCCCCAAGCCAACCGCCATCTTCTGCGCCTCCGACGAAATGGCCATGGGCGTCATCTTCGAAGCCACACGCGTAGGCGTGCGGGTCCCTGAGGACCTCTCGGTGGTGGGCATCGATGACCACGATTTCGCCGACGCGATGGGCCTGACCACAGTGGGACAACGGCCCGACGAACAGGCCGAGCTGGCCACCAAGATGCTCATCGATGAACTGGACGGCACAGTCGGGGCGGTCCGGTCCGCCGTCGCGCCCCACCAGCTAATCGTCAGGAGTACGACGGCGCCGCCTCCTTCGTGAGGAGGCGCGGCGCCGCATCTGATCCAGGAAGCCTCGGTCAGGACGCGCGGGCGAGCTGCCGGATGGGAATCCAGCGGGAAGCCAGCCTGCGGTAGGCCGCCGCGGCGCCCGTCATGTCGCCCTCTGCCAGGCATTCGATGCCCAGCCGGATGTCCATGGGCGACTCGTCCGGGTACACCTTGTCCGCCACGGCGCCGTAGTCGAGTTCCACCATGGAATTGACGTGGAACTGCTCCAGCCATTCGGTCAGCTGCGCGAGGTCGTCCAGCATGTCCAGGTCCGGGGCCGCCAGCGCCAGGTGGGCCACGGCGTACCGTGCCCGCTCCATGGCTTCGGTGATGGGAGCCCACACCCGGACGGTGAGGATGCGCCCGCCCGATTCCACCACGTCCTTATGGTCGCCTTCCATAAACAGCGAGAACCAGCTGAAGGGGATGCCCCACGTGGAGGCGCGGGTATGCACACGGATGGCGCCGTCACGGGCTTTGACCTGGTCAATGCGTTCCTGGTGCTTGTCCCGCTGCTCCTCCGGAATCAGCATTTCGGCCAGCGGGCCGTGGATGCCTTCCATGAGGGCATTGGCGGCGAGGCCGGCGCGCAGGACCAGCTGGCTGGGGCAGTACAGCAGGACGCGCCCGGACCCAGCGTCACCCCCACTGTCGCCCCCAGCGTCAGGCCCAAGGCCGGAACCGGCGCCTATCCCGGTACCCAAGCCTGACTCGGCACCCGGGCCGGCGGCAGCACCGGCGTCGGACGTTCCTGGCTGCGGGGTCCGCCCGGGGGGTACACCGGGGATGCTCGTGACCCGGACCAGATCCGTCCGCCCGGTGGGGAAGGGATCCCCGCCGGAGCGGGTGATCCGGCCCAGCGAGGCCAGCAGTTCGGCGTTTTCGACGGCGGCCCGCGAGGCTGTGCGGGCACCGGCGGTCCGGATGGCCTCCCGCTGTCCTTCCGGGAAGGCTTCCAGCGGTTCGTAGACGCGCAGGGTGGAGGAGAACGGCAGCCCGGCCTGGCCCCGGTAGAGGTTTCCCGTCATTACAGTCTCCCTTCCTGGGCCCCGGCCGCAGCCGTCAGTCCGCCAGTTCCACCAGAACGGGGGCGTGGTCCGAGGCGCCCTTGCCCTTGCGTTCCTCGCGGTCAATCGACGCGCCCGTGACGCGGGCCGCCAACGCGGGGGAGCCCAGGACAAAGTCAATGCGCATCCCCTCCTTTTTGGGGAAGCGCAGCTGGGTGTAATCCCAGTACGTGTACACGCCGGGACCGGGGGTGTACTCGCGTGCCACGTCCTTGAATCCGGCCTCTTCAAAGGCGTGGAACGCAGCGCGTTCCGGCGGGCTGACATGGGTGTACTTGTTATTGACGAAAAGGTCGATGTCCCAGACGTCGTCGTCGAACGGCGCAATGTTCCAGTCGCCCATGAGGGCTACCTGAGCTGTCGGGTCGGCGGCCACCAGGCCCTGGGCGTGGGTCTTCAGGGATTCAAGCCACTTGATCTTGTACGGCATGTGTTCGTCGTCCAGGGAGCGGCCGTTGGGCACGTAGAGGCTCCAGACCCGGACGCCGCCGCAGGTCGCGGCCATGGCGCGGGCTTCCTGGACGGGGTCCTTGCCTTCTTTCCCGAACGGAGGCTGGTCCAGGAAGGTGCGCTCGACGTCTTCCAGGCCTACCCGGGACGCGATGGCCACGCCGTTCCACTGGTTCACACCGAAGTGGGCCACCTCGTAGCCCATGCGTTCGAAAAGTTCCCAGGGGAAGTTTTCGTCCTTGCATTTGGTCTCCTGGATGGCCAGGACGTCGCAATCGCTGCGCTGCAGCCAGGCCTCCACACGGTCGGCGCGGGCACGGAGGGAGTTCACATTCCAGGTAGCAATCTTCACAGTCCCTAACTTACCGAACTTGTTGCCCGGAGGCGTTGCCGTGGCTGGAACGTGCCCGCGAAGACGGGGCACTATGGCGCGGACACGCCGTCGAATCGCGTTTTGAGGGCCCAGATCCACGTCAAAGTGCCCCGGGACGGTGTGCCGCAACAAATGCCGACGACGGCGGCAGCGTGTGCCACGAGGGTTTTGGGGCAGTCTGGAATTTAGTAGGAAGTCCGAGTATATTCGCTTGCAGAGATGACCTGGATCACATGCGAAGGAGCATTGCATCATGGTGCGCGAACTATCCCATTACGTAGACGGCCAGCGGGTGACGGGGACCTCCGGCCGCTACAGTGACGTTTTTGACCCCTGCACGGGCCAAGTGCAGGCGCGCCTGCCCCTCGCCAGCGCGGAGGAGGTCCGGAACGTGGTGGCTGCCGCGGAGAAAGCGCAGGTCCAGTGGGGCGCCATGAACCCGCAGCGCCGCGGCCGGATCTTGCTTAAGTTTGTTGACCTCGTCAACGAGAACATGGACGAACTGGCCACCCTGCTCTCCTCCGAACACGGGAAGACCTTCGCCGATTCCAAGGGCGATATCCAGCGCGGCATTGAAGTGGTGGAGTTCGCGGCGGGCGCCCCCCACCTGCTCAAAGGCGAGTTCTCCGACGACGCCGGTGCAGGCATCGACGTCCACTCGCTGCGCCAGCCACTCGGGGTGGTCGCGGGTATCACCCCGTTCAATTTCCCGGCCATGATCCCGCTGTGGAAGTCCGGTCCGGCCCTCGCCGCCGGCAACGCCTTCATCCTCAAGCCCTCCGAGCGGGACCCCTCGGTTCCCCTGCGTCTGGCCGAACTGTTCACCGAAGCCGGGTTGCCGGACGGTGTGTTCAACGTGGTCAATGGGGACAAGGAAGCCGTTGACGGGCTGCTGGAAGATCCCCGTGTGAAGGCCATCGGCTTTGTGGGTTCAACGCCCATCGCCCAGTACATCTACGCCACCGCGGCCGCCCACGGAAAGCGCGCCCAGTGCTTTGGCGGGGCCAAGAACCACATGGTGATCATGCCGGACGCGGATCTGGACATGGCCGCCGATGCCCTGATCGGCGCCGGATTCGGTTCCGCGGGCGAGCGCTGCATGGCCATTTCCGTGGCCGTCCCGGTGGGGGAGAAAACCGCGGACGCCCTGGTATCCAAGCTGACAGAGCGCGTGAAGCACCTGCGGGTGGGCCACAGCCTGGACAAGGACTCGGACTTCGGGCCCGTGGTGGCGGCGAGTGCCAAGGAACGGATCGAGGGCTACATCCAGTCCGGCGTGGACGAGGGTGCCACCCTGCTGGCCGACGGGCGCGGCCTCACGGTGGAAGGCTATGACGACGGCTTCTGGGTAGGCCCCACGCTCTTCGACCACGTCACCAAGGACATGAAGATCTACCAGGAGGAAATCTTCGGCCCCGTCCTCAGCGTGCTCCGCGCCGCCGATTACGACGAAGCCCTCCGGCTGTGTTCCGAGCACGAATTCGGCAACGGCGTGGCCATCTTCACACGCGACGGCGACGCCGCCCGGGACTTCGCCAGCCGGGTGGAGGTGGGCATGGTGGGCATCAACGTCCCCATCCCCGTCCCCATCGCCTATTACACGTTTGGCGGCTGGAAAGCGTCCGGTTTCGGCGACCTGAACCAGCATGGCGCCGATGCGTTCCGTTTCTACACCAAGACCAAAACGGTCACCACGCGCTGGCCGTCGGGGATCCGCCAGGGCGCCAGCTTCATCATGCCGGAAGGCAGCTGATGACAGAGGTTCTGTTCGAGAAGCGCGGCCACCTGGGCATCATCACGCTCAACCGGCCCAAGGCCGTCAACGCCCTGAACGCCGGCATGGTGGACGCCATGCTGGCGCAGCTCACTGCCTGGGCGGACGACGACGGCGTGGCCACAGTCCTGGTGCGCGGCGCCGGTGAGCGTGGCCTCTGCGCCGGGGGTGACATTGTGGCGATCTACCGGGACATCCTCGGCGGCGGTGCGGAAACTGCTGACTTCTGGCAGAACGAATACCGGCTGAACTCCCTCATCGCCGCGTACCCCAAGCCCTATGTGGCCTTTATGGACGGACTGGTGCTCGGCGGCGGCGTGGGAATCTCCGCGCACGGCTCCGTGCGGGTGGTCACCGAACGGACCCGGACGGGAATGCCGGAGACCACCATCGGGTTTGTGCCCGACGTCGGCGGGACCTGGCTGCTGGCGAGGTCACCTGGAGAGACCGGCACCCATGCCGCGCTGACCGGAGCCCACCTGACCGGGGCGGATGCGCTGTTCCTGGGCCTCGCGGACCACTTTGTCCCGTCCGGGAGCCTGCCGGAGCTGGCGGCCGCGCTCGAACACGAAAGTGCGGAAGCCGCCGTCGTACGTTTTGCCCAGAGCCCGCCGCCCTCCGGGCTGGAGGCGCAGCGCGGCTGGATCGATGCCGCCTACGCCAGTGACGACGTGGAGGACATTGTCCGGCGGCTGCGGACGCTGGATGAGGCCCCGGGCGGTGCGTCGGGCGGGGAGCCTGCGGCCGAAGCGGCCGAGGCCGCCACCACCATCGAAGCGAAGTCGCCGACGGCTGTGAAGGTGGCCCTGGAGTCCCTCCGCCGGGCCAAAGGACTGACGTTGGACGAGGCGCTGGCGCAGGAATACCGCGTGGGGCTCCGGTTCCTGGTTGCGCCCGACTTCCGCGAAGGGATCCGGGCGCAGGTGGTGGACAAGGACCGCGATCCGCATTGGAAGCCGGCCACGCTGCACGAGGTGCACGCGACGGACATCGAACGGTTCTTCGCGCCGCTGGGGGACCGGGAACTCAACCTGCACACAAAGGAGCCGGACAATGCCTGAACAAACCACCGTCGCTTTCCTGGGCCTGGGCCACATGGGCGGGCCCATGGCAGTGAACCTGGTCCGGGCCGGCTACACCGTGGCGGGCTTCGACGTGGTCCCCGCCGCGCTGGACGCCGCCCAAACACACGGCGTCCCCACGGCGGCCAGTCCGCTGGACGCCATCGCCGGTGCCGCCGTGGTGCTGACCATGTTCCCCAGCGGACAGCATGTGCTGGACGCCTACCGCGGCGCGGAGGGACAGCCGGGCCTGCTGGCCGAGGCCAAGCCGGGGACCATGTTCCTGGACTGCTCCACCATCAACGTTGACGAGGCACGCGAAGCCTCCGCACTCGCCATTGCGGCCGGCCACCGTGCCGTGGATGCCCCGGTCTCGGGCGGTGTGGTGGGTGCGGAAGCCGGCACGCTGACCTTTATGGTGGGCGGCGAAACGGAGGACTTCGAGGCGGTCCGGCCCCTGCTCGAGGTGATGGGAAAACGGGTGGTCCACTGCGGCGGGCACGGCGGCGGCCAGGCCGCCAAGATCTGCAACAACCTCATCCTGGGGGTCTCCATGATCGCGGTCAGCGAAGCCTTTGTGCTGGGCGAGAAGCTGGGCCTGACGCACCAGGCGCTGTTCGACGTCGCCTCCAACGCCTCCGGGCAATGCTGGGCCCTGACTACCAACTGCCCCGTGCCCGGACCGGTCCCCACCAGCCCCGCCAACCGCGACTACCAGCCGGGCTTCGCGGGGGCGCTGATGGCCAAGGACCTGCGGCTGGCGCTGAATGCGCTGGAAAGTACCGGGGTGGCGGCCCGGCTGGGACCGCTCGCCTCGGAAATCTACGATACGTTTGCCGCTGAAGGCGGAGCCGGCCGGGACTTCTCCGGAATCATCACCGATATCCGCGACAAATCGCAGCACTAGCACCATTTCCAGCACTGGCAACACGCGAAAACCATCTGCAGCACTGGCAACTCTGCAGCACGAACAACACGCGAAAACAGCTGAAAGGTCAGGCATGACGGAGTACACGAACATCCTTGTGGAACAGCGCGGCCGGGTAGGGCTGGTCACGCTCAACCGGCCGGAGGCGCTCAACGCCCTGGACAAAGCCACCATGGACCAGCTCGTGGCAGCCGTCGCCGCCATGGACGCCGACCCCGGCGTGGGCGCGGTGGTGATCACCGGCTCGACCAAGGCGTTCGCCGCGGGTGCCGACATCAAGGAAATGGCCTCGCAGGGCTACATGGACATGTACGCCGCAGACTGGTTCCGGGGCTGGGAGGACTTCACCCGGCTGCGGATCCCGGTCATCGCGGCCGTGTCCGGCTTCGCCCTGGGCGGCGGCTGCGAGCTGGCCATGATGTGCGATTTCATCATCGCCGGGGACAACGCCAAGTTCGGCCAGCCGGAGATCAACCTCGGCGTGCTGCCGGGCATGGGCGGTTCGCAGCGGCTCACCCGCGCCGTGGGCAAGGCCAAGGCCATGGACATGATCCTCACCGGGCGCTTCATCGGCGCCGAGGAGGCTGAACGCTCCGGACTAGTCTCGCGCGTGGTGCCCGCGGAGAATGTGGTGGAGGAGGCGCTGAAGGCCGCGGAGGTCATCGCGTCCAAGTCCAAGCCCGTGGCCATGCTTGCGAAGGAAGCCGTCAACGCGGCCTTTGAAACGGGACTCGCCCAGGGTGTCCTGTTCGAACGCCGGATCTTCCACTCCCTCTTTGCCAGCGAGGACCAGAAGGAAGGCATGGCCGCCTTTACGGAAAAACGGCAGCCCGAGTTCACCCACCGCTGACCGGTAATTACCGGGCAACCGACAGGGATTCCCGGTGGGCCGCGACGTCTGCGGCCAGTTCCTCGGCCATCAGATGGTTGTTGATCACGACGGCGGTCCACGCACCAGCCGCCGCCGAGGCCAGGACCTGCGCACGCATGTCCGTCACGTTGCCCGCCGCCCACACCCCCGCCACCGCGGTGGCGCCGTCGGCATCGGTCTCCAGGAAGTCCCCGATCCCCAGGGGATGGGGTGCCGGCTCGAGGCCAAGTCCGGCGAAGGCGCCCAGCCGTGCGCGCACCTGGGGTCCCACCACTACCGCGTCCACGGCGATCTCGGGTCCACCGGCCAAGGCGACACCGCGCAGGACGTCCTGCTCCACCCGCAATGATTCAACGGCGCCCGCCACCACGCTGATGCCCCGGGCGGCCAGCTGCTCCAGCTCGTCGTCGGTGGGCAGGGTCAGGTCGTTCAGGAACAGGGTGATGTTGCCGCTCCACTGCCGGAAGAGCAGGGCCTGGTGCACGGACCAGGGCCCGTTGCCCAGGATGCCGATGGCCTGATCCTGCACCTCCCAGCCGTGGCAGAACGGGCAGTGCAGCACGTCCCTGCCCCAGCGCTCGCGGAGCCCGGCAATCCCCGGCAATTCGTCCACCAGCCCGGTGGTGATCAGCAGGCGGCGCCCGCGGATCACGGTGCCGTCCGCCAGGGTCACGGAAAAACCGTCGGCCGCATTGCCCGCAGCGGCAACAGCCTCGCCCTCCACTATCCGTGCGCCGTAGTGCTCGGCTTCGGCACGTCCGATCCTCAGGAGTTCGGCGGGGCCGACACCATCGCGGGACAGGAATCCGTGGACCCCCTGGGCGGGGGCGTTGCGGGGTTCGCCGCTATCAACCACCACCACGGAACGGCGCGACCGGCCCAACATTTGCGCGGCGCTCAGGCCGGCGGCCCCTCCACCGATGATCAGGACGTCGCAGGTGCTTTCATTGTGTGTTCTCATGCCTCCATGCTCCGCGGCACCTGCTCAGGGTGGCAAGGAAAGTTGCTGGAATGGCAAACTGGGCCAATGGATGAAGAATTCGACGACGTGCTGGCAGCGGTGGGGCCGCGGCTCAGGACCCTCCGCCTCAACAGCAACACCACCCTGGCGGCCCTCGCCGAGGCCACCGGGATTTCGGTCAGCACACTTTCACGGCTGGAATCCGGGCAGCGCCGCCCCAACCTGGAGTTGCTGCTGCCGCTGGCTAAAGCGCACCGGGTCCCGCTGGACGAACTCGTCGGGGCTCCCGCCACGGGCGATCCCCGCCTGCACCTGCGCCCCATGGTCCGGCACGGCATGACCATCATCCCGCTGACGAGGCGGCCCGGCGGGATCCAGGCCTACAAGCACATCCTGCCGGCCGGCACGCCGGACCAGCCGGACCCCCAGGTCCACGACGGGTACGAATGGCTGTATGTGCTCAACGGAAAACTCAGGATGGTCCTGGGCGGCCGGGACCTGGTGATGGGGCCCGGCGAAGCAGCCGAATTTGATACCCGGGTGCCCCACTGGTTCGGCCGGGCGAACACCGAAGCGGTGGAGTTCCTGAGCCTCTTTGGAACCCAGGGCGAACGCATGCACGTCAGAGCCAAGCCGCGCTCCTAGACCCGTTGGGCCGCCGAGCGCTAAGGGACGCCCCTAGTCCGCAAAGTCCCCGGCGTTGCGGCGGAACGTGCCCAGGATGCGGATCAGCTGGTCAACATCGGCTGCGTCGAAACCCGACTGGCCAAACACCTCGGTGTTGAGCACCGCCGTCGCCCGTTTGGCAACGATCCGTCCCTCCGCGGTGAGCTCGATCAGGGTGGTGCGGCCGTCCGTGGGATGCGGCGAACGGGTCACCAGTCCCGAGCCTTCCAAACGGTCGACGGCGTTCGTCACCGAGGTGGGATGGACCTGGAGCAGGGCGCTCGCCTTGTTCATGGGCAGCGCACCGCTGCGGGCGAAGCTGAGGAGCGCGAGCAGTTCGTAGCGGGAGAAGGTCAGCCCGAACGGTTTCAGGGCACCCTCGATCCGGGCCAGCAGGATCTGCTGCGTGCGCATGATCGCGGTGATCGCAGCCATGGGGGCGGCGACATCGGCCCAGCCGTGCTCCTCCCAGTTCCGTTGGGCGTCCGCGATGGGGTCCCGGGGCAGTGGCGCGGCCATCCTCAGCCCTTCAGCCCCGGGAAATCCGCCTCGGAGTACTCCACACCGAAGCCGTCCGGGTGCGCGCCCCCGCCATGCCGGAGCACCTCATTGTGCCGCAGCTCCACACGGCGGATTTTGCCCGAGATGGTCTTGGGCAGCGCCGCGAATTCCAGCCGCCGGATCCGTTTGAACGGCGCCAGGTGTTCGCGGCAGTACCGCAGGATGTCCTCGGCCAGCTCCGGCCCCGGCTCCAGCCCGGACACCAGCACAACATAGGCCTTGGGGACCGAAAGCTTGACCGCATCCGGCGACGGAACCACCGCCGCCTCGGCCACGGCGGGGTGTTCCAGCAGCACGCTCTCCAGTTCGAACGGCGAGAGCCGGTAGTCGGAGGATTTGAAGACGTCGTCGTCGCGGCCCACGTAGGTGATGACACCGTGTTTGTCCCGGCTGGCCATGTCGCCCGTGTGGTAATAGCCGCCGCGGAACGCCTCGGCGGTCCGTTCCGCGTCCCCGTAGTAGCCCTTCATCAGCCCCACCGGCCGGGGGTCCAGGCGGAGGCACAGCTCGCCGTCTTCGGCTTCTTCCCCCGTGTTCGGATCCACCAGCACAACGTCGTAGCCGGGAAGCGGCCGCCCCATGGCGCCGATGGTGACCGGCTGGCTGGGCGTGTTGGCCACCTGGACGGTGGTTTCGGTCTGGCCGAAGCCGTCCCTGATGGTCTGGCCCCAGGCGCGCTGGACCTGCTCGATCACTTCGGCGTTCAGCGGTTCGCCCGCGGAGACCACCTTGGTGGGTGGGGTCTTCAGCACTTTCAGGTCCGCCTGGATGAGCATCCGCCAGACCGTGGGCGGGGCGCAGAAGCTGGTGACATGCTCGCGGTCCATCTGCTCCATCAGGGCACGGGCGTCGAACCGTGCGTAGTTGTAGACAAATACGCACGCCTCCGCGATCCACGGGGCGAAGAAATTGGACCACGCGTGTTTGCCCCAGCCCGGCGACGCCACGTTCAGGTGCACGTCGCCGGGTTCCAGGCCGATCCAGTACATCGTGGAGAGGTGCCCCACCGGGTACGACGTGTGGGTGTGCTCCACCAGCTTGGCCTTCGACGTGGTTCCGGAGGTGAAATACAGCAGCAGCGTCTCGTCCGCGTGGGTGGGGGCGTCGGCTGTGAAGGTGACTGCCGCCGTCGTCGAATCCGTGTATTGGAGGGCACCCGCGGTGGCCGTGGTTGTTGCGGCGGTGCCGATCCCGCCGATTTCGATCAGGCGGTAATCGCCGGGGACGCCGGCAAACTTACCGATGTTGGAACGCCCGACGGCGGCCCAGCCCGCCTCGCCACGCTCCACGCGTTCGGCCAGGTCCTCCGGACCCATCAGGGTGGTGGTAGGGATCAGGACAATGCCCAGCTTGATCCCGGCCAGCATTAGCTCCCAGAGCTCCACCTGGTTGCCCAGCATAACGATCATGCGGTCCCCGCGGCGCATGCCCTGGCTTCTCAGCCAGTTGGCCACCTGGTTGGAACGGGCGGCCAGGTCCGCGAAACTCCGGCGGGTAGCCGATCCGTCCTGCTCCACGATGACCAGGGCCGGATTGCCCGCCTTCTCAGGATCGGCGGCGATCTGGTCGAACCAGTCGAGGGCAAAGTTGAATTCCGTGAAGCGCGGCCACACGAACTCGCGCCTGGCCTGGTGGTAGTCGGAATGCAGGGTCAGCAGGCGGTCGCGTGCCTCGCGGAAGTCATCGGTGACTGACATGGGGGACACCTTTCGTCCAGTGATGCGCATCACTAAGAATCCATCCCTGTGCAATATACTAGGACATCCAAGGGTTTGGAAGACCGAAGGGATATGAAGCGTGCAGCCACAAGGACGTGAGCGTGTTGTGACCGAAGCCCCGCCCTATCCAGAGGCAGACCTGATGCACATCGTGGACCTCCTGCCCGCGGCGGAACGTGAGCGCTACCTGGAGATCCGGGCGTTCCTGCAGTCCACCGTGCGGCAGGCCTCCATTGACTACTGGAACCGCGAGGAATTCCCGTTCGGGCTGCTGGCGGAGATGGGCAAGCACGGGCTTGGCACCTTGCAGACGGACGGCACGTCCAAGCTCTTTAAGGGCCTGATGTACGTCGAAGTGGCCAGGGCGGACGTTTCACTGTCGGCACTCGTGGGGATCCACAACGAACTGATCGTGGGGATGATCGACGCCCTCGGTTCCGAGGAACAGAAGCAGCGGTGGCTGCCTGGCCTGAAGAACTTTACCCAGCTGGGCGCCTTCGCCCTGACCGAACCGGAGCACGGCTCGGACATCGCCGGCGGGCTGGAAACATCCGCGCGGCTGGAGGGCGGCGAGTGGGTGATCAACGGCGCGAAGCGCTGGATCGGCTCCGGGACCATCGCGGACTTTGCCCTGGTATGGGCGCGCGACGCTGCGGACGGGCACATCAAAGGCTTCATTGTGGAGACGGACCGCGCTGGCTACCGGGCAACCAAGATTGCCAACAAGATCGGCCTGCGGATCATGCAGAACGCTGACATTGTGCTGGACAACGTCAGGATTCCGGCGTCCAACATGCTGCCGGGCGCCACGGACTTCTCCAAAGCCAACGACCTCCTGCGGGATTCGCGCGCCTGGGTTGGCTGGCAAGGTGCCGGGATCCAGCTGGCCGCCTTCGACGTCGCCCGTTCCTACTCCCTGGAACGCAAGCAATTCGGCAAGGAACTGGCATGCTTCCAGCTGGTCCAGCAGCAACTGGCGGAGATCCTGGGCAACGCCTCCGCGTCACTGGCGTTGATGGCCCAGCTCGCCCGGATCCAGACGGACGGCAAGCTGGAGATGGCGCAGGCGGCCATGGCAAAATCCACGTGCACCCGGCTGGCCCGCGCGTCGGTGGCGATGGGACGGTCGCTGCTGGGCGGCAACGGGATCAGCTCGGACTTTGAAATGGGCAAGCTGTTTGGTGATGCCGAAATCCTCTATACCTATGAGGGCAGCTACGAAATCAATTCGCTGATTGTTGGCCGGGCCGTTACCGGAAAATCGGCCTTCGTCTAGCAATTCACCGGAAAGAACTTAAGAAAAAACTGCCCTGGCCATGCTTTGCAGCACGGTCAGGGCAGTTGATCAGAACCTTAGAGCGGGCGAATATTCTCTGCCTGCGGGCCCTTGGGGCCCTGGGTCACATCGAATTCGACTTTCTGGTTCTCATCCAGCGAGCGGTAGCCGCTGCTGGCGATTGCGGAATAGTGCGCGAAAACATCGGCGGATCCGTCGTCCGGAGCGATGAAACCAAAGCCCTTTTCAGCGTTGAACCATTTAACTGTGCCTGTTGCCATTGCTAACTTCCTTTGTAACCCTTTTCTGGTCCTGCTCGGACGGCAGGCAGACGCGGAGTCTGTAGTCCGCTGTCTCAAACCTAGGGGCTGCGCGGTGGGCGTGCAATAGCTGCAGTCATCAAGTGTCACCGCTGTTACAGAAGTGGTACACGGGAATTGACCGCTGCGGGCTAGCGCATGCCCTCCCGGCGGATGGCCGTGGCGATCGCCGCGGCGCGGGTCTCCACCCCGAGCTTGGCGTAGATATGCGCCAGATGGGTCTTGACGGTGGCCTCCGAGATGAAGAGCCGCTGGCCCAGTTCCCGGTTGCTGAGCCCCTCGGTCAGGAGGCTCAGCAGCTCCGCCTCCCGGGGCGTCAGGACCTCGTCGGGATTGCGCAGCTGCTGGAAGAGCCGGGAGGCCACGGGGGCGCTCATGACGCTCTTCCCTTGCACGGCACCGCGGATGGCGGCGAAGATTTCGTCCGGGGCGGCGTCCTTGAGGAGGTAGCCCATGGCACCGGCGTCCACCGCCCGGACGATGTCCGCGTCGGAATCGTAGGTGGTGAACACCAGGATGGCCTGCCGGCTGTTGCGCTGCCGCACCTGCCTGATGGCCTCGATCCCGTCCATTCCGGCGCCCATGGCCAGGTCCATCACCACGACGTCAGGGGAGTGGTGTTCCACTAGCCCCAGCGCTTCCTCGCCGGAGGCGGCCTCGGCCACCACGTCAAAGTCAGGCTGCGTACCCAGCAGCGCCTTCAGTCCGCTCCGGACCACCAGGTGGTCGTCCACCAGGAGGACAGTGATGGTAGTCATTCGTCCTCCGCTGTCATCTGCTGGCCAGGTGGCGCTGACTGCACCCGGGCCGGCACCTGTGCGGCCACGATGGTCCCTTCGCCGGGGGAACTTTCCACCGAGAATACCCCGCCCAGCTGCTCCACCCGCTGGCGCATGGCCCGAAGCCCGTAGCCTCCGGCGTCCGACGGCGGTGCTGCCGCCGACGGGTCAAAGCCCGTCCCGTCGTCGTAGATGTCCAAGGTGACGGAGCCGGGAAGGAACCCCAGCGTCAGGGTTGTGGTGGCGGCGTTTGCGTGCTGCTGGATGTTCGCGGCCGCGCTCTGGACCACCCGCAGCAGGGCGTGCCGGACGTCCGCCGGGACGTCCCTCGGTTCGCCGGTGACCAGGAGCCGGGCGTGCGGGACGTACTGGGCGGCCGCCTGGTGCAGGGCTTCGGGAAGCGTCGATGCGTCGAGGCCCGGGGAGGCGAGCTCGTGGACCAGATTGCGCGTCTCGGAGAGATTCCGGCGCAGCAGTTCCGTAGCCTGGTTGAGTTCCTGGCGCGATGCCTGGCCTGGCCACGAATGGCCAGCGGCCTCCAGGAGCAGCAGGCTGCTGGCCAGGCCCTGCGTCACGGTGTCGTGGATCTCCCGCGATACGCGCTCGCGTTCGGCGATGGTGCCGGCCAGGCGCTCGCTGGCCGCCAGCTGCCCGTGTGCCAGCGATACCTCCGCATGGAGACGGCGCTGCTCCGCGGCGTCGTGCTCGATCCGGTCATAGATCAGCGTCAGCATCACGCCGACGGCGAGCGGCCCCAGCAGCATCGCCAGGTCCGTCCCGTCGCTGAGCCGGAACAGCCCGACGGCGGTGGCGGCCGCCGTCGCGCTTGCCGCCACGTAACCCACGACGCCCGTAAAGGCTGTCCGGCACAGGAAGAGGATCGCAAAGGAACACCAGGCGAAGCTGGGTGCGGCGATGACCAGTGCTGCCCAGACGGCCACAAACACGAGCATCCAGACCGCCCAGGGGCGTCTCTGCCGGGCCAGTACGGCGATGACGGCGTAGAGCGCGCACACCGTTCCAGCCAGGCCGAGGACCAGCAGGTTGTCCTGCAGGCTGTGCCGCATGGCATAGCGGACGGCCGAAGCAACGAGCAGGACAGCGAAGCCAAGGTGGACGGCGGTGTCGATCCGGCCGAACTGGCCAGGGGCGCCGGCCGGTCCACGAGGCTGGGCGGGTCCGGTGGTCGGCGGGGATCCGTCGGTCAGGGTTTTACGGGGAGTGGCTGGGGAGGGCATGGGGTCCGGTTCAGGTCAGGGGCGTTCTATCCCATGCTATTGCCCGCGCCGTTGCTGGTCTCTCCGCCTTTTGGCTGATGCTGCTGGCCATCCGGGGGAGCGGGGCGTGGCCGAAGGCCCGATGTTTGTTCCGGCGGGGCTGGACAGGATGGATGGAGTCGATGCCCATCAGGGCATTCCGCCAACGTGGGTCCCATTGCGCCAACGTGCGTCCAACAACGTGCGTCCGTCAACGTGAGTCCATCAACCCGAGGAGATCACCATGAAGAAGTCCAACAAGATTGCCGCCGCTGCCGCCGCCGGAGCTTTGCTGCTGACCGGAGGGCTGACCGTTGCAGCCAATGCCGGGACCAACCCGGCGGGCGCCCCTGCCGCCGTGCCCGCCCCCGCTGCGGTGCCCGCCGCCGATATTCCGCAGGCGCCGGAAACCGCCGTGGCACAGAACCGCATCACCGTGGGAGCCTCGTCCGACGCCGTCCGTGCAGCCCTCGCCAAATGCCAGGTGGACAAACTGCCGTTCGTCACGGTGGCCCTCGTGGACAGGTTCGGCACCGTCCAGGCGCTCCTGCGCGGGGACAACGCCGCCGAGCACACGATCGAAGCAGCCAAGCAGAAGGCCTACACCGCGGCCGCTTTCGGTGCACCGACGAGCGAGCTGGCCAAGCGCGTCAACGGCAACGGGCCCAGCATTGCGGACCTCCCCGGCACCCTGTTCCTGCCCGGCGGCGTTCCGCTCAAGGTCAATGGTGTGTCCGTGGCAGGCATCGGCGTGGGCGGTGCCCCCGACGGCAACCTGGACGAGGCCTGCGCCACCGCCGGCGCCGAGGCCATTGCCGCTGCTGCTGCCGGCCCGGCCAAGTAGGCTCGGCTCCATGAGGCGCTTCAGGACCTGGCGCCGGGCACGCAGGGCGGCGGCAATCCTCTTTCTGGCGGGCGGTGTATCAGCTTACCTGGCCGCCTGCCAGGCGGGTCCCGGCGAGCCGCAACGGCAGGAGTCGCCGCCGTCGTCCGTCCTGGAAAGTCCGGAGCCCCCGCTTCCGGCCACCTCCACGCCGTCCGCATCACCGTCTGCCCCCAACCCGGCTCCCACCACGCCGCCAGCCTTGTCGGCGCAGGCCCAGACCCGGCTCGACCAGGAGCTTATCGCCGCCGCGAAGGCCAACAATGTGGCGCTGGTTGGTGAGCTGATCGGCCGCGGCGCCAACGTGAACGCCAAGGACGCCATCCAGGATTCCGCGTTCCTCTATGCGGGGGCGGAGGGATTCAACGAGGTGCTCCAGCTGACGCTGGCGGCCGGTGCGGACGTTTCCAGCACCAACCGCTATGGCGGGACGGCACTGATCCCCGCCAGCGAACACGGCCATGTGGAGACCGTGCGCATCCTCCTGGCCGCCGGAGTGCCCGTGAACCATGTGAACAACCTGGGGTGGACCGCCATGCAGGAGGCCATCCTGCTCAACAACGGCGGCCCCAGGCAACAGGACGTGGTCCGGCAGCTGTTGGCGGCCGGCGGGGACCCCAACATCCGGGATCCCCAGGGGCGGACCGCCCTGCAGAACGCCGAACGGCTGGGCTTTCTGGAAATCGCCAGCCTGATCCGTGCCCGCTAGCCGCCCTCGTACCTTCATCGATTGCTCCGTAACGGCCCTTTTGACAGCTCAAAACGGCGGTTACGGAGCAGCCGATGGTGGTGGCTAGACGGCTTCCAGGACGCTGACGTAATTGGCGATGCCCACACCGCCCATGTTCTGGACGGCGGCGCGGCGGGGGTTGGCGAGCTGCATGTCGCCGGCGGTCCCGGTGAGCTGCATGGCGGCGATGACGTGCTGGGATACGCCGGTGGCGCCGACGGGATGGCCTTTGGCCTTGAGTCCGCCGGAGACGTTGATGGGCAGCTTCCCGTCCTTGAAGACCCAGCCTTCCTGCACAGCGCGTGCGCCCTGGCCCGGTTCGGTCAGGCCCATGGCCTCGTACATGAGCAGTTCGGCGATGGTGAAGCAGTCGTGGACCTCAGCGAAGTCCAGGTCTTCAAGCCCGACGCCGGCCATCCCCAGCGCGCGCTGCCAGGACATGCGCGTGGCGGCGAAGGCGGTGGGGTCCCGGCGTTCGGCCGGGAAGAAGTCGTTCGCCTGGCCGAAGCCGGCGAGCCTTACCGGCGCAGTGGCCCCGCCGGTTGGCGAGGTGCTGAGCACAACGGCAGCGGCGCCGTCGGACACGGGGGAGCAGTCGGTGCGGCGCAGCGGATCGGCCACCATGGGGTTCTTGTCCGAGACGGTGCGGCAGAAGTCCTCGCCGAGATCCTTGCGGAGCTGGGCGTAGGGGTTGTCCACGCCGTTGAGGTGGTTCTTGGCCGCGATAGAGCCCAGCAGGTCGCCCAGCTGTCCGTCGCCGCGACCGTAGCGCTTTTCGTAGTGCTTGGCGACGTCCGCGAACAGGCCAGTGAAGCCGGTGGTGGACGTCTGGCCGGCCATGTCGTAGTCAGCGCCCAGCAGGGCGGCCCCCACAACGTCGGCGCCGGCGTGGGTCATCTTCTCGGCGCCGATCACCAGCACGGTCTTCGCTGTCCCGGCCAGCAGCGACTTAGTGCCCTGCTGGAACGCGGCCGACCCTGAGGCGCAGGCGTTCTCCACACGCGTGGCGGCGACGTTGGCCAGCTGGTCCGAGACCTGCAAGGCCAGCGAGGACGGGAACGCCAGCGGCATCATGCCGGAGTTGAACTGGCCCAGGTAGATCTCATCGATCTGGCCTGGCTCGATCCCGGCGTTGCTGATTGCCTCGGTGGCCACCTGGACGATCAGGGACTCAAGGGTTTCGTCCGTGAGCTTGCCGAACCGGCTGTGGCCCCATCCGGTGAGCAGGACATCCTTGCCGAACTGTTCCTTGAGGCTCATGCTGCCACTCCTGCGGTTTCAAGCTGGACGTCGAATGCGGCTTCGGTCTTGTCGCGAATTTCCTCCACGGTGACCCCCGGCGCAAGGCGGGACAGCGTGAGCTGCCGCCCGCCGTCGTCGTCCGCTTCTTTAAGGTCAAAAACCGCGAGATCACTGATGATCCGGTCCACGCAACGCAGGCCGGTGAGCGGCAGGGTGCACTCGGTGACGATCTTGGCCGTGCCGTCCTTGGCGTTGTGCTCGGTCAGAACCACCACGCGCGGCGTGCCGGCCACCAGGTCCATGGCACCGCCCATGCCCTTGACCATCTTGCCGGGAATCGTCCAGTTGGCGAGATCGCCGTTGCCGGAGACCTGCATGGCGCCCAGGATGGCCACCTTGACGTGGCCGCCGCGGATCATGCCGAACGATGTGGCGGAGTCGAAGATGCTGCCGCCGGCTAGGACCGTGACGGTCTGCTTGCCGGCGTTGATGAGGTCCGCGTCTTCGTCGCCCTCATAAGGGAACGGGCCCATGCCGAGCAGGCCGTTTTCGCTCTGCAGGACCACGCGGACGCCGTCGGGCAGGTTGTTGGCCACCAGCGTGGGGATGCCGATGCCCAGATTGACGTAGTCGCCGTCGTTCAGTTCCTCGGCCGCGATGGCAGCCATTTCATCCCTGGTCCAGGCCATGGGTTTCTCCTTGGGGTTCAAAGTTTTGCAGGGCTTAAGTGTTCGTTCGCGCTGTCTGTGTGGCCGGCGGGTCAGGCGGACACAGGTGTTGAGGCGGGGACTGCTGCGGTTTCCCGGGAGCGGACGGTGCGCTGTTCAATGTCCTTGACCCGGCCGCGCGCCTGAACCAGGTGCTGGACGTATACGCCCGGAGTGACGATGTGGTTGGGATCCAGTGCGCCGGGCTCCACGATGACTTCGGCTTCGGCGATGGTCACCAAGCCGGCGGTGGCCACCACGGGGTTGAAGTTCCGGGCCGTGTAGCGGTAGATCAGGTTGCCGTCCGTGTCCGCGGTGTGCGCGTGGACCAGCGCGACGTCGGCGCGGATGGCGCGCTCCTGGACGTACGTTTCGCCGTCGAACTCTGCGAGCGGTTTGCCTTCGGCCACCAGCGTTCCCACGCCGGTCTTGGTGTAGAAGGCGGGGATGCCGGCGCCGCCGGCACGGAGGCGCTCGGCCAGGGTGCCCTGCGGGGTGAACTCCACCTCAAGCAGGCCCGCGAGGTACTGCTCGGCGAAGAGTTTGTTCTCGCCCACATACGATGCGATGACCTTGCGGACCTGGCCGGCTTCGATCAGCACGCCCAGGCCTTTCCCGTCCACGCCCATGTTGTTGGACACCACGGTCAGGTCGCGCACACCGGAATCACGCACGGCCTCGATGAGGTCCGCCGGGATGCCGCTCAGGCCGAAACCGCCGACGGCGAGCGTCATGCCGTCCTGGAGCGTTTCCGCCAGGGCCGCGGCGGCGTTGGGTTTCAGTTTGGACATTCCGTCTCCTCGTCATCGAGCGTGCAGAGCCGTTCGGGGTATCCACTTTGTGGACATAGGGCCTAGGGAAGGAGCCTAGGGCGCTCGCTGAAGCTGGTCAATGACGCAATCATGCCAGCAAGGCAGATATTTCACAGCGTGGACGGTAGGCTTTGCGGTGTCCACATTGTGGAGGATTTTTGAGAGTTGGTGGTCAGAATGGCAAATCCAGTCCAAGGGGCGCAGGTAGTGGGCCGCGTGGCGTCACTGCTGCGGCTGGTCGGCCGGAAGCCGGAGGGCAGCTCGATTGCCGGGCTGGTCCGGGAGTCCGGGCTGACCCGCCCCACCGTCCACCGGCTCCTGGCCTCCCTTGCCGCGGAAGGCCTCCTGGACCACGATGCCCGCAACGGAAACTGGATCCTGGGGCCTGAGATTTTCCTGCTGGGATCAGTGGCAGCGGCCCGCTTCCCGTTTGAAGACCTGGCCCGGCCAAGTCTCCGCCGCCTGGCGGAGGAGACCGGCGAGAGCGCGTTCTATTCCATCCGCAGGGGCCAGGAGACGGTCTGCGTGCTGCGGGAAGAGGGCAGCTTCCCGGTACGCTCCTTCGTGCTGCACGAGGGAGTCCGCTTTCCACTGGGAGTGGCCTCGGCCGGGACCGCCATCATGGCGTTCCTCCCGGACGAGGAACAGGAGGCCATCCTGTCCGGCTGGGACCAGCACGCCGGCAGCTTCGCGGCAGGCCACAGCATGGACGTGGTCCGCCGGAATCTGGAACGGACCCGGCTGCATGGCTTTGCAGTGAATCCCGGCCTGGTGCTTGAGGGTAGCTGGGGAATGGGGGCTGCCGTCTTCGACCAGCTGGGCAGGCCCGTGGGCGCGCTTTCACTCACCGGCATCGAACCAAGGTTCCGGCCGGAACGGCAGGAGTTCCTCGGCAAACTGCTGATGGAGGAAGCCCACCGGATCACGTCGCTGCTGACCCGTTCGCCGGGCTCCGCCTGAACTGCTCGGCACTGCGCGGCGTCGTGTGGCTGACCCCGTTGTCGGGCACATTGACACGGACACGCCGTATTCCGGGCGGGATCGGACCGGACAGGGTTCAAAGTGCCCCGGTTCGGCTGATAGCCCGACCGGGCCTACGTCGGCTCAGCTATTTCCACCACGTATCGAAGATAGTGACCGGCACGGTGCGCTTGTGGCGTGTGCGGAGGTACTTCTCTTCGATCAGCTCGGCCGCCGCTTCGGGGATCTCCCGGCCTTCGAGGTAGTCATCGATCTGGTCGTACGTGATTCCCAGTTCGTCCTCGTCGGTGCGTCCGGGCCTGCCGTCCAGGAGGTCCGCGGTGGGTACTTTTTCCCAGACGCGCGCAGGGGCGCCCAGTTCGGCCAGCAGTTCACGGTTCTGGCGTTTGTTGAGGCCGAACAGCGGCAGGATGTCCGCGCCGCCGTCGCCGAATTTCGTGAAGAACCCGGTGACGGACTCTGCGCCGTGGTCGGTGCCGATCACCAGGTAGTTGTGCTCCCCGGCCAGGGCGTACTGCGCGATCATCCGCGTGCGTGCCTTGGTGTTTCCCTTGTGGAAATCGGAGATGCCGTTCCCCACCGTCTTCTCGAATTCGTCCTCGAAGCCATCCACGGCGGCCGAGATGTTGAAGGTCCATTCCGTCTTGGCCTGGATGAAGTCCAGGGCGGCCCGGGCGTCGTCCTCGTCGTGCTGGACGCCGTACGGAAGGCGGACCGCCACGAAGTTGGCCTCCACGCCTTCGGCCTCCAGCTCCTCCACGGCCAGCTGGGCCAGCCTGCCGGCGAGGGAGGAGTCCAGCCCGCCCGAGATGCCCAGGACAAAGCCCTTGGTATGGGTTGCCCGGAGGTAATCCTTCAGGAAATCCACCCGCTTGCGCACCTCCCCGAGGGGGTCGATCCGGGGCTGCACGCCCATTTCTTCGATGATGGTGGCCTGGAGTTCGCGCATGTGATCCAGCCTAGTCAGCCCTGTCAACAACGCTCAACTGTGTCCACCCGAACCACCCACGTGTCCACCCGCGAACGGACACTTGGGGCCCCGGCGCGAACGGACAATTGAGCACTCAGCGCGAACGGACACTTGGGGCCCCGGACCTACAGCGTTCCCGGTGCCGCTCCGGTGGAGCCGCGGACCGTGAGATGCGTAGGCATCAGGGAACGGCTGCGGCTGCCACCGCCCGCCAGCGGGTTGAGCTGGGCCAGGAGCATGGACACGGCCACCCGGCCGGCCTGTTCGATCGGCGATGTCATGGTGGTCAGCGGGGGATTGCAGAAGTCCGCGCCGAAGATGTCGTCGCAGCCCACCACGCTGATGTCCTCCGGGACCCGGATGCCGCGTTCGCGCAGCCGCTGGAGCATACCGATGGCGATGAGGTCGTTGAAGGCAATGCATGCGGTGACGCCGGAGTGCACGGCCGCATCTGCCGCGGCAGCACCTGATTGTGTCTTGGGGGCGAACGGGCCCAGCCTGCGCACTTCCACGCCGCGGTCCTCCGCGGCAGCCGACAGCGCATTCCATCGAAGAGTGCTGGATTGAGACGTGAGGGGGCCGGCCATGTAGGCGATGCGGGTGTGGCCGAGGGAAATCAGGTGGTCCAGCGCCTGGCTGGTGGCGGACGGCGTGTCAATCACGACGGCGGGAACGCCGGCTACGTCGCGGTTGATTGTCACCATGGGAATCTTGGCGGCCGCGGCCAACAGCGCCTCGTCGCTGAGCCTGGACGCGGCGACGATGATGCCGTCAGCGCTTTTGCGCAGCTGCTCCATGGTGGAGGCCTCCACCTCGTCGGACTCTTCCGTGTCCACAAGCAGCTGGGTATAACCGGCCGCCTTGAGCTGCAGCTGGGTGCCCCGGATGAGGTCAAAATAGAACGGATTGGTGATGTCAGGCACCAGGACGCCGACGGCGCCGGTGCGGCCGGAGCTCAGCGCCTTCGCCTGGCTGTTCGGCGTGTAGTTCAATTCGGCGGCCGCGGCTTCGATCCGTGCACGCGTCCGGATGTTGACCCGGTCGGGAGTGGAAAGTGCGCGGGACACGGTGGACGCGGCCACGCCGCAGATTGCGGCGATGTCGTGGATGGTGGCAGGACGGTCTGTTCCGGCTGCTTGCATCGCCATGGCGCGCTCCTCACTGAACGGGATGACAGGGGGCTTGTGATGGTTGCCACAGCCCTGTAGCTCCTAGATTGCCACAGCCTGCAATCAATTGGCAATCGGTTGTCATTGACAGTTGACGTGTCTAGACTTAGGGCAGCACTTTTTGTGAACTGAGTCACCCGCGCGCCGGAGCGGCACCAAGGCTGTCCCGTGGCGGGCATACCTAAGGAGATTCCCGTGACCGAAGCAACAACCGAAGCAGCCAGCACAGTCTGGACGCTCTCAGGATTCGGCGATGAAGTGGATACGGACCCCGCCATCCAGGCCGCTGTCCTGCTGGCGCTTGGCGCGAACTACATTGAAGTACGCAGCGCCTGGGGCGTCAACGTCTCCGAACTGACGCCGGGGCAGGTATCCGAGCTCAAGGAACTCCTGGACGCCAAGGGCCTGAAGGTCTCAGCCGTGGCCAGCCCCATCGGCAAGGTAGACATCGGCCTGCCCGTGGAGCATGAGGTGGAGCGCCTCCGCCAGATCATCTCCGTGGCCAAGGGGCTGGATACCAAGTACATCCGGGTCTTCTCGTTCTACCGGAGTGAAACCCAGACGCCGGAGGAAATCCGCGACGACGTCATCACCCGCATGCGGGCACTGGCCGCTGAAGCCGCAAGCGCCGGCGTCGTACTCCTGCACGAGAACGAGAAGGACATCTACGGCGATACGCCGCTGCGCGTCCTGGACATCATGGAGTCCGTGGACTCGCCAGCGCTTCGCGTCGCCTGGGACAACGCCAACTTCGTCCAGGTTGGCGTCCGGCCCTACACCGATGGCTACGCCATGCTCCGCCCCTACCTCGAATACCTCCAGGTCAAGGACGCCATCATGGCCACGGGTGAGGTTGTGCCTTCCGGCCATGGCGACGGCGAACTGGACGCCACCATTGCCGCCCTGAAGGCAGACGGTTACGCAGGCTTTGCCTCACTCGAGCCGCACCTCGCCAGCCACCACGAACTGGGTGGCTTCTCCGGGCCGGTTGCCTTCGGCATGGCCGCGCGCGCCTTCGCGGTCCTTGCTGCCAAGAACGGAATTGAACTGTCGTGACGGGCCTCAAGGCCGCAGTTATCGGTTGCGGCGATGTGTCGGCGGTGCACTTTGAGGCCATCGCAAAGCTCGACGGCGCGCGGCTGGCCGGGGTCTGCGACTCGGATCCCGGCCGCCTTGCGGCTGCTGTGGCCGCCTATGGTGTCCCCGGGTTCCCTGATCACCTCAGCCTGCTCGAGGCCGTGGGACCGGATGTTGTGCACGTTACGACCCCGCACAACATGCACGCCTCCATCGCGGCGGACTGCCTTGAGCGTGGTGTGAACGTCATTGTTGAAAAGCCGCTCGCGCATACGCTCGAAGAAGGCCGCCGGCTGGTGGAGACTGCCAAGGCCTCCACTGCCAAGATCGCCGTCTGCTTCCAGAACCGCTACAACGCCACCTCGCAGGCCATGCACGCACTGCTTTCCTCCGGCGAGCTGGGTGCGGTAGTAGGGGCTTCAGCTACGGTGCTGTGGCACCGCGACGCCGACTATTACCTCAGCCGGCCGTGGCGCGGAACCTGGGCGGGGGGCGGTGGCGGGCTCATGATGAACCAGGCCATCCACACCGTCGACCTGCTGCAGTGGCTGGTGGGTGACGTCGTTTCGTTATCCGGCAACGCGGCCACCAGGTTCCTGGGGGAAACCATCGAGGTGGAGGACACCGCTGAGTTTGTTGCCGAGCATGCCAACGGTGCGCGCAGCGCCTTTTATGCCACCCTGGCCAACGCCGTCAATGCGCCGGTCACGCTGGACATCGTCACGGAAAAAGCGACTCTCAGCCTTCGTGGGGACTTGACCGTCACCTATGCGGACGGGCGCGTGGATGTGGTCCCCGAGCGTGTAATGGAGTCCGGCGGACGCGCCTACTGGGGGGTCTCACACGAGCTGCTCATCAATGACTTCTATGCCCGGCTCGGTGATGAGGGCCCGTTCTGGATCGATCCTGAAGAAGCGGAGAAATCGCTGAGGATCGTCAAGGAGATTTACCGCCAGAGCTACAAGGACGCTGTGGCGACGGTTTCCTAGTCTTCTCGTGGCAACCGGTTGGATACCCTTGAATTGTTTCATTTGCGGCCATTTTCGCTAAGATTGCAACAATTCTGACAATCGATTGCCAAAGTTGGCAATTATGCGTACTCTGAATCTCGAAGGCCGGTGTGGTCCACGCCACATCGGCCGAATTCGCAACTCTCACGTTCCACAGATTCAGGAGCCAACAATGAAGTTAGGTCCCAAGGCGGCAGCAGCTGCTATTCTCGTCAGCGCTGGACTGGCGCTGACGGCCTGCGGCGGCGCCGCAGGTGGCACCGGTACGGCAGCAGCCAAAACAACAACGCTGACCCTCGGAGCCGTTTCGGAAATCCGCTCCTGGGACCCGGCCCAGGCCCACGTTGGGCACGCCCTGCAGCCGTACCAGGCAGCGTATGACTCCCTGCTCCTGCGGCAGCCGGACGGCAAGCTCAGCCCCATGCTGGCCACCGAGTGGAAGTACAACGACGCCAACACTAAGCTCACCGTTGACCTCCGTACGGACGTGACCTTCAGCGACGGCGCCAAGTTCGACGCCGAAGCGGCCAAGGCGAACCTGGACCACTTCAAAAAGGCCAACGGTCCGCAGATGGCCCAGCTGACCGCGGTCTCCGACGTCGCAGTAGTGGATGCTGACACCATCGAACTGAACCTGACTACTCCGGATCCCTCTTTAGAGTTCTACCTCAGCCAGGCTGCCGGCCTAATGGGCAGCCCCAAGGCGCTGGGCACCGAAGCCATCAAGACCGAGCCCGTAGGCAGCGGACCGTATGTCATGGACAAGGCCGCCACAGTGAAGGACTCGCAGTCTGTGTTCACCGCCCGCAAGGACTACTGGAACAAAGACCTCCAGAAGTTCCAGAAGGTCACCTTTAAGACCCTTATTGACCTGACCGCCCGCACCAACGCCCTGGTTTCGGGACAGATTGACGCCACCCTCCTGGATCCCAAGACCGGCAAACAGGCCGAAGGCGCCAAGATGAAGTTGGTAGCCACCGAGGTGGACTGGCAGGGCCTCCTCTTGCTGGACCGCGACGGTACCAAGAACCCCGCACTGGCGAACGTCAAGGTCCGCCAGGCCATCAACTACGCCTTTGACCGCAAGACCATTGTGGAACAGGTCCTCCTCGGCCAAGGCACCCCGACGTCGCAGCCGTTCGGCAAGGCCAGCGGGGCCTGGACCGAAGAGCTGGAGAACTACTACAGCTACGATCCGGCCAAGGCCAAGGCCCTCCTGAAGGAAGCCGGCTACGAGACCGGCGTTGTCCTCGACATCCCGTCGGTTCCGGGCTGGGAAACCCAGCTCGCGGTGATCAAGCAGCAGCTGGCGGACGTTGGAATCACCGTGAACATTGGTGCCGCCATCACCAACACGTTCACCAGCGATGTCGCCGCCCAGAAGTTCACCACTATGTTCTTCTCCCTCTTCCAGGGTGAGCCGTGGGTTGCTACCAACCAGATCATCTCCACGAAGGCCCTCTACAACCCGTTCAAGAACACCACTCCCGAGCTGCAGGCCAAGATCGATGCAGTCGAGAAGGGCGGCAAGGACGCTGGCAAGCTGGCCCAGGAAGTCAACAAGTACGTAGTGGAGCAGGCCTGGTTCGCCCCGATGTTCCGCGTGAACCAGATGTACTACCACAACGCCAAGGTCACGGTGGAACCCCAGGTCCAGCAGGCCGTTCCGTCGATCTACAACTACTCGCCCGCCAAGTAACCCGCAAAGAAGCACCGGGCACGTAGCCACACAAATTCAGGCGCAGGTCCGGTAGCCCACCAACGGTGGGCTACCGGATCGGGCAACCAATCCATGCCAGTTCAATGGAGCCAGCAATGATCACTTTCATCCTTAAACGCCTCGGCAGCGGACTCGTAGTCCTGTTCGCCGTCTCGATCCTCGTTTTTTCCCTGCTCTACGTATCGAGCGGCAGCATTGCGCGGAACATCCTGGGCGACCAGGCCACGCCGGATCAGCTGGCCGTGAAGGAAGCCGAGTTGGGACTCGACCAGCCCATCATCACCCGCTACTTCAGCTGGCTCGCGGGCGCCTTACAGGGGGATCTGGGAACATCCTGGTTCACCTCTGAGCCCGTCGCCCACGCGCTGGCCACGCGCATCCCGGTCACCATGACCATGGTGATTGCGGCCATGCTCCTGATCTCCATCATCGCCACCCTCATCGGCGTGGCCGCTGCAGTGAAGCGCGGCTGGGTGGACCGCGTGGTCCAGATCGGTGCCATCATCGGCGACTCCGTCCCCGGCTTTGTCATCGGCATCATCCTGGTGACCATCCTTGCTATCCAGATGGGCCTTTTCCCCGCCACCAGTACCATCTCGCCCGGTGTCGGCGCGGACGCCTGGGTGCTTTCCCTGACCCTTCCGGTGATCGCCCTACTGATCAACGGAGTGACCGGCGGTGCCCAGCAGATCCGAAGCGCCGTCATCAAGCAGCTCGAACGCGATTACGTGCGCACACTGCGCAGCCGCGGCATCGGTGAGCGCGAGGTCCTGTTCAAGCACGTCCTGCGAAGCGCCGCCCCGGCGGGACTAACCGTGCTCAGCCTGCAGCTGATCGGCATGCTCGGCGGTGTGGTCATCATCGAGCAGATCTTTGCTCTCCCCGGCATGGGGCCATTGGCCGTAGCCGCCACCAGCCAGAGTGACCAGCCAGTGGTCATGGGCGTTGTTATGTACACCGTCGCCGTTGTCATTGTGGTCAACCTCATCGTTGACCTGCTCAACGGCTGGCTTAACCCGAAGGTGCGTGCCTCGTGACCGAGTCCGTCGAAACCTCAGCCCTGACACCCGCACCCGGTACAACTGCACCGGGTACGTCAGGCCAGACCGGAACTGTCGTCCGGTCAACAGTCCTCAAACGGCTGTTTAAGAATCCCATGGGCATCATCGCCATCGCCATCCTTCTGACCATGGCCGGCATGGCCGTCTTCGCCGATGTCCTGGCCCCGTTCGATGAAAACTTCGCCAACATCTCCAAGACTCTCGCAGCCCCCGACGCGGTTAACATCCTGGGCACTGACAGCTCTGGCCGTGACGTTTGGAGCCGGCTGCTCTTCGGGGCGCAGCTGACCCTCAGCTCTGCGCTCCTGTGCGCCGCCGTCGCCATCGCGATCGGCCTGCCCGCCGGCCTCGTGGCCGGCTACTACGCCGGCAAGTTCGAAGCCGTCTCCAACTGGGTGGTCAGCATCCTCATGAGCCTGCCTGGCCTGATCGTCCTGCTGACTATCCGGGCCGCTTTCGGTCCGTCAGTCTGGATTGCCATGATCGCGTTCGGTGTGCTGATCAGCCCCTCCTACTTCCGCCTGACGCGCTCAGCGGTACAGTCGGTCCGCAACGAGCTCTACGTTGATGCCGCCCGCGTCTCCGGGCTGTCAGACCTCAGCATCATCACCCGCCACATCTTCTCCGTGGTCCGCGCGCCCATCATCATCCAGACGGCCGCGATCGCCGGCGTCGCCATCGCCATCCAGTCCGGACTCGAGTTCCTGGGCCTGGGCGATCCGGCCAAGGCCACCTGGGGTGTGATGCTCAGCGAAGGCTTCAAGAACGTCTACCTCACCCCGACGCTGCTTTTCTGGCCTGCATTTGCCATGGCGCTGACCATCGGTGCACTTGTCCTCTTGGGCAACGCCATCCGCGACGCCCTCGAAGACGGCGAAAAGATCAAGCACCGCAGGCAGAAAGCCCATCAGGCCGAAGATGCTGCCGCAGCCAGCGCCGCCAAGTCAGCGCGCAAGACCATCGCCGCCGTCGAGGCCGGAACCGAACACCACCTCGTGAAGGTGACCAACCTCGGCGTCGGTTACCCCCAGGCGGACGGATCCATCAAGAAGGTCGTGGACGACGTCTCGTTCCATGTGGATCGCGGCGAAATCCTCGGCATCGTGGGCGAATCCGGTTCGGGTAAGTCCCAGACCGCCTTCTCCATCCTGGGCCTGCTGCCGGACACCGCACGCATCGTGGGCGGGGCCATCCAGTTCGATGGCAACTACACCGTCGCGCCAGGCGACGAAAAGGTGAACCAGGAACGACTCTCCAAGCTGCGCGGCAAACGCATCTCCTACATCCCGCAGGAACCCATGAGCAACCTGGACCCCGCGTTCACTATTGGCTACCAGTTGGTGACGCCCATGGTGCGTGTCCTGGGAATCTCCAAGGCAGAGGCCACAGTGCGGGCCATGAAGCTGCTGTCCGACGTCGGCATCGTCAGCCCGGACCGGACCTTCAGGGCGTACCCCCACGAGGTCTCCGGCGGCATGGCCCAGCGCGTGCTGATTGCCGGCGCCATCAGCTGCGAACCGGACCTCATCATTGCCGATGAGCCCACCACGGCACTGGACGTTACGGTCCAGGCCGATGTGCTGGACCTGCTGCGGGATCTCCAGCGCCGGCTCGGCGTCGGCATCATCCTGGTGACCCACAACTTCGGCGTGGTGGCTGACCTCTGCGACCGTGTAGTGGTCATGCAGAACGGCCGGCTGGTGGAGGAAGGCCCCGTGCGGGACATCCTGCGCGAACCCAAGGAAACCTACACCCAGACCCTGCTGGCATCCATGCTCGAAGGCAAGGAACCCATGTCCATGCTCGTGCCCGCCACCGCGTCTGCAACTGCGTCGTCAACTGCCAAGGAGAACGTACTGTGACCGAAACTGCAGCCTTGCGCGCCGCGGAGTCAGCCCCGGCACGCCGAGAACTTCTTCGGGTGGACAACCTGGTGGTGGAGTACGCCGGCAAGGGGTTCAGGGCACGGAAATTCCGTGCCCTGACGGATATCAACATCAGCATCGGCCAGGGCGAGACCCTGGGCCTGGTAGGGGAGTCGGGCTCCGGCAAGACCACCCTCGGCCGGGCTGTGCTGGGACTCGCGCCCGTGAGCGGCGGCAAGATCACCTTCGAAGGCCAGGACATCAGCCACGCCACACGCAAACAGCGCCGCGTCCTGAGCCGCGACATGCAGGTGGTCTTCCAGGATCCGTACACCTCCTTGAACCCCGCCCTGGAGATCGGAGACATCCTTGCCGAACCGCTGGGCGTCCAGGGCATGGAACAAGCAGCAGCCAAGAAGCGTGTCAAAGAACTCCTGGACCAGGTGGGCTTGCCGTCAGACGCCATCCACCGTCTCCCGCGGGAATTCAGCGGTGGCCAGCGCCAGCGCGTGGCCATCGCCCGTGCACTGGCCCTGTCCCCGAAGCTCATCGTCTGTGATGAGCCTGTCAGTGCCCTGGACCTCTCCACCCAGGCACGGGTCCTGGATCTGTTCCTGCAGATCCAAAGAGACACCGGGGTGTCCTACCTTTTTGTCTCCCACGACCTTGACGTGGTCCGCCACATCAGCCACCGTGTAGCCGTGATGTACCGCGGAGAAATTGTGGAGCAGGGCCCGGCCGACGTCGTCACCCGCGACCCCGAACACCCCTACACCCAGCGGCTGCTGCTCGCTTCCCCGGTGCCGGACCCGGACCGCCAGGAAAAGCGCCGCGCTGACCGGCACCGGCTGCTTGAAGAGCAGCGCATACAGGCCGAACAGGCTGGCGTCCCCGCCTAAGGCCGGACCAGACTTTATACAACAGCGAACAAACCATGGAGGAAAAAGTGGCCAAAATTGGCGTACAGGCAATGATGCTGAAGGACAGCTTCACCGAAATCGGGGCGTTCGAAACGCTCCGCAAGGTCAGCGGGATCGGCTACAACGCCGTCGAGATCTCCCAGATCCCGATGACGCCGGAAAACGTCGCCGAGCTGGACCGCTCCCGCAGCGAGCTGGGCATGGACATCGCGGCCCTGTCCGTGGCCATGGAAACCCCCAAAGGTCGGCCCGGCGACTCCCTGGCAGAGCACTTCGACAAGATTGTGGACGATGCCAAGCGGCTGGATTCGAAACTGCTGCGGATCGGCATGCTGCCGTTCCCCGCGATGAAGTCGATCGGCGCCGTGGTTGACTTCGCCAAGCAGGCCAACGAATACGCCGAACGGCTGCAGGAGCAGGGCCTGGGCCTGTACTACCACAACCACCACATCGAGTTCGCGAAGTTCGACGGCAAGTACATGCTGGACATCATCGCCGAGAACTCCCCGGCCATGGGCATGGAAATCGATGTGCACTGGGTACAGCGCGGCGGCCTGGACCCGGTCCGTACCCTCGAGAAGTACGCCGGCCGCACGGCCATGGTCCACCTCAAGGACTACCGCATCGGCGAACTGCCCGAGTCGGCCTTCGGGTTGCTGGACTCAGGGGACGTCGCCGGATTCATGGCGGAGTTCAAGAACGTCGTCCAGTTCGCCGAAGTTGGGGAAGGCAACCTCGACTTCGCCTCCATCATCCCGGCCGCGCAGGCCGCCGGCGCGCAGTACCTGCTGGTGGAGCAGGACGAACTCTACGGCCGCACGGTCTGGGAAGCGCTGCAGACCTCCTACGACAACCTGGTTGCCATGGGCCAGTCCGAACTCTTCTAACCAGACCGCTTCTGGTTTCGACAAGTTCAACCAACGAAACACAAGCTCAACCGACGGAACACAAGCCCACCAACGAAGAAGGATAAATAACTGTGAGCAAGAAAGTACGCCTCGGCATCATCGGCCTGGGCCAGCAGGGCGGCGCCTACGCCAAGTTCATCACGGACGGCATGGTCCCCAACATGGTGATCGGGGCCATCTGCGACACCGATCCGGCCAAGAAGGAACTCGCCTCCGCCACGTACCCGGACGCTCCCTTTTATGACGACTACATCGCCATGCTGGAAAGCGGAGACGTTGACGCCGTCGTGACCTGCGTGCCGCACTTCCTGCACCCGGAAATGGGCATCGAGACTCTCAAGCGCAACATCCACGCGCTGGTGGAGAAGCCGGCAGGCGTCTACACCAAGCAGGTCAAGGAACTGAACGAGTTCGCGGCCTCCAAGCCGGAACTCTCCTTCGGCATCATGTTCAACCAGCGCAACAACCCGCTGTACAAGAAGCTCAAAGAGATTGTGGAAAACGGCGAGATCGGCAAGATCCGCCGCAGCAACTGGATCATCACTAACTGGTGGCGCCCCCAGGGCTACTACAACTCCAGCGAGTGGCGCGCAACGTGGGGCGGCGAAGGTGGCGGCGTCCTGGTCAACCAGGCTCCGCACCAGCTGGACCTGTGGCAGTGGATCTGCGGCGTGCCGAAGTCCGTCTACTCCAAGGTTTCCTTCGGCTTCCGCCGCGACATCGCCGTCGAAGATGAAGTCACCGCAGTAGTTGACTACGGAGACGGCGTCACCGGCGTATTTGTCACCGCCACGCACGATCTGACCGGGACTGACCGCTTCGAGATCCTGGGCGACCAGGGCAAGATCGTCGTCGAGGGCAGCAAGACCGCCACCGTGACGCGCCTGCACAAGCCGGAGCGCGAACTCAGCGACGGCATGGGCATGGACGATGTCCGCAAGCTCTTTATGGGCGAGCTGAACCCGGAGCAGTACTACACCACCGAGGTCATCGAATTTGAGTCCGTCTGGGGTGGGCAGCACGCCGGTGTCCTGGAGAACTTCGCCGCAAACATCCTGGACGGCACACCGCTGCTGGCTCCGGGCTCGGACGGCATCAACGGAGTCCGCCTGGCCAACGCCATCCACCTCTCCGCCTGGACCGGTAAGGAAGTTGGACTGGACTTCGACGAGAACGAGTTCCTCGCCGAGCTCAATAAGCGCATCGCCGAAGAGGGCAAGTTCCCGCAGCGCACGTAACGTCCCGGGTCAGCAGCGAAGCTGAGGTAGCAGCTGTGGCCGTTTTGGACCATCAAAACGGCCACAGCTGCGACCTGCTTGAGTGGTTTCATCGTTAGGATGGGGCGGTGACTGAACCCCAAACGCCGGACGCCGCCCCATCAACGGGGTCGGTCAAAAAGCACGGCCGCGACGGCAAATCCAACGCCACCATCTACGACATCGCCAAGAGGGCCGGCGTCAACGCGTCCACGGTTTCGCGGGCGCTCAGCAAACCGGGCAGGGTCAGCTCCAAAACACAAAAGCTCATCGAGGATGCGGCCGCCGAGCTGAACTACCAGGTCAATCCGTTCGCGCGCGCGCTTCCCACGGGCAAGACCAATACGTTCGGCCTCATCGTCGCGGACATTACCAACCCCACCTTCTTTAACATCATCCGCGGCGCCGAGACCACTGCAACCAGCCGGGACTACACCCTGGTGCTCGCCGAGTCGGCGGAGTCCTCGGCAACTGAACTGACTGCCGCCCGGCGGCTCATGGCCACCGTGGACGGCCTTATCCTGGCGAGCCCGCGCATGGACGATGACAACATCCGCGCCCTGGCCCAAGACAAACCCGTGGTGGTCATCAACCGCGAGGTGGAGGGCGTGCCGTGCGTGGTGCCGGACGTCAACAAGGGGATCAGCGAGGCGGTCCGCAGCCTGGCCGCCAACGGCCACACGAAGGTTGCCTATGTGGCGGGGCCCCCGGAATCCTGGATGTCCGAACGCCGGTGGGAGGGTGTGCAGGCAGCCTGCGACTGGTCCCGGCTCGAGGCAGTGCGGCTCGAATCCACGAAACCAACGGTCGACGGCGGCCGGAAGACTGCGCGTGATGTCCGCGCCAGCGGCGCCACCGCGGTCCTGACGTACAACGACCTGCTGGCCATTGGGCTCATGCAGGAGCTTCAGGCTGCCGGCGTGGTGGTGCCCGACCACATCAGCATCATCGGCTTTGATGACATTTTCGGCGCGGATTTCACGACGCCACCGCTTACCACCGTGCGGTCGCCGCTGGGGGAGTGCGGCGAGGCAGCCGCCAAGCGCCTGCTGGACTTTCTTCACGGAAGCGGGGAACAGTCCGGCACCTTGAGCGTCGAGACTGAGCTGGTGCTGCGCGGGTCCAGCGGTAGGATCCTGCCCGCGAAGTGAGTCCGGGCAGGGCCCATTCCATCGTTTGGCAAATCATGGCAACCGGTTGACAAAACTCGGCGCCCGGCAGATTATTGATCTATGTCACAGTCGATTGCTGCCAACCCAGACAGGCTCCTGCCCGCCGACCCAGGAACGCGCAGCATTGCGCGGGACCTCCTGGCGCGCGTGCAGGACCTCCCCATCATCTCCCCGCATGGCCACGTTGACGCCGCCGTCATCGAGCACAACACCCCGTTCCCTGACCCGGCAGCGCTGCTCGTCAGTCCGGACCACTACGTCACGCGCCTGATTCATGCCAACGGCGCGTCCCTGGACAAGCTGCGGGCCGGCGGTCCCACCGCGCCCGAGTCACGCGAAATCTGGCACACGTTCGTGGAGGCCTGGCCGCTCTTCGAGGGCACGGCCTCCGGCTACTGGTTGCGCCATCAGTTCGACAGTGTCTTCAACCTGGGCGCAGACCTGGGCGAGATGTCCGCCGATGCCAGCTATGACGCCATCGCCGCCAAGCTCGTGGAGCCCGGTTTCCGCCCCCGCCAGCTTTTCAAGGACTTCAACATCGAGGTCCTGGCCACCACGGACGATCCCCTGGACACCCTCGCCAGCCACAAGGCAATCGCCGAGGACTCCAGCTTCAACGGCCGCGTCCTGCCGACGTTCCGCCCGGACGCCTACCTCAATATCGCGCACCCCACCTGGAGCGCCAACGTTGACCGCCTGGTTGAAACCGCCGGTGACGGCGCCAGCGGTTACGCGGGCTACATCACGGCCCTGGAAAACCGCCGCCGCTACTTCGTGGAGCACGGCGCGGTCTCGGCAGACCACGGTGTGGCCACCCCGGCAACGCTCAAGCTGGACCGCGCCGAGGCCGAGCGCATCTTCGAACTCGCCCGCGCCGGCAAGGCCACGGCCGAGGACCGCAACACCTTCGAAGCCCACATGATGTACCAGATGGGCCGCATGTCGGTGGAGGACGGCCTGGTCATGACCATCCACCCGGGCTCCTTCCGGAACCACCACACGCCCACGTTCGAGGCCTTCGGCGCCGATACGGGCCACGACATCCCGGTCGCCACCAACTACACCGAGGCCATCCGGCCGCTGCTGCAGGACTTCGGCACGGCCAAGGACTTCCACCTGGTGCTGTTCACCCTGGACGAGACCGTCTTCTCCCGCGAACTCGCACCGCTGGCCGGCTTCTACCCGTCCGTCTACCTGGGCGCACCCTGGTGGTTCCTGGACGCCCCGGATGCCATGCTCCGCTTCCGCTCCGCCGTGACCGAAACGGCCGGGTTCTCCCGTTCCTCCGGTTTCATCGACGACACCAGGGCCTTCTGCTCCATCCCCGCCCGCCACGACGCGTCCCGCCGGATCGAAGCCTCCTTCCTGGCCCGCCTCGTGGCCGAGCACCGTGTCAGCGAAGACCGCGCCCACGAAATCATCGTGGACACCGTCGATTCCTCCCCGCGAAGGGTTTTCAAACTGTGAGTATCGAACAGGCCGACGCCACAGGCAAGGCTGTGGAATCCCTTCCGCAGCTGAACCGGAGCACGCACGCCGCCGCCAAACCGCCGGTGCGGATCGTCCACCTGGGACTTGGTGCGTTCCACCGCTCGCACCAGGCCTGGTACACCAGCCAGGCCAGCGACGCCGCCGACTGGGGCATTGCGGCTTTCACCGGCCGGCGCCCGGACGCTGCCCTTGCCCTTGCCGAGCAGGACGGCCTCTTCACGCTCGTGGAGCGCGCCGACAGCGGCGACTCCTTCGCCGTCGTCGGCAGCATTGTTGAAGCCGTGGACGGCGCGGATGTAAAACGGCTCGCAGAGCTCCTTTCGGCGCCGGCCACCGCGGTGGTCACCCTGACGGTCACCGAAGCGGCGTACCGGCTCGGTGCCGACGGACAGCTGGACACTACGGCGTCCGACGTCGCCGGCGACCTTGCGCTGCTGGCTTCCGGCAGCGGAAACCCGACGACGCCGCTGGGCCGCCTCGTGTTCGCGCTCGCCGCGCGCCGTGCTGCCGGCGCCGGGCCGCTCGCCGTTGTGTGCTGCGACAACCTCGCCAACAACGGCCTGGTGGCCCGCAACGCCGTGGCGGGTCTGGCGCAGGCCTGGGACGCGGAGCTCGCTGCCTGGGTCGATGAAAACGTCAGCTTTGTCAGCACGTCCGTGGACCGCATCACGCCGCGCACCACGGAAGCGGACATCGCCGCCGTCGAGGCCGCCTGCGGCTACCGCGACAACTCGCCAGTAGTGGCTGAGCCCTTCGCCAACTGGGTGCTCAGCGGCGACTTCCCGGCCGGCCGTCCGCGCTGGGAGGATGCCGGTGCGGTCTTCGTTGACCATATCGAGCCCTACGAGAACCGCAAGCTGTGGCTCTTGAACGGCGCCCATTCCCTGCTGGCCTACGCCGGCCAGCTCCGCGGACACACCACGGTGGCGCAGGCCCTCGCGGACCCGCAGTGCCTGACCGCCGTCGAAAGCTTCTGGGACGAAGCCGAGGCGAACCTGTCCGGTGCCGCGGCCGGTGGCGCGGACCTGCAGATCCCGGCGTACCGCGCTGCCCTCCTGGCCCGCTTCAGCAATGCGCGAATTGCCCACCACCTGGCCCAGATTGCCATGGACGGGAGCACCAAGCTGCGCATGCGGGCCGTGCCCGTCCTCCTGGCCGAACGCGCCCAGGGCAGGTCCGGTGCCGCCGCGGCACTGATGATCGCGGCCTGGATTGACTTCAGCGCGGCGGCCGGGACGTTCCACGATCCGCTGGCAACTGAAGTGGCCGCGGCCAACCAGCTGGAAGGCGCAGAGCGCGTGCGGGCGGTCCTGGCGCTGGTGGATCCTGCCGTCGCAGCGGACGACGCCGTCGTGGAACTCGTTTCCGGGCTGCTCGGCACATTCCCGGCGGACGCCAGCAACGGCTGACCTATTTGCTGTTCGAACTGCCCGGTCCGGCATCCCGGACCGGGCAGTTTCGTGTTTCATGAAGTTTCAACAGAAATTAATGGCAACCGCTTGCCATTCTATTGCCAAGTGACTAGGATTACAGACAACGAGAAACACGCGGCGGTACGCCCGCCGGATGCGGATTCTGCGGAATCCGGCATCACCAAAGACTTACTGCTTCATAGCATTTCAATAATTTTCGCTGGCCAACACGGCGGCAAGGGTAAAGGAGCCCAATTCATGAAAAAGCTAAACAAGCTCAGCATCATCGGCTATGGCGCCGGCGATGCAGCCAACAACCTCGCCTTCACCACCGCCACCATGTTCCTGCTGGTGTACTACACGGACGTTGCCGGCATCTCCGCAGCCGCTGCCGGAACCCTGCTGCTGGTGGTCCGGCTCTTTGACGCTTTCGCTGACGTGTTCGCCGGCCGGATGGTTGACCGGACCTACAGCAAGCGCTTCGGTAAGTTCCGTCCCTTCATCATGTTCGGCTCCATCCCGCTGCTCCTCCTGAGCGTGGCGACGTTCTCCGTGCCGCAGCTGGGTGAATCCGGCACACTGCTGTACGCCTACGTCACCTACGCGGCCTTTGGCCTTGCTTACAGCCTCGTGAACATTCCGTACGGCTCGCTGGCCGGCGCCATGACGCAGGATCCGGGAGAGCGCGCAAAGCTGGGCTCGGCCCGCATGGTGGGCGGCCTCCTGGTGGGCTCTTCGCTGGGTATCTTCGTTGCACCACTGATCAAACCCGGCGCCGACCTCCAGTCGATGTTCACCACCATCACCCTGGTCTTTGTGGTCATCGGAGCGGCGCTGTATTTCTTCACCGCGTTGACCGCCAAGGAACGCGTGCACCGCTCCGTCCCCAAGGTGACGTTCAAGCAGAGCGTGGACACACTCAAAGGCAACAAGCCCCTCCTGATGCTGTGCCTGAGCTCCTTCTTCTTCCTCTCCGGTTACCTCGCCCTGACCTCTGTGCAGCTGTACTACCTGCGCGACGTCCTGGGCCGCCTGGACCTGTACCCGGTACTGTCCATCGTCCAGCTGGCGCTCACGTTCTTCCTGGCCGCCTTTATGCCCAAACTGGTCCGCAACGTGGGCAAGAAAAGCGTCTACATTTACTCTTCGCTGGTAACTGTCCTCGGCGGCGCGATGATCTTCTTCGCCCCGGCCGGGCAGGTCTGGCTCGGCTTCACCGGCCTCGTCATCAGCCTGGTGGGTGTCCTTGCCGTCAACATCGTGGTGTGGGCCCTGGAAGCCGACACGGTGGAGTACGGCGAATGGCGGACCGGTGTCCGCACCGAGGGAATCACCTACGCCCTGTTCTCCTTCACCCGCAAGTCCGGCCAGGCCGTGGGCGGCGCCCTGGCGGCTTACGCCCTGGCCCTGGGAGGTTACAAGTCCGGGGCAGCCCAGACAGCGGACGCACTGTTCGGCATCCAGCTGGCCGCAGGCGCAATCCCGGCCGTACTGACTATCCTTGCGGTATTGGTTATGACCAAGTACACACTGACGGACGCCAAGCACGCGGAAATCCTCAACGAGATCCAGGAACGCCGGACCAAAACGGTGGGCGCCGGCGAACCTGCTGACGCCTCCGCCGCTGGCGCCGGCACCACTGCCGATGCCGGCACGCCGGTTGGCGCCGGCAAAACTGCCGGCCACTAACTTCCAGCACCACCATCTGACCAGAAGTCCCCGAAAGGATCTGCCGTGAAAATCATTGCCGCTGAAGTCTTCGTGACAAGCCCGTCACGTAACTTCGTGACCCTGCGCATCACTACGGACGACGGAGTCACCGGCATCGGTGACGCCACCCTGAACGGCCGCGAACTGGCTGTTGCCGCGTACCTCAAAGAGCACGTGGCCCAGCTGCTGATCGGCAAGGACCCGCACAAGATCGAGGACACCTGGCAGTTCCTGTACCGCAGCTCCTACTGGCGCCGCGGGCCGGTGACCATGGCGGCAATCGCCGCCGTGGACATGGCCCTGTGGGACATCAAGGGCAAAATGGCGAACATGCCGGTCTACCAGCTCCTGGGCGGCGCTTCACGCAACGGCCTGCGCGCTTACGGCCACGCTTCCGGCGCTGACCTCGAGTCGCTGTTCGACTCGGTCCGCGAGCACCTGGAACTGGGTTACCAGTCCATCCGCATCCAGACCGCTGTCCCCGGCATTAAGGCTGTCTACGGTGTGGCCGCGCAGGCCCAGGCCTCGGGCGAGCGCTACGACTACGAACCCGCCGGCCGTGGCGCGTTCCCGCAGGAAGAGGACTGGGACACCCGCGCCTACCTGCGCCACCTGCCCACCGTCTTTGAAGCCGTGCGCAACGAGTTCGGCCCGGAAATCCCGCTGCTGCACGACGGCCACCACCGCATGACGCCCATCCAGGCCGCCAAGCTCGGCAAGGCCCTGGAACCGTACGACCTCTTCTGGCTCGAGGACTGCACCCCGGCCGAAAACCAGGAGGGCCTGCGCCTGGTCCGCCAGCACACCACCACGCCCCTGGCCATCGGTGAAATCTTCAACACGGTGTGGGACTACCAGACCCTGATCAAGGAACAGCTGATCGACTACGTCCGCGCAGCCTCCACCCATTTCGGCGGCATCTCCCCGCTGAAGAAGGTCATGGACTTCGCCGCCCAGTACCAGATCAAGTCCGGCTTCCACGGCCCCACGGACATTTCCCCGGTGGGCTTCGCCGCGCAGCTGCACGTTGGCCTGGCCATCCATAACTACGGCATCCAGGAATACATGCAGCACTCGGACAAGACCAACGAGGTCTTCGAGCAGTCCATGACCTTCAAGGACGGCTACCTGCACCCGGGCGACAAGCCCGGCATCGGCGTCGAATTCAACGAGGAAGCCGCGGCAGCGTACCCGTACCAGCAGGCTTACCTGCCGTACAACCGCCTGGTGGACGGAACGGTGCACGACTGGTGACCGCCGCGACATCGCCCGCCCCAGCAGGAGGAGCTACAGGTCCCCGCGTCATCGTGATGGGCGTCTCCGGCTGCGGCAAGACCACCATCGGTGACCTGGTGGCCCGCGAGCTGGGCGTCCAGTTCCTCGACGGCGATTCCCTCCACCCGGTGGAGAACGTCGCCAAGATGGCGGCGGGCACTCCGCTGACCGACGAGGACCGCTGGCCGTGGCTCGCCACGGTGGGCAATGAACTGGCAGCTGCCAAGGGCGGCCTGGTTCTGGCCTGCTCGGCTCTTCGCCGCAGCTACCGCGACGCCATCCGTGCCAAGGCGCCGGATACGGTGTTCCTCCACCTGCACGGCAGCAAAGAGGTTCTCAGGGCACGGACTGAAGGCCGCTCCGGGCACTTCATGCCGCCCGCGCTGCTCGAATCCCAGCTGGCCACCCTCGAAGCGTTGGAAGCCGATGAGGCAGGCTTTGTGGTGGACATCGCCGCTCCAGTGGACCAGGTCGTGGCCGACGCGCTGGCGGGCATCGCAGCTGCGGTGACTGCCGCCGTCGGAAGCCCCGCCCATGGTGCCACTGGCACCCCAGGGCGCCAGTTCGACGTCGACCTCCAGGCCGCGCCGTTCAACCTCGACGACGCAGCGATCACCTGGGTGAACACCACCCTGGAATCGATGACGCTTGAGGAAAAGATCGGGCAGCTCTTCATCAACCACAACAACGACTACTCCCCGGAGTATCTCGATGGTGTGCTGGAGAACTTCCACGTGGGTGGCATGCGGTACCGGCCGGGCCCGTCCGCCGCCGTGCAGGAACACATCCGGCACGCGCAGTCGAAGTCCAAGGTGCCGCTGCTGGTGGCGTCCAACCCGGAAATGGGTGGCGCAGGCAGCTGCGATGACGGCACGTTTGTGTCTACGCATCTGCAGGCAGGTTCGCACCCGGACAAGTCCATCGCACGCCAGATGGGGCAGGTTGCCGGCGTTGAAACCGCAGCTCTGGGCTGCAACTGGGCCTTCGCCCCGATTGTGGACATCCACTACAACTGGCGGAACACGGTCATCTCCACCCGGGCCTTCGGCAACACGCCGGAGATCGTGGTGGAACGGGCCAAGGAGTACTTCGACGGCATCAGTGAATCACCCACTGCCTGTGCCATGAAGCACTTCCCGGGCGACGGCATGGACGAGCGCGACCAGCACGTGGTCACGTCCTACAACACCCTCGGCTACGACGAGTGGAACAAGACGTACGGCCACGTGTACCGCGAAATGATCGGGCACGGCGTGCAGTCCATCATGATCGGGCACATCGGCGCGCCGGAACTTTCCCGGCACTTCCGCCCGGGCCTGGCGGACAAGGACATCCTGCCCGCCACCCTGGCCCCGGAGCTGCTCCAGGACCTGCTGCGCGGCGAGCTCGGCTTCAACGGGCTCATCCTCACGGATGCCTCGCAGATGATCGGGCTCACCCAGGCCATGAAGCGCAAGGACCTGGTTCCTGCGACCATTGCCGCCGGCTGCGACATGTTCCTGTTCTTCCGCAACGCCGACGAAGACTTCCAGTACATGCTGGACGGCTACAAGTCCGGCGTCATCACGGAGCAGCGCCTGCATGACGCCCTGCGCCGCATCCTGGCACTCAAGGCCTCGCTGGGGCTGCACCTCAAGGACCGCAACGAACTGGTTCCGCCGGTGGAAGCACTCGCTGTGATCGGCAGCGAGGCGCACCGGGCCATCGCGGCGGAGATCGCGGACAAGACCGTCACCCTGGTCAAGGACACTGCCAACAACCTGCCCATCCGGCCGGAAACGCACCAGCGGATCCGCCTGTACGGCATTTCGGGCGGCTCGGACTTCACCCGGGCGGACCCGCTGGCGTACCTGGACACGGTCAAGGACGAGCTGGAAAAAGCCGGCTTCGAGGTGCACCTGTTCAAAACCGCCGCTCAGCGCGAAGCCGCGGGGGAGACGGGCGTGAACTTCATGTCCATCATCTCCGAGGAAGCCACCGGCGACTACGCGGACAAGTACGACGCCGCGTTTGTCTTCGCGAACGTCAAGGGCTTTGCCCAGGAAGCGGCCATCCGGATCAAGTGGTCCACCCCGATGGCCGCGGAAATCCCGTGGTACGTTACCGAGGTTCCCACGGTGTTTGTGTCGCTGAACCAGCCCAACCACCTCATCGACGTGCCGATGGTCAAGACCGCCATCCACGCCCATGCGGGAACTGTGGAGGCCATCCGCGCCACGATCGAGAAGATCATGGGCAAGTCGGAGTTCCAGGGGACGTTCAACGAGAACGTGTTCTGCGATTCCTTCGACACGCGGCTCTAGGGTTATCGCTGCGGTTTTAGGCTGACGACTCGCAGATGGAATGGCGCTACGCGGATACGCGTAGCGCCGTTCCATTTCTGCGTCACAGGGCCATTTCCGCGTCCCAATCCAGGCGAGTGCGGCCACGACACGTGCGGCGTACCGTTAGTGCATGGAGCGAACGGTGTGCGCCGTTGTGGGCGGAGGGCCGGCGGGCATGATGCTGGGGCTGCTGCTGGCCCGGGCAGGCGTGAAGGTCACGGTCCTCGAAAAGCATGGCGACTTCCTGCGGGATTTCCGCGGCGACACCGTGCATGCCTCCACCATCAGGCTGATCGACGAACTGGGACTGGGCGACAGCTTCCGTCAGCTTCCGCAGAGCAGGCTGAACAACGTTGCCATCCCCATCCCGGGCGCCGGCTTGGTCACGTTCGGGGATTTCGCGTCCCTGAAGCCCCCGTACAACTACATTGCCATGATGCCGCAGTGGGACTTCCTGAACTTCCTGGCCACGGAGGCCGCGCGCGAACCCACCTTCACGCTCCTGATGCAACACGAAGCAACGTCGTTAATGTTCGACGGCGGACGTGTCGCCGGCGTGCGCTACCGCACACACGACGGCCGTGAAGGAGCACTCCTTGCGGACCTCGTGGTGGCCACTGATGGGCGCCATTCAGTGCTGCGCCGGGCCGCCGGGCTGAAGCCAACGAACTACCCCGTCCCCTTCGACACGTGGTGGTTCAGGCTTCCGCGCCATGCGTCGGAGAAGGGCGCCGTGGCGGGCATCGTCCCGGCATTCCGAGACCGGGAAGCCATGATCGCCCTGTTCCGTGACGACTATTACCAGATGGGATATCTCGGCCCCAAGGGAGAAGACGCGCGGATCCGGGCCGAGGGCGTGGAACGCTTCAGGCAGCGCGTTTCCGGACTGCGTCCTGACCTGGCTGACCGGGTGGATTCGATTCGGTCCCTGGAGGACCTGCACTGGCTGGATGTGCGGCTGGACCGGCTGCGGCGCTGGTACGTGGACGGGCTGTTGTGCATTGGCGACGCTGCCCATGCCATGTCCCCGGTGGGTGGCGTGGGCATCAACCTTGCCATCCAGGATGCGGTAGCGGCAGCGGGCCGGTTGGCGCCGGCACTGCTCCGGGGGCACGTATCCGTGCAGGATCTCGCCGGAGTGGAACGGAGGCGCAGGATGCCCACCGTGGTTGTCCAGACGGTGCAGCGCATGCTGCACCGCGCAGTGTTCGTCCCATTGTTCGCCGGAAGGAGGACGGAGCCCCCGCGGGCCCTGCTGTTTGTCGTCCGGCACGCCCCGATGGTCCGGCGGCTGATGCCGCGGCTCATCGCGTTCGGACCCCGCCCGGAACATGCACCGTCCTTCGCCCGCCCCGTTCAGCAGCAGCAAGCAGCAAAGCCGCCCGGTTTGGCGCGCCGTCACAAATCGGGGAACCACTAAACTGGACACCATGACTTCCCCTCTTGACGCTGCCGCTGCCCGTGCCCGCCTGCTGGAACTGATCAAGGAACTTGCCGTGGTCCGTGGCAAGGTAATCCTGTCCAGCGGCGCCGAGGCCGACTACTACATCGACCTGCGCCGCATCACGCTGCACCATGAGGCCTCCAAGCTGGTGGGCCAGGTCATGCTGGCGCTGACGGACGACGCCGGGATCGACTTTGAGTGCGCGGGTGGCCTGACCATGGGTGCTGACCCCGTGGGCACCGCCGTTATGCACGCTGCGGTGGACGCCGGCCGCACCGTGGACGCGTTTGTGGTCCGCAAAGCCCAGAAGTCCTATGGCATGGGCCGCCAGGTTGAAGGTCCGTCGGTTGACGGCCGCAAGGTCTTGGTGCTGGAGGATACGTCCACCACAGGCGGCTCCGCCCTCACCGCTGTTGAGGGTGTCCGGAAAGCCGGCGGCAACGTGGTGGCCGTGGCCGTCATTGTGGACCGGGACACCGGTGCCAAGGAAAAGATCGAAGCCGAGACCGGCGTGCCCTACCTGTTCGCCTTCGGCAAGGACGAGCTGGGCCTCTCCTAGCGGGTTCACGCCAGGGGTTTCACGGCCCCGGGGTTGCAGCGGCGGCTTCCGCTGTGGCTACGGTAGAGGTGTGCCGTACAGGGGGGAAGCAGATCCGCAGGAACAGCCAGGAGCTCATCAAGCCCGGCTGCTGGCCAATGCCGCCGCACTCAAGCGGTTTTCGCGCCGCGGGTTCCTGGCCGGCACGGGCGCCTCGGCCCTGCTGGCGGCGGACATGCTGGTCACCCGCCATGTCCAGGCGGAGCGGCAGGTCAACCGGATACTGCAGGTCGCGGACGACTTCGCCGACGCCTACTACCCGAACGCCAGCTGGTTCCTCTTCCCCGGCTACAAAACAAGCTGGGAAGAGGCGCTCTGGATCCTGAACGCAATGCGTGGTGCGCTGAACAAGCGCGGCCAGCTGGCTGCCGTCGGCTATTCCAACCTAGGGCTGGACATCGACGAGGTGGTGATCGCCGTCATCGAACATGTCCGGGCGAAAAAGCTGACCAAGCTTTTTTTCTACGGCCACAGCTTCGGCGGCATGGTGGCCACCCAGGTGGCCGCGCGGCTCAGGGAATTCCACGGCGTGGAGGTTGACTTCATCCTGCTGGACTCCAGTCCCTACAGCCGGAGCGACGTGCTGGACGAGAGCTGGTTCGACGGCGTGGTGTTCCTGTATGAGAGCGGCTTCCGGGTCCCGTCCGTGGTCCGTGGCAGCTACGAACTGGGGGAGCGCGTCATCCACAAGGACGAGCGGACCTGGCGGCAGATCCTGGACCAGACCATGGAGCAGCTGTCGCCGATCGCCCCGTCCAGTGTGCTCATCCAGTCCGAGTCGGCCTACATCTACCACTTCGACGGAAACCGGTTTGTGGACAAGCTCGGCGCCACGCGGATGGCGTACATCGGCAACCCGAAGGACCGCACAGTCCGGTACCAGACGGCCAAGGACGCGTGGTCGGCAGCGTTCCAACCCCACATGGTCTCGATGGACCTGCAAACGGACGGTGCCCTGCCGGCGCACGCGAGCCCGGGCTGGAATCCGCTCATCTACCGGCCCATCGTGGAGCGGCTCATGGACGACTTTTTTCCGCTGCCCCGCGGCGGCTCGAAGGTGACGGTCTTCTAGATCTGGTTCTTCAGGTCGGCCACGGAGTTCAGCACCTGGTTGGGCCGGAACGGATAGGCGGCAATGTCTTCGCGCTGCGTAATGCCGCTGAGGACCAGGACCGTGTGCAGGCCTGCCTCCATGCCGGCGATGATGTCGGTGTCCATCCGGTCCCCGATCATGGCCGTGGTCTCGGAGTGCGCATCGATCTGGTTCATGGCGGACCGGAACATCATGGGATTCGGCTTGCCCACAATGTACGGTTCCCGGCCGGTGGCCTTCGTGATGAGCGCGGCGATGGCGCCCGTCGCGGGCATCGGGCCGTCCTTGGACGGGCCGGTGGCGTCCGGGTTGGTGGCAATAAAGCGGGCCCCGGCCAGGATCAGGCGGATGGCCATGGTGATGGCCTCAAAGGAGTACGTACGGGTTTCGCCGAGCACCACATAGTCCGGGTCCTGGTCGGTGAGGATGAAGCCTGCCTCGTGCAGCGCCGTCGTCAGCCCTGCCTCGCCGATGGTGTAGGCGCGGTTCCCGGAGCCGGAACCCCGCACCTGGTCCTTGAGGAAGGTGGCCGTGGCCAGTGCGGACGTCCAGATGTTCTCCTCGGGGATCTCCAGCCCGGAGGCCCGGAGCCTGGCGGCCAGGTCGCGGGGCGTGAAGATCGAATTGTTCGTCAGCACCAGGAACCGCTTGGACGTGTCCACCCAGCGCTGGATCAGTTCGGCGGCCCCTGGGACGGCTTGGTTTTCGTGGACGAGTACGCCGTCCATGTCTGTCAGCCAGCATTCGATCTCCTGGCCGCTGCGGTAAACCGCCGGTGAACCCTGTACCTGGTCTGCTTCTGCCACGTTTACCTCCGCCGGTGATGAATGCTCCAGTGGTCCAGTCTAGTGTTGAGGGGTGAAACAAATGCCCGGAAACCCAGTCGAACCTCTTCCGATTCCAGTCGAGGAGCCAGCGCCCGGGGAGGCGCCGGAGCCAAAGGCGGAGGTCGGCGTCGGGCCCTGGGACGGTGAGCTGCCCGCTGGTGACCACTGGGATCCGGAATTGCTCGCTGACGGCGACCGCCGCAACGTGGTGGACCAGTACCGCTACTGGAAGCATGACGCGATCGTGGCGGACCTCGATTCGAAGCGGCACAACTTCCACATCGCCATCGAAAACTGGCAGCACGACCTCAACATCGGCACCGTGGTGCGCACCGCCAACGCGTTCCTCGCCAAGGAAGTCCACATCATCGGACGACGCCGGTGGAACAGGCGCGGGGCGATGGTCACCGACCGTTACCAGCACGTCCGCCACCACCCCACCGTGGAGGACTTTGTGGTGTGGGCGCAGGGGGAGGGGCTCGCGATCATCGGGATCGACATCTTCCCCGACTCCGTGCCCCTGGAGACGTATGAGCTGCCCAAGGACTGCGTCCTGGTGTTCGGCCAGGAAGGGCCCGGGCTGACGCCGGAGGTCCACGAGGCGGCCCTGGCCACCCTGTCCATCGAGCAGTTCGGCTCCACCCGCTCCATCAACGCCGCCTCCGCCGCCGCGATCGCCATGCACGCCTGGATCCGCCGGCACGTCTTCAGCCAGCCCGTCTGACCCGCTGCAGGCGCGGCTGGCCCCGGCGTTGAATCCGAGACGAAACTATCGGTAATCTTCGCGAATCCCTAGGCCCACAAGTTACCCGCCAGTAGCATGTGGCTGGATCACACTCACTGGCGAGTGTGGCCCTGACTGGAGGTTCAATGAAGCATCCTTCTGTACGCGTCTGTGCGGCCATTGTGTTGGCCGCGGTTCTCACCTTCGGTTGTGGCGCGGTGGCCCAAGCCGCTCCGGCACCTGCCCTAACGCCGGCGACGACGGCCAACCCGCTCGACTTCTACAGCACCCCCGCCTCGCTTCCGGCCAACAACGGCGACCTGGTCCGGACGGAGCCGTCTGTCTTCTATGTCGATCCCCCCAAGACCATCCGGGCCCAGGCCTCCGTGCAGCGCATCATGTACCGGTCAGTGAACAGTTCCGGAGCGCCTGTCGCCGTGACCGGCACAGTGCTGGTGCCGTACGCGGCCTGGACCGGGTCCGGCCCGCGTCCGCTGGTCAGCTACGCCGCCGGAACCCAGGGGCAGGGGGACCAATGCGCACCGTCCCGGGCCATGGCCACCGGCGAGGAATACGAGGGGATCTTCATTGCCGGGCTGCTGGCGCGGGGCTACTCCGTAGCGGTGACCGACTATGAGGGTCTCGGCACGGCCGGCAGCCACACCTACATGGCGCGCGAATCGCAGGCACACGCCGTCCTCGACGCCGCCCGTGCCGCCCAGCGGTTGGGGAACCCTCAGATCGTCCCCGGCGGCCCGGTGGCGCTGGCCGGCTACTCCCAGGGCGGCGGCGCCTCTGCAGCCGCCGTCGAGCTTGCACCCCAATACGCTCCGGAATTGAACCTTAAGGGCGCGTACGCGGGGGCGGTCCCCGCTGACCTTCCCGCCGTTGGACGAAACCTCGACGGCGGCCTGTACACCGGGTTCCTGCTCTACGCGGTGACGGGCATGGGCGCCGCCGGCGGACTGGACCTGAGCCCCCACCTCAACGCCGCAGGGCGGGCGAAGCTGGCGGCGACAGACAACGAATGCACTTTGCAGTCGCTCGCCTCAAGCGGCTTCCTGAACACCGCGCAGCTCACGGTTTCGGGGCAGAAGCTGAGCTCGCTGCTGGAGCTTCCCGAGCTAGAAACCGTCGTTGCCGCACAGACGATCGGCAACGGCCGGGCGCCGCAGGTCCCCGTACTGCTCTCGCACAGCGTCCTCGATGACGTCATCCCCTACGACCAAGGCAGGCAGCTGGCCAAGCGCTGGTGCGCCGCCGGATCGTCGGTGTATTTCGATGTCACGGCCGGGGCCACCCACATCGGCGGCTACGCGGCCGCCATCCCGCAGGCGTTCATCTTCCTGGAGCACCGCTTCTCAAACCGGTCCGCAGTGAGCAACTGCTGGCTGTACGGCTAAGTGTTACCGGCCCGCGTGACCCGAAACACTGCCCCTGCACAGAAATGGCTAGGATGGTTGCTAGCCGTAAGAGGTCTACTCTCCAGGGTCACAACCCATAGACGAAAACTCAGCATAGGAGTCACCATGCCCATTGCAACCCCAGAGATCTACTCCGAGATGATCGACCGTGCCAAGGCCGGAGGCTATGCATTCCCGGCCGTCAACGTCACCTCCTCGCAGACGCTGAACGCCGCACTGCGCGGCTTCGCCGAGGCTGAGTCCGACGGCATCGTCCAGGTGTCCACCGGCGGAGCCGCCTACTGGTCCGGCGCGGCCACCAAGGACATGGTGGCCGGTTCGCTCGGCTTCGCCGCGTTCGCCCGGGAAGTTGCCAAGAACTACGGCGTCAACATTGCCCTCCACACCGACCACTGCCCCAAGGACAAGCTGGACGGCTTTGTCCTGCCGCTGCTCGCAGCTTCGGAGGCCGAGGTCAAGGCCGGCCGCAACCCGATCTTCAACTCGCACATGTGGGACGGTTCGCACGAGCCGCTCAACGAGAACCTCAGCACCGCGCGCGAACTGCTGGAACGCACCGCCGCCGCGAAGATGATCCTCGAAGTTGAAATCGGCATCGTGGGCGGCGAGGAAGACGGCGTGGAAAACGCCATCAACGACAAGCTGTACACCACGGTGGAGGACGCTCTGGCCACCATTGAAGCCCTCGGCGCCGGCGAGAACGGCCGCTACATCACGGCCCTGACCTTCGGCAACGTGCACGGTGTGTACAAGCCCGGTGGTGTGAAGCTGCGCCCGGAGATCCTCAAGGACATCCAGGCCCAAGTGGGAGCCAAACTCGGCAAGAACAGCCCGTTCGACCTCGTGTTCCACGGCGGCTCCGGTTCCTCCGACCAGGAGATCGCCGACGCCGTCTCCTATGGTGTGATCAAGATGAACATCGACACCGACACCCAGTACGCGTACACGCGTCCCGTGGTGGACCACATGTTCAAGAACTACGACGGCGTGCTTAAGGTTGACGGCGAAGTGGGCAACAAGAAGCTCTACGATCCGCGCGTCTGGGGTGCCTCCGCCGAGGCGGGCCTGTCCGCCCGCGTCGTCGAGGCAACCAAGCAGCTGGGTTCTGCTGGAAAGACCTTCTAGGAATGTCCGACGAGTTCCGCAAGAACCTCATGGGCCCGGAGCCAACGCTCCTGCCTGCCGAGACCGACGTCTACGCGCAGCTGGACGCCGGCGCCGAAGCCCTGGACCTGGTGGAAAAGCACCCCACGTCGTCGCTGTTGTGGGCTGTCCTGGCGGAGGAGGCGTGGTCTGAGGGCCGCACCATCGATTCCTACGCCTACTCGCGCGTGGGCTACCACCGCGGGCTGGACTCCCTGCGCCGCAACGGCTGGCGCGGCGTGGGCCCCATCCCGTGGGAGCACGAACCCAACCGCGGCTTCCTGCGCGCGCTCTACTCGCTGGGCCGCGCGTCCGCGGCCATCGGCGAAGCCGAGGAACCGGAACGCATCGAGAAGTTCCTTAACGACTCGGACCCGGCAGCCAAGGCAGCCATCGAGGGTAAGTAGTAGAAGAACGACGGCGGGCGGTCACCTTTTCAGAAAGGTGGCCGCCCGCCGTCGTAATTTCCGGCGGTTGGGGAGCGAAACCTACCCGGCCATTTCGGCATGTGCTGGCCGGCCCAGCGGGATGACCAGCGGGGTGAGCGAGACGGGGTCTTCGATGACGCGGCAGGGCAGCCCGAAGACTTCCTCCACCAGTTTCTCGGTAATGACGTCGGCCGGCGCGCCCTCGGCCACTACCCGCCCGTCCTTCATGGCCACGATGTTGTCCGCGTAACGGCTGGCGTGGTTGAGGTCGTGGAGTACCGCCACCAAGGTATAGCCACGGGTGCGGTTCAGTTCGCGGAAAAGTTCGAGGAGCTCGATCTGGTGGGCGATGTCCAGGAACGTTGTGGGTTCATCCAGCAGGAGCAGCGGGGTTTCCTGGGCCAGCACCATGGCAACCCAGACGCGCTGCCGCTGCCCGCCGGACAACTCGTCCACCAGCGTGGCGGACAGCGCGGTCACGCCGGTCATGGCCATGGCTTCCGTTACGGCCGCCTCATCCTCCTTGCTCCACTGGCGCAGCAGCTTCTGGTGCGGAAAGCGGCCGCGGGCCACCAGCTCGGCCACGGTGATGCCGTCGGGGGAAATGGACGACTGCGGCAGCAGGCCCAACGTGCGGGCCAGTTCCTTGGCGGGGATGGCGGAGATGGAGCGGCCGTCGAGGACCACCTCGCCGGCGTGCGGCTTGATCAGGCGGGCCAGGGTTTTCAGCAGCGTCGACTTGCCGCAGGCATTCGGTCCCACGATGACGGTGAAGCGGCCGTCGGGGATGGCGAGGGAAAGTTCCCTGCTGACGATTTTCCGGTCGTACCCTGCACTGAGCCCGCGGGCCTGCAGTTGCGCGGGAGCCTTGGTGGAGATGCTCACGACTTCCTCGCTTCCCTGGCCAGCAGCCAGATGAGATAAATACCGCCGATGGATACGGTGACGACGCCCACGGGCAGTTGAATGGGCGAAAACAGGCGTTGTGCCGCGAAGTCGCTGGCTGCCAGGAGCAGCGCCCCGACCAGGGCCGACGGCAGCAGGGCGATACCGGCACTGGCGGTCATCCGGCGGGCCAGTTGCGGGGCGGCCAGCGAAACGAAGGCAATGGGACCGGCGGCTGCGGTCACGGCGGCGGTAAGTCCGACGCCGAGCACCACCAGGGCGATCCGCACCGGTTCGGCGCGAACTCCCAGTGCCCTGGCAGCGTCGTCGCCCAGTTCCAAGGTGCGCATGGAGGGCACCACGAAGACCGAGGCAAGGAGTGCGACGGCGATGACGGCTGCCGCGGGCCAGGCCTGCTCCCAGCTGATGCCGTTGAGGGACCCCGCGCCCCAGACGGCGGCGCTCATGGCCACCTCAAGCTCAGCCTGCAGCACGATCCAGTGATTGACCGAGGCCAGCACGGCGCTGACGCCGATGCCCACGATGATCAGCCGGAAACCCTGGATGCCGCGGCGGTAAGCAAGAAGGTAGACGCCCAGGGCAGTCAACAGCCCGCCGACCAGTGCGCCGCCGGCGATCTGAATGGCACTGCCTCCCATGGTCAGGATGACCAGCAGCGCGCCTGTGTAGGCTCCGGTGTTGAATCCGATGATGTCCGGGCTGCCCAGTGGGTTGCGGGTCAGCGACTGGAAAATTCCGCCGCTCACGCCCAGTGCCGCGCCGAACAGCACCGCCATCAGGACACGCGGCAGCCGCCATTCCATAACGACGGTCTGGGCCATGCTTTCCGCTGTCCCCGTGAAGGCGCGCAGGACCTGCTCAACGCTGATCTCCAGTGCGCCGCTGGCGAGGGCCATGACAGATACCGCGATGGTGAGGAGTACCACCGGAATGCCCACGGCGACTGTCCTGCGGCTGATGCGGAGGCTGATTCCGCCGCCGGGGGTGCGGATCTGCCAGGCGGTTTTTCCGAAATCGACGCTCACAGTGCACTGGCCTTCCGGCGCCGGGCGAGGGCCACCAGCACGGGCGCGCCGATGAAGGATGTCACGATGCCCACCTGGAGCTCGCCGGGTACCACTACCCGGCCCAGGACATCAGCAACCAGCAGGAGCAGTGGTGAAAGGACCAGGGTGTACGCCATGATCCAGCGCTGGTCCGGCCCGATCAGCCAGCGGGCCACATGCGGAATCATCAGGCCGATGAAGCCGATGGGGCCGGCCGCGGCGGTGGCTGCACCGCTGAGCAAGGTGATGGCGACGAGCCCCAGGATGCGGGTCCGGTTCGAGTTGGCACCCAGCGCGGTGGCCAGTTCGTCGCCCAGCGACACCGCGTTCAGGCCACGGGTGGTGACCACGGCTATCAGCAGGCCCGCCCCGATGAACGGCGCCGCCACCAGGACACCGTCCATGGACCGGCTGTCCAGCGAGCCGATGCTCCAGGACCGCAGCTGGTCGAAGGCCCGGGGGTTAATGAGCGTCAGCCCGGAGGAAATGCCTGTCAGCACCGCCCCCAGCGCCACGCCCGCGAGGGTGATCCGCACAGGGTTCACGATGTTCCGGCCGGCGCTGCCTATGAAGTACACAGCCGCGGCTGCCAGCACGGCGCCCCCCAGCGCGAACCACACGTATCCGCTCATTGTGGAGACGCCAAAGACGCCTACGGCTATCACAATGGCAAAGGTCGCCCCGGCGTTAACACCCAGCACGCCCGGGTCAGCGAGCGGGTTGCGTGTGATGGCCTGGATCAGTGCGCCGGCCGCTCCCAGGGCCATCCCGGCGATGATGCCCAGCAACGTCCGCGGCAGGCGGTTCTCCAGGATGATGGCGTGGTCCGCGGTATCCGCATAGGCAAAGAAGGCCTGCAGCACCGACTCCAGCGGAATGGACTTGGCGCCGATGGCGAGGCTGAGCAGCGCGGCGCCGGTGAGGGCGCCAACTGCGGCCAGCAGCAGGGCCAGCCGCCAGCTGCCCCGCCGCACCGCGCCCGGGCTGGGCGGCATCTCTGCCGGGACGCCAGCCGCGGCGGTGACAGTGAAGTGCGTGCCGGCGTTCGGCCGTGATTCCCCGGGGATGGTGTCTTGTTGCATGGGTATAGGGCGCTCCGGCACGGGTTGGGGACCTTCCGGGCAGCACCCGGATCAAGGATCACATTCTAATTAGGTTATCCTTACTTCGTGAAAATTGACGATTCAGTGACGGAGCACGACTCCGCACGCACCCGCACTCGCGTACGAAGCACCAGCCTCAAAGTCGCCGGTGCCCTGCTGGTTCTTGGCATGCTGGCCGGCTGTGGCAGTGCCACCACCGCTTCCGGCACCGCCGGCAACGCAGAAGTCGCCACCGGCGGATCCAAGTTCACCACGGCCGACGCCGAGACTGCCAAGCTGGGCAGCGACGCCGAGGCCAGCGAATTCCCCCGCGTCATCAAGCACGCCAATGGCGAGACCACCCTCGACAAAAAGCCGGAGCGCATCGTGGTCCTGGACACCGGCGAGCTCGACGCCCTGGTGTCCCTGGGCATCACTCCGGTGGGCATGCCCACCACGGAAGGTGCCAACGCGGTCCCCGGCTACCTGGCTGACAAGGTGGCCGGCGTGGAAACTGTGGGCACTATCCAGGACCTGAACCTCGAGGCGATCGCCGCACTGAAGCCGGATCTCATCATCGGCAGCAAGCTGCGCGCGGACAAGCTCTACCCGCAGCTTTCCCAGATTGCTCCCACCGTCTTCAGCATCCGCCCGGGCTTTCCGTGGAAGGAAAACTTCCTGCTGGCCGGCGAGGCGCTGGGCGAGGAGACCAGGGCGGTTGCCGCCCTCAACGCCTACCAGGCCAAGGCCGACGAACTGAAGGCTGCAGTCCCGGACGACCAGAAGGTTTCCTTGGTCCGCTTCTTGCCGGGCAAGATCCGCCTCTACGCCAACAAGTCGCTCATCGGCGTGATCCTGAAGGACGCCGGCATCGCCCGGCCGGAGAACCAGGACATTGACGAGCTGGCCGCGGAGATCTCCGCCGAGAACATCGGCGACGCCGATGCCGACTGGATCTTCTACAGCAGCTACGGCGAGCCCTCCGCCACCGGGGAAACCTCTGTTGTTGAGGGCGCCGTCTGGCCCCGCCTCGAGGCCGTCAAGTCCGGCCACGCCAAGGCCGTCAGCGATGACACCTGGTTCCTGGGCCTCGGTCCCACCGGCGCTTCGCTGATCCAGGACGAACTCAAGGACCTGCTTACCGCGGGCTGAGAAGTCAGCACAAGTACTTAAGGAAGTACGACGGCGGGCGGTCACCTTTAGAAGAAAAGGTGACCGCCCGCCGTCGTTATCTCCGGTGGTTGGTTAGACCTTCGCGAGCCCCGTGCGGGCCATGGCGTCGGTGTAGACGACGCGCATTTCCTCGAGGTACTGTTCCTGCCGCGCGGGCGTCCCGGCGAACGCACGGCCGCTGAGGGAGCGGACCTTGTAGGTCTTCAGCCCGCGGCGCCAGAGCAGCGGAACTTCGGTCTTCAGCAGCAGGTTGGCCAGGCGGTTGGCTTCGGTGCCGTGGGCCACGATCACCGAGGCGCGGGGAACCACGGCGAGGAACTTCAGGAGCGGCTTGAGGCCGGCGGAAATCTGGTCCGGCGTGAACTTGCCGTTGACCTCGCCGGGGGTGTGCCACGGGTGTACGTTCCAGGGCATCACGAACTCGGGGCGCAGGCCCAGCTTCCACTGGATGCCGAGCATGCGGGTGGCGGCTTCTTCGTCGCCGGCGGTGATGAAACCGGACGGGTCAGCCTCACCGATGTTGGAGTAGAGGCTGATGATGCGGCACTCGTCCACGTCGTGCATGGGGTCGACGTACGGGACTTCGGTGTGGGGCTTGACGCTCTGCAGGGAATCGCACAGCTCGTTCACGGCGGCAACGTTGGGCTCGTAGCGGCGGCTCAGGAGCTGTTCACGGAGGGATTCTGGGGCCAGGGCTGTCATATAGTGCAATGTCTCCTGCGGGGCTCGGCGATGCTGCCAATCCGGAAAATGGGCGCGTGATGGGCGCGCCCGTCCGGCGTGGTTTGAAATGTGGTGTGGACCGATTCCTGGTCGATCACTATCAGTTTAGCAAGCCCCGCGAAATGCGGGGCCCGGCCCTAACCTCCCGTGATGGACGGCACAGGGCGATCGGTCTTTGTCAAGTTAATTGACAGCTTTCGTTTAGCTTGATTGGCTTCTGTGACAGCCCGCAATAAGGACGTTGCGGCTGGTCGCACCCTCCATGCAGTCGAAAGAGGTAACGTACCGTGAACAAAGCCCTGGCAACTATAAGGACCGCGGCCGTATCCGGAGCCCTGGTTCTGGCGGCACTCGCCGCGCCGGCACCGTTGGCCCATGCCGTGGGCGAAGGCCCCAACTATGACGGCAATGGCCAGATCACCACCTCGAAACTGGCAACCTATGACGAGTTGGTCTCCTTCCTGAAGGATCAGGACACCCGCCAGCCAGCCATGGAACTGGAGGTGATCGGCCAGACTGTCAAGGGCCGGGACATCCACCTGGTGAAGTACATTTCGGACCCGGCCAAGCCCACCATCCTGTACCTGACCCAGCAGCACGGAAATGAGCAGCTGACCACCGAGGGTGCCATGGCATTCGTGAAACACCTGGGGACCGGGAAATCGGGGGACATCCTGGACGGAGTGAACATCCTCATCGTTCCCATGCTCAACGCCGACGGCGCGATGGGAGATGTGAACTTCCCGCTGGATGACTACCTGGCCAAGGGCGACCGCCACATGACGCGGTACAACGCCGAGGAGGTGGACCTGAACCGCGACCACGTCGCCAAAATCCAGCCCGAAACCCAGGCGCTCCACACCAACGTTATGCGCAAGTACAACATTGACTACATGATCGACCTGCACCACCAGGGCACCCGGAGTGAACGCGACGGAAAGCTGGTCTCCGGGTCCATCCTGTACCCCACCACGCCCAATGCCGATCCGGCTGTTGTGGAAATGTCCAAGCAGTTGGGCGCCGTGGTCTTCAACAACGTCGACTCCACCGGCTGGGGCCACCTGGGCAAGTACGTGGGCGGCAGCGCCGAGACCATCAGCCGCAACGGCATCGCAGTGGAGTACGGGATTGCCACCCTGCTCTTCGAAATGCGTGGCATGTCGGATCACTATCTGGACGGCTACGCCCTCGGGCTCCGCAGCAACGGTTACCTGATCCAGCAGACAGTGACCACGCTGACGGCCACTGCGGCGGCCATCGCTGACGGTTCGATTGCCGACGCCGATACGTCGTTCTGGGACAGCCTGGACACCCAGACGTCCCGTCCCGGCGAGGAAGCTGACGACGAGTAGCAGATCGTGGCAAGTCTGCCCGTGGTCCTTTGCCGTGCGCGAAGGGCCACGGGCACCCCATTGAGTGGACAAAGTCCGTGATCGGCTAAACTTGGGTGGTAAGAGCCCCGGACTCTTGCGTGGCTGGCCGCCGTAGCGGTCCGGCCAGGCTATGGCCTTCGGGGCATTCTCATGAACGGCGCTACGCAGGCCTGCCATTTCGGTGGACGGACCTGTGCGGCCCGAACGAATGGGGGAGGATCCCATGCCAGCAATCGTGATCGTAGGAGCCCAGTGGGGCGACGAAGGAAAAGGCAAGGCCACCGATCTTCTGGGCGGCCGCGTTGACTACGTCGTAAAGCCCAACGGCGGCAACAATGCCGGGCACACCGTCGTCGTAGGCGGTGAGAAGTATGAGCTCAAACTCCTTCCGGCCGGCATCTTGAGCCCCAACGCGATTCCGATCATCGGCAACGGCTGTGTGGTGAACCTCGAGGCCCTGTTCCAGGAGATCGAAGGCCTGCAAGCCCGTGGCGCGGACACGTCCAAGCTGCGCATCTCCGCCAACGCGCACCTTGTGGCGCCCTACCACCAGGTCCTGGACAAGGTCACCGAGCGTTTCCTCGGCAGCCGCGCCATCGGCACCACCGGCCGCGGCATCGGCCCGGCCTACATGGACAAGGTGGCCCGCCTGGGCATCCGCGTCCAGGACGTCTTCGACGAGTCCATCCTCCGCCAGAAGGTGGAAGGATCCCTGCGCCAGAAGAACGAACTCCTGGTCAAGGTCTACAACCGCCGCGACATTGTGGTGGACGAGATCGTGGACTACTTCCTGGCTTTCGCCGAGCGCCTGCGACCGCTGGTCATCGACAGCACGCTGGTCCTCAACAACGCCCTGGACGAGGGCAAGGTTGTGCTTATGGAAGGCGGCCAGGCCACGTTCCTGGACGTGGACCACGGCACGTACCCGTTCGTGACCTCCTCCAACCCGACCGCCGGCGGCGCGTCCGTTGGCTCGGGCATCGGCCCCACTAGGATCTCCCGCTCCATCGGCATCATCAAGGCCTACACCACCCGTGTTGGCGCCGGACCGTTCCCCACCGAACTGTTCGACGAGATGGGCATGTACCTGCAGAAGACCGGTGGCGAGTTCGGCGTAAACACCGGCCGCCCGCGCCGCTGCGGCTGGTACGACGCCGTCCTGGCACGCCACGCTTCCCGCGTGAACGGCTTCACGGACTACTTCGTCACCAAGCTGGACGTCCTCACCGGCATCGAGCAGATCCCGGTCTGCGTTGCCTACGACGTCGACGGTGTGCGGCACGACGAAATGCCCATGACGCAGACCGAGTTCCACCACGCAGTGCCCATCTTTGAGTACTTCGACGGCTGGACCGAGGACATCACCGGTGCCCGCACCCTGGAGGATCTCCCCGAGAACGCCCGCAACTACGTGCTGGCCCTCGAAAAGCTCTCCGGCACGCGCTTCTCCGCGATCGGCGTCGGCCCGGACCGCGACCAGACCATCGTGGTCCACGATCTGATCAACGACTAGCAGCCTGTAACGCACGACGACGGCGGGTCACCTGGAAGGGTGGCCCGCCTTTGTCGTCTGCTGGCCCAAGTGACTCGCAGTTAACGTCACTTGGGGGAATTTACACAGGCTTAACGCAACCGGTCTTGTGAGGCTGTAGACGGGCCGGACAGACTCTTAAGCACACCCTGAACTGATCAGTTGATCATTCGACCAGACCCGCAGGTGCCGGATGCAGCGATGCTCCGGGACCGCCCGAGGCGAAGATGCTGCCCGGACGGGACCCCAGACCGGAAGGATTTATCATGGCCGGGAAGTTTGAAGTTTTCTTGGATTCGGATTCACAATTCAGGTTCCGCCTCACGGCGCCGGATGGCACGGTGATGGCTGTGTCGGGGGCTTTTGAGAACAAAGCCGCCGTGGTTGCCGGTATCGCCGCCGTCCGCGAATGCGCCGGGACAGGGCTGGTCACCGATCTCTGCCCCGCCGCCAAAGTTTCGCCGACTGCCCCCGCCCCACGTCCGTGGTGGTCCCCGCCCAACTCCAGCCGAACTGCGGGGACCAACGCGTCCCCGCCACCAGGGCGCACACTTTTGTCATAGCCAAGGCACCGCGCCTGGGGGTGGCCGCCCCGCGCTGGATTTGAGGCGCGCTGGGCCTGGGCTGGGCTGGGCTGGGCTGGGCCCGAACGCGCTGGACGTAGCCAGCCCTGCCCGACGTTACGCTCCCGGAAAGTTTTTTGTCCGACGGCGTAACCCCTGCGGTGCCAAGAGCGATTACCCCTATGAAGCGCCGGCCTGGAACTTGTCCCCCATCATGTTCCAGGCCGGCTCTTTTGTTACTGAAGGGTAAAGTTGGCTGGCGAGGGCATTCCGCGTGCGATGTGCGGGCCCCAAGCTGAGCAAGCCCAGTCCCCTCCACCGAAGGCCCTGTGTCCGTGACCGATGCACTGACAGACGACGTTCTGCGTGCGCGCGCCCGCGATCCGGAGCTCTTCAGTATCGTGTACCGAACGTACGCGCCACAGGTCCTGGGCTACCTCACAGCCCGCGGGGTAGAAGATCCGGAGGCGGTTATGCAGGAAGTCTTCATCGCCGTCCTGCCACGGCTGCAGAAGGTTACCGGCGGCGTGGCCGGGCTGCGCACGTTTGTCTTCTCCGTGGCACACGCCAGGATGGTTGACGATCACCGGAGACAGCAGCGCACCCCCAGTAAGCTCCCGTTCGAACCCGACCTCGACGGACGCGAGGAGTCCTCGGCCGAGACTGAAGTGCTGCACCGGATCTCGCCGCAGGAAGTGGCCGATCTCCTCAACGAATTGCCGGATGAACAGCGGGAAGTGCTGTCGTTACGCCTCGTCTCGGGCCTCACGGTGGACCAGGTGGCCGCTGTGATGGGCAAGAGTGCCGGCGCCGTCAAACAGCTCCAGCGCCGTGCATTGATCCGGCTGCGCGAGCAGTCCGGAGTGAAGGAGTACGTGGCGCCATGACCTCCAATGCCAGCTCCCTGATCCGGACCATTGATGAAATGCTCCTTGACGCCGGTGTGGACGATTCCGCCGGCCTCCGCGAAACCCTGCTCGCGCTGGGCTCCCTCGCCTCCCTGCCGGTCCCCGAACCCGGCCCCGAACTGGCCGCACTCCTGTCTGGCCAGACCCACCAGCTCGCCCGGCACCGGCTCCTCCGGAAGCACCGGACCACTGTTGTGGGCCTTGCCGTCATCGCGGGGATGGGGCTGGGCGTCACCGGGGTGGCCGCCACCGGCACCGCTCCGGACGCGCAGGCCAGCAGTTCCATCCAGAAGTTGTTGCAGGACTGGGCTCCCGGCTGGTCCATCGCAGGGACTCCCGCCGCCAGCGGGACCGCCGCAAATCCGGCGGAGGTGCAGGTGCCCGCGGATCCTGCAACCAACGACAATCCAGCGCAGGCACAGCCCCAAACTGTTGAACGGGAAACTGCCCCGCCGGCGAACGGTCCGGAAGACGCAGGCCAGAACCGGGGCGCGGAGCCGGCCGGCCGCGGAACCGGCACGCCGTCCGGCACGTCAAAGGCGGACGACGGCGGCGCGCCGCGGAACGCTGCGGGCGTCACCCGTGACGCCGCTGCCGAACTCGACAAGGCCGGAAAGCTGGTTGCCGGTACCCTGGCCGAAGCCGGAACAGCGGCGGGGGAGTCCCTGACGGCAGCCATCGTCCCCCCGGCAATGACAGAAAGAACCGGGGCCGGCAAGGCCGGACCCGGTTCAATCTGGCTGAAGAAGTTCACCCGCTGATCAGGTTTGCTTCAGGAAGCATCTCCGTCAGGAAAGCAGCTGCCGCTTGGAGGAGATCACGCCGGTGTCGAAGCCGGCCAGGTGCAGCCCGCCGTGGAACCGGGCATGCTCGATCTTCACGCAGCGGTCCATCACCACGTTGAGCCCGGCGGCTTCCGCGCCCGCGGCCACGTCCTCATGCCAGGAGCCGAGCTGCAGCCGGAGGGTTTTGGCGCCGGCCGCGACGGCTTCGTCCAGGACGCCCGGGAGGTCGTCGTGCTTGCGGAACACATCCACGATGTCCGGGCTTTCGGGAAGATCGGCCAGTGAGGCGTAGGTCGGTTCACCAAGGATCTCCTTGACCACGGGGTTCACGAAGTACACCTTGTACCGCGTGGACGATTGCAGGTAGGTTGCCACAAAATAGCTGGCCCGGGTCGGCTTGTCCGAGGCGCCCACGATCGCAATCGAGGTGGCTGCGCGCAGCAGGTTCAGGCGCTCCGGAGCGGAAGGTCCGGTCCAGATACGTCCGTCGGTGCTCATACGTTCGCTCTAACAATGCAGGAATCCGCTTCGGTGGTTGAGCCCGCCTCGGTGGTTGAGCCCGTCGAAACCGAGGCAGCGTCCAGTGCCTGGTCCAGGTCCCACAGGATGTCGTCGATGTCCTCCAGACCCACGGAAATGCGGACCAGGTCCTCGGGGACGCCCGCGGACTCCAGCTGGACCGGGCTCAGCTGCTGGTGCGTGGTGGAACCCGGGTGGATCACCAGGGTGCGGGAAACGCCCACATTGGCCAAGTGCGAGGCCAGCTGCAGGGATTCGATGAACTTCTGCCCGGCCGTGCGGCCACCCTTCACCACAGCCGAACCGCACGCCCTGCGCCAAATCATGCTCTGTGGGACGTAATATTCGCCCACGCCCGGCGTTGACGCCTGCCCGTCAGTCAAATATTCGATCAGGGCCGCTCAGGGGACGATGTACGCTTGCATCATGGTCCACGTCAACGATCCTGCCGTTATTGAGCGCCTGATGCGAAACAAAGGGCGGTGGGCTATCGTGGGCCTGACCACCAACGAGTGGCGCGCAGCCTACGACACCTCGCTGTTTATCCGCGACCGGCTCGGGATGGAGATCATCCCCGTCAACCTTCCCGGCGATGCCGTCCACGGCGAAACCGGGTACCGTACCCTGGGTGAAATTCCCCCTGAAAAGCAACCCCTCGACGTCGTCGACTGTTTTGTGAACTCGCAGAAGGTCGGGGCGGTGGTGGACCAGGCAATTGCCGTGGGCGCCAAAGCCGTGTGGCTGCAGCTGGGTGTTATCGACGAAACGGCTGTGGACCGTGCCAAGGCCGCCGGCCTGGACGTGGTGATGGACGTTTGCCCCGCCCAGCAGGCGTGGAAGTACAACCTCTGATCAGCGCTGCATGAGTTCCGGGTAGTGGCGTTCGGTCACATCGGGGTGCGCGCGCATGCGGCCCTTGAGCATGTTCAGGCCAAAGGACGCGAGCATCGGGTTGGACGGATCGTCGGAGATGCCACGTGCCTGGGCTTTGAGCTCGGGAGGCAGGGGCACCGGATCAATGACGGCATCCAGCCGCGGCGACCAGAAGAACGGGACTGAGTAGCGGTCCACGCCCGGTGGCGGCGCCTTGACCCGGTGGATCGTGGCGGCAAGGAAGCCTTCCGTGGCCACCTCCAGCATTTCGCCCAGGTTCACAACGAGTGCCCCGGGAACAGGCTCAACCGGCGCCCATTCAGTTGTCCCGGGCGGCAGCACTTCGAGGCCGCCCACCTCGTCCTGGAGGAGGAGGGTGACAAATCCGTAGTCAGCGTGGGAGCCCACGCCCTGGTTCCCGGCCGCCTCCACCACACCGCCGACGTAATGCACCAGCTTGCCCATCCATGCGGGTTCGTTGCCGAAGGGCTCGTCGAAGTGGTCCTCCGGCAGTCCCAGGGAAACCGAGATGCCCCGCAGCAGTTCCATGCCCACACTGGACATCAGGTCGGCCCAGGCCATGGCCGCCGGCTTGAGCTCCGGCAACGCCTCATCGGGCCACATGTTGGGCCCCTGGAGGAGCCAGTACGGCTGGTCGGCCGGGTAATTGTGGACGGGCTCGCGCTCGGGGGAGTAGTCGATCTGCTCGCGGGCGTCGGCCCGTCCCTGCGTGACTTCGGTGCCCATCCGGGTGTAGCCGCGGAAGTGCGGGGAAATCCTGTTGTCCAGCTTCATCCGCTCCTCGAGGGGCAGGTCGAAGAAGCGTTTGATGAGGGCCAGCAGCTCCTCGGCCTGGCCGGGGGCGGCGCCGTAACCGGTGATTTGGAAGAAGCCCACGTTGTGGGCGGCGTCCCGCAGCTGGTCGATGAATTCGGGGCTGAAGGAGCCGTACGGCTGGCGTGCGGCGCTCATGTCCAGAACGGGGATGGTTGCCTGATCGGGTGACATCTTCGCAGACTAGCACCGCCGGGAAGGGCTTTGTAGGCTCGGTCCATGGACGCAGCCCAACTCAAGGCAATATGCCTGTCATTTCCCGGTGCCTTCGAGGATTTTCCCTTCGGTCCGGAGACCTCCGTGTTTAAGGTCCGGGCTGCCGTGGCAGGTGGCGCGCGGCATGAAGCCAAGATGTTTGCGGCGTCCGCCATGAACCCCGACGACTGGTCCGTGAGCCTGAAATGTGAACCCGCCCTGGCTGAGCAGCTGCGGGCCGCCCACCCGGAAATCACCGGCGCGTGGCACATGAACAAGACCCATTGGAACGGCGTGCGGCTGGACGGAAACCTGCCCGATGCCATGGTCCGGGACATGGTGGAGGATTCCTACGACCTGGTGGTGGCCTCCCTGAGCCGCAAGCAACAGGAGCAGCTGGGATGGGCGCGGCTGTCCGGTTCTTCGGGCGGGCCCCGTTGACCGGGAAGCGCCTGGCTGCCGGCGGCCTCAACTACCCGGGCATCGGCTCCACCGAGCACGGCCGGGCGCCGGAAGGCTACCCCTGCCTCGTATCGCGGGAGTACCTTGGCGATGGACCGGCGGTCTACCGCCGGGTGGCGAACGCAATCCTTACCTGGGAACTGCAGCGTCGGTCCGGACTGCGCGTCCGGACCGAGTCCGACGTCGTGATCCCCGGCGCGCGCGTGGTGAGCGGGTTCGGCGTCGGGCCTTTCCGTATTAATGCCCCGTGCGAGTTAATGCCCCGTGCGAGGTGGTCTGGGTGCGGCGGCCGGTGCCGGGAGACGGCCCCCAGTCAGCGGGCTTCGGCTACGGCACGCTGCCCGGCCATCCTGAACGCGGCGAAGAAGCCTTCGAAGTTGAGATCGGCGCTGACGGGCGGGTGTTCCTGAAGATCACCGCCTTCAGCAGGCACGCGAACTGGTTCTACCAGGCGGGAGGCCTGCTGGCCCGGGCGGCGCAACGGCACATCACTTCGCGATACGTTGGAGGGGCACGCCTCCTCGCCGCAGGTGAAAGCTGATCAGGAGAAGGTACATGCTGGACCAATCGACCCTTGACCGCCTATGGAACTTTGGGGATCCCGAGCTGTCCGAACAGCGCTTCCGGGACGCCCTTGCTGACCCAACCTACGACACCTACGAAAAGGCCGAACTCGCCACGCAGCATGGCCGGGCCATTGGCTTGCAGGGCCGCTACGAGGAGGCGGATGCCTTGCTGGACTCCGTGGACGGCGAGGAAGAACCCACCGTCGGCGTGCGGATCCTGCTGGAACGCGGACGCGTCCTGAACTCCAGCGGCCACGCCGCCATGGCCGTACCCCTGTTCGAACAGGCAGCCGAGCTCGGCGACCACTTCGGCGAGGAGTTCCTCGCCGTCGACGCGCTGCACATGCTGGCCCTGGCAGACTCCACCCACGCTGAACTGTGGACCCGGAGCGCCCTCGAATACGCGTCCACCGCCCACGATCCGCACACACGGCGCTGGATGGTGGCGCTGCACAACAACCTCGGCTGGACTTTCCACGGCGCCGGCCGGTTCACAGAGGCTCTGGTGGAGTTCCAGCTGGCCGAACAGTGGGCCGAACGGGCAGGAACCCCGGCGCAGCAGCAGGCCGCACGTGAGGCCATCAAGGCCTGTGACCTTGCCCTGGCCGCAGGCTGAACAACCCACACCCCCGCAACGGAAGGAATACCGCATGATCTTCATCGTCGTGAAATTCAAGGTCAAACCCGAGTGGTCCGAGCGCTGGCTGGGCCTCGTTGACGCTTTTACCCAAGCCACACGGGCGGAGCCCGGCAACCTGTGGTTCGACTGGTCCCGCAGTGTGGATGACCCCAACGAGTTTGTCCTGGTGGAAGCCTTCAAGGACGACGCCGCCGGGGAACACGTCAACAGCACGCACTTCAAGCAGGCCATGGCGGACATGCCGCAGGCGCTGGCCGAGACGCCGCGCATCATCAGCCGCCAGCTCGACGGCGACGGCTGGGACCGGATGGGCGAACTCACCATCTGACCCCATCGATTGCTCCGTAACCGCTCTTTTGACCCCTCAAAACGGCGGTTACGGAGCAGTCGATACGATTACTGCATGTGGATCGGCTGGATTGAATTCGACATCCTCCTTGGCGACGTCCAGAGCCTGAAGGAGAAACGTTCCGTCATCAGGCCGCTGCTGGCCGAGCTCAAGCGCCGCTTCGACGTGTCCGTCGCGGAGGTGGGGGACCACGACCAGTACCGCCGCTCGCAGGTGGGCGCCGGGCTGGTGGCAGCAGACCGGGCGCACGTCGTGGAGGTGCTCACCGCCGTCGAACGCTTTGTGGCCGCCCGGCCCGAATTTGAGCTGCTCAGCTCGAGGCAGCGGGAGCTCCGCAGCGACGACTGACTCATCGACTGCTCCGTAGGCGCCCTTTTGAATACCCAAAACGGCGCCTACGGAGCAATCGATGAGGGCTGTGGATAACTTCTGCAGCGCACGCCGTATTCTGCTCTGATGAATCCATGAAGACCCCACGCCCGCTGCCCGAGGAACTGCAGGACCGCCCGTTCACAGTTGTCGAGGCGGCGCGCGCCGGAGTGTCGCACAAGCGGCTGCGACACCGGACACTGCATCGGCTCGGCAAGGGGATCCGGTCGGAAAGCCCGACGGCGGAACTCCCCTTGGGTGACAGGGTCCGGCCCTTCATCGAGGTCAATGAGCGATGCGCCGCGTCGCACCTCACCGCGGCGGAGATGCTTCTGCTGCCGCGACGTCAGCAGAAGGGGACTCCAGAGATGTTTCATGTCATCAGGCCTGAGGGATCGGCACACCTGAACAGGCCGCACGTAATTGTGCACCGCATGAAGCTTTACAGCGATGAGGTCACCACAGTTGACGGGATTCCAGTGACTACCCCGGAGCGGACCTGGCTGGACATGGCGGAAATGCTGTCAGTGGACGAGCTTGTGGCCATGGGGGACAGCTGTGTGCGCGTGCCGAGGGCGGCGTTTGAAGGCAGGGACATGCCGCTTTGCAGCTTGGCTGATCTGCAGCGAATGATCGACAGGCACAAGGGAAAGCGCGGGCTGCGCAGGGCCAAGGAAGCCATCAAACTCATCCGCGTGGGATCTGACTCGTCGCAGGAGACGCTGTTGAGGCTGGCCATGGTGAGGGCGGGGCTGCCGGAACCGGAATTGAACGTGCCAATCATCGGCGACGACGGAATACGCCATCATGAGCCGGACCTGTCCTACCGCAAGTACCGGATCGGAATTGAGTACGAAGGTGAACAGCACGGCGATGAAGGGCAGGTCGTCCGGGACATCACCCGTTCGGAGAGGTACGGGACGCTGGGGTGGAGGGAAGTCCGCATTTCCAAGCGGCACATGGTCAACGAAGCGAAGCCTGCTATTTCCAAAATCCGCACAGCCCTGGTCCAGGCGGGGTGGCGCATGGGCCGTTAAGCATCGATTGCTCCGCAACCGCCTTTTTGAGGGTTCAAAAGGGCGTTTACGGAGCAATCGATGGCTGGGCCCACGCCGCCAGGGTTCCCTGGCCGAGCTTGCGAGGCTAGGGCGGCGGTGGGGACTAGCCGAAGTACTTCGGCAGGGTCGCCTCGTGGGCTTCGCGGAGGGCGTCCAGCGACATGGTGTCCACGCCGTTGATCTCCAGGTTGCCGCTGGCCGCGTCCACCACGCCGATGCGGGTGTGGGCAAAGCCACGGGCCGTGCACATGTCCTTGAACCGGACCTCTTCCGAGCGGGGCACGCCGACAACCGCGCGGCCCTGGGACTCGGAGAACAGTGCCGTGAACAGGTCCACGCCGTCGCGGTCCAGGACATCCTGCAGGGCGATCCGGGCACCCACGCCATAGCGCAGTGCGGACTCCACCAAGGCTGCCGCAAGGCCGCCCTCTGAGAGGTCGTGCGCGGAGTCCACCATGCCGTCGCGGGATGCGTTGATCAGGATTTCACCCAGCTCGCGTTCGGCGGCGAGGTCAACCTTGGGCGGCAGTCCACCAAGGTGGCCGCGCATGTTGGCCCACTCGGAACCGTCCAGCTCGGCCGCCGTCGTGCCCAGCAGGTAGATGGCCTGGCCGTCTTCACGCCAGCCCGACGGCGTGCGGCGGGCGACGTCGTCGAGCTTGCCCAGCACTGCCACCACGGGGGAGGGGTGGATGGGCGTGGTGCCGGTCTGGTTGTACAGCGAGACGTTGCCGCCGGTGACCGGGATGCCCAGCACCATGCAGGCATCGGACAGGCCGCGGATGGCCTCCGCGAGCTGCCACATGACGTCCGGGTCCTCGGGGGAGCCGAAGTTCAGGCAGTCGCTGACGGCCATCGGTACCGCGCCGGAGGTGGCCACGTTGCGGTAGGCCTCGGCCAGCGCCAGCTGTGCGCCGTGGTACGGGTCCAGGTAGGTGTAGCGGCCGTTGGCGTCGGTGGCCAGGGCAACGCCCAGGCCGGTTTCCTCGTCCACGCGGACCACGCCGGCGTCGTCCGGGAACGCCAATGCGGTGTTGCCGCCGACGTACCGGTCGTACTGGTTGGTGATCCAGTCCTTGCTGCACATGTTCGGTGAGGCCACGAGCTCGGTTACGGCGGCAGCCAGTTCCGCGGGGGCGGAGGGGCGGCCGGCGTCCTGGACGGATCCGGTGAAGGAATCGGCCTGGACGGAGTCCTGCCACTCGGGGCGGGCGTACGGGCGGTCATACACGGGGCCGTCGTGGGCCACGGTGCGCGGGTCGACATCCACGATGACTACGCCGTCCCAGGTGATGATCAGGCGGCCGGTGTCGGTGACCTCGCCGAGCCAGGAGTACTCCACGGCCCACTTGTCCATGACAGCTTCGAAGGCGGCGATGTTCTCCGGGGTGACCACGGCCATCATGCGTTCCTGCGACTCGGACATCAGGATTTCGCCCGGGGTCAGCGTGGGGTCGCGCAGCAGGACGGAGGTCAGTTCGACTTCCATGCCGCCGTCGCCGTTGGAGGCGAGCTCGGACGTGGCGCAGGAGATGCCAGCGGCGCCGAGGTCCTGGATGCCCTCAACGAGGGAACCCTTGAAGAGCTCCAGGCAGCACTCGATCAGGACCTTCTCGGCGAAGGGGTCGCCCACCTGGACGGCGGGGCGCTTGGACGGCTTGGTGTCGTCGAAGGACTCGGAGGCCAGCACCGAGGCGCCCCCGATGCCGTCGCCGCCGGTGCGTGCACCGAACAGGACCACCTTGTTGCCCTTGCCGGACGCGTTGGCGAGGCGGATGTCCTCGTGGCGCATCACGCCGACAGCCAGCGCGTTAACCAGCGGGTTGCCCTGGTAGACGGAATCGAAGACCATTTCGCCGCCGATGTTGGGCAGGCCCAGGGAGTTTCCGTAGCCGCCGATGCCGGCCACGGCACCGTGCATGACGCGGGCGGTGTCCGGGTGGTCGATGGCGCCGAAACGCAGCGGGTCCATCACGGCAACCGGGCGGGCGCCCATGGAGATGATGTCACGGACAATGCCGCCGATGCCGGTGGCAGCACCCTGGTAGGGCTCCACGAACGACGGCGAGTTGTGGGACTCGATCTTGAACGTCACGGCCCAGCCGTCGCCCAGGTTGGTGACGCCGGCGTTTTCGCCGATGCCCACCAGCATGTCCTTCTTCATCTCGTCGGTCACCTTTTCGCCGAACTGGCGCAGGTGGTTCTTCGAGGACTTGTAGGAGCAGTGCTCGCTCCACATCACGGAGTACATGGCCAGCTCGGCGCCGGTGGGACGGCGCCCCAGGACCTTCACTACCTCATCGAACTCGTTCTGCTTCAGGCCCAGTTCGGCCCACGGGAGTTCGGTGTCCGGCGTTTTGGCAGCGTTCTCGACGGTGTCGATATTGAACTTCTTGGTCTCGACAGGCTCGACCACCGAATTGATCTCGGTCATTTGTTGCCTCCCACAATCTTGTTCAGTACGGAGGTGAAGAAACCCAGTCCGTCGGTGTCGGACCCGCCGATCCCGTCCAGGGATTCGGGGCCGAAGCCAACTTCCACCGCGTGCTCGGGGTGGGGCATAAGTCCCACCACGTTGCCAGCGGCGTTGGAGATGCCGGCGATGTCGCGGCGGGAGCCGTTGGGGTTGAAGCCCACGTAGCGGAACACCACGCGTCCTTCAGCTTCGAGCGCGTCCAGGACCTTTTCGTCGGCGATGTACTGGCCGTCCTGGTTCTTCAGCGGAACCGTGATTTCCTGGCCGGCCTCGTAGTCCAGGGTCCAGGCGGTGTTGCTGTTTTCCACCCGCAGGACCTGGTCGCGGCACATGAACTTCAGGTGGTCGTTCTTGATCATGGAGCCGGGCAGCAGGTGCGACTCGGTAAGGATCTGAAAGCCGTTGCAGATGCCCAGCACGGGCAGCTTGGCATCGGAGTTGGCGGCGTCGATGATTTTGGACATCAGCGGCGCGAAGCGGGCAATGGCGCCGGCGCGGAGGTAGTCGCCGTAGGAGAAACCGCCGGGAATAACGACGGCGTCCACGTCACCCAGGGTGGTGTCTGCGTGCCAGAGCGGCACTGCGGTGCCGCCGGCGAGCCGGACCGCCCGGGCGGCGTCGCGGTCGTCAAGGGTGCCTGGGAAGGTGACGACGCCGATCCGGGCACCGGCGAGCCGGGGCTCGGCGGCGACGGCGATGGCCTCGCCGATCAAGGGAAGTTCAGTCATCTCAGGCCTCGACGACCTCGACGTTGACGACGTCTTCGATCACGGGGTTGGACAGCAGGGTCTCGGCGGCTTCGCGGGCCTGGGCCAGGATTGCGTCGGTCACCTCGCCCTCAACCGTCAGTTCGAAGCGCTTGCCCTGGCGGACAGAGCTAAAGCTGGTGAAGCCCAGACGGGGGAGTGCACCCACGATGGCCTTCCCCTGCGGGTCCAGAATCTCGGGCTTGGGCATGACGTCAACAACGATCCGGGGCATCCGGCAACTCCTGTGCGTGAGCATTGGGTAAGGGCGCAGCGGAGTCACGCCGTCTTACGCCGTTCCGGGATGCTGGGGACGTTCTTTTTCGAACGGTGTGGACGGGCGCTCCGCGAGCTTGCTAGGCCATTCTACCGGGCCGAGCGCCGCACCCTGTATTCGGTGGGATCGGCCACAGTCATCGCGGCGGGGCGGGCTTTCGGGAGGTAGAGGACGACGGCGGCTATGGCCTCGCGGAGCAAGCGTCACTAGGATTACCGCATGGCTGAAAAATCGAAATCTCTGCTGTTGCCGATGATGGCCGTGGCCGTTTTTGCCGGGTTGGGCCGGATGGTTATGCAGAAGATCAAGGCGGACCGGGCTGCCCGGGAAACGCGCCTGGCCGGCCCCGTGGACGAAAAGACCCGCCAGTGGATCAGTGACGTGGTTCGGACGCCCAGGCAGTAGGCGCCCAGTCTTTGCCCAAACCTCAACCGGGCGTCCCTGAACGGGGGCGCCCGTTTTTGCGCCCCGCCGCACGTGCCCCTGCGCCGGCTGCCCTGCTGAAAATGTACTAATCCCGAACGCCCTGTCCCGGGCCCTCCCAAGCTTCTTTCGGAAAGTCCTAGCCACGTGACGTTCTACACACTAGGGTCATAGGACGTCGTATGTGGCAGGTGGTATCCCATCGGATGCCGAGACCGCCCTCACGGCCGAATTCTCCCGATCCGCCGCCCCGCGGCGCCTTGAAAGGATATGGATTTGCGAATTTCTACTAAGCGGAACAGGCACCGAAGTATTGTCCGGACCGCAGGAGCCGGGCTGGTAGCGCTGGCGCTGCTGGCCGGATCCGGGATCGCCGCGCAGGCGGCACCGATCCCCCGAACAACCCCAGCGCTCCTCCCGGCTCGTTCGCGGAGGCCAACATCGGCGCCGACCGGACTGCGGCGAACTTCTTCTACCGAATTCCGGCCCTGACCTACCTGGGCAACAACGTGGTGCTCGCCTCGTGGGACGGCCGCCCCGGCAGCGCCGCGGACGCTCCGAACCCCAACTCGATCGTGCAGCGCCGCAGCACCGACGGCGGCCAGACCTGGGGGCCCGTTCAGGTCATCGCCGCCGGCCACGTGGGCGACGCCACGGGCCCCAAATACGGTTACAGTGATCCGTCCTACATCTACGACGCCGAGGCCGGCAAGGTCTTCGCGCTGTTCGTGTACTCCAAGGACCAGGGCTTCTTCGGCAGCCAGTTCGGCAACGACGACGCCGACCGCAGCGTGATCTCCTCCGCCGTGATCGAATCCTCCGACGGCGGCGTCACGTGGACGCAGCCAAGGCTCATCACGAACGTCACCAAGCCGGGCACCAGCAAGACCAGCCCGGTGGCCGGCGATATCCGCTCCAACTTCGCCTCCTCCGGCGAGGGCATCCAGCTCAAGTACGGCCAGTACAAGGGCCGCCTGATCCAGCAGTACGCCGGCGATGTGCGCCAGGCCGACGGCACCAACAAGATCCAGGCCTACAGCGTCTACTCGGACGATCACGGCGTGAGCTGGCACAAGGGCGCCAACGTGGGCGACCGCATGGACGAGAACAAGACCGTGGAACTTTCCGACGGCCGCGTACTGCTGAACTCGCGCGACAACGCCAACCAGGGCTACCGCAAGGTGGCCATCTCCACTGACGGCGGCGCCACCTATGGTCCGGTCACCCAGGACACCGAACTGCCGGACCCGGCAAACAACGGTTCCATCGCCCGCATGTTCCCGGCCGCGGCTCAGGGCTCAGCGGACGCCAAGAAGCTCATCTTCACCAATTCCAACTCCAAGACCGCCCGCGAGAACGTCTCTGCCCGTATCTCCTGCGACGACGGTGCCACCTGGCCCGGTGTACGCACCATCCGCTCCGGTTTCTCCGCTTACTCCACCGTGTCCCGGCTCGAGGACGGCAAGTTCGGTGTCCTGTATGAAGGCAACTACACGGACAACATCCAGTTCGCGAAGTTCGACGACGCCTGGCTGAACTACGCCTGCGCCCCGCTGTCCGCACCGGCACTCACCACCACCCCCGGCGCCACCAAGCAGGTAGCGGTCACCGTGACCAGCCAGGAGGCCACCACGCTTTCCGGCGCCAACGCCACGGTCTACACTCCCACCGGCTGGACCGCCACCACGGTGCCCGTGCCCGACGTCGCGCCCGGTGCCTCGGTGACCGTCAACGTGGACCTGACCGCACCGGCGAACGCCAGCGGCCCGCAGAACCTCAACGCCGCGTTCACGACGGCGGATGGCCGGGTTTCGCAGTTCACGTTCACCGCCACCGTTCCGGCAGCTCCGCAGGTGGGCCTCACCATCACCGGAACGGCTCCGGCCCGCGACGTCATCGCCAGCCCCTACCAGACGGGTGACGTCCTGGGCTACACGTTCAACGTCAAGAGCACCGCCAACGTCACGGCGAACTCCGTGCCCGTTTCGGGGACCTTCGACGCCGGCTTCCTGCCGCCGTCGGCTCCCAACTGCCGGTTCAACAGCCTGGCCGCGGGTGCAAACTACAACTGCACCACGGCCAAGCACACGCTGACGGCCGGGGACATCGCCCGCGGCTATTTCGTCCCCGAGGCGAGTTTCACCGTCACTGCCAGCGCGACGCCGTCGCTCACCAAGACGGTTGCGTTCACCGGCGCCGCGGTGGCGCTGCGTGACGGACTTGTCTCCGCCACGATTGCGGGAGCCCGCGGCGACGCCGGGCGCGACCTCGCCACCCAGCCGTACGCCGCCGGCGATGCTTTTCCGTACACCTTCAGCGTGAGCAACACGAGCCCGCTGGTGGAAAAGGTGGTTCCCACCGCCGGTAACTTCAGCCCGTTCGTTCCCGAAGGCCCGGGCAACTGCCGCTACGGCGTGCTGCCGGCCGGCCAGGGCTACACCTGCGCCACGCCGCGCCACACCGTGACCGCTGTCGAGGCAGAGCAGGGCTACTTCGTTCCGAAGACCACGTGGGAAGTCAGTTCCGCAGGCCAGAGCAGCAAGGTCTACACGGTCGACGGTGGCGAAGTGGACCTGAAGGTCCGCGACGCCAAGCTGGAAGGCACCGTAGCCGCCGAGTGGAACGACGCCAACGGAGACCGTTTCGCCAACGAAGGTGATACCGTCTCATACGCCTACACCGTAGGCAACGCCGGCAACGTTGCCCTGACCGGGCTCAGCGCCCCGGACGCGTCCATCAGCCAGGACGCCCTGGCCGTGGGCGGGACCGTGACGGCAACGCGCGAGCACGTCCTGACCGCAGCCGACGTCGCGGCAGGCCGGCTCGACGCGGTCTCGTTCGCGGCAACTGCCACCAACGGCGCCAAGGAAGTCACCGCCACGGTGACCGGCGGCGCGCTGGTGCTGGCTCTCCAGCCGTCGCAGCCCGAGACGGTCCCCGTCCTCGCCGTCCAGGACCTCGAGGAACAGACGGCTCCGTTCGACCTCGGCACGCAGGACAAGTACCGCAACGGCCAGAAGGTGACCCTGAACGGTCTCGACTACAGCCAGTGGTATTACGTGTACCTGAACAAGAAGAGCTACCGGCTCGGCTGGATTTTCCCCACCACCGACAACACAGTGGAGTTCATCCTGCCCTCAGATGTTCAGAGCGGCCGCGACGACGTGGTGGTGCTGGACAAGGACGGCAAGCAGGTCTCCTTCGACCGCCTGCAGGTGACGCCCAAGGGCTGAGCCAGGTGATTTCCTAGCACCAAAGAAGACCTCCGCGCGGAGCCGGACATTTCCAAAGTCCGGCCCGCGTAGGGGTCTTTCTTTTGTGCCTTCCCGGCCCCGCCTTGTAGCTGCATGATTGACCTATACACCTGATGTGTCCTATGTCATATTCAGCTCTCAGTCTGTACTGTTTGTAACGGCTGGTCACAGCATTACAAAATCTGTAATGTCGTGTGCCGTTCCCAGCTGCTCCAGACCGGCAACGTGGCCGGCCGTTCCTCGTGAAAGGTGTAGTCGCTCGTGAAATCAACTGGAAAAAGCCCCATTCGGGGCGGGGGACTCCGGAAAGCAGCGGCATTGGCCGTGGGCTTGCCGCTTCTCCTTTCTTCGATGGCGATGAGCCCCGCTACCGCGGCGCCCGCTGAAGCAAACACGGCAGTTGCCTCAAAGAAGATCAACCCCGGCGACTACCCCGCCGGCCGCTACATTGTGGTCCTGGCCGAGAAGCCGGCGGCCACCTACGACGGCGGGACTCCCGGACTCGCAGCGACGAAGCCCCAGACGGGCCGCAAGCTTGACGCCGACCGGCCCGAAGTCCAGCAGTACCAGGCGCATCTCGAGGGCAGGCAGAACGCTGTGGCCGGGTCCGAAAGCGTCCGGATCAAGCGCCAGTACACAGCTGCCATCAACGGGTTCTCGGCCGATCTGACCGCCGACCAGGCCGCTAAGCTCGCCAAGGACCCGGCCGTCATCATGGTGGCACCGGACACGGAGAACGCGCCGGATTACTCAAGCACGGACTTCCTTGGGCTCAGCGGTGAAAACGGCCTCTGGAAGACTGCCTTCGGCGGGCTGGAAAACGCCGGCAAAGGCGTCGTGGTTGGCGTTATTGACTCCGGCTACACCCCCTCCAACCCGTTCTTCGCCGGGGACGACGTGCAACCCCTCGCCGGCCAGGCCCAGGTGGGCGCCCCGTACCGCACCGCGGACGGCAACATCGCCATGCTCAAGTCCGACGGAGACACCTTCGTCGGAGAGTGCCAGAAGGGCCAGGGAACCGGGGCGGCGTTTGACGGCAGTGCCTGCAACTCCAAAGTCCTGAGTGCCCGCTACTTCGCTGACGACTACATGGCGTACGTGGCGCCGGAGAACCGCGCGCCCGAAGAACTGATTTCGCCTGTGGATGTGGGAAGCCACGGGACGCACACCGCCAGCACCGCCGCGGGCAACGCGAACGTCCGGGCCAACCTTGGTGCAACCGATATGGGCATCACCGGCGGCGTGGCGCCGGCGGCAAAGATCTCCGTCTACAAGGTCTGCTGGGAGGATGACAACCCGGCGACGGGCGGGTGCTACAGCTCCGCGTCCGTGGCCGCGATCAATCAAGCCATCCTGGACGGGGTGGATGTGCTGAACTACTCCATCTCCGGCAGCACCTCAACCACCACAGACCCGGTGTCGCTGTCCTTCCTCTCCGCGGCCTCTGCCGGAATCTTTGTTGCAGCCTCCGCCGGAAACTCGGGGCCCACGGCAAGCACCGTAAACCACGGCGCGCCGTGGCTGACCACGGTGGCAGCGAGCTCCTTCTCCACGGAGTTGCAGGGAACCGTCGAGTTTGAGGACGGAAGCAAGTACCGCGGCGCCAGTCTTATGTCCGCTCCCGTTCCTGCGAGCAACGTTGTGCTGGCGGCAAGTGCCGCAGCCGCCGGCGCAGCCAACCCCGAACTGTGCGCACCCAATGCGCTGGATCCCGCCAAGGTGACAGGGAAGATTGTTGTCTGCGACCGCGGGGTGGTGGACCGCGTAGCCAAGAGCGCCGAGGTGCAGCGCGCCGGCGGCATCGGCATGATCCTGGTCAACGTAACCACCTCCTCCGAGGACCTTGACCGCCACGCAGTCCCGACAGTGCACGTGAACCCGCCGGCCACGCAGCAGATCAAGGACAAGATCATCGCCAACCCCGGCATCAAGGTCTCCCTGGTGAACACAGACACCACCGGCCTTCCGCCCGCGCCGCAGCCGCAGATCGCCGGCTTCTCCTCCCGGGGCCCGCTGCTCGCTACCGGCTCAGACTTGCTCAAGCCTGACGTGGCGGCACCGGGTGTGGCAGTGCTGGCAGGCGTTTCGCCCATCGGTTCCGGCGGCGACCAGTTCGGCATGATGTCCGGGACGTCAATGGCCGCGCCGCACGTGGCCGGATTTGGCGCCTTGATCCTGGCCAAGAACCCCACATGGTCTCCGGCCACCGTCAAGTCAGCCATGATGACCACGGCAGCTGATATCAAGAACGCAGACGGCAGCCGGAACGGTGACGTGTTCGCCACCGGCGCCGGCCAGGTGGACATTGCGCGGGTCCTGGATCCCGGCCTGGTCTATGACAACTCCGAGGATGACTACCTGAAGTTCATCCAGGGAACGGGCCTGGACCTGGGCATCCCGGGTCTCGGAACAACCGCACCGCGGGATATGAATGTTGCCTCGTTCGCGCTGGGGGCACTTACCGGCAAGACAGAGGTCACCCGGACTGTCACCGCGCTGACCCCAGGCGTTTACCGGGCCAAGGCCAGCGTTCCCGGCGTCAAGGTGACGGTCACGCCGTCGATCCTTAGCTTCAACGCTGCCGGCGAGAAGCGCACCTTCCAGGTCAAGTTTGAGAACACCAGCGCTGCTTTGGGGCAGTTTGCCATGGGCAACCTCGTCTGGCAGGGTGCCGGCAAGAACGTGGCATCGCCGGTGGCTGTCCGCCCGCAGTCCGTGGTGGCGCCGGCGAACCTGGCGTTTACCTCGGAAGGAGGCCAGGGGCAGGGTGACATTCCGGTGGTTTCGGGCACCAATGCGCCCGTGAAGATCACCCTGGACGGTCTGTCCAAGGCTGACTCCTCGGCCATCGAGCTGGTTCCCGGACCGCTCGCCCTGGGAACGGACGCGTCCAACTTCGCCAAGGAGGTCACGGTTCCGGCAGGATCGCCGTTGGCAAAGTTCTCCGTCTTTTCCTCGGACGAGGCCGCCGACTTCGATATGGTGGTCTTCAACCCGGCGGGACAGGCCCTGCTGGCCCAGACGGCCTCTGCCAGTGAATCAATTTCGGTTCCGAACCCGGCTCCGGGCGTGTACACGATTTTTGTGAACCTCTACGCAAGCCCCAATGGGCAGCCCACGAAGGCGTCCGTGGACGCGGCGGTGTTGGGAGCCAACGTGGGAAATGCCACGGTGACCCCCAATCCGCTGCGGCTCGGGAACGGCCAGCCGGGCATTCTGAAGCTCCAGTGGAAGGATCTCGCTGAAGGCTCCTATATCGGCCGGGTGACGTTCGCCGGTTCGAGCGCGCCCACCTTCGTCTCTGTGGTTGTCACACCAGGCAGTGCTTTGGTGGTCCCTGCTGATGAAACTGCCGGTGACCCTGCCAACGACAAGAAGGACAAGGTCAAAAAGGAAAAGAAGAAGCAGGAGGTCCCGGAGTTCTCCGGAAACCGCAACATGGATCTCTAGCCTCGATTTTTCATGATGGTCGGTGACCGTCGCGGATTTGTGCCAGCGGCCGATGCGTGGTTGTTTTCTGTTTTCGGGCAGGCTGGTGTGGCCTGTTGGTTCGCCTGGTTTGGCGCCGGTTCCACTTCCGGTGATGGGGCTGCTCGTCGGGACGGGATGAGTGCCCGGCTCAGCCGGTAGAAGGAACGAGCCCTTTGGTGAGGCGGGCGGTGTTCTCCAGGAGAAGTTTCAGGAGGTCTTTCTCCGGCGCTGATTCCGGGAGCAGGAGCTGGTTGCGGCGGGCGCGGGTGATGATTTTCCCTGCGGTCGCGAAGAGCCGGTAGCGCCAGCGTTTGATGTCCCAGGCCTTGGCCCGGTGTCCGTCCGGCAGGGCAGCGAGCTGGAGCCAGGACACGAGGTTGAAGGCCAGTGCGGCGATGTTCGCCCAGGCCTGGTTCGCGGCGAAATCGAAGAACGGCAGCTTGCCCAGGCCGGTGTTTTTCAGGGTTTTGATCCGGTTCTCGCACCGGCCGCGGGCCCGGTGCCTGGCGTCGAGGAATGGTCCGTGCCAGCGTGGTGAGTTGGTCAGGAACGCGGTGATCCGGTGCCCGTCCGTGTCGAGCAGGGTCGGCTGCGCACCGGGGTGCAGCGGCTCGGCGCGGAGGAACAGTTTCGTGCCGGGCGGGTAATCGGTGAGCGGGATGACGTCGGTGGCGTTGATGACCCACGCGTCCGTCCGGTCGTTTCCAGTCTGGTCTAGGGCCGGCTGCCAGTACTCTTTGTCGCTGATCCAGTCGATCATGTGTGCCTTGCCGAACGGGAGGGTATAGCTGGTGGAGAACTGCACGCCGAGGCTGTGGAGGTGCCAGAGGAACTTCCTCGAGGCCCCGGCGCTGTCGGTGCGGACCAGGACCTTCTCCCCGGCCAGGGCCCCGGTTCCGTCGTAGAAGCTCTGGGGCAGTTGGGTTGTGGCGGTGTGGAAGACCCGGATGTGGTCCTCGGCGCTGTTTGCTCCGGCGTTGCCGGGCCGGAGCACGGCGGCGAGGATTTCCCCGGCTCCGTTGCCGTTACCGTAATCGGCGCTGGCGATGAACGGGGCGAATCCGTAGCCGCCTTTGTAGGTTCCGGCGACGTTTTCCTTATCGGAGTGTGAGGTCACCAGGGTCGCGTCGATGTCGATGATGAGCGGGTCCGCGGCTGTTGCGGTCAGGGCCGGGTTCCGGTTCCCGGCGGCGTTCCAGGCGCGGGTGCGCAGTTCCTGGGTGAGGGTCTCGAATCCGTAGCTGAACAGTTCCGGGTTTGCCACGGTGCGTTCGAAGAACCGGGAGACGGTAGCGTTCGAGGGCAGCTGACCGAAGGCCCCGGGTGAGGAGCGCAGGATGTCCAGGTCCGATGCGTGTTCGCCTCCGGCGGCGAGCATCGCCGCGAGGGACCCCACCAGCCGGCCGGGCCGGTGTTTCGCGCCGGAGGGAACGAACTGGCCGAGTCTGTCTTCGCACAGCCTGCCGAAACCCAGGGCGTCCATGAAGCCGGTGAGGACCGAAACTCCGGCGTGGGAGATCAGCGACTGGCCGGTGAAACTGACCGGCAGGGACGGAAAAACAGCGGTAGACTTCTGCATCGAAAGGGTGCTCCCTCGCTCGGCAAATAACGGTCTCGACAACCACTATTTTCCCAGTTCAGAGCACCCTTTCCCTGATTAACACGCCAACCCCACGGACCCGCCATGAAAACCCCGGGCTAGCCCTTCAGCAACAGCATGGGAACGCCGCCGGACCGCTTGGTTCCGGCGGCGTTCCCGTTTTGCGGATGCTGCCGCCGATGGTCAGATTTCGCCGCGGGAACCAGCTGTCCCGCCGAGCAGGGGAGCCATGGCGCGCCAGCGGGAGATTTCACAGCCATCGGTTCGCCGGAAAGTCACACTGACGGGACGGCCGTTGATGGAGCCGGTCACAACGGCCACCTGCGGACCGCCGTATTGCTGCGTGCAGAGTTTCGGGGGGCCCGGTTTAGGAAAGAAAATGTCCTCACCGAAGCGTTCCATCGCTGACAACGCTGCTGCGGGATCGGGCACGGTGCAACCGTCAGCAGGGCGGCCATCGCGGACAATGAGCCGGAACTCGTACTCGGGGGAGCCGGGGTCTTCCGTGACCCTGATGGTCAGCTCGAGGTCCTTCATACCGTCCCCGCAGTTCGAAGCGGTGCCAAGGCCTGCGCCAGGCGCCCTCGGAGCGCAGCAGCCTCACCGGCGAAGGCGCGCTGATGCTCAACGTAGGCCGCTTTGCCTTCCGCGGTTTCGATCCGAATGGGCGGGTAACCCCACTCCGCGAGGTCGTAGGGGGAGGCCTGCATGTCCATGGCCCGGATCCGCCAGGACAGTTCGAAGCAATCCATGACCAGTTCGCTGGGAAGCGCGGGCAGCAGTTTGTACGCCCACTTGTAGAGATCCATGTTGGCGTGCAGGCAGCCCGGCTGTTCCATATGCCGCTGGTTTTCGCGGCTGGGCGCCAGTTCGTTCAGTGCAATCGCGTCGGGCGTGTAGAAGCGGAAGGCGTCGAAGTGTGAGCACCGGATCCGGTTGTCCTCCACCACTTTGTCCGTGCCGGCCGAACCCAGCCTCAGTTGCAGGTATTCATGGCGCAGGTCGAATTTGTCCTGTCGGTAGACCATGGCCCATTCGTGCAGCCCGAAGCAGCCGAACTGCGCGGGCCGGGCAGCGGTGCCGCGAAGAATGATGTCCGCGAAGGCCACAGCCTCGTGCCGGTCGGCCAGGAACCGGGCACGGTCAAAAGTCACGGCAGGGGTTCCTAGCGGCAGCCCAAGGGAGGCGAGTTCGCCGTCGTCGAGCGTTTGGTAGTGCTTCCAGCCCATGCGGGCGGACGCCGCTTCAGCGGTCAGTACGACGCCGGCTCCCGGGTGCCAGCGCAGCAGCTGGCCAGGCTTCTGGGTGTAGTAAGTGAAAAGAAAGTCCTCCACCGGGTGCTTCCGACCTGCCGAGCGGCGGGCAAGGTAGGGATCCGAGTAACGGCGGACGCGTTGGGCGTGCGCTTCCTCGCGGGCACGCCAGGCGTCGGCCGTCAGCAGGCTACGTTGCTCCACCGCTGGCACCCAGGACGTCCTGGGCTGCGTTCCAGGCACCGATTTCGCAGCCGTTGGTGCGCGCGAACGTGGCATCCACGGGGGTATCGTCCACAATCCCGGTGACCGTGGCGGTCTGCGGGCCGCCGTATTGTTCGGTGCAGGCCACGTCTTTGCTCCTGGGGGCCGGGCTGAGGAGCGCAGCGTTGTTCTTGAGGGCAGCGCACGCAGCCTCCGGCCTGGGGTGCTTGCTCTCAGCCGTGGGGAGGCCGCCGCGGCAGACCAGCGTGTAGTTCACTGCCGCTTCAGTGGGAGAGGGCCTGACCATGATGGCAAGCTCGGCGTTGCCGGCGCCGGTGCCTGCCGTCGGGGCCGGGGGTGCGGAAGGTGACGGCGCAGGGACGGTGGTCTCGGTGTCCGGAGCGGGGGACCCGGAAGTGTCCGGGCTGGCGGAGGAACTGGTCGTGGGGCTAGCTGTGGGGCTGGCGGATGAAGTCCCGGTCCCGTCAGGCGTGCCCGTACAGGCGGCGAGCCCGGCAATGGCGAGGACCGCCAGCAATGGCCGTACTGTTCGCAAACGCATGGACCCTCCTAGGTTGCTGCCATTTTACGCCTTGCCGCATTTACTCCCCGACGGGTTGCCCGTTGGATCCGGCGGAGGCGGCTATGAGCCCCATCATGGATTTGTGCAGCGCCCCCACCTGCTCACGGGTCAGGCCCAGGCGTTCCATCATGGTGCCCGGGACGGCAATGGCCTGCTGACGCAGCGCGGCGCCGGCCGGGGTCAGGCCCACGGCAAGGGTGCGTTCGTTTCCGTCCACCCGCTGGCGGGTGACAAAGCCAGCCTCCTCCAGCCGCCGAAGAAGCGGTGAGATGGTGGCCGGGGCCTGCGCCAGGGCCTCACTGATGCTGCGCAGGGTGCGGGGTGCTGATTCCCACAGGCACAGCATCACAAGATACTGAGGGTGGGTGAGTCCGAGCTTTTCGAGGACGGGCTTGTAGGCGCCCACCACGCTTCTGGATGCCACGGTAAGGGCAAAACAGAGCTGTTGCTCCAAGAGGAGGTCATCGTCCTGCTGCCGCGCGGCGCCGGCCCGTACCGCCATAACATTCCTCCAATAGTTAGTGCACTAATTGTTAGCGTACACTGGAGCGGGTAATGGGGTTCTATCGAAGGGGTCACTTTCATGGGCAAAGGCAAGTCAGGCGACAAGGGCAGCGCATCCCAGCGGTTCATGCGCGCAACCGGCAAGCTCAGGGCGATTTTCGGCCCGGCCAACCGCAGTTCCCTGGTGCATGACATGACCGAAGAGAACCGGGCACTCCTGGTTCAGCGCGAGCGGGAAACCCAGCAATGGGAAACGGTCACCCGCCCGGACGGCAGCACCTATGTTGTGCCCAGGAACCCGGACGACCAGTCCCTCCGCTGACCCTCTCCGGCCTCCCCGCCATGCCCAACCTCACCAGACCAATTTTCGGGCGGCGGGCGTAAAATAAGGGCACTGACTCCACAAGGAGGCAGTGGCTCTTTCGCCCGCAACGCGGGAAGGGGGGTGGAAACAATGGGACATGCGCTCACCGGTTTTATGCACGCGACTGACAGGCTCCGCTTTGTCTTCGGGCCGGCAACGCGTCTGGACACGGATTCGCCCGTGGTCCACAAGCATGATGAGTTCGAGCAGGCCTCTAACGAGGACCTTTCCCACTTCGTGGTGGAAACCGATTCCGAAGGTCATCACTACGCCGTGCGCCGCGAAGAATTGGACAAACAGGGCTGAGCTGTCCGCTTTGGCCAAAAAGAAAATGTTCTGGTGGCCGGCAGAACCGGCCCCCAGAACATCCTTTTATGGTGTGGCAGGGCTGAGAGCTAGCGCCCGGTGCCGCCGTAGACCGTTGCCTCGTCCTCGCTGTCCAGGTCGAAGGCCTTGTGGATTGCCCGGACGGCGTCATCGAGGAGATCGGCGTGCGTCACCACGGAGATCCGGATTTCCGAGGTGGAGATCATGTTGATGTTGATCCCGGCGTCGGACAGGGCCTTGAAGAACGTCGCGGAGACGCCCGGGTGTGACCGCATGCCGGCCCCGATCAGGGACAGTTTGCCGATCTGTTCGTTGTATTCGATGTTCTCGAACCCGATGTCCGGCTGTGCGGCCTTGAGCGCTTCCAGGGCCTCCGCGCCTTCGACGATGGGGAGCGTGAAGGAAATATCCGTCCGGCCCGTGCCGTGCGTGGAAACGTTCTGCACGATCATGTCGATGTTCGAGTGGGCGTCGGCAATGACCTGGAAGATCGCGGCAGCCTTGCCGGGGATGTCCGGGACACCCACCACAGTGACCTTGGCTTCGGAACGGTCGTGTGCAACGCCGGAGATGATTGGCTGCTCCAAGGCAACTCCCTCTTGAGTGGTGATCTTGTCTTCGGCGCTGGGGATGACCCAGGTGCCTTCGTTCTGGCTGAATGAGGACCGGACATGCAACGGCACACCGAACCGGCGCGCATATTCAACGCAGCGCAGGTGCAGGATCTTCGCACCGGACGCCGCGAGTTCCAGCATTTCCTCGCTGGAGATGGTATCGATTTTCTGGGCGGAAGGCACCACGCGAGGGTCCGCGGTATAGATGCCGTCAACGTCCGTGTAGATCTCGCAGACATCGGCGTCGAGTGCGGCCGCAAGCGCGACGGCGGTGGTGTCCGAGCCGCCGCGGCCCAAGGTGGTGATCTCGTTGGTGCTCCGGCTCATGCCCTGGAAGCCGGCGACGATCGCGATGTGCCCCTTGTCCAGGGCCGTGCGGATGCGGTGCGGATCGACGTCGATAATGCGCGCCTTGCCGTGGATGCCGTCCGTGATCATGCCGGCCTGGGAGCCGGTGAAGGACTGTGCTGAGGCGCCGAACTTGTTGATGGCCATGGCGAGCAGGGCCATGGAGATGCGCTCACCGGCCGAGAGGAGCATGTCCATCTCGCGGGCAGGGGCGGAATCTGTCACCTGGGCGGCGAGGTCCAGCAGTTCGTCGGTGGTGTCGCCCATGGCGGAAACGACCACCACCACTTCGTTGCCGGCCCGCTGCGCGTCGACCACTCGCTTTGCGACGCGCTTGACGCCCTCGGCATCCGACACGGAGGAGCCGCCGAACTTCTGCACAATCAGCTGTTTGGTCACGGCAGTGCCTTCGGGCAACTCCTGTGGCTGCGTTGCTGTGTGCACTTCGGAAGTGGGCGTACTCATGCGCGTACCTTCACTGGATCAATCGGAGTTCTGGAGGTCAGGCACGGCCTTGCTGCTGGACGGCGTGACGTGTCAGCCCAGTTTATCGCCGCCTGTGGCCGGACGCGGAATTGTGTCCAAATCTCAGCCTTCCGGCGGATACTGCGCCCGTCGGCTCAGGCGTAGGCTCATATAGTCAGTATGCATGAACGGCTTTGGGGGACAGGTGCTCGGGACATGACAGAAAACTGGGACAGAATAGGCATTCCGGCCCAGCCGGAAAGCCCGCGCCAGGACGGCATCAGCGCCACCGCGGTGAGCCGCAGCTTCGGGCAGGTGCACGCCGTCGAGCACATGGATTTCCATGCTCCGGCGGGAAAAGTCACCGCACTGATCGGCCCCAACGGTGCCGGCAAAACCACGCTGTTGCTCATGCTGGCTTCACTGCTGGCGCCGGATTCCGGCACTGTCACGGTGGACGGGCTGGATCCGCAGCACCACCGCGCGGAAGTGCGGAAAAGGATTGGCTGGATGCCGGACACCCTGGGCGTGTGGGAGTCCCTGACCGCCCGTGAGATCCTCACCCAGATAGCCCGTTTCTACCGGCTGCCCAAGGCCGGAATCCCGCAGCGCGTCACAGGGATGCTGGACCGGGTCCGCCTGAGTGACCTTGCAGACCAGCCGGCCCGTGTACTGTCCCGGGGGCAGCAGCAGCGCCTCAGCCTGGCCCGCGCACTGATACACGATCCGTCCGTGCTGCTGCTCGATGAGCCGGCGTCGGGCCTGGACCCGGGATCGCGGGTGGAGCTGCGCGTGATGCTGCGGCAGCTTGCGGCGGAGGGGAAGTCCATCGTTGTCTCCTCCCACGTGCTCAGCGAGCTGGACGAAATTGCGGACGCAGCGGTGTTCGTCAACCGCGGGAGGACGGTCCGGCACCAGACCACGGACGCGGCTGCCGCCTCCGGCAGGCGCTACGCCATCTCGGCAACCGACGGCGCAGCGCTCGCCGCCAAACTCACGGACTTGGGCCTGGCGTTCCGGGTTGAGGACGGCCGCCGGCCGGCCATCAGCCTGGTGTTGCTGAACGACGACGACGCCGCCAGCCTCCTGCGCGACCTGGTGCTGGCCGGCGTCGGGGTCAGCTCCTTTGCCCCCGCTTCGGGTGCCCTGGAAGAGACTTACATGAACCTTGAGGGGGAGCGGCGATGAGCCAGCTGACAGAACCAACGCAGCGCCCGCCGGCTTCCGGCATTGTTGCCGGCTACCTTGCCGGCATCCGGGATGTGGTGGTCCTGGAACTCAAGCAGCGGCTCCGGTCCCGCGGCTGGTACATCATGCTGGCCATCTGGTTCATCCTGACGGGCCTGGTGACCTGGCTGACGTGGGCCAGCTGGAACGCCCAGCGCGAAGCCCAACGGGCCTACTCGAGCTTTATGCCGCCCGACACCGGTCCGGGGTCCATGATCTTCGAAGTGGTCCTGGCCTTTGTCCTCCTCTTCGCACTGCTGGTGGCGCCCGCACTGTCTGCCAATGCCGTCAACGGCGACCGCGCCGGCGGGACCCTGGCCATCCTGCAGGTGACCCTGCTCCGTCCCGGACAGATCCTGTGGGGCAAGTTCTTCGCCGCGTGGGCCGCCGCCCTGGCCTTCCTGGTTGCCAGCACGCCGTTCCTGGTCATCGGAGTGGCCCTCGGCGGCATGACGCCCGGCCACGTCATCGTGGCCCTGCTGATGCTGGCGGTTGAGGTGGGCGTGGTGTGTGCCATCGGCGTCGGAATTTCCGCGCTGGCGGGGCGCCCGCTGTTCTCGATTGTGGTCACGTACCTTGCCGTGGCCGGGCTGGTTTTCGGTTCCCTGATTGCCTTCGGCCTGGGCACCGGGCTCTCGCAGGGCACCGTTATGGCCAACCAGGCGCAGTACCGCAATGTTGAACCGCTGCGGTCGGTACCCGACGAAACGGCGCCGCAGGAACCGGAGTACACCTGCTCCGGACCGCTGCGTGCCCAGCCAGCAGTTCGCACCGAAAGGGTGGCGTGGATGCTGGCCATGAACCCTTACGTGGTGGTGGCCGATGCCATCCCCTACACGGTCCGAGTCAACAGTGGCCTCGGAATGTCGTCGCCGGTGGGGGCCATCGAGTCCATCAGCCAGGGTGCACGCTACGCCATGGCCGGTCCGGAGGGCACCTACCCCTGCGCCAACGGGGAGGCCAAGCCGCAGTACCTGGCACAGTCCACTCCCCTGTGGCCGCTGGGGCTCGGCCTGCAGCTGCTGCTTGCCGGGCTGCTGATGTGGCTGGGCTGGCGCTCGCTGCGCACCCCGGCACACAGGCTGGCACGCGGAACCCGCATCGCCTAAGCCGGTGTGCCCGACGACGGCTCAGCCCGGCCCCCTGAACCCAGGCCGGGCCGGGCTGGGCCAGGCCGGGTCGCCGGTCTTCCTTAGCCTGTTGCCTTAGCCTGTCGGCCTGACCAGGTCAGGGGCAGGTCCGCTCAGGTCAGGGCGTTGCGGCGGCCTTCGAATGCACGCCCGAGGGTGACCTCGTCGGCGTACTCAAGATCGCCGCCCACAGGCAGCCCGGAGGCCAGACGGGTCACCACGATGCCGATTGTCTTCAGCATCCTGGCCAGGTACGTGGCCGTTGCTTCGCCTTCGAGGTTGGGGTCGGTGGCGATAATGACTTCCTGGATGGCGCCGTCGTTCAGCCGTGTCAGGAGTTCCCGGATCCGCAGTTGTTCGGGCCCAACGCCGGCAATGGGGTTGATGGCTCCGCCCAGCACGTGATAGCGGCCGCGGAAGGACCGGGTGCGCTCCACGGCGAGGACGTCCTTAGACTCCTCCACTACACAAATGACTGACGGGTCGCGCCGGGGATCCCGGCAGATGTTGCACAGTTCCTGCTCGGTGACGTTGCCGCATACCGTGCAGAACTTCACGCGTTCCTTCACCATGGTGATGGCTTCCACGAGTCGCTTCATGTCCTGCGGGTCCGCTTCGAGGATGTGGAAGGCAAGCCGCTGGGCGGATTTGGGACCGACACCGGGAAGCCGTCCGAGCTCGTCGATCAGCTCCTGGACTGCACCTTCGTACACGTTTTCCTCTTTTGGCTTGGCTTGGGTGGTGAATGGAGTTGCGGGAGTACGTGCGCCAGGTGCCTAGAACCTCGCAACGATGGGGCTTCCGTCCGGGGACCGCTCCTCGATCAGCTTCCCGCCCAGAATACGCTCGACGGCGGCGCGTCCAAAGACACCGGATTCCTCAATGGTTTCATCATCCGCGCTCGGTATGTCCTGGACGTAGGTTGCGGCGGCAGCCCTGGCCGGCGCCTTGGCACGCCCGGCTTCGGCCTCGGGGCTGTTGGACAGGCGCTGGTAAAGACTCTGCCGGGCGGCAGCAGCGGACTCGGACGTCGCCGGTGCCGGTTGCAGGGGTGCGGCAGCGGGAGCAGTCGATGCCATGGCGTACTCACGAACTTCAGCCGGTTCGGGAACGGCTGCTTCCGCTGGCGGGACTGCCGGAGCTGCCGGGGCTTGGCTGGCTGACGCCGGGTTGTTGGGCGCCGCGGATTCTGGTGCGGGGCCTTGTAGTGCGGGGGTCTCTGGCGCGGAGCTCTGCGGTGCAGCTGAATGTTGTGCGGCTGAAAATGGTGCGGGGATTTCGGTGGTTGCGGTGGGGGCTACGGGCGGCAAACCCCAGCTGGCGTCGGCATCGGACTGGCTCACGACAGCTGACGTCTTGGGGACCTGGGCGGTGGCGGGCTCGTAGCTGGGCGCAGGAGCGGTTTCCGTGGCCTCTTCCGGGACGGGCGTGTTCAGGCTTTTGCCAACATTGGGCTCGGTGCCAACCACCCATACGCCCGGCGCCTGCTCGACGGCCCGGCCCCACGGATCCAGTGCCGGATCGGGTTGTGAAGGAGCGGCCGATGCCGCACCGGAGGACCTGCTAGATGGGGACGTCTTTGCAGCTGCGGCCTTTGAAGCACCTCGAGCGGGCCGCTTGGCGGGTGCGGCCGCTGAAGGCTCAGGCTGTGAAGGCGACAGTCGTGGGGTAGCCGCAGCCGAGGGATCCCAGTCCATGGGTGGTTCCTCGTCCAGTGGCGGAGCATCTTCGTCGCGCGGGGGACCCCAGTCGTCATCGGAGTAGGCATACGAACCGGCGGTGGCAAGCGGCTCAGCTGGTACCGACTCTCCTTGGGCGGCTGGTACCTGGGCGGCTTCAGTGGCTGCCGACGCGCTGACGTCGCCGGTGTGCTGGACAGTTTCTGCAATAGCTGCCGCGCCTGCAGTCGGCGCAGGTGCAGCAGTGGCAGGAGGCACGCCCGGTTCGGGAGCACGCGTCGCGGGGGAGGGGGCTGGCGAAGGTGCCGGCGCGGTGGCCAGGACCTCAGGCGTGGAAACGGCGCTGGCAGGAGCCAGGCCCCACGCGACGTCGGCTGAACTGGCCGGAGCTTCCGGGCTGGCTTCCGGACTAGTGGGAGCTTTTGGGTTTGGCTCAGCGCTCGCTGCCCTGTTGGCGCCACCCGCGACTGCGGTGATCTGGCAGTCGATGCCCACTGTTTTGTGGATCGCCTGCCGCAGGTTTTCAGCGTGATCAGCCCGGCCGAAGGCGCCAGCCAACCCGGTAGTGCTGAACGACAGTGTCAGGACCTGGCCGTCAAAGGCACCCACCTGGGCGTTCGGCTCAACCAGGGCCCACGTGCTGCGCTTGATCTTGGAGAGTGTCTGCAGAACTTCCGGCCAGGCACGGCGCAGGACTTCGACGTCGCCTGTCCCGGCCGCCCCAGTTCTTGCCGCGCCAGTTCCTGTCGCACCGGCCGGTGCAGCAGTGGCAGGGGCATGGCCAACCGAAGCGGGCGCAGCCGGGGCAGGTGCAGCGGTGGCAGGAGCCGTGTCAGCGCCGGTGCCTGCAGACGGGGTGGCCGGGGAAACTGCGCGGGGGGCGTCTTCCCCGGTCTCTCGGGTGGCCTGACCGGATGCCTGCGGTGTGGGCGCGGGCCGCCTGCCTGTGGACTCGTCGACCGGCCAGTCGTTGGTGCTGACCCTGGGCGGCGTCAGCGACGGCCTGGTCTGTTCGGCTCCGGTTGCCGGTGGCCGGGCCGACCCTGGACCGGCAGCCGCTGGCCCTGAAGGCTGCTGCGCAGCAACCGGCGCCGCAGCAACTTGCTGTGCTGCGGCCGGAACCGCAGCAATCGGAAGTGCCGCAGCGGGCGCCTCAGAAACGGCTGGCGCAGAAACTGGTTGTACGGAAACGGGTGCAGCAGGAGCTGGCGCGGAAGCTGCTGGTACGGAAACAGGTGCAGCAGGAGCCGGCATTGCCGCTGCCGGCACCGCGGAAACCGCAGCGGGTCCACCCGAAACCGCAGCACCAGCCGGAGCGGGAGCGCCGACGTCGTTCCCGGCGTAATTCAGGCGCCGCTCCACGCGGTCGATCCGCGCAGCAATGCCGCGTTCCGTCTGTTCCGAACTGGGGAGCAGGATGCGGGCGCAAAGAAGCTCAAGGTGCAGGCGCGGAGAAGTGGCGCCGGTCATCTCGGTCAGCGCAGTGTTGGTGACATCAGCGGCGCGGGAGAGTTCGGAAGCCCCGAGGTTGTGCGCCTGGTTCTGGAGCCGGGCGATCTGGTCCGCAGGCATGCCGCGGAGGATGACCTGGGCACTTTCGGGCATGGCCTGGACGATGACGAGGTCGCGGAAGCGTTCCAGCAGGTCCTCGACGAAGCGGCGGGGATCGTGGCCGGTCTGCACAACGCGGTCCACAGCCCGGAAAACGGTGGCGGCATCTGAGGCGGCCACAGCTTCCACCACGTCATCCAGCAACGATGCGTGGGTGTAGCCGAGGAGGGCTACGGCAAGTTCGTAGTCGAGGCCGTTGGGTCCGGCGCCGGCCATCAGCTGGTCCAGCACAGACAGGGAATCGCGGACGGAGCCGCCGCCGGCCCGGACCACCAGGGACAGAACGCCGGGAGCCACGGGAACGTTTTCCTGGTTGCAGAGCAGCTCCAGGTACGCCATCAGCGGCTCCGGCGGGACAAGCCGGAACGGGTAGTGGTGCGTGCGGGAGCGGATGGTGCCGATGACCTTGTCCGGCTCCGTTGTGGCGAAGATGAACTTGATATGTTCTGGCGGTTCTTCAACGATTTTCAGCAGGGCGTTGAACCCGGCCGAGGTGACCATGTGGGCCTCATCGATGATGAAGATCTTGTAGCGGTCGCGGACCGGAGCGTACGTTGCGCGCTCGCGGAGGTCCCTGGCGTCGTCCACGCCACCATGGCTGGCGGCGTCGATCTCGATGACATCCAGGGAGCCTGAGCCGCCGCGGGCCAGTTCAATGCAGCTGGGGCACGTACCGCAGGGCGTATCCGTGGGGCCTTGGGCGCAGTTGAGGCAGCGGGCCAGGATGCGGGCGGAGGTGGTCTTTCCGCAACCGCGTGGGCCGGAGAAGAGATAGGCGTGGTTGACGCGGTTTTTCCGCAGTGCCGTCATCAGCGGCTCGGTGACATGTTCCTGCCCGATAACGTCAGCGAAGGAGTCCGGGCGGTATCTACGGTAAAGGGCGGTGGTAGTAACAGTCACGAGAAAACCCTACCAATCCGGGCAGACAATCAGGATCCCTCGCGGACGGCCGCCCTGTGGGGGAATAGTAAGACCCCCCATGCACCCGCCAGAGCCCGTTTACCCTTGCTACCTTCCGGTCCTGGGGGAGTTCAACAGGATGACGCCACATGAGGGGCCGCAGACAAGTTTACCCGAAGATTCAGGAAGGTCCGGACGGCCGCGAAAGCTGGCGCAAAGGCGAAAGCGGGTTCAAAGGCCCGGACGCCAGCTAGCGTCGCCAGCCGTCCACCGGCCAGGTCATGAATGCGGGCTCCTCGTAAGGGTGCGCCGCGCGCAGGGCCAGCACAACGGCGTCGAGCATCTCTTCCTCCACAACGCACTCCACCCGGGTTTCCGGCACGCGTTCGACCGCACCGACGGCCCCGATGAACGGCCCGGCACCAGGCAACGGAGTGAAGCGCCCGGTGCCGGGGGAGGTGAACGTGCAGTGCGAATAGTTCCCGATCCTGCCCGCGCCGGCGTCCCCGATTGCCGCGAGCAGCGGCTCCGTGTGTGTCTCCGGAACGTAAACCACCAGGGCGTGCAGCTGTGTCATGGCCTCATCCTGCCAAGAAGGCAGGCTAATGGGCAGCGATTTTCATTGCTTATCCGGCGGGTAGGGCCGATCATGGATATGTACACCGATTGGGGCAATCTCAAGGTTGTGAGCTGCGGGGCCTGGCTGGAGGGCCGGACCCGGCAGCTCAACGGTGTATCGGAGGAATGGGCGCATTGGGGGCGTCCATTTTTACCTTGACGGGCCAGCTGGAGCCCGGATTGCCGCGTGCGGTAACAGTCCGCCGGCCCAATTGGGCGATGCCGGAATGTTCAGGTAGTCTAGTATCTGCTTTTGATTCGAAAGCAGCTGGAGAATTCGCCTAGCGGCCTATGGCGCACGCCTGGAACGCGTGTTGGGTTAACGCCCTCGGGGGTTCAAATCCCCCATTCTCCGCCAGCCAGAAACCCGGTTCTGACCTCGTCAGGGCCGGGTTTTTGCTGTTCTCCAGCCCGTTGACCCATGGCTGGGAGCCCAGCTGCCCAGCCCAGGCGGCGGAGGCGCTCCCGGGCCGCTTGTTCGCTGGGTCCCGGCCCGCGTCCAAGGGCCAGATGTACGACGCCGAGAGCCACCTTCGTTGCCAGCCTCACGGGGAGCGGGAACGGCCCCAGCCGGGGGACCTGGAGCCCCAGCATGCGGCGGTACTTCGGCTCAAGGCTGTAGACGGCGCCGGCGAAGATGATCCGGTAGCCGGGGCGCAGCAGCGGATGCAGTGGCGGGTTGCGGATGAACTCAACGGTCTCGGCAACCCTGCTGTCCGCCACCAGCTCACCGTTGTTATACCAGCGGTCCAGTTGCTCCCGCATTTCGGCCTCGCTCAGGGGCAGATCCACCACGCCCATCAGCCGTCCGGCCTGGGCCCACTCGCGGACATAGGCGTCGGGGCCGCCGGGGATCCCGGCACCCCAGATTTTGTGGGCCGAGAGGAAGGCGTCCACGAACGCGATGTGGACCCAGCGGGCGAGTTCCGGATCGTTGGCCGAGTAGCTCCGCTCGCCGCCGTGCCCGTCACTGTAGGTCCCCTGTACAGGCTCATGCAGGCGACGGACCCGGGCGGAGGCCTCGTCGGCGGCGGCCTGTGGGCCATAGGTGACGGTGAAGATCCAGCGGATGGTCCGGGCCAGCCGGCTGAGCGGATCTGCGCGGAAGTCGGAGTGCTCGTGGATTCCCGCCAGTGCCCCTGGGTGCAAGGCCTGCATCAGGAGCGCGCGGACCCCAGCCACAATGGTAGCCATGGAGCCGTGCACCGCCCAGACGGCCGAGCCGGGAAGGTGATAGCCGGCGTCGTCCCCTTCGGCCAGCCGCGAAACCCAAGCGGGCTGACCGTCAGTGCTGCCGGTGAATACCCGTTTGATTTCGCCCTGCCATTCCCTGAGGAAATTTCGCATGCCACTATTCTCGTCCAGAAGCCGCGGGCACGGTTCTGAGGGGTGAACCACATAATGTCCGCAGCGGGACCGGCGCGGGGGTTCACAGGCCCGGGTCTTTGTGGTCCCATGAGATGGTAAGTCCGTCTGGAACCGGGGTCTGGCGGGCCAACCCGGGAGTAACGAGTGGGCAATCATCGGGGATCCGGCCGGGAGAAGGAGCCCGCGGGCGGCTGCGCCATAGCCGTGCGCGTGCTGGCCGCCAGCGCCGTTGTTGCCGCGTCACTCTTCGCCGTCGGCCTCCCTGGATCCTTCCCCGTTGAACCCCGCCCGGCAGCTTCGCCGGCGGGTGCCGGACATGTTGGCCTGCCTGGGCTGGCCGGTGCTTTCCTGACGGACAGCCGGGCCTTGGTTCCGTTTAACCGCACACTGGTCAGGACGATCGCCAAAGGCGGGAGCGCTCCGCTCGACGTGGCCGCTGCCGGGCTCACCCGTCCCCCGGAGGGGTCCCTCATGGCGCCCCTTGAGCTCCTCACGTCAAGCTCTCCATTCGGGTACAGGGTCAGTCCTATCACCGGTGCGGGCGGCGATTTCCACCTGGGCCAGGACTTCGCTGCAGGCTGCGGCACCAGGGTTTATTCGGCCGACGCAGGCGTGGTCCGGGCCGCCGGGTGGCATCCCTGGGGCGGCGGCAACCGCGTGGAACTAGACCACGGCAACGGGCTGATCACCACGTACAACCACTTGGAGGCTGTGGCGGTCCGGACGGGGGACTCCGTGCAGGTGGGCCAGGTCATTGCCCGTGTGGGCACCACGGGATGGTCCACCGGCTGCCATCTGCATTTCGAAACCATCCTCAACGGCAAGCACACCAGCCCGCTGAACTGGACACTTCTGCGCATTCGGCAGTTGGACGAACTCGAGGACATAGCCATGGTCAGCTATGAGGCCAAACCCGTGGACGTCGGCGCGCAACGCTGGGCCATCCCGGTTGCCGAGGACAACAGCCACACGGTCCTTGGCGGCGAAGAGGAACTGTCCGAACCGCCGCCGGTGGAGGGATCAGTGACAACGTCGGAACCGCCGGACGAGGCACCCACGGAAGAGCCGTCGTCGGACGCTACCTCGCCTGAATCCGCATCTCCGGACACGACTGCGACTGAAACAGCGACGGAAACAGCCACTTCGACGGCATTGCCCTCCCCAACGCCTTCCACGCCCCGGGCAACGCGGACGCCGACTGGAACCTCAAGCGCCACGCCGACGACGACGTCACCCACCCCCACGGGCACCTCACCTGCCCCCACGGGCACTTCGCCTGCGCCGACGACGAGCGCGTCGCCGTCTCCGACGCCCACTGTTTCCAGGTCGTGGCCGTTCAGGCCTACCTCGCGCCTGACGCCGACGCCGGCGCCAACGGTGGAGCCGACAGCAACAACGAGTAGCGGGTCCTCAGCCGCAACAGCGTCGCCCTCGCCCTCGTCTTCTACGACAGCTACAACCACCGCCACGCCTACCGACACCGCAACAGGGTCCGAGCCGGCGGGACCCTGACAGAGAACTCCCAGACTGTACCCGTACCCTTGATGGTTGGCAACGAATCACCTGCATGACCAACCTTTCAAGGACGGCGCTGTGACAGACCTGTACACCATTCCCCTCACTCTCAACGACGGCACCGAAACCGACTTTGGCCGGTTCAAGGGCAACGTGGTGCTGGTGGTGAACGTGGCGTCAGAGTGCGGTTTCACTCCGCAGTACGCGGGCCTGGAGACGCTATACGAAAAGTTCCGCGACCGCGGCTTCGATGTGCTCGGAGTTCCGTGCAACCAGTTCGCCGGCCAGGAGCCAGGCAACGACAGCGAGATCGCCGAGTTCTGCGAGCGGAATTTCGGTGTCACTTTCCCGCTGACGGCCAAGGCCAACGTGCGTGGTAAGGACCAGCATCCGCTCTATGCCGAGCTGACAAGGTTCAAAACCAGTGTGCTGCCTGGCCTGGTGAAATGGAACTTCGAGAAGTTCCTGGTCAACCGCGAGGGCGAGGTGGTGGCACGCTTCGCACCCACCGTCGAACCGGACTCCGCCGAGGTCATCGACGCAATTGAAATGGCACTGGCAGAATTTGACGGACCGGCGGCCACAATCGAACTTTCCAAGGCTTAATTCTTTAGTTTTTTCCAACTTGGCCGCAACAATTTACCCACAGTTTGCCAATTATCTGATTGGATAATAGTTACTGAAGGGTAGAAGGGAAACGCCGTTTCCCACCAACCACAGAGGCAGCAATGAAGCACATCGAGGCCGAACACCCCCGGCCACGCCACTTCCTTCTCCACCTGAGCGACCCCCACCTGTTGGGAGGTCCGGATCCCCTTTACGGCGCAGTTGACAGCGAAGCCAAGCTCATTCAGCTTTTCGACGAGGTCAGGGCTTCCGGTGCCCGGCCCGAGGCCGTGATCTTCACGGGTGACCTCGCCGACCAAGGCGACCCTCAGGCCTATGCAAAGCTCCGGGCAATTGTTGATCCCGCCTGCGAAGACATGGGCGCCCAAGTCATCTGGGCCATGGGCAACCACGACAACCGCGCCAACTTCCGGACCGGGCTGCTGGACGAGCCTGCCAGTGACGCACCGGTGGACCGCAGCTACTTCATCAACGGCCTGCGCATCATCACCATGGACACGTCGGTCCCGGGTTACCACCACGGCGAGCTAAGCCCGGCCCAGCTGGGGTGGCTCACCCGCCAGCTGGATACCCCGGCCCCCGACGGCACCATCCTGGCGCTCCACCATCCGCCGGTACCGTCGGTCCTGGACCTTGCCGTGCTCGTGGAACTGCGGGACCAGGCAAGCCTGGCCTCCGTGGTCCGCAACTCCGACGTCCGGACTATTCTGGCCGGGCATCTGCACTACTCGACCACCGCCACCTTTGCGGGGATTCCTGTCTCCGTGGCCTCGGCCACGTGCTACACCCAGGACCTCAACGTCGCCGTCGGCGGTACCCGCGGCCGGGACGGCGGGCAGGCCTTCAACCTGGTGCACGTCTACGAGCACACCATTGTCCACTCCGTGGTTCCGCTGGGGAACGCGGCCACCGTAGGGGAGCATGTCACCTCGGAAATGACTGCTGAGCGACTGGCCGCCGCGGGTGTCAGCATCCCTGACAACGCCAAAACAGGAGGCGTCAGGAAGGTATCCCTTCCGAACTACGCTATCTAGCCTGACACAGCCCGGCGGGTCGGAGAGCTCCCGACGCCGGAGCTCCCAACGCCGGCCCAGCCAGCGTCAGGGCCATGAGCGTCAGAGCTCCCAGGGCGCCTTGATGGGGTAGTACTTCTCCAGGAAGTCTGTCACGAGCTCGGCGCGCTCGTCCGCGGGGACTTCGGGGAAACTGCCGTCGTTGAGGCAGAAGAAGTCCATGTTCCGCTTGGCCAGCAGCTTGGGCAGGGTGTTCAGCCCGGCGCGGGCGGTGGTGTCCACGTACCGCACCTTGGCTGCGGTCTGCGTGACCGCACGGCCTGTCAGCAGCGCGTAGTAGTGGTAGAAGGAGTTCGTGACCGAGATGTTGTCCGCGGCGCGGAACCTGCTCGCCGCCGTCTTCTGGAACTCCTCCGGGAACTCACGCTCCATCCTGGCCACAACGCTGCGCCGCAGCGGGGCGGCGGTGTGCTCCAGGTGCCGCGTGGTGATCCGACCGAACCGGTTCCAGAGCAGCTTGCGGTTCACGCGGGCGGCGTTCTCGAAACCACTGCGCTCGGCATCGTTGTCGCCCAGCCCGATCCGTGTCTCGGCCTCGATGAACTTCGTGACGCCCCCCGGGGTGAAGAACATGTCCGGGCCCACCGAGCGGCCGAAGAACATGTCGTCATTCGAGTAGAGGAAGTGCTCGGAGAGGCCCTCGATGTGGTGGAGCTGGCATTCCACTGCCTGCGAATTGTGCGTGGGCAGCACTGCGGGATCGGCGAAAAACTCATCGCTGCGGACAATGGTCACCGACGGGTGCTCCGCGAGCCACTCCGGGGCGGGGGAGTCCGTGGCGATAAAGATGCGGCGGATCCAGGGCGCGAACATGTAGACGGAGCGCAGGGCGTATTTGAGTTCGTTGATCTGCCGGAAGCGGGCTTCGTGGTCGTCGCCTTCGCCCAGAACCACACCCTGCTGCTGGGCACGGCGGGCCGCGATGTATTCGGGAGAGCTGCCGTCAACCCACGAAAACACCAGGTCGATGTCGAAGCTGATGTCGCTGGCATGGTCGGCGAACATGTTCTCGATGGTGGGCCAGGTGTGGCCGTACCGTTCAACCGTCCCGCGGACAGCGTCCTGGGACTGCATGGTGCGGCGGGTCAGGGAGTTTTCGATCGGGAGGATCAGCTGATCGCCTTCAAAGCTCCAGAGCTCAATCTGGACGCCGGCGGAGGAACCGAACTCGAAACCGCCATCGGGTTCAACCCGCGGACGGTAGAGGCGGAAGATGCGGGCCTGACGGTTGGGGGAGAGATCCCCGTCGGCAACCAGCACGGAGGACTTCTTTTTCGCGTCCACGGTCATGGAGTACACGGGCTCGTTGCGGCAGGCCTCCACCAAGGCCGCCCGCAGCTTCTTGCGGTCTTTCCAGTCCAGGGCGATGACCGGACGGTCGTTGTTGCCGCGCACCAAAAGGTAGTCCAGTCCGGCCTCCGCGAGGACGCCCCGCAGGAACAGCAGGTCCTCAACCATGGCCTGGTACGGCGTCCGGTTGTGGTTTATCAGGGCATACCTGCCCTTGTGCCGGACGACGTCCGGCCGGTGCTTGAGCCGGGCCTCAGCAGCCGGAGATGTCACCTCCGCATGGGTGCGCGGTTCTACGGACGCCTGGCCGCCGTAGTAGATCTCGTCCTGGACAGGTGCTTCTGTAATGGTTGTCTCCGTCGCGGCTAAATGGTAAGCGTTCTTATCTGAATAATAGCGCGACCCCCAAAATGGCAGGCCTCAAACGGGCGCCGCCGGCCGGGGACGGGCTCAGCCGACCATGGCCTCCCGCCAGCTGCGCAGGTAAGCTCCGCCGGCGTCGTCGTGAATGACATCCTCCCCAAGCCCGAGATCGGTGGCGGTCAACACGTCATAAGGCTTGACCGGAACGCCGTCCGCCGGGCGGACATCAACGTGTTTTACGGGGTGGTCATTGTGGTGGAGCCAGTCCGCCATGGCGTAGTCCGTGCGGGAATCACCTACCGTCCGCCACGCCAGCGGCGTGATGCCCTGTGCCGCCAGCAACTCCACGGCGCGGCTGGCGCCGAGGTCTTTACCGAGCCGCACTGACTCAATATCGGTGGAAATGATGGTGGGATCGACGCGGTAGTCCACCTCGTCGTCGGAATTCGGTGCGTGGTGCTCCAGGCGGACCACGCCCATGCCGTGGCGGGTCATGAGGTCCATGGCGTCGGAGTCGAAAAGCTTCTGTTCGGCCAAGTAGTCGGCGGAGGGCACCTCGATGTGCTGCTCAACGGACACCATGGCACGTTTCGTCTCGTCAAAAAACATGTGCCTGGAGTAGTCCTCGGCTACGAGCCGGCGGACGTCATCGCCGTAGGCCTTGGGCACGGCCAGTTCGTGATCCACGTGGATGGGGCCGGGCCCGGCGGCGGTGTAGCTGAACCACACGGCGCCCTTCTCGCAAATGGCGTGGATGACTGTCCCAGCGGGAATGCCGGCGGCGATCATCGGCTCCATGACCTGCTCGCGGATGAAGGTATCGGAGCGGCCGGTATTGAAAATGACCGGAATTCCGGCAGTGGCCAGCGCCACCAGATCGGCAATGATGCCGGGTTTCACGTCCCGGGTCACGGGGCTGGCCACGGGTCCGTCAACGTCGAGCAGGAGGGCGAGGGGCGGGGTGGACGGCAGGCGGACGCCGGGCGCGGTGCTGGCAGGGAATTCGGGTGCGGTCATGGCTCCATTGTGTCAGCCACGGGCCTCTGATCCTGCGCCGGCGGCGCAATGTCCACGGCATGTGACAGATGGTCACTGTTTGGCTACAACCTTAGGATGCTGCGGGCCGGACACTTCTCTTGGGCCCCCAAGCTGCCTAGGGTGGCATAGTGATCTTCAAAGCTGTGGGCGAGGGACGCCCGTATCCCGACCATGGTTTCAACACGCCCAAACAGTGGGCGTCGCTGCCGCCGCGACCTGTCCGCCTGGATGAACTGGTGACGACCAAACGGACGCTCGACCTCGAAGCGCTCCTGGCCGAAGACTCCACCTTTTTTGGAGACCTCTTCCCGCACGTGGTGCAGTACCAGGGAACCCTGTACCTGGAGGACGGGCTGCACCGCGCCGTCCGGACAGCGCTGCACCAGCGGACCGCCATCCACGCCCGCGTGCTGGTCATAGATGGCTAGGAAACCCAAGGACGCCAGCGTCCTGCATGGCCACCACGTGGTCACCGGCCCCGAACTGCGGGCCACGTTTGAGGCTGCCGGCGACCCCGACAACCCGGTGCGGGTGCGCCGCCGCGTGGTGCATGGAGTGGTCCTGGTATTGCTGCTGGGCCTCATTGCCGGCGCCATCATCGTTGCGTTGGCCATCATGAGCGGACAGCTGAAGCTTCCGACGACGGCGGGCAGCGATGAGCCCCGGACCACCTGTCCCGGGGCCACCTTTGACTACACCCCCAACGACAAAATCAACCTCAACGTCTACAACTCCACCAGCCGCCCCGGTCTGGCTCGCTCTGTGGCGGATGAGTTGCTGGTCCGGAAGTTTGTGGTGGGTGCCGTGGCCAACACGGATGCCGGCTTCCGCGGTGTGGCTGCGGTGGTTTCAGGGGCTGCCGGGCAGTCTGCGGCCTTCAGCGTCCAACGGAACCTGCCCGGCTCCGACTACTTCCAGGACGGCCGGACGGACGCCAGCGTTGACGTGATTATTTCCAGCGATTTCAAGGAGCTGGCCGCCGCGGACCGGGTAGACCAGACGCCCGGGACGCTCAGCTGCCCGCGGGAAAGCCGGCGGATCGCAGACGATGCCAAGTGGCCGGTTATTCCGACGGCCGGCCCCTGACCTGTTGCCGTTGCTCTATCACGTCTGGTCGCTAAACCAGGCGGATGACGACCGGAAGTGATAGAGCAACGCAGGGGTTTACGGCAAGGGGAGGCTGACGCGCAGGGGTGCGCCGTCGTCGTCGAACCTTGCTCCGGCGCCGAGCTGGATGAACCGCACGGTCCGGGCGATCCTGGCCTCAAGTTCTGCGGGCTCGTTGCTGCCGCGTGCGGCGCTGGAGGAGAGTGTGCCGTGGATGAGCTGCGCCTGCTGGCCAATGTCCGCTTGCGGCAGGTATCCCTGTGCCATGCCGTCCCGGAGGATGCCCTGCAGCAGGACGCTGAGTTCACCTACGTGGTCGGCCAGTTTCGCAAAGGACGACGGCGACAGCACCGCCGCCATCGCCGGTCCGGGCGGGAGATGGCGGCGGCTGAGGTCCTCCACCTGGGTGCGCACGTACAGGGCCAGCCGTTCGACGGGGTTCTCGAGCTTGCTCAGTGACTCCCGGAGTTCGGCGAGGAAGCGCTCGGTCTCGTCCAGGGCGTAGGAGATCAGCAGTTCTTCGATGTCGGCGTAGTAGTTGTACACCGCGGTCCGCCCCACCCCGGCATGCCGGGCGACGTCAGTCATGGTCAGTCCGGGCAGGCCGTGGGTGAACAGGAGCTCCCCGAACGCTGTCAGGACCCGGCGTTGCGTCTCGGCGCGTTGCGCGGCGTTGTTGGCCGCCGAAATCCTGGGCATGCGGACACTTTACCGCGATGTGTCAGTAAACCCGGAGTCTTCGTCCAGATAAACCCGCTTTTGGTGGCCGCTGGGTGGATTATCTGGACAAAAACTCAGCGGGCCGCGTCAGACAGAGCCGTGTCAGACAGCGCAGCCGTCCGGGCCGCAGGCCTCGCCGTCGTTGCCGTCCGCGGCAGTGACCAGAACCAGGGGGTTGGTCTCCTGCCAGGCCTGGTTGAGCGCCGCCGTGAACGTTTCGGCAGGTTGGGCGCCGGAGAGCCCGAACTTGCGGTCAATCACAAAGAACGGGACGCCGCTGATGCCCAGGCCGCGGGCTTCCTCGAAATCGAAGCGGACGTCGTCGGCGTATTTGTCCGTAGTGAAGAGTTCGGCGACTTCATCGGTGTTGAGGCCCAGCTCCTGGCCCAGGGTAGTGAGGTACTCGGCGCTTCCGATGTCCTTGCCGTGTTCGAAATGATCGCTCAGCAGGCGTTCCTTCGCGGCATCCTGCTGTCCCTGCTGGGAAGCGAGGTGGATCAGGCGGTGTGCGGTGAAGCTGTTGGCCACCACCACCTGGTCGAACCGGTAGTCCAGGCCCTCGCCCTTGGCCTGCTCGGTGACGTGGTCAAACATCTGCGAAACCTGCCCCGGGGCCATGCCCTTGCGGGTGCTCAAGTACTCCAGTTCGGTGCCGTCGTAGTGCTCGGGAAGGGTGGGGTCCAGCTGGTAGCTGCGCCACTTCACCTCCACAGCGTCGCGGTGCGGGAACTCGGCCAGGGCCGCCTCGAACCGGCGCTTGCCGATGTAGCACCACGGACACGCGACGTCTGACCAGATCTCAATCTTCATGCTTGCCACAACTGTGCAGGTCAGACACCCATTCCGCGCGGGCAGTGTCGGATTTGTCACATTGGGCCTTGAAATGGCTCCCGCGCGGGGCGATAGTCGAAGCAGCGGGTTAAGCAGAGGCCATTCTGAACACATCAGTCGGTCGGGGGACTCGGACTTTGATCCTCCCGGAGGCACAGTATGCGGATAGGACTTGTCGCGGCACCATGGATTCCGATTCCCCCGGCCGGGTATGGGGGCATCGAAAGGGTTGTTGACTCCCTTGCCCGGGGATTCATCGCCGCAGGGCACGAGGTGTTGTTGGCTGCAGCGTCGGACAGCACGTGTCCGGCGCCGAGAGTGCCGGGGATGAGGCCATCCGAGCCGGCTGCATTGGGGTTCACACTCTCGGAGCTCAGCCATGTCATCAGGGCCTATGAAGGACTGGGGGACGTGGACATCATCCACGACCACACACTGGCTGGGCCGCTGCTGGCCCGACGAAGGTCCGCCGCCCCCGTGGTGACCACGATTCACGGCCCCCTCACCCCGGCGTCGGCGGATTTGTACCGCGCGATGGCTGCCGATACGGCCATCATAGGCATCTCACGTGACCAGGCTTCCCGTGTGCCGGATGTTCCGATCACCCGCGTGATCCATCACGGAATGGACGTCTCTGCCGTCCCGGTCGGTTCCGGCGCAGGCGGGTACGTCTGCTTTGTCGGCAGGATTTGCCCGGATAAAGGCGTTCTCGAAGCCATCCACATCGCGCGCAGGGCTGGCATTCCGCTGCGGATCGCAGCCAAGATGCGCGAGCCGGAAGAGATCGCGTACTTCCGCTCCGTCATTGAGCCGCTCCTGGGGTCCAACGAGGATTTTATGGGCGAGCTGGAGGACACCGACAAGTTTCAGCTCATGGGTGAGGCGATGGCGTTCCTGAACCCCATCCAATGGTCCGAGCCGTTTGGGCTGGTGATGATCGAATCCCTTTCAACCGGAACTCCAGTAGTGGGAACTCCGATCGGATCCGCACCCGAGATTGTGGACCATGGAAAGACCGGCTACCTTGCGCCCACGGACAGCCTGCACACCTTCCTGCCCCTTGCGGCACAGCTGGACAGGGCGCACTGCCGGGACCGGGCCCTCAAACTGTTCAGCACCGAACGGATGGTGGGCAACCACCTGGACCTCTACACAAAACTGCTGGAAACGAGCCCGCTTCCCAGGGTTCCGGATGTTTCCCATGTGGGCCAGAATCAAACAGGGAGAGCAGTTATCGGGGCGTCGGATCGGGCCCGATCTCTAGCGGGCGGTCATGAGGAAGGAGCGCATCCATGACTGCATGGAACGCCGACACTGAGGCTGATGTCGGCGGGGCTGAGGCCATCACGGTGGTGGAAGGGTCTTCCTTCTGTATCTCTACCCGGAGCGGCGACATCCGTGCCGACGGTGAAACGAATGGCGCGTTCTACCAGGACACCAGGATTGTGTCCCGGTGGATACTGCGCATCAACGGCGCGCTCCGCGAGCCGCTGGTGGCGCAACGGCCCAACTCCTACGAGGCCACGTTCGTGGGCCGCGCCCAGTGGCCCGGCGGCAGGTTCGACAGTCCGCTGGTGGTCCGTCAGGTCCGTCATATCGGACCCGGGCTGCAGGACGACATCACCCTCGAAAACTACTCAGCGGAAGCCGTGGACTGCGATATCGAACTGTTGGTTGACGCCGACCAGGCCGACCTCTTCGACGTCAAGGGCGGCCGGATTCCGCACGGCGCGCGGGTGAGCCGCACGGTCAGCGACGGTGGGATGCTGATCGAGGCCCTCCGTAACGGCCAGCGGCGCGGCTCCGCCATCCGCGCAGCCGGCGCCGAAATCTCCACCGAGATGCTTCGCTTCCACGCAACCATTCCGGCGCGCGGCGAGTGGTCCACCAGCGTGATTGTGGTCCCGCTCATCAACGGTGTGGGACCCGCGGCGCCGTTCACGCAAGAGGGACAACCGCGCGGACGCGTGGGCGTGCAGCGGCACTTGGCATGGGAAGAACATATTCCGCGCATCAGCGTCGCGGACGGCAATATCGAGGCCACCCTGCGCCGGAGCCAAAGCGATCTGGGGTCCCTCCGGATTTTCGACGCCGAGCACCCGGACCGTGCGGCCGTGGCCGCGGGAGCACCCTGGTTCATGGCACTCTTTGGCCGGGATTCACTGCTGTCTTCCTACATGTCATTGCTGGTTGACCCCACGTTGGCGGCCGGAACCCTCCAGACGCTGGCAACCCTCCAAGGCACGAAGGTGGATCCCGACTCCGAGGAAGAGCCGGGACGCATCCCGCACGAGGTTCGGCTGGGCGTGACGGCGGGGCTGTCCCTGGGCGGGACCGCCTATTACGGCACGGTGGACGCCACCCCGCTCTTTGTCAGTCTCCTGGGCGAACTGAGCCGCTGGGGACTGTCCGAGGACATCATCGATTCGCTGATTCCCCATGCCGACCGCGCCCTTGACTGGATCGAAAAATACGGCGACCGTGACGGCGACGGCTTTGTGGAATACCTTCGCCCCAACCAGCACGGTCTCCTCAACCAGGGCTGGAAGGACTCCTGGGACGGGATCAACTTTGCCGACGGGCGGATGGCCGAACCACCCACTGCCCTGTGCGAGGTCCAGGGCTACGTCTACTCCGCCTATGTGGGACGGTCCCTGCTGGCGCGCTGGGCCGGGGATCCTGAGACAGAGCACCACTGGGCCGAGCGTGCAATCGCCCTGAAGGAGGCTTTCAACGAGAAGTTCTGGCTGCCGGACAGGGGCTACTTCGCCATCGCGCTGGACAAGGACAAGACTCCGGTTGACGCGTGCACTTCAAACATGGGCCACTGCCTGTGGGTGGGCATCGTGGACGAGGAAAAAGCCCCGTCAGTGGCGGAGCGCCTGATGTCCCCCGAACTGTTCACCGGCTGGGGGATCCGGACCCTGGCTTCGGACATGGGCGCCTACAACCCTGTCAGCTATCACAACGGATCGGTGTGGCCGCACGATACGGCGATCGTGGCCACAGGGCTGATGCGCTATGGATTTGTTGATGAGGCCGTGAAGATCGCCAGCGGGATCCTGGACGCCGCCGAACACTTCGACGGCCGGCTGCCGGAGCTGTTCTGCGGGTTCGACCGGTCCGAATTCCACGGCCCTGTCCCGTACCCCACGGCATGCTCGCCCCAGGCCTGGGCCGCGGCAGCTCCCATCCAGCTTGCCCGGATCCTGCTGCGCTTCGACCCGGACTTCACGCGCAACGTGGTCCATCTCGCACCGATCCTCCCGGAGGAAATCGGGGACTTCAGGGCCGAGAACGTCCTGCTGGGGACTTCGCGTGTGGCCATCAGCGCGCGCGGGAGAGAAGGCCGCATCGACGGCCTCCCAGCGCGGCTGAAGCTGCTGAAGGAACCGCGTCCGCCCCTGGACGAACGACTGGGTGGACGGGCCGGAGACTAGCGGCAGGTTTCTCGGGGAGCGCTTAGGGCAGGGCCCGCTCAAGGACGAAGTCGTGCTCCACGGTGGTTCCCAGCCGGAAGGACTTACTGCCCACCTTGCGGAAACCGGACTTTTCGTAGAACCGGATGGCCCGGGCGTTCTGGCTGTTGACCCCCAGCCATACTCCGGCCGCGCCCGCTTCTGCCGCCGCCCGGAGGCTGGCGTGCATCAGTTCGCCAGCCGCGCCCAGGCCGTGGTGTTCGGGGTGGACGTAGCATTTGCTGAGCTCCATGGTGGGCAGCACTTTCAGCGCCGCCGCCACATCCGGATCCTCTGCTGGCCGGTTCACCAGCAGGCTGTAGCCGCGGAGCGCCCCGTCCGCGTCAATGACCAGGATGGTGACATCAGGGTCTGCCAGGTACTCCCGGAAGTGACGTTCGCTGAGCGTGTTTGCCACGTGCGCGGCAATATCCTCCGGTGACGACGACGGCGGGCACGCCAGCGGGAAGGTGACGGCCGCCAGGTCGGCGAGCGGGCCGGCGTCGTCCGTTGTTGCCTTTCGAATCGTGTGGGTCATGCAGGGATTCTACGTGCGCTTCCTAGGGCTTCGTGCTGAAGGCGGCGTCGAAGCTGGTCCGGGAGGCGGGGAAGTCGAACTTCTTCAGGGCGGCGAGCGCTTCGGGGGCGCCGTGGAGCCGGTCCATGCCGGCGTCTTCCCATTCGACGGAGATGGGTCCGGTGTAGCCGATCGCGGCCAGGGCGCGGAAGGATGATTCCCAGGGGACGTCGCCGCGGCCTGCCGAGACGAAGTCCCAGCCCCGGCGCGGGTCGCCCCACGGCAGGTGCGAGCCCATGACGGTGTTCCGGCCGGTGGGGCGTAGCTTCGTGTCCTTGCAGTCCACGTGGTAGATCCGGTCCTTGAAGTCCCAGATGAACGAGACGGGGTCGATGCCCTGCCACATGAAGTGGGAGGGGTCCCAGTTCAGGCCGAACGCTTCGCGGTGGCCGATCGCTTCGAGGGTGCGGACGGTGGTCCAGTAGTCGTAGGCGATCTCGGAGGGGTGGACTTCGTGGGCGAAGCGGACGCCGCATTCGTCGAAGACGTCCAGGATGGGGTTCCAGCGGTCCGCGAAGTCCTGGTAGCCGGCCTCGATCACGGCGGCGGGGACGGGCGGGAACATGGCCACATACTGCCAGATGGAGGAGCCGGTGAAGCCGACGACGGTGTCCACGCCGAGTGCCTTCGCCAGCCGGGCGGTGTGTTTCATTTCCTCGGCGGCGCGTTGGCGGACGCCCTCGGGATCGCCGTCGCCCCAGACCTTCGCACCGACGATCGCTTCGTGCCTGAAGTCGATGGGGTCATCGCAAACGGCTTGGCCCTTGAGGTGGTTGGAGATGGCCCAGACCTTGAGGTTGTACTTCTCCAGGACGGCGAGTTTGGATTCGACGTAGCCGGGTTCGTCCCAGCGCCAGGCGTCCAGGTGGTCCCCGGAGACGGCGATTTCGAGGCCGTCGTAGCCCCAGCCGGAGGCCAGGCGCGCGACTTCCTCGAACGGGAGGTCGGCCCACTGGCCGGTGAACAGGGTATAGGGGCGGGGCATGTCAGGCTCCTTCAGAAACGGTGGTGTGGGCCAGCGGGATGGTGGAGCTTTTCGCGGCGGCGGACTCTTCGATGGCGTTCAGGATCCGCTGCACCTCGAGGCCGTCCTCGAACGACGGCGACGGCGGCGTTCCGGTGCTGATGGCGGTGAGGAAGTCGCGGATCTCATGCGTGAACGTGTGCTCCCAGCCGATGATGTGGCCCTGCGGCCACCAGGCTTCAAGATACGGGTGCTCGGGCTCGTTGACCAGGATCCGGCGGAAGCCCTGCTCGCGGGCGGGTGCGGTGGCATCGAGGAGGTGGAGTTCGTTAAGGTTTTCCAGGTCGAATAGCAGGGAGCCCTTGTCCCCGTAGATCTCCAGGGTCAGCGCGTTTTTCCGGCCGGTGGCCACCCGGGAGACCTCCACTGAGGCGATGGCCCCGGAGGCGAGGGACAGCGTGGCCCAGGCGGCGTCGTCGACCGTTACATCCTCCATACCCGCTGCCCCGGGGCGGCGCGTGGTGAAGGTGTGCAGGCGGCCGGAAACCTCGGTCACCCGGTCTCCGAGCAGGAACAGAACCTGGTCGATGGCGTGGGAGGCGATATCCCCGAGCGCCCCGGAACCGGCGGTTTCCTTGTTCAGCCGCCAGGTCATGGGCGCCGTTTCGTCCGCCAGCCAGTCCTGCAGGTAGGCGGCCCGGACGTGCCGGACGGTGCCCACCCGGCCGTCCGCGATGAGTTCCCTCGCCAGCGCCAACGCGGGCACCCGCCGGTAATTGAAGCCGATCATCGACTGGACGCCCTGTGCCCGGGCTGCCTGGGCGGCCGCCGTCATGGCCTCGGCCTCGGCAAGCGTATTGGCGAGCGGCTTCTCCACCAGGACATGTTTGCCTGCCGCGAGCGCGGCGATCGCGATCTCGGCGTGCATCCAGCCCGGGGCGCAGATGTCCACGATGTCGATGTCGTCGCGGTCCAGGACGGCCCGCCAGTCCGTCGCGGTCTCGGCCCACCCGTACTTGGCAGCGGCTTCCTCCACCCCGGCGGCGTCCCGGCCCACGAGTAGTTTCTGCTCGAAGGCCGGGACGTCGAAGAAGCTGGCCACATTGCGCCAGGCATTGGAATGGGCCTTGCCCATAAACGCGTAGCCGACCATCGCGACGCCGAGCGGGCGATTGGTGGCTGATTCAGGTGAGGTCATCATCGTCGCTCCTAGAGCGTTGCGGTTTCCGGCGCCCAGTCCTCGGGCAGGGCCGGCGAGACCGGGGCGGAGCTTTCGACGTCAACAAACGTGCCGGAATCCATGGATTCGGTGATTGAGACCATGCTGTCCACGACGTGGTAGGCCAGGTTGCCGGTGGCGCGGTGGGGGACGCCCGCCCGGAGCGAGCGGGCCATGTCCAGGACGCCCATGCCGCGGCCGCTGGCGGGTCCGGTTGCGGGAACCGTGGTCCAGTCCTCGTCCCCTGCGCGCCAGAGCCGGATGTCGCCGTCGAAATTATTGGGGTCCGGCAGCGAAAGTGTGGCTTCGGTGCCCGTGATCTCCACGAAACCCATGTTCACGCGCGGGGACTCAAAGGAGAAGACGCTGTGCGATGACGCGCCGCTTTCGAATTGGGCCATGGCGCTCACGTGGGTGGGCACCTCGACGCTGAACTCCTCGCCGGCCTTGGGTCCGGAGCCGATAACGCGGAAGTCCCTGGACCTGGACCCGACGGCGGCGACCTTGCGGATGGAGCCGAACGTCTGGACCAGCATGGTGAGGTAATACGGGCCCATGTCGAAGAGCGGCCCGGCCCCGGTCTGGAACAGGAAAGCCGGGTTGGGGTGCCAGGATTCCGGGCCGGGGGTCTGGAAGGTGGTCATGGCCGTCAGTGGGGTGCCGATGTCGCCGCGTTCGATCAGCCGGCGTGCGGTCTGCAGGCCGGCGCCGAGGAAGGTGTCCGGGGCGCAGCCGAGGCGGATGCCGGCGGCGTCGGCGGTTTTGAGCAGGCCGAGCCCGGAGGCGCGGTCCAGGGAGAAGGGCTTCTCGGTCCAGACATGCTTGCCAGCGTTGACGGCGGCGGTGGCCACCTCAACGTGCGCCGCGGGGATGGTCAGGTTCACGATGATTTCGACGTCGGGATGGTTCAGTGCCGCGTCCACGCCGCCCCACTCCGCGATGCCGTATTCCTTGGCCCGGGCCTCGGCGGCCTTTTCGAAGAGGTCGGCGATGACGAGGACTTTCAGGTCCGGGAACACGGTGAGGTTGTCCAGGTATTCCTTGGAAATGTTGCCCGCGCCGATGACGGCAACGCCCACGGGGCCGCGGCGGGTCGACGCTGCGTGGCTCATGCGCGTGCTCCGGCGGTGCCCGTGCCCGTGCGCTGTGCGGCATTGAGGTAGGCGAGGCTCTCGGCGATGCCCTCGAAGATGTCGCCGGCGTAGTCATCGAATTCCACGACGCCCACCTCGAGGGACCTGGCGGCGGCAATGACGTCCAGCACGGCGACCTTGCCCTGGCCCGCAGGCTGCTGCGCTTTGGTGTCCGTATTCAGGGGTCCGTCCTTGATGTGGATGAACTTCACCCGGTCGCCGAGCCGCTCCAGCACCGCCACGGGATCCTGGCCGCCCACGGCCACCCAGTACGTGTCCACTTCGAGGACAACTTCGGGATCGAGGAGGTCCGCGAAGTACTCCAGCGCGGTGCGTCCCTCGATGGTGGACTCCAGCTCCCACTGGTGGTTGTGGTAGCCCACGCGGATGCCGTATTCGGCGCCCTTCCTGGCTGCGGCGTTGAGGCCGGCAGCGGTGGCCTGGATGTCCGCCGCGGACTGCCAGCGGTCAGCCGCGATGAACGGATCGATCACCGTGGTGATCCCCAGTTCCCTGGCCGCGGCGAAGATCTCATCCTGGTCCTGGCTCAGCAGCGGTGCGTGTCCGGACGGAGCCGTCAGGCCGTTCTCCCTTAGCGCAGCACCGAGCTCTTTGGCCGTGGCGACAAAGTTGTACGGCTCAACCTTCGTGAAACCGATCTCCGCGACCTTGCGGATGGTGCCGGGAAGGTCCGCCTGGATCTGGTCCCGGAGTGTGTAGAGCTGGATCGAGTAGTTCATTGGTTCTCCTGATTGCAGACGAATCCACGTTGATTGGGTGCTGCGGTGCTGAGGGCGATGCCACTGCCACTAAAGCTAGAATGACTTTTGCCGATCGTCAAGCAAAAGTTGCGCGAAAACAGATATTCTTTGTTCCGCGTGACAGGCAGAAGTTCCATGTGTTATTCATAATCCATGAGCCTTAGCCCCGGAACAGAGCACGCAGCCCCAGACCACGGCGTGAGCCTGGCGCGCGCCGGCGACCTCTTCCAGCTGCTCCGGGACGGCCAGGCGCGGACGCGGGCAGAGCTGGCCCTGACCACCGGTTTGGCGCGTTCCACCGTCGCTGCGCGCATTGACGCCCTGATCGCCTCCGGCCTGGTGGGCGCGGCGGGTGAGGCGAACTCCAGTGGCGGCAGGCCGCCGTCGCGCTTTGCCTTCAACCCGGCCGCACGCGCCGTGCTGGCGGTCGACGTCGGCGCTACCCACGTGATTGTTGCCGTCACCGATCTCAGCGGCCGTGTCCTGGCCGAGCGGCGGCTGGCCCAGGATGTGGCGGCTGGTCCGGAAGCGGTGCTCGGCCGGGTGATCAAGGAGGGCCGGGCGTTGCTTGAGCAGGCCGGACGGGGCCCGCGCGATCTCGCCGGCATCGGAATCGGCCTGCCGGGGCCCGTGGAGCACGCCACCGGAAAGCCCGTCAAGCCGCCCATCATGCCGGGGTGGGACGGGTTCGACGTCGTCCCTTACGTCCAGCGCTCGCTGCCAGTGCCGGTGCTGGTGGACAACGACGTGAACATCATGGCGCTGGGGGAGCGGTCGGCGCACTGGGCGGACCACAGGAATTTCCTGTTCATCAAGGTTGCCACCGGCATCGGATCCGGGATCATCAGCAACGGTGAACTGCAGCGCGGCGCCAACGGAACGGCGGGCGATCTGGGCCACGTCCGCGTGCCGCGCGGCGATGACGTGCTGTGCCGCTGCGGCAACTACGGCTGCCTCGAGGCGCTGGCGTCCGGACCGGCCCTGGCCGCTGAACTGGAGCGGCAGGGTGTGCCGGCGCGCAAGGGCAGTGATGTGCTGCGGCTGGTCGGCGAGGGCAACCCGCAGGCCATCCACGCCCTGCGCCAGGCCGGCCGGGATGTGGGCGATGTGCTGGCCACCGTGGTCAACCTGCTGAACCCGTCCGTCATTGTCATCGGCGGGAGCCTGGGCCAGGCCGGGGAACACCTGATGGCCGGCGTCCGCGAAGTCGTCTACCGGCGGTCCCTGCCGCTGGCAACCAGCCACCTGCGGATCGCCCTGTCCGTGGCCGGGGACCAGGCGGCGATTCTTGGTGCGAGCCAGATGGTCACGCAGTACGTGTTGTCACCTGCAGCCATTGAGGCGACGCTCCAGGCGGCAGGTTAGGCGGCTTTCGGCAGTCACCCCGCCGTGATCACGCGGACCGGCGAACCCTCCAGCCAGGCCTTGACGTCCTCGAACGCGCCACCGTAGAACTGCCGGTAGCTCTCGGCCGTCACGTAGCCGAGGTGCGGGGACAGCACAGTGTTGGGGGCGCTGAGCAGCGGGTGGCCCGCGGGAAGCGGTTCCTGGTCAAAAACGTCCAGGGCCGCGCCGCGGATCCAGCCCTCGTTCAAGGCCCGCACCAGGGAATCCTGGTTCACCAGCGGACCCCGCGAGGTGTTCACCAGGATGCCTTCCGGCCCCAGGAGCCGCAGTTCCTGCTCACCCACGATGTCCTCGGAACGGGGAGACAGCCGCAGGTGGAGGGACACGACGTCGGAATTCTCGAAAAGTTCCTCCTTGCTGACCTTCTGAACGCCTGCCTCGGCGGCGGCCTCATCGGTGAGATTCTGGCTCCAGGCGAGCACTTCCATGCCGAAAGCCTGCCCGTACGCCGCGATCCGCCGCCCGATCTTGCCCAGGCCCACGACGCCCAGGGTCTTGCCGGACAGTTCCATCCCCACCGACGTCTGCCACGTGCCCGCGCGCAGCGAGTTCTCCTCGGCCGGGAGGTTGCGGGCGATCGCGAGCAGCAAAGCCCAGGTCAGCTCGGGTGCGGCCGTGGGGGATCCGGGTGTGCCGCATACGGTGATGCCGAGTTCGGTTGCTGCGGCCACGTCGATGGAGGCATTGGCCATGCCGGTGGTCACCAGCAGCTTCAGCCCCGGGAGACGTTCCAGCACGGTGCGGGGAAACGGGGTCCGCTCACGCATCGCTATGACGATCTGGCAGTTGGCGAGGGCTGCCGCCAGGGCGTCCTCGGACTGGAAGGGCTCGCGGAAGACGGACGCTGTAACGCCGGCCTGTTCCAGGGCGGCCCAGTCGGCGAAACCGTGCGCCACGCCCTGGTAGTCGTCGAGGATGGCAAGCCGTTGTTGCATGTCTGTTCCTTCGTCCGGGGTGAGCGGCTTCTGTACCCTCACGTTGGGGCCCGCCGGTGTGAGCTTCATCGTATGCCAGGGCGCCATGACGTTGCCTGAGGCGTCCGGGGCAATACGCCGTGATAGCAATGGAAGTGATGAAATCGTATTTAGCCACCGCGGAATCCTTGTGAGCGGACAGTTCCTGGCCAAAGTTCCCAAGGGCTGGATCCTCCTGGCCTGTATCGGACTGCTGGCGCTGAACCTGCGTGGGCCCTTCGTTGCCGTTGCCCCGGTGGTTGACCTGATGCAGGCCGACCTCGGATTTACCCCCGTGATGTTGGGCCTGCTGACGAGCATCCCGGTGCTGTGCTTCGCGCTCGCCGCGTCGCTGGCGTCTCTGACCACGAGGAAACTCGGCGCGGAGTTCGCCGTTTCGCTGACCATCCTTGGCGTCCTGGCTGGCGTGATTGTGCGCTCGGCTGGCGGCCCGGGACCGGTGGTGGTGGGCACGGTGATGATCGGCCTGGCCATCACGGTGGGCAATATCGCGGTGCCGTTGATTATCCGCCGCGACTTCTCCCCGATGCGCCAGGGGACCGCCATGGGTGTGTACACCGCGGCCCTGAACATCGGATCATTCCTGACCTCGATGGTCACGGCGCCCCTGGCAGAGCTGGCCGGTTGGCGTGTGGCCTTGGCCGCCGTGGGCATCCTGGCTGTGATTGCCATCGTTTTCTGGACCCTCGCCGTGGGCGCCCGCACCGCGTTTGTGCCCTCCCGCACCGTGGTGGCCGGCGGGCAGGAACACCCGGCCGTCAAGGGTTCCGGCTGGATTACCGCCGGGCTCACCGCAGGCTTCGCCGGGCAGGCGTTTTCCTACTACGCGGTGACGGCGTGGCTGCCGAGCTACCTCAACGACGAACTTGGCATGTCCGCCTCAGCCGCCGGGGCAGGCTCATCGCTGTTCCAGATCTTCGCCATCGTTGGCGGCTTGGGAGTGCCGTTCGCGGCCAAATATTTCAGCACGACGACGACGGCAGTCACCGTGGGGTTGCTGTGGACGGCCGTGCCGGCCGGGCTGCTGCTGGCGCCGGAACTGTGGTGGCTGTGGTCCACGTTCGGCGGCATCGCGCAGGGCGGCGGGATCACGCTGATCTTCATCGCGATCATCAAGCTGGCCCGGGACCAGGTGTCCGCGGGCCGGATGTCCGCCACGGTCCAGGGGCTCGGTTACTGCTTCGGCGCGGTGGCCCCGCCGCTGGTGGGCTTCGTGCGCGACGCCTCGGGTTCCTGGACCCCCGCGCTGCTGGTGATCCTGGGCTCGGTGCTGATGTTCTTCGTCTGCACAACCCTGGCCGTGCGGCTGGTGCCGAAAGGACGCTGACGCGTCCCGCCGTCGTACGTTCTTTCCTTCCCGCATGATTGCCAACGCTCTCTCACTTAACGCAGCTTAACGACGGACGCTCTCTCACTATCTTGAGGATAGTGAGAGAGCGTCCCGGGTTTTCTCGCATTATGTGAGAGAGCGTCCGCGGGTCACACGGGGTGTTCCGTCGCCGGGCCGGCTCCCCGGATCTCGGGGGTGCCTGTTGCGAAGGGCATGCCTGCCCGGCGGACGGAAGTCTATTCAGTGAGCCTGCTGCAGCCTAGGCCGCCGCGAGCTCCTCTTTGGTTGCCTTTTCGCGGGCTTCGGTGAGGTAGCGGGCGTAGGCGGGGAGGGTCAGGAAGGACGGGAAGTCCTGGCTGAGGGTGACTTCCTCGAAGATGTCGCGGGAGTCTTCGAAGCGGTCGCCGTCGAAGCGTTCCAGGCGGGCGAACTCTTCGTCGAGCAGTTCCTCGATCCACTGGTGGGTGATGATTTCGCCGCGGTCGGTGATGGCGCTGGCGTACATCCACTGCCAGATCTGCGAGCGGGAGATTTCCGCGGTGGCGGCGTCTTCCATGAGGTTGTGAATGGCGACGGCGCCGTTCCCGCGGAGCCAGGACTCGATGTAGCGGATGCCTACCTCGATGTTGTTCCGGATGCCCTGCTCGGTGATGGTGCCTTCGGTGGCGGCCACATTGATGAGTGCGCGGTCATCGGGGATGACGTCCTCGCGGGTGCGGTCCAGCTGGTTGGGGCGTTCGCCGAGGGTGGCATCGAACACTTCGCGGCAGACCGGAACGAGGTCCGGGTGGGCCACCCAGGAGCCGTCGAAGCCGTCGTTGGCCTCGCGGGTCTTGTCGGCACGCACCTTCTCGAACGCGTTGGTGTTGGCAGCCTCGTCCTTGCGGTTGGGGACGGCGGCGGCCATGCCGCCGATTGCCATGGCGCCCCGCTTGTGGCAGGCACGGACCAGCTGTTCGGTGTAGGCGCGCATGAACGGCTGCGTCATGGTCACCTGGGCGCGGTCCGGCAGGACGAACCGGGGGCCGCGGGTGCGGAAGTTCTTGATCAGGGAGAAGATGTAGTCCCAGCGGCCGGCGTTCAGGCCCGAGGCGTGATCCCGCAGTTCGTAGAGGATCTCCTCCATTTCGAACGCCGCGGTGATGGTCTCGATCAGCACGGTGGCGCGGATGGTGCCCTGCGGGATGCCCAGCAGGTCCTGGGCGAGGATGAAGATGTCATTCCACAGCCGTGCCTCGAGGTGGTTCTCGATCTTGGGCAGGTAGAAGTACGGTCCCTTGCCCTGGGCCAGGAGGCGCCGGGCGTTGTGGAAGAAGTACAGGCCGAAGTCCACGATGCCGCCGGCCACGGGGGCGCCGTCGATGATCATGTGCTTCTCGGGCAGGTGCCAGCCCCGGGGGCGTACCACGATGGTGGGCAGCTCGCCGGCCGGGCGGAGCTTGTATTCCTTGCCCTCGGGGGAGGTGAAATCGATCCGGCGTTCCAGCGCGTCGGTGAGGTTCAGCTGGCCCTTGATGACGTTCCGCCAGGTGGGCGTGGAGGAGTCCTCCATGTCAGCGAGCCACACCTTCGCGCCGGAGTTCAGCGCGTTGATGGTCATTTTCTTGTCCACCGGGCCGGTGATCTCCACCCTGCGGTCCTCCAGGCCCGGGGCCGGGGGAGCGACGCGCCACGACGGGTCGTTGCGGATGTCCTCGGTTTCGCGGAGGAACCTGGGGTCCTGACCGCCGGCGATGTCCGCCCGGCGGGTCCGGCGTGCCTGCAGCAGTTCCTGCCGGCGCTCGGCCGTTGCCCGGTGCAGCTTGGCGACAAACTCCAGTGCATCCGGAGTAAGAACCTCGTCCTGCCGGCAAATAGGCTGCGCGGCCAAAGTGATCCCGTTGATGGTGAAGCTGTCAGTGAAGGTGTTCATTTCAATCTCCTGGAGCTGTGCCCAAACTGGGTAGCAGTAAGTGTCGTTTTGAGCCTCCAAAACGACACTTAGTGCTACTTACTTGGGGAAAATTTAGTGGAACTGGCCTTCTTCGGTGGATCCCACCAGTGCCAGGGTTGATGCGTTCGGGTTGAGCGCAGTTGCGATGTCGTCGAAGTAGCCGGTGCCGACTTCGCGCTGGTGCTTGGTCGCGGTGTAGCCGCGGGACTCGGAGGCGAATTCCTTTTCCTGCAGCTCGACGTAGGCGCTCATGCCTTCACGGGCGTAACCGTGGGCGAGATCGAACATCGAGTAGTTCAGGGCGTGGAAGCCGGCCAGGGTGATGAACTGGAACGTGAAGCCCATGGCGCCGAGTTCACGCTGGAACTTGGCGATCGTGGCGTCGTCCAGGTGCTTGCGCCAGTTGAACGACGGCGAGCAGTTGTAGGAGAGCATCTGGTCCGGGAAGTCAGCCTTGACGGCCTCGGCGAACTTGCGGGCCAGCTCCAGGTCCGGGGTGCCCGTCTCCATCCAGATGAGGTCGGAGTACGGTGCGTAGGCCTTGGCGCGGGCGATGCAGGGTTCGATGCCGTTGCGGACCTTGTAGAAGCCTTCCGGGGTGCGTTCGCCAGTGACGAATTCCTGGTCGCGGGGATCGACGTCGGAGGTGATCAGCGTGGCTGCCTCGGCGTCGGTGCGGGCGATGACCACCGAGGGGGTGCCGGCGACGTCGGCCGCCAGGCGGGCCGCGTTCAGCGTGCGGACGTGCTGCTGCGTGGGGATGAGGACCTTGCCGCCGAGGTGGCCGCACTTCTTCTCCGAGGCGAGCTGGTCTTCCCAGTGCACGCCTGCCGCGCCGGCCTGGATCATGGATTTCATGAGCTCGTAGGCGTTCAGCGGGCCGCCGAAGCCGGCCTCGGCGTCGGCAACGATCGGCACCATCCAGTCCTCGACCGTCTGGATGCCTTCGGAGAATTCGATCTGGTCCGCACGGAGCAGGGCGTTGTTGATGCGGCGGACCACTGTCGGAACCGAGTTGGCCGGGTAGAGGGACTGGTCCGGGTAGGTGTGGCCGGAGTTGTTGGCGTCGGCGGCAACCTGCCAGCCGGAGAGGTAGATGGCGCGGAGGCCGGCCTTGACCTGCTGCACGGCCTGGTTGCCGGTCAGGGCGCCCAGGGCGTTGGTGTACCCGCCGGTCTTGTGCTCTTCGGTGAGCTGCTTCCACAGCTTCTCGGATCCGCGGCGGGCCAGCGTGTGCTCTTCGGAGACGCGGCCGCGGAGCTTGACGACGTCCGTTGCCTTGTAGTCACGGGTCACACCTTCCCAGCGGGGGTTGGCGGCCCACTCAAGCTCCAGGGCGGCGGCCTGCTGTTCGGGCGTCTGCTGGGTGGGCTCAAATGCTGCAGTCATCGTTGTCTCCTTGATTGAGCTCCGGGTGGTTATCTGCCGGCCGAAGCTGCTTCCTTGCAGCTCCGACCAGCTTCCCGGTGCGGTGTTTCTTTCCGTGATTACTACTTTTCAGCACTTCGCAACACTTCTCTAGGGGAAAACCATGGAAAGAAATGCATTTCTTCGCGTATGCTCAAGAAATGACGCCTGGAAGCTGGAACCGCGAAGTCGCCCTACCGCCGTCGTCCGCCGCCTCCCCGGAACTGGACGTCATCAGCCTGGGTCGCCGCGTGCGGCATCTGCGCAAGCAGGCCGGGTACACACTCGATGACCTGGGCGCCGCCGTCGGGACGGCCCCCAGCCAGTTGAGCCTGATCGAAAACGGCAAGCGGGAGCCTAAACTTTCCCTGCTGCAGGGGCTGGCCGCGGCTCTGAACGTGAGCATCGACCAGTTGCTTGGCGCCGAGCCGCCGAGCCGCCGCGCGGCCCTGGAGATTGAGCTGGAACGCTACCAGCGCGGGCCCCTGTACGAGTCCCTTAATCTGCCCAAAATCCGCATCAGCTCGCGGCTTCCGGTCGATGTGTTGGAGGCGCAGGTGGGGCTGCTGCATGAACTCGAACGCAAGCTGAACGAGCAGGTGGCGACGCCGGAGGAAGCCCGCCGCGCGAACGGTGAGCTGCGTGCCATGATGCGTGAGCGCGGCAACTACTTCCCGGAGTATGAGGCCGAGGCCCAGAAGGTCCTGGGACTGGTGGGGTACACGGCCGGGCCGCTGAGCCAGCACGTCATCGCCGACATCGCCGAGAAGCTCGGATTCACCCTCCATCACGTGAGCGACCTGCCGCATTCCACCCGTTCAGTGACAGATTTGAAGAATCACAGAATTTACCTGACGCAGAGCCAGCGGCAGGACCACGACCCCCGCTCGGTGCTATTGCAGGCGCTGGGGCACTACGTCCTGGGGCACGAGACGCCGAAAAACTACGGCGACTTCCTCGGCCAGCGGGTGGCCACCAACTACTTCGCGGCCGCGCTCCTGCTGCCCGAGCAGGCCACCGTGGACTTCCTGCAGAAGGCCAAGGCGGCCAAGGAAATCGCGGTTGAGGACATCCGTGACGCCTTTGCCGTCTCCTACGAGACCGCCGCGCACCGCTTCACCAACCTGGCCACGAAGCACCTGGGCATCACCACCCACTTCCAGAAGACCCACAAGAGCGGCATCATCTACAAGGCCTACGAGAACGACGGCGTGACGTTCCCGATGGACCACACCGGCGCCATCGAGGGCCAGCCGTCGTGCAAGGCGTGGACGTCGCGGGCGGTGTTTGATGTGCCGGACAAGTTCAGCGCGTACAGCCAGTACACCGACACTCCGTCCGGCACATATTGGTGCACGGCCCGGACCGAGCGATCGGCCAACGGCGAGTTCTCCCTGAGCATCGGGGTGCCGTACCAGCACGTGAAATGGTTCCGCGGCCGGGAAACCACGGCGCGCGAAAAGTCCACATGCCCCGACCCGAACTGCTGCAAACGGCCCCCGGCAGCACTGGCCTCCGAGTGGGCTGGAAACGCCTGGCCGGCGGCTCGCGCCAACACGCACCTGCTGGCCGCGATGCCGCCCGGCGCGTTCCCCGGCGTGGACGAGACCGAGGTCTACTCGTTCCTGGCTGCGCACTCGGGGAGCTGACCCGCAGGACGCTCTCTCACTTAAGGCGGGTTCTTCCCGGACGCTCTCTCACTTTCTTGGAGCAAGTGATAGAGCGTTCACGTATTTGCCGCAGCAAGTGATAAAGCGTTTCCTTACCCGTGGAGCTCCCGGTACGCCGCGACGGCGCCGGGGTGCAGGGGCAAACCCGCGGTGTTGATCAAGGATTCGGGGCTCAGGAACTGTACGCCCAGGCTGGAACGCGGGATCAGTTCCTCGGCATGGCCCACCAGCAGTTCGACGGTCCGCTTGACGGTCCGGTCATCAAGATCGCTCCGGCACAGCAGCAGGTTCGCCACGCCCACGGTCCAAACAGCCGGAATGCCCGCGTAGGCGCCCGCCGGGATCAGCACCCGGTCGTAGAAGACGCCGTATTTCGCCCGCAGTGCCGGCAGCAGCGGCGACAGATCCAGGAAACCCAGCCCGACGTCGTCGTTCGCGGCGGCAATGGCCGCAGTCGGCACGCCGCCCGACCAGAACAACGCGTCCACCGTTCCGTCCCGCAGTGCCGCGAGGCCCTCATTGAGGCCGAGGCTCAGCACCGTAACGCCGCCAGCGGTGCCCGCAGTGGTGCTCAGCCCGGCAGCCTCGAGCAGCCGCGGAGTGGTCAGCGACGTCCCCGAGCCAGGCTCGCCGACAGCCACGGTCCGGCCGGCAAGCCCGCTAATGTCCCGGATTTCGCTGTTGTGCCGGATGACGCAGTGGACGTAGTTCTCGTACACCTTTCCGACGGCGGAAAGTCCGACGGCGGGCGGCTCACCCGCCGCTGTGCTTTGGGCAGCCGAATCCGCGAGCGCGACGGCGAACGTGGCTTTGCCGGTCAGCAGATGTTCGAGGTTGTCCAGGCTGCCGCCGGTAGTCAGCGCCGTGGCTTGGCCTGCAACGCCGTGACGCTGGAGGGACGCCGCCAGCAGCTCGGCGAACTCGAGGTAGAAGCCTCCGGGCTCGCCCCCGGCCACGGTCACGGTGCCCGGGCGGTCCGTCGGCGTACACGCACCCAGGCCCGGCAACAGCAGCCCGGACAACCCGGCCGCGAGTCCGGCCTTGAGGACGGTCCGCCGCGGGGGATCAGGGGGAAGCGGGGGACTCGGGGGCAGGGCCCGTGCTCCGGACAACCGCCCCCCGAACACGTCACCCACGCGGAGCCGCCTGCTCCGGCCCGGTCTGCTCTGGCCCGGCAAAACTTCCCGGCAGCTCCGCGGCCCACGGAAACTCGAGCCGCGCAATCAGGCCATGCGGCGAGGCCTCGGCGAGCACCAGCCGGCCACCGTTGGCCGCTGCCAGCTTGTCCACGATGGTCATGCCCAGCCCGGTCCCGCGGATGCTCCGGTGCGCCGGGGACCGCCAGAAGCGGCTGGTGGCCGCTGCCCGTTCGTCGGCGGAAAGCCCGGGGCCGTCGTCGGACACTTCGATGATCACCATGCTTTGGCGCTCGCGGGCAGCCACCGAGATGTGGGCGCCGGGAGCGTACTTGATGGCGTTGTTCAGAAGTTCGCCCACCATCTGGGCCAGCTCTGCGGCGCTGCACGCGATGTGCACGGCGGGGGCCGGCGGACCTGCCAGCAGGATCGATGCTCCGCCGAGCTGGGCGGCGGGGCCCGCCCGTTCGGTTTCTTCCTGCAGGACCGGGTACGGATCAAGCGGCGCCTGTGCCGCGGGCGACGGGGTTCCCAGCGGGCCACGGGCGGAGTCCTCGGATGCCCGGTGCTCGGCGGCCGCCAACCGAAGTACTCCGTCCAGGATCTCCTCCACACGTTCAAGCTCGGCCAGCACGCCTGCGGCGGCGTCGTGCTCCCGGGCGGTCCTCAGTTCCAGCTGCAGCAGATCGATCCTGAGCCGCAGGGCGCCCACGGGATTGCGCAGTTCGTGCGATGTGTCCGCTATCAGTTGCCGCTGCGAATCGAGGCTTTGGCTGACGGTCTGCGCCATGGTGGTGAATGAACGGCTCAGTTCCCGAAGTTCCGGCGGCCCGGCCTCGGGAAGCTTGCCGGTCCGGCCTGTTGCCTCAAGCTCCGTGACGGCGGCGTTCAGCCGATGCACCGGGCGCAGCACCCACTCGGTCACGCGGGCCGCACCAAGCAGGAGCACAGCGGCCAGGACCGCCGCCGCCAATGCCACGATGAGCCACCGTTCCCGCAGTTTCTGCCGGGCCGGGTCCAGGTTGACCTCGAGGACGGCCTCGCCCAGGACCTGGCTCGCGCTGCCGAAGGAGCGGGAGATCACCTCGGAGGAAGGCCCGAACGGCTGCAGCGGGCTGAGCGTGGTGTCGCTGAGGTTCAGGTTCGCCCTGGCCACGGCGTCACGGACGTCCGGCCGGTCCTCGCTCAGGCCGCCGGAGCGCAGGGTTCCCTGCTGGAGACGGATCAGGACTCCCTCGTCGTAGAGCTCGGAATACCTGTCCATTTCCGTCTGCAGTTGTGCGGTCTCGCCGGCGGAGGCTGCGTCGAACGCCACCTGTGCCAGGCGGTTGAGCGACGCGGCCCGGTTGATCTGGAGTTCCTGCGTCAGTTCCCGGCCGGCCGAGGTCAGGATCACGTTGGACGTGATGATGACGATAAGTACCGCCAGGACACTCAGGATGCCCAGGACGCGCAGTTTCACGCCGGGTCCGCCTCGACCCGGTAGCCGACGCCGCGGACGTTGATGATGAAGCCCGGTAACTGGAGCTTCGCCCGCAGCGCGGTCAGGTGCACGTCAAGGGAACGGGAAGAGGCCACGAAGGCGTCGCCCCACAGCGCATCCAGGATCTGTTCGCGGGTGACCACGGAGCCGGCGTGGCTGGCCAACAGTGCCAGCAGGTCGAACTCGGTGGCCGTCAACGGCAGCACCTCGGAACGGAGGGCGGCCACGCGCCGCTCGAGGTCGATCTCAAGATCACCCAGCACCACGCTCTGCTGCCGCGAGCCGCCATAGCGGCCGGCACGCCGGGTGACGGCTTCGATGCGGGCAAGAAGTTCCACGAGCTTCACAGGCTTAACGAGGTAGTCGTCCGCTCCCGACCGCAGGCCGAGCACTACGCTGCGTTCGTCGTCGCGCGCGGTAAGAATCAGGATGGGCACCGGCGTGACCTGGCGCAGTTTCCGCAGCACCTCCAGCCCGTCCATATCGGGAAGGCCGAGGTCCAGCAGGATCACTTCGAACTTCCGGTGGACCAGCAGGGCGTCTGCTCCGCGGGCAACCCGGGTGGGGTTGTGCCCCGCGGTCGCGACGGCGGCGGCGAGGGCGGACGCCATGGCGTCGTCGTCCTCGACGATGAGCAACTCCATGGCCTGGTTCCCTTATTCGCTGAGCGGGCAACGCAAACTGCCCGCTTTGGAGATTACCCCGTCTCCCGCCGAAACCTAAGGAAGTGTTAGGAAATGCCCTCCCACGTTGGATGTGCCTTGCATCACGCATAACTTGGATGAGGCCCTCGGCGTTTGAGGGGGGCCCGTCAACGTCGAGGAGGAACCATGGGCAACGTAGCCATGGACAGCACGAAAGCAAGAACAGCGCCGCAACCCGGGGAGGTTCAGCGATGAGCGCCCAGCACGCGGTCCAGAGCGAGGCCGCACAGACCCGTCGGGCCGTGAGCAACATCCTCAAGGGTTCAGCGGGCAACCTCGTGGAGTGGTACGACCTCTACGTTTACACAGTCTTCGCGGCGTACTTCCAGTCGCACTTCTTCAATTCCCAAGACGACCTGCAGGCCGGGCTCGAGGCCATGGCCGTCTTCTCGACGTCGTTCCTGATGCGTCCGGTGGGCGCCTGGTTCTTCGGCCGCTATGCCGACCGCAAGGGCCGCAAGGCGGCCCTGACGCTCAGCGTGACGATCATGTCCGCCGGTTCCTTCGCCATCGCCATCCTGCCGACGACCCAGCAGATAGGCGTCTGGGCGCTGATTCTGCTGATCCTTGTGCGGCTGGTCCAGGGCTTCTCCGTGGGCGGCGAATACGGCACCAGCGCCACCTACATGTCCGAGGCCGCCACGTCCAAACGCCGCGGCTTCTTCTCAAGCTTCCAGTACGTCACGCTGATCGGCGGCCAGATGCTGGCCCTGCTGGTGCTCGTCATCCTGCAGAACACCATGGACAAGGGCGCCCTGACTGAGTGGGGCTGGCGCATCCCCTTCGCGATCGGCGGCGTCGCCGCGCTCGTGGTCCTGTGGCTGCGGCGCTCGATGGAAGAAACCGTGTCCGCCGAGCAGGTCGAGGCCGCCAGGGTTCCGGCCGTGGCCGGCGTTGCCCAACCCGGCACCATGAGGTTGCTGTTCACCCAGCACTGGAAGCCGCTGCTGATCTGCATCGGCGTCACCCTCGGCGGTACCGTGGCGTTCTACACGTACACCAACTTCATTCTGAAGTTCATGAACGATACCTCCGGGATCGCCAAGACCGACACCTCCGTGATCAACTTCTGGGCGCTGTTCATCTTCATGCTGCTCCAGCCGGTCTACGGGATCATCTCGGACAAGGTCGGGCGCCGGCCGCTGCTGCTCTGGTTCGGCATCACGGGTGTGTTGTTCACCTGGCCGCTGCTATCCACCCTGTCCAACACCAAGGACCCGTTCACGGCATTCCTGCTGATGCTGGGCGGCCTGCTGATCGTCGGCGGCTACACCTCGATCAACGCCCTCGTGAAGGCCGAGCTGTTCCCGGCCTCCATCCGCGCCCTCGGCGTCGGCCTGGGCTACGCGATCGCCAACTCGCTCTTCGGCGGCACCGTCCCGCTGCTTGGTGCGGCGTTCCAGAAGGCCGAGCGCGTGGACCTGTTCTTCACGTACGTCACGGTTGCCATCGCTATTTCGCTGTTGGTTTACATCTTCGCCCTGAAGAACAAGAAGACCACCCACCTGGACCGCGAACAGGGCGACGCCTGGAACCGCCCGGCCAAGGACGACGACAAGGACAAGGACCTCATCAACGCCTAGCGCTGTGGGCAGCTCCAGTGGGCGTACGACGGCGGGTGGCCACCCGCCGTCGTACGCTCACCGCGCCGCCCCCGCACCCCGGACGCTCTCTCAGATAATGCGGCAAATCCCGGGACGCTCTCTCACTTTCTTGAGGAAAGTGAGAGAGCGTCCCGGGTTTTCTTGCGGTAAGTGAGAGAGCGTCCCGGGTTTTCTTGCGGTAAGTGAGAGAGCGTTTGAATGAGACCAAAATGAGTGCAAAGCGTGACCGTTCAGGCATCGTCTCGCGCCGCCGTCGCTGGTTCACTGGGAGCAGGCGGATTCCCGCCCTTGTGTGCCGGGGGAGGCGACAGTGGTGTTTCGTTTTCAGCGGGCGGTGGCCTTGGGTGCGGTGCTGGGACTGGCAGCATGTGCGGCCCCGGCCCCTGCGCCTCCGGAGCTCCTGACGGCCGACGGCGTGGAGCGGGTTTCGGTGGACCGCGCGGCTTATGCCGCTGAACTGCGCTCCTTCCGGGCTTCCGCCCTGGGCCTTGGCGAGGCGCTGCTGGCGGACGGCGGAGACGGCGCCAACGGGAACGTCGTGTCCTCGCCCGGGAGCCTGCTGATTGCCCTCGCGATGCTTCGCTCCGGCGCGTCGGGCGAGACTGCGGCGGAGATGGACAGCGTCCTGGGACTCCCCGCAGAGAATCGCGACGAGGCCATGAACGCGGTCCTCAGCTCACTTGCGAAGTTCGACGGCGACCCCGGCGCAGTGGATGAGGACAACCCGCCGCGGAAACCGATCATGCATGCCGCCAACGGGCTGTTCGTAGACAAGGGTGTGACCACCGGCGAGTCCTTCCTGGACACGCTGGCCCGGCACTACGGAACCGGCGTGTATCCCGTGGACTTCAGCGATGAGGGTGCCACGAAGCCCGCCATCGATGCCTGGGTCAACAGGAACACGGGCGGCAGGATCAAGGAAGCCCCGGCAGAGTACGACCGCCGGAACACCTTCAGCCTCCTCAATTCCCTGTATTTTGCCTCCGCCTGGAGCGCGCCGTTTGACCCGAATGCCACCTCGGACCTCCCCTTCACCACAGCTGCCGGCGAGGAAATCGATGCGCCTGCCATGCACAACGAGGCGGAGATGAAGTACGCGGAAGGTGCAGGCTGGCGGGGCGTGGACCTTCCCTACGCCGACGGTTTCGTCATGCGTCTGGTCCTGCCGGGGGCCGGATCCGACGCGGTCGCCGGGGCCGGGTCCCGCCCCGCCTCGGCTGCCTTCGGTGCGGAAACGCTAGCGGAAATCGCGGACGCCTTCGACACCGCAGCGCTGGAGACAGTGCAGATCCAGCTGCCCCGTTGGGACCACAAGTGCAGCTTTGACCTGCGGAAGGTGTTTGGGTCCCTGGGACTCAAGAAGACGCTCGACACCACGGAGGATTTCAACAACATCCAGCCCAGGATGGCGATCACCCAGGCCGCGCAGGCTGCCAACATCACGGTCGCCGAAAAGGGCACCATCGCAGCCGCGGTGACCCAGATCAACGGAGCTGTCACCAGCGCTCCGCCGCAGCCTGAGCGGTCCATCAGCTTCGACCGGCCGTTCCACTACCAGATCGTCCATGTGGAAACCGGCCTGCCGCTGTTTATGGGAACGGTGGCCGACCCGCGCTCGTGACCGCGCCTCCCCGGGCTGAGCCTAACTAACTGGTCCTGCGGGAATTGCGGCGGCGCAGCAGGGCGCCATAGCCGGCAAAGAGCCGCGGCACCACGATATAGACAGCAACCGGAACCACCACGAGCGTCAGGACGAGTGCCCGGAGCGCTGGATGCCAGCCCTCGGTCAGGGGTGCCACAACCATCATGCCCACGGCCACCAGCGGAAAGATGGCCAGCCACGTGATGACGGCGCGGACGTGGATGGACGGCGCCTGCGGCACCGGTCCGTGAGAAGTGACCGAAGCCTGAGTTGGGGCGGCTGGCGCGGGAGCAGTTGCTGTGGGGCCGAGGGTGCTGTTCATGGCTAACTCCAACTAGTTGGTTGCTTTTGATGAAAGCGAGACTAGTACGGGCTCCGTAAAAGTGCAACTAGTTGGTTGGAAACGGGTAGGATCGTGACATGGCCTGGAACACTGACCGCACCAAAGCGCTGCTGCTGACTGCCGCCACCGAGGAGTTCAGTGACAAGGGCCTTGCGGGGGCGCGCGTGGACCGCATTGCTGCCGCGGCGGGCGTGAACAAGGAACGCATCTACCAGTACTTCGGCAAGAAGGATGAGCTGTTCGACGCCGTCCTGGCCGCTGAACTGGTGCGGGTGATGTCCGAGGTCCCCATCGAAGGTCATGGCGCGGCGTCCATCGGAGAGTACGCCGGCAAGCTTTTTGACCGTCACACGAACGACGGCGCCCTGGCCCGGCTCCTGTTCTGGGAAGGCCTGGAGCGCGGGAGGAATACCGTGGACCGGGCCACACGCGCGGACCACTGCGCCACAAAAGTGGACCAGATGCTGGCAGTTCTGCCCGGAATCGACCGCACGGATGCGGCCGACCTGGTCCTCACCATCGTGACCCTGTGCGACGGCTGGACGGTGCTGCCCCAGATCGACGCCCTCTTGGCGGGCTCCGCTCCGGACCGCCTGGACCGCCGTCGGGCCTTTATTGTGCGGACGGCCACGCTGGTAGCCGACGCCCTGCTGGAAGAGGCCCGGCTGGAAAAGACGCCGTTGGAAGACTCAAGAAGCTAGCGCGCGCCGCCCTGCCAGAGGGCGTCGAACGGCGCACCGGAGGCCACACGGTTGCGGATCCCCGCGGTGACAAAGTCCTTGGCGGCCCGGGCAGCCTCCAGCGGCGTGGCGCCCTTGGCCAGCTCGGCCGTCACCGCCGCGGCGAGGGAGCAGCCGGCACCGGACACGGCCACCTCGCCCACCTTGGGAGCGCTCAGGACCTCAAGGGTCTCGCCGTCGTAGTAAACGTCGACGGCGTCCGGGCCTGCCAGCCGCACCCCGCCCTTGGCCAGGACCGCGGCGCCGCTGAGCTCGTGGATGCGGACTGCTGCGGCTTTCAGGGACTCGACGTCGGTGATCGCCAGGCCGGACAGCGATTCGGCTTCGAAGTGGTTGGGTGTGACAAATGTGGCCAGCGGCAGGATCTGCGCCTTCAGGGCCTGGTCCGTGTCCAGTGCGTGGCCCGGCTCCTGGCCCTTGCAGATCAGCACCGGATCCAGCACTACATTGCGGAACCGGCCCGATTCCAGCGCCGCGGCGACCGTGCTGATGGTGGCCGGGCTGCCCAGCATGCCGATCTTCACGGTGTCCAGGACCGGACGGCCCGGAGCTGACGGCTCGCCCGAGGCACTCTCGGAGGCGGCGCCAGATGCCGGACCGTAGGCCGCCGTCGTGGCTTCCAACTGGTCCGCAATGACCTGCTGGTCCACCGGCACAAAACGGTGGTTCCAGTTGTCGTTCGGATCGAAGGAGACGATGCAGGTCAGGTTGGCGATGCCAAACACGCCCAGCTCCTGGAACGTCTTCAGGTCGGCCTGGGCTCCGGCGCCACCCGTGGCTTCGGATCCCGCGATGGTCAGGACGACGGCGGGAGCGGACACGGGGGGCTGGAGGGCAGCTGAAGCTAAAGTCATGGCACTATCCTGCCATCCGGCGTCGGGCCCTATTGTTCGGTGGGAGAATGGCGTGACAGTGCTAATACAGCCGGCGGCCCGCGCAACTTTCGTTGCGGGAACGGTACGCCGAGCGAACCACTACGAATGGAATCCCCATGCCTTCCTCCTCAGGCCCTGACGCCCAGCCCATCGCCGACTCCGCCCGGACGGCGCCGAAATTCGCATCGATCGGTTCGCCGTACTTCGGCATCATGCTGGCGTTTATGGCCGTGGTGCTGATCCTGTCCAACATCGGGGCGTCCAAGGGCGTCGCGATCGGTCCGATCATCACCGACGGCGGCTTCTTCCTCTTCCCGCTCGCCTACATCCTGGGCGACGTCATCAGCGAGGTCTACGGTTTCAAGGTGGCGCGCAAGGCCATTTTCACCACCTTTGCACTGTCCGTCTTCGCCTCGGTTTGCTACTGGGTGATCATCGCACTGCCCGGCTTTGATGACGATTTCGGCACGGCCAAGCAGGCCGCCCTTGAGGGGGCCCTTGGTCCGGTGCCGCAGATTGTGCTCGCCTCGTTGTTGGCATTCCTGGCCGGCCAGACCATCAACTCGTGGATCCTGGTGAAGATGAAGGCCCGCTCCGGGGAGAAGTCACTCTGGGCGCGGCTGATGGGTTCCTCAGGCGCGGGCGAGTTCGTGGACACCCTGATTTTCTGCAGCATCGCCGCCTCCGTCATCGGCATCACGGACTTCGGCACGTTCCTGAACTACGTGGTGGTGGGCTTTGTTTACAAGACACTCGTGGAGTTCCTGTTTGTGCCGGTAACGTCCCTCGTGATCGGCTGGATCAAGAAGCGCGAACCGAGCTACGGGGTCTGAACGGGCGGGCAGCGGGCCGGGCACGCATTAGCGGTAGTACTGCGCCAGGGTTTCGGCCTTGAACTCGAAGAAGGACCCGGCTTCGATGGCCAGCCGGGCATCGTCCACCATCTTCACCACAAAGCGCTCGTTGTGGATGGAGATCAGCGTGGCCGAGAGCATTTCCTTGGCCTTGAACAGATGGTGGATGTAGGCCCGCGAGTAGTTGGCGCAGGCGTAGCAGTCGCAGCCGTCCTGGAGCGGGCCGAAGTCGCGCTTGTACTTGGCACCGGAGAGGTTGAAGCGGCCAGCTGGCGTGTAGAACGCGGAGTTGCGGGCCACGCGGGTGGGGGAGACGCAGTCGAAGGTGTCCGCGCCGTTCTCGATGGCCGTGAAGATGTCGTCCGGTTCGGAGATGCCCAGCAGGTGCCGCGGCTTGTCCTCAGGCAGTTCCTCGTTGCACCAGCGCACAATCGTGCCCAGGTTTTCCTTCTCCAGCGCCCCGCCGATGCCGTAGCCGTCGAAGTCCATGGCGCCAAGGTCCCGGCAGGCCTTCCGGCGCAGGTCCTCGTACTGGGCACCCTGGATCACGCCAAAGAGGGCCTGGTACGGCTTCCCCACCCGCTCGGACGTCAGACGGAAATGCTCCTCCAGGCAGCGCAGGGCCCACAACCGCGTGCGCTCCAGCGATTCCTCCTGGTAGCCGCGGGAGTTCTGCAGCGTGGTCAGCTCGTCGAACGCGAACATGATGTCCGCGCCGATCTGGTGCTGGACCTGCATGGAAATTTCGGGGGAAAACCGGTGGCGGTCACCGTTGAGATGCGATTTGAACCAGACGCCGTCGTCGTCGATGTGGGCCAGGCGTTCCTTGCCCGGAGCCACGGCGTCGTCCGGCCCGGAGGTGTCGACCGACTTCATGTCGATGACCTTCTTGAACCCGGACCCCAGGCTCATCACCTGGAACCCGCCGGAGTCCGTGAACGTGGGCCCGGACCAGTTCATAAACGCGCCCAGCCCGCCGGCCTCGTCCAGGATGTCCGCCCCGGGCTGGAGGTACAGGTGGTAGGCGTTGGCCAGGAGCGCCTGCGCCCCGAGGTCCGCCATGGATTCCGGCAGGACGGACTTCACCGTGGCCTTGGTCCCGACGGCGATGAACGCCGGGGTGCGGATCTCACCATGGGGCGTGGTGATGGTCCCCGTGCGGCCCAGGAATTTTCCGCCGTTGGCAGCTGCCTGCGCGGCCGACGGCGCACAGCTGTCAGCAAGGCGGGTGCCAACGGTGAAGGCGAACTGCGACTGGTCGGCTGCAGCGGCGGAGCCGGCCGCCGCCGCCGAGGCTCCCGGTGCGACGGAGTCAGCCGGGACTGCCGAAACGGAGACGGATGGCGCGGGGGCGGGGTTGGCTGGCACGGTTCCAGTGTGCCAGCAAACGCCGCCGATCCCTCAGTGGGCCGCTTCCGATGTGGGGTAGTTCTCAGCCCGCCAACTGTCCCAGAGCGATCGGATCGACTCCAGTTTGTGGGCACCCAGATCGAACGTCGACGCGATCACCATGGCGCCACCGTGGGGCCTTACACCTTCAATGACGGGCTGGTCCGCCACGATCAGCAGGCCGTCCCCGTGCTCCGCGTAGCTGTGGACAGTGAGCCCTACCTGGTGGTTGCTGCGGAACCAGACCTTCCCGGTGATCTCCTCGCCTGTGGACAGCGTCAGCTTGTACGTCTCACCCGGCGCAGGCACGTCCGACAATCCCAGCTTTTCGATGGCGGAAGCCGGCTCGCCGGGAAATTCGAAGAACATCGTATGCCGCTTGCCGTGCGGGTGGTGTTCCAGCGCGAAGCGGAGTTGCTGCAGGAACGTCAGCCAGCCCTGGGTGATGTCCTCGTCCCAGGCCGCCCACTCAGAGTTGTGGTCCAGGGCTGCCCGCGTGACACTGACCAGCGTCCCCGCGGACACCGGTTTCAGGTCGAAAACGTCGCCGCCATTGGTGGTCAGGCTGGTGTGGTCCGGGGCTTCAACCACGTTGCTGCTGAAGTAGATCCCGTCAATCTCATCGGCCAGTTCGTCAGCCTCCCAGCCGTGCCACTGGGCAACTTTGGCCGGTTCACGCAGCATGGTCCAGACCTGCGGCGCATCAGCATTTATCACCACGCTCAGATTGTTCGTCATAGCCCGAATCTACAACGCGGGCGCAGCCCCGGGTAGGGGGCAATTCCCCCACCCCGACTGCTTAGGCCCGGACAGCCTCGAGTTCGTTGCTGATCCGGCGCTGGAGCTCGCCGACGCCGATCGTCTCAGACCCGCCGTGTGCGCGCAGGAACAGCAGGGATTCGAGGCGCAGCAGCCGCCACTCCCGCTCGGCCTCGTGGTTTGAGTTGTCGATCGAGCGGAAGATCTCTTTGTCGTACAGGTTGGGTTCGTTCAGCGAACGCTGGCGCACCTTGGCATTCATCCGCGCCTTGAACGGGTCCGTTTCCTGGGTTTCCGGCAAACGCAGCAGCTTTTCATAGACTTCGGCGCGCTCCTCCTGCCGCTCCTGGCGGCAGATGAAGCTGGACAACGCCAGCGACGCCTCCACGGACGCCCACCGGCCCGGGTTGCCGTCGAACGGGAGGACGTTGAGCAGGTCCGCCACGGTGAGCGCCCCGTCCGGATCCTTGAGCGTGATGAACAGCTCGTGGGCCAGGTCGCTGAGGTCCTTGAGGCAGCTGCCGGACTTGAAGTTGATGCCCTTGGCCAGCTTGTCCGCCAGCAGCAGCACGCCAACGGCGTCCGGGTGGGCTTCCGCGGCAGCCTCCACCACCGCTTCGGGTGTGCCCTGCGGCGCCGGAATCAGCGCCAGTTCTTCCGCGGACGGGCCGCTTATCGCGGGCGGGATGGCCGGCGGGGGAGGTACGACGACGGCAGGAGCCGCCGGGGCAACGTCCGGTTCGCCGGTGTGCTGGGGCTGTTCGGCAGGGGGTTGCGCCGCGACCGTAAGCTGCGTGACGGCGTCGGGTGTTGTGTCCTGAACGGGGGTGCCCCGAACGGTGGTGTCCGGAACCGTGATGACCCGGACTGTTGTGTCCAGGATCTTCACGGTGGAGCCGGCCGCGATGCGGAGGGTGCCGCCGCCGGTGAGGTTTGCCAGGACCACCGCGGGGGTCCCGAAATCATCCGGTTCAAACTCCACGTGCTGGATTTCGGCGGTGCGTTCACCGTCGGGGAGGAGGAGCTGATCGCCGGTGGTCAGAGATCCAGCCTGCTGTTCGCTGTAGTGCCTGGCGGCTGGGGTTTCGGTCATGGGAGTCCTTAAGTTCTCTTGCGGTCCGCCCTACAGTCTACAAAGCGGGGCGCCGGAAGTCGGGGACGCCGGGGAACCCGCGGGCGTCAGTGACCCACTCCCGCAAAGGCCAGCGCCTGGCGGACCAGGGCGCCGCGGCCGCCGCTGAATTCGAGCTGGACGTCGGGGCTTAGCACTTCCGCAGGGGTCATCCAGGTCAGTTCCAGGGCGTCCTGGCGGGGTTCGCATTCGCCGGTCACGGGGATGACATACGCCAAGGACACGGCGTGTTGGCGGTCGTCGGTGAAGCCGGTCTGGGACGGGGCCGGGAAGTATTCGGCCACCGTGAAGGGGACCGGGCTGATGGGGAGCTGCGGAAAGGCGAGCGGCCCCAGGTCCTTTTCCATATGGCGCAGGAGTGCGGCGCGGATGGTCTCGCGGTAGATCACGCGGCCAGACACCAGCGACCGGATCATGTTCCCGTCCTCGTCGGCCTGGAGCAGCGTGCCAACCTCGTTCACAAAACCCAGCGGATCCAGCCTCACCGGCACGGCCTCCACGTAGATCATGGGGAGCCTCCCGCGGGCCTCAAAGAGGTCTTCTTCGGAGAGCCAGCCGGGATTGGGGTCAGGAGTGCGAACGTTCATGGTTAAGTTCTACCCCATCGGGCGGCCTCGGACCGCTGAGGGGTGAGCTATCAGCGTAAAGCGGCGCCCAAAGCGCCCCAAAGCGCCGGAATCTCACCCCTCGGGCCGCTCATCCGCAGAGCCAGCCCGGGCACCCCGGTCCGGAATGAAGCGGATCACGGCGCGGCGCGGCGCTGCGAGATCCAGAGGGTGGGCGGGACATGCGGGGCGGTTGTGGCTGCGGCTGTGTCGGCGGTACCTGCGCTGCCTTCGGCGTCGGGGTTGGCCACGTGCAGGGTCCGGCCGAAGGCTTCTTCGGTTTCGCTGACGTCCAGCCCGGCGGCGGTGAGCCGGTCCCGCAAGGCGCCCAGATCGCCGTCGTACTCAAATCCCAGGCCGGACCGCGGTGGCCCGGATGCCGGCCGCACCATCAGCACCCCGCCGTTCTTGGCGGTGAAGTCGGCGGTTTCGTCGGCGTCCGGGACGGGGCGGAACCTGGCGCCGATGTCCTGCAGGGTCACGGCGGCGGCGCCGGGATCCTCCGTAAACCAGACCCCGACGACGGTCAGCGCCGGATCAGCGTCCGCCGCGTTCGTCTCCCGGGCGCCTTTGTCCGCCAGGAAGCTGAAGCCGTCCCGGCCGGTGATGCGGCACGACTCGCCGTGGTCGGCGGCGATGAGCTCGGCGACCGTGTTCCCGGATTCCTCCGCGGCCAGGGCGGTGCGCCGGGCGAATTCCGCCAGATCGCCCACCTCCACGCCCAAGGCAGTGGTGCCGTCGTCCGTGGCGCCGGTGTCGGCCACATGCAGGGCCAGCCGGCCGGAACCGGCGTCGAACTCCCGCCACGGGCCGTCATCGACGGTCTTGGCCAGGCCCAGGGCAGTCAGGAGCTGTTCCCAACTGTCCGGCAGGGAGGTGAAATGGACGGGTCTGACACGCAGCATGGGTTCCTCCTCGAAACCAGGACAGGTCGGCTACCGCCATCATGCCACTTCCAGCAGAAGGCGGGCAGAATAGGGCCATGGCCATTGAACTCGAGGAACTGCTGGTAGCGGATGCGGCGGAGTGGCGGCTGTGGCTGGAAAAGCACCACGCCACCAGCCCCGGCGTGTGGCTGGTGCTGCATAAGAAGGGTGGCAACACCACGGAACTGGACTACGACGCTGCACTGGATGAGGCGCTGTGCTTCGGGTGGATCGATGGCCAGGTGATTAAGCGCGACGCCGACAGCTACAGCCAGCGCATGACCCGCCGCACCCTCAAGAGTCCGTGGTCAGCCCGGAATGTTGGGCATGTTGCCCGGCTTGAAGCCGCGGGAAAAATGACCGACGCCGGCCGCGCCGCCGTCGACGCCGCCAAGGCGGACGGGCGCTGGGAGATCGCCTATTCCGGGCAGGCATCGGCCGAAGTCCCGCCGGATCTGGCCGCCGCCATCGCTGCCGTCCCCGAGGCCCAGGCCATGTTCGACGTCCTCACCTCCGTGAACCGGTATGCCCTGATTTACCGGACGAATTCCGTGAAGCAGGCGTCCACGCGGGAACGGAAAATCTCCGGCTTTGTGGAAATGCTGGCCCGGGGCGAGGCACCGTATCCGCAGAAGAAGAAGCCCCCCGGAGGATAGTAGCGGCGGATTTCGACGGGCTCAATCACAAGCGGGGTCCAGCGGGAAGGCGACGGCTTCGCCCACCACCCGCAGGCAGAGTTCCATTCCCGGCCGGGCAATGGAGGCGTTCCAGTGCCGGATGGTGATGACTTCGCCGCCGCCGGGGTAGCGGTGGTCGGCGCGGTCGGCCAGTTCGGGTGGCACAGAGAGTTTGAGGCGCACGGTGGTTTCCGGGCCGAAGTAGTCGGTGTCCACCACCACGCCGCGGATGGGGCCATCCTCGGCAATGCGGATCTGCTCAGGACGCAGCATCAGCTGCACCCGGCCCTGGGCCGGCGGGCGGCGGACAGGAACTTCGCCCAGCGAGCACGTGGCAAGCGAGCCTTCCATCCAGGCGTCCAGGATGACGGCGTCGCCCAGGAATTCCGCGGTGGCGCGGTCGGCGGGGCGGGTATAAACCACAAACGGGTTGCCGATCTGGGCCAGCTTGCCGCCGCGCATCACGGCCACCTGGTCCGCGAAGGACAGGGCCTCGGCCTGGTCGTGGGTGACCAGGACGGTGGTGACGCCGGCTTTGTTGAGGACCTTGGCCACGGCCCGCCGGGTTGCCATGCGCAGGCCGGCGTCCAGGGCTGAAAAGGGCTCGTCCAGCAGCATCAGTTCGGGTTCGCGGGCTAGTGCACGGGCCAGGGCCACACGCTGCTGTTGCCCGCCGGAGAGCTGGTGCGGCCGCCGCTTGGCCATGGAGGCGTCCAGGGAGACCATGTCCAGCAGTTCGCTGATGCGGCCCGCGGCCCCGCGGCGGCCACCCGCGAGCTTGGCCGTGTCCAGGCCGAACGCGATGTTCTGGCCCACCGTCAGGTGCGGGAAAAGCGCCCCGTCCTGAGCCACGTACCCCACCTGGCGCTTGTGCGCAGGCAACCACACGCCGTCGCCCGCAACTTTGGTGCCGTTGAGTGAGATGCTGCCGGTGGCGGGGTGTTCAAAGCCGGCGATCAGCCGCAGGAGGGTGGTTTTTCCCGAGCCGGAGGGTCCCACGATGGCGGTGGTCCCGCCCTTGGCCACGGATAGGTTGACGCCTTTGAGGACGGCCTGGGAACCGAAGTTCTTGGTGACGTCGGTGATCTGCAGATGGCTGTTGGTGGTGGGTGCCACCGACGGCGCGATCCGCGGTTCCGGAAGCCTGGCGGGGGATTGTTCGGTCACTGTCCGGCCACTTTCTTGGACTGCTGGAAGAGAAGGTAGGTCATGGGCGCCGAGAGCAGGATCATCAGCAGGGCATACGGGGCTGCGCCGGCGTAGTCGATTTCGCTGCTCTTGCTCCAGAACGCGCTGGCCAGGGTTCTGGTCCCGTTGGGGGAGAGCAGCAGCGTGGCGGTCAGTTCGGTCACGACGGCGAGGAACACCAGCGCTGCGCCGCCGGCGGCCGCGGGAGCCGTGAGGCGCAACGTGATCTTCAGGAAGGCATTGAACGGAGACCTGCCCAGGGCGCGGGCCGCTTCGTCCAGTTCCTTGGGGGCTTGTGCCAGCCCGGCGCGGATGTTCACCAACGCGCGCGGAATGAACAGCAGCACGTATGCGGCTACCAGCAGCCCGGTGGTCTGGTAGATGTCCGGGGCAACGTTGATGGCCACGGTGACGAAGGCCAGACCCACCACGATGCCGGGCATGGAACTGGTGACGTAGTTGGAGAGCTCCAGGGACTTGCTGAACCACCCTGGATGCCGGACGGCCAGATACGCCATGGGGAAGGCGACGACGGTCGCGGCCACTGCGCCGGCAAGGCCCAGCCCCAGGGTCTGCAGCAGTGCGGGGACAAACTCGTCCACGTCCCAGATCTCGACGCCGCCGGCCACGATCCAGCGGATCACAAACCACAGCGGCAGGCCGAACGCCAGGCCAGTGAGCGCCATCAGTCCCAGCTGGGCGGGAACCTGGTAGCGGTGTAGGGGGAGCCGCAGGGGCTTGGACTGGGCGCCGGAGCCGATCCGCGCGTAGCGGGCCGTGCCGCGGCTGCGGACCTCCAACACCAGGAGTATCAGGCAGAAGAACACCAGGACGCTGGCCAGCATGTTTCCGGCCGTGCCGTTGAACGTGGAAGCGTACTGCTGCATGATCGCCGTCGTAAACGTCTCAAAGCGGATCATCGCGAAGGCGCCGTACTCGGCCAGCAGGTGCAGGCCCACCAGCAGGCCACCGCCGGTGACGGCGATGCGCAGCTGGGGCAGCACCACGCGGAAGAAGACCTGCCAGGGGCCCAGGCCCAGGGACGCCGCCGACTGCTCGATGGCCGGATCCAGCCGGCTGAGCGTGGCAGCGGCCGGAATATAGACCAGCGGGAAGTAGGACAGAGTGGCGATCAGCGCGCCTGACCAGACGCCTTCCAGGGAAGGGATGGCGGACACCCAGGCGTAGCTGTTCACAAACGCGGGAATGGCCAGCGGCGCCGCCAGGAGCACGGCCCACCACTTGTGGCCCCGCAGCTTGGTGCGTTCCACCAGCCACGCGCCGCCCACGCCCGCCACCAGGGTTGCGGGCACCACGATGAGCATCAGCAGGAGGGTGTTGACCAGCAGTTCGCCCACCCGGGGGCGGAAGATCAGCTTAATGCTGGTATCCCAGCCAGTGACCGCCGTCATGTAGATGACATAGCCCAGCGGGATGAGGGCGAACAGGGCCAGCAGTGTGGCCAGGAGCGCAACCGCCAATGGCGGGCGAGGGCTGTTGCCCTTGCCCGCCATCGCCGCTTTGGCCGTTAGTTCTGGGGTTGAAACCAAAAGCTAGAGCAGACCGGCCTTGGTCATCAGCTCCGTGACCTTCTTGGAGTTCAGTTTGGAGGAGTCAACTGTCGGTGCCTGAAGTTCGGCCAGCGGCACCAACTTGTCGTTGGATGCCACGCCGGCGCCGACGGTGTACTCGAAGTCCTTGCCCGTCTGCAGCTGCTCCTGGCCCTTCTTGCCCGTGATGAAGGCGAGGAACGCGTCGGCAGCGGCCTTGTTCTTGGAGGACTTCAGCACGCCACCGCCTGATATGGAGACAAACGCGCCCGGATCCTGGTTCTTGAAGTAGTGGCTGGCCACGTTCTTGGAGTTCTCGCCGGTCTTGGCCTGGTCACCGAAGTAGTAGTAGTGGTAAATAACGCCACCTTCGATTTCACCGGCGTTGACAGCCTTCATGACCGCACCGTTGCCCTGGTAGCCCTTGAAGTTTTCCTTCATGGCCGTGAGCCACTTCTCGGTTTCGGCCTCGCCCTTGAGTTCAAGGTAGGCGGATACGATCGCCTGGAAGTCGGCGCCGGACGGCGATGCGCCCCAGCGGCCCTTCCACTCCGGACCGGCCAGGTCAGAGAGGGACTTGGGCAGCTTATCTTCGGTGAGCTTTTCCTTGTTGTACACGAACACGGTGGAGCGGGCTGCGACGCCGGTCCACTTATTGGTGGACGGGCGGTACTCGGCCGGAACCTGCTTCTTGACCTCGTCGGTGAGATCGGCGAACAGGCCTGCGTTTTCCACCTGGGTCATGGCGGGGGAGTTCTCGGTGATGAAGACGTCAGCCGGGGACTTGTCGCCCTCCTGGATGATCTGGTTGGACATCTCGGTGTCCTTGCCCTGGCGCAGGGTCACCTTGATGCCGGTCTCCTTGGTGAACTCTTCCACCCAGGCCTTGGTCATGGATTCGTGCTGTGCGTTGTAGACCGTGATCTCGCCGGACACCTTGGCGTCTGCAGAGGCGGAACCGGTGGCTGCCGGGGTGCCGCCGCAGGCGGTCAGTCCCAAGGCTGCGGTGGCGGCGAGTGCGATGCCGGCCAGAGCGCTGTTGCGGATCTTCATTGAGTGCTACTTTCTGGGGAAAAGTGTGTGGACCGACGGTCCTGGTGAGCTGGGGATAAGGGGTGGCTCACCCGAGAAACTGTAGGTTAGCCAAACCTAAGACACCAAGCGGCACGGCCCTTAAGTGATCAGGATCACATGCATTACGGAACTGTTGCGTGCCCTAATTCATTCATCGCTTCTGTGGATGGCCGCTGCAGCCTCCAGCGCCATCCAGGCCTGCAGCTGGGTGGAAAGTTCGACGGCGGCACCTGGCGGGTAGGTTGTGTCCGCCGGTTGTGCCGCGTGGATGGAGAACAGGACGTTCCCAGCCGTGGCTGATGCCGCTCCGCGGCCGGCCTGCCGGCGGCCCGCCCAGAAGGCTTCGGCAGTAGCTGTCACGAGCTCCTTCGCGGTGTTCCGGGCGGACTCCGGGAGCCGGGCATCGACGGCCGCGAGTGCCAGGTACCGGCAGAGAATCCCGGTGAAGAGTCCGCCGTCGCCCGTTCCATCGCAGCGGAGGATGCGCTGCCCCGGTACGGTGAGCCGCTTTGCGACCGCGGCCACCAGTGCCGCGGCCCTGGCGAGGTTGGCGTCGCCGCCGAGCTCCAGCAAGGCTCCCAGTACGGGGCCTTGGTTGTAGGTGTAGAGGGTGTTCTCCACCAGCACTTCGCCGGCCGGGCTGAGCCGCGCCCCGTCAACATAGAGGCCCCGGGCATCATCAAAGAGCACGGCATTGAGCCAGTCCACCAACCGCTGCGCCTTGGCTCGCTGGCCTGTCCGGGCGTAGTAGAGCGCCACGGGGGCGGTGGCCGGGGTGTTCTTGAAGTCGCGCTTTTTGCTCCAGAAGGTCCCGCCGCCCAGGTCATCGGTGGAGGCGGAATCGAACTGCAGGGTGAGGGTCTTCTGGACCCTGGCGTTGCGGCGGCGTCCGGGTTTGCGCGTCTCCTCGGCCAGGCTTTGCAGGCGGTGCGTCGCCAGTGCCAGCCAGGCCATGTCGTCGTAGTAGTTGTTGACGAAGGTGAAGGCGTTGCGCAGCCGGATGCCCGTGACCAGCCAGGACGCGAGCCTGCCGGCACTGGGGTGGTCCGGGCCGTTGAACCTTGCGGCGGGGGTGGCTCCGTTGCCCAGTTCGCGGCGCCCGGCATCCACCAGGCAGTCCACGTAGTGCGCCTGCCACCAGTAGTGCCAGGGGTGGAGGAGGTTCTTCAGGTGTTTTGACGGCCATTGCACGGCGGCCAGGTGGGTTCCCGGCAGGAACAGCAGCCGCCGGCCGAAGAGTCCGGTGACGGAGCGGGCCGCCACGTTGGCCCGGTCCTGCCAGTGGGCAGGTTCGGCATCCGGCATGGTCATCCGTTCAGCCTAGTGGGTGCGGCCCACAGGATTTTCAGTTAACATGCACTAACTAATGTTCCGCGCCGGTCTTATGGTGTTGGGGCCGCATCAAGGAGGATGTATGGACGTCTTGGGTACTGTCGCGCTGATTACGGGTGGGGCTTCCGGGCTCGGCGCTGCCACAGCGAAGCGCCTGTTCGACGCCGGCGCCTCGGTGGTGCTGATCGACCTGCCGTCCTCTGCCGGTGCAGCCTACGCCGCCGAGCTCAACGCCTCAGCGCTGAACGTGGCAGCGCTGAACGCCGCCGGCGGTTCGGGGGCACAAGCGGCCTTTGTCCCCGCGGACGTCACCAATGAGGCTGAGGTGCAGGCCGCCGTCGACACTGCCGTGGCGCTGGGGCCGCTGCGCATTGTTGTGAACTGCGCCGGCGTCGCCACGCCGGGCAAGGTCCTGGGCAGGGACGGCGTCCTTCCGCTGGACACGTTCAACCGCGTCATCCAGGTCAACCTCATCGGGACGTTCAACGTGCTGCGCCTGGCCGCCGCGGCCATGGTATCCACCGAACCGATCAGTACTGAGCTCGGCGGCCCCGAACGCGGCGTCATCATCAACACCGCCTCCGTGGCAGCTTTCGACGGGCAGATCGGCCAGCCCGCCTACGCCGCTTCCAAGGGCGCCGTCGCCGCCATGACGCTGCCGCTGGCCCGTGAGCTGGCCCGCTCCCTGGTGCGGGTGGTGACCATCGCCCCGGGCATCTTCGAAACACCCATGATGGCAACGCTCCCGCAGGACGCGCAGGATTCGCTGGGCCGGCAGGTCCCGCATCCGTCGCGCCTTGGCCGGCCCGCCGAATACGCCAGTCTGGTGGCCCACATTGTGGAAAATGCGATGATCAACGGCGAAACCATCCGGCTCGACGGTGCCATCCGAATGGGGCCGAAATGAGCCTGCCGGGCACGTCCGAGCCCTCCGCCACTGAGCCCTCGGCCACGGCGCCCTCGATCGACGAGCTGCCCACCGCCGATTTTTTCGCGTTCGAGTCACTCCTCAGTTCGAAGGAGCGGGCCAAGCTGGCCGAGCTGCGGGAGTTTCTGGCCACGGAGATCGCCCCCTACGCGTCGGACTGGTGGAACAAGGCGGAGTTCCCGGCGCACATCCTGCCCAAGCTCGCCGCGCTGGAGCTGAGCACACCGGCGCAGCGCGGCTACAGCAACCTGTTCGCCGGACTGGTCATCGCAGAGATGACGCGCGTGGATACCTCGATCGCAACATTTTTCCTGGTCCACCACGACCTTTTTGTGGAGTCGCTCTACGGTTTCGGTTCGGCCGGCCAGAAAGAGCGGCTGCTGGCGGACGCCTCAAGCCTGCGCATCACGGGCGCCTTCGCGCTCACCGAACCCGGCCACGGTTCCGACGTCGCCGGCGGGATGGAAACGAGTGCCCGGCGCATCTCCAGCGCAACGGGAGAGCCCGACGACGACGGCGACGCGTGGGTGCTCAACGGCGCCAAACGCTGGATCGGGAACGGGACGTTCTGCGACTACATGCTCGTGTGGGCCAAGGACGAGGCCGTGGCTGCCAACGGGCAGGGCGCGGTCCGAGGGTTCATCGTTGATGCTTCCTTGCCGGGCGTGAGCCGGAGCCGGATCGAGAACAAGATTGCGCTCCGGACCGTGCAGAACGCGGACATCGTGCTTAAGGATGTCCAGGTCGCCGAGGCCGACCGATTCGCCGGCATCAGCAGTTTCGAGGACACCAACCAGCTCCTGCGCGGTTCGCGGATCATGGTGGGGTGGCAGGCGGTGGGGCAGCAGCTGGCGGCGTTCGACGTCGCCCGGCAGTACGCCGTCGAACGCCACCAGTTCGGCCGGCCGCTGGCGAAATTCCAGCTCATCCAGCAGCAGCTGGTCACCATGCTGGGCAACGCCGTAGCCAGCATGGCCATGATGGCGCGTATTGCCCAATTGCAGGACGACGGCGTGGCGGACATGCCGCAGGTGGCCCTCGCCAAGTCCTACACCAGCGCCCGGATGCGCGAGACAGTGGCGCTGGGCCGGTCCCTCCTGGGCGGCAACGGCATCGTGACCGACTACCGGATGGCCAAAATCTTCGCCGACGCCGAGGCCATCTACACCTACGAGGGCTCGTTCGAAATCAACACGCTCATTGTGGGCCGGGCGGTCACCGGCGTCTCAGCGATCGTCTAGGCAGCGAGACCAGGATTTCGACAGGCTCAATCACCGGGCGGGTCGGATTTCGACAGGCTCAATCACCGGGCACGGCGCTCAATCAGCGAGGAGAGGCTGCTTTTCGCCGGCCTCGATTCTCGCATCGAGGCTGTTGTTCTTCACGGGCATGGGGCAGGTGCCGAACGGGGTGAAGGCGCTGGGGTAGTTGATGGCGCGGTTGAAGTCCAGGACCACCGTGGCCTTTCCGGCCGCGTCAATGCGTGGCCGGGGCGTGGATACCTTCCGCCACTCATCCGTTGATTCGCCGTTGGTCCCGTCATGGAACGTGATGGTCAGCGCGCCCAGTTTTTCCTCCTCGGCGTGCAGCCGGTACTCATGGTCGATCCCCGGCAGCCGGAAAACCAGTTCGCCCACCGAATAATGGACGCCGTCCACCAGCGGATTGGCCGTTCCGATCGGGACGGCCACCGGTTCCGGGTACGCCTCGTAGGCTGCTTTAATCACGAGGTCCGGGTTGTAGTCGAAGGTGGGAACGCCGTCGAACTCCGTCAGCACCGGCGAGCCGGAATCGCGGGTTCGGATGGCGTACCGGTCTGCGCGCATGGCGAGTTCCACCACTACCTGCTGCCCGTCCGCGCCGCCGAACTGCACCCACATCAGGGATTCCTCGTTGGCGAGGGAGGCGGTAATGGTCCCGTCAACAGGCTCGCCGGTTTCCACCAGCGTCAGGCCGTCGTGCGCCGCAGCGGTGAGTGTCGCCGTCGTGCCGTCCGTTGACCAGAGGCCGGGGGCGAGTTCGACGCCGGCGGGCCGGGATTCCAGCCACTGGAAGGAGGTGAGCGTCAGCCAGCCGTGGCGGGTGGCGAGGGCCTTGTTCCGGTTCGTGCGGAAACGCTGCCAGCGTTCCAGCTGCGCGGTTGCGGTGGTGTCCATGGTTCCTCCAAAAGGGGTTCTGATTCCCCGGCTAGGACGTCAGGGTTTACAACCCGGCGCGGACGCTGTCCATTCCACCACGGACCGCCACGGACCGCCGCGGAGCCACGGACCTCGCGCCGCGTTGCTGCCGCCGCCCTTGTCTTGCCGGCGGCGGAGAGTAACGTCGAAGGCGACGGAACCTCGTTTCCGGACTCCCACGGCTGACCTTGGAGGAACCATGAAAATCGCGGTCCTGGGCACGGGTTTCGCAGGCCGGACCCTCGCAGGCGCGCTGTCCGCGCTGGGACACGACGTGGTGGTGGGCACCCGCGACCCGGGGGAGACTCTCGCCCGCAGCGCGCCGGACGCCATGGGCACCCCGCCCTTCAGCGAATGGCACGCGGCGAACCAGCACATAGCCCTGGAAACATTCGCGGAGGCAGCAGCCGCGGCGGAACTAATAGTCAATGCAACAAACGGAGCGGGCGCACTCAGTGCCCTCAGTGCCGCGCGTTCGGCCAACCTGTCGGGGAAAGTGGTGGTGGACGTTTCCAACCCGCTCGACTTCTCCCAGGGCATGCCCCCGGTGCTGAACCCGGTCAACACGGACAGCAACGCCGAACGGATCCAGCACGCCTTCCCGGAGGCGCGGGTGGTCAAAACCCTGAACACCATGAACGCAGGGCTGATGGTTGACCCCGGACGGCTGGGCGGCGGGGACCACTCGGTGTTTGTCTCCGGCGACGACGCCGATGCCAAGAGCACCGTGACGGCGCTCCTCCGGGAGCTGGGCCACCGCGATATTATTGACCTCGGAGACATCACCACCGCCCGGGGAGCGGAGATGATGCTCCCGGTGTGGCTGCGCCTCTGGTCGGTGCTGGGGACCCCGGATTTCAATTTCAAGATCGTCCGCTGAAGTCCGGCGCGGCAGGGGCGGAGACCTGCGCAATATCTGAGACGGATTCCGCCTTCGCCATCCCGTGCAGGTAGCATCGATAGCTAGTAACGTGGCTCACAGTATCCAGCGCAGTGTACGAGCCAAGTCCGAACCCTCGAAAGACAGTTTCCATGGCTAACACTGCAATGAACTCCTCAACCGACCTCGCCTCTGAACTGAGGGCCGACGTCCGGCGCGTCTCCACGCTGCTGGGTGAATCCCTGGTGCGCCAGCACGGCCCCGAACTCCTTGCTCTTGTGGAGCAGGTCCGCCTCCTTACCAAGGAGTCCAAGGAAGCCGCCCGCGGCGGTGCCGATGCCACCGGCCCATGGAGTGCGCACGACGTCGTCGAGCAGGTCCGTGAACTGCTCGGCTCCCTGCCGATCGAGCAGGCCACCGACCTGGTGCGTGCGTTCGCGTTCTACTTCCACCTTGCCAACGCGGCCGAGCAGGTCCATCGGGTCCGCGGCCTGCGGACCCGGCAGGAGAAGGACGGGTGGCTGGCCAAGGCCGTCACCGAAATCGCCGCCAAGGCGGGGCCCGAAGTCCTGCAGGAAGTGGTCAACGGGCTGGACGTCCGCCCCATCTTCACGGCCCACCCCACCGAGGCGTCGCGCCGTTCCGTGCTGGACAAGATCCGAAAGCTCTCTGATGTCCTGGCCGAGCCCACGAAGGAAGGCACCTCCGCGCGCCGCCGGCAGGACCGCCAGCTTTCGGAGGTCATCGACCAGATGTGGCAGACCGACGAACTGCGCCAGGTCCGCCCCACCCCGGTGGACGAGGCCCGCAACGCGATCTATTACCTCGGCGGCATCCTGACCGACGCCATGCCCGAGATGCTCTCGGATTTCTCGGAACTGCTCGGTGAGCACGGGGTCAGCCTTTCGTCCCAGGACGCACCCATCCGGTTTGGGTCCTGGATCGGCGGCGACCGGGACGGCAATCCCAACGTCACGGCGGCGGTCACCCGGGAAATCCTGCAGATCCAGAACCAGCACGCCGTCCGCATCAGCATCGCGATGATGGACGAGCTGATCTCCATCCTGTCCAACTCCACCGCCTTGTCCGGCGCGGACCAGACCCTGCTGGACTCCATCGACGCGGACCTGAAGAAGCTGCCGGGCCTGGACCGGCGCGTCCTGGAACTCAACGCCCAGGAGCCCTACCGCCTCAAGCTCACCTGCATCAAAGCCAAGCTCATCAACACGGGCAAGCGGGTTGCCGCGGACTCCACGCACGAGCACGGCCGTGACTACAGTTCCACCGAGGAACTCCTCAACGACCTCGAACTGCTGGAGCTGTCCCTCCGCAACCACTCGGCGTCGCTCGCTGCCGACGGCGCCCTGGCCCGTGTCCGCCGCGCCGTCGCGTCCTTCGGCCTGCACCTGGCCACCCTGGACATCCGCGAGCACGCCGACCACCACCACGACGCCGTCGGCCAGCTGATGGACCGGCTGGGCGGCCCCGGCATCCGCTATGCCGAACTGAGCCGTGAGGAACGCTTCGAGGTGCTCGGCTCCGAGCTCGCCTCACGCCGGCCGCTGTCCGGCCACCCGATTAAGCTCGACGGCGTCGCTGACGGCACGTACGACGTCTTCCGTGAGATCCGCCGTGCCCTGCGCACGTACGGTCCGGACGTCATCGAGACCTACATCATTTCCATGACCCGCGGCGCGGACGACGTCCTGGCCGCGGCCGTGCTGGCCCGCGAGGCAGGCCTGATCAACCTGTTCGGCGACGCCCCCTACGCCAAGATCGGGTTCGCGCCGCTTCTGGAGACCGTGGAGGAGCTGCGTGCCTCGGCGGAGATCGTGGACCAGCTGCTGTCCGTTCCGTCCTACCGCGACCTGGTCCGGCTGCGCGGCGACGTCCAGGAAATCATGCTGGGCTACTCGGACTCCAACAAGGAATCCGGCGTGATGACCAGCCAGTGGGAGATCCACAAGACCCAGCGCAACCTGCGCGACGTTGCGGCCAAGCATGGCGTCCGTGTCCGGTTGTTCCACGGCCGCGGCGGCTCCGTGGGCCGCGGCGGCGGACCCACCTACGACGCCATCATGGCCCAGCCCAACGGCGTGCTGGAAGGCGAGATCAAGTTCACTGAACAGGGCGAGGTCATCTCGGACAAGTACTCGCTGCCGGAGTTGGCCCGGGAAAACCTGGAGCTGTCACTCGCGGCAGTGCTCCAGGGCTCGGCCCTGCACCGGGATCCGCGCACGTCGGACGACCAGCGCGAACGGTACGGGCACGTCATGGAAATCATCTCCGACGGCGCCTTCGACCGGTACCGGAACCTGATCGACCATCCTGACCTGCCCGCGTACTTCCTGGCCTCCACTCCGGTGGAGCAGCTGGGCTCGCTGAACATCGGCTCCCGCCCGTCCAAACGCCCGGACTCCGGGGCGGGGCTTGGCGGCCTGCGTGCCATCCCGTGGGTGTTCGGCTGGACCCAGTCCCGGCAGATCGTCCCGGGCTGGTTCGGTGTGGGCTCGGGCCTGAAGGCTGCCCGCGAGGCCGGAAACTCCGCGCAGCTCGTGGAGATGATGGAGAACTGGCACTTCTTCCGGTCCGTTGTTTCCAACGTGGAGATGACGCTGGCCAAGACGGACATGGACATCGCCGGGTACTACGTGGCCACCCTGGTTCCCGAGGACCTGCACCACATTTTCCGGGCCATCCGTGAAGAGTACGAACTCACGGTCACCGAGATCCAGAACCTGACTGGCGAGAACGTGCTCCTGGACGCGCAGCCGACGCTCAAGCGGTCGCTGGAGATCCGGGACCAGTACCTGGACCCCATCAGTTACCTGCAGGTGGAGTTGCTTCGCCGCGTGCGGGCTGCCCAGAACGCCGAAGGCGGGAGCATCAGCGGCGCCGAGATCGACGAACGGCTCCAGCGGGCCATGCTGATCACCGTCAACGGGGTGGCGGCCGGCCTGCGCAACACGGGATAGGATCCATGTTGCACAGCCAGCAGCCCGCTGACCTCGCCGAACGGATCGCTCTTACGGTTCGGGGCAGTAAACATTCGGGTTGTAGGTTGCCAGGACGCCGTCCGGATTACCTTGCCACAGGTATGCATGGAGGTCGTAGTGGATCGGCATGCCGGGAGCGTGCCCGAGCATCGGTCCGTCGAATGCCTTGCCGAACATGCTCGGCCGGTCTGTGTCGGTCGCCAGGTCCTGGTCGGCGTCGACCTTAAACCACTCCGCTGCGACCAGTCTGAGCTGGCCCGTTTTGTTCGCTGCATACGTCAGTGCGTCCGGGACCAATGGATCCATCTGACCGAACTGACTGAAGTTGACGTAGTGAAAGCCCATGCCTGGAACGCACTCACCCACGGGCTGGTAGCCCGCGGCAATGGCCGCACTAACGTTGTGATATTGGGTTGTGGCCTGTCGCACTTCGGCCAGGTCATTCCGGCTGTCGGCGGAAGCGACGCCGATCCCTAACATTGATGCCAACATGCCTGCCGATACCGCCGCAATCACTCGCATTGTGGTCCGTCTCATGTTCGGTCTTCTTTCTTGATGATTGTCAGGTGTGACTATGAGACCGCGGCCACATCCTAGTCCTGTCCCGCGCGGAAAACCATGGTGGTGCGGTTCCTGACAGACCTCGGCAGCTGCTTGAGGTTCTTTGCCTGCCGCTGGCGCTGTCCCGCTATCCCACTACAGGGAAGGGACCAGGAACACCCCGTATTAGGGTTGACGCATGCCTTCGTTCCAGACCCGCCTGAAAATCACCGGACTGAAGCCTGGCAACCCGCCGGAAGCCGTGATGGCCGCCGCGGTCGAGGCATTGGAGACCCGTCACCATGTGGAATCCAACCAGATCGAACTTGCCGCCGGCGTCCCCCAACTGAACCTCCGCTTCCTCGTGGAGGCGACCGAATACAGCGGTGAGAACCAGCAGGCGCGCGAATCGGCAGCGATGATGCGCGACGCCGTCGAACGCGTTGCGCTCACCGGCTCACTGACGGTGCTCCGCCGCAACCGCGGGCGCTGGGCGCCCGTTTGAACGGGTGGTCGAGCTGGGCCCACGACCGCAGGGTTCCCTGTCCGAGCTTGCGAGGATTAGGGAGCGGTTGGGGAGCGAGACCTGATTTCGAGGCTCAATCACCGGCCGCATGCTCACTCGCCGGGGGCAGGCTCGTCCACCGGTGAGCGAGTGCCGCGCCGGCGGGTGACAATGATGCCGACGGCGGCGCCGATCACCAGGCCCAGCACCACGCCTATCAGCGAACTCGCCCAGAACGGCAGCTTGGTTGCCGATCCCGTGAAGTAGCCCAAGCCCACCAGCCAGCTGGCCCAGAGGACCGCGCCGAGGCCGGCGCACAGGCTGAAACCCCGGGCCGAAACGTCGGCAATGCCCGAAGCCGCCGACGTCGCCAGCCGCCCGCCGGGGATGAAGCGGGCGCCGATGATGGCTCCGTAGGTGGAGGAGCGGCCGGCCCTGGCGATGGCCGCATGGATGCCGTGGTGGACTTTCCGGCCCCAGCGCCAGCGGTCCAGGACGTGGCTGAGCCGGCGCTTGAAGAGCTGGAATACCACCATATCGCCGGCCCAGGAGGCTACCGCGGACAGTGCCCCCACCAGGAAGACGTTGGCCCGGCCGTCGGCCGAGAGGGCGCCGCCGGTAATCACCACCATCTCTGAGGGGATGGGCGGGAAGATGGCATCGCCGAGGACCACAGGGATGATCCAGAAGTAGATCGCCGCCCCCCAGCTGTCGGCGTTGCCAAAGTCCATGGCCACAAAGTACCGCATTTTTGCGCGGCAGCACGGCCTGAGCCGGCCGGCGGCACGGACTTGCCGGGCGTTGGGTTCAGTAAGTGCTTCAGTACCCGCTGCCGATGTTCCGACGGCGTGGACCTGGGGCTCCGCCGGGAACTTCCCTGGGGACGTGGCTGAGGTGCCCGGCCGCGAGGAAATACCAGTACGGCCAGGCGACCCACGCTGTGGCGCCAAAGGCTATTCCCGCCCCGCCGATGCCCCAGCGGATCCAGGCCGGCGCCTGTTCCACCGCGGTCAGCGCCGCCAGGGGCAACGCCACCACCAAGGCGCCGCCAATGAACTGTCCCAGCTTCGCGAGATCCCGGGGGTAGCTGCCCCTCTTGAGCAGTGCCCGGTGGGCCAGCAGGAACCAGCCGGCCTGGACCACCATGGCCCCCACCGAGATGCCAGTGGACACCGTGAAATCGAGCTTCTTCGCGACCAGGAGGAAGGAGCTCGCTGATCCTGCGCCGCTGGCCCCGATCACCAGCCATTTGGCGGCCTCGGAGCCGGGTGTGCGGCGCAGGCGCCGGTGAACCTGGACAATCACCGGAATGATCACCAACTGGAAGACGCCGCCGGTGGCATCGTTGATGGTGCCGAAGACGTAGGGTCCGTTCTTTGGCACTTCGATGGCGTACATGGCGCCCAGTGTTGCCACGCCTACGACGCCCAGGCCGGCGGCCGCGTAGGCGAACTTGGCAGCCGTGCGGTCTCCGGGGATTTCGATGAGGGTATCCATGATGATTCCTCGATCAGTGCAGATGCTTGATCAGTGCGGATGGAACGCGGACACAAGCTCGCTCAGCTGGCTTGAGGGCAGGACGCCGAGTTCGCCCTCCAGGCGGCTGGCAAACATGGTGTAGGCGCGGACCGCGGCGGCCCGGTTCCCGGCGGCCAGATGGGCCTGGACCAGCAGCAGATGGGCCGATTCCCTCAGCGGTTCGATGCTTGCCGCAGACAACGCCGCGATGACAGCTCCGCCGGGTTCGCCAGCCGCCAGATGCTGCCGTGCCATGAGCTCCAGCGCGCTGAGGCGCAACTGCCGCAGCCGCTCCTGTTCGAAGACCACCCAGTCGTCGTACCAGCCGGGAAGCAGGTCAGCGCGGCTCAAGTCGTCCAGATAGCTGTCAGGAATCCGGGCTTCAGGCTGCGACTGCAGGGTGGCGACGTGGTGCTGCAATGCCGTGACATCGACCCTGACCCCCTCGTGAAGCTCCAGAGTGTCCGGGCCGGTCCGGAGAAGGTGCGGGAAGGCGTGGGAGATGCACCAGACGGTGGTGCGCAGGTTCCCGGCTGCCTGCGTTTCGCTGCTTTTGGGCCACAGCAGGCCGGCCAGGAAACTCCGGTGCCTGCAGCCCAGGAGTCCCACACAGGCGATGAGCCGCTGTTCCCGGCTGGCCACCGTCACGGTATTGCTGCCGCGGCGCAACCGCCAGGCCCCCAGCAGGCTTAAATGCCAATCCTGTGCGAGAGCCACCGTCATGCCTATCCCCTTCAAGCGACCGGACAACACGCGATACCCCAGATAACCATCGTGGCACTGGGGCGCATCAAGTCAAGCCAATTTAGAAAGAGGGGGTTTTTGGGGTGATATACCGGGAATAGGTCCACATGCCCGTCAATCCACATGGCGCCGGTTGTCATTCAAGATGGGTTTGCTGGAATCAGCCCAGCCGATTAGGGAACTTCGGGTTATGCGCTGGCAGTGCTTTCTGAGGCTTTCAGCACATCCAGCCAGCGCTGCACAGCCATAATGATTTCTTCTTCATCGCCGGCCGTCTCCACAATTTCCTGGTCCTGGCCCGGATGGCTGGAGATCAGGCGCGCCCTTACGCGGTGGTTCTGGGCAGGCTCCGCCCACGCGCGGATGACCATGGTGCCTTCAATGTCCGCCATGAATCGGCGCCTGCTTTCCTTGTCTGCAATTTCCGTCGTCCAGGAACATTACCGTCCAGTATGACCATCCTAGGCAAAGATTATTCGGCGCCCAAGTCAAGACTGCCACCATATTAGTTTCATGAAACAACGGAAAAATAACAGCCCAGTAACGAAGCCGCAACGGGACGACGCGTTGACTGATCGAGGGACGTCGAAAGGGGGTGATTGACATGATGAAGGAACTTACCGTTCACGAACTGGAAAGCCAGAAGGTGGAGCTGTTGCCTTCGCGGGAGACCCTGTTTCTGGACACAAACTGGGCGGGTGTTTACGCAAGCAACTCGTCTGTGGCCCTGAACGCTGCCTCGTTCTTTGCGGTAGCACACAGCACTGCGCTTCAGAACATCGCCGTAGTCCAGGGTTAAGTCCGTCTATCATCCGATATCTGGACCCTGGGATTGCCCGGGGGAGAGAGGTGAGGTGCTATGACGGCATCAACCGCGCTATTACCGGTGGATCTCGACGCCGAGGTTGCAGAACTGCTTCCAATGAGGGAAACGCTGTTCTTCAACATCAACGTTGCTCCCGTGATCGCCGTGAACCTGTCGTTCGCCATCAATGCGGCCTCGATCGGTTCAATCGCGAACTCGGCCGCCTGGCAGGAAGTGATCGTCCTGCAGCAGTAGGTCCGCAGGATCAACAGGAAACCCGGAGGGCATGCTTCAGCATCGGAGCATGCCCGCCGTTCTTAGTGGCTCAACCTAGGTGGGGACCGTGACCACAGCACCCGAAGCCGACTTTGTCCGGCATTGGTCGCCGTCACCCGGGCTTGTTTTCCTGGGACCGGTTGAGGGGTCTGGCCTGAAGGGCCGCAGCTACCTGCTGCAGCGCGGAGACGGGCAGATTGTCCAGCTGTCGGAGCTTCTCCAGCTGGTCATGGCCACCGTCTCGCCGGAGAAATCCGCTGATGAGCTGGCGCGCGATATCAGCGACGCCTACGGCCGCGAACTCAGTGTGAGCGGACTCCTTCACCTCATCGACACCAGGCTGGCGCCGATGGGCCTCGTTCACGACGCCGGTAAGGACGCCGCTGATGCCGTGACCCCGCCAAGGGCGGACCCGTTATTGGCCCTGCGGCTGCGGGGAACCCTGCTGCCGGAAAAGGCGGTCAACACGCTGGCCCTGATCCTGGCCCCGCTGTATTGGAATCCGGTGGTGGCCACCGTCCTGGTGGCGCTGGCCGCCGTCGACATCCTGGTCTTCGCCAAGGGTGACCTCCTGGCTTCCCTGGAGCAGGTACTTCTCACGCCGGCGCTGCTCCTTGGCATCTTCGCGATGCTGACGGCGGGAGCCGTGATCCACGAACTTGGGCATGCCACTGCGTGCCGGTACGGTGGCGCCAGGCCCGGAGTGATCGGCGTCGGCGTTTATCTGGTCTTCCCGGCATTCTTCACCAACGTCACCGACTCCTACCGATTGGGCCGGGCGGGCAGGATCCGTACGGACCTTGGCGGGCTGTACTTCAACTGCCTGTGCCTGATCGGCCTGGGCGGCGCCTACCTTTTGACAGGGCAGGGCTTTTTCCTGCTGGCGGCGGCACTGATGCATTTCGAGATGATCCAGCAGCTGGTGCCGACGCTGCGCTTCGACGGCTACTTCGTCCTGGCCGACATCGCCGGTGTCCCCGACTTGTTCAACCGCATCCGCGCGGTTCTGCTCAGCCTCATTCCCGGACGCGCGGTGGATCCGCGGGTTGCCGAGCTCCGGACGTTCGCGCGCCGCATCGTCACCATCTGGGTAGTCACGGTGGTGCCGCTCCTGTGCCTGGCGCTTGGCTGGATGTTGCTGAACCTCCCCATGATCGTCGGGCAGACCGCTGACGCCATCCGGCAGCACACGGGGCTCGCCAGCGAGGCCATCGCCGCCGGCGACCCGGCGGCCGCTGCGCTCTCCATCCTGTCCATCCTGATGCTGTCGCTGCCGGTGATCGGCCTGGCCATTTTGCTGTACCGGCTGCTGCTGGTCCTCCTCGACCTGCTTGGCCGCCTCGGCAGGCGCCTGTGGCGAATGACGGCGGAGCCGGAAGCTGTGGTGCCACGGCACCTCCGGGCAGTGAAGCCGCAGGCGGGGAAGCCATTACAGATGGGGCAGCCACTACAGAAAGGAAGGCCCGCCATGGCTATCGCAGTCCCTCCCGCGGCCGTGCCCGACGAGGTCCCCCCGGCGCCATTGCGTGCTCCCGCCCATTTTGAAGCCCGCGCGGCCCTCCCGGCTGGAGCCATTCCCGACGACGTTCCCACCCTCCAGGACTTCCTCGCCGACAGGCCCACCCAGCCCGCCCCGCTCGCCGAATTGGGCTGGCAGGGCGCCGTCCGGCGGCTCAGCCGCAATTCCCTGAGCCTCGGTCCCGGCAGGCGGGAACTCGCCCACCTGGACGCCGTCGAAGAGGTCCAGCGGCGCCTGGACGGCCCCCGGACCGTCGTCGTGGTTAACCCCAAGGGCGGCGCCCACAAGACCACGGCAACCCTGCTTCTGGCCGCGACGCTGGGCATCCAGCGCGGCGGGTACACGCTTGCCTGGGACAACAATGAAACGCGCGGAACCATGGGGTGGCGGGCGCCTCTGGCCGGGCACGCCGGCACTGCTGTTGACCTGATGAGGGAAGTGGACCGCTTCGAAGATCCCGTCCTTGGCCGGATCGGGGACCTGGACCGCTTTGTGCGCTACCAGGGGTCGGCGCAGTTTGACGTGCTGGCCTCGGACGAGGACGCGGCCGGGGCCGCCACCATCGGCAGCCGTGAATTCGACCGGCTGCACACGGCGCTGCGCCGCTTCTACCGGATCATCATGGTGGACACCGGCAACAACATGCGGTCCTCGAACTGGGAAGCCGCTGTGGCGGCGGCGGATGAGCTCGTCATTGTTTCCACGGTCCGCGAAGACACGGTGGCCAGTGCGGTCTGGCTCGTGGATGGGCTGCGTGAACGCGGCTACCAGGACAAAGTCAGCAACGCCGTAACCCTGCTGGCCGCGCCGTCACTGCGCACCGATCTGCAGCTTCATGACCGGACCCGGACCCACTTCGAGACGCTGACAAGGGAAGTCCTCGACGTTCCCTATGACAAGTCCCTCGTCTCCGGCGGGCCGCTCAACTACCAGGCGCTGATGCCCGCCACCCGCGAGGCCTGGTTGCGTGCCTCGGCTGCGGTGATGCGGGGCCTATGAGCCGCACCCCGTAAGTGGGAAACTGGCGGCATGCGGATCACCATCTTCCAAGGCGACATCACCACCCGCACGGTTGACGCGATCGTGACCGCGGCCAACTCCAGTTTGCTGGGCGGTGGCGGTGTGGACGGGGCCATCCACCGGGCCGCCGGGCCGGAACTGCTGGCCGCCTGCCGCGAACTGCGCGAAACGGATCTGCCGCATGGGCTGGCGCCCGGAGCCGCCGTCGCCACTCCTGGATTCCGGCTGCCGGCACGCTGGGTCATCCACACTGTTGGGCCCAACCGGCACGTGGGGCAGACCAACCCGTCGCTGCTGGTTTCGTGCTTCAGCGAAAGCCTGCGGCTGGCGGACTCGCTGGGCGCGGCTACCATCGCATTCCCGGCGGTGGGTGGGGGAGTGTACGGCTGGCACGGGCGCCAGGTGGCGGAGGCCGCGTACGACGCCGTCACAGGGTTTGGTGCCTCACATCCGGCCAGCGCGCTCGAGTTGGCGGAGTTTGTGCTGTTCAGCCTCGAGATGGAGCAGGCCTTCAGGACGGTGTTTGGTCAAGACGGTGTTTGATCAGCGCGGTGCTTGAGCAGCCTCGCTGAGGTTCAGCTTGCTGCGGTATTCCACGGGCTTTTTGCTGATGGGATCCACAAAGCGGATGCCGCGGGCCAGGAGCTGGAGCGGTTTGGAGTAGTCGTCCGGCGCCTTGTCCAGCAGGTCCGGATAAAACGAGTCATTCACGATGCCCAGCCCCAGCGAGGCCATGTGCACCCTCAGCTGGTGCGTTTTTCCGGAGTGCGGCTCCAGCCGGTACCGCGCCAGCCGGGCTGGGTTGGTTTCGGCTGCCGTGGCGCCGACGGCAGGGGTGCCAGGCGCGCGGGTGCCGGCGGCACCTGCTGAAGTGCCGCCGTCGAACGTTTCCAGCCGTTCGATCCGGGTCTCCGCGTTCGGCTCGCCGTCGATCACTTCGGCCAGCAGGTAGCTGCGCGACTTGGTCATCCGGTTCCGGACCACCACGGGGAAGTCGACGTCGGGGTGTCCGGCGGCGGGCTCCGCGGCGGAGACGCACTCGTATTCCTTCTGCACCTGCCGCTTCTCGAAGAGCACCTGGTAATTTCCGCGGGTTTCCGGGTTGGTGGACAGCAGCAGCACGCCGGCGGTCATCCGGTCCAGGCGGTGCATGGGGATCAGGTCCGGCAGGCTGAGCTGGTTCCGGAGCCGGACGAGCGCCGATTCCTGGATGTAGGTGCCGCCGGGGGTGGTGGGCAGGAAGTGCGGCTTGTCCACGACGAGGAGGTGGTGGTCCTGGTGCAGGATGCTGATTTCCACCGGGATACGGGTCTCCGGCGGCAATGAGCGGTAGTACCAGATAAAGGTGTGGTCCTCGAGCTTGGTGCGGCGGTCCAAGGGGATGCCGCCCTCGCCCACGATCTCGCCGGCGTCGAACCTGTCCTCGATGCCCTGCGGATCGATGTGGCCCCACCGGTGCATCATGTAGTCCATCGCGGTGGTCCACGGCCCCTCGCCCGGGAGGCGCAGGCGGGTGGCGTTCACGCCGTCGCGCACGGGGAGGGGGGATTGCATCACCGGTCCATTCTACTTTGCCGGCTCCCTTGGCCCCGCCCCGCCCCCGTTCCCAGCTGTGCCCTGCCGCGCCCAGCCCGCCCCACCCGCGCCCGTTCCCCACCGGCGCCCGTTCCCCACCCGCGCCCGATTCGATGGTTCCCTGCGCAGACGATGGTTCGAATCATCGATCGGGCAGGGAACCATCGAATCGGAGCAGGCCTCCGGCCAAGTCGGCGCCGACGGTATAAAAGTTCTTGACAAGAAAAGTTGTCGGTTGGCAAGATGGAAGCATGTTGGACATCGAAGTGATCGAGGACCCGGCCGCGGCGGAAGCGTCGTTGGACCCGATCCGGACGCGCATCCTCCGGGAGCTCGCGGAGCCGGGGTCGGCCACGCAGCTTGCCGCCAAGGTGGGCCTGCCGCGGCAGAAGGTCAACTACCACCTCAAGGCCCTCGAGCGGCACGGGCTGGTGGAACTCGTGGAGGAGCGGCGCAAGGGGAACGTCACCGAACGCGTCCTCCAGGCGACGGCGGCTTCGTATCTGATTTCGCCCGTGGCCCTCGCGTCGGTGGCCCCGGATCCGCACCGGTTCTCCGACCGGTTCTCGGCCTTCTGGCTGCTGGCGCTCGCCGGGCGGATGGTCCAGGAAGTGGGCAAGCTGATCGCCGGCGCGGCCGCTGCCCGGCAGAAGCTCGCAACGTTCGCGATCGACGGCGAGATTACCTTCCGGACGGCCGCGGACCGGGCCGCGTTTGCCGAGGAACTCGGCGTCGCCGTGACCCGCCTGGTGGATAAATATCACGACGGCGGCGCGGTCGCCGGCCCGGGCGACACCCCGGCAGGCGGCTCGCCCCCAAGTGGCACTTCGGCGGGCGGCGGACGGAAGCACCGGCTCGTCGTTGCTCTTCACCCCGTTCTCAAAACCCCCATCAAACCCCTTTCAGCGAAGGAGCAGGACAATGACTGACAACCGCGAATTTGAGATCGTGTACGACACCGACCTGCCCGGGACGCCCGAGCGTGTCTGGGAAGCTGTGACAAGTGGAACGCCGGCGTGGATGTTCCCTACGGACCAGTGGCCGGACGTCAAGACCGTGCAGGAGCACCCCACGCATCTCGTATCACGGATGGACGGCCCGGATGGCTGGTTCAACCAGCTGGAGCACATCCTGGAACCGCTCGACGGCGGCCGCACCCGGCTGCACTATGTCCACAGCGGGATCTTCGCCGACAACTGGGACGAGCAGTACGACGGCGCCAGCAAGCACACGGCGTTCTACCTGCACACGCTGGGCCAGTACCTGCAGCACTTCGACGGCAAGCCGGTCGTGTTTACGGACATCCAGTCTCCGGCAGCGTCGCAGACCCCGGACGGTTTCGACCGCCTGAAGAAAGCTATGGGCGTGGATTCTGCGGCGCAGGGTTCCGCTGTTGAGCTGGAGCTCGACGGCGTGGGGCGGCTGTCCGGGGAGCTGGACTTCTCCAACGAGAACTTCCTGGGCCTGCGGACCTCGGATGCGATGTACCGGTTCTTCGGCCGCAACGCCTTCGGCGCCCCGGTGGGTATGACTGTGCACGACTTCAGCGGCAGCGGTGACTCTTCATCGACCGCCGAGGCCTGGGGCGGCTTCCTCGAAAAGGTCTACGCGTAGGTTGGCTTGAGGCCGGCACCCGAATATCGACTCGCACATTATCTGGCGCACCGGGAAATCCACCTGCGTCAGATAATTTGCGCGTCGCGGGCGGATCGGCACGTCGGGAAGGTCAGGTCGCGTCAGGCGGCCCAGCCGCGGGCGACGGCGTCGAGGGCTGCGTTGTATGCGGCAGCCCAGTCTGCGTCCGGCGGGCCCACCTGGGCCAGTTCCAGGCTCACGAGGCCGTGGACCTGGCCCCAGATTGCGACGGCGACCATTTCCACGGGTGCCTGCAGCACGGTGCCCGCGGACTGGGCGGAGGCCACTGCTTCCATCAGGGGCTCCATGGCATCGGCGGCAGCATCGGGGCTTGGCTGGCAATCGACGTAGGCTGCCAGCGCGCCGCCGAACATCAGCCGGTAGAGCGCCCGATGCTCCAGCGCCCAGGTCCGGTAGGCCTCGCCGAGTCCCCGAAGCCCGCCCGGGGCCGCGGCCACCTGTGAGTCGCGGAAGGACCGGAACCCGTCGTCCACAACGGCCGTCAGGAGCTGGGATTTTCCGCCGAACAGCGAGTAGACGGCCGTAGTGGACGTGCCGGCGGCCGCTGCCACATCCCGCAGATTCACGCGTGCAGGACCGTCACGGTCCACCAGGTCAGCCGTGACGGCCAGCAGGCCCTGCCTGAGGGAATCGTTATGCACTACGGGTCTTGCCATGGAGTCCATTGTTTCATAACCTTGTTTCGTAACGGTGTTATGAAACAAGGTTATGAAACCGCGAACCGAAGGAGTTCCCATGGCGCAGAAGCTATTTCCGGGCCGGTACACCGCTGACCCGGGCCGCGAATCGGTGACGGTCTTCCTGATCGGCATGCGGGCGAACCGATGGTGGAAGGTCGTGACCGTCGGCAAGGTGGCTGCCGCCATGCCGCGGATGCTCCAGCACCTTGCCGCCGACCCCGCGGCGGGAATGCTCGGCTGCGAGCAGTGGTTCGGACGCACCACCATCCTGCTCAGCTACTGGGAGAGCCCCGAGCACCTGCGGAAGTTCGCGGCGGACCGGGAGTCCCCGCACCTGGAACCGTGGCGACGATTCATGAAGGAACTCTCCGGGACTGGCGACGTCGGCGTCTGGCATGAGACGTACCAGGTGCCGGCCGGCGGGATCGAGGTTGTCTACAACGGGATGCCGGAGTTTGGGCTGGCCAAGGCGACGGCTCATGTCCCGGTCGGGGCCGGGACCAATACGGCCAAGCAGCGGATGGGCCGGGCCGCAGGCCGCGGTGCCAGCGGCACGTGATCCCGAAAGCCCACGCGTCACGCAATAGCCAGGGCCGGCGCGTTCTTCAGGGTCCGGCGGAGCTGCGGGGCGGCATCGAGCCGGTCCTGGGCTGAGCGCAGGGCCAGAACGGCGGTCTCCAGCTGGTCCGGCGGCAGGGTGAAAGGTACCCGGAGGTAGCGTTCGAACGCGCCGCCGACGCCAAACCGCGGCCCGGCGGCCAGCCGGATACCAAAGTCCGGAGCGATCATCGTCAGCGCCGTGCTGACCGGTGCTGGCAGCCTGCACCAGACGGACAGTCCGCCGGCCGGGCGTGCCGTTTCCCAGTCCGGCAAGTGTCCGGCAAGGAGCTCCAGAAGTGCAGCGCGGTTGTCCCGGAGGGCGCTGAGCCGGGCGGGAAGCGGCTCGTCGAGGGCGCGGACCAGGTGGGCCGCCGCCAACTGTTCCATAAGCGGTCCGCCCAGATCCAGGGACGTCCGTGCCGCCGCAAAGCGCTGGATCATGGCTTCGGAGGCGCGGATCCAGCCTGTCCGAAGTCCGGCCCAATGGGATTTGCTGAGCGAGCCGATGGTGACCACTGCGGGACCGAATGCTGCCACGGGACTGGTTTCGGCGCCGTCGAGATTCAGCTCACGGAGGGTTTCGTCCACCACCAGAACTGTCCCCGCCGCCGCGGCCGCCCGGACCAGCTGGCGGCGCTGGACATCAGGCATCAGCTGCCCGGTGGGGTTATGGAAGTCCGGCACCACGTACGCCATCCTGGGTCGCTGCTGTACCAGGGCGGCCTGCAGGGCGTGCATGTCCCAGACCAGGGCGGGCGCACCGCCGTCGGCCTCTTTGGTGCTGTCGCCCTGGGCTGTGGTGAATGCCACCGGGAGGGGCCGGCAGCCGGCCGCGCGGATGGCATCCAGGGCGTTCGGATAGCTGGGGTGTTCCACCAGCACCCTGTCCTGCCGGCCCGCCACGGCGCGGATGATGATGTTCAGGGCGTGCTGCGCGCCCGAGGTCACCAGGATCTGTTCGGCGGTGGTCGGCACGCCGGCCGCCGTATAACGCGCCGCCACCGTCTCGCGCAGCGGGAGCAGACCCATCGCGTCATAGCCGAATCCCGGCAGCAGTGCCGGAAGTTCGGTGAGGGCTGCCGCGAACGCGCGGTGCACCACCTCGCCGCTGGCGGGCAGCGACGCGTAGGCGAGGTCAATCAGACCCTCCGGCGCCGCGAGCCCGGGAGACGTTGTTCCGGGCGTCCGCCCCGCGGTTGTCAGGCCCGGCTCCGTGAGCACCGTGGTACCCAACGCCGTCAGGCGCGGAATCCGGGTCCGGCCCCTGCTGCCCTGCCCGCTGCTGAGGAAACCCTGCTCGCGGAGGTGGCCGTAGGCGGCTGTGACGGTGGTGCGGCTGACACCCAGCGCCTCAGACAGTGCCCGCTCGCTGGGCAGGGCCGTGTCCAGGGCCACCCGGCCGTCCAGGACCAGGAGGCGGACGACGTCGGCCAGCTCGCGGTAAGCGGGAGCGACGCCGACGTTCCACTCACCCAGGAGACGGGCCAGCGCAGGCGGGTTCAGCGAAGGGGACATGATGCCAGTATCTCAGACTGGCTATGTAATTCAATGCCAGTTACCTGTCAGAGTGGTCGTTATGTTGACTCGCAGACTACTCCAGCTCTTTACCGGCCTCGCCATGTACGGCATCTCCCTGGCCATGTTCATCCGTGCCGGACTTGGACTGGATCCGTGGGATGTCTTCCATCAGGGAGTGTCCGGCCGGACTGGGCTGAGCATCGGTGTGGTGGTCATCATTGTGAGTTTCCTGGTGCTGCTCCTCTGGATCCCGCTCCGGCAGTGGCCAGGGTTCGGCACGCTCTGCAACGCCGTGCTGGTGGGCGTCTTCGCGGACATCGGCCTCGCTTTGATCCCCGCGTTCTCGCATCTTGGCGGCCAGATCGGCATGCTTGCCGGTGCCGTGCTGCTGAACGGCATCGCGTCCGCCTGCTACATCGGCGCACGGTTCGGTCCGGGGGCCAGGGATGGCCTGATGACCGGGCTGGCACGGCGCACCGGCTGGTCCGTGCGGGTCTCGCGCACCCTGATCGAAGTTGTGGTGCTGGGAGTCGGCTGGCTGCTGGGCGGTTCCGTGGGCGTGGGCACGGTGGTGTACGCCCTCGCCATCGGGCCGCTGGTCCAGCTGTTGCTTCCGCGGTTTATGGTGCCCGCAGATCTGGCAGCCGAGGCCGCAGTCCTCGAGCAGGATGCCGTTGAGTTGGACGCCGGCGAGTTCGATGCCGACGAGTTGGACGCCGCCGAGTTCGATGCCGTCGAGTTGGACGCTGGCGGGTCGGACACGGACGAGCCGGTCGCCGTCGAACGCGTGGCCAGGACTTTCTAGGACTCCCTAGGACCGCTCAGGACATGACGCCTAGGGCAGGACCGGCTGGCACTGCGGGCAGAAGTAGATGTCCCGTTCCTCTTCGCCGTTGGGTTTGCCCAGCACGCCGCGGCGGATGGGGGTCCGGCATTTCAGGCACGGCTGGTGTTCGCGCCGGTAAACCCAGTAGCCCGGGCGGCCCGCCATCCGTCCCACGGGCATGCCTCGCGGGTTGAGGACGGTCACCCGGCGTGCCGGGCCCAGGTTGGCTTCCAGCAGCTGCTTGGCATCGGTCATCAGGGTCCGGACGTCGTGGACAGCTGAGACCGGAGTCGCCGGGTGCACCCCGGACAGGAAGCACGCCTCGCAGCGATAGATGTTGCCGATGCCCGCCAGGTTGCGCTGGTCCAGCAGGGCGACGCCGATGGGCACGTCGGGTGCCGCGCGGATCCGCTGCTCCGCTTCGGCCGGGTCCCAGTCCGGACCCAGCAGGTCCGGACCCAGATGGCCCACTATGGTGTCCTCGTCCGCGGTGCGGACCACTTCCACGATGCCCAGGGAGAACCCGACGGCGTCCGCTGCCGCCGTGCGCAGAACGCACCGGGCGGTGAATCCAGGCTTCCGCCAGCGCCCGCCCGGCGGATAGACCTGCCAGGTGCCTTCCATCTTCAGGTGCGAATGGATGGTGAGCTTCCGCTCCTCCGGTCCATTCCCGTCCGGTCCCAGCACGCGCATCAGCAGGTGCTTGCCGCGCGGGACCACCTCCGCCACGGTCCAGCCGGCCAGGTTGAGCGTGGCGAACCTCGGCACGCGGAAGTCCGATGCCGTCAGCGTTTGTCCAGCCAAGGCCTGGTGGAGTTCGGCGGCGGCCCGCCAGACGGAGTCGCCCTCAGGCACGGATCCTCAGACCCTTGGGCGTTGAGTATGCCCCGGCGGCCGCGAGTGCGGCCGCCACGGGCGTGTCCAGGATGCCGTGGCCGTTGACCTTTTCCATGATGAGCTTGTCCACGGCTCCCCGGGTGACGACACCTACCAAAGCCGCGCCGGCGGCTGACAGCACGGCTGTGTCCTCGCTGAAGGCCAGCAGGGTTTTGCCGCCGCGCTCCACATAGAGGACCAGGGCGCCGTCCACCATGACCACCAGGGCCCCGGCTTTCCGCCCAGGCCGGTGGCCCGTTCCGGCCTCCACGTCGAGGGCAGGCCAGGGCAAAGCAGCCCCATAGGGGTTGGCGGGATCCGTGGCCGCAAGGGCCAGTGCCATTGGTTCGGGCTTGGCCAGCTGGGTGTCCTCGGAATAGGAGCGCAGCCGGTCCACGGTTGCGGGGACCGCGAACTGGGCGGCCCCGAGGTGCTCGATGAAGTACCCGCGGCGGCAGCGGCCGGCCTCCTCCAGCCGGGCCAGCACCTTGTACATCAGGCCGAACCCGCCCAGGATCTGCTCCGCCATGACCGATCCCCGGGTCACCACGCCATACCGGTCCAGCAACAGCTCAGCCGTGGCACGGGCATGGATGGTGGCATCCAGCTCGGGCGAGGGCAGGGCAGACCAACGCCCGGCGGCCAGCGGAGGTGTGGCCGCCGTGCCCGACAACGAGCCATACCGTCCGCCGCCCAGCGCAGGGGACCCCAGCCCGGGCGATCCCAGGAGTCCGGTGCCGTGCGAGCGGCCGAGCCGGCTCAGCCTGGGGGCACGGGCGCGGGGCGGGCGGGCCACTTGTCGGTGCGCCGTGTGGCCGCCGGCGATGAGGGCGCGGACCGGGGCGAAAGTGTCGCCGGTGATGCGGCCCGCCCATGCTAGATCCCACAGCGCGGACACCACTTCCTGGTCGCTGAGCACCGAGTCCATGCCACCAGCCACGTCCTTCAGCTGGCGGAAGAAGTAACCGCCGCCGTTGTTCCTCAGGTGGTCAAGCAGGCGTTGCTGCGCGTCGCCGGGTTCGTATTCGACGGCGGGATTCAGCGTCAGTTCGGCGGAATCGGCCAGGTGGAGGCTGACCCAGCCGTCGTTTCCAGGCAGTGCCCCCGTCCCGGACCAGAGGACCTCGCCGGCGGCCATAAGCTCGTCGAGCATGGCGGGCTGGTAGTTCGAAACCCTGCTGGCCAGGACCAGCGGCTCCCACGCCGAAGCCGGTACCGGCACGCCGGAAAGCTGGTCGATCGCGGTGACAATACCGTCCAACCCCCGCAGTGACGGCTGCCCGCGCCCGGCTCCCGGAGTGCGGACATGCTGCCAGGCCGGCAGGAAGCGCCCATAGGCGGCGGCGTCCACCGGTTCCACCTCGGCGCGCAGTGCTGCGAGCGAACGACGCCGGAGCTTGCGGAGCACTTCGGCGTCGCACCATTCGCTGGTGGAGGGGGCGGGAAGATGCGTCTGCGGGGGCTCTGCCGCGAGCGGCTGACCCGTTTGGACATCCTCAATCGGTGTTTCGTCCGGTGGCCCATAGCTGGCCGTCTGTTCCGCTGGAGCGGCGTGCGGCCGGAACTCGCCTTCCACCACCCGGCCGTCCGCGGCGAGCCGTTTCAGTGCGGTGCTGACCACGGCGACGCCGAGCCCCAACCGGGCCGCGGCTTCCGCCGACGTGAACGGTCCGTGCGTACGCGCGTACCGGGAAACCAGGTCGCCCAAGGGGTCTGCAACCGGTTCGATGAAGGCCAGGGGAACGCCCATGGGAAGCGGAACGCCGATGGCATCACGAAGCCGGGCGGCATCCTCGACGGCGGCGTAGCGTTCGGCCCCGCCGATGTTGACTCTTATGGCCCGGTTGGCCCGCAGCAGGGCGGTCAGGTGCGTTATGGCCAGAGGAGTGTCGGCATGTGGGGTTTCGACAGGCTCAACCACCGGCGTTTCGGTGGGCTCCGGGATTTCGACGGGCTCAACCACCACCGCAGGCTCCACCACCGGCGCAGCCTCCAGGCGGGCGGCGACCTCGTCCGGCGTCAGGGGACCCAGCAACCTGAGCAGGTCGGCGACGCCTTCCATGCCGCGGGCCCTGCGGTCCGGCGCAAGGCGCTGGAGTTCAAGCTCGGTGGCCTCGATGACCTTGGCGTCCAGCAGTTCACGGAGCTCAACGCGGCCGAGCAGCTCGTTCAGGAGTGTCGAGTCCAGGGCCAGCGCCGCGGCCCGGCGCTCGGCCAGGGGCGAGTCCCCTTCATACAGGAACTGGGCCACGTACCCGAACAGCAGGGACTTGGCGAACGGCGACGGCTGCTGCGTGGTGGTCTGCACGATCCTGAGTTCACGGCGTTCCACCGAGGCCGCAATGTCCTTCAGGGCCGGGAGGTCGTACACGTCCTGCAGGCATTCACGGACGGTTTCCAGCACGATCGGGAACGTGGGGTATTTCCGGGCGACGTCGAGCAGCTGCGCCGACCGCTGGCGCTGCTGCCAGAGCGGCTGCCGCTTGCCGGGCGTTTGCCGGGGGAGCAGCAGCGCACGCGCTGCACACTCCCGGAAACGCGAGGCGAACAGCGCGCTGCCGCCCACCTCGGCGGTGACAATCTGCTCCAGCTCGTCGGGATCAAACAGGAACAGCTCGGCACCGGGCGGCTCGTCCTCCATCATGGGGACCCGCAGCACGATGCCGTCATCGGCGGCCATGGCAGACCCGTCCAGGCCGTACCGCTGCTGCAGGCGCTGCCCGACGGCGAGTGCCCAGGGAGCGTGCACCGGCATCCCGAACGGGCTGTGCAGGATCACCCGCCAGTCGCCCAGTTCGTCGTGGAAGCGCTCCACCACCAGCGTGGTGTCGCAGGGGACCACCTCAGTGGCGAGCTTCTGTTCACTGAGGTACTGGATCAGGTTGTTCGCGGCGAATTCATCCAGCCCGCTGGCCTTGCAGCGTTCGGTGGCAGGGCCGACGTCGGACGCGGACAGTTCACGCACGAAGGCGCCCAGCGCACGGCCCAGGTCAACGGGCCGCCCCAGCGAGTCCCCCTTCCAGAAGGGGAGTTTGCCCGGCTGGCCGAAGGCGGGGGAGACCAGGACGCGGTCGTGGGTGATGTCCTCGATCTTCCAGCTGGTGGCGCCCAGCGCAAAAATGTCACCCACCCGGGACTCGTAGACCATTTCCTCGTCCAGCTCGCCCACGCGGCGGCCGCCTTTGGCCGGTGACGCGGCGGGTTTGCCGTCCGAGCCCGGCGTGCCGGAGCCCTCCACCTCCGTGCCGATGATGTAGACACCGAAAAGGCCGCGGTCCGGGATGGTGCCGCCGGACGTCACGGCAAGCCGCTGGGCCCCGGGCCTGCCTTCGATGGTGCCGGCGTTCCGGTCCCAGATGATCCGGGGCCGCAGTTCCGCGAATTCATCGGACGGGTACCGGCCGGCCAGCAGGTCAAGGGTTGCCTCGTAGGCGGACCGGGGGAGGGATGCGAACGGGGCGGACCGGCGGACGGTGGCGAACCATTCCTCCACATCGATGCTGCCCAGGGCGGTGGCCGCGACGGTCTGCTGGGCCAGGATGTCCAACGGATTGGCCGGGACAAAGAGCCGCTCGATCTTCCCTTCGAGCATCCGCTCCACGGTGATGGCCGTGTGCACCAGGTCTGCGCGGTGCTTGGGAAACAGCACTCCCTGCGAAATTTCCCCCACCTGGTGCCCGGCACGGCCCACACGTTGGAGCCCGCTGGCCACCGACGGCGGTGATTCCACCTGCACCACGAGGTCCACAGCGCCCATGTCGATGCCGAGTTCCAGGGACGAAGTGGCCACGACGCAGCGCAGCCGGCCGGACTTGAGATCGTCCTCAATGAGCGCCCGCTGGTCCTTGGAAACCGATCCGTGGTGGGCGCGGGCCAGCAAAGGATCGGCTCCCGCCGTGCTGCCGGCCTGCGCCATCATGTGGGCCGGCGTCGCGGTGGACGCAGGCGTGGAAGCCGGGGTGGAGGCAGGACTGAAGGCAGGACTGAATGCCCCGTCGCTGGACGGAAAACCTGGATCTGCGGCACCGGCGTCAGGCGAGTCCCAGCCTCCGCCGACCGCGATCAGTTGCCGTTCGGCGTAGATCTCGTTGAGCCGCGCGGTGAGCCGTTCAGCCAGGCGACGGGAGTTGGCGAAGACGATGGTGGACTGGTTGGCCAGCACCAGGTCAACGATCTTTTCCTCCACATGGGGCCAGATCGAGGCCTGGGGCTGCAGCCCGGATGCCGGACCGGAGTCGAAGGCGCCTGCGGCGCCCGGGAGGTCGGACATGTCCTCCACCGGGACGGATACGGTGAGGTCCCAGTTTTTCCGTGACGTCGGGGCCACGATTTGCACCGGCGCAGCACCGGCCAGGAACTGGGCCACTAACTCGCGCGGCTCCACCGTTGCGGAGAGGCCGATCCGCTGGGCGGGCTTGGACAGCAGCGCATCCAGCCGTTCCAGCGAGACCGCCAGGTGCGCGCCACGCTTGGTTCCGGCGACGGCGTGGACCTCGTCAACGATGATGGTGTCCACCTCGGTGAGGGTCTCGCGCGCCTTGGAGGTGAGCATCAGGAACAGCGATTCCGGCGTGGTGATGAGGATGTCCGGCGGGTTGCTGAGCAGCGCGCGACGGTCCGCCGTCGTGGTGTCACCGGACCGGACCCCCACGGTGATCAGGGGCGCCGGAAGTCCCAGCCGCTTGGCAGTCTGGGTGATCCCGATCAGCGGCGAGCGGAGGTTGCGTTCCACGTCCACGCCGAGGGCTTTCAGCGGCGAGATGTACAGGACGCGGGTCTTGCGTTTGGGCGGGCGGGGGCGCCGTCCTTTGGCTTGCCCTTTCACCGCCCCTTTGACCGATACAGCATCCAGGCCGGGCAATACAGGGTCACCCGGTTCCGGACCCGGGTAAGGAGCCTCAACAAGCAAACGATCCAAAGCCCAGAGGAACGCCGCGAGCGTCTTGCCGGACCCGGTGGGTGCCACCACCAGCGCATGCGAGCCGGACGAGATGGCGTTCCAGGCGCCAGTCTGGGCAGGGGTGGGCTCCGCAAACGCGCCCAGGAACCAGTCCCGCGTGGGCCGGCTGAAACGGCCCATGGGTTCCTCTTTGCGCCTGGCCGGGCGGGCTGCGTGGCCCGCTTCCGCTGGCTGATCCTCCTGCATTCCTCCATCATGCCCTACCCCACCGACAGTATTGCCGGCACCGTTGGAGGCGCGGATCAACCCTGCTCGAGCCTCGGAAGATCGTGGGTAGATGGTCCTTCGAGGAGCTTGCCGTCGGGGCTGAAGCGCGAGCCGTGGAGCGGGCAGTCCCAGGTCAGTTCGCTGTCGTTCCAGTGGACAATCCCACCCAGATGGGTGCAGACGGCGGAGAGCCTGCACGTGGTGCCGTCCACCGTGGAGACCGCCGCCGGCCGGGCGCCGTCGCGGTACACCGTCGCGTCGCCGTCGGCCGGTACAGGACCTCCGGGGGGTGGGCCCGTCGGCACCCCGGTTTCGACAGGCTCAATGACAGGCTCAACCACCGGCCTGCCACTCACCGACTTGCCAACCGCCAGCTTCCCCCAGTCGGCGGCCAGCCGCGCAGCCACGCCAGCGTTGACGGCGACGGCGGTCATTGCCCCGCCCGGAGACGTCACGCGGTGGTGGATCGTGTTGGCCCAGCGGAGGCTGCCGCCGAGGATGTCCGCGGAGATGCCAAGGGCGGCGGCAACCGCGTTGGTCATGCCCCACTTGTTGTAACCGGTGCCGAAGAAGATGTGGCCCCGGCCCCGTGGCAGTTTGCCAAAGAAGGGCATCAGGTTGGTGGCCTGGTAGTCCTGGGCCGACCACGTGTGGGTGGTAACCGCACCCGGGAAGTGCTCCGTGGCCCAGTCCAGCAGCCCCGACAGATGGGACTTTTCCGATCCGGTCCGCCCCACCTGATGCCCGTGCCCTCCCACCAGTAGGTACTTGCGGCCGTCAGCCTCATATTCCCGCAAGGAGTGGGTGGGTTCCTCGGCCGAGAGGTACATTCCGGGCGGCGCGGTGACTCCGGCAGGCAGCGCCAGGGCCGCGGCATAGGAGCGTAAGGGCTTGAGCTTGGTGAAGTAGAGCCCGCGGTCCAGGACCGGGATTCCGGTGGCGAGAACAACGTTGTTGGCGGTGACGGTGCCCTGGTCGGTGTGGACAGTTAGCGGCCCGCTTCCGGAGACATTCCGCAGCCGGGTCCCGCCCACCACGCAACCGCCGCGGGCGCGGACGTCCCCGAGTAAGGCTTGCACGACATCCATGGGATTGATCTGGGCCTGATTGGTCAGGAGCAGGGCGCCCTGGATGGGGAAGGGGAGGCGTGCGTCGCGCACGTACTCGACGTCCAGGCCGGTGGTGGTCGCCGCGCCGAGTTCCTCAAGCAGCCGCTCCGTCCCCTGGGCGGTGGTGGCGTACGTGTAGGCATCCCGGCGCTGATACGGCACGTGGTGATCGTCGAGATAGCGGAGCAGCCAGGACTGCCCCTCCCGGTTGGCCTCAACGTAGGCGCCAACCTGCTTCTGCGCGTACTGCCTGGCCAGGGCAGCCAGGACGGTCCCCTGCAGCAGGCTGACTTTCGCCGTTGTGTTTCCGGTGGTCACAGCCCCGGGAAACCTGGCCTCCAGGACCAGGACTCGCTGCCCCGAGCGCGCCAGCAGCAGTGCGGTGACCAGCCCCGTCAGCCCGGCCCCCGCCACCACGGTGTCGTAGCTGCTGCCTGCCTCGAACATGTCAGTCTCGAACGTGTCAGTGCTGAAGGATTGCCCGCGGTCCAACCAGAGCGACGTCATGGAAGCTAAGTGTAATTATCATGACTCGTCAGGCCCAGATCGTCGGGCCTTGAGCATCAGGCCGGCTGGAAGGCTCCAACGCTCAGGAGCGTGATGTTCGCGTTGCTGCACGCGCTGGTGGGCTGCGGCAGGAACAAGGATGCTGTGTCCTCCGGCGGGTAGATGCGGTAACCGGCCGCGTCCGTCAGCGTGCAGTCGCTGTAATTCGCGGCCTGGGTGTAGCGGAGCACGGCGGTTCCGGCCTGGCCCGGCGCCAGCAGGACGTCCGCGACGGGGGTGGTTTCGTCGCGGGTCGCCGCCGCGCCGATCGGTGCACCGTCGGCGTTGGCGGTCAGCGATACCCCCGGGTAGCCCTTGAGCAGGCAGGGCGCCGTGCCCGTATTCGTGAGGTTCAGCTTCATGTAGACGCTGCCCGCCGCGCCCCCGCCGGACGCATCGGTAGCCGCCGACAGGGTGGCCGCTTTGCAGAGCGCGGGACCGGCCGGAGTTGCGGCGGACGACGACGGCGACTGGGACGCGCCCGGAGACGCCGGCGTGGTGGACGGGCTGGCGGAGTTGGTCCCCGGCGTCGTCGTCCCCTGCGTCTGCGGCTGGCCCGGTCCGCAGGCGGTGAGCATCAGCGCCGCCGCCGCGACCGCCGTCGTAAAAACAAACCCTTGGGAAATGCGCAGAGACGTCATGGCATAACCTTTGTTGCTGCTGTGACGGGAGTCAACGATGCCACGGGCCATCGGGAGGATTTGATGCCCGGATCGTGATCATCCGGGCATCAAATCCCGCGATGTTACGTGGCGGAGTCCTGCCGGCGCTTTGAGTTGCTGCGCGCGAAGGCCACCCCGCCCAGGGCGAGTCCGCCGAGGCCGGCGGCAAGCCCCGCCCAGCTGCGGGCGTCCGCGCCGCTGTCGGTCACGGCGGCTGCTTGCTCGGTGGCCGGGGTTTCGGTGGTGTGCGCCGCGGAAGCAGCGCCGTGGCCGTCTGCGCTGGCCGGCTCGGTGATGGTGATGGAAGGCGCCGGCGCCTTCAGCGAATGCGGGTCCTGGCCGTCCTTGGCGATCTCCGACCAGTCAGTCTGCCCCGTTTCGCACGACTGCAGCGTGGGGAAGTACAGCGTGGAGCCGGCCGCGTCAGGCAGCTTGACCGACAGCACCAGGGCATCGCGAAGCTCATGCTCCAGCGGGGCTTTTGCCGTGTACACAATCTGGCTGGTGCGCTTGGTGATGGACGTGCCGTCGGCCAGTTTTTTCGGCTCGGCGAGCTGTTCGGTCACCTTTTCCACGGTCCAGTTGGGGTTCACCGTGGGCTGGGCGTCGTTGAGTTCGGCCGGGAGGGTGATGGCCACCTTGGTGGTGCCGGACTCCTCGCAGCCGTGCGGAATACCGAAGGTCAGCAGGGCATACGAGTTGGCGTCAGTCTTGTCCGGCTTGACGGCGACGTGGGCGGACGCCCCTGCTGCTGCGGTCAGGATCAGGACGGCTGCGCCGCCGGTGGCTGCCGCAGTGGTGAGGGTGCGGCGAAGGAATGTAGTGGTCATGGGGTTGCCTTTCGGTCGCACGCCGGATGGGGGCGTGCGGAAGTACGGGGTGGGGCCCGCGGCCTGCGGAAGTGCGGTGCGGGCGGAGTCAGGAAAGTACGACGGCGGAAGGCGGGCCGCGTCGGCTGTGTTGCCTGAGGTTCCGCCAGGGGCGGAGGGGGAGAACCGCTGGAGGGCCGGGCGCCGCACGCGGTGTGCCGGCGTCGGGCGTTACTGCTTCGGGGAGCCGGACGAGGGGCCTCAGCCACGCGGCCAGTGCCCACAGCGCGGCCTCGCCCTTGGCAAGCAGGAGGGCGCACGCGCCGGTGGCGAGTGCGTGGGTCAGGAGCATCAGGATCCCCGCTGAGCCGGAATCGTGGACGTGTCCGACGGACGCGATGGCGGGGGCGGCGGCGCCGGACAGGTGGGCGTTATGGAGCCCGGGGGCAGCAGTGCTCACAGCGGTACCTGAGGAACTGAAAGCCGTGAAGGCGTCGTGCAGGATGAACTGGCCCGCGCCGAGGACGCCGAGCAGAGCTGGAAAATTGAGCCGCAGCCTCGTGGCGGAGGTGGCTGCCAGCACTGTCAGTGCGAGCACCGCCAACATGATGCCTGGGGCGGGAAGGTCGCCGCCGCCGGCCACGTGGGCGCCGGCGGCAAGAGTCAGGACCCCCGTGGAGAGGGACGCGGCGCGAAGGAAATGGAAGGGTGGCCGGGCGTGGTTGGTGCGCACGGATCCTCCTTATTTCGGTCGCCGGTGACGTTTTCGGTCGCGTTCTTCCAGTGGTCTTCGGCGACGTTCAGATTCTACCGGCCTTTGGGCGGGCCACCGGTGTGTGACGGTCCGTGCAGCGCGATCACGTTGGACGGATATTCTGTCGTTTCGGATGGCTCGGCTGGCAACTTCAAGAAACCCATGGCCAGGTCGAGGCACTGGATGGCGACCGGGGGAACGCGGTAATCGGCCGCCGCCTCCACCAATCCGAGTTCGGCGAGAAGGGTCAGCTTCTGCTGTGCCTTCAGGGCCGCGAACGACGCGTAGATCTCTTCGAGGCCCGTTTCTTCGAGTTCCGTGTCTTCAAGGTCTATGTCCTGAAGCAAGGCGCCCTCAAGGTCCGGCGACGCCATCCGTTCGAGTTCCGCCACGGGCATCGGTTCATCGGTGGTGCCATAGGTGAGGACGGCCAGCAGTGTCCCGGCTACCGCTTCCTGGTCCCACACCTGGTCCTCGTCGGTGAGCACTCCGACCAAAAGGACCACCGACAGCATCCGGCGGATGTCCAGCCGTGCCTCAGTATTCGTGCTGTTCCAGGCGGCCACTTCCGGGCCGGGAACGGCTTTGGTGGCTCCGAGCCTGATCAGGTTTGCCCCCACCAGGGCTGACCAGATCTCGCGGAGCACCGGTACGTCGTGCATGGTTCCGACTTCCAGCAACGTTTTGGGCCGGCTCTCGGCAGTTTCCAGATCGAAAAGTGGGAGGGTCCGGCTCGCGGCCCGCTTTCCGCGGGCATGTACTCCTACGGCTGCGGCTGCCGGCTCGATGTCCTTAAGCCGCAGGGCACCCGTGCTGGTGATTTCCTTGCCGGTTCCGATCCAGTCCAGCAGGGAGGTGGCATGTTGGATCAGCGGCATGGCACTGAAGGCAGCCTCCTGGTGGTCGTCGGTGAGGTCAGGTACCTGGATAACCGGCAGTTGCGGGACTGCCGCCGCGATGCCGGTCCCGAGCGCTGAATGGAGTTCCTCGAAGTCGGCGTCCGTGCCGGTCCATCGGCCGGTCCCTTTCAGGAAATGGATGTACGAGTGAAGGGCGAAGTAGATGTCGTCGAAGGCCTCATCCATGTCGTCGGGGTCCAACGACGCCGCAATGGCGCCGGCCGCTTGCTCCACGCCTTCACTGTCGATAGCGGTGGCCGAACTCGAACCGTGGATGGCGTGCTGGGCCGTGAGGAAGAGCTTGACCAGTTCGAGGCACTCGAAGGCGCCGGCAGGATCAGGGTCTTCCGTCGCATGCCATTGAATGAAGTCAAGAGCCATCGAATCAATCACCCGATGGTTCAGGACCAGCTGCAGCGGCATCTTGGGGGCCGAAGGTACCGCCTTGAGGTGCCGCCGGTCCTTGTTTCTGCTCTTGGATTTGCCGGTCTTTTTGGTCAAGGATTGCCTCCGGTGTCAACGGGCGATCGTCCCACATTCGATGGCTGGGATAACCGCGGATGTATCGAGCTTACAAAGCCGACCCGCCGGCTAGCAGTTCCGACAGGACATCAGCGGCGGAGTCATGCCGGATCAGCGGTGTGGCCTGCCCCGCCCACAGCGACATAAGCTCCGTGTTTCCACGGGCGGCTGCCTGTGGGCGGAAGCGGCCGGTGAGCCAGTTCTGGACGGGGAACGGGGCTATTCCGGCTTCCGAGAGTCCACCCGCCACCAGTTTGGCCTCTGACAGTTCGGCGATGATGCGGTTGGGGATGCCGCGGGCAAGCCGTCCGCTGAGGGCTCGTGTCAGCACTGTTTCCCGCGCGGCCGGGCTGTGGAGGATGGCCCGGTAGGCAGGCACGGCCGCGGATTCGCGGGTGGCCAGGAACGCCGAGCCCACCTGGACCGCGTCGGCGCCGAGGGCTCGTGCAGCAGCGTAGCCGCGGCGGTCCGCAATGCCGCCGGCGGCGATGACCGGAATTCCGATGGCGTCAACCACCTGCGGAACCAATGCGAAGGTTCCGATCAGGGACTCCTCCGCGGGCTTCAGGAACGAGACGCGGTGGCCGCCGGATTCCATGCCGCTGGCAACCACGGCATCCACGCCGCCTGCTTCCAGGGCAACGGCTTCCGCGACTGTGGTGGCAGTTCCCACCACCACGATTCCACGCCCCTGCGCCGCCTCAACCAGTTCCGGCGCGGGCACACCGAACACAAAGCTGACGACGGCGGGACCCGCCTCCAGGGTTGCCTCCACCTGCTCGTCGTAGTCGGGCAGGTAGCGGTCCGGCATGAGCGGAAGCGGCAGGCCCAGTTCGTCAAAGTACGTCTTCAGGGTCCCGACGTAGTGGTCGAAATCCGGCTGGGGGAGCGAAGTGGTTTCGTCGCCGGTGGGAATCCAGAGGTTGAGGGCGAACGGCTTCGCCGTTGCCTTCTTGAGCTCGGCAGCTGTGTTCCGAATGGCGTCGGCACCGTAACCGTAGAGGCCGTAGGAACCCAGCCCGCCGCCGTCGCTCACGGCTGCTGTCAGCTCCACGGAAGAGACGCCACCGAAAGGGCCCAGCACCACCGGAACGTCCGTGCCGAACAACTCGGTGATGCGGTTTGAGCTGGCTGAAGTGCTGTTCTTGAGAGTCATGCGGTGGCTCCTGGCAGATCGACGTCGGCTTCAGGACCAGTCTCGCAGGGCTGGCGGCCGCTGCCCAACCTGTGGCTGGGTTCAGTCTGTCTCCGGGCCTGAGCAGTAATGGCAGTCGTCGGGGCAGGTTTCGGTCACGGCTGGCTCCAGGGGATTTCGAGGTCTTCGCAGACCTGGAAGAGTCTGCGTCCGCCCATTGGCGCGATTCGTCATCGAAGTCACGGTTGGTCCTTAAAGATCGGGTGCCGGTCAGGTATGCCGGTCCAATTCATCCAACCCGAAGGGCACTGGTCTGCTCAATGGAGGATGTGACCACGGTTGCCGCACCCGTTTGTGCAGGCATCCAGTAGGACCATGTACCGCGACATTGGGGCGGGGCTAGACTGCTGGCGTAAGTCGCCAACCACGTCAGGGAGCACATGATGAACTACTCAGGAACTGGCAACGAAAAAGCCACCCCGGCCAGCGAACTCAACAGGACCCACGTGGGTCAGACCGTCAGTTTTGAGCCAGACGAATTCACGCTGGTGTTCGGAAAAATCGCGGCCATTGCGCGCAAGGAAGGCGGCGTGACCATCGCACTGCAGGGCGTCGAAGGAAGTGGCGGCCTGCAGTCCAGCTACAGCCTCCCGGGCAGTCAGCACGTCTACCTGCAGCCGGACATGCTCACCAATACCGAGTCCACCATCAAGGACCTCTTCGGCAAGGTCCAGGAAAACCTGCGCGGCGGGCACAAGGGCGATGACAGGACGGACAAGCTCTGACGGAGGAGCTGTCCGCCGACGACCCTCCCATCGTCCAAGACGGGCAGGGAGGGCCCGAATGTGGCTAGGCGTAGGGTGGAAGTCAGACGGAAGGAGCACTTCATGAAGAAAATCCTCATGGTACTGACCAGCGTTTCCGAGATCGGCGATACCGGAGAAAAGACCGGGTATAACGTGGCCGAGGCTGCACATCCCTGGAAGGTCTTCAAGGATTCAGGGCATTTCGTCGACTTCGCGTCCATCCAGGGCGGCCAGCCCCCGCGCGACGAGGTGGACTCAAAAGATCCCATCCAGGTCGCCTTCACGGAGGACGAGACCACGCGCGCCGGTCTCTACAACACTGCCCGCGTCGACGTCGTTGATCCCGACCAGTACGACGCCGTCTTCCTCGTGGGAGGGCACGGCACCATGTGGGACTTCCCGGACAGCGAAGGCTTGCAGAACCTCGTAGCCAGCGTCTACAACGCCGGCGGCGTGGTGGGCGCTGTCTGTCACGGGCCGGCCGGACTGCTGAACGTCGAGTTGGCCAACGGCTTTCGGCTGGTCGAGGGCAGGAAGGTCGCTGCCTTCACCAACGACGAGGAGGTTGCCGCAGGGAAGGACAAGGTCATCCCGTTCTTTCTGGCAGACCGGCTTGAGGAACAGGGTGCCACCCATGTCTCCGCTGGTGTCTTTGAGGAAATGGTGGTGGTCGACGACCGGCTGGTGACCGGCCAGAACCCGGCCTCAGCCGCTGGCGTGGCCAAGGAGATGGAGAAGCTCCTGGCAGAGGTCATCCACCAGGAAAAAGCCGAGGAACAGCACGAGGCGGAGGCGCTGCGCGCCGAAAAGGACGCCGAGAAGAGCGCCAAGAAGGCTGCTGCGGCAGGTACCGAGCACTAACGCCCGCAGGGGCACTGAAACTGGCGGCCGCCCCGCGACGGGGCGGCCGCCAGCAGCCGTACGTGCGCCGGCGACCATACTGTCCAACGCATCGCCGACCTGCTTCAGGTTCCGCGCTCCACGATGTACGGCCACCTCAACAAATCAAGGGGCCAAGCTTGCGGCAAAACAAAACCCCCGCTTCCCTTTGTTTATGAAGGGAAGCAGGGGCCTTGCCAATTGGCGGTGACGGTGGGATTTGAACCCACGTTGGCTTTGACACCAAACAACATTTCGAGTGTTGCACCTTCGGCCGCTCGGACACGTCACCAACCTGAATAGGTTACCGGAGCATACCGCCCATCCACAAAACGGCAGGCATTCAGCCCCGGATGGTGCAAAGGGACATCTATGCCCACGCCAGCGTCCGAGGACACCATGGGCCGTGCAGCGTCGCCGCTGTCGGTTCGGATGGCAACCTTGAGGTTCGGGTGATCAGAGTTATGCACATAGCCCTTCAGCCTCGCCGTTATTGTCACACCCCCGGGGATGATTTGAGTATGGATAGCAGAGCGGCTGTAGAGACGGCGGAGGCCCTGTCGGTGTCCTTCGCTGCGCTTGCTGTGGTGCTCCGTGAGGCTGTCGAAGCCCCGGATCCGTGTGCTGACCCGCTGCATCGGAGGTCCGAGCTCGCCCTGCAGACGCTGGCTGCCGTGGCCCGCGGGGAGGCGAAGATGGCGGCCCTGAAAGTCCAGGCGGTCGCCGACTATGACGACGCTGCCCAAGCCCTGGCGGGTCCGGCCACGTCACCAGAGGACAACACAGGGCAAGAGATGGCCGTAGTCGCGGAGGTCGCGTGCGTCCTAACAGTGAGCGAACGGTCCGCTGGGGCGCTGTTGGCCGAGGCCCACCAACTCACCACCAGGCTGCCCCTGACGTTCTCCGCGCTGCAGGCCGGGACGATTTCGTGGCAGCACGCCCGGATCATGGTCGATGAAACCGTGAACTTGGACCCTGCCGGCGCCCAGGCCCTCGAGGCACATTTCCTGGACCCTCACGTGGTGAATCCGGCACGTGGCCCGGCCGGCGAGCTCATCCCCGGAAGGTTCCGGCACAAGGCCCGGACGTGGCGGGAGCGCCACCACCCGGTCAGCATCGAAAAACGCCACATCAAGAGCGCAGCCGACCGACGCCTGGAATACGCCCCGGACCGCGACGGCATGGCCTGGCTCTCCGCCTACCTCCCCGCCGACCAGGCGGCCGCGATCTGGAACCGCACCACCACCGCAGCCCGTGCCCTCCAAGGGCCTCATGAGGACCGGAACCTCAGCCAGCTCCGCGCCGACACCGCCGCCACCTGGCTCCTCGGCGGAACCGGTGACCAGACAGATATGGACGGCGGCAGCGTGGCTGCTGGTGTTCCGTCACCGCGGGCGCAGGTGTTGATCACGGTCCCGGTCATGGCGCTGCTGGGCCAGACCGACGAACCCGCCATGCTCGACGGATACGGCCCGATCCCGCCGTCCATGGCCCGCCACCTGATCGCCGACGGCGCCGAATCCTTCCACCGCGTCCTCATCGACCCCCGCGACGGCGCACCGCTCGAGATCGGGCGGACCAGCTACCGGCTCACCAAAGCCCAACGCCAATGGCTCAGACTTCGCGACGGGAAGTGCCCGTTCCCCGGCTGCAGCAACCACTCCCTCGACAACGAGGCCGACCACCTCCTCGCCTGGGCCAAAGGAGGCAGCACCGGCATTTCAAATCTCGGCCAGCCATGCCGCAAGCACCACCGACTCAGACACATCACCGGGTGGAAACCCACCACCGCCACCAAGAATGAACCGCCAAGCTGGATATCACCCACCGGACGGCACTACCAAAGCGAACACCCCGACTGGGAACCACCGCAGTGGCCAAAACCCTGGCCGGATGATCCTGTTTCGGAGCCTCAACCGTCCGGCCTTCCTCTACCCGGCAATGAACTGCCCGACTGTGGGCTGCCATCGGACGACATCGTCCCAGACGAGGCGCTGCCGGACGGGCCAATGCCCGAAGACCCCTATCCGAACTGGGACTTCACTGCCCACAGCACTGTCCGGCCGCCAGCGCCAAGCGACGCCAGCGCCAAGTGACGGCAGGGCCAACGTGGGCAGGGTTAGGGCACTGGCAGGGCCAAGACGGGCAGAATTCGGCTTCTCTGCCATCAGGCTCTCCTCTCATCAACGGAGCGAACGGACAGTTATGACCCCGATTTCAAGGGCCGCAAGTGTTCGTTCGCGCCGGGCGGGTGTCGCGGAGAGCCCCGGCGGACTAGATTCATGAGCAAGATGACCAAGTCACGCAAAGAAGCGCAGGCGACCGCATACTGGACCACGGGCCCGGAACACGGCGAGCTCCGCAACGAGGCCCTGCCCGCTCCCGGGCCCGGCGAAGCCTTGGTCCGCACGCTGTATTCAGGCATCAGCAAGGGCACGGAAATTGTGGTGCACAAAGGCTCCGTCCCGCCCCGAGTGGCTGCGGAAATGCGCGCCCCGCACCAGGAGGGTACCTTCCCGTCGCCCGTGAAGTTCGGATATCTCTCGGTGGGCGTTGTGGAGGTGGGGCCCGAAGGCTGGGCGGGCCAGAAAGTCTTCTGCCTCAATCCACACCAGGACCGCTACGTCATTTCCACCGACGCCCTCACCAGGATTCCCGACGGCGTCCCCGCCCGCCGCGCCGTCCTCACCGGCACCGTGGAAACCGCCGTCAACGCCCTCTGGGAAGCCGGACCGAGGCTGGGCGACCGGATCGCCGTCGTCGGCGCGGGCCTGGTGGGTGGCATGGTGGCTGCACTGCTGCGGACTTTCCCGCTGGCCCGCCTGCAACTCGTGGACGTGGACCCGGAACGCAAACAGTTGGCGGACAGGCTCGGCGTGGAGTTCACCCGCCCGGATGATGCCAAACCCGACTGTGACATCGTGTTCCACTGCTCCGCTTCCCAGGAAGGCCTCGAACGCAGCCTGCAGCTGGCCGGCGATGAGGGGGAGATCATCGAGATGTCCTGGTACGCCAACCGCAAGGTCACGCTTCCGCTGGGTGAAGATTTTCACGCACGCAGGCTCTCCATCCGGGCCAGCCAGGTGGGCGTGGTTGCCCGGGCACGGCGGCACCGCCGGACCACGGCCGAGCGCCTGGAATTGGCTGTTGAGCTCCTCAAGGACCCGGTCTTCGATGCCTTCCTCACGGGTGCCTCCCCGTTCACGGACCTGCCGGCCGTGGTGCAGAACCTAGCCGACGGCACGCTCGAAGCCCTGTGCCATGTGATCGAATACCCCAACGCAGACAGCCCCGCGGACGCCAACCCCAAAGACAGGAAATAGCCCGTGTTCAGCCTGACCGTCCGACGCCACTTTATGATCGCCCACAGCCTCCCGCGGGAGGCCTTTGGCCCGGCCCAGGCCCTCCACGGGGCGACGTTCGTGGCGGAGGCGACGTTCCGCCGTCGTGCGCTGAACCCGGACTCGATCGTCCTGGACATCGGAGCCGCCGGCGGCATCATCGAGAACGTGCTGTCCGGCCTCAACTACAAAAACCTGGACGAACACCCGGACTTCGAAGGCAAGCTCAGCACCACCGAGGCGCTCGCGGAATACATCGCCCGCGCCGTCGCAGCCAAGCTCACGGATGACGACGACGGCCGCGAGCTCGCGGGGATCGACGTCACCCTGCGCGAAAATCCGGACGCGTGGGCCACCTACACCCTCGACCTGTCCGCCTGATCCCATGCTGGTCAGGTTCCTGGTCCCCGCCAACATCCGCCACAACTCCGGCGGCAACGTCTACAACGCGCGGCTCACCCAAGGCCTGAGATCGTTGGGGGTTGCCGTGGAGATGCTGGCGGTGGAAGGTTCGTGGCCTGACGCCAGCGCTAGGGACCGACGGCGGCTGGGCGGCCTGCTGGGCGCCTGGGACCCAAGGCCGGACTCATCGCAGTCGGACATCACCCCGGAAACGGTCACCCTCGTGGACGGGCTGATTGCGTGCGGTGCGCCTGGCGAACTGGAGTACGCCGCGGCCGCCGGACAACACCCGTGGGTCCTGCAGCACATGCCGTCGCCCAGCCACCCTTCCGGCGAAGGGCGGGCACTGCGGGCGGCCGCCGGAGTGATCTGCACCAGTTCGTCCGCAGCGGCCTCGGCCGCAGAAAAGCACGGGCTCCGCGCCAGCCGGGTTGTCCTGCCCGGGACGGACACGGCACCGGTGGCGTCAGGTTCGGCCCCGCCCCACATCATTGCGGTGGCCGCGCTGCTGCCCAACAAGGACCAGTTGCTGACCGTGGCCGCGCTGTCCCGGCTCCGGGACCTCGCCTGGACAGCGTCGCTGGTGGGAACGGACGACGCCGATCCCGCCTATGCGGCACAGGTCCGGGCAGCCATTGCCTCCCTTGGAATGGAGGACAGGGTGCGCGTGACCGGCCAGCTCGCCGGGACCGAACTGGCGGACGAGTGGAGCCGGACGGACCTGAGCCTTCTTGTGTCCCGGGCCGAAGCCTTTGGGCTTGTGGTGACGGAATCGCTGGCCCACGGGATTCCCGTCATCGTGCGGGAGGGGACCGGCGCCGTGGACGCCCTGGGCCTCGCCGGAAGACTCGCCGGCAGGCTCGCGCAACGAGTTGGCAGGCTCGCGGGAAAACCGGACGGCGAGCGTGGTGGTGAACGTGATGGCGGGACATATGCCGTGCCAGGTGCCGCCGTCGGACTCGCCGGACCCGAAGGCGACGCACCTCGTGGCAACGGACCTGAAGACCACCACGCGGACGTGCTCGCTGCCGTGATCCGGCAGTGGCTGGTGGACGAATCCCTCCGAGCCGGCTGGCGTGCCGCTGCCCTGGCGGCACGGGAACAGCTGCCCGGCTGGGACTCCACCGCCCGGAACGTCCTGGAAATCCTCGGCGTGCCTGCCAAAACGCCTCCTGCCAAAACGCCTGCTGCCAAAACGCCTGCTGCCAAAACGCCTCCTGAAGAAACCCCCGCCGCGGGGATGCCTACCGCTGCGGGTACGGCCGGTGGACAATAAGCCATGACCACGCTCCCGACCTCCGCCGCCGTATTGACCCAACAGGCCGTGACCCCCAAAGCCCTGAGCCAAGATGCCCCGGATCCGCAGGTGCTCACCCCAGAGCTCCTCAGGGCATGGGCCTGGCACAAGCAGGGCCTCGACGGCACACTCCAGGGCGCGGATGCCGCCGACGTGTTTAGCAGAGCCGGCTGGGCCCGTTCCGTGGGCGGCGCCAACCCGTACCTCACGCTCTTTGCCCGCGCCGGCACTAGCCGCGCGCAGGCGGACGCTGACGTCCTGTCGCTGAAAATCCATGAGCTGCCCACCGCCCGTGGCTGCACCTATGTGCTGGGACAGGATGACTTTGCGTGGGGCCTCCAGATCGGCCGGGACGCCGCCGTGGCGCCGTTCCGTGTGCTGGCGAGAATGGGCGTCGAGCGCGGCGAGATCACGCTGCTGGAGGAGGAGATCCTCCACGCCCTGGCCGAGGCCGGCAACCCGCTGGACCCCAAACAGCTCAAGGATCTCCTGGGCGATTCGGTCCGGAACCTCGGCGAGGAGGGCAAAAAGAAGGGCGCCGCCACCACGTTGCCCACGGCCTTGGGCCTCCTCCAGGCGGACGGACGGATCCGGCGCGTGCCCGCCAACGGCCGGCTGGATCAGCAGCGCTACGCCTACACGCTGTGGGGTTTGCCGCCCACCGCCATGGAGGACGACGCCGCCCGCAGCCTCCTACTGCAGCGCTATCTTGGCTGGACTGGCGGTGCCACGGTCAAGCAGTCGCAATGGTTCACCGGATTCACCCTGGCCCACACGAAGGCAGCGTTGGCCGCCACTGGGGCGGTGGAGGTTCCCACCGCCAACGGTGAGGTGCTGTGGATGATGCCCGACGACGTCGGGCGGCTTGCGTTGTTCGAGGCGCCGGCGGAGGAACAGATTCAGCTGCTGGCCGGCACGGATTCATTGGTCCTGCTCCGCAGGAACTCAGGGGAGCTGTTTGCCGAGGAGGACAAGGGAAAGCAGGTCCTGGGGTCCACGTTGGCGTTGCAGGCTGACTTGCCGGACCATCCGATCTTCGACCGCGGCCGGATCATCGGGCTGTGGCAATACGATCCCGGGAAATCACGGATTGCCTATTGGCTCTTTGGCGGGGCCACGCCCGCAGTATCCCGGCGCATCGCCGAGGTAGAGGCCTGGATCCGGGACGAACTGGGGGACTTCCGCTCGTTTAGCCTGGACTCGCCGGCCTCGCGCCAGGACAGGATCGACGCCCCGGATGCCGCAGGCTGAGGGTCGTGCAGGCAGGTGAGAGCGCTACAGCAGGCCCGAGACGAATTGCAGCCCGCCTACGACCCGTTACAGCCGGCTGCGGTGCGCTGCGAAGAAGTCCCTGAGGACCGCACCGCACTCCTCTTCCCGGACGCCGCCGTAGACCTCAACCCAGTGGTTGAGCCGGCGCTCGCGGAGGATATCGAATACCGAGCCCGCCGCTCCGGCCTTCTCATCCCAGGCACCGAAGACCACGCGGGGAATCCTGGCCAGGACCACGGCGCCGGCGCACATGGCGCACGGCTCCAGAGTCACCACGAGCGTGCAGTCGGCCAGCCGCCAGCCGTCCCCGGTGCCGCCGTCGAGTTTGGATAAGGCACGCAACCGGTCCGCCGCCTGCCGGATGGCCACTATCTCTGCGTGGGCAGTGGGGTCTCCCAGCTCTTCCCGCTGGTTCCGTCCGGAACCCAGCACGGCGCCGTCGGGCCCAATCACCACGGCGCCGATCGGCACGTCCTCGGTGGCCAGCGCGCGCCGGGCTTCGTCCAGGGCAAGACCCATCCATTCGAGGTGGTTCTTTTCTGCGGCGACCATGGCTCAATGATAGTTTCGAAGGATATCCAGCCTGCAAAGCATTAACGCCGGGGAGGCATAGTGGACACGTTCAGGGACCGTCTGGGCCAATGGTTCAAACCGTACGCCGCGCTGTGGATCACCATGCTGGTTGGGGGAGCGCTGGTGGTGACCATGGCGCTCCTGGGTGCCGAGGTTTACAACAACGTGGTGGATGAAGAGGGACTGACCGCCCTGGACCTGCCCGCGCTGGAGCTGTCCCAGGGCCTGCGGAACCCCGCACTGGATGCCGGGGTGACGGCTTTCACCAACATCGGCGGAGGCATCGGCATGCCCATCCTTGCAAGCATACTTACGGCCTGGCTCACGTTCCTGAGCCGGACCTGGCGGCCCATCATCCTGGTGGGCGGCGCCGCGGCCGTCTCCACGCTGGCCACCACGGTGGGCAAGCGGCTGGTGGGCCGCACTCGCCCGGACCACGCCGAAGCTGTCCCTCCGTACGAGACTTCGCCGTCGTTCCCAAGCGGCCACACCCTGAATACAACGGTGGTGATCGGTGTGCTCGTGTACGTCATGTGCCTCCAGTTCGAAGTGCTCTGGGCGCGCATCACGGCCATCACCGCCGGGGTGATCTTCATCATCGCGATGGGCCTGAGCCGGGTGTTCCTGGGCCACCACTGGCTGACGGATGTGATGGCCGGCTGGTTCCTGGGCCTTGCCTGGGTGGGCATCGTGATCCTGGCGCACCGGCTGTTCCATGTGCTGCGCAAACGCGAGCACGCGGGCCCGGCACCCACGTTCGAACACCCCGCCCTGCGGGACGATCCGTCGAGCTGATTCCCTGCCGGACGCTGCCCGGGCGGGTGATAGTTTTGACGCATGCGCACTCTCGTTGTGGACCACCCGCTGGTCGCCCATAAGCTCACCGTCCTGCGGGACAAGAACACTCCGTCACCGGTCTTCCGGCAGTTGACGGAAGAGCTGGTGACCCTCCTGGCCTACGAAGCCACCCGTGAGGTCCGCACCCAGCCGGTCACCATCGAGACGCCGGTCAGCACCACAGTGGGCACCGCTTTCACCAAGCCCACGCCTCTGGTGGTTCCCATCCTGCGCGCCGGGCTCGGCATGCTCGAGGGCATGACCAAGCTGGTCCCCACCGCTGAGGTGGGTTTCCTGGGCATGGCCCGCGATGAGGAAACCCTGGACATCATCACGTACGCGGAGCGGCTCCCTGAGGACCTGACGGACCGGCAGATCTTTGTTCTGGATCCGATGCTTGCCACCGGCGGAACCCTGCGCGAAGCCATCAAGTTCCTGTTCAAGCGCGGCGCCTCAGACGTCACGTGCATTTGCCTCCTGGCCGCGCCGGAAGGCCTGGCCAAGCTCGAAGAGGAACTGGCCGAGGCCAACGTGACCATCGTGCTGGCTTCCATTGACGAACGGCTCGACGAGAAGTCCTACATCGTTCCCGGGCTCGGCGACGCCGGCGACCGCCTGTACGGCATCGCCGGCTAGTACGGGCTGCTCCAGAATGTAAGTCTTCCGCTTTCCTGCCGCCGCCGTTAGCCTGTGGCGCATGGACTGGAAACTTGAACTCGTTTTTGTGCCCGTATCCGACGTGGACCGGGCCAAGGATTTCTACGTCAACAAAGTCGGATTCAACCCGGATTTCGACGAGCGGCCCATGGATGGCATTCGCTTCGTCCAGCTGACCCCGCCGGGATCCGCCTGCTCCATTTGTATTGGCGAGGGCCTCAATGACGCCCCTCCGGGCACAGCCCCAAGCCTGCAGATGGTGGTCAGCGACATCCAGGCTGCCCACGACCACCTCAAGGGCAACGGTGTGGAGGTCAGCGACATCGACATCCAGGACTGGGGGCACTTCGTCTACTTCGCGGATCCCGACGGAAACAAGTGGGCGGTGCAGTACATCCCGGGCCGTGACGCCTGAGGGCGGCGCCCGGGTCGCGACGCCTGAGCCGGTAACGCCTAAGGCAAAATAGGCAGCATGAACATCCCCACACCTACCGCCACACGAGCACCTGCCGCCGCACGAACACTGACCTGCCGGGCCGTCCTTTTCGATATGGACGGCACACTGGTGGACTCCACGGCAGTAGTGGAGGAGGTCTGGGGAGAATTCGCGGCCCGGTACGGCCTGGACATCGCCGAAATCCTGCGCACTTCGCACGGCGTCCAGGCTGCCGATACCGTGCGCCGTTTCGCGCCGGCGGGAGCGGACGTCGCGGCCCTCACCGAGGAACTGGGTGCGATGGAACGGGTGCGGACGGCCGGTATCATCGCGTTGCCGGGGGCTGCCGACCTGCTTCGCAGCCTCCCGGCCCAGGCAGTGGCGCTGGTGACTTCAGCGGACAGGACCCTGGCAGACATCCGCATGGACGCTGCCGGGCTGGACATGCCGGCCACGGCCGTGACGGCGGACCTGGTCACACGGGGCAAGCCGCACCCGGAAGGCTATCTGATGGCCGCCGGGCTGCTGGGCGTGAAACCGGATGACGCCGTGGTGTTCGAGGATGCGCCCGCCGGAATCGCGGCAGGCGTTGCTGCGGGTATCCGGACGGTGGCCGTGGGTCCGAATGCGGGCGAATTGCCAGCAGGCGTGCTGCATATCGCGGATTACCGTGCCGTGACGGCCTCCGTGGAAACGGACGCCGCGGGACGGCAGCTCATTTCTTTCCGGCTTTGACTCTTTCCGGCTTTGACGCCGGCGGATCACTTTCGTGATCCGCCGGCGCAGCTCAGCGACGCCGGCCGCCGGCGCCGCTCGGTCGGCCTAGTACCAGTTGTGCGACAGGTGGAAGTTCAGCGCCCCGCACGGTGACTGGTAGCGCTCCTGGATGTAGTTCAGGCCCCAGTTGATCTGCGTGCGGTAGTTGGTGATGTAGTCCGCGCCGGCGCTAGCCATCTTCTCAGCAGGCAATGACTGGACGATGCCGTACGCGCCGCTGCTGGCGTTGGTGGCCGTGGTGGTCCAGTCGGATTCCTTGGTCCACAGCGTCTGCAGGCACTGCATCTGGTCAGCGGACCAGCCGTACGTCGCCAGCTGGCCGGCAGCGTAGGCCTGCGCTCCTGCGGGGTCGTTGACTGCCACAACAGGCGCGGGCGCAGGTTCCGGGGCCGGAGCCGGAGCGGGCTCCGGGACCGGGGCAGGTGCCGGTTCGGCGGCCTGGGGCGCGACGTTGATCTCGGCCGGCGCAGCTTCCGGGGAGGCCGGGGGCTGGATCTCGGCTGTCTCGAAGCTCAGCTTCGACTGGGCGCTGGCTTGTTCGGCGGCCTGGTCCGCGCTGGCCGCAAGCGACGCAGACTCGGAAGCGTGTGCCGCGGCGCTGACGCCGACCAGCAGGGCGCACGCCGTCGCGAACACCGCGACGCGCTGGCCCACGGAGGGAATCCGCGCGGCCTTGGACAATGGGGACATAGCTGCACCGAAGCGCGTCTGCTTGCGGTGGCTGTGGGACTTTGTGTCGCCCTGCGGGCGCGTTTGTACCTTGAATTCAGACATGATGGATCGCCTCTCACACCTGCGGAGTTAGCTGTCGGGTTCGGATGAGGGCATCCGGCCACACGGCACAATCACGTGTTGGCTTAACCCCAAAGGGCACTTGGTGCCCGGGACGGTGGGTCCCCCGCCTCTGCCTCTGAAAACGGAATCCGGGAAGCGGCAGAGCTTGGCGTCATCCGGATATGCGGCCCAAACGGGAACCACACGTCATCGACGCTACAGGAGCTGGAACCTTAAGTCACATTTTGGTAACGGGAATCACGGCGATGGTGTGTCGCCTTGCTGCGCTCGGGCGTCAGTGGGTTGCGCCAGCGCGCCGGCAGGGAAGAGCAATGCGAACTCCGTCCGTCCGGCCCGTGATGTCACTTCCACGCTCCCGCCATGGGCCTCCATGATCGACTGGACAATGGCCAGGCCCAAGCCACTTGTGCCTTCGGACGCCCCGGCGCCCGAGGCCGGCGCCGTACCCTTGCGCGCCGCGTCTGCGCGGGCAAACCGGGAGAAAACGTGGTCAACGAACTCCGCAGGGATGCCCCCGCCGTCGTCCGTTACCGTCACCGCTGCGCCGCCATTGGCAGACTTCGTGACAGCGGTGACCACGGTGGTTCCCGGCGGCGTGTGCTTGCGCGCATTGGATAGCAGGTTGACAAGCACCTGACGCAGTTGGGATGCATCACCCGTGACGGCGAGCGGCTCGTCAGGCAGTTCAAGGCGCCATTGGTGGTCCGGGGCGATGACCTTCTCGTCACTGACGGTTTCGATCACGAGTTGTGTGAGGTCAACTTCGCTGAGCTTCAGGGGCTGGCCCTCATCGAGCCGGGCGAGCAGGAGCAGATCCTCCACCAGGGTGGTCATGCGTTCGGACTGGCTTTGGACCCGGGCCAGGGATTTCCGGCCGTCCGGCGTGAAGTCCTCGGTCATCCGCATCAGCTCCGTGTACCCGCGGATGGCGGTCAGCGGGGTGCGCAGCTCATGGGAAGCGTCGGCAACGAACTGCCGCACCTTGGTCTCGCTCCGCTGCCGCGCCTCGAGGGCACTGGCGACGTTGTCCAGCATCAGGTTCAGGGCGTGCCCTACGCTGCCCACTTCGGTTCCGGGGTTGGAGTTCGACGGCGGGACGCGCACCGCGAGTGCCACCTCGCCCGCGTCCAGCCGGAGCCGGGCCACCCGGGTTGCCACCTCGGAAAGCTGCTCCAGCGGCTTCATGGTGCGCCGGATCAGCACGGTTCCTGCCAGTCCGATCAGCGCCAGGCCGCCCAAGGAGACAAACACAAAGGTCCACACCAGCGATGCCAGCGTGCTCTCCTTGGCGGCGAGCGGAAGGCCCGTGACAAGGACATCGCCGTAGCCGGTTTGGACGGCCACAATTCGGTAATCCCCGTTGGACAGCGAGCGGTTCACGGGGATGCCGTTCTGCGTCAGCGCCAGCAGGGTCTGCTTGTCCTCGGAGTCGAGGGGTAGGCGTGTGGTGTCCGAGTCCAGGAAACCGCCACTGGGGATCTGGCCGTTCAGGATCCGCGCATTCAGCGTTCCGACACTCTGCCCGCGGGAGTCAAGCGGGTCCGGCCTGCCGTTGAATCCGCCCAGGGGCGGGCGGCCCGGACCGTTCGAGAGTTTGGCGGCCTGGCTCAGCTGTTCATCCAGCTGACCCGTGAGAAAGGAATCCATGGAGGCGTAACTGAACAGCCCCACGGCGCCGCAGATGGCCACCAGCAGGGCCATGGCCAACAGGATCAGGCGCGTGCGCAGATGCCAGGTGTCCGGTTTCAGCCAGCTCCGGGCTGGTGCTGGGGTTGCTCGCGGCGAGGACATGGAGCTGCTACTCAGCCGGTTTGATGACGTAGCCGGCGCCCCGCACGGTATGGATCATGGGCGGGTGCACTGCATCCACTTTCTTGCGCAGGTAGGAGATGTAAAGCTCCACAATGTTGGCCTGGCCGCCGAAGTCATAGTTCCAGACACGGTCCAGGATCTGGGCTTTGCTGATGACGCGTTTGGGATTCTCCATGAGGTACCGGAGCAGCTCGAACTGGGTGGCGGTGAGCAGGAGGGCGTCGCCCGCACGGGTCACTTCGCGCGTGTCGATGTTGAGGACAAGATCGCCCACCACAAGTTCGGCAGTGTCCATCGCGGCAACGCCGGAGCGCTGGACCAGGCGGTGCAGCCGCAGCAGGACCTCTTCCATACTGAACGGCTTGGTCACGTAGTCGTCCCCGCCGGCCGCCAGGCCCACGATCCTGTCCTGGACGGCGTCCTTGGCCGTCAGGAAAAGCGCAGGTACCTCCGGCGCGAAGGCGCGGATCCTGCCCAGCAGCTCAACGCCGTCGAACCCTGGCAGCATCACATCCAGCACCAGGACGTCCGGGCGGAACTCCTTGGCAAGCTTGACGGCCTCCGGGCCATCCGAAGCCACCGCAACGGACCAGCCGGCCATGCGCAGCCCCATGCTCATGAGCTCGGAAAGGCTGGGTTCGTCGTCAACCACCAGGGCGCGGATGGGGGAGCCGTCCGGGTGGGTCAGTTGTGGAAGGTTGTTGGTCATGGAGTGCGAAGTGGCCATGGGACAACTCTCCGATCATTCGGTTAGCCCGCGCTATGGGGTTCCTGTGCGCACGCTGTGAATCCCAGCCTAGCGAGCTGGATGGGCGATCTGGGGGCCGGGCGGGACGCCGACAATCCGCCGGCGGACGCCTTCTCCGCTGGACAGGCGACAAAACCCGGCAGGGAATCTCGGCAAGTCATTGGCCGGTGAATTTCAAGGTCTTGATATGGCGAAAGGGCGAACATTGTTCGCCGGAGAGGGCCATTTGCGCACCCATGGCGGACAACAACTCCTATTTTGCCGCCAAATCAGAATGGTGATCTGTAACACAAATCCGTATTTTGTCTCAGTATGCGGAACGTTGCACCCATTGTTACTTGCAAGTTTTCATTGTTACGTTGCACACTTTCAATTGTGAACAAGAACTCAACAGCACCTGCAGCCGCAGAATATTGGCCCAGCACATCCGCTGCTGCCGACATGCGCTGTTGTCGAATGCACGCCTGATCTTCAGACCCCACGAAGTTCTTAGGCATTCGCCCCCAGCCCAGCGTAGGGCGCCATCCCCAGATTTCATTGCGGGGACAATCAGCATTCGAGCCGCGATGACGGCCATTCACATTGAGGTAAGCATTCATGTCAGTTGCATCCGGATACGTCCACATCTCCGTCCGTAACGCAGGCAAGGCCGGCCAGGCTTCCGGCCTCCGCCAGGGGTTCGGTGCCCGACCGGCGTTCGCCCCGGCTGCACCCGGGGCCAGCTTTCCTGCCCCCGGCTACGCACCCCAGGGCTACAACCCCAGTTCCTACGGCCAGCTCCGCGCCGTCCAGCCTGCCGAAGCCGCGCCGCTCACCGCGCCCACTCCGGTGATCGCGGGACCCAACAGTGTACGCCCGGTCGCCAATGACACCGTGGCCCGCGGATTTGTCCTCTACATGGGCATCGACGAGGAGACCGCAGCGGCTGCCGGAACCTCCATTGCCAAGCTTGCCCAGGAAATCCGCGCTTACGCACAGTCACTCGTGACCGGTGCTGAAAGCTACGCGGCCGTGGCCGTGGCGCCGGCCGGCACCCCCGGTTCCGCGCTCGACGTCGTCCGTTCCACCTTTGGTGACCCCACCGTGAACGCGCAGAAGCGCACCGAGACTGCCCGGCTGCAGCAGCCCCAGGACCTGCGCCCGTCCGGCGTCCTGATCGACCTCGCCCGCCGCGAAGTCCACCTTGACGGCGAATCCCTGAACCTGACCTTCAAGGAATTCGAACTCCTGAACTACCTGGTGGAAAACGGCACCCGCACGGTTGGCCGCGATGAACTGCTTGAGGGCCTGTGGCGCAACGCCGAGGAAGTCCCCAACGAGCGCACCATCGACGTCCACATCCGCCGTCTCCGCTCCAAGCTGGGCCGCCTCGCCAACACCGTCCGTACCGTCCGCGGCCAGGGCTACCGCTTCTACGAGCACCCCGAAGTTATTGTCTGGGCCGCTCCGGAATACTCGATCTAGTCCTTACTTCAGTACCGCCAAAAGGCGGCACGATCCCTCTGCGCCTGCGCTCGTACCTCACGCAACAACGGCGCTTTCGGGATGTGCCGCCTTTTCGCGTTCAGTCCGGCCCCGCGAGTGTTGGCCTCCGCGGCTGATGTTCGACGGCGGCGCGGCCCACCTGTGTGGGCGTTAGGCTTGGGGGATGAGCGACCACCACATCAAACGCCTGGTGATCATGCGGCACGCCAAGTCCGACTGGCCCGGCGGTGTGGCGGATCATGAGCGGCCGCTGGAGGAACGGGGACACCGCGAGGCGCCCCTGGCCGGCAAGTGGCTGGTCAAACACGGCATCTTCCCGGACTTCATCCTCTGTTCCAGTGCGCTGCGCACCCGCCAGACCTGCACGTGGGTGTGCTCTGAACTGGGGGACAAGGCCCCGACGCCGAAACTTGAGGACGGCCTCTACGCCGCCTCTGCGCTGCGGATGCTCGCCGTGGTCAACCACGTGCCTGACACCGTCACCACACTGATGCTCATCTCGCACATGCCTGGCGTCCAGGACCTCGCCATGCACCTGGCCTCACGGGACTCAAACCACGACGCCTACATGGACGCCGCCACGCGTTACCCCACCAGCGCCCTCACGGTGCTGGAAACGGAAAAATCCTGGGCCGAACTGGACGGGCAGGACGCCCGGCTGACCAAGTTCAAGGTCCCGCGAGCGCACTAACGCCACGGGACCCAGTGACCCCATTGGACTCACTGACCCTATGGGACTCACTGACCCCATGGGACCCGGCGACCTCCCGCAGCAGTCCGGCGACGTACTGGATGCCCGGGCTGGCCGCCATGGTGCGGCGGTACACGATGCCCACCTGCCTGACCTGCATGGGGTTGACCAGGGGCAGGCCGACGACGTTCGCAGGAAGCGCGGGCCGGCCGAGGCGGGGGACCAGCGCCACCACGGCTCCCTGCTCCACCAGTGCGATGTGGGTTGCGAAGTCTGGATCGTAGACCCTGATGTCCGGCACCCGGCCAAGGTCGGCGAAGATCCTCAGTAGGGCCTCGTTGCAGATGGCTCCGTGCGGCGTGCTGATCCAGCGCTCGTCCACCAGATCCGCCGGCTCCACCTGGCCGCGTCCTGCCAAGGGATGGTCGCGGTGCACCAGGACGTCCGCTACGTCCTCGCACAACCACTCGAGGTTCATGTGCTCCGGTATGACCAGCGGGACGGAGTTCCAGTTGTGGACCACGCCCAGGTCCGCCTCCCCGTTGGCCACCCGCGCCACGGCTTCCCGCGGGTCCTCGGCCAGCACGCTGAGGTCCAGGTCCGCTCCGGATGAGGCCAGCCGTCCCAGCAGCGGCCCCACGAGGCCCCTGCAGGCCGTGGAAAAGGCAACAACCTTGAGGTGCCCGGTAGGTTTGGCCGGATCCGCCAAGAGCGTGGATTCCAGCTCCTCGAGCTCTGACAGGATGCGCCGGCCGTAAGCTGCCAGGGTGAGCCCGCGCTCCGTCAGCAGCACCCCGCGGCCGCGGCGCTCCAGGACGGGGAATCCGGTCTGTTTCTCCAGCTTCTTGATCTGCTGGGAGACGGCCGACGGGCTGAAGCCCATCACCTCCGACGCCGCGATGACCGAACCGTGCTGTTCAATCGCCGTCAGTGCCCGCAGCGAACCGATCTCAATCATGAAGCAAACGTACATGATTCGACGCAGAATTCAACGCTGGTGCTTCATCTGCCGGTCTGCAAGAGTGGGACCGTGAATCTCCGACACTCCCTCCTTGCTGCCTTGGTCGCCGTTCTCTGGGGCCTGAACTTCGTGGCCATCGACTTCGGCCTGCATGCGAACGGCCGTGAGGTTTCCCCGCTGCTGTTTGTGGCCATGCGGTTCCTCCTGGTGGTCTTCCCCTGGATCTTCTTCATCAGGAAGCCCGACGTCAGCTGGAAGGCGATCATCGGCGTCGGCGTCTTTATGAGCGCGGGCCAGTTCGGCCTTCTCTACCTGGCCATGGCGCTGGGCATGCCGGCCGGCCTCGCCTCCCTGGTCCTCCAGGCCCAGGTGCTGCTCACCGTCCTCCTGGCCGCCGGGTTCCTGCGCGAGCGGCCCAGCCGGAGCCAACTGGCCGGCGTCGTTCTTGGCGTTGCGGGGCTGGCCGTGGTGGCCGTCGGCCGCAGTGCCGTGGCCCCGGTGCTCCCGCTCATCATCGTCCTGGGAGCCGCGCTGTCCTGGGCGGCCGGGAACGTCATTGCGCGTCAGGCCAAGGCCGCCTCCGGGCTGGGGCTGGTGGTCTGGTCAGGCGCAGTGGTTCCCCTGCCCCTGGCCGGGCTGTCGCTGCTGGTGGACGGGCCGGACGCGGTGTTCGGCACGCTGGCAGACCTCCAGCCGGCCACGATCCTGAGTGCCCTGTACACGGCCATTTTCGCGTCGCTGGTGGGGTATGGGATCTGGAACCGGCTCCTGGCCAGCTATCCGTCGTCCGCCGTGGTGCCCTTTACCCTGCTGGTGCCCGTGGTGGGCATGAGCGCGGCCTGGCTGGCGTTGGGGGAGGTGCCCACGCCGGCGGAACTGGCTGGCGGGTTGCTCCTCCTGGGCGGGGTGGCGACTGCCGTGCTCACCGGCCGAGGCCGGCTGAATCAGCGGCAGGTTCTGCGGTTGGGTCAGCGGCGCGGCGCCGGTTTGGCGCCCGTCTTGGCGCCCGTCTTGGTGCCCGGTTTGGGTGCCGGTTTGCGGACCGGGGAGGCGGACGACGACGGCCGCTTGGCTGCCGAGGCTGGCATCCGGGCGGGTGCGCGGGAGCCCGACGCACGCTGACCGGTGGCGGCACCCCGGGGTGCCGCGCCCCCGGTTGACGCGCCCCGGGCCGCGGTGGCTCCAGTTGCCGGGCGCCGCGCGGCAGGGCGGCCAGTGCCGGAAGCGGGCCGCCGCTTGGCTGGCGCGGGCCTCCGTTTGGCAGTCCCCAACCGCCTGCCCGCCGGCCAGACTGCGCCAAGGAACAGGACCGCCAGCGTGGCCACCGCTGAGGCCCCACCCCAGTAGAAGTAGTTGTCCGGATCCCCGGTGGGGAGCGGTGTGCCGAAGATCGAGGACTGCTCGGCGAAGGCAAGCTCCCAGGTGCTGACGAAGGCAAGGGAGAAGGCAATGGTGAGGCTGGATCCCACAGCGGTGGCCACCAATACAAAGTGGCGCCCGCGGGCCAGGACCTCCGCCACAGCCGCAACATAGGCCAGCGCAACCAGGCCCAGGAACGTGACCATCACGGCCTCTTCCAGGGTGATGGCGGTGAGCACCAGCATGCCCACGGCGGCGACGGCCGCGATCACGGCGAACTTCCCGCTGTTACCCATGTGGCGCATGTGTCCAATCATCCCTGCTACTTCACGACATAGCCGCGCATGATTGCCATGATTGCTGCAACGCTTTGGTCACGGGTGCGTTCCGGGTTGTAGGTCTGCCGGTCCAGCCCCACCACAAAGCAGGCGCCAAAGATCGCCGTTTCGAGGCTTCCCCGCGAGATCGATTCGTCCACCGGATAGACGGCAGCCACGTTCTCTATGGCAGCGCCGATGACCGCCAGGAGTTCAGAACGGAGGACCGCGAACGTGTCCCGCCATTCGCTGGGAGTCCGCCAGTTTTCGCTCACCCACAAACGGGCGAAGGACGGGTAATCGTCCATAAAATCCATGGCCTGGCCGATCATGGCCTCCATGGCCACCAGTGGATCGGCACCGGGCTGCCCGGCCTCGCTAAGCAGGCGTGCCTTCAGGATGTCCACGCCGTGCCGCAGCAGCTGCGCGATCAGGTCCGACTTGCTGCCGAAGTTGTAGTAGACAGTGCCCTTGGAGACGCCCGCCGCCGCGGCGATCTCGTCCACAGTGACACCCGCTGCGCCACGCTGGCCGATCAGCTCCATGGACGCGTCGAAGAGCTTCTGCCGGGTGGCATTAGTCCGGGCCGGGCGGAGTTTCTTCTCGGCGGGACCGTGCATGGCGGGATCGTGGCCCACGGGATCATGCACGCCCGGAACGTGCACCCCAGGCTCAGGCACGCCAGGACCATGCACGCCAGGATCGGGCACCCCAGATCCCGGCGCGGGCGGGCTCATACCGCGATCTCCGGCTTGAGCGTTTTGAGCGTCCAGTACTTGTGCTTCCGGACCGCAAACGTGGACATCGCCGCGCCCAGCAACGTGTAGCCGAGCAGCCCCAGGACAGTGGGCACGATCCCGGACAGGTCCGCGCCGTAGATGAGGTGCCGCATGCCCGTGACCACGTAGCCCATGGGCAGGATTTCGTGGACAACATGGAGCGGCTGCGGGGTGGTCTGCCAGGGGAACGTGCCACCCGAGGACACCAGCTGTAGCACCAGCAGGATCAGCACCACCAGCTTGCCGGGTGACCCCAGCAGCGCCACGATGCCCTGGATGATGGCGCTGAAGGCCATGGCCGCGGCCAGCATAAACAGCCACATCAGCACCGGATGCGCGGGGTTGAGGCCCAACGCCAAGTTCACCACGAGGGTCAGCAAGCTCGCCTGCACCACCGAAACGGCCAGGAACGGAAGCCAGCCGCCGACGGCGATTTTCCAGGCCGGGGCGTTCGACGCCAGGGCCCGCTGGGTGATGGGCCGCATCGCCTGGACCAGCATGAAGATGCCGATCCACAACGCGAGCGTCAGGAAGAACGGTGCCAGCCCCGCGCCGTAGGAGTCCGCCTTTGCCTGGGAGACATTGCTGACCGCAACAGGATCGGCGATCACCTCTGAGAGGCTGCTCTTCTGCGAATCGTCCGGGTTGGGCACCTGCCCGGCTCCCTTGGAAATTTCGTCGGTCAGCGTCCGTGAGCCGTCAGCGGCGGTGCCGGCCCCGGCTTCCAGCTGCCCCGCACCGGCGTCGAGCGTTTGCGCCCCTTCCGCGAGGCGTCCGGCGCCGTCGAGCGCAGTCTGCTCGCTGGTGGCCAGCGTGGCCGCCCCGGTGTGGAGCTGGTCAGCGCCACCGGAAGCCTGAACAATGGCGTCCTTCAGCGCGGGGGTGGCCGTGGCCAGCTGGGCTGCGCCGACGCTCACGGCTTCGGAGCCGTCCGCGAGCTGCTGGATCTGGGTGGCGTCGGTCTGGATCCGGGTTTTCGCCGCGGCCACGGGGCTGGAGGCTGCCACCGTATCGAAGTCGGCCAGGATTTTGTCTGCCTGCACCTGGGTGATGACTTCGGAGGCGACCAGGCGGGCATTCGATTCGATCACGCGCGTCCGGAGTCCCTGGTCCGCGGCATCAAGCTGCGTGACGACGTCCTGGACCTTGGTGTTCAGCTGCGCGTTCCCCGCAGCCACCTGGGCCGCGCCGTTGGCCAGCGTCCGGGTGTCGGTGGGCAGCGTGGCGGTGCTGTCCTTCAGGACGGAGAGCCCGCCGCTGAGCTGCCCGGCGCCGTCAGTCAGCTGATTGGCCCCGTCACGCAGTTTCAGCTGCCCGTTGTAGAGCTCGCCGGCTCCCGCGCTGAGCTCGCTGGTGCCCGTATGCAGGGTGACGGTCCCGTCGCGGAGGGTGGCCACGCCGTCCGCCAGCTGCCCGGCGCCGTCGGCGGCCTTGAGCATCTGGGCGTGGATGGTGCCGAACCCGGTCAGCAGCTGGTTCGCCGTCTCTTCGCCCACTTCCTTGGCCACAGTTGTGTGCACCGCGGTGGTCAGCTTGTCCACGATGGTGCTCAGCAGGTAGTTGTTGGCATCGTTGGTGGTGACATTCAGCATCGCCTGGCTGGCTGAATCGAAGCTGCCAGGTGAGACCAGGTTCGTGGAGAATTCTGCCGGGATTTTCAGTGCAAACGCGTACTTGCCGCTGCTGACCCCTGCGTCGGCCTCGGCCGCCGAGGGGACCGCCTGCCAGTTGAAGACGTTCCCCTCCACCAGGCCGTCCGCCACCTTTTTGCCCGCCTGGAGCTCGGTGCCGTCGCTGGACGTGGCGCCGGTGTCTTCCACCACCAGGGCGGCCTCGATCTGGTTCAGGTTCCCGTAGGGATTCCAGTTGGCGTACAGGTACACGGCCCCGTACAGGAGCGGCACCATGATCAGGGCCAGGATGGTCAGCTTCGGCAGCAACCCACCGGTCATCCGCTTGAGTTCGGAACGGGCCAGCCGCAGCACGGTCACTTGGCATCCTCGGTTTCGAGTAAGAGGGATTCGGTTTCTTCGTCTGTGAGAGCCGGCGCATCGGACGCTTCGTCCACGTCAGCGACGGCGTTGCCGATCACCGTGGCCGGTCCCGTCCACCCTGCCGGGAGGGCAGTAACGGTGACGACGACGGCGAGCGGCCGGCCGGCGTCGTACGCCAGCTCCTCAAGCCGCGGGAGCCAGTCCGCAGCGTGGGCACCGTGCCTGTCGGGGGAGTCCACCACCAGGAGGTCGGTGTGCGGGTTGGCGAGGGCCAGTGCCGTCAGCAGTTCAATGCGCCGGTCCGGCGCCAGCTGCTCCGTCCACAGGTCCGCGATGTCCTCGAAACTATTGACTTTGAGCCAGGGCTTGCTCAGCAGCGCGCCCCGGTAGCGGCGGGGGATCAGGGCGAGGTCCTCGGTGACAAGGTCCCGGACACTGAGGTGCTGCTCGGGCTCATTTACGTTGGGGGAATCCACCAAGGCGCTCGCGAGGCGGAGGGATTTGATGCGTTCGTTGGCGTCCCAGGACATCCGGCCACCAGTGGGTTTCATGCGCCCGCTGATGGTCAGGGCAAGGGCTGTCCGCTGGTCCTGGCGTTCGGCGGTGACGAGGAGGAGCTCACCCCGGCCGACCCGCAGAGAGGTGGGCGGAAGCAAATCGTCGCGCCGGCCCTTCACAAGGAGCTGCTGTACGGAGAGCAAAAATGGCCTTTCGACGGTGTATGTCCACCTCCAGCCTAACTGAACTGACTGGTCAGTTCAAATAGTGCGGGTGGAGGAGGCGCGCGTGAAGCAGGCCAGCGCGAACTGACACTTGCGGTCCCTCCTACAAGCCGTACTTCTCCAGGAGCCGCAGCCACACCTCGCTGACCGTGGGAAACGATGGCACCGCATGCCACAGCCGCTCCAGCGGGACCTCGCCCACTACTGCGATGGTGGCCGCGTGCAGCAGTTCGCCCACGTCCGGGCCCGCGAAGGTGGCGCCGAGCAGGACCCGCCGGTCCTCGTCCACCACCAGCTGCGCCCAGCCTTCGTAATGTTCCGAATGCAGGGACGAACCCGACACTTGGATTGGCAGCTCCACGGACGACACGTTGTAGCCGTCCCGCTTTGCCTGCTCCACCGAGCGCCCCACGGCCGCCAGTTCGGGATCCGTGAACACCACGTTCGGGACAGCATGCTGGCTGGCGGTCTGGGCGTAGCGGCTCCAAGCCTCGGGGGCGCCGCTGAGTTCGCCCTTGGCGCGGGCCGCGATGGCATCGCCGGTAGCCCGGGCCTCGTACTTGCCCTGGTGCGTGAAGAAATTTCTGCCTGCGGCGTCGCCAACAGCGTAGAGCCAGGGATCCTCACCTTCCTCGCCCTTCTCACCCGGGGTGCCCGGGACGTCCTGGACGCCCTGGACTAGTCCAGTGGAGTCGGTGGTGAGTTTCAGCGGCTGCCCGTCCTGCGCCTCGAAACCCAGGCTTTCCAGGCCGAGGCCTTCGAGGGCGGGATGCCGGCCTGTTGAAACGAGGACCTTGTCCGCAATGACGGTGGTGCGGACGTCCGGCGTCTGATCCTGAAGTGTCAGGGTGAACGTGCCGTCGTCGTTTTCCCGGACACTTTCGGTGGACGTATTGAGGCGGACCGCCACGCCGTCCGCGCGCAGCCCCGCGACCACAAGTTTGCTGGCCTGTGCGGGGAACGTGCCCAGCAGGCCGCTCCTGGCCACCAGCGTCACGTCCGAGCCCAGGCGTGCGAATGCCTGCGCCAGCTCGCTGCCCGCGACGCCCCCGCCGATTACAGCCAGGCGCTCCGGTACCTCCTTGGCCGAGGTGGCTTCGCGTGTGCCCCAGACCTGCAGGTCCGCCAGGCCCTCGATGGGAGGTGTGGTTGGCGTGGAGCCGGTGGCGAGTACGACGGCGTGACGCGCCTTGAGTTCATAAGTGTTGCCGTCCAGCCCGGCTACTTCAACGGTGCGCGGCGCGGTGATCCAGCCGTGGCCACGGATCAGCTCAATCCCGGTATCTTCCAGCCACTTCACCTGGCTGTCGTCCTGCCAGTTTGCGGTGAAATAGTCCCGGCGCTTCAGGACTGCCGCTGCATCCAGTGTCAGGGTGACGGCTTCCGCTGCGCCGGGTACCGTCTGTGCGCCGTGCAGGGCTGTGCCGGGGCGGAGCAGGGCTTTGGACGGAATGCAGGCCCAGTACGAGCATTCGCCGCCCACCAGTTCGGCTTCAACAAGGACAGCCGTCAGGCCGCCCTGGACCACCCGGTCGGCGACGTTTTCCCCCACGGCACCAGCGCCGATCACAATGACATCGAATTCACGTTGCAGCGTTTCAGGCGTCATTCGTCCAGCGTACGCCCGCCTCGCGGGAGGCGGGGAGCGCCGTCGTCGTCATTCCGGTGACTGCAGAAAGGGGTGACTTAAACGACAAAAGGCCCGTACCGGCGAACCGATACAGGCCTTTCTCTGTGCGCCCAGAGGGATTCGAACCCCCGGCCTTCTGTTCCGTAGACAGACGCTCTATCCAGCTGAGCTATGGGCGCATTTTGTGTTTCGCGGAGTTTCTTGCTCCCCGAACCTCGAATTACTTTACGCGAGGGTTGCCCGGAGTACCAAATCGAGAAGCATGTAATCTAGCCGACTAGACCGGTCTAGGTGACCTTCGTCACTTAAATACGGCCGTTTGGGCGTGGTTTTCCTTGAATTTGCGCGGTTTTCGGCTCCAACGATCACGAACGTGCACCGCTGACCTCCCATGACGCCCTTGGGCGGCCAATAGCATTTAGTCCACACCGATGACCCCGAGGAAGGGAACCGCAATGGGCGATCTCGCAAGACTGCCGCTGCTTGAGAAAGCACCCACCACGCATGCTGGCCTGCTGGCATGGGTCGAAGAGGTTGCTGGACTCACGCAGCCCGACCGGATCCACTGGGTTGACGGGTCCGAACAGGAAAACACGCTTCTTACCGATGAACTCGTCGCAGCAGGAACGCTGACGCGCCTGAACCAGGAACTGTTCCCCAACTCTTTCGCTGCATTCTCTGATCCCGCAGACGTAGCCCGCGTGGAAGAGCAGACCTACATCTGTTCCGAGAAGGAGCACGACGCCGGCTTCACCAATAACTGGATGGCCCCGGCTGCGATGAAGGAAAAGCTGCGTGGGCTGTTTGCCGGCTCCATGCGCGGACGCACCATGTACGTCATCCCGTTCGTGATGGGGCACCTAGACGCTGAGGATCCCAAGTTCGGCGTGGAGATCACCGACAGCGCCTACGTTGTTGCCTCGATGCGCATCATGGCCCGCATCGGCACCGACGTGCTGGACCGCATCACCGAGACCAACGCATTCTTCGTGCCGGCCCTGCACTCCCTGGGTGCGCCGCTCGAAGCAGGCCAGGCTGACGTGCCGTGGCCGTGCAACCCGGACAAGTGGATCGTTCACTTCCCCGAGGAGCGCTCCATCTGGTCCTACGGCTCCGGCTACGGCGGAAACGCGCTGCTGGGCAAGAAATGCTACGCACTCCGCATCGCCTCCGTGATGGCCCGCGACGAAGGCTGGCTGGCTGAGCACATGCTCATCCTGAAGCTGACGTCCCCGGAGCAGAAGACGTACTACGTCTCGGCTGCCTTCCCGTCCGCCTGCGGCAAGACCAACCTCGCGCTGCTTGATCCCACCATCGAAGGCTGGAAGGTGGAGACCCTGGGTGACGACATCACCTGGATGCGCTTCGGCAAGGAAGGCGAGCTCCGCGCCGTCAACCCCGAGGCCGGCCTCTTCGGCGTGGCCCCGGGCACAGGCTGGGGCACCAACCCCAACGCGATGCGCGCCATCGCCAAGGGCAACAGCATCTTCACCAACGTGGCACTGACCGACGACGGCGGCGTGTGGTGGGAGGGCATGACTGAGGAAGTGCCCGCTCACCTGACCGACTGGCAGGGCAACTCCTGGACCTCGGATTCGGACAAGCCGGCAGCCCACCCCAACTCGCGCTTCTGCACGCCGATCGACCAGATCGACATGCTGGCCGAGGAGTACCACAGCCCGAACGGTGTGGAGCTTTCCGCGATCCTCTTCGGCGGCCGCCGCAAGACCACCATCCCGCTGGTGACCGAGGCGCGCAGTTGGTCAAACGGCATCTTCATGGGTTCCACGCTGTCCTCCGAGACCACTGCCGCGGCAGCCGGTGAGGTGGGCGTAGTCCGCCGGGATCCGATGGCCATGCTGCCCTTCATCGGCTACGACGCAGGCGATTACCTGAACCACTGGGTCAACCTGTCCGCCAAGGCCAACCCGGAGCGCCTGCCCAAGATCTTCTTGGTCAACTGGTTCCGCCGCAACTCCGAGGGCGGCTTCGCCTGGCCCGGATTCGGTGACAACGCCCGCGTCCTCAAGTGGGCCATCGAACGCCTCGAAGGCAAGGCTGACGCCGTGGAAACCCCCATCGGATTCGTTCCCACCGGCGATGCGATCGACCTCAAGGGGCTGGACATGACGCCTGCACAGGTCGAAGAAGCAGTCCGCGTCGACCCGGCCGAGTGGGCCACCGAACTCGCCTCCATCGAGGAATGGTTTGCCAACTTCGGCAGCTCGCTGCCCGAGGCGCTGCAGTCCGAGCTCGCTGGCCTGAAGGCCCGCCTGGGCTGACACTCCTGTAAGCACGACGGCGGCCCCGCACCTTTCCCCCTGGAAGGTGCGGGGCCGCCGTCGTGCTTTGCCTCTTGATGCGCGAACGGACACTTAAGCCCCGGGGCTTAAGTGTCCGTTCGCGCATCTGTCTTTAAGACGCCAGCCAGATGTCCGGGCCGAAGACTTCGTAGTGGATCTTCGTGGCGGGGATTCCGGCGTTGATGGCCTCGTTGCGGATGTGCTTCATGAACGGCAGCGGCCCGCAGAGGTACAGCGACGCATTTGCCGGCAGGTCCACTTCACGCAGCGACATGAAGCCTGCGTTGGAGCCGGCCTGCGGTTCTTCCAGCCAGAGCTGAAGGTCGGCACTCTTGAGGCGTTCGACGTCGTCCGTCATCTGGGAGCGCAGCGCCCAGGACTCCAGATCGCTTTCCGCGTGCAGGACCAGGACCTGGCGGTCCGAGCCGGCTTCCGCGAGGGAGCGCAGGATGGACGCGGTGGGCGTGCAGCCAATGCCGGCGGAGGCCAGGACCACCGGGCCCTCGCCTTCCTTGAGCGTGATTTCACCGTAGGGGTTGGAGATTTCGAGGACGTCGCCCACCTGGACGGTGTCGTGCAGCACGGGCGAGACTTCGCCGCCGTCGTCCTTCTTGGTGGTGAAGCTGCGGCTCGTGCCGGCGTCGCCGGAGAGCGAATACTGGCGGACCTGGCGCAGCCCGTCCGGGAGGGTGACCTTGACGCTGACGTACTGGCCGGGCAGGGCGGGAGTGATGGGGGTGTCGTCGGCCGGTTCCAGGGTGAAGGTTATCGAGCCGGTGCCGGCGGGGGTCTTGGCGGCGACCTTCCAGGGGCTCCACATCGTGCCGTTGGCCTGTGCGGCGTAGAGGCCCTTTTCGAGTTTGATCAGGGCGTCCGCCATCAGCCAGTAGACCTCGGTCCAGGCCTCGGCGATTTCCGGTGTGATGACCTCGGCCAGGTCTTCGGCGATGGCGGCGAAGAGGTGCTCGTAGACCACCTGGTACTGGGGTTCGGTAATGCCGAGGGAGGCGTGGCGGTGAGCGATGCGGGCGAGTACCGTCTCCGGCAGGGTGCCGGGGTTGTTGACCAGGTGGGTGGCGAAAGCGGCAATGCTTCCGGCCAGGGCCTGCTGCTGGTTGCCGTTGCGCTGGTTCGAGCGGCTGAAGAGCCCGTCCAGCAGCTCCGGGTGCGCCGCGAAGAGCCGGGCGTAGAACTTGGGGGTGATTTCGCCGATCCGGGAACCGACCAACGGGAGGGTGGCCTCAATGACGGGGCGGGATTTGTCCGAGAGCATGCGTACTCCTGAGGTAGGGGCCCGGGGCGTACATCCGGACCGCGGTCAATACATGTATTTGAAATACAAGTATTTATACTTAAGTTCTACACTTCGTAGAAGAGATATCAAAATTGGGGACTACGGATCCGGAAATGCCCGGGCTGCAGGGGAGCCGGGAGTCAGAGCCCCGGGCGGAGCCCGATCGCCTGGAACACGGGCGCCATCTGGCGGGATCCGGGAAGGGTGGACACCACGATGTCGTCGAGTTCCCGGTAAAAGGCTTCCCGGGCGCGCGAAAGGGCACCGCGAAGCCGGCATTCGTTGATGAGTGGGCAGTCGCCGTTCAATGAATGGCAGTCCGCCGGATCCACCCGGGTGTTCAGGAGCCGCAGCAACTGGCCCACGGTGGCCTTGCGTCCGGCGTCGTTGAGCCTGGAGCCGCCGTTGCGGCCGCGTTCGACGTCGATCACGCCAAGTTCACGGAGCTTTGCCATGGCCTTGCTGACGTGGTTGTACGGGGTGCCCACGGCATCGGCGATGCTCTGCGTGGTCAGCAGGTTGCCGTCAGGGGCTGCGGACAGCACCATCATGGCCCGCAGGCTCACATCCGCGAAGGCATTGATCTTCATGTCATCAACCCAGTGGAGGTCTAGTCCACCCAGACGGTGGGTTCGCTGGTGTCAGCGGCGAGCTGGCCAAACTCCCATTCGTGGGTCCCGGTGTTGGCGGCGTAGGGGAGGACCGCGGCGAAGACGGATCCGTCGCGGTGTTCAGCGGCTACATGGATGGCATCTGTTTCTTCCTCCACCAAGAGGATGTCGCAGACAATAGCGGCCGCGCGGAAATCAGCCCGGTTCTGCCGGAGCAGTTCGGTGAGGTCGCTGATCATCGTGTCCGCGTCAAAGTCACCGTCGGAGCCGTCCTCGGCATCAGCCGGCGTGACAGCCACCAGCCGGACCTCACCGTCGTTCTCCACTACCAGTGCGAACGGCAGGAAGCCGCCGTTTCGCTCGAGCTGTTCCTGGGCTGCGCCGATGCCTGTGCCCAGCAGGTTTTCCAGGTCCGTGGCCGAGGCCTCCGGAACGGAATCCCGCCACGAAGCCACCGCAGCCGGGCCGTCCGTGGCTTCGTGGGCCACTTCCGGCTTAGCGCCTGACATTGGAGAGCACGCGGTCGCGGACGCGTTCCATCGTGGCCCGGTCCGTTGCTTCCACATTCAGGCGGAGGAAGGGCTCCGTGTTGGACGGGCGCAGGTTGAACCAGAAGCTGCCGTCATTTGCCGTGAAGGTGCTGCCGTCCATGGTGTCCTCGGTGATGTCCTCGGCGGCAAAGTCGGTGCGGACGCGCTCAACGGCTCCCGCCTTGTCCTCGATTTCCGAGTTGATTTCGCCTGAGGAGACATAGGGCTCGTACTCGCGGCCGAGTTCGGACAGCGGACCGTCTTGCTCGCCGAGGGCAGCGAGCACGTGCATTGCCGCGAGCATCCCGGTGTCTGCGTTCCAGAAGTCGCGGAAGTAGAAGTGGGCAGAGTGCTCGCCGCCGAACACGGCACCTTCCTCGGCCATGACTGCCTTGATGAAGGAGTGGCCCACGCGCGTGCGGACGGCACGGCCGCCGTCGTGCTCTACCAGTTCGGGCACTGCACGGGAGGTGAGCAGATTGTGGATGACGGTGGGCGTTGCCTCGCCCTGCGCCTGGGCGCGGGCGATTTCGCGGCGTGCCACCATGCCGGTGACGGCTGATGGCGACACGGGCTCACCTTTTTCGTCGATGACGAAGCAGCGGTCGGCGTCGCCGTCGAATGCCAGGCCGATATCGGCGCCGTGCTCAATGACGGCGGCCTGCAGGTCGCGGAGGTTCTCCGGCTCGAGGGGGTTGGCCGGGTGGTTCGGGAAGGAACCGTCCAGCTCGAAGTAGAGGGGAATGATCTCGAAGGGCAGCTTGGGCAGCAGGGCGTCGCCCAGCACCGCCGGGGTGGTGAGGCCGGCCATGCCGTTGCCTGCGTCCACAACTACCTTGAGCGGCCGGGATCCGGAGAGGTCCACCAGCTGGCGGAGGTACTCGGAGTAGTCCTTCAGGATGTCGTGGACGCCGATCAGGCCGCGGGCGGGGGCCGCCGGGATGGAGCCTTCGTTGAGGTACTTCTCGGCGAGGGCCTGGATCTCTTTGAGGCCGGATTCGGAGGAGATGGGCTGCGCGCCGGGCTTCGACATTTTGATGCCGTTGTATTCGGCAGGGTTGTGGCTGGCGGTGAACGTGGCGCCGGCGGCGTTGAGGGAACCGCAGGCGTAGTACAGCTCGTCGGTGGAGATCAGGTCAAGGAGCTTGACGTCGGCGCCGCGGGTGGCTGCGCCGTCAGCGAAAGCCTTGGCGAACTCGGGGGAGGAGGGACGCATGTCGCCGCCTACCAGGATCGTCTGGCCCTCCAGTTCCAGCACATCAACGAACGCGGCGCCCACGGCTTCGACGATTTCAGCGGTGATGGATTCGCCCACGATGCCCCGGACGTCGTAGGCCTTGAAGGATGCCGAGAGGTCAAAAGTCTTTGTCTGTTCGCTAGTCACGGGTTTTATCTTACGTGGAGCCGCGGACGTTCATGGTTGTCCACATACGGCGGTCCCGGCTTTTTGGGTGTCGGTGGGGGCTGGGATACTGAATCAATGGTCGATACCCAGAACGCCGCCCTTCTTTCCGTTTCACCTGACTCAGCCTCCGCCACAAAAAGCCAGGCGCTGGAGGTTCTCCGCGAACTTGTGGGGCATCCGGCGGCGGATTTCCACGACGGACAGTTTGAGGCGATTGAAGCACTGGTCGACGGCGGCCGGCGGGCTTTGGTGGTCCAGCGCACCGGTTGGGGAAAATCGGCCGTGTACTTTGTGGCGTCCCTGCTGCTCCGGCGCCGCGGCGCCGGCCCCACCCTGATCGTTTCGCCGCTGCTCGCCCTGATGCGGGACCAGGTGGCTGCCGCCGCCCGCGCCGGAGTGCGTGCCGTGGCCATCAACTCGGCGAACCAGCTGGACTGGGACACCGTCAGGGAACAGCTCGCCGCCGATGAAGTCGACGTGCTGCTGGTTTCGCCGGAACGGCTCACCAACCCGTCCTTCCGTGAGAACCAGCTGCCGGAGCTCATCCGGCGGACGGGCCTGCTGGTGATTGATGAAGCCCACTGCATTTCGGACTGGGGCCACGACTTCCGGCCGGACTACCGCCGGATCGCTGACCTGATCACCCAGCTGCCGGAGTCCGTGCCTGTCCTTGCCACCACCGCAACGGCCAACTCGCGCGTGGTCCACGACATCGAGGAACAGCTGGGCGCGGGCGTCCTCACCATCCGCGGCACCCTTGGCCGGGATTCCCTGCGCCTGGGTGTCCTCGCCCTCCCGAATTCCCGCGAACGGCTGGGCTGGCTCCTGACGCACCTGGCCGATCTGCCCGGCAGCGGCATCATCTACACACTGACCGTCTCCGCAGCGGAGGACACCGCCCGGCTTCTCGCCGAAGCCGGGCACATAGTGCAGGCCTACACCGGCAGGACCGATCCCGCGGACCGTGAGCGCGCAGAGCAGATGCTCAAGGACAACCAGGTCAAGGCGCTGGTGGCCACCTCGGCGCTCGGTATGGGCTTCGACAAACCGGACCTTGGCTTCGTCGTCCACCTCGGAGCACCGTCGTCCCCGGTGGCGTACTACCAGCAGGTGGGCCGTGCGGGCCGTGGCGCGGCGAACGCTGATGTGCTGTTGCTGCCGGGTTCTGAAGACCGGGATATCTGGCAGTACTTCGCCACCGCCTCCATGCCGTCCGAGGAGAAAGCCACAGCGGTGCTGACAGCGTTGGCCGAGGCCGGAACTGCCGTGTCAACGGTGGCGCTGGAGGCCCGGGTTGATCTCCGCCGCACCCCGCTGGAGCTGCTGTTGAAGGTCCTGGCCGTGGATGGGGCCGTGGAACGTGTCGGCGGCGGGTGGCGTTCCACAGGCCAGCCCTGGATCTACGACGCCGAGCGTTACCGCCGGATCGCCGAGGCCAGGGTGGACGAGCAGGACTCCATGGTGATCTACCAGGACACCGCCGGGTGCCGGATGGAATACATCACCTCGGTCCTCGATGACGAGACCGCGCACGCCTGCGGGAAGTGCGACAACTGCGCGGGCCGCTGGTTCCGGGCCGATATCGCTGAGGACGCCACGGTAGCGGCGGGTCAGACGCTCACCCGCGCCGGTGGTGTCCTGGAGGCACGGCTGCAGTGGCCCAGTGGCATGGACCGTCTGGGCGTTCCGGTCAAGGGCAAGATCAAGCCTGACGAAGGACTCGCTGACGGCCGCGTGCTGGCAAGGCTTACCGATCTCGGCTGGGGCGGGGCGCTGCGGGAACTCTTTGCGGCCGGCGCCGCAGACCGGCCGGTGGATCCTGCCATGCTGCAGGCCTGTGTCCAGGTCCTGCGGGAATGGGCTACCGGTGACGGCCGGAACCCGGGCTGGAGCGGTGCAGGCCGGCCGGCCGCGATCGTCAGCATGCCTTCCCGCAGCAAGCCTGAACTGGTGCGCTCCCTTGCCCAGGGAATTTCGGAAATCGGCAGGATCCCTTACCTCGGCGAGCTGGACCTGGGCCACGGCGGACCCACTGGAAGCCGTGGCGGGAACAGTGCATACCGGTTGGCGGGCGTTTGGGACCGGGTCATGGTGGGCCCGGAGTTGGAGGCCGCCATGGCGTCACTTCGCGGCCAGGGCGTGATGCTGATCGACGACCTCGTGGACAGCCGGTGGACCGTTACCGTGGCTGGACGCGCCCTGCGCCAGGCGGGGGCGGGGGCTGTCCTTCCGCTCGTGCTTGCCCAGGCCGGCTGACCTCGGCGCCGGCGTGCCGGTGCAGTGACAGGCTGTCCGCCGTACTGAAGAGCATCAGGACGGCCATGGTGAGGAAAGCTCCGCGGAAGGGGCCAGCGTGATCCGTGGGGAAGGCCGCCACGCCGTCGAAAATCCGGATCAGCAGGGCGCCAACGGCGATGCCGGCGCCTGCGGCGAGCTGCACCAGGGTCGCCGACACGGAATTGGCCGAGGTCAGCTGGGAGGGTGCAATGTCCGCGTACTGCACCGACGCGTAGGCGGAGAAGCCAATGGAGCGGAACGCCCCGCTGCACACGAGCAGGGCGAAGATCAGGGCCTGCGGCGTGTCCGGAGTGAGCAGGGCGCACAGGGCGAAGGTCACCGCCGATGCCAGAGAGCCGAAGACCAGCATGGCCCGGAAACCGAAACGCCGGATCAGCGGCGTGGTGGCCGGCTTGATGCCGATGTTGCCGATGAACACGGCCGCCACCATGATTCCGGCGTGCAGCGGTGACCAGCCGAAACCGGTCTGGAACATCAGGGGCAGGAGGAACGGCACCGAACTGATGGTCAGGCGGTAGACGAACCCGCCGGTGGCCATGGCCCGGAATGTGCGGGTGGAAAAAACACTGAGATCAAACAGAGGGTTTTTGGCCCGCGTCATCCACAGCACGGCGCCCGCGAGGGCGCATACCCCTGCAGCAGCGCCGATAGCTGCCCATGGACCGTCGGGGTGGGCAGTGGCCAGCTCCAGGCCCACCACCAGGGCGCCCACGCCGGTGGTGGTGAGGAGCAGGCCCAGCCAGTCGAGCCTGCGTGCCCTGTCTCCGGCGCCGGCTGGTACCAGACTGAGTGCGGCGATGAACGCGGCCGCCCCCAGTGGCAAATTGATGAGGAAGATCCAGTGCCACGACAGGTAGGTGGTCAAGGCGCCGCCTACCAGCGGCGCCAGTACGGGCGCCAGCAGCGCGGGCCACACCAGGAAAGCCGTCGCCCGGAGAAGCTCCGATTTGGGTGTGCCGCGCAGTACCAGGAGGGTGCCGACAGGAACCATCATGGCCCCGCCGACGCCCTGCAGGATCCGGCTCAGAGTCAGTACAGTCAGGTCGGGGCTGATGGCGCAGGCCAGTGAAGCCAGTGTGAACAGGGCGATCGCGAAGCAGAATACTTTGCGGGCCCCCACGCGTTCAGCAAGCCAGCCGCTGAGCGGGATGCCCATGGCCACGGTTATGAGGTAGGCCGTCATGGTGATGTTGACGTCGGCGGCTGGAACGCCAAAGTCGCCGGCGATGTTGGGGATGGCGGTGGTGAGGATAGTGCCGTCCAGGAACTCCATAAAGAACGTGGCAGCCACCAGTAGCGCCAGGCGTGGATTCCACGCCTGGCTTGTGCTGGTTTCCTCGCCCGGGGAATTGCTAACTGCCATTCCACCATCCTGCCACCGCCGCCCCGGGAGAAGCCTCGTGCGTCCGCACCCCGGACCGCCAGCCTGTCCAGCCCACCCCACTCTCCACGCGCCAGGCACCGCCTCCCACCTACGCACCACGCCCGCCTCCCGCCCATGGAGGTAGCAGTAACTGTCGTTATGAGCGCTCATAACGACAGTTACTGCTTTCTAGTTTGGGTTTGGTGGCATAAAAAAGCACTTGGCCAGGGAACGCAAAAGGCCCCGGTCCAGGACCGGGGCCAAACGCGGAGACGGGGGGATTTGAACCCCCGGTGGAGTTGTGCCCCACACTTCATTAGCAGTGAAGCCCATTCGGCCGCTCTGGCACGTCTCCAATGGCTATTACTAGCCCACCAAGGATACGCAGAACGGGGCACGCAGTGCAAAACGGCCCGTGAGCGCTTGTCTCAGGCCCGGCGCCCTGCCCCACGGTATGCCTCGCGCCGGGCCCAGGAACAGTGCCCTGGGCTCAACCGCCAGCCAGCGTCCGCCATAGGAAGTGCTGGCTGCGGGCCTGCAGCGCGGCGGCCTGCCGGTTGTCCGAAGCTCCGGCGTGGCCGCCTTCCAGCGCTTCGTGGAACCAGACATTCGGGATGCCCATCGCTTGCATCCGGGCGGCCATCTTGCGGGCCTGGACCGGTCCCACCCTGTCGTCCGACGTGGCCGTCCAGATGAATGTTTCGGGGTACTCCACGCCGTCCTTGAGCAGGTGGTACGGGGAGAAGGTCTTGATGTACTCCCATTCCGCCGCCACGTCCGGGTCGCCGTATTCGGCGATCCAGGAGTGCCCGGCGGAGAGTTTCGTGTAGCGCCTCATGTCCAGCAGCGGAACGCCGCAGGAGATAGCCCCGAAAAGTTCCGGGTAGGTGGTGAGCATGTTGCCTACCAGCAGCCCGCCGTTGGACCCGCCCACGCAGCCAAGCCGCTCCCGGGAGGTGACGCCACGGTGGACGAGGTGCTGCGCCACGGCGGCAAAGTCCTCGAAGGCGCGGTGCCGGTTTTCCTTGAGCGCGGCCCGGTGCCAGGACGGCCCGTATTCGCCGCCGCCGCGGATGTTGGCCACAACGTAGACGCCGCCGCGGGAGTGCGCTGCCTCGCCGGGCCTGCCGGAGGTGGCTGTCCTGCGCTCGAGCCAAGCCCTGCCGACGGTTCCGCTGTACGCAGGGGTCCGGGAGACTTCGAAGCCGCCGTAGCCGGAGAGCTGCGTGGGGTTCTGCCCGTCCAGGACAAGGTCCCGCGAGGCCACCTGGAAGTAAGGGACGCGGGTGCCGTCTGCGGAGACGGCGAAGTGTTGCTGCACCTCGTACTGGTCGTCATTAAAGAACGACGGCGACGCCTTGACTGCCGCATGGCTGCTCACCACGCAAGCCGTCCCGGCAACGCCCCTGGCGGAGCCAGCCGTCCCGGCAGGATCCCGCGTGAGGCTTCCGCGCATCAGTGTGCTGGGGGTGGTGAATCCGGTGGCGACCAGCCAGAAGTCGTCGCCCGCACCGCCGCCGTCACCGCCGTCGGCCGGTCCTTCATCTTCGTCGTCCACCGCGTAGGCGTTGACGTCGTGCAGCGGCGGGCAGGCATCCAGCAGCGACGAAGCCCAGTCGCCACCGGCAGCTGCACCCCCGTCGGCCGCAACGCCGGGAACAGAGGGATCCAGCACCCGGATTTCGGACGAGACGTCCCGCAGCAGGTTCAGCAGCAGGAAATTCCGCGTCCAGCTCCACGACTGCAGCGACGTGTGCGAATCCGGCGTAAACAGCACCAAGAGATCCCGCGCCCCGGCAAGGTAGTCCTCGAACTTCGCGGCCAACAGGGACCCGGCGGGGTACGTGTTGCCCTCAAGGGACCAGTCCTGCTGAGGTCGGAACAGGAGCCATTCGCGGTGCGCACTGAGGTTAACATCTGTCGGCGCATCGATCTCGAGCCAGGCGTCGTCCCAGCGGATGAACGTGCTGCGGTTGTAGAAATCGATGTAGTCCACGGCGAACGTGCGCTCGAAGCCCGGAGTGGAGTCGTGCGCCACCACGGCCATCATGTGGTCCTCGGGCACCTCAAAAAGCCGGGCGGCCGCGGAGAGGGCCTCGCCGCGTCGCAGGGTGACAGCCGTCCGGGCATACGAGGATGCGGTCCGCGGCAGGTCCCCGGCCGTGGAGGCGACCAGCAGCGTGTCCGCGTCCAGCCACGAAACGTTCCCCTTCGCCGTCGGCAGGTCGAAGCCGCCGTCGGCCTGGTCAACAAAGGTGCGGGTCCCGACGTCGAACTCGCGGTAGCGGTTGGCGTCGCCGCCGTCGGGGGAAAGCGCCAGCAGCGCGAGGCGGTACGGGTCGCCGGCGGCGGGACGAAGGAACGTGGCACCGTGGAAGACCCACTCCTCACCTTCGGCGGCGGCGAGGGCATCCACATCCAGCAGCACGTCCCAGTCGGGGGAGTCCGTCAGGTAGCTTTCCCAGCTGGTGCGGCGCCACAGCCCCTTCGGGTTCGCCTGGTCCTTCCAGAAGTTGTAGTACCACTCGCCGCGCTTGCCCACCATGGCGATCCGGTCCGTGGAGTCCAGCACCTCCAGGATGCTTCCTTCCAGGCCTACGTAATCGGCGTCCTCCAAAAGGTCCTCAGTGCGGGCGTTCTGCTCCCGGACCCAGGCAAGCGGTGCCTCGCCGTAGATCTCCTCCAGCCAGACGTTCTCGTCAGTGGGTTCGGGGGCGGGCGATGAACCGGGCGCTTGATCAGCTGCAGTGGTGGTCATGCGCCCCATCCAAACAACATTTTCGCGCCGCAAGCAAGTCAAGTGCCTGTGGCGCATGCCGATACTCTGGATGCCGTGGGTAAATCGAAGAGCATCCGGACAGCCATCATCGGCGCCGGACCGCGGGGAACCAGTGTGCTGGAGCGCCTGCTCGCACACGCCGCCGCACACGCCGCCGCCCACGCTGCTGCCCACTCCGGCCCCGCATCCCTCCACATCGACGTCGTCGACCCCTATCCGGCGGGTCCGGGGCACGTGTGGCAGCCCCGTCAGTCCCGGCTGTACCTCATGAACACCCAATCCTTCTATCCCACGGTCATCCCTGAAGACCCCCGGCTGGCGCCGCCCGTCGCGGGCACCACGTTCGACCGCTGGCGTGCCCAGCAGCAGCGTGAGCCGATGCCGGCCCTGACACTGGACGAGCGGTCCGAACTGGCTGCCTTGGGATCGCGGGACTTCCCCAGCCGGGCGCTGTACGGCCGCTACCTGCGCTGCACGCTGGACGAGCTGACGGCAAAACTGCCCGACGGCGTCACCGTCAATTTCCACGAAACGACGGCCGTGTCGGTGCGCCCGTCGCGCGACGGAACAGCGGGGACGCCAGGGGACGGCGCCCCGGGGGACGGTTCTCAAGGGGACGGCACCCCAGGCGGGACAACCCTTAGTACCGGAACGTTCGACGTCGGACTCGCCGGCGGCGGTTCCCTCACGGTCGATTCCGTGGTCCTCGCCTTGGGGCACCTGGCGTCCCGGCTGAACCCGGAACAGCGGGAACTCCAGGCAGCGGCCGCTCAGCTGGGCCTGAGCTACTTCCCGCCGGCCGTCCCGGCGGACGTCGACTGGGCCGCGATTCCGGCCGGCGAACCGGTCCTGGTCCGGGGCATGGGGCTGAACTTCTTCGACGCGATGGGCCAGCTCACGGAGGGCCGCGGCGGAAAGTTCATCGACGCCGGAATCCGGCTCGAGTATCAGCCTTCCGGCCAGGAGCCCGTGATCATTGCAGCCTCCCGCCGCGGCACCCCGTACCGGGCCAAGGCCGCGCTGGCCGGCTACTACCCGGCGTCGGTCACCCTGCGGTACCTGACCGAGGCCGCGCTGGAACGGTTCGCTGCCACCGGAATCCGCCCGGGTTTCGACCACGATCTCTGGCCCCTGCTGCACCGCGACACCCTCTGGGCCTACTACTCCACCCTGGTGCGCTCGCAGCCTGCGGCCGTCCCCGATGCGTCCGAGTTCCTGGCCGCGCTGGAGGATGCGCTGCGGCCGCATGCCCACAGCGCCGCCAACTGGGAGGCCGCGGTGGAGAGCGTCCTTGCAGTGCACGTCGGGCCGCGGCACCGGCTGGACCTGCCGGGCCTCGCGTCTCCCCTGGCGGGCAGGTCCTTCGGATCGCGCGCTGAACTGGATGCCGCCGTCGTCGAGTACCTGCTCGATGACGCCCGCCGGTCCGCACTGGGCGAGGAGGATCCGGTGAAGATGGCCATCGGCGCGCTGCATCACGGGCGCGCGGTGCTGAAAACGGCAGTGGCCGACGGCGGTATCACCGATGAGTCCTGGGTGGCCGGCCTGCGGGGCTGGTTTGAGTCATTTGTGGAGGGCCTGGCCAGCGGGCCGCCCGCGCTGCGCGCTGAACAGCTGGCTGCCCTGGCGCGTGCCGGCGTGGTCAGCTTTGTGGGGCCCGACCCCCGGTTCAGCGTGGACCGCCGATCAGGCCGCTTTACCGCCGTCTCGCCCTGGGTGAACGGTCCGCCGGTGGCGGCGAAGACCATGGTGGAGGCCCTCGCGCCGGCCAACCGCGTGTCCGCGAACGATTCACCGCTCCTGGAACAGCTCCTCGCGGACGGGATGGTGCGGCCCCGGCTGATGATGACGGCGGAAGGTGCGCCGGTGCAGGCCACCGGGCTGGACGTTGCGCCGCACCCGTACCGGCCGGTGGCGGCCAACGGCTCGGTGACCGAGGGTCTCTATGTGTTGGGCCTCCAGCTTTCGGCCACGCAGTGGGGCACTGCCATCGCCGCGGAAGCGCTCCAGCCGGGCGGCCCCTCGTACGCCAGCGGGCAAAGGACACTCCGCGACGCCGACGAAATCGCGCAGGCGATCCTCGGGCACTGAGGATCCCCGCCGCAGCGAAATATTCGTCCTCGCGTCCACTGAATTTTTTGTCCAGATAACGTCCCCTGAGCATTCGGCAACGCCGATTATCTGGCCAAAAACTCCGAAATGTTGAGCCTCCGTGTCCTGGCGTTGAGCTTGATGACTTCCCAAAGTCGCGGTCCCCGACGGTCCCGGCCGCATTGTTGCGCCCTGTTGTGGCGGATGACGCGGCGTTGCCTCGTGCGTCCGGATTGCCCCTTGCTACGCCCCATGGACCGCCGTGACGTGCGGTTTCGCGCTGTGAACCCCGCCCTTTTGCCGCCCCTGCATCTCTGTTCTAGTGGTTGCCACAAGCCAGCCGGCCCGGACCCGCATCACCGGTTCCACACCTCCAGCGCAGAAAGATCCAGCCATGAAATTCCGAAAGCCATCCGCACGAACCGCCCCCGCTGCAGGCAGGGCTGCAGTGCCTGCTGCAGGAAAGGCAGCAGGCACTGCGGCCGCCGTCGCCGCAACCCTGGCGCTGTCGCTGGTGCTGACGGGTTGTGGCGGCGCAGCGACGGCCCAGTCCGGAGGCAGCGGCGCCAGCGCCGAAGTAAAAACCATCCGGTACCAGGGTTCGCCCAACACCGTGGCTTTGGTTGAAGTGGCGGAGGACCTCGGTTACCTGGGCGACGTCAAGCTCGAGTGGGTCAGCAACACCACCAGCGGGCCGCAGAGCATCCAGTCCGTGGCCACCGACCAGACCGACATCGGCGGAGCGTTCACCGGTGCCGTCATCAAGCTCATCGAGGCGGGCGCGCCTGTCCAGGCCGTCATCAACTACTACGGCGAGGACAAGGAAACGTTCACCGGTTACTACGTGGAAGAGGGCAGCCCCATCAGGACGGCCCGGGACCTGATCGGCAAGAAGGTCGCCGTGAACACCCTGGGCGCCCACCACGAAGCCATCATCAACACCCACCTGAAAAACAGCGGACTGACCCCGGAGGAGATCAAGCAGGTCCAGCTGGTGGTGGTGCCGCCGAACGAAACCGAAGTGGCCCTCCGCAAGAAGCAGGTGGACGTCGGCACGCTCGGCGGCGTGCTCCAGGACCGGGCGCTCGCCGAAGGCGGCGTACGGGCCCTGTTCACCGACGTCGGGGTGATCCGCGGCCCGTTCGACGCCGGCCAGTACGTCCTCCGCAAGGACTTCCTGGCCAGGAACCCGGAAACCAGCCGCACCGTGGTCACTGGAATCGCCAAGGCCATCGAGTGGGAGCGCACCACACCGCGGGAGCAGGTGATCGCCAAGTTCAAGGAAATCATCACCAAACGCGGCCGCAACGAGAGCACGGAAACGCTGAAGTACTGGAAGAGCGTGGGCGTGGCATCGCCGGGCGGCCGGCTCCAGGACAAGGACTTTACCCGCTGGGCCGACTACCTGAAGTCCGCGGGAATCATCACCGGCGACCTGGACACCAAGAAGCTCTACACGAATGAGTTCAACCTGCTGGAAACGCCAGCACCGGCCGCAACCTCGAAAGGATAGAAGATGACACCCAAGATCAGTCTCAGGAACGTCACCAAGGAATTCACTGTCCGGCCGGGCAAGGGGGCGGGCAGGAACGCCAGGACGGAAGCTTCCGTCCTCACCGCCTTGGATGACCTCAGCCTGGACGTAGCTGCCGGTGAATTCCTCACCCTGGTGGGCCCCAGCGGCTCCGGCAAGACCACGCTCCTGGACCTGCTGGCCGGCCTTTCCCGCCCCACCTCGGGGAAGGTCCTGGTGGACGGCAAGGAAGTGACGGGGCCCGGCCAGGACCGGGCGGTTGTTTTCCAGCAGTACGCGCTGTTCCCCTGGCGCACGGCGTCGGCGAACGTGTCCATCGGCCTCGAGAACACGGGCCTGTCGAAGAAGAAAAGGGCGGCGAAGGCCAGCGAGTTCCTCGACCTGGTGGGCCTTGCCGGGTTCGAGGACCGCTATCCGCATGAACTGTCCGGCGGTATGAAGCAGCGCGTGGCCATCGCCAGAAGCCTCGCCTATGAGCCGGACGTCCTGCTGATGGACGAGCCCTTCGCCGCCCTCGACGCCCAGACCCGCGAACAGCTCCAGGACGAGCTCCTGCGGATCTGGAAGGCCACGGGCAAAACCATCGTTTTCATCACCCACGGGATCGACGAGGCGGTCTACCTCGGCCAGCGGGTAGCGGTGCTCAGCGCCCGCCCCGGCAGGCTCAAGGAAATAGTGGACATCAACATCCCCGACCGCGACGGCGACGCGGACATCCGCTCGCATCCGGCCTTTGTGGAACACCGGCACCAGGTCTGGTCGCTGCTGCACGACGAAGTCCGCCTGGCCCAGAACTCCGGCCACCGGAAGATCCTCCCGGACGGCACTGCCCCCGATGAACAACCCCTCGAAAGGAGCGCGGCCTGATGAGCACTGTGTTGACCCGACCGCAAGAGGCGGCTGCCGCCGTCGACCGTTCACTGGAAGCTGTTTCGCAGCAGGCCGGACCGTCCGGACCGTCCGGTTCAGGGCGAGGGCAACGCCCGACGGCGGGTGCCAGGCTGGGTGCCGCAGCCCGCCAGGCGGGGCGGGCCGGCTGGAAATCGCTCGCCGTTGTCCTGTTCCTGGCACTGTGGGAAGTGGGCCCGCTGTACCTGGCGAGCCCGGCCACGCGGGTGTTTTTGCCGCCGCTGCATGAGGTGCTGGCGGCCGGAGCCAAGCTCCTGGAGAACGGGCAGCTGCAGAGCCATCTGCAGGCCAGCCTGACCCGCTCGGCGTCCGGTTTTGGCATCGCCGTGGTGTCCGCCGTCGTCCTGGGGCTCCTGATCGCCTGGTACGGCTGGCTGAATTCGTTCCTCAACCCGCTGCTGGAGCTCTTCCGCAACACGGCAACGCTGGCCCTGCTGCCCGTATTCACCCTGCTGCTGGGCATCGGCGAGGAATCGAAGATCACCATCGTGGCCTACGCCGCGTTCTTCCCGGTCCTGCTGAACACCATCGCCGGCGTCCGGACCGTGGACCCGCTGCTGATCCGGGCCGCGAAATCCCTGGGACTGAACAGCTTCCGGCTCTTCCAGAAGGTGATCCTGCCGTCGGCGGTCCCCACGATCTTCACCGGCATCAGGATGGCCGGAACCTCCTCCATCCTGGTGCTCATCGCGGCCGAGATGGTGGGCGCCAAAGCCGGCCTGGGCTACCTGATCGTCAACGCGCAGAGCAGCTTCCTGATCTCGGACATGTACGCCGGCATCCTGACCGTCTCCGTCGTCGGCCTGCTGGTCAACACGGTACTCGTGGCACTGGAACGGCACTTCTCACGCTGGCGCACCGCCGTCGGCTCCGACAGCTGACCGCTCCGCGTCTCAACCAATAAGCACCTAACTGCCCCTTCTGAACTGCAAAGGAAACACCATGACCGTCATCACCGAAACCAAGCTCCAGTTCACCAAGCTCAGCTCCCGCATCGGCGCCGAAATCCGCGGCCTGGACCTCAGCGCAGACCTGTCCCCGGACACCGTGGCGCAGCTCCGGGCCGCCCTGAACACACACAAGGCACTGGTCTTCCGGGAAGCGAACATCCGCACCGACGAGGACCAGGTGCGTTTCGCCAGCCGCTTCGGCCCGCTCACCAACGCCCACCCCACAGTGGCCTCCGTGGACGGAAAGCCAGCGGTCCTGCCCGTGGACAGCGAAAACGGCAGCGCCAACAACTGGCACACCGACGTGACCTTCGTGGTGAACCCGCCGCAGGCCTCAACCTTGCGCAGCATCACCCTGCCGGGCTACGGCGGGGAAACCCTGATCGCGTCCTCGGCCGGGGCCTACCAGGACCTGCCGGAGGAGCTGCGGAACTTCGCCGACACCCTCTGGGCCATCCACACCAACGACTACGACTACTCCGTGCCCAAGAACCTCGAACACGCCAACGCCGACGAACGGCGCAAGGAGTTCACCAGGATCCACTTCGAATCCGCCCACCCCGTGGTGCGGGTCCACCCGCTGACCGGGGAGCGCGGATTGTTCATTGGGGGCTTCGCGCAGCGGCTGCGGATCGTTGGCCTGTCCAACACGGAGTCCAAGGACATCCTGCGGCTCCTGCAGGCCTACATCACCCGCCCGGAGAACGTGGTGCGGGTGAACTGGGAGCCGGACCAGCTGGTGCTGTTCGACAACCGCATCACCCAGCACTACGCCCCGGACAACTACGACGGCCAGCCCCGCCAGCTCAACCGCGTCACCATCGCCGGCGACCTTCCCCGCGGCGTCGACGGACGCAGCAGCACCTCCATCAAGGGCGACTCGTCCGCCTACTCCGAGACCGTCGTCGTTCCTGAAGCAGTTGCCCGCGAAGCAGCCGGGGTTCTCGAAGCAGCCGGGGTTCTCGCATGAGTGCCGCGGTTGGCGGCGCCAGGCAGCTGCACCTGAACGCCTTCCTGATGAGCACCGGCCACCACGAGGCGTCGTGGCGCCTGCCGGAGAGCAACAGCTTCGCCGGCACGGACGTGGCCCACTTCCAGCGGCTGGCGCAGACGGCAGAGCGCGGCAAGCTGGACTCGATCTTCTTCGCCGACTCCCCGGTGCTGCACGGCAACGTGGCCCAGCGGCCCTACGGCAGCCTCGAACCCACCGTGTTGCTCGCCGCCATCGCAGCGGTCACGGAGCGGATCGGGCTGATCGCCACCGCGTCCACAACCTACAACGAGCCCTACAACCTGGCGCGGCGCTTCGCCTCCGTGGACCACATCAGCGGCGGCAGGGCGGGCTGGAACGTGGTGACCACGGCGGGGGACGCGGCCGCCAGGAACTTCTCCCTCGCCGGCCAGCCAGCCCATTCGCAGCGGTACGAGCGGGCGGCGGAATTCCTGGATGTGGCCAAGAGGCTCTGGGACAGCTGGGAGGACGACGCCGTGGTGGCGGACAAGGACGCAGGTGTGTGGGCCGACAGTTCGCGAGTGCATCCGGTCAACCACCAAGGCCGGCATTTCCAGGTGGAGGGCGGCCTGGATGTGCCCAGGTCCGTCCAGGGGCACCCGGTGATTGTCCAGGCCGGTTCGTCCGAGAACGGCAAGGACTTCGCGGCCCGGTACGCGGAGGCGGTCTTCACGGCGCACCAGACCCTGGCGGATGCCCAGGACTTTTACGCCGACCTGAAAAGGCGGACGACGGCGGCGGGCCGGGACCCGCAGTCCATCAAGATCCTGCCGGGCATCGTTCCGGTCATCGGGGCCACGGAGGCGGAGGCGTTGAGGCTGGAACGGGAGCTGGATGAGCTTATCCTGCCGGAGCACGCGGTGCGGCAGCTGGCCAACCTGCTGCGCGTCCCGCCGGAATCCCTGAAACTCGATGGCCAGCTGCCGGCCGGCCTCCCGTCGGAGGATGAGATCGAGGGTGCCAAGAGCCGTTACACGCTGGTGGTGAACCTTGCCCGCAGCGAACACCTGACCGTCCGGCAGCTCATCGGCCGGCTCGGCGGGGGCCGCGGGCACCGGACCTTCGCGGGAACGCCGGAGCAGGTGGCCGACGCCATCCAGCACTGGTTCCAGGCCGGCGCCGCGGACGGGTTCAACATCATGCCGCCCGTGCTGCCCTCCGGCCTGGACATCTTTGTGGACCAGGTGGTTCCCATCCTCCAGGACCGAGGGCTGTTCCGGCGCGAATACACCGGGCGCACGCTCCGCGAGCACTTTGGCCTGGCCGTCCCGGCAAACTCCTTTACCGAAGTCCGTGCACAGGTGCCGGACCGCGTGCCGCAGCCTGCCTGACACCCCGGCTGATGCATAAACGCAGAGGTGCCCTTCCCCAGCTGATTCAGCCGGGGAGGGGCACGTCTGTTTAACGCGTGTCTGCTATTAGCCGCGCAGGCACTGCTGGTACTGGATCCAGGCAACGCCGTAACGGATCCACCCCAGGACGTCGTACCACTTGGTGGGCGGTACCGGTGCCGTGCAGACCGGCGGAACGGGTCCGTTGGCAGCCACCTGGACAGCAGCCTTCACCACGGTGCCGGACTCGGCGGCCGTGAGCGCCAGAGTTCCTGCCCCAGCAGCAGCGCCGGCAGGAACGGCGAGGTTCACGGCGGCAGCGCCCGCCGACACCGGCACCGTGCCAAGATCCGTCACAGTCCCGGCGCTGTCGGTGAACACCGCAGCCAGCGACGTATTCACCGGGCTGCCCAGCGAGGTGAGGTCCAGTTTGGAAACCGCCAGGATGATGGCGTCCCCGGCCTTGACCTCGGCGGCCGTCGTGTCCACGGCGGCCACCGTCCGCCGGGCGAAGTCCGGCGACACGGGGTTGTGCGCCTGCAGGTACGTGATCCAGGCGTCCCGGTCCACGAGACCCGAATCCCTGGTGTCCGCGCCATCGAGGAAGACCCGGAAGTTGTCGCCACCGGTGGCCAGGAAGCTGAACGTCCCGATCCGGTAGGACTTCGCCGGATCGATCAGCGCACCGGCCACCCGGATGGAGGTGATCCGGTCACCGGCGGCACGGGTGGCGTCGTACGTGTAGTTGACGTTCCTGGACAGGCCCAGCTGCTGGTAGGCGCGGCTGGGGACCGTGCCGTCGGCGTTGGTCTGCCACTGCTGCTCCAGAAGTGCCTTGAACTGCGCACCGGTCAGGGACGTGGTCCACAGGTTGTTCACAAACGGCAGGACCGAGTTGGCCTCCGCGTAGGTGATGGTGCCGTCCGGGGCGTAGTACAGCTCGTTGCGGAGGCCGCCGGGATTGACGACGCCGATTTCCGCGGCGCCCAGCTCAGCCGGCTGGAGCGACTCCAACAGCGAGTCGGCCACCAGATTGCCCAGCGTGGATTCGCTGGCACGGTCATCGCGCTTGGCGGGTCCGCCGGCGGGGTCCGCGTTGAACGCCGTGGTGATATCCGCGGTCAGCGCACCGACCGGCTGGTTGCCGATCGCGGCGGCGTCCGCCAGTGCCTTCTTCACAATGGCATCAACCGCTGCAACCCGCGGGTACGCGTTCACCAGGCCGCCGGCGGCATCCGTGGTCCGCCTGACGTTCCCGGCCTTCGAGGCGGTGACTTCCTTGCTGGCCGTATCCACCGTGAGCTGGATCTGGCCGATGTTCTCGCCGTAGTTGCCGGTCTGGACAATCGGACGGGTCTTGCCGTCGGCCCCGGGGACCGGTGCGTTCCAGGCGTATTCCTTGTGCGTGTGGCCGGTGAAGATGGCGTCCACGTCGGCCGAGGTTTCGGTGACCAGCTTCGCGAACGGGCCGCCCGCTGCCACTTCCTGCTCCAGGGTGGCGCCGTCCGGCGTCCCTGACCCGGCGCCGTCGTGGTTTTCCGCAATGATCACGTCGGCGATGTTCTCCGCCGTGATCCTGGCAGCCACGCGGTTGATGGCGTCCACGGGATCGCCGAATTCAAGATCCGCGATGCCGGCGGGCGTCACCAGCGACGGGACTTCCCGGGTGACGGTGCCGATGACGGCGACCTTCACGCCGTCCATGTCCAGCAGCGTGTATTCCGGCAGGACCGGTTCGGTGGTTCCCTTTTTGTAGACGTTCGCCCCGAGCAGCGGGAACGTGGCGTTGGTGCCGCCAGCGATGACGCGGTCGCGCAGGTCCGCCCAGCCGCCGTCGAACTCGTGGTTGCCCACGGCGGAAGCGTCCAGCTCCAGCGCGTTCAGCACATCGATGGTGGGCTGGTCCTTGGCAACAGCCGAGGCGAACAGCGATGCCCCGATGTTGTCGCCGGCAGACAGGAAGGCCGTGGCCCCGGGGGCGGCGGCGCGCAGCTTCTCGATGGTGCCGGCGAACAGCACCGTGTTGGCGTCGATGCGGCCGTGGAAATCGTTGATGCCCAGGAAGTTCAGCTCAACACTGGCCGGCGTGACCGGGCCGGCCGGCAGGTCCAGGCCCACCACCACAGGATCGTGGTCGCTGGCGCGGAACTGGTCCGGCGCATAGTAGTTGGTCACATTGTTGTTATACCTGCTGTACTCCAGCGCCACGGACTCCACGGAGTTGATGTTCCAGATGTCCGCGCCGGTGACCACTGCATCAGCGCCCGGGGAGGCCAGGATGTGGTCCAGCGAACCCACCAGGCCGCCGAAAAGGTAGGAGTGCTTCGCGGAGCCGTCGGCGTTCCTCGCCTTGCCGTCCTGGTTGACATAGCCGGCGTCCGTGAAGACGTTCATCGGGTCTTCCTGGGCGTAGGAGTTGAAGTCGCCGATCAGGAAAACCTTGTCCGTGCCCTTTGTTGCCTGCAGCCCGGCGGCGAAGTCCAGGAGCGACTTGGCCTGGGCGGTGCGGGCGAGGTTGGACGCGCCCTGGCCCTTGTCCGTGTCATCCGGCGTTGCTGCCGAACCCTTGGACTTGAAGTGGTTGGCGATGGCGATGAATTTCTTGTCGTCCCCGGCGCCTACCGGCTTGAAGGCCTGCGCCAGCGGCTTGCGGGCGTTGGCGAAGGCGACAGTGTCGTTGTGGATGATGGACTCTTCCACAGGTTCGGCCACGGCCTTCTTGAAAATGAACGCGGTGCGGATCATGTCCTCGTCGGCCAGCGGGGGAGCATTGGCGGGTGTCCGCACGTAGTCCCAGATGCCGGGGGTCGCGATGTTGAGGGCGTCCACCAGTTTGGCCAGGGCGTCATCGCGGTCCTTGCCGAACTGGGCGGAGTTTTCAATTTCCATGAGGGACACCACGTCGGCGCCGGTCTTGGTGATCGCAGCGACGATCTTGTCCTGCTGGCGGAGGAAGTTCTCCGCGTTTGCTGCCCCGCGGGCATCGCAGCCGCCCTGGACCGTGATGGGGTTGCCGTCGCGATCCTTGTAGAAGGAACAGCCCGTGAGGGTGTCGCCGGTGGTGGGGAAGTAGTTCAGGACGTTGAAGGAAGCGATCTTCAGGTTGCCGCCCACCGCGGCCGGGGTTTCGGTCCGGGTGGCGCCGAAGCTGGCCGGCTGGACCGTGCCCTTGTTGACCTCGGTGAGATGGGTCAGCGGCTGGAACTTCCAGGCGTTGTTGGCGTAGCTGAGCACCACGTTGGTAGCGAACGTCACCGGTGATCCCACGCGGACCGCGTCCGTGGCCGTCAGGTAAGGCAGGACCTGGGCCTTGGTGGTGGCGTCCTTGAGGAAGTTGGTGGTGGAGCCGTCGTCGAGCTTGATGCCGCGGGCAGCGTTGTCCGCCACGGCGGCCTGGTATTCGGCCGAGCCGTAGCGCGCGACGGCGGTGGGCTGCACCAGCGTGGTAGTCCCGCCCGAGAGGCCGATTTCGCCGTACTGGTTCAGCGCGTAGTTGTCGGTGACGGTGACGGGCCCTTGCGGTGCCAGCAGCATGCCCTCAAGTGCTTCGCGGAAGGACTCGGCCGCCGGGAGCGTGAAGGCGGTGGCCTTCACCTCGGGCGCGGCGGCGTCGGTGAGCTTGGTCAGCCCGGCGGCGTCCGCCACACTGACCTGGGTCAGGCCGAAGAACTCGGAAACCGTGCCGGAGACTTCCACGAAGTCTCCGATCTGCACGGAGCCTGCGGTGGCCGGGGAGTAGACAAAAACAGCGTCCGACGCCGTGTGGCTGGCCGGGGTGAGGTCGCCGCCGGTGCCGGGGGTCTGGACGTAGTAGCCGGCGAAACCGCCGGTGGGGAAGGCCGCGGTGACTTTGCCGCGCGTTGTTACGGCAGTGCCGGCCAGCGGACTGGCGGTGCCGGTGCCCTGGATTTCGGCGATAGTTTTGGTGCCCGGGACAGGTGTCGGCGTTGGATCGGGGTCCGGCGTCGGATCCGGGATGGGGTCCACGGGGCCGCCCGCCGCCGTCGGCGTGACGGCGGTGTTCAGCGTGAAGTCCGCCCGGTTGCTGTTGCTGTCCGTCCCGGCGCTGCGGTTCAGGCTCTTGACGTCGGTGTTGCTGGCGGGCGCAACGGCGGCCTGCGTTTCAAAGGTGTTGGAGGAACCGTAGCCGAGGAGGTCTGCCACGCCGGCCGGTTCAATAACCGAGCCGGTGGCGAGCGGGGCGGCGGTGGCCTGCTTCGCCAGGATGATGGTTCCGGCGGAGCCGCTGAAGTTCAGGGAGGTTGCCACAAGGTCTGCTGTGGGCAGGTCCGCACCTTCAACCCCGCCGTTGTTGCTGCCGCCCTTAATGAGGTAGTGGCCCTTGGCCGGGATGGAACCGGTGAGGGCAGCCACGCTGGTGGGCGCTGCAGTTCCGGTGGCCGACCGGTACTGGACGGACCAGCCGGCCAGGGAGACCGCGGCGTCGGAGGTGTTGTAGAGCTCCACGAACTTGCTCTTGTAGGCTGCGCCGGCACTGCCGCCGCTCAGGTAGGCCTCGTTGATGACAACGGGTGAAGTGCCTGCGGGTGCTGCGTCGACGGCGAAGGCGGGGACCGCTGCCAACGGAGTGGCGATAAGCCCCGCAGACAACGCTGTTCCCAGCGCTAATTTCCATGGTGAATGGTGCATCCGCTCTACTTTCATAGGGGTGTCCCGGTAGGGGACCCGATGGAGTGTGTCCGGGTTGTACCTACGGACAGTGTCCGGACTCCACGCTTGATCAGGTGGTGTCCGGCACAGCAAAGCAGCGCCGCATGAACGCAAGGTTGATGGTGAGTGCATTTGGCGAAACGTCCGTGGGGCAAAACAATACCGGCCGGTAGCTTTAATGAAAGCTGCCAGCCGGTATTTCGTCGAAGGAATTTACTTATGCGATGATCTTGAACATTGCTCCGGTGGGGTCGGCCAGCGAGGCGAGCCGGCCGAACGGAGAGTCCTCCGGCCCAGCAATGACGGTGGCTCCGAGCGAAACGGCCTTCTCAACCGAAGCGTCCGCATCTTCGACGTTGAAGTAGACCTGCCAGTTGGACGGAACGTCGGCCGGCAGATACCCGGAGGCGTCCATGATGCCGGCCTTGGCGGAGTCCCCGGCGCCCAGGGTGGTGTACCGGAAGTCCGGTGTATCGCTCATAACATCCGTATCCCAGCCGAACACCTCCTCGTAGAACTTCACGGCGGCGTCGTAGTCCTTGGTGTGGAGCTCGTGCCAGGCGGCGGCGCCGGGCTCGGCTACGAGCTCGTATCCCTTCATCTCGCGCGGCTGCCACACGCCGATTGCCGCGCCGGCGGAGTCGCCGAAGATGGCCATGTGGCCCTGTTCCGGAACATCCATGGGCGGCATGTAGACCTGGCCGCCGTTCGCAGTGACGGCGGACGCGGTGGCGTCGGCGTCGTCCGAGCGGACGTACGTGGACCAGACGTCAGGCATGCCTGCCTGGTCCTCGTCCTTCTGCATAAGCCCGGCCACGGTCTTGCCGTTCTTCCGTGCGGTGGTGTAGCCGCCGTACTTCTCCTCGTCGCCGGTCTCGTATTCCCAGCCGAAGAGTTCGCCGTAGAACTGGCGCGCTTTGGTGATGTCTGAGGTCATGAGGTCGATCCAGCAGGGTGCGCCGGGGGTGATCTCGGGTGCAGGCATGATGGGCTCTTTCTGTCGATGGGTGGCAACAGGAGTGACCCTATGTCCGGGCTCCGACAGTTTCAATGGTTCGGCCCCGGCGGCCTGTGGGCCGGGTTAAACGAAGAAGCCCCGGTCCGCCACCATGTGGCGTACCGGGGTTCCATTCGCGGAAGGTAAGAGATTCGAACTCTTGGTACGGGGTTACCGCACACTAGTTTTCAAGACTAGCTCCTTCGGCCGCTCGGACAACCTTCCCTAACGAGTAGTGTTTCATAGGCAGTTGGCTGCAACAAAACAGAGTCTGCCGTGCGTCCGGTGCACACTGGTTCTGGGGCACGAATCAGCTAGAAAACGGGAGTTCTCCATGAAAGCCGTCTACATTGCAGAACCCGGTGGTCCGGAGGTTCTGGAGGTCCGCGAAGTGGACGCGCCGGTGCCCGGGCAGGGCGAGGTGTTGATCGACGTCGTCGCCGCCGGCCTGAACCGGGCGGACGTGCAGCAGCGCAGGGGCTTCTACCCGCCCCCGCCCGGCGCGTCCGAGATCCCCGGGCTGGAAGTGTCCGGGCGGATCGCCGGCTTCGGTCCCGGCGTCACCAAGGCATTCTCCGTGGGTGACAAGGTGGTGGCGCTGCTGGCCGGCGGAGGCTATGCGGAGCAGGTTGCGGTGCCGGCGGAGCAGGTCCTGCGGATTCCCGACGGCGTTGATGTGGTCACCGCTGCCTCGCTGCCGGAAGTCGCAGCCACGGTCTACTCCAACCTGATCATGACGGCGCAGTTGCAGGCCGGTGAAACTGTCCTGATCCACGGCGCCACCGGCGGGATCGGCACCATGGCCATCCAGCTGGCCAAGGCCTTCGGCGCCAGGGTCGCCACCACCGCGGGAAGTGCGGAAAAGGTGGGGACCGCGAAGGCTTTCCTGGGCGCGGACATCGCCATCAACTACACCGAAGAGGACTTCCCCGAAAGCCTCCGGCGGCAGAACGGCGGCAAGGGCGCCGACGTGATCCTCGACGTTGTGGGTGCCAAGTACCTGGCGCAGAACGTTGATGCGCTCGCGGACTACGGCCGGCTTGTTGTCATCGGCCTGCAGGGCGGGGCCAAGGGGGAGCTGGATCTTGGCCAGCTCCTGCGGAAGCGCGCGGCGGTGGTTGCCACGGCACTGAGGCCGCGCCCGGTGGCGGAAAAGGGCGCCATCATGAACGCCGTGCGGGAATCCGTGTGGCCCCTTATCACGGACGGCCGGATCCGCCCGCTGGTGGCCAAGACCTTCCCGCTGGACCAGGTCGCGGCCGCCCACCGGTACTTCGACAGCGGCGACCATGTGGGCAAGATCCTGCTGGTCATGTAGGCCGGGTAGATACTGAGTATTGCTTTGCGCCGCGGACTGGGTTAGCCTCACTCTATACGCGGTATGCACGGGTCTTGGGGGTCCGTGCATACCGACGCTGACGCCACCGCTAGGAGCATCATGTCCATCCGCCACAGCCTCCTTGCCCTGCTGCAGGACCAGCCGCGTTACGGCTACCAGCTCAGGGTTGAGTTCGAGAACCGCACCGGGTCCACTTGGCCCCTGAACATCGGGCAGGTATACACCACGCTGGACAGACTGGAACGCGACGGCCTGGTCAGCAATGACGGCAGTGACGGCGAAGGCCACGTGGTCTACAGCATCACCCACGCCGGCAAGGCGGAGGTGCGGCACTGGTTTGCCGCCCCCGTGGAACGCAACAACCCGCCCCGGAACGAGCTGGCCATCAAACTGGCGCTCGCGGTCACGCTGCCGGGCGTGGATGTGGAGGCCATCATCCAGGCCCAGCGGGTGGCGTCCATCCGTGCGCTGCAGGACTACACCAAGGCCCGCCGCGACACGGCCGCCAACCAGCGGGCTGCGGATACCGCCTGGCTGCTGGTGCTGGATTCGCTGATCTTCCAGACGGAAGCGGAGGTCCGCTGGCTGGACCTTTGCGAGGCGCGGATGCTGCAGCAGGCGCAGACCGCGGGCCAGGCCGCACCACGCAAATCGTCCAACGGGGTCACTGTGGAAGAGGCTGCCCCGCTCATCGCGGATAGCCGCCGGTGAGCGTCCAGAGGCCGCAGCAGGTCCTGGAGCTCGCCAAGGTCAGCAGGACGTTCGGTGAAGGCGCGACGGCGGTCGCCGCGCTGCGCGAGGTAGACCTCAGTATCAGGGCCGGAGAGTTCGTCGCAGTGATGGGCCCGTCAGGTTCCGGGAAATCCTCCCTCCTGGCGCTGGCCGGGGGACTTGACCGGCCGACGTCGGGCGGTGTCTTTGTGGAATCGACCCCACTGGGCGGGCTAGGACTGAACGAACTCGCCCGGTTGCGCCGCCGCGCCGTCGGCTACGTCTTCCAGGACTTCAACCTTGTCCCCACCCTGACGGCTGCCGAGAACGTGGCGCTGCCGCTGGAGCTGGACGGGACGGCCACCAGGAAGGCGCAACGCCAGGCCCTCGATGCGCTGCGGCAGGTGGGCATCCCGGAACTCGCGGACCGCTTTATGGACCAGATGTCCGGGGGACAGCAGCAGCGCGTGGCCATCGCACGGGCCATCGTGGGCGACCGCCGGCTGATCCTGGCAGACGAACCCACGGGAGCCCTGGATTCCACCACCGGCCACGGCGTGATGGAGGTGCTCCGCGGACGTGCCGATGCCGGTGCGGCCGTGATGCTGGTGACCCATGAGGCTCGGCATGCCGCGTGGGCTGACCGCGTGGTGTTCCTCCGGGACGGCCGGATCGTGGACCAGGCGGCTGCCATGCATGATCCCGCCATGCTCCTCACGCAGGCCGGCCACTGACGTGGCGCTCTCCCTCGACCCGGCGCCCGGCGGGCGCCGGCAGGCTTTCCGCGTCGCCGTGCGGATGGCGCGGCGCGATATCCGCCGCCACAAAGGGCGTTCCCTTCTGATCATTTTGTTGATCATGCTCCCCGTGGCCGCAATGACAGGCGCGGTCACCCTGGTCCAGAGCACCCAGGAAACCGCCGCAGAGCGAGTTCAGTACGAGCTCGGCACCACGCAGGCTCGGTTCCGGCCCATGCCCATGGCCAACGGCGTTATGGTCCAGCACCCGGTCGAAGAGCTGCAGATCACCACCAGCGACTGGGACAGGAAACCTGGCTTCACGGCCACTGATCCGCAGGACGCGATTCCGGCCGGCTACGACGTGCTCACGGAATCCACCATGGACCTCACCGCCGCGTCGGGTGCGGCGGACGTGCGGGTTATGGGCCGCGCGGTGGACGCCATGGCCCCGGCATTTGCCGGAAAATACACGCTGATGGACGGCAGGGCCCCCGAGACTGAAGCCGAGATGTTCGTATCGCCGGGGCTGCTGGAGCGGTTCGGGCTGGAACTGGGGGAAGAGCTTGCGACGTCGGCCGGGACGTTTGTCGCGGTCGGAACGCTCCGCGATGCGGCCTATTCGGACAGCAACTCCATCGTCTACCTCAGGCCCGGCCAGGGCAGCGTTGGCGCCCCGGCACCTGCCTCCACCGGTCCGGCGCCGACCGCGCCGGCCATCACGGCCACCATGTATTACCTGGTGGGTTCCGAGCCGGTGACCTGGAGCCAGGTCCTTGAGGCCAACGCCGTCGGCGTCACCGTGCTGTCCAGGTCCGTGGTGCTGAATCCGCCGTCCCAAGAGGAGCGCGGGCCGGAGGGCGCAGGGACCCCATCCAGCGCGGCGCTGCCGCTCACCACCTACGCGGCCGGGGCGCTCCTGGGCGCCCTCGCATTGCTGGAGGTGGGCCTGCTGGCGGGAGCCGCGTTCGCCGTGGGCGCCAAGGGGCAGGTCCGGGAGCTGGCCCTGCTTGCCGCGACGGGGGCCGAAAGTCCTACCATCCGTTCGGTGGTGATGGCGGCTGGCCTGTGGCTCGGCGGCCTTGGCGTGGTGGCCGGCGCTGCGGTAGGGCTGGCCGCGGCCGCCGGGGTGGTGATCGTGGCACGCCTGAACGGATCGGTCCGTTTCCCGGGATTCCATCCGGACGCTTTGTTGACGGTCCTGGTGATGGTCATGGGCTACGTGGCGTGCCTGCTGGCTGCCTTGGCCCCTGCGCGGCAGGTGGCGCGCCAGGCCGTTCTGGGCGCACTCAAATCGGGGCGGGCGCCGGCGTCGGCCGGCAAGGCGTCCACCGTGGTGGGTACTGTCCTGCTGGGAGTGGCTGCCGTGTCACTTGCCGTCGGCACATGGCTTGCCGTCAGCAGCGAAGACCCTGATGTGTTCTTCTCAAGGACGCCGGTGATTCTCTGGTTCCTGTTGGGCGGCGCGGTACTGGGCGTTGCGTCCTTGGTCCTGTTGACCGGCAAGGTGGTGGCATTCCTTGGCAAGCGTGCCGGACGTCTTCCGCTGGCTGCGCGCATGGCCGCCCGGGACTCTTCCCGCAACCGCGGCCGTACTGTTCCAGCTGTTGCCGCCGTCCTTGCCGCCGCCACCCTCGCCAGTGCCGGCATGGTGCTGGCCGCCAGCCAGCAGGCGAACGAGCAGCAAAACCACTACTGGTCCGCGTTGCAGAACCAGGCAGTCCTGCCGTTATCTGTGTGGCAGCCTCCACTGGCTGACGGAACAATGCCGGACCCACTGCGGATCGACCCCGCAGAGGTGGTGTCCGCCCTGAATGCAGCAGTGGACACCGTCGAATGGACCAGCGTGCTCCGCACGGCCGCCATCCGGAACTGCGACATGCGGCCCGAACTTGCTGACGCGTCGCCAGCGCAAACGCCGACGACGAGCTGCCTGCAATATTCGCTGGCCACACCCGAGGGTAACGCGTGCCCCGTGACCGCCGGCCACCAGCGCGTCCTTGATCCGGAGGATTGGCGCTGCCAGGGAGCGATGCGTCCGTACGAGACGCAGGGAAGTACTAACTCCGTCATCGTCGGAACGGCCGATGACGTGGAAAGGCTGTTCGGCACGGTGCCCACGGCCGAAGCCCGCGACGTGTTGGCGGCCGGTGGCATGGTGGTGACCAACCCCGTGTTCGTCCGCGACGGGCACGCGTCCCTGGTGGCGAAGGACATGCGGAAGCCCGCGCCGGGCAATCCGGCCACTGGAGTCTTCCAGGGCTACGTGGAGACGGGACAGACGGAAGTTGCCGCGGCCGTGCTGGAGCCGGCAGTTAAGGTGCAGTACTACGGCGTAGTTTCCCCCGAGGCGGCAGCGACGGCCGGAATGCGCGTGGATGACAGCGCGCTGCTGGTCCAGTTCAGCGCCTACCCTGATGCCGTCCAGATGGACAAAATGTCCGAAGCGCTCGCCGGAATCTACAAGGACCGCTACGGGACCCCGCTTATCGAGCGCGGACCGGAGCAGGACGACTCGCTGATCCTCTGGTCCATCGTGGGCCTGGGCGCGCTGATCACGCTCAGCGCGGCAGGCATCACCACGGGCCTGTCCATGGCGGACTCGCAGAAGGACCACGTGACGCTTGCCGGCGTGGGTGCGGCCCCGCGTCTGCGGAAGGCGCTCGCAGGTTCCCAGGCGCTGATGACGGCGGGGCTCGGAACCGTGTTGGGAAGTGTTGCCGGGATAGTGCCCGCCGTGCTGCTGGTGACGGCCACCGGGATGGCGCGGACCGCCGTCGTTCCCTGGCTCCAGCTCGCGGCGCTGCTGATCGCGGTGCCGCTCACCGGTGCGGCCCTGGCGTGGCTGTTTACCCGGGCGAGGCTTCCGGTGTCCCGCCGGGAGGTGGGGACCTGAGCGGTACGGCGCGGCAGCTGAGCGGGGGAGCGCCGGAATTAGGTCACACAGTTGGGTCTTTTTGATTGGGCCCAACAGGCCTACCGTGGGGCCTAGGACGCTGTCCGTCCCGGACGGCCGAAATACGGAGGGACCTCTTATGACAACGCATGTTGCCGATTGCAGTGTTACCCGTTGCTCGTTTAATGACCACGAAGGCTGTACGGCCCACGCCATCACGGTGGGCGGAAGCAAAGACCACGCCAGCTGCGCCACGTTCATCGACACGGGCACCCATGGCGGGCTGCCCAAGGTCCTGGCAGATGTCGGAGCATGCCAGCGCTCCGAGTGCATCCACAACGACCACCTGATGTGCAACGCCGCCGAAGTCCATGTGGGCCCCGGCGCTGACAACGCGGACTGCCTCACTTACGCACACGCGTAGCCACGGCTCCCGCACGGGATTAGTCACGAAGGCCTCCGTCCAGGAAACCCTGAACGGGGGCTTTTGTGCGCTCGGCGCCACCCGCTGGCCGTTCACCGCAATGACACACGGCGCGGGCAGAATGCCGCCTCCTCGTTGGTGCGGCGTTGGTAAGGTGCCTTTGAGCAACTCACTGAAGCACCAATTCTCAAGGAGGAGACATGGCCAGCAGGCCTGACGAACCGGTACGTGCAGCGAAAGGAAGCGGCCCACTGACCGCCGATCCGAAGCTTCCGCCAACGGCAGTGGATGAGGCCGTCCGCGAAGCTGAAGACAAGAAATGGACCCCGGCCAAGATCGCCCTGTGGGCAGCCATCGCACTGCTCGGCGGCGTCGCCTGGTTCATGCTGGCCATCGTCCGGGGCGAAACCGTCAATGCGATCTGGTTCGTTTTTGCCTCGGTCTGTACCTACCTGATCGGTTACCGCTTCTACTCCAAGGTGATCGAACGCCTCATCACCAAGCCGGATGACCGCCGCGCCACGCCGGCGGAATACAAGGCTGACGGCAAGGACTATGTCCGCACGGACCGCAACGTGCTGTTCGGCCACCATTTTGCGGCCATCGCCGGCGCCGGCCCGCTGGTCGGACCCATCATCGCGGCCCAGATGGGCTACCTTCCCGGCACCATCTGGATCATCATCGGCGTTGTGCTCGCAGGTGCCGTCCAGGACTACCTGGTGATGTTCTTCTCCATGCGCCGCGGCGGCCGTTCCCTCGGCCAGATGGCCCGCGAAGAACTGGGCGTCATCGGCGGCACGGCAGCACTGATCGCCACGCTGCTCATCATGGTGATCATTGTGGCGATCCTCGCGCTCGTCGTCGTCAACGCCCTGGGCGAAAGCCCGTGGGGCGTGTTCTCGGTGGGCATGACCATCCCGATTGCGCTGTTTATGGGCGTCTACCTGCGCTACATCCGGCCGGGCAAGATCATGGAAGTCTCCCTGATCGGCTTTGTGCTCCTGATGGCCGCGATCATCGGTGGCGGCCTGGTGGCGGAAACCGAATGGGGCTCCGCGTTCTTCACCCTGGACAAGGTGACCATTGCCTGGGGCCTCATTGTCTATGGCTTCATTGCCGCCATCCTTCCGGTCTGGCTGCTCCTGGCCCCCCGCGATTACCTCTCCACGTTTATGAAGATCGGCGTGATCGTGATGCTGGCACTGGCCATCATCGTGGTCCGCCCGGAGATCACTGTCCCGGCCTTCAGCGAGTTCGCCAGCCGGGACAACGGGCCGGTCTTCCCCGGTGCCCTGTTCCCGTTCCTGTTTGTCACCATTGCCTGCGGGGCGCTATCCGGCTTCCACGCCCTGATCTCCTCGGGCACTACCCCGAAGCTGATCGAGAAGGAACGCCAGACGCGCTTCATCGGCTACGGCGGCATGCTGATGGAGTCATTTGTGGCCATCATGGCGCTGGTCGCGGCCATCTCCATTGACCGGGGCCTCTACTTCGCCATGAACGCCCCCGCGGCCCTGACCGGCGGCACGGTGGAAACCGCGGCCGCCTGGGTCAACGGCCTTGGCCTGTCCGGGGTCAACATCAGCCCGGCCATGCTCGCGGAGACGGCAGCCAACGTCGGTGAGCACAGCATTGTGTCCCGGACCGGCGGCGCGCCCACACTTGCCGTGGGACTCGCCCACATCATGCAGCAGTTCATCGGCGGCACGGCCCTGATGGCCTTCTGGTACCACTTCGCCATCATGTTCGAGGCGCTGTTTATCCTCACCGCGGTCGACGCCGGTACACGCGTTGCGCGCTTTATGCTGCAGGACTCCATCGGCAACTTCATCCCGAAGTTCAAGGAGCACTCGTGGCGGCCGGGGGCCTGGCTGTGCACCGCCGTTATGGTGGCCGCCTGGGGTGCCGTGCTGCTCATGGGCGTGACCGATCCGCTGGGTGGCATCAACACGCTGTTCCCGCTGTTCGGCATTGCCAACCAGCTGCTGGCCGCGATCGCGCTGTCCGTGTGCCTGGCCATCGTCGCCAAGCGGGGGAGCTTCAAGTACCTCTGGATCGTGGCGGTACCGCTCGCTTTCGCGGCGGTGGTGACCATCACCGCGAGTTACCAGAAGATCTTCTCGTCGACGCCCGCCGTCGGCTATTTCGCCAACAATGCCGCCTTCAGCAAGGCACTCGCGGACGGCAAGACGGAGTTCGGCTCAGCCAAGAGTGTTGTCGCCATGGAAGCAGTGGTGCGCAACACCGCGATTCAGGGCTGGCTGTCCGTCATCTTTGTGGTGTTGAGCATCATCGTCATCGCCATGGCTTTGGTGGCCACCATCAAGGCCTTCCGCAACCATTCGGCTGGGTTGCCGAACGTTGACAACGAGGACGAGGCCCGGCCGTCGAAGGTCTTTGCACCCGCCGGGCTGATCCCCACACCCGCGGAACGTGAGCTGCAGGCCGAGTGGAACAAGCTGCCGGCCGAGTTGCGGTTCGAAAGGGCAGGTCACCACAAATGAGCCCCGGTCTGGCCGCGGTCGCAACAGGGTTCTGGGGTTTCGCCCGGTACCTCGGCGGCGTGCTCGGTGCTGATGCGTACACCAAGTACCTGGAGCACCACCACGCGGCCGGACATGGGGAACCACCGCTGACGGAACGCGAGTTCTGGCGGGACCGGACGGACCGCCAGGACTCCAACCCGCAGGGCCGGTGCTGCTGACGCTGACTGCCGGCCAGCCTTCATCGGCTGGCCGGCTTCATCAACTGGACTGCCGGTCCTCGGCTCGTGAGAGTATGAACGCATGAGCGATCCGACAGACACTCAGCCTGATGATGTCCCCGTTGAGGGCAGGACCCTCGACAACGGCGAACCGGCCATGCCGGCTGTGCCCATCCCGGCTGGAGCCGTCACCGGCCCCGGCGCTGCACGTCCGGCCACTACCGGCCCGGCGGCGTCGAGCACGTCACTCGGGGGCAAGGCCAAGGGCAGCAACCTGCAGGACCTTGTGGACGAGCCCGCGAAAGTCATGCGGATCGGCACCATGATCCGGCAGCTCCTGGCAGAGGTTAAGTCGGCCCCGCTGGACGACGCCGCGCGCGAACGCCTTGCCGAGATCCACGAACGTTCCATCAAGGAGCTGGAGGACGGGCTGGCACCGGAGCTCGTTGAAGAACTGGAACGGATCAGCCTGCCCTTCCCGGAGAACACCACACCGTCCGACGCCGAGCTTCGGATCGCCCAGGCGCAGCTGGTGGGGTGGCTGGAAGGCCTCTTCCACGGTATCCAGACGGCCATCGCCGCACAGCACGCTGTACGGGAGCAGGCCGCCGCGCAGCTGCACCTGAAGCAGCTTCCGCCGGGCACCATGATCGCCCCTGGCGTGGTTATCGGGGAGAACGGCGAGCCGCAGCGGGCCGCCGCCGGCCAGCATTCCGGTTCGGTGCCGTCAGGCCGGCCGGAGGACCCGGACCACGGTCCCGGCCAGTACCTCTAGGTTCCTGCGTGGGATTCTTTACTGCCGCCCGGCAAGGGCGCAAGGACGATGCTGAGCTGGGCAAGGGCCTTTGGCGCCGTGCCCACGATCGTTTCCACCGTGGCCTGGACCGCTATCACCAGGTCCTCGAAGGCGTCGAAGACGAACAGCTTTATGCGGAACTCGTAGAAGTCGCGAATGAGCTGGCGGGGCTCCTGGAACGTGTCCGTGGTGTTTGCGTCGAGGCCCAGCGACGTTCGCCCAGCGAGGGGCTGGACATTCCCGGGGACCTGGCCGGTGTGCACCGGTCGTTGTCGAAGGCAGGCAATTCACTGGCCACCACTGCCGAGGCTGCAGCCATGCTGCGGCTCGCCGTCGGTCCCGTCCCGGTGGGGGCGGCCTCGGTACGCCGCCGCGCGGAATCAGTGTTTGAGCAGGTGGCCGACGCCGAACGCCGGCTCGCCGAGGATGCCGCCGCCGGCGGCCAGCCCGAAAGCCGTTCCGGCTGAGCGGTATTTCCGGCTGAGCCTCAGGCGGCGATCCGAGCCTGCTCTATGGCAACAGCGTCGATAACGGCCCACGATTCCTCGGTGCCGCAGTTCCGGCTGGCGAAACGTTCGGCGTCCTTCAGAGAATCGAAGCTTTCACTGCTGATCCGGCCGCTATCGGCGTCGAAGTACGTAACGTGAAATTCCTGTGCAAGTTGGTTTTCCATAAATCCAGTCTGCAACCGGGGTCTGACATTAACCGTTCATCAGTCCCGCGTGTTGCCCAGGCGTAGCACCCGCTCCTGCGCGAGCATGGCCGAACGTTTGGCCTTGTCGGCTGCCCGGGCCGCCTGCTTGGCCTCGGCGGCCGCCGTGCCCAGGTTTTTCCTGGCGCTGTCCAGCTGCTCCTCCGCGGCTTTGAGCCGGTCGCGGAGCTCACGTGTTTCACGGGTCAGGTCCGCGACTTCGGCCTCCGTGTCCGCCAGCTGACTTTGCCGGTCCGCGGCCAGCCGGGCGGACGCCTCTTCGGCTGCCATGGCCTCGCCCAGGGCAGCGTTGGCTTTCTCCAGCGCCGAGGGGGACGCCGGCCGCGGAGTCTCCCGGACAGCCTTGAGGCGCGGCTGGTCCGCGGGTTTGCGCGTGCCGGGTTCCGCCGTCGTCTGTTCTTCCTCTGCTTCTTCCGGCACAGTGGCCGGTTGCTGTTTGGGACGGCCGGGTGTGGTGGCGCGCGGCGCCGGCACGGCCGCGGGCACCGCTACGGCCCCATCGAGATCAACCGTGTCCACGCCGTCGGCGGACAGCGACTGGACCAGCAGTCCGCTTTGGACGGCGGCAGTGGCACCTTCGTCGGCGGTCATCGCCTGCAGGGTGCGCTCGACGTCGGCGGCGATGGTGGCGCTGATGCTGCGCCCCTGGCGTTCTGCAACGGCGCGGGCGGTCTCGACGGCGGTCGCCAGCAGGGTGCGGCGCTCCCGCGCCAGTTCCCGGAGGGCGGCGGCGTCGAGGGATGCCTGGGCCGACCGCATCCGTTGGCCGAGCTCGGAAAGCTGCGCGAGCACTCCTGGCTCATGGATGGCCAGCATGTTGACCGCCCAGGCCGCCGCTGACGGTTTTGGCAACGCCTTGACGGCAGCCGGGAGATCCTTCCCGGAACCGGCGGCTGCCTTGGCTGCGGCGGTCCGGGCAGCCACAAACTCCTCGATAGGCAGGGCGTACAGTTCGAACGCGATAGCCGTCAGCGCCTTGTCATCCATGCTCGCCATCATAGGGGGCGGGCTCCGGAGCCGAAGGGTCTGTGTGCCGCCTAGACTGGCCGCATGAGAAGAGTGTGGGGGCTCCTTGTCCGGCCGGCCGTTCTGATGGTGGCAGTCTGCATCCCGGTTGCCGGCTGCTCGAACGTCTGTCCGGCCATCGGGTGGGTCAACTCCATCACGGTTGAACTGGCGGGTGACGTCTCGCGTGTGGATACCGTGCAGCTGTGCGCCGATGGCGCTTGTTCGGAGTTGCGACCGGAGCCTGGGACGGCAGCACCGCGCATTGTCGTGACAACACCGCTGGATGCCAGGGCTCCGCACACCCCGGAAGCCCAGCCCACCATGGCCCCGTTCTACGCTGAAAGGATCGACGCCGATACCTGGCGGTTCACCGTCAGCATGAGCTCTCCTGACCACGTGACCGCTAAAGCGCTGTCTGCCACGGGCGACGTCCTCGCCGAGAAGGAATCCGACCTGGACTGGAAGCGGGTGGGCGGCTCGGCTCAGTGCGGCGGTCCCGTGGAAGCTTCGCCGGTCGAGCTCACGGTCAGGCCGCGGCTCTAGTCTCCGTTCAGATCGAAGTCCAGGTCCAGGTCCTCCGGGGACACGAGCGTCCGCCACGTCGACTTCACCCGGGCGGTGGGTAGTTCTGCGGCGATGGGCATCCGGTCAACGGCCACTAGCTGGTCCAGATCCAGGCCGGTGACGGCGGCGATATCGCGGACGGGGACCTGAAAGGTCCGGAACGGGCCCAGGGGCGGAGCCTCGTCCACGGCGCCCGGGCGGGGCACATCGGGCAGGTCGGCCAGCTGTGGTGTCTGGTCCACGATGTAGCCGGTGGCCGCAAGCTCCCCGTCCTGGAGGAATGCGGCGACCTTGAAGAACAGCAGCGGAATCTCCACGCCGCGGTACACCGGGTCACTGTCCCCGAAAATGGGTCCGCTGAACACGATCAGCCGCCGGCCGTGGTCGGCGGCATGCTCCAGCAGGTAGGACTCCAACCCGAGCCACAGGTCCAGGCTCTGGTTGAACTTCGAAGCCTGGGGCACGGCGTTCGTGTAGTGGAACGTGTCCTCATTCGCTTGGGCGGCCTCCTGCCGGGTATCACCCCAGACGGCTGAGGCGCGCCGGACCAGGTGTCCCCTATCAAGGTCGTTCCGGGCGTAGAGCTGCTCACCGGTCTGCTGGTCCTCGGCCAACCTTGGATCCAGCTGCCATTGGATCCCGGATCGGTCCAGATCCATCAGCTTCTCCCCGTCGATGCCGAGGGCCGTGACGGCGGCCAGGCGCTTGTCCAGCCGCATGAGCACCGAGAAATGGGTGTAGGGCAGCAGGATCGTTTTCGTGTCGGCCAGAATCGGCACAGGAACCTGTACACCCAGGAAGGTGACGTCGTACCCCGACCGGTTCGACAGATCGCGTGCAGCAGCAGAACCCGGTACCAGCAACAGTTCGTCCATGGCCGGACATTAGCAGTGGAAGATGACGGCGGGATGAATTTCGGTGGACCACAGGGAAACTGCCGTCGGCGTCCCAGCTCAATGCGGCGGGCTGTCGAAGGGCTTAACCAGCGAAAAACCCCGTATCATCGTCGAAAACAACGACAATACGGGGTTTATCCCGAGCTTCCTATCAGAATCGAACTGATGACCTTTTCATTACGAGTGAAACGCTCGGTATTTAATCCATTCGATTTACTACTGATATGGCGGGAAATATGGCTAGATTCCGCGGAATCTAGGGGAGTTGCAAGGGCTCCCGAACTGACCATGCTGGACTGTGCTGGAATAATCATGGGTAAAGTAATGGGTATAGTTGCTTGTAATGGGTGTCCGGACAGGTTAATATGGATGTATCGGACAAGCCGTTACAAGCAGGGGGAACCAAGATGATCGCCACATGCCACACATGCAACTGGGAAAGCCTCACCTACGCGCACAAGGGCTGGGCCGAAAAGTCCGCCGACAAGCACCAGCACATCTACCACCGCGGGCAGTCGAACATCATCGCAATCAAGGATGCGAAGTGACTGAGCAAGAGCCGACCCACACTGACTGGGAATGGGTCAAAGAAGTTCTGGCGGTCAAAGAGCGCGCCGCAATGTTGGAACTCGTCCCGTCGCAGGATGTCAAGTTCCTTCTAGGCGAGTTAGCCAAGTACAAGCGCGGCGCGAAGACGCTCGGGGAGATCATTGAGAAGCAGTGCCGTGATGTCCTCGAAGTCACCGGCCTGCACCACTTAATCAACGAGGACGGCGATGGGGCGTGGGATGTCGTCTGGATGCGCCTGTTCGAGATGCGCGAAGAATTGAAAGACCTGAAGGAATCGACCATCGCACGCGAACGGAAGCGCGGCGACGCGTGGCGGGACCGGGCGCAGGAAATGGATTCCCGGGCGCAGTCGCTTGAGGCCGAACTCCAGGCCGCAAAGCCGCAGCAGATTACAACCGCTGTAGAACTCGCCGCGCTGCCGAGGTTTACCGTGATTCGTTCCGCCGAGGGATCTGTGTTCGAGCGGCAAACGATGTGGCATGAAGCGGGAAGCCGTGACCTCAAGTATTGGACAGACATCGCACTTCCCGCGACAGTACTGCAGATGGGGTGGGGCGAAGAATGATCAACGAACCGGCTGAAACCGTCATCCGCGACTCGTCGGGGCATGTCCTAGATCGGTGGGTTGAGTCGGATAATGACGATGACCCATGCTGCGAAGAGTGCTGGGCGTGGGCGACTGGCGCGGATGTAGATGAGCAGACCAAACAGTCCGCGCTCCAGGACGCCATCAACGCGGCCCACGAAAGGCAGCGGTGGGCGCGACAAGGCGTCTTCCTAAGGAAAGAGAAAGAGAGACGAAACATGATCCCGGATGAAGCAGTAGAAGCCGCTCTAGCGGCGTGGGGTGGATGCCCCGTTGGTACCTCGCCGAAAGAGCAAGTTATTAGGATGCTGGAAGCTACTGCCCCCATAATCTTGTCGCACGAAGCTGACCGTGCGCGACTGGAGCGGATCGAATCTCCATGGGGCAACCGATGATCCCGAAGCAAGCCATCATCGCCGCCAGGGAAGCTATGCGCGAGGTCACCCCACCGCCCGGTGTGAGTAAGGCCGACTGGCTGGCTGAGTATGGGTCCGTCGCGCTCATCGCAGGAGCCATTGCTGCGGCAGCCCCGTACATCAAAGCGCAAGCGATAGACAAGGCTGTGGAGGATGCCGAGGGGCTAGGCATGGAAGAGGTCCCGGTGCACTCCCTCCGCTTTCGTGCGGACTGCTATAGGAATATAGGCGCCAACCTCTATGGGGGCAAGGCGTGATCTCTGACGAGGCAATAGAGGCTGCCGCTGAGGCCTTGGTCGGATCCACGCTGGGGGACCGCGACGGTATCAAATGGGAAGAGTTCTTTGAAGCAGCCCGCCTAGCCCTCAACGCAGCCGCTCCATACCTTATGGCTCGAGCTTTTGATGAGGGCCAGAAGTCGGGGATGCGGCATGCTGACCGACTTGTAGCTGCGGCAAGGATCGGCAAGCCTGAACTGCCGGGGCCCATAAGCCCTAACGCCTATAGGCCAACCCTATGAGTAAGGGCACGAAGATGCGGTACATCCGCATCCCCGACGAGTTGTGGGACCGCGTGAAAACCGAAGCCGCACAACAAGGCACCAACGTATCCGACCTGATCCGCGGGATGCTGCGGGAATGGTTGGGGAGTAAGGAGGGGGAGAAGTGAACCAGGACAAGCCGAATGATGGGGGCAGGGCAATGGATTTGAGCGCCGAATACGCCGCAGCGCTAGACCATCTCGGAGAAAAGCGGGCCGAGTTCGACTTCCTAAAGGACGCACACAATGCGCTCCTCGACAACCCCAGCGCGGCGGATGCCAACCTCGCTGCGGCGAGGCGCCTCATGGATGTTGCATGGAAAGCATCATTCGCGGCGGCGCGAGCCAAGGAAGAAGCCGAGATGAAACTCAACTTAGAATGGGCGGCGACGCGATGAGCGAATTACCTAAAGCCCTGCGGGATCTAATGCACGAGCAGATAACCGCCGCACAGCAGGACGGCATGCGGCTGGGCAGTAGGTTCGGCGCGAAGACCCTGCGGGATATTGCGGACGGACTTGATGGTGAGCCGAACATAGCCCCCGATTACATCCGCGGAATGCGCGATGCGGCAATCTTTATCGAACGCTTTGCCGAGGACATCGACCGGGCCGGGGATGCCAAGTGACCGCCCCCGCCCCGGACTTCGACGCTGCACGGGAGGCGTACGAGGCGGCGCGGCTTGACTTGAATCGGCTAATCATCAACCCCGAGAAGCACCTGACCGTCAAGCAATATCGGACACACCTACTCGCGCTGGCCAACGTCGTGGATGCCGCACACAATAAGATGCTGGAGGCGTGGAAGTGACTATCACCGAGTTCCTGGAGGCGCGCATTGAAGAAGACGAGATGCGGGCTGGTAGTGGCTGGGCGCGGCTCGGTGACACGCGCTGGGAGACGGACAACTATGGGCGTGACACCCTAACCCCATCCGCCGTCCTAGCTGAGTGCGCGGCTAAGCGGGCGATCCTCAAGGAGCATGAGATTGACCTTCACATGAGCCAGCCCTATTGCGATACCTGCGCCGAGTGGTGGGCTTCGGAACTTGGCGAAGGTCCACCGCCCGTAAAGTTCCCATGCCCGACGATCCGCGCCCTCGCCGCCGTCTACAAGGACCACCCGGACTATCAGAAGGAGTGGAAGCAATGACCCGCGGCAAGGGCGAGGGCTCGGTGTACAAGCGCGCCTCTGACGGCCTGTGGTGCGTGCGAATCGAACTGCCGCCGGGACCAGGAGGGAAGCGACGGACGAAGGTGGTTTGTCGGCGCGAGAAGAAGGACGCGCTCGAACAGATGGACGCACTCAAAGCCGAGCTCAAAAAGCACGGCAACCTACCCACCCGTAGCCTGACCGTTGAACGCTGGCTGCGAAAGTGGATTGACGAGATCGCGCCCAAAGAGATCCGGCCGAAGAGTTACGCCGCGTACAAGAGTACGGTGGACGGCTGGCTGATCCCGCTACTTGGCCGGCACAAGATTGACAGCCTCAACGCGGATCACGTCCGCGAAATGTTCAAGCACATCGCCGCGACACCCAAGAGCCAGAAGCTCAGGGGAGTGGACCCGAAAGACTGGCCCGAGGGAACTGTCATGGTCGGGGCTGACACCGCGATCAAGTGCCACGCCGTGCTTAGTAGCGCGCTCAAGACTGCCATGCGCGAGGGGAAGGCGACACGGAACGTTTGCGAGATGGTGGACCCGCCGCGGAAAGCGAAGGTTGCGCAGGGATCTCTAACCGCCATTCAAGCACGCCAACTCCTGACCCACCTGACGACCCGTGAGGACTGCGCACTATGGTCGGCGTACATTCTTACCGGAGCCAGGCGCGGCGAGCTCCTGGGGCTAGAGGTGGACCGCGTGAGTGATGTTCTGGACCTGAGCTGGCAACTGCTCAGGATTACCGACATCACCACGGCGCCGGCTGACTACGAATACCGGCATCAACAGGGCACGATGTACTTGACCCGCCCGAAATCCAGGAGCGGCACACGAGAAGTCCCGCTCGTGGAACCGTTGCGCTCCATTCTCGCGCTGCACATGCAGGGGATGACTGACGGGCTCGTGTTCACTCGGGAAGACGGTTCGCCATGGGATCCAGACACCGCAACAAGGACGTGGGCGAAGGTACTCAAGGAAGCCGGGATGCCCTCTAACGTCGTACTGCATGGCGCCCGACACACTGCGGTAGAAATGATGAGTGCGGCCGGGGTTAGTTGGGATGACATCAAGGATCTCGTGGGCCACTCCACTGTGCAAATGTCGCTCGACTACCGGAGCAAGCCAGACCAAGCCAGGCTCACCGCGGCGATGGAGCTCAATAGCCGGATGCTCGAAGGGTGACGCGCCCCCCGATGGCCCCCATATCAGTGCCGTCGGGGGCCGTCTTGGTCCTAAGCGACCCTAGCCCATGTCTTCCCGCGGATGGCAAAGTTCATTCCAGATGTCGAGACTCCATACGCCTGGGCTAGTTCCCTATGGGAGAACTTGCCCGTTGCATAAGCGGCCCTAGCGGCGCGAACGTCGGACTCGGTCAACTTATGAATGCCCTGTCGTTCCCCGTGAGCGCTGCGATTCTTTTTCGCGGCGTCTTCCGAGTTCTCTTTAGGGGTTCCGGCGAATAGGTGCGCGGGGTTAATGCATGGCGGGTTGTCGCAGCGGTGGCAAGCAAACCGCCCATCGTCAAGAGGTCCGACCCACGCGAGGTATGCGATGCGGCTAGCATGGTTGGTTTTATTGTTCCCGACGCTGACCAGTCCGTAGCCGCCCCTATTGCGCCCACCGTCCCATTCCCAGCAGGGTCCAAGTTCCGTCCGGCGTAACACTTCCGTCCAGCCCGTGTACTCCAGGCGCTCGGCAAGGTCAGCGTCCCGTGGCGTGCGCAGCGTAACGCTCGGGTCGCCGTGCCGCCTGAGTCGGGTGTAGTGCCTGTCGCACATACTCTTTGCGGTATTAGGAAGGTCGCATCCGTCGACCTTGCAGGTGCCTCGAAGTTTCGGGCCAACGCGGACGTAGTGCACATAGCATTTGCCGCGGAAGTAAATCTTGCGGGCGCATTCATCTGTGGTGCATGTAGAATCTGTCATATCGGCACTCCCTTATGTGTCGGTCACGCTCCCGGATGCCTGCAAGCATCGCGGGAGTTTCTAATACCTTAATTGTACCTTGAAATCAAACAGCCCCCACCCTCAAGTCGAGAGTGGGGGCCTTTCTTTGCGTTAAGAGCCGCGTACCGTTCGGGCTGCACGGATGACTAGCGCGAGTAGATCCTCATCGAGCGCCAGGCAGATTACTTCCAGATCGTTTGCCGTGAATGAACTCTCATTTCGCAGCCGCTTCGAGATGTAACTTTGCGACTTGCCCGCCAAGACGGCGAGCTGGGAACCGCTAACCCGGTGCCGCGTCATGGCAAGGCGGACTTCGTCACTGATGGCGACGGCAAACTTGCCGGGCTTCGGCTCGGATCCACGGGGCACGTCCGCCATGCTATCGCTCCAATACGCTAAACAACCCTCTGACCTGCATCGATGCTCTATATATCGCGAATGAACCTATATAGAGCAGGTCTAACAGGAAACGCTACCCTCCAGTAGCTCACGCAGGCAATGGACTAGGTTCATCCAGCCATTTTATATAGGGTAGTTTTGTCCGAAACGAGCACCAAAAAGCACGCATCCTATATGTCGGATACGTGCTGTAAGGTTCGAATACATTTCCGAACAACCTGCCTGGGGGCACCATATGAAGCAAGCGCACATCGAAGCTATGACGGTTCGCGAATTCGGCAATGAAGCCGTTATGCGTGGCGTAACTCCGTCTGCTCTTCTGGCTGGATCCGGGCCTCTGCGCGCTGCATCAGAACCATTGGAGTCAGCCCCAGGACTTCCGCAACCCTAAAGAAGGTTGGCATCGGCATTGACTGGTGCCCCTTGAGGTAGCGGTTCATTGCAGGGCGACCGACGCCGGCAGCCTCTGCAAGTTCCGACTGGGTCATGTCGCGCTCCACGAGCTCTACCTTGATCTGAATGGCAAGCGCCGCTTCTAGACGTTCTCCGTAGGTGTTCATACGGACAACGTTAGTTGCTATGCCGTACTACATGCAACAACTTGAGCAAATCTTTACCATATCGGATACATAAATCACAAATCCTTGACAAACACTTGAGAAGTATCCGTTTCGGGGTTGCGTGTATCGGATCGGACACATACAGTGTTCCTATGACTACAACACAGGCCGCTGGGGCCAGTGCGGCAGACGCAGAGATTGCCTCCCGCATAACCAACGCACTCATCGTAAAAAACATCTCAGCCCGGCACGTATCGGACCAAACCGGCATCAGCTACCCAACATTGCGAAGAAGCCTAAAGGGTGGACGAAGCCTCACCTTCCTAGAGTTCCACAAGATTTGCGGAGTAATCGGAGTCCCGCCCTCCTCGCTCCTCCCGGACTCACTCGCAGACCGGAGCGCAGCCTAATGGCACAGATCAGTTACACGGTAGCCGAAGCCGCGAAAGCCGTAGGACTCTCAGAGAGAAGCGTCAGAGACGCAATCAAAGACAGTTACCTCACCGCAAGATTTTTCAACACGAAGGCCCTGATCCGGCACGAAGACCTCGAAGCCTGGATCGATAAGCTCCCTTCCGAATCACCCCGCTAGTCCCGCACCACCCAGCCGCAGCCTAAGCGCCGGCCACCGCAACACCGTCGCCCGACTCAGGGCAAACACACCCCCATCCACCCCTACTGACTTTTTAGTCGGAGGTTTTCCCGTGCTACTCCATGCCCTTTTGCAGGAGGCGCTCGAAGGAATGGACAAGAAGTCCGCCGTCGATCACCTCCATGAACTCTTCCCTACTAACTCGAAGTCGTTCTTCAACCGCAACTATCTGCACATCCTCACGCTGGACCCCATCGGACTATCCCGAATCTTGGGCCACAGCGACCCCACCGCCGACAAGGCAATCCGCAACATCGAACGGAGCGCAGCAGCATGACCATCACCCAGGAAACTCGCATCGAGTGGACGGGCAACATCCAGGTTCACCACCCCGTCACGGTCCACGCAACAGCCAAGGCGTTCGCGGTGATGTGTGCGTGACTGACGGCGACAACTGCAAGATCAGGCCCGGAACCTGGGGGCTCTACATCCACCACGACTGCGAGGCGCACAAGTACGACACGTACCCCGAGTACATCCCCTGCACGTTCGACTCACGAGATAAGAGCGCCGCATGAAGGCCGCCGCCCTAGAGGACACCACCTGGTCCGAGGACGCCGTAGCAACCATCATCGGCATCTCCCACACGCAGGAGATATTCACGGCCGACGACCTCGCTAGGGAACTCCGCAAGGCACCCTTCCCCAACGCGGTAGGCATCGCATTCAGTCAAGCACGCCGCGCCGGATACATAGAGCCGGTCAGCTACACCACATCAAGTCAGACCGCCCGCAAGCACGGAGTTGTGCGGACGTGGCGCCGCAAAGTCAACGAAGGGTTCTCGCTGTGAACTGGACACATTTCCTCGGCCTCGTCCTCTGTATCGGCTTTGGTGTCGCCGCACTCCGGGCCATCCGCCTTGATCGCGCCGACGAGTACCACCTTATGCACGGACCCAAGTCCGGCTGCGTCGATTGCGCGGCGAAGTAATGACCGCCGTAGCTCTGGACATCGCCGCAATCGTGGGTGAAATGGAAGACCAGCCATGCGAGAGCTTGCAGCACGGCGTGGTGGATGAATTTCATGACGACGGCCCCGCTACACATTATGGGCGAGTCCACTGCCAGTCATGTGGCCTCGATGTTATCAAGTCATACTGCGCACAGTTCATCCGGTGCGTCTTCATATTGCCAACTTCTGAGTGCATCTGCGGGGCATCGTTTCCCACGCCTGAACTGGTGACGATCCTAGGTCCGGTCAGGCCATGAACCCGGATCGCTACCTAGAAGAACCCGAGCCCACCGATTACGAAGCGCTCGACGCCGAGCAAGATACCCGCGCCGCCGATGATGCGGACGCAGCCCGAAAGGAACGATCATGACCACCAACACCCACGCCGCCCCCTGGACCCTGACCCGCTACATAGCTGACCTGTTCTCGCCGCCCACCAAGCGTGACAAGGATTTCGCTGTCATCATGTCCGGTCGCGAGTCTGCGGCCCGAGCTCTATTTAGCGAGCAGGTAAATGGATCGAAGCTCGACATGCTCGAATACGACAACTCCCCCCTCCTCCGCGGTGGCTGGCTCGCTGAGGCTGACCGGCGGATTGCGGGCGGTGTGAAGGTGGAGCTGTCCGAACTGCTGATCCTGCGCCACTGGGGATACACGCCCGCCGAATGGGTTGCGCTGCCTAACGAGGTACGTGCGGCCAAGAGGGACGGCTATTACGAGGCGAAGGGGTTGGGGGCATGAGGGAGCGGGACCCTATCGAGAATGCCGACCAGCCTCCCGAAGTTGACATCCACGGCGGCCGGGACAAGCAGCTACCGCCCGCCGAAGCCGCAGCGACTCGCATCCGTGAGTTCGTTTCATGGTTCGGCGACGGGCAGGTCTATACCGGCGACGTCAACAGCCCGCCGCTCTACGCCCGAGACCTCGAAGCCCTCGCTCGGAACATATTGGGGCAGCCATGATCCGCACCGAGTACGCCGCCCGCCTAGCAAGTGGCTTGATCTACCTCAAGGACTGGTCAGCACCGTTCGTCGCCAAGTTCGTAACCGACATGGCCCCGATCACCCCCATCCACATGGTCACCCGCACATGGGTTGGCGACGTGCATTCGGATTGGGAGCGTGCGGCGTGAAGGCGCTCGAACTCACCATCTACCCGCCGATCCATCGCCCACGCTACGGCTACGGAATCGACCCCTACCGCGAGCAGTGGAAACGGGAACGCAATATCATCGAGGCCAAGCGCCTCACGGACGCCGAACTTGCCGCCGAGTACTGGCGGTCTACGTGGGACGCCCAGAGCTGCTACCACGACGGCAGCGACGAGGACATAACCGCAACCCGCAAAGAATACGAAGCGCTCGAACGTTTCGCAACCCTCCCCCACTACGACGAGGACCCAAGATGACCATCACCGACCTGAACGCACTATCCGCCGAACTCACCGAGGCCACGCAGCAGGTCGAGGGTGCGACTGAGCAGGTCCGCATTACGGGGCTTGTTTTTGAGTATGATGCGCCGCTGCCCCCGCTCAAGCAGCACCCGCGCACCAAGCTATGGGAACCGGCGTCGGTTGGGTTCAGGGATCTGCCTGAGGCTGGGTCATGAGCCACCTAAGCGGCTTCGGACTGCCGGGGCGGGTGAAGCCACGCAAGCGACACCCCATGACCCCCCGCCAAGCCCAGCGTCTCCGGTTCGGGATCCTCGCCGCACGCCACGCACTCGAACGCGACCGGCTCACCGACGACCAGGTTGACTACCTCGAAAACTGCCGCGACATCGGCTGGCGGAAAGAGGACGCATGGAAGGCGTACCGGCGGGAAGCGATCAACTTTCAAAGGAGGCGGCATGCCTAATGGACCACGACGCCAAGAAAGAAAACTGGTCAAGGGCGACTAATCGGTACTGCGACTGCCCACCATTCCGGTTTTCGCCAGCGCACAATCACAAGCGCGAGACCAACCCAGACTGCCCGGAACACGGCAGTAACCACGACGGAGCCTAGGCGGGCTCCTTTTTTATTGCCCATAGGGGGACAAATTGACCTTGCATATTTACAACGACGTCGAACAAGGTTCGGACGAATGGCACCAAATGCGACGAGGGATCGCGACCGCCTCAGTAGTGGGGCAGCTCATCACGCCCAAAACAATCAAGCCCGCAGCCAACGACACGTCACGCAGCCTCGCTGCCACGCTGGTAGCCGAGCGCATCACTGGATTCACTGAGCCGTTCCACGAGACCGCAGATATGGAACGCGGCACCTTGGATGAGCCCTACGCCCGAGAGATCTACGCCGAGCACTACGCGCCGGTTACCGAACTTGGCTTCATGGTCCGCGATGACTGGGGATTCAAGATCGGATACTCACCTGACGGACTCGTTGGCGAGGATGGCTTGATTGAGATCAAGTCACGCAAGCAGCGGATCCAGCTACAGACCATCCTTGACGATGAAGTGCCGCTGGCGAACATGGCGCAGATCCAATGCGGACTACTCGTCTCCGGGCGTAAGTGGCTGGACTACGTGAGCTATTCCGGTGGGATGCCGCTCTACGTCAAGCGGGTCCTGCCCGACCCTAAGTGGTTCCACGCGATCTTCCAGGCTGTCGATGCCCTCGAAGAATCTGCCGCCACAATGCTCGACACCTACACGGCAGCCATCGATGGCAGGCCCGCAACCGAACGCATAGACCACTTCGCAGAACTGGAGTTCACCTTCTGATGGATATTTCAAAGGCACTACTAGCCAAGTCGGACCAGCTGAATGCGGCCGACCTGACCGGAGCCCCAATCGTGGCGACCATATCGGCGGTGGTTGGCGAGCCGACTAAGCCGATCATCGAACTCGAAGGCATGGATGGCCGGCCCTGGAAACCCGCAAAAGGGATGCTTCGGGTGATCGCTAGGGGTTGGGGCACTGAGACGGATGCATTTGTTGGCCGTCGCGTGAAGCTCGTCAACAATCCCGAAGTGATCTACGCGGGCGAGAGGGTCGGCGGCGTCGAAGTTGTCGCAATGTCACACATCGACGGCGCATTTACCATGCCGGTCCGCATCAGCCAGAAGAAAGTAAAACAGCACACCGTAGAAGTGCTGTCCGAGCCGCCGACCGAGCCTTGGATAGCGCAGTGGCAGGCAATCAAGAACGCACTCACCGCCGCCGGGTATGAGGGTGACGGGCCAGCGATGCTCGCCACGGCCGGGCAAGTCATCGGCGCCGCATGGGAACACCCGAACAAGATCAGCGCCGAGGATGCGCAGAAGATTCTTGCGGTAGTACGCGAAGACAACCATCAGGAGCAGACAGCATGACCAACCACCGCACCACCGGCAACGTGTCCGTCTCGGTCCTCGCCGGCCACATCAAAGCCACATCCCAGCCGATCCACCCGGAAATCGGGCAGCAGGTCAGCATGGGTGACGGGCTTTACTTCTCAATCACCCCGGCCATTGCTAAGCAGTGGATCGAAACCCTAACCCCCATTGCAGAGGAACGCACCGCATGACCCGCATAATCACCATCTACACGCAGCCATCCTGCCAGCCATGCAAGGCGACTAAGCGCTGGTGGGATCGGCGCGGCATCCGATACCAGGAAGTAGACATCACCACCAGCCCGAAGGATGCCGAAGCGATCCGAGCCCTCGGATTCAAAGAAGCACCCGTCGTCATCGTCTCGACCGGCGACGCGGAAACCGACCTCATGTGGTCCGGTTTCGACCCGAACAACCTCACCAAATACACCACAACGGAAGCAGCATAGACATGGCAGACATCAAATTCACCGGGAATGTTGGCAAGGACGCGGAACTCAGATTCCTCCCCTCGGGCCGTGCTGTGCTCAACTTCAGCGTGGCCGATTCCAAGTCCAAGAAGCTCGATAGCGGCGAGTGGGAAACGCTCGCTGAGCAGTGGCTCGACTGCGCTATATGGGGCGAACTTGCAGAGTTCTACGCGGAGAAAATCCGGCGTGGCGCCCGCGTCACGGTCTACGGCGACTTTATGTCCCGCAAGTACGAAGCCAAGGACGGATCGAAGGGGACCAGCCTGGATGTCAACGTGAAGGGCGTGGAAATCTACCCGCCAAAGAATGGCGGCGGTTCTAGCCAAAGCGGCAATCGCTCGAATGGTGGTTCCGTTGGTTCTAGTGCGCAAGAAGACCCGTGGGCGACTCCCGGCGTATCCAACGCGGGCGGCTGGGGTAACAGCCCTGCCACTGGGGAGCCTCCGTTTTGATCGCCCGCTACGAGATGGCGCACCTGTTGTTCATCACGGACAACAGGAGGGCTAGGGACGCTGAACGGGAGTGGCGCGACGCTGAACCTCAGCACCTTCTCCCGTATTACGTCATGGCCGATGCGCTCATTGCGGCCGGATGGGAGAAGCCATGAAAACCAAACCCAAGGGCATCCACGCCAATTTCCGCACAACCTGTGGATGCGGCGCCGAGATCACCATCACGAACGGGCGCGTGGACTTTCACGAGTGCGAACGAATCACCGGGACGCTCGATGAAGTCCTAGCCGCGCTCGACAACCGACAGGAACCATAATGGCAACCATCAAACCCCTGCTCGCAAAGATCCTCATCCAGGTAGGCGCCGACGAGCCCAAGGAAATCGGCACCATCGAGATTCCGATCAACGTCTCCATTCCCGGGCCGAGCGTAATTCACCGATATGACACAACGATCAACGTATCAACCCAGACCCCCGAAGTGATCGCGGCAGAAGTCGCGAAGAGATTCAAGCCCCAACCGTAGCAATCCGCACTCCCCAAGCCGCGCACACCGCGGCTTTTTTCATGCCCGAAACAGTGCCCGGCGCCCGACCCTCACCCGGTTGGGCGCCGCTGGCCAGTACCAGGAAGGACCATCCGCCATGAGCGACGCCAAGTACACCGAACTCGCGCAGCAAACAAAGTACCTCGCCAACTTCCGCGCCTACCGCAACGAGGCCAAAACGAGGCGCGATGAAGCGATAGCCGAAGAAGAAGAGACCATCCAAATGGAGACTAAGCGCATCGAGGCGGCAGAAGCTCGGATCCGGGAGCTCGTCGCGGAACTGGGGCTCGCATGAACAGCCCCGCCGCCAACCCGCGCACCAAGGAATGCACCGGCCTCGTGACCTGCCCCGCACGCGCCCACCTACAGGCCTGCTACGTGGCACTGAGGGAGCGCTAGGCATGGCGTATATTTTCCGCGGCACGAACCGCGACATTGACGTTCCCGAGAAGTGCGGCACACGAGCTGGACACGCAGCACACTTCACTGCCGGGACGAAACCATGCAGCCCGTGCAACGAAGCCCATAGCGCCTACATGCGCGATTGGCGGCGGAATAAGAAGATCCAGATGCGGACCTCATGCGGAACCTACGCCGGCTACATGCGACACAAGCGGGCTGAGGGCTACCCCTGCGAGTACTGCTTACGGGCATATGCCGAATACATGGCCGAGTATCGCGCTAACCGAAAGTTGGTGGCCTGATGGGGTACGTCTACCGCGGCACGGACTTCTCCATACCCGAACCCCTGGTCGAACCGAGGAAGCGGCAACCGCGCATCCCCGGCCCCGCGCAATGCGGAACCCGCAACGGATATGCCGCGCACTTTCACAAGAAGGAACCGTACTGCGACCCATGCCGGGCTGCGAATAGTGCCTACACCGCGGAATACAAGCAGCGCTTGAAGGCAAGGCAGATCGCATGATCGATCCATGCTGCGCGCTATGCAAGGGCCCGCATGACATCTGCCTCTCACGGCATTCCTGCCAGCACCACAAGATCGCACAAGCGCAGGACGACGCCAATCATCAAGCCCGGCAAACGGTACGCAGGCCAACCGAAGACCAGGCAATCCGCAACATTATGAGCAGGGGGCGCGGGTCATGACGTACATCTACCGAGCCGACGAAGACATCCAGCGAGAACCAACCGTGCCATACATCTACCGCACCATCGAACTTCCACCCGAAGTCACCTATCCCGAGCGCAAGAAGTTCAAGCCTGAACTCTGCGGCACTCCATCGGGCTACCAGCAACACGGAAGATTCAACCAGGAACGATGCCCAGACTGCCTAATCGCCTACAGCGAATACCAGCGCGAATATCGGGCGGCGAGATTGGCACCGGAAATTAGTCCGAAAGCTTCCACGATTGGAAGTGATAACCCCAAAGAAAAAGGAGTGCGGAATGGCACGCATTAGGACCATCAAGCCGGACTTCTGGACCGATGGAAACATGGTCAAGCTTTCACCGTTTGCGCGGCTGCTCTACATCGGAATGTGGAACTTCACGCTATGCGATCACGGCCATGTTGCCGATGACGCAATGAAACTGAAGCTTCAGATACTCCCAATGGACAACGTGGACATTGACGCGCTGCTGGCCGAGATTATGAATCAGGGCCGCGTCGTGCGGGTTGAGGATGGCGACGGTAGGACATATCTGCTGGTCAAACGCTTTGAGGACCACCAGAAGATCGATCCTCGCTGGAAAACACGGTGCCCCGCGTGCGCTCAAGTGGACTCACTCACCCTCACGGAAACTCCGGTGAGTTTGGGTGAACTCACCGTAACTCCCGAACTCTCACCTGATCTCACCCTAGGAAGGGAAGGGATGGGAAGGGATGGGAAAAAGAACCTCCCATCAAAGCCTGCGGCTTCGACGGACTTCGACACCTTCTGGGCTCAGTACCCGCGCAAGGTCGGAAAGATAGCCGGGAAGAAGGCTTTCGACAAGGCAATCAGGCTCACCTCTCTAGAGCAGCTTCTTTCAGGCGTTGAACTACTCAAGCGCGAAACCGCAGGCAAAGAACTTGAGTTCATCCCTCATCCCGCTTCCTGGCTTACTGCCGGCCGCTGGGATGACGAGCCATCCACAAAACCCGCCGCATCCAGCCCATGGAGTAAGGACTTCCACAAATGAACGATCCGACTTACGACGCCGAGTGCTACCGGTGTGATCTGGACATCCATTATTGCGGCGGCTGCGGCGATCCTCTAAGGCATGACGGCAAGGAATTTGACGGCACGAAGCATAAGGAATGCACATGAGCCCCTACTATCAAGACGAAGAAATCACCCTCCATCACGGCGACTCGATAGCAGTCGCCGTTTCGCTGCCATCACTTTCCGTCAACTCGATCATCACAAGCCCGCCATACTTCGGCTTGCGTGACTACGGGGAGGATGGGCAGCTTGGGGCTGAGGCAACAGTTGAGCAGTATGTCGGCAACCTCGTGACCCTCTTCCGCGAACTGCGGCGCGTGCTGGCTGACGACGGCACTCTATGGCTCAACCTCGGAGACTCTTACGCCCGCGGCTTCGGCGGCGGCTCACCCGGCAAGAAGTCTGCGAGCAACGCGGGCTCATACCAGGGCCGCGCTCCGGGAAGGAAGCCTGCTGGACTGAATGGCAAGGACTTGATCGGGATCCCTTGGCGGGTTGCACTTGCCCTACAGGCTAGCGGGGGCGGACGGCAAGCCAAGGAATAAGCGGACAGTCTGGAGCCTGCCCACGCAGCCATTCCCCGGCGCCCACTTCGCCACATTCCCGCCCGCACTAGTCGAGCCGTGCATATTGGCATCGACTAGACGCGATGGGGTCGTGCTTGACCCATTCAGCGGCTCTGGTACTACGGGCATGGTCGCAAGGGATTTGGGGCGCCGATATGTAGGCGTGGACCTGAATGCCGACTACCTGAAACTCTCGCTCGATACGCGGCTGCAAAGCGCTGCGCTGGACCTTGGAGCAATAGCATGACCGAACCAACCACCCACGACGCCGTAGCCGAGCAATCAGTCCTTGGCGCGATGCTCATCAGCCGTGACGCTATCCCGGACATCGCGGACATTCTGGATGGCGGCGACTTTTACCGGCCGGCGCACGAGACGATCTACCGAACGATCCTGGACCTTCACGGCTCAGGTAATCCGGTGGACGCGATTACGGTCAACGACGCGCTGACGCAGATGGGCGAGATTGCCCGCGTAGGTGGCGTGATGTACGCGCACGAACTGGCGGGCATCGTCCACTCAGCGGCCTCCGGTGCCTACTACGCGGAAATAGTCGCACACGCAGCCACACGTAGGCGTCTCACCGCTGCTGGGCGGAAGATCCAAGACCTAGCCGGGAACGGTGGCGACGTTGACGAGTTGGTTGAGGCTGCACGGCGCGAAGTTGACCAGACCTCACGCGCTACCGGATCCACCGTCTCATTCTTTGGCGAAACCATTGACGCGATGCTCGGGACGTTGGATGAGGAAATCAACCACCACCCCACGCCATGGGCCGCGCTGAATGACATTATCGGCGGACTAAGGCCGGGGGCACTGTACGTAGTCGCGGCTAGGCCATCAGTGGGCAAGTCGGTCATTGCGCTGAACCTGGCGCAGGGGCTACTTGAACACGGCTCGGTGGCGTTCTCATCGTTGGAAATGTCCAACAACGATGTGCAGATCCGGGCAGTATCGTCCGACCTGAATCTCGACGTGTCCCGGCTGATCGAGCGGAACCTTACGCCGGGAGACTGGGCAAGGATCCGTGACCGTAGAGCGGTCTGGGGCGATGTCCCGCTGGCTGTGGACGACCGCTCCGGTGTCACCATTACCGACATCAAGCGATTTGCCCGCAGCGTGAACCGACGCAAACCATTGGCCGGGATCGTCGTGGATTACTTGCAACTCATGTCCCAGCCGCACGGAGACAAGCGCCCCCGTCACGAGTTCGTCGCGGACATGTCACGGCAACTCAAAATCATGGCAATGGATATGCAGGTGCCCGTTATCGCCCTATCCCAGCTCAACCGAGGATCCACCCAGCGCGAGGACAAGATGCCACAGATCAGTGACATGCGGGAATCCGGCGCCATCGAGCAGGACGCTGACGTAGTGATCCTGCTGCACCGCGAAATCATGGGCGACAACCGGAATGACCTGTCGATGCTGGTTGCCAAGAATCGGCACGGCGCGACAGGACTGGCCGAATTGCAGTTCTGGGGGCATTACTCGAAAGCCCTTGACCGCGGACTCACGCCGCAAGCCGCGCTCAGGCAAGCCGCATGAACCCCCACCCAACCCACATCGAAGCCGTAGCGGACACTGCGGCTTCTTCTATGACCGGAGAGAACATGACGGCCAAGATCGCAAGCCTTGGCGCCTTCTGCGATAAGTGCGGATGGGGCCTCAGCGACAGTCCCGTGATGATGCGCAATTGGGTTTACCTGCACAACCAGAACTTTCACCAGGAGGAATCATGAAACTTCTCGACTTATTCTGCGGCGCTGGTGGTGCCGGCCGTGGCTACATGGATGCCGGGTTCGACGTGACCGGCGTGGACATCGAACCGCAGCCCGACTATCCGGGCACGTTCATCCAGGGTGACGCAATCGCCTACCTTGCCGCGCATGGGCACGAGTTCGATGCCATTCACGCGAGCCCACCCTGCCAAGCCTCCAGTGCGCTCACTAAGGGCACGAACAAGGGCAAGGTGTACCTGAACCTCATACCGGCGACACGGGCTCTCCTGGCGCTGCATGACAAGCCGACCGTGATTGAAAACGTGCAGGGCTCGGACCTAAGGCGCGACCTCACGTTGTGCGGGGAAATGTTCGGGCTGGGGGTCATTCGGCACCGATACTTCGAGACGTCCGGGTTTACGCCTATCGCACCGGCGCATAAGCCTCACCGTGGACGCGTCGCCGGCTGGCGGCACGGCGTCTATTACGAAGGCGTGTACAGGCAAGTTTACGGAGCCGGGGGAGGCAAGGGCACCGTAGCTGAGTGGCAGGAAGCCATGGGGATGTTCCACACGAACAACCGGAAGTCCATCGCAGAAGCGATCCCGCCGCAATACGCCAGGTTTGTGGGCGGGCAGATAATGCAGCGTCTCGAATCCGAAGCCGCCATCCGTGGGCTGGCCGCGTGATCTTCCCGTGCACGCCATGCCAGACGCTCTACGACGGCTGGACGACCTACCAGCGCCCGGCGGCGCGCTGGATCCAGTACATGAACGTGACGCGCTCAATCGAGGCGCGCAAAACGCAGATCCTCGAACACTACGAACTCATCAACCGACAATGCGCGGCCATCAAAGACTCATGCCGCCGTAAGTGCAAACACCTGGAGGCACCATGACCTGCCAATGCAAGAGCCCCCGCGAGCAGTGGTCATTCACCGGCCGGGAAGTGCACTGGGGTTACGTCTATTTGGTCTGGACCCGCGACGACGGGAAACGGTTCGTGCGGTGGGTGCGACCATGATCCTCACCATTCCCGCGCCCTGCCAGTTCATCAACTCAAACCAGCGGCTACACCGGATGGCCCAAGCCAAGCTCACTAAGACTTGGCGCCAAGCATCCGCCGCCGCGGCACAAGGGCTCGAACCATTCAGCCCGCCCGTCCACATCACCGCGCACATCTGGAAGCCACGCGCCGGCCGATACGACCCGAACAATCTGGCGCCCACGACCAAGGCGATAGTCGATGGGCTCGTGGACGCCGGGTTGCTCGCTGACGATTCCGTGGAGTATGTCGTCGGTCCGGACCATCGTCATGGCGGGAAAGGTGCGGCTGAGATCGTGCTCGAAATTACCGAAATCAAAGGGGAATCATGGGCTTGAAAGATAACGCGCACAGGCTTAGTCGCGAGCACTTGAAGATGGACAAGGACGGCAAGGCGCATAAGGTGCCTGCACTCATTACTGACCTACGTGGAGCAGTAACACCGGGACGCAACAGCTCAGGAGGTGGCGCGAGTGGTCCGCCGATCCCGATTGACCCCGACGCGCTGGACCTGCTGCGGGAGATCGAGACGGAAGCGCGCAGGGACTATAATGAGATCAGCGGCGACTACTGGGCTGACGATCTTGAGGCGCTGGTGCTACATCTGGCCGGGATGGATCTCACGCCCGAGTGGGACAATTACCTGGCTCACGTGACGCTCGACTTTGTAGACCGCATCACGGCGATGTTGTGGCCAGTCAAGCCACGCCGGAAGCTGGTTGGCAAGGTGTGCCCGTCGTGTGGCTGGGCGACGTACGGCGAGGAACGGAAGACATGCCTAAGCCTTGGTTGCTGGAATGACGAGGGCGGGATGCGGGCTATCGGAACATGGGACATCGCCTGCGGATCCTGTGAGGCCGAGTGGGTGGGCGATCAGGTTGGATTCCTACTGGTGGCATTGGACGCGCCGAGTGGTGAGGTATTAACACAGGCCAGTTAAGTTGGTGTATGCTTAGTCCTAGCTGCGCAGTTCCAGCTAAATTTTCAGGTCGATCTTCGGATCGGCCTTCTTTGTTTAAACACTTGAGGCCCGCGCCAATCCCCCATATGGCTGCGGGCCTCAACCTTTACCGAGTCACGGCGGTTGACCGTGGCGCATAAGTTCACAGGCCCCGCTAATCCTTCAGTGTGGTGGTCAGGTGCCTGATGATGGATCCCACCCTTGGAACGGTGGGCGCGTGTTCGACTCACGCCGGCACTACGCGAAAGCATGACGGCAGGTAGGTCCGCATGGGGCGCTACCGAAGCAGTGGACACGCTGCCATGTAGGTCATGTGAGTAGAACCCCACGCCCTCTGTTCCGCATAGTCTTTCGAGGCGCCGCGGCTCAAGATGTGGGCCTGTTGAGTTGGTGCAGTGGTAGCACGACGATCTCCAAAATCGTAGACGCGGGTTCGATTCCTGCACGCAGCGCTGGCACGAACGCACTCCCGGTCAAGTTACGCACTGACGTACATAGCGGGTTAGCAAGTAGAGCCACCTTGTAACCCGCTGACCGCTAACCCGGAGGCGGGCGAACACCCGCGAAGATACTGCCGGTAAACCTGTAGGCCGGACGCAGCGGGCAAACTTAGCTACACCCCTTCAATGCCAGGAGGTTGCCTTGAGAATGTACCGAGCATTGTGCGGCGTCATCGAGGCATACGCCGAACGCCTGCGAACCGACACCATCGCGCAGGAGTTCGAGAATGCCGATTGGGCGCTCATGTCTGGCGATGACGACGATGACTGAGACATGCGACCGCCACCCAAGCGCGAGGGCACAGGCGCGGGTGCTGCTGCCTAGCCTTGGCGAGCTGTACTTCTGCGCACATTGTGCCAAGACTCTGGACTTCGGGGCTGACTTCTTTATTGAGTACGAGACGGTGAAGGTGTAGTGCCACGCGCCCACAAGAAGCCATGCTCGGCTGCTGGCTGCGGTGAGCTGGTCAGTAAGGGACGCTGTGACTTCCATGCAGCGCAGGCCGACAAGATGCGCGGCACGGCAAGGCAGCGTGGATACAAGAGCCATGGTCACCGCGAGTTCAGAGTCAAGGTACTGAAGCGCGATCCGGTCTGCGTCCTCTGTCGTCAAGCTATGGCAACCGAGGCTGACCACTACCCAACCAGTCGCATCGACCTAGCCGAGCAAGGGCTCAACCCAGACGACCCACGCTATGGCCGCGGCCTCTGCCTCACATGCCACTCACGCGAGACCGCGAAGCACCAGCCTGGTGGATGGAACCGACCTCAATAGAGTCTGTGGATAACCTGAACTCAGCCTGTGGATAACCCGGGCACCGACCCTTCCCCCCACCCCCAAACGGCACCGCCGGTGAGAGAAACGCTCACGGCCGCGAAACTGAGCGTTTGTGTGGGAACGGTTCGCAATAACGATTTTGAACACAAAAGAGCCCCGCGAGTGGGCTAACACTCCGGGGCTTCGGCAACCACTTTAGGGAGTGGCTACATGAATGATGCTACATGCTCAGTCGACGGATGCGGAAGCGCAATCTATGTCAAGAAGAGTCAACTTTGCAAGCGGCACTATAACCGCCGGATCTACACGGGGAGTGTGGATCTCCCGCACCAGCATGAAACCTGCGTCGGTTGCGGCAGATCAACCCCGCCCGCTGGGACCTTTGGACCTCGGGCGAAGTACTGCACCGATAAGTGCCGGCGCCTAACTTATGAGCGAGAACGGGTCGCTGATGGCAGGTATGCCGCCGAACTTGAAGCGAGGCGCCTGGTTACGGCCACTCGCGAACTTCCGGTGCATACCTGCTTGCAGTGCGGCGGATCTTTTGAGAGCACGCATCGCACCAGCAAGTTCTGTTCCCCGAGGTGTGTCAATAAGCACACCGACGCCAATAATCCGAAGCGCTGCGGTGAGCCAGATTGTGACCGCGGCGTCAGAGCCAAGGGTATGTGCTCGATGCATTGGCGCCGCAAGGCGCGTGCGGATGGCCGTGAGGCTAATCCGGCATGGACTGAATCCCGCAAGGCCAACTACCACAAGCGCCGTGCACAAAAGCTTGGCACTCAAGTTGAAGACCTGCGGCCCATTGATATTTACGAGCGCGACATCTGGCTCTGCGGTCTTTGTTCGACGCCGGTTGACCCTGACAGCGCATGGCCGGATCCAATGAGCCCCAGCCTGGACCACGTCAAGCCCTTATCGCTTGGCGGCACTCACACTTACGAGAATGTGCAACTTTCCCATCTTGTATGCAACGTCTCGAAGGGTAATCGAGTAGCGGCTTAGGAGGCTTGCATGGCGACTGTAGGCCGCAAGCCAAAGCCGACACTTCAAGTCGTCCGCGAGGGAAACCCCGGCAAGCGTCCCGTCAAGGATTCCGTAAAGTTCTCCCCGTCCGATCTAAACGAACCTGACTGGCCGAGCGTCTTTCCCGGCAGTTCTGCGGATGAGTTGCGGTGTCGCGAGACGGCAGGCGCGTTGTGGCGGAAGCTCGCACCAACACTTTCCCGCTCTGTCGGGCTGGTGGGCGAGCAGCAGGAGTCGCTCGTGGACTACTGCGTTACATGGGCGCGCATTGAGCAGGGTGAGCGAGCACTGTCCCTCGAGGGAATGATCGTAATGACTGAGCGCGGCCAAGTGAAAAATGCCTGGACGACGATCCTAAATGCCTACCGGTCACATTTGCGTTCACTGATTGGTGAGTTGGGCCTATCCCCGTCAGCCGCAACACGGCTTGGCGGGAAGGCTACCGATGACGAAGACGATCCATTCGACTGAGAATCTGCCGGCGCCTTATGACGCGCTGATTGAGCTTGGCATGACGCATGAGCAGATCATGGACGCCGTCGATAAGACCCCGCTTGTCGTTGCCTTTCAGGCGGACAAGCATCCTGGCGCATGGTTTGACGTTGCGCGGGCGCGTAAGGCGCTGAATGCGATGGGCGCGTTCCGGCACACTAAGGGCCGCTGGGCTGGCGTGCCAATGCGTCTCGGGCAGGGCCTGGATCCTTGGCAGGTTGTATGGGTACTCGCCCCGGTCTTTGGCTGGGTGTACCACGACGAAGAGATTGACACCATCGTCCGCGTCATCCGCTCAGTATGGATTGAGATCCCGCGCAAGAATGGCAAGTCCACCTTTGCCTCTGGCATTTCCGGCGTGCTGCTTCTGGCGGACGGCGAGATGGGCGCTGAGGTTTACAACGCCGCCGGCTCAACGATGCAGGCCGCTCGCGTCTTTGATGATGCAAAGAATATGCTCATGGCGTCCCCGGCTGCCCGTAAGCGCATTGAGCCGCTAAAGGAAGTCATTCGGGTTCCCAAGACGGGCTCCATTCTGCGCGTCCTATCGCGTGTCGCTGAGACCGCCCATGGCTTGAACGTGTCTGGCGCAACGATTGACGAGATCCACACGCTGAGGTTGCAGCGCAAGCTTGTTGAGGCCATCGAAACCGGCGTGGGCGCCCGCGATCAGCCGCTAATTGTGTTCATCACTACCGCCGACGAGGCGGAAGAGGGCACGATCTACGACGAGAAGCACACGTATACACGGAACGTCGCCAACTTTGTCGTCACGGACCCTGGCCATTATGGCGTCATCTGGGCCGCCGATGATACTGACGATCCATTCTCTGAGGAAACGTGGCGCAAGGCTAATCCCGGCCTTGGTAAGTCCCCCACGCTCGCCTATATGCGGCGTGAGTCGAATAAGGCGCAGTCTTCGCCGTCGTACTTCCCGACGTTCTGCCAACTGTCACTGAATCGTCGTGTGCGGAATCAGTCGCGGTGGGTGGACCTGGGCAAGTGGGATGACTTGGGCGGCGCTGAGCGGCAGAAGCTCCGCGGCAGGCGAGCGTGGGGCGGTATCGACCTCTCGGCCGTTTCTGACTTCACGGCATGGTCTGTTTGGGCCGAATCGAACAGACCCGGCTTTGAGCTTGACCTGTTCACGCGTCTATGGGTGCCCGGTGAGCGCATTGAGGATCTCGAGAAGCAGTTGCAGATTCCCTTGCAAAAGTGGATCGATGACGGCCATGTGCACGCTACCGAGGGTGACGTTATCGACTATGGGGCCATCAAGTCGGCCGTAATCGGTGACTGTAACCACTTTGACATGCAGCGCGTTTCCTATGACCGCATGTTTGCCGGCCAGTTGGTGCAAGAACTTGACGAGGAATTGAAGGGCGTTGAGGTTGTGCCGGTTGCGCAGACATTCATGGGCTTATCTCCTGCATCTAAGGAGATGGAGCGCTTGTGGTCTAACGGCGCAATGCGCCACGAGGCCAATCCCGCTATGCGATGGATGGCTTCAGTGGTGGAAGTCAAGAATGACGGGCTGGATAACATCCGCCCCGTGAAGCCTGACCGGAGAAAGTCCAGCGCTCGTATCGATGGCTTTCAGGCTGCCGTTACCGGGCTGGATGGCGTCATCCGTTCCAAGCTCACCAAACCGAAGCGCCGTGTTGTTGTTTCCTAAGAGATGGAGGGCCTAATGGCTGTTTCTAGTGCCCTTGTCCGATTGGACGCGAAGCTTGCCGCAGGTATTCCCGGACTGGACAAGCTGGACAAGTATTTCGAGGGTGAGCAGCCGTTGAAGTACATGGCTGCGGCGATGCAGGCGGAGATTGGCGACCGGGTGTCGCAGCTCGTGCTCAACTGGCTGCGGTTCGGGGCTGAGGCTTACGAGAACCGTCTGGATGTCGAGGGTTTCCGCTATCGGGGCTCAAATTCTTCGGATGATGATCTGTGGGCTACTTGGCAGGCGAATGGGCTGGATGAGCAGTCGCAGCAGGCGCACCTTGACTCACTGGTTCTGGGGCGCTCGTACGTAATCGTGGGCTCACCTGACGCTGCTGGCGACGAGCCTATTGTGTCGGTCGAGTCGCCGTTTCAGGTGTTTGCTGAGCGTAACCCGCGAACCCGACGCGTTTCTGCTGCTGTGAAGCGATGGCAGGAGGGTGAGGGTGAAGATGCGGTCCAGTGGGCGACGCTGTATCTGCCTGATTCGACGGAGACGTTTGCTTTCGCCAAGGAGTGGAAGTCTGCCGGTTCTGCCGATAATCACGAACTCGGCGTCGTTCCTGTCGTTCCGCTGGTGAATCGTCCACGGATTCTGCGGCCTGACGGGCTGTCTGAGTTCCAGGACGTTATCCCGGTGGCTGATGCCGCCAACAAGATGGCTACGGACATGATGGTGTCCGGCGAGTATCATGCGATGCCACGCCGCTGGGCTTCGGCTCTAAAGGCTGACGATTTCGTTGACCCGAACGGCAATCCGATCAATGTTTGGTCACGCGACGCCGGCCGACTATGGGCGACCGAGTCAGCGGAAACCAAGTTCGGGCAGTTCCAAGAGTCAGATCTTGCGGTCTTCCATAACTCGATCAAGCTTTTGGCGCAGCTTGCGTCTCAGATGCTTGCACTCCCGCCGCACTACCTGTCTTTCGTTGGGGATAACCCGGCATCGGCTGATGCTATCCGGTCTTCGGAAACTCAGCTCGTGAAGCGGGTTGAGCGGAAACATACCTACCTGGGCGGTGCTTGGGAGGATGTGCAGCGGCTTGTGCTGCGGTTCAAGACGGGCAAATGGGATCCAGCAGCGCAGGGCCTTGAAACCCAGTGGCGTGATCCTTCCACGCCGACCGTTGCGCAGAAGGCTGACGCTGTTGTGAAGCTGGTCCAGACGGGAATCCTGCCGATTGAGCAGGCGCGCCAGGATCTCGGCTACACGCAGGAGCAGCGCAACCGAATGGTTGAGATGGATGACCGCGCCAAGTCGAATCCTGACATTGCGAACCTGGCTAGGGCTGTGAACGGGGAGTAGCTAATGGTGCCTGATGCCGCTGTGAAGCATTACGAGCAGATGCAGCGGCTCCAGGCGCTTGTCGTCCTCGCGGGCGCTCAGTTGTGGTCTGAGGTTAGTTTGACGGACCTTTCTGGCTCGTGGGCGGCGCAGGTTCCGCTACTGGTTCCCGTGCTGTCTGGCGTGCAGGTGAAGGCCGCATCAGCCGGTGCCTCTTACGGCGCTGCAACACTCGCCGAGCAGAGCTTGTATGAAGCTCCCCAGCATTTCGTAAACCCTAAAGGGTTTAGCGGCATCGCTTCCGATGGGCGCTCGCTTGAGGGGGCGTTATATTCGGCGGTTCCGTACGTCAAGAACCTTATTGGCGGCGGGATGGCACCGGCCCAGGCCCTAAAGTCTGGCGGGTCTTTCTTGACGACGATCACGCGGACGCAGGTTGCGGACGCCGGGCGTGGTGCGGCTGGTGTTGACACGGTGACTCGGAACCGAGTTTCTTATGTCCGAATGCTCAATCCGCCGTCATGCTCGCGGTGCTCGATCTTGGCTGGCCGCGTATACCGCTGGAACGCTGGATTTAGACGCCATAATCGCTGCGACTGCATACATGTTATGACGACGGCAAGGGCTGCGGCTGAGACTGAGGGTCTAATCCATGACCCATACGAGTACTTCAAGTCACTATCCCCTGAGGATCAGGACAAGAACTACACGAAGGCGGGCGCTCAGGCGATCCGCGACGGCTCGGACATCTTCCAGGTGGTCAACTCCCGGCGCGGCATGAAGCCGGGCGGGCTAATGACTACTGAGGGTACGACGAAGCGCGGAAACTTCCGGGCGACGGCCGGCGACTCTACCCGCGGCCGGCGCCTGACTCCCGAGGCGATCTACAAACTGAACGGCGATAACCGCGCCGGCGCCTTAAAGGACCTTGAGAAGTACGGCTACATTCTGCCAGGTGGTCAGAATCCTTTGGGCTCGATCACTGGTCAGCGTGAGGGTTTCGGCGCTCTTGGTCATGGCGGCGCGCATCCGGCGGCTCGCAAACGTGTTGAGGATGCCATCACTAACGGCCGAGATCCCGCAGTGCGAGCAACAATGACCGAGTCTGAGCGCCGCCTATTCGACGCTAAGGCGCGGTGGGAGCTTGTGCAGCAGGGTGTGAACCCTTACGGGGCGCCGTCCATGACGCCTCGCGCCAAGATCAACACTTCGCCACTTACCCCACAGATATCGGCGCAGGTCGAAAAGGACTACCGCCGCTGGGTAGCTACTGGCGGGCAAGTCTTCAAATAACCGGCTATCAAGCCGGGGCTGTAGTGCAGAGGCCTAGCACTTCGCGAGCAGTAGGGATCGAGTCCCGCCGAAAGGCAAGTGGCCACGCACGCGGCAACGTCGGTTCGAATCCGGCCAGCCCACTTTCCTACTCCGGGATGGATGAGGAATGACGAAAAACGATCAGATCAGGAGGCCGTGATGGCTGACGAACTAAACCCACCCGTAGACCCGGTTGAACCGGCTACACCCACCTCCGCAGAGCCGGCAGACCCGCCGGCCGAACCAATTGCGGACGCTACGCCCGACCCTGCCGAGCTTGAACGCCTCCGGGCGGCTCTCGCGAAGGCAAACAAGGAAGCCGAGAAGAATCGGCTTCGCTTGAAGGAAGTTGACGACGCGAAACTGTCAGAGATTGAGAAGGCGCAGCGCGATGCTGCCGAAGCCTCCCAAGAACTGGCAAGCCTCCGCCGTGACAGCCTCCGCCAGAAAGTGGCGCTTGATGCTGGCCTGCCAGCCAAGTGGGTGGCTCGCCTTCACGGCGACGATGAGGGATCACTCCGGGCGGATGCCCTGGAGATCCTCGCTGATCTGAACAAACCACGGATACCCGCCCCCGACGCCTCACAAGGCGCCAGGACTTCGGCGCTCTCCGCGGATGACCAACTCTACGAATCCATCTATGGAAAAAGGAAGGCCTAAACAATGGCTGAATATCTTCCGGTTAAAACCCCGGGGCAGGCGCTGCCGCTCGCAGCGTCCGCAACTATCACGGCCGGCCAGCTTGTAGCTGTCTCCGGCGTTTCCACTGTCGCCGCTGCTGGCGCTAACGCTACCAACTGGCTTGGTGTGGCTGCGTTCGATGCAGCCTCCGGCGACGTCGTCACCATCTTCTCGGGCGGCGTGCAGGAGCTTGTCACCACGGGCACCGTCACGGCTGGCGACCTTGTTGTTGCTGCCGCTGCTGGCACCGTTTCGACGCTGGCCGCTGTCACTACCCCGACCGCTGCTGACGTGACCAACACCCGCGCCATCCTTGGCGTTGCCCTGACCACTGCTACGACCGGGCTTAAAGTCCAGGTCAAGCTCGACCGCTAAGGACGCGCCTAAATGTCTTATTCTTACCCCCCCGTCGCGCCGACTTTCTCGGGCGACAACGAGACCATTTCCCGCTTCCTGAACACCCCGACGCTCGTTTCACGCCGCGTTCAGGACATCACTAGCAACCGGTTCATCGCGGATGTGCTACTCACGGGCCGCACTGACGTTTCCGGTGGCGCCATTACTTACGACGTGGACGAGGACCTGTACACGGTTCGCCCGATCACCGCCGTTTCTCCCGGTGGCGAGTACGACATCACCACGCTGACGAACGGCACCCCGCAGGTTGCCAAGGTCACCAAGTGGGGCCAGGACACCATCGTGTACGACGAGGCCGTGAAGCGTCAGAACTTCGGCGCCGTCGATAAGGGTCTGGGCAAACTGTCCAACACTCTGGTCAAGAAGGTTGACTCGATCAGCCTTTCCCTGATCGCATCGACCGTTACCGCTACTCAGGCCGTCACTTCTGGTGCATGGTCTGTTTCCGGTACTGCCGCGATCCTGCGCGACATCATGCTCGCGAAGTCGAAGGTCACCGCCCTGAACAAGGGTTATGACCCGAATGTCCTGGTTGTGGATGACACGACCTGGGCTTACCTGGCTTCTGATGTTGCTGTGCAGACTGCACGCGGCCGTGAAGATGCCAGCAACCCGATCTACTCGGGAAACTTCCTGACCATCGCCGGCCTGACGGTCCTGCCTACCCCGAACATTCCGGGCGGTTCCGGCGCGTGGCTGGTTGACACCAGCGCTCTCGGTGGCATCGCTGACGAGGATCTGGGTGGCGGCTACGTCGGCACCATCGTTCAGACGAAGGTCATGCGTGAGGACGCCGTTGACGGCTGGCGCCTGCGTGCCCGCCGCGTGTGCGTGCCTTACGTGACCGAGCCCGGCGCTGCCATCAAGATCACCGGCGTTTAGTAGGAGGCCCAGATGGCTCACAAAGTTGCTGCCGCGCTGGTTTCCGTCAAGGATCCGGCCGGCAAGAACACGTATTTCTATGAGGGCGCAACAGTGCCCGACGGATTCGACAAGGACGACGTCGATCGTCTTGTTGAGTCCGGGATGCTCGAAAAGGTTGGGCCTGAGGCTAAGCCTGCTGCTCGACCGGCCAAGTAGTTAGAGAGGGGACGTCATGGCAATTTATGTGCGACCGGAGGATGTTGCCGCCGGGTGGCGTCCCCTCACTGACGGCGAGACTGTCACCGCTCAGGGCTTGATTGATGAGGCTACGGTGCTACTGCGGGTACTAGTGCCCAACGTTGACTCGCTGGACGAAGCGCTCGTGCGATTCGTTGCGGTGCGGATGATCCGCAGGGTGATGAAAAACCCTGAGGGTTACCGCGTCCGCAACGAATCCATCGATGACTATTCGGACGGCGGCACCATTGACTCGTCACTATCGACCGGCGAGTTGTACGCGTCGGACCAGGAGCTTGGGTGGCTGGGCGTCAAGCCTGCGTCTGAGACTAAGCGGGCGTTTGAAGTTCGGCTCGGTGGCTCATGACGGCACTTGACGCGACACTACGCGGACGCGAAGCCGCCGAGTCCCTAATGCTAGACACCTGCACCATTACCCGCCCCGGCACCCCAGTAACGGACCCGGACAGCGGCAACGTAACCAACCCCTCAACCGAGGTCTACACCGGCCGCTGCAAGGTCCAATCCAAGGACTCAGCCACGTCCAACCCCGAGGCTGGCGAGGCAACCTTCACCGTCGTATCGCGCCAGGTTCACATCCCAGCAAACTCCGCGGACGTGCAGGACGGCGACGTAATCACCATCACGGCGTCACGGCTGAATGCGTTCACGGTGGGTAAGCAGTACCGCGTCGCCGGGTTTGAGCCTGACAGCTTCGACACCGCGGCCCGATTGCCGGTGAAGATCCTATGAGCGCCGATACGTCGGACCTTGACGGGCTGGCTCGGTCCTTCCGCGCTATCCCTGCGCTGATGGTTCCGAAGCTAAAAGGCGTGGTTGCCAAGTCTGCGCTGAACACCAAGAAGATCATGCAGGCGGACGCTCGCAAGTCGCGGCACTTCAAGCAACTGTCGCGGGCGATCAGCTTTGACCTGAAGGTGTACGAGTTCGGCGGCGACGGCGTTATTGAGGCTGAGATTGGCCCGACTACTGGTGGCGCTGGTTCTCTCGCTGGCATCGCGTACTTCGGTACGTCGAAGCCTGGTGGTGGCACTGTCCGCAACCCTGAGGACGCGATGCTTGAAGAGGCCCCGAACTTCTACGAGTACGCGTTCAAGGCGACGGAGGGGCTGCTGTGATCAAGGAACACTACGACGCGGTGAAGGCTCTCCTGCCGGGCACTGTGCGGGTTCACATGTGGAACGTTCCGGCGGATCCGGTTTACCCCTACGTGGTGCTGTGGGGCGATCTTGGCGAAGAGTCCTCGGGCGGTCCTGATGGCGACTCGCTGCGGGACGATCCCGACGTGCTGTCAATCCGGATCCGCGCTACCTACGTGGGGCTCAATGGAGACTCGATGCTGATCGTGGCAAGGAACGCACGAGCCGCACTGAATCGCAAGACGCCCGTAGTCGCAGGCTGGCATCCGAACCCGCTACGGCAGGCGGTCCTAATGGACGGCCAAGTAGACACGGACGTAACCCTGACCGGCGGCGGGAATCCCACCTACGCCGTGGACGAGTTCGCGCTCGTCTCCCACAAGCTCTAACCCCTACCCATCCACAGCGCCTCTCTGGGGCGCTTTTCTTATGCCCTGGAGGCGCCATGTTTGTCGATGCCCTGAATGTGCACGGTGAGGTTCAGACCGTACCGGCGCACTACCTAGAAGCTTTCCCGGACCAGTTCAAGCCGATTGATTCCGAACCCAAACCAACCCCGCCGGCTAAGGCCGCAACCTCGAAGGAGTCCTGACCATGGGCGTTCGCGTACTTGCTGACGGCAAGACAAAGTTCACTATCCTGACCACGAAGCCCGCTAATGTTCTCGCGCCTACCGCTGCTGAGTTGAACGCTGGCATTGACCTGTCTCTGAACGTACTGTCTTCTGACTTCTCGTTCGCAGCCGCCGATTCCGACAAGGTTCCGGAGAAGCCGCTCGGCAAATCCGGCAACGCTAACGCCATTGGTGCATCCAACTGGCTGCTGGCGTTCACCGTCTGGCGGAACTTCCTTACGGGCGGTGGCTTCGATACCGCCGCTGAAGCCGGGTGGGCTGCCGTCAAGGTCAAGGGCGCAACCCTTTGGGCCTATGCGCGCCAGACGGACAAGGCCGCAACTGCCGCTTGGGCTGCGACGGATGAAATTTACCTCGGCGCCGAGTTCACTACCGACAACCCCCAGCGCACGGATGGCACCGGCTTCATCAAGTACCGCGTGCCCACTGAGGTCCAGGACGGCTACCCGTTCATCACTGTGGCTGCGTAGGGGGGACTAGATGGCTATCGCTAACTATTCCGTCCCTGTACTGGCAGGCACTCCGCCTACGTTCGCCGCGCCTGCCACTTCTGACACGGTCCAGGTTGGTTCGACGCTGGTTGTGAAGAACGCTTCCGGCGTATCGGTCACGGTCACGTTGGTCACGCCGGGCAATCTCCCCACTGGTGACGCTTACCCGGATCGCGCCTACACGGTCACTGCTGGTGCTGAGGCGTGGATCCCGGTCCTGTCTGAGTACCGCAACACTGCTGGCGTTGCCGCAGTGACGTTCTCTGCGGTGACTTCGGTAACTGCGGCGTCCATCACCCACAGCTAGTGAGACCGGATGGCGGCGCGTGATTAGGCTCCGCGCCGCCATCCCCACCAATCAACCGAGCCTATACCTAGAAATGGAGCCTATCCAATGAGCAAAGTAATTGAGGGCGTGCCCGAGTCGATCACTCGCGCCGCCTACATCAAGCTATTCGAGTCCATCGGCATCGACCCGCGCCAGACGTTGGAGATCAGCTTAAAAGCTGACGGCGTCTATGCAACAGTCTTTGCGCTCAACGAGGAGAGCATTAGGACCATTGACAATGCTGGCAATGGATTCAATAAGCACATCATCTACATCCCCGTGAAGGACGAAGTATGAGCACCCCCAGGATTTCGACATTGACGCGTGGCTGGAAGATGCCGAGCGCCCCGCACGTAGCGTGACCGTCTACCAGAAGGCGGGCCTGATCGCGGACCTTGACGCGCTGGCTGAGCGGATCGAGAACGAGGACGGCGAAGAGGTTGACGGGCCGTCGATGGGTGGCGGCAATCTTCGCGCCAAGTACGCGGATCTCGCGCAGAAGTTCCACGACTCCGCGCTGACGATCCGCATTGAAGGACGCAGTGAGCGCGAGCGTGAGGATGTGGTTCTGCGCGTTCCTGGCTTGACCCCGGATCAGCGCGGCGCCGTGGTGCTGGCAGACGCGATCACTTCCCCGAAGTTCACTCCCGCGCAGGTTGAGAAGCTCGCGGCGAAGCTTGGTGAAGTTCAGTTCTCGCGGATCGTGACTCGCTTCCACGAGGCGTGCGAAGACATGCCCGCCGTGAGCGCAGATTTTTTGCCGAAGCGCTCTACTCCGGACGATGGTGGCGAGTAGTCGCAGCCCTCAAGACGGCTGAGCGTTTCCAGCGCCAGCCGTCCGACTACCTGGGCCCCTTGCCTGAGTGGAAGGACCGGCTACTGGAGTTCGCTTACACGCTGTACGTAGAGGGCATGTGCGGCTGTGGTCGGCCTAAGTCTGAGTGCCGGAACGATGCTAACCGCGGACTATACGAAGTCGCGGACATAACCTGTCACGCGCAGGCTGCCGTCGAGGAACATACCGGGCAAGAGAAGTTCAAGGCCGATCCAGGCCAACGGTTCTACGCGACCGAGATTGACGAAGAGCTAATCACTCGCAGGACGTTCGCGCCACTTTCCGAGGCCAACAATCGCGGTAATGAAACCGGCCAGCGCGACGGTAGCAGCGAACCCACTTAGGCCCATGTTGCCACCCTCGCCCGCCGTGGCTATGGCGATAACGACGCCAAATACGAGCATGGCCGCGCCGGTCTTCATCGCATTGGCGCCGCGCTTTTTGTGAATATCCCCCGAAGTAGTCATGCCCGCGAGTGTACCGCACCCGTTCAAAACAAAATAGTGGAGGTATCCCGTGGCGGATCGCCGTGTCAAAGTCGTATTCAGCGCGGAGATCCAGAACTTCAAGTCAGCAATGGACGCCGCGGCGACCGCAACGCAGAAAGCCAAGACGGCGTCTGAGGCGGCCGGCAAGGCTGCGGACAAGAGCGCCGAGGACATACAGAAGCAGGCTCTCGCGCATCACGCTGCGGCGAAGGCTGCGGGCCTCCAGTATGACAACACGGGCCAGCTCGTAACGATGAACGGCAAGGCTGTTAGCTCGCAGCAGGCGGCTACTCATGGGCTTCAGACGTTCTCGGCAGAGGCGTACCTTGCGGGCCGGGCGGCTGTCTCTGCAGGCGAGGATGCGGAGGCTGCGGCTCAGGTTGCGGCTGACGCGCAGGCCGCAGCGGCGGATGCGGCGGCTGAGCACGCGAGTGCGCTTGAGGAAGTGGCGACGACCGCGGGGCTTAGTGGCGCGGCGGTGGTTGCTGGTGTTGGGCTGGCGGTCAAGGCTTACGCTGACTTTGATAAGCAGATGTCAGTGGTGGACTCTGCAACGCACGAAACTGCCGGGAATATGGATCTGTTGCGGCAGGCGGCGATTGATGCCGGCGCCGACACGGCATTCTCCGCGGTTGATGCTGCGCGTGGCATTGAGGAAATGGCTAAGGCTGGCGTCACTACCGCCGATATTCTCGGCGGCGGTCTAAAGGGCACGCTTGCGCTGGCTGCCGCTGGCGCGCTCGACGTGGGCGACGCCTCGGAAATTGCCGCTTCGGCCATGGTTCAATTTGGGCTCAAGGGCAAAGATATTCCGCATATCGCAGACCTGCTCGCCGCTGCTGCCGGTAAAGCCCAGGGATCGGTCCAGGATATGGGCCTTGCCCTTTCCTATGCTGGCGTCCCGGCTGCTGGCCTCGGTATCTCCATTGAGCAGACCACTGGCACTCTTGCCATGTTCGCCAAGGCGGGCATTGTTGGCGAGAAGGCTGGTACTGCGCTACGGGCCATGCTCGTGTCGATGGTCAAGCCTGCTGACGTTACGCAGAAAACGATGGACAATCTGGGGATCTCGTTCTCGGACGCCAGCGGCGAGTTTATCGGGCTCGACGGCGCCGGGGCGGTATTGCAGGAGCGGCTTGGCGGTCTGGATGAGATGACGCGAAACGCCACGCTTGCGCAGATTTTCGGCAACGAGGCGCTCGGCGCCGCTCAGACGCTCTACAATAACGGCGCCGAAGGCGTCCGGGAAATGACTGCCGCGGTCGATGAGTACGGCTATGCGACCGACACTGCCAATAGGATGCAGAACAACCTTACTGGCGACCTGGAAAAGCTGGGCGGCTCGTTCGACACGGTCCTAATCCAGTCCGGCTCTGGCGCTAGTGAGGTGTTGCGCGGGCTTGTGAAGGGCCTCAATGGGCTCGTTGATGTCGTCGGGTCTATTCCTGCGCCAACGCTGTCCGTAGGCCTTGGATTAGCTGGTGTGGCTGGCGGCGCGCTTGTGCTTGGCAGTGGACTCGTGGCACTCAACGCGAAGATTGCGACCACAAGCGCAGCTCTCGCGCTATTGGCCCCGGCTGGCACTAGGGCGGGCACGGCGCTGGCTATGGCGGGCACAGCCGCGAAGCTAGCTGGCGTTGCCGCAGGCTTGGCTGTGGCGACTTTTGCTATCGCTAAATTGGCCGAATCTGACTACATGTCCAAGATCGATACGGGTATGGGTAGGGTTGCGGATTCACTGGCCGAGGTTTCGACCAACGGCCCCGCTGCCGGCTCTGCGCTTGACCAGATATTCAAGGACCGTGATGGCGGCGACCTAATCAATACCGTCACGGATCTTGACTCGGCAATCAAGCGGACCTTTAATCGCGACGCCGGGCAGCAGTTTAACGACTGGGGCGAGGCTGTCGTCAATGGAATGACCGGGGTCAAGGGCTCGTCCCAGATCCTTGGCGAGTCATTTGGGCGGCTGGATAAGGGTCTGGCTGAACTTGTCTCGGGCGGCAAGGGTGATGATGCGGCTAAGTCGTTCGAACGAATCAAGAAGGCTGCTGCCGATCAGGATGTAAGCGTTGAGGAACTCACCAAGAAGTTCCCGCAATACGCGGACGCGTTGAAGGCTGCTGAGGCTGCGGCTAAGACCGCCGCTACTGAGACTGACGGCGCAAAAGATGCCATTAAGGGCGCGGGCGACGCAGCGGCGGATGCTGGCCCATCAGCCGAGGATCTGGCGAAGCAGCTTGAGGATGTAGGCCTGCGCGCCGATGCGTCCGTAGAGAACCTTGACAAGTTCACGCAGGCACTCGTCAATGCTGGCCTACTCACTCTTTCGGCACGTGACGCCACGGCTAAATTTGAGGAAGGGTTGGACGGACTCAAGGGCAAGATCGACGAGATCATGCTTACTGAGCAGGCTCACGGCGGTGTGCTCAACGAGAACCGGACCGACTTTGATTTGTTCTCAGAGGCCGGTCGAGCCGCTAATGACGTACTGGCTGACATGACCCAGCGAGGCATTAGTGCCGCCGAGGCTATGGCGAAGAATGGCGCGTCGATGCCAGAGGTTCAGGGGCAGCTCACTAAGACCTATGACGCTATGGTTCTGACCGCTAGGGGCTTCGGACTCGGCAAGGACGAGGCGGAAGCCTTGACCAGATCCATACTTCACATCCCGCCGGGCGTGGATATCAACACGTGGATGTCTGACGAAGCCAAGCGCATGGCAGACGCTACCAAGAAGGCCATTGACGACATCCCGGCCCGCAAGGATGTCCAAGTCAACATCACCGAGTCAATCAATCGACAGGTGAAGAACTCTGCCTATGCGGATGATCCGTCAATGGTTGCGCTGGATCCAGCGAACCACGCTACCGGCGGACGTATCCCTGGCTATGCGGACGGCGGGCAACTGCCAACCTCCGGGCCTGGCACTGGCATGACTGACGGGTTCCTTGGGATCTCATCGGCCGGCGTTCCAATGGCTCGGGTGGACGCTGGTGAATGGATCATCAAGCGCTCATCCAGTGACCGCTACCCCCGCGAACTGGCAGCCATCAACGCTGGCACCTTCCCTAAGATGCCCGGCTACGCGAGCGGCGGGCGCGAGTACTCGGCGCAGTCGTTCGGCCACGCACCATATCGGGCATCGGCTCAACCTGCCGCCGGGATGCATATCGACAAGGTCGAAATCAACCAGCAGCGGGATCCGGGCGCGACGTTCGCGGAGTTTGCCCGTAGAACAAATGCCCTCAACCCCTAACAGAAGGAGGCTGGGATGCCTTATCCGAGTCCGATAACGTATCCCAGCCCTTCCCTCTACCCCGGCTTCAGCTTCGGTGGAGAGGGGCGGCAGGTTGCGCTTACTCCAGACTTCATCCTTGGTCAGACAGACGCTTTCGGTGTCCGCTGGTCCCTGACGACCCTAGACGGCTACGACGGATCACCATCGCCCACACTGAACCTGACGCAGCGGGCGCGTGGGCATGGCGCTACTGGCTCAGAATCGTTCCTGACGGCGCGGATCCTAACCATGGGCGGGCTGATCCACGGCGCGGACACGGCGGCGATTGAGGCCGCGTTCGACCGGCTGAATGCGGCGATCAAGCTGGAGCCGTTCGAGATTCTCGTGCTTGAGTCCGGGCGGATCCGTAACGCCATGGTGCAGCGCCAGGGTGAGGTTATCCCGACGTGGCACTCTGACAAGCTCGCCGCATATTCGGTTCTCGTCTCAGCCAAAGACCCCCGCAAGTTCGGTGACCTAGTCACAGCAACGACCCGCCTCCCGTTCTCTGAGGGTGGACTAACCTTCCCAGTCACATTCCCGATCACGTTCACTGGCGTATCTGGCACAGGCAAGGTGACGATCAATAACCCCGGCAACACGCAGGCCCCGGTCTGGTTGAGGATCGACGGTCCCATCCCGGCTGGTGGCTGGACCGTGACGCACATTGGCAAGAAGCAGTCGCTCACGTTCGCCACGGCCCTTGAGCTTGGCACTGGCGAGTTCGTGACGGTGGACATGGACCGCCGCGAAGTCCTCGCGCAGGGTCAGGCGCCGCGCTCGGGTTACGTCACTTCCCGTGGCTGGTTCTCACTGGACCCCGGCGATAACGAGATTGCTTTCTCGGCTCAGAACTATTCATCCACGGCGAGCCTGTCGCTAACCACCAAGCCAGCATGGAGTTGACATGACGATTACTTTCCTCGCCCCTGATGGGGTTGCGATCACGGCGCAGCAGTTCCGGCAGGCTCAGGCTGCGACACATGGCGGCGGTTCCGGCCGGCGTCTGGGCGTGCGCTCCGGGTTCCGCGTAGACACCCCCAGTAACGTCCTCACGGCCACGTCCACAACATGGACGCTCACCCCGTGCGCTGCTGAGATTGACCCCGGCGCGACGACCCATCAGGGCGGCTATGGCTGGTCCTCGGATGCGAACGTGACCGGATCCGTAACCGCTGCTGATGCGACGTACGCCCGCAAGGACATTGTTTACATCCAGGTCAACGACTCGTCCGCGGGTGATGGTTCCGGCGCACTGTCTGCCCCGGTCCTGTATCTCGCTGGCGTGGCGGCTGCTACCCCAGTGGCCCCAACCCTCCCCGCCCGCTCCTTCCTCGTCGGCACCATCAGCGTCCCGGTTGCTGGCGGCGGCTCACCCACGGTGGTCCTGAACCCGGCCCGGTATGTGGCGGCTGGTGCGATTCAGCCGGTGTGGTCACTGGCGGAACGTGACGCGCTGGTGCAGTACTCATCCTTGACCGTGCGGCGCATGGACGTGGCAGGCTTCCCGTTGGAAGTCAGCGACGGGACAGCCTGGAAAGCTACCCCAATCTCGGCCATCTACACGGCGCCGGCACTGAACATCTCCACAGCAGGCGGCGGGCCCGGACCACTGACTCTGGACGCTGCGAACTCGCAGAACCCCGGCACGATCACATCCCCAGCGTCCGGTCAGATCCAGGTGGCCGACTCGGGCGTGTACGCGTTCAACATGCACTGCCAGTTCGCACCGAACGTGTCCGGCTACCTGGCGGTCAAGAACCAGGCAGGGACCGGCACTTACGCGCTAACCAACTTCCCGGCCGGTGGTGAGCAGTCCATCGGGTTGCCGAACCTGTACCTCGCTGCGGGCGCTGTGGTGTCGTTCGTGATCGCCCCGTCTGCGCTGACGGCAACAACGACCACGATCCGTATCACAAAGATCGCCTAAGTTTTAGCGTGCAGCGATGAGGTAACAGCCTCATCGCTGCACTACCCACACGAACACGCCTAAATAGGAGGCCGCCCGCATGGGTGCATTAACCATAGTCACATTCACCGAAGGCAGTGAACATGAGTGAAGAAACATTGCCGCGCATGGCCGAATCCGTGCCTGTAGTTCTCGCCCGCATGGAGGGCAAGCTTGACAACCTCAGGGACAGGGTTACGGAGCTGGGGCCGCGAGTCGCCAAGCTTGAGGACCGAACCAAGGTGCTTGAAGATGTCACACTGAGTCTCGCCAAGGACGCGGCGGCTGAGGAGCAGAAGAAGATTGCCCTTGCCCTGGCCCTCAAGGAAGCGGACGAGACGCGCCGGAACCAGTCAGAGCAGACGTGGACCCCGGTACAGCGGGTTGGGGTGGTCCTCGGTGGACTCGTCGGCGCTGCGGCACTGGCGATCCAGTACTACTCAACCGTCAACGGCGGTTAGGAGTCACTATGAGGCACCCAGTTGATTACGCGCCATCGCAGGACTTTGGCGACAATCCCACGGCAGGACTCCCCGCGAGTCACTGGATCATAAAGCAGTTCGGCAACTACCAGCCGGACGGGCATACAGGCACCGACTACCCATGTCCTGTCGGTACGCCTGTCCGGGCTGTCGCTGATGGGACCGTACTGCACGCCGGATACTACGGCGGCACCTACGCTGACAACCCCTTCTGGATCTCGCCAGGGTTCGCCGGCTACTGCTACGTAGTGGATCACGGCGCATTCATTGGCATCTACGGCCACTGCCGGGATGGTGGCGCGCTAGTTCATGTCGGGCAGCGCGTTACTGAGGGGCAGATCCTCGGGCCGTCCGGGAACACTGGCGCATCCACTGGCCCACACCTTCACTTCGAGGTACTGCCTGACGGGTATGTCCTCAACTCCTATATGTACGGGCGGATCAATCCGGCCCGACTCTTCGCGGGCATCACCGCCCAATCCGCGACCATCACCCCACTGGAGGACGATATGACCCCGGAAGAACGCACCACACTCTTTGCAGTGCTGGACAAGATCAATGGCAACACTGACGCGCTGCCCAAGCCGCAGTACTGGAATGACCTGATCAACGCTGTGGCCCGCGTGGATGCCTCCGCATCAGCCCCGCAGCTCGCCGCGCAGATCAACGCCGCTGGCCTCGCGTCAGCCGTCCGTGACGAGCTCGTGAAGCTGATCGGGGGCGCCAAGTGAACATCACCAACCCGAAGACCCGCGCTTACATCTACGGCATCCTCGTTGCGGCTGGTGCTGTGGCGCTCGTGTATGGCCTCGTGAACGCCGAACAGCTCGGCGTGTGGCTGGCACTGGGCGGCGCGGCACTGGGGCTGTCCAACGGCCTCGCGCTGGCGAACGTGGACAAGCCGGGGAAGCATGAGGCTTAGCTAGACCTGCCGATATGTCGATTTCCTATAAGGGTTGGCGCCCTCATTCGGCCATTCAGCGGCAGTCGTGAAACCTTCATCCCACGCGTCGGCTCGTACCGAATTCAGCCCCTCCATATACGCCCGTAGCGCGTCCCGGATCACGTCCGACAGGTGGATGCCCTCGGCCTCAGCTTTGGCTTTAGCTGGGAGCCAGAGGGCATCCTCCACCCGCACGGCGCGGGGCGTCGTGCCCTTACTCATTCGGCGGGCTCATGTTTCGCGTCAATCTTTCCTGCCCTATAGCCCGCCGCCCATGATGCGTCCGTGGCAAGCTGTATCCGACGCTCGACCCCAAGCAGCATGTACGGTACCGCAACCTCAAGCATTGCGCGGGCCTCTGCGCGGTGGTGCTTATTGGGCGCATATGTACTTGCGATACCTTCTCGAACGTCGTATCGGTGTATCGCCTTAGCAACCACCTCGACAGCATCCTCCGGGATTTCGTTAGTCATGGCTTCCTTTCGTTGCGCGTTCCCATTGCTCAATAAGCCATGCATCCGCCTCAGTGTGATCCGTTGCCCCGTAAGCATCCTGCCACGCTTCGCGGCGCCTCGTCATGTGGCCATTCCAGAGCCTTGATCGTTCCGGCCCGCTCTCCATATTGACGACCCATGACGCGGCCTGCTGGGCTGGCGACTTGACGGCCCCCACCTCATGCAACCTTTGCGCCGTGACCGAGGCCGGTAGCCGCTACCACGCGGTACATGGTGCCGAGCTTACTGCTGGCTTCAAGAGCCGTGGCGCGGTCCATGTCCTTCCAGAACACCTTGTTGAAAGCATCCAGGATGTCGAAGCTTTCAACTTCGGTGGAGAGGGAAAGAACCTGCATGGCTGCCTCCTGGCGGCTCGGTATCGGCTTGTTCCGATAAGACAACTCTAGGGTGTAAATACACCGGTGTCAATACACCCATAAAAGGAGATCCGAATGGCGCTCACCTGGCTATCCGTAAATGCCAATACTGGCGCCATCACTGCCGACCTCCCCACGCTCAAAGCAGACGGCGCACTGAAGGCGACGCTGATGCGGTATGAGTCACAGACGGTCAGCCTGCCGACGTGGGCGGAAGGCACGGACGACGCGCCGCCGCCTAACTGGATGAACGCAACACGTGAGGGTGCCGTGTTCCTCGTGGCGCTGGGCGAGGCTGAGGAACATGAACCACGCGGCCTGCCACTCTGGGGCGGCATGGTGGTTCGGCGTACCCGGATCCCTGGCGGCGGCGTGAAGATGTCACTCGTCACGGCTGAGGGATACATGGACCGCGTCTACGTGGGGGACGTGCTCTATAACGACTGGCCGCAGAATCATATTGCGCAGAACCTAGTCGAGCTCTACGCCCGAACCAACGAGGGATCGCCCGGCCTGCCACTCCGTGTCGAAGTCATCGGAGCTGGCGGGCAGATCCGCAACCGCAACTACAAGGACACCGAAGACAAGACGCTCTACTCGGTCCTCACTGACCTGTCAGGCGTCATTGACGGACCCGAGTGGACTATCACCTGGGAATGGGTGGACGAGCAGAAGCTAGGGCTTGTGCTGACCGTCAGTGACCGCATAGGCTCACCCCCGCCGGCTGGCCTGAATCCCGGCGCGCAGTTCTACCTTCCCGGCTCAGTCTCGGAAGCGGAACTCGTAGAAGGCTACGGCGCGGACGAAGGCGCTAACGACATCATGGCAGTGTCTTCCGGCGTGGAGGACGCCCGGCCGCAGTCGCCGCATCAGACGAACGCGACGGACCAGCGGCCCCGGTTTGAATACCGATGGACCCCGTCAACATCCATCAGCGACGTGAACACCCTCACCGCCCACGCACAACGCGCACTCGCCGCGATGAAGGACGGGTCACTGGCACTAACTCTCACGGCGAACCGGGAAGAAGCGCCACGACTTGGCCGCGACTGGAACATCGGTGACGACATCGGGTTCAGCATCGAGGCGCCCGAGTTCCCCGGCGGACTCGTTGGCACTGCCCGTTGCGTCGGCTGGGAACTGACCGACACCACCGTTACGCCACTCATCGACGTGACCAATATTGAAGGCGGCATCTAATGGCGCAAGGGCTACCGGGCAGTCAGTTTCCAGGCGAGGATGCGCAGGGCCGCGAAGTCAAAGACCTCAAGCGCACCGTGCAGCAACTCGCCGCAGCTAACCCGCTGGCAACGGCTGGGATTAGCGCGGTAGAAGGCGGGATTATTGTTGAGGGTTCCGAAACTGTCAATGGCCCGCTAATCATCAACGGCCCCGCGACGATAACCGGTGCGCTCAACCTGCCTGCGGGGATCATCGGCAACGACGCGCTTGCCAATCCGATGATCGTTGAAGCAGCGAGCAACTACCTCAACAACTACGCGGTGGGCACGACATCGACTGCCCGAGCCACGGTCACGCTGGGAGTTCCGGACGGATTTACGACGGCCGTTGTTATGACCAACGCGACCGCCATGGCTCAGAACAGCACTGCCACTACTGACTATCTCTATGTGCAAGCCGTCGTGGATGGAGTCAGTGGCGGAGAAATGTATACGTCAGCAGGACCGGGGCTGGCAGTAGGCATCGCATCGCCGTTCAACACGACAATTTACGGCCTCGTGAACGGCCAGGATATTACGGTTTCCGTAGCGACTCGCACGGGGTTCGCTACCTGGACGGCATCAACAGCCAATCAGGCGAACATCTACGTTACGGTGCTTTACTTCCGGTAGTCGATAGCTCCACCCGGCGGTACACCCGGCAGGATCGGGTTGGGAACACCGGGGGCAACCACTGGCGGGGCCTCGAATGTCTGAGCGGGCCCGGCGGGTGCGACATAGGCAGGGGCGGGTGGCGTGTAGATCGGCGCTGGCTGCACAACTACCGGCGCGGGCGCCTCGACTACGGGAGCAGGCTCAACCACAACGGGCGGCGCGACAACGGGCGCAACCACCACGGGCTCGACGACAGGCTCTACTACAGGTTCGCTCACAACGGGCTCCGGGGTTGGTTCGGGTGCCACGGTGGTGGCGACGGTGGTCATTGCGGGGGCGGGCTGGTTGTCAGCGTTCGCGATGCCAATGAGCCCGAAGGCTAGGCCTCCCGCGAGAAGCATTCCGGCGGCCCCCAAAACTGCGGATTTTGTTTCCATTCCCTGAGTGTATCCACATGACCACTGAATTAATAGCCGAGGGAGAAATTGATGGCCTTGAAGGACTGGGCGAACGGGGTTTTGGGCGGAACTCCGCTTGATGCCACGCGCCTGAATGACCGCGATACGAAGCTGGAGCAGGCGTTATTCCAGCTCGCACGCAACCCGGAAGCCTTGTTTGCCGGGGCTGTCACGTATGACGGGAACGGGGCCGCAACGTCGGCTGTTATCGAGTGGCCTGATGGTGTGACGGGCAACTATTCCGGCACCGCATCAGTCAGCTTCCCCGGCAGTGTCTCCGCGTACACCGTGACCCGCGCAGGTTCGCCAACTGTCACGTTCACCCAGCCCGCAGTGACACGGGACGCCACTACCGGCAACGTCACGAACCGCCCACCCATCACGGTCACTTAGGAGCATCATGGTACTACCGGCAGGCGTTACGACGTGCCTGGTTTTCAAGAAAGCGCCCGTGAGTTTCGGTGGCACTTCGGGCGGCGTGGAGATTGAGATAACCCCGAGCGTGCGGCTGGTCCACACCGAGACGGGCACGCCACTGGTGGACTTCATCGAGTCCGTGGCGCCGTCCGAGGGTGGCATTGCGCAGGTCATGCTGCCACATACGGATCAGACCGGCTTCCAGGATGAGGCTGGCAACGCGTTCATCAACTGGCACTACACGGCAAGGGTTCGGCTGAAGAAGACCGGGCATCAGCCGAAGCATCAGCCGTTGTTCGACTTCCAGATTCCGTCCGGGCAGGTGACTGGACTCGACCTGTCGCTAATCCCGTCCGGTGTCGCAGCCCTGCCAACGTCAGCGCCGATCCTCACCGTGACGAGCATCAACGGGCAGACGGGCGCGGCGGATACGTACATGCAGCTTGCCCGCACGCCTGAGTTGCTGATCGTCGGGGCAATCACGCGGGACTCTGGCGGCGCACCAACATCTGCCGCCGTCGTCTGGCCTGACGGGACCGCCGGCACCTTCACCGGCACACCCTCCGCGACGTTCCCCGGCTCGCTCGACTCGTACACCATCACCTACGGGACCACCCGCACCTACACCCAGCCAACCGTCACCCGCGACGGAACCGGCACCATCACCAACCAGCCCGCGATAGTCCTGAGCTAGGAGCCAGCATGTCAGATTTCCTCGGGCCTAAGCCCCTCACTGCGGCCAGCATCGACGCCGCCATTACCGGCAAGATCACCACCCCCGGAAGCGCCACCGCAACGGCACTTACTGCCACTTATGCCAGCAGGGCAGTTGCCCGTGAAGCCCGCGCCGGCTCGCGTGGGTTCGCGTTCATCGGTGACTCCAACACGGCATCAGGCGTTACCGGGTCAAGCGCCCTGCTCCTGGCCCCGGTGATCTATTTTGAGAATCCGTCATGGGTTGGCTGGGCTGTTGTTACCGGGGCAGGGCGCTACCATGCAGCGGCTCACGCCGCAGAGCCGGGCATCACCCCGGCAGGCTGGGTCACCAAGTACCTTGCCGGTGTCATCGCCGCAGCACCTTACGCCGTCGTTGACGCGCTAGGAACCAACGGGCTCACCACCCTCGCCGCCCAACAGGCCGCACTCACAACCATCTACGACGCCTGCGACAACGCCGGGATCAAGGTCATCGTCTGCTCCATCCCGCCCAAGTCAACCGAAGGTGCGGAAGTGGCCCGGATGAACCGCTGGAAGCGGGTCATCGCACGCAACCGGGGCTACCTGTTTGTGGACAACTACGCGACACTCGTGGACCCTGCCACCGGGACCATGCAAGCCGCATACAACAGCGACGGAACACACTTCAACGCGGTAGGTGCCCGCGCCCTGGGCATCGCGTTCAACACTGCGATCAATGCCGTGTTGCCTGATGTTTCCATGCTCGCCCTGGCGCAGCCTGCACCCGCCGACTTGGTCAACAAGCCGCTCCTGCTGGTGAAGTCAGGATTTGTCCCCGAGGACTGGACCAGCCTTGGGTTTGGTTCCGCGTCAACGTCGGTTGATACCGTCGCCGGGGTTGCGGGCAAGATGTTCACGGTCACGCAGACCGCCGAAGGGGTCAACACATCCAGCGCCATAGCCCTCAACGCCGATCTGATCCCCGGACGGCGCTACCGGGTGGAATACAAGTATCAACTGACCGTGGTGGGCACTGCCCCAACCGCAGCATCCGTCCGTCTCGTTGTCACTACGGGCGGCGGCACTACGCTCACGTCGATCAACACTCAGCAGAGCGTGCCGCTCTCCACTGTCACGCATGAGTTTGTTTGCCCGACACTCCCGAACTACAACTACCGACTGAACATGACCATGAACGGCGGCGGCGTCGGCACCAAGCAGCAGATCGGGCAGGTCACTATCACGGACCTCACCGCAGCCGGGCTCTAGCGGACGGCAATCTCGGATTGCTGGAGTAGTCCTAGTTTGGCTTCAAAGATGGCGGCGTGCCCCGCAGCGTTCGGGTGCACGCCGTCAGACCCTACGAGTCCCTCAACCTTGGCGAGTGGCTGTTGGGCGTCAAGGTAGATCCCGCCCACCGACTCAACCGACTCCTTCACAACGGCGGACATCGCGGGCACGGACTCGGGTGGCGTGCGGTTGTCCCAAAGCACGTTGAATGCCACGATCTTGGCGGCGGGGGCTTCGGCCCGCAGCGTCTCATAGAAGGTCCGGACGGCCTCAGCCTCATCGGCGGCGGGCACGAGCGCGTCATTGCGCCCGCCAGCAACAAGAATCAGGGTGGGGTTAGTCTTGACGGCCTCAGCGATCATCTCGGGGTAGGACGGGCAGTAGTCCAGTGCGCAAGCTTTCTGGGCGTTCGTCGTTACGGACGTTGAATATCCGGTGCCGCCGCGTGCCAGGTTGGTGACGTCCCAAAGTTGATTGCGAGTCAGGCGCCCCACCCAGCCCATAGCCGGGTCCCCGGCTCCGGCCCCCGCTGAATACGAATCGCCAATGACAGCCACCCGCTGCGGCTCAACCTTAGTCACAGTGGGCGGCTGATAACTGGCGACACTATCGGCTGCGGGTGGCGGGCTTGGCGGGGCCATGAATGCGAAACCCACAACCCCGGCAGTCACGACAGCCAGGGCACCAAGCCCGATGTACTGCCAACTAGCCGCCAGCTTGAGCTTCTTCTTCTTAGCCATTCGTCCCCCACCTAGTCCTAAGCCAACCTGCCCATTCTATGGGGCCAATAAGACCGGCTTTGTTCACTAACTGAGTTGCCCTGATTCGAGCATGAAAACGGCGCCATCCTCACTCCCGAGGATGGCGCCGTTTTTGTCGTCTCTTTGTAGCTATTCCACAACAGTCCCGCGCATGCCTGCGTGTGCAGTCCTGGCGATAATGAGTACAGCGACGAGTACAGTTGAGCCATATTTGCAACATTCACTCCAGCGAAAAACCCCCTAGAAACCAAGGTTTTTAGGGGGTTTATCCCGAGCTTCCTATCAGAATCGAACTGATGACCTTTTCATTACGAGTGAAACGCTCTACCGACTGAGCTAAGGAAGCACCGCACAATTCGCCCGGCGTAACCGGGCGGTTCATGCAAGAGTCAACTGTAATAGAGTCCCTGCGCCCGGGTCAAAATGGGCGCCCAAACACCCCAGCAGAAGTCTTCAGCAGACGGTGTTGTCGGCAGGAACCGTTCCGTCCACAAGGTACTTGTCCACAGCGTCTTCGAGGCAGCTGTTAGCCCGGCCGTAGGCGGTGTGGCCCTCTCCCTGCCAGGTCAGCAGCGAGGCGTTGCCCAGCTGTTTGCGCAGGGATGCGGCCCATTCCACCGGGGTGGCAGGGTCGCCGGTGGTTCCGACCACCACGATCGGGGCTTCGCCGGTGTATTCCACCGGGGCGGGGGTCCGCAGGTTCTTGTACGGCCAGTCCACGCAATTGGTGCCGCCGTAGGCGAAGAAGTAGCCCAGGGTGGGGGAGGCCTGCATAAGCCGTTGCTGTTCCGCGCGCATGGAGGCAGTATCGGACACCATGGGGTAGTCCAGGCAGTTGATGGCGCCGAAGGCGAAGGTGGAGTTGGACGTGTACTTCCCGTCGGCGCCGCGGTCAGCGCCGAGGTCCGCCAGACGGAGCATCAGGCTGGCGTCACCGTTCAGTGCAGCTTCGAGGGCCTGGGTCAGGGCGGGCCAGCTCTGGTCGTTGTACAGCGGAGTGATGAGGCCGCTGACGAACATCGTGGCGTTCACCAGGCGGCCGTCCTTGGCCTGCCACGGGGTGTTCTGGACGGCGGTGATGAGGTCGCGGATCTGCTGGACCCCGCTGTCCACGTTCCCGCTGAGCGGGCACGAGGATTCCTGCTGGCAGCTGGCCACGTAGGCCCTGATGGCTTTTTCGAACGCCACGGCCTGGCCGCTGGTCAGCTCCTCGTTGCTGATGGACGGATCCAGGGCGCCATCCAGGACCATACGGCCCACATTCTCCGGGAACAGCGAGGCGTAGGTTGAACCAAGGAACGTGCCGTAGGAGTACCCCAGGTAATTGAGCTTCGAGTCATTGACCACGGCGCGCAGGATGTCCAGGTCCTTGGCCGCGCTGACCGTGTCGACGTGGCCCAGTACCGGACCCGTCTTGGCGGCGCACTGCGCGGCGATTGCCTTGTTGTCGGCCAGCGCGGCGGCAAGCCCGGCGTCGGTCTCCAACGCGTAGACCTTTGCCCGGGACGCGTCCCGTTCGGCATCCGCCAGGCAGGTAACAGGGGCGGAGCGTTTGACGCCGCGCGGATCAAAGCCCACCAGGTCATAGTTGGCCCGGACAGACTGCGAGAAGTGCGTCGCGGACGCATCCTTGACGAAGTCGTAGCCGGACCCGCCCGGACCGCCCGGGTTGACCAGCAGGGTGCCGGTTTTCTTGCCCGTGCTGGGAGCCTTCAGCGCGGCTATCTGGATCTTCTCGCCGTCCGGCTTCCCGTAGTCCACGGGCACGGTGACCTTGGCGCACTGGAAGCCGTTTTCGCAGGGCTCCCACACAACCTCCTGGGCGTAGAAGGTGTCCAGGCCGGCGGGCGCGGACGCCACGATGGCAGGGTCTGCCTTCGCCGTGGCGGGGGCCGCGTCCGGGGTGTCCCCGCCAAAGAGGCCGCACGAGGCCAGCGTCAGGGCCAGGATCAGGGCGCCGGCAGCCCGCAGCCCAATCACCAGGGATCGGGAGCGTGCGGGCAGGGGGCGTGCAGTCATCGAGCGGTCTCCTAGTAGTTGCTAGATCAGGCTGGCTGCCATGGACTCAATGGTCAACAGCGGTGCAACGTTGGTGGTGGTGATGCGTTGGCGGGCTTTGTTGATGGCGTCCATGCGGGCGAGGGTGGTCTCCGGGGCAGACCGGGCGGCGAATTCCTCCAGCTCACCCCTGAGCTCAACGTTTACCAGCTCCACGGCGTTCCCGAGCTGGATGATCAGCACATCCCGGTAGAACGACAGGAGGTCCGTCAGCGTCCGGTCCAGCGAGTCCGTGATGGATCGCTTGGCCCGTCGTTTCTGGTCGTCTTCAAGCTGCCTGACCTGGCTGCGCATGGTCGGCGGGAGCGTCCCTGACTCCGGGGCACCCAGAGTGGCCAGCAGCGCAGCCTTCTCGGCGGCGTCGCGCTCTTCATTGGAACTGTTGGCTTCGGCCGTGGCGATCTTCACCAGCTTGTCCGCCATCATCACTGCTGCGGTCACGCCGCGCAGACCCAGGGGGAACCTCACCGTTTCCAGCCGGCGTTCCCTCGCCTCGGGGTCCCGCGCCAGCCGGCGGGCGATCCCCACATGGCTTTGCGCCGCGCGGGCAGCGCGTTCGGCGAGTGCCGGGTCCACGCCGTCGCGCTTGACGAGCAAAGCGGCGACGTCGGCGGCCGGCGGCAGCCGCAGGGCCACGGCCCTGCAGCGCGAACGGATGGTCACCAGGACGTCAGCGGGCGACGGTGCGCACAGCATCCAGATGGTCCGCGGCGTGGGTTCCTCGATGGCCTTCAGCAGCACATTGGTGGTCCGCTCGGCCATGCGGTCGGCGTCTTCCACCACAATGATCCGCCAGCGCCCGGACGACGGCCGGTTGCCCGCCTTGGATACCAGGTCGCGGGCTTCATCGATGGTGATGGTGACCTTCTCGGTCCTGACGTACGTCACGTCCGAATGGGTCTCGCCGAGGATGGTCAGGCAGGCGGGACACTCCCCGCAGCCGCGCCTGGCCACGTCGTCCTGATCGCAGTTGAGGGCGGCCGCGAAGGCCTTTGCGGCGTTGGAACGCCCGGATCCGGGCGGGCCCGTGAACAGCCAGGCATGGGTCAGTCCTTCGCCCCTCGAGGCAAGGCGGAGCTGTTCGACGACGGCGGGCTGGCCCTGAAGGTCGTCCCAGACAGTCATGCGGCGCCCCGGCCTGCAGACGCGAGCAAGGCATCAACGCGGGTGAGGATCCGCGCGGCCAGTTCGTTGACGGGCAGATCCGCCGGCAGGACCAGATACGTATCCGGCCGGCTGGAGGCCAGTTCGAGGAACGCCCCGCGGATTGTTGAATGGAACTCATCGGCCTCTGACTCAAGGCGGTCTTCGGCGGCGTCGCCGGCTGTGCGGCGGCGGCGGCCGTCAGCGGGGTCCACGTCCAGCAACACCGTGAGGTCGGGCTGCAGCCCGGACGTCGCCCATTCGTTGAGCGTACGCACGGCGTCGGCACCCAGATCGCGGCCGGCCCCCTGATATGCCACGGACGAATCAATGTAGCGGTCCGTCAGGACAACCTCGCCGCGTTCCAGTGCCGGGCGGATCACCTGGCTGGCATGGGCCGCGCGGGAGGCAGCAAAGATGAGTGCCTCGGTGTGGGCGTCGATGTGGCCATGGCCGTGGTCCAGGACCAGGGAACGCAGTTTTTCGCCAATGGGCGTCCCGCCGGGTTCGCGGGTCCGCAGGACCGTCAGGCCACGTGTTTCCAGAGCCTCGGCAAGACGGGCCGCCTGGGTGGACTTGCCGGCGCCGTCGCCGCCCTCGAAGGCGATGAAAAGTCCAGGGCTGTTGGTGGTCACTGGTCTAGACTACCGACTTCGGGAGCCGCCGCACGTCCAAGTACGCTTTCTCCATGAGTCTCTCGGAACAGTATGCAGCGTCCCTGTCGGCCGAAACCGTGGTGGTTGCCGCCGGCCGGCCGGCACGTGAGCGGGACGAGCCCGTCAACCCGCCCATCGTGCTGTCCTCGACGTACTTCGGCACGGGAGCGCTGGGTGACGGGGATCGGGGCTACGGCCGCTATTCCAACCCCACCTGGGATCCCTTTGAGGAAGCCCTGGGCCAGCTTGAAGGATCTGAACTGCCCGGCCTGCTCTACGCGTCCGGACTCGCGGCCGTCAGTTCGGCACTGTCCCTGCTTCCCGCCGGCGGCGTCCTGGTGATGCCGTCGCACAGTTACGCGGGTTCGCTGGTGATGGCCACGGAGTTGGCGCAGAAGGGCTTCCTGGAACTGCGGACTGTGGACATCACGGACACTGACGCAGTCAAAGCACAGATCGCGCCGCAGGGACCGGACGCGAAAGCGGCCAGGATGCTGTGGCTTGAGAGCCCCACCAACCCGATGCTGGGCATCGCCGATATCCGCGAACTCACTGCGGCGGCCCACCGGGTGGGCGCCATTGTGGTGACGGACAATACGTTCTCCACGCCGTTGGTCCAGCAGCCACTGAGCTTGGGTTCCGACGTCGTTCTTCACTCGGTGACCAAATACCTGGCCGGACATTCCGACGTCGTCCTCGGCGCCTTGGTGACGTCCAACCCGGACATCCGGGCGGCGCTGCTGCACCACCGCATCATTCATGGCGGTATCGCCGGGCCGTTCGAGGCATGGCTGGCGCTGCGCGGGCTCCGGACCCTTGCGCTGCGTGTGGAACGGTCTCAGGCTTCTGCCGCGGTCCTGGCCGAACGCCTGAGCACACACCCCCTGATCGATAGCATCCGGTTCCCCGGCCTCCCCACGGATCCCGGCCATGAACGGGCCAAGACCCAGATGTCGGGCTTCGGTTCGATTGTGTGCGTGCAGATCGCGCCGGTTGCCGGCCTGAGCGGAGCAGACGCCGCGGACAAACTGGTCCGCGCGCTGCAGTTGTGGCTGCCAGCCACATCCCTGGGCGGGGTGGAATCGCTGATCGAACGGCGCCGTCGGCACGCCGCCGAGCCGCTGAGTGTTCCGGACAACCTGGTGCGGCTGAGCGTCGGCATAGAAAATATTGAGGACCTCTGGGCCGATTTGAAGCAGGCACTCGACTCGCTGGGCCGCTAGGCTTGGACGGTGGACGGTGAACTGATAATTCGGCCTGTAGAGCTGGCAGTGTTTTTTATCCTTGCCCTGGTGGCATTCGGACTTGAAGTGTGGGCTCTGCTGGACTGCGTCAGGCACAAGTCCGCCGCCTTTGAAGCGACCGGAAAACGAACCAAGACCTTCTGGCTGGCACTGACCGGCGGCGCCACCCTGATCGGCGCCATCTCGCTCTTCAGCAGCGGCGGAATCTTCGGCACGCTTGGCCTCTTTGGGCTCGCCGCCGTGGTGGCAGCGTCCATTTACCTCGCAGACGTCCGGCCAGCGGTCAAGGACGCTGGCCGCGGCGGTAGCCGTAATACGGGGCCATACGGCGGCTGGTAATCCCCACCGGCCCCCTCAGCTCGCAAGCTCGCTTAGGGAACCCTGCCGGCGTGGGCCCAACCACCGGGCCCCTCAGCTCGCAAGCTCGCTCAGGGAACCCTGCCGGCGTGGGCCCACACTAGACCGACGGTGCCACAGCTTCCCAGGCCACCGTTAGTTCGCCCAGGCGCCACCGCGCCGGGCCGTCCTGAACCGGCCACCCGCCGTCGGACAGTGTCCTGCACATGGCGTGCCAGCGCTGCCTGTTGCCGAATGACGCCAGCGGCGCCGACTCCAGCCAGGCCCGGTCCATGGCCTGCATCAGCCGGTGGACAGGCTCTCCCGGAACGTTGCGGTGGATCAGCGCCTTCGGCAGTCGCTCGGCAATTTCCGATGGCAGGTCAAAGCTGCCGAACCGCACGGACATGCTCAGTGACAACGGCCGCCCGGCGTCGAGGGCAACCCACGTCACCCGCCGCCCGATCTCATCGCAGGTACCGTCGATAAAGAGCCCGCCGGGGGCGAGCCGGCCCTGGACCAGCCGCCAGATCCCCGCCACATCGGCCTCTTCGTACTGCCGCAGGACGTTGAAGGCGCGGACCAGCACGGGGCGCCCGGGCAGCGGCAACTCGAAACCGCCCACCTGAAAGCTGAGCCCCGGCCGCTCGAGCGCCTTGGCGATCCGGACGCGCTCCGGCTCGATTTCGATTCCGCACACGCGGACGTCCGGCCGGACTGCGCGGAGACGTTCAAAGAGTTCGACGGCGGTGGCCGGCGTTGCGCCGTAGCCCAGGTCAACCACGAGGGGGTCGTCGGCAGCGCGCAGGCGCCAGGCCTGGGGACCGGTGAGCCAGCGGTCCACCCGCCGCATCCGGTTGGGATTGGTGGTGCCCCGTGTGACGTTTCCGACCGGCCTGCCGCTCCGGCCATGGGGAGCGCTCACGCGTTCAGCTTTTTGCACCACGGCCCAACCCTATCGTTGTAACGCAGGGCTCTTGTAACGCAAGGCGGGCGGCGCCGTGCCTCGGCTAGGATAAAAATCATGACTTACAAGCTGATTCTGCTGCGCCACGGCCACAGCGAATGGAACGCCAAGAACCTGTTCACCGGCTGGGTGGACGTTGACCTCAACGACCAGGGCCGCGAGGAAGCGGCACGCGGCGGCGAGCTCCTGGTCGAGAACGATCTTCTCCCGGATGTCCTCTACACCTCGCTCCTGAAGCGGGCCATCAACACGGCCAACATTTCCCTGGACAAGGCCGACCGCGGCTGGATCCCCGTCAAGCGGGACTGGCGCCTGAACGAACGTCACTACGGTGCCCTGCAGGGCAAGGACAAGGCACAGACCCTGGCCGAATACGGCGAGGAGCAGTTCATGGAATGGCGCCGGTCCTACGACACCCCGCCGCCGCCCCTGGACGACAACAGCGAGTTCTCCCAGGCCCACGACCCCCGCTACGCCGACCTCGGCGACGCGCTGCCCCGCACCGAGTGCCTCAAGGATGTCCTGGTCCGCCTGCTTCCTTACTGGGAATCGGACATCAAGGAAGACCTCAAGGCCGGCAAGACCGTCCTGGTCACCGCCCACGGCAACTCGCTGCGCGCCCTGGTCAAGCACCTGGACGGCATCAGCGACGACGCCATCGCCAGCCTGAACATCCCCACGGGCATCCCGCTGGTCTACGACCTGGACGAGGACTTCCAGCCGATCAAGCCGGGCGGCACCTACCTGGACCCGGACGCCGCTGCGGAAGCCATCCTGGCAGTGGCGAACCAGGGCAAGAAATAAATCAGTAGTTAACGTTCGACGGCGGGCCGGTCACCTGAGGTGACCGGCCCGCCGTCGTATGTGGTTTGGGAGCGGCTAGAAGCCCTGCCCCTGCCATTCGCCGGTGACGAGGTAGGTGACCTTGCGGGCCACGGACACGCCGTGGTCAGCGAACCGTTCGAAGTAGCGGCTGGCCAGGGCCACGTCCACGGTGGTGGCGGGGGACTCGGCCCAGTCCGGGGAGGCGATCGCCTTGAACACGCTCAGGTGGAGATCGTCGATGGTGTTGTTGGCCTTGTGGATGTCGCGGGCCACTTCGAGGTCCCGGGATTCCAGCAGGACAATAAGCTTGTCGGCGATCAGTTGGTCCTGCTCGGCCATTTTGTTGAATGTTTCCGTCATGGATGCAGGGATCACGGTGGCCGGGAAACGCAGCCGGGCCAGCTGGGCAATGTGGCGGGCCAGGTCCCCCATCCGCTCCAGGGAAGCACTCATGCGCAGGGAGCCCACGATCATCCGCAGATCGCTGGCCACCGGCCCCTGCAGGGCGAGGATGTCGATAGCACGTTCATCCAGGCTGGTCTGCAAAAAGTCGATACGGGCGTCCGCGGCGATAACGTCCTCTGCCAGATCAACGTCGGCAACCCGGAAGGACGTCGAGGCTTTCGCCATTGCCTCGCTGACCAACCGCGAAATCTCCACCAGCTGCTCACCCACCTGGGTCAGCTCTTCCTGAAAAACCTTACGCACGTGGGCGTCCTTTCTGTGGAACTCCGCCCCTCGGGTGGCAGACGGAACTCATGTCGCCATTCGGCACTCCAACATACAACTTTGTCAGCGTGCGGTAAACGATTAGTCGGTTGTAGATGAACGTTAGCTGAACCGTCCCCGTAATGGGCCAGGACGCACCGTCCCGACAGGAACCACGGCCTAAGCTGGAGTTGTGGATCCTATGCTCATCGGTGTCATCGCCGGCCTGGTCGGCCTGTCGCTCGGCACTTTTGGCGTGCTCGCCTTCAGGATCAGTGAAAAGCAGCGAAAGCTTGTTGATGTCGACGTGGACGAACTCGCTTTGCCGGCCGGCGCCGCGGAAGTGCTGGCGGTCGTCGGACGGGCTTTTGTGGTGGTTGACGCCGTGGACGGTGTGGTGCGCGCCAGCCCGGCAGCGTATGCGTACGGACTGGTTCGCGGCCACACGGTGGTCCACAAGGAATTGCTGGACATGACGGCCGGCGTGCGACGCGACGGCGTGATCCTGGAAAAACGGCTGGAGCTGCAGCGCGGTCCGCTGGGCCACGGCACCATCATCGTGCAGGTCCGGGCGGCCATGCTCGGCGAGGAATATATCGTGCTTCTGGCCGACGACCGCACCGAAATTACCCGCACGGAAGAGATCCGCAACGACTTCGTGGCCAACGTGTCCCACGAGCTGAAAACCCCGGTGGGCGCAATTTCCCTGCTGGCCGAGGCACTGGAGTCCTCGGCCGACGACGAACAAGCAGTTCGCCGGTTCGCCAAGCGCATGCACAAAGAATCAAGCCGGCTGGCCGCCCTGGTCCAGGACATCATCGAGCTGTCTCGCCTCCAAGGTGCCAGCGTCTCCCAGGAGGGCAAGGCCGTGGACATCAACACGGTCATCACTGAAGCGGTGGACCGTTCCCAGCTCCCTGCTGAAAGCAAGAACATCCGGATCGTGGTGGGGGAGCCGGTTGACGCCACCGTTTATGGTGACCGGGACCTGCTGGTTACCGCTCTGCGTAACCTGATCGACAACGCCATCCGCTATTCCCCGGAGAACACCAGGGTGGGCGTGGGCGTCCGGTCAAAGGACGGGCTGATCGCCGTGTCGGTCACGGACCAGGGTGAGGGCCTGACCCCGGAGGACCAGGAGCGCGTGTTTGAGCGCTTCTACCGGGTGGATGCGGCGCGTTCGCGCCACACGGGCGGAACGGGCCTGGGCCTTAGCATCGTCAAACACGTTGCCTCCAACCACGGCGGTGAAGTGACGTTGTGGTCACGGCCCGGCCAGGGTTCCACTTTCACCCTGCGCCTGCCGGAGATGGAAAGCCGGGACGCACCGGATACCGCAGGTGTCAAAGAACCAGCCATACCCGTGCGCAGAAAAGAACGCGGCGTACATGAGCAAGGAGCTAGCGCTTGAGCAGGATTTTGATTGTCGAAGATGAAGAATCGTTCAGTGATCCGTTGTCCTATCTACTGGGCAAGGAGGGGTTCGAGGTAGAAGTGGTGGACAACGGCCTCGACGCCATCACCGAATTCGACCGGAACGGGGCGGATCTGGTGCTGCTGGACCTGCAGCTCCCCGGCCTGTCAGGTACGGAGGTCTGCCGCCAGCTGCGGCAGCGCTCCAGCGTTCCGGTCATCATGCTGACGGCCAAGGACTCCGAGATTGACAAGGTGGTTGGCCTGGAGCTGGGCGCTGACGACTACGTCACCAAGCCCTATTCCTCCCGCGAGCTGGTGGCCCGCGTCCGGGCCGTACTCCGCCGGCAGGGTGAACCTGAGGAGCTGATCTCGGCCACAGTCCAGGCCGGCCCTGTCCGGATGGACATCGAACGGCATGTGGTCAGCGTGGATGGCCAGCAGGTCCTCTTGCCGCTGAAGGAGTTCGAGCTGCTGGAAATGCTGCTGCGCAACTCCGGCCGCGTACTCACCCGCGGCCAGCTGATCGACCGGGTCTGGGGTTCGGACTACGTGGGGGACACCAAAACCCTGGACGTGCATGTCAAGCGGCTGCGCGGCAAGATCGAGCCCGACCCGTCCATACCGCGTTTCCTGGTAACCGTCCGCGGCCTGGGCTACAAGTTCGAGCCGTAGGCCTCTCCGCCGTCTGGCACGCCGGGCATCAGGCGCACCAGACTTCAAGTGCACAAAAGGAGGGGCTCCCCGCGGGGAGCCCCTCCTTTTGTGCTTTGCTGCTGCCTAGTGGGCCGCACCGGTGCCGGTGGCCGACGGCGACGGGCTGGGTGTGGCGGATCCGGTCGGTTCGCTGCCGGCCGGCAGGTACTCCTTGTACTCCGCGAGGGAAGCATCCAGGACAGGGATCTTCACGGTCTTGCTCACGTTGGTGCCGTCTTCAGTGACCTTGACGTCCACCATCGAACCGGCGATGCCGCCGCTCGTGCTGAGGATGGCTTCATCCGTGGAGTCGTTGAGCAGGGTGTAGGAGTTGGCTTTCACCGGCACCTGCGTCTGTGAACCCTCGGCCCCGTTGACCGTGAGCTTGACATCCTGTGAAGAGGAGTTGTAAATGGCGCCGAGCAGGCGGCCGGGCTTGTCTGCGCCGGCGGAGACAATCAGCATGTTGCGCAGCTGCAGCGGACCCAGGTCGGCGCGGATACCGTCCGACGCCGCGTACTGGTGAGAAGTCTGCTGGGGGTTGATGTAGCCACACCCGGTCATGGTCGCCAGGGCGAGGGCCAGGGAACCTGCCGCCAGTGCCAGTTTGCCGCCCTGGGCCCGGTTCATCGCAGTGAAACGCACGTCACGTACTCCTCGAGAGTCTTGAAACATTATTCAGCCATAGCCTAGCGGCAAACCGGCCCAAACGAGGATTCCGTGCGGTCATGTTGCCCTTGGCAGCAGGCCGCACATGCACTATTATCTGCATTCGTCAAGGGGGCGAAGGGGGTCTATTCTGCCCATTTTCCGCGTATTTCCGGGGTTCCGGGGCCGGTTCGAGGCCAGTCATATGCCTGAATCGTGATAAACTGGTCTGCGGGAAAGGGGAATGTCCACATGGTATTTGAGGTCGGCGAGACAGTAGTTTACCCTCACCACGGTGCTGCAAAAATTGAAGAAATCAAGATGCGCACTGTCAAGGGCGAAGAGAAAATGTATCTCAAGCTCAAGGTGGCTCAGGGTGATCTGACCATTGAAGTTCCAGCAGAGAACGTTGACCTTGTTGGGGTCCGTGACGTAGTGGGCAAGGAAGGTCTGGAGCACGTATTTGATGTTCTCCGGGCTGAGTTCACTGAAGAACCCACCAACTGGTCGCGCAGATACAAGGCAAATCTGGAGAAGCTTGCTTCCGGTGACGTCATCAAGGTAGCAGAGGTTGTTCGCGACCTCTGGCGCCGTGATCACGATCGGGGCCTTTCCGCAGGTGAGAAGCGCATGCTGGCCAAGGCCCGTCAGATTCTGATTTCAGAACTTGCACTGGCTGAAAAGACTGATGAAGAGAAGGCTGCAAGCGTTCTCGACGAGGTCCTGGCTTCCTAAGAATTGAGCCCCGGGGGTACGCAAGTACCTCCGGGGTTTCTTTTTGCCCTTTTTCGGTCCAGCCCTCAGCGGCAGGCGCGTCGCGCGGGTGGGATTCGGCACGCCGGGCAGGCAGGCACGTAGGCTGGACCGCATGAACAACGGACTTCCCCGCCCCGTCACCGCCGTCGTCATTGTGGCCGCAGGTTCCGGTGAGCGGCTGGGTTACGGCATGCCCAAGGCGCGCGTGCCGCTGGGGAGTGATGCCATACTTACGCATGCCCTCAGGGGCGTCGCTGCCGCCGGAGTCGCACGCCAGATCTGTGTGGCCCTGCCGCCCGGAGATGCGGTCCTGCAGGAATTGTGCGCGGCCTTCGCCGAGGAACTCCGGGCGGGGCACGATGCCAACCAGGAGAACCCGCTTCCCGTGCTGACAACGGTCGACGGCGGTGCCACCCGTGCCGCTTCCGTCCGGTCGGCGTTGGCAGCCCTGCTGGACGGCACGGAAGCTGTGCTGGTCCACGACGCCGCCAGGGCGCTGACGCCGGAGTATGTCTTCCACCGTGTCGTCGATTCCCTGGCGGCCGGCGCCGTTGCAGTGATTCCCGCCGTACCGGTGGTGGACACGGTGAAGATGGTTACCCCCACGACCGGTGACGACAGCAGCATCGCCCCGGAACTCGTGACCGGGACCGCGCCGCGGGAGGAGCTCCGTTCGGTCCAGACGCCCCAAGGGTTCCGTCTGTCCACACTGATCCAGGCCCATCAGGCAGCCGCGGACTTTGACGAGAAACAGTCTGCTGCGGTCACCGATGACGCCATGCTGGTAGAACTCCTGGGAGTCCCCGTGCACGCCGTCCATGGCTCCACCCAGTCATTAAAAATCACCACGCCGCTGGACCTGATCATTGCCGAGGGGCTGCTGGAAGGCCCACTGGGCATCCGCTGGGTGGAGGGTTAGGCATGAGTGAATTCAAGATGATCCTGCCGCGCACGGGTATCGGCCTGGATGTCCATGCCTACGCGTCCCCTGACCTTCCCCGTCCGCTCTGGCTGGGCGGGCTGTTCTGGGAAGGCGAGCGTGGACTGGCCGGGCATTCGGACGGGGACCCGGTGGCCCACGCCGCCGCCGACGCCCTGTTCTCGGCCGCCGGCATCGGGGACCTCGGCACGCATTTCGGCACCGACCGTCCGGAGTTCGCCGGAGCCTCCGGCGTCACGCTCCTGACCGAGGCGGCGAGGATTGTCCGTGCGGCCGGCTTTGAGATCGGCAACGTGGCAGTGCAGTTCGTGGCTACCCGGCCCAAATTCGGCCCGCGGCGGGAAGAGTCCCAACGCGTGCTGAGCGAGGCGGCAGGGGCGCCGGTCAGTGTCACGGCCACCACCAGCGACGGACTCGGTTTCACCGGCAGGGGCGAGGGCATTTCCGCCGTCGCCACCGCTTTGGTCTATCCCCGTTGACTCACCCCGCGGATTCAACCCGGCGCTGTTCAGGCCGGATAACGCGCGGGGGCCGGCACGCAGGCCTTTTCCGCTAATCTGGAGCGGTGACTCTCCGCTTCTATGACACCGCGTCCGCCGAAGTCCGTGACTTCGTTCCCCTCGTCCCGGGAAAAGCGAGCCTGTACTATTGCGGAGCCACCGTGCAGGGCCTGCCCCACGTAGGCCACATCCGCTCGGCGATCGCCTTTGACCAGCTCACCCGCTGGCTCGAGTACCGGGGGCTGCGGGTCACCGCGGTCCGCAACGTCACGGACATCGACGACAAGATCCTCGCCAAGTCTGCCGAATCGTTCAGCCCGGACTTCGAAGCCGGACCGGACGCTGTCCGCGAGGAGGAATGGTGGGCCCTGGCCTACCGCTACGAGCAGGCGTTCCTGCAGGCCTACGACACGCTCGGCGTTTCCCGGCCCACTTATGAGCCACGGGCAACCGGCCATATCCCCGAAATGCATGCGCTGATCCGGCAGCTGATCGACCGGGGCCACGCCTACCCGGCGCTGGACGATTCCGGCGACGTCTACTTCGACGTGCGGTCCTGGGACAAGTACGGGTCACTGACGCGCCAGAACATTGACGACATGCAGGGTGCCCCGGACGCGGATCCCCGCGGCAAGAAGGACCCCCGCGACTTCGCGCTGTGGAAGGGCTCCAAAGAAGGGGAGCCGACGACGGCGAGCTGGGCCTCGCCCTGGGGCGCCGGACGTCCGGGCTGGCACCTGGAATGCTCCGCCATGGTCACCAAGTATCTCGGCACCGAATTTGATATCCACGGCGGGGGACTGGACCTGCGGTTCCCACACCACGAAAACGAAATGGCGCAGTCCCAGGCCGCAGGGCACGGGTTCGCCAACTTCTGGATGCACAACGGCATGGTCACGTACCAGGGCGAGAAAATGTCCAAGTCCATCGGCAACACCATCAGCCCCTCGGAGATGCTGGACATCGCGTCGCCGCGGGTGGTCCGCTACTACCTCGGGCAGGCCCACTACCGCTCAGTGCTGGACTACCGCCCCACATCGCTCGACGAGGCCGCCGCCGCCGTCGAACGCATTGACGGCTTCATCAGCCGCGCCGTTCGGGCCCTCGCCGCCGGTGGGAACTACACGTTCGCCACCTATGGCAAGGTTCCCGAGGCGTTCGAGAGCGCCATGGATGACGATCTCAACGTGCCGCAGGCCCTCGCCGTGCTCCACGAAACAGTCCGTGCCGGCAACACTGCCTTGACGGAGGGGAAACTGGAGGACGCACAGCAGGCCCTGCACAGCGTGCATGACATGCTGCGGGTCCTGGGCCTGAAGGCGGTGGCGTCCGGCCCGGCGTCGGACGCCCGGGAATCGGCGGCCCTCGACGTCCTGGTGGAAGCCCAGCTCGCTGCCCGCGCGCAGGCCCGGGCCACCAAGGACTGGGCTGCCTCCGACGCCATCCGCGACACCCTGAAGGCGGCCGGCGTCGTCGTCGAGGATGGCCCGGATGGCGCCACCTGGAGCCTGCAACGGGACTGAACCGGCGATTTTACTTGATTCAGTAGACTGGTAAGCAGACTCAGTCAAACAATCAAGGGTGGAAAATCATGGCCAACAACGGTCGCCGGTCGGTCAAAGCAAAGAAGGGGCCAACCATCGGAACCGGTGGTCATGGCCGTAAGGCCCTGGAAGGCAAGGGTCCCACGCCCAAGGCGGAGGACCGCCCGTACCACAAGGCGCACAAGAGCAAGCAGCTGTCCGAGCGTTCGGCCGCCAAGCGCGGCACGGGTGCCCGTAGCGCCGGCGCCTCCCGCACGGGCCCCAAGGGCCGCGCCACCGAGGAAGTCGTCACCGGCCGCAACTCCGTGGTGGAAGCCCTCCGCGCCGGGATCCCCGCCAAGGCCCTGCATATCGCCATCCGGATTGAAATGGATGACCGTGTCAAGGAGTCGCTGAAGATCGCCGCCGAACGCGGTATCCCGCTGCTTGAGACCGGCAAGCCCGAACTTGACCGCATGACGGACGACGCCATCCACCAGGGCCTGGTCCTGCAGATCCCGCCGTACGAGTACCAGGACGCTTATGACCTGGCCGAGGAAACCGTGGAACGCTGGAAGAAGGGCCACGTATCCAACGCCCCGCTGTTCGTTGCCCTGGACGGCATTACGGACCCGCGCAACCTTGGTGCCATCATCCGCTCTGTCTCGGCCTTCAGCGGCCACGGCGTCGTCGTCCCGGAACGCCGCTCCGTGGGCGTCACCGCTTCGGCTTGGAAGACCAGCGCCGGCGCTGCCGTGCGTGTTCCGGTGGCACGTGCCGCGAACCTGAACAGTGCCCTGAAGCAGTTCAAGAACATGGGCATCTTTGTCCTGGGGCTCGACGGCGACGGCGACGTTTCGCTGCCTGACCTCACCCTGGCCGCCGAGCCCGTCTGCATTGTGGTCGGTTCCGAAGGCAAGGGCCTGAGCCGCCTGGTCCGCGAAAACTGCGACCAGATCGTCTCCATCCCGATCAACTCCGCCATGGAATCGCTCAACGCCTCCATGGCCGTCGGCATCTCCCTGTACGAAATCTCGAGGCAGCGCGCCGTCAAGTAGTCCTGGGTGCGGCGAAGGCCGGACTTTTGCCGGCTGCTGCGCTCGTTCCTCCCCACAGTCTCCCTGCCCTCGCAAGCTCGGAAAGGGAACCCGGACTGTGTGGGCCCAGCAACAACGCAGCCTACGCAAAAGCCCCGCCTCCGCCGCGACTGCCCCTCGGTGGTCGAGCCTGTCGAGACCCCTTTTGCCACATCACGGCATGAGGGGTCTCGCTGTTGGTCAGAAATCCCGGCGGTTCGCCAGGACCCTATGATGTCGTCATAAAAGCGCCGGTGCAGCTCAACAGCCGCTGGCCGCTACCATGGACGTGATGGTCATGCCGCTTTTCGATACCGCTTCCACCAGGGATGCCTCTTCGGCATATCCGCTCGGTGTCAGCGTCCCGCGCCCGGGATCGGGAGCGGATTACGGCGTGCAGTCCAGCGCCAACGTGGCCGTGTACGCCCCGGCTGTGGAGAACCTTGAGATTGCCTACAAGGCCCCGGGCAGCGAGTGGCATCTGCAGACCCTGCCCAATGTCACGCATGGCGTGCATCATGGAATTGTTGAGGATTTCCCGTACGGATCGCTGTACGGTTTCCGCGCCACGTCCAAAGCGGACCCGTTGCCGCTGGCGGTCCCCATCGTGGACCTGGACGACGACGGCGGGCAGCCTCTTTTGCTCGATCCTTACGGCCGGGCGGTGGACCAGCGGGAGGGTTTCCTGACGAGCGTCCGGATGGCCGGCGATTTTGACTGGGGCACCGACGAACGTCCCCGGACGCAGTGGCGGAACACCATCATTTACGAGGCCCATGTCCGCGGCCAGAGCATGCTGCATCCCGATGTCCCCGAGGAGCTGCGCGGCACCTACGCCGGAATGGCCCATCCGGCCATTATCGAGCATTTCAAGAGCCTGGGCATTACCGCTGTCCAGCTGCTCCCGGTGCACTTCCACCTCGATGAGCTGCACCTGCAGAACCTCGGCCTGACCAACTACTGGGGTTACAACACGGCCGCGTTTTTCGCACCGCACGCAGCCTATGCGACGCAGGCGGCGCAGAATGCCGGACCGCACGCCGTCCAGGACGAGTTCAAGGGAATGGTCAAGCTGCTCCACGCGGCAGGGCTGGAAGTGATTCTCGACGTCGTCTATAACCACACTGCCGAGGGGGGCCCGGACGGCCAGGCCATTAGCTTCCGCGGACTCGGTGAGGACACGTACTACCGAACGGATGGCCACGGGAAGTACATCGACACTACGGGCTGCGGCAACAGCCTGAATTTCGGCCAGCCCAGGGTGGTCCAGTTGGTGCTGGATTCCCTCCGATATTGGGTGGACGAATTCCACATCGATGGCTTCCGTTTCGACCTGGCCGTGACGCTCTGCCGGAACGCGGACAACGAGTTTGACCCCCGGCACCCGTTCCTGGTGGCTGTGGCCGCCGATCCGGTGCTGTCGGACGTAAAACTGATCGCTGAGCCCTGGGACGTCGGCTACGGCGGCTGGCAGACGGGACGGTTCCCGGGCGGCTGGGTTGACTGGAACGATCACTTCCGGGACGGCGTCCGCTCCTTCTGGCTGGCCGACCGGGCGGCCATCGAGGCCGGCGGCCATGGCGGGTCCGTGGCGCGGCTTGCTGATGCCTTGTCCGGATCGGCCGGGCTGTTTGAAGCGTCAGGCCGCTCCAGGCTGGCGTCAGTCAACCTCATCACGGCACACGACGGCTTCACGCTCAACGACCTTGTGTCCTACGACCGTAAACACAACGAGGCCAACGGCGAGCAGAACCGGGACGGGCACGGCGACAACCGCAGTTACAACCACGGATTCGAAGGCCGGAGCGAGGATGAAAGCATCGTGGCGAAGCGGGCGCAGTCCCGGCGGAACCTGATGGCGTCCCTGATGATTTCCCTCGGCGTGCCCATGATCACCGCGGGTGACGAGCTCGCGCGCACCCAGCAGGGCAACAACAACGCCTACTGCCAGGACAACGCCCTGGCCTGGCTCGACTGGACGCGCACCCCGGAATCCGCGGAGATGCTCCGCAGCACCAAGCGCTATGTCCGGCTGCGCAAGGAGTTCCTGGCAGGCCAGCCCCATGATTTTCCGGCCCGTGATGAACAGTCCTACATCTACTGGTTTGATCACGCCGGGCAGCCCATGTCAATGGACCAGTGGAATGATCCCCGGCACCGGGTCATGCAGCTCCTGCTCGGCTCTGACGACGGCACCATGGGGGCCTCGTGGTGGTCAACGGCAGCAACGCCGATGTGAAGATCACCCTTCCCGAACTCAAGAACGACGACGGAACGCCCCGCAGGATGTTCGAACTCCGGCTGACCACGTCGCCGCTTCACGAGCTTCGACAGGGCGGCCGCGTGGCGTCCGGCGAGACGGACAGCATCGAGGCGAACTCCATTAACATCTACCGCACGTAGCTGCGGAGGGGACCAAACTTGCGCAACCGCTCCATTGCCCTGCTGCTGACCGGGCTGCTGGCCATAGCGGTGTTCGCTTTCGGCGGCCCCGGGCTCCTTGAGACTCTAACGGGAAGTACGACGCAGGCCGCCAGTTCCAGCGCGGCCCCGGTCCCGGGTGCTCCCGTCCCGGGTCCTGCGGAGGTTCCGGCCCCGGCGGTAGTTCCCGCCAACCCGTCCGGGCTGCCCGCGATCAAGGAATCCCAGCTGCCGGCCGAAGCGCGGACTACCCTTGCTGCCATCCGTGGCGGCGGCCCCTACCGCTACAGCCAGGACAACAGGACGTTCGGCAACTTCGAGCGCATTCTCCCGCGGCAGGGCTCAGGCTACTACCGCGAGTACACCGTGCCCACCCCGGGCGAATCCGACCGGGGAGCCCGCCGCATCGTCACCGGCTCCGAGGGCGAGAAGTACTACACGCAGGACCACTACGACTCGTTCAAATTCATCGCAGAAGGCAGCTGAACACGCTCATGAAAATTTACTCCGCCGACACCTGGACCATCGAAGAACTCCAGGAACAGGTTGCCGACGCCGGCCGCCGCAGCCTGGTGGTCCCCGCCGCCGACAGCAAGAAGGCTGTCCTGGAAACCTTCGGCGAAGTGCTCGCGTTCCCTGAGCATTACGGCGTGAACATGGACGCCCTGAACGACTCCCTGCACGATTTTGCTGACAGCATCGGCGAGAACGGTAGCGCCCCGGTCACAATCCTTTGGCAGGTGGCCGCAGTGTTCCGGGGGGACCGGTCCTTCGGGATCATCTGCGAGGTCCTCCAGGATGCCGAAAGCTACGCCGGCCGTGACCTCGCGGTCACGGCCGTGCTGCTCTAGGTATGACGGCGGGGCTCAGGCGTTGACGATCAGCCCCAGCTCGGCCTTGGAAGCCAGCGCCTCGTGCCGAGGCAGGACGCGGACGGTGTAGCCAAAGGGACCGGAGCGGTCGATGACCAGCGAGCCGCTGAACAGGTGGCGCCCCTCGCCCAGGTCCTCTTTCGAGTTCAACTCCATCAGGGTGACGTCCGCCAGGGTGTCGCTTTCCTCGGCACGGCCATAAGCCACCTCCACGGACACGTCCTCCGGTGAGAGGGTATGCAGCGCGATGTAGGCGTTCACCTGCAGGGTGTCCCCGATCTGCGGGTCCTCGGAAACGCCCACGGAGTCCACATGCTCAACGTGCAACAGAGGCCACGCTGAACGCACTTTGGCCGTCCAAGCTGCCAGGACACGGGCCTGGGCGTAGGAGTTGGCAACGGCCCTGCGTCCGGCCTCGGCGGCGGGCCGGTAGAGCACGTTGACGTAGTCGTGCAGCATGCGCTCCGCGGAAACGGCCGGTCCCAGATGGGACAGCGTGTGCTTGATCATTGACACCCAGTGCGTCGGGACTTTCTCGGTGCCCGTGGTGGACGGTCCGGCAGCACCGGCGCTGTCAGACACCGTGTTCCCGTAGAAGCGTGGCGCCACCTGGGTTTCCAGGAGTTCGTACAGCGCCGCAGCCTCGATGTCGTCCCGCTCTTCGGGGGACGCGTCGTTGTTGGCGGTGGGGATCGCCCAGCCGTTCTCGCCGTCGTACATTTCATCCCACCAGCCGTCCATCACCGAAAGGTTCAGCGAACCGTTGATGGCGGCCTTCATGCCCGACGTACCGCACGCCTCCAGGGGGCGGAGCGGGTTGTTGAGCCACACGTCGCAGCCGGGGAACAGCGTCCTGGCCATCGCGATGTCGTAGTTCGGCAGGAAGGCGATGCGGTGCCGGACCTCGGGGTCGTCGGTGAAGCGGACCAGATCCTGGATCATCTTCTTCCCGGCGTCATCCGCCGGGTGGGACTTGCCGGCGATCACCAGTTGGATGGGGTGTTCCGGATGCAGCAGCAGCGCCTTGAGCCGGTCCGGCTCGCGAAGCATCAGCGTCAGGCGCTTGTAGGTGGGGACGCGCCGGGCGAAGCCGATGGTCAGCACGTCGGGGTCCAGGACGCTGTCGGTCCAGCCCAGCTCGGCGTCGGCGGCGCCACGCTTCTTCCACGCAGCCCGGAGCCGGCGGCGTACGTCCTCCACCAACGCTGTGCGCATTTCACGACGCAGCGCCCAGACGTCGGCATCGCTGACGTTGTAGGCAAGGTCCCAGCGGCCCAGGGCTTCGGCCTCGGTGCCGAACTGTTCCCTCGCGAGCCGGGAGATGCGCCCGTCGACCCACGTGGGCACGTGCACGCCGTTGGTGACGGAGGTGATGGGCACCTCAGAGTGGTCGAACCCGGGCCACAGGGCCGAGAACATCCCGCGGGATACCTCGCCGTGGAGCTTGGCGACGCCGTTGGCCCGCTGTGCCAGCCGGAGTCCCATCACCGCCATGTTGAAGACTGACGGGTTGCCGTCGGCGTAGTTTTCCCGGCCCAGTTCCAGGATCCTGTCCACGGGTACTGCGGGCGCCAGCCCGGCTTGGAAGAAGTGGTGGATCTGGGAAATCTCGAAACGGTCGATGCCGGCCGGAACGGGAGTGTGGGTGGTGAATACCGTGGACGCCCGGCCCGCGGCGAGGGCTTCGTCGAAGCTGAGGGCGGCGTCGCCGGCCATCAGTTCCTGAATGCGCTCAATCCCCAGGAAGCCGGCATGGCCCTCGTTGGTGTGGAACACCTCGGGCGCGGCGGTTCCGGTGAGCTGCTGGTACGCGCGTAGCGCCTTGACTCCGCCCATCCCCAGCAGGAGTTCCTGCTGCAGCCGGTGGTCTCCGCCGCCGCCGTAGAGGCGGTCGGTGATGCCGCGCGCGGCGTCGTCGTTGCCGGGAACGTTGGAGTCCAGCAGCAAGAGGGGAACGCGTCCGACGTCGGCACGCCAGATGTGTGCCAGCAGCCGGCGCCCGTTGGGGAGCGGGAGTGAGATCTGCAAAGGGCGGCCGTTGCCGTCGGCGGACGGCTCACGAAGCAGTGTGAGGGGGAGGCCGTCAGGGTCGAGTACCGGGTACGTTTCCTGCTGCCAGGCGTCGCGGGAGAGTGACTGCTTGAAGTAGCCGGCCTGGTACAGCAGGCCAACGCCGATCAGGGGAACACCCAGGTCCGAGGCGGCCTTGAGGTGGTCGCCGGCCAGGATGCCCAGGCCGCCGGAGTACTGCGGCAGGACTTCGGTGATGCCAAATTCGGGGGAGAAGTACGCGATGGCGGCCGGGGCATCCTCGCCGAGGCTCTGGTACCAGCGGGGCTGCTCAAGGTACCGGTCAAGGTCCTCGGCTGCGGCGCGGACCTGGTTCACTACCGAGGGGTCGGCGGCGAGGCGCTGGAACTCTTCGCGGCTGACCCGGCCCAGGAAACTGACGGGATCCTGGCCGGATTCCTCCCAGATGCGGGGGTTCAGGCCAGCGAAAAGTTCACGCGTGGGCCGGTGCCAGGACCAGCGCAGGTTGGTGGCCAACCGGGCCAGCGGCCTGATGGGTTCCGGGAGGACTGTTCTGACGGTAAATCTGCGGATTGCCTTCACCTGCGCCACACTAACCGACAACATCAACGTCTGGAACCGCTTTGGCTTTCTTTTAGGTAAATGACAGTTGGCGTGGCGGATAAGTCGAATCGCCGCGACAAAAAGCAGCGCAGGCTTAGCAATCTGGGCCATTTCTCGATAACGTCGAGCCTGTGACGACTAACTCAGTAACCCCTGCCGCCTCAAAGAAAAAGCCGAAAGGCAAAATCACCGACGGGCTAAGATTTGGCCGTTTTCCGATCACCGCCGTGCAGCCTGTGGTGGAGGGTGGGAAGTATCCTGCCAAGGCCTTGCCGGGGGAGGGAATTGTGGTGGGCGCCACCGCCTTCCGGGAGGGGCATGACCAGCTGGGTGTCAGCGCGGTCCTCCTCGATCCCCGCGGGAAGGAACGCCAGCGCGTCAGGCTGGCGCCGCCCAGGGGGGAACGCGGCCTCGGTACCGACCGCTGGGAGGGCATCCTCACGCCGTCGGCCGTTGGAAACTGGACCTTTTTCATCGAGGCCTGGCACGACCGCTACGGAACCTGGCACCACAACGCCGAGGTCAAGGTGGCGGCAGGCATCGACGTCGAGCTGATGCTCGCCGAAGGCTCTGCGCTGCTCTCGGACGCGGCCGACGACTCCTCCCGCAATGCGTCCGACAGGCGTACCCTCCGGATGGCGTCTTCCATTCTGGGCAACGGGTCCCTTACCGATGAGGAGCGTCTGGCAGCCGGCTTCGGCGCGGACGTCGCCGCCATCGTGGACCGCCAGCCAATCCGCGAACTGATCACGGTTTCCGAGCAGTTCCCGCTGCTTGTGGAGCGCGATCTCGCAGGCCGCGGAGCCTGGTACGAATTCTTCCCCCGGTCCGAAGGCGCCGTCAGGAACGCCACCACCGGGGCATGGACGTCCGGGAGTTTCCGGACCGCGGCGATGCGGCTGGAAGCGGTGGCGGAAATGGGCTTCGACGTAATCTATATGCCGCCGATCCACCCCATCGGTATCCAGCACCGCAAGGGCCCCAACAACACACTGATTGCCGGCCCGCATGATCCCGGCTCTCCCTGGGCCATCGGCGCCAAGGAGGGCGGTCACGACGCCATCCACCCGGAACTGGGCACGTTCGAGGACTTCGACGCCTTTGTTGCCCGTGCCAACGAACTGGGTCTGGAAGTCGCCCTGGACCTGGCGCTGCAGGCCGCGCCGGACCACCCCTGGGTGCAGTCCAACCCGGAATGGTTCACTACCCGGGTTGACGGGAGCATCGCGTACGCGGAAAATCCGCCCAAGAAATACCAGGACATATTCCCGCTCAATTTCGACAATGATCCGGAAGGGCTTGCGAAGGAAATCCTGCGGGTCGTGCTGCTGTGGGTCAGCCATGGCGTGAAGATCTTCCGGGTGGATAATCCGCACACCAAACCGGTGTGGTTCTGGGAATGGCTCATTGGCCAGGTCAACAAAAAGACCCCTGGCGTTGTGTTCCTCGCGGAAGCGTTCACGCGCCCTGCGATGATGCACGCCCTGGGCCGGGCGGGCTTCCAGCAGTCCTACACCTACTTCACGTGGCGGAACACCAAAAAGGAACTCGAAACCTACTTCACTGAGGTCAGCCACGAGTCGCCGGCGTACTTCCGGCCCAACTTTTTTGTCAACACGCCGGACATCCTCACGGAATACCTGCAGTTCGGCGGTCCGGCGGCGTTCAAGATCCGCGCCGCGTTGGCCGCCACCGCCAGCCCCCTGTGGGGCGTTTATGCCGGCTACGAACTTTATGAGCATGTTGCCCGCCCCGGCGCGGAAGAGTACATCGACAACGAGAAATTCGAATACAAAGCCCGTGACTGGGATGCTGCCGCTGCCTCAGGCCGGACCCTGGCGCCGTACCTGACCACGCTCAACGCGATCAGGCACAACCACCCGGCGCTGCTGGACCTGCAGAATCTCACGGTCCACCACAGCACCGACGACGCCACGGTGGTGTACTCCAAGCACAAGACCCTGCCGGACGGCACCAAGGACACCATCATTGTGGTGGTCAACGTTGATCCGCACGGCATCAGGGAGAGCACCATTTCACTGGATCTGGCTGCGCTGGAACTGGACCCCGAGGATCTGTCGCCCAACGGCGGGTTCCGGGTGGATGACCTCATTTCCGGCGAATCCTGGGAATGGGGCGAATACAACTACGTCCGCCTGGACGCACACGTTGAACCCGCCCACATCCTGAGCGTGAGGAGATTGCATCAGTGAGCTTTAACCCGCAGAGTTCCAGCCAGCATTTCACCCCCAAGAGCACCTTTGAGCTGAACGCCCCTGGCCTGGCCCACGATCCGCTCTGGTATCGGAAAGCTGTGTTCTATGAGGTGCTGGTGCGGGCCTTCGCGGATGCGAACGGCGACGGTTCGGGGGACTTTTCCGGCCTGATCGACCGGCTGGACTACCTGCAGTGGCTCGGCGTGGATTGCCTGTGGCTGCCGCCGTTCTTCCAGTCGCCGCTGCGTGACGGCGGCTATGACATTTCGGACTACAACTCCGTCCTGGATGAGTTCGGCACCATCAGCGACTTCAAGCGGCTGGTGGCCGAGTCCCATGCCCGCGGCGTCCGGGTCATCATTGACCTGCCGCTGAACCACACCTCGGACCAGCACCCCTGGTTCCAGGAATCGCGCAAGGACCCGGACGGTCCCTTTGGCGACTTTTACGTGTGGAGCGACACTGACGAGAAGTACCAGGACGCCCGCATCATCTTCGTGGACACGGAGGAGTCCAACTGGACCTTCGACCCCATCCGCCGGCAGTTCTTCTGGCACCGTTTTTTCAGCCACCAGCCTGACCTGAACTTTGAGAACCCCAAGGTCATCGAAGCGCTCTTTGACGTGGTCCGTTTCTGGCTGGACCAGGGCATCGACGGTTTCCGGGCGGACGCCATCCCGTACCTCTTCGAGGAAGAGGGGACCAACTGCGAAAACCTGCCGGCCACCCATGACTTCCTGCGCAAGCTGCGGGCCATGGTGGATGAAGGCTACCCGGGCCGGGTCATCATCGCCGAGGCCAACCAGCCGCCCAACGAGGTGGTGGAATACTTCGGAACAGCGGAAGAGCCCGAATGCCACATGGCCTTCCACTTCCCCATCATGCCGCGCCTCTACTACGCCCTGCGGGACCAGAAGGCCGCTCCGATCATCGAGACCATGCATGACACCCCGGAGATCCCCGAAGGAGCTCAGTGGGGGACGTTCCTGCGCAACCACGATGAACTGACGCTGGAGATGGTCACGGCCGACGAGCGTGCGGCAATGCTGGGCTGGTATGCCCCGGACCCCCGGATGCGCGCCAACATCGGGATCCGGCGCCGGCTTGCGCCGTTGCTGGACAATTCGCGGGCCGAGATCGAACTGATCAATGCGCTGCTGCTGTCGCTGCCTGGCAGCCCGTTCCTGTACTACGGGGACGAGATCGGCATGGGGGACAACATCTGGCTCGACGACCGCGATGCTGTGCGCACCCCCATGCAGTGGAACCCGGACCGGAACGCAGGATTCTCCAGCGCTGATCCCGGCAAGCTCTACCTGCCGGTCATCCAGTCGCTGGTGTACAACTACGCCATGGCCAACGTGGAAGCCGAGGCCGCCCACTCCGGTTCCCTGCTCCGCTGGACCCGGCAGATCCTCAGCGTCCGCAAGAACCACCCTGCCTTCGGGCTGGGCGCGTTCAAACACGTCGAAGCCGACCACGACGCCATTGTGGCGTATATCCGGGAACTTTCGGAGGACAACACTGCGGGGCTCCCCGGCGAATCCATTCTGTGCGCGTTCAACCTCTCGCAGCACCCCGTCGCGGTAAAACTGCGGATTCCCCAGTTTGCCGGCCGCGGACTCCGCGATGTGTTCGGCGGTCAGCCGTTCCCCGGGATCGACGACAACGGATCGCTGACGCTGACCCTGGGAAGCCACGATTTCTTCTGGCTACGGATCCGCTCTGCGACGTCCAACCCGGCCTCCCCGTACACGCAGGCACTGCCCATCCTGTCCATCGAGAACTGACATGGCCCAGCCCACCCTCACAGCCCCACTAAGCGCCGTCCTTCGAGAATGGCTTCCGCACCAGCGGTGGTTCCCCGTGAAGACAGCCGACTTTTCGCTGGAACAGGCAGGCAGCCTGAGCCTTGAAGATGCCGCCGGGCAGGCCCGGCTGGAGATCTTCCTGCTGTCTGTTTCCTCCCGGACGGCCGACGGCGGACTCCGCACTGACGTGGTCCAGGTCCCGCTGAGTTACCGGGCAAGTCCGCTTGCCGGAGCGGAGCGGGCACTGGTGGGCCAGGCTCCCGGGGCCGGCATGGCCTGGATCTACGACGCCGTGCATGATCCCTCCTTTGTGTCCTCCTGGCTGGAGCTGATCCGGTCCGAAGCGTGCTCGAGCACGGGTTCGGCGACGGGCCACCGCACGCGGTCGGAGCACCGCCTGCCTACCGCCCACGGAATGGTCAAAGTCCTGTCTGGCGAGCAGTCCAACAGCTCTGTCATTGTTGACGACGGCGAGTCCGCAGCGATCGTGAAATTCTTCCGCGTCCTCTCCGAAGGGATCAACCCTGAGGTCGAGGTAGGGGCGGCACTGACGGCCCAGGGCACCTTCGAGGTTCCGGCCACGCTCGGGTGGGTCCGCGGGGAATGGCAAGCGCCGGTGTCATCGGAGCTCCCGGCACAGGTGCCATCGCAGGGCGAGCTTGCCGTAGCCCACGAATTCCTCGCGGGCGGCCGCGATGCCTGGCGCCTGGCCGTGGATGCCGCGCGCACCGGTGCTGACTTCACCGCCGAGGCGCATGCCCTGGGAGCGGCCACAGCCACAGTCCACCGGCGGCTGGCGGAAGCACTCGGCACAGCGGTTGAACCGGCCCCGGGTCAGCTCATTGCGCCCGTAGTCGCCCAGCGGGTCCGGCAGGCATGGGGGGAAGCCAGAGCCGCCGTCGGGCCTTACGACGACGCGCTTGAGGCTCTGCTTGGCGAGCTCGACGGCGTGCCGGCAGGGCCGCTGCAGCGGATCCACGGCGATCTCCACCTCGGGCAGATCCTGCAGGTCCCCGGCCACGGCGGCCAGCCCGGCCGGTGGGCCATCCTTGATTTTGAAGGTGAGCCACTGCGGCCCATCGCCGAACGCAACTTCCCCGATGTGCCGCTCCGGGACGTGGTGGGAATGCTGCGTTCCTTCGACTATGCGGCAGGGGCGGCGGAACGCGAATATCAGGGTGCCCGCGTACCGGCGTCCTGGGTCGATGATTGCGCGGACGCGTTCCTTGCCGGCTATGCCGCAGTCACACCCGGCACCATCGACCGGACTTCACCGCTCTTTGTGGCATTGTGGCTGGACAAGGCCCTTTACGAAGTCGTATATGAATTGCGGAACAGACCTGACTGGCTGGCCATTCCAACGAATGCGTCCAGGCGGCTCCTCAGCGTTAAAGGCTCCGGCGATCAGGCCGGAGCAGCATCGGAAGGTATGAAAATGACAGGCTCAGCACGTACAGACCGGCCCCGGGTGCCTCTTCACGTGGACCCGGACACGTTGGCCCGCGTGGCGAACGGCGAACACCACGCGCCGCACTCAGTGCTCGGCGCCCACCTGGACGACCACGGCCATGTGACGGTCCGGACGCTTAAGCACCTCGCGGAGGCAGTGAGCGTGGTGACTGCCGTGGGCTCAGTGCCCATGACCCACGAAAACAACGGGGTATGGGTGGCAGTCCTCGAACCGCTGCAGGCCGGCCACGTCCCCGACTACCGGCTGGAAGTCACCTACGCCGGTGCCGCGCCCCTGACGGTGGATGAGCCGTACCGTTACCTGCCCACCGTGGGTGAAGTGGACCTGCACCTGATCGGCGAGGGCCGGCACGAGAAGCTCTGGGAAGTCCTGGGCGCGCACGTCCAGCACTACAAGTCCTCGCTCGGCGATGTTGACGGCGTCTCCTTCGCCGTCTGGGCACCGAACGCGCAGGCGGTCCGCGTCAAGGGCGATTTCAATGCCTGGGACGGCCGCGAAAATTCGCTCCGCTCGCTGGGGTCATCGGGCGTGTGGGAAGTCTTCCTTCCAGGCGTTTTAGCAGGAGCGTGCTACAAATTCGAGATCAAATCCAAGAGCGGGCACTGGGTCGAAAAGGCGGACCCCTTGGCCTTCGGCACCGAAGTCCCGCCGCTGACGGCGTCTCGCGTGGTGGAACCGTCCTACGTTTTCAAGGACGCCGAATGGATGGCGGCACGCGCCCAGCGTGACCCGCACAATTCGCCGATGAGCGCCTACGAGGTCCACCTCGGATCCTGGCGCCTTGGCCTGGGCTACCGCGAGCTCGCCAAAGAGCTGGTGGACTACGTCAAATGGCTGGGCTTCACGCACGTTGAGTTCATGCCCGTGGCCGAACATCCCTTCGGCGGCTCCTGGGGCTACCAGGTGACGTCCTACTTTGCGCCGACGTCGCGCTTTGGCCATCCGGACGAATTCCGGTTCCTGGTGGATTCCCTGCACCAGGCCGGAATCGGCGTGCTGCTGGACTGGGTCCCGGCGCACTTCCCCAAGGATGCCTGGGCGCTGGCCCAGTTCGACGGCGAACCCCTGTACGAGCACGCCGACCCGAACCTGGGCGAGCACCCCGACTGGGGAACGCTGATCTTCGACTTCGGCCGCACCGAGGTGCGGAACTTCCTGGTGTCCAACGCGCTGTACTGGCTTGATGAGTTCCACATCGACGGACTCCGGGTTGATGCGGTGGCCTCGATGCTGTACCTGGACTATTCGCGCGAAGACGGGCAGTGGTCGCCCAACCGCTTTGGCGGACGCGAGAACCTGGAAGCCATTTCCTTCCTCCAGGAAGTCAACGCCACCGTCTACAAGACACACCCGGGCGCGGTGATGATCGCCGAAGAGTCCACGGCTTTCCCCGGTGTCACCGCCCCCACAAGCCACGGCGGCCTGGGCTTCGGGCTCAAGTGGAACATGGGTTGGATGCACGACTCCCTCAAGTACGCCTCCGAGGACCCGGTCAACCGGAAGTGGCACCACGGTACCTTGACGTTCTCTATGGTCTACGCGTTCACCGAGAACTTCCTGCTCCCCATCAGCCACGACGAAGTAGTGCACGGCAAGGGCTCCATGCTCCGGAAGATGCCGGGGGACCGCTGGCAGCAGCTGGCCAACCTGCGCGCCTTCTTTGCCTACCAGTGGGCGCACCCGGGAAAGCAGCTCATTTTTATGGGCACCGAATTCGGCCAGGAGGCTGAATGGTCCGAGCAGCACGGGCTGGACTGGTACCTGGCCGACATTCCGGCGCACCGCGGATTGCAGCTCCTCACCAAGGACCTCAACGAGCTCTACAGCTCGACGCCGGCCCTCTACGCGCGGGACAACGAGCCCGGTGGGTTCCAGTGGATCAACGGTGGGGACGCCGACCGCAATGTCCTGACGTTTGTCCGCTGGGACAAGGACGGCAATCCGTTGGTGTGCGCCGTCAACTTCTCCGGCGGGCCGCATGTGGGCTATGTCCTCGGCGTTCCCGCTGCCGGGGGCTGGACCGAAGTGCTCAACACTGATGCTGCGGCCTATGGCGGTTCAGGTGTTTTGAATAGCGGTGAGCTGATTGCCCTGGACGAAGGGCTTGATGGCCAGCCGGCATCGTTGACCGTGACGCTGCCGCCCCTGGGTGCGGCGTACTTCAAGCCCGTTCCTTTGGCGGCCGGCGGACCGAAGAGTGTGAACCCGCTCTCTTAAGTGCGCGCCGAAAAGCCCGGAATTCCTTGAGATTCCGGGCTTTTTGCTGCCCTCAGGGTGGGGGTGCAGAGGGCTGTTTGGGGCTTGGTTGGCCATCCCGGCAAAGTGGTGGTAGAGTTTATTTCCGCGCTGCTCCACGGAGTCAGACCGAAAAAACCGACACGAAAGCCTCAGGCTGAGAACGTCGCGGATGCCGGTTTGACAAGAGTGAGACCAGCGGGTAAGTTTGAAAAGTTGCTCCGGAGCGATCCACGGCCATTGAAGTGGTTGTGGTGGTGCCGGGTGTGTCTGTTGTTTGAGAACTCAATAGTGTGCCAAGTTTGTTGATACCAATTTATTGTATTGAATTGGTTGAATTGACTGGATCCGCCACCCCGTGGTGTGGTCTGGTTTTTACAGCTGGTTTCAAATTTTGTGCAGCCATTTTATCCTGTTATTTCCGGGGTTGGTGGTTGTGTCTGTTTTACTTCAACGGAGAGTTTGATCCTGGCTCAGGATGAACGCTGGCGGCGTGCTTAACACATGCAAGTCGAACGATGATCCCAGCTTGCTGGGGGATTAGTGGCGAACGGGTGAGTAACACGTGAGTAACCTGCCCTTAACTCTGGGATAAGCCTGGGAAACTGGGTCTAATACCGGATATGACTCCTCATCGCATGGTGGGGGGTGGAAAGCTTTATTGTGGTTTTGGATGGACTCGCGGCCTATCAGCTTGTTGGTGAGGTAATGGCTCACCAAGGCGACGACGGGTAGCCGGCCTGAGAGGGTGACCGGCCACACTGGGACTGAGACACGGCCCAGACTCCTACGGGAGGCAGCAGTGGGGAATATTGCACAATGGGCGAAAGCCTGATGCAGCGACGCCGCGTGAGGGATGACGGCCTTCGGGTTGTAAACCTCTTTCAGTAGGGAAGAAGCGAAAGTGACGGTACCTGCAGAAGAAGCGCCGGCTAACTACGTGCCAGCAGCCGCGGTAATACGTAGGGCGCAAGCGTTATCCGGAATTATTGGGCGTAAAGAGCTCGTAGGCGGTTTGTCGCGTCTGCCGTGAAAGTCCGGGGCTCAACTCCGGATCTGCGGTGGGTACGGGCAGACTAGAGTGATGTAGGGGAGACTGGAATTCCTGGTGTAGCGGTGAAATGCGCAGATATCAGGAGGAACACCGATGGCGAAGGCAGGTCTCTGGGCATTAACTGACGCTGAGGAGCGAAAGCATGGGGAGCGAACAGGATTAGATACCCTGGTAGTCCATGCCGTAAACGTTGGGCACTAGGTGTGGGGGACATTCCACGTTTTCCGCGCCGTAGCTAACGCATTAAGTGCCCCGCCTGGGGAGTACGGCCGCAAGGCTAAAACTCAAAGGAATTGACGGGGGCCCGCACAAGCGGCGGAGCATGCGGATTAATTCGATGCAACGCGAAGAACCTTACCAAGGCTTGACATGAACCGGAAATGCCTGGAAACAGGTGCCCCGCTTGCGGTCGGTTTACAGGTGGTGCATGGTTGTCGTCAGCTCGTGTCGTGAGATGTTGGGTTAAGTCCCGCAACGAGCGCAACCCTCGTTCTATGTTGCCAGCGCGTTATGGCGGGGACTCATAGGAGACTGCCGGGGTCAACTCGGAGGAAGGTGGGGACGACGTCAAATCATCATGCCCCTTATGTCTTGGGCTTCACGCATGCTACAATGGCCGGTACAAAGGGTTGCGATACTGTGAGGTGGAGCTAATCCCAAAAAGCCGGTCTCAGTTCGGATTGGGGTCTGCAACTCGACCCCATGAAGTCGGAGTCGCTAGTAATCGCAGATCAGCAACGCTGCGGTGAATACGTTCCCGGGCCTTGTACACACCGCCCGTCAAGTCACGAAAGTTGGTAACACCCGAAGCCGGTGGCCTAACCCCTTGTGGGAGGGAGCTGTCGAAGGTGGGACTGGCGATTGGGACTAAGTCGTAACAAGGTAGCCGTACCGGAAGGTGCGGCTGGATCACCTCCTTTCTAAGGAGCACCTACAACCACCCTGCCGGATGCAATGTCCGTGTGGTGGGGTTGTCAGGAGTATATGCCCGTTGCGCAGACGATTGTTCTGCGGCGGGTGCTCAAGGGTGGAATATCAACGAATAGCGGCCGCTTGTTTCTTTCCTCGCCCAGTACGGATGGTTTCCTCGGAAGCTTCTCCTGGATCGGTGTGGGTTGGGGGTGGGTGGTTTAGTGTTTGGCACACTGTTGGGTCCTGAGGCAACAGGGCCGGGTTTTCCCGGTACTTGTTTGTTTCTGGTTTCCTGGCTGCATCGAGCGCGCACTTTTTTGTGTGTGGGGTGTGTGGTTTGGGGTTGTTGTTTGAGAACTACATAGTGGACGCGAGCATCTTTTATAAGAAGCAATTTCCAAGAATTATGAACCTGGATCTGTCTGCACTCTTTTGGGTGTGGGTGGTTTTCATGGTTCTCTCGAAAATTAGCGTTTTTGATCTTTTGTGGTCAAGTTTTTAAGAGCACACGGTGGATGCCTTGGCATTAGGAGCCGAAGAAGGACGTAGGAATCTGCGATAAGCCTGGGGGAGTCGATAACCGGACTGTGATCCCAGGGTGTCCGAATGGGGAAACCCCGCCAGGGGCGCGAGCTGCCTGGTGACCCGCATCTGAACACATAGGGTGCGTGGAGGGAACGCGGGGAAGTGAAACATCTCAGTACCCGCAGGAAGAGAAAACAATAGTGATTCCGTCAGTAGTGGCGAGCGAACGCGGATCAGGCTAAACCGTTCCATGTGTGATAGCCGGCGGGCGTTGCATGGTCGGGGTTGTGGGACTTTCCATACCAGTTCTGCCGGACTGGTGAGGTGTGATGTGCAGGCATAGGTGAACGGTCTTGAAAGGCCGGCCAGAGAGGGTGTGAGCCCCGTAACCGAAATGTTTTGTGCCGCCTGGAGAGTATCCCAAGTAGCACGGGGCCCGAGAAATCCCGTGTGAATCTGTCAGGACCACCTGATAAGCCTAAATACTCCCTAATGACCGATAGCGGACCAGTACCGTGAGGGAAAGGTGAAAAGTACCCCGGGAGGGGAGTGAAACAGTACCTGAAACCGTGTGCTTACAATCCGTCGGAGCAGCCTTGTAGTTGTGACGGCGTGCCTTTTGAAGAATGAGCCTGCGAGTTAGTGTTACGTCGCGAGGTTAACCCGTGTGGGGAAGCCGTAGCGAAAGCGAGTCTGAATAGGGCGTTGCAGTGGCGTGATCTAGACCCGAAGCGAAGTGATCTACCCATGGCCAGGTTGAAGCGACGGTAAGACGTCGTGGAGGACCGAACCCACTTCAGTTGAAAATGGAGGGGATGAGCTGTGGGTAGGGGTGAAAGGCCAATCAAACTTCGTGATAGCTGGTTCTCCCCGAAATGCATTTAGGTGCAGCGTTGCGTGTTTCTTGCTGGAGGTAGAGCTACTGGATGGCTAATGGGCCCTACAAGGTTACTGACGTCAGCCAAACTCCGAATGCCGGTAAGTGAGAGCGCAGCAGTGAGACTGTGGGGGATAAGCTTCATAGTCGAGAGGGAAACAGCCCAGACCACCAACTAAGGCCCCTAAGCGTGTGCTAAGTGGGAAAGGATGTGGAGTTGCGAAGACAACCAGGAGGTTGGCTTAGAAGCAGCCATCCTTAAAAGAGTGCGTAATAGCTCACTGGTCAAGTGATTCCGCGCCGACAATGTAGCGGGGCTCAAGTACACCGCCGAAGTTGTGGATTTCAGATATTAGCTAAGCCGCCCCTTGTGGGTTGGTTCAGGCGTCTGGAGTGGTAGGGGAGCGTCGTGTGGGCAGTGAAGTCGCGGTGTAAACCAGCGGTGGAGCCTACACGAGTGAGAATGCAGGCATGAGTAGCGAAAGACGGGTGAGAAACCCGTCCGCCGAATGATCAAGGGTTCCAGGGTCAAGCTAATCTGCCCTGGGTAAGTCGGGACCTAAGGCGAGGCCGACAGGCGTAGTCGATGGACAACGGGTTGATATTCCCGTACCGGCGAAAAACCGTCCATGTTGAACAGGGGATACTAACCGCCCGAAACCTGCCTGACCGCCCTTGTGGTGGAAGGGTTTTGGTGGAGCGCGGGACCTGATCCTGGGAGGCAAGCGTATTAACAGGTGTGACGCAGGAAGGTAGCCAAGCCGGGCGATGGTTGTCCCGGTCTAAGGATGTAGGGCGAACGGTAGGCAAATCCGCCGTTCATGATACCTGAGATCTGATGGGACCCCCTCACGGGGGGATTTGGTGATCCTATGCTGCCGAGAAAAGCATCGACGCGAGGTTTTAGCCGCCCGTACCCCAAACCGACACAGGTGATCAGGTAGAGAATACTAAGGCGATCGAGAGAATTATGGTTAAGGAACTCGGCAAAATGCCCCCGTAACTTCGGGAGAAGGGGGGCCCCAACCTTGAACACCACTTGCTGGTGGGAGGGGATCGGGGCCGCAGAGACCAGGGGGAAGCGACTGTTTACTAAAAACACAGGTCCGTGCGAAGTCGCAAGACGATGTATACGGACTGACTCCTGCCCGGTGCTGGAAGGTTAAGAGGACCGGTTAGCCTTACGGCGAAGCTGAGAATTCAAGCCCCAGTAAACGGCGGTGGTAACTATAACCATCCTAAGGTAGCGAAATTCCTTGTCGGGTAAGTTCCGACCTGCACGAATGGAGTAACGACTTCCCCGCTGTCTCAACCATAAACTCGGCGAAATTGCAGTACGAGTAAAGATGCTCGTTACGCGCAGCAGGACGGAAAGACCCCGAGACCTTTACTATAGTTTGGTATTGGTGTTCGGAGTGGCTTGTGTAGGATAGGTGGGAGACGTTGAAGCCCGGACGCCAGTTCGGGTGGAGTCATCGTTGAAATACCACTCTGGTCACTTTGGACATCTAACTTCGGCCCGTAATCCGGGTCAGGGACAGTGCCTGATGGGTAGTTTAACTGGGGCGGTTGCCTCCTAAAAAGTAACGGAGGCGCCCAAAGGTTCCCTCAGCCTGGTTGGCAATCAGGTGTCGAGTGTAAGTGCACAAGGGAGCTTGACTGTGAGAGAGACATCTCGAGCAGGGACGAAAGTCGGGACTAGTGATCCGGCGGTACATTGTGGAATGGCCGTCGCTCAACGGATAAAAGGTACCTCGGGGATAACAGGCTGATCTTGCCCAAGAGTCCATATCGACGGCATGGTTTGGCACCTCGATGTCGGCTCGTCGCATCCTGGGGCTGGAGTAGGTCCCAAGGGTTGGGCTGTTCGCCCATTAAAGCGGTACGCGAGCTGGGTTTAGAACGTCGTGAGACAGTTCGGTCCCTATCCGCTGCGCGCGCAGGAAATTTGAGAAGGGCTGTCCTTAGTACGAGAGGACCGGGACGGACGAACCTCTGGTGTGTCAGTTGTACTGCCAAGTGCACCGCTGATTAGCTACGTTCGGATGGGATAACCGCTGAAAGCATCTAAGCGGGAAGCTCGCTTCGAGATGAGATTTCCATACACCTTGTGTGTGAGAGGCCCCCAGCCAGACCACTGGGTTGATAGGCCGGATGTGGAAGCGAGGACTAACGACTCGTGAAGCTGACCGGTACTAATAGGCCGATAACTTACACCACACACCACCCCCGCAAACGGTTCAAAAGCGTTTGCAACCACGGGGTGGTAAAAAGAAAACAAGACTGCTTGCGTCCACTATGTGGTTCCCAAACAACAAACCCAACACCACGGGCTTGTTGCACAGGGAACAAAAAACACAACACAATAACAACACCACACCTGCCTTAACCGGCAGGAGCATGTTGTAACCACAGATTTCCCACCCCCAGCCTCAAAACTGGCGGGCCGGGTAGAAGGGTTACGGCGGTCATAGCGTGGGGGAAACGCCCGGTCCCATTCCGAACCCGGAAGCTAAGACCCACAGCGCCGATGGTACTGCACCCGGGAGGGTGTGGGAGAGTAGGTCACCGCCGGAACATCATTACAGGTCGAGAGCCCCCCAACCACCAGGTTGGGGGGCTCTCCCACGTTAACCACCACACCACAAAACACCCCTCTCACTTAATCGGCCCGTCGCCCGTTGATCGCCTCGCTCAGCGCAGCGGGAACGCCTGCGCTGACCGACCCGATCAGGTTCTGCATCAGCTCGCGCCTTCGTTCGATCCGGGTGACGGTAGGCGGGCGATCATCCGCTGGTAAATCCCCCACGTCGCCTCGACTTCGACATGCTCCTCGGCGGCAAACAGGGCGGTGAACCGGTCCTTCTGCTCGCCGGTGAGTAGGTCGGCGCCGGTGTGCAGGTTCCTCCTGGCGGCGTAGAGGGTCGTCCTTGTGACCGCGGAGGCCGTGGATCGCGAGTTGGACCCGTGTTCTCGATCAACCCCGCCGGACCGATCGACTGGGGTGACCTCGCCGGTGGCGCAGGCTACTTCGACCAGGCCCACTTCGGCCAAGAGTTCCGGGCCTTCACCGGGCTCACGCCGACCCGGTACTTCGAAGTCAGGCGGCGGTTCCTGCGCGAACATCCCGGCCACGCGCTGGACGGCTGGCCGCTGCCAGCCGATTTGAATTCCTACAAGAGCGACAACTCACGACTTGCTAATATGGGGGCACCCCAAAGCAAAGGAGAACCCCGTGGGCAAGGTGGTCATGTACAGCTCGGTGTCGGTGGACGGTTTCATCGCGGACGAGAACGACCAGCCCGGACCCTTGTTCGACTGGTTGACCAGCGGTGATGTCCCGTTGGACGGGAGCGGCGAGTTGAAGGTGTCGCAGACGTCCTACGACTACACCCGGCCGTACTGGGACCAGATCGGGGCGACAATCGCCGGCCGCCACGTCTTCGACCTGACGGACGGCTGGGACGGCAAGCCTCCGGGCGGGATCGACCACGTGGTCGTCGTAACGCACCGGCCGAAGCCCGAGGACTGGGACCCCGAGGCGCCATTTCACTTCGTCGACAGCGTTGAGGCGGCCGTGGCCAAGGCGCAGGAGCTCGCGGGTGACCGCATCGTCGAGGTCGCCGCTGGCGACGTCGGTGGCCAAGTGCTTGCCGCGGGACTGGTCGACGAGGTGCGCATGGACGTCGTACCCGTCGTGTTCGGGTCCGGCAAGCGCTACTTCGGGTCGGTCCAGGCACAGCACCTGTTGGAGGATCCCGACGTGGTGATTCAGGGCAACCGGGTGCTTCACCTGCGCTATCCGGTGCGCCGTTGACCGATCTGAGCGGGTACGCGAAGAAGTCCACTGCGAACGGTGACACAGGATCGGGCCTCCGGCTGCGGTTGCGCATCGCTGCCCCGGGACCGACGCGCCAGCCAACATCCAGCCAGCGATTACACCCTCAACTGTGACGAGCCCTGAAACCCGCAGAAAGTGAGAGAGCGTCGACTGTGGCGGACGCTGGAGCCGCGTAGAGTTGGCGTCCATGGATAACCTTTTCAGCCACGCGGACGACGCCCTCCCCGCTTCAGTTGAGCCCGCAGAGAACCTTGAACCTGTCATCTGCACTGTCACAGTGCCGGGGCCGGTGGCGCAGGCGTTCGCCGGCTTCACGGACCACACGCACTTGTGGTGGCCGCTGGATTCACACGGTGTGTACGGTGCAGGATCTTACGTTGAGTTTGAAGAGAACCTCATCGTGGAGACAGCTGACGACGGCAGGACCGCCGTCTGGGGTTCCATAGATGACTGGCAGCCGCCGCTTTCCTTCCATGCGTCCTGGCATCCCGGGACCACCGCCATCTGGTCCACCGAGCTGCGAGTCGCGTTCAGGGCCGTGGAATCCGGGACCGAGCTGCGCCTGGTCCACAACGGCTGGGAAGGTGCGGAGGATCCTGCCGCAGCGCGCGCCGACTATGCTGCCGGCTGGCCGAAGGTGCTGGACTGTTTCGTGAGGTTCATGGGCGGGGAAGCTTAGGCCTGACGGCCGGCCCTGAATAGCAGCTTGGGACGGACCCGGCTCAGAATGGACTGAGGGCCACGGTCAGGCCGGCGGGACGGCCGTGCTGTTCCGGACGAGGAACTCCGTAGGGTACTCCCGGTCGGTGGCCGCTGCTGACGGTGGCGTGCCCTTGGCAGGCCGCTTCGCGCCGGCGTCGAGCGTTTCCAACAGCATGCGGGCCGCCAGGGCGCCTTGGCCGCGTGCATCCTGGTTGATGGTGGTCAGCCCGAAAACCTCGCCCAGTTCGTGCCCGTCCATGCCGATCACGGAGAGATCCTGCGGCACGCGCAGGCCGAAATCGCGGGCGGCAAGGATGGCCCCGATCGCCATCTCATCGGAGGCTGCAAAAACCGCAGTGGGCCGCCCGGCTGCGGAGGCCAGGAGATTACGGGCACACACATAGGCGCCCTGGATAGTGAAGTCCGCGGACACTACCCATTCGGGGCGGACAGCATGCCCCGCAGCCTGCATTGCTGCCTCAAAGCCAGCGCGGCGTATCCCGGGGAGTTTGAAGTCCTGGTTCAATTCGGCATCGCCGGTGATGTGTGCGATTCGCGTGTGGCCCAGCCCGAGGAGATGCTCGGTGGCTGTCCTGGCCAGGCGGGCGTCATCAATCCTGATGGTGGATGCGCCGGCCAGGGCACCGCCGATGCCGACGATCGGACGGTGGATTGCCAGGAGCTGTTTGATTTCTGACTCGCTCAGGACCAGCGCCACAGCGATGACCGCATCCAGCCGCTTGCGGAGCAGGAAATCGTTCAGGACGCTGTGGCGGCGTTCCGGCCGGTCACCCACGTTGTACAGGGTGAGGTCGTAGCCGGCGTCGAGCAAGGTGCCGGACACGCCCTCCACCACGGACGAGAAGTACCAGCGGTGGATGGACGGGACCACCAGCCCCACGTTGTGGTTACGGCCTGAAGCCAGGCTGGACGCGTGGTAGGACGGGACGAAGCCCAGTTCGTCGGCTGCCGCCTTTGCCAGCTGGCGGCTCTTGGCCGACACATTCGCCTTGCCGCTGAGCGCCCGTGACACAGTGGCGATCGACAGCCCGGCGCGGTCGGCAACGTCCTTGATGCCCGCAGGTCCCACTATGCCGCGTCGCCTCCGCCAACCCGCAGCCAGGCGGTTTCCCCGGACGCCAGGAAATGGGGTGCATCCGAGCCGGAGCCGAACTCAGAGTCAGAGCCGGCGCTGCGGACGAGGACGCTGCCTGCCGGCATCTCCAGCGGTTCGTGGTTGAGGTTCATGAGCACCAGCGTATCGCCGTTCAGGTACGCCAGTGACGAACCGCTGCACCAGTCCTCGGCCCAAGCCAGTGACCCGCGGCCCAAACCCAGTTCGCGGCGCAGCGCCAGCATGTTCCGGTACAGGGAAAGATGCGACGACGGCGATGCGGCCTGTGCGTCCCGTGCCAGGTCCGCGAAGCTCGCCGGCAAGGGAAGCCAGGGATCCTGGCCGGAGCCAAAGCCCAGGTGCCGTTCTGTGCTGCGCCACGGGAGGGGAACCCGGCAGCCGTCGCGGCCCAGCCGGGCCCCTCCGGTGCGTGCGAACGTGGGATCCTGCCGCAGGTGCTCCGGAATATCGATGCCGTCCGGCAGCCCAAGCTCCTCACCCTGGTACAGGTAGGCGGCGCCGGGCAGTCCCAGCATAAACAGGGAGGCGGCGGCTGCACGCCGGCGGCCCAGGGCTGTATCCGGCTGCGGATCGGCCGCACCGATGCCGTCGCCATCGCGCGGACCGGACCCGTTGTAGCCAAAGCGGCTGGAATGCCGGACCACGTCGTGGTTGGAGAGCACCCAGGTGCTCGGTGCGCCCACGGCATCCAGCGCCGTGAGCGAATCGCTGATGACGGACCGGAGCCGGTACACGTCGAGGCCGGCGTGTAAGAACGGGAAGTTGAAGGCCTGGTGCATCTGGTCTGGCCTGACCCAGTTCGCGAGCCGCGGGAGCGGATCCACGTTGGCCTCCGCACACAGAATACGGTCGGGCCCGTACTGGTCAAGAATGACGCGCCAGGCACGGTAGATGTCGTGCACAGCAGGCTGGCCGAACATCGGGGCCTCATGGCCCGGGAAGCCGTGCGAGCTGCCGCCGTCGGCCCGTCCACCCCAGGAAGGCAGGCCCGGTGCCTTGACCAGCGCGTGGGCGACATCCACCCGGAAGCCGGAAACGCCACGGTCCAGCCAGAAACGGAGCACCCGCTCAAATTCGGCGTGCACGGCCGGGTTGTCCCAGTTGAAGTCCGGCTGGGAGGAATCAAACAGGTGCAGATACCACTGGTCCGGCTGGCCGTCGGGTCCGGTGACCCGGGTCCAGGCCGGACCGCCGAAGTGGGACTGCCAGTTGTTGGGCGGTTCGTGGCCTTCATGTCCGTTGCCGTCCCGGAAAATGAACATGTCGCGCTCCGGGCTCCCTGCAGGGGAGGCGAGGGCTGCCTGGAAAGCAACGTGCTGGTCCGAGCAGTGGTTGGGAACCAGGTCCACAATGACCCGCAACCCCAGACGGTTGGCCTCGGCAATCATGACGTCGAAGTCACCCAGGGTGCCGAAGATCGGATCCACGTCGCAGTAATCGCTGACGTCATAGCCGGCGTCGCGCTGGGGGGATTTGTAGAAGGGCGACAGCCAGACGGCGTCCACATCCAGCTCGGCCAGTTGCGGCAGTTCCGCGGTAATCCCGGCGAGATCGCCGATGCCGTCGCCGTTGAGGTCCCGGAAGGACCGCGGGTACACCTGGTAGATGACGGCGGAGCGCCACCAGCCGGGGGCATTGTCGGCATCGTGGATGAGGGTCAGCGGACCTGCCAGCGGAGCTGCGGTGGTGATCATGGAATCAACAGACATGCTGATCAGCTTAGTTGAGCAGCGTCATGATATGGAAACGCTTCCAGCATGTATTTGCTGATGCAATTCGGTGTTCTAGGAGAAATGGGTCTGACCTGTGGAAACGCTTGCAGCAGCCCGGGATTGTGACGCGTTTGCGACGTCGTGGCCCGCCCTAGACTGGGGAGAACGACAACGACGACGAACGGGAGGCTGCGTGGGCAGCTTGGTTGAAGGGCTGGTGGGCGCCCTCGGGTCAGGGCAGGTCAGTACCGAAGAGGAGCTGCTCGCGAGGTATGCCGTGGACCAGGCCCCCATCACGGATTTCCAGCTCCCCGAAGCGGTGGTCTTCGCCGGGTCTGTGGCGGACGTGCAGGCCGTGGTCAGGCTGTGTGCGGCCCTCAACGTCGCCGTCGTGGCCCGCGGAGCCGGAACAGGCGTTTCCGGGGGCGCGCACGCGAGCAGGAACTGCGTAGTCCTGTCCCTGGAACGGATGAACCGCATTCTTGACCTCAACCCTGACGACGAGACCGCCGTCGTCGAACCCGGCGTGGTCAACGCCGCCCTCAACGAGGCCGCCGCAGTGCATGGCCTGATGTACGCGCCGGATCCGGCAAGCTTCCGTTCCTCCACGATCGGCGGCAACGTTGCCACGAATGCCGGGGGACTGCGCTGCGCCAAGTACGGCGTCACCCGCGACTCGGTGCTGGGGTTGGATGTTGTCCTGGCCGACGGGTCCCTCATCCACACCGGCCACCAGACATTCAAAGGCGTGGCGGGCTACGACCTCACGGGCCTGTTTGTTGGTTCCGAGGGCACTCTGGGGATCGTGGTGGGGGCAACCGTCCGGCTCAAGTACCTGCCCCGTGACGTGCACACCATCGCCGCGTTCTACCCGGACTTCAGGCAGGCCGCTGCCGGCGTCCTGGCGGTGGGCCGGGCCCGCGTGCAGCCGGCCATCATGGAACTGCTCGACGGCGGGACGCTGGCCCAGCTGGACGAACTCCACGGCTCCGACCTGAGCTCCCGCGGCCGTTCGCTGCTCCTGATCCAGACCGACGGGTTCGGGGCAGCGGCGGAGGCCGACGTCGTGCGTTCCGTCCTAGCCGCCGGCGGGGCAACGGTGAGCACGGAATCCACGGCAGAAGCCGAGCAGCTCGTGGAGCTCCGCCGGAACAGCCGTGGCGTGGAAGTGGATGACGAATACCGTGTGGGCGAGGACGTGGCCGTGCCGCGCTCACGCCTGGTGGATTACGTGGCGGCGTTGGAAGACCTCGCGGCAACACATGGTGTGAGCCTGAAGGTGGTGGCGCACGCGGGCGACGGCAACCTGCACCCCACGTTCTGGATCGACCGCCAGGACAGCGCGGTGGATGCTGACGCCATGGCCCGGCTGAATCTTGCCCTGGATGCCTCCATCGAGGCTGCGCTCGAAATGGGTGGCACCATCACGGGCGAGCACGGGATCGGGCAGTACAAACTGCGCTGGCTGGGCCTGGAGCAGGCGGAACCCGTCAGGGAGCTCCAGCGCAGGATCAAGGAACTCTTTGACCCGGCCGGCATCCTGAACCCGGGCAAGGCCATCTAAAGTCCGCTACCTAGTTGGGGGTGTTAACACAGCCGTGCTGCCACCGCGGCCCGGCAGCGGCTCCCGGTCCGGTCAGTCGTCGACGTCGGGGTACTCTTCGATGGATTCGTCGGCACCATAGCGGGAGGACTCCTCGGTTTCCACTTCGAGGATCTTCAGCATCGCAGTATCCGGGTTGAGCATGATGGCGGCCTCGTCCCGGCGGTGGCGCAGGACGGACTCGATGTAGGACTGCACTGCCTCGGCAAGCGGAATGTGGCGGGCCTGCTCCTCGGACATGTACCAGCGGTGCTCCAGCACCTCGTGGACCGCCTCCGCCGGCTCCAGCTTGCGGGACAGGTCGCGGGGGATCGAACGCACGATGGGTTCGAAGACCTGGCTGACCCAGAGGTGCGCGCTGTATTCCTCGTCCATCCCCGGGTTGTTGTCCGCCCGGAAGGAGTCCATGTCATTGAGCAGGCGCCGCGCCTGGTTCTCCTGGGCGTCCAGTCCGGTCAGGCGCAGCAGCCGGCGCTGGTGGTGTCCGGCGTCGACCACCTTGGGCTGGAGCTGGATGGTGGAACCGTTCTGGGTGGTCTTGATGGCGTATTCCTCGACGTCGAACCCCAGCTCGTTGAGCTTCCGGATCCGGGCGGCCACGCGCCAGCGTTCGCCGATTTCGAAGGATTCCTTCTCGGTCAGTTCCGTCCACAGGCGCCGGTAGCTCTCCATGATGAGTTCGCTGGTGGCCACCGGGTCCACCTTTTCCTCGATCAGGCCGCCGTCCAGGAGGTCCATCAGCTCGCCGGCGATGTTGACCCGGGCAATCTCGAGATCGTACTCGCGCTGGCCGGTGGAAAGATCGGGATACAGCTCGCCGGTTTCGGCGTCCACCAGGTAGGCGGCGAACGCGCCCGCGTCACGGCGGAAGAGCGTATTGGAGAGGGAGACGTCGCCCCAGTAGAAGCCGATGAGGTGCAGCCGGACCATCAGCAGGGCCTGGGCGTCGATGAGCCTGGTCAGTGTGTCCTTGCGCAGCATCTGCGAGAACAGGGCCCGGTACGGCATGGAGAATTTCAGGTGGCGGGTGACCAGGACGGGGTTCAAGGGCCGCCCATCCAGGGTGGTCCGGCCGGTGATGACAGCAACGGGGACAACGCACGGGACGTCCAGGCGGGCCAGCTTGCGGAGCATATGGTACTCGTGGCGGGCCACATGCTCGGACGTTTCCTTGATGGCGATGACGGAGCCGCCCAGGTGCGCGAAACGCACAATGTGCCGCGAGATGCCGCGGGGGAGCGCTGCCAGGTTCTCGGCCGGCCAGTCCTCCAGGGCGATGTGCCAGGGCAGGTCCAGGAGTTCGGGATCCGCGGACGCCGCCGTGATGTTCAGCGAGCTGGAAGCGGCAAGGACCTTGTCATCCTTGGCGCTCGCTGCCTCGAAGCGCGGAAGTTTGCCGACCTGCGCGTAGTCCGTGGGCTCGTCGTGCCACTGTGCACTGTTTTCGTCGGTCATGGATCAATTCTTTCGTACAGAGGGGCGGCTGGCCTAAACCTCGGGCTTAAACGCCGACGGCGGCCCGTCCAGTCAGGAGGGCCGCCGTCGGTTAGATCTCGACAGGCTCGATCATCGGTGGGGACTAGTCGCCCAGGCGCAGACCGGTCTTGGTGTCAAACAGGTGCACGTGGCCCGACTGCGGACGGACGTAGATGGTGTCGCCCTTCAGCGGGGGACGGCGGCCGTCGACGCGTGCCACGATGTCGTGGTCCTTGCCGTCCAGCGTCGTGTGGCCGTAGACGTAGGCGTCGGCACCGAGTTCTTCAACAACGTCGACCTCGACCTGGAGACCCTCACCGTGAGAGGCCTGCTCAAGGTCCTCGGGGCGGCTGCCCAGGGTGACGGTGCTGCCGTGGGCCTCTTCGAGGATGTTGCGCGGCACGGGGTAGACCGTTCCGCCGAACTGAACGCCGCCGTCGACCACGGGCAGTTCGAGCAGGTTCATGGCGGGGGAGCCGATGAAGCCGGCAACAAAGACGTTCTTGGGCTTGTCGTAGAGGTTGCGCGGGGTGTCAACCTGCATCAGCAGGCCGTCCTTCAGCACAGCCACGCGGTCACCCATGGTCATGGCCTCGACCTGGTCGTGGGTAACGTAAACGGTGGTGACGCCGAGGCGGCGGGTCAGGGATGCGATCTGCGTACGGGTCTGGACACGGAGCTTGGCGTCCAGGTTGGAAAGCGGCTCATCCATGAGGAACACCTGCGGGTTACGCACGATGGCGCGGCCCATGGCAACACGCTGGCGCTGGCCACCGGAGAGTGCCTTCGGCTTGCGGTCCAGGTACGGCTCGAGGTCAAGAAGCTTGGCGGCCTCACGGACACGCTCGGCGCGCTCTTCCTTGGAGACGCCGGCGATCTTCAACGCGAAGCCCATGTTGTCTGCAACCGTCATGTGCGGGTACAGCGCATAGTTCTGGAAAACCATCGCGATGTCGCGGTCCTTCGGCGGAACATCGGTGACATCGCGGTCGCCAATAAGAATCCGGCCGGCGTTGACGTCCTCAAGGCCTGCGAGCATGCGCAGGGAGGTGGACTTACCGCAACCGGAGGGTCCTACGAGGACCAGAAATTCGCCATCGGCGATTTCGATGTTGAGCTTGTCAACAGCGGGCTTCTCTGTGCCCGGGTACAGACGCGTAGCGTTATCAAAAGTAACTGTAGCCACAGTTATCAATCCCTTCACCGGCAGGTACGTGCCGGACGATCCGTTGTGAATGGTTCATGTAATTCAGTTATCCACGGCATTGCAGCCGTGTACTCCCCGGCCGAAGCCGAGGAGTATCACGTGACGCCGCACGGTTCCTGTGCGCCACATCACAACCAAGAGTATGTCAGACGATTGGCGTTTTGGTGCAAATGTTACGGAGGTCACATGTGAGGTTGGACATGTCCCCGAGGTTCAGTCACTGCCGGGCTCTTCTTCGGCCACCACCAGGCTCCGTTCCTGCAGGAGCGCTTCGAGCAGTTCTGCCACGTGGGCCGGTGCTTCCACCCGGAACTCGGCCTGGGTGAAGTCCAGGCCCACCTTGACGCCCACATCGCCGGTTTCCAGGCGCGCCAGGGCGTCCTCGTCCGTGACGTCGTCGCCGGCAAAGAGGACCGCAGTGGCCCCGGTGATCTGGCGCAGGAACGTCAGGCCCTCACCTTTGGAGGCGTTAACCACCGAAGTTTCCAGGACCCGTTTGCCGTTCTTCAGGAAAACGCCTTTGCGGTCCTGGAGAACGGAACGGGCCGCAGCCACCGCGTCCTCGGCAACATCGTCCGTGGCCAGCCGGGTATGCAGGACTACGCCTGCGGGCTTGTCTTCGAGGAGCGTGCCAGGTGCCTGCTCAACGATCTCCTCCAGGACGCCTCGGACTTCGGCCAGCAGCTGGCGCTGGGCCTCGTCCAGCGTCAGCTCCGTGGAGCCGGGGCCCAGCCACGCCTCGGCGCCATGGCTGCCGATCAGCAACGTGTCCACCGGGGGCGAGGCGACCGCGCGCAGGCTGGCGAGGGCCCTGCCTGAGAGGAGTGCCGTCGTCGTGCGTGGAAGGGCGGCGAGCCCGGCGAAGGCGGCGGCCGAGCGCGGAAGCGGGCGGGCGTCGTCGGCGCGGTCAACCAGCGGGGAAATGGTGCCGTCGAAATCCATGGCCACCAGCAGGTGTTCCGTCTGGGCGATGCGCCGAGCGGCCTGCCGGAGTTCAGGGGACAAGGTGAGCGGGCCCTTGGCGGGCCGGGCGTCAGGAGTCATCGCGTACAACTTTCTCGTTCAGGGCGGCCAGGAAGTCAGCTGACCAGTGGTCGACGTCGTGTTCCAGGATCTGCTTGCGCATGGACCGCATGCGTCGCGCGGCGTCTTTGGGAGGCAAATCGACGGCCCGCATGATGGTGTCCTTGAGACCGTCGATATCGTGCGGGTTCATCAGGAGCGCCTGCTTGAGCTGGTCCGCGGCACCGGCGAACTCGCTGAGGACCAGCGCGCCGTCGTTGTCCTTGCGGGCAGTGACGTATTCCTTGGCCACGAGGTTCATGCCGTCCCGCAGTGCGGTCACGAGCATAACGTCGGCGGCGAGGTACAGCGCCACCATCTCCTCCACGGGGTAGCTGTGGTGCAGGTAGCGGACGGCCGTGTTCTGGATGGTGTCGTAGGTGCCGTTGATGTGGCCGACGGTGCCTTCGATTTCCTCGCGCAGGAGGCGGTACTGCTCAACCCGTTCGCGGCTGGGGCTGGCAACCTGGATCAGCGTTGCGTCGCCGACCGTCAGCTTGCCTTCGTTCAGGAGTTCCTCGAACGCCTTGAGCCGGTGCCGGATGCCCTTGGTGTAGTCGAGCCGGTCCACGCCCAGGAGGATGGTCTTGGGGTTGCCGAGATCCTGGCGGATCTGGCGTGCACGCTCGATGATCTCGGGGTTGTGGGCCAGTTCGTTGATCTGGGCTACGTCGATGGAGATGGGGAAGGCCTGGGCCCTGGCGATGTGCGTGATTTCGCCGTCCTTACCCTTCACATGCACCTGCTGCTGCTTGACGCTGGCGCCGAGGAACCGGCGGGCGGAGCGCATGAAGTTGCCGGCGTCGCTGGGGCGCTGGAAGCCCACGAGGTCTGCACCCATCAGGCCGTCAATGATGGCATGCCGCCACGGCAGCTGGGCGAAGATTTCCGGCGGGGGGAAAGGAATGTGGTTGAAGAACCCGATCCGCAGGTCCGGCCGCGCTTGGCGCAGCAGCCGCGGCACCAGCTGCAGCTGGTAATCCTGGACCCACACCGTGGCACCCTGGCCGGCATGGCGTACGACGGCCTCGGCGAACCTTTGGTTGACCCTGCGGTAGGCGTCCCACCAGGTTCTGTGGAACTCCGGCGGGGCGATGACGTCGTGGTACAGGGGCCACAGGGTGGCGTTGGAGAAACCCTCGTAGTAGAGCTCAACGTCGTCGTTGCTCAGCTGGACGGGCACCAAGTCCATGCCGCCGTGGCTGAAAGGCTCGACGGTTTCGTCCGGGGCGCCGTGCCAACCCACCCACGCGCCGTCGGTCTTGGTCATCATGGGCGCGAGGGCAGTCACCAGGCCGCCGGGGGAGCGGCGCCAGCCCGAGCCGTCGTCGCCGCTCTCACCTGGCGCGCAGCGGTCAACGGGCAGCCTGTTGGAGACAACCATAAAATCGTACGTGGCGGCCGTGCTGTTGCTGCTCGCGGCGGCGCCGGTTGCAGGTACAGCTGATGGTTTTTCTTGGACGGGTGTTTGCATTGCGGCCCCCTGGGGTTGCTTGTGCCTTTAAGCCACCTTAATAGGATGGAATCTTCGGGGCCATTCGTCCGTTGGTTATTCGGGCGGAATAGTTGAAAGCGCAAGCTCTCAGGTTTGTCCCCTAAAATGGTGGAGTCGCCACAGAGTGGTCCCCCTATGTCGATCGACCCAAGGAACACATGAGCCCCGCAAATGAAATACGTAAGTCCAAGGCTGAGCGAACCTCGGAGGCGCGCGAGAAGGCACGCCTGATCCGTGAGGCGCAGCTGGCGAAGGACAAGCGCAACAAGCTGCTGATCGGCTGGGGCATTGTGGTGGCCGTGGTGGCCATCCTTGTGGTGGTGGGGCTGGTGGTGACCACAACGATGCGGCAGAACGCCCCGATCGCTGACCAGGGGCCGACGCCGGCCAACGGTAACGTCAACGGTGGCATCACCTTGCTGGCCAATACCGACGTCGCGAAGCTGGAAGCAGCCACCGTGGACGCAGCCTCCGTGGGGGAGCCCCCGAAAACCGCGCCGGCTGAAGTGGTTGCCCCCGGTGCCGAAGCTGAGGCAGGAAAGCCGGTCAAGGTGGTCCTGTACGTTGACTTCATCTGCCCGGTTTGCAAGAACTTCGAGGCACAGTACAACGAGCAGCTGACGACGCTGCGCAACGAGGGCAAGATCACGGTGGAATACCGGGCGCTCGGGTTCCTGGACAACAGGTCCTCCACGAACTACTCCTCCCGTGCAGCCAACGCCGCCGCGTGTGTTGTGAATGAGTCTCCGGAGAAGTACGCAGAGTTTGTGGACTCGCTGTTCGCCAACCAGCCTGCCGAAGGTACCGCCGGTCTTTCCGACGACAGGCTCAAGACCATGGCCACGGACATCGGCGCCAAGAACATTGACACGTGCATCGACGAGAAGACCTACCGTCCGTACGTGAAGTTCACAACCAAGCAGGCCGCGGCGATCGGCGTCACCGGCACACCCTCGGTGTTTGTGGACGGCCAGCAGTGGGGCAAGGGTGCCAGCGCGCAGACCCCGTTCCCTGACTTCCTGCAGGCAGCGATCACCGCGAAGGGCTAGTCCTTCCACCCAGAGGACCTGCTTCCGGATCACTTCCGGAAGCAGGTCCTTAATTTTTGCCCTGGTTCGCCCTGGCCGGCGTTTTTACGAGCGGGCGGACTTGGGCTAACCTTATCTAGCGCCGTTGCGGCGCACGCCCCCTGGGGCGCGCCTCCTTAGCTCAGTTGGCCAGAGCACCGCTCTTGTAAAGCGGGGGTCGTCGGTTCGAATCCGACAGGAGGCTCCGATTGTGTCTCTGCCGCAGGTTCAGGCTTGAGGGCGCGTATCCAGCGGTGCGCTGCCGCCGACCTCCATCGCCTCATGGATCTGCAGGGCAAACCAGAGCTGGGCCATGGTTGACGTTTCGGTCACGTCCATCCCTATCAGCTCACTGATCTTACGGATCCGGTAAATGATGGTCTGCCGGTGCGCGAACAGGGCGGTTGCCGTCTTCTGCCAGGACCGTTGCATGTCTGCACTCCCGTGAGCTGCTTGCCCTCTTGAGGGGCCTCAACGGTATCAACATCGTGGGGGCCGATGTCGTCGAAGTAGCCCCCGCTTACGACCACGCAGACATCACCACTCTCGCGGCAACGACTCTGGTCTTTGACCTTCTCGGGCTGATGGTGAACCGCTCCGAAGGAGCGACGAGAACAGGCGCCGAAGCGCTGGAAGCCGCGGCGGTTTACGCCCCATGCCCTTGCTGGCCCGCGGACGCCGTGGGCCAGCAACGGCGCCGGAACGGCCCCTCGAATACAAGCCCGCGACCGGCTTCGTTGCCATTGCCGGATGAAGGCTGGACCGTGGGTACAACCGACCGTTGCCAGTTCCCGGGGGAGGGCCTAGACTCGGCCCACAACCCCAGCCGGGGAGAACTCCAGAACCCTTCACTCATCCTCTGTTCTGGGCGTGCGGATAGGTTCGTGTTCTGGGCAAAGCAGAACAGGAATCGACCATGACTAAGTATCTTTTCCAAGCAAATTATGTGGGTCAGGGCATCAAAGGCCTGATGCAGGAGGGTGGGTCCAAGCGTCGGGACGCGGTTGTAAAGGCCTTGGAGTCGGTTGGGGGATCACTGGAATGCATCTACTACGCGTTCGGCGAGACGGATGTCCTTGGGGTCTTCGACGTTCCCGATCAGCCGAGTGCTGTTGCCCTTTCCCTGATGATCAATTCCACCGGCGCCGTGGACCTTCATCTCACGCCGCTCATGACTCCCGAGGATATTGACGCAGCTGTGGGCAAGACTCCTGTCTACCGGGCCCCTGGTCAGTAACGGCTTCGACTGGGCTGCCTCGTGCAGCGCCAGTCGAACCTTCGGTCACTAGAAGGGACGGCCGGCAGGACCCACCAGGGAGCCGCAAGTTCCCTTCAGAGATATCCGAAAAAATCCTGTCTGGTTTCGGCGTCCAACCCTTAGGATCAGGAAAGTGCCGGTAGGCACCACCTGACTACCGAAGCTGCGGTAGCTACGGCCGCACCGGATGCGATGCGGGCCGCCCGCCGGGTGGGATGAACGGCAGGCGAGCGCGTCGCGTCGGCCGGCGGGAGGGGCAGCGCGGTATCCACAGCGGCCTCCTCGGGTGGGTTTTGCAGGCCTCAGCGGCCTGCGAATCCATCCTGTAGGCGCCTTCTCAGATTTCGCCCCCGGATACGGTCAAGGTTGCATCAATACGGTTCCGGCCGCGCCTTGGACAAATCCCGTAGACGGCGAACCAACGAAATCTGTCTGGTTGGCCACACTGTTGCCCAAGTAGCGGCATAATGACCTAAACTGCTTCACTGAGGTGCCTGAAATGGTGCCGTGCAGCGACGAAAGTGAACACGCCATGGCTACCGATTACGACGCTCCACGCAAGACTGACGACGAGGCTTCCGCCGAGTCGCTGGAGGCCCTGCAGGCATCCCGCAGCGGCAGTGCCCAGACCGCAGTCATCGACGTCGACGAAACCGACACCGCCGAAGGCATCGACCTTCCCGGAGCCGATCTCTCCGGCGAAGAACTGACCGTCATTGTGGTTCCCGAACAGTCCGATGAGTTCACCTGCTCATCCTGCTTCCTGGTCCGGCACCGGTCCCAGATTGCACGCGAAAAGAACGGCCTGAAGTACTGCATCGAGTGCGAAGGCTGAACGGCCGACGGCGGCACTCCGGTGAGGTGCACCGGCGTCGTTATTGTGCATAACGGCAGGGTGCAGAAACGGTGTTAAAAGCGTTTCGATTGCCCCGCAAAGTGCTTCAGAATTACGCCCGCGTGACCGGAACCAAGGCCGATTAACGGTTCCGTGCCGAAGCGGCAACAACCCTTTTGAGTGGCCTTGGAGACTCCTACGCTTGAGCTACCTAATCACTCGAAGGGTGGCCCACAATGAAAAAGATTCATACGTGGCTGACAGTCATTTTGATGGCTGTCGGATTGGGTTTCCTGGCTCCGGGGCCCGCCTCGGCAACCACATCGTATTGCGGACTCGTATGGGGATCGCTGGCTGAATCAGACCCGGCCATGAGCACCGCATCCGTCACCAACGTCCGGACAGGGCAGCACTACTGCTTTGACCGGATGGTGGTTGATCTCAACGGCCCTGTTGCCGGCTACACGGTTCAGTACGTTCCGACCGTGGTCCAGGACGGTTCAGGTTTTGAAATCCCACTGTTGGGCTCAGCATTCCTCCAGGCAACTGTGAACGCACCGTCCTATGACAGCAATTACAACGTCACCTACAGCCCGGCGGCAAAGGCCGAACTTTCGAACGTGTCGGGATACCAGACCTTCCGGCAGGTGGCCTACGCAGGCAGCTTCGAAGGCTACACCAGCATCGGACTGGGCGTCCGTGCCCGGCTCCCGTTCCGGGTCTTCACCCTGGACGGCCCCGGATCCGGATCCCGCATGGTGGTGGATGTAGCGCACTTCTGGTGACCCGCGGTTCGCTGCTGAACCGCCGTTGAGGCAAGATCAGGAAACCAAAACGGCGCCCTGCTCCGGAGACTTTCCGGGCAGGGCGCCGTGCTGTGGGTGGGGCAACTACTCCGGGACCACTAGTGCAGGAGTGTCCCGGCGGATGGTTTCGCCGCGGAAGAACCCCGGGCGGAGGCGTGCCATGATCACCATCAGCACAGCCCCGAGCGCCAGGATCCCGATGCCCAGGACAAAGACCAGCCCAACCCCGAAGACCTCGGAGCCGCTGCCGAACTCCGGCGCCCAGCTGTCGATGGCTGTCTGCAGGAAAACCACAAACAATCCGACACCGCCCGCTACCGGGCAGAGCAGCCGCAGCATGAAGTTGCGGACGCTGCTGAACACGCTGTTCCGGAAGTACCAGGCGCAGGCGATCGCGGTCAGGCCATAGTAGAAGCAGATCATCAGGCCGAGGGCCAGGATGGTATCGTTCAGGACGTTTTCGCTGATCACATGCATCACCGCGTAGAACCCAGCGGACAGGATGCCCGCCGCCACTGTTGCGAAGCCCGGCGTCGAGAAACGCTTGCTGATGTGGCTGAACGGCGCAGGCAGCGCGCCGTAGTGGGCCATGGCCAGCAGGCTGCGCGACGGAGACGTGAACGTGGACTGCAGGGACGCGGCGGAACTGGACAACACCGCGAGCGACATCAGGATGGCGAACGGCCCCATGATCGGCGAGGCCAGCGCCGTGAAGAGATTCTCGTGGTTCTCAGCGTTGTTCAGGCCAATCCCCGTATCGCCGACGCCGGCGAACATCATGGTGGAAATGGTCACCAGCAGGTAGATCCCCAGGACAACGACGGCGGTGAGGGTGCCCGCCAGTCCGGCCGTCTTTTTGCCGTTGGCGGTTTCCTCATTCACAGTCAGGCACACGTCCCAGCCCCAGTAGACAAAGATCGACAGCGAGATGCCGGCAGCGATCTGCCCGAACGTCTCGATCCTGGTGACGTCGAACCACTCCCAGCTGAACGGGATGGCCGTTTCCGACGTGGACCAGTTCGCGAACGCCATGGCCACGAAAAGCCCCAGGACCAGCAGCTGGAATCCGACGAGTCCGTACTGGACCAGCTTGGTGGTGTGCAGGCCGCGGTAGCTCACCCACACGGCGAGGGCCACGAACACGAAGCACGTCAGGACGTTCAACGGTTTATTGGCCGCGAGGTCCGCGAGTTCAGGCGCACCCGTCAGCTGCGACAGGAAGAGATAGAAGAAATCGACGGCCACGCCCGCAAGGTTGGACAGGACGATGATGTTGGCGGCGAGCAGTCCCCAGCCGCCCATCCAGCCCACCCAGGGGCCAAACGCTTTGGTGACCCAGGTGAACGTGGTGCCGCTGTCCGGGGAATCGGCGTTGAGTTCCCGGTAGGCGAGTGACACCAGGATCATGGGGATGAACCCGATAAGGAAAATGACGGGCAACTGGAGCCCCGCCTCATTAACGGTGGGGCCCAGGGCGCTGGTCAGCGTGTAGGCCGGTGCGATGGTGGAAATGCCGAGAACGACGACGGCGAGGAGGCCCAGCTGCCCGCCCTTCAGTCCTTTTGCGGTGATGCCGTGTGCCGAGCCGGCCGGGTCGGTCCCGGATGGCTGGCTTGCGGGGGTGCTCGTACGGGTGGTTTGAGTCATTGTCCAGCGCTTTCTACGAGGCAGCAGGCTGCTGTTGGGTGATGCAGTGGATGCCGCCGCCGCGGGCGAAGAGCTCACGGGCGTCAATGCCGACCACACGCCGGCCGGGGTAGGCTTCCGCCAGGATCTGCAGCGCCTTGTCATCGTTGGGGTCCCCGAAGGTACAGGCGATGACGCCGCCGTTGACCACGACGTGGTTGATGTAGCTGTAGTCGACAAAGCCTTCGTCATCCCAGAGCACTTCAGGGGCGGGGACTTCGATGATGGTCCACTCCCGTCCGGCCGCGTCCCTCGTGGTGCGCAGGTGCTCGATGATGTCGCGGCTTACCTGGAAGTCCGGGTGGCGGGGGTCCTGCTGGGAATGCACCAGCAGCGTGCCGGGGGAGGGGATGGCGGCCACGATGTCCACATGACCGCGCGTGCCGAACCGTTCCGAGTCGCGGGCCAGCCCGCGCGGGAGCCAGACCACGTGGGTTGCGCCGATGGTCCGGGCGAGCTCGGCCTCGACGTCGGCGCGGCTGAGTCCCGGGTTGCGGCCCGGATCCAGCTGCACGGTTTCGGTCACCAGCACGGTTCCCTGGCCGTCCACCTGGATGCCGCCGCCTTCGTTGACCAGCGCGGACACGATGTGCATGGCGCCGGCACGGCCCGAGACTTCGGCGGCGATCACCGCGTCCTTGTCCCAGCGCGCCCAGTCCTGGGCGCCCCAGCCGTTGAAGACCCAGTCGACGGCGCCGAGGCTCCCGTCCTGGTCCAGCACAAACGTGGGGCCGATGTCCCGCATCCATGCATCGTTGAGCGGGGCGGCAAGTACCTCGACGTTCCGGTTCAGATAGCGGGCGGCGATGCCGACGTCGTCGGGGTCCACCACCACGGTGACCGGCTCAAATTCGACGGCGGCGTTGGCCACCGCTGCCCAGATGGACCGGGCAGCGTGGGCATCCTCCTCCGTGTCGCCCAGCGTGTAGCCGCCGGTGGGAAAGGCCATCCAGAGCCGCTCCTGCGGGGCGGTCTCGGCGGGCATGCGCCACGTGCTCATGCGGTCACCTGCGCGGATGCGAGGACTTCGCCGCCGAGCGGCTGGTCACGGCGTACGGGTTCCGTAAGCCGGCCGTAGGTATCGGGGCGGCGCGTGGACAGGAAGGGGAAAAGCGTCAGCCAGTCCCGCCGCTGGTCCAGGTCGAGGTCTGCCACCAGCACTGCGGAGGCGTCACGCGGGGCCTGCACGAGGACGCGGCCGTAGGGGTCGGAGATGAAGGAGGAGCCGTAGAAGTTCAGCGTTCCTTCACTGCCCCAGCGGTTGGGGGCGATCATAAAGAGCCCGTTGGCGATGCCGTTGCCCACCATGACCTGCTGCCACAGCGGCTGGGTGTCGAAGTCAGGGTGGTCCGGTTCGGAGCCGATGGCGGTGGGGTAGACCAGGATCTCTGCGCCACCGAGGGAGTAGAGCCGGGCTACCTCCGGGAACCATTCGTCCCAGCAGGTGGGCATGCCCAGCCGGGCGCCGCCCAGTTCTGCCGGCGCGTGGACCTCGTAGGCATCCGCGGCCGCCGGCCCCTGGCGGAAGAACTTGTCTTCGTAGTAGCCAGCGGTGACCGGGATGTGGAGCTTGTGCGTGCGGGCGAGCAGTTCGCCCTCGGACGACACCAGGATGGCGGTGTTCAGCCCGAGGCCGTCGTCGCTGCCGTCCGGGTTCGGTGCCTGCTGGTACAGCGAGGCATGGACAGCGACGCCGTGGCGGCGGGCTGACTCGGCAGCAAAACGGAAGGTGGGTCCGGTCAGCAGGTCCTCAGCGGTGTCCGACGGCCGGGGCCGCACCGCGCCAGGGCGCGTGGTGTCATTTTCGGGGCGCGTGTCCGCGGGGTAGCGGGAAAGCGTGAGTTCGGGGAGGAATACGACCGTGGCACCGAGCCTGGCGGCGCGGCCGATTCCTTCATCGAGTTCCGCCTGCAGGACGGCAATGTCTGCATGCCAGCGGTGCTGCACAACGCCCACCCGCAGGGCAGGGCGGACGGACGGCGTTGTCCGGGCCAGGGACGTGGGTGAGTCGAGGCAGGAAATTTCAATCATGTGCTTACTTCCAGTGAGACGACCGTCACTAAATGAATGACGTTCATTTAGTATGGAGGGTGGACGGCTTTCGCGCAATGGTTTATATGAATTCCATTCTTTTGTCTTGCTCCGTGAGATTAGTAAGCTCACTGAGAAATTTGGTTTCGGCCTGCCGCGATCGATCCCGCGGCTGATAGCGTCGGGACTACTGGACCAATCGAGGAGGATTCATGAAAGCTTCACCGACCCTGACCAATAACCTGCAGGCCGTACTTGCGGACCTGATTGAGCTGCACATCCAGGGCAAGCAGGCCCACTGGAACATTGTGGGGACCAACTTCCGCGACCTTCACCTGCAGCTGGACGAAATCGTGGATGCCGCCCGGCAGTTCGCGGATGATATGGCCGAGCGGATGCGCGCCCTGCATGCCCTGCCGGACGGCCGCAGTGCCACCGTGGCCAAGTCCACCAGCCTCGCGCAGTTCCCCGAAGGCCTCATTAACACGAAGGACGCCATCGAGCGGATCGTCGCCGCGCTTGAGGGTGCCGTGGGCACCATGCGCAAGGTCCATGACGAAGTGGACGAAGAGGATCCCACCACCGCGGACCTGCTTCATGAATTCATCGCCAAGCTGGAGCAGTACGCGTGGATGGTGAACGCCGAGACCATGAAGGCCTCCGCCAGCGTCACCGCCCCTGACGCCAAGTAGTCGCCGGCCCATAGTGAGGCCACAAGCGCCCGGCGCCGGAATGACTTCCGGCGCCGGGCGCTGTTTATGCGCTCGCCGGCCTGCCGGAGACGAGCGCCTAGTCCGCCGTCGGAACTTTCCGGAGTACGACGGCGGCAAGGGCTGCCGCGCCCGCCATCAGTACCAGCGCAATCGCCGCAGTGGTGTGGACGCCCGAATCAAACGCCAGGCGTGCTGCGCCGCGGAGGGCTTCGGCCAGCGGAGCAGGCAGGCCGGCGGCCAGTTCCACGGCGCCCGCCAGAGTTTCACCCGCCTGGTGTACTGCAGTGCCCGACGCCGTTTCCTCCACCCCGGCCGGAAGCCGGAGATTGTGCTGGTAGGAAGCGGTCAGGATGGAGCCCAGCACCGCCGTCCCCAGCAGTGACCCCACCTCATAGCCCGTTTCGGAGATGGCGGCCGCCGCTCCTGACTTCTCCGCTGGAACGGAGCCCAGGATGAGGTCATTGGAAATGGTTTCCGCTGTGCCCACGCCCAGGGCGAGGATCAGCAGCGCGGCCAGCAGGAGGGCCGGCCCGGAGCCGTGGTCACCGAAGACTACGATTCCGTAGCCCGCGGCGCTCAGGGCCAGGCCACCCGCCACCACAAAGCCCGGACGCACCTTCCGGACCAGCGGCACCACTGCCAGCCCAGCCAGCACTGTGGCCACCAGTGCCGGGATCATGGCAATTCCGGCGGCCGACGGCGTCATTCCGTCCAGGAGCTGCAGGTGCTGGGCGAGGAACAGGATGAAGCCGTTGAAGGAGAACAGGGCCAGCACGTTTGCCGTGATGGCAGTGCTGAAGACCCGGTTGCCGAACAGGGACATGTCCAGCAGGGGGCTGGCCAGCCGCTGCTGGCGGCGGACAAAGACGACGCCCATGGCCAGGCCAAAGGCAACAAGACCCACAGGAGTGGCCCCGAAACCATCGGTCGCCAGCTCCTTGATGCCATACACAATGGGCACCATTACCAGCAGGGACAGGGCGATGCTGGGCACGTCCACCCGGCCGGGGCGCGGATCTTTTGATTCCGGGATGAATGCAGGGCCGAACGCCAGCAGGGGCAGCATGATGGGCACGGCGACCAGCAGGATGGCGCCCCACCAGAACTGCTCCACCAGCCACCCGCCGAAGATGGGACCCAGGGCGGCGCCGCCGGAGAAGCCGGCAGCCCAGATGGCAACGGCCAGCCGACGCCGGTTTGGGTCCGGAAAAATGTTGCGGATCAGGGACAGGGTTGAGGGCATCAGCATGGCCCCGAAGAACCCCAGCAGGGCCCGTCCCGCTATCAGCCACTCCGCGGTGGGGGCAAAGGCTGTTGCCGCTGAGACCGCGGCGAAACCAACACTGCCGGCCAGCAGCAGCCGGCGGCGCCCGATCCGGTCGCCCAGGCTGCCCATGGCGACCAGCAATCCGGCAAGCACCAGGGGATAAGCGTCCACAATCCACAGCAGCTGGACTCCGGTTGTCTCCAGGCTGCTCGCAATGGCCGGAAGCGCGAACGTCAACGCAGTGTTGTCCACCGCAACCAGGAGTACCGGAAACATCAGCAGAGCCAGCGCGAGCCAATCGCGCCAGGGCGCCTTGGCGGGCCCTGACGGCCTGAAATCGGCGGCCGTGGTGGATGTGCTTCGGGTGTTCTGGTTGGACTGTGCGGACAACGTCATGCTGATAACTATACCGTCCAGACGGTACAGTTAAGAAACGGGACCCGGAGCGTGCATGATTGAAGCCATGGCCAGAAATCCCGTCGCACGCGACGCAGTCCTCGACGCTTTTGAAGAACTCCTGATCGACGTGGGGGAGCGGGCTGCCACTTTGGATGCTGTGGCCAAGCGGGCAGGCGTGTCCAAGGGCGGGCTGCTCTATCACTTCCCCAACAAGGAGGCGCTGATCGCTGCGGTGCTGGAGCGGCTGGACCGACTGGCCGTCGAGGACCTCGCGCTGATGGCCGCAGCAGCCGAAGGTGCGGCGGCCTACTTCATCCGTTCCTCGCTCTGGTCCGACTCGCCCATGGACCGGTCCTTCGTGGCCGCCACGCGCCTGGCTGAAGTGGCCCATGAAGAGGCCCGGCGCCGCTTTGCCGCCATCCAGCAGCAATGGTTGGACCTGATCGCGGCCGACGTCGGCACGGCCATGGCGAAAGCCGTGCTGTATATGGGGGACGGTCTGTATTTCAACGCCATGTGGGAAAGCGGCACCACCGGGGACGGCAGGGGCAGGCACGGAGACATTGAGGAGCTCCTCGCTGCCGTGGAGCGGCTTCGCGGCTGAACCCGCCGACCTCATTTGCCCGGTGGCCCGGGGCGTAGGAGAATTGGACGGCGTGGCGACCATCTGCGGCCGCCACAAAATCTGAATATATGCCTTTGATCTGCGGCGGGAGAGTTCTGTTAGCAGGTACAACAGGCGCCGTAGGAGCAAATCCTCCCCAGGAATCTCTCAGGCCCACGTACCGCCGCGGCCAGGCAACTCTGGAAAGTGGCAGGCCGTCCGCCTGAAGCGTCCCGGATCACTCCGGAATGTCAGGACCGCTGTGCCCACCGACGGTGCAAGCGCAGCCCAGCGGAAGCAGGCTGCGCGGAAACTCTCAGGTCCCAGACAGAGCGGGGAGGAACCCGAGTCGATGTGGCGCACCCTGCGCCCGCCTTAGTAATGGAGTTCCTTGTGAGTGTTAATTCGGCCTCGGCCACTTTCGTCGACCGGCATATTGGCGCCCGCCGCCAGGCCGATATCGACTCCATGCTCAAGGCCGTCGGCTACGGCACTGTGGACGCGCTGGTGGATACTGCCGTCCCCAACGGCATCCGGCAGGATGCGGCCCTCCGCCTCAAGGACGCCCTGAGTGAGGTTGAGGTCCTTGCCGAGCTGCGGAAGCTCGCGGCGAAGAACAAGACTGCCGTGCAGATGATCGGCCAGGGCTACTACGACACCGTCACCCCGGCCGTGATCCGGCGGAACATCCTCGAGGCCCCGGCCTGGTACACCGCCTACACCCCGTACCAGCCCGAAATTTCCCAGGGCCGGCTCGAAGCGCTCCTGAACTTCCAGACCATGGTCCAGGACCTGGTGGGCCTGCCGATCGCGAACGCGTCGCTGCTCGATGAAGCCACCGCCGTCGCCGAGGCCGTTCTGATGATGCGCCGCGCCAACAAGAACAAAGAAGCCCGCGACGGCAAGACCGTCCTCGATGCCGACTGCCTGCCGCAGACCATCGCGATCGTCAAGGGCCGCGCCGAAGCTCTCGGGTTCGAGGTGGAGGTCGCCGACCTGTCCCAGGGCCTGCCCGACGGCGTTATCAACGGTATTGTGCTGCAGCAGCCTGGTGTTTCCGGCCGGGTCTTCAACCACGCCGACGTCATCAAGGAAGCCAAGGAACGCGGCGCCCTCGTCACCGTGGCCGCTGACCTGCTGGCGCTGACGCTGATCACCCCTCCCGGGGAGCAGGGCGCGGACATCGCCGTGGGTTCGACCCAGCGTTTCGGTGTGCCGCTGTTCTTCGGCGGCCCGCACGCCGCGTACATGGCCGTAGCCAAGGGTCTCGAGCGGTCCATGCCGGGCCGCCTCGTCGGGGTCTCCAAGGACGACGCCGGGACCCCCGCCTACCGCCTGGCGCTGCAGACCCGTGAGCAGCACATCCGCCGCGAGAAGGCCACGTCCAACATCTGCACCGCGCAGGCGCTGCTGGCCATCGTCTCCTCCTTCTACGCCGTCTACCACGGCCCCGACGGCCTCAAGGCAATCGCGGAGACCACCCACAGCCACGCTGCAACCATCGCCGCGTCCCTGAAGGCGGCCGGCCTGGACGTCCTGCACACAAGCTTCTTCGATACCGTCACGGTTTCCGTGCCCGGCAAGGCTGCGGCCATTGTTGCCGCCGCGGAAGCCCAGGGCATCAACCTGCGCCACATCGACGGCGACACCGTCGGCGTTTCCGCCGATGAAACCACCACCCCGGCCATTGTTGCCGGTGTGCTGGAAGCCTTTGGTGCCGCGGCGGTGGACGCGGCCGCCGGGACTGACACTGAGTTCGCGCTGGATGCCGCCGTCGAGCGTTCCTCCGGTTACCTGCAGCACCCGGTGTTCAACACGCACCGTTCCGAGACCCAGCTGCTGCGTTACATCCGCAGGCTCAGCGACCGGGACCTGGCGCTGGACCGGACCATGATCCCGCTGGGTTCCTGCACCATGAAGCTGAACGCCACGGCGGAGATGGAAGCCATTTCCTGGCCGGAGTTCGCCTCCATCCACCCGTTCGCCCCGGACTCCCAGACCGTGGGCTGGCGCGAACTCATCGCCGATCTCGAAGACCAGCTCACCGAGATTACGGGCTACGATCAGGTCTCCCTGCAGCCGAACGCCGGGTCGCAGGGTGAGCTCGCGGGCCTGCTGGCCATCCGCGGCTATCACCACTCCCGCGGAGACCAGCAGCGCAATGTCTGCCTGATCCCGGCCTCGGCCCACGGCACCAACGCCGCCTCGGCTGTCCTGGCCGGCATGAAGGTGGTTGTTGTCGCGACGGCTCCTGACGGCAGCATCGATCACGTTGACCTTGACGCCAAGATCGAGGCGAACAAGGATGTCCTCTCGGCGATCATGATCACCTACCCGTCCACGCATGGTGTGTACGACGCCGATGTCCGTGAGGTGTGCGATTCAGTGCACGCCGCGGGCGGTCAGGTGTATGTGGACGGCGCCAACCTCAACGCGCTCGTTGGCTTGGCGCAGCCGGGCAAGTTCGGCGGCGACGTCTCGCACCTGAACCTGCACAAGACGTTCTGCATCCCGCACGGCGGCGGCGGCCCCGGCGTTGGCCCGGTCGCAGCCAAGGCGCACCTGGCACCGTTCATGCCGGGCAACGCGGCTACCTGGACCGAAGGCAACGACGTCCCGATCTCCGCATCACGGTTCGGTTCTGCCGGTGTCCTGCCGATCTCCTGGGCATACGTGAAGCTGATGGGTGCCGAGGGCCTGACCGACGCCACCAAGTCCGCGCTGCTCGCTGCGAACTACGTTGCGGCACGGCTGAACGAGTACTTCCCGGTCCTCTACACGGGCGAGGGCGGGCTGGTGGCACACGAGTGCATCCTGGATCTTCGCGGGCTGACGGCGAAGACCGGCGTCACCGCGGAGGATGTGGCCAAGCGCTTGATCGATTACGGTTTCCACGCCCCCACCCTGGCGTTCCCGGTGGCGGGCACGCTGATGGTGGAACCGACGGAGTCCGAGGACCTGGTGGAGATCGACCGGTTCATCGATGCGATGATCACCATCCGGAAGGAAATCGACCAGGTCGCCAACGGCGACTTCACCGTGGAGAACAGCCCGCTGCGCCACGCACCCCACACCGCGTCCGCCGTCGTATCTTCCGACTGGACCCGTCAGTACCCCCGTGAGCAGGCCGCCTTCCCGGTCCACCACCTCAAGCAGGACAAGTACTTCCCGCCCGTCGGCCGCATCGACGGCGCAGCAGGGGACCGCAACCTGATCTGCTCCTGCCCGCCGCTGTCCGAGTTCGAAGACTAGGCCCGCCGGCTTCCCGCACCCCAGGGGCTAGTTATTAAGCGCGGCCCAGAGGTTGAGGGACGACGCGAACACAACCCAGGTGATGTAGGGCAGCAGAAGTATCCCGGCGGCCCGGCTGATCGGGCCGAAGCGGACCACCGTGACAGTGACCGCCCCGATCAGCCCAAGGATGACTGCAAAAGCCAGCCACAGGGCGGCCGTGCCGAGCAACGGATACAGGCTGAAAAAGGTGGGTGTCCACAGCAGGTTGAGGCACAACTGGATTCCGTAGCTGACCAGCGCGGGCCGCGACTCCGGGGTGTGGCGGCGCCAGACCAGCCAGGCGGCCACCGCCATGGCAGTGTAAAGAGCTGTCCACACTGGACCGAACAACCAATTCGGTGGTGACCAGGGGGCTTTGTCAGCGCCCACGTACCAGCCGTTCACGTTGTTGACAGTGGCAAAAGCACCCAGCCAGGCGACTACGGCGGAACTTGCCAAGAAGAGCATGAGCGCAAGCACCTCCGCGCGGCGACGGTGCTTCCTGCCGGGACTTCCAGGCCCAGTGTCGGACTTTTTCGGGACCAACTCCATGGGTCAACCCTTGCGGCGCGCCGCCCGCGAGTCAAGGCGCTCCGCGGTCCTGTCTGGACTGCCCCCACCCGATCAGGCTTTAGACTTGTGGCTACATGTCCGCACGTAACTACGAGTACAGAACCGCGCACAAACCCCTGAGATTGGACACGGCCCCCTTGCGAGAATTCACCGCCCGCTTTGCCACAGCGGAGGAAATTGAGAACTGGGACAAGCACGTCACGGCCAACCCGAACGGCGGCAACATGCTGCAGTCCGCTGCCTACGCGTCCGTGAAAAACGGCAGCGGCTGGACCGCCCGCTTCCTGGTCCTGGAGTCTGCCGGGACCGCCAGCTACAACCTGGTGCTGGAGAAGAAATTCCCGGTGCTGGGCCGCCTGTGGTACCTGATCAAAGGTCCGGACCTGGGTGCCGTCGAGGACCTGAAGCCGGCCCTGGACGCGTGCGCTGCATTCGCCCGGAGCCGGAAACTCAATGTCTTCACCATCAAGATTGAACCCGACATCGTGAGCACCCCGGAAGCCCGGGCACAGCTCGCCGCCGCCGGCCTGGTGAAGGCCCCGAATATCCAGTCCAACGACTCCACGGCGCTCCTGGACATCGCGGCACCGGAGAACCAGGTGTTTCGGTCCATCTCCTCCCGCGCCCGCAACGCGATCCGCCGGGCAGAACGCGAAGGCTGCGCCGTGGTGCAGCAGGAGCCAGGCCCGGAAACGTACCGGGCGCTGTATGACCTGATGGCAGACACGGTGAACGCCAAGGGTTCCATGCCGTTGCGCAGCCTCGAGTACTACACCCAGTTCTGGGACGAATTCTGCACGCGCGGACAGGGCAGCTTCTTCTTCGTTTACGAAGACGGCAAACCCAGCGTGGGCGCCTTTGTGATCAACTACGGATCCAAGGCAACCTACAAGGACGGCGGCTCCACCCAGAACAGGAAGCAGTACGGCGATTCGCACCTGGTCCAGTGGCAGGCCATCCGGAGAATGCAGGAACTCGGCTGCACCGAGTACGACTTCTGCGGCACGCCGCCCTCTGGCCTGATCAAGGACAAGACCCACCACCTGTACGGCATGGGAATGTTCAAAACGAGCTTCACCAAGACGGTGACGGACTTCGTCGGCTGCTACGACCACGTGCTGTCGCCCGTCAGGCACACCCTGTGGGTCAAGGGCGCGGAACGGGTCTTCCGCCGGCTTGAAACCGCACGCACCGGCCAGCAGTTCTACTGACCGCCCACCAGCCACTCTCACCATCCACACCACGAAGGCCAGCGCCTGCCCCAGTCGGCAGCCCAGCCATAGATGAGGTTATTTCCGTGAATCCAACCAAGGCCGGAGCCGGACTCGAGCTCAGCGTCCTCAGCGATGCCGAGTTTGAGTCCTTCTCCCTCAAGCATCCGCAAAACAACTTCATCCAGTCCGCTGACTTCACCCGTTTCCAGCGCGCCCGCGGTCAGTCAGTGGAACTGTTCGGTGTAAGGCGTGACGGCGACCTGGTCGCCGCCGGGAAACTGAACTTCACCACCAACCGCTGGGGCTACAAGGTGTGCGAGTGCGCCAAGGGCCCCCTCCTGGACTACACGGACGCCGCACTGGTGCGTGACGTCGTCGGACTTCTCAAGGAACGCGCCACGGAACGCAAGGCCGCCGAACTCCGGATTTCCCCGAACCTGACGTACATCGCCCGCGATGCCGACGGCGCCGAACACCCCGAGATCGTGGACAACAGGCCGCTCGTGGCGGAACTGGCGGGCCTTGGTTTTGAACACCAGGGCTCCGACATGAACTTCGCCAACGTGAACTGGATGTTCATCAAGCGGCTCGACGGCATCGCGGACGCCGAGGAGCTCATCATGGGTACCAGCTACCGGACACGGAAGGCCATCCGGAAGGCTGAAAAGAACGGTGTATTCCTGGAGCAGGCCACGTTGGAGACCCTTGACGAGTTCTACGACGCGCTGAGCACAGCCGGGGACGAGAAGGGTTTCTTCTACCGCGAACGCGAATACTACGAACAGCTCCTGCGGACCACCTCGGCCGAGTTCACCAAACTTATGATGGCCAAGATCGACATCCCCGCGTACCGGAAGTCCATCACCGAACGCCTGGAAGCGGAATCCGCGTCCGCAGCCGAACTCCGCCGTGAAGTCGAAGAGACCGGCAGCAAGAAGAAAGCCAACCGGCTCAAGGTTGTCCAGGACCTCGTGGACAGCTACGAGCGCAGCCTCAAGGACATCGAGCGGTTCCCGGACTCGGTGGGTGTGGCTACAGTGGCCGCCATCCACTTCGTCTGCTTCGGCGACGAGGTGGTCTGCGTTATCGGCGGCACCAAGCAGGACTACATCTACTTCAACGGCGCCACGTCCCTGTACTGGGGAATGATGCTGCACGGGCTGGACAAGGGCTACTCGCGCTACAACTTCTACGGCACCTTCGGCATCCAGGGACAGGACGAAGAAGGCCACGGCGGCTACGAGTTCAAGAAGGGCTTCGGCGGCGACGTGGTTCAGCTCTTGGGTGACTTCGTGATGCCGGTGCGGCCGGCAGCCTTCCAGGCCAACCGCCTGGTCCGCGCGGCCATCGCGGCGGCGCGCACCCTGCTGGGCAAACTGCCACTGAAGCGCCAGGCCTAACACCAAACCACGAACTGCCAGAAAGGGAGGAGCACCAAGGTGAACGATCGACCTGAAAACCCAAGGCGCAGGCCTCCCACCGACAGCCTGCCCAAAACAGAGCCGCTCACCCCCTCCCAGCTCCGCCAGGATGCCGCGGCCAAGCGGATGCTGCGGCGCCTGGTGCGGGGGGAGAACCCGCCGACGGCGCCACTGAGCATTGTGGACAGGCTCGCCGGAAGCCCCTACGCCAACCCCATGATCCAGGTGGGAGGCGTGGACACGTCCGCACGCAAGACCCTGGACTTTTCCCTGCACCTGGCCGAGACCATGTTCCGGTACGGGGCCGGCGCCCTGGAAGTGGAGACGAGCATTATTGCCGTCACCGCGGCGCTGGGGCTGAAAAACATCGAAGTGGACATCACCAACCAGTCGGTGGCCATTAACTATGCGCCCAAGGACCAGACGCCCATCGCGCTGCTTCGGGTGGTGCGGTCATGGACAAACAACTATGCCGGGCTGGCCAAAGTACACCGGCTGGTGACGGACATCGTGGCCGGGGAGTGGGCCGCGATGAGGCGATCCGCCGGCTGGACGAGGCCATCACCAGCCCCAAACCGTTTCCACGCTGGATGGTCACTGTTGCCTTCGGCGTGTTCGCCGCAGTCTTTGTGGGCGTACTCGGCGGAGGTCTGGTCTCCTCGGGCATCGCCTTTGTTGCCAACATCGGCGTCAGCCTGCTCGCCCGCCAGTTGGGCCGGTGGAGGGTTCCGGACTTCTTCACGACGGCGGCATGCTCCTTCGGCGTTACGCTCACCGCGTTGCTGCTGTGGCGCTTTGACCTCACTAACGCACCGGCGATTGTGGTGGTGGGCGGCATCCTCCTGCTCCTGCCCACCGGACGCCTCGTCTCGTCGGTCCAGGACGCCATCAACGGGTTCCCCGTGACGGCCGCGGGCCGGTTCCTGTCCACCCTGCTGACGTTCGGCGCGATTGTGGCCGGGATCGCGGTGGCCTTTGTGATCGGTTCGATGACCGGGATGCAGCCGATTAGCGTCACGGAGACGTTCCCGCCTGCCTACGACCTCTGGGTCCTGGTGATCCTTATCGCCGTGGCAGTGATGGCCATCGGCGTGACGGAGCAGACCTCGTGGGAACTGCTGCTGCCCACCGCAGCCGTGGGCGTGGTGGGCTATTTTGTACTGCTTGGCGCTGCTTCCCTCGGCGTCGGTGACCGGTTTTCCCCGGCGGTCGCGGCCGTTGTGATTGGACTATTGGCGCGGGTGGTGGCGCTGAAAATGGGCGCTCCCCAGCTGGTGGTGGCCGTCCCGGCGGCCCTGATCCTGCTGCCTGGACTGACCATCTTCCGCTCGATGTATGTGCTGACCATCGAGGAATCCGAAGTCCTGCTGGGAGCTGGCGGCATGCTCAACGCCGGCGCGATCGTCCTGGGCACGGCCGCCGGCATTGTCCTCGGCGACACCCTGGCCCGGCCGCTCACGCGCAGCCTGGCCAGCAACGAACGCCGCCGCGCCCGCCGCCGCTAGCCGCGTGTCGCCGTCGGAAAATCCCGGTCAGATCTTCCCGACGGGCAGTTTCTTCTCGGCCTGGAAGTCGTCCTCCACCCGGCCCTGGGCCCAGTAGCCGGACAGCGAAACCTGGCTCCGTTCCAGGCCGCGCTGGACGAAAAACACGTCCCGCAGCCGCTTCATGTAGCCGCGCTCGCCATGGGCAAAAACGTCAACGCGGCCAGTGGGCCATTCGGCGTCGGCCACCGCTGAGACGAGGAGGTCCCCGGCGCCGGCCGGCGCGCCCTGGCGGCGTAGCCAGGTCACCTTAACGCCCGCCGGGGACGCAAGGGGCTGGATGTCGGCGTCGCTGTCCACCTCGATAAACGCCAGGCCGGCCGCTTCAGCCGGCAACGATTCGATGGCGGCGGCGATCGCAGGAAGTGCGGCTTCATCGCCGGCAAAGAGGTACCAGTCAGCGTCAGACGCCGGGTTGTAGGCGCCGCCCGGGCCGGTGAAGGTGAAGGCGTCCCCGGGCTTGGCGGCAGCCGCCCAAGGGCCGGCCAGCCCTTCGTCGCCGTGGATCACAAAGTCGATGGCGAGTTCCTGGGCCTCGGTGTCCACCCAGCGGACCGTGTAGGTGCGGGTGAAGGGCCACTGCTCGCGGGGCATGGTTTCGCGGATGGTCCACAGGTCCAGGGGCTGGGCATAGTCAACGCCGGGCTGCGGGAAGACGATTTTGACGTAGCGGTCCACGAAGGTGTTGTTCACGTAGGCGGCAAAGCCTTCGCCGCCGGCCACGATCCTGACCATGTGTGGCGAGAGTTCTTCCCGTCGGATGACAGTGAGATCGATCTGCGGACGTGTATTTTTCGTGGCGTTGGTGGCGGCCGGAAGAGTGCTCATAAGGCAAGCCTAAGCTAAGGGACCGGAGGGAGTTCCCAGGTTACGCCGGGGCATCCCTGGTCCTGCAGCAGTTGGTTGATGGTGCTGAAGGGCCGGGAGCCGAAGAATCCGCGCGACGCCGACAACGGGCTGGGGTGGGCGCTGGACACGACCGCCGCCCCGGGCAGGAGGGGCCGGACGCTCTCCGCGTCCTTGCCCCACAGCACCGCCACCAGCGGCGACGGCCCGCCGTCGGAAGTGCGCCGGCTGGCCACCGCGGTGACTGCCGCCGTCGTGATGGCCTCCCAGCCTTTGCCCCGGTGGGAGCCGGCTGCCCCGGCCCGGACGCTCATGACCCGGTTAAGCAGCAGGACCCCCTGGCTGGCCCAGGCGGACAGGTCGCCGTGGACGCGCGCCGGAAGGCCGAGGTCGGACTCCAGCTCACGGTAGATATTCGCCAGGCTCCGCGGGATGGGGCGGGTCCGCCCGTCAACGGCAAAGGACAGGCCGATCGCGTGGCCCGGCGTCGGGTAGGGGTCCTGGCCCACTACCAGGACCTTCACGCCGGCCAGCGGCTGCCGGAAGGCGCGCAGAACGTTCGACGGCGCCGGCAGCACCCGGTGCCCCGCGGCAACTTCGGTGGCCAGGAAGCCTAGGACGCCGCGCAGCTCACTCTCTACGGGGCTCAGCGCCTTCGCCCAGTCGGCAGCCATCAGCTCACTGAGCGGCAAGACGGCCATCTCGGCAAAGCCAACGGCCTCCGCCGGGTCCGTCGTCAGTTCGAACAGCGCGTCAGATTCAAACACGCTCCCATTCTCGCAGGGTTGCCGGACGCTGCGGCCGGGGCGCAAATGACAACCGTGTTATTCACGCCGTAGCATGGGGAGGAGATTTTGTAACTTGACCGGTGATTCAGCGAGACCAGCGAAGGGGTGCGTCGTGGCGGAACCTGCTCGGGAACATATGCCGGAGCCGGAGGAGCGCGGTTCTTTGCTGGCTGACTTTACCCTCCGTGACTCCCCGTTGAGCGAGCGCGACCAGCAGATGCTGGCACTCGAGCGGCAGTGGTGGAAGTACGCCGGGGCCAAGGAACAGGCCATCAGGGAGCTGTTCGATCTGTCCGCAACGCACTACTACCAGCTGCTCAACGCCCTCATCGACACCGAGGCCGCACTGGCCCACGACCCCATGCTGGTCAAGAGATTGCGTAGACTACGTACGTCGCGTCACCGGGCACGCACTGCACGACGCCTGGGTTCCGACGCCTGACCACGCTCGTGCTGAGCCATCAGCAGCAATCAACAAGGACGTCTCCCCATCATGACCAAATACGCTCGGGATGAATTCGACAAGGTTCCGGAGTCCGCCTCACGGCAAGGCGTCCACCGTGCGGCCTCGGCGCCTGCCCGCCGCAAGCTGTGGCCCATCCTCGCGGTGGGGATTGTGGCATTGGCCATTGGAGTGGTGTCCTTCCTGATCCTTCCCAAGCTCGGGTTCACCCAGGCCGGCAGTGATGCCTCCACCAGCCTGGAATCGGCCGCGGCCCCCGAGGCAAGCGCGGCACCGTCGGCCACCGCTGAAGCCTCCACGGACCCGAAGCCCTCTAATAGCCCTGACGCCGAGCCCAGCGCTTCGCCCAGTAACATTCCCTCCGCGGTTGTGCTGGACAAGACCCAGGGCGTGGCCATCTACAACGCCGCCGGTAAGGCCGGGCTCGCCGGACGCATCAGCTCTATGGTCCAGGCCGATGGCTGGACGCTGGGCCAGGTGGGGAACTGGGGCGGCGCTCCGCAGCAGACATCCGCAATCTTCTATTCAGGACCGGCGCAGAAGGCCAACGCCGAAGCACTCTCCGAACTCCTGAACATCCCTACCCTGGTGGAGAGCCAGGACTTCCAGGTGCCGTTGGTTGTTGTCCTGGGGCCGGGCTACCAGTAGCGTCTCGCGGTCACGCCTGAGTAACTTTTGGGCACCGGAGCGGCCGTGTGGTTCGGCCCGCCGGATGGCTTGTCGCTAGAGTGATTTCAGGCTTCGGTCCGTAACAAGCGGCACACTTCCGACGGGGACCGACGGCACGACGGAAAAGAGTGGACATCATGGCATTGGGAACGGTTAAGTGGTTCAACGCCGAAAAGGGCTACGGCTTTATTACGGTGGACGGCTCCGGGGACGATGTCTTTGTGCACTGGTCGGCCATTGAGGGCGAAGGTTACCGGGCGCTGGATGAGGGACAGCGCGTGGAGCTTGAAGTCGGTGAAGGCGAGAAGGGCCCGCAGGCAGAAAACGTCCGGCCCGCGCAGTGATCTCCCGCAGCTTGCGTTCAACAATCGTCCGCACAATCACAGGGGCGGGCCTCCTGCTGGCACTGGCTGGCTGTGCCGGAGCCGGCGGCAATGCCCGCGTTGAATCCGCTGAAGCATCCGGTGACGGCACGCTGCGGATCGGGCTGATCCAGGACAGCACAGGGAAGCAGGCCTTCCTCAATGACTCGCAGCTTGCCGCGGCCCAACTTGCAATCAAGGAAATAAATGCGGCCGGCGGCCACAAGGGCAGGCCTGTGGATCTGGTGGTAGGCGCCGGTGATGGCGCCGACGCGCAGGCCAGGAATCTGGCCTCAGCCAAGGTTGACGCGGTCATTGGACCCACGGATTCGAGTCACGCCACCGCTGCCATCGACGTCCTCTCGGCCGCCCGGGTCCCCCTCGTCTCGCCTGCAAACTCCGCTGCCGGCCTGTCCCGCTACAAGAGCGGCGGCTATTACTTCAGGACCGCCGCGGCGGACGTTGCCCAGGCATCGGTGCTGGTGAAGCTGGCCAAGGACGGCGGCGCCAAGAGCCTTGCCGTGGTCCACCAGGACTCTAGCTACGGAAAGGACGTAGCTGCCGCGGTGGCCGGCGCCGCCAAGAACGCCGGCCTGGAAACTGTCTCAACCACCGCCTTCAAGCCCGGCGACGCCGGGAACGCCGCAGCTGCAGCCAAGGCCGCCACTCCTGATGCTGTGGTGCTGATCGCCAGGGACGACGCCCAGGGCGCCATCGCAGAGCTCAATAACGCGGGACTTTCGGGCAAGAGCATCATCCTGAGCGACGGCGCCTTCGCCCAGTACGGTTCGGGACTTGGATCCAAGGCGCTCGACGGCGCGCGTGCAGTGGTGCCGGGCCTGTTGCCGTCTGCGGACTTCCAGGCCCGTCTTGTGTCGGTCAACCCTGCCCTGAAAGACCTTTCGTTCGCCGCGGAGACCTACGACGCCGTGAACCTGGCGGTCCTGGCGGCAGCGAAGGCTGACGACGATGCCGGCCGCTCCATCGCCGCCAACCTGATCGCCGTCTCCGGCGGGACTGCAGGCGGGCAGGCCGCCGCGCAGGCCTCAGGCCCGGCCACCAAGCCGTGCCTGTCCTACACCGGCTGCCTCGCGGTCCTGAAGACCGGGGCAGGCATTAATTACGACGGCGAATCGGGGCCAGTTGCCTTCGACGCCAACGGTGACATCACCACGGCCAACTACATGGTGTTCACCTACGGCGCAGACAACAGGGCAGTTCTCAGCGGCCATGAGGCGGCAGGCCGGGCCGCAGGCTGATCGCCGATGGCGAACGGGCCTCCCTGACAGGGCGATTTGGGGGACCTTTCGCTTGCACTCTCACCTAGGGAGTGCTAATTATTGAGTTAGCACTCCTACGTACCGACTGCTAAAGCAACGTCCGGTTTGTCCGGCATCGAGGCTTGGCGGCGGTCGTGGAGCGAGAGAAATACCTAGCTGGAGTGAGATCCCCAGCCGCGGCATACAGAGGCCGCCGGTGAAGGATCGTCCGTCGCGGGCACTGCAGTGAGGTTCATTCTTAACGACTGTCCCGAAAGGACTACTGCCGTTATGGCCAAGATCATTGCATTTGATGAAGAGGCACGCCGCGGTCTTGAGCGGGGCCTGAACATCCTCGCCGACGCCGTCAAGGTCACCCTCGGCCCGCGTGGACGCAACGTCGTCCTCGAAAAGAAGTGGGGCGCCCCCACGATCACCAACGATGGTGTTTCCATCGCCAAGGAGATCGAGCTGGACGACCCTTACGAAAAGATCGGCGCCGAGCTGGTCAAGGAAGTTGCCAAGAAGACGGACGACGTCGCTGGCGACGGCACCACCACGGCTACCGTGCTGGCGCAGGCCCTGGTCAAGGAAGGCCTGCGCAACGTCGCGGCCGGCGCTGACCCGCTGTCCCTCAAGCGCGGTATCGAGAAGGCCGTAGCGGCCGTCACGGTTGAGCTGCTGGCCTCTGCCAAGGAAATCGAAACCAAGGAAGAGATTGCGGCTACTGCCTCCATCTCCGCCGGTGACGACGAAATTGGCGCCCTGATCGCTGAAGCCCTGGACAAGGTGGGCAAAGAAGGCGTCATCACCGTCGAGGAGTCCAACACCTTCGGCCTGGAGCTCGAGCTCACCGAAGGCATGCGCTTCGACAAGGGTTACATCTCCGCGTACTTCGTTACCGATACCGAGCGCCAGGAAACGGTCCTTGAGGACCCGTACATCCTGATCGTCAACTCCAAGATCTCCAACGTCAAGGAACTGGTTGCTGTCCTGGAAAAGGTCATGCAGTCCAACAAGCCGCTGCTGATCATTGCCGAGGACATCGAGGGCGAGGCCCTGGCCACGCTGATCGTCAACAAGATCCGTGGCACCTTCAAGTCCGTTGCCGTCAAGGCTCCGGGCTTCGGTGACCGCCGCAAGGCCCAGCTGGCCGACATCGCTGTACTCACCGGTGGCCAGGTCATCGCCGAGGAAGTCGGACTCAAGCTGGAGACCGCCGGACTGGAACTCCTGGGACGCGCCCGCAAGGTTGTTGTCACCAAGGACGAGACCACCATCGTTGAAGGTGCCGGCGACGCCGACCAGATCGCTGGCCGCGTTTCCCAGATCCGTGCCGAGATCGAAAACTCCGATTCGGACTACGACCGCGAGAAGCTGCAGGAACGCCTGGCCAAGCTGGCCGGCGGCGTTGCAGTCATCAAGGCCGGTGCCGCAACCGAGGTTGAGCTCAAGGAACGCAAGCACCGCATTGAGGACGCTGTCCGCAACGCGAAGGCTGCTGTTGAAGAAGGCATCGTCGCCGGTGGCGGCGTTGCGCTGATCCAGGCCGGCGCCAAGGCGTTCGCGAACCTGAACCTGACCGGTGACGAAGCAACGGGTGCGAACATCGTCCGCGTTGCCATCGACGCCCCGCTGAAGCAGATCGCCTTCAACGCCGGCCTCGAGCCTGGCGTTGTTGTCGACAAGGTCCGCGGCCTGCCTGCAGGCCACGGCCTGAACGCAGCAACCGGCGAATACGTCGACCTGCTGGCTGCCGGCATCAACGACCCCGTCAAGGTAACCCGCTCTGCCCTGCAGAACGCGGCGTCCATTGCCGGTCTGTTCCTCACCACCGAGGCCGTTGTGGCCGACAAGCCGGAGAAGAACGCTCCGGCCATGGGTGGCGGCGACGACATGGGCGGCATGGGCGGCTTCTAGTCCCCAGCGCCCGGACTACGTTCCGCGCAAACCATAATGCGGCCCCCTCCACTGGAGGGGGCCGCATTTGTGTGCGCTACTTGCGGGCCGTGGCCAGCATTCCTTCGACTTCCTTCTTGAACGCGTCGGCGGCCGCCTGCGGAGTCAGCCGGTCGTACAGGACTTCGTCGGTGAACCGCTTGATGACGTTCTGGACGCTGCCGGCACCCACCGGCGGGACGGGAGGCGCGTCGGCGATGTCCGGCGCAATGTCCTTCAGGAAGGCCACCACAGTGGTGTCTGCCGGCTTGAGCGCCGGTGTGATGCCCTCGACGATCTCAGAGTTGCTGGGGACTCCGCGGTCTGTCATCAGGATGGCGCCTGCCGCGGGGCTGTTGGCCAGGTAATTGATGAAGGTCGCGGCGGCTTCCGGGTGCTTCGACCGTGAGGACGCGGACCAGAACATGGTGGGCTTGTAGTACATGCCGTTGTCCGCAGACTTCCCGTCGGTGCTGGGGGCGCGGAGCATCTTGATGCTGCTGCCCGTGGTGGTTTCCAGCGATCCCAGCTGGTTAGTCCACCACCAGGCCATACCTACCCGGTTGGTGCCGAACAGGCTCTCCTCAAGGCCTGCGCCGGAGTCCTCGGTGGCCACCGTGGCCGGCGGGCTCGCCTGGGAATCGCGCTGTTCCTTCAGCCGTTCCCAGAACGAAGCGGCCGTAGCGGTGTCGAAGTCCAGTTTTCCGTCTTGGGAGTAGAGGTTCTCGCCGTGCTGCCGAAGCCAGATGATGAGGTCCGCCTCGTTGCTGCCATAGGCTGCGCCGTAGCTCTTCCCGTCACCGGCCGCGCTGAGTTTCGCGGCGGTGTCCATGAAGTCGTCCCAGGTCCAGGTGGTGTCGTCGGGGAAGGGCACGTTTGCTGCCTCAAAGACCTTGGTGTTTGCCATGATGACGTAAGCGTTCTTCCCGGTGCTCAGCCCGTACTGTGCGTTGTCGTAGTGGCCGGACGCCAGTGATTCCTTGTCCAGCTTGGAGGTGTCGATCCCGCCCTGTTTGGCCAGGTCCAGCAGCGCCCCGCGGCCACCGTACTCGGCGATGTATTTCTGGTCCATCTGGATGACATCCGGTGCGTCATTGGCAGCGGTCGTGGTGGCCAGTTTGTCCCAGTAGCTGGCCCATTCGCCCGGCTCGGATTCGATCTTGATGTTGGGATGTTCCGCCTCGAACGCGTCGATGACTCTCTCTGTTTGCGCGTTGAGGTACTCATTGCCCCACCACGCGAACCGCAGGGTGACTTCGCTGTTTTCGCTGGAGCCGGCGGGTGCACCGCAGCCTGTGGCGAGCAGGGAGAGGGCGACGGCGACTGCGCCGAACTGGAATCTCCTGCGGCTAATGGCCCGAATCTTCATTGATGTGCCTTCCTCAAAAGGGTGGAGGTCCACCCCGCGCGTGTCCCGTGACGGCGTCGGTGCCGGTGGGGAAGCTTCGACTGAGAAAGCGCTTTCCCGGTCAGGATTCCGATTCTGCCGCGCTTCGACTTCGGCGTCAAGGCTTTTCGGTAAGCGGTTTCCCGAACGCTGGCTGAACCGGTTGTCGGCGCTGTCTGGCAGGATGGTTAGGTGACAATTACTGCAGCGGCCGACGGTTCGGCTTTAGGAAATCCCGGCCCGGCCGGTTGGGCCTGGTATGTGAACGACGACTGCTGGCGCGCCGGGGGATGGCCGCACGGCACCAACAACCAGGGCGAGCTGATGGCCGTCCTGGATCTGTTCCGTGCCACCGCCCACGTCCCGGAGGAGGACCTGAGGGTCCTGTGCGACAGCCAGTACGTGATCAACTCCATCACAAAGTGGATGCCGGGCTGGAAACGCAAGGGCTGGCGGAAGGCCGACGGCAAACCTGTCCTGAACGTTGAGCTGCTCAAGGAACTTGACCGGGAGATCGCCGGCCGGAAATACACGTTCGAATGGGTCAAGGGCCACGCAGGCCACGACCTCAATGAGGCAGCCGATGTCCGCGCGCGTGCGGCCGCCACCGCGTACCAGCAGGGTGTGGCAGCGCGTTCAGGCCCGGGTTTCGCGGGAGCCCCGGCAGCGGTTGGCCCAGCAGCTGATAGCCGGGTTGCCGTCAGCCCTGGGGCAGGCGCCGCACTGACCAGCCCCGGCGCCGCCACTGCAGTCGCTGCAGCCAGCCTTCAGGCCGCCACCACAGCCGGCGGTGCTGGCTCCGGCGGTCAGGGCTCGTACGGCCAGGACCTTTTCAACCAAGGCCCCTACGAGGAGCCGGACCTCTTCAGTGAGCTGGAGAGCGACTCCTTCATCCCGTCGGAGTCCGCCGGGGCCGAGATGAGCCCCGAAGCGATCGTCGAGGCCCTCGAACGCGAGTTGTCGGCCCCCGACATCCGTGGCGACATCGGCCGCACCGGCGTCCTCCTGCACCCTGACTTTATGGAGATCGGAACCTCGGGCAGGGTATGGACCCGGGACGCCACGATGATGGCATTGGAAGAGGAACCGGGGCAGCACACTGAACTGGAGATCCTGGGTGCGGACCGCATCGGCACCAGCGCGATCCTGCTGACGTGCCGAAGCTACTCGCGCTCAGGCACGGCTCTCCATAGCTCACTGTGGGTCTTGGACGGCAACAGATGGCGGCTCCGATTCCGCCAGGGGACGCCGGAGGCGTAGACGCCATTTCGGCCGCGGACTCAGCTGAAGCGCTGCGTGTTGCCCTGCTCGGCCTGGGCGTAGGTGGACGCTGCTGATGCCAGGGCCATGTTGATGGATGCCAGCGATGCCTCCACCTTGCCCTGGGTGAGTGTCCACTCGGTCACCAGGGCCTGGAAGTTGTTGGCAGCCGAGCCCCGCCAGGTGGACTGCAGTTCGTCCAGGCCGCGCTTCATGGCCTGGACGTCTGAGCTGATCCGGTCCACGGTTGCTTTGACGTTGGCCGACTTCAGCTGAAGGAGTTCGGTGTCGACGGAAATGATGCTCATGGCTTGTTGCCTCTCGAAGTAGTGGGACAGCATGTGCTGCCCGCCCGGCTGCTCCGGGCCACTACTGCGAGCCTACGGACGGGCACTGCCCGCACGCCACGCTCCATGGCTATATGTGGATAACCTTGCCATCTCCGCGGCCTCCGTCCAGGGGATCGCCATCCTGCGTGGCCGCTGCGCCCGGGTGGGCTTCCCCCAGGTGGTCATCGCCGGCGTGAGCCTCATCGGTGGCGTCGTCCCGGACGGGCAGGCTGACCACCAGCGTGGCCCCGCCGCCGTCGGTCTTTTCCACCCTGACGGACCCGCCGTGCGATCCCACGATGGCCGCGACAATCGCGAGCCCCAGGCCGCTGCCGCCGGTCTCGCGCGTCCGGGACGTGTCCGCGCGGTAGAAACGCTCGAACACCTTGGACGCGTCCTCTTCGGAGATGCCAGGGCCGTGGTCACGGACCTCGATCACGGCGAGCGGCTGCCCGCCGTCGGAGGTCCGGACCCCGACGGCTAGTTCGATCGGGCTGCCGTCCGGCGTGTAGCGCAGGGCGTTCCCCATGAGGTTCCCCACCACCTGCCGCAGTTTTGCTTCGTCACCGAGCACCGGCGCGGGGGCGGCCGGATCGTCACCAAGGCCGGTCAGGGAGATGGGGCGCGAGCGGTCGCTTGCTTGCGTGTCCACCACCGCATCGTGGGCAATCAGCTGCAGGTCCACGGGCTTTTGCTGGAGCGGGCGCTGTTCGTCCAGGCGCGCCAGCAGGAGGAGGTCCTCCACCATAGAGCCCATCCGTTTGGCTTCGCTTTCGATCCGCCCCATGGCCGTGGCCACGTCCTCGTCGGTGGCTAGCGCGCCATGGCGGTAGAGCTCGGAGAAACCCCTGATGGTCACGAGCGGGGTACGCAGCTCGTGGGAGGCGTCGGCCGCGAACCGGCGCATTCTGCCTTCAGAGGCTGTCCGGGCGGCGAAGGCCGTCTCGATATGCGCCAGCATGGCGTTCAGCGAGCTGCCGAGCCGCCCCACTTCAGTGCCGGGATTTTCGACATCCACACGCCTGGAAAGGTCGCCCGCGGCGATGGCGGCTGCGGTCTTTTCCACCTTGGCCAGCGGACGGAATGACCGGGATACGGTCCAGCTGGCGATCAGGGAGGCCAGCAGCAGGGTGAGCAGGCCGACGCCGGTGACCACCAGGGTGGCGTGCTTGAGGACATCGTCCACGCTTTGCAGCGGCAAGCCGATGACAACAACGGCGGGTTGGCCGATATAGAGCACGGTCACCGCGACCACCCGCCAGTTCTGGCCGTCCGTGCCGCGCACCTGGTAAGGACGCGCGCCCTTGTCCTGGGCGTCCTGGACGGAGACGGTTGCGATGTCCGGGCGCTCATCCGGATCGCCGCCCAACAGCTGGGGGCTCTCACCAGGGGTGTAAAGGATCAGCGAGTAGTCAGTGGGGACCATCGGGTTGGGTGCCTGCAGCTGGGTGAACGAGCGCTGCTTGCTGGCGAGGTCGACGGCGGCGTACAGCTTGTCATCCACCTGCCCCTGGAGGTAGCTGTGCAGCAGCGTGAGGGTGCCGGCGCCGGTTGAGGTCAGCGCAACAATCAGCAGTGCCATGATCATGGCCACCAGCTGGGACCTCAACGAGGCCGATTTCCACCGCTGCAGCAAGGTCAGCGCTTCTCTGCCGTCCGGAGCACGTAGCCGACTCCGCGTTTGGTCTGGATCAGTGCCGGTGCGTCCGGATCAATGTCCACCTTGCGCCGGAGGTAGGAGATGTAGGACTCCACGATCGAGGCGTCGCCGTTGAAGTTGTACTCCCAGACGTGGTCCAGGATCTGGGATTTCGACAGCACCCGGTTGGGGTTCAGCATGAGGTACCGGAGGAGCTTGAATTCCGTGGGGGACAGTTCGATCACGGTGCCGCCGCGGCGCACTTCGTGGGCGTCGTCGTCGAGCTCCAGGTCGTCCACCCGGATCACGGCGTCGTCGTCGAGCAGGGGCTGCGTGCGGCGAAGGACGGCACGGATGCGGGCCACTACCTCGTCCAGGCTGAACGGCTTGGTGACGTAGTCATCCCCGCCTACTGTGAGGCCGGTGACCTTGTCCTCCGTGTCGTCCTTCGCCGTGAGGAAAAGGACCGGAAAGTGCTTACCCGAGGCCCGCAGCTTGCGGGTGACGGTGAAGCCATCCATGTCCGGCAGCATCACGTCCAGCACCGCCAGATCGGGCGCGTGGAGCTCGGCGGCGGCCAGCGCGTCACGGCCGTTGGCGGCAGAGACCACCTCGAAGCCTGCGAAGCGGAGCGAGGTGGACAGCAGCTCGCGGATGTTGGGTTCGTCATCAACAACTAGCAGCTTGGCTTCTGGGCCGGTCTTCTTCATGCTCCCATCATGCTCCCAGAAACTGTGAGTTTTCTGGATGGATGGTGGGTGTTCCATGGGGAGCCCGCCGTGGCATGGCCATCCCCATCGCCGGACAGGAACACCGGGTGACCGTTAGACGGCGCCGACATCCTTGGCGTCCATGATCCGGTAGGCATAGCCCTGCTCTGCCAGGAAGCGCTGTCGCTTGGCCGCGAAATCCTGGTCCAGGGTGTCCCGGGCCACCAGCGAGTAGAAGCGGGCCGCCCGGCCGTCCTTCTTGGGGCGGAGCAACCGGCCCAGCCGCTGGGCTTCCTCCTGCCTCGACCCAAAGGAACCGGAGACCTGGATGGCCACCGAGGCCTCGGGCAGGTCGATGGAGAAGTTGGCCACCTTGGAAACCACCAGCGTGTTCACGTCGCCGGCCCGGAATGCATCGAAGAGCTTCTGCCGTTCCTTGACGGACGTATCGCCCTTGATGACGGGAGCCTGCAGGCGCTCGCCGATCTCGTCCAGCTGGTCAATGTATTGCCCGATCACCAGCAGCTGCTCGCCCTGGTGCCGGGCCACCAGCTGTTCCACGATCAGGGTCTTGGACTCGGACGTGGCGCACAGCCGGTACTTGTCCGCGTCCTCGGCCATGGCATAGGCCACGCGTTCGTCCCGGGGCAGGTCTATGCGGACCTCCACACAGTCCGCGGGGGCGATGTAGCCCTGGGCTTCGATGTCCTTCCAGGGCGCGTCGTACCGTTTGGGCCCAATGAGGCTGAAGACCTCGCCTTCGCGGCCGTCCTCGCGGACCAGGGTGGCGGTGAGGCCCAGCCGGCGGCGGGCCTGCAGGTCCGCGGTCATCCGGAAGATCGGCGCCGGCAGGAGGTGCACTTCGTCATAGATGATCAGGCCCCAGTCGTGGCCGTCCACCAGCTCCAGGTGCGGGTACAGGCCGCCGCGTTTGGTGGTGAGGACCTGGTACGTGGCGATGGTGACCGGGCGGACCTCTTTGACCGCGCCCGAGTACTCGCCGATTTCGTCCTCCGTCAGGGACGTCCGCTTGAGCAGCTCGTCCTTCCACTGCCGGGCCGCCACCGTGTTGGTGACCAGGATGAGGGTTGTGGTGGAGCTCGTGGCCATGGCCGCGGCACCCACCAGCGTCTTCCCGGCCCCGCAGGGCAGCACCACCACGCCGCTGCCGCCGGCCCAGAAATTCTCGGTGGCGAGCTGCTGGTACGGGCGGAGCTTCCAGCCGTTCTCGTTCAGGGCGATCAGGTGGGGTGTGCCGTCCACGTAGCCGGCCAGATCCTCCGCCGGCCACCCGATTTTCAGGAGCAGCTGCTTGAGCTGGCCGCGCTGTGAGGAGTGGACCACAATGGTTTCGCCGTCGATCCGCGGCCCCAGCAGGGGCTGGATCTTTTTGGCCCGGATGACCTCCTCCAACACCGGGTAGTCGTCCGTGCGCATCACCAGGCCGTGCTGCGGGTCCTTCTCCAGCCGCAGCCGCCCGTACCGGGACATGGTCTCTTCGACGTCGATCAGCAGCGAATGCGGCACGGGGAACCGCGAGTATTTGAGCAGCGTGTCCAGGACCTTCTCGGCGTCCAGGCCGGCGGCGCGTGCGTTCCACAGGCCCAGGGGCGTCAGCCGGTAGCTGTGCATGTGCTCCGGGGCCCGTTCCAGTTCGGCGAAGGGGGCGATGGCGTGGCGCGCTTCGGTGGCCAGTTCGTGGTCCACCTCGAGCAGGATGGTTTTATCACTTTGGACGATCAGCGGGCCGTCGTTCACGCGGGGGAGTCCTTCACTGGCGCAGTTCTTCCGCGGCCTCAATGTCGATAATGCGGTGGATGGAGAGGACGCGCTCGGTTTCCTTGGCAGGATCAAAGACCCTGACGCGTCCGCCGTTTACAGAAAGGGGAACAACTGTCTCCATGCAGGAATTCCCCTGGCTGTCCACCACGTTCATGCTCACGCGCTGCTTGAGCCGGATAGCCCGTTGCAGCGTCTCCAGCCCAAGCTGGGTCGCAGCTTCGCCGGAACCAGCCACGGGGCCTGCGTGGTTTCCGGAGGCTTCAGCCCGCCTGTTCCGCAGGACGGCCAGCTGCGCGGCGACGTCGTCCTCTGCGGGTGCGGTCCGCGGCGCCGTGTAGACGGGGCGGGCGCTGCCGTGAACATTGTTGGTGCGGCGGAGCCGGACCACTCCGGGCTCGGCCTGGTCCACCGACGGCGAGAGGCCCAGTCCGCGCAGGACCTGGGCTGTCTCCCGCGGCGGAGCGGTGGAGATCAGGACCGTCGGCGCAATGCGGGCCAGCCCCAGGCCGGCCGCTTTGGACTCCGCCGCCAGCTCCAGCACCGTTGCCTCATCATCGCTTTGGATAAAGCTGGCGGCCATTCCCACCCGGAGCCGGCCGTGCCGGGACGCGGTGTCCTCCACCAGGTATTCCAAGGGCTGGGGCACGGCCGTGGCCGAATGCTCACGCAGGAACTCCAGCAGGCTCGAGGCGTCATGCCCGGCGTCCAGCGCCCGCCGGACCGAGTTGGCGGAGAACCGGTAGATAGTGGCGGGCCCGTGCCCCTCGGCGTCGGCCATCACCAGTAGTTTTTCGGCCAGCTCCGGAGCCAGGTAGCCCGGGGCAACTGCGGTCAGGTCCGCCTGAAGCAGGACGTGGTTCAGTGCCGCAGGCAGATGCTCGCCCAGGATGCCCAAGGCTTCGTCGGGGTTGTCTTCGGCAATGGCGCTGCCCAGCTGGCTCAACGCACCGGAGCCGATCAGTCCGAGCAGCTCCGCTTCCGCGAGCACACCCCTGATCAGGGAACTGAACCGCCGGGCCATCCGCGGCTGCGTCCATTCAGCCCGCTGGAGGACGGCCGCAGCATCCAGGACCGGTGCCGTGCCGTCCGCAGCGGCAGCCTCCTGGGTGAGTTCCTCCAGGATTTCCAGGATCCTCTTCCTGACCACGGGGGCGTCCGGCCTCTGCGCCTCTGCCGAAAGGGCATTAACGGTGTTCCCGGCCAGGGCGCGGTGTGCGGCGGGAACGCCGCTGGGGCCGTTGGCGGGCTGACCCACCAGTGAAGGCACACGCTCGCTCGCGAGCCAGGCATTGACCAGCCACAGCCACTGCTCCTGGCGGGGGAGGGCCAGCCACTCCAGCTGCGGGGGCTGCACCCACGAGGACGAGTCCACATCGAGGCGCAACAGGCCAGCGAGGGCGCTGAGCTCCAGCAGCAGGCCCGCCCGGTGCTGGTCGATGCGAAGAGTCTCGGCAAGCCGCTTCATTTCCCGGACACCTACGCCGCCGCTGCGCAGCGTGGCCAGCGGCTGTTCGCGGACGGCGTGGAGGAGGTCACCCACCAGCCGCAGGGTTTCGGCGATGGCGCCCAGCGCAGCGTTCCGGCGAAGCGCAGCGGTGGTGCTGCCCAGCTCCGGAACCGGCGGGGACAGGGAGAAGTCATTGATGATGGCCCCGCCGCGCAGTGACAGGCCCACGCTGTGCGGCAGTTCCACGTGTGCGGCGTCCAGGGGGACCAGCAGGCCCCGGGCCAGGAGCCAGTCAACGGGCCCGACGTCGGCGCCCTGGTTCGAGACCGACGCTTTCCGTTGCGCCTGGGGGACGGCACCCATGGCCCAGTTGCGGAATTTGGCGAGCAGCGCCGTCGTGCGTTCCGGGGCTCCGGCCAAAGCCTCGCCGAGTGCCTCGGGCGAGGATGTCCAATGCTGCAGCGCGAGGGCGGCCTCCATGGGGGTGGTGGCGTTCTGGATGGAGACGCCGCTGCGGCGCAGCTCGGCAACGAGCTGGACTGCCCGCTGGGCAAACGCGGGCTGGAGCCTTACCAGCTCGGTGTAGCTGCGCCCCAGCCCCGCGGGATAGATTCCCACCACGTCCTTGAGGCTTCCCACCGGCAGGTAGTAGCGCTGGCGGTGGCCCGAAACCGCCGTTCCATGGGGCGGCTCGGCCCGGTGCACCAAAGCCAGTTCCTGGAGCGAGGCCAGGATGCGTTCCAGCGCCGCCACCGTGGACCCTGCAATGAGTTTCCGGATGCCCGCCGCCGAGGCGCTGTGTTCGGTGTCCGTGTTGGTACACAGATGCAGCGTTTCCAGCACCTGCATCTGTGGCCGGTTAAGCCGCTCGAGCGCACGCTGGACGCTGACCCGCGCACTTGCACGCGCGGCCAGGGCGGCAAAGTCAGGAACGGCGGGGGACATAAGGTCCGGCCGCGCTGCAAAGAGCGCCCGCAACGAGTCATCGCTGCGTGCTTCCAGTTCTTTGCTGAGCGCGCGAATAAGGGACATCAGTCCAACGTTACCGCCCGCCGGACTTTCCTGCCCGGCGCCGGCCCGCCACGCTGTCCAGCACCAGGAAAAGCATCAGCAGGAACGCCACAGGCAAGCCGTACAGGGCAGTGGCAGTGACCCAGGCCGGAGCAGCGGAGCCTGCGAAGGCCAGTGCCATGACGGCTCCCACCGCCACGAGGGAAAGCATGGCAACAACCGCTGCGCAGATCATCAGTGGGCGCCGGTATCGCGAGGGTGTCATGCAGGCAACGCTAACAGCCGGTCGGCCGGTGGTGGCGCCACAGGCGGCCGTGAGCGGCGGGCACACAGCCGCAGGCAGGCGGCAGGACGAAGGGTGCGTGAAAGCAGGATTCCGGCCCCCGGCAGGATAACCTTGAAGAACAGACCAACACGGTCCGTCGCTGTCATACCCTGAACCCGCACATCAGTGCGGATGCGGTGACTGCCGGCCGTGTCAGAAGACGTCAGAACGAAGAAGGTTGATTACGTGCCTACCGGCAAGGTCAAGTGGTATGACAAGGAAAAAGGTTTCGGATTCCTCGCAGGCGAGGACGGCCAGGAAGTCTTCCTGCCCAAATCAGCGCTGCCCGAAGGCATCACGGAACTGAAGGCCGGCACCCGGGTTGAGTTCGGCGTTGCCGACGGCCGCAAGGGTGCACAGGCCCTGGGCCTGCGCGTCCTGGACAAGACGCCGTCCATCGCCAAGGCCAAGCGGCCCAGCGCCCGGGACCTCGCGCCCCTGGTCCAGGACCTCGTCAGCGTGCTGGACAACCTCTCCGGAACCCTGTCCGCGGGCAAGTACCCGGAAGGCAACAAGGGCAAAGCCATCGCGGCTGCCCTGCGTAAGGTTGCCGACGAGCTGGACGTTTAGGTCTTGGCCATGAACGCGGACGCTGAACAGCCGGACACCACAACAGCGGAGAAAATAGGCGCAAAAGCCGAGGCCAAGCGCCGCGCAGGCGTGCCCGTGTGGCGCACCGGAAAGCCGGATGCCTTCCTCGCCGCTGCCGTTGGCGAGGCGCGAACCGCCATCGAAGGGATCGCGGCGGCGTCGGACATCGGTGCGCACTTGGCTGCCAAAAGTGAGGGCGACCGCCTGGTCACCCACCTCTTCGAATCAAGGATGGCCGGCTACCACGGCTGGCAGTGGTACGCGGTCCTGACCAGGAACTCCCGCTCCAAGGTGGTCACGGTCAGCGAGCTTGGCCTCCTGCCGTCGGAGGACTCCATCCTCTCCCCGGAGTGGGTGCCGTGGGCCGAGCGCGTCCGCCCCGAGGACGCACAGGCCGCAGAGGAAGACGAGCCGCGCGCAGCTGTTGCTTCGGCTGCGGAGCCGGACACTTCGCACGCCGAGGCTGACACTCCCGGGTCCGAGGACCGGGACGAAGAATCCGAAGACGACGACCCCGCCGGCGAGGCTGACTAAGCAGTTGCCAATGCGCAGGGTTGAGAACCAAGAAGGCCGGCACTGATGTCCACCTTCAAATCCCTGCACATCCTCAACTACCGGATCTGGTTCCTCGGCGCACTGGTTTCCAACATCGGAACCTGGATGCAGCGGACGGCCCAGGACTGGCTGGTGTTTGACCACCTCACCGATCACGACGCCGGGGCCATGGGGATCACCATGGCGCTGCAGCTGGGGCCGCAGCTCTTCCTGGCGCCGGTTGCCGGCCTCGTGGCGGACCGGTACAGCCGCCGGCAGCTGCTCATCATCACCCAGTCAATGATGGCCCTTCTGAGCACCGGCCTGGGCATCCTCGTGGTGGTCGGCGCCGGCCAGCTGTGGCACGTCTACGGCTTCGCCCTGCTGCTGGGCATGGTCTCCGCCCTCGACGCCCCGGTACGGCAGACCTTTGTTTCTGAACTGGTGCGGGACGACTACCTGCCCAACGCCGTGGCCCTGAACAGCGCCTCCTTCAATGTCGCCCGGATGATCGGGCCCGCCGTGGCCGGCGTCCTCACCGTAGCGGTAGGTCCCGGCTGGGTGTTCCTGATCAACACCTTCACGTTCCTGGCCATGCTCCTGAGCCTGTGGAAGATTCCGACGGCGTCACTGCGCCAGCTTCCCCGGGCGGCTCCGGGCAAGGGCCGCATCCGGGAGGGGCTGCGCTATGTGCGGTTCCGGCCCGACATTGTGGTGGTCCTGGTGGCCGTGTTCATCGTGGGAACACTCGGCCTTAACTTCGTTCTGTTCATCGCCGCGATGGTGGGCACGGAATTCGGGCTGGACGCCAGCGCCTTTGGGCTCATGAATTCCATCATGGCCATCGGTTCCGTGGCGGGCGCGCTGCTCTCCGCCGGCCGCGGCAAACCCCGTTTGCGGATGATCTTCGGCGCGGCGGCTGCCTTTGGGGTGACCTCGGGACTGGCCGCGCTTGCCCCGGACTACTTCTGGTTCGGCGTGGCGCTGGTGCCCGTGGGCCTGTTCGCAATCACCATGATGACCAGTGCCAACGGCTACGTCCAGACCACCACCGATCCCGTCATGCGGGGCAGGGTCATGGCCCTGTACATGGCCATCTTTATGGGCGGCACACCCATCGGCGCGCCGTTGGTGGGATGGGTGGCCAACGTCGCCGGCCCCCGGTGGTCACTTTCCGTTGCGGCCGCCTCCGGGATCATCGCCGCCGTGATCGGAATGATATGGATCATCCGCGCCCAGCGGCTCCGGCTCACCTTCAACCGGCGCGCCCGTGGCCTGCGCTACTTCGGCGTCGTCTCCCACCTGGGCGTCCAACAACCGGGGGACAACGTCAACGGCGCCGCCCCGGACGAAAACCCGGACGACGCCGTCGGACGCTGACAAGTGGCCTCACCACAAGACAGCGCGAACGGACACTTGGGCCCCGGTTCCTGGGCCCCAAGTGTCCGTTCGCGCGGGTACGCTACTTGCGCAGCTCGCCCACCACGTAGTCGATGCTTGCCAGCAGCGCGGAGACGTCAGCCGGCTCGATGGCCACAAACGTGGCGATCCGGAGCTGGTTGCGGCCCAGCTTGCGGTACGGCTCGGTGTCCACGATCCCGTTGGCGCGGAGCACCTTGGCGATCGCGGCGGCGTCGATCGAGTCGTCGAAGTCGATGGTGGCGATGACGTTGGAACGGTCCTCCGCCTTTGCCACAAACGGGGTGGCGTACTCGGAGGCCTCGGCCCAGGAGTAGATCCGGCCGGCGGAGTCAGCGGTGCGGGCGGACGCGAAGTCCAGGCCGCCGTTGGCGTTCAGCCACTGCACCTGCGCGTCGAGGGTCACCAGGGTGGAGAGCGACGGCGTGTTGTACGTCTGGTTCAGCTTGGAGTTGTCGATGGCGGTCTGGAGGTCCAGGAAATCGGGGATCCAGCGGCCGCTTGCCTTGACCCGGGCGGCGCGTTCCAGCGCGGCGGGGGAGAAGAGCCCCAGCCACAGGCCGCCGTCGGACGCGAAGTTCTTCTGCGGGGCGAAGTAGTAGACATCGGCCTCGGAGACGTCCACGTCCAGGCCGCCGGCTGCGGAGGTGGCGTCCACCAGGACCAGGGAACCGGCGTCGGCGCCCGCGACGCGCTTGACCGGAGCCGCGACACCCGTGGAGGTTTCGTTCTGCGGCCAGGCGTAGACATCCACGCCAGCCTCGGCGGCCGATACCGGGCGCGTGCCGGGCTCGGACTTGATGATGGAGGAGGCGTCCAGGAACGGGGCCTTGTTGGTGGCTGAGGCGAATTTGGAGCCGAACTCGCCGAAGGACAGGTGCTGGGCCTTCTTTTCCACCAGGCCGAAGCTGGCGACGTCCCAGAAAGCGGTGGAGCCGCCGACGCCGAGGACCACTTCGTAGCCTTCGGGGGCGCGGAAGAACTGGCTGAGGCCTTCACGGACGGAGCCCACGAGGTTCTTGACCGGAGCCTGGCGGTGGGAGGTGCCCAGGATGGTCTTGGACGCCGCTGAGAGCGCTTCGAGCTGCTCCGGCCTGACCTTGGAGGGTCCTGCGCCGAACCGTCCATCCTTTGGCAGGAGGTCGGCGGGAATAGTGATGCTGGTTTCGCTCACGGGGGCTCCAATTTCGGCATGGACGTGGCTCACGTCCGGGCGGTGGGGTGGCCGGTAGTCGGCGGTGACTGCATAAGGACCTCCCTTATTCTGCCTGAACCCTCGATTGGGCGGGGAACCGGGGCCGTCATAGTCCGGCCAATGAGACTCTTTGTCTCCGCCCGGGCATTATCCAGACAAATTCAAAATAGGCTAAGCTTTTTAGCGGACCTCGCCGCTGAGCGGGACGCGATACGGTGGGACAACGCAAGGTACTGCGCTCGAGGAGCTGAGCTGGATGACGGATCTGATCGATACTACGGAGATGTATCTTCGGACCATTTTGGAGCTTGAAGAAGAGAACATCGTTGCTCTTCGCGCACGCATCGCCGAACGGCTGCGGCATTCCGGACCCACGGTGTCCCAAACCATCGGCCGGATGGAACGCGACGGACTGGTCGTGGTCTCCGGAGACCGCCACCTGGAGCTCACGGAAGCCGGGCGGAAACGCGCTACGGAAGTGATGCGCAAGCACAGGCTCGCGGAACGGCTCCTGGCGGATGTGATTGGCCTGGACTGGGCCTATGTCCACGATGAAGCGTGCCGCTGGGAGCATGTGATGAGCGAACGTGTAGAGCAGCGCATCTACGAATTGCTCAACCACCCCACCGAGTCTCCGTACGGCAACCCCATCCCCGGGCTGGCCGCCCTGGGCGGGCCGGCGCCCGCGCTCCCAGACGCCGGTGTGATTAATCTCCTGGATGCGATGCAGGGCTACGGGCCAGCGTCGAACGTGACAGTCAGCCGGCTGGCTGAGCCCATCCAGGTGGAACCTGAGCTGCTGGTCCAGTTGGATGAAGGCGGGATCAGGCCCGGTGCCACGGTGTCCCTGGAGCGCGTAGGGGAGTACATTTCGGTGCGCGTTCCGGGAATCGAAGGGGCGCTCGAGCTGCCCCCGGAAGTGGCATCCCACGTCTTCGTTTCCGTCAGCTGACGGGAAGGCGGTCCGCCGTGTGGGGCCGTTCCATAGCGCAGCGACGCAAGGTTCCGCAAAGGTAACGGAATTGTTACTGTCCAAGTTAATCACCTATAGTTGAAACTCAGCGTCGATACAAAAGCGTTACCTGATCCGGAGCCGAGCTCTGCCAGCGGATCAGGTGCATCAGTCACCAACTGGCAGAGGCGGGGGAACCACAACCGGCAGTCGTAAGACTGCCTTGGGGTTAAGTCCGTCAGCAGCAAGCCTCTTCCAGCGAAGGATCCTCACGGGATATCTCTGCGCCAAAGTGCTTGTCACGGCGGACCGGGTCTTTGAACTCTCTGACCCGAATCCGACAGCTAACTTCGCAGGCTACCCAGAGAGGAACATTCTTGACCACGCAATACTCCAGGGGCCGCCGTCGCGCGGTGGGTCCCGCCTCGGCGCCCAGAGTGGCCGAGGATTTCAGCGCGGAGAGGCCCCGCGACCCACAGCGGGAAGCCCGCCGCCGCCGGGGACCCTTCCGGCAGATGACGGATTTCGCCGCCGCCAGTGGCCTCGGCCAGAAGGCCGGCATCGCCTTGGCAGCAACAGGCCTTGCTCTCACTGTGACGGTTCCTGTGACCGGCCCCGTGATGGCCACTCCGGCACCCGGCCAGGCTGCATTAGCCGTTTCCGCTGCTCCGCAGCCCGAAGTGACCGCCGAAGCCGCCGCCCAAATTGATTTCAGCCGCTCGTCCGTGGTGACCCAGGGTGATCCCGACGGCAAGCTGAAGCAGCTGTTGAGCGCCCAGTCCGCGGGATCCATTACCCGCGCCGCCTCTGCCGGAAGCCTTGGCTCGCCGCTGGCCCAGCTGGTTACGGCCTCACCCTTCGGGTTCCGGGTCAGTCCCATCACCGGCGGCTCCGGCGACTTCCACCGCGGCCAGGACTACGTGGCACAGTGCGGAACCTCCGTCATGGCCGCTGCCAGCGGCACCGTGACCTTCGTTGGCTGGCACCAGTACGGCGGTGGCAACCGCGTGGTGGTGGATCACGGCAATGGCCTTGAAACCACCTACAACCACCTCTCCTCCGCCAGCGTCAAGGTAGGCCAGACGGTCAGCCGCGGCGACGTGGTTGCCCTCAGCGGCACCACGGGCGCGTCTACGGGCTGCCACCTCCACTTCGAGGTTCAGATCAATGGCGAAGTCGTCGACCCCACCGGCTGGCTCTGACCCAAATGATGGCCAACTCTCGAATCGTAGCAACATGCCGTGACCTGAATGTGACATTGGCTCGGAACTCCTGTAACGTCTAAAGCGCGTCAACTTTTCCGAAGTTGACGTTCTTGAGTGGATTGCCTAGCTCTGCCACCGCTCAAGGTCCGTTCGCATGACATCGTCTGGCAGGGGCGGGGGAACCAATTTTGGTCTTCGATTCTGAAGGCCTTGGGGTTAAGTCGCAAAGCTTCCACTGTGAAGCAGCGCGGCCGGGTGACTCCCATCCGAATCCGACAGCTCACCTCGCAGGCATTGGGAGAGGCTACCTTCGTGTCTTCACGCCATACTTCTGCGCGTCACCGCGCACAACCGGTTCGCACTAACCCCTTGGGCTCCGTGTCCAAGGCCGTCAGTGCCAATGCCGGGACCGTAGGTCGCCAGGCTGCTGTTATCGCAGCTGCATCAGGTCTGATCCTGAGCATGGGGCTTCCGGCCAACGCCGCGGATTCCACCGCCGGCGTTTCCGCCTCTACCGAGTCCGGTTCTGCGCAGACGGCACTTGCCGTCACTGCCGCGCCCACGGCTACCGTTTCCTTCGAACGCCCCGTCATCAAGACGACGCCGGCGCCGAAGGTTGAGAGGGTCCGCGCGCAGTCCACGGCTTCCGAAACCGGGGCTCAGGGTGCTGCCGCAACCGAGGCCGCGGCCTCCAAGCTCGCTGACACTGTCTCCTCTGCTGCTGCTTCGGGTCTGGCAGCACTTGCCTACACCGGTATCGGTCACCCCTACCTCTGGGGCGGCACCACTCCCAACGGCTGGGACTGCTCCGGCTTCACGCAGTGGGTCTACGCCCAGGCCGGCATCAGCATTCCCCGCACCAATGCCTGGACGGCCATGCGGCCCACCGCCACACCGGCTCCCGGTGACCTGGTCATGCAGAATGGCGGCGCCCACGTTGGCATTTACGTCGGCAACGGCATGATGATCAGCGCACTGAACCCGTCACAGGGCACGCTGCTCCACTCCGTGGCATCCACGGGCGGCGGATCCTTCTTCACGCTGGCCCCGTAGTTCCTGCAATCCGGCAGTTCCTGAAGCCCTGTGCTGCCGGAACCGATTCTTCGCTGGAAACTTTTCGCTAAATCCCCGTTCGGGATGTGCCGGCGTACCCCCAAGATGCCGGCGCCTCCAACGCCCTTGGACTGCCTACGCGGTCCTGAGGAAAACGAAAGAGAGAAATTAATGACTACACGTGCAACTGTTGCACGGCACCGCGCCGAGGTCACCAAGACCAACTCGCTGGCTGTCATTGCCAAGGCCGTCGGCGACAACGCCGGCGGCATGGGCCGCCAGGCTGCGGTTATCGCTGCTGCTTCCGGCCTTGTCCTGACCAGTGGTATCGCCGCGAACGCGGCAGACACCGGAGTCCAGCACGAAGGTGCTTCCGCTTCGAACCTTGAGGCTGAGGTTTCCGCTCCGGCCATCATTTCCGCTGCTTCCACCATTGCCATTTCCTACGAGAAGCCGGCCGTGACCACCACGCCCGCTCCGGTTGAGGCTCCCGAGCCGGTTGTCGAAGCTCCGGCTCCGGCCAAGGCCGCGGCAACCATCACGGTAGCGTCGGCCACTCCGGCTGCTCCCTCGGCTCCGGTCGCCGCCAGCGGCAAGGGTGCTGCCATCCTGTCCGCTGCTTACGCACAGCTCGGCGTCAGCCAGGACTGCACCATGCTGGTGACCAACGCCCTGGCCGCCGTGGGCATCAACTACCACGGCTGGCCCGCCGGCTACCTGTCCCTGGGTAAGACCGTGAGCGCCGCCGAGGCCCAGCCCGGCGATCTGATCTACTACGCCGACGGCGGCGCGGGCATGGCCCACATCGCCGTATACGCCGGCAACGGTCAGGCAGTCCACGGCGGTTACAACGGCAACCAGACCGTTGTATTCAGCGCCAATGTTGGCTCAGGACCGGTCTTCATCCGCGTGTCCTAGCAGCAGCTTCAGTGTTCAAAGGACCCCCGCCTCACGGCGGGGGTCCTTTGCTGTCTCCGGCCTGTCGTACCGATCCGGACAGCCGCCCAGGCCCGACACGTGACCCCGGTTACTTCCGGGATTAGCTGATCCCGGGATTCTTTGTTTACTCTTGTGGTGTCGATCCATAGCCCGGATATGCCGGGGGCAGCCGGCCCTCGTGCCCCTGACGGGTGCGGCCACAAAGAGGTACGTGCATGCGCACTCTCGTTCTGAATGCTGGATATGAACCGCTGGCGGTAGTCACCTTCCGCCGGGCGCTGGTGCTTGTGCTCACGGGCAAGGCCAGTGTTATTGCCGAGGGCGATGACCCTGTGGTGGGGCCTCAGGAGATTTTGGGCCGCCCGTCCGTGATTCTCCTGAACCGCTACATCCGCCCCAGATACAACCAGGGCACCGCTGTCAGCCGCCGCGGCGTCCTGCGGCGGGACGGACACCGCTGCGCGTATTGCGGCAAAGGGGCCCACACCATCGACCATGTGCAGCCCAAGTCGCGTGGCGGCGCCGACTCCTGGGAGAACCTGGTGGCCGCGTGCCTCCGCTGCAATAACACCAAGGGCGATCACACCCCGGCTGAAATGGGCTGGAAGCTCAGGTTTGATCCGGAACCGCCGCATGGCACCATCTGGCAGATCAAGGAACTTGAGAAGCCCACGCCGGACTGGGATCCGTTCCTGCTGCCTGAGCGGGCTGCCTGAGCGGGCCGCCTTGTTCCGGGCTGCCTTGTTCCGGTCCGCGCGGTAGTTCCAGCCCGGCGCAGTATTCCAGCCTGCGCGGTTAAGCTGGGAGGGTGGACGCTGACCCCCTCGACTTCGATGCCGTCATCCTCGCCGGCGGCCGTTCGTCGCGGCTCGGTGGCGTGCCCAAGCAGAGTCTGACGTACGACGGCGACTCCCTGCTGCGTCGCTCCGCCGCCGCTGCGAGGGGAGCCCGGGCCGCCGTCGTGGTTGGTCCGGACACCGGGGAGGTGCCGGCCGGCGAAATCCCTGGATTTCTCCGTTGCCGCGAAGAACCCCCCTTTAGCGGTCCCGCGGCCGCCATTGCGGCCGGGCTTGCGGCCCTGTCCGCGGCGGGTGGCAGCCGCCCCAGGCTGACGCTGGTGCTGGCCTGCGACATGCCCAACGTGGGGCAGGCGGTGGCGGCGCTGAAGGCTGCGTTGCGTGCGCGAGGACCCGCTGCCGGAGCGCCCGCGGGCTTGGCACCGGACGGCGTGGTGGCCGTCTCGGAGGAAGGCCGCCGTCAGCCGCTGGTCGGTTTTTATAGCACGGCCGCGCTACAACGTTCCGTGGCGGAACTGGAAAGCACAGGACGCTTAATCAACGGTTCGGTGAGGGCACTCCTTGCTAGTCTGGACGTGCAGCTTGTCGCCGTTCCGGCTGGCTCCACGGCAGACGTGGACACCTGGGACGATGCCGCCGCACTTGGAGTGGCCGGTCCGGATCCCCTAGCCGGGTTCCGGGGCAACACTGCCGCAGACGATTTGGGAGGCAGAGCGTGAAAAGCCAGGAAGAGACGCTGGAAGAATGGTGCAGGTCCTTGCTCCAGGCGTATGAACTGGAGGACGTCCAGATCGACGTCAACACCATCCTGTCGCTGGCCGGCGTGGCAGCCCACTCAGTGGTCCGCCCCGCCGCCCCGCTCACCACCTTTATTGCCGGTTTCGCCGCCGGCCTGGCTGCGGGAGCAGGGCAGGCCACCAACGCCGCCGCCATGACCGCTGCCATGGACCGTGCCCGCACCCTGGCTGCTGACTATGACGCCGAATCCGCCGGGACCCCCGTCGAATGACTCCCGTTCAGTGACCGCCGCCCCCGGCGACGTATCCGAAAATCCCGGGCAGCAGACAGCCCCGGCAAAGCACCTGGCCCACACCTGGGAAGAGGCGCGCAAGGCCGCTTTTGATATCGCCACGCCAATTCCGCCGGGCCGGGTTCCCCTGGGCCAAGCCCTGGGCAGGGTCCTGGCCGAAGACATCACCGCGTTGCACGACATGCCGCACTACGCGTCGTCTGCGATGGACGGATGGGCCGTCAACGGCAGCGGTCCGTGGATCGTGGCAGACGCAGGCATGCGGCTGGCACCCCACCAGGCCAGCCCCATCGTCACCGGCGGACTGATCCCCCCCGGCGCCAAAGCGGTCCTGCGCAGCGAAAGTGCCGTGCTTGGAACGGACGACGACGGCCTGCCGCTGTTGATGACCGGCGGCGCCGCCCGCCCCGGCGAGCCCGGGAACGGCCAGCACATCAGGAAGGCCGGCGAGGAAGCCGCCGCGGGAGAGGTGCTGGTCAAGGCCGGCGTAACACTGAACCCGGCCCATCTGGCGGTCGCGGCCCTGGCCGGGCACGATGACCTTCTGGTCCAGGGCAAGCCGGTGGTTAAGCTCCTGCTGACCGGCTCCGAAGTTGTGGCCCACGGGCTGCCGGTCCCCGGACAGGTTCGGGACACCTTCGGTCCGCAGCTCGCGGCCGTTGTGGAAATGCTCGGCGGTATTAACGGCGGCCAGGAGCGGATCGGCGATTCCTACGCTGAGTGGCTGGACGGCCTGGCCGACCTCCCGCCCGAGGTGCCGGACCCCTCCGCGCTGCCTGCCGACGTCGTGATCACCACCGGAGGTACTGGCGTCTCGGACACCGACCACCTCCGCCGGGCTGTGGCGGAACTGGGCGGGCGGCTGGTCATCGACGGCATCGCCATGCGCCCCGGCCATCCGGCTGTCCTGGCCGAACTCCCCGACGGTCGCTTTGTCCTGGGGCTCCCCGGAAACCCGCTGGCCGCCATGATGGCACTGTCCACGGTGGGCGAACCGCTGCTGGCGGCGCTGGGCCACGGCACCATGCCGCCGGTGCAGGAGGTCCCGTGCGGGACCACCATCGAGCCTGAGCCGGGCCGGACCAGGCTGATGCCCTTCCGGCTGCTGTACGGGATGGCTTCACCGGCCAAGCACACGGGTCCCGGGATGATGCGCGGACTGGCGTCGGCGCACGGTGTGATGGTTGTTCCGCCGCATGGCGTGCAGCTGGGCGAACCAGTCCCGGCGTTCGCTTTGCCGTGGGGGCCGCCGGTGCCCGCGCCCGCGCAGCCGGGTACCAAGCCCAAGGGCCGGCCCGCCGCTAAGCCGGCAACCCGGGCAGCTGGCAAGGACGCTGCGAAGCCCGCCGGTCCGGTGGACTGGAGTGCCCTGCTGGGGTAGGCGCCGTGCTGCGGAACCACGTACGCCACAGCCCGGCCAGTGGTGCAATGATGGACTTATGAACAGCGCCAGCCGGCAGGTCCGGAACGTCCACGGGGCCCTTCAAGACAGTCTGGCGGTTCGCTGATGGGGCGCGTGACGCAGCGCCGCAAGGTGCACAAGTATGTTTTGGATGGCTCGCCCAATGCCCTTGAGTTCCCGGTCCGCCACCGCGAGGACGTCCTCGCCGTCGAAGAGCCGCTGGAAATCCGGATCGGTGCACTGTCATTCTCGGTGACCATGCGGACGCCCGGGGACGACTTTGATCTGGTGGCCGGCTTCCTGGTGTCCGAGGGGATCATCTGGGCTCCGGAGCAGCTGGTGTCGTTGCGGTTCTGCGCCGGCGAGGACGAAGACGGCGTCCAGACGTTCAATGTGGTGGAAGCCCAGCTGCGGCCCGACGTCGAACTCCCTGCGAAGGGTCGGAACGTCTTCACGTCCAGCTCCTGCGGTATCTGCGGCACGGACTCGATCGAGGCAGTGCGCAAGTCCTCCCATTTCAGCCCGGCGGCGGATCCATTGACCGTGCCCGCCCATGTGCTGGCATCCCTGCCCGGGCGGCTCCGCGAAGCGCAGGACGTTTTTGACGTCACCGGCGGAGTGCACGCCGCGGGCCTCTTCCGCATAACGGACGACGGCGGCGTGCAGCTTTTGTGCCTGCGCGAGGATGTGGGACGCCACAACGCCGTGGACAAGGTGGTGGGCTGGGCCCTGCGGGAGCGGTTGCTTCCGCTCGCAGGGCTGGTCCTGCAGGTCTCGGGCCGCGCATCGTTTGAACTCGTCCAGAAGGCAGCGTTGGCGGGCATTCCCGTGCTGGCGGCGGTGAGTGCGCCGTCGAGCCTTGCCGTGGAGCTGGCGGAGGCCAGCGGCATGACCCTGGCAGGATTCAGCCGGGGCACCAGCCTGAATATTTACGCTGGACAGGGCAGGATTACGCTGCCCGCCGCGCCGGTTCCGGGGGAGGGCGCGGCAGGGTTATGCGCGAACGCGCCGGGATAAAAACGGCGCCAGCACACTTCGGCGAAGATTTCCGGTGACGCTTGGCTATTGAGCTACCAGCCGGTAGATTTTATCCATCGATTGGACGCGTTTGGTCCGGATTCGAGTACTCCAGTTCAAGCACCTAAGAGGGTTTACATTGCATGACGACCGCCGGATCACCGAAGTCCGCCTGGACCGGTTTGTCCGCGAGCGGATCATTCCCGGCGTTTACGCCCGCACCGTTCCGCTGAACCTGAGCAGCTGGGATGCACCCGGCGAACCGGTGTCCGTGATGGATGCACTGCGGAATCGCTTCGAGCCGCAGGAACACGGTGCTGCCTGGGGCAAGCCGTGGGGGACCAAGTGGCTGCGCCTGCAGGGCGACGTCCCGGAGGCCTGGGGCACCGGCCCGGACACCGCCGTCGAAATCGTAGTGGACCTTGGCTTCATCAACGAAGCCCCCGGATTCCAGTGCGAGGGAATCGCCTGGCGCCCGGACGGCACCATCATCAAGGCTATTTCGCCCCGGAACCAGTACATTCCCCTGAAACTCCTGGGCAGCGGCATGTCCGTTGACTTCTACGTTGAAGCGGCCGCCAACCCGGACATGGCACAGGGCTGGACGTTCGCCGCCACACCGTACGGGGATAAGGCAACAGCAGGCACGGCGCCGCAGTACCGGCTGGGCAGGATCGCCATCGCCGAACTCAACCAGACAGTCTGGGAACTCCAGCAGGACATCTGGACCCTCGCCGGGCTGATGCACGAACTCTCCCCGGAGCAGCCGCGGCGCCATGAGATCCTCCGTGCGCTGGAGCGCATGATGGACCAGATGGATCCCGACGACGTCCCGGGCACCGCCGCAGCCGGGCGGGCAACCCTGGCTGAGGTCCTGTCCAGGCCCGCCTACGCTTCCGCCCATCAATTGGTGGCTACGGGCCACGCCCACATCGACTCCGCCTGGCTCTGGCCGGTGCGTGAAACCATCCGCAAATGTGCCCGGACGTTCTCCAACGTGGTGGCGCTGATGGATGAGGATCCGGGCTTTGTGTTCTCTTGCTCCTCAGCCCAGCAGCTCGCCTGGATGAAGGAGTCCTACCCCGAGCTTTTCAGCCGGATCCGGGAGAAGGTCAAGGCCGGGCAGTTCGTTCCGGTGGGCGGCATGTGGGTCGAGTCGGACACCAACATGCCCGGCGGTGAGGCCATGGCCCGGCAGTTCATTGAGGGCAAGAACTTCTTCCTCGACGAGTTCGGCGTCGAATGCCGCGAAGCATGGCTCCCGGATACCTTCGGCTACTCGGCGGCCTTGCCGCAGATCGTCAAGGCGGCCGGCAGCCGCTGGTTCCTCACGCAGAAGATCTCGTGGAACCAGGTCAACCGCATGCCGCACCACACCTTCAACTGGGAAGGCATCGACGGAACCCGGCTGTTCACGCACTTCCCGCCCGTTGACACCTACAACGCCGAGCTCAGCGGACGCGAACTGGCGCACGCCGAGCGGAACTTCCGCGACCACGGGCGCGGCAACACCTCGCTCGTCCCGTTCGGCTACGGCGACGGCGGCGGCGGGCCTACGCGGGAAATGCTGGCTGCTGCCAGCCGCACCGCCAACCTCGAAGGCTCGCCCAAGGTCCGCGTGGGTTCCGCCGAGAGTTTCTTTACCCAGGCGGAGGAAGAGTATTCCTCCCTGCCTGTCTGGGTGGGGGAGATGTACCTGGAACTCCACCGCGGCACGTACACCAGCCAGGCCCAGACCAAACGCGGCAACCGGCGCAGCGAACACCTGCTCCGCGAGGCCGAGCTCTGGTGCACCACCGCTGCTGTCCGCGGCGCCGGCTCCTTCGAGTACCCGGCGGCGGAGCTGAAGCGGCTCTGGCGGCTGGTGCTCCTGCAGCAGTTCCACGACATCCTGCCCGGCAGCTCCATCGCCTGGGTCCACCAGGACGCGGAACGTAATTACGCCGCGATCAGTGCCAGCCTCGAAAACCTTATAGCGCAGGCAGCGGCCGCGCTCCTCGGCGAGGGATCGCGGACCTTCCTGCTCAACGCCGCACCGCACGCGCGCAACGGCGTTCCGGCCTTGGCTGCCGCAGAGCGTTCGCCGACCGACCAGCCGGTCCAGGCGACCGCTCTGGATGGCGGCTACGTGCTGGACAACGGCATCATCCGGGCGGTACTGGATGCCGATGGCCTGCTGGCCTCCCTCACCGACTACGTCACGGGACGCGAAGCAATCGCTCCCGGAGAGCGCGGCAACCTGCTGGAACTGCACCGGGACACGCCCAACGAGTGGGACGCGTGGGACATCGATGAGTTCTACCGGCGCAACGTCACCGCCCTCACGGCGGCGCAGGGCATCCGGCTGGAGCAGACCGGAACCAGTGCTGTTGTTGTGGTGGACCGGGTTGCCGGCTCGTCACCGCTCACCCAGCGGATCGCGCTGGATGCAGGCAGCTGCTCCCTCACTATTACCACAGCCGTTGAGTGGCAGGAGAGCGAGAAGCTGCTCAAGCTGGGCTTCCCGCTGGACGTCAGGGCGGACCGCTCCGCCTCGGAGACCCAGTTCGGCCATGTCTTCCGCCCCACCCATGTCAACACCTCGTGGGAGGCCGCCAAGTTCGAGATCTGCGCGCACCGCTGGATCCACGTGGCCGAGCCCGGCTACGGCGTCGCGATTTCCAACGCGGCCACCTACGGGCACGATGTCACCAGGAGCGTACGGGATTCCGACGGCGGGACCACCACCTCGGTGCGCCTCTCCCTGTTGCGCGCACCGAAGTTCCCGGACCCGACCGCGGACCGCGGCCACCAGGAACTGACCGTGACCATCCGCCCCGGAGCCGGGATCGCCGACGCCGTGGAGGAGGGGTACCGCACCAACCTCGTACTCCGGCTGGTGAAGGGCACCCGCGGTGTGGAGCCGCTGTTCGCCGTGGACAACCCGGCCCTGGTTATCGAGGCGGTCAAGCTTGCCGAAGACGGGTCCGGCGATGTTGTGGTCCGCCTTTATGAGTCCCTGGGGCAGCGGTCCGCCGGCGTGATCACGGCCAACTTCCCGGTCACGGCCGTCCTGGCCACGGACCTGCTGGAGCGCGCCACCAACGCGCCGGGCGTCAACACTGCCGCAACGGAGCAGTCGGTGGAGCTTTCGCTGCGCCCGTTCCAGCTGGTCACCCTGAGGTTCGCGCGCTAACACCCATCGACTGCTCCGTAGGGGCCGTTTTGCAGGCTCAAAAGGGCCGTTACGGAGCACTCGATGATGGTTGGCGGGACCTGGCCGTTAAATGGCTGAGTGGGGGCGGTCCCCAACGGCCCGCCACCACTCATCCCCCCAAAGTATGCAAAGACTCAACGGGCCCGGCGTCCAGGAATCTATCCCCGTTCGCGAACACCGGCACCCAACTTCACACATTCATGATTGTGCCATGTCTAATGATTTTGTGAAAGTAGGGAAGGCTACTTTGCAGTAGAAGTCCTTAGCCGAGGGCCTCCCCGCCCGTGCCGGAGCCTGGCCACCGCGATCAAAGCCAGGCCAACGACAAAGCAAAGAATTGCCGTGTAGTTGATCAGGAACGTCGCTGGTCCCCAGCTGGGCGGATAGAAGGGGAAGAGCAGAGTCAGGGGGATGGCCACCGAGCCTACGCCCAGCAGGAAGGCGGCGATCCGAACCAGGGCGGGCAGCGTGCTGCGCACCGCGAGCACCATGGCCGGCAGCAGGACCAGTGAAACATAGGCCGGATAAGCGCGGCCGGCGGCCCCGTAGTACTGGACCAGTAGGGCATTCCCGTCATCCTCGCCTGTCATGGCAACCAATCCCGCGGACGAGCCGGCAGTGTCCATCATCAGGAACACCACAAGCACGGTCAGCGAGGTCAGCGCCAGCACAGCCATTCCGATCCGTCCGGTGAGCATCCGGTAGGCGTCGTCGGCCCCAAAGCCGCGGGTGATGCGGATGCCCACGAAGAAGATGGCGGCGAAAATGACATAGCGGAGCAGGAGGTTGGTCGCATTAACACCGCCGAGCGCCTGGTCAATGGCGAGGTAGGGTGCTTCGATGCTGAGGAGAGTGGCCAGGGTCAACAGCGCAAAGATGTAAAAGAGTGTCCTGTTCCTCCCCCTCAGGGCACTGGGAACCCTCGCGACGGCCACCAAGCCGGAGACAGTCAGCGTGGACCACTGCAGGATTTCGATCATCCCAGGTTCTCCCAGATCTTTTCGGTTTTCTCGTGGTCGTGTTCCTGCCGGCGGAGGGCCCTGCCGAGAGTCTGCAGCCGGTCACCGGCCAGAGTGGTCAGCTCGCCGTCGGACAGGCTGTCCAAGGCGGCCTGCCGGGCTCCGGGAGGCCAGCCGGCCTCCGCCTCCGTGACCAGCCCGGTGGCCACCAGGCCGCTGGCCGGGGCGACGCCGGCGGCAAGGGAGGTGGCAACGGCCAGCTCGGGGGCCAGCCGGTTTGCGGTCAGTTGTGCCGAATAGTTCTGCGGAGCGATTCCAGTGGCGGCGGAGACCCGGTGCCGCAGCTCGCCGTCGTCGATTGCCTCCACCCAGTTCTTGACCGAGGTGGCGTGCGGTGCCGGCTCCAACGCCGGCGAACCGGCCAGCGCGGCGGCCGCCGGCACGCCGCCCGGGTCCGCGGCGGAACGGGCCAAAACTGCCCGCAGGAGGTCCGGAGTGGAGATCTGGCTGACCAGTTCGGACCTGCTGGGCGGGCGCGTGTCCGTGAGCTGGCTGTAGGCGTCGAACGCCGCCAGCGCCGAAACGGGATTGACGTTGTACGCCCGGCTGATGCTCACCACCGTAGTCTCTGCCACCTTGCCCCGGACAAGCTGCTGGGCAAGGGTGGTCCGCTTGATGCCGGAGACGCGGCAGATATCGGACGTGCTCGTGTTGGGGGCGATGCCGTGCAGCCAGCGCTGGAACGCTTTGGCAGGAATTGGCATATCGGCTCTCTGCTGAACGGATGATTGCCTTTTGATTTTAGCCTGACCTTTCGGAGGCAGTTTGGTGCGGCGTGCTGAGTCGACTATGCTTGATGGTCGAGCCCGTTGGTCCGTACACCCCCCAAGTCCGGACCAGCGGGCTCTTTAGTGCCCCGGCACTTTTCGGGGCGGCACATTGCGGATTCACCGCAGTTTCGGGCCGATTCAGGCGGGCTCCTCCGGCCGGGCGGCGGCGAGAGGATGGACCAACCTATGACTGCAACCCTTGTTGCCAAAGACCTTTCCGGCGGCCACGACCACCGGACGCTGTTCGCCAAACTTTCCCTCACGGTGGCCCCCGGCGACGTGGTGGGTGTGGTGGGCGCCAACGGCGCCGGCAAGTCCACCCTGCTGCGCCTGCTGGCCGGCGTGGACCAGCCCCAGGGCGGCAGCGTCAGCCTCGCCCCCGCCGACGCCTTTGTGGGCTGGCTGCCCCAGGAACACGAGCGCGTCGCCGGCGAGACCGTGGCCGGCTACATCGCCCGCCGGACCGGCTGCGCCCAGGCCACTGTGGAGATGGAGTCCACCGCGGAGGCCTTGGGCTCCGGCGCACCGGGAGCCGATGATGCCTACTCGCTGGCCTTTGACCGCTGGATGGCGTCAGGCGCGGCAGACCTCGACGAACGCATCCCGCCCGTCCTTGCCGACCTCGGCCTGGACACCGGCGCGGACGCCCCCATGACCGGGCTCTCCGGCGGCCAGGCGGCCCGCGTGGCCCTCGCCGCGCTCCTGCTCAGCCGGTTCGACGTTGTGCTGCTCGACGAGCCCACCAACGACCTTGACCTGGCCGGCCTGGCCAAACTGGAAGCTTTTGTCCAGGGCCTGCGGGGCGGTGTGGTGCTCGTGTCCCATGACCGCGAGTTCCTGGCCCGCTGCGTGACCACCATCGTGGAACTGGATCTGGCGCAGAATTCCGTGGCGGTCTACGACGGCGGCTATGAGGCCTTCCTGGAGGAGCGCGCCGTGGCGCGGCGCCACGCGAGGGAAAAGTTCGAGGAATTCGCGTCCACCAAGGCAGACCTGGTCTCCCGTGCCCGGACGCAGCGCGAGTGGAGCTCCCAGGGCGTGCGGAACGCCATGAAGAAAAGCCCGGACAATGACAAGATCCGCCGGGCCGCCAGCACCGAGTCATCGGAAAAGCAGGCCCAGAAGGTCCGGCAGATGGAATCCCGGATTGCCCGGCTGGACGAAGTGGAGGAGCCGCGGAAGGAGTGGCAGCTGCAGTTCACCATTGGCCAGGCGCCCCGCTCCAGTGCGGTGGTGGCCACCTTGCGTGACGCCGTCGTGAAGCAGGGAAGCTTCACGCTGGGCCCGGTGAACCTGCAGCTCAACGCGGGGGAGCGGATCGGCATCACCGGCCCCAACGGAGCCGGCAAGTCGACGCTGCTGCGCCTGCTCCTGGGCGTGCAGGCGCCCGACGCCGGCAACGCCGCCATGGGTGCCTCGGTGGCCATCGGCGAAATTGACCAGGCCCGCGGACTGCTGGCCGGCCACCTCAACCTTGCCGACGCCGTCGAAGCCGTGCTCACGGACCTGACAGCGGCGGAGGTCCGCACCCTGCTGGCCAAGTTCGGGCTGAAGGCGGACCACACCACCCGCCCTGTGGATTCCCTGTCGCCGGGCGAACGCACCCGCGCCGCACTGGCGCTGCTGCAGGCGCGAGGGGTGAACCTGCTGGTCCTGGACGAACCCACCAACCACCTGGACCTGCCCGCCATCGAGCAGCTGGAAGAGGCGCTGGGAAGTTATGAGGGCGCTTTGCTGTTAGTAACCCATGACCGGAGGCTGCTCGAGAACGTGCAGCTGGATGTCCGGTGGAATGTAGACAACGGAATGGTAACTGAACTGATGGCAGACGATTCCTCACAGGCGGGGCACCAGCGATGAGCATGGACGGCGTCGCCTGGCACTCCCTGTACAACATCTCCCGGGCCAAGAACGGCTCCCGGCCCTTCTCCAAGGCCACCCTGAAACGGGTCCTGGGCTTCGCCCGCCCGCACCGGACAAAGCTGATCGCGTTTGTGGCGCTGTCCATTGTGATGGCGTTCCTGGCCGTGGCCACGCCCGTGCTGGCCGGCCAGGTGGTTGATGCCATCGTGGCCAAGGCGGGTACGGACGAGGTGATCCGGCTGGCGCTGCTGATCGCCGTGGTGGCCGTTGCCGAAGCCGGCCTGGGGCTCGTGAGCCGCTGGCTGTCCTCCACCATCGGCGAAGGCGTGATCGTGGACCTGCGCACCAGGGTCTTTGACCATGTGCAGAAGATGCCCATCGCGTTTTTCACCCGGACCCGCACCGGCGCCCTGGTCAGCCGCCTGAATAACGACGTCATCGGCGCGCAGTCCGCCTTCGCCGGCACCCTGTCCGGTGTGGTCAGCAACGTGGTGGCACTGATCCTGACGCTGATCGTAATGCTCGGGACTTCCTGGCAGGTCACCGTGCTCGCCATGATCCTGCTGCCGATCTTCCTGATCCCTGCCCGCCGGATGGGCTCCAAGCTCGCGGACCTGCGGCGTGAGGCGGCAAACCACAACGCGGCCATGGGCACCCAGATGACCGAGCGCTTCTCCGCTCCGGGCGCCACGCTGGTGAAGCTTTTCGGCCGGCCGGACGAGGAATCCCGCGAGTTCGCGGTCCGCGCCGGCCGGGTCCGGGACATCGGTGTCCGCACGGCCATGCTGCAGTTCACCTTCGTCACCGCGCTGACGCTGGTGTCCGCACTCGCCCTGGCCCTGGTCTACGGCCTGGGCGGCTGGCTGGCCATCGGCGGTCAGCTCGCCGCGGGCGACGTTGTGGTGCTGGCCCTGCTGCTGACCCGCCTGTACGCCCCGCTCACCGCCCTGTCCAACGCCCGGGTGGAAATCATGAGCGCGCTGGTCAGCTTCGAGCGGGTTTTCGAGATCCTGGACCTCAAGCCCCTGATCCAGCAGAAGCCCGACGCCGTGGCCATCCCGCCGGGAAACGTTTCGGTGGAGTTTGACGACGTCCGCTTCGCCTACCCCTCGGCGGACAAGGTCTCGCTGGCCTCGCTCGAGGAAGTGTCCACGCTGGACACCCGCGGCGGCGAAGAGGTGCTGCATGGCATCAGTTTCCGGGTGGAACCCGGGCAGACCGTCGCCCTGGTGGGTTCCTCCGGTGCCGGAAAGTCCACCATCGCGCAGCTGCTTTCCCGGCTGTACGACGTCGATTCCGGCGCCGTGCGGCTCGGCGGCACTCTGCCCGGCTCGGGGCTGGACGTCCGGGACGCCACCTTCGATTCCCTGCGGGACACGCTGGGGATGGTCACCCAGGACGGACACCTCTTCCACGAATCCATTGCCTCCAACCTCCGGCTTGCCCGGCCGGACGCCACGGAAGAGGACATGTGGGATGCCATCCGGCAGGCCCGCCTGGAAACCATGATCCGGTCCCTGCCAGACGGCCTGGACACTGTGGTGGGGGAGCGCGGTTACCGGCTCTCCGGCGGTGAACGCCAGCGCCTCACCATCGCCCGGCTGCTGATTTCCCAGCCCCGGGTGGTCATCCTCGACGAGGCCACCGCCGCACTCGACTCCACCAACGAAGCCGCCGTGCAGGCGGCCCTGGGCGCCGCGCTCGAGGGGCGCACCGCCGTCGTGATTGCCCACCGGCTGTCCACCATCCGTGCCGCCGACGTCATCCTGGTGGTCGAGGACGGGCGGATCGTGGAACGCGGGAACCATACCGATCTGCTCGCGGCCGAGGGCCGGTACGCCGAGCTGTACCAGACGCAGTTCGCCGAGGCCACGGCCGTGGCAGCGGAAGCCATTCCGGAGTACTAGCCCCACTCCTTAGCGGCGCAGGGTGGCCAGTTCGGGCAGGATGTGGTCCGTCAGGAGCGGGGCCAGGTCCGCTGGCAGCGGCGCGCCCCGGTCCAGCGCCGCCAGGTCCAGCCAGCGGATCTCGGCGATCTCAGCCGAGGGGTGCGCGGTCCAGGTTCCGGGCGCGGTAAACACCGTGGCTTCGATGTCCGTGGCGGCCTCGTTGGCGGCGTCGGCGATCCAGACGCCCATCAGCTCCAGGTCGCGCGGATCCACCACGATCCCCACTTCCTCCTGAAGTTCCCGCGCAGCGGCGTGGACGGCGGTTTCGCCGGCTTCGGGCTTGCCGCCGGGGTGCATAAACATGCTGGTGCCGCGCTTGCGGACGGTCAGGAGCCGGCCCGCGTCATCGAAGACACAGACGGCGGAGACAACAATGCGGGATTTCACGGTTCCGAGCCTAGCGTGTTCAGTCGTGCCGCTTCAGACCTGGCGCTTCAGACTCGCCGACTCCGACCTGCCGCTTCAGGGCGGACTTCAGCAGCAGGTCCTTGCGCGGGCCGGTCACATCCCACGTGTAACTGAATGTGTCCGGGCCTTCGTAGTTGTAGGCCACGCGGTACGTATCGGGATCGCACCAGTGCCGGTCCAGGTTCGCCTCCGGCGTGAAACTCATCCGGTGGAAGGGCCGCCCGTCGGCAAAAAATACGTCCAGGGCGTCGGGCCGGTCGGCGGGTTTCAGGACGTATTCACGCGAGGCGGGGCCGGTAAAGGTGGGCCAGCGCATGGTGCCTTCTTCACGGAAGGCCAGGCCGCCGTCGTCCGCGGGGGAAAAATGTACGACGCCGGCAAAGGTTCCGTAGGTGCCCGTGGACCGGTCCAGCAGCTGCCGTTCAACGGCCCAGCTTCCCTGAATGGAGAAGTTCCCGGCCGGCGAGGGGCCGATCAGGTAGGCGCGGAGGTCGAACTCCGGTGAAGGAAGATTCAAGTGCCCTCGATTGGAATCGAACCAACGACACCGGCTTTAGGAGAGCCGTGCTCTATCCACTGAGCTACGAGGGCGCGTGTCCGCTGGTCCGGCAGGGCCGGTCCGTCCGGACACGGATACAAGCATACAAGGTGGGAGGCCGTACTACGCTCTTGGCATGAGATCAGCCCCGACGTCCGCCCCCGCCGTGGCCTACCTCCCGGACACCGCCTCGACCCGCCAGTACATCGGCGCCTGGTCCGTCCTGAGTGTCCTGCAGTATTTTGTGGCGGAAGCGGCCGTGATCGGCGCCTGGGGCGGGCCGCAGCCCTACGACCGCCGGACCGGATACATCAGCGACCTCGGCGCGCTTCACTGCGGGATCTACGACGGACGGGATGTGTGTTCGCCGCTGCATTGGCTGATGAACGCCTCCTTTGTGGTCCAGGGGCTGGGCATGCTGCTCGGTGCGCTGCTGCTGGGTTCCGGGCTGCTGTGTGTCGCCGCCCGGGCAGGGGCCCGGGTCCAGCCTGCGCGCCAGAAGCCTTGGCTGGCCGCGGTCTGCGTCCGGATCCTGACCGGCGCCGCCGGTGCGGGGACCATGATCGTGGGCCTGGTGCCGGAGGATGTCGGCTCCGGCTGGCACTTCGCTGGCGCGGTGGTGTATTTCCTTGCCGGCGCGGCGGCCCTCGTGGTGCTGGGCATCCTGTGGCTGCGGCAGACGCCCCTGGGGTGGTTTGTCCTGGTGTGCGGGCTGGTGTCGCTCGCCGCGCTGGCGACCGGCGGTCTCACGGGGATGGACGTCCCGGAGCCGGGGACGCTTGAAAGGCTGATGGGCTACCCCGTCACTGTGGGTGTTGCTGCCTCAGGTCTGGTGATCGCACAGCGGGTCCACCGGCACCGGAAGGAAGTACGATCGGCCGTGTCTGCAGATGGCCGCTGACGTCCCGCCGGTTGTCTAATTGACGAAGAATTCGCGGAAGTTGCGCAGCGATTTCCCCCCGGAGTAGCCGAGCGCGTCGGCCCCGGCGGACACGGCGTCGTCCGGTGAGAAGATGCTGATGGCGAAGGAGCCTGACTCAAGGTCTTCGGTTTTCTCCAGCATCGGCGGGAGGGCCTCGCCGAGCACCTCCGCGAGGGCGGCCTCGTCATTGCTGGTCCCCACCAACTTCACGTTGATGAAGTTTCCGGACGTGTTTATGTTGACGTTGACCTGGGCCGATTCAACTCCAGGAACCGACATCGCGGCGTCCTGCATATCCTTTTTCAGGCGGTCAGCCGGCGACGCGCCTGACACGACGCAGGCTGAGAGGCCAAGGACGGCCATCGCCAAGGTGAGCGCTCCGGCAACGGTTTTGAGTCGGTGCATTGTTACTGCTTTCGGGAGATGTTAGACACTGTCGAGGTGACTTGGCTAGCGTCCGAGGTCAGGAACCTTTGGGTTGATTGCTGTTGACTGTACTGGGCAATCGGTCCTCCGGCCTCCTGCTGGCTGACTGAATCCACGTAACGGTTGGCGTGGTGATACTCGATCCCGGCAAACCCCGGGTCGACGTCAGGGTTGGGCATGGTGACGATCGTGGCGCCGTTGTCCTGGCTGGCGGAGATGGTGCCGTCCGGCCACGCGGTCGCGTCTCCCAGGTCCACCTGCGGAACGGGGTCGCCATCGTGCTGCAGTGCAAGGACATCGATGGACGGCGGGATGGGCGTGGAATCCACGGGTGAACCGAACGTGACCACATTGGTGACATTGAAGCGGTCTGTGAAACCGCTGTCCGAAGCCAGGGCCGCGGCGATCATTCCACCTTGGGAGTGCCCGGAGAGCATCACCGGTGCGCCTTCGGGAATGCCTGCCTGTTCCATGGCCAGCCGAACGGCCTCCGCGGCGGTGGACAGGTTGCCGCCGGCCAGCTCAAGGTTGCCCGTCAGGTCCGTCGGATTTGCGGCTCCGTCCGGCTCCCACCGGGTGGTGCCTGGAATGCTGATGATATACGCGGGCGGCTGGCCTGGCTTCTCGACTGTGGTGATCCGGACGCCTGTATCGGGCGTACCGGGCATGCCGGGGTCGCTGTAGGCCGCGTCTGTGGTGGACAGGATGGCGCTGATGGTGGACGGGACCGGCGTCTGCGTCCGTCCGTTGTCGTCTGTGTCCTCCGGGTTACCCACTCCGACGGGAAGGGGATCCCCTGCGACCGGCCGGCCGTCGTCGAACAGATGCGGGTTGGAAAAGCCCAGCGTGAAAGTGGCCTGTTTGAGGTTCTCGAAGGAAGCTGCCAGCAATACGCTGTTGGAGACAAGCTCTGTGATGGATGGCGGTTCGCCCGACGTCAGCCATCGCCAGCCCATCTCCGCGACGTTGCCGGCTTGGCTGAAGACATTTCCCTGCGCATCCAGGATGTTCCTGATGGGAAGCGGAGCGATGTCCTGGACGGAGTGCCACGTGTTGCTGACTGTGTCCCCGACAGCATCCGTAACTTCTCCGGCGGTGTCCCACAGGTCCTCTGCGGCGTCGGCTCCGGACTCAATCAGCTGGTCAAAGATTGAGGGGCCGCCGGTAGCTTGGGGTGCCGCGCTTGCCTCCAAGCGGCGGCTGGCTGCCACTTGTTCCTCAACATTCTGTTTGACGGCGTTGGAAGCGGCCGCGAGCGCATGGGCAGTCCCGAGCAGCTGCCGCCGGTAGCCAACCCACTCCTCCGTGAACCGCTTCCCGTCGTCTCCTTTCCATGGCGCGCCTGTAATCAGCGGAGTCAGGCTGCCGCTCAGGGCCAGCAGCCGGTCACTGGTGCGGGCAAACTCTTCGCTGAGGCGCCGCCCGCTCTCCACGTCCATTCCGTACAGGGCCATGGTCACGCCGCCTTTTCCGCAGCGCTGGCGAGGTACTCGCGGGCTCCGAGCACACGCCACGCAACCTCGCGGCTGAGGTCAGCAATGGAATAGCTACGCTCCGCCAGCGCCCAGGCGTCTCTACTGACATGGCCCGGGTGATGTCCCTGGTCCGCAACGGGCACGGCCGCGGACACCTCAAGATGGAACGTATGGGTGGCGCCAGGACCGGTTTCCCCGACGACGGCATCCGGTGCTGCCTGCCGTTCCGCGGCTGCGGGCAAATGGCGCCGGATGGCAGCCCAGGCATCTTCCTCGCGGAAGAAGGAAATTTCGACCGCGTTGCGGACTTCCGTCACGGCCACACCGTCCACACTGTGCCGGATCCTGCGGTAATAGGTGATTCCAACGCCCCGCCCGCCGGTGAGTCCAAGCTCGGTGTGGACGGAGAGGTCCTGTGACTGGACCACCGCCGCGGCCTTCACGGGAGCAGACGCCGCAATCCACACTGCGAGCACCCACTGCCGGGTGATGGCGCCCTGCCCGTCGACAATTCCTGCCCGGCGCAGCTCGGCTTCCATGGCCTGGGGGTCTTCAGCCTCCAGTTGGCGGCTGGCCTCGGCCTGGGCCGACTCCCGGTACGCAGAAACGGCCGCCTCGGCTTCCGGTTCACCCGCCAGAACTTCCGCGGCCTTGTGGACCGTCAACGCCCAGGCCAGTCCGCTGATCTCAACGATATTGAGAGCAGGATCCGTCCGTGATTCCCCCATGGATTCCCCCGATGTTTAAGATCCCCGGCATCAAATGCCGGCACTGGACACACTATCGGGGTGTCCGGCAGGAAGGGTATGGGGAGAACTCTCCGGAGGTACGGGCGGGAGCCTACTGTTGGCGCGGCCGTTTGCGCAGGAACACAGCCGTAGCCCCGGCCAGCAGGCTGACGACGAACAGCACCCACCCGGCAACGGTGAGCCCGGACGCCAGGGCGACCTGGCCGGCGTCGGCCGTTTCCGATCCCAGCGCGGCGTCGATGGCGACATTGCCCCACAGCCGGACCACCACAAACAGCAGCGGGAGGGCCCAGAGTGACCAGCGGAGGGCCTTCTTGGCGACGTTGGTCCCGATCAGGAGCAGCCAGGTGAAGCCGAAAATGAGCGGGAACAGGGTGCCGGCTGTCTTGTGGACGTAGTTGAGCTGGCCGCGGGCGTCGTTGTCCATGGCGGCGTTCAGTTGGCCGACGTAGCCGGCGTCAAAACCTCCCAGGAGCGAGTCGGGCATGGCCAGGCCGCCGGAGAGCTGGGTGAGCTGCTGGAGCGTGAGCAGGTGGACATACCAGAACAGGAACAGGCTCACTGTCACGCCCGCGATGAGGATCAGGTTGGTGTTGCTCTGGGCCTTCTGCGGCGAACGTTTGGTGGAGGGGTTGATGACCGGAGGGAGGCTGTGCTGCGGAACAGCCGCCTTCGAGCCGTGCTTCTTGATCCGCTGCGCTGGGGTTTTGGCCATGGCACCATTATCCCGCCACCTAAACTGGGTCCATGACCACTGGCCGGCACAGCGCCCTTGAACTTGACCCCGCCCTGGACGACTATCAGCTGGCATCCGCGCTGGTGCGCGAAGCCGGGCAACTGGCGCTCCTGATGCGCATGGCCGGGCTGCAGTCCCAGCAGAAAACCTCCATCTCCGACGTGGTGACCGCCGCGGACCACGCTGCGGAAGCCTACGTGCTGGGGCAGTTGCAGCGCTGCCGGCCGGAGGACGGCATCCTGGGGGAGGAGGGCACCTCTGTGGCCGGCACCAGCGGCCGTACCTGGGTGATCGACCCCGTGGACGGCACCTACAACTTCCTGCACGGATCCACGTACTGGTGTTCGGCCCTCGCGCTGAAGGACTCGTCCGATGTGCTGCTCGGCGCGATTTTCCAGCCGGAGGAGGACAAGCTCTGGCTCGGCGGCACGGCCCACGCAGCCACGCTGAACGGCGAGGTACTGACTGCCTACCGGGACACGAACGCTGTCCAGGACGGCGGGGCGCGCAACGCAACCGCGCTCGCCGAACTCGGCGCAGCCACCTACATCCACCCCACCTGGCTCATGGATCCGCTCTGCGCCATGCCCTGGCACGCTGCGGCCACCTCCGCCGCGGCGCTGCGGATGTTCGGCTCCGGGTCCTGCGACCTGGGCCGGGTGGCCGATGGCCAGCTGGGATGCTGGTTCCAGCACAGCTGCCCGGAATGGGACTGGCTGCCGGGCAAGGCGATCGTCCGCGCCGCCGGCGGCGCCACGGACACGGTCCGGATCAACGGCCTGGACTGGTTTATGGCGGGAGGCACGACGGCGGTCCGGGAGTTGCGTGCGGCCCTCGAGTCGGGCTCGGTGGCCTGAGCCCGGGCCACCTTTTGCACGCTTCCCGGGTGGGGAGCACGGTGTTATCCACAGGCTGGACCTGACTGTCAGCCCCACCGCCTAGACTTGTAGGCACCATGGATATGTTGTTTGACCCGTACTCTGACGGACCGTTCAAGGCCGCCGCGCCAGCCTCCGCCCGCACCAAGTCGCGCCCGGAAGGCCTTGCCGCGGCCGCCGAGTTCGGTGGCGGCGGGCCGGGCGGCGGCTCCGAACACGCAGCAGAACAGGGCGCCCAGCGCACGGGCGGCTGGGCCAACCAGCAGCCCTCTCATGACGGCAACGGCGAGCCGGCCCACCACCGGCCGAATGCCGAGGAACTCCTGGAGGGGCTTAACCCGCAGCAGGAGGAGGCCGTCAAGCACGCCGGCGGCGCCCTGCTCATTGTGGCCGGCGCCGGCTCGGGAAAGACCCGCGTCCTCAGTAACCGGATCGCGTACCTCATTGCCACGCACCGCGCGCATCACGGTGAGATCCTGGCCATCACGTTCACCAACAAGGCCGCCGCCGAGATGCGGGAGCGCATAGCGGCGCTGGTGGGTGGACGGGCCAAGATCATGTGGATCTCCACGTTCCACTCTTCCTGCGTGCGGATCCTGCGCCAGGAGGCCGCGAACGTCGGCCGGAAGTCGAACTTCTCCATCTACGACTCCGCGGACTCGCTGCGGCTGGTCATCCAGGTCTCCAAGAGCCTGGACCTGGATCCCAAGAAGTTCGCGCCCAAGGCCATCCAGCACAAGATCTCCGCGCTCAAGAACGAACTCATCGACGCCGATTCCTACGCGTCCTCCGCGAATTACAACGATCCCTTCGAGTCCGCCGTGGCTGACGTCTTCAAGGGCTACACCCAGCGGCTGCGCCAGGCCAACGCCATGGACTTCGATGACCTCATCGCCGAGACCGTCTACATGTTCCGAGCCTTCCCCGCGCTCGCCGATTCCTACCGGCGGCGGTTCCGGCACGTCCTCGTGGACGAGTACCAGGACACCAACCATGCCCAGTACGCCCTGGTCCGCGAGATAGTGGGGGAGGGCCCTGGTGCGTCCGAGCTCACCGTCGTGGGCGACTCCGACCAGTCCATCTACGCCTTCCGCGGCGCCGACATCCGCAACATCGTGGAGTTCGAAAAGGACTATCCGGACGCCCGCACCATCAAACTGGAGCAGAACTACCGCTCCACGCAGAACATCCTCAGCGCGGCCAACTCCGTGATCTCACGCAACCCCAACCGCCCGGACAAGCGGCTGTGGACCGCCGAGGGCGAGGGCCACAAGATCATCGGCTATGTGGGCGAGAACGAGCACGCCGAGGCCCAGTTCATTGCCAAGGAGATTGACCGGCTCCAGGACGAGGACAACCTCCGCCCCGGTGATGTTGCCATTTTCTACCGCACCAACGCGCAGTCCCGTTCCATTGAGGATGTGCTGGTCCGGGTGGGCCTGCCGTACAAGGTGGTGGGCGGCACGCGCTTCTACGACCGCAAGGAAATCAAGGACGCCCTCGCGTACCTCCGCGTTCTGGTGAACCCGGACGACGACGTCAACCTGCGCCGGGTGCTCAACGAACCCAAGCGCGGCATTGGTGACCGCGCCGAAGGTGCCGTGGCCGCACTGGCCGAGCGCGAACGGATGTCGTTCATGGCCGCCGCCCGGCGGGCTGAAGAGGCTCCCGGCATGGCCACCCGTTCCGTCAACGCCGTCCTCGGGTTTGTGAAACTACTGGACGACCTCGCAGAGGTTGCCTCCGGTTCAGGCGCCGCCGCCGCGCTGGAGGCCGTCCTGGAACAGACCGGCTACCTCGCCGGGCTGCGTTCCAGCACTGATCCACAGGACGAGTCCCGCGTGGAGAACCTGGCGGAACTCGTCGCCGTCGTGCGTGAATACGAACAGGAGAACCCGGAAGGTTCCCTGGGTGCGTTCCTGGAACAGGTGTCGCTGGTCGCTGATGCGGACCAGATCCCGGACGCCCCCGGTGCGGACATCGACGCCGCCGTGGCCGAAGCTAAACGCCTGGGCGTGGTCACGCTGATGACCCTCCACACCGCCAAGGGGCTCGAATTCCCGGTGGTGTTCCTGACGGGCATGGAACACGGGCTGTTCCCGCACCAGCGCTCGGCCACGGACCCCAAGGAACTCGCCGAGGAACGCCGGCTTGCCTACGTGGGCCTGACCCGCGCGCGCAAGCGCCTCTACGTCACCCGGTCCGAAGTCCGCAGCATGTGGGGCCAAAGCCAGTACAACCCGGCCAGCCAGTTCCTCGAGGAAATTCCCGCAGAGCTGCTGGAGTGGAAACGCGAAGGCACCAGCCGGCAGCCCGGCGGGTGGGGGAGCAGCAGCGCGTCGATCGGGTCCAGCCGTTACGGCGGATCCTTCTGGGGCGCCGGCACGTCCCGCGGCGCGGCCGCCGATTCCTCGGCGGGCTTCAACGCGGACGTTCCCGCAGCGATCGCCAAGAACCGGGTCCAGCCGCAGAAGGAGATTGTGGCCGTCAGTGTGGGCGACAAGGTCAACCACACCAGCTTCGGCAACGGCACGGTGCTGGCGCTGGAAGGCGCGGGGGACAAAACAGTGGCCAAGGTGAAGTTCAGCGTCGGCGAGAAGCGACTGCTGCTCCGCTACGCGCCACTCACGAAGCTCGACGCCTGACCACGCCTGCCCTTGTCCGGGCACCGCGGCTGGCTTACAGTTCAGGAACGCGCGGTACCCGGGAAACAGCCGGTAGCCGGGGAACCGGTGCAGCGCAGGCCACTTGAGCACAGCAGAACTTGAGCACAGCAGATTCGGGGGCACCACTGTGAAGATCCTGTTCGCCAGCCAGGCCATTGACGGCCATTTCAACCCCATGACGGGCGTGGCAATGCGGCTCAAGGACCGCGGCCACGAGGTGGCCTGGTACACGGGTCCCGTCTATGCGGACAGGCTCGCCGGCATGGGAATCCAGCACTTCCCCTTCCGCAGGGCCATCGAGCACCGCGCGGACAACCTCAATGAGCTCTATCCGGAGCGGGCCAGGCTCAAGGGCCCACGGGCCATCGGCTTCGACGGCGAGAAGATTTTCGCCAGCAACGTCAGCCACTTCTTCGAGGACATCCGCAAGGTCGCGCAGCAGAATCCCTTCGACGTTCTTGTGGCGGACAGTTCCATGTTCATTCACCGGCTCGTCTCCCACTTGATGGGCAAGCCGGTGGTGAATTTTGTTGCGATCCCCAACATGGAAAGCGACCCGCAGGTCCCGCCGCTTTTCTTCGGGTTCCGGCCGCCCCGCAATCCCGCGGAGAAGGCGGTCCAAGGCCTGGCGGGCCTGCTGTCCGACAAGGTCATCCTTCGGCCTGCCAGTCAGAGCTACCGCCGGCAGCATGCCGCCTACGGCCAGCCTGTTCCGCGGGAAGGCCGGCTGACGGACGAACCCTATCGGTGCTCGGACGCCATTATCCAGACCGGCACGGAATCCCTCGATTTCCCGCGGCGCCGGGTCAATGCCAAAGTGCACTACGTCGGGGCGCTCCTGCCATACCGGTCGCCTGGCCAGGCGCCCGGCGGTTCCGGTGAGGCCGCATCCGGTTCCGGTGGGGACGGCGGCTTTCCCCGGTCCTATCCCGCAACGCTCGTTGTCACCCAGGGAACAGTGGACAACCTTGATCAGGACAAACTCATCGTTCCGTCGCTTGAGGCGGTCAAGGACATGGATGCGTTGGTCATCGTGGCAACCGGCGGGCACGGCACCGAAGCGTTGAAAGCCCGGTACACGCAGCCCAACGTGGTGGTCCGGGACTACGTGGACTTCGCGGAGGTCTTTGACTTCACGGATGTCTTCATCACCAACGGCGGATTCGGCGGTGTGCAGCTGAGCCTGTCCAAGGGGGTTCCCTTGGTGGTTTCGGGCATCAACGAGGGCAAAAGTGATGTTAACGCCCGGGTGGAACATGCCGGCGTCGGCATTAACCTCAGGACGGAGTCACCCAAGCCCGCGGACATAGCCGGTGCAGTTCGAAAGGTCCTGGCGGATCCTGGCTGGAAATCCCGCGCCCGGACCATGCGGGAGCAGTTCGACCGTGAGGATCCCGCCGAAGCTGCTGCCGCCGTCGTAGAGGCCGCCGGGACGCGCCCGACGGCCTGAGACCGCTGCCGGGGCATAATGGAGGCCATGCGACGGACTGTATTGGGGATCCTGGCCGCCTTCTTCCTGCTGGCAGGCACTGCCTGCAGCATCACCACCGAGGACCCGGGCTATGTGGCTCCGCCGCCGCTGCCGGCCATGGAACAACTGGAACAGGCAGCGCTGGCCGACCCCGCCGCGTTCAGGGCCAGCGGGGACGTCCTGTCCTTCATCACGGAGGACCGGAACATTGTGTGTTCCCTGACGTCGGCCCGTGGGGAACACCTTGACCTCCCGTATGAGTCGAACAGCTTCAGTGATGCGGCCAACAACAAGCTCGCCACTGTCCCGGTGGCGCATTGCGAGCTTGCCGGATACCCCAAGCCTGCCGCGGGCGACATCAAGGACGACTGCGCCGGCACCGGCCTGGGCTATCTGGGCGGAGCGGCGCTGCTCAGCCCGGACAGGGCAACGTATGGGGAGTGCCGTTCCGGCGTCACACAAATGGAGGCAGCCTACGGACCCAAGGGAAACAAGAGCGGCCCGCTGACGGAACTGCGGGTCCTCGCCGAGGGCCAGAACCTGGAACGGAACGGGCTGCGCTGTTCGGCCCATAACGGCGGCGTGGCGTGCGGAAACGTCTCGGCCGGCGTCGGATTCTTTGTGGCCCGGGACCGCTACGAAGTTATTTCCAAGGACGCGGCAACAGCCTCCCCGGCACCCGCGGAGGCCTCAAAAACCCCGTAATCTAGGCGTTTTTCTACGCTCCATAGAATAGTGTCGTTACTCACATAAGCGGTAGTGTGGAACGGGCCGGTCCTCTGAGAGGGCTAGAGTTCCGAATGGAGCATTGCGCTGTGGGGCCCGTTTCCGGACTGGTCGCAGGTGCAGGCAATCCGCAGCCCGGTCATCGTCTTCGGCGGTGCCCGACTGTACAGAAACTACTTCGACGTAGAAGGACACTAAACCGTGGACCTGTTTGAATACCAGGCGCGCGATATGTTCGAGGCGCACGGTGTACCCGTGCTTGCCGGCATCGTGGCGTACACCCCAGAAGAAGCAAAGGCAGCTGCCGAGAAAATCGGCGGCGTAACTGTCGTTAAGGCCCAGGTTAAGGCCGGTGGCCGCGGTAAGGCTGGCGGCGTCAAGGTTGCCAAGACCGCCGATGAGGCGTTTGAGCACTCCACCAACATCCTGGGCATGGACATCAAGGGCCACACCGTTAACAAGGTGATGATTGCCCAGGGTGCCGACATTGCCGAGGAGTACTACTTCTCCGTGCTGCTGGACCGGGCCAACCGCAACTACCTGGCCATGTGCTCGGTAGAAGGTGGCATGGAAATCGAACAGCTCGCCGTCGAACGCCCTGAGGCGCTCGCCAAGATCGCCATCGACCCCGCTGTGGGCATCGACCAGGCCAAGGCCGACGAAATCGTCGCAGCTGCAGGCTTCGATGAGGAACTGCGCGGCAAAGTCGCCGCCGTGATCCTCAAGCTCTGGGACGTCTTCAAGAAGGAAGACGCCACCCTCGTTGAGGTGAACCCGCTGGTCAAGACCGGCGCCGGCGACATCGTGGCACTGGACGGCAAGGTCTCCCTCGACGAGAACGCCGGCTTCCGCCACGCCAAGCACGCCCTCCTCGAAGACAAGGACGCTGCAGATCCGCTTGAGGCCAAGGCCAAGGCGCAGGACCTGAACTACGTCAAGCTGGACGGCTCCGTGGGCATCATCGGCAACGGTGCAGGCCTGGTCATGTCCACCCTGGACGTTGTCGCCTACGCCGGTGAAAACCACGGCAACGTCAAGCCCGCCAACTTCCTGGACATCGGTGGTGGAGCTTCCGCCGAGGTCATGGCCGCCGGCCTCGACGTCATCCTGGGCGACCCGCAGGTCAAGTCCGTATTCGTGAACGTCTTCGGTGGCATCACCGCGTGTGACGCCGTCGCCAAGGGCATCGTTGGTGCGCTGGCCGAGCTGGGCCACTCCGCGAACAAGCCGCTGGTAGTCCGCCTCGACGGCAACAACGTTGAGGAAGGCCGCCGCATCCTGGCCGAGGCCAACCACCCGCTGGTTACCCTGGCCGCCACCATGGACGAGGGCGCCGACAAGGCCGCCGAGCTCGCCAACGCAGCTAAGTAAAGGGACGCACCATGTCTATCTATCTGAACAAGGACTCCAAGGTCATCGTCCAGGGCATCACCGGCGGCGAAGGCACCAAGCACACCGCCCTGATGCTGAAGGCCGGCACCAACATTGTTGGTGGCGTCAACGCCCGTAAGGCCGGCACCACGGTCCTGCACGGCGACACCGAGATCAACGTTTTTGGCACCGTCAAGGAAGCCATTGCCGAAACCGGCGCCGACGTCTCCATCGTCTTTGTCCCGCCGGCATTCACCAAGAACGCCGTGGTTGAAGCCATCGAGGCAGGCATCGGCCTGGTCGTTGTCATCACCGAAGGCGTGCCCGTCCAGGACTCCGCCGAGTTCTGGGCACTGGCCCAGTCCACGGTTGACGCCGACGGCAAGCAGGTCACCCGCATCATCGGGCCGAACTGCCCCGGCATCATCACCCCCGGCGAAGCGCTGGTTGGCATCACGCCGAACAACATCACGGGCAAGGGCCCCATCGGCCTGGTTTCCAAGTCCGGAACCCTGACCTACCAGATGATGTACGAACTGCGCGACCTGGGCTTCTCCACCGCCATCGGCATCGGCGGCGACCCCGTCATCGGTACCACGCACATCGACGCCCTGGCCGCGTTCGAGGCTGACCCGGAGACCAAGGCGATCGTGATGATCGGCGAAATCGGTGGCGACGCCGAAGAACGTGCTGCCGACTACATCAAGGCACACGTCACCAAGCCGGTTGTTGGCTACGTTGCCGGCTTCACCGCTCCCGAAGGCAAGACCATGGGCCACGCCGGCGCCATCGTCTCCGGTTCCGCCGGAACCGCCCAGGCCAAGAAGGAAGCCCTCGAGGCTGCCGGCGTGAAGGTCGGCAAGACGCCGTCCGAGACCGCCAAGCTGCTGCGCGAAGTCTACGCAGCGCTCTAGTAGGTCAGTAAGTACAACGCGGGGTCACTCCCTGCCCGTTCCAGAGGTTGGATCGGGCACGGAGTGACCCCGCGTTGTTTGTTTAAGCGCGTTTTTGGTTAAGTACGACGGCGGACGGTCACCTTCTCCTGGAAGGTGACCGTCCGCCGTCGTACTTGAACTAGGCGTTCGCGTGGAGCCGGGGGAGTGCGTCCACCAGCGCGGCCAGCTCGGGAATCGCCTGGGCCTCGGCCAGGGCGCGCTCCAGCGTGGCGTCATGGACGGGCCGGGTTTCCTCCAGCAGGGCGATGCCGCTGGGCGTGAGCTCGGTGTAGATCCCGCGGCGGTCGTCCGCGCAGAGGATCCGGGTCAGCAGGGCCCGGTCCTCAAGCCGGTTGACCAGCCGGGTGGTGGCGCTGGCGCTGAGCGCGGTGGCTCGGGCGAGCTGCTGCATGCGCATGTGCCAGCCGTCCTGGCGGCTGAGCGCATCCAGCACGGTGTACTCCACCACTGACAGCTTTGATTCGGCCTGCAGGGAGCGTTCCAGCTCGCCCTCGATCAGGCCGTGCAGCGCCGCGAGCGTGCGCCAGCCCTGTGCCCGGACCTCCACGGCGTCGTCCTTGATGCCCATCTGTCTTTCCTCTCGCGGGTGCTCCGGCCGCCTGGCGGCGAAAGGCGGAGCACAATCGATAATAGTTGCTTGCGCGGCGTATCTGCTTGTGCAACAATAAATAACGCGTCTGCAACTACTAGCTTACGCGTCCTATCTCATTCCGTACAGTTTTCAAAGGAGCATCCCCATGCCCATTGGCCTGATAGCCCTCGCCCTCGGCGGGTTCGGCATCGGACTCACCGAGTTCGTGATCATGGGCCTGCTGCCCGAGGTTGCCGCCGACTTCCAGGTCAGCGAGGCCACGGCAGGCTGGCTGATCTCCGGATATGCCCTGGCCGTGGTGGTCGGCGCATTGGTGCTGACCGCGGCGGTGACCGGCTTCGAACGCAAGCCCGTCCTCGCTGTTCTGCTGGTGCTGTTCATCGCCGGCAACCTGGTCTCCGCCATCGCTCCCGATTACGGAATGATGATGATCGGCCGGGTCATCGCCGCCCTGGCGCACGGTGCGTTCTTCGGGATCGGAGCCGTGGTGGCCGCTGACATGGTTGCCCCCACCAAAAAGGCCGGCGCCATCGCCATCATGTTCACCGGGCTCACCGCAGCCAACGTCCTGGGCGTGCCGTTCGGCACCATGCTGGGACAGGCCGCGGGCTGGCGCTCTACGTTCTGGGCCATCACCGTCATCGGGGTCATCGCCCTGGCGGGAATCCTGGCGCTCGTTCCGAAGACCGGCCATGGCGACACCACGCCCGGAACCCTGCGCGGCGAACTGCGCGCCTTCCGCTCCGGGCAGGTGTGGCTCTCCATCCTGGTCACCATCCTCGGCTACGGCGGGATGTTCGGCGCCTTCACCTACATCGCCTTCACGCTCACCGAGGTCTCCGGCTTCGCGGCCTCCACCGTTCCGTGGCTGCTGATCGTCTTCGGCGTAGGCCTCTTTATCGGCAACACCATCGGCGGCAAGGCTGCGGACCGCAATGTGGACCGCACGCTCGTGGTGGTGCTCTCCGTGCTGGTGGTGGTGCTCGTCGGTTTTGCCCTGACCGCCGGCAACCAGGTGCTCACCGTTGCGTCCATCGTCCTGATGGGCGGCTTCGGATTCGCCACCGTGCCGGGACTGCAGATGCGCGTGATGAAGTACGCCTCCAGCGCCCCCACCCTCGCGTCCGGCGCCAACATCGGTGCCTTCAACGTGGGCAACGCCCTCGGCGCCTGGCTCGGGGGAGTGACCATCACCGCGGGACTCGGCTACACCTCGCCCATCTGGGCCGGCGCCGGCATCACCCTGCTGGGGCTCGTGGTGATGATCATCGCCGCCGCCGGAGCCAAGCGGGCCGTCCGGCAGGCCTCCGCCAACGCCGGTCCCGGCGGACGTGTGGCCGCCGAACCTGTAGCCGTCCTCCACTGAGCCTTCAAACCCCGATCCTCAACCTGCAACAGGAGAACCCATGACTTCCACCCCCATCACCACGTCCATCCCGGAGATCACCCTCAACAACGGCGTGCGGATGCCGCAGCTGGGGTTCGGCGTCTTCCAGGTGTCCGACGACGACACCACCGCCGCGGTCAGCCACGCCCTCGCAGCCGGCTACCGGAGCATCGACACCGCCGCCATTTACGGCAATGAGGCGGGTACCGGACGTGCCATGGCCGAGTCCGGCATCGACCGCGAAGAGCTGTTCATTACGTCCAAACTGTGGGTGGCCGACCTCGGCTACGACGCCACGCTGGCCGCGTTCGAGGCCAGCCTGGACAAGCTGGGACTGGACTACCTGGACCTCTACCTCATCCACTGGCCGGCGCCGGCAACCAACCTGTACCTCGAGTCCTGGCGGGCGCTGGAGCACCTGCTGGCCAGCGGCAAGGCACGGGCCATCGGCGTCTCCAACTTCCTCCCCGAGCACCTGCAGAAGGTCATTGACCTGGGCGGCACGGTCCCGGCCATTAACCAGATTGAGCTCCACCCGGCCCTGCAACAGCGGGACATTGCAGACTTCAATGCCGCACACGGGATCGCCACGGAGGCCTGGAGCCCGCTCGCGCAGGGTGCCGTGCTGGCAGATCCGGCCGTTGTGGACATCGCGGCACGGCATGATGTGAGCCCGGCGCAGGCCATTCTTCGCTGGCACCTGCAGCAGGGCCGGATCATCATCCCCAAGTCCGTCACCCCGCAACGGATCCGGGAAAACCTGGACGTCTTCGGCTTCGACCTGACGGCCGACGAACTCACTGTCATCGACGGCCTGGAGCGGGACGGCCGCACCGGTCCGCACCCGGCGGAGTTCAACGGCTAGGAAAAGCCCACCCTCGGGTCTCGACGGGCTCGACCACCGGAGCAGCGACGGGTCTCGACGGGCTTGACCACGAGTACGACGGCGGCCGGTTACCTTCTCCAGGAAGGTAACCGGCCGCCGTCGTACTCGTTTAAGGGCTGTTCTAGACCTTGGCGCCGCTGAGCAGTTCGTCGAGCCGCTCGTAGCCCTCGGTCATGCCGCCTTCCATGCCGGACTGCGCCATGCCGTCGCGGGCCTCCTGGGTGGGATAGACGGAGTGGCCCCGGACGCGGGACCGGCCGTTGCCGAGGTCCTCGAAGGTCAGGAACTCGATGCTGACCACGTCGGGGTAGCCGCCGAATTCGAAGGTCTGGATGGCAAATTCGTTCTCGCGGACGGTGTGATAAACGCCGCTGAATTCGTAGGCGACGCCGTCGGGCCCGGTGTGCAGGTAGCTGTAGCTGCCGCCGGTGCGGAAATCGAAGTGGTTGATTTCCATCTTCATGCCACGCGGGCCGAGCCACTGGACGATGAGGTCCGGGTCCTTGTGAGCGCGGAAGACGTCCGCCACCGGGAAGTCGAACTCCCGCTCGAAGTCGATGAAGGGGAGTCCTTCAGGAATAGTGAGGTTCAGCGGATTGCTCATGATGATTCCTTTGGGTGGTTGCCGCTGTTCGCGGCATTGGATCTGAGCACGGCGTCAAGGCTGCGGAACTGCTCTTCGCGGACCAGCCGGTACTGGTCGATCCACGCTGTGAGAGCCTCCAACCGTGCGGGATTCAGGTGGACGGGCCGGCGCTGGGCTTCCCTGCTGCGGGTGACGAGCCCTGCCTGCTCGAGGACCTGGATGTGCTTCGAGACCGCCTGTTTGGTGATCGCGAAGGGTTCCGCCAATTCGTTGACTGTGGCCTGCCCGCGGCTGAGCCGGGCGATGATCCGCCGCCGCACGGGGTCGGCCAGGGCCATAAAGGCCGAGTCCAGGGTGCTGTCGTCGGGGTTCATCGTGCTGCAGGCCTTTCTCGATCAATTAATCAACTGATTCATTGATCAACTATCTGGTTGTTTAACCATACCCCCGGCCCCGCCTGGGCGGAAGGGGTGTAGGGGATTTTCCTTGCGGACCATCTCGAAAGTTTGTTAGTATGTCAGGACAAACTTCAGGGAGATGGAAAAATGCCGCTGGTACGAATCGATGTTAATCACGGGCGCACCGCTGAACAGTTGCAGCGCCTGAGCAGAGGCATCCACGATGCCATTCTCGCGGAGTATGCCATCCCGGAGCGCGACTACTTCCACGTTCTCACGGAGCATCCGCAGGGCCAGATTGTCGCCCAGGATGCTGGACTCGGCTTCGAGCGCACCCCCGATGTGGTGATGATCCAGATCTTTACCCAAAGCGGCCGGAGCCAGGCGGCCAAGCAATCGCTGTTTGCGGCGATCGCCGACCGGCTGGCGGAACTTGATGTTGCCGGCGAGGACGTGTTTATCGGATACGTAGAGAATGCCCCCGGCGACTGGTCCTTCGGCTTCGGGCGGGCGCAGTATGTCACGGGCGAGCTGGCGGTCCCCCGGAAGTAATCCCGAGGGTGTCAATTCGGCACCTTTATGCAGGTTGTAAATATGTCAGTACAAACCTTTGACAGGACAATGATTCTAGGGCAAGGTAGTGGTTGTGGCCCCGCTCACGGGGGCCCGGCCAGGAACCCGAGCCCTAGCTCTTGCTGTACAGGGTATGGAGCTCAAACCAGAAAGGTCCGCGATTACCGTGACCCACGAACTGCTCACGATCGGGCGCATCAGTGTCGATATCTACCCGAACGACATCGGGGTGGATCTGGAGGACGTCACGTCCTTCGGAAAGTACCTCGGAGGTTCCCCTTCCAATGTGGCCGTGGCCGCGGCGCGGCATGGCCGCAATGCAGGCGTGATCACGCGCACCGGCGACGACGCCTTCGGGAAATACCTCCACCGTGAACTGCGCAAGTTCAACGTGGACGATACGTTCGTGACGCCGGTGAAGGAATGGCCCACCGCGGTGACGTTCTGCGCCATCATGCCGCCGGATGATTTTCCGCTCTACTTCTACGGGCGTTTCCCCACGGCGCCTGACCTGCAGATCAAGGCCGCGGAGCTGGACCTGGACGCCATCCGTGAAGCCGGGATCTTCTGGTCGACGGTGACCGGTCTGTGCCAGGAGCCCAGCCGCGGAGCCCACCTGGCCGCCCATGCCGCCCGTCCCCGGACCGGTCTCAAGGAAGGCCAGTACACCATCCTGGACCTGGACTACCGGCCCATGTTCTGGGCCTCCGAAGAGGATGCCCGGACCGAGGTTGCCAAGATCCTGCCGCACGTCACGGTTGCCATCGGCAATGACAAGGAATGTGCCGTCGCCGTGGGCGAAGGAACCCCTGACGAGCAGGCCGACCGGCTGCTGGCCGCCGGCGTCGAGATCGCCGTCGTCAAGCTTGGGCCGGAGGGCGTGATGGCTAAGACCCGCACCGAACGCGTTGTCTCCGCGCCGGTCCCGGTGGAAACCCTCAACGGCCTCGGTGCCGGCGACTCGTTCGGTGGGGCCTTCTGCCACGGACTGCTGTCCGGCTGGCCGCTGGCCCAGGTCCTGGACTACGCCAACGCCGCCGGCGCCATTGTGGCCTCCCGCCTGTCCTGCGCCGACGCCATGCCGACGCCGGAGGAAGTCACCTCGCTGCTGGCCGAACGCGGCCGCCTGGTACCTGCCCTGGCCGGTGCCGCCGCCTCACGCCCATCCCACACCACAGTTTCCGAAGGAGCAGCGTCTTGAGCGCCAACGACGATCCCCGCCGCTACCAGCACCTGAGCGCCCTCCGGCTCGAAGACCCCGACGCCGTTGCCCGCGCGGCAGCCACGCGCCGGCGCCATCCGGGGCTGAAGTACGGTGTGCAGAACTTCATCGTTGCCGCCGACCACCCCGCCCGCGGAGCCCTCTCCGTGGGAAACGATCCGGTGGCCATGGCGGACCGCCGCGATTTGCTGGACCGCCTGCAGATCGCCCTGGCGAATCCCGCCGTCGACGGTGTCCTCGCGTCCCCGGACATCATGGACGACCTGCTCCTGCTGGGGGCGCTCGAAGGCAAGCTGGTCTTCGGCTCGATGAACCGCGGTGGCCTGGCCGGGCTCGTCAACGAAATCGATGACCGTTTCACCGGCCACACGGCTGCAGCCCTGGAAGCCCTGGGGGCCGACGGCGGCAAGATGCTGACCCGTATCTGCCTCGGCGACCCGGACACCGTCTCCGCCCTGGAAGCCACGGCGCGGGCCGTCGACTCCCTCGCCGCACGCAAGCTGATCGCCATGGTGGAACCGTTCCTCTCGATCTGGCAGAACGGCAAGGTCCGCAACGACCTCAGCCCGGACGGGGTCATCAAGTCCATCGCGATCGCCCAGGGCCTGGGCTCCACGAGCGCCTACACCTGGATGAAGCTGCCCGTGGTGGCCGAGATGGAACGCGTCATGGCGGCCACCACGCTGCCCACCGTGCTCCTCGGCGGGGACCCGGAAGGCACCCAGGACGAGGTCTTCGCCAGCTGGCAGGCCGCCCTGGCCCTGCCCGGCGTCCAGGGCCTCACCGTGGGCCGGACGCTGCTGTACCCGGCCGACGGCGATGTGGCCGGCGCCGTCGCCACCGCCGCCTCGCTGCTCAAGACGCCCGTGCTGCAGTCATCAGCGAAAGTATCGGAGTAGTCATCCCAATGAGCACAGGAACAGCAGCACGCAGAATGACAGTCGCCCAGGCCGTCGTCGAGTACCTTTCCAAGCAGTACACGGTGGACCGCATCGGCACTGAGGACTACCGGGAGCGGCTGATTCCGGGGACGTTCGGCATCTTCGGCCACGGCAACGTCGCCGGCGTCGGCCAGGCGTTGAAGCAGTACCAGGCCGCGGACCCGTCCATCATGCCGTACTACCAGGGCCGGAACGAGCAGGCCCAGGTGCACCAGGCCGTGGGCTACGCCCGGCACACCCGCCGCCGCCAGACGTTTGCCATCAGCACCTCAATCGGTCCGGGATCCTCGAACCTGCTCACCGGCGCCGCGCTGGCCACCACCAACCGCCTGCCCGTGCTGCTGCTGCCCAGCGACACCTTCGCCACCCGCGCCGCGGACCCGGTCCTGCAGCAGCTCGAGCAGCCCTACGCCTACGACATCACCGTCAACGACGCTTTCCGGCCGCTGTCCAAGTTCTTCGACCGGGTCTCCCGCCCGGAGCAGCTGTTCTCGGCGTTCCACCACGGCCTGCGGGTCCTGACGGATCCGGCCGAGACCGGTGCCGTCACCATCTCGCTGCCGCAGGATGTCCAGGCTGAAGCCTTCGACGTGCCTGCGGAGTTCCTGGCCGAACGGGAATGGCGCATCCGCCGTCCCGAGGCCGACGACGAGGACATCCGCCGCGCCGCCGAGGCCATCCGTGCCGCGAAGCGCCCGCTGATCATCGCCGGCGGTGGCGTCCTGTACGCCTACGCCAACGAGGAACTCGCTGCATTTGCTGAGTTGACGGGCATCCCGGTGGGCAACACCCAGGCCGGCGTCGGCGTCCTGCCGTGGGACCACAAGTTCTCGCTCGGGGCCATCGGCTCCACCGGCACGACGGCGGCGAACGCCATCGCTGCCGAGGCGGACCTGATCATCGGTATCGGTACGCGCTATGAGGACTTCACCACCGCCTCGCGGACCGCGTTCCAGAACCCGGACGTCAAGTTCATCAACATCAACGTCGCCGCCATCGACGCGTACAAGCATGGCACGTCGCTGCCGATCGTGGCGGACGCCCGCAAGGCACTGGTCAAGCTGAACCAGGCCCTGGGCGGCTACCGTATCGGAGCGGACCTCGAAGCGACGATCGCCGCGGAGAAGAAGCGCTGGGACGCCACGGTGGACGAAGCCTTCGATACCCGCTTTACGCCGCTGCCGGCCCAGAACGAGATCATCGGCGCCACGTCCCGGGCCATGGACGCGGCTGACGTCGTTATCTGCGCGGCTGGTTCCCTGCCCGGTGACCTGCACAAGATGTGGCGCGTCCGGGACCCGTTCGGCTACCACGTGGAATACGCGTACTCCTGCATGGGCTACGAAATCCCGGGCGGACTCGGTGTTAAGCGCGCCGCGCTCGCAGAAGCCGCGCGCGGTGGCGAGCAGCGCGACGTTGTGGTCATGGTGGGGGACGGCTCCTACCTGATGATGCACACCGAACTGGTCACCGCCGTCGCCGAACGCATCAAGCTGATCGTGGTCCTGATCCAGAACCACGGTTACGCCTCCATCGGCTCGCTGTCCGAGTCCCTGGGTTCGCAGCGTTTCGGTACCCAGTACCGGGCGCTGAATGAGGAACAGCACAGCTTCGACGAGGGCGAAACCCTCCCGGTGGACCTGGCCCTGAACGCGGAAAGCCTCGGCGTGAAGGTGATCCGGATCGAACCGGGGGAGAAGGTCATCGCCGAACTTGAGCAGGCCATCCGGGACGCCAAGGCTGCTCCTGAACGCGGCGGGCCCATCCTGATCCACGTTGAATCCGACCCCCTGCTGGATGCTCCAAGCTCCGAGTCATGGTGGGACGTTCCCGTCTCCCAGGTCTCGGACCTCGACTCCACGCAGCAGGCCTTCAAGACCTACACCGACCACAAGAACCGCCAGCGCAAACTGCTCGGCTGATTTCCCAGACACACAGCCCCCACAGACCAAGGAAGTCCAACACCATGTCAACGACGACCGTCACCACCACCATCAACCACTTCATCAACGGGGCCGAAACCGCCGGCGTTGGTACGCGTACGCAGCCCGTCTACAACCCCGCCACCGGTGCCGTCTCCGCGGAGCTGCGGCTGGCCAACCGGGCGGACCTGGACGCCACAGTCGCAGCCGCCCGCGCCGCCGCCGACACCTGGGGCGACATCTCCCTGGCCAAGCGCACGAATGTGCTGTTCAAGTTCCGTGAACTCGTCGCCGCCCACGTGGACGAGCTCGCCGAACTGATCACTGCCGAGCACGGCAAGGTCCTCTCGGACGCCAAGGGCGAGATCGGCCGTGGCCTCGAGGTCATCGAGTTCGCCTGCGGCATCCCCACCCTCCTCAAGGGCGACTACTCGGACCAGGTCTCCACCGGCATCGACGTCTTCTCCTTCCGCGAGCCGCTCGGCGTGGTCGCCGGGATCACCCCGTTCAACTTCCCCGTGATGGTGCCGCTGTGGATGGCCCCGATGGCCATCGCCGCCGGCAATACGTTCATCCTCAAGCCCTCCGAGCGTGACCCGTCCGCCTCGATGCTGCTGGCCAAGCTGTGGAAGCAGGCCGGCCTGCCCGACGGCGTGTTCCAGGTCCTGCACGGCGACAAGGAAACCGTGGAGGGGCTCCTGACCCACCCGGACGTGGACGGCATCTCGTTCGTTGGCTCCACGCCGATCGCCCAGTACGTCCACGAGACCGCCACCAAGCACGGCAAGCGCGTCCAGGCCCTGGGCGGGGCCAAGAACCACGCGATCATCATGCCCGACGCCGACCTGGACAACGCAGCAGACCACCTCGCCGCCGCCGCCTTCGGCTCCGCGGGTGAACGCTGCATGGCCATCTCCGTGGCCGTCGCCGTGGGTGACGCCGCGGACCTGCTGGTCAAGAAGGTCGAGGAGCGCGCCCTGGCCGTGAAGGTCAACAACGGCACAGCGCCCGACGCCGAAATGGGCCCCGTGATCACGCCCGCCTCCAAGGAACGCATCGTAAAGATCGTCACCGAGGCGGAAGCCGCCGGTGCCGCGATGGTGGTGGACGGCCGCGACCTGGTGGTCCCCGGCCACGAGGAAGGGTTCTGGGTAGGCCCCACGGTCATCGACCACGTCAAGACCGAAATGACCGCCTACACCGAGGAAATCTTCGGACCGGTCCTCGTAGTGGTCCGCGTCCAGGACCTGGACGCAGGCATCGCCCTGATCAACGCCAACCCCTACGGCAACGGCACCGCCATCTTCACCTCCTCCGGCGCGAACGCCCGCAAGTTCCAGCGCTCCGTGACCGTAGGCATGATCGGCATCAACGTGCCGCTGCCCGTCCCGGTGGCCTACCACTCCTTCGGCGGCTGGAAGGCATCGCTGTTCGGCGACAAGCACATCTACGGCCCGGAAGGCGTCTCCTTCTACACCCGTGGCAAAGTAGTCACGTCCCGCTGGCCCGAGCCCACCCACGCCTCGGGTGCCTCCTACAACTTCCCCTCCAACTAAGGAAGCGTCAATGACTGAGAACAAATTGAGCATCGGCACGGCGCCGGACTCCTGGGGCGTGTGGTTCGCCGATGACCCCCAGCAGACTCCTTGGGAGCGCTTCCTCGACGAAGTGGCCGAATCCGGATACAAATGGATCGAACTGGGTCCGTACGGCTACCTGCCGAACGATCCCACGCGGCTGGCCGAGGAGCTCAAGGCCCGCGATCTGAAGGTCACCGCAGGGACGGTCTTCACGGCATTCCACCGCGGCGCCAAGCAATACGACGAAGCCTGGGAGCCGGCCCGCAAGGTGGCCGAACTGACGGCAGCCATGGGCGGCGAGCACATTGTGGTCATTCCGGCCATGTGGCGCGATGACGTCACCGGTGAGGCGGTGGAAAGCGGCGAGCTTTCACAGGAACAGTGGGCGGACCTCTTCGCCGGCCACAACCGCATGGGCAAGGTCCTGCTGGAGGACTTCGGCCTGAAGCAGCAGTTCCACTCGCACGCCGATTCGCACGTTGGTGCGCAGCAGGACATCGAGACACTGCTGGCCGCGACGGACCCCGAATACCTGAATCTGTGCCTGGACACCGGCCACGCCGAGTACTGCGGAGCGTCCAGCCTGGAGCTCATCAAGAACTATCCGGACCGCATCGGCTACCTGCACCTGAAGCAGATCAACCCGGACGTCCTGAAAAAGGTCAACGAAGAAAACATGACCTGGGCAGCAGCCAACCTCGCCGGCGTTATGACCGAGCCCCCCAACGGCCTCCCCGACCTGCGCGCCGTCATCGAGGCAGTGGAAGGCCTGAACCGGCCGATCTTTGGCATCGTGGAACAGGACATGTACCCCGTGGATTTCGACGTGCCGATGCCCATCGCCAAGCGAACCCGCAACTACCTGCTCTCCTGCGGCTCCCGCACCACAGTCAGCTAGAAGCATCACCGTCAGCTAGCACCACGTACAGCTGGCCCCCGATACCTAAGGACAGAACAATGACTGACATTCTCCGCGTTGCCGTCATCGGCGCAGGCCGCATGGGTGCGGACCACATCAAGCGTCTCAGCACCCGCATCCACGGCGCCGAAGTGGCCGCCGTCGTCGACGTTGACCTCTCCCGTGCGCAGGCCGCCATCGAAGGCATCGACGGTGCCGTGGCGCTTGCCAGCGCCGACGAGGCGCTCAACAACGGCGACGTCAACGCCGTGCTGATTGCCACGCCGGGCTTCCTCCACGAGGAAATCCTGTACAAGGCGCTCGAAAAGGGCTTCCCGATCCTCTGCGAAAAGCCGCTCACCCCGGACGCCGAAAGTGCCTGGAAAGTTGTCCAGGCCGAAACGGCCCTGGGACACAAACGCATCCAGGTGGGCTTCATGCGCCGCTTCGACGCCGAATACGCGGCGTTGGGCTCCGTAATCCGCGACGGCGAACTGGGCGAGCTGCTGATGCTCCACCACCAGCACCGGAACCCCACCACGCCCGCCGGCTTCACGAACGAGATGCTGATCAACGACTCCGTGGTCCACGAGTTCGACGCCATCCGCTTCTTCACCGGCGAGGAAATCACGTCCGTGCAGGTCCGGCTGGGCAAAGCCACCCGCAACGCCCCGAACGGCCAGCACGACCCGCAGCACGTCCTGCTCGAAACCGAGTCCGGTGTCCTGGCCGACGTCGAGATCTACGTCAACGCCAAGTTCGGCTACGAAGTGGCCACCCAAGCCTCGTTCGAGGACGGCATCGTGAACATCGGCGGCGACAGCGGCCCGTACATCCGTACATCCGGCCGCTGGGGCGGTGCAGTCACGCCCGGCTTCGAGGAGCGCTTCGGCGCCGCATACGACGTCGAGGTCCAGGCCTGGGTGGACGCCGCCCGCCGTGGCGAAATCGGTGGCCCCACCGCCTGGGACGGCTACGCCACCGCAGCGTGCTGCGAGGCCGGCGTCGAAGCCCAGAAGTCGGGAGAAAAGGTCAAGGTCCAGCTGAATGCCAAGCCGGACCTCTACACCTAAGCCCCGCCCGCACTCAGTTAGATCACTGACTCATTCACAAAGGAGTGACCATGAAAATCGCCCTGGACCCCACCCCGTTCCACCACAGCCACAGCCTGCTGGAATTTCCGCGCGTGGCCGCCGATCTCGGTTACAAGTACCTGCAGCTGACTCCGCATGCGGACATGATCCCGTTCTACAACCACCCCAAAGCCGATGATGAGCTTGTGGCCCAGATGAACAAGGCCTGCAAGGATGCCGGCGTCGAAATCGCATCGGTGCTTCCCGTGCTGCGCTGGTCCGGTCCGGATGAGGATGCCCGCGAAGCAGCGGTCCGCTACTGGAAGCGTGCCATCCAGATTGCCGTGGACCTGGGCGTCAGCACCATGAACACCGAATTCAGCGGCCGCCCCGAAAAAGCCGAAGAATCCGAGCGCGCCTTCTACCGCTCCATGGAAGAGCTGCTGCCCATCATCGAGCGTGAAGGCCTGGATGTCCTGATCGACCCGCACCCGGACGACTTCGTCGAAGACGGCCTCGCCGCCATCCGCGTCATCCGCGGCATCAACTCGCCGAACATCGGCATGGTCTACGTGGCCTCGCACTCGTTCCACATGGGCAACAAGCCGCTGGAGATCATGCGGGCCGCCGGGGACAAGCTCCGCCTGGTCCACGTCTCGGACACCATGGACCACCACGCCTCGCACGGCCTGCGCTACATCACCAACCCGCCCGGAAACGCCGTGCGGGTGCACCAGCACCTGAAGATCGGCGACGGCGACGTCAACTGGGACGAGTTCTTCGGCGGGCTCAAGGAAATCGGCTTCCTGGACAAGGACAACACCGTGATGGTGTCCAGTGTCTTCGCCGAAGACGACAACGCCGAGGACGTGTCCCGCTACCAGCTGGAGACGATGCGCCACTACGTCGACAAGGCCAAGTAGTGGTGGGGAAGACGGACCAAAGCAACGGAACCATGACGAATCCCGGCACAGTCCAGTCCGACGCGCCCGGCAGCACCAAGCCGAACAACCCGGCCACGCCGGCCAACCCCACCAACCCCACCAAACCGGCCAACCCGAAGAAGTTCATGCGGAAGGTGGCGCTCTTCTCCACGTTCGGCGGACTCCTGTTCGGCTACGACACCGGCGTCATCAACGGCGCCTTGCCGTTTATGCAGCGGGACCTCGGACTGACGCCGCTCACCGAAGGGCTGGTCACGTCCACGCTCCTGTTCGGCGCTGCCTTCGGCGCCATCAGCGCAGGCCGGCTCTCGGACCGCTTCGGCCGGCGCAAGACCATCATGGGACTGGCCCTGATCTTCGTTGTGGCCACCATCGCCTGCACCCTCTCACCAAGCACGGAACTGCTCATCGCGGCGCGCACCCTGCTGGGCCTGGCCGTGGGCGGCGCCTCCGTGATTGTCCCCGTATACCTCGCCGAAATGTCCCCGGCGGCCCAACGCGGCCGCATCGTCACCCAAAACGAGCTGATGATCGTCACCGGCCAGTTCCTCGCCTTCACCTTCAATGCGGTGCTCGGCAACGCCTTCCCCGAGGAAACGCACGTGTGGCGCTGGATGCTGGTCATCGCCACGCTCCCGGCAGTCATCCTGTGGTTCGGGATGCTGGTCCTGCCGGAGAGCCCCCGCTGGCTGGCGTCGGCCGGCCGTTTCGGGGCCGTCCTTGAGGTGCTGCGGTCCACCCGTGCCGCCGGCGACGTCTCGGAGGAGTTCGATGAGGTACGGCAGGCAGCCCGCGAGGACTACCAGGCCAGGATGGGCACGTTCAAGGACCTCACCGTTCCGTGGATCCGCAGGATCTTCGTGGTGGGCCTGGGCATGGCCATCATCAACCAGATCAGCGGCGTCAACGCCATCATGTACTACGGGACGTCCATCCTGTCCTCGTCCGGGTTCGGCGACCAGGGCGCCCTGATCGCCAACGTCCTCAACGGCGTCACGTCCGTGGCGGCTGTGATCGTCGGCATGTATCTGATGACGCGGGTGCCCCGCAAGCCCATGCTGATCGTGGGACTGTGCGGGACAGCCACTTCCCTGACGGCCATCGCGCTCGTCTCCATGCTCCTGCCGGAGAGCACGTTGCGCGGCTACCTTGTGCTGCTGTTCATGGTGACGTTCCTGGCGTCCATGCAGGGCTGCATCGGCACCGTCACGTGGCTGACCATGTCCGAGATCTTCCCCATGCACGTCCGCGGCATCGCGATGGGCATCTGCGTCTTTGTGCTGTGGATGATCAACTTCCTGATCGGGTTCTTCTTCCCGCAGATGGTCTCCTGGATCGGGGTTTCGGCGACGTTCTTCATCTTCGTGGCACTGCAGCTGGGTGCCATTGTCTGGGTCAAGCGCGTCGTTCCGGAGACAAAGGACAAATCCCTGGAGGAGCTCGAGCACCTGTTCAAGCAGCGCTCAGGCGTGTCCGTCTAAGGGACGCAAAAACCAAGGTGACACGAGAACGCCCGACGCCGGCCCGGCGTCGGGCGTTTCTGCGTCCCCTTTTGGGGGACTTCTAGAGTGCGATCACCGCTCTCTCCAGCGAACTGCGGCGGGCCGCATCCAGCACCTCCAGCGTCCGGATTCCTTCCGCCGCCGGTACGGGTTCAGGGCCGTCGCCGCGGACCGCGCGGGCGAACTCGGTATAGAAGCCGGCATAGTTCCCCTGCGCCGAGGCAATGGCCTCGCGGCCGTACTTCGTGGACAGGGTGCCCCAGTTTTCGGCCGCGTCGATGCCCCACGTTGCCGGGTCCTCTACCGGACGGCGGCCCGACATCAGGGCGTCGGCCTGAACGTCGGCGCCGGAGGCGATGTAGCTGCCCCTGCTGCCGTAGGCCCGCAGCTCCCGGGTGGTGGAATGGTTGAGTTTGCTGGCGGACACCGTGGAGACGGTTCCCGACGCATGGGTCATGGTGACAACAAAGCCGCAGTCCGTCCGTTCGCCGAAACGGTCCGTCCAGTCCAGTGTCGCGTGCACGTGGCTCGCCGGTCCCAGCAGCCACAGCATCTGGTCAACCAGGTGGCTGCCCAGGTCCCGCAGGAGGCCGCCACTGGCACCAAGTTCAAGGCTGTCGGCGTTGTCCTGGTCCATGGTCGAATGCACCCGCCACATCTCACCCAGTTCCCCTGAGGCCAGCACGTTGGCGAGCGTGAGGATATCCGCGTCGCGGCGCCGGTTGTGGTAGACGTTCAGGACAACGCCAGCCCGCGTGGCGGCCTCGGCGAGTTCCCGCGCAGCCTCCGCCGTGGGGGCAAAGGGCTTGTCGGCCACAACGTGCACGCCCGCTGCGATGGCTTCGATAACCAGGTCACGGCGGGTGTGCGGCGGCGTGGTGATGGTCACCGCGTCCACGCCGGCGTCGAGCAGACCGGCAAGACTCCCATAAACAGGCAGCCCCGGGAAGTCCGCTTCTGCCTGAGCCCTTTTCGCTTCCGAACGGGCCACAATGCCCACCAGTTCGACTCCCTCGGCCGCCTCGATGAACGGGGCATGGAAGTACCTGCCGCCTGCTCCGTATCCCACAATGCCAATACGCATGTTTCGCTTCCTTCTGTCTTAGGGCCGGCCTCGGGGGACAGCAAGGGGGCGACGCATGTGCGCCGCCCCCTTGCTGTCTGTCACAGGCCTTTGCTGACTGGTTGGCTGACTACTAGGCCGTCAGGTTCAGCGAAGACCTGAGCGCAGCGTCAGCATCCCGCAGCACCTTGGCCGCCACCTGGAGGCCCTCGATCCGGCCCAAGGACGTGTCCTCGTGCTCGATGTTGACCAGCATCTCCGGGTCTACTTCGTGCAGGGCGCGGAGAAACTCCGTCCAGTAGGCGGTGTTATGCCCGCGGCCCAGGGCCACAAAGTCCCAGGCAGAGTTCTTGGGCCACTCGTTGGCCCACTCGTCGCCGCCGAGGTTGGTGCGGTTTTCCTCCGGCGCGAGCCGGCGGAAGCTGTTGTCCAGCACGCCGTAGAGCGCAGCGTTTTCGGTGTTGACGCGGACGTCTTTCGCCGCTGCCTGGAAGACGAGCGGCCCGAGTTCGCGCACCACGGCGACCGGATCCATCTGCTGCCAGAACAGGTGGGAGGCATCCAGTTCGACGCCGACATGCGTTGCCTTGGTCAGCTCGATCAGCTTGCGGACGTCGGCAGTGTTGAAGACGAGGTTCTGCGGGTGCAGTTCGAGGGCCACCTTGACGTCGTGGTCAGCCGCCAGGCGGTCGGTTTCCTTCCAGAATTCCGCAGCCACGCCCCACTGGTAGTCCAAGACGTCCAGTGCTGCGGAGTTCCAGGCGTTGACCACCCAGTTGACGGTGGTGGCTCCGGGCTCTCCGCCCGGCAGGCCGGACATGGTGACCACCCGGTCCTGGCCGAGGCGGCTGGCCAGCCGGATGGAGCGGCGGATGTCCTCGGCGTGCTTCTCGCCGATCTCACGGTTGGGGTGCAGCGGGTTGCCGTTGCAGTTAAGGCCCGCGATGGAAACCCCGGTGCCCTCGAAGATCGCCAGGTAGTCATCGCGGGCGGCGTCGCTTTCCAGGATCTGGTCCATGGTGGGGACGTGCACCGCGGGGAGGAACCCGCCGGTGTTGATCTCGATGCCGGTGAGGCCGAGCTCGGCGATGACCTTCAGTGCTTCGGGAAGCGGCCGGTCGTGCAGGACCGCGTTGTAGACGCCGAGCCTCATAGCGTGATCTTCTTTCCGTTGTTCAGGGCGGACTCGGTGACTGCGCCGAGCAGTTCCATGTTGCGCACGCCTTCGTCGAAGGTGGCGCAGCGGGGGAGGGACTCTTCCTCGCTGAGGCCGGCGACCTCTTCGAGGAACGCGCGAGCCTGGTAGCCGAACGCGTCGTTCTGGCCGAAGCCGACTTCGGGGGCGTCCATGGCCAGGCCGCCGGCGATGTAGGGGTGGCCCGGGCCGAGGATGACCTGGCGGTACCCGTTCTCGTTGCCGGAGCCGTCGTTGAGGAACAGCTGGATTTCGGCGGGGCGGCGCTGGTCAAACTTGGCGGCACCGTTCTCGCAGAACACCTCGAACTGGAGGCTGTTGGCGTGGCCGGCTGCAACCCGCGAGACTTCAAAGCTGCCGGCGCCCGTGCCGAACTCGGCATTAAATGCTGCGTAGTCGTCGTTCTCGACGGCTTCGAAGGTATCGCTGACGGCAACGTGGTCGTGGCCCATCACGGCCGCGAGCGGCAGGGGCCGCTTGTCGATCACGGTGCTGAGGCTGCCGCCCGTGACCGACTTGATGTCGCCGCAGAGGAACTCGGAGATGTACGTCAGGTGGCTTCCCACATCGGCCAGCGCACCGGATCCGGGGCCGCCCTTGTAGCGCCAGCTCATGGGAGCGGCGGGGCTGAAGCCGTAGTCGGTCCAGTAGCGGCCGCTGAAGTGCAGGACGTTGCCGAGCACGCCGTTGCGGATCAGGTCCCGGATGTACGCGATGCCGGGGGTACGGCGGAAGGTGAAGCCAATGCGGGCGATCGTGCCGCCGGCCTCAGCCACGCGGGCTACCTCGGCCATGGCGCGTGCGTCTGCCAGGGAGTCGCTCAGCGGCTTCTCGCACAAAACGTGCTTGCCGGCAGCGAGCAGGCCTTCCACGACTTCGCGGTGGAGCGAGTTGGCGATGACCACGCTGACGACGTCGATGTCATCGGCTTCGGCGATTGCCTGCCAGGACGTGTCGTTGCGCTCGTATCCGAAACGGCGGGCGGCCAATGAACCGAATTCGGCGTTGACATCGCCGATCGAGACCAGGCGCACCGGGGGAAGTACCGGGCTGTAGAGGGCAGACGCGGTGCGGTATGCAGCAGCGTGGGCCTTGCCGGCCATGCCTGCACCGATGACGGCGACGCCTAGGCTTTCAGCCATTGATTTCTCCTTTGAAATTCAGCCGTGGCGGGAAGCTCCAACGGCATTTTGTAGCGCTACAATTTAGTGCGTTGGAACTGAGCGTATCCATGTATGTATGTCCTGTCAATCACCTGCGGATATCCTCAAGGGCAGACACGAAAGGCACCCCGAATGACGTTGCATAGCCCCAAGACCCGACGCCCGACGATCTATGACGTGGCGAAGCAGGCGGGCGTCTCGCCGTCGTTGGTTTCACTCGTACTGCAGAATCCGGCACGGGTGAGCGACAAGCGCCGGGAAGCTGTCCAAGCGGCAATTTTGGACCTCGGGTACCGCCCCAGCCGTGCCGCCACCACGCTCGCCAGCAGCCGGACGAAGAGCATCGGGCTGGTGATCGACGACTACCGGAACCTGTGGTTCGTCGATCTGCTGCGGGGGATGGAATCTGCGCTGACCGAACATGGCTACCAGGTGATGCTGGCTGATTCCCGCCCCGGGGAGAACCGCATCCAGGAAGCTGCCGACGGTTTGCTTGCCATGCACGTTGACGGACTGGTGATAGCGGCAGAGCCAAGCGCGTCAATGCTGGCCGGGGCGGGGGTTCCGACGGTAGTGGCGGGGTGGCGCGCTGGCGTGCCGGCCGGCGCGGACCTGATCACCAACGACGACGACGGCGGCGGCGGTATGGCGGCCAGCCACCTTCTGGGGCTCGGCCACACGCGGATAGGCCACCTTTCCGGCTCCGGCGGTGCCGCAGCACACCGGCGCGCCGGCTTCCAAGCCCGGCTCCAGGAGTCCGGCGTCGAACCCCGGATTGCGGGGGAGCAGGGCGGCACGTCCGAGGAAGATGGCTACGCCTCGACGTGCTGGCTGCTGGACCACTTTCCGGACACCACCGCCATCTTCGCCGCCAACGACACCATGGCGTTGGGTGCCTTGGGCGCCATCAAGGCGCGCGGGCTTGCGGTCCCGGCGGACATCTCGGTGATCGGCTACGACAATTCAACCCTGGCCAAGTCGCGGTATCTGGAGCTGACCTCGGTGGACAACCGAAGTGACGTGGTGGGCGTGGATGTGGCAAAGGCGCTGCTGGCGCGCATTCACGACTCCTCGGTTGGCCCGCAACGCAGGCTGATCGAGCCCGCCCTGGTTGTCCGCGGAACCACGGCGCGACCGGCACTTTAGGCGGCCACAGCAAGCTCCCCACGTCAAAACATCCTAATGTCAGGACAAACTATTGACATTCGTGAGTTGAATCACCATGATCGAGGTAGACAGTGCTCCGGCGGTTGCAGAGTGGCAGCCCGGAACCTGAGATCAAAGGAGATTAACGTGGCTAATTTTTCTTGGCGCAAGGCGGCTCTCGTTGCGGCAGTTGTGCCGATGATGGCGCTGAGCGCCTGCTCAAGCACCGGCGGCAAGCCCGCCGATACCGGCAATGCCGGCGGCGGACAGGTCGCCACAACGGATCGGATCAAGATTGCCTTGATCGCCCATGCCCCCGCCGGTGACACATTCTGGGACACCGTCCGCAAAGGCGCCGAGGAGGCTGCGGCGAAGGACAACGTCGAGCTGCTGTACACCTCCGATCCCGAAGCCGGCAGGCAGGCCCAGCTGATCGAGCAGGCCGTGGATCAGAAGGTGGACGGCATCGCCGTGACCCTGGCCACGCCTGAGGCTTTGAAGGGTGCGCTGAAGAAGGCCGCTGATGCGGGCATTCCGATTGTCAGCTTCAACGCCGGCGAATCGGCCTCCGCGCAGCTCGGAGCGTTCACCCACTTCGGTTCCAACGAGCAGCTCGCTGGCCAGGCCGTAGGCACAAGGCTCGCAGAGGGTGGATACAAGCACCCGGTCTGTGTGATCCAGGCGCAGGGACACGTGGGCCTCGAAGCCCGCTGTGCCGGTGTGAAGGCCAAGGTGCCCGGGACGGAAATTTTGTACGTCAACGGCGCCGACATGACGTCCGTTGAATCAACGGCAACCGCCAAGCTGCAGGCCTCAAAAGACGCTGACGTGATCATCGGCCTCGGTGCCCCGATCACGCTGACCCTCCTGAAGTCCGTTTCCACCGCCGGCAGCGCCGCCAAGGTTGCCAGCTTCGACCTGAACAAGGAACTGGCCCAAAAGGTCTCCGACGGCAGCGTGCTGTTCACCGTTGACCAGCAGCCGTGGCTGCAGGGCTACAGCGCCGTGGATGCGCTGTGGCAGAACAAGCGCGGCGGATTCAAGATCGGCGGCGGCCAGTCGGTCCTGACCGGCCCGGCAATCATCGACAAGTCCAACGCGGCCGAAGTCCTGAAGTTCGCCGAACAGGGTATCCGCTAAACAGCCCGCTGGCCGGGCCGGCCAACGCCGGCCCGGCAGCAAGGAGAATCATCATGACCATGACCCAGCCCAAGCTCAAATTACCGGCGATTGATGAACGCGTCGCCAAGCGCAGCCCGTTGCAGAAGCTCCTCAGCCGGCCCGAGGTCGGTGCCCTCGTGGGCGCAATCGTCCTTTTCGTCTTCTTCGCGTTTGTTTCCCCGACGTTTACCCAGCCCAACGCCCTGGCCACCATCCTGTACGGCAGCTCCACGATCGGGATCATGGCAGTGGGGGTGTCCCTGCTGATGATCGGCGGGGAGTTCGACCTTTCCACCGGCGTCGCCGTGATCTCGTCGGCGCTGACAGCGTCGATGTTCAGCTGGTACTTCAGCACAAATGTCTGGGTCGGCGTTGTCCTGGCGCTGCTGGTCTCCTTGGCCATCGGCTTCATCAACGGCTGGATCCTGATGAAGACCAAGCTGCCCAGCTTCATCGTCACCCTGGCCACCTTCCTGATGCTGACCGGCCTGAACCTTGGCCTGACCCGCTTGATCGGCGGCTCCGTGTCATCGCCGTCCATTTCTGTCATGGACGGCTTCGACTCCGCCCGCGCAGTGTTTGCCTCCTCCGTCACCATCGGCGGCATCGACGTCAAAATCACGGTCTTCATCTGGATCGCCCTCGTCGCCGTGGCCACCTGGGTGCTCATGCGGACCCGTGTGGGCAACTGGATCTTCGCCGTCGGCGGGGACGAGAACGCTGCCCGCGCCGTAGGCGTCCCGGTCAAGGGCACCAAAATCGGACTCTTTATGGGAGTGGGTTTCTGCGGCTGGATCCTGGGCATGCACAACCTCTTCGCCTTCGATACCGTGCAGTCCGGTGAAGGCGTGGGCAATGAGTTCCTCTACATCATCGCCGCGGTCATCGGCGGCTGCCTCCTCACCGGCGGCTACGGCTCGGCCATCGGCGGCGCGATCGGCGCGTTCATCTTCGGCATGGCCAACAAGGGCATCGTCTACGCGCAGTGGAACCCGGACTGGTTCAAGTTCTTCCTGGGCCTGATGCTGCTGCTGGCCACGATCGTCAACCTCATCGTCAAACGCCGCGCGGAACTCAAGTAAGGGGCCGGAGAAATGAATGCCAACGAAATCGACCAGCAAACGCTGCTCCAGAACGAAAAAGATCCCCTCACCCACACGCCCGTGCACCTGCTCTCCCTCGAGGGAGTAGGCAAGCATTACGGCAACATCATCGCCTTGTCCGACGTGACGATGGCCGTGGACAACGGCCGCGTCACCTGCGTGCTGGGCGACAACGGTGCCGGTAAGTCCACGCTGATCAAGATCATCGCCGGCCTGCACCAGCACGACGCCGGAGTCCTGAACATCATGGGCGAGGAACGGAAGTTCACCTCGCCCCGTGACGCGCTCGACGCCGGCATCGCCACGGTCTACCAGGACCTCGCGGTTGTCCCGCTGATGCCGATCTGGCGGAACTTCTTCCTCGGTTCCGAGCTGACCAGCGGCTTTGGCCCGTTCAAGAGCCTGGACGTCGAGAAGATGAAAGCCATCACGCTCAAGGAACTCGCCGAGATGGGCATCGACCTGCGCGATGTGGAGCAGCCCATCGGACAGCTCTCCGGCGGTGAACGCCAGTGTGTGGCGATCGCCCGGGCCGTGTACTTCGGCGCCAAGGTCCTGATCCTGGACGAGCCGACGGCGGCCCTCGGCGTCAAGCAGTCCGGCGTGGTGCTGCGCTACATCCTGCAGGCCCGCGACCGCGGCCTCGGGGTCATCTTCATCACCCACAACCCGCACCACGCCTTCCCCGTCGGGGACCGGTTCCTGCTGCTCAAGCGCGGCAAGTCGATCGGTTACTACGACAAGAAGGACATCTCCCTCGACGAGCTCACCGCCCAGATGGCCGGCGGCGCCGAACTCGCCGAACTGGCGCACGAGCTCGAACAGCTCGGCGGCCACAGCGAAGCCCTGAAGGAAGTCAAAGCCGAAGTGGCCGACGTCGCTGACGCCGTCCAGGCAGGCGCCCCAAGACACGCCTAGCCGCGCCGGCCCGAAGGGGCCCTCCGGCGGACTGCCGGCGGGCCCCAGCCTTGCCATGGGGCAGCCATCAAAACGACGTGCAGAATCACGATGGACAGGACAGGACCAACATGCCGATCCGGGTAGGCGTCATCGGCGCCGGAATCATGGGCGCCGACCACATCAGGAACCTCTCCACCACTATCGGCGGCGCGGAAGTCACCTTTGTGGCAGACCTCGACGCCGGCCGTGCCGCGGCCGCTGCACCTCCGGCCGCCCGCATCACCACCGATCCCTCCGAGCTGATCCACTCCAAGGAGGTGGACGCCGTCGTGGTTGCCTCCCACGACTCCACCCACGCCGGGCTGGTGCTTGAGTGCTTCGAGGCGATGACCCCGGTGTTGTGCGAAAAGCCGCTGGCACCCACACTCCTGGAAAGCCTCGAGGTGGTAGCGGCGGACGCCGACATTGTGGCCGCCACCGGCGCATCCCTGCTCTCACTTGGCTTTATGCGGCGCTTCGACCCCGGCTACGTGGCCCTGCGCCAATCCGTGCAGGACCGGAGCCAAGGTGAGCCCCTGATGGTGCACTGCACCAGCCGCAACGCAGCTGCGGGCCCCGGCACCACCTCGGAATCGGCCATCACGAACTCGGCCATCCATGAGCTGGACATCATCCCTTGGCTGCTGGACTCGCGCATCGTGGAGGTGTCATGGCAGGCCGGGCGGAGCTCACGCCATGCCGACGGCGGCCTGCAGGACCCCGCCTTTATGATGCTCCGCACCGCCGACGGGACGGTGACCACGCTGGAGCTGTTCCTGAACGCCCGGTACGGCTACACCACGCGCTGCGAGGTTGTCTCAGAACGTGGCACCACCGGCCTGAACGATTCCGCACTGCTGGGCGTCCAGCAGGCGGGCCTCAGCCAGACGGCGATACCCGCAGACTGGCGCCCGCGCTTCGCCGACGCGTACCGCCTGCAGCTGCAGGCCTGGATCTCGGCATTGGCACAGGGGGAACAACCACCCTTGGCCGGGGCGCAGGACGGCCTCAACGCCTCGCTCGTGGCCCAGGCCATGATCCAGTCCCTGCACAGCGACGGCGCCTACACGAAAGTGAGCTACTCGTGAGCTTTTCCGCCCTGCCGGTCTCCCGCGTGCCCGGTCCGCGGGATGCCCCCGTGCTGCGTTGGGGCATCATGGGACCGGGCTGGATCGCCGAACGCTTCACGGAATCCGTCCAGGCGCACACGGACCAGGTGATCGCCGCCGTCGGGTCCCGTTCGCTGAGCCGGTCCAAGGCATTCGCGGACGCTTTCGACGTGCCCGCGGCCTACGGCAGCTACGAGGAGCTGGCAGCCGCCCCGGACATCGACATCGTCTACGTCTGCACGCCACACAACTTCCACCACCAGGCCGCGGTGCTCGCCCTCGACGCCGGCAAACACGTTCTGGTCGAGAAGCCGATCGGCCTCAACGCGGCGCAGGCCCGGGACATCGCCAAACGGGCTGAAGCCGCCGGGGTGTTCGCCGCCGAGGCCATGTGGAGTTTCTTCCTGCCCAAGTTCGACGTGATCCGGCAGATCCTCGACGCCGGGACCCTGGGCACCGTGACCACGGTTTTTGCCGAGTACGGCGAACACTTCGAACGCGGCCACAGGATCTTCGATCCCTGGCTGGCCGGCGGCCCGCTGCTGGACCTCGGCACGTACCCGCTGGCCCTGGTCACCGAGGTCCTGGGCCCGCCGGAAGAGCTGCACGCCATCGGCCAGCCCCACGAGTCCGGGGTCAACGCCCAGCTGTCCGCCATCATGCGGTTCGCCGGCGGCGCGCAGGCCGTGGTGAACACCCACCTGCATAACTTCACGCCCACTGCGGCCACGATCGTCGGTTCGAAGGCCACGCTGACCATCGACGGTCCCTTCAACATGCCCGGCGGCTTCGAGGTCCGCTTCCCGGACGGGGCCCGGGTGTGCCATGAGGAACCGCCCGGCGGCCACTTCGAGGGACTGCACTACGAAGCGGCGGCCGTGGCCCGTGCCGTGGCCGCCGGGCAGACACAGGCCGGCCAGCGGACGCTGGCAGCATCCATCCGCACCTTGGACGTGGCCGACGAGATCCGCCGCCAGCTGGGAGTCGTGTTCCCGGGCGAAGAAACGTTGGCGGACGAGGACGCGGCACGGCTCTGATTCATTTTTGTTTTTGACGATCGAAAGGACGGGCCAATGGCCTACATCGAACAGCACTCCGCAGGACTCTCCGCACCCGTGAAGGTCGGGCTCATCGGCTCCGGCTGGATGGGGGCGTTCCACGCCGAAAGCATCGCCCGCCGCGTCCCCGGCGCCATCCTGGCGGCCATCGCCGACCCCAACGTGGAATCCGCGCAGGCCCTGGCCCAATCGCTGGGCACCGCAAAGGTCACTGCCGACGCCGCGGACATCCTGGCCGATCCCGAGATCGACGCCGTGGTCATCGCGAGCCCGGCCCGCTTCCACTCGTCACTGATCACCCAGGCCGCCGCCGCGGGGAAGCACGTCTTCTGCGAGAAGCCCGCGGGCCAGGGCCTGGAAGAGCTTGACGCCGCGCTTGCCGCCGTCGAAAAAGCCGGGGTGCATTTCCAGATCGGCTTCAACCGGCGCTACGCGGATGACTTCCAGTCCGCCAAGAAAGACCTTGCGGCCGGTATCGCCGGGCAGCCGCAGCTCCTGCGCTCACTGACCCGCGATCCCGGCAACGGCAGCATCCCGAATGCGGCCAGGGTCCCCGCATGGACGGTCTTCCTGGAAACGCTGATTCACGACTTCGACACCCTGAACTGGTTCAACGAAGGCGCCGAGCCGGTGGAGGTCTATGCCGTGGCCGACGCCCTCGTGGAACCGGAGCTGCGCGATCAGGGCTTCCTGGACACCGCGGTGGTGACCATCCGCTACAACAACGGCGCCATCGCCGTGGCGGAAGCAAACTTCAGTGCCCTCTATGGCTACGACATCCGCGGAGAGGTTTTCGGCTCGAAGGGCATGGTCCAGGCCGGCCGTGCCACCGAGACGGCGGCCCGGCGTTACACGGCGGAGGGACTGTCCGCGGACACCCCGCGCCTCAACGTGGAACTCTTCCGGCAGGCCTACACGGACGAACTCGCCGATTTCGCCGCCACGGTTCGTGCGCAGCGGGACGGAACCCCGCCGCCGTCGGGCGCTTTCACCCTCACCCCCGGCGCCGCAGACGCCCGCCGCGCGCTGGCCATGGCGCTGGCGTGCATCGAATCGGTCAAGCAGGGCGGTCCGGTGGCTGTGGCTGCTGCCCCGGTGGCGCTTCGTGACGACGCCCGGGCGGGCGTCTGATGCGGCTGGCCGTCTGCGCGGAAATGGTCTTCACGGACCTGCCGTTTGTGGAACGGGTGCAGCGGATCCACGACGCCGGATTCGACGTCGAGATGTGGGACTCCAGGGGCAAGGACCTGGCCGCGCTCAAGGCCACCGGCGCGGTGTTCTCCTCCATGACCGGGTACACCTCCGGAAGCCTGGTGGACCCCGACACGGCCGACGACGTGGTGCGGACGGCCGAGTCACTGATTCCCACGGCCCTGGAGCTCGGCGTCAGCCGCATGGTGGTGCACTCCGCTGAGCTCATCGATGGCCAGGCGGCCCGCCCCCTCTACCGGTCCACCGGCCGCATGTGGAGCACCGGGGCGCGGACCCTGGAACGACTCGGCAACTTGGGGGAGAAGTACGGCGTGACGTTCTGCCTGGAGAACCTCAACACGATCCTGGACCACCCCGGCATCCCGCTCGCCCGCGCCAAGGACACCCTGGCGCTCGTGGAAGCAGCCGGGCACCCCAACGTGAAGCTCATGCTGGACCTGTACCACGCACAACTGGGCGAGGGGAACCTCATCGAGCTTGTGCGGACCGCCCTGCCGCACATCGGCGAAGTCCAGGTTGCCGACGTACCGGGCCGCTGCGAACCCGGAACCGGGGAGATCAATTACCGGGCCGTGGCCAGGGCGCTCGCGGAAGCAGGCTACGAGGGGACTGTGGGTATGGAAGCCTGGGCCAGCGGTGACGACGAGGAAGCCCTAGCGGCCTTCCGGGCGGCGTTCACCGTGCAGGACGCCACGGTGCAGGACGCCAGCGTCCGGATCGCCTCGGCATAGGCGTGCCGTTCAGGGGTGAGGGGCGGCGGTGCTGCCCCTCACTTCCAGCGTCGGCACCAACAGCTCGTCTGGGGGCAGCGTACTGCCTGGCTCCAGCCGTGCGATCAGGAGTTCGGCCGCCCGTTGCCCGGCGGCGAAACTGGCCGTGTCCACGGAAGTCAGGCTGATCCGGCGCAACCGCGCCAGCGGGGTGTTGTCGTAGCCGGCCACCGAAAGATCGGCAGGCACGGCGAGCCCGCATTCCTCGGCAGCCGAGAGGACCCCCAGCGCCGCCATGTCGTTGACAGCGAATACCGCTGTGGGCCGGTCGCCACCTGACAGCAGCTCGAGTGCGGCACGGTGGCCGCCCTCTTCGCTCAGGTCTCCCGGCACGGTCCGGATGAACTCCGCCAGGCCGGCGGCCCTCATCTCAGCCTCATACCCCCGACGGCGGGCAATCCCGACTGCGGTGGCCGGTGCCCCCACATGGGCGATGCGGCGGTGCCCCAGCGCCATCAGATGGGCCACCGCGAGGCGCGCCCCGGCGTCGTCGTTGTTGGTCACGACGGTGACGTTGGCACCCGGGCCGGTGGGCGCTCCCAGCGCGATGGTTGGCACCTGCAAGGCTGCTGCCGTCAGGCCGGGGCTCTCCGGCATGGTCCCCACGAGCACCAGGGCCTCGATGTTCATCTCCAGCAGCTTCTTCAGCAGGGATTCGCCGCTGCGGCTGTCCAGGCGGAAGTCGCCCATCAGCATCTGCAGGCCGCGCTCGTTGAGGGTGCTGTTGAGCCCTTCCACCGCGCTGACGAACCAGGGGTTCCGCATGTCGTTGAGTACCACGCCCACGGTGCGGCTCCGCGATTCGCCGAGGGCCCGGGCGGCCGCGTTCGGCCGGTAGCCGAGTTCCAGGACAGCATGCTCGACGGCGGTGCGCTTGGCCGCGCTGACGTAGCCCGTACCACGCAGCACGAGGGACACCACCGACTTGGACACACCCGCGGCGGCGGCCACGTCCAGGATGGTGGCCGCGCGTTTGCGTTCGTGGGCAGTCACAGCGTCCTCCAGTTTGTTAGTACAAAGTCTTGACTCCGTTTGCGGATTCACCTACTCTAGCAAGACAATGATGGAACGTTCCAACATTGTTTGTCTGCCCGGATTCCGGGACCGCTACTGCATGCGAGGGAACTATGAAGGACGTCATTCTCGGTCTGGTCGGAGTGGGGCGCATCGGCGTGATGCACGCGAACAATATCGCCGCGCTCAACGGAGTTCTCAACCCGGAGGGCGTCAACGTCAGGCTCCTGCTCACCGACGTCGCCGAGGACCACGCCAAGGGCATTGCTGCCGGCCTCGGTGCCGGCTTCCTGCCCTCGGTGGAGGACCTCATCGCCGCCGGCGTGGACGGACTGGTCATCGCCACCGGAACCGGCACCCACCCCGACCTGATCAAGGCCGGCGTGGACGCCGGAATCCCTGTCTTCTGCGAAAAACCCGTGGCCATGAACGTGGCTGACGCCCTGCCCGTGCTGGACTACATCCGCGACAACAACGGCGTGGTGCAGATCGGCCACCAGCGCCGCTTTGACCACGGCTACCTCGAAGCCAAGCGTGCCTATCAGGCGGGCGAGCTGGGTTGGATCCACTCCCTGCGCGCCGTCACCTGCGACATGGCGCCGCCGCCCGTGGAGTTCCTCGCCAGTTCCGGCGGCCTGTTCCGCGACTGCTCCGTCCACGACTTCGACATCCTCCGCTGGCTGACCGGCCGCGAGATCGTGGAGGTCTACGCCAAGGGCTCCAACAACGGCGACCCGGCCATCGGCGCCGTGGGGGACGTGGATACGGCGCTGGCACTGATCACGTTCGACGACGGTACGGTCGGTACCGTCTCAGCCACCCGCTACAACGGGGCCGGCCACGACGTCCGCCTGGAAATCCAGGGTTCCAGCCGTTCGCTGATGGTTGGGCTCGATGAGCAAACGGCCATGGTGTCGGCCGAAGCCGGGATCGATTTCCCCGCCGGTGAGCCCCACCGGACCTTCGCAGAGCGCTTCGACCAGGCCTACCGGTCAGAAATGGCCGCGTTTGTGGAGCTGATCCTGGGCCGCCGGGAGAATCCCTGCACCCCGGAGGACGCCGTGGCCGCCTCCCGCGTGGCGGACGCCGCCCAGGAATCACTGGCAACGGGCGTCCCGGTCAGGGTGGCCATCAGCGTCGCCAGGTGAGCGTACCGCTGCCATGAAAAATGCCCCTCCGGAATCCGTTCCGGAGGGGCATTTTTCTTGATCTCTACGCGCCGAACGGCAGCCGGGGATCGATGTCCTGGCCGTCCCAGCTTTGCCGGACCCAGCCGTGGTGCGGGTCGTCGCTGATGAGCCATTCACGGACGGGACCGGGGCCGGCCATCACGTTGAGGTAGTACAGGTCGTAGCCCGGGGCCGCCATGGCGGGGCCGTGCCAACCGTAGGGGACCAGCACAACGTCCCCGGTGCGGACCTCGGCCGCCACGTCGATGGGACGCTCATCCGAGGCGTAGACGCGCTGGTAGCCGATGGCGTCGGCGTCGGCGGGTGCCCCGGAACCGGCGGCCACCTGCGTCTCGAAGTAATAGATCTCCTCGAGGTTCGTTTCGCCGTCCTTTTCCTCATCGTGCTTGTGCGGCGGGTAGGAGGACCAGTTTCCGGCGGGGGTGAGGACTTCGCACACGATGAAACGGTCAGCTTCGAGAGCCGCAGGCGTGCCGAAGTTGTGGACCTGGCGGGAGCAGTTGCCTGCCCCGCGCAGTTCCACGGGTGTCTCTGCCGCCGTGACCAGGCGCGTGGGGTAGGAGGCCTTGGCCGGAGCCGTGGCGACCGCCACCCGACCGCCGTCGGACGAGCTGATGGTGACGGTCCGGCCCGTGCCCGAGTACAGCACGTCGCTGGGGCCGTGGAACACGGACGCCCGGCCCGCCAGGACATAGTCTTCACCGTCCACAGAGACGGTGAAGGAGCCGTTGAGCGGGACCACAATGCGTTCCTCGTCCGCTGCGGGGAGCACGACGGCGGCACCTGCAGTTAAGGTGGCCACCTTCAGGCCCGTATGGGCCCAGCCGTCCACGGTCCGGGTTGAATCGGAGGTTCCGAGCGAGATGTCCCAGCCGCCGTCGGCGGCGCTGCCCAGGGGGTAGACCCAGTTAGTCATAGATATTCCTTGCGCTATCGCTGTACGAGTGTCATTTCAAAGCTGTACGAATCCGCCCGGTACACGTGGTGTCCGGTTTCCACCCGGCGGCCGGCGTCGTCCGTTGCGGTGCGCTCCATGGTGACCAGGGCGGAATTGACCTCGGCCTCCAGCAGGCGGGCCTGGTAGTCGTTGGCGATCATCGCGCCGATCCGTTGCGAGGCCAGGCGGAAGTTCACACCGCCGCGGCGGAGAATGGCGTAAAGCCCCTCAGCGGCCAGCATGGCTTCGTCCATGGTGGCGATGTCGTCCCGGACCCAGTTCTCCATCAGGGCCAGGGGCTTGCCGCCCACTTTGCGCAGGCGGGTGAAGTGGTACACCTTGGAGCCGGCCGGCAGTTCGAGGGTGGCGAGCGTCGCAGCGTCGGCCTCCATGTGGGAGAAGGTCAGCACCTGGGTGGTGGGCTTCTTGCCGTTGTTGGAGAGGTCATCAAACAGGCTGGAGAGCTCCAGGGGGCGGCGGACCTGGCTGGAGACCACCTGGGTGCCCACGCCGCGCTTGCGGACCAGCAGCCCCGAGCGGACCAGCTCGTCCATGGCTTTGCGCATGGTGGGCCGGGAGAGGTTCAGCTGGGCCGCGAGATCGATTTCGTTTTCCAGCCGGCTGCCGGGTTCCAGGATTCCGCTGTGGATGGCGGCCTCGATGCCCTGTACCACCTGGTGGTACAGGGGTACGGGCGAGGAGCGGTCGATGATGAGACCAAGTTGATTCGCCACTGGATATTCCTCGTTCCATGCCGGAAGCTGGTGCCCGCCCGAGGCCCGGGAGAGAATCCATGTCCTACTATGTTCGCTTGATAGGACATACTGCCTTTGTTGATAATATCAGCCGAACTTTGGCGGTCAAGGCTACGGCCCGCTTTGGCATGGAAATGACCTGAGAGGCCGCTTTAGCGGGCGGTGAAGCTGGCGGGGGTCCCGGTCCGTACGGCGGCTTCTGTAATGTGGATGGCACCCGGAGTACGGGGCAAGACTAAAGGTGGGAAGCACGATGGGCCGCAGGACACTTGTTGACGACCTTGTCGACGGCCTGCTCGAAGACATCCTGGACGGCAAACTGCAGCCCCATGTAGCCTTACCGCCCGAAGCCGACATCGCCAAAGCCTACGACGTCAGCCGCCTCACGGTGCGCGAGGCACTCAAGGCCCTGCGGGCACAGAACATCCTCTACGTTAAAGCCGGCCGCGGGACCTTCGTCAACCCGACCGACAACTGGACCGGCCTGGACGCGATCTTCAAGGCCGCTTCGCACGACAACGGGGCGGAGCAGGTCGCAGTGGGGTTGATCGAGATGCGGCGCATGGTGGAAACCGGGGCGGCTGCGCTCGCGGCCAAACGCCATACACCCGAGCATGCGCAGCAGATGCGCGAGTGCATTGCGGACATGCAGCGCTTCCATGATTCCGGCGACCTCGATGGCTTCGTGGCGGCAGACATCGCCTTCCACGACGCAGTGTTGAAGGCTTCCGGCAATCCATTTGTCCGGGCGCTGTTCGCGCAGCTGGGTCAGCTCCTTTACGTAAAACGGCGTGAAACGTCCGCCGTCGAAGAGATCCAACTGCACGCCATTGAGTACCACCAAAAGGTCATGGAAAGCATCCTCAGTGGCGAGGCCGAGCTGGCCCGCCGCACCATGGACGAGCATATGGACCAGACATACCGGGACTACGAACGCTACGTGCACCACGCAGCATCCTGACGTTGCAGCCCGCACCAAGCAGGTCTTGACGTAATCCGCATCACTAATCTATGCTTTTTCTCAGTTGTTCGATCAGATGTCTGACATCTGACTCAATCGCATTGATCCCGTTCCCCTTTTGGACTGGGCCTCCCAAGATATCCGCACGGATTCCCGCCACCACCGCCGGTGCCGGACTCCGTTAGACAGAAGGTCGAAGATGACTTCACTCTCCTTAAAATCCGCAGGGCTCGGCGAGCTTGGCGAGCGCACGCTCCGCAAGGTCCGCCGCCGGGTTATGCCACTGATCGTCCTGCTCTATTTCGTTGCCTACCTTGACCGCAACAACGTGGGCTTCGCCAAGCTCACCATGAGCGAGGACATCGGCCTGAATGCCGCAGCTTACGGGCTCGGCGCCGGCATCTTCTTCCTCGGCTATGCGCTCCTCGAGGTGCCCAGCAACGCTGGCATGTACCGGTTCGGCGCACGCAAGTGGCTGGCGCGGATCCTTATTACGTGGGGCATCTTCGCCACGGCCATGTGCCTGGTGAACGGTGAAACCACCTACTACATCATCCGTTTCCTGTTGGGGGCGGCAGAGGCTGGATTCTTCCCGGCCATCCTTTTCTACCTGACGCTGTGGTTCCCCGCCGCTCAGCGCGTCACGGTACTGGGCATCTTCATCCTCGCCCAGCCCATCTCCAACGCCCTCGGCGCCCCGGTCTCCGGACTGCTGCTCCAGATGGACGGCGTCATGGGCCTGCAGGGCTGGCAGTGGCTGTACATCATCGAAGGTATCCCGGCCATCATCCTGGGCTTGCTTACCCCCATCCTCATGACCGACCGCCCGCGGGATGCCAAGTGGCTCAACCCGGACGAGCGCGAATGGCTTGCCACCACCATGGACAAGGAGTTGGCCGTCAAGTCCAGTTCCGGCAGCCACAACTTCCTATCCGGCCTCAAGGACAAGCGCACCCTGACCTACTCGGCCCTGTACTTCGGCCTGGTCTGCGGCATCTACGGACTGGGTCTCTGGATGCCCACCATCGTCGCCGCTTTGGGCAAGTTCTCCACCGCCCAGGTCGGGTTCATCGTCCTCATTCCCTACTCCGTGGCTGCAGTCTTTGTGTACTTCTGGAGCAGGCGTGCGGACAAGACCGGAAAGCGGGCCTGGCACAGTGCGGTCAGCATGGTCCTTGCCGGCATGGGCCTCCTTGCTGCAGGCTACATGCTCCCGGTCAACCCCATACTGGCCCTCATTGCCCTGACCGCCGCGGCCATGGGTATCTACGGCGCCATCGCGCCGTTCCTGTCCATGCCGTCCGCGGCGCTCACCGGGGCAGCTGCTGCTTCCGGCCTCGCCCTGATCAACTCACTGGGTAACCTCGGCGGTTTCGTGGCCCCGTACGCTGTCGGCCTGCTGAACGACGCCACGGGCAACAACCAGAGCGGCCTGCTGTTCCTGTCCTTCTGCCTCTGCGTCACGGCGGTTGCCACCTACCTTTATGCACGCAAGCGCCCCGAAGGCGATGCCGCGCTGGATCCCGCAGTTGCCGCGGCTGCCGCTGTGGCCCCTGATTCCACGCACCCCGCCAAAATCTCCTGATCTCGAAACCCCTGAAGGAAAACCTCATGACTACCAGCAACTTCCCTTCCGAACGCACCGTTGTCCTGACCGGCGCCGCGTCGGCCCGCGGCATCGGCCGCGCCGCCGCTGACCGGATGGCCAGCGAGGGATGGTCAATCGCCATCCTGGACATCAATGCGGAGGACGCCAAGGCCGCCGCCGCGGAGATCGGCTCCAACCGTGCCGTCAAGGCCATTGGCGTTGGAGCCGACGTGTCCGACGAGGCGTCCGTTGACCGGGCCATCACCGAGATCGAAGACGCGCTTCCCCCGATTGTTGCGCTCGCCAACCTCGCCGGGATCAGCTCCCCGACGACGTTCATGGAAACCACCGTGGCGGAGTGGGACAACGTCTTCGCCATCAACATGCGCGGTACCTTCATCGTTTCCCAGCGGGTCCTCAAGGGCATGATCGAGCGAAAGCTCGGGCGCATCGTGAGCATCTCGTCCATCTCCGCCCAGCGCGGCGGCGGAACGTTCTCGAAGGTTGCCTACAGCGCTACCAAAGCCGGAATCCTCGGGTTTACCCGCGCCCTGGCCCGCGAAGTCGGCGAGTTCGGCATCACGGTCAATGCGATTGCCCCCGGCCCGATCGACACCGACATCATGGGTGGAACCCTCACCGATGAGCGCAAAGCGCAGCTGTCCGAGGGCATCATGATGGGCCGCGTGGGCACCCGCGAGGAAGTGGCAGCCTTGATCGCCTTCCTGTTGGGCCAGGACTCGGGCTATATCACCGCCGCCACCTACGACATCAACGGCGGCCTCCAGGTTTCCTGACCGGGAACCGGACCAGGCACGGGCACCCCCTCCGGTTTTCCGGCGGGGGTGCCCTCGTGCCAGTGCAGTGCAGTGATGTGCAGTGCCGTGCCGGAGCCTCGGCCGAAGTCTAGGCTGGCACTATGAACCCCTCCGGCGGCCTGGTGCCCAGCCCTCGGACCCTTGAGGTTGAGAGCCTGGACGCGTTCGACCGGCTGGTCGCCGCCGGCGCGGTGGCCATGCACGGCTGGCACGCCCAGTCCCTGGACCTGCGCGGCCGCAAGGCAGCACTTGAGGCGCTGGACGTGGAAGGTGCCATTTTCCTGGGCTGCACCTTCGACCAGGGCGTTGAAGACGGGCTTCGCCGCCGCGGCGCACTGATCTTCCCCAGGTTGCAGGGTGTGCCGTTCGATCCCTACCGGGCCCGGCTCTACACGCCGCAGGAACTTTACGCCGGCCTGGAAAACTCACCGTATGAGGAGCTGCCTGACGCCCTGGTGTACCAGTGGAGCATCCGCCCGGGGCAACGCAACCGGCTGGACGCCACACTGGCCTCGGCGCTGCATGACCACGCCATCGGCGACGCCTTGGACGGGTTCACTCACTCGGACCCCTACGCCGGCCGCATCACCGTGGGCGTGATGGGCGGGCATGCCGCCCTGCGGGGAACCCCGGACTTCGCTCAGGCAGCCGAGCTGGGCAGGCTCCTTGCGCAGAGCGGGCGGATCGTTGCAACCGGCGGCGGCCCGGGTGCCATGGAAGCGGCAAACCTCGGCGCCTATCTGAGCCGCGTTCCGCACGCGGAGTTCACGGCGGCACTCGCCGGCTTTGGAGCCGTCCCCGGCTTCCGCCCCTCGGTGTCCGCGTGGGCACGCGAGGCGGCCGCCGTCGTCGAACGCCAACCCGGCGGAACGCCGTCCCTAGGGATCCCCACCTGGTTCTACGGGCATGAGCCGCCGAACTACTTTGCCACCCACATCGCCAAGTACTTCGCCAACGCCATCCGGGAGGCGATCCTGCTGGAACTGTGCGACGGCGGCATCGTCTTCCTGCCGGGAGCGGCCGGTACCGTGCAGGAAATTTTCCAGGACGCCTGCGAGAACTACTACAGCGCCCGCGAAGCCGTGACACCGATGGTGTTGGTGGGGCGGCAGCACTGGGAGCACGAGTATCCCGCGTGGCCCATGCTCCGGCGGCTCGCTGCCGGACGGGCCATGGAGGACCGGATCTTCCTGGTGGACAGTGTGGACGAGGCGCTAGCGGTGCTGGGCGGCTGACTATTCCGGCGTCCGGCCGTTGCTAACCCACCACGGTGCCGAAGGCGAGGCCCAGCACATAGGTTACGGCGGCGGCGCCCAGGCCGATGCCCAGCTGGCGGAGCCCGCGCGTCAGCGGCGACGTCCCGGACAGCAGGCCCACGATTCCGCCGGTGGCCAGCAGCGCCAGCCCCACCAGTACCGCTGCCACCACCAGGGCGGCCAACCCGGTCAGGCCGAACAGGAACGGCAGGATGGGGACCACGGCGCCGGACGCGAAAAAGCAGAAGCTGGACAGCGCCGCCCCCCACGCGGTGCCCACGGCCTCGTGCTGGTCCTCAGTCTCCGGCACCTCGGGCTGGAGCGACAGGCTGGGATCGCAGTCGCAGCTCAGCCGCCCCATGCGTTCGGCCACGCGGTGTGCGGCCGCTTCGTGGGACATTCCGCGCGCCAGGTAGACGAGCATCAGTTCGTTGTGTTCGATGTCCAGTTTCGGGGCGGCCGCGAGGGTGATCTGGGTGGGACGCGTGGCCGCCAGGAGCTCGCGCTGGGACCGCACGGAGACAAACTCGCCCGCGGCCATGGACATGGCACCGGCGAGGAGCCCTGCCACACCGCTGAGCAGCACCACCCCGCTCGCCACTCCGGAAGCGGCCATGCCCACCACTAGTGAGAGGTTGCTGACCAAGCCATCGTTGGCGCCAAAAACGGCGGCACGGAACGTCCCGGCGAGCCGGTTGCGGCCACGGGTTGCCAGGCCTCGGACAACTTCCTCATGGATCTGTTCATCCGCTGCCATGGCATCCGTGGCGTTGGGATCCAAGGCGTAGGGGGAGCGGCCTTCAGCGCGCTGGGCGAGGGCCAGGACGAAAACGGAGCCGAAGTGGCGGGCCAGGAAGCCCAGGAATTGGCTGCGGAGGGACGCCGGCCGGGACTTTTGGGCGTGGTCGCCGAGGAGGTGCAGCCAGTGGGCCTCGTGCCGCCCCTCGGCTTCGGCGAGGGCCAGCAGGATGGCACGTTCTTCGCCGTCGCGGTTTTGGGCGAGATCGCGGTAGACGGCGGCCTCTGCCCGTTCGTCCGCGAGGTACTGGCGCCACCGGCGGATGTCGGCCGGCGTAGGCTGCGGCGCGGATGGATGGGGTTCCGCGGGCCGGGCTTGGCTGGGATTGGGGTGCTGAGACACGCAAGGCTCCTGTGCTGGATGGGCATGGTTCGGCCCCATTGCAACGCCCAGCTTACCGCGGAATTCCGCGGATTTTCGGCTGGCTGCCCTCAGTGCGGAGTTTCGGTTTCCCTCAAAATTCCGCGGTCTGCCGCGTGTGCCCGGACGGGTTGCGCCGGCTCTTGACCGGGCCCACCGGCGGTGCTGTGATGAAGGAGTGGCGTCCGCCTGCGCCCACCGGCGGCGCCCATCAACAAAGCACGTCAGGCGAACAAACGGAGGTCGAATCATGAGCACCACCGGACAGCACCCGGACATGCCGCACCTGGAATCTGTTGAATCGGATCCCGCTTACGACTACGCCGAGGACGTCCCCGTCAGCGTGGACGACTGGGACGCCGAGGACGAATTCCTGGACGCCGAAGAGGTGGTGGTTCCCACGCCCCCGGTGGCAGTCGACGCCGAGGAGCGCGTGGTTCCACTCGATGAGGACGAGTTCCGCGGAACCGAATAGAACGAACGACGGCGGCACTCCGGTTCGCGGGGAAGCGAAGGGGAGTGCCGCCGTCGTACTTAACTCAGTGAAGCTGCGGGCTCAGTGGCCGCCGGTGATCGAGCCTGTTATCTCCGGTGATCGAGCCTGTCGAGATTAGTGGCTCGAGTGGCTGGCGACCGGGTGGGCCTCCATGGGCAGCTCTTCGGTGACTGCTCCTGCGACCCGCTTCTCCCAGGCCTCGCGGACCTCGGGGTCCGTGGGAGGCGTGAGCAGCGAGATCACGATGTACGAAACCAGCGAGGCGCCGAGGCCCCAGTAGATGGGTTCGTTGGCGTAGACGCCGTCAACGCTGGGGATGACCCCTGCGGCGTACATGATCAGCAGTGCCAGGGTAAGGACCGAGCCAACGGCCATGGACCAGGCGGCTGCAATGCCAGTGCCGCGCTTCCAGACCAGGCCGCCGAGGATGGCCACCAGCAGGCCGCCCACCAGGATGTCGTAGGCGATGGTCAGTGCCACCACGACGTCCTGTGCCGCCATGGAGATCAGCACAGCCACGATGCCCAGGCCCAGGACCCAGTAACGGTTGGCCTTGACGTCGTGCTCGGGGTTTTCGGTGTCGTCGGTGTTGATCGTCTTGCCGAACCAGCTGGCCACGAACGGCACCACGTCGGCGCGGGCCACCGTGGCGGCGGCGATGAGGGCGCCGGAGGCGGTGGACATCATGGCGGCGACTGCGGCGGCCATGACCAGGCCGCCGATGCCGATCGGCAGGATCTGGGTGGCGACCTCGGCGTAGACAACGTCCTTGCCGAGGTTGGCGACGTCGATGTCGGGTAGGGCCACGCGGGCGGCCAGGCCGATCAGGGCGCCGGCGACGCCGTACAGGATGCAGTAGACGCCGGCCGTTGCGCCGCCCCAGCGCGCCACGGTGGGGGTCTTGGCGGTAAAGACGCGCTGCCAGATGTCCTGGCCGATGAGCAGGCCGAGGGTGTAGACCACGAAGTACGTGATGATGGTCTGCATCCCGATGCCATCGAGCTGGAAGAAGCTGGCGTCAACGCGGCTGCGGATGCCGTCGAAGCCGCCGGCGGCGTTGAGCGTGAACGGCAGCATCAGGGCGAAGATGCCCACGGTCTTGATGATGAACTGCACCTGGTCGGCCAGGGTGATGGACCACATGCCGCCGATGGTCGAGTAGACCAGGACGATGGCGCCGCCGACTGCGATGGCGAGCCAGCGCTCCCAGTCGAACAGGACAACGAAGATGGTGGCGTAGGCGCCGGTGGAGGTGGCGCAGAGCATCAGGGTGTAGGCCAGCATCACGATGCCGGAGGTCTGGGTGGCGCGCTGGCCGTAGCGCAGGCTGAGCATCTGGGAGACCGTGTAGATCTTCAGCCGCTGGATGGTGCCGGCGAAGAGCAGGCTCAGGAGGAGCACACCCGCGCCGATGGCGACCACCAGCCACATGCCGGAGATGCCGAACTTGTAGCCCAGGCCGACGCCGCCGACGGTGGAGGCACCTCCCAGGACGACGGCGGCCATGGTGCCGGTGTAGAGCAGGGGGCCGAGGCGGCGGCCGGCAACCAGGAAGTCGCTGTTGTTCTTGGTGCGGGACTTGCCCCACCAGCCGAAGGCCAGCATGGCGATGAGGTACACCACCACGATGGCGATGTTGACGAAGTTAGCGTCCATTTGGGGCTCCTTGGAGCTGATCTGCAGTGTTTCTGGAATCCCGGCGGCGCTGCTGGGGAAGCCGGTATTCCGCTGCTCTTGTGGAATTGGGAGGAAGAGTTCATGAAATATTGCCTCAGGGGCAACACTTGTTGCCTAAAAGAGTATGCTGTGACCGACGCAACAGTCAAGGTCCGGCCGCACTGCCTGGTGTTCGCTGCCGTGGTTGCCGTGTCACGTCTGCTGCTGGCCATTAGGATTGCTCCAGAGATGGGGCCGCACCGCCGGCCACGAAAGGTCTGCACATGAAGGCACTGCCAGTTGAGCCGAGCAACGTTCCCGTTGCCATCGGTTCCCGAATCCGTGCCGCCCGGCAGTCGCAGCGGCTGACCATCGAGCAGGTTGCCGACGCCACCGGCCTGACCAAGGGCTTCCTCAGCCGCGTGGAACGTGACCTTACGTCGCCGTCGGTCGCGTCCCTGGTGACCCTGTGCCAGGTCCTGTCCATCTCCATTGGCGACCTGTTTGTGGCCCCGGAAACCCACCTGACTAAACGGGACGAAGGCCCACGGATCTCCCTGGGCGGCGAAGGCATCGTGGAGCGGCTGCTGACCGCCCGTTCCGAACGGCGCATCCAGATCATCCAGGCCGTCATCGAGCCGCATGGCCGCGGCGAGGCTGAGCTTTACGCCGTGGACTGCGACGTGGATGTGCTCCATGTGATCAAGGGGCGCATCCGGCTGATCCTGACCAACGAGGAATACGAGCTCAGCACCGGCGACACCGTGACCTTCCCGGGCCGCGAACCGCATACGTGGGTCAATCCCACCGACGAGGCCGTCGAGGTTCTCTGGGTCCTGGTCCCCGCCGCCAGCCGGTAGGTTGCTGATTCCCGCTCGCCAGCGTTGCTGCGCTCCTGCCCGGCGGAGCATCCGCACGCCGTCGTCCTGGTCCGCGTGGGCGAGCCGGACATGCGACTCCATGCCCATCAGGGGTTCGCCGTCCTTGCCCTTGATGGTGAAGTCCGGGGCGGTGAATTCCTTGCCGCCGGAGAGCGGCGCGCCTTCGGATTTTGTCCGCCCGATCAGCAGTTCCTGTTCCCGCAGCGACGTGCGGTCCCAGATTTCGATCTGCATCCGGATCCGGGGCGCCACCAGGTAGCTGCCGCCCTGCATCCAGGCTTCCTCCGGGCGGGAGGCTTCCCCGGCCCAGACGTGCTCCGTCAGCAGCTCGGTGTCTTCGGCCTTGAGGTTGTTGGTGCCGTCCTTGAAGCCGAACAGGTTGCGGGGGGTTTGCTGGCTCCGGGAAGTGGACGCGGTACGGCCGAACCCGAGCTGGGACCAGTTGACAGAGTATAACGCGCTGCGGATCCACACTTCCAATCCGGCCCGTAGCGCTTGCGGGCCACTGCCTCTTTGCGTCAGGGGCGGATCAGGAAGGACTCGACTTTTCCGGGATCCCTTTCGATGACGGGTTCCAGGATGGCATCGATCCTGGTCAGGAGGTCGGCTTCCAGTTTCACTCCGACTGCGGTGGCGTTGTCCACGAGCTGTTCCGGGCGTGAAGCTCCGACGATGGCGGCAGAGACGTTGGCGTTCTGAAGGACCCAGGCCAGCGCGAGGGCCGCCATGGACAGGCCTGCTTCCTCGGCGAGGGGTCTGAGCTGCTGGACGCGGGCAAGAACGTCGTCGCCGAGGTAGCGGTGGTCGGTCTTGAGGGCGCCGTCATCCGTGGTGAACCGCGATGCGGACGGTGCGGGCTGCCCGGGCACGTACTTGCCGGTGAGGACGCCCTGGGCCATGGGTGACCAGCAGATCTGTCCAAGTCCCAGTTCCTCGCTGACGGGGACGATTTCTTCCTCGATGACGCGCCACAGCATGGAGTACTGCGGTTGGTTGGAGATCAGCTGGATGCCCAGTTCCTTGGCCAGCATGGCTCCCGCCCGGATTTCGTCCACGGTCCATTCGGACACCCCGATGTAGAGGGCCTTGCCCGCACGGACGATGTCCGCGAACGCCTGCATCGTCTCTTCAAGGGGCGTTTCATAGTCATAGCGGTGGGCCTGGTAGAGGTCCACATAGTCGGTCTGCAGGCGTTGCAGGGAGCCGTTGATGGACTCCATCACGTGCTTGCGGGACAGTCCGCGGTCGTTCTTGCCTTCACCGGTGGGGAAGTAAACCTTGGTGAAAATCTCCAAGCCCTCGCGGCGCACCCCCTTGAGTGCTTCCCCGAGGGCCGTCTCCGCTTTGGTTCCTGCATAGGCGTCGGCTGTGTCGAAAGTGGTGATGCCCAAGTCCAGTGCCTGGCGGACGCAGGCCGTGGCGGCTTCCTGGTCGATCTGCTCTCCATGGGTGACCCAGTTGCCGTAGGCGAGTTCGCTGATGTACATGCCGGATGAGCCGAGTTTGCGGTATTCCATGTGCAGTTCCTTCGATTGTGGGTTTGCTATCCGACGTGCCTTTGGAGTCTGTTTTTGCTACGCAGCGGCCGCGGCGGCGCCGTGCTGCCACGGACGACCAGCGTGGCCGTGATGGTCAGCGAGCCGGCCGCAGGGTCGGTAGCTTGGAGGTCGGTAGCGTGGAGGTTGGCGAGCAGGAGCCGTGCGGCCTCGCTGCCCTGCCGCGCGACGGAGTGGTCCATGGTGGTCAGGTCAAGAAGTTCGGCGAGTTCATGGTTGTCGAATCCGATCACTGACACATCATCAGGGATGCTGATTCCCGCATCGCGAAGTGAGCGCAGAGCGCCGAAGGCCATTTCGTCGGAGGCAACAAACACTGCAGTGGGTGGGTTGCCCGCGCACAGGAGTTTGGCCATGGCGGCTGACCCTCCGGATACGGTGTTCTCGTCGAAGACTTCATTGCCGGGATCCGGCTCGAGTCCCGCCTCCGCAAGGGCATCGCGGTAGCCGAGGTGCCGTTGCGCGGGTGGAACACCGCCCAGCGTGCTGCCGACCTGTTCCTGGATTCCGATGAAGCCGATCTGTTCATGTCCCAGGTTCAGCAGGTGACGCACCGCCGACAGGCCGGCAGCCCTGTCCTCCACGCTTACGCCGGCAAGCCCCGGCTGATTGGACCCCAGAACCGCGATCGGCAGTCCCTGCCTGTCCAGCGCCGCCAGTTCTTGCGGACTGGGCTGCAGGGCGAGGATGAGGACACCATCAGCGCGGCCGGCCAGCCCGGGCCCGGCGAAGAAACGATCCCGGGAGCCCGGGTCAGCCAGTTCGTAGAGAAGCACGTCATACCCTGCCTCGCGGAGCACGTTGCCTGCAGAGCTCAGGACCTGGCCAAAGAACCATTTTGACAGGCTGGGGGTCAGAATCGCCACCGTTCGCGTCTTTCCGGTGGCAAGCCGGGATCCGGCCAAGGAAGGAACATAGCCCAACTCCAAGGCAATCCTTTGCACGCGCTTGCGAGTCTCGATCGAAATGCCAGGAATATCGCGAAGGGCGCGGGAAACCGTAGACACTGAGACGCCAGCACGTTCGGCGACGGTTTCCACGGAAGAAGGCATGGGCATAAAATTAGCTTCTTTTACAGAAATTCGCAAGCGCTTGCGATGCTTCACCCAGCGGAAGAGTTTCGCCGCTGCCCGTTCCAATCGCAGTCCAGGGATCGACAAAAGTCGCGGGCCGCTTTCGGTCGCCGGGACGTTCCAGGAAATCGAGCCGGGCAAGCGCATCGTGTTCACCTGGGGCTGGGAGTCCGCCACGGACCTGCCCGGCGACCACTTCCTGGGACGCCTGGTCGCGGAGGCGTCGACGGATTCCGGTGCCGGCCCGGACGAATGGTCCGCTGCCCCGGACCCCATCGACCACCTCATCGCCGCCGACGCGTCGCTGGCAGTCCTCCTGGGGGTCCTGCGTAAGCTCACCCCGGAAGACCGGGAAAAGCCGACGCCGTGGCGGTGGCATGGGTCCTGGCGAACCCGAACGTGTTCCCATCAACTTTGGGACGCGATCACCGGTCTCTGCCCTGTTCTCAGCTCGACAAGGTTGAGGAGCGGCGGTGAGGGTGGTGTTGTAAACAACTGATGCGCATAAGAAAACTCCAGGGTATGATGGCTGTCACACCCGCCGATCAATCCTCGAAGGAGAGGCTCATCTTGAAAGAGCTGCGCATCGAAGCCAACGGCAACCTTGGCCCCATCGATTCATCCCGTATCCCGCGCTATGCCGGCGCTGCAACCTACGCCCGCCTGCCGCGCCTGGACCAGGTGGCCAAGGCTGACGTGACGGTGGTGGGAGTGCCCTTCGACTCGGGTGTTTCGTACCGCCCGGGTGCCCGTTTCGGGTCCAACCACATCCGGGAAGCGAGCCGCCTGCTCCGGCCCTACAACCCGGCCTGGGACGTCAGCCCGTTCGAAAACATCCAGGTGGCTGACGCCGGCGATATGGCGGTCAACCCGTTCAACATCAACGAAGCCATCGAAACCATCCAGCAGAACGCCTTGGACCTCACCGCGGCCGGCAGCAAGCTGGTGACGCTCGGCGGGGACCACACCATCGCCCTGCCGCTGCTCCGTGCGGCTGCCGAGCGGGCAGGCGGGCCCATTGCCATGCTGCACTTTGACGCCCACCTCGACACCTGGGACACCTACTTCGGCGCTGAATACACCCACGGCACCCCGTTCCGCCGGGCCGTTGAGGAAGGCATCCTGGACACGGAAGCGATCAGCCACATCGGCACTCGCGGCCCGCTCTACGGCAAAAAGGATCTCGACGACGACCACCGCTTCGGGTTCGGCATCGTCACGTCCGCGGACGTCTACTACCAGGGCGTCCTGGAGACCGTTGCCAAGGTCCGCGACCGGATCGGCAACCGCCCGCTCTACATCTCCGTGGACATCGACGTCCTGGACCCCGCACACGCCCCGGGCACCGGAACCCCCGAGGCCGGCGGCATCACCAGCCGCGAACTCCTGGAGATCATCCGGGGCTTCCGCGGCATGAACCTGGTGGGCGCCGACGTCGTCGAGGTTGCTCCTGCCTACGACCACGCCGAAATCACCGGCGTGGCAGCCAGCCATGTGGCCTATGAACTGATCACCCTGATGGCGGACAATGCTGTTGAAGGTGACCGGTTCGGGACCGCCAACGGCTACGCCGCGCAAGCTCTCGGCCAAGAAGCCCGCCAACCTGCCGGTTTCGCCGCCGGAACCAAGGAGTAGCCACCATGATTGATTTCGATCCGGGCACAGCAGCACCTACCAAGGGGACCAGCCAGCGCAACGGCGGGGACCTCGTCGTCGAAACCCTTGAAGCGCTCGGCGCCAAGACCGTCTTCGGCATCCCGGGCCAGCACGCGCTCGGCCTGTTTGACGCCATGGGCCGCGGCAATCTGCACTTCGTGTCCTCCCGCGTGGAGAACAACAGCGCCTTCGCCGCGGACGGGTACTCCCGCGCCACCGGCGAAGTGGGTGTGCTGTTCCTGTCCACCGGTCCCGGTGCGCTGACGTCCCTGGCCGGCCTGCAGGAGGCCTACGCCACGGGTGTGCCCATGGTGGTGGTGGCCAGCCAGATCCCGCTCGAAGGACTCGGCGCCCGCCGCAAGGGCATGCTCCACCAGCTCGATGACCAGAAGGCCTCGGCCGCGAACGTCACCAAGAGCCAGCGCCTGATCCAGCACGCGTCCGGTATTCCGTCGGCCATCCAGGATGCCTGGACTGAAGCCATCTCCTCGCCGCAGGGCCCGGTCTGGCTGGAAATCCCGCAGAACGTGCTCCTGGACCCCATCATGGTGCCCCCGGTGGAGGACGCGCTCGCCGAAGCAGCGGACAACCCGCCCCGTGTGGAGCTGGTCCGGGAAGCAGTGAAATGGCTGTCGACGGCGGAACGTCCCGCCATCATCGCCGGTGGCGGTACCCGGCGTGGCCGGGCCGAAAAATCGCTGCTCTCGATTGCCGAAAAGCTGCGGGCGCCGGTCATCTGCACACCTGGCGGCAACGGCGCCTTCCCTTGGACCCATGAGCTCTCGCTGCAGTCCTGGATCGAGGACCGGCACATGACGGACCTCCTGGAGGACGCCGACGTCCTGATTGTCATTGGCTCCTCCCTCGGTGAAGTCACATCCAACTACTTCACGTTCGCGCCCCGCGGCCGCATCATCCAGATCGACGCCGAGCCGCGCGTCCTCGAATCGAACAGCCCCGGCCTGGGTATCCGTGCCGACGCCGGCCAGGCGCTCGCCGCCCTCGACGATGCCCTTGTGGCGCCCGTCGACACCACCCGCAGCTGGCACGGGACCGCCCCGGAGGACCTGGTGAAGGACTCGCTCGCCAAGGTCAAGGCAAGGCTGGAATCCCAGGACCTGGGCAAAGAGCTGAAGTTCATGTCCGACATCCGGGAAGCCGTCCCCGCGGACATGCAGACCTTCTGGGACATGACCATTTCCGCGTACTGGGGCTGGAGCTGCTGGGATGCCCGGCAGGGCCAGTTCCACTCCGCCCAGGGTGCCGGCGGCCTGGGCTACGGCTTCCCGGCAGCCATCGGCGGCGCCGTCGGGCTGGAAACAGTCGGCAAACCCAGCCGCGTCCTCGCGGTGTCCGGTGACGGTTCATCCATGTACTCCATCTCCGAACTCGCCACCGCCAAGCAGCACAACATCCCCGTGACCTGGCTGATCGTGGACGACGGCGGCTACGGCATCCTGCGTGAATACATGGTGGGCGCGTTCGGCAAGGCCACGGCCACCGAGCTTGCGCGCCCAGACTTCGTCAAGCTCGCCGAAGCATTCGGTGTGCCGGCCACGCGGGTGGCCCCCGAGGACGTCGGGGACGCGCTCAGGGCGGGCTTCGCGGCGGACGGACCCAACGTCGTCGTCGTCGAAACCCTGCTCAGGATGTTCGGCCCCACCCACCTGGACGACTGAACACCCAGCACCAAAGCACGCGCGAACTGGCAGCTAATACCCTCCCCAAGCAAATTTGAGGGTATTAGCTGCCGGTTCGCGCTTGGCGTTTAAGGCCAGTGACCCCTGCCATCTCTTCTTTAGTTTCCTAAAGCAACCATTTATGTATATAGTTGCCTTAGGCAAATAAAAGAGGAGCTCAACCATGGCAGTCGCCCCCGACACCGCAGCGGACCTTGTCTACCGCATCTTCGACCTCCAACGGGTGGTCCGATGCGTCGCCGCGGCGAGCTTCCGCGGACAGGACACCGGGGTTGCGCTGCAGGGCGTCCTCAGGTTCGTGGGGGAGGGGGAGTCCCGCGCCACCCAGCTTGCGGAGCGGCTCGGTGTCAGCGCCCCCGTCCTCAGCCGCCACATCGCGGACCTTGAAGAGCAGGGTTACGTCATCCGGCGGCAGGATCCCGACGACGGCCGCGCCCAGTTGGTTGCCCTGTCGCCGGCCGGCGCTGACAAGCTCCGGAAGATCGAAGAGCGCCGCACGGCCACGCTGCAGGAGTACCTCAGCGACTGGAGCCAGGAGGATGCCGAAGACACGGCACGGATCCTGACAAAGCTCTCGGAGTCCCTCAAGCATTCAGCCCGGGCACATGCAGTCCCGGCACTTTCAACCGCGGCACCAGCCGCCGCACCCCAGACCCTCCAGGAGCACTGATATGTCGAGCCAACCCGCCGCACCACCCTTGGCGATGACCCACCGCCAGATTATGGAAGCCCTGACCGGGCTCCTCGCGGCGTTCTTCACCGCCATCCTCAGCAGCACCATCGTGGCCAACGCGTTGCCCACCATCATGTCCGATCTGCACGGCACCCAGACCGACTTCGCCTGGGTGATCACCGCCGCGCTCCTGGCCAACGCCGTCACCACCCCCATCTGGGGCAAGCTGTCCGACCTCTTCAACAAGAAGCTCCTGGTCCAGCTGAGCATTGTCATCTTTGTGGCCGGCTCGGTCATGGCCGGACTCTCCGAGACCATCCCGCTGCTGCTCACCGCCCGCGTTATTCAGGGCGTGGCCATGGGCGGGCTCACAGCGCTGGCGCAGGCCATTATCGGCACCATGATCCCGCCGCGGGACCGCGGCAAATACTCCGGCTACATGGGCGCCGTGATGGCGGTAGGCACTGCCGGCGGCCCGCTGCTCGGCGGATTCATCGTGGACAGCCCGCTGGGCTGGCGCTGGACCTTCTTCGTCTGCGTGCCGCTCGCCGTCGTCGCGCTTATCCTGCTCCAGATCACCCTGAAAATCGAGCACATCAAACGCCACGTCAAGATCGACTGGCTTGGCTCCATCCTGCTGACCTCCGGCGTCAGCCTGCTCCTGATCTGGGTTTCCTTCGCCGGCAACCCCGCCTACTACGACTGGGTTTCCTGGCAGTCGGCCGCCATGGTGGGCGGCGGTGTGGTGCTTCTGGCCCTGCTGGTGCTGGTGGAGTCCAAGATGGAGCAGCCCATCATCCCGCTGAAGATCATTTCCGAACGCACCACCGCTTTGGCCATCATCGCTTCAGTGGCCGTGGGCATCGCGATGTTCGGTTCAACCACCTTCCTTGGCCAGTACTTCCAGGTGGCCCGCGGCGCCACGCCTACCGAAGCCGGGCTCCTGACGCTGCCGATGATCGCCGGCAACCTGACCGGCTCCGTCGTTTCCGGTCTGCTCATCAGCCGCACCGGCAAGTGGAAGGGCTACCTGATCGGCGGGTCCATCCTGCTGATCGGCGGCCTCGGCCTGGCCGGCACCATGGACCACACCACCGAACTGTGGCAGGCCGGGATCTTCACGGCAATCCTCGGGGTGGGCCTCGGCATGCTGATGCAGAACCTGGTCCTGGCGGTGCAGAACACCGTCCGGGCGTCCGATATCGGTTCGGCGAGCGCGTCCGTGGCATTCTTCCGTTCGGTGGGCGGCGCAATCGGTGTGTCCGTGCTCGGCGCCATCCTCAGCAGCCGGGTCAGCGAACTCGCCACACAGGGCCTGGCCGCGGCCGGCATCCCGGTGGAGGGCGGGTCCGCAGGAGCCAGTATGGACCTCGTTGACATGCCCGCACCGGTCCGCGAGATCATGCGCGCCGCTTACGGCGACGCCACCGCCGAGGTCTTCCTGATCTCCGCCGGTGTTGCGGTGATAGCCCTGATCTCGGTCCTGTTCATCAAGGAGCGCCCGCTGCGGCGCACCGTTGACATCCTGCCGGAGGCGCAGCCAGGGGCGGGGACCGGCGCGGGGGAAAGCGCCGCAGAAAGCGCCAACGCTGAAAGCACGACGCCGGAACTCGCCTCCGCGAGCCGCTGACCAAAGCACGGCTACTGACAGAGGCGCGAACGGACACTTGAGGCCCCCGCGATCCGGGACCGCAAGTGCCCGTTCGCGCACGTGGGTGGGGAAGAACGTGTGGGGGCGTACGCCGATCGGATGATCTTTGCCGTAGATGTTTCGCCCGGGCAACGGATTTCGTAGAGTAGGTAGGCTGAGAAATGTCGGCCCCGTCTGTTACTACTTATCCTCATCATTTCGCGCTCTCTTCCTAAGGATTCACGGGCATGCTACTCACCCTCATACGGCGCTACTCCAAACCGTATATGCCATACATCGTGGCCGTCGTAGTGTTCCAACTGGCATCCACCATCGCAGCGCTCTACCTTCCCAGCCTCAACGCCCAGATCATCGATGAAGGCGTTTCCCGCGGGGACACGGACTTCATCTGGCGGACCGGTTCCGTGATGCTGCTGGTGGCCATTGTCCAGGTGGCCACGGCCATCGCCGGCGTCTTCTACGGTTCCAAAACAGCCATGGCCGTGGGCCGCGACCTGCGCCGCGGGGTGTTCCGCAAGGTCACCAGTTTCTCCGCCAAGGACGTGAACACGTTCGGCGCCCCCACCCTCATCACCCGCGGCACCAACGACGTCCAGCAGGTCCAGATGCTTGTGCTGATGGGACTGAACTTCATGGTGGCCACCCCCATCATGTGCATCGGCGGCATCATCATGGCGCTGCGCGAGGACATCAGCCTCTCGTGGCTGGTCTGGGTCTCCGTGCCCGTGCTGATCGTGGTGGTGGGCTACCTGGTGGTCCGGCTGATGCCCCTGTTCCGCTCCATGCAGAAGAAGATCGACCGCATCAACGCCGTCCTTCGCGAGCAGATCATCGGCATCCGGGTCGTCCGCGCCTTTGTCCGCGAACCCTATGAAACCGAGCGTTTCGGCGTCGCCAACAAGGACCTGACCGACGTGTCCCTAAAAATCGGGGCCCTGTTTGTCCTGATGTTCCCGGCCATCGGCATGATCCTGCACCTGTCCACGGCCGCGGTGCTGTGGTTCGGCGGCCAGCGCGTGGATTCGGGCGAAATGCAGGTGGGCGCCCTGACCGCCTTCCTGCAGTACCTGCTCCAGATCCTGATCGCCGTCATGATGGGCACGTTTATGGCCATGATGATCCCGCGCGCCTCCGTCTGCGCGGACCGCATCGGTGAAGTGCTCGACGTCGAACCCTCCATCCACGATCCCGAACATCCTGAGACTCCCGCCACGCTGGCCGGGGTAGTGGAATGCCGGAACGTCACCTTTGCCTACCCCGGTGCCGAGACGCCGGTGTTGAGCAACATCAGCTTCACCGCCAAGCCGGGGGAGACCGTTGCCATCATCGGTTCGACCGGTGCAGGCAAGACCTCGCTGCTGGCCCTGCTGCCGCGCCTGTACGACATCGCCGAGGGCGAAGTCCTCCTGGACGGCGTCTCCGTCAGCAACCTGGACCGTGCCGAGATCACCAAGCGCGTGGCCCTGGTGCCGCAGCGGCCGTACCTCTTCTCGGGCACCATCGAGCACAACCTGCGCTTCGGCAAGACCGAGGCCACGGACCAGGAACTCTGGGACGCGCTGCAGATCGCCCAGGGCGAGGGCTTTGTCCGCGAGAAGAAGAACGGACTGAACGCCCGCATCGCGCAGGGCGGCACCAACGTCTCCGGCGGCCAGCGGCAGCGGCTCTGCATCGCCCGGGCGTTGATCACCAAACCCAAGGTCTACCTCTTTGACGATTCGTTCTCGGCGCTGGACGTCGCAACCGATGCCAGGCTCCGCGCCGCGCTGAAACAGACCACCGCCGACGCCACCGTGATCATCGTGGCCCAGCGGATCTCCACCATCACCGACGCAGACCAGATCCTGGTCCTGGACAACGGCCGGATCGTGGACCGCGGAACGCATGAGGAACTCTTGGAAACCTCACCCACCTACCAGGAAATTGTTGAATCCCAGCTGAGCGTGGAGGAAATGGCATGAGCGCCGCCAAGAAGGTCTCGACAGGCTCGACCACCGAAACGACAGGCTCGACCACCGAAACGAACCCGGATTCCGTAACCCCCGAAGACCTCCTGGAGGACGACGATTTCTTCGAGGAGGAATACAAGCCCTCCGAGGCCGACGGCGACATGTTCGGCGGCATGCCCGCCAAAAAGGCAGAGCACTTCTGGCCGTCGGCGAAGCGCCTGATGGGCCTCCTGAAGCCTGAAGCTGTGGGCATCTACGCCGTGGTGGCCCTGGTGGTGGTCTCGGTGGTCCTGAACGTCATCGCCCCCAAGATCCTGGGCCAGGCCATGGACGTTATCTTCGGCGGCGTAGTGGGCAAACAGCTCCCCGCTGGCGCCAGCAAGGACGAGTTCGTGGAAGGCCTGCGGCAGCAGGGGCAGGACAACTTCGCGGACATGGTGTCCCGGATGGAGCTGGTTCCCGGCACCGGGATCAACTTCCAGAAACTCTCGGTCCTGATCGCCATCGTCTTGCTGATGTACTTTGTGGCCAACATCTTCCTGTGGCTGCAGGGCTACGTGCTGAACCGCATCGTCATGAAGGTCATCCGCCGGCTCCGGGACGACACCGAAAAGAAGCTGAACCGGCTCCCGCTGAACTACTTCGACACCCGCCAGCGCGGCGACGTCCTCTCCCGGGTGACGAACGACGTCGACAACGTCCAGCAGGCGCTGCAGCAGGCGTTCGCACAGCTGATCAGCTCGCTGCTGACAGTGATCGGCATCGTCATCATGATGTTCATCGTCTCCTGGCAGCTCGCCCTCATCGCCCTCGTGGCGCTGCCGCTGTCCGGTGTGGCTGCCGGCCTGATCGGCTCGCGCAGCCAGAAGCTCTTCGCCGCCCAGTGGAAGAACACGGGCGAGCTGAACGGCCAGATCGAGGAATCCTTCTCCGGGCACGATCTTGTGCGGGTCTTCGGCCGTGACGCTGACATGCTGGAACGCTTCGAAGAGCGGAACGAGGCCCTCTACAAGGCCAGCTTCGGAGCCCAGTTCGTCTCCGGCATGATCTTCCCCGTTATGCAGTTCGTTTCCTACCTCAGCTATGTGGGCATCGCCGTCGTGGGTGGCCTCCGGGTGGCCTCCGGCTCGATGTCCCTGGGCGATGCCACCGCGTTCATCCAGTACTCGCGAGAGTTCACGCAGCCGCTGGGCCAGATGGCCGGCATGGCCAACATGCTGCAGTCCGGCGTCGCGTCCTCGGAGCGCGTCTTTGAATTCCTCGACGCCGATGAGCAGGACTCCGAGACCGCCACCGAGCACCTGCCGGCCAAGACCGACGGGCATGTGGAGTTCAAGGACGTCACGTTCAGCTACACGGAGGACAGACCGCTGATCGAAAACCTGTCCTTCACGGCGGAACCGGGGCACACCGTGGCAATTGTTGGTCCCACGGGGGCCGGCAAAACCACCCTGGTGAACCTCGTGATGCGCTTCTACGAGCTCAACTCCGGGTCCATCACCCTGGACGGCGTGGATGTCACGCACCTGAGCCGGTCCGAGCTGCGGTCCAAGGTGGGCATGGTGCTCCAGGATGCGTGGCTGTTTGGCGGGTCCATTTTCGACAACATCCGGTACGGCAACCTGGACGCCACCGAGGAGCAGGTCATGGCAGCCGCCAAGGCCACCTTCGTGGACCGCTTTGTGCGCGCCCTGCCGGAGGGCTACGACACCGTGATCGATGAAGAAGGCAACAACGTCAGCGCCGGTGAAAAGCAGCTCATCACCATCGCCCGCGCATTTGTGGCCAACCCGTCGCTGCTCATCCTGGACGAGGCCACCAGCTCCGTGGACACACGCACCGAGCTGCTGGTCCAGAAGGCCATGGCGGCGCTGCGGACGGACCGCACCAGCTTTGTGATCGCGCACCGGCTCTCCACCATCCGGGACGCCGACACCATCCTGGTGATGGAGAACGGCAAGATCGTGGAGCAGGGCAACCACAAGACGCTGCTGGCGGCTGAGGGTGCCTACTACCGGCTGTACATGTCCCAGTTCGCCGGTTCCGATGTTGAGGAAACCGTTGTGGACGATTCGACGGCGGTCCACAGCTGAGCGCCCTGGGAACCGACCACGCGTCTGAGAACACGTCCGGCCGCGGTCCAAGCACTCCGGAATCCCGGCGCATCGAGGTCCTGGTCCCGATGCGCTGGGGCGACATGGACGCCTATGGGCACATCAACAACGTCCAGATTGTCAGGATGCTCGAGGAGGCCCGTATCGCAGCGTTCGGGCCTCCCCGGGGTGCCGGCCTGCCCGGCATCGAACCGGAAGTGTCGCTCTTCAACGACGTTCCGGAGGGAACTCTTGCGCTGGTGGTGGACCACAAGATCCGCTACGTCAGGACGTTGGAATACCGCAACATCCCGGCATTGGTCCAGGTGTGGATCGGCGCGGTGAAGGGCGCCAGTTTCGACATCCACTATGTAGTGCAGGACCCGGTGACGCGGGAGGAGTGCGTCCGGGCCAGCAGCCATCTGGCGTTTGTGGACGAAGCTTCCGGCCGCGTCCTTCGCCTGACGCCGGAGCAGAAGGAGCGGCTGGCGCCGTTCACCGCTTGAGCCGTTCACCGCTTGAGCCGTTCACGTTTTGAACCGTACGGCGCCGTGCCTGCACACCTGTTGCGCAGGCACGGCGCACACCGGAAACTGGAAATACCCACTAAGGAGCGTTGACCATGGCCAAGAAAAACAAAAAGACCTGGAAAGAGATGTCACCGGCGGCACGGGCGGGATTCGTGGTCATCGGGATAGGGCAGGTGGCGCTGATGCTGGCCGCCCAGCGTGACATCTCCAAGCGTCCGGCGGCGCAAATCAACGGGCCGAAGGCAGCCTGGCGGGTGGCCGCCCTGATCAATTTCATCGGGCCGATGGGCTACTTCATTCTGGGGCGCAAGCGGCCCGGAGCCGGACTCGGGGCAGTTAAGTAGCAGGCCTCGGATCTGCACACCGTCAGGGTCTTCGGAGCGGGCATCCAGTTTGAGCCTGTAAATTTGAACCCATGACCCCAAATCCCAAGACTGCCATGCACCGCGCCCTCGGTGTCTCAAAGGAGATCGAGGACGCGGCCTGGTTTGTGCTGGGTCCGGGCCTGCAGGGCAAGCCGTCGGCCCTGGACGGGAAGACCCTGACCTGGACAGCGGAGGCCGCGGCGGAGCTGCTGGAGCGCCTGGACCGGGGAGCCGCGGACGCCAAGGCGCCCATGATGACCAACCTCCGGCAGAACCTCGAGGACGCCTCCCGGGAGGCCAAGCAGCTGGCCGTGGAGCTGCTCTTCCTGCAGTCACTGCCCCTGGCCCACGAGGTCAAGTCGCTGAAGGTCAAGCGCGCCCGGGTGGCGGAGGCCGCGTCCTGGCTGGAGACCGCGCTGGAGCCGCCGCTGGAGCTGCCCGAGGAACTCTACAAGGGCATGACGGACCACGGCGTGATCAGGGACCGCACCGCCGAATTCAACTGGACCATCTGGGACCACCTGAAGTGGCTCTGCCGGTTTGTGCAGCATGTGGACCAGCAGGTTCCGGCGGCCATCGCCAAGGCGCTGAAGGACCCGCTGAAGTTTCACGACCTCGCCGCGGGCACCCCGGCGGACCAGCCCGCCATCCGCCGCAGCATCGAGTACCTGGCATGGCCCAGCTACTTCGAGCCGGTAGTGGCGGACGTGGAGCGGCAGGAAATCCGCGACGCCTTCGCCTCCCTCGTGGGCGGGGCCAAGGGGGATTCCGACGAGGAAATCACCGCGGATATTAACCGCATCCGCCTGCACCTGGATGAACAGGCGGGCCAGCGCATCGACTGGTACGCCCGCCAGCTGGTCAGCCAGTGGCGCAAAGTGGGGGACCCCGGCCGACGCGCGTGGCTGCTGCGTACCCACAGCGACAACGCTGACCTCCTCACCGCATGGCAGGACGAGGAGAAGGTGACGCTCGACGTCGAACATCTCCGCCACCTGGACCCGGGCGTGACCGCGGGCCTGGTGCAGCACGCCGTGGACGAGGACTACAAGCATCTCGGCTACGTCGAGCGGGAGGACACCAAAACGGCGGTGTTTGCCTTCCTCACCGTCATGAAGCCGGGCGACCTGGTCCTTTACCAGCACGCCGGCACGGTGCGGCTGGGCGTGGTGCTGGGCGAGCCTGAGCACAACGACGACAACCGCCGGCTGCGGCGCAAGGTGCGCTGGCTGGACGACGACGGCCACGCCACCGCGGAACTGCCCCGCCACGTCCAGCGCCAGCTGGCCACCTCGGGGATCGTGGTTGACGTGACCCGGGTGGTGCAGGCGCTGCAGGCGCTCGTGCCGGCCGAGGCGGAACCGGAGGACGACGACGCCGACGCGCCTGCCGCCGTCGTGCCCCCGGTGCAGGAGGGCTTCCGCCCGCTGAGCCGCGACTTCGCGGATTCGCTGCACATGGACCTGGAGCCGCTGCAGGAGATCGCGGAACTGCTGGAGGAGAACCGCCAGCTGGTCCTGTACGGGCCGCCCGGAACGGGCAAGACGTACCTGGCCAAGCATCTCGCGGCGGAGCTGGCCCAGGACAGCACGGACGAGCGGGTGAAGCTGGTGCAGTTCCACCCGTCGTACGCGTATGAGGACTTTTTCGAGGGCTACCGGCCGGACAAGACGGACGAAGGCCAGGTGTCCTTCAAGCTCGTGGCGGGGCCGCTGCGCCGGCTGGCCGAGGAAGCCGCCAAGCCCGGGAACGAAAAGAAGCCGTATTTCCTTATTATTGACGAGATGAACCGCGCCAACCTGGCCAAGGTGTTCGGCGAGCTCTATTTCCTGCTGGAGTACCGCGATGACCGGATCTACCTGCAGTACAGTCCCAACGAGCCGTTTACGCTGCCGGACAACCTGTACATCATCGGCACCATGAACACCGCGGACCGGTCCATCGCCATGATGGATGCCGCCATCCGACGCCGGTTCGCGTTCATCGAGCTGCACCCGCAGACGGAGCCGGTGAAGGGGTCGCTGCTGCGGTTCCTGCAGGTGCGGGACCTGGACACCACACCGGCGCTGCTGCTCGATGCGCTGAACGCCGCCATCGACGAGTGGGACCGGGACCTGATGATCGGCCCGTCGTACTTCATGAAGACGGCCGCCCAGACGCCGGGCGGGCTGCGCCGGATCTGGAAATACGAGCTGATGCCGCTGCTGGAGGAGCACTACCACGGCCAGTTGACCCGGGCGCAGCTGGAGGAGCGGTTCGGGCTGGAGCAGCTGCTGGGACGCCTTGTTACCAGCTAAGCCAACCCACACTCCCGCGCACGGCGGCGCGGTGCACGGCGGCGGCGCGTTGGTTGGCGCCGCGCCGGGCGCGGCGGGCGGCGGTGCAGCCCAGCGCGGCCGTGCACCGGCAGCGCGCCATCTGGTCCTTGACGAGCTGTCCAAAGGCGCCGTGGAACGCCTGGATGCCGCCAGCGCGGCCTTCGTGAACGCTAGCGGGCTGGCCAAGGCGTCCCCGATGGGTATGGGTTTGTACCGGATCGAGCCCGCGGGCAAGGTGGGGTCGGTCCGCACGGCCACGCTGCAGCTGGATGTGCGCCCCAAGGACCGGCTGGGGCTGAGCAGGCTCCTGTTCCTCCTCAGCTATGCCGGCAACCAGGGCTTCCGGGCCGATTCCGTGGCGGCCACCGAGGACCGCGAACTCTGGAGCGCGCTGGCCGAATCCCTCGCCCAAATGGCGGAGCGTGCGCTTGGACGAGGAGCCTTGCAGGGCTACCTCACCGTTGACGAGTCCCTCCGCACGGTCAAGGGGCGCATCCGGATTTCCGACCAGATCTCGCGCCGCCCCGGCATGCTGGTGCCGCTGGAAGTGTCCTATGACGAATTCACTGAGGACATCGCCGAAAACCGGATCCTGCGGGCCGCGCTGGAGCGGATGGGACAGGTTCCACGCGTCCGGCCGGAAGTGCTGAGCCGCCTGCGTCAGCTGAAGGGAAAGCTCGACGCCGTCACCCGCCTTGCAGCCGGCGCGCCCCTGCCGCCGTGGACCCCCAGCAGGATGAACGTCCGCTACCAGTCAGTGCTGCGTCTCGCTGAGCTGATCCTGCGGAATGCCTCCGCGGAGGCGGGGGAGGGGAAGCAGCAGACGGCGTCGTTTGTGGTGGACATGGCCCAGGTGTTCGAGGATTTTGTGGGCACGGCACTCCGCGAGGCGATGGCTGCGTATCCGGGGGAAATGCGGCTGAAGTACAACGCTCTCCTCAGCGAGGCTGTCCACGATTCCGACAGGCTGTCCGTGCGTCCGGATGCGGTGCACCTTTTGGGCGGCCGGCCGGTAGTGGCCTACAACGCGAAGTACAAGGCCGCCGCTGACCTTGGCGCGTCCCTGACCGCCGACCACTACCAGATGCTTGCCCACTGCACCGCCCTGGGTGTGCCTACCGCCTGGCTGGTCTATGCGGGGGCGGGCGAGATGAAACTGCGGCGGATCCTTAACACTGACATCGACATCGTTGAGTTTCCGCTGGATCTGTCGCTGCCGCCGTCGGACATCCTGGCAGCTGTGGGCGAGCTGGCGCGGCAGTCCTGGGGCGAAGTGGTCCCCACCCGCCCCCTAACCTCGCAAGCTCGGCCAGGGAACCCGGCGGGCGTGGGCCCAGCCTAGGCCGGGAGGCTAAACCGGCACCCGGAACGTGAACGTGGTTCCCTGGCCCAGTTTGCTTTCCACCTGGATGGTTCCGCCGTGGGCCTCCACGATTGCCTTGCTGATGGGCAGGCCCAGGCCCACGCCGGGAATAGAGGTCCGGCGGACGTTGCTGGTCCGGAAGAACTTGGCGAACACGTGGGCCTGGTCGTCGGCGCTCATGCCCATGCCGGTATCGCTGACGCGGCAGGCGACGTGGCCGCCGTCGTGCTCCAACGACACCAGGACGTTGCCGCCGTCGGGCGAGTATTTGATCGCGTTCGAGACAAGATTGTCCAGCACCTGGGATATGCGAGGGCCGTCCACGTGGGCCTCCAGACTTGCGGGTATATCGGCTTTCAGCGCCACGCGGGAGGCGTCGGCCCGGGGCATCGCGGCGGACACGCTGGCCCGCACAAGTTCAGCGACGTCCACGGCATGGGGGGTCACGATCAGTTGCCCGTTCCTGGTGGCGAGGAGGTCGGACACCAAGGTGAGGAGCCGTTCTGAATTGCGTTTGATGATGTTCAGCGGTTCCAGTTGGTCGTTGCCGGGATCGTCCTCAAGGAGGAGTTCCACGTAGCCCAGGATGGAGGTCAGGGGAGTCCTGAATTCGTGGGACACACTGGAGACGAAATCATCCTTGGCGGCCAGGGCGTCCACCAGGTCTGTCACATCACTGAACACGATCACCGAGCCGGCGAACGTCCCGTCCGGGTCCTTCATGGCCCGGGCGCTGGTGGTGATGGCCCGCTGCTTCTTGCCTTCACCGAGCCAGACCAGGTAGTCGGTGAACGTTTCGCCGAGGACAGCCCGGCGTACGGGGCGTTCCGCCACCGAGACTGGGGTGGTACGGTCTGCGGCGAAGACCAGCAGTTGGGACTCGTTCGGATCGTCGATGTCCTTCGGGCGGGCCAGTTCGTGGTTGGCGCGCTGCTTCCGGTTCATCAGGATGTCGTGTCCGTCCGCGTCGACGGCGAGGACGCCCAGGTGCACAGTTTCAAGAACGGAGTTGAGCAAGGCTTCCTGCTGCCTTGTGCTGCGCAGGCTGGCCTGGAGCTGCTCGTCCTTCTCCTCCAGGGTGCGCTGCTGCCGCATCATGCTCAGGGTCAGGACACTGACTGATACGCCGATCCCGAGCATCATGACAGGGAGGAGCAGGGATTTGGCCAAGCTGGGGCCCGATACATCCCCGTGAACCAGCAGCGGAACCCAGATGATGGCCAAGGGTCCGACGAACGATAACCACAGGGAGGCGCGCGGATAATAGCCTGAGGCGCACAGCCAGATGACGGGGAAAACCGCCAACAGGCTGATGCCGGTCAGGCCCTCCTGGCCGCCCTCCCTGCCCAGGGCGATGGAGACAAAGTCCAGGAGCGGGAGGACGAGGAAGCTGGTGTAGGGCAGGCGGTCCCACGGGACGAAGTAACACAGAGCCATGATGGCCAGCTGGGAAACGAGGAAGGCCACGAAGAGTGGGTTGTCCATCGTCCCCGGGAAAAACGCCCACATCAGCAATGCCGTCAGGATGGTGGTGACGAACAGCGGCATCTGGCTCAGGGCCACCCTGTCCGTCAGCCGGTATTCGTGGAAGGGCCGCCGAAAAAACTTCAGACGGCCCGTGGCCCACGTTAGGGGTTCACTCATGAACGGCGGCCTGAAGTGGGAGTATAGGGGGATGCATACCAGCAGGATATCGGCAGCGGGCTATACTTCTCACGGTGTCAAGCTGGCGGAGGGGGCTGGTATGAGTGAAGCGCGAGTGGGTCTGGTCATCGAGGATGATCAGGATATCCGCGAGTTGGTACGCACGGTTCTGACTCAGGCGGGGTTTGACGTCACTGTCGCGGGCAGCGGATCCGAAGGGGTTAGGGCTGCGAGAATCTTGAATCCTGACGTTATAACGCTTGATTTGGGGCTGCCGGATATCGACGGGTTCGAGGTCTCCCGCCAGATCCGCGAGTTTTCAGATGCTTACATCGTGATGCTCACGGCACGGGCTGAAGAACTGGATACTTTGATTGGCCTCGAGTCCGGTGCAGACGACTACCTCACCAAGCCCTTCCGCCCCCGCGAACTCCGCGCGCGGATAGCGGCGATGATGCGCCGGCCCCGGTCGGTTCCGGACGCGGGGGAGAGCGCTCCCGTTTCTGATCGCCCGGCGGAGGCCGTTAGTGACAGCGGAAACGGTCATTACAGTCACAACGGACTGGAGCTGAGTTACGCCTCACGGTCGGTCAGCGTGGACGGCCAGGAGCTCAACCTGACCCGGACCGAGTTCGAACTCCTGTATGCCCTGCTCGAGGCGGGACGGACTGTCCGGACCAAATCGGACTTGGTGCGTCGGCTCCGGGACGAGGATTACGACGTCGGAAGTTACATCAGCGAGGCGGACGAACGTTCCGTGGAGGTGCACATGGGCAACCTCCGGAAGAAACTCGGTGATTCACCGCAGCAACCGCGCTGGCTGCAGACGGTCCGCGGCGTGGGCTACCGTTTGGCGCCTGGCGGGCGCTGAGCCTGGAGCCTGTGCAGGGTCTGGCGGCTGCACAGGTTGATCGGCCGGAGGTAGTTGACGGCAAGCTGCGGCAGTGCAACGGAAAGTTCCGCACTCGGTGACTCGTCCCGGATTGAACGTTCAAGGTCCATGGCCAGGCCCGCCAACCGTTCCGCACCCACCATCTGGCTCGATGTCTTGAGGCTAAGGATCGCGTCCACGGCCCCATCCAAGTCTCCGGTGGTCAAGGCCAGCCGCAGCTTGCCGATCCGGTGCGGCAGGCAGTCGATGAAGTTCCCTACGAAGACGCTGCAATAGCCCTCGTCCTCGTCGAGTTCGACCCGCAGCCGGTCAAGTACGGAGGGATCTACCAAGGGGCGCCCTGCGTCATCGGATGGTGCCATTTCCGTCCCTTCCGCTCGTGCCTGCCGCCCCCATAGCGGGATATGACCTGGTTTTGTGTCCACTTTCAGAGTAAATCTGTTACTTGGGGATGCAGCCGATCGGGAAAAGGACTGCGGGATTCCTGAGGAGACTGCGGGTTTTTCATAGGAGTTCATCTTTGCGGGCGCCGATCAATTCGGGAGGCGGCAAAGGCTCAAGTTTGACTCAAGTTCCGGCTGGCGTTCTTGCCTGCCGCCGGCTTGCCGGGCTATTTGCTGGCGCCGAGGAACTCCACCAGGTGGGCTTCGAGGGCGGAGCCGTCCTTCAACTCGCACTCCCACACGGTGAGCACCTCCCACCCGGCGGCCAATAACTGTTGGCGCTGGTCGGCGTCGCGGTCTTTGGTGCGCGTGCGCTTGGCCTCCCAAAAGGCGGCATTCGCCTTGGGCGCGTGCTGGCCTACGCGGCAGTCGTGGAAGTGCCAAAAACAGCCGTTGATGAAGATGACCTTTCGCCGGCCGGCGAATACCAGGTCCGGGCGGCCGGGCAGGCGGCTTTTGCCGGCGGTGCCGTGCAAGCGGTAGCGGTAGCCCTTGGCATGGAGGAGGCTGCGCACCAGCAGTTCCGGCTTGGTGTTCTTGCCCCTGATGCGGGACATGTTCCAGCTGCGCCGCTCGGGAGTGAGCCTATCCGCCATGATTCCAGCCTACGGGCTCCTAGATTTCGTGCTCCGGCTGGTCGCCCAGCTCGAAATGGCGGCCGCTGACGGACGTGGGCACGATCTCCACGTAGAAATCCTTCAGCGTCGGCACCCAAGATTTCAGGCCGAGCTCTTCGACGGCAGCGAGCTCGGCTGAGCTGGTGAGGACGCGCGCCGTTCCCCGCAGCACCACGGACCAGGCTTCGTCCGAGAGGATGCCGTCCGATTCAAGCAGCACCCTTGAATTGATGGTGAGCTGCGCCAGCTTGTTGCCCGGCGCGGTGCGGAGGTAGATCTTCCGGTCCGAGGTGAGGTAGTTGACGGGGAATATATCCGGTTCGCCGGCAACGGAAACTACCAGCCGGCCGTGGCTGGTAGCTTCCAGGAGTTTCCAGGACTGCTTGTCGTCGAGTTCCAGAACGGGGTTGCCATCTGCGTGGGTAAACATCATAAATCCTATTCTTCTACGTTCGGTAGAAGAATTCTAGGGGTTGCGCGTGGGAATCCGGTTCGCACGGGGCTGGGAGGGCGATTGTCCGTGTGACTTTTTATTGGTCCTTCGCGGTGGTAGAACCGATGGCGGGTGGCTGTGGATAACTTTCATTGCTCAAATGTGTCCTGGGCTACCCTTAAGGTCATTGTTCGGAGCGAGGCGTCTTGAAACTATCGGGGGATTAGCTGCCCATGACATCGCACATCACTTCCACTACTTCGCGACGTTCGCGCCTGCACCTTGTTGCTGCTGTTGCCGCTTCCGTTTTGCTGTTGACCAGTTGCAACTCGGGTGGCGATCCTAACAGCGGCGGGACATCTTCCGCGTCTCCGTCTCAGACTGTTAGTCCAAGCGCAACGCCAACCCCGACGGCGACTCCCGCCTATGTGCCCGCCTCGGCTAGCGGCCGTGCTCAGAACGTCCCGGTGCCGGTGTTGCCGGAGGTTGCGAAGACGGAGACGAAGGAGGGGCTCGAGGCGTTCGTTTCGTATTGGTACTCGACTTTGAGCTACGCCTACGAGACTGGTGATACCAAGCCGCTGGAGTCGGCCTCAGGGCCGTCCTGCGGTAGCTGTGCGAAAGTTAGGACCGAAGTCACGGAGTGGCATTCGGATGGACGCTGGATGGCTGGCGGCAAAATGCACGTGGAGGGCGTTCATTCGGACTTTATCGAGACCGCCCCCGCTGAGTATCAAGCCGTAGTCCAGGTGTATCAAGATACGACTGACTACTATCTAGCGGATGCCACGCCCAAGGGGAGTGTGCCCAGACAGCCGGCCATTGGTGACATTGTCATTGCCGTTTTCGATGGAAGTGGATGGAAAGCCAACACTGTCGAACACCTGGTGAAATAATGGCAAGCCATGCTCCAGCGCGGCCGAGGCTGCTGGCCGTGATGGCCTGCATGGTCCTGATGCTGTTTCCGGGGCCGACAGCCATTTCAGACTCCGCCGATTCGCCGGCGATTGGGACTGGCTGGGCTGGCAACGGCGCGACCGCCGTTGGCTGGTTTCAAGATCCTCAGAGCAATTCATGGACTTCGGTGCCGGTCGGGCTTCCGGATGACCCCTTCAAGTACAGATCCAAACACGTATGCAGAGCGGACCCCAAACTCGACGGGTCGAACTGTGCAGGGCCCGATATCGAATGCACCGATGGGGATAACGGCCGCGTGGTTAACTGGTATAGATCTCTGAAGGCGCTGAACGTCTACACGTTTTTCGCGGGACCGACCTGCATTTATGACGAAAAGCCCGTCGATGTCCTGGAGCAAATAGCGGCCCAGATCCAGAGGCAGTTCGAGAGCCTGCCCATCAGCGCAGGAACGGTGGTCGCGCAGCCCAACCCCAACACGCTCCGCGGGGCCGAGACAAACTTTTATGCTGACGCTTCCGAGCAACAGTTTGACGTGACGATGCTCGGACAGCAGGTGCACGTGGTCGCCACGCCGGTTCAGTACACCTGGAATTACGGCGACGGAACGGTCTTCGGTCCGCAGCCTTCCATGGGAGGGCCGCTGCCGCAGGACCGCTGGGGTGAAAAGACCCGAACGAGCCACGTCTACGCGGACACTGGCGACTTCCAAGTCGTCCTCACGACGTCCTTCCGAGGCACGTATTCCGTGAACAACGGACCGCCGCTGCCCATACCGGGCCAAGGCCAGTTCAGCGCACCACCGCAGACCATCAGCGTCTGGCGATCCATCACCCGGAACTACGCCGACGACTGCAACCAGAACCCGCAGGGACAAGGTTGCCCCGGCGTGGCATCGTCCCGGTAGGAAGTATCAGACGACGCCTATGAGGCGGCCGGCAACCGCGCCCGGAATCCAGACAAGCCACCCCCGCAGAGAGTGATCCGCGCCTCAACCGGAATACTTGCACGCGCCGGGCAGTTGGGAACAGCAGTACCAATTCACCTCGAAAGGAACTGCGCATGCTGTTTTCCCCCTTGACTCTTGGCGAGCTTGAACTGCCCAACCGCCTGGTAATGGCACCCCTGACCCGTCTCCGCTCAGGCGAGGACGGTGTTCCGGGTCCCTTGGTTGTGGAGCACTACCTGCAGCGCGCATCCCTGGGACTCATCGTCAGCGAAGGCATCTACCCGAGCCCCGCCGGACGCTCCTACCCGGGTCAGCCCGGTCTCGTCACCGCGGAGCAGATTGCCGCCTGGAAGAAGGTCACCGACGCGGTGCACGCTGAAGGCGGCCGGATCTTCGCCCAGATCATGCACGGCGGACGGGTTTCCCATGCGGACATCACCGGCGGCCACACCATCGTGGGTCCGAGCGCCGTCGCCATCGACGGCGAGGTCCGCACCCCGTCCGGCAAGCAGCCGTACCCCGTCCCGCACGCGCTGACCATCGGTGAGCTGCCCGTCGTGATGCAGGAAATCGTCACCGGCTCGATTAACGCCATCGAAGCGGGATTCGACGGCGTGGAGCTGCACTCGGCCAACGGCTACCTTCTCCACGAATTCCTTGCCCCGAACTCCAATGTCCGCGACGACAGCTACGGCGGTTCACCGGAGAACCGGGCCCGCTTTGTGATCGAAACAGTCAACGCCGCGGTGGCCGCGGTGGGTTCGAGCCGCGTGGGCATCCGCATCTCGCCGGAGCACAGCGTCCAGGGCATCGCCGAAACGGATGCGGCCGATGTCCGCGCCACCTACGAGGTGCTGGTGGACAGCATTGCCCCGCTCAACCTCGCCTACGTCAGCATCCTGCACCACGAGCCCACGAGTGAGCTGGTCCAGGATCTCCGGGCGCGCTTCAACGGCACGTTCCTGGTGAACTCCGGCTTCGGCACCATGACAACTCGGGAGGAAGCAACCGCCTTGGTGGCGGACGGCCATGCAGATGCTGTGGTGGTGGGGCGCCCCGCCATTGCCAACCCGGACCTCGCGCGCCGCTGGAAGGAAAGCCTTCCGCTGAACGAACCGGACCCGTCCACGTTTTATGCAGACGGCTCCATAGGCTACACGGACTACCCCGCGTATTCGGCTTAGCGGTCAATGCTGGCCCCCGGCCAGAGATTAAACGACGACGGCGGCACCCGGCTTGGGTGCCGCCGTCGTTGGCTGCTCGGTGTGCTGTCCCGGCAGCGCGCGCCAAATTAGCCATCCGACGGCTGTTTTGGCTCATCTTTCAACGTTGGCCCGCCCAGGTTCACAAGCGCTGAGCGGTAAACACCAGAATACTCCAGTGAATGGATTATTGCTAGGGAAATAGCTAAAGGTATGCTTCCCGGCCCGTTCCTTCGCGCATCACCAGCTTGTCGTCCTCAATGGAGACGAGCAGGCTTTTGGGCTTTCCGCTGACTTTGGTAATGGCTTTCAGGCCGCGGTTGGTGACTTCCACTCCCACCTGCGCCCCCTTCGCGGGCAGCTCCACGGACGTTTCGTAGGCTTCTCCCAGCAGCGGGTTGGTGGACACGCCCATGTCGCGGCGGACCTCCTTGCCGTTGACCATGACGGTGATGTTGGCCTCGTCGAATCCTTCCTGAAAGACGATGAGCAGTTCACGCATGGTGGCCCTCTTCCTCGAAGTGATTGCCTGTGACGGCATATCAACTACAGCACTTCACGGCCCGGAGCGGAATACCCCGGCCGGCTGCCCGGCCGGGCGCCGCTGGAGACGACCAGGCCCGTAGGGCAAAATGTTCAGGTGACCCAACTCCCGCACGTCCCGTCCGCCCCCACGTCTGCCCCAACTCCGGACAGCGCCATCCACGCCCAGATCGCCGCCGAGCTTGGCGTGAAGACCTGGCAGGTCAAGGCTGCAGTGGACCTGCTCGACGGCGGATCCACCGTTCCGTTCATCGCCCGGTACCGCAAGGAAGCCACCGGGACGCTGGATGACACGCAGCTGCGCGAGCTCGACGAGCGCCTGCGCTACCTCCGCGAACTTGAGGACCGCCGTCGTACTATCCTCGAAGCGATTGCCGCGCAGGGGCAGCTGACCCCCGAGCTGCAGGCAGCGATCCTCGCCGCGGATACCAAGTCCCGGCTGGAGGACATCTACCTTCCGTTCAAGTCCAAGCGCCGCACCAAGGCCCAGATCGCCCGTGAAGCCGGGTTGGAGCCGCTCGCCGATGCGCTGCTGAAGCGGCCCGACCTGGACCCGGAACGCGAGGCTGCCAGATACCTGAACGCCGAACACTCCATTGATGACGCGGACGCCGCGCTCGCCGGCGCCCGTTCCATCCTCGTCGAGAGGGTTGCGCAGGATCCGGACCTCGCCGCAACCCTGCGTGAGCGGCTTTGGACGCAGGGGCGGATGGTGTCGCGGGTCAAGAAGGGCAAGGAGGCCGACGGGCAGAAGTTCGCCGATTACTTTGAGTTCGCCCAGGCGCCCACCGGAATGCCCTCGCACCGCGTGCTTGCGCTGCTGCGCGGTGAGAAGGACGGCGTCCTGGAGCTGGATCTCGCCGAGGCGGATCCGAACGACGACGACGCCCTTGCCGCCGCGCGTTCCCGTTACGAGTCCGCGGTTGCCAGGTGCCTCGGGGTCGCCGACCGCGGCCGTCCCGCCGATTCGTGGCTGATCCAGACCGCGCAGCTTGCCTGGCGCTCGCGCGTGCTGGCCCGGCTGACCGCCGACCTCCGCGGACGGCTGTTCACCGACGCCGAGGACGAGGCTGTCCGGGTGTTTGCCGCCAACCTCCGCGACGTCCTCCTGGCCGCACCCGCCGGAAACCGCGCCACTCTTGGGCTGGACCCGGGACTGCGGACCGGTGTGAAAGTTGCCGTTGTGGACGGGACTGGCAAGGTGGTTGCCACCGACACGGTGTATCCGCACGCGCCTGCCCGGAAATGGGACGAGGCCCTCGCCACCTTGGTGCGGCTGGCCCGGAAGCACAACGTGGAGCTGGTGGCCATCGGCAACGGAACCGCGTCCCGGGAGACGGACAAGCTTGCCGCGGAACTGATCAAGCTGCTGCCGGCCGCGGAGACGAAACCGCAGAAACTGGTGGTTTCCGAGGCCGGGGCGTCGGTGTATTCCGCGTCGGCGCTGGCCTCGGCGGAGCTGCCGGGCATGGATGTGTCCCTGCGCGGAGCCGTTTCCATTGCGCGGCGGCTTCAGGATCCGCTGGCCGAACTCGTGAAGATCGATCCCAAGTCCATCGGCGTGGGGCAGTACCAGCACGACGTCACGGCGTCGAAGCTGGACCGCAGCCTGGATGCCGTGGTCGAGGACTGCGTGAACGCGGTTGGCGTTGACGTGAACACTGCTTCGCCGGCGTTGCTGAGCCGCGTGGCCGGCGTCGGACCTTTGCTGAGCGAAAACATTGTGGCGTACCGAAACGAACACGGGCCGTTTGCCAAGCGCAGCGAGCTCAAGAAGGTGCCCCGCCTGGGTGCGAAGGCGTTTGAGCAGTGCGCCGGCTTCCTGCGGATCACCGGCGGAGCAGAGCCGCTGGACGCGTCGAGCGTGCACCCCGAGGCGTATCCGATTGCCCGGAAAATCCTGGTGGCCGCGGGCTCGGCGCCGGCGTCGTCACTTGATCCGCGCGCTTTCGTCGACGGCACCTTTGGTTTGCCCACGGTCCAGGACATCCTGGCGGAGTTGGACAAACCAGGCCGCGATCCCCGACCCGCTTTTGCCGCGGCCACCTTCTCCGAAGGCATCGAGAAGATCTCCGACCTCAAGCCCGGCATGGTGCTTGAGGGGACCGTCACCAATGTGGCCGCGTTCGGCGCATTTGTGGACGTCGGAGTGCACCAGGACGGCCTGGTTCATGTGTCGGCGCTGGCCAACCGCTTTGTCTCCGATCCCCGCGAGGTGGTGAAGTCCGGGCAGGTTGTCCGCGTGAAGGTTCTGGAAGCCGATCCGGAGCGGAAACGGATTTCGCTCACGCTAAGGCTCGACGACGAGCCGTCGCCTTCGGGTGGGCGGGCGCAGGGCGGGCGTTCGGAGAGTACGCGTTCGGCGGGTGGGCGATCGGAAGCCGGGCGTTCGGAAGGGGGGCGTTCGGAAGGGGGGCGGCCTGAAAGCGGTCGGCCAGCTGGGGGACGCCCAGCAGGGGGCCGTCCGGCAGATGCGCGGCGAGACTCGAATGGACGCGACTCTGGTGGTCAGCGCGGACGCGGGGCCTCGAGCCCGGGCGACAACGCATCGACGTCGAAGCCCGATCCGAAGTCGTCCGGCGGCCGGCCGCCGGCACCGAAGCCGGCGCCTGTAAACACCGCCATGGCAGAGGCCCTCCGCAAGGCTGGCCTCGGCAAATAGACACGTGTTGATTGGCGCCCACTCGGAGTAGCTCGCTCAGTCAGCGGCCATGTTGGCCGTGGGAGGTCGTCGTCAGGCAACGGCTCGCGCATTGCGAGGTCACGGTCCAGCTCACGGTGTTCGGACAGGACTCGGTCCCGGGATCGCTGGCTCCGGATGTTCGGCCAGATATTTGACCATATCGTCGGCCATTGCCTGGAAGTCGTCTGGCCAGTGGGGTGGTTCCCAGTCGGGGTGTTCGCTGGCGTAGTGCCGTCCGGTGGGTGATATCCAGCCGGGTGGTTCGTTCTTGGTGGCGGTGGTGGGTTTCCAACCGGTGATGTGTCTGAGTCGGTGGTGCTTGCGGCAGGGCTGGCCGAGGTTACTGATCCCGGTACGGCCGCCGTGGGCCCAGGCGAGGAGGTGGTCTGCTTCGTTGTCGAGGGAGTGGTTGCTGCAGCCGGGGAACGGGCACTTCCCGTCGCGTAACCGTAGCCATTGGCGTTGGGCTTTCGTCACGCGGTAGCTGGTCCGCCCGATCTCGAGCGGTGCTCCGTCGCGGGGGTCTGTCAGGACGCGGTGGAAGGATTCGGCGCCGTCGGCGATCAGGTGGCGGGCCGTGGATGGTGGGATCGGGCCGTATCCGTCGAGCATTGCCGGCTCGTCCGTGAGGCCCAGCAGCGAGAGGACGGGGACCGTAACAAGAACCTGAGCCCGCGGTGACGGAACACGGTCATTCCCATTTATATCCCCGGCCGCATTATCTGTGGCACTGAGGAGCCAGGTGGCGACGGTGTCAGCGCGGAGCTGGCTGAGGTTCCGGTCCTCGTCCGGTCCTTGGAGGGCACGGGCTGCGGTGGTGGCGCGGTCCCAGATCGCGGCCGCCTGGTCCGCGGGGAGGTACGCGGAGAGCCAGGCCATGCCGTCGCGGTCCGGGGCGTATTCCAGGCGCCGGTCGGCTGCGCTCTTGATGTGGCGTTTTTCGATGCTGACCGGGTGATGGCGTTCCCGCCAGGTCCGGGCCTTGTGCCGGAACCTCCCGGAGATGAGCTCGCCGGCGCGGCCGCGTGCCGGATTCACCACGTGAGGGTCCAGGAAATGCGCCTCCAACGCCGCCGCGCCCGGCCTGTCGAGGTTGGTGGTTTCGTCGACCATGATCCGCGCGTGCTGCCACGAAATCGTCCCCGCCTGCAGCGCGGATAAGGTCAGGGGCAGTCTGGTGGTGAGTTGGTGGGCCCCGGCCAACAGTGCCCCAGCGGACCGTTCGCTCACCGTTAGGACGCACGCGACCTCAGCGACTACGGCCATCTCCTGCCCGGTATTGTCCTCGGGCGACGTTGCAGGGCCTGCCAAAGCCTCGGCAGCGCTGTTGTAACCGGCGGCCAGCCAGGCCTTCAGGGCGGCACTCTTGGCGTCCAGCCGTGAGATCTCGGCCAGCCCGTCCAGGAATTCATCTGCCCGCCGACGCATAGGATCAGCGTCCCCGGAACAGTTCGAATCGGTCCCGTCCCGGAGCACCACAGCAAGCTCAGCGAAGGACACCGAAAGGGCCTCCGCTGTCGCCACAGCCGCTCTGCTATCCATACCCAAATCATCCCGCGAGGGTCTGACAATAACGGCGAGGCTGAAGAGCTATGTGCATAACTCAGCGAAGCAACGATCAGGCCCCTCGTGCGGGGTCGTCGGTGGCGGAGGGGCCTCAACTGTCCCCTCGCGCGGGGTGGAGCCGAAGCGTCCGTTCGCGCGGGTCGTCGGTGACGGTGGGCCTCAAGTGTCCGTTCGCGCCCTGAAGCTACGCGTGGCGGACTGCGGTGCGCGCCAGAACTGCCCGGTACCCTTCCCGGAACGTCGGGTAGGTGAACTCGAGCCCGGTCCCGCGGAGCAAAGCGTTGCTGCAGCGTTTATTGCCGCCGCGGGCCTCGCCTGCTGGTCCGATGGGCGGTTCCGGATAGCCCATTTCCAAGGCCAGAAACCGCAGTACATCCCCAAGTTCAGCGGGAGAGTTGTCCACACCGACATATACCGGCGCAGGCATAGTTTCCATGGTGGCCAACTGGACGATCGCCGCAGCGGCGTCGTCCCGGTGGATCCGGTTGGTAAAGCGTGGTTCGTCGGGAACCACGGCATTCCCGCTGCGGACCTGGTCAATCAGCCGAGTCCGGCCCGGACCGTAGATCCCACCCAGCCGCAGCACAACAGGCGAGGCACCAGTGCCGCGCAGCCGCGAAACCAGGAGTTCCTCCGCCTCGAGGAGGATACGTCCCGAGAAACTGCCAGGTGCCGCCGTCGTACTCTCATCGACCCAGCCACCGCCGGCGTCCCCGTAGACAGCGGTGGAGGACACAAAAAGCACGCGCCGCGGCGTCACGCCGTCGCGCTCCAGGGCGTCCAGGACATGCGTCAGACCGTCCACGTACGCGGCACGGTAGGCCGCTTCCGTGGGTGAGTCGGCCGCTACGGCCACGACGACAGCCGTGGTGTCCGCCGGGACAATGGGCAGGTCCGTGGAGCCAAGGTCCGCCGCCACGCCTTCGATGGCAGAGGGCAGTTTCTCGGGAGACCGGCGCCAGCCCACCACCCGATGCCCAGCCGCGGTGAAGCGCAGGCCCGCTTCAGTGCCCAGATCGCCGCAGCCGGCCAAGAGAATCGTCATGGTGAAAGTCTGCCACTCCCGCCGCCGTGACTCGCATTTGCGGTCTGATCAGGGCGCTGGAAGGGTGGAAACTACCGCTGTCGTGGGAACCGGGACTCTCTGCGGCTGGGGCGAAAGTTGTGAGAGCACGCCGGAGAGCACGCCGAGGGCGAAAATGACCAGTGCCAGCCGGAAGAGCACCCCCAGGCAGCTCGTCCTTTTCCTGCGTGCAGGCTTTTGTCGAACGCTAACTGGAGGGCGTATGGTGCGCGGGTCATCGGAGGGGTCACGTGCAGTGCGCCAGCGTGCCAAGGATGTGGCAGGGCCTGCAGCATGCATGAAATCCGAAGGCCCGGTCGGAACACTTCCAGTGGTTAGAAGCGGTGGACTTGAGGTTCCGGCAAGCATGTTGGTCAGGAATTGGTGAATGGCTTCAACAGTGTTCGCATCAAGCACTGCCGGCACAGCGCCTATGGCGCGGCATACGGTGTCGATGCCCTGGACCCGCGCACCGCTGGCGGTGGTGCCCTGCAGATCAGGTTGTCCAACCATGCACAGCCACGCTTGAACGTAGCGGCGGTGCCGCGGTTCCAGGAGGGCTGCCACAGCTGAGCACTGCTCTACCACCCCGGAGACTTCCCGCTCACGGGAGTAACCGTTTTGCCGCAGGACGCCGTTCCGGAGATGGATGTCGCCGGACCAGTTCTTCGCATCGATCACAATGATGCCGCCCGGGCCCACCAAGACATGGTCCAAATTGGCTTTGGGCCGCCCTGGCCAATGCACGTCGTGAAGGGCCATCCAGCCCTGGACCTCAAGCGTGTCCAACATCGAGGCAACCCGGGCTTCACCAGCGGCACCCGCGGCCCACGCCCGTTCAGCCCGTTCTGCGTAGTCGAGCTGGCGCCTCAGTTTGGCCGCTCGTTCCGCCGCAATACGCGCCTGCTCAGCAGCGCCGTCGCCTGCCCCCATTTTCGCTCCCAAGCTGTTGGTGCTTGCTGCCAGCACTCACCGATCACTGTAAGGGAAAAGTTGCGCGGGCGTGCAGGAGCTTAGGCGTCCTCAGTGGCACGAGACCCCGGCGTGGCCACTCAGGGAGCGGGAACCGGGAAGAACACCCGGGGGTCCTGCAGGAGCGCGGGGTAATCGAAGGCGGACCGGTCGATCACCTCGGTGACGCTGAACGTGCGGCCGAACCGGCCGTCGGCGAGTGTGATGGGACGGCCCAGCACCTGCCCGACGGCGAACTTTTTGCCGTCCTCAAACGAAACCGCGACGGCGGTCTTGCCGGGGAGGGTGGCGAAAGCTTCCTCCTGCGCCTGGCGCTTCCGGGTCGGCTTCTTCACGAGCTGCTTGGGCGGCAGCTTGCGCGGCTGCTTGGACGGACGGCGGGAGCCGTCGTCGACGTAAACGGGGGAGTAGCCGTCCTCAGGGGCGGAGGGCGCAACAGCGCCGCCGCGGCGGATCGGCGGCAGTGCCACAGTATCCAGCGTCTGCGGATCGATTTCGGCGTGCGGGTCGCGGAGGATCCAGAGGATATCGCCCTCGGGTTCTGCCGGATAGAACTCGTGCTTGGGCTCAGGCCAGATGAAATCCAGGTCCAGGTCGGCGTCCGGGAACACCGTCTTGTAGAACTTCGGTTCCTTGCGGAGCAGCTTGGCGCGGTGGCTCAGGTGGAAATCAGGGTTTCCGAGCCACTCCGGCAGCGGGATCTTGGCCGCGTAGTCCGGGTGTGCTGCCTGGGGCGCGAACTCGGTGATGTTGGCGCGCGTGTTGTCTTCATGGCCGCGGTTGGTCCATTCGTCCACCATCGCCAGGCCGTACATGGTAAGCGCCGGAACGTGGCCCATCCACATGCGGACGGCGGGATGGTCCAGCCAGCCGTACTCGGGAATCACCAGAGCCCGGAGGGTTTGCAGCGCCTCGACACGCTGCTTGCCAAGCCTGGCGGTGTCCAGTGCTGCGGCGCTCTGCCGGAAATCGGGATACGGAAGGAAGGTTTGCATCCCTTCAGTCTGACGGCATGCGGCGGATGTGCCAATTGCAGTGCCCGGCGCCACACGCGCGGGATCCCTGGCAGCGCCCCTCAACCGCGACAGGGCAACGGAATAGTTCACATAGTGGACCGATGCATACAGCGGATACCGCTAACCACTAAGATCACCGAAACGCCCCACCGTCCCGGAAGCCCCCTCATGACAATTTCACCTGAAGTGACCGCCGGTTCAACGCAGCTGTTTGTGCCCAAGTTTGGGCAGATGCTTGATCCGGAGGCCAAGGGCATCCTGGTCCTTGATGAATTTACCCTTGACCCCGCCGCGGCCCGCCACGAGCAGCACGGCTTTCGTGCGGCGATGGCCTCAGTGGCCCTGACCCTTCGCCGGATCGTCGCGCTGCGGATCGTGATTGCGCTTGTGGCGATCGGCAACCTGCCCCTGTTCCTGATGTCCAGCGGCTGGTGGATCTACGCTGTCTCCCTCGCGTTGGTGATCGGTGTGCACCTCGCCGTCTCCTGGCTCAACAAGCACGAGCCCAAGGTCCGCCAGCGCCAGATGCTGGAACTGCACCTGCACCGCGAGAAGAGCGCCAACTACCGCAAGGTCCGCGACGCCGTGAAGTACATGATCGACACCCCCAGCCGCATGAACGAGCACCTCTACCTTGAACTGCTGGCGGCCAAGCGTGTGGCACTGAACCTCGCCCACGGCACGGTGGCCCTGCTGGACACCAGCGACGACGCCGCGTGGAAGGTCCGCATCATCCGCGAGATTCCGTCCGCGGCCAAGGCAGCAGCCTAAGCACCAAGGATCGCGGACGGCAGGAAGATCTGGTCCCTGCCGGCCATTCAGAACACAACAACGGACGACGCCGGAGCTCCCCAGCAAGGGGCGCTCCGGCGTCGTTGTTTCCCGGGGTTGTTGCTGCCGGGCTTTTGTTGTTTCCGCGGGCCGTCGTTCCTGGGGAAAGGGGCGGTCCCGCCGAAAGTGTTGAAGCTTAGGCGGGAAGCTGGAGGACCTGCCCGGAGAACACGAGGTCCGGGTTGGCAATGGTGTCCAGGTTGGCGTCCGCCAGGCTCTGCCAGCCGCCCTCAACGCCGAGCTTGTCGGCGACGGTGCTCAGGGTGTCGCCGGGCTCCAGCGTGTAGGTCTCGCCACTCAGTTCCACGGGCGCGGCGTGCTGCGGAGCCGTCACGGCATCCGTTGCGGCCGGCACGGCTGGTGCCTGCTCCACAGGCGCCTGGACCGGCACGCTCTCCACGGGTGCCTGGACCGGCGCACTCTGGACGGGCGCGCTCTGGGGAGTCACCGCCGTCGCGCCCCCTCCGCCGCTCAGGCCAAGCTCCGCGGCGCAGGACGGCCACGCTCCCCAGCCCTGCGATGCCTGGATCTGTTCGGCCACGGCGATCTGCTGCTCGCGGCTGGCGTCGGCCGCGGAACCGGTGCCGCCGTAGGCTGCCCACGTGCTGGCGCTGAACTGCAGGCCGCCCGAGTAGCCGTTGCCGGTATTTGTGGCCCAGTTTCCGCCGCTCTCACACTGCGCCAGCGAGTCCCAGGTTGCGCCGTCGGTGGCCGCGTTTGCTGCGGTGACGGAGAGTGCAAGGCCGGCCGCGGAAATGGCGGCGACGGCTACTCCACGGCGTGCGGCAGTACGAATGGTGGTGTTGTTCATGGTGTGATGCTCCTGAAGGCCACCAGCGCTCGGTCCGTCCCCGGAGGTTATTGCGCCACTGCCCGCCCCTGACGATATAGAGGTCAATTTTCGGTGTCTGCCGGCCGGGCAGTTCTGGTGGAGGCAGCACCGGGCATTCATGTCGCCCGCTTGGCGGGCTTACGTTTCACGCTAGGACATCGCCGGCCCGTTATCAAACCGAGATGATTCCTGGTGGTCAGCTGGTGACGAGCAGGGGCAGCGCAGCCGCCAGGTACGGCGCGGTGCGGCTGTGCCGGGAACGGGCGACGCTGGCGGCGGTTCCGGCGGCGACGATCCGGCCGCCTGCGTCCCCACCAGAGGGGCCCAGATCAATGACCCAGTCCGCCGCCGCCACAACGGCCATTTCGTGTTCCACCACCACGACGGTGTTGCCGCTGTCCACCAGGCCGTGGAGTTGGGCCATCAGGAGTTCGACGTCGGCGGGGTGGAGCCCGGTGGTGGGCTCGTCCAGGAGGTAGAGGGTATGTCCCCGCTGGGCACGCTGCAGTTCGGTGGCCAGCTTGATGCGCTGGGCCTCGCCGCCGGAAAGCTCCGTGGCTGGCTGGCCCAGCCGGAGGTAGCCCAGGCCCACGTCCCCGAGGCTCTTCAGGCTGCGGGCCGCGGCCGGGATGTCGGCCAGGAACGTAGTGGCCGCATCCACCGTCATGCGCAACACTTCCGCCACATTCCTGCCCCGGTACGACACCTCCAAGGTCTCGGGGTTGTAGCGGGACCCGTCGCACTCAGGGCACGGCCCGTAGCTGCCCGGGAGGAAAAGCAGTTCAACCGCCACAAAGCCTTCGCCCTGGCAGGTTTCGCAACGGCCCCCTGCCACGTTGAAGGAGAACCGCCCGGCACCGAACGCGCGTGCCCTGGCCTGCTCCGTGGCCGCGAATTCCTTGCGCACCGCGTCGAACAGGCCAGTGTAGGTAGCGAGGTTGGAGCGGGGGGTTCGCCCGATGGGTTTCTGGTCCACCGTGACCAGCCTGTCGATCCGTTCCGCGCCGCTGACCGGTCCCACAGACAACGCCGTGGCCGGGGCCGCATCATCAGGTTCGGATAGCTGCGGAGCCTGGTGGTTCTTCAGCCCGGATCCCACAACTTCGCCGAGGACATGCGTCACCAGGGTGGACTTGCCGGAGCCGGAAACCCCCGTGACTGCGGTGAGGACGCCCAGCGGGAACCGCGCATCCAGGTCCTTGAGGTTGTGCCGGCTGATCCCCGCGAGCTCCAGCCAGCCGTCGGGCTCCCGGACCTGACCGGCGCGAGGCGCGGTGCCTGCACGAGGTGCCTCGCCGCCGTCGGAAGTCCTGCCGTCGGAAGTCCTGCCGTCGGACGTCCCGCCGTCGTCGAACAGGAAGGGCCGGGTGACCGACGCCTCGATGGCCGCGAGCCCGGCAACCGGCCCGCTGTAGAGGACCTCGCCGCCGCCTTCTCCGGCGCGCGGACCCACGTCCACCAGCCAGTCGGCCCGGCGGACCACGTCCATGTTGTGTTCCACCACAAACACCGAGTTGCCGGAGGCCTTGAGCTGGTCCAGGACCGCCAGGAGCGGTTCGGCGTCGGCCGGATGGAGGCCGGCGGACGGTTCGTCGAGCACATAGATCACGCCGAACAGTCCCGACCTGAGCTGGGTGGCGATCCGGAGCCGCTGCATCTCGCCGGGGGAGAGGGTGGGGGTGACGCGGCCCAGCGCCAGGTATCCGAGGCCCAGATCCAGGAGCACGGTGATGCGCTGCAGGAGGTCGGCGGTGATGGCCACTGCCACCTCGTTTTCCTCGCCGGAGGACCGCCGGCGCGACGCGGTTCCGGCTTCCTTGAGCCCGGCGGTGGGCCGGATGATTTCGGCGAGCTCCGCCATCGGTGTGGCGTTGAGGTCGGCGATGTTGCGGCCGCCGAAGGAGACCGCGAGTGCTTCGGGCCGGAGTCCGGTGCCGCCGCAGCGCGGACACGGGCCGGACTCCATAAACGCCAGGACGCGCTCGCGCATGGCGGCGCTCTGGGAGTCCGCCAGGGTGTGCAGGACGTAGCTTTTGGCGCTCCAGAAACGCCCCTTGTACGGCTTGGCCACGCGGTCCCGCTCGGGCGTGACTTCCACAACGGGCTGTTCGTCCGTGAACAGGATCCAGTCCCGCTGCTTCCTGGGCAGCTTCCGCCAGGGCACGTCCACGTCGTAGCCGAGGTGGCTGAGGATGTCGCGGAGGTTCTTGCCCTGCCAGGCACCGGGCCACGCCGCGATGGCACCTTCCCGGATGGTCAACGCCGCGTCCGGCACAAGGGATTCCTCGCTGACGGTGTGCGCGACGCCCAGCCCGTGGCATTCAGGGCAGGCACCGGCCGCCGTATTCGGCGAAAACGCGTCGGAGTCCAGCTGCTCGGCGCCCGGCGGGTAAGTGCCGGCCCTCGAAAACAGCATGCGGAGCGAATTGGAGAGCGTGGTCACCGTGCCCACGGTGGAGCGGCTGCTGGGCGCACCGCGGCGCTGTTGAAGCGCGACGGCGGGTGGCAGCCCGGAGATCATCTCCACCTTGGGATTGTGGCCCTGCTGGATGAGGCGGCGCGCGTACGGGGCCACGGACTCGAAGTACCGGCGCTGGGCTTCGGCGTAGATAGTGCCGAAAGCGAGGGAGGACTTCCCCGAGCCGGACACCCCTGTAAAAGCCACAATGGCGTCGCGGGGCACATCCACGTCCACGTTCCGCAAGTTGTTCTCCCGCGCGCCCCGGACCCGGACGAAGCCGTCCACCAGATGGCCGGGAGTGGGATGGGAAAGATCGTCAGCCTGTTTAGGGTTCCGCATCGATCCGACTCTAGCCGCGAACCGGCCGGCGGGCGATATCCTGACCCGATGGACAACAACCGGGACACCGCCGCCGATCCGCTGCCACAGACGGGACTGCCAGCCACGGAAGTGCCCGTGACGGGACTTCCAGGGACGGGACTGCCAGCCACGGAAGTGCCAGGGACGGAACTTCCAGACACGGAACTCCCCGGGACAGAACCTTCGGAGACGGACCTGCCCGAAACCGAAGCGGCTGTCAGGAACCTCCCCGTCGCGGAACTGCACCTGCACATTGAGGGCACACTGCAGCCGGAACTGATCCTCGAACTGGCCGAACGCAACGGCATCACCCTCCCGTACTCCGGCCTGGAGGAGCTCCGGGGACTGTACGAGTTCACGGACCTGCAGTCCTTCCTGGACCTGTACTACGCCAACATGGCGGTGCTGCAGACCCAGCGGGACTTCGCCGATATGACCCGCGCCTACCTCGCCCGCGCCGCCGCAGTGGGGGTCCGGCACGCGGAGATCATGATGGACCCGCAGGCCCACCTGTCCCGCGGCGTCAGCCTGGAAACCTGCGTCAACGGCGTGGCCTCCGCCCTGGCCACCTCCCAGGAGGACTTCGGCATGTCCACCCTGCTGATTGCCGCATTCCTGCGGGACCAGTCCGAGGAATCGGCGCTGGAGGTTCTGGACGGCCTGCTGGCCATGAATGCCCCCATCGCGGCCATCGGCCTGGATTCGGCCGAGGTGGGCAACCCGCCGGCCAAGTTTGAGCGGCTGTTCGCCAAAGCCCGCGAAGCGGGCCTGCGGCTGACCGCGCACGCAGGCGAGGAGGGACCGCCGTCGTACATTATCGACGCGCTGGACATCCTGGGAGTGGAACGGATTGACCACGGCATCCGCTGCATGGAGGACCCGGACCTGGTGGAGCGGCTGGTGGCGGACCGGATTCCGCTGACGGTCTGCCCGCTCTCGAACGTCCGGCTGCGTGCCGTGGACACCCTGGCAGGCCATCCCTTGCCGGCCATGCTCGCCGCCGGGCTCAACGTCTCCGTGAACTCGGATGATCCGGCCTACTTCGGTGGGTACGTGGACGACAACTTTTCCCAGCTGAAGGCCGTTTTTGACCTTTCAGACTTCGACAGGTCACGGCTCGCGGCCAATTCCATCCATTCGTCGTTCGCCTCCGAGGAGCGAAAAGCAGAGCTTCTGGACGAACTGAACCGCGGGTAGCTACGCGCGTTCGCACTCGCTACACTTATGCCCGAGCGCGTCCGGGAAGAGTCCGGCGATACCCGGAATTTGCGCTCCAGGGTTGAGTAAACAGCCCCCTAGCCGAGACTCCTGCCTCACTTGTGCTGTAATCCGCGTCATAGTCGGTCATGACACGAAGAGTTAACCAATTCAAGTCGCGCGATTTAACAGGATCTTGGCAGGATGCCTAGTGACAGATCGCATTACGCAAGGGGAATCATGGCCAAGTCCATCGCAGATAACACCGACCTCCGGCTCAAGACCGTGCTGCACGTCCTGACGGAAGGCGTCTGGTCCGGCGGATCACTCAATGCCGGCGAGGTTCTGGCGGAAGCCACCGCGCGCGTGCCGTTCAGTGATCACGAGGCCACGCTGCTCAGCGGCGGCATTCCGCGTGGACACAAGACGCTCACGTCCGCCACGGCCAAGCTGGTCAAGGCCGGCTGGCTGGTCAAGGGCCGTTCCGGCTGGACCATCACCGATGACGGCATGCGCGCCACGGTAGCGTTCCCCGATGCGGATTCCTTCGCCACAGCGCTCGACGCCGGCACTCCGGTTCCTGCCGACGTCGCCATTCCGCCGGCGCCGGCACCCGCAGCGGCAGCGGCACCGGCAGCCAAGGCGGCTCCCGCCAAGAAGGCCCCGGCAAAGCGGACTCCCGCGAAGAAGGCCGCCGACGCCGTCGGGAAGGCCGCGAAGGCAATCGAGGACGCCGTGGAGCCCGTGGTCAAGGCGGTCCGCTCGCGCAAGGCAGCGCCCACGGCAGCGGCTAAGGCTGCCACCAAGGCTGCGCCCAAGGCAAAGGCCGAAGCGCCCGCTGTGGAGACTTTCCCGCAGCCCGGGGCCGTGGCGGTTGCCGGCGACTTCAACACCATCCTGGGCGCGCCGGAAAACTGGGCCCCGCAGTACGACGAGGCCCAGCTGACGCTCGATGCCCTGGACCAGCTGTGGAAGATCAGCGCCGACCTGCCCGCCGGCTCGTACACGTTCAAGATCGCCCTGAACCGCTCGTGGGATGAGAACTACGGCGCGTTCGGCACGTTTGATGGCCCCAACCACGAACTGCACCACGACGGCGGCACGGTCACCATCCGCTACGACCACCGCACGCGGGACATCACCATCAACTGACCGGGCCCCTCGCCTGCTGAGTTTTCGTCCAGATAACGGCATCTGCGGGCGGATTTAGGGTCAGTATCTGGACAAAAACTCCGGAGTGAAGCAGTGTGGAAACCGGTCGTCCTGGCCGGTTTCCACAGCACTGTTTCCCACAAAGGAGATGTAAAAGTGACCCTACCTTCAGGCCTTACCTCGGGCGTCTGGACGCTGGACATGTCGCACAGCGAGATCGGCTTCACTGTCCGGCACGCGGGCATCAGCAAGGTCCGCGGACGTTTCACGGACGCCTCGGCCGAAGCCCGCGTTGGCTCATCCCTCGCCGACGCTTCGCTTCACGCCACGGTCAAAACGGCCAGCTTCGATTCCGGCGACGCCAACCGCGACGGGCACGTCAAGGGCGCGGACTTCTTCGATGTGGAGGAGTACCCCGAGATGACGTTCCGGGCCACCGCGGTGGAGGGCGACGGCGAGGATTACACGCTCACGGGCGATCTCACCATCCGCGGAATCACCAAGCCGGTGGAGCTGGAGGTCGAGTTCACCGGGGTAGCTGTGGACCCCTTTGGTGCCACCCGCGCAGGATTCTCCGCGGAGTGCGAGATCAGCCGCAAGGAGTTCGGCCTGACCTGGAACGCCGCACTGGAAGCCGGCGGCCTGCTGGTCAGCGACAAGGTGAAGATCAACGTCGAAGCTGCGCTGGTTAAGCAGTCCTGACTGCCATGAGTTTTTCCTGGCGCCGCGATGACTCCGGCCGGGACAACCCTGGCCGGGATAATCTGCGCCGGGATAACGGCGATATCCGGCTCTCTGCCCGCGTCTTTGGCGTGGTGCAGGGGGTCGGATTCCGTTTCTGGACGATGGGCAAGGCCGACGAACTGGCCCTCAAGGGTGTGGTGAGGAATCTCGACGACGGCTCGGTGTCCATCGTGGCTGAGGGGCCTGAGCAGCAGATCCAAAAGCTCCTGGACTGGCTGAGGTCGGAGAAAGCCCCCGGCCGGGTGGAACGCGTGGAGGAGTCCATCTCCGCGGCCGATGGATCGTTCCGCGATTTCAGGGCCCGCTGAGAGGGCCCCGCTGACAGGCTCCCCGCCAGCCCCTGCCCGGGGGCTATGCGGAGGTTGGTGACGTTTTCTTCGGCGCCGCCTGGGGTGTTGCGCGGCTGTGAGTAAGCACACTGTGGATACCCGCGCTTAGGCCGATAAAAGCGCCAAGTTCCTCGAGGCCGGCCGGTTTGGCCGGCATGTAATTCGTGAGCTCGGGGGAGCGGATGATCACGGCCCGCCACTGGCCCCGCGACACGGCCACGTTGATCCGGTTCCGGTTCAGCAGGAATTCGGCCCCGCGCGGAGCCTCGGCAACCGCGGAGCAGGCCATGGACACCAGGACCACCGGCGCCTCCTGGCCCTGGAACTTGTCCACCGTGCCCACCCGGACACCCGGCAGCCCGGCGTCGTGCAGGGCCTGCCGGATCAGCTGGACCTGGGCGTTGTAGGCGGCCACCGCCAGGATGTCTTCCGGGGTCAGCGGCCTGGCCGGCTTGTCGTCGCCGGGAAGCCATTTCAGCCCGATGTGCCGCTGGGCCTGACGGACCACCTCGGCAGCTTCCTCGGCGGAGGACTTCGTGTTCCCGCTGTGGTCCACAAAGACTGTTTCCACCCCGGCCGGCAGTTCCGCGAGGCTGCGGAGGGATGCCGCAGGCGCAGCCTCGAGTTTTCCGTCGTAGCTGAGGACGGACACGGCCCGGCACAGGTCGGGGTGCATGCGCCAACTGTCCGCCAGGAAGTAGCCCAGTTCGCCGGGGAGGGTGGCGTGCCCGGCAGCGAGCCAGCCCAGGGCAGACTCGTCCACGGGCTCCGGGTGCGAGCCCTGTGTGACCTGCGGCAGCTGCTGCGGGTCACCGAGGAGCAGGAGCCGCTTGGCGGCGCGGGCCACGGCCACGGTGTTGGCAAGCGAGAACTGGCCCGCCTCGTCAATGACCAACAGGTCCAAGGATCCGGCGGGGACGGACCTGCCCGTCATGGTCCAGGCGGTGCCGCCCACCAGGCAGCCGCCGGGGGAGGCGAGCAGCGCGGCGACGTCGTCGTCTGAGGTGCGGTGCCACAGCACGGGGTGCGGGGCGGCCAGCTTCTTCGCCACCCGCGCCGGATCCACACCGGCGGTTTCGATCGCGGTGCACAGCATGTTCTCCACCACTGCGTGGGACTGCCCCACCACCCCGATTTTCCAGCCCTGCTCCACCAGCCGGGCGATGACATGCGAGCCGACGTAGGTCTTGCCGGTCCCGGGAGGGCCCTGCACGGCAAGGTACGAATGATCGAGGTCCAGCAGCGTGGCGGTGATCGCCGTGGCGTAGTCGGCTGCGCCAGCGACGTCCTTGCCGACGGCGGCGGGACCCGGCATCGACTGGAAGCGCGGCGGCAGCTTGCGCAGGATGTCGACCCCGGGGTGTTCCGGAAGGACGGGGACCGAGGCGCCGACCCTCTGGGCCAGCTCGGCCAGCGCGGCTTCGATGCTGGCGGTGCGGATGGGCTGGTCCTCGGTGAGCGCCACCGGAATGTGCGGGTAGGCGGGGACCTTTCCGGTTTCCCGTTCTTCGATGGTGATCATGGTCTGGCCGGCCACCCGCGGGTGGTCCTCCACAGCGGTCACCAGCGTGCCAAAGGTGAAGCCGCGGCCCGTGGTGGTTCCCAGCGGATCGTCCAGGCCATCAGGGACCGGGGAGTCGTAGAGCCGGCACCAGGTGCTCCCGGGTTTGAACTCCGACCCTTCGCTCATGACTCCGGTCAGCCTCAGCGTGCGGGTGCGCATCCGGGCCGTGGGCTTTGCGAGCTCCCAGTCGGTCAGTATTTCCGCGGTATCCACCACAAACACGTTGCGGTGCTCGGACCAGTGGTCGATCTCGGACTCGGCGCGGTCGAAGTGTTCCCACCAGAACTGCTTGCGCTCGCGGCGGTGGTATCCGGTGGCGGCGGCCACCATGGCGATGGCCCGTTCGTCGTTGGTCCACGGCCGGTTGTCCGGGAGGCCGGCCAGGTAGGCCTGCAGGCGGCGCTCCTCCGGTGTTGGTTCGGGTTCCGGAATTGGTGGCGGGGCAGCAGCTGCGGACGGCGCCGGCCGCCCGCCGTCGTCGGCTGTTCCGGTTGACGGCGCGCGTGAGGCAGACGTCCCGCGCAGGCCAAGCAGCCAGTCGCGGAGGCGGAGGGTGGAGAGGCAGTCGTACTCGTTGTAGTCGGAGATGGAGGCCAGGATGTGGGCGGCCGTGGCGGCGTCGCCGTCGTCCCGGGCGGCGCAGTAACCGGCATATGCCACTACCGAGGCTCCGGCGTCCTTCACGTCCCCGGAGCGGAGGTTGTCTCCCATGTACAGGGGCTCGAGCTTCTTGATGGAGTAGGACGGCTCGGAGATCCGCAGCGAATGCCGGGCGGTGGCGTAGAGGTCCACCAGAAGGCCGTCGCGGAGCCAGTTGTCCACGATGTCCTCGCCGGCGAGGTGCGTGACGGACAGGTTCCGCAGCGCCGATTTCTCGTAGGCGGCGTAGTGGTAGACGTGCATGTCCGGATACTTGGCGCGGCGCTCTTCGACGTAGGCGAGGAAGTCCAGGAAGGCCTGCCGCTCCTCGTTGCGCGAATGCGCCCAGAAGGGCCGGAACACGGGCTTGTCGGCGGCGTGGGCGTCAGCAGCGTCACCGTCAAACACAGGCGCCTCGATGACGCCGAACAGGTACTCCAGCCCCCACTTGCCGGTGGCGGGGTCCTGCCAGAGGGGATCGCCCTCGAAGTCGAAGAAGATGTCGCCGGGACTGGGTTTCGGAATCTCTGCCAGGGCGTTCTCCGGCAGCACCTTGAACGTGACGGTGTGCTCCTCGCCGTCCTTGGCGAAGGTGCGGGAACCGTCCGGAACGTCCCGGCCCAGCTGCATCCTGGCCTGGTCGCGGAGCCGGGCCACCGAGCCGGTGGCCTTGCTGAGCGGGAGATCCGCCAGAGCGTCGATGGTGGTGATGTGATCGGCGATGAGTTTCTTCCGCCGGAGAGTGGTCATGCCGCCCACCATCAGGAGGTCCCGGTGGGACTGGACCTGCTCGGCGCAGTAGTTGCACCGCCCGCAGAACGCGACGCCGGGCTGTTGCCACTGCACCGCAGAACCGGCCTCCCGGTGGGCGGTGGTCAGGGTGCGGAAGCGGTCGCGGCGCTCGCGGAAGACCGGCAGGAGGTCCGGCAGGGAGTGGTGGCTGCGGACGTAATCGCCGTCCACCACGGCGCCCAGCACCAGCGTGACCCGGGGCGACGGGTCCAGGCCCATGCCGATGAGCTGGTCGCCGTAGGCGGCGAGCTGCAGGAGAGCGCCAACCTTGGCGTGCCGTGCCAGCTTGGTGTCCCAGACCTCATAGCGCCCCGGGTTTCCGGTGCCGGCGGCCTCGTTGACGATGAAGTCGGCGTAGCCCAGGAACTCGCCGTCGAAGAAGGTTGCCTGGAAAACGACGTCGGCTCCGGCTCGGAGCGCCAGTTCCGTTTCGGCGTGCTTGGCCAGCAGCTCGCCGCGCGTGTTTTCCCCGCGCTTGATCGAGTACACCCCGGCCCCGCGGCTGGCGTCCCAAGCGCCGTACTGCGCGATCAGGCCGGCCAGGACCTTGGCCTCGTGCTTGTCACCGAGCGCCCCGGCACGGCGCTGCATTTCGTCGTCGGGAAACTGCGCCTTGGGGGTCCGGCCCAGTTTCTCGTCCAGGACGCGGAGCGTGCGGTACTCACATTCGCTGGCGGCCACCAGGTCGCTGGCGGAAAACACCAGGTCCTGCGGCGCGCCGGAACCGGAATCCGCCCGGCGGGGATCAGCGAGGCGCGGATCAACAGTACCGGGATCAGCGCTGGCTGGATCGAGCAGAAACACGGGGCCTCCCCATTGACGTGCCTGGCCGGAGGACAGTTCCCCTGACGCTGGTTTGAATCTAGCAAGAGGGGCTGACAATCAGGCCCCGGCTACTCCTGGGCTGCCCGGACCTGGGCCTGGTCGTGCTCGGCGCGGGCTTTGCGGAGGAGGTCCATAAATTCGGTTTCGTTGCGGATGAGCCGTTTGTACTTCTCCGGAAGCTTGCGGATTTGGTCTTCCTCGCGGACCATCCTGGCGAAGATCAGGTCGCGCTCGGCGATGTCCGTCTCGTAGTTGAGGTCCAGGTATTCGGTGGCGTGCCGCCTTGCTCCGGACACAGCGTTCTTGGCCTTGCCTTTGGGGCTGAAGATCGAGGCCAGGACGGTGACCGCCAGGACGCCCAGGATCACGGTCAGGGAAACGCCGGTGCTGACTTCGATGACGTTGACGTGCCCGCCGTCGTTGATGAACGGCAGCGTGTTCTCGTGCAGGGCATGCAGGATGAGCTTGACGCCGATGAAGCCGAGGATGGCGGCGAGACCGTAGGCAAGGAAGATTAGCCGGTCCAGCAGTCCGTCGATCAGGAAGAAGAGCTGGCGCAGGCCCATGAGCGAGAACGCGGTGGCCGTGAAGACGATGAAGACGTTCTGCGTGAGGCCGAAGATGGCGGGGATGGAGTCCAGTGCAAACAGGATGTCGGTGCCGCCAATGGCCAACATCACCAGGAGCATCGGGGTGAGGACGCGTTTGCCGTTCTCCTGGGTGAAGAGTTTGTCGCCATCGTAATGGGCCGACGCCGGGAGGTACTTCTTGGCGAGCCTGACCACCAGGCCTTCGGCGTCTTCGTCGTGGCCGTCGGGCTTGAGCAGGTTCCCCGCGGTGATCAGCAGGATGAGTCCAAAGAGGTAGAACACCCAGGCGAAGGTGTTGATCAAAGCGGCGCCAAGGAAAATGAACGCCGTCCGGGCGATCAGCGAAAATACGATGCCGAAGAGCAGCACCTTCTGCTGGTCCGCGCGGGGGACCTTGAAGCTGGCCATGATGATCAGGAACACAAAGAGGTTGTCCACGGACAGGGCCTTCTCCGTGATGTACCCGGCGAAGTACTCGGTGCCCATGGTGGTGCCGCCGAACCACAGTACGCCCAGGCCAAAGAGGAGGGCGATCCCCACGTAGATGGAGGACCAGATGGCCGATTCCTTCAATGAGGGCGTGTGGGCTTTCCGGACATGGAAGAAGAAATCGAAGGCCAGCAGGCCCACGATTCCTGCGATGGTCAAGGTCCAGACAAAGGGAGGGACGTCCATCTGTCCACCCTACCTAGGCGTTTGCCGTTAGTCCTGCTTGACTTGGATAACCCCCTGAACAAGGGTGGACTGGGACCGTCAAACCGCTGAAAACCGGTGCGTTGACGGTGAGGGCTTGAACCAAGGAGAGTGCAACGTGGCACGCAAGAACCCGCACGTGGAAGAGGCCAACGAGGCTGACATCGAGGTCAGCGGCCACCCCAAGACGTGGGCCGCCGGAGTCCCGGGCGTCTACCACTCGTTGGAGCCGGCCGTGCAGCACATGGGCCTGGTCAGGACCGGGAAAACCCTGCTCGCCCTGAACCAGAAGGACGGTTTCGACTGTATGAGCTGCGCGTGGCCGGACCCGGGGCACCGCAAGACGTTCGAGTTCTGCGAAAACGGCGCCAAGGCTGTCACCTGGGAGGCCACTCCGGTGGTGATCGGTTCCGAATTCTGGGCCGAGAACCCGGTCAGTGACCTGCGGCAGCGGTCCGAGTACTGGCTGGGGATGCAGGGGCGCCTCACCGAGCCTGTCCACAAGCCGGCGGGGGAGGACCACTACCGGCCGGTCAGCTGGGAGCAGGCGTTCACCATCGTCTCCGACAAGCTCAAGGGGCTGCCGAGCCCGGACCAGGCCGCCTTCTACACCAGCGGCCGAACCTCCAACGAGGCCGCGTTCCTCTACCAGCTGTTTGTCCGGGCCTACGGGACCAACAACCTGCCGGACTGCTCCAACATGTGCCACGAGTCCTCTGGCTGGGCCATGGGCCAGACCATCGGCATCGGCAAGGCCACCATCTCCTACGATGACTTCGCCAAGGCGGACCTGATCATCGTGATGGGCCAGAACCCGGGCACCAACCACCCTCGGATGCTGACCGCGCTGGAGGAAGCCAAGGAGGCGGGAGCCAACATTGTGGCCGTGAATCCGCTGCCGGAAGCGGGCCTGATGCGCTACAAGAACCCGCAGAAGGTCAAGGGGATCATTGGCCGCGGCACGGAGATCGCCGACCAGTTCCTGCAGGTCCGCATCGGCGGGGATATGGCCCTGCTCCAGGCCGTCTCCAAGCGGGTCCTGGACGCCGAAGCTGCGAATCCGGGCACGGTGCTGGACCACCCGTTCCTCGCCGAACACTGCGAAGGTCTGGAGGAGCTTCGCGAGCACCTTTCCCAGCTGGACGAAGCTGCCGTGCTGGCGGCCACCGGCCTGCGGACCGAGGATATCGACGAGCTCGCGGACCGCTATCTCAGGGCGGAGAAGGTGATCATCACCTGGGCCATGGGCATCACCCAGCACAAGAAGGGCGTGGCCACCATCAAGGAGATCATCAACCTCCTGCTGCTCCGGGGCAACATCGGCAAGCCCGGCGCGGGAGCCTCTCCCATCCGCGGTCACAGCAACGTCCAGGGCGACCGCACCATGGGCATCTGGGAGCAGATGCCGCCGGCATTCCTGGACGCCCTCGGCAAGGAATTCAGCTTCGAACCGCCGCGCGAACACGGCGTCGACGCCGTCGAAACCATCAGGCAAATGCGCGACGGCGGCATCAAGGTTTTCGTGGCCATGGGCGGTAACTTCGTGGGAGCCATTTCGGACACCCACGCGGCGTTTGCGGCCATGGAGAACACCGAGCTCTCGGTCCAGATTTCCACCAAACTCAACCGCTCGCACACGGTCACCGGCGCCGAGGCGCTGATCCTGCCCACGATGGGCCGCACGGAGATTGACATGCAGGAATCGGGTCCGCAGTTTGTGTCCGTGGAGGACACGGTCTGCGCCGTGCATGCCTCACACGGGACGGTGGAGCCGGTGGCGCCGGGCCTGCTGTCCGAAGTGGCAATCGTCAGCAGGCTGGCCCAAAAAGTGGTGGGTGACTCCGTGCAGGCGGACTGGGCCGGGTTCGAGAAGAACTACGACCTCATCCGGGACCACATCTCGCACGTGGTCAGCGGCTGCGAGGACTACAACGGGAAGATCCGGCAGGACGGCGGTTTTGTGCTCCCGAACGGGCCACGGGATTCGCGGACGTTCACCACCCCGACGGGCAAGGCCATGCTCACCGTCAACGAGCTCGAACATATGGAGCGGCCGGCCGGAACACTGATCCTGCAGAGCATGCGCTCGCACGACCAGTTCAACACCACCATCTACGGCAACAACGACCGCTACCGGGGCATCAAGAAGGGCCGCGAAGTGGTGTTCGTCAGCCCCGGGGACCTCGCCGAACTGGGACTCGGCGACGGGCAGCACGTGGATATCCACGGCGTGTACCAGGACAACGTGGAGCGGGTGCTGCGGAACTTCCGGGTGGTCTCCTACCCCACGGCGGCCGGCTGCGCGGCAGCCTACTACCCTGAGGCCAACGTGCTGGTGCCGCTGGACAGCGTGGCCGAGGGCAGCCAGACGCCGGCGTCGAAGGAAGTGATCGTCCGGCTGGAGCCCGTAGCCGGTGGTTGAGCATGTCGAAACCCGCTACTGACCGGTGTCCGCCCAGCCCCAGCCGCCGGGCCGCCGTCGTGCCCGTCCTCGCACAGCCGGAAGGCGACGTCGGCCGCCTGGGTGACTGCCGCCGTCGACTTTTCCTTGGATCCGGCGCTGCCGTTGCCGGCGGCGAGCCCTGCGGCGTAACCCACCAGGAACGTGGTGACCGGTGCAGCCGCATGGATCACCGAGCCGGCAGACTTCCTGGCCAGGTCAAGGAGGAGTTCCTGATCCACCTCCAGGTCCAGGATCTGCAGTGCCTGGGCCAGTCGCTGGGTCCACTGGTCCAGGACCTGGGCTTCGTTCTCGTCAACAGTCATGTTCGCTCCTAGGTTGCCGGTTCGCTGCTGGTGGGCGGCAGGGGGAGTCCTTGCCCATTGCCCACGACACTACAAGGCCTGGGCGGCTGCGTCACCGGCTGCGGCAGCGTCCTTGACACTCCGGTTTGCCCTGAGGAATATCGAAGGTGCCGGGGCAGCTGGCGGTCTCTTGGGAGTTCAGTTGCTGACCGGCCCCGTGAAGGGACGTGGGATGCAGGCAGCCGCTCATGGTTTCAGCTCCTTCGGCCTTGCGGTCGCCGTGGCAGCGGCCGCGCTGGTGGCCTCGCTCGCAGGCTGCACCGGCGCCCCGGATCCGCCAGATCAGCAGTCCCCGACTGTTCAATCCACGACGGCGGCGTCCGCCACTGCCCGGGCGCCGCGGGCTTTTGTGGGAGTGCTGGAAAAGTACAGCGCGGAAATGCGTGCAGGGGGAGCGACGGCCGTCATCATCCAGCTGAAGTCAAGGCTGGGCGAATGGTCCTCGGCCGAAGGCGTCCGCAGCCTTGAAACCCAGGAACCCGTGCAGTTGACGGACCAGACCCATATCGGCGACATCACCACCACCATGGTGGCGGTGTCCGTCATGAAGCTGGTGGAGGAAGGAAAAGTCCAGCTGGATGACCCTATCCAGAAGTACCTGCCGGACTTCGAGAACGTCATCAAGCCGCCTGGACCCATCACCATACGCAGCCTCCTCAGCCACCGGTCCGGGATGCCCGACTATTGGGTATCGCCCATTCACATGGGTGACGGGCCCTTCACCCATGAACAACGTGTGTCGTTCGTTGCGGGCATGCCCTGGACCGGCGGATCGGGCAGCCTGTACAGCTACTCCGCCACGAATTATTCGGCGTTAGCCCTCCTCGTCGAGAAGCTGCGGGGCAAGGACATCGGAGCGGTCATTCACGACGACAACGTGGTGCCCTTGGCGCTGCAGGACACCCTGATGACGGGGGAGGAGCCGGGCCCGCAGCGGATGCTCCACGGCTACACGCGGACGGAAACCGGCGAGCTGGAGGACAAGGCCCTAGTTCCGTTCCACAACGGTTCCCCCGACACCGGGATGATTTCCACCGTCCCGGAACTCAACACCTATTTCGCCGCCCTGCAGAAAGGGACCCTGCTGACGCTCCAAAGCGTGCAGGAGATGCATCATCCGAAGTACGAAACGTTCGGGCTTGGCCTTGTGAGGCAGTACGACGAGTGCTCCAACAACGACTATTTCGGCCATGTCGGTGTGGTGCGGGGATACGCGGCACTCGCGCTGATCAGCGCAGACGGGTCCCGGCAGGTGGCCATGGCGGTGGCCCGTGAACCCGTCCCGGACCCGGTTGGTTTCGAAGACTGGCGGTCGCTCGAGATGGCCGAAGCAGCCGTGAACGCGCTCAACCTTGCCTGTTAGCGGGAGACGAAATAACGGCGGGGGTACCGAGGTTAGGCTGTACGAGAAGCCGAACCGAGGAGATCCCGTGCACGATGTCACCATCCGCCACAACCCGGAGCGCCAGCGCTTCGAAGTGCTGACCGGCGGGAACGTCATTGGTAAAGCCGTGTACAAGGAGTACGACGGCGGCGGCTCGCCGCAGCGGATTTTCTACCACACGGTGATCAATGAGGAATACGGCGGCCAGGGACTTGCGGGCAAGCTCGCCAAGGTGGCGCTCAATGAAACGGTTGACGAGGGCCGCGCCATCGTCCCGGTCTGCCCCTTCATCAAGAAGTACGTCCGCAAGCACCCGGATTATGCGGCGGCCGCGGTGGCCATCACGCCGGCGCACCTGGAGTTCCTGAACACCGCCTTGGCCCCGCGGGCCCGGGCGTAGCAGTCAGTTGCCGGCCGCGCTCAGCCGAGCCGTGCGTTGACCGCGGAACCCTGGGAAAAGCGCACGGGGTGCGATGCCGCCGCCGGGCTTATCGTGGAGGTATGGACTCGCCAAAGGTGCAGCTGTATTTGGATATCACCGCTAAAGGCCTGTGCCTGCTGGGCGTTGCGCTGATGATCTTCGGCCAGGGTGGATGGTTCTATGTGGGTGTCGCAACCGTGGTCCTGGGCGTGCTGTTCATCGGCGCCTCGCTGATGGCCACCCGCAACCTGCGGCACAGGGGATGGGACGGCAGGAACCGGCCAACCGCCGGATAGCCCGCCCCACCCCCTCGCTTGCGCGTCCCTAGGCCTGGGCCGGGTCCAATGGCAGGGGAACGATCGGCTGGTCGTTGGCCGTCAGGTCGATGCCCATGTCCTTGGCGAAGACCAGCCGGGTGTCCTTGTAGATTCCGGGGTGGTTCTCATCCAGCTCAAAGACCCGGGCGCCGCGCAGGCGGTTCCGTTCAGCGCCGGGGAGCCCATAGGCGCCGAATCCGGTTCCGGGGGCGTAGCCGAGCTGCACCCCGTAGTAGTTGCCCACGTAGGTATTGACGTGATCGTGGCCCACAAAGTAGCCGAGCACATCCCCGCGTTCCAGGAAGGCGCTGAACAGGCCGGAGTTGATGGGGCCGGGGCACTCGTCCTCGTTCCGTTCGCCGACGATGTTGTGCTTCGTCAGGGCCCGGGTGTGATCGGCGTCCGTCCGCGAGTCGAGGCTGGCGAACCACATGTTGCGGTGCTCGTGGAGCGCGATGTGGCCCCACATGAGGGAGGGGACCTTCTTGCCGTACTTCTGCTCCGTGGCGATGGACAGGTTGCGGTACCAGGTGACCTGGTCCATGCGTACCCAGTCCCAGTCGGGGTAGCCTTCGAAGTCCTGTCCATTGATGGCGTCCGGGGCATATCGGCCGGTGTCGATAAGCCACAGGCCGAACGCCGGCTCCTTGGACTTGGCCGACTGCACGAGCAGCAGCGAGTTCGACGTTCCGGTGAGCCCCGGCGTGGAGTCGCTGTTCATGTTGAATTCGTAGGTCTGCAGGAACTGCAGCATTTTGGCCTCGGTCATGCCCGTCCGTGCCACGGAATCCTCGTCGTGGTTGCCGAACGTGACGGCCCACGGGATCTGCCGGCGCTCCATGGGCTGGACCACGTGGTTGAGTGCCTGCTTGACCTCCAGCTCAGAGTCGCAGCCGCCATTGATCACATCGCCGTTGATCACCACAAAGTCCGGCTTCTCCGCGTCCAGGGTCTTGTCCATGAGCTCGATCGTGCGGCGGTCCGTTTGCTCGTCGTCCTGGGTGTCGTTGAACTGGATCACTTTGAAGCCGCCGTCTGGGCGGAAGGCGAGTGCGGGCTTGGGTGCCTTCGCCCCCGGTGCCGCGTAGCTTCCGGCTGCCGCGGACACTGTCAGTCCCAGCGCGCCAAGGGTTCCGGCGGCGGCCAGCGCGGCCCGCCGGCTGAGGGTGGGCTGGTGGATTCCGGTGGTCATTGATGCCTCTTTCACTGATGCGGCCGTACCCCCGGCCGTCGATCCTGCGACAGTACGCAAGACAGGTATCGGGTTCCGGAACACTTGGTGAACGCCACATGCGGGACCCGCTGAATATCGGCCCCCTCCACCTATGATTGCGGCATGTCAACTTACGAAGTCACTCGCAGCGCCCTTATTCCTGCCCCCGCAGAAGACGTGTTTCCGCTGGTCAACAGCTTCCTGGAGTGGACCAAATGGTCGCCCTGGGAAAACGTGGACCCGGAACTCAACCGCTCGTATTCGGGCAATGACGCCGGTGTGGGGGCCAAGTATGCCTGGAGCGGCAACCGCAAAGCAGGCAGCGGAAACATGGAGATCGTCGAGTCGGATGCTCCCCGGAGCATCAAGGTCCGCCTTGAGTTCACAAAGCCGTTCAAGGCGGTGAATCCCACCACGTTTACGTTCACACCGGCCGACGGCGGGACCCAGGTCACCTGGCGGATGACCGGCGAGAACAAGGGGCTCGCGAAGATTTTCGCCATGATCGTGAACATGGACAAGATGGTCGGCGGCGACTTCGAGCGCGGGCTGGCCGCCCTCTCGGCCGCCGCGACGGCCAACAAGGCCTGACCCGGCGCTGCTGACGCCGGCGCTTGCCCGGCGTCAGCCGTTGAGGATCTGCTCGCGCAGAATATCGGCGTGCCCGCAATGCTGGGCGAACTCCCGCAGCACGTGCAGGTACACCCAGTGCAGCGGGAGCGGGCCGCGGCGGTTGCCGGGGAGCACATCGTCGAGACTTAACAACGATGTCGCCTGGCGCGATGCCTCGCAAGCCTCCCGGTGCGCCCGACGGACGCTGGCGATGGTGTCCTGGTCCGTGAGGATGAACGACTCGTCAGGTGTTGCCGGGATGCCGCTCTCGGTGCGCGGCCGGCACGTGATGGCCTCGTCGAACCAGACCTTCTCCACAAAGGCCGCGTGCTTTACCAGGCCCAGCAGAGTGGTGCGGGATGCCACTAGCGAGCGGCGCGCCTGCTCCTCGGTGAGGCCGTCCAGGCAGGCGTTGAGCATGTTCCGGTGGTCATCGATGAAGGCCTCGAACTGGGCGCGCACGGGCTGGCGGATGGCGTTCTCGGCGAACGCGGCTGAAGGAGCAGACATCCCCGAAGTATTGCAGGCAGGGGTCGCGGGGCAATGCGCGGCTCGCTGGGGAAGGCCCGACGTCGGCCGCTCACCCATGGTGATCGCCGCGCCGCGCGCCTATGGTGAAGTCATGTCTGATTCCTTTTCGTCCTTTGTGGACACCTTCAAAAACATTGGCGTCACCAAGGCCTATGGCCCGGCCGTCCAGGTGGGCGGGGAAGAAATCATCCCGGTTGCCCTGGTGTCCTTCGGGTTCGGGGGAGGCGGCGAAGCCGGTGACGGTGCCTCCGGCGGGGGTGGCGGCGGAATGGTGCTGCCGCTGGGTGTGTACCGGACCGTCGGCGGCCGCGCGGCGTTTCGCCCCAACACGGTGGTCACCCTGATGTGCCTGGTCCCGGTAATCCTGGCCGCCGGCGCCGCTGGGGCCCGGGCTATCCGCGCCGCGCGGTCATAGCGGGAGCGAGCCCCTGCCTCCACGGCCCGGTGGGCAGCGGAGGCAGGGGCTCCCCTATGGTTAGGTCCCGCAATCAGGCTTTCCGGCTGGCCCGGTGGCGGAGGTGTTGGACGGCGCTGAGGGCGAGGGCGCCGGCGAGGACCAGATACAAGGTCACGGTGATGGGGCTGTCCACCAGGATGCCCAGGTTCCCCTCGGAGACGGCCAGCGCGCGGCGCAGTTCGGTCTCCGCCATCGGCCCCAGAATCACGGCGATCAACACTGGCGCCAGCGGGATGTTGTAGCGGCGCATCAGGAATCCGGTGAGTCCGATCGCGATCAGCAGCCAGAGGTCCAGCACCGCGGAGCTCACCGCGTAGACACCGAGCATCGAGAAGACGGTGATGCCGGCGTAGAGGTAATGCTTGGGGATGCTCAGCAGCTTGGCCCAGACGGACGCGAACGGAATGTTGATCATCACCAGGATCACCAAGCCGATGAACAGCGAGGCCAGCAGCGCCCAGACCAGGTCGCCGCTTCGTTCGAAGAGCAGGGGGCCGGGCTGCATGCCGTACTGCTGGAAGGCCGCGAGCATGATGGCCGCGGTGGCCGACGTCGGCAGCCCCAATGCGAGCAGGGCACCCATGGCAGTGCCGGCCGTGGCGTTGGCCGCGGCTTCGGGAGCTGCCAGGCCGCGGATGGAACCGGTGGTGCCGAACTCGGGATCGTTCCGGCGCTTGGCCAGCTGTTTCTCGGTGCCGTAGGCCAGGAAGGTGGGTACTTCAGCGCCGCCGGCGGGGATCAGCCCGAACGGGGCGCCGAACGCGGTGCCGCGGAGCCAGGCGGGCAATGCCTTCTTGAAATCAGCGAGCGTAAGCCGTGCCCGGCCCTTGGTTTCGATTTGGGTGGCAGCGGGGTCGCGGTGGATGCGGGAGGCGATGTGGAACACCTCGCCGAGGGCCAGCAGCCCCACCGTGATGACGATGACAGAGATCCCGTCGAAGAGCTGGGGCATGCCCAGGGTGAACCGGGCCGTGCCGCTGGGACCGTCGATTCCCACGAGGGCGAGGGCCAGCCCGATCCCCAGGGCCGCGATGCCGCGGATAACAGATTCGGAGACGACGGCGGAAATGGCCAGGAACGCGAACACTGCCAGGGCGAAATACTCTGCCGGGCCGAAGACGGTGGCCATTTTGACCAGGGTCGGCGCGAAGAACACCACCAGGGTTGTGGCGATCAGGCCGCCGATGAAGGCGCCGATGGCGCACGTGGCTAAGGCTTTGGCGGCCTGACCGTTCTTGGCCATCCGGTGGCCCTCGAACGTGGACGCGATGGCGGACGAGTGGCCCGGGGTGTTGAGCAGGATCCCGGATGTGGAGTCGCCGAAAAGGCCGCCGAAGTAGATGCCGGCGAACATGATGAACGCTGCCGTCGGTTCCAGTGAGAACGTCACGGGCAGTAGCAGTGCCACCGCCATGGCGGAGCCAAGCCCGGGAAGGACGCCAACGGCGGTGCCCAGGATTGCGCCGATCAGTACCCACAGGAGGTTGATGGGTGTCAGGGCGCTGGCGAAGCCGCCCATCAGGAGTTCGAGTTGTTCCATTAGAAAATCCCTCCCACGATGCCGGACGGCAGGCTGAGGCCCAGCCCGGCGCCAAAGGCCAGTTGCGTAATCGACGAAAAGAGCAGGCCAACGCCGATGTCAAAGACCTGGCGGCGGCTGCCGAGGGCGTAGGCAACAACCCAGAACAGCATTGCGGCGCTGATGATCCAGCCCAGTGGGTTGAGCAGCAGGACAAAAGCAACGACGCCGGCCAGCAGCAGGCCAACCGTCCGCCAGTCCGAGTAGGTCTTCCAGGTTTTTGCCGGCGCCAGGGATTCCGCCTCTTCGCGGGCTTCATCCTCTTCCTTCCCCAGATGGCCAAGGTCGTGAAGCATGTCCGCGGAGAACTGCCCGCTCCCGGGATGGATGGCATTGTCAGGGACCTTCGGTGAACGAATGATCTGGATCGCCAGGAGGGTGGCCACCAAGTACAGGACTATGCACACCAGGATGGGGAAGAATTGCGGTCCGGGAGCTGACTTGCCCTGCACATTCATGGTCGCAGTGCCTACGGTGAGGAAGATGGCCACTGCGTACAGCACGGCGACCACAACGAATTCACTGCGGCCGGTCCCGAAGCTTGCTTTTGGTTGGCTTTGCGGCTCCGTAGCGGATCCTGTTTCTTGTTGGTGCTGGGTGAGGCTCATAGGCCGAGGTCCTTTACGATTTCTTGGGCCGTTGCAACTTCGTTGTTGATGAACTGTTCGAACTCTTCGCCGGTTGAGAAGGTGTCCGTCCAGTTGTTGCGCTTCAGGGCTTCCTGCCAGTGGGCGCTGCTGCGCATCTCGGTGACGATCGCGATAAATTCCGCTTTCACTTCGTCCGTTGTTCCGGGCGCGGCCACAAACCCACGCCAGTTGGACATGGCTGCGTCCACGCCCTGTTCCTTGAAGGTGGGAACGTCCACGCCCGCCAGCCGCTCCTCCGAAGAGATTGCCAGGGCGCGAAGCGTTCCCGCCTCGATTTGGTCGCTGACCTCGTTGTAGCCGGACATGCCGGCGGACGTGGTGTGGGAGAGGAGGGAGGTCAGGGCCTCCCCGCCTCCGGAGTACGCAATGTAGTTCACATCTTTGGGATCCACGCCTACGGTTTTGGCTACCATCGCGCTAAGCAGGTGGTCAATGGAGCCCAGGGAGCCGCCACCGATCGAGGTTCCACCAGGATCCTTCTTCCAAGCGGCCAGGAATTCATCGAGGGTTTTGAACTCGGAATCGGCAGGGACCACCAGCGCCGCATAGTCATCGGCCAGCCGGGCGATGGGAACAACGTCAGCCATCGACTCCGGATTGTCGCCGAGCTCGATGGCCCCCACCATCACGCCACCGGTCGCCAGGAGCGCGTCTTCGCGCCCCGGGGTCTGAACGAACTGGCTCAGGCCGATGGTCCCGCCGGCCCCGGGCACGTTGACCACCTGGGCGTTATTGACGACGCCGCCGCTCTTGAGTGCCTGCTGCCCTTCGCGGGCAAATCCGTCCCACCCGCCGCCCGGGGCCGCGGGTGCGATCAGGGTCAGTTTGTTCCTGGCCGTGCTCGTTCCACCGGCGGTGCCGGCATTCACGAACGCAAGCGCGGCGATGACGGCCACGACCAGGCCGAACACGGCATTGCGTAGGGGATTTTTCATGGTTCTCGTTCCGTAACGACGTTGTTGTGCGGGGCGAAAGTGCTTGGCATCAAATCGAATACCGTTGTACACAATGAAATGCAGTTATACCTGTGATGATGGTCACCGGCAAGTTTCGAGGCGCAAGAACCATCTTGCGCCTATTGAATACCTTTGTATACAGTTGGATTCATCAATCCAGTGAAAGGACAGCTAATGTCTATCGGTAATGGAGCCGGACCTCAGAGTGCGGACAGCGTTGACGTAATTGTGGTGGGCGGCGGAAACGCCGGTTTCACGGCGGCGCATGCCGCGGCGGAACGCGGGCGGCGCGTTGTGCTGCTGGAAAAGGGCGAGAAGGACATGGCCGGTGGCAACAGCTTCTATACCGCCGGCGCCACGCGGATTGTTCACAACGGGCTGGATGACCTGCAGGGCCTCCTGGAACCGGATGAGCGGCACGGCCAGACCGTGGTCCCCCCATACAGCGCTGAGGATTATGCATCGGACCTGGAAAAGGTCACCGAGGGCCGGAACGACCCCGCGCTGACTGAGGTTCTCATCGCCGAGAGCCAGTCCACCCTTCGGTGGCTCAATGGCCTGGGCCTGAAGTACCGCCTGATGTACGAGCGTCAGGCGTACGAGCGCGCCGATGGGTCCTACCTCTTCTGGGGCGGGCTGCACGTGGGGAATGTGGGTGGTGGCGAAGGCCTGATCGAGGACCACGCCCGGGTTGCAGGCGAACTGGGAATCGATGTCCGCTACGGCCATGCAGCGCAAAGCCTCATCGTGGAGAACGGGCGCGTTGCCGGCGTCGTCATCAAGACCGCTGAAGGCGAGCAGCGCATCATGGCCGAATCCGTGATCCTCACCGCGGGCGGTTTCGAGTCCGATCCTCAATGGCGGCAGGAGCATCTCGGTGACGGCTGGGAGAACGCCAAGGTCCGGGGAACCCCGTACAACACAGGTGACATGATCGCTGCTGCACTGGAGATCGGCGCCACCAAAAGCGGCGACTGGAGTACCTGCCATAGCGTGCAGTGGGACGCTTTCACGGCCACTAACGAAAGCAACCGTGAACTCACCAATCGGTTGACCCGGCAGAGCTACCCGTTTGGCATCATTGTGAACACCGACGGCAAACGTTTCCTGGATGAGGGCGCGGACTTCAGGAACTACACCTACGCCAAGTACGGCAAGGAAATCCTCAGGCAGCCCGGATCGGTGGCATACCAGATCTTCGACGCAAACCTTCGTCCGATGCTGCGAAGCGAGGAATACGACATGCCCGGCATTTCGGTGGAGGTGGCGGACACGATCGAAGACTTGGCCGCCAAGATCGGCCTGGACCCGGAGAGCCTGGCCAAGACCGTGACGGACTTCAATAACTCCATCGACCGCTCCATCCCGTTCGACCCCACCATAAAGGACGGGCGGAGGGCAGCCGCCGAACCGGTCAAGAGCAACTGGGCCGCCGCCATTGAGGCGGGCCCCTTCTACGCCTACGGCGTTACGTGCGGGATCACTTTCACCTTCGGAGGCATTAAGTCGGACACCCACGGCCGCGTCTTGAACGCTGACGGCAGGCACATCGAAGGACTGTTTGTGGCAGGTGAAATGCTCGGTGGACTGTTCAGTGTCAACTACCCGGGTGGCACCGGCCTTGCGGCGGGGTGCGTCTTCGGCCGGCGGGCAGGCGTTCTGGCGTAAAGTTCCTTTCGAACAAGCACCAATCACTCCCAGGCATCAAGGACCACTCAAGTGACGGAACCAGCAACCCCACGCATTGACGGAGAGAGCATCTTCCGGACCCTGCGCAGCGAAATCCTGTCCGGAGTGCACCAGCCTGGCACTGCTATTCGAGAGACGTCACTTGCTACGCGTTTCGGCGTCTCCCGGACACCCGTCCGGGAGGCGCTGTCCCGCCTGCAGCAGGAAGGGCTCCTCGAGCGTGTCGCCCGGGGCCTGCAGGTTCCTCAGGTTGACCCACAGCAGGTCATCCAGATCTATGACATGCGCATCCTCCTTGAGGAAGAGGCAGCGCGTCAGGCGGCCCGGGCCAGGCAGTTTCCGGACCTGATGCGGCTTGAGGCTTTGCTCCAGCGGGACCGTGAACTCCAGGAGCCGGATGACCACACCCGAATCACCACTAACCTTGAGTTCCACGCCGCTGTCTGGAACTGCGCCCACAACCCTGTTCTGAGGGACCTGCTGGACCGGCTGTCAACTCACCTCATCCACGCGCCCCGGTCCACCCTCTCCACGGGGAACCGCTGGTCGGAATCGCTGGATGAGCATGAAGCCCTGATCCATGCCATCGAGCAGCAGGACAGCGATGCCGCCGGAAAAATAGCCCGGAGCCACATGGAAACAGCGCGGACTCTTCGTCTGCAGCTGCTCCGGGAGACGGCGCTGCAACAACCGCTGAGCAACAGCAGCACCCGCCGCTAAGGCACCTAGCCGGAGACGCGGCGGTCGCGCGCCTGGCGTGCCAGCCGGATGAACCCGTAGACGAACACGGCCTCGATCAGCACCATCAGCCCGAGCAGCAGCCACTGCCCCTGGGCGATGAAGACCACGGCGCCGGTGAGGACCAGCATGGTTCCCAGCGCCAGCGCGTACACGGCGAAGCCGAGGGCCACTTTGGCGCTGCGTACACCCGTCCGGAAGCCAAAGCCCACCGGTTCGCCGCCGGGATAGCCGGCCACACGGTCCGGGACTGCGGGCTTGAGCCTGTCGAATTCCGCCCAGGGGTCCGGGTCCTGATTGCTCATGCTTCCATTATCCCGCGGTTCCCGGCCCGCCCGCCCTGTTGTTGCTCTGTCACGTACGGCTGCTAAACCGCGGTTTTGGCGACCATAAGTGACAGAGCAAACGGGGGAGACGCATCTATGCTGTTGCATAATGCGTTAGCAGTAACTAACGTATCTCTGGTGCCTGATCTTCTCGAAACTGCTGCGGAACCGAACCGGCGCCGCCTGCTCCAACTGCTGGCCCGGGGCGAGCAGTCCGTCAGTGAACTGGCGGCCAACTTTGCCGTCAGCCGGTCGGCGGTCTCCCAGCACCTGCTGCTGCTGGCCGACGTCGGACTGGTGCGTGCCAGGAAGGACGGACGCAACCGGTACTACAGTCTCGACTCCGGAGGAATGAGGAGTCTCAGGGCATCCCTGGACATTTTCTGGACCGACGAACTGGATTCACTGGTGGCCGATGCCACCGCCCTGCAGCATCCACATCACAAGGAGAACCCTGATGACCATTGACAAATCCGTCTTCATTCCGGTCGACCCGGACGCTGCCTTCGCCCTGATCACCCGGCCCGAACGGCTGCGGCGCTGGCAGGCCGTCGCCGCGCGTGTGGACCTCCGGGTGGGTGGAGAGTACCGCTGGACCATCACGCCGGGGCACTCCGCGGCGGGCAACAAGGTACTCGGCCCGGAGGCTGAGGCCGGCCACACCGAGGGGTGGAACCACTACTTCGAGCGCCTGGTCACGCTGGCCACAACGGACGACGCCGGCGCGGACGATTGGGCGGCGGCTCCGGATCCGCTTACGGAGCTCGTCAGCGCCGAGGCCACTCTCGCGATCGTCCAGCGTGTCCTGCGGACTCTGACACATGGTGACGCGGACAAGCCGACGCCGTGCGAGGACTTCACCGTGAGGGAGCTCGTGGAACACCTGGTGGGCTCCATTACGGGAATCGCGAAGTCCTTGGGCGTCGCCGTCGTCGATCAGCCGGAGGCTGCACCGGAGGTCCGCATCGCGGACGCCGCCCAGCCCACGCTGGAAGCGTTCCAGGCCCGAGGCCTGGAGGGGACCGTCGACATGGGCTTCGCGGAACTGCCGGCCTCCATGGTGGCCAACATCCTGAACCTGGAATTCCTGGTCCACGCCTGGGACTTCGCCACGGCCACCGGCCAGGACCTGGACGTTTCGCCGGTGCTGTCCGACTACGTCCTGGGCCTGGCACACAACACCATCAGCCCGCAGATGCGCGGAAAGAGCTTCGCCGACGAAACCCTGGTGGAAGAATCCGCGGCAAGCATGGACCGGCTGGTGGCATTCACGGGCCGCCAGGTCCTGGCCAACTGATCGCCGGGGTTGCTCTATCAGCTTTGGTCGCTAAACCACGGGGTTGGGGACCAAAAGTGATAGGTCATCCGAGGTGCTCGGCTCGTAGAAGGCCGGCTCCTGGTGGGTAACTACGACGGCGTCGCTCACCACGTCAGCCAGCCTGCCGTGGCGGGCGTAGGCCTGCCGCTGCAGCTTGGCGCCGGTGCCGTTGCTGAAGATCCGTTGCAGGGATGCCTCGACGTAGGCTTCGTCGCCCGCCTCGACCAGGGCGTCGCGGACATGGTTGTGGAGCGCGGCGATGACCTTGCGTGCTGACTCCGGCTTGTGGGTCAGCGGGTTCAGCAGCTCGCCCTGGATTCCCCACCGGCTGGCCAGCCAGGAACCCTGACGCAGGATGATGGCCGAAACCATGTCCGGCGCATGGCCGGATTTCCATTCCCGGGAAGCGGTCTCCACCAGACCGCGCACCAGGGCAGCGATCAGGACGGTGTCGCGGGGATCGAGGCAAACGTCGGACACCCGGATCTCCACGGTGGGGTGGCGGGCGGAGAGGCGGGCATCAAAATCAGGGTTGTTTACTACGCCCGTTGCGGCCAGATCCGCTACCCGCTGGTGGTACGCCTGGGCAGAGCCGAAAATTTCCGTCGGCCCGGCGGAGGACCATCGGTTCCAGGCCTGGGTGCGGTAGCTGGCATAGCCGCTGTCAGCGCCGTCCCAGAACGGGGAGTTGGAGGTCAACGCCATCAGTGGCGGCAGCCAGGACCTGATGCGGTCCAGGATCGCGACGCCCTCCTCGTCAGAGTCAACGGAGACATGGATGTGGCAGCCGCAGGTCAGCTGTTTGCGGGCCGTTACAGCAAACTTTTCCAGCAGCGCGTCATAGCGGGGGTCGCTGGTGGAATGGGGTGTCACTGCCAGCGGGGACGTGGCGAGGGCGGCGATCCGGGCGCCCGCCTTCCGGGCAAGCGAGTCCGCGAGGGCTCGGCCGGACAGGATCTCGGCGGAGAGCCCGGTCAGGGTGCTGTGCGGGTGGGTGATCACTTCGATCTGTTCCTGGTGGAGCTCGACGGCGAGCATCGGGTGCGTGGAAAGGTCGCCAGGTTCGCCCGGGTCCTGGAGACGCAGCAGGTCTGCGGCCAGGGGCAGGGGACTGCCGTTGGAGGGATCAACGATCAGGAATTCTTCTTCTACACCAAAAGTACGCACTAACTAAGTGTGCGGCACTAAAAGCAGCCCCAGATCCACACTTGCTCGCGGCATCCGTGGGGGCATCCGTGGGGGCATCCGTGAGGGCACAGCGGGGCATCCGGGAGGGCCGCCTGAAGCAGTTGAAATCCCCTATATCCGCGGGTGCCCATTCAGTTCCATAATGGCCACATAAGCTTCGGGGACCCTCGTGCCGATGATGGCTGGCGCGGCGCAGGGGAGTCCCAGGTGACCGCTCCGGCACTTGGCGCAAGGGGCGGCCACGCGGCACCGGACAACGATGTTCCGGATCCGCCCCCGGGGGAGAGCATCGCCACCAACGCGAAAGCAAGGCACAAAGGAAACCATCATGCTCAAGGATCGAACCATCATGGCTGTCCTTCCCGCGAAGGACATCAACAGGGCGAAGGATTTCTATCGGGACAAGCTGGGCCTGGAACCGTCCGATTCCATGGAGGACGACAGCCTGTTCTACAGCGGCGGCAACGGAACGGGTTTCCTGATCTACCAGACAGAGAACGCCGGGACGGCCAAGAACACCCAGATGGGCTGGGAAACGGACAACCTCGAACGCGAGATGGAGGAACTGCGGGGCCGCGGCGTCGTCTTTGAAGACTACGATTTCCCCGGCCTGAAGACGGAGAACGGCGTTGCCGATAATGACTGGGGGAAGGCCGCCTGGTTCCTGGACAGCGAAGGGAACATCCTCAACATCTCCCAGCGCAAGTAGCCAGGCGCGGGCTGAATGAAGCAGGCTCATTGGCGCACCAAGGGGCCGCACTTGCCGCAAAGGCAGGTGCGGCCCCTGGCGCGCCACGCTCAGGAATCGACGCGCCGCCTTCAGGAATAGAATGGGCGCCATGGGCACCGTTGACGATTCCTTGGCCGATCTGCCTGAGCCCGACCGCGGCTGCCTGCAGCATGTGATCGAGGTTGCAAGGGCCGTTGTGCCGGAGGCCGAGGAGGGGATGAGCTACGGGATGCCCGCCCTGAAATTTGAGGGAAAGCCGCTCGTGGGCGTCGTCCGGGCAGCCAAGCACCTCTCCGTCTTCCCGTTTTCCCCGGCGGTGATTGACGCCGTCGCCGGCCGGCTTGGAGGGTACTCCCTGTCCAAAGGGACCATCCGGTTCACGGCGGCGCATCCCCTCCCCGACGACGTGCTGGAGGACATCGTCCGGCTGCGCCGTGCCGAGATCCTCAAGTAGGGCCGGCGTCGGTCAGTGTTTGGACAAGGACTCTGGAAGCAGTCCGAGCTGTCCGAGGAACTCCAGCTGGTCGAAGTAGAAGTGGTGGCTGGTGATTTCGCCTCCCTCGACCCTGGCGACGTCGCAGCTTCTGACCCTGAGCTCCTTGCCGCTGGCCGGGAGGCTTTCGCCGGTAGGCAGGCTCAGCGGCCCGGTGTTGGTTCCGGCCACGAAGCCCTCATCGATCGCGACCTCCCCGGCCTCGTGCTTGTCCGTGTACTCATACCTGACGTCCGGGATGGCTTCCCAGAACTTGAAGAAGTACTTGGTTATGGCGTCACGCCCGGTGAGCTCGCCTTCATCTGGAGTGAAGGCCACGGCATCAGCGGAGTAGCAATTCGCCAGGGTTTCCTTGTCCTTTGCTGTCATGGCCGTGGTCAGACGGTCCATGACCTCGCGTGCCTGTCCCATTTCGACCTCCATTTTGTTCAGGGCGGCCTGACGGAACTGCGGGCCGCTTCGTGGTTTTGGCCTGCTGGTGCAAGGGCCAATTTAAGTACACGTCCGCCGTAGAAGAGTGTCAACGAACGGGGATACCCTCTGTGAATACCGCGGAGGAAGAGGAATCCATGGGCACAAAAACAGACGCAGAAACAGTTGAGGCAGTTCTCCATGACGGCTCAACCATCCCGGTCACGGTCCAGGGAGACGGACCCGGCGTCCTCCTGCCGGTCAGCCTGGCCCTGCACACGACGGCCGAAGCGGAGACGCTGCGCCAGTGGGGCGGGGACCCGGACCTGGGACCAAACCTCATCAACGGACTGGCACCAACCAACCGCGTCATAGCCGCGGACTACGAAGCGCACCGCATGGCCCACCCGGCGCCGCAGACGCTCAGCCCGGGGAACATCGCGAAGGATCTGCTGGCAATTGCCGGTGCCGCTGGCGTCGACCGTTTTGCCTATTACGGCTACTCCTGGCTGGCGCTGTGCGGCCTGCAACTGGCACTCCGCACCGACCGTCTGCGGGCGCTCGCCATGGGCGGGTTCCCGCCGCTCGAGGGTCCGTACCGAAGCATGCTGGCGGTCACCCGCGCCGCGCATGCCATGTCCGTGCAGAAGGCCGGCGAATCGGCCGGCGAACCGGCAGGCCCGGTCCCGGAACCCGAACCGGGCGACTGGGATTCGGTGTCGGTCCAGACCACCGAGGCGCAGACGCAGCAGTTCGTCACGCTGTACGAAGCGCTGCAGGATTTTGACGATTCCGCCGCCATACTCCCCGCCGACCTGCCCAAACTCGCGTTCGCCGGCGCCGAGGACCAGATCGACTACAAACCGGTCTGGGGCGGTGTGCGCGTGTCCATCGGGGAGCCCCTGGCGAGGCATCAAGCGGCCCTGACCAAGGCCGGGTGGGACGTCCGTGTCCTGCCGGGCCTGGATCACATGGGTGCGATGCACAGCCCGGTGGCGCTGCCCATCCTGGCAGGCTGGCTGCGGAAGGTGGGCTGGGTGAAGTAGCTAGGCTGGGGCCATGGACTTTCTCATCAGGCAGGCCGCCCCCGAGGACGCTGAAGCCGTGGTGCATATGCACACCCTGTCCCACGAGGAAACCTATGGTGAGCGGCTGTCAGCGGAGTTCTTCAGGGCCCGGAGGGCCAGCATTCCCGAACGGGTGGAACGCCGTCGACCATTCCTGGCCGGCAGCGATCCGCGCATCATTGCCGTGGACGCCAACCATGAAGTGGTGGGTTTCGCCGACTCGGGTCCCGCACGGGATGAGGACGGCCCGGAGGCGCTGGAACTGTATTCGCTGTACACACTCCGGCGGACGCACGGCAGCGGGCTGGGGGCCGCGTTGCTGAGCGCGGCCATCGGTGAGAGCCCGGCGTATCTCTGGGTGCTGGAGAACAATCCCCGTGCGCAGGCCTTCTACGTCAAACACGGCTTTCGCCCTGACGGCACGCGCGGCCAGCTGCCATTCGAGTGGGAAGAACTGCCCGAAATCCGGATGGTCCGTCCGGGGCGGGCCCGGTCATGACTATGCGGACAGGATCCTTGCCGGATAAGGGGCCGCCACCGCGCTGGGCCAGGATCGCTGTCGTGGTTTATCTGTCCGGGACGGTTGCCAATATTGGCGTTGCGCTCCTCGCCGGATCCCTCGACCTGGATCTGGATGAGACGGTCCGGGAGTGGCTGGTGCGGTCCTTGGTGGTCCTGACGCTTCCCGTTTCGGCAGCGTATTTCGCCGTGGTCTTCCTCCTTGATTCCTCGGGTCCGCCGCCGCAGGGTGGGTTGAGGCCGACGGCGGTTCTCTTCTATCTGGGTTTCCTCGCCCTTGCGGTGGTCAACGCAGCGCTCTTCCGGTGGATGGTTCTAAACACCCGGAAGCCGGTGCCGGCCGCCGTCACGCCTGCCCCTGTGCCTCAGGATCTGGGAGTGAGCATTCACGGGGTCACTCGGTATGTCCGGCATCTTCGGTGGACGGTACCTCTGGCAGTTTTGCTGAGCCTTCCGCAGTGGTTCGTGGCCGGTTTTGCCTGGTGCGGGATCAGCGGTTGCAGCGGAGGAGGCTTCGGCGTGTCCACCGGGACCGAATGGCTTGCGGTCATTATGAGCGTGGTGAACGGATTCATCCTCGCGGTGGCTGTCTTCGTCGTGCCCTGGCTGTATCCCACAGGGAAGCGGGCCCTGATAGCCTTGGCGGCCGGAACGCTGTTCGGGCTTCTGGGGGCGGCAGTCACCCACGGCTGAGGCCTGCGTTCACCGGGGCGCGGGTTTGCCTTGACGCTCCGCGAGGGGTTGAGGAACATGGGCGGTATCGGCGCAGTCTGCCCGTCCGAGCTCCCGGCGCCTCCCGAACCACAAGGGACGTGCTGACATGTCGGAGCCCGCCAAACCCGGTTCAGTGAAACTCCTGCCGCCGCTCCGGCGCTTGCTGGTCCTGGCCGCCATCCTCGCTGTGATGCTGACCGGCTGCACCGGATCCCCAACGGCGCCGGTGCAGACTACCCAGGCCGCCGCGAAGTACAGGACCGGTCTGGAGGATTTCAGCAGGCGGATGCTGGACCTCGGGGCTCCGGCCGTCCTGATCGAGGCGCGGATCAACGGCGAAGTCTGGTCACACGCCGGTGGGGTCCGCAGCCTGGGCAGCGCAGCGCCGGCTGAAGCCTCGGATTCCACGCACATCGGCAGCGTCACGAAATCCATGGTGGCAGTTTCGGTGCTCAAGCTCGTGGAGGACGGCCTCGTACAACTGGACGATCCGGTGGCGAACCACCTCCCCGACTTCGACAGTCTGGTGAATCCCCGGGGCGCCGTCACGGTGGCACATCTCCTGCGGCACGAAAGTGGAATCCCCAGCTACGAAGAGGAACTTTTCAGCTCCCGGCCCATCCGCCAGGCGCTGACGCAAAAGTTGTCGCTGGGTGAGAGCCTGGCCTTGTCAAGAGCAATGCCATGGGTGCGGACGCCCGGCAGCGGCGCGGACTACTCAAACTCGAACTACGTCGTGCTCGGCCTCCTGCTGGAGCGCCTTCGCGGCCGGCCAGTGGCCGAGATCCTGCGAAACGATGTGTTTGAACCACTGGGAATGAAGGACACGCATTTGACAGGCACCGGCACGCCTCCGTCCACCATGATCCACGGCCAACTTGAAGTTGACGGCGAACGGCTGGACTCGGCCTATTTGGGTGCAATCGTCGGCAACCCCGCGGGCGGCGTCGTCTCGACTGTCGGCGACCTGAACACGTTCTACGCCTCGCTCATGGAGGGGCGGCTCCTGAAGCCGGCCACCCTCCAGCAGATGCAGCTGGCCCCTTTCGGCTTCTTCGGAATGGGCCTGCTGCGATGGAAGGACCTCTGCGGTGGCTTCTACTACGGGCACGACGGCGACTGGGCCGGGTACCGGACCATGGTGGTTACCAGCGCGGACGCCAAGCGGCAGGTGGCAATTGCCATTACGTACCCGCCGGAATCGTGGGACCCTGCGGCATACAGTCCCGACAATCCTGTCGGACCGGACGCGCTGTACAGGGCCGCGCGGACGGCCCTCGATGTCAACTGCTAGTGCGGTGACCACAGGCATAAGCCATGGGCTAAGACAGTGGGCGAACAGCCCTCGGCAACGCCGGCAATCATGGGTACGGTAGCGTCATGCAAAAGATATCGATTGAGGCTTTGGCCCGTCAGCAGATCGCTGCCGCTGTTGCGGCGCCCAGCGGGCGGGCAGCCGATACAGCGTTCGGCGGGCATGAGAAGAAACTGCGCCAGACCGTCATGGCCTTCCGTGCCGGCACGCAGCTCAGCGAGCACCAGAACCCCGGCGAGGCAACGGTCTATGTGCTGAAGGGATCGGTCTGGTTGAGGGCTGGCGGGGAGTCGTGGCAGGGCAAGGCAGGGGATCTCCTGATCGTGCCGGACGGGCTGCATAGCCTGGAAGCGGAAGAGGACTCGGCGGTGCTGTTCACGGTGGTCAAGACCGACAGGTAGCCCGGGGCTGGTTAACTGGCAGGGAAGTCGAGAGAAGGAGCACCCATGCCCGGTTTGCCCGCATCACCGAAACTACGGGTAAGTCTGCCCAGCCAGAACCTGGTGGACGCGCTCGCGCCGTCCGCCGGCGTCGAACTCTTCCTGTGGGACCTGACCGGCCCGGCGCCGGCCGACCAGTTCGACATTGTGGTGCCGCCCTACATGGGCGGGGTAGGGGCGCTGGCTGCGCTGGACTCCGTGGACGTCGGCCTGGTGCAGAGCCAGCTGATCGGGTACGACGGCGTCGAGGCGGTTCTGCCCGCGGGGTGCCTGTTCGCCAACGCGGCCGGAGTGCATGAGACGTCGACGGCGGAACTTGCGTTGGGCATGATCATCGCCAGCCAGCGGGGGATCCCGGACTTTGTGCGGAATTCGGCGACGGGGACCTGGGACCACCGCGAGCGCCCCAGCCTGGCCGACAGGCGCGTTTTGCTGGTGGGCTACGGGGGAGTGGGGAAGGCGATTGAGGCCCGGCTGCTGCCGTTCGAGACCGAGGTGACGCGGCTGGCCAGCCGCGGCCGCGACGATGAGCGCGGCAGGATCCATGGGATTGATTCCCTGTACGAGCAGCTGCCGCTGCACGACATTGTGGTGGTCAGCGTCCCGCTGAGCGAGCAGACCCGGCACCTGGTTGACGCCCGGTTCCTGGCGGCGATGCCGGACGGCGCACTGCTGGTGAATGTGGCCCGCGGGCCGGTGGCTGACACCGAGGCCCTGCTGCGCGAGACGTCGTCCGGCAGGCTCCGGGCCGCCCTGGACGTGACGGACCCGGAACCGCTGCCGCGCGATCATCCGCTATGGACCGTACCCGGTGTCCTGATCACCCCGCACGTGGGTGGGGCGAGCACCGCCATGCTGCCGCGGGTGGCGCGGCTCATCCGGAAGCAGATCGGGTTGCTGCAGGCCGGGCAGGAACCGGTGAACGTGGTGCTGGGTGGGGCCGCCGGGCGGTAGCTGAGGCCGGCGCATTCCGGGGGCGAGCCGTGTCTTTGGCCTTTTCTCCAACGACTTGCGCCTAGCATGACGCTGGTAGGCGCATCCACTATCTCCGAGTTGAAGGCCAGAGGCCCGGAAGCTATCCGTGACTTACGGAATGCGGGTGCCGGACCTTCATCTTCAACCACTTAAGGATCCAATGCGCAACCGCTATTTAATCCCTGCCCTGACCGCTGCAACAGCACTCATGCTTTCGGGTTGTGTGGACAACAGCGCCCCGGCGGCGGCGGATAAAGCGTCTTCTTCCGCGGACACCGCAGTCCAGAAGAATGAGGAACTTGCGGCTTTGCTGCCGGAGAAAATGAAATCCGCGGGCGTCCTGAACGTGGGCATGGCCAACAATTACCCGCCCAACGAATTCAAGGATGGCAACGGCGCCCCGGCCGGCTGGTCGGTGGACCTCACCAATGCGTTGGGGGCCTCGCTCGGGCTGAAGGTCAACTTTGATATCGGCACGTTCGACAACATTCTCCCGTCCGTCAAGGCGGGCAAGGACGACATGGGCATGTCGTCCTTCACCGACACTCTGGAACGCGAAAAGCAGGTGGATTTCGTGAACTACTACTCGGCGGGCATCCAGTGGGCGGCGCCGAAGGGCAAGACCGTGGACCCGGACAACGCCTGCGGACTCAAGGTTGCCGTCCAGGCCACCACGTATGAGGACACCCACGAGGTGCCGGCCAAGTCCAAGGCGTGCACGGATGCGGGCAAACCCGCCATCGAAATCTTCAAGTACGACGCCCAGGACCAGGCGACCAACGCGCTGGTGGTGGGCCAGGTGGACGCCATGAGTGCGGACTCGCCGGTGACCCTCTACGCGATCTCGCAGACGAAGGAGAAACTGCAGACCGCCGGGGATGCCTTTGAAGTGGCGCCCTACGGGATTCCGGTGGACAAGGGGAGCGCGTTCACCCCGGTGCTGCAGAAGGCACTGCAGGCCCTGATCGACGACGGAACCTACAACAGGATCCTGTCCAAGTGGGGCGTGGAAAGCGGCGGCGTGAAGACGGCGGCGCTCAACGTGGCGTCGTCGGCCAAGTAACCAGCCGTGACTCTTCCCAAACACGCCGCCATGGCGCGCCCCAACCCCGCAACAGGCGGAACTGACGCGCAGGGCGACGCCATCGTGGCGGTTCCCCTGCGCCACCCGTGGCGGATCTCGATCGCCGTCGTCCTGGTGTTCCTGCTGGCGCTGTTCATCGTGGATGCTTCGCAGCGGCCGGACTACGGCTGGGCGGAGGTGGGCAAGTACCTCTTCGACCGCCGGATCAGCCAGGCGGCCTGGGTGACCCTGACGCTCACCATCTACGCCATGATCGGCGCCATCGTCCTCGGGCTGCTCCTGGCCATCATGCGGCTCTCGCCGAATCCTGTGGTCAAGAGCATTGCCTGGCTGTACCTGTGGATCTTCCGCGGGACCCCGGTCTACGTCCAGCTGGTGTTCTGGGGCATCGTGGCGCTCATCTACCCCGTGTTCACCATCGGGATACCGTTCATGACGCCGTGGATCACCATTCCCAACGACGTGTTCACCAACCTCTACATCACGGCGGTGATCGGGCTGGCGCTGAATGAGGCCGCCTACATGTCCGAGATTGTCCGCGCCGGACTGCTGTCCGTCGATGAGGGCCAGGAGGAGGCGTCGACGGCGCTCGCCATGTCGTGGGGCCAGACCATGCGTTACGTGGTGGTTCCGCAGGCCATGAAGATCATCATTCCGCCCACGGGCAATGAGGTGATCTCCATGCTAAAAACCACCTCGCTGGTGGCGGCCATTCCGCTCAGCATCGACCTCTATGGGGTGTCCCGCGGCATCTCCGCCGTGACGTTCACCCCGGTGCCGCTGCTCATCGTGGCATCGATCTGGTACCTGCTGTTCACGTCTGTCCTGATGGTGGGGCAGCACTTCATCGAGAAGCGCTTCTCCCGCGGTACGGGACGGCGGCAGGCGGGACCGGCGTCGGAAACTGAAACTGGGGCGGCGGCAGTGACTGCCGCGCCGCTGGGCAATGACTTGGGAGGCAAGGGATGAGCGCTACTGCGATGGTGACCGCGGACCGGATCTCCAAGAGCTTCGGTTCCAACAACGTGCTGCGCAGCATCAGCCTGGAAGTCCAGGCGGGCGAGGTGCTGTGCATCGTGGGGCCCAGCGGCTCCGGCAAGTCCACGTTCCTGCGCTGCATCAACCACCTGGAAAAGATCGACGCCGGCCGCCTCTTCGTGGAGGGGCAGCTGGTGGGTTACCGGCAAAAGGGCGACAAACTCCATGAGCTCAAGCCCAAGGAAGCAGCGCTCCAGCGCCGCGACATCGGCATGGTGTTCCAGCGGTTCAACCTCTTTCCGCACATGACCGCGCTGGAAAACATCATCCAGGCGCCCATGCGGGTCAAGCGCATTCCGAAGGCCAAAGCCAGCCTGCGCGCCCTGGAGCTGATGGAGCGCGTGGGGCTGGGGGACAAGGCGGACCACTACCCGGCGCACCTGTCCGGCGGGCAGCAGCAGCGCGTGGCCATCGCCCGGGCGCTGGCCATGGATCCGAAGCTGATGCTCTTCGACGAACCGACCAGCGCCCTGGACCCGGAGCTGGTGGGCGAGGTGCTGGACGTGATGAAGGAGCTGGCCACGAGCGGCATGACCATGATCGTGGTGACCCACGAGATGGGCTTTGCCCGCGAAGTGGCGGACTCCATCGCCTTTATGGACGGCGGCGTGGTGGTTGAGTCGGGCCCGCCCCGCGAGCTGCTGGGCAATCCCCAGCAGGACCGGACCAAGGCGTTCCTCTCAAAGGTGCTGTAGGCGCGGGGCCGCGACGGCAGCCGGAAGACCCCGCAGGGCTAACGCCGGCAGGTCCGGCAGGTAGGATCGGAACACTGCCGCAGGGCATTCAAGGTTTTGGGGGAACTTGTGAACAACTTTCTGATGCACCGCGCCGCCTGCGGTCCGCGAGATCCTGGCGGGAACGCGAAAACTCTTCTGCGCGCCGGGGTGGCGTTGCTGGCCGCGGCCGGGCTCCTGCTGGGCCCCGCCGTCGTCGCCGTTCCGGCGTCCGCTGAAGACGCGACGGTGACTGGCCCGACCGTGACTGACCCCACCGTCACAGACTCAACCGTGATCGACGCCGGCATCCAGCCCTTGGGCGTGGCGGCCGCGCCGGACGGCACCCTGTACGTCAGCGATTACCACTGGGCGGGCGGCATCAGCGTCTTCCAGCCCGGCGAAACACGCGCCTCGCGCACCATCAAGGTGGGAGGTCTTCCCTCGTCACTAGCGGTGACGACGGACGGGACCCTCTATGTGCTCCAGTCGACCGAGTCCGGGCAGGCCCAAATCGGAGTTGTAGCCCCCGGCGCGGCCGAAGCGGGCTTTGCGATCGCGGTGAGCCCGGGCGCGCACTGGCTGGCGGCCGGACCGGACGGATCGCTCTACGCGACCAACCCGGCTGAAGGGACCGTGTCGGTGGTGCCGCCCGGCGCTGTCTGGACCCAGCGCTCCATCCTGGCGGGGCCTTACCCTGTGGAGGTGGCCCTGGCGAAGGACGGGACCGCGTACGCCACCAACGAGTACGAGGGCACTGTCACCGTGGTGCCCGCCGGTTCGCCGAGCCCCTCCCACACCATCACCGTGGGCGCGAAGGACCACCCGCACGGGATTGCCGCCGCGCCGGACGGAACCGTCTATGTGGCAAACATCCTCAGGAATGACGTGGCGGTCATCGAATCCGGCGGAACCACGGTGGCGCGGCGGATCCCGGTGGGCGGTGCACCGCAGGAGGTGGTGGCCGCTCCGGACGGCACGATCTACGTGACGAACAGTGCGGACAACACGGTCTCGGTCATCCCGCCCGGGGCTACGGCCGCGGCGGAGACGATTCCCACCGGTGAGGACCCCGGCCGCATGGCTGTCCGGGCCGACGGCTCCGTGGTGGTGGTGAACAGGGGCGGCAGGTCCCTGACGGTGATCGCCGCGGCAGGTGCGCCCGCGCCTGGTGCCGGAACGTCCGACGGCGGGGAGGCCAGCGCGGAGTCCCGGGGGTCAGGCGGAGGTGCTTCAGCCGGAGGTTCTTCAGCTGGGGGTGCCACTGGCGGGGCCTCCGGGCCCGGGCTTCCTGCGATTGCCGCCGGGGCGGCGGCGCTGTTGCTGGGCGGCGCCGGTGCCCTGATCGTGGTGCTGCGGCGGCGACGACAGGGCAGGGCAGAGTCGCCTGCCTGGACGTTCAACTAGGGACGAATCCGTCTCCGACCCAGCCGCGATTGCAATCGCCCCAGCCAAGAGTGCGGCATTGGCCCCAGAAGATTCCGACGACACCCAGCGGAGCAGCCAAGGCCCCGACGCCGAGGGGAAGGCTGATCTGGGCCAGCTGGTTGACGGTCATTCTCAGTCCGAGGGCAGCACCATGCAGCGAAGGCTTCGTCAGGGAGGCGGGGCGACTGGCAAAGAGCCTCTTTCGTCGGCGGGCTCTTTGTTGATACCAGAAGGCTTCACGTTCTTGGTGACGATCGCGGCCGAGATGGAGCCGAGGACCATGAGGATTCCTGCGGTCTGCATCAACGTGAAGTCTTCGCCGGCAACCACCCACCCAAGGATGATGGCCGCGACTGGACTGAGTAGCCCGAGGAAGGCTGTGGTGCTTGCGGGAAGCCCGGCGACGCCGCGGAACCACATGACGTAGGCGAAGGCGGTGCCGACGACAGAAAGATAGGCATAGCCGACAAGGTTCGACGGCGTCAGCGGAATGACGGGAAGCCCCTCGACCGCGAGCATGACGACCGCGAGAGTGAGGCCTCCCGTGATGAGCTGCCAGGCCGTGGTGGTTAGCGGGGCCGCGGGCTGTCCCCACTTCTTGGAAAGCACCATCCCGGACGCCATGGAAAGGGTTCCGCCGATTGCGGCGAGGACTCCGATGGCATCCAGGCGGGCTTGAGCCTGAAGCGTTATGAGGCCCACGCCGAACACGGCTGTCACGCCGGCCACTACGATGCGCGGGGTCAGCCGTTCGTGGAGGACCCTGCTGGCCAGGAGTGCGACAACGAGCGGCTGGATGCCGCCGACGATCGCCGCCACACCGCCGGGAAGCCGGTACGCCGCGATGAAGAGCAGCGCAAAGAACGCCCCGATGTTGAGAATCCCGAGGACCCAGGACTTCCACCACCACTCACCGCGCGGCAACTGGCGGCAAACCAATAGGAGCAGCACTCCCGCGGGGAGCGCGCGCAACGTAGCGGCCAGCAGCGGACGATCTTCGGGCAGGAACATTGTGGTCGTAAGGTACGTGGTGCCCCACAGAGCGGGCGCCAAGGCAGTGGTCCGGATGAGGAATCTACGATTGCTAAGCACTTAGCTATTCTAGCTAAGTGCTTAGCAATTGCCTAGGCTTGGCCCATGGCAGACAATGTGGATCGCATCCTTGAACAGTGGCACGCCGAGAAGCCGGGCCTCGACGTCTCGCCGATGGCCGTCATTGGCCGGTTGAGCCGCACCGCAACCGCCGTGGAATCGCGTTTGGCGGACACCTTCGCGCGGCATGGCCTGGATGCGTCATCGTTCGACGTGCTCGCCACGCTGCTGCGCAGCGGCGCCCCGTATCGAATCACGCCGGCGGAACTGGCGCGCGACTCAATGATCTCTACGAGCGCCGTAGCGCAGAGGCTGAACAAGCTGGAAAGCCGCGGGTTCGTCAAGCGCGAAGCAAACCCTGACGACGGCCGCGGCACAGTCGTTGCGCTCACCGGTGCCGGGAAGGGACTCATCGAGAAGGCATTGCCTGACCATCTCGAAACCGAACATGTCATCGTCGCAGCACTTAGCGTCAAGGAACAGGCGCAACTTGCATCGCTGCTACGCCGGATCGAGGATGCGGCTGGTTCCTGAGGACGACGGCAACCCCGGCGAGCTGTCCGTTGGCCGTCCGGTTCGGGAACAGCTCGCCGCGAGCACCCTACCTTTCGTCGTGGAATGGCTCCACCCTATCGCCAGGTCCCCAGGGTGTAGGACCCGAGGGAGGCGAGGAACGCCGTCGTATCTTCTGCCACGCGCTCCGGGCACTCCCACAGCACCACGTGCGCCACATCGGGATAGACCTTCAGTACGGAGCCGGGGATCCGGGCTGCCAAGATTTCCTGGTCGCCGCGTGGCAGCAGGTTGTCCTGGCCGCCCCACAGGATCAGCGTGGGCACGTTGATGGTTCCCGATTCCGTGGGCGGGGTGGCCTCGCACAGTCCGCTCAGGATGCCCTTCCAGGCGCGGGCCGGCATTCTGAGACCGTCGCGCACGCGGTCCTCGAGGAACCGCTGCGGAACATCGTGCAGCAGGGTAAACCAGGACAGGGAATCCCGGACCCAGGCCTCGTCGAGGGGGTCCGTCAGGCGGTCCACTTCGTCGGCGAAGGGTGCCCGCCCGCGGAGGCTCAAGGGTGCGCCCGCCAGCACCAGCGCCGCAACCCTTTGCGGATGGGCGATGGCCAGCTGCTGGGCGACGTAACCGCCGCTTGAAGAGCCGACGACGACGGCGCTCGGCACATTGAGGGCGTCCAGGATCGCTGCTGCGTCCTCCGCCTGTTCCGCCAGGGAGTAGCCGCCCTCCGGTTTGTCCGCCTCGCCTTGCCCGCGGAGGTCGGGAGCATAGATTCTGCAGCCGGTCAGCAGGGGAATCAGGCGGTCAAAGCTGCCGCTTGATTCGCCCCACGCGTGCAGCAGCAGCACCGGTTTCGCATCGGCGTCGCCGTGGATGAGGCACGGAACTGAGATGCCGGTGCGGAGCGTGAGGTAGCGGACCTCGGAGTCCATGGATTCAGGCTACGCTGTGGGCCGCTCTCTGTAGAGTTTCGCTTATGGATAGCCCGGTGAGGGTCCGCTACGCGCGCGTCGAGGACTCGGCCGAGATGGCGCGCGTGAATGTGCGGTCGTGGCTTGAGACGTACCGCGGAGTCATGGCGGACCACGTCCTCGATGACCCGGGGTTGCTTGCTGCCCGGGAGCGGTTCTGGACCGCCATGCTCAGCGATGAGCGCTACCGCGCAAACCGCGTGGCGGTGGCCGAGCGCAACAGCGAAGTGATCGGGATCGCGATGGCAGGGCCTCCGCAGAGCCCCGGGGCGGAGTGGGGCACGCACCTCTACGTGCTGTACGTCGTGGCGGCTGAGTACGGGACTGGCATCGGGGCCGCCCTCCTGGACACCGTCGTCGGACCTGACGATTCGGCAGCGCTCTGGGTGGCCGATCCAAATCCTCGGGCGCAGGCGTTCTACCGCAAGCACGGGTTCGTGGCGGACGGGACCGTGAATGTGGAGGACGGCGTGCGCGAGATCCGCATGGTGCGGATCTCCTCCGGGAAGCCTCGCCGGTCCTGACTCGCTGCAACGTGAGACCGGTGTTCACTTTCGGTTAACCGGGGATTGGCCACGCGGTTGAATACTGCCTACACACTCGATATGAACGCGCGATCATTCGAGTGCATCCCACAAATAAAACGGTGCGGAGAAAAGTCTGCCCAATGATGATCGCGCGTACATTCAGACTTTTGGATACACCCGACAAGCGCAGAAACCGGAGCAAGCAATGAAAGTCCCACCCTTCGCGAAACACCGCATCCTCACGGCGGCATCCGCACTTATCGCAGGATCGTTCCTGCTGACCGCCTGCGCGCCGGGCGCCGGGGAGTCCGCCGCCAACGCGGACGGCAACGCCACCCTGGTGGTCTACAGCAACTCCGTCTCCGACGGGCGCGGCGCATGGCTGACGGCCCAGGCCGCCCAAGCGGGCTTCGATCTGGAGCTGGTGGACCTCGGTGGCGGCGACGTGATGAACCGCCTGACGGCCGAGAAGAACAACCCGATTGCGGACGTGACGTTCGGCATGAACAACGTGTACTTCGAGAAGCTCAAGGCCCAGGACGTGCTGGAGCCGTACACGCCTGCCTGGTCCGCCGAGGTGGACAGCGCGATGGGCGACGAAGAGGACAAAACCTTCTGGCCGATTGTCCGCGAGCCCATCATGCTGGTCTACAACGAGGGTGCGTACCCATCCGCCGATGCGGCCCCGCGGGACTGGACCGATCTCTGGACCAAGGACCAGTTCAAGGGTCGCTACGAGGTGCCCGGGGCCTCCACCGGTGCCACCACCCAGATGGTCTACTCCGGCATCCTGGCCCGCTACGCCGATCCGAAAGGCGAGCTGGGCATCAGCAAGGAAGGCTGGGACCAGATGGCCGCCTACTTCGAGCACGGCAGCACCGCGGTCAAGGGTGAAGACCTCTACGCGCGGATGAAGGCCGGTACTGTCGACGCCGGCCAGATGTGGCTCGCCGGCAAGAACAGCCGCGAAGCCGAGTACGGCGTCGCCACCAAGGCCGTCCAGCCGGAGGTCGGTGTGCCGTTCGCCGTCCAGCACGTGGCCATGGTCAAGGGCACCGACCAGGCCGAGGCCGCGCAGGACTTCATCGACTGGTTCGGCAGCGCCAAGGTGCAGGCCGCCTGGTCCAACGAGTTCTTCACCGCACCGACCAACACCCAAGCCCTCGCTGATGCCAACAAGCAGGCCATCGAGCAGACCGAAGCCTTCACGCCGCAGGACATCGACTGGGCCCTGGTAGCCGAAAATATCGACGCCTGGGTTGAAAAGATCGAACTCGAGTACCGGAAGTAGGAAGTTCCCGCCCCCGGGTGCCCGGAGGAATCCGGGCACCCGGGCCAAGGACCATCGCCATGATCACCTATAAGAACATTGACGTTGTTTTTGACGACTTCCACGCGCTCCCCGGGTTCAACCTGACCATCGAGGAGGGCGAGTTTTTCACCCTGCTCGGCCCCTCGGGCTGCGGCAAGTCCACGGCCCTGCGCACCCTGGCAGGCTTTATCGATCCCACCGCCGGCGATGTTTACGTCGACGGCGCCCGGGTCACCCACCTGCCCAGCCAGCGCCGCCAGATCGGCATGGTCTTCCAGAACTACGCCCTTTTCCCCACCATGACGGTCCGGGAGAACATCGCCTTCGGCCTCAAGGTCTCAGGCGTGTCGAAAGCCGAGACCACCCGCCGCGTGGACGAGATCGCCAACGCGGTGGAACTCGACAGCGTCCAGCTGGGAAAGGGCGTTACCGAACTTTCCGGCGGCCAGCAGCAGCGCGTCGCGATCGCCCGCGCCCTGGTGCTGCGCCCCAAGATCCTGCTGCTCGACGAGCCGCTCTCCAACCTCGACGCCAAGCTCCGCCACCAGTTGCGCGGCCAGCTCAAAGAACTGCAGGAGCAGTTCGGCATCACCACGGTCTACGTCACCCATGACCAGGACGAGGCGCTGACCATGAGCACCCGGATCGCGGTGATGAACAAGGGCCGGATCGAGCAGGTGGGAACCCCGCAGGAGGTCTACATGCGCTCCGCCACGGAATTCGTCTGCAACTTCATCGGCGACGTTAACCGGCTCGCCGCAGGAACGGTCGCCGCACTCTCCGCCCACCCGAGCGGCACCAGGGGGACCGCCCCGCTCAACCCTGCATCGGCGTCGTACCTCAGGGTGGAGAAGGTGGGGCTGCACGCCCCGGCAGGAAACGCGTACGACGGCGGCGCCCGGCTTACGCTGCCCGGCACCGTGCGCTCGCGCCAGTACCACGGCGTCTACAGCAGCTACCGGGTGGAGCTGGACGTGCGCGACGGGGGAGTGGCCAAGGGGATCATCCAGGAGTCCGGGCACCCCGGCTTCGCCCCCGGCGACAGGGTTGACGTCAGCATCGATCCGGCGGACGTGCTGCAATATCCGGCCGCCAACGCGCAGGAGCCGGTTCAGACGCTGCAGGAACAGACGCCGCAGGCTCCCTTACCCGCAGGGGCGTCCCGGTGAACACGTCCGTACGCAAGATGCTGCGCTCGCCGCTGTTCCTCGTGGTCGGTGCCGCGCTGCTGTGGTTCTCCGCGGCCTTCCTCGTCTGGCCGAACGTGCGGCTGTTCGGCGAAGTCTTTATGCCCGACGGCGAGCCGTCCTTCCGCGCCTTGGATCGGCTGGGATCCTCGCGGCGGGCCATGGACTCGCTGCGCAACAGCTTCCTGCTGGCGGTGGTGCTCTCCGTGACGGTCAACCTGGTGGGCGTCTTCATTGTGCTCGCGACCCGGTACTTCGACATCAGGGGCGCTCGCATTCTCTACCTGGGCTACGCCACGACGCTGATCTACGGCGGGATCGTCCAGGTGGCCGGCTACAAGATCATCTATGGCGAGCACGGCTTCGTGACCAATCTGCTGGCTGGCGCGTTCCCGGACATGGACCGGGCCTGGTTCACCGGCATGGCCGCCGTCGTGTTCGTGATGACCGTTGCCGGCACCGGCAACCACCTGCTGTTTATGACCAACGCCCTGGCCCGGGTGGACTTCCAGACCGTCGAGGCGGCCAAAATGATGGGCGCCTCCACCTGGCGGGTACTGCTGACCATCGTGCTGCCCACCATCCGGCCCATGCTCTACGCCATCACCATTCTGACCTTCCTGGGCGGGCTGGGTGCGCTGGCGGCGCCGCAGGTACTCGGCGGCACCGGTTTCCAGACCATCACACCCATGATCCTGACCTTCGCCAACTCCCCGTCGTCCCGTGACCTCGCCGCCACGCTGGCCATCGTGCTCGGCGTATCCACCATGGTGCTGCTGGCCGTCCTGAACCGGATGGAGAAGGGCGGCACATACTTCGCGGTCTCCAAGGTCCCCACTGCGATGAAAAAGCAGAAGATCGGAAACCGCTGGGCCAACGCGGCCGTCCACGCCGCCGCCTACGCCCTGCTGGCCGTCTACGTGGTGCCGCCGCTGCTGATTGTGGTCTTCTCCTTCACCAGCGCCTCGTCGATCAGCTCCGGAACCCTGACGTGGGAGAGCTTTACCCTGAGGAATTACGCGCTCGTGTTCAGCGACTACAAGGCGTTCTGGCCGTTCCTGGTGTCCCTCGGCTACGGCGCGTTCGCGTCGGTCACGGTGGTGGCGGGCATGCTGTTTGTGGCGCGCCTGCTGCAGCAGCACCGGAACAAGGTGACCGCGTGCATCGAATTCGTACTGCACATCCCGTGGATCCTGCCTTCGACGCTGATCGCCCTGGGGCTGATCATCGCCTACGACCACGCCAGCTGGATCATGGGCAATGTCGTCCTGACAGGCACTGTGGCGCTGTTGGGCATCACGTACGTGATCCTCAAGATCCCGTTCACGCTTCGGATGCTTAAGGCGGCCTTCACTGGCGTGCCGGACCAGCTCGAAGAGGCGGCGGCGATCCTGGGAGCCGGGCCGCTGACAACCTTCCGCCTGGTGCTGCTGCCCGTGGTGTTACCCACCGCGGCAGCCATCGCGGCGCTGAACTTCAACAGCCTGCTGGACGACTACGACACCGCCGTGTTCGTCTCGCACCCGCTCTACCAGCCGCTGGGCATCGTCATCAAGAACGCCACCGGTGAGGACACGCTCAATGACGGCACGGCGCTGACGTTCGTCTACACGGTTCTGCTCATGCTGATCACCGCGACCACCATGTGGCTGGTCTACGGCCGTCCGTCCGCCGGGCGCCGCCCAGCCAGCCGCCGCCCAGCCAGCCGCCGCTCCGCCAGCCGCCGGAAACGGGCGGCAGCCGAACAGCCGGCGAGCACCGCCGTCGAACCCGTCACGACACAAAACTAAAGGAACAACCATGTTTGGACAGAGCATCTACGCCTCGATCAACGAGCCCCTCAACGCAGCATTTGCCAGGCGGCGGCCACTGATCGCGGTGCACCGCGGCACCGGGCTGGGCACCATCGCGGAGAACACAGAGCCCGCCATCACCGCCGCGTTGGCCCAGGGCGCGGACATGGTGGAGATCGACGTCGTCGAATCCACGGACGGTGACTTCTTCCTGTTCCACGACGGCTACGAGTCGATGCACTTCGGCATCGCCCAGAATATCGGGACGCTGTCCACGGCGCAGATCCTGGACCTGAGCTACCAGTGGTGCACCCACCAGGGCGCCCCCTATGGGGTGGCGCGGCTGGAAGACGTGCTCCGGTCGCACCCGAAGACGCTGTTCAATGTGGACCGTTCCTGGGGCTCGTGGCCGCGGCTGCTGCCGTTCCTGGACCGGAGCGCGGAGCCGGGCCGGCTGCTGTTCAAGTCGCCGGTCGATGTGGAGCTGCTGGACGTGCTCGCCGCGCATCCGGTGAAGTATCCGTTCGCGCCGATCGTCAGGTCCCACGAGGAGGTGCTGCAGGTGCTGGCCGCTGACGGAATCAACACCGTCGGCATGGAGCTGCTGGCCCCGTCGCCGGACCACGAGTTCGCTGACGCCGGCTACCTCGACTGGCTGCACGGGCAGGGTCTCTTTGCGCTGCTGAACGCGATCAACCTCAGCAACAGGGTGCCGCTCTTCGCGGGCTGGGATGACGAGGCTTCCGTGCTGGGATCGCCCGCCGACGGCTGGGGCAAGCTGATGACGCTGGGGGCCGGGATCATCCAGACGGACTGGCCGGGCCTGCTGGTTCCCTACCGCAACCGGCAGCAGGCGGCGCTGGCACTGGCCGGGGCGGGGACGCAATAGAGTGAGGACCGGATCGAACGAGCAAGGGTAAGGGGAGCCGAAAATGCCGAGGACACGGACGACGGCGGGGGACCGGTCGCGGGAGGACGCGGAGGTACCGCGCGAGGGACTGAAGATCCGGATGGAAGACGTGGCGCGGGCCGCCAACGTGTCCCGGGCAACAGTCTCCCGTGTTCTGGTGGGCAACCCGCCGGTCTCCGCCGCGACTCGGGAGAGAGTTTTCAGGGCCGTGCGCGAACTCGGCTATGTTCCCAATGCCATGGCGCAGGGGCTCTCCAAGCGAAGCTCCGACCTGGTGGGCCTGCTCCTGCGCGACCCCCGCAATCCGGCGTACGGCCGGCTGCACTCCCTGGTGCAGGAAGCGGTGAGCGGCCACGGGCTGGAGCTCATCACGGCCGTGCCGCACTGGAAAGAGGGGGCCGAGGACGAACTCGCCGCCCTGCGCCGCATGCTCGGACTGCGCGTGGGCGGACTGCTGGTCTCCACCGGTGTCATCAAGGCCGCGGACCTGGAACCGTTCCTGGACAGCGTGCCGGTGGTTTCGGTGGGCAGGGTGGAGGACCATCCCCGGATCCACGGGGTGTCTTACAACGAGGACGTCCACGGGGCCATGCTCGCAGACAAGGTGGCCTCGGCCGGGCACAGGTCCGTGGCCGTGCTGATTCCGACAGCGTCGGTCTCCACCGCCGAGAACCGCCGAGGCCGGTCCATGGCGGTCCACCTGGAAGGCCGCGGGCTGACGGTCCACCGAATCGAGACCGACGCCTTCGGCCAGCCGGAGGCAGGCATCGCCCGGATCCTGGACCTTGTCCGCGACGGTGGGGTCACAGCCGCCATGTTCCCCAACGACATCAGGGCCATGATCTTCCTCCGGGCCGCCCGCGCCGCCGGCCTGGATGTCCCCGGCGACGTATCTGTAACGGGCTGCGACGGCATCATCCCGGGCCTGGACCTCATTGGACTGGCGACGCTGCGCATCCCGGTGGAACAAGTCGCGGCGCGCGGGGTCGACGTCCTGGAGAGCCTCATGAGCAACCGCGGCGGGACCCAGGTCCGGCACGAAAAGTTCACCGGTGAATTCGTACCCGGGGCAACGCTGGGCCCGGCCGCGTAAACGAAAGCCTCGCCGGGGTTTGTCGTCTCAGTTGCAGTCGCGTCAGTTGCTGGGGCGTGCCCTTCGGCGCAATGCGTCGATGGTGGTCTCCGGCGAGGTGTTGAAGCAGAACACGATGCCGGGGACGAGCTCGCTAAGCAGGTTGACGACGCGCTCGAACAGCAGGGTGTGCTCCTCGGCCATCCGCACACCCGCGCCGATCATGGCCACCTGGACGGGTCGGACGGCGAGGCATTCGCGGACCATCTTTTCGGACTCGTCAGGGTCGGCTGAAACCTGGCACGGCACGATGTCGAACCCGGCCTCGCGCATTGCCGCCTCGCCCGCCGCGATCCGGGTCGCAGTGGGCCACGCACCTCTACGGGTTGTACGTCGTGGCGGCTGAGCGCGGAACCGGCATCGTGGCCGCCCTCCTCGGGCGCAGGCGTTCTATCGCAAGCACGGGTTCGTGGGGGACGGGACCATGAATGTGGAGGACGGCGTCGCGAGATCCGCATTGTGCGGATTATTCTCTGGGAGTGGCTCGCGTTCTCCCTCGTAATTGCGCAGGTGTCCAGGCTGCGTTCAACCGGTCAGACGGTATTGATCCAGTAGCGTCGTTTGCCGTTGCGCGTATCCTCCCAGACGCCGCCGTTCTTTTCGATGGTCGCCCGGGAGCCGGCGTTGTCCTCATCGCAGGTGAGAAGCGCCCGGCGGATTCCCAGGTCCCGGGCCATCGGCAGGGCGTGGGCCAAAGCGGCCGCGGCGTGGCCGCGGCGCCTGGCAGAGGGCCGCACGCTGTAGCCGATGTGCCCGCCCTCGTTGAGGAGGTGATCGTTCAGCTCGTGCCTGATGGCCAGCGAGCCAAGGAACGTGTGACCCTCCACAATCCACAAGTACGTGCAGGGCACGTGCTCCGGCTTGCGCGGGGTCTCCGGCAGGGCATCTTTGATGCGGGCATCGACAAAGCGCCGGAACGTCGGGGCATCGTTGAGTTCTTCCAGGGACCAGTCCACGGGGCCCGCGCCGCCCCGGTTGGCGCCGTCAAATTCCGCGGATCCTTCCAGCCAGGAGGCATGATAGGCGACGTCCGGAGCGATAAGAACAGGCATCTCACGAGCGTAGTCCGGCTCGTCGTCCTGGAAAAATCGGCATGGCGCTGGCCAGGGCGGTGCCGTATCCTCGTCAGCCGTTCTTGTTCTTGCCTTTCCCCTGTTCCGGTGCGGGGGCTGGCACCGGAACTGCGGCCGGTGCCGGTGCCGGTGCGGGCGTACTGTTTTCCTGGGCGGCCTGCGTGGCCTGCGCGGCGGCTTCCGCGGCGGCCTTGGTCTTCTCCGCTGCTGCTTCTTCAGCTGCTTTCGCTGCCACGGCGGCTTCTGCGGCAGCATTGAGGTCGGACCTGACGGCGGTGATGCCGGCCATGATGCGCCGGCGCCGTTCCTCGGAAACCTGGCCGCTACCGGCCGCAGATGCCACGTCCGCCTCCAGGCTCTCCAGTGCCGTGAGCGCGGCGGAGTGATCGTTGGCGGCCGCAGCCTGGCTCACGCCGAGCACGACTTCCTGGAGATGGGAGGCCGTGTCGCGCTGCAGGCCGGTAGCGGCCGGGCCGCAGCCGGCGAGTGATGCCGACAGCATCAAGGCGGCGGCAAGGCCGGCTCCCCACGATCGGGCGCTTTGGTTCTTGGACCGAAGCGGGGTCATGGTTCCACACTCTTCTGAAGTTCCTGAAGGTGGTCACCCAGGGTGCCGCTCACCGCAGGGTAAGGCACGACGCCGGGTGGGGACTCTGGCGCCTGGCCCGCTGTCAGGGCCGCGGCCCCGCCTGCCAGCGCAACAAGGATAAGGATGGCCAGCACCGGGAGTCGCATCTTCTGTCCCGCACGAGCCGGCCTTCGCCGGCGCGTTCCCCGGGGTCTGCTGGGCTGATCGGAACCAGGCACCGGCCTTGCCCGCAGATCAGGGGAGGGTGATTCTGCGGTGACGGACGGCGTCCTGAACGGCATGGCCGGCAGCACACGTGTGGTTTCCGGGGCAAGTCCGCCGGGAGTGGATGTCGGCGAGACCAGGGCCTGCCGCAGCGCCGTCTCGATGTCCGCAGCTGTCGGTCGTTCCAGCGGCTCGATTGCCGTCATCGAACGGATGAGGTCGGCCCACTCCGCTGGGAGATCCGCGGGAATTCTGGGCGCGCGGTGCAGCCTGGCCACGGCGGATTCCACAGCGCTGCCGGGGTATTCCATCGACTGCTTGATGCATTCGAGCAGGACCAGCCCCAGCGAATAGATGTCTGTGGCAGGGGTGAGCGGGGAGCCCATGGCCTGCTCTGGGCTGAGGTACGCCGCGGTGCCCACCATTGCTCCGGTTGCGGTCAGGCGGGTTGCGTCAGCGATTCGTGCGATGCCGAAGTCGGCCACCTTGGCCCGCAACGGCTCACCGGGCCGGGTCTGTACCAAGAGGATGTTGCCCGGCTTGATATCGCGGTGGAGGATGCCAAGGCCGTGGACATAGGCCAGTGCGTCAGCGATGCCGGCTCCTATGACGGCGAGTTCGTCCAAGGGGACTTGGCTGTGTCTGATCCGGCTGCGCAGATCCTGGCCCTCCACCAGTTCCATCGTCAGGAACGGCCGGGGCTCCTCCGGGACGCGTTCGTCGACGCCGACATCGAACAGGGTCACGAGGCTGGGGTGGTTCAGCGTCGCCAGCAGCGTAATTTCAGCTTCCTGTCGTTTCAACGCGTCTGCGTCGGGAGTCTGGGGTGCGAAGAGCTTCAACGCCACGTCCCGGCCCAGGTTTTCGTCCCGAGCGCAGTACACGGACGACATGCCGCCGCGACCGATCACTTCGCCCAGCCGGTAACGTCCGCCGAGCACTTCAGTCCTGATGGAGCTGGGCGATTCCGCCACCATATCCGTTCCTCCCGGTGCGCTGCGGCACTGTCACCTAAAATCATAAGGCAACTTACTATGTTCCGCCTGCCTATGTGTGATGTACTCGAAGTACACGCGCTTCCTTGCCGAATGCATCACTGTCGAGCCAGCCGAGCCTGGCCTGAGGCCTAACGCCAGTCAGTGTTCGCAGCGCACGGTACATCCGGTGGCGGTACTGTGAGGCGCATGGAGATGCGCCTTGAAGTTGTGCAAGTACCTGTGGCCGATGTCGACCGGTCGAAGTCGTTCTATACCGAGAAGCTGGGCTTTGTCCTTGACCACGACGTGGAGCACATCCCGGGAATGCGGGTCGTGCAGCTGACGCCGCCGGGTTCGGCTGCCTCGATAGTCATTGGTACAGGAATGACGAGCATGAAGCCGGGCAGCCTCGAGGGCCTGCAGCTTGTGGTGCCCGACATTGGCGCGGTCCGAGCCGAGCTCGTCCGCCGGGGCGCCGATGTCAGCGAAATACAGGACATGGGTGGAGTGCAGTTTGCGTACTTTGCTGACCCGGATGGCAACCGCTGGGTCATTCAGGGCGCAACACCATCTGACGTCCGGGATGCACACCTGAACGAGCCCGCATCCTAGCCGGCCGGATCCGCCGGGAGCGTAGGATAATGACGCGCATTCGGTTCTGGCAATGCATAGTTCCATCCCTACTTTTCACCATGCTGCTGACGTCATGCGGCGACAAGCTGACGGGCGGACCGGGAACTGCGGAACCCACGGCGAACTCCACCAGCTCCGCTGCCCCCAACAACTCCCCAACGCCCACCGGTTCAAGCCTTGGTTCAACGAGCAGTCTCGTTCCAAGCGCCGGCCCCTTCGCATGCGTTGACTGGGTCCGGTTCGAGACCCCTCAAGGCCAATACGACAATGCTGGCGTGGTGCTCATCGGAAAGCCTGTAAGCCGGGCCGGTGAGACCAGGATTTACGGTCACAAGGCCACGACCCACCTTGTGGAAGTCGAGCAGGTACTCAAAGGTGATCCCGGAGATGGGAACCTGCGCATCTCCTCCATGCCCCCGACATGCACTGGAGGAGAGTCCTACCCGGACGGCGATCCGCTCGATCCCAATCAGAGAGTCATCATTTTTGCCACCATGCAGGGCGGCGACTGGTTCACCATGACCCCCGCACAAGGAGTGTTGCCTTTCCAACAGGGCACAGAGCTTCCCTTTCACTAATGTGAGTCCAGCCGATCAGGCCCTCAGTTGCGGTCAGCCCGCGTCCTGGCCGATATAGGCTGGACGGGACGCCGGCCCGCCCGGGCTAGCCTGCCGCCTTCCCAGGCGGCCAGGAACGGACGGAAGGGTATCAGCGCCATGAACGAACCTGACTGGGTCCAGCACGCCATCTGGTGGCAGGTCTATCCCCTCGGTTTTGTCGGCGCGGAGAAGACCGCCACGCCGGATCCCGCCGCTGACCACCGGTTGCTGGACATTGTCCCGTGGCTCGACTACGCGGTGGAACTCGGGGCGTCGGGGCTGGCCCTCGGCCCCATCTTCGCGTCGGAGACGCACGGGTACGACACCACGGATTACTTCCGGATCGATCCCAGGCTCGGATCCGAGCAGGACTTCGACACCCTGGTGGCAGAGGCACACCGTCGCGGACTGCGCATACTGCTCGACGGCGTCTTCAACCACACCGGGCGCTCCTTTGCGCCGTTCCAAAATGTCCTCGCGCGCGGGCCGGAGGCGGACACCGCCTCCTGGTTCTCGCTGGAGTGGCCCGACGGTGCCGCTCCCGGCGTCGAACCCGAGTACCGCGACTTCGAGGGCCACCACCACCTCGTGGCGCTCAACCATAACGAGCCGGCCGTCGCCGATTTCGTCGTAGAGGTCATGGAGCACTGGCTGCGCCGGGGTGCGGACGGCTGGCGACTCGACGCCGCCTATGCCGTCCCGTCGTCGTTCTGGGCTCCGGTCACCGCGCGCGTCCGGTCATCCCATCCGGACGCGTACTTCGTGGGCGAGTACATCCACGGCGACTATGCAGCGGAGGTCCGGTCCGGCGGACTCGATTCCGCCACGCAATACGAGCTCTGGAAGGCTGTCTGGAGTTCGCTCAATGACGCGAACTTCTTCGAACTCGCAGCCGCACTCGAGCGACACAACGCGCTCCTGGGCTCTTACGCACCGCTCACCTTCATCGGCAACCACGACGTCACCCGCATCGCGAGCAAGCTCACCGATGCCGCACTCGTGCCGCACGCCGTCGTCGTCCTGCTCACGGTCGGCGGAACGCCGTCCATCTACTACGGCGACGAGCAAGGCTACCGGGGCGTCAAGGAGGACAGGGCAGGGGGCGACGACGACGTGAGGCCGCTGTTCCCGTCCGCTCCCGACCAGCTCTCGGCCGTGGGAAGGCCCATCTTCGCAGTGCACCAGGAGCTCATCGGGGTGCGGAGACGGAACCCCTGGCTGCACCGTGCCACCACGGAGGTCCTCCAGCTCTCCAACGAGGTGCTTGCATACCGCATCGCGGTTGACGCCGATGCGCTCGTGGTCGCACTGAACCTCTCGCCCGACACCCAGCGGATCAGCGCCGCCGGCGCCACCTCCGTCGTCGCCGGACAGGCGACCGTCGATGTCGGTGCGAACGCCATCCTGGTGCCGCCGCGGGGGTGGGCCGTCCTGGGCTAAGCCAGCTGCGGGAGGACGCTCTATCTAGCGGATCACCCGGTAGCGCACGTGAGTGACGAGGGCGGTCCCGCTCACTTCCGTCGGCTCCAGCGTGAGGTTCCCGACGCCGTCGAGCAGCCGTTCGCCCGCTCCCAGGATGATGGGCGCGGTGTGGAGCCGCAGCTCATCGATCAGCCCTGCCGAGAGGTATTGCCGGGCGGTCTGCGCTCCGCCGGCGATGGCAACGTCCTTGCTCCCGGCGGCCTCCCGCGCCCGGGCCAGCGCCGATTCGATGCCGTCGGTCACGAAGTTGAACGTGGTGCCGCCCTGCATCTGCAGGGGCTCGCGTGGCTGATGGGTGAGCACGAAAACCGGTGCGTGATAGGGCGGCTCCTCACCCCACCATCCCCGCCAGTCCTCATCCCACGCCCCGGGACCTGCGAACATGTTCCGTCCCATGATGTAGGCGCCGGCTTCGAGGATGCCTTCTATCGCGGCCGCGTTGGCCTCGGGTTCCTCAAACATCCACCGGTGCAGGAGCTCGCCGTTCTCGCCCAGCGGCTCCGCAGGGCTTTGGTTCGGACCGGCGAGGAAGCCGTCGAGGGAGATGGTCAGATCGCACGTGACTCGGCTCATGCGCCCCATCATGCCACCGGGTCATGGCCCTTGAGTAGGGCCCGGCTGCTCGATGGTGACGGTGCCGGCGTCGCCGTCCACGCGGATCTGCTGGCCGCTGGTGAGCCGCTGGGTGGCCACTCCGGTGCCGAGCACGGCCGGGATGCCGTACTCCCGGGCCACGATGGAGCTGTGGCTCAACGGGCCGCCCACATCGGTCACCACGGCGGAGGCCATCGCGAACAGAGAGGTCCAGGCGGGAGTGGTAATGCGGGCCACCAGGACCTCTCCGGGCTCCATCAGGGCGAAATCCTGCGGCCCCCGCAGGACACGGGCCGGGGCGGTGACCCGGCCCGCGCTCGCGCCGGTGCCCGTGATGATGTCGCCGAGTTGGTGCTGCGAGCCTGCAGGCATCATGGACCCGAAGGCCTTTTCCATCCACCGGCTCTCCGGGAGCAGTTGCGGGGCAGCGGCCTTCACCTGGCCCCGCCACAGCATCTTGCGCTCCTCGACGGCGGCGGCGCGGACGGGCCGGTCGGCTCCGGTAATGGCCACGGCCGCCGGTGCGCCCGGTGCGCCCGGCGCGGCCAGGCCGAACTCGACGGCGCTGCGCAGCTCCTGGTGCCGCAGCCAGAACACGTCGGCGGGCTCGGCGATGACCGCGGAGTCCACCAGCCGCTGCCCGAGTTCCAGCAGCATCCGCCGCAGCAGCGGCCAGGCCAGGCCGACGTCGGCCAGGGCATCTTCGCGGATCGGGGCGGTGTTCTGTGCCCACCGGAGCAGCCGGAGGAACGCGGCCCGGCGGCGCGGCCCGAGCCGGGTGAAGATCCGGCTGGTGGCGATCTCCCTGCGGTCGGCCGACAGCCGCTGCCGCTCGTGCGGGTCGGTGCCCTTCCCCCGCAGGTAGAACTTCACAGTGCCCAGCAGCGCTGACGGATCGTCGGCCGGCACCGGGCTGGCGAAGTCCAGGTTGTACACCGCGTGGCCGAACCGGCGGAGGTGGTCCTGGAAGCGCGGACGCCACAACTGCCACAACGGCTCACTGAACCCGGCAGGCGGGAAGCCCGTTCGCTGGGACTCGGCCAACGCCGTCGTCGGTTCATGCAGGATCGCAGAAGCGAGCCCGGGGACGCCGCGGGCCCAGGCTGCCAGGTCGTACAGCGACTTCTCCGCCCGGATGGGTTCGCTGTCGTAACCGAGGATGAACGTCAGGGCGGGGGGATCCCCCTCGCGCCGGACGAACGTGTCGTAATACGCACCGAAGGAGATTTCGCTGGTTGCGGCGAGCGGAATGACTGACTGCACGGCTGTGTAGTACACGGTGCCGGCGTCCAGCAGCGCCTGAACACCCTCGAGCAGTTCCGCACCGGAGAGCTCCGCAACGGGCTTCGCGGACCAGTCCTTGATCACGCGTTCGTAGCGGGGATGCGAGAATTCGCGCCAGCCGGCCACTCCCATGTGCGCCTGGCCGCGGGCCAGCGCGCGTACCGCCTTCAGCGCCTTGCCCATCACCCGCCACATCCCCGAGGTGCGGTAGTAGTAATAGGCGTAGCCGTTGATGGTGGGCAGTCCCACGTCGTCCTCGCGGATAACGTTCGTGCCCACGGCCTCGTTCATCAAGGCCCGCAACGAGCGGGACACCGAGCCGTCAATCAGGTCGGCGAAGAGCGGCGAGAGCGGGTCCGGCAGCTGTTCCACGATGCTCGCCCGGAAGTACATCCCCTTCGGGTACGGCACGGGCCAGGTGTCCGGGGTGTCGGCCGCCGGTTCGGGCAGCGCCGTGATGGGGCGGGACTGCAGGATGAAGAACCCGTCGCCGGTCCGCGCCCACTCGATGTCCTGCGGTGCCCCGAAATGATCCGCACTCCGGGTTCCGTGGCGGGCCAGTTCGGCTGCTGCCCGGTCGTCCAGTACGGGCGCACGACGGCGGGCTGCCGCCACCGGCTGCTCCCGGGTGCCGTGCTCGGCGTAGACAGTCATAACCGCCTTGTCGGCCGTGTGCCGCGACAGCACGGTGCCAGTCCCGGCGTCGACGACGAGGTCATCCGTGGTGACCGACCCGCTGACCACGGATTCGCCCAGGCCCCACGCGGCGCTGATGGCGATCTGGTCGCGGCGCCCGTTGGCCGGGTTGGCGGTGAACATCACCCCGGCGGCCTCGGCCTCCACCATCCGCTGGACCACGACGGCGAGGCGCACCGAGTCCGGTCCGATGCCTTCGCGGGCGCGGTAGGCCATGGCGCGCGCCGTCCACAGGGAGGCCCAGCATTCGATCACGGCCGCGGACAGCGCCTCGGCCCCGCGGACGTTCAGGTAGGTTTCCTGCTGCCCGGCGAAGCTGGCTGCGGCGAGGTCCTCGGCCGTGGCGGAGGAACGCACCGCAACGGCCGTTTCCCCGCCGTCGTCGAGACGCGCGTCACTGAGGCGCCCGTAGGCGGCGCCGAGTTCCGCTGCGATGTCCGCCGGCATGGTGCCGGCCGTGACCAGGGTGCGGATCCGCTCCGAGGCGTCCGCGTAGTCCTTGGGCGACGCCTGCGGTGACAGGGTGGCCAGTTCCTGGATGCGGGCATCAAAGTGGTTGGCCTCCACAAAATGCGAATACGCTGCGGTGTTCAGCACAAACCCGGGAGGGACCGGGAGACCGGCCTGAAGGAGGCCGCCCAGGCCCACGGCCTTGCCGCCGGCCATGGCGATGTCGGCTGCTCCCATATCGGCCAAACTGTTGACGTAGGTCATGACCGCGCGTCCTTACTGCCCGGTTATGGGGCGCCTGCAGCGAACCTGATTCTCCACATACTGGCACTGCCGCAGACAAGAGGCCATAGACTCGGGGTCATGTCAGCTCTTTGGGGGATGCAGACTCGGCACGGACGAGTCCTGTTGGTTGTGGCCGTTCTCGTCGTTCCGCTTGCGGGGTGTGAGTACAGCGGCCCGGATGAGCGGCCGGCTCAACCATCCTCGCCGGCAGCGACACCCCAGCCCCGGTCCTTCGATGAAAATGCCGCTGAAGTGGCGCGTCTGCTCGGGGCACCGGCATCGGATCCCGGCATGCCGTCGGAAGCAGAGCCGGCCGGGAAACTTTCCCTTGTTCTGGCGCCGGGAGACTACACGGTCACGGGCGCCTGTGCCGGCGTTTACGGGGCCAAACTCACCATGGTGAAGGCTGACGGCATACCGGAGGCCGCGAGCTTTGAGTGCGACGCCCCGCTGGACCGGTTCATGAGGCACCCCGGCGGGCCCATCACCATCAGCGCGGTCCCGCCGACGGGCAGGCCGTCCGCAACTGGGGTCAAAGTGCAGGCCAACACGGACCCGCGGGCTTCGGAGATGGAGGACTTTTCAGAGTGGTCGGTGCAGCAGCTGCAACCGTATTTGCCCGGTGAGTTGCGTGGTTCCATCAGCGCGAACTCAACCACCACCGGAACACTCATGGCCAAACCGGGCCAGTACGAACTGCATTTCGTCTGCGCAGGACCACCAGGGGCCGAGCTGTCGGCGGCCACTGCGGCGGGTGCTGAAGTTCTGGCCCCCGTGCAGGTCCCGTGCAACGGTCAGGTGTTCACGGCGCCCGTGGTGCTGCCCACCGAGGGAGTGGACCTGACCATGAGCACGGGCGGTGGCCTGGACGGCCGCTTCACCTACAAGCTGGTTCCAGCCGCGTAGCCGTGTCTTTGGATTCACTCCCGCCGTGGCGCACATAAGCTCGATACATGGGCAAAAACCAGCACAGCGAGTTGGAAGGGCAGACGTCGATTAACGAGCTGCTCGACAAGCCCATCGGCGACACCCACATCCAGCTGGTGCTGCCCATCCACGTCCAGCTCCGGCCAGGGGAATTCCGCCGCGTGTCCTGACGCGGTGGAACAGGATCGCAGAGCACGACGGCGGCACCCGGGTTGGGTGCCGATGGTCGCCTTGGCGCATGAGCCAGCACCGAAATCCGGACAATCCGACAGGGGACAACCATGAGCTATGTGCGAAAGCTGACCTTCAACCTCAGAGTGGGTGGATTGTCGGAACCGGAGATCGCCGACGTACTGGATGACGTGCGGGCGCATGGGGCCGCCACCGGGACTGCTGCGGAAGCCACCTTTGGCACAGCCGAGGAGTACGCGAAGCAGTTTCCCAAGAAGAAGAGGCGGACACGCGGGAGCATCATCACGATGGTGGGCTTAGGGATAGCGCTCGCCTACGTCCTCGTTGTGGTCCTCCTGATGCTGCTCTTCAGGAGCGACGTCCGCGATTTCGTCGGCCCGGTATCGCTCCTGCCAGCCACGGGGGTCATTCTGGCATGTGTCCTGGCTGGGTTCCTGACCGATTACTTTCAGCCTGCGCAGAGCTCCCGCGGCTGAGGTGAAGCTTTCAATGATGCATTCCGTTGAATTTGGATCCGGCACTCCGATCCTGATGATCCATGGCTTCTGCGTGGATCATCACCTGTTGCTGGGGCTCGATTCCGTTTTTGCCCTGCAAGGACGGTGGAGACGCGTTTATGTTGACCTTCCGGGCATGGGCCAGTCCCCAGCAGGGCCCGAGGTTGACAGCGCAGATGCCGTCGCGGAAGCCGTTGTCTCCTTCGCACGGACAACTTTCGGAGACGAAAAATTCGCGGTCCTGGGCAATTCATTTGGCGGGATGATCGCCCGGCACGTTGTGGCTGAATTCGGCGACCAGGTCCTGGGCCTCGCACTCCTTTGCCCGGTGGCAGTGGCCGAGCACGGGGCACGAACTGTGCCGGCCCAAACTGTCCTGCAAAAGGACCAGGTCCTTGTGGCGTCCTTAGACCCCCGGGACGCGGCGGACTACGAGGAGATGGCAGTGGTCCAATCTATGGAGAACTGGCTCCGGTTCCGCGAATCCGTGCTCCCCGGCTTGCGGGCCTTTGACCAGGCGGCCGTCCAACGAATTTCGAGCAGTTATGCCCTGGGTCGAGAGCCAGAGCATCGATCCCCGAAGTTCCAACGCCCAACCGTGATTATTACGGGACGCCAAGACCACGTGGTGGGGTTCCAGGACCAGATCGCCCTTTCCGGCCACTACGTGCAATCCACGTTTGCGGTTCTCGACCGGGCCGGCCACAACGCACATCTTGACCAGCCGGCACTCACCGGTGCCCTCCTCGGCGAGTGGCTTGTCCGTATGGAGGATGGGATGCGAGACGATCCGTCTGGCGCTAGGGCTTCGTTGCCTTCCACCCGATTATCGCCAGGCATCAATGGCGGACCTTCCTGACTCTCAGGCCGCGTCGTCTCGACGGAGTTCCAGTGTTCTGGTCCGCGATCCGGCGGAGGCGGCGCCAGCGGATGCCGTTACGAAGGTGAGCCTGGTCAGTGGGATGCGCCGGATGCACCGGCCTCGATCCACTCCTACGGTGGCGAGTCCGGAGGATAACCACCAGCGTCACGCCCAGCCAGGCAAACGCTGCCCCGATGACGAGGAAAACCGCCGGGATCGTGTCCATGATTAAGTTTAGATCCCAACCCGTAAGCGCACTTACTAGACCTTAGGCACCCGGCCAGCGGCCGCCGTCGGGAATTACGACGACGGCGCACGGCTTGGGAGCGCCGCTCGCGTTGGCACTTGGGCGCGCCGGTGGATGAAGTATTCGGCGACCGCCAGGCTGAGTACCCATGATGCGCCAATCAGAAGCGCCCGGGTCAGTTCGTCAACCGGCCCCACCAGGAGAATCCACGGAATGGTCACCACAACAATGGTTCCCTGGGCGATGCCGATGGCGTACGCCCGCGACATCCATTCGCTGTGCCGGACGTAGTTCCGGCGCCGCACGGCGATAAATCCCAGGACAATGAACGCCACCATGGCGGACCCGAAGGCCAGCCGAAGGACGAGCAGCAGCGGCCCGTCCAGGGGCGGGAGATCGTAGAAAACTGCCATCCACAAACCCGACAGGGCGGCGAGCAGGCCGGTGGGGGCAAGAATGCGTCCCGCGATTTTGTGCCAGCTGGCCCTGCCGCGCTTGCCCCGTCGAAGCGAGGGAACGAACTGAAACGCCCCCAGCACCAGGTACACCGTGACGGTGGGGATATGGATCAGGACGGGGACTGGCGAATCGAAGAACCGCGCGTTATCCGGCGTGATCTGACCTCCCGAGAGCTCGGTCAGTCGCACGGTCCCGGCGATGACCGGGACGAGGCTGAGGAGGATCAGGGCGGCAGGTACGAGCCAGCGGGCCCGGGGGCTTTGACGGGAGCGGGGAAGGGTTGCAGATTTCATGAGTTCGCTTCTCTGGATCGCAATTTGGAGAGTTGGCGCCGGAATACGGTGCCCAGCACCACGCTATTCGTACGGCCAACGTACTGCATCCGGTCCGGATAGACGATAGGCACGAGGCCTCTTCGTAAATATGGGAAAACAGCAAAGTACGTCCTCCCTTAGCACCTATTTCGATTATTAAGCCCCGAATTCCCCGATCGACGAACCGCTCAAGATTAGCTCAAGACCGGATCAATGTTGTGCCAGGATCCGCGAAGTATCCGCCGTTCGCAGCCGCCGCAGAAATAGGGTCTTCAGTGACGCAAGCGTCGACAGGGTAAAAGCCCGGCTAATTGTCGGGCTTTTATTATTTGGGGGAAATAATGTCGAACAATGGAGTGCTCTGGGCTCCGGGCGCAGCTGGTCCCGGGCCAAGACCACCAGGCAGGCCACGTGCTTCCACGTTTATTGTCGGAGGCATTACTGCGCTCTTTGTGATCATCGGGGCGTTCAGCGGCGGAGTTGGAGGCGCGCTGGTATTCCTGGCCATCTCCGGTGGCCTTACCGGCCTCTACATTTTGGTGACCGGGCGGCGTTCCTGGGCGTGGCTTCCCGCCAAGCGGAGGTCAGGGGCCATAGCCCTTGCGGTCTCCTTCGCTCTCTTCATCGGCGGCGCCGTCGCGCTGCCGCGTACGAACGCGGAGGACCTTCAGACAGCTTCCTCGGACTGGAATGCCTCGCCGGGAACCGCCACAGCGAGCGCATCTGCAAAAGCGACGCCGACGCCGTCGTCCGTTCCAACCGCGCAAGCCACGGGCGCCCCGCTTGATCCTGAGACTCCAAGCCTCGTGGCGAACGACGTCACGGCTCCGAAGACGCAGCCCGCCTTTGCTACCAAGGCGATCGACCTGCTGGCAACCCTTCCCATCAAGGGCCGGGCGCCGAAGACAGGATATGACCGCGCGCTCTTTGGGCAGGCCTGGGCAGACGTAGACCGTAACGGCTGCGACACGCGGAATGACACGCTCAAGCGCGACCTTACGGGGATCACTTACACCAACAGCGTGCCTTGCAAGGTGCAGTCAGGAACTCTGGCGGATCCTTACACGGGTACTTCCATCGGCTTCCTGCGGGGGAGTGCTACCAGCAGCGCCGTCCAGATCGACCATGTTGTTGCCCTCAGCGACGCCTGGCAGAAGGGCGCGCAGCAGCTGACCACGGAGCAGCGGACAGCCTTCGCGAATGACTCCCTTAACCTCCAGTCCACGGATGGTCCCACCAACATGAAAAAGGGCGACGGCGACGCAGCCACCTGGTTGCCGCCGAACAAGGGCTTCCGGTGCGAGTACGTGGCCCGGCAGATTTCGGTCAAGGCAACGTACGGCCTGTGGGTCACCCAGGCGGAGCACGACGCGATGGCCAGGATCCTGGCCGACTGCTCCGGGCGGCTCGCACCAACTAACCAGCAGGCACCAGTCGCCGCGGCACCAGCGCCTGCACCGGCGGTGGCAGCTGCTCCGGTAGCTCCCGCTCCTGTCCCGGCGGCCGTGGTGCCGGCCCCTGCCCCGCTTGCTCCCGCGCCTGTTGTTCCGGCACCTGCTCCTGCAGCTCCGGCCGCCGCATACTACGCCAACTGCACGGCGGCCAAGGCCGCTGGCGCCGCACCGATCTATGCCGGCCAGGCCGGCTACCGGGCCGGGCTCGATCGCGATTCCGACGGCGTGGCCTGCGAGAGCTAGCCATTCCCAAATTACTTCACCAATTTAGAAAATTTTCCAAGGGGGAAAAATGGTAAATAGTCCAATTCCTGCGGCCAGCCCTAAGCGCCGCTGGAATCCGTCTCTGCTTTTCTGGATCGTCGCGGCGGTAGTACTGCTTCTGGTCATTCTTTTTGCATTCGCAGGTGGGATTGGTGCTGTGCTGTTAATTCTAGGACTAGTAGCCCTGCTCACCGGGCTTTATGCGTTGCTCTTCAAACGTCGGTCCTGGGTTGGCCTGCCGCACCGGAAATCGGGCGGGCTTGTGGCTGTTGCCGGATTTGTCGCCGTGATTGTGGGCGTGGGAGTGGGAGCCGCAACCGCCGCTCCGGGTGGGACGGCCGACAAAGCTGCTTTGGTAAGTCCTGTTCAAACGTCGGCAACGCCCACGCCAACTGCAACGAACCCCACAAAGTCCGCCTGCCTCACGGCTGCTGAGACGCGCCAGTACAACAACCAGACCTTGGTTTGCACCATGGGCAGCGATCAGCGTTTGGTGTGGATGACGGAGTCAGACTCCAAGCGGGTTGTGGCCGAGAAAGCAGCGGCTGACAAAGCCGCTGCTGACAAGGTGGCAGCTGAGAAAGCGGCTGCAGAGAAGGCGGCAGCAGAGAAGGCGGCAGCGGACAAGGCTGCAGCAGATCAGGCAGCCGGGCAGTTGGCCGCCGAACAAGCTGCAGCTCAGCAGGCCGCCGCCGAACAGGCGGCAGCGGCGCAGCAAGCAGCCCAACCACCCGCGCAGCAGGCACCCGCCGCTCCCGCGGCGCCGGGCTACGTCACGCCTGGGGCATTTTGCAGTGGCGGAACTGGCGTCAGCAAAACGGGCAAGCCGATGGTTTGTGCACCCGCCAAGGACGGACGCATGCGCTGGCTGGGGGCGTAGATATCGCAGTATTCGGCAAACGACAGCCTTGATATCGGGCCCCGCTGGCCAGCCCTGCGGGGCCCGACCGATCGCCGTTCGACTTGCCCCCGTGAGAGTCGATCCAGTTCCTTAGTGAGTCCTATCTAGGCGGTCAATCTGCCGTTCGATTCGCCCCAACGTGCAGCGACCGGGTGCTTCTATAGCGGCTGGCCATAGGGGTAGCCCACCCACGGCCACCCGCCCTCACGGGGGCAGGCATTTTGCGCGGCATGCTGCACATGCCATCTGTCTACCGGTTAGCGCCCGCGAGGGCCTGGCCGGTGAGGTCGGTCTGAATGCCGCCCAGGTCTTAGGGTTACCTAGCTTCGCGAACACCTAAATCCCATCGATGCCACGGTCTTTGTGTTGAGGGGATCGGGTCTGGCTGAATCTGGCCGGGAAGCATGGCAGGGCAAGCCGGGGGACCTCCTGATCGTGCCAGTCGGGGGTTCACAGACTAGAAGCTGATGAGGACACCGCGGTGCTGTTCACGCCGATCAAGACGGACCGCTTACGGGGAAGGCCCTGCTGCAGCTTCGAGAAGCTGCAGCAGGGCCTTCTCTGGACGCTCGATGTGAGCATGGACTGCGCCTTAGGCTGCTAGTTCCCCAACATGGAGCCGTTGGCACGACGTAATGAAGCTGCCGATATTCGCTGCGACGTTACGGCGGATGCTTTTCATCTTGCTCAGAGGCTCCATCCTTTAGTGCGACTTACTATTTGGTGACGTGGACAACGACTCCCTTGGAAGTCGATTGCTCGCTTCCGGCATTATCAACACCGGTGACGGTCCAGTTGCTGAGCAAAAGAACGGTCTTGCCGGTATCAGAGTTATAGATGATTTTTTCGAACCCCAGCGCCGACAGCTCGTCATCGAGTGCCTCTGCGTTCATGCCCGCTACGTTGACAGGAATGACCGCAGTAGCGGGAATCGCTGGAGCAGCCGCTGGAGCGACAACTTTGGCTGGGGCTGGGGCTGCTGTAACGATGGCGGTAGCAGTCTGCGTGACGGTATGGGTAACGGCGGGCGCTGCCTGCGGAGATCCCGACGCGCATCCGGCCAAGGCCATGCAGAGAAACGTGCTGGCAGCCAGCGTTGTTTTCGTTTTCAAAATTTACTTCCCCCTGAGAACTTTGCGTATTCGAACAGACTCATTATTTGCCATCCGAGAAGTTAGTCGGCTCAATTATGCAGATCCTCGGCAAACATTGCGCCTACCTTGATCAGCAATTCTGGTATTGACGAGAACTCAACCTTCCAGTTAGCTGGAGTCCAGCCCGGCAGACCGCCCGGCCGGCAAAACATATGGGGGCACCATGGCAGTGGACCAGCTTCGTGACGACATCCAGCAGGCAAAGGATAAAGCGGGGATTACTTGGGGGAGCAACAGAGAGTTCCGAAAGCTCGAGTCCCATCTTTGGGAGGGTGAGAGAGTTGAACAGATTTTGACCGGTCAATACGCTGGAGGTCTAGGTATCCTGGTGCTATCGGATCGCCGGATTTTTTTCCTCAAAGATGGCGTCATGAAGCAGGTCTCTGAAGATTTTCCTTTTTCTAAGATCTCCTCCATGCAGTGGAACTCCGGCCTTGCCTTGGGTGCTGTAACCGTTTTTGTGTCGGGCAATAAAGCGGAAATCACGAACGTCGCCAAGCAGTTGGGCAAGGCTTTTGTCGATGCTGCAAGGGACCGGATCGCGCCTTCTGCCCCACGGGCTTCTGAAAGCCAGGTCGCAGCACACCCAGCGGTTCAGGAAACTGAAGACGTTTACGCAAACCTTGCAAAAATAGGACAACTGCGAGACGCCGGCGTCCTTACGCCGGAAGAGTTTGAAACGAAAAAAGCAGAACTCTTGGCCCGTATCTGAAAAGCACTCCCGAAACGTGGGAATATTCAAACCGGCTCCCGCCCAGGAAAACGGGAGCCGGTTGCGCAGTAGGTTCGGCTAACAGGAAAGCTAGCTAGCTAGCTGTTGGCCTGGTCCGTCACGGTATCGGATTCAGCGAGGGCGAACAAAGAGTAACTCCTGGCCAGGGACCTTCCACTTCGACGCGCCTCCGTGGCTTCGTTGGTGCTCACTTAAAGTGAACACTTGGTTCAATCTGGGTCCGCAAGATTGGCCAGTCGGCCCGCAGCCGCGCAAGTAGCCAGACCGTCCGCGGGATGGGCCAGAGGACTGCCAGCGCAAGCACCGGTATCAGCGAAACGCCGACGTCGGGAAACTGGCGGATGATCACAAACAGGTGGGTATCGAACCGGGCCGGAGCGTATACCAGGCACAGCCACAGAGCGAACCCGTCGAGCGCGAGGGCCGCGGCGCCCCATGCCACGGGAGTCCAGCGTTTCCGGGAAGGGGCCCGCCGGAGCAGGAACCGCAGCGCCAGCCCCAGGCTCACCAACTCCGCCAGCAGCAGCGCCAGCGAAACCGCCCAGCTGTAGCGCTGCAGCCAGTCCTCGAACACAACCGCCGGCACGGGGGAGTGCCCGTGGAGGATTCGCAGGACGTTGGTGTCGATGGCCTTCAGCCGCGATGGGGCGGCGGTGTCATTGCCGTTGATGACCAGCGCAACGCCAAGGCCGGACTCCGGAACCATCGCCAGGTAGGTGTGGCTGTTGCCCCATTCGCCCTGATGCTCCAGGAGGAGCGGCAGGTCCGCTTCCGGGACAGGCGGTGCCGCGGGATCGGCGGACTCCACGAGCGGGCGGGTGAACCATCCCATCGCGTACTCTTTGGACCCGTCCACCTGCACGAGAGGCTCGAACATCGCCGCCACGCTCTCGGGCCGAAGGATTTGGGCATCGCCGTATCGCCCGCCGTCGAGCAGTGCGATCAGCTGATGGCCCAGGTCCTCGGCGGACGAGTACAGGGTGGACGACGGCATCCCGGTGGTTGGCGCGGGCACATCGGTCGGGCGCCAGAACGAGCCGAACCACAGCGAGTAGCCGGCGGCCGCATTGTCCGCGCGTGCGGCAGCCTGGGTGGGATGGCTGTGCGTCATCTCCAGCGGCCCGAAGACATGCTGCTCCAGGTACTCGCTGAACGGCTGGCCGGAGACTGTCTGCACCAGGAGGCCCAGGATGTTGAAGTTGGCGCTGGCGTAGTGGAAGGCCTCGCCGGGTTCGCCGGCGAGCGGGGCACTTGAGAGGGCCCGGACCCCTTCTTCGAGAGCCTCCGGGCCCTGTGCGTCGGAGGCTTCGAAGGCCGTGTCCTTGGATGACATGCCGCTGGCCTGGTGGAGCAGGTGGCGGACCGTGATGGCTTGCGAGCGGCTGTCGTTCAGCGTGAACCAGGGCAGGTAGGTCTGCACCGGCTCATCCAGGCGCAGGCGGCCGGCCTCCACCTGCTGCATCACGGCGATGGCCGTGAGGGACTTGCTGGTGGAGGCCAGCAGCACCGGGGTCTGGGCGGTCATCGGCCGACCGGAGTCGTCGGCGCGTCCGAATGCTGCGGAGTGCACCTGGACGCCGTCCCGGACGACGGCGATGGCGGCCCCCGGAATCCCGAGGGTGTCCAGTTGCTCCCGGAGGAAGGTGTTCAGCGCGCTGTAGGTCTGCTCGGGGCTCGCGGGTCCTGTGGCCGGCGGGTCGGCAGGGTTAGGTGCCGGCGGGGTGGCGCCGCCGAGGATCCCCACGGTCAGCAAGCACAACAGGAGACAGCGCGCTGACCAGGAAATAGCTCGCATGCCCGCACCTGCACTTCGGCTGACCGTCCCTTCACGGTATGGCCTCGCCTGGGGGAAAACAATGCAACGCTCCCAAAGCAGGGTCGCCAATGCAGCCCCTGATCCAGAGCAGAACTCCTACCGACGGCCCCGGCAACCCCTCGGCTGCTGGACATCCTTGAGCTGGCCGGCGTCGTGGTTGTTCCCGTGGCGACTGACGCTGACGGACCCATCGCGGAGTCCCTCAAACAGGCCCTCACCAAGCAGCCCGTGGCGTTCATTTATGAACCATGCGCTAACTCCCGGTCGGGCACAAACATGACGCCCGAGCGTCGGGATTTAATTGCTGAGGTACTGCGGGATACGCGGGTGCTCATCATTGAGGATGACGGACTGGGGGACCTCGCCCTCGGACCGTATGCGGGCCTGGGCGCGCTTCTTCCGTCGCAGACCGTGCTGGTCCGCAGCTACTCCAAATCCCACGGTCCGGACCTCCGGCTGGCCGTCGTGGGCGGACCGGCCGAGCCGATGGAAAGGGCCAGGCTTTACAGGCAGTTCGGGGCGGGTGGGACCAGCCGCACGTTGCAGAATGCGCTGGCATGGATGCTGACAAGCGATGCAGTGAGGGCGCAGGTGCAGCGTGCGCGCACCGAATATGCTAAACGACGAACCCAGATGGCGGAACTTCTCGCCGACCGCGGTGTCGTGGTCGAAAGCCATGATGACGGGCTGGGTTTATGGGTGCCGGTGCTCAATGAGCAGCAGGCGCTGCTGGTGCTGGCATCGCACGGTGTCGCGGCGGGCGGCGCCTCGGGCGGAGCTATCCGCAGTGGCCATCGGCAGAGCATCCGTCTGGCGATTGGAAAGCAGCTGGAGCGGCCGGACGAGGTTGCCGACCTGTACGCCATGGCTTCCCGGGCCCTTTAGTGCCTGCCTGCACCGTCCGCCGCTGGCCGTTTCCACAACGCCACCGCGAGGACCGCCACCCAGAGCAGAAACGCCCCGATGCTGATCCGTTCGCCGATGCCCAGCACGAGGTTCGGTCCCGGGGCCGCCACAAACGCCACCACGCCCATGCCCGCGCAAACAGCGAGCGAAACGAACGAGTAGACACGCATCCTGCCGTGGAACCCCACTGCCACGAAGCACATTGCCGCGACCATGAGGGCAAGCTGCACGGTGGTGGCCACGATATGCATGGGAATCGACGCTTCTTCACCGAGCGTCAGCGGATAGAAGCCGCCCACGATGTTCCACAACCCGTACCCGATGAGCAGGCCGCCGCCGATCCGCAGGGCGCGGTGGCCGCGCGCAGAAATCCAGACGCCGACGCCGAATGCCGTGAACAGCAGCGCGTAGAGCCACATGAAGGGGACCAGGACGTCCCGGCCGGGGGAGCCGACGGCGAACAGTTCGCTCACCATCTGTTCAGTGCGGCGGTAACCCTCCCACCGGGCCGCCGCCAAACCGTCGGTGGCAACCACGTATGACAGCGAGGACAGAGCCCCTGCCGCGAGCAGCCCCCGGCGGAGAGGCTCACCACGTTGGCTTCGGGGCTTGGCAGCCCGCCTGAGCTGCGGAAGCCGATGCTTATCGTTTGACATTTCCGGATGTCCTCAGAGCCCGCGGCCTGGCCGGTCGTTGGCGTCGGGGCCCGCGGGCGTTTGCCCCCACGCGTCTTCGCCTACCGGTACAACCCTGCGCCGGGTTGGTGGAACGCCGCTAGGGGCGAACGTCCCTGGCCTGCGGCCATAGGCCGAAAGGCCCTATTGGCCCGTTTTGAGGACAGCGCCACCCAGCTTTCGCTGGATGAGGTTTGGGTCAGGGGATACATCGGTCCAGTTCTTGCCGACACTGATTGGACCCCGGTCAAGCGGCTGCCAGAAATCCAGCTGTGACTCCAGACGGAACATGACGCCACGAAAAGAGCGGTGATAGCTAGGACGGCCCCATTCCCCTCCGCGGTCTGACCAGGATCGGGCGGTGGGGGCCGCCACGGCACCCCTGTATCCTGACAAGGCAGGGTGGATGGCCATATTGGCCCGCCGCAATCGTCACTCGCCGGACCGGCCCCCGGACTCTTGGAATGGATCCAAATCACTACCGACACACCAGCTCCCGTGGGAATCCCGACGTCGGCCGTCAAGCCGTCGCGCACAGCTGCGGTGGATGATCCCGCCGTCGTGTCCTGGGTCGAGGCTGGCGAGAGCAACACCGCGCGGTGGCGCTCGGCGAACGGCAGGCCGGCGCCGGCGCGCGTCGAAGTGGTCACCGACTCCCTCACGGCCGATGAGGCGAACCGGATGGCGTCACAGGGGATCGCGATGCTCTGGCACGGTGACTTCCACAACGCGCGGCAGATCCTCAATGCCATGGACCGGCGCGTAGGCGCCGGAAAGAAGATCGCAGGAACTCCGGCCGAAAAGTTCTACCGGCATCGCCAGTCCCGCTCGCACCGCGCACGCATTCTTGGCCTGCTGCTGATTCCCCTTGATCCGGGCCCTGTGGTGCCGCTGCGCCGCGCACCGGATATCCGGGAGGCTGCCGCTGAAGCGTACGGCGATATCGGCGAATCTTCCGTGGTGTCCCTGCATGAGCTTGTCGGGGCAATTGGCGCCCACGAGTGGCGACGGAACGGCGTCTACGTCGATGCCCTGCAGGGCCGCATCCACCCGCACTACGGCACGTTCTTCCCCACCCGGAGTGAGTATGTGGATCTCGTGGCCGCCGCGCCGCTGCCCGCTGACACGCTGGCGTTCGACGTCGGAACCGGCACCGGGGTGCTCGCTGCCATCCTCGCGCGCCGTGGCGTCCACCGCGTGATCGGGACGGACAATGAACCGCGGGCCATCGCCTGCGCCGGTGAGAATTTCCGGAACCTCGGTGTCCAGGACCGTGCTGAGGCCGTCCTGACCGACATGTTCCCGCCCGGACGGGCGCCGCTCGTGGTGTGCAACCCGCCCTGGATTCCGGCCACGCCGCATTCCACCCTGGACAGCGCCGTCTACGACCCCGGGAGCAGGATGCTGTTCCGCTTCCTGAACGAACTCCCTGACCATCTGGAGCCGGGCGGTGAGGGCTGGCTTGTCCTCTCCGACCTGGCCGAGCACCTTGGCCTGCGGTCGCGTAACGATCTGCTGGCCGCCATCAACGCGGCCGGGCTGACGGTGGTGGATCGGCTCGACACCAAGCCGACGCATCCGAAGGCATCGGACCGGGACGATCCTCTGTTCGAGGCGCGCGCGGCCGAGGTCACGTCCCTGTGGCGGCTTGTTCCGCGGTAGCCACAAGCTTCTGAACGGCCCCCTGATGAACCCTTTTCTCACCGAATTTCATTGCTGTGCCCGGGCGGCGGTGCCAAAATGGTCGGAGTACCTTAAATGAGCCGGAATGACCCATGGGACAGGACCTAACACAGGGCGCTTTCCCCACGATCGGACCTCCGACTCTTCTCGACAGCCCGGCACGATTGCCGGGCACCTGGGCTCCGCCGTCGCGGTGAGTCCACGCCAAAGACGGCGCCATCCGTCGGTGGCGTGTGACCTCCATCGGAGGAACCAAAGTGTCTGTATGCCAGCTGATGAGCCCCTTCAATGTGGGGGTGGGGCGAGCATGACCCAGCAACCTCTCAAGAAACGCCGTCTCCGCGTTTCCGACGTCAATGTTGTTAACCACCGGACCCTCAGGAAAGCGCTCGGCGGGACCATCGTCGGCAACACCATGGAATGGTACGACGTCGGTGTGTTCGGTTATCTGATCACCACCATGGGCCCGGTGTTCCTGCCGGAAGCGGACAAGGCCGTGCAGAACCTGTTCCTGCTGGGAACCTTCGGAGCCACGTTTATCGCCCGCCCGCTGGGTGGCGTCTTTTTCGGCTGGCTGGGCGACAAGATCGGCCGCCAGAAGGTCCTGGCGATGACCCTGATGCTTATGGCCGCGGCGACCTTCGTCGTCGGTCTCCTCCCGGGGTACTCGGTGCTGGGCATCTGGGCTGCCGTGCTGCTGGTGGTCACCAAGCTGGTGCAGGGCTTTTCCACAGGTGGCGAGTACGCGGGCGCGACGACGTTCGTCAGCGAGCACTCCCCGGACCACCGCCGCGGCTTCTTCGCCAGCTTCCTGGACATGGGCAGCTACCTGGGCTTTGCCATAGGGGCGGCTTTGGTGTCCGGTCTCCAGCTGACCCTGGGCCAGGCCGGGATGGAGGCCTGGGGCTGGCGCATTCCGTTCCTGATCGCCGGGCCCCTCGGCATCATCGCGATCTACTTCCGGATGAAAATTGAGGAATCGCCCGCGTTCCAGGCAACCCTCGAGGCAGAGGCCGAAGTGGCCAGGCATCCCGAAACCGGTGAGGTGCTCGGCCCCATGGGCCCGGTGGGAATCTTCAAGGCCTACTGGCAGAGGATCGTGCTGGCCATGATCCTCGTGGCCGCTGCCAATACGGTGGGCTACGCCCTGACGTCCTACATGCCCACGTACCTGACCACCAACAAGGGGTACGACGAGATCAACGGGACTCTCCTGACCATCCCGGTCCTGGTGGCCATGTCCCTGTGCATCCCGCTGACCGGTCATCTCTCGGACCGGATCGGCCGGCGCCCCGTGCTGTGGATCGGTGCCATCAGCACGGTGGTGCTGTCGCTGCCAGCGTTCATTCTGATCGATATCGGGACCATCCCGGCCACGCTCACCGGCCTTGCCCTGGTCGCCTTCCCGGTCACGTTCTACGTTGCCAATCTCGCCTCGGCGCTGCCGGCGCTGTTCCCCACGGCCCACCGCTACGGGGCCATGGGCATCGCCTACAACTTCGCCGTGGCGATTTTCGGAGGCACCACGCCGTTCATTATTGCGAGCCTGATCCAGGTGACGGGCAACGACATGATGCCCGCGTACTACCTCATGGCCACCTCGGCAATCGCTGCGGTCACCATCTACTTCCTGCCGGAATCCGCCCGGAGGCACCTGCCAGGGTCGATGCCCAGCGTGGATTCGGACAGAGCCGCCCGCGAACTGGTGGCAACCCAGGACGATAACCCCATGCTGGACATGGACACGCTGCCCTTCGGCGCCAGCTATGAGGCCGCCAAGGCGGCACACGCGGGACCTGAAAAGTAGGGCGGGGGAGTACGACGGCGGCGCCCGGGTTTGGCGCCGACGGTCGCCTCAGGTGTACATGAGTGAGCCGGGGGTGGTGAGCTTTTCGCCGGTTTCGAGCCAGGTCTTCAGGCCGGAGAGGATCATCGGCCAGCCGCCGTAGAGCTGGTCGTTGGCGCCTTCGCGGAGCTGGTCGTGGGTGACGGTGAGGTGGCAGGAATCGCCCACGGGTTCGATCTCCCAGGTGATGCGTGAGGTGCCTTCGGCCTTCACGTCCTCGCCCCAGAGCGCGGTCATGGTCTGGACGAGTTTGCGTGGGGGATCGACTTCGATGTTTTCGCCTTCGCCCAGGAGTGCGCCGTCGGCCTTCGGGTTGCCCATCTCGAAGCGGCTGCCCGTGGTCCAGTCCGATTTGATGCTGTTGCCGAACTGGTACTTGCTGCGGATATCGCTGTCCGTGATAGCTTCCCAGAGCCGCTCCGGGGTGGTCTTGATGTAGATTTCGAAGATCTTTTCCATGGGACTTTCCAATCTGGTTTTGAGGTCGCTGAGTGCAGCGGCCCATGGTTGTGCATACTTGCTGACCCAGCGGTCGTGGACCAGGCGGATGGGCACCGGATTGAGGAAATGGAGTTTCTCGCGACCCCGACGGCGGGTGACCACCAGGCCGGCTTCCTCCAGCAGCTTGAGGTGCTTCATGACCCCATAACGGGTCATCTCGAAGTGGGCCTCGAGTGCATGGAGGGTCTGCCCGTCCTCCCGGAAGAGCTCATCGAGCAGGTCCCGGCGGGTGGGGTCGGCGAGGGCCTTGAATACGGCGTCCACAGTTCAAGGATAGGTGACCATTTAGTCACATGTCAACGGGTTTTGGATGTCGTTCCTACGAAGACCTGATGGTCCAAGGCCAGTGAACGCCGGCACCGTCGGCGTCTGGAGCTGTACAAGCTCAAGAACCAGGCGGTGCAGGCGGAACAAGCCAGCCAGGCCCAGGTCGCTGCCCTGATGGCAGCGCACGACGCCGTGAACCGGCGGTGGCTGGACTACGAGCTTGACGTGGGAAAACTCATCGACTTCCCGGTCATGACGGATGTGCGCGAACCTCTGACGGTCGCCTTCCTCCGGGCCAAGCGCGAGGCGGACGGTTTGCGGCCGGCCAAGCCGGAGGAGATTACGACGGCGGCCCGGCTGGCGGAATACCGGGCGGCCGTGCACGGCTTCGAGCTGGCGTTCGACGTTGCGGAGCGGGAAGCCAAGCGGATCAAGGACAGCAACTTCACGGGGCCCGAACGCCAGCGGCTGGCAACGGCCAGGAAGCTGCTCAACATCGCCTCCGACAACGCGGCGACACCTGCCGAACGGCAGACCGCGTACAAGCGCGCCCGGCGCGAGCTGGACGGTCTCATCGTCCTGCCCGAGGCCACGGTGGCTGCGCTGGAAGTAAAGATTGCCGGCGAACTGAACGCACCACACGCCCCGGAGTAAGGGAGTGCGACGGCGGTACCAGGGTTGGGTGCGGGCGCCATCCGGCTGACCTGCGCCCAGGTAGCAACTAACCATTGACTACGGGTTCCAGCGGTCTAGCATGAGGCGCATCAGGACATTTGAAGGAGGAGATGTGTGATGTCACGCGCCGAAGTAGAGCAGCTTGACGACCGCGGAATGGCCGCCTGGGACCAGCACGATACGGCGGCGTTCGCCGACCTGCTGGCCGATGATTTCACCTTTACGGATGTAATGGCCCCCGAGCCGTTCCGCACGCGGGAGCAGGTCCGGGCCTACATGGACACCTGGTTCATGGCGTTTCCGGATATGCGCGTCAGGACCACCCGGCGGGTGGTCAGTGATGACGAGGTGGCGGCGGAAGTGGAATTCACCGGCACAAACACCGGGCCGATGCGGATGGGGGACCAGGAAATTCCGGCCACGGGCAAATCCGTAGTGGGAACAGGAACCTATTTCGCTTCCGTCGCCGACGGAAAGATCGCCTCGTTCCGCGCCCATCCGGATGTTGCCGCACTGATGGGGCAGCTTGGGCTGATGCCCGGGATGTGACCGGGGCGCGAGGCTGGCCAGCGCCGGCGCCCAGGGGGTGGTGAGCGTTTCGCCGGTTTCCGGCGAGCTCGACTCGCCGCGCGCCCCGAGTAGGTTCGTGACCCAAAGCAACTATGCACCAGACTTAGGGGCGTGACGAACAAACCCCGTCCCGGGCTCGCGATCGCTGCGCTCAGCCTCGGCACCTCCCTGAACCCGCTGAACTCGTCCATGATCGCTGTCGCGCTGGTGGTTTTGCGGGAGGATTTCGCGCTCGACGTCGCCACCGTCACCTGGGTGATCACCTCGTTCTACCTTGCGTCCGCGGCCGGGCAGCCGCTGATGGGCAGGCTCGCGGACCGTTTCGGGCCGCGCCGCCTGTTCACATTCGGGATGGCACTGGTGGCGGTGACCTGCGCGCTGGCGCCGTTCGCGCCCAACTTCGCACTGGTCTGCGTGGCCCGCGCGCTCATGGCCGTGGGGACGGCGACGGCGTACCCGTCCGCCGTCGTGATGGTCACCGAACTGAGCCGGCTGGCGAAGCTCCCGCCCACCCGACCGCTGGGCCGGATCCAGATGGCGAACACGTCGGCGGCCGCGGTGGGACCCGTCGTCGGCGGTTTGCTGGTGAGCCTGCTGGGCTGGCAGGCGCTGTTCGCCGTCAACGTACCGCTCGCGCTGCTGGCGCTGATTGTGGTGCACCGGACCGCGCCGGCCGACGCCGGACGCGAAACCGGGAAGCTCTCCACCCTGATCCGCGACTCCGACATCCCCGGCATCCTGGCCTTCGTCGCCTCGCTGATGCTCGCAATGATGGCGCTGCTGAACGTGATGCCGGGATACCGCTGGTGGCTCCTGGGCGCGGCGACCGTCATTGCCGCGCTGTTCGCGTGGCGGGAGCTGCGCTTCCGTCCACCGTTCCTGGACCTGCGGCTGCTGGGCCGGAACCGGCCGCTGCTGCTGGTGTATCTGGTGTTCGTCGTCTTCAGCGGCGTGTACTACTTTGCGTTTTTCGGCCTGCCTCAGCTGCTGCAGGAGGCAGGACATTACGACGCCGGGCTGGTGGGCCTGCTGATGTTCCCCCTGGCGGCGATGTCCGTGCTGGTCACGCCGGTGACGGTGCGGCTGATTGAGCGGTTCGGCGTGCGTTCGGTGTTGATCGCCGGTGCGCTGATCCTGCTGGTTGGCTCGGGCGGGCTGGGGGCGTTGACGATGTCCCTGTGGCCGCCCTTGGTGTTTGTGCTGACCGCGTTGCTGGGTGTGCCGTACGGAGTGGTGAGCACGGCGTCGAACCAAGGCCTGTACGTGTCCGCCCGGCCGGAGGAAAGGGGAGTGGCGGCCGGTATTTTCCAGACCTGCCGCTACCTTGGCGCCATCGCGGCGACGGTGCTGATCGGTGTGCTGTACGGGCCGGGCGTAAACCAGACGAACTGGGGGCTGATGGTTCTGGTGATGCTGGGGCTGGGCGCCGTGGTGCTGGGGTTGTCAGTGGCGTGGAAGCGGAAGGGCGTTTAGGTGTGTTCGTGCTGATTCATGAGAAGCCGAAGACCAGCGGGAAGACCACAACCACCATCGCTGCCCAGGCGCCGTAGACCGGCAGGTACCGCGTCTGCCAGCGCTCGAGCTGTGAGAAAGGGCGTCGGCGCCGCAGGAATCCGACGGCGAGCCAGGCCGCCCGGACCAGGTGCACCAGCAGCAGGAGGTTCAGGCCGAGGGCCGCGACCTTGTTGGGGCTGAAACCGAATTCGGCAATGCGGGTCAGCATCGCGGTCAGCATCACAGCGTCCACCGCGAGGGCCGCGACCACAAGCACCAGCTGCAGCGCATCCGCCAGCCTCGGCGGTGCGAGCGGATCGCGGGCGGAAATCGAGTAGAGCAGCAGGCACAGGACCAGCACGAGGATCGCGTCCATGAGGATCAGCAGGTCCCGGTTGACGTCGGTGAGTCCGCCGGCAGCCGCGAATACGCCCAGGAGGGTCAGCAGCATGATGATCGTCAGGGGCGTGAACACCCGCGTGAGGACGGGGGCGATGTTCTCGACGACGTTCTGCTTGGCCTCGACGAGCCACGCGGCGACGATGAGTGCCCCCGGCATCGCGAAAGGCAGGATCCACTCCGCCAGGATGGGCTCCAGGTCGACGCCGACAACCTGCAGGGCCGCGAACGTGAGCCCCACCAGGACGGCGCCGCCCAGCGCCAGGAGCGTGTAGTAGATCGCGAGCTCACCGGTGAACCGGGCGAAGTCCATGCGCCGGCTGTCGGAACGCCACCTCCCTCCGGCATACGCCACCCCGGCCAGCAGCCACAGGGCGACGGGGGCGTGCAGGATGGCGAGAAGCTCGGTGGAACCGCCGGAGGCGAAGGGGTAGACGTTGACAACCACCGCCAGCGCGGCGAAGGGGACGAGCAGCATCGCCGCCACGCGCGGCGTGAGCCGGCGGGTCCACACGAAGTAGCCGGCGAGGAACGGGAAGACCAACAGGCCGAGGTTGCGCGCCTGGGCTGCGCCGTCGTCGAGCCAGGCCAGTCCGGCCTTGACCGCAATGCCAGCCCCGACGGCGAACGCGAGAACCACCGCCAGCTCGCGCCACGGTGGCGCCCCGCCGTCGTCGGAGCTTTCCGGGACGAGAACGAGCTGCTTCCAGAGCCGGTCTGAGTGCTCGCGGGCAAACTCGCGCGAGACGGCGTCCAGGTTGCCCAGGCGCTTGATCGCGACGAGGAAGGCTTCCTCGTCATCGAGCCCGGTCGCTTGGCGGTCGGCGATCTGCCCGCGCAGATGGTCCTCCAGCTCGTCGATGTCGGCGGCGGAGATCGCCTGGCGGCGCTGGACGTATCCGCGCCACTGTTCGATCTGGGCCTCCAGTTCCGCGTGCGGCTCCATCATGCCCATCCCGCGGCCGGGGCTGGCGGTTGCTGGGCCGTCTGCCACACCTGGCGCAGTGCCGAGGCGACGACGGACCACTGCTCCTGCCTGTCGGCGAGTGCATCCCGGCCGGCCGGCGTGATCGCGTAGTGCTTGCGCCGGCGCCCGGCCTCGGAGGTGCCCCACAACGACGACACGTAGCCGAGCCGTTCCAGCCGGTGAAGCAGCGGATAGAGCATGCCGTCGGTCCATTGCATGCCCCCGCCCGACAGCTCACTCACGCGCTTGAGGATCGCGTAGCCGTACAGATCGCCCTCCGTCAGTATCCCCAGCACGAGCGGGGTTGCCGACGCGGCGACCAGGTCCTTATCGATGCGCATGGCACCTCCTATACATAGAACTGTAAGGCATTGGAGCATAGCAGTTCTAGGTATAGCAAGCGGCGTCGTAAGATCGAGTTAGTGCGTGCCCGCCCGCTCCTCGATGGGCCGCGGCGGCCGGGACCAGCAGCGGTCATGCGGAGTGAGGCGTTCACCATCGCTACCTCACCTGACAGGAGACTTACCATTGAAGGTATTGATCATGACGCTGGGGACGCGCGGGGATGTCCAGCCGTTCATAGCGCTGGCTCGGGGATTGCTCGCTGCCGGGCACGAGGTGGTGCTCGCCGCGCCGCAACGGTTCGCCGGATTCGTCGCCGGTCATGGCGTGCCCTTCGCTGGAGTGGATGACGGCCCGATGCGGTTGATGGACGACCCGGCAATGGTGATCGAGGGCGGTGTGCGCGCACGGCTGCGACAGGTGCGGACCATGCCGGCCATGTTCACCCAACTGCTGGCCGACTGCTGGGCTGTCGCTTCGCAAGGTGCGGGTGCTGGTGCGGATGTCGTGGTGCACAACGGCCAGATCATCGCCGGGCAGCACGTGGCCGAGAAGCTCGGTATCCCGGCGGTGCTTGCTCTGCCGATTCCGATGTACGTGCCGACCAGGGAGTTTCCGTGGCCGGGCGTGGGCATGCCGTCCTGGCTGCCTGCCTCGGCAAATCGGGCCACGTTCGCGGGGATGAAGGCCCCTGCGGCAATATTCGGCCGGGTCGTCGACCGGTGGCGCGAAGACACACTCGATCTTCCGCGCCGCCGCGGACGGCACGACCCGCTGCGCCGACCGGACAACGGCCAGGTGCCGGTGCTGCACGCATTCAGTCCCTCGGTGCTGCCCCGGCCAGTGGACTGGCCGGACTCGGTGCACACTACCGGCTACTGGTTCCTTCCGCCCTCGGATGAGGCGCTGCCGCCGCAGGTCGAGGACTTTCTTCGTGCCGGCGACCCACCGGTGTTCGTCGGATTCGGCTCAATGTCCGGCAGGGACCCCGCGCGCAGCACCGCCATGGTGCTGGAGGCCGCACGCCGTGCTGAGAAACGCCTGGTGATCGGCGTGGGATGGGGCGGACTGGAGAGCAGTATGTCCAGTGATGACGCTTTTGCCGTGGAGGACGTCGACTACCTGAGGTTGTTCCCGCGGATGGCTGCCGTGGTGCACCACGGGGGTGCAGGCACAGCCGGCACCGCATTCGCCTCCGGGCGCCCGCAAGTGGTGTGCCCGTTCGTCGCCGACCAGCCGTTCTGGGCCCGGCTGGCGCACGACCGCGGTGTCGCTCCCGCGCCGCAGCCGCAACGCCACCTCACGGCACCCGGCCTCGCCTCTGCCATCACCACCGCCGCCACAGATCCCGATATGGCGCGCGCCGCCGAAGAGCTGGGCCACCGTGTACGCGCCGAGGACGGAATATCCGCAGCGGTGACCGCACTGGAGCGCATCGCGGAGCCATAAGCACGGGGCGCGTGGCGGGGGTGTGCCAGCTCTGGCTTGCTGGGTGTTTCCCATGGTGCGAGGCGCGAGGCTAGCCGATGATGGGTCGTTCTTCCGGGAGCTGGTAGAGGCGTGGACGGGAAGACAGTGCCAGGGCGGAGGCGACGGTGATGGTGCCGATGCGGCCGGTGAACATAAGAGCCATGAGTACCCATTGGGCGTTGGGTGGAAGGCTGGCAGTGATGCCGGCGCTCAGTCCTACGGTGGCGAACGCGGAAATAGATTCGAAGAGGACCTTGTCCAGGCTGTGGTCCGTGAACATGAGAAGCAGCAGGGTGCCGCTGACCACCGCGGCGACACCGAGAAGTGCGACGGACAGGGCCTGGCGTTGCACGGAAGAGCTGATGGAGCGGTGGGCAATGGTGACGTGATCGCGGCCCCGGATCTCGTTCCAGATCGCGAACCCAAGGACCAGGAAAGTGGTGATCTTGATGCCGCCGGCGGTGCCTGCACTGCCGCCGCCGATGAACATCAGAACATTGGTGACCATGAGGGTTTCAGGGGTGGCGGAGGCGTAATCAATGCTATTAAAGCCTGCGGTGCGCGGGAAGACACTCCCTGCCAGGGTCGCGAGGAGTTTCCCGCCCACCGACATCGGCCCCAGAGTCTCCTCGCGGTTCCATTCAAAGGCGCCGAAGAGCGCGAACCCGGCCGCGAGGAGTACGAGCGTGCCGTAGACGGTCAGACGAAGGTGGACGGTCCAGTCTTTTATCCTGACACCGCCCCTCAGGAGGGCGATGAGTACGGGGAATCCGAGCCCTCCGGCGATCACCGCCATGCAGACCGGGATGATGATCCAGGGGTCGTCGGCGAAGCTGATCAGGCTGTCGCTGTAGAGGGCGAAGCCGGCGTTGTTGAACGCTGAAACAGCATGAAACGTCCCGTGCCAGAGGGCTGTGCCCGGGTTGTCGTCGTAGGCAAACCAGAAGCGGATGGTGAGAACGGCAGCTGTGGCCGCTTCGAAAACCACCATGATCCGGGCGACCCTGAAAAGGACGGAACGGACGTCGCCGAAGTTCAGGGTGTGCGTTTCGGACTGTGCGACGAGCTGGCCCCGGAGCCCGATGCTTTTGCGCACGAGCAGCGCCAACAACGTTGCCAATGTCATGATGCCGAATCCGCCGACTTGTATCAGTCCGAGGATCACTGCGTGTCCGAAGGGCGTCCAGAACGTTGGGGTGTCGACGGTGATCAGTCCTGTGACGCAGACAGCCGAGACGGCGGTGAACAGGGCCGGAAGGACCGGGTCGGCCTCTGCCGCCGTCCGGGCGGCGGGCAGCATCAGGAGTCCTGAGCCCAGGAGAATCACGGCGAGGAACGCCAGGGGCACTGAGCGGACGGGATGCAGCAGCCCGCGTCCGATACTGTCGCCTTGGGCTTTGATCAGGGACTGAATTCGTTGGCCGCCACTCTCGGGGCGGCGTTGCGGGTCTTCAGACCCTTTTCTCTTCCGCCGGACTTCACTCTGGCACCTCCTCGGCTTCTGCTGCGACGTTGCGGATACCCCTCGGCCGCCCGGCCTTGACCCACGCCCCATACAGGACTGCGGCGATGATCAAGGCCGAGGCCAGGCTGATAATCGGCAGGCCCCGGGAGAGATTGGCGATCAGGGTGAACGCCACCACCGCGGCACCCGCGACATTCATGATGAGGTAGCCGCGGCGGTGGTCACGGTGGGAAAAGAGGGCCATCGACAGCAGGCCGGCCAGGAAGCTCAGGAAAACCGACACAGCGTAAAAGAGCACAAGTTCCTGGTCGAGGCCGCCGGCCGCGGCGGTGACGGCGCATGCCAGAGCGGTGAACAGCATCACGCCCCAGTAGGGAGTGTGGTGGGTGTTGGTGCGTCCCAGCACGGGAGGAAGGATACCGACGGTAGCGCCCTGCCTGTTGGTATGGCGGGCGAGGGCCTTGAGCAGACCGGGGCCTGCCTGGAACGAGGAGCTGGCGGCGGAGAGAAGCAGCAGGGCGGTAACGAGCTGGAAGGCGGCAAAGACCGGGCCGGGGGCCGCGAGCCGGGCCAGTTCAGCGATCTGGGTGCTGTCCTCGGGCGGGATGCCAACCTGCAGGTGCGCCGCTTCCAGGGTCAGGCCCAGGGTGATCGATCCGACGATAGCGAGTGTCAGCCACAGGGTGATGCGCCCGAAGCGGCTCCGCCCGGCGTCATCGAGTTGGCCCAGTTGGGCGATCGCCGACGACGGGGCTTCCACGCCCGTGGCCAGGGCCATGGCCACGGGGAAGGCCAGTACGACGGCGATGACCGGGGTGTGTCCGGGGGTGTCGGTGATGGTCCCCACCGGGTGCGGGGTGGCGCCCAGGCCGTAGAAGAGGACGAGGGCGGAGACGATGATGAACCCCACGGTCATCGCGGCGAACACCAGCCGCCCCAGATGCCCGAACCATGTTGCGGCGCCGACAAGGATGACAAGTGCCAGGGCGAGCAGCAGCCGCCAGGGCGCGAGGGCGGGAAAGTATGCGATTGCCGCGGACGCCCCGGCCGAGACGCTGATGGCGATCGTGAGGACGAAATCGACTACCAATGCGCCGATGGGTATGAAGGACCAGCGGTCTCCGAAGGCTTCACCGACTGCTGCCGACGCTCCGCCGCCTTGCGGGTAACGGATCACCAGTTGCCGGTAATTGAGGATCACCAGGGCGATGATCGCCACGACGAGAATCATGGTGGGCACGAGCAGGGCGAGGTCGCCGTTCAGTGCGCGGAGCGCAGCTTCAATGGCGTATGCGACTGAAGACACGGGGTCGGCCATCACGGCAAACGAGAATGCCAGCAACAGCGCTGTCCGGGACCGGAGTCCGCGCCCTGGGGCTACCTTGTCAGGTGCCGGCATCGGATGGTTCCTTTCCGCTCGTCGGCCCGCCCTGCCTGTACCGGTCTGTGCACCGGCCGTCCTGCCGAGAACATCACGGAGCGTAACACCGGAAATTGCGAGCACCGCCGCCTACTGCGGAGTATTTACGAATCCTTAACGCCGCTGCTCAACGGGCCTGCAAAACCTTGACTGCTCTGCCTCAGTAATTTCGCACCCCCGGGCCGGGGGAGAATTGTGCTGCTCTTCCGAGTCCGTTGGGGTGCTTGTATGCTGTGGATCGGAGAGCCGGGAAGCCTGGTCGGCCCGTGGGCGATGCCTGCGGAACGCCCTGGCGACCGCCTCGGGTGTTCGTGTGATGACCTGAGGAGCGGACGGCTCATGAATGCAGCAGCACCTGTTATTGAAACTCTCGGCCTCGTGAAGGATTTCGGCAGGACACGGGCACTGGACGGCCTGGACCTGAGCGTCGCCGCCGGTGAAATTCACGGATTTCTGGGCCCCAACGGTGCGGGGAAATCCACAACGCTGAGGATCCTCCTGGGCCTCATCCGCCCGACGACCGGTACCGTCCGGGTGCTCGGGATGGATCCCTGGGGCGACCCCGTCAGCACGCACCGGGACATTGCCTACGTTCCCGGTGACGTGAGTTTGTGGCCCAACCTTTCCGGTGGGGAAGTCATCGACCTGCTCACCGGCCTGCGCGGCGGTGCCGACGAGACGCTGCGCCGTGAGCTCATCGAGGAGTTTGAGTTCGATCCGCGGAAGAAGGCCCGCACTTACTCGAAGGGCAACCGGCAGAAGGTCGCCCTGATCGCCGCGTTCTCCCGCCCGGCACGGCTGTATCTGCTGGATGAGCCCAGCGCGGGTCTGGACCCGGTGATGGATGCCGTGTTCCGCCGCCAGATCGAAAGGGTCAGCAGGGACGGGGCGACCGTCTTGCTCTCCAGCCACATTCTCAGCGAGGTAGAACAGCTTTGTGACCGGATCACCATCATCCGGTCCGGAAAAGCGGTCGAGAGCGGGACCCTGGGCGAACTCCGGCACCTGAAACGGACACATTTCCGGGTCACGGGACTGGCCGAGCCGGCACAGCTGGCGGCTCTGCCCGGCACACACGGGATCAGCATAAACGGCGCCTCCGCCGAGTTCGACGCCGATGCCGCCGACCTGGGTGCTGTCCTGGCCGGCATCGCCGAGCCAGGGATCAGCGGGCTATCCGTCGCACCCCCTTCCCTGGAGTCCTTGTTCCTGCGCCACTACAGTGACCGCAATGACAGCGAGGTTCGGTGATGCCCGGGGTGCTGCGGCTGGCACTGTTCCAGGCACGCAGGGACCGGGTGACGCTGCCCGTCTGGATCCTGGGTATCACTCTGCTGGGCTTTGCGACCTCCACCGCGGTCGTCACCCAATTTGGTGACGAGCCCTCGCAGGCTGCGATCCTGACCCTGGCAGCTACGAACCCTGCGTTCCTCTTCCTCCGCGGCCTGCCCGACGGCACCGGCATCGGGCCGGTCGTGTTCTTCCAGGGCTACGCCTTCACGGCCGTGCTGGCGGGACTGATGAGTACTTTCTTGGTGGTGCGGCACACCCGCACCGATGAAGAGCTGGGACGGGCCGAACTCCTCAGCTCGGTCCCGCTCCCGCGGGCAGCATCCCTGGCGGCGACGCTTCTGCTGGGCGCGGCCGCGAACCTGCTGCTGGCCGTGTTCGTTGCCGCCGGTTTCGTCGCGGCCGGGCTGGACGTTCCCGGCGCAGCGGGCGCGGGTGCAGCCGTCGGCGCTGTCGGTCTCATCTTTGTGGGCCTTGCCGCTGTCACTGCCCAATTCCTGCCCACGGGCCGGAGTGCCAACGGTGCCGCCGCGGGCGTGGTGGGGGCGGCGTATCTGCTCCGGGGTGTGGGGGACGCGTTGGGGACTCCGGCGGCGGACCTGCTGCACGTGACGAGCGCGTGGCCGTCGCTGCTCTCGCCCATCGGCTGGGGCCAGCGATCACGGCCGTTCACCAGCCTCGACCTGTCCGCGCTGCTGGTACTCCTCGCCGCCGCAGTGGCCTTGGGAGCAGCCGCCACGCTGATCCGGCGACGCCGGGATATGGGCGCCAGCCTCCTGCCCCAGCGTGACGGCAGGGAGCGGGCCGGAGCCGGAGGCACCTCGTTCGTGGGCCTGGCCTGGCGCCTGCAACGCTCAACCCTGGCCGGATGGTGCATCGGGGCAGCGACATTGGGCGCCGTGGCGGGCGCCCTGGGTCCCCTGGTTTCGGAGACGGTGTCCAGTGTGGCGCCGCTGCGGGACCTGATTTCCCGGCTCGTGCCCGGCGGCCAGGCCGGCCTGATCGACGTGTTCGTTACGGCCCTGCTTGGCGTGGCCGGCGTGTTCGCGGCCGCGGCAGGCATCCAGGCGGTGCTGCGGATGCGGGCAGAAGAGGCCGAGGGCAGATCCGAGCTCCTTCTGGCCGCGCCGCTGTCCCGGGCCCGGTGGCTTGGTGCGAACGTGGTCATCGCGGCCGTCTCCGCTGTCGTGGTCGCGGGAACAGCCGGCAGCGCTGCCGCCCTCGGTCTGGGACTCTCGGGCGCGGCCAACGGACCCGCCGGGTACTTGGTGGCCGCAGCGCTGGCGCACGTTCCGGCCGCACTGGTGTTCCTGGCCGCGGCCTCTGTGGTCTTCGCGTCCGTACCGCGGCTCAGTATTCTGCTGGGTTGGGGGATGCTGGCGGCAGGGCTCGTCCTGGGCGAATTCGGGGAGTTGTTCGGCCTGCCGTTGTGGCTGCAGGACGTGAGCCCGTTCCGGCATTCTTCGGCCATGCCCGTGGAACCGTTCGACCCGGCAGGGGCGCTGGCCATGGCCGTCATCGCGGCGGCCTTGGCATCCCTGGCTGCCTATTGCGTCCAGCGCCGTGACCTCACCGCGTGAAGGGCGTCATGTGCGAACCTCCCGCCGGGGTCAGGACTGGACGGCGAGTAGCTCCACAGCGCCGGGGTGACCATGACTTGGACCGGGTTGGGAACTGACAGACTGTGGATATGGCAAGGGGAACTCTTCGCATTTTTCTGGGGGCAGCGCCGGGGGTGGGCATGACTTTTGCCATGTTGCAGGAGGCCCACCAGTTGCTCGGCGGCGGCAGGGATGTTGTTGTCGGCATCGCCGTGGACCATGGCCGGCTGGAAACGCGGGAACTCATGACAGGGCTGGAGGTCATTATCGCGCGGCTGGCGGAGCCCGACAGCCTTGGCGTGCAGGAGATGGACGTGGATTCAGTGTTGGCCCGGCACCCTGAGGTTGCCGTCGTTGATGAGTATGCTCATGCCAACGCTCCTGGGAGTCGGAACGCTCAGCGGTGGCAGGACATCGAGGCGCTGCTTGACGCAGGCATTGATGTGCTCTCCACCGTTAACGTCCAGAACCTTGCCTCTCTGGGGGACGTCGTGTCCGCCATCACCCAGGTGCCTCAGAACGAATCGATTCCTGATGAGGTCGTGCGCAGGGCAGATCAGATCGAACTCGTGGACATTTCTCCGGAATTGCTGCGCCAGCGGCTCGCTGATGGAAACATCTATCCCAGAGACAGAGTTGACGCTGCCCTGGCAAATGAATTCCGGCTCGGCAACCTCTTCGCGCTGCGGGAGGTCGCCCTGATCTGGCTGGCAGACAGAGTCGATGAAGGGCTGGCGAAATACCGGGCCAGCCAGGGCATCACAGCAAACTGGCCGGCGCGCGAACGGGTGGTCGTCGGCCTCACAGGGGGCCCGGAGGGCGAGGTGCTCGTCCGGCGGGCATCGAGGATTCTATCGAGGGTAAATGGCGGAGACCTTTTGGCTGTTCATGTTCGCCATTCTGACGGCCAACCTGCGGAGTCGCCGCTGGCTCTGGAGGCTCAGCGCCAGCTTGTGACCGATCTGGGCGGAAGCTACCACACGGTATCCGGCGACGACATAGCAGAGACTTTGCTGGAGTTTGCCCGTAGCGTCAATGCAACCCAGATTGTCGTGGGGGTCTCCCGGGGCCGGCTGAGCAGCCGGCTGCTGGGCAGCGGCGTGGGGTCCAAGGTGGTTAGGGGCTCCGGCGACATCGACGTTCACATGGTCTCCCACCCCCTGGGCAGTCGCGGACTGCCCAAGGTCAGCTCCGGAGGGCTGGGGCGGGCCAGAACTACCGCGGGCTTTGTCTTGGCGGTACTCGTCCCTGTCCTGGCCACCGCGTTGATGTCGCTTGGCCCGGAGTTGAACTTTGCCACTCATGTGCTGGTCCATCTGACCGGAGTGATGGCGGTGGCATTCATCGGGGGTCTGTGGCCCGCAGTGCTCGCTGCGATTCTGGACTCGTTGCTGCTCAATTACTTCGAGACTGATCCCGTCGGGAGCTTCAGCATCAATGACCCGCAGAATCTGTTCGCTTTGCTCGTGTTCGTGGGTGCTGCCATTGCTGTGTCCCTGGTCGTGGGTCTCTCGGCCAAGCGGGCACAGGAGGCTGCCCGTGCCCGTGCCGAGGCGGCGACATTGGCGGACCTGGCCAGGGACGCCCTGATCGAAGATGACACCATTGCGGCATTCCTGGACAAGGTCCGTGAGACCTTCCAGGTCCGCTCCGCCGGACTGTTCACCAGAGCTGCGGACGCTGGTGGCTGGGATCTTCAGGCGCATTCAGGAGAAGCGCCGCCGCCGGCTCCAGGGTCGGGGGAATCCGACGCCGATGCGTGTGAAATCGCAGATCCGGAGACCGCACTGGTGGTCTCGGGCAGGACGCTCACCGCCGGGGAGCGGCGGTTGCTGACAGCACACGGGGCACACCTGCTCTTACTCCGGCAGCGTCATGCACTCCACCTCAGACTAAAGAAGACCACGAAACTGGCGGAGGGCAACAGCATCCGGACGTCCATTCTGCGTGCGGTCAGCCATGACCTTCGGACACCGCTGGCGGGAATCAAGCTTGCCGTCACCGCTCTGCAGCGCCAGAAGCGACGGCTTCCTGAAGAGGTACAGGACGAAATGCTCAACACCATCGAATCCTATTCCGATCGGCTCGATGCCCTGATCGCGAACCTCCTGGACATGTCCCGAATATCCAGCGGATCCACCGCCCCGCTCACATCTCCGGTGACCTGGCGTGATGCCATCGAAGACGCGCTGCGGGGGCTGCCGGAAGGAGCCATACGGATTGATCTTGCTCCGAACATGCCAGCCATCGATGCCGACATTGGCATGCTGGAACGCGTTATCGCCAATATCGTGGAGAACGCCCTGAAATACGCCCCCGGCTCTGACATTGTCATCGTCGGACCCTCCAGCGGATCAGGGGCCGCCACCATCGAAGGACGTCCCTGCGGAGAACTCCGGATCGTGGACCACGGTCAGGGTGTGCAGGCAGCGGACGTGGTCGCCATGTTTGAGCCGTTCCAGCGCCTCGATGATGCGCCGGAAGGCCTCGGCATAGGGCTGGGGCTGGCTGTCGCGAAAGGTTTCACCGAAGCGATGGGTGGACTGCTGACGGCAGAACCGACGCCAGGGGGAGGACTGACGATCGTGATCCGGCTCCCTCTTTCCGCCGGATGGAACTCGCATCTCAATTCCCGCGATGGCGAAAGAGATGAGCCATGAGGACCATACTTGTCGTAGATGACGAACCCCAGCTCCTGCGAGCGTTGCAGGTAAACCTGCACGCCGAGGGATACCAGGTGCTGACCGCGCTGGACGGGACCATGGCTCTTCAGCACGCCGCGAGCCACCATCCGGATCTCATCGTTCTGGACCTTGGACTGCCCGACATCAATGGCGTGGACGTCATCACCAAAATTCGCCGTTCCAGCAGCACGCCGATCATTGTTCTCTCTGCCCGGCACGGGTCCGTGGACAAAGTCAGGGCCCTCGACGCGGGAGCGGATGACTATGTGACCAAACCTTTTGGTCTGGATGAACTTCTGGCACGGTTGCGCGTTGCCGAACGCCGCCTCGGAACATCCGACGGAGACGAACAAGACCTGACAGTCGATGTAGGGGACTTCGAAGTGGACCTCGCAAACCAGAAAGTGACCCGCGATGGTGCCCCGGTCCGGCTCACCCCCGCGAATGGGCAATTCTGCAACTGCTGGTCCGCAACCCGGGACGGCTCATCACCCAGCAGCAGATGCTGGCGAAGATCTGGGGCCCAGGTTACGACGGCGAAACTCAATACCTGCGTGTCTATATGGGACAGTTGCGCCGCAAGCTTGAAGCTGACCCGGCTCGGCCCCGCCACCTTCTCACCGAAGCCGGAATGGGATACCGCTTCGAGCCTTAGTCCGCCTCTGAACGGCGGCCGCCTCGAGATCCGGCGTCGGTCTGAGGTCCCGGACGTGGCGGCGTAAAGGATTCATCAAAAAACGCCCCTTTCTCGGTCCGCGGTTCGGCGCCGGTGTTAGTTTCGCTCTGGTTGCGGTGCAAGTTGCCGTGCGGAAAGGAACCAATGACCACGTTGAGCAGGCCACCGGCTGACCACTCGTCCCCCTCGTCGGACGGGAAGCCGACGCTGAAGAGTTGGCTGCTCTTCGGCCTCCAGGACAGCAAGGGCTCACACCCGGGCCCAGGTGGTGTGACTTCGCCTCAGGAAAAGAAGCATCCCTGGTGGCAGGTGATGTGCCTGACAGGCGTGGACTACTTCTCCACCCTGGGCTACCAGCCGGCCATTGCAGCCTTGGCTGCCGGTGTCATCTCTCCCTTGGCCACAATGGTGCTGGTTGCCGTCACTCTTTTCGGCGCCCTGCCCGTTTACCGGCGGGTTGCCGGCGAAAGCCCCCGCGGCGAGGGGTCCATCGCCATGCTCGAACGGCTGGTTCCGAGCTGGGGCGGCAAGCTGTTGGTCCTGGTACTGCTTGGGTTCGCCGCCACTGACTTCATGATCACCATGACACTGTCGGCCGCCGATGCCAGCGAGCACCTGATCCACAACCCCTTGGTTCCCGCCTGGTTCCAGGGACAGAACGTCCTCGTCACGCTCTTCCTCCTGGCACTCCTCGCGGCCGTGTTCCTGCGCGGCTTCAAGGAAGCCATCGGAGTCGCCGTCGCAATTGTTCTCGTGTACCTCAGCCTCAACGCCGTGATCGTGGTCGTAGCAACCGTTCAAGTCTTCACCCACCCAGTAGCCGTCACTGACTGGTCCACGGCACTGTGGACTGCCCACGGCGATCCCCTCATGGTGATCGCGTTCGCCTTGCTCGTCTTCCCGAAACTGGCACTGGGACTTTCCGGATTCGAAACCGGAGTCGCGGTTATGCCACAGGTCAGGGGCGACGAGGAGGATACCGAGGAAAACCCTGCGGGCCGCATCCGCGGAACGCGCCGTATGCTGACGACGGCCGCCGTAATTATGAGTTCCTTCCTGATTACCACCAGCTTCATCACAGTGGTGCTCATCCCGGAGCAGGAATTCCAGGACGGCGGACAGGCCAACGGTCGCGCCCTGGCCTACCTCGCCCACGAATACCTCGGCGTCGGATTCGGCAGCATCTACGACATCAGCACCATCGCGATCCTCTGGTTCGCCGGTGCTTCCGCAATGGCTGGGCTGCTGAACTTGGTCCCCCGATACCTTCCCCGGTATGGGATGGCCCCCGGATGGGCCAAAGCAGTCCGCCCCCTCGTGCTCGTCTTCACGCTGATCGGGTTCCTGATCACCTACCTCTTTGACGCTGATGTGGATGCCCAGGGTGGGGCATATGCCACAGGCGTGCTGGTACTGATGACCTCGGCAGCTGTTGCAGTCACGCTCTCGGCCCGGCGCCGGAAACAGCGAAAGCGCACCATCGGATTCGGCTCGATCGCCGTGGTGTTCACCTACACCACCATTGCCAACATCATTGAACGTCCGGAAGGAATCAAGATCGCAGGCATCTTCATCCTGGGCATCATTGTGATCTCAATGCTCTCGCGGATCCGACGCTCCTTTGAACTGCACGCCACCCGGGTTCATCTTGATCAGGAAGCGCTGCAATTCATGTCCGCCGACCTCGAAGGGCCAATAGCGATCATCGCCCACGAACCACGCCGCATATCCGCCGAGGCCTATCAGGACAAGCTCAGATCCGCGATCGAGGTCAGCCATCTGCCCCTCGAACACGAGGCTCTTTTCCTGGAAGTGATCGTGGATGATTCCTCCGACTTTGAAACGGAACTGCAGGTGCGCGGCGTGATGCGGCACGGGTACCGCATCCTGGAGGTCCATGGCCCTGTCGTGCCGAACACCATCGCTTCCGTGCTGCTTCATATCCGCGACGTGACCGGCCTGATGCCTCACATCTACTTCCGCTGGACTGAAGGCAACCCGGTGATAAATCTCCTGCGGTTCCTCTTCCTTGGCGAAGGCGAAATCGCTCCCGTCACCCGGGAAGTACTGCGGGAAGCGGTGCCCGATGTCACCCAACGCCCGTGGGTCCACGTCGGCTGACTGTGGACCAGCACATGCCATTCGAGTTAGCGCCTGCCCGCCCGCTCCTCGATGGGCCGCGGGTTCTTCCACACCGACTCGCGCGGGCCGGGCGGGTACGCCGCCGTCTTTCCGGCCCAGGCGATCACCAGTGCGGCGATGACAGGGAGGGCCGCGGCGGCCGGGACCAGCAGCGGTCCGGCCACCACCAGGGCGGCGGAGCCGTAGAGGGCGCCGATGGTGATGCCCAGCTGGATGGTCAGGACCGTGAGCCCGTTGGCGGCGTCCTTGTTCTCGCGGCCGGCACGGAGGATGGCCGACTGGTTGTAGATGCCGATGGCACCCAGACCGGCGCCCCACACCGACATCAGCACCAGGGCGAAGGCGAGGCTGCCGCCCACAAACGGCAACAGCAGCATCGAGACGGCGATCGCCGCCGTCGTGATCAGGAGCGAACGGCGCGGGTGCGAGTCGACGGTGAGCCCGGCGATCCAGATGCCCAGCAGGCCGGTGACGCCCAGGACGGTGAGGGAGAGGGTGATGGCGTAGTCGGGCAGGCCGGCGTCGCGGATGTACGGGGCGATGTAGGTGAAGAGCGCGAAGTGGGCCAGGACCAGCAGCGGCCAGGCGATGGCCACGGGCTTCACGCCGGGCTGGGCGATGGCAGCGCGCAGGGAGGGGCGGGCCTCGCCGGCGACCTGCCGGACGGACGGCAGCAGGAAGAATCCGACGACGGCGAGGAGCAGGCTGAAGCCGGCGAGGGCCAGAAACGACGCGCGCCAGCCGAGGAAGCCGCCAAGTGCGGTGCCGATTGGGGCGCCGACGGCCAGGCCCAGGCTGTTGCCGCTGAAGACGATGGCCAGGGCCTTGCCCACCTTGGCAGCCGGGACCACACGCGCGACATAGGGGGCCATGGTGGTCCAGAGCAGTCCGTGGGCCAGGCCGCCCACCAGCCGCGCGATCATGGCGGAGGTGAAGTCGGGCGCGAGGCCCACCATGGCATTGCTGAGCGCGAACGTCAGCACGAGCGCCACGAGCAGGGGGCGCTTCGGGACCTTGCCGAGCAGCCGTGCGGCGGGCACCACGGTGACCACGATGACGGCGGCGTAGGCGGCGGCGAGGTAGCCGGCCACCGGTTCGGAGACGTTCAGGCCGGTGCTGATCTGGGGGAGCAGGCCGGAGGGGAGCAGTTCGGTGGTGATGGCGGTGAAGGCGATGGTGGCCAGGACCATCATGGCGGCCAGCGGGAAACGCTGGGCGGCCGGCGCGGAAGTCGCGGAGGACATGGGGGAGTTGTTCCATTCAAGGAGGAGGGGGCTGGAACCGGGCTCTGCGGGCCGAACAATTCCTCCATAAGTTTACCGGGTGAACGAGGTTGTTACGTGCAGGTTCGGGCACCAGGAAACTCGTTCACGGGCCGTCGGCGGCGGCAGTCTTGGAGGGAAGTACGACGCCGGCTGGCAGCTTTGGGAGCTTCACTCCGGGGGGAGCGGCAAGACTAAAGCCGGACCGCTAGGGCGGGGCGCCCGGTCCGTCGAACAGCGCGCTGGTGCTGCTCTGGGGCACCACGACGTGGACGGCGTTGCGCTGGACGGTGAAGTCGGTGGGCGTGGTGGTCGCGATCTCGCCGTCGAGGTTCACCGGCAGCGGCTGGTCGGTGACCAGCCGGACGCGTCTGGTGGTCAGGTGGTACACCCGGTCGTGTTTGATGAAGCTTCCGTCCTTGAGCAACCGTGCGATGCTCACGTGCTCCCGGAGCGGGCCGGCCAGGATGGCGTAGATGTCGAGGGTGTGATCGTCGATCCCTGCCGTGGGGGAGACCGTGTTGCCGCCGCCGTAATGCCGGCCGTTGCCGACGGCCACCTGAAGCAGGTTGTCGAGCTCCATCGGCTCGTGGTCCCCGTCGGAGAACTCGAGACGGGCCCGGAACGCCTTGTGCCCGGTATAAGCGCGCAGGGTGGCAATGCCGTAGGCCAGCGGCCCGAGAAGCCGCTTCAGGCGGGGGCTGAGCGCTTCGGTAACAGCGACCGACAGGCCCACGGACGCGACGTTGAGGAATGGCTCGCCGTTGGCACGGCCGAGGTCGATGTCCACCACCTTTCCTTCCGCGACGGCAGCGCAGGCTTCGGCAATGTTGTTGGGTATCTCCAGCGTGCGGGCGAAGTCGTTGGCGGTGCCCAGCGGAAGAACGCCGAGCACAACGTTGGTGCCGGCAACGCGACCGGCGGCATAGGACACAGTCCCGTCGCCGCCGCCGACAACCACCAGGTCGTGCCCGTCCGCCAGCACCCGGTCAAACGTTCCGACCAGGTCTGCCCCCGAGTGCACATGGTGCACGGCGGAGACCGGCACGCCTGCCTTGCGCATCGTGTCCACGGCAACTTCGTGTGCCGCCCCTCGGCGTGATCCGGCGTTGATCACAACGGCGGCAGAGCGTGCGTCCCGGGCAGCTTTCATGTGGGCCATGTTAGGCGGTGGACCTGTGAACCAGCCCGCCACCGCAGCCTTCGCCTTCGCCGCCTGCTGGCCGCGCCGGAGTGGTTCAGGTTGGAAGGCCGGCCCTGATCTGGATGAGGGTGAGCTCCAACAGAGGCGTAGGGACGTTGAGGCTGCGGGCTCTGCCGGCAAGGTCGCCGAGGATGTGCTCGGCCTCCGATGGGAGCCCTGCGCTGAGGTCCCGGTACAGGGAGGAAGTGAACGCCGATCCCGGTTGAGTCAGGATACCGACCGCCTGTGCATGACCGGCGTCGGAAACGGGATGTCCTGCCGCCGCCGCCACCGCTTCGGTTTCACTGATGGCCTCCAGGATCCTGGACCGCCCGCCGGCGTCGATGATCCGTCCAACCGGCGCCCGGAACAGGCAGTTGACGATTCCTGCGGCCGCGATGAATACCCATTTCTCCCACAGGGCGCCGGCTACGTCGTCCACTACCGAGAAGTCGACGCCGGGCACGTCCAGAGCTTCGGAAACATCCGTAGGGACAGGGTTTCCGCTCAGCCCGCCCACCGTGAGGGAAGTGAGGGGCATCTGCTGGCGGACCACATCGCCGTCAAGAGTGGCGACGATCCGGGCCAGGCCGCCGAGCACCTGGCCCGGGTACAACTGCTCAAGCCGGTCCACATGGGCCATGCCGTTGAGGATGGGAATGATGCTGGTTCCCGCCCCACGAAAGCGCCAATCTCGCCGAGGACGCCCTCGAACGCGGTGGCTTTGACCGTGACGAGGATCAGGTCGAAGGTCTCTGACCCGTCCGGGGCGGTGATGGTTTTTACCGGGTGTGTCCGGTCAGCGGTGGGGGAGATGAAGCGTAACCCGTCGCGGCGAAGGACCTCCTGCTTGCGCGGACGCACCAAATAGGTGACATCCCGTCCCGCTTCCTGCAGGAGCGTGCCGAACGCCCCGCCTGTGGCTCCGGCTCCGACGACGAGTACCCGCATTGGTGCATGCCTTTCCGGGGTGGTTTTCAAGGATTGTCCGGACACAGGAGCCTGGGAACAGCAGAGGAGGCTTTGTATCCGATCTTCCAAGGCTAGAGGGTTTCAGCATGACCTTTACACCGGTGGCGAACTGGGTTCGCCACTGTTCCGGGAAGGTTGCGCCGGCGCCCCGTCAGGCGGCCTGCTGAAGCTGGCTAGCCGTTGCCCGCGCCGTTTCCGGTGTCTTCCCACATGACATCCAGATTGTGGAAGATCACGGGTCCATCGCACAGTTCCGCCATTTTGGCAGCGAACTCCGACGTTTCCGGCCGGCCGGAGTTCTCCATCGCCGACTCAAACGATTCGAAGTCGACGATGGTGAAGTAGGTGCCCGGGTGGTCCCTGTCCGCCGTGGCAACAATCCGACGGAACGTGGCCGGAGCGCTCCCATCGGTTCTTGAGGGACGGCCCAGTTCTTCAATCTCCTTGATACGGGAGGTCTTGAATTCGATGATCTGCACAAACCCGGCCATGACGGCTCCTTGACGGCGGTGGACGTTTATGCGGATCAGACTAGTCCCCGCATCGGACGGCGAACAGGGCCTGGCGTATGACGTGAGCCCTGCCACCTTATTTTGAGTAGCTCACATTAAGCCGTAAAATTGGGTATAGGCCACCGTAGCCCTTGAGTACCGCACCTTATCCCGAAACCCCACGGAGAACTCATGACTTTGCTGACCGAACGCCCCGAAACCTTCTCATCCACCACCGAAACCACCCTCAAGAACGCTACCGGGATCACTGTCGCTGACACCGCAGTGCGCGGCGGCAGCTACGTGACTCTCCCCGCCGGCAGCGTCCCCGTCGGCGTCGAGGGCAGTTATGGCACCGTCGCTGGCGGCCGAAACCTGCGCCCCGTCACCCGTGGCAGCTATGTCACAGTAGACGGCACTCCCGTTGTTGCCGCCAGCGTCATCGAGGGCAGCTACGTATCGCTTCCAACGGCGGCATAGAGCCCCAGCGCCCTGCGGGGGATAGCACCACTGCGCGGGCATAAAAGGAGGCCGACGGCGACACTGGGTGTCGTCGTCGACCTCCTTTTTCGTGCCAGTCGGCAGTTAGCCTGCCACCGCCGCCTTCGCCTCCTGTTTGGCCGCCATCCATTCGCTCAGCCACGGGGCCCGGTGGCAAGCGGCCGGGTCGTGAATTACGACGGCGGCCCGCTGGCCGGTGCGGCAGGGTTGCCGCTGTTATATGACGGCTTCGCACGGGATGGCGGAGGAGCATACGGAAACTGATTCCCACCCAGCCCAGGGGCCCTCAATCGGCGACTATTTCATTGGTGTTCCTGCCGGTTAGTGCCGCTTCAGAACGCTGCTGGATCCTCCCCGCGGCGTCCCATAGTCTGCGACGACGCCTTGGCTGCCTGACCGGCCAGTTCCTAGACGCGAGTTCTGCTGGGAAGAGGGTCTTGTCCGGTCTTTCGGCAGCGGGAAGAGCACGGCGTCGCCGGTTGATCAGCTCGCCCGCTCCGGTCCCTGGCTCCGCCGCCTGCTGGCCGCGCCGGAGTGGTTCAGGCTGGAAGGCCGGCCCTGATCTGGATGAGGGTGAGTTCCAACAGAGGCGTAGGGACGTTGAGGCTGCGGGCTCTGCCGGCGAGGTCGCCGAGGATGTGCTCGGCTTCCGAGGGGAGCCCTGCGCTGAGGTCCCGGTACAGGGAGGAAGTGAACGCGGATCCCGGTTGAGTCAGTATGCCGACCGCTTGTGCATGCCCGGCGTCGGACACGGGATGTCCTGCCGCGGCCGCCACCGCTTCGGTTTCACTGATGGCCTCCAGGATTTTGGGCCGCCCGCCGGCCTCGATGATCCGTCCAACCGGCGCCCGGAACAGGCAGTTGACGATTCCTGCGGCAGCGATGAATACCCATTTCTCCCACAGGGCGCCGGCTACGTCGTCCACTATCGAGAAGTCGACGCCGGGCACGTCCAGGGCCTCGGAGACATCCGTAGGGACAAGGTTTCCGTTGAGCCCGCCCACCGCCGGTTCCGCCAGTTCCAGTCCGGCTGGCCGGGGGAGACAAGGTGCAGGCCTTATACCTAGTCCGACGGCGTGGTGGCGACGATCCCGCCGTCGAGGTTCACCGGCAGCGGCTGCTCGGTGTCCAGCCGGTCACGTTGATCGCTGCTGTCGGCGAAACCGTGTTTGCCACCGCCGTACTGCCGGCCGTTGCTGGAGCTCGAGGCGGGCGCGGAAGGGCTCGTGGTTGGCCCGGCCTAGGACGTGCAAGTCTGGCTCTGCTTAGAGAACGATGCCGAGGAGAAGTCCCCTAGCTGCAACGGTCTCAATCACCGGTCGACGTTCCCAAACGAACGCCCGCCATTTACCGCCGCCTCCCAGCTCGAGGCGATGACCGCGGCACGCCGTTGAGTTTAGATTCCCGCTTCGACCAGCGCCCGCACGAGTGCCGCACCTACGACGACCCGATCCTCCGCATCGATCAGTTCTCCATCGACCTCCACCTGGCGGACGGGGAGGAACTCCGCACCTGTGGCGCCGTGCGCCCGACAAATAGCGTGAAAGCGGTTCGAAGCGTCGGCATCCTGGGGCGCTGCCAATTGGAAGCCTTCTTCGACACACCGGATGCCGCCGCCGCTCCGCGAGAGCTGAAGCCATCGCGGCGCCGTCTCGTAACCTCGAAACCAAGGGTCGTTGATTCGGTCCTCGACCGCGCTGGCGCGATAGATCGCGAGTAGGAAGGGGTCTCGGTAGTAGGCGCTTCCCGTCAACGAGGCGGTGCGGAGCATGCACATCGAGTAGCCCCAAATCCCCCTAATGGGTCGGTGCTCGCCGTAGTAGATCCCCGTTTCGCCTTCGCGCATTGCCGGGTAGGCGACCAAGTAATAGCGCCAGTCGAGCCTGCCTGATGCGTGACGGGAGGTGACGAACTCAGCGGCAGCGCGCTCCAGGCTGCTCAGCGTGGGTTCGTCCGAGGCGGAGACCTCGTCAAGTAGGGCGGCAAGTGCCGAACGCAGTTCGCCGTTTCTCCCGCGGCCGGAGTGGGAGAACACTTCCCGCCATCGCGACGCCTGGTTCGCCGCGCGTGTTCCGAATTGTCTGACACGCCCGCTGCCGAGGTCGAAGCCATAGTCACCTTTGGCGAGCAGTGCGGCAGCGAAGAGTCCCCACGCATCCGGTTCGGTAACGCGTACGAATTCATTGGCGCGCGCCGGAAGCGTTGCTGATTCTAGATCGAACGCGAAGATTCGCCCGCGGAGAAGCGGATGATCTTCAAGGCGATGAATCACCACCTCGAGATCAGTGCCCTTGAACGCTTGCTTTGCCTGCTCGTCACGGACTCGATCGGGGTTGAAACCACGAAGCTCCTCGAGCGACGCGCCTCTGATTAACAGCTCGACCCCCGGAACGAGGTCGGTCATGCGAGCTTCACGGACCTCGTCATCCGCTAGGTCGATGAGGTTGCGTAAGACGCGAACCCGCGTCGCGAAATCATCGGTCCGGTACTGCCGATGGACAAGCACGGCGAGCAGGAACAGCGTCTCCGCCAAGGAGAATTGACGGTTACGCCCACGCTTAATACCATAACGACGCAAACAGGACGCAAACAGGTTGATGTCGGTGGCGTCGAAAAGCGGGACCTTTTCCTGGTCGGCTGCCGTTTGTGCGCTATCCGACTCGGCGAACACGCTCGCGAACAATTCGCGGACGTCGTCAACACCCACCCACGTGTCGAACGCGTGTTCCATGAAGTCCAGGTGCGACTCACGTCGTGGATTCGCGGGTCCGAAAGCCCGCTCCGTGCGCTGGAGCAGAGTTGCGCTTTGCATCGTCTCACCGTCCCGCCACTCACACACTTCGACAACAAACTCGAAGTACCGAAGAAACTCGTCGTCGACGATGTCGTCGCCACCGTCGAACTGCCACAGGACGTCAGTCCAGGCGCCATCGATCTTGTGAATAATGCGGTTGAACCTCTCCGCGTCGGTCCCGTCCGCGAGTAGCTTCTCGAATCGGGCCTTGAAGTTCTCGAAGCCAGTCAGCGGTTTCCCGCGGGAGTTCATCTTGATGTACAGCTCGTCCCCAGAAGGCATGTCATCGATGGGGAGGAAGTAGAACGAGACCGCCGGCCGATCCTTGGCGATCAGGCGCGACCACGCCTCCTCGAGATCGACCTGCGCTTGGCCGAGTCGATCGTGGATGGCGTCCAACATGACGAGCATCGCCTGGACCGTCGGATCGTGCCGCCATGCATATAGGTACCACGACTGGTTCGTGATCCATTCGGATGGCACGGCGAAGTCGTCGGTCAGTGGATGATGCGGGTTCACGAGCTGCCGACAGAAGAGCTCCGCTGTCGGGCGAGTCGCGTACGTCAACTTGAGGATTCCTTCCGCGTCACCCAGTCGATCGGTTCGTGCCGCGAGGTACCAGTGCAGGAGGAAGAGCGTCGTAAGGCGTTGCTGTCCGTCCAACGGCTTGAGCGCCGAGTCCTCTATCTCCCCGTAAACGAAATCGAGATCCAAGGGTTCGCCGCCGCCAACCGCCCCGATGACTGCATCAAGGAAGTCGTGTCGAATCGTCTCGACGAGTGCCCCTGTCCTACCTTGCGCGTAGTCGCGCTGGATGAGGGGGATTTCGATTCGCGCGACGCTCGGCATTTCACCCGCCGCGTCGCCGAACATCCCGGCGAATGTCGTTTTGTGTCCTTTCACGCGACGAACTCCTTTTCGTTCAACTCGGGGTCGGGCCTCAGGTACGGCTGAATCGCCGCGAGAATCGCGTCCAGATACGCCTCTCGGTCCTGAACTCCCCAGAAATGGATCTGCTGGTCGTCAGCGTCGGTGTAGTACTTCAGGAACACGTTGCGGGTGCAAGGGGGGATGTAGGAGCCCGTTTTGTCGCGACCGATGATCTCCCTCCGCTTCACTTCGAATGTCGAGTTCGACAGGGCACTGTTATCGCCGCTCGCAAGCAACGCAAGGTTGGAAATCGTATGCACGCCGTCGTCGCCATCAGCTTTCCCCTCGGTTAGCGCAGTCTCGACGAGGGCTTTGGTCTGATCGAACTGGGTGCCCACCCCGACGATCCGAGGGTCGGCGATCGCCGCGAGGACGCCATCGATTTCGGCCAAGAGGTAATTGCGTAGGTCCTCGTCGATATTCGGGACGTCGCTGATGGCGCCGCGGTGAAGCCGGAGCCATTCGGTCCACACCTTCTCGTCGCGCTTGAGGTCAAGGGCGTTCTGCGCGTGTATGTGTTCGAGCGACCAGACGCCACGTGAGTGCGCATGGAACGAGTAATGCTCCGTAGAGTCGGATCGGAGGCGGACTGTCTCCACATTCATCAGAAGGAGGACATCCGAGCATCTCGAACCCGACTTCTGGTAGTCGAGGTCAGCTACCTGGCCAGCCGTGAGGTTCAGATGCTTGGCGATGAGTTCATCGAGCACGGCCTGGAGCGCGGGCCTAGTCAGCCCGGTCACTGCTTCGAGAAGGCCCGCGAACGTGTGTTTGCGGGTCGCCACCAGGTAGCCCACCTTGTGGAAGATGTCGCGATCCTCGTACCAGCCGACGATGAGAGAATGCAGCTGAACCACGGCGTCCCAGAATGCCTGCGGGTCGTCGTCGATCACTGGCCGCAGAGTCTCGAACGTGTAGTACGGCGGCCGATGCCCGCCGGGTGGTGTGCCTCCGCGACGATCGGCGAGGGTATCCAAGATTAAGCTAATTCGCGTTGGTTCATCCTCGCTAAGCGTGGTCACGAACGACCAGACCTCCGGTACTCGGAGTTCACGTTCGAACTGGTCCCACTGAGCGGCGGTCTGCTCGCTGCGGTCAGAGAACCCCGCGCGATGCTGGAGTTTGGCGAGCAATTGAGCCTTAACGAGTTCGGCATCCGAGAGCGGGATCCGTCCAACGTTCAATCGCGTGAAGAGCGCGATGGAGTCAAGTTCCTTCGCGGCTTCATACCAGATCACTCGGACCGACTCGAAAAGGTAGTCGTAGAACCGGTTCGCGGCCCATTGCTTGCGGTGCTCGTGCTGATCGAACCATTTGTTGATGTGCGCATAGGCGGCGAAGATGTGATGGAAGTCAATGTTCTCGCGTCGGCGCTTTTCCGTCGGATTGCCCAGGAAATCTGCGCTTCCGCTTCGCGTCTCGTACTCGATCGTGAATCCTGCACCGGCGTTCTGTAGGCCCTCGCTCCGCATGTACTGGAATATGAGAAACAACGTGGTCAACCTCTGTTGGCCGTCGATCAACTCCCACCTGCCATCCCCCATCGGCTTCACCACGACTGGCTGCAGGTAGTAGGGGTCGCCGTTACTCGCCCAAATGTCGTCGAGCAAGCGCCCGACCTCCTCAGTCCCCCACCGATAGCCGCGCTGGTACGCGGGAACGAAGAATGATCCCGCGATGTCTCCGACGGCACGTCGCTCTAGTATTGCGTCCATGCACCCACCATATTCGAGTGCCGTGTCGACGAGTTGCGCGACACATTTTCATGAGTCCTGCTTAGAGATGTCGGCGTGACACGGCAGGATGATTGCATGAGCAAGCTGAATCCTGAATGGGCGATCAAAGAGATTGACCAGTTCCTCCACGTAACCGATCAGGTCGCCTACGACAATAGCGACGGCGGGGTTTTCATCATTGGAACATATACGCGCGGATCAGAGACTGAAGCATCTCAGCGCGCGCACGTAGTCGAGCAAATTCTTGATCGTGTTCTGCCGGGTTGGAGGCAAGAACGACCTGCGAAAGATCAAAGTCACGCTTGGCTCCGTGATCAAGCTTCGAGAGCCAAGGCCGCGTTACATCGGGCAGCCGAGCTGGCTGAAAACCTAGGAGATAACGCGCCAGATATGGACGCCGCCAATCTCCACCCTTGGGCGTGGGACAATGGCAGGTCCTATTGGAACACCGGCCACTATCACCAGGCTGTAATGCAGGCTGCGATCCGTATCAACGCTGAGGCTCAAGCAAAGCTGGGGCGGATGGACGTATCGGAGACGGTGCTTTTCAACGAAGCGTTCTCACTGGATGCGCCAAAAGAGGGTGCACCGCGGCTCAGGTTGATGAAGAACGACGGCGGAAGGACATATCAGAACCTTCACAGAGGTGCTCGATCCTTTGCAGACGGTCTCTACACAGCGATCCGTAATCCTGGGATGCATCAGCCTCGAGAAGGCGACGGGGGCGAAGAGCAGCTTGCTCTTGAACAGCTGGCGGCCTTCAGCCTTCTAGCACGTTGGATAGACCAAGCTGACGTCGACAACCCATGAGAACCTGACCCTCTGGGCCTCAACTAGTCCCTGCACGGCCACTATGTTATGAGTCTTGCAAGTGAGCGAACCGCGTTTGTGAACTGCTCGAAGCTCAACCGAATGTGACCATTTTGCAGGCCACGGGTGCTCCGGACGAGCTCGTTTGCTTTGAGCTCAAGCAAATCATCCGGGACGAAGCGTGGTTTGGTCTGGCTCACCCATGGCCAGCGATCTGCCTCCTGACCTCGCTCGTCGACGTAAAACTTGGGCAGTTCTTCGGGCTCTGAGGTCACTTCTACGACGGCGTAGCAATCCCTGGTTTCGGCACAGATCAGAACCAGGTCCCCAGGCTTAATGCTTGGCCGCCCCTTGCCTTTTCCTTTTTGGGGGCTGCCGAAGAACCATTCATTGCGCCACTGGTCCAACGCGGGGGCGCCGTACTCGGATTTCAACCAAAGGGTCCGCTCACCATCGCGAGCGTCCAACAAGAGTTGCTCCACAAGTGCCAGCCCGGCGACACTGTCCATGCCGCGTGAGGAAGGTCTTGCTGCCTGGGTCAGCTGCTGTGCTTGTGCGTGAAGCTCTTTGAGGTCTTCCGCAGTGATTTCGCGACTCGACCACTCCTCCATGGCCACCCTGACGGATACGACCTGGGCAACTCCCAACTCAACACCCAGCTCCACGTTTGGCGCCGCTGAGCTACCCAGTCCGGCACCGGTCAGGTTTGCCGATCCGAGGAAGCCCCGCCCGCCGACAATGAACGTCTTGGCATGCAATCTGTCTACGTGGCGAACGTTGACGCCACCGTGCATTAGTTCCGTCAAGCCATCTGTCCGCAAAAACCCGTTTGCCACGGCGCTGGGGTCAAGGCATGTAAAGAGCTGCCACTTGTACTCCGATCGGCAGGCCACCTGCGCCAACCGTCGGCAGACGTCGTAGGACAGGTAGGGACTAGCCAGCAGGACGTCTCCCTCGACGCGTTCGATGGCTTCATACAACCAGTCAGCAGCCTTGGTGTGGACTGCACCTTCATTCATCACGATGATGACCTTACGATGTACCGGCACTCAGCCCAGCATCGAACCCTGGAATTTCCAGAGTTCCTTTGTCTGCCAGCACGGATGAGTCGACCGGTTCCGAACAGAATCTTCGCCGACGGCTACATTGTGGCGCAGGTGAAGTTCCCCGGGCGCCTTTACTGGGCGATACCACCGTCTTCCAGCATTACCTCGGAAGAAAAGGTCGGTTGCTTTCGGAAATACCTGGCACGGGCTGCATCGGCAGCCACTTTTTGTCATCCGCTGGGATGGCGGCGAAAGAAGCCTTTCCCTCATTGAGGTGCGGGAAATGACCCGCGATCTCCCATATTGGCGGATCAGAAGAGTTCTGAATTATGACCACGTGCATGGGGGTTTTCGAGTCGCTCGACGGTGCAGGTGGTGTTCATGGTAGGTATCGATTCTTCCCTCTGTGGTGGATTCAAATTTTGCCATCCTGATCAGAATCCTGTTGGCATTCACCCAGTCGATGGCTAAAGCTGATTACGGTAACTGCCACCCGTGAAACCCCTCCCATCCTCATCGGCCGGGGTTTTCGCTGTCGTCTTATCGGTATCAGCTCACTTTGAGCCGTCTGCCTCCGGGCAGCTTCTCTCCCCACACCGGGTACATGTTGCCCTTGTCGCTCAGAAGCTATCGGCCAAAGCTTCAGGACACCACTGCCACGTCAATAGCGCGCCCACTAGAACGTGAGATCAACTAAGCGTCGCGAACGCGGCAAGGCTTCGCCTGGGTCTCCTGCCAGGTGTGGTGGGGACGGTCGGATACATCATTTCGGTAGATGGGTCAGTGACCGGGGCTTCCAGGCCGTCGAACTAGGCCCGAAAATCCACACCTTCAGCTGTCTCCACGGTAGAAATCATGGTGAGCGCTCCAATTTCGGTTCCATCCGCAAACAAGAAATCTTGCCAAAGTGTCTGGCCTTCAGGCTGCCAGCTTTAGGCGTGGTCCAGCCTTGGATGCCGCAAGGCTTATCCGTATGGTCGAGCGTTGGGGCGCACGACGGGCACGTGTTGTGGGTCCTTTGCCCCTCCACCTCGGCGCGCGTCAACATTCTCAGCATTTGCAATAGCGTTGTCGCTGCCGTGCCAGTCACGCACCCTTCCAAATGCCTTAGGTAGGGCGCCCAGGCGGAGTCACGGTCAACGAATTGACGCATGCTTGGACACAGTGGTAAGTGGACCTTGCGGAAGGAGAAGAGAACCAAGCAATCTCCAGAATCCAGCCAGCGATTCACTGATGCCTTCTCCTTTTGGAGCGTAGCAAGGAGCTGCTGGGTCAATTATTCGCCGCTAAGGAAGCCCAAGCGCCTCAGAAATCCTCTTGCTGGTATAACGCCTGGAATGCTGCCGCTCGCTCTCCTGAACGGTCTCTGTCATCCCGTCCATACTTTAAGTGTCGGGCTTCCCCTTAACTGGGGGAGGAGCCCTTCGAGGACGCGGCGCCCGGCTCTGTCCAGGAGCTGCCTACCCCGCCACCGCCGCCTTCGCCTCCTGCTTGGCCTTCATCCACTCGCTCAGCCACGGGGCACGGACGCTCGACGTGATCCGGCAGTCGGCCACGAAGGTTCCCTTCGCGCCGGCGTCGATCCAGTCCGTGAGCGCGGCGAGGTCCGCCAGTGAGCGGATGATCGCCGACTCGGCGCCGAGCGCGCGGGCGATGCCGCTGAAGTCCACCTCGGGGATCAGCATGGGCTTTTCGGTCAGGCCCTGGGAGCCGTACTGGTGGATTTCGGCTCCGTAGGCGGCGTCGTTGTAGATCACGACGACAGCGCTGCTCGCCGCGCCAATGAGCGATTCGAGGTCGGACAGGCCCATCAGGAAGCCGCCGTCGCCGGAGGCCAGCACCAGCGTGCGGCCGTCCTCCACTGCGCGGGCTGCCCCGACGGCGCTGGCAAGGCCCAGCCCGATGGCCTGGTAGGCGGTCCCCACCATGACCAGGTCCTGTGGCCTCGGGATGCGCCAGTACATGGGTGCCCAGCCGACGAAGTGCCCGCCGTCCTGGACCACCGTGCGGCGCTCCGGCAGCACCGCATCCAGTGCCGTGGCAAGGGAGCGCGGGTCCAGCCGGCCGTCCGGGGTCTCGTCGGAGCCTGGGTGGGGGGCCGCTCCTTCGGCCAGCCGCCTGCGGGCTTCTGCGCGCCAGGCTTCTGCGCGGCCGGCGTCCGGTGAGGCCGGGCCGTCCAGCATACGCAGGATGTGTCCCGCAGCAGACTTCACGTCCGCGCTGACGAACGTGTCCACCCGGGGGTGCGTCGGCTGCAGGGCGGTGTCGATCTGGATGACGGTGCTGTCCGGGCCGAGCAGGTGCCCGAACCGCATGGTGAAGGGGCTCAGGCTTGCCCCGGCCACGAGGACCACGTCAGCCTCACCCATGAGCCCGGCCGCGGTGTCCGCGCCGAAGCCGCCCGCGACGCCGAGGTATCCCTCGCCTTGGAGGAGGTTGAGCGCCAGGGCGGTTCCGGCGGTCAGCGCGCCCAGGCGGTCGGCGAGCTCCCGGAGCTCCGGGCCGGCTCCGGCGAGATGCGCACCGCGGCCGGCGAGGATCAGCGGCCGCTTCGCCCCGGCGAGCAGGCGGGCTACCTGCCCAAGGCCGCCGTCGACGTCGTCCGTCACCTTAGGTGCGTGCGGCGCCGGAAGGTCCTCGTCCGCCGCCTCGAGTGCCGCGAGGTCGCAGGGAATGGCAATGACGACGGCGGTGCGTCTGGTGAGTGCGTACTCCACCGCCTGCTGCGTGATGGAGCCTGCGGCGTCGCGGGTGACGGTGAAGGTCGCCGCGCCGAGGGCCGCTGCGATGGCCGCCTGGTCCACGTCCTGAGGCCGGGCGCCGCTGCTAGGAGCGTCCCCGGTGACCAGCACGACGGGGATCTGGGCCTGGACCGCCTCTGCGAGGGCGGTGAGCGCATTGGTGTAGCCGGGACCGTAGGTCGTGGTGCCCGCGGCCAGACGTCCTGAGGCCCGGTAGTAGGCGTCGGCCGCGGCGATGGCGGCGCCTTCATGGCGGACGGGGGAGAAGCGGAGGCCCAGCTTTTCCGCGGCGTCCAGGAAGTAGACGTTTCCGTTGCCCATGACGCCGAATACATCGCTGAGGTAGCTGCTGAGAACCTGCGCCACGCGGCCGGAGACGGTAAGTGAAGTCATGCAGGAAGCTTGTGGGATGGTCAGCAGATAGGCAAGAGAGTCGAATTCGATTGGGATATTTGGCAAGAGAAGCAGCCAGAAGTGAAAATATGCGCAGATATGGTGTGCGTCACCCACGTTTAGTTAGAAGGGCGGGATTCCTGCTCCGAGAGCCGGCTTAGGAGGCCGTCGTAGCGGGGCGGCATGAGTTCCAGCACGGAAATGGCCGTGCTGGTCCGTTGGATCCCCTCGATTTCCAGGATCTGGTTGGTGATGCGGTAGAGATCGGCCGTGCTGCGGGCCACCACCTTGGCCATGAGGTCCGCGTCCCCGGTGGTGGCGTGCACCTCGATGACCTCTGGAATCGCGGCGAGCCCGTCTTCCACCGCACCTGTCCGGGTCTGGCTGATGGACAGTGAGAGGAAAGCCATGAGGTCATAGCCAAGCGCGGCGGGATCTAGTCTCCGGCTGAAGGAGCGGAGGGCGCCGCTGCGCTCGAGCCGTGCCAGCCGGGCGTGGACCGTGTTCCGTGCGACGCCGAGCGTCCGCGAGAGTGCCAGGGCGCTGGCTTCCGGATCCTTGTCGAGGGCCAGGATGATCCTGCCGTCGAGCGAATCCACGGTGCGAGGGTTCGGGATGGTCATATTTTCACCACAGACAGTAGAAGTTGAGCAGAAGTCCCAATGGGTTGAGCGTATCTTGCATTGTGGGCCGGGTCACAACATGATCGTTCCTCATGACCCGTGATCAGCTCCTGACCGCACCGGACACCGCGCTTCCCACCCTTCGCGGCGCTGTGTCCGGCCTCCCGCCCTACGTCCCGGGCCGGCGCAGCGCCGGCTTGGACATCGCAGCGCTCGCCAGCAACGAAAGCCACTACGAACCGCTGCCCGCTGCCGCCGCCGCGGTGGCGGCGGCAGCCGGTACGATGAACCGCTACCCTGACTCGGCCGCCGTCGAACTCCGTGAACGGATTGCGCAACACCTCGGCGTCACGGCCGGAGAGGTCGCGGTGGGCCCCGGCAGCGTCGGCGTCCTCCAGCAGATCATCACCGGCCTGTGCGACGCTGGCGATGAAGTGATCTTCGCGTGGCGCTCCTTCGAGGCCTACCCCCTCCTGGTTGAGCTGGCAGGCGCCCGGCCGGTCCGCATCCCGCTGGACGACGTGGAGGGCCACGACCTCGATGCCATGGCCGCGGCCGTCACTGCCCGCACGAAGGTGATCCTGCTCTGCACCCCCAACAATCCGACCGGCGTGCCTATCAGCCATGAACGGATCGAGGCCTTCCTGCAATCCGTCCGCTCCGACATCCTCGTGGTGATCGACGAGGCCTATGTGGAATACGCCGAAGCGGGCAGCGGCCCAGATTCCCTGGCCCTCTACCGCCGGTACCCGAACGTCTGCATCCTGCGCACCTTCTCGAAGGCCTACGGACTCGCCGGCCTGCGCGTGGGATACGCCGTGGCGGCGCCGGGCATCGCCGAGGGACTGCGCCGGACAGCCCTTCCCTTCTCGGTGAGCGCGCTGGCCCAGAAGGCGGCCGTCGCCTCGCTCGACGCCGTGGAGGAGATGGAAGCCCGGGTCGCCGCGGTCAGGCAGGAGCGTGCACGGATGGCCGCGCAGCTGGAAGCCCGGGGCTGGAAACTGCAGGCGAGCCAGGGCAACTTCCTGTGGATCCGTGCGGATGACGATCTCTGCGCGAGGCTGGTGGACGCGTTTGACCGCGCGGGCATCCTGGTCCGGGCGTACCAAGGGGACGGTGTGCGGATCACCGTTGCCGGCCCCGCCTCCAACGATCGCGTGCTCCGGCTTCTGGAAGCCCACGCAGCCTGAAAAACCGACTGACCTGAAACCCCAATCCGTTCCACCTACAACCAGAGGACTCCCCATGGAACAACAGACAATGACGTCTGGCCGCGCACTGGGCGCCGCACTCAAACCCCGCCAGCTGACCATGATGGGGCTCGGAAGCGCCATCGGAGCGGGCCTCTTCATCGGCTCCGGCGCCGGCATCCAGGCCGCCGGCCCGGCCGTGCTGATCTCCTACCTCGTGGCCGGCACCCTCATCATCCTGGTGATGTGGGCCCTCGGCGAGATGGCCGCCGCCAATCCGGACAGCGGTGCCTTCTCCGTCTATACCGCCAAGGCCTACGGGCCGGTGGCCGGCGCCACGGTGGGCTGGCTCTGGTGGCTGCAGCTGGTGGTGGTCATCGCGGCCGAAGCGCTCGGTGCGGCAGGCCTGCTGTCCACCATCTTCCCCGCCCTCCCGGTGTGGCTGATGGCCTTCGTGTTCATCGTGGTGCTCACCGCTGTGAACCTCACCAGCGTGAAGAACTTCGGCGAGTTCGAGTTCTGGTTCGCTTTGCTCAAGGTGGCAGCAATCGTCGGGTTCCTCCTGGTGGGCGCTGCCCTGCTCTTCGGCTGGCTGCCGGGCGTGCAGTCGCCGGGCCTGGCCAACTTCACCGGCGACGGATTCGCGCCCGATGGCTTCGCCGGGATCGCCACGGCACTCTTCGTGGTGGCGTTCGCGTTCGGCGGCACCGAGATCGTGTCCGTGGCGGCAGCTGAGACCGCCGAGCCTGCCCGCAGCGTGCGGACAGCGGTCCGGACGGTGCTGTGGCGCATCCTGGTCTTCTACATCGGTGCGATCTTCGTTATCGCAGCTGTGGTTCCCGTGGGTTCGGCAGGGCTGAAGAGCCCGTTCGCCGCAGTGCTGGAGGCCGCCGGCATGCCGGGCGCCGCCACCGCCATCACTCTGGTGGCCGTCGCAGCATTGCTCTCCGCCCTCAACGCCAACCTCTACGGTGCCTCCCGGATGGCGTTCTCCCTCGCCGAGCGGGGTGAAGCGCCGCGGCTGCTCGCTTCCGTGTCCAAGGCCCGGGTCCCGGTGGTCGCAGTCCTGGCCAGCGTCGCTTTCGGCGTTGTCACGGTTGTGCTGGAGCTGGCTTTCCCCGAGCAGGTCCTTCCCGTCCTGCTCAACATCGTGGGCTCGACCTGCCTGCTCGTGTGGACGTCCGCGCTGCTCGCCCAGCTCGCGCTGCGCCTCCGCGCCGACCGCGAAGGGACGGAGCTTCCGCTGAGGATGCCCGGCTTCCCCTGGCTCACGGGCATGGGTCTGGTAATTCTTGCGGCGATCTTCACGGTGGGATTCATCGGCGAGGATTCCCGTCCCCAGCTCCTGAGCACCTTCGCACTCGTGGCGCTTCTGGCGGTGGGGTGCTGGGTGCACCACCGGAAACGGGACAGCCAGCCGCGAGTCGAATCTCCGGAGGGTGACAAGCAGCCGGCGCTTGTCGACTGAACCAGGTGCGGTGAACCACTTCGTGGGGGTTCGCAGGAACGATGGGCGCGTCCGGCTTGGTCGGCCGCGCCCATCGACGCACACCAGAAGGCGTTGTTCAGCCCTCAAGCAACGGACATGGCGCCAGAGAGTCCATCGTCATCATCATCATCGACCCTGCCAGATCTCGATTCGCCAGCGTCAAGTACCGCCTCGAGGGTTGGAACCCTAGGTGTGATTACTCCGCCTCCGCTGAGGTACTCTGCACCCCTCAACAGCGACTGAATGTTGTCGCGAAAGAGCCCAAGGCCGCGATTGCAGTCGGGGCAAAGGAGTCCTCGAATACATTTCCCGCACGAAAGGGTTCCCGGGCAACAAGCGTGGTCATGGTCTATGGACAAGCGAAGACCGTCAGCCCTTGCAGTTGCTGGGCAAATGGCACATTGCCCTCCCTGGGCTTGCAACAGCGCTTCGAACTCGCCTAGATCAATGCCGTACTTCGCCTTCTTTTGAGCCGATGCATGACAACGCCTGCACCGACCGTTCAGCCCGTCGCTGGACCTGGAGTTCTTGGAGAAGTCATGCTCAGGCTTCCACTCGCCGCAGGGCGGACACAGCTTGTTTCCATACATGTCACGGACGAGCACTAGGCGACCGCGGTTCGGAGTTCCCTTAAGGGGGACAAGCTCATGGCCCAGGAACTGCTGGCGCCAATGGTGGCGACAGTAACCATTGCCGTCCGGAGCATCAAGGTACCTGCAACCAGGAAAATTGCAGGGAGTAGATAGTCCCCGCTTCCTGCTTTTCTTGAGCGGCGTCAGGACGTCCCCACGATGCTGTTGGGCATAATGGCCGCCACAGAGCTTCAGGGACTTGTTTTTCATCGGCCGCCCGCATGAGGTCGCTCCGTCACCTGGACCTCCGCAAGGGCCGTCTGGAGTGTTGGTACGGCGTATCGGCTTAAGATTCCCGGTTTTGCGGAACTGCCGGTCGTGCGGGGCGCAGTATCCGGAGCCGTATTCGGCCTTCCGGCCACAAGTCGGGGATCCGTCTTGCCCAGGTCCCTGACAATCGGAATCAGCAACTGGGGCGGGCTTCGGTGCTATGGTCCCCAACCAACCCCGGCGCTTCAATTGGTCGTAATGTGATTTGCAGACCCCATCATCCTGTCCTGGATCCCGGAAATAGACCCGACGGCCACAGGCCTCGCCATCGGGGCCGGGACCCACGCAAGGAGCCTTGCTTTTCCGCGTTCGCAGGGGTTTTAGCTCGCCCCTCAGGCGTAGTTGACGGTCGTGGGAGGCACACAGCTTGGCAGCCTGCCTCACTGCGGGGTTACCGCACTTCACCTCGCCATTTCGACCAGGTCCAGCGCAGGTCGGCCACGGCGTCCGGGGGTTCGTGCCGTCCCCGCGGGAGTCAGGCATGACTGACGGTGGGGGGCCTGGCACATCCGATGGGGAGAAACTTTGCGCATGCGCGTCACCTTTCAGCGCATGCTCACCTTTTTCCACATTATCTGATCCAGAAATCATGAGGGAATCTGTCCTTCGCATTGAGTCAAAAAATAACCACTGATATTTGATGACCATCAACGTAGCAGCATTTTTTGAGAATGAAAACCCAACCTTTCTTATGACCGCCGACGCAAAAGTGGCCTCAATGTACAGGGTTATGGCATAAGTACCAACCATCCTTTGAGGCTGACACAAGGTTGTGTTTATATACGTAACTCAATCTTTGTTCGGAGGTGTCGGTGTGTTGTGTTTATATACGTAACTCAATCTTTGTTCGGAGTGTCGGGGGGGTGTGTTTATATACGTAACTCAATCTTTGTTCGGAGTGTCGGGGGGGTGTGTGTATGTGTGTAACTCAATCGTTGTTCAGAGGTGTCCGTAGGTTATGTGTAGATATGAAGTTCAGCTTTTCTGGTCTATGCATGACTGTGAAGTGTGCATAGCGCTGTGTCAGTCGTTCACGGGTTGCGTTCGTGGGCATCATCGATTGCCACACTGCTGAACATCCTGAGCGTCAAGGTGGCGGACTTGGCCAACTACGTGCTGATGGCGTTCCAGCTGCTAGTCCTCGTGTTCTTTGTGGCGCTGGGCATCGGCAGCGTGGTGTCCGCCAACGGCGCCGGGGAATCGGCCAGCGTGTGTTCGAGGACTCGGCCTCCCCTGCCAGCTCAATCGCCCTGCAGATCGGCGGGCAGCTGTTTGGCGACGCATTCCTGGCTGTTCTGGTGGTGGCGCAATCCGCCTACGGCTTTGCCGGACAGGCCAGCGCGTCCCGCCTGCTGTACGCGATGGGCCGCGACCTCGTCCTGCTCAAGGCCGTCTTCGGCAAGCTCAGCGAGAAATTCCACACTCCGGTGGCGAACCTGGTGGTCACCGGCATCGTGGGCCTGATCGCCATGTTCCTGGACGTGGCCACGTCGACGTCGTTCATCAACTTTGGTGCTTTCACCGCCTTCACGCTGGTGAACGCCTCGGTGGTGTTCCACTATGTGCGCCAGCGCCGGGCCTGGCACCAGCTGAGCCCGGTGTCCTACGTGGTGGTCCCGATGATCGGTGCCATCATCTGCACCTACCTGCTCTCCCAGCTGGACAGCAACGCATTACGCTGGGAGTCTCCTGGCTGGCGCTGTGCGTGGTGGTCCTGGCCCTGATCACCCGCGGCTTCAAGGCCTCGCCGCCGGAGATGACGGCCACGGAGAAGGCGACGGTTGAGGCGGCCGCCTGAGCCTGGGCTCTGCTGTATTCGGGCTGGTGACCTGCTACGACCTGCGGTTCCCGGAACTGGCCAGGTCGCTGGCCGACGCCGGCGCGTAGGTCCTGCTGGTCTGCTCGTCCTGGGTGCCGGGCGAGCACCAGACGGAGCAGTGGCTGGGGCTGAACGCTGCACGGGCGATCGAGAACAGCGTGTACGTGGCGGGGTGTGCCAGGCGCCGCCGGTGTCGGTGGGGCGGAGCGTGCTGGTGGACCCGATGGGGGTTGTGGAAGCGGACCTTGGGCTGGAGCCGGGGGTGCGGTCGGTGGAGGTTTCCCTGGAGACGGTGGAGCGGGTGCGGGAGTCGTTCCCGATGTTCCGGCAAAGAAGGTTGCAGGACTAATTGCTGGCCGTCAAAGCCGCAGGGCATAAGGCGGCAGCCATCTTGACCTGCGCGTCCATGGTCTCGGGCCAGTCAGCGGTGATGCCGGGCCCATTCGCCGGCCGCCTTCGTCGGCGCCGCTGCCGGTGATCTCCATCCGGTAGACCACCTTGATCCGGTCCTGGTCGTTCTGCTCGATGCGGTGCATGGTTCGAAGCAGCAGGTCGCCGAACCGGGCCTCATCAACGAAGCGTTCGTTTTTGACTGCCTCGGCGATGATAAGGGGATCGGATCGTCGCCAGGAGGGGTCATCAGGATCTGCGTTCCGGTGGCGAACAGGCCGTAATTTCGATCCTGTTGATCACCGCGTCCAGATTGCCTCCCGAGCCGAAGTGGTCTCGATGCTGTTCTCGTACTGCGGCAGAGCTTCAACGCAGCGAAGGCTCCGTCCTTTTAGACGGAGCCTTCGTCAATCAGCTGGAACCACGACTCATGGGTTTCCTCGTTAGGAAGCGGGCTCGATTAGACGCTTCTTGAACTGAATAACCTGGTTATCGACGTAAGTCTGACCTGTAGGCGTCAGTCCGCCGCCCGGGGGTAGTGTTATATCGAAGCCATTCCTAAAACTAAGCACCGCGCTTGTAGCAACGTCGTCGGCCCAGTCGCTCGTCAACCGTTTAGCGGTCAGAACTTCTAGTCCCTCGAAGTGACTTTTCGGTATGACTTTGAAACTCATGGTCTCCATCGCACCCTCGCCGTAGACCAGGTAGTTTTCAGCGATAACGACAATCTTTCCTGTCCCGTGCCCGTCGCCTTCCTCATAGGATGCAAAAACGGCGCCTGGTTCATCGGCACCGAGGATAAACAGGATCTTGTTGAGAATGGTCCATTTGGAGCCATATCCATTGTTCTTGTAGGTTCGCCACCCGGTCGAGACCTCTTTAAAGGCCTCATCTAGGTTTCTCGCTTTTTGGTCTTGCTCTTCAGCGGTGAGCATTTATCCCCCCATTTTTGGATTGTTGGCAAAATCCGATCCTAGCTTATGACGGGGGTTCACTCCCCGTCTGTTGCCCTCAGAGCAGCCCGCTTTTCCTCAATGAACTTGAGCCTTGCCAGGTGCTCATCCGGGGTGCCGATCATCATCTTTCCGATAGCGGCCACGTCTTCCTCGGTGAAGCTCACTTCTAGCCCGTCGCGCTGGTGCGGCCAGGACTGTAGTTCGCGGAATGCGTCACTGGGGCTGATGCCTAGGCGTGCCGCTCCGTCAGACAGCCTGAAGGTCTTGCTCATTCTGTCCCCCGGGCATTGTGTTGGTGCAACAGGTAGAGACCAATTGCATCCCGTCGCTTGGATCATGGCAGCGGCGTTAGTTGATTACGCGCAGACCCTTCCGGGGTAACTGCTGACGGCAACCGCCCTCGGGCGTGACCCGCACTCCGAACTGGGATACCTGCCACACCTTCTTCCAAGGCAGGATAGTCCGTGCGTGTCATACACCCCATTCCTCGGGCATCTGGGCGGGCACCAGAGGCACCGGGCGGTAGCGGTGCAAGTGCGCCCTTGGCGGGTTTCTGCGGCGACGTTGACACGACATCAAATGCAGCTGATCAAGGACTGCTGTGCCCGCTACGATCCGCGGCTGGCGAACTTGATCGGGTCGGTGCGGGACCGGTTGTTCTTGCACTACTTGAGGAGACGGGCCTTCGACTCGGCGAGGCGCTGTGCCTGCAGCACTTCGACTGGCACAGCGGACAGGGCGAGTACCCCTTCATCGAAGTCGCGCCACGGGCTCATCCGCACGGGGCGCGGGTGACTGGTGGGATCTACCGAAAAATCTACATCTTAGGTGAACTTTATCGTTCGTCCCGCCAGCGCTCGTACTCTTTAGCAGCTTCCGGCTGGCCCTGTCGATGGTGAACCGCAGCCATATTGTGAAACACTTGGCGTTGACCAGCGACGTGGCCAACTTTTTCGAACAGCGCTAAAGCTTTTTCGTAGAAATCCAATGCTTTACCGGAGTCACCTAACAATGCGTGTAGGTTGCCGAAATTCATCTGCGTCATGGCCAGGCCCACAAGATCCTGCACATCTTTGTAAGCCTCAATTGCTTCTTGAAAAAGGGATATGGCTTCTTTTGTATTGCCAACCTGATTCAAGGCTGTAGCGAGCTGCGCGAGCGTTGACGCTTCCGCTCTCTTGGACCTGCTCGCGCGGTGAACCTCAAGTGCCGACCTCAAAGTATGAATAGCTTCTCCGTAGCGACCACATTCTCGAAGGGTTATACCGATGTTGGTAAGCACGTAACCCATGCCCGTGAGGTCGCCGGCTTCTTGACGAAGCTTTGCTGCGCGTTCCAGGGCATGCAGCGCAGCCCCTGTCCCGAATGTCTGTCGATAGACCGCAGACAGCCCAATCCATGCGGCCGCCTGATCTTCGAGGGAACCGCCCGAAGACGCTGCCCGGATGGCTCTTTGGAAAGTTCTTGTCGCCTCATCTAGCCGATCCAGAGAAGTCAGGGTGAGGCCAGTATTGTTCAAAGCCTTCGACAACCTGATTTGGTCATCTTCTTGTTCCGCCGCGTTCGTAGCGACCGCCAAGACCCTTAACGCTACCGCGAGGCTGCGCTGTACATCGAGGATTGGTACCAGGCTCATCCCCAGACGCCAGGCGGCGTCAGTGTGCCCCAGTGATTTCGCCAGGAATGCGCTTCCCACTAGGTTTGGGAGTTCTCGGTGCATCCAAGCTAAAGCGCTCGATCGACTCTCGGCCTGCTTGTACTGAGATTGAACAATTCCGTCTATCCATCCGGCGGCGTCGACTACTATGTCGGCGTAGAACTCCAGGAGCCGCCCTTGGGCCTCTTGGCGCGCTTCGGGCGCTTCCTGCGCTTCGGAAAGTTCTCGACTGTAGAGCCGGACTAAGTCATGCATGCGCCAGCGGTTGGTGTCGGCCGCATCCTCCAAAAGATGTCGATCACGCAGACGGCGCAGAGCCCTGGCTGTAGCAACGTGCTTGTCAGCCATCATATGCGTGACGGCTTCGGTGGAAAACTCGGCAGAAGGGTGCGCAGAGGCGTACTTGAAGTGCAGTAACTCAGAACTCGACAGGCGATCCACTGACATTTTTATGCTTGCACGGACGGCGAGATTTCCGTATTCCAGTCCTTCTAGGCGGTCACTCTCTTCTTTGAGCTCTTCGATCAGGTCGCGTACATTTAATCTTGCGTCTGATCTCAAGATAGCCGCACATATGCGAAGCGCCAAAGGCAGATCTCCGCAGACCGCAGCTAGCTCGGCAAATTCAGACGGCACGGCGCCCTGGTTGCTGGCCGTTCCCGAGTCTCGGAGCAATAGGTCCGCGGCGTCAGGATTCGCCAGAGGGCCAATACGCATGGACGTTGCATTCTGCAATTCGGCGGCAAGTGATTCACGGGAGGTGATTACCACTCGATGAAAAGGTGATCGCGGGAGAAGCGGACGCACCTGTTCTACAGCGAATACATTGTCTAAGAGTAGAAGCAGCCGCTCTTCTCTTTCTGCCGCCCAGTCTAGTGCCTGATGGTACTGGGTCCCTTGCTGACCGAGATCCGCTGAAATGTCGGTTACACCCAGCGCACGAAGTGCGCTTGCGAATACTTGATTGGCAGTTACCGGCGACTCATCAATATCGTAGCCGCGCATGTCGACGATCAACGATCGATAAACCCGGTTCTTGCTGCTCGCTGATCGGCAAGCCCAATCAGCCAGGGTGGACTTTCCTGAGCCAGGAAGTCCTGTCAAAACGAGAATTTTGCCGTCGGTAGCCGTCTCCCCGCTGGCATTCCAAAGTTTCTCGAAGAGGGCTTTCTCATCAGTCCGAGCCACGATCTCCGGCACCCCGGCGGTAGCACGGGATAGTGCTGTGACGATAACGGGAGAACGAGGATCCGTTGGATCTATCTGTAAAAATTGCGTCCTGACGCTTGCCATCATGGGCATGTCTAGGATTGAAACAACTCTCTCAAGGTGGTACAAGTCAAGGGCGCCAGACACTGTTTCGCTGAGAATGCGCCGCTCTCCAATAGAGATTTCTTGGTTTGTTATAAAAGCTAGCCCGTGCGCTTTATGTTTGCCAACCCCCAGGTAGTCGCCCTCCAACTTCGCCTTGACGGCACTGAATGCTTGCTGACCTCGAGGGAAGTATGCGGCCATGATCCACTTTTCGCCGTCCCGCTGCATGACAGCATCTTTGGCCCCATCGGGACCACCGAGTGGATGGCTTGGGTCGATAGCTTCGTAACCGGACTGATGAAGCACTTGAACGGCAAGGCGTTCTGAGGGGGCTTGACCGTTCGTCCAGTTGCTCAGTCTGTGCCACGTCTCGTCCCAGCGGGTCAACATGACTAGAGTCTGCCCTAAAACGCCTACCGAGGGTATAAAGGCTCACGGAGAAAGTAGGTTCACGCAAGGACACGCGGTACGACACTGGTCCTTGATAGCCCAGCGACTAGGATTTCAGCTAGATGACTGCTGTCGGGCCCTCAAGGCGCTCTTACAACTGAATGAAAACGGAATCGCGCGATGACAAATGACATTAAGCTAGAATTTGAACCACGTACTATTGAGCATTTGGGACTACAAATGTATTCGCATTTGCCGAATGCTATTGCCGAGCTAGTGGCCAATTCGTACGATGCCGATGCGACAGAAGTGACAGTGCAAATACACAACGTTGGCGGAAAAGAAGAAGTTCTGGTCATCGATAATGGCCACGGCATGTCCGAGGGCGACCTGGCCACTAAATACCTTCGAATTGGGAGGAATCGCAGGATCGATCCTGATGGTGGTAAGTCTGAAAGTGGACGCAGGCTGGTCTCCGGCAAAAAAGGGATAGGTAAACTGGCTCTATTTGGAATTGGGACAACGATTCGTCTTGAGACCAAGAGGAGTAAAGGCCTGTCTTCTATGGTCTTGAAGCTGGATTGGGATGAGATGCTCGAATCCTCGGGTTACTACTATCCAAAGGTAAGCAAGAGCGATAAGCCCGCTAGTTGGAGTGGAACAATAATTTCACTAGGTGGACTACGTCGTGCAAGCAAGGTAGATGCAGAGGCGCTGGCGAGGGGGCTGTCCAGACTTTTCAACTATGGCGATTCCGAGTTCAAAATCACGGTGATATCCGCTTCCGGGCAACAGTACCAAGTAACACGTGACCTCCGGATAAATGCTGATAACGTTGATTTTTCTTGGACAATTCCTGGTTCGTTTGGATCTGCAGTAGATGCTTACGTGGCCGAGAAAAAAATTACCGGATTGGTAGTTGCTTCAAAGAAGCCGCTCCGCCAAGCAATGCGCGGAGTAACATTGTACGCAAATGGTCGACTTATCAATGAGCCTGAGTTCTTTGGGTCTGCAGAGTCGAGCTTTGCCTTCTCGTATTTAACAGGCTACATAGATGTTGACTTCCTCGATGAACTTGTGCCGGATGTCATAGCCTCGGACCGCCGTGCTATCAATTGGGAGTTAGAAAGTACGAACGAGCTGCGGCTCCGACTTGTGGACCTCTTGACGGTTGTCGCCAGCGAGTGGCGAACCGAACGCACCAAGAGGAAGCGGGCGAGAGCGGAAGGTAGACAGGACAAAAGCTTTGAATCCTGGACGTCAAGCGTCAAAGGTCCGGAGCGGCAACCCCTTGAACGTATGCTGTCGACTATCGTTTCTCCTGATGTTGACATCCCCGAGAATCTCCAGGACGAACTGGTCGAAGACCTCGAAAGAATAGCTCCTCCATTCGCCGATCTGCTTTGGCGGCACTTACACCCTGATGTGCAGGGACCTGCCCAGGCGGACTATGAATTGGGACGATACTTTCACGCTATAGATGAGGCAATAAAAAGATATGTCACGGATGTGGAGATCAAGTCTCAAATTAGTGATCAGTCGGCTTACTCGTTGATGATGAGCGCATTCGGCCACGCAAAATCAAAGCTCCATGTCTTCCATAAATATTTTGCAATTTCAGAAAATCATATTTCTCCAAGTACGGCAGAAAACGTTGAAGAGGGTCATAAATTTCTTTCGGCTGGACTGATCCGTGCAGTACGCAACCCTCTCGCTCATCAAGAGAAGGAAAAGTTGCTTTCTTGCGGTGCTTTCACCCATGAAGACTGCCTGGATGCGCTCAGCCTGCTATCGCATCTTCGACGGAGGCTCGACGACTCGGTAGTGGTATAAGGCGTAAGGATTTTGACAGACAACCGCATCCTGCAATTAAGCTGAAGATTTTCGAAGCTTCCTAGTTTGCTATGTTGTATGCGCACCTAAACGCGTATGCTGACCTACTTTGGGGTATTGTTAGGCTGGTGACTGCAGGGTCTGGGTTTCTGAAGGCAGAAATGCGATCAGGGTTTTGGTCATTTGTACGCCCATCAGGAAGCATGCCTTCGGGTCACGTCACCGGACTTCCAGTGACATCACTCGGACCTTGTCCTCTAGCACTATTGGCTGATCAACGCTTCTCAGGATGGCGTTTTTTTCTTCCTAGAACGGGCAGCACTGGTGCCATGGTGACCGGATCACCTGGGACGGCAAGACGCCACCTACCACCGTCGATCTCCGCGCCGATTCCGACTTCCCCGGCTTCCATGGGGGCCAAACGGTGACTCACGAAGGTTCCCGCTCGTGGGGACGGCAGCCCGAGTGCGGCCGCGATTTCGGGTTGAGGATGATAGTGCCCCAGAATGACGATCCCCTCGTTCCTCAGCTGTTCGCGAGCCTCACGGACCCGCTTCGAGGAGTCGATCTGCTGGGCGACCGTCTCCACGGCGGAATGTTGAACCAGCTCACCTTGTAAATGACGGAACAACATGTTGACGGCTTTCTGGCCCGAGGATTGACTTACGGCCGCCATGGCCGTTTCGGGATGCTTAACAAGTACGTTGGCCGGTAGGGAACAACCGTCGAAGACCCATAGAACCTGGTCGATCCCGACCTGGGACAAGCGGGGGCGTCCCCGGTCCATCGATGCCACTCCTCGCGAGTCAATGCCGGGGCGAAGGATCCCCAGGCTGAATCGTGAGGTCTCCTCGTTGGCCCATATCACCAAGTATGGCAATTCACGTTGTTCGGGGACGGGGCGGTCGAGTGTCCAGCCGTCGATCCGCTCACTCCATGTACAGGCGACGTCGTACCCGGCGATCTGGAGCGAGGTAGTGATGCCGTCTTCGAGATCGAGTACCCGTTGCAGCCAGACTTCGATGAGTGGTCCGATATGAGCTGTTTCTGCTTTCGTCAGCTGGGTTAGGTCCCACCGCCCTGTCCGTCGACCGTCGTAGGCTTGGTCGAGAGCGTTTCGGATAGCACGGCCGCACCGAGTGCCCTCGGGGTCGACTGCTTGAATCGAGCCCTTCATGTGGTGGATTTCCGGGTCCTGGGCGGGAGCAGGTGGAACAGCTGTCGTCCTGCGGGGACGCGACTTCAGAGCCGGATCGGGTCGTTTGTCCGGGTCAGGGGAAGTGGGACGGGCCCGTCGTGTCCTCCGGGATCTAACAGTGTCTTCCGCATTCCCTTGTTCTTCTGCTGCCCATTGCGGGTCGTCGTCGAAGAGAGTGAACGGGTCATTGGAGGCGTTAGCAGTCATCGTCCATCACCTTACATGCACAGGGAAATGCTCATCCTCCAAACGGGGGGGATGACGTCCAGGTGTTTGGGGACCGATGTCGGTAGCCCTTCCCTGGCCCCTTAATCCGCGGCGTTGGGGATACTCGCATCGAATGCGAAACCCTCAGTGGAGCCAATCCTCCACCAGTGACACGTAGGTCGTGCCAGCTCCGTCCGATCGTGGGACGCTACGACCGCCGTCTTAGACTCGACCGCGCGCCCACCTTGAACCTCTTACTGGCCTGGTGGAAACCCAACCTAAGTCCTCCGGCTTTCACGAAAAGGGTCTGACAGTAATGATGGAATTGGCTTGTGCCGCGGTGTGGCTCTGGGTCCGACTGACGCCCTGCGAAGGGTTTGTCTTGAAAATGATCTGTCCGCCGCCGGCACAGGCTGCAGTAAACGCGGCGGCCGGGTGGACATGACCTTATAGGAGCCTGCTCGAAGAATCCCATTACTGTCTTGTCTGCCCACCCGGCCGGCGTGCCCCTTGGTGTCCCACCGCACGCAACGGATCGCAGGGCCAGTTTCATCATGACAAACCAGCATCTGAAAGTCATCGCCGGGATCGATACTCACTCCGACACCCACCACGTCGCAATCATCGACGAGACCGGCAGACACATCACGGACAAAGAGTTTCTCGCTGTGGGTTCTGGCTACCGGAGCATCGCGGCCTTCGTGACGGGGTTCGGCCCAGTCCTTGCCGTCGGAGTGGAGGGCACCGGCAGCTACGGTGCCGAACTCGCCCGCGTCCTGACCGCGGAAGGTATCCGGGTCCTGGAGGTCATGCGCCCGAACCGGCAGGGGCGCCGGCTCAGGGGCAAATCGGACCCTCTGGACGCTTACTAGGCGGCGGAAGCAGCCCTGGCCGGTCGGAACGTCGCAACACCAAAATCCCGGGACGGCGCGGTGGAATCCCTGCGGGTCCTGCGCGCGGAGCGGGCCACGGCGATGCGCGCTCGGGTAGCGGTCATGACCCAGATCAAAAGCATCCTCACCGCAGCACCCGAGGCGCTCCGGGCCAAATACCGGCGACTGACCCGCGCCGCGATGATGGCCGCGCTGGAGAAAACCCGCCCCACAGGGCACATGACCGAACCCCCTGAACGCCACCGCGGCCGTGCTCAAACGCCTCGCCATCCGCTACCGCATCTTGCACCAGGAACTGGCCGTCATCGACGCCGATCTCGACGCCGTCATCACCGTCCACGCCCCGATGCTCCGCGACCTCAAAGGCGTGGGAACGGACGTCGCCAGCCAGCTCCTGGTCACCGTGGGCGACAACGCCGAACGGGTCACCACGGAAGCCAAATTCGCCGCCCTCGTGGGCGTCGCACCGATCCCCGCGTCCTCCGGAAAAACCATGCGGCACCGGCTTAGCCGCGGCGGCGACAGGCAGGCCAACAAAGCCATCCATCACGTCGCCCTGGTCCGGATGAGGACCGACGCCCGCACCAGGAACTATGTCGACAGACGCCGGTCCGAGGGCAAAAGCACCACCGAAATCATCCGCTGCCTCAAACGCTACATTGCCCGGGAAATCTACGATCAGCTCATCCATCCACAACCGGCACCGGACGCCGGGGCCCTCCGGGCACTGCGCAAGACCAAGAACATCACCCTCCAGGCCGCAGCGGACATCCTGCACGTCTGGCCCACAGCGTTGTCCCGCCTCGAACGCGGGATTACCCGCAACGACGACTTCTACCAACGCTACGAAGACTGGCTCAACTCACCATCGGCAGAGGCCGCAAAGACACCTTCAGTGCTGCGCAACTGATCGCCCAGAGGTCCCGGCGCCCCCGCGATCCCTGCTCTCAAGACCGGGGCAGCTCGGGGGGTCAAGGGCGGCCGCAGGCCGTCGCGCAGCGATCGACAGACCCTTGACGCCGGAGCTGCCAGCTCCCGGTCACCTACACGATGCCGGGGGCGCCGGGACCTATTGACACCAATAGGAGCATCACTTGATTGGGGATCCCACCAACCCCGAGGTCCTCGCAGTACCGGAGCGTTGGGAGGCGGACCGACCCACCAAAGTTCCCCACCCCATCCCTCCGGAGTACAACCTAGATGCTCGCCCGGGCATCCATCAGGACCGTGCGGAAAAAGCCGGGCACGGACTCATCCCCCACCAGGAGCTTACGATCCAAATAGATGTTGTTGCGCTCGCAGGAGGTTTCGGAGGTAAGGCTGCATGCGTGGCAGGCGGCCAGGTTGAGGCTGTTCATACCTTGTCCCCGACTCTCGGCGCATACGGGGTTGTTGGAGCACCGGTCTGCGTCCTCCACCGCACCCAGGAGCAGCCGGGAGAAGTACCGGGCCTCGCCCAAACGGACAAGTCCACCGAGGGTGCCCTGGGCGTCCCCACTGCTGGTGTAGATCAACAAACCGCCCTGCGGGTCCGGGCCATCGTTTGAAGCGTAAATACGTTCGGACAGGGACGACGCGGAGTACCCGCTTTGGAACTCCAATCGGCGCATTAACAGGTGTGCCAGGGTGTGCAGGAGCACGTAGCGGGGGTGGAGATCGGAGATGACAACTCTACGGTTCGCAAGCTTCGCCCCTCGATCAATCCAGTGCCGTGTCCGCCGCTGGACGGAGGGCTCGGCCTCCCAGGTGCGCAGGGCCTCTTCGTCGAAGCGTAGGAAGATTCCCTCTCCGAACTGTTCGATGGCCGGGTACCACTTGAGGCCGTCGATACTTCCGAGGTCTACACGGGTGAAGTCCTCCTGCTCGTAGCGGCGGAAACCCCGCAGGGCTCGGACCTCCCGCAGTCGACGGACCAGCCCGACGTCCGAGACCAGTCCGGCCAGCGCCGGCAGTACGCCTGGTTCTCGGGGGTAGTCGGAAGGGTGCACGTCGAAGTCGGGATTCGTCACATCCGCGTCCCCGGCCAGGACCCTGTCGAACGCCGCCCATTCTCCTGAGTGGAGGGTGCTCTGCAGGTGTGAGGTGTCTGAGGCGGGGTCGGTCGTCAATAGTCGGCGGACCATGTGCTCCGGGGCTCCGGTCTGGGTTGCGATGAGCGGAACCGCAAGATCGAACAGCGGGCCCTGCTGCTGCCCGAAGACGCCCTTGAACATGTCGTTCTGGAGAACGCTGTTACGCAGGGCTTGTGTAGCCGATTCCACTTCCGGGATGTCGATCGCCGACGCTGTTTCTGCCTGGTAGACGCTGGTGGACCCTCGTTGAACGACCCGCAGTTCACTGGTGCACTCCTTGGTGGTGTCCTGCGGCTCCCACGGCTGCCGGCCCCAGCACTTGTACCCTTCCTCGGCTAAAGATGTCTCCCGACCCAGCGACCCGAGGTTCCTCGCTGAGTCACAGGAGCGACATATGACTCGCAGCGAGCGCAGTCCTTCGCCTGCTCCCGGGGTGGTCCGCAGTTCCAGGTGCTCGAAGTCCCTGCACTGGTGTTGCTCGTCGTTGGAGGACTGGAAATGGGACCACCGCCGCCAATCGACGTCCTGAATGTGGCCTCCGGCTTTGCAGACGGCGATGAAACGCATCGGGACCATCGGTCCTGAGCAGCGGGAGCAGTTGTTGGTACTGGCGCCGTTCTTGTGATGGACCCGGTCGGACATCAGGGTACAGTCCTGGCAGAAACGCCATTTCGGGAAGCGTCGGTAGGGCAGGGCGAAGCTCGGGTTGCGGCTGAATTCTCCGGCGGTCGGGGGGCGACGCAGCTGCAGGACCCCCAATGCCCGTTCCAGCGGCGGGCAGGACAAGGGCTCGCAAGTCTTCTCGTTCCACGTGGCTGTGTCCATGCCGATGAACGATTCGCTCTTGATGTCGACGATGGCGCCGACCCCGAACGGGTATATGGTCTCCTGCAGTCTGAGCTGACGCATCTGCGGTGTGTTGCCCTGCCCTGCCGTGGCTTTGGGATTCATGCCTTTTCCCCGATGATCTTCATGTTGATGTTCAAATCGACGCTACGCATCGAGTTCATGACCGCCCATCCTTCTCGGTCCTCGTCGAAGGCGCGCATCAGAGCTGGCTCGTCGTGTTGTGCCCGTAGGGGCTGGTACCGCAGCGTCGATACTCCGGTATCGGGGTCCGGTGACGTACGGATGCGCCATTGGTCGATTAACCGGTCGAGATGCTCTTCTGTAGCCTGGTACTCGTCGGGGTCCGAACGTTCCACGACCTCCAGAATCGTCTCCCGGACGTTACGCACCACGTTGGAGTCGGCTCGGAAGAGTACTGCCTGGGAGTCCTCGCGCCATGAGCTCAGGTGCCTGACCATGGTCACCAAGACTGCTGCCAAGGAGCGGTGCCTGGACGCGGTGGACCATGGGGTCACACTGGTCGGTTCCACACTGCGGTAGAGCGCCTGGTGGTAGCCGAGGAACGATTCGTAGTGGGAGCGATCGCGGGGGCGGGTCGCGCGGTACAGCGTGACGATGACACCCGGGACATCGCCGCGTCCGACGCGACTGGTGGCCTGGATGTACTCAGAGGTGGTCTTGGGTTGACCGTTCATGAGCATAAGGGCCAGCCGTGGGATGTCGATACCGACCGAGAGCATGTTCGTGCAGGCGACAACGTCCACAGCGTCACCTTCGTCGAGGCCGCGTCCGAGTCGTTGCAGGGCCTTGGGAAGGTCCTCGGCATCCACGCGGCTGGTCAGCTCCACCATCCCGTCACCACGGATCTGACGTGTGCGGCCTTCGGGTCCACGCCGGGTGGCGAGCAGACTGTTAACGTCGTCGCGGATGAGGGTGACGGTACGCCCGAGTTCGCGCAGGCTGTTGTGGTAGGCCACGGCCGTCCAGTAGGCGTCGGTGCCCCTCACATCTTGGGGTCCTTGTGCGGCCCGGGCGGGTGCTTCGAGCATGGCGACCATCGCACGCACCACGGAGGTGGATTGAGTAAAGGCCTGAGGCATGAGCCCGATGTAAATCCTGCCGGGGGCGTTGGGGTCCTCCGTGGGGCGGGCGAAGTAGCTGTCTTCCTCGTTGAGCCCTGAGGGTGGGAACAGTTGGACCTTCCGGGCCATGAGGCCCTTGACCTGATCATCGGCGGAACGAATTGTCGCGGTGGAGGCGACGATTTTCGGGCGCCCGCCGACTTCCCCGATGATGCCCAGGACGGCAGCGTCATAGATCGCGACCGTGGTGCCCAGGGGGCCGGAGAGTAGATGCATCTCGTCCTGGAGGATAAGCGACGGCGGTTCGTTCGCCCCGGCGCCAGCGCCGAGGAGGACCCCCGCCTCCTGCTTGAAGGGCAGTCGCGCGAACTTGTCGACGGTCGCCAACAGGATAGTGGGCGGGTACTTGTAGATCCTCTCGTCGACGACCTCGACGGGAAGCCGGTCGTGGAAGCGGCAGGTTCGGTCCGGGCAGCGGAGCCAGATGTCTCCGGCGGAGTGGTCTGCCCCGTAGGCCTCGGCGTTCTCGGATCTGGTCGCAGGCATCATGCGGTGCCCACACCAGGGGCATTCGGTGAGCTGGAAGGGGTTGTCGGGGATTTCCCGTCGCCTGGTGGCCTCCAAGCGGTTGATCGCCTCTTTCTGCGTGCCGGGGGTGGTGGCGTTACCGACCCAGAGGCCGATGGTGAACGGTGCCATGCCCCGGGCAAGTGGATCGGTCACCCGGAGGCGTTCCATGGCGCACACGAGGGTCGCGGCGCGTTGGAATTGTTGTGTCGTGAGCAGGCGCAGGGTGTAGCGGGTGATGACGGCTGTACCGCCTCCTCTGATCCCGTGCTCGATGCGGCGCCGGAAGATTTCGAAGGCCGCCAACCCGAGGTAGGCCTCGGTCTTGCCTCCACCGGTGGGGAACCAGATCAGGTCCACGAGGTCCCGGTCCCGGTGGTCGGCAACCGCGGTGCTGGTGAGGGCGACGAGGATGAACCCCAACTGGAACGGCCGCCACGTCGGTTCGCGCCGCGGTGTGTCTTCCTCAGCCCCGGTGGCTTTCGTGCGATTCGATTGGAGCATCTGCTCGTGCATGGCGGCCATGGCCAGACGGAAGGCATCCCTGGCGCTTGAGGATTCCTCGAGCAGGGTGATGCCTTCGTGCATGCGCTCAACGGCGTCGCTCTGTCGGTCGGTGATCCGACCGGCCGCCGGACGGTGGTGGTCGGGGAGCCCTTGTGCCTGGTCCTGTTGTTCCTGGGTCCAGTGTCGGTAGTCGTCGACGAAGGTCCGAAGTTCGGTTAGGACGTTCGCGGTGTCGTCCTGGATCCAGGTAAGACGGCCCAGCCGTAAGATGTCGGCGGTACTCTTCTTGGCCTCAACGGTCGGGACAGTGTAGCGCGGTAATGGGTCCAGGGACACGGAGGCGCACCCGCCGGTGTCGTCCTGATCCCAGCGCACCGAGGTGCCGTGGCCGACTGCGAAAACCTGTCGATGTCGGTAACGTACCGCCAGTTCTTCTTGTTCTGAATCCAGTCTGAGGTCTTCGACCGACCGGTAGGGCAGGATCCGGCCCCCGACGGAGCGCACGGTCATACCGACCTGGTAAAGGGCGTCCTCGGTGTGGAGCTGTCCTACTCCTTCGTCGTTCTTCGGGGCTTCGCGGGTGTTGCTGATGGCCACAGTGACCAGTGAACTGTTCTGGCCGAACGGTCGGCATCGTACGTCCAGGGCCACGCGCCCGTCCCCAGGGCCCCCCGAGACGGTTCCTTGCTCCCAGCGGATGCCGGTGAGGTGGTGGCCGTGACGCCGCCAGGCGGTGTGGGTGTCGGTCCTCTCCTCGGTGTAGGTGGCGTATCCCAGGTCGATGTCCACGGAGTCTCCGTCGTGGATGAATGACAGGGCGCTGGAGGAGGGCTGGTAGGCGTTCGCCATGTCGATGGAAGGTTCCTCGGTGCCGTCGGTGCTGTCCTCGGCGGTGGTCGCCTCCACAGCGAGTTGTACCTTCTCCTCCTCGTCCTCGGTTCCGGTGCCGATGCCGATGCCGATGCCGACGGGGTAGAGGACTCCGACGAGGTAGGTGGCGTTCGGTTTGTTCCTGAGCAGTTCCTCCGGTCCGTCGATCGGGCCGAGGTAGTGCTGTTCGAGGTGCTCGACGACGCGTTGTTGGCGTCCGAGGGCTTCATGCATTGTGGGCACCGGCCTTTCCTACTTGTTGCTGGAGGTACTGGAGCGCGTTCCGTCCCATGATCTGGTACGCGCCGGGGGAGCTGATGACGTAGAGGGAGTACCTGGGGCGGGTCATCGCGACGTAGGAGCCAGCCCTACCCCCGGTTGTGTCTAGGTCCTCGACGTCCACGACGATGACGTGTTCGCGTTCGAGGCCTTTGATGTCGGCTGCGGTGACCACCTCGTAGGACTGGTTGCCAGCGGTGTAGGCGGCCGGCATTCGGCCCTCGACGGTAAGAATCGACGTTGAGGGGTCGGTGGCGGCGCTGATGATGGTGATCTTCCTCCGGGCAACACCTTTGTCCCGGAGGGTGGTTAAGCGCCCGTCCAGGAGACGGTGGGCTTCGTCAGAGGTGCGGGCCTGCACGATCGACGCATCAGGCCCTTCCCCGATGCGGGGGCTTCCCAGGTCCACCCCGAGATGGGACTGCACCGCGGTCACGACGGTGCGGGCGTTCCTGACGTTCCTGGTCAGGTCGACGATGATCGCACCGGCCTGGATCTCCTGGTACACGCCTTCGTCGAAGACCCCGTTGAGGTGGGTTTGGTTGTTGGGGTCCAGGAAAATCCACCACCGGCCCTCCTGCAACCCGCCGCGCAGGGATTCGGAGAGCCGGCTCATATCCTCCAGATTCAGTAGGTCCTGGGCTTCGTCGACGACGACGACGTCGAAGACGGGGGTGTCGGGGATCGCATCGAAGGGCACCACCTGGACAGGACTGTCGTCCAACAGCTCAGAGGCGAACTTGATGATGCCGGGTGAGCCGCAGACGAAGGCCACCGAGCTGCCGTCTGCGACCGCCCGTCGTGCCGCTTCGATCGCGACGACGGTCTTGCCCGTCCCGGCCCCGCCCAGGACCAGGACCCGTCGGTTGCGTTCGAAGGCCCGCATGGCGTCGACCTGTTCGTCGGTCATGGTGACGATGTTCTGGTCGATGAGCATCTCGGTGTCCGGGACGGTGCGCATGGCGTCGACCTCGCGGCGCAGGTGGGTGACGACCCTTGAGAGGTTCCCCATTGGTCGCAGGGCCTGGCGTCTGGGGTGCTCGGGGTCATCGGGTGGTGTGCGGGCCAAGCGGGCCAGCGCGTCTAGGCTGCGCTCAAGTCCCGTCGGGGTCATCCTGTCCAACCCGATGTGTTGTTGCGGGACCCATTCCGTGTCCGGGGGCAGGTTCTGGTCGGGGGTCACCACGGCGTAAGCGAACGGCCATCCGCCCTCGTCCGAGTGCCTGGTGAGGATGTCCAGGAGGGCGAACGCGGCGTCCTTGGCCTGCACCCAGGGGCTGCGTCGTAGGGGATGGTGGGTGCCTTGACGGTCTATGGAGTACCAGACACCGTCCTCGGTCCGTCCAGTCCGCCCTCCTTTGACCTCCAGGACGAGGATCGCCCCCTTCCACAGGACCACGAAGTCCGCCTCGCCCATCACCTGTTTGCGGTGCCTTGGGAGGTGGACCGAGTGGTAGGCCACGCCGTCATCGGAGCGGATCGCTGTGAGTAATTCGGCGACCTTGCGTTCGGCGCGGCTATGGGCGTCGATGTACTCGGTTGGTGGGATCAACCTCATGAGACCTCAACCCCCCAGTACTGGGTGAATCCTCGGTATGCCAAGTCCACGTCGACGTTCTCGATGGTGTCCTCGAGGTTCACCACTAGGCACCGTTCGGATCCACGGTTTTTGGGTCCGCGTAGTCCACGACCGACCATCTGCACGTACTGGCTCTCGCTCAACGTCGGTCGGGCGACGTAGAGGGCTTGGATCTGCGGTGCGTCAAAGCCTTGCGTCAACAGGTCACAGTTGACCAGGACCTGGAGGGATCCGCGCTTGAAGTCGGAGATCACCTTCGAGCGTTCACCACGCGAGCTCCGGCCGCTCACCGACGCGGCCTGGACGCCCTCGTTTTTCAAGATCGTTGCCAGGACTTGGGCCGAGAGCACCGAGGGCATGAACACCAGGACCTGCCAGTCCTCGGGTAATGCCAGAATGTGCTTGACGATGCCCTTGGTCCGCTCCCGGTCCGCACCCACCTTGTCCAACGTGTCCTGGGACAGGTTGTTGCGATTCCTCTCCGAATCACCAAGGGTCAACCGGGTACCCGGAAGGACCTGATGATCGATTCGTGCCAGAACCTCGCGATCCTGGAGTTCCTTGATCGGATCGGGGCCCAATGTCTGCACGAGGTTGTTACCGAACCGTCTGGCCAGCAGAGCCGTCGCCTCGGCGTTCCTTCCTCGGTAAGGAGTGGCCGACAGGCCGATCAGAGGGCGCTCACGGTTCCCGAGATCCACTCCCAGACGTTGGAAGAGCCTCCTGTACGTCTTGTTGTCCGCCGCCCGATGTGCCTCGTCGACGATCACGGCGACAGGAGCATAGATCCAGTCGTAGGAATCATCGTCGATGTGCTCGTAAAGCATTGCGTCGGTCGCCACGACCACGCTCAACTCCAACTCGGGTGCCTGTGGCCGGTGCGTCCCGAAGAACCGGTTAATACTCAACGACCTCTCGTCGGAGAGTTCCCGCCACACCTCGCTCCACGTCGTGATCGCCTGCTCACACAGCTCCTCCGACTGTGCGATCCACAACACAGGACCAACAGCCGCGAAATCGTTGTTCAAGAACGCCATGACCAACGACTCCACAGCCACCCGGGTCTTGCCCGCACCGGTCGGCAACTCCAACAAAGCCTTATCGGCGTGGCCGGGATTCGACCGCAGACAGAACCGCAGCTGCTGCAAAGCTTCTTTCTGATAATCGTGCAACGCACCGAGGCCCGGCTTACCCATTACGGTCTCCGCCGCCGGCCGCGAGGGTTTGGACGTCCCCGCGAAATCCGGGGTGAATCCCAAATCCGTGACGAACCGACGCGCTGGCCCCAACCCACCCCACTTCTCAGGAGGCGTCAGTCCCAGGGCCCTCAACTCATCGGTGATATAGCTCAAACTGTCTGTACCGTACGAATCGAGGAACAACCGCGCCATGTCCTGCGCTCGCACGTCGGTCCCCATCGCACCGAGGGTCCCCGTCAGACCATCCGGGAGCTTCGCATCCAACTGCTGCGGCGACGCCAACACCCTCAACCGGTCCTCGTTCGACACCGCGGCACGACAACGTTCTCGCACCTCATTCGCATCAGCAGCAGCGAGCGCCTGCACCACACCGTCGATATCCGCGGCACTGAGCCCCAGACCGACTTCCTGATTTATCCAGGTCAACAGGTCATGAACACCCCTCCTGTCGGAAGGATCACCGGTCACGTAAATCGTCCCGTCATGAAGCACCCGCCCCAGGAGCTGCTCCTGCGCACCGGTCGGCGTCATATGACGCGCCACGATCCCAGCGCACTCCGTGATCGTGAGCCGCCGATCCTTCCGGTCCAACAAACCCTGCAACGTCGGCACACAGTCCGTGAGCAACACCGCCTCAGCTGGCTGCTGCGCGATCACCTCGAACCGGATGGCGCTTGCGGCATCCTGAAAGTCCGCGTGCTCGAAGAGGACGTCGCGGAGGGTCTCGTCCTCTACGAAGAGGTAGGGGTTCTTCGATCGCCGCAGGACGTTGACCTGCTCTTGATCGGATGCGATGAAGATCTGCCGTGCCGGGACCAGATCGATCACCTGGCCCAGTACGGCCGGGAGCTCACCTGTCCACCGCTGTTCCCCGCGGATCCTCGGTAGGACCGCGGACAGTAAGGTCAGGAGAGAACTGGTCAGGGCGCCAGTGGCCTGCATGCCCCGGCCCGCTCTCATACCTTCCACAAGGATGTCGATGTCGACGTCCTCGATGGATTCGGGCAACGGCAGGATCCCGAAGTGTGAGTTCTTGGGTAGAGGAACCCAGGGGAAGAACGGTTGCAGGACAGGTGACACCAAGCGTGCTGCGGGTACGACAACCCCGAGCAAGGTGTCCGCCAGTCCCCACGCCCGCGCAGCCCACAGGTGCGGGGCTGTCACTGAGAAGGTCTCTAACCCATCAGGGCTGTATAGGGTCCATTCTCGGGTCGCATTCACCCGGAGCAGGGCTTCGGTGATCTTCACCAGGTCATCGGTCAGGCTGGAGCCAAGGGCGGACAGGTTATGAAGCAGACCTATGGGGCCTGCGCCTCGTTCCTCCGCGAAATACCACTCCTGGGGCGCTGAATCCCTATCCTCGACCTGCGCCTTCCGAACTTCGTCCACCGCCCAGGCACGATACTGCGCGAACTCGGGTTCCTCGATCACCGGGTACCGGGCCGAGAAACCCGTCACAATCCCCAGCACCTTGATGACGTCCTGGGTGGCGAAGTTAGCCGCCAGCACACGATCCGGCCAGGGAAGGTTTACGGCAGGGCTTTGAAGCGCGAAGACTTCCTCGCTATCGCGCCATGTCGAGGCCTTCGTCCTGACCTTGACGATGTTGCCCTCACGCCGCCACTGCTCCAACTGCAGCACCAACCGGCGCGGCTCCAGATTCAGCGACAAGTCCCACAACTCCTCCCACTGACCATCCGTCGACTCAAGCCCCATAGTCGAGAGCGTGGACGCGAAAACGAGCTCCGCATCCAACGTCTTGAACCCGAACTGCCCTAAGACCCTACGACAGACCGCACTCGCGACGATGTCATCCACCACCAGTTCATACCCCGACACCTCGGCGCCGCCCTCAGGAGGAAGATGAACCTGCCCATGCTCCTTGAGAGCAACCCGCCGACCTCTGTCCGTGGGCACGATCCGAGCGGAGGCCACAATCCCACGAATGGTGTCCGAGCCGATACCCGAAACGATCTCCAGCGCCGTTCTCGAATACCTCACATTGTCGACATCGCCGAGCATGCTCAACCACTTTGACGCATCGAGCTCATTGTTCGACGCGGGAAGATCTCTTTGGAGAAGGGCCGGGGCATCAGCGAACGCTCTTCGATGCATGTCCCGCAGGCGTACCCGGATAGCCCCGCTTTTCTCATCCTGATAACACGACACATGCGGCACATTCTCAGGAGTATGAGGAGCAGCAGCCCACTCGGCCATGGCCCCCGCTGGGAGAACGACAGCATAGTCCAATGCGATGATCTCGGATCCGTGGCGTAGCCGGCCGGTGGAGTCGGGGATGAGAGCCGCTTCCGAGGCTTTGCGATGGATGTGTGAGATTAAGGCCTTATCCGCTGGGGAGTAGGACTCCTGAGGTCGACTGGGGAGGTAGCGAAGATGCCGCGCGGGTTGTTCCTGTGTCCGGAGGTTTGGCAGGGAATCGACGAACAGTTGAGCCAGGGTTTCGAAAATTTCGGCGTTGTACTTCTTCTCGGTCAGGATGTGACTGCGATCCTCACTGAGCGCCCAGGGAGCGTTGAAGATCCCTACGGCGGAGGTCCGTTCGGAGAGGGGGAAGTTGGCCCAGAACTCGCCTTCTTTGCCTTGCGCGTCCAGGGGCATGGCGCAGGTGACGAGGATCGATTTCCGGGCAATTGCATCGTCGACCTCTCGTCGTGCCGCCAATGACGGTTGGTGCTCTCTCTTGAAAATCGCCCATTTCTGGGTACCGAGTCGGGGCCCCGTCAGTTCATAAACCGATTGCCCCGATGATCGGCACAAGTGCTGGACATCCTGGTCGGCGCCATCACGTCTTATGGCGATAGACAGTTCCTCGACGTGGGGTGTGAAGATCAGAAACTGAGTCTGGAAACCGAGGAGTTGTGCCTCCAGGTCCACATGCTGCTGTAGCGGAAGTCGCACAACCGTGCTCGCCCATTCCGTAAGCTCCTGCAATATGACGTCGTCGTCGATCGCCTCCACCGCATTCAGGGCCGTGGGCAGGCGGAGTATCGGCGGGTCCTTCTCGCACGCGCCAACCCCAGCCAGAATCGCACGAGCCTCCGGTGCCCCAAAGTGGAAGCTGACCGAACGGCTGAAGACCTGCGGGTTGTCGGTTACGGCTAGGACGGACTTAAAGCCGAGGCCATATCTACCAATCTCTTCGCCTCTCTTATCGCTGAGGTAGGCATGAGTAATCGCATCAATTCCCGCCTTGTCGAACTCCTTACCGTCGTTCGCGCAGTAGAGGTAGCGATCAGTCAGGATGAGCTTGATTCTTCCCGTTTTTCCCGATCTGAGAATCGCGTCGGCCGCGTTCTGGACCAGTTCGGTGATCTGACGACGTGAGTAGCCACTCGTACGGAACGAGTTCTCCTGCCCCACATGCTCCTCGAGCATCTTCGGATCTTCCCGGTAGATCCGCGGGACCACCGAGCGCCATGTCTCCAGGAAGTCCAGGAGCACTTGATCTGGCTCGCTCCATAAGAAATCGTGCGTCATTGCTGTTTCCTTCCCCAAGCCGATTCCTCGATCCTAACGAGGTCGACAAGCTTTCAAGAAAACACCTCTTACGCGCGCCTCGTGGCGCTTCGCTGCTCACCCGTGCGGAGGACCGGCTCGATGGCCTCTGCCGCTGAGTTCATGTTCTCTTGCTCGCAGAAGCGCAGGACCGCCCGCTCAATGGCCAGCAGATGGCTGTCGGTCCCGCGGTCCCCAGACACATTCTTCCCGAGCTTCGCGACCCACCGGTCATGGTTGATCCGCGGCACTGTCCCGGCGAGAGGGCATGACTGCCAGAAACAGCCGTCGACGAACACCGCCACGTGTCTCCGGAAGTACATCCGCACGACGACGGGTCATCCCGGGTAGTGGGGCACTGGCCTCATAGCGCAACCCCCGAGCGAACACGGACTTCCACAACCGCGACTCCCGATTCCTTCGGCGCTGCGTCGACGTCTGGACACCGACCGAATAAGAGACAACCGCAACACCGCTCGGATCGCCGCTCATGGGATCAGGTTCTTCCCGCCACCCTCTGTCCTCTTCCGTCCAAGGTTCATATCATCACGTCCAGCGCCGTCGGTCCCTACTGGTTTTGATTCTCGACGTAGTCACCAGCGACCGTCTCTGGTTTCGGCGAATTAGGATGGGCGAGATCCGAGAAACACCTCCGGAAAGGGGATCCTTACACTGAGGGGAAACTCAGAGCTGTGACGACACGAGGCTAGGTGCGCCATCGCTGATGTTCATGACTAGGTTGTCGGTGTCGATCCATCGTGTTCTTATCATCGTGTCGAGGAAATCCGGGGCGAGTTCTCGACCAAGAGCTGCAGCCAGGACGTGAGCCGCGAGACGCGGCGGAATGGCGTTACCGACCTGTTGGGAAACATCCTTGCCCGACCACGGGTAGTCAGCGGGGAACGTCTGGAGCCGGCCCGCCTCTGAAACTTTGAGGCGATCGAGTTCACCCCTGTCTGAGAACAGGCGATTCCGGGAGACTTTCCCCGTAACCGTGAAAGCCGGTTCCTTGGAAGTGCGCCGACCGCGGGCCTTCGGGTCACCGCCGGTTCCATAATTGGAGACCATTACGAAGGGCTCTACCCGGTCCAGGGTCTCGCCAATGCTCTGGTATGGCAGCAACGCAGATCGGTCTGTGGAGACTTTCATGTCTTTTTTCCTGAACCTGTGGTGCGTTGGGGCAGGTAGTACGGGGGTGCGGTTCCGGTTCGCTATTAGGATCGCGCGGCGGCGGGTCTGCGGAACCCCGTACTCCTCTGCATGGAGTATGCCGGTAACGGTCTCGTAACCGAGTGGTTCCAGAACATTCGCCATGGCCTCCCACACGGGCAGGACCGCCGGCACCTGCTCTAAGACGATCACCTCGTAGGCGTTCCCTGCCTGATGGGCCTCCAGCGCCCATCGCAGCGGCTGCAGGACCAGCCCGGTTCGTTCATCATCCAAAGCGGCTAGCTCGGTGGTGACGTCGTCGCCACCGACCATGCGCGCAATGAAAGACAGGACCTGGTCCAGTGCCTTGCGACCGGCACCTGCCCCGGCAACGGTATAGGTCTGACACGGAGGCCCCCCTGTGAGGATCGTCGCATAAGGAAACTCGGCCGGACCGTGCTCGCGTACGTCACCCTGCACGGTTTCCAGCCCGGCAGTCCGTCTGGTTGCGCAGGCATTTTCGTCCCACTCGATACCGGCCGCGGACAATCCCAGCCAGCGTGCAGCGACATCCAATCCACCAGGACCGGCGAAGAGATCCACCATTTGAGCGTCAGAAGGAGATTGGTCCGATTGCACGAAGGTCATGGGACACGATCTTATCGGTCGACAGGTCACCGACGGACCAGATGCCCGGCGTTCTCACCCATCATGAGCAATTATTGTCCGGGCCTATGATGCAGTGACCTACGGTGATGATGGTAGCGTGCGTGACTTCAGTGTGCCTCCAGCAAGCCCTGCCGACTCTGGGATGGATCACCCGCCGGGAAAACCTCCTCTGCGGACCCTCCGGACCGGCAAGACGTTCGTCCTCGAAGCCGTCGGCCAGCAAGCCGTCGGAGCCCGGATACAGGTCGGCTGGTTCAGACTCTAAAACCTTGGAGTCTTCATCAGCGCCCACCGCACCGACGACAGCGTCACCTGCGCCGGGATCGTCGTCATCGACGATATTGGCCTGTTGCCCGTGGCACGGACGCCGCCGAAGGCCTCCGCCGGGTCGTGGAGGCAGCCTACGAGAAACGCCCCTTGCGATCGGCTCTAACCTCCACCGCACCGGCTTCGACGAGCTCATGCCAAAACCCTCGCCATAGCCACCGTTGACCGGCTGCTGCACTACGCTCACGTCTGCTAAACCGGCCCTTCGCAGTTAGGCGTGGTTGCCCTTGGGGCCCGCCCGGCCGACATCGGGCAGACAGGCAGCGAGCAGTGGCACGTCCTGGCTGACCCTGAAGGCAACGAGTTCTGCCTCCTTCGCAGGCGGCTTGACCCCTGACCGGCCCGCCGGGGCTAACCCAACAAGTTTCTCCCCGTTTCGCTCGTGCCAGCCCGGAACGCCAAATACCGCGCATCCCCGCGACCCACCAGCCGTCCCAATGCCTCCACCGCCTGCGAATCCGCAGCCCCCATATCCGTGGACAGCCACCGCACCAGGAGCCCGGCATCGCCGCTGGACCGCACGGCCGATCCCAGGGCAAGGTCCAGCTGGTCCCGAAGCAGTTGAACGGCCATGGCTCCTGATCGGCTGAGCAGGGGAGCCGGGTACGCCTCGAGCGCCTCTGCGACCTGTCCTTCGCGCAGCAGCCGCAGGACCCGCCCCGAATCCGAACGTCCGCTCAGGCCGGCAACGAACCGGTAGGGGTTCGACTCCACGGCATCGCCCAGCATCGAGCGGACCCGGAACATCTCGGTGCGGATGGCCGCCGTGGTGCCCGCATCGCCGTAGAGCTCGTAGGCGAGTTCCTCGGCGGTCCAGCCCTGGGTCCGTGAATCTAGCAGCGCCAGGATTTCCGCGCGGCGCAGCGTCAGCGGCACGCGGCTGCCGTCCCGGAACACCGCGGCAGGCTTGTCCCCGAGCAGCTCCAGTGATTCAACGGCCGCAACCGGCCGGTGGACGGCCTGCCGGGACGCACGGGCTGGAGCTGAAGCACCCAAGGAGGTCCCGCCGTCGGGCGTTCCCAACAGCGCCTCCGCCACCCGGACGGCGCACCGCACCATGCGCAGCGTGTCGGCGCTGAGGGTGTCCAGCGGTCCGGAGACGTCGAGCACGCCCAGCAGCCTGCCCGTGGCCGGGTCCGTGATGGGCGCCGCCGTGCAGGCCCACTCATGGTGCGTGCGGACCAGGTGCTCGGCGGAGAACAGCTGCACCGGCCGGCCGGTGACCAGTGCTTCGCTGATGGCGTTGGTGCCGATCCCGGCCTCGGACCAGTCGGCCCCTTCGGAGAACTCCAGTCGGTCCGCCCGCCGCAGCACCTCCTGGCTGCCCACCCGCCACAGGATCTCGCCGCGGGCGTCGGTGAGCACCAGCAGGTGCCGGCCGGAAGTTGAATCGTCGGCCAGCAGGTCATGGAGCGCCGGCATGACCTGCTGCAGCCGGTGCTCCCGCCGCAGCTCCAGGACGTCGGCGGCGTCGTGCAGGTGCCGCGGGCTGTGCTGGTCCGGGCTGATGCCCAGGGCCATGGAGCGGCGCCATGAATCCGCCAGGTCGTTGGGGATCTCCGGGCGCGGGACGCCGGAGATGACCAGTTCGTGGGCGCGGCGCAGGGCGCGCGAATACTTCGCCGGGTCCGAAAACCTCAGGCCGTAGTCCAAAACAGTGTCCTCCTCACCGGCGGCGTCCTTGCCGGCAGTGCCCGTGTAACGCGGTTGAAACCCCCACTGCGTTGCAATGGTGATGCAGCTCACGCCCGTCCCAGCATATCGCAGGGGATTCCTGCGGGACGGGCCGCCGGGACCAACAGACACACGGACCATCTGACACAAGGGAGTGGACATGACCGAAACACCCACCGCAGCCGCGCAGGCCTGGCTGACGGAACTGGATACCGCCCTGCAGAGGCGCGACGTGGATGCCGCGCTGGAGCTTTTCGAGGACGACTGCTACTGGCGCGACTTCGTGGCGTTCACCTGGAACCTGAAGACGCTCGAAGGCAAGGCGGACATCCGCCAGATGCTCGAGGCCACGCTGGACCACGTGCAGCCTTCTGGTTGGGCGCTCTCGGAGGACGCCACGGGCGACGCCGGCGCTACGGAAGCCTGGATCACGTTCGAAACCGCCGCCGCCCGCGGCTACGGCCACCTCCGGCTGCGGAAGGGCAAATGCTGGACGCTGCTCACCACCATGCAGGAGCTGAAGGGCTTCGAGGAGAAGAAGGGGACCCGCCGCGAGAAGAGCGTGGCGCACGAAATTATCAAGGGCCGGCGCTCCTGGCTGGAACAGAAGGAGGAGCGCGAGGCGCGGCTCGGCTACGACGAGCAGCCCTACACGGTCATCATCGGCGGCGGGCAGGGCGGCATCGGCCTCGCGGCCCGGCTGCGGCGCCTGGGCGTCCCCACCCTCGTCATCGAGAAGAACCAGAAGCCGGGCGACTCCTGGCGGAACCGCTACAAGTCCCTGCACCTGCACGACCCCGTCTGGTACGACCACATGCCCTACCTGAAGTTCCCGGACGACTGGCCCGTTTTCGCCGCCAAGGACAAGATTGGCGACTGGCTGGAGCACTACACCCGCATCATGGAGCTGAACTACTGGGGCGGCACCGAGTGCGTGGGCGCCGAGTACGACGACGGCACCCAGGAATGGGTAGTCAGCGTGGTTCGTGATGGGTCGCCGGTGACCTTGAGGCCAAAGCAGCTGGTGTTCGCCCTGGGCGTCTCGGGTTACCCGAACATTCCCGCGTTCGACGGCGCGGGGTCCTTCCTGGGGGAGCAGCGCCATTCCTCGCAGCACCCGGGCGGCGGGGACTGGGCCGGGAAGAAGGCCGTGGTGATCGGCTCCAACAACTCCGCGCACGATATCTGCGCGGACCTGTGGGAGCACGGCGCCGACGTCACCATGGTGCAGCGGTCCTCCACTCACATCGCCCGGAGCGAGTCGCTGATGGACCTGGCGCTGGGGGACCTGTATTCGGAGAAGGCTTTGGCGGCCGGGGTGACCACCGAGAAGGCCGACCTGCTGTTCGCGTCGCTCCCGCTGCGGATCCTGCCCGAGGCGCAGGTGCCCGTGTACCAGGAGATGGCTGCCCGGGATGCCGACTTCTACTCCCAGCTGGAGGCCGCCGGGTTCGATCTGGACTTCGGTGTGGACGGGTCCGGGCTGTTCGTGAAGTACCTGCGGCGCGGCTCCGGCTACTACATCGACGTCGGCGCCTCCCAGCTGATCATCGACGGCCGGGTGCAGCTTCGCTCGGGGGAGGTTTCCAAGATCACCGGCAACGCCGTGGTCCTTGATGATGGCACTGAGCTGGAGGCCGACCTGATCGTCTATGCCACCGGCTACGGCTCCATGAACGGCTGGCTGGCGGACCTGGTTTCTCCCGAAATCGCGGACAGAGTAGGAAAATGTTGGGGGTACGGCTCGGACACCCCGAAGGACCCGGGCCCCTGGGAAGGGGAGCTGCGCAACATGTGGAAGCCCACCAACGTGCCCAACCTCTGGATCCACGGCGGCAACCTGCACCAGAGCCGGCACTACTCCTCGTACCTGGCCCTGCAGCTCAAAGCCCGGATGGAAGGGCTGGAAACACCGGTGTACGAACTGCAGGCGACGCACCACACGCGCTGACACCGGCCCCGGTGGTTGCGCCTGTCGAAACCCGTTCAATTCAGGAGGAATCATGAAAGCAGCACGTTTTCACGGCAGGAAAGACATCCGGATCGAGGATGTGCCGGAGCCGGAGCTCCGCGCCGGGGCCGTCAAGATCGACGTCGCCTGGTGCGGCATCTGCGGAACCGACCTGCACGAGTACCTCGAAGGACCCATCTTCGTCCCCGCCCCGGGGCATGCCCACCCGCTCTCGGGGGAGGAGGCTCCGGTGACTTTGGGGCACGAGTTCTCCGGTACTGTGTCTGAAGTCGGCGAAGGGGTGACGGGCCTCGCGAAGGGGGACAACGTCGTCGTCGAACCCTATTTTGTCTGCGACGAATGCGATTCCTGCCAGGCGGGCAATTACCACCTGTGCCGCAAGATGGGGTTCATCGGGCTCTCCGGCGGCGGGGGAGGCCTGAGCGAGAAGATCGTGGTGGACGCCCGATGGGTGCATCCCATCGGGGACATCCCGCTGGACGAGGCGGCCCTGATCGAGCCGCTGTCCGTGGCGCACCATGCGGTGGCGCGCAGCGGTGTGAAGGCGGGCGACGTGGCCCTGGTGGGCGGGTCGGGGCCGATCGGGCTGCTCACCGCGGCCGTCCTCAAGGGCATGGGCGTGACTACGATCGTCAGCGAGCTGACGCTGGCCCGCAAGGAGAAGGCGGTTTCCAGCGGCGTGGCGGACCATGTGCTGGACCCCAGCAAGGAGGACGTCCCGGCGCGGGTGCTGGAACTCACCGGCGGTACCGGTGCGGACGTCGCCTTCGAATGCGCCGGCGTGAACGCTGTGCTGGACACCATGCTCGACGCCGTCCGGCCGGCGGGTGTGGTGGTCAACGTGTCCATCTGGGGTGCGCCTGCCACGGTGGACATGCAGAAGCTGGTCCTGAAGGAGATCGACCTGCGCGGGACCATCGCCTACGTCCGGGACCACGCTGCCGCCATCAAACTGGTGCAGGAAGGCAAGGTGGATCTGAAGCCGTTCATCACCGGCAGGATCGCGCTGGAGGACCTGGTGGAGCAGGGCTTCGACACGCTCATCAATCACAAGGAGACGGCGGTGAAAGTGCTGGTGCACCCGTAGGAGTGCTTGAGGCTACGCGGAGGAACTGCACCGAAACAGTTGCGGAGCGCGGCAAAGCAAAGCCCCCGCCTCTGGCGGGGGCTTTGCGAACTTCCTATGAGTGTTATTTGGCTGCGACGAATACCTTGTCACCGAACATGCCCGCCCTGACGGCGAGAACGCCTTGAGCCGCGGTGGCCGACGGCACTTCAAAAGCCTGATTGCCTGTTGCAGAGCCGCCGTTATAAAGCGCGTTCGAGCTGATAGGATCCGGTTCTACGACGGACTTGTCGTAGCTGTTCACGGTCCTGCCGTCTGCTGTCACGTATTCGACTGACACGAACGAAGGCGTCTGCCCGTTAGCGTCATCGCCGATGTAGGTGGCGGAGTAGTTCACGAGGATGTACTCCGAACCCGCGGCAGGCGGGTCGTTGAATTGGTTGGCAGCGACAACAGCGTCTGTGGCGGCAAGGGTGACTGAGTTGACCACAACGCGCCAGTCCTTGGACTCAATGACCGAGCCGATCGGATGGGGGGTCTCGCGGGTTCCAGTTTTGGCAGCGGGAGCTTCCGCTGCCCCGCCGTTAGTGGCACCTGCATCCCCGGACGGTGCTACGACTTTGGTGTCGCCGCTGCCGAGGGCGTTGTCGATCGACGACCCGACGGCGCCAAAGAACACGACGACCCCGACAATTGTTCCAACGATTGACAGGATCAAGGCAGTGATACCCATCCCCTTGGGCTTGTCCCTTTGGAACAGGGAGACGAGAGCCAGAACGAATGCGATAGGCAGCAGTATCCAGCCAACGATGAGCGCGCCGGGCATACAAGCGAAGATGAAGCCGAGCACTGCTGTGATGAGGGCGATGAGCCCGACGACGTTTAATGGCTTCTTTGCCTTCGTCGGCCGGGGCGGGAGGGTCGGCGTTGACGCCTCGTAAGCCGACTGCGCGACAGGTGGGTGGTTGGGCGAAGTCTGCTGTGAGCCCGCCCCAGGGAACTCTGGTGTAGTCATGGCTCAAATATGACAGACGAAAAAGCATTCAATGTGTTACGACAAGACGCAACTTCAATATGACAAGCATGATTGGTACCTCGTGTGGAGGGACCAATAGCCATATAAAGTTGAACCTTTAACTTTGGAGTCAGTTGGCCTTCAAACTCGCCCGCACAACCTCAAAGCCCAGCCCCCCGAATCTTCCGGGCAGCGGTCTCGTCGAGGCGGGCGTCGCTGATGATGACGTCAAGCTCTTCCAGGGAGAGGACGCGGTATTTCGCGTGGTGCTCGAACGTGCTGCTGTCCGCCAGCAGCAGGGACTTCTCGGTTGGATGGCTCCACCACGTCGGCGCTGCTCTGCATGGTCTGCAGGTAGTGCATGCATCTGCCGTTCTGGAGCGTGGCCAGGGTGGCTGGCCTGTCCACGGTCCAGCTGATGTCCGGCATCTTCGCTTCCAGTGCTGCAATGAGTTCTGCATGGAGGGCATCGTATTTGGGGAGGCTGCCAGCTACCGGCGCGGGGGCCTCGGCGACCGGAGGGGCACGACGGCGGCGCGCACCTGGGTGCGTACCGACGTCCTGCGCGGGAAACCATTGCCCGGTTTCCTCGGGTAGCGGTACGCTCTTCGTCCCGGCCGTGCCCCAGGAAGGATCAATCATGAAAGTCCTGGCTGCAGTCTCGCTGATAGAGCTGATCCTCCAGCTCATCGGAGCGCGGAAAGCCATCCGGGACGGGATCCCTTACGACGCGCCCATTGGCCGGGGCAAGCCCGAAGACGTGGCGCGCGACATGTGGGCCATGGGCAGCGGGCTGTCAGCGCCGTGGCACACGCTAGCCGCCCACGCGGCAGGGACCGCTTTACTGATTGCCAGGCCGCGGCCGTGGGTCAGGCGGGCGGTCGGCTTGCTGGGCGCCCTCTACATTCTGGGCATCTCGTGGGAGCGGATCACGCGGGAGTCGTTCCGGCACCCGGACCGGGAGACCACCCCGCTGATAGCTTCAGGGCTTGCGCTGTCCGTTGCCATGGCACTGCTTGGGTTCGGACGGAAGCGTCTGTAGCCGGTCTCACCCTTCGGCCTTCGCGCCAGCCTGTCGTTTTCAGAGGTCGTGGGGACAAATTTCAGTGCCCGCCAGCCCAGGAATTCCCTGTCCGTATGCGGGGTGGTCGTCACTTCCGGCCCAGACGGCACCGCCGCCAGGGCAGGGCATCACCTGGAACGCCAGGCCGTCACGCTGGGCCCGCAGGTGGCGCCCGTCATCCTCGACCACTTCCCAGCCCGCCGCTGGCAGCGCTGCACGATAGTGCTGCAACACATCGACGTCTCCCGAGAGCACAAACCAGCGGGTACAGCCGCCCACACCACTCACGCCGCCACCGCTGTAAAGGCCGATGTGTTCGATGGAATCGAACGCCCGCTGGGACTCGCGGTCTGCACTGGCCATGGGCTCATCCGTACCCTCGGTCACGCACTGCGGAGAGGAGTCGTACTTCCCGGTCTTCTGCCCCAGGGCCAAGGGGGTGACAGCGAGCATCACGAGCAGCATGAGGACCGGGATGGCCACGGCCGTCAGTCGCATCCACAGTCGTGGCGAGAGGACCAAACCGACCACGGCAACCACCGCGACCAGACCGAGCGCCATTCCGGAAGGACCTGCCGTCAAGGCCCAGGTGAGTCCTTCGAACGCGGTATCGGCAACACGGCCGTACACCGCCATGAAACCGTGGTGGACCAGCACGGCCAGCAGTGCCAGTCCTGCCTCGACGGCGAGCAGCACCGTAACGGAGACAGCTCGGCCGGTCATGGGCATGGCTCATTGTAGGTTCGGCCTGACCTGCTGTACATGGGTCGACGCTCGCAGCGCCCTCGGCCGATGTACACCACCCCCAAGGGCAATTCCTGGCACTACATCTGGGATTGGGACGGTCAGCGCTACTCCATGACCCCCGAGGTCGCTCGGCGCTTGCGCACGGCCGCCGGTAACTGACAGCAACGAACCTTCCCACCGAGGGCAGCGAGCGGACCTACCTGCACGGCGTTCCGCACCACCGGACCATACCCGGCGGCCCTCCAGTCCAGGTGGGCGGCCAGCCGCTGACTGGTTCCCCTCCAACCACTGGCGGCTGAGGCCTTGCCCCTCGGTCGTTGCCATTCTGGACCGCCGCCGACTTCAGCACCGCAACCACCGAGTTGCGGCTGCCGGTGGAAAGCGCCTGACAGAATTATCAGCCCGTCTGTCTGTGCCGCACGTTACTGACCTCGCCCTCTGCAGGGAGCGCCGTGTCAACGACACTCCCTGACGAGATCTGCCGCTTGACCTGCTCAAGCTCTTCTTTGAGCCGGTCAACGGTGGCGCGGTACCTTTCAAAGTCCGCCGCTCGGCGTCGAGCCACGGCGTAACTGACGACGGCGGCGACAATGGCGAGCGGGAACGACAGGAGCAGGGCCCAGCCGGACACGGCAAGGAAGTCCAGCGCTATGGGAAGTGCCTGCTTGAATGCCAGGAACTCGTTCACGCCACCGACCACCCCGTTCAGCGCGGAGTCCAGGGGGCCCAGATACTGGCCCACGATTGGCGTCCCGGAGAACGACGGGACGGTCAGCGGCGGTTCCCCTCCTGCGGACCATCGGGAATCACGGAATTGGCTCAGGACATAGATCCCGGCACCCGCGTTGAGGGCCGCAAAGAGCAGGACGGAACCAAGCGCTGTCCAATGAAACCTGCGCGGACGCCAGAGGCCGGCCACCAGCGCGAAGACGGCGGCAGCAATCCAGGGAAAGAAGCGGAGTTCGTCGCGGCTCAAGCCACCCAGTAGATCCAATGAATTCCTCGCTCCTTGCCGCCGGAGCCATGCATGCCCCGGTCCCAGGCGAGCCTATCCCAGTCGCACCGGGCATTCCGCGGCAGATGTATAACTGTCGTGCACGGCGGAGCGGGTCAGCGAAGCGGCTGCCGTTCGCCGACGCTAACCGAACCTTCGGGCATGAAGTAGTCACGCCGTCGTCGTTCTATCCGTTCCTGTTGGCCTGGCGAAGGAATCCTGGCGCCCTTCGCCCGATTGCACCTGGCGCAGGCGGCGACGAAGTTCTGCAGGCTGGTGGATCCGCCTTTGGACCAGGGGTAGAAGTGGTCGCCGTGTTCGGCGGGCCGGGAGCAACGGCGCCGGAATCCGGCCTCCATTTCACACAGGCCGGCAGCTCGGGCCATGCCTTCGCGGCGCTGCTGGCGGGTGAAACCTCGTACCCGGTCCCGGCGTCGGAGGTCGTGGCGGTGGACCACGGCAGCAATGATGACCAGGACCACAAGAAATGCGCCGGGCAGGGCAGCCGCAGCCAGAACACTTTCTAGCATTCCGCGCAGGACCTCGGTCACCGAGGAAATACCAGTCCCGGAAACGACTTTCGGCTTTGGCATGAGGGCCAGGAAAACTGAGATGCTTAGCCACATCATTACGGCCGTATATGCCAAGCGCAAAGCCTTACGGCTCCAGTAGACGCGCTTCAGTTCCATCATCGGGTGGTCCCCACCTCGCTGGTTACCCTTCGCAACCCACACCGTCCCCGTCGCGGTCCAGACCATAGATGTCAGATCCAACGACCGTGACGGGTCCTCGCACATACGCGGGACCGTTTCCGCTCCCTCCGGCGCAATCGACGTCAGATGCAATGGGCACACACGCTCCCGCGTAGTTCGAGTCGCATCCGGACGGCGCTGCGGGGGCGGCAGGCCGCACGGGCGCCGGGACTTGTGCAGCTGCCGCGGCGGCTGCTGCAGCAGCGGCCTGCTGCTGGCGGGCCGCTTCAGCGGCAGCAGCTTCCTGACGGGCCGCCTCCGCAGCGGCCTGCTCTGCGGCAGCCTTTGCAGCAGCGTCTTGCGCTGCTTTGTCTGCGGCCGCCTTCTCTGCCGCGACCTTCGCTGCCGCTCGCGCGTCCGTTACCCGTTTCGATTCCGACTGCTCCATCCACTGCAGTTTTCCGGCGTCGGTCTTGGTGCAGATGAAGATCTTCGGCAGGTACTTTTCAGTCGCATTCTCGGTGAGGCAGGCGGAAGAAGCGGGCGCTGTTGGAGTGGGTGTCGGCGTTGCCGTCGCGGATGCGGACTCACTGGGAAGGGAAGCACCGATAGAGGCCGCCGATTGACCTCCGCAGGCCGTCGCTGAAATGACTATGGCGACCGCGAGAGCCCCACCAGCCACTCGCCGTCGGGAAATCCCTGATCCCGGTGAAGTCCGGATCACATGGCCAACTTCATTGTTGACCGGTTCTCGTGCTTCATGGCGTCGAAAAAGTGTATTCATTTATTGCCCCCACAAAATAAAGCATTGATGATGCGAAAGTGCTCGCCGAGCGTAACCCAGTAGCCTGATGCAAAAGGCAGGGCGACGGAGGCAATTCTGACCGCCCTGCATCAAGGCCTCCGCAAGTTCTTCCCAGCTTTGGCGCAGGAACACTCACCACTGAAGACTTCGCGTTCTTCCCTTCAGCCGGCACATAGTTTGCGGGGTGACTTTCGAGGAAGGCGCTGCCCGACGGGCATGCGCATGTATAGCCCGCCGGGGTTGGCGTCGTCGACGCTCGCGGTGGCTGTCTCGGAGTCACTTGCTAACGCGGCTAAGGGAACGTGCCACAGATTGTCCTCCCAGGCCCAATATCTCGTTCGGGAGCGTCGTACCGGGGTTTCGACAGGCTCCACCACCGCGGGTTTCGACGGTTTCGACAGGCTCAACCACCGATAAGACCCGGTAGCCGTCCTGGATCGCGAAGGAGGCCTTAGTGCTGATGGGGGATCCCGGCGTCGTGACGTAGTCCAGCGTCCGGAAGTCGGCGGTGAGGGCGTCCTGGGCGGTGAGGGCGTCCTGTCAGCCGGTTGGCTGGGCAGCTTGGTTGTCCTTGCTACCGGCTACGCTGCCATTGTCTTCTTTGCCCACCGTCCGCTCCAAAGCCCGCGCCGACCGGTTCCCTAGGGTCCGTGCGCACCGGCATTGGCTACGGAGCCACGGTCGGGCCGCCCTCGGATGGCTTGTCTGCCGGCGCTGGCGCGGGCTGCGTAAACGTGCGGGCGGCCAGTGAGCCCGCGATTGTGCTCGCCCCGATGCTGATGAGGGCCCCGAGGATAATGGCCGCGGCTTCTCCCGGTTCCAGCAAGTGCAATTGGGAGCCGATTGTGGCGGCGGCAACCGGCACTCCCAGCTGGGATGCTGCAAGAACTGCGAGCGGCAGAGGCTGGCCGAGTAGCCGCAGGCTTCCATGGACCAGCAGCGTTCCAAACCCTAGGCAAATCCCGAGGAGAATCATAGTGGGGCTTCCCGCAAGGGTGCGTAAGTCAAGCGATGCGCCCAGCCATACGAAGAACACCGGCCCTAGAAAGCCATCGCTGACGGCGAAGAGTTGATGGGCCAGTCGCCGGGGTTCTCCTACCGCTGCGACCACCAGGCCGAAGGAGAACCCGGCCAGCATGATGGACACGTGGCCCGCGACGGCAAGCCCGGAGAGCGCGAAGAGCAAGGCAAGCTGGATCCTGAGCTCCAGGGCGAACTTCCGGTCCTCGGACACGTCATGCATCCGTCCGCGCGTGCCGTTGCGCTCCAGCCAGCGAAGGACAAAGAACAGGACCGCAGCGCACGCCGCGACGACGGCTGCCCCGACGGCTGCCCGCGGTGCATTGGGTGGGTCGACAGCAAGCGGAAGTGCCACAATGCAGGCGATGTCTGCCACCGCCACCTGCGCCGTCGTCGTCAGGACCTTTGGTCCCGTCAGCCGCAGCGAATCGACGATCGGCAGCACCAAGGCTGCGGAAGAGGAAGCGAGCAGAACGATGTAAAGGGGAGCATGTCCGGTGCCAAAGGCAAAGGCAATGACGATTCCGACGGCGGCCGCGAGCACTGCGGCGATGCCGGCACGCAGGGCGCCACCACCCAGTGCGGGGCGGATGGCTTGGTCCCGCACGGGGACATGCGTCCCGGCGACGAACATGATGAGGGCGAACCCGACGTCGGCCACAAAGGTGAACGTGGGATCCGAGGAGTCCACTAGTCCCAGACCCGTGCGCCCGATGGCGATACCAGCCAGCAACTGCCCCAGCGCCACGGGAAGGTGCCATTTCTGGGATAGCGCCAGCAGCGGACCTAGGAGCGCGACCGCGCCGATCAGCGAAAGCTGAAAGAACGACACGTCCCTCCTTCTACCGGCGTTGCGGTTCGTTTGCGGCGGTTAGCGGGGCGCGTCGGCCAGTTTGAGTGGAATGTCGGTGTTTTCGTCCGTGCAATAGCTTGCGCACACCCGGTGGTAGCCATCGGCCACCTGCGCGGGAATCCCCCTGGCCAAGTCACCCCTGACCATCAGGATGGTCAAGAGCTTCATGCCTTCCCTGATCTTCTTCAGGTTCGATGCCACGTGGGCGCAATTGCCGCCCATTGCTGCCTTTCCACGGCGCGTATGGATAGTGGACTCATGCTGTCACACCCGCGCCGCGCCTGGCCATGGCCACAGCAACCCGTAGTGGGCGCATGACGTTGAGCGATACGCGGTTCCTGTGGCGGCCACTGGAAGTGGATGGTGGCTAAGGACGAGGACTACATCAAGGGCGAGGCTGTTGTTCGGAGCCTCTACGCCTCACCGACGACGGCTTCGTCAGCAGGACGGGGCGGGCCCGAGCAACCCTGAACTGGCACCTGCCGCCCCGGACTGACAGTTAGAGCTAGGACCTCCCAACTGCCTGTCCCATCAATTCCATCCCGGTGACTGCGTAGATGGCATTGCGGGCGTAGCCGATCCCTTACCGTGCTTCGGAACATTGATTGCTGTCACGCAGACTTAAACCGCGAGGCTATCAACTCACGCATCGCCGCCACATCAACGTCGCCGGCTGTCTGGTCCGTAAGCACTTTGGCTAGCCGTTTCGGCCAGAGCACGTGAACGTCGCGAGTGGCGAATGCGCCCCCGATCAGAGGCCAGTCTGCTTCGACGAAGCACAGCGCCCCGGTGACCGGAACATCCCAACGAGGTCGCGCACGATGTCGACCTGTTTGAGCGCCCCTTCGACCAGTTTCGTGCAATCACGCCGGCCAACGAGGAGCCTCTCAACGCGTGGGCGAAGGATGCCACCCTCAATCTTCAGTTCAGGCCGTCCCTTGTACCGCTTGGCATCGATCACCCAGATTCCACCGGGGGTGATGGCGATATGGTCAATGTTTGCCTTCGAGCCGGGGATTCGCCGGTCGTGGAGGACAGCCAGGCCATTGGCGCCCAGAGCATTCAGACGAGCGCCGAGGCGTTCCTCTCCTACCGCGCCTCGATCCCAGGCCTTGGTGGGCTGGCGCTCGTCAGATAGGGCGACTGCGAGGCCGCCGAAGCGGCCCCACTTCTCGCGGATCTTTTCCTCGTCCTTCGCCTTGCGGCGCTCATATTCGCGTCGTGCGGACGACCCGGCTACTCCGGGCTCAGTGGACAACGACTCCTCACAAGGTGTTTCCAGTCCGGGGGACATGGTTTCCATGGCCTCGATGGGGCACTGCAAACAGCGGACGGTCTTGGTCTCGCTCTCATAGATTGCCTCAGTCCCGGCCGGAAGAGACGCACCGCAGAGCCGACACGCTCCGGAATACCGGAGCTTCATCTGCTTCAAGAGGCTGGAACTTGGATCGCCGGAACGGACGGAGGCTGCTTGTAGATCGCGGCGGTTAGGCCTCGGATGCGCTTTCCCATGGCTCAATCCTCACTCACCGCAAGAATTTTCAGGGTGTGCCGCGCTCCGGACCTGCGAACGGCGAGCAAAGCCGCCCAAGACTGACTTCGCACCCGGAACGTCCCGCGCGACTCAACAGCCGCCGTCGGCCGTTCCACCGCTCCGTTCCGGGCGCCGAACCGGCCCCGAGACACCCCGGCCTCGCGCCTTCGGGCGTCGCCAGCAGCGCCTCCGCCATGTCCGTCAGGATCAGCAGGTGCTGTCCGTCGCCGGCTTCATCGGCCGACGTGGTGGCAGGCGGAAGCTACAGGGTCTCGGGAACTTCGCGTCCCGGGAACAGCATGGAGTACTGCTTCCGATACATCCTGCGCCCCACAAGCTTGTAGGCGAGGCGGACCGGCGCGGGGATCTCCTTGAACAGTTCCTTCCGGTCTGCGGGCGGATTCGTGGCCAGCACCATCCCCAGGTAGGCGACCATGAACTTCTTGTCGAACTTCTTGATTCCGTGCTGCCCTACCGCGTTCATTTCCTCCTCGGTCATCACCCTGTCCACGGCGGGCATGATCTCGGTGACCTCGCGGCGCAGGTGCACATTGAGGATGGCGGACAGCTCCTCGTAGCGTTCCGCGAGTTCCCGGCCGGTTTCTGCGTCTGCGGTCCGCAGCCAACGAAGACGTACAGGTTCGATGACCTCCAGCTTTTCTGTGACCTGCCTGTGTTGGGCGATCATCTGCCCGATGTGCAATGCGCACGCCGGTGCCCTCTCTCCCAGCGGCGGGTACATCAGCAGGTCCTCGCCCTCGTGGTGCGTGTGGAGTACTTTGTCGAAGTTCCCCAGGACTTCGCCCACGTAAGCGGCACGGGCGGTATCTCCGGGCGCGACCGAACGCACCAGCCCGGGCGCCTCGTCATACGCCCACAGGAAGAAACGGTGGATGCGCCGCATGGCCGCCGTCCCGGTGCACAGAACGGGCCCTGGGGGCAGGGGAGCAGCGGTCTCACCGGGCTGCATGGTGAAGAAGTCGGTCATTGCTGGGCCCCTAACACTCGTTGCGGCAGACGAGGACCTCTCCCCGGCAGCATCGTATCGGCTGCCCCCATGGGGCACAATGGGATCCGGATTCCGACGGCGGGCGTACAGGCAGGGGAACGCATGGCGACGTTCGAGGCCCTGTCCCGGGAGCTCCTATCCTCCGTCCGCACTATCCACCGGGTGGACCCCGAAGCTCTGGAGCTTGCCCGGACCGCGTACGCGCAGATTGTGCTCGGCGAGGACCCCCTTGCCGGCGTGAAGGACCAGCGCCGCCACCGTCCGCGGGGTGCGTTTCGAAGGTCACCGACAACGGCGGTCCTTGCCGACGGCACCGAGCTGGAAGCGGACCTGATTTGTATACGCTACCGGCTACGGCTCCATGAACGCTGATTGGAGGATCCGGGCTCCACTTTTGCCCTTACAGATTGTCGGTGCCAGGTGGGATCATGCAGCATGGCACGTAAACGTCGTCGCTCAGCTAGCGCTGGTGCCGGTGGGCTTGGCCCCTTCGGCATCTTCCTCGTTCTCGTCGCGATCGGGGTCCTCATCAAGTACTGGTGGGTTCTCCTGATCGTTCTCGGTGTGGTTGGGCTGACCGTGGCAATCGTCCACTTCGCCAGGACTCCGGCCCCTCCGGTCATGGCGCGCTCGCCGAAGCCGGCCCGTCCAGTCGAGCCCCCACCGGTCATGGCCCCGCGCAGCCCGGCCCTCGCCAGTGAAGATCTCGCGGACCAGCTGCGTGCCAGCAAACAAGTCCGCCACATACGGGACATGCAGGAATGGGACTACGAGTGGATCCGGCTGACCCACCCGGAAAAGAGCAGCCGGGATCTCAGTGACATCGCCAACGCCCACTTCGCGCGGGGGCGGTCGATCGGCGTCAACTACGAGTGGGCCCTTCTTGATTCCGGATCAGACCAGCCAGCTGAGGGCGTTGGCGTGAGTCCGGAGGCCCCCAAGCGCATCCCCCCGGACACGGACCATACGGCGAAGGCCGAGCCCGGGGAGCTTCTCGCACGCGACCCACGCACCATGTGGGCGTGGGCCGACTATCTGGAGGGGCGGCTCTCCCTGCCTGTCAGCGACGAGGACGCGCGGCAGGTCCTGGCAGCGATCCCGCCCGGCGACCACGTCGAGATCTTCGGTGCGGTCGCCATCGGGGCAGGCCTTCTCGGGGCCACGGACACGCTCCCGCACGAGGCCAGATTCGCCGCGAGGACATTCGACCGCTGGATCCTGCCGTGTCCGGGGCGTCTGGCCGTGATTATCCCCGCCTCCAGTACCAGGCACTACGCGACGGCCAGGCCGGTCGATGTGGCCCGCTGGATGGAACAGAGCAACTTCGCCGTGGCCGATGGCCGGCACCTGCGGGCCTACTCCGACCGGATACGCGTCGATCGGTTCGACGAGGGCGCCGGGCTGTGCATCCTCAGGCTTCCCGACAACCCCTTCGCGCCAGTTCCGCCAGGGCTCGGCACAGGAGGCGAGGACGCCCTGGTGGCGGAGTACATCAAATCCGTCACCGACCGCGTCCGCCAGGCGCAGGCCAACTACGGCGCCAACGACGCGAGGCGGGCCCTCCATGAAACATACGGGGAGAACAAAGACAGGCTCTCACGGGCCGAAAACTACTTGAAGGGCGCGGTGGTCGACATAAAGGGACGCCCCCGAATCGGAGCCGAGACTCACAAGGCTCTCGTCAGCCACTTCCGCAACGCCGACCTGAAGGCTGCCTTCTTTTGCCTTGCCCTCGGCCTGCCCTATCCCGGAGACAAACCACTAAGCAGGGCCCAAATACGCCGCCCTACACCAGCCGACTTCTACTGACGCGTGGGGTGCGAAGTCCACCAGGTGTCAGGAACTTCCGCACGTCCTCGCTGCGTGTCATGGCGTCCACGCTACGCGGCCGCCCCAGGACGAGGGAGGGACTGGCGGTACCCGGAACGACAGTGACTCCCGGCCATGCGTAGAACACGGTTGCATGGAAAGCATGAAACCTGAACCCGCAACCGCTCCCCATCCGGCAGCGATTCTGGCGATCATCCTCGCCAGCTACTTCATGATCCTGCTGGACAACTCGGTCATCTTCACTGCCCTGCCCAGCCTGCAGGAAGACCTCCAGTTGAGCACCGGCGAGCTTTCCTGGGTTCAGAATGCATACACGCTGGTCTTCGGCGGCCTGCTGCTCCTGGGGGCCCGGGCAGGTGACCTGCTCGGACGCCGGCGGGTTTTTGTGTTCGGGCTGGCGGTGTTCTCCATCGCGTCGCTGCTGATCGGACTGGCGCCGGAGGGCTGGTGGGCGATCGCCGGCCGCGCCGTGCAGGGTATCGGGGCGGCGATCGTCGCGCCCGCCTCGCTGTCCCTGCTCACGGCGAGCTTCCCGGAGGGCCGTGAGCGCACCCGGGCCGTCGTTTTGTACGGTGCTACGGCAGGGATTGGTGCCAGCCTGGGCCTGGTCATCGGCGGGGCGCTGGCCCACTGGATCTCCTGGCGGGCCGGGTTCTTCGTGAACGTGCCCATCGGCGCCGCGATGATCGTCCTCGCTCCACGGTTTCTCCCGGAAACCGGCCGGTCCCGGGGCCGCTTCGACGTCTTCGGCGCGCTCAGCGCCACGCTGGGTGTCGGCGCTCTCGTGTTCGGCATCATCAACACCGCCGACGCCGGATGGGCCTCGCCTGTCACGCTCACGGCCGTCAGCGCCGGCGTCGTGCTCCTGGCCGTGTTCGTGCTGATCGAGCGCAGGGCGGCCCAGCCGATCATGCCGCTGCGGCTGTTCGCGAGCCGCCGCCGCACCGGCGCCTACATCGCCCGCCTCCTGTACCTGGGCGCGATGATCGCCTTCTTCTTCACCACCCAGTTCATGCAGGAAGTACTGGGCTTTGACCCGCTGCAGGCTGGCATCGGGTTCCTCCCCATGACGGCGGTCAACTTCGCCATCGCGATGAGCATCCCGCGGCTCGTGGGCCGGATGCCGGGCTCGGTCCCGCTGCTGGCCGGTATCCCGCTCACCCTCGCCGGGATGTTTTGGCTCAGCCGCGTGGGCATCGACTCCTCCTACCTGACGGGGGTGGCCCTGCCAATGATCCTCATAGGCGCCGGCCAAGGCCTGGCCTTCGCGCCACTGACCTCGTTCGGCATCGTCGGTGCCCCGCCCGCAGACGCCGGGGCGGCATCGGGCCTGGTGAACACCTTCCACCAGATCGGCACCTGCCTCGGGCTTGGTATCGCAGTCGCTGCCGCAGCAACCGTCCCGACCACGGGTTCCGCCGTAGCGCACCTGGCCGCCGCGGTCAGCGCCGCCCTCACGGCAGGCAGTGTCCTCCTGCTTCTTGCCCTGACGGTCGCCGCGGCCCTCATTTTGCCCGCAGATTTGGCTGCCCGCCGAACCAGGGCACCCCGGATGGCCGTGCCCGTACCGGAGGCGCAGCCCGCCCGCTGAACCGCACGACCACTGAGCCCCAGCCCCTCCCACATCCCCGCACATCCGAATACCGTGAAAGGCATGATCATGGAACTTACACTCAACAACGGCGTCACGATGCCAGCCCTCGGCCTGGGCGTCTTCCAGAGCCCACCCGAGCAGACGACGGCGGCCGTCGAGGCTGCGCTCGCAGCCGGCTACCGGCACATCGACACCGCCGCCGCATACGGCAATGAGCGGGAGGTGGGCCAAGGCATCCGCGGCTCGCGTCTGGACCGTTCTGACGTGTTCATCCAGACCAAGGTCTGGGTGAGTGACTACGGCTACGACCAGACGCTGCACGCCTGGGAGAAGGCTGCTGGCAAGCTCGGCGTCGACTACCTTGACCTGCTCATCCTGCATCAGCCGGCCCCCGACCGGTTCGACAAAACCATCGCCGCGTACAAGGCGCTGGAAACGTTGCTTGCCGACGGGCGGGTACGGGCGATCGGCGTCAGCAACTTCATGCCACACCACCTGAAGCAGCTACTGGCAGAGACCCACGTCATCCCGGCGGTCAACCAGATCGAGCTGCACCCGTACTTCAGCCAGCCGGACGTCCAGGCAGCCGACGCCGAGCACGGGATCCTCACCCAGGCCTGGTCACCGATCGGCGGCATCACTTTCTACCCCGGGTGGGGCGGCAAGGACCGTCGGAACGTGATGGAAGACCCGACGATCGCCGCCATCGCGCGGGTGCACGGGAAGAGCCCGGCGCAGGTCATGCTGCGCTGGCATTTGCAGCAGGGCCGCTCAGCCATCCCGAAATCAACAAACCCTGGCCGCATTGCCGAGAACTTCGACGTGTTCGACTTCGAACTCAGCGTCGACGAACTGGCCGCCATCGACGCGCTCGACTCCGGTGTGCGCAACGGACCCGACCCCGACGAGGCGCGGCTGGAGCGCTTCTCGATGGTCATCCCCGAAGCCTAAGACAGAAAGAAGATCAGCTTGGAATACTGCACCAGCCACGGTGCACAGGAACTCACAGCACAGGCACGACGACGGATGAAACCGTGACCGCCACGGACCTGGAGGGGCTCCACAACGCGTTGTGCGAGGCGATGGTTGCCGGGGACCTGGCAGAACTCGGCGTCATCCTTGCCGACGACTTCACCCTTACGCACATGACCGGATCCGTGCAGGCCAAGGCGGAATGGCCACAATCTGGGGATCCACGGCAACATGGCGCCTGACGTTGCGCTCCTGGTTCGAGCCGCGCGGAGACGGCTGGGCCATCACCCGCACCGTCGCATCAACCTGGTGACAACCCCATATGCCTCGAGTGGTTGAGCTTGTCGAAACCCGAGGTCTCGACAAGCTCAACCACCAGGAGCGGCTAGGGGAGCGGCTGCCGCTCGCCGACACTGACTAAACCGTCGGGCGTAACGTAGTCCCGTCGTCGTCGTTCAATCCGTTCCTGCTGACCCGGGGAAGGAATCCTGGCGCCCTTCGCCCGGTTGCACCTGGCGCAGGCGGCGACGAAGTTCTGACCAGGCCCACAACGAACATTCCGGGCAGGGCAGCCGCAGCCAGAACGCTGTCCACCATTCCGCGCAGGACCTCGGTTGCGGCGGAGATACCAGCCCCTGACGCTTCCCCCATCCTTCTCCAGCTTCAAGGAGCGTACCGCTCAAACAACGGGGAAACCCCAAGCCGAGCGAACTCGGATGGGGGTTTCGAGGGTTCGGGAAGGTTCTAGATGGCGACCAGCCCCGGAACTCCGTCCTGGATCGCGAAGGAGGCTTCGTGCTGACGGGATCGGGAACTCGTGACGTAGTCCAGGGCCCGGAACTCCGCGGTCATCGCCTCGCGGGTGATGGTGCGGTCCGCGGCGAGGTGCTCTTAGGCAAGATGTTCGTGCCGGACCATAATGTTCGACAATCAGTCCGCTGAGGTCTAATATCTGGAACCTCGCCGTTATCATTTGTATGGCACACGGAAAGTGCAGCTTCTATTAATGCTCGGTAATCACTTATGGCTGCTCCCGCGGTAAGAGGCATCCTTCGTACGAAAGAACAGTGCAGATGTCCACACCGCCGTATTTCCTTAAAGCCGCGGCATCCGTATTCCTTGCCTCAATGGTTCCATTTCTGGCCCCTGCTGTTGCTCATGCTGATCTTGCAACTGATCCGCCATCTGCCACTGTTCCTTCTCCTTCGCCCTCTGCTCCACCCGCAGGAGAGCAAAGGTACATCGTGAAATATGGCAATGATGTGAATGCAGAAGCGGAGTCTACGTCCCTGCGGCAACAGGGGATTGAAGTTAAGGCGACTCTTTCCCATGCAATGAAAGCTTCGGTAGTTGTAGCGACACCGAAGGAAATGGAGTCCCTGAAAAGATCAGAAGACGTGGCCTCAGTTGAACTTGACACTCCCGTTTCAATCTCTGGTGCCACATCTATTTGGGGGCTTGACCGGGTAGATCAGCGATCAGGGCGAGATGGGCAGTACAGCATCGGCAATGAAGGTGCGGGCGTGAACATCTATGTTGTTGATACCGGGCTGCATGTTTCCCATACGGAATTTTCCGGGAGGATTCCTGCAATCTGGTGGGGAGTTCATGATGGCAATGGAATCAATGACTGTAATGGTCATGGGACGCACGTCGCGGGAACCGCCGCCGGAACAACATACGGCGTTGCCAAGAAAGCCAGCATCATCCCCATCCGGGCGCTTGAGTGTGATGGAAGCGGCTGGGCGTCAACAATCATGGCAGGGATTGACTGGTCAGTTCAGCACCACGTGGCCGGTCAGCCAGCAGTACTGAACCTCAGTATTGGCGGTTTCACTAATTCTTCATTTGACGAAGCCGTTCAAAGTGCTGTTAACGACGGGATGACGGTAGTCGCATCAGCAGGCAACGCCGGCGCTGATGCCTGTGCTGCCTCTCCTGCTCGAGTTCGGTCTGCCATTACCGTTGCAGCTACGGATATTAACGACGCTCAGGCGTCATGGTCCAACTACGGCTCTTGCGTTGATATTCAAGCACCGGGAATATCCATCAGGTCTGCTTGGAACAACGCTGCTACCGGCTACAACACTCTGGACGGTACTTCAATGGCCGCTCCACACGTTTCCGGTGCGGCTGCAGTCCTGCTTTCCCGTGACCCTTCGTTATCCCCGGCACAGGTTCACCAGTCGATGACCAACAACGCGGTGACGGGTGTCATCAGTGCCAATAAGGGCGCAACCCCTAACAGGTTGCTATTTATCCCCGCGCCTAATCCACCTGTTCCCTCCTGCTCCAATCTCCAGGCTGGTGATGCATGGGCGGGGTAGGTACGCATTGCGGGTTGCAGGGATCAGCAGCTTCTACCCCGTCTACCGCTGAAGCTCCCCCCGTAACCGCTGATGAAGCTCCCGCTCCCCTTGCTACGACCAATGCCGCCCCGGCACCTGCTGCAACTGCCCCAGCTCCAGGGCCCGCACAACCCGATCCCGCGCAACCGGCTCCCGAACCTGCTGATGCTCCCTCCTGGCAGGCTGCAGCCGCTTCGCCCCTAAATAAACCTGCCGCTGCGAATGCGGCGCAGGCAGCGGCAATTGCTGAACCTGGCGTGATCTCACCTCAGCCGGTGGCGGACGAAGCCACTCAACGACCCGAAACCACATCTTCGGAAACACCGGCAACAGTGGCAGCGAACTCCAACCCTGCCCCATTACCAAGTGGCGGTGCCACCATTGCCTCTGCAGCGGATACATTCGACGACGCTGCGGCGGATACCGTGACCGCTGCAGCGAACAACTCGCTCTGGGTAATCACGATCGGACTGGTCCTTGGTGGCATGGCTGCTGCATATGCAATCAGGAGGCTGAATCACCGACGGCGGCTGACAGTATGACCTCAACTTCTGTTTGATTTGTGACGGTCAGACACGGAACGGCTGAGGTCTCGTTTCTGCAGGAAGGTATGCCGCGCGATTCGAGGATCAGAAGCCCGACGCCGTCCCGGAGCCGGAGGGTTTGGTTCCGAGCGGGACTCCGTTCATGTCGGTTGCGATGCCGGGTTGGCCGTTCGCGGTCCCCTCGTACGTGGGGGTGCCGGCGATGACGCCCGTGGCCCGGGTGCCGCTCTTGAGGGCTCCGAGGGTGATCGTGAGGGTCTTGCCGTCCGCGCTCAGCGAGACGGAGGACCGTTGGACGGTGCTGCTGCCCTTGAAGGTGAGGTTTCCGCCGGTGCTGGTGGTGTAGCGGGCGCCGAGGTTGACGGTGCCGAAGTTGCTGGTCGTGCAACCCGTCGTGAGGGTCAGGGTGTCGTTGGGTGCGGAGGTGTTGCGGCTGATGAGTACGCTGACGCTGCTGCTCAGATGCGTCCACGGCCCTGTGGGGCTGGTCCAGGTGCTGCAGAACGAGCTCGGGCTCATCGGCTCGTTGAACACGACCACGACCTTGTCGTTGGTGTCCGCTTTGCCGGCGATTCCGCCGTTCTGGAGCGTGACGGACACGACCCCCGGGCCGATGCGGCTCGTCGCCGTCATCACCGTGCTGATGTTGCCGTAGGTGTCCGTGGCCTGGGCCGAGAACGTGACCAGGCCCGAGTTGAGGGTGCTGAGGTTCATCGTCGCGGACCAGTTTCCCGAGCCGTTCGCGGTTGCCGTGGCCGATAGGCTGTGATTCCCCGAATCGGTGGCCGTGAGCGCCACGGCTGCCCCCGGATCGGAGGTCCCCTCGAATGGCACGGCGGTCACCGTGTCGCCCGTGATCTGGGACGGCACGCTCGTGAACTGCGGTGCCGTTGAGGTCGTCTTCTTCGTTCCGGTCTGCGCTGCGGACGCACCGGTGTTACCGGACGTATCGGTCGCGGTTGCGGTGTATGTGAGCTGGCCGTCGCTCAGGCTCGTCAGGTTCAGTGGCGTTATGGACCAGTTCCCGGTTCCGTCCGCGGTAGCGGTCGCGGTGACTGTGTGAACGGTGTCGGCGTCAGTGATGTTGAGCGTGACGGTGGCGTCTGCCTCGGCGCTGCCGCTGATGGTCACGGTCGTGGCGGTCGCGGCGGTGACGGTGGCCGGGGCCGTCAGTGTCGGGGCGGCGGGGGGTGCGGTGTCCTTGGGGGCCGTTGCTGTCGTCGCCGGGCTGACGTTGCCCGCCGTATCGGTCGCGGTGGCGGTGTATGTGAGCTGGCCGTCGCTCAGGCTCGTCAGGTTCAGTGGCGTTATGGACCAATACCCGGTTCCGTCCGCGGTCGCGGTCGCGGTGACGGTGTGAACGGCATTGGCGTCCGTGACGTTGAGTGTGACGGTCGTGCCGGCCTCGGCGCTGCCGCTGACCGTCACGGACGTGACGGTCGCGGCGGTGACTGTGGCGGGGGCCGTCAGCGTGGGCGCGGCGGGGGGCGCGGTGTCCTTGGGGACCGTTGCCGTCGTCGCCTGGCTGACGTTGCCCGCCGTATCGGTTGCGGTTGGGGTTGCGGTCAGTGTCACGGTGCCGTCGTTGAGGCTCGAGAGGTTGAGTGTCGGAAGGGACCAGGCTCCGGTCGAGCTGGCCGTGGCCGTTCCGCTCACGGCATTGCCCGCGTCGTCGGACGCTGTGACACTCACGGTGCCCGTGTCCCCGGCGATGCCGGAGACGGGCACGGCATCGACGTTGGCCACGTTGACGACGGAGGGTGCGTCCAACGTGGACGCGGCGGGGGGCACAGTGTCCTTGGGGACCGTTGCCGTCGTCGCCGGGCTGACGTTGCCCGCCGTATCGGTCGCGGTTGCGGTCAGGGTCACGGTGCCGTCGTTGAGGCTCGTCAGGTTGAGTGTCGGAAGGGACCAGGCTCCGGTCGAGCTGGCCGTGGCCGTTCCGCTCACGGCATTGCCCGCGCCGTCGGACGCTGTGACACTCACGGTGTCCGCGACTCTGGCCCTAGCGGTGCCGGAGACGGGCACGGCATCAACGTTGGCAACGTTGACGACGGAGGGTGCGTCCAACGTGGGCGCAACGGGGGGCGGTGCCGGGATGACCGTGATGGTCGAGGTGGTTGAACTTGAGCCGGTGTCGTTGGTGACGGTCAGGGTCGCGGTGTAGGTTCCGGCGGCGGTGTAGGTGTGGGCCGGGTTCTGTTCGGTGGACGTGTCGCCGTCGCCGAAGGCCCAGGACCACGACGTCGGCGAGTCGGTGGAGGTATCGGTGAAGGCCACGTCCAGGGGCGCGGTGCCGGAAGTGGGGGTGGCCGTGAAGGAGGCAACGGGCGGTGGTGCCGGGCTGACCGTGATGGTCGAGGTGGTTGAACTTGAGCCGGTGTCGTTGGTGGCGGTCAGGGTCGCGGTGTAGGTTCCGGCGGCGGTGTAGGTGTGGGCCGGGTTCTGTTCGGTGGACGTGTCGCCGTCGCCGAAGGCCCAGGACCACGACGTCGGCGAGTCGGTGGAGGTATCGGTGAAGGCCACGTCCAGGGGCGCGGTGCCGGAAGTGGGGGTGGCCGTGAAGGAGGCAACGGGCGGTGGTGCCGGGCTGACCGTGATGGTCGAGGTGGTTGAACTTGAGCCGGTGTCGTTGGTGGCGGTCAGGGTCGCGGTGTAGGTTCCGGCGGCGGTGTAGGTGTGGGCCGGGTTCTGTTCGGTGGACGTGTCGCCGTCGCCGAAGGCCCAGGACCACGACGTCGGCGAGTCGGTGGAGGTATCGGTGAAGGCCACGTCCAGGGGCGCGGTGCCGGAAGTGGGGGTGGCCGTGAAGGAGGCAACGGGCGGTGGTGCCGGGCTGACCGTGATGGTCGAGGTGGTTGAACTTGAGCCGGTGTCGTTGGTGGCGGTCAGGGTGGCGGTGTAGGTTCCGGCGGCGGTGTAGGTGTGGGCCGGGTTCTGTTCGGTGGACGTGTCGCCGTCGCCGAAGGCCCAGGACCACGACGTCGGCGAGTCGGTGGAGGTATCGGTGAAGGCCACGTCCAGGGGTGCGGTGCCGGAAGTGGGGGTGGCCGTGAAGGAGGCAACGGGCGCCCGGTCGTAAAAGTGCCAGTACTGGCTGGTGGCGTTCACATCGGCGAGCACCAGCAGACCGCTGTTGGCCGTGCCCCGCGCCGCACTGTTGAGGTTCTGCTTCGTTGACGTCACGTTGTGGACATACTGGTCGGCGTCCACGATACGAGCCGTCTTCGCGGTGGTGAAGCTGATGTTGTCCAGCGGCGAGGACTTCTCGTAGATGGCGCCCCCGGAGTTACTGCAGACACCAGCGTTCGTCGTGCCATTCGGCTTCGGATAGGAAGCGAAGGTACGCAGTCTCTGCGTGCTCTCATCAATCAGGACGAGCACCCGGTTTGGGCACTCCGACACAGTCGCGATCGGGTGCGACGACCAGGTCGTGCCATTCAATGCCAACAGCTGGATCAGCGGTTGGGGCGCGGACGTGAACGACGTCTTGACAGCGGCGAAAACCCGATCACCCGAGGAGTCCAGCCACTTCAAGTTCATATGGTCATCGCTGCTGCCCTGCCCCGACACCGCCGCCACAGGTTCGCTCCAGTCTGTGTCCGACGCTCCATCGACGTGGTAGCTCCAGTACATGCCGTCCGTGGCGTCACCGACCTCCCGGCTCCACATCAGACCCATCTTGCCGGGTCCGAACGCGATCACAGCCGACGTGTCGTCCACAGACACGTTGCTCAACGACGCAGGATGCGGGAACGGCGTGCCCCATGTTGTGCCGTCCGTGCCAGTGACGTTCAGATAGATCTTGTTCCCCTGCTGCCACGTGGCCCACACCCGACCCGTCGAGTCCTTATCGATGGTCAGGGTCTCAACCTTGTAGTTGTTGATGTTTGTAGAGGACAGCAGCGAGTACGTCTTGGTACTCGAGTTGTAGCTGTAACTTCGCATCGTCGTCGGGAAGTTCGGCACAGCCGGCAGGTTGTCGGCGACGAACCGGTAGCTCGCCACATACAGCGTCGTCCCGTCCCACAACACGTCATGATGGGTGCCCGCCCGATTGTCCGTCGCCACGCCCGTATTGACCCACGAGCTCGTCGCGGCATTGAACCGGAAGATATGAAAATCCGAGCTGGCAGTGTCCCACAGGTTCCCCCACCAGAGCCCGTCGTTGAACCACAACGAACTCGTCGCCCGCTTCGTACCCGTCGGGGTCCCCGTCCCCGAATGCGACGGACCCTCAACCCCAACATCACCCTCAGCAGCCGACGCCGCAACCGGCACCACCACAACACTACCCAGCGCAAGCAGCAGCGTGATGAACGCGAGCAGGGTCTTTCTCATGATCTCTTCCCGGCGGATAGTGGATTCTTCGGTTGCCGCCGCTGTCACCGGCGACGGGCATCAGGTTCCATGAAATTCTTCTCCCTTCGGTTTTTGTCAGGCGTCGCGGCAGGCGTCTGGTCAGTGTATTCCCGGGTCAGGAGGCCAACCAGCGTAGTGAGGGGCTGCCGTGTACTCGTATTTCTCGCAGGCGCTACCCGTCTTTCAGCCCGGACTACCCGGCTTTACTACGGTGCGGAACGCGTACCGGCGTCTGTGTCCGACCCCGACGTTGGAACGAAGTTCCAGTCGAAGGACCCGTCGTCTCGGAGTGTCATCTGAAGGAACCCGTGGGTGTCGCTGAACCGCTTCACGATGTACGGCGGACGGCTGGTGAAGGGACGGAGACCGATACCTCCCGTGGAAACCTGGAACGCCGTCATCCCGTCATTGACGCACTGATCAGCGTTGTTCACCGGACATGACCGTTCGTAGTTGTGTTGTGACCCTGACAGGGTCAGACGGACCCGGTGCTTCCACATCACGTCAATCCATGGCTTGTGGTCAGCGGCCCGCTCATGTTCGTTCGTGTTCGACGTGAAGTACGGTTCGTGATGAACTACCGCCAGGTGCTTACCCGCCGCCTTGGCAGTAGCGAGGTCGTTGTCCAGCCACGCCGTCAACGCCCGAGCCTGCGTGGGGTTGTACCGCCAGAGCGCGGACGACAGGAACGCGAAGTGCCAGTTCCCGAAGTCCTTCGAGTACGGTTCCCCGTTCCCGATGAACCCACGCTCCTGGTTGATCGCAGCCTTTTCCCGAGACCCCGGGCATTGGCCATTCATGAAGTTGTCGAGGTCTTCGTTGTGGCCGGGTTCCCAGTCGTGGCTGGGGGCGGACACCCAGTACAACTTGGGCATCGTGCCACCCCACAACGGCGTCCAGTAGTTCACGTAGTCATCGCAGTACGCCGTGTCGTACTGGAAGTCCCCGAGCCCTAGGAACGCGTCAATGTCGTTGTTCTGCACGAGCCGCGTGATCGCCGCACCGTTCCGACCGGACGGGCTATCAGGCGCATAGTTCTTGACGCCGTTCATGTCACCGACAGCAGCGATCCGAACACCAGGCGGCTCCGGAGCGCTGGCGCAACCCGCGGCAGATACCGCCAGGAGGGCTGCGGCGGTTGCGGCCACGCTCCGGAAGGATCTGAAACGAGTGAGCGCTGACTGCATCCGATAACCCTCAGATGTGTCGGTACCCGAGGTACTCGGTGACCTCGAGGACGGTGGTCTGCTCGGCGGACCGGTCGTGCGCGGGACTGGAAGACAACTCACCTTCGAACACCCCGGGGGCGGAAGCGAACATGCCCGGCGACTTGCCTGACCGCTGCCACCTCGTGTGGAAATCGGCCACGAAGGCCTCGATCCTGCCGCGTACCTCGTCCTGGGCCATGCGGCACATCCTACCGCCCCACGGTGGCCCCCCTTCCTAAGCCCGACGAGCGTGCCGTGGGTCCGCCGCCGTCGTACAGGGGGTTCAGGTTCACGACGGACTGCACTACCTTTCTCCTATGGCCATGGGCAAGCAATGGTGCTCTGACCCCCTACAGGAATTTCTACTCAGAAGGAGTGGGATAGGTCATGAATCAACGATCCAAAATATTCTTTGCTCTCGTCGTCCTGTTGCTTGTTGTTGGCGGGGCGACACTTTTTGTCTTCGACAACACAAAAAGAAGCAGGGCCGCGGAGTACGATCCGCAGATCAACCCGGCCGATTTCACCACCAAAATTACCAATCAATATTTCGCCCTCCCCGTCGGCAAGAAAATGACTTACGAAACGACCGAGCAAGGACGCGTCACCGAGAGGATTGAAATCGAAATCCTGCAGGAAACCAAGACCATAGAGGGCGTTGAGACGGCCATCTACCTGGACAAGGAATACAAGAACGGGCAGCTCGTAGAGGAAACCCGGGATTACCTGGCACAGCACAAGAACGGTGACGTGTGGTACTTCGGCGAGGACGTGAACAACTATTGGAACGGGATGTTGCTGGACCACTCCGGCAGCTTTCTCCACGGAAAAGATGGCGCAAAAGCCGGCATCTGGATGAAGGCCGAGCAGCGCACCGGCGATTCCTATAGGCAGGAATTTTACGTTGGTCATGCAGAGGACATGCGGGACACCGTCGCCACCGGCGAGACCGTCTCCACGAAAACCCGCACCTACACCGGCTGCGTCAAGGTTTATGACTGGACGCCGCTAGAAAAGAATTCCCGGGAGCATAAGTATCACTGCCCCGAGGTCGGTGCGCTCGTCCTGACCGAGGACCTGCAGACCGGAAAACGGTCAGAACTCGTGAATGTGGTTCAGCCCTAGACAGGCTCAACCACCGACCAGTCCCGGGACTCCGTCTTGGATCGCGAAGGTGGCCTTCGTGCTGACGGGGGATCCCGGCGTCGTGACGTAGTCCAGGACCCGGAAGTCGGCGGTGAGCGCGTCCTTGGTGATCTTGGTGTTCACGTAGCCGCGGTTGTCGTTGTAGAACTTCAGGTGCGGGTTCCAGGCCATGACGGGATCCACCGTTGAGCCGGTGCCGTTGCCGGTGGAGCTGATGGACGTGCACACCAGTTCGGAGCCGACGACGGGGGAGGCCGGGTCCCTGTAGTCGACCTTGATGTCGTTGGCCCAGTTGCGGTGCACGTCGCCGGTGAGTACGACGGCGTTGCGGACGTTCGCGTCCACCCAGCCCTGGGAGATGCGGCGGCGGGAGGCGGCGTAGCCGTCCCACCCGTCCATGGAGACGTCGTCGATCTCGGGGGCCTTGTTGCGGTCCTTTTCGGCGAAGAAGACCTGCTGGCCCAGGATGTCCCAGCGCTGGGTGGAGTTCTTGAAGCCGTCCAGCAGCCACTTCTCCTGCTCGGCGCCGGTGATGGTGCGGTCCTCGGCCAGGCGCTCGGTGACGTTCTTCTTCCAGCCGTCCCCGGCCAGCTGGTCGTCCCGGTACTGCCGGGTGTCCATCATGTGGAAGTTGGCCAGCTGGCCCCACTGGATGGTGCGGTAGATCTTCATGTCGACCCCGGCCGGCACGGACGAGGCCCGGAGGGGCATGTTCTCGTAGTACGCCTGGAACGCGGCGGTGCGGCGCTGCCGGAACCGCTCGGTGGTGTCGTTCAGCTGCCCGGCGTCCTTGTTCTCCGGGATCTCGTCCGCCCAGTTGTTGTCCACCTCGTGGTCATCCCACACCACCAGCCACGGCGCGACCGCGTGCGCGGCCTGCAGGTCAGCGTCGGACTTGTACTGCGCGTGCCGCTGCCGGTACCCGGCGAGGCTGGAAGTCTCGGGGCCCTGGTGGTCGCGCGGGTTGCCGCCGCCGATCACGTAGCTGTCCTTCTTGTACTCGTAGATGTAGTCGCCCAGGTGCAGCACCAGGTCCGGGTGGTCCTGGGCCAGCCGCGAGTAGGCGGTGAAGTAGCCGTGCTCGTACTGCGAGCAGCTGGCGAACGCCATGGCCAGCGCCGCCGGCGTCTCGTGCGGCGCCGGGCTGGTGAGGGTGCGGCCCACCACGCTGATGTGCTTACCCGTGCGGAACCGGTAGAAGTACTCGCGCCCCGGGCGGAGGCCTTTGATTTCCACGTGCACCGAGTGGGCGGTTTCGATCCGGGCATTCTCGACGCCGCGGGCTACTACGGTGCGCATGCCGGCGTCTTCAGCCACTTCCCACGCCACCGCGATGTTGCGGGAGGGCATGCCACCCAGGCCGTCCTCGGCGATCGGGTCCAGTGCCAGCCGGGTCCAGATCACAAAGCCGTCCGGCCAGGGCTCGCCGGAGGCGATTCCCAGCAGGAACGGATCGGTGCGGAGACCGGCGTCGTCCGCTGTTGAAACGGCGACGGCGGCACCCGGCCAGGCGGCGACGAGCCCGGCCCCGAGGCCGGCGGAAAGGAGGGATCTGCGTGAAATGTTGTCCATGGGTTCGACCGTAGTGAGGCCGGTTGGACATGTTGTGAGGGCGGCGTGAATGCGTGGTTAACTGCGTGACAAGACCTGTCGATTTGGAGCAGTTTCTACTTCCTGGAGTTCAACGCGTCGAACTGCTCCTGCCAAAGGGATAACTCCTCATCGACGTAGCGCCTGTGGGCAGGAGTCCATTTGGGCCAGATGTCGGGCGAGGCCGGGACTGGTGCGGGCCGCGGTGCCCGGTCTCGGGCGGGGGGAACTTTGCGCTTGGGGCTAACGGGGGTCTTCCGCGGTGCTTTCGGCCGGCTCTTCCTCCTGGTGGCCAGGGCCGTAACGTGCGTCAGCCCGATTATTAGACCGTAAATGCCCCAGAAGATGCCGAGCAGGACCAGGGCAACGAGAAACAATGCAAGGTAAAACAGGATCCCTGCTGCAGGGATTAGTAGCACCATGGTCTATTCCACCGGTCCACCGTCGTTTGGATGAGGTTTGTTCGGCTATCCAGCAGCTTCTGGCAGGGGCGGCTGCATAACTGCCGCCCCTACCCACATGTAGTAGCCGGCAGCCACCATGGCGAGCCCAAAAGGTATGGCGAGCAGGACAGCAGGTGTTTGTTCATTGGCTGCCAGCAACGCGACAGTGCTGACCACGAAGACGATCCCGAGCCATCGTGGAAGAACACCTGAACGGAGAATGAAGACCCCGATCATCAGGAGGCCTGCGATGATAGCCAGCAGCCCGGGGATGACAAAATAGGGCATCCCTGGGAAGTCGCCGGCGAAGAATACCGTCTGGATGAGCGCTCCCGTAAACAGCAGGATGAGACCAACGGCGGCCGTAATCAGGCCAGCGTTCGCAAGCTTGAGGTACTGGCCGGATCGCCGTGCAAGGAGTGCCATACCGGCTACGCCAACCAGTATGAGAAGGGACGCGACAGAGGCTGCCAAAGGGGCAAACCCGGTCGATGTACGCATGGCTCTTGTTTCGCATTCCAAGCCGATGCAGCCGATCGGTTCCAGATTGTGTAGGAATGCGGTCAAGACGCACAGCACGCCACCGAGCATCGCTGCGGCGCCAGCCCATCTGTGGAATTGCCCCGTCCAGAATCGGTCGTCGAAACTTCCCCGGGCCATCGTCAACCGCCATCTCTCTGGAGACCGCCAGTGTGTCTTCCAATGCTGGACCCGGCCGGAGTGGCGGTCAAGAGCCGGTTGCCAGGCACAGAAGGATCCGCATGAATTCCTTGAGGCGGGTCGCCGCCGAGGTGCACGTTGAGGACAGCTGACAGGTCGTTGTACCGCTCAGCAAGGTCGTCGCGGACCTCTGCCTCCGCCGTCTCCATCCAGCGCGTTCGGAGCGGCTCGATGATCTCAAGTCGTCGTGCAACCTGCCTATGCTGCTCGAGTATCTGCTCAACGTGCAACGCACATACGGGTGCCCGTTCCGCGAACTGCGGGTTCATCGCAGGTCCTCGCCCTCGTGGTGGACATGGAGGATCTTGTCGAAGTTCCCCAGCACTTCCCCCACGTATGCGGCGTTTGCCCCCAGGCCGCACAATGGCCGTTAGGTTTCGACGGGTTGGCTTCGACGAGCTCAACCGCCGGGCAGTACCTCAGCCACCTCTACCGTGACCCTCGCGTCACGGAACTTCTGCACCTGACCCGGGTCGGCGCCGTCGTCCGTGACCAGCGTCCAGGGCAGCGCGAGCCTCGCCCACGCGTGGAAGGGGCGCAGGCCAAGTTTGGAGGAGTCGGCCAGGACGTAGACGCTGTTGCCACGGCGGGCCATGAGCTCCTTGAGCCGGGTCTGAGCGTGGTCGGCCTCGCAGATGCCGTCCTCGGCGGTGACGGCGTCGGCGCCAAGGAACACCCGGTCAAAGCTCATCCGTTCCAGGGCGGCCTCGGCGAGCGGGCCCACGAAGCTCTGGCTCAGGCTCCGCAGCCGGCCACCCAGGCAGTCCACTTCGATGCCGTCGGACTCGGCCAGTTCCTGCATGGTGTTGATGCCCGGCGTCGTCACGGACAACCGATCAAACCCCCGCAGTTCGTGGGCCAGGGCACCCACGGTGGAGCCGGCGTCGAGCAGGATGTTCTCCCCGGGCCGGATCACGGATGCCGCCCAGCGGGCAATGGCGTGCTTCTGCTCAAACGCCTCGCCGGTGCGCTGCCGGAGCGATGCTTCGGGGTGGGCGCCCAGGGCCATGGCGCCGCCGTACGTGCGGGCCAGCCGGCCCTGCCCGTTCAGGAGCGCCAGGTCGCGGCGGATGGTGGAGGCCGTGACCTCGAACCGGGCGGACAGTTCCTCCACGGAGGCCAGGCCGGTGGTGAGCGCCAGATGGTAAATTTCTTCGCGCCTGGCATTTGCCGACAGCATTCCCGGTCTCCTTCCCGTGGGCGTGGTTACCATGCTAGTTCCGGCCCCGGCCAACTGCCCGCAGCATTGCCGTGTGCTCCTACACGGCCACGGCGGGCCGGGTGGCCATCTCCGCCGCCTGGTGCAGGGCCTCCACCATGCTACGCGAATCGGCGATCGCCTTGCCGGCAATGTCAAAGGCGGTGCCGTGGTCCACGGAGGTGCGGATGACGGGCAGGCCCACGGTGATGTTCACGCCGGCCTCGATGCCCAGCACCTTCACCGGGCCGTGCCCCTGGTCGTGGTACATGGCCACCACCAGGTCGTAATCGCCCCGGCCGGCCAGGAAAAACAAGGTGTCGGCGGGCAGCGGTCCCGTAACGTCGATGCCTGCCGCCTGGGCGGCCTTCACGCCCGGCTCGATCTTCTCCGCTTCCTCGCCCTGGCCGAACAGCCCGCCCTCGCCGGCGTGAGGGTTGATGGCGCAGACGCCGATCTTCGGGTTGGGGATGCCGGCACGGATCAGGGCGTCATGGCCGCGGCGGATGGTGCGCTCCACCAGTGCCGGGTTGATCTTCCGCACGGCGTCCATCAGCCCGATGTGCGTGGTCACGTGGATGACCTTGATCTTGGGCGTGGAGAGCATCATGGACACTTCCTCGGTCCCGGTCAGCTGCGCCAGCAGTTCGGTGTGCCCGGGGAAGACGTGCCCGGCCGCGTGCAGGGCCTCCTTGTTCAGCGGGGCGGTGCAGATAGCCTGCACCTTCCCGGCCATGGCCAGCTCGCTCGCCACTCGGATGTATTCATAGGCGGCGTGCCCGGCCACGGGGGAGAGCTGCCCCCAGGGCAGGTCCTCCGGCAGCAGCGCCAGGTCGATCACGTTCACCCGGCCCGGCGTGAACACTGCGTCCTCCACCGAGGCGATGGTCCAGATGTCCGCGTCGACGCCCAGGATGTCCGCGGCCTGGCGGAGGCGCAGCGCGTCGCCGATCACCACGGGCCGGCACTCGGCGTTGCTCTGCGGGTCCAGCACGGCGGCCACCACCACCTCGGGTCCGACACCGGCGCCGTCGCCCATGGTTACGGCTACAAAGGGGAGTTCAGTGGGATCAACAGAGTTCATGGAGGGTCCTTTTCCGGGCAGGGACGGCTTGGGCGCCGTCGGCAGAGGGGAGTGCGTTGTGGGGGGATTCCCTGTCAGGGAGGGTGAAGAAGGTGAGTAGCCGGCCAATACGGCCAGGATGGTGCGGAGGCTGTTCGTTTCGCCGAAACTGCCCGGGCGGGTGACCACAGGGTTTCCGTCCGGAGCCAGCGACAGGACGGCGCCGTGCTCAACCTCGCCCTGAACGCTCAGCCGCTGCACACCCAGGGCATCCAGCACGGAGCGGGCCGTTTCCCCGCCGGTGAGCATCAGCGGCCGGTCCTTGGCGAGCGGCGCCACTGTCCGGGCCAGGGCGCCGGCAATCCTGGCCGACATCGCGGGATTCACCGTGGATGCATCCACGGCCACCGCCGCCGGGCCTGCGGCCAGGGCCTTCTCCAGCGAAACCAGATCCGCGGTTCCCGCCAGCATGTCCGCCGGGGACAGGGTGATGACGGCAACGCCGTTACTGGCCAGGGCCTGCAACTGTTCCCGTGCTGGACCGGACGCGGAGCCCACTACCAGCAGGGGAAAGATGCCGGTTGTGCGCTCGCCAATGGAAGAACGTACGACGGCGGCGCTTCTGTTGTGTGCCTTACCGGCAGTCCGCGCCAGCGCGGCTCCGAGAGCTGAACCGAGGGCGGAGGCACCCGCGAACCGGACGCCGGGAATGCTGAGGGCGGCGCTGACGATGGCATCCAGGTCGGCCTGTGTCTCGGCGTCGCAGACCACCACGGGGAAAGGCCGGCCGGCACTGGCGGCCTTCAGCGCTGCGGCCAAGGTCTCGCCGCCGCCGCGGACAGTGGCCAGCTCCACCAGGGTGGTTGCCACAGGCTGCAAGGCAGCGCCGATGGTTGCTGGCGGAACCGACGTCTCGGCATGCCACAACGTGGTTTCATGCAGGGGCATCCCCTGGTGGTGCACCGTTCCGTTGACCGTGCTGCGGCCCAGCGGCGGCAGTGCCAGCGCCAGGACGACGGGACCGTCGGCGCTGAGGACCTCCAGTTGCGAGGCCACGGGCCCGCGGAGCAGGGAGTCGATCTTCAGGAAAACTGTGGGGGAGTGGTCCCCGACGGGAAGCGAGTGCAGGACTTGGCGCAACCGCCCGGCGGCGGCATCTGCTGGGAGCCTCCGGTTGTCCGTATCCAGCACCAAAAGCCCGACGTCCTGCCCGTGGTTCCCGTCCTGCAGGAGGTTCCGCAGGGCGGTGGCAAGCTCCTCCGGAAGGTGCGGGAGCAGACAGACGTGCGGGGCGCCGTCGTTGGACCTTGTCTTGCCGGGCACAGTTTGCGCGCTCCGCGCATCATCCTTACGGGTCTCGGCGTGTTCCGTCAGGAAGGCCGCTGCGGTCTCTGCGGCGCCGGAAAGATCGTCAGCAATGGCAATAATGCGTTTCATCGCTGCCTCCTTTGGCTTCCGCGGAACTGGGTACGGTGAAGCCGTTTTGGACCGGCCTGCACAAAACACGCTAACCTACTTGCGCACTTTGCGCAATCATGACATTGTGAGCGGAGTAACAACCCTGGTGCCTCGTATCAGCACGAAGATGCAGCACCTGGCCGGCACGAGCCGGCCCTTACCTGGAGGTCAAAGATGACTCGATCCGACAGTGTCGCCGGCGGCAGTGCATTCCTCGGCGAAGTAGCGCAACGTTCACTCTCCCGGCGTTCGCTGCTCCGGTGGGTTGCCCTGACCGGAGCAGGTGCCGTGCTGGCACCCGCCGTCACCGCCTGCGTGGGCCCGTCCGCCCCCGGCCCCGGCGTCACCGGCACCAGTACCCTCACTCTGGGGCTGAACCGCTCACTGGTCAGCCTCGACAACAAACTCAACCAGTTTGACGCCGCCGTCACCGTCCAACGCGCCGTCCGCCAGGCCCTCACCGAGATCGGCGACGACCTCAAGCCCCGCAACGTCCTGGCCGAAAGCTTCGAACTGACCAGCCCCACCCAGTGGACCGTCAAGCTCCGCAACGACATCAAGTACTCCGATGGCACCAAGGTTGCCGTGGAGGACGTTTCCAAAGCGCTGGAGATGTACAGCCAGGTCAACGGCTCCTTCCTGGCACCCCAGTTCCCCGAATGGCCCGTCGTGACCAAGAAGGACGAACTGACCTTCACCCTGGACACCAAGGCCCCGCTGCCCGTGCTGAACACACTGATGTCCAACATTCTCATCACCCCGGCCGCCGCCAACAAGCCCGAGGAACTCCAGGAGGGCGTCGGCACCGGCCCCTACAGGGTGGCCTCAGCCGACCGCGGAACGGGCACCTACAAGCTGGTGGTCAACGAGAACTACTGGGGCGAGAAGCCCAACATCTCCGAGGTCAACGTCCGGTTCATGTCCGAGGAATCCAGCCGTGTGGTGGCCCTGCGCTCCGGCGAGGTGGACGTCATCGACTCCATCACCCCGGATTCGGTAGCCCAGCTGAAATCCGTTGAAGGCATCAAAATCGAATCGGTCACCGGCACCCGTTACAACCAGCTTTTCTACAACTTCCGCAAGCCGGCGGACAGCCCTATGTCAGATCCCAAGGTCCGCGAGGCGCTCTCCTACGGCTTCGACAGCAAGAGTATCGTTGACGGCATCCTGGGCGGCACGGTCACTTCCGCCAAGGGCGTGGTCCCGCAGACCCTGGCGGGCGCCGTGGAAACCGGCGACTACAAGTACGATCCCGCGAAGGCCAAGTCCATGCTCGCGGACCTGGGCGTCTCCAACCTGTCCCTTAAGGTCATCTGGGAGACCGGAGAATTCGCCGGCGACGTGTCCATCATGGAAGCCCTCGTGGAGATGATGAAGGCGATCGGCGTCACCGCCGAGCTGAAGCAGTTCGAACCCGGTGGGGACATCTCCAGCTGGCGGCAGGGCAAAGCCGGTGACTGGGACATCCTGGGCAACGGCTACGGGAACCAGACGGGCCTCGCTCTGACCAACCTGCAGGGCATGTACGCCGGCACCGCCGCGAAGGAAGCCACCCGCGACACATACCACGGATTCGTCTTCCCGGAGATCAGCAGCAGGATCATCACGGCAACCTCCGAAACGGATACCGCCAAGAGCACCCAGCTGCTTACCGACGTCCAGAAGGACATCTGGGCCAAATGGCCCTGCATGTGGGCATTCATCCCCAACGCCGTGCTGGCCCGCCGCACCCGCGTGGAGGGCATCAAGCTGCGCCCCATCAACTCCTACCAGCTCTCCACAGTCAAGGTGAACGGCTAGTCCCATGGTCACATACGTCTCCAAGCGGTTGGGGCAGAGCCTCCTCACGATCTTCCTGACCGTGTCCACAGTCTTTGTCTTGATCCGGATGGCTCCCGGCGACCCGGCCTACGCCTTGGCCGGGCCGCTGGCCTCCACCGGGGACCTCGAAAAAATCCGGATCTCCATGGGGCTCAACGAACCCCTGCTGACCCAGTACGGCATCTTCCTCAAGGAACTGGGCGCCGGGAACATCGGCAAGTCCTACTCGTTCCAGGCACCCGCCCTGGAAGTGGTGATGTCCCGGCTGCCCAACACCATCTTCCTGGCGGTACTCGCCATCCTGCTCGCCATCGTGGTGGCCATCCCGCTGGGGGTCTGGATGGCCAAGCGTGCCGACACCAAGCGTGAACTCGGCGTCAACGTGCTCACCATCGCCGGGCAGTCCATGCCGGACTTCTGGATCGGCATCATGCTGCTGACCCTGTTCGCGGTGGTGTTCCCCATCTTCCCGTCCTCCGGCTTCACCAGCTGGTCCGGGGTGGTCCTGCCCGTCACCACGGTGGCCATCCTGCAGATCGCGCTGGTTTCCCGGATGGTCCGTCGCGAGGTGGGCACAAACATGGCCGCCCCGTACCTCACGGTGGCCAGGGCCCGCGGCACCGGCGAGCAGAAGCTCACCTGGGCCTATGCCATGCGCAACTCCTCCATCCCCATCCTCACCACCCTTGGCACCCGGTTCGCCGGCATGCTCAACGGCGTGGTTGTGGTTGAAGTGGTGTTCAACTGGCCAGGACTGGGTTCCCTGGTGGTGCGGGCGCTCGAAACCCGCGATTACCCGCTGATCCAGGCCACGGTCCTGGTGACGTCCGTGCTCGCCGTCGGCGTCCAGCTGCTGATCGATCTGTGTTACCCGCTGCTTGACCCCCGGGTCCGGCTCGGAAAGGTGTCCGTCGCATGAGTACCGTCAACGAAATCCCGCTCGCCGCGCAGGCCATGAAACGGCCGACGGCGGTGACTAAGCGGCTCCTCCGCCGCTCCTCGGCTGCCCGGCGGGAACGTTCCGCCAAGGTGAAGATCGTGCTGGGCGCTTTCCTCACGGCCGTGGTGGTCCTGCCGATCATCCTGGCCCAGGTCCTTCCGCTGCCTGACGTGGACGCCCAAGCCATCACCTCCCGCTTCCTGCCCCCGTTCAGCCCGGACCACCTGTTCGGCACCGACCAACTGGGCCGGGACATCCTCTCCCGGGTGCTGCACGGCGGCCAGGTGTCGCTCACCATCGGTGTGCTCGCCGTCGTGATTTCCGGCCTCGTGGGTGTGGTCCTCGGCGCGCTCGCAGGATTCTTCGGCGGTTGGGTGGACGCCGTGGTCTCCCGCCTCATCGAGGCCCAGCTCTCGCTGCCCCTGCTCATGATGCTCCTGCTGGTGGTTGCCCTGTTCGGCCCCTCCATCCCGGTGATCACCTTCGTGATCGCCATCGCCCAGTGGCCGGAACCCGCCCGCCTCACCCGCTCGCTGGTGCTGGTGGAACGCGAAAAGCCCTACGTCCAGGCTGCCAAGGTCCTGGGCCTGCCGCAGATCACCACCCTGGTCAAGCACGTCATCCCCAACGTCATCAACCAGGTGATTGTGGTGGTCCTGCTGCTCCTGGCCACTGCCGTGCTGATGGAAAGCGCGCTGAGCTTCCTCGGCGCCGGCCCGCAGCGGCCCTTCGCCACCTGGGGCCGGATCATCTCCGACGGCCAGGACTTCATCACCACCTCCTGGTGGATCGTGACGCTCCCGGGTGCCGTGATCGCCATCCTGGTGGTGGGTGTGAACCTGCTGGCCGACGGCCTGCGGGACCGTGTACGGCGCCGGAAGGGAGCCACCTCATGAGCGTGCTGGAGGTCAGGGACCTTGCCGTTGAACTGATGACCACCGCCGGCGTGATCCGCGCCGTGGACGGCATCAGCTTCTCCATCGATGCCGGACAGACCGTCACCATTATCGGTGAGTCCGGTTCCGGCAAAAGTACGACGGCGATGGGCCTCCTGAGGCTCCTGCCGGACGACCTTGCCGTTATCTCCGGCCATGCAGAGCTGGACGGCGTGGATGTGGTGACTGAGCCGAAGCAGTTCGCGAAGCTCCGCGGCCGGTCCGTCGCGCTGATCCCGCAGGACGCCATGACCGCGCTGTCACCGGTGCACACCATCGGTCGGCAACTGGGCGAGGCGATCCTCCGGAAAGGAGGCGCCTCCAAAGCCGACCTGAACAGGCGCTCCGTGGAGCTCCTGGAGCAGGTCCGCATCCCCGAACCGGCTGTGCAGCTGAAGAAGTACCCGCACCAGCTGTCCGGCGGCATGCTGCAGCGTGTCCTGATCGCCATGGCGCTCGCCGTTGACCCGGTTCTGCTGGTGGCCGACGAGCCCACCAGTGCACTGGATGTCACCGTGCAGGCCGGCATCCTGGACCTGCTCATGGAGCTGCAGGAACGGACCCACGTGGCCATCCTCATGATCACGCACGATCTGGGCGTGGCGCGGTTGGTCTCGGACCGGATCCACGTGATGAAGGACGGAAAGTTCGTGGAAAGCGGCGAAGTGGAACAGATCGTTGAGCACCCGCGGACGGAGTACACCAAGAAACTCCTCGCCGCCGTGCCTAAGCTGGGGCACTGGGATGGGGAACCGCACCATGACCCGCTCGAAGCAGGCCCGCCGTCGCCGGACGCAACCGACCAGCAGGCAACCGTCCGCCAGGCAACGTCCAGCCAGGCAACCACCAGCCCGGTAACACTGAACGGAGCACACCCGTGAGTTCACCCTTGAACACCCCGCCAGCAAAGGCCGCCGGGCAGGACCTGGTGCTGTCCGTCAAGAACCTCACCGTGGACTACGCCGTGCACCGCACCAGCTTCCGCGCGGTGGACGATGTCAGTTTCGACGTCCCGCGCGGCAGCACCGTGGCCATCGTGGGGGAGTCGGGCTGCGGCAAGTCCACCATTGCGAAGGCCATTGTGCGTCTGCTGACGCCCGCCTCCGGAGAGATCCTGCTGAACGGCCAGGACATCGCCCGCATGCCTGCCCGGCAGCTGCGGCCGCTCCGGTCCAAGGTGCAGATGGTTTTCCAGGACCCCTACGGTTCGCTGGATCCGCACCTGACCGCCGAGGACATCGTGGCCGAACCACTGATCCTGCGCGGCATCCGGTCCGGCAAGGAACGCCGGGCGGAGGCGGCCAAACTGATTGACAAGGTGGGTCTGCCGGCCTCTGCCCTGGGACGCCGTCCGGCCGAGTTCTCCGGCGGGCAGCGCCAGCGCATCGGGATCGCCCGGGCGCTGGCCTCCAAGCCGGAACTGCTGGTCTGTGATGAAGCCACCAGCGCGCTGGACGTCTCGGTCCAGGCCCAGGTGCTGGAGCTCCTTGCGGACATCCAGCGGGACCGCGGGCTCACCTACCTGATGATCAGCCACAACCTCGGGGTGGTGCGGGAAAGCAGCAGCCACGTGGTGGTCATGTCCAAGGGCAAAATCGTGGAGCAGGGACCCACCGAACAGGTCCTCACCAGGCCCCGGGACCCATACACCCGGGCGCTGCGGGCCGCGGCGCTGGATCCGCTGACCATGACCGGCCGCAAACCACGCGAGCTGGTCTCAAGACTGAACAAGGTGGCGCCGCAGGGCGAGCCCGTACTGATGGAGGAAGCAAGCTGATGCAGGGAACCAACGTGGCAGGCCTGGAGCTTCCCATTTCGCAACTCGCCCTGGGCACCATGACCTTCGGGGACACCGCATCGGAAGAGGTGGCCGCCGGCATGCTGGCGGCGGCGCTGGAGGCGGGCATCACGGTGGTGGATACCGCGAATGGTTACGCCGGCGGCGCCAGCGAGGAAATCCTGGCGAAGCTCCTGCCCGCGCACCGCGACGCCGTCGTCCTTGCCTCCAAGGCCGGGATGCCGCACGCGGACGCCGGTGACAACTCGCCCCTCTCCGCGGAGGGCCTACGGCGCTCCGTGGAGGGCAGCCTCCGGCGACTGGCCACGGACCGGCTGGATCTTTTCTACCTGCACCAGCCGGACCGCAAGGCGCCGATGGAAGAGACGCTCGCCGTCGTCGGACAACTGATTCGCGACGGCAAGATCCGCGCCTGGGGCGTGTCCAACTTCGCCGCTTGGCAAGTCAGCGAGCTGAACGCGGCAGCCGACAGCTCCGGGGTGCCGCGGCCGGTGGTGGCGCAGCAGCTGTACAACCTGCTGGCCACGCGGATCGAGGACGAATACCTGGAATTCGCCCAGCACACCGGGCTGCTGACCATGGTCTACAACCCGCTCGGCGGCGGGCTCCTCACCGGCAAACACACCTTTGCGCAATCACCCACCGAAGGCCGGTTCGGCAGCTCCCGGCTGGCCGAGATGTACAAGCAGCGATACTGGGACCCCCGGCTCTTCGAGGCGGTCCGCCAGCTCGGTGTCATTGCCGACGGCACGGGCCTGCCGTTGCCGGAGCTGTCCTTCCGCTGGCTGCTCAGCAAGCCCGGCGTGGGCTCCATCCTGCTGGGCGGCTCCAAGCTGGAGCAGCTGCAGACCAACATCGCCGCGGCCGCGAAGGGCCCGCTGCCGGAAGATGTGGTGGCCGCCTGTGATGCCGTGGCCGCGGAAATCCGCGGGCCCATGCCCAACTACAACCGCTAGCCCAGTTGCACGTCTTTACTAACTGAAGAGGAATCTGCCATGACTGCCGCATCGTTTGCCGCAAAAGCCCGAGCCAATGAGCCCGTCGTCGGATACTGGGTGGTCCTGGACTCACCGGTCTCCACCGAGCGCGTGGCACGGCTGGGCTATGACTACGTGGCCCTCGACGCCCAGCACGGGTTGATGGGCTATTCCGGCTGGCTGCACGGCCTGATGGCGATTGATGCAGCCGGGGCTGCCGGAATCGTCCGGGTCCCGTCCAACAACGCGGCCTTCATCGGGCAGGCGCTGGACGCCGGAGCTGCCGGAGTGATCGTGCCGCTGGTCAATAACGCCGAGGAAGCCGCCGCCGCAGTCCGGGCCGTGCGCTACCCGCCCCACGGCATGCGCTCCTATGGGCCCATGCGGTCCGCGCTCCGGATCGGGCCGGTGCCCGCCGAGGCCGACGCCACCGTGCTGTGCCTTGCCATGATCGAGACGCCTGAGGGCCTGGAGAACGTGAAGGAAATCTGCGCCGTGCCCGGAATCGACGGCGTCTACATCGGCCCGTCCGATCTCTGCCTGGCCGTGGGCGGCAAGTTCCCCAACGACCCCGACGTGGCCGAGGAGTTCAACGCCGCGCTGGTGACCATCCGCGAGGCAGCACAGGCCGCCGGCGTAATCGCTGCCATTCACACAGCGAGCGGTGAGATCGCGCGCCAGCGGATCGCGGAGGGCTTCACATTCGTCACCGTGGCGTCCGACCTGACACACCTGGAAATCGCGGCCGCGAACCACCTTTCCAGGGCCCGCGGGGAGTAGCCGGGGTGTTGGAGACTGCGGCGATCGGGCCTGTCCGGTGATCGAGCCTGTCCGGATCCCAGTTGCCCAAAAACGTGCGGGAAGTGAGAGAGGGTCCTGGGGTTCCTGACCGGTCGGACGGCGGGGCCGGGGGGAATTGCCCTGATCGGCAGGCTCAAGCGGCGGGCAACCATCGTTGCAGCTCCAGGCGGAACACCCAGAGAAGGACGTCCTCGCCGGGCACGTACCAGTCGCGCTTCGGAACCCTCTGGAAACCCAGGGATTCGTAAAGAGCATGTGCCCGTCCCATAAACGTCGCGCTCGTAATGCTGATCGCCCTGATTGCGGGCAGCGACTGCGCGTGTTCAATGACCCTTCGGACTACAACGCGACCAATCCCGCCGCCCTGAACCGCAGGATCAACGGCCAGCATCCGGAACTCCAGCTCATTGTCCACCGCGATCTCGCTGTACGGCTGGCCTGCGAAGGTCAGCGTCACGGCCGCGACCACCGCGCCGGAGGCTTCGGCCACCCACACTTCGGCATGCTCCGCCCGGTGTTCCACGTCCTCAAGCACGCTCATGTACGGGTGATCGGCGGTGAAATGCCCGGCATGGAGGTACGCCTCCCGAGTGATTCTCCGGACCTCTGCGTGATCGGCGGGCGTTGCCTGCCTGAAGACCAGATTCACCGTCCAACAACCCCGGCCCCAGCGACCCGGGCAACGTACTCCTCGAGCAGGGCCAGAGCCGGCTGCGAAGATGGATCGCCCACAGCGTCCGCCCCCACGGCGTTGGCCGCCGCCAGCGCCGTGGAGTAGTCAAGTCCCGCGCCGAGTGCCAGGACCAGGGCCGCGCAGAACGCGTCGCCCGCGCCGATGGTGTTCGCCACCGTCACTGCGGATGCGGGGGCTTCTGCCACCTTCCGCCCGTGTTCGAACATCGCGGAGCCGTCCTTGCCGTACGTCACGGCTACCAGCTTGGCCGCGGCGAGGGCGGGGATTAGGGCGTACTCGCTCTCGTTGACGATCACCAAGTCGCAGCGTTCCAGCAGCTCGGCCGGCAAGTCCATCGCTGGTGCGGCGTTCAGCACAAAGTACCCGGCGGGCCGCCTGGCGGCCTCCAGTACCACGGGCAGGCCCACCTCCAGCTGGCACAACACCGTCTCCTCGGGGCCGAACTCCACGCCCTCCAGGGAGAGGCTGGAGTTGGCGCCCGGGCAGACGACAATCTGGTTCTCGCCGTCGCGGTCCACCACAATCAGCGCCGTCCCGGTCGCCTCCGGATGGACCGCGACGTCAGAGGTGTCGACGCCGGCGCTCGCCAGCGCGTCAAGCATCCGGTGCCCCTGGGCGTCGCTGCCCACGGCGCCGACCATCCGGGTATTCCCGCCCAGCCGTGCAGCCGCCGCGGCCTGGTTGGCGCCCTTGCCGCCCGGCTGTTCGGAGAGCACCGCCCCGCCGATGGTTTCGCCGGCAGTGGGGAGTCTCTCGGCGGTGGCGATCAGGTCCAGGTTGATGCTGCCGACGACGGTGACGGCAGGAAGTCGATTGCTCATGGGAAGTCTCTCTCGAGGCGAAGCCGGAAGTGGCCGGATTGGGAAATAGTCTACGGCATGGTTGTACTTGTGCGTCATACATGGTTGTATAACAACTCGGATCGCCATTCCGGATGATTCAGCTCGAACAAAGGAGTTTGATGTGAACACCCCAACGTCGGTTGCCGCCTCCCCGCCGGTCAGCGCGGAACAGCCCGCCTTCGCCGGCCGCCGCGCCGCCCTGCTGATCTCCACCCTGCTGCTGGGCGTGCTGTCCTTCCAGCTCAACGCCAGCATGGTGACCCCTGCACTGCCGCAGATCGCCGCCGCATTCGGCCAGAGTGCGGACAGCGCCGCGCCCGTCCAGTCCATGTTCTTCCTGGCCGGCGCCATCGCCGGGCCCGTGATCGGCCGCTGGAGCGACTTCATCGGCCGCCGCGCCGCCCTGCTCCTGGTCCTCGGCATCATGGGCGCCGGCACCATCCTCTGCATCGCCGCCCCCACGCTGCCCCTGCTCGTCACCGGCCGGTTCCTGCAGGGCGTCTCCAGCGCCGTGTTCGCGCTCGCCTACATCGTGCTCAGCGAGAATCTGCAGGCGAAGGTCTTCGGCACCTCCGTGGGCATCATCGCCGCCATCAACGGCGGAGTGGGGGGCGTGGACGGCTACGTGGGCGGGCTGATGGCCGAGACCCTCGGCTTCCGCTCCATCTTCGTGGTGGTGCTGGTCCTCACCGCCATCGCCGCCGCCTGCATCATCAAGATTGTTCCGGCCGGACGGCCGCGGGGCGTGCGCGGCGCCATGGACTGGTGGGGCGCCGGATCCCTCTCCGTGTTCCTTGTGTTCATCACCTACTTCGTCTCCGGCGGATCCGCCGCCGGCTGGACAGCGCCCAGCACCCTGGCACTGCTCGCCGCCACCATCGCGTCCTTCGCCGCCTTCTGGAGCATCGAGAAACGGCGCACCAACCCTCTCATCGCAGTCCACCACCTGCGCTCGCGCCAGGTCTGGCCCGTCATCGCCACCACCGTCCTGACCCTCGCCGGCATCTTCGCCATCATCAACTTCACCGTGGTGCTCCTCAGCCAGGACGCCGGTGCCGGCTTCGGGCTGACCGCATCAGTTTCCGCGCTGCTGTTCCTCACCCCGGCCGCCCTGATCGGCGTCTTCGCCGCACCTCTCGCTGGCTGGCTCGCCGACCGGCGCGGCTGGATCAAAACCCTCCGCGCCGGCACCGGACTGAGCCTGGCGTGCGCTATCGCAGCCGCCATGTTCTCGGACAACCAGATCGCGGTGCTGATCGCCGTTGCGGCCCTGGGCATCTTCTACAACGGCTTCTTCCTCACCGCCATCAACGGGCTCTCGGTGCTGCTCTCACCCAAGGAAGCCCCGGCTGCCCTGCCCGGCATCAACGGTGCCTCCTTCGGCATCGGGGCGAGCCTCGGCGTCGTCCTCGTGGCACCCTTCGCCGCCCAGGCCACCGCCGCCGGGTACACCACCGCCCTCTGGATCTCGGTGGCCATCACGGCCGCCGCGTTCATCGTCAGCCTCTTCGTCGCCGCCCCCAAGGGCGAGACGGTCTAACCCCCTCTACCGAAAGAGAACCACCGCCATGACCGACACCTTTCCGTTCTACCTGGACTGCGACACCGGAATCGACGACGCCCTCGCCCTGGCCTACCTGCTGGCCGCCCCCACCGCTGACGTGGTGGGCATCGGGACCGTCAGCGGCAACGTCAGTGCCGCCGTCGGCGCCCGCAACACCCTGGACCTGCTCCAGCTCGCCGGCCACGCGCACATTCCCGTGGCGCTCGGCGCCCACGATCCGCTGGCCGGGCAGTTTGGCGGCGGGGCGCCGTGGGTGCACGGAGAGAACGGGGTCGGCGGGGTTTCCCTTACGACGGCGTCCGCCACGTTGGAGTCCGAGAGTGCGGCCGAGATGCTGGTTCGGCTCGCCCATGAGTATCCGGGAACGCTGCGGGTGCTCGCCATCGGCCCGCTGACCAACATCGCCGAGGCGCTGCGCCTGGACCCCGCGCTGCCCTCGCTTGTGGACGAAATCACCATCATGGGCGGGGCGGCCCTGGCCCCGGGAACATTAGCCCGGTGGCGGAAGCCAACATCTTCAACGACCCCGAGGCCGCCGCCCTGGTGCTGGCCGCCGACTGGGACGTGACCCTGGTGCCGCTGGACGTCACAATGGCCAACGTCCTGGAGGAAAGCCACCGGCAGGAACTGCTCGCCGCGGACCACCCGGTCCCGCAGGCCCTCGGCGACATGCTGGGCTACTACTTCCGGTTCTATGAGGGCATCTTCGGCCGGCCCTGCTCCGCCATGCACGATCCGCTGGCGGCGGCGCTCGCGGTGGGCGGCATTAAGGCGACGGTGGCCCCGGTGGTGCATGCCGCCGTCGACACCTCTGCCGGGCCGGGCCGCGGGCAGACCGTCTGCGACATGCGCGGCTCCTACTTGGGCTACCCGGAGCAGCCCGGCGCGCGGTGCCGGGTGGTCCTCTCGCTGGAAGGGGACTTCGCGCCGCACCTGGTGGAGACGCTGCTGTCCTTTACTGAAAGTACGACGGCGGCACTTGCCGCGGGTGCGGCGGCCGCCTGAAATATCCGCAGACTTTTCCGCAACCACTATCCAGCCGGTCCGGGTTAGCGCAAGATAACCCCATGAAAAAAACAGTTATCGCCGGTTTCGCGGCCCTCATGATGGGGCTCGGCGCCATCACCTTCGCCGGCCCAGGCAATGCAGCGCCCGAGCCGCCGCACATCGCGGGGCAGATTATGGTCAAGTTCCGCGTTGATGCGGCGGCAGTTGGGGTACTGCGCCGCCATGGCCTCAGCGACGGCCCGTGGATTGGCAGCACAGGGGCCCGCCTCATCAAGGTTCCGGCCGGCAAGGAACTGCAGCTCATTGACGCCCTCAGCCTGAACCCAAACGTTGAATACGCCGAGCCGGACCATGTGGTGACGGCAGCTACCGATCAGCCCAACGTCGACTATTTCCCCCGCCAGTACGCTTTGCACAACACTGGCCAGGAATTTACCAGCACGATGGGAGTAAAAGTGGCCGGGGGTACGCCAGACGCCGACGTGGACGCCGTCGAAGCGTGGGCTAAAACGACCGGTGCCGGCATCAGGGTGGCTGTGCTCGATACAGGAGTCACGAACAGCCACGACGACATCTCATCACAGGTTGTTGAACGCGTTAACTACAGTGATGCGGCAACTGGTGAAGACATATACGGCCACGGCACACACGTCGCCGGCATCATTGCCGCCATCAAAAATACGGTTGGCGTCTCCGGTGTGTGCCCGGACTGCGACATCCTGGACGGCAAAGTCCTGAACGACCAGGGGTCCGGCTCCACCTCGAGCATCGCCAAAGGCATCGGCTGGGCTGTGGAGAAGGAGGCCAAGGTCATCAATATGAGCCTGGGGCAGCGTGTTTCCTCACGGACCTTGGAGATCGCGGTTAATAACGCCTGGAAGGCAGGGGCGGTGATCGTCGCCGCGGCCGGCAACGCCGGTACCCAGGCCAAGATCTACCCGGGCGCCTACGCAAATGTTATTGCCGTTGCAGCAACCGACAACAAGAACGTGAAAGCCTCCTTCTCGACCTATGGCAAGTGGGTGGACGTCGCAGCGCCCGGTGTCAGCGTGTACTCGACCTTCCCGAACGGATCCTTTGTCCTGGGGACGCAAAACAACCGCTCCCATGGTTACGACATCGCCAGTGGCACCTCGATGGCCTCACCCATCGTCGCCGGCGTTGCCGCGCTTGTCTGGAGCACTTCTGCCGGGACCGGAAACGCATCAGTCCGCGACAAGGTCGAATCATCCGCCGACGAGAATATTTACGGCACCGGCATGTACTGGGCCAATGGCCTCGTGAACGCCTGCGATGCGGTCGGTTGCGTACGGCCCTAGTCAGACCGCGGTTGCCGTCAGGACTGCAGGGACTGCATTACTGACAGGTGGCCGGCGCGGGCCGCGATGAGGCACTTGGCCAGGTAAAAGGGCCGGTTCGCGTGCCTGACGTACTGGGTGAGGACCAGCACAGGGTCCGACGGCCGGAGGTCCAGCAGCTTCGCTCGGCTGGGCCCCACCTGGCTCAGGCTGATCTGGCACTCGCCCGGACCGGGCTGCCGGCCGAGCTGTTTGGTGAGCGTGGCAAGCAGGGTGGCGCCGGCGTCGTCCTCAATGTCCAAAGGTGCGGCGGGGCGGCTGCCGAGGCTGACAGGCTGGGCGGAGACGTTTTCCTGCAGGTGGGCGATGGCCTCGCCGTCGCGGATCAGGACGGATTCCCACAGCCAGCAGTCGCTGCCGGGCTCCACGCCGACGCCGGGGGCGACGAACTCGGAGGCGGGCTGCCGCTCCCGGAGGACGCGTTTGATTTCCAGGTGCTGGCCGGGGCCGCCGAGGACTTCCTCGAACGGGCGGATCCGTTCGATGCCGATGCGGGGGAGGGTGTCCGAGACGAAGCGTCCGACGCCGCGCCTCGCCCGGATGAGCCCGTCTTCCTCGAGCAGCATGAGGGCTTCGCGGACCACGGTGCGGCTGACTTTCATATCGGCGCCGAGCTCGGTTTCCGTGGGGATCATGGAGCCGGGCTTGAGGAGGTCGTTGCGGATGGCTTCGGCGATCCGGGAGTACACCGCCACGCGGAGGGGTGAGCCGGGCTGGGCCTGCACCGGCTGGGACAGGAACCGGACGGCGTCCTCGTGCACGTTATGCCTCGCTTCGTGGTCTGGGGATTCCCAGCCTACCGGTGTGACGCGTTTGTTGGACAAGGCGCGGGTGGCTTTGCACCTGCTTGCTCAGGATGTCCCAGCGCTGGGTGGGGTTCTTGAGGCCGTCCGGGAGCGAATTCTTAGGCTGGAGTTCCGCGCCCGGGCGGGCCGACGCCGTCGTCCGTCACCGCAGTTCCCCGGCTTGCGCTATTTTCCGCACCCAGTGCACATTTGTGCAGCAGCTCTGACGGGTTTTCTCAGTCCCGGCGCCGACGCATACGCTACCCACCAGTAACAACGCTGGGTTTGAGGGTTTTGGCCTCGGGGGAGAGCGCACCGCTTTATAGGGCTTTTTTGGCGCACGTCTGTGCAACCCGGCTCCGCAACGACGGGTGTGCTGCGTAGCATGGAAAACCCTGCCGGTACTTGATCACCCCTAGAACCATCACTACCGGCCGCCCCTGTTGGCACATGAACAAAGAGGTTTCCATGTCATTCGTTACCCGGGCCCTGTCCGTCGCGGCTGCCGCCGTCCTCGCCACTTCCTTGGCTGCGGCTCCCGCCCAGGCGATCGAGATTTCCCCGCCAGGGGCCAACGACTGGTCCTGCAAACCAACCGCCGAGCATCCCTATCCGGTCATCCTGGTACCGGGAACGTTCGAGAGCATGGAGAAGAACTGGTCCACCCTCTCGCCGTACCTCAAGAGCGCCGGGTACTGCGTTTTCGCCCTCAACTACGGCGAGACGAATGGCGTGTATGCCACCGCACCGGTGGCCGAGTCGGCGCAGGAACTCGCCCCGTTTGTGGACGCGGTACGTGCTGCCACCGGAGCGAAGAAAGTGGACCTGGTGGGCCACAGCCAGGGCGGCATGATGCCCCGCTACTACTTGGGCTTCCTCGGCGGGGCCAAGTACGTCCGTCAGCTCATCGGCATCGCACCCTCCAGCCACGGGACTGAAGGTGTGATTGTCCCGCCGCCGGGCTTCGTCCAGGACCCGGACTTCACCGGCTTGGGCTGTGCTGCCTGCGCCGATCAGCAGGCAGGCTCGGCGTTCATGCAGGAGCTCAATTCCATCGGCGACACCGTAGCGGGACCCTCCTACACCGTCATCTCCACGGTTTACGACGAAGTGGTCATTCCTTATAACAGCCAGTTCCTGAACGGTCCGGCCCGGCAGGTCAGCAACATCACCATCCAGGACAAGTGCCCGGCCGATGTCTTCGAACACGACCAGACGCCGAACGACGCCGTGGTGCACCAGATCGTGGCGCATGCGCTAGGCAACCCGTCCGGCCCCGCAGACCCGGCCTACCAGCCCGCCTGCTTCTAGCCGTTGTGCCGGTGTGAGTCCAGGGCTCGAACGGCGAGTCTGACAGCAACCAGACGGTGCCGCAGGCCTACAGCGTCTCGGGAACCTCGCGCCCCGGACGGGCGGATTCGTGGCCAGCACCATTCCGAGGTTGCCCGCCAGGAACTTGTTGGAGACATGACCGGGATGCCCATGGTGATGCCGATTTATTGGGGCACGGTTGTCAGCCCGGAGGCGAGGCCCTGTACGGTGTCGGGGAGGCCGGCAGTGGCCGTGACCATAAACCCTACGATGGCGGCCAGGTTGGCGATGCCTCCGATGAACGTGGCGGCCGGCACGATGACCAGTGAAACCAGCTGGTGGACGCGGGGTAGAGCCAACATCACCAATGGGGAACCCTGACGGAAAAGTGTTGAAAGACAGCGGGAACGGATCCCGAACCACACGTTCGTCCTCGGAACACAGAACAAACACTCCTTCAGTTACGACGTCGGCAACGGCACGTCAATGTCCTCGCCGATCGTCGCTGCCACGGCTGACTGAGCAACAGCGGCGGGAAGTCCAGCAGATGCTGGCTGTCCGTCGTATGCGGCAGCCTCGGCGAGGAGTTACCCCCGCGCCTGCAGCCCCGGCACTCCGTCCTGGATCGCGAAGGAGGCCTTGGTTGAAACGGGGGCGCCCGGCGTCGTGACGTAGTCCAGAACCCGGAAGTCGGCGGTGAGCGCGTCCTTGGTGATGCGTGTGTTTACGTAGCCGCGGTTGTCGTTGTAGAACTTCAGGTGCGGGTTCCAGGCCATCACCGGATCCGTGGCGGAGCCGTCGCCGTCGCCGTCGCCGTCACCGTTGGAAGTGATGGAAGTGCAGACCAGTTCGGAGCCGACCACGGGGGCGGCGGGGTCCTTGTAGTCGATCTTGAGGTCGCGGGCCCAGTTGCCGTGCACGTCGCCGGTGAGGACCACGGCGTTGCGCACGTTCGCGTCTACCCAGCCGTGGGTGATGCGGCGGCGGGAGGCGGCGTAGCCCGTCCAGCAGCCACTTTCTCCTGCTCGGCGCCGGTGATGGTGCGGTAGACCTTCAAATGGCCTGGTCCGTCAGATCCCGGATGTGCTTCGGATCCAGGAAAGAGCGCGGTCGCGGCGGACGTCGTCATTGGCCACTGTTAGCAACCGCTCGGCGACGAGGCCTGGATCCACTAAGCCGTGCTCGAGGAGCGCCCTCACAAACAGATGGTCCTTGATCCTGCCTGCGATGAGTTTCGCGGCACAAAGGTCGTGGGGCTCCAGACACAGCCCGCTACGTCCATTAGTGTTAGCGTTTCTGACTTTGACCAGGCGGTCCGTCCAACCGGTCGGGAGAACCGCGGTGTTCTGGCCGACTCCCTGAACATAGAAGCCGTGGGTCTCGTGGAAGTGGGACATTTCACCGATGGCGGCGTCCAGCTCCGTGGCGAGAGACTGGGCGTCATCGTCCTTCAATGGAGCAACATCGACCTCTTCTGAATGCGTCGCTTCGTCGGGCAGTTCGTCTTCTGTGAAGGACCCGAGGATCGATTGGCTGCCAATGATGAAGACGGCATCCTGCCGGATGATTTCGGTGGCCGCACGGATAGCGTGCTCAAGGTCCCTACGCCGCACGAGCTGCCTTGTGAATTGCGACGAGCCGCTCTTCCTGGGAGAGCACGCCGGCGAACGGCGTCATCTGGCGAAGGTCGATACCTCGCTCGTCAGTGCCCAACATGCTCTCCACGAGCCGGTTGATGTCGCCGCCATTAACGAGAGTGTTCCACTCTGCCACCCAACCGTGTGCGTGGGCACCGCGTGTGCGTGACGCCATCCTCTGGAGGTTTGTCCGTGCCTTGCTGAGTACCGGCTGGGGATCCTCGCGGACCTTTTGAGCCACGGCCAGATGCAGCTCGTACGAGACTCGTTCTTCACGGCGTGGCAGCCGTGGCCGGCTTTCCCTGGCTTTTTCGAGCAGGCGTTGGCTCACGGAGGGACTCACTCCGATAACTTCGGCGATCTTGCGAACAGGCATGCCTTCAGCCCAGAGCGCGAAAACTGCTTCGGCGCGCCGATCGGAAGCCGCGAGCATCTCACGACGGAAATTTTCGGCTGCCGCCCCAGCATCTTTTGCTTTCCGGATGAGCTCATCCGTCATCGTAGTGAACACGCTTGTATCCTACCCCCATACAAGGGGCCGGAAAAGGGCAGCGGCGGGTGGTCGGCAGAAAAGCCAGCCGCCCGCCGTCGTCGTACCGGGGTTTCGACAGGCTCAACCACCGGAGGTTTCGGCAGGCTCAGCCACCGATGAGGCCGGGTACCCGTCCTGGATGGCGAAGGAGGCTTTGGTGCTGACGGGGGATCCCGGCGTCGTGACGTAGTCCAGGACCCGGAAGTCGGCCGTGAGGGCGTCCTTGGTGATCTTGGTGTTCACGTAGCCGCAGGGGTTGTTGATTGTGTCGCTGTTTGCTCCGCCTACGTATCTCGCTCCGGCTACACCGCGTTGGCGCTCGCGTTCAGGATGGACAACGCCATCCATTTCCCGGTGTTGGCAATCACAGAATGCAGCCACCAAAAAACCTCTTGCGGCGCCCATCCTGTAAGCGGAGAATGGCGTCACTGGCGGGGTTCTGTATCCTCTCCGCCGTGGATATCGGGGCTTCGCCGAAGCCCTATTTTCAGGAGATATCCATGAACATCAAACGTTCCTCCGCTGCCGTCGCCGCCGCAGTACTGGCGGTGCTTTTTGCCGGCGTTGCCCCGGCTTCAGCCGAGATTGCCGACGAACATGCTGCCTGCACCGGACTCGGCATCTCGGACCATGCAGTCGCCGACGGCCCGGGCGCCGTTGCCGGCATCATCACCGAGATCAAGGGTGCCGCCACTGTCTACGGTTTCGACAACATGGGCCAGGTTGTGAGCAAGTTCTCGAAGGTCCATGCCGGCACGCACGTACCAGGCTGCGAGGAAGCCATTGAGGACATTCTCGTCGCCGGGCCATGACCTGACGAGTGCAGGCGCTCCGTTCCGGGAAACTGCCCCAATCCGCACTCCCTGAGGCGGACGGCTAGCTGGACGGTGCCGGTAGCCCGGCCGCGATCAGCAGGCTGAGCAGGATCAGAATGATCCCCACCGAGGGAAGATCCACACACGGCTGGATCTTCCCTTCGGGGCTCTATTTACCGCGCGGCTCCACCCATCAGTCCGGCGGTCCCTCGGCCCGTTTCCAGTGCTCCCGCAGCAGTCCGGCCAGCCGGTCAGGTTCGATCCGGTGCGGGGGATCGAAGTGGTGGCGGTCTGCGAACACCTCGAGGCGGAAATCGGAGACGACGGCGGCAAGGCGGTCGGCAACCTCGCCGTAGTCGTTCGGGTTGCTCAGACCGCCGAGAACGAACAGCACCGGCTTGGTGAACGCGGCAAGCCGGGCGCGGTCCAGGTCATACGTCTTGAACTCCTCCACGAAGGCTTTGATCCCGGCCGGCCGCTTGGCCATCCACGGCGGCGGGGGACCCTGCGGGGGTGGCGGCAGGACGACGTCGGACTTCACGCCCAGCCTCATGAAGGCGGGCATGAACTGCTCAGGCGGCAGCGATTCGAGCTGTGCGTACTGCTTCCAGAGCTCGGCGTGGGCAGGGCTCCAGTCCCAGTTCCCGGCCCAGGCGGCTTCCAAAAGGGTCAGGCTCAGCAGGTGCTCAGGGTGTTTGGCGGCAAAGGCCAGCGCCGCGGCGCCGCCGCCCGAGTAGCCCACCAGATGGAACGCCTTCCAGCCGCGGACCCCCGCCTCGCGGAGGACGCCGACGGACTCGGTGTCCAGGGTCCAGCCCGGCGGGGGAGCATCGCCCGCGTAGAGTTCCAGGTCCTTGGCCACGGCGTCGACGCCAGGTCCCAGCGCCTCAATCAGCGCACCGTAGGCAGGTTGGGCGGGGAGCACGCTCCCGGGAAGAAGGATGGCCCGAATTGGTTCCATGGTTGGATGCTACGCCCGGGCGGCCGCGATCGGGAACGGCAATGGCCCCGGCAGCAGCGTGAAGCTGCGGCCGGGGCCATTTCGAGTGATGTAGCGGGGTTTCCCGCCCGGGTGTTCCTATGCGCGATCCTTGACGTGGCCCTTGGTGAGGATCACGGCCAGGGCAACCATGCCGACGCCGAGCAGCAGGTGCAGGACGTTGTCGAAACCGTTCAGCGGGACAAAGTTGCCGGCCGAATCCTGGGGGACCACCAAGCCGTAGACGAACAGGACCAGGTAGATGATGCCGCCGTAGAGGAGGAAGGAGCGGGCGCCCGTGGCGGTCTTGGCCATGAGGAGGCCTGCAGCGCCGAAGAGCAGGTGGACGATGTTGTGCAGGGCCGAGACCTGGAAGAGGCCCAGCAGCATTGCCTCGGAGTGGTGGCCTGCGAAGTGCAGTTCATCAAAGTTGGCCGTAATGCCCGGAACGAAGCCCAGGATGCCGACCAGTAGGAACACTGCACCGACAACTATCGATGCCTTCTGGACGTTGGTGCGGGCTGCCGTTCGGGTGCCGGTGTGCGTTGCCATGGTGATCTCCTGATTGCGATATGTGTTTATGGATCAGCGGGCTTTCTTTCCTGCCGACCCGTGGGGTTATGTCAGCTATTCGGGCGTGACCGCATGTCGGATGGGTATTCAGAAAATATTCTCGAGCGCACTCCCAGGTTTCGCAGCGATAATCATGGCGCTACTGGCGACCACCGTCCTGATGGAAAGCGCGCTGAGCTTCCTCGGCGCCGGCCCGCAGCGGCCGTTCGCCACCCGGGTGCCGTGATCGCAGCTATTCACACCGCCAGCGGTGAGATCGCGCGCCAGCTTGCCGGTGGTCGAGCCCGCCGGGCTCAGCCGCCGACGGTATCGGCAGGCTCGACCACCGGGGTTGATCCGCCGTGGATTTCGTATCGGGCCTTGCCGCCTTGCTTGGCCCGGTACATGGCTGAATCTGCCTGCCGCAGCAGCTCCGTCACGTCCGCCGTGTCCGTGGTGCGCTGCGCGACGCCCATGCTCAGCGACACCCGCAGCGACCGGTCACCGATGACGAACGGCTCGCTGAGCGCCTCATAGATCCGCTCGGCGACGGGCCCCGTGGCCGGAGTGCCGTCGTCGTTATCCACAACGACGACGGCGAACTCGTCGCCGCCCAGCCGGGCCACCAGGTCGTGGCCGCGGACGCTGGCCCGCAGCCGCTCTGCCAGCTGCGCCAGCAGCGCGTCACCGCCCTCATGGCCCAGGGAATCGTTGACGTCCTTGAAATCGTCGATGTCGATGAACAGCAGGCCCTCGTGCCGGGTCCGGCGGTCGCTGTCGGGTTCGAAGGATGCCAGCAGTCGCTCGGCCAGGGCTGCACGGTTGGCGAGCCCGGTGAGGTCATCGTGTGTGGCCCGGTACGTCAGGGCGTTGTGGCTGTCCTGGAGCGCGGCGGCCATCCCGTTGAAGGCCACGGTCACCTCGCCGAGTTCGTCGCGCCGGGCCACGTTCAGGCGGTGGCCGTAGTCGCCGGACTGCAGCTTCAGGACGCCCCGGCGGAGGCTGTTGACGGGCCGCATCAGGTCCTTGACCATCCGGCGCCGGAAATACAGGGTGGCGCCGATGGCCACAACGAACAGCCCGAACCGGCCAATCACCAGAAGCCCTTCAAGTTCGCGTGTGTCCACGAGCCCCCTGTTCAGCGCCAGGAGCGAGGACTGCTGGACGGCGGCCAGTTGCGACCGCACGGTGGAGCTTGCGGCCGCGAAGGCAGCGGCATCAGCTACATTGCTCCCCGTGAGGTTCAGTGCCCGGTCACCCCAGAGGCCGGCCTGCTCCAGTCCCGCCTGCCAGTCCTGCTGGGCCATGGAAAGGGCTTCGGTCCGGCCTTCGTCCGCAACCGGGACGGCGGCGGCCACACGGAAGAGAGCTTCAATGTCCTGCTGCTCCAGGACAAACGCCTCCCTGTTCACGGGCGCCGCCGCCAGCAACTGGTGTCCCAGTTGCTCATGAGCCTCAAGGGCTGCGGCCAGGTCCGCGACGGTGCCGTACTCGGCCTGCAGCCGGCCGTTCGCAGCTTCCATCTCGTTCACCACGAACCGGACTCCGACGACCGTGACTGCCGCGCCGACGAACAGGGCCAGGAGCATCAGCGTGAACGCCCCGGACCATTCACGCTGCAGGCTAAAGGAGCGCAGCGTAGTGGGGGCTCTATTCATGGGCGTCCTCGGACCGGGGTGATGTTATGCCTAAATTACACGGCACTTCCTACAATCGGGCTTCGACAGGCTCAAACACCGGGCGTCACCGGTTTCGGCAGGACCAGTCGCCGAGTCGGCCCAGCGCCCAGTCCCAGCGGATCAGCTCTTGCTCCAGCCTGACAGCCGTCCCGAAGGCGTCATTGCGGAGGCCTTCGTACAGTGCGGACTCATCAGGTGTCAGCCTGCCAAGCGAAGCCTTCGACGGCGACGGCTCGGTCACCCATGCATCTCGGTGTGCCAGCAGCGTGGCCTCGTCCATCATCACGCTCATCACATGCGGGTGGATCGCCCGCAGCTGGTCCAGGATCCGGAACCCGTGGGTGTCCAGATCGCCCCAGTACAGGACCTCGCGGTCGCGCAGCCACCCTGCATCCCGCAGCGACGAGAAACCATAGCCGCCGCCATAAATAGCCAGCGTGTCCTGCCTGTCGGGGAGGGCCAGAAAGTTGACGAGGTTTTCCGTGATCAGAACTTTGGTGACCGGCAGGCTCAGCGTACTGAAGGCTTCAGCGGTCACGGTCAGGTCCCGCGCCGTGCCCAGCAGTGGCACGGCAGGATCCAGCACGCGGAACCTGACCAGCTCCGGCGGATGCAGGAAGCCGTGGCCCGCGGCAAAGCGCGCCGCCGGCGTCCGGGCCGGCGTTAGCCCCAGCAGCGAACCGGGCTCAGCGGGAAAGTCCGGAAGAGAGTCCTCGTCCGGCTCAATCTCGGCGCGCACGGAATCAGCCCGCAGCGCCATGGCCAGCTCGCTGATCACCGCCCTGTGGTTCTCGATGAACTTGGTGTGCACACCGGGAAGGCTCAGCTGACGCACATAGATGCCGGGCACGGGATTGTCCTCCAGCCACAGGGCCACCCGGGCCGCTGTCAGCGCGTCAGCCCCGAGTTCCAGCAGCTTGAGCGGCCGCTTCAGCGCCCAGCCGCGGAACAAGGAGTGCAGCGAGGCCAGACTCCCGGCAAGCTCCACGAACCGGGCTGCATCCTTCGCCTTACCCACAAAGCCGATCTCGGCCTCGGCGTTTGCAAAGACCGCCGCCGCCGGAAGCTGGTTGGCCCCCACCGTGGTGCGCCCCACCTCTGCGGTTTCCAGGCTGAACGGACCCACCGCGGCGAACAACTCAGCCGCCCACGCACTCGCCGCCGCGTAGTCAGTCCGGAGCGTCGCCGCCGTCGGACGTTTCAACGGACGACGGCGGGGGTGCAGTCCGCTGGGTTCCAGTACCTCGCGGAGCAACGCGCCGCTGCCCCAGGCCTTCAGCGACTGCGCCCGCAGGTCAGCCAGTGTGGTCCAGCCCTGAGCCCGGCCCGCCTGCGCCTGGCCCGCCTGTGCCCGGCCCGGGGCGGAAGCCGAAAGCCGGTCACCCGGCACGCCGGGCCCGCTCGTCCCGGTACTCCTGGATGGTCATGTTCCGCAGCTGCGAATCGTCGCCGTTGGTGTTGGCCACGAACCCCACATGGGAGACAAAGGGCTCGATCACATGGATCTTCTGCAGGGGAGTGACGATCAGCAGCTGCAGCTTCATCCGCTGGAACAGCTCCAGCCCATACCGGGCTGACTCGTCGGAGCCGCGGCCGAACGCCTCATCAATGACCACGAACCGGAAACTGCGGCCACTGCCGGCGTTCTTACCGGCACCCTTGCCGGACGCCAGCCCGAACTGGAACGCCAGGGCGGCCGCGAGAATCGTGTAGGCGAGCTTCTCCTTCTGGCCACCGGACTTGCCGCCCGAATCCGTGAAGTGTTCAAATTCCTCGCCGGTTTCGGTCCATTTTTCCGAGGCGGAGAACGTGAACCAGTTCCGGACGTCCGTGACCTTGGCGGTCCAGCGCTCGTCGAGGGTGGTGTAGCCGTCCCGGCCCCGGAACCGCTCGATCAGGCGCGCCACCTGCAGGTACTTCTGCTCGGAGTACTGGTCATCGTCGCCGATGGTCCCCTCCGAACAGGCCCGCAGGTCCAGGCCGAACTGCCGGACGTCCAGGTCGGTGCTGTTCTGGTGCTCCAGCTGGATGTGCCGGCCGGTGTTGTACTCAATCCCGGCCAGGGACAGGTTGATTTCGCCGATGCGGTTCACGATGTCCTGCCGGCGGCTGTCCAGGAACGCGTTGAACGCCACCACCTCGTGAATGGTGTTCTGGTTCAGGGACTCCTTGAAGTGGGCCTCAAAGCGCGGGAGATCGTTGCTGACCAGCTGCTCCAGCAGCTTGCCGAACTCGCCGGCGGACTCCAGGGCGGCGTCAATCTCCGTGGTCTCGTTCGGGTACTTGTTCCGGAACTCGGCCATGAGCCGGACGGTCTTCTCGGCGGCCCGGGTGATCTGTTTGGACAGTGCGTCGATGGTGTCTGTCAGCCCGGACCGGACGGAGCTTTCGACGGTGCCGGTGTTTTTGTAGGTGAGCGGTTTGCCGGCGAGTTCCGCGGCGGCCAGCCTTGCGACGGCGGCCAGCACGCCGCCGTCGTCCGTCAACGGGGTCTCCCGCAAGACGTCGCGGCAGTCCTCGATCGCCTCCACGATGTCCTTGGCCGAGCCCTCGTTGGAGCCGATCCGCCGCTGGACATCATCGGCCCGCACCTGCAGGCGATCCAGCTTTCCGGTGAGCTCGGCTTCCTTCGCCGTCAGCTGCCGCAGCACATCGCTGGTGGACTCCAGCTGGGCCTTCTCCGCCTTGAGCTCCTCGATGCGGCGTGCTGTGAGCTGCCAGCTGAGCTCGGCGAAGTCCGACACCGCCCCGATGATGCCCAGCTGCTGGTTCTGCCGGCCGATGGCGCCCAGGGAATCGTTGACCCTGGACAGCTGGCCGGCCACCACGCTCAGCTGGCCCTGGACCTCGTCCTGCTCGGTACGGAAACGGCTGATCTTGTCCAGGTTGTCCCAGCCCAGGACGTAGTTCCGGCGGTCCGAGAGCTCCTGCCGGTCATCCTTCTCGTGCCGGCCGCGGCCGCCCTTGAGCTGGCCGTTGGCGGTCAGCGCCTTGGAGCGGCGGCGGAAGTCCTCCAGGGTGTCGCAGCAGAAATAGTCGAAGCGGCTGCTGAGCTCATCGAGCAGGAAATTGCGGAACGGCGTCCCCTGCTTGATGTCGATCTTCGCCGCCAGCGTGCCCGCCTCGGCCGGCTTCGGCGTGGACGATTCGCCGATCTTCAGGTACACCAGCCGGCCGCGCAGGTTGTTGCCGTCCACCCAGCCGCTCACAGCCGCATAGTGCTCCGACGGCACCAGCAGCGACAGGGCAAAGCCGCGCAGTGTGCGTTCGGCGGCGCCTTCCCACGCCGCTTCGCCGTCGCGGACGCGCAGCAGCTCACCGGCGTACGGCAACTCTGATTCCTGGATGCCGGTACCGTCGCAGAGCCGACGGCGGAGCTCCACCTGGGGGCGCGGCAGCAGGTTGGGACGCGCCTGCAGGCTGGTCAGCTCCGCGGCGATGTCGCTGGCGCGACCGGTGAGTACCGTGCGTGTCATGGTCAGTTCGGTGCGGGTGTCCTGCACTTCGTTGGCGGTGGCGGCGAGGTCCTTTTCGACGTCGGCGAGCCGGGCCCGGTTGGCGTCGAACTGGACGCGGTCCGCCGGGGCCTGAAGACCGAGCTCTGCCGCGGCTTCGGCATACTTTTCGAAGCGAACCCGCTGCGCCCGGGACTCCTCGCCCAGCCGCGCGGCCTCCGCCTCGATGGCGGCCAGCCGGCCGCCGCCGTTGCCGCGGATATCTTCCTTCACGGCGGCCAGGTCCAGGCGGAGCTGAGTGATTTCGGTGGCCAGTTTGCCGCTGTCCTCCTGCAGCCGGAGGCCGGTGTTCTGCAGTTCCGTCTGGTGTTCGATGCTCAGCTGCAGTTTCCGGTCCGTGAACCAGGGATGCAGCTGGTCCCGCTGTTGGCGGGCGAATTCGTCGTCGCGGCTCAGGGCGGTGTGCTGGGCGGCGCCCTCGGTGATGGGGGTGAGCAGGGCGATCTGGTCCTTGGCCCGGAGGACGGCGTCGTGGGCCTTCTTCAGGTCGTCGAAATGGTGGATGAGGTTGCCGATCCGGGCCTCGACGTCGTCTTCCTCGAGCATGTTGGTGCGCACGAAGTTGGTGATGTTCTCCACCTGCTTCATGGACACCGTGCGGTGGAACAGCTCCATGGCCTGGTTTCCGCTGATGCCGAACTGCCGCTTGAACGCCGCCGCATACGGCTCGAACGTTTCATGGAGGGACGCACCCGCGGCACGGAGCTGCTTCTTCAGCTTCGCGGGGTCCTGGCCGAAGTTGGCGAAGTCCCCGGCGATGGACTGCTCGCCCTCCACCAGCGAGTAGAAGCGGTTGGGCTGGCCGGCTTCCTGGGTGGCCCAGAGGGTGATGGCAAGGGTGATTGATTTGCCCAGGACGGCATTATGGAAGACGCCCAGGACCACTGTGAGCTTGCCGGTCCCGCGCAGCGCAACTGGCTTGGAGTACTCGCCGCCGGCGCTCCGGGTGCTCTTGTGGAAACCCCGCACATACGACATCAGCGTGCGTTCCTTCTTCTGCGCACCCGCGGCCTTGTTGTACTCGATCCTGTTGGCCGGCAGCAGCAGGGTGGTGATCGCATCCACCACTGTCGACTTCCCGGAGCCGATGTCGCCGGTCAGCAGGCTGTTCGAACCGTCCAACCGGAACGTCCGCACCTCCTGGTGAAAGGTGCCCCAGTTGAGCAGCTCCAGACGGTGCAGCCGGAAGCCCGGGGGAGTGCCGGCGTCGTCCGCTTTTTCATCCAGGCTGAACAGCATCTCCTGCTCGTCTGTCCCGCCTTTAACTGGGGTGGCCGTCTCGGTGGTCATGTGCGGTCCTCTTCCTTACTGCCGGTGACGGCTCCGCTGAGCGAGGCGCGGTAGTCAGCGAGCCGCGCGTCGAATTCCTCCAGCCACTGGGCATCCACGTAGGCCTTCAGGATCCGTGCTACTTCGTAGGTGCCCGTCTGGCCGCGGAGTTTCCGCAGGAAGCCCAGCTCCACCACCTTCTTGATGTTGGTGCTGAGCTGGTCCAGGATCCGCGCCTCGTTGCTGGATTCGGGCAGGAAAACGGCCACCATGTCTGCGATGTCCTGCTCGGTCATGATGAGGCGCAGTTCGCTGCTGTTGGTGTCGAATTCGAGCATCCGGCCGCGGAGCAGCGCCAGGAGGAGGCTGACGTTGAAGGTGAGCGGGCGGCGGGGGATCAGCCGCGGCAGTGTGCCGTCCGGATCCTCGCGGGATTTCAGGAACGCGTAGCCCTCGGACTCGTCCAGGATCAGGTCAAGGCCCAGGACGGCCACGTAGTCGCGGACATGGGAGGACAGGCCCAGCAGCGACTGCCAGATCTTCTCGTCCGTCTCGGCGTAGACCACGCCCTTGAAGAGCTTGGTGACGACGCCGGGAAGTTCCTCCGGCGTGTGTGTTTCGGCTGCGTCTGTGGTGGTCATGCCGGCCTCACGAAGATGATCTGTTCGACGGTGGCTTCCCGGATGCTGCCGTCCGGGAGCTGCCAGGACAACTGCTGTGACTCGTCCGGGTTAATGGACGCCCAGTCCGATTCGGTGGCGAGCTGGTAGTAGGCCACGAGCTCGGCCAGCCCCTGGGAGAGCGGATGGGCGGCCGCTACTTCGCCGAGGGTGGCCTGCTCGGCGCCGGCCAGGACGTCGTCGATATTGGACTTCAGCCGCTCCGTGTCCACATGGAACTGGCTGAAGAGGGCGCCGGCGTCCACTTCCGTGTCGTTGGCTGCCACCACGACGTCGTCCACCATGATCCGCCGGCTCGGCTCATACAGCGGCCGTTCGAAGGGGAGCGCGACCTCGACAGATTGAGCGGCGATCTCCGTAAAGACGCCCGACGGCGGCACCTCCCGGGTGCCCAGCGCGCCGGATTCGATGCTCCGGACGAGCTGCATGATGCGCTTGTTTTCCAGGTACACCTTGTCGTCCAGGAGCCGGCGCATCTGCTGCGAGAGCTGCCGGACAGTGGCCTGGGTCTGCTCGACGGCGGGTAGCCAGTCCTGGTGCAGATTGGTCACGGTGTGCAGGTTGTCCAGTTTGGCGAGGGCGTCGATCTGCGTGGCCCGCTGCAGCAGGTCCCGCAGTTCCGTTCGGAGCTGCGGGGACATCAGGTAGTCCCAGAAGCCCTGGAACGTTCGGCCCTGGAGGGAACCGCTGATGTCCTGCTGGTTGGCGAAGATCGAGGCAAGGAGCTCGCCCTGGGTGCCGTCCCAGGTGGCGATCTGTTCACGGACCTGCCGGTCAAGCTTCCGGAAGTTCTGCTCCACCTCACGGAAATCGGAGAGCAGGTCCTTGGCCAGGGTGGTCAGCTGCTGGAAGTGGTCCAGGGCTTCCGGCGCAGTCATCACGCGGATGTTGCCGTCCTTGATCCGCTGCATCTCGGCGTCGATCCCGTCCCGCTGGCGCTGGAGCTCGGCGAGCCTTACCTCCGGATCGGTCTCGGACTGCTGGACCAGGGCCTTCAGGACGGCGAAGATGCTGGTCAGCCTGGACTGGGTGGCCACGAAGTCCCGCCCGCTCAGGCTCTCCACCCAGCGGACCACGTCCTCGGCGGCGGCGGTGAGATCGTAGCGCGGCTCGTCCTGGCCCGGGACGTAGTATTTCCGCAGCCAGGCCCGTTCCGGGGCCGCCCACTCATCCAGGTACTCACCGGCCGGCCTAGGATACTTGTCCTCGCCGAAGACTTCACGGAGGCCGAACAGGACATCATCAAGGTGGTCAATGAGCTCCTGCCGGCCGATGTCCCGCTGGTTGGGTCCGGTGAAGGCCTTGATGAAGAAGCTGACGGCCAACGGGGCGTTCTGTGCGCGGAGCAGGGACCACCCTGCGTGGTTCTCACGCAGTGCGTTGATGGCGTAGAAATCCATGGCGTCCTCATGCAGGGTGCTGTTATTCCTAAGCTACACGGGGCGGTGACAGTGATCGAACTTGTCGTCCCCGGTTGATCGAGCCTGTCGGGATCCAGGGTTTCGACAAGCTCAACCACCGGGCGCACTCAACCACCGGGGGATAGGACGTTCAGGCCTGCCTCGACGGCGGCAGCCAGGAGCTCAGCGTCATACGCCACCATTACGTCGGACTGCAGCCGGATGGCTGCGGCCAGATGGATGGCGTCGGCGCTTCGGAGCTTGCCGGGCAGGGCCGCCGCGTACATAAGGTCCGAACGGGCAAGATCGACCAGGTTGATGGCTCCCAGGACCGTATTGACGGACTCGCCGGGAAATCCGCGGCGATGGGCCGCGCAATGAAGTTCCGTATAGAGGAGCATCGAAGCCACCAGCTGGTGGCCCTGGGCTGCCGCGGTTGAGAGGTAGTGGGCGGCCGCGGATGACTCTGGCTCTTCGACCACCAGCTTGAGGACAGCCGACGTTTCCAGGTAGATGATCACCGGTCCCCGCGGAGGTCAGCCAGGATCTCAGCAGTGCCGGCTTCTGACGGGACGCGCGGCAGCGTCTGGAAATCGACCGGCCCCTTGGCGGCTGGGCGGACCTGGCCCGCCAGCAGCAGCCGCTCAAAGGGTGACGCCGACGGCGGGATCAATGTAGCGGCTATTTCGCCGTTGTTCGTGACGTCGATGGTTTCGCCGTTCTTAACGCGCTCCAGGATTTTGCTGCTCTGGTTGCGCAGCTCCCGGTGTGGGATGGTCGCCATGGTTACCTCCGTAGCAAGCGTAGCAACCTGCGTGTCCGAGGGTAAGGATCAGTCACCGCGGGTTTCGGGAGGCTCGGTTTCGACAGGCTCAACCACCGCGGGTTTGGACAGGCTCAACCACCGCCCGCTCCCAGTGCCGCCGGAGCAATTCAGCCAGCCGCTCGGGCTCGATCCGGTGTGGCGGATCAAAATGGTGGCGCTTGGGGAACACTTCCAGGTGGAAGTCCGGGAAGAAGACCCTGGACAGCCGGCTGGCGATATCGCCGTAGTCATGGGGATTGCTCAGGCCGCCCAAGGCGAAGTAGACGGGCTGGCGAAAGGCAGCCAAACGCGCCCTCTCCAGGTCATAGTTTTTGAAGGTCCGCAGGAACGCCCTGATGCCCGCCGGCCGGTTGGCCATCCACGGCGGCGGGGGATCCGGCGGCGGCGGCAGGACGACGTCGGGCTTAACTCCCAGCCTCATGAAGGCGGACATGAACTGTTCCGGCGGGAGTGTTTCCAGCTGCTCGTACTTCTTCCGGAGCTCCGCGTACGCAGGGCTCCAGTCCCAGTTCCCGGCCCAGGCAGGTTCCAGCAGCGCCAGGCTCAGCAGCCTCCCCGGGTGCTTGGCAGCGAACGCCAGCGCCGCCGCGCCGCCACCTGAATAGCCCGCCAGATGGAACGTCTCCCATCCCCGGGTATCGGCTTCGCGCAGCACGCCGTCGATCTCCGTGTCCAGGCTCCAGTCCGCCGGCGGCCCATCGTCCGCGTAGAGCTCGAGATCCTTGGCGATTGCCTGGACATCCGGCCCGAGGGCTGCGATGAGTCCGCCGAAAGCGGCCTGGGCAGGGAGTACAGCGCCTGGTAGAAGAATGGCCCGAATTGGTCCCATGGGAGAACGGTACGCCTGGGTTTCGACAGGCTCAACCACCGGATCTTGGAGGCTCAACCACCCGTCTCGTTGGCCGGTGGTAATCGAGGTTCAGAATCTCCTGTAGTCTTGATCCTGTTGTTGTGTTTATGCGGTTGGTAGTTCAGGCAGTACGCGCGGTCGAAAGTCCGCGTCTTTCTGAAGTAGCGGTTTTGAACACCCCACACCGGAGGACCCGAAAGTCGGGACTTTTCCTCCACCTTCACGAAGGACAAAAATAATGGCTACTGGTACCGTCAAATGGTTTAACGCTGAAAAGGGCTTCGGCTTCATTTCCCCCGATGACTCCTCACAGGACGTTTTCGCTCACTACTCCGCGATCGCCTCTTCCGGCTTCCGCTCACTCGAAGAGAACCAGAAGGTTTCCTTCGAAACCGAGCAGGGCCCCAAGGGTCCCCAGGCCGTCAACATCCAGGCACTCTAATTCTTTAGAGATTCTGGGGCCTTAGGGTTTCATTATTCAAAGCAGGGCCGGTCATAGACCGGCCCTGCTTTTGTTAACCCGGAAGTGCTTCAAAGCGCCCGACTGGCAACTTGCGGGAAACCCCTTCAAGATAGTCAGTGGGCAAGCAGGGGGGATCGAGTCCATCCCGCCGCACAGAGAGGCCCGCCCTTCGTGGCAATACCAAAACGTCAACTCAGTCCGCTCATCCGCAAGTACGTCAACGGCAGCCGCCCAGCCCAGGCAGAGACCAGAGGCCTCGGCGAGCTCAAGCCGGTGGAGCCCGCTGCCCGCCGGGAGGGGGTGCCCGTACTGGGCGATGACCAGGTCTATGTGATGAAATACGGGACGGTCTATCACACGGCATGGTGTCCGGTGGTGGGCGACAGCTGGGACCACGCCCCCAGAAGACTGCTAGTGACCCTATTGGCCGCTGTGGGGGAGCGAACCCGGTGCGCGGAATGCAACCGGCACACGAAGGCAGCCAGGGCGTCAGCCGCGCAGGAATACCACCAGCAAGCCCGGCCCACCCCCGAACCCCCACCGCCTGACGCCGTGGTCCCGCTGAAAGTCATCGGGCTGGCCCATGGGATACTCTTCCTGGCCGCAGGGCAGGAATATCGGGAACGTTTTAAGGAAACCGCCGTGGAGCCGGCTACCCCGCTGTGGGTGGACGGGCGCCGCGACGGCATGGTGGTGCGGCTGGACTCCGCCAGCGACGAACCACTCGTGCTTGTCCAGTTGGACCCCCGCGCCACGTTCCGGAACGGTCCGTACCAGGTGCGCCTGCGTCATCCGCTGCGGCGGTCGGCCACCAAACCCTATGCGGTTGAGTCGGTTGAGTCCGTAGAACCCGCACCATAACGGATCCCCGAAAGCCGCGCGAGATTGTGGGTCCCCAGGACCTCACGAAAGACGTGGACGCAGAGCCGGCCTCCGGCGTCGTCCTTTCCGAACTGCTGGATGCCCAAGAGGGAATTACCTGGAGTGGCTGCCACTTCTCCTTCTGGGTCGTTCAGCACGCAAGAAAGAGTGAGGACTGTCACCGTCCACGTTGAGGGGTACTACAACAAGCCGGGCTGGGCCCGAGGCAACCGGACCCAGCCCCGCAGTAGCCTGTGCTGAGCGAGGCTTAGCGCAGTTCGATTTCCAGTACCTGGAAATCGTCAGCCGCGTGCCGGCCTACCAGCAGGCGGAATGTACCCTGCTCGAACTTCCAGCCGCCGTCGTAATGCCCGAAGGCTTTCGCCGGGACGCGGACCTCGACGCTGTCCGTTCCGGCGGGTGCAAGATGCGTTCCGGCGTAGCCGGCGAGCCAGCGGACCGGACGCTCCACAGCCGACTCCGCACGGTCTAGGTAGACCTGGACCACTTCGCGACCCGTGCGTGTGCCGGTGTTCCGAACCGGAACGTGCACCACAACGTCCTGCCCGGCCAGAACGGACTGGGGCGCGTGGGGGGTTCCCAGCTCGAACGTGGTGTAGCCCAGCCCGAAGCCGAACGGCAGGGCCGGGGCGGCGCCTCCGGCGGCTTCCTGCTTGAGCCACGCCCGGTAGCCGATGTGGATCCCCTCGGAATAGACCACCTTGCCGTCAACGGGCGTGGTGTTGAGGACGGGCACATCCGCCAGCGCGGCGGGCCAGGTGGTAGGAAGGCGTCCGCCGGGCTCCACTGCGCCCAGCAGGATGTCGGCGATGGCGGAGCCGAATTCCTGGCCACCGAACCATCCCAGCAGCACCGCGCCAACCTTATCCAACCAGGGCATGAGCACCGGCGACCCGGAGTTCACCACCACCACCGTGCGCGGGTTCACCGCGGCCACGGCCTCCACGAGCTGGTTCTGCCGGCCGGGAAGGTCCAGGTCCTTGCGGTCGAAACCTTCGGACTCGATGGCCGCATTGGTGCCAACCACGACCACCGCCACATCGGCGGTCCGTGCGGCTTCAACGGCGGCGTCGATCTCCGCCTGCGGGTCCGTGACCACCGTTTCCTCACCCAGCAGGATTGCGGTGAAGGGGATGACCTGCTGCGTGGGCAGGTGGTATTCCGCCTCGATCCGGACGCTTTGGCCGGACGCCGTTTCGATGGGGTGGACGGTCTTGGGCGGGTCGAAAAGCGCGGCCCCGAGGACGTCCGTGTCGTCCTCTATTTCGCCCTTAAATACTTCCGATCCGTCCAGTGCAAGTCGGATCTGGCCAACGGTGCCGACGCCGACGTGGTGGACTCCCGCTCTCTCTGGAGTCCACTCGGTCTTCATCCGGATGGCCGCGGCGCCCTCAGGGATGCCCACCCCGAACCAGATCAAGTGCGAGGCAAGCCTGTCTTCACCTGAGATGACAGAACCGTCAGCGGCAAGGAAGGAGACACGCATCCCGGGGACCCCGGACACAGGATTCCACAACGTCGTGCGGGGGAAGGGCTGCAGTCCCTCGGCGACCTTGGCGCCGCGGGAGTAGCTGACCTCGACGTTGCCGGGGAGAGCCGCCCGCAGTCCTTCGAGCGGTGAGACGGTGTATTTGGGCATCACCGTGGCGCTGCCGCCTCCCTGCGTGCGCGCCTCCTGGGCGTTATGGCCGATTACGGCAACGCCGCTGAGTTTCGAGGCGTCCAGTGGCAGGAGCCCATCCTGGTTACGGACCAGCACCGCGCCGCGGACGGCAACTTCACGGGCGACGGCGGCGCCGTTCAGCTGGGTGGGAAGCTCAGTCACGGCGGGGGTGAATCCCTCGAGGGAACCGACGCGGGCTGCCAGCCGCAGGATGCGGGTGACCTTTTCCAGGATAACTACCCGGCTGACGCGTCCGTCCTTGACGGCGGCCAGCAGCTTGGGTCCCCAGTGGCCCACCGGGCCGGGCATTTCCAGGTCCTGGTGGGCGTTGGCCGCCTCCACCGATCGGACACCGGTCCAGTCGGAGACCACGACGCCGTCGAATCCCCATTCGGTGGAGAGCGGCGTTTCGAGCAGTTTGTTTTCGCTGGCGGTGGTGCCGTTGATGGAGTTGTAGGAGCTCATCACCAGCCACGCCCGCGCCTCGGTGATGGCGTCCTCGAAGGCGGCCAGGTACAGCTCGCGGAGCGGGCGTTCGTCCACCACGGAGTCGGCGGTGAAGCGCTCGGTTTCAGCTTCGTTGGCCAGGTAGTGCTTCGGCGTGGCGCCAACGCCCATGGACTGCACGCCGGAGACGTACCCGGCGGCCATGGTTGCCGTGAGCCGGGGATCCTCGCTCATGCATTCGAAGTGTCGGCCGCCCAGCGGTGAGCGGTGAAGGTTGATGGTTGGGCCCAGGACGGCGTGCACTCCCTTGCGGCGCGCTTCCTGTCCTAGGACCTGGCCGTACTGGCGGGCTGTTTCGATGCTCCAGGTGGCTGCGAGGGCGGAGGACGACGGCAACGAAACAGAATCGTGGCGCTCATCGAAGTCTTCTCCCCGGACGCCGGAGGGTCCGTCGGACAACACGACCCGGCTTAGGCCGATGTCGGGAAGGGCATGGGTGGCCCAGACGTCCGCGCCGGTCAGCAGTTGAATCTGCTGTTCCAGGGAAAGGCTCTCGGCGAGTTCGAGAATCCGCGCTTCGGCGTCGGGGGTATCTGGAGCCTGGGACAGTACAGCTGGTGACAGGGCGGGGTTCATTTAGTTGACTCCTTTGATGCGGGGGACGGGGACGGCGTCGATGATTCCCACGACGGTGCCGGCTATGAAGAGCGCGGCGTAACCGCCGAGCGTGATGACGGGGAGGGCGATGGCAGGTGCCCAGCGACTTCGGGAGTGCTGGGCGGCAGGTGCACTCAAACCGCACCTGGGGCAACGGTCCTTGGCAGGCGATAAAGACGACACCGGGACATACCTGTGTGCGCGTGGCTCATGGGGATTGGGAACGGACTTTCGGCGGGCTGAAGCGGCGGGTGGATGATGGCGGACCCACCGGCAGTTTCGTCACCGTTCAGCATTCGAGCGACAGTGCCGTCGGGTTCAAGTTCGTCTACAGCCTCGAGACCGACCTGCCAGGCTTGGTCAGCATCTTTGAAGTCGATCCGAAATCCGCGGCCGGCGGTCAGCAACGTCTCATCTCCGAGATTCACGATCATGCCGTAGCTGTCGGATCCGGCGGGATCTACGCCGATGCCTGCGGCTCTGGTGATCACCAGATCGATGCTCTCCAGGGACCGCGTTACGGTCGGGACTGCATCGGTGAGATGAAATCCCATGAGTTCGCGCCGCGTGCCGTCGGGATGACTCGTCACCGGATGCACTGCAGACAGTAGGGCGTAGGCGTCCTCCAAGGCGGCAAGATCTTCCCAGTCGGCAGAGTCGACACCGAAGGGAGATACGCCGAGCGCGCCGTACTGGCCAATGGCGAGGAAAACGGTCCCGACACCAGACTGATCCCGCCGCTGCTCGGGAATGAACAATCCCCGGGACATCTCTGCAAAAGCGGGCAGGATCTTGTCCGGGTCACCGAAGTACACGTCAGGTGTGAATAGGTCCACACTTGTCGCGATGGATGTCCAAACATCCGCGACCCGCGGCAGAGGACCGCCGCTAGGGTAGGTGCCGGGGACCTGGCCTCCCGCTACTGCGAACCCTTCGACGTCGATGTCAATCTCGCTGTCGAGCCACGCATTTACGTAGAAGGGAAGCGGCGATACGGTTCGTGCTCGGCGCGCCAGTGCTTCGACATGGGTGGCGTACCCCCAAGCCATGAACGCCTCGTCACGTCCTAGCGGATCGTCCGTAATATCTGCCCAGCTTCGCCGTTCTCCCTCGAACCCGGGACGTCGGAGAAGGGATTGCCTCAGACTTTCCGGCACGGCCGCATGGAAGGCACGATCGGCATGCTCGGAATGATCTCTGGATGCCCCCAGCAGACCTATTTCGTTCTCGATCTGGATCATGATTACGGTACGGTGCTCGGCGTCGATCTGCTCTACATGCTCCACAAGCGACTGAAAGGCAGGTGCGTCGAGCTGTGTGGGGCCGAACGGCGTGAGCGTGTCGGACAGCCGGCCGTCTTGGAGCACGCAGCGTGGGAACCTCTGCCAATCGAGCTTCACCCATGCCGGTGCGTAGCTGGAGGATCCATTCTTCCAGGCCCCGAACCATAGCAGCACCAGGCGGAGACCTGCTTTACGCACCTGCGAGACGAGCTTGTCGACGGAGGAGAAATCGTAGTTGCCCTCTGTGGGTTCGAGCGCTTCCCAGGTGACGCTGGCCAGGACCGTTGTCGCGTTGACTTTGCGGGCTATCTCAAGTCCGTGGCTCAGGGCGGCTGTTCCGGATGAGGTGGAGTTGTGTAGTTCGACTCCGAGTACGGGAAAGTGTCGGCCGTCGACTACGAGTTGCGCAAGCCCGCTGGTGCGGTCGAGATGTGGGACCATAACGGCGCTTGCGGTGGTTGTGTTCGTCATTTGATTCCTGTGTTTGCGATGCCCTGGATGAAGTAGCGCTGTAAGAAGAGGAAGACCACGATGATCGGCAGTACGACGACGACCGCGCCTGCCAAGAGCAGGCCATAGTTTGTGCCGTTGGCCCCGATCGAAAAGAGCGCGAGAGCCACCGGGAGGGTGTACATGTCGTCCGTCTGTGCGATCACCAAGGGCCAAAGGAAGTTGTTCCATTGGGCCAGGAATGTCAGGATGGCGAGCGTGGCGAGGGCGGGTCCCGAAAGTGGCAGGATCAGCCGGAAGAAGGTCCGGATCTCTCCGGCACCGTCCAGTTTCGCCGCCTCAAGGAGGGCATCGGGAATGTCGCCGATGAACTGGCGCATGAGGAAGACACCGAGTGGCGTGACGATATAGGGAAGAATCAGCCCAAGGTAGGTGTTGGCCAAGCCCAGGTTGCTGACCTGCACGAACAGTGGCACGAAGGTAGCTATACCGGGGACGATGAGCATCAGTAGCACGAGCGAGAACAGCAGCCGTTTGCCCGCGAAGTCGATCTTTGCGAGGGCGTAGCCAGCCATCGCGCAGAAGAGAAGATTGCCAATGACACAGGCGACGGCGACTACGACGCTGTTGAAGAAATACAGCCCGAAGTTCTGCCGTGACAGGAGATCCGTAAAGTTGTCGAGGGTGGGGTTTTTGGGGAGCCAGGCGTTGGGGTCTGCCAGAATCTCGCCTGTCGGTTTGATCGATCCGAGAATCATCCATGCGAAGGGAGCGAGGGTGACGACGAGCCCGAGAGTGGCAAGTATGTAGATGAGGGTGCGTGTGCGGAGGCCTTTACGGACTGAGCGCACCGAAGCGGTGATGGTCATTTCAACTCCTGGTACGGAACAATCGGAACTGGAGGAAGCTGAGCAGCGCGATGAGGAGTACAAGAACGTATGATGCCGCTGACGCAAGCCCGTACAGTCCAAAGCCGAACTGCTCGTACGCGTAGTAGCCGATCGAGGTCGTGCTGTCGAGGGGGCCGCCGCCGGTCATGACGAATGGCTCCTCGAAAAACTGCAGATAGGCGATGCTCAGCAGGACCGCAACGACAAGCGTTGTCGGCTTCAACAGCGGCAGCGTGATGCTGCGGAACGAACGCCACTTGCTGGCACCATCTACACTCGCTGCTTCATGGAGCTCGGTCGGAATAGCCTGGAGTCCGGCAAGAAAGATCACCATGGGGATTCCGAAGTTGCGCCACACGGCCATGATGATGAGGGCCGGCATCGACCACGCCGGATCGTTGAGCCAATCAGGACCGGCGATTCCGATTGCTCCGAGGGCGGCATTGAACAGTCCGTCCTCCTGGTACATGTATCGCCACACGACAGCGACGGCGATGATGCTCGTCACCACAGGCGCAAAGTAGCCCACGCGGAACACAGCCTTCAGGCGGTTGATACCCGAATTGAGGGCAACGGCCGCGACAAGGGAAACGAGCATCGTGACAGGTATGCCGACCGCGACGAAGTACAGGGTGTTCAGCACCGCGCGAATGAACGTGTCGTCAGCCAACAACGTCAGGTAGTTCTCTAGTCCGACAAAGCCCACACCGAACGGGGTCCGCAGGTCGCGGCTGGTGATATCCGTGAAGCTCATCAGCAACGACGCAAGCACCGGCCACAGACCGAACGCGAAAAAGAAGATGAGGAATGGACTGCAAAACAACCAGGCGGCCATAGTGCGACTACGCCGGGCACGGTTCCCCTTCCGGGGTGGCAGACTGGTGCCGGCCACCGCGGAAGTCGCTATTAGAGTTGCCACGGGTGTTACCTGCCTGTCCCGATCTTCTTGGCACTGGACTGGATCGCTGCCTGTGCCTCCTCGGGAGTGCTGGCACCCTTCGCGACCTTCTCCGCTTCGGCGTCTATGAGCGCACCAATCTGGGTCCAGGTCGTAACTGCGGGCGCATTCTGCGCGTTCTCGAGCTGTTTGCCGAACACCTTGAGGTAGGGGTCCGAGGAGAGAGCCTCGGAATCCCAAGCCGACTGCACCGCAGGCAGATCGCCGGAAATCCTGAACCACTGCTCTTGCGTTTCCGCCTTTGACAGCCATCGGACAAGCTTCCACGCACCGTCGCGGTTCTTTGCGTCTTTGAATACCGCGAGGTGGCTACCGCCGATATACGACGTGTTGCCTGCTGGGCCAGCTGGGACGGGCGCAAGGCCGACCTTGCTGAGGAACTCCTCACCTCCTGCCTGCTTCAGCAGACCGATCTCCCACGGTCCGGAGATGAACGAACCGACTTCACCTGAAACGAATTTCGGTTCGATCTCTCCGAGGTTGACTGGCCCGTTCTGACTTGCGATTCCGTTCGTGAACAACGACTGGTATCGCTTAAGTCCTTCCAACGCCTGCGGGGAATCAAAGGTTAGCTGCGTACGCTTCTCGTCCGTGAGCTGAGCCCCCGCTTGCCACATATACGGGAGTATGGTCTGCCACGTGTATGCGGCACCGGTTGCAGCCGAGAAGCCCCACTTGGCACCCTGGCCCTGGAGGCCCTTGGCGAAATCGTCGAACTTGTCCCACGATTCCGGGGCCGTGACCCTTGCCGCGTCGGCAAGGTCCTTCCGATAGAACAGGGCTCGCGTTTCGACATACCACGGCACCGCAAACGTGGCACCGTCAATTTCGGCGCTGCCTTGTGCGCCCGGGAAGAACGATTTCTTATCGACAAGGCCCTCAGGCACAGCCTCCAGGCCGTTGCCTGCGACGAACGAAGCCAGGTCGGAGGAACCAACCATCGTCGCGTCGGGCGTCGACCCTGATGCGACCGCAGTTTCGATCTTCTTGGCATAGTCCTGCCAGGGCACTGCAGTGACCTCAACGGTCGCGCCGGGGTTCGCTTCCTTGAAGCCCTTGATGAGTTCAGGCAGCTTTTCGCCCTCAGTTCCCATCGCCCAGATCTTGACGGTACCCGTCGCCGGACCGGCGTCCACCGCGGCGCCGGGCTGGACGTCCTTGGCCGCAGTGTCAGTTCGTCCGCATCCAGTAAAGACAAGGGCTGTCAACACGCCACCCGCGACGGTAGCAAGAAGTGCTTTGCGTTTCATTAGCAGATTTTCTCCTCATTGAGTACGGCGAAGTGTGCCGTCCAACGAAAGTACCACGCAAAACCGAACGACTGCAACATTCTGATCCGAATTGGCTATCATGAATGAGTGACCACCACGATGCCCCCCTCTGCCCAACCGCCGACACGTCGGGGCCCCGGCGTCAAGACAGCGCAACGGCGGCAGGAAATCGTCGAAGCGGCGACGAACGTTTTCGCCTCCCGCGGCTACCACGGGGGATCCCTGCGCGACATCGCCCGACAGATCGGGTTGAGTTTGACCAGTGTCGTCCATCACTTCCCGGCGAAGAGCGACCTTCTTGAGGCTGTTCTGGACAACGCCGATCAAACAGGCGGATGGACCTTGGGCCTTGCACGCAACGAAGGGGTGAAGGTTGCAATCCTCGCGCTTGTCGATTTCAACTTGGAGCGCCAGGAACTGCTGCGGCTTCTGGCGATTGTGTCTTCCGAGGCGTCGGATCCAGCACACCCGGCTCACCAGTGGTTCGTGGACCGATATGCCAACCTCGCCTCTTCTCTCGCCGAACTCCTTGAGTACGACATTGAGCGTGGCCGCGTTTCGGCAGACGTCGACCCGGAACTGACTGGGCGTTTGCTAGCGGCTATGTGGGACGGACTACAGTTGCAATGGTTGCTCGACCCCACACAGGACATGCACGGACAAATGGACGCCGCCCTCAGCCGTCTGCTGCAGTAGGTGCGCTATGCCGACTCGGGGCTTGGCGCAGGCTACGGGAGCACGGAGGGCCTGCTGTTCGCGTTGGGCGTCGGCCTGTCTCATCTGTGATCACCCCTCCGACGAGCGGCTCTCCGAGGCTCCGATTCCCCGAGGAATTGATCGCTCGCGCGCGCGAGTCCGCACTGCGGAATTGCCGACCACGCTGCCGATGCTGGCCGAAGGACGCCGCTCCTTGGAACACTGACAATGGCACAGCAACTTAATCGAGTGGGCTGGTGCTGGGGATTCGAGAGGGATCTCCAGTCCACCACCGCTGCCCGGACGGCTCCGATGACCTTAGTCCCCGCCAGCCCCTAACCTCGCAAGCTCGGCCAGGGAACCCGGCGGGCGTGGGCCCAGACCCCCGCGCGGTCACTCGTCAGGGTTCGGATTGCGTACGTCCTTTTCGCCGATATCGGCAGCACCCAGGGCGGCCGCGGCAGGGCTGTGGGAGGTGTTATGCAAATGCTGTGCGAGTTCCGGGTGGTGGAGGTCCAGGGCGGGACGCTCCGAACGGATCCGGGGCAGCGACGTGAAATTGTGCCGCGGCGGCGGGCAGGAAGTCGCCCATTCGAGCGAGGCGCCGAAGCCCCACGGGTCATCCACCTCAACACGCTCCCTGCTGCGCCACGTGATGTAGACGTTCCAGAAGAACGGAATCGTCGACGCGCCGAGAAGGTATGACGAGATGGTGGAGAACTGGTTCATCCAGGCGAAGTTGTCCTCCACCAGATAGTCCGCGTAGCGGCGGGGCATGCCCTTGACACCCAGCCAGTGCTGGATCAGGAAGGTCCCGTGGAAGCCTAGGAACAGCATCCAGAAGTGGATCTTTCCGAGGCGCTCGTTGAGCATCTTGCCGGTGAATTTTGGCCACCAGAAGTAGAAGCCTGCGAACATCGCGAACACCACAGTGCCGAACACCACGTAGTGGAAGTGCGCCACCACGAAGTAGGAATCAGACACGTGGAAGTCCAGCGGCGGAGAGGACAGGATGATCCCGGTCAGGCCGCCGAAAAGAAACGTGATCAGGAAGCCGAGGGCCCACAGCATCGGAGTCTCGAAGGTCAGGGACCCCCGCCACATGGTGCCGATCCAGTTGAAGAACTTCACGCCGGTTGGCACCGCGATCAGCATGGTCATAAAGGCGAAGAACGGCAACAGCACCGAGCCGGTCACGTACATGTGGTGCGCCCACACGGTCATGGACAGGGCTGCGATGGAGATGGTGGCGTAGACAAGGCCCTTGTAGCCGAAGATCGGTTTGCGGCTGAAGACCGGGAAGATCTCCGAGACGATGCCGAAGAACGGCAGCGCGATGATGTACACCTCGGGATGGCCGAAGAACCAGAACAGGTGCTGCCACAGAATTGCGCCGCCGTTCTCCGGATCATAGATGTGGGCACCGAACTTGCGGTCGGCCCCCAGCGCAAACAGTGCCGCGGCGAGCGGCGGGAAGGCCATGATCACCAGGATGGACGTCACCAGGGCGTTCCAGGTGAAGATTGGCATCCGCCACATGGTCAGGCCCGGGGCGCGCATGCAGATGATGGTGGTAATGAAGTTGACCGCGCCCAGGATGGTGCCGAAGCCGGACAGCGCCAGGCCGAAGACCCACAGGTCACCGCCCACGCCGGGGGTGAACGTGGTGTTGTTCAGCGGCGCGTAGGCGAACCAGCCGAAGGCCGCTGCGCCCTGCGGGGTGATGAAGCCAGCGACGGCGATGGTGGATCCGAAGAGGAAGAACCAGAAGGCCAGGGCGTTCAGCCGCGGGAATGCGACGTCGGGGGCGCCGATCTGCAGCGGCATGATGAAGTTGGTGAAGCCGGCGAAAAGCGGCGTCGCGAACATCAGCAGCATCATGGTGCCGTGCATCGTGAACAGCTGGTTGTACTGCTCCTTGGTCTGCAGGACCTGCATGCCCGGTTCGAAGAGCTCGGCCCGGATCAGCAGGGCCATGACTCCGGCCATCAGGAAGAACACAAACGAGGCGATCAGGTACATGTACCCGATGACCTTGTGGTCGGTGGAGGTGAGCCAGCCGACCACCATGGAGCCTTTGCGCCGCGGCACTACAGGGGGAGCAGCGGTTGAGGCAGTCCCTATTCGTGAATGTCCGGTGATGGCCATTTTTCACCTCACAGATCTTCTGCACGGCAGCTATGGGCCCTTTGCATGAGCCCCTAATTGCAGGCTACTCAGGAAAATAGGGGGCGGGAAGGGTTTCTCCCCACCCGTTCCCTAACCTCGCAAGCTCGGCCAGGGAACCCTGCGGGTGTGGGCCCAGCTCAAGCACCGTTAGTGCAGGCCCATCGCGTTCCGGACCTCGTCCAGGATGTGATGGACGGCTGTTTCCGCGCCCACCGCGTCCCCGCGGGCCACTGCCGCCGCAACATCCTCGTGGGCCTGTAACGCTTCGGCCCGCGGTTTGAAGGGCATCAGGCCCTGCTGCGTCCGGCTGGTGAGCACCTCGGCCACCATGCCTTCGAGCGCCGTGAACATCTCATTGCCGCAGCTTTGGAGCAGCAGGCAGTGGAACTCGATGTCCACCGCCAGGAACGCCTCGAGTTCGCCGGCTTCGCCCAGCCGCCGCAACTCCGCGGCCAGGAAAACCAGCCTGGCCCGTTCCGCGGCGCTCGCCCGGCGGGCAGCACCTGCAGCCGCAATAGGCTCGACAGCGATGCGCAGCTCCGTCAGACTGCTGTACTGGATATCACGCCGTACAGAGCCCAGGCGCCAGCGCACCAGCTTGGGATCGAAGACATTCCACAGCCTGCGCTCCTGGACCACGATGCCCACCCGCCGGCGCGAATACACCAGGTTCATGGACTCGAGGACCTTCATGCTGTCCCGCGCAACGGTGCGGGAGATGCCGTACTCCTGCTGGAGGCCCTCAAGGGTCAGCCGGCTGCCCGGAGGAAGGCTCCCTGCCGCGATGGCGGAGCCAACCGCCTCGAGAACGCGTTCATGCATGGCGGGGGAGGCCCCGCCGTCGTGCGCGTCATCCGCGTCCGGTGGTGTCGCCGTCGACATCTTTCCTGCTTTCGTCTGCGCCTGTGCGCACCCCAATCGTACGCACAAAGTTCCAAAGGTATGACTTGTGACACCAAAAGATAGTACCTATAGCAATAAATGGTGATACCTTATTTCCCGGCGCAGTTCCCTGTGAAATGCGCTCAAAGCTTTCTTCATTTAGCCAACGGCGTCTTCTTCGGAGGTACAACATGCAGTATCCAGCCACGCACCTGGTGGTGATGGGCGTTGCCGGTTCCGGCAAGTCCACCATTGCGGCAGCGCTTTCCCAGCAGCTTGGCTGGGCCTGCGCCGAAGCGGACGAGTTCCACCCCCAGTCCAACATCGACAAGATGACCCAGGGCATTCCCCTGCAGGACGGGGACCGCTGGCCCTGGCTGCGGGAAATCCAGGACTGGATGACTGCACATGCCGCTGCCGGGAAGAGCACAGTACTCACCTGCTCCGCGCTTAAGCAGAGCTACCGTCAGCTGCTGTCCGACGCACGGGGCCGGGTCCTGTTCATCCACCTCGACGGCGGCGCCGACCTGATCGGCCAGCGCATGCAGGGCCGCGAAGGCCACTTCATGCCGTCCACACTCCTGCCCAGCCAGCTGGCCACCCTGGAACCGCTGACCGGCAACGAACTCGCCGCCGGCAGCCTCCGCCTGGACATCTCAAACTCCCCGGAGGAGATCGTCGCCGCCGTGCTTGCTGGCCTCGTGCTTCCCGCGCGTTCGGCGACGAGCGCCCACCTGGAGCCCAGCGCCTGCTGAGCCGGGCCTCTGCCCCCAATTTCCCCAATATTTCATTAGTTCTGTTTCAAAGGAGAACCATGGTCATCGAAGGATGGACCCAGACGCTGGGCGCAGGCCCCCTGCTGCTCATCGCCGCGGCATCGATTGTTGTGCTGCTGTTCCTGATCATCAAGCTGCGGATGCACGCACTCGTCGCCCTGATCGTGATCAGCCTCGCCACCGCATTCGCCACCGGAATCCCCGCCAACCAGGTGGTTCCTGTGCTGATCAACGGGTTCGGCACCACCCTGGGCACCGTGGCGCTCCTGGTGGGACTGGGCGCCATGCTCGGCCGCATTGTTGAGACCAGCGGTGGCGCCAAGGTGCTGGCCGACTACCTGATCGGCGTGTTCGGCGAAAAGCGTGCACCGTTCGCGCTGGGCCTGGCCTCGCTGATCTTCGGCTTCCCGATCTTCTTCGACGCCGGCCTGGTGGTTATGCTGCCCGTCGTCTTCGCCGTGGCCCACCGGCTGGGCGGGGGAGTGCTGCGCTACGGCCTCCCCGCCGCCGGCGCGTTCTCCGTGATGCACATCTTCCTGCCGCCGCACCCGGGCCCGGTCTCTGCTGCAGCCTTCTTTGATGCCAACATCGGGCTGGTCCTGATCGCCGGCCTCATCACTGCCATCCCCACCTGGTACGTCACCGCCTACCTCTTCGGAGTGTGGACCGGCAAGAAGCTGGTCCTCCCGGTGCCGGAAATCCTGGGCCACGCCAGCGCCGAAGCCGAATCCCACCCGCCGCGCTTCCGCACCATCATCGGCCTGCTGCTCCTGCCCTTGGTCCTGATCTTCATCAACACCGGCCTGAACACCCTTGCGTCCTCCGGCGTGCTGTCCGAAGAGGTCAAAAGCGAGCAGTGGTTCCAGGTCCTGCGCACCATCGGTGAAACCCCGGTGGCCCTGCTGATCGCCGTCCTGGTGGCCGTGTTTGTCCTGGGCGCCCGCCGAGGCAAGGACGCCGGCGCCATAGAGAAGCTGCTCGAATCCTCGCTGGGCCCGGTCTGCTCGGTCATCCTCATCACCGGTGCCGGCGGCATGTTCGGCGGCGTCCTCCGTGCCTCCGGCATCGGCGCGGCACTCGCCGACGTCCTGGGAAACCTGGGCATCCCGCTGATCCTGGCAGGCTTCCTGATCTCCGCCATCCTGCGCATCGCCCAGGGTTCCGCCACCGTGGCCCTGACCACCACCGCTGGCCTCATCGCCCCGGCCGTGGCCACCGCCGGCCTGACCGGCATGCAGGTTGCCGCCCTGGTTATCGCCGTGGCAGCAGGCTCCGTGGTGGTCTCCCACGTCAACGACTCCGGCTTCTGGCTGGTGGGCCGATTCTTCGGCATGGACGTCAAGACCACCCTGCGGACCTGGACCGTGATGGAAACCCTCATCGGTGTTATGGGCTTCGCCATCGCCGCGGTGCTCTTCCTGCTCGCCGGCGTGGCGGGTTAGCGATCTGACTCTAGCCACGGCTGACTGAAGTACGACGGCGGGGCGTCTGGAGAAATTCCGGGCGCCCCGCCGTCGTCGTACTCCGGGTGCGCCGCTATTTGCGGGGTTTGGCTGCCTTGGGCGCTTTCGGCGGAAGCCCCGCGACGTACTCGAAGGCCTTCTCCACCCAGGCGCTTGCCCGCGCGTCGTCGCCCTCACCCTCGGCGTTCCACACCTCCGGCAGCCCGGTGTAGCCGCCCATGGGCCGCTCCGCCGGGCCGAACGGGACGGTCCGCTCGGTGCTTTCGAGCACCTGCCGGTCTGCGTCGGAGAGCTTCACGCCGATCGTGGAGCCGAACAGTCCGGCGAACATGTTGCCGTTGACGAAGGCGCCCAGGTTGCCGAACATCGGCTTGACCACCACCTCGGGGCTGTCCGGCACTACTGCGCGGAAGCGCTCCTTGGCTTCGTCGGACGCTTTGGCCATCTCCATGTCGCTCTCTCCCAGGGTTGCGGTGTGATTCCTTGTGCAGCTTATGCCCGCCGGTGCGCCGGGGACAGAATTGCCGTACCGCTAGGCTGGCAGGAGTCCGCACTCCCAGGTTCCACCCCAACCGAAGGACACCCCTTGACCCAACGCACCATCGTGATTACCGGCGCCAGCGACGGCATTGGCGCGGCAGCCGCGCGGACGCTGACCCAGGCAGGCGACCGGGTGGTCGTCGTCGGCCGTTCCGAGGAGAAGACGCAGGCCATCGCGAAGGAACTCAACGCCGACTACTTCGTCAGCGACTTCGCCGAGCTGGACCAGGTCCGCACGCTCGCCGCGCAGCTGAGGGACGGCTACGACCGGATCGACGTCCTGGCCAACAACGCCGGCGGCATCATGGGCAAGCACGAGCTCACCGTGGACGGCAACGAGTCCACCTTCCAGATCAACCACCTGGCGCCGTTCCTGCTCACCGCCGAGCTGATGGACGTCCTAACCGCCAGCAACGCCAAGGTCATCAACACCGCCAGCGCGGCCAACGGCTTCGGCAAAATGGACCTCTTCGACCTCAAATCGGAGCACACCTACTCCACCAACCGCGCCTACGGCACCGCCAAACTCGCCAACATCCTCTTCACATCCGAGCTGCACCGCCGCTTCGGCGAGCACGGAATCACGACGGCGGCGTTCCACCCGGGCGTGGTCCGCACCAACTTCGCGGCAGAGTCCACCAGCCCCATGCGGCACGCCTACAAGACGCTGCTCAACCGCTTTATGCTCACCCCGGACCAGGGCGCCGACACCCTCCTCTGGCTCAGCAACGGCACCGCTGGCACCGACTGGATCTCCGGCGCCTACTACGCCAAGCGCGCCCTCGCCAAGGCCAACGCCCAGGCGTACGACGCCGAGCTGGCGCAGGGTTTGTGGGAGGCCAGCGAGGCGCTCGTCGCCCGCTGAGTTTCCAGCCGGTGGAGGGTCACCCGAGGTAACACGCGTGCAATATGAACAAGTTCGCATGATTTTAACGAGCGTAATTCGGTGATTGTGCTAATTTCTCTCTGTTGACGTGCAGATCTTCGGTACCCGGGACGGGACAGGGGAGTGCGCCCGGCTGCCGCACACCTGCTGACCACCCCTCCTGGAGACGCCCGTGGAAACCCCCTCACCCCTGACGCTCGACGCGACGCCGGACCTGAAGCCCGCCGGGCCCGCGCCGGTCCAACCCGGACTCCGGAGATCCATGGGCACCAGGCACCTGGTGATGATCGCCATGGGCGGCGTCATCGGATCGGGCCTGTTCCTCAGTTCGGGCTACACCATTTCCCAGGCCGGTCCGCTGGGCGCTGTGCTCGCCTACCTGGTGGGCGCGTTTGTGGTGTACCTGGTGATGGCATGCCTGGGTGAGCTGGCCATCGCCTATCCGGTGTCCGGCGCCTTCCACATCTACGCCGCCCGCTCCATCGGGCCCGCCACCGGATTCGCCACCGCCTGGCTGTACTGGCTCTGCTGGGCGGTGGCCATCGGCTCCGAGTTCACCGCGTCCGGGCTGCTGATGCAGCGCTGGTTCCCGGACATTGCCGTGTGGATCTGGTGCCTGATTTTCGCTGCCGTGCTGTTCGGCTTCAACGCGGTGTCCGCCAAGTTCTTCGGCGAATCCGAATTCTGGTTCGCCATCATCAAAGTGGGCGCCATTATCGGCCTGATCGTCCTCGGCGGCGCCGCCCTGTTCGGTTTCCGTCCACTCAGCGACGGCGCCAGCCACCCCTTCCTCTTCGAGAACTTCAACACGGCGGGCGGCCTCTTCCCTAACGGCTTCACCGGCGTCCTGGTCACCGTGCTCGCCGTCTTCTACGCCTTCTCGGGGTCCGAGCTGATCGGCGTGGCAGCGGGCGAAACCAAGGACCCCGCCACCAGCATCCCCAAAGCCATGCGCACCACAGTGATCCGCCTGTTGATCTTCTTCGTCGGGGCCATCGCCGTCATCGCAGCCACCATCCCCTACAACGAAGTGGGCCTGGACGAGAGCCCGTTCGTTACTGTCTTCTCGGCCATCGGGATCCCGTTCGCCGCCGACATCATGAACTTCGTCATCATCACAGCCCTCCTCTCCGCCGGAAACAGCGGGCTCTTCTCCTGCGCCAGGATGCTCTACTCGCTGGCCGACGAAGGCCACGCGCCCCAGGCCTTCCGGCGCCTCACCCGCCGCGGCATCCCGCTGATCGCCCTCTCGGTGAGCATGGTGGGCGGCATCGCATCGCTGGTCAGCAGCGTGGTGGCCCCGGAAACGGTGTACCTGGTGCTGGTCTCCGTGGCCGGATTCGCCGTGGTGGGGGTGTGGATGTCCATCACCGCCTCGCACTTCTTCCACCGGCGCGCCTTCGTGCGGAACGGCGGCGACGTGGGCGCCCTTGCCTACAAAGCCCCGCTGTTCCCCCTGGTGCCCATCCTGGCGTTCACACTGTGCGTCATCTCGCTGGTGGGCATCGCCCTGGACCCCAACCAGGTGGCCGCCCTCTACTTCGGCATCCCGTTCGTTGCCGCCTGCTACGCCTACTTCTACGTCCGGCACGGCCGGAAACGGCCGACGGCGGCAGTCCAGTAACCAGGCCGGGTCACCTGCGTAACCAGCCCGGGTCGCCGTGGAAGATTTGTCGCCGTGGAAGAATAGGGCGGGCACCGGCAGTGAGGGGTAATAAGCGTGGATTCGTCCGCTGAAGCGTCATCGTTGGCGCAGGGGCTCCGCATTGTCCGGCTGGTGGTTGACCGGGAGAAACGCGGGCGGCAGCTGCTGGGCGTCTCCCAGCTGTCCGCGGAGCTGGGCATGGACCAAAGCCGCGTCTCACGCCTGACGCAGGAACTGTGCGATCTGGGCCTGCTGGAGCGGGTGGACCGGGGACCGTTCCGGACCGGGCCGCGGTTCTTCAGCCTTGCCGCATCGCTGAACACTGGCTGGGTACGTGAAGCCAAGCCCGAACTCGAGTCCTTGGTTTCCGCCCTGGGGCTGCGGGCCCGGCTCTCCGTCCGGGACGGTTTCCGGGCGATCCTGTTGCGCGCTTCCAGTAACGACGCAGGCCTGGGCAGCTTCGTTGCGCCCGGCATGGTGACTCCGGTCTGGTGCACCGGCGCCGGCAGGGCCCTGCTCTGGGACCTCGACCGGCCTGCCCTGGAGCTGCTGCTGCACGAGGTGAACTTCATCGGAGTGGGCGGCCCCGGCGCCGCCCACTCCATCGATGAGGTCCGGGAGCTGATGGCCCGCGACGTGGCGCGCGGCCACATCACCTGCGACGAGGAATTTGAGCATGACATCGTGGAACTCGCAGTCCCGGTGCGTGACGCCGGCGGCAACATCCTGGCCGCACTCAGCGTGCTGGGACGCCGGGCCGAAGTGGGCGACGACGCTGCGGGCATTGCCGCTGTCCTGCGCGGCGCCGCGGACCGCCTCGGATCCTTCGCCGCCGACCGCTAAGCCTGGCTGCCTTCCCGGGGCTGGCCTGAAGTGAATCCATCCTTCCGAGGAGCAGCGCGATTCGTAGACCAGGGTGCCGTAGGGCAGTAGCCTTTCGTTCATGGGTGGCCAATTTAACCGACCCACTGCGGGAGCCCTGCTGGTTGCGGCAGGCGCAGCCTGGGTCATCAAAGCCATGGTCATTATTACGACGGGTCAGCAGCCGGACCTTCTATTTCAAACGGGCTTGATAGTCTGCGCGGTAGGTCTATACATGCTTCTTTCCGGGTTCCAAGGACCCCGGAGGGTTCTAACAATTTTGGGGGCGGCGGCCGCTGGCGCTGCCTTCGCCGCCACAGGCGCGGCGGTGGTGATGGAAATCGTCCCCGGCGCCCAAATTTCTCGTGGTGATGCGTTCGTCTTCCCTTTCTCGGCGCTGGTGCTGCTTGGCGGAGTCGGAGTATTCATCGCAATGGTTGCCCTTGGAATCGCCTACTACAACCCCGGCCAGCCGTTTAGGTGGACCGTCATCCCCTTGTTCGCGGCGCTAATGCCGGCACCCGCTGCTTTGACCGGGTTCATCCATGCAGAGTTTCCAATTCTTCTCATCGGACTTTCTTGGGCCACTGCCGGAGCGGTAATCGCCGTTCGGGAAACCGAGAAGTCCAGTCTGGCCGGGAACACAGGGCCCTAGGCACTGCTTCCTCCGTTCTAGGAGGCCTGGCTGCCTTCCCGGGGCTGGTCGCTGTCCGGGTGCTGGAAGCCAAGCCTGGCCTCCAGCCAGCGTCCCTGCTCCAGCAGTGCCGCCGCGAACTCGGTCCGGCGCGGCTCCAGGCGTGCCCTGGTGCCCACGATCTGCAGCGCCGCCGCCACGTCCCCTTTGAAATCCCGGACGGGAACGGCCAGCGAATAGAGCCCCGGCTCCGCTTCCTGATCCACCACTGAATAACCCCGCACCCGCGCCGCAGCCAGCCGCCCGAGGAAATCGCCGACGTCGGACGGGGTATTGGGGCCGTGCCGCACAAAGTCCATGTCGGCGAAAACGGTCCGTACTTCGGTTTCCGACGACTCCCACAGCACAGCCTGGCCGGCGTCGCTGCAGTACGCGGGGTAGGGCCTTCCCAGCCATGAGCCCACCAGGTTGCTGCTGGCGGGAACGCTTTCGCCGATGGTCACGGTGCTCTCGCCGTGCAGCACGCCCAGGAAGCACCCCTCGTCCGTGTCGCGGGCCAGCCGGTCCAGTGCCACTGCGCCGTCTGTGTGCAGCCTCTGCGCGGTCAGTTGCTGGGCATCGGTCAGGATGGACCAGTCCAGGGTGTAGGTGCGCTCGCCGGTCCGGCCGAGGAAACCCTCCTGCTCACCGGTGCGGAGGTTCCGCGACACCTGGCTGCGGTCTTTGGCCAGGTCCGCGGCGATCCCCGCCACCGTCCCGCCCGGAAGTCCGGCCTCATGCCGTGCACCCAGGGCCAGGATGGCCAGCATGCCGCGGCCCATGCTGGAGGTTTTCGACATAGGCCAGAGTCTAATGGAGTTGCCGGATCCGGGCCGGTCATAGTTCGCCACGCTCGTTAAAAGCATTTCAAATTGCCTATGATGAACAACATATTCCTTCCCTCCATCGACTTCCGGAGTTCCTGCCATGCCCCGCAACACCACGCTGTCCCGCCTGCTTGATGCCGGAGCGCACCTGATCGCGGACGGCGCCCTCGCCACCGAACTTGAGGCGCGCGGCTGCAGCCTGGATGACCCGCTGTGGTCGGCCAAGGTCCTGCTGGAGCAGCCGCAGCTGATCCGCGATGTGCACCGGGACTACTTCGAGGCCGGCGCCAACGTGGCCACCACCGCCAGCTACCAGGCCACCCCGCTGGGGTTCGCCCAGCGCGGGCTTTCCGAGGACGCGGCACTGGACCTGGTCAGGCTCTCGGTCCGGCTGGCGGATGATGCCCGGCGCGAACACTTTGCCCGGCATCCGCAGGCCGGGCCGCTGCTGGTCGCTGGCTCCGTGGGCCCCTATGGCGCCTACCTCGCGGACGGCTCTGAGTACCGCGGGGACTACGTCCTGGACGCCGAGGCCTTCAAGGATTTCCACCGCCCCCGCATAGCTGCCCTGGTGGAGGCCGGAGCCGATTTCCTGGCCTGCGAGACGCTGCCGTCCTTCGCAGAAGCAGAGGCGCTGCTGGCACTGACCGTGGAGTTCGACGTCGAATCCTGGTTCTCCTTCTCGCTGCGGGACGGTGCGCACATCAGCGACGGCACTCCGTTGGCTGCGGCAGCTGAGCTCTGCGGGTCCGAGCCCCGGGTGGTGGCCGTGGGCGTGAACTGTGTACCGCTGCATCTGGTTCCGGCCGCCCTGACAGCCCTCGGCCAGGCGGGTTCCAAACCGCTGGTCACGTATCCGAACTCCGGCGAAAGTTACGACGCCACCACTAAGACCTGGGCACCCTTATCAGAGCGTGCCGCTGAAGCGGGCGAGTCCCGGCCCGAAGGCCTTGCCGCCGGAGCCGGTCCCTGGCGCGAGCTCGGTGCCCGCATCGTGGGAGGCTGTTGCCGCACCACTCCCCGGGACGTTGCCGCCCTCGCCGCCGCCCGCCCCGCCTAGCACCCACCCAACTAGCTAGCAGTTAACGTCGTCATTTACGCGAATGTCGACATTAAATGCGACCTAATTGGGAAGAATTTAAGCGCGCGCCGGCCGGGCCCCTTCGACGTCGGCGGCGCTTTCTGTCGCGCCGCGGGCGCTGAGCCCTGCGACGACGCCGGCGACGTCCGCCGCTGACCGGTTCTGGCTCAGCTTGGTCTTGGCCTCGATCCTGGTGATGACCAGTTCGATGCCCACAATGGCGCGCAGCTGGCCGGAGATGTAGCGTTCCGGCGCGTCATCCACGCTCCACGGGTGCTCGAAATCCGCTTCGTTGGCGTTGGTCAGCCGCCTGACCTGGCCGGCGATCCAGGCCGGGTCGTCATGGATGATGAGACGGCCGTACACGTGCGCCGTCGAGTAGTTCCAGGTGGGCACAACGCGGCCGTGCTCGGCTTTCGACGCATACCAGGACGGCGAAATGTAGGCGTCCGCGCCCTGGACGATCATGAGGGACTCCCCGATGGCCGGTTCGGACCACTGGGGGTTGTTCCTGGCGACGTGCGTGTGCAGGGCGCCGTGTTCGCCCACCGAGGGGTCGTAGACGAACGGCAGCAGCGTGGCGAGCAGGCCTCCGGACGTCATGGTGACCAGGTTCGCTGCGCCCGGCCGGGTCAGCAGTTCCTGGACGGCGTCGGGGCCGGCTTCAAAATGGGCTGGCGTGTACATGGGACTAATCCTTTGCAGGTTCGAGGGTTCTTGTGGCGAGAGGCTCGGCAGGGTGAGGGGCGGCGGGCTGCGGGGTTGCAGGCTTGAGCCGGACCCGGACCGCGGCGCCCGCGCAGAGGATGACAGCCAGGCCGCCGACGATCGTGCTCCACGTCAGCGACTCGCCGAGCAGAAGGCCCGCCCAGCAGATGCTCAGCACGGGCTGGACAAGCTGGATCTGGCTGACCTGGGCCATGGGGCCGATGGCCAGGCCGCGGTACCAGGCGAAGAAGCCGAGGAACATGCTGACCACGCCGAGGTACGCAAAGGCCAGCCACTGGACCGGTGTGCCCGACGGCGGCTGCTGCGCCACGGACACCGCCACCAAAAACACCATCAGCGGCGACGCCAGCACCAGCGCCCAGGACACGGTCTGCCAGGCGCCCAGCTCGCGGGCCAGCAGTCCACCCTCCGCATAGCCGATGGCCGCGGCCACCACCGCGCCGAGGAGCAGCAGGTCCGCCGAGTGCAGCTGCCCGAATCCGCCGGACTGCAGGGAGGCGAAGCCGATGGCCGCCAGCGCTCCCACGCCGGTGATGAGCCAGAACGCCGGGCGTGGACGCTCGCGTCCCCGAAGAACTGCAGCCACTGCCGTCGCGGCGGGCAACAGGGCGATCACAACGGCGCCGTGACTGGCCGGCGTTGTGGTGAGCGCGAAGGAAGTCAGCAGGGGAAACCCGACGACGATGCCGCCGGCCACCACCGCGAGGCGGACCCACTGCGTGCCGCGGGGGAGCCGCTGCCGTGTGAGGGCGAGCGCGAAGATGGCGAGGATGGCGGCTACCACCGCACGGCCCGACCCGATAAACAGCGGCGACAGGGACTCGACGGCCACCTTCGTGAAAGGAACCGTGAAGGAGAAGGCCGCTACTCCCGCGAGACCCCACCAGAGTCCGGTGGGCTGGCGGGACGGTATCACTGGCGGTAAAAGCGTAGTAGCGCTACTATTGTCTCTCATGAATAACGATAGCAGTTCCCGGATTGTGGTGCACCTGAAGAAATGGATTTCTTCGGCCGCGCCCGGTGCCAAGCTGCCGTCCACGCGCTCGCTGGTGGCCGAGTACCAGGCCAGTCCCGTCACGGTGCAGAAGGCCCTGCAGACGCTCACGGCACAGGGACTGATCGAGAGCCGGCCCGGCGTCGGGACCTTTGTGCGCACCGTCCGGAGCGCCCGTCCCTCCGACTACGGCTGGCAGACGGCGGCCCTCCGTTCCCCGCTGGCGCCGCCGCCCCCGGCGTCCAGCACCATGCGCAACGTGGCCAACGATGCCATCTCCTTCCACTCCGGCTACCCGGACCGCGAACTCCTGCCCGAGCGGCTGGTGCGGGCCGCCATAGCCCGGGCAGCCCGCGGTGACGCTGCCCTGTTCCGTCCGCCCGCGGCCGGAATGCCCGAACTCCAGTCGTGGTTCGCGCACGAACTCGGCGCCTCCACGCCGGCCGGGACCACCCCGCCGAACCCGAGCGACGTCGTCGTACTCCCCGGAAGCCAAAGCGGGCTGAGCTCCATCTTCAGCGCGCTCGCCGGCCGCGGACATCCGCTGCTGATGGAATCGCCGTCCTACTGGGGCGCCATCCTGGCCGCAGCGCAGGCCGGCGTGCGCATTGTCCCGGTGCCCAGCGGACCGGACGGACCGGACCCGGCGGAGCTCGCCCGCGCCTTTGACGAGTCCGGCGCGCGGCTGTTCTACGCGCAGCCCAACTACGCCAACCCCACGGGCGCGCAGTGGTCTGCCGAACGGCGTGAACAGGTCCTGGACGTGGTCCGCGCGAAGGGGGCGTTCCTTGTGGAGGACGACTGGGCGCACGATTTCGGCATCACCTCCAACCCCGTGCCCGTTGCCTCCCGCGACGACTCCGGCCACGTGGTCTACCTGCGCTCGCTGACCAAGAGCGTGTCACCGTCCATCCGCGTCGCCGCGGTCATCGCCCGCGGCCCGGCGCGGGAGCGCATCCTGGCGGACCGGGCGGCCGAATCGATGTACGTCAGCGGGCTGCTCCAGGCGGCAGCGCTCGACGTCGTCACGCAGCCCGGGTGGCAGACGCATCTTCGCAGCCTCCGCCACCAGCTCGAATCCCGGCGGGACCTGCTGCTCACCAGCCTGCGCCAGCACGCCCCGCAGGCTCATATCGAGCTGGTGCCCAAGGGCGGCCTGAACCTGTGGGCGCGGCTGCCCGACGGGACCGACCTCGAACGGCTGACCCGCGACTGTGAAACCGCCGGGGTGATCATCGCCGGCGGCAACGAATGGTTCCCCGCCGAACCGGCAGGCCCGTTCATCCGGCTCAACTACTCCGGGACGAATCCGGGCGCCTTTCCCGAGGGCGCCCGGATTATCGGCCAGGCGATTGAACGCAATGGGGCCTGACGGGATCGGCGGTCCCTATTCGCCCAGCAGCCCGGTGACGGCGATCTCGCCGCCGTCGCGCTCTTTCAGGCCGGCCACGAATTCCTCCTTTCCATCATGCGGGTCAGGGCCGCGCCGAGGTCGTCGTCGAAGCTGTCGAATTGCCAGAGATACGGGTCCGAGACCACGCCGTCAACGGAGTGGAACAGGCCGGACGTAACTTTGCGCATGGGGACCTCCAAGGTCAGGGGCAGATGGCAACCACGGTGTTGGCTATGCCCTCAGCAGGGAAGCCCCCGCCTGTGGTTGAGCCTGAGTCCTTCGGCGGTTGAGCCTGTCGAACCTGGATCCCCACGGGTTCGATCACCGGTCTCAGGCTGGATCCCCACGGGCTCGATCAGCGGTCTCAACCGGGCCGCAGTTAGGTTCGTCACCACCGCCTGCGTGTTGCGCGAATCCGCGGGCCGGCAGCCGCATACTGGTGTTCATGCGGCCTCTCACCGCACCCCGGCCAGGCAGGAGGAAAATGCATGGAAACCCTGAAGAAGATCGTACGCAACCAGTACTTCCCCGCGGCCGCGGTGTTGACGGCGGTGTTGCTTTTCTGGATCATCGCCATGTTCGGCGGGCTCTCCCTGCTGAATAACAACCAGCCCCCCATGGCCACGCTGACGTGGATGCTGTTCGTCTATGCCGCGGCTGTGCTGACGCCGCTGGCAGGCATCCTGGCCGGTGTGGACCTGGTCCGCCGCTGGCGCCGCAACCGCATGTACGCGTTGGTTGAGCTGGAACAGGACGGGACCGCCGAGTCCGAGGCCGCGCAGGCGCAGGCACAGGCACAGGCGCAGCCCGCCGAGGCCGAAGCCCCAAGGCAGTCCGCACCGAAACAGCCCGCACAGCACCGCCCGGTAACCCAGCAGCAACCCGTCAATCGCCATCCGGTGCAGCAGCCTGCTCAGCAGCAGACCGCGAAGAAGCAGCCGGGTCAGACCAAGCAGCGCAAAAAAGCCGCGTAGCCACCGGCCAATAACCGCCAGGGCCAAACGCTACAGCGCCAGCTCCACCCGGTTCCGGCCGGCCGCTTTCGCGGCGTAGAGGGCGGCGTCGGCTTCACCCAGGAGGGTGTCGGCGTCGGCACGGTGCTCGGAAGTGAACGCGGAAATCCCGGCGCTCAGCGTCAGCTGCCCCAGCGGATCCCCGGAGTGGACAATCTCCAGGCCGCGCACGGTATCCAGCGCCCGCTCCATTAAGGCCTTGGCGCTCAGCTGTGACTGGTTCGGCAGGACCAGCAGGAATTCCTCGCCGCCATACCGGTACACGCCGTCGCTCTTGCGCGCCGCGCCCACCAGCGCCTCCGCCACGGCCCGCAGCGCGAGATCGCCCGCCTGGTGCCCGTAGATGTCGTTGTAGCTCTTGAAGTGGTCCACATCGCACATGGCCACGCTATATCCTTCCGCGTAACGCTGGCTGCGCGCATGCAGCTGCTCAAGGTCCTCGGAGAGCTTGAGCCGGTTGTGCAGGCCGGTGAGCGGATCCGTCCGCGCCTGCTGCGAGAGCACCTTCCGGTAATGCGCCAGGTCCGCGTGCAAGGTGGTCACCCGCAGCGCCACCAGCAGCCGAGCATGCAGGACAAACGGGTCCAACGGCTTGGTGACGTAGTCGTCCGCCCCGGCAGCGAGCCCGGCAAGTACATCGTCCCGCGAGCCCTGCGACGTCAGCAGCACGATGTACGTGTACAGGTCCGCCTCGCGAGCCCGGATGGCCCGGCACAGCGCCAGCCCGTCCATCCCGGGCATCATCCAGTCCGTGACCACCACGTCGGGCTGGTGTTCCAGGTACAGGGCCCAAGCCTCATCACCGTCCGCCGCCGTCAGGCAGTCATGCCCGTAGCGTTCGACGGCGGCTCGGGCCACCAGGAGCGAGCCCGGATCGTCATCTGCCACCAGGACTTTCACTGTGCCACCTCCAGCGCTAGATCGAGTTCAAAGTCCACACGCACAAGCGCAGCTTCCAGCCGGCTGACCAACTGCGGGCCGCCGTCGAGCATTCCGCTGCGTCCCAGGACTTCCAGTTCGCCGCACAGGCTTGCGACGGCGGTGGCCCCGATGTTGGCCGCCGCACCCTTCAGGGCGTGCGCCGCCTGCGCCAAAGCCAGCCCGCCGCCGTCGGTCACCGCTTCGCGCAGCGCCGCGAGCCGCGCGGGAACGTCCTTACGGAACGCCTCTGTTGTGGCGGGCAGCAAGCCCAGGCCGTCCTCCGGCCCGAGGCCGCGCAGCATGGCGAGCCGGTCCGCATCCAGCGCGGGAGCACCTCCACCTGTGACGGCCAGCAGCTGGGGAGCCTCGTGCTGGAGAGATTCGTGCTGGGGAGCCTCCTCCCACTGAAGCGCCACCGGCTCCGGCGGCCCAGAACGCTCCGTGTCCTGCTCGGGGACCCAACGGGCCAGGGCCGCTTCAAGCTCGGCGGCGTCCACCGGTTTGGAGAGGTAATCGTCCATGCCGGCGGCGAGGCAGCGTTCCCGGTCCCCGTCCAGGGCGCCGGCGGTCATGGCGATGATCGGGAGATGGCTGGCCCCGTCGTCGCGCCGGCGGATGACCCTCGTGGCCTCGAACCCGTCCATCACCGGCATGTGGCAGTCCATCAGGACGGCGGCGTACCGCGTGCTGGCGGTGGCGGCCACGGCCTCGGCGCCATCGGCAACCACGTCCACCGCGTAGCCGAACTTGGTCACCGTGGCGCGGGCCACCAGCTGGTTCACATCGTTGTCCTCCACCACCAGGATGCGGCCCCGCGATGCGCCCCGAAGAGAGGACACAGGGGACGAATCGGCGGACGTCTCATGGGACGACTCCGGGGAGGACTCGGGGGACGAACCGTACGACTCAAACGAAGAGTCAGCCTCGGAAGACCGGCCAACCACAAGAGGCGCCGGGGCGTGGTGTTCACTCGTGGACATTAGCCGGATCAGGCGGTTGTAGAACTCGGAGCTGCGGACCGGTTTCATCAGCCATTCGCGGACTCCGGCGTCGGCGATCTCGGCGGCGTTGACCTGCATGGTGGACGTGAGCATGATCAGCTCGATGTCCGCCAGTGCGGCGTCGGCCTTGAGCTCGCGGGCCAGCTCCAGGCCATCGGTATCAGGCATGCAGAGGTCCAGCACGGCCAGGTGGAAAGGCACTCCGTCCGCTGCGGCTTCGTGGGCGCGGGCCAAGGCAGCGCGGGCATCCGGCACCGCCTCCGGCTGCAGCTTCCAGCCGCGCAACTGGGATTCCAGCACCAGGCGGTTGGTGGCGTTATCGTCCACCACCAGGACGCGGAGCCCGGTGAGGAAACCGGCGGCCGGCACGGGATCCGTGGACGGCAGTGCGACGGGCACGGGGATACGGAACCAGAACGTGCTGCCGTCGCCCGGGGCACTGTTCAGGCCGATCTCGCCGCCCATGGCCTCAGTGAGCCGGCTGCAGATGGCCAGACCTAGGCCGGTGCCGCCGTAGCGCCGGGTGGTGGAAGCGTCCGCCTGGGAGAAGGATTCGAACAGCCGCGCGTGGTGCGCAGGGTCAATGCCGATGCCCGTATCGCGGACCTCGAAGCAGACCATGGCGGTGGCCCCGGGATTGGCGTCCGGCGTCTCGGTGGTCACGCGGATGGAGACCTCCCCGGCCCCCGTGAACTTGACGGCGTTGGAGGCGAGGTTCAGCAGGATCTGGCGGATCCGGCCGGAATCACCGTGCAGCCTGGCCGGAACGTCCGGTTCGCAGTAGGCGATCAGCTCCAGGTTCTTGGCCTGCGCGGGCTCGGTCAGCAAGCCCGCCACTTCCTCCACCAGGACGCGGGGATCGAAGGCGCGGATATCCAGGTCAACCTTGCCGGCTTCCAGTTTGGAGAAGTCCAGGATGTCGTTGATGAGCGACAGCAGCGCCTCACCAGCGCCCTTGACGCCTTGGGCGTACTGTTTCTGCGTGTGGTCCAGCGGCGTCTCCAGCAGCAGTGCTGTCAGCCCCACGACGCCGTTCATGGGGGTACGTATCTCGTGGCTCATCGTGGCCAGGAACTCGGACTTGAGCCTGCTGGATTCCAAGGCCGCTTCCCGCGCCGCCTTCAGCTCCTGTTCGGCGGCCCGGCGCAGGGTAATGTCCCTGGAGATAACGGCGATGCCGCGGAGGTTCCCGTCTTTGCGGATGGGAGAGACGGTCACGGAGACCGGGATGAGGGCCCCGTCCTTGGCCAGGTGTTCGGTTTCAAAGCTCGTGGCCTCGCCGCTTTCGAGGAGTTGCTCGACCACCTCGTCGTCGCCGTCCGTGCTGCCCGGCGGCAGCAGGAACCGCGCGTCGCGGCCGATCGCCTCCTCGGCAGAGTAGCCGTACTGCCGCTCGGCGCCCGGGTTCCAGCTAGTGATGACGCCCTCCGGCGTGGTGCTCAGGATGGCGTCCGTGGAGGAGTTCACGATGGCGCCGAGGCCCTCCAGCTCAGCCGTCCTGGCCGCGACTTCCTGCTCCAGCCCGGTGGTCAGGGTGAGGTTCTCGATGATGATCAGGACCTGGCGGACCAGGATGCAGGCAACGGTCGTCCGGGCCACCGTCAAGAGGAAGGCGCTCATCTCGCTGACGTGCTCCTGGGCGATCATCATGACGGCCACCAGGATCGGCACGTAGGGGAGCAGTTCAAGGGCCAGCGCAAACGCCTTGCGGTCTGGCCGGGGGTTCTCCGCGTAGGGGAGCAGCGGTGCCAGCGCAATCAGGAGGAAGGCGCCGATCCAGCCCAGGGCGAGGGGCGATCCCGTGACGCCCGTGACACCTTCGAACGTCAGCCTGACATAGATGCTGTCGGTGATGGTGAGCACCAGCAGGCCGCCGCCGAAACACAGCCACGGCAGCCGCTCTCCGGGCTGCCGGCGCATCCCGAGGACCAGCACCAGGGACGTGATGACCATGTCCACCACGGGGTAGCCCATGGACGTGAGCCGGGTGAGGAGGTCGCCTTCCGCGCTGAAGGCCGGGCCCAGCGCCGTGTACCAGCTGATCACCAGGACTGAGCCGGCGATCACCGCGGCGTCCAGCACCGTCCGGGCCAGCCCTACGCGGGTGGTGCCGCCCGGGCGCTTGAAGCTGAAAAGCGCGACGGCGGCCGGCACCGAATACGCGAGGAACAGTGCATCCGCCAGGGAGGGGAACGGGTACACGTGGTCGTTGGCGAGGCCGAAGTAGGTCCACACCGCCATACCGGCTGCCCAGACGTAGGCGGCCACCGACATCAGGGCCCAGGCCCGGGCGTTCACGCCGCCGTGCCACGCGGCGTGGGCGCAGCTGCGGCCTGCCAGCGCGGCAGCCACGAGGATGGCAAAGTCACCCGTCACCATGGCCGTGGGCGTGCCGCTGTTGGCGGCAAAATACACTCCAAGAACGCCCAGCACCACAGCACCAAGCGCGATCAGCCAACCTAGCCTGGCCGTGCTCCCGCTGATGGCAGGACGCAGCTCCAGGAGACCACTCTGAGACACGCGGATCCCTCCCCATCGGTGCGCCCGTCACCCGTAAAAGCTGAGACCCGGGCCCGCCCGAGACCTGGGCAGAGACGCATCCCTATGATATCCCTCACAACTCAAGAAGGACCGTACTTCCCGTCCACATGAACCACCTGCCGCCCCGCGCGTTGCAGCAGGCTCGCCGCCACCCCGGAACGGTATCCCGTGGCACAGTGCACCCACACCGTACCCGCCGGAATCTCGGCCATCCGCCCCAGCAGCTCATGCAGCGGGATGTTCACCGCCCCGGCGAGGTGGCCGGCGTCGTACTCATCCGTCCGGCGGACATCGAGCACCACGTCCCCGGCGCTCCGCCCGTGCAGCATTTCAGCCCAGTCCACACGCGGATAATGCACGACGGCGGTGCCCGGCGCGAGTGCCGACGGTTCCGTTCCGAGGGCGGCATCGGGGGAGTCGATGCCGATCCGGGACAGGTCCCGGATGGCCTTTTCGACGTCCTCCTCTGATCCCACCAGCGTCATTTTTTGGTTCCACGGCAGGACCCAGCCCAGGTAGGCGGTAAAGCTGGAGCCGCGGCCGTACTCGAAACTCACCGAGCCCTGCAGGTGACTGCTGGCGAAGGCAACCCGGTGGCGCAGGTCCACCACCCATTCGCCGTCCGCGAGCCGGCGGCTGAGCTCCTCCGGATCCACGGACTCCGGCACGGTGAGGTCCGCCGGCCCCGGACCCTGCCGGTTCGCCGGCGCCATGTGCGCGTAGTAGGACGGGTAGGCCGTCAGGTTGTTGATGAGCTCCCGCACAAAGTGGTCCTCATCGGCGTCCGTGAACGCGTGGTTGGATTGCTGCTGCTCGGCAAGAGTGGACGTCCGGACGCTCGACGCCGGCCCGGACGAACAGAACGAGCCGAACCCGTGCGTGGGGTACAGGGCCGCGTCCGGCTGGGCCTCGGCGGCCAGGCGGCGGACCGAGGAGTACTGGGCGCGGGTGAGGTCTTCGGTGTCCTCGTCACTGACCAGATCAGTCCGGCCCACCGACCCGTAGAGCAGGCTGCCGCCCGAGAACACGGCCTGCTGCTCGCCGTCGCTGACCACGTAGCTGAGATGGTGGTGGGTGTGGCCGGGCGTGGCCACGGCCTTCACGGTGAGCCGGCCCACCTGGACCGTGCCGCCGTCGGCCATTGGCGTGTGTTCGAACCCGACGTCGTCCTTTGCGCTGACAAGGTACTCGGCACCGTGCGCCCGGGCCAGGATGAGCCCGCCGGTGAGGTAGTCGTTGTGCAGGTGGGTTTCGGCAACGTGGGTGATCCGGACGTCGGCTTCCGCGGCCGCGGCTTCCACCCGGTCCGTGTCCCGCTGCGGATCGATGACCAGCGCTACCTCGCCGTCGTGGACCAGGTAGCTGCGGTCCCCGAGCGGCCGCGTTTCGATGACAACGACGTCCATGGAACCCATTGTCCTCGCGTTCCCGCCGCTGGCTTAGTCAGCGCAGGCGCCCTTACCTGTCCTTCATTGCCTGGATGGCGCGGTCTGCCGTTTTCAGGGCCCGCTTCAGCCTGGCGCCAGGCTCAGGGTGGGAGAAAAAGTAACCCTGCAGGAAATCGCAGTCCAGCGCTGTCAGGAAGTCCGCCTGAACCGCCGTCTCGATGCCCTCGGCGGTGACCGTCAGGCCCAGGCTGTGCGCCATGTTGATCATGGAGCTGAGGATGGGGAGGCGTTCGGTTCCGGTGCGCACCATGGACACAAAGGTCTTATCGATCTTCACTGTGTCCACCGGCAGTTCCTGCAGGCGGCCCAGCGACGAGTATCCGGTGCCGAAGTCATCCAGCGCCACGCGTACTCCGGCCTCACGGAGACTGGCGAGCTGCTTGATCAGGCTGTGGTCGGCGTCGAAAAATACACTCTCGGTGACCTCCAGGACCAGCTGGTACGCCCCCACCCCGCTGGCCTCGGCGAAACGGAGGACGTTGCCGGCAAAGTCAGGTTCCTGCAGCTGGACTCCGGAAACGTTCACCGCCAGCGAGCGTGACGGGTCTTCGTTCAGCCACGGCGCGAGCTGGGCGAGGCCTAAAGTCATGACGGCGGCACCGATCTCGCTGATCACGCCGCTGCGCTCCGCAATGGGGATAAAGACCGACGGCTGGATGCGCCCGCCAACGCGGTCCCACCGCGCAAGCGCCTCGAACTGGACTACCTGGCCCATCCGCGGGGAGACAAGGGGCTGGTAGTCCACGGAGATTTCCCCCAGCGGAATGGCGAGCTGCAGGCCGGCCTCCATGTCCGTGCGCTGCACCAGCTCGGTCATCATGTCCGGATGGAACCGACAGTACCGGTTCTTGCCCGCCGTCTTGGCCGCATACATTGCGATGTCCGCCTGGCGCAGCAACTCCGACGCTCCGATGGCGGCATTTCCCATGGAGGCAAGTCCCAGGCTCAGGCTGGGGCGCAGCATGGTGCCGTCAATCCACACCGGAACATGCAGGCAGCGGACAATACAGGCCGCGATGGTTTCGACGTCCGGGCAGGCGGTAAGCAGAACGACAAACTCGTCGCCTCCCAGCCTGGCCACCACGTCCGCGGTGGGGACACAGCCTGTGAGCCTGCGCGCCACTTCCACGAGCATGTCGTCGCCAGCCTGGTGGCCCATAATGTCGTTGACCTCCTTGAAATCGTCCAGGTCGACCAGCAGGACATCCACGGTCTTGAACCGCGGCTCGCGGAGGGCCGCCACCAGTGCGTCTTTGAAGACCGCCCGGTTGGCCAGTCCGGTCAGCGGATCCTGGAACGCAAGTGCTCGCAGCTGTTCGGCCTGCGCGGCCAGGTCAGTCACGGCCTGCTCTGCAAGCTCCTGCGCCTGCCTGCGCGGAGTGACATCCCGGAAGCTCCACACCCGGCCCGCGATCCTCTCACCAACCCGTTGGGGCCGCGAGTACCTTTCAAAGGTCCTGCCATCCTTGAAGTCCAGCACGTCGTGGCTTTCTGCCGCCGGGTTCGCCACAACCTCGGCGATCCTTGCCATGAAGGCCTCCGGGTGGGCAACCTGGGAGATGATCAGCCGCATGATGGGCACTTCGGTGTCACCGTCCAGGAGTTCCGGCGGGATGCCCCACATTTTCAGGAACTGGTGATTGAACCCGGCAACACTGCCGTCGGAGCTGATCACCAGGATGCCGTCTGCGGTGGATTCGAGGGTGGCCGTCAGCAGTGACATGGCCTCGAGGAGGTCAGCGTCAGCTCCCTTCCGGTGTTCCGTGTTACGGACTGAAACCAGCAAAACCTGCGAACCGCCGTCGTCCAGCAGAGAGCCTGCCACCTCGGCGGCGAACTCTGTGCCGTCCCGGTGCAGTCCGTACACTTCACGCGGCGGCAGCGGTTTATCGGGCTGCGCTTGCAGGTGCTCCTGAAGCAGCCGCGTTTCGCTCCGGAACCCCTCCGACAGGAGCAGCCAGTGGTCGCTACCGATCAGCTCAGCGCGTGTGTAGCCGAACAGCTTGCTGGCTGCCGCGTTGGCCATTTTGATGGTGCCGTCCGCGTTGACAGCGAGAAGCGCATCCGGGCTGGCATTAAGAAGCGCGCCAAAATCTGGTGGGCCCAAATCCTTGTCCTGCCGCTTGGAACGCCCCATGCGCTACCACCCCCACGCACATCATAAAGTGCATGTTGTGATCGCGGTACGAAAACGCGTGACTTTCGCGCGGCGCTCGGGAATGGAGGCCCTGGAATTCGCGTTCGTGTGGTCCGTAGCGGTGAAAACTGGCTAAGAGTGACGCATTCCCGTCAGGCCGGCCCCGGCCCCGGAAACTTGGCCGGCCCCGGAAACGACGCTGACAGCGGCGCCGGCGTTGGTGCCCAGTCCGCGGACCACCCAGCCCTCCGCCTGCCAGGCAGCGGCATCGAGGACGTTCCTGGCGTCCAGGATCACGCGCCGCCGCACCAAAGCGCCCGCAGCGGCAGGGCACAGGCTCCTGTATTCATCCCACTCAGTAAGGAGGAGCACCAGCTCGGCACCCTCCAAGGCCCGCGTTGCGGAGGCTTCGAACCGCAGCTGCGGATACCGCAGCCACGCGTGGTTCACGGCTTTCGGATCGGTCACCGTCACGTGCGCGCCGGCCGCTGCCAGCCGCGCCGCGACGTCCAGGGCGGGGGAGTCGCGGATGTCGTCGGTCTCGGGCTTGAAGGAGGCTCCGAGGATGGTGATGGCGCGTCCGGACAGGGCGCCGCCGCACAGTTCCGCGGCCAGGGACACTGTCCGGGTCCGCTGGCGGACGTTGATGGCATCCACCACACCCATCCAGTCGTTCACCGGGTCCACGCCCAGCGCGGCGGCCTGGCTGCGGAGGCTGCGGATGTCCTTGGGCAGGCACCCGCCGCCGAAGCCCAGCCCGGCATGCATGTAGCGGTTCCCGATCCTCGGGTCCATGCCCATGGCCTCGCTGAGTTCGGCCACGTCCGCGCCGGACGCGTCGCATAGTTCGGAGATGGCGTTGATGAAGCTGACCTTGGTGGCCAGGTACGCGTTGGCGGCCGACTTGATCAGTTCCGCCGTGGCGAAGTTGCACACCAGGCGAGGAATGCCGGCGTTCAGCAGCGGCTCATAAACGGCATCCAGCGCGGCCGTCACGGCACGCGGCGCCCCGGTCTTGGGGTTGAAGGCCGCGGCGCGTCCGCCCGCCACACCGTAGACCAGCCGGTCCGGCACCAGCGAGTCCTTCACTGCCGTGCCCTGCCGCAGGAACTCCGGGTTCCAGCCCAGCTGCACGTCCGGCCGCCCCGCGAGGACGCCCTGGAGCATGTCCACCGTGCCCACGGGCACCGTTGATTTACCGACGACGACGGCGCCCCTCGCCAGGTGCGGGAGCAGCGCCTCGGTGGCGGAAACGAGGAAGGTGAGGTCGGCGCCGTCGGACGTCTTGGACTGCGGCGTCCCGACGCACAGGAAATGGACCTGGGCGCCGGTGGCAGCGGCGACGTCGGTGGAGAACGTGAGGCGGCCGGTGCTGCGTCCGTCGCGGAGCAGTTCGTCCAGGCCGGGTTCGAAGAAGGGGGCATGGTCGCGGCCCAGCTGGTCCACTTTGGTGGCGTCCACGTCGATGCCCACCACGGTGTGGCCCATGGACGCGAGCGTGGCGGCGTGCACGGCTCCGAGGTAGCCGCAGCCGATCACCGATATTTTCACAGGGACGCTCCACTTTTGGTTTGGGCAGGCTCAACCACGGGGCGGCGGCTCTTGGTTTCGACGGTTTCTGCCAACGGTTCTCCTGCGATTACTGATTGGTACTGACGCACAAGCTCGGCGCTGAGCACCGGCCACGTCCGCGCCTGGACCGAGGCGTGCGCTGTCGTGGCGAACGCGCGGCGCTTGGCGTCGTCGCCCATGAGGTCCATCACCCGGGCCCGGAAACCGGCCAGGTCGCCGGGCTGGTACAACCAGCCTGTACGGGAGTTTTCCACCAGGTCCAAGGGGCCGCCGCGGCCCGTGGCCACCACCGGCACCCCCGATGCCATCGCCTCCTGGATGGTCTGGCAGAACGTCTCGAACTCGCCGGGATGGACAAAAAGGTCGAAGGACGCCACCGTCTTCGCCAGCTCCTCACCGAAGAGGAACCCGGTGAACACGGCGCCCGGCAGGGCTTCCTGCAGAGCCGACTTTTGGGGTCCGTCGCCCACAATCACCAGCTTGGTGTTCGGGACGTTGGCGAGCGCGGCGAGGTCCTCCACCTGTTTTTCGATGGCGAGCCGGCCAACGTAGCCGATGATCCGCTCACCGCCGGGGGCAACCGTTGCCCGCCACCCGGCGTCGCGCTTTTCCGGCGAGAACCGCGCCGTATCCACACCGCGCCGCCACATGCCCACCCGCGGAATCCCGCGGCCGCGCAACTGGTTCAGCGCGAAGGTGGACGGCACCAGGGTGCGGGTGGCCAGCAGGTGGATGTTCTCCACCCGGTTCCACGCCCAGTTCTCCAGGAACGGCACACCATAGCGTGCGGCGTAGCTGGGAACCTCGGTCTGGTAGATGGCTACGGTGGGGATCCCCAACTGATGCGCGGCCTGCACTGCCCGCCACCCGAGGATAAACGGCGATGCGAGGTGGACAACGTCGGGTGCGTAGTCGGCAAGGATTCGCTTGACCCGGTACACACCGCCCATCGCCACTCGCACGTTGGTGTAGCCGGCCAGCGGAACTGCGGGAACCCGGTGCACCGTCGCGCCGTGAACCACCTCGGCCGGTCCCACGAACTCGGAGACAGCATAGGTGGAAGGGGCGATGACCAGGACGTCGTGGCCCTGGTCCTCCAGGTGTTCAAGCACCCTCAGGATGGAGTGGGTCACTCCGTTCATCAGCGGCAGGAATGACTCGGCAACAATTGCGATCCTCACCCCTCCACGGTGGGCGCGGCGCCTGTCGGGGCGGGGTCACCCGGGTTGAGTCGAGGGAAAGGTTGGGTTAACAGATCGGCGCTCAGCCGTCGTGGCCGTGCCGCAGCACGTCCGGGAGTTCGTCCACATAGACCGTTTGCGGCGGCTCAAAATAGATGACCAGCACCTCGTCGCCGACCGCGAAGACGCTTGTCTTGTCGAAGGGGTGGGCATGGAACGCGTTGGTGCCGCCCAGGTAGGGCAGCATCACCTCGCCGAGGGTTCCGGGGCCAATGCGCCCGGTCACGCGGCCGATCTTGCCGGTCAGGCTGCGGTCAACGTTTCTATGCATCGGGGCCTTTCGCGGGGCGCTTGCCTTCCCGGCTGTTCTTCAGTGCCGAGGACAAGGCAGGGAGGTAGTCGCCCACCTGGGCCAGGATGCCGCCCAGCATCTTGTTCACGCCCTCGCCGCCGTTCAGCACGGTCATCTGGCCCACGTGGGAGAAAGGCTCGGCCGCCGCGGCGATGATGGCCGGCATGTTTTCGGCCAGCTGCTGCGAAATGACGGCGTCCTGGTTGGTCCCGAGTGCTTCGGCCCGGGCCTTGATGCCGTCTGCCTCGGCCAGCGCCTTGGCCTTGATGGCGGAGGCCGCGGCGTCACCGCGGGCCCTGGTGGCAGCGGCTTCGGCCTCGCCGGTGACCTTCGTGGCTCCGGCCGCGGCCGCCGCGGCAGTGGCGTTCGCCTGGGCCTGCAGTTCCGTCCGGCGGGCGTTGGCCTGGGCCTCAAGCTCCGTGCGGCGGGCCAGCGCCTCGGCGGCGCTGATGTCCGCCGCCTTCTGGCCCTCCGCGTCTGTGCGCTTGGCATAGGCCTTGGCGTCGGCGGGCTTCCGGACCGTGGTCTGGAGCTTCTGCTCCTCCCGGTCCGCCTCAAGCTTGGCCACTTCCGTTTCCTGGACGACGACGTGCTGCCGCGCGGTCGCATCCGCCAGCGGTCCCGCCTGGGCGGCCTCGGCTTTGGCCCGCTCGGCGTTCGCCTGCGCCACCGACTGCCGGATGGCCGAAACGCTCTGCGCGTCCGCGATCATTGCAGCCGCCTCGGCCTCCTTCTCGGCCGCCTCGCGGTTCCGCGTGGCCTCCGCGATCCGGGCCTCCATTTTGACCTGGGCAATGTGGGGCTTGGCGATGTTCTGGATGTACCCCGTGGGGTCCTGCAGGTCCTTGATCTGCAGCGAATCCACCACCAGCCCCAGCTTCTCCATTTCCACTCCGCTGGCGCTGCGGACCTGGGACCCCAGCTTGTCCCTTTCGCGGATGATCTCTTCCACGGTCATGCTTCCGATGATGGACCGCAGGTGGCCCTCAAAGACGTTGTAGACCTGGCTTTCCATTTTGGGCTGCTGTCCCAGGAAACGCCTGGCCGCATTTGCGATAAACGGCGGGGCGTCACCGATTTTGTAAATTACCACGCCTTCCACAATCACCTGGATGCCCTGCGAGGTCACGCAGGAAACCTTTAGCTCCGTTTCATTCAGCGTCAGGGAAAGGGTGCGGACGGTCTGCAGGCCCGGAAATACCAGGGCGCCCTTTCCGGTGACAATCTTGAAGTCCATGCCGGCCCGGGTTTCCAGGGTTCCGCGTGTCAGGCCGGAGATGATCAGTGCCTCATTGGGCTCCGCCACTTTCCACATCAGTTTGATGGCACCCCAAACAAACCCGACCACCAGTATTGCCCCGATAATCGCAGCAAGAAGCGGGAAGAATGCTGACAGATCCGGCATGACGAGGTCCTTTCGCGTGCGGAACAGGCCTCCCAGGAAAGCCCCAATAATGGCAGCTGCTCAGGCCTTGCCGGTATTGCGTGTCTCCAATTCCAGCCTGCTGGCCAGCTGTTGTAGACAGTCTGGTTGGCGCCCGCCCAAGAGTCCAGAGCGCGGGCTGTTGCGTAAGGGTTTCAACAGGCTGGATCTCGACCGGCCAGGTTCCTATTTGCCGAGGATCTCGCGGGCAACGCGCTGGGCCTCGATCTCCTCAGGGGCAACGGTGGCTCCGCGGAGGTATCCGGCGGTGGCCATGATTTGCCGCAGCTCGGCTTGCGTGCGCGGCGTGGTCACTCCGTGGTGGGCCATGGCATGGCAGTTGGCGCAGAGCGGAACCAGGTCCGTGAGCGGATCCAGCTGGTAGCCGCCGCCGAGTTGGGCCGCCGGCACCACATGGTGGACGTCGATGAAGTCCTTGCCGAGCTCGCCGTACGCCAGTTCGAAGGAGAACCCGCAGGCCGCGCAGCTGTTGCCGCGGTGCGCGATACACGCCCGCCGGGCCTCGGGGTCACGCTCGTAGCGGTTGGCGGTGACGCGCACGACGGCGGTCTCGGGGTACGTGCCGGGCACAGGTTGGGTGGGGTCTGGTCCTTGCGCCGGCCCGTGAGTGGCCCAGAGCGTCCGGACCGCGGCTTCGTCGCCGGACTCCAGCGCCATGCCCTCGGTTTCGGCGCTGTCCCACACGACGCCAGGCACCGCTGCGTCGAGGACCGCCGCAGGCACGTGGTCGCCCAGCGGCAGGAGCGCATCGAACGCCACCTGCACGGTGAACCCAGGCTGGCCCGACAAGGCCGCCTGATCCGGGTGCCCGGGCTGCCCCGACAGGACGACGCCATGGCCGATCAGTCCGGGGCCGTGCGCTCCCAGCAGGAGCAGCCACACACCGGTGCCGGGGGCGACGCTCCGGCCCACGCTCCAAGGCTCCAGGTGCAGCCCTGTCACGGCGACCTGTTCAGTAACAGCCGCGTAGTTCCAGCGGTTCCAGCCGGCCGGGTCCCAGCCCAGGATGATGTCGCTCATGGGGCCATTGTCCCAGTGGGATGATCAACGGGCGGGTTCGGCCACGGACGTGGTCCCAGTATCCGCGATCAGGCCGGTGACGGCGCGCTACACACCGGTGCGAACGGTTTTGCCCCAGGTGAAGAAGTCCAGCGCGGACCGGCCCTGCTCCAGGAGCGAGGTTCTTGGGCGGGGTGGGCGGCCGTCTCGGCCGCCCACCCGCACTTGGAGCTAGCCGAGGTTGCGCATCGGGTCGGGCCAGTTGCCCACTGTCGAGATGACGTGGGAGCGGTTGATCACAGCAGTGTTGATGGACATGACAGTTTCTCCTGACTGAACGTGGTGTCCGCGCGCCGGTGGTGCGCGGGTGGTCATTGTCTGCCGCGAAAAGGGCAGAGATGACCTGTTCAGTCGGGTGAGGAACCGGGGTCGAAGGAAGGACCGGCCGGCAGCGTCACGGCGTCGGACAGATGTGTTCCACTGTCGGCTGTGGGGAGGGACGGCCAGGACCCGCCAAGGTCAGTCGCACCCTCGGAGCCTCCGGCTGACCCGGAACTGGCCGTCCCGGCGCCATTTGCCAGGGCAGCGGGAGTCCGCGGATCAGGGTTCTGCGGCCCGTTTTCGGGGCCGGAAGGGCTTGCCGATGCCTCCGGCAGGGCCAAGCCTGAGCGGTCCTGGGCCGGGCCGAAGCCGAACCTCGGGGTGTTGGTGGCCGCCAGGCCAACAGGGCCGGCCGGTGCCGGGCTAACGCTCGCAATGCTGCCCTTCTCAACCGCGCTCGACGCCGGGAGGCTGGGAGCCGCCGTTGGCAGGGGGCCGGGTGCCGGCGTCGTACGCGGCGGCAGGCCAGGCAGCGGGGCGATGCCGGGAACGGGCAGCAGATCGGGCACGGGCAGGAGCGGCGGCAACTGCTCAGGCAGCGGCAGGACATCGGGGAGGGGAAGCGGGAGGGGCGCCTGTACCAGCGGCAGATCGGGAAGCCCGGGCACCAAGCCAGTGACGGTATCAACAGTGCTGGTAACCGCTGGCAGCGCGGGGGCAGCCAACGCGTTTGCGGCGGCCGCGGCCGAATCCGCCAGGGACGTTGCGGTTGCCAGTGCAGTTCCGCTTGAGCTCACCACGGCGGGAGGGACCGGAACAGGAAGCGGTTTCGCAAGTGCCGCGGAAGCGGGCTGCAGGAGGTCTCCGGCATCGGGGAAGGGGCTGGACGCGGTGGCTGTTCCGGCTCCCCAGACGAGCCACGCCAACGCGGCCAGGAGGGCCAACAAGACAGGCCGGGACGCGGAGCGGCAACGAGCCCGCAGTATCGCCCCCATCCGATTCCCCCCTCGTCGATGGGCACTGTCGATGGGCACTAGAGTACGCTCGGCCCCGGCCGCCGTCCAGCATTAGTTTTCGCCGCCGTCGCGCACAAAGAAGCCGGTGCAGCTGTTCGCGGAACGCGGCAACTGCACCGGCGAGTAGGACGAAAATTCAGAACTTATGTATCATTTCTCATTCGCGGCTCCTGTATCCCGGCTTGTCATTTCCGGGCTATTTCCTCTCGCCGGACATGTTCCTGGAGAACAGCCAGCCAGCAGCTACCATTGCTACGCCCAGCACCAGGTGGGTCCAGTTGTCAGCCATGTTGAACGACAGGAAGTTGGCCGCCGAGTCAACGCCGACACTGAGCCCGAAAATGCTGAGGATGATGTACAGCGCGCCTGCTCCGATGAGGAAGTTCCGTGCGCCATGTTCGGTCCGGGACATCGCCCAGCCCGTTGCGCCGATGGCCAGCTGCACAATATTGAGCAGCATGGACACCTGGAACAGCCCAAGGAACATTGCATGGGAATCAGGTCCCAGGAACATCAATTCGCTGTACTGGGTGGTGACGCCGGGGATAAAGCCCAGGGCACCCACCACCAACAACAGGATACCTACTCCCATGCCCGCATTCTGGACGTCTGCGCGCCCAAAATGAACGTGTGCATGTGGGGATGCGGTAGTCATTTTTTCTGCCTCCAACCACTGATTGCGGACATTCCAATTTTACGGCGGACGCGTGGAAAAAGCGCCGAATTAGGCGCCCCGACAGTCTGAACGCCCGACGACGGCCCCATCACCGGCGGCGGTCGCCCACCTCCGCACCCGTCGCGGGTTCACAATCAGCGCGGCGGACTACGAACTCTGGTGAGGCGCGTCTCGCAGGGGAGAATGAGCCTGTCGAAACCCGGTCCGGAGCCCCGGCCGTGACACCATGGGACACGATGAAACTGCGCGCTGATCAGACCGGAGACCGAGGCCTTCCCATGCCCTTGTGGCTGCAGGGAGGCCTCGAAACGGCGCAGGCTGCCATCATCTCCGCGCTCCTGGCGGTGGTTCCCATTGTGGCCGTGTGGGCCACCGCGGGCTTCCAGAACACCGCCTTTGATTCCCTGGCCCGCCTCGCCGGGCAGGGCTGGCTGCTGATTCACGGGGTGCCGCTGCAGCTCGCCGTGGTGTCCGGCGAGGCTGGTGCGGCCGGCAGCCCAGGTTCCGGCCTGCTGACCCTGGTGCCCCTCGGCCTGACCCTGATCCCGTTTTTGCTCGCCTGGCGTGCGGGGCGGCGCCTGGCCCGGGCCTCCTATACGGACCAGCTGTGGCAGGCGCTGCTCGGGTCCTGGGTGGTCTACTCGGCGTTCGGCGCTGCCACCGGCTTTGTGTGCCGCACGGCCGACGTCGTCATTAACATCTGGATGGCAATGCTCATCCCGCTCATCCCGTTCGCCCTCGGCATGGTGATCGGCGCCCGCCGCGAGGCAGGCTCATGGAGCCGGCTGATCGGCGTCGACGCAGTCGACTGGATCTCGCGCACCAGCCAGCATTCCCGCTGGGCCGGCTCCTATTTGGGTTCCGCGGCGAAGGCGGGCTGTGTTGCCCTTCTGGCGGCGTTTGCGCTTGCCGGTGTGCTCTTGGCCGTGGACCTTTTTATCCACTGGAACCTGGTGATTGCTGTCTACGAAGCGCTCGACGCCGGCGCGGTAGGGGGTGCCGCCCTCACCATCGCGCAGCTTGGGTATCTGCCCAACCTTGTGGTTTTTGCGCTGGCCTGGGTCTCGGGCTCGGGCTTCGCCCTGGGCGTGGGCTCGCAGGTGGGGCCGCTGGGCACAGCAACCGGGCCGCTGCCGTCCATCCCGGTCTTCGCCGCCATCCCGTCGGGTCCGCTGGACTACGGGTTTATGGCACTGGTGCTGCCCGTTCTGGCGGGGATCCTGGCCGGCTGGTGGTTCCTGCGCGAAGGGGAAAACCACTTCGACGAGTGGCTCTCCATCAAGTTTGACGCGCGCTGGTTCACGGCCACGGTGTCCACGCTTGCCCTCGGCGCGCTGGTGGGCGCTGTGTCCGGTCTGCTGGCCGCGGGCCTGGCCTGGCTGGCCCGCGGCTCCGCCGGGCTGGGCCGCCTCACGGCCATCGGACCCGACCCCTTGTGGATGGGACTCTGGATTGCCGCGGAGGTGGGCATCGGCGTCGTGATCGGTTACGCAGCCGGACCGTGGCTGGAACGCCAGCAGCACGTGGATGAGGAAGCGGAACTGGCCCGCTGACTTTCGTGGCTGTTGCTGGCGTGGCTGCTACCGGAGACCCGGCAGCGAGCTTTCCAGCTGGACCCGGCAATTGGAGAGCGCCTGGTCGGTAAGAGCCTCGCGTGAGCAAGCCTGGAAGTCCTGGACCTGGCGGAAAAACAGCGCCGTGGCCAGGATGACCAGCAGCATGATCAGCGATACCACTAGCCCCGAGATGGTGCCGAACAGGACCAGCTTGGACTCCTTGAGCCGAGCCGACCGGACCAGCAGAAGGATGCCCAGCACAAAGCTCGCCGCGGTCAGGATGCCGGTGAGCCAGAGGTAGTTGACGTCGAGCTGGTAGACGAAGAAAGCGCCCAGCACGGTGACAATGAAGATCCGGAACAGGTTGCGGGTTTTGGTGAGCGAGTCCTTGGCGGCGTCGCTGAGCGGCTGTTTGGTCCGTTGCTGGCCAGCCGGTTCCGGGGTGTTGTTCATGTTTTCCAGCCTACGCGAGCGTGCCCATAAGCTAGACCCATGCGCATCGTAGTCCTCGTTTCCGGCACCGGGTCCAATCTCCAGTCAGTCATCGACGCCGTCAAGGCAGGGGAGCTGGACGTGGAAATCGCGGCGGTGGGTGCCGACCGGGAGGGGACCTACGGCGTCGAACGCTCCTCGGAAGCCGGGCTGGAGACGTTTGTGGTCAACTTCAACTCCTTCCCCACCCGCGACGAATGGGATGCCGCACTGACCGCCCGCGTGGCGTCCTACGCCCCGGACGTGGTGGTCTCCTCAGGCTTTATGCGCATCGTCAGCGCCGATTTCATCGCTGCCTTCAACGGCAAGTACCTCAACACCCACCCCGCCCTGCTGCCCGCCTTCCCCGGCGCCCACGGCGTGCGCGATGCCATGGCCTACGGCGTGAAGGTCACCGGCTGCACGGTGCACTGGGCCGACGCCGGGGTGGACACCGGGCCCATCATCGCCCAGGAAGCCGTCACGATTGAACCGGGCGACACCGAGGAATCCCTGCACGAACGCATCAAGGTGGTGGAGCGCCGCCTCCTGGTCAACACCCTGGCAGCCCTCGCCGCCGCCTGATTTTCTCGAATGCTCTATCACCTACAGTCGCTCTGAGGGCTGAGAACGACCGCAAGTGATAGAGCATTGCGGGCGTCGGAGAGCATTCGGGTGACGCCGGGGGCTACTCGAGGCGGCGCTGCTTGGTTTCGGGGGAGAAGAACGCCATCCACAGGACGGCCACCAGCACCAGCCCGCCGGCCAGGGCGAAGGACGTGGCCAGGCCGAGTTCGGGCCAGAAGTAGTTCGCAAATATCAGCGGCCCAAAACCAGCCCCCAGCCGCGAAAATGTTGACGCCCAGCCGAAACCCGTGCCGCGGAGCTCGGTGGGGTACAGCTCAGACACGTACGCGTAGAGCACCGGAATCGCTATCTGCACCACAAAGCCGAATACCAGGAGCCAGAACACGGCTGCGGTGGGGATGTCCACCACAATCGCCACGATCACCAGGGTCAGTGCGGACAGCGGGCCGGTGATGGCCAGGATCCATTTGCGGCCCACACGCTCCACCAGCAGCGCTGCCACAACAACACCCAGGAGCCCAACCGCGGCCATGGACGCCGTGGTCACAAACGCCTTGTACTCGGCGAAGCCCGCGCCGATCAGGATCCGCGGCATCCATGTCAGGGACAGGTAGTAGACCAGCAGGATGCTGAAAAACAGGGCCCAGGCCGTGGCCGTGATCTTCCAGTTGAACTGCCACACCAGCCGCAGCTGGTGCCATGCGCTGCCGGCGGAGAGCCGCGGAACTTCCTGCGCGTCGGGCAGGCTGTAGGCGCGGGGTTCGGCGCCCGTTGCCGCCACGAGGTCGTCGATGACCTTGGCAGCTTCGTCGCGGCGGCCCTTGCGGATGAGGAACAGCGGCGACTCCGGGACGCTGCGCCGGACCCAGAACACCAGGAGCGCAGGCAGCACCATCACCAGCATTGTCAGCCGCCAGTCGCCGAACACCGCCACGAGGCCGGCGGACACAAAACCGGCAAGGGCCGCGCCCACCGGCCACCAGCCGTCCATCGCGGTGAGGACCTTCCCGCGCTGCTTGCGTGGTGTGAACTCACCCACCAGCGCGTAGTCCACCGGAATGCAGCCGCCCAGACCAAAGCCGGCCATAAAGCGGAACACGCAGAACCAGATCAAGTCGGGGGAGAAGGCGCCCAGGACCGTGAAGAGCGAGAAAATCAGCAGCGTGGCCGTAAACGCCTTCTTGCGCCCGATCGTGTCCGCGATGGTGCCCCACACAAACGCGCCCAGGGCCATGCCGATCAGGTTGGACGTACCCACCCAGGCCACCTCGCCGGGAGCCAGGGCCCAGTGCGTCGAGAGCAGCGGGATGAGGATGCCGTTAAGCGTCACGTCCCACGCATCGAACATGAAGCCAAGGCCGCCGATCACGAAGATCCTGCCCTGGACTTTCCAACGCCAGGGCAGTTCCTGGACCACCTGTTCGCCGCTGGGCACAGTGGTGTAAGTATTCATCGCAGCCTCCTGTGAAAACTCTAACCGTGCCCACTGACGTTCACACTGAGGCCGGCAAGCGGGGCAAACCGCACAACACGATAAACTGGGCCCATCCCCACCAACCGCGGCACTGTTCCGCGAGATCAGACGGAGACTTTTTGTGAGCGTCACGCAGCCTGACCGTGTATCCATCGACCGTGTTCCCATCCGCCGGGCGCTGATCTCGGTCTACGACAAGACCGGTCTGGAGGATCTCGCCAAGGGCCTGCACGCAGCCGGCGTGAAGATCGTCTCCACCGGTTCCACGGCCAAGAAGATCGCCGCGGCCGGTATCCCGGTCCAGGAAGTCGAAGAAGTCACCGGGTCTCCGGAAATGCTGGACGGCCGCGTCAAGACGCTGCACCCGCGCGTCCACGGCGGCATCCTGGCGGACCGCCGCGTTCCCGCGCACATGGAAACCCTCGCAGGCATGGAAATTGAAACCTTCGACCTGGTGGTGGTGAACCTCTACCCGTTCGTTGAGACCGTGAAGTCCGGCGCCGCGCAGGACGATGTCGTTGAACAGATCGACATCGGCGGCCCCGCCATGGTCCGTTCGGCAGCGAAAAACCACGCCGCCGTCGCCATTGTTGTTGACCCCACGTTCTACGGTTCCGTGGTCACCGCCGCCGCTGAGGGCGGTTTTGACCTGAAGACCCGACGCCGGCTGGCCGCCAAGGCGTTCGCCCACACCGCGTCCTACGACAACGCCGTGGCCACCTGGACTGCCAGCCAGTTCCTGGATGAAGACGGCGACGGCGTCATCGACTGGCCTGCCTACGCCGGCCTGTCGCTGGAGCGCTCCGAGGTTCTCCGCTACGGCGAAAACCCGCACCAGCAGGCCGCGCTCTACGTGGACAAGGCCGCCCCGGCCGGCATCGCGCAGGCGGACCAGCTGCACGGCAAGGCCATGAGCTACAACAACTTCGTCGACGCCGACGCCGCCCTCCGCGCCGCGTTCGACTTCGCCGAGCCCGCCGTCGCCATCATCAAGCACGCCAACCCGTGCGGTGTCGCCGTTGGTTCCGCTGATGCTGCAGACCCGATCGCCGACGCCCACGCCAAGGCCCACGCCTGCGACCCCGTTTCCGCCTTCGGCGGCGTCATCGCTGCCAACCGGACGGTCACCGCAGCCATGGCACAGACCGTTGCCGGCATCTTCACCGAGGTTGTCATCGCCCCGGACTTCGAGCCGGCAGCCGTGGAGATCCTCGCCAAGAAGAAGAACATCCGCCTGCTCGCACTGCCCGAGGGCTACGGCCGCTACCCGGCCGAAATGCGCCAGGTCTCCGGCGGTGTCCTGGTACAGATGAGCGACAAGGTGGACGCCGACGGCGACAACCCCGCCAACTGGACTCTCGCCGCCGGCGAAGCCGCTGACGAAAAGACCCTCGCGGACCTGGCCTTCGCCTGGACCGCCTGCCGCGCCGCCAAGTCCAACGCCATCCTGATCGCCGATCATGGTGCAGCTGTGGGCATCGGCATGGGCCAGGTCAACCGCCTGGACTCCTGCCGCCTGGCCGTCGAGCGGGCCAACACGCTGGGCGTTTCGGTGGAGTCCGACGTCGAAGGTGCTGGCGGTGCGGCTGGTCCGTCGACAGCAGAGGCGACCGTTGCACCCGAGCGTGCCCGCGGCGCCGTTGCAGCCTCCGACGCGTTCTTTCCCTTCGCTGACGGCCTGCAGATCCTGATCGATGCCGGTGTACGCGCCGTGGTCCAGCCGGGCGGTTCCGTCCGGGATGAGGAAGTCGTCGCCGCGGCCAACGCAGCCGGCATCACCATGTACTTCACGGGCGCCCGCCACTTCTTCCACTAATCCCCGCCGGCTCCCTAACCTCGCAAGGCCCCACCAGCTCCCTCCCTCGCAAGCTCGGGTCGGGGCCCTCGCTGGAGCGGTTCCACGGTCAGGGAACCCTGCCGGCGTGGGCCCAGGGTTAAACGTCGACGGCGCCTGTCCCCACTGAGGGGACAGGCGCCGTCGGGCCTTAACGGGCAGCTAGGAAGGACGTGGTGCCGGGTCCGCGCCCCGCTGCATGAGGCGCGGACCCCCTTCCGGCAGCCGAAGCTCCCGGGGCTTTGCAGCGGCCATGCGCTGTTTGGTCCAGTACTCGAGGATCTCCTCGCGGGGCTGGCCCGATTTGCTGTGGCTGACGGATCCGTTCCCGGATGCCTCGTCAGGCGAGGTTTTCCTAGGCTGCTGCGGCACTGAAGTAGGCCTCCTGGATGGCCGCGCCCCAGTACGGGCCGTACATCACGGGTTTCGGAGTGTACCCGTAGCTGTTGATGGAGTTCTGGAAGCCGTCGGAGCCGCTGCCGATGAACCAGGGGCCGCCTGACGAGCCGCCGGTCATGTCGCAGGGGATTCCTTGCGTGCCGAACTGCGGGTTGGTCGTGTCATTGGTGGCGGTGCCGGTGCAGATCCAAAGCCGCTCGCCGTTGAAGGGCTTGGCGGCGGGGTAGCCGTAGGCGGTGTACTTCAGGCCGCGGGCTTCATTGAATGCCACGCCTGAGCCGCCGACGACATCCTCCAGCAGTGCGCCGTCTTGCCTCGGGTCCATCGCGGCAAAGCCGGTGTCGTAGCTGATGTCTCCACCCACACTCCACTGGGTGGGCGTGAAGTACTCGCTGGCGCTCCACGCGCCGTAGGGGGCCACCCCGTCCTTGTACTTAGGGACAAAAACGAAGTTGGTGGCGAACTTGCCGGGACCCTCGTTGAGGCAGTGTCCGGCCGTGGCAACGGTGCTCTTGTTCGACGCCGACACGACGTTTCCGGAGCAGACGTAATTTTGGCCGCCGAGGGTGAAGAACACCTTACCGATGTGGGCTACCGGGTCCGCAGGCTGTGCGAGCGAGGGCTTGCCTTTTGTGCCCGTCACCGTGGTTTTGGGTCCCTGCAGCACGTCGGCCGCGCTGGATGATTTACCGCGTTCCAGCGCCTTGCTGGCCAGGACGTCGCCGGGAATCGCTGCGCGCATGCGGTCTGATGTCCAGTAGTCTGCCGCACCGGTGCTGTCCGCCGTTGCGCGGGCTACCGAAGGTACTGCCTTATCGTCCGACGCCGATGGGGCAGCGTGGGCGCCCCCGGCACCAACCAGCGCGATTATGGCAGCTGCCGAAAGGCTCAGGAAGCTGGCAGCCAGGGAGCTGGTTCGCGTCATTATTGTCCTGTCTAAAACGGGTGTGAGGGGGCCCGGGACGGCCCGCCGCGTGACCCCTCGAACCTATCGACGTATGACAAATTTGTAAATAGTAGTGACGCCTCGGGTATGGTCCCGGGCAGGCGTTCATGATCGCGCGCTGGTGCGCCGCTCTGGTCAAAACCGTTGCCGAAGGGTATTTTTCTCCTATACAGTGGCACGTCCGACCTGGGCTCCGGACTCTATGCGAATTGGGGCCCCATCGTGATTGCTTTCTGGAAGTCCGCCAAGAAGTCCGCCGTGCATGGCCGGCACTTTGCAGCCGAAGGGAGCGCCCAGGGTGCTTCGCCGGAAATTGAAGCCTACGCAGCAGGCCTGCAATTGCGGGACGTTGATCCCATCCATTCGTTCACGGCGACGGAGGAGCTGCGCCGCCAGGACCCCAAATACGTACAGCTCTGGCCCAGTGACATACCCCACAAGAGGCGCTGACTCGATCCGCACCGGCGACGGTGGCTCCCGGCGGTAAAGCGCGACGGCGACTGGCCGCCCGGCGCGTGCGCACCGCCGTCGGGCGTTTTCCCATGCCCCAATCCGCTGTAATGCAGGGCCGTCTGGCCGCCCCAGTACGGTTCAAAGCCGTGTCCTCAGGTAAGTTAGGGGGTGGTGAAATAGAACAAAATTTCCAAAAAAATCAGCCGACCTCCAGGGAGACGCCCGCGCATGTCCAAGATTATCTATACCCACACCGACGAAGCGCCGATGCTGGCTACTTATTCGTTCTTGCCGATCATCGAGGCGTTTGCTTCGACCGCAGGTGTGGAGGTGGAGACCCGTGACATTTCGCTCGCAGGCCGCATCATCTCCGTGTTCGGTGACTACCTCACCCCGGAACAGCAGATCGGCGACGCCCTTGCTGAACTGGGTGAGCTGGCAAAGAAGCCGGAAGCCAACATCATCAAGCTGCCCAACATCAGCGCTTCCATCCCGCAGCTGAAGGCCGCCATCGCCGAGCTCCAGGGCCAGGGCTACAACCTGCCGGATTACCCGGACAACCCCTCCTCGGATGAGGAAACGGCCGTCCGTTCCCGCTACGACAAGATCAAGGGCTCCGCTGTGAACCCGGTCCTGCGTGAAGGCAACTCGGACCGCCGCGCGCCGCTGTCCGTCAAGAACTATGCCCGACAGAACCCGCACTCCATGGGTGCGTGGTCTGCGGACTCCAAGACCAACGTGGCCACTATGAGCAAGGACGACTTCCGCTCCAACGAGAAGTCCGTGGTTATCGAGTCCGACGGCACCATCGCCCTCCAGCTGGTCCGCGAAGACGGCTCGGTTAAGGTCCTGAAGAAGGCCTTCCCCGTCCTGGCCGGCGAGGTTATCGACGGCACCGTCATGCGCGCCGCCGCGCTGGATGAGTTCCTGGCAGCCCAGGTTGCCCGCGCCAAGGAAGAGGGCGTCCTCTTCTCCGCACACCTGAAAGCCACCATGATGAAGGTCTCGGACCCCATCATCTTCGGCCACGTGGTGAAGGCCTACTTCTCCGAACTGTTCGAGACCTACGGCAAGCAGCTCACCGCCGCCGGCCTGAGCCCCAACAACGGCCTTGCCGCCATCCTGAGCGGCCTTGAGGAGCTTCCGGAGGACGTCCGTGCAGGCGTGAAGGCGCTCATCCAGAAGGGCCTCGACGATGGCCCGGCCCTGGCCATGGTGGACTCTGACAAGGGCATCACCAGCCTCAACGTGCCCTCCGACATCATCGTGGACGCTTCCATGCCCGCCATGATCCGCTCCTCCGGCCACATGTGGGGCCCGGACGGCCAGGAAGCCGACACCCTGGCGGTCCTCCCGGACAGTTCCTACGCCGGCATCTACCAGGTTGTTCTGGACGACTGCCGCGCCCACGGCGCCTTCGACCCCACCACCATGGGCACCGTCCCGAACGTAGGCCTGATGGCCCAGGCCGCCGAGGAATACGGCAGCCACGACAAGACGTTCGAGATCCAGGAAGCCGGCACCATGCAGATCGTGGACGGTTCCGGCGCTGTGCTGATCGAACACAAGGTCGCCCCGGGTGACATCTGGCGCGCCTGCCAGGCCAAGGATGCCCCCATCCGCGACTGGGTCAAACTGGCCGTCACCCGCGCCCGCGCCTCCAAGACGCCCGCAGTTTTCTGGCTGGACGAGACCCGCGCGCACGACCGCAACCTCATTGCCAAGGTCAACGAATACCTCAAGGACCACGACACCGAGGGCCTGCAGATCGAAATCATGTCCCCGGTGAAGGCAACGGCATTTACGCTCGAGCGCATCCGCAAGGGCGAGGACACTATCTCCGTCTCCGGCAACGTGCTCCGCGACTACCTCACGGACCTGTTCCCCATCCTTGAACTGGGCACCAGCGCCAAGATGCTTTCAGTTGTTCCGCTGATGAACGGTGGCGGACTCTTCGAAACCGGCGCCGGCGGATCGGCCCCCAAGCACGTCCAGCAGCTGCTCAAGGAAAACCACCTGCGCTGGGACAGCCTGGGTGAATTCCTGGCTCTGGCCGTCAGCTTCGAGCACCTGGCCACTACCACGAACAACGCCCGCGCGCAGGTCCTGGCAGACACCCTGGACAAGGCGACGGGGACCTTCCTGCTGGAAAACAAGTCCCCGAGCCGCCGCGCCGGCGAGCTGGACAACCGTGGCAGCCACTACTTCCTCGCACGCTACTGGGCCGAGGAACTGGCCAAGCAGACCGAGGACACGGATCTGGCGGCATCCTTCGCGGCTGTGGCCAAGGAGCTTTCCTCCAACGAGGACACCATCGTCAGCGAACTGGCCGCGGTACAGGGCTCAGCGGTGGACATCGGCGGTTACTACCGTCCGGATGAGGCCAAGGCCTCGGCCGTGATGCGTCCGTCCGCCACGTTGAACAAGGTCATTGCGACTCTGAACTAAGCGGAACCGAACCAAAGAGGCGGCGCCCCGGGAAACCGGGGCGCCGCCTCTTTTGTCTAGTCGACTTCGTCTAGCCGATGGGACCGGATGAAGCGCAGGTGGGTTAATACGTGATGTGCCGTCCACCCGCACTCAGTCGCCGTCCTTGCCTTTGCCTCTATTTCCCTTGTCGTCTGAGGGCGCGGGAGCTACCGGCGCGGTGGCTCCTTTTTGGGCCGCATCGGCGTCCGCCTGCCTTTGCGCTGCGGCCGCGTCCTCTGCGACCTTCGCTGCTGCTGCGTCGGCTAGGGCCTTGGCCGCCGTCAGGTCTGCCCGGACAGCAGTGGCGGCCGTCGTGATGCTGCGCCGGCGTTCCTCGGAAACCTGCCCGGTCCGCGCAGCGGACGCGAGGTCGGCCTCGAGGCTATCCAAAGCTGCCAATCCGCCAGCGGGGTCATTAGTCGCTGAGGCCTGGGTGACGCCGAGGACTCGTGCCTGGAGTTGGCGGGCGGCATCACGTTGAAGGCCGGCCTCAGCCGGACCGCACGCTGCCAGTGAACCGGCGAGCAGAAATGCTGCTGCAGCTGTCAGGCATTTGGCAGTGGCCGAACGCCCGCGGTGCTTCGGTGCAGGGCTCATGGTTCCACGCTCTCCTGAAGTTCCTTGAGGTGGTCGCCCAGGGTGCCGGTGACGGCGGGGTAAGGAACGACGTCGGGCGTTGGCTGAGGTGCCAGGCCCAAGGTCAGCGCCGCCGCGGCTGCTCCAGCGGCGAGCACGCCCAGTGCGGTGACCGTCCAGAACCGCCTTCCGGCGTGGCGGAGACGAGACAAGCTCGGAACCCAGCCCCGCGCGTCAGGACCGCGGGTGATGTCCAGCTGGCCCTTGCTGGATCGGACTACAGGCAGATCTGATTCCGCGGTGATGGCGATGGACGGCGGCCTGAACGGCATGGCCGGGAGTACGCGGGTTGTCTCCGTCGCGAGCTCGCCCGGTGCGGACACGGGTGACACCAGGGCCTGACGCAGAACGGATTCAACATCGGACGCGACGGGACGTTCCAGCGGTTCGATGGCAGTCATTGAACGGATCAGATCAGCCCACTCCGCCGGAAGGTCAGCGGGGATCTCGGGTGCCCGGTGCAACCTGGCCACTGCGGATTCCACGGCGCTGCCCGGGAACTCAACGGTTTGCTTGATGCATTCCAGCAGTACCAGACCCAGCGAGTAGATATCCGTGGCGGGCGACAGGGGAGAACCCATGGCCTGCTCCGGACTGAGATATGCGGCCGTCCCCACCATGGTTCCCGTGGCGGTCAGCCGTGCTGAATCCGCCATCCTGGCGATGCCAAAATCCGTGAGTTTGGGTCGTAAAGGTTCGCCCGGACGGATTTGGACGAGCAGGATGTTCCCGGGCTTGATGTCGCGGTGGATGATGCCCAGGCTGTGCACGTAGGCCAGCGCGTCAGCTACGCCTGCCCCGATGACTGCAAGCTCGTCCAAGGGAACTGCACTGTGCCTGATCCGGCTGCGGAGGTCCTGGCCCTCCACGAGCTCCATGGTCAGGAACGGCCGAGGTTGGTCCAGGACACGGGTATCGATGCCTGCATCGAACAGCGTGACCAAGCTGGGATGGTTGAGCGTTGCCAGCAGTTGGATTTCGGCTTCCTGGCGTCTGAGCTCATTGGCATCCGGTGCTTGTGGGGCAAAGAGCTTCAGGGCGACATCCCTGCCCAGGTTTTCGTCCCGGGCGCGGTAGACGGATGACATGCCGCCGCGGCCGATTATGTCTGCCAGCCGATAGCGTCCGCCGAGCATTTCATTCTTAATTGAGCTAGGCGAATCCGCCACCATGACCAGTTCCTCCCGGTGCGCTGCGGCACTATTCCTGCTCAATAATACCGGCCGGTAGGGCATCCTTTGAGCCGTCTGCCGGCACGCCGGTGGCCCGGCTAAGAAGTGATTGGGACTTTCTCAGCCGGACCTCCGGTCACAAGGACAAGTGCTGGTAGTTGAGCTCTCTGGTGGCCACCTCCTATCGGAAAGTTGGCTAGGCCGCGAACGGCGGAGCCGGTGCGTTGACGGGTCTTAGCCGTCGCAGTCCGTTGACTGCGGAGTCCGCTAGGCCTTCCGGCGCCGCTTGAGCATCAGCAGTCCGGCAAACAGCAGGATGACGGCCAGAGGGATCAGTGATGCATCCATACCCGTCTTGGCCAGGGTGGCGGCGCCGCCCTGGCCTGAGGTGTTGCCCATGGTGTTTGCTGCGGAAGATACCGAACCGGTGGCGGTGCCGGCGGGAATAACAGTGATACCGGTCGTGCCACCGCCCGTGGTGCCGGTCGTTCCGGTTCCCGGATCGGTGGTGCCGGTGGTTCCGGTTCCCGGGTTCGTGGTGTCAGTGCTACCTGTGGTGCCGGTGCCCGGGTCCGTGGTGCCGGTAGTTCCGGTACCCGGGTCCGTTGTGTCCGTGTCACCCGTCGTGCCGGTTCCCGGGTCCGTGGTGTCCGTACCGGGCATGTCCGTACCAGGGGTTTCAGTACCTGGGGTTCCACAGCCATCGCCGCCGCCGATGATGACGCATGCATCAATAACAACATTCGCGCCGTCAAGAACGCCGGACGTGCCCAGGCCGAGGTTGATATCGGCCGCTGCGGCGACGGCGGTGGTGGTGTCGTTGGTGCCGTTGCCGTTGGTGTTGCCCAGGAGGTTGTCTCCGAGGTTGACGTCTACGACTGCGGCGACGCCAGCGGTGGTGCCACTGTCGTTTGTATCGCCGAGGATGCCATTACCGAGGCCGAGGGTGATGTCGGCTGCTGCCGCAACGTCGGCGGTGGTTCCGTCGCCGGTGGTGCCGTCGAGGACGTTGTTTCCGAGGCCGAGGTTGATGTCGGCTGCTGCGGCAACGTCGGTGGTGGTTCCGCTTCCGTCGGTGCCGGTCACGGTGCCGCTGCCCAGCCCGATCGCGAGGTCGGCTGCAACGTCAGCCGTGGTTCCGCTCCCGTCGGTGCCGCCAAGGCCGAGGTTGACGTCGACCACAGCGGCGACGTCAGCAGTGTCCGACTGCGTTGAGCCACCCAGCAGGCCCAACGACGTCGTATCTGCGGACGTCGCCGCTGAGACCAGTGCGGAGGCCGTGAGGTCCGGTCCGCTGGTTGTGTCGGCGGCGCTGGCCGCGGTGGCGCCGAAGGCTAGTAGCCCACCGGCAAAGAGGGTGCTAAGCAGCCCCCTACGAAGGTTGCAATTCATGGTGTTGTCTCCTGAAGAGTTGATTTGGGGCGCTGTTCAGCGCCTTGAGGCCGTGTTCTGCCCATGAAAGGGCAGGGGGGCTCAACTAGTCAGGAGAGGAACCGGGGTCGAATGACACCGGCGAGGGGACATGCTGAGGTGATCCGCTGACGGGGAAGGCTCCCGAAAGCGGCAGGTTGAAACCGAACTCGTCCAGCCAGGCAGCAGAGCCTGAGACGCCGGAGGGCGAAGCGCCGCTCCCCACACCCGAAGCAGGTCCTGCCGGAGCTGGAGCCTGAGGCATGGACGGATCGACTGTCCACGTATTTCCGGGCGCAAGCGGGAGCGTTCGTGCGCTGGTCTTGGCCAGCGCGGACGACGCGCCAGTGGCGGCCCGAAAGTGGTCTGCAGCGTTGGTGGAGCGGCCCGGCGCATCATCGGCGCTGTGTTCAGCACCTGCAGTTGGTCCCGCGGCGGCATCCGCAATGGTGGAGGCCTCACCGGCGACGGCAATCCCGTCAACGATCAGGTCGGGCAGCGTGACCGGCACGGCCGCCACGGTTGCATCCACCAGATCGACCACGGGCTGCAGCACGGGTTCAAGAACGGGGACCGCTTCAGCGAGTGGCGGAGCGACGGTCTCGATCAGGTCATCGGCAGCCGTATCGACCACTCCGGCAACCGGGACGGCCACGGAAGTGACGGTGCCAGCCGGAACCACGCTGTTCACTACGGGTAGTGGGGCTATCAGGTGGTCAGCCGTGCCTGCCACCCTGCCTACTACGGGCTGCAGCAGTCCGGCAGGGGAAGGAGCAGGGGACGCGGCCTCAGGAATCGGAGTTTCAGCACCGGACAATGGGGCCGTAAGGGACGAAACAGATGACGCTACGCCACCCAGAACGGATCCTGAATCTCCCGAAGAGTCTGCTGTCGCGGCTGAAGCGGAAAGCGTCAGCCAAGTGGCGGTCACCGCACCTGCGAGGAGAAGTGGCCGGAGCGCACGCCACGGCGAACGGAATTTAGCCATGCGTACCACCCCCAGCATCGTTGAGACCTACGATTTCATCAGCGTAGGACTCGCGCGTACAGGAAGTCTAGGGAAACTGAAAATAAATCCAGCAAGCTTACTAATTTGTCACCCAGTCATCGATAACCGAAAGATGACAGTTAAGCCTGTTTACAAAAATGTCATAGCCCAATAGGTTAGTGGGCATCGTTCGGGTAGCTGACGCCCAGCTGCCCGCGCACTCCGTCAAAGAGCCGCATGGTATTGATGGAATCCTCCAGCGGCATGACCGGGCTCTCGGCCAGGCCCTGTTGGATGCAGCGTGTCACCTCGCGCAGTTCGTAGGTATAGCCGATGCCGACGACGTCGAACGCCTCCGTGCGCAGGCCCTCGCGCCCGATGCCGATCACTAACTCCCGCGGATTGTTGATGGAACCGACACTTTGGAGGTAGCCCAGGCTGCCGGCCACGGTGGCAGTCCGCGGACCGTACGCCAGGAGCGAGGACGTCAACTGGGCCTGGGCACCATGGTTGTAGCCGAGCGTCAGCGCATTCTGGGCGTCCACGCCGTCGTCATTAATGAAGCCGGTGGCACTGACGGTCTGCGGGAACCCCAGCGTTCCCACTGCCCACAGCAGGGGGTAGACCGAGATGTCCAGGAGGGCGCCGCCACCGTCCTGCCTGGCCCACAACCTGGACGTCGGGGAATAGGGCGCGGGAAAACCAAGGTCAGCAGTCACCCAGTGCACGTCCCCGAGCTCCCCGGACGCGGCAATCTCGAACGCCCGCTGCATGCCCGGGAGGAAGCGGGACCACACTGCCTCCATGAGGAAGAGCTTCCGCTCCCGGGCAAGCGCGACGAGCTCGCTCGCTTCCCTGCCGTTGATGGTGAACGCCTTTTCGCACAGGACGTGCTTGCCCGCATTGAGCGCAGCGAGCACAATCTCGTGGTGCTGGGCGTGCGGCGTGGCGACATAAACGACGTCCACCGAGTCATCGGTGAGCAGGCGCTGGTAGCCCGGCACGCCGTCGTCGTCCCCGTAGGCCTTGGTGAAACCGTAGTCCGCCGCGAAACTCTCCGCGGTGCCCTGTGAGCGGGAACTGACGGCGTAGAGCTCCGCGTCGGGAAGTAGTGCCAGGTCCTGCGACACTGACCGCGCGATCCCGCCGGTGGCTATGACGCCCCACCGCAGGCGTTTTCCGGTGGCGGACCGGGGATCCGGATCGGACTGGCTGGACAGCCACGGTGTGGCAATGGGCGCACTCATGGTGCCCATCCTCTCATTCAGACCAGTGCGGGCGTCAGACCAAGGCGCGTCGCGCCGGTTCTTCCGTCAGCCGGCCCTGCTGGAGCCTGAAGCGGCGGTCCGTCTTGTTGGCCAGCGCCCTGTCGTGCGTGACCACCAGGATAGTGGTGTTGTGGTCACGGCTGAGCGAGCTGAGCAGTTCGATGATGTGATCACCCGTCTGCTCATCAAGGTTCCCGGTGGGCTCGTCCGCGAGGATCAGCTTGGGTTCGTTGGCCAGCGCCCGGGCGATCGCCACGCGCTGCTGCTCGCCGCCGGACAGCCGGTTGATGCGCCGCACCTGTTTCTCCGTGTCGAGCTGCACCTGCTCCAGAAGGTCCATTGCCCGCTGCCGTCGCTCCGCCCTCCGCACCCCGGCGAACTCCATGGGCAGCATGACGTTGTCCAACGCGGAAAGATTCGGGATCAGGTTGAACTGCTGGAAAACGAACCCAATGTCCCGCCGCCGGTACTCGGTCAGTTTGCCGTCCGGCATCCCTGCCAGGCTCACGCCGTTGACGACGACGTCTCCGCTGGTGGGTTTGTCCAGCGCACCGAGGAGGGACAACAGTGTGCTCTTGCCGCTGCCGCTTTTGCCGACGATGCAGGCCAGCGTGCCCTGCTCCAGTACAAAACTGACGTCGTTGACCGGCTTGATGGTGCGGTCACCGGAGTTGAAAGTGCGGACCAGGTTCTTGACTTCAATCATGGCTATTCTCCTCGCAGGACTTCGATGGGACGGATGCGCGCCGTGAGCAGCGCAGGGACCAGCGCGCCGATGATGGCCACGCCGAACACCGCTGCGATGCCGGCGGCGATGACGCCGGGGGAGGCGCTGGCGGTGACCGATGTCAGCAGCTGGGACGCGCCGCCAAGGGGTCCTCCCTGGCCGCCGGGGAAGCCAGCGCCGCCGCCGGGGAAGCCGGCACCGCCGCCGGGGAAGCCGGCACCTCCGGCTACGCCGGCCGCGCGACCGGTGGTGGCCGCCGTCGTACTCGTGTTGGTGCTGATCAGTGCGGAAGCGATGCCTCCGCTGGCAAAGGAGGCGACGGCAGCCCCCACCGCGCTGCCCATGGCCACCAGCACCAGCGCTTCCAGCACGAACTGCAGTCCGATGGTGCGGTTGGGTGCTCCGATCGCCTTCAGGACACCGATTTCCCGGCGGCGCTCGCGGACCAGCATGACCATGATCAGCAGGATGATCAGTCCGGCGGTGCCCAGGGCTGCGACGAAGGCGATGAAGGAGATGTTCTTGACGCTGCCGAGCGAGCTGACGGCCGACTCCAGGTTCTGGCCCTGGGTGACGTCGGCCTTGTCCGTGCCGAGGGCGGACTCAAGCGCGGTCTTGGCGGCCCCGAGGTTCTCCATGCTGTCCACCGTGACGATCATCGATGACAGCTCGCCAGGCAGTTCCGCGACGGTCTGCGCCGTCGGAAGGGTCAGATACAGGGCGTTGTTGCCGAACGTGGTGCCTGAATCGAAGAGGCCAGCCACCGTGAACGTCTGGTCGTTGATGGTGAACGTGGAACCGATGGCCAGGTTGTTCTTCTCGGCCAGTGTGGTTCCCAGGAGGGCGTTGGCGGATTCAGCCGTGTAGTCGCCCAGCCCAGTGCCTTCGGTGATGGTCAGGGCCTTGCCGGTGCTGTCCATCTCGCCGCCGATTCCCGTCGCGGTGATGGGAAGCGAGCGCACCGGCTGCGTGGTAGTTCCCGTGGTGCCGTTCGCGGCCTGGTTACGGCCGCCGAGTGTGCCGGCGTCGATGGCTGCGGTGAGGCTGGTGGTCAAGGTGGTGGCGTTCTGTCCGCCGGGCCCGCCCTGGCCGCCGCCGGGGCCAGCCTGCGTGCCGGCCGCCGTCTGCGCTGCCGCTTCGGCCGCGTTCCGCAGCCGGAGTGAACTGGTGCCGACGACGGAGGTTACGTTGGGGACGGCAGCTGCGGTTGCTGCCTGCTCGGCGGTCAGCGGCTCGCCGCCGCCTTCGAAGCCTTGGCCGCCGGCAGGGTTGACGGTCAGGACGGTCCCGACGGACGCGTTCAGCTCCTGGACTTTGGCTCCGACGGCCTGGTTGGCCACCAGCATGGCCAGGGCAAGTCCGATCGCGACGGCCAGGACTGCCACCACCGCAGCTGTTCGGACCTTGTTTCTGAAGGCGTTGCCAACACTCCGGGCAAGGACGCTCACGGTACTCCTAAGATCTGGGGCCGGCGGAAGGCCGGCATCTGCTCCTACCCTCGCGTCCGGGCCTGTGCAGGACGACGGACGAAGCTGTGTTTCAGCTGTGAAACGCGGCGGGCAGTGAGAGAGCGTTAGTGAAGAGCGTGCATTAAGTGAGAGAGCGTTGGAACGCGGAATGCCCCGGCTCCCTATAGGGGAGCCGGGGCATTCCAGGTAAACCGGTGGTGACCGGCGGACCGTGCTGCTTGGACCGCGTTACTTGGACCGCGTTACTTGGTCAGCGGGCCCAGTACCGGATCGTCCACGTAGGCCGTCTTCACGTTGGCGGCGGTCACGATGACCGGCGGCAGCAGGAAGGCGGGGACGGTCTTTACCGTGTTGTTGTAGGACTTGTCGTCGTTGATCTCAGGCTTCTTGCCTGCCTGGAGATCCTTGACCATCACGATCGCGTGCTCAACGAGCTTGCGGGTGTCCTTGTTGATGGTGGAGTACTGCTCGCCGGCAAGGATGGACTTGACGGATTCAACTTCCGAGTCCTGGCCGGTGATGATGGGCAGCGGCTTGCCGGCGGCCTTGACCGAAGTCAGGACAGCGCGGGCCAAGGTGTCGTTCGGTGAAAGGACGCCGTCCAGCGAAGCGGTTCCATAGGAACCGGTCAACAGGGTGTCGGCGCGGCGCTGGGCGTTCTCAGCTTTCCAGCCCTGGGTGACGGCCTGCTCGAAGCTGGCCTGGCCGGAGAGTACCTTCAGCGTGCCGTCGTCGATCTTGGGCTTCAGGATGCTCATGGCACCGTCGAAGAAGACCTTCGCGTTGGCATCATCCGGTGAACCGGCGAAGAGCTCGATGTTGTAAGGGCCGGTCGGTTTCTTGGCCTTCATTCCGTCGAGCAGCGCCTGGCCCTGCAGCACGCCCACCTTGAAGTTGTCGTAGGCCACGTAGTAGTCCACGTTCTCTGTGTTGAGCAGCAGCCGGTCATAGGCAATGATCGTCGCGCCGGAGTCCTTCGCCTGCTTCAGCTGGGTGCCCAGCTGGGCACCGTCGATGGCACCGACAATGATGACCTTGGCGCCCTTGGTGATCATGGCACTGATCTGGTTCTGCTGCTCGGAGACGCCGCCGTTGGCGAACTGCACGTCGGGCTTGAAGCCTGCGCTGGAGAGCCCGTCGTTGAACAGCTTCTCCGCCAGTACCCAGTTTTCGCTGGTCTTCTGGGGAAGCGCGACGCCGATGGAGGAGTTCTTCTCGAAGCCGCCGGCTCCGGTGGTGCTGGTGGTGCCGGGTTCGGCCCGTCCGCAGGCCGTCAGCGCCAGTGCTGCGATTGCAGCTATCGCTGCTGCCTTTCCTACTTTACCAATCATTCGCATTTCTTGGTCCACTTTCTCTTTGGGGGTATTGGTTCCGGAACCTGAATCGCTCAGGCTTCCCTGGCGATCGTTTCCTTGGTGGAGGTGGTTTCGTCGGGCTGCAGGGGTGTGCCGGGCCCGCCGGTTGGGCGGTTGAAGCTCTGCATCATCAGTCCGATGATGGACCGCTTGCCCTGAGACTTGTTGTAGACGTCGAACGCCACGGCGATCAGCAGGACCAGGCCCTTAATGATCTGGGTGAGGTCGGCGCCGACGCCGAGGAGCTGCAGGCCGTTGTTCAGGACTGCCATGACCAGGCCACCGATGATGGAACCGATCACGGTGCCCACGCCGCCTGTCACGGCCGCGCCGCCGATGAAGACTGCGGCGATGGCGTCCAGTTCCCAGCCGACGCCGTCGAACGGGCCCGAAGCGGTGGAGCGGCCCACGAAGATCATGCCCGCGAGGCCGGCCAGGATGGACATGTTCATCATGACCAGGAAGTTGACCTTCTTGGACTGGACGCCGGAGAGTTCGGCTGCATGCCGGTTGCCGCCCACGGCGTAAATGTGGCGACCCACCACGGTCTTGGAGGAGACGAAACCGTAAATCAGGACCAGGACGGCGAGGATCAGGCCGGGGATGGGGAAGGACGTGCCCGGACGGCCGGTGGCAAAGAGGTACGTGGCGTACAGGATGGCCGCGCAGACCAGGACAAGCTTCAGGACGACCACCCAGGTCTCTGCCACTTCGGCGCCCAGCACCTTCGCGGTCCGGCGGCGGCGGATTTCGCTGAAGATCACGAAGGTGACTGCAGCGAGGCCGATCAGCAGGGTGAGGTTGTTGTATCCGGTGCTGGGCCCAACCTCAGGAAGGTAGCCGGAACCCAGGTACTGGAAGTCATTGGGTACCGGGATGGTGTTGGACTTGCCCACGAACTGGTTGAAGCCGCGGAACAGCAGCATGCCGGCCAGGGTGACGATGAACGCGGGAATGCCCACGTACGCCGTCCATAGACCCTGCCAGGCTCCGATCAGCGCACCGAGCAGCAGGCCGAGGAGCACTCCGGCGTACCAGGGGATACCCCAGTCGCGGATGGCCAGGGCCACTGTCACGCCCACAAACGCGGCCACGGATCCTACGGAGAGGTCGATGTGACCGGCGATGATGACCAGCACCATGCCGATGGCGAGGATGAGGATGTACGAGTTGCCATTGAAGAGGTTGATGACGTTGCCCGGCGTGAGCGTGCGGCCCTCTGTGGTGAATTGGAAGAAGATGATCAGCGCGACCAGAGCGAAAATCATCCCGAATTGGCGGGTGTTGCCGCCAAAAAGCTTCTTAAGCGCGTTCATTGTTTCAGTCCTTGTATCTGGAAGGATCTGGAGGATTCCAGAGGGTCAGGCGGCCTTGCGGGCGGAGGTCATCAGCTTCATGAGGCTTTCCTGGCTCGCTTCCTCTTTGTTCAGGACGCCGGTGATGGCGCCCTCGAAGATGGTGTAGATGCGGTCGGAAAGACCCAGCAGCTCGGGCAGCTCGGAAGAGATGACCACGACGCCCTTCCCCTGGTTGGCCAACTGCTGGATGATGCCGTAGATCTCGTACTTGGCGCCCACATCGATGCCCCGCGTCGGTTCATCCAGGATGAGGAGGTCCGGGTCCGTGAACATCCACTTCGCCAGGACCACCTTCTGCTGGTTGCCGCCCGAGAGCTTGGCGACGCCTTCCTCCACGGAGGGCGTCTTGGTACGCAGTGCCTTGCGGTACTGCTCGGCTACTGCGAATTCCTTGGCAGTGTCCACCACGCTGTTTCGGCTGATCTTCTTGAGGTTCGCTGAAACGGTGGTGGCCTTGATGTCATCGAGCAGGTTCAGGCCCAGGGACTTTCGGTCCTCCGTCACATAACCCAGTCCGGCGTCAATCGCCTGCCGAACGTTTTTGAGGACGACTTCCTTGCCGTCTTTGTAGATGTGGCCATTGATGAACCGTCCGTACGAGCGACCGAAGACAGACCTGGCCAGCTCGGTGCGGCCGGCACCCATCAGCCCGGCGAATCCCACAATTTCCCCGCGGCGTACGAAGAAGTTGGAGCCCTTGCAGACAAGCCTGTCCTGGATGGCGGGGTGGCCCACGGACCAGTCCTTGACTTCGAAGAACACCTCGCCGATCTTCGGCGTGTGGTCAGGAAAGCGGGACTCGAGGGCCCGGCCCACCATGCCCTTGATGATGCGGTCCTCGTCGACGCCGTCGGCCTTGACGTCGAGCGTTTCGATCGCCTTGCCGTCCCGGATGATGGTGATGGAATCGGCGATCTGCTCAATCTCATTGAGCTTGTGGGAAATGATGATCGAGGTGATGCCTTTGCCTTTGAGGCCGAGCATCAGGTCCAGGAGATGCTGGGAATCGGATTCGTTGAGCGCAGCGGTGGGCTCGTCCAGAATGAGGATCTTGACCGACTTGTTCAGGGCCTTGGCGATCTCCACCAACTGCTGCTTGCCGACGCCGATCTCCTTGATGGGGGTGTCCGGGTCTTCCCTGAGGCCCACCCGGGCCAGTAGCTCTGTGGACCGCTGCCGGGCCTCCGCCCAGTTGATGACGCCGCGTTTGGTCGGTTCGTTGCCCAGGAAGATGTTCTCCATGATGGACAGTTCCGGGATCAGGGCCAGCTCCTGGTGGATGATCACAATGCCGGCGTGCTCGCTGGCGCGGATGTCCTTGAACTGCTGGACCTCGCTCTGGTACACGATGTCGCCGTCGTAGCTGCCGTACGGGTAGACGCCCGAAAGCACCTTCATCAGCGTGGACTTGCCAGCGCCGTTTTCGCCGCAGATTGCGTGGATCTCGCCGGCCTTGACCCGGAGGCTTACATCCGCCAAAGCCTTGACGCCGGGAAATTCCTTGGTAATTGAGCGCATCTCGAGGATGACCGGGTCAGTGTGCGTGGTGTGGGACGACATTTGTCCTTACGCCTCCAATGCATGACTTCTTTGTCCGCCCTGCAAAGCGCAGGGTCGTCTGATGAAAAAGTAAACTGGATCACACGGGTTGTCGTCAAGTCTTTAACGCAATTACCGGGGTAACGAAACGGCTACGCACGCCGGATCCCGGCATGCTGGAACACCAGTGCGGCCGCTCCCAAAGCCTCTGCGCGGTCCCCAAGTGAGGACATCGTCAGCGTGGTGGTCTCGCCGATCACCGGCACTGCATGACGGATAAGCCCCCGCCGAATGGGGTCGAGCAGCAGGTCGCCCAGGCCCGCGAGAGGGCCGCCCACCACGATCACTTCAGGGTTGATCAGGTTCGCTACGTTGCCCAGGGCGCGCCCAACGGCCAGGCCTGCATCGTCCACTACCCTGAGTGTTGCGGAGTCGCGCGCCAGGGCTTTGCGCACGATGTCCGCAGGTGTGAGGGGTGGGTCTTCCCCGCGGCCCAGCAGCTCAATCATGGTGGTGGTGGAGGCGATAGTTTCCAGGCAGCCACGGTTGCCGCAGCGGCACACGAGCCCGTGCTCGTGGATCGTTGCATGGCCGATTTCGCCGGTAATGCCAACGGTGCCGTAGTAGGGCGCGCCGTTGAGGATAAGGCCGGCGCCGATGCCCGATCCGATCTTGAGGAACATCAGGTTGCTCACGCCTGAATGCGGTCCCCACGTAACCTCGGACCAAGCGCCAAGATTGGCGTCGTTGTCAACGAATACGGGTATTTTGAGGGTTTCCTCCAGATGGTGAAGGATGTTGATTCCCACCCATTCCGGGAGGATGGCGCCCTGCGCCACGGTGCCGGTCCGGCGGTCGATGGGGCCGGGAATTCCGACGCCGGCGCCCACCACCAGGGTCCGGTCCACGCCGCTTTGCTGTAGCAGTTTGTCCAGCAGAGCGACGGCGGCCCGGATGCCTTCCTCGGCCTGGTGGCCGAGCGGCAGCAGGACGGATTCCTCGGCGATCACGTGGTAGCTCAGGGATGCCAGAACCACGCGCAGGTGCCGTCGGCCGAAGTCGATTCCCACAGCCACCGCGCCGTTGCTGTTGAGTCTTACGTTGAGTGCCCGGCGTCCGGAACTGGTGATCGGTTCGGTTGACGCCAGGCCCGTCTCCTGCATGATTTTGACGATGTTGGACACCGTGGCCGTGGAGAGGCCGGTCTGGCGCGCAAGCTCGGCCTGGGTGGACGGGCCGCTCATGAGGGTCTCGATGATCCGTTGCTGGTTCAGTTGCCGGAGGGCCGACTGGGATCCCGGATTCTTTGGCTTGCTCCTCGTCGAGCGCGGTGTGGCGGACATGAAAAGAAGACTGCCCTACTTTTACGGTTGCAGTCAAGAAGTTAACGCAAGGAGTCTGCCGAATGAGACAAATTGATGGGACGATCCGCCCGTCCTGTGGCCTTGGCCGGTGCAATTGGCCCCGGATGCCGTTCAGGTCCGGTGGCTAGGCTGGAAAAAAGCGGACGCATTGGCCGTCCCGATCATGTGAGGTGGTAACGGTGCTGCTGGCCCTGATGCAGGCAAACGCCCGCGTACTCGACATAGAGGCAAACCGCGCCGCCCTGGATGCGGCGGCCGGCGCCGCTGCCGCGGAAGGCGCGGCAGTCCTGGTTACGCCGGAGCTGTTTCCCGTGGGCTACGCCCCGCTGCGGCTCCGCGCGGAGCTGGACCCGGCCCGGCTCCCTGCCATCCGCGAGACGTTGCGCGGCATCGCGCGCCGCCACGGTATCGGGCTGGTCTACAGCCTGCCGTCGGTCACGGACAGCGGCAGCTGGCACATCACCTCCACGCTGGTGGACGGCGCGGGCGCCGAGCTCCTCACCTACGCAAAGGTGCACCTCTTTGGCGATGACGAGCGCGCGGCGTTCAGTCCCGCGGACGCGGGTCCCGCCGTCGTCGATTTCAACGGGTTCCGGACATCCATGGTGATCTGCTATGACGTGGAATTTCCCGAAACAGTCAGGGCCGCGGCGCTGGGCGGCGCGGAGCTGCTCCTGGTGCCCACGGCCCTGGCGCACGGCTTCGAAACCGTTCCGCAGGTCCTGCTCCGGGCCCGTGCGCTGGAAAGCCAGCTGACCATCGCCTACGCCAACCACTGCGGAACCGAGGACGGCTGCGAATTCCTGGGCGGGAGCGTCGTCGCCGGCCCGGACGGTTCCCTGCTGGCCGCCGCCGGGCCGGGAACCGAAATCCTGTACGCCAAGGTGGACCCTGACGCCGCCGGAAACGCCCGTGGCCTGGTGCCCTACCTCCGCGAACGCCGCCCGGATCTTTACCGGTCCTGGGGCATCTGAGGCTCCACCCCGTCCACGTACTGCAGGGCAATCCACAGTTCAGCCCTGGCCTGGGCGGAACCAAGGTCCATGGCCAGCAGCTCGCCGAGGGCGTTGATCTGGCGCCGCACGCTGTTGCGGTGCATGCCCAGGACCTTTGCCGAGGCGTCCCAGTTGCCGTTTTCGCCCAGCCACGCCTTCAAGACACTGAGTTGTGAGCTGCGCCGGTCAGGCTCCTGCGCCAGGACCGGCTCCAGCAGCCGGGCGGCAAGCATGGTGCCGGCGCCCCGGCCCAGCAGCCCAGTGACCGACCACGTGACGTCATCCACGCGCACACTTTGTCCGCTGGCCTGGACGCGGGGCCGCAGTGACGATGCACGCTGGTACGCGGCAGGAAGTCCTGCCATTTCCGTGGGATCACCCACCACCAGCCGCCAGCCCAGGTCCTCCACTTCATGAAGCAGCGCGTCGTCCACCTTGAGCCGGGTGACGGCGGCGAACCCGTAGTCAGTCAGTTCCACCATCTTTGTGTCGAACAGCCGGCGCCACTGCAGCAGCTCCCGGACAGGGCCGTCCGACGACGCGGGCGCAGAGGCGTCGGCCCGGATGCCCTGCACCACCCGGAGGGCACCGGACCGGGTTCCGGAAACGCTTTGCGCCAGAAGGTCCCTGAGGACGTTCAGCTGCCGGGTTGAGCCGACGGCCAGGCTGTCCGGGTGCAGCAGGAGGGCCGTCGCCAGCTGGCTCGGGGCCAGGGAGCCGCTGGTGCGCTGGCGTACCAGCAGTTCCAGCAACCCCACCACCGAGGACACCACGCTGTTCTGCGCCGGGGTCAGCGGCCTGTCCGTGCCGAGGATGAGTGCCCCGAGGGTGGCGTCCTTGGTGCTTCGGAGCGGATGGCCAAAAACCAGGGCGGAACCGTTCGCGGGGAGGGAATCCGTCTCCACCCGCGGGCCGTTGCCAGCCAGCAGCCGCTTCAGCATCGGTTGCAGGGCGGAAGGCTCGACGGCGGCGGCCGGGCTGGTCCCGCCGGTCCCGGCTGCTGCGGCCCGGGCCCGCACGCGGCCGTCCGCCCCGAACAGCTGGGCCCATACCGGGACCCGCTGCGCCAGGGCGGAGAGGAGCTCATGCTCGGGCCTGGCCGACAGCACCGCCCGCATCAGCTGCCGGTTGGTGTCCGCCAGCTGACGGAAGACCCGGGCGTTGCCGGACTCCAGGAGCTTGGAGAACTCCAGGCCGATGGCGGCGAAGGGGACACTGCTGGGGATCTGGACCAGCGTGAGCCGATGCGTTTGGCATGCCGAGAGCACGTGGTCCGGGACGGCGTCGAAGTAGGGCTGCAGGCCGAACCCCAAGGCGGCGACGCCTGCGCCGACCAGCCGCCGCACGTACGCGTCGGCACTCTCCTTCGTGCCGCCGTCGTCCTTGAACGGCAGTCCCGCCGTCAGCACGAACTCCCCGTCCAGCAGGTAGGGCGTGGGATCCTCCAGTTCGCTGGGCTCCACCCAGCGCAAAGGGGTGCCGGCGTTCCCGGCGTCGTGCAGGACGGTGAGGTCCCGGGGGAGCGCGGCCAGAAACTGGCCCAGGGTTACGGCATCCAAGTGCTCCGCCGCCTCAGGCTGCACGGAGCGGCTCCGGGCAGGGGAGTTCGGCGCGGTTCATGGTTGGTGCAATACGTCTCATGCCTGAACACTATAGGTCACTTTGCACATCCCTGAGATACGGCTCACACCCCTACGCTGGGGTGGGGAAACCGACAACTACTCACGAACGGACGTCAATGATGACTGTGCCAACACTCTCCGGACCGGCCACGGGCCGTGCGGCCGGCCGTCCCGGGCTGGGCGCGCAACTGCTGCGCCGGAAATCCATCGGGCAGATGGTCAGCGAGGCGGAAATCGGCCAGGGTGGGCCGAAACTGGTCCGCAGCTTCGGGGTCCTGCAGCTGACCATGATCAGTGTCGGCGCCACCCTAGGGACCGGCATCCTGGTGATCCTCGGCGAATCGGTTCCGCTGGCCGGCCCCGCGATCTGGATCTCGTTCGCCATCGCCGGGTTCGCCGCGCTCCTGTCCGCCGTGTCCTACGCGGAAATGGCGGGCATGGTCCCCGTGTCCGGCTCCAGCTACTCCTACACCTACGCCACCATGGGCGAGGGCATGGCCTGGATCTGCGGCTGGTGCCTGGTCCTCGAGTACGCCGTCTCGGTCGCTGCCGTTGCCGTCGGCGCGGGCCAGTACGTGAACGAGGCGCTCGCCGTGTTCGGCCAGGTCCTGCCCGACGCCGTCTCCCAGCCCCCGGGCGACGGCGGCCTGGTCAACATCCCTGCCATGGTCATCGTGGTGCTGGCAACCATTCTGCTGGTCCGGGGCGCCAAGGAAAGCGCCTGGATCAACACGTCCATCGTTGTGGTCAAGGTGGGCATTCTCCTTTTCTTCTGCGCGGTGGCCTTCACCGCATTCAACGCGGGCAACTTCGAACCGCTCCTGCCGATGGGTGCCGCCGGAGTGTCCGCGGCCGCGTCCCGGGTCTTCTTCTCCTACATCGGCTTTGACGCCGCCTCCACCGCCGGCGAGGAAGCCCGCAACCCCAAGCGCGACCTGCCCCGCGCCATCATGCTCTCCATGGTCATCGTCACCACCATCTACGTCCTGGTGGCTGTCGCGGCCATCGGCGCCCGCCCCTGGGGCTGGTTCGACGGTACCGAAGCGGCCCTCGTGAAGATCCTGGAAGAAACCACGGGCCAGCCCTGGATCGCCCTCGTCTTCGCCGTCGGCGCCGTCCTCGCGATCGCGAGCATCGTGCTCACGGTTCTGTATGGCCAGACCCGCATCCTGCTCTCCATGTCCCGCGACGGGCTCATCCCCAAGATCTTCGGCCGCGTCTCCCGCCGGACCGGCACCCCCGCGGCCGGCACGCTCCTGGTGGGAATCGCCGTCGCCCTCACCGCCGGGCTGGTCCCGCTTGGCGCCCTGGCCGACGCCACGAGCATCGGAACTCTGTTCGCCTTCGCCCTGGTCAACGTGGCCGTGATCTACCTGCGCCGCACGCGGCCCGAACTCGAGCGCACCTTCCGCGTCCCCCTCTTCCCGCTCACCCCGATCCTCGGCGCCCTGATGTGCGCCTACCTCATGGCCAACCTCGGCGCCGACACCTGGGTGACCTTCGGAATCTGGATGCTGGTGGGCCTGGCGGCCTACTTCGGCTACGGCCGACGGAACTCCAGGGTAGCGGCGCTGAGCCACGAGGAATACCGTGAGCTGAGCAGGCCGGAATCTTCAACGCTGTCCACCCCCGAACGAACTAAGGCAGAGCTTTCATGACCGTCGCCACCGAACTCCCGGCCTCTGACCCGTCCAGCACACAGACTGGCCCCATCACCATGCTGAACCCGGATTTTCCGTTCAGCTACGACCACTACCTCGCCCACCCGGCAGGGCTCGGTGCGGTTCCACCGGAACTCTACGGCACCGAGGTGGCAGTGGTCGGCGCGGGCCTTTCGGGCCTCGTCACGGCCTACGAACTGATGAAGCTGGGCCTGCGCCCCGTGGTCTACGAAGCGGACCAGATCGGCGGGCGCCTGCGCACCGCCAGCTTCCCGTCCGCTCCCGGCGTGGTGGCCGATCTGGGCGGGATGCGGTTCCCGGTTTCCGGGCGTGCGTTCTACTACTACGTGGACCTGCTGGGGCTGGACACGCAGGATTTCCCCAACCCGCTGGCGCCCGTCACCTCCAGCACCGTGATCGAACTTACGGGCCAGAAATACTACGCCGAGACCGCCCAGGACCTGCCGCCGTTCTTCCGCGAGGTGGCCGATGCCTGGAAGGCGGCCGTGAACGACGGCGCGAAGTTCGTCGAAATGCAGGAAGCCATCCGGGCCCGGGACACGGGCCGGATCAAGGATCTCTGGAACGAGCTGCTGCCGATCATGGACGAGCAGACCTTCTACGGGTTCATCGCCGGGAGCGAGTCATTCAAGGAAGCCGGCTTCGCCCACCGTGAGGCCTTCGGCCAGGTGGGTTTCGGCACCGGTGGCTGGGACACCGACTTCCCCAACTCCATCCTGGAAATCCTCCGCGTGGTCTACACCGACGCCGATGACCAGCACCGGTTCATCAGCGGGGGAGCGCAACGGCTGCCCGTGGCACTGTGGCAGCACGCGCCGTCGGGCATGGCCCACTGGCCCGACGGAACGTCCCTGGCGTCCCTTCACTCCGGCTCACCCCGCGGCGCCGTGGACAAGATCAGCCGCGATGCCGACGGCGACCTCCGGATCCGGGAGCGCTGGGGCCGCGAAGCCAGCTACCCCGCCGTGGTCACCACGTGCCAGTCCTGGCTGCTGTCCACGCGCATCCACACCGAGGAGGCACTGTTCCCGGCCGAACTGTGGACTGCGATCGAGCGTTCGCACTACATGCAGTCATCCAAGACGTTTGTGATGGTGGACCGGCCGTTCTGGAAGGACATCGATCCGGACACCGGCCGTGAGGTCCTGTCCATGACCCTCACGGACCGGTTGAACAGGGCCACCTACCTCCTGGAGGACGGCCCGGACAAGCCCGCCGTGATCCTGCTGTCCTACACGTGGAACGATGACGCGCTCAAATGGCTGGCGCTGGACGCCGACGAACGCGTTGAGCTGATGCTGCACTCGCTCGAGCAGATTTACCCGGGCGTGGACATCGCCAGCCACATCGTGGGCCAGCCCATCACCGTTTCCTGGGAAGCGGACCCCAACTTCATGGGTGCCTTCAAAGCGAACCTGCCGGGGCACTACCGCTACCAACAGCGCCTCTTCACGCATTTCAAGCAGGACAAGCTGCCCGAATCCCAGCGCGGGATCTTCCTCGCGGGTGACGACGTGTCCTTTACCGCGGGCTGGGCCGAGGGCGCCGTAACCACCGGCCTGAACGCGGTGTGGGGTGTGGTGAACCACCTGGGCGGGACCTCGGCGGTTGGCAACCCCGGTCCGGGCGAACTCCTGGACGCCATCGGGCCTATCAGCCTCGACTGAGCAGGTGGGACTAGCCGTGCAGTTCCCGGTGCGCCCGGGCCAGTTCGACGTAGCGGGCGGCGTTGGCCTTCACGCCGTCGAACTCCTCGTCGGTGAGTTCCCGCCGTACCTTCGCCGGGACGCCTGCAACCAGCGAGCGGGGCGGCACAATAGTCCCCTCCAGGACAACGGCGCCGGCTGCCACGAGCGAGCCGGTGCCGATCACCGCGCCGTTAAGCACGGTGGCGCCCATGCCGATCAGGCAGTCGTCCTGCACAGTGCAGCCATGGACGACGGCGGCATGTCCCACACTGACCCCGGCCCCGACGCTGCAGGGGAAGCCCGGATCGGCGTGCAGCACCACGTTGTCCTGCAGGTTGCTGCCGGCGCCGACGCTGATGGCCGCCGTGTCCGCCCGGACCGACACACCGTAGAAGGCGCTCGAGTCCTCAGCGAGCGTGGCCTCGCCGATGATCGACGCCGTCGGGGCGATGAAGGCGGATTCGTGGACGGCCGGGGTGTTCCCGGCGAAAGTGTGAAGAGGAGCCATGGGCCAAGCCTAGGACATTCCCCTCACTTGGGAGAGTCAGGGGTGCGGAGGATCAGGAACTGGTAGTGCTGCGTCCAGGTCCCCGCGCCCGGGCCGGATTCCTCGCCGTTGCCTTCCGGCCAGGTGACAAAGTCCTCGATGGCACCGTGCCGGCCAAAGACCTGCCGCACCGTCGCGTCGCTGCGCCGGCTGAAGAACCGGGGTTCGACGTCGTCCTCGGGGTTCAGGACCTCTTCATCCTCACCGGACCAGAGACCGACGGCGATTGGCGCGCTGGGTGCCGTGACGCGCACCAGTTCGCGCAGGACGCCGTCGATATCGGTGGCAGGGACGTGCAGCAGCGTGCTCATGGTCCAGAGGGCCGGGAAGGTTCCGTCCGGGAAGGGCAGTTGCCGGGCGCTGGCCACGGAGACGTCCAGGCCCTTCGCCCGGGACCTGCGGACGTGCTCCTCGGAGAGGTCAACGCCGGTGTAATGGATGCCGGCCCGGACGAACTCCAGGCCATCGAGCCCCATGCCGGAGCCGATCTCCAGGACGTTATGCCGGCCCTCGGCCTTGAGCAGCGAGATGAACCGCTCTCGCTGTTCTACCCGCTGGGGCGCAAGCGTATGTTCCGTGCCGGCCGCCGCGCGGCGGTTATAGAACTCGGCGAGGCGCTGCTCGTTGCCCGGTTCCTCCAGTGCATTCTCAACTGCGTCCATGGCCAACGACCTTAAATAGGGGACCGCTTAGTTAAAGACCACTGTCCGGTTGCCGTCCAGGAGGACCCGGTGTTCTGCATGCCATTGGACGGCCTGCGTCAGCGTGCGGCCCTCCACGTCCCGGCCCATCTGCACGAACTGCTCAGGCGTGCGGGCGTGGTCCACGCGGATGACTTCCTGCTCGATGATGGGGCCCTCGTCCAGGGCAGCCGTGACGTAGTGGGCAGTGGCGCCGATCAGCTTGACCCCGCGGGCGTGGGCCTGGTGATAGGGCTTGGCGCCCTTGAAGGACGGCAGGAACGAGTGGTGGATGTTGATGGCCTTGCCGGTGAGCTCCGCGCACAGGTCATCCGAAATGATCTGCATGTAGCGGGCCAGGACGGTCAGTTCGATATCGTGCTCGGCCATGAGGGCGCGCAGCTTGTCCTCGGCCTGGGCCTTGGTGTCCGGGGTGACCGGGATGTGGTGGAACGGGATGCCGTAGAACTCGGCCAGCCCGGCAAGGTCGCGGTGGTTGGAAACAATGGCGGGGATCTCGATGGGCAGGGTGCCGGAGCGCTGCTGGAACAGGATGTCGTTGAGGCAGTGCGCGGACGTGCTGGCCATCAGGAGCGTGCGCACCTTCTGGCCCACGGGGTTGAGACTCCACTGCATGCCGAACGAGTGGACCACCGGCTCGAGGGCAGCCTGGACCTCGGCCCGGGAGGCCGTCGTCGTCGCTTCCACCCGCATAAAGAAGTTGCCGGTTGCGGGGCTGCCATACTGCTGCGAGTCCAAAATATTACAGCCCGCCACCAGCAGCGCTCCGGCCACAGCGTGGACAATTCCGGGTCGGTCCGGGCAGGACAATGTCAATACGTAAGCTCGGTTCAGCTGCTCTTCAGTCACGACTACAAGCCTACCCGCGCGGCCCGCCCGCGTTTGGTAGTCTGGTGGGGTCGCAACTGGCGTTGGGTGGCTAACCACCAGGGAGTGGCAATCACGAAGACCACGGATCGTACGCCTGGGCCGAGGGTCATGTCTTACCGGAACTGCATCCTCTGAGGGTGCGGTTCGCTTTCACGCCCTGTCATCAAGGGGCGATGATGAGCGCCAGCCGGTAGCCTGACCTTAGCAGTGCCCGTATCCCTAGCCAGGAGTTTTTCGTGACTACTACCGCCACCACAACAGTCGCCGTCAGCAACCAGTCGCTGGCCGAGCTTGACCCCGAAATCGCAGCAGTCCTCAGCCAGGAACTTGGCCGCCAGCGCGGCACCCTGGAAATGATCGCCTCCGAAAACTTTGCCCCGCGCGCTGTGATGGAAGCCCAGGGCTCGGTCCTGACCAACAAGTACGCCGAGGGTTACCCGGGCCGCCGTTACTACGGCGGCTGCGAATATGTGGATATCGCGGAGCAGCTGGCCATCGACCGCGTCAAGGCACTGTTCGGTGCCGAGTACGCCAACGTCCAGCCGCACTCCGGTGCCCAGGCCAACGCCGCAGCATTGTCCGCCATGATCACCCCCGGTGACAAGATCCTGGGCCTGTCCCTGGCCCACGGCGGCCACCTGACCCACGGCATGAAGCTCAACTTCTCCGGCAAGCTCTATAACGTGGCTGCCTACCAGGTGGAGCCGGACAACTTCCGCGTTGACATGGACAAGCTGCGCGAACAGGCCATCGCCGAGAAGCCCCAGGTCATCATCGCCGGCTGGTCCGCCTACCCGCGCCACCTGGACTTTGCGGCCTTCCGCTCCATCGCCGATGAAGTGGGCGCGCTGCTCTGGACCGACATGGCACACTTCGCCGGACTGGTGGCTGCGGGGCTGCACCCGAGCCCGGTGCCGTACTCCGACGTCGTCACCTCCACCGTGCACAAGACCCTCGCCGGCCCGCGCTCCGGTGTGATCCTGGCCAAGCAGGAGTGGGCCAAGAAGATCAATTCCAACGTCTTCCCGGGCCAGCAGGGCGGGCCGCTCATGCACGTCATTGCAGCCAAGGCCGTTGCCTTCAAGATCGCCGGCACCGAGGAATTCAAGGAGCGCCAGGAGCGTGTCCTCGAAGGCGCCAAGATCATCGCTGACCGCCTCAACCAGTCCGACGTCTCCGACGCCGGCGTCTCCGTCCTCACCGGTGGCACCGACGTGCACCTGGTCCTGGTGGACCTGCGCAACTCCCAGCTCGACGGCCAGCAGGCCGAGGACCTCCTGCACTCCGTGGGCATCACCGTGAACCGCAATGCGGTTCCGTTCGACCCCCGCCCGCCGATGGTCACCTCCGGCCTGCGCATCGGCACCCCGGCCCTCGCCACCCGCGGCTTCGGTGCTGCCGAATTCACCGAGGTGGCAGAGATCATCGCCACTGCACTGAAGGCCGGCACCGCCACGGACGTCGAGGCACTGCAGTCCCGCGTGGACAAGCTCTGCGCCGATTTCCCGCTGTACCCGCAGCACGAGCAGTGGTAATCCATGACCATTGAAACTGGAACTGCACAGATTCTTGACGGCAAGGCTACCGCCGCTGCCATCAAGGCCGAGCTGACCGTACGCGTGGCCGCACTCAAGGCCAAGGGCGTCGTCCCCGGGCTGGGCACCATTTTGGTGGGCTCCGATCCCGGGAGCACCTGGTACGTGGGTGGCAAGCATAAGGACTGCGCGGAGGTGGGCATCACGTCCATCCGCCGCGACCTGCCGGAGGAGACCACGCAGGACGAACTCCTGGCCGTGGTCCGCGAGCTGAACGACAACCCGGAATGCACCGGCTACATCGTGCAGCTTCCCTTGCCCAAGCACATCAACCAGGACGTCATCCTGGAGGCCATGGATCCGGATAAGGACGCCGACGGCCTGCACCCAATGAACCTGGGCCGCCTGGTGGCCAACGTCAGCGGACCCATGACCTCGCCGCTGCCGTGCACCCCCAAGGGCTGCGTGGAGCTCCTCACCCGGCACGGCATCAGCCTCAAGGGCAAGCGCGTCCTCGTGGTGGGCCGCGGCGTGACCATCGGGCGTCCCGTCGGGCTACTGCTGACCCGCAAGGACGTCAACGCCACGGTCATCCTGGCGCACACCGGCACCGTGGACCTGGCCGCCGAACTCCGCCAGGCCGACGTCGTGATCGCCGCCGCGGGAGTCCCGCACATGATCAAGGCGGCGGACCTGAAGCCGGGCGCAATAGTGCTCGACGTCGGCGTGAGCCGTGTTGACGACGGCAACGGTAAGGCAGTGGTCACCGGAGACGTGGACCCCGCTGCCGCCGCCGTCGCCTCGTGGATCTCCCCGAACCCGGGCGGCGTAGGGCCGATGACCCGCGCCATGCTGCTCGCCAATGTGGTGGAGACCGCGGAGCGCCAGGCGGGAATCGCCTAGTTTCGTTCCTTAACAGCAAAGCCCGACGGCGGTCCGCATCTTTCACTTGAGGTGCGGGCCGCCGTCGGACTTTTTGGAGTGGAACCGAAACCTACTTCAGCTGGCCGCGGACCTCCCCGCCGGGGAAGTCGGCGTTATGCACGTTGACGTAGTAGTCGCCTGGGTTGGATTCGATGGCTGCCAGCACGGCCGAGTCTTCCGTAGTGCAGGTATCAATCGTCCAGTCCGTGCCGCTGTCCACCTCAAGCGGAATAACCACACCACCAGCCACATTGCGGGACGCGAGGTGGATGTGTGCCGCCATGGCAGGAGCGGACAGATCACGGACGGTCAGCGTATAGCAGAGCTCGTCATCGTCGATGGTGTAGGTGAAGGATCCGCCGGCCCCGGTGTGAACCGGACCGACTTCCTGGCCGGTGTTGAGCGGAATGGCGGGAGCGGCGCCCGGTTTCGCCTCCGCAGGGGCGGTGATCCCCAAAAGGGAGATGATGGCTGTGGCCACCGCGGCTGTCCTGAACGCATGACTCTTCATGATGTGTCCTCAGATAGACGAATGAACTTCTACCCCTAGCCCGATTCACGCTACGCCGCGCCCTGATCAGGCACAATAGCGCGCGTCCCGGACCCGGTGTTCGCCGGGGGTGGAAGGTGCGCTGGGGCTCTGCTGCGTTTGAGACAATGGACGCATGCGATCTCTGGGTAACACTCAATCTCCGTCCGGCCGGTCCAAGGGCGGCTTCTCCATGCTGCGGATCAGCGGTCCGGGAATGATGGTCTTTGTCATCGCGTTCATCGTTGCCGTGATCTTTGCCGCGAACCAGAACGACGTCGTGGGCTGGGTTGTCGCCATCATCGCCGCCTTCTGGCTGGCCCTCGCAGCCTTTGTGGTGTTCAGCATCCAGAAGGCCGCCAAAAAGGCCGGCGCGAAGCTGACGGAAGCCCAGAACGCCTTCAACAGCGCAGCCGGCCGTGCGCCGTCGTCGTCTTCAGCCGACCACGGCGGCACCCGGGTGGTGTACGAGCGGAACGAAGCGGACGAAGTCCGCGACCTCAAGCTGGACCACTCCTTCAAGATCGTCCAGGTCCAGATCCAAGTAGTGGAGAAGGAACGCGCCAAGGGTGAGGCAGCGGATCAGGATACGATCCGCCGCGCGCTGGAGACCATCGAGATCACCGCCACCAACGCCCGCGACATGATCCGCGCTGCCGGCGGCACCGGCGACCCGGTCAGCGGAACCATCATCGACTAGAGTAGTGCGGGTGATCTCGGCATTGAAGAAGGACCACCTTCGCATCGCATCAGTCAACGTCAACGGCCTCCGGGCTGCCTACAAGAACGGTATGGCGGCATGGCTGGAGCCCCGCGAGGTGGACATTCTCTGCCTCCAGGAAGTCCGGGCCCCTGACGCGATTGTGCGCCAGCTGCTCGGTGATGGCTGGCACATCCTGCACGCCGAAGCCGAGGCCAAAGGCCGCGCCGGCGTTGCCATTGCGTCCCGTGAAGAGCCGCTGGACACCCGCAACGGCATCGGCGATGACTACTTCGCCACCGCCGGACGCTGGGTTGAGGCTGACTTCAGGGTGGCCGACGCCGAGGGGAACCCCGCGCAGCTGACCGTTGCCAGCGCCTACGTGCACTCCGGTGAAGTGGGCACACCGAAGCAGGTGGACAAGTACCGCTTTTTGGATGTCATGACCACCAGGCTGCCGGAACTGTCCAAGCACAGCGATCACGCACTGGTGGTGGGGGACCTCAACGTGGGCCACACCGAACGGGACATCAGGAACTGGAAGGGCAACGTCAAGAAGGCCGGCTTCCTGCCTGACGAACGTGCCTATTTTGACCGCTTCTTCGGCGAGGACATCGGCTGGAAGGACGTCCACCGTGGCCTGGCGGGCGACGTCGACGGCCCTTACACCTGGTGGTCACAGCGTGGGCAGGCGTTCGACAACGACACCGGCTGGCGCATCGACTACCACATGGCCACCCCGGACCTCGCCGCCGCCGCGTTCTCGGCAGTGGTTGACCGGGCGCCTTCGTGGGACACCCGCTTCTCTGACCATGCCCCGCTGGTAGTGGACTACCGGCTCTAAGCCCCGAAGGTTTTTTCCCCATGACTAGCCCGACTTCCCCGGTGACCAAGAAACGCATCCTCTCCGGCGCCAAGCCCACGGCGGACTCCCTGCATCTGGGCAACTATATTGGCGCTGTCCGCAACTGGGTGGACATGCAGGCTGAATATGATGCCGTCTTCTTCATCCCGGACCTTCACGCCATCACCGTGGACTTCGATCCCGCCGAGCTCGCCAAGCGCACCCGGGTGGTTGCCGCGCAGTACATTGCCGCCGGCATCGACCCGGACAAAAGCATCTTCTTTGTGCAGTCCCACGTCCCCGAGCACGCCCAGCTGGCCTGGGCCCTGAACTGCATCACCGGCTTCGGCGAAGCGTCCCGGATGACACAGTTCAAGGACAAGACCCAGAAGTCGGGCGCGGACGCCGCAACTCTTGGCCTGTTTGCATACCCCACGCTCATGGCAGCCGACATCCTGCTGTACCAGACTGACCTCGTGCCGGTGGGCGAGGACCAGCGGCAGCACCTGGAGCTCACCCGGACCCTGGCCCAGCGCTTCAACACCCGCTACGGCCACACGTTCACCGTGCCGGAGGCCACCATCCTCAAGGCCAGCGCCAAGATTTACGACCTCCAGAGCCCGACTGCCAAGATGTCGAAGACAGGCGGGTCGCCCCACGGTTCCATCCAGCTCCTGGAAGACCCCAAGCTCGCCGCGAAGCGCATCAAGTCCGCGGTCACTGACACCGGATCCGAGGTCCGGTTCGATCCCGAAGCCAAGCCCGGGATCTCCAACCTCCTCACCATCTACTCCACGCTCACCGGAAAGTCCGTGGCTGAGCTGGAGACGGAGTACGAGGGCAAGATGTACGGCCACCTGAAAGTGGACCTTGCGGAGATCATGGTGGACTTCATCACGCCGCTGCGGAACCGCACCAACGAACTGATGGCTGACCCGGCCGAGCTGGACCGGCTGCTGGCCCAGGGCGCCGAGCGGGCCAGGGAAATCGCCGCAGTGACCCTTGGCCAGGTCTATGAGCGCATGGGCTTTCTGCCGTCCCTCAGCCTCGCAGGGGTCCGCTAGCTCGATGTCGGCCGCCAGCAATGTCAGTGAAGGAATGAGCGTAGGCGTCATTCTGGGCTTCCCCCCTGCCATCGCCGAGGAACTTCAACGGTGGCGCGCCTCCTTCGGGGACCCCATGGCGGGGGTGGTGCCCGCGCACATCACGCTGGTCACCACCACGCCCACCCAGGACTGGGCAGCTACCCAGGCGCACGTCCGCGACGTGGCGCGGCGGCAGGTCCCGTTTATGGTCACCATTGCCGGGACCGGAACGTTCCGGCCGGTCTCCCCGGTGGTTTACATCAACGTCGAGGACGGGTTCGACTCCTGCGTGGAGCTCCACGAAAAACTCCAGACCGGCCCGCTGCAACGCGAGTTGCCGTTCTCGTACCACCCGCATGTCACCATCGCCCACGATGTCGCGCCCGAAAGCCTGGACGAGGCCGAAACGGTGCTTGAAAGTTACCGGGCAACGTTCCCGGTGGTTAGCATGGGACTCTACGAGCACGATGCCGACGGCATTTGGCAGCTACGGGAAGAGTTGGACTTTGGGACCGAAACTGACGACGGCGGGTCCTTCGCCGCGGACGCCGACGCAAACGGCGCCACCGCTCCCCACTGAACAGGCCCGCCTGAAGCTCGCCGTCATCCAGAAACGGATGGAGTGGGGCAAAGCCAGAAGGTCCGGCGGCGGCCCGGTGGCCAGCTCGCTGGCGATGCTCCAGTGGCTGCTGGCCAGGCTTAATGCCTTCCGCCCGATGCGCGCGTGGCAGCACTACAACCTCCAGCATGGCCCGTTGATGAGCGCCGGCATCGGCTTCAACATGTTCTTCTCCATCACCGGCCTGTTGGCCACGGGTTTCTCCGTTGCCGGCCTGGTGTTGCGGGGCCAGCCTGCCCTGCTGGACACCATCATCAGCAGCGTGGCCCGGAGTGCGCCCGGACTGCTGAAGGTGGGCGGGGGAGAAGGCTTGGTTGATCCGAATGACCTCCTGAACCCGGACGGCCTCGGCTGGACCGCCGTGATCGCCGCCGTGGTTACGGTCATCACGTCCCTGGGCTGGATCGCCGGACTCCGCGACGGCCTGCGCGGTGTGGTGCGGTTGCCGCCCCTGAAGATCAACCCGATTGTCCTCAAACTGCGCGACGCTGGCACCCTGCTGCTCCTGGGAGTGGCCCTGGTGATCAGCGCCGGAGCGTCCCTGGTGTTCGGCACGGCGGCCGGCTGGGTCACCGACTTCCTGCAGCTGGATCCGGCGGTGGCAGGTCCGCTGACCACCGTGATCAAGATCGGTGTGCCGCTGACGCTCAACTGGGTCACCGCCGTCATCATGTTCCGGCTGGTCGGTGGGCTCAAGCTCTCCCGGCGGGCACTCCTGGAGGGGACCATCCTTGCCGCGGTGGGCACCACCGTCCTTCAGGTCTTCAGCACTGAACTGCTGGCCGGTGCGGGACGGAACCCCATCCTGGCGCCGTTTGCCATCATCATCGGCCTGCTGATCTGGTTCAACCTGGTCAGTCAGGTCTACCTCGTGTCCGCCGGCTGGTCCACCATCCGTGAAGAGGACCTCAGGAGCGCACCCGCAGGCCAGGACAAAGCCCTGTGGGGCTCCCGGCAGGTCCAGCCCGGCAAAGTACCCGTGGAGGGCCACAGCGACGGAAAGGGCCCCGGCGCCGGGCACCAGGGCAGCCCGGCAGTTACTTCCCGGCGTCGAGGTACTGGTCGGCCCAGGCAGAAATAATCCTGGCGGCCCGGGCTGCCTGGCCCTTGCCGGTCAGCAGGTGGTCGCTGCCTTCGAGTGAGACGAAGTTCCGCGGATGGCGCGCCGTCTGGAAGATGGTGCTGGCGTTCTCGATGCCCACAGTGTTGTCCGTGGGGGAGTGGAGGACCATCAGAGGCCTGTGCAGCTGCCGGATGCAGTCCGTGAGGTCCGCGTTCTCCAGGTCCTCCACAAAGTGCTTCCGGATCTCCACGCGTTTCCCGCCGAGGTCCACTTCGGCGCTGCCCTCGCTGAGGATCTTGTCCAGTGCGGCGTCAAAGACGTGGGCCACGTGCTTGGGTGAGAACGGGGCGGCCACTGTTGCGACGGCGTCGAGCTCCGGGATCTGGCGGGCGGCCGAAAGCACCGCCGCGCCACCGAACGAGTGGCCCACCAGCAGCGAGATAGCCCTCCCTTGGTTGCGCATGAACTCGGCGGCCACAACGGTGTCAGCCACTTTGTGGCTGAAGGAGCCCTCCGACCAATAGCCGGCGGACTCGCCCAGCCCCAGGTTATCGAAACGGAGCATCCCGATGCCGGTGTCAGCCAGGGCCTTGCACATGCGGGACGCCGCGGGGCTGTCCTTGCCCAGCGTGAAGCCGTGCGAGAAGACACCCCAGCCCCGTACCGGCCCCTCCGGGACGTCGATGATGCCGGACAGGAGCTCGCCGGTGGATCCTTCGAAGCTGACTTTTTCGGAGCGGGACATCGCGTGCTGCTTTCGTTCGTGGCGTCAGGTGTTAAACAACGACGGCGCCCATCCCACCTAAGGTGGGTGACGCCGTCGTAAGCAAGAACCTGAATTAGATCTTACGGGAGAGAATTGCCTGCTTGACCTCGGCGATCGCCTGGGTCACCTGGATGCCGCGGGGGCATGCTTCGGAGCAGTTGAAGGTGGTGCGGCAACGCCACACGCCTTCCTTGTCGTTCAGGATCTCCAGGCGCATGTCGCCGGCATCATCACGGGAATCGAAGATGAAGCGGTGGGCGTTGACGATCGCGGCCGGGCCGAAGTACTGCCCGTCGGTCCAGAACACCGGGCAGGAGGACGTGCACGCCGCGCAGAGGATGCACTTGGTGGTGTCGTCGAAGCGCTCACGGTCCTCGGCGGACTGCAGGCGTTCCTTGGTGGGCTCGTGGCCCTTGTTGATCAGGAACGGCATGACTTCGCGGAAGGACTGGAAGAACGGCTCCATGTCCACAATCAGGTCCTTCTCCACCGGCAGGCCCTTGATGGGCTCAACGGTGATGGGCTTGGTGGTGTCCAAGTCCTTCAGGAGGGTCTTGCAGGCGAGGCGGTTGCGGCCGTTGATGCGCATGGCATCGGAACCGCAGACGCCGTGGGCGCAGGAACGGCGGAACGAAACGCTGCCGTCAATTTCCCACTTGACCTTGTGCAGGGCGTCCAGCACGCGGTCGGTGCCGTACATGGTCACCTTGAAGTCGTCCCAGGTGGCGTCCTCGGACACCTCAGGGTTGTAACGGCGAACGCGCAGGGTGACGTCGAACGTGGGGATCTCTCCGCCGCCTCCGATGTGTGCGGGCAGTTCGATCTTGGAGGCTGGCTCAGCAAGTTCAGCGGTCATCTTAGTACTTCCTCACCATCGGCTCGTAGCGGGTAAAGACAACCGGTTTGGTGCCCAGACGGATGCCGGCTGTTGTTTCCGCGGACCCCGCGGTGCCGTCGGCCGGGGCGTGGTCATCCTTGTACGCCATGGAGTGCTTCATGAATTTTTCGTCGTCGCGTTCCGGGAAGTCCTCGCGGAAGTGTCCGCCGCGGGATTCCTCACGGTGCAGGGCCGCCACGGTCATGACCTTGGCCAGTTCCAGCAGGAAGCCCAGCTCAACGGCCTCGAGCAGGTCCAGGTTGAAGCGCTTGCCCTTGTCCTGGACGCTGATCTTCTTGTACCGCGCCTCGAAGGACTCGATGTCCCTCAGGACCTGGTTCAGCGTGTCAGCCGTACGGAACACCTGCATGTTGGCGTCCATGGTGTCCTGGAGTTCCTTGCGGATCACCGCCACCTTCTCGTCGCCGGTGCCGTTGCGGGCAATGTCCAGCAGCTCGATGGTGTAAGCCTCCGGGTCCTCCGGGAGGTCCACGAAGTCAGCGGTCTTGGCGTACTCCGCGGCGGCGATGCCGGCGCGCTTGCCGAACACGTTGATGTCCAGCAGTGAGTTGGTGCCCAGGCGGTTGGAGCCGTGGACCGAAACGCAGGCGACCTCACCGGCGGCGTAAAGGCCCGGGACCACGGTGTCGTTGTCCTGCAGGACTTCGGTGGTGATGTTGGTGGGGATGCCGCCCATGGCGTAGTGCGCCGTGGGGAACACCGGGACCGGTTCCGTGTACGGTTCCACGCCCAGGTAGGTGCGGGCGAACTCGGTGATGTCCGGCAGCTTGGCGTCGATGTGAGCCGGCTCCAGGTGGGTCAGGTCCAGGAGGACGTAGTCCTTGTTCGGACCGCAGCCGCGGCCTTCACGGACTTCGTTGGCCATGGAGCGGGCCACGATGTCACGCGGGGCAAGGTCCTTGATGGTGGGGGCGTAGCGCTCCATAAAGCGCTCACCCTCGGAGTTACGCAGGATGGCGCCCTCGCCGCGGGCGGCTTCGGAGAGCAGGATGCCCAGGCCGGCGAGGCCTGTCGGGTGGAACTGGAAGAACTCCATGTCCTCCAGCGGAATGCCCTTGCGGAACGCGATGCCCATGCCGTCGCCGGTCAGGGTGTGGGCGTTGGACGTGGTCTTGAATACCTTGCCGGCGCCGCCGGTAGCGAAGATCACGGACTTGGCCTGGAACACGTGCAGCTCACCGGAGGCGAGGTCATAGGACACGACGCCGGCAACACGCTTCTGCTTGTACGGCGTGCCGTCCTCGCGGACAGCGTCTTCCTCGACCGTCAGGAGGTCAAGGACGTAGTACTCGTTGTAGAACTCGACGTTGTGCTTGACGCAGTTTTGGTACAGCGTCTGCAGGATCATGTGGCCGGTGCGGTCAGCTGCGTAGCAGGCACGGCGGACGGGCGCCTTACCGTGGTCGCGGGTGTGGCCACCGAAGCGGCGCTGGTCGATCCGGCCTTCGGGCGTGCGGTTGAACGGCAGGCCCATCTTTTCCAGGTCCAGCACGGCGTCGATGGCTTCCTTCGCCATGACCTCGGCGGCGTCCTGGTCAACCAGGTAGTCGCCGCCCTTAATGGTGTCAAAGGTGTGCCATTCCCAGTTGTCTTCTTCGACATTGGCAAGGGCCGCACACATGCCACCCTGCGCCGCACCGGTGTGCGAGCGGGTGGGGTAGAGCTTGGTCAGTACTGCTGTTCGCGCGCGCTGACCGGACTCGATCGCGGCGCGCATGCCAGCGCCACCGGCACCGACGATGACGACGTCGTACTTATGGACCTGCATACTTGGGCGCTCTTTCTCTCAAAATTCGCTATAAAACAACGGGCGGGCGTTGCCTGCACCGCAAAATACAGCCTGCGGCTCACCGCGGGCAGCGGATGATCTGGCTACGCGGGGCAGAAGCCGCCGGGCAGCGGAACGCCGTCAACCACGGGGCACGGGTTGAAGGTGAAGATCACCAGGGTGCCAAGGACGATGATCACGGTGGTGGCCGCGTAGAGGACGATCTTGAGCCAGAGTCGGGTGGAGTCCTTCTCGGCGTAGTCGTTGATGATGGTGCGTACGCCGTTGGTGCCGTGCAGCATGGCCAGCCACAGCATGGCGAGGTCCCAGACCTGCCAGAACGGGTCAGCCCACTTGCCGGCGACGAAGCCGAAGTCGATGGCGTGGATGCCTTCGCCCACCAGGAGGTTCACGAAGAGGTGCCCGAAGATGAGCACCACCAGCACTACGCCGGAAAGGCGCATGAACAGCCAGGCGAACATTTCGAAGTTGCCCCGGCTTGCGCCGGTGCGGCGGTACTGGGGGGAGATTTTCCCACTGCGTGGGCTGTCGATCGTTGCAGTCATGGCTCAGTGACCTCCGAGTGCGAGGGAAAGGTGGCGGATGGAGAAGCCGACCATAACCACTACCCACAGGGCCAGGACGGTCCACAGCATCTGGCGCTGGTATTTGGCGCCCTTCTTCCAGAAGTCGACGGCGATGATCCGCAGGCCGTTAAAGGCGTGGAAGACAATCGCGGCAACCAGGCCCGTTTCACCCAGGGCCATAAGGGGGTTCTTGTAGGCACCGATAACAGCCGTGTAGGCCTCCGGGGACACACGCACCAATGAGGTGTCCAGCACATGGACCAACAAGAAGAAAAAGATCACTACACCGGTAATCCGGTGTCCTACCCAGGACCACATGCCTTCACGGCCGCGGTACAAGGTGCCAGCTGGTTTTGTCGGCACTGATAAACCTCCCTGCAACACAGCGGCGCTGGCATGAGATCCACGCGGGGGGAACGCCTGCTGCGAGAGCAACTCGTAGCTCAGGCCTAAATCTAGGCTTCGCTCACAGCTTATTCAATTTAGGAACTCCTTGGTGACCCCGCAATGCCTGCGTTTTGCCTGCAGATGAGACGAACACCACACCATGGCGCGCCCGCGGGGGTTGGCGGAGGGTTCTGAAAGGGCAGTTCACGGCTCGTCAGCTAAAGTAGCCGTGATGAGTACAGACAAAGTGACAAGCCCGGATTCACCCCTGAACCGCTTTATTGCGGTCATTCCGGCAGGCGGAGTGGGGACCCGCCTCTGGCCCCTGTCACGGGCAGCAGCTCCCAAATTCCTCCATGACCTCACCGGGTCCGGCAGCACTTTGCTGCGCGCCACCTACGACCGCCTCGAGCCGCTGGCCGGCAGGCGTGTCCTCGTGGTGACCGGCACTGCACACCGGGCCGCCGTATGCCGCCAGCTGCCCGAGGTCCAGGAGTCGGACCTGGTCCTGGAGAGTGAGCCCAAGGATTCCGGCGCCGCCATCGGCCTGGCTGCCGCCATCCTGTACCAGCGTGACCCGGACACCATCATGGGTTCCTTCGCCGCTGACCAGGTCATCAGTCCTGACCACCTGTTCCAGCAGGCCGTCCGCGAGGCCATCCACACGGCCGCCGCCGGCAAGATCGTAACCATCGGCATCAAGCCGACCCACCCGTCCACCGGCTTCGGTTACATCCGCGCCGGCGAGGCACTCAACATCGAAGGTGCCCCCAGCGCCCAGGCCGTGGTGGAGTTCGTGGAGAAGCCGGACGAGGAAGTTGCCCAGCAGTATGTGGACAGCGGTGAGTATGTCTGGAACGCAGGAATGTTCGTGGCTCCCGTTGCCCTGATGCTGAGGCACCTTGAGGCCAACCAGCCGGAGCTCTTCAAGGGCCTGCAGGAGATCGCCCAGGCTTGGGACACTCCCGAACGTGATGTCGTCACAGCCCGCGTCTGGCCCACGTTGCCCAAGATCGCCATTGACTATGCGGTGGCGGAGCCCGCCGCCGCTGCCGGCGATGTCGCCGTTGTGCCGGGCACCTTCGGATGGGACGACGTCGGGGACTTTGCTTCGGTGGGCCGGCTCAACAGTGCGCGGGAAGTCGATGACGTCACCGTTATCGGTGAAGGCGCCCGGGTTTTCACTGAAAACGCCAGCGGTGTGGTGGTTTCGGACACGAAGCGCGTGATCGCCCTGATCGGCATCAAAGATGTGGTCATCGTTGACACGGGCGATGCCCTCCTGGTGACCACCAAGCAGCACGCGCAGCGGGTCAAGGGAGCCGTTGACGCGCTCAAGGCCAGTGGCGACACCGACGTTCTGTAACCCGGTCGGGAGTGTCCAGGCGCGGCACAATCTGTAACGCGCCCGCCCTGATGACGCTATTCCTTGGACGCTCGCTAGAGTAAATGAGTGCGTAATTACACTACTGAAGCCGAGCCCACCGCATTAGTGCGGCCATGGTTGGAACCCCTCCTGCCGGAGCTGATCGACTTCCGCCGGGATCTGCACGCGCACCCCGAGCTTTCCTTCAAGGAATTCCGCACCACAGACAAGCTTGTGGAGCGGCTCGAAGCCGTCGGACTGGCTCCGCGGCGGCTTGAAGGCACCGGCCTCACCGTCGACATCGGCGAGGGTCCCATCGCCACAGCGCTCCGGGGCGACATTGACGCCCTGCCCATCATCGAGGAAACGGGGCTGCCGTTTGCCTCGAAGAACCATGGCGTCACGCATGCCTGCGGCCACGACGTCCACACCGCCGCCATGCTGGGCGTGGCGTTGGTCCTCCAGCGCATGCACCTGGAAGCCCCCCTTGCCGGCACTGTCCGGATCATCTTCCAGCCGGCGGAGGAGACCATGCCCGGCGGTGCGCTGTCCTGCATCGAGCAGGGTGTCCTGGAGGGTGTGCCCCGCATCCTGGCGCTGCACTGCGATCCAAGGATCGACGTCGGACGCATCGGTACGCGCATCGGCGCCATCACTTCCGCCTCGGACACCATCAGGATCGAGCTGAGCGGCCGCGGCGGCCATACCTCCCGTCCGCACCTGACGGAGGACCTCGTGTTCGTCCTGGCACAGATCGCAGTGAATGTTCCGGCTGTGCTGTCCCGCCGCGTTGACGTGCGCAGCGGGGTGTCCGTGGTGTGGGGCCATATCTCCGCCGGATCGGCGCCGAACGCCATTCCCGGCACGGGCTTCATGGCCGGGACCATGCGCTGCCTGGACCGCGATGCCTGGAAGGACGCCGGCGAGATCCTGGACGAAGTGGTGCATCAGGTCGCCGCGCCCTACGGTGTCGAAGTACGCCTGGAGCACACCAGGGGAGTGCCGCCGGTGGTCAACTCGGAGCACGAGACCGCACTGATCGAGGCCGCGGCTCGCGCGGAAATCGGCGAGGGCGCAGTGGTGCTTACACCGCAGTCCATGGGCGGCGAAGACTTCGCCTGGTTCCTGGCTGAACGTCCCGGCGCCATGATGCGCCTGGGCACCAAGACCCCCGGCGGCGAAGAGTACGACCTGCACCGCGGTGACTACATCCTGGACGAACGCGCCCTGGGCCTGGGTATCCAGGTCCTCACGGCAGCGGCCCTCCGGACCATCCGCGACCTCTAGCCCCCGCGCCCTAAGCTACCCAACCCCCTGGCGCGAACGGACGCTTAAGCCCTCGCCCTCCCGCGCGAACTGGCAGATAACACCCTCAACTCCCGGTTTTTAGGGTGTTATCTGCTCGTTCGCGCGTCCCTTTGGCGAGGTAAGTTGTGCACAATTGAATTGTGGACTACCGTCTTAGGTATGACTGAAGCCCCCCGCCTCGACCGCCAGGTGTGTTTTGCGCTGTACTCCGCGTCCCGCGCGGCAACAGCGGTCTACCGCCCCGTCTTGGAGGACCTCGGCCTGACGTACCCGCAGTATCTGGTGATGCTGGTCCTTTGGGAATCGGAGCCGAAGGGCGTCAAGGAGCTCGGCGAGGAACTGGGCCTTGACTCCGGCACACTGTCGCCGCTGCTCAAGCGGCTTGAGGCCATGGGGCTCGTGGAGCGCCGCCGGTCCGGGGAAGATGAGCGCCGTGTTGCAGTCCACCTGACGCCGGCTGGACGCTCGCTCAGCAGCAAGGCCGGCGGGATTCCACGGCACCTTGCGGACGCCGCCGGGTTGTCAGCCGATGAGCTGGAACAGCTTCGCACCACTCTTGAAAGGCTCACCGAAGCCCTTCACCGCGCGCACTAAGCGCCCAAGATTTCCGTTATCCACATCCAACAGGACGGACCACCTATGAAGACTCTCTACACTGCCGAGGCCCTGGCTTCCGGCGAAGGCCGCGACGGCAACGCACGCACAAACGACGGCAAGCTGGATGTCAGTCTTGCCAGCCCCGTGGAGCTGGGCGGTGATGGCCAGGGAACCAATCCGGAGCAGCTTTTTGCCGCCGGTTACGCGGCATGCTTCCACTCGGCGCTCCGCCTCGTGGGGCGCAAGGAGCGCGCAGACCTGACCGATTCAGCCGTGGCGGCCAAGATCCACTTTGGCGCACTGACCGACGGCGTGGGCTACGGCCTCGCCGCTGAACTGGAAATCGCGGTTCCGGCCCTGGATCTCGCCACGGCCGAGTCCCTGGTGGCCCAAGCGCATCAGATCTGCCCATACTCCAACGCCACCCGCGGAAACATGACGGTGGACATCAAGATCCTGGAGTTCGCAGCATGAGCGTGACAACGGCACTTCCAACATCCACCCGGGAAATCCGCCTGGCTTCACGCCCGGTAGGGCGTCCCGTTCCCGAAAACTTCCGGCTGGCAGAGTCACAACTGCCGGAGCTTCAGGATGGCCAGATCCTGGTCCGCAACCGCTACATTTCCGTGGACCCCTATATGCGCGGCCGCATGAACGACGTCAAGTCGTACTCGGCTCCTTTCGCCCTGGATGCAGCGCTCGACGGCGGCGCCATCGGTGAGGTCATCGCGTCCAGGGCCGAGGGGCGGAAGGTGGGGGACGCCGTCGTCCATCAACTGGGCTGGCGGGAATTCGCGGTCCTGGACGCAGACGCAACCTCGGTTGCCCGCACGGACCTTGCGCCGGCGTCGGCGTTCCTTGGTGCGCTGGGCATGACCGGCCTGACGGCGTACGCCGGCCTGCTCAAAGTGGCGGAGTTCAAGCCCGGCGATGCCGTGTTCGTGTCAGGTGCGGCGGGTGCCGTGGGCTCTCTTGTGGGCCAGATCGCTAAGGCGATGGGCGCTTCCAGGGTCATCGGCAGCGCGGGAACCGCGGAGAAGGTGGCCCGGCTCCTGGAACTGGGCTTCGACGCGGCGTTCAACTACAACGACGGGCCGGTGCGGGAACAGCTTGTCCAAGCCGCAGGACCAGCAGGTATTGACGTGTACTTCGACAACGTGGGCGGCGATCATCTGGAGGCTGCCCTGGCGGTCCTGAATGTGGGCGGCCGTGTGGCCATGTGCGGCGCGATAGCCCAGTACAACTCCACCGAACCCACGCCGGCGCCGCGGAACCTCGCCCTTGCCATCGGCAAGCAGCTCACCCTGCGGGGGTTCCTGGTCAGCGGACAGCGCCAGCACAGCGCTGAATTCTTCGGCAAGATGTCAGCCTGGCTGGCGGAAGGTTCAGTCCGGTATGACGAGACCGTGGTGGACGGACTGGAGAATGCTCCCCAGGCCTTCATGGATCTGCTCGACGGCGCGAACACCGGCAAGATGCTGGTGCGCCTCTAAGCTCCCCACCAGCGCAAACAGACACTTGGGGCCCCTCCCGGGCGGGCCCCAAGTGTCCGTTCGCGCTTAAAGGAGGGGCGCAGCCAAGACGACTTCTACTGGTTGGTAACAAATTCTCAACAATCTTCGGGATCCGGCGCCAATGTGGTAGCGGATGTGTTGCAGCCCACTAATGTTGCTTGTATCAGGCGCTTCGGCGCAGTGCTGCGAAGCCCTCAGTGAAAACAGAATTTCAGTGTAGAAACGGACACTCATTGAATTCGAGTCGTAGCGCCACTCTCTCCCTGGAGGAAATTTGAAGAACACACTGCGCGCTAAGTTCAAGCGCGGTTCAATGGCAGGCATGGCCTCAGTGGGTGCCACAGCACTCCTGCTGACCGGCTGCGGCGCGGCACCTGACGCTGGAGGCACCGCCACCGCAACAGCGAGCGACTACACCGGCTGCATCGTCTCGGACTCCGGCGGATTCGATGACCAGTCGTTCAACCAGTCCTCCTACGAGGGACTGAAGAAGGCCGAGACAGACCTGGGCATCAAGGTCAACCAGGTCGAGTCCAAGACCAACAACGACTTCGAGCCAAACCTCCGCGCCATGGTTGCCGCCAACTGCGATCTCACCCTGACCGTCGGCTTCCTGCTGGGTGATGCCACCAAGAAGCAGGCTACGGACAACCCGGACCGCCACTTTGCCATCATCGACTTCGGCTACGACCCGCCCATCAGTAACGTCAAGCCGATCATCTACGACACCGCCCAGGCAGCCTTCCTGGCCGGTTACCTGGCAGCAGGCACCACCAAGACAGGAAGTGTGGCCACATTCGGCGGCAGGGAGATTCCCACCGTGACCATTTTCATGGATGGGTTTGCCGACGGCGTCAAGTACCACAACGAGCAGAAGGGCAAGGACGTCAAGGTCCTTGGCTGGGACAAGACGGCCCAGGATGGCAGCTTCACGGGCGACTTTGAAAAGCAGGACAAGGGCAAGCAGCTCACCCAAAACTTCCTTGACCAGGGCGCGGACATTGTGATGCCCGTCGCCGGTCCGGTAGGCAAGGGAGCCGGAGCAGCCCTGATGGAGGCGAAAGCGGCCGGCAAGGACGTCAAGATGATCTGGGTTGACTCCGACGGATTCCTGACCGCACCCGAATACAAGGACATCATGCTTTCCTCGGTCATGAAGCTCATGGGCGAAGCCGTTGAAACCGTGGTCAAGGACGACAAGGAAGGCAAGTTCACCAACACGCCATACGTCGGCACCTTGGCGAACGACGGCGTCCAGCTGGCACCTTTCCACAGCTTCGACGGGCAGGTCCCGTCCGACCTGAAGTCCGAGCTGGACCAGCTCAAGAAGGACATCATCGACGGCAAGCTGAAGGTCGTATCTGCGGCAAGCCCCAAGGCTTAGTCATCCTCGCTAAGCGCCACCCCCGGATGGTCATCGACTGGCCGGGTGGTGGCGCTTTTCGTTGGAATTCCGCGTCGGCGAGACCGCCCACGCAGGACTGCACGCACTAGGCTGGTGCTGCAGCCACTTATCCCGTCCGGTGGGGATTCACCGGACGCTTCGAGATTGGTCAGAGTTTTGAAACTTGAACTCAGAGGGATCACCAAACGCTTCGGCTCCCTGCTCGCCAACGATCACATCGACGTGGTGGTTGAACCCGGACAGATTCACTGTCTGCTGGGCGAGAACGGGGCCGGCAAGTCCACCCTGATGAATGTGCTGTACGGGCTCTACGAGCCCTCTGAGGGCGAAATCCTCATCGACGACAAACCGGTTTACTTCCGCGGCCCCGGAGACGCCATGGCCGCCGGCATCGGCATGGTGCACCAGCACTTTATGCTCGTTCCCGTGTTTACCGTGGCCGAGAATGTGGCGCTCGGCGCCGAGTCCACCAAAGCCGGCGGTTTCCTCAACCTGGACGACACGCGGCGCAAGATCAAGGAGATCTCCGACCGCTACGGGTTCGACGTCGACCCCGACGCCCTGGTGGAGGACCTCCCGGTGGGCGTCCAGCAGCGGGTGGAAATTATCAAAGCCCTGGTCCGCGACGCCAGGGTCCTCATCCTGGATGAACCCACGGCAGTGCTGACGCCCCAGGAAACCGACGAACTGCTGGACATCATGCGCCAGCTCAAGTCCAACGGAACCTCGATAGTCTTCATCTCGCACAAGCTGCGCGAGGTGAAGGCTGTCTCGGACACGATCACCGTGATCCGGCGGGGCAAGGTTGTTGGTTCGGCGCATCCAGGCGCCTCCACCGCGGAGCTGGCCTCCATGATGGTGGGCCGCGCCGTCAGCCTCACGCTCGAGAAGGCACCCGCCACCCCCAAAGAGAAGACTTTCCAGGTCAAAGACCTCACTGTCATCGCCCCGAACGGGCAGCACACCGTGGACGGCCTCAGCTTCGACATTGCCCGCGGAGAGATCCTGGCCGTCGCAGGCGTGCAAGGCAACGGCCAGACCGAACTCACCGAGGCCATCCTCGGACTCCAGGACCGCGTGCACGGCTCCATCCTCCTGGACGATGTGGAACTTGTTGGCCGCAGTGTGAAGGAGGTCCTTAACGCCGGCGTCGGCTTCGTTCCGGAAGATAGGTCTGTTGACGGCCTCATCGGCACGTTCTCGATCGCCGAAAACCTGATTCTTGACCGGTACGATCAGCCGCCGTTTGCCAAGGGCATCAGCATGAGTCCGGCGAAGGTCCTGGAGAACGCCAAATCACGGATCGACGAGTTCGATGTCCGGACACCCTCGGGCCTGCTGGCGGCCGGCACGCTCTCGGGCGGCAACCAGCAAAAGGTGGTCATGGCACGGGAGCTGTCCCGGCCGCTGCGGCTCTTCATTGCCTCGCAGCCCACCCGGGGTGTGGACGTCGGGTCCATCGAGTTCCTTCATAAACGGATCGTGGCGGAACGCGACCAGGGCACGCCTGTCATGATCATCTCCACCGAACTGGACGAAGTCATGGAACTCGCCGACCGCATCGCCGTGCTCTACAAGGGCAAGCTGGTGGGAATCGTCCCGGCAGGGACCGGACGCGGCGTCCTGGGCCTGATGATGGCAGGCATCTCACCAGAGGACGCTGCGAGCGCAGATAAGTCGAGCCCTGACACGACCGGCTCAGGCACGACGAGCGTAAGCAAGACCGGCGCTGACACATCAGCCGCTGACAAGACTGACTCCGCCGCCGCAGAACGCCGCGGAACCTCCAGCGCCGAAGGAGGCGATCATGCCTGAAGAGCGTCACCCTAAGCATGCGGACCAGCATGCGAAAGCGGACGAGCCAACCCCGGCGGCGGACGAAACCGCCGCCGGGGTGGCCGTGGACACGGCCGGCGGCGCCATCAGCCCTTCAGCCGTACCAGCCAGCGCCCAAAGCGGAAAGCTGCCCGGCGGGCCGGACACGCTGCTCCGGAAGATTTTCACCGGCAGCGGCATGGTTTCAGTCCTGGCGGTGCTGCTGGCCCTTGTATTGGGCGGACTGTTGATCGCCGCCACGGACGAGCGCGTCAGCACCACCTCGGCGTATCTGTTCGCCCGGCCCACAGACTTCCTCTCCGCTGTCTGGCAGGCCGCCACACAGTCCTACATTGCCTTGTTCCAGGGCTCGGTCTTCAACCCCCGGGGTTCCAGCCTCGCGGTCCAGTTCGCGCCGCTGATGGAAACCCTCACCATCGCCACACCGCTTATCACGGCAGGCCTCGGCGTCGCGCTCGCGTTCCGGGCCGGCCTGTTCAACATTGGTGCCCAGGGCCAGATCATCATGGCCGGCATCCTGGCGGGCTGGGTCGGTTTCGCCCTGCACCTTCCGTTGGGCCTGCACCTGTTGCTCGTCCTTGTGGCAGGCATCGTGGGAGGCGCCCTCTGGGGTGGCCTGGTTGGTCTCCTGAAGGCCCGGACAGGTGCCCACGAAGTCATCCTGACCATCATGTTCAACTACATAGCGCTGTACTTCCTGGGATACCTGCTGAACACTCCGGCGTTCCAGCGTCCGGGGGAGTCCAACCCGATCTCGCCCATCCTGGACGCAACCGCCCTGTACCCCCAGATTTTCGGCTCCCAGTATCGCCTGCACCTGGGCTTCGTCCTGGCCATCGCGGCCACCGTCCTGGTGTGGTGGCTGCTGAACCGCTCCACCGTCGGCTTTGAATTCCGGGCCGTGGGAGCCAATCCGAAGGCTGCCCTGACCGCCGGCATCAACGTCTCGCGATCCACGATCCTGGTCATGGCCATTGCCGGCGCCCTCGCCGGAATGTCGGGAGTGGCCCAAGTGGCGGGCACGGAAAAGGTCCTGACAGACGGCGTCGCTGCAACGTACGGGTTTGACGCCATCACGGTGGCGCTGCTGGGACGTTCGACGCCGTGGGGCACTTTCGCTGCCGGCCTGCTGTTCGGCGCCTTCCGCGCCGGTGCCGTGCAGATGCAGATCCAGACCGGAACGCCCATCGACATCGTCCTGGTGGTCCAGTCGCTGATTGTCCTCTTTATCGCGGCCCCGCCGCTGGTGCGGGCAGTCTTCGGGCTGAACCCCCGCCGAAAGAAGCCGGCCAAGGCCGGCAAAACCCAGCAGGCAGCAACCACCGGAGGCGCAGCATGAGCGCAACAGCAACATCGCCCCTGCCGGGACGCGGAGCGCCCGGAACATCGCCCCAGGCCGACGAGGCCCAGCCAACATCCGGCAAACCGGTGCTCTGGAAAACCCCCGTCCTGCTCTCGGCGCTGGGACTCGTCGCTTTTGTTTTCTTCGGCCTGATGGGATCAGCGCAGACCGCAAGGTTCGGAATTTCCACCGGCGGGGATTTCTTCCAGCTGCCGACGCTGGAAATTCCTGCAATGCCGGGCGGCATCATTCTCTCGGTCCTGATGCTTGGGCTGGCGGCCTATGCCGTCTATCTGAAGACCAAGGCCCGTCCCGTGCCGGCCTGGCTGACCGTCACTTTTATTGTGCTGTTTGTGGCAGCCTTCCTCATCTGGGTGGTGGGCGGTGCCCGGACGCCCAGCATTTCGCTGGCCGGACTCATCGCCGGTTCGGTCACCCTGGCCGTGCCGCTGGTGTTCGGCTCTTTGTCCGGCGTGCTGTGCGAGCGGGTCGGGGTAGTCAACATCGCCATCGAGGGCCAACTCCTGGGCGGCGCCTTCACCGCGGCAATCGTGGCCAGTATTACGCAGAACCCCTTCGTGGGCCTGCTTGCGGCCGCTGTGGCGGGCGCGGCGGTGTCCATGGTGCTTGCGGTGTTCAGCATCAAGTACCTGGTCAACCAAATCATCGTCGGCGTGGTGCTCAACGTCCTGATTTCCGGCGTCACCGGCTTCCTGTTCAGCACTGTTATGCAGGCGGACAAAGCCAAGTTCAACTCACCGCCCGGTCTGGACATCGTCCAGATTCCCATCCTCTCCGGAATCCCGATCCTCGGCCCCATCCTGTTCAAGCAGTCGCTGGTGGGCTATCTGATGTACGTCGCCGTCATCGTTGTCTGGGTTGGGCTGTTCAAAACCAAGTGGGGCCTGCGGGTCCGCGCTGTGGGTGAACACCCGCAGGCAGCCGACACGATGGGCATCAAGGTCAACGCCACGCGCTTCTGGAACGTGACCCTGGGTGGTGCCATTGCAGGAATCGGTGGCTCGTTCTTCACGCTCGTGGCGATCGACAGCTTCACGAAGGAGATCTCCGGCGGACGAGGCTTCATCGCACTCGCCGCTCTGATCTTCGGACGCTGGAACCCGATCGGCGCGTTCTTCGCCGCCCTGCTGTTCGGCTTTGCGGACAACCTGCAGAGCATTGTGACCATCATCGGAACCCCGGTGCCGAGCCAGTTCATGGCCATGCTGCCCTACCTGGTGACGGTGCTGGCCGTGGCCGGGCTGGTGGGCCGGTCCCGGCCACCGGCAGCCAGCGGCATACCGTACGTGAAGGGCTGAGCCTTGGCCGAGAGGTTCGTAGATTGGAAAGCCCTGGAATCGGCCGCGGTCGCCGCCATGGAACGGGCCTATGCGCCGTATTCGAAGTTCCCGGTGGGGGCGGCAGCCCTCACCGAGGACGGCCGGATCATCAGCGGCTGCAACGTCGAGAATGCCAGCTACGGCCTCACCCTGTGCGCCGAGTGCGCATTGGTGGGGCAGCTCCACATGAGCGGCGGCGGCCGCCTGACCGCCTTCTATTGTGTGGATTCCACAGGCAAGGTACTCATGCCGTGCGGGCGCTGCCGACAACTGTTGTATGAGTTCCGGGCACCGGGTATGCAGCTCATGACGACGCAAGGCATCAAGGCCATGGACCAGGTGCTGCCCGATGCCTTTGGTCCGGAAATTTGGAGGAACACCGATGACACAAGCAAGCGAACCGTTTGATGCTGTCCAGATCATCAGCATCAAGCGGGACAAGGGCACCTTGAGCCCGGAGCAGATCGACTGGACCATTGACGCGTACACCCGCGGGGTCATCGCCGACGAACAGATGGCCGCGTTGAACATGGCCATCCTGCTCAACGGCATGGACCGCGCCGAAATTTCGCGCTGGACGGCGGCGATGATCGCCTCGGGCGAACGGATGGACTTCGGCGGCCTCCGGCGGCCCGACGGCGGTGTGAAGGCTACCAGCGACAAGCATTCCACCGGGGGAGTGGGGGACAAGATCACGCTGCCGCTGGCACCGCTGGTGGCAGTGTTCGGCGTGGCCGTGCCGCAGCTGTCCGGGCGCGGGCTGGGCCACACCGGCGGCACACTGGACAAGCTGGAATCGATCCCCGGCTGGCGGGCGGCCCTGAGCAACGACGAAATCATGGCGCAGCTTCAGGACGTGGGCGCCGTGATCTGCGCTGCAGGGGCGGGGCTGGCGCCGGCGGACAAGAAGCTCTATGCACTGCGGGACGTCACCGGCACGGTCGAGGCGATCCCGCTGATCGCCTCCTCGATCATGAGCAAGAAGATCGCCGAGGGCACGGGGTCCCTGGTCCTGGACGTGAAGGTGGGCAGCGGAGCCTTTATGAAGGACGAGCCCCGGGCACGCGAACTGGCCGAAACCATGGTGGCCCTCGGCAAGGACGCGGGAGTGAACACCGTGGCCCTGCTGACTAACATGAGCACCCCGCTCGGCCTCACGGCAGGCAATGCGATCGAAGTGGAGGAATCCGTGGAGGTCCTTGCAGGCGGCGGCCCGGAAGACGTCGTCGAACTCACCGTCCGGCTGGCCGAAGAGATGCTGGCCTGCGCTGGCGTACACGACGCCGATCCGCGCGCCGCGTTGAACGACGGCCGGGCCATGGACCTCTGGAACCGGATGATCGAAGCGCAGGGCGGAGATCCGCGCGCCAAGCTGCCGGTCGCCAAGGAATCCGAGGTCATCTACGCCCCGGCCGACGGCGTCCTGGTGGGGCTCGATGCCTTGGCAGTGGGCGTTGCGGCGTGGCGCCTCGGCGCGGGACGTGCCCGCAAGGAAGACGCCGTCCAGGCCGGTGCAGGGATCCGCATGCATGCAAAGCCCGGTGCCACGGTCCGTGCCGGCGAGCCGCTGATGACGCTGCTCACGGACACGCCGGAAAAGTTCGCGCGCGCCAAGGAATCCCTTGAACACGCCGTCACGGTTGCCCCGGAAGGGTCGCGCCCGGCCCAGCAGCTCATCATCGACCGAATAGCATAGGTACGATGCAGGCCATCAATGAATTCATCCTTGCCGCCGCCGGGCAGCCGTGGGTGCTCCTCCTTGTGCTGGCCTGCTGCCTGATCGACGGTTTTTTCCCGCCAATCCCCAGCGAATCCGTGGTGGTGGGCCTGTCCGCCGTTGCCGCCACCGCGGACGTCCCCAATCCCTGGCTTCTGATGGCCGTCGCGGGCCTGGGCGCTTTCTCAGGCGACAACATCGCATACCTCATTGGACGCCGGGTGGGTACCCGGCGTTGGCACTGGATGCGCGGACCGCGGATGCAAAGTGCCTTCCGCTGGGCAGGAGACGAGCTGAGGAAGCGTCCGGCGTCGCTCATCCTGGTGGCGCGGTTCATCCCGATCGGAAGAGTCGCCGTCAACCTCACCGCGGGCGTGACCCACTATTCGCACGTGCGCTTCGTCGGCCTGACGGTCCTGTCCGCCACGCTCTGGGCCTCCTACTCGGTGGGTATCGGGCTGTTCTTCGGCCAGTGGTTCGAAAACAACCATCTCCTCGGCGCGGCCATCGCCATCGTCTGCGCCGTGGGCCTTGGAATCGTGGTGGATCTGATCATTAACCGCATCCGGGGAAAGGCTCCTGTGGTGGAGCGGCTGAAGGATCCGGAAGCCTAGGGTTTGTGGCTCCCGCGCGTAGCGGGCGGGGTCCAGGGCATGGGACACTGAAGAGCGACTTACGTCACTTCCGGCTGCATCATTTCGTCTAGGAGCAAGACCCGCGTGGAGTTTATTAATGAGGCCGTGCTCCATGCAGCGGGCCAATGGTGGATCTACCCGGTCCTTCTGGTGTTCTTCTTCATCGACGGCTTTGCCATGGTGGTCCCCAGCGAGACGCTGATTGTGGCGTTGGCCGCGTTTTCCCGGCACAGCGGTGAACCGAATCTCTGGATCCTGGGCGCGACTGCCCTGGTTGGTGCCATCGCCGGTGACAACATGGCCTTTATGCTCGGCCGCAGGATCGGCCTTGACCGCTGGAAGTGGATGCGGCGCCCTAAAGTGCAGAAGGCCTTCGGCTGGGCACGGTATGAACTCGAAAAACGCGGCGCCGTCCTGATTTTCACCGCGCGCTACATTCCCTGGGGCCGGGTGGCGGTCAACTATGTGGCCGGCAGCACCGGCTTCGCGCACCGCCGGTTCTTCCTGCTGGACGCCTTCGCCTGCATCACCTGGGTGGGGTACTCAATCGGCATCGGGATCCTGGCCAGTTCGTTCCCCTGGCTCCACCACAACCCGCTGCTCAGCGCAGGCATTGCCGTGGTGTTCGCGATTGTGCTGGGCATCCTGATCGACCACCTGCTGCGCTGGTGGCACAAGCACTTGGCCCGCAATGACGCCGAAACCGTGGATGAATGGCTCGACGGCGGCCCGGAAGGTTCCCTGCCGGCGCACACCGCGGCTTCTCCGCTGCTGGCGTCTGCCCCGGCCGAGGCGGAGCAGCTGGGAAAGTAGCGGCTGGCATAAGCCGCCTGCCGACCCTAAGGTTGGATGGTGACTGAGCCTATTGTTGACGCTGCCCCTGCCATCGATTTCGACCTGAAGAGCCTGCCTAAGGTTTCGCTCCACGACCACCTGGACGGTGGTCTCCGTCCAGCCACCATCATCGAACTGGCCGAGGCCGTTGGCCACACGCTGCCCTCCACGGACCCGGTGGCCCTGGGCGAGTGGTTCCGCGAGTCCGCCGACTCCGGCTCGCTGGTCCGCTACCTGGAAACGTTCGACCACACGGTCGCCGTGATGCAGACCAAGGAAGGCCTCATCCGCGTCGCCAAGGAATTCGTGGAAGACCTCGCGGACGACGGCGTGGTGTACGGCGAAGTGCGCTGGGCGCCGGAGCAGCACCTCCAGAAGGGCCTGTCCCTGGACGAGGCTGTTGAAGCAGTCCAGGAAGGCCTCGAAGCCGGCGTCGACGCCGTGAGCGAAAGCGGTCGCGAAATCCAGGTGGGCCAGCTGATCACCGCCATGCGGCACGCGGACCGTGGCCAGGAAATCGCCGAGCTGGCTGTCCGCCACCGCAACAAGGGCGCTGTGGGCTTTGACATCGCCGGAGCAGAAGACGGCTTCCTCCCGTCCCGGTTCAAGGACGCCTTCACGTACCTCGCCCAGCACAACTTCCCCGCGACGGTGCACGCCGGCGAGGCCGCCGGACTCGAAAGCATCCAGTCCGCCCTCGTTGACGGCCGGGCACTGCGCCTGGGCCACGGCGTCCGGATCGCCGAGGACATCATGGTGGAGTTCGACGACGAAGACGACGAGGCCGCGGGCGACGACGACAGCATCGGCCTGGTCACGCTGGGCGATCTGTCCAGCTGGGTCCGTGACCGGGGCATCGCCCTGGAGATCTGCCCGTCATCGAATCTTCAGACCGGAGCGATTGCCGGATTCGGCGAGGGCATTGAGAGCCACCCGCTGGACATGCTGTACCAGCTGGGCTTCAACGTCACCATCAACACCGACAACCGGCTGATGAGCGGCGTCACCCTGACGGACGAGTTCGAGCTCCTCGTGGAAACCTTCGACTACGACCTCGACGATCTGCTGGAGCTCACGCTGAACGCTGCCGAGGCCTCCTTCCTGCCGCTTGAAGAGAAGGAAGCGTTAGTGGAGTACATCAACGACGCCTACGACAACCTTGGCTGAGCACGCTCCCATCGATCGGCTGGTCGCTGGGCCCACGGCAGCCGGGGTCCCCGGGCGAGCTTGCGAGCTGGGGGAGCTGTTGGGGATCGTGGCCCAGCTGCGGGAGCACTGCCCATGGATGGGCGCCCTCACCCATGCCTCGCTGGTGGAGTACCTCCTGGAGGAGGCCTTCGAGGTTGCCGAGACCATCGAGACCGGCGCGGATGACGTGGAGCTTCGCGGCGAACTGGGCGATGTGCTGCTTCAAGTGGTGCTGCACGCCCGGCTCGCCGAGGAGCGCGGCACGTTCATGTTCGACGACGTCGCACGCGGGCTGAGTGCCAAAATGGTCCGCCGCAATCCCCATGTCTTCCGGCCTGACGGCACGCTGCAGGACACTTTCCCTGCTTCGGTGGCCGAGATTGTCCGGAAGTGGGACGCCGTGAAGACTGCGGAACGTCCGGAGCGAACGGGGCCCTTTGAAGGGATCCCGGACGCGCTGCCGGCCCTGGCGAAGGCGCAGAAGTTCCTTGACCGGGCCGAGCGGGCCGGAACTGTGGTTGAGCTTGCGGAAACCCCGGAAGTCGAAACCGCAACGACGGAGGAGGAGCTCGGCGACCTGCTGCTCGCCGTCGTCGGCTCTGCCCGTGCCAAGGGATTCGACGCCGAACGGGCCCTCCGGGGCGCCATTCGGCGGCAGTTCGCGTCGCCATCATGACGTCCGGGTGATGGATAGGGTTCCGTAACCTGCACCACTCTCGACTAGGCTTGGTCCCTGACGAGGACGTCCCAGATTTAACGCTTTTTCCAGCTGTTCGTTCCCCCAAAATCGCCCATAAGGAGCACATCCATGGCGCTTATCGATGCCATCCACGCCCGCGAAATCCTCGATTCCCGCGGAAACCCGACCGTAGAAGTTGAAGTACTGCTCTCCGACGGCCAGATCGGCCGCGCGGCAGTACCGTCCGGTGCCTCCACCGGTGAGCACGAGGCTGTTGAGCTCCGTGACGGAGACAAGGGACGTTACCTCGGCAAGGGTGTCCAGAAAGCCGTTGACGCTGTCATCGACCAGATCGCTCCGGCACTGACCGGCTTCGACGCCACCGACCAGCGCAGCATCGACCAGGCCATGATCGACCTGGACGGCACCCCCAACAAGGCCAAGCTCGGCGCCAACGCCATCCTGGGCGTTTCGCTGGCCGTTGCCAACGCCGCTGCCGCCTCCGCAGACCTGCCGCTGTACAAGTACCTGGGCGGCCCCAACGCGCACGTCCTGCCGGTTCCGCTGATGAACATCCTCAACGGTGGCTCGCACGCCGACTCCGACGTGGACATCCAGGAATTCATGATCGTGCCGATCGGCGCCGAGACGTTCTCCGAGGGCCTCCGCTGGGGCGTCGAGGTCTACCACAACCTCAAGTCCGTCCTGCAGGCCAAGGGCCTGTCCACCGGCCTGGGTGACGAAGGTGGCTTCGCGCCTAACCTGCCGTCCAACCGTGCTGCGCTGGACCTGATCCAGGAAGCCATCACGAACGCCGGCTACACCCCGGGCAAGGACATCGCCCTGGCACTGGACGTCGCCTCCTCCGAGTTCTTCAAGGACGGCGCCTACCAGTTCGAGGGCAAGGCACTGTCCGCCACCGAGATGAGCGCCTACTACGCCGAGCTCGTGGCCGACTACCCGCTGGTTTCCATCGAGGATCCCCTGGATGAGAACGACTGGGACGGCTGGAAGACCCTCACCGACAGCATCGGTGACAAGGTCCAGCTCGTCGGCGATGACCTCTTCGTCACCAACCCGGCCATCCTGCAGCGCGGCATCGACACCAAGACCGCCAACTCCCTGCTGGTCAAGGTCAACCAGATCGGTTCACTGACCGAAACGCTGGACGCCGTCAGCCTGGCCCAGCGCGCCGGTTACACCACCATCACCTCGCACCGCTCCGGCGAGACCGAGGACACCACCATCGCCGACATCTCGGTGGCCACCAATGCCGGCCAGATCAAGACCGGTGCCCCGGCACGCTCGGAGCGCGTTGCCAAGTACAACCAGCTCCTGCGCATCGAAGAAGAACTCGACGACGCCGCACGCTACGCCGGCCGCAGCGCTTTCCCGCGTTTCAAGGGCTAGTAGCCGCGTAAACCTCTGACCGGTGGCTATGGTTGAACGACCATAGCCACCGGTTTTTGTTTAGCCGGCATTGATTGAGCCGGCATCAAGCGCAGAGTTGCGGCCAGAGGCAGGCCGCACGTTTCAGGAGTGTCATGGCCACCCGCCGTCCCAAAGTTCCCAAAGCCGCTTCGAGGCATCAGGCCACCACGGACCCAGCCGCGGAAGACGCCGGCGTCATCCGCGCCGATTTTGGCGGTACACCCAGCAGCGCAAAGGGCGGGAACACGGGCAAAACCGGCCCGGCGTCCAGCGCCGGAACATCCGCATCGGACACCAGGCTCCCGGCAAGCAAAGGGCAGGGGGGCGGCCGCAGCGGTAACGCCGCGGGCAAGACACGGAAGCCTGACACCACGCAGGATGATAGCCAGCCGGTGCCCGCCAAGGCGTTCTCCGGCCGCATGCTGGCACTCGCGGTGGTCATGATTGCCATCACCATCATGCTGGCCCCCACCGTGAAGATCTTCTTCGACAAACGCGCCGAACTCGCCGCCCTCAGCGCCGATATCGCCGCCCGCCAGGCCGAGCAGGACGCCCTGCGGCAGCAGATCTCACGGTGGCAGGATCCGAACTACGTGAAACAGCAGGCCCGCGACCGCATTAACATGGTTATGCCGGGTGAATCCGGCTACTGGGTCTTCGGCAGCGATCTGCCGGCCGGAACAAGCAGTAGCCTGACCGCCACAGCAGCACAAGACCCCGCCGATCTGCCGTGGGTGGATTCCCTGTGGGAGTCCATCAGGCGTGCGGCCACAGACTGAACAGCTAGAGGAAGGATGGCCCGCGCCAGTGGAAGAAAACACGGCGACTGCGCCGGAGAAGTCCCGCCAGCCATCAGCACACGATCTTGAAGTACTCAGCAGGCAGTTGGGACGGCCGGTGCGCGATGTGGTGGAAATCCCGGCGCGCTGCGTCTGTGGCAACCCCCTCGTCGCCGCCACCGCACCGCGGCTGAGCAACGGGACGCCGTTTCCCACCACATTTTATCTGACCCACCCCGTCATCACGTCGGCGGTTTCCCGGCTGGAAGCTGCCGGGCTGATGAACGACATGAATGAACGCCTGAGCGCCGATGAGCCCCTCGCGGCCGCCTACCGTGCGGCGCACGAGGACTATCTCGGAGCCCGCGCGGCCATCGGCGAGCGTTCCGGCATCGGCGCCGTCCCGGAAATTGACGGCATCTCCGCCGGCGGCATGCCCACCCGGGTCAAATGCCTCCACGTCCTGGTGGGCCACTCCCTCGCGGCAGGTCCCGGCGTGAACCCGCTGGGGGATGAGGCCATTGCCGGCATCAGTGAATGGTGGACAACGGACCGCTGCTATTGCGACGGCGCCTGGGACACCGCAGGGGAGGCCCCGTCAAAGGATCTCAGCCGCCACGGACCCCAGGGCCTGCCGGAGATCGTGGGCCGGCCCGCTCCGGTCCGCAAGACAGCAAGCGCTGACGGGGCAGGGGCATGACCCGCGTCGCCGCCATCGACTGCGGCACGAACTCGCTCCGCCTGCTCATCGCCGACATCGACCGCAGCAACGGGACAGCGAAGCTCACCGACGTTGTCCGCGAGATGCGGGTTGTCCGGCTGGGCCAGGGCGTGGACGCCACCGGCGAACTTGCCCCTGAGGCACTGGAGCGCACCTTCGCGGCCACACGGGAATACGCAGCCATGATCCGTGAGCATGGCGCCGACTCCATCCGTTTTGTGGCAACCTCGGCCAGCCGGGACGCGCGCAACCGCCAGGTTTTTGTGGACGGGATCCGGGAACTGCTGGGCGTTGAGCCGGAAGTTATCTCGGGCGATGAAGAAGCTGCCCTGTCGTTCGCCGGGGCCAGCAGCGTGCTGCCCATCCTTGACGGCGAGCAGGTGCTGGTGGTGGACCTCGGCGGCGGCAGCACGGAGTTCGTCCTAGGTACCGCCAGCGGTGTTACGGCCGCCAAGTCCGTGGATGTCGGCTGCGTCCGCCTGACCGAACGGCACCTGCAGGACGATCCGCCCACGGCGGAGCAGATCGCCGCCGCGGAAGCCGACATCGATGCCGCCATCGCCCGGGCGGGGCTGGACGTTCCGCTGGAACGCGCCACAGCCGTCGTCGGGGTGGCCGGCTCGATCACCACCATCACCGCCCATGCCCTGCGGCTTCCGGAGTATTCGCCGGCGGCGATCCACGGGACGGAATTGTCCATCGGCACCATCATCGAAGCCGCTACTGACCTCCTCCACCTGACCAGGCGGGAACGTGCCGAACTGGCGTACATGCACCCCGGCCGCGTCGACGTCATGGGTGCCGGCGGGCTGGTGTGGCGGCGCATCCTGGAGCGGCTGAATGAACTCACTGCGGGCCGGATCGTCACGGCCACGGCCAGTGAACACGATATTCTTGACGGAATTGCCCTGAGCATCCACTAACCAGGCCTTCAGCCAACCAAGCATGGGAACCCACATGACCAGAGCAACAGCACGGTTCCGCCGGGCCGCGTCAGCTCTCCTGGCGATGACCCTTGCCGGCGTCAGCCTGGCCGCCGGACTGACCCTGGCGCCCGCGGCCATGGCCGACGCCGAACGGGACAAGCAGTACTGGCTTGGCGAATCCGGAATTACAAAGGCCTGGGAGGTTTCCAAGGGCGCGGGTGTCAAGATCGCGGTGATCGACAGCGGCGTGGATGCCCAGCACCCTGACCTGAAGGGCGCCGTCACCGGAGGCTTCGACGTGTCCGGGGCCGGCACTCCCAACGGGCAGAAAAGCCTGGGGGTCAAGCCGGAACACGGGACCCTGGTGGCCACAATACTGGCCGGCCGCGGACACCAGCCAGCCGGCGCCACCGCCTCACCCAAACCAGGCCCGGCTGCCGGTCCGGACGGCATGATTGGCGTGGCCCCTGAATCTGAGATCCTGTCCGTGTCAACGTGGCTGGGATCGGCCAACCCCGCGGGCAAGAGTGATCAGGACCAGATCCCGGAAGCGGTCCGTTGGGCCGTGGACAACGGGGCCAAAGTCATTAACATTTCGCTGGGCAGCGCAACGCCGCAGTGGCCCCAGAGCTGGGACGCTGCCTTCCTCTATGCCGAGCAGAAGGATGTGGTGATCGTTGCCGCCGCCGGAAACCGGATAGGCGGCAACCTCCAGGTCGGCGCGCCCGCCACTATCCCCGGCGTCCTCACCGTCGCCGGCCTGGACCGCAAGGGCACAGCGAGCGTCGACTCGTCCTCCCAGGGGATCAGCATCGGTGTGGCGGCCCCGGCTGAAAACCTGCTGGGCGGGCTGCCGGGCGGCGGCTACGCAGAATGGGCGGGAACGTCCGGAGCTGCCCCGATCGTTGCCGGTGTGGCCGCGCTCATCCGTTCCAAGTGGCCGGAGATGAGCGCCAAGCAGGTCATCAACCGGATCGTCAGCACGGCCAAGGACGCCGGTCCTGCCGGAAAAGACCCGCTGTACGGCTTTGGCGTGCTGAACGCCGAGGCTGCCCTGAAGGACTCCGTCCCGGAAGCCGCCGCCAACCCGCTCGGCTCCATCGCGGACTGGATCCGCGTGCACCGCCGCGGCAACCTGGGTGCGCCGGCGCCGGTGCCCACCGACGAAGTGGCAAGTGCCGTTCCCACGCTGCCCGAACCCACTGTGCCCGCGGCGAAGGCGCCCTCACAGCGTGACAGTGCCGTTGGCGCCGCCGTCGTGATCGGTTCAGTGATCCTCTTTGTGGTGATCATCGGGGCAGCCGTCGTCCAGCTGCGGAGGGCTGCCCGTAACCCCGGAGCAGCGCGCGAGGAACCCGATACCGGCGCGTTCCAAACCGTTGATTCAGGCGGCAAATCGTAGTTAGTGAAGATTTTCACAAACTGTTGTATCCTTAAATCATGGCAACCACCCCAGAGCTCCAGGACCGTCCCAGGGTACTCGTCGTCGGCGGCGGGTACGTCGGCCTGTACGTAGCACTCAAACTGCAGAAGAAGATCGCGAATGCCGGTGGCATCGTCACCCTCGTGGATCCACTGCCCTACATGACTTACCAGCCCTTCCTGCCCGAAGTGGCCGGCGGCAACATCGAGGCCCGCCACGCAGTGGTCTCGCACCGCCAGCACCTGAAGCAGACTGAACTCATCCAGGGCAGCGTCACCTCGATCGACCACGCCAACCGCACCGCCGTCGTGGCGCCCGCGGACGGTGGAGAACACATCGAGATCCCCTACTTCGACATCGTGGTGGCCGCTGGCGCCATCACCCGCACCTTCCCCATCAAGGGCCTGGCGGACAAGGGCATCGGCCTGAAGACCATCGAAGAGGCCGTGGCCCTTCGCAACAAGGTGCTTGAGCGACTCGAAGCCGCGTCCACCATCGCGGACCCTGCTGCCCGTGCCAAGGCGCTGACCTTCGTGGTTGTCGGTGGCGGCTTCGCCGGCATCGAGTGCATCGCCGAAATGGAAGACCTGGCCCGCGCCGCGGTCAAGAACAACCCCCGCATCCGTCAGGAAGAAGTTCGCTTCGTCCTGGTTGAAGCCATGGGCCGCATCATGCCCGAGGTCACGGCACCGCAGGCCGAATGGGTTGTGGAGCACCTCCGCAGCCGCGGCATCGAGGTCCTGCTGAACACCTCCCTGGACAGCGCTGAGGGCTCCCTGAAGCTCATCAACCTCCCGGACAAGTCCTTTGCCCAGGAATTCGAAGCCGACACACTCGTCTGGACTGCCGGCGTGCAGGCCAACCCCATGATCCGCTCCTCCGACTTCCCGCTGGAACCGCGCGGCCGCGTCCGGGTCCTGCCGGACCTCCGCATCGCCGGCGATGAAGGCATCATCGACAACGCCTGGGCTGCCGGCGACATCGCCGCAGTGCCGGACCTTACGGGCAGCGGCCTGCCGGACGGCACCTGCGTCCCGAACGCCCAGCACGCACTGCGCCAGGCCAAGCGCCTCGCCAAGAACCTCTGGGCTTCGCGCTGGGACAAGCCGCTGAAGGATTACAAGCACAAGAACCTGGGTGCTGTGGCTGGCTTCGGCGAGTGGAAGGGTGTCGCGAACATCAACCTCGTGGGCCGCATTGGCCTCAAGGGCCCGCTCGCCTGGCTGGCCCACCGCGGCTACCACGGTATGGCCATGCCTACCATGGAGCGCAAGGTCCGCGTCATCATGGGTTGGATCCTCGCGTTCTTTATGGGCCGCGACACCACCCAGCTGATCGACCTCGACAACCCGCGCGGTGCCTTCGTGGCCGCTGCCACACCGGCTCCCAAGCCGGCTGCGGCTGCTCCCGCCCCGGCGGCCAGCGCGCCGGAGGCATCCGCCGGAGCGGCAAAGCCCGGCTCTGCGGAGGCCACCAGCGTGGACCCCAAGCAGTCGGTCACCGCGGACGCCAAGTAACACCGGCATCCCGACGCAGCATTTGTAACGCCCGACGGCGGCTGTCCCCTTGAGGGATGGCCGCCGTTTTGGCGTTTCCCGCCTGGTGTCCCTTCTAGACTGGCAGCATGACTGGCGAAAAGAACCTCCAGACCCTGCTGGCAACACTGAAACCGGTACTGCGGGAGGGGGAGTACGTCTACGTCCTGTGGCCGCATGGCAGGCCGCTCGAGCCCGGCATCGAAGCTGCCGTCCGTGAGGCCGAGGGCCTGACGGTCGTCCTGCCGCGGGAAAGGGCAGACAGCCTGGGGCTGCACTACGACTTTGTGGCGGCCTGGATCACCCTGGAAGTGCACTCTGCGCTGGAGGCTGTTGGCCTGACCGCCGCCGTGGGGAAGGCCCTGACCGACGCCAGGATCAGCTGCAACGTGCTGGCCGGCTTCCACCATGACCACCTGCTGGTGCCGGTGGCGGACGCGCCACGCGCCGTCGAAGTACTCGCTGAGCTGTCAGCGGCCAGCCGGCACGTGCCGCGGCCCGAGCTGCTGCTCCGGAACGAGACGGCTGCGGACAGGGACAAGATCCTCGCATTGACGGGCGAGGCGTTCGCGGTCTCCCCGGTCACGGGCCTGCCGGTGGACGGGGAGCCCGGGGAGGTGGACGTGCTCCGCCGCCTCTTCGAGTGCGAGGACTACCTGCCCGAGTTCAGCGTGGTGGCGGTGCTCGACGACGAGATAGTCGGCCATGTGATCAGCACACGGGGCTGGGTGGGCGACTACGGGTTGCTTGGGCTCGGGCCCATCGGTGTGACACCAAGGCTGCAGCGCCATGGGATCGGCACTGCCCTCATGAACGACACGATTGCCCGGGCCAACGCGGCGGGGGAAGGCGGGATTGCACTGCTGGGCAGCACCGAATACTACCCGCGCTTCGGCTTTGTCCCGGCTGCGTCCTTCGGCGTCCTCCCTCCCGACGCCGCCTGGGGGGACCACTTCCAGCTGCTCCCGCTGGCGGTCTGGCCCGGCGGGGTCCACGGGACGTTCCGGTACGCCGGACCGCTTGCGGGCGAATGACGGGATACCATAGACCGGGCGCCCCAGTAGCCCAATTGGCAGAGGCAGCGGACTTAAAATCCGCGTGTTGTGGGTTCGAGTCCCACCTGGGGTACAAATTCTCCCTAGGGAGTTCCTCCTGACGTGCCCTTCCGCGCCTCCCGCGTGACTTCAACGGACCTCTCCCGTTCATTGATTTCGCATATGCAACGACTGTTATAAGGATGTGACCTCAGTCACTTATATCCGCCGAAGATATGCATTAGCTTGAAGTTAAATCAGGAACACCTGATCATCCGCGTCAAAGGCCGTTCGCACCTTTCGATCCAGGAGATTGTCAATGATTTCACTTTCCCCGGCGGCACCCCGTCTTGCTAAGCTCACAGCGCTTAGCGTCGGCGTCGCCTTTCTGGTTACAGCCTGTGGTGGTACCTCCACCCCGAGCTCGACAGAAACCACCACGTCAGCATCTGGGATCTCCTGCCCCGCTCCCGGCGCGGCTCCCGGAAGCACATCAACGGCAGGCGCTGGAGGCGCTGTTCCGCCTGCAACCACCGTCACGGAAACGCCGCTCAAGCTGGGTTCCCTGCTCCCCACCACCGGCTCCCTGGCCTTCCTCGGGCCGCCCGAAATCGCGGGTGTGAATCTTGGCATCAAGGAAGTTAATGATGCCGGGGGTGTCCTGGGCAAGCCTGTGGAAGTGATCCACCGTGACTCCGGCGACACTAAGACAGATATCGCCACGCAGTCCACCAGCGCGCTCCTCGGCCAGGGCGTCAGCGCCATCATCGGTGCCGCGTCTTCCGGTGTCTCCAAGACGGTCATCAACCAGATCACCGGTGCCGGTGTCATCCAGTTCTCGCCCGCCAACACCTCCCCGGATTTCACTACCTGGGATGACAAGGGCCTCTACTGGCGTACTGCGCCGTCAGATGTGCTGCAGGGTAAGGTCCTTGGCAACTACATGGCCACCTGTGGTGCACAGACTGTGGGCATGATCGTGCTCAACGACGCCTACGGAACCGGCCTTGCCAGCAACGTCAAGTCCGCCTTCGAAGCGGCTGGCGGCAAGGTGGTTGCGGAGGAGCTCTTCAACGAGGGCGACTCCCAGTTCAGCAGCCAGGTGGACAAGGTCATTGCGGCCAAGCCCGACGCGATTGCCCTGATCACCTTTGACCAGGCCAAGAGCATCGTGCCGCTGATGACGGGCAAGGGTGTCAAGCCCACCCAGATGTTCCTCGTGGACGGCAACACTTCCGACTACAGCAAGGACTTCCAGGCCGGCACCTTGAAGGGCGCCCAGGGAACCATCCCGGGCACCTTCGCCAAGGATGCGTTCAAGAAGAAGCTGCTCGCCATTGATCCGGCCCTGAAGGACTACAGCTACGCCGGTGAGTCCTACGACGCTGTGAACCTGATCGCCCTTGCCACTGAAGCCGCCAAGAGCACCAGCGGCGTTGAGATTGCCAAGCAGCTCAAGGCAGTCTCGGAGTCGGGTGAGAAGTGCACCGACTTCGCCTCCTGCGTCACGCTGCTCCGCAACGGCAAGGACATCGACTACGACGGCCAGTCAGGTCCGGTGACGTTCTCCGACGCCGGCGACCCGACGGAAGCCTACATCGGCATCTACGAGTACCAGGACGACAACAAGTACGCGCCGTCCAAGGAAGAATTCGGCAAGCTGTAAAGCCGCCTCCTGCACAAGAACCCCCGCCCGGATTGCATCGGGCGGGGGTTCTTTCTTGTGCGCGCGAGGGGAGGGGGCCGCCGGGGAGGTACGAGCGCAGGCGCCGAGCAAGTGGCTGCCGTAGGCGCCCGGACGGCACGGGGAACCAAGCTGGGCACGCAGAAGGGCCGCCACCGGACGGTGACGGCCCTTCTGGGGGCTACTGGACGGAGGCGGCTTAGACCTCGTCCGCCAAAGTGCCGAGGTACAGCTGGATCACCTTGGGGTCCTTCATCAGTTCCCGCCCGGTTCCGGTGTAAGCGTCCCTTCCTTGGTCAAGCACATAGGCGCGGTCGCAGATCTGGAGGCAACGGCGGGCATTCTGTTCCACCATGATCACCGAGACGCCTGCCCGGTTGATCTCGTGCACCCGCAGGAAGGTTTCGTCCTGCTTGACAGGGGAGAGGCCTGCGGAGGGCTCATCAAGGAGCAGGACGGCGGGCTCCATCATCAGCGCGCGTCCCATGGCCACCATCTGACGTTCGCCGCCGGAGAGCGACCCAGCCCGCTGGGCCCGGCGCTTGCCGAGCTCGGGAAACAGGCTGGTCACAAAATCAAACCGCTCGGCGAAGTCCTTGGGGCGCTGGAACATGCCCATCTGCATGTTCTCTTCGATAGTCAGCGTGGCGAACACATTGTTGTTCTGCGGGACGAATCCCACGCCCTTGGTCACCAACTTGTTGGCTTTGAGCCCGGTGATGTCCTGGCCACGCACCACGACTGTGCCCGAATGGACTTTCACCAGACCGAACATGGCCTTGAGAAGCGTTGATTTGCCGGCACCGTTGGGGCCAATGATGCCGATCAGTTCACCTTTGCGGGCTTCGATGCTGCAGCCGTTCAGGATGTTCACGCCGGGAAGGTAGCCGGCAACGAGGTTTGTTACCTTGACGACCGAATCGTCGGTTGCCGCGCTACCGGCAGCGGGAGCCGCACTCGTGGCGCTCATTCTGTGTCCTTTTCTTTGCGACGTGGTTCTTCCGCACGATTCTCCTCAAGCTCCTGCTCAAGCACATCGATGGAGATGATGCCCGCGTTCTCAGTACCGACAATCGACTCCTCATCGGCTTCCAGCTCGGCTGCAAGTTCCTTGATGCCCTCGGCGTCGCCAAGGTCCACGTCGTGGTGGGCCCCCAGATAGGCATCGATGACTGCCGGATTCTTCATGACTTCGCCAGGAGGGCCCTCGGCAACGATCTTTCCTTCCGCCATCACTACCACCCAATCGGCGATATGGCGCACCATGTTCATGTCGTGCTCCACGAAAAGCACGGTCATGCCTTCCGCCTTGAGGTTCTTGATGTGGTCCAGGAGGGACTGGGTCAGCGCCGGGTTGACGCCTGCCATGGGCTCGTCCAGCATGACCAGCTTGGGCCTGACCATCAGCGAACGTGCCATTTCCAGGAGTTTCCGCTGGCCTCCGGAAAGCGAGGCAGCGTAGTCGTCCTTCTTGGCGTCCAGCTTGAACTTCTCAAGCAGGACGTTGGCCTGGGCAGTGATCTCCTTTTCCCGGCCGCCCCAGAGGCCCTTGAACAGGGCCTTGGAGAGGCGCTCACCGGGCTGTTGCGAGCCGCCGAGCCGCATGTTCTCCATGACGGTGAGCTTTCCCATGACCTTGGTCAGCTGGAAGGTCCTCACCATCCCCATCCGTGCCACTTTGTAAGGTGAGACGCCGGCAAGGCTGTTGCCTTCGAACTGCCATTTGCCCGAGTTCGGCATATCGAATCCGGTCAGCAGATTGAAAAGGGTGGTCTTACCTGCTCCGTTCGGGCCGATCAGCGCTGTGATCTTGTGCCGCGGGATCTCCAGGTATTCGACGTCGACGGCGTTGATGCCGCCGAAGCTGCGGGTGACGTTTTCCGCCACCACGATCGGATCACGCTTCTTGCAGCCGGGGGCGGTGTCCCCGGCCGCGATCGGACGCGTGTCCGTCATGTAGTCAATTTCCTCCGACGGACGGGGTTCTTCGCTATGCGTGCTCATGCGAACGCCAGCTCCTTCTTGTTACCGAAGACGCCCTGGGGCCTGAAGATCATCAGCAGCATCAGTGCGACACCCACAAGGATGTAACGCAGCTGGCCGGCCTGGACTGTGTTCAGCCAGGTGACGGCGCCGGATTCGATCAGGCCGTACAGGATGCCCTGTGTGAGGGACAGCACCACCCAGAAGATCATCGCGCCGATGACGGGTCCCAGCACCGTGCCGAGGCCGCCGAGCAGCAGGCAGGTGTACAGGAAGAACGTCAGTTCGGTGCCGTAGTTGGCCGGCTGGACTGCGCCGCGGGGGAGCGTAAAGATCATGCCCGCCAGGGCGCCGAGCACGCCACCGATGATGAGGGCCTGCATTTTGTAGGCATATACGTTCTTGCCGAGGGACCGTACCGCGTTTTCGTCCTCGCGGATGCCCTTGAGTACGCGGCCCCATGGGCTCCTCATCAGCAGCCACACCAGTGTGCAGCAGATGACGACGAGGCCCCAGCCGACGATGCGGATGAAGAAGTCCCGGTTGTTCATGCCCATGTACGAGCCCGCGGGGAACGGGTTCATGGCGTAGAACCCGCCTTCGAAGGCGGCTAGGCCGTTGGCCGAACCGGTCACGGCGGTCAGCTGGTTGGTCGTGACAATGTAGCGGACGATTTCCGCGGCCGCGATCGTGACGATTGCCAGGTAGTCCGCGCGCAACCGCAGCGTCGGGATGCCCAGGAGCATCGCGAAGATGACCGAACAGATTACGGCGATGACCAGTCCCACAAAGAAGGGGACGCCAAACGTGAGCGTCGAGATGGCGAAGCCGTAGGCGCCCACCGCCATAAAGCCGGCCTGGCCAAAGTTCAGCAGGCCGGAGTAGCCGAAGTGGACTGCCAGTCCGAGGGCCGCAAGGGCATAGGCCGCGGTGGTCGGGCTGAAGAGTTCGCTGGCAGCGCTGGAGAAAATGAATCCGAAATCCATGGCTGTCTCCTAACCCACGCGCTCGCGACGACCCAGGATGCCCTGGGGCCGGAACAAGAGGACAACAATCATGATGAACAGTGCTCCCACATACTTGAGGTCGGCGGCGAGGCCGAAAACGGTTGTCAGCTCTACGAAGATGCCGACGATGATGGACCCGATGAGGGCGCCGAAGACGGTGCCGAGGCCGCCCAGGGTCACGCCGGCGAAGATGAGCAGCAGGATCTGCGAACCCATGTCGAAGGTCACGCCTGGCCGGTAGTAGGCCCACAGGATTCCGCCGAGGGAGGCGAGCATGCCGCCGGTGACCCAGACGATCCGGATGACCGAGTCGACGTCGATGCCGGAGGCGGCCGCCAACGCCGGGTTGTCAGCCACCGCGCGGGTGGCCTTGCCCAGCCGGGTTTTCAAGAGGACGATTCCGATCAGGGCGATCACCACTGCACTGATGATGAGCGACCACAGGTTGTTGGGAGAGATCGATACCGGACCCAGTTGGATTTCGGCGCTCTGGGCAAAAGGCAGTTGCTGCGTGGCGCCGCCAAAGTAGAACTGGATGACGTACCGGACGGCAAGGGCGAGGCCGATGCTGACGATCATCATGGGCACGAGGCCCGTTCCGCGGCGGCGAAGCGGCTTCCACAGTCCGGCGTCCTGGACGTAGCCGAAGAGGCCGCCGCCGAGGAGCGAGAGGATCAACGCAAGCCAGAAGGGAAGGCCGATAGCGTTAAAGGCGAAGACCAGCACAGCGCCGAGGGTGACCATTTCCCCGTGGGCGAAGTTAGTCAGCCCCGTGGTTCCGAAGATCAGGGAGAGTCCTACGGAAGCCAGCGCCAGCAGGAGGCCAAAGCTCAACCCCGCTACGAGCCGGTTGAGGAGGTTCTGCCCGAAGTCCTGCTGCTGGACCACGATCCCCTTACCGAAGGCAAAAATCACGGAGAGGTTCGAGGTCTGGCTGAACGTTACGCTGCGGGGGTTTTCCTGGCCGTCCGCGAGCTTGATGCCCTCTGGCAGGGTCGATTCGTCCAGTTCGATCTCATAGGTGCCTTGGACCGGGACCCCAATGCTCCAGGACCCGTTGGCCGCGGATGTGGCGGTCCCTTCGAAGTCCCCGCTCCTAGCGGTTATGGTCACGTCGGCGATGGGGGTTCGCGCGTCATCCCGTAGGAAGCCGCTGATGTTGTTCTGGAAGGTCGTAATCGACGGGGATGGTGTCGGAGACGGCGAAGTGGCTTGTGATGCCGGGGCGACGACGAGCAGTATCGCCACGACAGAGGCAAAGACGGCCCCTATCACTTTCAGCAATCCGCCCGGCCGTCTGTGCGGCGAGCCTTTGGGTGTACTTCTCAAAATGAAAATCCTCCACTTGGGTGGGGTGGCCAGGGATGCGCCATTGCAACCACTGCAAACGTCACGGGACGGATGGTGGGGCTTTCTGCAGGTTGGGGGCCTGATTGTGATATCCGTCACCGTGTGTGGTTTATGTTACAGCTCGTCAGAGGCAAATTTTAGGCTGGGGGGAGGCCGTAGGGTAGCGATCGCATAACAACTGCGTTACAGCCATGGCGCATTGGCAAAGTGTTCGCAAAGAAACTTCTGTTGATCAGCAGTATTCCTCCGGGGGGCGGCCTGGCCTACGCGCGGCCCGGCGGCGCGTGCGACCGTCCACTCGGATGCATCACGGTTGCGTTTCGGCGCCATGGACGGGGAACTTATTGGGGCGTGAGCGCGTAGATATTGGTAGCGTGGTTCGTAAGTCACGACTCAACCCTTTACTTGGAGGACACCAGCAATGGCACTTGGCGGAAACCCGATCTTCAACGGAAAGAATTTCCGTGGAGCAACGCAGGCACCGCGTGTCCCGCAGGCACCCTACGGACAGGCACAGTACGGCCAGCGGGCTCCCGGCCAGGTCATGGATCCCCAGAATGGTTGGGGCCAGCAACAGAACATGACCGATGAGCAGCTGCGCCAGATGTACAACCAGCCGGCCGCGGGTCCCGCGGACACCGGCCGGATGACGTACGACGACGTCATCGTCAAGACTGCTGCCTGCCTCGGAGTCCTGCTGGCCGGTGCCGCGGTGACCCTGTTTGTCAGTATGGGGCTGGCCAGCATCCTGATGATCGTCGGTGCGCTGGGCGGCTTCGTCCTGGCACTGGTCAACACGTTCAAGAAGCAGCCTTCGCCGGCCCTGATCCTGGCCTATGCCGGGCTCGAAGGCCTGTTCCTCGGCGGCCTCACCCGCGTGCTTGACCTGATGTACCCGGGAGTCGGCCTGCAGGCCGTCATCGGCACGCTGTCCGTGTTCACCGTGACGCTGCTCCTGTTCAAGAGCGGCAAGGTGCGCGCCTCTCCCAAGGCCATGAAGTTCTTTATGATCGCCCTGGTGGGTTACGGCCTGTTCTCCGTGGTCAACCTGGTCATGATGATGACGGGTATGACGACGGAACCCTTCGGCCTGCGCAGCGGCATCATTGGTGTTGTCATCGGCATCCTGGCCATCGGCCTGGCCGCGTTCTCCCTGGTCATGGACTTCACCAGCATCGAAGCCGGCGTGCAGAGCGGTGCACCGCAGCGCTTCTCCTGGACCGCTGCCTTCGGCCTGACGGTCACCCTGGTCTGGCTGTACGTGGAGATCATCCGCGTCCTGGCCATCCTCCGCGGCGAGGACTGACAACAAAACCCGGCGTCCGCCGTCGTAATTCGCACTCACAAGAAGAGGGCCCCACCGATGCAATTCGCATCCGGCGGGCCCTCTTTTTGCGGTATCAGCGCTACGAAATGCGCATGGCTCCCGCTGCAGGGGTCACGGTGAAGATGTCAGGGGCCGTGTAGCCGGCTTCTTCGAAGGCACGCACGACGGCGGCGCGCACCTGCTGCTCCGACGTCACCGGGGTGAGCGCGATGGCGGCCCCGCCGAAGCCACCGCCGGTCATCCGGGCGCCGATTGCGCCGTTGGCGCGCGAGGTGGCCACGGCCAGATCCAGTTCCGCGCAGGAGATTTCAAAGTCGTCCCGCATGGAAGCGTGGCTGGCGTCCAGCAGCGCGCCGATGGAACCGGGGCCCGCACTGGCCAGCAGCTCCACGGTCTGCAGCACGCGGTCGTTTTCGGTCACGATATGGCGCACGCGCCGGTAGGTGACCTCGTCCAGGAGGCCGGCGGCTTCTTCCAGGTCCTCCATCCGGACGTCACGCAGTGCCTTGACGCCCAGGACCTCGGCGCCCAGTTCGCAGGACGCGCGGCGGGAGGCGTACCCGCCGTCCGCATGGGAGTGGGAGACGTTGGTATCGATCACCAGCATCACCAGCCCTGCAGGTTCTGTTTCGAAGGGAACCAGCTGAGCGCTCTGGTCGCGGCAGTCCAGGAAGACCGCATGCCCCTTGGATCCGCGCAGCGACGCTGACTGGTCCATGATGCCCGTGGGGGCGCCGACAAAGTCGTTCTCGGCGCGCTGGGTGGCGAGGACCATCTCTTCGGGTTCAAGCCCCGCTCCCGTCAGGTCATTCAGGGCTGAGATGACCGCGCATTCGATGGCGTGCGATGAGGACAGGCCGGCGCCCAGGGGAACGTTTGAATCGAGCAGCAGGTCCACCCCCGGAACGCTGATGCCCTGCTGCTGCAACGCCCACATCACACCGAGCGGATACTTCGTCCAGCCCTTGGCGGAAGCCGCGTCCAAGGAGCCGAGGTCGGCGGTGACCATGCCGTGGTCACCATAAGTGGAGAGGAGCCTGACCGTGGAGTCCGGGCGGACTGCGACAGCCACCCGGGCGGTCTTGTCGATCGCGAACGGGAGCACAAAACCTTCGTTGTAGTCGGTGTGCTCGCCGATGAGGTTAACGCGCCCCGGTGCCTGCCAGACGCCGTCGGGCAGCCTGCCGAACTCCTGCCCAAAGCGGGCGGCCAGGTCCGCGGTGCCGGGCTGCGCTCTGTCCAGGTCCTCAGTGCCCGGTTCCGCCGGGTTGGTCAGTGCGGTCCGGGCAGTAAACGGGTCAGGGGAGGCGCTCACGCGTGTACTCCTTCAGGCAGGGCCCCCAGAGCAGCAGGGGCGGGGCTGGACTCGGGCACCACCACGGCACGGAGCCGTTCCGCCGCGCTTTCCGGGGTGGTGTCATTGATAAAGGCGCCCATGGCGGCTTCGGAGCCGGCCAGGAACTTGAGCTTGTCCGCTGCCCGGCGGGGCGACGTCAGCTGGAGGTGCAGGTAGCTGGCGGGGCGCAGGAGGTCGTCAAGAGGGGCCTGGTGCCAGGCGGAAATGTAGGGCGTCGGCGTCGGATACAGGGCATCGAGCCGTTTGAGCAGGTCAAGGTAGACATGGGCCAGTTCATCCTTTTCCTCACCGCTCAAGGCGGCCAGGTCGGGTACCTGCCGGTGCGGCACCAGGTGGATTTCCAGCGGCCAGCGGGCAGCGAACGGCACGTAGGCGCTGAAATTCTCGCCCTCCATCACCATTCGGCTCCCGTCCTCGCGTTCCGCCCGCAGCAGCGAGCCCGTGAGCGTCTGCCGTCCGTCGGACCCATCATAGAACTTGCGTGCGGCCGCTCCGATGACGCCTGCCCGGGGCGTGACGTAGGGGTACGCATAGATCTGGCCGTGCGGGTGGTGGAGGGTGACGCCGATGTCGGCCCCGCGGTTTTCGAACGGGAACACCTGCTTGATCCCCGGCAGTTTGCTGAGGACTTCGGTGCGGTGCGCCCACGCTTCGACCACAGTCCGGGCGCGGGCCTCACCCAGGCCACTGAACGATCCCGTGTGCTCGGGCGTGAACGCCACTACTTCACAGCGTCCGTACGCGGGTCCGGTGGTGCCCCAGGCCGGAGTGGACGGCACTGGCCCCACGGCCGGGCCCAGCGACGGGAAGCGGTTTTCAAACACCACAACGTCATAGTCGGGTGCTGGGATCTCGGAGGGGTTGTTCGGTGTGGTGGGGCAGATGGGGCACTGGTCGGCAGGCGGGAGGTGGGTGCGGGACTGCCGGTGCGCCGCGACAGCCACCCACTCGTCGGTGAGGGCATCGAAGCGTACTTCGCCAGGCTCGCCGCGCTCGGGTAAAGGCCGGTGATCGGTAGTGGTGGCCGCCGTGCGTGGCTTGGCAGTGGCGCCGTCGTCGAAATAAATCAGCTCCCGGCCATCGGCGAGGGTGGTGGTGGTGATACCTGTCATGGCGGGGTCCTTTGCGTGCTGGTGCCGGAGATGCCGGGCGTCCGTTGCCTCGATCATCCCATATTTCGCTCAAAAAAGAATAGTTTCACACAAAAGAGAACATCTCGCGGTGATGGCAGGCAGTCCTTGCCCCCTGTTACGGTGGTGCTCATGACTTCGAGCGCAACCCCGGACGCGAGCATTCCCGCCGGATTCCAGACCTACGCCACCGGCCGGCAGTACGAACTCCGCAGGGGTGACGCGTTCGCAGTTGTGACTGAGCTGGCGGCCGGCCTGCGGCTCTACAGCCGGGCCGGTGTCCAGCTCACCGAGACCTATGGGGACGCCGAGATTTCCCCCGGTGCCGCCGGGATCACCCTCGCCCCTTGGGCAAACAGGGTGGAGGACGGGCTCTGGTACCTGGACGGCAAGAAGCAGCAACTGGACATTACGGAGGTTTCCCGGAACAACGCCAGTCATGGACTGCTCCGCAACTCCGCCTACAGCCTGGTTGATGAATCGCAATATTCGGTGACCCTCGAGGCGACGGTGTTCCCGCAGCATGGCTACCCCTTCCTGGTGCGCCACCGGGTCCAGTACCTTCTCGCTGAGGATCTTGGCCTGGAAGTCCGCCAGTCGCTGATCAACGATTCCAACGCGCCAGCGCCGTTCGTCCTCGGCGCCCACCCATACCTGCGGCTGGGCGACGCGGACGTGGACCAGCTCACCCTGACCGTCGCCGCCGGCACCCGCCTGGTGGCGGACCAGCGCCTCATCCCGCGGAGCTCGGAGCCCGTCAGCGGGGACAGTGACTTCCGTAGCGGCCAAAGAGTGGGGGACCTTGAGATCGATGTAGCCCTCACTGACCTGACGTTCGACGGCGGTGCGGCCCGCCATGTGCTCAGCGCACCTGACGGCCGCAGTGTCACCTTGTGGCAGGACGAATCCTGCGGCTACGTCCACATCTTTGTGACAACTGAGCTGCCCGGCAGGCCCAGGGCGGTGGCCATCGAACCCATGACCGGTCCGGCCAACGCCTTCAACTCGGGTGACGGGCTGCGGTGGCTTTCGGCCGGGGAAACGTTCACGATGGCCTGGGGGATCGATGCTGTCCTGGGCGGGGCCGGGTAGCCGTTTCGCATAAGGGGCGGTGCTGAGGAAGTATTAGGCTATGACGCCAGCCGAGGACGCCACCCCATCCGATTCAAAGCCCACAGGCACGGCGCCGGACACGGTCCGGCCGGTGGAACCCGTCCGTCCGGCCCGGGTGCAGGCGGACCGGGAGCTTGAGCAGGACATTCCCTACGGTATCCGGATCGCAGCGTCGTGGGCCTGGCGGCTCGGTCTCATCCTTCTGGTGGCCAGCGCCCTGATTTGGCTGCTCAGCCGGATCAGCTTCCTGATTATTCCCGTTATGGTGGCCGCGCTGCTGGCCGGGCTGTTGAGCCCGGTAGTGCGCTGGCTGCGGAGCAGGCGCCTGCCAAATGGCGCCGCGGTGGCCATCACGGTGCTGGGGTTCATCGGTGTGATTGCTGGCGCCCTTGCCCTGGTGGGACGCCAGCTGGCTTCAGGTTTCGGCGAATTGTGGTCCCAGGCGCTGACCGGCGTGAAGCAGGTCCAGGACTGGCTGGCCGAAGGACCCCTGCACCTCACCGCCGACCAGATCGACCAGTACCTCAAGGAAGCATCCGCCGCACTCCAGAACAACAGCAGCAGCATCCTCAGCGGTGCGTTGTCCTTCGGAAGTACCGCTGGCCACTTCGCCGCGGGAATGGTGCTGGCTCTGTTCATCCTGATCTTCTTCTTGCTCGAAGGCGACAGGATCTGGGCCTTCCTGGTCCGACTCCTCCCGAAGAAAGCGCGGGCGGCAACGTTCGGTGCCGGACGCAAGGGCTGGACTTCGATGGTCAGCTACGCACGGATCCAGATGTTTGTTGCGTTTGTTGACGCGGTAGGCATCGGCGCCGGCGCGGCCATCATCGGGGTGCCGCTGGCACTGCCCCTGAGCGTGCTGGTGTTCATCGGTTCCTTTATCCCGGTAGTCGGTGCCCTGGTGACAGGGGCCATCGCCGTACTCCTGGCCCTGGTGGCCAACGGGCCGGTCAACGCCCTGATCATGCTGGCTATCGTCCTGCTGGTCCAGCAGCTGGAGAGCCACATCCTGCAACCCCTCGTGATGGGCAAGGCCGTGGCCCTGCACCCGGTGGCGGTCATCCTCTCTGTGGCCGCGGGTTCGTACCTTGCGGGCATCCCCGGCGCGCTGTTCTCAGTCCCCATCCTCGCCGTAGCAAACTCCGCAATTCGCTACATCGCCGCCAGAACGTGGGAACATGAACAGGTGCTGGCAACCCCCGGAGGGCCGGTGACGCCAGGCCCGGACCATGATGACTCCATCAGGGACGTCCGGTTGCCGGGCTTCAAGCCCAAGCGCGGCAAGGACGCCGCAGCCAGCACAGAAGCCGCCAATCCGGACGCCCAGGCCTGAAACATGAGCCAGGGCGCCGGAGCCGTATCCACCCAAGGAGAATAAGTCCGTGAACACCCTTGAAACCCTTCCCGTCACGCTGGACGATGTCCTGGAGGCGCAGAAGCTGCTCGAGGGGATTATTATGCGGACCCCGGTGGAATCGTCACGGGCCCTGGGCGGGATGGTTGGCGGCGACGTCTTCTTCAAGTGCGAAAACCTGCAGCGGGCCGGATCGTTCAAGGTCCGCGGTGCCTATGTCCGCATGGCCAAGCTCTCGGCTGAGGAAAAAAAACGCGGCGTTGTGGCCGCGTCAGCCGGAAACCACGCACAGGGCGTGGCCGTGGCCGCCAAAAGCCTGGGCATCAAGGCCCGCATCTACATGCCGCTGGGCGTAGCCCTCCCGAAACTGGCGGCCACGCGCAGCCACGGTGCGGAGGTGATCCTCCACGGCCACAACGTGGATGAGGCCCTCGCCGAGGCGCAGCGCTACGCCGACGAGTCCGGCATGGTCTTTGTGCACCCTTTCGACAATGTTGATGTGGTGTCCGGCCAGGGAACCATCGGCCTGGAGATTCTCGAGCAGATCCCCAATGTGGACACCATCCTGATGGGTGTGGGCGGCGGCGGGCTGCTGGCCGGAGTGGCTGTAGCCGTCAAGGCCCGGGCCAGGGAACTTGGCCGGGAAATCCGCATCATCGGTGTCCAGGCCGAAAACGCCGCGGCCTATCCGCCGTCCCTTGCCGCCGACGCCCTGGTTCCGCTGAAGAAGGTATCCACCATGGCTGACGGCATCGCCGTGGGCCGGCCCGGACAGCTGCCCTTCAGCATCATCCGCGAGCTGGTGGACGATGTTGTCACCGTCAGCGAGGATTCCCTGGCGCGGGCCCTGATCTTCCTGCTTGAACGGGCCAAGATGGTGGTGGAACCCGCCGGGGCGGTCGGAGTTGCAGCCTTGATGGACGGCAAAATCGAAAACCCTGGGACCACGGCCGTGATCCTGTCCGGCGGCAACATCGATCCGATGCTGATGCTTAAAGTCATCCAGCGGGGCCTGTCCGCCGCCGGGCGCTACATGACAGTCCGGATGATGCTGGATGACCGGCCGGGCTCGCTGGCCACCATCGCCCGCATCATCGCCGAAAACGATGCGAACGTCACGGGCCTGGATCACACGCGTGTTGGCGGCTCCATCAGCATGGGCGACGTTTCCATCACCGTGAACCTCGAAACCAAGGGCCACGAACATTGTGAGCAGGTCCTCGGCGCCCTCCGTGCCGAGGGTTTCCAGCCCATTGTGGTGCATTAGGAGTAGCCATGCTTGACGCGATGGGGGACGGAAAGCCGCGGGACCGGGAAACCACAGCCTCGCGGGCGAAGGGCGGACTGTTGGTGGCCGGCGGCTTTGTGGCCGTGCTCTTTATGATCGAACTGTTCAACATGCTGACCCTGCATGCCCTGAACCGGACTTTCGGGCTCCGGCCCCGGTCCGCGGACGGGCTTCTGGACATCCTGACGTTCCCGCTGCTGCACGCCAATCTGAACCACCTGCTGTCCAATGCCCTGCCCCTGATCGTCTTCGGCTTCCTGGTGTTCCTCTCCGGCGTGAGGGTGTTCCTGACGGCCCTCGGGTTCAGCTGGCTGGGCTCCGGACTGACAGTGTGGCTGATTGGCGACGGCGGCATCACCGTTGGCGCCTCCGGCCTGGTTTTTGGATTGTTCGCCTTCCTCCTGGTGCGGGGTTTCTTCAACCACAGCTGGCGCCAGATCCTGCTCGCCGTGGTGCTGTTTATGGTCTACGGCGGCATCCTGCTGGGGGTGCTGCCCATCATGGGCAGCTACATCTCCTGGCAGGCGCACCTCGGCGGCGCGGCAGGCGGAGTTGTCGCTGCCCTGTTGCTGCGCCCCAAGCACGCAAGAACGCCGGCCCCCTGACGGGGGCCGGCGTTGGCCAGGCTTGGTTGGCCTGAAACGATCAGTGTGAAGCGTCAGCCTGCGTAAGGCTTGGCGGAGAGGATCTCCACCGTGATGTCCTTGCCGTTCGGAGCCGTGTAGCTGAGCTTCGCGCCCTCTTTGTGGCCGACGATTGCGGCGCCGAGAGGTGACTTCTCACTGAACACGTCCAGGTCTGAATCGCCGGCGATTTCGCGGGACCCCAGCAGGAATGTCTCTTCGTCGCCTGCGATCCGGGCAACAACGAGCATGCCGGGCTCCACAATGCCGTCGTCAGCGGGGGACTCGCCCACGTGGGCATCGCGCAGAAGGGCCGTCAGCTGGCGGATCCGGGCTTCGATCTTGCCCTGCTCTTCTTTGGCTGCATGGTAGCCGCCGTTTTCCTTTAGGTCGCCCTCTTGCCGGGCAGCTTCAATCTTCTGGACGATCTCCGCACGGCCAGGGCCGGAAAGGTGGTCCAGCTCTGCCTTCAGGCGGTCAAAAGCTTCCTGGGTGAGCCAGGCTGCAGGCGCGCTGTTGGTGGTAGACACGGACTTCTCCTAATGGTCGTACATGCAAAAGACCCCGCAACGGTGGCCACTTATGGAACTCAGCAACCAGCTCAGCGGGGTAAAGGTATTGACCCATTGTAGTCAAAACTCTGGACATACCCAACCCGGGATGGGGCATAGATCACACGGCGCTACGTCCCGGCACCCGGAATCCAGCAGTCGTCCACCACGCCGGAAACTGACAGGGACTCCGTCCGGAGTGTCACGCGCTGCGAAACTGTCCTGCCGCCGTCGGCCGTTCCGTCAGCTTTCCCGGGCGGGATGTCCACTACTTTCCAGCCCACCACGGCGAACTTGGAGTCGAGGGCCTTGACGGCGCACTTGACGGCCGTCCCTGGTTCCCTGGTGACCTGGAAATCGACCTCGGTCGCCGTGGCATCGATGGTGCTGAAGCCGATGTCCTTGAACGTCACGTCAGAGCCGGCTGAGGACGTGGAGACCCAGGCCATAAACCCCACTCCGGCCGCCAGCGCCGCTACGGCAATGCCACGTTTGACCGCACGCGGGAGGGACTGCTTTTTACTGCCATAACGATTGGCTAGGCTAGTGTCTGCAGGCGGGGACGCGGCGGGCTGATCCTGGGTAGTCACCAGTCCAGTTTAGTTCGGTTCCAGGCCGTGGCCGTCCGGGCCGGATCAGCACCCCCGGCACAGCTGCCCCGTCCGTCCAGTCATGCAGTCCTCAGTCCAATGGCCGTCACAGCAGCCGCAGAAGAATAAGGAGCCGTCCTCGATGACAGCGTCCACCAATACCCCGGCAACGCTGAGGCTGCTAGCCGTGCACGCGCACCCGGACGACGAGTCAAGCAAGGGTGCCGCGACCATGGCCATGTACGCCGCCGCCGGAGTGGAAGTTATGGTGGCCACCTGCACCGACGGATCCCGCGGAGACATCCAGAACCCTGCCGTGGAAGGCGAGCCGCATCCCAAGCGGGACATGGCCGGGGCGCGCCGGCTGGAAATGGACCAGGCGGCCAAGGTACTGGGCATCCAGCAGCGCTGGTTGGGATTCACGGACTCCGGGCTGCCCGAGGGCGATCCGCTGCCGCCGCTGCCGGCCGGATCCTTCGCCGTCCAGCCGCTGGAACGCGCCGCGGCGCCGCTGGTGCGGCTGGTCCGGGACTTCAAGCCGCAGGTGATCGTCAGCTATGACGAAAACGGGGGATACCCGCACCCGGACCACATCATGGCGCACCGGGTGGCAGTGGAGGCATTTGCGGCTGCGGGTGACCCCAGCCGGTATCCCGACGCCGGAGCGGCCTGGGAACCCAGCAAGCTCTATTACGACAGGGCCTTCAGCCCGGACCGGTTCCGCGCACTGCATTTTGCCTTGGAGGAAGCAGGCCTGCAGTCCCCGTACGCCCAGCGGCTGGCCGCGTGGCTGGAAACGGACGCGGAAGGCCACACCCCGCCGCAGGGTGCCCATGCCACCACCACGCAGATCGACTGCGGGGACTTTTTTGAGGCCCGCGACGACGCCCTCCGTGCGCACCGCACCCAGGTTGATCCGCTGGGGTTCTTCTTTGCCGTGTCGGCCGAGATGCAGCGCCGCGTGTGGCCGTGGGAAGACTACTCCCTGATCGAGTCCAGGGTCCCCGCGGAATTGCCCGAAAAGGACCTTTTCGCCGGGCTAAGATAGAGCGGCAGCGTATTCTATGCCGTGTAGAAAAGCTGTGGGCTGGTCCGAGTCCCGCGGACCCGCCTCCGGAATCCCCGGCCGGCTGCCCATCAGTTTCCACAGAAGGTTTGAACCGTGCACCACTTGCTCCTCGCCCTGACCACCACTCCCTCACCGCTGCCGACGCCCGGCCTGCGTGAGGGCATCTCCGAGGACCAGATCACCCCGGGTCTGTGGGGCTTCATCATGACGGCTTTCTTTGTGCTGGCCACCACGCTGCTGATTGTGGACATGGTCCGCCGCATCCGCCGCGTCCGCTACCGGGCGCAGGTGGAAGAGGAACGCCAGGCAGCGGCCGAGGCAGCGGACATTGAAGCTGCGGACGGCCACGACGGCCTCGGTGTTGCCGGCGACACGGATGCGACCGGCGACAAGGCAGGCCTCGAAGACAACGGTCACGGCCAGGCCGCCGACCGGCCCCGCGACTGAAGCGGGCCGGACCTACGTGTTCCTGCCGGCCTCAACAGTTCAGCTGAGGACTGCGATGGCGATCGCCGTGAAATGTGCTGCGAAGGCCAGGACCGTCAGGGCATGGAAGAGTTCGTGGAAGCCAAAGTGTTCGTAGCTGAAGTTGGGTTTCTTCAGCGCGTAGAACACGGCGCCGGTGATGTACAGAACGCCGCCCACACAGATGAGGACGGCGGCGGGGACGCTGGCCGCGAAGAACTCAGGCAGGTAGAACAGCGAGCCGCAGCCCAGTGCGATGTAGATGGGCACGTATAGCCAGCGCGGCGCGTCCGTCCACAACAGCCGGAACAGCACGCCGAGAATGGCCCCGGACCAGATGACCCAGAGCAGCAGGACCGCCTTGGGCTGTTCCAGCAGCGACCAGGCCAGGGGAGTATAGCTGCCGGCGATGACCAGCATGATGTTGGTGTGGTCCAGGCGCTTGAGGACAATCTTCACGCCCGGAGACCAGTTGCCGCGGTGGTAGATGGCACTGATGCCAAAAAGCAGGACACCGGTGGCAGCGTAGATGGCCGAGGTGATCTTGCGGTCCGTAGTGGGGGCGAGGACCACGAGGACGAGTCCCGCCGCCAGGGCCAGCGGAGCCGTGACGGTATGGATCCAGCCGCGCCACTTGGGCTTGATCATCAGGAGCTCGGCCAGCCGGACGGCGGCGTCGTTCAAAGGGCTGTGGCCGTGGTCCGCCGAGGGCGCGCGGGGGCCGTCAGGAGTCTGGCTGTTCATGGCTTCAGAATATCCTCTCTTTGAATAAGTTACTCATGGGTAACAATCATGGCAGGTCATCCGGGAACGTCCCGTCACGCCGGTCCCGGTCCCGGACGGTAGCCTAGGATGTGCAATGCCGTCGAACAGCAACGGAAGTCAGGTGAGTCTCCTCGTGGAATTGCGCGGGTTCCTTTATGGCTTCTACGAGAGGCGGCTGCTCCGCGAGTTGGCCGGCGGCCGTATTCCCAATCACATCGGCGTGATGGTGGATGGCAACCGCCGCTGGGCCAAACAGTTCAACGCACCCACCAGCCAGGGCCACCAGGCCGGCGCGGACAAGATCCATGAATTCCTCGGATGGTGCCAGGAGCTTGGGGTCAAGGTGGTTACGCTCTACATGCTGTCCACGGACAACATGAGCCGGTCCAGCGAGGAGCTGGACCTTCTGATGGGGATCATTGCCAACACCCTGGACCGCCTGGACGATGACGCCAACATCTCGGTCAACGCCATGGGCGCCCCCGAGCTCTTGCCCGACTACCTGGCGGAACGGCTCAACAAGCTCACTGCCCGCACTCCGGTACGCGAAAAGATCCATGTCAACGTTGCGGTGGGCTACGGCGGGCGCCGCGAAATCGTTGACGCCGTGCGGGAGCTGCTTCACGACGCCGTCGCCAAGGGCTCTGACATTTCGGCGCTCGCTGACACCCTGTCCGTGGACGATATTTCCCGTTTCCTCTACACGCGCGGCCAGCCGGATCCGGACCTGGTGATCAGAACCTCCGGGGAGCAGCGGCTGTCCGGGTTCCTGATGTGGCAGAGCGCGTACAGCGAGTTCTACTTCTGCGAAGCCTTGTGGCCCGCCTTCCGAAAAGTGGACTTCCTCCGCGCCCTTCGGGACTACGCCGGCAGGCAGCGGCGCTTCGGGACCTGAGCCTCATCACGGGTCCGCCCCCGTTCATACGGAATTCACAAGCCGGCAACAGGAATCGCCGACGGATGGCACCGGAAATTACTGGGCAGGGAATTACGTTATATGCATCAGCAGGCAAAAACGCCGGCTGATCGGGGAGGCCAGTACATGGAGCGAATTTCGCACCGGTTGTATGGGAGGCCGGACCCGGCCTCCAGGCCGAGCCGCCTCACCAATAACAATTCCGGGCGTGCCCGGGGCTGGAGTCGATGTGGCTAATTCTGAACAACTGCCCGAAGCCGTTTTTGACCAGGGACAGAAAGCTACCTCTCGCGCCACGCGAGCCACCTCACAAGCCGGTGCAGCAGACGAAACATCTGCGGCCGGTTTTGCTGTCTCCGGAAGGGACGCCACCATTAGCACGTTCGTCATTGACACCTCCGTCCTGCTCTCGGATCCACGGGCGCTGCTGCGCTTCGCCGAGCACGAAGTCATTGTTCCGATCGTTGTCATCACGGAACTTGAGGGGAAACGGCACGACCCCGAACTGGGCTACTTTGCCCGCAAGGCGCTCCGGCTGCTCGATGATCTCCGGGTAAAACACGGTGGCTTGAGTAAACCCATCCCCATCGGAAACGAGGGCGGCACCCTCCTGGTGGAGCTGAACCACATTTCCGCTGACGTGCTCCCCTTGGGTTTCCGCAGCGGCGACAACGACAGCCGCATCCTGGCCGTGGCCAAGAACCTGGCCAATGAAGGCCGGAACGTCACCGTGGTGTCGAAGGATCTCCCCATGCGGGTCAAGGCCTCCGCCATGGGACTTACTGCCGACGAATACCGCAACGAGCTCGTGAAGGATTCGGGCTGGACCGGTGTCGCGGAGGTGGAAGCCAGCGAGGAGGAAATTTCCACCCTGTACGGCCACGAGCCGGTCTTCATTCCCGCGGCCGCGGAAATGCCGGTCAACACCGGGCTGGTGATCCTCTCCAACCGGGGCTCAGCCCTGGGCCGGGTGGGCGCTGACAAGCAGGTGCGGCTGGTCAAGGGGGACCGGGACGTATTCGGGCTCCACGGTCGATCGGCGGAACAGCGGCTCGCCATCGACATGCTGATGGACCCCGCCGTCGGAATCGTTTCGGTTGGCGGACGGGCCGGCACCGGCAAATCCGCGCTGGCCCTGTGTGCCGGCCTGGAAGCGGTGCTGGAACGCCGCGAGCACCGCAAGGTGATCGTGTTCCGCCCGCTCTACGCCGTGGGTGGCCAGGAACTGGGCTACCTGCCCGGCTCCGAGTCGGAAAAGATGAACCCCTGGGCCCAGGCGGTCTTTGACACACTCGGCGCCCTGGTCAGCCAGGAAGTCGTGGAGGAAGTCATGGACCGCGGCATGCTCGAGGTCATGCCGCTGACCCACATCCGCGGCCGTTCCCTGCACGACGCCTTCGTGATCGTCGACGAGGCCCAGTCACTTGAGAAGAACGTCCTCCTCACCGTGATGAGCCGCATCGGCCAGAACTCCAAGATCGTCCTCACCCACGACGTCGCCCAGCGTGACAACCTCCGCGTAGGCCGGCACGACGGAATCGCCGCCGTCGTCGAAACCCTGAAAGGACACCCCCTCTTCGGCCACATCACCCTCACCCGCTCGGAGCGCTCCCCGATCGCAGCCCTGGTAACAGAGCTCCTCGAAGGCGCCGAGATCTAAGGTCCTGTCCCGGTACCGTCCGAACGCCGGGTCACCCTTCCTCTGCGTGCTGCTCGTTCCTCGCTCTGACGCACGCTGCCGGAAGGCTGACCCGGCGTTCTCGTGCGTCCCGGACAGTCCCGCAGGAAGCGGCACGAGAGGTGACCGACGCACACGGCAGGCCCCGGGCCTTCTCGTAGGAGCGCATCGCGGCGCATCGGGCCGTGGAGGTCGCCCAGCGACCGAAACGGCCCCTATGCGCTGTGTCTAAGCGACGGAGAAGGTCCGGGGGCTGACGGACCCAGCTACGGGCCACTCTGTGAAGCGGCGCGGCGGGAGGTGTCTAAGCGACGGCGAAGTGCTCGGGGCGGACGAACCCAGCCGCCGCCCGGCAGTCAGCCGACGATGAGGAACTTAGCTGCCGCTTCGTGGCCTTCTACTTTGAGGGTCCAGTCGGGGCGTTTGAAGGTTGCGGGGGTGAGGCGCACTTTTTGGACTTCGACGGCCTTGCCGCCCCAGGATTGCCTGTTGGTGCCGTTGAGTTCATAGCCGAGGGAGCGGGACACGCCCAGGGAGGCGGCGTTCCAGGCGGCGGCTTCGGATTCGGCCACTTCGGCGCCGAGCCAGTCGAATGCGTAAAGCGCGACGGCGGCCCGCATCTCCGTGCCGAGCCCTTGGCCGTGGAGGGACTGCTTGAGCCAGGAGCCGGTGCTGACGGTCTTGAGGGTGGCAAAGTCCTTGGCACCGATGTCCTGGCAGCCGATGAATTCGTCCTGGTACCAGATGCCCAGGAGCAGGGTCCAGTCCTCGGGTGTGGCCTGGCCGCGGCAGCGCCAGTACCACTGCGCCATGTTGTGCCCTAATGCTTCCGGCGGCAGTTCCGTCCACGGAGTGCTGAAGGGGCTCCGGCCGGGTTCGTGGACTCCGCTGGCGGCCGCTGCAACTGCGGCGGGAATATCGGCGTCGGCGATGGGACGCAGTACCAGTCGGGGTGTGGTCAGCTCGAGGCCGAAGAGGGGCCAGATGGAAGTCAGCGCGGTCATCAGGGAAGCCTAGCCCAGGGCGGCCAAGGGCGTCTGTCAAACGCCGGTGATGCCTGGACCAGGACTGTGATCAGGCGCGGATGTCCCAGCTGATGTGGCGGCGGACGTCCGTAAGGTTCATGGACTCGGCCACGAACAGGTCGTCCAGCATGTATTCGTCCACCGCGAGGATCCGGATCCAGTGCCCGTAATCCGGGGTTGCCGCTTCCATTGACTGGCTGGCCACGCAGACGCCGGTTTCCAGGTCGATCCGCACCCGGTTGCTGCCGGGCAGGCAGAGCGGAGCGGCGGGATCCGCTGGATGGTAGGACGCCGTAGGCGTCACGGTTGCCTCCAGCGCCGGCCGGCCATCGTGATCCACTCGGCGCACGGTATCGATCTCCACGGCGTTGGTGCCCGGGAACTCAATGGGGACCGGTGCGTTCCCGGCGAGTTCCACGGGATCGAGGGCAGCCGAGAAACGGCCGTTCCCGAAGCCCGGTTCGCCGTATGCTGCCTCCGGCCGGCGCCTGACCAGGCCGCCGTCGTCGTAAACGGGCGCTACGAGGTGGGGCGGCAGCAGCCAGGACTTCCGGGTGGCGCTGACGTACAACCCGTCCTTGGAATCGTTGATGCCGGTGGTGCTGTGGAGGACAAGCCGGTCGGCGGTTTCCAGGCGCAGCGCCCCGGGCCGGCGCAGCCAGGCGCGGACCAGGGGAGCGGACGGGTCGGGGACGTCGGAAAACGGTTCATCCCAGTATTCAAAGCGCAGTGACTGCCATTTCCAGGGGGAAGACCGGCAAAGGTTCCGGAACATGGTGCTCAGGTCTGCAGCCGCGGCGTTGCCCTCCGGATCCGGCCGGCGCCTGGTGTCCCATGTCGACATATCCACAGTTTACGCGTGGGCTCTGCGGTGCGGCGCGCGAATCCAGTAGCATCCGAGGGGTGATCCGACGACTCGATGGCCTGTGGGACGCCACCCCGCTGGCGTTCTGGCTGGTGCTGGCCGCATGTGTCTACTTTTTGGTTATGGCGGCCCGGCTGACGGTGATTGACGTTCGCCACCATCTGCTGCCCAACCGGATTGTCTTCCCGTCCTACGGTGTGGCGGGGGTTCTGTTGCTCGCGGCGGCCTTGGTGCACGTGATCGCCGGTCCTGCCGCGCTCGCGGGGTCACCCGACGCTGCTGCCGAGCTAATGGGGATCCCGGCGCTTCGCATCCTGGCCGGGGGCGCGGTGCTGTGGGCCTTCTATTTTGTCCTGCGGATGGTTTACCCGCCCGGCATGGGCTTTGGCGACGTGAAGCTGGCCGGCGTACTGGGGATGTACCTTGGCTATCTCGGCTGGGGGCACGTTTTTGCCGGGACCTTCGCGGCTTTCCTGCTGGGGGGCCTCTGGTCCATGGCCCTGCTGGCGGCCCGCCGCGGCACCTTGAAGTCTTCCATCCCGTTCGGCCCGTTTATGCTCGCCGGCGCCGCTGCCGCCATGCTCCTGCCCGCTTAGCGCGAGAGGACACTTGCGGCCCAGGTCCGCAGGCGCGACGAAAACAACAGGGGCGCCGCAACCCCCCAAGATCGCGGCGCCCCTGCAGGCTTTTTACTGCGGCTTCCGCCGCTATGGCTTATAGCCTTGCGACGCCGTTCAGCGGCGCTGGGAGACCAGCTCGCCGTCGTCGTCCTTCAGGCTGTCCGCGGCGTCCGGGACGGCAACGGGCTCCTTCTCCGATCCGTCCTCCAACAGGGCCAGGTGCTCTGCTTCCAGGCGTTCTGCTTCCTCGCCGCCGATGGCCTCGCCCCGGGCCACCATGCCGGCGGTGCCCGAGAGCGGGATCTGCTTCAGGGTGATGGCCAGGATCAGCGCGAGGGCGATGAACGGTACCAGATACCAGAAGACCGGGGCGAGGGAGTCCGCGTAGGCGTTCACGATTGCGTCGCGCAGCTGGTCCGGCAGCTGGCTCAATGCCTGCGGGTCCAGGGTGCTGGTGGACTGTGAGGCCTGTTCCGCGGACGCTCCGGCGCCGGTGAACTCGCTGGTCAGTGACTCCGAGAGACGGTTGGTGAAGATCGCGCCGAACACTGCAACGCCCAGGGACGCGCCGACTTCGCGGAAGTAGTTGTTGGTGCTGGTTGCCGTGCCGATCTGATCGGCGGGAACAGAATTCTGCACCACCAGGACGATGACCTGCATGATCGAACCCAGTCCTGCGCCGAACACGAACAACTGGACGCAGATGACCCAGATGGGCGTTTCGGCGGTCAGGGTGGTCAGCCACAGCATCGCCGCTATCGTCAGGGCGGCGCCGAGGATGGGGAACATCTTGTACTTGCCGGTCTTGGAGATCCGGATGCCCGAATAGATAGCCATGCCCATCAGGCCAACCATCATGGGCAGCATGAGAAGCCCGGACTCAGCCGCAGAGGTCCCGGAGGACATCTGCAGGAACGTGGGGACGAAGGCGATGGCGGCGAACATGCCCAGGCCCAGGGTAAAGCCGATGGCCGTGGCGTTGACGAAGATCCGGTTCTTGAAGAGGCTGAGCGGGATGATGGGATCCTCCGCGCGGCGTTCCACCATCACGAAAGCCGCGGCGGAGAGGAGCATTCCGGCGCCGAAGGCCCATGTCAGGGGTGAATCCCAGCCTTCGTCCTTCTTGCCGCCGAAGTCGGTGAAGAAGATCAGGCAGGTGGTAGCTGCGGACAGCAGGATCACGCCCAGGATATCGATCCGCTTTTCGGCCTTCTTGTTAGGCAGTGTCAGCGTGAACCAGGCGGTGACGAAGGCGGCGATGCCGATGGGGATGTTGATGTAGAAAGCCCATTCCCACGTCATGTGGTCCACGAAGAATCCGCCGAGCAGCGGGCCGGCCACGGCGGAGAGGCCGAAGATGGCGCCCAGGGGACCCATGTACTTGCCGCGGTCCTTCGCCGGGACGATGTCCGCGATGATCGCCTGCGAGAGGATCATCAGGCCGCCGCCGCCCAGGCCCTGGATGGCGCGGAAGATGACAAAGCCCCAGAAATCGGTGGCCAGGGCGCAGCCCACTGAGGCGAGGGTAAACAGGGCGATGGCTACAAGGAACAGGTTCCGGCGGCCCAGGACGTCACCGAACTTGCCGTAGATGGGCATCACGATGGTGGTGGCCAGCAGGTAGGCCGTGGTAATCCACGCCTGGTGTTCGACGCCGCCGAGCTTGCCAACGATCGTGGGCATGGCGGTGGAGACGATGGTCTGGTCGAGGCTGGAGAGCAGCATGCCGGCGATGAGCGCCGAAAAGATGATCCAGATGCGTTTCTGGGTCAGCAGCAGCGGGCCGGCTGCGGCCTTGGGGCTGGCAGCGGTGGTCATGAGTGTCCTTCTGCGGGTACGGGTTCGTCGAAGTGCTGGGAGAAGAGTTGGCGGGCCGCTGCGATGTTTTCGAGCAGCAGCTCCTGGTAGGGGCGCCTGTTGCCCTCGGAGAAATAGGCCATGCTGCTCTTTCTCGCGATGTTGCCGAGCAGGACAACGGCCATCTGGACCACGGGATGGTCCGGCTCAACGCCCTCGCGGGCGGCGAGGACGCGGGCGAACTCGGCCTCGCGTTCCCCGGTGGCGCCGATGATGCGGAGCATCAGCTGCGGTTCCTTTTTGATGACGCCGATCAGCTGGCGGGTTTCCTCTTCGGAGGCTGCCATGTTTTCGGACAGTTTGAGCGAGAGGCCGATCAGGTCCTGGAACAGGGTGTGGGAGATCTCGCCGGACGGGGACGACGCGCCGCCGGCGATGAAGCCTTCGATGACGTCCTGCGGGATTTCATCGTCCACGTGGCCGAGGATGGCGTCTTCCTTGGTGGGGAAGTAGTTGAAGAACGTGCGGCGGGAGATGTCGGCCAGCTCGCAGACTTCCTCAACGGTGTATCCGTTCAGGCCCCGCTCTGCCGTCAGTTTCCGGGCGACACCGGTAATCGCGGCCCGCGTTGCGGCGCGCTTGCGCTCGCGGAGGCTGCCTTCGATTTCTGCACTATCATTCACAAAGTAAAGTTTTGCACTCATTTTATGATAGTGCAAACTTGGGCTTCTGCCCGCTTAAAGAACGACGGCGGCCGCCCGCCTTCGTGATGAAGGTGGGCGGCCGCCGTCGTACTTTATTTACGCCTTGTGCGGCGGGCGCGTCATGGACATTACGTCCAGCGCGGTGTCCAACTGCTCTTCGGTGACTTCGCCGCGCTCCAGGAAGCCCATGGCGACGACGGTCTCACGGATGGTGAGGCCCTCGGCCACGGCCTTCTTGGCGATCTTCGCGGCGTTCTCGTAGCCGATGTACTTGTTCAGCGGCGTCACGATCGAGGGGGAGGCCTCGGCCAGGAAGCGGGCGCGCTCCACGTTGGCGGTGATGCCGTCGATCATCTTGTCCGTCATGACGCGGCTGGTGTTGGCCAGCAGGCGGATGGACTCGAGCAGGTTGGCGGCCATCACGGGGATGCCGACGTTGAGCTCGAAGGCGCCGTTGGTGCCGGACCAGGCGATGGCGGTGTCGTTGCCGATGACCTGGGCGCAGACCATGATGGACGCCTCGCAGATGACCGGGTTAACCTTGCCCGGCATGATCGAGGAGCCCGGCTGCAGGTCCGGGATGGCGATTTCGCCGAGGCCGGTGTTGGGGCCGGAGCCCATCCAGCGGAGGTCATTGTTGATCTTCATGAAGGAGATCGCGATGTTGCGCAGCTGGCTTGAGCCTTCGATGAGGCCGTCGCGGTTGGCCTGGGCCTCGAAGTGGTCGCGGGCCTCGGTCAGCGGCAGGCCGGTGTCCGTGGCGAGCAGTTCGATGACGCGTTCCGGGAAGCCGGCAGGGGTGTTGATGCCGGTGCCCACCGCGGTGCCGCCGAGCGGAACTTCGGCAACACGGGGGAGGGCGGCGTTGATGCGCTCGATGCCGTAGCGGACCTGGGCTGCGTAGCCGCCGAACTCCTGGCCGAGCGTCACCGGGGTGGCGTCCATGAGGTGGGTGCGGCCGGACTTGACGACGTCCTTGAACTCCACGGCCTTGCGCTCCAGCGACTCGGCCAGGTAGCCGAGCGCCGGGATGAGGTCGTTGATCAGGGCCGAGGTGGCGGCGACGTGGACCGAGGTGGGGAAGACGTCGTTGGAGGACTGTGAGGCGTTGACGTGGTCGTTCGGGTGGACAACTTTGTCACTCCCGGCGGCTTTGAGGGCACGCGTGGCCAGCTCGGCGAGGACCTCGTTCATGTTCATGTTCGAGGACGTGCCGGAACCGGTCTGGAAGACGTCGATGGGGAAGTCGCCGTCGTACTTGCCGGCAGCTACCTCATCGGCAGCCGCAGCGATCGCCTTGGCCAGCTCGCCGTCGAGCACCCCAAGTTCTGCGTTGGCCTGCGCGGCAGCCTTCTTGACCCGGGCCAGCGCCTCGATATGCGCGCGTTCCAGGGTCTTGCCGGAGATGGGGAAGTTTTCAACTGCACGCTGCGTCTGTGCACGGTACAGGGCGTTCACGGGGACGCGGACTTCGCCCATCGTGTCGTGTTCAATGCGGAATTCTTCAGTGGAAGTCATGGGGCTAGCTTAGGGCGATCGGGGGCCCGGACTAAAACCGTGAACCGCATGCTACGGGCAATGATTCGGGCTGGGCCTAGACCTCGCCGATCCCGGAAACCACGTTGGCGTGGCCCTCGGCGAGGCTGTAGGAGAGGCCGATCACCGCGGCGCGGCCGTCCTCGATTGCGGCCGAAATCACACGGGAGCTGTCCACCAGGCGCTTGGATGTCTGCTTGACATGCTCCACCACCATGTCGTTGATCTCGTGCTCGCCGTTCCGCATGGACGTCAGGACAGAAGGCGTGATGCGCTCCACCAGGTCCCGCATAAAGCCCACCGGCATGTTGCCGGTGTCCACTGCGGACTTGGTGGCACTGACGGCGCCGCAGCTGTCATGCCCCAGCACCACGATCAGGGGCACCCCCAGCACACTGATGCTGTACTCGAGGGAGCCCAGGACGGCGTCGTCAATCACCTGGCCGGCGGTGCGCACCACGAAGGCGTCCCCGAGGCCGAGGTCGAAGATAATCTCCGCAGCCAGCCGGGAGTCTGAACAGCCGAAGATCACGGCAAACGGGTGCTGGTTTTCCACCAGCGACGACCGGCGGGACGCGTCCTGGTTCGGGTGGGACGATTCGCCGGCAACAAAGCGTTCGTTGCCTTCGCGCATGCGGCGCCAGGCAAGGGCGGGGGTCAGGTAGGTAGCCACGGGCTTACTTTACGGGGCAGTGCTGGCTGACGGTGAAACTGTGACGGCCGGGTTGGCGTCCATGGACTGCACGACGGCGGTGGCGAGTTCGGCGAATTCGTCCAGCTGGGCGCTTCCCGTCAGGACAACGGTGGTTCCGCGGTAATTCAGCACCATGCTCTTCTCGCCTTTGCCGGTGTCACGCAGCTCCCAGTCCTGTCCGCCCGCCGCACGCGTTCCCGTCACGGGAGCGCTCTTGGTCTGCTGGACGAGCCAGGTGGGGTTGGACTGGCGGGTCTGGACCAGGCCGATGAAGGACTCGTTCGGTGTCAGATAGCCAACTTCCCACGTGGGAACGCCGCTGCCGCTGCCCGACTCCCATCGGGCGTAGTTGGACCTGAACGACATGCCGGTGTCCGGCGTTACGGGTGTGAATCCCGCCACATCCGTGGCGTTCCGGGCCACCGCGCCGACGTCGATGTTCGGGCGGAATCCGTCGCTCTTGGGGAGGGGGTTCATCAGGATGATGGGCAGGAAGGCGGCGATGCTGACCACCAGGGCAACGATCATGCCGATCACGGAGGCATTGGCGCGCTTCGCCGCGGCGGCCGGGATTACTGGGCGGACAGGGGCTGCGTCGGCCGTGCCGGTGCGGTCGCCTTTAGCTCCGGAGTCGGAGGGGTCGGGCCCGGGGCTGGTTTTTTCCTGCATTTCACTCACCCCTCTATAGTCGCCCATGTTTACGCGCAACTCACAGTCGGGGGAGTGGGGGAGGCTCAAGGTCCATGTTGCAGGACTGCGTCATGCCACACCCCGGAGGCGCTGCCACGACTATGATCAGTACCAGAGGAATCACCGCACCGGCTGAATCCGGCCGAGCGGGTCCAATGATCGCCACTCGAAGAAGAGGTTCACGTGTCACCAGCGCCTATGACCCAGCAGTACTCCACGATTTCCCCCTCCCTGGCTGTGGGCATCGACGAGCCAGACCGCAACCTCGCCCTTGAACTTGTCCGCGTCACCGAGGCCGCGGCCATCGCCGGCGGCCACTGGGTTGGCTTCGGCGACAAGAACAAAGCCGACGGCGCGGCCGTTGACGCCATGCGCTCCTTCCTTCACACGGTCCACTTCAACGGCGTTGTGGTCATCGGCGAAGGCGAAAAAGACGAAGCCCCCATGCTGTTCAACGGCGAACATGTTGGCGACGGCACCGGTCCTGAGTGCGACGTTGCCGTGGACCCGATCGACGGCACCCGCCTGACGGCCCTGGGCATCAACAACGCCCTGGCAGTCCTCGCCGTGGCGGAGCGCGGCTCCATGTTCGATCCGTCCGCCGTGTTCTACATGGAGAAGCTCGTCACCGGCCCGGAAGCCGCCGACATGGTGGACCTCCGCCTGCCGGTCAAGCAGAACCTGCACCTGATCGCCAAGGCGAAGGGCGTGAAGGTCAACCAGCTCAACGTCATGATCCTTGACCGCGACCGCCACCGCCCCCTGGTCGAAGAGATCCGCGAAGCCGGTGCGCGCACCAAGTTCATCATGGACGGCGACGTTGCCGGCGCCATTGCCGCAGCCCGCTCCGGCACCGGCGTCGACGCCCTCATGGGCATCGGCGGCACGCCGGAAGGCATCGTTGCAGCCTGCGCCATCAAGTCGCTCGGCGGCGTTATCCAGGGCCGGCTGTGGCCCACCAGCGACGACGAGAAGCAGAAGGCGATCGACGCCGGCCACGACCTGGACCGCGTGCTGTCCACCAATGACCTCGTGTCCAGCGACAACTGCTACTTCGCGGCCACGGGCATCACCGACGGCGACCTCCTCAAGGGCGTCCGCTACTCCAAGGACAAGGTCCTCACGCAGTCCATCGTGATGCGTTCCAAGTCCGGCACCATCCGCTTTGTCGACGGCGAGCACCAGGCCAGCAAGTGGGAAGGCTACGCCCGCAAGAACTAGCAGGTTCTTCACCCCGCGTACTTCTGCGTGAACGGATACTTGAGGCCCAGGAACTGTGGGCCTCAAGTGTCCGTTCGCGCATGTGCCTTGCCGCGGTAGCCATTCTGGACGTCCCCGGCCGGATGGCGGGATTGCACGGCGGCCCTCACTAGCGCGATGACGAAGGGTCTTTCTCCCTCCAGGTCCTCCTTGAAAACCCTGACTTCCGTCCAGCAGAGCCGTTCAGTGACGGCCCGGCGTTTGTTGTCGGGCCGCACCTGCCTGGCATCCGAGTGATGGGCGCCGTCGTGCATCACCACTTCGCCCGGTTTGAACGTCATCCGGTGGCCTACGACGTTCTGACGCCGGGGTCTGCTGCCTTCCCGCTCCCGAGCCACGTGGATCCGCCAGTCTTCCTGTAGCCAGGGCGGCAGCCCTAACTCCCATATTCTGCCGCCCGAGTGATGCGTGAGCACCGACGTTTCGTCCAGCGCAGTGTACGCCCGGAGGTTGGCCGCGGCACCGGCGCCGCTCTCCAGAGGGATGCGTACACCCCTGGAGGGAATAACGACGTCGGGCTGCCGCTGCCGCTTGCGCGACACCCGAAAGCCGCCGGGGCGGCCGACGTAAACGATCCGGTGAGTAGCTCCTCAGGGAGCGGTGCGAGGCCCATGCTTCAGTGTGCACACCTCTGGCGGTGGCAAAACCGTTATCCACAGGCTTTGTCCGGTCGAATGCACGAAAGGACACTTGCGGCCCTGGACAGAGCGGGGGTGAGGGGGCTTAAGTGTCCGTTCGCGCCGGGCGCGCGGAGCGGGAGCGGAGGGCGCGAAGCTTGTCGCGCAGCTTGCGGGCCAGCTGGTACGCGTTGTACCGGAGCTTTTGAACGGGGAGGTCCCAGGTGCCCGGGTACTCCACCTCGCGGCCACCGAAGGACTTTTTGAACGCGGTGAAGCCTGCCCACTTGTGGTCGGGCTGGTCCGCGGGCGCGACACCCCACAGGTCCACGTGTTTCAGGCCGCGGTCCTTGGCGTCCGCCATCAGGGTCACCAGGAGCGGGATGCCCGCGCTGAGCTTGCGGTGAGTGTCATCCAAGGCTGCGTGGGCGTAGGTCCGGGTATCCGCGGAATCGTAGGCTAAGGCCGCTGCGATGGGACCGCCGTGCAGTTCGGCGATGAACAGCGTCGCAGCGCCTGCCGGCATGAGGGAGGCCGCCACCTGCGTCAGGTACGCGTCGCTCTGCGGCTTGAATCCGTTCCGCCGGGATGTCATGTGCAGGAAGTTAAGCAGGATCCTGATGTCATCCGGGTCCTGTGACGCCCGGAAGGTGACGCCCTTCTTGTGGATGTTCCGGTAGAGGTTCCGGTTCACGGGCTTCATCGCGGCCAGGACGTCCTTGAAGTCGCCCTCGAGGTCCACGATCCAGCTGAGTTCAGGCTGCTGGTTCACGGGTGCCGGCTGCAGGCCGCGCCGGCTGAGTTCCGAGGCGGCCGGCATGTCAAGTCCGGCGGACACCGGCTCAATCCGGACAAACACGGCGCCGCACGATCTGGCCGTTGCCACCAGGGCGGCCAGGGCGCCGTCGAACGCCTCCGCGGAGGATGCCACCGGCCCATAGGGGGCGTAGAGGACCTTTCCGGCCGGGTTTTTCTCCTCGACGGCCAGGAAGCTCCAGCCCGGGCCGGACTGCTGATGGACTGTGCGGCCCAGCGACGACTGGACATCCGCCCAGGCAGGCGTCTGCAGGAAGAATTCCACGGCTCAGGCCTTCAGGAATGTGGTCACGGCGAAGGCAACGGCAGGGGACTCGGCACCGGCCACCGGGTGGACATTGACCGGTGCTTCCGCGGCGGGAAGGAAAGCGCTGCCCCCGCGGGCCAGCTGCAGGTCGCCCTTGGGCGAATCGAGATACACCGATCCGGCAACAACAATAACGACGACGGCACCCGCCTGGGCCAGCGGCACCGGCTCCGCGCCGGGTGCCAGTTCGATCCGCTGAAGCTGGAACTCCCGGAAGGGCGGCTGGTAGAGCTCCTGGCCAAGGCCGGAGAATTCCGGCGTGAGCATGGGCACGGCCACCGGCTGGAATTCGATGGTCCGCAGCAGCTCGGGCACATCGATGTGCTTCGGCGTCAGCCCGCCGCGGAGCACGTTGTCCGAGGACGCCATGACTTCAACACCCAAGCCGTGCAGGTATGCGTGCACGTTGCCCGCGGGGAGGTAGACGGCCTCGCCGGGGGCAAGCGAAATCCTGTTCAGCAGCAGCGAAATCAGCACGCCGGGATCACCCGGGTACTTCTCGTTGAGGCTGATGACCGTGGACAGTTCCGCTTGGTACGGTGCCAGCGGAGCGCCGGATATCAGGGCCGCGGCCACCATGGCTGTGGTGTGGGAGACGTCTTCGCCGCCCGTGATCAGGCGCTCGAAGGCGCTCCTGAGGCCGGCGCCCTCGTCCGGGTTCTCCAGGACCTCAAGCAGCTCCACGAGCAGGGGCGGGACCCCGGATTCCACCAGGTCGAAGCAGGCGGCAAGGTGGAGCAGAATCTTCCGGGTTGCAGTCGGCGCCCGGAACCCGCACAACGCTTCGAACGGCGTCAGCGCAAAGATCATTTCGGGCTTGTGGTTGTCATCGCGGTAGTTGCGGTGCGCGGCATCGGGCGCAATGCCTTCAGCATTCTCCCGGGCGAATCCCGCTTTGGCCTGTTCGATGCTGGGATGGACCTGGAGGGACAACGGCAGCGCGGCGGCAAGGATCTTGGTCAGGAACGGGAGCCGCGGGCCAAACTCGGCCACAGATTCGCTGCCCAGGAAGTGTTCCGGATCTTCGGCAATCAAGGCATCCAGCGGTGCCACGGAGCCGTCCACCCGGCGGGCCATCGAGGGGGCGCCGGGGTGGGCGCCGATCCAGAGTTCGGCTTCCGGCCCGCCGGACTCGGGCCGTCCCAGCAGCCCGGCGATGGCGGTGGTGGATCCCCAAGCGTAGTCGCGGAGGACGTTCTCAATTTCGTACACAGCCAGTGTCCGTTCTTGGTTTTCGGTTCGGTGGTTCTACGCAGTCAGGGTTCTATGCAGTCATGACGGCAGCGGGAGCCTACTGCGGCGCGCACTGTCCATTGGTGGCCACGAGTTGGCGGATAGCTTCCTCGTTACCCTCGCGCTTGAGCTGGTTCAGCAGTTCCTCGGTGATCGGTTCGCCGTCGGGCGTTGTAGTCACAGGGGTGAAGTCCGACGACGGCAGCGGGGTTTGCTGCGCGGACAACCCGGCTGGCAGGCCGGCAGCCGGCCGCAATGGCGAGGACGCCTGCAGGCCTCCGCCGACGCTTGATGCCTGCACCATGCTGTCAACGGGTGCGGCAGCCTGTGGGCCCGAAGCTGATGCCAGCAGCTGGTCCACCTTGGCGTGGATGATGTCAAAGTCAGGCACCGTGGAGAAGGACGCGTCGAAGTCGGGCGGGCCGATGGTGAGCCGCTTGACCTCCTGCCCCTTGGCCTTCATGGCGAGATCCACAAAGCTGCCCAGCTGGGACGAGGAAATGTTGGACTCCACAACCTTGGTGCCTGCGCTGGCGATGTCCTCGAATTTGGACAGCAGCGTGGCAGGGTCCAGCTGCTTCAGCATGGCCTGCTGGACACACTGCTGACGCTGGATCCGGGAATAGTCGTCGACGTATTCGCGGGACCGGCCGTACCAAAGGGCGTGCTCGCCATCGAGTGTTTGTTCACCGGCAGGAATCCAGCCCAACGGCATGCCATGGGTGCGCGTAACCTCGTCGAAGTAACCGCTCATCGGGACCCAGCCGCCGGCTTTGATTTTGATGCCGCCCATCGCGTCAATGAGTTTGGCGAAGCCTGCCATATCCACCAGGACGTACGCCTGGACAGTAATGCCCAGCGTTCCTGAGACTGCCTCGAGAGTCGCCTGCGCGCCGGGGTCGTCTACACCCGGGTAGAGGTCGGCGTAGTCGTTCGTCACCTCGGTGTTGATGGCATTGATCAGGCACACATCGCCGCAGTCGTAACCGTCCGGGTAGATCTTCCGCATGGGGGAGTCCTCGCTGAACTGGGCGTTCTGGAGGTTGCGGGGTACCGAGATGATGGCGGTCTGGCCGCTCTTGGCGTCGACGCTGAGCACGGAGAGGCTGTCCGGGCGACGGCCAGTGCGGTCATCGCCGGCGTCACCACCCATCATCAGGAAGTTGTAGCGGCCGTCCACGGGATCGATCGTTGGTCCCCCCGCGAAGATATTGCCAATGGCGTTACGGCCCACGTTCAGCAGGTACGCGGCATACCCAAGCGTGCCGCTGCTCAGAACCAGGGCAAGGACCAGGGCAATGCCGACGGCGGGACGCGCCGCCGGTGCGAGGAGGACCGGGCGGATCAGCCGGAGGGTGTTGATGAACAGGAACGCCCATCCGAGCGCCAGGGCCACCAGGACGAGGATGATCACCAACGAGGCAAACTGATTGGTGAGGATGTTGATCAGGAGCGACCGGTTCGCGGCCAGCAGCAGCAGGGTGACCGCCAGCAAAGCCCAGGCGGCCAGGGTGACGCGCAGGGCAATCCGGCCGAGCTTGCGGTCGCCGGCCACAATCTGGGCGCTGCCGGGCACCAGAAGGGTCATCAGGACCAGGGCAAAGCCCCGTTTGGTCCGGACGGGGGCTGAGGCGCTGGTCGGATACCGGACGGGATCAGTCATGACCTTGCCGGTGGCTGGCTGCTGCGGTTCGCTTCTGGACATGTCCGGATCCTTAACGGCTGCCCCGGAGAACACCATTGCCGTCGGCGAAGACTTCGCTGACTTTCTGCCTGAGGTTGGCTCCCTTGCGGGTGGCGACGTCGTTGAGTTCCTGGGCGAAGTCCAGGAGGTCGGCGCGGAGCGTGGCTGCCAGTTCGTCCGTTCCCGACGCGAGGATCCGGACTGCTAGCAGGCCTGCGTTCCGGGCACCGGCAATGGACACGGTGGCTACGGGAACGCCGGCCGGCATTTGCACGATGGAGAGGAGGGAATCCATGCCGTCCAGGGTCTTCAGCGGGACCGGGACGCCAATAACGGGCAAGGGAGTCACGCTTGCCAGCATGCCGGGAAGGTGGGCAGCCCCGCCGGCGCCCGCGATGATGACCCGCAGCCCGCGTTCGTGGGCGGTCTGGCCGTACCGGATCATTTCGGCGGGCATCCGGTGTGCGGAGACCACATCGGCTTCAAAGGGGATGCCGAACTCAGCCAATGCATCGGCGGCGGCCTCCATGACCGGCCAATCCGAGTCTGAGCCCATGACCAGCCCAACGATGGGACGGGGGGCGGTGCCGGTGGTGGTTTCGGCGGTGGTTTCGGTGGTCATGCGTTCTCCTCGGAAATCCGTGCTGATTCTTCGGTGGGTACCCGGCCGTCGCGGATGATGGCCGCCACCCGGGTTGCGCGTTGCCGGACCGAGTCCACATCATCCGTGGAGGTCCCTACGAGGTTGACATGGCCAATCTTGCGTCCCGGCCGCACTGATTTTCCGTAGCAGTGGACCTTGGCGGCCGGCTCGCTGGCGAGGGCTGCCGGGTAGGCGGAAAACAGATCCTGGTTGTCGCCGCCCAGGAAGTTTTTCATGACCACTACCGGGCCCAGGATGTCGGTGGCACCCAGCGGCAGGTCCAGGACCGCCCGCAGGTGCTGCTCAAACTGGCTGGTAACCGAACCGTCCTGGGTCCAGTGGCCGGTGTTGTGGGGGCGCATGGCGAGTTCGTTGATCAGGAAGCCGACGCCGGAGCCCGGTGTTTCAAAGAGTTCCGCCGCCATGACTCCGGTGACGCCCAGTTCCGTGGCGACGCGCAGTGCCGCGTCTTCCGCAGCCGCGGCGACCTCGAGGGGGATGTCCAGGGCAGGGGCGATGACTTCGTCGCAGACGCCGTCCACCTGGATAGTGTGCACCACCGGCCAGGCTCTCGCTTCGCCGCCCGGGGTCCGCGCCACCAGCGCGGACAGTTCGCGGCTGAACTCAACTTTGGCTTCGGCGAGGAGCGGGCTCATGGCCTCGAACCACGGAGCAGCCTCTTCGGCGGCCTCGGCGGAGTCGATGATCCGCACGCCCTTTCCGTCGTAGCCGCCGCGGGGCATCTTGAGGACAACCGGCCAACCCGTTTCTTCGCCGAAGTCCACGAGCGCGGCGACGTCAGCGACAGCAGCCCAGATGGGGTTTGGGAGCCCAAGGCTGTCGATGGCAGCCCTCATCACCAGTTTGTCCTGGGCATTAACCAGGGCGTCCGGACCGGGCTGGACATTCACGCCAGCGTCCAAAAGCGCGCGGAGGTGGTCCGTGGGGACGTGTTCGTGGTCGAACGTCATAACATCCAGGCCGTCCGCGAAGTCGAGGAGAGTCTGGAGGTCCTTGTAGTCACCCACCGGCGAAGTGGACACAGCAGACACGGCTGAACCGTCCTCAGCCTCAGCCAGGACACGGAGTTCAAAGCCAAGGGCGGTAGCGGCCGGGGCCATCATGCGCGCGAGTTGGCCGCCGCCAACTACGCCGATTACTGGAAAAGTCACATATGCCAGCCTACAGAAAGCTCACCGGATCCGGGCTTTGGGACGTTGAAGGGCCCGCTTTTCGGGTATTTCCGCGATCACCCTTCACTCCGCGTGGGGCGGGTTCACCGATTTCGGGTCTAAAATAGACCTCTGGCCGTGTGGCCCAATGAACTGACGGCCATGGAGGGTCATGTTTAGCGCACTTGCAGATCGTATCCGGGGGCTCGCCTCGCTATTTTGGCGTGAAGTGGCCAAGTTCGGAGCCGTGGGCGGTGTGGCCTTCGTCATTGACTCGGCCATCTTCATCTGGCTGTTCACCGGACCGATGCACGGCAGCGAGGTCTGGGCCAAAGCGGTGGCAACCATTGTGGCAAGCATCTTCTCGTGGGTTGCCAACCGTTACTGGACGTTCAGACACCGCAAGCAGGCCAATGTGGCCCGTGAGGCCGCGCTGTTCGCGGTCATGAACCTGGTGGGACTGCTGATCGCCTCAGGCTGCGTCTGGTTCGCGAAATACATCCTGGACCTGAACGACAAGCCCTCGCTCTTTATTGCCGGCAGTGTCGTGGGCCTGGTCCTGGGCACCATCTTCCGCTTCTTCGCTTACCGGTTCTGGGTCTTCAACGAAGAACTGGATCAGGAGCCGGAGTTCTCCCACGACCACGAGCTCATCGAACGGCACCATCGTGAGAAGGCAGCTGCCGCTGCTGCCGTCGCCCAGCACGGGGAACAGCCGGAGGCAGACTCACCGGAAAGCCGCCGGCAGCAGTCCTAACCCGGCTGTGCAGGGAAAGCTACTTGCCGTGGATGCGTTCCGCGGCCAGCAGCTTGTCCGTCAGTTCCACATCGGCGTGAGCCAGCACCACTGAACCACCGTTGTGCCACGCGCCGAGTGAGTTTGCCAGCGCCGGCTCCAGCCCTTCAGAGGCCGGGACCAGAAGCCTGACGCCTTCCTCATGCGGCGCCGCAAAACCAGTGATCAGGCTTTCGTGGATGTGCCGCTGGCCTCCGCCAGCCCGAATGGCACAGCCGGCCGCCGAAGGGTCCGTGTGCGCCATAAAGACGTCGCCATGGGAGCGCACCTCGGCGGCGTAGTCGATGACTCCGGCAGGCAGCTCACCAGGCCACCGCATCGCCAGGGCTGGCAGCGCGACAGCGATCACGGCGTCGTGCTTCCGCTCAACGGTTCCGGGCCTGTCGGTGACCAGGAGCTCCGCCTCCCCGCCGTCCAGGACTGTTTCCATGCCCAGCTGCCAGGCGGCCAGTGCCCAGATCATTGACTTCCAGTGGGCTGGCAGGTCAAGAGTCAGTCGCATGCCGGGCTCGGCGTCGAGTTCGTCCTGCAGCAGATTGCTGGTTTTTGCCACCCAGTTGTCCAGCACACGACCGGAGAGTTCCACGCGCTCGGAGTCGGGGCCGTACCAGGTCAGGCGGGGCGACGTGGCGTGGCCGGAACGCAGGGTGGTCATCAGATCTATCGCCGGGATGCTCATGGCTTTATCTTGTCACGGACCCAGCGGGGCGTCCTTGGCGGGGATGCCGCGCACGGAGTCCCTATGGGTCCCGGTCAGGTCCGGCCGGGCTGTGATGTTACTCACAGGAGTTTGTCATCTTATTTGTCTAATTCGGGCTGCGTCTGTATTTATTGGCAGCTTTTCAGCGAAGACGGGACCTTTTGGCCGCCGATGTGGACTGTCGGGCCTCCAGCGCGCCGGACCTTTGGAAAACTCCCGGGCGTGGCGTGACCGGGATTGGCCCGGAAAGTTGATTATTATCTGTCCGCGGCTTGACTCCCCAGTAGTTACACGCGTGTAATTAGATATCGAAAGTCACTGCATAAATACGGACACGCAACCGAGTGTCCAGGTATTCAGGCAAGGGCTGCAACATTTGGGGAGGGTCGCCGTGGGGCAAGCAGAGCGTATCCATGAAGATGCCGTCGTCGCCGGAATGGCAACGGCAAAATACCGCGCACGGGGGGTGCCGAGCGACTGGTACGTCGATCCCGCGGATCCCGACGCCGCGGACCGTTACAACCGCAATACCAAAGACCCCCTCCAGGACCAGGCCACAGCCTTCCTGGCGGCGCACGAAGCACTCCTTGACGGCGCACACGACCAGGACGATGACGACCTGGATCCGCCCATGGAACTGCGCACCCCGGCCCAGGGAACAAGTTCCCAGCCGGTGTGGATCGGACTGCCGTTCAGGCAGGACTTCGACGACGAAGGTGAACTCGGCTGGCAGACTGATGCATTGTGCGCGCAAACGGATCCGGAAGCCTTCTTCCCGGAGAAGGGCGGATCCACGCGCGACGCCAAGAAGGTCTGCGGTGCCTGCAATGTGCGGTCGCAGTGCCTGGAATACGCGCTGGCAAACGACGAACGGTTTGGCATTTGGGGTGGCCTTTCCGAGCGTGAGCGCCGGCGGCTAAGGAAGCGAGCAATCTAATTCTTCAGGAAGTACATGTCACTGCCGTTGTGGTGTCCCACAACGGCAGTGCCTATCTCCCCAGAATCCTGGCTGCCCTCGCGGACCAGACCCGGCCCGCGGACTCCCTCATCGGAGTGGACACCGGATCCCGAGACGACTCCGCCGTCCTCCTGGAACGGGCCTTCGGCGCAACCAATGTGAGCACCTTGCCGCCCGGCAGGAGCGGCATGGGCGGCGCCGTGCGCGCCGGGCTCAACAAGTACGCGCCCTGGGAAGGCCAGTCCCAGCGCGCCGCCACAGAGTGGGTCTGGCTGCTGCACGACGATGCGGCGCCGGCCCCGGAGGCGCTGGCCGAACTCCTCAGTGCCGTGGAGCGCGCACCATCCGTGACCGTGGCCGGCTGCAAGCAACTGGACTGGCACTCGGAACGCCGGCTGATCGACGTCGGACTCTCCACCAGCCGCTGGGCCGAGCGGCTTACCCTGATCGATGCCGACGAACTGGACCAGGGCCAGTACAACGGCCGCACTGACGCGTTTGCGGTGAACTCGGCCGGCATGCTGGTCCGCCGTGATATCTGGGAACTCCTGAAGGGCTTCGACCCCGCACTGCCGGGCACCGGCGACGACGTCGACTTCTGTTGGCGCAACCGCCTCGCCGGGCACCGTGTGGTGGTGGTTCCCACTGCACGGATGTTCCACGTCGCCCACCGGCCGCATGCCCAGGGAAACGCTTCCGCGGCGCGAAAAGCCCAGGTCCATCTGCGCCTCAAGCACGCCCCGCTGTGGAAGGTGCCTGTCCATGCGGTCGGTGCGCTGCTTGGCAGCATCTTCAAACTCGTGCTCAGCATTGCGGTCAAGGATCCCGGGCACGGTTTCTCCCAGCTTGTGGCCACATTCGCTGCCCTGGCCCGGCCCGGTGCCGTGGCAAAGGCCCGCCGGACCGCGGCAAACAGCCGTCGGATCCGGCGGTCCGTCATCAAGAAGCTGCAGACGCCCCGGCGTGAAGTCTGGAACCACCGCCGCTCCCTGATGGAAGCCCTGGGCGCCGACAACTCCACGGCCGATGGCCTGGTCCATGACCCCCTGGCGGACCAGCCCACGGGGGACTCATCAGATGACTTCGCTGCCCTGACCACCACCGAACGGGGTTGGGTGGGGACCGGCGCCATCGCCGCTATCATCATCGCGTCCGCGGCTTCCCTCACGGCGCTCACCGGGATGTTCCGGGCCGACGCTGTTTCCGGTGGAGGCCTCATTCCGGTGTCCTCCACCCTTGGCGAAATCTGGCACCACGCCTCCAGCTGGTGGATCAGCCTGGGGGCAGGGCTTCCAGGCAAGGGCGACCCCTTCGGCTATGTGCTGTGGATCCTTGGCCTGCTCGGCGGGGGAGACGCCAACGCGGCCATGGCCTGGCTCCTGCTGCTCGCCGCCCCGCTTTCCGGCCTGACCGCATGGTTTGCGGCCGGGGGCCTGACCATCCGGCGCCGCTTCCGCCTCGTTGCCGCACTCTTCTGGGCGGCCGCTCCCGCCTTGCAGATAGCACTGAACCAGGGCCGGGCCGGTGCCTTGGTGGCCCACATCATGATCCCGCTGCTCGTCCTGGCGCTCCTGCGCGCCACCGGGTCCGCCGTGGGCCACGGACGTTTCATTGTCCCGTCCCCGGATGACCGGCGTTTCACCGAAAAACCACCCGCACGGCCCGGGATCAACGGCATGCCGTCCTGGACTGCTGCCGCTGCCGCAGGGTTGACGCTGGGTGTTGTGACCGCGTCGGCGCCGTCCCTGCTAGTCCCGGCCGTTGTGGTTATTGTCCTCTGCGGGCTGATGCTTGGCCGTCGTGGCCGCACCGTGTGGTGGGCTCTTTTGCCCAGCGCCGCGCTCTTTCTTCCCTTCGGGCTGTCCGTTATCGACCGGCCGCGGGCACTGCTGGCAGACCCGGGTGTTCCGCTGGGATTCGAGCCGGCCCCGCTGTGGCAGCAGTTCCTGGGCCAGCCGCTGCTGTTCTCCGCCGAAGGTGGCCTGTCCGGCCTTCCGTTCTTCAGCGGCCAGGCGATCCCATGGGCACTCGTGCTGGCACTGCTGCTGGCCGTTCCGGTCCTGCTGCTTGCCGTTGCCGCCCTGTTCCTCCCGGGTACGCGTAGCAGGACAGCACGTGTTCTCTGGGTGGCGGCTCTGGTGATCTTCGCCGGTGGCTGGCTCGCAGGGCACGTTGCCACCGGCGCGACTGCCGACACCCTCGTGACCCCGTTCACCGGTCCAGCCGTCTCCGCCGCAGGGTTCGCCCTGCTCGGAGCCGCCCTGATCGGTGCCGAGCGTTTGCTTGATGCCGCGGACCGGGCAGCCTCGCCGAGTATTCGGCGCAACGTGGCCCTTCGCTCCGCGACGGCCCTTGCCATGGTGGTGCTGCTGGCCGGTCCGCTGGCCGGCATGGCGGTGTGGTCGGCCCAGAACCTGCTGCGTTCCTCAGCCGTTGCCCTCCCGGCCGACGTGCCGGCAGGGCCCGCGCTGGGAACGCCACGGCTGGTGCAGCCAGGCAGTGCCCGGACGCTTCCCGCCACCGCCATAGACCGTGGCACCGGGCCGGAGCAGACACGCACGCTGCTGATCAGCACCCAGGAGAACGGTGCCTTTGAGGCGGCCCTGATGCGCGGTGCCGGGACCACCCTGGACAGCTTGTCAACGATTGCCGCCGCCCGGAACATCCTGGGCGCGCCCGGCCAGGAGACGGTCAGGGAGGACGACGACGTCACGGCGTCCATCCGCAGCGTGGTGGCCACGCTGGTGGCCGGCCAAGGCGTGGACCCCCGTCCCGAGCTCGAGCGCCTTGGTGCCGGATTCGTGGTGCTGCGCTCGGCAGATACCGCCGCCCAGCTCACGGCCAGCAGGATGGACGCAGTTCCGGGGCTCGTTGCCGTCGGCCAGACGGATGTCGGCTGGCTCTGGCGGATAACGCCGCTGAACCAGCCGGTACTGCAGCCCGCCGACGTCGCCCATCGCGTCAGGATCGTGGACGGCACGGGCGCCACTGTGGCGCTGGTCCCCTCCAAGTACGACGACGTCGACACCCCCGTCGCCGAGGGACCGGAAGGGCGGCTGGTGGTGCTCGCCGAACGGGCTGACAAGGGCTGGAGCGCCTGGTTCGACGGGCGGAAGCTCACTGCCACGACATCCGGCTCGGCCCAGGCCTTTACCTTGCCTGCCACCGCCGGCCAGCTGACCATCCGCTACGACACCCCGTGGGCCCTCTGGTCCGGAATCGCACAGATCACGGTGATAGGACTCACTGTGATGCTCGCCATTCCCATGCCCGCGCGCCGGCCCAACACGGGGCTGTCGAGGGACGAGGGATCTTTGCGTAAGGAACACCAGAATGCATAAGGACGCAGCCCGCAGGACCCCTCGCAAGCAGATGCTGGCAGGCCTGGTCTCGGCCGTGGCGATTGTGGCCGCAGCCGGCGCGGGACTCGCAGCCTCCTCGGTCGCTCCGCAGCCGGCGGGGAGCCGCAGCATCCCGGCCGTGCTGGCTACAGTTCCCGCAGGCGCCAGCACGGGGGTATGTCCTGGCCCGGCCCGCCTGCTCGAAGGAACGGAGGCGGGCACCGACCCCCAGTTCAGCCCCGAATCCGCGACCGCCAAGAGCGCTGTCACCGGCGCCGTCCTGAGCGCCCCCGGCGGTGTCCTCCCCGGCAGCAGGCTCGCCGCCCTTGACGGAACGCCCGCCGTCGAGATCGCCAAGGACGGCAGCCAGCCCGGCCAGGGGACAGGTCCCCAGGACCTGACCGCCGGCGTCGTCGCCGGGCACAGCGTGGATGATGCCAGCTTCCTGAGCGCCGACGCCCAGGCAGGCCAGAAGCCCTCAGCCGCCGGGCTTATGAGATTCACCGCCACTGACGGTGACCTGCAGGGCTCGGCGGCTGCCAATTGCCAGCCGCCCGCCAACGACCTCTGGCTGTCCGGTGCCAGCACCACCGTGGGCCGCACCTCCCTTCTTGTCCTCAGCAACGCCTCAAGCACACCTGCCACCGTCAGCCTGGAGCTCTTCGGCAGCAAGGGCCAGATCCAGGCCCCGGGCAGCAGGGGGCTGCTGGTCGCGCCGGGAGGTACCCGCTCAATCGTCCTGGCAGGCCTGGCACCTGGTGAAGCCCGGCTCACGGTCCATGTCCGGAGCGCCGGCGGTCCGGTGGCCGCGTCCATCCAGCAGAGTGTCCTGAGGGGACTGACGCCCGGCGGCGTCGACTTCATTGCTCCGGGCGCCGCACCTGCCGCACGGCAGGTCATGACCGGAGTGGACATACAAGACGCCGGCTCGATCTCCGCATTCACGGGAAACAGCGGCTACAACGACGCCGGCCCCGCGCTGGCCATCACGGTTCCGGGACCGTCGGACGCGGTAGTGGAGGTCAAGCTCTTCGGCCGGGACGGCCAGAAAGCCCTCCCCAGCGGCGGCGTTGTCACGGCAAAAGCCGGGGCCGTCACCGAGATTTCCCTGGCTGGTGTCCCCGCCGGCCACTACACGGTGTCCACCAGTTCGGACGTGTCATTTGTGGCCGCAACCCGCATCACCCGGGGCGTCACGAACGGGAAGGCCTCGGACGTCGCCTGGGCTGCCTCCGGTGTCCGGCTGGGAAGCCAGCATGTGGTGCCCGTTCCCCAGGGCGGTGACCGAACCCTCGTGTTCGGCGTCCTCGAGAACCGGGCCACGGTCTCCTACGCCGCCATCACCGCGGACGGCAAGATCCACGCGGCCGCCACTGCCGACGTCGCCGGCGGCACCACAACGTCCATCAAGGTCCCCGAGAAGGTGGACGAGTCGGTAGTGGTGGCGTACGTTGTCTCCGCGTCAGGTGACGCTGCCTACGGCGCGCTGCTCCTGCAGCAGGACGGCCGGGACGACATCTCCACGGTGGCCTTCACGCCCGCGGCTTCAGGTCAGGAAAAGGTGCCGGTCTCCCTGGGATACTGACAGGTCAGTACCGGCGGCGTCAGTACCGGCGGCGGTAGACCGGATCCAGGGTTTCCGGTGCTACGCCGAGCATTTCGGCGGTGTGTTCCACGACGACGTCGTGCACCAGGTCCTGGAGTTCCTCCCGGCTGGCGCAACCCTGCTCAACCACCCGGCGGTACAGGGTGATCACCGGGCCTTCCTCTGCCGTGGCGGGGGTGTAGGCGCCCATGGGAGGCGGGGCGGCGTCGGCCACCAGTTGCTCCAGCTGCGGGGGTATTTCGTCGACGGCAAACCGGACGCCGTCGAGCGTTTTGCCCCAGATGTCGTGGAGCCGCTGCGCGGAATCCAGCACCATGTCGTCAAAGCGGTCCGACCGTGTCCTGTAACCGGGGTGCGTTGGCAACACCACCTCCCCGCGCAGGCCGCGACCGTGGCGGTTCCGGCGGCGCATCGCAAAGCTTCGGCCGGGCGAACCCGAACCCGTTTCTGCGGCGCGGTCATCCGGGTCAGCCAAACGGACCGTAAAAGCTGAATTATGGTTCGATGACTGCATACCTTGACTGTAAACCCGGGCGCAGAATTACGCGACATAACCCCGGTTTTCGTGCCAGGGCGCGGCGCCGATTCGGCAAATACTCCGAACAAGTTCGGATACGGAGTAGTCTGTGATGTCGTGGGAGCTATCCGTCAATGTTCAAGGTCAGCCTGCCGTCAGTCGGCGGTGGCAACTTTGACGTACGTCTATGCCGACTCCACCGCCGTCCTGGGTCCGCTTGCCACCTACGCCGAGCCGCATTGTTACGATTTGTGCGAGCAGCACGCCGGGTCACTGACCGTGCCCCGCGGCTGGGAAGTGCTTCGCCTGGCGATGCCCACAAGCCCGCAGCAGCCCGGGCCGGACGACCTCCTGGCCCTCGCCAACGCCGTCCGCGAAGCAGCGGCCCAGCCGCCCAGGTCGCAGACCACGCCGGGTCAGCGTGGCTTGCATTCAGCGCTGGAGGCCCCGGCCGGCACCGAAGGCGTCCGCCGGGGGCATCTGCGCGTCCTGCGCGAACCTTCCTGAGGCGGTTCTGGCGGTAGGCTGGAACCTGCTAATCAGTCAGCCAACGGCGCGAACGCGCCCCTGTCGGGAGCACCAATCATGCCAAAGATCAGTCCTGAACTGTTGTCCGTCCTCCGCTGTCCCGTGACCGGATCGCCCCTGGTCCAGGAAGGCGAAGAGCTTGTGTCGACGGCGGCGGGAGATTCGGGCGTGAAGCTGCGCTACCCGATCGAGGACGGTATCCCGCTGCTGCTGCCGCCGGAACTTCTCCAGGCCGCCACGGCTGCCGGCTCGGACCAGCACGATCACGCCGTCCGGCCGGCCACGGACCCAGGCCCCGCCACGGACAAAACCGCAGCTACTGCCTAGGCAACGCCTGGACAACACGTACCACCACCAGCGGTCGACTTTCGCGCAGAGGCTTCAACGCCGTCGCCGCCATCGGACAAAAGCAAAGGAACCCCATGACATTTGATTACAAGGTAGCCGACATCTCGCTGGCCGAAGCCGGCCGCCACCAGATCCGCCTGGCCGAGCACGAGATGCCAGGCCTGATGTCACTCCGCAAGGAGTTCGGACCCACCCAGCCGCTGAAGGGCGCCCGGATCGCCGGATCCCTTCACATGACGGTCCAGACTGCCGTCCTGATCGAAACCCTCACTGCCCTTGGTGCCGAGGTCCGCTGGGCCTCCTGCAACATCTTCTCCACCCAGGACGATGCCGCCGCAGCCGTCGTGGTGGGCACGGGAACGGTCGAGGACCCGCAGGGTGTCCCGGTGTTCGCCTGGAAGGGCGAGACGCTGGAGGAATACTGGTGGACTGCACAGCAGATCCTGGCCTGGCCCGGCGCGGACACCAATCCGGAGCTCGGCCCGAACATGATCCTGGACGACGGCGGCGACGCCACCATGCTGGTCCACAAGGGCGTTGAGTTCGAAGCTGCCGGCGCTGTACCGGCGGCAGGCGAAGATGAGTCCGAGGAAGGCCGGATCTTCCTGGACGTGCTTCGCGCCTCGCTGCAGGAAGACCCGCAGCGGTGGACCCGGGTCGGGGCCAGCCTGCGCGGCGTCACCGAGGAAACCACCACCGGCGTGCACCGCCTCTACCAGCTGGCTGAACAGGGCAAGCTGCTGTTCCCGGCCATCAACGTCAACGACTCGGTCACCAAGAGCAAGTTCGACAACAAGTACGGCATCCGCCACTCGCTGCCTGACGGCATCAACCGCGCCACCGACGTCCTGATGGGCGGCAAGGTAGCCGTCGTCTGCGGTTATGGCGACGTCGGCAAGGGAGCCGCAGAGGCATTCCGCGGCCAGGGTTCCCGCGTCATCGTCACAGAGATCGACCCCATCTGTGCCCTCCAGGCAGCCATGGACGGCTACCAGGTGGCCAAGCTGGAGTCGGTGCTGAGCCAAGGCCACATCTTCATCACCACCACCGGGAACAAGGACGTCATCCTGGCCGAACACATGGCCGGCATGCGTGACAAAGCCATTGTGGGCAACATCGGCCACTTCGACAACGAGATCGACATGGCAGGTCTGGCGCGGATCCCCGGCATCAAGAAGGTGGAGATCAAGCCGCAGGTGCATGAGTGGGTGCTCGACGCCGGGACCGCCGAAGAGCGCTCCATCATCGTCCTGTCCGAGGGGCGCCTGTTGAATCTGGGCAACGCCACCGGCCACCCGTCCTTTGTGATGAGCAACTCATTCGCTAACCAGACCATCGCCCAGATCGAGCTGTGGACCAAGCGGGACCAGCCCGAAGGCGAACGCGAATACAGCAACCAGGTCTATGTCCTGCCCAAGATCCTGGACGAAAAGGTTGCCCGCCTGCACCTCGACGCCCTCGACGTGGAGCTTACGGAACTCTCCAAGGAACAGGCCGACTACCTGGACCTGGACATCGCCGGACCGTACAAGCCCGAGCACTATCGTTACTGACGTGTGATGCCCCGGGCGCAGACCGCGCCCGGGGCTGTTATGTCCAAGCATTAAGATCGGACTATGGAACCTGATGTTCAGCCACGCCGGCGGGGGACCGCCAAGAAAATTCTCTTGGTGGCAGCCGTGTGTGTCCTTGCCGCAACGGGCGGCGTCTTCGCCGCCGTCGCGCCGGATTTTGCGCGCGGTGGCCTGGAGTCCGAAGCCAGCTCGGCAGTCCGGTCCGTGCCGGGCGTCGCATCGCCCGTGGTGGCCCCGGTCAAGGTGGACGTCACGCCGGCCAACGCCGCAAAGCAGGTGAACCCGGCAATGCCGGTGTCGCTCAAGGTGGGCAACGGCAGGATCGAGAGCGTCACGCTGACCAGCACCGCCGGCGAAGTAGTCCACGGCACCTTTGCAGGGGACGGCAGCAGTTGGACAGCGACCGACCCGCTGAAATTCAACACCGAGTACAGCTACATGTATGTGGTCACTGACGGGGCGGGACGGGATACCAACACCACAAACTCGTTCAGCACCGTTTCGAGCACGCACGAGGCTGATGCCGCCATCTACCCGCTGGACGGGATGAAAGTTGGCGTGGGCCAGCCGCTGCAGGTCATCTTCAGCGAACCGGTGGTCAACCGGGATGCCGTGGAGAAGGCCATCAAAATCACCTCCAGCGCAGGGCAGGCGGGGGCCTTCCACTGGTTCAGCGACACCATGGTCCGGTACCGCCCGGAAGCCTTTTGGGCGGCGAACTCCACAGTCACCATGGACATGCAGCTGTTCGGCGTGGACCTCGGCAACGGCCAGATTGCCAACTTCAACAAGAAGGTCACCGTGAATTTCGGTGACAAGCGGGTGGCTATCGCCGATGCCGCCGCACACACTTTCACGCTCAGCGTTAATGACCAGGTAGTGAAAACCCTCCCGGTCAGCATGGGCGATCAGCGTTTCCCGTCAGCGCGCGGCTACGCGGTCCTGATGGAAAAGAACCGCTATGACCACTTCCGGGCGGCCAGCATCGGACTCAAGCCCGGCGATCCGGCCTACTACGGCGAAGTGGACGTGGAGTATGCCATCCGCCTCACCCTGAGCGGCGCCTACATCCACCAGGCGCTGGAGTCCGCCTACCCCTTCATCGGCAAGGCGAACGTCTCGCACGGCTGCATCGGGTTCGCTCCCGACGGCGCCGCCTGGGTTTTTGACAACATGACCACCGGCGATGTGGTTCAGATCATCAATACCGAAGGCGACTACGCCGCCGTCGACGACGGCTATGGCGACTGGAACATCCCCTGGGCGGAGTACAACAACTAGGAACCGCTTGGCCCAGGGCCCAGGGCCCACGGAACAGGACGAGGTTCAGGTCTATGGCCCGAACGGCAGGCGGTCCAACCGCTCCGCCGTGGCCGAGTTCCGGCGCCGGGCCTGCTGCAGCCGCGCGAGTTCACGGTGACGGCGTTCGGCGGTGACGGCCGCCAGGTACTGGTCCGGGCTGGTTCCCGGGGGCGGCGGAGGGGCCACATGCCGGGCCAGTTCCGTGGCTATCGACGCTGCCATTCCGGCGGCGGACAGAGGTGACATGCGTCCGGCCTGCCGGATGAACTGGGCGGCCTGCCGTGCGGTCGCATCCGGGATCCGGCCGATGTCCGCAGCTGTGGCCCAGCCCTGAAGCTGTTGGGGAACAAAGACGCGGACCGGTACCTCTGCCGGCACGCGGCGGCGCAGCGCATACGTGCCGGCAAGGATGTCACCCAGCCGCTTGGAGCGGCTGTTGAAGAGGGCGACGGCGATGGCGAGGCCACCCAGGGTGAGGTAGATTTCCAGGAATCCAGTCAGCCCCCGGATCACGGCGTGGCGGAACCGGATGGCGCCGCCATCGTCCCTGACCACACGCAGGCCGGCCGCCAGTTTTCCGAGCGAGAGCCCCCGGGTGAGGGTCTCCACGGCTACCGGGACAATCACGAAGCAGAAGACCACGCTCACCAGCGTCAGCGCCCGCATTGCTGCCTCGTCAAGGTCCTGGCCGGCGGCTGCGACGCCCAGCAGGATCAGGACCAGCAGGATGATGTTGAACAGGACATCCAGCAGCAGGCCAAGGGCACGGGCGGCGAAGGATGCGGGGCGCAGTTCCAGGACAACGGCCTCGCCGGTGATTATCGAACTCAAGCGGATACCCCAATCCCTTGTCAGCCATCCTGCGGACCTTCATAGTCTATGGCGGCTAGGCTGTTGCCGTGGATATGGATGCCTTCTCCGCCGCCAACGGGGACAAGTGGTCAAGGCTGCACCAGCTTGCCCATAAGCGGCGCCTCAGCGGCGAAGAGGCCGATGAACTGCTGCGCCTTTACCAGTCGACGTCGGCCCACCTTTCCTTCATCAGGTCAATTGCCCCGGAGAGCGGCCTGTCGGCGTCCTTGTCCGCCACCCTGGCCCAGGCCCGGACCCGTTTCACAGGCGCACGGTCCAACGTGATGGCGGACCTGGCCCGGTTCTTCGTGGCTGCCCTGCCGGCGGCTTTGTACCGTCTGCGGTGGCTGACGGTGGCCTGCGGCGCCGCATTTATCCTGGTTGCCGGCGCTTACGCGCTCTGGATCGGGACGTCCCCCGAGGCCCTGCGGTCCGTTGCCTCCGAGGCCGCGGTCCGGCAGTACGTCGAGAAAGACTTCATTGGCTACTATTCGGAAAATCCTGCGGCCTCGTTTGCGGGGGCCGTCTGGACCAACAATGCCTGGATCAGCGCGCAGGCGGTGGCACTGGGCATCACCGGCTTCTGGGTACCCATGATCCTGTTCACGAACGCCCAGGGCGTCGGGATCGCCGCCGGAGTTTTCGCCGCCGTGGGCCGGCAGGATGTCTTTTACAGCTACATCCTGCCGCATGGCCTGATGGAACTGACGGCTGTTTTTATTGCCTGCGCGGCGGGCTTGAGGATCTTCTGGGCCATGGTGTCCGCGGGACCACGGACGCGGGGACGTGCCGTGGCGGACGAAGGCAGGTCGCTGATCACCGTGGCCCTGGGGTTGGTGCTGGTGCTGTTCGTTTCCGGATTAGTGGAAGGTTTTGTCACGCCCAGCCCGCTTCCGGTATGGGCCAAGATCGGCATCGGCCTGGCGGTGCTGGCTGCCTACTGGGGCTACGTCCTGGTATGGGGACGGCGGGCCTATGACGCCGGTGAACGCGGCGACTTGGTGGCCGGCGACGCTGGATACAGCGAAATCGCCGCATGAATCCGCGAGCGACGGGGTGGCTCCTCGCCCACGTGGAGGAGCGGGCGGTAGGCTCGATATCAGATACACGGCGCTGCCCGGATCAGAGCCGGCGGCGTGGAACCCAACGGAAGTGACGCTGCTGTGAACGACAATTCGCCGACCCCTGCCAAACGCACGGAGCCGCAGCCGGATCCGGACCTGGATACTTCGTCGGACTCGGACGAGCCGGCTTTTGCCTGGCTGAACGATTCCGGCTCCAGCACTCCCGATGTGTCTCCAGCACGTAGCGCCGGTATCGGGCAGGGCGGTGTCACCCAGCCCGAAAGCCGTGCCGGGCGAAAAGCCGCGGAGGCCGCCGTCGAACCTCCCGCCGCGGTACCTTCCGTAGAAGAGTCGCTCCGCAAAGAACCGTCCGCCCAGGGCGCCACCCGAAACGGTGCCCACTTCAGTGAGCCGCTGCCCACGTCAGCGCTGCAGGTCCGTCCGCCGCAGGAGGAAGTGGAGCGCCGCAACGCGGAGCGCGAAAGCGCAGCCAACGCCAAGCCAGTGGCCCCGCGCATCTGGCAAGTCCTGCTGGCCCTTTTCTACCCGGTGATCCTGCTGGTGCTGGCCGTCCGCGCTGTCACCAGCCCGCTGTTCCTGTGGGCCGAGTACAACAGGCCCGGGTTCCCGGGCGACGGGTACGGGTTCAGCACCGACGACCGGATGACCTACGGTTCCTACGCGGTTGACTACCTCAGCAACTGGGCGGGGCCGCGGTATCTGGGTGATCTGGTCAATCGCACTGGCGGGGACCTTTTCAAGAACGGCGAAGTCGGCCACATGGCCGACGTAAAAGTTGTCATCCTTTCCGCGTTTGGCGGGGGAGCACTCCTGATCGTCCTCAGCCTGGTGGCCATCGCCTACCTGCGCCGCCGCAGCACCGGCGGTGTGCGCCGCGGACTCTTCGCGGGATCCATTGTTGCGCTGGCGATCATCCTGGGCCTTGGCGCATTGGCCGTGCTCGGCTGGCAGCAGTTCTTCACCGAATTCCACCGGATCTTCTTCGCCAGCGGTTCCTGGACGTTTGCCCTTGAAGACACCCTGATCAGGCTGTTCCCGGGCCAGTTCTGGATCGATGCCGGTATTGTCATCGCCGCGCTGGTCCTCTTGGTGTCCCTGGTGACGCTCATCCTCACGTGGCCCACGCGCCGTCGTCGCGGCCTGGCCAAGGATGAGCCGATCGCCGCTGAGGCGTAGCCCCAAGCAACTGCACGTGCTCAGCCGTTTATTTTGGCGGGCTGCTTCTTGCGGCCGGTGATGGTCAGGTAGCCCTGAGGGTCCAGCTCGCCGAGGTCCCCGGTACGGAAGAACCCGTCCACAAAGGCCTCGGCGGTGGCCGCTTCGTTGGCGTGGTAACCCTTGAACACGCCGATCCCCTTGACCAGCACTTCGCCGTCCTCCGCCACGCGGATGGTGGTGCCCGGCAGGGGGACGCCCACACTGCCCACCCTGGTCCGGGCGGGCGTGTTGGCCGTACAGGGGGCGGTTGTCTCGCTCAGCCCGTAGCCCTCAAGGACCGGGATCCCGGCGCCGCGGAAGAAGTGCGCGTCCTCAGGTGCCAGCGGGCCGGCCGCCGATACCGCGTAACGGACCCGGCCGCCAAGGAGCTGGCGGAGCTTCGGGTACACCAGGCGGTCAAAGACGGCGTGCCGTGCCCGCAACGCCAGCCCGGGTCCGCTGCCCCCGCCGCGGGCCACGGTGTCCTGTGCCGCCGAGAAACGGATGGCGGCGGCCGACGCAGCCCTGAAGATCCCCGCTGTCCCGGACCTGGCAGCCTGGTGCACGGCGTCCGCCCGGACCTTCTCGAAGATCCGGGGCACCGCCAGGAGGAACGTGGGTTTGAACGTGCCCAGATCCGCCCGCAGATCAGCAGGACGGCTGACGTGTCCCAGGGTGGCGCCCGCATGGAGGCACGCCACCTGGGCAGCGCGGGCGAGCACATTGGCCAGCGGCAGGAACATCAGGGTGCGCGCATTTCGCCCCTTGAGGATCTCCGGGAGAAAGGCGACGACGTTGACGGCCACGAGCGCAAAGTTGCCGTGGGTGATCACGCAGCCTTTGGGCCGTCCGGTGGTGCCGGACGTGTAGGCCAGGGAAGCGACGTCGTCCAGGCCCGCGGCGGAGCGGTGGCGTTCCAGCTCGGCGTCCGTGACGCCCATTCCGGCAGCCGAGAGGCTGGCGAGGTTCGGGGCGTCGCCGTCGTCATCCATCCTCACCACGGGGACCAGCCGGTCCTTGAGCAGGGTGGAAGACTCCAGGATGCCTGTAATAAGTGACACCTTGCCGCGGTCCTGCGCGAACACGCGGCGCGCGCCGGCGTCGTGCAGGATCCACTCCACCTGGCCGGGGGTCGAGGCCTCGTCGATGGGGACACTCACGCCGCCGGCAAACCAGATGGCGAAGTCCACCAGGGCCCACTCGTAGCGGGTGGCGGACATGACGGCCACGGTGTCGCCGGGCTCCAGGCCGCCGGCGATCAGTCCTTTGGCGAGGGCACAGACATCGTGCAGGAATTTTTGCGCCGGAACGTCGGTCCAGCCGTTGGGGCCTTTGCGCGCGTAGAGGGCGTGGGCCGGGTTGGCGGCCTCCCGCTGGCGCAGGAGATCCGTGACATTGCTGCCGGGCTCCAGCTCCACCAGGAGTTTTGTGCTTGCTTCTCGCACGGGGGGTCTCCGTTCCGCTGCCTCAACGCAGTTCGCGGCTGGTCAGGGTTTCATGCAATCCTGCCTTAGATCCAGGACGGCATCCACATCCGGTAGCGCCATTCCTGGTAGGGGATGGTCTCCGCCGTCCACACCGGGTAGAAAAATGCGGACAACAGGACGGCCCCGGCGACGAACAGTGCCACCAGGTAAACACCGGACCGCCGGCGCCAGAGCGGGTCGGTGTCCCGGCCCAGGACGAGGCCCAGGCAATACACCAGCGCGAGCACCAGGAAGGGCTCAAAGGAGACGGCGTAAAAGTAAAACATGGTCCGCTCCGGGTACATGAACCACGGCAGGTAGCCGGCGCCCACGCCTGCAAGGATCGCCCCTGCGCGCCAGTCCCGGCGCCCGGCCCACCAGAACAGCAGGACCACCAGCGAGATGGCCGCTCCCCACCAGATCATCGGGTTCCCCACCGAGAGAATGGCGGAGGCGCAGTTGGGCACGTCGCATCCCGGGACGCCCTGCTCCGGCTTCTGGTAGAAGAACGACGTCGGCCGGCCCATCACCAGCCAGCTCCAGGCGCTTGCCTCGTAGGGGTGTTCGGAGCCCAGTCCCTGGTGGAACTTGTAGGCCTCCAGATGGTAGTGCGCCAGCGAACGCAGGGAGTCCGGCAGCCAGCCCCACTCCGCTGAGGGGTTGCTCTGGGCCCACCGCCGGAAGTAGGCGCCCTCGGAACGGAACCAGCCCGTCCAGGTGGCGGTGTAGACCACCGCCGCAACCGGAACCATGCTGGCAAAGGCAGGCAGTCCATCCTTGATGATTCCGCCGCTGACCCAGCCGCGGATTCCCGCGACGCGCCGTGCATTGAGGTCCCATAGGACCGTCAGCATGCCGAAGCCGGCGAGGAAAAACAGGCCCGACCATTTGGTGCCTATGGCGAGTCCCATGCACACGCCCGCGGCGAGACGCCACCAGCGGATCCCCAGCCACGGTCCCGCCAGCAGTTGGCTGGCTGCGGGCCGAGCGTTCCGGGACGCGGCCGCGAGCCGTCCGAGCCGTGCGGCCAGCCGCCGTCGTCCGTCATCGCGGTCCAGCAGCAAAGCTCCGAAGGCCGCCAGGAGCCAGAACATCAGGAAGATATCCAAGAGTGATGTCCGCGACATCACCAGGTGGTGGCCGTCGACGGCGAGCAGCAGGCCCGCGGCGGCAGACAGCGGCACTGAGCGGAACAGCTTCAGTGCAATCAGCGTGAGCAGCAGGATGGACAGGGTTCCGGTCAGTGCGGCCGCGAACCGCCAGCCGAACGGATTATCGGACCCGAAGAGCCACATGCCGCCGGCGATCATCCACTTGCCCACGGGCGGATGGACCACGTACTCGGGAGTGTCCAGGAGGATGGCCGGGTTGCCTGCGTTGAAGGAGTCGTTGGCCTTGTCCGGCCAGCCCCGTTCGTAGCCGCTGACCACGTAGGAGTAGGCGTCCTTGACGTAATACGTTTCATCGAAGACCAGGCTGTGCGGCGTGTCCAGCCGGACAAAGCGGAGGACGCCGCCGATCACGGAGGTCAGGGCGGGCACCAACCAGAACCAGAGACGCAGCGACGGCGGGTACTCCCGCCAGCTGCGCGTGCTGCCGATCAGGCGCTCGCGGAGGGCTGTGGCTGAGAAGGCCTCGGCCGGACGGGCGATCCACGGGCCTCGTGCCGGCGGGATGGTCTGGCCGGCCTCGGCAGGCCGCATGGAGGTCTGCGTCACGAGCCCCATGCTACCTTTTGCAGCTTGGGCCGCCGGCCAGCAGTACGCTGGGGGAGTGGACCCTAACCCCAGCACCTTCGCCGATTCCCGCCCCGCAGAACCTTTCGATGCCGCCGGGGAGGAGCCAGAGACAGAGGTTCACGTGGCAGCGGACCCGGCTGCAGCGGCACCGGTCGCCACGGGGCCGGGCCGGATTGTACTGGCGGCAACGCCCATCGGGAATACGGGAGACGCGTCGGCCCGCCTGATCGAGCTCCTGGGGACGGCGGACATCGTGGCCGCCGAAGACACCAGGCGCCTGCACCGCCTTGTCCAGAACCTCGGAGTCACCGTCGCCGGGCGGGTCATCAGCTACCACGAGCACAACGAGGCCACCAAGACCGCGGAACTGCTGGAGCACGTCCGGTCCGGCAAAACCCTGGTCATGGTCACAGACGCCGGCATGCCTTCGGTCTCGGACCCGGGGTTCAGGCTGGTGGAAGGCGCTGTGGCAGCCGGACTTACCGTGACCGCCGTCCCTGGCCCGTCCGCGGTACTGACCGCCCTGGCGCTGTCCGGTCTACCCACCGACCGCTTCTGTTTTGAGGGATTCCTGCCCCGGAAGGCCGGCGAACGGGCGTCGCGGTTGGCGGACCTTTCGGCCGAACGCCGGACCATGGTGTTTTTTGAGGCCCCGCACCGGCTGGAATCGATGCTGCGGGCCCTGCGCGAGCGTTTCGGTGCCGAGCGGCGGATCGCCGTCTGCCGGGAACTGACCAAGACCTACGAGGAAGTCATCCGCGGGACGGTCGGGGAACTGTTGCTGTGGGCCGAAGGCAACGAGGTGCGCGGCGAGATTGCCGTGGTGCTGGGCGGCGCCCCTGAGCAGGCGCCGGGCACCCCCGAGGACCACGTGGCGGCCGTCAACGAGCTGGTGGCCCAGGGAATCCGGCTCAAGGAAGCCGTGGCCGCCGTAGCCGAGGACGTCCGCGTCAGCAAGCGGGAGCTGTACTCGGCGGTCCTCGCGGCACGCTGAGCATACGAAAGGCCAGCTGTGCAGCTGCACAACGAAATCTCGCTTCAGCAGTGCGTCCAGGCGTAGACCCTCTGGCGGCCGCGGCAGTAGTGTGACAGTAAATCAGCCAATACGGCAGGCCGCCCAGGCCCTGCGTCAAGGCTGAACCAAACCTTTATTGACGAGGGAGTCACCGTGACTGTCACCGCACAGCCAGCTGTTACCGTGGAGCGCGAAATCGCACTGCTGGCCTCTGTTCCCACCGGATTGCTGATCAACGGCGAATGGCGCCCGGCGGCGTCAGGCAAGACGTTCGACGTCGAGGACCCCGCCACGGGCAAGGTGCTCCTTAGCATCGCTGACGCCGGCGCCGAAGACGGCAAAGCTGCTTTGGACGCGGCGGCCGCAGCGCAGGAATCGTGGGCGAAGGTCCCGGCCCGTGAACGCGGCGAAATCCTCCGCCGTGCCTTTGAGATGGTTACGGCGCGTGCCGAGGACTTCGCGCTGCTGATGACCATGGAAATGGGCAAACCGCTGGCCGAGGCCCGCGGCGAGGTCACCTACGGCGCCGAGTTCCTGCGCTGGTTCTCCGAGGAAGCCGTCCGCGCGTTCGGCCGCTACTCGGTCTCGCCCGATGGCAAGTCCCGCCTGCTGGTGACCAAGAAGCCGGTGGGCCCGTGCCTGCTGATCACGCCGTGGAACTTCCCGCTGGCCATGGCCACGCGCAAGATCGCCCCTGCTGTCGCGGCCGGCTGCACCATGGTGCTGAAGTCCGCCAACCTCACGCCGCTGACCTCGCAGCTGTTCGCCGCCGTCATGCAGGAGGCGGGCCTGCCGGCCGGAGTCCTGAACGTCATCCCTACGTCCACGGCAGGCGCCACCACCGGACCGCTGATCAAGGACCAGCGCCTGCGCAAACTCTCGTTTACGGGCTCGACGGAGGTGGGCCGGCGCCTGCTCGCCGACGCGTCCGAGACGGTGCTGCGGACCTCCATGGAACTCGGTGGCAACGCCCCGTTCGTGGTGTTCGAGGACGCGGACCTGGACGCCGCCGTCGCCGGTGCCATGCTGGCGAAGCTACGGAACATGGGCGAGGCCTGCACCGCGGCCAACCGGTTCATCGTTCACGAGTCTGTTGCTGACGAGTTCGCGGAAAAGTTCGCGGCGAAGATGGCGGACATGACCACGGCCCGGGGTACGGAACCGGAGTCCAAGGTCGGCCCGCTGATTGATGCCAAGAGCCGGGACAAGGTCCACGAGCTGGTGTCCGACGCCGTGGCCTCCGGCGCCAGGGCAGTCCTGGGCGGCGCCCCGGCCGAAGGCCCGGGCTACTTCTACCCGCCCACCATCCTCACCGGCGTCACCGAAGGCACCCGGATCCTGTCCGAGGAAATCTTCGGCCCCGTTGCGCCGATCATCACCTTCAAAACGGAGGACGAAGCGATCCGCCTGGCCAACAACACCGAGTACGGGCTGGTGGCGTACGTCTTCACCCGCGACCTGAACCGCGGCATCCGGATGGGCGAACGGCTCGAGACCGGCATGCTCGGCCTGAACGCCGGCGTCATCTCCAATGCCGCCGCACCGTTCGGCGGCGTCAAGCAGTCCGGGCTGGGACGTGAAGGCGGCCTCGAAGGCATCGAGGAATACCTTTACACGCAGTACATCGGCATCGCCGACCCCTACGCCGGCTGAACGGATGGTCCTCCGGCTGACAGGATTATCCTCCGGTCAGCCGCTTCCTTCACCGCCAGTAGGTAGCCGCTGCGGCGAGCCGCTATTGGCTACCACGCGGCCGGAACAAGCCGTCGCGCGCCCTCGACCAGGAGCGTGCGGCGGCTTTTGCCGTCCGTCGCGCCAGCCTGCCGAGCCCTCTGAACGGGGCAGCCAGGAGCCAGGCCCACCGGCCCAGAACCGACGGCGGGAGCCAGTCGGCACGGAGGCGTCGAGGGAGAGAGGCGTTGGCACGCAAGGACTGCTGTACCGCCGCGATGCGTGGGGCAATGGCCCCTGTCCTTCCGCGGCCGGCTGTGTCCTGGACAGGCGGGCCGTAGTGCCGGCGTTCGAAGTCGGAGGTGAGGCTGCGGATGGCTTGGTGCGCGGCGTCGTCCATGCCGCCATGTTCGCCGAGCAGCGATGAATGGCGGAGCCGTGCGGAATACGTCCGGGCTGTTTCGCTGGAGTCCGGTGGCAGTCCGTAGTCGGTTCCGAGATCACGGATTTCGGCCCACGCCAGCGGAATCACGTCCTCCCGCGCCCGGCCCTCGGTGCGGAGCCGCCGGGCACGCCGGCCCATCCTCACCAGCCGCGGCGAGGCTGCCAGGAGGACCAGGCCCAGTGCGGCGGCCGTCCCCAGCAGCCATGGCAGGAGCAGCTGCCCGAGGTCCCCCGCGCCGCCACCGGCACCCGGGAGGGGCGCGGCCGTGGCGCTTGGTGTGGGGGTCGGGGCGGTTGCGCCGGGAAGGAGGTCCTCGTTATTACCCAGCGAACCGGGGCTGCCGGGTGTGCTGGTTTCCGTGGCGTACGCGGGTATAACACCACGTGACGGCGTGGGTTCGAAGGGCACCCACCCCAATCCCTGGAAGTAGAGCTCGGGCCAGGCGTGGGCGTCCCGGGCGTCCACCTCATACTCCGGCAGCGCACCTTGCCCGGCCACTGAAACCGTGGAACCAGTGCTTCGGCCCGGCGCGTAACCAACCGCGATCCGGCTCGGGATACCTTCCAGCCGGGCCATCACGGCCATCGCGGACGAGTAGTGGATGCAGTATCCGCTCTTCTGGGTCAGGAAATCGGCCAGCACCGAGAGCCCGTTACCGTCGTAGCCGCCCTGGACAGGTGACTGGAGCGAGTAGGTGAACTCCCCTGAGCGAAGGTATTTCTGGATGGCCATGGCCTTGGCGAAGGGTGTGTCACTCGAAGCTGTCACCGTGTCCGCCGTGCTGCGGACGATGTCCGGGACGTTGCCGGGAACCCTGGTGAAGTCGGCAGGAATTCCCTGCACGGCCTGCGACGACTGTTGAAGGAGGGTGGCCGTGAGCTTAGGCGCCGTGGACACCACAATGTATTCCTGTGTCCGCGTGTTGGTGTTGGAACCCTTGACGGCCAGGGTGGCCGGGTCCCATGTCCAGGCGCCATTGAGCCCGCGGATTGTTTCCGGCGCGTACGGCAACGGCAGGTACGGGCTCGTGAACGTGCCCGTATTCACGATAGTCACCTGGCGGAGCTGCTCCTCGGCGACGATCTCGTGGCCCGTCTCAAGCTGTCCGGCCACGGGGCGGCGCTCCGCGTCGCGGTCATCGGGTCCCCACGACTCGCCGTCGAAATTGTCAACAGTGACGGACCGCAGATACAGCGGCCCGGCCGCGTTGGTGGCATAGGTGATCCGCCCGCTTCCGGCCGGTGCCCGCAGGCTGTTTCCCAAGGTAATCATGGGGTTCAAGCCGGTCCCGGCGCCCCACGGGTTCAGCCGGGAGCCCTGCGGAAACGTGCCGTGGTCGAATCCGGGGATGGCCGCCGGCACTGCCAGTGTTGCCACCAGGGCCACGGTCCCGGTCAGCATGGCCTGCCGGAACTGGCCGGGATTCCGGCCGCTGTCGGCCGCAGTGCGGGAATCCGGTGCAAACCACTGGCTGCACGCGAGGATGAGGAGGTACCCGGCCGCCGTGGCTGTGAAGCCCCAAACCCCCACGCTCTGGGGCTTCACGGTGGCGGGGACTACCAGGATGGCCAGCAGGCCCAGGCCGGTTGCTGCCGGCATGCCAAGCGGCACGGCCAGCGCATCGATGAGGATGACTGTCAGGCCCAGGGCTGCGCAGCTGACCATAACGATTCCGGCGTTCGGAGCCACCGGGGCACTTTCCGCAAGGACCGTCTCGCTCGCCCGGCGGACGAACCTGTCCACTTCAGCCATGGTTGCCCCGGACGGGATGAAACCGGCAATGCCCGTGCTTCGGAAAAACGTCAGGGTGAGGATCGCGATCAGGGAGGCAAAGCCGCCGGCAGCCACCATGAGAGGATGGGCCCGCAGCGCGCGGAGCGTGGCGATGGTCAGGCAGACCACCACCACCGTGGTCAGGATGGGCAAGTACCAGGCCCAACCCCGCAGGACACCGTTGAGGGAAATCGCGGCGCCAGCCACGGACAGGGCGACTGCGCCGGCCATGGCCCAGGGGTACGCCCCGACCCGCGTCCGTGCCGGAACCTGGCTCGGGGCATCTGTGGCTGCCCGCCCGCGCGACGCGTTGCGTTCCGGTGCCAGTGTCACCGTCCCACCTCCGCTCCGCGGCGTACGTCTGCCGCTGCCGTGGCCGGCGCAGCGCCACCCTGGTCGAAGTGCGTCCAGGCGTCCGGGACCGGAACCGAGGTTGGCACCGCCACTGCCCGCCAGCCGCCCCGGCGGAGGGCCTCCAAGGAGTCCTCGGAATCGGCGGGCCTCTCGGAAACGATGATGGCGAACGCATTCGCGCCATAACCCGCCGCCGGAGCGAGGGCTCTGGCCTCGCTCGGAGAGATCCTGCCGAGCACGGCAATAAGGGGCCCCCGCATCCGGTGGGCGGAGAGCTTGTCCATCAGGTGATCGTCGAAAACGGCCGGTCCGGCATCCTGGCCACCGTGGTCCCGGGCAGCGTGGTGCGGACCGGACAGCTGGATGGCGGCGAGGCTTTCGGCGATCGACTGGAGCCCGGACACTCCGCTGAACTCTTCCGCTTCCGGTTCCGGTGCGGACGGGGAGCGGAGGAACGCGGGTTCGCCGCGGGGGTCCAGGAGGCGGAGGGCGTAGTTCCGCTCCGACAGGTGCGTGCAGATGGAGATCGCGGCCACCACGGCCCACTCGAAAGTGCCGCTGGTGATCATCTCGTGGCCGTCGACGGCCGCAGTGCCCCCGAAACCGGAGCCGTGCCCGCCGGAAAATGCCGCGAACCGTTGGTCCAGGATGATGGTGGCCTCCGGCGTTGTGACGGACTCCTCCTGGCGCACCATCAGGGCGCCGTGGTGCGCGGTGGCCGCCCAGTGCACCCGGCGCATGGGATCGCCCGGGCGGTATTCGCGGGTCATGACGTCATCGTCGCTGGGGTTGGCGCGGGTACGGGTTGCTGTGATGCCGTCGTTGCCGCGGGCTCCCGCGAGGCCCGTCACGGGAAGCTCGACGGCGGCGGGCGTCACGGTGAGTGTGTCGCCGTCGTCAATTGACCGCCGGTGCAGGGACAACCCGAACGGATCCGTGAACTCGGCTGTTACCGGGCCGATCAGGTACTGTCCGCGTTTGGTGGAGCGCAAGTGGTATTCGTACCTGCTGGTCCCGCCCCTGGCTGAGCGGGCGGGGAAATGGAAGGCCGGGGACTCGCCGAACCGTGGCGGCAGCCGTTCCTCCATGATCGCCCGGCCGCCCCCGTAACCGGTCCGCGCCACGGCGAGCCGCACTGTGGTGGCGGCGGAGGTCTCCACCGGGGACGGGTTGAACTCGCGGTAAACCTGGAACCGGGGCTTGAGGAGCCTGATCCCGGCCAGCGAAACCAGGGGAAGGACGATGAGCAGGACACTCAGGCTCAGCAGATCCCGCCGCCCCATGATCTGCGCAGACAACAGGCAGACGGCGCCGGCGGCCAGGAGCCCCCAGCCACGCTGGCTGAACAGGTGCCGGGGTAGTCGGTCACGCAGCGCCATGTGCCGGCCCTGCCTAGTGGTTCCGGCGTAGTCCGGCCGGCGGGGCCGATGACCGGGCCGGGTTGTTCACCGGGTCCTGGTTCACGGGGAGCCGGGAGAGGATGCCCCGGATGACGCTGTGCGGGGTCTCACCGGCGCCGGCCGCCTTCCGGTCCAGGATGATCCGGTGGGCCAGTACGGATTCCGCAACGCCGACGACGTCGTCTGGCAGCACAAAATCACGGCCGTCCAGCGCCGCCGTGGCCTTCGCGGCCCGGAGCAGTTGGAGCATGGAGCGTGGGCTGGCGCCCAGCCGGAGCAGGGGGCTTTCGCGCGTTGCGCGGCCTACTGAGACGGTGTATTCCTTGACTGCCTGGGAGACGTAAACCTGTTGCACCGTGGCGATCATGGCTGCGACGTCCGCCGCGGTGACCACAGCGGCGACGTTGGCCAACGGGGAGGTTGCCTGATGGGTCTCCAGCATTTCGATTTCGGAGTCCTTGTCCGGATAGCCCATGGAAATCCGCGCCATAAAGCGGTCGCGCTGGGCCTCGGGGAGTGGATAGGTGCCTTCCATCTCGATCGGGTTCTGGGTTGCCACCACCATGAACGGTTCGTCGAGTTTGTACGAGTCCCCGTCCACGGTCACCTGGTGTTCCTCCATACACTCCAGGAGGGCGGATTGGGTCTTGGCGGACGCGCGGTTGATTTCATCGCCAATAACAATGTTGGCGAAGACGGCACCCGGGCGGAACTCGAACAGCCGCGACGCCTGGTTATAGATGGACACGCCGGTCACGTCCGAAGGCAGCAGATCAGGAGTGAACTGAATGCGGCTGACCGTGCAGTCAATGCTCCGGGCGAGGGTCTTGGCCAGGAGGGTCTTGCCCACACCTGGCACGTCTTCCAGGAGCAGATGGCCCTGGGCCAGCAACACCGTCAGGGCGAGCCTGGCCGCATCCGACTTTCCGTCAATGACGGTGTTGATCGAGGCCAGGATCCGCTGGCTGGCCGCGTGGAATGAGTCCGCGTCCATGGCTGCTGTCTTGTAACCGTTGAGATGGCCCACCTGCTCCGTCACGGGGGTGAAGTTCCGGCTGGCAGGGGTTACCTCGTTGACGGCGGTGCGGCGGTGGGAGTCCATCTGCAACCTTTCAGTCCGGGGATCACCCGGAACGGGACAGCAGGCCTGCCTTCGCCCGGCGGTGGGCGTTCGCATCTGTTCGTACCAGCCTACTAACACAACTGCCCTGGCTGACAGAGTGTTCCGGGAATTCTGCCGCGATCCGCCGCCGCTAGGCTTGAGGGATGTGCAATTCGCTGATCCCCGCCGCTTACCGTGTCGCCGGGGCGGACCCTGCAGACGCCGGCCGGAAGGCGCGGCAGGACTATCCGCCGGCGCCGGAGCCGCTGCCGGTCCCCGTGATGGACAACCATACGCACCTGGATTTCCCCGATGGCGAGAGCCCGGTGGGCATCGCCGCGGCGTTGGATGCAGCCCAGGCCGTCGGAGTGCAGGGGGCCGTCCAGGTGGGCTGCGACCTGGAGTCCTCCCGGTTCACGGTCCGCGCCGTTGACCTGGACAGCAGGTTGCTGGGGGCAGTGGCATTGCACCCCAACGACGCCCCGGACTATGCCAGGCGCGGCGAGTTGGAGGATGCGCTGGCGGAGATTGAGCAACTGGCCGCCCACCCCCGGATCCGGGCTATCGGCGAGACCGGCCTTGATTTCTTCCGCACCGAAGGGGAGGGCCTGGCCCACCAGCGCTATTCGTTCCGGCGGCATATCGATATTGCCAAGCGCCTGGACCTGACGCTGCAGATCCATGACCGCGACGCGCACGACGACGTCGTGCAGGTCCTGCGCGAGGAGGGGGCTCCCGAGCGGGTGGTGTTTCATTGCTTCTCGGGTGATGAGGCGCTCGCCAGGATCTGCAATGACGCGGGCTGGAACATGTCCTTTGCCGGCACGCTGACCTTTAAGAATGCGGCTAACCTCCGCGCCGCGCTGGCAGTGGCAGACCCGGACCTGGTGCTGGTGGAAACGGATGCCCCGTTCCTGACTCCGCATCCGCACCGCGGCCGTCCCAACGCCAGTTATGTGGTGCCGTACACCGTCCGCGCCATGGCCGAATTGACAGGAACTGACCTCGCCGAGCTCTGCACCCGGATTAGCGAAAATACCGTGCGGGCGTACGGATCGTGGGACTGATCTGGGCCTCGTCACATTGCTTGGTTCACATACCTCGTATGTAAATTTCTTGGCCGCTTTATAACGCTACGGTTACAGTGGAGAACTATTAGCCGGGGTCGGGGAAGGCCTTCGGATAATTTCACTTCATTCGCAGCAGGATCAGGCTGGGCTTTGATGCCCTCTGCCTGCCGCGCGGAGTGTGGCGGCGCAACGGTGCCCGGAGCTTGTCCCCAGGGTCATGCGCCGGCTATTTCACTGCGTTTTTCCCCGTGCCCGGATGGATCTAAAGTTACGGGCAATCGTGGTCAAGCTCTTCACAACGGACGGCAAGTTCAGTTTTATCAAGGTGGGCACCCAACTGGTGGTGCTGTGTGCGCTGGTGTTGGGCCTCGTGGCCTTCGTCGGAAATAACAAAACCGTTACCCTCAACGTCGACGGAAAAGTGACTTCGGTCCAGTCCTTCGGCGGCACCGTGGGCCAGGTCGTAAAAAGCGCCAACGTAGAACTGAAGCCGGCTGACCGCGTCTCGCCCTCGGCGGACGCCAAAGTGGAGAACGGCACCGTGATCAACGTCAACATGGCCAAGGCCGTGAAGGTCAGCCTGGACGGTTCCGAAAAGACCATCAACACCACGGCGCCGGATGTTGCGGGCCTCGTCACCGAACTGGGAGTGGCCAGCTCCTCCTCCGTTTCCGTCCCGAAGGACGCCCAGCTCGCCGTGGCCGGATCGTTTGTCTCCATCTCCACACCCAAGACCGTCAGCATCGTTGCCGACGGCAAGGCCTCCACGGCCACCACCACCGCGGGGACCGTCGCCCAGGTGCTGGAGGACGCCGGCATCACCCTCGGCGTCGACGACCGTACTTCCCAGCCGGGCAACGCGCACGTGGTTAACAACATGGTGGTTAAGGTCTCCCGGGTGGATACCAGCCAGACCGCGGCCACCACTGAAGATGTTGCTTTCGACAGCATGACCACTGAGAGCGCTGAGCTTCTCAAGGGCGAGAAAGAGGTCACCCAGGCCGGCGTGGCCGGCAAAGTGGAGAAGAGCTTCAAGCTGGTGATGGTTGACGGCCGTGAAGCCTCGCGGACGCTGGTCTCCGAAACTGTTTCCGTCCAGCCCGTGACGGAAAAAGTCACAGTAGGCACCAAGGCAAAGCCCGCAGCCGCCGGAACGAACACCGGCGCCTCCGCCCCGGCCATGATGAACGAGGCCATGTGGGACAAGATCGCCCAGTGTGAGTCCACCGGAAACTGGTCCATCAACTCGGGCAACGGCTACTACGGCGGCCTCCAGTTCGACATCCAGACCTGGATCGGCTCCGGCGGCGGCGCCTACGCCCCCAACGCCAGCCTCGCCACCAAGGCACAGCAGATCGACATCGCCAACCGCGTGTACGCACAGCGTGGCCTGCAGCCGTGGGGCTGTGGCTGGGCCGCTACAAGCTAGGCACCAATGAGCACCTGCACTGGCGGCAGCTGACCACAGCCACCAACCAAGCAGAAGACAGCGGCCGGCCCCGGATTGTCCCGGGGCCGGCCGCTGCCGTTAAGCGGAAACACGCACCGCGTAACACGCATGATCCGCGCGGAAAGCGGATGGCCCGTCACTGCGGCCGGGATAGGATGCCTAGGTGACTGAACCGACTGCCGCCGCGCCCGCACCCCTCTTCGGTGCTTCCGACATACGCCGGCTGGCGGAAGAAATCGGTATCCGGCCCACCAAGACACTGGGACAGAACTTCGTCATCGATGGCAACACCATCCGCCGGATCGTCTCCGTTGCCAACATTGGGCCAACCGAGACGGTGCTGGAAGTCGGGCCCGGCCTTGGTTCCCTCACGCTGGGCCTGCTGGATGCCGCGCAGACGGTGGTCGCCGTCGAAATTGATCCGGTCCTGGCGGCAAAGCTGCCGGAAACCGTGAAAGCATGGCGGCCGGAGGCGGCGGGCGCTTTCCACCTGGTCCAGGCGGACGCCATGAAGGTCACATCGCTTCCCGTTGAGCCCACCGCCATTGTGGCGAACCTGCCCTACAACGTGGCGGTGCCGGTGGTCCTGCACCTGCTCCAGCATTTCCCCAGCCTGCAGCACGGTCTGGTGATGGTCCAGGACGAGGTGGCTGACCGGCTGGCCGCAGGGCCAGGATCAAAGACCTACGGGGTGCCCTCGGTCAAGGCGGCCTGGTACAGCAGCATGCGCAAGGCCGGGGTGATCGGCATGAACGTCTTCTGGCCTGCGCCGAAGATCCAATCCGGGCTCGTGGCCTTCACCCGGCGGGAACCGCCTGAAACAACCGCCACCCGTGAGCAGGTGTTCGCCGTGATCGACGCTGCCTTCGCCCAGCGCCGGAAGACGCTGAGGGCCGCCCTGGCTGGCTGGGCCGGCGGCGCAGCCGAGGCCGAGCGCTGCCTCATCGCCGCAGGAGTGGCCCCATCGGCCCGGGGCGAAGTCATCGACATCCACGCCTTTGCACGGATTGCCGAAGCCCGCGAGGCCGGGTCGTGAAGGCAGCCGCCGGGAAGTTTCCCGCACGGACGGTCCGTGTGAAGGCGCCCGGCAAGGTTAATGTTTCCCTGGACGTGGGACCCTTGCGCGCTGACGGCTACCATTCAGTTGCCAGCGTGTACCTGGCCGTTTCCCTCTATGAGGAAGTGGCTGCCACCAGCACGGAGACGCCGGGGATCACCGTCAGCATCAGCCCTGACAGCACCCTGGACCTGGACGGCGTGCATATTCCGCTGGACGAGAAGAACCTGGCCTACAAGGCCGCAGCCATCATGGCCGATGTCTCCGAGCATTCCACCGGCGTACACCTTGAAATCACCAAGCGGGTCCCCGTGGCCGGGGGCATGGGCGGCGGCTCGGCCGATGCCGCAGCCACCCTGCTGGCCTGCGACGCGCTCTGGAACAGCGGGCTGTCGCGGGATGAGTTGGCCCATCTGGCCGCCGAATTGGGTGCCGACGTCCCGTTCTCCCTCCTCGGCGGAACCGCCGTCGGGCTTGGCGTTGGCGACGACCTTTCGCCGGCACTGGCCAAAGCCCAAACGGACTGGGTCCTCGTGGCGGCGGACTACGGGCTGCCCACCCCCGAAGTCTTCCGCACCCTGGACCGGCTCCGGGAGGCAGAAGGACTGGACGTTGCCGAGCCCACGGCCGTGGATCCCAAGATCCTGCAGGCGCTGCGGAGCGGGGACGCCGATGCCCTGAGCCGGGTCCTGGTGAACGATCTGCAGCGGGCCTCCATTGAACTTTCCCCCGCGCTCCGCGATACGCTGGGACGAGGTGAAGCGCTCGGCGCCCTGGCCGGAATCGTATCCGGTTCCGGACCCACCGTGGCGCTGTTGACCCACAATCCTGCCGCCGCCGAAAACCTGGCGGAGGACCTGCGGCACTACGGGCTGACGGCATTCCCTGTCCACGGGCCCGTGCATGGCGCGCGCATCATCTCCGATACTCTCCTTTAAGAGCCCCCTTCCGTACTGAGCAGCAGAAAGCAGTCCCCTTGGCACACCTTCTTGGCGGCGAAAACCTTACGGTTTCGTACGCAACGCGCACCGTCCTGGACGGCATCACCCTCGGACTCGAGGAAGGTGACAGGATCGGCATGGTGGGCCGGAACGGCGACGGCAAGTCCACGCTGATGCGCCTCCTGGCCTTGCGCTCCACCCCGGACTCGGGCCGCGTGACCAAGCGCAGTGAAGTCAACATCGGCTACCTGGACCAGAGCGACGTGCTCGACGGCGACCTCACAGTGGGCGCTGCGATCGTCGGCGACCAGGCCGACTATGAATGGGCCCGCAATCCCCAGATCCGCGAAGTCATGGGCGGCCTGGTGTCCGACGTCGACTGGCATGCGAACGTCCACGCCCTCTCCGGCGGTCAGAAGCGGCGGGTGGCGCTGGCCAAGCTGCTGATCGAGGACCATGACGTCATCATGCTCGACGAACCGACCAACCACCTCGACGTCGAAGGAGTCGCCTGGCTGTCGCGGCACCTGAAGACCCGGTGGCGGGCAAACCAGGGCGCCTTCCTGGTGGTCACCCACGACCGCTGGTTCCTGGACGAAGTCTGCACCAAGACCTGGGAAATCCACGACGGCATCATGGACCCGTTCGACGGCGGCTACGCGGCCTACGTGCTGGCCCGTGCCGAGCGTGACCGGGCGGCGAATGTTATGGAAGGCAAGCGCCAGATGCTCGTGAAAAAGGAGCTCGCCTGGCTTCGCCGCGGCGCTCCGGCCCGCACGGCCAAGCCGAAATTCCGCATCGAGGCCGCCAACGCCCTCATCGCCGACGTGCCCGAGCCGCGTGACTCCACAGCCCTGAGCAAGATGGCCACCGCCCGGCTCGGCAAGGACGTCCTGGACCTCGAGAACGTCTCACTGGACTTCCTCGGCGGCGACCCCGGACAGAAACTCTTCGACAACATCACACTGCGGCTTGCCCCCGGCGAGCGGCTTGGCCTGGTGGGCGTCAACGGCGCCGGCAAGACCACCCTGCTGAAACTCCTCAACGGCGAGATTGAGCCGTCATCCGGCAAGGTCAAGCGCGGCAAGACCGTGGTCACCGCCGTGCTGACCCAGGAGGTCAAAGAGCTCGACGACGTCTCGGACCTGCGCGTGATCGAAGTCATCGAGCGCGAAAAGCGGTCCTTTAACGTGGGCGGCAAGGAATTCACGGCGGGCCAGCTTGTGGAGCAGCTCGGCTTCACCAACGAAAAGCAGTGGACCCCGGTCAGGGATCTGTCCGGTGGTGAGCGCCGGCGCCTCCAGCTCCTGCGCCTGCTGGTGGGGGAGCCGAACGTGCTGATGCTCGATGAGCCCACCAACGACCTCGACACCGACACCCTCGCCGCCGTCGAAGACGTCCTTGACGGCTGGCCTGGCACGCTCGTTGTGGTCAGCCACGACCGTTACCTGCTGGAACGCGTGACAGACCACCAGATGGCGCTGCTTGGTGACGGCAAGATCCGCGCCCTGCCGCGCGGCGTGGACCAGTATCTGGAGCTCCGCGAATCCGCCCTGGCCGGCTCCACGATCACCGGCGGCGGCAACCCCGTCACCGGTCCGAGCGGCAGCTCCGCCCCCGCAGCCTCCGGTTCCTCCGAAGCCGAAAAGCGCGACGCCCGGAAGGCCAAGAACCGGATCGAGCGCCAGCTGGGCAAACTGGAGCAGCAGGAAAAGAAGATTCACGACCAAATGGTCAAGAGCACCGCAGCATCCGACTTCGACGCCCTCGCCGACCAGAACAAAAAACTCAAGGACCTCGCCACCGACCGCGAAGCCCTGGAGCTCGAATGGATGGAAGCCCTGGAAGTCCTTGGCGAATAACCCTCCGTTGGTGCGGCGGCGGCTTGGGTGCCGGAGCCGGCCCTTCGGCGTCCGCCCGACTTGGATGCCACAGCTGGCCCTTCCGCGTCGCTTAGACACGTCGCAAAGGGGGCATTCCGGTCGCTGAGCGACCTCCATGCCCCGTTGCGCCGCGATGCGCTCCTTTCGGAAGGACCAGCTCCGGCGCGCCGATGTCACCTTCCCGAAGGATCACCTCCCGACAACGAACGCCACCTCACACAAAGGAGCAGCAGGCGACTCGCGTGGAACCTTCGGCAGGTGGGTGAGGGGGCGGGTGCGGCGGCGGCAGATCCCGTCCTGCATCTTAGGCACTGCATATGCGGCGGCACCTCGCGAAGGGAACGCTAGTCAATAGCGGTGCGGGGGGCCTTCGCGTAGGAGCGCATCGCGGCGCATCGTGGCGTGAAGGTCGCCCAGCGACCGCAGCGACACCTATGCGCTGTGTCTAAGCGACGGCGAAGGGTTCCCGCGCTGCGTAGGTGACCACGCGGGCATGAAGGTAACACTCATGCTTCGGACTTCAGCTCGGGGTCTTTTTGGAGGCCTGTGAGGCCGTTCCAGGCGAGGTTGACCAGGTGCGCGGCGACGGTGTGTTTGTCGGGCTGGCGGCTGTCCTGCCACCATTGGCCGGTCATGGCCACCATGCCCACGAGCATCTGGGCGTACATCGCGCCGTCCTGGGCGCTGAACCCGCGGCGGTGGAATTCGTCGGACAGGATGTGTTCCACGCGGGCGGTGACCTGGGACAGCAGGGTGGAGAAAGCGCCTTCGGGCTGCGATGGCGGTGCGTCGCGCATGAGTATCCGGAAGCCCTCCGCCCGGTCCTCAATGTAGGTGAGGAGGGCCAGGGCGGCGCGTTCCACCAGGACGCGCGGTTTGCCTTCTTCGGTCAGGGCAGCGGTGATCGAGTCCAGCAGGATGTGAAACTCGAAGTCCACCACCTGCGTGTACAGGCCCTCCTTGGAGCCGAAATGTTCGTAGATCACGGGCTTGGAAACGCCGGCGCAGGCCGCGATTTCCTCAATGGTGGTCCCGTCGAGCCCGCGAGCGGCAAAAAGGCCACGGCCGACGTCGACCAGCTGGCCGCGCCGCTGTACGCCTGTCATCCGTGTCCGGGGTGGGTTATTGCTCACATTTCCATCATGCCCTAGCGCTGCTGAAACCAGTTGGAACCGGTGGCGGTGCACTGGCCTGGCTGCCGTGATTCCGGCCAATGTCGCGGGCTGCCCTGAAGCCATGGCAAAATAAATACTTGTGCCTTGGCCTTTGCGCCTGTGGCATGGTCCGCCCTGGTGTAATGGCAGCACCCCGGCCTTTGGAGCCGTGGAGTATAGGTTCGAATCCTATGGGCGGAACTGCTGTGCGAAGACCGTCCAGTAGGATGAACTCGGTGCCCCGCCGTGAATTTTTGGCCGGACAGGCACCGCGCCCAGCGCAACGCGCAACCAAGCAAGGAGAACCCGTACGTGATCCCCGAGAATACCGGCCCAGCCGCCGTCATTGTTCTGGCAGCAGGCGCCGGTACCCGGATGAAATCCCGTACCCCGAAGATCCTGCACGAAATCGGCGGCAGGTCCATGGTGGGCCACGCCCTGCTGGCAGCCCGCAGCATTAACCCCGCACGGCTGGCCTTGGTGGTCCGCCACGAGCGGGATCTCGTTGCCCGCCACCTGAACCAGCTGGACCCCGAAGCCCTGATCGTGGACCAGGACGACGTCCCCGGCACCGGCCGCGCCGTTGAAGTGGCCGTGCAGGCACTGGACGCCCAGGAGAAACTCGCAGGCACCGTCGTGGTCACTTACGGCGACGTTCCGCTCCTGACCGGCAGCCTGTTGGCCGACCTGGTGGCCACACATGAGCGGGAGGCCAATGCCGTCACCGTGCTCACCGCACTGCTGGATGATGCCACAGGCTATGGACGCATTCTCCGCGGTGATGACAGCTCCGTGACCGGCATCCGCGAGCACAAGGATGCAACGGAAACCGAACGCCTGATCCGCGAGGTCAATTCCGGGATCTACGCCTTCGACGCCGATGTCCTGCGTGACGCGCTGGTCCACATCACCACCGACAATTCGCAGAGCGAAAAGTACCTCACCGACGTGCTGGGCCTCGCGCGGCAGTCGGGCGGTCGGGTTGCCGCCGTGGTCACCGAAGACCGCTGGCAGGTGGAGGGCGCCAACGACCGTGTGCAGCTCTCCGCCCTCGGCGCGGAACTGAACCGCCGCACCGTTGAAGCCTGGATGCGCGCCGGCGTCACAGTGGTTGACCCCGCCACCACCTGGATCGATTCCACCGTCGTCCTGGATGAGGACGTCCGCATCCTGCCGAACACGCAGCTGCACGGCGCCACCACCGTGGCGAGGGACGCCGTCGTCGGCCCCGACTCCACCCTGACCGATGTTCGCATCGGCGAGGGCGCCAAGGTGACCCGCACCCACGGTTCCGGTGCCGTGATCGGCGCGGACGCCGCCGTCGGCCCTTTCACCTACCTGCGTCCCGGCACAGTGCTCGGCGACACCGGCAAGATCGGTGCGTTCTACGAAACCAAGAACGTCACCATTGGCCGCGGCTCCAAACTTTCCCACCTCGGCTACGCCGGCGACGCCGAAATCGGGGAGGACACCAACATTGGCTGCGGCAACATCACGGCCAATTACGACGGCGAGAAGAAGCACCGCACGGTGATCGGCTCGGGCGTCCGCACAGGTTCCAACACAGTCTTTGTTGCACCGGTCACCGTGGGGGACGGTGCCTACAGCGGCGCCGGCGCGGTGATCCGCAAGGACGTCCCGGCAGGGGCGCTCGTCGTGTCCGTTGCAGCGCAGCGCAACAACGAGGGCTGGGTTGTGGCCAACCGCCCCGGCTCACGCTCGGCGGAACTGGCTCAGGCCGCCGCCTCAGATTCCTCACATACCCCAGCATCGACAGAAGAGGACCAGCGATAATGAGCGAAATTACGGCACGCGGCGAGAAGAAGCTGGTACTTGCCGCTGGGCGGGCGCACCCCGAACTGGCGCGGGAAATCGCCAAGGAACTGGGTACCGAGCTGCTGCCCGTGGATGCCTACGACTTCGCCAACGGGGAGATTTACGTCCGCGCCGGCGAAAGCGTCCGGGGAACCGACGCGTTCGTCATCCAGGCCCACCCGGCTCCGCTGAACAACCACCTCATGGAACAGCTGATCATGATCGATTCGCTGAAGCGGGCCTCCGCCAAGCGCATCACCGTGGTGTCCCCGTTCTACCCGTATGCGCGGCAGGACAAGAAGGGTCGCGGACGCGAGCCGATTTCCGCCCGCCTGGTCGCGGACCTGTACAAGACCGCCGGCGCCGACCGCATCATGAGCGTTGACCTGCACACCTCGCAGATCCAGGGTTTCTTCGACGGGCCTGTGGACCACCTCATGGCCATCCCGCTCCTGGCCGATTACATCCGTACCCGCGTCGCCGCCGACAACGTCACCGTGGTGTCCCCGGACACGGGCCGCGTGCGCGTCGCGGAGCAGTGGGCCGAACGCCTGGGCGGAGCGCCGCTGGCGTTTGTGCACAAGAGCCGTGACCTCACCGTTCCCAACCAGGCCGTCTCCAAGACCGTTGTGGGCCAGATCGAGGGCCGGACCTGCGTCCTGATCGACGACATGATCGACACCGGTGGCACCATTTCCGGAGCGGTCCAGGTCCTGAAGAACGCCGGGGCGAAGGACGTCATCATCGCCGCGACGCACGCTGTCTTCTCCGAGCCAGCGGCTCAGCGGCTCTCCGAGTCCGGCGCCCGCGAAGTGGTGGTCACCAACACGTTGCCCCTCACTGCGAATCAGCAGTTCCCGCAGCTGACGGTGCTGTCCATCGCACCGCTGATCGCCCGCGCCATCCGCGAAGTGTTCGACGACGGTTCGGTCACCAGCCTGTTCGACGGCAACGCCTGATTTCAGCAGGGGGCTGGTGGGGACCGCCGTTTTCAGTAATCTGGCGCGGCGCTGGTAAGCTTTTCACGATACCTTGGCGAGGGAGAGCATCCGGGAAACCGGACTGCAGGTTTCCGTTATCGACTGGGTCTGAATCTCCCTTCTGGAAGGGCCGCGTCACGGCCGCCCGGCGTTGAAGGTCGTAACAGACCTCCGCCCTTGCTGAACACCTTTTAGTCTTCCGAGGAGATACACATGTCTGAGCAGAAGCTCGCAGCAGAAGTACGCACCGAATTCGGCAAGGGCTTCGCCCGCCGCGCGCGCATGGCCAACCTGATCCCTGCCGTCATCTACGGCCACGGCGCCGAGCCGATGCACATCACGCTTCCGGCCAAGGCCACCACGCTTGCAGTCCGCAAAGCCAACGCCCTGCTGTCCCTGGACGTCAACGGCGAAGAGCACTTGGCCCTGGTCAAGGACGTCCAGCGCGACCCGATCAAGCAGATCATCGAGCACATCGACCTGCTGACCGTCATCAAGGGCGAAAAAGTCACCGTGGACATCCCGGTTCACATCGTTGGCGAACTGGCTCCGGGCAGCGTCTTCAACCAGGAACTCACCGTCATCTCCCTTGAGGCTGAGGCAACCCACCTGCCCACGGCCATCGAAGTCGACATCGAAGGCCGCTCCGCCGGACAGCACATCCACGCTTCCGACCTGGTCCTGCCGAAGGGTTCGGTCCTGCTGGCCGACGCCGACGCCCTGGTTGTCCACATCTCCGAGGCCACTGAGGTCTCTGAGGAAGAGGCACAGGCTGACTCCGCAGCCGCAGTCGCAGGCGAGTAATAACGGCACAGTTTGATATGTGGCCGGACCCTGTCGGGGTCCGGCCACAGCCATGTCCGGACCACCCTAGGATTGAATAATGACTGACACCTGGCTGATCGTTGGCCTCGGAAACCCCGGGGCCGAATACAAGGGCAACCGGCACAATGTCGGCCAGATGGTCCTGGACGAACTCGCGGGCCGGATGGGTGGCAAGTTCAAAACCCACAAGGCACGCGCCCAGGTGCTCGAAGGACGGCTGGGGATCGGCGGCCCCCGGGTGGTGCTGTCCAAGCCGATGAGCTACATGAATGTTTCCGGCGGCCCGGTATCGGGCCTGGCAAATTTTTACGGCATTGACCCTGACCACGTTGTCGCGGTGCACGATGAGATTGATATTCCGTTCAACACCATAAAGCTGAAATGCGGCGGCGGTGAGGGCGGCCACAACGGTCTCAGGGACATGTCCAAGGCGCTGGCCACCAAGGATTACCTCCGGGTGCGGGTGGGCGTGGGCCGCCCTCCAGGTCGGATGGACACTGCAGACTATGTCCTGCGCGATTTTGGCACTGCAGAGCGCAAGGACCTTCCGTTCCTGCTCGATGAGGCGGCTGATGCCGTGGAGATGCTGGTCAGGGAAGGGCTGACTGCGGCCCAGCAGAAGTTCCATCCGGCCAGGTCAGACGTTCAGGAATAAAACTTAAAACCGTCTGTCCCTGTTTACCTGTGTGTGCCAAGGGGTAGTCTTCTTCCTAAGCGGGGGAGCGATGGGGCTTATCCCGCTTTAGTGGGATGTAGGGGACAAGTTCATGTCAATCGAGCCACTCAGCTGGGGACGTGGGTCACCGCTCAACGACCTTGAGCTGCGCACCGACACTGCAGGCGTGTCAGAGCCGCAGCGATGGTCCGTGCCCGCACGGAGCGCCAACCTCGAAGCCGTCCGCGCCGCCCTGACCAGCCTCGACTCCCTCGGAGTCGTCATCACCGGCGGACGAGGTGTAGGTAAGTCATCCTTGGCCAGGACAGCCGTTGCCGACCTTGGCCCGGATATCTGGACGTTGCAGCTGCGCAGCGGACCGTCGTCCGGCAAAACACCCTACGGTTGCCTGGCTTTCCTGCTGGCGCGTCTTCCCCAGGCGTACATGGGGTCGCCCACAGCCATCCTCCGCGGCATTACGTCCCTCATCAAAAGCGATGCCGCGGGGCGCCAGTGCGTCATCACCCTGGACACCGCCGGCAGCATTGATGACATGAGCGCCGGCGTCCTGCTCAACATCCTCCTGACCGGGACCGCCCGCATGGTGGCCGTGGCACCCATGGTCAGTGATCTACCGGCCGACTTCCACTGGCTCCTCAACGACCGCCGGCTCACCGAGGTCAGGCTGGACAACCTCAACGAGCTGCAAACCCGCCAGGTGCTGCTTTCCCTGCTGGGCCACCGCGTTTCGGCCTCCCTGGTCAGCACTTTCCACACCATGGTTGGCGGCAACCCCCTGCTCCTGAAAGCGCTTGTAACCGAGCAGCAGCATTCGGGGAACCTGGTTCTGTCGGACTCCGTCTGGACTCTTCGGGACAAGGTGGTGCTCGACGGCGCGGCCAGCCTCGACGACATCGTCCGGTCCCAGTGGACCCGGAAGTCTCCGGAGGAACGGGATGTCATTGAGATGCTCTCGTGCGCCCGCAGCGTGGAACTGTCCAGGCTGACCAAAGTGTACGGTGCCGGCGTGGTGGCGGACATGGAAGATTCGGGCCTGCTGGAGATCGATTCCTCGGACAACCGATGGGTTTCACTGCGTGAAAAGTACCTCGGCGACGTTGTCCGCTCCTGGCTCAGCATCACTCGGCGAAGGGAACTGCGGAGCCTGCTCCTGGGCGGCAAGGAACCTGACCCTGCCACGATGACGATGGAAGAACTGATGGCGTTCGGCGCCTGGACCCAGGAATGCGAGGCCGAGCTGAGTCCGGCCATGGCGCTTGCCGCCGCCGAAGCCGCAGTACAGCTCTTTGACCCCCATTTTGCGCTCAAATATGCCGACACGCTGAAGCGGAATGACCCTCAATGGGTGCCTGCCCAGCGGCAGAAAGCCGCAGCGTACCTGCTCATGGACCTCCCGGTGCAGGCCATGGCAGCACTGGACGATATTTCCCAGCCGCAGCTGGACAACCTGGACGTTGAGGAGTTCGCCCGGGTGGTCGAGGCAAAATCCCGGGTCATGGTCTGGCTCCCCGAACACACCGCCCGGGTGCCGGCGCTGCTGCAGACGGCACGGAAGCGGCTGGGCGTGGAGCCAGGAATCGCGAAGGGCTGGCCGGATCCGCTGGCTGCTGCGGCCAACCGGATCAGCCTCAGCGAATTCGAGTACCAGGCTTTTGTGGGAGACTACGCCTCCGCCTTGCCGGCACTGGAAGCCGCTGCGGACCCCGGGCAGAATCCGGACACCTGGTTCAGGATGAACTCAGCGGTGATCCTCATGAGCGCCCTGTCCATGGCCGGGCGGGAAATGGACGCCCTGAGCCTGATGAGGCAGCTGGGCGGGCAGATCTCGGACGCCGCCGAGATCGTGGGGCTGCGCGAGAGGTTCGCCGGCCGGGCGTACAACGTGCTCCTGATGGCAGGGCAATGGCGCCGGTGCATCGACCTCCTGGATCCGCCTTCCGCGCGCGAGTTCCACCGGCTCCCTTACCGGAGCGCCGCCGCGGAGCTAGCGGCCGGCATCGCCTACGTGTATTCGGGCCGCGGCGCCGTTGCCCTTGATTCGCTGCTCTCGGCCGCTGCACAGCTGGAACTGCGGCCCGTCCAGAGCCTGCTCCGCGCCGCCTACGCCGCCATCGCCTTCGCGTATGCGCAGATCGGCAATGCCGGGCAGTCCCGGCAGTATCTTGACCGGCTGCAGCGGACGGCAGGTGTCGCTGACCATGCCACCCGGAGCCGCACGGAATTCTGCGCTGATATGGCCGCCCGATGGCTGGGAGACAATGACGCAGCCACCCGCCTCAAGCAGTCAGCCCGCCGTGACATCGCAGCAGGCAGGTTCACCCTGGCCGGGATCAGCCTGCTCGGCGCCACGGTCAACGGCACGGAAGCGGACTTCCGGCTGATGGAACAAGTGGCCGGGCAACGCCAGGGCCCCTTGGCGGAAATTTCGCGACTTGTCGCCGTGGGCAGCCGCACCCACGACGCCAAAACGTTGCTTGCCGGCGGGGAACTGGCGGCCACCCTGGAACTGGATGCCGTTGAGGCCCGGTGCATGGCGCTGGCCGTTGACTACGCCCGGCAGGCCGGTGATTCGGTTTCCGCCAGGACTGCACAGGCCCGACTGGACATCCTCGCAGCCACCGTGGCAAGCCTGCCGATCGTGCCGAGCAGCGGCAGCCCGCTGCTGACCGCCAGGGAGAGGCAGATCGCGCGGCTGGCCGGCCGGGGCGCGTCCAACCGCGATATCGCCGTGGAGATGGGCGTGTCCGTGCGCACAGTGGAAGGCCACCTTTACCAGGTCTTTACCAAGCTCGGAGTTACATCCAGGGGTGATCTGACTGGACTCGTCTAACGGCCACGCTGCCAAACAGGGAACGCAATATCGACTGCTCACGGGCCGGCGTGAGCCGCTGGACCGGATCTGCAACATCATTCGCAGCCGGACGAGCCAGGCCGTGTTCCTCATGGCGGGCCCGGGCATCGGGAAGTCAACGCTGACCGAGGCCATCACCGAGCGGCTTTCGCAGGAGATGATCATTGTCCAGATCCATGGAAGTTCGTCGCTGTCCGGCGTTCCCTTTGGAGTTTTGGCACCCTACACGGCGGAGCTGACGGCCGAAGACTCCGTGTCTTCGGTGGCTGTGCTGCGGTCCGTGTGGAGGTACTTTGAGAAGCTGAAAGCCGGCAAGGATACCCCGTTGCTTCTGATGATGGATGACGCCCATCACCTGGACGAGGCAACGGCCAGCATCGTCGCCGACATGATCTCCGCTGGCTGGGCCACAGTGCTTGCTGCCGGCAGGCCGCGGCCCGGGCTGCCCCAGCCGCTCGCTCAGCTTTGGTATGACGGCCTGGCGGACCGTGTGGATCTCCGACCCATGAACCGGGAGCAGGTCGAGGAAGTCCTCTCCCACGCACTTGATGGAACAATCCCCTCCGGAACCATTGACACAATCTGGAGCGCGTCCGGCGGAAATCCGCGGATTCTTGATGCCTTGCTGCATGATGCCGCAGAGCGGGGCGAACTCGCAAAGCGGAACGGGATCTGGATGCTGCTGGGCCCGTTGCCTGCCGACGGACCCAGACTCGCCGAGGTGGTGGTAAAGGACATGCTCCGCCGCAGCCCGGAAGAGCAGGAAGTCCTGAAACTTGTCGCCCTCGCCGGGCCCGTGAGCCGGAAGGTGATCGAGGATATTTTTGGCGCTGAAGTAGTCCGCACGCTGCTGGACCAGCAGATGATGGTGGAAAGTTCCGGCATTCCAGCCGATCTCCGGATCTGGAACTCCGTGTTCGGCGAGGCGCTGCGCACAAGTATCTCGGTGTCCCGGAGCCTGCAGCTGCTTGAAAAGATCCGGGATCAGCTGGGAACCGCTCCGAAAGGGTCTGAAGGCAGGATGAGGGCCGTGGAATGGGCCCTTGAATGTGGATTGAAAATATCCGATCCCGAGCTGCTTGAGGCGGCCCGCACTGCCTTGGTCCACTCCCGGAACCGGAGCAGCCGGATGATGGCGGCGAAGGTCGCGGACCCGGACCTCGTGCCGCAGGCACAGGCCGTCCAGGGGCGCGCCTTATTCAATGAAGGCGACTTTGCGGGTGCGGCCAAGCTCCTGGACGGATGCTGGCTACAGCTGGGGAACGGTGCCTGGGCTGTTCCGGTCCTGATGCTCAGGGCCATGGCACACCAGGCTCTGGGAACGCCGCTGTCAGTATTCACGGCCGATTCCCGTGATGCGCTTCAGGGCGCAGGCGCCATGACGGCTGGCCCGGATGCTGTGCCGCCGGATTCCCAGGAGACCGCCGGTGCGCCGGCCGGGCCCTGGCAGGAGCGCTTGCTTCGCCTGCTGGAACTTTGCGAAGCAGGCAACCACCAGGCCTTGGAGGCCGAGGTCCAGGAACTTCGGAGCAGCCGCGCCGGCGATGCCACGGACGACGCCCTGCGTGCGGTGGGCCTGGCGCTGCTGGCCCATTCGCTTGCCCCGGCCGGACGGGCCGTCCAGGGGCTGGATGCCGCATTGCTGGCCGTCTCGGAACTTCCCTCACTGCAGGGTGGCGTGTTCTTCTTCAACGAATTTGTCCTTGGCCACCTGGTGGCAGATTACCTGGCCATGGGGGAGTGGGACTCGGCGGAACGGGAGTTGGCGAACTATGCTGCCGGGCAGCCGCGGGGTGTCGCCTATTTCGGCGGCAGCCTCGAGGTGCTCCGTGGCTACTCGCTCCTGCGGCAGGGGCGGATGGAACGCGCGTACCAAACGCTGTTGCCGGCGGTGGAGACGCTGAGGCTCAACGATCCGCTGCAGATGTTCCGGTTTGGTTCCGGGCTGGCGTTTTATGTAGCGGCGAGGCTCGGCGACGCCGCCCAGGCCGGCCGGCTTGAGCTGGATTACAAGGATTCACCGCAGGGTTCCCCCGGCTACGGACTCCTTGCGAGGGCGTACGCGGCAGCGGCATCCGAGTATGTGGCGCATGACGGAAAAGGCCTGGCACGCCTCCACACACTGGCCACCACGCCCGAGGTGACCACCCGGGCCGGGACACTCCTGGAACTGTTGGCTCTCTGCTGGGACCTGGGCGACCATTCCGTGATCCCGCTGGTCCACTCACTGGCGGGGAGCGTTGAAGGCCGCTGGGCCGCGGCAATGCTCACCCTGGCGGGGCATTGGGAGTCCGAGGACGCCGATTCCATCATGGAAACGGCGGCCATGCTTGAAAGCGCGGGATTCGTTAACCTTGCGCGGGAAGCCTACGCGCGGTCGAGCACCGTCCTTGAAAGCTCCGGTGAGCGCCGGCGGGCCCGTCAGGCGGTGGCCCTGCGGGAGAAGTGCGACCACGAACTGGGCGAGCGGTTCCGGGAAGGCCACTTCATCGCCGCAGCACCCAGCGTGCACCTCACCCGCCGGGAACAGGACATCGTAGAGCTCGCTGTGAAAGGTCTCACCGACCGGGAGATCGCACAAAGACTCATGGTGTCCGTGCGTACTGTGGAGGGCCACCTCTACCGCACGTACGTCAAACTCGGCGTGCGGAGCCGCGACGAACTGGCTTCGGCCCTTCCGAACTAGGCCTGCGTACGGACGCCATGCGTCCGGGACCTTGTGTACGGACGTCCGGAAACGCGTAGCCCCCGCCCCAGAAAGTAGAGTACTGCCTACTCGTGTGCTGAGCTTCAGCATGCGATTGACTTAGTGCGGCAGGAAAACACGGAGCCACCAAAACCGCGGACCGGCCAACAGACTTTCAGGCCTCATTTTGAAGCAAACTTCCGGCCCCTGGGGCTGGACCGAAGCGGGGCCGGCGACGTCAGAGTCTTCTGAGACCGAGACTCTCCCCCCAGCCGTCGCCGGCCCTCACTTCCGCGGGCTGAAGCCCGGAGCTGCTGTGGCGGTTGCCCATCGGGCCGCCGCCATAGTGGTGTTGTGGGACAATTGAGTGTCAATCCATTGGCATCTCAAGGAGTTTAGCTTTGGCCCTAGTATCAACGCCTGCCACGCTGGAACGCGCAGTGCCGGCCATGGATAACGCCGAAGTCCTCAGGATTCGAAACGACTTCCCCGTACTTGGCCAGCTGGTGAACGGCCAGCCCCTGGTGTACCTCGATTCGGGCGCCACCTCGCAAAACCCGCTCAGTGTCATCGAAGCTGAGCAGGAGTTTTACGAACAGCGCAACGCTGCCGTGCACCGGGGCGCCCACTACCTTGCCGTGGAAGCAACAGAGGTGTTCGAAGGTGCCCGCGAGACCATAGCGGACTTCATCGGTGCCGGCTACGCGGAAACGGTGTGGACCTCCAACGCCACCGAAGGCCTGAACCTGCTCAGCTACGCGCTGTCCAACGCCGCGCTGTGGGCGGCGCAGGGGCGCGGCGACGCCCGGCTGAAAGACCTCGCAGTGGGCCCGGGTGACCAGATCGTGGTGACCGAAATGGAGCACCACGCCAACCTGATCCCTTGGCAGGAACTGGCGTTCCGCACCGGCGCCACGCTGCGTTACATCCCCATCGACGACGCCGGTGCCCTGCGGCTGGATATTGCGGCCGAGATCCTGGGAAGCAAAACCAAGGTCCTCGCGTTCACCCACGCCTCCAACGTGCTGGGCACAATTAATCCCGTACAGGAACTGGTTGCGCTGGGGCGGCAGGCCGGAGCCCTCGTGGTCCTGGACGCCTGCCAGTCGGCACCTCACCTGCCGTTGAACGTCAAGGGGCTTGACGTCGACTTCGCCGTGTTCTCCGGGCACAAGATGCTGGCGCCTACCGGAATCGGGGTCCTCTACGGCAAGCAGGACCTCCTGGATGTGCTGCCGCCGTTCCTCACGGGCGGTTCCATGATCACCACGGTGACCATGGAGCGGGCCGAGTACCTGCCCGCGCCGCAGCGCTTCGAGGCCGGCACCCAGCGCATCTCGCAGGCCGTTGCCCTGGCCGCCGCAGCCAACTACCTCACGGAAACCGGCCTGGACCGCGTGCACCGCTGGGAAGCGGAGCTCGGCCAGCGGATGGTGGCGGGGCTGGAGTCCATTCCCGGCATCCGCGTGCTGGGGCCCGCCGCCGGACAGGAACGGATCGGCCTTGCCGCGTTCCACGTCGACGGCGTGCACGCGCACGACGTCGGGCAGTTCCTGGATTCCCGGGGCATCGCCGTCCGCGTGGGTCACCATTGCGCCCAGCCGCTGCACCGCCGCTTGGGCCTGACCGCAACCACCAGGGCAAGCGCCTACTTGTACAACACCACCGACGACGTCGATGCCTTCCTGGAAGCCGTCGCCGGAGTCCGCTCCTACTTCCGCGTCTAGCGCGATCACCGAAGGTACACCACCATGAGCCTTGACCAGCTGTATCAGCAGATCATCCTTGACCATTCCAAAGCCCGACACGGCAGCGGACTGGCAGGCATCGCCGCGCCGGCGGGGGCGTCCACGGGCCAGTCCCACCAGCTCAACCCGGTCTGCGGCGACGAAGTCACGCTGCGGGTGGCTGTGGAAGACGGCAAGGTGGCGCAGATTTCCTGGGACGGCGAAGGGTGTTCCATCTCGATGGCATCGGCGTCGGTCCTCAGCGAACTCGCAGAGGGAATGACCGTGGACGAGCTCCACGCCGTCATTGGCAACTTCCGCGAAGTGCTCCGGTCGCGCGGGAAGATCCCCGCCGATCCCGAGATCCTGGGCGACGCCGCGGCTTTCGAGGGTGTGGCCCGCTACGCTGCGCGCGTTAAGTGCGCCATGATTTCCTGGGTGGCCGCCGAGGACGCCCTGAACCAGGCCGCCTAGCCCTTACGGTCCGACGCAGGTCCGGCGCCGCGCCGAGCCTCTCAGCCCCGGTGCTCGAAAACGTCCGGGATGCCGTCGCCGTCAGCATCATGCCGTTCCGCACGTTCCACTGCGCGGTAATGCCGGTTCCGGAGCCGGAGCACCACGGCGGCCAGCAGGGCGGCAACCAGTGATCCGGTGAGGATGGCCACCTTCGCGTGGTCATCGTAGGCCGAGCCCGCACCGAAGCTCAGCTCGGCGATCAGCAGCGACACCGTGAAGCCCACTCCGGCCAATATCGCAAGGCCGGCAACATCGATCCAGGCCAGGCCGTCGTCGAGCTTTGCCCTGGTGGTCTTAGTGATCAGGTAGGTAGTGCCGAACACGCCAATCGTTTTGCCGGCCACCAAGGCAGCCACAATTCCCACCGCCACGGGATCCGCCAGGGCCGACCGGAAGCCGTCGAGGCCGCCCACGGCAACTCCGGCGGAAAAGAAGGCGAAGACCGGGACGGCGAAACCTGCCGAAAGCGGGCGGAGCCGGTGTTCCAGGGACTCAGCCATACCGGAACCCGCCTCACCGCGTTTCCGCGACGCCAGCACCGGGACGGCAAAAGCGAGCAGCACTCCGGCCACCGTGGCATGGATACCGGAAGCGTGCACGAGTCCCCAGGTGGCGGCGGCCAGCGGCAGCAACAGATACCAGCTGCGGACCCTCCTCTGGGCCAGCAGGGTAAACAGCCCCAGCGGAACCAGTGCCGCCAACAGGAAAAGCGGCTGCAGACCGGACGAGTAGAAGAAGGCAATGATGCCGATGGCCAGCAGGTCATCCACTACGGCCAAGGTCAGCAGGAAGGTCCGGAGGGCCGCAGGCAGGTGCGTGTTGATGACGGCCAGCACGGCCAGGGCAAAGGCGATATCGGTGGCTGTGGGAATGGCCCAGCCCCGCAGGCTCCCGGCGCCCTGGCCCAGGTTCACCAGCGTGTAGATCAGGGCCGGAACTGCCACGCCGCCCACGGCCGCGGCCACCGGAACCACCGCCTTGGACACTTTGCGGAGTTCACCGGAGACAAACTCCCGTTTGAGTTCCAGGCCGGCCAGGAAGAAGAAGATGGCCAGGAGACCGTCCGACGCCCAGTGCCCCAGGGAGAGCCGGAGGTGCCAGGGCTCATACCCGATTTTCAGGTCACGCAGCGCGAAGTAGCCCTCAGCCGCCGGCGAGTTGGCCCAGATGAGGGCCGCGGCCGTGGCCAGCAAAAGGAGGGCGCCGCCGGCTGTTTCCAGCCTGAGGATCTCTGAGATCCGCAGGAATTCGGGGTAGCTTGAGCGGCTGAGGACTCTGGCAGCGAAGGCGGGTCGGGAAGGGCGCTTGGCCATGCGTGGCTCCTGGAATTAAGGGGTCGGCAAAACTGTTGCCGACCAGACTTCCCGGCGCACCTGTGTCCAGCCTACCCGAGCAGGCCCATAACCCCGATCACGGCAGTGGCAGCTCCCAGCACCATCGAGATGCTGACCAGCACCACGTGGACGGTGAGGAACTTTGTGGCCTTGCCGGCGGCGTCCCGCGCCCTGGGATCCTTCATCACACGGCGCAGGAACTGCGGCCAGACCACCAGGGACCAGAGGCCGGCGATGATCAGGACCACGCCCGCAAACACGGGGAGCTGCACGGCTTAGTGGCTTTCGAGCCAGGCCTGGGCCTGCTGGGACTGGATGTTCAGGGCCTTGGACACCATGGGCTCAGCCGCCTCGGCGATCTTGCCGCCCAGGAAGGGAACGGAGGACGTGACGTTGCCTTCGAGTTCAATGCGCGTGCTGCCGCCGTCCGCGACGAGCCGCTGGACCGCGGTCACATCTAGGGGGGCGCCAGCGATCTTCAGCGTGATGTTGCTCTGGCGGGAACCGTCGGCCGCCGGGGCGTCCCACTTCTCCACCTGCGTCACCGTTAGCTTTTCGCCCACGAACTTCCGGGCGATCTCCGGCAGCCGGGTGGTGGGCAGCGTGCGGACCGAGGTGGTGCTGAATACTCCGTCAACGTCTCCGGCCACCTCGAAGGATTCAAGTGTGCCGCCAACGAATTGGCTCGTGTGCCGCTGGAAGTCCTCGTTGATAAAGACGGCAGCGACGCTGTCGACGGCATGCGGAAGGGTAGTGGTTGCACTCAGTGCCATGGGTCCTCCAGTGATGTGTAGGTCAGAACGCTTTTTGCTCCCCACATCCTACGGGGAGCCGTGCGTGTTGTTGGAACCGGCCTCCGCGCTGTCGGCGCTGGCGATTTTCTGCGCCGCCGTGGTGATGTTCCGTGCCATCGCCGGAAATATGAGGCTGTGGAAGGGCAGCACGGCAAGCCAGTAGAGCTTTCCGCTGAGGCCCTTGGGGAAGAAAATGGCCCGCTGCCGGTAGCGGCTGCCCGTCCCGTCAGGTTCCACGGACAGTTCAAGCCAAGCACGTCCGGGGGCGCGCATCTCCGCGCGGAGGCGCAACAGTTTTCCGCGCTCGATCCGTTCCACGCGCCACCAGTCCACCACTTCGCCCGAGGCCAGGGTGCCGGGGTGTCGGCGTCCCCGCAGCAGGCCCGCGCCGCCGGTGAGCTTGTCCAGCCAGCCACGCACGCGCCATGCCAGCGGCAGGGAATACAGCCGTTCCGGCCGCCGATTCCTTCGATGATGGTCCACACGTGGGCGGGATCAACATTGCCGTGGAAGGTCCGCTCATCCACATAGACCGTGTGGCCCGCCCAGTCCGGATCACTGGGCAGCGGATCGGCGTCGGCCCCGGCATTTGACCAGGTGGTTTCCACCTGGCCGTCACGCTCCTTGCCCAGGGCTAGGGCAACGGCCTGCCGGTACGGGGTCAGGCCGCCTGCCGGCACCGGGATATGGGCGTCGATGTCGTGCTCGCGGGACACCGCATCGTGCTGCAGCGACTCGACGAGCGGGAGCGACATGGACAGCGGGATGGGCGTGGTCAGGGCCACCCACACGCCGGCGAGCCTCGGGGCGGGAATGGGCAGAGCCAGCACCACCCGGTACGGCAGCCCGGCCTCGGCGGCGTATTCCTTCATCATGCCCGCGTAGCTCAGGACCTGCCGGCAGCCAATGTCGAAGGTGCGGTTGACGGGCCCGTCCAAGGATGCGGCGCCCACAAGGTAGTGCAGCACGTCCCGGACGGCGATCGCCTCGATCTTGTTGCGCACCCAGCTCGGGGCCGGCATCAGCGGAAGCGTTTCGGACAGGTGGCGGATCATTTCGAAGGACGCGGACCCGGAGCCGATCACCACCCCGGCCTGGAAGACCACCGAGTCCACCGCGCCGTCCAGGAACACCTCTCCCACGGCTTCCCGGGACCGCATGTGGGTGGACAGTTCCACGTTGGCCGGGTGCAGGCCGCCCAGGTAGACGATCCGGCCTACGCCGGCCGCGGCGGCTGTGGCGGCCGTTTCCGCCATGGACTTTTCCTTGGACTCGAAGCCGGCGCCGGAAGCCATGGAGTGGACGAGGTAGTAGAGCACGTCGACGCCGGCCAGCGCCTGCTCCAGGGCTCCGCCGTCGTCGAGACTGCTCTCGATGACCTCAACCTTGCCCAGCCACGGCACGCCGGCGATCTTTGCCGGGGTTCTGACCAGGACCTTGACGGTGTGCCCGGCCTCCAGCAGCCGGGGGACCAGGCGGCCGCCGATGTAGCCGGTGGCGCCGGTCACCAGGACGGTTCGCGCCGTCCCCGGTGCCACGGTGGGGGGAGTGTCGCTCGGGCTGTTGCCATCGCTCACTGAAAGCTCCTCAGGCCGGCAGGCGGAGGCGCGCAACAGGCGCGCTTCCTCAGCAAGCTTAGCAACGGGGTGCCCGCCGGGCCCCGGGGCAGGGGTAGGCTGGGATGACCCGGGATTCGAAGTGAATTTCGGGCTTTCGTGTTGCCTGCGATCCCATGAACCCACAGGAGTTTCCGCCATGAGCCCCACTGGCCCGTCCCATCCTGGCCCGTCCATCGGTGGTCCCTCGCTGACCGGACTGCGCCGTGTCCTGGCAGAAGACCAGACGTTCGCGCGGGTCCAGGCGGAGGCGGCCAGGGGTTTTGACGTCCGGGGCCAGGACTACCAGATCAGCGCGCCGGCCGGACTCCGCGCCGTCCTGCTGGCGGAAATGGCAGACGGCCTGGACGCCGGCGCCGACGAAGGAACTCCCGACGGCGGGCTCCCTCCTGTGGTGCTGGCGGTCACCGCGACAGGACGCGAAGCAGAGGATCTGACAGCGGCCCTGCGCGCTTACCTGCCGGCCGATTCAGTGGCCGAGTTCCCCAGTTGGGAAACCTTGCCACACGAACGGCTCTCGCCCCGCTCCGACACGGTGGGCCGCCGGCTGTCCGTCCTGCGCCGCCTGGCGCACCCGGAAAGTTCGACGGCGGGCCGGCTGCGTGTGGTGGTGGCACCGGTGCGCGCGGTGGTCCAGCCGATCGTCGCCGGGCTGGGTGACCTGGTTCCGGTCACCCTGAAGGTGGGACAGGACATGCCGTTTTCCAGCGTGGTGCGGAGCCTTGCCGATGCCGCCTACGCACGCGTGGACATGGTCACCCGCCGTGGCGAGTTTGCCGTCCGCGGCGGCATCATCGACGTCTTCCCGCCCACCGAGGACCATCCCATCCGGGTGGAGTTCTTCGGCGACGAGGTGGACCAGATGCGCTGGTTCGCGGTGGCCGACCAGCGCTCGCTGTCGGCGCCCGGGGTGCACCACCCCGCCGAGCTCCACGCCCCGCCCTGCCGCGAAATCCTCATCACGCCGTCGGTGATGTCGCGCGCAGCCACCCTGAAGGCGCAGCTTCCCGCGGCCGCGGACATGCTGGAGAAGATCGCCGGCGGCATCGCGGTGGAAGGGATGGAATCCCTGGCCCCGGTGCTGGTGGACGCCATGGTCCCGTTCGTGGAGCAGCTGCCCGCCGGGTCCATCTCGGTGATCATTGAACCGGAAAAGGTCCGCCGGCGCGCACATGATCTTGCGGCCACCAATGAGGAGTTCCTGGAAGCAGCCTGGTCCACGGCCTCGGATGGCGGCACGGCTCCGCTGGACCTCAGTTCGCAGGCGTCGGCAGCGTTGCACTCAGCCAGCTTCCGTTCCCTGGCCGAAACGCGGAGCTTCTCGCTGGAGCACGAGGTGTCCTGGTGGTCCATCACGTCGCTGGCCACTGACGAGGAGCTGCTGCCCGAGATTGACGTCCTGAACCTCCGCGCCCGCGAACCGCGCGGGTACCAGGGTGATGTGGCCGAGATGATGGACTTCATCGGCTCCCACGTCCGGGACCAGTGGCGGATCGTGGTGGCCACGGAGGGTCCCGGCCCGGCGCAGCGCCTGGCGGAACTGTTCCACGACGCCGACATCCCCTGCGCCCGCGTGGACACCCTTGAGAAGGAGCCGCAGGCGGGCATCATCGAGGTGACCACTGCCGCCGTCGGACGCGGTTTTGTCCTGGACAGCCTCAAGCTGGGGCTGCTCACGGAAGCGGACCTGTTGGGACGGACGTCCGCGGGCTCCACCAAGGACATGCGGCGCATGCCGTCCAAGCGGCGGAACGCCGTTGACCCGCTGCAGCTGGTCAACGGCGATTCCGTGGTGCACGAACAGCACGGCATTGGCCGCTTCATCGAACTGATCCAGCGCAAGGTGGCCGGCGGCGGAGACGGCGTCCGCGAGTACCTGGTCCTGGAATACGCCCCGTCTAAGCGCGGCGCCCCCGGGGACCGCCTGTTTGTCCCGACCGACCAGCTGGACCAGGTGACCCGCTATGTCGGCGGCGATACCCCGGTGCTCAGCAAGATGGGCGGCTCCGACTGGGCCAGCACCAAGTCCAAGGCACGCAAGGCCGTCAAGGAGATCGCCGGCGAGCTCATCCGGCTGTACTCCGCGCGGATGGCCTCAAAGGGCCATGCCTTCGGGCCGGACACTCCGTGGCAGCGTGAGCTGGAGGAGGCCTTCCCGTACGTGGAGACGCCGGACCAGCTGACCACCATCAATGAGGTCAAGGCGGACATGGAGCGCGAGATCCCCATGGACCGCCTGGTGTCCGGCGACGTGGGCTACGGCAAAACCGAGATCGCCGTCCGGGCCGCGTTCAAGGCGGTCCAGGACGGGAAGCAGGTGGCGATCCTGGTGCCCACCACCCTGCTCGCCCAGCAGCACTTCGAAACGTTCACCGAGCGCTTCTCCGGCTTCCCCCTGCGGGTCAAGGCCCTGTCGCGGTTCCAGGGGGCCAAGGAAACCAAAGAGACCGTGGAGGGCGTCAAGAGCGGCTCCGTTGACGTCGTCATCGGCACCCACCGGCTGCTGTCGAAGGACTTCGCGTTCAAGGACCTGGGCCTGGTGATCGTGGACGAGGAGCAGCGCTTCGGTGTGGAGCACAAGGAAGCATTGAAGAAAATGCGGACCAACGTGGACGTGCTGGCCATGAGCGCCACCCCGATCCCGCGTACGCTGGAGATGTCGTTGACCGGCATCCGGGAAACCTCCACGCTGGCCACGCCGCCGGAAGAACGCCATCCCGTGCTGACATATGTGGGACCGTACACGGACAAGCAGACCTCGGCGGCCATCCGGCGTGAGCTGATGCGCGAAGGCCAGATGTTCTTTGTGCACAACCGGGTGTCCACCATCGACCGGACGGCCGCGAAGATCCGTGAACTGGTTCCGGAAGCACGTGTTGAGGTGGCGCACGGGCAGATGTCCGAGAGCCGGCTGGAACAGATCATTGTGGACTTCTGGGAAAAGCGGTTCGACGTCCTGGTATGCACCACCATCATCGAGACCGGCCTGGACATCTCCAACGCCAACACCCTGATCGTGGACGGGGCGGACAAGTACGGCCTCTCCCAGCTGCACCAGCTCCGCGGCCGGGTGGGCCGCGGCCGTGAACGCGCCTATGCCTACTTCCTGTACCCGTCCGAGAAGCCCCTGGGCGAGGTGGCCCTGGAACGCCTCAAGGCCGTGGCCACCCACAACGAGCTCGGAGCCGGCATGCAGCTGGCCATGAAGGACCTCGAAATCCGCGGCGCCGGCAACCTGCTGGGCGGCGAGCAGTCCGGCCACATCCAGGGCGTCGGCTTCGACCTTTACATCCGCCTGGTGGGTGAGGCGGTGGCCGACTTCCGCGGTGACGCCGAGGAAAAGGCCGCCGAAATGAAGATCGAGCTGCCGGTCAACGCCCACCTCCCGCACGATTATGTGCCGGGGGAGCGGCTCCGCCTGGAGGCCTACCGGAAGCTTGCCTCCGCATTGACGTACGAGGCCATCGAGGAGGTCCTGGCCGAGCTTGTGGACCGTTACGGCGAACCGCCGCTGCCGGTCCAGAACCTCATCGCCGTGGCCCGCTTCCGGGTGGGGGCCCGCGAAGCCGGCCTGTCCGACGTCGCGCTGCAGGGGAACTTCATCAAGTTCTCCCCGGCGCAGCTGCCGGAGTCGAAACTGATGCGGCTGACCCGGATGTACCCGGGTTCCCAGTCCAAGCCGGCCCTTGACGCGGTGCTGATTCCGAAGCCCAAGACGGCGAGGATCGGCGGCCGCGACCTGCAGGACGCCGAGATCCTGGAGTGGGCCAACGGGGTTATCCGCAACATCTTCTCCGACGCGCCGCTCGCCGCTCCGGCAGTAAGAGGTTAGACCTTGATGGGAGGACATCACGCCGCGTCGGGGGCCGCGGCGTGGGTAGCCATTGCCTCAACAGGGCCGTACACGCTGGGCTGGTATCCGCTGGACGCTACGGGGATCCTCATCGGCGGGATGGCGACGGCGGGGACGGCGCTCGTGTGCGACTGGGACCACCGCCACAGCACGGTGGCCAACTCGCTGCCGCCGCTGTCCAACCTGATTGCCGTGGGGATTGAGAACGCCAGCGGCGGGCACCGTCAAGGCACCCACTCGGTGCTCGGGGCGGCGTGCTTTGTGCTGCTGGCCATGATGGCCGGGCAGTTCCAGCTGCAGACGGACTGGGGCCTGCTGTCCGTGGGTGCAGGCCTGCTGTGCATGTTCATGATCAACATTGCGGCCAAGGCACTGAAGCTGTTTCCCAAGTCCGGATTCATCAGCAACTGGATTTTTGCCCTGACCATGGCCGGACTGGTGACCTGGTTCGCGCCGGAACAGTGGACCTGGCTGCCTGTCTCGATGCTGACCGGGGTGGTAGTGCACATTGTGGGGGACATGATCACCACCGGGGGCGTGCCGCTGCTCTGGCCGATCGTCATCAAGCCACCGAAGTTCCTCCGGAAGCTGCCGGTGCTCAACGACGTCTGGAAAGCCAACGGCGCCTTTTCCCTGCCGCTGCTGGGCCGCGCCGGTTCCAAGCGCGAGTGGCTGGTCCTGATCCCGGTCAGCGCCTACGCGATGGTGGGCATGTGCGTAGCGGCGTGGTCGTTGGCAAAGGCACATTTCCCCGCCGCCATGGCGATCGGAAAGACCGCGGTCAGCCGCCTGCTTGGCGCGGGCTGACACGGGCTGTGCTTGAGCGGCCAGTCCAGTTCATGACTTAAAAGGCTGCGGCCCCGGAATATCCGGGGCCGCAGCCTTTTAAGTTACCGAGGGTTCTTACTTGCCGCCGGCTGAATCGGAGCGGCCCATGATGGTCTGCGGGATCCAGAACGCCAGGAAGAACATGCCCAGGCAGGCGGCCATCGGCCACGGGTTGCCGAGCGTCAGGAAGGACAGGGAGTAGATGGAGCCCAGGAACAGCGCCATCATGGGTACAAACAGAAGGACGCTGCCCAGAAGGCTGTTCTCGTTCTGTGGGGTCTGTACCGTGGTGTTGCCGGACTCGGTGGTCTTGCTGGACATTGTTTCCTCCTTGGCCCCGCGGGGCTCAAACTGTGGCGGCTCCGGGCCCGCGTCAGTAGCTGGCTGAACCCTGTTCACCGTTGACGATGGCGATGCCGGAGCTGGCACCAATACGTGTTGCACCTGCAGCAATCATAGCCTGCGCGTCGGCAAGGGAACGTACGCCGCCGGACGCCTTGACGCCGAGATCGGGGCCGACGGTGCGGCGCATCAGGGCGATGTCCTCGGCCGTGGCGCCCCCGCCATTGAACCCCGTGGACGTCTTGACGAAGTCCGCCCCGGCTTCAACGGACGCCTGGCAGGCAAGAACCTTCTGGTCATCATTGAGCAATGCGGTTTCGATGATGACCTTCAGGATGGCGCCGCTGGCGTGCACCGCTTCCGCGACTGAGGCGATGTCCTCGACCAGGGCGCCTTTGTCGCCGGCACGGGCAGCGGCGATGTTGATGACCATGTCGACCTCGTCGGCGCCGTCCAGGACGGCTCCGCGGGCTTCAAAGGTCTTGACATCGGTGGGAATCGCCCCCAGCGGGAACCCGACCACTGAGCACGTCAGAACGCCGGACCCCTTGAGGGCGGTCTTGACGGTCTTGACCCAGATGGGGTTAACGCAGACTGACTTGAAGTGGTATTCGGCGGCCTCGGCACACACTTTGAGGATCTCTGCTTCGCTGGCCTCAGGCTTGAGCAGCGTGTGGTCAATGTAGGAAGCAATGTTGCCCGACGCTGAGACCGTACCGGCTCCAGTTTGGTCGGTAGGAGTGGCTGAGTTGCTCATGATGGTCCTTTCCATGTGGCCTTGTGGGCCGCCGGAGCCACGCGGTGCGTGGCTGTTCAGGTGACCATCTTGTCACAGCGGGTGTCGCGGCGGGCGGACGCTTACGCGGCCGCAGGCACACGCTCCGCCACACCCGCGGCCACGCCTTCCACAGCGTGGGCTGCCAGGCTTTCCGCCGCTGATGTAGCCGTCATCAGCTGCGCGGCGCAGGCTCCGGCGGCAGAAGCCGCGGCGACCAGCAGTCCCAGCCGGACGCCGTCGAACGCTGCGGCGTCACCAATCGCCCAGATGCCGGAGACCGATGTCCTGAAGTCCTTGCTGATGGCGATTCCGCCGTTGGGGGCGGTGGCGAGTCCGGCGCTGGCGGCGAGTCCATCGCGGGCAACCCGCTCTTCGGCCAGGACAACCAGATCCCCGTTCATGCTGCTGCCGTCCTCGAAAACAACGCCGGAGGCGGTCAGGCCTGAGCCGTGGATGGAGTGCACCACGGCGGCCGGCCGGACCGTTGTGCGGATGGGCCTGACGCCGCGGGCCCGCAGCACCGCTTCGGCCTGGCCCGCCGCCGCGCCGGTTCCCACGAGGATTCCCAGTGGCCGCCGGCCCAGTTCCCGCGTCACTTCCTTGACGGCGTCGCCGATCCGGGCGGCGTCGTCGATCGTGGAGTAGCTCAGGCAGCGGCCGGCGCCCGCCACGGGGGACGCGACGGGCGCTGATCCGGTGGCGATGACCAGTTCGTCGTAGCCCAGTTCCATGCCGTCGGCGGTGGTGACGGAGCGGTTCCCCGCGTCAATGAAGCTCGCTGGCTGGCCTAAGCGGACGGATACCTGTGGCAGCTCTGCGAGCTCCAGGAGTTCGGCGGGAGCGTCGTCCCGGTTGCTGAGGACGGTGACGGTGCCGCGGAAGCGGGCACCGTCCAACTGGCGGACCAGCGCCTGTGCGGCGGGCCCTGCCCCGGCGATGACGATGCGCGGAGCCGGGGAAACTGAGGTGGACGGTGCCGGAGCGGACATGTGCTGGCCCTTTCGCTGGCGGCCGCTGGAGCGGCCGGGACTTCGTGATGAATCCCAGCGTAGGCGGCGGGCTTTTCAGGCGTGTTTCCCCGCTGTTGCTGGGAAAACACCCTTTGTTCGCCAGCGTTTACCGGCCGGTAACAAAACCCGTGACGGACCTCTCCCTGCGCTCCGGACTGACACAAAGGCGGCCTGGGCCCGCGTCCCTAGACGCGGATCCGGTAACCCCTCTTGACCACCGTCTCCACCAGGCGGCCGTCCGGCAGTGATGACCGCAGGCGGCTGACAGTCATGTCCAGGGCGTGGACTGAGCCCTTCAGCTCGAGCAGCTCCGACAGCGATTCCCGGGAAAGCACGGCCCCACCGGCCCCCAGGAGGGCACGCAGCAGCAGCAGCGGCGCAGGGGCCAGCTCAACCTGCGCCCCGTCGACCCGCAGGCTGCGGCCGCGCAGCTCAAGGTTGCCGGACGCGGTGTCCAGCCGCCGCACATGGTTCAGGGCGAGGTGCTCGCACACCAGCCGGATGAGGGCGCCCATCCGGAACCGTTCCGGAACGAGCGGCGAGATACCGGCGTCGAGCAGGGGCTGGGCCGTGACGGGCCCCACCACCGCCGTGGTGACGTTGGTTTTCAGGCTTTCGATGAGCTGCTTGTAGACGCCCATTTCGTGGGCGGTGCTCCACACGGCATCGACGGCGGGGGCGCTCGTGAAGGTGAGCACATCCAGATTGCCGCTGCACACAGCCTCGATGAGGCGTGGAAGCCGGTCTTCGCCGTCGGGCTTTACCCAGCGGTAAGGGGTGACCGTCAGGACCGTGGCGCCGGACATGCGTAGCCGTTCCAGCTGCCGGACGTCCGTGTAGCCGTGCAGCTGCACGGCCACGGTCTTGCCCCGCACGCCTTCGGCGAGCAGCATGTCCACCAGCGTTGCGGTGGTTTCGTCGCTGCTGATTCCGACGTCGGCGAGTCCGGCCGCGCGGACGGCGCCGCGGGCTTTGGGGCCCCGGACGAACATCCGGCACGCCCCAAGTGTTTCCAGGAGCTGTTCACCGATCCCAAACGAATCAGCAGCTTCGCACCAGCGGCGCATGCCGTACGCCGTAGTGGCGATGCACAGGTCCGGGCGTGCGTCGATGATGGCCTTGGTGTCCTCGATGAGGCGGATGTCCTCCTGCACCGGGGCGATCTTGAGGGCCGGCGCGTGCAGTACTTCCGCGCCGCGGCGTTCCAGTGCCTCGATGAGGTCCCGGGAGCGCCGGTGCGAGGTGACTCCAATGCGGAAGCCCTCCAGCGGGGAGTCCGCAGCCTCCGGCCCGGACGTCGCGTCAAGCTGGGCAGGTTCAGCTGGTGCCAGTGCGTTCATGGGGGTCAATCCTTTCATGAACCGAGCAGCGAGGCCGCCAGCCGGTCGAGGTCGGCGGCGGCCTCAGCATGCCCGCGGTTGGCTTCTGCCACGCGAACCACCTCGCCAATGACCAGCACGGCGGGATTGCTGCACCCGGCAGCGGCGGAGGTGATGGTGCCCAGGTCCGCGATGGTGGTGCGCTGGCCGGGGCGGTAACCGCGTTCGACGACGGCCATGGGCATGTCCGGGCGCATGCCGGCTTTGCGGAGTCCGGCCGCGAGCTGGTGCAGTGTGCCGATGCCCATCAGGACCACAATGGTGCCTCCCAGGCCGGCCAGGTGCGTGTGTTCCTTTTCGGTCAGCGGCGCGTGGCCGGAGACCACGGTGAACATGTGGCTGACCTCGCGGTGGGTGACCGGAATGCCGGCGGCCGCCGGCACGGAGATCGCGCTGGTGACACCCGAGATGACACGGACGGGCACACCCGCCGCCACACAGGAAGCCACTTCCTCGCCGCCACGGCCGAAGACGTAGGGGTCGCCTCCCTTGAGGCGGACCACGTTGTTGCCGGCGAGAGCGCTCTCAACCATCAGCTTTTCGATGTCGGCCTGGCCCACCTTGTGGTGGCCGGGCTTCTTGCCCACATCCACCAGTTCGGCGGAGGTCAGGTCCGGCAGGTCCTGGCAGGGAGCCAGCCGGTCGAAGAACACCACGTCCGCATCGCGGAGGGCCTTCACGGCGGCGACGGTCAGCAGCTCGGTGGTGCCGGGTCCGCCGCCCACCAGGGTGACGTGGCCGACCGGTCCGGCGGCCGGCTCGGCCGCCACCGGGATGCCGGTGGCGGCGCAGCGCTCGAGCAGGGACTCCCAGCCGGGCTGGCCGTCGTCGACCGCCGCGACCAGGAACGGACGCTCGGGGAGCGGGCCGTCATGCGCTGCACCTGCCGGGGTGCTGAGGCGGTAGACGACGGCGCCCGCGGCCGCGTAGCGGCGGACCGCCTGGCGGGCGGCGTGGTCGGATCCGGTGACCAGGACTTCGCGGCCGGTGAGATCAATGCTGAGCTGCATGGCTATACCTCGTTCTCGGCGCGGGGCCGCATGGGGATGGAGGCGCCGATCAGGACCTTGCCTTTTTCCTCCGCAGTGGCAGGGCGCATCTGGCCACGCTCGTCGGAAACGAAGGTGATGGAGTCATCCTTCTGGTCAGGCGCGTTGACGAAGGAACGGAACCGGCGCAGACGCTCGGGGTCCTTCAGCGTGTCTGCCCATTCGTCCACGTAGGTGTCAACGTGCTTGGCCATGGCGGCTTCAAGTTCCTCGGCGATGCCCAGGGTGTCCTTGACCACCACGTCCTCGACGTGCTTGATGCCGCCGTCGAGCTCTTCCTGCCAGCGCGCGGTGCGCTGCAGGCGGTCCGCCGTGCGGATGTAGTACATGAAGTAGCGGTCGATGTACTTGATCAGGGTTTCGTCGTCGAGGTCCTTGGCCAGCAGCTGGGCGTGGGCCGGGGTGGCGCCGCCGTTACCGCCGACGTACAGGTTCCAGCCGTCGGCCGTGGCGATAACGCCGACGTCCTTGCCGCGGGCCTCGGCACATTCGCGGGCGCAGCCGGAGACGCCCATCTTGAGCTTGTGCGGGCTGCGGAGGCCGCGGTACCGGAGCTCGAGCTGGATGGCCATGGCCACCGAGTCCTGGACACCGAAGCGGCACCAGGTGGAACCAACACAGGACTTCACGGTGCGCAGGCTCTTGCCGTATGCCTGGCCGGACTCGAAGCCGGCGTCCACCAGTTCCTTCCAGATTTCCGGCAGCTCTTCCAGCCGGGCACCGAACATGTCGATCCGCTGGCCGCCGGTGATCTTGGTGTACAGGTTGTACTTCTCGGCCACGGCGGCGATGACGCCGAGCTTCTTGGGGGTGATTTCGCCGCCGGCGATGCGGGGGACCACCGAGTAGGTGCCGTCCTTCTGCATGTTGGCGAGGGCGCGGTCGTTGGTGTCCTGCAGCGTGCCGCGGCCGGCGTCCAGGACGTAGGCGCTGTTCTGGCTGGCCAGGATGTTGGCGATGGTGGGCTTGCAGATGTCGCAGCCGGCGCCGGTGCCGTACTTGGCCATGATCTCCTCGAAGGAGGTCAGTTCCAGGACGCGGATGGCGTCGAAGAGTTCCTGGCGTGACAGTTCGATGTGCTCGCAGAGGGCCTTGGAGACCTCGACGCCGGACTTGGTGAGTTCGGTTTCCAGCAGCTTCTTGAGCATCGGGACGCAGGATCCGCAGCTGGTTCCGGCGCGGGTGCAGCCCTTGAGTTCGCCAAGTTCCTGGACGGGGGCGTTGCCGTCGCAGGCGCCGCAGCCGTTGACGGTGTCGCGGATGGTTCCGGCGGAGACGTTGTTGCAGGAACACAGGATGGCGTCGTCCGGCAGTTCGGTGTCCGGGGCGTCGCCGCCGCCGGCCGCCGAGAGGTACGCGCCGGGCTCGGCGCTAAGTTCGCGGCCCAGGAGCGGGCGGAGGCTGGTGTAGGGGCTGGCGTCGCCCACAAAGATGCCGCCCAGGAGGGTCTTGGCATCGTCGGTGGTGACGATTTTTTGGTAGACACCGCGGGCGGGGTCGGCGTAAACGATTTCGAGCGAGTGCTCGGTCTTGGCGAAGCCGTCGCCGAAGCTGGCTACGTCCACACCGGAGAGCTTCAGCTTGGTGGCGGTGTCGAAACCGGGGAAGGTGGCCCCGCCGCCGTGCAGGCGGTCGGCCACGATCTCTGCCATGGTGTTGGCAGGGGCAACCAGGCCCAGGCACATGCCTTCGAAGTTGGCCACCTCGCCGATTGCCCAGATTCCGTCGACCTCGGTGGCGCAGGAGTCGTCGATGACCACACCGCCACGCTGGCCCAGGCTGAACACCTGTTCGTCGCCCTCGGCGGCGCGGAAGAGTTCGTCGCGGGGCCGGACGCCGATGGCTACGATCACCATGTCTGCTTCGATGATGCGGCCGTCGGCCATAAGGACACCCGTCACCTGGCCCTCGTCGTCGGACAGGACTTCCGAGGGGAAGACACCGCCGTGGACTGCAAAGCCCTTGGCCTTGATGAGCCGGCCCATTGCCTGGCCCGCGCCTTCATCCAGCTGGGTGGCCATCAGCCACTGCGAACCGTCGATAACGATCGGGTTGGCGCCGAGCTGCTCCGTGCCGGCGGCCGATTCGAGCCCCAGGAGGCCGCCACCGATGGTGACGGCATTAACCTTGCGACCGAGCTTTTCCGTGAGCTCGGTGATGGACTTGTTGATGGCCCAGACGTCTTCGAGCGTGCGGTAGACGTGGGTGAGCTCGTTGCCGGGGATGGGCAGGCGGGCGGCATTCGAGCCGGTTGCGACCACCAGGTCGTCGTATTCGAAGGTGTTGCCGGCGGCGGTTTCCACCGTCTTGGCTTCGGCGTTGATCTTCACCACGCGCTCGCCGGTCTTCAGTTCAAGGGAAGCGTGGTCCCACATCGACGCGGACCCCAGCGTCAGGTCGACACCGGTGTCCGTGAGGGCCTTGGAGAGCGCTACCCGGTCATAGGGCAGGTGGGCTTCCTCCGTGAGGACCGTGACGTGCCAGCCTTCGAGGCCACGGGAATGCATGGCATCGGCGAAGCGGTGGGCGGCGGGGCCGCCACCGGCGACGACGATGCGGCGCGTGTTCTCTGAGCTTGAAGTCTGTTCGGTCACTGTGGGCCTTTCGCATGGGCCGCAGACGGAATTCTGCGACCTTCTCTGACGAGGTATGCATTCAGACTAGGTAGTCGCAGTTTCGCTTCAGTTTCCCTTATGTTTCGTAGGCTTAACTTCTGCATCACGAACGCGTTTCCGATCGGGTGAGGTCTCTTTTACGCGCCGGACACATTCACTGCACGCCTTTGAAACACCCGTTGCCTAAATTGTTTGGTACGGCCATAAAGGTGGCCAATCAAGCACGGGGAGAGGAGCCGACATGACGGCAACACTGGAACTTGGGGCGCTCGCCGCCGACACCGCGACGTGGCACCGGGTCTGCGCCGTGGACGAGCTTGAGCTTGCCTGGGGCGAAGCAGCCCTCATTGAAGGCCGCCAGGTGGCACTCTTCCGGACCGGCCCCAGTGAGGTTTTTGCCGTGGCCCACGAAGATCCGGCCACCGGCGCCCACGTGATGGCCCGCGGCATTCTGGGTTCACGCGGCACCCGTCCCACCATCGCTTCGCCGCTGCACAAAGAGGTCTACGACCTGGAGACCGGCGAATGCTTCGGAACCGCCGCGGTGCGCCTGGAAACGTTCAGCACCCGCATTTCCGACGGTTTCATCGAGGTCGCGGTCTAACGACCCGTCAGAGCCCGAGGGCCTCGCGGACATCGTCGAGCACATTGTCCAGGGCTGTCCGGGCTGCCTGCCGGGCTTCCGGCAGCTCGGCCGCTGACTCAACCGGGAGGATGACTTCCAGGTAGCACTTGAGCTTGGGCTCGGTGCCGCTGGGCCGGATGATGACCCGGGTCTCGTCCCGGGTCAGATACAGCAGGCCATCGGTGGGCGGCAGGTGCTCGCTCCCTTCGGCCAGGTCTACGAAAGTCTCAACAGCGGACGAACCGAACGAATCGGGCGGGCTCACCCGGAGCCGGTTCATCATCGCGTCCAGCAGGCCCAGATCAGCCACCCGGATGCTCAGTTGGTCGCTGGCGTGAAGCCCGTGCTGAAGGTAGAGCTCGTCCAGGGTGTCGAAGATGGTTTTCCCGTCCGCCTTGGCGGCGGCAGCCATTTCCGCGATGAGGACAGCGGCGGAGATCCCGTCCTTGTCCCGGACCAGTTCAGGTGCAACGCAATAGCCCAGGGCTTCCTCGTAGCCGTAGACCAGCCCGGGCACCCGGGAAATCCACTTAAACCCGGTCAGCGTTTCCTCGTGCGCGTAGCCTGCCGCGGCGGCGATGCGGGAGAGCAGGCGCGAGGACACAATCGAATTGGCGAAGACGCCGGCCCCTTCGTCGCTGGCTGCTTCAACCGTACTGGTGGTTTCGTCGGAGCCGGCCGCCAGCCGGGCCACAATGTGTGCCCCCAGCAGCGCGCCCACCTCGTCGCCGCGCAGCATGCGCCACGCGCCGGTGTCAGGATCCTTCGCCGCCACTGCAACGCGGTCAGCATCCGGATCGTTGGCCAGGACAATATCGGCCTCGACACGGGCGGCGGTCTCCAATGCCAGGTCCAGGGCGCCGGGTTCCTCCGGATTCGGAAAGTTCACCGTGGGAAAGTCGGGATCCGGCTCAGCCTGTTCGGCCACCAGCGTGACATCGGCAAAGCCGGCAGCATTCAGCACCGCCACGGCAGTCTCGCCGCCGACGCCGTGCATGGGCGTCAGGACAATCCGCAGGTCGCGGGACGGGAAGCGGGCCGCATCGGCGAGTCCCGCCGTCGCGCGTTCATACTCCGCCGCAACCGACGGGTCCAGGACCGTCCAGCCGTCCGCGGCAAGGGTGATGGATTCCAGTGCGCCCACGGCATCGATCCGCGCGGCGATCCGGGCGTCGTGGGGCGCCACGATCTGCGCTCCGCGGCCGCTGCCCTCCACGGCATGGCGGCCCAGGTATACCTTGTATCCGTTGTCCTGCGGGGGATTGTGGCTTGCCGTCACCATTACACCGCCATCGCAATCGAGGGACCGGACGGCGAAAGCGAGCAGCGGGGTGGGCAGTGCGGACGGCATCAGGAAGGTTTCAATCCCGGCGGCGGTGAAGATGGCCGCCGTTTCCTCGGCGAAGATGTCCGAGCTATGGCGGGCGTCATAGCCGACGACGGCGCGTGGCCGGGTCCTGGGGGCAGCCTCACCCACCGCATCAACCAGGAAGTCGGCGAGGCCGGCGGCGGCGCGGCGCACCACCACGCGGTTCATCCGGTTCGGCCCGGCGCCCAGGGCGGCACGGAGGCCTGCGGTGCCGAACTGCAGCGTGCCGCTGAAGCTGTCGGCCAGTTCCTGCAACGCTGCCGGTGAGCCCTCTTCCGCGAGTTGCAGCAGTTCGGTGAGCTCTGCGGCTGTGGTGGGATCCGGATCTTTGGCCGCCCATTCGCGGGCGTGGCGGAACAAGGAGGCGGCATCGGAGGACGTCATGCGGTCAACGCTATCGTCATTGCTTCAGGAACGGCGCCTGAACACTCGCCTGTGATAGCGGAAGCAGCGAAATCCTTGCAGTAAATTTTCTGGACAAGTAATGTCGCGAATATGAAACTGGGGCAGGGTGTTGAGTGGGGGCTGCATAGCTGCGTCAACATGTCCTGGACCCCGCCGGGGGAGGCCGTCAGCAGCGCACGGCTGGCCGAGTTCTACAAGCTTCCCGCCGCATATCTGAACAAACAGCTCCAGGCCCTGGTGCGGGCCGGGATCCTGACCTCCGTATCCGGCCCGCGCGGCGGCTTCTCGCTGGCCCGGCGTCCGGACCGGATTTCCGTCCTTGATGTGGTCCTGGCCATCGAAGGAAACGACCATGCCTTCCGGTGCGAAGGCATCGCCAAGGACGCCCCGGGTGCGAGCATGGACGCCGACTACGCGCGCACCTGCCTTATCTCGCAGACGATGCGCCACGCCGAAGTCACCTGGCGGACTGAGCTGTCCCGGCAGAGCATTGCCGGGATCGCCCAGTCCATCGAGCGCCGCTTTCCCGATGCCCGGGAGTCCACCGTCCTGCAGCTGGTCGGTCCGCGAACCTGACCCGCCCTACAGCAACGCGGGGTCACTAGACGCCCATGGGAAAGCCTCCATTGGGCGCTTAGTGACCCCGCGTTGGCCTAAAGCTTGGCGATGATCCCAGCCAGCAGTTTGGAAATCCGCGGTCCGGCGGCCTGGCCGGACTCGATGACTTCCTGGTGGCTGAGCGGCATGGCGCTGATCCCGGCTGCGAGGTTGGTGACCAGCGAAATTCCGAACACTTCCATGCCTGCGTGCCGGCCGGCGATCGCTTCCAACGCGGTGGACATGCCCACCAGGTCCGCGCCGATCCGCTTGGCGTACTGGACTTCGGCCGGCGTTTCGTAATGCGGTCCGCTGAACTGGGCATAGACGCCTTCCTCCAGCGAGGAGTCCACTTCACGGGCGAGGGCACGGATGCGCGAGCTGTACAGATCCGTCAGATCAACAAACGTTGCGCCTTCCAGCGGGGACGTGGCGGTGAGGTTGATGTGATCTTTGATGAGGACCGGAGTGCCCGGCGTCCAGCTTTCGTTCAGCCCTCCGCATCCGTTGGTGAGGACCAGGGTTTTGCAGCCGGCAGCGGCAGCGGTGCGGATGCCGTGGACCACGGCGCGGACGCCTTTGCCCTCGTAGTAGTGCGTCCGTGCGCCCAGGACCAGCGCGCGTTTGCCCTCTTTGGTCAGGACCGAGCAGATGGTGCCCACATGTCCTTCCACGGCCGGGGCGTGGAAGCCCGGGACAGTGTCGGCGGTCAGGGTGGCCGTGGTCTCGCCGATGAGGTCGGCGGCTTCAGCCCAGCCTGAGCCCAGGACGAGCGCGACGTCGTGATTGTCCACCCCGGTCTCCTGCGCGATGTACTCAGCGGCGGAGCGCGCCGCGGCGAAAGGGTCCGTGTTCTGGAAGTCTGTATTACTCACTGGTACAAGTTATCGTGCCGGTGCCGCTGTGCACAGTGGCAACAGCGTCGCGCCGGGCCGCAGACGGCACCGTGACGGGCCACTCTTTTATTGGTGGTCCCTGCGCAGATGCGCGAGAATGGTTGATTGTGACTACGCACCCTGATTTCAGCTCCCCCCGGATCGCAATCCTCGGAGGTGGCCCCGGCGGATACGAAGCCGCTATGGTCGCTGCCTCGCTGGGAGCGCAGGTCACCATCATCGAACGCGCGGGCATGGGCGGCTCGGCCGTGCTGACCGACGTCGTGCCTTCGAAGACCCTGATCGCGACGGCGGACCTGATGACCCGCGTCGGGGAGGCGGGCGAGCTGGGCGTGAAGTTCGACGTCGACGGTGGCGACTTTGTGCCGGCGATGCGCGCCGACCTCAAACACATTAACGACCGACTGCTGGGCCTTGCCCGCCAGCAGTCCACCGACATCTCCACTGGGCTGGAGCACCAGAACGTCCGCATCCTGCTGGGTTCGGGCAAGCTCCTGGACAGCCACACCATCGAGGTCCTGACCGCTGACGGCACCGAAATCGTGGAAGCGGACACCATTCTGCTGGCCGTCGGCGCGCACCCCCGCGAGCTGCCCACCGCGCGGCCGGACGGGGAACGCATCCTGAACTGGGCGCAGATCTACAACCTTGACGAGCTTCCCGAGGAACTGATTGTGGTGGGCTCCGGTGTGACCGGTGCCGAGTTCGCCTCCGCCTACAACGGCCTGGGCTCCAAAGTCACCCTGATCTCCAGCCGCGACAGGGTGCTCCCCGGTTCGGACACGGACGCCGCGGAGGTGCTGGAGGAAGTCTTCGAGCGCCGCGGTGTGCGCGTGCTGTCCCGCGCCCGTGCCGAAACCGTCGAGCGGACCGACGACGGCGTGGTGGTCACCCTCGGTGACGGATCAAAAGTCACCGGCAGCCACTGCCTGGTCTGCGTGGGTTCCATCCCGAACACCGCCGGCATAGGCCTCGAAGAGGCCGGCGTGGCCCTCACCGAGAGCGGCCATATAAAGGTCGACGGCGTCTCCCGCACCACGGCGCCGAACATCTACGCAGCGGGAGACTGCACCGGCGTGCTGGCTTTGGCCTCGGTGGCCGCAATGCAGGGCCGGATCGCGATCGCCCATTTCCTGGGCGACAGCGTTATGCCGCTCAAACTGCACCAGGTGGCGTCCAACATCTTCACGTCACCCGAGATCGCGAATGTGGGGGTCTCCGAGGCCGAGATCCAGTCCGGCAAATACCAGGGCGACATCATCAAACTCTCGCTCAAGAGCAATGCCCGCGCCAAAATGCGCAACCACAAGGACGGCTTCGTCAAGATCTTCGCGCGTAAGGGCTCCGGCACCGTGATTGGCGGTGTTGTGGTGGGGCCGAACGCTTCCGAGCTGATCTTCGCCATCTCCCTTGCAGTCACCCAGAAGCTCCACGTCGACGACGTCGCCAACACTTTCACCGTCTACCCGTCGCTGAGCGGGTCCATCTCCGAAGCGGCCCGGCGCCTGCACGTCCACATGTAAGTGAGTTGCGGTAGCGTGGCCGCATGACTACAGCACTGGAGCGGCCACGCCGCGGAAAAATCATCGGCGGCGTCTGCGCCGCCCTTTCAGCCCGATTCGGGATCCCGAAGTTCCTGGTCAGGCTCGGCTTTGTGATCTTTGGCTTGGTGGGGATCGGCGAACTGGTCTACATCGCCCTGTGGATCATGATCCCCAAGGCTCCGGCCTAAAGACCGCCCGGATTCCCGGCCTCGACGCCTAGGCCAGGGCGTAGGGCGGCACGGTGCTGCCGGAAGTAAAGGGGGTGAACCAGCCCTCGATACTCAGCTTCCCGGCGTCGATCTCCGGAATGCCGGGGCTGTCCGAGTAGAGGGCTGGACTCTCCGCCTCCTCCAACAGGACTTCCTCGACCTGTGCACGCCAGTCTTCCGGGAGGCCGAGTTCATAGATGTCCTCGGTGATTTCCGCCTGATCGAGCAGGCAGCGGACGGCGAGTTCGGCTGCGAGGCATCCGGGGGCTGTCCAGCCGCGGACCAGAGATGCCGTCACATCGGAAGCGACGACGATGAACTTCCGGGTAAACGTCGCGTCGTAGCTGGCGGCGAACTGAGGCGGCAGCGAGGACAGCACAGCGGAACCGGCGACGTCAGACGGAGTAACCGCATCCAGTGCGGTCAGGGTCCCCAGATCGCGGAAGAGCTGGTCAACGAGAACGCCCGACGAGTTCCAGAGAAGGCCTGCCAGCAGGCGGGTCTGGGTCACAGCCGTTTTCCGGTCTTCCGGCGAGACAGCCGCCATTTCGTCCAGGTCTTCCGGCTCGAACTGCAGCCGCTGTTCCGGCGTCATGTCATCCGGGTGCGGATCAAGGCCCAAGAGTTCCAGGCTCAGTCCGGTCAGCTTCCCGGCGTCGGCCAGCAGTTCTTCGGTGATGTCGTCTTCTTCGTCGGCATTCATGGCCCCGATGCTACCGCCCGCCCGCCGTCGAGTCCGATTCCGTGACGCGGACATGTCCGGGCTCGCCGGCTTCAGTTCACATCAGGCGGCGGGAGCCGCCTGGAAGTGTTTTTCGATGAGCCCCTTGATGTCCTCGTGGCAGCCGCCGCAGCCGGTACCGGCGCGGGTTGCCTTGGACACCTCGGCCACGGTGGAGCAGCCTTCCGCCACGGCGCCCTGGATCTTGGCGCCGCTGACTCCGGCGCAGCGGCATACGGTGCCAGCCGGATCGGCGGGACCGGACGCGGCCAGCTGGTCCGGGCCATCGAGCCGGAGCAGCAGTGACCTGTCGGCCGGCAGTTCCCCACCGCGTTCGAAGAGTCCCACGAGCTCGGCTGCGGTCCGCGGCATGCCCACGGCCACCAGGCCTTCCAGCACTCCGCCGCGGGTAGTCATCTTCACGTAGCGGCCGTGTTCGGGATCGGCCCACTGGGCGATCTGCAGCCGCGGCCGGCCGTTCACGGCGCCGGCGGTGAGCACGTCTTCGTCCCACGGCTCGGCACCGTTGTCGCCCGCCACAGCCATGTTCATGCCGCGGGCCTTCAGCACAATGACGCCGGCCTGCTCCTGGGGCAGCTCCTGCAGCGTGTCGGCGTCCTCCTGCGTGCCGGTGGCCAGCATGGTCAGGTATTCGGCCAGCCATTCGGCCTGCCGCCACCCGGGACCCACCAGGCCGGATGGGCCCTTCGCCGTGCGGCATTCGCCGCAGGCCGGATCCGGGCAGCGGACCTCGGCGCAGTCGCCGATCGCGAAGATGTGCGGCTCGTGGTGGGCACGGAGCCGATGGTCCACCAGGATGCCAGCACCAACCGACAGGCCGCAGCCTTCGGCCAGCTCGGTCCGGGGACGGACACCGCACGAGATGACCAGGAGGTCGCCGTCGATCGCCGAACCGTCATTGAGCAGCAATGCCGAGAATCCGCCGTCGGGCGCGTTGTGCTCCACCCCGGTGGACCGGGCGTTGCCGGCCATCCGCACGCCGCAACGGCGCAGGCTGGCCGCCAGGACCGCGCCGCCGCCCCGGTCGATGTTGCGTCCCAGCGGGTGCGGCCCGTTGTGCACCACCGTGACCGTGGCGCCTTCCTCGGCAGCCGCGAGGGCTGTCTCGAGGCCCAGGACGCCGCCGCCCAGCACCACAACACGCTTGCCGCCGTCGACCGCTGCGCGCAATACCGAAGCGTCGCGGAGATCCCGGAGCGCCGTGACGCCGGAGGGAAGGACGGGGGAAGCGGGATCCGGGTTGATGCCGGTCAGGTTGGGGATGACGGGCCGGGAACCCGTGGCGAAGACGAGCCGCTCATAGTGGGCGGAGGTGCCGTCTGTAAGGATCACCTGCTGGCGGGCGCGGTCCACGCGGCGGACCCGCACGCCGAGCCGGACGTCCACGCCATCCGCGGCCAGGGCTGCGGCATCGGAGAGGGCCAGGGCATCGGCAGTAGTGCGTCCGACGCCCAGATCGGCCACCAGCACACGGTTGTACGCGGCCTCGGCTTCCTCGCCCACGACAGTGAGGCTGACGTGCCCATCGCGGACCGCGGGCAGCAGTTCATCGATCAGGCGGGCAGCCACCGGACCGAAACCAACAACGACAATCTGCTCACTCATGAGGCCTCCGATGTCTGAAGAACACTGTTCTGAAGTCCGTTTGCGACCGCACGGACCCACACCTTGTTGAACTTGAATTCGGGCATCCCGGAAATGGGATCCGTTGCCGCCTCGGTGAGGCGGTTGGCGCTTTCAAGCTCCGGGAAATGGAACGGCAGGAAGACTGTCTCGGGCCGGATCGCGGTGCTGAGTTCCGCACGGCAGACCACCTCGCCGCGTTCATTGGCCACCGAGACAAAAGCCCCTTCGGTGATGCCCATGGCGGCCGCTGCGGCGGGGTGGATCTGCATTTTTGCTTCGGGCTGGGTGGCCAGCAGCTCGGACACCCGCCGGGTTTGCGTCCCGGACTGGTAGTGCTCCAGGAGGCGGCCGGTGATGAGGGTCATGGTTTTCGCGGCCGGGTCCGGGTTGGCGGCCGGCGTACGACGACGGCGGGGCGTCACCGGGGTCATGACCGCCTTGCCGCCGGCGTGGGCGAACGTATCCAGGAATAGCCGGGGCGTGCCGGTGCTGCCTGCGGGGTACGGCCAGTAGGCGGCCTCACCGCGGTCCAGCATGGCGTAATCAATGCCGGAGTAGTCGGCATGCCCGCCGGCCGAGGCCAGCCGCAGCTCCTCGAAGACCGTTTCCGGATCTTCGCTGTACGTGGACGGGGCCTCAAGCGCTTCTGCCAGCCGGGCCATGATCCACAGTTCGCTGCGTGCGCCAGCCGGCGGCTGCAGGGCCTGGCGGCGGCGGAGGACGCGCCCCTCGAGGTTGGTGAGCGTGCCCTCCTCCTCGGCCCACTGCAGGACCGGGAGGATGAGGTCGGATTCGGCGGCGGTCTCGGACATAAAGAAGTCGCAGACCACCAGGAAGTCCAGGCTGCGGAGCCCGGCGATGACGGCGTTTGCATCGGGGGAGGCCACCGCGATGTTGGAGGCGTGCACAAAAAGGCACCGGACGCCGTCGGGCTGTCCCAGCGACTTCAGCAACTGGACGGCGGGCAATCCCGGCCCGGGAATGGTTTCCTCCGGGACGCCCCAGACGCCGGCCATGTGGGCGCGGGCGGCGGGGTCGGTGATCTTCCGGTAGCCGGGGAGCTGGTCGGCCTTCTGGCCGTGCTCGCGGCCGCCCTGGCCGTTGCCCTGGCCGGTGAGGGTGCCGTAGCCGCTGCGGCGCGAGCCGGGCAGGCCCAGCAGGAGGCTGAGGTTGATCGCGGCGGTGGCGGTGTCCGTGCCGTCCACGTGCTGTTCCACACCGCGTCCGGTAAGGATGTAGCTGCCGCCCTTGCCCGCGCCGTCGGCGAGCCTGCGGGCGGTTTCCCGGATGAGCTCCGCGGGGACGCCGGTGAGGGACTGGACGCGTTCGGGCCAGAACGAGTTGACGCTGCGGACCACGGCCTCGTAGCCGGTGGTGCGTGCCGCGATGAAGTCGTCGTCTGCCAGGCCTTCGTGGATGATCACGTGCGAGAGGCCCAGCAGGAGGGTGAGGTCGGTGCCCGGCAGGGGCTGGAGGTGAAGGCCGCCGCCGTCGGATGTGAACCTTGCCGTGGCTGAACGGCGCGGATCCACCACGATCAGCCCGCCGGCGTCGCGGGCTCCCTGGAGGTGCTGCACAAACGGCGGCATGGTTTCTGCCACGTTGGAGCCGAGCATCATGATGGTGCTGGCCGAGTCCAGGTCTGCCAGCGGAAACGGGAGGCCGCGGTCCAGGCCGAAGGCGCGCATCCCGGCGGCCGCGGCGGAGGACATGCAGAAGCGGCCGTTGTAGTCGATGCGTGAGGTGCCCAGGGCCAGGCGGGCGAACTTGCCCAGCATGTAGGCCTTCTCGTTGGTGAGGCCACCGCCGCCGAAAACCCCGACGGCGTCCTTCCCGTAGCGTGCCTGTGCGTCCTTCACCGCGGTGGTGACCAGCGCGAGGGCCTGGTCCCAGCCGATGGGGCGATGGACGCCGTCGGCGCCCTTGAGCAGGGGTTCGGTGACCCGTCCGGGGTGGTTGAGGAGCGTGGCTGAGGTCCAGCCCTTGCGGCAGAGGCCGCCCCGGTTGGTGGGGAAGTCCCGGCCGCTTACTTCGAGGAGGGGGGCCTTCAGGGCGGCGTCCGCAGCGGCCAGCGCAGCGGATTCAGCCGGCACGGGGACTGACCCCGGCTCGGAAGCCGGGGTCAGTTCCGCTGGTGACGTGAGCGTCATGGCGCACTGCAGGGCGCAGTAAGGGCAGTGCGTGTCGGCGCTTTTGGTCATGTTAGACGTGTCCCATCGCATTTCGGTTGGCGTTGCGGATGTAGAAGAACCAGCAGACCGCCAGCATTACTACGTAGGCTCCGACAAAACCGTAGAAGGCCGGGGTGTAGGACCCGCTGGCCGTGTTGGAGGCGTTCAGCACCTGCGGGATAACGAAGCCGCCGTAGGCACCGATGGCCGAGATGAGGCCGAGGGCCGAGGACGCGAGCCGCTGGGTTTGGACCGTGCTGGCACCGGACATCGCTGCCCGGCTGGACGTGGCGAAGATGATGGGGATCATCCGGTAGGTTGCGCCGTTGCCGAAGCCGCTGGCGGTGAAGAGCATCAGGAAGAGGACCAGGAACAGCCAGAAGTTCTTCAGCGGCAGGGTCCAGATCATGGTCAGGGTGATGACGGCCATGGCGGCGAATGCTGCCACGGTCATCCGTGCCCCGCCCATACGGTCAGCCATGCGTCCGCCGTAGGGGCGGGCCAGTGAACCGACTAGCGGGCCGAGGAAGGCCAGCGAGAGTGCCACGGTGCCGACTCCGATGGAGGAGAACGCCGGGAAGTAGTCCTTGATGAGCTTGGGGAACACGCCTGCGAAGCCGATGAACGAACCGAAGGTGCCGATGTACAGCAGTGCCATGATCCACAGGTGCGGTTCCTTCAGTGCTGCGACCGAACCGGCCACATCACCCTTGGCGCTGGTGAGGTTGTCCATGTACTTCCAGGCACCGAAGGCGGCGATCAGGATGAAGGGGATCCACATCCAGCCGGCCATGGGCAGGTTGACGCTGCCGACGGCCACCAAGGTGATCACAATCGGGACGGCGAGCTGTGCAACGGCTGCACCCATGTTGCCGCCGGCGGCGTTCAGGCCCAGGGCCCAGCCCTTCTCGCGTGCCGGGTAGAAGAACGTGATGTTGGCCATGGAGCTGGCGAAGTTGCCGCCGCCGAAGCCTGCAAGAGCTGCCACGAACAGCATGACACCGAACGGGGTTTCCGGGTTGGAGACGCAGAGTCCCAGGCCGACGGAGGGAATCAGGAGGAGGAGCGCGGACACGATGGTCCAGTTCCTGCCGCCGAAGCGGGGAATCATAAAGGTGTAGGGGATGCGGAGCGTGGCGCCTACCAGGCTGGGCATCGAGATCAGCCAGAAGATTTCCGAGGTGGTGAATGTGAAGCCGGCTGCCGGGAGCTGGACCACCACGATGGACCAGAGCTGCCAGACCACAAAGCCGAGGAACTCGGCGAAGATGGACCAGTTCAGGTTGCGGCGGGCGATGGCCCGGCCGGCGGACTCCCACTGCTCTTTGTTCTCGGCGTTCCAGTTGGCGATCCAGCGGCCGGGACGGAATTCAAGGGCGGGGGCGTCGGTTGTGCCGGTGGAGGGCTGTGCGCTGGCGGATGAGGACACGCCTCCGTGCAGCGGGTCGGTGTCTATATCTACGGAATTGCCGGTGCCGGCATCTGCGCTGCGGTCAACAGTCACGGTGGACCTCCTCTTGGGGGATGTTGTTCTTCCACGGTAGAGAACGCGCGTTTCACGGACAGTCGCCGTTTGTTAACGCGCTGTGACATTTGCCTATCGGCAACCGACGGGCGACGTGAGGAGAGTTAAGGACCGAAGGATGAGACATGTGCCACTAGTCCATATGGTGGACCTTTTGTCCATTGACTGGACGGCTGGAACTAGTATCGAACTCTAACTACTGCGCGCCGGGTCTCACCAGGCCCGGCCGGTTCTCAGGAAAGTGTTCATATGTCATCTACGCAAACCACCGCGGAGCAAGGATCCCCCAAGGCGGTGAACTCACGCGGCCGCGTGATTGTGGCCAGCCTGATCGGCACCACCGTTGAGTTCTACGATTTCTACGTCTACGCCACCGCCGCCGTACTGGTCTTCCCGTCACTGTTCTTCCCCAACCAGAACGAGACCACCCAGCTGCTCAGCTCCTTCGCTGTCTTCGGGGTGGCCTTCGTGGCCCGCCCGCTGGGATCCATCGTCTTTGGCCACTTCGGCGACAAGTTCGGCCGCAAGGGCACCCTGGTGGCCTCGCTGCTGACCATGGGCATCGCCACGTTCCTGATCGGCTGCCTGCCCACGGCGCTTGTCCCGGGCTGGCAATTCTGGGCCCCGGCACTGCTGGTGGTCATGCGCTTCGCCCAGGGCCTGGCCCTTGGCGGCGAATGGAGCGGCGCGGCCCTGCTGGCCACCGAGAACGCTCCGGCCAACAAGCGCGCCATCTACGGCACGTTCCCGCAGCTGGGCGCGCCCATCGGCTTCATCATCGCCAACGTGATCTTCCTGGTGGCCAGTTACGCGCTGACGCCGGCCGACTTCCTGGCCTGGGGCTGGCGCGTGCCGTTCCTGCTCAGCGCGGTCATGGTGATCATCGGCCTGTACGTCCGCCTCAAGCTGATCGAAACGCCTGCCTTCACCAAGGTCCTCGAATCCAATGAGGTGGCCAAGCTGCCCCTGGCCCGGGTCTTCAAGACCAGCTGGCGTCCGCTCATCCTGGGCACGTTCATCATGCTCGCCACCTACGTGCTCTTCTACCTGATGACCACGTTCACTCTGACCTACGGCACCCGCGCGTCCACCCTGGATGCCGCCAAGGCTGCCGCCGAGAAGGCCGGCAAACCGATGTCCGAGGCCGCCGCGGCAGCGTTTGTTCCCGGCCTGGGCTTCACCCGCAACGACTTCCTCTGGATGCTGATTGCCGGCGTTGTCTTCTTCGGCATCTTCACCCTGGTTTCCGGACCGCTGGCGGAGAAGTACGGCCGCCGCAAGATGCTGCTGGCCGTCACGGGTGGCATCTTCGTCTTCGGCCTCCTGTTCGTCCCGCTGTTCAGCGGCGGCTTCGTGGGCACTATGGCCCTGCTGGTCATCGGCTTCTCCCTGATGGGCCTCACGTTCGGCCCCATGGGTGCGCTGCTGCCGGAACTGTTCCCCACCAATGTGCGCTACACGGGATCCGCCGTCAGCTACAACGTGTCCAGCATCCTGGGTGCTGCCGTGGCTCCGTTCATCGCCGTCGCGCTCTGGGAGCTGGCCGACGGCAGCCCGGTCCTGGTGGGTGTCTACCTGACCGCGATGTCGGTGCTAACGCTGATTGCGCTGTTCGTGAGCAAGGAAACCCGCGACCTGGACTACGAGAACAACGTAGCCTGACGCCCCGCCGTCGGGCGTTCCAGCCCGGTTGCTGACAGAAATGCCCGGCGTGTTCCCCGTTATTGCGGGGAGCGCGCCGGGCATTTCTGTGTGCGGGGCAGGCGCACCTGCGCAAGACACAGAGGAACGAACGACGGCGGCGCTCGCCACCCGTCCGCAGGCTCAGTTGGCGTAGCGGTCCACGAAGTTGCGGAGGATCTTCATGGGCTCGGTGGCGGTGTACGTCCGCGCGTCCGCCATGAGTTCCTCGGCGGATTCCGGTGGGAAGTAGCCGGCGTGGCGGTAGATGTCGATCCGTGTGACCAGGCCCTCCGCGTCCAGTTCCGGGTGGAACTGTGTGGCGTACAGGTTCTGTTTGATGCGGAACATGTGGACGGGGCAGGCCTGGGAGGATGCCAGCAGCACCGCGTGGGAGGGCAATCTGGTGCAAGCCTCCTTATGCCCGGTGAAGGCGGTGAAACGCCGTGGCATCCCGTGCAGGAGCGGATCCGCGAGCCCGGCCTCCGTCAGCTCGATTTCCACCCCGCCCAGCTGTTCGCCGAAGGTCCTGTCGATCACGGCGCCCTGGTGCCTGCCCAGAGTCCCCACCCCGTAGCACGCGCCCAGGAACGGAAAGTCCTGGGCCACGATCCGGTCCAGCAGCCCGGCCAGTTCCCGCTCCACCCGGTGCTGGGTTTCGCTCTTGTGGTCTGCCGGATCGCTGGACGTGAAGGGACTGCCGCCCACAATCACCGCTGAGTAATCGTTCAGGTCCAGTTGCGGCAGGGGAGCGGCCTCAAGCCGGACACGCCTCAGCTGCGAAGGGGTCAGCCCGCCATACGTCAGGTACGCCTCATACTCTTCCTCGGCGGCGGCGTCTTCAGCTCGGGAGGCAAGGAGGAGGAAAGGCTTCACACGCTAAGTGTGCCTTCCGCCCCAGCTCAACGCCAGAGGACGCAGCGCCAGCCTGCGGTTGGCGCCGGAGCATAGCCCCGGCGCCGAAGGCACGAACTGCTGTCAGTGGTTGGCAGGCTGCGCGAAGGATCGCCGGGACTGCGGCTGCGCGGCCGGGTCTGCGTGGCGGTGGACCAGCTTCCAGTAGCCTTCTTCGCGCCGGAAGATGCTGGTCACACGGAGCGCGAATTCCTCTGGCGCTGCGGCGCTCTCCAGCCGGGCACGGAAGTGTTCCGTTTCCACCAGGTAGGCCGTGTCGCGTGCGGTGTAGGACGTGATGGTGTCGAACCCCAGCATCTCGCCGTCCTGGAACTGCCGGGACGCCTGGTCCAGCCGGGCCTCCACCTGGGCCCAGCCACGTGCGATGCCGCCGAACGGGTTGGCCAGCGTGACGTCGTCGAGCCTGGAATACAGGTCCTTGACGGCACCGGGATTCCCGCGGGTGATTTCCGGAACCGCCAGGTGGTAGCGGTCTACTTCTTCTTCAAAACTGGGTGCGAGCATGGGGTGCCTCCGGCAGGGTCTAGTCTTCGATCGTGGCGATGACGGCGCCGGCCGAAACCGTCGCACCGGCCACTGCGCTGAGTCCGATGATGATGCCGGAACGGTGCGCGGTCAGGGGCTGTTCCATCTTCATCGCTTCGAGAACCACCACCAGGTCACCCTCGGACACAACGTCGCCGTTGGCCACGGCAACCTTGACGATGGTGCCCTGCATTGGGGAGGTCAGCGCGTCGCCCCCGGCGGCCGCAGCCGCTCCGCCTGAACGGAGGCGTTTCTTGGACTTGTTGGACTTCGCGCCGGCGGCCGAACCCGCCCCGATCGAACCAAGGGAGGCCGGCAGGACAACCTCGAGGCGCTTGCCCCCCACTTCAACCACCACGCGCTGGCGTTCACCGGCGTCGCCACTGGCTTCAGCGGTTCCGTCCGGTGTCCAGGCGGGAATGTTGTTGACGAATTCGGTTTCAATCCAGCGGGTGTGGATGCTGAAAGGCCCTTCCGCGGGCGCAAAGGCGGGGTCCGAAACAACGGCGAGGTCGAACGGGATAACAGTGGGGATGCCCCCTACTACCATTTCCTCCAGGGCGCGCCGCGAACGCTGCAGGGCCTGGGCCCGGGTGGCGCCGGTGACGATCAGCTTGGAGAGCATCGAGTCGAAGTTGCCGCTGATGACATCGCCCTCCTCCACGCCGGAATCGATCCGGATGCCGGGGCCTGTGGGGTTCTTCAGGGTGGTGATGGTGCCGGGGGCGGGCATGAAGTTGCGGCCCGGGTCCTCGCCGGTGATGCGGAATTCGAAGGAGTGGCCACGGACCTCGGGGTCGCCGTAGCCGAGCTCCTCGCCGCGCGCCAGCCGGAACTGTTCGCGGACCAGGTCGATACCCGTGACCTCTTCGGAGACGCAGTGCTCCACCTGGAGGCGGGTGTTGACCTCGAGGAAGGAGATGGTGCCGTCCTGGCCCACCAGGAACTCGCAGGTTCCGGCGCCGAGGTAACCGGCTTCCTTCAGGATCGCCTTGGAGGATTCATAGAGGCGGCGGTTCTGCTCTTCGGTGAGGAACGGGGCAGGTGCTTCTTCAACGAGCTTCTGGTTGCGGCGCTGCAGCGAGCAGTCACGCGTGGAGATGACAACGACGTTGCCGTGGGCGTCCGCGAGGCACTGCGTTTCGACGTGGCGCGGGGCGTCCAGGAAGCGTTCGATGAAGCACTCGCCGCGGCCGAAGGCTGCAGTGGCCTCACGGACGGCAGACTCGAAGAGCTCCGGGATTTCTTCGCGGGTGCGGGCCACCTTGATGCCGCGGCCGCCGCCGCCGAAGGCTGCCTTAATGGCCACTGGCAGGCCGAACTTGTCCACGAACTCGAGGATTTCCTCGGCGGACTGCACAGGATCGGCGGTGCCGGGGACCTGGGGTGCGCCCACTTTCTCCGCGATGTGGCGGGCCTGCACCTTGTCGCCGAGGGCCGAGATGGCCTCGGGGGACGGGCCGATCCAGGTGATGCCGGCCGCGATGACCTTGGCGGCAAACTCGGCGTTTTCGGCGAGGAAGCCGTAACCGGGATGGATGCCGTCGGCACCGGACTGGCGGGCCACGTCAATGATCTTGTCCATCACCAGGTAGGACTCCGCGGCGGTGTTGCCACCGAGGGAGTAGGCCTCGTCGGCCAGCCTGGCATGGAGCGCGTCGCGGTCCGGATCGGCATAGACAGCCACGGAGGCAATGCCCTCGTCGCGTGCCGCGCGGATGATGCGCACTGCGATTTCGCCTCGGTTTGCGATCAGCACCTTGGTGAGGTTCGACTGCACGGGACTAGCGGACTGCTCCAAATTTGCTGACAAGGCGTCTCCTTCTTTCCTTCAGGGAGCCTAGCGCGATTTTGTGGGTTCCGCCGATATTACTTGCGGTTTCCGCGTGTAAACGGGCGCGGCTTTGTAGGGAACCTACAATTGGTCGGAAAATCGCCGCAATTATTCGGCGGACCACAGGTCGGTGATGCGTACGTTGGCATACCCGAGGAGACCGCGCAGCGTGGAGACTGACAGCCCGACGACGGCGTGCGGGTCCCCGTCCACCTTCCGGATGAACGCCCCGCCCAGGCCGTCGATCGTAAACGAGCCGGCGCAGTGCAGCGGTTCGCCCGTGGCGATGTACGCGTCGATCTCTTCCGGATCCATCTCCGTGAAGTGGACCTCGGCGGAGGCGACCGCCCCGAGCGTGGCGCCGGATCCCGGTGCCGTGCTGCCGCCGTCGGCCGCTGCGTCGGTGCCTATCCTGGCAGGCTCTTCATCGGCTGCCGTCGCGCGGCAGTCCACCAGCCAGTGCCCGGTGTGCAGGACACCGCTGTTGCCGCTCATCCGCAGCATCCGTTCGCGGGCGACGGCGGCCGTGTACGGTTTGCCGTGCGCCTCGCCGTCGAACTCGAAGACGGAGTCGCAGCCAATGACCAGCGCGCCCTCCGCTTCCGGCAACGCGGCTACCGCCTCGGCCTTGGCGCGGGCCAGCAGCAGCGCGGTATCGTGCGGATCCGTGACGCCGTAGCGCGCCTGGACCGCGTCCTCGTCCACGTCGGAGACCAGCACGGAGTGCCGGATACCGGCGTCGGCCAGGAGCTTGGTGCGGGCGGGGGACTGGGAGGCGAGGATGAGGCGGGTCACCGTTTAAGCCTAGTGGACGGGCTCGGTCAGCTTCTGCGGCTCGTTTTCGCGGCGTTCCAGCCGGGCGCCCTCCACGTCCACGTCCGGCAGGATCCGGTCCAGCCACTTGGGCAGCCACCAGGTCTTTTCGCCCAGCAGGTACATCACGGCCGGCACGATGGTCATGCGGACCACAAACGCGTCCAGCAGCACACCGAAGGCCATGGCGAAGCCCAGCGGCCGGACCATGGTCAGGTGGCTGAAGATGAAGCCGGCGAACACGCTGACCATAATGATCGCGGCGGCGGTCACCACGGCGCCGGCATGGCTGAAGCCGATGCGTACGGCCTTTTTGGCCGGGGCGCCATGCATATAGGACTCACGCATGCCGGACGCGATGAATACCTGGTAGTCCATCGCCAGGCCGAACAGCACACCGATCAGGATGATCGGCAGGAAGCTCAGGACAGCGCCGGGATTGGCGACGTCGAACACGCCACCCAGCCAGCCCCACTGGTAGACGGCCACCACCAGGCCGAACGCGGCGGCCAGGGACAGCAGGAAACCGCCGGTTGCCAGGAGGGGAACCACAATGGAGCGGAATACCAGCAGCAGCAGGATAAGGGAAAGCCCGACGACGATCGCCAGGTACGGCGGCAGGGCGTCACCGAGTTTTGTGGAGACGTCGATGTTGCCAGCGGTCTGCCCGGTCAGCCCGATGGTGACGCCTGTTTCGGCCTGGATCCGGGAGCCGCGTTCGCGGAGTTCACCCACCACCTGCACCGTGCCGGCCTTGGCGGGCCCCTCTTCCGGGATGACCTGGAATACCGCGGTGCGGCGGTCTTCACTCAGTGCCACGGGCACTGTTGCCACCACGTTGTCCACGCCCCGGATCAGGTCCGCGACGTCATACTGCAGTTCCTGGGCCCGGGCTTCGTCAAGACCCGCCGGGAACTCGCCCACCACCACAATGGGGCCGGTGACGCCTTCGCCGAAGCTGCGGGCCGTGATGTCATAGGCCTGGAAGGCCTCGGAGTCCACCGGTTCGGAGCCGCCGTCGGGCAGTGCCAACTGGAGCTGCGCGGCGGGCAGGGCCAGCGTTCCCAGCAGGAGTACGCCGGCGACAAGCGCGACGACGGGGTGCCTGGTAACGAGTCCGCCCCAGCCCCGGGTGCTCTTTTCCTCATCCTTGGCCTGGTCGGCAACCTCGTGGCCGGCCTCGGCATTGTGGGCCTCGGCCTTGGCCCAGGCCCGCCGGGAAATGATGCGCCGGCCGATCAGGGACAGCAGGGCCGGGGTCAGGGTGAGCGCCACCATGACGGCCACCGCGACGGTGCCTGCCGCTGCCAGGCCCATCACGCTCAGGAACGGCAACCCGGGCACCACCAGGGCGGCCAGGGCAATGATGACCGTCAGGCCGGCAAAAAGCACGGCGTTGCCGGACGTTCCGGTGGCACGGGCCACGGATTCCTCGGGATCCATGCCCGCGAGCAACTGGGTCCGATGCCGGTTGACGATGAACAGGGAGTAGTCAATGCCCACGGCGAGGCCAAGCATCAGCGCGAGCATGGGGGAGATGGAGCTCATCTCGAAGGCGCCGGACAGGGCGAACGTGATGCCCACCCCGACGCCAACGCCGATGACGGCCATCAGCAGCGGCAGGCCTGCGGCGATGAGCGTGCCGAGCATCAGGATCAGGACCAGGGCCGCCACCCCGATGCCGATGATTTCGGCCGTGCCGAAGAGTTCTGAAATGTCTTCGGTGATTTCCTTGCTGGCCAGCGCCGTCACGCCTACGGACGAAGTCTCATGCGCGATGTCCTGCACCTGCTGGCGCACCGCCGGGGTGAGGGCGTTGATGGAGGTGTTGAACTGCACCTGGGCCACGGCAGCCTGGCCGTCCGCCGAGACGAAGCGGATCCCGCCGGATGCCTCCGCCTGCCGCTTGCCCAGATCGAGCTTGGCCTTGGCGGCCTCCCATTCCTGTGTGCCGGCGTCGAGCTGGGCCTGGCCCTGTGCCAGGGCGGCCTTCTGTGCTCCGAGCCGGGCCTCGATCATGGTCGGGGTGGCGCCGCCGGCGGCGAGCTGCTGCTCCGCGCCGTTCAGCTGCGCTGTCCCGGCGTCGAGCTCGGCACGTGAGGCATCCAGGCGGGCCTTGCCCGCGGCAAGCTGCTGCTCGCCGTCGGCGGTGGCCTGCCCGGCCTGGTCCAGCTGGGCCTGCGTGGCGAACGGATCCACCGTGGCCTTGACGTCAGGCAGGTCACCAAGCTTGGTCAGGGCAGCCGTGACGGCGGCGCGGCTGCCGTCAGTAAAGCCGCCTTCCGGGGCTTCAAAGACGATCGTGGCAGAGCCGCCCGACGCTGCCGGCAGTTCCTGCTTCAGCTTGTCCGCGATCCGCTGCGTCTCGGTGCCCGGAATCTGGAAGTTGTTGGACAGTGTGCCGTGGAAGGCCGCGGCGGAGCCGCCGACGGCCACGAGCGCCGCGAGCCAGAGCGAAATGACCAGCCAGCGGTGGCGGTAGGAAAACTTGCCGAGGCGGTAGAGCAGCAGGGCCATGTCAGAGCCGTTCTCTGTTGAGGTGGGTGGTGGCGGTTGTGGACGTCGCGGAGGGGCTGGCCGCCGGAACGGGGCCGCCGAAGCCGGAGCCGAGGTGGCCCATGGCGTCAATGAGCAGTTGCCGCAGGACAGCGAGCGATGCGGGGGAGAGATCGGCGCCGCATCGGGCGAACCATACGTCCATGGCCGCCTTCCCGCAGGAGATGACGGAGCCTGCGAGGGCGCGCAGGTACAGTTCATCGACGACGGCGCCCGGGGTTCCGGCGAAGCGCTCCCGGGCCGCGGTGATGATCTCTTCGGTGCAGTGGTCCCACGCCTCAAGTTCGGACCGGGACAGGACTGCGTTGTCCTGGGTGAGGGTGAAGAGTTCAGCCAGGGGCGCCACCGTCATGGGGTCGGCCAGCTGCATCAGGGCCGCGCGCGCCGATTCGAGGATGGGCTCGTCGGCGGGCCGCTGCCGGAACTGCTGAAGGGCGATGTCCAGGAACCCGTGCGTCATGGAGGCCAGCGCGGCCTCGGTGCTGCTGAAGTAGTTGAAGAAGGTGCGCCGCGAGATCCCGGCAGATTCGGCGATGTCTTCCACCGTGAAATTCCCGGGTCCGTGGGCGCGCAGCAGGGCCAAAGCCGCATCGGTGATGGCCTGGCGGGTGGCGGCTTTGTTCAGCTCACGGCGCGAGAGAAGTTCGGGCATGAAATTACACTACGTGCAAGTTTGCACGCCGCGCAAGTTGATTCACAGGAAGATGAAAGGTTCCCGACAGCTGAGCCTGAACCTGCCGCCGAAGACTGGAAGTGTCCCGCCTGGGACATCTTCACCAGCCGTCACCGGACGGCAGATCCAGGAGACAAGAATGGTACGCACAAAGAGAATTGCCCTTGGCCTCACGGCCACCGCGCTGGCCCTTGGCGCCGGGATCGGCGTCGCCGGCATGGCGTCCGCAACCACGACGCCGACGCCCACCCCCAGCGCCAGCTCAAGCGCCTCAGCCGACGGGAGCACCGGCACTGCCCCAGCTGAAGGGAAGGGCATGCGGGGTGGCCATGGCCACGGCGGGTTCCGCGGCGTGGACGCCGCGGCACTGGCTACCAAGCTCGGGGTGGACGAGGCCAAGGTGACGGACGCGCTGAAGGCATTCCGTGACGCCAACAAGCCAACCACCCCGCCGGCTGAAGGAACCAGGCCGGACCCCGCCGCGAAGCAGGCCGAACTCGCGAAGTCCCTCGCGGCGACGCTCGGCATCGACGAGGCCAAGGTCACGGCTGCGCTTGAAGAGCTGCGCACCGCCGAACAGGCAGATCGCGCCGCGGCTCTGAAGACGCGCCTGGACCAGGCCGTCACCGACGGCAAGCTGACCCAGGCCGAGGCCGACGCCGTGACCAAGGCGGTCCAGAATGGAGTCATCGGAGGTGGCGGCCGCTAACAAGAGGCCGGGCTGAGCGAATCCCGGCACAGAAAAGGAGAAGTCCCCGGGAGCACTTCCCGGGGACTTCTCCTGTTTGCTGTTCGAGCTGTGGGTCAGGCCTTTGCGTCGGCCAGTTCGCGTCCGGCTTCCGGAGAGTCAGTACCTCCTGCGATGGCGGAAGGATCCGCGGCGGAGGAGTCGGCGTCGTCGTCCACAAACGGAGTGCCGTTGCGGGGTGCGTTGTAGAGCGCCTCGTCGAGCATGCCCTGCCGTTTGGCCACGATGGTGGGGACCAGTGCCTGGCCCGCGACGTTGACCGCGGTGCGGCCCATGTCCAGGATGGGATCGATCGCCAGCAGGAGTCCGACGCCGGCCAGGGGCAGCCCCAGCGTGGAGAGAGTCAGGGTGAGCATTACGACTGCGCCGGTGGTGCCGGCCGTTGCGGCGGAACCGAGGACCGAGACGAGGGCGATGAGCAGGTAGTGGCTGGCTTCCAGCTGGACGCCGAAGAACTGGGCCACAAAGATGGCGGAGATCGCGGGGTAGATCGCCGCGCAGCCGTCCATTTTCGTGGTGGCGCCCAGCGGTACGGCGAAGGAAGCGTAGGCGCGGGGAACGCCCAGGCTGCGCTCGGTGACGCGCTGGGTCAGCGGCAGGGTTCCGATCGAGGAGCGGGACACAAACGCGAGCTGCACGGCGGGCCATACGCCGGAGAAGTACTGCTTCACGGACAGGCCGTGCGAGCGGATCAGCGTCGGGTAAACCACAAACAGCACCAGGGCCAGGCCCACGTAGATGGCGAAGGTGAACTTGCCGAGCGCGCCGATGGTGTCCCAGCCGTACACGGCCGCGGCGTTGCCGATCAGGCCCACGGTGCCGAGCGGGGCGATGCGGATGATCCACCAGAGGACCTTCTGGATGACGGCCAGCGCCGAAGCGTTGAGGTTCAGGAACGGCTCGGCAGCCTTGCCGACCTTGAGGGCGGCGACGCCGACGGCGATGGCAATCACCAGGATCTGGAGCACGTTGAAGCTGATGGAGGTGCTGACTGTTGTGGCCGCGGTGGCGCTTTCAGTCACGGTGGAGCTGGCACCGAGGCCGAGGAAGTTCTTGGGGAACAGCCCGATCAGGAAGGACCACCAGTCACCGGACTTGCCGGCGTACTTGGCCTCCTGTGTGATGCCGGTGTTGGCGCCGGGCTGCAGGAGCACGCCGAGGCCGATGCCGATCACGACGGCGATCAGGGACGTGATGGCGAACCACAACAGGGTGTTCCAGGCCAGCTTGGCGGCGTTGGAGACTTGGCGCAGGTTCGAGATCGAGCTCACCACGGCGGTGAAGATCAGCGGAACCACCGCGGTCTGCAGCAGTGAAACGTAGCTGGAGCCGATGGTCTGCAACGTGGCGCCGAGGCCGTTGGGGGCCTCCTTGGTGCTGCCCGTGTACTTGGCCAGCAGGCCGAGGCCCAGGCCCACAATGAGGGCGGCGATGATCTGGAAACCGAACGAGCCGGCCCACTTGGGCAGCTGGAAGCCGGTTTTTCCTGCGGATTCGGGGGTGCGGGTTTGAGTGCTCACCAGAACACGCTAGGCCCGGGTTTCTTAGCACGGCGAACAGATGTTGAGAAATGTTACGCCGCCCCCGAGTCCTGGCGGCGCACAATCCCCGCAAATCCGGCGCCAATCAAGGCAATTGTGAAGTTATTCCCACCCCTGATGTGGCAAACGTCTCGCGCGGAGGGGATTTCGACAGGCCACGAGAGACCTACGAGAGCAGCGCCCGGCGGAGGGTATCGAGGCCTACGGAGCCGATGTTCAGCGCTCGTGTGTGGAAGGCCTTGAGGTCGAAGCCGGGCCGGGTTTCGAGGTCGGCCCGGATCTGTTCCCAGAGGCGCTGTCCCACTTTGTAGGACGGGGCCTGGCCGGGCCAGCCGAGGTAGCGGGTGAATTCGAATTTGAGCTGGCCTTCGCTGATGGGCAGGTTCTCCTTGAGGAAGTCGTAGCCCGCCTCCGGGGTCCATGTTCCGCTGCCCCAGCGTTCGGGGATCTCCAGTTCCAGGTGGACGCCGATGTCGAACACCACGCGGGCCGCCCGCATCCGCTGCATGTCCAGCATGCCCATGTGGTCGCCGGGATCGGCCAGGTAGCCGAGTTCCTGCATAAGCTTTTCGGCGTATAGGGCCCAGCCCTCGCCGTGGCCGGAGGTCCAGCAGATGTTCCGCCGCCACTTGTTCAGGAGTTCCCGCCGGTAGGTGGCGGTGGCTACCTGCAGGTGGTGGCCGGGGACGCCTTCATGGAAGACCGTGGTGGTTTCGGCCCAGGTGGTGAAGGTGTCTTCGCCGGCGGGAACCGACCACCACATCCGGCCGGGTCGGCTGAAGTCATCCGAGGGGCCTGTGTAGTAGATGCCGCCCTCGTCGGTCGGGGCGATGAGGCATTCGAGCTTCTTCATCACGTCCGGGATGTCGAAGTGCACGCCCGCAAGCTCGGCAACGGCCTTGTCCGAGAGTTCCTGCATCCACGCCTTGAGGGCCTCCGTGCCCTTGAGTTGGCAGGCAGGGTCGTTGTTGAGGACGTCCTTGGCCTCCTCGATGCTGGCCCCTTGCTTGATGGTGGACGCGACTTTTTCCTGCTCGGCGATGAGCCGGTCCAGTTCCTGGACTCCCCATGCATAGGTTTCTTCGAGGTCGACGGCGGCGCCCAGGAAGGAGCGCGAGGCCAGTGCGTAGCGTTCCCGGCCGACGGCGTCCTGCTGCGGGGCGGCAGGCAGCAGTTCCGTGCGGAGGAACTCCCCGAGCTCCCGGTAGGCACCCCGGGCGGCGGCAGCACTGGCGTCGAGCTTTCCCTGCGTTTCGCCCGGCAGGGGACCGTCCGCAGTCCGGGCCCCGGCGGCGAGCTTGGCGAAGAAGCCGTCTTCGGCGGCGTATTTGGCGGTCTGCTCGATGACGATTGAGACCTGGCGTTCGGCCGCGACCTTGCCCGCGTCCCGGGCCTGGCGCAGTGATTCGGTGTAGCCGCGGAGGGCGCCCCCGACGTTCAGCGCGCGGCCGGCGATGTGTTCCCAGTGCTCAGCGGTGTCTGTGGGCATCAGGTCGAAAATGGCCCGGATGTCCTGTGCGGGGGAGGCGATGTTGTTCAGCTCCGCCACGTCCCAGCCGGACTCGTGGATTTCCAGCTGGAGGCCCAGCCGTTCCCGCATCGCGTCGAGGGTGACGGCGTCAACGTCGTCCTGCGGCGTCAGGCCGTCCAGCGCAGCAAGGGTCTTTCGGGCTTCCGCTGCAAAGCCGGCGATGCCGGCGGGGGAGTAATCCGGGTACTCGGTCTCGTGCCCCGGCAGCCCCAGCGTGGTGGCAAGCGCCGGGTTCAGGCGGATAAGCGTGTCGGTATAGTCATCCGCCACGGCATCGATGGCGGAGTGCGGACGGGCGGCGGGGGCGGCTTCGGTAGTCACCCCACGAGCCTAACCCCGGCTCCGCCTCCAGGCGCCGGGACCCGGCGTCGGGGCGAGCCGCAGCTGCTGGCGGCGCACCCAGTCGCGGGCGGTGGGCTTTCCGTCGGCCACGGCGTCCACGCTGCCCAGGGAAAGCACGACGGCGGTCAGCGCCGCGAGTTCCTCGGCCGACGGTTGCCCTTTGACCACGGAAAACACGGGGACGTCGGCGGGCGCATTGGTTTCGGTAAGCTCAACCAGCGGGGCTCCGACCAGCGGATCTTTCGCGATCACAGCGGGATGTTCCCGTGCTTCTTGGTGGGCAGGCTCGCCCGCTTGTCGCGGAGGGCGCGGAGGCCCCTGATGATCTGGCCGCGGGTATCGGACGGTGCGATGACCGCGTCCACGTAGCCCAGCTGGGCGGCCTGGTAGGGGTTCAGTAACTCTTCTTCGTACTGGCGGATGACCTCGGCGCGCCGGGCCTCAACGTCCCCGCCGGCCTCGGCAACGGCGGCCAGGTCGCGGCGGTACAGGATGTTGACGGCGCCCTGGGCACCCATCACGCCGATCTGCGCCGTGGGCCACGCCAGGTTCAGGTCCGCGCCGAGCTTCTTGGAGCCCATCACGATGTACGCGCCGCCGTAAGCCTTGCGGGTGATGACCGTCAGCTTTGGGACGGTGGCTTCGGCGTAGGCGTACAGCAGCTTGGCGCCGCGGCGGATGATGCCCTGGAACTCCTGGTCCTTGCCGGGCAGGAAGCCGGGCACATCCACCAGGGTGATGATGGGGACGTTGAACGCATCGCAGTTCCGGACGAAGCGGGCGGCCTTCTCAGAGGCCGCAATGTCCAGCGTGCCGGCGAACTGCAGCGGCTGGTTGGCCACGATCCCCACAGTGTGTCCCTCAACCCGGCCGTAGCCGATGATGACGTTGGGGGCGTAAAGGGACTGCATCTCCAGGAAATGTGCGTCGTCAACGATCTGCTCGATGACTGTGCGCATGTCGTAAGGCTGGTTGGCAGAATCGGGGACCAGCGTGTCCAGGGCGAGGTCGTCGTCGTTGATCTCCAGCTCCTGCTGGTGCTCCAGCACCGGGGCCTCGGCGAGGTTGTTGGACGGCAGGAAATCCAGCAGCTCGCGGACGAACTCGATGGCATCGGCTTCGTCGGAGGCGAGGTACGTGGACGTGCCCGTGTTGGCATTGTGCTGGCGCGCGCCGCCGAGGGTTTCCATGTCCACGTCTTCGCCCGTGACGGTCTTGATGACGTCCGGTCCCGTGATGAACATGTGCGAGGTCTTGTCCACCATCACCACGTAGTCCGTGAGGGCGGGGGAGTAGGCCGCGCCGCCGGCGGACGGTCCCATGATGAGCGAGATCTGCGGGACGACGCCGGAAGCGTGGACGTTATTGCGGAAGATGTCGGCAAACATGGCCAGGGAGGCCACGCCTTCCTGGATGCGGGCACCGCCGCCGTCGAGGATGCCCACTACGGGGCAGCCGTTGCGCAGGGCGAATTCCTGGACCTTGACGATTTTCTCGCCGTTGACCTGGCTCAACGATCCGCCGTAGACCGAGAAGTCCTGGCTGTAGACGGCTACCGGACGCCCGTCCACGGTGCCGTAGCCCGAGACCAGCCCGTCGCCGAGCGGCTTCTTCTTTTCCATACCGAAGGCGGTGGAGCGGTGCACCGCCAGCGCGTCAAGCTCCACAAACGAACCTTCGTCCAGCAGCAGGTCCACGCGCTCGCGGGCGGTGTTCTTGCCGCGGGCGTGCTGCTTCTCGATGGCTTCGGGGCCGGAGGGTTGTTCTGCACGGGCCTGGCGGTCGCGGAAATCGGCGATCTTCCCCGCTGTCGTTGTCAGATCGTGGCTCATCAAGTGTCTCCGGCTCTGTAGCAGATTGGTGCTGTAACAATGTGGTGCTGCGTGCGGTGGTATCTGGCAGGTCAGGTGCGGGATTTAAGTAGATTCCACACAAAAGACGAACCCTGCTGGCTAGTCTAATGACGCATCTGCGTGGGACGACTGTAGAAAACCTACAATTTTCCGCACTTTCCAGCGGTCAGCCCTATGTTACCCGCCAGTAACATACCTCGGCTACAGTGGAGCCATGACTTCCAGCAACGACGCACGGTCCATTGCCGCAGGGCCCTACCAGGCCACCGGGTCCCTTCGGGGACGCACCATTCTGATGTCAGGCGGCAGCCGCGGCATCGGGCTGGCCATTGCCACCCGGGCGGCACAGGACGGTGCCAATATTGTCCTGATGGCCAAGACCGGCCAGCCCCACGCCAAGCTGGCAGGCACCGTCTTCAGCGCCGCCGAGCAGGTGGAGGCCGCCGGGGGCCACGCCCTGGCAATCGTCGGTGATGTGCGCAGCGACGAAGACGTCGCAGGAGCCGTGGCGGCCTCCGTCGAACGCTTCGGCGGGATCGACATCGTGCTCAACAATGCATCCGCGATCGATCTCTCCACCACCGACGAGGTGGACATGAAACGCTACGACCTGATGCAGGACATCAATGTCCGCGGCACGTTCCTGCTGTCCAAGCTGTCACTGCCCGCCCTGCGCAAATCGGCCCACGCACACATCCTGACGCTGTCGCCGCCATTGAACCTTGACCCCCACTGGGCAGGCAGGCACCTGGCCTACACCATGGCCAAATACGGGATGAGCCTCACCACGCTGGGCCTTGCCGAAGAACTCAAGGCCGACGGAATCAATGTCAACTCGCTCTGGCCGTGCACCCTCATCGATACCGCTGCCATCCGGAACATGCCCGGCGGCCAGGAGATCGTCCAGGCCGCGCGCGGACCACAGATCATGGCCGACGCAGCCCACGCCGTCCTGACCGGCGGCAACCTGGCCGGCGCCGGTGCACCCAGCGGAAACTTCTACACGGACGAACAGGTGCTCCGCGCGGCGGGTGTCACCGACTTCCGTCCGTACAGCCTCGGGGCCGCGGAGGATCGCCTGGTTCCGGACATATTCCTCTGAGCCGCGGGTTCCAGTCATGTGGCTGTGGGAACAGCCAGCGGCGGCGCCTGAGTCGATAGGATTCAACCATGGATGACTCACACACCCCAGGAAATCCGTTGGATCGTGGAGCCTTGGCGGACCAGGATTTCCTGGCGGCCACAGGCATCGCCAAGGTGGTGGTGGTGGACTCCACCGGTTCCACCAACGCGGACCTCCTGCGCTCGGTGACGGTTGAGCCAAAGGAGTGGCCGGACCTGTCGGTGCTGACGGCCGAGTACCAGACCGCTGCCCGCGGACGCCTGGACCGGCGGTGGGAAGCGCCGCCGCTGAGCTCCGTGTCGGTGTCCCTGGTCCTGCGGCCCGCCAATGCCGAAGGCAGGCCCCTGCCCACGCACACGTATTCGTGGCTGTCACTGCTGGGCGCGCTGGCGCTGCGGCAGACGCTTCTTGAGACCGCGGGCCTTCCGGCCGAGCTCAAGTGGCCCAATGACGTCCTGGTCCGTGGCCGCAAGATCGCCGGGATCCTGGCCCAGTTGGGGCCCATGGGGGACGGCTCTGTTCCTCCGGTCATTTTGGGGACCGGCCTGAACGTGACTTTGACCGCGTCGGAACTCCCTGTGCCCACAGCGACGTCGGTTGCCCTGGAAGAACCGCTGACTGTCGATCGGACCGTGCTGCTCAAGAGCTACCTCGCCCATTTCGCCGTGCTCTACCGCAGCTTCTGCAATGCCGACGGCGACCCCGCCGCCGGGATTGCCGGCGGCCCTTCGCTCCACAAACGGGTGGAGTCCGCCATGGCGACGCTGGGCAAGCAAGTGCGCGCGCAGCTGCCCGGTGACCACGAGATCATCGGGCACGCTTCGAGGCTGGACGAGTACGGCTCACTGCTGGTGGTGGACAAGGACCGCCGCGAGCATGTGGTCACCGCCGGCGACGTGGTCCACCTGCGCCCGTGGACCCCGCCAGGCCAGGGCGCTGAAAGCGGCTATGCGTAAAGGCCTCGTGCCGGGCGAGCAGGTTATTACGATGACCCGCCCGCAGCCGAGGAAGCTGGCCGGCCCGGCCGCAGCCTTCATTGCCGCACCGGCCGCTGCAGCTTTTGCCAGTGCCTGGACCGTGCGGGGCGAGGCTACCCGGCTGGTGCCGGTGGCTTCCGCTGACTGGACACCCTGGATCGTCCTGGCATGCGTCTTGGCCGCTGCGTGGATATGGTTGGCATATTGCCTGCCTCGGCTGCTGCGGTGGCAGGCAACCCGGTACATCCTCACGAGCCGGCGGATTGTTGCCCGCTACGGCATGATGCGGCGCCGGGACGAGCAGGTCAACCTCGCGTCGATCCGCAACGTGACGGTCCACCAGTCGGTGCTGCAGCGCATATTGCGCTCCGGGAATATATCCTTGGAAACCGGGTACCAGGGCGTGGTGAACATCCAGGACGTCCCGGAAGCAGTGCGGTTCCGGGACTTCGTGCTGGATGCGATTGACGAACTGCCTCCGGGCGGGGACCCGGGGACTGATGAGATATCGGATTACACAGACGCAGCGTTGCCGTGGGAGTTGAGAGAAGGTGGAGACGATGAACGATGAGGACCAGCGGGACGAAGCGGACCTGCCGGCTCCCGCCGTGCCCGAAACCGCCCACCCGGCGACAGGCACACTCTCTCCGGAACGGGTGGCTGCCAAGGCTCTCGAGGCCCGGCTGCTGGGCGGCGAACGGAAGCTGCGGCGCCGTGAGGTGGCCGCCGGTGCAGGGCTGTCCCTCCTTTCTGCCCGGAAGCTGTGGCGTGCCCTCGGCTTCCCGAACTTCGGCGACGAAGACGTCGCCTTCACCGAACGGGATCAGGCTGCGCTGTCCACCGTGGTTGATCTGGTCCGCACCGGGGTGCTGACCGAAGAAGCCGCCATCTCCGTGACCCGGTCCATCGGACAGATGACGGACCGCATGGTGGTCTGGCAGATCGAGGCCCTGGTGGAGGACATGGTCCACGAGCAGGGCGTCACGGACGCTGTGGCCCGCAAGCGGCTGGTGAAGGAACTGCCCTCCCTGCTGGACGCCCTGGAGGAGATGCTGGTCTATTCGTGGCGGCGGCAGCTCAATGCCGGCGTGCAACGCCTGGCCGTACGCGCCGAGGCCGGCCTGCAGGCCAGCGAAGAAGGCCGCGACGGCGATGAAGACGACGCCCCGCTGCCGCTGGCCCGTGCCGTCGGCTTTGCTGACCTGGTTTCGTATACGAGTCTCTCCCGCCGGATGAATGAAAAGACCCTCGCCCGGCTGGTCCAGCGCTTTGAGAACAAATGCGCCGAGATCATTTCCGTTGGCGGCGGGCGGCTGGTCAAGACGGTAGGCGACGAAGTCCTGTATATCGCGGAAACTCCGGCTGCCGGAGCCGAGATCTCGCTGGCCCTGGCACAGGCGTTCACCGAAGACGAGATCCTGCCGGAAGCTCGGGTGGCGATGGTCTGGGGCAGGATACTGTCCCGGCTGGGGGACATCTACGGACCCACGGTCAACCTCGCCGCCCGGCTCACCACGTTGGCGGATCCGGGAACGGTCCTGATCGACTCCATGACCGCGTCCGCGCTGGACCAGGACAAGCGCTTCATTCTCGTTCCGCAGCCTGCTGAAAATGTCCGCGGGTTCGGCGAAATCCATCCCGTGCTCCTGGCACGCGGACAAGGAAAAGGCCTGGTCCTCGACTAGTGCGCTAGACCCCCGCATATTTATCCATTTGATGGTGAATTCCGCTATAGTCGGTTGTGCCCGGCTGCAGCGGACCGTACATCGGCCCGGCCGGAGTCCTATCTGGGGAGATACCGGTCATGAAACTTCGCCGAACGGCGCGCGCCACAAATCTGCGTGCCACAAATCCGCGCGCAGGAAAGGGCGCGGGTTGGACCACCCGCCGCGGCATTCTCCACTCCCGCGGCGTTGCTGGCACGGCTCTTGCCGCTGCTGTGGTTGTCCTGGTGACCGGTGCGATCATCTATCCGGGGTTTAAGACCACTGAGGTGGAGTTGAACGACGGCGGCGTGTGGGTAGTCTCCAAGTCCAAGAATGCGGTGGGTCGGCTGAATTATCCGTCGCGGGTTTTGGATGGTGCGGTGACACCGGCGAGTACCACTTTCGATATTCTCCAGAGCGCTGGGGATGTGTTTGTGGATGATGAGACGGGTTCGACGTTGAACCAGGTTTCTCCTGCGAATATGCGTCTGGGCGGGGACAAGCAGTTGCCGGGTTCGGCGGATGTCAGCTTCGGTGCCAGCGTGATCTCGGTTACGGACGCGGGGAAGGGCAAGGTCTGGGCGCTTTCGCCGTCCAGCGTCAACAGTTTCGATGAGGAGTCATCGGAGCCGGTGCTGACTGCTTCGCAGGGCACGGTGTCTGCGGTTGGGGCCGATGACCGGATCTACAGTGCCGACCCCAAGACGGGTGCTGTCACCGTCACGACGGTCAACGCGGACGGTGAGCCAACCTCCACCGATTCGAGTACGTGGGGTGAGTTGAAGGGTGCCGGGGACCTGCAGATCACGGTGGTGGGGGATAAGCCGGTGGTGTTGGATGCTGCTGCGGGGAAGTTGTTCCTGCCGGGCGGTAAGCGGCTGCAGTTGGAGAATGCGCGGGATGCGAAGCTGCAGCAGGGCGGTCCGGCGAGTGATTTTGTGGCGGTGTCGACGCAGAAGGCGTTGTTGAAGCAGCCGCTGGATGGTTCCACGGCGAAGACGGTTACTTTTGATGGTGAGGGTGTGCCGGCGGCGCCGGTGCAGTTGGCCGGGTGTGTGCATGCTGCGTGGTCCGGGGCGAACAAGTATGTCCGTGACTGCACCAATGACGCTGATGATAAGAACGTTGACGTGCCAAAGGCGAGCGCATCGCCGTCGTACGTTTTCCGGGTGAACCGGGACCTGGTGGTCCTGAACGATGTGAATTCGGGGAATGTGTGGCTGGTGAACCAGAACATGCAGCTGGTGAACAACTGGGACGACGTCATCCCGCCGAAGGAAACCTCCGACGATGCGGACAAGGACTCCGCCGACGAAGTCCAGCAGACCGTGTTGCCGGACCGCACCAAACCCAACAGCGCACCCGTGGCCAAGCCTGACACGTTCGGGATACGGGCGGGACGGACCGCCATCCTCCCTGTGCTGGACAACGACACCGATCCCGACGGCGACATCCTCACCGTCCGCGCACCCGACCCGATCAAGTCCGGTCTCCTCGCCCCGATCTACGGTTCCACCGGCTTCCAGGTCAGCGTCCCAGCCGACAAAACCGGGTCCGAAACTTTCAAATACACGGTCGACGACGGCCGCGGCCTCACGGCCTCCTCCGACGTCACCCTCAACATCATCCCGCCGGGGGAGAACTCCGCCCCGCGGCAGAAGCCCAACCGCAACACCACCCTCGTGGTGCAGGCGGGCAAAATCGTCAGCCAGAACATCCTCACGGACTGGACGGACCCCGACGGCGACGACCTCTACGTGGTCAGCGCTACCGGGAGCGACCACCGTGACCAGGTCAAGGCCCGGCCGGACGGACTGCTCACTTTCCAGGACGCCGGCACGGAAACCGGCCGCAAAGTGGTCACCGTGACGGTCTCCGACGGCCAGTCGACCGCCGAAGGCAAAGTCACCGTGGATGTCCGCGCTCCGGGTGCGCTGCCGCCGATCGCCAACGCGGACCACGTCGTCGCCGTCGCCGGTGTGGACACTGTCATCGCACCGCTGAAGAACGATTCGGACCCCCAGGGCGGGGTTCTCCGCCTCGCCCAGATCACGCCTGACGGCAACTCCACCGCCGCCATGGGGGCGGACCAGCAGACCTTCACGTTCAACTCCACGGCCGAAGGCGCCCACTATGTGTCCTACCTCGTGACGAACGGTCCGGCCAGCGCCCAGCAGCTGGTCCGCGTCGACGTGGTTTCGGGTGACGGCGACGGCGCCCCCGTTGCTGTGCGGGACACGGCCTTGCTGCCGAGCGGCGGCAACGTTCTGGTCGACGTCCTGGGCAACGACTCGGACCCTTCCGGCGGCGTCCTGGTGGTCCAGTCCGTCACGGCGGCCGACGGCCTGCCGGTCACTGTTTCGGTGCTGGACCACTCGGTGGTCCGGATCACCGACATTCGGGCTGAGGGGCAGCTCAACGTCAAATACACGATCTCCAACGGCAAGTCCTCGGCCAGCGGCGACATCGCGGTGCTGGTGGTCCCGGCACCTGCCAAGCTCCAGGCGCCCCAGGCAAAACCGGACGAGGTCTCCGTCCGGGTCGGCGACGTCGTTACCATACCCGTTCTTGAGAACGACACCGACCCCAATGGTGGCAAGCTCACCTTGGAGCCGGTGCTTCCGCAGAAGCCCGACGACGCCGACGGCCGTCTCTTCCGCGCCGGCAACACGCTGCGCTTTATTGCCGGGGACCTGCCCAAGACGGCCTATGCGATCTACAAGGTCACCAACGAATCCGGACAGTCGGACTCCCAGCAGGTCACCATCCGCATCCGCGCACGCGATGACGAACGGAACACTCGTCCCGAGCCGAAAAACCTCACCGCCCGGGTGGTCTCCGGCATGGCAGTACGGATTCCCGTGCCTTTGGACGGCATCGATTCCGACGGCGACTCCGTACATCTGATCGGTGTGGACAAAGCGCCCGCCATGGGAACAGCAGTCGTCAAGGACGGCTACCTTGAGTTCACAGCGACCGGATCGGCTGCCGGCACGGACACGTTCACCTACCGTGTCCGGGACCGGATCGGCGCCGAGAACACCGGTACGGTCATTGTGGGCATTGCCCCGCCTGAGCCCAATAACCAGAAGCCCATTGCAGTTGACGATTCCGTCGATGTCCGGCCTGGACGCAAGATTGCCGTGGACGCCCTCAGCAACGACTCAGACCCGGACGGGGACCCCATCGGGCTTGTCGCCGACGCGTTCGAGGCCCGCCCTGAACTCGGCGTCGAGACCGCAGACGGTGGCAGGGTGTTGCTCACCGCGCCGGGCGCCGCCGGCAACGAGAGCGTCGGCTACAAGATCCAGGACGACAAAAAAGCCCAGGGCAGTGCCGTGATCCGCGTCCGGGTCAACCCGGACGCCACCCTCAAGGCCCCGATCGCCAAGGACGATGTCATCACGCCGGCCGAGACGCTGGGCAAATCCGCCGTGGACGCTCCGGTCCTGAAGAACGACTCCGACCCCGACGGTGTGGCCTCGGAACTCAAGGTCAGCCTGCCTGACGGAAACCCGAACGCCCGCGTTGGCGGTGACGGCAACGTAGTGGTCAGCCTTGTTCCGGCCGACCAGCTGGTCCCCTACACCGTCACCGACGTCGACGGCCAGACCGCCACTGCAGTCATCTGGGTGCCCGGCCAGGGCGAGGAGCACCCCACGCTGGCCCGTACCGACGTTGTGGAAGTGATGGCCGGCAAGGAAATCACCCTGGACCTCAACGAATACGTCCGCGTGCGGGAAGGCCGCACGCCGCAGATCACGCAGGCGGACAAAGTCCAGGTACAGGGTGCAGACCCCCAGAACATCATCGGCGGCAACGCCAGGACGCTGCGCTACGCTGCGCTCAAAGACTACGTTGGCCCCGGCTCTGTCACCTTCGAGGTGACAGACGGGTCCGGTCCGGAAGACCCGCAGGGGCTGAAGTCCACCCTGACCGTCATGACCAAGGTCATACCGGACCCGAACGCCAACCACGAGCCCACCTTCAGCGGAAGCGACCTGGAAGTGCCGAAGGCCGAAACAGCACGCCTGGAGCTGGGCAACCTTGCCAGGGATGTGGATGCCGGCGATCAGGAAAAACTCAAATTCGAGTTCGACGGGTCCCTGCCGGAGGGCTTCAAGGCAACGATAGAGGGGCAGACGCTGGCCGTGAGCTCCGAGCCGGGCATGGCCGCCGGCCGGAAGGGAAGCATCCCCTTGAAAGTGACGGACGGGCGGTCCGGACCCGTCAAAGCCTCGGTGACGGCCACCGTCGTTGCCTCCAACCGGCCGTTGCCCACCGCCAATGAAGACGTCGTTGAGAAGGCCAACGCCGGCCGGACCGAGACCATCAATGTCCTTGCCAACGACTTCAACCCGTTCAGTGACACCCCGCTGAAGATCGACTCCGTCGCCGTGGAAACCGGATCCGCTGCAGGGCAACCGCTCGTCAGCGGGGACTCCATCACGGTGACGCCCGCGGACGGATCCAAGGGCGTGATGGTGCTGCGCTACACGGTCTCGGACAAGACCGATGATCCGTCGCGCCAGGTGATTGGCCGGGTCCGCATCACGGTCCGGGACAAACCGGACGCCCCCTCGGCCCCCACGGCCACGGACGTGCGCAGCCGGACGGCTGTGCTCAAGTGGGCGCCGCCGTCGGACAACGGTGCCACCATCACCGGCTATACGGTCAAATCCAACACCGGCTTCGAACAAAAATGCGCCACCACCACCTGCACTCTCAGCGGGCTGACAAACGACGTGAAGTATGTCTTCACTGTGACCGCCACCAACGAGGTGGGAGACTCCCAGGCGTCAGCGCAGTCGAACGAAATCCGGCCGGACGAAAAGCCTTCTCCGCCGGAGGCGCCCACCGTTAAGGCGGGGGACAAGAACATGGTGATCAACTGGCTGCCGGCCAAGACTGAAGGCTCTGCCGTCAAGAGCTACAACCTCGAGATCTCCCCGCCGCCCGCCAGCGGGATCGCCGTAAAGAACGGGGTCACCGGACTTACCTACACTTGGCCCGGCCTGACCAACGGCGTCCGCTACAAGGTGCGCGCCCAGGCTCTCAACGAGCTCGGCCCGTCCGACTGGAGCATCTACTCCTCCGAAGACAACCCCGCCGGCGTGCCCGCTGCGCCAGCGGCACCGACCTCCGCCGTGGCATCTGCAGTGGGAACCACCAACCAGCTGCGGGTGAACTGGACAGAACCCGATACAAACGGCGACGCAATCAAGAACTACTACGTCACGATGAGCGGCGGCGGCGGCGCGCCGCAGACCCAGGCCATCGCCGGTACGGTGCGGACCGCCAACTTCACGGCGAACAACTCCGAAGCGGATTACACCTTTACGGTCCAGGCCGAAAACAAGGCAGGAAAGGGCGCCGTCAGTCCGGCGTCGGCCCCCCGCCGCGCCACAGGCAAACTCGGCCAGGTTTCAGGAGTCAGTGCCACCGCGGCCGACACCGGAGGAGCCGGACGGAAGGTGACGGTGGACTTCCGGCGGCTCACCGCGGCCGAACGCAATGGCTCGTCCGAGAGCGAAGTCAGCTACAGCTACAACGCGAGCAACGGGATGAGCGGCCCCATCAACCCCGGACAGACCATTGGAGGATTTGTCAACGGCACTCCGGTGAGCATCACGGTGGTCGCCAATTCCTCCGTTGCACCCAGCTCCAACGCCAGCACTCCCGCGTCCGCGACGCCGTACGGATCCCCTGGCACGCCCACAGCTTCCGGACAGAACGGCGGCCAGAACCAGAAGTCTTTGAGCTTCAGCTGGAGTTCTCCGTCCACGGCGACGAACGACGTCGCCCACACACAGATCAACATTGACGGCCGGGGCTGGGAAAGGGTCGCGGATTCGGGAAGCCGGACGGTGAACACCGGCGGCTTCGACGAACCGCACTCGATCCAGGTGCAAACCGTGAATTCTGTGGGGACCGGTGGCGCCATTGCCACTGCCACGGCGCAGTCCGGCCAGGCCAGGACTAACTGGGACGCCGCGGTCAACGGTTACCGCACCTGCACGGACGCGGCTGCCTCCGGGCAAACCTCGTGGCGGTCGCCGACGAACGCGGAACACACCTGCGGTGGTGTGACAAGTGGCTATCCGTGGATCTACGGCTCCGGCCCGTCCTTCACCGTCAACTGCTTCATATGGCGGACTGTGCCGGATGCCCGCGGCACCTACAAGTGGTACCGCATCAATTCGCATTCTGACGGCCGTTATGTGGGCCGGACCATTCAGGTCGGCAATACCACCCTGGGCGAGCCCGAGGGCCATGGGATCCCGCAATGCTGATGACGGTTGCAACCGCAGGAGGGGCGGTGGGGGAGCGCTCCCCATCGCGGCCGCTGCCAGGCTTCGGTAGGCTGGCGCGGGGAACAGAGAGCCCGGTACCGGGTCTTTGGAGGGGCTGCCCTGGGGGCTGCTGCACAATTGAGGGAATAGTAACGCTGTGACATCACTGCTGGGGAAGTTCGGTCTCAGGAAGCGCTACAACAAAATCGTCGTCGGCTCGGCTTTTGCCGCGGCCGGCGCCGTGCTGGTTGCCGGTGCGATCATCTATCCGGGGTTTAAGACCACTGAGGTGGAGTTGAACGACGGCGGCGTGTGGGTGGTTTCCAAGTCCAAGAATGCGGTGGGTCGGCTGAATTATCCGTCGCGGGTTTTGGATGGTGCGGTGACACCGGCGAGTACCACTTTCGATATTCTCCAGAGCGCTGGGGATGTGTTTGTGGATGATGAGTCGGGTTCGACGTTGAACCAGGTTTCTCCTGCGAATATGCGTCTGGGCGGGGACAAGCAGTTGCCGGGTTCGGCGGAAGTGAGCTTCGGTGCCAGCGTGATCTCGGTTACGGACGCCGCATCGGGGAAGGTCTGGGCGGTGTCGCCGTCCACCGTAAATGGTTTTGACCAGGAAGCCTCCGAACCTGTGATGGTTGGCTCCGAAGGCCTGGTCTCCGCAGTCGGTACCGATGACCGGATCTACAGTGCCGATCCCAAGTCGGGCGCGGTGACTGTCACGGAGGTGGACGCGAACGGCGAAGTGGTGTCCACCGATTCCAGTACCTGGGGTGACCTTAAGGGTGCAGGGGACCTGCAGATCACGGTGGTGGGGGATAAGCCGGTGGTGTTGGATGCTGCTGCAGGGAGGCTGTTCCTGCCGGGCGGTAAGCGGCTGCAGTTGGAGAATGCGCGGGATGCGAAGCTGCAGCAGGGCGGTCCGGCGAGTGATTTTGTGGCGGTTTCGACGCAGAAGGCGTTGTTGAAGCAGCCGCTGGACGGGTCAACGGCGAAGACGGTCACTTTTGATGGCGAGGGTGTGCCGGCGGCTCCGGTGCAGCTGGCCGGGTGTGTGCATGCGGCGTGGTCCGGGGCGAACAAGTATGTCCGGGACTGCACCAATGACGCTGATGATAAGAACGTTGACGTGCCAAAGGCGAGCGCATCGCCGTCGTACGTATTCCGGGTGAACCGGGACCTGGTGGTCCTGAACGACGTGAATTCGGGGAATGTGTGGCTGGTGAACCAGAACATGCAGCTCGTGAACAACTGGGACGACGTTGTTCCTCCGAAGAACGAATCCGACGAGCAGGACCAGGAATCGGCGGACAACAACACCATCAACGTCCTGCCGGACCGCACCAAACCGAACCGGCCGCCGGAAACCAAACCGGACACCCTGGGCGTTCGCCCCGGGCGGACCACTATCCTCAGCGTCCTGGACAACGATTCCGATCCTGACGGCGACGTCCTGACCGCCGCCGTCGGCGATTCAGGTCCCAAAGCCGGAACGCTGGAAAGCATCTACGGCGGCACCGCGTTCCAGATCTCCGTTCCCGCGGACGCCCAGCCCGGCGCCGAGACGTTCAGCTACAACGCAGCCGACGGCCGGGGACTCTCAGCCGGCGGACAGGTCACGCTCAACGTGGTGGCAGCCGATGAAAACAAGCCGCCCGCATTCAAGCGCGGCGGAGACTCCACCACCATGCTGGTGGAGCAGGGTAAAACCGTCAGCCAGAACATCCTCACCGACTGGGTGGATCCCGACGGCGACGACCTCGTCCTGCTGGACGCCAAGGCAGACAACGACCAGGACCAGGTCAAGGTCCGCCGTGACGGACTGCTCACCTTCCAGGACTCCGGAGCCACCGCCGGCAAGAAAAACGTGGAAGTCACCATCTGGGACGGCCGGGCAACGGTCACCGGAAAAGTCGTGGTGAACGTCCAGCCGCCGGGCGCCCTGGCGCCGGTGGTCAACGCCGATCACGTCACTGCCGTGGTGGGCCAGGACCTGGTGATCGCGCCGCTGAAAAACGACGTCGATCCCAACGGCGGCGCCCTCCGCCTCGCGCAGGTGGAGGCCAACGGTCCTGCCGAACTGGGCCCCGTCACCGACGGCGGTACCTTCACGTTCCGCAGCACCACTCCCGGTCCCGTCTACCTGACCTACATCGCCAGCAACGGCCCGCAGAGCAGCCAGGGCCTGATCCGGGTTGATGTGGAGTCCGGCAAGGACGCCGGTGACCCCGTGGCGGTCCATGACGTTGCGCTGATGCCCACCGGAGGCAGTGTGCTGCTGGACCCGCTGGCCAACGACTCGGATCCTTCCGGCGGCGTGCTGGTGCTGCAGTCCGTGAAACTCCCGGACAACACCACGGCCTCGGTCAGCGTGATCGACCACAGCGTCCTGCGCATCACCGACGTGCTGGGCACCAAGGACCCGTTCCTTTTTGAATACACCATGTCCAACGGCAGGAAATCAGCCACCGGCAGCGTCTCCGTGGTCCCCGTCCCGGCCCCCGCCGTCGTCGAGGCCCCCCAGCCCAAACCCGACGAAGTGAACGTCAGGGTCAACGACGTCGTCACCATACCGGTGCTGGACAACGACACGCACCCGCAGGGCCTGGAACTGAGCGTGGACCCCATCCTTCCGCAGTCCGTGGATGAACTGGACGGCAAGAGCTTCGTCTCGGAAAACACCCTGCGCTTCATCGCCGGGCCGCAGCCCAAGACGGTGCGCGCCATCTACAATGCCGCGGACCCGCAGGGGCAGAAGAGCGCCGCCGCCGTCACCATCCACATCCTTCCGCTGGAGGGGGCCGAGAATTCGAGGCCGCAGCCTCAGAATCTCACCGCCCGCGTGGTGGCCGCCGGAACAGTTCGCATTCCCGTCCCGCTGGACGGCATCGATCCCGACGGCGACTCCGTTCAGCTAACGGGTATCGACAGCACCCCGGCCATGGGAACCGCCACCGTGGGCAGCAACTTCATCGACTTCACCGCTGCCGGCGACGGCGCCGGGACTGATACGTTCCGCTACAAGGTGGTGGACCGCCAGGGCGCCGTCAACACCGGAACCGTGACGGTGGGCATCGCCCCCCGTGGCGAAACGAACCAGAACCCCACCCCCGTGGATGACGAAGTGAAGGTCCGGCCGGGACGGCAGATCGCCGTCGACGCCACCGGCAACGACACCGATCCCGACGGCGACATCATCCGTATCCTCACGGACGGTATCGAGGCCGACGACGCCCTCCAGGCCACCGTCAGCAAGACCAGCGGCCGCATCATCCTGACCGCTCCCGGCGCTGCCGGGACGGTCAACGTCCGGTACACCATCGCCGACGACCGCGACGCCACCGCCCAGGCCACCATCCGCGTGGTGGTGGACAATGAGGTCCCGCTCAAGGCGCCCATTGCCCGCGACGACCGGGTCACCTCCGCCCAGGCGATGGGCAAGACTGCCGTGGACGTGCCGGTCCTCAAGAACGATGAAGACCCCGACGGCGTCGGCGAGAACCTCAAGCTCAGCACCGAGTCCCTCACCGCCCGCCCGGGGCCTGACGGCACCATGATGGTAGACCTGACCGAACAGCCCCAGCTGATCCCATACACGGTCGAGGACGTGGACGGCCAAAAGTCCACAGCCATCATCTGGGCGCCGGGGCTGGGGCAGCAGGTTCCCACCCTCGCCAAAGACGAGGTTATTGAGGTCATCGCCGGACAATCCGTGAACGTTGACCTCAAGGAATGGGTCAAGGTCCGGGAGGGACGCTCACCGCGCCTGACGCAGACTGACCGGATCAAGCTCATCGGTTCGGACGGCGGCAACCCGGTATCCGGTGACGGAACGGCGCTGAAGTACACCGCCGGCGTCGACTACGTTGGCCCGGGCTCGCTGAGCTTTGAGGTTACCGACGGCACCGGGCCGGATGATCCTGCAGGGCTGAAGTCCACCCTGAGCATCCGCACCAAAGTGCTGCCTGACCCCAACCGCAACAACCCGCCGGAACTCCTGGGCGCGAACGTTGAAGTGCCGAAGGGCGAGTCTGCGGACCTGGCCCTGAGCCGGTTGACCTCCGACCCGGACAGGGATGACCTGGACAACATGAAGTACGAACTGGTGGGTGGCAGCCCGGCCAGCTTTAATGCCCGGATAGACGGCAAGATCCTCAAGACATCCGTGGACGGCGCCACTGCCACCGGCACCACCGGTGCGGTCCAGGTGAAGGCCAAGGACTCCCGCGGGCTGGAGGCAACGGCCACCTACCAGCTGGCTGTCACTGCCTCCAACCGGCCCAAACCAGTGGCAAACGACGACCTGGAGCCGAACGCGGCCGCCGGGAAGCCGGTCACCGTGAAGGTCCTGGCCAACGACGCGAACCCTTTCCCCGAAACCGCCTTGAAGATTATTTCCGCATCAACCGAGACGGGTCAGGGCAGCGCAACGGTGTCCGGCGACTCGGTGACAGTGACGCCGTCGTCCGGTTTCACCGGGACCATGGTGGTTGCCTACACCGTGGCAGACAAGACAGGAGACGATTCCCGCAACGCGACCGCGCGAATCCGGCTTACCGTCAAGGACAAGCCCCTGGCACCGACTACCCCGCAGGCGCAGAGCGTCGGCGATAAGACTGCCCTGCTCAACTGGTCTGCCCCGGCAGACCGCGGTGCGCCCATTACCAAGTACACGGTCTACGGCGAATCGGGCTTCAGGCAGGACTGTCCGGCGAACACCTGCACGTTGACCGGGCTGGTCAACAACACGAAGTACCACTTCGAGGTCACCGCTACTAACGAGTTCGGCGAATCTGAACGTTCCCCGGCCTCTGCCGAGGTACGCCCGGACGTCAAGCCGGACACGCCCCTGGCGCCGACCCTGAAGTTCGGTGACAAGCAGCTTTCCGTGAACTGGGTGGCACCGGCCAGCAAGGGATCACCCGTCAAAACCTACGATCTGGAAATCTCGCCGGCCCCGCCGGGGCAGAACGCCCAGATCCAGAACCTGGCAGCGGTGAGCTATGTCTGGAAGGGCCTCCAGAACGGCGTCTCCTACAAGGTCCGGGTCCTGGCCCGCAATGATGCCAAGGATCCGTCCGAGTGGAGCGCGTACTCCGCGGCTGAAGTCCCGGCCGGTGTGCCAGCCACCCCGGCCGCACCGACGGCGACCCAGGCGGGCCAGCTGGGATCCACAAGCCAGCTGAAGGTCAGCTGGACGGCGCCGAACAACAACGGCGACGCCGTCTCCTCCTACACGCTGACCACCCTGCAGGGCGGGGCCGTGGTTGCCACGCAGCCGGTACCTTCAGGTACCACCCAGAACGTCACGGTGGACAACTCCGAGTCCGACTACACCTTCACCGTTTCGGCCACCAACAAGGCGGGCACCAGCGGCACCAGCAACCCGTCGGCCCAGATCCGGGCAGCCGGCAAGCCAGGCCAGGTAAGCAGCGGAACCGTGGCGGATACCGGCTCCAGCGGACAGCTCAGGGTGACATTTACGCCGCTGACCCAGGCCCAGCGGAATGGCTCGACGGACACCGAAATCCAGTACACGTACAACGCAGACGGCAAGTCGGGAAGCATCCAGGCCGGCGGCGGAACCATCGGTGGCCTCACTAACGGCCGGGACATCACGGTCACCATCATCGCGACATCCACCAAGAACAACGTGTCCGGGGACGCCAAAGCCATCGGTACCGGCAACCCCTACGGTCCGCCGAACGCACCCAACGTCAACGGCATGACTTCGCCCAAGGGCGACGGCCAGGTGCATTGGTCCTGGAACAACCCCAACACCAACGGCCGCCCGCTCAACCGCTACGAAGTGAGCATGGACAGTGGCGGCTGGCAGAATGTGGGCCAGGCCACCAGCTTCGACGCCGGCGGCGGAGGCTGGGGCAAGAGCCATAACCTGCGTGTCCGTGCCGTGACCGTGGTGGACGGTGCTATTGGCGGACCCGCCACCTCCACGTCCGGGGCCGATCCCACCCCGCCGCCAGCACCCACCAGGGTTCGCGTCAAGCCCGGCGACAACAACAGCTGCCCGGGCAAGCCGGGGGTTCCGGACCGCTACAGCAACGTGGGCGGGGACGCACGGTGCGGTTCATCCGACGCGAACTGGGTGTCCACCTCGGACGGCTGGATTGACAGCGCCTGCTGGATGAACATTTACGGCTCCAGCGAATCGTCCAACCCGGCGTCCTACTACAAGTGGTACCGCATGGACGGCGGCCCCCACCCGGGCTGGTACGTCAAGCTCGCCACTATCGATATCAGCGGCGCGGACGTCGGCAGATGCTGACAGTTCACACGGCCCGTCCACCCAAGCTTCACCAGACCAGCACCTCAAGAAAAGGACTCACTTCATGACCATGACCACCGAGCAGGCCGAATGGTTTGCAGGCACTTTCGACAAGCTCGTTGCCAACGTGGGACAGGCGGTCCTGGGCAAGGACCACGTCATCCGGCTCACCTTCACCGCGATGCTGGCGGAGGGCCATGTGCTGTTTGAGGACGCCCCCGGCACCGGCAAGACCATGCTGGCCCGGGCGATGGCCGCAACCGTCCAGGGGTCCAATAACCGCATCCAGTTCACCCCCGACCTCCTGCCCTCGGACGTCACGGGTGTGACCATCTACGACCAGAAAACGCAGAAGTTCGAGTTCCACAAGGGACCGATCTTCAACAACATCGTCCTGGCCGATGAGATCAACCGTGCTTCGCCGAAGACGCAGTCGGCACTGCTGGAGGTCATGGAGGAATCCCGGGTCACCGTGGACGGCGTCACCTACGAGGCCGGCCGGCCGTTTATGGTGATGGCCACCCAGAACCCGATCGAGCAGGCCGGTACGTACCGCCTGCCCGAGGCGCAGCTGGACCGCTTCCTGATCAAGACCTCCATCGGCTATCCGGACCACGCGTCCACGGTCCAGCTGCTCGGCGGCTCGAACCTGAAGGACCGCTCCAAGGAGATCTCCGCAGTTATTACCACGCAGGCCGTGGCGGACATGGCGGACCTCGCTGCCACCGTGCACGTGGACACGGCGGTCCTCGAATACATCTCCCGGCTCTGCGAAGAGACCCGCAGCGCGCCTGAGACCCGGCTGGGCGTTTCCGTGCGTGGCGCCATCGCCATGGTCCGCGCCGCCAAGGTCTGGGCCGCGGGGCAGGGACGGAACTTCGTCCTGCCTGACGACATCAAGGAACTGGCCGCCGTTGTGTGGACGCACCGGTTTGTGATGGACCCGGAGGCCGAGTTCTCCGGCGCCACCCCCGAGGCCGTCCTGGCCCGGGTCCTGTCCGACGTCGCGGCACCGCAGCAGCGCGCCGCCGTCTGACGCTCCCTCGGAGCTCCAGACCACCACTGACCAGCGCGAACAAAGGCACATTTATGTCCAGCAGCACTCCGTTGACCCGGCTTGCTGAACGTCTCCGGCAACCCTTCCACCGGAACGGCAGACCCACCAGGCTGCATCCCTCATCCGTGTGGGCCGAGGCCACCAGCACCGCCGGCCTCGCCCTCACACCCGCGTGGGAGAAGGTCCGCGGCCTGTGGCTGCGCTACGTGTGGCCTGTCCTGTCGGTGGTCAGTGTCCTGGGCTGGTCGGTTCTGGCCGCGTCCATCCTGCTGTGGACTGCCGGTCAGGCCTTCGGCTGGCAGGAGGCCAAAGCGGCGGCCATCGCGGCGTTTGTCCTTTTCCTGATCGCCATTGGGTTCATCCTGGGCCGGTCCTCCTACGGTGTGATCCTGGACCTTGCCCGGACCCGTGTGGCCGTGGGGGACAGTGCGGTCGGAAGCATCGCCGTCTCCAACACCTCGGCCAGGCCCCTGCTGCCGGCCGCCCTGGAACTGCCGGTGGGCATTGCCACCGCCGTCTTCCACCTGCCCAGGATGAAGCCCGCGCAGGTGCACGAGGACCTTTTCACCATTCCAACCGCCCGCCGCGCCGTCATCGTGGTGGGACCTGTCCGCTCGGTCCGGGCCGACCCCCTGCACCTCCTCCGCCGCCAGGTGCTGTGGACCGAGCCGGAGGACCTGTTTGTGCACCCGAAGACAGTGGCCCTGGCCGGTTCCGCGGCGGGATTCATCCGCGACCTCGAGGGCATGCCCACCACCGACCTGTCCAGCGCGGACGTGTCCTTCCATGCCCTGCGGGACTACGTGCCGGGCGATGACCGGCGGCACATCCACTGGAAGACCACCGCGCGGACCAACAAGCTGATGGTGCGCCAGTTCGAGGAGACGCGGCGCGCCCACCTGGCCATCTCGCTGTCGATCAACACGGACGAGTACGCCTCGGAGCAGGAATTCGAAATGGCCATCTCAGCGGCTGCCTCGATCGGCCGGCAGGCCATCCGCGAGCAGCGCGAGCTGGACGTCCTGACGCAAAAGGGGCCGCTGCGCTGTGAAACCGGGCGGAACATGCTGGATGACATGACACGGATCGCCGGGGCACCCATGCGCCGGACCGCCGTCGACCTCGCCCGGACACTGGCAGACACCGTCCCCAACGCGTCGGTGGTCTTTTTTGTGGTGGGCAGCAACGTGACACCCTCCCAGCTCCGATCGGCCGCGGCCTCCGTGCCGCTCGGCGTCAGGAGCCTGGCCGTGCGCCTCCAAATCGGGGCTGCACCGGGCCGCGCCAACATCGCAGACCTGACAGTGCTGACCCTCGGCGACCTCGCTGACCTCGCCATCGTCCTCAGAAAGGCGGCCGCATGAGCTCCGCCCCGGGCCTCCGGCCACGCCCGCAGCAGCGGCAGTACGAATCATCGTTCGCCGACGGCCAGCCGCTCTGGCATTTTGTGCTCGACGCCGGCGCCCTCGCCGTCCTGCTGGGGTTGGGCCTGCTGGGCTTCAGCCTCAGCTTCGGCGGAGACCCGTACTATCTGGTCTCGGGCTTCGGAGGCATCCTCCTGGGCCTCGGCATCGCCGCCGCCAACGCGCACCTGCGCCTGGGTTTGTTGATCACTTCAGCCCTCGCACTTGGGGCCTACCTGGTGTTCGGCACGCTCCTCGCAGTCCCGGACGCTGCGATTGCCGGCTTTGTTCCCAGCCTTGACTCCTTGCGGACGCTGCTCCCTGGGGTTGTGTTCGCCTGGAAGGACATGCTCACGGTGGGCGTTCCGGTAGGGTCTGCCGGCGGCGTCCTGATCGTCCCGTTCCTGAGTTCGCTGCTCGCCGCCTTGGTTGCCGGCATCCTCACCTGGCGGCTGAAAACCCCGTACTGGCCACTGCTTCCCGTGCTGGTGCTTTTCGTCACGGGCATAGCTTTCAGCACCAACGCTGCCTTCCTCACCGTGGAGCGCGGCATCGGACTCACCGTCATGGCGATTGCCTGGGCCACCTTCCGCCGTGACGCGCTGCGGCGCAGCGACACGCGAAAAGTCTCAGTCAACCGTCCGCAGACCGATGCGGCCACAGCCCAGCGGGCCAAGCTCCGCCGGCTGGGCACGGCCGCTGCCGTGATCGCCGCAAGCGTCGCCATTACCGCGGTGGCGGCACCCCTGGTCACCGCCAGCGGTGACCGCAAGGTCCTGCGCAACGTGGTGGTTCCGCCGTTCGATCCCAAGGACTACGTCACGCCCCTGGCAAGCTTCCGGACGTTCGTCAAGGACAAGAAAGACGACACGCTGTTCGTGGTCAAAGGACTGCCCCGGGACGGCCGCGTCCGACTGGGGGCTTTGGATGCCTTCAACGGCACCAACTACAACATGGATCCCAACGGCTCCGGCAGCTTCAGCAAGGTGGGCGACACCGAGTCCATCAACACCCTGGCCGACACCTCGGGCATCGTCCCCTCGAATGACTACTCCATCGACATCACCATCGAGGATTACCAGGGCTACTTTGTCCCGGGAGGCCGGAAGACCACCGGCCTGAGCTTTGACCAGAGTGCCTCCGCCGCGGCGTCGGGCCTGTATTTCAACGCGGGCACAGACACGGCCGTGACCACGCGGGGCCTGTCCAAGGGCGATTCCTACAGCGTCCAGGTGTCCGATCCCGTGAAGCTCGAACACGGTCAGTTGACGCAGTACGACTTCGCGAAGATTACGCTGCCGGACGCCGTCGAGGTCCCGCCGGTGGTGGGGTCACAGGCCAACGACCTCTCGGCCGATGCGCCCACCGCGATTGACCGGGTCCGCCAGATCGAGGCGCATTTCCAAAAGACGGGCGCCTTCAGCAACGGCCTCGTCGCTGACGGCCAGCTGCCCAGCGTTTCCGGCCACAGCTCGTCGCGGATCAGGAACCTGCTGACCGCCAAGCAGATGCTCGGCGACGACGAACAGTATGCCGTGTCCATGTCGCTGATGCTCCGCCACCTGGGCATCCCGTCACGCGTGGTCATGGGCTTCTACCCCGATCCAACCAGCCCGGAGAACGGCGCCGGCGAGGTAAAGGTCACGGGAAAGGATGTCCACGCCTGGGTTGAGGTGGCCTTCGACCGGGTGGGCTGGGTCAGTTTCGACCCCACACCGCCCAAGGACAACGTCCCCATCCCGCCGGACCCCGAAAACAAGTCCAAACCCAAGCCCCAGGTGCTGCAGCCGCCGCCCCCGCCGCAGGAACCGGCCGATCTGCCGCCGGATTCCTCGCCGGACGCCCTGGACGCCGACGAGAAGAAAAACAATCCGTGGCTCTTCTGGGGTGCCCTGCTCGGGGCCCTGGGCATTGCCCTGATCCCGCTGTCCATCCTTGCCCTGCCGCTGCTGCTGATCGCGCTCCTTAAATCACGACGCCGGAAGGCCCGCCTCACGGAGGGGCACCCGGCCCAGCGTGTGGGCGGCGGCTGGAACGAGGTGGTGAGCCTCGCCACTGATTTGGGCGCCGGCATCGACAGCCGTGCAACCCGGCGCGAAAGCGCAGTGGTGCTTGCCGACTCGTTCCCGGCCACCGGGCAGACCACCACCATGCTGGCGCACCGTGCGGACGCCTCCATCTTCGGCGTTGGCCAGCCCAGCGAGGAGGAGGTCCGGGAATACTGGACCATCGTGGACGGCTCGCTGAGGGAGATGACCGGGACGTTGGGGTTCTGGCGACGCCAGCGGGCCCGCTTCTCGCCCCGGTCGCTGCTGGCTGATGGCCGCAACGCCCTTAAGCTGCGCGGCGCAAAGCCGCGTGGCGCAAGGCTCGGGCTGGGCCCGCTTCTGCGTCCGTCCGGCGAGGGTTCCCCCGGATGGCGGTCCGCCACCGGTATGGTGGGGACCGGCCCGGCCGCTGCCGGAACCCCGAATCCGGCAGTTCAGGACAGCGGACCCGGAACGGCGGCGGCTTCCGAGCCTGATGAGTCCACCGTTCTGCGGAACCCTGGCAGGAAGAACCCCACTGAATCATGATGAACGAGGCCGAACGCTGCCAGCAGTGCCAGCAACTGATCCGGCGCGGCGCCACGTTCTGCCCGGCGTGCGGTGCTCCGCTGCCCAACAGGGCGGCACGCAGCGGACGCAACGTGGACCATGCACAGCGGGCCATGATGGAGCGTGCGGCGGCGCACGCCAGCCAGAATCCCGGTACTATCCCGGTAGTACAAACGGCTCCAGGGGGAGGAACGGGAATGGCAGCCAATCTTGAGCTTGTTCCGGCCACGGCGGGGAAACGGCTCGGCGCGGCAGTGCTCGACTGGCTGGCCCCCGTTGCGGTCCTGGTGGTGACTTTCGCCATCGGGTTCGCGGGAATCACCCGCACCCAAAGCGGCGGCTTCATCATCTATGACACCGGTTCGCTGGTCCTGTTCGGCAGCGTCGGCCTGGGACTGACGCTGGTCTACCTGGCGGTTCTGGTGGGCATGGAAGGCCGCTCCGGGAAGACCCTCGGCAACCATGTCATGGGCATCCGCAGCGCTGACAAGGATGGTTACGCCCCCGGCACCGGGGGAGTGTTCCTGCGCGGCCTCATCACCGGCGCAGGCATCATCCTGACGCTCCTGGCCGCCGTTGCCATCGTCATTTTCAAATGGTTCGATGTGGCCGTCTTCGTCCTCGGCCCGTTGCTTATTGCCAGTGCGGTATGGGCCGTGCTGGTGGTGGTTTCCAACACCTGGGACCGCAACGGCAGGCTCCGCGGATGGCACGACACCGCGGCCAAAACGCTGGTGTTCGACGTCAACGACGGCCGGAACCCCGTCACCTCCGGCGGCATCCAGGGCCCGTACAGTTTCGCGCCCCTGGACCTCCCGCCTGTCCAGCCGGTCGCGTCGCCCGTGGTCGGGGCCGCAAAACCGCCCCAGGTTGTGCCCGCCCAACAGCCGCTGGTCCAACAACCCGTGAACCCGTACGCTCCGCAGCCGGATGCGGCTCAACCGTCAGCCGCGCCGCCGCCGTTCGCACCCCAGCCGGACGCGCCGCCGTCGTCCACTCCTTTCCAGCCGCATGTCCCGTACGCGGCCCCAGCCGTTCCCGCGCCGGGCGCCCAGTTCCATCCGGATGACGACCTCGACCGCACACAGATGCGTGGTGGGGCAGCGTATGCAGCGCCCGTCGCCGTGCTGCGGATAAAGCTCGACGACGGCCGGGACTTCCAGCTCGACCGCAACGTCCTGTTGGGCAGGAACCCCCTTGGCCAGGCGGGGGAGCAGCAGGCCCAGCTCCTGGCGGTCAGTGATCCCGGCCGCTCGATCTCCAAGACGCACCTCCACCTGTTGACCGACGGTGCCGGCGTTTGGGTGACGGACCGGAACTCCACCAACGGCAGCGCCGTCACTACACCGGACGGACGGCGCACCTCACTGCAGCCGGGCGTGCCCGCTTTTGTCAGCCCGGGATCCACTGTCCACTTTGGTGACCGTTCCTTCCACCTAGGACAGGCATGAACTCACAGCCCGCCAGTGACCCAGCTGACGCAGACCACGGAACCGGCCTCAGCCTGAGTTACGGCTACGGAACGGACCGCGGGCTGCGCCGGGAATTGAACGAGGATTCCTTCATCGCTTCCGACCCCGTCTTCGCCGTGGCAGACGGCATGGGCGGACACGAAGCCGGCGAGATTGCCAGCGGTATGTGCGTCCGCGCCCTCGCTGCCATGCCACAGCTCGCCACCGGGGAGCGCAGCGTCACGGCGGCAGTGCTCCAGCAATACCTGCTCCGCGCCGACAGTTCCATCCGGGAGGTGACCGGTGCCCGCGCCGGCACCACACTCACTGGAGCCGTTGTGGTGGAACAGATGGGAATGCCGTACTGGCTGGTCATGAACATCGGGGATTCCCGCACGTACCGGCTGAGCCAAGGGCACTTCGAGCAGGTCAGTGTGGACCATTCGGAGGTCCAGGAACTCGTGGATGCCGGTGAAATCACGCCTGAGCAGGCCACCGTCCATCCCCGCCGCCACGTTGTCACGAGGGCGCTGGGCACGGGGGACGAGACCGAGGCTGATTACTGGCTCCTGCCCGTGGAGGAAGGCGACCGGATCATGGTCTGCTCGGACGGGCTCAATGCCGAGCTGACGGATGAGCACATGTTCCGGATCCTGAGCACAGTGGGCCACCCGCAGGACGCGGTGGATGCCCTGATCCAGGCCGCGCTCCGTAACGGCGGAAGGGACAACGTCACCGTCATTGTGGTGGACGCCAGGAACGTGATGAACGACGGCGGCATCGCCACCACGGCGCCCCGCCCCGCCGCCGATGCCGCAGAGGTCACGCTGCCCCGGGCGCGGATTGTTGACGCCAGCCAGCCGGCCGGCCAGGACGACGGAAGAGGGGAACGCTGAGATGGCCACCGCAACATACGTCGCCGGCACCTGGCTCGGTGTTGTCCGGGCCAACACTGTGGTCCTCCTGGGGCCCGGGACCTCGCCCGCCCTGGTCCAGTCCCTGTGGGAACTGCTGGAGCACGCCCCGGAAGTCCACGAAGTGCTCCACGCCGTCACCAGCAGTTTCGGCGTTTCCCTGGCGCAAATACCGTCGTTCGGGATAGTCGATTCCGGTGACGCGCTCCGGATCTTCCTCCGTGGCGACCTGGACCTGACCGTGCGGCTGCCCGGCGGCCCCGTGGACCTGAACGGGCGGGACGTCACCACCTGGACGGAGCGCCGCCTGGACACCCCCGAGTGGTACCGCCTCACTGTGGCGGGAGACGGCCAGCCCCGACCCGCGTTGCCGCTCAGCGAAGGCGTGGTCCTGCTGGAGTCGCTGACAGTGTCGCTCACCGGAACTCCGGCGGACGAGGTGGCCGCTCCGGCTGCCACGCCCGCTGAGGTCGAGGCACCCACCGCTGTCGGCGGCGTCGTTCTCGTAGCGGACGCTGAACCGGTCACTGCAACGGTAGCGGAGCCCTCAGCTGGACCGAAGCCGGAACCCGGACCGGTGCCGGCAGCTGAGCCGGAACCTGAAATTGCACCTGAACCTGCGTCTGAACCCGCGCCGGAACATGACCGGGAGGTTTCGGCAGAAACGGTGATGGGGCTCCTGGACGACGACTCCAATTTTGCTGCCGAAGCCCCGGAAGCCGAGCCGGACGTGGAGCCCGCCCCCGAGCGCGCCGCCCATCCTGACCAGGTCCCGGCCCACGAAATGACCGGCAGCTACGACCACCTCTGGGAACGGACTGTTGTCCGCCGCATCGAGGACGCAGCGGTCCGGGACGAACCCGAGGAAGATCACGGCGCACCTGCGGCACCTGTTGGCGCGGCTCCGGCACCGCCTGCAGCCGCCCCGCCTGCAGCCGCCCCGCCTGCGGCCGCAGCGGCCGCCCGGATGATCGGCGGGCTCATCGACTCGGTCCCGTGGCGGACCGGCGGGAGCACACCTGCTGCCCAGGCCGCGCCGCCGTCCAGTCTCCCGCCGTTGATTCTGCCGCCGTTGATTCTGCCGCCGTCGAACCTGTCCCCGTTGAATCAGCCCCCGGCGGACGTCCCGGCAGAACTGCACGCAGGGCAGCCGGCAGCAGACCCGGACGCCTTCGACGGTGACCACGACGGCCACACGATCATGAAGGGCGACCTCGCCGGAATGGCCGCGCATCCCGCCCCGGTTCCGGAGCCGGATTCGGCCGCAGGCCCCCTGGTGCTGGCCCGGGTCTGCGGTCGGGGACACGCCAATCCGCCCACCCAGGCGCAATGCGCTGCCTGCGGCTCGCCGCTGCCCGCCGACGCCGTACAGGTGGCCCGGCCCCGGCTGGGCCGGATGCGGGTCTCTACGGGTGCACTGGTTGACCTTGACCAGTCGCTGGTCATTGGGCGTCAGCCGTCCGTTTCCCGGGTGCAGGGTGGTGTTATGCCGCGGCTGGTCCAGGTGGCCAGCCCCAGCGGCGACATCTCGCGCTCGCACGTCGAAGTGCGGCTGGAAGGCTGGCACGTGATGCTCTGCGATCTCAAGGCCACCAACGGTACGGTCCTGGTCCGCGAGGGCCAGCCGCCGCGCCGCCTGGCCCAGAACGAGATGGCCATCCTGCTCGACGGCGACATCGCCGAATTGGGTGACGACATCTCACTGCGTTTTGAGGAGATTCTTTGAGTTCCAAACGGCCGGTTGCGCCGCCGCCCCACATTCCGGGGTTTACCTACATCAGCCTGCTTGGCTCCGGCGGGTTCTCGGACGTCTATCTCTACGAGCAGGACCGGCCACGCCGGAAGGTGGCGGTCAAGGTCCTTTTGTCGGATCTGAAGACCGAGGGTGCCCGGCGCAGGTTCGAGTCCGAGGCCAACCTGATGGCCCAGCTCTCCTCGCACCCGTACATCGTGACCATCTTCGAGGCGGAGGTGACCGAGGCAGGTCACTCCTACCTGGCCATGGAGTACTGCTCGAGGCCCAGCCTGGACGTCCGGTACCGCCGTCAGCGCTTCAGCGTTGATGAGGTGCTGGCGGTCGGCATCCAGGTGGCCTCCGCTGTCGAGACCGCACACCGGGCCGGCATCGCCCACCGGGACATCAAGCCCGCCAACATCCTGGTGACGGACTACAACCGGCCGGCCCTGACGGACTTCGGGATCTCGGGGACGCTGGGCGGCGACGCCGACGAGGACGCCGGGATGTCCATTCCGTGGTCGCCGCCGGAACAGTTCGCGGACGGCCCCGTGGACGGCGTGATGGTGGATGTCTGGGCGCTGGGCGCCACGCTGTACACACTGCTGGCCGGCAGGTCGCCGTTTGTGATGCCCGGTACGGACAATTCCCAGCGCGAACTGATCTCGCGGATCACCAGCGCGGCACTGCCGCGCCTGGGCCGGGCCGACGTTCCGGAGTCACTGGAGCGGGCGCTGTCCACGGCCATGGCCAAATCCGCGGCGTCCCGCTACTCCTCAGCCCACGCGTTTGCCCTCGCCCTGCAGCGGATCCAGGCCGAACTGAACCTTTCGGTCACGCCCTTCGAGGTACTCGAAGAGCAGCAACTGGAAGAGAACCACCCGGATGACGGCTTCGAGGAAACCCGCGTCCGGAACATCGCGGCCATCGATCCGGAGCGGACCGGCAGCGCCCCCACTTTCCCGGCACGCACCCGGCCGCAACGCCGCGGAACCGGTGCGCCGCCGTCGGGCCTTCCGGCCGGCGAATTTCCCCCGGCCGCTGCGGCCACGGCAGCACCCCGGCCCCAGGTTCCGGGCAACCTCTTTGCGGGCCAGCAGGACGGTAAGCAGGACGGCGGCACGCAGGCTGGCGGCAACTCCGCAGGCGAGTGGGCCCATGCCACGATGCTCCGCGGAAGTGCACCGGCCGCCGAGTACGGCTCCGCGCCGGACGCAACCGTCCAGCGTCCCGGGCCTCTTCCCGCCCAAGCCGGCGCGCCCGGCCACCGGGCAGGGCGCGCCGATCCGGAGATCGACGCGACGATCAGCCGGCAGGCCGCGCTCACGGAAACCGCCCCCGAAGCGGCGCCCGACCACGGCAAGCGCAACGTGTGGCTCGCCGCCGCGGGCGGAACGCTGCTGGTCCTCGCCATCATCGTAGGGATTGTGGTGGCGTCCTCGGCCCCGGCGCCCAAGGTCGAAGAGACCGGCCAGGTCAGCAAACCCCCGGCGGATGCCCTGGACAACGGGACAGTTCCCGACGTCGCGGATCTGGCAGGGACTGTGGACGCCGCCGGCAAGGCGACCTTCACCTGGACCAATCCGCAGCCGAAGTCGGGCGACGCCTACAAGTGGCGGGTCTACGCGTTGGGCAACCACGGCGAGTACCAGTCCACTGCCGAGCCAGCCGCCCAGGTTGCGTTGAATCCGACGGAACCCACGTGTGTCCAGGTGATGATCGTCCGGAGTGACGGCGCGTTCTCACCGTTGGAAGAAGACTCAATCGCCTGCATCCGCAAGTGACGGCAGAGCAGACCGGAACCGTTAGTGAACGCGGGCAGAGCCCGACGAGGAGGCACGGAAAATGGGGGATCTAGCAATAGATTTCTGTGGTGAATGGTACGAACCGTCCGATGAGGAAATCTTCAACATCGGCCGCGAAGGCGACCTTGAAGTGGACGACAACCCGTACCTTCACCGCCAGTTCCTGCAGGTGGCCCGCTACGACGGGATCTGGTGGCTGAGCAACGTGGGCGGGATGCTGTCCGCCACCGTCGCCGACGGCTCAGGCGGGATGCAGGCCTGGCTGTCGCCGGGGGCGCGCATCCCGCTGGTGTTCAGCCACACGAACGTCATTTTCACCGCCGGGCCCACCACGTATGAGTTCGCCGTCCACCTCAAGACGCCGTCCTTCCGCCAGGAATCACGGGAGGACGACAGTAACGGCGACACCACCATCGGCCCCGTGGTCTTCACCGACTCGCAGAGGGCCCTCATTGTGGCCCTGGCCGAACCCATGCTGCGGCGCGAAGGGACCGGATTCAGCGCCATCCCGTCCTCGGCAGCAGCGGCCAAGACCCTGGGCTGGGCACTCACCCGGTTCAACCGGAAACTCGACAACGTCTGCGACAAACTTGACCGCGTGGGCGTGGTGGGCCTCCGCGGCGGCGGCGGGAAACTGGCCACCAACCGGCGCGCGAGGCTCGTCGAACACGCCGTCACGTCGCACCTGGTCACCCCCGACGATTTGTACTTACTGGAAAAGATGAGGGGCGTGGACGAAGGATGAGGATCCGGCTGACACTCCGCCGGGACCCGGCGGAAACCAAGGACCTGGCCGTCACCGTAGACGGCCTGGCCACGGTGGCGGATATCGCCACGCAGCTCTGGGTCGCGGACCCCGACCGAAAAGGATCGCCGGCACCGGAAAACCTTTCGCTCCGCATCGACGAGGCCTTTGTGGGCGGCGGCATGCGCGGCAGCGTCCTGACCCGCACGGACAACCTCCTGGAATCGGGCCTGCGCCCCGGCTCCGTGGTGTCCCTGACCGAGGTCAGCGAACTCTTCAACGCGCCAGGCGCCAGCCGCGGACCCGCCGCAGCCACGCTGCGGATCCTTTCCGGGCCCGACGCCGGCCAGGAGTTTTCGTTGCCTTCCGGCACCAGCTACATCGGCCGGGACCGGGACGTGGACATCCGGCTCACGGACCCTCTGACCTCCAAACGCCACGCCCGCATCACCGTGGGCGAGGGCGTGGAGATCGTGGACACGAACTCCGCCAACGGCCTCCTGATGGACGGACTGCCGGTCACCCGGGCCACCCTGAACTCCTCGGACACGGTGACGCTGGGGGAGACCACCGTCACCGTGGTGCCGCTGGGCCACAACCAGGCGGCAGCACCGACGTCGCCCCTTGTCGATTTCAACCGCTCCCCGCGGGTGGTTCCCCGCTTTGAGGCGCCCAAGCGCGTGCCACCGGCCGGACCCAAGCGTCCGGACCACCAGCCGTTCCCGTACATCATGCTGATGGCGCCGCTGCTGATGGGCGGCATCATGTTCGCGGTCACGCGGAACATCCTCTCGGTGGTGTTCATGATGATGATGCCGCTGTTCATCGTGGGTCACTACGTGGACCACAAGATGCAGACCAGGCGCCAGCAGAAGGAACAGCTCAAACAGTTCCGGGAGTCCATGGCGGCGTTCCGGCAGGACATCACCGAACTGCAGCACGTGGAACACGCGGTCCGCCTGCAGGAAGCACCGTCGGTCAGCGACACCGTGGATTCCATCTACAAACTCGGTCCGCTGCTGTGGACCCACCGCCCCGAGCACACCGGTTTCCTGGGCCTGCGGTTCGGGCTCGGCACCGGTACATCACGCATCCTGTTCGAGGAACCCCACAGCAACGACACCGAAGCTGAATTCATGCGCGAGATCCAGGACTGCCTGAAGCAGTTCAGGGACATCGAGGGTGTCCCCGTGGTCTCCCAGCTGCGCACGGCCGGGTCCTTCGGCGTGGCCGGAGCCCGGGGCCTGGTGGACGACGTTGCCCGCGGCATGGTCCTGCAGTTCGTGGGCCTGCACTCGCCGGCCGAGGCCGTGGTGACAGCCATAACGTCGGCGCAATCCCGGCAGCGCTGGGACTGGCTGCAGTGGCTGCCCCACGTGGGCTCCGGCCACAGCCCCCTCAACGGCGACCACCTGGCTGCCGGTTCAGCCAGCGGCTCCTCCCTCGTGGCCAGGCTCGAGGACCTGCTCGACGCACGCGAAGCCCTGGCCAAGCGCTCCGCCCCGGAACACCGGGGATCCGTGGACCCTGCCAAGGACGAGGTCCCGGCGCCTGTGCTGCCGGCGGTCCTGGTCATCGTCGAGGACGACGCGCCTGTGGACCGGGGCAGGCTGACCCGACTCGCCGAGCGCGGACCGGACTCCGGCGTCCACGTGATGTGGGTGGCCACCGACATCCAGGCGCTTCCGGCTGCCTGCCGGGACTTTATGGTGGTGGACGGCGAAAACGGCACCACCACCGGGCAGGTGCGGCTGGGACGGCACACGTACCCCGTGAGCTGCGAAAGCCTCGACGCCGACCTGGCCGCGCAGCTGGCCCGGATGCTGGCGCCCGTGGTGGACGTGGGCAAGCCCGTCAGCGACGACTCCGACCTGCCGCGTGCGGTGTCCTACGCCACCCTGATCGGCAAGGACTTCCTGGACAACCCGCAGGCCGTGGCGGAGCGCTGGGTGGAGAACAATTCAGTCCATGCCTCCGCGGTTCCGAACCGGAAGGACAACGGGACCCTCCGGGCGCTGGTGGGTTCCAAGGGCATCGAGCCGCTTTACCTGGACCTGAAGAACGAGGGCCCGCACGCGCTGGTGGGCGGCACCACCGGCGCCGGCAAATCGGAGTTCCTGCAGTCCTGGGTCATGGGCATGGCTGCCGCCTACAGCCCGGACCGGGTGAGCTTCCTGTTTGTGGACTACAAGGGCGGCGCGGCGTTCGCCGAGTGCCTCAGCCTGCCCCACACCGTGGGCCTGGTCACCGACCTCTCCCAGCACCTGGTCCGCCGTGCCCTGACCTCCCTCCGTGCGGAGCTGCACTACCGCGAGCATCTGCTGAACCGGAAGAAGGCCAAGGACCTGCTCGGGCTCCAGCGCCAAGCCGACCCGGAGGCACCGCCGTACCTGATCATCGTGGTGGACGAATTCGCGGCGCTGGCTACCGAGGTTCCCGAATTTGTGGACGGCGTGGTGGATGTTGCAGCCCGTGGGCGGTCCCTGGGCCTGCACCTGATCCTGGCCACGCAGCGTCCCGCCGGTGTCATCAAGGACAGCCTGCGCGCCAACACGAACCTGCGGGTTGCCCTTCGTATGGCGGATGAGGATGACGCCACCGACATCCTGGGCGTGCCTGATGCGGCGTACTTCGACCCGTCCATCCCGGGCCGCGGCGCCGCCAAGACCGGGCCCGGCCGTATCCAGGGGTTCCAGACCGGCTATGCCGGCGGCTGGACCACGGAGAAGCCCCAGCGTCCGCAGATCGACATCGTGGAAATGGCCTTCGGGTCAGGGCCCAGCTGGGAGGCGCCCGCCCCGGAGAAGCCCGTCAAGGAAGCTCCGCCCGGCCCCAACGACATCGCCAGGATGACCACCAACATCGTCCGGGCCGCGGAATCGCTGGCAATCCGGCCGCCGCGCAAACCGTGGCTGGACGAGCTGGCCAAGACGTACGACTTTTCCAAGCTCCCGAACCCCCGGACGGACGAACGGCTGCTGCTGGGTGTGGCGGATGATCCTGCCCGCCAGGAACAGCCCACGGTGTTTTACGAGCCGGACCAGGACGGCAACATGGCCATCTACGGCACAGGCGGCTCCGGAAAATCCGCTGCCCTGCGCGGCATTGCGATTGCCGCCGCCGTCACACCCCGCGGCGGGCCCGTGCACATTTACGGGATCGATTGCGGCTCCTCCGGGCTGAAGATGCTTGAAGAGCTGCCGCACGTCGGCGAGATCATCAACGGTGACGACGTCGAACGCGTCGGCCGGCTGCTCCGCCTGCTCCGGGACATCGCCGACGAAAGGTCAGCCCGGTTCGCCGAGGTCAGGGCCTCCACCATCGTCGAATACCGGACCCTGGCCAACCGCCCGGACGAGAAGCGGATCTTCGTGCTGCTGGACGGCATATCGGCGTTCCGCGAAACGTACGAATTCAGCCGCCTGTCCGCACTCTGGGACGTCTTCCTGCAGCTGGCCACCGACGGCCGTCCCCTGGGGATCCACTTGGTGGTCACCGGTGACCGGCCGAACGCCATACCGGCGTCGTTGCTGGCTTCCATCCAGCGACGGCTGGTGCTGCGGCTGACGTCCGAGGACGACTACATGTCCATGGACGTGGCGAAGGACGTCCTCACCGTCTCCTCACCGCCGGGGCGCGGCATGCTGGGCGGCTACGAGGTCCAGCTGGCCGTCCTGGGCGGCAACTCGAACCTGGCGCTGCAGGCCCGCGAAGTCCACAAGCTCAGCCAGGCGATGCTGCGCCAGGGGCTGGAATCGGCACCGAAAATCCAGCGGCTTCCCGAACTGGTGGATTTGGACGTGCTGCCTCCCGGCAGCCCGGACCTGCCCGTCATCGGCGTCGACGACGAAACCCTGCAGCCGGCCGAGATCATGGCCCAGGGACCGCTGCTTCTGGCAGGTCCGCCAGGGGCGGGCAGGACGGTGGCGCTGGTGACCCTGGCCTACGCGTTGCGCCGGTCCAACCCGGACACGGAGCTGGTGTACATCGGCTCCCGCCGGTCCGCGGTGGCGTCGCTGCCGCTCTGGAACCGTTCCGTAGTGGGTGCCGATGACCTGGCCGTGATCATCGAGGACCTCACGGAGCACTCTTCCGGGAACCCCGGGAAGCTGGCGATCTTCATCGAGGGCCTGACCGAGTTCACGGATACCGTGGCGGAAGCGGGCGTTTCGCAGCTCGTGACGGTGTCCATCAAGGCCGATCAGTGGGTCATCGGGGAATCGGAAACGTCAACCTGGTCCTCCGCCTGGTCGCTGTCCCAGCCCTTCAAATCCGGACGCCGGGGCCTGCTCATCAACCCGGGCGACATCGAAGGGGACAGCCTGCTCAACACGTCGCTGGGCCGGGTCAGCCCGGAGTTCATACCGGGCCGCGGCTACATCGTGGGACGCGGCAAGGCACGGAAACTGCAGATCGCGCTGCCGCCGGAAAACAGGGGCTGAGCCGTCGCCTCCGGCGGGCCCGTGAATCTAATGGATTTGCGGGCCCGTGGCGCGTGTAGGAGACTACCGGAAACACTGTTCGCTGCGGCAAGGGGGTGCCGCGCTGTCGAAAAGGTAAACCATGATCCGATCCTCATCCGTGCTCCGCGACGTGTCCGCTGCTGCGGCCGCTGCGGTGCTGGCGCTCCTGGTTGGCCTTTCGGCGGCGGTCCCGGCGCAGGCCGAAGACGGTGAACCCACGCCGCAGTTGTGCCTGCTGAACTGTGAAACGGCCAGCACTGAGCCTAAGGATCCGGGCAAGGGCAAACCTGAAGTGCCGCCGGTAGTCCCGTCCCCAGTCGTCCCAACCCAGCCGGCGGCACCACCGCCCGCGGCGCCAGCACCGGTAACGGTTCCCACCCTCGCCCCGGAACCGAGCGCTTCGCCGACTGAGGAATCGCCGTCGGCCGCGCCCAGCACCACCATCGCCAGCCCGCCGTCGTCCGCAACCCCATCCACGGAACCGAACTGGAACAAGCCAGTCACCAAGTCGGCCAAGCCCACACAGGCCGCCGCCGTTTCCCGGAACGACGGCTCCGGGCTCTTCGGCGGCCCCGGCCTGCTGGCCATCATGGCGGGCGTGCTGCTGGTGGGAGTCGCCGGCCTCGCCTTCGCCTGGTGGAGCCGGAACCGCCTCTCCTCACACTGACCTTGGTTGTCCGGTGATCGAGCGTGTCGCCAGCCCCGACGTTCCCAACTAGGTAGTTGCTGCTACCTACGTGGGAGGCGTTCCGTGCCCACCGGTCCCCGCGGCACTTATCGGCAGGGGCACGGCGGCGCAGTGGGCGTTTGGGCGCAATGTCGGGGCGGTAAGGCAAGATAGGTCTGTGAGCACAGCACGGGTCCCCGCAGAGGAAACAGCAAAGAGCACTGAGGAACCAACCGAGCCGGACGCCGTCCCCGCCGGGTCAGTGCGCGACGAATATGAGAACCTGACGGACCTGGTCAGGAAGTACCGGTTTGCGTATTACCAGGAGGACGAACCTCTGGTCTCCGACGCCGAATTCGACGAACTGTTCCGGCGCCTGGAGGAGATCGAGGCCCTGCATCCGGAGCTGGTAGCCAATGATTCGCCCACGCAGGAGGTTGGCGGGGAAGCCTCAGCCGCGTTCGCCGCCGTCGAACATCTGCAGCGGATGTACAGCCTCGAGGACGTCTTTTCCCTGGAGGAGCTGGAGGCCTGGATCACCAAGGCCGAGGCCAGCGTCAGCAAGCTGGGGGACACGGCTCAGCTGGCATGGCTCACGGAACTGAAGATTGACGGCCTCGCCGTCAACCTGTTGTACCGCGACGGGAAACTGGTCCGGGCGGCCACCAGGGGTGACGGAACCACGGGTGAAGACATCACCCACAACGTCCTGACCATCAAGGAAATCCCAACCGAACTTACGGGCACCGGATTTCCCCCGGAGGTGGAAATCCGGGGCGAGGTCTTTATCCCTTCCAAGGCTTTTGCGGAATTCAATGAGGCACTGATCGAAGCCGGCAAGGCGCCGTTGGCCAACCCCAGGAATGCCGCCGCCGGTTCGATCAGGCAAAAGGATCCGGCGGAAACCGCCAAGCGTCCGTTGCGGATGTTTGTCCATGGCATTGGCGCCCGCGAAGGGCTGGAAACCCTGAGCCAGTCCCAGACCTACGCCGTGCTGGAACAGTGGGGCCTTCCCGTCAGCCCGTACTTCGAGGTGCTCGGGGGCCTGCCGGAGATCCTTGCCTTCATCAAGCGCTACGGCGAGCAACGGCACAACCTGATGCACGAAATCGACGGCATTGTGGTCAAGGTCGACGATCTCGCCACGCAGCGTGCCTTGGGCTACACCACCCGGGTGCCGCGGTGGGCCGTCGCGTACAAGTACCCGCCGGAAGAAGTCCACACCAAACTGCTGGACATCCAGGTCCAGGTGGGCCGTACCGGTCGCGTGACCCCGTTCGGAGTGCTGGAACCGGTGAAGGTGGCCGGTTCCACTGTGGCCCGCGCCACGCTCCACAACCAGAACGTGGTCAAGGCCAAGGGCGTGCTGATCGGCGACATCGTTGTCCTGCGGAAGGCCGGAGACGTCATCCCGGAGATCGTCGGCCCCGTGCTGGCGCTGCGCAAAGGCCGTGAGGGCGAACTGCGTGACTTCGTGATGCCCACACAATGCCCCTCCTGTGGCACGGAGCTCGCCCCCTCCAAGGAGGGCGACATCGACATCCGCTGTCCCAATTCCAGATCCTGCCCCATCCAGCTGACGGAGCGCGTCGCGCACCTGGCCGGCCGCGGTGCCTTCGACATCGAGGCCCTCGGCGGGGAAGCAGCCGTGGCACTTACTGATCCGGCCGAGCCCAAGCCCGGCCCGCTGGTGAGCGAAGCGGATCTCTTCTCCCTTACCGCGGAGGACCTGAAAGATGTGCGGATCCTGCGCGAGAAGCGTGCCAAGGGCGTTGGCACCGGCGTCTTCGAACTGGTCCCGTACTTCTGGACAAAGGCAACCGCCAAGACACCGTCCAAGCCCACGGCGACCACCACGAAGCTCTTCGTGGAGCTGGAGAAGGCGAAAACCCAGCCGCTGTGGCGGGTGCTTGTTGCCCTGTCCATCCGGCACGTTGGCCCGCGCGCCTCACGCGCCCTGGCCACCGCGTTCGGCACCATGGACGGCATCCGGAACGCCTCCGAGGAGGACCTGGCCCATGTGGACGGCGTGGGGCCCACCATCGCGGCCGCGCTGAAGGAATGGTTCGCCGAGGACTGGCACGTGGAAATCGTTGACCGCTGGGCCGCGGCCGGGGTCCGCATGGCCGATGAGCGCGACGAATCCACGCCGCGCACGCTGGAAGGTCTGACGATTGTGGTTACCGGCTCCCTGCCGAACTTCAGCAGGGACGAGGCGAAGGAAGCGATCCTCATCCGCGGCGGCAAAGCGGCGGGCTCGGTCTCGAAAAACACCAGCTACGTCGTCGCCGGCGAAAGCGCCGGCACCAAACTGGACAAAGCCGAACAGCTCGGAATTCCGGTCCTGGACGAGGACGGCTTCCGGGAGCTCCTTGCGAACGGCCCGGCCCCCGCTGCAGAAGTCACACCCGCACCGACGCCCACAGAATCAGAAGAGGCAGCCGAATGAGCCATCCGGATCTCAACACCGAATTGCTTGCGGTGGCCCGGCAAGCAGCCGCCGCCGGCGCCGCCGTGCTGGCTTCCCGCAACGGGGAGACGCTTGACGTCAGCAACAAGGGCGACGCCGGCGACTGGGTTACGGCCTTTGATGTCGCCGCGGAGAATGCCGTCCGGGATGCCATCACGGCCGCCCGTCCACAGGACACCATCACGGGGGAGGAGCATGGGACCACCCGGCCCGCGGCCCCCACCGGTTATCGCTGGTCCATCGACCCGCTGGACGGTACCACCAACTTCATCCGGAACATCGTCTACTACGCCACCTCCGTGGCAGTGGCGGATGCCGACGGCGTCTGGCTGGCCGGCGTCGTCAACGCCCCGGCGCTGGGCCGCGTCTACTACGCTGCCCGCGGCAAGGGTGCGTGGCTGGAAGAAGGCGGCCGGGTGACCCAGCTCCAGGGCCCGGCGCCGGACCGCGCCGGGCAGATCCTCGCCACCGGCTTCAGTTACGACCCCGCCATCCGCGCCGAGCAGGCGGCACTGCTGGGCAGTCTCATGGATGGATTCGCCGACGTCCGGCGGCTGGGCTCCGCGGCGCTGGACCTCTGCTTGGTGGCTGACGGGACCCACGACGCCTACGGCGAACGCGGGCTCAACGAACATGACTTCTCCGCCGGTGCGCTGATTGCCGAGGAAGCCGGCTGCTGGGTCCGGCGTCCCCGGCTTGCCAGTCCGCTGGACGGCGGACCTGCCGACGAGGACAGGCTGGCCGCCTGGACCTGCGCCGGGACCTTGGCGCTGTCCGGCAAGTTTCCGCTGTGACGGTGCAGCGCCACTAACATTGTCAGGTGCAATCGCAAATAACCATCCGACCGGCCGTTGAGGCAGACTTCCAGGCCATCGCCAGGATCACCGTGGACTCGTACCTGGCAGCAGGGTATTTCGACAGCGCGGACCATCCCTATATGCAGCAGATCCAGGATGTTGCCGCCCGTGCGGCGAAGGCCACGATCTGGGTTGCCGAGCGTGACCGGCAGGTGGTGGGTTCCGTGACGCTGGCACTGGCAGGTGAACCGTTCGCCGACATCGCCCTCCCTGATGAGCTGGAGTTCCGGATGCTGGTGGTGGATCCCGCGGTGCAGCGCAGCGGCGCAGGCAAGGCCATGGTGGAAGCCATCATTGCGCATGCGAAATCGCTGGAGGGGATCACGGGCGTGGCCCTCACCACCGGCGGGACCTGGGAGAGCGCGCATGGCCTCTACCGGAAGACGGGCTTCAAACGAGTCCCGGAGCGTGACTGGCTGATTCCGGGCACCGACATAAAGCTGCTGGTTTACCGGCTTGACGTCCAGCCAACCTAAAGTGGTGCCGACTCATTTTCGGCACTGAAAGGCCCACCATGCGCAAAACATTCGGCACCGGCTCCGTCTGGGAGCAGACCCTCGGCTACTCCCGCGCCGTCCAGGTGGACAACACGCTCTACATCTCCGCCACGGCCGCCAGCGGCGAGGACGGCATCGTGGGCGAGGACTTCTACACGCAGACCCAGTACATCCTGCAGAAGCTCGGCGTGGTCCTGGCCGATGCCGGCTTCAGCTTCGAAGACGTGGTCCAGTCCAAGCTGTACCTGACGGACATCAGCAAATGGGAAGAGGCCGGCCGCGCCCACGGCGAAGTCTTCGGCGAGATCCGCCCCACGCTGTCCCTCGTGCATGTCCTGCCGTTCCTTGACCCGAAGATGCTCGTCGAAATCGAGCTCGTGGCACAGCGGAGCGCCAGCTAGCACCCCTCCCGCGCTCAAGGGATGGGGCCTCAGGCCGGCGGGAGGCTGTAGCGGTGTTCCGGGCGTCCGGTGGTTCCGTAGCGCAGTTGGATGTCGACGGCGCCGTCGTCGGCCAGCGATGACAGGTACCGTTGCGCCGTGGCCCGGGAAACCCCCACTCGGGTGGCCACTTCCACCGCCGAATACTGTTCGCCGGCAACCAGCGATTCCAGCACCGCGGCCTCGGTGGCGGAGCGGGGTTTGGCCGCCGGCGTCACGTCCCCGGGGATAAGCGCCCGTTTGGCCCGCTCCACGGAGCCCTGGTCCAGGGCCCCGGGCTGGCCCAGCAGCCTGCGGTACCGGGCATACGAACGTAGCTGCTGCGAGAGCGACTCGGCGGTAAAGGGCTTCAACAGGTACCCGAGGGCGCCGCGGCGGAACGCTTTCCGCAGCGACTCGGCGTCCGATGCGGCACTGAGGATCATGGTGTCCACATCCAGCTGCTGCAGCAGGTCGAGACCTGAGGCGTCCGGCAGGTAGACATCCAGCAACACCAGGTCCGGGCGGAGGCTGTGGATCGCCTGCAGCGCCAGGGATGCCGACCCCACCGGCGCCAGCGCCAGGAATCCCGCCACCGAATCCACATACGTCGCGTGCAGCTTGGCCACGTGGAAATCGTCGTCCACAATCAGCACCCTGAAATCCTCAGGCATCATTGTCCTTTCCAGCTAAATCCTGGGTCCCCGCAAGTGTCCCGGCGGTGGTCCCGGCCGTTGTGCGTGGAAGGGAAGCCATAAACACAGCGCCGGGTCCGCCCGGTGTCCCCGGCTCCAGCAAGCGGACGTCCCCGCCGCGGCGCCGGGCCAGCTTCCGGGCCAGGGCCAGGCCCAACCCCTGTCCGCCACTCTTGCCGCCACTCCGTCCACCGGCAGCCGCCGGAGCCGGCACTACTGGGCCAGCCGCCGTCGTAAATCCCTCGGCGAAGACCGCTTCCGCATTCGTCCCGGCGGCCAGCCCGTCGCCGGAATCGGCGACGACGATGTGCAGCGTCCCGCCGTCGTCGTGCGGTTCATCCAGCACCTCCAGCTCCACCCAGCGATCCGGGGAGGAGCCGGCGACGGCGGCGTTCACCGCGTTGTCGATCAGGTTGCCCAGTACGGTGGTCACGTCCTGCGGCTCGGTGACCTGGCCGCGGACCAGGGTTTCGGGCCCGATCCGCAGCGTGACGCCGCGCTCATCGGCCTCCACGCCCTTGGCACCCACAAAGGCCTGCAGGTACGGGTCCTGCAACAGTTCCGCCTGGTCCACCGGGAACTTCAGCGGCCCCGTGGCGGCCAGCCCGGCCAGGTAACTGCGGGCCTGTTGGTGCTGCCCGATGCTCATCAGGCCGGCGATGGTGTGCAGCTGGTTGGCGAATTCGTGGCGCTGGGCGCGCAGGGCCGCGGACATGGTGCCCACGGCGTCGAGCTGCCGGGTGAGCTGCTGGAGTTCGGTGCGGTCCCGGAGCATCACCACCCAGCCCAGGTCCTCGCTTCGATGCAGGGCCTTGCGCGCGCTGGCCACCAGGACACTGCCGCCGGCTACGAGTTCGATGGCGTCCGCCTCCGCAGCGTCCGGCCGCGTCAGCGTCCTGAGCTGCTCGGGCACAGGAGCGTCGGCCCACGGCGTCCCGGAAAGGTCCGGCTGCTCCAGAAGGCGCTGCGCGGCTGCGTTGAACACGCTGATCCTGCCGTCGGCCGAAACGCCGATGACGCCGTCGTCCACGCCCTGCAGCACAGCCACCTGGTCGTGCACCAGCGTGCTGATTTCCTCAGGCTCCAGGCCAAGCGTCAGTCGCTGGAGCCGGCGCCGCAGCAGGAACGAGGCCAGCACCCCTGCCAACAGCGCACCTGCGGCGGTCAGCCCCACCGGGCCGATGTCGCGCGCAACGCTTTGGCCCACGCTCTCCATGGAGTATCCAACGCTGACCTCGCCCACAACAGTCCCACCGCCGGTGCCGGTTCCGGTGCCGGGCGCGTAAACGGGGACCTTCGCGCCGGCAGAGGGCCCCAGTGTCCCGGTGTTCCGCGTGGTGACCTCCTGACCGGCGAGGGCCTCGGACGGATCGGTGCTGACTTTCTCGCCCAGCCGGTCCGGGTCCGGGTGTGCCAGGCGCAGGCCGGTTTCGTCGGTGATCACCACAAACAGTGCCCCGGTCCGGGTCCGGACCGCCTCGGCGGCAGCCATCAGCGGTCCGGCGCGGAGCACAGCGGGCGGGGGAGTGCCCGCGCCCTCGCTGATGGCCAGAACATTGGCCTGCACTGAAGGATCCGCGGCGACGGCGCGGGCCAGCGTCAGGGCCTGGTTTTCTGCCTCGCGGCCCACGCGGTCGTAGGTCAGCCAGGCGTGGACGGCGGCGCTGAGGAGCACCACCAGCAGGACCACGCCCAGCTGGAGGAAGAGCGTCTGCGTGGAGAACCGCAACGGCGGTGTGCGTGGCGAACGCGGCATGGTCCTCCCTTCTTCGGGCCTGGTGTGAGCACAATGCGCAAAATGCTCCGAACAAGCAGTATGCCAATCAATTGAGCCAAAGGCACTGCCGTGACGTCCGCCACCCTAATGTCTGTAGCACGCGTCACACTGCGGTGGCGTTGTTCACATGAAGGAGCCGGCCGTGCTGGTATTACTTGGATTCGCAATGATCGCGGTATTCATGGTGCTGATCATGACAAAGAAGTTGACGCCAGTACTGGCGCTGATCATCGTCCCCACCGTTTTTGGCCTGATCGCAGGTGCCGGACTGGGCATCGGGGACATGGTCCTGGAGTCAATGAAGTCCATGACGTCCACGGCGGCACTCCTGATGTTCGCCATCATCTACTTCGGCCTGATGATCGACGTCGGGCTGTTCGACTCCCTGGTGAAGTTCATCCTCCGCAAGCTCGGCAATGACCCCGCCAAGGTGGTGCTCGGCACCGCGATCCTGGCGGCCGCAGTCTCACTGGACGGCGACGGCTCCACGACCTTCATCCTCACCACCGCTGCCATGCTGCCGGTGTACCTGCGCCTGAAGATGAGCCCCGTTGTCCTCACCTGCGTGGCCGGCCTGGCCAACGGCACCATGAACATCCTGCCGTGGGGCGGTCCCACTGCCCGCGCCGCCACCGCGCTCCACCTGGACGTCAACGACGTTTTTGTCCCGATGATCCCGTCCCTCATCGCCGGCCTGGTAGTGGTCTTTGGCTTCGCCTGGCTCCTGGGCCTGCAGGAACGCAACCGCCTCCGCGCCACTGCACCGGAAATCTGGGGAACTCCGGACACGGTAGAACCATTCACTGCTGAAAAGTTCGACGGCGGCGCTTCCGACGGCGGCACCGCCGCTGCCTCCGCCGGTACCGGCCGCAGTGGGTCGCGTTCCCCCGGAACCGGAAGTCCCGCCGTCGGCGGCTACACTCCGGAAGGTTCTTCAGTTGCTGTCCTGGAACGCACCGAAACTCTGGTGGATGAAAGGGATTCCGCCATGGCCGATACCGCGCTGGACCCGAACCGCAGGACGCTGCGCCCCAAGCTGTTCTGGTTCAACTTCGGACTGACGGTCGCCGTCATGGTGGTGCTCGTGGCCAACATCGTGCCACTGCCGTTTGTCTTCATGGTGGGCTCCGCCATCGCACTGCTGGTGAACTTCCCGAAGGTCAAGGAACAAGGCGAGCAGCTGATCGCCCACGCACCGTCCATCGTGGCCGTGGTCAGCATGGTGATGGCCGCGGCTGTCCTCACCGGCGTCCTGAAGGGCACCGGCATGGTCGAGGCCATGTCCGCGTGGCTGGTCCAGATCATCCCCTCCAGCATGGGCCCGTTCATGGCCGTCATCACCGGCGTCCTCAGCATCCCCATGACGTTCTTCATGAGCAACGACGCCTTCTACTTCGGCGTCCTGCCGGTGCTCAGCGAGACCGCCGCACACTACGGAATCAGCGCCGCGGAGATGGCGCGTGCCTCCATCACCGGACAGCCGTTCCACCTGCAGAGCCCGCTGGTTCCGGCCATCCTCCTGCTGGTTTCGCTGGCCAAGGTGGACCTCGGCGACCACCACAAAAAGGTCCTATGGCGCACCGCGGTGGTTTCGCTCGTCATGTTGGGTGTGGGGATGCTGACGGGAGCCATCGGGATCGGTTAGTCTGTAGCTGCCTGTGGCCGGTCCCCGTGACCGGGACCACGGCACCGAGGTGCCCGTCTGACGCCCGCTGGGGGTCGTCAGACGGGCACTGACGTTTCCCCACTAGACTGGTTCGGAAAACAATCCGAACCTGCAGGGGAGATCCATGGCTGCGATCAACCGTGACGATGTTGCGCACCTCGCGCAGCTCGCTCACATCGAGATGAGTGCTGAAGAGCTGGACAGGATGGCCGGCGAACTCGCCGTCATCGTTGAATCAGTGAAGTCCGTGAGTGAAGCCGCCGGTGATGACGTCCCGGCAACCTCCCATCCGATCCCGCTGACCAACGTGTTCCGCGAGGACGTTGTGGGCCACACCTTCACCGCGGAGCAGGCACTCTCGGGAGCTCCGGATTCCGATGAGAACCGTTTCAAGGTCCCGGCAATCCTGGATGAGGCATAACCATGACTGACACCAACGAACTCATCCGCCTCTCGGCCGCGCAGCTGGCCGCCAAGCTGGCCGCCCGCGAGGTCACCTCCGTCGAGGTCACCCAGGCGTACCTCGACCGCATCGCAGCTGTCGACGGCGGCGAACGCGGCGTGAACGCGTTCCTGCACGTGAACACGGCAGAAGCGCTCGCCGTCGCTGCCGAGGTGGACGCCATCCGTGCCGCCGGCGGTGCCGCGGCCGAGGAACTCCACGTCCTCGCCGGCGTGCCGATCGCCGTCAAGGACCTCATCGTCACCATCGGCCAGCCCACCACTGCGGGCTCCAAGATCCTCGAGGGCTGGCACAGCCCCTACGACGCCACGGTGGTCAAGCGCCTCCGCGCCGCCAAAATGCCCATCCTGGGCAAAACCAACCTGGACGAATTCGCCATGGGTTCCTCCACCGAGCACTCCGCGTACGGTCCCACCCGCAACCCGTGGGACCTGGACCGGATCCCCGGCGGTTCCGGCGGCGGCTCGGCTGCGGCCGTTGCTGCGTTTGAGGCCCCGCTGGCGCTCGGCACGGACACCGGCGGATCCATCCGCCAGCCCGGCGCCGTCACCGGCACCGTGGGAGTCAAGCCCACCTACGGCGGCGTTTCCCGCTACGGTGCCATCGCGATGGCTTCCTCGCTGGACCAGATCGGCCCGGTTTCCCGCACCGTCCTGGACTCGGCGCTGCTGCACCAGGTCATCGGCGGGCATGACCCCTTTGACTCCACGTCCCTGCCCGACCCCCTGGCAGACCTCGTCGCTGCCGCCCGCGTGGGCAACGTCGAAGGCATGCGGATCGGCATCATCAAGGAACTCCACGGCGAGGGCTATCAGGCCGGCGTCGAAAACCGCTTCAACGAATCCCTGGAACTGCTCAAGCAGGCCGGTGCGGAAATCGTCGAGGTCTCCTGCCCCAACTTCCAGTACGCCCTCGGCGCCTACTACCTGATCATGCCGTCGGAGGCCTCCTCCAACCTGGCAAAGTTCGACGGCGTCCGGTACGGCCTGCGTGTCCTCCCCGAGGACGGACCCATGACCATCGAACGCGTGATGGGTGCCACCCGCGCCGCCGGCTTCGGCGCCGAGGTCAAGCGCCGCATCATCCTGGGCACTTATGCCCTGAGCGCCGGCTACTACGACGCGTACTACGGTTCGGCCCAGAAGGTCCGCACCCTGGTCCAGCGCGACTTCGAGGCCGCGTTCGCGCAGGCCGACGTCCTGATCTCTCCCACGGCGCCCACCACGGCGTTCAAGCTCGGGGAGAAACTGAATGATCCGCTGGCGATGTACCTCAACGACGTCGCCACCATCCCCGCCAACCTGGCCGGCGTGCCCGGACTTACCCTGCCCGGCGGCCTGGCTGACGAAGACGGCCTTCCCGTCGGCATCCAGCTGCTGGCTCCGGCCCGCGAGGATGCCCGGCTCTACCGGGTGGGTGCTGTCCTGGAATCCCTCCTGGAGGCACAGTGGGGCGGCCCGCTCCTGGACCAGGCGCCGCCGTTGGTTGAGACCCTTGTTGACGCCAAGGAGGCAAAATAATGAGCACGGACGCAACCCTGAGCTTCGAAGAGGCCATGGAGAAATACGATCCCGTCCTGGGTTTTGAGGTCCACGTGGAGCTCAACACCAAGTCCAAGATGTTCTCCTCCGCGCCCAACGTCTTCGGCGACGAGCCGAACACCAACGTCAACGAGGTGGACCTGGGCATGCCCGGTGTGCTGCCGGTCGTGAACAGGGTCGCGATCGAGTCCTCGATCAAGATCGGCCTTGCCCTGAACTGCAAGATCGCTGAATCCTGCACGTTCGCCCGGAAGCAGTACTTCTATCCGGACACTCCCAAAAACTTCCAGACGTCACAGTACGAGGACCCCATCGCGTACGACGGCTACCTGGACATCGAACTGTCGGACGGGACCATCTTCCGCGTGGAGATCGAGCGCGCCCACATGGAAGAGGACGCCGGAAAGCTGACGCACATGGGCGGGGCCACCGGCCGCATCCAGGGTGCCGACTTCTCGCTGGTGGACTACAACCGCTCCGGCGTTCCGCTCGTGGAGATTGTCACCAAACCCATCGAGGGTGCCGGTTCCCGCGCCCCCGAGCTGGCCAAGGCGTACGTGGCCGCCGTCCGGGAGATCGTCAAGAACCTTGGTGTATCGGACGCGAAGATGGAACGCGGCAACGTGCGCTGCGACGCGAACGTTTCGCTGCGCCCGCACGGCCGCGAACGCTTCGGCATCCGCTCCGAAACGAAGAACGTCAACTCGCTGCGCGCCGTCGAACACGCCGTCCGCTACGAGATCCAGCGGCACGCAGCCGTCCTGGATGCCGGCAACCCGATCATCCAGGAAACCCGCCACTGGCACGAGGACACGCGCACCACCACCTCGGGCCGGCCCAAGTCGGACGCCGATGACTACCGCTACTTCCCGGAGCCCGACCTGGTTCCGATCGTTGCGTCCCGCGAATGGGTGGAGGAACTCCGCGCCACGCTGCCCGAGCCGCCGGCGGCCCGCCGCAAGCGGCTGCAGTCGGACTGGGGCTACTCGGACCTGGAATTCCGCGACGTCGTCAACGCAGGCGTTATGGATGAGATCGAGGAAACCATCGCCGCAGGCGCCACCCCCACGGTGGCCCGCAAATGGTGGATGGGCGAGATCGTTGGCCGTGCCAAGAACGCCGACGTCGACCCCGGCCAGCTGGGCGTCCAGCCCGCCACCATCGTGGAGCTGAACCGGATGGTCGAGGACGGCAAGATCAACAACAAGATGGCCACCGAGGTCCTGGACGGCGTGCTCGCGGGCGAAGGCACCCCGGCGGAGATCGTGGAGAAGCGCGGCCTCGCCGTCGTTTCCGACGACGGCCCCCTCCTGGAAGCCATCGACGCCGCGCTCGCCGCGCAGCCCGACGTCGCGGACAAGATCCGCGCCGGCAAACTCCAGGCGATCGGCGCGATCGTCGGCGGCGTTATGAAGGCGACCCGCGGGCAGGCCGACGCCGGCCGCGTCAAGGAGCTGATCCTCGCGAAGCTTGGAGTTGAGGGCTGAGCGTAGGCCACGCCAGGTGCTAAGCCACCTGTTTTAACCCAACTGGGTCGCAGTTAACGTCGTTATGAGCGCTCATGACGACGTCTACTGCCACCCAGTTTGGTTTAAGTACTCACTTCCCGCCCGCAAAGTACGCGTATTCAGCGGGGCCTGCCGGTTCTAGACTGAAGATCCAGGGCGCCGGAGCCCTGCCCGTGCTGTGGGAGGAATGGCCATGTCGGTCCAAGAACCGTTGAGATTCCGCAAGGCCCTGCTGGCGGGCGTCATTGCTCTGGCGCTGACCGGCACGGGTGTCGCCATCGCCTGGTCCGCCACAGATACGCCGTCGCCGTCACCGTCGGCCTCCGCGCCGGGGAAATCGGACAAGGCTAAGGGCCAGGAGAAGCCGGCCAAGGCCCAGCGCCCGCAGCACCTGCACAGTGAAAGTGTGGTGAAGAAGGCGGACGGGACGTTCGAAACCGTGCTGACCCAGCAGGGCACCGTGGAGGCCGTCAGCGAAACCTCGCTCACCGTCAAGAGCGAGGACGGTTTCACCCAGGCCTACGCCGTCAACGCGGAGACCAGGATCATCAAGTTCCCTGCCCCGGCCGCGGACGGTTCGCCGGCAACGGGCGACGACGGCAAACGGCTGAAGCGGTCAGAGGTCACCATCGCGGAAATCGCCACGGGTGAGGCCGTCAGGGTCTCCGGCGTGAAGAACGGTGACAACGCCACCGCCCGGCAGATCGTGGAGGGCGCCGGCACCGGTCCGGGACTGGGTCTCGGGAAAGGCATGGGCAAGGGCCACGGCCTCGGACTCGGCAAGGGCCTCGGCCACGCCAAGCGGCTGGCCCCCAAGTAGCTGGCAGTTAACGTCGTCAAAACGCGGAATGGCGACGTTTACTGCGACCCAGTTGGGGTTAGCCGCCCTGCTCCACCAGCCCGGTCATGATCGCCTGCAGCGCCTCGCACACAACCATCACCGAGCGGCGCTTCAGGTTCTCCGGCCGGGCCAGGATGTCGATCCGCCGCCGGGTGCTGATGCCCTCCAGCGGCCGCAGCACAATGCCCGGGTTGAGCACGGGCCGCGCCGTATGCCGCGGCAGCAGGCCCACCACACCGCCCGCCGCCACCAGCGCGGCCACGGTGGAGTAGTCGTTGATCCGGTGGACGATGTTCAGTTCCTTGCTGGAGACGGCCGCGACGGCGGACAGGACGTCGGCGGGGGAGTATCCGGTGTGGCTGGTCACCCAAGGTTCGCCCACGACGTCGGCCGCGGTGAGCGTGCCCTGACGGGCCAGGCGATGGTCAGCCGGCAACGCAACATCCAGCGGTTCGTGCGCCAGCGGAATCACCGCAACACGCTCCTCCGGCCAGCGCGGGCTGTGGTCCATCCGGTGCGCCAGCACCAGGTCGTACCGCGCCGTCAGCGCCGGGAAGTCCTGCTGCGCCACGTCCTCGTCGGAAAGCTGGATCCGCGGCTGGCCGGGCGCGTCCAGCATGTGCGCGAGCGGCGCGAACAGCGCCTGCCCCGCGCTGTGGAAACCGCTGATGGTCACGGTGCCCACCGGCGAGCCGTGATAGGCGCCGATGGCTGTCCGGGCGTCCGCCATGGCACTGACGACGGCGGCACCCGCGTCGGCGAGCACCTGCCCGGCCTCGGTCAGCACCAGGTTGCGGCCCTCCTTCCGGGTCAGCGGAACCTCAACATTGCGCTGCAGCAGTGCCAGTTGCTGGGACACCGCGGAGGGCGTGACCATCAGCGTCTCCGCCACCGCCTTCACGCTGCCCAGGGCTCCGAGTTCGCGGAGGATTTCCAGCTGATGAATTTCCATCCGCCCAGTCTATGCATTAGTGAACACTTCATCGTCGATTGAGAGAATTCTGCTTGTGCTAATGCTTCGAAGTGGCTCTAATAAAGGGAGACCACACCCGCAGGCCCGCGGGTCGCTGCCAACAGTCAGGAAGCCAATGAAGGCACTCTACAAGTCCGGTGCACACGCCGGGTTCGAGCTGGTTGACCGGCCCGAGCCCGAGGCCGGCCCCAGCGACGTCAAGATCCGGGTCATGACCACCGGGATCTGCGGCACGGACCTGCACATCCAGTCCTGGGACGCCTGGGCACAGGGCATGATCGAGGCACCCCTCATCGCCGGCCATGAGTTCTACGGTGAAGTAGTGGAAATCGGCGACGGCGTCCGCGACGTCAAGGTGGGGGACCGGGTATCCGGCGAAGGCCACGTGGTCTGCGGGATCTGCCGGAACTGCCGCGCAGGCCGCCGCCAGATGTGCATCCACACCGTCAGCGTCGGCGTCCAGCGGGACGGCGCCTTCGCCGAGTACGTGGTCATCCCCGAGACCAACGTCTGGGTCCACCATGACCCCTCCATCACCCCGGAACTCGGCGCGATTTTCGATCCGTTCGGCAACGCCGTCCACACCGCCCTCAGCTTCCCGCTGGTGGGTGAGGACGTGCTGATCACCGGGGCAGGACCCATCGGGCTGATGGCCATCGCGGTGGCCCGCCACGCCGGGGCGCGCAAGATCGCCATCACCGATGTCTCCCAGCCGCGGCTCGAGCTGGCACGCCAGCTCGGCGTGGACCTGGCCATCGACGTCTCCACCACGCGCGTCAAGGATGCCCAGCGTGAACTCGGGATGCGTGAGGGCTTCGACATCGGCATGGAAATGTCCGGCCACCCCACCGCCCTGCCTGAGCTGATCGACAACATGAACCACGGCGGCCGCATTGCCATGCTCGGCCTGCCCAGCCAGGACATCACCATCGACTGGGGCAAGGTGGTCACGCACATGCTGACGCTGAAGGGCATCTACGGCCGCGAAATGTATGAGACGTGGTACGCCATGAGCGCCATGCTCTCCTCCAACCCCGTGCTGCACGCCGGCATCTCAGCGGTAGTGACGGACAAGCTGCCCGCCGCAGAATGGGAAAAAGGCTTCGCCACCGCCCGCGCCGGCGTCGGCGGAAAAGTTGTCCTCGACTGGACCGAACTCTAAGGAGCACCATGTACACCTCCATCAAGGACCAACTGCAGGCTGAGCTGGACGACATCCGCGCCGCCGGGCTCTTCAAAACCGAACGCAGCATCAACTCCCCGCAGTCCAGCCACATCACGGCAGGGCAGATCGGCCAGCCCGGCGCCACCGTCCTGAACTTCTGCGCCAACAACTACCTGGGCCTCGCGGACCACCCGGACATCATCGCCGCGGCCAAAGAGGCCATGGACTCACGGGGCTTCGGCATGGCCAGCGTCCGCTTCATCTGCGGCACCCAGGACCTGCACCTGGAACTGGAAGCCAGGGTCTCCAGGTTCCTCGGCACGGAGGACACCATCCTGTTCTCCAGCTGCTTTGATGCCAACGGCGGCGTCTTCGAATCCCTCTTCGGCCCCGAGGACGCCATCATCTCCGATGCCCTCAACCACGCCTCCATCATCGACGGCATCCGGCTCTGCAAGGCCCAGCGGTTCCGCTACGCCAACCAGGACATGGCGGAGCTCGAGGCCAAGCTCGTCGAAGCGAAGGATGCGCGGCGCAAGATCATCGTCACCGACGGCGTGTTCTCCATGGACGGCTACCTGGCACCGCTGGCGGCCATCTGCGACCTCGCCGAGAAGCACGACGCCCTGGTGATGGTGGACGATTCCCACGCCGTCGGCTTTATGGGTGCCACCGGTGCCGGAACCCCCGAGCACGCAGGCGTGTCCCAGCGCGTGGACATCTACACCGGAACGTTCGGCAAGGCCCTGGGCGGCGCGTCCGGCGGCTATGTGTCCGGGCGCCGTGAAGTGGTGGCCATGCTCCGCCAGAAAGCGCGCCCGTACCTGTTCTCCAATTCCCTGGCCCCCGCGATCGTCGCCGCCACCATCAGGGCCCTTGACCTGGTGGAGAATTCCGGTGACCTGCGCACCCGGCTGTTCGAGAATGCCAGCCTGTTCCGCCGCCGGATGACGGAGGAGGGCTTTGAACTCCTGGACGGCGAACACGCGATTGTCCCCGTGATGTTCGGGGATGCCGTCATGGCTGCCAAGGTGGCGGACCAGATGCTCCAGCACGGCGTCTTCGTCACCGCCTTCAGCTTCCCGGTGGTCCCGCGCGGCGCCGCCCGGATCCGCGTGCAGCTGTCAGCATCGCACTCAGCGGACGACGTCGAAGCGTGCGTGGGTGCGTTCGTCGCCAGCCGTGCGGCGGTGGCAGGCTAGCCCGGCTGGGTTAACCCAGCCGGGCTAAAACCTGACAGAGCAGGACCGGCGCGGCCGCAGGGCAACTCTGCAAGGATGGAGCCATGGCAGCACACTACGACGTCCTGATTGTGGGAGGCGGCATCGCCGGCCTGTCCCTGGCGTCCGCGCTCGCGGGCAGCTGCAGCGTGGCGCTGGTCGAGGCGGAGCAGGAGCTGGGGTACCACACGTCCTCCCGCTCTGCCCGCCAGCTCATTCCGAGCTACGGCCCGGACGCGGTCAGGGAGCTCACGGTCCGGACCCTGGAACTGATCGCGGCCCGGGACACCCAACTGCCCGAACCTGTCCTGACACCGCGGAGCTTTATGCTCATTGGCACCGAGGAATCCGTCCGCGCCGAAGCCAGCGGCCACATGAATGCCATCACGCATGAACGGGCACTGGAGCTGTGCCCTGCGTTGGTTCCCGGGGCTTTCTCCGCAGCAGGCCTGGACACCGGATCCTTTGGCTGCAACGCCCCGTTGCTGCTGGCCGACCATCGGCGGCGGGCGGTGGCCGCCGGGGCCGACATCATCACCGGGGCCCGTGTGCATTCCGCGCAGCGGCTGGGCTCGGGCTGGGAGATCGGCGCCGGGCAGGAAGCTTTCGAAGCCGGTGTGCTGGTCAATGCGGCCGGCGCCTGGGCTGATGAAATCGCCGTGATCAGCGGTGTGGAGAAGCTCGGGCTGCAGCCGTACCGGCGCACTGCGGCGATTGTCGACGTCGAACATCCCCTTCCCGAACAGAGCCCCATGGTGGCCGCAGCAGACCACACCTTCTATTTCCGCCGGGAGGGCACCGAGGTGCTGATCTCGCCGTCGGAAACGGTACCCAGCGGACCCGAGGACGCCCGGCCGCGGCCCGGCGATGTGGAGCGGCTGATCGTGAAGCTGAACGAGCTGACTACGTTGGGAATCCGTGGAGTCCGAACCGCGTGGACGGGGCTCCGGACCGAGGCAGCCGACGGCGTCCCGGTAGCCGGTTTCGATGCCGAGGCACCCGGGTTCTACTGGCTGGCCGGTCAGGGAGGCTACGGTTTCCAGACGTCATCGGCCATGGCTGAGCTCGCCGCCGCGCAGATCCTGGCCGGACAGGGCACCGGGCACCGGGCCGCCGCTCCGGCCCACGATCCGGCATCCCGGACAGTGGAGGCGCTGGCCGCCACACGCTGGTCCGTCCGGCGCTGAACAATGGAACCCATGAGCACCCTGATCACCAACATCGCCGAGCTGATGACCCAGGACCTGGAACACCGCGTCCTGAAGAATGCCGCCGTGGTGATCGAGGGCGAACGGATCGCCTGGGTCGGTTCCGCCGCGGATGCGCCGGCGGCCGACGACGCCGTGGACGCCGGCGGCCGGGCCGTATTGCCGGGCTGGGTGGATTCGCACACGCACCTGGTCTTCGCCGGCGACCGCACGGCGGAGTTCGAGGCGCGGATGGCAGGGGAGTCGTATTCGGCCGGGGGCATCGCCGTCACCATGGACGCCACCCGGCGCGCGTCCGATTTCGACCTCACCCGGCTGGCGATGGCACGTGTGTCCGAGGCCGTGTCGCAGGGCACCACCTACCTCGAAACCAAGACGGGCTACGGGCTGGATATTGAGCACGAGGCCCGGAGTGCCCGGATCGCCTCGACTGTCGTGGACGAGGTCACCTACCTGGGTGCCCACCTTGTCCCCGCGGGCACCGATGCGGAGGCCTACACCGATCTCGTCTGCGGGCCCATGCTTGACGCCGTCCGGCCGTACGTCCGGTGGGCGGACGTCTTCTGCGAGGAAGGCGCCTTCACGGCGGAGCAGTCCCGCCGTGTGCTGGAGGCGTGCCGGGCCGTCGGACTGGGGATCCGCGTCCACGGGAACCAGCTCGGCGAGGGTCCCGGCGTGCAGCTGGCGGTGGAACTCGGGGCAGCCAGCGTGGACCACGTGAACTACCTGTCGGCCCGTGATGTGGCGGTCCTGGCGGAAAGCTGGTCGGGCTGGAACCCGGGAACCGGCACTGGTGCCCGCGGCACCGTGGCAACGTGCCTCCCCGCGTGCGATCTCTCCACCCGGCAGCCGCTGGCCCCGGGGCGTGAACTGTTGGACGCAGGCGTGCAGGTGGCGCTGGCTTCCAATTGCAATCCGGGTACCTCCTACACCAGTTCCATGGCGTTCAACGTGGCGACGGCCGTGCTGCAGATGCGCCTGAGCGTCCATGAAGCGGTGCGCGCCGCAACGTATGGCGGCGCGCTGGCGCTACACCGGGAGGCAGGGCACGACGCCGACGGCGAACGGGCGGTGGGTTCGCTCGCCGTCGGGCATCGTGCGGACCTGCACATGCTGAACGCCCCCTCAGCAACGCATCTCGCTTACCGCCCGGGCATGCCGCTCACGTACGCCGTGTGGCGGGCCGGTGTACGGGCACGCTAAGTACAGACGCACTTAGTGATTGCGAGGTGATCATTTGTGCCTGTTATGATCAGATAACGTCATATATTGGTGACTGTTTGATCGCTGAGAGGCCCCCATGACCCGCACCGACCGCCTGACGGCCATCCTGGACATTCTCGCCAAGACCGGCCAGGTGGAGGTCGAGGAGATTGTCTCCCAGCTTGCGGTCTCGCCGGCCACGGCGCGGCGGGACCTGGACAGCCTGGCCAAGCGTCGGCTGCTGACCCGGACCCGGGGCGGGGCCACCACCGGCGCCCTGGCCTACGACCTCCCCGGGCGGTACAACCGTGACGACCACGCCGAAGCCAAGGAGCAGATCGCCCAGGCCGCCTCGGCGCTGATTTATCCTGGCGCGGTGATCGGTCTCTGCGGCGGCACCACCAGCACGGCCCTGGCTCAGATCCTGGCCACGCGCGAGGACCTCAACGCTCCCGGCCACCAGTCCACCCTGACGGTGGTCACCAACGCCATCAACATCGCTGCGCAGTTGGCTGTCCGCCCCAACATCAAAGTCATGGTGACCGGCGGCATCCTGAACCCCCGTTCGTATGAACTGGTGGGCCCGTACACCGACATCATCATGCAGAAGGTGGTCATGGACATCGCCTTCATCGGCGTGAATGGCATCGACCCCGAGGTCGGTCCCACCAATACGGGGGAGGGCGAAGCGTCAGTGAATGCCCTGCTGGCCAGCCGGGCCCGGATCTCGTACGTGCTGGCCGACTCCTCCAAGGTGGGCGTCAGAGCCTTCGCCACCATGGACGGTTACGCGTTCACCCGCCTGATCACGGACTCCGGGATCTCCGCCGAGGATAAGGCAGCGTTCGAAGCCAATGGCACCGAAGTGATCGTGGCCCCACACTAGGCGAGCAGCAACAACCCCTAGAAGATCACCGGCGGCGCATTCAGGACGGTCTCGTCCACCCGGCGGTCCACCCATTGGCTGAACGGAATGTCGAGTTCGTACTTGCCCAGGTCGGTGCGCAGGAGGGTCCGCACCGCGGCATTGTCCGGGTTGTTGAGCGATTCGAAATACTCCACCGACCAGTGGAACCAGCGCATGCAGAACAGGCGCATGGTGAGCCCGTGGGTCACCAGCATGGTGTTGGGGGCGTAGTCCGGTTTGGACCAGTGCCGGTACAGCGTCTCCATAAAGGATGAGATCCGGTCGTAGACGTCCGAGCCGGATTCGCCTTCCCTGAACCGGTAGAAGAAATGGCCGTAGGCGTTGCGGAGTTCCTTCTGGTCCTCGATGTCGCCGGTGATCTGGAAGTTGGCCCAGTCCTGCTCACGGAGGCGCGGCTCTTCGATCACCCGCTCCGTGAGATTGCCGAGGTTGAGTGCCTCCAGGGTCTGGTGAGCCCGCAGGTACGGGGAGACGTAGACGCAAACCTGCCGGCCGTCCAGCTCGCGGCGGATCCGTTCGCCGGCCGCCGTGGCCTGCGCCAGGCCCAGGGGTGTCAACGGAATCCGGTAGTCCGGGACCCTGTTGTAGATGGACGTATCGACATTGGCCGCGGACTGGCCGTGCCGGATCATGAAGATTTTCCCTGGCGCGCTCATAAGCCCCAAGCATAGGTGCCGCCCGAAGGACGCTCCCTCACTTTTGGTGCGTTTTCGGAGGACGCTCTCTCGCTTTGGTCAGCCCCGGCGAGCTGGCCACCCCCGAATCAGCGAAGAACCAGAAACTACAGGCAAGATGGAACCATGTTGGTTCCCTCCCGCCGTCGGCTGCGGATTGAAGTCTGGATTGTGCTGGGTCTGTCCCTGGGGCAGTCCGCCGTCTACTCGGTGGTGCAGCTGCTGGACAAGATGACGCGTGCACCGCTGGCCGAGGGTACGGCCACGCTGAACCGGTCACAGAGCCCCCGCGAATACTTCGACCTCACCTACCAGCTGCTGGACATCATTTTCGCCCTTGTGCCCGTGCTGCTGGTCATCTACTTCCTCACGGACCAGCGGCAATCCGGCGCCGGAGTGAGCCCCCAAGGCTGGTCCGCCTTCCGGAAGCTGGGGTTCAACTTCGCCCGGCCGGGCCGTGACCTGCTGCAGGGCTTTGGCCTCGCGGCGCTGATCGGGATCCCGTCGCTGGGCCTCTACGCAGCGGGACGTGCCCTGGGGATCACCACCGCCATCATCCCCAGCGCGCTCGACTCGTATTGGTGGACGGTTCCCGTCCTGATCCTGTCAGCGCTGCGGCACGCCGTCGTGGAAGAAGTCATTGTGGTGGGCTACCTCCTGGACCGCTTCGGCAAGTTCGGCTGGAGCATGCCCCTGGCCATCTTCACCAGCTCGATGCTCCGCGGCAGCTACCACCTTTATCAAGGCTTCGGGCCGTTCATCGGCAACGCAGTGATGGGCGTGGTCTTCGCCTGGCTCTACACAAAGACCAAGCGGGTGATGCCGCTGGTTGTCGCACACGCGCTGCTGGACATCGTTGCCTTCGTTGGCTTCAGCCTCTTTGGCAGGGCTGTGGGCCTGGGGTAAGGCGGCCGTGGTTCCCGTGCCGCACAGGTGAACTGAACCGGGTCCGGCCTTAAAGGATTCGGCCACCATCGGTGGGTGGCATCATTGGCACCCGCTGATGGCGGCCGAAGCTATTGAACGTGCAATCAGATGGTGACTGCTCCGGTAGCGGTTTCGAAGGTTACGGACAGGATGCCCGGGGTTCCATGCGGAGCCACCCAGTCAACGGCCACATCCTCCAGCGGCTTCTCGACAGGTTCGCCCAGCCATTCCGTCACGCGTTCGGCGGAACCGGCTATGGTCAGGCAGCTCATCTTGACGTTGCTCTCATAGGCGTTGGACGGGTGCAGGGCGGGGTCACCCTCCCACTTGAGCATGTACGGGACCTGGGGGTCCGCGATCAGGCCCAGGATGCCGATCTGCTTCCAGACCAGCTCGCGGCCGTCCGGGAACTTGCGGTTGCCGTTGACGGCGGCGCGGCCCAGGCGGTTTTCGAACGGAGCGAGGTCGTCCACTTCGACGCACCAGCCCATCCAGCCGCCGCCGGCCTCGGACCGGGCCCGGACAGCCTGCCCGAAGGGAGCCTTGTCCGATGCCGGGTGGTTCAGGACCTCCACGACTTCCAGGTATTTATGGCCCGCGAGGGGAATAATCATGTTCCGGGTTCCAAACCGGGGGTGCACTCCACCCTTCACGGCTTCAACGCCGAGGGCGGACGAAATACGTTCGGTGGTGGCAACGAGGCCATCTTGTTCACAGGCGTAAGAGACGTGATCCATGCGCATGCCATCATCTTGGCACTTTGTGATCCGGCTCTCAGCTAAGGGTAGCCTTACCGGAATCCTGATGCGTCACGAGTGGACATTCCGCCGGGAAGCAGGAGAATAAACGGCCCGCTGACCACGTCCATCACAATCCTGTTCGCGTCAGGCAAGGCTTCCCGCACTGAACGCAACCGAGCAGCGCCACACCACATCAAGGAGCCTTGAACGTCGAACGGATGGTCTTTAGAAACCCGCCAGATCCACGCTGGCCAGGAGCCGGACAGCGCCACCGGCGCACGGCGCTCCAACCCCATGCAGGATGCCGTGGAGCAGAGGATTGCCAGCCGGGAGGGCGGACTCGCGGGGCCGCTGCTGAGCTCGGGACAGGCCGCTGGAACCTTTGTCATCCTGAACATCTCCCCCCGCAAGGACGCGGCCGGCCAGCCGCAGTAGGCCTCCCGCGAAGTCATAACCAGTCACACGCTTAGCAATAGACCGGGGCTGTTCGTACACTCAAAGCAGGTCATGAGTGCCAGCGACAGCCCCGGCTTGCTGGCCGGCAACCCTCTTTTGCGGTGGGGTGCCCCGGGTGAGGACCTGGCCTGCCGGTCAATTGACGGTGGGCAAGCGCATAGAAAAGGTCCTTCCATGACGATTACGATTTCCCGTACTGCAGCACCCGGAAACGGGGTGGTCCGTTACGCCAGCATCGGCGGACTCGAGCTCGAAGCCGGCGGTTACCTCCCGGAAGTCACCCTCGGTTATGAAACGTGGGGAACCCTCAACGCGGACGGCTCCAACGCCGTCCTGATTGAGCACGCCCTGACCGGAAGCACGCACGTGACCCGCGGCGACAGTGACGAGCCCGGCTGGTGGGAACAGCTGGCCGGACCCGGTGCGCCGGTGGACACTGACAGGTTTTTTGTGGTCTCCATCAACATCGTGGGCGGCTGCTACGGCTCCACCGGGCCGTCCTCGGTTGCCCCGGACGGCAAGCCGTGGGGGTCCCGGTTCCCTTTGGTAACGCTGCGGGACACCACCGCGGCCGAGGCCAGGCTGGCTGACCAGCTGGGAATCCCGAGCTGGTACGCCGTGCTGGGCGGTTCCATGGGCGGCGCGCGGGCCCTGGAATGGGCGGTCACCTACCCGGAACGGGTTCAGCGGTGCGCCGTCATCTCGATCGGTGCCGCCAGCACGGCCGAACAGATCGCATTCGCCCAGGCGCAGACGCTCGCCATCCGCCAGGACAGCAATTTTAACGACGGCGACTACTACGGCGGTCCGCTGCCGGAGGACGGACTGGCCCTGGCACGGCGCATCGCGCACATCACCTACCGCTCCGCCGAGGAATTCCATGGCCGCTTCGGCCGGTCGGCCCAGCACCCCGAATCGCCGTTCCAGGCGGCAGCGCTGGGGGAGCGGGGCCGCTACCAGGTGGAAAGCTACCTGGACCACCAGGGCAAGAAGCTGGTGCGGCGCTTTGATGCCAACAGCTACATCGCCATCACCGACGCCCTGATGAGCCACGACGTCTGCCGCGGGCGGGGCTCGCTGAACGAGGCCTTGGGCCGGGCCACCGCCAGGTTCTTCGTGGCTGCGGTGAACAGTGACCGGCTGTACTTCCCGTCCCAGTCCCGTGAACTGGCTGACGCGCTCCCGGGCGACGTGGACGTGCACGTTATTGAGGCCCCGATCGGCCACGACGGCTTCCTGACCGAGATCGGCCAGCTCGGCGTTCAGCTCCGAGACACCTTCCTCATCTAAGCGACAGAGGACACTTGAGCCCCTGCCCTTAAACGCGAGAGGACACTTGAGGCCCTGGAATCAGTGCCTCAAGTGTCCTCTCGCGCTGACTAAGGGATTAGCCGTTCATGATGTCGGAGCGGCGCTTCATGTAGTCCTCCATGGCCAGCTCGCCGTTGCTGTACTGCTGGTCGAGTTCGGCCAGTTTCCGGGCACGGTATCCCTGCGGGCCCGACGGCGGCAGGGGAATGCCGGGGGCGGCAGGCTGCTGCGGTGCTTCCGCGCGCTGCTCCGGCATCCGCTGCTCCGGCACCGGCTGGCCGTTGGGTTGCGGCTGGCCGTACGGCGGGAACTGCTGATCCGCAGAAGGAATCGGCTGCATGGGCGGCAACGGCTGGCTCGGCGGCAGGGGCTCCGGGCTCATGATCTGCCGGAAGCCGCCACTCATGTAATCCTGCTGCGTGTAGCCGTCACGGGGCTGCTTGTTCTGCGGCCCCGGGTACTGATCGCTGCCCTGGTACTGCCCGCCGCCTGGAAACTGCTCGGGGTAGCGCCCGGAAAAGCTCTGCTCCTGGTTCCGTTTGTTCACGGATTTCCGGTACATCCGCATCGCCATCGGTATTACGAACGACAGAATGATGATCCAGAAAAACAAGCTGTTCACGGTGTAGCGCCTCTCATATGTGTCCTTCCAGCTTAACCCCGGAGCCCACACGGACGGCCGGGATGCCCAGGAAGGCCCCGTACCGGTCCACGGCGTCCTGCACGGCATCCTCCACAGCCGGCCCCGCGGCAGCGGACAGCCGGATATCCAGCTCACAGCGGCCGGGGAACATGGTGTGCCGCCAGCAGCCGGCCATCCGCCCGTCCAGCAGCACCACATGCATCGGATCCCCGGCGACCGGGAACGCCGGAGCGCTGCCGCCCAGGTAGTGCCGCGTTGCTGAATAGCCCATCACGTATTCGTCGTAGCACTGGATCAGGTCGATCCGGGGCCCGGCCGCGGCCGCGGCATTGCCGGGTTCCGAACCGCCCTCCGCGCGGGCGTCGAAATAATGCTCGACGCCGTCAATCACCGACGTTGCCAGCGTTTCGGGAGCAGCCGCCAGGGTCTGTTGGAGGCCGAGCCGCACGTCGGCCATGGTGAGCCCGGACCAATCGGCGCAGTCCTTGACCGTGGCCGGCCCGCGGCTGGTGAAGTAGCGCCGGACGAGCTCGCTGAGCGCTTCGGCCCGGGTGGGCGGCATGGCCGGACCGGCAGGTACACGCTCGTCAAAAAGGGCGTAGGTCTGCTTCAGGGCCCCGCCCCGACTGCGCACTGGCGACCCGCTGGTCAGGATCCCGCTGATCTCGGCGTGCATGATCAGGTAGGCCAGCCCGAAGCCGGTGGCTGCGAACCCTTCGTCCTGCAGCCGCGCAGCCAGCTGTTCGCGGGTCAGGTGTGGCCCGCCCCGGACGGCTTCGGCCAGGACCTGTCCGCTCCGGCCAGCGGCGGCGGCATCAATCCCGGACTGCCTGTACATGCCCGCGTTGCCCTGGTGAAGCCGCGGCGCGGACAAGGCCGTCAGCCAGCGAAGATCCTCGCGGTGCACAAAATGCCAGGTGGGCCGCAGGATATGGGTGCGCAGGATGCGCCCGTCGGACACCGCCTCCTCCACCTCCGGGGCTGTGGCCACCGCAGCCTCCGAAGCACCACGACGAGACGGGGCCCCGCCGGCAGGTCCAAGACTGCCGGTCCTTTGCGCCAGGCTCCAGCGGGCGTAAGGAAACTCCTGCGCCTGGACAGCCAGCAAGTGCCGGACGGCGTCCTCCGGGGCGCCCAGGCCGGGCCCCCGCAGCCGTTGGGCGTGAAGCCGCCGCCGCACCACCTCGTCCGGATCCATGGCTGTCCGGGAGAGCTGTCCCTGGCTCACGCCGGGCCGCCGCTAGTGCCGGGCGTCGGTGGTGCCCAGCGGCCCCTCGCCGGATCCCAACGGAACGCCCGGGCCGAACACGGGTCCCGGCGTCGGGCGTTTTGCGGTGATTCCGTCGCCGGAGGAGCGGTGGCGCAGCCGCCGCACCACCCACGGGACAAAGTACTCGCGGGCCCACACCAGGTCCTCGGAGCGGGCTGCCCGCCACGTGCGGGCGGGCAGGGGCTTGGGCCGGAGCGGCTCAAGCGTGTGGTCCACGTTCAGCGATTCCAGCACCATGGCGGCGATGGTGTGGTGTCCCAGCGGCGAAAAATGCAGGCGGTCCTCGTCCCACATCTGCGGATCGTTCAGCTGCTTAAGCGACCACATGTCGGCGATGATGGCGTCATGGCGGGCGGCCACGGTGCGGAGGTTCTCGTTGTAAATGGCCACCTTGCTGCGGATCCGTCCCAGAACCGAGGAACCGGTATCCGGACCGTTGAACAGCACCACCGTGGCGCCGCCCATGGCCAGGATCTGGACCACGGAATCAAGTTTTTCGGCGAGGGCGTCGGGGTCGCCGCCGGGCCTGATGAGATCGTTGCCGCCGGCGGAAAGGGTTATCAGGTCCGGCTTCAGCGCCAGGCACGGAGCAAGCTGCTGGTCCACGATCTGCTGCAGCAGCCGGCCGCGGACGGCCAGGTTGGCATAGGCGAAGTCGGCCTGGCCCCTGCCCAGTTCCTCGGCCACCCGGTCCGCCCAGCCGCGGAAGCCGCCGGGGCTTGTGGGGTCGGGGTCGCCGATGCCCTCGGTGAACGAATCCCCCATCGCCACATAGCGGCTCCAGGGGTGGGCTTCCGTGGCCCTGGGCGGGCTCTGCATGGCTTTTGCTTCATTCACGGTCCTATCCTGCCTCCTTGCTCACAAGCTACGCCACCGTAGGTAGTTACCGCTGGGTAACTGTAAGAATGGAAACCATGACTGACGCCCAAGTATTTCCCGCCCCCGTTGTTCTGTGGTCCCGGCCGGAGGACCAGCGCTCCGGAAAGCCACTGCTGGTGCTGCTCCACGGCTACGGCGCCAACGAACAGGACCTGCTGAGCCTGGCGGATTTGCTTCCCGAAGACTTTGTTGTTGCCTCACTCCGGGCGCCACTGGCCACGGGCCCCGGGTTTATGTGGTTCCCCCTGACGGCCTCCATCGAGTACACGCTCGACGCCGTCAAGGCTGGAGCCGGTTACGTACAGCACTGGATCGACACCGTCAAAGCCGACCACCCGTCGGTGACGCTGCTCGGCTTCTCCATGGGAATGGCGATGGCCACCACGCTGCTCCGGCAGCGCCCCGCTGACTACGCCGCCGTCGTCGGGCTTTCCGGTTTTGTGGTCAACGCGGACGGGGACCCCACGTTCAAGGATGGCGAGCTGGACGGTACAGTGCCGCTCTTCTGGGGCCGCGACCAGCAGGACCCCGTGATCACGCCCGACAAGATCGAGTACACCATGGGCTGGGTGCGCGGACACGTCAAGCTCACCAAGGTGCTCTACACGGGCATGTGGCACGGCATCAACCAGCAGGAAATCGGGCACGTCTCCGAGTTCCTGACGCACGAGGTGCTGAACAAATAAACGTACGACGGCGGCCGGCGGCACAGTGCCGCCGGCCGCTTACGCTGTCCTCACCGTCTGAGGCTGAGCCAGGCCTGTTAAATCAGGCTTCCGGTGCCACAACCTGCACGGTCTGCCCGTTGACGGTGACGGTGTCGCCGTTGTGCAGCTGGCGTCCGCGGCGGTCCTCGATCTCGCCGTTGACCTTAACGAGTCCGTTCTTGATCAGCTCGGCGGCTTCCACACCGTCCTCCACCAGGCTGGCGAGCTTCAGGAGCTGGCCAAGACGGATCATGCTGTCGCGGATGGGGATCTCTTGAATGTCCTGGTTGCTCATACAAGCAATAATGCCTGACGTAAGGTGAATCCAATGACCCCCACCCCACGGCTGCCGCGCTTCGCGGGGCTCCCGCTGGCCGTCGGCGCGGGACTGGCCATTCCCGTCCAGGGCCGGATCAACGGGGCCCTCGGGGTACGGCTCAACGACGGCATCGCCTCGGCCGTGGTGGGTTTCAGCACCGGACTGGTGGTGATGATCCTGATCTCCCTGATCCTGCCCAGCGGCCGCGCCGGCCTGGCCAGGATCCTGCCGGCGGTCCGGACCCGGGCTTTCCCGCCCGTGTATGTGCTTGCCGGCGGCATCGGTGCCCTATTTGTCTTCGCGCAGTCCTTCACCGTGGGCATCCTGGGCGTGGCACTGTTTACCGTGGCCGCCGTGACCGGGCAGACCCTGAGCGGGCTGCTGGTGGACCGGCTGGGCATCGGACCGGCCGGCAAGAGGGCCGTGACTCCCATGCGGATCATCGGCTGCGTGCTGACGGTCGCCGCCGTGGCGTGGGCGGTTTCGCCGCGGCTGGCTGTCTCGCCGGGCTCCCCGGGCGCTCCTGCGGACGGAGCAGGCGGACTGGAAACCTTGATTCTGCCGTTGATCCTCCCTGTCCTGGCCGGGTTCCTGATGAGCTTCCAACAGGCCATGAACGGGACCGCCACGGTCCACTACGGTTCGCCCGTCGCCGCCACGCTGGTGAACTTCGTGGCCGGCTCCGTGTTCCTGTGGATTGCCTTGGCCGTCAAGGTGGCTGTATTTGGGCCGGGCAATCCGTTGCCGGCCGAGTGGTGGTACTATCTGGGCGGGCCCATGGGCTGTGTGTTCATCGGCCTGGGTGCGCTGCTGGTCCGCAGCCTGGGAGTGCTGGTGACCGGGCTCGGCATGATCGCCGGACAGCTCCTTGGCTCCCTGGGGCTGGACCTCCTGGTGCCGGCCCCGGGAAGCATCGTGGCCCCGGCCACCGTCCTGGGCACACTGCTGACGCTGGCCGCCATCATCCTGGCCACACTGCCGTGGCCGAGGGGCGCCTTCCGGAGGCAGTGGCCGGTAGGCTAGGACACGCAGTTCTCTGCATCTCGTTCCTTCGCCCGCCCCGCCCGCACCCAGCGGTGATGCACCCACGTGCAGCGGGGCCAGATACCCGCGGACCGCACCCAGCGGCCCTGTAGAAATTGGAGTCCACCATGGCAGCAAAATCCGTACTCGACCAGGTCATTTCCCTTTCCAAGCGAAGGGGTTTTGTGTTCCAGGCCGGTGAAATCTACGGAGGCTCGCGCTCTGCCTGGGACTACGGACCCCTCGGCGCCGAACTGAAGGAAAACATCAAGCGCCAGTGGTGGCAGTCCATGGTCCGCGGCCGCGAGGACGTGGTGGGCCTGGATTCCTCCGTCATCCTGCCCCGCCAGGTATGGGAAGCCTCCGGCCACGTTGATGTCTTCTCGGACCCGCTCGTGGAGTGCCTCTCCTGCCACAAGCGCTACCGTGCCGACCACCTCGAGGAAGAGTACGAGGAAAAGAAGGGCCGCCCCGCCGAGAACGGCCTGAAGGACATTGCCTGCGTCAACTGCGGCACGCGCGGCGAATGGACCGAACCCCAGGAGTTCTCCGGCCTGCTTAAGACCTTCCTCGGCCCGGTGGCCAGCGACGAAGGCATGCACTACCTGCGCCCCGAAACGGCCCAGGGCATTTTTGTGAACTTCAGCAACGTCCTGACCACCTCCCGCAAGAAGCCGCCCTTCGGCATCGGCCAGATCGGCAAGTCCTTCCGCAACGAGATCACACCGGGCAACTTCATCTTCCGCACCCGTGAGTTCGAGCAGATGGAAATGGAGTTCTTCGTCGAGCCCGGCACGGACGAAGAGTGGCACCAGTACTGGATGAAAGAGCGCATGTCCTGGTACACCGGCCTGGGCATCCGGGAAGAGAACCTGCGCTTCTTCGAGCACCCGCTGGACAAGCTCAGCCACTACTCCAAGGGCACCACGGACATCGAATACCGCTTCGGCTTCCAGGGCTCCGAATGGGGCGAGCTCGAAGGCATCGCCAACCGCACCGACTTCGACCTCACCACGCACTCCAAGGCCTCCGGCCAGGACCTGAGCTACTTCAACCAGGCCACCAACGAGCGCTACACCCCGTACGTGATCGAGCCGGCCGCGGGCCTCACACGCTCTTTCATGGCGTTCCTGGTGGACGCGTACACCGAGGACGAGGCACCCAATGCCAAGGGCGGCGTCGACGTCCGTACCGTCCTGCGCCTTGACCCGCGCCTGGCCCCCGTCAAGGCCGCGGTGCTGCCGCTGAGCCGCAACGAGGACCTCTCGCCGAAGGCCAAGGACCTGGGCGCGCAGCTGCGTAAGAACTGGAACATCGACTTCGATGACGCCGGCGCGATCGGCCGCCGCTACCGCCGCCAGGATGAGATCGGCACCCCGTTCTGCATCACCGTGGACTTCGACACCCTCGAGGACCAGGCCGTGACCATCCGTGAACGCGACTCCATGAGCCAGGAACGCGTCTCGCTGGACAAGGTGGAAGGCTACCTGGCCGCCCGCCTGATCGGTGCCTGAGCATGGCCATCGAATACCGCGAATGGCTTGAGGGCGATGACCTGACGCTGCTGGAAGTCTGGGGCGGCCCGGAGACCGAGCAGGCCCGGCAGTTCCGCGGTGCCCTGGCCGTCTCCTCGGCCGGCACGGACGGCACCCCGTGGCGCCGCTGCATCGTGGCCGAGGACGTCATTGACGGCATTGGCATTCCGGTGGCGGCGGGCGTTGTCTACGAGGCCTCGCTGCACCCGGAGCGGCTGTGGACCTACATCGAGGTGGCGCGCGATCACCGCCGCGCCGGCATCGGTGCCACGCTCCTGACCATGCTGCGCCGTGAAGCCGAGCAGGCGCCGTCGGGCGTTACCAGGCTGCGCGCGAAAGTGCAGCCGGGCAGTCCGGGCGCCGCGTTCGCCGAGGCGTTCGGGCTCGCGCCCATCCAGCGTTCCCGGCTGGTGGTAGTGGAGCCGGGTGCCCTGAAGCTGCCCGTGTTCCCTGCGAAGAACGACGGCGGCGGGCTGGCCAACGACGAAAACGCCGGTTCCGACGTCGTGATGGACCTCGCCACCGGCTCGGTTGAGCTGACCGACGTCGTGGGGCGGTATTACACGTCGATCCACGGCTGGGATTCGCCGGGGGTGCTGTCGGTGGGGCAGGTGCAGAAGCTGTTCCTGGATGATCTCACCGGCGCCCACGGTGCGCTGGTGCTGCGCGCCGAACCGGGATCCGCCTTTGGCGCCGGGGTTTCCCCCAGCAAGAAGGGCCGGATCCGCGCCTTTGCGGTGAGCTACGCGGAGGCAGCCCAGGACCCGACGGCGGATGCGTCGGCCCAGGGCGCGAAGGCCACGGATGTGTTTGTGGGCCACGAGCCCGCGCTTGAGGCGGACGACGCCGCAGCCGCCGTCCGTGACCTGCTCTCGCTCCTCGCGTACCAGCACCCGGTCATGCTGGAACTGGACGATTCGATGACAGCGCTGCGCGCCGCCGTCGAGCCCTTGCTGGAAACCGGCAAGGCGCGCCAGGCCGGTGCCGAAACGCTGATCGTCTCGGACTGACCCCACCACCCCCAACTGGGTCGCAGCAGGTGTCGTTATGAGCCGTCATAACGACACCTGCTGCGACCTAGTTTTGCTTGGGGAGGTCACCGGCGTTTGGGCAGCCACGGGATGAAGCCGCTGGTCCCCTCAACATATTCCCGGTAACCGGGCCGTCCGGACATCGCCTTTTCCGTCAGGGGCTTCCCGGTCTTCCCGGCGAGCGTCCACACCATCAGTGCCGGGGACAGGATGGTCAGGGTGCCCGGCCAGGAGTCTGCGGCAATGAGGAAAAGCCCCGTCCAGATGGCCGCATCGCCGAAATAGTTGGGATGCCGGGTGTACCGCCACAAACCGGTATCCAGCACTGTGCCGCGGCGGGACGGATCCTTCTTGAACCGGGCCAGCTGCCAGTCGCCCACGGTCTCGAACACAAACCCCGTGACCCACAGCAGGACGCCGAGCACGGCCACCCACCCCACAGGCCCGGTGGCGAACATCCCCACCTGCAGCGTCAGGGACACAAAAAACATAACCACGCCCTGCGGCAGGTAGACACGGCGGAGCGCAAACGCGTTCCTGGATCCGGGCGGCGGGTCCAGCAGGGCCTTGTAGCGCGGGTCTTCATGCCCGTCGCGCGCCCGCCAGCCAATATGGCCGCCCAGCCGCAACCCCCAGACCGCCGTCAACAGAAGCAACAAGGCTCGGCGGGTGTCATCGCCCGATCCGGCCGACAGGAACCAGGACACCACGGCCACCGCAACGAAGCCGGGGCCCCACGCGACGTCCATCACCGAGTGCCGGCCTTGCCGGACGGCCACGCCGAACGTCAGCGCCAGGACCGCCAGGACTGCCAGTGCTGTCCAGGGTAATGACGCGGCGAATGCCGCCCAGGGAAAAGGGCTCATAGGGCCACTTCGGCGGCGGACCCGGGCACCAGTTCAGCCAGCGTGCGAGCGGCCTGGTGCGTGAATCCGGTGCGCTCGGCGAAGGCCTTCATCACAAAACCGGTGGCCAACGCGTGCCACAGCCGGCCGCGGCGCACCATAAAATGCCCGGCACCGCGCAGCGAAACATACTGCATGGAAGCTGCTGTCCCGCTGGCCCGGCGCGCAAACGCCAAGGACTGGGACGGGCTGGTCATATGGTCTCCGGCACCGTGGACAATCAGGACCTTGCGTCCGGCGAGCGGGGTGGCGGGTGTCTCCTGGCTGAGCCACGGGGCCAGCGCCACCACGGCGTCCACCTGCGGATGGTCCGCGGCGGTCACGGCGGTGAGGCCGCCCATGGAATGCCCCACCAGATACACGGGAACCCCAGGGTGCTCCGCACTGATTTGCTGGAGGGCCCATCGGGCATCCTGCAGTGCGGACCTGTCCGGCCCGTTCCAGCCACGCACGCTGTTCCGCAGGGACCACACCGCCAGCCCGTGGTCCTTCCCGGCACGGTGCAGGTGACGGGCGAACGTGACCATGCGCAGCGGGCTCAGGTGGCGTGCCTCCACGGGCTCAAAGCTGTGTGCCTTGCCCCCGTGCAGGACCAGGGCCACGCCCCGCGTTGTCCCGGGGGCCGCCAGCACAGTGAGTGCCGCCTCCCGCCTCGCAGCAGGTCCGTTGGTGTGGAATGCAGTGCTGCGGTCCGTCACGCGTGGTTCCTCCCGGTTCCTGCCATTTACCAACCCTAAGGCGCCGGACGTAGAGTTCAAGGTATGAGGTTCAACTGCTGATGGGCTCCGGTCACACCCACGTTTCAACAGATCATTCGGAGCCGACGGCCCAGGCGATTGCTGCACGCCGGAAGGCAAACCGCATCCTGGCCGCGGTGCTGGTGCCGCTGACGCTTCTGACCCTGGCGGGCATGGCCATGCTGTGGCCGTCCGGGTCCAAGGACGGCATCTCCCTCGCCAACCCCTATTCGGCGGCGCCCGGCGTCACGTTCGATACGGGCAAGGTCCAGAGTGTCGTGGAAGAAAGCTGCATGCAGGGCTCCACCGCCCCCGGCCAATCCTCGGACACCAGCGGCCAGCCCGCCCCCGCCGGTTCCGACTGCATGTTTGCCTTTACGGAACCGGACCAGGGCGGCAGCCCCGTCAAAGTGGTGGTCAACCCGGAAGTGGCACAATCCCATGGCGTGAAGCCGGGGGACCAGATCAGGTACCTGAACCTTTCCAACGCCCAGGGCGCCGCGGCGTCGCAGGGGTCCCCGGCCTACATCTTCGTTGACTTCGTCCGTACCCTCCCCATCGTGATCCTGGCGCTCCTCTATGCCCTGGTGGTCATCGCGGTGGCGCGCTGGCGCGGACTCCGGGCACTGCTGGGGCTGGTGGGCGCGTATTTCGTCCTTGCCAGCTTTATGTTGCCCGGGCTCGTGGAGGGCAAACCTCCGCTGCTGCTGGCCCTGGTGGGATCAACGGTGATCATGATCGGGGTCCTGTATTTTGCCCACGGATTCTCGGCCCGCACATCAACGGCGCTGCTGGGCACGATGTTCGGCCTGGCCATCACGGCGCTGTTGGCAGCCTGGGCCACCGACGCCGCCAACCTCGCCGGAGTGGGCAGCCATGACGCCACCACCCTGATCAATACCTCGGCCAACATCTCCATTTCCGGGGTGATCCTGTGCGGCCTCATCATCTCCGGCCTTGGTGTCCTGAACGACGTCACCATCACGCAATCGTCCGCCGTCTGGGAACTCTACGAATTGGCTCCCGGCACCAGCGCCCGCAAGCTCTTCACGTCCGCCATGCGGATCGGCCGGGACCACATCGCCTCCACGGTCTACACCATCGCGTTCGCCTACGCCGGCGCAGCCCTGCCCATCCTGATCATTGTGATGCTGTATGACCGGCCGCTGGGGGACACCCTGACCAGTGCCGAGCTGTCCGAAGAAGTCATCCGCACGCTCGTCGGCTCCATAGGCCTGGTCCTCGCCATCCCGGTGACCACCCTGATCGCCGTGCTGGTGGTCAAGGCCACCGGCGTCCGGACGGCCGGACAGTCCGCCATCGGCGTCCCGGACGAAGACCGCCGCCCCGACGGCACCTCGGGCGCCGCCGCCATCAACGCGGACGACGTCGACGATACCGGTGCGCTCGCGGCGGCCGCTTTCGAGAGGCGGTCACGGCAGTCCACGGAAGGTTCCGACGATCCCGCCACCACCCGGAGGGGACGCCGGGCAGACCGCGGCTGAACGGGCAGCTGAACGACGCCAGGGGACTCAAATGGGCCCGGCGCGCGGATTTGCCCGCCTTTGCGACAATGGACAAGTGACTGTTACCGCAACGCCTCCCGCCCCCAAGCTGGAACTCCCGCCCCTGAAGCTGGGCCCCATCACGGTGCACACCCCCGTGATCCTGGCTCCCATGGCGGGCATCACCAACTCCGCATTCCGTCGTTTGTGCCGTGAATACGGCGGCGGCCTGTACGTGGCGGAGATGGTCACCTCACGCGCCCTTGTTGAACGCACACCCGAATCACTGCGCATCATCTCGCACGACGACGACGAAAAAGTCCGCTCCGTCCAGCTGTACGGCGTGGACCCCGTTACGGTGGGCCAGGCAGTGCGCATGCTGGTCGAAGAGGACCGTGCGGACCACATCGACCTGAACTTCGGCTGCCCCGTTCCCAAGGTGACCCGGCGCGGCGGCGGGTCCGCCCTGCCCTGGAAGACCGACCTCTTCACGTCGATTGTCCAGACCGCGGTCAAGGAAGCGTCCAGGGGCAATGTCCCGCTCACCATCAAGATGCGCAAGGGCATCGACGATGACCACCTGACGTACCTCGACGCCGGCCGGATCGCCCGCGATGCCGGGGTCGCCGCCGTCGCGCTTCACGGCCGCACCGCGGCGCAGTTCTACTCCGGCCAGGCCGACTGGACCGCAATCGCCCGCCTGCGCGAGGCGCTGCCGGACATTCCCGTCCTGGGCAACGGCGACATCTGGTCCGCGGAAGATGCCGTCCGGATGGTCCGCGAAACCGGCGTCGACGGCGTGGTGGTGGGCCGCGGCTGCCAGGGACGCCCGTGGCTGTTCGGCGACCTCATGGCGGCCTTCGAGGGAAGCGATGTCCGCCACCAGCCGGACCTGGGCAAGGTGGCCGAGAGCGTCTACCGGCACGCTGAGCTGATGGTGGAAACCTTCGGTGATGAGGGCAAAGCCCTCCGCGAGATCCGCAAACACATGGCCTGGTACTTCAAGGGCTATGTGGTGGGCAGTGAACTGCGGACCAAACTGGCCATGGTGACCAGCCTGGAGGTGCTGCGCGACACGCTGGACCAGCTGGACCTGGGCTCGCCGTACCCCGGCGTGGATGCCGAAGGCCCGCGCGGCCGCGCAGGCTCGCCCAAAAAGCCGGCCCTGCCCAAGGACTGGCTGGAATCCCGTGCCCTGAACGCCGCGCAGTCCCAGGACATCTCCGCCGCGGAGCTGGATGTTTCCGGTGGCTGAGACGCGCACCACGGCACAGGCCCTGCCCGGCTACGGGGCCCACGATTCCGCCCGCTGGGTGGAGGAACCGCCCAAAAACAACTACCGCTCCGATTTTGAGCGGGACCGCGCCCGGGTGCTTCACTCTTCCGCCCTGCGCCGCCTCGGCGCGAAAACGCAGGTAGTTGCCCCGGACACCGACGACTTCGTCCGCACCCGGCTGACCCACAGCCTCGAGGTTGCCCAGGTGGGACGGGAGCTGGGCCGCGCCCTGGGCTGCGACCCGGACGTGGTGGACACCGCCTGCCTGAGCCATGACCTGGGGCACCCGCCGTTCGGGCACAACGGCGAGTCCGCCCTGAACGAGGTGGCACATGCCATCGGCGGCTTCGAAGGCAACGCCCAGACCCTCCGGCTGCTTACCCGGCTGGAGCCCAAGGTCCTGGCCACCGACGGGCGCCCGGCCGGCCTGAACCTCACGAGGGCCAGCCTGGATGCGGCGGCGAAATACCCCTGGTCCGCGCTGAACGCGCCGGTCATCCATGGCCAGCGCACCAGCAAGTTCGGCGCCTACGAGGATGATCTTCCCATCTTCAACTGGATCCGGGAGGGTGCGCCGGAACGCCGCTCGTGCCTGGAGGCGCAGGTTATGGACCTGGCCGACGACATTTCCTATTCCGTGCACGACGTCGAGGACGCGATCGTGGCCGGGCACTTCCAGCTGCGCTGGATGGACAACCCGGACCACCGGGCCCGTGTGGTGGGCTACGCCAAGCAGTGGTACCTCCCACACAACGACCCCGCGGCGATCGATGCCGCCCTGGCCCGGTTGGAAGCCACCGACGTGTGGGTCCGCGAGGCCGACGGCAGCCGCAAGTCCATGGCCGCCCTGAAGGACATGACCAGCCAGCTGATCGGCCGGTTCTGCCAGAGCGCCCTGGAGGCCACCCGCGCCGTCTACGGCCCGGAAAACCTCACCCGGTACAGCGCTGAGCTGATGGTCCCGGACGAGACGGTCATGGAGATCGCGGTCATGAAGGGCCTGGCCACCACGTTTGTGATGACCACCGAACACCGCCAGCCCATCTACGAGCGCCAGCGCGAGGTGCTGCACGCGCTGGTCACCGCCCTGAGCGCCACGGGGGACCGCCACCTGGAGCCCATGTTCGCGGCTGACTGGCGGGACGCGCCCGACGACGGCGCACGGCTCAGGGTGGTCATCGACCAGGTGGCGTCGCTGACAGACGGCTCGGCGCTGGCTATGTACGAACGGCTCGTGGGGAGCCTTCCCTCGCTGTGGTGACAGATGCCATAGCGACGCGTCCGCTGTCGGACCCCGGGACTAGGATGGCTCTGTGGCTGGCCTGATCAAACGTGAAGACATAGACGAAGTACGCCAGCGCACGGACATCAAGGAAGTGGTTGACGGCTACGTCACGCTCAAGGGTGCCGGGCTGGGAACCTACAAGGGCCTGTGCCCCTTCCACGACGAACGGTCGCCGTCGTTCACCGTGCGCCCCCAGGTGGGCAGGTACCACTGCTTCGGGTGCGGCGAAGACGGGGACGTCATCGCCTTTGTGCAGAAACAGGACCACACCTCATTCCACGAGGCCGTGGAAAAGCTGGCTGCCCGCATCGGGTACGAACTGCGCTACGAAGACGGCGGCACCGGCCCCAACCGTGAGGAAGTGGGCAAGCGCCAGCGCCTCCTGGATGCCCACAAAATCGCCGATGAGTTCTTCCGCGCCCAGCTGCTGACGCCCGGGGCCGCCGAAGGCCGGAACTTCCTGTTCGGCCGCGGCTTCGACCGCGCCGCCTCGGAGCAGTTCGGCGTGGGCTACGCGCCGCAGGGCTGGGACGCGCTGCTGAAGCACCTCCGCGGCCGTGGCTTCACGGACCAGGAGCTGAAGCTGACGGGCATGTTCTCCGAAGGCAACCGGGGCATCTATGACCGGTTCCGTGGCAGGCTCATCTGGCCTATCCGCGACATCGCCGGCGACACCATCGGCTTCGGCGCCCGCAAACTCTACGAGGACGACCAAGGCCCCAAATACCTTAACACTCCCGAAACCACGCTCTACAAGAAGTCCCAGGTGCTCTACGGGATCGACCTCGCCAAGCGCAGCATCGCCAAAGACCGCCAGCTCGTGGTGGTGGAGGGATACACCGACGTGATGGCCTGCCACCTGGCGGGAATTCCGACGGCGGTGGCCACCTGCGGCACGGCATTCGGCACCGAGCACATCAAGATCGCCCGCCGCCTGCTGTCCGACGACGGCAGCGGGGGAGAGGTCATCTTCACCTTCGACGGTGACGCCGCCGGGCAGAAGGCGGCACTGCGCGCCTTCGAGGAAGACCAGCGCTTTACCGCCCAGACCTATGTGGCGGTGGAGCCCACCGGCGCCGACCCCTGCGACCTGCGCCAAAGCAGGGGCGACGCCGCCGTGCGGGACCTGATCGCCACGCGCCGGCCGCTGTTCGAGTTTGCCATCAAAGCCACGCTCAGGCGCCACAACCTGGACACCGTCGAGGGCCGGGTGGCCGCGCTGCGGGAATCCGCTCCGGTGGTGGCCCAGATCCGCGACGCAGCCATCAGGCCCGAGTATGCCCGGGAACTGGCCGGCTGGCTCGGCATCTCGGTTGAAGACGTCAGTCGGGCTGTGGGCGTCGCCATGAAGCGTGCCGCCCCGGGCGGGCCGGCTGCACCGGGGACGTCCGCCGGTGCCCCGGGTCAGATGGCGTCCGCTCCGGCGGGTTCCGCCCAGGCGGGCGGACCCGGCGTGGCTGCCGGGCCGACGTCGGGCGCTGTCCCTTCCTACCAGCGGCCCGACCCCCGGGACCCCGTGGCCTCCATGGAGCGGCAGGCGCTGGAAGTGGCGCTGCAGGAGTCCGCCCTCCTGGGCGGCGGCATCTGGGAGCGCTTCGCGGCCGCACGGTTCGTGACGCCGGCGTTCCAGGCTGTCCATGACGCCATGCGCGCCTCCGGTCCCGGATTGATCGGGGAGCCCCTGCGCTGGGTGGAGCAGGTGATGCACGAAGTCCCGGAACCCCTCCGGCCGCTGGTGTCCGAGCTTGCAGTGGTGCCGCTTCCCGCGAGCACTGCTGAAGCCGTCCAGAAGTACTGCAAGGACATTCTGTCCCGGCTGTTCGAGCTCCAGATCACGCGGGTCAAGGCGGACAAGATGGGCCAGCTGCAAAGGCTGGATCCGGCGGCGGACCCGGAGGATTTCCAGCGGCTCAACAGGGAACTGATGATGCTGGAAATGGAACGACGGGCACTGCGATCGGACGCCTGAAACGCGCCGATTTCACTCCTGATTTCGCTTCCAGCCGGTGTCTTTGCTAGGCTGGTACCCGCTTCATTCCTCCTTAGCTCAATTGGCAGAGCATTCGACTGTTAATCGAAGGGTTGCTGGTTCAAGTCCAGCAGGAGGAGCGCACAATCCCCGTTCCGGGTCCCCGGAACGGGGATTTTTTTATACCTGGGGAGGGTATTTCGTGGTGCGCCGCCGCCGATTTCACATTCCCGGGAAACCTTTGCTAATGTCATACTTGCTTCATTCCTCCTTAGCTCAATTGGCAGAGCATTCGACTGTTAATCGAAGGGTTGCTGGTTCAAGTCCAGCAGGAGGAGCAAACAAACAAAAATCCCCGTCCTCTTCTGTGAGGGCGGGGATTTCTTGCATTCACACAAAGTCCATTTCCACCTGCAGGAACCGCTCAGCCTCGGCAATGGCCGCACGGAAGGCGTCCTGCTCGGTGGGGTACTTGCGGGGCTCGCGCGGATGCCATTCATGGGGTGCTGAGTACACGCGGACGAAGCCGGAGGCCGGTGGTGCGTAGAAGATCCCGAAGCGCTGCACAGGCCACTCAGGCGAGGTCTCCGGGGCCACCAGGAGGGCGGCGTTGAAGGCGGCGTTGAACCACTGCGCGATGGGCCGCCGCCGGTCGTCCGTGAAGAGTCCGGCGGCATAGAGGGCTGCGGACTGCTGGCCGGTTTGGGCGCACAGCCGGTCCCACCACATGGGCAAGATGCCTGAGTCGCAACGTTGCCATGTGGCCGAGGGCGGCGAGTGGAACTGCCAGCTGGGCACGGATTTATTTTATCGTGGGAAAGCTCCCGGGCGGCAGGGGTGGGCCCCTCCCCGGTGGACCGGGATTTGGCGCCACGTTCCCAGCAGCTAGGGACGGTTCCAGGGGCCCGGGTTGACCCGGTACAGCAGGGCAGCGCCTGCCAGCGCGCCGAGGATGATGCCGATGGCGCCACTGCCGAACACGCGCCCAAGGAAGTAACCGGCGACGGCGCCCAGCACCGCCCCGAGGAACAGTCCCCGGGGGTTGCGGTGCGGCTTGCGTTTTATGGGTTTCGTCATTGGGTCGACGGGTTCAGTGGATCGAGGGCACGGTGCGGGGTCTGACGACCAGCCAGAGGCCCGCAATCGCCACCAGTATGCACGCGGCCTGCACGGCTCCCATGGGGGTGGAGCTGGTGATGCCCAACCACCCCGCCACCGGTGAAACCAGGCCGGCCATCAGGAAGGTCGCGGCGCCCAGGAGGGACGCGGCCGTCCCGGCCTGCGCGCCGTGGCTGCTCAGGGCCAGCACCTGCACGCAGGGGAATGTAAAGCCTGCACCCATGATGTAGAACCAGAGCGGAACCATCACGCCCCAGAGCCCCAGGCCGGCCTGGTCAAAGACCACGATCAGCAGGGCCATAAGGAACATCCAGGCCGTGGAACAGGCAAGGATCCATTGCGGCGGGACAGTACGGATGAGCCTGGAGCTGGTCTGGACGCCGGCCACAATGCCCAGGGAATTGATGCCGAACAGCAGGCCGTACTCCTGCGGCGAGAACCCGAAAATGTCCTGGAACAGGAACGGCGACGCGGACAGGTAGGTGAAGAGGCCAGCGAAGTTCATGCCGCCCACCACCAGCAGGCCCACGAAGATCCGGTCCGTAAAAAGAACCTTGTAGCGCTGGCCGGCGGTCATTCCGGTCAGGCCGCGCTTCTCCGGTGGCAGTGTTTCGCGGACCAAAACGAGCGCGGCGATGATCACCAGGGTGCCGTAGCCGGCCAGGAACACGAAGATTCCCGGCCAGGGCATCACCAGGAGCAGCTGCGATCCGATCACCGGGGCCAGGATCGGTGCCAGCCCGTTCACCAGGGCCATGCGCGAGAACATCCGGACCATGGCATAGCCGGAGAACAGGTCCCGCACCATTGCCATCGCCACCACGCCGCCGCCCGCAGCACCCACGCCCATGAGAACGCGGAAGAGGCCAAGCGTGGAGATATCAGTGGACAGGGCTGCTCCCACGGAGGAAGCGATGTGCAGGGCGGTGGCCAGGATCAGCGGGAGCCGCCGGCCGAACTTGTCGCTGAAGGGGCCCACCACCAGCTGGCCGAGGGCAAAGCCGACGGTGGTGCCGGCCAGGGTCAGCTGGACCTGGGCCTCGGTGACCCCAAGGCTCGCTTCCAGTGCCGGGAACGCAGGCAGGTACAGGTCGATCGTGAACGGACCCAACGCCGTGAGGGCGCCGAGGAGGAGGATGTACAACAGTTTCCGGCGGCGGGTCAGCGAATCGCCCGGATTCGAGGGAGTGGTCACGGAGATCAATCCTAGGCCCGGAAGTTCCAGCTTTCCGGGGTTGCAGGCGCGCCGTGCGGCCAACCCGGAAGTTTGCCCTGAACCTGAATGATAGTTTTGGGGGCGGGACCGTGCTGCCGCGGGCTCTCACAGCCCACGGCAGCCGAACCGACCAGGCAGCAGACCACGCAACAAGTTAGGCGGGAACCGATGAGCGGACGTCACACCGGGCGCACCAGCCAGGGATTGCGGATCACCGCGCTGCCCAGGACGCTGAAACTTCTTTTCCGTCTGGCCCCTCGCCAACTCAACGATGAAATCGCCTTCGCCAAGATCGAGCTCAAGCGCAAGGGCATCCAGGTAGGCGTCGCCGCCGCCTTCTTCGCCGTTGCGCTTGTTTTTGTGGCGTTCCTGGTGGTTGGCCTGATCGTGGCCGCCATTATGGGCCTGGCCACCATCATGCCGGCGTGGCTCGCCGCGCTGCTCGTCTGCGCCCTGTTCCTTGTCATTGCCCTCATTGGCGGCCTGATCGGCGTCCGCAAATTCAAGCAGGCCATGCCCCTGGTCCCGGCCGAGACCATCCGCGGCATCAAACACGATCTCGGCATCGTCAAGGAAGGCTCGGACTTCAACGCCGCGCTGCTCGATCCGGCCAGCCCGGAAGCCAAGGCCGCCAAGGCTGCCAAGGACGAGGCTGCCGCGAAGGCCAAGGCCGAGAAGGAAGCCAAGGCCGAGGCGCACAAAAAAGAGTACCCGCAGGCCTCTGAACCCGAGCTTCACCGCCGCCTGGAACAGCGCCGCCGCCACCTGGCCCAGGTCCGCGACGAACTGGATACCGAGCTCGACATCAAGCCGCAGGCCATGTTCCTGCTGGGCGCTGCCAGGGAAAAACTGGGGGAGGGCAAGGCTGCCGTTGAACATGGCGCTGCCAAGGCCAGCCAAAAATTCGCTGGCTTCTCCGGATCCCCGGACGGCGCCGGCCTCCGCTGGAAGCCACTTGCCGCGCTTGCAGCCTCCGCAACGATCTTTGTGGTGCTCCTGCGCAGGCTGCTGCGGAACCCCTAACAACACAACACGTCACACTGGGCCCTGAAGTCACACCGGGCTCTAAGGAAGGGGGACGGATTGAGGTTCATCGGCGCTGGTGCGCGGCCCGGCCGCCCCCAGGTTGACCACGACCGCGTCTTCACCATCCCCAACGCCCTGACAGTGCTGCGCTTTATGGGCGTACCACTTTTTGTCTGGCTCGTGCTGGCCCAGAAGGAATATGGGACCGCCGTTGTGGTCCTGGTGGTCATGGCGGGAACCGACTGGATTGACGGCTACGTTGCCCGCCGCTTCGACCAGGCGTCCAAGCTCGGCCGCGTCATGGATCCGCTGGCTGACCGGCTTGCCCTGATCGCGGTGGCGGTCACCCTGGTGATTGCCGGCGTCGTCCATTGGCTGTATCTGGCCGCACTCCTGGTGCCTGACGCCGTGCTCCTGGTGCTGACGCTCTCCTACTTCCGGGGCCATCCGGACCTGCCAGTGAGCCGTGTGGGAAAAGTCCGCACCGGACTCCTGCTCCTGGGCACACCCTTGCTGGTCATGTCGCGATTGGACACCCCGATTGCCGGGCCGCTGTACATTGCAGCCTGGATCGTGCTGGGACTTGGGCTCACCGGCCACTGGATCGCCGCGTACAACTATTTCTGGGCCATTCTGCGGAAGGGCCGTCAGCAGTCCCATCACGACGGCGGCACCGCCTGATGGTATGGGTGGCGGTCCTGCTGGCGGTGCTTGGCGCATTCTGCCTTGCCCTGGGTGCGCAGAAGCAGGGGAGCGCCGTCAAAGCCGACACCGGCGGGCTGGCGCTGAGTTCAAACGGCTTCCTCCGCCTGCTCCGCAATCCGCGCTGGGTGGTGGGACTTCTCCTGCTGTGCCTCGGGATGGGAATGAACGCGGTGGCCCTGGTCTCCGCGCCGCTGACGGTGGTGCAGCCGATCGGCGCCATTGCGCTGGTCATTACCACCGTGGTGAACGCCCGCGACCAGGACATCACCATCAACCGGGCCACCATGGTGTCCATCGCGGCCTGCGTGACAGGTTCCGCACTCTTTGTCCTGCTCGCCGTCAACGTGACGCAGGAGAACCACCATGTGAGCCAGGAGGACGAGCTCACTATCGTGCTGCTGCTGGCACTGGCCGTCGGCTTGTTCGGCACCCTGGCGGTCATGTTCCGGCACCGGATGAGCGCGTTTGTCTACATCCTCGGCGCCGGCGTCCTGTTCGGCTTTGTCGCGGTGCTGACGCGCATCATCGGCAAGCACCTGCTGGACCCCAACGGGCTGGCGCTGCTCAATGTCCAGTGGTATTCGGTGGTGGCCATCGCGGCGGCCGGCGGCCTGGGTTCCTGGTTTGTGCAGAGCGCCTACTCGGGCGGCCCGCCGGACCTTGTCATCGCCGGGCTGACGGTCATCGACCCGATCGTGGGCATCGCCATCGGCATCGTGATCCTGGGCGAGCTGCGCCCGGACGTCCACGCCGTGATGGCGATTGCCATGGCTACGGCTGCTTCCCTTGCTATCGTGGGGGTGATCGCCCTTTCCAGGCACCATCCCGAGGTCACCAAGCGCAGGAAAGATGCGCGGAAGGCGGCGGGCAGGGCGTCCCACTAGCTTGTTACCCAACTCGCGCACTTTCATGACCAGCCGATTTCAAGAGGCCCCGCGCTACTGTGCCGGCGGCCAACCGGTGCGGCCAGCGACAGCTGCCCGTGCCGTGACCTTCAGGAGCTCTTCACGTGACAACGCCCTCTGACCAGCCTCCCCTGACCATCCTGATCGCCGCGGATACGTATCCGCCCCACATCAACGGGGCCGCACAGTTCAGCTACCGTCTGGCCAACGGCATGAGCGGACGCGGCCACAACGTGCATGTGCTGGCTTGCCGGGCGGACGACGGCGCGAGCTTCACCGAGTTCCGCTCCGAGGCCACCGTGCACCGGCTCCGTTCCCACGGGGTCTTCACCCACGAGTACTTCCGTATCTGCTTCCCCTGGGAAATCAAGAAGGAGATCGGCCTCCTTTTCGATCGGATCAAGCCCGATGTGGTGCACATCCAAAGCCACTACATGATCGGCGAGCACGTCCTCTACGAAGCGGCGAAGCGGGGCATAAGGATCGTGGCCACCAACCACTTCATGCCCGAGAACCTGAACCCGTTCCTGCCGTTCCCGCAGTGGTTCAAGAACATCATCGGCAAGATCTCCTGGAAGGACATGGGCAAGGTCATGGGCCAGGCCGACGTCGTCACCACGCCCACACCCCTGGCCGCCAAGGCCATGCACCAGCACGCTTTCCTGCACAAGGTACTGCCACTCTCCAACGGCATTGACTCCGCAGCCTATGAGCTGCAGCCCGGCGAAGTGATCGAACCGCACGCCCACCCAACAGTGGTGTTTGTGGGGCGGCTGGCCGAGGAAAAGCATGTGGACGTGCTCATCAATGCCGTGTCCAAGACGCCCACAGAGCTCAACGTCCACCTGGAAATTGTGGGCGGCGGCGAAGTTCGCGCCGCACTTGAAGCGCAGGCGGAACGGCTCGGACTGGGGGAGCGGGTGAAATTCCTGGGACTGGCCAGCGATGAGGACCTCCGGGAGGCCTACATCAAGGCGGATCTGTTCTGCATGCCGGGGACCGCCGAGCTTCAGTCCCTGGTGACCCTTGAGGCGATGTCTGCCTCCACGCCCGTCCTGTTGGCTAATGCCATGGCCCTGCCGCACCTGGTGCGCGACGGCGAGAACGGCTACCTGTTCACACCCAACGACAGCGACGACCTCGCAGCCAAGATCACGCGGATCCTCCAGCTGCCAGCCGGGGAGCGGGCGGCAATGGGCCAGGCCAGCAGGCGGATGGTGGAACCGCACAGCATCGAGGGCACGCTGCAGACTTTCGAGGACCTCTACCGGGGTGCAAGCTACGACGACAAAGCCCTCTGACAGCGGTCCCGCAGGGGCCCGCTCCAGCCTGCCAGGCCCCGGCGCCCTGACTGCGTGGTCCTGATGCCCGCTACTGTTTGCTAGAGTGTTTTTGCCCTGCTGAAGCCGAAGTCCTCCGCGGACCACGCCGGCAAGGGCGGGGGGCTATAGCTCAGCTGGTTAGAGCGCGGGACTCATAATCCTAAGGTCCTCGGTTCAAGTCCGAGTAGCCCTACCATGTGAATGCCCTCCGGTCTGCGTTCCCGCAAACCGGAGGGCAATGGTGTCTCACAAGGATGCCTAGTCAAGTATGGCCGTGGCGAGCCTTTGGCGGATCACGTGTTCTTCGCCGCTCCCCGTGGTTGGTAGCCGCAGGAGCGGAACGCCGTGCGCGACGCAGATCGCGTCCTTGTAGCTGTCCCGGACTAGTTGCAAAGGATCAGCCTCGTGGAAGGCAAAACCGTCAACTTCCACAGCGAGGACCGGCACATTGGTGATGCGGTTGTAAACGACGAAGTCCACCGTGGCGCGGTTGCGCACGTAGGCCATCTGCTGGGCCGTGAGCCTCGACAGATCGGGGAGCAGATTCCGCAAAACGACCTGCTGAGCAACGGCCAAATCCGTGTAGGTTGCCTCGGCAAGAATTTCGAGGAGCAGCGTCCACACGATGTTTTCGGAAGCGAACTTGGACGTGTTCTGAAGGCGGGCAGCCAAGGGCCTGAGCACCGCTGAGTACTCCTTGTAGAGGAGATCGAAGACGGACACGACTGCGCTGTCGAACACGCCGTGCTCGGGATCCTGGTATTGGATGAACTGGACCAGATCGCGGAGATGACGGCTGGCCGGCAGCATGTCGTAATTCGTCACCAAAATAAACCGTTTGACCGCCCGGGATACCGCCACGTTGACCAGCTGCGGGTTATCCACAAATTCAACCCCGAAACGTCCGTTTTTGGTCTCGTCCAGGACCGTGCTCATGATGATGACTTCCTTCTCGCGGCCCTGGAATTTGTGGACCGTGTCAGCCTGGATGGTGTTGACGAGGGCTTCCGCCACTTTGTCCACCTGCAGACGGTACGGGGTGACCACACCTATGTCTTCAGGCCGCGTGTCTGAGCAGAATTCCTGGAGGACTTCCTCTGCAATCAGGTCCGCCTCCCTCTGGTTGGTGCGACCGCCCACGTGCTGCCGCATGTGGTTTCCCTGGACAGTGCGTACCACGACGAGCGCCTTATTTGCCGGGTCGCTGATGGTGTAGGGGACGAGTTGGCCGCCGTAAAACTTCTTGTTGCAGAAGTCGATGATGGCAGGGTCACAGCGGTAGTGCTCCCGGAGCATTGTGCGGGGGAGGCCGGTGTCGAAGCGCTCGATGATTGAGGACAGGATGCTGTGCCGCTCATAGTCGTAACTGGGCGCAGGTGCTGGCCGGGCACGTTCTGCTGCATCCTCATTGGGAATGTGTGGGAGCTGCTGCAGGTCGCCCACCACGATGACGTTCCGTGCGCAGGAAAGAGCCAGGCCCGCGACCAGCAGGTCCACCTGGGACGCTTCGTCAATGATCAGGTAGTCCAGCAGGAAGCCAGCCGGGATGCTTCGCCGTAGCGAGTGGCAGGTACTCAAAATCACTGGGTAGTCGTTGGCAAAATTCTTGAAGTCCCGGCGATAGGTGTTCTCCGAATAACCTTGCGACCGGCCACCGGCATAGCGCTGGTGCAGGCTTGCGTCCAGCGCTTGCCGTGACAAGTTCCTCAATTCGTCTTCGAGACCGGGAGTGTGGTTCTGATCGAGCTGTGCTTCCGCTTGCCCGATCTGCTGTTCCAACTCCGCAATTTTGCTGTCGTAGAAGGCAGCTTGGAGGCGCAGGACTACATCGGTGCTGTAGGGATCGATGTGCTTTGTGGATCCATATCGGAATCGACCCTTAAAACGTCGAAAGAATCTCTTGAAGGGACTTTCATCGGCTGGAACTGACGCTGTCTCGGCGAGGAATTCGAGGATACGGCCCGACGGTCGCTGCAGGATCGTCAAGGCTGGCAGTGGCGGCAGATTATGGCTGTCGACGTGGTGGCGGAAGTGACGCCGCTCGAGTTTGTAGGCGGCCACCTCCTGCCGCCGAATCGCCAGCTCCCTGGTCAGCACCTGCAGGTGCTCGAGTCGCTCGTCGAGGTCCGAAATCCGTCCGGCTGCCGGCATGGACACAGCTGAGCTGCCGGCGTGGCGCTGCACCTCGACATTCTCGGCGTGTCGTCCCGCGAAGAACTTACGTCTCACGTCGCTGCGCCCCAGGTCTGCAACGATATGACCGAGCCCTTCCCGTGCAAGCTTGTCGCGGACGTTTTCCACCGCAGCATTGTTGGAAGACGCAATGCCCACAGTCTTTCCCGGGGTGTGGATGATGTTGGCAACCAGGCTGAGTATTGTTTCCGTCTTACCTGTTCCGGGAGGCCCGTCGATGACGGAGATACGGTGGGTGAGGCCTTTTCTGAGGGCTTCGCGTTGGCTGAGGTTTGATGAGAACGGGAAGATCAGTTCGTCCACGTCGGCGGACGTATCCACAGCCTCCCCGCGAAGATACAGATCGAGGACGCTCCCCTGGGGAACCGTCTTGAACTGCTGGTAGAGCGGGCCCAAGGGATCGTTCTTTTTTAGATGGTTAACGACGTCTTGCCAGTAGTTGAGGACTTCGTACGCTTCGGTTGGGAGCTCAGTGGCCTGGATGATGCTGAACTCATCCTGCCCACACGTTTGATAGCTCTCGCGTTCGCCAGATGTTGTGAAAACCCGCCACCACGTCTGGTCAGGACCGTCGAAACGCCAGACTTCCGTCACCCCCTGCACGAACTGGCTTCGGATGCTGACGCGGTCCCTGTTCCCTAGGAGTTGCCTGACCGGGTTGCTCAGAATCAGTACTCTCTGGGCCGAGTACCTGTACTTCCTCGGCCCGTTGACCGGTTGGAAAGTTACGTAGGTGAAGTCTGCGCCCGCAACGTATTCCAAGACTTCGGAGGTCTTGTCGTCAAAAACTGACTTATCCGGGCGCCGGATGAGGACCGCCTCGCGGCGCGGGTCAGTCATTTCAATCCCCCAAGTAAAAGATGCAACATCCTTGCACCCGACGGTAGCGAAGTTCGCTGCACTGTTCGACTGCCGCGGCGTTAGGAGGTCCAAATTCCTTCCATCGCCACCGTTGCAGAGGGTAAGGCCGATGCGGTAAGTTACTCACCAGTAACTTAATGAACTTCCGGGGATATTCACGCCTTGGAGCCGTCCGTCAGCACTGATCCCTAGCGAGGAACGCCATGTCCAAGAAATCCGTTGACATCAACAACCTTCCGTACGCCGACGGCGACTTCTTCGCCTTCGAGCAGCTTCTCACCGCCAAGGAGCAGGACCGGCTCGCCGAGATCCGGGGCTTCCTGGCCCGCGAAGTCCGGCCCATTGCCGTGGACTGCTGGAACCGCGGCGAGTTCCCCATGGAACTCATTCCCAAGCTGGCCGAGATCGACCTGGTGAGCCCTGTGCGGCGCCAGGGCTACTCCAACCTGTTTGCCGGCCTGGTCCACGCCGAGGCAACGCGCGCCGATACCTCCATCGCTACCTTCATGGGCGTGCACGACGGACTGTTTACCGGCTCCATCGAAGCCCTGGCCTCCCAGGAACAGCAGGACGCCTGGCTCCCGGATATCTACTCGCTGAAGAAGATTGGCGCGTTCGGGCTCACCGAACCGCTGGGCGGATCCGACGTGGCCGGCGGCACGCGCACCACGGCACAGCGCGACGGCGACACCTGGATCCTCAATGGCGCCAAGCGCTGGATCGGCAACGCTACCTTCTCGGATTGGGTGGTGGTCTACGCCCGGGACCTCGCCGACAACCAGGTCAAGGGTTTCCTCGTGGATACGGCGCTGCCCGGCTTCAGCGCCACCAAGATTGAAAACAAGATCTCCCTTCGGACCGTACAGAACGCGGACATCGTCCTCGAGAACGTGGTGGTTCCGGACTTCTTCAAGCTGGCGGGCGCCAACAGCTTCCGCGACACGAACAAGGTCCTGAAGGTCACGAGGCTGTCCGTCGGCTGGCAGGCAGTCGGACAGCAGCTGGCAGCCTTTGACGTGGCCCGCCGCTATGCCGTGGAACGCCACCAGTTCGGCCGCCCGCTGGCATCATTCCAGCTCGTCCAAAGCCAGCTTGTACAGATCCTCGGGAACGCAGTCAGCTCAATGGGCATGATGGTCCGGCTTTCCCAGCTGGAGGATGCCGGCCAGGCCAAGGATGAACAGTCCGCCCTGGCCAAGGCATTCACCACCGCCCGGATGCGCGAGAGCGTGGCGATCGGCCGTAGCCTCCTGGGCGGCAACGGCATCGTGACCGACTTCGAGATGGCCAAGATCTTTGCCGACGCGGAAGCCATCTACTCGTATGAGGGAACCCACGAGATCAACACCCTCGTGACCGGCCGCGCCATCACCGGGATCTCGGCGATCGTCTAGAGCCGTCAGCCGTCAGCCGTCAGCCGTCAGCCGTCAGCCGTCAGCCGTCGGCGCTCGGCGGTCAGCGAGTGTCCAGCCCCAGGGGAAGCAGGATGGACGGGCGGAGGTCGGTGACGAATTCCAGCGGATTGACGTAGGCGTCCCCCTGCCTGACGCCCCAGTGGACGCAGGCAAGAGCGCCGCAGTGCCCGGGCTGCAGGGTTCCGATGATCTCGCCTTTCGCCACCACAGCCCCGGCCGTGAGCGGGCTTTCGACTGGCTCAAAACTGCTGCGGAGACCGCCCCCGTGATCGATGGTGATCACGGGGCGGTCCACCACTACTCCTACGAAACTGACGGTGCCGGACTCCGGCGCGGTGACCGGGACGCCGTCGTGCGTTGCCTCAAGGTCCACGCCACGGTGCCCGCTCATCCACGGCTTGTCCGGCGGGTCAAAGGCGCGCAGCACCGCGGGCCTGGGGGCGAGCGGCCACTCCCAGGAAGCGCGCGGGGCTGTATCCGCTGGAGCCGCCGCGGCCGGCAGTAAGAGCACTGCCGCGAGGGCAACTATTGCTTTCATAAACCCAGCTTTGCGTGCCGGATCCCTCAGCGGGAGTGCGCACCTTGGCCATGTGGAAAACGCCCGTCGCAGGCCCTCGGGTTGTCCTTCGGCTATTGGCTCCTGTTGTACACTTGATGGAGCAGTTTGCTGTGCCCTCAACGCTTGCGTCGGCACGCCTCATTCAGGAATGCGGGGGAGCAGCAACTGACTACGCGTATCCAGCCCTCCAAATCTGAAGCCCCGGCTTTGTATGAGGAGGATTGTGTCTCTTGCGGTCAGGGCCTCGCGGTCCTGATGAGAGTCGCAATGGATGCCAGGAGCACGGCCCGCCTTGGGCCACGCTAATTAACCGTCAACTATTGGCAGGGTAAGAGGGCCTGAAAGGCTCTCTCATGAATGACCTGCCGGAAGGAGCGCCGGCATGCCCGTCGTAACTATGCGCCAGCTGCTTGACAGCGGCGTCCACTTTGGACACCAGACCCGCCGTTGGAACCCGAAGATGAAGCGATTCATCTTCACGGAGCGCAACGGCATCTACATCATTGACCTTCAGCAGTCGCTGTCCTACATCGACCGTGCCTACGAGTTCGTAAAGGCCACCGTTGCACACGGCGGCACCGTACTCTTCGTCGGCACCAAGAAGCAGGCCCAGGAATCCATCGCTGAGCAGGCTACCCGTGTTGGACAGCCTTACGTGAACCAGCGCTGGCTCGGCGGTATGCTGACCAACTTCCAGACCGTTTCCAAGCGCATCCAGCGCATGAAGGAACTGGAAGAGATCGACTTCGACGACGTCGCCGGTTCCGCGTACACCAAGAAGGAACTGCTGCTCCTTCGCCGTGAACTCACCAAGCTGGAAACCAACCTCGGCGGTATCCGCAACCTGACCAAGGCACCTTCCGTGCTCTGGATCGTGGACACCAAGAAGGAACACCTGGCCGTTGACGAAGCCAAGAAGCTGAACATCCCGGTTGTGGCCATCCTGGACACCAACTGCGATCCTGACGAAGTCGACTTCCCGATCCCGGGCAACGACGACGCCATCCGCTCCGTGAACCTGCTGACCCGCGTTGTCGCCGACGCCGTTGCTGAGGGCCTCATCGCCCGCCACAACCGCGCCACGGGCACCACGGAAGCTCCGGAAGAGCCGCTGGCTGAGTGGGAGCGCGAACTCCTCGAAGGCAGCAAGACTGAAGAAGCACCTGCCGCTGAGGCTGCTCCGGCTGCTGAAGAAGCTGCCGCTCCGGCAGCCGAAGAAGCTGCTCCGGTTGCCGAGGAAGCTCCGGCTGCTGCCGAGGCTCCCGCCGCCGACGCTGACAAGTAACACTAGTAAATCCGGATTCTCCGGCGCTGCCTGCAGCGCCGGAGCACCTGACAGGATGGCGGCTCACCCGGTGAGCCGCTGTCCTGTCGGTCCGTACACCACATACATTTTCTAGACAGAGGGGTTCACATGGCGAACTACACTGCCGCTGATATCAAGGCTCTGCGCGAGCGCACCGGCGCCGGCATGATGGATGTCAAGAAGGCTCTTGACGAAGCCAACGGTGACGCCGAAAAGGCCATCGAGATCATCCGCATCAAGGGACTCAAGGGCGCTACCAAGCGCGAAGGCCGCTCCACCGCCGAAGGCCTGGTGGCCGCAAAGGTCAGCAACGGCGTCGGCGTGATGATCGAGGTCAACTGCGAGACCGACTTCGTCGCCAAGGCTGACAAGTTCATCCAGCTGGCCGACAAGGTCCTGGCCGTGGCTGTGGAGTCCGGCGCTGCCGACCTCGACACCCTCCTGGCCATCGAAGTTGACGGCAAGCCGCTGTCCGAGGTTGTCGTCGAAGAAGGCGCAATCCTCGGCGAAAAGGTTGTTGTCCGCAAGCTGTCCCGCATTGAGGGCGGCACTGTTGACGCTTACCTGCACAAGACGTCCAAGGATCTCCCGGCCCAGGTCGGCGTCCTGTTCGCTGTTGAGGGTGAAGGCGAAGCCGCTGCCACCGCCGCGCACGATATTGCAGTGCACATCGCAGCGATGTCCCCGAACTACCTGACCCGCGAAGACGTTCCGTCTGACCTGGTCGAGTCCGAGCGTCGCATCGCCGAAGAGACCGCCAAGGCTGAAGGCAAGCCCGAGGCCGCAATGTCCAAGATTGTGGAAGGCCGCGTTACGGGCTTCTACAAGGGTGAGGTCCTGGTCGACCAGGCTTTCGCCAAGGACGCCAAGAAGTCTGTGGCGCAGGTCCTCGAAGAGGCCGGCGTCAAGGGCACGTCCTTCGCGCGTTTCCGCGTCGGCTCCTAGTCGAATCCGCAAAGGGGTGGCCACTTCGGTGGCCGCCCCTTTTGCATGCACCGGCTAAACGTCCGATGAGACCTTTGGCCACCCGGCACGATAACCTTTTTCAGAGTTCACAAACGGGAAGGCACCCATGGAAGCCGTCAATTCTTCAAGCCAGCCAGAGAAAAGCAGGCGCCGCGTCCTCCTGAAGTTGTCGGGCGAGGTCTTCGGCGGCGGCAAGCTGGGCGTTGATCCCGACACCGTGCGCGACGTAGCCAAGCAGATCGCCGCAGCGGTCCCCGAAGTGGAAGTTGCCATCGTCGTCGGCGGCGGCAACTTCTTCCGCGGTGCGGAACTGTCCCAGAGCGGCATGGACCGCTCGCGCGCCGACTACATGGGCATGCTCGGCACTGTCATGAACTGCCTGGCACTGCAGGACTTCCTGGAGCAGGCCGGCGTTGAAACCCGCGTCCAGAGCGCCATCACCATGGGCCAGGTCGCCGAGGCGTACATTCCCCGCCGGGCCATCCGCCACATGGAAAAGGGCCGCGTGGTCATCTTCGGCGCCGGAGCCGGCCTGCCGTACTTCTCCACGGACACAGTGGCCGCCCAGCGCGCCCTGGAGGTCCATGCGGACGTCGTCCTGATGGCCAAAAGCGGCGTGGACGCCGTCTACACCGCCGATCCCAAGAAGGACCCTGCTGCCGAGAAGCTGGACACGCTGAGCTACGACGACGCCCTGCGCCGCGACATCAGGGTCATGGACCAGACCGCAATGACCATGTGCAAGGACAACAACCTGTCCATGGTGGTTTTCGGGATGGAAGGCGAAGGGAACGTCACCCGCGCCATCCTGGGCGAAAAGCTCGGTACCCTGGTGACCCCGTAGCTGCAGCTAGGATGATCTGAGCACGGTTCCATGCCCGCAACCGGGCAACAATGGAACCAGGAACCATGAACCAAGATTGTGCAGGGAACCGGTACCCGGACTGCACTGATTTCTGAGGAGAGACAGTGATCGAAGAAACCTTGCTCGAAGCCGAAGAGAAGATGGACAAGGCGGTAGAGGTAGCCAAGGAAGACTTCGCCTCGATCCGCACCGGACGGGCAAACCCGGGCCTTTACAACAAGGTCCTGGTGGACTATTACGGTTCGCCCACCCCGCTGCAGCAGCTTGCCTCCTTCGCCATTCCGGACGCGCGCACCATCCTCATCACGCCGTTCGATAAGACCGCACTGCGCGACATCGAGCGGGCCCTGAGTGATTCCGAGGTGGGCGCCAACCCCTCCAACGACGGCAACGTCATCAGGATCACCATCCCGGACCTGACCCAGGAACGCCGCAAGGAATACGTCAAGATCGTCAAGACCAAGGGCGAGGACGCGAAGATCTCCATCCGCAACATCCGGCGCAAGGCCAAGGAAACGCTGGACAAGCTCGTCAAAGACGGCGAAGCCGGCGAGGACGAAGGCAGCCGCGCCGAAAAGGAACTGGATGGCCTGACCAAATCGCACGTGGACGGCATCGACGAGCTGCTCAAGCGCAAGGAAGCAGAGCTGCTCGAAGTCTGATGAGCCAGGCAGAGCAGGCCCCCAGCCAAAGGGCGCGCACCAGGGGGAAACAGTTGCGGAGCAATCCGACGCCCAAGGCCGGCCGGAATCTTCCGGCAGCCATTGTGGTGGGCCTGGCCATGCTGATCGGTGTGCTGGGCGGCCTGGTTTTCCTCCCGCTCGGATTCGTGGCTGTCACCACCGGGTTCGCGGTCTTCGGAGTCTGGGAGATCTTCCGTGCCCTGGAGGCGAACGGGACCAGGATGCCCATCGTCCCGGTCATGGTGGGTACAGTCGCCATGCCGTTCGCCGCTTATCTCGGCGGACTTGAGAGCCTGCTTTTCGCCATGCTCCTGAGCTGCGTGGCTGTCCTCCTCTGGCGTTCAGTGGAGAACCCCGCCGGATCAGCGAACAGCATCTTTGCCGGCGTGTTCACGCTGGGCTGGGTCCCGTTCTTCATCAGTTTCGCCACGTTGCCGCTGCACGCTGTCGGAGTCGCCACCCCGGTGGGTCTCTGGCCTGGCGGAACCGTGCCGCCCGGGGCCTGGCAGGTGGCCGTGATGCTCCTGCTGGTGGTTTCGAACGACACGTTCGGCTATCTCGTGGGCGCATCACTGGGCAAACACCCCATGGCCCCGAAGATCAGCCCCAAGAAATCATGGGAAGGCTTCGCCGGCTCCATTGCCGGGGCCATGCTGATCGGCGTCCTTGCCAGCATTTTCCTGCTGGGAAAACCTTGGTGGGTGGGTGTGATCCTCGCCGTGGGCGTCGTTGCAGCGTCCACCGCAGGAGACCTGGCCGAGTCGATGGTCAAGCGTGAACTCGGGATCAAGGACATGAGCAGCATCCTGCCCGGACATGGGGGCGTCATGGACCGCCTGGACTCCATCGTCTTCGCCTGTCCCGTGGCCTTTGTGCTGTTCGCATTGGTTGCGGGCGTCTGACGCGACCCTCTCGGACTATCTTCGCCGGACCGCCGGCAGCGCCAATAGACTGGTGCGTAACCTGACCCAGCTGAAGCAACAAAGGATCAACAGTGGCATTGGACTTTCAACGGAAAATCCCCGCGTCGTTTGAGCGCGTGCGGGGCAACGAATTCGGGTACAACGCCAAACAGGTGGACCAGTTCCTCCAGCGGGCCAGGGTGGCACTGGAGACGCCGAAGGCCGCCATCCATGCCGTCACCAGCGCCGATGTCCGGAGCGTCTCCTTTGACCCGGTCAAGGGAGGTTACGCTGCCGCCGTCGTCGACGCAGCGCTGGACCGGCTCGAAGACGCCTTCGCCCGCCGCGAACGGGACGAACTGATTGCCGCCAAGGGCGAGGATGCCTGGCTGCGGGAGATCGGCAGCCTCTCCGGGATCCTCCGGGGCCGCCTCCACCGGCCTGACGGTGAGCGCTTCCGGCGCCCGTCAAAAAAGAAGGCCCGCAGTTACAACATCCTGGACGTGGACAATCTTTGCTACGACCTGATCGGCTACCTCGAAGAGGACAAGCCGCTCAGCGTGGACAATGTCCGCCGGGTGGTCTTCCGTCCCGCCGTGGGCAAGGACGGTTACGAAGAGACCCAGGTTGATGCCTTCCTGGACCGCGTGGTTGAACTCATGGCGGCCATAGACTGACTGCCCGTTAGCTGGTCACGGGACTCACCGTTCGGTCACCAACGGCCGTTCGGGAGTGTGCAGCCGCGTCATGACGCGGCTCATGGTCCGCGGAATCCGGTGTTTTGTCGCCCGGGAGACAAGCACTATCACGGCGAACGCGGCGGGAACCGTCCACGCCGCCGGCTGGGCCAGCCAGAAGGGCGTGCCGGCAGCGCCCAGGACCGTTCCCCACACCATGGCGCCGCCGCAGAGGACGCCGCCGGTCACCATTCCGGCAATGGCGCCGGCATCGGTGAGTCCCCGCCACCAGATGCCCAGCAGGAGCACCGGGCACACAGTGGAGGCGGTAAACGCAAACACCAGGCCCACACTGCCGGCCAGAGCCAGGGAATCAGTCATCACGGCAAATCCCAGCGGAACCACAGCGGAGACGACGGCGGCGAGCCGGAATCCCCGCACGCTGCCGCCCAGGACGTCCTGGCTGATCACGCCAGCCAGCGAGACCACCAGGCCCGAGGTAGTGGACAGGAACGCGGCGAAGGCCCCGGCCACCACCAACGCTGAGAGCAGGTCGCCCGCGGTTCCACCGATCAGCTGCCCCGGCAGCAGGAGAACCACCGCGTCCGCCTGCCCTGACCGGGCAAGTTCGGGCGCGAACATCCGCCCCACCAGCCCGTAGGCGGTGGGAAACAGGTAAAAAACGGAGAGCAGCCCGAGCACGATCAGCGTGGTCCGCCGTGCCGAGTGTCCGTCCGGATTCGTGTAGAAGCGGACCAGGACGTGGGGGAGCCCCAGCGTGCCGAACAGCAGGGCCACCAGCAGCGAGATGTTCTGGTACGGCCCGGCGGGGGCCAGCCCGGTGGGATTCACGACGGCGGGGGCCACGGCGGCACTCCCGTCACCGGCGAGCGTGAACACGATGAACAGGACGGGAACGGCAAGGGCGGTGAGCTTGAGCCAGAACTGGAACGCCTGCACAAACGTAATGGAGCGCATGCCTCCGGCCACAACGGTCAGGCACACCACAACCACCACGGCCACGGAACCTACCCAGGCCGGCAGCCCGGTGGTGATCCGGATGGTCAAGGCCGCGCCGTGGAGCTGAGGCACAATGTACAGCCAGCCCACCACAACCACCACCACGCTGGTCACACGGCGGACTGCGCGCGAATCCAGCCTCGCCTCGGTGAAGTCCGGGATCGTGTAGGCGCCGGAGCGGCGCAGCGGTGCGGCCACAAACAGCAGCAGCATCAGGTAGCCGGCGGTGTAGCCCACGGGAAACCACAGCGCGTCGGTACCGGACAGCAGGATCAGCCCGGCCACGCCCAGGAAACTCGCCGCCGAGAGGTACTCCCCACCGATGGCCGAGGCGTTCCACCATGGCTTGACGGTCCGGGAAGCCACGTAGAAATCGCCCGTGGTCCGGGAAATCCGCAGGCCGTAAAACCCGATAGCGGCCGTTGCCAGCGAAACCAACACGAGAGCGATCACACCCACTGCGGGATTCATGAGGTGATCACTCGTCCCCGGCCAGGTCCCGGTAGCGGGCCTCGTTCCGTGCGGCGGTCCGGATATACAGCCAGGCGCTGAGGCCGATGACGGGATAAATGCCTGCACCGAGCAGGATCCAGTCGAACGGGATCCCCGCGATCCGGGTCTCGGCGAGGCCCGGCAGGGCTGCCAGCAGCAACGGGAACGCGCACAGGATCAGCATAAAGCCGATGGCCACCACCAGGGCCAGCCGCAGCTGGGAACGGATCAGGGAGCGGACGAAGACCTGCCCCACCTCGGATTCCTCCGCCGCCTCGCGGGACTCCCGGGCCGGCCGGGGGGCCGAGCGCGGAGCGGTGACACGGACCCGGGTCATGCCTGCGGCCGGATGCGGGTGGCTTCCAGTTTTTCCCTGACCGTGGGAAGGTGTCGGCGGCTGATAGGCAGGCTGGCACCGGCCACCGAGACGCTGGGTTTGTCCGCCGTCAGCTTCATGGACTGCACATGCTTCAGCGCCACCAGGTAGGACCGGTGCGTCCGGATAAACCCGGCCTCGGCCCACTGCTGCTCCAGGTCTGCCAGCGGAACCCGGATGAGATAGCTGGCATCCGCGGTGTGCAGCCGGGCATAGTCGCCCTGCGCCTGGACGTACGTGACGTCGTCGCGCCTGATCATCCTGGTGGTGCCGCCCTGGTCAACGGTGATCATCTCGGGGGCGGGGCCGCCGCCGCCGTCGCGCAGCAGCTCGCTGATCCGTCCCACCGTCCGGGACAGCCGCTCGGCCCGGACGGGCTTAAGGAGGTAGTCCACGGCGGCAAGCTCGAACGCCTCCAGGGCGCAGTCCTCGTCCGCGGTGACAAACACCACCACCGGCGGTTTGCTGCTGCGCGCGATGGCGCGGGCAACATCAAGGCCGGACACGGCGGGCATGTGAATATCCAGGAAGACGGCGTCAACCGTTGCGGTGTTCAGGGCCCGCAACGCTTCTGTGCCCGAAATGGCCCGGTGGATGACCCCGATCCGGTCATCCTTGCCCAGGAGATAGGCCAACTCCTCCACGGCGGGTAACTCGTCGTCGGCGACGAGGACATTAATCATGGTCCTACATTAGCCGCCGCGGGCGGTTGGAATCAGGCGGCTGCGATCATAAAGCTGGCGTTCAGGCGTTCAGGCGTCGTGGCCGGGCTGGGACTTGGGCACGCGCATGGTGATCAGCGTTCCCTCGCCCGGGGCCGTCTCGATCACCAGGCCGTGCTGGTCCCCGTAAACCTGCCGGAGCCGGGCGTCCACGTTGCGCAGCCCCACGTGGTCGCCGTCGTGGTGCCCGGCCAGCATCGCCTGGAGCTCGGCAGGGTCCATCCCCACGCCGTCGTCCTCTATGGTCACTTCCGCATAGGCGCCCGAATCATTGGCCGTGATGGTGATGTGGCCCGCCCCTTCCTTGGCCTCCAGGCCGTGCCTGACGGCGTTCTCCACCAGCGGCTGCAGGCTCAGGAACGGGATGACGGTGCTGAGGACTTCCGGCGCGATCCGCAGGCTGACCTGGACGCGGTCACCGAAACGGGCGCGCTCCAGCAGCAGGTACCGGTCGATGCAGCGCAGTTCCTCCGCCAGCGTGGTGAAGTCACCGTGGCGCCGGAACGAGTATCTCGTAAAATCAGCGAACTCCACCACCAGCTCGCGCGCCCGCTCCGGATCCGTGTTGATGAACGACGCGATCGCGTTCAGCGAGTTGTAGATGAAATGCGGACTGATCTGGGCACGCAGCGCCCGCACTTCGGCTTCCATCAGCAGCGTCCGGGACGCGTCCAGCTCAGCCAACTCCACCTGGACGGCCACCCAGTCCGCCACTTCGCTGGTGGCACGGACCAGACCTGCGCCCGCCGCCGGGGCAAACGCCGCCACGACGCCCACCACCCGTGAGCCCGCACGGACCGGCGCGATGACGGCAGCGAAGCTTCCGGAGGCATGGCCCGTCCCCAGGTCCCGCGCCTGGAGCACGGCCGTCCGCCCGCCGATCAGGACGTCCGCAGCCAGTTCCATCAACCGGGGCTTCAGTTCCTCGGCGGCACCGTCCCAGGCCAGCACGCCGGCCGTATCGGTGATGGCCAGCGCATCACAGCCCAGCAAGTTCCTGAGCTGCCGGCTCGCCTTGGCGGCGCCCGCCGGATTGAGGCCCGTACGCAGGTGCTGGCCGGCACTCGATGCAGCGTGGAGGGTGTTGTACGTCGCGCGCTCGGCGTCGGTGCCCAGCTCACGGAAGGATCGGAGCAGCTTGATGCCAACGCCGACGACGACGGCGATCGCCAGCACAATCACCGCAACTGCGGCGGCGGTCAGGAGCGGGGAGTCCGGCATGGTGCCCAGCGTAGCGGCGGGTGCCGTTAGTCGCAGCATCGTAACCGTTGAGCGACCGTTCCGGCCATGGTTCTGGAATATACGACTACCGCAGCGCAGAGTGATTGCAGTCACATTGTCCGCATCCTGTCCGCAGGCCGGTCCGTGTGAACCAGGCAAGTCTCAATGAGGAGGAACGATGGGTAACGATGCCCACACTCCGGACGCAGCGGCGTCCGTGGACTTCGAACAGGTCCAGTCGACAGCGCGGTTCCAGGAACTGCGCAAACGTCACCGTAGCTTTGTGTTCCCCATGGCCGTGGTATTCCTGCTGTGGTACTTCGCGTATGTCCTGCTGGCTGACTACGCCGTCGAGTTTATGTCCACCAAAGTGTGGGGCAACATCAACGTCGGCCTGATCCTGGGCCTGCTGCAGTTCGTCTCCACGTTCGCCATCACCGGCTGGTATGTCAGCTACTCCAACCGGAAGCTGGACCCCATGGCGGCGGAGATCCGCAACGAAATCGAAGGCCATGAGTTTGATAGGGACGGCAACATCCTGAGTGGAGTGACCAAATGATCGGGATTGCCACGGCTGTAGACGTCGCCGACCTGAAAGAAACCACGCTGCTCAACATGGGCATCTTTGGCCTGTTCGTTGCTGTGACCATGGTCATTGTGCTGCGGGCCAGCCGCAACAACAAAACCGCCGCTGACTACTACGCGGCCGGCCGTTCCTTTACCGGCTCGCAGAACGGCACGGCCATCGCCGGCGACTACCTCTCCGCGGCCTCGTTCCTGGGCATCACCGGTGCCATTGCCATCAATGGCTATGACGGCTTTATGTACTCCATCGGCTTCCTCGTGGCCTGGCTTGTCGCCCTGCTGCTCGTCGCCGAACTGCTCCGCAACACCGGCAAGTTCACCATGGCCGATGTCCTCTCCTTCCGGCTCAAGCAGGGCCCCGTCCGCATCGCTGCGGCCATTTCCACGCTGGCTGTCTGCTTCTTCTACCTCCTGGCGCAGATGGCCGGAGCCGGCAGCCTCATTTCACTGCTGCTGGGCATCAGCGACTGGGGCGGACAGGCACTGGTGATCATCGTCGTCGGCGTCCTGATGATCACGTACGTCCTGATCGGCGGCATGAAGGGCACCACCTGGGTCCAGATCATCAAGGCAATTCTGCTGATCGCCGGCGCGGCCGTGATGACTTTCTGGGTCCTGGCAATCTACGGCTTCAACCTCTCCAGCCTGCTCGGTGCAGCCGTGGAGACTTCCAACAACCCGGCGGTTCTGAACCCAGGCCTGCAGTACGGCAAGACCGAGACCTCCAAGCTGGACTTTATGTCCCTGGGCCTCGCCCTGGTCCTGGGAACGGCTGCCCTGCCCCACGTCCTGATGCGCTTCTACACCGTGCCCACCGCCAAGGAAGCCCGCAAGTCTGTGGTGTGGTCCATCTGGCTGATCGGCCTCTTCTACCTGTTCACCCTGGTCCTCGGCTACGGTGCGGCGGCCCTCGTCGGTGCGGAAACCATCAAGGGCGCACCGGGCGGCGTCAACTCCGCAGCTCCGCTGCTCGCCTTCCACCTCGGTGGCCCGCTGCTGCTGGGCTTCATTTCCGCCGTGGCCTTCGCCACCATCCTGGCAGTGGTGGCCGGCCTGACCATCACCGCCGCGGCGTCCTTCGCCCACGACATCTACGCCAGCGTCATCTCCAAGGGCAAGGCCGACGCCGACACGGAGGTCAAGGTGGCGCGGCGCACCGTGGTGGTCATCGGCGTGATGGCCATCTTGGGCGGCATCTTCGCCAACGGCCAGAACGTGGCCTTCCTGGTGGCTCTGGCCTTCGCCGTCGCGGCGTCGGCCAACCTGCCTACCATCGTTTACTCGCTGTTCTGGCGGCGGTTCACCACCCAGGGCGCGGTCTGGAGCATGTACGGCGGACTGGGTTCGGCCATCATCCTGATTATCTTCTCGCCGGTGGTATCGGGCGGGGCGACCTCCATGATCAAGGACGCCAACTTCGCCTTCTTCCCGTTGAGCAACCCCGGCATTGTGTCCATCCCGCTGGCGTTCCTGCTCGGCTGGCTCGGAACGGTGTTGGACAAGAAGCGCGAGGACACCGCCAAGCAGGCCGAGATGGAAGTACGCTCCCTGACCGGTGTGGGTGCGGAGAAAGCCGTGGACCACTGATAGATGACTGAGTCAGAGAGCCCCTGTGCCGCATGGCATAGGGGCTCTCTGACGTTCCAGCTGCAGGCGACGCTCAGCCGTTGGCGACGCTGAGCCGGCGGCGACGTTCAAAAGGCGGTGGCGTCAGCGCTGATGGTGGCCCGCCGGCATGGCCGGACCGCCGTGCTGACCATGCGGCACCGCAAACTGGCCCGCTGTGGAAGCGGCGAGTCCCGGCGTCGCGATTCCGGCCACCAGCACGGCACCGGCGAAAGCGGTGAGCAGCGAGGATCAGGGCCGCTCCCCAGCCGCCGGAGACGACCGCCAGGGCTGGCTGCCAGACGGAGCCGGACACTCCCGGCTCCGCGAGGAGGCTTGAGGAAACGGCGAGGTTCACTGAGCCGGCTATGTCCCGGCCAGACTGCGGGATCCCGGATGGGATCCTCGTAGAAGCAATTCGGACCATGTCCCCGTGCGAATGGGGTGCGGGCTTGGGTGGTGTGGCGCTAGGCCTGGGGCTTGAGCTTGATGTTGATCATTTTCAGCTCGTCGGTGCCTTCGAAGCGGTAGACGAGGTCGATCTTCTTGTCGCCGTCGCAGGTGATGAGGCCGGCGACGTCGGCCGCCTTGGTGCCGTTCTCGGTGCTGGCCTTGACCTCGTTGTAGGCAGTCTTGCAGGTGCTGTCCATCTCCAGGGTCTTGATGCCGGCGATGAAGTCCTCCTTGGTCAGCTGCTCATGGAGGGCGGGGTCAAGATAGTCGTCGTAGGCCTTGGAACTGTCGCCGGCAATCACCAGCTTGGTGAAGCTGTCAGCCAGGCCCCGGGCATGGTTGGTGGCTCCGTTGACAATGGTGACCAGGATGAGGACACCGACGACCGCCAGCAGCAGGACACCGCCCACAACGCCGAGGATGGTCCACAGCTTCCGGCGGCTTTGCGCCGGGGGCTCTTGTCCGGGCAGGCCAAATGGCCCCTCGGACGAGTATTGCCCGGGTGCACCGTACTGTGGCGGGTTGCCGGGCAGCGGTGGCGCGGCATGCTCCCCGGGGTTCCTGGGCTGCCCCGTTGGTTGCGCGGGCTGCCCCGTTGGTTGCGCGGGCCAGGCCGCCGGCTGGACCGGCTGGTACGGTCCCTGAGGATTGCTCACGATGGAGCCTTTCCGGCAACGCACTGGCACTGCCTTATTGTTGGGACCCGCTGAACGGCACCCGTGGATTCACCTTGGAACAGCCTATAACCCAGCCCGCCGGGGCTGGGTATCGGGGCGGTAATAAGGGCTGCTGGCCCTAAGCGTCTCCGGATCCCCGCTCGAGCAGCGGCTGGATGCGGAACGGGATGAGTTCGCTCATGGCCAGTGCGGTGTCCGTCCTGTCCACTCCATCGCACGCCAGGATTTTCCCGTTGATCCGGAAGAGGTCCTCGGCGTCCAGGGCCACTACCCGGAGCAGGAGGTCAGCAGAGCCGGTGAGGCCGTAGCCTTCCAGGATTTCCGGAATGCCGGCGAGGTCATGGGCCAGCTGTCCCAGTTTCTGCTGCTGGACGTGGACGGAAATGAATGCCATGAGCGGATAGCCCAGGGATGCCGGGTTGATACGCCGTTCGAAGGACAGGAAGACGTGCTTCTTCTCCAGCTGGGCCATGCGCGCCTGGACGGTGTTCCGGGAGAGCCCCAGCTTCTGGGCCAACGCCACCACGGTCCGCCGGGGGTCGCGGGCAAGGGCCGAGAGTAGCCGTGTGTCTGTGCCATCCAAAGCTTGCATAATGCGCAACGTTAGCACGGTGAAGGCGGTGCAAACAGGGCATTATGCGCAGTATCCGCCGCGGCGGTTGTACCCATTGAGCATTGTGAGTAGGGTCACAATTATCCGGGGCAACGGCGCCCGGGCGGCCGGCGGCGGGCGGGACCACAAGTCCCCAGGCTCCGGTCAAACGACGTGAGAAGGTTGCGTGCCATCGTGTCTACAGCAAGGAACCTGATCCAGCTGGTTACCCCGGCAGGGGAGCGGATCAGCCACCCGGAGTTCGATCCCTGGGTGAAGGACATCGGGGATGAGCAGTTGTGTTCCCTCTACGAGGACCTGACGGTCATCCGGCGGATCGATGTTGAGGCCACCGCCCTCCAGCGTCAGGGCGAGCTCGGCCTTTGGCCCCCGTTGCTGGGGCAGGAGGCGGCGCAGGTCGGTTCCGGCAGGGCCCTGCGCGAGGACGACTTTGTCTTCTCCAGCTACCGGGAAAACGGTGTGGCGTACTGCCGCGGCGTGGACCTGACGGACATCACGCGGGTGTGGCGTGGCACGGCCTCCTCCGGCTGGGATCCGTACACCGTGAATATGGCCACCCCGCAGATCATCATCGGCGCGCAGACCCTGCATGCCACGGGCTACGCCATGGGCATCCAGAACGACGGCGCGGACTCGGTGGCGGTGACATACTTCGGCGACGGTGCCACCAGCGAAGGCGACGTCAATGAGGCCATGGTCTTTGCCGCCAGCTTCCAGGCGCCCGTGGTCTTCTTCTGCTCGAACAACCACTGGGCAATTTCGGAGCCCGTGCGGTTGCAGTCCCACATCCAGATCGCGGACCGGGCCACCGGATTCGGCATTCCGAGCCTCCGGGTGGACGGCAATGATGTGCTGGCCGTGATGGCGGCCACGCGCGTGGCATTGGACCGTGCCCGGCACGGCGGCGGACCCACCTTCATCGAAGCGGTCACCTACCGCATGGGACCGCACACCACCGCCGACGATCCCACCCGCTACCGTGACGCCAATGAACTGGAGGACTGGGCTGCGAAGGACCCCATCCTGCGGGTCAAGGCACTGCTGGAACGCAAAGGACTCCTCACGGATCAGGTCCAACAGCACGTTCACGACAAGTCAGAGTCAGTCGCCCGCGAACTCCGTTCGGGCTGCATCGGCATGCCGGATCCGGAGCCGATGGACATCTTCAAGCACGTGTACAGCGAGCCCAACTCGTGGCTGGACCGGCAGCAGGACCACTACGCCCGTTACCTGGCCTCCTTCGGCGATCCCGCGGGAGCCACCTCAGAAGAAGGTGCACGCTGATGACCCAGATGACCTTTGCCCGCGCCATCAATTCCGGCCTGCGCAAATCCCTCGAAAACGATCCAAAAGTCATCCTCATGGGCGAGGACATCGGTACCCTCGGCGGTGTTTTCCGGGTGACCGACGGCCTCCAGAAGGATTTCGGCACCCACCGTGTGGTGGACACCCCGCTGGCCGAGTCGGCCATCATGGGCACCGCCGTCGGCCTCGCCTACCGCGGTTACCGCCCGGTGGTGGAGATCCAGTTCGACGGCTTTATCTACCCTGCCTTCGACCAGATCGTGAGCCAGGTGGCAAAGCTGCACTACCGCACCCAGGGGGCCGTGAAGATGCCCATCACCATCCGCGTCCCGTTCGGAGGCGGCATCGGCTCACCCGAGCACCACTCGGAGTCGCCCGAGGCGTACTTCACGCATACCTCGGGGCTTCGCGTGGTCAGCGTCTCCAACCCGCAGGATGCCCACACCGTGATCCAGCAGGCCATCCTGTCCGATGACCCGGTACTGTACTTCGAACCCAAGCGCCGCTACCACGACAAGGGTGAAGTGGATGAGGGCATCGATCCGCGCACCGCGCTGCCCATGGACTCCGCCCGCGTTGTCACCGAGGGCACGGACGTGACGCTTGTGGCCTACGGGCCGTTGGTGAAGACGGCCAAGGACGCAGCAACCGCGGCCGCCGACGAAGGCATCTCCATCGAGGTCATTGACCTGCGCTCGCTGGCACCCGTGGACTACGCCACCGTTGAAGCATCTGTCCGGAAAACAGGCAGGCTGGTGGTCACCCATGAAGCCGGCCAGTCCGGTGGCCTGGGCGCCGAAGTTGCGGCCAGCATTACCGAGCGGTGCTTCTACCACCTCGAAACCGCCCCCGTCCGTATCACCGGGTTCGATATTCCCTACCCGTACTCCAAGCTCGAAATGCACCATCTGCCCGGCCTGGACCGGATCCTCGACGGCGTGGACCGCGCCCTCGGACGCCCGAACTCCCTCAGCGGGTTGGAAGGATGAGCGCCACCATGATCAAGGAATTCAGGCTCCCGGACCTCGGCGAAGGCCTCACGGAATCAGAAATCCTCAGCTGGAAAGTGGCAGTGGGGGACACGGTGACGCTGAACCAGGTCATCGCCGAGGTGGAAACCGCAAAGGCCGTAGTGGAGCTGCCGTCACCGTTCGCGGGCGTGATCACTGCGCTCCATGAAGAGCCGGGAACAATCGTGGAGGTGGGCAAGCCGATCGTCTCCTTCGAAGTAGCGGACGACGGCGGCGCCTCACCTGCAGGGGCTGCGCCCGCCGGGGCGGCCACTGCTGCAGCGGGGACCGCGAAACGCGAGCCGAACCTGGTTGGGTACGGCGCCGTCGTCGAAAGCTCAGGCCGTCCCGCCCGCCGGGCCCGCACGTTCGCCACCCCGGCGGTTGAGCCTGTTCGCGGCCCCGTGGTTGAGCCTGTCAGGAGCGAAACCGAGCCTGTCGACACCGACACCGCGGAGCGTCCCCGCTCCACCCCGCCGGTCCGGAAGCTGGCCAAGGACCTCGGCGTCGAGCTGGCCGCGGTCGCGGGCACCGGAGCCGGCGGCCTGATCACGCGGGAGGATGTCCAGAATTTTGTTGGCGGCGGCGAATTGTCCGCACCGGTACGCCATCTTTCCGCCGTATCCGGTTCGGATTCCCCCACTGGACTGGCGCCACAGGGTGGGCGGGAAGTCCGGACTCCCATCAAGGGTGTCCGCAAGTTCACGGCCGCCGCGATGGTGGCAAGTGCGTTCACGGCTCCCCACGCGACGGAATTCCTCACGGTGGATGTCACGCCCACCATGGACCTGCTGGCCAAGCTGAAGACGAGCCGGGCGTTTTCCGGCTACAAGCTCACGCCGCTGACGATGGTGGCGAAGGCTGTGCTGATCGCGCTGCGGCGGAACCCGTCGCTGAACTCGCGGTGGGAGGAAGCCAGCCAGGAGATCGTGCAGTTCAACTACGTGAACCTGGGCATCGCCGCCGCAACTCCGCGCGGGCTCACCGTACCGAACATCAAGGACGCGGATACCCTGTCGCTGCTGGAACTCTCCGCAGCCCTGACCGGGCTGACCGAGACGGCACGGGCCGGCAAGACCGCGCCGGCAGACCTGTCCGGCGGTACCATCTCCATCACGAATATCGGGGTCTTCGGCATCGATGCGGGTACTCCCATCCTGAACCCCGGCGAGGCTGCCATCCTGGCCATGGGGGCAGTGCGGAAAATGCCGTGGGAATTCCAGGATGAGGTGGCCCTGCGCCAGGTCATGACGCTGAGCCTGTCCTTTGACCATCGCCTGGTGGACGGGGAGCAGGGTTCGAGGTTCCTCGCCGACGTTGGCGCCATCCTGGCCGAACCCGGCATGGTGCTCACGATGGTCTAACCCACGAGTTTTTGTCCAGATAATCCGGGTTTCGGGCGGTTGAACCCGCTTTATCTGGACAAAAACTCCAGGGCTGTCCCGGTCAGGGGGCTTGGGGAACGTTCACCGTGAGTGCAGCCAGCGCCATGCTTTCGAGAAGCGGCCGGGCCGTTTTGGGCGCGATTTTCCGTCCGTGGTTCCGCACCGAGTGTGGTGTGGAGTTGATCAGGCCGAACGTAGCGTGCGCCCGCATCCGCAGTTCGACGGCGTCGGTGCCCGGATGCAGCAGCGCCAGGACCTCCACCCAAATCTCCACGTAGTTCCGCTGCAGTGCCCGTACCTCGGACTGGTCCTTCTGGCTGAGGTTGCTGAAATCCCGGTCCTGCACCCGGATCACGTCGGGCTTGCCAAGGGCAAACTCCACTTGGAACCCCACCAGCCTGCGGAGCGCTGCGAGCGGGTCCGTAGTCTCGGCAACGACGCGCCGGCCGCCGTCGAGCAGCTCGCGGCTGACGGTAAGCAGCAGGTCTCCCAACACCGCCTGCTTGCCCTGGAAGTGGCGATAGACGGCCGGGCCGCTGACACCCGCTGCTGCGCCCAGGTCTTCCAGCGATACCCGGTTGAATCCGTGCAGGGCGAAGAGCCCCGCGGCGGCGGCAAGCAGCGCCTGGCGGCGGTTCTCCTTCGCCTGGCTGCGGGGAGTTCCGGGAGTTGCGGGGGCTGCCGCGGCCGCGGGTGTTCCTGGGGCTGCCGGCGTCGCCGAAGCGGCCTGCGCTGCCGAAACGGGTCGTATTGCCGCGTTCGGATGCTCAGACTGGGCCGGTGCGGACGGCTTGACCGGTCGGGTGGTGGGCACGCTTTTCCTCCTAGGAACAGCCGATTCTAGCAATGTCCTGTTGTGTTGGACATCACAGTTAATAAAGACTAACCTGAATTCCAGTTATAAAGCATTAACCGAGCTGGCTTTTACGGCTCTCGCCGGAGCCTTGGTGGCTTTCAATAGATGACGAACGGATGCAGTCGATGGAGACTCTCGCCAGCCGGCTTGATGCCGCAAGTGAAGCGTTTGCTGCAAACAACGCTGCCCAGCTCGCGCTGGCCGCCGAGCTCCGGACCAGGCTGGCTGAGGCCGCGTTGGGCGGGCCGGAGAAGTCGAGGGAGCGCCATGTGGGGCGCGGGAAGCTGCTGCCCCGGGAGCGCATTGACCGGCTGCTGGATGATGGCAGCCCGTTCCTGGAGATCGCGCCGCTGGCAGCCAACGGCATGTACAACAACGACTCGCCGGGAGCCGGGGTTATTGCCGGCGTCGGCCTGGTCCACGGCCGCCAGGTGCTGGTGATCTCCAACGATGCCACCGTCAAGGGCGGCACCTACTACCCGATGACCGTGAAGAAGCACCTCCGCGCCCAGGAGATAGCGCTGGAGAACCGGCTGCCGTGCATCTATCTGGTGGATTCGGGCGGGGCGTTCCTCCCGAAGCAGGACGAAGTTTTTCCCGACAAGGAGCATTTCGGCCGGATCTTCTTCAACCAGGCGAAGATGTCTGCCGCGAAGATCCCGCAGATCGCCTCGGTGATGGGCTCCTGCACGGCAGGCGGCGCTTACGTTCCGGCGATGAGCGATGAGACGGTGATCGTGCGGAACCAGGGCACTATCTTCCTGGGCGGTCCGCCGCTGGTGAAGGCTGCCATCGGGGAGATCGTCACGGCGGAGGAACTGGGCGGCGGTGACGTGCACTCGAAGATCTCCGGTGTCACCGACCACCTGGCGGAGAACGATGAGCATGCCCTGCAGATCGTCCGGGACATCGTCTCCACGCTGCCGAGGCCGGCTGCCCCTGCCTGGGATGTGGACACCGTCGTCGAGCCCCTCGCGGATCCGGCGGAGTTGTACGGCGCCGTCCCGACGGACGTCAACGCGCAGTACGACGTCCACGAGGTCATTGCCCGGCTGGTGGACGGCAGCAGGTTCCACGAGTTCAAGAAGGAGTACGGCACCACCCTGGTCACGGGTTTTGCCAGACTGCACGGGCACCCGGTGGGGATCGTGGCCAACAACGGCGTGCTCTTCAGCGAGTCCTCGCTCAAGGGCGCGCACTTCATCGAACTCTGCGACCAGCGCGGCATTCCGCTTATTTTCCTGCAGAACATTTCCGGGTTCATGGTGGGCAGGGATTCCGAGCAGGGTGGCATTGCCAAGAACGGCGCCAAGATGGTCACCGCCGTCGCCACCGCCCGGGTGCCGAAGCTGACCGTCGTCATCGGCGGGTCCTTCGGCGCCGGCAACTACTCCATGTGCGGGCGGGCGTACTCGCCGCGCTTCCTGTGGATGTGGCCGGCAAGCCGCATCTCGGTGATGGGAGGGAACCAAGCATCCGGCGTTCTTGCAACCGTCAAGCGTGACCAGTACGAGGCCCGTGGCGAGGAATGGTCCGCAGAGGATGAGGAAGCCTTCAAGGCCCCGATCAAACAGCAGTACGAGGACCAGGGCAGCCCGTACTATTCCACCGCCCGCCTCTGGGACGACGGCGTGATCGACCCCGCGGATACCCGCACCGTCCTGGGGCTGGCGCTCGACGTCGTCTCCCGCACCCCCCTGCCGGAGACCTCCTTCGGCCTTTTCCGGATGTGAGCCAGCCATGACCGTTTCCATGCCCGCCGTTCCTTCCGCAATCCGGCAGAAGCCGCTGTTCAGCACCGTGCTGGTCGCCAACCGCGGGGAGATCGCCTGCCGCGTCATCCGCACACTGCGTGCCCTGGGCATCCGCTCCGTAGCCGTCTATTCCGACGCCGACGCCGGGGCCCGCCACGTTCGCGAAGCTGACACCGCCGTGCGGATCGGCCCTGCCGCTGCTGCAGAGAGCTACCTCAAGATTGCGGCGATCCTTCAGGCTTGCCGCGAGACGGGCGCCGAGGCCGTGCACCCCGGCTACGGCTTCCTCAGCGAGAACGTCGATTTTGCCCGCGCCCTCGAAGCCGCCGGCATCACCTTCATCGGCCCCGGCGTTGAGTCCCTGAACGTCATGGGCGACAAGATCCGCTCCAAGAACCACGTGGCCGGCTACGGAGTCCCCGTAGTGCCGGGCATCGCCGAACCGGGCATGACTGACGCGCAACTCATGGAGGCCGCGCCCGCCGTCGGGTTCCCGCTCCTGATCAAGCCGTCAGCGGGCGGCGGCGGCAAGGGCATGCACATCGTAGAGCGCCACGAGGACCTCGAAGCCACGCTGGCCACCGCCCGCCGCGTCGCCGCGAGCGCCTTCGGCGACGACACCCTTTTCCTTGAACGGCTGGTCCGCACGCCGCGGCACATCGAGGTCCAGGTCCTGGCGGACAACCACGGCAACGTGATCCATCTTGGGGAGCGGGAATGCTCGCTGCAGCGCCGCCACCAAAAGGTGATTGAGGAAGCGCCGTCGCCGCTGCTGGAGTCATTGCACGACGGCGGGGCCACCCGGGCCCGGATCGGCGAGGCCGCCTGCCAGGCGGCCCGCAGCGTCCACTACAGCGGCGCGGGAACTGTGGAGTTCCTGGTCTCCGACGAGGCCCCTGACGAGTTCTTCTTTATGGAGATGAATACCCGTCTCCAGGTGGAGCACCCGGTGACCGAAATGGTCACCGGCGTTGACCTGGTCGAATGGCAGGTCCGCATCGCCGCCGGTGAGGAACTGACCGTCCGCCAGGCCGACGTCGAACTCAACGGGCACGCCGCCGAAGCCCGCGTCTACGCGGAAATCCCGGAGCGGAACTTCATGCCGTCCACCGGGACCGTGCTCCTGCTGGACGAAATGCCCCATCACGGAGCCGGCATGATCCGCGTGGATTCTGCCCTGCTCGAGGGGCTCGAGATCTCCTCCAGCTACGATCCGATGATCTCCAAGGTCATCGCGTGGGGCCCGGATCGCACCGTTGCCCTGGATACCTTGGACGCGGCACTCGCCGGCTACACAGCTCTTGGCATCGACACGAATGTTGAGTACCTGAGGCTGCTGATCAACGACGCCGACGTCCGCGCCGGGCATCTGGACACCGGCCTGATCGAGCGCAAGATGCCAGACTTCGCCTTCCGGCTGATTGACGACGCCGAACTGGTCGCGGCCGCCCTGTACGCCGTTGTGAACGGGGAACCGGGCAGCGCGGTGACACCCTCCGGTCCGTGGCAGGCCGGCAACGGCTGGCGGATCGGCGCGCCGGCACCCCGGCGGATCAGCCTGGGAATGCCCGACGGCGGCATCGCAACGGTGAGTGTGACGGGCCGCGTGGCGGCCGGCCCGGTCCAGGTCTGCGTCGGTGAAGGGCCCTGGCGGACGGCCTCGCTGCGACTGCCGGGCGGCGGGAGCATGGTCCTGACCCTCGACGGCGAAACCACGGAGTATTCCCTGGCCCCGGTGACGTGGGGTTCCGGCAGCCCGGATCCGGACAACCTGCCCGCAGGAGTTCCCACGGAACTGTTCCTCGGCAACGGAGGCTGGTCCTGCCGGCTGGAGGCGCTGACACGGGAGTCTCGGCTACTCCGGGTGCTCGCCGCCGTCGAGCGCGAGGAAGGCACCGCGGACCCGGAGGTGCGTTCGCCCATGCCCGGCACGGTGGTATCCGTTGCGGTCAGCAACGGCGACACCGTGGAAGCCGGCCAGGTCCTACTCTCCGTGGAAGCCATGAAGATGGAACACCAGCTCGTGGCCGAGGTGGCCGGCACGGTCCACATCAGCATCAAGGCCGGTCAGCCGGTCAAAGCGGACCAGGTGCTGGCCACCATCCACCCTTCAACCACCGATCCAGACTCAGATCAGGATTCCACCACGGAGTCGAACAAGGATTCCGACAAGGAGTCCGACAACACAGGCAAGGGAGCCTAGCCATGGCAGATTTTGAGCTCAGTGAGGAATACCAGGACCTCAGCGACACCGTCCGGGATTTCGCGGACAACGTGGTGGCGCCGGTCTCGGCCAAGCACGATGAGGAGCACAGCTTCCCGTACGAGGTGGTGTCCCAGATGGCGGACATGGGCCTGTTCGGGCTGCCGTTCCCGGAAGAGCACGGCGGGATGGGAGGGGACTACTTCGCTTTGGCACTCGCCCTCGAACAGCTGGGCCGGGTGGACCAGTCCGTGGCCATCACGCTGGAAGCAGGCGTCTCCCTCGGCGCAATGCCGGTGTACCGGTTCGGCACCGAGGCCCAGAAAGAGGAGTGGCTCCCGCTGCTGGCCTCGGGCAAGGCGCTCGCCGGCTTCGGACTCACGGAGCCGGAAGCAGGCTCTGACGCCGGCGGGACCAAAACCCACGCCCATCGTGAGAACGGCGACTGGGTGATCAACGGCAACAAGGAATTCATCACCAACTCCGGGACTGACATCACGCGTCTGGTCACGGTCACCGCGGTGACGGGTCAGAAGGAACGCAAGGATGGCAGCCTCAAGAAGCAGATTTCCACCATCCTGGTGCCCACTGACACTCCGGGTTTCAGGGCGGAGAAGGCCTACAACAAAGTGGGCTGGAACGCCTCGGACACGCACCCGCTGACGCTCAAGGACGTCCGGGTGCCGGAAGCGAACCTGCTCGGTGCGGAGGGGCGGGGTTACGCGAATTTCCTTTCCATCCTGGACGAGGGCCGGATCGCCATCGCGGCTTTGGCGACGGGGGCGGCGCAGGGCTGTGTTGACCTGTCGGTGAAGTACGCCAAGGAACGCAGCGCGTTCGGCCATCACATCGGCAAGTACCAGGCCATCTCGTTCAAGATCGCCCGCATGCAGGCCCGGGCCCATACGGCCCGCCTGGCGTACTACGACGCCGCATCGAGAATGCTGGCCGGGAAGCGGTTCAAGACGCAGGCGGCCATCGCTAAGATGGTCGCAGGCGAGGCGGCCATGGACAACGCGCGGGATGCCACCCAGGTATTCGGCGGCTATGGCTTCATCAACGAATTCACCGTGGCACGCCACTACCGCGACTCCAAGATCCTTGAAGTGGGGGAGGGCACCACGGAGGTCCAGCTGATGCTCATCGCCCGCGAACTCGGACTGTAACCAGCCCGCTGGTCGGGAATGCCACGCGGTGGTCGAGCCTGTTACCCGGTGGTCGAGCTGTAAAACGGTGGTCGAGCCTGTCGAGACCCTTGAAAGGACCAACGATGATCAACAAGGTTGTTGCCAGCGCCGAGGAAGCCACTGCGGACATTCCCGACGGCGCGTCGCTCGCGGTGGGAGGGTTCGGCCTCTGCGGAATCCCGGTGGCCTTGATCGATGCCCTGCACCGGCACGGCACCAAGGACCTCGAGACAGTGAGCAACAACTGCGGCGTGGACGACTGGGGGCTGGGCGTCCTGCTCCGTGACGGCAAGATCCGGCGGACTGTCAGTTCCTACGTCGGCGAGAACAAGGAGTTCGCGCGCCAGTACCTGTCCGGTGAGCTTGAGGTGGTCCTCACCCCGCAGGGGACGCTGGCGGAAAAGCTCCGGGCCGGCGGCGCCGGGATCCCCGCTTTCTACACCAAGGCGGGGGTCGGCACGCAGGTGTCCGACGGCGGCCTGCCGCAGAAGTACGACGCCGACGGCGGCATCGCCATCGCCTCTGCCGCCAAGGAAGTCCGGACGTTCAATGAAGTGGACTATGTCCTCGAGGAATCCCTGACACCCGACTTCGGACTGGTCCACGCCTGGAAGGGCGACCGCCACGGCAACCTGGTTTTCCACGCCACCGCCATGAACTTCAACCCGCTCTGCGCCATGGCGGGAAAAATCACCATCGCCGAGGTGGAGGAGCTGGTGGAACCGGGGGAGCTGGACCCCGAACACGTCCACACTCCCGGCATCTTTGTCCAGCGTGTGGTGGTTGTGCCCGCCGGCGAGAAGCGGATCGAGAAGCGGACCGTCGCCCTTGCCCGGGCCGCCGGAACCGAAAGCGCCACCGAACAGGCAGGAGCGTAGCCATGGAGTCCAACAGCACGCAGGGAGCGCCTCCCCGCCCCGAAGCCGTACGGCCCGAATACCGGCGTGCCACCGTCGGCCATCCGGAAGGCACCAATCCGGAGGCCAAAGGGTGGACGCGCAACGAACTGGCCGCCCGGGTGGCCCGGGAGCTCAGCAACGGACAGTATGTCAACCTCGGCATCGGCATGCCCACGCTCATTCCCAACTACATCCCGGCAGGCGTCGAGGTGGTGCTCCACTCGGAGAACGGGATCCTGGGCGTGGGACCATACCCCAGCGAGGATGCGGTGGATCCGGACCTCATCAACGCCGGCAAGGAAACCGTCACCGTTAACAAGGGGGCCGCGTTCTTCGACTCCGCCTCGTCGTTCGGCATGATCCGCGGCGGGCATGTGGACGTGGCCGTGCTCGGCGCCATGGAAGTGGCGCAGAACGGGGACCTGGCCAACTGGATGATCCCGGGCAAGATGGTCAAAGGCATGGGCGGGGCCATGGACCTGGTCTTCGGCGCCAAGAAGGTGATCGTGATGATGGAACACGTGGACCGCAACGGCAACCCCAAAATCGTGGAGCACTGCTCGCTGCCGCTGACCGGCAAGGCCTGCGTGGACCGGATCATCACCGACCTCGCCGTGATCGACGTCGTCACCGAAGGCGGGCGGTCCCGGTTGGTTCTGCGCGAACTGGCCCCCAACGTCTCCGTGGAGGACGTGGCCGCGGCCACCGGCGCCGAGCTGTTCGAAGAGGACCAGGAGCTCACCGTATGAGCGGGGCTTCGGCGGGCTCAACCCCTGACGGTCCGGGCGCAGCCGCCGAGGGCCCCCGCATCATCGAGCAGCGCGGCCTGTACTTTGACGAACTCGAAGAAGGCGTTGTCTACGCGCACCGGCCCGGCCGCACCGTGACCGAGGCGGACAACGTCCTGTTCACAACGCTCACCATGAACACCCAGGCTCTGCACCTCGATGCCGCCTGGAGCGCAGGGCAGCCGTTTGGCCAGCGCCTGGTCAACTCCATGTTCACGCTGTCCACCCTGGTGGGGCAGTCAGTATCGCAGCTCACCCAGGGCACGATCATCGCCCAGCTGGGCCTGACGGACGTCTCTTTCCCGCACCCGCTGTTCCACGGGGACACGCTCTACACCGAGACGGTGATCACCGGCAAACGGCTCTCGGGATCGCGACCCGGCCAGGGGATTGTGACTATGCACCACACCGGGCGGAACCAGGACAACACAGTGGTGGCGCTGGCCACACGGAGCTGCCTGATGTGGATCCGGGACGCCCATGTGGCGCAGTCTTCTGGACAACACGTGCAGCCTGCGGGAGCTGAAAAGGGGAGCGTGCCGGGCCCCGAAAAGAGGACAATGTCCGTATGACATTTGTGATGGGTCCCGCCCTGCTCTTCTGCCCTGCCGACCGCCCGGAGCGCTTCCCCAAGGCCGCCCAACGCGCCGACGCTGTCATCGTGGACCTCGAGGACGCGGTGGCACCCGCGGACAAGCAGCGGGCGCGCGGCGCCATCCTGGCCCAGCTGGGCGCTGCCGGGGAGGGGCCCGAACTTGACCCCAGCCGCACCATCATCAGGATCAATCCGGCGGGCACCGACGAGTTCGAGAAGGACCTGCACTGCCTGGCCCACACCCCGTACCGCACGGTGATGCTGGCCAAGGCTGAGAGTGCGGCCCAGCTCGAAGCCCTGGCGGACTACCACGTCATCGCCCTGTGCGAGACCGCCGTCGGGGTCCTGAACGCGCCCGCCATCGCGGCGGCCCCCAACGTGGTGGCACTGATGTGGGGCGCCGAGGACCTCCTGGCTTCCCTCAGCGGTACGTCCAGCAGAGCGGACGACGGCGGCTACCGCGCCGTGGCGTTGCATGCCCGGTCCGCGGTGCTGCTCGCCGCCCGGGCTTTCGGGAAAGAAGCCGTGGATGCCGTGTACGTCAACATCCCGGACCTTGACGGGCTGGCTCTGGAGGCCGCTGATGCCGCAGCGTCAGGATTCGGCTCCAAAGCCTGCATCCATCCCACGCAGGCGGCCGTTGTCCGGGGCGCCTACGCCCCGTCCGAGGCCGACGTCGCCGCCGCCACAGAACTGCTGCAGGTCGCCGCTGTTGCCGGATCCGGCGTGTTCCAGCATGGCGGCAAAATGATCGACGGCCCCATCCTCAAGCACGCCGAAGCCACCATCCGCCGGGCAGGCATCCGCTCCTAGGGCCACGACGGCAGGAATCACAAGAGCCCCGAATCACAAGAGCCCCGAATCACAAGGCACCGAATCGCCGGGGCACCGAATCGCCGGGGCACCGAATCACCGCCGCCGGCGGCGGGAACCGCCGAGCGAAAGCGGCGGGATGGCCTCATAGAGCGGCATCCGCACCCAGCGCTCGCCCGTCTCCCGGAACTCAGCCCTGGTGGCGAAACGGTACAGGTAGCTGTTGACACGCACCCAGCGCGGCGGATCGCCGTCGAACGGGTCGGCGCGGAGTAGCCGCAGCGTCCGCTGGTCCGCCTCCAGCAGTTTCGTGAGGAACGCGTAAAACCACTCCTCGTGGACGGTGCGCAACGGCAGGAACCACATCAGCCAGTCCAGCCGCAGGTGGTAGGGCGCCCACTGGCGGGGCAGCCGGCGAAGATCCCCGGGTTTGCCCTTAAACCCATATTCGCGCCAGTCCGCGGAGTCCTCAGGTTCTTCGTCCAGGGTGCCCTCCACCACGATCTCGACGCGGTGCTTGGTCACGGTACCAAACGCGCCGTACGTGTTGACCAGCTGCCAGCGGTTGAAGCTGGCATTCATCAGCTGCCCCTTGGAGAGCAGGTTGCGCACGGGCCAGTAGCTGAGGACTACCAGCAGCATTGTGGCCACCAGGGTGATGGCAAGCCAGTACGGGGGACTGCCGCGGCTGCCTTCCTCAGGATCCCCGTCCAGCGGCAGGAACGGCAATACGGCGTGGGCCACGGGGTCGCTGACCGCGGCGAAGGCCAGCACAATGGCCATCCAGTTCAGCCACGCGAAGTTGCCGCTGGCCACCAGCCACAGCTGGGTGAAGATGATGATTCCCGCGGCGGCGCTTGCCACGGGTTGCGGAGCGAAGAGGAAGAACGGCACCACGAGCTGGGCGAAATGGTTCCCCAGGACCTCCAGCCGGTGGAAGGGTTTGGGCAGGAGATGAGCCTGGCGGCTCAGCGGCCCCGGCATCGGCTGCGTTTCATGATGATAGTAGAGGGCGGTCAGGTCACGCCACTCCCGGCCGCCGCGGATCTTGATCATCCCGGCGCCGAACTCCAGCCGGAACACGAGCCAGGCCAACAGGATCAGGATGGTGCGCGGCGGCTCCGTCTGATCCGAGCCAAGGAAGGCCACCGTGAACCCGGCCTCCAGCAGCAGCATTTCCCAGCCGAAGCCATAAAACGTCTGCCCCACGTTGACGATCGACATGTAAAGCAGCCACAGGGCCAGAAATGCGATCAGCGGAACCCACGGCGGCCCAAGCTGGGGGATGCCGGCCACCAGGAGGGCGGAAATTGCCAGTCCGGTGAGGCAGACACCACGCAGCAGCCGGTCCGAATAGCGCCAACGGAACAGCGTGGGCCGCCGGCGCACGCTGAACCCCTCCAGATAGTCCGGAACCGGCAACAGGCCACGTTCGCCCAGCAGTGCAGGGAACTGGTTCAGGGAGGACAGGAACGCAACGAAGAACAGTGCCGCCACACCTCGCTGCAGCACTTGCCGGGCGAATCCGTACTCCGGCGCATCGAACCAGGAAACCCAGTCCACGCAATCCACGTTACGCCCGGCGTCGCTGTCCGCCCACTAGGATCGGATGGTGTTTGCATTGGTGCTCATTGCCGTTGTTGCAGGGGCACTGGCCCAGCGGCTGGCCGGCCTCGGATTCGGCCTTCTCGTCTCTCCCGTCCTGGTGGTGCTGCTCGGTCCCTTCGACGGCGTCATGATCATCAACCTGTGCGGCGCAGCCTCATCCCTCCTGATCCTTTCCAGGGTCTGGCGGCATGTGGAGTGGAAGCGCTACTTCGGACTGGCGCTCGCGGCCCTCGTAGGGGTAGTGCCGGGTGCCTGGTTGGCCAGCAACGTGGCCGAAGCGCCGCTGGAGATTTGCATCGGCATCCTCCTCATCATCGCCCTGCTGGCTTCGCAACGGCTGACCCGCAGCTCCTGGCGCGCCAGTGGCCCCGTTCCCATGGTCTCCCTCGGCTTCACCAGCGGACTGATGAACGCGGCAGCGGGCGTCGGCGGACCGGCCATCACCGCGTACGCCATTGCCACCCGCTGGGAGCAGAAGAGTTTCGGCGCCACCCTCCAGCCCTATTTCGTGACCACCGGACTGTCTTCCCTGGTGATCAAGTACGTACTATCCGGGGGACATGTTCCCGGCCTGGACGGCTGGCAATGGCTCAGCATCCTGGCCGCCATGGTGGCGGGAATCATCGCAGGCGATCTGCTGTCCGGCAAGGTCAAACCCGCTGCCGTGCGGCGGATCGTTGTGGCCATCGCCTACATCGGAGCCGTGTCCACGCTGGCCAAGGGTTTCATCGAGCTGGCGGCGGGCTGACCGGACCGCGGGCCACGTGCGGGCCGTGGTGCGGGATACTTAACCAATGCAGCCTCGCAGAATCGTCATCCTCGGATCCACCGGTTCCATCGGCACCCAGGCGATTGACGTCGTCGACGGCGCCCCGCACCTATTTGAGGTAGTGGCGCTCAGTGCCGGCGGAGGGAACCTGCAGCTCCTGGCCCGCCAGGCCGTCCACACCGGTGCCGCCGCTGTGGGCATCGCCGCAGGGGATCCGCGCAAGCTGCAGGACCTGATCTCCGAGGCTGCCCGCCTCGCCGGGCGGCAGGACTACCGCCCCGAAATCATCGCCGGCCCGGACGCCTCGGCCCGCATCGCCGCGGTAGAAGCGGACGTGGTGCTCAACGGCATTACCGGCTCCATCGGGCTCGCCCCGACCCTCGCCGCCCTGAAATCAGGTGCAACGCTGGCGCTGGCCAACAAGGAATCGCTGATCGTCGGCGGAGCGCTTGTCAAGGCCGCCGCCCGCGAGGGACAGATCGTGCCGGTGGATTCCGAGCACTCAGCGATAGCGCAGTGCCTGCGCTCCGGCTCCGCGGCCGAAGTTGAGAAACTCATCCTGACGGCCTCCGGAGGGCCTTTCCGCGGCCGGACAAGGGAACAGCTCCACGACGTGACGCCGAAAGAGGCCCTGGCGCACCCCACGTGGGACATGGGGCTGATGGTCACCACCAACTCGGCCACGCTCGTCAACAAGGGCCTTGAGCTTATCGAGGCGCATCTGCTGTTCGACGTGCCGCTGGACCGGATCGACGTTGTGGTCCACCCGCAGTCGGTGGTCCACTCCATGGTCCAGTTCATTGACGGGTCCGTCATCGCCCAGGCGTCCCCGCCGGACATGCGCCTCCCCATTGCCTTAGGGCTGGGCTGGCCGGACAGGGTCCCCAAAGCGGCCTCCCCGTGTGACTGGACCAAAGCCACCAGCTGGACGTTCGAACCCCTGGACACCGTCGCTTTCCCGGCCGTGGACCTGGCCAAGGACGCCGCGAAGCAGGGGAGTACTTTTCCCGCCGTCTTCAACGCGGCAAACGAGGAAGCGGTCATGGCGTTCCACTCGGGACGCATCCGCTTCACCGAAATCGTGGACACCATCGATGCTGTCCTCAGCGAACATTCAGGATCCTCCGGGCTGACGCTGGAGTCGGTACTGGATGCTGAAAACTGGGCACGCACGCGTGCCCACGAACGTTTAGCAGTCAGCAGTCTCTAGGAAGCAGCAGATCCACGCATGAGCCCCGTCCTCCTCTTTATCCTCGGCGTCGTCTTTGTGGCGATCGGCATTGCCGTGTCCATTGCGCTGCACGAAGTGGGGCACCTGGTGCCCGCCAAGCTGTTCAAGGTGCGTGTCACCAAGTACATGATCGGCTTCGGCCCCACCCTGTGGTCCAAGCGGAAGGGCGAGACCGAATACGGCGTGAAAGCGATCCCGCTGGGCGGCTACGTGTCCATGATCGGCATGTATCCGCCCAACAAGGACGACGGAACCGTCCGCCCCTCCAGCACCGGCATGTTCCAGACACTGGCCACGGAAGCCCGGTCCATGGCACACGAGGAAGTGGGCCCGGAGGACGCAAACCGCGTGTTCTACCGGCTGCCGGTGTGGAAGAAAATCATCGTGATGCTGGGCGGGCCGGCCATGAACCTGTTGATCGGTGTGGTCCTGACCGCCGTCCTGCTGATGGGCTTCGGCATGGCCACGGCCACCACCACCATCGCCGACGTCTCCAAATGCCAGGTGGCGGCCGGCGAGACCGTTGATCCCGATTCCCCGGACTGCAAGCTGACCCCCGCGGCCGCTGCCGGGCTCCTGCCTAACGACGTGGTCACCTCCTTTGACGGGAAAGCTGTCACCGGCTGGGACGAGCTGACCGAATGGATCCGGGCCTCCGCGGGCAGGGAAGTCAGCATCACTGTGGAGCGCGACGGCGCGCCCGTCACCACCACGGTGACGCCGGTGCTCTCCGCCCGCCCCGTCGTCGGCGTGGACGGACGCCAGGCAAAGGACGACGCCGGCACCCTCCTGTACCAGGACGTCGGCTTCCTGGGCATCGGCGCGCAGACCGAACTGGTTCCCCAGCCGGCGTCGTCCGTCCTGCCCATGGCGGGCGAAAACATCAAGCAAGTGGCTGGCGTCGTCTTCAATCTGCCCGCCCGGGTGGTGGGTGTTGCCAAGGCGGCCTTCAGCGAGGAAGATCGCGACCCCAACGGCCCCATCAGTGTGGTGGGCGTGGGGCGCGTGGCCGGTGAAGTGGCGGCCATGGAGGAAGTGCCGCTGCAGTCCAGGATCGGGGCACTGGTAGGGCTGCTCGCCGGCTTGAACTTTGCGCTTGCGGTCTTCAACCTGATCCCGCTGCTTCCGCTCGACGGCGGCCACGTGGCCGGAGCGCTGTACGAGGGGGCGCGGCGACGGGTGGCCAAGCTGTTCGGCAAACCGGATCCGGGCGCTTTCGACATCGCCAAACTGCTTCCCGTGACTTACGTGGTGGCCACGTTGCTGATGGGCATGAGTTTGCTGCTGATCTATGCCGACATCGTGAAGCCGGTGAACCTGTTCGGCTGACTCCTGCGGACGTCTGGCTGGACGGATGTCCTGGATCTACCATGAAACATGGCCACGTTCGCCGTCCAATCAAAGAGCATCAGCCGCTGGATCCAGGCCGGATTGTGGGCGCTGCCTGTCTCGTGGCTTGTCACCGCCTGGTCCACGCTGGACCCGCAGCCGGACCAGGCGAAGGACCCGGAGGCGTGGGCCCGTTTTGTCAGCTCCGATGCGTACCAGTTCAGCCATCTTTTCGGCAGTACCACAGGCACCATCCTGGCCCTGTTCGGTCTCTTTGCTTTGGGCTGTTCCATGGCCAACAGCAGGACGGGGCGCCTGGCAATCGCCTCGATGGTCACAGCTGTTGCCGGCACGGCTTTGCTGCTTGTGCCGGCGGTGATTTCCACGTTTGCCACCCCCGCCATCGGAAAGGCATACCTGGGCGGAAACCAGGACGTGATGCAGCTGGAATTCCCGGCATCCATGACCGGGGCGTTCCTGCTGGGCCTGCTGCTCGCATTCGTTGGCACGGTGCTGCTGGGGATCGCGGTATGGCGTTCCCACGTGCTGCCGCGCTGGGCCGGGGCCCTCTGGGTGGCCGGCGCTGTGGTGTTCTACGTCCTGGGCGTTGTCCTGGGGCAGGCAACTACGGGAAGCAGCCTGCCGTCCCAGGCCGCCGGGGCCGTACTGATGGCAGGCGCCGGCGGGTGGATCGCCTGGAGCGGATCCCGGCAGGCCACGGCAGCGCCTGACCGGATCGGGTGATTCCAGCAAATCAGCCTTTATTGGCTGATATTTAATAATCAGCTATTTTTGATTGATTATGAGTGATCACCTGCGTACGGTTAGGGCATGTACGTACTGACCATCGACCAGCGAGGCAGCACTGCCGACGTCGACCGTGTTCCCGATCTGATCGCCGCACTGCGCACCCTCACACCGGCGCCCTTCGAACGGTCCGTGGGTGATGAACTCCAGGGTGTGGTGGAACATGCCGAGGACGTGGTGGAGATCGCCCTGTACGCGCTCCGGAGCGGGCACTGGTACGTCGGGATCGGGATCGGGGCCGTACAGCTCACCCCGGGCGGAAGCCCCCGGGAAGGTTCCGGGAGCGGCTTTGTGGCAGCGCGAAAGGCCGTGGAACTCGCCAAGGGCTCGGCTGGTCACGTGCCATTGTCGGTGGTGTCCGGCAGTATTGGCCGTGGACGGGAGATGCCTCCCCACGCCAAGGAAGGAGCCATGACCACTGCAAATGCCCAGGCGGTGCTTCGCCTGATCGGACGGGTGGTGCAGCAACGCACACCAGCACAGTGGCGGGTGGTGGACCGGTTGCGCGCACTCCAGGGCGGCGATGGAAAGCACGGCAGCCAGAAACGCGTGGCCCAGGAACTGGGAATCACGGAGCAGTCGGTGAGCCGTGCCGTGCTCAGGTCAGGCTGGCTTGAGGAATGGGCCGCCAGGCCTGCCGCGGCCATGCTCCTGGACCACGCCCATTCCCAGATTGAAGGAGACCGGTGAACGCACTCTGGATCGCAGTTGCCCTGTTGGTGGCCGGATTCGCAGGATGGCCTGTGACCGCACTGGTGTTCCGGCTCGCCAGGACCATTGACGACAAAGCGGACGCAGCCACCAAATCGGACCGGGACGCATCAGCCCAGGACCCTTCAGCCGATGTCACGGTGGACACAGTTTCGGAAGCCCCGCGGGCCGGTACGGGGCAAACCGTCGACGGCGAGCTGACCACGGGTGGCGGCCAGGCGCCGTCTGACGCCCCTCAGCCGGCGCCCGCGCTGCCGGCCCAGCGGATCCTCCGCGGCGGGGCAATCATCGGTGTCCTGGAACGCCTGGGCGTCTGCGTGGCCATCCTGACCGGACAGCCGGTGGCCATTGCCTACATCGTGGCCATCAAGGGCCTGGGCAGGTTCGCCGAATTGAAGGAGACCCCCGTGGCTGCGGAGCGGTTCATCATCGGAACGCTCACGTCCATGCTGTGGGCTGCGGGAACGGCGGCGGTGATCAAGGTGGTGCTCCTGCAGTGAGTCTTGCCGACTGCCCGGATCGGCGACAGCCCACCCCTGGGGATAGGGTGTCCTTATGACTGTTTTTGCCGTTGAGTATGTGTACGCCGCCGATTCCTCCGCCGTCCGTGATGACCACCGCCCCGCGCACCGCGCCTGGCTGGCGGGTCTGGCGGACGAGGGCCAACTGCTGACCAGCGGACCCTACGGTGACGGGGCGGGCGCCCTGCTGATCTTCAAGGTCCAGGACGAAACCGAGCTGAACGATCTCCTCAAGCAGGACCCGTTCGCCGTCGCCGGCACCATTGCCGGGATCCGGACCACCGAGTGGACTCCCGTGATCGGCCTCCTGGCCGCGCACGCATCCTGATTCCCGGACCCTTTTTACTACCGAAACACCTACCCAAGGAGTCCACGTGACCTCGGTCAGCCTGGGAATGCCGTCAGCACCGCCGCCCGTTCTCGCCCCCCGCCGCAAGACGCGGCAGATCAAAGTGGGTTCCGTCGGGGTCGGTTCGGACTCGCCCATCAGTGTGCAGTCCATGACCACCACGCCCACCACGGACATCAACGCCACCCTGCAGCAGATCGCGGAACTCACCGCCTCCGGTTGCGACATTGTGCGCGTCGCCTGCCCGTCGGCCGATGATGCAGAGGCCCTGCCAATCATCGCTCGCAAGTCCCAGATCCCTGTTATTGCCGACATCCACTTCCAGCCGAAGTACGTCTTCGCGGCGATTGAGGCCGGCTGCGCGGCAGTGCGGGTGAACCCGGGCAATATCCGCAAATTCGATGACCAGGTCAAGGAAATCGCTCGCGCGGCGAAGGACCACGGGACCTCAATCCGGATCGGCATCAACGCCGGATCGCTGGAGCCCGGCATCCTGAAGAAGTATGGCAAGGCCACCCCCGAGGCACTCGTGGAATCCGCTGTCTGGGAAGCGTCGCTGTTCGAAGAGCACGGTTTCAACGACTTCAAGATCTCGGTCAAGCACAACGACCCGGTCATTATGGTTGCTGCCTACGAGATGCTGGCCGAGCAGGGCGACTGGCCCCTGCACCTGGGCGTCACCGAAGCCGGGCCCGCCTTCCAGGGCACCATCAAGTCCGCCACAGCCTTCGGGGCGCTCCTGGCCAAGGGCATCGGCGACACCATCAGGGTTTCCCTGTCGGCGCCTCCGGTGGAGGAAATCAAGGTGGGAAACCAGATCCTCCAGTCCCTGAACCTGCGTCCGCGTAAACTGGAAATCGTCTCCTGCCCGTCATGCGGCCGCGCCCAGGTGGACGTGTACACCCTTGCCGAACAGGTCACCGCAGGGCTGGAAGGCATGGAAATTCCGCTCCGCGTGGCAGTGATGGGCTGTGTTGTCAACGGACCGGGCGAAGCCCGCGAAGCCGATCTGGGTGTGGCGTCCGGCAATGGCAAGGGGCAGATCTTTGTGAAGGGCCAAGTCATTAAGACTGTGCCTGAGAGCGAGATTGTTGAGACACTGATCGAAGAGGCCATGCGCATAGCTGAAGAGATGGGGGAGGCCGATGGCGAAGATGCTGTCAAGGGTAGCCCCGTGGTTAGCGTCTCATAAAGAGGACGCCGCGCCGGCGGGGATATCCGTCCGGACCCTGGCCGGCGCGGACACCGCTGCCCTGCGGCGCCTGGCGTCGCAGGATCCGGTGGCCAATGTCTTTATCCTGGCGCACCTCCGGGCGGCGGGCTCTGCCGCGCCCACTGCTGGTGGTGCCGGCGTCCTGGGAGTTTTCGACGACGGCATCCTGGTCGGCGCGTGCTGGGCAGGGGCAAACCTGGTCCCGGTCCAGCTTGACCCCGAATTTGCCGGGCTTGTCGCTGCCGCAGCAAGCAATTCCGGCCGCCGTTTCGCTTCCGCCTTTGGTCCCGCGGATGCCGTCCTTGCCCTCCATGCTGAGCTGGCTGAACTGGGGCATGCGGCCCACGAAGTGCGGGATGAACAGCCGCTGATGACGTTGTGCGGGCCGCCGTCGGTGGAGCCGAACGCGGATCTGGGGCTTGGCCGGCTGGCCGATTTTGACCGGATCCTTCCCGCCTGCGCCGCCATGTTCGAAGAGGAAGTGGGCTACTCGCCGTTCCTCGGGGCAAGGAGTTCTACAGCCGCCGCGTGGAAGGCCTCATCCGGCAAGGCCATTCATTGGCACACGTCAACGACTCCGGCGACGTTGTGTTCAAGGCCGAGCTGGGAGCTGTGACGGCCGACGTCACGCAGATCCAGGGCGTATGGATGAACCCCGGCTACCGCGGACAGGGTCTGAGCGCCGGCTACATGGCTGCCGTGGTGGAGAAGGCGCGCACGCTTGCCCCCGTCACCAGCCTCTATGTCAACGGCTTCAACCTCCGGGCGCGGTCCACGTACGAGCGCGTGGGCTTCCGCCAGGTTGGCACCTTCGCTACGGTTCTGTTCTAGCCGCCAGCTCGCTGGCCTCAGCGTCGCCGCCTTTCAGGCCACCTGCCGCCGGTTCACCCGTCGGCTTCAGGTCACCCGTCAAGTAATGCTGGACGTTCGGAGCCACGAGCCGCACAATGTCGTCGGGCGAGGCAGACGCGAGTGGTTCCAGGCGCACCACATACCGGACCAGCATCACTCCAACCATCTGCGTGGCCACAAGGTTTCCGCGCATGGCCACTTCTTCGGGCGGACCGGGGACTCCTGCCATGATCCGGCCGAGGATGGTCCGCTGCACCAGTTCCCGCAGCAGCAACGTCTTGGCCTTGGAGCCGATGGTCCCCCTGAGGAAGGCCACCAGGCTGTGCTGGGCCGGGCTCTCCCACAAGCGCAGCACGGCCCGCACGATCGCGTCTGCCCGGTCCTCTGGCGAGTAGCCGTCGACGCCCGCCAGGACCTTCTCCGGGTCGGCCGGCAGTGCCACACTCAGCGCAAAAAGCTCGTCCTTGCCCTTGAAGAAATGGTGGATCATGGCGGGGTCCACGCCGGTTTCCCGGGCGATCTGGCGCAGGCTGGTCCCTTCGAAACCGTGTTCGGCGAAAAGCCGCCGGGCTGTGTCCAGGATCTGTTCCCTCGACTCGGTGGTCCCGCCGCGCCGGCCCCGCCGGCCGGTACCAGCCGCGCTGCCTGCGGGACCCGGGGCGTCCGCCGGATCATGCTGTCCGTTCACGCGGTCCGCCGCCGCAGGGTCAGGGATGCGAGCACCAGGACAGCCAGGACAATGGCCACGATGACTCCGGCATCCATCCACAGCTGGTCTGTGGGCTCGGTGTTGGCGGCGATCTCCTGGAGTGCATCCACCGAAAAAGTCAGTGGAAGGACATTCGACACAGCCTCGAGGGCCTCGTTCATCCTTTCGCGGGCCACAAAGAGGCCACAGAGCAGGATCTGCGGGACCACCACCACCGGCATGAACTGCACGGCCTGGAATTCCGTCCGGGCGAAGGCCGAACAGAGCAGCCCCAGCGCGACGCCAAGAACGGCATTGATCACGGCAATCATGACCACCAGTCCAGGGCTGCCTTGGATGTCGAGCCCGAAGATCCAGTAGGCGACGGCGGTCGCCACCAGCGACTGCAGGGCGGCCATGATGGAAAATGCCAGCCCGTAGCCGAACAGCAGGTCCGCTTTGTGGATGGGAGTGGTCAGCAGCCGTTCCAGGGTCCCCGAGGTGCGTTCCCGCAGCATCGTGATGGACGTAACCAGGAACATAACCACAAACGGGAAGATCGCCAGCATCATCAGGCCAACCCGGTCAAAAGTCCTGGGCACGCCCGGCGGCAGCGTTTCATTCTCATAGAGAAAGTACACGGCGGTGAGGAGCAGCGCAGGGACCACCAGGATCAGCGCGATGCTGCGGTGGTCGTGCCGGAGCTGGTCCAGGACGCGCCGGGTGGTGGCCAACAGCATCAACAGGTTCATGACCGTACCGTCCTTTCGGGGGAACCGCTGGGCACTTCGGCGGTGTCCTGGATGATGTGCAGGAAAGCCTTCTCCAGATCGGCACTGTGCCCGCGCCGGCTCAATTCCCCCGGCGTTAGCTGCGCCAGGAGCTTTCCTTCCCGCAGCAGGAGGAGTGATCCGCAATGGCTGGCTTCCTCCATCACATGGCTGGAAACCAGCAGGGTGGTCCCGGACTCGGCCATGGACCGGAAGCGGTCCCACAGGTCAGCCCGGAGCACCGGATCAAGGCCCACGGTTGGCTCATCCAGGACCAGCAGGCTGGGGCGAGCCACCAGGGCACAGGCCAGCGACACCCGGCTCAGCTCTCCGCCGGAGAGGTCACCGGTTTTCTGCCTCGCCTGCGGTTCAAGCCCGACGGCGGCGATCGCCTCCGCGGCCTCGGCGCGGCCCTTGCGGTGCATGGCGCCGAAGTAACGGACGTTGGCTTCGACCGTGAGGTCCGGATACACGCTGGGGGACTGGGTCACGTAACCCACCCGGTGTCGCAGGTCAGGGTGCCCGGCGGGCAGCCCCAGCACTTGGACCGAACCGGACGTGAGCACCTGGACGCCCATGATGGCCCGCATGAGCGTAGTCTTGCCGCTGCCGGACGGGCCCAGCAACCCGGTGATCTCGCCGGCCTGGATGGCAAAGTCCAAGCCGCGCAGGACGGGAACCTTTCCCCGTGTGACGTGCAGGGCAGTGGCGGCCACAGCGATGCTGGCTTCCGCGACGGCCGGGGCGGTAGCTGCTGAATGGGACATTAATGCCTCCGAATGCTGGGAGTCCGCGTTTGAATTCACCAGGTGATGAATTCAAACTAGACCTGCCAAAGGCGGCCGTCAATTACTTCGAATGGAAAAACCCTTGTGGATGTGTCGGCTATCACATATGTTCGATCTAGCTGCGCTGGAGTGGGTGGGCGGTCTCACCAGTCCTCACCAGTACCTAGGCGTCAACGGCCATGGAGCCACGTCCGCATGTAATGACCAGCCGTTTACGGCCAGGGGCTTTGCATGCAGGGCGTGGCTCTATTGCGTTCCGCCCCGTCCAGCCCCCAGCAAGGCCCCGCATCCGGGTCCGCGCCTGTCTCAGGCCCGGCTTACTCTGGCCCGGCTCAGGTTCCGCCGCCGGGCCGGGCGTGGATTTGCCGGTAGATTAGTACCCAGAAGAATTGCCCTGTCCTGCATTTCCAGCAGCTAGTCCCAGAAACGGATACCCACCCTTGGTCACAAGAATGTCCCAGCTTTTCCTGCGCACCTTGCGTGAAGATCCCGCCGATGCCGAGGTGGCCAGCCACCGGCTCCTGATCCGGGCGGGGTACATCCGCCGGGCCGCGCCGGGTATCTACACCTGGCTGCCGCTGGGCCTCAGTGTGCTGCGCAAGGTGGAGCAGGTCATCCGCGAGGAAATGGCGGCCATCGGCGCCCAGGAAGTCCACTTCCCGGCGCTGCTGCCCAAGGAACCCTACGAGGCCACCAACCGCTGGACGGAATACGGCGAGGGCATCTTCCGGCTCAAGGACCGCAAGGGCAACGACTACCTGCTTGCACCCACGCATGAGGAAATGTTTGCCCTGCTGGTCAAGGACCTGTACTCGTCCTACAAGGACCTGCCGCTGAGCATTTACCAGATCCAGAACAAATACCGCGACGAAGCACGCCCCCGGGCAGGCTTGATCCGTGGCCGCGAATTCATCATGAAGGACTCCTACTCCTTCGACGTGGACGACGCCGGCCTGGACGCCAGTTACGCCGCCCACCGCGTCGCCTACCTCAAGATTTTCGAGCGCCTGGGCCTGGAAGTTGTTCCCGTTGCGGCCACCGCCGGTGCGATGGGCGGGTCCAAGAGCGAGGAATTCCTGCACCCCACCGAGATCGGTGAGGACACTTTTGTGCGCTCCGCCGGAGGGTACGCAGCCAACGTTGAAGCCGTCACCACGGTGGTTCCCGCGGACATCGACTTCAGCAACGCCCCTGCCGCGGAGGTCCGCGACACCCCGGACACCCCCACCATCGATACGCTCGTGGAGGCTGCCAACCAGCTCGCTCCGCGGACAGAGGCCGACGGCGGCGCCTGGACCGCCGCTGACACGCTCAAGAACGTCGTCCTCGCCGTGACGCTGCCCACCGGGGAGCGCCAGCTCGTCGTCATCGGTCTCCCCGGCGACCGCGGCGTTGACCTCAAGCGCGTCGAAGCCAACATCGGGTCCTTCCTGCCGATTGCCGGCGAAATCACCCTCGAAGCCGCCAACGACGACGACCTCAAGAAGCAGCCCCTGATCGTCAAGGGCTATCTCGGCCCCGGTATGTCCCTGGACGCGCCGCTGCTGGGCACCGAGGGCTCGTCCAAGCTCCTCTACCTGGTGGATCCCCGCGTCGTCAGCGGCTCCGCCTGGGTCACCGGCGCCAACGAGGCCGGAAAGCACGTCTTCGGCCTCGTCGCCGGACGCGACTTCGCCTGGGACGGCGTCATCGAGTGCACCGACGTGCGCGCCGGCGACGAAGCTCCGGACGGTTCCGGTCCGCTCGAGACCGCCCGCGGCATCGAAATGGGCCACATCTTCCAGCTGGGCCGGAAGTACGCCGCGGCCCTGGACCTGAAGGTCCTGGACCAGAACGGCAAGCAGGTGGTGGTCACCATGGGCTCTTACGGTGTCGGTGTCACGCGCGCTGTCGCGGCGTTGGCCGAATCCAACCACGATGCCAAAGGCCTGATATGGCCCCGCGCCGTCGCCCCGGCAGATGTCCACGTGGTGGCCGTCGGCCGCGGCGAGGAAATCTTTGCCGCCGCCGAGCAGCTGGCCCTGGAACTTGAGGCCGCAGGCCTGGACGTCATCTATGACGACCGGCCCAAGGTCTCGCCCGGCGTAAAGTTCGGCGACGCGGAACTCGTCGGCGTCCCCACCATCCTGGCCGTCGGCCGCGGCCTGGTGGACGGCGTTGTGGAAATCAAGGACCGCCGCACTGGCGAAGCCGAGAACGTGGCCGTGGACAAGGCCGTTGACTATGTGGTCAACGCCGTCCGCAGCTGACCTGCGGAGTTGATTTCCGGGTTCGAGTCGATCCAGCTCACCACAATCATCCTGATTGTGGTGGCTGGATTTGCTGCCGGCTGGGTGGACGCCGTGGTGGGTGGCGGCGGTCTGCTCCAGCTGCCGGCCATGCTGCTGGTACCCGGGATTACGCCGGTCCAGGCCTTGGCCACCAACAAGATGGGGTCAATTTTCGGCACCGCCACGAGTGCGGTGACGTACTACGGGCGGGTGAAACCGGACCTTCGGACAGCCGTGCCCATGGCGGTGATCGCCCTTGCCGGCAGCTTCGCCGGAGCGGTGCTCGCCGCCACGCTGCCGGCGAGTGTCTTCAAGCCGATCATCGTGGTCGCGCTGGTAGTCGTGGCGCTTTTTACGGTGCTGAAGCCCAACGTCGGTGACCTCACCGTGCTGCGGCATGATGGCCGCACGCACTACGTGGTGGCGTGCATGATCGGTGCCGTGATCGGCTTCTATGACGGCCTGATTGGTCCGGGCACCGGTTCCTTCCTCATCATCGCGCTCGTCTCGGCGATGGGCTATGCCTTCCTCGAGGCCAGCGCCAAGGCCAAGATCGTGAACATGGCCACCAACGCAGGCGCCCTGTTCTTCTTCCTGCCCCACGGGTCAATCCTGTGGGGTGTCGGTCTGCTGCTGGGCCTGGCTAACATGGCCGGCGGCTACCTGGGCGCACGGACTGCGGTGAAGCAGGGCAGCCGCTTCATCCGCGTTGTATTCCTGCTGGTGGTGGGCGCGCTTATCATCAAACTCGGCATCGACGTCTGGCAGGAAAACCTAGCCTGACAGGGTAGTCGAAACCCTCGCAGCCGCTATCCGGCCGGGCGTACCATGCAGGTATGTCCGCAGGCGGGGAACCCTATTCGGAAGCATTGTCAGTCGCGGCCCGTCGCGCCGCCGAGTGGCTGGCCAGCCTGCCGGACAGGCACGTCGGGCCCGCCCAAAGTGCCCACGATCTCGCGGCTGACTTCGGCGGACCCCTTCCCGAGCAGGGCACGCCTGCCGCAGCTGTGGTTGAGTACCTGGCGGACAAGGCCGAACCGGGGCTGATGGCCATGCCCTCCGGGCGCTTTTTCGGCTGGGTGATCGGCGGGACCCTGCCTGCCGCCCTTGCCGCGGACTGGCTGGTCAGCGCCTGGGACCAGAACTCGGGCCTGCGTTACGCCACCCCCGCCATAGCCGCCATCGAAGAAGGGGCCGGCCACTGGCTGCTGGACCTTCTCGGGCTGCCGGCGGAATCCGACGTCGGCTTCACCACAGGTGCCACCATGGCCAACTTCACCGGGCTGGCCGCTGCCCGGTGGAGGTTGCTGGCCGATGCCGGCTGGGACCTCGACGGCGAGGGCCTGGCAGGCGCCCCGCGGATCAGGGTGCTTTGTGGGCCAGGAGCGCCACGAGACCATTGACCTGGGCCTGCGGTACCTCGGCCTCGGCCGGCCCGTGGCGGTCCCCGCAGATGCCCAAGGCAGGCTCTTGGCGGTGGAGCTGGACCGGCTGCTGTCGGAAGGGTCCGGGCCCGCGCTGGTCTGTCTCCAGGCCGGCAATCTCCACTCCGGAGCCTTCGACCCCTTCGACGCGGCCATCGAGGTTGCCCGGCGGCACGGTGCTTGGGTGCACGTGGACGGCGCGTTCGGGCTGTGGGCCGCGGCCGTGCCGGAATTCGCGGACCTCACTCGCGGCATGGCCCTGGCCGATTCGTGGGGGACCGACGCCCACAAGACCCTCAACGTCCCGTACGACTGCGGTATCGCCATCGTCAGGGATTCGGCAGCGCTGCGCAGCGCCATGGGATTGCAGCACACCAGCTACCTGATCCACGACGTCGAGGGTCCGGGCGACCCGTTCGAAAAAGCGCCGGAGCTGTCCCGCCGCGGCCGCGGAGTACCGGTGTGGGCCGCCCTCCGCTCCCTGGGCCGGGACGGCGTGGCAGCCCAGGTCCGCGGGCTCGCCGACGCCGCTTCGCAGATCGGCAGCCGCCTGGCCGACGTGGACGGTGTCGAGGTGCTCAACACCGTGGACTACACGCAGGTTTCGCTCGCGTTCGGGGACGACGCCACCACGCGCGCCGTGACAGCCCGGGTGATCGAGGACGGCAAGGTCTGGATGTCGGGTTCACGCTGGCAGGGCAGGGATGTCCTGCGCGTCTCGGTCAGCAACTGGAGCACTGACGCGGACGACGTCGGCACTGCCGTCGAGGCGGTCAGCTCGGCTTTGTCGGCTGTGAAGGCAGCGGGCTGACCACCCTGGGATACAGTCCAGCCTGTGAGGCACTATCCAGCCAGGGAGGCCACCGTCGCTCAGCTGTCGCTCTGCCCCGGCTCAGGCAGGGCGTGCGCCGAGGGGAGACCATCGAGGGTCCGCCCGGCAAGGGTGCTAGCCACCCAGAGTGACCGGGCCAGATCTCCCTGGTGGCGCGGCAAGGACGCGTAGCAGAGGGCGTTCTCCACTTCGCGTGCCACGGCCCACTGGCGCGCAGCTTCGGCGTCGAGGCCGGCCGCGGCGCTGAAGTCCTGGCACCGCCGCCTCAATCCTCCGGCCGGATCGCTCCCGGGCAGGTCGCCGAGGCGGTTCCACAGCAGCGGTGCCACCGCGAACTCCGGTTCGCCGATCATGGGCTGCGGGTCGATGGCGACGAAGGCTTCCCCGGGCAGCCCTCCGCTGATGGTGTGGGGCCGGGCCAGGATGTTCAGGAAATGCAGGTCCGTATGGACCAGGACATCGCGGCCCGAGCGGCGGCCAACGGCGCCGCGGGTCTGGCAGACTTCCAGGGCCGCCTCCAGTAGCCAGCGCGGGAACGGGCGGCCCTGCTGTTCCCAGTCGGCGGGCAGGTCATCGCTCCATTGTTCGGCCCGCCCGGCGATGTGATCGAACTCCTGCCACTGCGGCCGGCCGTCCGGCACCAGGCCCAACTGCCGCACGGTGCCGCCCCACGCCACCGCCGCCTGATCCAGCGGAAGGGTCTGGAGCGAGGAGTCCGGATTCAGCCGCTCCAGCAGCATGGCGCACGTTCCGGCGTCGGATTCCAACAGCCGGACGGCGCCGGAGCCACCCCACAGCGCCAGCGCATGGCGTTCCACCCGTGCCTCATCGTGGGGAAACGCGATTTTGAGCGCCGCAGGAGTCCCGTCCGTCCGGCGGACTGGAACCACCACGCCGCCGTGGCCATGCCACGGGAGGGCGCCGGCTTCCAGGTCAACAGCCAGTTCCCAATGCTCCAGCCGCCCCTGCACCAGTCCCGGGAGGGAGGAAAGCCAGGCCCGTCCCGCGCTGCTGTGGCTGTAACGCCCGCTGAGCGCTGGCGGGATCGGCACGCCAATCTGGACACTCACAGGACGCCGCTTGCGCCAAGCAGGTTGCCGATCGAGAACGTGGCAGCCAAGGCCAAAGCCCCGCCCACGACCACCCTGGCGGCGGCCCGCAGCTTCGAACCGCCACCGATCCAGGCGCCCAGCGCCCCGGTGGCAGCGAGGGCCGCCAGCACGGCCGCGAACGTCAGGGGGACCCGGATGTTCTCCGGTGGCAGCAGGATGGCGGCCATCGGCAGGATGGCGCCGATGACGAATGCAGTCGCCGAAGCAATGGCGGCGTGCCACGGACTGACGATGTCTGTCTCGTCGATGTTCAGTTCGGCAGAGAGGTGCGCGCCCAGGGCGTCGTGGGCCGTCAGCTCCCGGGCCACGGCGCGGGCTGTGTCCAGGCTCAGGCCCTTGCCCTGGTATATCGCGGTGAGTTCCTCCAGCTCTTCCTCAGGCTGGTCCTGCAGTTCCAGGCGTTCCTTTTCGATCAGGGCCTGCTGGCTGTCCTTCTGGCTGCTAACGGATACGTATTCGCCCAGGGCCATGGATACTGCCCCACCCACCAGGCCGGCCATGCCGGCGACGAGGATCGGTCCGGACTGCGTGGTGACTCCCGCAACGCCCACCACGATTGCGGCGACCGAGACGATGCCGTCATTGGCACCGAGCACGCCGGCTCGCAGCCAGTTCAGACGCTGCGCGACGTCGTTCTGGTGTGGCTCATTCTCATGAAGGGCGGGGGCGCTGGCACTGTCCATGCCTCCAGCAAAGCATTAGTGCCTGCGCCTGGCCAGTGTGCCGTGCCTTGGCTACGAATTGCCGGGAGTGCTGGTTGTGGAAGTCTGCGGAGTTGATACAGGCTCCGGCAGGTGCGGCAGGAGTGCTTCGTCCAGGACCAAGCCGGGGACCGGGCCTGGCGACGCACGCCAATGGACGGTCCGCCGGGCCGCCGACTGAAGTGCCGAGAGTGCCCATACGCGTTCGCGCCCCGCGCTGAGCGCCACCACGTCGCCGAACACCGGAAGGGTCCCCGCCTCCAGGGTTCCCAGCCCATCTGCAGGGTCGGCCAGGAACGCCTGGCTCAGGACATAGCCGGGCTGCCTCGGAGGTACCGTGGCGCAGCGGGACCTGCCCATGGCCTCCGCTTCGCCCCGGAGGACGCCGTGCTGGGCCAGGAAGGTCGACGCCGGAGCAGCGGACCCGGAGTCAAGCCTGGTCAGCGCGGCCTGGTACGCGTAGACCAGTTCCAGCTCTCCCTGCACGGCCGAGGCCAAGGCTGAGCCAAGTTCCACGCCAGTGCCGGCGGCGGGGTCAGCTGCTTCGCTGGCACAACCGGCGGCTACTGAGGCCGAAACAGGCAGGGTGGGCGCCGGCGATGCGGGCGAGGAGGGGTCGGAACCCGGGAGTGCAGCCAACGCGATCCCGGTCGCCGAGGCCAGGTCCTCTGCAGCCAGAAGCTGCGCAGTACCGGTGCCGGCGAGAAGGCGGGCCATGCCGCCGTCGGCCGTTTCAGCGTCCCGGAGCCGCCGTGCCCCGCTTGCGTGGAGGGCAGCGGCGAAGTTCGCGGTGGTGGACGGCCGGGTGACGGTGGCCAGCGCCGTGAACGGGGCAGGGACGGGGGCAGTAGCCGCACGGTCCAGGGCAGGATCGCCGGCCGCATCAGCCGGCAGCATCAACGCGCGGGCCTGGACAGTCAGCAAAGTCACAATCCGGGCCAGGGCGGCCGCTTGTGGGGCCGGCGCAGTGGCGCCGGCAGTGACTTCGAGGTCCAGGCCAGCGGCCCTGAGGGTCAGGGAATCCGCGAACGCGGATGCCCTTGCCTGCTCGGAAAACGGCGGCGCCGCAGGCGGGGACGGTTCACGGGGGATGAGCACCAATCCGAGGCTCACCACCAGAAGGGCGGCCAGCGCAAAAACGGCGTACTGGAAATAACGCCTTCGGCGGCCGGATTCCTGCGTGTCGTCTTTCACAACAGACCATGTTCTCACGCCTCATGCGGATCTTCGTGCACCACTGTGGCCGGAAAATCGTTAGGCTAGTAGTCACAACATCATCTATTGGAAGGCGGCCGGCATCGTGAGTAATGCAGAAGCCACGACTTCATCAGACGCTACCGGAACGGGTACCGCTGTTGCTGCGCCCGCCAACAATCCCGAAGCCGTCAGGCTCCGGGCGCTGTTGGAACCGGCGGTCCAGGCCAACCGCCTGTACCTCGAGGACGTATCCATCCTGGCCGGTTCACACCGCGTAGTCCACGTGGTGGTTGACCTGCCGCAGGAGGAAACCGGCGGCGTAAACCTCGATGTCATCGCGGACATCTCCAGGGTCCTCTCCGACGTCCTGGACAATGATCCCGCAGACGACGGGCGCCCCTACGACCTCGAGGTTTCCTCCCCAGGCGTCGCGCGTCCCCTCACCGAGGTCCGGCACTGGCACCGCGCCCGGGGCCGGATGGTCAAGGTCAACGTCATCCAGGGCGAAAACGTCACCGGCAGGGTCCAGTCCGTGGACGATTCCGGCGTCACTATCATCCCGGAGATCGCCGTCAAGAAGGGCATGAAGCCCAAGCAGGGCGAGCCCCAGATTCTTCCTTTCGACAGGATCCGTAACGGAAAAGTCGAGATCGAATTCAGCCACCTCGAAGAAGCTGGTCTGGAACCTGAGCACAATGGACCTTCTGAGGAGGCCTGATGGATATTGACATGAGCGCGCTGAGACTACTGGAGCGTGAGCGCGAAATTCCGCTGGACCTCCTGATCCCCACCATCGAGCAGGCGCTCCTGGTGGCGTACCACAAATCGCCCGGCGCCTTCGAGAAGGCCCGGGCCGAGCTGGACCGCAAGAGCGGCCACGTAACCATCTGGGCAGTGGAGATCGACGACGACGGCGCCCCCATCGGCGAGTTCGAGGACACGCCTGCCGGCTTCGGCCGTATCGCGGCGAGCACCGCACGCCAGATCATCCTGCAGCGCCTGCGCGACGTCGAGGACGACGCCATCCTGGGCGAGTTCAAGGGCCGCGAGGGTGAACTTGTGGCCGGCCTGATCCAGCAGGGCAACAACCCGCACATGATCCAGGTCAACCTGGGTTCGGTGGAGGCCCTGCTGCCGCCGCCCGAACAGGTGCCGGGGGAGAAGTACATCCACGGCAACCGGCTCCGCGCCATCGTTATCGATGTCCACCGCGGCACCAAGGGCCCGTCCGTCACCCTTTCCCGTTCACACCCGGGCCTCGTCCGGAAGCTCTTCGAACTGGAGGTCCCGGAGATCGCGGACCGCTCGGTGGAGATCGTGGCACTGGCCCGCGAGGCCGGACACCGCACCAAGATCGCGGTCAAGGCCCACACCCAGGGCATCAACGCCAAGGGCGCCTGCATCGGCGAAATGGGTTCCCGCGTCCGCGCCGTCATGACGGAACTGAACGACGAAAAAATCGACATCGTCGACTTCAGCGAGGATCCGGCAACGTTTATTGCCAGTGCACTTTCCCCATCGCGTGTGAATTCGGTCACCATCGTGGACGAGGCCACCCGCTCCGCGCGTGTGGTGGTCCCGGACTACCAGCTCTCGCTGGCCATCGGCAAAGAGGGCCAGAACGCCCGGCTGGCGGCCAAGCTGACGGGCTGGCGAATCGATATCGTCTCGGACGCTGCCCCGGCGCGCGAAAGCTAATCCGGTTCCGGGGCGGCGGCCGGCGGCGGATGCCTCCGGCCGAAGCCCCGGTTTCGGGCAGAAGTGCCCCGAGGGGCTAGAATAGACATGACCGCGCCTAACGGCCGGTATTCGTGTGCCCTGAGAATTCCCGTTCCGCCGATGCGGTTGGGGCCTCAGGGCCGGCAGTTATGAACGTCAGGAAGATACTCACCGTGGCAGAAGTGCTTCACACCGAGGATCAACCGCAGCGTACCTGCATCGGATGCCGGAAGAAGGCACCGCGGTCTGAGTTACTCCGGCTCGTCGCCGAAGGCAGCGGTTCCACCGCAGTGCTGGTAGACGAACGACGCCGGATGGCTGGCAGGGGTGCATGGCTGCACCCCAGCGAAGCGTGCCTGGCCCTGGCGGTCAAGCGGCGAGCATTCGGAAGGGCCCTCAACGGCGCAACCGGGTCCACCGCCGTCGAACGCCGGATCATGGCAGGCAAGCAGGACGCCGGCCCGTTGCAGGTACCCCTGGTAGCTGCAGCAAAAACCGTCCAACCTGAAAGCGGGTCAGAAAACTGATGGAAACCCGATGAGTTCCCAGCGATGAGTGCGCAACGATGACAACTTTGTTGCGCTCTGCAATGGGCCCTGTAGTTGCAACCGCGGCTGGGGCCCGCAGTAAGAAGTAGACGGTTCGTGCCTGGCTCGGTGCGGACCGAGACAGGAGAAATGTGGCCAAGGTCCGCGTACACGAGCTTGCTAAAGAGCTCGGTATTACTTCCAAAGATGCAGTAACCAAACTGCAGGAACTGGGCGAATTCGTTCGCTCCGCCTCTTCAACCATTGAGGCCCCGGTGGTGCGGAAACTCCGCAACGCCTACCCCGACGCAGCTGCCAAGACCGCAGCTCCGGCAGCCGCGCCCAAGGCGCCTGCCCCGTCGGCCGACACACGACCCGCAGCACCTGCTCCGGGCCCCGCAGCTCCTTCAGCCCCGGCGGCACCAGCTGCTGCGGCTCCGGCTGCACCCGCACCCGCTGCCGTTTCCGCAGCTCCGGCAGCACCTGCCGCAGCACCGGTTGCGCCAGCCCCGGCCGCAAGCGCACCGTCCACCGGCGCCAAGCCCGGTGCCCGTCCGGCACCGAAGGCTGAAGCCCCGGCCGCACCGACCCGCTCTGGCGGATCAACACAGGGTGGTTCGCAGGGCGGCTCCGCACCGCGTCCCGGCGGTCCCCGTCCGGGCAACAACCCGTTCGCCACGTCCCAGGGCATGCCCCGCGGCCGCGGTGGCGACGGAGAGCGTGCTCCCCGTCCGGGTAACAACCCGTTCGCTCCTTCGCAGGGCATGCCCCGGGCCGGTGGCCGTCCCGACGGCGACCGTCCCGGTGGTCCGCGCCCCGCAGCCGGTGCAGGCGGCCCCCGTCCCGGTGGTCCGCGTCCCGCGGCTGGTGCAGGTGGCCCCCGTCCGGGTGGTCCGCGTCCCGCAGCAGGCGCCGGCGGCGCTGGTGGTCCGCGTACCGCGGGTGCCGGTGGAAACCGTCCTACTCCGGGCATGATGCCCAACCGCACTGAGCGTCCCGCACCCGCTGGTGCAGGCCGTCCCGGTGGCGGCGCCCGTGGTCCCGGACGTCCGGGTGGCGCTCCAGGCACCGGTGGCGCACCGGGTGCCGGTGGCGGCGCTCCGGCCGGCGGTGGCTTCGGCAAGGGTGGCCGCGGTCGCGGTGGCACCCAGGGTGCTTTCGGTAAGGGCGGCGCAGGCCGCGGCAAGCAGCGCAAGTCGAAGCGTGCCAAGCGCCAGGAACTCGAGCAGATGAGTGCTCCGTCGCTGGGTGGCGTGAGCGTACCCCGCGGCGACGGCAACACCGTAGTCCGGCTTCGCCGTGGCTCGTCCATTACGGACTTTGCCGACAAGATCGAGGCAAACCCCGCAGCACTGGTGACGGTCCTCTTCCACCTCGGCGAAATGGCCACGGCCACGCAGTCGCTGGATGAGGAAACCTTCGCACTGCTCGGCGAGGAGCTTGGCTACAAGCTCCAGGTTGTGTCGCCGGAGGACGAGGAGCGCGAGCTGCTCTCCGGCTTCGACATCGACTTCGAAGCAGAACTCGAAGCCGAAGGCGACGAAGACCTCGAGGCACGTCCTCCGGTTGTCACCGTTATGGGCCACGTTGACCACGGTAAAACCCGCCTGCTCGATGCCATCCGCAAGTCCGACGTTATGGCGGGCGAGCACGGCGGCATTACGCAGCACATCGGTGCTTACCAGGTCACGCACACCCACGAAGACATCGATCGTAAGATCACCTTCATCGATACTCCGGGCCACGAAGCGTTCACCGCCATGCGTGCCCGTGGTGCGAAGGTCACCGACATCGCCATCCTGGTGGTCGCAGCGGACGACGGCGTAATGCCGCAGACCGTTGAGGCACTCAACCACGCGCAGGCAGCAAATGTGCCGATCGTGGTGGCTGTGAACAAGATCGATAAGGAAGGCGCCAACCCGGAGAAGGTCCGCGGCCAGCTGACCGAGTACGGCCTGGTTCCCGAAGAATACGGTGGCGACACCATGTTCGTGGAGGTCTCTGCCCGCCAGAACCTCAACATTGACGAGCTGCTCGAGGCCGTCCTGCTCACCGCGGACGCTGCCCTGGACATGCGCGCCAACCCGAACAAGGACGCCCGCGGTATCGCGATCGAAGCCAACCTGGACAAGGGCCGCGGTTCCGTGGCCACCGTCCTGGTGCAGTCCGGCACCCTGCGTGTCGGTGACACGATCGTGGCCGGTACGGCTCACGGCCGCGTCCGCGCCATGTTCGACGACGACGGCAGTGTCCTGACCGAGGCCGGCCCGTCCCGCCCCGTGCAGGTTCTGGGTCTGTCCAACGTGCCGCGCGCCGGCGACACCTTCTTTGTGACCGCTGACGAGCGCACCGCCCGCCAGATCGCCGAGAAGCGTGAAGCAGCCGACCGCAACGCCGCGCTCGCCAAGCGCCGCAAGCGCATCAGCCTGGAAGACTTCGACCAGGCCGTGGCCGACGGCAAGATCGACACCCTCAACCTCATCCTCAAGGGTGACGTGTCCGGTGCCGTGGAAGCCCTGGAAGACGCACTGCTCAAGATCGACGTCGGCGAAGGCGTGCAGCTGCGCGTCATCCACCGCGGCGTTGGTGCCATCACGCAGAACGACGTCAACCTGGCAACGGTCGACAGCGCCGTTATCATCGGCTTCAACGTCAAGCCTGCCGAGCGGGTTGCTGAACTGGCAGACCGCGAAGGCGTGGACATGCGCTTCTACTCCGTCATCTACGCAGCAATCGATGACATCGAGATGGCCCTCAAGGGCATGCTCAAGCCGGAGTACGAAGAGGTCCAGCTGGGCACCGCCGAGGTCCGCGAAGTCTTCCGCTCTTCCAAGTTCGGAAACATCGCCGGTTCCATCGTTCGCTCGGGCATCATCCGACGCAACACGAAGGCCCGCATCAGCCGCGACGGCAAGATCATCGGTGAGAACCTCACCGTTGAGACGCTCAAGCGCTTCAAGGACGATGCCACTGAGGTCCGCACGGACTTCGAGTGTGGTATCGGTCTTGGTTCGTTCAACGACATCACCGAGGGCGACATCATCGAGACCTTCGAGATGCGCGAAAAGCCGCGCGTCTAAGGTTCGTTGCTTTCGCCGGTGGGGCCGCTGGGATTTTTCCGGCGGCCCCGCCCCTTCGCTGGGTGGCCAACGTCTTACGACGTCGGCCGCCCAGCTCCGATAGGCCCGATGCCACTCCCTGGCCGCCGGAAAAAATCCCAACGGCGTCCGTCGTAGACTCGCCTTAGGTGCGTGGCATCAAAACCCAACAGTTGTGCGGGCACCGTTCCGGCGCCGTCGTACATCCCAAATTTTTAGGAGTGGAAATGGCTGATCCCGCACGGGCTGCCAAGTTGGCGCAGCGGATTAAGGTTGTTGTTGCTGAGGCCTTGGGCCGGAAGGTTAAGGATCCTCGGCTGGAGGGCATTACTGTTACCGATGCCCGGGTGACCAATGATCTGCAGCATGCCACGATCTACTACACCGTTTTCGGCGACCAGGCTGTGCAGGCCGATGCTGCCAAAGGCCTGGAGAAGGCCAAGGGTGTGCTCCGCCAGGAGGTGGGGCGCAACGTGACTGTTCGCCTGACGCCGACGCTGGAATTTGTGGCGGACCAGATCCCCGTCGTTGCCTCAAACCTGGAGGACCTGCTCCGGGCCGCCAAGAAGCGCGACGCCGAGGTGGCTGCGCTGGCCGAAAACGCCAAGCACGCCGGCGAGGCCGATCCGTACAAGAGCGACGTTCCCGCCGATGTGGAGATCGATGAGGACGACTTCGACGAAGAGGATATTGACCTCACCGACGACGAAGACCTCGACGAAGACGCCAACAAGTAACTTCATACGAAGAAGGCCCGGACCCGAAGTTGGGGTCCGGGTCTTTTCGTCTGCGGGATGTTTCCTGAGTTTCCTACCGGATACTGGCCTTGAGGACCGTTCCAGCGGTGAGGTCAGCGAAGCTGAAGCCGGCTGTGGCATAGAGGGTTTTCCCTCTCAGTTCCACCGCGGCAGGACCGTCGACGGCCAGGAACTGTGACTGTTCGCGGGTCCAGGCGTCGATCCTGACGATCTCATTGCCGAACATCGACGCTGCGTAGACGTCCCCACTGCCGGATACGGCGATGCCCGTGGGGCTCAGGATCTCATCGGCCCACAGGTGGATCGCCCCGGTCCATGGATTGACCCGGAAGATGGCGCCGCGGTGGCCCAGGGAAGGATCCTCCGGACCGCCCGGCAGCGACGAGACGTACAGCCAGCCGTCGGGGCCGATCTCTACATCGGTGGGCACCGGTTCAAATGCGTAGTCGTGTCCGACAACGCAGGACGGGAAGCCAACAGCCGCGGCAGCCTCTGCAGTGGCTTCCGCCGGACGCGGAGGCAGGACCGCGAGGGTGGAAGTCTCCCCGGTGGCGGCGTTGACCTTGAGGATGGCATTCATCCCGGCGTCGGCCACGAAGACGGTATTGCCGTGAACCGCTGTGGCATAGGGGTGTGAGTCGACCGCCCCGGAGTATTGTGCCGGCGGGAAGGGCGCCGTAATTTGGGCCAGGCACTCGTCGGTCACGTCGGACCCGAAGCCATAGTCCTGGAATCCGTCCGGGTTGTTCTGACGCTCGTAGGTCGCGAGGTCCACAATGGTCCTGACCTCCCCGCGCCTGTCGATTGACTTCAAATAGCCGGCCAGCGCTGTGGGATCTCCGCCGCCTCCCCCGACGCTTTCGACGAAAAACGTCGTCGTGCCCCGTGTCTCAACACCGCCAACGTCCCAGCCCGCATTCGTGTAAACGTTTGTCGTTTGCCCGTCATCCTCGACGCGGTCCAGCGTGCCCGCAAAGTTCTGCGTGACGAGGACGCTCTTGCCAGGACCCAAGGCCAGGCTCAACGGCGTCATCAGGTGCTCCGCCAGGGTTTCGGGTCCGGACGGTTTCTGCGTAGCCGTGGCGGGCGCGACGGGGATGATCATCGCCGCTGCTGCCAGGCACGCGACGATCGGAAACTTCTTGTTCATTGGATCCTCCGGAGTTGACGTGCACCCCGTCGCCGGGGCCTGGCCTGAGACCAAGTCAAAGCGATCCGAACTGCCCCCCGGCGCTAGGTTAGTCCCGCGAAAGCAATGACGTCGACAGCATTTCCCCCTAATGTGCCCCCTATTTTGAACCGAAAACCTGGGTCATGGCTAGGATCTAGTTATGACGCAGGCGAGCGACAACCACGAGGCCACCCGATACCTGGAACAGGCCATTGAGCTGGCTGTCCGGAACGTCTCCGACGGCGGCGGGCCGTTCGGTGCGCTGGTGGTGACCCCGGATGGGCGGGTCCATGAAGGCATCAACCGGGTCACGCGGGACAACGACCCCACGGCCCATGCAGAGGTGGTGGCAATCCGCACTGCGGCGACCGCAGGCGCCACGTTCGACCTGAGCGGCGCCGTGCTCTACACCAGCTGCGAGCCGTGCCCGCTGTGCCTGTCAGCCGCGCTGTGGGCGCGGATTGATCGCGTCTATTTTGCGGCCGACCGCCATGGTGCAGCCGCGGCCGGTTTCGACGACGCCGTGTTCTACGAGTACTTCAACGGCACCCGTCCGGAACTTCTGCCGGTCGCCCATACCGCCATTCCGGCGTCGGACGCTCCGTTTGACGCATGGCGTAGCAACGCGGGGCGAAAGAGATACTGAGCCGGAGGCTCCTTATGGAAACTGGACTGATCAAATGCCCGACCTGTGGAAAGACCAATCGCGTCCCGGCCGCCGCGTCCGGCCGGCCGCGGTGTGGAAACTGCAAGAAGGGCCTTCCCTGGATTACAGCCGCTGCGGACGATGACTTCGCGGTGGTGGCCGAGCAGTCGCCGGTTCCCGTGCTGGTTGACTTCTGGGCAGAATGGTGTGGCCCGTGTCGGATGGTGAGTCCGGTTCTGGACACGTTGGCCACTGAACGGGCCGGCCGGATCAAGCTGGTCAAGGTTGACGTTGACCAGTCCCCGCGACTATCCAGCCGGTTCGATATCCAGGCCATCCCCACATTGATGATCATCGACGGTGGAAGGGTACTGGCCAGACAGGCCGGGGCGGCACCTGCTGCGGTGTTACGGTCCTGGGTGGACGGCGTGCTGGGCGCCAGCCCCGCCTAGGCTTCCGGGATTACCCGACCCGCTTCGGCAGCCTGCCGATACCCTCCACCAAGTCGTTGCGGGTACCGCACAGCGCGATCCGTACCCAGCCCTCGCCGATCGAGCCAAAGGCAGTTCCCGGCGCAAGCGCAACGCCGGAATCGGCCAGGAACCGTCGGGTCCAGCTGCGGACGTCCCCGTCGCTGACATGGGAGACGTTGGCCCACAGATAGAAGGCTCCCTGTGCACTCAGGTACGGGATTCCCTTGGCCTCCAGTACTGCTGAGGCCGCGTCCCGGTTGGCCCGGTAGTGGTCATGGGCGTGGCGGACGTAGTCCTGCGGGCCTGTCAGTGCCGCGAGCGCTGCATACTGCGACGGCGAGGCAACGCAGGAGACAATCGCTTCCATCACGTTGTTCATCTTCTGCTCCAGCCCCGGCGGACAGACCAGGGCGCCGATCCTCAGGCCGGTGAGGCCGTACGTCTTCGAGAGAGTCAGCGCCGTGAACACGCGCGCCTCGCCGGGCACGTCGCTGTCGAACCGGGCCGGGCTGACGTGGGGAACGTCGTAAGTGAAGGCCTCGTAGCATTCGTCGGAAATGATCCAGAGATCGCGCTTGCGGGCCAGGTCCACAAGTTGCCGGGTCAGGTCCTCGCCGAGGACGGCGCCCAGCGGGTTGGACGGGGAATTCAGGATGAGCACCCGGGTCCGGTCCGTGATGAGCGCTTCAATGTCCTGGATCCGCGGCTGGAAGTCATGCTCGGGATACAGCGGGTAGCCCACCGGCACGGCATTCAGGAGCCGGCTGGTCATGGCGAACGTGGGGTAGCCGGGGTTCGGGATCAGGATCTCGTCGCCGGGGGAGAGCAGGAGGCTCATGGCGAAGTGCAGGCCCTGTTGCGCTCCGTCCACCACGTAGACGCGCTCGGCACCGAGGCTGGTGTTGAGTCCGGCGCGTTCACGGAACCGGGTGGCGAACGCTTCACGGAGGGCCGGGATGCCGGCGTTGGGGGTGTAGTTCGTTTCGTCCCGGTCGAGGCACGCCATGCCGGCTTCCAGGATATGGCGGGGGAGCGCGAAGCCCGGCTCGCCGATGCTCAGGACGATGGCCCCGGGAGTATGCCAGGCGGCCTCGGTGATTTCGCGGATCTGGTTGACGGGGACGTCGCGCGCGTGCGCCGCAAGCTCAGGCATGGATGCCATCCTAGCCGCCACCCGCGCAACTGGGCGGGGACCGTCGCCAGCGCCGATATACTGGGAAGCGTGCTTTCTGGACTGGTGATAGTGGACAAACCGCAGGGATGGACCAGCCATGATGTGGTTGGTCGGATGCGGCGTCTCGCCGGGACCCGGAAAGTGGGGCACGCCGGCACCCTTGATCCCATGGCTACCGGCGTCCTGGTGGTCGGCATCAACAAGGCCACCCGGCTCCTGACCTACATCGTGGGCACGTCCAAGACGTACACGGCAACCATCCGGCTGGGCCAGTCCACCATCACGGACGACGCCGAAGGTGACGTGATTGCCGCCGTCAGCGCCGCCGCCGTCGCCGACGAAGCAATTCACGACGGCGTCGCCGCCCTCACAGGTGAAATCCAGCAGGTGCCCAGCAGCGTCAGCGCCATTAAAGTCAACGGTGAACGCGCCTACGCCCGGGTCCGCTCCGGTGAAGAGGTAAAGCTCGCGGCGCGCCCGGTCACCATCCACCGTTTCGAAGTTCACGCCATCAACCGGGAAGCGGGCGGCGACGTCGTGGACCTTGATGTCACCGTTGAGTGCTCATCCGGTACGTATATCCGCGCCCTCGCCCGTGACCTCGGCGACGGACTGGGAGTGGGCGGCCACCTGACCGCCCTCCGCCGGACCCACGTTGGCCCCTACTCGCTGGATCAGGCCCGGACGTTGGAGCAGCTGGCCGAGGAGCTGAATGTCCTGGAGATGTCCCAGGCTGCCCGGGCACTGATGCCCAACCGCGAACTCACAGCCGAGGAGGCCACCGAGATTTCCTTCGGACGCCGGATCGCAGCGGGATCGGAAGCAGGAGATCCCGCGGCTGCCACCACCGAGCACCCCGCGGCAGCGTTCGCGCCGGACGGCAGCCTCGTGGCGCTCCTGGCGGACTCCGGAAACTTTGCCAAGCCTGTCCTGGTATTCGCGCCGGGCAACGGTGCGTCCGAAAAAAATGCGCCCCGGAATGCTGCGCCCGAGAATGCTGTGCCCGAAGATGCTGCGGGCGGGGACACCTAGGCATGGACGCCTATTTCTACATCATCCTGGTGGTCGGCCTGCTCTCCAGCGGAATCTGCCTCGGTGCCGGCATCCTGAAAAAAGCCCCCAACGACCTCACCATCCTGTCCGTTGCCGCCGTCGAGCTGGCATTGGTGGTTTACCTGGTGGGTTCGATCGTGCGGGTGATCGCGGGCGAACCGATTGCCGGGGAAGCCTGGGAATTCTGGGGATACCTGGCCACGGCGATGCTCCTGCCGCCGGCAGCCGTGTACTGGTCCATCCTGGAACGGACCCGCTGGAGCAACTTTGTCCTCGCCGCCGTCGGTGTCACAGCCTTGGTGATGGCCGCCCGCATGAACCAGATCTGGTACTGAAATGGAAGAAGCACGCAACGTGAAAGCACCTCGTTCCGAGGCCGCCCGGGCCAAGGCAGATGCCAAGGCCGGCGTCAAGGACACTCGGAACACCGGCCCCGGACGCCTGCTCATCGCCGTCTATGCAGTGTTTGCCATTTCGGCCACCGCACGCGCCGGTTACCAGATCCTGACCAAGTTCTCCGAAGCCCCGCTCGCCTACCTGCTTTCCGCGTTCGCGGCGCTGGTCTACGTGGTGGCAACGGTGTCCTTGGCCAAGCCCGGCCGCACCTGGTTCAAGATATCGCTGGCCGCCGTCCTGGTGGAGCTCGTCGGAGTGCTGGTGGTGGGGGCGTTGAGCGTGTTTGATTCTGTGGCGTTCCCGCATGAGACCGTCTGGTCCCTTTTTGGCCGGGGGTACGCGTTTATTCCGCTGCTGCTGCCTGTCCTGGGACTGGTGTGGCTGTACCGGCGCCGGCCGAACCAACAGTAGACCGCACCAGCAGCAAACAGCACCAGCAGCAAACAGCACCAGCGATCGGCCTCCGCGGTCGGGCCTCCGGACACGTCCGCGCGTGCCATCCAGTTGGCCCGGCGCCGTCCGGCAGCAGTACTGATTGCGGGTAATCTTAGAGAGTTCCGGCGCCGGTGCGTTCGGAGAGATGTCAGTTTTAGGCAGTAAAAGGCGAGGGTGATGGTCTACATCTGGAACGATCCGTCCGAGGTCCCGGCGGACTTTGGTCCCTCCGTTGTCACTTTTGGCAACTTCGACGGCGTCCATCGCGGGCACCAGCAAGTGCTTTCCGAGCTAATCCGCTCGGCCCGCTTCAACGGGACGAAGGCCGTTGCCGTCACCTTTGACCCGCACCCGGCCCTGATCCACCGCCCGGAGTCCGCGCCCGAAATGATCATGGGCCTGCAGGACAAACTGGTGGCGCTGGGGGAGCTGGGCCTGGATGCCATTTTGGTGATGAAGTACTCGCTGAACCTGGCCAGCCTCACCCCTGAGGAATTTGTGGGCCAGGTCCTGGTGGACAGCCTGCATGCCAGCCACGTGGTGATCGGACACGATTCCCGGTTCGGCCGCGGCAACTCCGGTGACCTTAGCACCATGAAGCAGCTGGGCGAAAAGTTCGACTTCGACGTCCAGGTCATCAGCGAATTCGGTTCGGAAGGCTACCCGCTGCATGACGACGACGGCACCGACCGCCGCTGCTCCTCCACCTGGGTGCGTGAAGCATTGCAGGAAGGCGACGTCGCCACCGCCGCAGCGGTGCTGGGACGGCCCCACCGTATGCGCGGCGAGGTTGTCCACGGTGCTGCCCGCGGCCGCGTACTCGGGTTCCCCACCGCAAACCTTGCCCACGAGGCCACCGGGTTCATCCCCGCGGACGGCATCTACGCCGGCTGGCTGGTGGACCAGGCCGGCACTCGCTGGCCGGCGGCCATCTCGGTGGGGTCCAATCCCACGTTCGACGGCGTCAGCCGCCAGGTCGAAGCCCATGTGATTGACCGTCCGCACGAGGCCGTGGAGGATTTCGATCTGTACGGCCAGACAGTAGTGGTCGAATTTGTGGCCCGGCTCCGCGGCATGGTGGCATACCGTGGGCCGGAGGCGCTTGTTGACCAGATGCGTCTGGACGTTATTCAGGCCCACGATCTCCTGGTGCGGCGCTGACCCGGTCCCACCCGCACCAAACACCCAGAGAGGCAGCACCGTGGCCGTCGAGAAGAACACCCGCAAACTGGACAAAGGCATAGTCCGCGATTTCAGTTCCCGGATGAGCTACGCGTCCTACCTCCAGCTGCCCACCCTGCTCAGTGCACAGCAACCTGTCAGCACGCCCGAACACCACGACGAGCTGCTGTTCATCATCCAGCACCAGACCACCGAGCTGTGGCTGAAGCTGGTGCTGCACGAGCTCCGCAGCGCCGCGGCCTGGCTGCGTGCAGACGATCTCGGCTCCGCGCTCAAGGGCATCGCCCGGGTCAAGCACATCCAAAAAACCCTGACGGAGCAATGGTCCGTCCTGGCCACGCTGACGCCCACGGAGTACTCCCAGTTCCGCGGGTTCCTGGGCAACTCCTCCGGCTTCCAGTCCAGCCAGTACCGGGCCGTCGAGTTTGTCCTCGGCAACAAGAACCGCAAAATGCTGCCGGTGTTCGAATCGGACCCGGAAGCGCACGCCATGCTGGAGGAGTTGCTGAACGCGCCCAGCATCTACGACGAGTTCCTGGCCTACCTGGCCCGGCAGGGCTTCGACGTGCCACAGTCCGTCCTGGAGCGGGACGTCACCCGTGCCCACGAGTTCTGCCCTGAGCTGGTGCCGCTGTTCAAGCACATCTACGAAAACGCCGCCGCTAACTGGGGTGCCTACGAGGCGTGCGAGGAACTGGTGGACCTGGAAGATAATTTCCAGCTCTGGCGGTTCCGGCACCTGCGAACCGTCCAGCGGACCATCGGGATGAAAGCCGGAACCGGGGGATCCAGCGGCGCTGCCTTCCTGCAAAAGGCCCTTGAGCTTACTTTCTTCCCGGAACTGTTCGCGGTACGAACGGAGATCGGCCAGTGAGCAGCGCAAGGGACACGAACATGGAGAACCACGACGCCGCCGCCCTCCTTGAGCAGGCCGCGCAACTGGATGCAGGCGACCCGTTGGCGCGCTACCGCGGCCTCTTCATCGGGACGGACACCGCCCTTTCCTACCTCGACGGCAATTCCCTGGGGCGCCCGCTGAAGCGGACACAGCGGGACATCAGCACCTTTATCGGGGAAGGCTGGGGCGGCTGGCTCATCCGTGGCTGGGATGAGGAATGGCTGGACCTGCCCCAGACCATCGGCGATCAGCTGGGCCGCGCTGTCCTCGGCGCAGCCCCGGGCCAGACCGTCATCGCCGACTCCACCACGGTGGTGCTCTACAAGCTGATCCGCGCCGCGCTGGCCACCGTGTCTGACCCGGCCCGCACAGAGATTGTCCTGGACACGGATAACTTCCCCACGGACCGCTACCTGGTCGAGGGCATCGCCCGCGAGGAAGGACTCACCCTGCGGTGGATCGAAGCGGATCCGGCGTCCGGCGTCACCGTCGAACAGGTGCGGCACGCAACCGGCCCGGCCACCGCCGTCGTACTTTTGAGCCACGTGGCCTACCGCTCAGGCTTCCTGGCCGACCTTCCGGGCATCACTGAAGTTGCACACAGCGCGGGGGCGCTGGTGGTCTGGGACCTGTGCCACTCCGCCGGATCCGTGGAGCTGGACCTGGACGGGGCAAACGTGGATTTTGCCGCGGGCTGCACCTACAAGTACCTCAACGGGGGACCGGGCTCGCCGGCGTTCGCCTACGTCAATCGCAGGCACCTGTCCGGTCTGAAGCAGCCGATCTGGGGCTGGATGGGACGCAAGGACGCGTTCGAGATGGCCGCAGGCTACGAGCCGGCGCCCGGTATCCGGAGTTTCCTCAGCGGCACTCCGGCCATCTTCGGGATGTTGGCCATGCGCGGCACCCTGGACCTCATCGAAGAGGCCGGCATGGCTGCCATCCGGGAGAAGTCCCTGAAACTCACAGCCTTCGCCGTTCAGCTGTTTGAGGCATGGCTGGAACCGGCGGGCGTCGAGCTGGCATCGCCGCGCGATCCGGAGCTTCGCGGGAGCCACATCACCCTGGACCATCCGGCGTTCAGGAACGTGACGGCGGCGCTGTGGGAACAGGACGTCATCCCGGACTTCCGCGCACCCCACGGGATCCGCGTGGGGCTGTCGCCCTTGAGCACCAGCTTCGCGGAGCTGTTCCGGGGGATGGCCGCCATTCGGGATCAGCTGCGTCGCTGAGGCGGTGCCTTTTGCCTGACTGCTGGCTGACGGCTGTTGGTGACGGCAGGAACTGCCTGACGGCGGCTGTTTCGACAAGATTGCGGCGGGGCCGGTAAACTAACAGATGGATCCGGCTGCAGTCCGTGGCGGCTGGTTCCTGCCATGTGTGGAAAGTCCCTGGTTTCCGGGGGATTTCCGCGCGGGCAGACCCGGCAGTGAAGTACTGAATCGGGCCTCACGGCACATCTCTAGGAGTTATTGTGGCACTTGACGCCGCTGTAAAGCAGTCCATCATTCAGGATTTCGCAACGTCCGAGGGCGACACCGGTTCGCCGGAGGTCCAGGTTGCAGTCCTGACTCAGCGGATCAAGGATCTGACTGAGCACATGAAGGTGCACAAGCACGATTACCACACCCAGCGCGGTCTGCTGGCAATGGTGGGTCGTCGCAAGCGTATGCTCACCTACCTCAAGAACACTGACATCACCCGCTACCGTGCGCTCATCGAGCGTCTCGGCCTGCGCCGCTAGTCAGCTTTAAGGGGCGGCCCCTTCCGTGACGGAAAGGGCCGCCTTCTTCAGAAGAAAATTAAACAGGAGGATCAACCGCATCACGCATTCGCGGTCCTCGGTAGTGATCCCCGGGAACGGCTTCGAAGAATGAAGCCCTCGGCCCGTGGGTCTCGATCGATGACCGGGTGCAGTGCAGGCCAGTAGACAGATGCTGGACTGGGTTGATGCGGCTGGACTCCGTGAAACAAGAAACGGAGGTGACTCTCTTGGAGGGTCCCGAAATCCAGTTCTCAGAAGCAGTCATTGACAATGGCCGCTTTGGCAAGCGTGTAATCCGCTTTGAAACCGGCCGTCTTGCCAAGCAGGCAGCCGGCGCAGCCATGGTGTACATCGACGAAGACACCGCGCTGCTGTCCGCCACCACCGCAGGCAAGCACCCGCGCGAAGGTTTCGACTTCTTCCCGCTGACGGTTGACGTTGAAGAGCGCATGTACGCCGCCGGCCGTATCCCGGGCTCGTTCTTCCGCCGTGAAGGCCGCCCGTCCACCGAGGCCATCCTGGCCTGCCGCCTCATGGACCGCCCGCTGCGTCCGGCCTTCGTCAAGGGCCTGCGCAACGAGGTCCAGATCGTGGTGACCGTCCTGGCCATCAACCCTGACGAGCTCTACGACGTGGTGGCCATCAACGCCTCCTCCATGTCCACCCAGCTCTCGGGCCTGCCGTTCTCCGGCCCGATCGGCGGCGTCCGCGTTGCCCTCGTCGCCGACGAGCACGGTTCGCAGTGGGTTGCTTTCCCCAAGCACTCCCAGCTCGAGAACTCCGTGTTCAACATGGTTGTAGCCGGCCGCGTTGCCGGTGACGACGTCGCCATCATGATGGTCGAAGCCGAAGCAACCGACAACTCCTGGAACCTCATCAAGGAACAGGGCGCAACTGCTCCCACCGAAGAGGTTGTCTCCGAGGGCCTCGAGGCTGCCAAGCCGTTCATCAAGGCACTCTGCGAGGCCCAGGCGGACCTGGCTGCACGCGCTGCCAAGCCCACCGTTGAGTTCCCGGTCTTCCTGGACTACCAGGATGACGTCTACGCCGCTGTTGAGTCCGCTGCCGCTGAGAAGCTGGCCGCTATCTTCCAGATCGCCGACAAGCAGGAACGCGACGTTGCAACGGATGCGCTCAAGGACGAAGTCACTTCTTCCCTGGCCGGCCAGTTCGAAGGCCGCGACAAGGAGCTGTCCGCAGCATTCCGCTCGGTTACCAAGCAGGTTGTGCGCCAGCGCATCCTCAAGGACCAGATCCGCATTGACGGCCGTGGCCTGACGGACATCCGCCAGCTCACCGCCGAGGTTGAGGTTCTGCCCCGTGTGCACGGCTCGGCAATCTTCGAGCGCGGCGAAACCCAGATCATGGGTGTCACCACGCTGAACATGCTCAAGATGGAACAGCAGATCGATTCGCTGTCGCCCGTCACGCGCAAGCGCTACATGCACAACTACAACTTCCCGCCGTACTCCACCGGCGAGACCGGCCGCGTGGGTTCGCCCAAGCGCCGCGAAATCGGCCACGGCGCCCTCGCCGAGCGCGCCATCATGCCGGTGCTGCCGTCCCGCGAGGAATTCCCCTACGCGATCCGCCAGGTGTCTGAGGCTCTCAGCTCCAACGGTTCGACGTCGATGGGTTCCGTCTGCGCTTCGACGCTGTCCCTGCTCAATGCAGGTGTGCCGCTGAAGGCAGCTGTTGCAGGTATCGCCATGGGCCTGGTCTCCGACCAGGTTGACGGCCAGACCCGTTACGCAGCCCTGACCGATATCCTCGGCGCCGAAGATGCTTTCGGCGACATGGACTTCAAGGTTGCCGGTACCGCCGAGTTCGTTACGGCCATCCAGCTGGACACGAAGCTCGACGGCATCCCCGCTTCCGTGCTGGCAGCAGCGCTGAAGCAGGCCCGCGAAGCCCGACTGCACATCCTGGACGTCCTGAACTCCGCGATCGACACACCGGATGAGCTCTCCGAGTTCGCGCCGCGCGTCATCGCGGTCAAGATCCCGGTTGACAAGATCGGCGAGGTCATTGGGCCCAAGGGCAAAATGATCAACCAGATCCAGGAAGACACCGGCGCCGACATCTCCATCGAGGACGACGGCACGGTCTACATTGGCGCCACCAACGGTCCGTCTGCTGACGCAGCACGCTCCGCCATCAACGCCATTGCCAACCCGCAGATCCCGGAAATCGGCGAGCGTTACCTGGGTACGGTCGTCAAGACCACCACCTTCGGTGCCTTCATTTCCCTGACTCCGGGCAAGGACGGCCTGCTGCACATCTCCGAGCTGCGCAAGCTGGCCAACGGCAAGCGCGTGGACAACGTGGATGACGTGGTTTCCGTCGGCCAGAAGATCCAGGTGGAAATCACCAAGATCGATGACCGTGGAAAGCTGTCGCTGTCCCCCGTGGTGGCTGAAGAAGAAGGCGCCGAGAGCGTTGACGCTTCCGCCGCAGAGGGCGCTGCCGAAGCGGAGTAGTCCACTGACGCGGAGTAGCATCTTCCTCCACACAGCATGAATCGGCGGGGCCGGTGGATGATCCACCGGCCCCGCCGCTGTTACGATGGCAGCCAGATCCGGCTGCCGCTCCTGAAAGGCTTCAATGACTGTTGTACCCCTGCCGCTTGAGCAGAACCAGCCCGGCGACACCCTGGTCCACGGCTCCGACGGCGGCTCCGTTGTCCGGCGTTCGGTGCTGCCGGGCGGCGTACGGGTGCTCACCGAAGCGATGCCGGGCCAGCGTTCGGCGACCATCGGTTTCTGGGTGGGCGTCGGGTCACGCGATGAAGCCCCGGGCCAGCACGGCTCCACGCACTTCCTGGAGCACCTTCTGTTCAAGGGGACCAAACGCCGCACTGCCCTGGAAATCGCCTCGGCCTTTGACGAGGTGGGCGGGGAGTCCAACGCAGCCACGGCCAAGGAGAGCACGTGCTATTTCGCGCGGGTGCTGGACACGGACCTGCCCATGGCCATCGACGTCATTGCCGACATGATCACCGGTGCCGTCCTGGATCCGGCCGAGATGGAGCAGGAGCGCGACGTCATCCTGGAGGAAATCGCCATGGACAGCGATGACCCCACCGACGTTGCGCATGAAAACTTTGTGGCTGCCGTCCTGGGCACCCACCCGCTGGGCCGCCCTATCGGCGGTACGCCCGCCGCGATCCGCGCCGTCGCCCGCGACTCCGTCTGGGAGCACTACCGCCGTTACTACCGCCCGGATGAGCTGGTCATCACCGCCGCCGGGGGCCTGGAGCACGACGTCGTCTGCAGCCTTGTGGTGGACGCCCTCCACACTGCCGGGTGGTCACTTGAGCCGGATGCCGCCCCCGTGGATCGCCGCTCCACCGAGCGGGCGGACATCACCGGCACAGCCGGGCTGCATGTGGTCAAGCGTGCGGTGGAACAGGCGAACATCATCATGGGCTGCCCCACGATTGTGGCCACCGATGAACGCCGCTACGTCATGAGCGTCCTCAACGCCGTCCTGGGCGGCGGGATGTCTTCGCGGCTGTTCCAGGAAATCCGCGAAAAGCGTGGCCTGGTGTACTCCACGTACTCCTTTGCCTCCTCCTACGCGGACGCCGGCTACTTCGGGATGTACGCAGGCTGCACACCATCCAAGGTCCGCCAGGTGCTGGACCTGCTGGGGCTCGAGCTGGACAAGCTTGCCGAAGGCGGCATCTCCGACGACGAACTGCGCAAGGCCGTGGGGCAGCTGTGCGGTGGAATTGTCCTGGCACTGGAGGACACGGGTTCCCGCATGTCCCGCCTGGGCCGCGCTGAACTCGTGTCCGGCGAATACCAGGACATCGACGAGACCCTCCGCCAGATCAAGGCGGTCACCGCGCAGGAGGTCCAGGAGCTTGCCAGGGAACTGGCAGCCGCCCCGCGGACTGTCACCGTGGTGGGCCCATTCGAGGAGACCGAAACCTTCGGTCTCTGACCGGCAGGCCTGCGCCCGCCATAATGAACCTATGAACTTTCCGCAGCCGGGCACGGTGCACGCCGTCCTGGAGAACTTCCTGGGCCATTGGCGCGGCACCACCCGGCTGAACGCTTCGGCCTGGGGGCCCAAGCGCACGGCCTCGGCGGAAATCAGTTATACCAGGGCTGCCGGAGGCTACGCCGTCGTGCAAAGTTACAGACACACCGAAGCCGATGGCACGCACTTTGAAGGCCACGGCGTTTTTACTGTCGACCCTGACCACAACGACATCCTCTGGTACCACGTGGACAGCATGGGCATGCCGCCGGGAGCCCCGGCCCGCTGCACGTGGGTGGACGGTGTGCTGCGCGTCGAGCGCCACAGCGACCGGGGGACTGCCCGCCATAGTTTCCGGGTGGACGACGACGTGCTGATCCACACCGCCGAGTTGCGCCTCGGCGAGGGGCAGGACTTTGTCCCTTTCATGACCTCCGAGTGCCGCCGCGTCTGACCCCATCCCGACCACTGAGTCCCACCTGCCGCGCGAACGGACACTTGGGGCCCTGCACGTTTTGGCGCGAGAGGACAGTTAAGACCGCTGCTTCTGCGCGAACGGACACTTGGGGCCCGTGCAGAATTCCGACCGTCAGCCGGCTGATTCCAGAATCCTTGTCCGCGGAGCGCCGTTCAAGGCTGGCGCCGCGGAAGACGAATTCCACACTTTACTTTTCAGGTTCGCCAGCAAGGTCCACCGGATCCCGGTCGAAGGCTTCTTTCCACATGCCAAAGTCCTTAATGCCATGTTCGATTTGCAGTGTGTACATTGCTGATTCTCCTTAGTTCATCGTGTTAGTTGATCGCACTTATTTGCCTCCGTGCTGTCCAACCCGTGGCTCCTGTCCTGGGACAGCCTGCACGGTTCCGCTGAGTCGCGTACTGTCACGTTAACTGCCTGACGATTTGGCCGGTACCCCAGAAATCTGGGGTCTTGGTAGACAACCCCGGTGCTGTCCACAGAGGGCATACTGGGGGAATGACCTCCGGCGGGCCCTGGAACAGGAGCCTTGAACGGATCCGGCTCATCGGCGACTCCGCCCCGGATCACCACGCGTTACGCACTGCCGTGCTCGCTGAGTTGGGCCGGGTGCTTCCGTTCAGTGCTTTCGTGTGGCCGCTCTCAGATCCGCTGACGGCGACGGGCATGTCGCCCATGGCCCGGATACCGTGCCCGGACGAGCTGCCGTTGCTGATCCGCCTCAAGTATCTGACGCCAGCAGGTCGGTGGACGCAGTTGGCGATCAGCCCGTCGCCGGTGACGACGCTGCTGCGCGAAACGGCCGGCGATCCATCACGGAGCCTGCTATGGGATGGCCTGATGAAGCGCTACGGAGTGTCCGATGTCCTGTTCGCAGTGCTGGCGGACAAGCACGGCTGCTGGGGTTGGATTGACCTCTGGCGAACCGATCCGGACGATCCGTTTAGTGCCGAGGAAGTGGGATACCTCGCTGCCGTCGTGCACGAAGTGACCCCCGCCCTTCGTCGTTCGATAGCCCGGCAGTTTCTTGTGGAAGTGCCTGGCGGACTCGACCCCGTAGGACACGAGGCTGTCCGTGCGGAGGTGCCAGCAATCGGCGGAAGTTCGAGGCCGGACTTGCCTCAGCAGGCTGTGCTGACTCTGGATGCGGATATGGCTGTGGTGGGTGGAACGGCTTCGGTAGAGGAGTGGCTGGGGCTGCTTCAGGCCGGCCCGCGTCCCTTTCAACGCGTACCGGCCGAGGTCCTCAACGTCGCTGCCCAATTGCTGGCGCGTGAAGCGGGCGTGGATCGTCATCCTTCGTCCGCCCGTGTGCACATAGGGTCAGGCCAGTGGGCCCTCCTCCAGGCCAGCCGGATGGACTCCACCGGCACGGCGGCCATTCCGCCATTGGCCGTCACCATCCAGGCCTGTCCTCCAGAGGCAAGGCTTGACATGTTCGCCCGAAGCTTCGGGCTGTCAACGCGGCAGCGGCAATTGTTTGAGCTTGCAGCCAGCGGCGCTGACACTAACGCCATGGCTGCTGCCTTGGGGATCGGGGCGTATTCCGTCCAGGATCAGTTCAAGCAGATTTTCGAGACATGCGGCGTCCATAGCCGCGCGACGTTGTTGGCCCTGGCGATGGGAACGGCCCAGTAACTGAAACGCCGTTCAGCTCCATTCAGCTCCACGCCGGTGGCAGGCTTGTGTCCAGGTCCAGGTCCAGGTCCAGGTCCAGGTCCAGGTCCAGGTCCAGGTCCAGCTCGAGTTCCAAGTCCAGATCCGCGTCCAAGACCGAACCGGTGCTGGTGCCGGCGCCGGGCATGGGGATGTTGGCTGGCCAGCGGGGTGGTTCCCAGTCGGGGTGTTCGCTGGCGTAGTGGCGTCCGGTGGGTGATATCCAGCCGGGTGGTTCGTTCTTGGTGGCGGTGGTGGGTTTCCAGGCTGTGGTGTGTCTTAGTCTGTGGTGTTTGTGGCAGGGTTGGCCGAGATTTGAAATGCCGGTGGTGCCGCCGTGGGCCCAGGCGAGGAGGTGGTCGGCCTCGTTGTCGAGGGAGTGGTTGCTGCAGCCGGGGAACGGGCACTTCCCGTCGCGTAACCGCAGCCATTGGCGTTGGGCTTTGGTGAGCCGGTAGCCGGTCCGCCCGATCTCGAGCGGTGCGCCGTCGCGGGGGTCGATGAGGACGCGGTGGAAGGATTCGGCGCCGTCGGCGATCAAGTGGCGGGCCATGGACGGCGGGATCGGGCCGTACCCATCCAACATGGCTGGCTCGTCGGTGAGGCCCAGCAGCGAGAACACCGGGACCGTGATCAACACCTGCGCCCGCGGCGATGGAACGCCGCCGCTCACGGCGAGGCCCCCGGTCTCTTCGTCGCTCGTTTCGCCGGTCGCGCCGCCGCTCTTTTCCCTACCCTCATCACCGGTTCCGCCGCCGGTGATGTTGTTGGTCAGGAGACAGGTGGCGACGCTGTCGGCGCGGAGCTGGCTGAGGTTCCGGTCCTCGTCCGGGCCTTGGAGGGCTCTAGCTGCGCTGGTGGTCCGGTCCCAGATCCCGGCCGCCTGGTCCGCGGGGAGGTACGCGCTGAGCCAGGCCATACCGTCCCGGTCCGGGGCGTATTCCAGGCGCCGGTCCGCGGCGCTCTTAATGTGGCGTTTTTCGATGCTGACCGGGTGATGGCGTTCCCGCCAGGTCCGGGCCTTGTGCCGGAACCTCCCGGGGATGAGCTCACCGGCTGGGCCACGTGCCGGATTCACCACGTGAGGGTCCAGGAAATGTGCCTCGAGGGCCTGCGCCCCGGCGGGGTCGAGGTTGGTGGTTTCGTCGACCATGATCCGGGCGTGCTGCCACGAAATCGTCCCGGCCTGCAACGCGGACAACGTCAAAGGCAGGGCAGTGGTCAGGGAGTGCGCCTCGGCGAGGAGGGCGCCGGCGGCCCGTTCGCTGACCGTCAGAGCACACGCGACCTCCGCGACCATGGCCATCTCCTGCCCGGTATTGTCCTCGGGCGACGTTGCAGGGCCCGCCAAAGCCTCGGCAGCGGCGGAGTAACCGGCGGCCAGCCAGGCCTTCAGGGCGGCACTTTTGGCGTCCAGCCGTGAGATCTCGGCCATCCCGTCCAGGAAACCATCTGCCACCCGGCGCAACGGATCAGCGTCCCCGGAACAGCCGGAATCGGTCCCGCCCCGGAGCGCAGAAGCAAGCTCAGCGAAAGACACCGAAAGGGCCTCCGCCGTCGCCACAGCCGCTCTGCTATCCATACTCAAATCATCCCCGGAGGGTCTGACAATAACGGCGAGGCTAAACGGCTATGTGCATAACTCCGCCAAGCAACTGTAAGTGCCTGCATCCGTGGGCGGTTTCAAGGTGTCCTCGCAGGGACTCAACTGTCCGCTCGCGCCAAGGATCCGGCGCCTCAACTGTCTGTGAGAATCCGTTCGCGCCGTCTGCGAGGTGGTCTACCCGCCGGCGAAAGGGGGCAGCACGTCAACCACATCGCCCGGACTTAACACAGTCGTGCGGTCCCGGACGGCCACCTCGTTGAGCAGGAAACTGCTCCGGGACAGGATGCGTTGCAGGGGAGGAGTGCCAGCAGCGGGCTCGGCGCGGTCCACAGCCAGGACCGCTTCCAGCAAATCGGCCACTGTCGCCCCGGGAGGGAGTACGAAGAGCTCTTCTTCGACCCCAGCAGCAGCGCGTGCGGCAGCGAAGTAACGTACGTTCAAGAATTCAGCCTCCGATGGCGCTCATGCTGCGGTCCGGCTGGACAAAGTCCGCCGCGCCGAGACCTGTGTGGTCCATGCCGTGGGCCTTTGGCTTGACCCACATGGCATCCTGCCAGCGTTCGGCCAGGGCCTGATCACTGGCGCCGTCCCGCAGCAGACCCAAGAGATCAAACTCCTCACGGGAGAACAGGCAGCTCATGATCTTGCCCTCGGCTGTGATCCGTGTGCGACGGCAGTCAGAGCAGAACGGCTCAGTGACGGACGCGATGATGCCCACGGTGCCGAGCACCGGCCCTTGGGCTTCCGGCGCCGCCTCCACGCCTTCCGGCGCCGCCTCCGCCTTCCGGCCGCTCCACGCCTTCCGGCCGATGCGCGTTAGCGGCAGACACTAGTCCCTCGGTACCCAGCACGGGACTATCCGGCCCCGCGGTCCGGGCCGCCCGGCGTCGTACTTCAAAGCGTTCTGCGGGGGCTCCGTCGCGGGCGCGGGGATCGGGACTCAACACAAAGTCGCGCGAGAGCAGAGCGCGGATCTCGGCCGCGGTGATCATGTTCCGGCGGGTCCAGCCGTGGTCTGCGTCGAGCGGCATCTGCTCGATGAAGCGTAGTTCGTAGCCGCGGTCCAGCGCCCAGGCGAGCAGGGACGGCGACTCGGTGTCGTTGATGCCCCGCATCAGGACGGCGTTGAGTTTGACGGGGCCCAGTCCCGCGGCCCAGGCGGCATCGACGCCGGCCAGGACACGGTCCAGGAAGGGGCGCCGGGTCAGCTTGGTGAAGGTTTCTTCGTGCAGCGAATCCAGTGAGACGTTGATGCGGGTCAGGCCCGCAGCCTTGAGCGCGGCGGCCTTCTTGTCCAGGCCCACGCCGTTGGTGGTCATGGAGATGGGCAGTTCCGGATGGTTGCTGCGCAGGGCCGCAATGATGTCAATCAGGTCCGCACGGACCAGTGGCTCCCCGCCGGTCAGGCGCAGTTCGCGAACACCGAGCAGTTCCACGCCGATCCGGACAATCCGCACGATCTCCTCGGCGGACATCACGGCCTGCTTGGAAAGCCATTCAAGCCCCTCGGCCGGCATGCAGTAGGTGCAGCGCAGGTTGCATTTGTCCGTCAGCGACAGCCGCATGTCCGTTGCCCGGCGGCCGTACTGGTCCAGCAGCCCCGGCGCCGTGCCGGCCGGCCGGGCAGGCGGCAGCCCCGGCCCTGCATCCTCCCGGGGTTGTGGCATGCCTAGCTGAACACTCATGAATTCAGGCTACGCCACGTTTACCCCGGGATCACGCCCATGACGTCCGGGATCCGGTCCATCGCAGGAAGTCCCTCCGAACGGTGGCGAAGTCCCGCGCCGCCGGGGCCCGGCGAACCTATGCTGGAGAGGTGAACAGCTCCCAGCCCCTGCAGGAAACGGCCGACGACGGCGCCACCTCGCCAGTGCGGTCGGGAACCGATGGTGCCGCTCATGGGAGCCGCCGCTGGGCCGCCGCGTCGGGAGCCGTGGCCGCCGGCGCCGCCGTCGTCATAGGGGAGCTGCTGGCAGGACTGTTCAGTCCGTCCCTCTCGCCCCTGACGGCAGTAGGCGGAGCCGTGATCGATGCTGTTCCGCCGGGTGTGAAGGACTGGGCCATCTCGCTGTTCGGCACCGCCGACAAAGCGGTGTTCGTGGGCGGGATGCTGCTGGTTATCCTGGCCGTCGGGTCGTTGGCCGGGATCCTGGAGCAGCGCAGGCGGTTTGCCGGTGGGGCGGTGATTGCTGTTTTTGGGCTCGTCGGGCTCAGTGCGGTCCTCACTCGTGCCCAGATGACCCCGGCTGCGGCTGTAGTGGCACTGGCCGCAGCCCTGTCCGGTGCGCTCCTGCTGGGATGGCTGATCCGCCGGCTCCACGAAGGGCTCCCGGCCGGCGCAGCTGGGACAGGCGCCGCGGGGACAGCAGCCGGGACAGACGCCGCGACGGCGCAAATTCCCGCGGGTACGGAAAGAACCGCCGGACGGCGCACGTTCCTGCAGGTCCTGGCAGCGAGCGCCGGGGCCACCGCCGTTGGCGGGGTTGTGGCCGCGGTCTGGCGAGGTGCAGCCTCCGGCATCAGCACCGCCCGCGAAAAGCTGCAGCTGCCTGCCGCAGTCTCCGGAGCGCCCGCCATCCCGGCCGGCGCCGAGGTAGGACTGGCCGGAATGCAGCCGCTGGTCACACCGAACCGTGACTTTTACCGGATCGACACCGCCCTGATCGTCCCGTCCCTCGACCCCGAAGCCTGGGTTCTCCGCGTTATAGGGATGGTGGAACAGGAGATTGAGCTGAACCTGGCCGATCTGTTGGCCAAGCCGCTGATCGAACGGCACGTCACCATCGCCTGCGTCTCCAACGAAGTGGGCGGGGACCTGATCGGCAATGCCCGCTGGCTCGGCTGGCCGGTGCGGGAACTCCTGGCCCTTGCCCGGCCGCAATCCGGCGCCGACATGGTGCTGTCCCGGAGCTCCGACGGCTGGACGGCGGGCACACCGCTGGAGGTCCTCACTGATCAGAGGGACGCCCTGCTTGCGGTGGGGATGAACGGCGAACCGTTGCCGCTGGAACACGGCTTCCCGGTCCGGTTGATCGTGCCGGGCCTCTACGGCTACGTTTCCGCGACCAAATGGCTCACGGAACTCCGCGTCACCAGGTTCGCGGACGACGTCGGCTACTGGACGCCGCGCGGCTGGTCCGACCGCGGCCCCATCAAAACGTCCTCGCGGATCGACGTTCCGCGCACCGGCCGGCGGGTGGGTGCTGGAACGGTTATGTTTGGCGGCGTTGCCTGGGCCCAGCACACCGGGATCGGAAAAGTAGAGCTACGCGTCAACCGCGGGCCGTGGCAGGCGGCCCGCCTCGCGCCCGGGATCTCGCTGGACACCTGGTACCAGTGGCAGCTGGGCATCGAGCTGACTCCCGGCCAGTACGAGGTCCAGGTCCGTGCCACAGACCTCAACGGCGACCCGCAGGTGGAGGAACGCCGGCCGGTTGCGCCCGACGGTGCCACAGGCTTCCACACCATTAGAGTTGACGTGAATCCATGACCGCCCGGACCGAAGGCAGGACCATGCACAGCCCTCCGCACCAGCACGGCCACACGCCCCACCAGGCACGGTCCGTCGCCCTGCACCGCGCCGCCGTGATCGAACTGCTGGCGCCCCTGCTCGCCCAGGGCCGGACGGGAACGCTGGCACTTCGCGACGCGCTGGGCAAGGGCCTCGCCCAGGACGTGATGGCCCCCCTGAACCTCCCGCCGTTCGCCAACTCCCAAATGGACGGCTTTGCCGTCAACAGCCTGGACGTGCCCGACGGCGGTGCGGAGCTGCCTGTGGTTGTCCCCGTTCCGGCAGGTGCCGTGCCGGCGGCCCTGGACCGCGGCACTGCCGCCCCCATCATGACGGGAGCCATGATTCCCGCCGGTGCTGACGCCGTCGTGCCCGTGGAACGTGCCGTTCCGGACCGGTTCCCCGCCCCGGGGGAAACAACCACTGTGTGGTTGCCGGCGACGGCGGCCGGCACGTTCGTGCGGTCGGCCGGCAGTGATATTGCGGCGGGGGAGCGGGCGCTGGCGGCGGGAACCTTCCTAGGCCCGGCGCAGCTGGGGCTGCTGGCGGCCCTGGGGATCGCCGAAGTTACTGTGCGCAGGCCGGTGACCGTCCTGCTGGTCACCACGGGCGACGAAGTCGTGGAACCCGGCCGGCCCCTGCCGGCCGGCAAGATCTACGATTCCAACGGAACCCTCCTCGAAAGCGCCATGCGGCAAGCAGGCCTGGCCGTGGTGCGCACGGCCATCGCCTCGGACCATCCTGACGAATTCCGTACACTGCTGCGCAGCCATGCCGGCACTGTGGACCTGATCGTCACTACGGGCGGGGTCAGCAAGGGAGCCTACGAAGTTGTCCGCCAGGCCATGGAGGGCCAGGCCACCGAGTTCCTGCATGTGGCCATGCAGCCGGGCGGACCGCAGGGTATCGGGACGTTCGACGGCGTGCCTTTCCTGGGATTCCCGGGAAATCCGGTCAGCTGCCTCGTCTCCTTCGAAATGTTCCTGCGGCCTGTGTTGGCTGAACTGTTCGGAGCACCGTCACCGCGGATCCCTGTCCGTGCACGGCTGGGCCACAGCCTTTCGTCGCCCGAACACAAGCATCAGGTCCGGCGCGGAACCCTCCAGGGGGACGGAACCGTCCGCCTGGAAGGGGGCGAAAGCTCCCATCTCATGCACGCCCTCGCCGGCTCCAACGCGCTGGTGCACGTACCGGTTGGGGTTTCGGCGCTCGCCGAGGGTGACGAGGTGGAAGTATGGATGCTGTGAATCCAGAACATAGCCCGTCCGCGCTGACCCACCTGCGCCAGGACGGAAGCGCCCAGATGGTGGATGTGTCCGCGAAAGCCGAAACCACCCGGGAAGCCACCGCCACTGCCACCGTCCGCACCACTGACGAGGTGCTGCGCCTCCTCGGATCCGGCGGCCTGCCCAAGGGCGATGCCCTGGCCGTGGCGCGGGTTGCCGGCATCATGGCCGCAAAAAAGACCCCCGACCTCATCCCGCTCTGCCATCCCTTGCCGCTCTCGAAAGTCACCGTGGACTTCGAGCTCGGAACCGATTCCGTGGCCATCCTGGCCACGGTCAAGACCCGTGGGGTCACCGGGGTTGAGATGGAAGCGCTGACGGCGGCCTCCGTGGCTGCCCTCAGCGTGTACGACATGATCAAGGCCGTCGACAAGCACGCCGTGCTGACCGACATCAAAGTGCTGGCGAAAAGCGGCGGCAAGAGCGGGGACTGGACACTATGAGCACCGAGAGCACTTACCCGGCTGAGCCAAACACAGAGCCGCACACTCACCTGCCGGAGCCGCACACGCACGGCGAGGTGCAGGGCCGGAAGGCCGGGGTTGTCATCGCGTCCACCCGGGCCGCCGCAGGCATCTATGAGGATGTAACCGGGCCCGTCATCATCGACTGGCTCACCGAGCATGGCTTTGAGGCGTACCCCGCCATGGTGGTGCCGGACGGTGAGCCGGTCGGTGCGGCGATCCGGGCCCTCCTCACCCAGCATCCCGCCGTCGTAATCACCAGCGGCGGCACCGGGCTCAGCCCGGACGACCGCACACCCGAGGTCACCCTGCCCCTTCTGGACCGGGAAATCCCGGGCATCATGGAGGCCACCCGGCGCGAAGGGGCAGCCAAAACGCCGCTCGCCGCGCTCAGCCGCGGGCATGCCGGCGCTGCGGGGCAGACGTTCATCATTAACCTGCCCGGGTCGCCCAAGGGCGTTATGGACGGACTGGCTGTGCTCGATCCGTTGATCGGGCACCTGTGCGACCAGCTGGAGGGCGGTCATGGGCACTGACGCGGTTTTCGAAGTGGTCCACGCGGTGCTGAGCGCAGAACCCATCTCCGTGGAGCAGGCCATCGCCGCGGTGGAGTCTGACACCGCAGGGGCCGTGGTCAGTTTCAGCGGGGTGGTGCGGAACCACGACGGCGGCAAGGCAGTGGAGCGGCTCAGTTACAGTGCGCACCCCACGGCTCACCAGGTAATGGCCGACGTCGTCGCCCGCCTGGCCGCCGAACATGCCGGCGACGGGGCCGCCACGCAGCCTGTGCGGATCTGGGCTGCCCACCGCATCGGGATGCTCAACATCGGAGATCCGGCGCTGGTCTGTGCGGTCTCGGCTGCGCACCGCGGACAGGCCTTTGCCGTGTGTTCCGAACTCGTGGACCGCATCAAGGAGCAGGTTCCCATCTGGAAGGAACAGTTCTTCGCCGACGGCACGGTGGAGTGGGTGGGCGCAGGCAGCTGAGCACCACGGGCTTCCCTCCGCGTTCCGGCGGTTGCGAGGTAACGCACAGCCTCCGGTTCAATCCCGCACCCGGCCCGACGGTAGGGTTAACGGCATGACCGAACAACTCTCCGTGCCCACCCGCGTGGCTGTCCTGGGCGCCAACGGGCGCATGGGCGCCGAAGCCGTAAAGGCCGTTGAAGCTGCCTCCGACCTGATGCTCGTAGCCGCCCTGGGACGCGGCGACTCGCTGGACCAGCTGGCCACGTCAGGTGCCCACATAGTGGTGGACCTCACCGTCCCCGAAAGCACGGAAGCGAACGTCCGCTACGCCGTCGAGCATGGCATGCACGCCGTCGTGGGAACCACGGGTTGGGATGCCACCAGGCTCGCCGCCCTGGAAGCCCAGCTGGCAGAGAACCCGGAAACCGGAGTGCTGATCGCCCCCAACTTCGCCCTCGGCTCCGTGCTGGCCTCGGCCTTCGCTGCCAAGGCCTCCAAATACTTCGAGTCCGTCGAAATCATCGAACTGCACCACCCGGAAAAGGTTGACGCGCCGTCCGGGACCGCTGTGCGCACCGCCCAGCTCATCGCTGCCGAGCGCAAGGCTGCGGACGTTCCGCCCAGTCCTGACGCGACCACCAGCGAACTCGCCGGCGCGCGGGGTTGCGAGGTTGAAGGAGTCCGCGTTCACAGCGTCCGGCTGCGCGGGCTGGTGGCCCACCAGGAGGTGCTCCTCGGCGGTCCGGGGGAGCAGCTGACCTTCCGCCATGATTCCTTTGACCGTGCTTCCTTTATGCCCGGAGTGCTGCTTGGCGTGCGAAACGTCGCCGCGCATCCGGGACTGACGGTTGGCCTGGACGGCTACCTGGACCTGGGGCTCTAGGCCGTGGGCGAGTTCCTGGCTGCGTTCCGGAAGAACCGCACCAAGATCTGGGTGGGTGCCGTCACGCTCCTGCTGGTCTTCTACCTGGTGGTGTCCTTCCAGCGCTCCGTTCTCCTGCTGCTGGACAGCAACCCCGCCGCCAAGGCCATCGGAGCGGCCTACCTGGTCCTCCCGGCCATCGGCGCCTGGGCCATGATCCGTGAACTGCTGTTCGGTGCGCGCACGGAACAGATGGCCAAGGTCCTCGAGGCCGAAGGCGGGCTCCCGGTGGACGAACTCCCGCGCACACCCGCCGGCCGGATCGTCCGCTCAGCGGCGGATCTGGAATTCGAAAAGTACAAGTCCGAGGCTGAGGCCGCGCCCGGCGACTGGCGTTCGTGGTTCCGGCTCAGCTGCGCCTATGACGCTGCCGGGGACCGCAAGCGCGCCCGCGCCTCCATGCGCGACGCCGTGAAGCTGTTCCGCGGCAACGTTCCGGCGTAGGAGCCTGCTCTCGGCGGCAGGTCAACGGCGGCAGGCTAGCGCAGGCCGGCCCGTCCGCCGCGCCCCAGTTGGTTGGCGGCATGGCCCACCAGTTCCAGTGGCCCCCGCCATTTCAGGAGGACAAACACGATGCCCACGGCGATGGCCGTCACGGCATGTGCCCAGTACATCCCCGCCTCGGTCCAGCCCGCGGGCAGCGGCTTCAGGTAGAACGCCGAAACCACCCACACATGCACTGAGTAGAGCGTGAGCGTCATCGCCCCCGCGCCGCGCAGCGGCAGCAGCAGGTCCAGGTCCAGCCAGTCAGCCAGCCTGCCGAGCAGGAGGAACACACCCACAACGGCGGCCGCCACGCCGCAGGTGTGAAGCAGATCCAGCGTGGTGGCCGAATGCGGTGCCGCGGCCGCCAGCCACCACCACGATCCTTCCTGCCGGATTCCCGTGAGGTTGACCTGGAGGACACTGTCCAGCGGGTATCCGGGAGCGTTCAGGACTGCCTCCAGCGCGGCACGGCCGCCCCAGGTCTCCATTGCGGCGGTGCCCAAAGCCTTGGCCAGTGCGGCCACCGCAGTCCCGCCGGCAAGCAGGAGGACAGGAACCATCGCCTTGGTGAGGGCCAGCCGGCCAATGACCAGGCCCACCAGCAGGTACGACAGCCACTGGAACACCGGGTAGTAACCGGTCAGGAACAGGTCTCCCAGCAGAGGGAAGGGCGTCGAGAGGTCTTCCCAGGACGGGTTGTGCCCCAGATTCAGGGGCGGATTGGCTGCCATAAGCCAGGGGCGGAGGAGATATGCGAGGACCGGGGAAACGACGATCCAGCCGGCGGCCCAGGCGCACAGTGCCTTCAGCTTCAGGCCAAGGAAGGGCAGGATGCACAGGAACAGCAGGGCGTAGTGGACCAGGATGATCGCAAGGTTCACTTCCAGCCCGCCCAATGAGAGCCCGACGGCGGCAATCACCAGGGCGCGCAGTGCGATGCCGCGGCGTGCTGCGTTCAGGGCAACACCTTCCGGAGGTACCTGTTTTCCGGTGGACAGCGCCAGGCCCACGCCAGCCAACACGGCGAAGAGGGCTGCCGCGCGGCCGGAGAAGGTCAGGCCGATCCACGTGGGAGTGAGGTCGGCGTTTGCCTCGAAGGTGGGGAGCAGATGTGTGGCCATCATGCCAAGGAGCGCCAGCCCCCTGGCTGCGTCAATACCGCGGAGGCGGCCCACGGCCTGTGAGGTTCGAGGCACCCGCGAGGGTCTTGCCGGGGCACGGGACGTCATGAGGCGATGTTCTCACACGAACCTTTGTGGCAGCAGTCAAGAGCCAGCCGGAAACACGGTCTTGCAGACCTTGTGTTCGAATATATGTTCGAATAATATGGGCACCATGCAAACCCCATCCCAGCCGCGACCCTTCCCGGAATCCTCAACCGCCGGTGGATCAGTGCGCCCCGCCCGGGACGCCCAGGACCCCGGCTCGGCACAGCCTGTTGGACTGATGAAAGCGATGAGCCCGGGAGTGGTGGACTTCCTCTTCCGCCAGCTCGTGGCAGGTCGGCCCCCTGTGGACATCCAGTGGCAGGACGAAGGCGTCACACTCACCGCCCAGCCGGCGGGTGCAGAGCTGGCCCGCAGGTTGGACGAAACCGACCTCGACGCCTTGATGCCTACGGAACTGTTCCACTACGTCCGGGCGGCCCAGCGGCTCGCGGCCTGGGCTGAGGGGCTGCGGGAGGCAGCGGTGGACCGATACTGCCAGCCAGGGAAGCCGCAGGATGGCGTAGTTCCCTCGGCCAGGCGCGCATCCCTAGGATAGAGGGGTGACTGATGCCCTGACCGTCTCTGCCGTGCAGTACCAGGCGCTGGAAGGCGGGATTATCCCGAACGTGCAAGAACACGTCCGGCTGGTCGAGGACGCCGAATCCCACGGTGCCCGGCTGGTGGTGTTTCCTGAGCTGTCGTTGACGGGGTACCACCTGGCGCTACTGGCTGCTGACGACTCGTGGCTTCAACGCGATGACCCGCGCCTGGCCGATCTCCACGAAATCTGCCGCCGGACGGGGATCACCGCCGTGGCAGGTGCTGCCTATCGGGAACCTGACGGCACGCCGCGGCTCGCCAGCCTCGTGATCCACCCCGACGGCACTACTGGACTCGGGTTCAAAACCCACCTCCACGGCCCGGAGCGGGAGGCCTTCGTCGCGGGCGGCGGTGCCGTCGTGATCGAGCTGGATGGCTGGAAGATCGCGCTGGCCATCTGTTTTGACGCCGCGGTTCCGGACCACTCCACCGGGGCAGCCCAGGCCGGCGCGGATATCTATGCCGTTTCGGCTCTGTACACGCAGGCGGAAGAACGGCGGCTTGGCCTGCATCTTGGAGCCAGGGCCATGGACAACAGGATGTTCGCCATCTTGGCGAACCTTGGCGGAGACACGGCGCTGGGCCCCTCCTGCGGCCTCAGCGGGTTCTGGGGACCGGATGGCTTCGAAATGAAAAAGGCTGCCGGAACCGGCACCGAAATAGTCACCGCCATCCTGCAACGGAGTGCCTTGCGGAAATTCCGCTGACTCCGCGGGAGTCGACCTGCGGTGCGTGCTGACCCCATTTCCTGGGGCATCGCGGCCCGCTAGTTGACGCGGATCACGCCGTCCCCATTGTCCTAACCAGCTGCCGACAGGGTAACGTTTTTTCCATGCCTCACAAATCCGCCACCGCTCCTGTCCTTGGTACGCTCCTGACCGCTATGGTCACGCCCTTCACCAAGGATGGCGCCGTGGACTACAAGCAGGCGGCCGAACTGGCCACCAAGCTTGTGGACGATGGCTGCGACGGCCTGGTCGTCACCGGGACCACCGGTGAAACGTCCACCCTCTCGGATGAAGAAAACCTTGGCATGTTCCGCGCTGTCATGGAGGCCGTGGGAGACCGCGCCGCCATCATCGCCGGCACCGGGACGAACGACACCGCACATTCGGTGCGCCTCTCCCAGCAGGCGGCAGCGCTCGGCGTCGACGGCCTGCTGCTCGTCACGCCGTACTACAACAAGCCCAGCCAGGCCGGGGTCCGGGCACACTTCGAAGCTGTCGCGTCCGCCACCGATGTGCCCGTTATGCTCTACGACATTCCGGGCCGCTCCTCCATCGCGATCGAGCCCGAAACCATGATCCGCCTGGCGCAGCACCCGAACATCGTCGCCGTCAAGGATGCCAAAGCCGATTTCATGGCAGCCAGCCGCGTGATGGCAGAGACGGACCTGTACTTCTACTCCGGCGATGACGGACTCACCATTCCGTGGATGTCCTTGGGCGCCGTCGGACTCGTGGGTGTCACAACCCACGTCGCAACGCGCCGCTTCCGCGAGCTGATCGACGCCATCAACGCGAACGACCTCGAAACCGCGCGTAAGATCAACTTCGAGCTGCTGCCCGTCGTGAGGGCAACGATGACCCGCGTCCAGGGAGCCGTTGCAGCCAAACAAATTCTTAAATGGCAGGGAGTCCTGCCCAACTCGATTGTCCGTTTGCCCCTCGTGGAGCCGGACGAAGCCGAGATCGTATCCATCCGCGAGGATTTGGCGGAAGCGGGGCTGGTCTTTCCCTGAGGGCTAAGACCAGCACCCTTCCGCCTGGAAAGTAGTGCACTATGACCCAAACCGCCCTTCCTGGCCTTGTCACGCCTCCACGCCTGCCGCAAGGCACCCTTCGGATCGTTCCGCTGGGCGGACTGGGGGAGATCGGCCGGAACATGGCCGTGTTCGAAATCGACGGAAAACTGCTCATCGTGGACTGTGGTGTCCTCTTCCCGGAGGAGACCCAGCCCGGCGTTGACCTGATCCTGCCCGATTTCTCTTACATCGAGAACCGTCTTGACGACATCGTGGCCGTTGTCCTGACCCACGGCCACGAGGACCACATCGGCGCCGTTCCCTACCTCCTGCGGCTGCGCGCCGACATTCCCCTGGTGGGCTCACAGCTGACCCTGGCGCTCATCGAGGCCAAGCTGCAGGAACACCGGATCCGTCCGTACACGATGACCGTTGAAGAGGGCCAGGTCGAAAAGTTTGGCCCCTTCGAGTGCGAGTTTGTCGCGGTCAACCACTCGATCCCCGATGCTTTGGCTGTGTTCATCCGCACGGCCGGCGGCACTGTCCTGCACACGGGCGACTTCAAGATGGACCAACTGCCCCTGGACGGCCGGATCACCGACCTCCGGCACTTCGCCAAGCTGGGTGAAGAGGGCGTTGACCTCTTTATGTCCGACTCCACCAACGCTGACGTGCCGGGCTTCACCACCGCCGAAAAGGAAATCGGCCCCACGCTGGAACGGCTCTTCGGCCAGGCCACCAAGCGCATCATCGTGGCGTCCTTCTCCTCGCATGTCCACCGCGTCCAGCAGGTGCTGGACGCCGCCGCCAAGCACAACCGCAAGGTGGCCTTCGTGGGCCGCTCCATGGTCCGGAACATGGCCATCGCCGCCAAGCTCGGCTACCTCGACGTTCCCGACGGCCTCCTCGTGGACATCAAGAACATCGACAACATGCCGGACAACCGCGTGGTCCTGATGTCCACAGGTTCCCAGGGCGAACCGATGGCCGCGCTGTCCCGCATGGCCAACGGCGACCACCGCGTAGTAGTGGGCGACGGTGACACCGTGATCCTGGCCTCCAGCCTCATCCCGGGCAACGAAAACGCCGTCTTCCGCATCATCAACGGCCTGCTCAAGCTCGGCGCGGACGTGATCCACAAGGGCAACGCCAAGGTGCACGTCTCCGGACACGCAGCCGCCGGCGAGCTGCTCTACTGCTACAACATCCTTGAGCCGCTCAACGCCATGCCCGTGCACGGCGAGACCCGCCACCTGATCGCCAACGGCAAGATCGCCATTGAGTCCGGCGTCCCCACCGCCAGCGTCATCCTTGCCGACAACGGCACCGTGATCGACCTCAAGGACCACCGCGCAGACGTGGTGGGCCAGGTTGAAGTGGGCTTTGTCTACGTGGACGGCTCCAGCGTCGGCGAAGTCACGGAAGCGGACCTCAAGGACCGCCAGACGCTTGGCGATGAAGGCTTCATCTCCATCATCACCGTCATCAACCGCACCACCGGCAAGGTGGTCTCCGGACCCGAGATCCACGCCCGTGGCGTGGCCGAGGACGATTCCGTCTTCGACGAGATCATCCCCAAGATCAACGCCGCCCTGGAAGAAGCCGTGCTCAACCGCACGGACCACACCACCCACCAGCTCCAGCAGGTTGTCCGCCGAGTTGTCGGCACCTGGGTCAACCGCAAGCTGCGCCGCAAGCCCATGATCATCCCGGTGGTCCTCGAGGCGTAACAGCCCCGAAGGCAAGCGGAATGGCAAAGGCCCGGTTCTTGTAGAACCGGGCCTTTCCCATCCGCAACATGAGGCCGGGAACAGCCGGAAATCCGCGGAAAACCGCGCCAGTTCCGGTACCGTGGCACGTATGGCCACTCGTACCACTCCCGTGCCCCGAGGCACCGCTGGCGGCAAATCCAGCGCCAAATCCGGCAGCCCGGCGGGCCGCGGTGCAGGCGCCACAGCGTCCAGCCGCACCGGCGGCCGGGCTGGCTCTTCGGCCGGCACCGCACGCACGCGCCAGCTTCCCGCCGTCGAACAGCGGCAGCCCTGGCTCCTGCGTATTGTCGGCGGCGCCTGGCTGGCCGTGGGCCATCTGGTCGGCGGCGGTGTCCGCAGGATCGGCTCCGACGTCAGCGACCTGCCGGCGGAGGAGCGCCGCGACGGCGCGGCCCTGTTCAACCTTGCCCTGGGCGTCTTCATCGCCACCTTCGCCTGGTGGGGAATGACCGGCTGGTTCCCCGACGCTGTCTACGGCGTGGTCAACGGCACCTTCGGCTGGATGTCACTGCTATTGCCGCTGATGCTTTTTGTGTGTGCCTTCCGGCTCTTCCGGCAGCCCGACGACGGCCGCGGAAACAACCGGGTGGGGATCGGTTTCCTCATCATGACGTTTGCGGGCTGCGGCCTTGCCCACGTGGTGGGAGGGCAGCCCACCGTTGCCGAAGGCTTCGACGGCCTCCGGCAGGCCGGCGGTATGCTCGGCTTCCTGGCCGCCTCACCCCTTGGGGCCATCCATGCGGCGGTGCCCGTGGTGGTCTACGGCCTGCTGGCCTTCATCTCGCTGCTCATCATTACCGCCACCCCCTTCGGGGCCATTCCACGCCGCCTGCGGGGTGCCTATGAGCATCTGATGGGCCTGGACCTGCAGGAACCCGGCGACGACGGGGACAGCCACGACCGCAGCTACCTCGAGGAATCGAAGGCAACCCCGGCGCCGCGGAAGAAGAAGCGGCGTTTCTTCGGCAAGGACGACGAGTCCGACGCCGGGCTGGAAGGTTATGTGGGCGACGAAGCCTTCGAGCACGCCGTTATCGACGACGAGGCCGACGCAAAATCCGGCAGTGGATCGCGCCCCGCTCCCGGTGTGCGCCGCCCCACGAAGGCGGAGATCGCCGTCGAGAAAATCAAAGCCGCCCAGGGCCTCGGCACTGCAGGGAGGGCTCCGGCAGAGGACAACGCCACCGAGGCCATCCCGCTGGTCACACCCGGGATGGTGGCCGCCGGCTCACTCAACGCTGCATCCGCCGCCGTTGCGCAGGTGCCGGCCAAGCCCGTCACACCCATGCCCCTGCCCGCGCCCATTCCGCAGCGGACCGAGCAACTCTCACTGGCGGGCGACGTCACCTACACCCTGCCGCCGTCGGACGTTCTGACCCCGGGCTCCATTCCAAAAGAGCGCACGGAGGCCAACGACGCGATCGTCGCTTCCCTGACCGAGACCCTCAACCAGTTCAACGTGGAAGCACAGGTCACCGGCTTCAGCCGCGGGCCCACCGTCACGCGGTACGAGATTGAGCTGTCCCCGGGCACGAAGGTGGAGCGCGTCACCGCCCTGTCCAAGAACATCTCCTACGCAGTGGCTTCCAGCGACGTCCGGATCCTCAGCCCCATCCCGGGCAAGTCCGCCATTGGTATCGAGATCCCCAATACGGACCGCGAAACCGTCTCCCTCGGTGACGTCCTCCGCAGCCAGAACGCCCGCCGGACCGACCACCCCATGGTGATGGGCGTCGGCAAGGACGTCGAAGGCGGTTATGTCGTGGCGAATCTCGCCAAGATGCCCCACCTGCTCGTCGCAGGTGCCACCGGCGCCGGCAAGTCCTCGTTCGTGAACTCCATGATCACCTCGATCCTCATGCGGGCAACCCCGGACGAGGTCCGCATGGTCATGGTGGATCCCAAACGTGTGGAACTGACCGCCTACGAAGGCGTCCCGCACCTCATCACGCCCATCATCACCAACCCGAAGAAGGCCGCCGAGGCCCTGCAGTGGGTGGTCCGCGAAATGGATGCGCGGTACGACGACCTCGCCAACTACGGGTTCAAGCACATCGATGACTTCAACAAGGCGGTCCGCGCCGGCAAGGTCCAGCCGCCCGTGGACTCCAAGCGCGTCATCCGGCCCTACCCGTACCTGCTGGTGATTGTTGACGAGCTCGCCGACCTGATGATGGTGGCCCCGCGCGACGTCGAAGACTCCATCGTCCGCATCACCCAGCTGGCCCGTGCCGCCGGCATCCACCTGGTCCTGGCCACCCAGCGGCCCTCCGTGGACGTCGTCACCGGCCTGATCAAGGCCAACGTGCCTTCCCGGATGGCCTTCGCCACGTCCTCCGTCACGGACTCCCGCGTGGTCCTTGACCAGCCCGGGGCCGAAAAACTCATCGGCCAGGGCGATGCGCTGTTCCTGCCGATGGGTGCCTCCAAGGCCATGCGTGTCCAGGGCGCCTGGGTCACGGAGTCTGAAATCCACAAGGTCGTGGAACACGTCAAGGGCCAGCTCAAAGTCGACTACCGCCACGATGTCGCCCCCGAAGCGCCAAAAAAGCAGATCGACGACGACATCGGGGACGACCTCGAAGTGCTGCTTTCGGCCACCGAACTGGTGGTCACCACACAGTTCGGATCGACGTCAATGCTCCAGCGCAAGCTCCGGGTGGGCTTCGCCAAGGCCGGACGGCTAATGGACCTCCTGGAGTCCAGGGGAGTGGTCGGCCCCTCCGAAGGGTCCAAGGCACGCGACGTCCTGGTGAAGCCGGACGACCTCGCGTCGGTGCTGGCAGCCATGAAGGGCCAGGACGCGCCGGCCATTGCTGATTCACAGACGGCAGCGCTCAGCGACAACGCCAACGCGAACATTGCCCAGGGCGGTTATGCGGAGGACCTCGTGCAGGCGGACCTGGACCAGCGCAGCCAGAAGGTTGAGTACTTCGACGGCGCCGACGCCACCTCGGGCGACGACGAGGACGGTTCCGAAGACGCTTGGTCGCTCACCGGACGGTAGCCTAGGAGTGTGACTAGCACCGAAGCAAATGCCGCCGGCTCCAGCAGCCCAGGAATCTGGAATCTTCCCAACATCCTGACCATGCTGCGCATCGCGCTGGTGCCGTTCTTCGTCTGGTTCCTCCTCGCCGACGCCCCCGGGCTGGACAGCGAGTCCGGGCCGTGGCGCTGGGCCGCGGTGGCGGCGTTCGCCGTCGCGATCTACACCGACAAGCTCGACGGCGACATCGCCAGGAGCCGCGGCCTCGTCACCAATTTCGGCAAAATCGCCGACCCCATCGCCGACAAGCTCCTCATCGGCTCAGCCCTGGTGATGCTGTCCATCCTGAATGAACTGCCGTGGTGGGTCACCATCGTCATCCTCGTCAGGGAATGGGGCATCACCGCCCTTCGTTTCTTTGTCATCCGGTACGGTGTCATCCCGGCCTCGCGCGGGGGCAAGCTCAAGACTGTCGTTCAGACAGCAGCGATCTTCCTGTATCTCCTGCCCCTTGGCGCGCTGGCGCCGTGGCTTGTCTGGGTGGCTTTCGCCGTCATGATCGTGGCCGTCCTGATCACGGTATGGACCGGCGTCGAATACGTCATTGAAGCCCTGCGCATCCGGTCACAGGGCAAACGGGCCGGAAAAACTACAGCTGGCAACTAGGGAGCCGATGTGACCAACCTTCACCACCTGGCGGAACAGACAGTCAAAATGGCCCTGGAAACGGGCCGCACCGTCGCGACCGCGGAGTCGCTCACTGCGGGAATGGTCAGCGCCGTCCTCGCCGACACAGCCGGAGCCTCAGGCATGCTCCAAGGCGGTGTGGTGGCCTACCAGAACTCCGTCAAAGTGGACGTCCTGGGTGTTCCGGCAGAGCTGCTGGCCGCCGCCGGATCCGTTGACGGTGCTGTCGCAGCGGCCATGGCGGCCGGGGCCAGGACCGCGCTAGGCGCCGACCTCGGCGTCGCCACCACAGGGGTAGCCGGCCCGGATGGACATGACGGCAAAGCGGTGGGGACGGTGTTCATCGGGATTGCCACAGCGGCCGGTGCGTCCTACCTCGAGTACGGCTTCACGGGTAACCGGGCAGAGATCCGCGGACAGGCTTGCGGTGCCGCGTTGGAAAGCCTGATCGCGGCCCTATCTTCCTGAAGCTACCGGGCGTAAAGTTGCCGGGAACAAATCCCGGCGTCCATTAGTTATTACATTGTGTCGCTTCCGGATAGCGGAGGCGCCTAGGATGAATAAACCACCACGGTTCGCTCCACGGCGGACCGCACTTATGAGGGAGCAAGGCGATACAGATGGTAAAGCAGCCCGTATCCATAAACGGCGTTGTCCGCTGGAAGGATGTGGGCCTCGCCGATCAGGCCAAGAGCGAACAGAAGGAGCGCAAGATGGTTGTACTTCGTCACGAAATCGGTGATGTCCTGCGCGATGTACGCCAGCGCCAGGGACGCACGCTCCGCGAAGTTTCGCACAGTGCCCGTGTTTCCTTGGGCTACCTCAGCGAAGTAGAGCGCGGCCAGAAGGAAGCTTCATCAGAGCTCCTCTCCTCAATCTGCTCAGCCCTGGACGTGCCGCTGTCCAGCATGCTCAGGGAAGTCAGCGACCGTGTCGCCGTCGCCGAGGGCGTAGCCGTTCCGGACACCGTTCCCCAGGAATTCTCACAGCGCTACGGCCGCGACCTTGATCGTGATCTGAACGCTGAACTCAACAACGAACTGTCCAAGGGCCTGCTTTCCGGCGCACGGTAAGCCGTCCGCAGGAGCCAGACAGGAAGTGCAACAAAGCCTCCGGCCATTGGCCGGAGGCTTTGTTGCGTGTGCTGGCTATTTTGCCGTGTCGCCGGCGGACGGGTCCTTCGCGAAACCGTCGAGTTCAAAGAGGGAGTTGAGCTTTGCCATGTATTCGGCGAGGGTCTGCAGTTCCCCGACCGGCCACTCACCGAGCCGCTCACGGAAATCCTGGCGGCGCGCATCCTGGACCTGATGCATTTTTTCCTCGCCCTTTTCGGTGAGGCGGATCGACTGCGCCCTTCCGTCCAGGGGGTCAGCTTCCTTGAACACCAGCCCGATGCTTTCCAGGAAAGCGATCTGGCGGCTGACGGATGGCTTGCCCACTCCGATGTTCAGGGCAAGGTCTGTCAACCGGATGGGTCCCTCGCGCCGGATGACCGAAAGCAGGCCATAGGCTGCCGGTTCCATGTCCGGGTGCACCTGCCGCGAGAGCTGATGGGACACCGACCGGGCGCGCCGCCAAAAGAGACTGATTTGGTGTTCCACGGTGTTCAGTGCCTCATCGACGGTGTCCTTGTCGGTACCTGTCCCCGCAGGGGACGTTGCCGGAAGGCCGGTTTCGGGAAGGCCTGTCGCAGGAGGGCCGTCGGCAGTGTTGCTCATGGCAACAATTCTAGGGTCCGGGACCGTGAGAGACTCTATTGGTGCGGATCAGTGACTATTGGCGGCTTATGGACGACGAATTCGGGGCTGGCTACTCCCGGGTCTTGAGCAGCACCCTGGTCCTGGCCGGGGCCGGCGGGCGAACCGCCGACCAGGCCCTCGCGGCCGGAATGAGCCCGCGGCAGGTGTGGCTGGCCATCTGCGATGTCCAGGATGTGCCGCCGGAGCGGCGCCTGGGACGCGACGTCAAACCCCTGCGCGACTGACGCCGCCACCAACCGGACAGCGTTCCCCAGGCTCACTTGCGCCCTTTCTGCGCTGACACGCCGCCGGATCTGTTCGAATACCTGTTCGGGTAAAGCTATGCTTTTCGTAGTGGGTTATCCACATAGGCGATGTCATCCGGCCAGAATGTCAGCGGGTGCCATTAGCGTCAGAGATGACCAAGAAATGGCCGCTGAGGCCACTCCAAAGCGAGAAAGCATTAGAGGTGTGAACCATGGCGGCAGCCCCGGATCGTCAAAAGGCGCTCGACGCAGCGCTGGCACAGATTGACAAGCAGTTCGGCAAGGGCTCGGTCATGCGGCTGGGCGATGAAGTCCGTGCCCCCATTGAAGTCATCCCCACCGGATCCATCGCGTTGGACGTGGCCTTGGGAATTGGCGGCCTGCCCCGCGGCCGCGTTGTGGAGATCTACGGCCCGGAATCTTCGGGTAAGACCACCGTGGCACTGCACGCCGTTGCCAGCGCGCAGCGCCTCGGCGGCATTGCCGCCTTCATCGATGCCGAGCACGCCCTCGACCCCGAATACGCCGCCAGACTGGGCGTGGATACGGACGCCCTCCTGGTCTCGCAGCCTGACACAGGCGAGCAGGCCCTGGAAATCATGGACATGCTTATCGGCTCCGGCTCGCTGGACGTCATCGTCATCGACTCCGTTGCTGCCCTCGTGCCGCGCGCGGAAATCGAGGGCGACATGGGCGACAGCCACGTGGGTCTGCAGGCCCGCCTCATGAGCCAAGCGCTGCGTAAGATCACCGGCCGCCTGAGCCAGACCAAAACCACTGCCATCTTCATCAACCAGCTCCGTGAAAAGATCGGCGTGTTCTTCGGCTCCCCGGAGACCACCACCGGCGGTAAGGCCCTGAAGTTCTACGCGTCCATCCGCATCGACGTCCGTCGGATCCAGACGCTCAAGGAAGGTGCCGACTCCGTCGGTAACCGCACCAAGGCCAAGATCGTCAAGAACAAGATGGCCCCGCCCTTCAAGATCGCCGAATTCGACATCATCTATGGCCAGGGCATTTCCCGCGAGGGCGGCATCATCGACATGGGCGTTGAGCACGGCATCATCAAGAAGTCGGGCTCGTGGTTCACGTACGACGGCGACCAACTGGGCCAGGGCATGGAGAACTCCCGCAGGTTCCTGCGCGACAACCCCGAGCTGGCGACCGAACTGGAGCGCCTGATCAAGGAGAAGCTTGGTGTCGGGGTAGTCAAGCCCGCCGAAGCCGATGTCAAAGACACGCCGAAGCTGAAGGCTGTTGACGGCTTCTAGGGACACCGCCGACGTGACGGCCGGGCAGAGCGCCGGATGGCGTGCGGCCGGGCAGGACACCGGATCGGGGCGACGGCAGCGGAGACAGGGCGGACGCCCTGGCTTCGGGCCGGACGGGCCCGGTCCGGATGCTGCCCTCACCGGAGACGCCGACGCAAACCCAGACGCAGAACCGGATCCAGCGTCCGTGGCGCGGGCCATCGTGCTCCGGCAGTTGACCAGTTCGGCCAAAAGCCGGCTGCAGCTGGCTAGGAAACTGGCCGAGCGGAACATTCCGGAGGATGTGGCGGAAGCCGTCCTGGACCGCTTCCAGGAGGTCCGCCTCATTGACGACGCCGAGTTCGCCGACATGTGGGTGCGCAGCCGGTCGCAGTCTCGGAAGCTCGCCAAAGGGGCCCTCCGGCGCGAACTGGCGGACAAAGGAATTGACGCGGACACCGCTGCCGCCGCACTGGAACAGCTTTCCGACGCGGACGAGGAAGTGTCGGCCCGGCTCCTGGTGGAACGGAAGCTCCGGGCAGGCACGGATTTGTCGGACCGCGCCGAGCGGGACAAGATCACGCGGCGGCTGGCGTCAATGCTTGCCCGCAAGGGCTATCAGCCGTCGCAGGCGTTCCGGATCGTCGGCGAGGTGCTCGACGCACATGCGGAGACCCAGACAGACGCACCGGACAACCTGCCGGATCTGTAGGCCCGGGGAAGCGGCGCTCCCGCCCCTACGGCAACCTGAGCGATCCCGCAACCTGGGCGATCCTGCAACCGTAGCGACCCGGTACCCTTAACAGGTGAGTTTGACCATTCCTTCCCCCGCATCCGGTACCGCCCCGTCAGCCGACCCAGCCCTCCAGCAGCCCCGTACCTATCAGGTGCGCACGTTCGGCTGCCAGATGAACGTGCATGATTCGGAGCGGATGGCCGGCATGCTCGAGGCCGCGGGCTACGTACCGGCCAGCGGCGAGCAGGCCGACGTCGTGGTGTTCAACACCTGCGCGGTCCGCGAAAACGCGGACAACAAGCTCTACGGCAACCTGGGCATGCTGGCGCCCGTCAAGGCCGCCAACCCGGGGATGCAGATCGCCGTGGGAGGCTGCCTGGCCCAGAAGGACCGCGAGACCATCCTGAAAAAGGCTCCCTGGGTGGATGCTGTCTTCGGCACCCACAACGTCGGAGCCCTCCCGGCACTGTTGGACCGGGCCCGGCACAATAACGAAGCCCAGCTGGAGATCCTCGAATCCCTGGACGTCTTCCCCTCCACGCTGCCCACCAAGCGTGACTCGGTCTATTCCGGCTGGGTTTCCATCTCGGTCGGCTGCAACAACACCTGCACGTTCTGCATTGTCCCGGCCCTGCGCGGGAAGGAAAAGGACCGCCGCCCGGGCGACATCCTGGCTGAAATCCAGGCCCTGGTGGATGACGGCGCCATCGAAGTCACCCTCCTGGGTCAGAACGTGAACTCTTACGGTGTGGAGTTCGGCGACCGGCAGGCGTTCTCCAAACTCCTGCGCGCGTGCGGTGAAATCAATGGCCTGGAACGGGTCCGCTTCACCAGCCCCCACCCCGCCGCCTTCACCGACGACGTCATAGACGCCATGGCCGAAACCCCCAACGTGATGCCGCAGCTGCACATGCCGCTGCAGTCCGGGTCCGACAAAGTCCTGAAGGACATGAAACGGTCCTACCGCTCCACCAAGTTCTTAGGCATCCTGGACAAGGTCCGCGAGAAGATCCCGCACGCCGCCATCTCCACTGACATCATTGTCGGCTTCCCCGGCGAAACCGAGGAAGACTTCCAGGCCACCCTTGACGTTGTGGAGCAGTCGCGGTTCGCCACCGCGTTCACCTTCCAGTACTCGAAGCGTCCGGGTACTCCCGCCGCAGACCTGCCGGACCAGCTTCCCAAGGCCGTGGTCCAGGAGCGGTTTGAACGCCTGACTGCACTGCAGGACAGGATCGCTGCCGAGGAAAACGCCACGCAGCTTGGCCGCCGGGTAGAGGTGATGGTCACCGCCCACTCAGGGCGCAAGTCCGAAGAAACCCACAGGTTGTCGGGCCGGTCCCAGGACCAGCGGCTGGTGCATTTCTCCGTTCCCGAGGGGGCAGAGGTACCGCGTCCGGGGGACCTGGTCACAGTCACCATCACCGAAGCCGCAGCCTTCCACCTCGTGGCCGACCCGTCGTTGCAGGACTACAGCCTGCGGCGTTCCCGCGCGGGGGACGCCTGGGACAGGTCCCAGGCAGATTCGTGCGGCGCTCCCGTGCCGGCTGCCGCAGGCGGCGCCGGACGCACCGGAGTCTCGCTGGGGATGCCCACGCTGCCGGTACGGAGCCGCTGACCGGTGGTCCAGCCTCCGGTGATTGCTGTTGTTGGTCCCACAGGGTCAGGTAAGTCCGATCTGGCCGTGAACCTTGCCCTGGAGCTGGACGGCGAGGTCATCAATGCCGACGCCATGCAGTTCTATCGCGGGATGGACATAGGCACCGCCAAGATCACGCCAGCAGAGCGCAAGGGCGTTCCCCACCACCTTCTGGACATCCTGGACGTCACGGAGGAGGCCAGCGTTTCAGACTTCCAGCAGCAGGCCCGGAGCATCGTCAGCGATATCCACGCGCGCGGCAAGCGAGCCATTCTGGCGGGCGGTTCGGGTCTCTATGTGCGGGCCGCCCTCGACGTCCTCGAATTCCCCGGCACGGATCCTGTCCTCCGGCAGCGGCTCGAGGCTGAGCTCGATGAAGCCGGCCAGGATGCCCTCCTGGCACGGCTCCGGGAGGTGGACCCGGTGTCCGCGGGCCGTGTCTCCGATGCGCGCCGGATCATCAGGGCGCTCGAAGTCCATGAGCTCACCGGCCGGCCCTTCAGTTCCTTTATGCCCCAGCGGGAGTATTTCCAGCCTGCCGTCCAGATCGGCCTGGCCGTGGACCGCGACGTCCTCCGTGAACGGCTGGCACTGCGGGTCCACAACATGGTGGACCAGGGGCTGCTGGGGGAAGTGCGCCGGCTGGACACGGCCGGTCTCCGCGGCGGCAAAACTGCGCCGCGGGCCCTCGGCTATGCCCAGTTCCTGAAAGTGCTCGATGGCGGTTCAACAGTTGCCGAGGCAGCCGAGGACACCATTGTGGCCACCCGGCAGTTCGCCAGGCGCCAGCTCACGTGGTTCCGCGCCGATCCCCGCATCACCTGGCTGGACTGGCAGGCGCCGGACCTTACGGCCCAGGCCGTGGCTCTCAGCCGGTAATCTAGGACCATGGACGCAACTCCCGCAGAGACCACAGAGCCCGTCTTCCACACCTTGGGCGGACTCCGCTTCTCCAAGGGACACGGCACCGGCAACGACTTTGTGATGGTCGCCGACCCCGACGGCGTCCACACCATCGACGCCGGCCAGGTAGCCGCGCTCTGCGACCGTCACCGCGGGATCGGCGGCGACGGACTGATCCGGGCCGTCCCGTCCCGGTACCTCTCCGAAGGCCGCGAGCTGCTGCTGAGCAGCCCCGAGGCCGAATGGTTCATGGACTACCGCAACGGCGACGGGTCGCTCTCGGAAATGTGCGGCAACGGGGTCCGCGTATTTGTGCACTTCCTGCGTGCCGAGGGCTTGGTTGACCTGCCCGACGGCGGCGCGCTTACCATCGGGACGCGCGGCGGCGTCAAGACCGTGGTCCGGACAGGGGACAGCTATGCGGTGGATATGGGGGCGTGGGAATTCATTTTCCCCGGCGACGCGACGGCGAAAGCCATGGACTCGCTGGTAACCGCAGACGGGCTGGAAGTGCCCCGCCCGGCCCTGTCGGTGAGCATGGGCAACCCGCACACCGTGGTGGCACTGGCTGAACTGTCCGAATTGGAAGCCACCAGGCTCTACACTGCTCCGAAGGTCGATCCGGTGCCGGCCAATGGAACCAACGTTGAATTTGTCGTGCCTGCCGAACCGCTGGTCCACAACGGGATCGGCACCATCACCATGCGCGTCCATGAGCGGGGTGTGGGCGAGACCCAGTCGTGCGGAACGGGCGCGTGCGCCGCCGCAGTGGCCATCCGGCACTGGGCAGGGGCGGAAGCGCCGGACTCCTGGCAGGTCAACGTGCCGGGTGGCGTCGTCGGCGTTAAGTTCTTCTCCGGGGCCGGCGGGCACGAGCACGTCGAGCTCAGCGGGCCTGCCGTAATTGTGGCTACTGGGACGCTTTCCTGACCCGAATGATCCGGAAGGACTTGGACGTGGACTCCCGGCTCACGGCGAAGGATGCATCCAGTTCCGTCGCGAGCCAGCGCTGAAGCGAATCCGAGCCCAGGTTCTTTTGGACCACCAGCCACGCGGAGCCGCCCGACGCGAGCCGGGGCAGCCACAGCTTCAGGAGGCTGTGGAGTTCATCCTTGCCGATCCGGATGGGCGGATTAGACCAGATCGTGTCAAAGCGCAGGTCCGGGTCCACCGCGTCCGGCGTGCTGGCCAGCACGTTGCCCAGGCCCAGCAGGGCCGCATTCTCCTTGGTCAGCGTGATGCAGCGTTCATTGACGTCCACGGCGTAGACCTTGGCGTGTGGCGCCCGCAATGCGAGGGTCAGGGCAATGGGCCCCCAGCCGCAGCCGATGTCAAGGAGGTTGCCTGTGGGGTCCGGGGCCGGGACCTCGGCCAGGAGCACCGCCGTCCCCTTGTCGATGCCGTCGGGGCTGAAGATGCCGCCGGACGTCTGCAGCGTGCGCGTCTCGCCGGCCAGTTCCACGGTGAGCGGCTTGCGGGTGAACGGCCCGGCGGGCGATGCGCTGAAATAGTGTGCGGACTCCATAACTGGCCAGATTAGTTGGCCGGGGTGGACAATGCGAAACCGCGGGCACCGCTTCTGCTAATCTTGGACCCATGTTCTTGATCTTCGAGTAGCCGGCACGGCCGGTGTCCCTCCCGGACGCCGCCTGTTCCGAAGCCGTGCCCCGCAGCGATGCAGGTATTAACCTTCCGCAAGTGCGCCACATGCCAGGTCTTCCGTGTCTGGTATGCCGCCGGGCAATACTCGAGCGATCTGCCGCCGCCGGTCCTTGCTGTTTGCCCGCGCTTCCACCACTCCACGCATCCCCGAATGCGAAGACTCCCTGCGCTGTCCGGTCCCGGCCGGCGCGCAGCAGACCAGGAGGCCCGGATGACTGCAAGTCAGCCCAGCGCGAATACTTCACCACTGAACAACGATCGGCACTATTCTGAAAATGCCGAAACTTCAAAGGAGACCATGACCAGCCAGCCCAACACCGGTTCAGATCCAGCAGCCCAGGACATGAGTCCCGAGGAGATCCAAGCTGTCATCGACCGGATTCTCGCCAAGGACGTACCGGCCAGGAACGTCACCGCCGCAGACGGTGACAAGGGCGTGTTCGGCAGGGCCCAGGCGATCTCCCGCTTGGACGACGAACACACCAGCTACGACGGCGACCAGCAGGACCGGGAGGAACGCCGGGCACTGAAGCGCGTGGCCGGGCTGTCCACCGAACTCGAAGACGTCACCGAGGTCGAATACCGGCAACTGCGGCTCGAACGAGTGGTCCTTGCCGGGCTATGGTCCGAAGGCACTTTGGCGGACGCGGAGAATTCCCTGCGTGAGCTCGCCGCCCTCGCCGAAACAGCAGGCTCGGAAGTCCTGGACGGGATGGTGCAGCGCCGTGCCAAACCGGACCCGGGCACGTTCCTGGGTTCCGGAAAGGCCCTCGAGCTCAAGGAAATCGTGATGGCCACCGGGGCTGACACCGTTGTGGTGGATGCCGAACTGGCACCGTCACAGAGGCGTAGCCTCGAGGACATCGTCAAGGTCAAAGTCATTGACCGCACGGCCCTGATCCTGGACATCTTTGCCCAGCACGCCAAGAGCCGTGAAGGCAAAGCCCAGGTGGAACTGGCGCAGCTCGAATACCTCCTGCCGCGCCTGCGTGGCTGGGGTGAATCGATGTCCCGCCAGGCTGGTGGCCAGGTGGGCGGCGCGGGCGCCGGCATGGGTTCGCGCGGACCGGGTGAAACAAAAATCGAACTGGACCGCCGCCGGATCCGGACCCGCATGGCCAAGCTGCGGCGTGAGATCGCGGCAATGAAGCCGGCACGGGAGACCAAGCGGGCCAACCGCCGTCGTAATTCAGTGCCTTCCGTTGCGATTGCCGGGTACACCAACGCCGGGAAGTCATCGCTGCTGAACAGGCTGACCGACGCCGGCGTGCTGGTGGAGAACGCGCTCTTCGCCACCCTGGATCCCACAGTGCGAAAGGCCGAAACCTCCGATGGCCTCGGCTACACCCTCGCGGACACCGTGGGGTTTGTCCGGTCGTTGCCCACGCAGTTGGTGGAAGCCTTCCGCTCCACGTTGGAGGAAGTGGCTGACGCGGATCTGATCCTGCACGTGGTGGACGTGTCCCACCCGGACCCGGAGGGCCAGATTGCTGCAGTCCGCAAGGTCTTCAGCGAAGTGGATGCCCGCAAGGTGCCGGAGATCATTGTCCTGAACAAGGCCGATGCCGCTGATCCGTTTGTGGTGGAGCGCCTCAAGCAGCGCGAGCCGCGCCACGTGGTGGTCTCGGCCCGCACCGGGCAGGGGATCGCCGAACTGCTGCGGGCCATCAGTGACGGGATTCCGCGGCCCGGCGTGAAGCTGGAGCTCCTGATTCCCTACGACCGCGGTGACCTGATCAGCAAACTGCACGAGACCGATGCCGAGATCCTGAGCCTGGATCACGGCGAGCACGGTACCCGCGCCTTGGTGATGGTGCGCGAGGGCCTTGCGGCTGAACTGGAATCCTTCATCAACCATGACTGAGGTTGCGGCGGGGGAAGTCAAAGGTACGGCTGGCGAGGAATTCGTGATCGAACTGCTCGACCGCGCCGTGGCCGGCATGGGCGGTCAAAGCCGCAGCGGGCAGCACGAAATGGCCAGGCAGGTGGCCAAGGCCATCGAAACCGGCGACCACCTCCTGGTTCAGGCCGGAACGGGGACCGGGAAGTCCCTGGCCTACCTGATTCCGCTCATTGCGCACTCGCTCGTGAGCAACAAACCCACCCTGGTGTCAACGGCCACGCTTGCGCTGCAGACCCAGATTGTGGGCCGCGACCTTCCCCGGCTGCTGAAGACCATCACCCCTGCCCTGGACCGCCCTGTCAAGGTGGCCCTGGTCAAGGGCCGCTCCAACTATGTGTGCCAGCACAAGCTCGAAGGCGGGTTCCCCTCCGAGGAACCCGCCGAGGGCCAGCTGTTCTCCCTCGGCGAAGACACCAGCGTCCCGCATTTCGCCGCTGCCTTGGGCGGGCCGTCGTCCCAACTCGGCAAGGAAGTGGTGCGACTGCGCGAGTGGGCGGAGAAGACCACCACGGGCGACCGTGATGAACTGCTTCCCGGAGTAACAGACCGGGCCTGGCGGCAGGTTTCAGTGACGTCCATGGAATGCCTTGGGGCCCAGAAATGCCCCATGGCAGCCGAATGCTTCAGCGAACTGGCGCGCCACGCCGCCGCCGAGGCCGACGTTGTGGTCACCAACCATGCCATGCTCGCCGTCAGCGCCTTTGAAGGCCTGGCAGTTCTTCCCGAGTACGACGTTGTGGTGGTGGACGAGGCCCACGAACTGCAGGACCGGGTCACCGGTGCGGTGTCGGGGCAACTCTCCGTGGCAATGATCCACGCTGCGGCGTCGGGCGCAAGGAAACACACGGCCATCACCGTGGATGCCCTCAACGCAGCTGCCGCCAACCTGGAACTCGCCCTGGACGGCGTGCCCAACGGGCTGCTCCCGAATGGCCTCAACGACGAACAGCTGGATTGTGTGGACCAGTTGCGTGAGGCCTGCCGTGCTGCACTGTCCGATTCCAAGGGGGACGGCAGCCAAACGGCCGACGGCGGGCGGCAGCTCGCGCGCTCACGCCTGATGCTGATCCTCGAACTGTGCGAGCGGCTGATCGTGGCCCGTGAAAACCGCGAAGTGGTGTGGTTTTCCCGCGCAAGTTCCTTCGATCCGCAACAGGGCTATGCGCAGCCCGACGAGTCTGCGCCGGTCCTGGTCAACATCGCGCCGCTTAGCGTTGCCGGCAAGCTCCGCGAAGGGCTGTTCGCCGGCCACACGGTTGTCCTGACGTCGGCAACCCTGGCCATCGGCTCAGCCTTTGAACCGACCGCCGGCGGCTTGGGACTGGTGGGGGAGGGCGCGCCCAGCTGGAGCGGGATCGATGTCGGATCGCCCTTTGACTATCCCAAACAGGGGATCCTCTATGTCGCAGGGCACCTCCCCAAGCCAGGCCGCGGGGCGTCGCCGGAGGCCCTCGATGAACTGGAGGCGCTGATCCGCGCGTCCGGCGGCGGCGCCCTGTGTCTGTTTTCGTCCCGCCGAGCCGCCGAGGAGGCCGCTGAAGCGATGCGTCCCCGGCTTGGCCTCAGCATTCTCTGCCAGGGCGACTCCACCATGACGGCCCTCGTGAAGCAGTTCGCGGACGAGCCCGATACGTGCCTGTTCGGCACCATGTCCCTGTGGCAGGGTGTTGATGTTCCCGGTGGATCATGCCGGCTGGTGGTGATCGACCGCATTCCGTTCCCACGGCCGGATGACCCGCTGATGACCGCACGATCCCGCGCCGTTGCGCAGGCCGGCGGAAACGGCTTTATGGCGGTATCGGCGACCCACGCGGCCATCCGCCTGGCCCAGGGCGCGGGCAGGCTGATCCGTTCCACCGGAGACAAAGGCGTGGTGGCCGTGCTTGATTCCCGGCTTGCTACAGAACGCTACGCCGGATTCCTGCGCGCCGCTCTGCCGCCATTCTGGCCCACCACGGACCGCAAAACAGCGTTCGCCGCCCTGGAAAGGCTGGCCGGGAAGGGCGCCTGACTGCGCGCAGTCCTATAGCGACCGGAGGACCGAGACGACCTTGCCCATGATGGTGGCGTGATCGCCCAGGATGGGCTCGTACTGGGTGTTCTGCGGCAACAGCCACGTGTGGCCGTCGCGCTGGCGGAAGGTCTTGACGGTGGCTTCGTCGTCCAGCAGGGCCGCGACAATATCGCCGTTGGAGGCGTCTGCCTGCCGTCGGACCACTACCCAGTCGCCGTCGCAGATGGCAGCATCCACCATGGAGTCGCCGGCCACACGCAGCATAAAGAGCTCGCCCTGGCCCACGAGCTGCCGGGGCAGGGGCATCACATCTTCCACCACCTGGTCAGCAAGGATGGGCCCGCCGGCCGCGATCCGGCCCACCAACGGCACCATCGCGGTGTCCATGGCAGAGGGAAGTTCGGTGACCGTCCCGCCGATGCCGTGCAGGAGTGAGGGCTTGGTTGTCCCGTTCGACTTAGTGGACCCGCCGTCAAGCGTCAACGGCATCAGGACTTCCATGGCGCGCGGACGCTTGGGGTCCCGGCGCAAGTATCCCAGCTTCTCCAGCTGTGAGAGCTGGTGGGTCACGCTCGACAAACTCGCCAGGCCCACGGTGTCACCGATTTCACGCATCGACGGCGGATAGCCATTGTCATTCACCGAGCGCTGGATGGTTTCAAGGATCTTCTTTTGGCGGGCGGTGAGCCCCTTGGGGGTTCGTGGGGGCTGGCGGCGCTGCGGTGTCGCCTTGCCCTCGGCGGCTGGTGCTGCCATGTTCGCCAATGCCTTTCGGTTGCCCGGCTCCGCTCCGGCCGCTGGTGCCTGGAACGCCCCGGGGCTGGTGTCGGAGTTGATTGTCAGACCCTGCTGATCAACTACAGAGGTGGTTGTTCTTTGATCCAAACGTAGGCCAGCCACAGGGCTTTTTCAAACATTTGTTCTAGCGAGTCTCGACAATATTCGTTGATAAGTGCTAAAAATGAAGAAGCAAAGTTCGAACATGTGTTCTACTCGTTGCTTGCGGATTCGAATATTCGAATTTATGGACGGCCCAGGCCGGCACCGGCAAGTGGACGCGGAGGGCGCGCCGGGCAGCACAGTATGGTCCAGGAGGGCTCATTTCATGTCAGCTATATCTGCTTCGCAGGACTCGCGTCCGCAGTTCATTTCCGTGCAGGACCTCACCTCGCGGCAGTGGTCCGCACCCGTTCCGACGTCGGGAGCGGCGCCAAGGCAGCGCATGGAACCGTTGCCGCCGCTGCGCCTGACGCGCAGGGGCCGGATTGTGCTCATCGGCATCCCGCTCGTGATTCTTGCCGCAATCCTGCTTTCCCTGGCAGGTTTCCTCAACGCCCCGGCAAAAGCCGCCGATTCTGCCGCCGACCTGTCGCTAACGCCAACAGTCTCGGTCACGGTGCAGGCCGGCCAGTCACTCTGGGCCATCGCCAGTACCGTTGCGCCCGAGCGTGATCCCCGTGATGTCATCGCGGATATTGCCCAGTTGAACAACCTTTCCGCCGGCGGCGTTGTCCCCGGACAGCAGCTCTTCGTCCCCACCAGGTAAAGAGCCTGCGGGCTCGGGCGTGTGCCGCCGCAGGCCGTCACATTTTCCGGCCGTCTGCTTCGGACCTAAACTGTTCAGGTGAATGACCAGCTAGAGCGTCTGAACAGACTTCCCCTCCGGACCAACCTCCGCGGGCTGACCCCGTACGGTGCCCCGCAGCTGGATGTACCTATCCTGCTGAACGTCAACGAAAACACCCATGGCGTCCCGGCGGACGTCCGGGCCGCGATCAGCGTGGCCGTGACGGAAGCCGCGGCGGGCCTCAACCGCTACCCGGACCGTGAGTTCACCGAACTCCGGGAAGCGCTGGCCGAGTATCTCGGCCACGGTCTTGATGCCACCAACATCTGGGCGGCCAACGGGTCCAACGAGGTCCTCCAGCAGATTCTCCAGGCTTTCGGCGGACCCGGGCGGACGGCCCTGGGTTTCCCGCCCACGTACTCGATGTATCCGCTCCTGGCCAGCGGCACGGACACCGGGTACATCGTCGGGCAGCGGGCCGACGATTACGGGCTCAGTGCCGAGTCGGCCGCGTTGCAGGTCAAAGAGCTTCAGCCCAACATCGTTTTCCTCTGCTCGCCGAACAATCCCACCGGCACGGGGCTGGGCCTGGACGTTGTGGAGGCCGTGTACGAGGCCGGCGAGGCCGGCCAGACGATCGTCATCGTTGACGAGGCCTACCACGAGTTCGCCCACGACGGAACGCCGAGCGCCCTTACGTTGCTGCCCGGCCGGGAGCGCCTCATTGTGTCCCGCACCATGAGCAAGGCGTTCGCCCTCGCGGGCGCCCGCCTGGGCTACATGGCTGCCGCTCCTGAAGTCACGGACGCGCTGCGCCTGGTCCGGCTGCCGTACCACCTTTCGGCCATCACCCAGGCAACAGCCCTCGCCGCCCTGCAGCACCGCACTGCGCTGATGGCCGACGTCGAGGACATCAAGGAACAGCGCGACCGCATCGTTTCGGAACTTACGCGAATGGGACTCAAACCTGCCGCCTCCGATTCGAACTATGTCTTCTTCGGCGGCCTCGACAGCCCGCATGACGTCTGGCAGCGGCTGCTGGACGACGGCGTGCTGATCCGCGACGTCGGCATCCCCGGCCACCTGCGTGTCACGGCGGGAACTGAGACGGAGACCACAGCCTTCCTGACGTCGCTGGAACGCATCCTGGCCAGCCAGGCCAGGCTGCCCGCCTAAACTTGAAGTATCGGCGCCGCCGCGCGCCGGCACATCTCCTTCGCTTTCGCACCACTGACTTCGCCTAAAGGACATATGACCATGAGCTTCACCGGATCGAACGCTGCCGCGCCCCGGACCGCACGCATGGAGCGTGCCACCAGTGAATCGTCAGTGCTCGTGGAGATTAACCTCGACGGCACGGGCGTTTCGGACATCGACACGTCTGTCCCGTTCTACGACCACATGCTGACGGCGCTCTGCAAGCACTCGCTCATTGACATGACGGTCAAAGCCACCGGTGACATCCACATTGACGTCCACCACACGGTGGAGGACGTCGCCATCACGTTCGGTGAAGTCCTGCGCACTGCCTTGGGAAACAAGGCCGGGATCCGCAGGTTCGGCGAGGCCACCGTGCCCCTCGACGAAGCCCTGGCGCACGCCGTCGTCGACGTCTCCGGCCGCCCCTACCTGGTGCACGGCGGAGAACCTGCCGGGCAGGAGTACCACTTGATCGGCGGCCACTTCACGGGGTCATTGACCCGCCACGTGTTTGAGGCCATCACGCTTCATGCCGGCATCTGCCTCCACATGAACGTCATCGCGGGCCGCGACCCGCACCACATTGTGGAAGCGCAGTTCAAGGCCTTCGCCCGCGCCCTGCGTGCTGCGGTCGAGCCCGATCCCCGCGTGGAGGGAATCCCCTCCACCAAGGGTGCCCTGTGAGCGGCCAAATTCTCCGGGACGGCGCCGTCATTGATCCGGCCACCGGCAAGAAGCCTGTGTCGCCCGAAGGCAAGCCCACGGTCACTGTCCTGGATTACGGTTCGGGAAACGTCCGGTCCGCCGTGCGCGCCCTGGAGCGGGCAGGAGCCGAGGTCATCCTCAGCTCCAAGCCGGAGGACGTGCTTAATGCCGACGGCTTGGTAGTACCCGGGGTCGGCGCGTTCGAGACTGTGATGCGCGAGCTCAAGGCCGTGGACGGCATCCGGCTGATCGGCCGGCGCGTGGCCGGGGGCAGGCCGGTCCTGGCAATCTGCGTGGGCCTGCAGGTCCTGTTCGAGGCCGGGGTGGAGCACGGGACAGAAGCTGAAGGCATGGGGGAGTGGCCGGGCAAGGTGGAACTCCTTCCCGCCGAAGTGGTGCCACACATGGGCTGGAACACTGTTGACGTCCCGGAAGGATCCAAACTCTTCGCCGGCGTCGCGGACCAGCGCTTCTACTTCGTTCACTCCTATGGGGTCCAGGACTGGAACTTCGACGTGATCCAGCCGCGGATGACTGCGCCCCTGGTGACCTGGTCAGAGCATGGCGCGCGCTTTATTGCCGCAGTGGAGAACGGACCGCTCTGCGCTACCCAGTTCCACCCGGAAAAATCCGGCGACGCCGGCGCACGGCTGCTGCGCAACTGGGTGGACGGCCTTCGCAAGCCAGCTGCCACGGACGCCGCCTAGATGTGGTCGATTGTCCTGATGGGCCTGGCTGGCCTGTTGGTGGGCGGCGCACTGTCCTTCAGGCAGCAGCACAAACCGCTCTGGACCCAGGTGGGCTTCTACGTCCTGGCCGGGATGGCGCTGCTGGCCGCCTACCTCCTGACGCTTCCTGGAACCTAGCCCACACATTCAACAGTTCCGCTTCCACGAGCAACCCAACACCCAAGAGGATTTGAGATGACCACCGCAACCGATCTGCCGGTTCTTGAACTGCTGCCCGCCGTCGACGTCGTAAACGGACAGGCCGTGCGGCTGGTCCAGGGGAGGCTGGTAGCGAGACGAGCTACGGCACACCGCTGGAGGCAGCCCTCAACTGGCAGGAGCAGGGCGCCGAATGGGTGCACCTGGTGGACCTTGACGCCGCGTTCGGCCGGGGGTCGAACGCCGAGCTGCTCCGTGAAGTGGTGGGCCGGCTCGACATCAAGGTGGAGCTCTCCGGCGGACTCCGGGACGACGAATCCCTCGAGGCGGCGCTGGCCCTTGGCGTGGCCCGCGTTAACCTCGGCACGGCGGCGCTGGAGAACCCCGAGTGGACCCGCAGTGCCATCGACCGCTTTGGCGACAGGATCGCCGTCGGCCTCGACGTCCGCGGAACCACGCTGGCAGGCCGCGGCTGGACCAAAGAAGGCGGGGACCTCTGGGAGGTCCTGGGCCGGCTCGAAGAAGCCGGGTGCTCCCGGTACGTTGTCACTGACGTTACGAAAGACGGCACATTGCAGGGCCCCAACGTTGAACTCCTGCGCAAGATGGTGGAGAAGACCGGCAAGCCGGTGGTCGCGTCCGGCGGCATCTCCAGCCTGGACGACTTGAAAGTGCTGCGCTCCCTGGTGCCGCTGGGCGTGGAAGGCGCGATTGTTGGCAAGGCGCTGTACGCCGGTGCCTTCACGCTCCCCGAAGCCCTCGACGTCGCCGGCCGCCGCTAGGCAGTTTCCGTGGACAGCACGCACAACGCCGATCCGGCAGCGGAATCGCCGCCGCCGCGCCATCTGCCCGGACACATTGCGGCGGCTTTGGCGGGCGCGGGCGGCCGTACTGACTCGGCCGGCCGGCCGTGGGAAGGCCGGAGCCTCGCCGGGGACGACAGCAGGATCCATAACTTCAAGGACGACGACGGAACGGCCGACACCGGCTACCTCGCCGCCGTCTCGGCCCTGGTTGACAGCAATGGCGACGAAGCGGCTGTGGTGGCCTCGCTGGCCACCGCCCGCGTCTTCATCCCGATCATCGCCCAGCTCGGCGAGGAAGCGGCCGGCGTCGACGGCCTGACGTCGGACAAGCAGGCGGACATGGCGCTGGTCACCCTGAAGGCCGCCGACGGCCGGACGGCCATGCCGGCCTTTACCTCGGCCGAGGCCTTGGCTGCCTGGCATCCAGAAGCCCGGCCGGTGGCGGTATACGCCGCCCGGGCTGCCCTCTCGGCCGTGGCCGAGGGGGCCGAGTTACTGGTGCTCGATCCAGGCTCTGAGCTCACGTTCGTGGTCCGGCGGCCCGCCGTCTGGGCGCTGGCCCAGCAACGGGTGTGGATCCCTTCCTACACAGATGCGGCGTTGGCAGCCGAGATGGCGGAGGCAACGGCCGCCTTCCCTGTGGTGCGCAAGCTTGCCCTCCTCCCGGGTTCCGGCGTCGCCGTCCTCACCGGTAGGGGTGCCCGGCTCTCCGGGGGCGGTGCCGGGCCGGAACTTCAGGTGCTGCTCCACCTTGAGGATGGGTTGGACGCTCCGGCAGTCCAGGAGCTGGTGTCCGGCCTCCAACAGGCATGGTCCCGGAATGTATTGTTTGGAGAGCGTGTTGACTCGATCGAAATCAAGTTGCGGCGCGCAGCACAATAGCTGACGGTTGGCGCGGAGATCCCGGGCTGCCGCGGGCAGACCCAAAGGATTTTCCGTGAACTTCGCTCTTTACCGGGAGCTGCTGGCCCACCGGCCCATCCGGCGGCTGCTGCTGGTCGGCATGATCGCCCGCATCCCCCACTCGGCCGCAGGCCTGCTGCTGACCCTGCATATCGTCCTGACCCTGGACCAGGGGTACGCCGCGGCAGGCGCCGCAGCGGCTGTTATGACCATCGGCATTGCCGTCGGCGCACCATGGCGCGGCAGGCGCGTGGACACTGTTGGCCTGCGCCGGGCGCTGATTCCGTCAGTGGTGTCAGAGGCCCTCATCTGGTCCATGGTGCCGCACGTGTCCTACCAGTGGCTGCTTCCGCTGGTGTTCGTCGGCGGCCTGCTGACGTTGCCGATCTTCAGCGTGATCCGCCAGTCCCTGGGCGTCCTCGCGGACGGCGACCAGCGGCGGACCGCTTTTGCGCTGGACTCGATCGCCACGGAGATGGTGTTTATGATCGGGCCTGCCGCCGGAGCCGTTGTGGCCACCAGCGGCTTCACTGTTCTGGGACTCACCGTGGTGGGCGTTTCCACGTCACTGGCCGGATTGTTCCTCATGTGGTTCAACCCGCCTACTCGAAGTGCCATGCAGACTGAGGAGTGCCGGGCAGACCAGCGCCACGCCGCGGCAGTGGCTGTGCTTTCCGCCGCACCGGCACACCTCCAGGAAGCGGCGGCAGACCTCGTCCCGGCAGGGGCAGAACGCGCCCGCAGCGGGCCGGCGGGGCTGCGGGGCAAGGTGGCCCACAACTTCGTCTGGCTCACGGCCACCGTAGCGGCCGTATTCGCCGTGGCGGCTGGAACCGGCATGGTGCTCAGCGGCACGGACGTTGGCATTGTTGCTGCCCTGGAAACAGGCGGGCACCAGGGCGAAATCGGCATTGTGTTCCTCTTTTGGTGCGCCGCATCGGTGGTGGGCGGACTGGTGTACGGGGCCATGCACCGTCCAGTTTCGCCGATCCTGCTGCTGCTGGGGATGGCGGCCCTGACTATCCCGATGGGCTTCGCCCAGGACACCTGGACGCTGGCCCTCGTCTCGATCCTTCCGGGCCTGTTGTGCGCCCCTGTCCTGTCGGCCGCCTCCGAACATGTGGCAGACCTGGTGGCGGAGGACCGCCGCGGCGAGGCGATGGGCTGGTACGGCTCTGCGCTGACTGCCGGGGTGGCGCTCGGGGCGCCCCTTGCCGGGATTTTCATCGATGGGATGGGACCATCCGGCGGATTTGTCTCCGTGGGCGTGGCCGGAGTTCTGCTCTGCCTGGTGGGACTACTGCTCCAGGCCCACCGACGCCGCCGCGCTGCCGTCTGACGCCGGCCTCCGGAGTTCTTATCCAGATATTCCGCCTTTCCAGGTGCGGAAGTCCCGTTATCCGGACAAAAACAAAGTGAAACACGACGGCGGCGGAGGGTCCGTGTGGACCGTCCGCCGCCGTCGTCGTACTTTGTGAAGTTCTTGCTGGTTGGTTCTAGTTGACGGCGCCCGTGTACTTTTCGCCCGGGCCCTTGCCCGGGGCGTCCGGAATGATGGACTCCTCGCGGAACGCGAGCTGCAGGGAACGCAGGCCATCGCGCAACGGGCCGGCGTGCTGCGATCCGATTTCGGGGGCCGCTGAAGTCACGAGTCCGGCAAGGGCGGTGATGAGCTTGCGGGCCTCGTCCAGATCCTTGAGTTCCTCTGCATTGTCCTCGGCGGCGAGGCCCAGCTTGACCGCTGCCGCGCTCATCAGGTGCACGGCGGCGGTGGTGATGACCTCGATGGCCGGCACCTCCGAGATATCGCGGATTTGCTGGGTCACGTCAGCCTTGGCGTCCGAGGCCTCGAAAACGTGTGAATTACTGTCTGGGGTGCTCATACTGGTAAGCTTGTCACAGACCGACTGGATGTCGTTATTTTGCTGTGGAAGGTCCCACCAACGCTTAGCTGCGTTAGGCGGGATTTGTTCTGTAGAATGGCATGCAGTTTGCAAGCGGAGTACTCTCCCACCCGCGTCAGCCGTTTTCCCACCGGAAGCAATTCCGCCAGGAACCAAGGTTGCCGGGTACCGGTCGGACAGTTCCATCAGGCGTTGAGCCTGGGGAAGTGCGCACAGCCTTTACGAAGGATCGTGCATCCGACCTTCGAGGCCTTCGATTGCTCCGGCAATTGGGGGCCTTCTCTATTTGCCGGTGGAATGCCACATCAATCACAGGAGCTTTAACATTAGCGAGCCAAGAATCAATGAGCGTATCCGCGTCCCCGAGGTGCGGCTGGTCGGTCCTGCAGGTGAACAAGTAGGAATCGTCCGTATTGACGATGCCCTGCGTTTGGCTGCCGAGTCCGATCTTGATCTCGTTGAAGTTGCACCGCAGGCCAAGCCTCCGGTGTGCAAGCTGATGGACTTCGGCAAGTACAAGTACGAGGCCGCCGTCAAGGCACGTGAAGCACGGAAGAACCAGACCAACACTGTTCTGAAGGAAATCCGCTTCCGCCTCAAGATTGACACCCACGACTACGAGACCAAGCGCGGCCATGCACTGCGCTTCCTCGGTGCCGGTGACAAGGTCAAGGCCATGATCCAGTTCCGCGGCCGTGAGCAGCAGCGTCCGGAAATGGGCATCCGCCTGCTCCAGCGCTTCGCTGACGATGTCGCCGAAGTGGGCGTTGTCGAGTCCAGCCCCCGTATCGATGGCCGCAACATGGTCATGGTTGTGGGCCCGCTGAAGAACAAGGCCGAAGCCAAGGCTGAGGCACGCCGCGCATCACAGCGTGCAGAGGCCAAGGCGCAGAACGAAGCGAAAGCTACGGGTGGCGGCCGCATCGACGTCTCCGGCGACGACCAGGCACCGCTCACGCAGTCGCTGGCTGACCTTCTTCCGGAAGGTTTCGCCATCACCACGGTGCCGGAAACCGAAGCTCCGGCACAGTCTGAAGCACCTGAGGCGCCTGCTGAAGCCGCTCCGGAAGCCGAAGCCCCTGTCAAGGAAGCGCCGGCGAAGGAAGCTCCCGTCAAGGAAGCCGCCGCGAAGGAAGCTCCTGCACAGGAAACCGCCGCCAAGGCAGCACCCGTGAAGGAAGCCGCCGTCCAGGAGGCGCCCAAGCAGGCTGCCCCGAGGGCCGCTGCTCCCAAGCGTGAGGCTCCCAAGGCAGCCCCGGCACCCGTCAAGGCTCCTGTCGCTGCCAAGCCCGCCGAAGTTGCGGCTCCGGCAGCTCCGAGGCCGCCGGTGCCGATGCCTAAGCCGATCGCCCGGCCGGCAGCGCCGAAGCCTGCTGCAAGGCCTGCCCCCAAGGCAGCTCCGAAGCCGGCTGGCAAGAAGACTACCTAGTTCAAAGCTGCGGGAGGTTATCCTCCTGCAGTACGCAACCAGCATGCCGCCTGCAGGGGCGGCTGCTCGAAAGAACTGCAGACAATGTCTGTGGACACGTAAGGAGATCGGTTCCCATGCCGAAGATGAAGACCCACAGTGGTGCTAAGAAGCGCTTCAAGCTGACCGGCAGCGGCAAGCTGCGCCGCCAGCAGGCCAACCGCCGCCACTACCTTGAGCACAAGTCCTCCAGGCTGACTCGTCGCCTCGCCGGCGACAAGATTGTCTTCAAGGGTGACGCTAAGGTCATCCGGAAGATGCTCGGCATCTAAGTTCCAAGTTCTCTGACTGATGCCACCTGGCAGCAGTCAACTACCAAAAAGGCTTCTCAGGCCAGCCGGTTGTTCCGGCAGTAGATGCTTGGGATCAGAATTTTCGAAGGAGTACGCACGTGGCACGTGTGAAGAGGGCGGTCAACGCCCACAAGAAGCGCCGGGTTATCCTTGAACGCGCAAAGGGCTACCGTGGACAGCGTTCACGCCTGTACCGCAAGGCTAAAGAGCAGCTGCTGCACTCGTTTGTGTACAGCTACGGCGACCGCAAGAAGAAGAAGGGCGACTTCCGCCGCCTGTGGATCCAGCGCATCAATGCTGCATCCCGCGCCAACGGCCTGACTTACAACCGTCTGATCCAGGGCCTGAAGGCCGCTGAGGTTGAGGTTGACCGCCGTATGCTTGCTGAGCTGGCCGTCTCGGATGCGAACGCATTCGCCGCGCTGGTGAAGATCGCCAAGGATTCCCTGCCTGCCGACACGTCCGCTCCGGCCGTCGAAGCCGCAGCCCCCAAGGCTGCCAAGGCACCCAAGGCCAAGGCTGCAAAGCCTGCCGCTGACGTGGCTGCCAAGTAGCACCCACGCCAGTTCGGGGACTGGTGGCTGAAGCCACTAAGGTTCTTATATGAACGAAACCGGGCGCCCGCAAGACTTTCCACTCTCCAACCCCCGAGCTGATCGGGTGAGGAAGGTGGCACAGCTTGCCGGGCGCCCGGCCCGTTTAAAGCGCAGCGAGTTTCTGGCGGAGGGTCCCCAAGCTGTCCGTGAGGCCCTCACCCTGCACCAGAAAAGGATTGCAGCGGGCGAGCCCGGCGTCGTCTATGAGGTGTACGCGAGCGAGGCCTGCCTCGACCGGCACCCGGACCTGGAGGCTCTCGCGGAGGGTATTGACGCTTACCTCACTACCGATGAAGTGCTGGCCGCGATGGCGGACACGGTTACCCCGCAGGGCATTCTCGCGGTCTGCGGTTTCCTGGACGTGAGCCTTGAGCAGGTCCTCGACGCCGGCCCTCGGCTGCTTGCAGTGCTGTGTCAGGTCCGGGACCCCGGCAACGCCGGCACTGTACTCCGGGCTGCTGACGCGGCGGGGGCGGACGCCGTCATCCTGACCTCGTCCAGCGTTGACATCTATAACCCCAAGGCCGTCCGTTCCACCGCCGGTTCCCTGTTCCATCTGCCCGTGGTCCTGGGTGCCGATATCGCGGAAGTGGCAGCCGCCTGCCGTTCGCGGGGGATTGGCATACTGGCCGCCGACGGTGACGGTGACGTCAACCTGGATACGCTCCAGGACGAAAACGCCGCCCGCCGGATCGCAGGCCCCGGCGTCGAATCGCTGTTTGCCCTGGAGGGGCCCACAGCGTGGCTGTTCGGAAACGAAGCGCAGGGGCTCGCCGAAGATGAACTGGCCTTGGCAGATCACCGGGTGGCCGTGCCGGTTTACGGTGCCGCGGAAAGCTTGAACCTCGGCACGGCGGCAACGGTGTGCCTTTACGCGAGTGCCAGGTCCCAGAAAGCGTGACTGAAGACGTGACTTAAAAGGCAGGGCCCCGGAAGTTCTCCGGGGCCCTTGCTGTATGAATCAGATGAGGTAGGGGTATCAGGGCGCCCGTGTGCTCTTGCTGCGTCCTGTGATGGCTCCATAGACGCCGGCGACTACCAGGCCGCCTACGATGGCCAGGATCCAGGTACCCAGATCAAAGAAGGCAAGGTCACCCTTGCCGAACAGGAGGCTGCCAATCCAGCCGCCTACAATTGCGCCGACAACGCCGAGCACGAGACTCGTCACCCAGCCGCCGCCGACTTTGCCCGGCATAACGGCTTTAACGATGGCCCCTACGATGAGGCCGAGAATAATCCAAGCAAGAAAACCCATGTCTCCTCCTTCATATTCGTCGGGATTAAACGTCCCGATTAGTGTTCAAGCTAACACACCGCCCCTCTGATGTCAGCAGGCTTAGTGCATGTCAGAAGTGCGTCTTCTGCACCCGAAAAGGTACGGTATTCGTGGGCGGAGCCCACTGCGGCGCCGCGAATATCCCTGCTGTTCTTGAAACCTGTGAAGAGGAGAAGCCTCCGTGGCTGCAAATGGCGGTACCAAGGCGATCGTCGCGGCCCTAGCCGCAAACCTGACCATCGCCGTCCTGAAATTCGTGGCCTTTTTTCTGACGGCTTCCTCGTCGATGCTGGCCGAAGCCATCCACTCGATTGCCGACTCCGGCAATCAACTGCTGCTCCTGATCGGCGGCAAGCGCGCCCGGAAGGCAGCCAGCCCGGAGCACCCGTTCGGGTATGGCCGTGAACGCTACATTTACGCCTTTATCGTCTCGATCGTGCTGTTCAGCGTGGGCGGGCTTTTTGCACTGTTCGAAGCGTGGGAGAAGCTGCAGCACCCGCACGCCATCGAAGGGGACTTCTGGTGGGTTCCACTGGCGGTACTGATCGGCGCCATTGTTGCTGAGTCCTTCTCGTTCCGGACGGCCATCATCGAATCCAACCACATCCGCGGCAAGCAGGGCTGGGTGAGCTTTGTGCGCACGGCCAAGCAGCCGGAACTGCCGGTCATCCTGCTGGAAGACCTCGGGGCGCTTCTTGGCCTTGTGTTCGCGCTCGTGGGTGTGAGCATGACCCTCGTGACCGGCAACGGGATCTGGGACGCCGCGGGTACCGGCATGATCGGCCTGCTGCTCGTGGCCATCGCCGTGGTGCTGGCTGTCGAAACCAAGTCCCTGCTGCTGGGCGAGTCCGCCACCCGGGATGACGTGGCCCGCATCAGTGAGGCCATCGAGGCCGGGGGACACAACCGGATCATCCACCTCAAGACCCTTCACCTCGGACCGGAGGAGCTGCTGGTGGCCGCCAAGATCTCCGTGGGTGCCGCAGAAACCGGCCGGGACATCGCCGCCGCGATTGACGGTGCCGAGTCCCGAATCCGCACGGCCGTTCCGATGGCCCGGGTGATTTACCTCGAACCGGATCTGCACCGCGAGGACAGTCGCACGGACGAGGTCTCAGGCGCCGGTCAGGTTCCCAGCGCCGGCCAGACAGCCGCTGATGCCGGGGCTCGGGACCCGCAGGCCTGACGTTCCTTCCTCAGCGCACCGAATGCTTCGGTGAAGCCGCTGCCCGCCCGTTCCCAGGATCAGGCGGCCAGCGGCTTTTTGCGTTCCAGGACGCCGCTGGTCACCGCGATGCCAAAGCCCAGGACTGCCAACCCGGCGCCCACGAGCGCGGGTGCCACGAAGCCCCAGCCCCAGGCGATCACTAGGCCGCCCAGGAAGGCGCCCAGGGCATTGGCAACATTAAGCGCGGCGTGGTTGAGCGAAGAAGCCAGGGAGGGGGCGTCCGGCGACGCATCCAACAAACGGGTCTGCAGGGCCGGGATCAGCATGGAGCCGGACGCTCCCACCACAAAGACCATCACCAGGGCCGACCAGGGCCAGTGCACAGCCACCGCGTAGACCACCAGCGCGACGGCGATCCCGGGCAGGACCCAGTACAGCGTCCCCATCACTGACTTGTCGGCCAGCCTGCCGCCGACGACTGTTCCGGCCACCATGCCCAGTCCGTAGAGGGCCACCACAAGGGGCAACAGCGATCCCGGAATCCCGGCCACCAGGGTCATGGTGTGCGCAATGTAGGTGTAGGTCGCGAAGAAGCCACCAAAACCCACGATGCCGATCAGGATGGCCAGCCACACCTGGAGCCGTTTGAGCGCACCGAGTTCGCGGCGGATGCTCGCGTCAGGATGGGGGGCCTGGTACGGGACATAGCGCCACAGCAGCACCAGTGTCAGCAAGCCAATGCCTCCCACGAGGAGGAACAGCAGCCGCCAGCCGAAGGTCTGGCCCACCCAGGTGGCCGCGGGCACACCGATGACGTTCGAAACGGAGAGGCCCGCCATCACCATGGAGATGGCCCAACCCCGACGCGTGGGGGAAACCAGGGAGGCGGCGATCACAGCCGCGACCCCGAAGAATGCACCGTGCGGCAGTCCGGCCGCAAACCGGGAAACCAGCATGCTCCCGTAATCGGGAGCAACATAGGACGTCAGGTTGGCCAGCGTGAAGAACAGCATGAGGCCCAGTGCGAGGTATTTGCGTGGCAGTTTGGCACCGACTGCGGCGAGCAGCGGCGCGCCCACCACAACCCCGAGGGCGTAGGCGGAAATGAGGTGTCCGGCCTCCGGGGTGCTGATGCCGAGTCCTTGTTCCACCTCTTTCAGCAGGCCCATCATGGTGAACTCCGTGACGCCGATTCCGACGCCGCCCATTGCCAGCGCAAAGATCGCCGCGCCAACATGCGGAGTCTTCGCCTTGGACGCGGTGGAGGTTTGGACGACGCTGCTCATGTGCCTGCTTTTCAAAGGGGATGTTGGGGGAAGGCCCGTAAACCATTCTCCCTCATAGACTGGGGCGGTGAGTGGACTGATACAGGTAGTTGGCGGAGCAATAGTGGACTCGTTGGCGAACCCCGCCCGCATGCTGGTGGCCAGGCGGACTGCTCCCGAGCAGTTCGCTGGGCTCTGGGAATTTCCCGGCGGGAAAGTGGACGCCGGTGAGGAATGCGAGGCTGCGTTGCACCGGGAACTCAGGGAAGAACTGGGCGTAGAGGTCCGTTTGGGGCCGGAACTCCACTCCGGGGCGGCAGCTGGCTGGCGGCTGAACGAGCGGGCCAGCATGCGGGTGTGGTTCGCGGAGATTTCCGACGGCGATCCCCAGCCGCTCGAAGACCATGACCAGCTGAGATGGGTCAGCACCACGAATTGTGATGTAGCTCTCAGTCTTCCGTGGATCCCTGCCGACTTCCCGATTGTCCGGGCACTTCTTGAATCACTGGGCACGCCTGTGGGATCAGCCCCCTTCGCTGAATTTTAGGAGCTGCTGGTGGAAGGCAAGGACAGTGCCTACTACAACGTGCTGGCAGTCAAAGCCGAGATGAAGGACGATCCCCGGGTCCAGAAGCTCTACAAGATCCTGACCTCGCAGGACATGAAGGATTTCCTGCAGGAGACGTACAAGGGCCTGGCCATTCCGGCCAGCTAGGAATCCGTCCCTAGAACAGGGTGGGCTGCTGACGCGGCCCGGCGGCGGCCGGTTGGGACTCCCCAGCCGGCCGTTCCTGTGTGCCGACGCCGGTAGACGGGATACTCCCCGCCGGATACTGGGCTTCCTCGCCACGGGGATCGTCTTCGAGGTCACGGTGGCTGAAGCCGTGGCCGCTGGTGAAGCCGTGCCGGTGCTTGAAATAGCGCACCTTTGCGGCGAGCCAGGTGCGGTATTCCTTGGACGCGTAGGACCCTGTGCCATAGAGGCGCCGGTAGCGGCCAGCCAGTTCCGGATGGTCCTTGGCAATCCACTGCATGAACCACTCGCGTGTTCCCGGCTTCAGGTAGAGGGCGCCGGCGGTGACGCCCGTGGCACCGGCTGCGGCCAACGAAGCGAACAGGGAATCGAGGGCTTCGTCACTGTCGGACAGCCACGGCAGGATAGGCATCGCCATAACACCGCAGGGGAGCCCGGCATCGCGTAAGCGGGAGACCAGCTTCAGCCGCGCCCGAGGCCCCGGCGTGCCTGGTTCCACGGCTTCCGAGAGCGCCTCATCCGTCATAGCCAGTGAAATACCCACCCCTACCGGCACCTGGGCGGCAGCCCGCTTCAGGAGCGGGATGTCCCGGGCGAGCAGCGTCCCCTTGGTGAGGATGGACAACGGCGTACCTGAGTCAGCCAGCGCCGTGATGATTCCCGGCATCAGCTGGTAGCGGCCCTCGGCCCGCTGGTAGGGGTCCGTGTTGGTGCCAAGCGCCACCTGGTGACGGCCCCAGGACGGTTTGGCCAACTCCTTCCGGAGGACCTCGGCCGCATTGACCTTGACCACCACCTGGCTGTCGAAATCCAGTCCGGCGTCAAAGTCGAGATACGTGTGGCTCTTGCGAGCAAAACAGTAAACACAGGCATGGCTGCAGCCGCGGTATGGGTTCACGGTCCACTCAAACGGCATCCGCGACCCGGCCACCACCTTATTGAGCACCGATTTGGCGGTGACCTCATGGAAGGTGATGCCGGCGAATTCGGGGGTGGTCACAGAACGGACCAACCCGGCAAGGGGAAGCAGGGCGGGTGATGGGCCACTTCCGAGGTCATCGGCGGGCCGGGGCATCAGCGCTTGTGCATCCCATCTCATGTCTTCCATTCGAATGTATGTTCGAACTTAAGTCAAGGACCGGGCGCCGCGGAAGTCCGCGCGCCGCGGGTTCGGCGCCGCCCTGTGGGAACCGTCAGTCCAGCAGTTCCCACACCACGGTGACGCTGGCGTTAATGCTCACGTGGCCCGCCTCCACGCTGATGGCTTCGCCGGCGGCGGCGCGCTGGATCCGGGCCACCGGGATGGGCCCGGGCGCATCCGGGTGCTCGGCAACGGACATCACCGCGCCAAGCCGCGCGGACGCCAGGGATGCAAACTGTTCGGCTTTGGCTGAGGCATCCTGCCATGCAGCGTCCCGGGCGAGTGCGGCGACGGCTGACTCATCCGAGAAGCCAAGTTCCAGTCCGTTCAGGCGCACGTCATCGCCGCCGGCGTCTACTGCGGCGGCAATAACGGCGGATGCCGCGCTGACCTGCCGCAGGCGCACGGTGAGCATGCTCGAGGTCACGTACGCGGTCACCTGCTGGCCCCCGCCGTCGCGCCAGACGAACTCCGGCCGGACGTTCAGTCCGGAGGTCCGGATGTCGGTGTCAGCCAGGCCGTGCCGGCGGAGCGCACCGGATACGGCTGCGGACGCTGTTCCTGCATCCGCATAGGCGGCACCCACGCTGTCCCGACGGCACTCGACGCCGACGGAAATCGTCAGTAAGTCAGGTGGCGCCTCCGCCGTCCCCGTTCCGGTCACGGTGATGGTCCTGTTGTTGGTCGTGGTGTTGGGTTCGCCCGTCATTGTCAGACCTCGATTCCGCCGGCTGCCAGGCCGGCCTGCCGCTCGAAGAAATTTGCCGACGCCGGATTGCCCGTCCGGAGCTGCGACCAGCCGGCGGCCAGGAAATACAGCGGAAGGAAGGGGAACCCCAAGCAGTAGGCGTACTGGCTGCAGTGCTTTTCCTCATGCCCCAGGAGCGCCGGATTGGACGTCAGTTCTTCGGTTCGGATCCGGCTGATGACCACGTTGCCGAGGGTGAAGGCTCCCGCATACGGAATGCGCCACCGGTAGCCGGACGCTATGAGCAGGCCGCGGGGGCCTTTGCTGATGGCGGTTCCCGCAGCCGCGGCAACGGCCAGGCCCAGCAGGGTAGTGCCGTTGGCCAGGTTGGCGAGTTGTCGTACCCGCTGCCCCGGAGTCAACAGCTGCGCGGCTGACAGGGCCTGCCCTTGTGTCATGAGGCCATGGTAGCCGGAGCCTTCACTTAGACTGGAGGATAGTGGCCGCCAGTTTGACCGGTGTGCCCTGACCTGGTCATCGAGTGCCTTCACCTTGGGTGAATCCACAACGTGACCTGCCAGTGACGGATGCGCTGCCGGGTAACCGCGCGCGGCTGCACCCCTCACCGGCAGCCCCGACTCGTAGCTAAGAACAGTAGATGACTGAAACTTTGCCGGGCGCCGCCATCCCGAACCCTACGGATGAAGCCGCCATCACTGCAGCTGTAGACCAGGCCATCGCCGCCATTGCCGGCGCAGGCACCCTTGACGAACTCAAGGCGGTGAGGCTGGCGCACACCGGTGAGAAGTCACCGCTCAGCCTGGCCAACCGGGAGATCGGCGGACTGCCGAAAGACCAGAAAGCCGTAGCCGGCAAACTCATGGGTTCCTCACGGGGCCGGGTCAACAAGGCGCTCGCGGACCGCACCGCCGAGCTGGAAGCACAAAACGACGCCCGGATCCTGCTGGAAGAGACGGTGGACGTCACTGCCGCACCCCGCCGTCGTCGGGCAGGAGCGCGTCACCCGCTCTCCACGCTGCAGGACCGCGTGGCGGACATCTTTGTGGGCATGGGCTGGGAAATCGCCGAAGGCCCCGAGGTGGAATCCGAATGGTTCAACTTCGACGCCCTGAACTTCAAGCCGGACCACCCCGCCCGCGAAATGCAGGACACGTTTTTCGTGGAGCCGCCGGAGGCCCACCTGGTGATGCGTACGCACACCTCCCCGGTGCAGGTCCGGTCCATGCTGGAACGCGAACTGCCCATCTACGTCCTCTGCCCCGGCAAGGTGTTCCGCACCGATGAACTGGACGCGACGCACACCCCGGTGTTCCACCAGTTCGAGGGCCTGGCCATCGACAAGAACTTGAGCATGGCCGACCTCCTGGGCACGCTGGAGCACTTCACCCGACAGTTGTTCGGCGACGAGGCGTCCGTCCGGCTGCGCCCGAACTACTTCCCCTTCACCGAACCCTCCGCGGAACTGGACATCTGGCACCCGGGCGCCAAGGGCGGCCCGCGCTGGATCGAATGGGGCGGCTGCGGCATGATCAACCCCAACGTCCTCCGCGCCGCGGGCATCGACCCGGATATCTACTCCGGTTTCGCCTTTGGCATGGGCATCGAGCGCGCGCTCATGTTCCGCAATGACGTCGGCGACATGCGCGACATGATCGAAGGCGATGTACGTTTCAGCGAGCACTTCGGGATGGAGATCTAACAGTGCGTATCCCACTTTCCTGGCTGCGTGAATTCGCAGCAGTACCGGCCGGAGCAACGGCCGAAGACCTGATGGCCGAACTGGTCAAGGTTGGCTTTGAAGAGGAAGCGGTCCACCGCCCCACGGACACCCTGCAGGGCCCGGTTGTGGTGGGCCAGGTCCTGAGCATCGTCAAGGAACCCCAGACCAACGGCAAAACCATCAACTGGTGCCAGGTCCGGGTTGTCCCCGAAGGCCAGGAACAGACCCTCACCGGAGACGGCATCGACCCGTCCGGGGTGCAGGGGATCATCTGCGGCGCCCACAACTTCGTTGAAGGCGACAAGGTAGTTGTCACTCTGCCGGGGGCGGTGCTGCCCGGCGACTTCCACATCTCCGCACGAAAGACCTACGGCCACCTCTCCGCCGGCATGATCGCCTCAGTGCGCGAGCTTGGCATCGGCGAGGACCACGACGGCATCCTGGTGCTGTCCCGGATCGGGCTCGATCCCGAAATCGGCACGGATGCCATGGAACTGCTGGGCCTCTATGACCAGGCAGCCGAGATCAACGTGACCCCGGACCGCGGCTACGCGTTCTCCATCCGTGGTGTGGCCCGCGAATATGCGCACGCAACCGGCACAGGGTTCACGGACCCCGCGTCAAAGGTCCAGGCCCCGGCGGAACTTTCCGGCGGCTACGGCGTCAAGCTCAACGACGACGCGCCCATCTACGGCAAACCCGGCTGCGACCGTTTTGTGGCCCGCACCGTCCGCGGCGTCGACGCCACCAAGCCGACGCCGCCGTGGATGACCTCAAGGCTCCGGCTTGCCGGGATCCGTTCCATCTCCCTGCCCGTGGACATCTCCAACTACGTGATGCTCGAGCTTGGCCAGCCCACGCACTGCTATGACCTGGACAAACTGTCCGGCGACATCGTGGTCCGCCGGGCCGTGGCGGGGGAGAAGATCACCACCCTGGACGACAAGGAGCGCACGCTCGACGTCGAGGACCTCCTCATCACCGACGGATCCGGCGCGATCGGCATTGCCGGCGTGATGGGCGGCGCAGCCACCGAGGTGAGCGATTCGACGTCGAACGTCCTGGTGGAAGCTGCGCACTTCGACGAGGTGTCCATTGGCCGTTCCCGCCGCCGGCACAAGCTGCCGTCCGAGGCGTCCAAGCGCTTCGAGCGCGGCGTCGACTGGCACGTTGCGGACATCGCTGCCCAGCGTGTTGTTGACCTCCTGGTGGACCTCGCCGGCGGGGTTGCTGACCAGGCGGGGACCGACGTCGGGACCGCACCGGATGCCGTGACCATTGCGCTGCCGGCAGCCTTCGCCGCCCAGCGGATCGGCATCGATTTCACCGAAGAGCAGATCACCACCTCGCTGGTGGACCTCGGCGCCGTGGTGGAAAAAGCCGACGGCGGCTGGACCGTTACCGCCCCCAGCTGGCGCAACGACCTGGAAACCAAGGAAGACCTCACCGAGGAAATCGCGCGGCTGGTGGGCTACGACAACATCCCCGCCACCCTTCCGGTGGCCCCTCCGGGACGTGGCCTGACCCGCGTGCAGCAGCAGCGACGTCGGCTCATCCAGTCACTGGCCGACGCCGGTCTGACCGAAGTCCTGGCCTACCCGTTCGTCTCCAAGGCGGCCAACGACACGTTCGGCGTCGCCGAGCAGGGTGCGGCCCGGAGCGCGGTCAAGCTGGCGAACCCGATCAGCGAGGAACAAGGCTTCCTGCGCACGTCCATCCTCCCCGGGCTGATCGAGGTGGCCAAGCGGAACTACTCCCGCGGGTTCCGCGACCTGGCGCTGTTCGAGTCGGGCCTCGTTTTCCTGCCGGGCGAGACCTTGGGTACGCCGTCCATCCCGCCGCTGGGCGTTAAGCCTTCCGACGAGGTACTGGATGCACTGTACGACGGCGTTCCGGACCAGCCGCTGCACGTCGCCGCTGTCCTCACCGGCCACGATTCACCCGCTGCCGCCGGCCACACGCCGCGCTTGTGGGACTGGTCCGACGCACTTGACATTGCCCGGCTCGCCGGGGATGTCCTGGGTGTGGAGGTTGTGGTCAGCCAGGGTGCGCACCAGGCGTTCCACCCGGGCCGTGCCGCGCAGCTCTCGCTGCGGACCGGCGAAGTAGTGGGTTACGCCGGCGAGCTGCACCCGAAGCTCCTGGCCGCGCACGACATGCCTGCCCGTTCGGTGGCGCTGGAGTTCAACGCGGATGCCCTGTTCGAGGCAGCCGCGGATGTGATTGTGGCCCGCCACATCTCCACGTTCCCGGTGGCCACCCAGGACGTTGCCCTGGTGGTGCCGCAGGAGATTCCCGCGGACCAGGTCCTCGAAGCGCTCCGCGAAGGCGCCGGCGAGCTGCTGGAGGACGTGGCGCTGTTCGACGTCTACGCCGGCAAGGGTATTGAAGAAGGCAAGAAATCGCTCGCCTTCGGCCTGCGTTTCCGGGCAACGGACCGGACGCTGACAGCCGATGAGGCCTCGGCTGCGCGCGAAAGCGCGGTTGCCCTGGCTGCAGAGCGCTTCGGCGCCGTCCAGCGCTAAACGCCGATCCGGATGGCAGGGCTGGTGGGGGCGGTGCCGGTGGCGCCGGTCCTGCGTTCCTGCCCTCCCGGCGTATCCGGAGGGCAGGACCCGACGGCGGGCCACCAGTCGATAGTGCTGGGGCCCGCCGAGCTGGCCCGCGCGGCGGCCCTGGCACCCGGCCCGCGGGCCGTTTTTGTCACCGGCCGGCGTGCCCTGCGAAGGTTCGCAGCAGAACTGCTGGACGTCCCGGCGTCGGACCTCACCACCCACTTCAGCTGCCCCCGGTGCGGCTCCGGCCCCGAGCTATCGCACGGCAGGCCGGGCTATACGCTCAGGGGAGAGCCGGTGCCGCTCGCGCTGAGCCTGTCCCGGAGTTCCGGGTGGATCCTGTTGGGCGCCGTGGTGGATCCACCGGCCGGAGTCACGATGGGCCTGGACCTGGCGGACCCGTCCGGCATGGCCTTTGAGGGGTTCGACGGCGTGGCCCTCACCGCCGCGGAGCGCACGGCCCTCACCGGGCTGGCCGGGCCTCTGCTGCTGCAGGAGCGGGCCAGGCTCTGGGCGCGCAAGGAAGCCTGGCTCAAGATGACGGGCGACGGTCTCGCCACGGCACCGGACAGCCTCGACGTTTTGTCGCGCCCGGAAATCCGGGACCTGGCCGCCGGCGAGGCGGGCCTCCCGCTCAACTTTCGCGCCGCCGTCGCGGTTTCGCGCACCGGCAGCTAGCGACGTTGTTGTCAGCGCACTTGCTGGTCAGCGCACCGGCAGTGGCGGGAGGGCTGCTTCGAGCAGCCACGGGTGCAGCAGCGCCTCGGTGTCCAGGCCGGTAGCCCGGTCCGCGGCGAGAATAAACGCCGCCGTGGACACTGAACCGTGACGGTGGGCATCCGTCCAGTCGTGCAGCAACGCAAAGAATGCCAGGTCACCGCACCGGACCCGCAGGGCATGCAGGGCCAAGGCTCCCCGCTTGTAGACGCGGTCATCAAACATAAGCTCCGGCCCGGGGTCGCCCACGATAATGTCCTGGCTGCCGGCGGCCAGTTTCCGCCAGGCTGCGGCGGCCCGGTTCGCGACAGGCAGGACGCCCGCCTCCTCCGACCAGATCCACTCCGCATAGCAGGCGAAGCCCTCGTGGAGCCAGATATCCGACCATGATGCGGCAGTGAGGGAGTTCCCGAACCACTGGTGTGCGAGCTCGTGGGCGATGAGCCGCTGGGATTCCCACTCCTGCGTCAGATGGTTCCGGCCCAGAATGGAGAGCGTCTGCGCTTCAAGCGGTATTTCCAGCTCGTCTTCGGTCACCACCACGGAGTATTCCGGGAAAGGGTAGGGCCCGAAACAGCTGGCAAAGGTGCGCATCATCTCAGGCTGCCTCGCCAGGCCTTCGCGGGCCGTGTCGACCAGCAGTGCCGGGACGGCGGCGAACTGCGGAACCTGCCCGTCCACGGGGAAGGGGGTCAGGGCGAGGAACTCATAGCGGCCGATCTGGACCGTGGCCAGGTAGGTGGCCATGGGCTCGGCCTGTTCGTAGACCCAGGTCTCGCGGCTGGCCCTGCTGGTGTGGGAGATCAGGGTGCCGTTACACACGGCCCGGTAATTGGCGTCGGTGGTCACGCTGATCCGGTAGCTGGCCTTGTCGCCGGGGTGGTCGTTGCACGGGAACCAGGAGGCGGCGCCGTTCGGCTGGCCGGCCACAAGGACCCCGTCGGTGAGTTCCTCCCAGCCCACCTCGCCCCAGAACCCGCGCCGGGGACCAGGGTTGCCTTCGTAGCGGATGTCGAGGGTAAATTCCTCGCCCGCCGGCAGCGCGGCCTCGGGCACAATGACCAACTGCCCGGCGCGCTGGCTGAACTTTTTGACCCGGCGCCCGCTGAGCTGGATCTTCGTGGCCCGGAGCCCGGTCAGGTCCAGCACGAGGGCCGCCGTAGCGTACTGTGTGACCGCGCTCAGGACCGCACGCCCGCTCAGGCGGTTACTGCTGAGCTTGTAGTCAATGTCCAGTTCGTAGCGGCGGACCTTGTACGCGTTTGTGCCATGGCCGGGCATATAGGGGTCGGGCGCAGATGCGCCGTGCTCCGAGTTGCGTGCTGGGCCGGTATTCGCGGCCGTGGGGCTCGGTGCGGGGGAACTCATAAGACGGTCTTTCCGATCAGCGGTGGGCGGCAGGACAGCTGGTATTGCGGGCTAGCGGGGTTTGGGAGCGGACGCTGCGGGACCGCTCCAGGGGCTCACCGGGTTGCCCATCCAATAGGTCGCGGCGGGAACGGATTCGCCCCGCATCACCAGCGAAGCCGGTCCAACAGTTCCGCCGCTGCCGATGCTTGCCTGCGGCAGGATAACGCCGTGGGGCCCCATGGTGGCTCCGTCTTCGAGGGTAACAGTGTCCAGGCTCATGACCCGGTCATGGAACAGGTGCGTCTGGACCACACAGCCACGGTTGACGGTGGAGTTCCGCCCGAGGGTGACCAGGTCCGCTTCGGGAAGCCAGTAGCTTTCGCACCACGTGCCGCGGCCGATCCGGGCGCCGAGCGCCCGGAGCCACCAGACCAGGGCCGGGGTCCCGGTGGCTGCCCGCGCGAACCAGGGGGCGCTGACCATTTCGATAAACGTATCGACCACCTCGTTGCGCCAAATGAAGGAGCTCCAGAGCGGGTGCTCGCCGGCCCGGATCCGGCCCACGAGGACCCATTTGGCGACGACGGCGCTGCCCGCGGCCGCCGCGCCCGCCAGCAGCATCACGACTCCGCCCAGGGCTGCGGCAATCCCGTAGTTGTAGGTAGCGGCCAGCCAGTCAAAAGCAAGCATCACGCCGGCGGCGATCGCCACCGTTACCACCACGGGGATGAAGCGGCCCAGTTCCCAGAGGCAGCGGGCAAACTTGAGCCGCAGCGGCGGCTGGTACGTGCGGGTGTCGTCCGAGGCGATGGCGGTGCGCCGGAGCCGTACAGGCGGGCTGCCCAACCAGGAGGTCCCGGACTTGGCCTTGGCCGGTGTGGCCGACAGGACGGCGACGAGTGAGTTCTTGGGGACATTCCGGCCGGCAGCGGTCATGCCCGAGTTGCCCAGGAAGGAGCGCTTGCCGATCTTCGCGGGCGCAATCCGCAGCCACCCGCCGTCGAGCTCGTAGGAGGCCACCATGGTGTCGTCGGCCAGGAAGGCGCCCTCGCCCACAGTGGTCATCTTGGGGATAAGCAGGACCGTGGAGGCTTCGACGTTCTTGCCGATCTTGGCGCCCAGCAGGCGCAGCCAGACCGGTGTGAAAAGACTGGCATAAACGGGGAAGAGCAGGTCGCGGGCCAGGTCCAGCACGCGTTCCGTGGCCCAGACCTGCCAGCCGATCCGGCTGCGGACGCGGTAGTAGCCCTCCGCCAGGCCGATGCCGAGCATCCGGGTGGTGACCAAAATCAGCAGGAGGTTGACGACGAACCACACGAGGGCCGCGGGTGCGAGGGCCTGCAGGAGTTGCGGGACGGCTGCGGAGAGCGATTCGCTGCCTTGGATGAAGGCAAAGACCACCAGGGCCGCGGCGGCGGCAGAGACGTAAGGGATCAGGGCCAGCACGGCTGAAGCCATGGCGAATCCGGCGAACCAGAGCCGGCCAATCAGCCGATGTTCGGCAGGAGTGTCCGGCAGCGAGTGCTTGGCCTTGCCCCGGCGTTCGGCGGGGGAGCCGGCCACGTGGTGGCCGGCCTTTACCTTGCCGAGGACGGCCGAGCCGGGCTCCACCTGGGCTCCGGCGCCGATGGAAGCGCCGGGCATCAGCGTGCTGCGCGCCCCGACGCTGGCTCCTGCCCCGATATGGACGGCCCCGATGTGGACGATGTCCCCGTCGATCCACCAACCGGAAAGATCCACTTCAGGCTCGATGTTGGAGCCGCTGCCGAGGGAAAGCATCCCGGTGACAGGCGGCAGTGAGTGCAGTTGGACGTTGTTGCCGATCTTGGCGCCCAGCGCCCGGGCGTAGTACGGCACCCATGGTGCGCTGGCGAGGCTGATGGCCCCGGCGAGGTCCTGGATCTGTTCGGCCAGCCAGAGGCGCACGTGCACCCGTCCGGAGCGCGGGTACGTTCCCGGCCCCACCTTCCGGAGCAGCATCCGGGCCGCGGCCACGGAAATCAGCATCCGGCCGGCCGGGGAGACGAAGACGAGCCAGGAGGCGGCCACCCACCACCAGGAAACGGTGGGGGCAGCGCTGAAGCCGGCCATCGCGGCCAGTACGTTGTTAGCCGCCATGAGGTAGGTCAGCCAGCGCATCCCCACCAGGATGTGCAAGGGAATACCCATCAGAGTCTGGAACACCTGGGACTTGAACGCGGTGGGGCGTACAGTGCGGGACGGCGCAGGCCCGGTGGCCACTCCGTCGGGAAGGGTCTGGCGGGCCGCATCAATCAGGGCGCCGATCCTGGGTGTGGCATAAATGTCGGCGACCGTGATGGTCGGGTACCGGACCCTGAGGGCGGAGACCAGCTGGGCAGCGGACAGGGAGCCGCCGCCGTAGGCGAAGAAGTCGGCGTCGAGGCTTGTTACGGTGCTGCCAAGGACTGCCGTCCACTGTTCGGCCACCCAGGAGGCATCTTCGGGCAGGTTCAAGGGAGCAGCGTCGGCCTCCGCCGCACCGGTCCCGGTCAGCGGCCAGGGCAGGGCGTGGCGGTCCACCTTGCCGCTGGTCTTGGTGGGCAGGGAGTCGACGACGGTCAGCAGCGGAATGAGGGGCGCGGGGAGGCTCTCTGCCAGGAGCTCGCGGGCGGCCGCCAGATCCAGGTCAGCGTCCGCGGCGGCCAGGTAGCCCACCAGGATCTGGTTGCCCGCAGCGGTTGTCCGTACTGCCGCAGCAGCTCCGGCAACATGCGGGAGCGCCTGCAGGGCGGCGTCAATTTCGCCCAGTTCGATCCGGCGTCCACCGAGCTTGACCTGTTCGTCGGCGCGGCCCACAAAGATCAGTCCGGCGGCTTCGTAGCGGACCAGGTCGCCCGAACGGTAGGCGCGGTCCCAGCCGAAGGACGGCATGGGCGCGTACTTCTCCCGGTCCTTGTCCGGGTCAAGGTAACGGGCCAGTCCGACGCCGCCGATGATCAGTTCGCCGATCTCCCCTTCGCCGACGGGCAGTCCTTCAGCATCCACCACGGCCAGGTCCCAGCCGTCCAGGGGCAGTCCGATCCGGACCGGACCGAGGCCACCCAGGGGAGCCGCGCAGGCCACTACCGTGGCCTCCGTGGGGCCGTAGGTGTTCCAGACTTCACGGCCCGGGATGGCAAGCCGCTCGGCCAGCTCGGGCGGGCAGGCCTCGCCGCCGAAAATCAGGAGCCGGACGCTCTCCAGGGACTCGGCTGGCCAGAGGGCAGCCAGCGTTGGAACGGTGGACACTGCGGTGATGCCGTGGCTGATGAGCCACGGGCCGAGGTCCGTTCCGGTCCTGACCAGGGCCCGCGGTGCGGGCACCAGGCAGGCGCCATGACGCCAGGCAAGCCACATTTCCTCACACGAGGCATCAAAGGCGACCGAAAGTCCTGCCAGTACCCTGTCCTGCGGGCCGAGGGGCTCCGCCTGCAGGAAGATCCGGGCTTCGGCGTCAACAAAGGCGGCGGCGGAGCGGTGCTGGACCGCGACGCCCTTGGGCGTGCCGGTGGAACCGGAGGTGAAGATCACCCAGGCGTCATCGCCGGGCTCGGCGGAATGGCTTTCGGCAGCACGACGCCCGGCTTCGAAGCGTTCACCGCGTTCAGCGGGTTCCGAGAGTTCAGCGGGTTCCGGGGAGTCACGCACGGAGACCGCGGCGCCACCGGTGAGCACCGCGGCTACGCCAGCCTCACCTGTGAGCCCTGCGGCTACGCCAGCCTCACCCGTGAGCACTGCGGCTACGCCAGCCTCACCGAAAACGAGCCGGGCACGTTCCTCAGGGTCGTCGGCGTCCACCGGAACGTAGGCGGCACCGATGTGCAGGATAGCGAGAATCGAGATGTAGAGCTCACAGGTCCCGGACGGAATCCGCACACCTATCCTGTCGCCGGCGCCCAGCCCGGCGGCCTGGAGCTCCCGTCCTTTGGCCCGGACCGCGGCCATCAGGTCGGCGTAGCTCAGGGAACGCCGGCCGTCGTCGAGCGCTGAGGCCTCCGGGAAACGTGCCGCCGAGTCCGCCAGGATGGCCATGAGGGTCCGCTCGGGCGGGGCCAGGGGAAAACCGGCCAGCTGGGGGCGGTAGGGATCCTCCGGCAGGGATGCGACGACGTTTGACTGATGCTCACTCACGGACGGATTCTGCCTGAGTAAAGTGAACGCAAGGTGTCCAGAATTAGTTGAAGATTCATGTTCTGTTCACGCATGCTGCCTGTATCCATCAGGGAACCAGCAGGACCTTGCCCGTCGTGCGCCGTCCCTCGAGGTCCTCATGGGAACGCCGCGCCTCGGCCAGGGGGTAGGTGGCGCCGATCCGTACCTTTAAGTGCCCCTTTTCTGCGGCAGCGAAGATCTCCGCCGAGCGCCAGCGGCGCTCCTGCTCGTTGAGCAGGAAGTGGGCCAGGGACGGACGCGTCAGCGTCAGCGAACCGCCGGCGTTGAGACGCTGCGGATCCACCGGCGGTACGGCCCCGGAGGCTGCCCCGAACAGGACCAGCATGCCTCGCGTGCGGAGGCAGGAGAGGGACCCGTCAAAGGTGTTCCGGCCGACGCCGTCGTACACCACGTCCACACCCTTCCCGTTGGTGAGTTCGCGGACATGGTGGGGGAAGCCCTCGTACCGCAGCACATGGTCGGCCCCGGCGTCGCGGGCAAGTTCTTCCTTGGCCTCCGAGGAAACCGTGGTGATGACGCGGGCGCCCCTCTCCTTCAGCAGCTGGATCAGCAGCAGGCCGACGCCGCCGGCTCCGGCGTGCGTCAGTACTGTGTGGCCCGGTTCGACCTTGAAGGAGGAATTGATGAGGTAGTGGGCGGTCATGCCTTGGAGCGGCAAGGCAGCTGCCGTCAGGTCGTCGACGCCGTCCGGCACCGGAAGTGCCTTGGCCGCATCGAGCACCGCGTAGCCGGCGTAGCATTTAGTGCCCTCGGCCGTGGCCACCCTGCTGCCGACTGCGAAGTTTTCGGTGCCTTCGCCGAGCTCCTCTACAGTCCCAGCGGCTTCCGAGCCGGGCGTAAAGGGGAACGGGACCTGGTACATGCCCCCGCGCTGGTAGGTGTCGATGAAGTTCACCCCGGCTGCCGCCACCTTGATGAGCAACTGGCCGGGACCCGGCATCGGTCGGTCCACCTCGGCGATCTCGAGGACTTCCGGACCTCCGGGCTGGCGGGCAACGATGGCTTGCATAAAAGGTCTCCTCTCCGGGCGGGGGTTTCCCGCGGCCGGTGTCTCTGACCATCCTAGGGATACCGCTACCGACGACGAAGCGACGGCCGGTAGCCGGCCGTCGCTTCGGGTCATGCGGGGCAGAGTCATGGGGGGGGAGCCCGCGCGGCTCGCCTCTTTTTAGCAGCGTGTGCTAGAACCGCCGGGTCACCGTTGCCATGGGGCACTCGAAGTGGCGTCCTGCAGCAAGGCCTACATCATTCAGGTAGCGGACGATGATGCCGTAGGACTGCAGCAGCGTGGTTTCCGTGTAGGGAACCTGGTGCTTATTGCAGTATTCGCGGACAATCTTGGCTGCCTTATCCAGCTGGGGGCGTGCCATGTCCGGGAAGAGGTGGTGCTCAGCCTGGCGGTTCAGGCCGCCGAGCAGGATGTCCATAAACCGGCCACCGGAGATGTTCCGTGACGTCAGGACCTGGCGGCTGAAGAAGTCCACGCGGCTGTCCGCGGGCAGGACCGGCATGCCCTTGTGGTTCGGCGCGAAGGAAGCACCCATGTAGAAACCGAAGACGGCGAGCTGCACGCCGATGAACGCGAACGCCATTCCGAGCGGCAGGAACGTAAAAGCCAGCACGGGCAGGAGGCTAAGCCGGACCAGCAAAATGGGAAGCTCTACCCATCGGTGTGTCACCTTGGCCCGGCGGAAGACGAACTTCACGGAATCGATCTGCAGCCCCAGGCCAACAAGGAACAGCAGCGGGAAGAAGAACCAGCCCTGCTTGCGGGTCAGGAACGAAAACCTGCCCTGCCGCGTAGCGGCACCTTCGGTGTGGAAGGCGATGGCCCCCGTGGCAATGTCAGGATCCTTCGAAATGACGTTCGGGTGGTTGTGGTGGGCGCCGTGCTTCTGCTCCCACCAGGAATAGCTCATGCCGGCAACCGAGGTGGCCAGGATCCGGGCGGTCCAGTCGTTGGCCCGGCGTGACGCGAAGATCTGGCGGTGCCCGGCCTCGTGGGCCAGGAAACTCAGCTGTGTGCAGAGGACCCCGACGGCCGCGGCGATGAGGAGCTGGAACCAGCTGTCGCCGATCAGGGCAAACCCGAACCAGGTGGCGGCCATGAGGAGTACCAGGCTGGCAAAGAGCGTGATGTAGAAACCGACGCGGCGTTCCAGCAGGCCTTCAGCCTTGACGCTCTTCAACAGCTCCGAATAGCTCAGGACAACGGCGTTGGGCTGCCGGACACGCGATTTTGGGCGCTCTGACGTGGGAAGGGTGGTGGTCATGGAGCGGGGCCTCGTAACTGTTTCGGGTAACGCTGCAGCCGACATTCGGACTGCACGGTCATGATCACCCTCACTCCATCTTACGCCTGCCTGTCCAGCGGCGCCCTGGGAATCGTTGCCAACGTCGATGCATAAATATCGGGCACACTGAATACTTTTGCTGTAAGATTCACGGCATGACTATTTCTGTTGCCGTCTCCGGAGCCAGCGGCTACGCCGGGGGAGAAGTCCTGCGGCTCCTGGCGGGACATCCGGACGTGACCATCGGCGCCATCACCGCGCACAGCAATGCAGGCTCCCGCCTTGGCGAGCTGCAGCCGCACCTGCACGGGCTTGCCAGCCGCATCCTGGAAGACACCACGGTGGAGAATCTTTCCGGGCATGATGTGGTGTTCCTGGCGCTCCCGCATGGCGCTTCCGCCGAGATCGCGGCACAGCTCCCGGAGGGGACCGTCGTGATCGACGCCGGCGCAGACCACCGCCTTGAAGATCCTGCCGCGTGGGAAAAGTTCTACGGCTCGGCCCACGCCGGAACGTGGCCCTACGGTCTGCCGGAGCTCCCCGGCCAGCGCGAGGCCCTCAAGGGCGCCACGCGGATCGCCGTCCCGGGCTGCTACCCGACCTCGGCCCTCCTGGCCCTGGCGCCCGGGTTCGCCGCCAAGCTGCTCCAGCCCGACGACGTCGTGATCGTTTCCGCCTCCGGCACCTCGGGTGCGGGCAAGGCCGCGAAGGTGAACCTCATCGGTTCTGAGGTGATGGGCTCCATGAGCCCCTACGGCGTGGGCGGCGGCCACCGCCACACCCCCGAGATTGAACAGGGCCTCTCCAATGCTGCCGGCGAGAGTGTCACGGTGTCCTTCACCCCGACGCTCGCGCCGATGAGCCGCGGCATCCTCACCACCGCCACCGCGAAGGTCAAGCCCGGCACCACGGCGGCGGACCTCCGCCAGGCGTGGGCTGATGCCTACGACGACGAACCGTTTGTCCACCTGCTGCCGGAAGGGCAGTGGCCCGCCACCAAGTCCGTCCAGGGCTCCAACCACGCGGCCATGCAGTTGGCCCTGGATGAACACACGGGCCGCGTGATTGTGACGTGCGTCATTGATAACCTCACCAAGGGGACTGCCGGCGGCGCCGTGCAGTCCATGAATATTGCGCTTGGCCTGCCGGAAACCGCCGGCCTCAACCTGCAGGGAGTTGCACCGTGACCGTTACCGCCCCCCTGGGATTCCGCGCCGCAGGCGTCACCGCCGGGCTGAAGACCTCCGGCAAGCCGGACTTCGCCCTGGTGGTCAACGACGGCCCGTCCAAGGCCGCGGCCGCCGTCTTCACCAGCAACCGGGTGGCTGCGGCGCCCGTCCACTGGTCCCGCCAGGTGGTCTCGGACGGCCGCGTGGACGCAGTGGTCCTCAACTCCGGCGGCGCCAACGCCTGTACCGGTCCCCAAGGGTTCCAGAACACCCACAGCACGGCCGAAAAAGTAGCCGCGGTCCTCGGCATCTCGGCGACGGACGTGTTTGTCTGTTCCACCGGCCTGATCGGCGAGCAGCTGCCCATGGACAAGATCCTCCCGGGCGTCGAGGCTGCCTCGGCAGCGCTCAGCACGGACGGCGGTCCGGATGCGGCCACCGCCATCATGACCACAGACTCGGTGCCCAAGTCCGCACTGTTCATCGGCACGGACGCCGACGGCCAGGAGTTCACCATCGGCGGCATCGCCAAGGGCGCCGGCATGCTGGCACCCGGCCTGGCCACCATGCTGGTGGTCCTCACCACCGACGCCGACGTCGAAGCGGAAATGCTCGACGTCGTCCTCCGCGACGCCACGCGCGTCACCTTCGACCGGGCTGATTCGGACGGCTGCATGTCCACCAATGACACCGTGGTGCTGCTGGCTTCCGGGGCGTCCGGTGCCGTCCCGTCCGCCGAAGCCTTTGGGGCCGGGCTGACCCAGGTGTGCGCCGAACTGGCGCGCAAGCTGATCGGGGACGCCGAAGGCGCCAGCCACGACATCGCCATCCGTACGTTCAACGCTGCCAGCGAGCGGGACGCCGAAACGGTCAGCCGCTCCGTGGCCCGGTCCAACCTGTTCAAAGCAGCCATCTTCGGCAAGGACCCCAACTGGGGCCGCGTGCTGTCCGCCGTGGGCACCACGGACGCCGTGTTCGAACCGGACCAGCTGAACGTGGCCATCAATGGCATCCAGATCTGCCGCAACGGCAGCATCGGCGACGACCGCAACCTGGTGGACCTCGAACCCCGCGAAGTCCTGGTGGACATTGATCTGCAGTCCGGTGACGCCGAAGCCACCATCTGGACCAACGACCTCACCCACGACTACGTCCACGAGAACAGCGCCTACTCAAGCTGATCCTCCCGCCAGATCCCACCAGCAACCCTGGAGATACTGCACGCATGAACACCCAGACCCGTGAAACGACGTCCATGAGTGATGCCCAAAGCAAAGCCGGCACGCTGATCGAGGCGCTGCCCTGGATCCAGCGGTTCGCCGGCACTACCATGGTGATCAAATACGGCGGCAACGCCATGGTCAACGAGGAACTGCGCCGCGCCTTCGCCGAAGACGTAGTGTTCCTGCACCATGTGGGCATCCACCCCGTAGTGGTCCACGGCGGCGGTCCGCAGATCAATTCCATGCTGGCTCGGCTGGGGATCGAGTCCGAGTTTAAAGGCGGCCTCCGCGTCACCACCCCCGAAGCCATGGACGTGGTGCGGATGGTCCTCACCGGCCAGGTGGGCCGCGAACTGGTGGGCCTGATCAACTCCCATGGCCCGTATGCCGTGGGAATGTCCGGTGAAGACGGCGGCCTGCTCCGCGCCGTCCGGACCGGCACTGTCATTGACGGCGAGGAAGTGGACCTGGGCCTGGTGGGCGAAGTTGTCGGCGTCAACCCGGAGGGCATCCTGGACATCCTGGCCGCCGGCCGTATACCCGTCATCTCCACCGTGGCACCGGAAATCGAGTCCGACGGCCTCGAGACGGCAGCCGGAGAGGTCCAGACCACGGGGCAGGTCCTCAATGTGAACGCGGACACCGCCGCGGCCGCCCTCGCCGAAGCCCTGGGGGCCTCCAAGCTGGTGATCCTCACCGACGTCGAAGGACTGTACGCCAACTGGCCGGACCGGTCCTCCCTCATCTCCTCCCTGACGGCCTCGGAGCTTCGCGAGCTTTTGCCCTCGTTGGAATCAGGCATGATCCCCAAGATGGAAGCGTGCCTCAAGGCCATTGACGGCGGAGTGGAACGCGCGCACATCGTGGACGGCCGCCTGCCGCACTCGATGCTCCTGGAAACATTCACGACGGCGGGCATCGGCACGCAGGTCGTCCCCGATACAGAGGAAGATTCATGAGTAACGTCGAAGATCTCGACAAGCTCGATCACCAGAGCCCGGTGGTTGAGCTTGTCGAAACCAAGGGGCACACCAGCGGGGCTGAGTGGCTTACGCGCTACTCCACGTCCTTGATGGGCGTCTTTGGCACGCCGCAGCGTGTCCTGGTCCGTGGTGCCGGCTGCCTGGTCTGGGACGCCGACGGCAAGGAATACCTGGACCTGCTCGGCGGTATTGCCGTCAACGCCCTGGGCCACGCCCATCCGTTTGTCACGTCCGTGATTTCGAGCCAGCTGGCCACCCTGGGCCATGTCTCCAATTTCTTCACCAGCCCCACGCAGATCGCACTGGCCGAAAAGCTGCTGGCACTGACGCACGCCCCGGCGGGCTCCAAAGTATTCTTCGCCAACTCGGGAACCGAAGCCGTCGAGGCCGCCTTCAAACTGGCCCGGCGCAACGGAGCCAGCCCGGACGGCACCACGGGCAAACGCACCAAGATCATCGCCCTCGAAGGCGCCTTCCATGGACGCACCATGGGTGCCCTGGCCCTGACCGCCAAGGAAGCCTACCGCGCACCGTTTGAGCCGTTGCCCGGTGGCGTGGTCCACATCCCGTTCGGCGACGTCGCAGCCCTGGAAGCAGCCATCGACGAAAGCGTGGCCGCCGTTTTCCTGGAGCCCATCCAGGGCGAAGCCGGAGTGCGGCCCCTGCCTCCTGGCTACCTGAAGGCAGCCCGCGAAGCGACCACAAAGGCCGGCGCCCTGCTGATCCTGGACGAGGTCCAGACCGGAATCGGCCGGACCGGCAAATGGCTCGCGACGGAGGACGCCGGGATTGTTCCGGACGCCATCACCCTGGCAAAGGGCCTCGGCGGCGGCTTCCCCATCGGAGCGCTGCTCACTTTCGGTGAGCAGACGTCGTCGCTCCTGACCGCGGGCCAGCACGGCACCACCTTCGGCGGCAACCCGGTGGCGACGGCGGCCGCGCTGGCCACCCTGCACGCGATCGAAAGCCAGCGGGTACTGGAAAATGTTGCTGCCGTGGGGGACTACCTCCGCGCCGGACTCGCCGCCGTCGACGGCGTCACCGAAATCCGCGGCGAAGGCCTGCTCATCGGCTTCGACCTGGACGCCGACGTGGCTCCCGCCGTCGTGACCGCAGGCCTTGACGCCGGTTTCATCGTCAACAGCCCCGGCCCGCACACCATCCGGCTCGCCCCGCCGCTGATCCTCACCAAGGACCAGGCCGGCACCTTCCTCGCCGCCCTCCCGGCACTCCTCCAGACAGCTAAGGACGCGCAGTGACCCCTGTAGTTTCTTCCGCCGGCACAGCCAGCACCACACGCCACTTCCTGAAGGACACGGACCTGAGCCCCGCCGAGCAGGCCGAGGTCCTGGACCTGGCCGTCCGCATGAAGGCAGCGCCGTACAGCGTGCAGCCCTTTGCCGGGGAGGGCAATGGCCGCAAGACGGTGGCCGTCATCTTCGACAAGACCTCCACCCGTACGCGGGTTTCCTTTGCCACGGGCATCGCGGACATGGGCGGCAACGCGCTGATCATCAACCCGGGCGAGGCGCAGATCGGCCACAAGGAATCTGTCGAGGACACCGCCAAGGTCCTGGAGCGTATGGTCTCCACCATTGTGTGGCGCACCGGCGCGCACTCGGGCCTGGTGGCCATGGCGGCGAACTCCAAGGTGCCCGTTATCAACGCCTTGTGCGATGATTACCACCCGTGCCAGCTCCTGGCGGACCTGCTCGCCGTCAAGGAACACAAGGGCGAGCTCAAAGGCCTCACCATGAGCTACCTGGGCGACGCCGCCAACAACATGGCCAACTCCTACTTGCTGGCCGGCGTCACCGCCGGGATGCACGTCCGTATCGCCGGGCCCGAAGGCTACCTCCCGGCACCGGAGATCGTTGCCGCGGCCGAGGAGCGCGCCGCCCAGACCGGCGGTTCCGTGCTGGTCACCACCGACGCCGCCGTTGCCCTCAAGGGCGCCGACGTTGTGGCCACGGACACCTGGGTCTCCATGGGCCAGGAAGCCGAAAAGGAGGCCCGGCTGCAGCTGTTCCGGGAGTACTCCGTCGATGAGGCGGCCATGGCACACGCGGCGGAGGACGCCGTCGTGCTTCACTGCCTCCCTGCCTACCGCGGCTACGAGATTTCGGCGGGCGTCATCGACGGCCCGCAGTCGATCGTCTGGGACGAAGCGGAGAACCGGCTGCACGTGCAGAAGGCACTGATGGCCTGGCTGATGCACCGCTCCGGACTCGCCGTCGTCGAAGGACTGGCCCCGGTGGACGGGTTGGCACCCCAGGAGGTCGGCAACTAGTGTCCGTCCCGCCTGCAGCGCCGGGCTCCAGCCCGGCCACCAAAACAGCCCGCCAGGCGCGCATCACCGCGATCCTGACGGGTGAATCGGTGCGCTCCCAGGCGGAGCTGGCCGCTTTGCTGGCGGACGACGGCGTCCAGGTCACCCAGGCCACGCTGTCCCGGGACCTCGTGGAACTCGGCGCCGTCCGGGTCCGCGGCAAGGAAGGCGTGCTGGTTTACGCCGTCCCCGGCGAGGGCGGCGAACGTGCGGCCAAGAGCGGGGTCAGCCAGGAGATCCTGGATGCCCGGCTTGCCCGGCTGTGCAGTGAACTCCTGGTCACGGCGGAAGCCTCGGCCAACATCGCGGTGCTCCGGACCCCGCCCGGTGCGGCCAACTTCCTGGCCCTGGCCATCGACCACTCGGTGATGCCCTCCGTCCTGGGGACAATTGCCGGTGACGACACCGTGCTGCTGGTTTCGCGGGATCCGCAGGGCGGGCAGGACCTCGCGGTCCGGTTCCTGCAGCTCGCCGAGGAAGCCGGCGGCGGCCAGTAGGCCCACACGGCCCGAACACCCTCCCGGTGTGACAGGCTTTCCCCAGAACATTTTTCCTGAAGAAATTCCCCGATCAACATCTACAACCCCAATTAGGAGCATTTTCGTGACTGAGCGCATTGTTCTGGCCTACTCCGGTGGCCTCGATACTTCCGTTGCCATCGGCTGGATCGGTGAAGCCACCGGTGCCGAGGTCATCGCCGTAGCGGTCGACGTCGGACAGGGCGGCGAGTCGCTGGAGACCATCCGCCAGCGCGCCCTCGGCTGCGGCGCCGTTGAAGCCTACGTGGCCGACGCGTCGGACGAGTTCGCCAACGAATACTGCATGCCCACGCTGAAGGCCAACGCCCTCTACCAGGGCCACTACCCGCTGGTTTCGGCCATCTCCCGGCCGGTCATCGTCAAGCACCTGGTCAAGGCCGCCCGTGAATTCGGCGCCACCACCGTGGCCCACGGCTGCACCGGCAAGGGCAACGACCAGGTCCGCTTTGAGGTGGGCATCCAGACCCTCGGCCCGGATCTGAAGTGCATCGCACCGGTCCGCGACCTCGCCCTCACCCGCGACAAGGCCATCGCCTTCGCCGAGGAAAAGGGACTGCCGATCGAGACCACCAAGAAGAACCCGTACTCGATCGACCAGAACGTCTGGGGACGCGCCGTCGAAACCGGTTACCTTGAGGACATCTGGAACGCGCCCACCAAGGACATCTACGACTACACCGCGACGCCGGAGTTCCCGCCGGCCCCGGATGAGGTCACTATTTCCTTCGAAGCCGGCGTGCCGGTAGCGATCGACGGCGTCCGGGTCACCCCGCTGCAGGCCATCAAGGAACTGAACCGCCGTGCCGGCGCGCAGGGTGTGGGCCGGATCGACGTCGTCGAGGACCGCCTCGTGGGCATCAAGTCCCGCGAAATCTACGAAGCCCCCGGCGCCATGGCGCTGATCACCGCGCACAAGCACCTTGAGGACATCACCGTCGAGCGCGAGCAGGCCCGCTTCAAGGCCACTGTTGGCCAGCGCTGGGCCGAACTGGTCTACGACGGCCAGTGGTTCTCACCGCTCAAGCGCTCCCTGGACGCGTTCATCGAAGACACCCAGAAGTACGTCACCGGTGACATCCGCATGGTGCTGCACGGTGGACAGGCGATCGTCAACGGCCGCCGCTCCGAGACCTCGCTCTACGACTTCGACCTCGCCACCTACGACACCGGCGACACGTTCGACCAGTCCATGGCGCGCGGCTTCATCGAACTGTGGGGCATGTCCGCCAAGGTTGCCTCAGGCCGCGATATCCGCGTCGCAGGAAAGTAAACCGTTGGCTGAGCAGACTCCGGTTTCGACAGGCTCAACCACCGGCTCGACGAACACCGGCGCACTGTGGGGCGGCCGGTTCGCCGGCGGCCCCGCGGATGCCCTCGCAGCCCTGAGCAAGTCCACGCACTTTGACTGGCGGCTGGCCCGCTACGACATCGCCGGCTCCAAAGCGCACGCCCGCGTGCTGCACAAGGCCGGGCTGCTGGACGACGCCGAGCTCGACGGCATGCTGGACGCCCTGGGCCGGCTGGATGACGATGTCGCCTCAGGCGCGTACTTGCCGGCGGAATCCGATGAGGACGTGCACGGGTCACTGGAACGCGGCCTGATCGAGCGCGCCGGCACCCAGCTGGGCGGCAAGCTCCGCGCCGGCCGGTCCCGCAACGACCAGGTGGCCACGCTGGGCCGCATGTTCCTGCGTGACCACGCCCGGATCATCGCGCGCGGCGTGCTGGCAACCATCGAGGCGCTGGTGGGGCAGGCCAAGGCCCACCACGGTGTGGCCATGCCCGGCCGCACGCACCTGCAGCATGCCCAGCCCATCCTGCTCAGCCACCACCTGCTGGCCCATGCCTGGGCGCTGCTGCGCGATGTGCAGCGGCTCCAGGACTGGGACAAGCGCGCGGGGGTTTCGCCGTACGGCTCCGGTGCCCTCGCAGGCTCGTCGCTGGGCCTGGACCCGGAGGCCGTCGCGGCGGACCTGGGCTTCTTCTCCGCCACGCACAACTCGATTGACGGCACCGCCTCCCGCGATGTTTTCGCCGAGTTTGCCTGGGTGACGGCCATGATCGGCGTGGACCTGTCCCGCGTTTCGGAGGAAGTCATCCTGTGGGCCACGAAGGAGTTTTCCTTTGTGACCCTGCACGATTCCTACTCCACCGGCTCCTCGATCATGCCGCAGAAGAAGAACCCCGACGTCGCCGAGCTGGCCCGCGGCAAGGCAGGGCGCCTGATCGGCAACCTGACCGGGCTGCTGGCCACGCTCAAGGGCCTGCCGCTCGCGTACAACCGCGACCTGCAGGAGGACAAGGAACCGGTCTTCGACGCCGCCGACACCCTGGAGCTGCTGCTTCCGGCTGTCTCCGGCATGATCGCGACGCTGAAGTTCAACACGGAACGGATGGAGTCGCTGGCACCGCAGGGCTTCGCGCTGGCCACGGACATTGCCGAGTGGCTGGTCCGCCAGGGCGTTCCGTTCCGCGAGGCGCACGAGCTCTCCGGAGCAGCGGTCAAGCAGGCCGAAAGCCGCGACGTGGAGCTGTGGGATCTGACGGATGAGGAATACGCCGCCATCTCGGAGCACCTGACACCGGAGGTCCGCACGGTCCTGTCCACCGAAGGGTCGCTCAACAGCCGCAACTCACAGGGCGGCACCGCACCCGCCGCCGTCGAACGCCAGCTGCTCGCGCTGGAAGGCGAGCTCGCCGGCGTGCGGGACTACGCAGCCTAACGCCCAAACGCTCTCTCAGTTGATGCAGCATTTTGGCCAACGCTCTCTCACTTTCCTCAAGAAAGTGAGAGAGCGTTGCCGGTATTCATGCATTATCTGAGAGAGCGTTCTGCGTTAAGAGTCGTTAACTCTGTCGGCTACCATGGCGCTATGACTGGGATCACTACTTCAGAACTACTGGCCGAACTGCATAAGGCCGCCGACGCCGTGGCCTCGACCGCCGCGAAATTCACCGATGAGGATGTCAAGGCACCGTCGGCACTGCCCGGCTGGACCCGTGGGCACGTCCTGGCGCATCTCGCCGGTATCTCCAACGCCATGGCGCGGCAGCTGGAATTTGCCGCCCGCGGCGCCACTGTTGAGCTGTACGACGGAGGCCAGGACGGACGCACGAAGGCCATTGAGATGGCCGCCGGCCACAATGCGGATGTGCACCGGGCTGACCTGCAGGCCGGCCTGGACCGGGCACTGACGGCTTTTGATTCGCTGGAAGGAGACGCCGGCTGGCAGGCCTCCATTGCCTACCGTGGAGGTGTGGTCTTCGACGGCGGCCTCGCGCTGTGGCGTGAACTGGTGATCCACACAGCGGACCTGGACGCGGGCCTCGGGCCAGAGATGTGGAGCCGGAGGTTCTGCGAGCACCTCTTCGACTTCCTGGCGGCACGTGTCCCGCCGGGGGAAAAACTCGTGCTGCAGCCACTCGGGCTCCCGCCCGTGACCCTTGGACTCGGCCGTTCCACCGTTATCAGCGGGATGATCACTGACATCGCCGCCTGGCTGGCCGGCCGTGAACCATCGCTCGGCAGCCTGCGGGCAACAGCCGCCGCGGACGGCGTGGACCTCCCGGAACTGCTGCCCTGGCCAGCCGGGACGCCGGCTGCCGGAGCCACGCCATCCGGGACACCCGCAGCGCGGTAGCCCTATCCGGCTTCGCGGGCCAGCAGGCTTTCCGTTGCCTCGCGGGCCAGCAGGCTCTCCTTAATGGCCAGGCCCCAGCGGAATCCGCCCAGGGAACCATCGGTGCGGATGACGCGGTGGCACGGCACAAACAAGGCAGCCGCGTTGAAGGCACACGCGCTGGCCGCGGCCCGGACCGCCTTCGGATTTCCGGAAAGCACGGCATACTCGGTGTACGTCACCGGTGACCCGGGTCGAACAGTCCTCAGCACATCCCAGGCGTGCGACCGGAACGGCCCAGACTTCTGGCGCACGGGGACGGTCATGGCAGGCGCGGGATCGCCGGCATAGAAGGCCTCCACGGCCCGGGAGATGCTGCCCAGGTCCGTGACCGCTTCGACGTCGCCGGGCCGCAGCTCGGGGTGGATCTGGCCGGTCAGCTCACCCGGCTCGGCGGTCCAGCCCGAGGCGAGGACCACGCCGTCCTGGGCAAGGATGGTGAACGGTCCGTCCGGGGTGGACATCACTAACAGCTGGGCTTTCATAGCATCGCTTTCTCTGGAACGGCCTGTATAGGTTTGGAGGATTTGGACTCCGCGGCGGCGCGCCACAGGTGCATGGTGGCGTAGGACCGCCACGGGCTGACCTCGCGGAAATCGGGGCTTGGCATCACGCCAGGTGCCTCAACGCCGCCGCCGTCTTGGTTCGTGCGGGCCGGGGCGAGCGCCCGGATGCCGTTTCGCACCGCGGCGTCGTTGGCCAGAAACACGTCGGGCGCGCCGAGGACACGCATTGCCACGTAGCCCACGGTCCACGGGCCCACCCCGGGAAGGGGAAGCAGCTTGGCGCCGAGCCCGGGCAGATCGTCCCCGTAGCCAAAATCCAGTTGGCCACCAGCCAGGGCCGACGCGGCGGAACGGATGGCGTCAATCCGGCGTTGCGGACCGCGCAGCAGCGAGTAGCCGGCCTCGGCGATTTCGGCCGCGGTGGGAAACAGCCGGTCAAGGCCCTCGCCGGGGACCGCGCTGGGACTGCCGGCAGCGGCCAGTTGCGTCAGTGCGGTCCGGGCCGCAGCCACGGTGATTTGCTGCCCGATCATCGCCCGGATGAGCAGCTCCTGCGGATCCAACGCGCCGGGCATCCTGATGCCCGGCGCACTGGCAACCGAGGCGGCCAGGCGGGGCTCCTGGGACAGGGCACTGTCGATGGCTACCGGATCGGCGTCGAGGTCGAAGAGCCGGCGTACCCTGCTCAGCAGTGCGGGCAGGTCCCGGAGGTCCACCGCGCCGATGGAGAGGGTCAGCGGCCGTCCGGGAGCGCCGTCGTCGTAAGTCACGCTGAAGCGGGCATCGCCATGCGGAAGCTGCAAAGTACGGGCGTACGACGTCGGCGTCCCCGCCTCGATCCCGGGGATCGCCCTGACGGCGAGGAAGGAAAAGATGCCGGGATCGAACGGTTCGCGGTACGGCAGGCTCAACGTCAGCGACGTCGCGGCGGCAGGGGAGCGGTGGTGCCTGGCGGTCGCGCGCAGGGCAGTGGGCGTCATGGCGAACACCTCAACCATGGTGTCGTTGAACTGGCGGACGCTGCTGAAGCCGGACGCGAATGCGATGTCCGCCAGCTTCATCGCTGTGGACACCAACAGCGTGCGGGCGGTCTGGGCGCGGCTGGCCCGGGCCAGGGAGAGCGGGCCGGCGCCGAGTTCGTGGCTGAGGATCCGGTTGAGCTGGCGGGAGGAGTATCCCAGCCGGGCGGCGAGGCCCTCCACCCCGTCCCGGTTGATCACGCCGTCGTTGATCAGGCGCATCGCGCGGCCCGCAAGGTCCTGCCGGATGTTCCACGCAGGCGTGCCTGGCACTGCTTCGGGGAGGCAGCGCTTGCACGCCCGGTAGCCGGCGTCGTGCGCTGCGGCAGAGGTTTCGTAGAAGGTGACGTTCACGGCTTTCGGGGTCCTGGCGGGGCAGGACGGGCGGCAGTAGATGCCGGTGGTCCGGACAGCAGTGTAGAACTGCCCGTCGAACCGGGTGTCCCGCGCGTCAATCGCGCGGTAGCGCTGCCAGAAGTCCATGCCCTCCATCCTGCCAGCCAGCGACCGCGACTGCTAGCGGAAATCGGACACGGCCGTGGCGTTCGATAGAGTCGGACCATGACCGCCAGCCTGAGTCCCACCAGCCCGGATCAGCTCCGCGAACTGCTGTCCGGCGACGCCCGGAGGGTCGCTCCGCGGCTGCTGGGATCCGTACTGACCCACCACAGCCACGAGGGAACTGTGGCTGTGCGGATCACGGAGGTGGAGGCGTACATGGGTCCCGGCGACTCGTCGCATCCGGATCCCGGCTCCCACACTTTCCGTGGCCCCACGGCCCGCAACGCGCCCATGTTCGGCCCGGCCGGCCACCTCTACGTCTACTTCACGTATGGCATGCACTACTGCGCCAACATCGTCTGCGGCCCGGCAGGCACCGCATCTGCCGTCCTCCTGCGGGCGGGCGAGGTGGTGGAGGGGCAGCACCTCGCGCTGGTGCGGCGTCCGACGTCGAAATCGGCCCTCGACCTGGCGAGCGGCCCCGCCCGGCTGGCAACCACGCTGGCCCTGACGACCGCCGACAGCGGCCGGGATGCGCTGGCTGACCCCTTCGAGCTGCGGCTGCCTTCGGTACCCGCTCCCGTGTTCAGTTCCGGGCCGAGGGTGGGCGTTTCCGGCGACGGCGGCTCCGCGACGTATCCCTGGCGCTTCTGGCTGCCAGGGGATCCCACCGTGTCCCGCTACAAGGCGGCGAAGGTGCGCCGGGCATAATCCGTCCCGCCGGGGTGGTCTCCCGCCAGGGCGAACGGCGCCAACCGGTGCTGGAGGCGCTGCTGCACCACAGGCCATTCCTGCCCCAGGACCGAGAACACTGCCGAATCCGCACGTGTGCCGTCAGGCGCCAGGCGGTGGCTGCGCAGCACGCCCTCGAACGTTGCCCCCAGCCGTTCGATGGCTGCGGCGCTGCGCACATTACGTGCGTCGCAGCGAAACGCAACGCGCTGAACGTGAAGGCCTTCGAACGCAAAGGCGAGCAGGGCGTGCTTGCTGGCGGGATTTACGTGCGTGCCCCAGAACTGCCGTCCAAAGAAGGTGCCGCCAACTTCCACGCGCTGCTGGGCGGCATCGAACGCATTCAGCGCGGTTGTGCCCAGGAGGGCTCCGGTCCGCTGGTCCGTCACAGCGAAGGCCAGGCTGGCCGGGTCCTCAATCCTGGCCGCAAACAGCCCTGAAAGCTCGTGCGCCGTGGCCGGCAGGGGCGCGGCCATTCCTGCCCACATCGTGGCGTCCACGAAGTCAAACAGCCCTTCGGCATGGTGCGGTGCCAACGGAAGGAGGGAAAGCCCGTATCCGGTCAGGACGTTCTCGTGGTGCATTGCAGTATTTAATCACCCACTGGGCGGAACGGCTACGGAAGTGTGCGGCCTGAAAGTGAACATTGGGTGACTTCCGGGGCAGGGGACCGGCGGGCGCGTTAACCGAAATGGTTGTAGAATGGACGGTCTGTCTTTTGCGATAGGGGAACGTTTAAATGCTCGACGCCGATTTGGCCCACGAACGGAACTATGTTGCCGGCCTGTACGCGCGGCTGGAAGAGCTCCGCGCGGAAAAGCGCCAGCAGTTGGCACAGGTCCGCCGGGCCGGTGCCGTGGGTACCATGCAGAATGTCTCCGAACGCGACGCCTTCGCCGCGCTCTACGAGGACCGCCTCGCCCAGCTCGACGCCGTCGATGACCGTCTGGTCTTCGGCCGCCTCGACCTGGATTCCGGTGAGGCCCAGTACATTGGGCGCATCGGCCTGACCACCGATGACCTCCAGCGGCTCATGGTGGACTGGCGCGCGCCCGAAGCCGGCCACTTCTACCAGGCAACGGCGTTTGACCGGCAGGGCGTCCGCCGCCGGCGGCACCTGATTCTGCAGGGCCGGGAAGTCAAGGCCATCGAGGACGACGTCCTTGATGCGGACATGCTCGCGGACGACGCCTCGCTGCAGGGCGAAGGAGCATTGCTGGCGGCTCTGGATTCCAAGCGCACGGGCCGGATGTCCGACATCGTCGGCACCATCCAGTCCGAGCAGGACCGCATCATCCGGTCCTCCATTTCCGGTGCCCTCGTGGTGCAGGGTGGTCCGGGTACCGGTAAGACTGCTGTGGCACTGCACCGGGCCGCGTACCTGCTTTACACGCACCGGGAGCGGCTGAAGACTGCCGGCGTGCTGCTGGTGGGCCCGTCGTCGTCCTTTATGAAGTACATCGAACGTGTTCTTCCCTCGCTCGGTGAGACCGGCGTGGTGATGGCCAGCGTGGGTCGCCTGATGCCCGGGATCAAAGCGGTTGCCGAACCTGAGGCAGAGGTCGCGGCCATCAAGGGGCGGCTGGACATGGTGAAGGTTGTGGCCAATGCGGTCGCGAACCGGCAGCGGATCCCCGCCGAGGACCGTGTCCTGGACGTCGACGGCCGCAAGCTGGTGCTGACGCGGCGGCAGGTAAGCCGGGCGCGCGAACGTGCCCGGTCCACCGGCAAGCCGCACAACGAGGCGCGCCTGGCGTTTATCAAAATTCTGCTCCGCGAACTGACCGAGCAGATGACCGATCTCGTGGAGGCCGGGAGCATCGGCAACAATGCCGACCGCTCGTATCTGGCAGAAGACGTCCGCACGGCCCGCGACGTCCGGATCGTCCTGAACCTGTGCTGGATGCCGATGACTCCGGAGAAGCTGATCAACGAGCTTCTGAGCAAGCCCGCAGTCCTGGCGGCCTGCACACCGAACCTGTCCCTTAGGGAGCGGTCGCTGCTGCTGCGCCCCGCCGATGCGCCCTGGACCGAGGCTGACGTCCCGCTGCTGGATGAGGCCGCGGAGCTCCTTGGTGAAATGGACCCGGCGGCGGGACGTGGCCTTGCACAGCAGGAGCACGACCGCGCCCGGGACCTTGCCAACGCCAAGCAGACACTGGTGAACATGGGGGACATGGGTGTCGATGTCCTCATCTCCGCCGAGGAACTCGCCGATCAGAACCAGGAGCGCGAAAACCGCCTGACGGCCGCCGAGCGCGCCACCAGCGACCGCACGTGGGCGTTCGGCCACATCGTGGTGGATGAGGCGCAGGAGCTTTCGCCCATGCAATGGCGCCTGCTGGTCCGTCGCTGCCCGCTGAAATCCTTCACCATCGTGGGCGACATCGCGCAGACCAGTTCAGTCGCCGGCGCCAACTCCTGGCAGGGGGCCCTGGCGCCCATGTTCGGTGACCGCTGGCAGCTGGAGGAGCTGACAGTCAACTACCGGACGCCCTCCCAGATCGCCGAGGCCGCCGCCCGCATGGCCAACGCGGCCGGACTGGTGGTTTCAGCGCCGAAGGCCGTCCGCGAGGGACGGTGGGCCCCCGTCATCGACAAGGTTGACCGCGGACAGGTGGTGAACCGTTTGGTGGAGGTGCTCCCCGAGGAACTGGCAGCGCTCGACGGCGGCCTCCTCGCCGTGATTGCCGACGGCGACCTTCTGCCGGCTGCTACGTCAGCCCTTCGTGCCGTGTACGGCCGACGCATCGGCAACGGCGCGGGCAGCTACGAACAGGACATCGTGGTCATCAGCCCGCGCGAGGCCAAGGGCCTGGAGTTCGACGGCGTTGTGGTGCTTGAGCCGTCCGTCATGCTCAACCGCGAGCATGGCCGGGTGGGCGATCTGTACGTCGCCATGACCCGGCCCACCCAGCGGCTCCGGCTGATCGCCGCGGAAGGTATTCCGGCAGGCATTGAAGGCTGAACCGGTCCGCTTTGCCCCTTGACGCCCGGCGCCGTCCATTTCGGCGCCGGGCGTCGCCGATCCTGCTAACTTAGAAGTCGTGTCAGAACTCAACGATCTCGAATCCCAGCAGAACGACCCCACCTTCGCCAATATCTGGCAGGAGCTGAAGTGGCGCGGCCTGGTCCACGTCTCCACCGATGAAGAGGAACTGGAAAAGCTCCTCGCCGGTGATCCGATCACCTATTACTGCGGATTCGACCCCACTGCGCCGAGCCTGCACCTGGGCAACCTGGTTCAACTCCTCGTGATGCGCCGGCTGCAGCTCGCCGGGCACAAGCCCCTGGGACTGGTGGGCGGATCCACAGGACTGATCGGCGATCCGCGGCCCACCGCAGAACGCACACTGAACACCAAGGACACCGTTAACGAATGGGTGGGCTACCTGCAGGCCCAGGTCCGCCGCTTCCTCAGCTTCGATGGCCCCAGCGCCGCCCGCATGGTCAACAACCTCGACTGGACCGCACCGTTGAGCGCCATTGACTTCCTGCGCGAGATCGGAAAGCACTACAGGGTCGGCACCATGCTTCGCAAGGATGCTGTTGCGTCCCGCCTCAGTTCGGACGAGGGCATCAGCTACACGGAATTCAGCTACCAGATCCTGCAGGGCATGGACTACCTCCAGCTGTTCCGTGACTACGGCTGCATGCTGCAGACCGGCGGTTCGGACCAGTGGGGCAACCTCACCAGCGGCACTGAACTCATCCGCAAGGTTGAGGGCAAGAGTGTGCACGCCCTGGGTACGCCGCTCATCACCAACTCGGACGGCACGAAGTTCGGCAAGAGCGAAGGCAACGCCATCTGGCTCGACGCCGGCATGTGCAGCCCGTACGCCTTCTACCAGTTCTGGCTGAACACCGCCGACTCTGACGTGGTGGACCGGCTGAAGGTCTTCACTTTCCTGAGCCGCGCGGAGATCGAAACCCTGGCAGCTGCCGTGGCCGAGCGTCCGTTTGCACGGGAAGGCCAGCGGAAGCTGGCGTTCGAAGTGACTTCCCTGGTCCACGGTGTGGAGGCAACGGAGAAAGTCATCGCGGCGTCCGCTGCACTTTTTGGCAACGGTGACCTGTCCGCCCTGGACCGGCCCACGCTTGAAGCGGCCACATCGGAGCTTCCGTCCGCCCGCATCCAGGTGGATGGCCTCGGGATCATTGACCTGCTGGTGGCATCCGGCCTGTCGGAGAGCAAGTCCGCGGCACGGCGAACTGTCGGCGAAGGCGGCGCCTATGTAAACAACGAGAAGGTGTCCGACCCGGAAGCTGTCATCTCCGAGTCGGAGCTGCTGCATGGTCAGTACCTGCTCCTGCGCCGCGGCAAGAAGAACCTGGCGACTGTCGAAGTGCTGGTTCCTTAGCCTTCCCAGACCCCAATTCACGCTCCTCCGCAGCCGATTTGCACGGCCGCGGGGGAGCGTGTATTGTCTTCTGAGTCGCCACCGTTGAGTGGTGACAAACCCCCTTCACAAGAGAAGCAATTCATCGTGTGCAAAGCACGAAAATGATGAAAAGCTTCAATTTCTGATGGGCGGATTCGTTCCACAGAGTGAATATCTGGAAAATAACCGGGATTTGCAAAGTGAATAAGAATGAAATAAGCTATAAACATCGCAGCGAAGAAAAGCGAAACAAAAGAATTCATTGAATATGAATTGTTTCGGGAATTATTCGAATGTGTCTGTTGTTTGAGAACTCAATAGTGTGCCAAGTTTGTTGATACCAATTTATTGTATTGAATTGGTTGAATTGACTGGATTATGCCACCCCGTGGTGTGGTCTGGTTTTTACAGCTGGTTTCAAATTTTGTGCAGCCATTTTATCCTGTTATTTCCGGGGTTGGTGGTTGTGTCTGTTTTACTTCAACGGAGAGTTTGATCCTGGCTCAGGATGAACGCTGGCGGCGTGCTTAACACATGCAAGTCGAACGATGATCCCAGCTTGCTGGGGGATTAGTGGCGAACGGGTGAGTAACACGTGAGTAACCTGCCCTTAACTCTGGGATAAGCCTGGGAAACTGGGTCTAATACCGGATATGACTCCTCATCGCATGGTGGGGGGTGGAAAGCTTTATTGTGGTTTTGGATGGACTCGCGGCCTATCAGCTTGTTGGTGAGGTAATGGCTCACCAAGGCGACGACGGGTAGCCGGCCTGAGAGGGTGACCGGCCACACTGGGACTGAGACACGGCCCAGACTCCTACGGGAGGCAGCAGTGGGGAATATTGCACAATGGGCGAAAGCCTGATGCAGCGACGCCGCGTGAGGGATGACGGCCTTCGGGTTGTAAACCTCTTTCAGTAGGGAAGAAGCGAAAGTGACGGTACCTGCAGAAGAAGCGCCGGCTAACTACGTGCCAGCAGCCGCGGTAATACGTAGGGCGCAAGCGTTATCCGGAATTATTGGGCGTAAAGAGCTCGTAGGCGGTTTGTCGCGTCTGCCGTGAAAGTCCGGGGCTCAACTCCGGATCTGCGGTGGGTACGGGCAGACTAGAGTGATGTAGGGGAGACTGGAATTCCTGGTGTAGCGGTGAAATGCGCAGATATCAGGAGGAACACCGATGGCGAAGGCAGGTCTCTGGGCATTAACTGACGCTGAGGAGCGAAAGCATGGGGAGCGAACAGGATTAGATACCCTGGTAGTCCATGCCGTAAACGTTGGGCACTAGGTGTGGGGGACATTCCACGTTTTCCGCGCCGTAGCTAACGCATTAAGTGCCCCGCCTGGGGAGTACGGCCGCAAGGCTAAAACTCAAAGGAATTGACGGGGGCCCGCACAAGCGGCGGAGCATGCGGATTAATTCGATGCAACGCGAAGAACCTTACCAAGGCTTGACATGAACCGGAAATGCCTGGAAACAGGTGCCCCGCTTGCGGTCGGTTTACAGGTGGTGCATGGTTGTCGTCAGCTCGTGTCGTGAGATGTTGGGTTAAGTCCCGCAACGAGCGCAACCCTCGTTCTATGTTGCCAGCGCGTTATGGCGGGGACTCATAGGAGACTGCCGGGGTCAACTCGGAGGAAGGTGGGGACGACGTCAAATCATCATGCCCCTTATGTCTTGGGCTTCACGCATGCTACAATGGCCGGTACAAAGGGTTGCGATACTGTGAGGTGGAGCTAATCCCAAAAAGCCGGTCTCAGTTCGGATTGGGGTCTGCAACTCGACCCCATGAAGTCGGAGTCGCTAGTAATCGCAGATCAGCAACGCTGCGGTGAATACGTTCCCGGGCCTTGTACACACCGCCCGTCAAGTCACGAAAGTTGGTAACACCCGAAGCCGGTGGCCTAACCCCTTGTGGGAGGGAGCTGTCGAAGGTGGGACTGGCGATTGGGACTAAGTCGTAACAAGGTAGCCGTACCGGAAGGTGCGGCTGGATCACCTCCTTTCTAAGGAGCACCTACAACCACCCTGCCGGATGCAATGTCCGTGTGGTGGGGTTGTCAGGAGTATATGCCCGTTGCGCAGACGATTGTTCTGCGGCGGGTGCTCAAGGGTGGAATATCAATGAATAGCGGCCGCTTGTTTCTTTCCTCGCCCAGTACGGATGGTTTCCTCGGAAGCTTCTCCTGGATCGGTGTGGGTTGGGGGTGGGTGGTTTAGTGTTTGGCACACTGTTGGGTCCTGAGGCAACAGGGCCGGGTTTTCCCGGTACTTGTTTGTTTCTGGTTTCCTGGCTGCATCGAGCGCGCACTTTTTGTGTGTGGGGTGTGTGGTTTGGGGTTGTTGTTTGAGAACTACATAGTGGACGCGAGCATCTTTTATAAGAAGCAATTTCCAAGAATTATGAACCTGGATCTGTCTGCACTCTTTTGGGTGTGGGTGGTTTTCATGGTTCTCTCGAAAATTAGCGTTTTTGATCTTTTGTGGTCAAGTTTTTAAGAGCACACGGTGGATGCCTTGGCATTAGGAGCCGAAGAAGGACGTAGGAATCTGCGATAAGCCTGGGGGAGTCGATAACCGGACTGTGATCCCAGGGTGTCCGAATGGGGAAACCCCGCCAGGGGCGCGAGCTGCCTGGTGACCCGCATCTGAACACATAGGGTGCGTGGAGGGAACGCGGGGAAGTGAAACATCTCAGTACCCGCAGGAAGAGAAAACAATAGTGATTCCGTCAGTAGTGGCGAGCGAACGCGGATCAGGCTAAACCGTTCCATGTGTGATAGCCGGCGGGCGTTGCATGGTCGGGGTTGTGGGACTTTCCATACCAGTTCTGCCGGACTGGTGAGGTGTGATGTGCAGGCATAGGTGAACGGTCTTGAAAGGCCGGCCAGAGAGGGTGTGAGCCCCGTAACCGAAATGTTTTGTGCCGCCTGGAGAGTATCCCAAGTAGCACGGGGCCCGAGAAATCCCGTGTGAATCTGTCAGGACCACCTGATAAGCCTAAATACTCCCTAATGACCGATAGCGGACCAGTACCGTGAGGGAAAGGTGAAAAGTACCCCGGGAGGGGAGTGAAACAGTACCTGAAACCGTGTGCTTACAATCCGTCGGAGCAGCCTTGTAGTTGTGACGGCGTGCCTTTTGAAGAATGAGCCTGCGAGTTAGTGTTACGTCGCGAGGTTAACCCGTGTGGGGAAGCCGTAGCGAAAGCGAGTCTGAATAGGGCGTTGCAGTGGCGTGATCTAGACCCGAAGCGAAGTGATCTACCCATGGCCAGGTTGAAGCGACGGTAAGACGTCGTGGAGGACCGAACCCACTTCAGTTGAAAATGGAGGGGATGAGCTGTGGGTAGGGGTGAAAGGCCAATCAAACTTCGTGATAGCTGGTTCTCCCCGAAATGCATTTAGGTGCAGCGTTGCGTGTTTCTTGCTGGAGGTAGAGCTACTGGATGGCTAATGGGCCCTACAAGGTTACTGACGTCAGCCAAACTCCGAATGCCGGTAAGTGAGAGCGCAGCAGTGAGACTGTGGGGGATAAGCTTCATAGTCGAGAGGGAAACAGCCCAGACCACCAACTAAGGCCCCTAAGCGTGTGCTAAGTGGGAAAGGATGTGGAGTTGCGAAGACAACCAGGAGGTTGGCTTAGAAGCAGCCATCCTTAAAAGAGTGCGTAATAGCTCACTGGTCAAGTGATTCCGCGCCGACAATGTAGCGGGGCTCAAGTACACCGCCGAAGTTGTGGATTTCAGATATTAGCTAAGCCGCCCCTTGTGGGTTGGTTCAGGCGTCTGGAGTGGTAGGGGAGCGTCGTGTGGGCAGTGAAGTCGCGGTGTAAACCAGCGGTGGAGCCTACACGAGTGAGAATGCAGGCATGAGTAGCGAAAGACGGGTGAGAAACCCGTCCGCCGAATGATCAAGGGTTCCAGGGTCAAGCTAATCTGCCCTGGGTAAGTCGGGACCTAAGGCGAGGCCGACAGGCGTAGTCGATGGACAACGGGTTGATATTCCCGTACCGGCGAAAAACCGTCCATGTTGAACAGGGGATACTAACCGCCCGAAACCTGCCTGACCGCCCTTGTGGTGGAAGGGTTTTGGTGGAGCGCGGGACCTGATCCTGGGAGGCAAGCGTATTAACAGGTGTGACGCAGGAAGGTAGCCAAGCCGGGCGATGGTTGTCCCGGTCTAAGGATGTAGGGCGAACGGTAGGCAAATCCGCCGTTCATGATGCCTGAGATCTGATGGGACCCCCTCACGGGGGGATTTGGTGATCCTATGCTGCCGAGAAAAGCATCGACGCGAGGTTTTAGCCGCCCGTACCCCAAACCGACACAGGTGATCAGGTAGAGAATACTAAGGCGATCGAGAGAATTATGGTTAAGGAACTCGGCAAAATGCCCCCGTAACTTCGGGAGAAGGGGGGCCCCAACCTTGAACACCACTTGCTGGTGGGAGGGGATCGGGGCCGCAGAGACCAGGGGGAAGCGACTGTTTACTAAAAACACAGGTCCGTGCGAAGTCGCAAGACGATGTATACGGACTGACTCCTGCCCGGTGCTGGAAGGTTAAGAGGACCGGTTAGCCTTACGGCGAAGCTGAGAATTCAAGCCCCAGTAAACGGCGGTGGTAACTATAACCATCCTAAGGTAGCGAAATTCCTTGTCGGGTAAGTTCCGACCTGCACGAATGGAGTAACGACTTCCCCGCTGTCTCAACCATAAACTCGGCGAAATTGCAGTACGAGTAAAGATGCTCGTTACGCGCAGCAGGACGGAAAGACCCCGAGACCTTTACTATAGTTTGGTATTGGTGTTCGGAGTGGCTTGTGTAGGATAGGTGGGAGACGTTGAAGCCCGGACGCCAGTTCGGGTGGAGTCATCGTTGAAATACCACTCTGGTCACTTTGGACATCTAACTTCGGCCCGTAATCCGGGTCAGGGACAGTGCCTGATGGGTAGTTTAACTGGGGCGGTTGCCTCCTAAAAAGTAACGGAGGCGCCCAAAGGTTCCCTCAGCCTGGTTGGCAATCAGGTGTCGAGTGTAAGTGCACAAGGGAGCTTGACTGTGAGAGAGACATCTCGAGCAGGGACGAAAGTCGGGACTAGTGATCCGGCGGTACATTGTGGAATGGCCGTCGCTCAACGGATAAAAGGTACCTCGGGGATAACAGGCTGATCTTGCCCAAGAGTCCATATCGACGGCATGGTTTGGCACCTCGATGTCGGCTCGTCGCATCCTGGGGCTGGAGTAGGTCCCAAGGGTTGGGCTGTTCGCCCATTAAAGCGGTACGCGAGCTGGGTTTAGAACGTCGTGAGACAGTTCGGTCCCTATCCGCTGCGCGCGCAGGAAATTTGAGAAGGGCTGTCCTTAGTACGAGAGGACCGGGACGGACGAACCTCTGGTGTGTCAGTTGTACTGCCAAGTGCACCGCTGATTAGCTACGTTCGGATGGGATAACCGCTGAAAGCATCTAAGCGGGAAGCTCGCTTCGAGATGAGATTTCCATACACCTTGTGTGTGAGAGGCCCCCAGCCAGACCACTGGGTTGATAGGCCGGATGTGGAAGCGAGGACTAACGACTCGTGAAGCTGACCGGTACTAATAGGCCGATAACTTACACCACACACCACCCCCGCAAACGGTTCAAAAGCGTTTGCAACCACGGGGTGGTAAAAAGAAAACAAGACTGCTTGCGTCCACTATGTGGTTCCCAAACAACAAACCCAACACGGGCTTGTTGCCCAGGGAACAAAAAACACAACACAATAACAACACCACACCTGCCTTAACCGGCAGGAGCATGTTGTAACCACAGATTTCCCACCCCCACGCCCAAAACCGTGGAGGCCGGGTAGAAGGGTTACGGCGGTCATAGCGTGGGGGAAACGCCCGGTCCCATTCCGAACCCGGAAGCTAAGACCCACAGCGCCGATGGTACTGCACCCGGGAGGGTGTGGGAGAGTAGGTCACCGCCGGAACATCATTACAGGTCGAGAGCCCCCCAACCACCAGGTTGGGGGGCTCTCCCACTTTAACCACCACACCACAAACACCCCCGAACCCGCACCCCGGGCACAGACCACTGCGGGAGCGTCCGCCGGAAACCCGCAGAAACTGCGAGAGCGTCAGCCTGGGACTGTGAACATTCCCACGACGGCGGTCTGGAGACGGATCCATGTCATCTGTTGGTGGTGTCTCGCCTAGAATTGACTGAGATGTACGGACTTCGAAGCGCTTGATTTCGGGTTGCGTAGGATAACGAAACACGGAACGAGCGGCTGCGATTGCGCCAGTGGTCGGCTCATAACAGGAGGAATCCCCATGGCTGAGCACAACGGCGGCAACCGCGGCGGCAACGACCGCGGTCCTTTCCGCGGCAACAACAATTCTGGCGGCGACCCGCGCGGATTCCGTTCCCGCGAAGACCGTAACCCGGAGGCTCCGAAGCGCGCGCCTGGTTCCGGCGAACGTAAGCCTTTTGGTGATCGTCCGCGTCGTGAAGGTGACGGCGAGCGTCGGACCTTCGGTGGTGGAGAGCGAAAGCCTTTCAGCGGCGGCGGGGACCGGAAACCGTTCACAGGCGGCGGCGGTGGAGAGCGGAAGCCTTACGGTGACCGTGACAACAAGCCTTTTGGTGACCGTCCGCGCCGTGAAGGTGATGGCGAGCGTCGGACCTTCGGTGGTGGAGAGCGAAAGCCTTTCAGCGGCGGCGGGGACCGGAAACCGTTCACAGGCGGCGGCGGTGGAGAGCGGAAGCCTTACGGTGACCGTGACAACAAGCCTTTTGGTGACCGTCCGCGCCGCGAAGGTGACGGCGAGCGTCGGACCTTCGGTGGTGGAGAGCGAAAGCCTTTCAGCGGCGGCGGGGACCGGAAACCGTTCACAGGCGGCGGCGGTGGAGAGCGGAAGCCTTACGGTGACCGTGACAACAAGCCTTTTGGTGACCGTCCGCGCCGCGAAGGTGACGGCGAGCGTCGCAGCTTTGGCGGTGGAGAGCGAAAGCCTTTCAGCGGCGGCGGCGAACGCAAACCTTACGGTGACCGTGACAACAAGCCTTATGGTGACCGTCCGCGCCGCGAAGGTGACGGTGACCGTCGTGGGTTCTCCGGCGGCGACAACCGCAAGCCGTTCGGTGACCGCCAGGACCGTGGCCCCCGCAGCTTTGACCGTGGTGATTCCGGCCCCCGCCAGTTCGGCAGGGACCGTGCGGAAGACCGCCCGGTCCGTGTACCCAACGCGCGTGATCTTCGCAGCGCCAACCGCCCGGACCGCGAACGTTCCCCGGAAATCGATGAGGATGTCACGGGCAAGGAGCTTGACCGCGCTACGCAGCACCAGATCAAGACACTGGAAGACAAGAGCGCCGAGTGGGTTGCCCGCCACCTGGTAATGGCCGGACGCCTGATCGACGAAGAGCCCGAGCTGGCTTTCCAGCATGCCCTCGCCGCGAGCCGGCGTGGTGGCCGGCTGGCTGCCGTCCGTGAAGCCGTCGGACTTACTGCTTATGCGGCGGGACACTACGGCGAAGCACTGCGCGAATTCCGGACCTACCGCCGCATCAGCGGTTCAAACGTCCACCTGCCTGTGATGGCGGACTGCGAACGCGGACTCGGCCGGCCTGACCGCGCCCTCGACGTTGTACGTTCCGAGGAAGCCAAAGACCTTGACGCCCCCGGCAAAGTCGAACTGGCCATCGTTGCGGCCGGTGCACGGGCTGACCTCGGACAGCTGGACGCTGCCGTAGCAGAACTGGAAATTGCCCAGCTGGATATTAACCGGGCGTTCTCCTACAGCCCGCGGCTGTTCCGGGCGTACGCAAACGCCCTGTCGGCCGTTGGCCGCGAAGATGAGGCGGCAAAATGGCAGAAGCAGGCAGTTGTGGCTGAAAATGCCCTGGGCCTCGGCGTCGATGAGGAACCCGACATCGTGGACCTCGGCTGGGACGAGGAAGAGGAAGCCCGGGAAGAAGCCCAGCGCCGGCGTCTGCTGGAGCGCGCTGCCGCAGGCCCCGAAGCTGCTGCCTCCACGCCTGCTGCCCGGACCGAAGCAGCCGCGGACAAGACTGCCGTTGAGGCCGCCGCCGTGGATGCAGACATCGACGACGTGGAATCGGATTTTTTCGAGTCCGATGACGCCGAGTCCGACGAGGATTCCCTCGAAGCAGATGAGCTGGAAGCCGGCGACGCCGAGCACAATGAAACCGAGCACGGCGAAGAAGTGCGCGATGAAGAAGCGCACAGCGAAGCAGACGGCAGCAGCAACGCCACTGATGGCCACTCTGACGGACGGGACAGCTAGCCCGCTATGACTGAAGTTCCACTGATTTCCCTGTTCGACGCCCTGTTGGCGGACCTGGACGGCGTGGTCTATGCCGGGCAGCACGCCATCCCAGGCGCCGTGGACTCGCTGCAGCAACTGGAGGGTTTGGGCATTGGCCTGGGGTATGTCACCAACAATGCCTCCCGCAGCCCGGCGCAGGTAGCGGCGCATCTCCGTGAATTGGGTGCACCGGCAGACGACGACCAGGTGGTCAGTTCCTCGCAGGCCGCGGCCGAACTCCTGGCGTCACTCGTCGCCCCCGGAGCGCGGGTGCTGATCACCGGCAGCCCCGCTCTGGCGCAGGAAATCGAACTGGTGGGACTGACGCCTGTCTACAGCCAGGACGAGGATCCGGTGGCCGTGGTCCAGGGATTCAATCCCGGGATCGGCTGGAAAGATCTTGCAGAGGCGGCGTACGTCGTGTCGGCCGGAGCACTGTGGATCGCAACCAACACCGATATGTCCATTCCGCAGGCGCGCGGCATAGCCCCGGGCAACGGCACCCTGGTGGCAGCTGTAGCCGCCGCCACCGGACAGACGCCGCGGGTTGCCGGCAAGCCGGAGGCTCCGCTCTTCCATGCAGCCGCCAAACGGCTCGCCGCTGACCGCCCGCTGGTGGTGGGCGACCGTCTGGACACCGACATCCTCGGCGGCAACAACGCCGGGTTTGCCACTGTGGCAGTGCTGACCGGCGTCGACACCACAGCTACCATCCTGGCCGCACGCACTGCGGAACGCCCGGACTACATCATCAATTCCCTCAGCGACCTCCACCGCCCCTACCCGGCGCTGGACCACACTGACGGAACGCACCGCTGCGGGGCCTCCACTGCGCGGGTCAGCGGTGACACTATCCACGTCAGCGGCAGCGAGCGCGACCTGGATTCCTGGCGGGCCGCCTGCGCAGCCTGGTGGACTGCGGTCCCCGACGCCGCACTGCCCACGGAACCCAAACTCGAGTGGCGCAATCATTAGACTGGTCCAATGACTGAGCTGAACGAACCGCACTATCCGGAAGCAGCCCAGCCAATGCCGGAATGGCCGGACACAGCGGCGCCGGCAACCACCGATCCATCCATTGCGGCGATAACGGCCGCGCTGGACGGCGTCGAACGGTTGCCCGTGTCTGAGCATGAGGCTGTTTACAGCGACCTCCACGATGCCCTGCTGCACGCGTTGAACGAAGAGGCCCCAGACGGCGAAGGAGAAGCTTGAGCATGGCACGACTTGACCAGGCGCTCGTCGCCCGGGGCCTGGCCAGGTCCCGGACCCACGCTGCTTCGTTGATCGCCGAGGGCAAGGTGAGCTCGGCCGGGCAGGTCCTGTCCAAGGCGTCCCTCCAGGTCGACGACGGCAGGGACTTGTCGGTCGAGCACACGGAAGAGGACAGCTACGTCAGCCGGGCCGGGCACAAGCTGGCGGGCGCGCTGGACGTCTTCCCTGAGGTCACGGTTGCAGGCAAAAGGTGCCTGGACGCCGGCGCCTCCACCGGCGGCTTCACCGAGGTGCTCCTGCGGCGCGGTGCGGCACACGTGGTGGCGGTCGACGTCGGCCATGACCAGCTGGTCCCGCAGCTACGCGCCGATGACCGCGTAGCCGTGCATGAAGGCATGAACGTGCGGTACATGGCGCCGGAGGACATCGGCGGCCGGGCCGAACTCACGGTGGCCGACCTCTCCTTCATCTCGCTGACCCTGGTGGTCCTGCCCCTGGCGCTGTGCACGCAGCCGGGCGGCGACCTGGTGCTGATGGTGAAGCCCCAGTTCGAGATCGGCAAGGACCGGCTGGGCCGCACTGGCGTGGTCACCTCCGAGCGCGAACGCCGGATGGCAGTGGAAAAAGTTGCTAATGCAGCGCTCGACGCCGGACTGGACTTATGCGGCTTGGCGGCCAGTCCGCTGCCGGGCCAGGACGGAAACGTCGAATACTTCCTGTGGATAAAGCGCAGGATGACCCAAGACCTGCCTAAGATCGAAGAGCGCCTCGCAGCCATTGACGGATTGCTTGGCCGAATCTGGCCGAACCACTAGAAAGCGGAACCCGATGAGCAGGCGAGTACTTGTCCTTGCCCACACTGGCCGCGAGGAGTCACTGAAGGCCGCCTGGGAAGCCTGCGCCCAACTGCATGACTCCGGCATTGTTCCGGTCATGCAGGAGTCCGAACTGCGGGACATGGAAAGATTCTTCGGGCAGCTCACGCAGCCGGTGGAGATCCTGCACGACCACGTACAGCTGCCGGACGTCGAGCTGGTGATGGTCCTGGGCGGTGACGGCACCATCCTGCGCGCCGCGGAGCTGGTGCGGGAGGTGGACGTACCCTTGCTGGGCGTCAACCTTGGCCACGTCGGCTTCCTGGCAGAGAGCGAGCGGGCGGACCTGACCCAGACGGTGGAATGGATTGCCCGCCGGGACTACACGGTTGAAGAGCGCATGACCATCGACGTCCAGGTCTGGGTCCGCGGCCAGAAGATCTGGCACACCTGGGCCCTGAACGAGGCCGCTATCGAAAAAGGCAACCGCGAACGCATGATCGAGGTGGTGACCGAAGTGGACGAGCGCCCGCTGACGTCCTTCGGCTGCGACGGTGTGGTGGTGGCCACCCCCACAGGCTCCACCGCGTACGCGTTTTCCGCCGGCGGGCCCGTCGTGTGGCCGGAGGTCGAGGCCCTGGTGATAGTTCCCATCAGCGCCCACGCGCTCTTTGCCAAACCGCTCGTGGTATCGCCCCGGTCCCGGCTGGCCGTTGAAGTCCTCACCCGAACCGGTGCCCAGGGGGTGCTCTGGTGCGATGGCCGGCGCTCCGTGGACCTGCCGCCCGGCGCCCGGGTTGAAGTGACCAAGTCGGCCACCCCGGTCCGGCTGGCCAGGACGCACCAGACGCCCTTTTCAGCGCGTCTGGTCCGCAAATTTGAACTTCCCATTCACGGCTGGCGCGGCCCCGTGCCGCAGTCGGAGACCATCCACACCGGACCCATCCCGATCGTCCGGACGCCGCGGCCCAGGCCGCCGCTCCAGCTTGCCTCCGGCGACCAGCCGGAGGACGATACCGATCCCGCGACCGCAAAGTGAACCATGCTTGAAGAACTGAGAATCCGCGATCTGGGCGTCATCACCGACGCCACGCTGCCGCTGGGCCCTGGGCTGAGCGTCGTTACCGGCGAAACCGGAGCCGGCAAAACGATGGTGGTCACCGCCGTCGGCCTCCTGCTGGGGGCGAGGTCCGACGCCGGTGCGGTCCGGAGCGGCGCGAAGAGCGCCACGGCGGAGGCCGTCCTCAAGCTCGACGCCGGGCATCCGGCGATTGCCCGGGCAGCTGAAGCAGGTGCCGACGTGGAGGAGTTCGACGGCGGCGCTGAGCTTATTCTTGCGCGTCGCCTCGGTGCGGACGGGCGCAGCCGGGCCTTCCTCGGCGGGCGGGCCGCCCCGGTGGGCGTTCTCGCGGAAATCGGTGAAACCCTCGTGGTGGTCCACGGCCAGTCGGACCAGATCAGGCTGAAGGGGGCGGCCGCCCAGCGCGGCGCCCTGGACAAATTTGCCGGCGATGCGCTGGCGGGCCCGTTGACCTCCTACCAGGCGCTCTACAGCCATTGGAAGGCCAGCCAGGCGGAGCTGGAAACCCTGCGCAGCGCCGCCCGCGACAGGCTCCGCGAGGCCGAGTCGCTGGAAGCCGCCCTGGCCGAAATCAGCACCGTGGATCCGCAGCCGGGGGAGGACGAATCCCTCAAGGCGGAGGCTGTGAAACTGGCCAACGTCGAAGAGCTCAGGATTGCAGCCAACACGGCGCACCAGGCGCTCATCGCGGAGGACTACGGCGACGCGGGCGACGCCACCACGCTCGTGGACGTCGCGAAAAGAACCCTGGAGCACGTGGCCGAGCACGACGCCGAACTCGGCTCCGCCGCTGCACGGTTGGCGGAAGTGGGGTTCCTTCTCAACGACATCGCCACGGAGCTGGCCAGCTACCAGGCCGGGCTGGACTCGGAGGGCCCGGAACGGCTCGCCGAGATCGAGGACCGGAGGGCCGCCCTGGCCACGCTGGTCCGCAAGTACGCCCCCAGCATCGACGAGGTCCTGGTGTGGGCGGAAAACGCCCGGGTCCGCTTCGACGAGCTGCAGGATGACTCCACCAGGATCGAAGCCCTGGACGCGGACGTGGTCCGGACCGAAGCGGAACTGCAGACGCAGGCAGCCGCCGTCAGCAAGATCCGCGCCAAGGCTGCCAAGGACCTGTCCGGCCGCGTGAGCGCGGAGCTGAAGGCACTCGCCATGGCCGACGCCACGCTCGTCATCACCCGTGAGGCGGCCGCTCAGCTGACACCGCATGGAGCGGACGAGATCACATTCCTGCTGCAGCCGCACTCCGGAGCCCCGGCCCGTCCGCTGGGCAAGGGCGCCTCCGGCGGCGAACTCTCCCGCGTCATGCTGGCCATCGAGGTGGTGCTGGCCGCGGTGGATCCGGTGCCCACGTTTGTGTTCGATGAGGTGGACGCCGGGGTCGGCGGGCGGGCCGCCGTCGAAATTGGCCGCCGGCTGGCCATGCTGGCACAGCACGTGCAGGTCCTGGTGGTCACGCACCTGCCGCAGGTGGCAGCCTTCGCGGACCAGCACATCACCGTCACCAAGACATCCGTCAGAGGGGCCGACGGCGGCACCGCCAGCGGGTTCACGTCCAGTGATGTTCGCCTCCTCGACGGCCCGGAGCGTGTGCGGGAACTCGCCCGGATGCTGGCGGGCCAGGAGGATTCGGAATCGGCCCAGGCGCACGCCCAGGAGCTGCTGGACGACGCGAAACTGCTGCCGTTGCGGGCCTGACGGCGGATACCCCTTGATCGCAGGGCGCTTCGCCCTGCACACTGGATCATTTGGGGAGACAGTTCCTGATCGGGGAAAGGCTCAATTGATGATAGGCTCGAATTCCGTGGTGCAGCGATCAAATTCCCGTGTAAATTCCCGGTTCCCGGGCTCGTCCAAGACGACCAAACACATCTTCGTAACCGGTGGTGTGGCGTCCTCGCTCGGTAAGGGGCTGACGGCTTCGAGCCTCGGTCACCTCCTGCGGGCACGCGGCCTGTCTGTAACTATGCAGAAGCTCGACCCCTATCTGAACGTGGATCCGGGCACGATGAACCCCTTCCAGCACGGCGAGGTCTTCGTCACCGACGACGGCGCCGAGACGGACCTGGACATCGGACACTACGAGCGGTTCCTCGACGAAAACCTCGAGGGATCAGCCAACGTGACCACCGGCCAGGTCTACTCCACCGTGATCGCCAAGGAACGCCGCGGCGAATACCTCGGTGACACCGTCCAGGTCATTCCGCACATCACCGATGAGATCAAGCGGCGCATGCGGCTTCCGGCCGAAGGCAAAAACGCGCCGGACGTCATCATCACCGAAATCGGCGGCACCGTGGGCGACATCGAGTCGCAGCCCTTCCTCGAGTCCGCCCGCCAGGTCCGCCAGGACATCGGCCGCGGCAACGTCTTCTTCGTCCACGTCTCCCTGGTGCCCTACATCGGACCCTCGCAGGAGCTGAAGACCAAACCAACGCAGCACTCCGTGGCAGCCTTGCGCTCCATCGGCATCCAGCCCGAGGCAATCGTGGTCCGCTCGGACCGCGAAGTCCCCGAACCCATGCGCGCCAAGATCGGCCGCATGTGCGACGTCGATATCGAAGCCGTCATCGGATGCCCGGATGCCCCCAGCATCTACGACATCCCCAAGACCCTGCACACCCAGGGACTGGATTCCTACATCGTCCGCGCCCTGGACCTGCCGTTCAAGGACGTTGACTGGACGAGCTGGGACAAGCTGCTCGAAGCGGTCCACAACCCCAAGCACCACGTGGAAATCGCACTGGTGGGCAAGTACATCGACCTGCCTGACGCATACCTGTCCGTGACCGAGGCCCTGCGTGCCGGCGGCTTCGCCAACGACACCAAGGTCAAGATCCGCTGGGTACCGTCGGATGAGTGCGAAACGCATGAAGGTGCCGTGGCGTCCCTGGACGGAGTGGACGCCATCTGCGTTCCCGGCGGCTTCGGCATCCGCGGCCTCGAAGGCAAGCTGGGCGCCCTGAAGTACGCCCGCGAAACCAAGCTGCCGGTCCTGGGCCTGTGCCTGGGCCTGCAGTGCATGGTGATCGAATATGCGCGCAACGTGGTGGGCCTCGAAGGAGCTTCCTCGTCCGAGTTCGAACCGGACTCCAAATACCCGGTGATTGCCACCATGGAAGAGCAGTTGGACATCGTGGACGGCAAGGGTGACCTTGGCGGCACCATGCGCCTGGGCTTGTACGAGGCAAAGCTCGACGATGGCTCGGTCATTGCAGAGACCTATGGCAAGACCACTGTCAGCGAACGCCACCGGCACCGCTACGAGGTCAACAACAAGTACCGCGACCAGATCGCTGCCGAGGGCCTTGTGTTCTCCGGAACGTCACCGGACGGCAAGCTCGTGGAATTCGTTGAGCTGCCCCGCGAGGTCCACCCGTTCTACGTGGCAACCCAGGCGCACCCCGAACTGAGCTCACGGCCCACGCGGCCGCATCCGCTCTTCGCCGGGCTCATCAAGGCCGCCCTGGACCACCAGAACGCACAGGACGCGCCGGCAGCCAAGCCGTTGCGTACGGTTGCCGCAAAATAAAATCGAATAAGTAGAGGACGGCGCGATGCCCGGCACACCTGAAACCCCACAAGCTGCACGGCAGGTTTCGGATGCACCGAGCCCGCGCCGTCTTCTGTCTACGGAGAAGGTCTATGAAGGCCGGATCTGGGATGTAGTCAGCGACAGCTTCCAGCTGAGCGAAACTGGGGAGTCCCTGACCCGGGACTACATCGACCACCCTGGCGCCGTGGCCGTCCTGCCCATGAACGATGCCGGCGAGGTTCTGCTGATCAGGCAGTACCGGCACCCCGTGGGCATGGACCTTTGGGAAATCCCGGCCGGCCTGTTGGATGTGGAAGGCGAGGATTTTGTGGCGGGTGCTGCCCGCGAACTCGCCGAGGAGGCGGACCTCGCGGCCGGCGAGTGGAACGTCCTGGTGGACTTCTTCAACTCGCCGGGCTCCTCCAGCGAGGCCATCCGCATCTACCTCGCCCGGGACCTCACGGACGTGCCTCACCACGAACGCCATGAGCGGACCGATGAGGAGGCCGAGATTGAGTTCCACTGGATCGCTCTGGACGACGCCGTGGCCGCGGTCCTGGAAGGCAGGCTGCACAACCCGTCCGCCGTCGTCGGAATCCTGGCCGCCGCCGCGGCGAAAGCTGACGGCTTCGCCGGATTGCGTCCAGCGGATGCACCCTGGCCTGCGCACCCCAGCCAGCGTTGATGACGGCGAGTACTGAGGCAGAAGCCCCGACGCCCCCCGTCCGGCCACAGACCGCCATCGACCTCGCCATCACCGAGTATCTGCAGCATATGGGCGTGGAACGCGGCCTGGCAGCCAACACACTCTCCGCCTACCGCCGTGACCTGGCACGCTACTCCCGTTACGTGACGTCGGAGGGCTGCCAGGGCCCGGGCCAGATCACCCGCCACCACGTGACGGGGTTCCTGATGGCACTCAACGACGGATCCGACGGCGGCACGGCCCTGGGCGTCCGGTCTGCTGCCCGGACTGTGGTGGCCGTCCGGGGGCTCCACAAGTTCTGGGCGCTGGAGGGGATCACAACGACGGACCCCGCCAGCGACGTCCACCCGCCCATGCCGGGCAAACGGCTGCCCAAGGCCATCAGCGTGGACGAAGTCACCCGGATCCTTGAAGCCGCGGGCACGGACACTGCCACCGGGCTCAGGGACCGCGCCTTGCTCGAATTTCTCTATTCCACCGGGGCGAGGATCAGCGAGGCCGTGGGCCTGGACGTTGACGACATCGCCCTGCACGAGGCCGAAGCCGGGCCCGCCGTGGTCCGCCTGTTCGGCAAAGGATCCAGGGAACGGCTGGTGCCGCTGGGATCCTATGGGGCGCGGGCTGTGGACGCGTACCTGGTGCGCGGCCGTCCACTCCTGGCGGCGAAGGGCAAGGGAACACCCGCCCTGTTCCTGAACGCCCGCGGCGGCAGGATCAGCCGGCAAAGCGCCTGGACCATCCTGAAGGCGGCCGCGGACAAAGCCAACGTCACCAAGGATGTTTCCCCGCACACACTGCGGCACTCCTTCGCGACGCATCTGCTCGAAGGCGGCGCCGATGTCCGCGTGGTGCAGGAACTCCTGGGGCACGCCTCAGTTACCACAACGCAGGTCTACACCCTGGTTACGGCTGACACACTGAGGGAAATTTATGCAGCAGCCCACCCCCGGGCGCTGGGCTGACGCCGGCGGCCAGGCTATAGGGTTGGGGGCATGACGTTTACCCCTGTCACCCTGTGCTTTCTCATCCGTGAGTCCGCCGGTGTGCCGCAGGTCCTGCTTGGCCTGAAGAAGACCGGCTTCGGCCGCGGCAAGGTGGTGGGACTTGGCGGCCATGTTGAGCCGGGGGAGACGGATGCAGAGGCTGCCTGCCGCGAAGTCCACGAGGAAGCCGGGATTGTGGTCCGGCAGGAGGATCTGCGCGACGCCGGTGTGGTGACCTTCGATTTTCCTGCCCGCCCGGAGTGGAACATGAGTTCACGGCTCTTTGTCGCAGCGAACTGGACCGGTCAGCCGGCCGAAAGTGCCGAGATCCGGCCGGAATGGTTCGACGTCGGTGCCCTACCCGTGGAACGGATGTGGCAGGACGCAGAGCACTGGCTGCCGCTCGCGCTTGCCGGGTCCTTCTTGCGCCTGACAGTGGTCCTGAACGATGACAACGAGACCGTCCGCGAAGTGCTGGACTGATCACGGCCACCTCTGCGTTGGCGTAACGGCCGACGGCGGGCCGGCCACCTTCAAAGGTGACCGGCCCGCCGTCGTGCGTTCAGAGGTATTACGGAACGTGCCGTTCGTCCGGTCCGTTGTACTCGCTCAGCGGGCGGATCAGGGAGTTGCTGGCTGCCTGTTCCATGATGTGGGCGGTCCACCCGGTGATGCGGCTGGCCACGAACAGGGGAGTGAACGTGGCAGTGTCGAAGCCCATCAGGTGGTAGGTGGGGCCGGCCGGGTAGTCGAGGTTCGGTTTGATGGCCTTGGCCTCGTCCATGGCCTGCTCGAGGCCGTTGTACAGCCCCAGCAGTTCAGGGCGGCCGTAGTGGGCGATCATCTTGTCCAGCGCGGCCTTCATGGTGGGGACGCGGGAGTCCCCGTGCTTGTAGACGCGGTGGCCGAAGCCCATGACCTTTTTCTTGTGGGCCAGTGCATCCTCCATCCAGGCCTTTGCCCGGGCGGCCGCTTCGTCCAGTGATTCCTCGGGCCGGATGCCGATCTCGTCGAAGGTGTGCATCACGGCTTCGTTGGCGCCGCCATGCAGCGGGCCCTTGAGTGCGCCGATTGCGCCCGTTACTGCCGAGTGCAGGTCGGACAGGCTGGAGGTGATCACGCGGGCGGTGAAGGTGGAGGCGTTGAAGGAGTGCTCGGCGTACAGGATCATCGAGACGTTGAAGGCCTCCACGACCTCCGGGACCTGGTCTTCGCCGAACGCCATCCACAGGAAGTTTTCCGAGTAGCCCAGGTCGTCCCGGGGCTCCACGACTTCCTGGCCGCGCCGGCGTCGCTGGTCGTAGGCGACCACCGCGGGCATGGCGGCGAAGAGGTCCACGGCCTTGGCCATGTTGGCCTCGGGCGAGGAGTCCTCGGCCAAGGGGTGGCGGGCGCCCATGACGGATGCTGCGGTCCGGCAGACATCCATCGGGTGGGCGGTAGTGGGAATTGTGTCGACGATCTTCTTCACCACAGGATCAAGGGCGCGGCCGGCGCGCTCGCGGGCAGAGAACGCGGACAGCTCTTCAGGGGTGGGCAGTTCGCCGTTCCACAAGAGGAAGGCCACTTCCTCGAAGCTGCATTTGGCGGCGAGCTCCTGGACGGGATAGCCGCGGTACAGCAGCGAATTGGTGTCCGGGTTGACCTTCGAAACCGCGGTGTAGTCCACCACGACGCCGGCCAGGCCCTTCTTGATATCAACAGCTTCCATGCTGTCCTCCTTCGTTCATTGGGCAAGCCCGGATGTGCCGGAATGCTTGCAGTCTCCTTGGTGGCTCTCGGGTCCTAGCGGACGCCGGGAATTTGGAAGTTGAAAACGCCGGTATCGAAGTGGTTGTAGGCCTCATAGTCCACAAGGTCATAAAGTCGCGCACGGGTGAGCATATTCTCGACCTGTGCTTCCTGCGACCCTGTTGCCTTGATCGATTCCAGAGTACGCTCTGCTGCGCCCATGGCAATGCGCAGCAGCGTGACCGGGTAAATGACCATGTTGACGCCCACACCCTGCAGCTGGTCCACGGTGAACAGATCGCTCTTGCCGAACTCGGTCATGTTGGCAAGGATCGGCACGTCCACGGCGTCGCGGATGGCCTGGAACTCGGACAGGTCCTTCATTGCTTCCGGGAAGATGGCGTCCGCACCGGCTTCCACGAGGGCCCGTGCCCGGTCCTTGGCGGCTTCGATTCCCTCCACGGCGCGGATATCGGTCCGGGCCATGATGAGGAAGTTCGGATCGCGGCGGGCGTCGGCCGCGGCGCGGATGCGCTTGGTGGCCGTGTCCTGGTCCACCACGTTCTTGCCGTCCAGGTGCCCGCAGCGCTTGGGGTTGAACTGGTCTTCGATGTGGCAGCCGGCCAGGCCGGCGTTCTCCAGTTCCTGGATGCTGCGGGCCACGTTCATGGGCTCGCCGAAGCCGGTGTCCGCGTCCACCAGCGTGGGCAGGTCGGTCATGCGGGCGATCTGCCCGGCACGCGTGGCCACCTCGGTGAGGGTGGTCAGCCCGATGTCCGGCAGGCCAAGGTCATTGGCCAGCACGGCTCCGGAGACGTAAACACCGGCGAAGCCCTTTTCCTCGATCAGCCGCGCCGAGAGCGGGTTGAAGGCGCCCGGGAACTGTTGGATGGTGCCGGACGCGAGCATGTCGCGCAGCGCGATCCGCTTCTGCTCCGGGGTTGTCTTGGAATACAGCATCTGGTTCTCCTGTGCGGGGTGGGTAAGCAGAGCTTAGAAGAGGCCGGCCGGTGCGTTGCTGAGGTCGATGACACCCGGAGCGGCGGTGATGTTCAGCTGGTCCAGTTCGCCCGGGCCCAGGTCCGGGAGGCTTTCGGCGGCCGCGAGGAAACGCTCGATTTCCGCCTCGGCGACCAGCCCGGCTGCCAGGCTGCGGAACTTGTTGATGTACTGTTGGCGGGCGAACGGCCGGGCACCGAGCGGGTGGGCGTCGGCGACAGCGATCTGGTCGGTGATGACCGTGCCGTCCTTCAGGGTGATTTCCACGGAACCGCCGAAGGCCTTCTCGGCGATGTCCAGCGAGTGGTAGCGGCGGGTCCATTCGGCGTCTTCGACGGTGCTGACCTTGTTCCACAGCTCCACGGTGTCGGCGCGGCCGGCACGCTCAGGACTGTAGGAGTCAACGTGGTGCCAGGAGCCGTCCTGGAGTGCCACGGTGAAGATGTACGGGATGGAGTGGTCCAGGGTTTCCCGGCTGGCCGTGGGGCTGTATTTCTGCGGGTCGTTGGCGCCGGAACCGATCACGTAGTGCGTGTGGTGGCTGGTCTTGATCAGGACTGACGCCACGTTGGCCGGGTCCGTTGCCTCGGGGTGCTCGGTGTGGAGCTTGCGGGCAAGGTCGATCCAGGCCTGGGCCTGGTATTCCGCGGAGTGTTCCTTGGTGTACGTGTCCATGATGGCGCGCTTGGCTTCGCCGGCCTCGGGGAGGGGGACCTCGTAGGAGGCGTCCGGGCCGTCCAGCATCCAGGCGATCACGCCGTCTTCGCCTTCGTAGATCGGCACGGGGGAGGTCTGGCCGCGCATGGAGCGGTCCACGGCTTCCACCGCCATCTTGCCCGCGAACGCCGGTGCGTGCGCCTTCCAGGTGGAGATCTCACCCTTACGGGACTGCCGGGTGGCGGTGGTGGTGTGCAGCGCCTGGCCGACGGACTGGAAGATCGTCTCGACGTCCAGGCCCAGGAGTGTGCCGATACCGGCAGCGGCGGACGGGCCGAGGTGGGCCACGTGGTCGATCTTGTGCTTGTGCAGGCAGATCGCCTTGACCAGGTTGACCTGGATCTCATAGCCGGTGGCAATGCCGCGGATCAGGTCCCTGCCGCTCGCGCCGACGTGCTGGCCAACGGCGAGAATCGGGGGAATGTTGTCGCCCGGGTGCGAGTAGTCGGCCGCCAGGAACGTGTCATGGTAGTCGAGTTCGCGGACGGCCACGCCGTTCGCCCAGGCTGCCCACTCGGGGGAAACCCGGTCCGTGATGCCGAAGACGCCGGCGCCCTTGCCGTTGGTGGTCGGTGCGTGGGTCAACGCCTGGGCCCGGGCAGCCACGATCGGGCCACGGTTCAGCGAAGCGATGGCCACGGAAGCATTGTCGATGACACGGTTGATGACCATCTCGGTGACGTCCGGCGTGACCTCGACGGCGTCGGCGGCGACGACGGCGATCTTGTGCGCCAGCTGGTCTTCGCGGGGGAGGTTCTCTTCGCTCTTGTAGACGCGGACGTGGTTGAGCTTAACCATGGTGCTCCTTCTTAGTGCTGTGGGTGGGTAGCTTTGACGTGGGAAAGGCTGCGGTGCAGGTGCAAGGTGGTGGCTGCTTCGGCGAGCCTGGCGTTGCCTGCGGCGATGGCCTCGGCGATGGCCGCGTGCTCGACGGCGGCCGCGTACAGTCGCGGTGCGTCATCGGCAGCGAGGCGGCGGACCCGGACCAGGTGGACCCGCAGGCTGCGCATCGCCTGTGCGAGGTAGGAGTTTGAGATGGCGGCGTCGATCGCCTCATCCAGCCGGCCCACCAGGGCGTAGTACTCATGCCGGGCAGGATCGGTGTCGCTGATCAGCTCCTGCGCCCGCAGGAGATCGGTGTGGAGCTTCTCAAAGACAGCGCGCTCGCCGCGTTCGGCAGCCAGGGCTGCAGCCTTGCCCTCAAGGGTTTCGCGGAGCTCGAACATCTCATCGATGTCCTCCAGTGAGATGTCGGTGACGACGACGCCGCGGCCGCCCGCCGCCGTCAGCCCTTCCGCGCTAAGCCGGCTCAGCGCCTCCCGGACCGGAGTGCGTGAGACGCCCAGGCGTTCCGACTGCTCCACTTCGGCAAGGACCGTGCCAGGTGCCAGGCGCCATTCGATAATGTCATCGCGAAGCGTTGCGTAGGCTTTGTCGCTGGCCCGCATGGTCCCTCCCGTCAATCTGCTCATGGGCACCAGTGTATACACGAATTGCCGAAAAACCCAGCAAAAGCCAGTTGATCAGCGAAATAGCCGCAGGTATGTATACATGGGCCTTGTCTGGCGCGGGTTGCCCGCATAGCATGGTGGCAACACAGCGACGTGAACGGGAGCCCATGATGGTCAGCGGAAATTACCGGGAAACATATTCGCGCAGCATCGAAAAGAAGGACGCATTCTGGCTTGAGGCGGCAGGCGGCGTGACCTGGTCCAGGACGCCGGAAACCGCGCTTGATGGATCGGCCGCCCCGCTGTTCCAATGGTTTCCCGATGGCATGCTCAACACGAGCTACAACGCCCTGGACCGCCACGTTGAGGCCGGCCGCGGGGACCAGGATGCCCTCATCTACGACTCCGCGATGCTGGGGATCAAACGCACGTACAGCTACGCCGAACTGACGGACCTCGTGGCGCGGTTCGCGGGTGTGCTGCGCTCGCAGGGAGTCGGCAAAGGGGACAGGGTGGTCATCTACATGCCCATGATTCCCGAGGCCGCCATCGCGATGCTGGCGACCGCCCGGCTCGGGGCCGTGCATTCGGTGGTTTTCGGCGGGTTCGCGCCCAAGGAACTCGCCGCCCGCATCAAGGATGCCGGTCCGGCCGCGATTGTGACGGCATCCGGCGGGATTGAGCCCTCACGCCGGGTGGAGTATCTTCCGGCGGTTGCTGAAGCACTCGAACTTGCCGGTGCCGGGCAGACGCCCGTCATATTCAAGTGCCGGGAAGGCTTTGTGCACGCGGCCGCCGAGTATCCGGACTGGCTGGACTGGGACCGGTGCATTGAGGCTGCCGCCCCGGCGGCAGCAGTGGACGTCGCAGCAACCGACCCCCTCTACATCCTCTACACCTCGGGCACCACCGGCGCGCCCAAGGGTGTGCTGCGGGACAACGGCGGGCATGCCGTGGCGCTCAGCTGGACCATGGCAAACATCTACGACATCGGTCCCGGCGACGTGATGTGGACAGCGTCCGACGTCGGCTGGGTGGTGGGGCATTCCTACATTGTCTATGGCCCGCTGCTGGCCGGTGCCACCACGGTCCTCTACGAGGGCAAGCCCGTGGGGACACCTGATGCGGGAGCATTCTGGCGCGTCGTGCAGGACCACAAGGTCAACGTCCTGTTCACCGCGCCCACCGCCCTGCGCGCGATCCGCAAGGCCGACCCCCATGCTGCGGAACTGGCCAACTACGACACTTCCACGCTGCGCACGTTGTTTGCCGCCGGCGAGCGGCTGGACACGGACACCTACCGCTGGGCAGGTGAGGTCCTGGGTGTTCCGGTGGTGGACCATTGGTGGCAGACCGAAACCGGATGGGCCATCTGCGCCAACCCGCGCGGGCTGGAGGACCTTCCCTTCAAGCCCGGGTCACCAACCGTGCCCATGCCCGGCTTCGAACTGAAGATTGTGGACGGCTCCGGGGCGGCGGTGCAGCCGGGGGAGGAGGGCAATATTGTCCTGCAGCTTCCCTTGCCTCCCGGTACCCTGACCACCCTCTGGCAGAACGACGACCGTTATGTGTCCTCGTACCTTGCGGCCTTTGAAGGCAGCTACGCCACAGGCGACAGCGGCTACCGGGATGCCGACGGCTACGTCTTTGTGATGGGCCGGACGGACGACATCATCAACGTGGCCGGCCACCGGCTGTCCACCGGTGCGATTGAGCAGGTCATCGCCAGCCACCCGGCCGTGGCCGAATGTGCCGTGATCGGCGTGGCGGATCCCCTCAAGGGGCAGCGCGCCAGCGGCTACGTGGTGCTCAAGGCAGGCGTAACCGCCAACGAGAACGAGGTGGTCCGCGAGCTGATCGCCCTTGTCAGGAAGGACATCGGACCGGTGGCCGACTTCAAGCACGCAACAGTGGTCGAAGCACTCCCCAAGACCAGGTCAGGGAAGATCCTGCGCAAGACCATGCGCCAGATTGCCGACGGCGACGAGTACGTTGTGCCCTCAACGATTGAGGATCCCGAGGTGATCGGGCAGTTGCTGGGCGTGCTCCGGCCGGAAGGCGCCGTTTGATACCCCCGGACGCAAAGAAGCCTTGACTGTGACCTGACCCACGGTTACCGTGTCCGCGGCACCAGTTCCCGTCCACACCGCTCCGCACCCGCAACGCCCTCTCCGCCACACGGAGGTCTGCATCATGTCCCACCACCACGGTCCCGGCGCTCACGACGAGCACGGGCATCCACATCTGATTGACCCTGAGCCGTGGGGCACCGGTGACCCCGCGGTCGAGGAAATCGTGAGGGGGGAGCCAGCCGCCCGGGTCCAGGTGCCCGCGGGCGTGAGCCCCCGGCTCTACAACGAGGACCTGGCGCCCACCACGCGCAAGGGGCGCACCTGGCACGCCTACAGCATCTTCACGCTCTGGGCGAACGACGTGCACTCGCTGGGCAATTACGTGTTTGCCATCGGATTGTTCGCCCTGGGATTGGGCGCCTGGCAGATCATGCTCGCCTTCCTGCTCGGCGCCGTCCTGCTGTTCCTTCTCCTGAACCTTTCGGGGTTCATGGGCGAACGGACCGGCGTGCCGTTCCCGGTCATGAGCAGGATCGCGTTCGGCATCCGGGGCTCCAATATCCCCGCCATCATCCGCGGCGCCGTCGCCGTCGCCTGGTTCGGCATCCAAACCTATCTGGCGTCGGTGGTGCTCCGTGTGCTGATCCTGGCGCTCGCGCCGTCGCTGGCACCGCTCGATACAGACTCGTTCCTCGGGCTCTCGACCCTGGGCTGGATCTCGTTCGTTTCGCTGTGGGCGGTGCAGACGGTGATCGTGAGCTTCGGCATGGAGATGATCCGCAAGTACGAGGCTTTCGCTGGCCCCATCATCCTGGCCACCATGCTCACGCTGGCCGTCTGGATGTTGGTGGAAGCCGGCGGGACCATCGCCTGGTCAACCGCCGACTCGCTGACAGGCCCGGTGATGTGGGTGCGGATTCTCCAGTCCGCCGCGCTGTGGGTGGTCGTTTACGGGACGTTCGTATTGAACTTCTGCGACTTCACCCGGGGTGCACCGTCCAGGCGGTCGGTGGTGCGGGGCAACTTCTTCGGCATCCCCATCAACATGCTCTTCTTCGCCGCCATCGTCGTTGTCCTCGCCGGCGCCCAGTACAAGATTGACGGCACGGTCATCGAGTCGCCCACCGACGTCGTCAACGCCATCCCGAACACGCTCCTGCTGGTGCTGGCCTGCCTGGCCCTGATCATCCTGACGGTGGCCGTGAACCTCATGGCCAACTTCGTGGCACCCATATACACGCTGGCCCACCTTTTCCCGCGGACGCTGAACTTCCGGCGCGCAGCCGTGATCTCCGCGGTGATCGGCCTGGTGATCCTGCCCTGGAACCTGTACAACTCGCCCGTGGTCATCGTCTACTTCCTCGGCGGCCTGGGCGCCCTCCTGGGGCCACTGTTCGGCGTCATCATGGCCGACTACTGGCTGGTCCGTAAGGGCAGGGTCAACATTCCGGATTTGTACTCGGATTCCCCCCACGGGGCGTATGCCTACACCCGTGGCGTCAACCGGAAGGCCGTCATCGCGGGCACACCGGCTGCCATCGTCGCGCTGGTACTGGCCCTCGTCCCGGCGTTCACGTATATCTCCGGCTTCTCCTGGTTCGTCGGCGCGATCCTGGCCGCCGTCACCTACCTGCTGATCATGGACCGCCACACGCCGTTCGAGGCCGTCGACGGCGAGCACATCGCCGTCGCACCGAAGCACTGACCGGCCCCACAAGGGCAAGAGCCCCCAACGAAGGAGTTCCAATGCCACAGGTATTGACCTCGCGGTTCCTGTTCGGTCCGGGACCGAGCAACTGCTACCCGGAAGTGACCGCCGCATTGGCGTATCCGGTGATTGGGCACCTGGATCCGGTCTTCATCGAACGGCTCGACAACACGTGCGAAGGCCTCCGCACGGTCTGGGGGACTCAGAATGCCCGCACGCTGCCCTTGAGCGTCACCGGTTCCGGCGGCATGGAAGCGGCTTTTGTGAACACCGTGGACGACGGCGATGTGGCAGTGATCGCCGTCAACGGCCTCTTCGGTGAGCGCATGTGTGAGGTGGCACGCCGCTGCGGCGCCACCGTGGTTCGTGTAGACCACGAATGGGGCACGCCCATCGACGTCGAGCGCGTCCTGGCGGCCCACCCGCGGCCGAAGGTGATTGCGGCCGTCCACGCTGAAACGTCGACTGGGGTGCTGTCCGACGTCGCGTCGCTCGGGCAGAACAAGGGTGATGCGCTGTTAATTGTCGACGCCGTGACATCCATCGGCGGGCTGGAACTCCTGGCAGATGACTGGGGAATCGACGTCGGCTATGCCGGCACCCAGAAATGCCTCGGCGTGCCACCGGGGCTGTCGCCCTTCACCATGTCGGGTAGGGCCTTCGAGCGAAGGATCAAGAATCCCCGCTCCTGGTACCTGGACGTCGGACTGCTCGGCGGTTACGTCGGGGCCGCAAGCGGCAGCGGCAGAACCTACCACCATACGCCGCCGGTCACTATGATCGCCGGCCTCGAGGCGGGCTTGCAAAGAATCCTGGCCGAGGGACTGGACGCGGTCCAGGCGCGCCACCGTGCGGCAGGGGCCGCGTTGCAGTCGGGGCTCCAGGAGATGGGACTTGAGCTGTTCGCGGCCGAGGGCCACCGGCTGCCCAGCCTTACCACTGTCAAGGTCCCGGACGGCGTCGACTCCGCGGCCGTACGCCGCCATCTGCTGGAGCACTTCAGCATCGAGATTGGCTCAGGGGCGGGCAAGTACACTTCCAGCATCTGGCGGATCGGAATGATGGGCCCGAACGCAAACGCCGCATCAGTGACTCTGGCGCTGGGGGCCCTCAAGGAAGCCATCTCCGCTGCCTAGCCACACTCTGTAGGCTCAGGGCCGCTTCCAGCCGTATTCGTTCTCTGGCCTGCCGGGCGTGCCGTAGCGGGGCGCCCGCGATACGCGGCCGGCGTCGGCGAGGTATTCGAGGTAGCGTCTGGCGGTGACGCGGGACATGCCCAGGGCGGCCATGACTTCCGTTGCTGAAACCGATTCCGAATGCTGTTTCAGGTACGCCTGGACCGAGTCGAGAGTGGAGACTGAGAGGCCCTTGGGGAGGGGCAGTTCCGACGGCGCCCGGAGGCTTGCGAAGGCCTGGTCCACCTCGCTCTGGGAGGCGCCGGTCCTGCCGGCACCGGCCTCCGGGGAAGCCAGTTGCTGCCGGAACAGCCTGTAGCTGGAGAGTTTGTCTTCGAACGTGGCAAACGTGAACGGCTTGATCAGGTACTGGACCACGCCGATGGCGACGGCGCTGCGGACAATCGCCACTTCCCTGACCGCGGTGATGGCAATGATGTCCGCCAGGATTCCTGCCGCACGCATCCGGCGGGCGATGTCCAGGCCATGCAGGTCCGGAAGGTTCATGTCGAGGAGGACCAGTTCCACCGGCTGGCCGGCTGCCGCCAGATCCGTCAGGAGCCTGAGCGCGGACTGGCCGTCAGGGGCCGTCCCGGCAACAGTGAACCCTGCCATCCTCCCCACGTAGGCCGCGTGCGCGGCCGAGGCCACCGGTTCGTCCTCCACCACGAGGACGCGGATATCGGTCACTGTAACTGCTCCTCTTTGTCGGTCCCGGCGGCCATGGCCGGCAGGAAGACATGGAAGCGTGCGCCGTCCTTGCCTGTGATGGTCATGGTACCGTCCAGGCGCTGCACGGCCTGGCGGACGAGGGCCAGGCCAATGCCGCGTCCGAACGGACCGGAGGCCTTGGTGCTGAAGCCGTGCCGGAAAATGTCCTCCACGGCGGCGGGGTCCACGCCGGGGCCGGAATCCGCCACCGTGATGTCCAGGCCCTCGGCATCGGACTCCACGGTCAGCTCCACCGTCCTGGGAACCGCGCCATCCGCGGCAGCGTCGATCGCGTTGTCCAGGAGGTTTCCCAGGATGGTGACAAGGTCCTGGACAGCCAGGCCGGCAACGGACGCGGACCCCTCGGTGGAGAGCGTCAGCTTCACTCCGCGCTCATTCGCTTCGGCGGCCTTCCCCATGATCAGGGCGCTGAGAACCGGCTCGTCCACGGAACTCACCATCTCGTCGGTCAGCTGCTGGCTCAGTTCGAGATCCTTGGTGGCGAATTCCAAGGCCTCCCGGGTCCGGCCCAGCTCCAGCAGGGAAACCATGGTGTGCAGCCGGTTGGCGTGCTCGTGGGTCTGGGCGCGGAGGGCGTCGGACAGCGTCCGCATCGTTTCGAGTTCACTGCCCAGCGATTCGATCTCCGTCCGGTCGCGGATGGTGGCCACGGTGCCGAACACCGCGGGTCGGCGGAGGCCGGGGAGTCGGGCCCGACGGCCGGGCCCTGGTTCACCACCACGATCCGCGGACCAGTCAAGTGGATTTCGTCGTGGGCCGTGCGGCCGGATTCAAAGAGTTCCTTCAGGCTGGGGGCCAGCGGGAGGTCCGTCAGGGAGGGCGGCCGGGACGGATCGTCTTCCGAATCGCGCGGCTCCAGTCCCAGCAGCTCAGCGGCCTGGTCGTTGTACATCACCACCCGGCCCTTGGTGTCGATCAGGATCAGCCCCTCACGCACGGAATGCAGGACCGATTCGTAGTAGGCGAACAGCTGCGCCAGCTGCTCCGGCCCCCACCCCCTGGTCACGCGGCGCAGGTAGCGGCCCAACAGCCAGGACGCCAGGGATCCGCCCACGAGCAGGGCCAGGCCGAGGACCAGCAGTGCGGGCAGCCGGCCGGAAAGCGCCACGTCCACTGTCCGGACCGTGACGCCGGCGGCAACCAGCGCCTTGACGTTCCCCGCGGCATCCTTGACCGGAACAACAGTCCGCACCGACGGCCCCAGCGTTCCTGCTGTGACCTCTGTGAAAACTTCGCCACGCAGCGACGCCTCGATGGAGCCGATGTACGGCCTGCCCAGCTCCTCGTACCGGGGGTGCGTCCACCGCGTCCTGTCCGGCGCCATGATGGTGAGGAAGTCCGCTCCGGATCCGGCCATAACGTCCAGGGCGTAGGGCTGGAGCAACGCTGTCGGATCCGTTTGGTCCGCGGCCTGGAGGACCAGCGGATTAGCGGCGACGGCGGCGGCAACGCCCGTCATCCGCCGGCCGGCTTCCTCATAGCTCCGATCCCGGGCGTCGACGAACGTAGCGGTGCCCGCAACCGCAATGAAGGCCAGCACAATCAGCAGATTCGCCACGAACAGCCTGCGGGCGATACTCCAGCGGTGAATCATCAAGCACCTCCCATGACCAATATGAACGCAACCGTGAGCTAAGTCACGGTGTGGCCAATGATGGATATCACACCGGACCGACGCGATGAGCCCAGAGAATGCGCCGCAGCGTCTACCAGATTATCCATAAGGAGACACATCATGGCTTCTCAACGAGGAGAGTCGCTCGGCACCGTGGAGACGCGGCGCAAGGGCCTGGACAAATCGCACTACCTTTACATTGCCGTTATTGCCGCCGTCATCCTGGGCGCCGTCGTCGGCCTGCTGTTCCCCGAGGTCGGCAAATCACTGAAGCCCCTCGGCGACGGCTTTATCAAGCTCATCAAAATGATGATTGCACCGATCATCTTCTGCACCATCGTCCTGGGCATCGGCTCCATCGCCAAAGCCGCAACGGTCGGCAAGGTCGGCGGCCTGGCCCTGGGCTACTTCGTCGCCATGTCCACCTTTGCCTTGGGTATCGGCCTTGTCGTCGGCAACCTCATCCACCCGGGTGAGGGTTTGAAGCTGGCGGCGTACGACCCCAACAAGAAGGCGGAAGTAGACAGCACCGTTGCCTTCCTCCTGGGCATCATTCCGGGCGACATTCCGGTTCTGCCCACACTCTTCGCCGCCATCCTCGTAGGCTTCGCCCTCCAGAAGATGGGCCCACAGGGCGCTCCTGTCCTCAAGGCCATCGGCCACGGCCAAGTGCTGGTATTCCGCATCCTCATCATGATCATGTGGCTTGCCCCCGTCGGAGCTTTCGGTGCCATCGCCGCCGTCGTCGGAGCCACCGGCTTCCAGGCGATCGTCAGCATGTTCACCCTGATGGCCGCTTTCTACATCACCTGCGCACTGTTCATCGTCATCATCCTGGGTGGCCTGCTCAAGGTGGTTACCGGCGTCAACATCTTCAAGCTCATGAAGTACTTGGGCCGCGAGTACCTCCTGATCTTCTCCACCTCCTCCTCCGAGGCAGCCCTTCCCCGCCTCATCGCCAAGCTGGAACACCTGGGGATCTCCAAGCCCGTCGTCGGCGTCACCGTCCCCACCGGCTACTCCTTCAACCTGGACGGCACGGCCATCTACCTGACCATGGCGTCCCTGTTCGTGGCCAACGCCATGGGCACGCCGCTGGATCTCGGAGCGCAGATTTCCCTGCTGATCTTCATGATCATTGCCTCCAAGGGTGCCGCCGGCGTCACCGGTGCCGGCCTGGCCACTCTGGCTGCTGGTCTCCAGGCGCACGCGCCCCAGCTGCTGGGGGGCGTGGGCATGATTGTGGGCATCGACCGCTTCATGTCCGAGGCGCGGGCACTGACGAACTTCACCGGCAACGCCGTTGCCACCGTCCTGGTCGGCACCTGGGTCAAGGAAATCGACAACGAGCAGGTAAGCGAAGTTCTCTCGGGCCGGGCTCCCTTCGACGAGCAGACCATGATCGCAGGACATGCCGAGCCGACGACGGCTTCTCCCAAGGAGCCGGTGCTGGCCAACGCCTAACGCGGCGCTGAATCTGACCAAGCTGCGGACCGCCCGCACAGCCCCGGCTGTGCGGGCGGTTCCTGCGTGCGGCAGGCTAACCTTCGACCTCTACTAGAAGGTCAAGGCTCAGAATCCACGCAAAGTCAAGTTCCCTCGAATACCGTGTCGGGGCCTGTAGCCTAGGTGGAAAGCAGGATCGGCGCTGGAGTTCCAGCGGCAGGAAAATCACCGTCATCGAAAGTGTGGATAGATACGTGAGCAGCGAACAGGGTTCGGCAACTCTGGAAGGCACGGAACTCGATCTGGAAGACGCCGTGATGGGTCCCACCGGGCGCCCCCACCGCGAATTTCCGGAACCCGCCCCGCTGTCGTCCCACGGTCCCGCGCGCGTGATCGCCATGGTCAACCAAAAGGGCGGCGTTGGCAAAACCACATCCACCATCAACCTGGCAGCGGCCCTTGCTGAATACGGCCGCAGGGTGCTGCTGGTTGACTTCGACCCGCAGGGCGCGCTGTCTGCGGGCCTGGGCATCAACCCGCACGAACTGGACCTGACGGTCTACAACGTCCTCATGGACCGCAAGGTGGACATCCGCGACGCCATCCACCAGACCGGCGTCGAAAACGTGGACCTGCTGCCGGCCAACATCGACCTCTCCGCCGCAGAAGTGCAGCTGGTCAATGAAGTCGCCCGTGAACAGGTACTGGACAGGGCGCTGAAAAAAGTCGAAGACGATTACGACGTCGTCCTGATCGACTGCCAGCCCTCCCTGGGCCTGCTGACGGTCAACGCGCTGACCGCCGCCCACGGCGTGATCATCCCGCTGATCTGTGAGTTTTTCGCGCTCCGTGCCGTAGCCCTGCTGGTGGAAACCATCGACAAGGTCCAGGACAGGCTGAACCCCGGCCTGCAGGTTGATGGTGTCCTGGCCACCATGTACGACGCCCGCACGCTCCACAGCCGCGAAGTCATCACCCGCCTGGTGGAAGCCTTCGGCGACAAAGTCTTCGAGACCGTCATCAAACGCTCCATCAAGTTCGCGGACGCCACCGTCGCGGCCGAGCCGATCACCAGCTACGCCGGCAGCCACATCGGCGCCGATGCCTACCGCCGCCTGGCCAAAGAGCTGATTTCGCGCGGCGGCGCACCCTAATTACGCGTGGCCGAGTCCAAACCCGGCTTTGAGGTGCGGCTGGCCAACTTCACCGGCCCGTTCGACCTCCTGCTGGGCCTGATCGCCAAGCACCAGCTGGACATCACCGAGGTGGCCATTGCCACCGTCACTGATGAGTTCATCAAGTACATCAGGAAGCTCCAGAAGCTCGGCGAGGAATGGGCGCTGGATGAAGCCAGCGAATTCCTGGTCATCGCCGCCACCCTCCTGGATCTCAAGGCGGCAAGGCTGCTGCCCGCCGGTGAAGTCGAGGACGATGAGGACATCGCCCGGCTGGAAGCGCGTGACCTCCTTTTTGCGAGGCTTCTCCAATACAAGGCGTTCAAGCAGGTGGCAGCCTTGATGGCGGGAACCCTCGACCAGGAAGCCGGCCGGTTTCCGCGTCAGGTTGCCTTGGAAGAGCACTTCGCCGCCATGCTCCCGGAACTGGTGTGGAAGCACACACCGGACCAGTTCGCCCGCCTGGCCGAGTCCGCACTGAAGCCCAAGACGCCACGGCCCACCGAGGTGGGCCTTGCCCACCTGCATGGCAGTGCCGTCAGCGTGAAGGAACAGGCCGAGATCCTGGGGCTCCGGCTCCAGTTGGGGAAGCCCCTGTCGTTCCGAGCGTTGATCGCCGACGCCGATTCCACCCTCGTGGTGGTGGCCAGGTTCCTGGCATTGCTGGAGATGTTCCGGGACCGGGCAGTCTCCTTCGACCAGGTGTCGCCCCTGGGTGATCTCACCGTGCACTGGATGGTGGATGGCCGGGACTGGTCAACAGAAAACCTAAGCGAAGAATACGAGGAACTGTCGTGAGCCAAGAACTTCCGGAGCCCGGGGCGGAGCCGGTCCTGGACGTCCGGGATCTTCCCGGCGGTGCCAAGGCTGCACTCGAGGCGGTCCTGATGGTCCTGGACCAACCGGCCAGCGCTACTGAGCTGGCCGCCGGGCTTAACCTGACCGTCGCCGTCGTCGAGGAGTTACTGGCGGAACTGCAGCGGGAGTATAGCGGCTATACTGTTAAAGCCCCGGACATGGACCGTGCCAGCGATGCTGGCTTCAGCGCCAGCCCCCGGGGTTTCGAATTGCGGAACATCGCCGGTGGCTGGCGGATCTACTCCCGCGCAGACTTCGCCGAGATCGTCGGACGGTTTGTGCTTGAGGGTCAGACGGCCAGGCTCACGCAGGCAGCCTTGGAAACATTGGCTGTCATCGCATACCGCCAACCTGTCTCCAGGGCCAGGGTGTCTGCAATTCGAGGAGTCAATGTCGATTCTGTCGTACGGACATTGACCCAGCGCGGACTGATCGAAGATTCGGGACACGATCCTGAGTCGGGAGCCATCCTCTACCGGACCACGTCGTATTTCCTGGAACGGATGGGAATCAGCTCCGCAGCGGAACTGCCCCAGCTCTCACCCCATCTTCCGGGGCTCGAGGGCATTGCGGAGTTCTACGACGCCGACAGAATGTAGGCGGGAAATCCCGCATGCACACACGAATATTCATAAGGGCAGATAATTTCTGCATGGCTGGCTAGGGTTGTTCTTGGACAACCAGCCGGCCAAATAACGAAGGACGGGTCATGACACAGGCGGGACGCCAGGGTTCACCACGTAACAGTTCGGGACGCAACAGTTCAGAACGCAATGCCGGACAGGGCGGCGCCAGCCGCAATCCAGCGGCCAGCCGTAATCCGGCGCAGGGCGGCGCAAGCCGGAATCCTGCACAGGGCGGCAGCGGCCGCCCCAGCGCGGCGGGCGGCGGATTCCGCGCCGGCGCAGGCAAGCGTAACGCCGGATTCGGCGGCGGCGACCGGCCGTACAAGGCCCCGAGGCCCCGCGAGGAGCCATTTGTGGATCCCGGCGACGCCCCGGCGTCGCCACCGGCCGGCCGCGGTGCCTCCGACTGGAAGCCGGCAGGCAGCACATCGGCGCGCAAGCCTGCTGCCCGCAAACCGGGCGCCAACAAGGCTCCCGGCACCCCCGGCGCGCTCAAGCCCAAGCCGCGCACCGGAAGGCCCGGGGCGGCGGCGTCACGCGCCTTCGGCAGCGAACGGTTTGGCCAGAACCTTGGCCCCGTCCGGAAGCCTGCCCGCAAGCGCGGAGCCCGCGGTGACGTCCCGCAGTCGGAAATGCACGACGCCGACGGCACCCGCCTGCAGAAGGTCATGGCCCAGGCCGGCGTGGCTTCGCGCCGCGTCTGCGAAGAGATGATCGCCGAAGGCCGTGTTGAGGTCGACGGCCAGGTTGTCACTGAGCTTGGTGTCCGCGTGGACCCTAAGACGGCAGTCATCCACGTTGATGGCCTGCGCATCCAGCTGGATGAAAACCTCGTATACATGGTCTTCAACAAGCCCAAGGGCGTGGTGTCCACCATGGAAGACCCCGATGGCCGTCCCTGCATCAGCGATTTTGTGCGGAAGACCCACCTGGGCGAACGCCTGTTCCACGTGGGCCGGCTGGACGTCGCCACCGAAGGGCTGCTGCTGCTGACCAACGACGGCGAACTGGCCAACCGGCTGACGCACCCGTCCTACGAGGTCCCGAAGACCTATCTGGTCCAGGTCCGCGGCCCGTTCCCGCAGGGAGTCGGCGCCCAGCTCCGCGAAGGCGTGGAACTCGAGGATGGCTTTGCCTCCGTTGACTCCTTCAAGCTGGTGGACTCCACTCCGGGCCATGTGCTGATCGAAGTGGTTCTGCACTCAGGCAAGAACCGGATTGTCCGTCGCCTGTTCGACGCCGTCGGGTTCCCGGTCCTGCGCCTGGTGCGCGTCAAGGTGGGTCCCATTGGCCTGGGCGACCAGCGCCAGGGCAGCATCCGCAACCTTGGCAAGCAGGAAGTCGGCCACCTGCTGGCATCCGTAGGACTCTGAGGCATGTCCGCATTTCGCTCCCACGGGCGGGGGCACCTCAACGGGCCGGTCGTGGTGATTGGCACCGGCCTGCTCGGTGCCAGCATCGGGCTGGGCCTGCGTGGGCGCGGCGTGCCCGTGTTCCTGTCTGACCCGTCGCCGACCAACCAGGCGGTGGCAGTCGACATCGGCGCCGGCCAGCCCCTGGACCAGCTGGGGGACGAGGCGCCGGAGCTTGTGGTGGTGGCAGCACCGCCGGACGTGACAGCCGACGTCGTGGCCCGTGCGCTTGCCGACTACCCGGATTCCGTGGTGGTTGACATCGCCAGCGTCAAGGCCGCCATCCTGGCGGAGTTGGGCGGCCGCGGCGCGGACCTCGCCCGCTATGTGGGGACGCATCCGATGGCTGGGCGCGAAAAGTCCGGGCCGGTTGCGGCCCGCGGCGAGCTCTTCACGTCCATGCCGTGGGTGGTTTGTCCGGGCCCGGAGTCATCCGCGGCTGCCGTGCAGACTGCGCGTTCCCTGGCCACGGACCTGGGAGCCGTGGTTTCCCAGTTCACTGCCGACGAACACGACGAAGCCGTGGCCTTGGTATCGCACCTGCCCCAGATCATGTCCTCCCTGCTGGCCAGCCGGCTGCAGGGGACGCCGCTTCACGCGCTGTCCCTCGCCGGCAACGGGCTGCGGGATGTCACGCGGATCGCCGCCAGCGATCCCACGCTGTGGGTCCAGATCCTGGGCGGCAACGCGGGAAAGGTCGTGGAGATCCTTTACGGGGTCCGCGAGGACCTGAACCGGCTCATCGGGACGCTGGAGGAACCGCTTGCGCCCGGCGCCAGGCTGGACCTGGCCCAGCTCATCAGCGAAGGCAATGCCGGGCAGGCCCGTATTCCGGGTAAGCACGGTGGCCCGCCGCAGGCATACTCCTGGCTGACGGTCCTCGTGGATGACCGGCCGGGACAGATCGCGCAGCTCCTCACCGAAATCGGTGAGATCGGCGTGAACGTGGAGGACCTTCGGCTGGACCACTCCTCGGGCCAGAACGTGGGCATGGTGGAACTGTCCGTGCTGCCGAACAAGCATGACCATCTGATCGAAGCACTCAACGACCGCGGATGGCGGGTATTGCAGTAATGACACAAGAACTTCTTGACACCCTTCCGGCCTTGCGCGTAGGCAGGCCTTTGGTGGTCGCCATCGACGGGCCGTCAGGCTCCGGCAAGTCCAGCGTGAGCAAGGAAGTGGCCCGCCGGCTGCACCTTGCCTACCTGGACACCGGCGCCATGTACCGTGCCCTGACCTGGTTCTGCGTCACCAGCGGAATTGACCTCAGCGACGCCGCCGCCGTGGAGCAGGCCTCCCGTGACCTGGTCCTGGAACTGAGCACCACACCGCGGGAGGAATACGTCCGCGTGGGCGGCGCCGACGTCACGGACGCCATCCGTGAACCGGCAATTTCGTCGGCGGTCAGTGCGGTGGCCACCACCCTGGGTGCGCGGACCGAACTGATCCGCCGGCAGCGTGAGGTCATTGAAAAGCACCACCGCCGCATCGTGGTGGAGGGCCGGGACATCACGACCGTCGTGGCCCCGGGCGCGGAAGTCCGCATGCTGCTGACCGCCAGTGAGGAGGCCCGGCTTCGCCGCCGCGGCATCCAACTGGGCGGCACGCAGGATGCGGAGCAGCTCGCCGCCCAGGTCACCCACCGTGACGCCAAGGATTCCACAGTGGTGAACTTCACCCAGGCTGCCGACGGTGTTGTCACCCTGGATTCTTCCGATCTGGACTTCGCCGAGACCGTGGACGCGGCGCTCGTGATCGTCACGAAGGTGCTTAACCGTGACTGACCGCGGCGTGCGGCTTCCCTCCGGCCTGACCATGACATGGAGCCGGCCCGTCGGCTGGCTCCTGGACCACGTGGTGTACCGCACGTCCGTCACAGGCCGGGACAACGTGCCTACGGGTGGGCCGGTGATTTTTGCCGGCAACCACATCAGTTTCCTGGACGGGCCGGTGATGTTCGGCGCGTCGCCGCGTCCCATGCACATCCTGGTCAAGAAGGAGATGTTCAAGGGCTTGCTGGGTCGGGTCCTTCGGGCCTCCGGCCAGCTGCCGGTTGACCGCTCCGGGGACCGGGCTGCGCTGCTGCTGGGCAAGAACATGCTCGACGCCGGCCGCTGCATCGGGATTCTTCCGGAAGGATCTCGGGGGAGCGGCCAGGCAACAGACATCAACAACGGGGTGGCCTGGCTGGCGCTGAACTCGGGCGCCCCCGTGGTTCCCGTGGCGATCCTCGGCACCCGGACGGGCAACGAACACCTCGACACAGTACCCAGGCCAGGGCGGCGGTTCCACGTCAGCTTCGGCAACGCACTGACCCTCAGCCGCAACCCCGGCGAAACGGGCCGTGCTTCAATGGACAGGGCGGGAATGGAAATCCGCGCTGCGCTTGCGGGGCACGTCCAGGAGACCATCCAACACAGTGGGCAGCCTTTGCCCCACGCGGATTTCCGCACGAACTTCACAGCAGTAGCCGGGACGCCGGCAGATGACCACTAAGGAAAGTGCAATGAGCGATACGACTCAAACCTCCAGCCACTCCGGCGCCGGCGAAGATGAATACACGCCCACCGGCACGGACCAGGTGGCCGAGCGGCTGGCCGCGATCGACGACGACGAAGCGGAGATGCGTGCCGCGTCGCTCCGCGCCGGCTTGGACGACTACGAGCTCGACGAGGAAGACGCCGCCCTGCTGAGCGGGAACTACGACGACGAGGACTTCGACGGTCCGGTCAAGCTCGATCCCGTGCTTGCCATCATCGGCCGTCCCAACGTGGGCAAATCCACTCTGGTGAACCGCATCCTGGGCCGCCGCGAAGCCGTGGTCGAGGATACTCCCGGCGTGACGCGGGACCGCGTGATGTACTCGGCACACTGGAACGGGCGCAACTTCACTTTGGTGGACACCGGCGGCTGGGAGCACGATGCCCGCGGCATCCACGCACGGGTGGCCGAACAGGCGGAAATGGCTGTGGAAATGGCCGACGCCGTGCTCTTCGTCGTCGACTCCGCGGTGGGCGCCACCGCAACGGACGAGGGCGTTATGAAGATGCTCCGCCGCAGCAAGAAGCCGGTCATCATGGTGGCCAACAAGGTGGACGACTTCGCCCAGGAAGCGGACTCTGCCACACTGTGGGGCCTCGGCTTCGGCGAGCCATACCCCGTCTCGGCCCTGCACGGACGCGGCGTGGCCGACCTCCTGGACCACGTGATGGACACCCTGCCGGAGTTCTCCACCATTGAGGGCCTGGAACGCTCGGGCGGACCCCGCCGCATCGCACTGATCGGCCGCCCGAACGTGGGCAAGTCATCACTGCTGAACAAGCTGGCAGGGTCCGAACGTGTCGTCGTGGACAACACCGCCGGCACCACGCGTGATCCGGTGGATGAGTTCATTGAACTCGGTGACCGCACGTGGCGTTTTGTGGACACGGCAGGCATCCGCCGCCGCCAGCACATGGCGCAGGGCGCCGACTACTACGCCTCCCTCCGGACGCAGGCCGCGCTCGAAAAGGCGGAGGTCGCCGTCGTTCTTCTCGCGGTGGATGAGGTCCTCAGCGAGCAGGACGTCCGCATCCTGCAGCTGGCCATCGAGTCGGGCCGCGCCCTTGTGCTGGCTTTCAACAAGTGGGACCTGCTCGACGACGAACGCCGCACCTACCTGGAGCGCGAAATCGAGCAGGACCTGGCCCACGTGGCCTGGGCGCCCCGGGTCAACATCTCCGCGCTGACGGGCTGGCACAAGGACCGTCTGGTTCCCGCCCTGGACCTGGCCCTGGAGAACTGGGACAGGCGCATCCCCACCGGTAAGCTCAATGCCTTCCTTGGCGAGCTTGTGGCGGCGCACCCGCACCCGGTCCGCGGCGGCAAGCAACCGCGCATCCTGTACGGCACGCAGGCGTCCAGCCGGCCGCCGAAGTTTGTGCTGTTCACCACCGGATTCCTGGACCCGGGCTACCGCCGCTTCATCACCCGCAGGCTCCGCGAAACGTTCGGTTTCGAGGGCACGCCCATCGAGGTCAACATGCGCGTCCGCGAAAAGCGCGGCAAGAAGCGTTAATTAGGACACACCGGGGGCGTGCAGGCGGCAAAGTGTCACTTGCACCCTCCGGAATCGTGTAAGCTTTTCAAGGTGGTTCGGCCGGACTGCTGAGTTGAAATCCTGGCTAACATCGGGAGTAAACGCAGCGGAGAACGGCGGAACTAACGGGCTGTAGCGCAGCTTGGTAGCGCACTTGACTGGGGGTCAAGGGGTCGCAGGTTCAAATCCTGTCAGCCCGACCAAAACAGAAGCGTCCCGGAGAAAATTCTCCGGGACGCTTTTGTTTTGTGCCGTCCTGTTCGGATGTTTCGCGGCCTGGCTTATTTCAGGAACTTCGACGTCCTGCGGTCCGCCAGGATCTTTCCCTTGGTCTGGCACGTGGGGCAGTACTGTAGGGAAGTATCCGCGAAAGACACCTCCCGGACTGTGTCACCGCACACCGGGCAAGCTTCGCCGGTGCGGGCATGGACCCGCATGTGGCTGCGTTTGACGTCCTTGAGCTCGCTGGGCGGCTTGCCCTCGGCTTCGGCCAGGGCTGTTCCGAGCACGCTGTGGATGGCGTCATAAAGCACCTGCACCGTGCCGCGGTCCAAGGACTTGGCGGTGGCAAAGGGGGAGATCCTCGCAGCATGCAGGATCTCGTCGCTGTAGGCGTTCCCGATCCCCGCAATCACACTCTGGCTCCGCAGGACGCCCTTGATCTGCTGGGAAGTGGAGCCGAGAATTTCCGCCAGCATGTCGGCGTCGAACGCTGCGCTGAACGGGTCCGGCCCCAGCGCCGCGACGCCCGGCACATCCTGGGGGTCGCGCACCACGTAAACGGCAAGGCTCTTTTTGGTCCCCGCCTCGGTAAGATCCATGCCATGGGCACCGTCCGGCCCGGTGAACGCCAGCCGCATGGCGATGTGGCCCTTTCCCATCCGGAGCTGGGTGTCTGTGGGCGAGTCCGTGAAGCGGACCCAGCCCGCCCGGGCGAGGTGGAAGACAAAGGACGGCCCGTCGGTGTCAATGCTGACAAACTTTCCAAACCGCCGCACGCCGGCGACCGTGCAGTTCTCCAGCGCTGTGAACGGCGGATCCGCTGTCTTCAGCACGGCAAAGGAAACGATCTGGACCTTCCGCACCACCGCTCCGCGCAGGTGCTCGTCCAGGAAACCGGCCAGGCCTGCAACCTCGGGAAGCTCCGGCACGGCTTTACCTGTCGTCAGCCTGGCTGTCGGGTGCGGCCGGAGCCTCAGGAACAGCTGACGCCTCGGGAGCAGGTGAGCTGGCCGCGGAGTCATTGGCCGCCTTCGCAGCCAGGGAACGCTCGGCACCTGCCTTCTTGAGCACCTTCATCTTTTTGCCGCGCTGCCGCCAGACCCTCCACAGGATCAGGCCGACCACAAAGACCACGACGGCGGCGATGGCTGAGATCTGTGTCCACAGCGGGAACCAGGTTGCCTCCGTGCCAAGGATCCGCTGTCCGTTATGGGCGGCCTGCGAGCTGTCGAACATGATCCCGGCGGTCAGCAGATTCGGGGAGGCGAGAGCCACAGCGGCGACGAGGATGGTCAGCTTCCAGGGCCAGCTTACGGATTTGCGTGTGGCCTGCCAGGCCACCACGAGGGGAACGAACGTGAAAACGAACCCGTAAAACATCCCCACCAGGATGCCCGCCCCAAGATTGCCCTGGACCTGGTTGCGGATAACATTCGCCCACCAGACCGGGAGGATGGCCGCTAAGGCAAAGTAAGCGATAGTGAGGACCACCAACGCCACCGCAACGAGGATGATCCGTGCAGCCCAGTTCGCCTTTTTCGCGGGCGATTCCTGTGCATGTGATCTCATGAGTCTCATCATGTCAGAATCCTCCTCGAACGCCCGTGGAGTTGTGCCTATACTTTCAGCGGCGGCTTGTTTTCCAGGCCCCGTTGACATTGGTGATTGACCCGATGAAAGGCCCCTGATGAGCAACATTCCCGAAGACCTGTCCTACACCGCCGAGCACGAGTGGGTATCCGCACCGAGCGCCGACGGCGTGGTCCGGGTGGGCATCACCGACTTCGCGCAGGACGCACTCGGAGATGTTGTCTATGCCCAGATGCCGGAAGCCGGCACCAAAGTCACCGCAAACGAAGTCGTGGGCGAGGTCGAATCCACCAAGAGCGTCAGTGACATCTATGCTCCGGTCAGCGGCGAGGTCGTGGCACGCAACGAATCCCTCGATACCGATTCGGCGTTGATCAACTCCGATCCGTACGGCGACGGCTGGCTGATCGAGATCCGGCTGGCAGAAGCGGACGCTGTGGAATCCTTGCTCAGTGCATCCGAGTACGAACAGCAGGTAGGCTGAAGCTAACGGGTTCATCCGGTCCGGCCAACGGGCGTCTTCGCACGTCAGTGGCCGGATCGGGGCCCGGCATCGGATCCGCGAGGCGGATCCGTCAGGGCAAAAGTTGATTGCAGGCGTGAGAGCTGCAGCGAAAGAGGAGGAATCCATGGTTGGCCACGAACAGGACCCTGCCGAAGGCGAGCACGGCACAGGTGCGGCCAGGGCTTCGGAGACCACCTCGATCCATCTCACCCCCGTCTCCGACGAACCCACCATCGCCCCCAAGCTGTCCACGGACGAGCGTTCATCCGTGGAGGCGCTGCCGGCCGGTTCCGCGCTCCTGGTGGCCCACAGCGGCCCGAACGCGGGTGCCCGCTTCCTGCTTGACACGGACACCACCACGGCCGGCCGTCATCCTGATGCCGACATCTTCCTGGATGACGTCACCGTCTCGCGGCGCCACGTCGAGTTCCGCCGCACTGCGCGGAGCTTTGAAGTGGTGGATACCGGCAGCCTCAACGGCACGTACGTCAACCACGACCGCGTGGACAGTGTTGAGCTAAAGTCCGGGAACGAAGTCCAGATCGGCAAGTTCCGACTCACCTTCTACCTGAGCCCTGCCCGCGCAGCAGGCCGCGCCTGATCCCGGGACACTTGCCTGTGGCAATGGCACAACCGGAACGCCGGGGGCCCCAAGTTTTGAACATCGGGGAAGTCCTCGCGCAACTCAGCGGCGACTTTCCGGGTATGACCGCGTCGAAAATCAGGTTCCTCGAGGAAAAGGGACTGATTAATCCGCGCCGCACTCCGGCCGGATACCGGCAGTACTCGGACAGTGACGTCGAACGTCTCCGTTTTGTGCTGGCGCTGCAGCGGGACCAGTACCTTCCACTGAAAGTCATCAAGGACTACCTTGATGCGATCGACAGGGGAGAGCGGCCCGAGAACCTGCCGCCCGGCGTCGTGGTTTCGCCGCGGATCGTTTCGGATGAATTGGCCGTGGAGCTTCAGAACCGCGGCCGGAAATTCAGCGAGGAACAGCTGCGGACCGAGTCCGGCGCCAGCATTCCGTTGCTCCAGTCGCTGCTGAGCTTCGGGCTGATCAGCCACAGCAACGGCAAGTTCGACGAGCACGCCCTCCAAGTGGCCCGTGCCTGCGTGCAGCTGGAGAGCCACGGCCTTGAGCCGCGCCACCTGCGGCCGTTCCAGGCCGCCGCGGAACGTGAATTCGGACTCGTGGAGCGCGCAGTTGCGCCGCTCGCGTCCCGGCGCGATTCCGCGTCACAGGCGCGGGCTGCCGAAGCGGCCCGCGAAATCAGCGACCTCTGCCTGGTCCTGCACCGGGCACTGGTCCAGGACCGTATCTCACGTATGGACATCTGATGATCGAAGTGGAGATCGTAGGCGTTCGTATCGAACTGCCGTCCAACCAGCCGCTCGTCCTGCTGCGCGAGATCCACGGCGAGCGGCACGTGCCCATCTGGATCGGGACTCCAGAGGCAAGTGCCATCGCCCTGGCCCAGCAAGGGGTAGTGCCTCCGCGCCCGATGACCCACGACCTCCTGGTGGACGTGGTGGAGTCCCTGGGCCATTCGGTCGTCAGCGTCAACATTGTGGCCGTTGAGGACAACATCTTTTATGGCCAGCTCCAGTTCGAGAACGGCACCACCGTTAGCTCGCGGGCATCGGACGCACTCGCGATCGCGTTGCGGGCCAAGTGCCGCATCTGGTGTGCCGACTCGGTAATGGATGAAGCCGGAGTCCGTATTACCGAGCATGACGAGGGGGAGGATACTGACCCGGGCCCCACCGTGGACGAGGAGCGCGAACTGCGGCGCTTCCGTGAGTTCCTGGACGATGTGGAGCCCGAAGACTTCGACGGCTGAGGTCACGTTAAGGTTAAAGTTGAGCCTGAAAGTTCCGACACGCCTGCGCCAAGCGGCCTAGATCTTTGACCTTGGGGCGCAGCGGGCCTAACGTCGAAGGTATCAAGCTCCCATTGCTTACAGCAGCCGCGCAAGTCACACTGTAAAAGTACGACCCCCGCGAAATTACATGCATGAACTTCATGTGTGAACCGGCTGATGCAGTGGTCCCCGGGAGCTTATGACAAGGAGGATCCAGGTGAGTCCCAAAGGCGAAGCAGGCGGGCTGAAGCAGCCCACAACGGCTGGTGTGGCTGTGCCCGCGAGCGGTGCCCAGGGCCTCCTGTTTACCGAAGACCTTCCCGTCCTTGACGAGGACGCCGGCTACCGCGGCCCCACGGCCTGCAAGGCGGCCGGCATCACGTACCGTCAGCTGGACTACTGGGCACGCACCGGGCTGGTTGAGCCCGCAGTCCGCGGCGCCGCAGGCTCCGGCTCGCAGCGACTCTACGGCTTCCGGGACATTCTCGTCCTCAAGGTAGTCAAGCGGCTTCTGGACACCGGTGTTTCCCTTCAGCAGATCCGCACGGCAGTGGAACATCTGCGCGAACGCGGCGTGGAGGATCTGGCACAGATCACGCTCATGAGCGACGGCGCGAGCGTCTACGAATGCACCTCCGCAGACGAGGTCATCGATCTTGTACAGGGTGGACAAGGCGTTTTCGGCATCGCCGTGGGCCGGGTCTGGCGCGAAGTCGAGGGCAGCCTGGCTTCCCTGCCGAGCGAACACGCCGCTGAACAGTCCTTTCCCGACGACGAGCTGAGCAAGCGGCGCGCTGCCCGCAAGATCGGCTGACAACAGGCTGGCACAACACCAACAAGAAGAGGCCACCCCCTGCGGGGATGGCCTCTTGTCGTTGTCTGCGGAACCTTTGGCTGCAGCCAAAGGGTTAACGCTGGGTTCGGTTTCGCAGCCCGCTTCGGGTCGCCAGGAGGTTGACGAGGAGGGCGTCGAACAACGCAGCGGATGTCTTCGCGGATTCGCCGGGCCAGTGGTGCACCGGGTGGGCCGCGCCCTGGATCTGCTGCCAGTTCGCCTGTTCGGGGATGCGTGGGCTCAGCAGCAGGTCACCGAACATCGATTCCATTTCCGCGAGCCGGTACGTGTGTTCGGAGGAACCGGTGCGAACGCGGTTGGCCACGATGCCTGCGGGGGATAGGTTCGGCGCGAATTCCTGCTTGAACAGCTGGATGGCGCGCATGGTCCGTTCCGTCCCAGCCACCGAGAAGAGTCCCGGCTCGGCCACGAGCGCCACTTTGTCACTTGCTGACCAGGCCATCCGGGTCAGCCCGTTCAGCGACGGCGGGCAGTCAATGAGGACCAGCTCGTAGCGGTCGGCGCCAGCCAGGACCGCGGAAAGCCTGCGAAGGTCCCTGCGGCCAAGGTCGGGGCGGTCGTAGATGCCGGTGTACGCCGAACCCACGGCGACGTCCAGGACGGCCGGTCCGGATCCGTTGGTATGCGCCCGTGCCGTCCAGGAGCTGCCCGCGACATTGTCCGCGAGCTTGGCCCGGCGGGGGCTCTTGAGCATCCTGCCGATGTCCAGCTGGTCGCCGGCCTGGACGCCCAGGGCAGTGGTCGCGTCCGCGTGGGGATCGAGGTCCACCACCAGTGTGGGGATGCCCGCGGCAAGCGCCGCAGACGCCAATCCTGTGGTGACGGACGTCTTGCCGACTCCGCCCTTGAGGCTGCTGATGCTGACTACTTGCACTTGTGAGACCAAAACCTAACGCCGGCTGCCGTGTTGGGGGTAATGTTTGCTCCGGCACTGCCGAAGCAGGCGGCTCGAGCCGCCTTACTCATCATATGTGGCTGCGCCGGTGAATCCCGTCTTATGGGGACGCGGCATGGCACGGCGATGGCATGGGTGCCGGTTCTGCCAGCCTCCGTCGATGCACGCGGGACATGACGGAAGTTTCTGTGACTGTGGCCACAATGATTTGTATTTCTAAGCGCGGGTCTTAGACACTGTGACCACTTACCGATACACCCGCAATGATGCAGGAGAATTATGTTTTCCAAGATTCTGGTGGCCAACCGCGGCGAAATCGCGATCAGGGCCTTCCGCGCCAGCTACGAGCTGGGCGCCAAGACCGTTGCTGTTTTCCCCAATGAGGACCGAAATTCGATCCACCGCCAGAAGGCCGATGAGGCATATCTGATTGGCGAAGTGGGGCATCCCGTCCGGGCCTACCTGGATGTTGCCGAGGTGGTCCGTGTCGCCAAGGAATCCGGCGCCGACGCCATCTACCCCGGCTACGGCTTTCTTTCGGAAAACCCCGATCTGGCCCGCGCCGCCCAGGAAGCGGGCATCACCTTCGTTGGCCCGCCGGCTGAGGTGCTTGAGCTGGCCGGCAACAAGGTGGCAGCACTGAAGGCTGCCCGTGAGGCAGGTGTTCCGGTCCTGAAATCGAGTGAACCCTCGAAGGACATGGATGAGCTGATCGCGGCAGCCGACGAGATCGGTTTCCCCATCTTCGCCAAGGCCGTCGCCGGCGGCGGCGGACGTGGCATGCGCCGCGTCGACACGAGGGAAGCCCTTCCCGAGGCCCTGCAGGCCGCCATGCGCGAAGCCGATGCGGCATTCGGTGACCCCACCATGTTCCTGGAGCAGGCAGTGCTCCGCCCGCGCCACATCGAGGTGCAGATCCTGGCCGACGCCGAGGGCAACGTCATCCACCTCTTCGAACGTGACTGCTCCATCCAGCGCCGTCACCAGAAGGTCATCGAGATCGCCCCCGCGCCCAACCTGGACGAAGGCATCCGCCAGGCCCTTTACCGTGACGCGGTGAAGTTCGCCAAGGCCCTGAACTACGTCAACGCCGGAACCGTTGAGTTCCTGGTGGACACCGTCGGCGAACGCGCCGGACAGCACGTCTTCATCGAAATGAACCCCCGCATCCAGGTCGAACACACCGTCACTGAGGAAGTGACGGACGTTGACCTGGTGCAGGCACAGCTTCGGATCGCTTCCGGCGAGACCCTCGCGGACCTTGGCCTCTCCCAGGAGACGGTCCAGCTTAAGGGCGCAGCGCTGCAGTGCCGCATCACCACCGAGGACCCGGCCAACGGGTTCCGGCCCGACGTCGGGAAGATCACCGGCTACCGCTCCGCCGGCGGCGCCGGTGTAAGGCTCGACGGCGGCACCGTGTACTCGGGTGCCGAAATCAGTCCTCACTTCGACTCCATGCTCGTGAAGCTGAGCTGCCGCGGCCGCGACTACCCGGCCGCCGTGGCCCGGGCCCGCCGTGCCCTCGCGGAGTTCCGCATCCGTGGTGTGTCCACGAACATTTCCTTCCTCCAGGCCGTGCTCGACGACGCCGACTTCATTGCCGGCAACGTGGCCACGAACTTCATCGACGAGCGGCCCCAGCTGCTGAAGGCCCGGGTCTCCGCCGACCGCGGCACCAAGCTCCTGACGTGGCTGGCCGAAGTCACCGTCAACAAGCCCAACGGCGAGCTGAAAGTGCACTCGGATCCGGCCGCCAAACTCCCCGCCGTAGGGGATCGTCAGGCCGCACCGGGATCGCGCCAGCGCCTCCTGGAGCTTGGCCCCGAAGGCTTCGCCAAGGCCCTGCGTGAGCAGACCGCCGTGGCCGTCACCGACACCACCTTCCGCGACGCCCACCAGTCCCTGCTGGCCACCCGCGTGCGTACCCGGGACCTCGTGGCCGCCGGCCCCGCGGTCACGGCCCTCCTGCCGGAGCTCCTGTCCGTAGAGGCCTGGGGCGGCGCAACCTACGACGTGGCACTGCGCTTCCTCGGCGAGGACCCCTGGGACCGCCTGGCGGCCCTGCGGAAGGCGCTGCCCAATGTCTGCCTGCAAATGCTGCTGCGCGGCCGGAACACGGTGGGCTACACGCCGTACCCGGAAGAGGTGACGGTTGCTTTCGTCAACGAGGCCGCCGCCACCGGCATCGACATCTTCCGCATCTTCGATGCCCTGAACGACGTGAACCAGATGGCCCCCGCCATCCGCGCCGTCCGGGCCACCGGAACAGCCGTCGCCGAAGTAGCCCTGTGCTACACCGGCGACATGTTGAACCCGGACGAGAAGCTGTACACGCTGGACTACTACCTGGAACTGGCTCAGCGGATTGTGGACGCCGGCGCCCACATCCTGGCCATCAAGGACATGGCCGGGCTGCTGCGCCCGGCAGCGGCCGCCAAGCTGGTGGCCGCCCTGCGCGAACGCTTCGACCTCCCGGTCCACCTCCACACCCATGACACGGCAGGCGGCCAGCTGGCCACCCTGCTGGCGGCAGTTGACGCCGGTGTGGACGCTGTGGATGTTGCATCCGCCTCGCTGGCCGGGACCACCAGCCAGCCGTCCGCTTCCGCCCTTGTGGCGGCGCTGGCGCACACCCCGCGGGACACCGGCTTGAGCCTTGACGCAGTCAGTTCCCTTGAGCCGTACTGGGAAGCCGTGCGCCGCGTCTACGCGCCGTTCGAATCAGGCCTGCCAGGCCCCACCGGCCGCGTCTACCAGCACGAAATCCCGGGCGGCCAGCTGTCCAACCTGCGCCAGCAGGCCATGGCGCTGGGCCTGGGGGAGCGGTTCGAGGCGATCGAGGACATGTACACCGCCGCGGACCGGATCCTGGGCCGCCTGGTGAAGGTCACGCCGTCGTCCAAGGTGGTGGGCGACCTCGCCCTGCACCTCGTAGGTCTCAACGCAGATCCTGCGGACTTCAACGAAAACCCGCAGAACTACGACATCCCCGACTCCGTCATCGGCTTCCTTTCCGGCGAACTCGGCGACCCGCCCGGAGGATGGCCGGAACCGTTCCGCACCAAGGCGCTCCAGGGCCGCAGCATCAAGGTCCGCGACGTTGACCTCAGCCCCGAGGACAGCGCCGCGCTCAAGGGTGATTCCAAGACCTGCCAGGGCACGCTGAACCGCCTGCTCTTCGAGGGTCCCACCAAGGACTACCTCAAGAGCGTGGAGACGTACGGCAACATTTCCGTCCTCGACACCCGCGACTACCTTTACGGCCTGCAGCGCGGCGCCGAGCACGAGATCCAGCTGGAGAAGGGTGTCCGGCTGATCGCCTCGCTGGAAGCTGTTTCCGAGCCCGACGAAAAGGGCATGCGGACGGTCATGTGCACCCTGAACGGCCAGTCCCGCCCCGTTGTGGTCCGTGACCGCTCCGTGGTGAGCAACGTCAAGGCTGCCGAGAAGGCAGACCCGGCCCAGCCGGGCCACGTCGCCGCGCCGTTCGCCGGCGCCGTCACCGTGACCGTCAAGGCCGGCGACACGGTCAACGCCGGTGACACGGTGGCCACCATCGAAGCAATGAAGATGGAAGCCTCCATCACGACGCCGGCGGCAGGCAAAGTCTCGCGGCTCGCCATTTCAGCGGTGGAGCAGGTGCAGGGCGGGGACCTCCTCCTGGTCGTCGAGTAGGGCTAAGCAGTCCAGGCATAAGTCCAGGCATAAAAGGAAGGGCCCTCCCCGGCTTGGAAGTTTACTTCCGCCGGGAGGGCCCTTCGTTTTGCGTTGCCGCTTAGCCGCGCGGCGCGCCGTACATTTCCTCGATGACTGTCTCGAAGTCCTTCATCACCTGGGCCCGCTTCACCTTCATGGACGGCGTCAGGTGGCCGGAGGCTTCCGTGAAGTCCGAAGCGACGATCCGGAATGACTTGATGGCCTCCGCCTGCGACACCGAGGCGTTGGCCTGCGTGATGAGGTCCTGCACGGCGGCCTTGACCACCGGGTTCTCGACCGCTTCGTCGAGCGTAGTGGTGGCCGGCAGTCCGTGGCGCTGGAGCCAGCCCGGCAGAGCCTCCTGGTCCAGGGTCACCAGTGCGCCGATGAACGGCCGGTTGTCGCCCACCACCAGGACCTGGGAGACCAGCGCATCCGCCCGGATCTGGTCTTCCAGGAGGGCGGGGATCACGTTCTTGCCGCCGGCCGTGACAATGATTTCCTTCTTGCGGCCGGTGATCCACAGGAAGCCGTCGTCATCGAGCCGTCCGATGTCGCCGGTGCGGAACCAGTCATCGGCAAACGTATCCGCCATCAGGTCATCGCGCTGGTAGTAGCCTCGCATGACGCAGACGCCCTTGGCCAGGATTTCGCCGTCGTCGGCAATCTTCACCGAATTGCCAGGCAGGGGCTTCCCCACGGAACCGATCTTGATCAGGGCCGGCGTGTTGACGGAGATTGGGGCGGTAGTCTCGGTCAGGCCGTAGCCCTCGAGCACTTGCAGGCCGATGCCCTGGAAGAAGTGGCCCAGTCGCTCTCCCAGTGGCCCGCCGCCGGACACGGCGTGGGCAACATGCCCGCCCATGGCGGCACGTAGCTTGCCATAGACCAGCTTGTCGAACAGTGCATGGCGGAGCTTCAGGCCGAGGCCAACGTGCCCTGCCTGCCTGGCCTTGGAGAAGGCGATAGCGGTATCCGCGGCCCGATGGAAGATGGGGCCCTTGCCGCCGTCCTCGGCCTTTGTCAGCGCCGAGTTGTAGACCTTCTCGAAGACCCGCGGAACAGCCAGGATAAACGTGGGCTCGTAGCTCTGCAGGTCGGCAAGCAGGTTCTTGATGTCTGGGGTATGCGCCACGGTGGTTCCGGCGGCCATGGCCAGGACGGAGATGAAGCGCGCGAACACATGCGCCAGCGGCAGGAACATGATGGTCTTGGCGTTCTCGTGCACGATCTCGCCGATGATGGCCAGGGCGTTGTCGGAGAGCTCAACGAAGTTCCCGTGGGTGAGTTCGCAGCCCTTCGGCCGGCCAGTGGTTCCTGACGTGTAGATGATGGTGGCGATGTCGTCCAGGTTGGCGGCACTGCGGCGGGCCTCAAGGTCGGCGTCGCTGACGTCCCGTCCGGCCTCACGGACGGCGTCCAGTCCGCCGCCTTCGAGCTGCCAGACGTTCTGGAGGGCGGTGAGGCCTTCCGAGGTGGCAGCCTGCCGGATGATGTCCTCGTGGTGGGCGGCCTCGCCGAAGGCGGCCACAGCCCCTGAATCGCCGAGGTTCCAGGCAACCTGCGACGGCGAGGAGGTCTCGTAGATGGGCACCGAGACGGCGCCGGCGAACCAGATGGCGAAGTCGATGAGGGCCCACTCGTAGCGTGTGCGGGACATGATGCCCACCCGGTCGCCGGCTCCCACGCCGCTGGCCATCAGGCCCTTCGCAAGGGCCTGGACGTCCGCCAGGAAGTCTGTGGCGGAGACGTCCCGCCAGGCGCCTGCGGAGTCCAGCCGCGAGAAGAGCGCAGGGTTGCTGGGCTTGGCTGCCTGCCGCAGCACAAGATCGGTGATGTTGGTTTCCGGTGGGACAACAACCAGGGGCGGAACACTGAATTCGCGCACTATAGCTCCTTTGATATCCATAGACCCGCACAGGGTATGCCTAAAGACTAATACGCCTGCAACTTGGCCGTGCAGAAACAAACCTACTGGCCAGTAACATATGAGTCAAAGAGGAGTGGGGGTGGCCATGGGCCCGGCCTCCGGCGTTGCCCGCCCGGCGCGCCCTAGAATGAAGCACTATGTACGTAACGCCCCCTGGCGAGCCAGCCGCTCCGCTCCGACGTCCGGCCCCCTGGCGGCGGCGGCCGCTGGCCTCAAGGGCCCGGCCCAGACGAACGGAAACGTTCCGCGAGCACCTGCGGCTCGGGCGCAAGGGGCTGGCAATCGGCATTGATATCGGCGGCACCAAGGTCGCCGCCGGCGTGGTGGACGCCGACGGAAGGATCCTGAGCGAGGCCCGGCGGTCCACCCCCGGCAGCGACCCGCGCGCGGTGGAGCAGGTCATCGTGGAGCTCGTGGACGAACTCGGGGCCGGCCATAGGGTGTGGTCAGTAGGCATCGGTGCGGCCGGTTGGATGGACCTGGACGGCGGAACCGTGCTTTTCAGTCCGCACCTCGCCTGGCGAAACGAGCCGTTGCGGGCAAACCTGCAGCGCCTGCTGCGCCGGCCTGTGCTGCTGACGAACGACGCCGACGCCGCGGCCTGGGCGGAATGGCGCTTTGGTGCGGGGCAGGGCGAGGACCGGCTGGTGTGCATCACCCTCGGTACCGGCATCGGCGGTGCCATGGTGATGGACGGGCGGGTGGAGCGCGGCCGGTTTGGTGTAGCCGGCGAATTCGGCCACCAGATCATCATGCCCGGCGGGCAGCGTTGCGAGTGCGGCAACCGGGGCTGCTGGGAGCAGTACGCCTCTGGCAACGCCCTGGGCCGGGAAGCGAGGATTCTGGCGCGCGCCAATTCGCCGGTTGCCCAGGAACTGCTGGCCTCCGTCGGCGGCGACGCCGAGCAGATCACCGGGGCCATTGTCACTGATCTGGCACTCGCCGGTGACGCGGCCTGCCGCGAACTCCTGGATGAAGTGGGCGAGTGGCTGGGCCTGGGATTGGCGAACCTGGCGGCAGCATTGGATCCGGGGCTGTTTGTGATCGGCGGGGGACTCTGCTCGGCAGGGGACCTGCTGGTGGAGCCCGCGCGCAAGGCGTTCGCCCGGAACCTAACGGGCCGTGGCTTCCGTCCGGCGGCCGGCATTGAACTGGCAGCGCTCGGACCAAACGCGGGGCTCATCGGGGCGGCCGATCTGTCCCGCGTCAGCAGCCGCATGCGGTGAGGGACGGACCTTAGACGCGGGCGCCGTCGTCGTTCTCGTCTTTTTCCTGGGGCAGCTTCATGATGAGGTAAACCACGGCAAGGATGAACACCGCCACCATGCCCACAATCGCCAGCAGCGGCGCGGACCGCCAGAACATCACGGCCAGGAGCAAGGCAATGGGTGCACCAATTGCCCCGAGCCAGGCAAGCATGGTCAGGGGATCCGTCCCGGCAAGGCTTGGCGGTTCCTCGGGAACGAAGTCCCCGGCGTCGTCCTCCGCAGCGTAGTCACGCGGGCCGAAGGCGGCAGGGCCGCCCTGGCTGTCAGCGCCGGTCCGCTCGCCGGCGTCGGCCTGCCTGCCGTCACCGGCGCCCGGCGTCGCCGCCTGCCGTTCGGCTGCGGACAGTTCGGTGGGGGCTGTTCCCGCCAGACCCAGCGGATCAAAGTCGCGGAACGTCGCGGACCTGCCGGACCCGGCCACGGCCTCCGGGCCGGCCGGACCAGGAGTTTCAGGGTCATTGCCCATGGCGTCAGGGCCCGGGGAGGCGTCCGCTGCGCCGGTAGGGGTGGCAGGTTTCTCTTCGAGCCGGGCCACCAGGTCCAGCCACACAGCATCGTCCTGGTTTGCGCCCTGGTCCGGCGAGCCGGAGTCGGGCCTATTCATGGGCGGTGCCCTCTTGGACCTGGGCTGCTGCCGTGCCGGCAATCACCGCGCGGATGAAGTCGGCGGAGCCCTGGAAGATCTCCTCGGCGTCGTTATCCAGTGTTGCCACGTGGTAGCTGTTCTCCAGGGTGGTCAGTGTCAGCGGAGCGTTGGTCAGGCCACGGCGCAGGGCTGCCACACTCGTGTCAGAGACCACGTGGTCCACGGTGGACCGGAAGACCCGTACGGGTGCGGTGATGCGGGGGAGCAGCCGGATGGTGTCCTTGAACATCTTGTTCAGCTCGTGGGCCGCGGCTACGGGGGTCCGCGGGTAGGCGCCCTCGTCCATCCCGGGCTTGAGGATGTCGTTGGCAATGGCCGGGGTGCTCTTCATGACCAGTTTCAGGATGCCGGCCAGTGGAGCGCGGGGATCATCAATCACCAGTCCGGGGTTCACCACGATCACCCCGGCGACGGGCCGGGTGGCGGCAATTCTCAGGGCCAGGGCACCGCCCATGCTCAGCCCGGCGACGAAGACGTGGTCGCAGTGGGAGTCCAGTTCCAGGTAGGCGTCGTCCAGGGCGCCGTGCCACTGCGGCCAGCGCGTGCGCGCAAGGTCCTGCCAACGGGTGCCGTGCCCCGGCAGCAGCGGCATGCGTACCGCGAAGCCGGCGTCGGCGAGCGACTGGGCCCACGCGCGCAGCCCGTGCGGACTGCCCGTGAATCCGTGCGAGAGGACCACCCCGATCCGGGCTCCGCCGCCGTTGACTGTGCTGTTGAAAGGGCTGTGGTCCGGTACGCCGGTCATGAAGTCTCCGTGGTGTGAGGTGTGGCCGCGGTTCGGGCTGACGGTGCAGTGCTGGGTGCATGGGCAAGGAAGAAGGCGCTGGAACGGGCAAAAATCTCGGGCGCATCAACATCCAGGGTGGCCACGTGACCGCTGTTGTGCAGGTCCACTACCTCAACCAGCCGTGGGCCCAAACGCTGCCGTAACATCAGGAGTGAGGTGGCCGGCACCACGACGTCCGACTGGGACTTGAATACCTGCACCGGGGCGGTGACCTGGTGCAGCCCGCGGGTGGCTGTGCCGAAAAGCTTCTTGAGCTCGTGCACGGCTGCCAACGGAGTCCGTGAGTAGTCGCCGTCATTGGTGACGTCCGCCGTCGGCTGTTCCTCCTGAATGGGCTGCGTGGTGCGCTGGAAGTACTTGAGAACTCCGATGACCCGCACGCGGCGGTCGTAGAAGCTGAGGCCGGGATTCACCAAGGAGACGCCAGCCACGGGATGCCTGGCGGCAGTCAGGAGCGCAATGGCGCCGCCCATCGAGAGGCCGGCCACAAAACACTTCTCTGTCCGGGCGCTCAGCTGCAGGTACGCCGATTCGAAAGTCCCGTACCAGTCACGCCAGTCCGAGCGGGCGAGCTGCCGCCAATCCGTACCATGGCCGGGCAGGAGCGGCACCGACACGGCGAATCCTTGGGCGGCGAGGTTCTCTGCCCAGGGCAGGATGCTGAGCGGGCTGCCGGTGAAGCCATGGCAGATGGCAATCCCGGTAGTGGCATTGGGTCCGTGGCCGGGGTAGCTGAAAGCGGCAGGCCGGGGCGCGATGCTGCTTTCTGTCATAACACCATCGTGTCATTGTTCTCGACAAATCTCACTAGAGTAGGGTTGCACTGGAGTGCCCGCCCGGCCCGACGAAGGGCTGGCCGGCCGGCTTCCGGAGAGGTTCGTCACGTGTTCTATTGGGTCATGAAGAGGATCTTCCTGGGGCCGGTGCTGCGGCTTCTTTTCCGCCCCTGGGTCAAGGGCCTGGACAATGTTCCGGCGCAGGGCGCGGCAATTATCGCCTCAAACCATCTGTCATTCTCCGACTCCATCTTTATGCCGCTGATGGTCCGCAGGCCGGTTGTTTTCCTGGCCAAGTCCGAGTACTTCACCGGCACCGGCGTCAAAGGCAGGCTGACGGCCATGTTCTTCAGGCTCACCAACCAGCTGCCCATGGACAGGTCCGGGGGCGCGGCATCGGCTGTTTCGCTCAACGCCGGCATGGATGTCCTGACAAGCGGAGGACTGCTGGGCATCTACCCTGAAGGGACCCGCAGCCCCGACGCTCGCCTCTACCGGGGCAAAGTGGGCGTCGCCAGGCTGGCCCTGCAGGCTGGTGTGCCCGTGATTCCCGTGGCCATGATCGGCACGGACAAGGTTCAGCCCATCGGCAAGCGGATGCCGAACATCCGGCGCATCGGCATGATTTTCGGTGCGCCCTTGGATTTTAGCCAGTACGCAGACCAGGCGGAGGACCGGCTGGTCCAGCGCAAGGTCACCGACGAAATCATGTTCGAGCTGATGCGGCTCTCCGGCCAGGAGTACGTGGACGAGTACGCTGCCGTGGTGAAGCTCCGCCTTACGGGCGCAGCAGCCACAGAGGCTGGGGGCGCCACCGCGAAACGCGCCGATCCTGACGGCGGTGCTGAGGGCAGTGATGCCGATGGTAAGGACCCGGCAGCGGGCTGACTGTGACGCCGCTCTCGGTACGCGTGACGGTCAGGTGTCCTGAAGCCAGCCGCGCACATTAGTCTTAGATAGTGACTGAGCTATCTGCAAAACCTGCCTTTTCGCTGTCCAGCACCGCCCAGAGCGGAGCAGCCAATTATCCTGGCCTCGATGATTGGCGTGACCTTCCCGTATCCCAGCAGCCCAGCTGGCAGGACAAGGACGTTTTCGACGCGTCTGTCGGGGAGCTTTCCGTTCTCCCGCCGCTGGTTTTCGCCGGCGAAGTGGACGTACTCCGGGAACGGCTGGCGGCTGCAGCAGAGGGCAAAGCCTTCCTGCTGCAAGGTGGCGACTGTGCTGAGACCTTCGAAGCCGCAACGGCGGATAAGATCAGCGCCCGGGTCAAGACCATTCTCCAGATGGCAGTGGTGCTCACCTATGGCGCAGCGATGCCGGTCATCAAGATGGGCCGGATGGCCGGCCAGTTCGCCAAGCCCCGCTCTTCCAACGACGAGACCCGCGACGGCGTGACCCTCCCGGCGTACCGCGGCGACATTGTCAACGGCTACGAGTTCACTCCCGAGTCCCGTGGCCATGACGCCGCCCGGATGCTCAAGGCCTACCACACGTCCGCCTCCACCCTGAACCTCATCAGGGCCTTCACGCAGGGCGGCTTCGCGGACCTGCGCTCCGTGCACCAGTGGAACAAGGGCTTCACTGAAAACCCGGCGCACGCCCGCTACGAATCCCTGGCCCGTGACATCGACCGCGCCATCAAGTTCATGGCGTCCTGCGGCGCTGATTTCGAAGCACTCAAGCGGGTGGAATTCTTCGCCAGCCACGAGGCCCTGCTGCTGGACTACGAGCGCGCACTGACCCGCATCGATTCGCGGACCGGTTTCCCGTATGACACGTCGGCGCATTTCCTGTGGATCGGGGAGCGTACGCGCGAGCTTGACCACGCGCACGTGGACTTCCTCTCACGCGTCCGGAACCCCATCGGTGTGAAGCTGGGCCCGTCGACAACCGGCGACGACGCCCTCCGCCTCATCGACAAGCTGGATCCCGAGCGGGAGCCGGGCAGGCTGACGTTCATCACGCGTATGGGCGCGGGCAATATCCGCGAGAAGCTTCCCGCCATTGTGGAGAAGGTGACCGCCTCCGGCGCCAAGGTTCTCTGGGTCACCGATCCGATGCACGGCAACACCGTTACCTCGCCCAACGGCTACAAGACCCGGAACTTCGACGACGTCATTGACGAAGTACGTGGGTTCTTCGAAGTCCACCATGCTTTGGGCACGGTTCCCGGTGGCCTCCACGTCGAGATGACCGGCGACGACGTCGCCGAATGTCTGGGCGGTGCCGATCCGGTGGACCAGGAAGCGTTCCTCGACAAGTACGAGTCGGTCTGCGATCCGCGCCTGAACCACATGCAGTCCCTGGAAATGGCGTTCCTGGTGGCCGGAGCACTGGCCAAGCACTGACCGCTCGACGCGGAGTCGGACTTCCGCGGGGTGTGGCCGGCCAGTCCGCCGGCTACACCACCGTGAGGGTAACGACGGAGCCTTCAGGCACCTTCTTCTTCACCGGGTCCTGATCCCGTACCGTGCCGAAGAAGCCGCCGAGGATATTGTTCACGCGTACCTCGAAGCCCAGGGCGCGCAGCGCTTCTTCGGCTTCCTTGGCTTGTTTCCCGATGAAACTGGGGACTTCAACGAGCTTGGGTCCGTCTGAAATGGTCAGCGTCACCGTGCCGCCCTTGGTCAGAGTGCCGGTCGCAGGCGACTGCACGGCAACCGACCCCTTGGGCACGTGCCTGTCGTTGACTTTGTCCTTCGCGACATCGGCCTTGAGCCCGGCCGACTCGATGGTTTTGACGGCGGCGTCCTCCGCCAGCCCGACGACTGACGGAACGGGGATCGGCTGCGGGCCCTTGGAGACGGACAGGGCTACCGGAGTGCCATGGCGAGCTGGGGTTCCTGCGGCGGGATCCTGGGCCAATACAACGCCGGCTGCAACGGCGTCATCAAATTGTTCAGTGACGGTACCTAGCGCCATTTCGGCCTGGTTCAGTGCATTTTTCGCATCGTCAAGTGTTCCGCCGGTCAGTTTCGGGAGTTCGAACAGTTGCGGCCCCTTGGAAACAAATAGGGACACGAGCTGGAACTTCCTGGTCTCTGTGCCGGCAGTCGGGTCGGAGCCCACAACGAGGCCGGACGGAACGTCGTCGTCAAAGACATCGCTGGTACGCGACTGGAACCCCGCCTCGCTCAGCAGTTGCTGGGCCTGGGCCACCGACTTGTTGGCGACCGCCGGAATGGTGCCCGGCGACCCGGGGCCCATGCCGAAGAACCAGCCGGCTCCTGTGGCAAGCAACGCGATGATGACCAGGACCACCACCCAGAGGGCGCCGCGGCGCCGCGGGTTCCCCTCCCGCAGGCTCCGGACCGGGGTCGCCGCAGCCCTGGACCTTGCCTTCTCGTCCTCCCTGTCGAGCTTGCGGCGGGCGCGTTTGCTGAGGGGGATCGCTGCCGGGACGGCGTCTTGAGCATCTGGCCTGTAGTGCGCTTCCGGCCGGAACTGTTCGCCTGGCCGGTAGTCGGCGTCGGGCGGATACAGGGCATGCGGAGGGTGCTGTGGCTGCGGCCGGGAGAAGGACGACATCACGGCGGTGGGGTTGTTGGTGCGGGCGATGATCTCGGTCTGGTTCTGCTGGCCTTCCTGGGTCGCAGCAGGCGGCCTGAGGTCCAGTTCGGCATCCGTGAGGTTGGTCCGGATGTGGCGGAGTTCCTGCAGCAGGGCGTTGCCGTCCACCGGGCGGTTCTCGGGATCGTTTGCGGTGCACCACTGGACGAGTTCATCCACCTCGGCGGCGAGGCCTGGCACCAAGGCCGACGGCGGACCGACCGTTTCATTCACGTGCTTGTACGCAACCTGGATGGGGACCTCGCCGTCGTACGGCTGCTGGCCGGTCAGCATCTCATAGAGCATGATGCCCACCGAATAGATATCACTCCGGGTGTCAGCCTGCTTTCCCAGCACAAGCTCGGGGGAGAGGTAACCCACCGTACCGATCAGCGTCCCGGTACTAGTTGACGTCGTCACTGCCCGGGCCAGTCCAAAGTCGCCGATCTTGATCCGGCCGTCGTCGGCAATCAGAACGTTCTCCGGTTTCACATCCCGGTGGATCAGCCCCGCGGCATGGGCCGCGCCGAGGCCCTGCACTACCGGATCAATCAGGGCAAGGGCCAGGCGGGGAGGCAGCGCACCTTTGGATCTGATGACGTCCCGGAGGGTGTGACCCTTGATGTGTTCCATGACCAGATAAGCCGTCTGGCCGTCGTTACCCTGGTCCAGGACCCCCACCACATGGGCGTGGGACAGCTTCGCGGCGGCTTTCGCCTCGCGGCCCAGCCGGTCCAGGAACGTCTCGTCGGTGGCGAGGTGGGGATGGAGGACCTTCAGGGCAACATCGCGTTCCAGCCGAAGGTCCGTTGCCAGGTATACGGTGGACATGCCGCCGCGCGCGAGTTTGGAGCGGACGGCGTAGCGGTTGTCCACCAGCGTTCCAACGAGACGGTCTGACACTTGTTCCTGCACCCTACGATCCTAATCCCGCATGGAAAAGGGTCCGAACCGACGTGCGGTCCGGACCCTTATCGTTACCCCGTTGGGCCGGCTTCAGCAAGCCCGGGGAATCATGGCGCGGCGGCTTAGCCGAAGTTCTTCTGGTGCGCCTTGATGGCAGCTACGTAGGTCTTGGTGTCGTCGTACATGCCGTATTTGCTGACAGAGTACTGGCCCTGGTAGTACCCCGCAATTGCTGTGTCGAGGTCCTTGCTGGTGGCGATAAGCCGCTTGATGATCGCCACGCCGGCCGTCGCGTTGTCGTAGGGGTCCAGCAGGTTGAGCTTCCGCCCTACGAGGTCTGAGGCCCACTGCCCGGAGGACGGGATGACCTGCATGGTGCCGATCGCGTTGGCAGGTGAAACCGCACGCTGGTTAAAGCCGGACTCCTGGTGCGCGAAGGCCAGGGCCAGGGTGGGGTCCACTCCCATCTGGCGTGCCGTGTCGGCCACAATTGCGCGCATCTCGGCCCGGGACGGTACGGGAGAGGCGTTCAGCAAGGCCTTGTTCTCGTTGGCAGAGCTCACAACGGCAGCGGGGTACGTGAAACCCAGGAAGGAGCTCGGCACCAGCGGGGCGGCGGGGGCCGCCGGGGCGGCCGGGGTGGAGGAAGCGGGCTGAAGGGAGGCGCCGGGAATGACCAGCTTGTTGCCGGGGTAGATGACAGTGGTCATGCTCAGCTGGTTGGCCGCCAGAATGTCCGAGAGCTTGACGCCGTGCCGGGAGGCGATCGCTGACAGGGTGTCGCCGGCCTTGATCGTGTACGAACCGCCGGGAGCTGGCGCAGCAGGAGCAGGCGCAGGAGCAGGCGCGGGAGCGGGCGCTGCGGGAGCGGAAGTAGGCTGCACGGCCGAAGCCGGCGCAGCCGGGGCCGCGGGAGCACCTGCGCCGACCTTGATCTTCTGGCCGGGGTAGATGATGGAGCGCATGTTCAGGCCGTTCCAGTTGAAAACGTCCGAGAGGCTGACACTGTGCCGGGCTGCGATGGCGCCGAGCGTATCGCCGGACTTTACGGTGTAGCTGCCTCCGGCATTGGCCGGAGCGGCCGCGGCAGGGGCCGCAGGAGCCGGGGCGGGGGCGGAACCCGTGCCCGACAGCTTGATCTTCTGGCCGGGGTAGATGATGGTGTTCGGCTGGAGGTTGTTGAGCTTAAGGACCTCGTACGTGTCCAGACCGAATTTGCCGGCGATTCCGCTGATGGTGTCGCCCCGGGCAACGGTGTATTCCGCGGGAGCCGCCGGCTGCATGGGCTGGAAGGCGGCCGGAATAGTAGTGGAAACCGAGGCCGCCGGGATCAGGGCAGCCTTAGGTTCGGCTGCCTGGGCCTTCATCGCAGCGGCAAGGGTTGCCGGAATAGCGCGGGCAGGGGCCTCTGCGGCAGCAGGCTGGGCGAGGGCCAACGACGACAGGACAACCGCAGGAAGCGCTGCTGTGGTGACAGCAATCATGGGCAGGCTCTGCCTGGAGGGCTGCTTTGGCGAGCGGGACGTCGTCATGGAAAGAATCCTCTTCTTCAACTGCCGGGGGCCGAAAATGCGATGTGACTATTGATACTAGTGTTACTTAAGTTATTGATGTTTCAAATGTGATCTATGTGAATCTCTCACGAAAGTTCGCATAGCACAAGAATTCGGCCCCACGCAGAATAAAGAGTTTTATGGAGTGTCGCGTGATTCGCGGCAATGGCGGCCAATCCCGACTAGGCGGCAGGGCTCCGGCCGTGGCAACCTTGATCCGTGAGTAACGTAGAAAGCCTTGTGGGCGAGTGGCTGCCCCTGCCGGATGTCGCGCAGTTGTTGGACGTTTCGATTACGAGAGTCCATGGCCTTATTGATGAACGCGCTTTGGCGGCCCTGCGGGTCGGGGAGCGCCGGATACGCTCAGTTCCGGCCGCGTTTATCCTGGACGGCCAGGTTGTCGACAGTCTCAAAGGGACCATTGTGGTCCTGGCGGACGCCGGCTATTCCGACGAAGATCTCATCGTCTGGCTGTTTACCCCCGACGAGTCGCTCCGCGGCCGGCCGATTGATGCATTGCGGGAAGGCCGCAAGACGGAAATCAGGCGCCGGGCCCAGACCCTGGCCTGGTAAGCAGCACCAAGGGCCCGGACGACGCCGGGCCCGCGGACGTGGCCAAGACTGGCGCCAACGTCAGGATGCGCGGCTGACCGTCGCTTCCGCCAGCTTCCGCAGGGCAGTCTTGGGCAGTTCTTCCAGCGGCAGCTGTTCCAGTGCGTCGTACGCCGCGGCGCCAAATTCGTTGATCAGCACTTCAGTGGCCTGAAGCGCCCCCGACTCTTCGATGATCCGGCGGATCTCGGCCACATCGGCGTCCCCCAGGTCAGGGCTGCCCAGCTTCGCATCGATAAACGCCGATTCTGCCGTTGATGCCTGGCCCAGCGCGAGGGCAATGAGTACGGTCCGCTTGCCTTCGCGGAGATCGTCACCTGCAGGCTTGCCCGTGGTGACAGGGTCCCCAAAGACGCCCAGGACGTCGTCGCGCAGTTGGAACGCCTCGCCCAGCGGCAACGCGAAGGCCGAGTAGCCCCGGAGCAACTCGTCCGGAGCGTCCGCCAAGGCGCCGCCAAGCGCCAGCGGGTGCTCAGTGGAATATTTGGCGGACTTGAACCTGATGATGGACTGTGCCCGTGTCACTGCTCCGGCCCGGTCCCGGACAGGACCGGCCACTTCCTCCAGGATGTCAAGATACTGCCCCGCCATCACCTCGGCACGCATGAGGTTGAAGATCAGCCGTGCCCGGCTGCCTGCAGCCGCCTGTGCGCCGATGTCCGTGAAGGCCTCCTCGCTGAACGAGAGGCAAAGATCCCCGGTGAGGATCGCGGCTGCCTGCCCAAACCGCTCGCTGTCCAGAGCCCAGCCCTGTGCGTGGTGCAGCTGGCTGAAGCGGCGATGCACGCTGGGGCCGCCCCGCCGCGTGTCCGAGCGGTCAATGATGTCGTCATGGATCAGGGCAGCTGCCTGGAAAAGCTCCAGGGCCGATCCCGCCGTCACGATTTCCTGGGCCGCCGGCTCACCGCCCGCGCCGCGCCATCCCCAGTAGCACATTAGTGCACGGAGCCTTTTGCCGCCGGTCACCAGGTTGGAAATGGAACCCACAATGGGATCGATATCGGGTGATATGGCGGCCATCAGGGATTGCCGCGTAGTGAGGAAGTCCGTCAGCTCACCGGCAACGGCGGCGACGAATGCAGTCTGCTCAATCCTTAGCTGCTCCGAAACGCTCACTTGGCTGACTCAGCAGCCACGTTGGCGCCGATGGTGAACGTGGAGACGCCGGCCGCTTCGACGGCGGCGATGTTGACCGTCTCGGAGTCGTTCCGGACGAAGTCCTTGGAAGCAACGGCGCCCACTGCGTCGCCGGGGACGGCTTTGAATCCCTGCGCCGCCAGGTGCTTTGTGTAGAAATCCACGACGGCGGCAGTCGGGGCATTGATGCTTGCCACGAGTGCCGCGGTGGCGGGCGTTGAGGTCTTGTCAAAGCTGCTCGAAATCACAGTGGCGCCGGGCATCAGGGGAAGCAGCGTTTCCGGGAACCCTGCGACGATTGTCCCAACAGTGGCGGAAGTTCCCGGCGACGCCGTCGGACTGGCGGACGCGGTGATGCTGGCGCCGTCCGACGCCGGTGGGGAGGTAACTGGGGAGGATGATGTCACTCCGGGCTCCGCGGGGCTGCAGGCAGCGAGGGCCAGTATTGCGCCCGCGGCCAGTGCCGCTAATCCTGTTGGCTTAAGACTTCTCATGACGGTCACAGGGACTGTCCTCCTGGTGTTGATGCCGGATTCAGCCTCCAGTTTAGTCAGTACCAACCGATACAATTGCCGGTGTGGGGCCTGAGCGGAACATCCAGTACACCGAAGCGGGTCTTCGTGAGCTCCGGCGTAACTGCATCATGCACGTGGACATGGACGCCTTCTTCGTCTCCGTGGAGCTTCGCACGCGGCCGGAACTTCGCGGCAAACCGGTGATCGTTGGATTTCCCGCGGACCGCTCAGTGGTCCTCTCGGCGTCGTATGAAGCACGCGCGTTCGGCGTGAAGTCCGCCATGCCCATGGTGGTCGCCGCCAGGATGTGCCCCCAAGCGGTCATCATTGAACCGCGCCACAAGCTGTACTACGAGGTTTCCGCCCAGCTGATGGAAATCTTCGAGTCGATCACGGATCTGGTGGAACCGCTGAGTGTGGACGAAGCCTTCCTGGACGTCGGCGGCGCCATCCGCCGGTTGGGACCCCCGCGCGTCATCGGTGAATTGATCCGGCGCCGGGTGGCTGCCGAACTGGGCATTACGGCCTCCGTGGGCATTGCAGCCAGCAAGTTCGTCGCCAAGATTGCTTCCACGCGTTGCAAGCCGGACGGGCTGTTGCTGATTGGACCCGACGAGACAGTGCCCTACCTCCACAGCCTGCCTGTCGGGGCCTTGTGGGGAATCGGCGCGAAGACTACGGACGTCCTTGCCCGGATGGGCATCCGGACGGTGGCGGACGTGGCGGCCACGCCGGTGTCCTCCCTTAAGAAAATGCTGGGTGCCACCGGTGAGCACGTATACCGGTTGTCGTGGGGGATCGATCCGCGGCCCGTGACACCCGTGAGGCTCGAGAAGAGCATCGGGGCTGAGGAGACGTTCGCCGTGGACACGGGCGATGACGCGCTGATCGCCCGGGAATTGCTGCGGCTTTCCCACCGGACGGCAGGACGGCTGCGGAGTTCGGGGATGGTGGCACGGACGGTGGCGTTGAAACTCCGCTACGCCGACTTTTCCACCATCACCAGGAGCCGCACTGTGCACACACCCGTGGACAGCGCCCAGCTGATTTATGCCGTGGCCATCCAGCTCCTGGAATCATTGGGGAGCCGTCCCATGACTGTGCGGCTGGTTGGCATCCGGGCCGAGCAGCTCGAAGACGCCGCCAATACGTCCCTCCAGCTGAGCTTTGACCGCCGGGATGACAACTGGCGGGCAGCAGAACAGGCCCTGGACGAGGTCAGCCGGAAGTTCGGAAACAAATCCGTCCTCCCGGCGAGTCTGCTGGATTCCGGAAACGGGTCCTAGCAGGGCGCCGGCACCTTGCCTGCGGGTTTCAGGGAGGTGATGGCCGTCTTTCAGAACGGCCCCCGACAAACTATCCTTATATGTACATAGTTCTCAGTTATTGCCGGACTTCTTGGACATGCTGCAGTTCCAATGGCCCGCATGCCGGTGTTCGCGTTCCGCCATCGTCGGCGGGGCGGGAACCTCCCGGGCATGTCGGTCGTTATCGGAGCAGTAGTACGGGATGGGACCAGCCCGGACGTTGGCCTACTTAAGGAGGTCGTGATGCCGCTCTCGGAGCACGAACAGAAGCTGCTGGAGCAGCTGGAGAAGCAGCTGCACGAGGACGATCCGAAGTTCGCGAATTCCATGGGTTCGGATCCCGGGCGGACGTGGTCCACCCGTCACATCGTGATTGGGGTGCTCTGCGCCCTCGCGGGGATCGCCGTGCTCCTGGTCGGCGTTACAGTCCCGAACATCTTTGTCGGTGTCCTGGGCTTCGTGGTTATGGGCGCGGGTGTGTACTTCGCCACAATGCGTAACGCGTCCGGCGGCAAGCAGCGCTCCGCGTCTGGCACCGGTAAGTCCGGGAAGCCCCGGAGTTCATTTATGTCCAGCCTGGAAGAACGCTGGGACGAGCGCCGCCGCGACGAATCCTAGGGCAGCGCCTGCAAGAACGGTTCCACGGCGATAGGCCGTGCCGTCCTCCATTTCCCTCCCCACGGTCAGGATGACCGCAGCAGAAGACCCGCCCCGGCGGGTCTTCTGCTTTTAACCCGGAGGCAGGTAGCGGCAGGGGTCCGTTGAGCGCTCAAGCCGGCTGCTACTGCTACCTCGTTTGGGGAGCCCGGGGACCGCGGACCCGCGGCCCTCGTCAGATGAGAGCCCGACGCCGGCCCGGCACCGCCGTCGGGCAGTCATGGTTCGCGCCGAAACGGCGCCGGGCCCTCCACTTCCATCCACTACCTGCTCCCGCGCCATTTGGGGGACGAAGGCCTGAAATGGGGGAATACTGGCCTGATTTGCGTTGACTGTGGTGGAAAGTGGAGTAATGTGGAGGGCATAAGAGGGTAGTTGCAACACAGGGGATGTGCAGTTCCTGACGGCAGACAGGCGGTGGGCCAGTGTTTCTGGGCACACACTCGCCACGTCTGGACGAAAAGGGTCGAATTATCCTCCCTGCGAAGTTCCGTGAGGAGCTTGCCAGCGGGCTTGTTCTCACCAGGGGACAGGAACGTTGCATCTACGTCTTCAGTGAGCAGGAATTTGCACGTGTCCACGAGCAAATGCGGGAGGCGCCCATTTCCTCCAAGCAGGCCCGGGACTACATCCGTGTCTTTCTCTCTGGAGCCTCGGACGAGGTACCTGACAAGCAGGGGCGCATCACCATTCCGGCCGCGCTCCGGGAGTACGCAGGCCTCGGCAGGGAACTGGCCGTTATCGGTGCAGGAACCCGGGCCGAGATCTGGGATGCCCAGGCATGGAACGAGTACCTCGCGGAGAAGGAAACCGCCTTCTCCGAAACCGACGATGCCATTCCGGGGATCCTATGATCACCTGAACGGCCCGGCGGACGCTTCTTGAACGAGATCTCCAGCCGCCCATCGGACAGTCAACCTGGCTCACTTCCCCGGAGCCAGGCCGGCAGGTCGATAGGCGCGGATGGGGATCTGGCTCAAGAAGCAGCACACCAGCACCCACGGCAGGAAAGGACGAAGGCATGAACGATGACCCGAAGCCAACGTCCGAACGCCATGTGCCGGTCCTCAAGGACCGGTGCATCAATTTGTTGGCCCCCGGCTTCGAAGCTGCCCGCCTCCGAGGTGAAACCCCCATCGCGATTGACGCGACCCTCGGCATGGGCGGCCACGCCGAAGCCATGCTGGAGCGTTTCCCGGATCTGCACCTGATCGGCATCGACCGTGATGAGGAAGCCCTGGTACTGGCAGGGGAGCGGCTGGCGCCTTTCGCTTCCCGGACTGACCTGGTCCACGCCGTCTACGACGAAATCGCCGACGTCCTCGAAGACCTGGGCGTGGCACAGGTTCATGGCATCCTGATGGACCTGGGCGTTTCATCCCTGCAGCTGGACGAGCGTGAGCGTGGCTTCGCGTATTCCTTTGACGCTCCGCTGGACATGCGGATGGACACCAGCCGCGGTCAGACCGCAGCGGACGTGGTCAACAACTACAGCGAAGAGGATCTCGTCAGGATCATCCGGAAGTGGGGCGAGGAGAAGTTCGCCGGCCGGATCGCCAACAGGATTGTCGCGGCAAGGACAGTCAAGCCTTTCGCCACCACCGGGGAACTCGTGGAACAGATCCGCTCCGTGGTGCCGGCGGCAGCCGCCAAATCGGGCGGCCACCCGGCCAAACGGACGTTCCAGGCACTGCGCATCGAAGTGAACGAGGAACTCGACGTGCTGGAGCGCGCTGTGCCTGCCGCCGTGGCAGCAACGGCCCTGGGCGGACGCATCGTGGTGATGTCTTACCACTCCCTCGAGGACAAAATCGTCAAATCAGTTTTCCAGGCTGGCTCCAAATCCTCCGCGCCGCTCGGATTTCCGGTGGAGCTTGAGGAACACAAGGCCTTCCTCAAAACCCTGACCAAGGGCACCGAGGTACCCACCGCCGTCGAGATTGCAGAGAACCCGCGCGCGGCCTCCGCCAGGCTGCGGGCCGTGGAACGTATCAGAGCCAGGAGAGAAGCATGAGCACTGCCGCCGTCAAGAACTTTCCGGTCGTCTCCGGCAGCAGCGCCCCGGCGATCAGGTCGCTTCCTTCTGGCACCGGCCGCAGGGAACGCACACCCCTGTCTGTGGTGCGTTCCGCCCCCAAGAAGCGCCGTGCGCCGTTTGTGGTGATGTGTTTCGCCCTGCTCGCTGTTGCGCTCGTGGCCGTGCTGGTCCTGAACATCTCAGTCTCTACCTCGCAGTACCAGCTGGTGGAACTGAGGGGTAAGCAAAACACTCTGACCAAGCAGAACCAGGACCTGACACAGCAGGTCCAAAACTTCGAGGCGCCCCAGAACCTGGCGGCAAAGGCCTCAGACCTGGGCATGGTGGCTTCGACCGTCAAAGGCCAGATCGACCTCTCCACCCTTGCCGTCACGGGCAAGGCAACTCCGGCGGTGAAGGGTGGCGCGGCTGGATCGGTTATCCCTGCTCCAGCCGTAGAGGGAGTGCTCACCGTGGTTCCCCCGGCAACGAAGTGGGAGCCGCTGACGAACCGTAAACCGGTTGCCGAGGAACCGGCCCCGGCTGCGGCCCCTGCACCGGCCCGTGCAGCGGCACCTGCCGCTGCACCGCAGGCTGAAGCGCCCGCGCCACCGGCACGTGCCGCGGAGCTCCACGGCGGTTCGGTTCCGGCACCCGAACAGAAGGTGCCCGGGTCTAACCGGTAGCCGCTGAAGGGCAGCCAGTCAGGTAATAAACAGGCAACAAGGCGAGCAAGGGAATCACGGTGGCGCAGAGGACGGGCAAGGCAAAAAGCGGCAAGGCCCCTAACGCCACCAAGCGGCTGCGCCTTGGCCTGGGCATTATGCTGACGCTGCTATTGGTGGTGGGCGGCAAGCTCTTTTTCGTCCAAGGGCTCGACGTGGGCGGGATGGCCGCAGCTGCGCTCGATTACCGGATGCGCGAGACTTCCCTCCCCGCCGAACGCGGCAGCATCCTTGCCGCCAACGGGACGGTCCTGGCCAACAGTGTGATCCGCTACAACATTGTGGTGGACCAAACCACCAACACGAAGACAGAGAAGTTCTGGCGCCTGGAGGAGGGCGTGGACAAACTTGTTGAAGTCAGTCGGGAGCAGGGCATCAGCGAACTAGCGGCTGTCCTGGGCATGGACGCTGACGAACTCAGGAACGCCGTGACGGGCGAATCGAAGTACCACATCGTCGCTAAGGACCTGAAGCCGGACGTTGAGCTCAGGGTCTCGGATCTCAGTATTCCCGGCATCGTCACTGAGGGCGTCAGCAAACGCGTGTACCCCAACGGTTCCGTGGCCGGCGGTATTATCGGCTTCCTCCAGGACGGCAACACGGGCCAGGCGGGGATCGAGCAGACCCAGGATGGGCTGCTGCGCGGGAAGGACGGCAAGCGGCTCTTCGAGATCGGTGCCGACGGTCTCCGGATTCCGGTCGGCGTGGATGAGCTGACACCGCCGGAGGACGGCAAGGACGTCAAGCTCACGCTCAATTCCGATCTCCAGTATTTCGCCCAGCAGGCCATCCAGAGCCAGTCGGACAAACAGGGCGCCGAGTGGGGCGTCATCACCGTGATGGATGCCAAGACCGGTGACATTGTCGCGATGGCGGACACTAATGCCCCGGATCCGAACGATCCCGGACGGGTGGCTGCCAAGGACCGCGGCGTGCGCTCCGTGACCGCAGCGTATGAGCCCGGCTCGGTACAGAAAATGATCACGGCCGCCGCCTTGATTGAAGAAGGAAAATCCAGCCCCCTGGATACGTTCACTCTCGGGCCGTCGTACACCGTGGACGGCCAGACGTTTACAGACGCCTTTACCCATGGCACCGAAGAGCGCACGCTCGCCGGCATCCTGGGCTGGTCAATGAACACCGGCACCGTGGCGGCCGGGTCGCGGCTGACCAAGGAACAACGGTACGACTGGCTTAAGAAATTCGGCATCGGCGAAGCCCCGGACATTGGATTGCCGGCTACGGCCTCCGGGATTCTCACACCGGCGGACCAGTGGGACGGCCGCCAGGAATACACGGTGCTGTTCGGCCAGGGCGTTTCGCAGTCCACCCTGCAGACAGTCCGAGCCTTCCAGACGATCGCCAACAACGGAGTGATGCTCCAGCCGCGCCTGATTGACGCGTACGTTTCACCCGACGGAACAGCGGAGAAAGTCGCCCCGCAGCCTTCCCGCCAGGTGGTGTCGGACGGCACCGCGCAGCAGGTCCAGGACATCCTGGAAAGCGCGGTGACCGAAGGCCAGATCAAGGACGCCGCGATCGACGGATACCGGGTGGGGGCCAAGACCGGAACCTCTGAATCGCCGTGCGACGACGGGAAGTCAGGGTTCTGCGGCTACACCGCTTCAATTGTGGGGATGGCGCCCATGGATGATCCCCGGTTTATTGTTGAGGTGGTGCTGCAGCGGCCCAAGGGCAATATCTACGGCATTACGCAGGGGCCAGTGTTCCGCTCGGTCATGAGCCAGGCGCTGCGCACTTACAACGTCCAGCCGTCCACGGGTGAACCGGCCAGACTGCCGCAGTACGCCAAGTAGCATCAAGCCAGGCAGCAGTTCCCCAACGCCCGCAGCGGAAGCAGTCTCCCGCGGGCATGATCCACTAGCACCACCATCGGAGATTCCCTTGTCAGAGCAGAACGCATCAGCCAGCAACGCGGGGCCGGCAGGGGAACCGGCCCCCGCGCGGTTCAGGCCTACGGCAGTTGCTGCCGTCAGCCTGGACACGATCGGCGACGCGATCGGTGTGCAGGTCCCGGGCGCCTCCGCTGCCGTCAGCGTCACGGGAATTTCACTGAACTCGCGAACCGTGGAGCAGGGCGACCTGTATGTGGCGCTCCCTGGTGCTTCCCGCCATGGCGCAGACTTCGTGTCGCAGGCGGTCGGCAGGGGAGCGGTGGCAGTCCTGACCGACGACGCCGGCGCACGCCTTCTCGCGCTGTCAGCGGATACCGCCGCAGCCTCGGTCCCGGTGCTTGTGGTGGACGGACCGCGCAACGTAGTGGGGCCGCTGTCCGCCATGATCTACCAGAGCCAGCCAGCAGCTGGGCGGACGCCGCGCTTGTATGGTGTGACGGGAACCAACGGCAAGACCACCACCACGTACTTCATCAACGCCCTGCTCCGTGCGCTCGGGCAGCAGACCGGCCTGATCGGAACCATCGAAATCCTGGCCGGCGGAGAACCGGTTCCCAGCCTCCTGACCACGCCGGAGTCACCGGATCTCCACGGCTTGCTCGCCCTCATGCGGGAACGGGGACTGGACGCCGCGTCCATGGAAGTCTCCTCCCACGCCGTATCCTTCCAGCGGGTGGACGGTGTGCTCTTCGACGTTGCCGGTTTCACGAACCTGACGCAGGACCATCTGGACCTGCACGGCACCATGGAGGACTACTTCGCCACAAAGGCGGAGCTGTTTACGCCCCGCCGTGCCCTTAGGGCTGTTGTAACGGTCGACGACGAATGGGGCCGCAGGCTTGCGGCCACGGCACGGATCCCGGTCACCACCCTTTCGATGACACCCGGCGGAGCTCCCGCCGACTGGACCGTAACGTCCACGTCCGCGCGCGGGCTGGGTACCGGTTTCAGCCTGCAGGGACCCGACGGCGTTACCCTGAATGTCCACACCGGCCTGCCTGGAGCTTTCAACGTCGCCAACGCCGCACTGGCCACGGTAATGGTCCTGGCTAGCGGAATGGACGCCGCCACCGTGCAGGCCGCCCTGGACCACCACGACCCCTTCACCGTGGCGGTACCGGGACGCATGCAGCTCGTCTCCGAAGAACCGGCGGCCGTCGTGGACTTCGCCCACAACACTGATGCCTTGGCGCGGGCACTGGAAGCGGTCAGGTCGCCGCTGCCCGGCTCCCGGGTGATCGTGGTTTTCGGAGCCACCGGACAGCGCGACCAGGGCAAGCGTCCCGCCATGGGCGCCGTCGCCGCAAAGATGGCCGACATCGTCGTCGTCACGGATGACGACCCCCACGACGAGGACCCTGCGGCCATCAGGGCAGATGTGCTGGCGGGCGCACGGGCGGCGCGCGAACAGGAATCTCTGGAGTGTGTCATCGAAGAGGTTTATCCCCGCGACGCCGCCATCCGGCGCGCCGTGGAACTGGCAGGTCCGGCCGACACCATTCTTGTGGCCGGCCGTGGCCATGAGGTCTGGCAGGAAGTCAAGGGCGTCAATCTTGCACTGGACGACCGTGTGGAACTGCGGAACGCCTTGACAGCCAGGGGATTCACCGTTCTCCGAGACGACCGGATAGAGTCCTAGACCGAGATGATTGCACTTACTGCGGCGGAAATCGCCGATATCACACACGGACGCCTGGACGCCGATCCGGGGATCACGCCCCTTTCGGTGGTCACCGATTCGCGCGAGGCTGCCGCCGGGTCGCTATACGTGGCGAAACCTGGCGAGCACGCCGACGGCCACGACTTCGTTGCTGCCGCCTTCAGCCGCGGTGCGGTGCTGGTCCTCGCCGAACGCCCCGTAACGGGTCCGGACGGCGTCAACTATCCGGCCGTGCTGGTAGAGGATGCCGTGCTGGCCATGGGCGCGCTGGCCGCCGAGGCGGTCCGCCGGATACGCCAGGCCCGGTCCGCCGCAGGCGACGCCCTGACCGTCATCGGGATCACCGGTTCCGCGGGGAAGACCACCACGAAGGACCTCCTCGCCGGCATCCTCACCCAGCAGGGTGCCACCGTTGCCCCGCAGGGGTCCTACAACGGCGAGGTGGGCGTACCGCTCACCGTCTTCCGCGCCGACACCCAAACGCGGTACCTGGTGATCGAGATGGGCGCCACAGGCATCGGGCATATCCGCTACCTGGCCGACATGGTGAGGCCTGACATCGGCGTCGTCCTCGGCATTGGCACCGCCCACGCAGGGGAGTTTGGCGGCGTGGACAACATTGCCCAGGCCAAGGGTGAACTGGTGGAGGCCCTTGCCGCCGGCGGCACCGCCGTCATCAACCTCGACGACGACCGCGTCGCTGCCATGCGCAGCCGCACCGGCGCCACCGTGCTGGGCTTCTCGGCCGAAGGACGCCCTGACGCGACCGTTCGGGCCGAGAATCCGGACACAAACGCTGAGGGCAACCCGGAGTTCGAGCTCGTCCTGCCCGGCGCCGAAACAGGCTTGCACGTCAGCAGCCGCCTCATCGGCGCCCACCACACCGGCAACCTCCTCGCCGCAGCAGCGGCCGCGCACGCGGCCGGAGTGTCCGGCAAGGACATCGCCGCATCGCTGAGCACACAGTCAGCAGCCAGCCGTTGGCGGATGGAACGCACCGAACGTGCTGACGGCGTGACCATCATCAACGACGCCTACAACGCCAACCCGGAGTCCATGCGGGCGGCCCTGCGCACGCTGGCCGACCTTGGCCGCGGCAGGCGGACCTGGGCCGTCCTGGGCGCCATGCTGGAACTGGGACCCGATTCAATCCGTGAACACACCGTTGTGGGCACCCAGGTGGTCCGCCTGAACATTTCCCGGCTGGTCGTCGTCGGCCGCGAAGCCCGCGCACTTTACGTTTCCGCCGTCCAGGAGGGTTCCTGGGGCGACGAATGCGTCTTTGCCGAAACCGCCGAGGACGCCTATGCGCTCCTGAACGCCGAGCTTGAGCCCGGCGACCTCGTGCTTTTCAAGTCGTCCAACAGCGTTGGACTGCGGCACCTGGGCGATCGGATAGCATTACCCCCACAATCCACGGAACCCACCGATGAAGGGAGCGAACTGCTGTGATTGCACTACTGATCGGCGCAGGACTTGCCCTGCTGTTTGCCTTGGTGGGAACGCCTCTGTTTATCCGCTTGCTTGTCCGCAAGAGCTACGGCCAATTCATCCGAGATGACGGGCCCACATCCCACCACACCAAACGCGGCACTCCCACCATGGGCGGCACCGTGGTGGTGGGCGCGGTCCTGCTCAGCTACGGGCTGACCCACCTGATTATGTGGATGATGAACCCGGATTCGGCAGGCCCCTCCGCCTCGGCCCTGATCCTGCTGTTCCTGATGGTCGGCATGGGGCTGGTGGGCTTCCTGGACGATTTCATCAAGATCTCCCGCCAGCGGAGCCTTGGCCTGGACGCGAAGGCCAAGCTCATCCTCCAGGCCGCGGTAGGCATAGCCTTCGCCATCCTGGCCCTGAACTTTCCCGACCCGGACGGCCTGACGCCGGCCTCGACCAAAATCTCCCTGGTCCGCGACATCCCCTGGCTGGACCTTGCCTTCGCCGGCACGGTGGTCGGCGCAATCCTCTTTGTCCTCTGGTCCAACCTGATCGTCACGGCGGCGACCAACGGCGTGAACCTGACGGACGGCCTGGACGGTCTCGCTGCCGGTGCCTCGGTCATGGTCTTCGGTGCCTACACGCTGATGGGCATCTGGCAGAACAACCAGGCCTGCGGGTCGCCGCGGGAAGCCGGCAGCGGCTGCTACTCCGTCCGCGACCCCCTGGACCTGGCGCTCCTGGCAGCCATCCTGAGCGCCGCCCTCGTGGGATTCCTCTGGTGGAACACCTCGCCGGCCAAGATCTTTATGGGGGACACCGGGTCATTGGCCATCGGCGGCGCGGTCGCCGGCTTCGCCATCCTGTCGCGGACGGAACTGCTGCTGGGAATCATCGGCGGCCTGTTCGTCCTGATTACCCTCTCCGTGATCATCCAGGTGGGCTACTTCAAAGCCACCGGCGGTAAACGCGTGTTCAAGATGGCACCGCTGCAGCACCACTTCGAACTCAAGGGCTGGGCAGAAGTCACGGTGGTGGTCCGCTTCTGGATCCTGGGCGGGCTCTTCGTGGCCGTGGGCCTGGGTGTCTTCTATGCTGAATGGGTTGTGCTCCTGTGACTGTTTCTCCCCGCCTGCAAAACCTGGTCAGTTGGGACTCTGACTGGGCAGGGCTCCGCGTTGCCGTTACCGGCATCGGAGTATCCGGGTTCGCCGCGGCAGATACCCTCATCGAACTCGGTGCCCGGGTGGTGGTGGTTGATGCCGCCACGTCCGAGACAGCCAAGGCACAGGCCGACACCCTAAAGATCGTCGGCGCCGTGGACGTGCTCCTGGGCGAGGAAGCCGTCAACAGGATCCCCAAGATCGATGGCAGCTTCCCCGACCTCATCGTGACCTCCCCGGGTTGGCGGCCTGACCAGGCGCTCCTGGCGGCCGCTGCGCGCGCCCACATTCCGGTCTGGGGGGACGTCGAGCTTGCCTGGCGCCTGCGGGTCCGGGCCGGGCACAGGACCGCTGACTGGCTGACCATCACCGGCACCAACGGCAAGACCACCACGGTGGGCCTGACGGCGTCGATGCTGCAGGCCGCCGGCCTGAAGGCCATCGCGGTCGGCAACGTGGGCACCCCCATCCTGGACGCCCTCCGCGACCCCGTGGAATACGACGTCTTCGCGGTTGAACTATCCAGCTTCCAGCTGCATTGGGCTGAAACGCTGTCGCCGGTGGCCAGCGTCTGCCTGAACGTGGCTGAGGACCACGTTGACTGGCATGGTTCCTACAATTCCTACCTCGCGGACAAGGCCAAGGTCTATGCGCGGACCCAGAAGGCCTGCATCTTCAACGCGGAACAGATCGAGACCGTACGGATGGTTGAGGACGCGGACGTGGTGGAGGGCTGCCGGGCCGTCGGCTTCACCACACTCACGCCGGCCATTAGCATGCTCGGCGTGGTGGAGGGCCTGCTCGTGGACCGCGCGTTTATCGAGGAACGCAGGGACAGCGCCGCCGAGCTGGCATCGATGACCGACCTGGGGCAGTTTGCACCCAGGCACATGGTGGCGAACGCCCTCGCCGCTGCAGCCCTGGTCCGGGCCTACGGCGTGGAGGCGAAGGCCGTGCGCCAGGGAATCCAGGACTACGTCCCGGGCAACCACCGCATCCAGCCGGTCGCCAAGCAGAACGGCGTGCTCTGGGTCAACGATTCCAAGGCCACCAACCCGCACGCAGCAGCCGCGTCACTGGCCACCTTTGAAAACGTCATCTGGATCGCCGGCGGCCTGTCCAAGGGCGTCAGCTACGACCACCTGGTCCGGGACCACGCCGCCCGGCTCAAGGCTGTGGTACTCATCGGTACGGACACCGGCGCGCTTGCGGAGGCCTTGCAGCGACACGCGCCGGATGTCCCCGTGATCACGACGCCGCCGGGCGACACTGAAAATATGCAGACTGCCGCAACAGGCGGAGCCACCACGGACAGCTCGCCGGATTCCGGCGCGGCCGTGATGTCCCGGGCCGTTGCGTCAGCGGCGCAGCTGGCGGCATCAGGCGACACCGTGCTGATGGCCCCGGCAGCTGCTTCCATGGATCAGTTCTCTTCCTATGCTCACCGCGGCGACGCCTTTATTGAAGCTGTCCGCGAGCTGGTGGAAGGGCAGGCCCCGACCGGCGAGGAGTAACAATGGTCAGCACGCCCACCCGGTCGCCGGCCCCCGGTCGCGCGCCGGGAAACCCGCTTCTCCCGTAAAGTCCACCATCACCCTGCCGGACCGGATCCGGGACTGGTACCAAGCCTTCTGGTCCACGCTGGAAGGAACCGGCACCTCCAAGAACGGCTCAACGTATTACCTGATCCTTGGTTCCACGCTGGCCCTGACCGCCATCGGCATCATGATGGTGCTGTCGGCCTCCAGCGTCGAATCCATCGCTGCCGGAAAATCGCCCTACGGCGACGCCCTCAAGCAGGGAATGTTCGCCGCCATCGGCATCTTCACCATGTTCGTCCTCTCCCGCATCAACGTGGTCTGGCTGAAGCGCCTGGCCTGGCCGGGGCTGGGTGGGGCCTTTGTCCTCCTGGTCCTGGTGCAGCTGATCGGAGACGAAGTCAACGGCAACAAGAACTGGATCGACCTGGGCGGCATCACCTTCCAGCCGTCCGAGGCGTCCAAGCTGACTCTGGCATTGTGGATGGCCACCGTACTGGCCAGGAAAGGGAAGCTGCTGCGGCGCTGGCCCCACGTGCTGATCCCCGCCGTGCCGCTGGCGGGCGGCGTCATCGGCCTGGTCCTGCTGGGCAATGACCTGGGCACCGCCATGATCATCATGATGATCACTGCTGCCGCCCTCTTCTTCGCCGGAGTCCCGCTGTACCTGTTCGGGTTCGCTGCACTGGCCGCGGCCGCCGGCACGGCCGTCATGGCCATCACCAGTTCAAACCGCATGTGCCGCATCACCTCGTGGTGGACAGGCCAGTCCTGTGCCGACGGCATTGACGCCAACTACCAGGCCACCAACGGGCTCTACGGGCTCGCGTCCGGGGGCTGGTTCGGCGTTGGACTCGGCCAAAGCCGACAGAAGTACAGCTGGATCCCGGAAGCCCACAACGACTTCATCTTCGCCATCATCGGCGAGGAACTCGGCCTGGTGGGCACCGTCGTCGTGCTTGTCCTTTTTGCCATCCTCGGCGCCGCCATCTACCGCGTAGTGGTGGCGCAGGAGGATATGTTCCACCGCGTGCTGGCCGGCACCATAATGGTGTGGCTGCTGGGGCAGGCCACGGTCAACATGGCCGTGGTGACGGGGCTGATGCCGGTGATCGGCGTGCCGCTGCCGTTCATTTCCTACGGCGGTTCGGCACTGCTGATGTCGCTCTGCGCCGTGGGGGTGGTGCTCTCGCTGGCCCGCGAACAGATGGCGCCTGCCCTCAGGCCGAAGAAATTGCTCAAATTCGGCGCCAAGAAGGCCGGGGGAGCCGCAGGCCGCAAACCTGCTGGCCGGAAAACCGCCGGCACGACAACCGTTGCCCGTAAAACCGCGAGCCCCACAACAACCGCAAGAAAGCGTACGTAGCACCAGATGACTTCCCAGAACCTGTCCATTGTCCTGGCGGGCGGCGGAACCGCCGGCCACATCAGCCCCCTGCTGGCCATCGCGGCCGCCCTGCGTGCCGCCGTGCCCGGAGCGAGGCTGCTCGCTGTGGGCACGCCCGCCGGCATGGAAACCCGGCTGGTGCCCGCCGCCGGCCTGGATCTGGCCACCATCGACCGCGTGCCATTTCCGCGGAAGCCTTCCATTGACCTCCTCAAGCTGCCCGCACGGCTGGCCGGGGCGGTCAGGCAGTCCGGACGCATCCTCGACGACGCCTCGGCCGACGTCCTGGTGGGCGTCGGCGGCTACGTCTGCACACCCCTGTACCTCGCCGCCCGGCGCCGGGGAATCCCCATCGTGATCCATGAGGCCAATACCAGGCCCGGCCTGGCCAACCGGGTGGGATCGTTCCTGACCCGTCACGTGGCCACGGCCTTCGACACCACGCGCCTGCGTCACGCCCGCCATGTGGGCATGCCTATGCGGACCGAAATCTCCAGCCTGGACCGGGACACTGCCCGCGCCGCCGCGCGCGAAGGACTGGGCCTGGATCCCACCTCGCCCACGCTGATTGTGACCGGCGGTTCCTCCGGCGCCCAGAGCATCAACCGTGCGGTCGCCGCCGCCGTCCAGGACCTTGGCGCGGCGGGGATCCAGACACTCCACATCACCGGCCGCGGCAAGACGGTTTTGGGGCCCGACGGCGGCCCGCTCGCCGCGCCGGGCTACCGGCAGCTGGAGTACGTGGACGGCATGGAACGGGTGTACGCAGCCGCGGACGTGCTGCTGGCGAGGTCCGGCGCAGCCACGGTCTGTGAAGTGGCCGCAGTGGGTGTACCGGCAGTGTTTGTCCCGCTGCCCATCGGCAACGGCGAGCAGGCGCTCAACGCGGCGGGGCTCGTTAACGCCGGTGGCGCACTCCTGGTCCCGGATAAGGACTTCACCGCGCAGTGGGTGGCTGGCAAGCTCATTCCCCTGGTCACAGACCCCGGCCGCCTGGCCACCATGGCCGCCAGCTCGCGCCGCCTTGGCATCAGAAACGCCGATCAGCGCATGGCTGACCTTGTCCTGGAAGCGGTATCCGCATGATCCCCGCAAGCATCCGCAGCCAGGAGTCCCTGGGCCGCGTCCATTTCATCGGCATCGGCGGCGTGGGAATGTCCGCCGTGGCCCGCATCATGGTGGCCCGCGGCGTCGCCGTCAGCGGTTCGGATGCCAAGGACCTTCCTGTGATGGCGGAGCTGGCCGCTGCCGGCGCGAGGATCGCCGTCGGATACGCCGCAGCCAACCTGGGGGATGCCCAGACCGTGGTGGCCGGCTCGGCGATCCGTGCGGACAACCCCGAGCTGGTGGCCGCGCATGCGGCCGGACTGCCCTTGCTGCACCGCTCGGAGGCCCTGGCAGCCACCATGGGGGACGACCTCGTGGTGACCGTGGCAGGCACCCACGGCAAGTCCACCACCACCTCCATGATCACCGTCCTGCTCCAGGGCGCCGGGATGGATCCGTCGTTTGCGATCGGCGCCAACGTGCCTGCGCTCGGCGTCAATGCCGCCCACGGCACGTCAGGGGTCTTTGTGGCCGAAGCGGACGAGTCGGACGGCTCCTTCCTGAACTACCGGCCAAAGATTGCCGTGGTCACCAACGTCGAACCCGATCACCTGGACCACTACGGCACCGCAGAGGCCGTCTACGAGTCCTTCGACCGCTTTACGGCGCTGCTTCCGGCCGACGGCGTCCTGATTGCCTGCGCTGACGACGCCGGCGCAGCAGCCCTGGCAGAGCGCACGCTCGCCCGCGGCAACACCCGGGTGGTGCTGTACGGCACCTCGGAGGGGTCGGACCTGGTCCTGCACGACGGCGGCCCCGGGGACGTGGCGGTTTCCTCACCCGCCGGGCGGTTCGCCATGGACCTGCAGGTCCCGGGCAGGCACAACGCGCTGAACGCCGCCGCCGCCGTCGCCGTCGCGCTGGAGCTGGGGGTCGACGCCGAAGCTGCTGCGCGTGCCCTGGCGCACTTCTCGGGTGCTTCGCGGCGCTTTGAACTGAAAGGGGAGGCGCGCGGCGTGCGCGTCTATGACGACTACGCCCACCACCCCACCGAGGTCCGGGCCGCCCTGACGGCTGCACGGTCCGTGGCCGGCGGGCACCGCGTCCATGTTCTGTTCCAGCCGCACCTGTTCTCCCGCACCAGGGAGTTTGCCAGGGAATTCGCAGAAGCGCTGAACCTGGCAGACACCGCCCTGGTCCTGGACATCTACCCCGCGCGCGAAGATCCCATCCCCGGAGTCAGCAGCCAGCTCATCGCCGAGCACCTGTCGCCCGGCGGACGCCTGGTGGAGCCGGGCGGGGCGGTTGCTGCCCTTACGGACACCGCCGGGCCCGGTGACATCATCCTGACCGTCGGGGCAGGGGATGTCACGGCCTTCGGACCGCAGATCGTGCAGGCTCTCGGTGGGTAGTCCGCGCCGGCCCACCTACGCTTCACCGGGCAGGCGGCAGCCACCCGCGCCAGCGGAACCGGAGGTCATCTCTGCCTCCAAACGTGCCCCCGAGGCGGACCCCCGTGTTTGCCCGACCGCAAGAATGCGAAGGACGCCGGCCGCAAACGGTCAGCGGACAAGGGGACCGCGGACAGGGCGCCGGCAGACAATGCCCCGGCAAGCAAGGTGCCGGGGGGCAAAGCTCCTGCGGGCAGGACGCCGGCGGGCACCGACAACGTGCTGGCCTTCCCGGAGCCGCCCGGAAAACGCCTCAGGCGGAACATCCTGGTGACCCTGGGCACTGTCCTGGCGTTGGTCTGCGCGCTGCTGGCCGCCGCAATCTTTTCGCCGGCACTCGCCGTAGGCACCGTCTCTGTCTCCGGGACCCGGCTCGTAACCCCCGAACAGGTGCAGGCCGCACTGGAACCCCTGAAGGGCAAACCCCTGCCCCAGATCAGCGATGAGGAGGTCAGCCGCCTCCTGGCGCCGCTCGTCCAGATCAAGTCCGTCTCCACCCAGGCACGCCCGCCGTCCGGGTTGGTGGTCCAGGTTTTGGAGCGGGTCCCGGTGGCCCTGGTCAAACAGGGTGAGCAGTACCAGTTGGTGGATGTGGACGGCGTGGTCCTCGCCAGCCCTGCGGACCCTGCCACGGTGGCCCTGCCCGTGATCGACGGCGGCGCGGGAACCATCGGCAAGGACCTCTTCCAGGCCACCGCAGCGGTCCTCGGTGCACTCCCGCTGGACGTGCTGTCGAAGCTGTCCAACGCGTCCGCCCAGTCCGTGGACGCCGTGGAGCTCAAACTGGTGGACGGTCAGACCATTATTTGGGGGAATGCGGGGGAGAAGGAGCTCAAGGCCAAGGTGCTTGAAGCCTTGCTCAAAGTTCCCGCGGACCCGAAGAACCCCGTCCGTGTGTACGATGTGAGCGCGCCCCGGCATCCGGTGACGCGCTGAACGCTTTATTTACCCGGTATTCCCGCGACACGCGGCTCCGGTTATTGAATGTCCGAACCATAGGAAATAGCGTTCCAGACATGAGTTACTTGACATAACTATAACCTTCAACTCGAAGGTTAAGGTTCGAAGCTTCAAGCCCGACTCCACAGTTTTCGCAATAGGACACGAACAAGGGACACGTAACGTGGCAGCTCCGCAGAATTACTTGGCCGTCATCAAGGTCGTCGGCATCGGCGGCGGTGGCGTGAACGCAGTCAACCGCATGATCGAGGTCGGCCTCCGGGGCGTTGAATTCATCGCCATCAACACAGATGCCCAGGCGCTGCTGATGAGTGACGCCGACGTCAAACTCGACGTCGGACGTGAGCTGACCCGCGGGCTCGGTGCAGGCGCCAACCCCGAAGTGGGCAAGCAGGCTGCGGAGGACCACGCCGACGAAATCGAAGAGGTCATCCGCGGCGCGGACATGGTGTTTGTGACCGCCGGCGAAGGTGGCGGCACAGGCACCGGCGGCGCCCCTGTGGTGGCGCGCATCGCCCGGTCCCTCGGAGCGCTGACCATCGGTGTGGTGACCCGCCCGTTCACGTTCGAGGGCCGCCGTCGTGCGGGTTCTGCAGAGGCGGGCATCGACGCCCTCCGCGACGAAGTGGACACGCTGATCGTCATCCCGAATGACAGGCTTCTGTCCATCAGCGACCGCAACGTCTCCGTCCTGGACGCTTTCCGTTCCGCTGACCAGGTCCTGCTGTCCGGTGTCCAGGGCATCACGGACCTCATCACCACCCCCGGCCTGATCAACCTCGACTTCGCGGACGTCAAGTCCGTGATGCAGGGCGCAGGCTCCGCGCTGATGGGCATCGGCTCCGCCCGCGGTGAAGACCGTGCGGTGAAGGCTGCCGAGCTCGCCATTGCATCGCCGCTGCTGGAAGCCTCCATCGACGGCGCCCATGGTGTCCTGCTCTCGATCCAGGGCGGTTCCGATCTCGGCCTGTTCGAAATCAATGAAGCTGCCCGCCTGGTCCAGGAAGTGGCCCACCCCGAAGCCAACATCATCTTCGGTGCCGTGATCGACGACGCACTCGGTGACGAGGCCCGGGTCACGGTCATTGCCGCCGGTTTCGACGACGTCAAGGCCACCTCTCCCTCCATGGACCAGTCGCAGCCGCAGGTTGCGCCGCAGCGGCCCGCAGCGGCACCCGCACCGGCTCAGGCCCCCACCTCGGGTGGCAGCCACCAGCACAACGTCCAGCCGGTCCACGCCGGAGTCGGCGCGTCGGGGCTGAGTAACTGGGGCCAGCAGCGCCCGTCGTCGGTCCCCGCCGACTCAGGTTTCGACGTCGACCTGCCCTCGGTAGTGGAGCCGGACCTCTCGGGCAACCGCGTCGATGACCTGGATGTCCCCGACTTCCTGAAGTAGGGCCCGGGTTGTTCTATTGGCGGGCCGAAGTGTCTGCTGGCGTGAGTGTGGCGTTCACAGACACCCAGGCCGGCAATCTTGCCCTGCACGTCGGGGACAACGCCGCTGATGTTCTCCAGCGCCGGGAGGCGCTGGAGAACGCTGCCGGCCTAACCCGTGGTTCCCTCCGGTTCATGGAGCAGGTCCACGGCACTGCGGTGGAAATGATGGAGCCGGCCACGCCAGCGCCGACCGCCGATGCCATGGTGTCGCGGGGGCTGCCGCTTGCGGTGATGGTGGCCGACTGCATCCCGGCGGTACTCGTAGGGGAAGGACCAGACGGTCCGGTCCTGGCCGCCGTGCACGCCGGCCGCCCGGGGATAGAAAACGGTATTCTCCCGGCGGCAGTGGAGCGGATGCGCTCAGCCGGGGCCACCGCCATCCGTGCCTGGCTGGGCCCGTCAATCTGCGGGCGTTGCTATGAGGTGCCCGCCGAACTGCGCGCCCAAGTAGCTGCCCAGGTGCCGGCGACATGGGCTGCCACGTCCTGGGGCACGCCCGCACTGGATCTCCCAGCAGGGGCGAAGAGCCAACTTGAAGCTGCCGGTGTCGTCATCGAATATGCGGGTCCGTGCACGCTTGAAAACGAACAGCTTTTCTCTTACCGCAGGTCCAACACCACAGGGCGCTTCGCGGGACTGGTGTGGTCGCATGAATGAGGGCACTGTGGAGGACAACGCCGGACGGATGGCTGATCTGGCGGAGCGCCTCGCCGCCGTGCAGCGTCGTATTGATGCGGCCGTCCAGGATGCAGGCCGGGCGGGGGAAGTGCCCACGCTGATTGTGGTCACCAAGTTCCATCCGGCCGCCGACATCAGGCGCCTGGCTGCCCTTGGCGTCCGTGACGTCGGCGAGAACCGGGATCAGGAAGCCTCCTCGAAGGCGGCCGAACTGGCGGGCCTCGGACTTAACTGGCACTTCGTCGGGCAGCTGCAGAGCAAAAAAGCGAAATCCGTGGTGAAGTATGCCCATGCGCTCCATTCAGTGGACCGGCTGGCCCTGGTTGATGGCCTCGAGCGTGCCATCGCCGCGGAACAGGACCGGACGGGCCGGGGGGCCCTGGACTGTTTCATCCAGGTCAGCCTCGACGACGACGCCGGCGCGCATCGCGGAGGCGTGGCCGCGGCGGAGGTACCACTCCTGGCCGAGCGGCTGGCGGCTGCGGCAGGACTGGAACTGGCGGGCGTTATGGCTGTCGCCCCGTTGGGCACCAGTCCTGAGGCGGCGTTTGAAAAGCTGGCAGCCATCTCGGCGGCCTTGGTAGCGGAGTATCCCGGTGCAACCGCCATCTCGGCGGGCATGAGCCAGGACCTGGAAGCGGCCATCCGTTTCGGTGCGACACACCTGCGAATCGGTTCCGATATTCTCGGATCGCGTCCTGACGTGGGGTAGCGTCGAACCCATAGGAAGTGAATGGCGGGGGATTCAAGGCTGTCAAGTCATTGGGCGGCCCGCCTACGGACACGATTAGGAGTCGACCATGGCCGGCGCTCTGCGCAAGACAATGATCTATCTTGGGCTCGCCGATGGCGATGAACACTACGAGTCCGAGCACACCACAACACGTAAGGACGAGGACGATTCGATGGAAGTTGACCGCGAGGAACGCCGTGCACCGGCAACCGTCCGCGACGTCAGCCGAGAGTCATCACACGCCCCCGAAGAGGAATACCGCGCACCAGTGACCCCCATCAAGCGTGCGGCCTCAAGCCGCGAAGAACCGTCCGGGCTTCGGCAGATCACCACGATCCACCCGCGGTCCTACAATGACGCCAAGCTCATCGGTGAGAGTTTCCGGGACGGCATCCCCGTCATCATGAACGTCACCGACATGGGCGAAGCGGACGCCAAGCGTCTCGTGGACTTCTCGGCCGGCCTGGTTTTTGGTCTCCGGGGCAGCATCGAACGCGTCACCAACAAGGTTTTCCTGCTGTCACCGTCGTACATTGAGGTCATTGGCGATGACAAGAAGGTCAGCGAGACGCAGGCCAGCTTCTTCAATCAAAGTTAGCCCTGAGCTTATTCCGGATGCCAGACAGGTACACCTGTCTGGCATCTGTGCTGAAATAGACAAGAAACATTGGCAGGGCACCGCGGTATCCGGAATGGACATGGAGATATGAGTTAAGTCATGGGAATTGTTTTCGGACTTGTCTATATCGCCCTTTTGCTGTTCTTCGTGGCGCTGATCATCCGGCTGGTCTTTGACTGGGTCCAGATGTTTGCCAGGGAATGGCGTCCGCGTGGTGTCGCCCTCGTGGTGGCCCACACGGTGTACTCGATCACCGATCCGCCCCTCAAGGGGCTCCGGAGGCTGATCCCGCCGTTGAGGCTCGGCGGGGTGACTTTGGACCTCGGGTTTCTGGTCCTGTTCATCGCCGTCAGCATCGCGATGGCGGTCACCAGGGGTTTCGCGTAATCTTCGACAAGACCTAGCGGCGCAGGCGAAGTTCCTGGAATGGGAACTCCCTCTGAGCCGCGAAGAAATCTCCGGTTTGACACCCAGTGTTGAATTAGAGGAACCAGACAATATTTAGGTACCGTAGTTTTGACGGCCGGAAGGCCTACTGACTAACTAGACCAATGAGGTGACCAGATGGCTTTGACGCCAGAAGACGTTGTCAACAAGCGCTTTCAGCCGACCAAGTTCCGCGAAGGCTACGACCAGGATGAAGTTGATGACTTCCTGGACGAGATCGTTGTGGAACTCAGGCGCCTGAACCAGGAGAACGACGAGCTCCGCAAGAAGCTTGCAGAATCAGGTTCCGGTGTGCCGGCCAGCTCCGCTGCGTCCGCCCCGGTGGTCGAGAAGGTTCCCGCACCCGTCAAGGCTGACAAGGTTGAGTCCCCGGCGAAGGCCGAGGTCGAGGCGAAAGCTCCCGACGCCGCCAAGAAGAAGGAAGCCGAGCCGGTAGCACCTGTTGCGGCCGTCCCGGCTGCTGCGCCCACCGCAGCCAACGGAAGCACGGTTTCGGCCGAGTCCGCTGCCGGACTGCTCGCCATGGCGCAGCAGATGCACGACCGTCACGTCGCCGACGGTCAGTCCCAGAAGGACAAGATCATCGCAGAGGCCCAGATCGAGGCCAGCAGCCTGGTCAACGATGCCCAGGAGAAGTCCCGGAAGATCCTCGGCGCCCTCGAGCAGCAGCGCTCCGTCCTGGAACGCAAGGTAGAGCAACTCCGCGGCTTCGAACGCGACTACCGCTCACGCCTGAAGGCCTACATTGAAGGCCAGCTGCGCGACCTTGACGCCCGCGGTTCCGTGGCGGCACCTGAGGTTGAAGCGAACTAGTTCGTCAAGCACGTATTCTGAGAACCGGTGGCTGAGGATTCCTCGGCCGCCGGTTTTTGGGATTTAACATCGGTTTTACAAAATGAAAGCACCATGACTGACCACCTCGCCGCTGACGCCGCAAACCCTTCTCATTCATCGGCCCGCCCCCGGCGGGCACTCCTGCTCTCGCTCTTTGCCGGTTTTGCGGTCTTTGCGTACGTCCTGGACCAGCTGACAAAACTCTGGGTGACGTCCACGATGGTGGAGGGTGAACGCATCCCGGTGCTTCCGCCGCTCCTGCACTGGTACTTCATCCGCAATTCCGGCGCCGCATTTTCGATCGGGGAAAATGTCACGTGGGTGTTCTCCATCATCATGGCCGGCGTCTCCATCGCCATCCTGTTCCAGGTGCGCAAGCTGGGTTCGGCCTGGTGGTCGCTGGCACTGGGTCTGCTCCTGGGCGGGGCCCTGGGCAACCTGACGGACAGGCTCTTCCGAGAGCCCTCGTTCGGCATGGGGCACGTGGTGGATTTCATCCAGCTGCCCAATTTTGCGATCTTCAACATCGCCGACTCCGCGGTGGTCTCAGCGGTGGCCATCATCTGCATCCTCACGCTTAAGGGGATCGCCCTTGACGGTTCACGCCACGTCGCGGCGCCACGGGGAGAGGCAGCACAGCCGAAGGACACGGACGGTGTCTGAGCGTGTGGTGGTCGCCGACGAATTCGGCGGAACGCGGGCGGACGCAGGGCTCGCCAAGCTGATGGGGATTTCCCGGTCAATGGCCGCGACCCTCATTGCTGAAGGCAACGTGGTGAGCCGCGGCAAGAAACTCGGAAAGTCCGCGCGGTTGGTTGCCGGCGATGTCCTGGAAGTGACGGTGCCTGAACGACGGGACCCGCTCGAAGTGGTGGAGGAAGTTGTGGAAGGCCTGAAAATCCTGTTGGACGACGACGAATTTGTCGTTGTGGACAAGCCGGTGGGCGTTGCCGCGCATCCGTCGCCCGGCTGGGTAGGGCCCACGGTAGTCGGCGGTCTCGCCGGAGCCGGCTTCCGGATCTCGACGTCGGGTTCCCCCGAACGGGTGGGGATCGTGCACCGGCTTGACGTCGGCACGTCCGGGGTGATGGTGGTGGCCAAAACGGAGCGCGCCTATACGGCCCTGAAGCGGGCCTTCAAGGAGCGCACCGTGGAGAAGGTGTACCACGCGGTGGTCCAGGGGCTCCCGGATCCGCTGGAGGGCACCATCGACGCACCAATCGGTCGCCACCCCGGACACGACTGGCGTTTTGCCGTGATCGAAGACGGCCGGCCGTCGATCACGCACTATGAGGTCCTGGAGGCTTTTGGCAAGGCCACGCTGGTGGAGGTGCACCTTGAGACCGGGCGTACACACCAGATCCGTGTCCATTTCTCAGCGTTGCGGCACCCATGCGCCGGAGATCTTACCTACGGGGCGGATCCTCGGCTCGCCGCCACACTGGGCCTGACCCGGCAATGGCTCCATGCCCGGCAGCTCGGCTTCGACCACCCGGTAACGGGGGAGCGCGTGACCGTGACCAGCGAATACCCGCAGGACCTGGCCTTTGCCCTCGAAGTCCTGGAGTCCGGGGAGGCCTAGCGGCTGGGTCGCTGGGCCCTTGGCGGTCCGCCAGCGCTTAGAATGGTGCGGTGACTTCCAGCAATGCCTCGTTCGTCCATCTCCACAACCACACCGAATACTCCATGTTGGATGGCGCAGCCCGCCTGGGTGAGCTCTTCAACGAGACTGAACGCCTCGGGATGCCGGCTCTGGCCACCACCGATCACGGGTACCTTTTCGGGGCTTTCGACTTCTGGAAGCGCGCGACGGACCAGGGGATCAAGCCGATTATCGGCGTCGAAGCCTACGTCACCCCCGGCACCGCACGGACGGACAAAAGCCGTGTCCGCTGGGGCGAGGAACACCAGCGCAAGGACGACATCTCCGGCGGTGGCTCCTACACCCACATGACGCTGCTGAGCTATAACAACGTCGGCATGCGCAACCTCTTCCGGGCCTCGTCCATTGGCTCGCTGGACGCAGTCTTCGGCAAGTGGCCACGTTTGGACCGTGAGCTCCTGAACACATACTCCGAAGGCCTGATCGCCACTACTGGCTGCCCTTCGGGGGAGGTCCAGACCCGGCTGCGGCTGGGCCAGTACCGCGAGGCCATGGAAGCCGCCTCGGAATTCCGGGACATATTCGGTGCGGAGAACTATTTCTGCGAACTGATGGACCACGGCCTGGACATCGAACGCCGGGTCACAGGGGACCTGCTGCGGCTGGCCAAGGACCTCAACCTGCCGCTGGTGGCCACCAACGACCTGCACTACACGCACGAACACGATGCCAAGGCTCACGAGGCCCTGCTTGCCATCCAGTCGGGTTCCACGCTGCTGGAGCCATCGTATGACAACGGCGGTTCCCGCTTCGCGTTCTCCGGCAGCGGCTACTACCTCAAATCCCCGCAGGAGATGCGGGAGCTGTTCAGGGACCACCCGGATGCGTGCGACAACACCCTGCTGATCGCCGAGCGCTGCGATGTCTCGTTCAACACCGGTGCTAATTACATGCCGCGGTTCCCGTGCCCGCCGGGCGAGGACGAGACATCCTGGCTGGTCAAGGAAGTTGCCACCGGACTGGAATACCGGTACCCGGGCGGTGTCCCGGACAAAGTCCGCACCCAGGCGGACTACGAGCTCGAAGTCATCACCTCCATGGGGTTCCCGGGTTACTTCCTGGTGGTGGCCGACTTCATCAACTGGGCGAAGAAAAACGGCATCCGCGTCGGTCCGGGCCGTGGCTCCGGAGCCGGCTCCATGGTGGCGTACGCCATGCGCATCACGGACCTGGATCCGCTCCTGCACGGGCTGATCTTTGAACGCTTCCTCAACCCGGACCGTGTGTCCATGCCTGACTTCGACGTTGACTTCGATGACCGTCGGCGGTCCGAGGTCATCGACTATGTGACCCGGAAATACGGCGACGAGCGCGTGGCCATGATTGTCACATACGGCACCATCAAGACCAAGCAGGCACTGAAGGACTCCTCCCGTGTGCTGGGTTACCCGTTCAGTATGGGCGAGCAGCTGACCAAGGCGCTCCCGCCGGCCGTGATGGCCAAGGACATCCCGCTCGCCGACATCCAAAACAAGGACTCAAAGCGCTACAGCGAGGCCGGTGACTTCCGCCAGCTGATCGCAACTGATCCCGAGGCCGCCAAGGTCTTCGAGACGGCTCTCGGCATTGAGGGGCTGAAGCGCCAATGGGGCGTGCACGCTGCCGGCGTCATTATGTCCTCGGACCCCATCATCGATGTCATCCCGGTCATGCGGCGCATCCAGGACGGCCAGGTGATCACGCAGTTCGACTACCCCACCTGCGAGGGCCTGGGCCTGATCAAGATGGACTTCCTCGGCCTGCGGAACCTGACGATCATTTCCGACGCCCTGGAGAACATCAAGCTCAACCGCGGCCTGGACCTGGACCTGGACAGCCTGGCCCTGGATGACGTGGCCTCCTATGAACTGCTGGCCCGTGGCGACACCCTGGGCGTGTTCCAGCTGGATGGCGGCCCCATGCGCTCCCTGCTGAAGCTGATGAAGCCTGACAACTTCGAAGACATCTCCGCCGTGCTTGCGCTCTACCGGCCCGGTCCCATGGGCGCCAACGCGCACACCGACTACGCGCTGCGCAAAAACGGGATCCAGGAAGTCATCCCGATCCACCCCGAACTCAAGGAACCCCTTGCTGAAATCCTCGGCGGAACCTACGGCCTGATCGTCTATCAGGAGCAGGTGATGGCCGTAGCCCAGAAGCTCGCTGGCTATTCCCTCGGGCAGGCAGACATCCTGCGGCGCGCCATGGGCAAAAAGAAGAAATCCGAGCTGGACAAGCAGTTCGCCGGATTCTCCCAGGGCATGCAGGACAACGGCTATTCCATGGCCGCCGTCAAGACCCTGTGGGACATCCTGCTGCCGTTCTCCGACTACGCCTTCAACAAGGCCCACTCCGCCGCCTATGGCGTGATCTCCTACTGGACCGCCTACCTGAAGGCGCACTTTGCGCCGGAATACATGGCTGCCCTGCTGACGTCGGTCGGTGACGACAAGGACAAATCGGCAATCTACCTCAACGAATGCCGGCGCATGGGGATTACCGTGCTGCCGCCGGATGTGAACGAATCCGCGCTGAACTTCACCCCGGTAGGCACCGACATCCGCTTCGGCATGGGCGCCATCCGCAACGTAGGGGTCAACGCCGTCGAAGCGATGGTGGCCGCGCGCGAAAAGGAAGGCGCCTATACGTCCTTCAAGGACTACCTCATGAAGGTCCCCGCCGTGGTCTGCAACAAGCGGACCATTGAATCCCTGATCAAGGCCGGAGCCTTCGATTCCCTCAACCACCACCGGCGTGCGCTGGCGATGATCCATGAAGAGGCCATCGACTCCGTCATCACCCTCAAACGAAACGAAGCGATCGGCCAGTTCGATCTCTTCGCCGGTTTCGAGGAGGCCGAATCCGAAGCGTCGCTGAGCATCGAGATCCCTGACCTGCCGGAATGGGAGAAGAAGGACAAGCTCTCCTTTGAGCGGGACATGCTCGGCCTGTATGTGTCGGACCACCCGCTGCAGGGCCTGGAAGGACTCCTCAGCCAGCACGCGGACCAGTCCATCACCTCGATCATCGGCGAAGACGGGCCGCACGACGGCGCCATCATTACGATCTCCGGCATGATCACCTCACTTAGCCGCAGGATCGCCAAGGCGAGTGGCAACGCCTATGCCCGTGCCGAGATCGAAGACCTCGGCGGTTCGATGGAGGTGATGTTCTTCGGCCAGGTCTACGGCCCTATCGCCTCGGTCCTTGCCGAGGACCTGATCGTGGTGGTCAAGGGTCGCCTGCAGCGACGGGACGACGGTGCCGTGACGCTGAACTGCATGGAACTGTCCGTTCCGGACCTCAGTGAAGGGACCAACGGCCCCGTGCTGATTTCGATGCCCACCCACAAGGCAACCGAAGCTGTTGTCACCGAACTGGGCGATGTGCTTCGGAACCACCGGGGGAACTCTGAAGTCCGGCTGCACCTGCAGGGGGACGCCCGGACGGAAGTCATGGGCCTCCCCGTCCATCTCAGGGTCAACCCCAGTCCGTCATTGTTCGGTGACCTGAAGGTGCTCCTGGGCCCAACCTGCCTGGATAACTAGGACCCGATAGTTAGATCTCGTAGTCCAGCGGGACCGGCTGTCCATAGCCGCCGGCGTGGTACAGGAGCGGCGAACCGTCGTCGCCCACTTCGCCGTCCACAACTTCAACCACCACCACGGCATTGTTCTCGAAGGAGAGCCGCATCTGGATCTTGCCGATCAGCCAGCCCGCGACGTCTTTGAGGATCGGGACCTCGTGCGGGCCAAGTTCCCAGTGGTCCCCGCCGAACCTGTCCTTGGTGCGGGCGAAACGGTCCGCCAGCGCCTGGTTTTCCAGGCCCAGCATGTGGACGCCGAGGTAGGTGGCATTGGCCACGGCCGGCCAGGAACTTGAACTGCGGGCCATGTTGAAAGTGAACCGCGGCGGCTGTGCTGAAAGTGACGCCACGGACGTGGCGGTAAAGCCGTAGGGCTCGCCCTGGTAGTTCACGGTGATGATGGCGACCCCGGCAGCATGCCGCCGGAACATTTCCTTGAAGGTGCCCTCGAACGGCGTCTTGTCTGTCATCTTGAGAATTGCTCCCTGAAAAGCAGGCTGGAATGGACTCTTCCTTAAGGGTATTAGTCCCCGTCGGAGAGGGAGCAATCGCTGGACCCGGCACGTCATCTGTCAAGACTGCCCACGTCGTTTGATCGGTCATGCCCGACCTTTGTTAAGGTTTATTTCATGAGACAACACATCAGCCGCCGGTCGTCCCGGCTGCCGTGGAAATGGTTTGCCGCTGCTGCTGCCGGTGGCGTTCCCGTCGGCCTGCTGTGGTGGCTGCTCGCGCCAGGGGGGATGAACCTGATCACGCGCAACCCCGCCCTGGCCGACGGGACCAATCCGGAGGTGTGGCTGCTCAGGGACCTCACCCTTGCGGGGCTTTGTGTGTTCGCAGGGTGCCTGGTGGCTGTCTTCCTGACCGATAAAGGCGGCCGCGATGCGCAGGCGGCCTTCCTCCTGGGACTGGCCGGCGGACTGGGCGGCGCCCTGATCGCGTGGCTGACCGGCGTCCTTGCGGGCCAGCTGTGGGGCGGCCCCGCAGATACATCTGTCAATGCCAGCGTCGCGTTCTCGCTCCGGTCCCTGTCCGTGCTGATCCTGTGGCCAGCCGCGACTGCCACGTCCGTGTTTGTCCTGAGCCTGATAAACCTGCTCAAGAGCGGGCCTGGGAGTGCGGGCACGCCGGTAGCCGAAGGCAACGCGCCCGGCGCGTAAAATGGACCGGTGACCATTTCTCCTGAACTTCCCGCCACCCCGCCTGCCGCCGCTGTCAACTTCCGGACGGTCGACCTTCGGGGCAGGGACCTGACGCTTGCCGGTTTGCGCGCCGCTGTTCCCCGTGCCCGGCAGCACACCGTGGCGGATGCGGAACAAAAGGTGCTGGATATCATCAAAGCCGTCCGCGAGGACGGCTTTGCAGCCCTCAGCGACCTGGCACTCCGTTTCGACGGAGTCCAGCAGGTCCACCCCCGCGTCCCGGCGGCCTCGTTGGCCCGGGCGCTGGCTGAACTGGATCCGGCGGTTCGCAGCGCATTGGAAGAATCCATCAGCCGGGCCCGGCGCTTCGCGGACGGGCAGCGGCCGCGGGATCTCGACGTCGAACTCGGCGACGGTGCGCTGGTGAGCCAGAACTGGGTGCCGGTATCGCGGGTCGGCTTGTACGTCCCCGGCGGTCTCGCCGTCTATCCGTCGTCGGTCATCATGAATGTTGTCCCGGCGCTGGCTGCGGGAGTGCAGTCCATTGCCCTGGCATCGCCGCCGCAGAAGGACTTCGGCGGCCTCCCGCACCCCACCATCCTCGCGGCAGCGGCCCTGCTCGGCATCGACGAGGTCTACGCCATCGGCGGGGCCCAGGCCATCGCTGCGTTCGCTTATGGAGTACCGGCGCATGACTCCGGGCCGGCGCTGGAGCCCGTTGATGTAGTCACGGGTCCGGGAAACATTTTTGTGGCTACGGCGAAGCGCCTGGTCAAAGGTGTGGTGGGAATCGATTCCGAGGCGGGGACCACCGAAATCGCGATCCTGGCTGATTCAACGGCGCAACCTGGCCTGGTGGCGGCAGACCTGATCAGCCAGGCGGAGCACGACCCCCAGGCGGCTTCCGTGCTCATCACGGACTCGGAGGACCTGGCCGCGGCGGTCCGCTCCGAACTGGACCGGCAGGCGGCCGGCACCAAGCACTCCGCGCGTGTATGCCAGGCGCTCTCCGGCCCGCAGTCGGGAGTTGTCCTGGTGGAGAACCTGGAGCAGGGCATCGCCGCCTGCGACGCCTACGCCGCTGAACACCTTGAAATCATGACCGCTGACGCGCCGGCGGTCGCTGCCCGGATCCGGAACGCCGGGGCGATCTTTGTGGGGGACTACAGTCCTGTCAGCCTGGGCGACTACTGCGCCGGCTCCAACCACGTCCTGCCCACCAGCGGGACCGCGGCGTTTTCCTCCGGACTGAACGTCACCACTTTCCTGCGCGCCATCCAGGTCATCAACTACAGCCGGGCCGCGCTGCAGGAAGTCAGCGGCCACATTGTGAGCCTGTCCGGTGCCGAGGACCTGCCGGCGCACGGTGAAGCGGTCACGGCACGCTTCCGCGAGGCCCGCTGACGCCGCCGGCCTTGCGGGGCCGGCTGCGGGCACCACTACATGTGGTAATTACAGGATTGTTATTCCGCTACATGTAGTCGTAAACTGAGAGACGGAGAGGTCCGCCGGGGCCGGAAACATCGGCGCCGGAAGACATCGAGGGAGAGGACACCATGTACTGTCCATTTTGCCGCAATCCGGACTCCCGCGTTGTGGACAGCCGGATGGCCGACGACGGCTCGGCCATCCGCCGCCGCCGGCAGTGCCCGGAATGCGGCCGCAGGTTCACCACCGTGGAAACCACCAGCCTTTCGGTGATCAAACGCTCCGGAGTGGGCGAACCCTTCAGCCGCAGCAAGGTCATCAACGGCGTGCGCAAGGCATGCCAGGGCCGGCCGGTCAGCGAAGACGACCTGGCGCTCCTTGCCCAGGAGGTGGAGGAGCAGATCCGGGCCTCGGGCGCGGCCGAGATCGACGCCCATGAAGTCGGCCTGATCATCCTTGGTCCGCTGCAGAAGCTAGACCAGGTGGCCTACCTGCGTTTTGCCAGCGTGTACCAGGCCTTCGAATCCCTTGAGGACTTCGAGACGGCCATTGCCCTGCTCCGCCACGAGTCTGTGGAAGAAGGCACGCAACCCGCGGCGGCGCCCGCGAAGAGCTCCGAAAAGAGCCCCCTGTAAGCTCCGGTGGTGGCCGCGGAGGGGAAGCCGCCGCCACCACCGGCACCCGCTGCCTCTCGGCACCGGGCAGCTACATGCTATTTTGTGAGCTTGTGCTTAATGGCAATTTCGACGGCGGCACCGACGATCCCGGCCTCATTCTTGAGTTCGGCCGGCACGATCCGGGTGCGCAGTTTGAGGTGCGGCAGGTATTCGTCTGCGCGCTTGGAGATGCCACCTCCCACGATGAACAGCTCGGGCGAGAACAGGAATTCCACGTGCGAGAAGTAGCGCTGCAGCAGCACGCTGTATTCCTCCCAGCTCAGTCCGTCCCTTTCGCGGGCCACGGCTGAGGCTTTGCTTTCGGCGTCAAAGCCGTCGATTTCCAGGTGCCCCAGTTCTGCGTTGGGGACGAGGCGGCCATCGAAGATGAATGCTGAGCCGATTCCGGTGCCCAGGGTGATCACCAGGACAGTGCCATCCACCCCCTGACCCGCACCAAAACGGGCCTCCGCCAGCCCGGCGGCGTCGGCGTCGTTAATGACCTCCACCGGGCGGCCAAGGCGTGCGGTCAGCAAAGCATCAATGTCGGTATGGAGCCAGGTCTTGTCCACATTGGCCGCCGAATGGACCACGCCATGCTGGATGATGCCGGGGAAGGTGACGCCCACGGGCGAATCCGCGGCCGGAGCCTCCGGGCGGCTTGACAGCTCGGCAACCACCTGCGCCACGACGTCGGCTACAGCGGCAGGGGTGGCGGGCTGGGGCGTAGGCACGCGGAACCGCTCACCCAGCAGCTTGCCTTTTTTCAGGTCGACAATGCCGCCCTTGATTCCCGTACCGCCGATGTCAATGCCGATCAGCGGGGCGTTCTTGTGCGACTTCTCGTCCTTCTTGGCCAATGTTGTTCCGTTCGTGGCAGGGCGGCAGGTCGGCCGGGCGGCTGACCGGAAAAAACTTCAGGGGAGCGTGAGGATTTCGGCGCCGGATTCTGTCACCAGCAGTGTGTGCTCAAACTGGGCGGTCCGCTTGTGGTCGCGCGTGACAACTGTCCAGTCGTCCTCCCACATGTCCCACTCGATGGTGCCGAGGGTCAGCATGGGTTCGATGGTGAACACCATGCCGGCCTCGATGACTGTGTTGTAGGCCGGCGCTGCATCGTAGTGGGGGATGATCAGGCCCGTATGGAACGCTTCGCCCACGCCGTGGCCGGTGAAGTCCCGCACCACGCCATAGCCGAAACGCTTGGCGTAGGACTGGATGGCCCGGCCGATCACGTTGATCTCCCGGCCGGGAGCCACGGCTTTGATGGCCCGGTTGAGGGATTCCCGGGTGCGCTCCACCAGCAGGCGCGACTCCTCGTCGACGTCGCCCACCAGGAAGGTGTGGTTCGTGTCGCCGTGGACTCCGTTGATAAAAGCGGTGATGTCGATGTTGAGGATGTCGCCGTCCTGGACCACGGTGCTGTCCGGGATGCCATGGCAGATCACTTCATTCAGCGACGAGCACAGGGACTTCGGGAACCCGCGGTAGCCAAGCGTGGACGGGTAGGCCTTGTGGTCCAGCAGGAATTCGTGACCCACCTTGTCCAACTGGTCGGTGGTTACGCCGGGCCTGATGTGCTTGCCCACCTCAACGATGGCCTGTGCGGCGATCCGGCTGGCGATCCGGATTTTCTCAACGGTCTCGGCAGATTTGATCTCGGAGCCGGTGAACTTGGCCGGGCCGGGCTTGCCTACGTATTCCGGGCGCGGGATGGACGCGGGAACGGGGAGCTGCGGGCTGACGGTTCCGCGGGTAAGGGTGCCGGTGGGTGCAGTCGAGGCTAGGGAAGGCATAGATTGATCATATAAGGCACCGCATTAGGCCAAGTAACTGGAAGCCCCAAGCTGTCCGCATCCACGTTTAAGTTACGTGGATCACCGCAGGGCCCCCGCCGGCTGGAACGAGGAGGACCGATGACTGAGTACTGGTACAACGTGAACACCCACGAGGTGGAAGAGGACGCGCTCTCAGACTGGAGCCAGCTGATCGGCCCCTACAAAACGCGTGAAGAGGCCGAACACGCTCTCGAAAAAGTCCGGGCCCGCAACGAGGCCTGGGACAAACAGGACGACCAGGACTGACGTGCGAGGGCCCCCCGCGAGCTTGCGAGCCTGGGGAGCGCGTCAGCTGCTAGAAGGAGTGCTCCGGTCCGGGGAACTGACCTGTTCGGACCTCATCGCCGTACGCCTTCGCCGCGTCACTGAGGGTAGTGCGCAAGTCGGCGTACTGTTTGACGAACTTCGCCATCTTGCCGCCGCGGAACCCGGCCATGTCCTGCCACACCAGCACCTGCCCCGTGGTGGCGTTGCCGGCGCCGATCCCCACCGTCGGCACGCCGACCGCCGCGTCAACGGCGGCCGCAGTGTCGGCCGGAACCATTTCCATCAGGACAGCGAACGCCCCCGCCTCCACCAGCGCCACGGCGTCGTCAATCAATCGCTGGGCGTCATCCCCGCGGCCCTGGACCCGGTATCCGCCCAGCGCGTGTTCACTCTGGGGGGTGAAGCCGATATGGGCCATCACCGGGACGCCGGCCTGGACCATGGCCCGGACGGTTTCCGCGTAGTATTTTCCGCCCTCGATCTTGACAGCATGGGCCAGCCCCTCCTTGAGGAACCGGACACCTGTTTCCACACCCTGCTGCGCCGAGACTTCATAACTGCCGAACGGCAGGTCTGCCACCACCAGGGCACGCTTGGCGGACCGCGCCACGGCGCGGCAGAGGGGCAGGAGTTCATCCACTGTGACCGGCAGGCTGGTCTCGTTGCCGAATACGTTGTTGGACGCCGAGTCGCCGACCAGGAGGACCTCGATGCCGGCCTGGTCGAAGATCTCCGCGCTGTACTGCTCGTAGGCGGTCAGCATGGCGAAGCGTTTGCCGTCCCGCTTGGCCTGCTGCAGGTGGTGGATACGCACCCTGGGTGCGGGCTTCGCGTTCACTTCCGACGACGGCGGCTGCACCGGTGCAGGTCCGTTTCCGTACGGTGCGTGTACTTCAGCGGACGCGCTTGACTCAGAGCTATTGGTTGAGGCCATGGCAAGAGCGTAATGCGGCAGCAGCAGTCCTAGCCACCGCAGACGGGCTGGCGGACCGTGATCCGCGTCATATTCGTGTGCTCGCCAAGGGCATTTTTGCCACCTGCGGGCGCGGCCGTCAACGGTTGCTGTGTTAACGCTGTGTTACGTGCGGCGCCGTCGCCCGCATTGGAGCCGATTGCTTAGTAAAGTGAAGGTGAACTGCTGCCGGCTGCCGCTTCCGCGGACCCGGGGCATGAACGATTGACCGGAGAAGAGGCCATCATGGACCGCCAGCAAGAGTTTGTCCTGCGCACAATCGAGGAGCGCGACGTACGGTTCGTACGTTTGTGGTTCACCGACGTCGTAGGTTCACTCAAATCTGTGGCACTTGCCCCGGCCGAGGTTGAAGGTGCGTTCGAGGAAGGGCTCGGTTTCGACGGTTCAGCCATCGAAGGCCTGGCACGCGTGTTCGAATCGGACATGCTGGCGCAGCCGGATCCGTCCACGTTCCAGATCCTGCCGTGGCGTGGCGAGACCGAACAGACCTCGCGTATGTTCTGCGACATCCTGACTCCGGACGGCGAACCGTCGGCCGCGGATCCGCGCAATGTCCTCAAGCGCACGCTGGCCAAGGCTGCGGACATGGGTTTTACGTGCTACACGCACCCGGAGATCGAGTTCTACCTCCTCAAGTCCCAGCAGCCCGGGCCCGACGGTGCTCCGGTACCCGTTGACGAGGGCGGCTACTTCGACCACGTTCCCGGCGGCGTGGCGCAGGATTTCCGCCGCACGGCCGTGACCATGCTGGAATCCGTGGGCATTTCGGTTGAGTTCAGCCACCATGAAGCCGGTCCCGGCCAGAACGAGATCGACCTGCGCTACGCGGACGCCCTGCAGACCGCGGACAACATCATGACGTTCCGCACGGTGATCAAGGAAGTGGCCCTCCAGCAGGGAACCTACGCCACATTTATGCCCAAGCCTTTCACCGACCACCCCGGCTCCGGGATGCACACGCACTTCTCGCTGTTCGAGGGCGACACCAACGCTTTTTATGAGGCGGGCGCCGAATTCCAGCTGTCCAAGACGGCCCGCCAGTTCATCGCAGGCATCCTGAAGCACGCTCCCGAGTTCACGGCTGTGACCAACCAGTTCGTAAACTCCTACAAGAGGCTCTGGGGTGGCGGCGAAGCGCCCAGCTACCTCAGCTGGGGCCACAACAACCGTTCGGCCCTGGTCCGCGTCCCGCTGTACAAGCCCGGCAAGGGCCAGTCGGCCCGCATCGAATACCGCGGCATCGATTCGGCAGCGAACCCCTACCTTGCCTACGCCGTCCTGCTGGGGGCCGGGCTTAAGGGGATCGAAGAGGGCTACGACCTGCCCGCCGCAGCAGAGGACGACGTCTGGTCACTGAGCTCCGCCGAGCGCCGTGCCATGGGTCACGACCCCCTGCCCGCCAGCCTTCACGATGCCATCCGGTCCATGGAGGACTCCGAACTGATGCCCCAGATCCTCGGCGAGCAGGTCTTCGAGCACTTCCTGCGCAACAAGCGTGCCGAATGGCAGGACTACCGGCTCCAGGTGACGCCCTACGAGCTGCAGCGCAACCTCGGCATTCTCTAAGCGGCGGTGAGCCTCGCACGCCGCCTCATCTCAGCCGGCTTCAGTGACCTGGAGAAGGGTGAGCGCTTCCTTGCTGCCCCGGAACTGGACGGCTTGGACCCGGACAGGATTTTCGCCGGCCTGCAAATGGCCGCCAACCCCGACACCGCACTGCAGTCACTGGTGCGGCTGATCGAAAAGCACCCCGGTCTCCGGGAGCTGGCCGCGGCCGATCCGGAGGTCAGCGAGCCGCTCTACCGGGTGCTCGGGGCCTCCGAAGCGCTGGGGGAATTCCTCATCCGGCACCCTGAGCACCTGGACGCCTTCGACGTCACGGCCAGTCCCGAGCCACTTCAGGCAGACCCGGAACACCTCCGCTCTGTCCTCCTGAAATCCGTTCTCGCGGAGCCCGGGTCAGCACGGCCCGTGGCGGGAATGACCGGAGCCGACGCCTATGCCGCGCTGCGGTCGGCCTACCGCCGCGGGGTGGTGGACCTGGCGGTCAAGGACATGTGCGCTGCTGACCCATTGGACTTTATGCCCGCCGTCGGAGCTGAACTCGCTGACCTGGCAGGGGCCGCGATCGAAGCCGCACTGGCAGTTTCCCGTGCCGAGGCTGCCGAGCAGTTCAGCGCCAGGGAGGTGGCCGCCGTTGGCCTGGCCGTCATCGGGATGGGCAAATGCGGAGCGCGGGAACTGAACTATATTTCCGACGTCGACGTCATCTACGTGATCGACGCCGGCGACCTGGACGACGCCCGTGCCAGTACTATCGGCACGGCCTTGGCCACCGGTATTTCCCGGGCGATCTCCTCCGTGGCGCGTGAACCCGGCCTCTGGGAAGTGGACGCCAACCTGCGGCCGGAGGGCAAGTCCGGCCCACTGGTCCGAACCTTGGCCTCACACGAAAGCTACTACGCCCGCTGGGCCGAGAGTTGGGAATTCCAGGCGCTCCTGAAGGCGCGGACCATCGCCGGTGACAAGGACCTGGGGGAACGCTACGAAAAAGCCGTGGCCCCATTGATCTGGAGCTCCGCGGGCCGTGAAGGGTTCGTGGAGTCCGTGCAGGCGATGCGCCGAAGGGTTACCGAGCATATCCCGGCGGCGGAGGAACAGCGGCAGATCAAACTCGGCCGCGGTGGCCTACGGGACGTGGAGTTCACCGTGCAGCTGCTCCAGCTGGTGCACGGAAAATCCGACGAAACCATTCGGCGCAGGGATACCACCGCGGCAATAGCGGCACTCTCGGCCGGAGGCTACATCGGCAGGTCCGACGCCGCCGCTTTCGATCACGCATACCGGTACCTTCGCCTCCTGGAACACCGCATCCAGCTCTTCCAGCTCCGGCGGACACACCTGATGCCCATCAGCGAAGCTGCACAGCGCGCCCTCGCAAAGGCAGTGCTTAGCCCCTTCTCCAATGACAGGCCGCCGCCGGCTTCGCTGCTGGCCACCTGGCAGAAAACCAAACGCTCCGTCCGCGAACTGCACGAACGTATTTTCTACCGTCCGCTGCTTAACACTGCTGCCAAACTCAGCAGCGAGGACGCCAGACTGACACCGGAGGCTGCCCAGGGCCGCCTCGCCGCGCTGGGCTATCGTGACCCGCAGGGTGCCATGCGGCATATCGAGGCACTCACCGCCGGTGTCAGCCGGCGGGCAGCCCTGCAACGCCAGCTGCTGCCCGTCCTGCTGGACTGGCTCGCCGAAGGTGTTGATCCCGACGCCGGGCTGCTCGCGTTCCGGCGCGTCAGTGAGGCCCTTGGCACCACCCACTGGTATCTGGGCATGCTCCGGGATTCCACAGCGGCGGCTGAACGGCTATGCAACGTGCTCTCGAACTCACGCCTGATTGCGGATCTTTTAGAGGTTTCGCCGGAGTCGGTGGCGTGGCTGGGCACCAACAAAGACCTCGTGCCGCTGGGCTTCGACGCCCAGTGGCAGGAGATCGCGTCCAAAATGTCGCGCCACTCGGACCCGGAAAACGCCATCAGGCTGATCAGGCTCATTAGGCGCCGGGAGATCCTCCGGATCGCGATCGCCGATTCTGCCGGGCTTCTCAACCAGGACCAGGTGGGCGCGGCGCTGGCTGACACAGACCGGGCAGCTGTGCTGGGCGCGCTGCGCGTGGCCGAAGGCATCGTCTCTGCTGCGGGACCGCTCAAGACCGCGGTATTGGTGGTGGCGATGGGCCGCCAGGGCGGCCGCGAGATCGGCTACGGCTCCGACGCCGACGTCATGTACGTGCACCGCGCGTTGCCGGGCTATACGGACGAGGAAGCGCAGGATCAGGCGGCCCGGATTGTCGCCAAGGTCTCCAGCCTGCTCACGCAGCCGCTCAAGCCGGCCATCATGGCCGAGCGGGTACTGCAGATGGACGCGGATCTTCGGCCCGAGGGCAAGAACGGGGCAATGGTCCGCTCGCTCGATTCGTTCGCCGAATATTACCGCCGGTGGTCGTTGATCTGGGAAGCGCAGGCGCTGCTGCGGGCCCGGCCGATGGCGGGCGACGATGCCCTGGCCGAGGACTTCCTGGCCCTCATCGACCCCATCAGGTACCCGGAGTCGATTTCGGAGCAGGACGTCCGGGAGGTTCGTAGGGTCAAAGCGCGGGTGGAAGCGGAGCGGTTGCCGCGCGGGGCGGATCCGGCACGCCACGTGAAGCTTGGCCGCGGCGGACTGAGCGACGTCGAGTGGCTGGTGCAGCTCCTTCAGCTCCAGCACGCGGCCAAGCACCCGGAACTGCGGACCACATCCACGGTGGAGGCCCTGGAAGCGGCGGCTGCACTGGACCTGCTCACCGGGCCTGACGCGAAACTGCTGGCCGACGCGTGGCGGCTCGCCAGCCGGATCCGGTCCGCCAACGTCATCTGGAGCGGCAGGGCGTCGGACACACTGCCGTCCGCACGCGGGGACCTTGAGGCGGTGGCACGCTGGTGCGGCTACGAACCTGGCAACGCGGCCGCCCTGGAAGAGGACTACCTCCGCCTGAGCCGGCGGGCCCGGGCCGTGTTCGAGAGGGCCTTCTACGGCCATTAGCGGCTGTCCGGGTCCTCCTCGAAGGCTGCAGACAGCCGCGCCGGTGCGGTGCTAGGTTGGGGGCCATGGCAACGCAAATTTACGTGAACCTGCCCGTCAAGGACCTGAAGCGGTCCGTCGATTTCTTCACCGCCCTGGACTTCTCGTTCAACCCGGACTACACCGATGAAAACGCGACCTGCATGATCATCAACGACAACGCCTTTGTCATGCTCCTAGTGGAGGGTTTCTTCAAAACCTTCACCTCCAGGGATGTAGCCGACGCCACCAGTTCCACAGAGGCCATCATGGCCTTTTCGGTGGACAGCAAGGAAGCCGTCGACGCAACGGTACGCAAGGCGCTGGCAGCCGGCGGCGCCCCGTCGCAGGAGGTCCAGGACTACGGCTTTATGTATAACCACAGTTTCCAGGACCCGGACGGGCACCTGTGGGAGGTCCTCTGGATGGACCCTGCCGGTCCACCGGCCGACGACGGGGCCCCCGCCGGATCAGACGGACAGCCGACCTGAAAACCCGGGTTGATTCGGTTTGGCTCATCGCCCTGGATGACCTCGACGCTGATGCCCTTGCCATCCAGTTGGGAGAGGTGGCAAACATTGAGCTGGGCCCAGGGCAAAGCAGCTTCGTGGGTGACCCGCTCCGCATGGTCCTGGCGGGACTGGAGGAGGATTCGCGGTTCCCTTTTGTCGTGGAGGCCGCGGGCTACGCCGTTGGCGTGCTGACCCTCCAGGCCGGTGCCGCGCGCCTGGCCGGCTGGCCGGACGAGGACTCTGCGTGGCTGCTACGCGGTTTCCTGATCGACAGGCGCCACCAGGGGCAAGGCCTCGGGCCGCTGGCGGCAACGTCCGCGGTGGAGGCGGCCGCGAAACTGACCGCCAGGCGCGGAACGCACGAGGCCGGCGTCGTGCTCTCCGTCAACGAAGCCAATCCGGCCGGGTTGTCCGCGTACAGGACCGCCGGCTTTATGGACCAGGGGCAATACCTGGGCGGCAGTTCCGGACCGCAACGGATCATGTACCGGAGCTTCAAGGGATAATTCGTCCAGACACGGCGGGCGGGCATTGCCTCCGGCTCTACATTGATCGATCATGTGGATTGGCGGTGTTCTTCAAACCTTGTTGGGGGGAAGGCTTGAAAAGTCTTCGTCTCGGGGAGCACATGTCAGGGGGCTGGCTTCTGGTCTCAGCACGTCTGGAGTCAGCCCCCACCTTAGGGACAAAAAAGTCCGCCCGGCCTGCAGCACTGACGCTGGCAGCCCGGGCGGACTTTTTGGCGGACTGAACGGGTTCAGCCGCGGATCTGGCTAGACGCCGTAGTAGAGCTCGAACTCGTACGGGTTCGGGCGCAGGGACAGCGGGCGGATCTCGTACTCGTACTTGTACTCGATCCAGGTGTCGATCAGGTCCTGGGTGAACACGCCACCGGCCTGGAGGAACTCGTTGTCCTCGCGCAGGGCCTCCAGTGCCTCTTCCAGCGAGCCCGGAGCCTTAGGGATGTCCTTGGCTTCCTCGGCGGGCAGCTCGTAGAGGTCCTTGTCGATCGGAGCCGGCGGTTCGATGCGGTTGCGGATGCCGTCAATGCCGGCCATCAGCTGGGCAGCGAAGGCCAGGTACGGGTTGGACGAGGGGTCCGGAGCGCGGAACTCGATGCGCTTGGCCTTGGGGTTGGAACCCGTGATGGGGATACGGATACCGGCGGAGCGGTTGCCCTGCGAGTACACCATGTTGACCGGAGCTTCGAAGCCCTTGACCAGGCGGCGGTAGGAGTTCACCGTCGGGTTGGTGAAGGCGAGGACGGACGAGGAGTGCTTCAGCAGGCCGCCGATGTACCAGCGGGCCATGTCGGACAGGCCGGCGTAGCCCTTTTCGTCGTAGAACAGCGGTTCGCCGTTGGTCCACAGCGACTGGTGGCAGTGCATGCCCGAACCGTTGTCGCCAAAGACCGGCTTCGGCATGAAGGTCACGGACTTGCCCCAGGCGTCGGCCGTGTTCTTGACGACGTACTTGAACTTCTGCAGGTCGTCTGCGGCGTGGGTCAGGGTGGTGAACTTGTAGTTGATTTCAGCCTGGCCGGCGGAGCCTACCTCGTGGTGGCTGCGCTCAACCTCGAGGCCGGCCTCATCCAGGGCGATGCACATGGCGTCGCGGAGGTCAGCCTGCTTGTCGGTGGGGGAAACCGGGAAGTAGCCGCCCTTGATGGGTGTCTTGTAGCCGAGGTTTCCGCCGTCTTCTTCGCGGCCGGTGTTCCAGTGTGCTTCTTCGGAGTCGATCTTGTAGAAGCTGCCCTCGGGGGAGGACTGGTACTGGACGTTGTCGAAGACGAAGAATTCGGCTTCCGGAGCGAAGAACGCGGTGTCGGCGATGCCCGTGGAGGCGAGGTAGGCCTCAGCCTTTTCGGCCACGCCGCGGGGGTCGCGGTGGTAAGGGTCTCCGGTGCGGGGGTTCACGATGGAGAAGTTCAGCGCAAGGGTCTTCTCCATGCGGAAGGTGTCCAGGAATGCGGTGGTGACGTCCGGGATCAGCTGCATGTCGGATTCGGCGATGCCCTGGAATCCGCGGATGGAGGAACCATCGAAGAGCTGGCCGTTGACGAAGAAGTCCGCGTCGACGCTCTTTGCCGGCACGTTGAAGTGCTGCTGCACGCCCGGGAGATCGGTGAAGCGGATATCGACGAATTTAATATCTTCGTCCTTGATGAACTTGAGGACTTCGTCCGCAGTCTTGAACATCTATGCTCCTTACGCATATGTAATATCTGGCTGGCAAGCCAACTGATCCAGCGCAATCCGAAGGGCAGGGAAACCAAGTTTCCCTGCTTGGGAGGTATTGCTTGAAACTGCTATCAGCCTATGGACACGTCATTTCCCGTCAGTGTCCACATTGTTTCGGGCAGGTTACAGAATGCCCTGTTCAGGTTACAGAATTGTCCTGAACAGGTAACGCTATCCGGTGTCCGTAGTGTGGTCCAACGGTTTCCACTCTGTGGTCGGCGGTGAGTCGGTAAGCTTGGACGGTGGTAGATCGCAATGACATTGGCTCCTGGCTCAGCGGACCGGACACGTCCGGCATCTCAAGGTACCCGGGGGAGCGACTGGGATTGCCCGAATCCGGTTCCGGCTCCATCGCCAGGGCGGGCAGGCGCATCCTCGCCATCGTCCTTGACTGGGGGATTGCCCTGCTGATCAGCAATTTTGCCTTCGGCGGTGACTCCTGGGCCACGTTGGCGATTTTCGCCGTGGAACAGATGCTGCTTGTGGGCACCCTCGGTTACAGCATCGGCCACCGCGTGGCCGGGATCCAGGTGCAGCGGCTGGGCGGCGGGCCCGCGGGTCCAATGGCTGCCGTGGTGAGGTCGCTGCTGCTGTGCCTGGTGATTCCCGCCGTCATTTTCGATCCGGACCAGCGGGGACTGCACGACAAGGCGATGAATACGATCCTCGTGCGGCGCTAGCAGTAATCAGGAACCCGGCCTCGCCGGTTCGCCGGCGCCTGACGTCCGCGAACACCTGACAGCTCTGAACACAGCCAGTGCGCCGTCAGACCCCCGCTGTTTCCTTTGTCCCGGCAGGAACGGCCGTGCCTGGCGTCAGGTAGCCGCGCTTTCCGGCCCAGCGTTCGAACGCGACAGTGGCGAACGGGAACACCGCCGACAGTCCCGCGAACAGGGCCACAATGAAGGGCCACCGCTGGAGCCGCCACAGGGCGAGGGCGGCGATGCCGTAGCCCACAAACAGCGCACCATGGATGGGGCCGGCGATCTCCACACCCAGTTCGGTGGTCTTGGCGATCCACTTGAAGTACATGCCAGCCAGCAGGGCAGCCCAGCTGAAGGCTTCGGCAACAGCCAGGACGCGGAAGGCCCGGATAACAAGGGTTCTAACGGGGATGGTCATGTTGCGACTTCCAATCAATGTGCCCGCCTGTTCGGCGGCGTCCGGCAGACAAAAACCGCCCTGGTTCCGGTAAGCCGGAAGCAGGGCGGTTCAAGGGTCTTAGCGTCCGCGGTTGGGGCGCGCTTTGTAGGGGTCGATTCCCTTGGGAATCGGGAGGCGGTTGCCCAGCGAGGAAATGCGCTTGGATACCGCATTCACCTCAAGCTTGGTCAGTTCATTCTTCAGCTTGCCCATTTTCTTGGCTACCTGGCTGATGGGAACCTGGCCCTCGCCGCGGCCGCTTTCGATCATGTGGACCGTGACGTTCGGGAGGATGCGCGCAAGGCGCTTACGCTCGGCGTCGAGCATTGGCTTGACGCGGATGGTGGGGCCTTCGCTGACTAGGACGACGCCGGGACGGCCGACGGCGCGGAACACGGCGTCCTGCGTGCGCGGGTTAACGGCGACCGGCTGGTCCTCGGTGATCCAGCCACGCTTAAGCGTGCCCAGTGCCGCGCCCGAAGCTCCGGGCTGGTTCTCAATCTGGGCGAACGCGGCGCGTTCGGCACGACGCGAGAGGATCAGGGTGGCGCCGAGGAGGCCCAACGGAATACCGATGAGCAGGCCGGTGATCCAGTTTTCCAGCCAAAATCCCACCAGGAAGCTGACAGCCACAACACCCAGGAACACCAGCAGCATCAGCCACGGGACCATGGGATCATGGCGGCGGGTCATGTTGAAGACTTCGCCGATCTGCTTGAGCCGGCTGGGCTTCTTGACCTTCGCTTCTTTTGGCTTGCGCGAGAAGAGGCCACGCTTCGGGGCGTCAGAGGCCGCCGGAGTGCTGTTACTGGAATCAGGGGAGTTCGCCATAGTTCCTCAATTCTACGTGATTTATGCCTGAGGGCCGGACGCCGGATAATGTCCGGTGCCGGCCCTCAGGGATAGCAAACTACGGCTTAGGCGCGGGCTGCGAGCAGTGAGCTGGCTTCCTGGCGGGTGCTGCCGGAGGACTCGATGTGGGCGAGTTCGGCGGGGATTTCCCAGCCCTTCTTGCGCATCGCGGTGGCCCAGAGCCGGCCGGCCCGGTAGGAGGAACGGACCAGCGGGCCGGACATGACGCCGAGGAAGCCGATTTCGTTGGCCTCGTCCTGGAGGTCCACGAACTCCTGCGGCTTGACCCAGCGGTCCACCGGCAGGTGCCGTTCACTTGGGCGCAGGTACTGGGTGATGGTGATCAGGTCACACCCTGCCTCGTGCAGGTCCCGCAGGGCTTCGGAGATCTCCTCGCGGGTCTCGCCCATGCCCAGGATCAGGTTGGACTTGGTCACCATCCCGAGCTTGCGGCCCTGGGTGATGACATCCAGGGACCGGTCGTACCGGAACGCGGGACGGATGCGCTTGAAGATCCGGGGCACGGTCTCGACGTTGTGCGCGAAGACCTCGGGCTTGGAATCGCAGATCGCCGCGATGTGTTCGGGCTTGCCGGAGAAGTCAGGGATCAGCAGTTCGACGCCGGTTCCCGGGTTCAGCTCGTGGATCTTCCGGACCGTCTCGGCGTACAGCCAGACACCCTCATCGGCCAGGTCATCACGGGCCACCCCGGTCACGGTGGCGTAGCGCAGCTGCATGGCCAGGACCGAGCGGGCCACCTTCGTGGGCTCGAACATGTCCACCGGGGAGGGCTTGCCCGTGTCGATCTGGCAGAAATCACAGCGCCGGGTGCATTCGGACCCGCCGATCAGGAACGTGGCTTCCTTGTCTTCCCAGCACTCGAAAATGTTCGGGCAGCCGGCCTCCTCACACACCGTGTGCAGGCCTTCCTTCTTGACCAGGTTCTTGAGCTGGACATACTCCGGACCCATCTGGACCTTCGCCTTGATCCATTCCGGCTTCCGCTCCACGGGTACTGCAGAGTTGCGCTGCTCAACGCGCAGCAGCTTCCGGCCTTCTGGTGCCAGTGTCACAGGAGTGCTCCCTCAGGGCTTGAAACGAGTGCTTCTTCGTGCTTGCGAAATTCTTCCACGAACCGGTCCGCGATATCGCCCGGGGCGATGTTCCTGCCGGTTTCGATGGACATTGTGGTGACGCTGGCGTCGGTGATGCCACAGGCGATGATCTGGGCATAAGGCGCCAGATCATTGTTGCAGTTAATGGCGACGCCGTGCATTGTGACCCCGTCCAGGACGCGGATGCCGATTGCTGCAATTTTCCGGTCCGGGCCCTTGCTGTCAGCCGTGATCCACACGCCGGCGCGTCCCTTGATGCGCTCTGCGTTGATGCCATAGTCAGCCATGACCGCGATCATGACGGCTTCGAGCCGCTCAACGTAGTCTCGGATGCCGGACCGGTTCTTCAGCTTGAGGATCGGATACGCGATCAGCTGGCCGGGGCCGTGCCAGGTCAGCTTTCCGCCGCGGTCCACCGCAACGACGGGCGTACCGTCCAACGGGCGTTCGTGCTCTTCCGTGAGCTTGCCCGCTGTATAGACCGCGGCATGTTCAAGGATGAGGACAGTGCTGGGCGCTTCGGCTGTGACGACCTTGCTGTGGATCCCGCGCTGCAGATCCCAGCCGCGCGTGTAGTCAACGAAGTCCGGGGCGAGACCCACCTGTGAAAACTCAAGAGTCATGCCGTCAAGCTTAGACCCCGATCCGCGACGGGTCCGGATATAGTGTCGGACCTCTCATGCACTGACGCGTGCTTTGTCCGATCCAGCGGGCCTGTGGATAACTTCTGCAGGCATTCCCGGATTCCGCTAGACATGAGTCATGGATGATTTCACTGCCCCGGTGGTTCCCGGCTTCCTGGTGGGCCGCGTGTTGGGCCGCGGCGGAAGTTCAACCGTGTGGCTGGTTACGGAAGCAAGGTCCGGCCGCGAGTTTGCGCTGAAATGCCTCGGTACAGGGCACAGCGGCTCGACAGGTCCCGGCGAAGGCAGGGAAACCGGGGCCGACGCCGAGGAGGCCATCCGCCGTGAAATCCGCATTCTTTCTGTCCTTGACCACCAGCACCTCATCAAAGCCCACGACGCCCTCCGTCTTCGCGAGCCGGCCGGATCAGCAGTGACGGCCGGAGGGACACTAGGGCTGCTGCTGGATTACGCGCCCGGCGGTTCCCTCGGAGAGCTGGTCGGAAGCAGGGCCAAGCTCACCATCGGGGAGACGGTCACCGTGCTCACCCCTATTGCCCAGGTACTTGGCTACCTGCACGGCCAGGGGTTCACCCACGGTGACGTATCGCCCGGGAACGTCCTCTTTACAGGCCATGGCAAGCCAATGCTGTCCGACGTCGGCATCGCCAGAATGGTGGGTGATGTTTCGGCAGTGCCGGACCATGGCACCCCGGGGTTCATGGATCCCGCACCGGTGGACGCCGTGAGGGCGGGGCTGCAGCCGGAACGCGACGTTTACTCGGTGGCGGCGCTGGGGTGGTACTGCCTTACGGGCCAGCCGCCACGCCGTACCGCCGACCGTCCGCCTCTTTCCCTTCTGCTCCCTGACGTTCCAGCCGAGCTGGCCGCGGCCCTGGAGGCTGGCCTTCATGAGGACCGGCGGCTCCGGCCCACGGCTGTTGAGCTGGCGACGGCGGTGTATCGCAGTGCCCCACCGTTGCCGGTGGACCTCGCCTCCTCCGTCCACGCCACGGTTATCCCGCAGCTCCTGACGCGGCGCCCCGTCCCGGAACATCCCGGCGGCGCGCTGCGGAATGGTCTCCGGGCCTGGCGGCGCCGGATCTCGACGTCGCGTTGGTCCGGGCTGATGGGGGTGCGGCAGGTCCTTCCGTTCCCGGCCGGGGAGAAAGCGGAGATGCCCGGAGAGAGTAAGGCCGGGGCACCAGCGGCAGGAAGCCTCGCCGCACCGGTCCAGGTGGGCGACGGTAACATGCTGGCGCCGCGCGGCAGACATGCCGTGGAACCTGTCTCGAAGGACCACGAATCCAACGCCGGTGCGAGGCGTCGGACGGTGGCGTCGTCGAAATCGGTGCCCCCGGGCCCGTCCCGGCGCCGTGTGCGCTCAGGGACGGCCGGGCACAATCGGGGCACAGTGCTGTTGGCGGTGGGAGCGGGTGCGATCCTGGCAGGCGCTATCTGGTCCGCCGGCGTCTTTGGGCCGGATGGTCCGTGGGGGGCGCCAGCTTGGCCAGAGGCGGTGGCGGAGAGTGCGGATGCCGGAGGGGTGGACCCAGTGTTCGCCGCCACTGGAGTCCCGGCAGCCGCCGCGGCGCAGCTGGCCTCGGCGGACCCGCTTCAAGCAGTCCAAGGACTGGCCGCGGTGAGGTCCGTAGCCTTCAGCTCCGGCCGGCTGGAGCTGCTGGATCTGGTGAATGCCCCGGGATCTGCTGCCGCTGCCGCGGATGCAGGTCTCAGGGCCGGGCTCCAGGAGTCCGGCCACGTCCTGGCCGGATTCACCAGTTCCGTATCGAACCTGCAGGTCCAGCCTGGAAGTCCACCCGGCCAGGTGGTTGTTGCTGTCACGTCAGCCACGTCGCCGTATGAGGAGAAAGACGCGTCCGGGGCAGTCGTGGCGGCGGGCACACCGGTGGCTGCCCGGAACCTCCGGCTGGTGCTGGTCTCCGTTGACGGCCGGTGGCGGATTACGGACGTCCTGCCTGGGTCCTGACTATTTGCCTCAGCACGCTGCCTCGGCTGTGATTTTTCGAAGTCGGCTTCACGGAATGTCCAAAGTCGCCTGCACCAACTCACGCCTGGTCCTGGTGAATCCCGTTTGGGGAACCCTCTGCGGCACGGTCCGCTAGGGGATCGGTCTACGGTGAGCCTCAGTCAGACGCCAGCGGCTCTGTCCATTCATTTGCTGGCAGCCTTTCTCGCAGCAATGCGGGTTGACCTGATCCAAGAATCATCTCGGTGTCGAGATGGGCTGGGTCGACTTGTCTGATGAGCTCGCGACAGCGTCCGCAAGGTTAGGTAAAACGCAGCGCAAGCCGTCACCGTCTCGCCAAACGGCGAAGATCTTTGGCGACCTGGTACTCGCCGCTGTGAGCTGGCCAAGTCTCACCCGCACCTCAACATCCCTGGTGGCTGCACCATCGAGTTTCACGAGGCGCAGCCAGTCCCCGGATGGTGAGCCCACGCCACGTAGCTGCAGGATGCGCCGCCGATTCGGCTCCGCCTGCACTGCAGCTACGGGGCTCGGATCCCGTCCGGATCTACGACCCACCAGAGCCCCCCGTGGGTCGAGACGTTGTGGCACTTCACCTCACCAGGCCCCTCGTGCGCGTAGAAGTAGAGCGGATGCCCGTTGTAGGTGACCTGGGTCGTGCCGTCCCGCCGCTCCGTCGTCCCCAGCAGCGCTGAGTCGACCTCGCCGCTAGCGGTCGGCGCTCCGTCGGTCAGCACGGGTGGCCACGCTTCAGCGCAGTCGTCGTAACACTCGGGCCTGATGCTCTCCTCACTCTCCCAGATATAGATGGCCTGCTTTTTGGCATCGAAGAGCATCTGGCCGAAGTCGCTCGAGGCTGTGGTGATCGTGGTGCCCGGCTCTCGCGCGCTGGATGGCTGACTCGGCGGGGGTTGAGGGCTCTCCGATGTCGTAGTGCTCGCCCTCGGAGGCGGGGTAAAGTCCGGGGCCTCGCTCGAGGTGCTGCTTGCGCAAGACGACGCGACGAGTGCGAGGACCACCGCAGCCGCCGCTCCAGTCCGGGTCTGGACACGCTGTGCTCCTATCGGCAGGAACGGGCGCCCCGGCCAGGTCATCGGGGTTGGTGATGATCAGACAGTGGGGCAGTTCGGTTCCCATCATCTCAGCCTTTGTCGAAAATCGGCGGGCGGAAGGCGGCGAGTCCGGTGGCGGGGGACTGCCACCCGACTCGCCTGGGTCAGTGAGCGGCTGTGGCCGTCAGGGTGCGGGGCGACGGCGCCCGGCAAGCAGGACGGTGCCGAGCAGCAGCTTCAGGACGACGAGGCCGAAAATCGCGCCGTACAAGGGGTCGCTTCAGAAAAAGGAAAGAATCGTACGCTAAGGCCGCGTGGAGAAAAGTAACGGCTGAACCGCAGCATGTCGATGGAAGCGGGCCAAAGTCCGTCCGTAGGGGGAACCCTCAGTGGGAAAGCGTTGCCGCGAGTATTGCCCGGTAACTCGCGAAGGCAGGAAGATCCTGAGTTGTCTCTACCCGCCGGAGTCGCGCGTCAGTACTGTAGGACCGTTAAGGAGGAGGACTTCTGATGCGCAGAGTGACCTATTCGATGGGCGTTTCACTTGACGGCTACATCGTCGGGCCGGACGGCGGCTTCGACTGGACGGCGCCCGACGAGGAGGTCTTTCGCTTCTGGATCGACGAGATTCGAGAGGTCGGCGTCCACCTATTGGGACGACGGCTGTACGAGACGATGCTGTACTGGGAGACCGCCGACCAAAATCCATCGCTCGACGACGCAGAGCTCGAGTGGTCCGCGCTCTGGAAGCCGCTCCCAAAGGTGGTGTTCTCCACCACGCTGCCCGCTGTGCAGGGCAATGCCCGCCTGGCCTCCGGCGGCCTGGCGGAGGAGATCGAGCGGTTGCGAGCCCAGCCGGGCGAGGGCGACATCGCGATCGGCGGCGCGACTCTCGCCGCCGGGGCGGCCGCGTTGGGCCTGATCGACGAGTACCGGGCCATGGTCTACCCGGTGCTGGTGGGCGGTGGCATTCCGTTCTTTCCTCGGCACGAACGCCGGGTGGATCTCGAACTCGCCGAGACCCGCACCTTCAGCTCGGGAGTCGTCTACCTCCGCTACCGCCTGGCGCGCTAGCTGTGCTCGGCCCGGAGTCGGCTTCGGATTCGTCGCAGGATCAGGAAAGACGGACTGATCCCAATAGTCAGAACCAAAATCGTTCCCGGAAGGGGAACCTTCACCGGGCGCTTCGAAACCTAACTGGCTAAGTAGCGGTCTGGCTTACCGCGAATGCGGCCTCCAGCTCTAAAGCCCTAGGCTAGTGCTGACCAGGTATGACAGGGGGTAAAGGGCTTGGGCAGCGTAAAAGCAGTGGATGCTCACTACGAGACGCACTTTGGTGGTAGACGTCTAGCGCCGGTGGTTGTGTTCGCTGCGATCACCGGCGCACTGACGTATTTGTTCTCAGGCGCGTGGGCAGCCGCTCTGACATGGCTCGGTGATCGACAATCTTTCGACTACCACAAGGCGATTTTTTTGCAGTACTGGACGGATCCTGCTTGGGTCATCGCAGCGTGTTTGGTCGCATGCACCATTCTGGTTACGGCGCTCCCAGACTCACGCAGCGTCGTGGCAGCCTGGCGGCGGTGGCCACTATGGGGGCTTCTACCGGCCGGGACATACGTTCTAACGCTTGCGGTGCTTGTTCCGATCCTTCGTGCTGGTGAACTTTCGGATGGGATTTACGTCGCCGCCTGGACCGCAATCGATGGAAGCCTCTGGATGGCGCTTCTTTCTCCGCTCCTTGCGCGGGTCATCGTGAGCAACGTACGGCCGTGGATGGTTCACTTCGCCTTCCACAACGAAACCACGAGGTATCGAAGGCGAGGCCTGACTGGAGGCTAGGGTCGGATCACCGCATCTCGGTCGCTTGGTCTTCTACCGCGCCCACCAACAGAGCCGCGTCCCTGGCCTGAGAAGGTGAAACTTGGAGCGGGCGATCGATTCAATCGAGCGCTTCTGCCCGGAGTCCACAGTCAGTGCGTCCCGGACTAAGAGGCGTCCGGTAGGGGATCCCCTTGCGGGCTACCCATGCGCCAAATAGCGCTGTGAAAACGTCGCCGATTACTGCCGAAAGTGTCCGTTTCAGGAGTCGTTTGCACTGGATCCCGCGTAAGTACAAAACGAGTGCAGTGGACTGTTGACTTAGGTTTGTCAGTCCCGTGCACCGCCCTGATTCTTAGTTTTCCCGAGCCCGTATCGGACGTCAAAGCCAGCGGACGGCGTGCCCCTCCATTCCGATCAGGTCAAGGCCATCGGTGGTTTCTACGCCATGGGCAAACCGTACCAAGACAGCGCCACCCTGCATGCGCTCGAACTCAGCTTGTATCCACAGTTCAAGCGGGAACGTCGACGCCGCCGTGATGTTGGCCCTGGTGAGGACAGGGACCTTCTCAACGATCCGATGAGTCCGACCCTCCGCGTCGACAAGGTCGACCTCGATCCATCCCGGGAAGTCGTCGTCTGCCCATCGCACCGCAGTAGCCCGAACGATCACATGCGTCATATCGCGATTGTTTCACTGGATCCAGTGGAGGGTGAGCAAGTCAGAGTACAGATGACAGGCCGCCGTGCCAATCCATTGCGGGGGAGGGGGCTTCCGAGCCAGGGTGAGATCAGGTCCTGGGGTGCCCGTAAACCGGTCGATCACCGCACCCGTGGTGCCCGTTAGCCGAACCCCTAACGGGCAGACGTAGCCGCTCAGCTGGCACCCATTGCAGACCGAGCCGGTGAGGCACAGAATGTGTCAACACTCGGTGACACCGCGCCAGCGACGACTATGAAGGCGATGCCCCTATGAAACCGCTCGAATACCCCCGCGTATCGCTCATTTGGGGCGGAGTCGGCGTCCTGCTCTTTCTGGCACTGGGCATAATGGACGTAGCCTCCGGTGCGCCCGCATTCCGCGTAGCGGCGTACTTCCTATTGGTAATCGGCGCTATCTACATATTTGTCCGAGCCCTGATGACCATTCTGGGCAAGACGCGACAGCAGGCTGGTAGGCATAACCCCCAGTCAGGATCGAACCCGGAAAACAGGAGCATCTGAAGAGCCCGCCGACCTGTCGACTGCTTGATGTCAGGCTGAGCTCTCAAACTTCTCAGCCCGAAGTGCTCGATCCTCGCCGGCACGAGAAGTTTTTCGATGTCGCATGCATGCGTCATGCAGATTCTGTTGGCCATCGTCCCGCTCGATCAGCGTGGTCTCGTCCCGATGACGGAACCCTCTACGGGATTGTTGTCGTGAGAATCGAACTAATCGTCGAATTGACTGCTGGGTTCGGATTGCTCGCGGAAAATCGTGGAAATGAGCTGGAATGTGCCGACTTCGCAGCCCTGGCTCAGAGACCTTTCTTCCTCATCGAGGCGAGAGACCTCAGAGGCGGGCGAGTCCCCGCGCGAAAAAAGCTCGTTCATGCGCCGTGATGAGTAGTTCCGAACGTAGTAACCGCTGTCATCAACTATTGTTTCCACGATGAAACCAGAAGCGGTCATTTTTTCGACGTATAGCCGATACGCTTCCTCATAATCTTCGCGAGTGACATATCCCTTGCTGAGCACACCGGCTTCGAAGTCCGAGAGCGTGGTGACCCGAAATGCTTTCGCGACTCGAGCATGCATCCAGTTTTCAAGAGAACGTGCATCGCTGTTCAGTGTCACGGATTCTCCTCTAGTTCACGAAGTAGCTTCCATAGCAGTAGTGTCCCACTTCCTTGGAACGAGACGGTCCTCCCGCTGCCATCCCCGAGGGAAGGGTTGTTCCGCTTGAGGAACGCTCTACGGGGACGCCTGTGTAGTCACAAGCTGAAGCCGGATGAAACTAGGGTCCAGAGGGGAACAATAACTGCGGCGATACCGAGCACGGCCATGAGGCATCGAAGGACGACTATTTTCCGCTCAGGACGAATCGTGGCACTGGCTGCTAGCAATGCAGCGAATAGACCAACAATGGCAACGGTTCCCCAAATTGCGGGACTGAAGCGGGCATCCGGAGCGCAGCTTGCCGGCGCAGGGTAGATTGCCGGGCAAATTGTCGGCAATTGTTGGGCGGTCCAAGTGAGCCACAGGGATGCACCGGCCACGAATGCCGCGCCCACGGTTCTGTGCCAGACGGGACGGGACTCGGGTACGGCCGTAGGTGACATGAATTCACCGTACCCGCCTTGAGTGGGAGTTGGCAGGCCGCCCAAATAGGATGCGCAGAGGGAGTGCGGGTTGAAGCGTGGCCCGTTTGGGAACCCCTGCCGGACATTTTCGCGTCTCAATCTTCCGACTGATACAACGCCGGAGGACTCATGGGACCTGGGCGGTCACCGACCGTCGCCCAACCCACAATAATCGCAACCACTATGACCACCAGCAGTAGTGCGGCAATGAGAATTCCGCGAGGTTTCATACGCGCAGCCTACTCGGCACGCATCACGTTCTGTCGCGCGAGCAGCGGCTCACAACATCCCCCACCGGCCCGGAAAGGGATCCCTCTACGGGACGGCTTGACCAGCAGGCCTCTCGCTCGTTCTCCGACCAGTATTTAGTGCCCTGGGACTAGGTCCTGGTCTTAACCGCCGGCCACGAGGATGTTCTCGTGGATCTTCTTGTAACCGGATGCTTCCAGCTCTTTCGTGTCGTACCCGTCGGACACGAGGATGGAGGATTCCTGGCTTGGTCCGCTAGTTCCCAAGAGCTGTCCCACGCGCGCCCCACCGGTGGTGCAAGTGGTGTGCCAGCCAGATGGGTTATCAACCGGAAAGACGGCCAAGCATGCTGTCGATTTGTCGGCGTTCTGTCCAAGGAAGTACTTGTTCCCACCCGTTTCGGCAACAAGGAGCACCTTATCCAAGTCGGGTTGCCTAAAGTCAACGCCTGCAGGAATCTCGTCCGTCGACGTAGCGGGACGCTCCAAGGCCTTGAATCCGGAAGGAGTCGAGCAACTGCTGAGCAGCAATCCCGACATGAGTGCGACGGTTAGGAACGAAAATCGACGATGATTGATGGCGCTGCCCCCTCAGGCTTGGATGTGGAGCCATCCTATCCACACTCCCGACAGGCCGTGGAAGGGGCCTTGAGCGGAACCCTCAACGGGACAGTCATCACCGCGACCGAATGGAGGCGACCGTGTGGCCGATGCGGTCTGGGAGAAGAGGAGGACCAAGCCGCTATTTTCAGAACGGGAGGTTGTGCACGCGGGTTCGAACAACCAGGTGTTCAGAGACGGCTGCACACCATACTTTCGCGGATACGCCACGGCCGGTCACTATTCCTTCACCGGGGCACTCTGCAAAGTGGGCCAGAGTCACGTGTCCCTCCCGCCACACCGGGCATTACCTTCGCCGTCTCAGTGCCCCCGTTCATGGAATAGGCTCGGACTTCAGTCTGGGAAGGAAGGCTATTAGGGACGGACCCTCCTGCCCGATCGTCTGACGGAAGAATGAAGGTTTAGTGCATGGATGCCGCACCCGAATTTGTCAGGTACCAGGCAACACAACTGAATACCCGGGGGATCTACGTCGGCATATTCGGCTTGGCCAACGGATTGGCGAGGAGCGGAAAGCTAGGCGATGTGGACTACCAGTGGTGGCAGAACGCGAATGCCTGGTACGACGCTGCCTATCCCGACCCGAACCTTAGCGATCCCACCGTCTACGACCGCACTCATAATCTGTACGCCCAGGCATGGTTTAAAACCAGCGCCGTGCACCTGCTGGCCAGGATCCCCGGCTACCTGGATCTCCTGGACCGCTACGGGGTGCAATGGGAAGAACTTCGTTCACCAGCCCCGGGGCATTTCCTCTATGAAGACGACGTTCAGGTGGTCGTGGACCCGCACCACTGAGCAGTAATCCCGCACGCAGAGGGACCGGCTAACGGGCGAGGCTCTGAAAGTTTCTGACAAACTAGCCGCATGACCACGATCTTCACGCATAAGCCGACAATCGAGGGCAAACGCGTCAAACTGCGACCAGTTCAGGCTCAGGACGTACCTATATTGCATCGGATGCTTCAGGACGCCGAAGCCGCAATTCTGACCGGAACAGTGCACTCCAGCAGCCAGACAACGCTGCCTTGGACTGTTGATGACCTCCGCGTGACGTACGAACGCTGGAGCTCCGCTGATGACCGTCTCGTCCTCGCCGTGATCGATCAGGCGACGAACGCGATGGTTGGCGAAGTCGTCCTCAACGACTGGAACGAGTTGAATCGCTCCTGCGGCTTCCGCACTTTCCTTGGCGCCGAAGGCCGCGGCCGGGGGCTTGGAAGTGAGGCGACCGAGCTGATTGTCCGGCACGGCATACACGAGCTTGGTCTTCACCGAATAGGTCTCGAAGTTTACGCCTTCAACCCGCGCGCCCGGCATGTCTACGAGAAAGTAGGATTCCGCTACGAAGGAACGGGCCGGGACGCGCTGTGGTTCGACGAGCAATGGATTGACGTCCACTACATGTCGATCCTTGAAACCGACGTACCACTGAGTCAATAGAGGATCGACTAGCGGGCGCTTTGGTAAAATCACGGCCGGCGGTTGAAATGTGCTCCTACCGATGAATTTGCGCATCAGCGAAACAGCGCCAGCTCCACCACATCATGAGGCCTCATGGGCGTGGGCAACTAGGGAGACGCTGCCCAATGGCAGGAGCGGAACCGTTGTCGCGGGAGGGGCGCGTGGCATCCCCATCGACAACACGGAGCAGCGTTAAAGGAGTAATACTCCACCTGGATTGTCACTTTTTTCGATGAAGCGTCTTGTTGCTAGTTGTGTGAAAAAGTGACGCTATTTCCACCGAGTCCATCAATGCGGACTTTGAAGGTAGGTTCAGAAGCGTCGTTGAAATTCCAGCCACTTCTCAAAGTTGAGCTTTGTCCTGGTTCAAGTTTTGCATCCCAGTAGGCTTCCACTACGTCATCCTGGACGGAACGGACATCAAAGTCGCCATCCATAGCACTGTTGGCGACTAACTCGACATCACTACGTCCCAAGACGACCCCTTCGGACAAATTCTTGATAGTGACATCGAAGTAAAGGTTGTCAGCACCTTTCTCTTGTGTACCTCCAAGGGTCGTGCTAGCGAAGTCAGCGTCTTTCCCAGGCTCGAATTCTTGAGGTTCTTGCACCGTGATCTCGAGCAAAACCTTATCCCCACTACGTCGAGAATCTTCATATATCGCAGTTTGCCCATACAAGCATTTGCCGAAGTTCTCATCGATGTTGCAAGTCGTGTCTTCAACTTTGGCTTGTGGCTCAATAGCTGTGACCACAGGAGCAGGAGTCGGGGGCTCGGCTGATGGTGTCGTTGCTTCAGCCGGCACGGTTGCTTCAGTCGGAGCGGTCTGGGCTTGGGTTTCTACGACTAAGGACGGGGTCGGCGACGGAAGCGCCTCAGCACTGCTGTTTGAACTACCCCCTCCCCCGAATGCACTGGCGATGAGCGATCCGACGAAGAGAAGTGCGAGCAGGCCGCCACCCGCCCCGACCAATTTCCACGGAGTCTCTGGTTTCGGACGCCGGAAGGTCAGCTCCGACCGCACTGTCCCCTGTTCCTGAGAGACGAACTCCCAGCCCTCTTTCTCTAATTTGGCTCTAGTCCTGGCCTCCAGGCCGCGAACCGTCTTGACGGACCTCGTCTCGTACTTCACACCTGTTGCTGTCGTCATATTGCTCCCTCTTGGCCTGGACATCAAGCACTCTTCGAGAGCTTAGAGTGACGCGACCTTTCCCCAAAACGCCACCATCTATCGCTGCATTTCACAGCGGAACCACTCCCCCCGGCCACGGCCGGTCAGAGCTGTCTCAGTAACCGATCCCCCCACGGGCGCTGCTGTGACGCGTAGCAACCAAAAACGCCGCCACTAGCATTCGCCAACCACACCACCCCCTAGTGAAAGAGAACGTAGAAGACGATTGCCAGCGCCGGGAAGAGCGCCTGGCCGATGGCGCTGACCAAAAGGCGCTTCTCTGTGACCCACAGCCAGAAACCAAGGAAGACGTGGCACGAGCAGCAGAAGATAACTATGGCCGACCCGCTGGCGGGATTGCCTGAGAAGTTCACCAGCCACAGGCCCACTGCGATGCCCAAGCCGAAGGTGATGTTGTAGGCGCCAACATTCATCGCCCACATCCGCACTGCGCGCACGTCTTCCGGCCTAATCAGGAAGATCCGGTGGAGCCGTTGATCGCCATGGAAGAAGATCTCCAGGATGCCAACGCTTATCAGCGCCAGGCCGGTGGATCCGGCGAGTATCTGGCTCAGCACATTCATGCCGCGCTCCTAGGCCAATCTTGCAATCTCCGCTTCTTGCGTGCAGGTTACGCTTCAGGCGCGAAGACCTTCAAGGGTCGGCTTGCAAACGCAGTCCACTACCCATGCCCGCCCGCCTCCAGCCCGGCCCCAACAGCCCGCCTTAAACGCATCCGTCTCCGCTGACCTACGGCTCTTCAACCACAGTGCCGCAGCCCGAACCTGCCTAGTATCGAGACAGGTTCTGCATGTTGTGCAACGGGGCGAGGGGCAGCAGCCAACTTTTGGATATCCCTGTCGCCCAGCTCTTGGATTGAAAATCTCTCGGCTGCCGATTGAGCGCCCGTAAGCCGGTCCCTCACCGGTGCAATCCTTTCTCAAAATTTTCGGATCTCGATCGCCGCGTTTCCGCAGCCGGACCATTCCCGTAAGACCCGCCCGCAAAAATGCCCGGTGAAGGGAGGGCAAACGGGACATTCAAGACCTTGACCGGATTCCTCGACAGATAGGCGCGATTATCCACGAACGCCCACCTCAATGGTCACGAAGTCAAGCTCAGCAGTGGGAGGCTCGGTCCACGATCATCCCCTCTACCGAGCCATCGACTGCTCAGACGACGCCGCATGACCTCTTAGCCTGAAATTTCCGTACCGAACCTCCTCGGACCCCGAACGCACGCGCCACCGAGACTTGTGCAGGGGACTTCGGACATTCGCTACAGACGCGTCTTCGGCAAATGACACCAGCAGGTTACCTCAGCCGGTCAGCTCAGGCTCAGTGCTTGCCGGCCACCCAGGCAGCGGCCTGGGCCAGTGACGGGTGCTGCCACTGGAAGCCGGCTGCTTCCAGTGCCGCCGGTTCCATCCGCTGGCTGGGAAGGATGAGTTCATCGGCCAGCTGACCCAGGACCAGGCGCAGGGCCGGTGACGGTACCCGGAAAAATGCCGGCCGGTGGAGCGCGGATGCCAAGGCGCCCACCAACGCGTTGACGTCAGCGCTTTCGGGGGCGCAGACGTTGACCGGTCCGTGGAGCCCGGAGTCCGCGAGGAACATAAATGCTGCGGCGACGTCCGGAAGAGTGATCCACGGCCAGTACTGCCGGCCGTGGCCGAGTGGACCGCCCACCCCGAGGCGAAGCAGCGGCAGCAGCCGGCCCAGCGCGCCGCCTGTGGGGCTGAGAACAACACCGGTGCGTGGTGTGACCACGCGGACGCCGGCCGGCGCCCGATGGGCGGCGGCCTCCCACTCGACGCAGATACGTGACAGAACACCCGTGCCCGGCGACGCGTTCTCCCGGAGCTGGGCGGACCCGGAATCGCCGTAGTACCCGGACGCCGACTGGCTGATAAACGTACGCGGCGGGTCGTCAAGCGTGGCCATGGCCGCGGTCAGGGTGCCGGTGGCTGCCAAACGCGAAGTCATCAGCTCGTCGACCCGGCGTCTGGTCCAGGGTCTGTCCCCTATCCCGGCACCGGAGAGGTTGACCACTGCGTCCGCGCCGGCCAGCGCCGCCGGATCCAGGCGGCGCGCTGCGGGGTCCCAGCGGATTTCGGCCGCGGACGTGGGCTCGCGTCGGACGAGCGTGGTCACGTCATGGCCGGCCTCTCGCAGCGTTGCGGACAAATGGGTCCCGATCAGCCCTGAGGCCCCGGCAATGACGATGTGCATGATCCATCTCACCACGGCCCGCACGCCGTCGGTACCTCCCCGGACCGTACCGGGAGTTGACTATGATCGAACGATGACTTCTTCGAGCTACTTCCGGTTTCCGCATGTCCACGGCGATCTGGTCACGTTTGTGGCAGAGGACGACGTATGGATCGCGCCGCTAAGCGGCGGCCGCGCCTGGCGGGTTTCATCACTGCAGCTGCCCGCCCGCAATCCGCGGTTTACCCCTGACGGCAAACGGCTGGTCTGGACTGTCATCCAGGGAACCGCCCCGGAAGTGGTCTCGGCGGAGGTGGACGGCGGTGGCTACCGGCAACTGACGTATTTCGGCCACGCCACAACCAGGGTCAAAGGCTTCACCGCAGCCGGCGACGCAGTAGTGACCAGCGCGTTCCGCCAGGCTGAAAGCCGGCACACCTACGCTTACAGCGTCCCGGTCGACGGCGGGTCTGCTGAGGAGCTCCCCTTCGGACCCGTCGAATCCGTGGCCTTTGGTCCGGAAGTGGGGGACGAGCGGCCGGTTGTCCTGGCCAGCGTGCTCTCCCGTGAACCGGCCTGGTGGAAGCGGTACCGCGGCGGCACCGCCGGCAAGCTCTGGATTGACGCCGACGGAAACGGGGAGTTCGAGCGCCTGGTTCCCCACCTCGACGGAAACCTCGCAGATCCGATGTGGGTGGACGGGCGCATCGCGTTCCTGTCAGACCACGAGGGTTACGGAAACCTGTACTCGGTGCTGCCCGGCGGCGGCGATCTTCGTCGGCACACCGACCACGAGGACTTCTACGTCCGGCACGCGTCCACCGACGGTGGGCGGGTCATCTTCGAATCTGCCGGTGAGCTCTGGATCCTGCACGATCTGTCCTCTGCCGCGGTACGGCTGGACATCTCGCTGGGTTCCGCGTCGCAATCGCGTCGCCCAGGCCTGCTGAAAACCTCCAAACACCTTGGCACGGTGGTGCCGGATGACAGCGGCTCGGCCAGCGCAGTGGAGGCCCATGGGACCCTTCACTGGCTCCGTCACCAGGACGGCCCCTCCCGTATCGTCGAGGCCACCCCGGGTGTCCGGGCACGGCTCCCCAGGCCGCTCGACGGCGGCCGCCTCGCTTACGTCGCCGACCACGACGGCGTGGAGGCGATCTACATCAAGGAGATTGCCGCGCAGGTTCCCGATACCGTGGTCCCTGCCGTCACGGCAGCCCCGGCTGCCGTACCCGCTGCAGCTGCTCGGGACCAACTGGAAGCGCCACTGCCGCGCCCGGTTCCCGCGGCGGCATCGTCCGCACCGGTGACTGCCGACGTCGTTGTTTCGGTGCCTGATGACTCCCGGGCCGAGGACTCCCCGGCTGACACCGCCCACGGCCCGTCGGAAGCCGACGTCGACGCAGGACGGGCCGGCCTGCCGACCCGCATCGCCTTCCCGAAGCCGTCACGCGCCAGCGCCCTGGAAGCTAGCCCCGATGGCCGGTGGCTTGCGGTGGGTACCTCCTTCGGGGATGTCTATGTGGCGGACACAGCCACCGGGGACCTGGCCCTCGTCACCAGCATCGGCGAGGGCAGCATCGCGGAACTCGCGTGGTCGCCTGACTCCCAGTGGCTTGCCTGGTCCGAACCTGTCACCTCGTTCGGCTCCCGGAGCCGGCTCCGGCTGGCCAATGCCGCGGACCTGGCGGGCGGCATCGTCGAGGTCACTGACGGCCGTTTCTGCGATGGGTCCCCAAGCTTCACGCCGGACGGTAAGTTCCTGGCCTTCCTGTCCAACCGCAGCTTTGATCCGGTGTATGACGGGCATTCGTTCGACCTGTCCTTCCCCAGCCCCATCAAGCCGTACCTGGTGGCACTGGCCGCCACGACGCCGTCGCCGTTTGGCCCCGCCGTTGACCTGTCCCCTGCCGCACACACGGACAGTGCGGATACGACGGACGCAGACGCCGCGGCAGGTCCCGCGGTCCGCGTGGATCCGGCCGGGCTGGCCCACCGGGTCATCGGCGTTCCGGTGCCGCAGGGCAACTACACGTCACTCACGTCAACGGAGGGTGCACTGCTATGGCTGGACTGGGCTCTGGCAGGCGTCACCGGCGACGGCAAAGCCAGCCAGGAAGACAAGGACGCCCGCCCCAGCCTGGTCCGGTTCGACCTTGCCCGCCGTAAGTCCGCCACGCTGGTGGAAGCCCTGGACAGCTACCGGCTCTCCGGCGATGGCAAGAAAGTAGTGCTGGTCAACGACAAGCAGGTCAGCGTGGTTCCTTCTGCTGCCAAAGCCGATGAGGAATCCGGCCAACTGGTCAAGGTGGACCTGGGGCGCATCCGCGTGATGATGGACCCCCTCAGCGTCTGGGGCCAGGCGTTCGACGAAGCCTGGCGCCTGCAGCGCGATTTCTTCTGGGCCGAAGACATGGCAGGACAGGACTGGGAGTCGATCCACAAGCGGTACCGTCCGATCGTTGACCGGTTGGGGTCCCACGACGACCTGGTGGACCTGCTCTGGGAGCTCCACGGCGAGCTGGGCACCTCGCACGCCTACGTTCGGCCCGCAGCCGTCACGGAAAACGGCAGCAACGGCCAGGGTCGGCTTGGCGCAGACTTCGCGTTCACACCGGCGGGCTGGGAGATCACCCGCATCCTGGCCGGCGAGTCCTCGGACCCGCTGGCCACCTCGCCGCTGACCCGGCCGGGCGCTGCCGCCATGGCCGGGGACGTAGTACTGGCCATCGACGGTGTGCCGCTGTCCGCCACGGTGAGCCCCGCAATGCAGCTGGTGGGCGCCGCCGGACGGGCTGTGGAGCTGACATTACGCAACGGAGCCGGGCATGGAGTGGAGGCAGGGGAGCAGCGGCGGATTGCTGTGATCCCGGTCAAGGACGAGGAGCGCCTGCGCTACCAGGAGTGGGTGGCCGCGAACCGCAGGATTGTCCGGGAGGCCTCCGGCGGGCGCTACGGGTACCTGCATATCCCGGACATGATGGCCAACGGCTGGGCGCAGCTGCACCGCGACCTGGACACCGAAACTGCCCTGGACGGACTCATCGTGGATGTCCGCCGGAACCGTGGCGGACACACATCCCAGCTGGTGGCGGAGCTGATTGGCCGAAAGGTCACCGGCTGGAGCATGCCCCGCGGCGAACGTCCGCGGACCTACCCGCACCACGCCCCGCGAGGTCCGGTGATCATCCTCGCCGATGAATTTGCCGGGTCCGACGGCGACATCATCACCCAGGTCTCCAAACTGCGGGGGATCGGCCCGGTGATCGGCACGCGCACCTGGGGCGGAGTGGTGGGGATCGACAACAGGTTCTCCCTGGCCGACGGTACCGGGGTGACCCAGCCGCGGTACGCCACCTGGTTCGGCGGCGGCGTGGGCTGGTCCGTGGAAAACTATGGAGTGGACCCCGACATCGAAGTGCTCTACCCGCCGCACGCCTACGCCGCCGGTCGGGATCCCCAGCTGGAATACGGCATCGGTGCGCTCAAGGAAATGATCCAGGAGCTGCCCACCGACAAGCCCCCGGTCCGCGAAGGCTACCGCCGCCTGAAGCCCGCACCGCTGCCGGCCCGCCGGCACGGCGAATAGGCCTGCCCGGCGCCAACAGAAACAAAGAAGGCCCTGCCCCGCCCGGATAGTCCGGGCGAGGCAGGGCCTGCTCTGTCTCAGGAGCCCTCAGCGTTCATAGCGAACGCGGCAGAGTCCTGGCTGGATCAGGACTGCAGGGTAGCGTCCAGGGTGATGTCGATGCTGGCCAGCGCGCCGGAAACCGGGCAGCCAACCTTGGCTTCGCTGGCGATCTTCTGGAATTCCTCTTCGGAGATGCCGGGAATCTTTGCGGACACCGTCAGGTGGCTGCCGGTGATGCCGGTGCCGGGAACGAAGGTCACGTCGGCCTTGGTGTTGACTTCTTCCGGAGCATGTCCGGCCTGGGCGAGCATATTGCTGAACGCCATCGAGAAGCAGCTCGCGTGCGCTGCGGCGATGAGTTCTTCCGGGCTGGTCTTGCCCTCGGCCGCTTCGGTGCGGGCCTTCCAGGTAACCTCAAATGTGCCCAGGCCGGAGCTGTCCAGCGTGGTCTGACCCGACCCCGTGATCAGGTCGCCGTTCCATACTGTGTGCGCGGTGCGTGTTGCTGCCATGTCCACTCCTCAAAGTCGGTTCGAACCGGGACCGGCCGTTGCCTGGCCCCGCCGGTTCCAATCCTAGGGATTGAGCGGCGGCCGTGCACAGGGTGTCCGCTCTCAGTGGATTGTGACTGGACAACCCAGCCGCGTGGCGCTCACCGCTAGGCCGTTAAAACAGCGACGGCGCCGCACCCCACAGAGGGGGGCGGCGCCGTCGTGAGCGGTTCAGCCGGCGTTCAGTTCCACATCGTGGCGATGGCCACGTTAAGCAGTGCAAGTCCGCCAACTCCGTGGGCCAGGCCCTTGCTGATGTCCTCGCCCTTTTTGTATTTGCGGCGGCCGATGAAAGCCAGCACGCCGACGGCCAGGGCGATCGCGAACTTGATGCCCAGCTTGAAGTAATTCGCGTCCATGTCCAGGGACGGGATCAGGCCCATCAGCACGATGCCGGTGATGAGCTGAAGAGCTGCGCCGTCGAACTGCCGGGGGTGGACCGTGGGGGTTTTCATGTTCCCGATCCAGATTCCGACGATCATGGCGGCGCCGACGATGTGCAGGAAGACCACGATGTTGTACACGATAATCATGCGACCAGTCTACGCAGGGGTTCTACATCATGTAGTAAGGCCGGCCGCAGAGTTTCTGTGTCGGCGGATTCAGCGCTGCGCCTTAAACCGCGACGGCGGCGCACGCCTTCCGGTGGTTTCCCACCGGCGCGTGCACCGCCGTCGTTCGGTTCTGGCCTGGGGCTAGAGTCCCAGGTCGGCCTCGAAGGCGCCTTCTTCAAGGCGGGCCTTCAGGGTCTGGAGGAAGCGGCCTGCATCCGCGCCGTCCACCAGGCGGTGGTCGTACGTGAGGGACAGGTACATCATGGAGCGGATGGCGATCGAGTCGTCACCGTTCTCATCGGCCACCACCACGGGGCGCTTGACGATCGCGCCCGTGCCCAGGATGCCGACCTGAGGCTGGTTGATGATCGGGGTGTCGAACAGGGCGCCGACGGAACCGATGTTGGTGATGCTGAACGTTCCGCCGGACAGTTCGTCCGGGCCGATCTTGCCGTCGCGGGTGCGCCCGGCAACGTCGGCGATCTTGGCGGCCAGTCCGGCCAGGTTCAGGTTGCCGGCATCGGTGACGACCGGAACCAGGAGGCCCTTGTCCGTGTCCACTGCGATCGCCAGGTGCTCGGCGTTGTGGTACGTGATTTCCTGCTTGTCCTCGTCGTACGCAGCGTTGAGCTTTGGGTGCTGCTTGAGGGCCTCGGCCACGGCCTTGGCAATGAACGGCAGGAAGGTGAGCTTGACGCCGTTCTGGGCCAGGAACGAGTTCTTGGCCTTCAGGCGGAGCTTGGCCACCTTAGTCATGTCCACTTCATGCACCTGCGTGAGCTGCGTGGAGATTTCGAGGGATTCGCGCATACGGCGGGCGATGACCTGCCGGATGCGGGGAGCCTTTTGCGTGGTGCCACGCAAGGAGGAGGCAGCCGGACCGGCCGGAGCGGCGGCCGGCTTCGCCGGTGCAGCTGCGGGGGGAGCGGCCTTGGCTTCTGCCGCGGCGAGGACGTCCTGCTTGCGGATGCGCCCACCGACGCCGGTTCCGGACAGCGATGCGACGTCCACGCCGTGCTGGTTGGCCAGCTTCCGGACCAGGGGAGTCACGTAGCCGGACTCGCCGCCGGCAGCAGGCTCGGCCGCGGGTGCCGGGGCTGTAACGGGAGCAGGGGCAGCTGCCGCAGCACGTGCCGCCGGAGCAGCCTCTGCCTTGGGTGCTTCGGGTGCCGGTGCGGCTGCGGGGGCCGGTGCGGCAGGCGCGGCGGCGGGTGCCGGCGCTGCTGCTGGTGCCGGTGCGGAGGCTGCGGGGGCTGCCGCGCCGGAGCCGATGACAGCGAGGACGGCGCCAACTTCGGCGGTTTCGTCTTCGTTGACCCGGATTTCCTGCAGCGTTCCCGCGACGGGGGACGGGATTTCGGTGTCAACCTTGTCCGTGGATACCTCGAGCAGCGGTTCGTCCACTGCAACGGAGTCGCCCACGGCCTTCAGCCAGCGGGTGACGGTTCCTTCGGTGACGCTTTCGCCCAGTGCCGGGAGGGTGACGTCGTGGCTTTCGCCGTCCGAAGCTGCGGGTGCAGCCGCTGCGGGAGCTTCTGCAGCCGGTGCTTCTGCGGCCGGGGCCTCTGCAGCCGGTGCGGCGGGGGCTTCCTCGGCCGGTGCTGCTGCTTCGGGGGCTGCGCCGCCGCCGGAGCCGTCGCCGATACGGACCAGGGGAGCGCCTACTTCAGCGGTCTCGTCTTCGGCTACGAGGATTTCCTCGATGATGCCGGCAATCGGAGAGGGGATTTCGGTGTCTACTTTGTCGGTGGAGACCTCGAGCAGCGGTTCGTCCACCTCTACCCGGTCACCTACCTGCTTGAGCCAGCGGGTGACGGTTCCTTCGGTGACGCTCTCACCGAGGGCGGGCAAGTTAACGGATTCAGACATGTCGTCCCCGTTCTCCTTATTGATCTTTTGTGCGGATGATGGCTGGCTTGTTCGAGCTTAGTGCACCCGGCGGGTCACGCCGGGTGCACCAAGCCCTGTTGTCTTGCTGTGCTGCTGGCTGTAATTAGCCGTGAAGCGGGCGACCGGCCAGGGCCATTGCGGCCTCGCCGAGTGCCTCGTTCTGCGTCGGGTGCGCGTGGATGAGTCCGGCAACATCTTCCGGGTAGGCTTCCCAGTTGACGATCAGCTGGGCTTCGCCGATCTGCTCGCCGACGCGGGTGCCGATCATGTGGACGCCAACAACCGGGCCGTCTTTTTCGCGGACGAACTTGATGATGCCGCCCGTGCCCAGAATGGCGCTCTTGCCGTTTCCGGCCAGGTTGTATTCCGTGCTTTCAACCTTGTCTTCGCCGAACTTCTCCTTGGCGGCCTTCTCGGAGTATCCCACCGAGGCAATCTCGGGATCGCAGAAGGTGACCTTGGGGACGTTGATGTCGTCGACAACCACGGGCTTCATGCCGGCGATTTCTTCGGCGACGAAGATGCCCTGCTGGAATCCGCGGTGTGCCAGCTGCACGCCGGGAACGATGTCGCCGACGGCGTAGACGTTGCCGACGCCGGTGTGGAGCCGTTCGTTGGTGATGACAAAGCCGCGGTCAATGGTGACGCCCGCTTCTTCGAACCCCAGGCCCGCCGTGGACGGTCCCCGTCCGACAGCCACGAGCAGAAGGTCCGCTTCGAAGGTCTTGCCGTCCACCAGGGTGACCTTGACGCCGTCGTTGTCCTGCTCGACGCCCTGGAAGAAGGTGCCGGTGTTGAACTTGATGCCGCGCTTCTTGAAGGTGCGCTCCAGGACCTTGATGATCGAAGCGTCCTCGTTGGGCACCAGGGACGGCAGGCCCTCAACGATGGTGACGTCCACGCCGAAGGACTTCCATACTGAAGCGAATTCGACGCCGATGACGCCGCCGCCCAGGACGATGACGCTCTTGGGCACGTAGTCCATCTTCAGGGCTTCGTCAGAGGTGATCACGCGGCCGCCGATCTCCAGGCCCGGAAGGGAGCGGGAGTACGAGCCGGTGGCGAGGACGATGTTCTTGCCCTTATAGGCCGTGCCGTTCACGGTGATGGTGTCCGGGGCGGTGAGCTTGCCTTCGCCCTCAATGACGGTGATGCCCTTGCCCTTGATCAGACCCTGCAGGCCCTTGAACTTACCGGCAACGATGCCGTCCTTATAGGCGTTCACGGCGGTCATGTCGATGGACTGGAGCTCCACGTTCACGCCGTACTTGGCGCCGTCGCGGGCGTGGTCGGCAACTTCTGCGGAGTGCAGCAGGGCCTTGGTGGGGATACAGCCGTTGTGCAGGCAGGTGCCGCCCAGTTTGGCCTTCTCAACCAGACCAACGGTCAAGCCAAGCTGTACGGCACGCAGGGCCGTGGCGTATCCGCCGCTGCCGCCACCTAGTACCAGGATGTCGAATTCTTGCGCAGTTGCCTGATCGGCCACTTAGACGCTCCCTCGCGTGAACGATGACGCGATCGTGCGCATCATCTGGTCTTGGAACTTGTACTGCCGTGATTATGTCAGCAGGCAGGTTCTCGTGCATTTGTGACTACAGGGGTTCACCTTAGCGAACCCCTCATCCATGCTCCACCTTGGCGCCGCCTTTGTGGGGCGCTTGTGTCGAGTGTCACGCGGCCATGTGGCCAACGGATCACGGCCGGTTCTGCGGTCGCAGGTCAACGGCCGCGTGACAACTCAACAGCACAGGTCAGGGTTCCCCTGGGGTCAGGCGGCAGCCGCCAGGATGTCCTCCACGTAGGCAACCAGTGTGCGGACCGTGCAGCCCGTGCCCTGCTTGTGGGTGTAGCCGTAAGGGCTTCCGTTGTTGAAGGAGGGGCCGGCGATGTCGATGTGCGCCCAGGGGATCTGCTCCCCGTCTTTGGCCTTGCCCACAAACTCGCGCAGGAAGACAGCCGCGGTCATCATGCCGCCGTGACGCTCACCGATATTGGCGAGGTCGGCCACCTGGGAGTCGATGCTCGGGCGCAGTTCCTCCGGCAGCGGCATGGGCCACACCAGCTCGCCCGCACGGTCGGCGGCGGCCTTGAGCGGTCCGGTGACACTGTCAGAGCCCATCACGCCGGCGGTCCTGTTGCCGAGGGCGATGAGCTGCGCACCGGTGAGGGTGGCGACGTCGATGATGGCGTCAGGGTATTCGAGGCTCGCTGCGACGATGCCATCTGCCATGACCAGGCGGCCCTCGGCATCGGTGTTCAGCACCTCAACGGTCTTGCCGCCGAACATGGTAAGGACATCCGCCGGCCGTGAGGCCGCACCGGAGGGCATGTTTTCCGCGATGCAGAGCCAGGCGGTCGCCTTCACCGGCAGGCCAAGTCCCGCGATGGCGAGCACAGTATTAAGTACGACGGCGGCGCCCGCCATATCGCTCTTCATGTCACCCATGCCAAGGGCCGGCTTGATCGAAATTCCGCCGGTGTCGAACGTGATGCCCTTGCCCACCAAGGCGATTTTTGCGGTGGCCTTTGCAGGGGCGTATTCGACCTTCACCAGGCGGGGCTGGCGCGTGGACCCCTTGCCCACGCCCATGATGCCGCCGAAGCCTTCCTTTTCCAGGCGCTTTTCGTCCCAGACCGTGACTTTAACAGGCAGGCCCTTGGACAGTTCCTTGGCGGCCTCGGCGAAGGATTCGGGGTAGAGGTGGCTGGGCGGCTGGTTGACCAGGGACCGAGTGGCGTTGACGGCTTTGCCGATCAGGCCTGCCCGCGTCAGCGCAGAGCGGAGCGCATCATTGGCGGTAACGTCCGTGTAGATCACTGCGTTGCGGACCGGATCCTTCAGCCCGTCGTTGGACGACCGGTACTCGGTGAACGAATAGGCTCCCAGGGCGGCACCTTCGGCGACCGCCGCGACGTCGGCGACTCCCGCCGTCGGGAGCGCGAGGACAACGGTGGGCAGGCCGCTGAGCTGGCGGACGGCAGAACCTGCGGCACGCCGCAGGGCCTCTTCGGTCAGCGGGCGGCCAGCGGCCACCTTGCCGACGCCGGCGAGGACCAGGACCCCGGAACCCGTTTCCGGCAGGCCGGGCAGCCGGACGACCTGGTCAGCGGCGCCGGTGACGCCCAGGACCTTCAGGGAGTCTGTGAGCGCTTCAGCCGATTTTGCGGTCAGCGGATTCTCAAGCAGGACGGGGCCGTCCGTTCCCTGTCCCACGCCGATGACAACGGCGTCACTGGGGGTCCTCTTCAGGTCCTTGGCGAGGGTACTAAGGTTGATTTCAGTATTCTTGACCACGGGGTAAGTCCTCAATTCTCGAAAAGGCTGTTCGCGCTGGTATGGATGTCAGGCGCTCGGCCATGGAAATCCGGCGGCCGTCCGATCGGGACGTCGCCGGGGTGCCGGTAAACCCGTCCGGCGGGCCATTCACGATCGTAGCCGCTGCGGGCCGCGGCAGCGGAATCTCCTGAGACCTGCGCCACACCCGCTGGCGGAATTCAGGGGTGCCTGGCCGCGTTGTACAAGATATTCACCCGACTCCTTGAAAGGACGACGCCGTGCTTGAACGGATTTCCGGTTCCCTGCTGGACCCCGGTGCGCTCTATGCGAGCAACATCGAGCTGTTCCACAGCCCGGCGCTCCGCGGGCTGAACCTGGTGATGGGTTTCACCGGCTTCGCCGATGCCGGCCACGTGGTGAGGCAGATCAATGCGGAGCTCCTGGACACCCTCGACGCCGAGCCGGTGGCGGTGTTTGACGCCGACCAGCTCATCGACTACCGGTCGCGGCGGCCCCACATCTCCTTTGTGGAGGATCACTTGCAGGACTATCAGCAGCCGAAGCTGGCGCTGTACCAGCTGACGGACGGGCTCGGCAGCCCCTTCCTGCTGCTGGCCGGTTTTGAACCCGACCTTCAATGGGAGCGGTTCGCGCGCGCCGTCGTCGGCATTGTGGAAAAGCTGGACGTGAACCTCGTGACCTGGATCCACTCCATTCCCATGCCGGTGCCGCACACGCGCCCGGTAGGTGTGACAGTCCACGGCAACCGTCCGGAACTGATCGAGGGCATCTCGGTCTGGAAGCCCACCGTTGACGTTCCGGCGGCCGTGGGCCACATTCTGGAGCTGCGGCTGATGGAAGCCGGGCGCAATGTTGCCGGCTACGTGATCCACGTTCCGCACTACCTCGCTGAGGCGGAGTACCCGCCGGCCGCCGTAGCCGGACTCGAATTCCTCGGTGCCGCTACGTCCCTGATGCTGCCGGCGGACCGGCTGCGCGAAGCGGGCCGGGAAGTGGGCCGCCAGATCGCCGAGCAGGTGGCCGCCTCCGACGATGTGCAGCAGGTGGTCACCCGGCTGGAGGAGCGCTACGACGAGAAGGCCGAAGGCACCGTCCGGCGCTCCCTCCTGGCCGATGAAAATGACGAACTGCCCAACGGGGACGAACTGGGCGCGGCAGTGGAGGCCTACCTGGCCCGCGAGAACCCGCACCCGTAGCCCGCCCCGCGGCGTCCGCCTGGCAGACGCTTGCCCTGGTCCGGGCAGCAGCCCGGGCATAATGAGGGGGTGACTGCACCCCGAGCCTGGCTGATCTGGACCATCGGCATCTTCGCCTACCTTGTGGCCGTCTCCCAGCGCACGTCATTCGGTGTGGTGGGACTTGAGGCCACCGAGCGGTTCCATGCCGGCGCGTCCGCCATCTCCTTCTTCACAGTGCTGCAGTTGCTGGTCTACGCCGGCCTGCAGATCCCCGTGGGCCTGCTGGTGGACAGATTCGGCTCGCGCGCCATGATCGCCGGTGGAGCCGTCCTGATGGGTCTTGGCCAGCTCCAGTTGGCCTTCGCCGACACCATCCCCGGCGGTGTGGCGGGGCGGGTTCTGGTGGGCGCCGGGGACGCCATGACCTTTATTTCCGTGATCCGCCTGATTCCGTTGTGGTTCGCGCCGGCCAGGGTTCCCCTGGTCACCCAGCTGACGGGCATGTCAGGCCAGCTCGGGCAGCTTTTCAGTGTGCTTCCCTTCGCCTTTGTCCTGCATTCCTTCGGCTGGACCTCCGGTTTCCTGATGCTGGCGGGCATGGCGGGCATGGCGGTTGTCCTGGTGCTGGTGCTCTTGAAGGACCACCCGCCCGGTGCGCCCGCGCCGCAGGCGCAGCAGGGGTTGAAAGCCACAGGCGCCTCGCTCGCGCGGGCCTGGCGCCAGCCGGGCACCCGGCTGGGGATGTGGAGCCACTTCACCATCCAGTTCAGCGGCACCGTCTTCGCCATGACCTGGGGATATCCGTTCCTGATCTCGGGGCAGGGCCTGGATGCCGGAACCGTGGCCGGCCTGATGACCTTGTATGTTGCGGCGGCGATGGCGGTGGGCCCCTTCATTGGGCAGTTTGTCTCCCGCCACCCGCTTCGCCGGTCAACGATGGTCCTGCTCATCGCCGGCGCCACGGCCGCTGCCTGGGCCGCGGTGCTGCTGATGCCTGGCCGTTCCCCGCTATGGCTGCTGGCGTGCCTGGTGGTCGTCCTGGCCATCGGGGGGCCTGGCTCGATGATCGGGTTTGATTTCGCACGGACGTTCAATCCGGCGCACAGGATCGGAACCGCAACGGGCATCGTGAACGTGGGCGGCTTCATCGCGGCCCTCGTGGCCATCTTCCTGATCGGCCTGGTGCTGGACGTCCTGCTGGCCAGCGGCTATTCCGACGGCGTCCTGTACGGGCTGGAACCGTTCCGGATCGCACTCAGCGTACAGTTCCTGCTGCTGGGCTTTGGCGCCGCCATGACGATTGTCTGTCGGCGCAAAGTGCGGCGCCAGATGGCAGCGCAGGGTGTTGTGGTGCCGCCGCTCCTTCGGGCCATGGCGCAGCAGCGGCGGGCGAACCAGCGTCGCCGGCCGTCCGTGTCCAAGGACCGCGCGGGCAAAGACTGACACCTTTCCTGCACAGGCAGGTTATTCACATACGGTAAGTTGGCGCTTCACCGCGGCTCGCGCGGCGCCAAAGCTGGAACCATGAAACCTTCAGAACACCTGACCGTCCGAGGCCCTGAAGACATCCTCGGGTTCATTCCGCATTCCCTGGGCTACTGGCCGGCCGACAGCCTGGTTGCGATGACCCTGCAGGGGAACCGGCTGGGAGCAACTCTGAGGCTGGATCTTCCCGGCCCGGAAACCCTCGCGGACCCGCGGGACTACGCCCGCACGGTGCGCGACTACCTCCTGGCTGACGAGAATGCCGATGCCGCCCTGCTGGCCTGTTTCACCAACGACGGCTGGATGGAACCACCTGGAACATACCGCGGGCTGTTGGATGCACTTCAGATGGTTCTAGGGGCCGCGGGGATGCCGGTGCGGGACGCCTGGTATGTCGGCGACGCCTTCTGGCGTGAGGCTTTTTGCACCGATCCGTCCTGCTGCCCCTCGCCGGGCCGGTCTGTTCAGGCGATCCGGGACAGCATGCTTAATGCCGAGATGGTCTTCCGCGGCAGCAGCGTCGGGCCCGCGCCGGAGGACGGGGCGCATCCTCCACCCCTGCTTTCCGGCGAGGACCGGGCAGCCGTCCTTGCCTCTGAGGCCACGTGGGCGGCACAGCTGGACCGGCGACGGGGGAGCAGGGAACAGTTCGGCCAGCTGATGGCCCAGTGGGAGGCCCTGCTGGCCAATGAGCCTGGGCCTCTGCCCGTCAATAACGTTGCCTTCCTACGCGCGTCGCTCCGGGTGCCCGCCTGGCGTGACGCCGTCCTGGTGATGGCCGCCGCCGGTCAGGCGGCTGCCCTGGCGGGTGCCGAGATGTTCGGGATCTTCGATGTCGGCTGCATCCTGGCTCCGGTGGGGCCCGTACTCCCGGGCCCCATACCATCCGGACTTCCAGCGCCGGGAGCCGGACTGGCAGTACGGGAGCCTGCCGGAACAGGTGCTGCCGGACCCCGTACTCGCAGCATGCCTGGCATTCCAGGATATGGCGAAGTCCTGTTGGGACTGGACCCGGTGGTTCCCGCCTGGCACACCCTTAACAGCCTGGACAATGTGCTGGAGCAGCTGTCGGCGTGCGGCGGGCAGGCCGGTGCAGCCGCGCTGACCGGGCGTGGGTGGATCGCGTGGTGCAGGGGGAGGGGCTCCTACGCTGCTGCGTACCTCGGCCGCGCCCTTGACGAGGAGCCAGGCTACCGGCTCGCCGAACTCATGCTGGAGCTGGTCCGGCGCGGCACCCTCTGCGGCTGGGCTGCACGGAAGGAGGCCGCCTGGCGGAAATTCGAACCGGATGCAGCCTGACCGGATTCCGCCTGACCGGTTTGGATGGGGGCAGCGTTGAGGTCGGGTTTGGGAAAACCGTGAGACAATGGTTGCCGAGACCCGGTTGGGTCCGTGAATCAAGTGCATGTGATGAAGCCCAGTCGGGAACATTACAGCCGCCCCGGCAGTTCTACTTGTAGACTCTGCCGGCCGTGGTTGCACCTGATATTCATCACGGACTTGACAGGGTCATAGTGGTGTTGCCCGTATGGTGATTCCACAGACCGCCGCTAGAAAGGTTTTCTGTGACCCCGTCTTCCGCGAAGAAGGAACCCGCCGCCCAGGACGATTTGTCCCCTGAGGCGAAGCAGGCTGTAACGAACGCCAAGCGAGCAGCGACGCGGGCAGCCAACAAGGCCATCAAGGATGCCTCCGGTGACACCGGTTTGGACGGCAAGCCTGAGCCCAAGAAGCGCGGGCCCAAGCCCGGCGCCAAAGCCGCTGCCGAAGCAGCCGGAAAATCAGCCCGCGGCGCATCGGACGATGATGAGGACATTGAGGAGGACCTCGACGACATCAACATCGCCGACGACAGCGAGATCAACGCCGCCAAGGCCGCATCAGCAGCCACCGGCAAGGGTTTTGTCTACTCGGATGCCGATGATGACGACGCCCCTGTCCAGCAGGTGATGTCGGCCGGCGCCACGGCTGACCCCGTCAAGGACTACCTCAAGCAGATCGGTAAGGTTGCGCTGCTCAATGCCGAGCAGGAAGTTGACCTCGCGCTCCGGATCGAAGCCGGACTCTTCGCCGAAGAGAAAATCAACGCCGACGACGGCTCGATGGACCCCAAGTTCAAGCGTGAACTTGAGTTCGTCATCCACGACGGCAAGCGCGCCAAGAACCACCTGCTCGAAGCCAACCTCCGCCTCGTGGTGTCGCTGGCCAAGCGCTACACCGGCCGCGGTATGCTGTTCCTGGACCTCATCCAGGAAGGCAACCTGGGCCTGATCCGCGCTGTCGAGAAGTTCGACTACACCAAGGGCTTCAAGTTCTCCACATACGCCACGTGGTGGATCCGCCAGGCCATTACCCGCGCCATGGCAGACCAGGCCCGCACCATCCGCATCCCGGTGCACATGGTTGAAGTCATCAACAAGCTGGCCCGCGTGCAGCGCCAGATGCTTCAGGACCTGGGCCGCGAACCCACGCCCGAAGAGCTGGCCCTCGAACTGGACATGACTCCCGAGAAGGTCGTCGAGGTCCAGAAGTACGGCCGCGAACCGATCTCCCTGCACACCCCGCTGGGTGAAGACGGCGACTCCGAGTTCGGTGACCTCATCGAGGATTCCGAGGCCGTGGTTCCCGCCGATGCCGTGAGCTTCACGCTCCTGCAGGAGCAGCTGCACTCCGTCCTCGACACCCTGTCCGAGCGCGAAGCCGGCGTGGTGGCCATGCGTTTCGGCCTCACCGACGGTCAGCCGAAGACTTTAGACGAAATCGGCAAGGTCTACGGTGTTACGCGTGAGCGCATCCGCCAGATCGAATCCAAGACCATGTCCAAGCTCCGCCACCCGTCACGGTCGCAGGTGCTGCGGGACTACCTGGACTAGATCAGGACTCAGGCAGCGCGGGTCTCCTTCCGCCCGTCATCTTCGGATCGATGGGCGGAAGGGGACCCGCGTTTTCCTGTCTGGGGCTTCATGGTAAGTTCACCACAAAAAGAGGACCCCTCCGGCTGGAGGGGTCCTCTTTGAGGTGTATCAGGTTGTGGTGCGCCTGGTCAGTCGACGGACACGGGAGCCTTCTCGTGAAGCCTGCCCGTCTCGTCGTGCCAGTCTGAGCTCAACGGCCTCAGCGTGGCCTCGATTGCACGGGCATGGTGGCCGCAGAACAGCAGCTCACCGCCGGAGGACTCGAGTACAACGCGGACATATGCCTGAGCCCCGCAACGATCGCACCGGTCCAGTGCGTTGAGTGTGCGGTCTGCCACTGCTGTTGTCATGTCGGCCTCCTTAGTAGATCTGTATGTCCATATAACCAGTATTCGTACCAATCCCATCGCAAGGACGGGTCAAGTTCGCTGTCCGCGTAGCCACAAGAATTGATCAAGCCCGCCGGTTTCGGTTACGGAAAGATAACGAGTGGCCTTGCCCACAGCCCGGAGCAAGTGTGGCAGCCCTCTGTCTGCTGCCGCGCCGACTAGGCTTGATGGAGCGCCCGCAGCGCCAGCTGTTCCGTCACTGAAGGAGTTCACAACCCGTGGCACCAAGTTCTGATTACACCGCCCGGCACCTTTCTGTCCTGGAGGGCCTCGAAGCCGTCCGCAAGCGCCCCGGCATGTACATCGGTTCCACCGATTCGCGCGGGCTGATGCACTGCCTGTGGGAGATCATCGACAACTCGGTGGACGAAGCGCTTGCCGGATTTGGGCACGACATCAAGATCATCCTGCACGCGGACAACTCGGTGGAAATCCACGACGACGGCCGCGGCATCCCCGTGGACATGGAACCCAAGACGGGGCTCACCGGCGTCGAGGTGGTCTTCACCAAGCTCCATGCGGGCGGCAAGTTCGGCGGCGGATCCTATACGGCCTCCGGCGGCCTGCACGGCGTGGGCGCCTCCGTGGTGAACGCCCTGTCTGCGCGCCTGGACGTTGAAGTGGACCGCGGCAGCAAGACCTACAAAATGTCGTTCCGCCGCGGCGAGCCTGGGCGCTTCAAGGACCAGGGATCCAAGCTGGACCCGTCCGCGGTATTTGCGCCGTTTGTGGACGGCTCGGTGCTGGATGTGGTGGGCAAGGCGAAGCGTGGTGTGACCGGGACCCGGATCCGCTATTGGGCGGACCGACAGATTTTCACGCCGGACGCCAAGTTCTCCTATGACGAACTGGCCGCACGGGCACGACAGACCTCCTTCCTGGTACCGGGACTCAAGCTCACCGTCCGCGATGAGCGCAGGCTGCCCGGCACCCCCGGTGAGGCAGCCGGCCACGAAGAGGTGTTCCACCACGACGGCGGCCTGTCCGAGTTCGTCGAGTTCCTCGCCGCCGATCCCGCCGTGACCGACGTCTGGCGGCTGCACGGCTCAGGCAAATTCAAGGAAACCGTGCCGGTACTCGACGAACGGGGCCACAGCCAGCTCGCCGAGGTTGAACGTGACTGCGAAGTGGACGTGGCTCTGCGGTGGGGCATCGGCTATGACAGCACAGTCCGCAGCTTCGTCAACATCATCGCCACGCCCAAAGGCGGAACCCACCAGTCGGGCTTCGAGCAGGCGCTGGTCAAGACGTTCCGGAAAGCAGTGGAGGCCAACGCCCGCAAGCTGAAGGCCGGCAACGACAAGATCGAGAAGGATGACATCTTCGCCGGCCTGACAGCTGTCCTGACGGTCCGGCTGGCCGAACCGCAGTTCGAAGGCCAGACGAAGGAAATCCTGGGCACCTCCGCCGTCCGCGCCATCGTCGCGAAGGTGGTTGAGCAGGAGATCACCGCAAAGCTGAATTCGGCCAACCGGAACGACAAAGCCCACTCAGCGCTGCTCCTGGAAAAAATCGTCAGCGAGATGAAGTCCAGGATTTCCGCGCGCGTGCACAAGGAAACCCAGCGGCGCAAGAATGCCCTGGAAACCTCGTCCATGCCCACCAAGCTGGCCGACTGTCGGACGGACGACGTCGACCGTTCCGAACTCTTCATCGTGGAAGGCGACTCCGCACTGGGTACCGCCAAGCTGGCGCGGTCCTCGGACTTCCAGGCGCTGCTGCCCATCCGCGGCAAGATCCTGAACGTGCAGAAGGCGTCCGTAGGGGACATGCTGTCCAACACGGAGTGCGCTGCGCTGATCCAGGTGGTGGGTGCGGGATCCGGACGCAGCTTCGACATCAACGCGGCCCGGTACGGCAAGGTCATTCTCATGACCGACGCCGACGTCGACGGCGCCCACATCCGGACCCTGCTGCTGACACTCTTCTTCCGGTACATGCGCCCCATGATCGACGCCGGACGGGTCTATGCTGCCGTGCCGCCGCTGCACCGGGTGGAGGTCATCAACGCCGGGCAGAAAGCCAACGAGATGATCTACACCTACTCGGAGGCGGAACTCCACGTGCTCCTGGCCCGGCTGGCCAAGGAAGGCAAGCGCTACAAGGAACCGATCCAGCGGTACAAGGGCCTGGGCGAGATGGACGCCGGACAGCTTGCCGAGACCACCATGGACCCGCGGCACCGGACGCTGCGCAAGGTGGGGATCGAGAACGCCAAGCATGCCGAAGACACGTTCGACCTGCTGATGGGATCCGATGTTGCCCCCCGCAAAGACTTCATCATCGCCGGCGCCTCCAGCCTGGACCGGGAGCGGATCGACGCCTGACGGCTCACGCCGGGGGGATCAGCCCAGCAGGCCCGGCACGATCAGCAGGGCGGTGGGCACGGCCAGGAGCAGGGCGGAGCCGGCAAGCACCATCCCGCGGGCGGCGGCAGGCAACTGCGGCTCAGGGGACAGCAGCCGGCTGACCCGGGAGATGGTGGTCCGGGCAGAACCTGAGACGGCGCCGGTGGGCGCCTCAAGCCCGTCCAGGGCAAGGCCGGGGTGCGCGGACGGCATGGCGGCGGCCGCCATGCTTCCCGCCATCCCCGCCCCCATCCCTGCCGTCATACCCGCCGCCATACCTCCGGTGGAACCGCTGGCAACAATGGCGATCGCCTTGATGAGCGTGGCCTTGCTTTCCGTCTTCAGCGCGACGTCGTCCGCCAGCATTTCGATGAGCGAGTTCACCGCCTCCTGAGCGAGGCGGGTGGTGGGCAGCCAGGGGAGCGCCTGGCGCCACGCGGCAAACGCCCAGAGCAGGAGATGGTGGCGCTGGTTGAGGTGGGCATTCTCGTGGCTCAGGACGGCCCGCAACTCAGCCGGCTCCAGCGCGGCCATCAGGCCATCCGAGAGCACCGTGACGGAGCGGGCCCCGCCGGGCAGGCAATAGGCGACGGGTGAATCGTGGCTGATGACCACCGTGCGGGCCGCGTCGACGGACGGTGCGGCCAATAGGGCCAGGAGTTCCCGGTGCCGACGCCGCTGCCGTTCGATCTTGTAGTAGGTCAGCAAGAGGGTGAAGACCAGGTGGGCGGTGAGCAGCGCCGCGGCGGACAGGGCGAACAGATGCCAGAAGCCCAAGGCCGTGGTGGGCGCGTTGAAGAGGACCATATCAGCCAGCCCGCGAAGCCCGGAGATGAGGTTGTCTCCGATCGGTTCAAGCCCGTAGACCAGCATGGCGCCGATCATGGACAGCCCGCCCGCAAGTGCTATGGCCTGCCACAGCAGCATGGCCGTGAACGGTGACCGGGCAGGCCACGAGGCACGGGAAAGCAAGATAGGCACTGGCCACGCCAGGACTATCGCGAGGACCGCCAGAAGGTACGAGGTCCAGAACATGGTCCGCTAGATGTGGCCAAGCAGCTTGCGCAGTGTTTCCGCTTCACTGTCCGTCACGGAGCCGATGAACCGTGCCAGCACGGCTTCACGGTCAGGCGCTGAGCCCAGCACTTCGTGCATCAGCTCCGCCGTGTGGTCTTCCCTGCTGGAAACGGCCTGGTAGCGGTGCGGACGCATACCGCGTTCCCGCTCCACAAGGCCCTTCTTCTCAAGCCGTGAGAGGACGGTCAGGACCGTTGTGACGGCAAGCTCCTTGCCCTCATGCCCGGCAGCATCCCCTTTTGCCTCGGTGGTTGTTGCCAGTCTGTCGCGCAGGGTATTCGCGGTGGCTGCTCCGTGGCCCGCCCAGAGCAGATCCATCACTGCCCGTTCCAGTTCGCCAAGACTTGCCATTGCTATACTTCCTTCGATTTCCCCGCACCGGGCCGTTGACGGCCGCGGTGACTGCACCATGCGCTACAGATACAAGAACAAATTTACCTGTTTTTCGCCTAAGTTTCTACGTACGGTAGAACACTCGGCGCGCCGCGGCCTTGTGGGAGCCACTTTCAGGTGGAACTGTTGGTTTTACAGTGCCCGCCGCATTGTTCTACACTCTGTAGAAGTCAAAGTTCTACGTCACGTAGAAAAATTGCACCGCCAACCCGAGGGACTGCTGTGGAAGCTCTGGAAATCGCACGCTGGCAATTCGGCATCACCACCGTCTACCACTTCATGATGGTGCCGCTCACCATCGGACTGGGCCTGGTGGTGGCCGTGATGCAGACGATCTGGCACCGCACCGGCAAGGTGGAATACATCCGGATGACCAAGTTCTGGGGCAAGCTCTTCCTGATCAACTTCATCATGGGCGTGGCCACCGGCATTGTGCAGGAGTTCCAGTTCGGCATGGCCTGGAGCGAGTACAGCCGCTTCGTGGGAGACGTGTTCGGGGCGCCGCTGGCCCTGGAGTCGCTGCTGGCCTTCTTTGTTGAGTCCACGTTCCTGGGCCTGTGGATCTTCGGCTGGAAGCAGCTGAAGCCGGCCATCCACCTGGCCTGCCTCTGGGTGGCGGTGGTGGGATCGGTGTTCTCCGCCTACTTCATCATCGTCGCCAACAGCTGGATGCAGCATCCGGTGGGCGCGGAGATCATTGACGGCCGGCCGGTCATGACCGACGCCTGGGCCGTGTTCACCAACAACACGGCCCTGGTGGCTTTTCCGCACACGCTGATGGGAGCGCTGGCAGTTGCCGGCGGTTTCCTTCTGGGCATCGCCTGGTACCACCTCTGGCGCAGGCGCACGGACGGCATCGACACCATCGGCGCCGACGGGAAGGTGATTCCCGGCGAAGCAGCCATCCCCGGCCGGGACCGGACCGATTACAAAGTGTGGATCCGCTCGTTGCGGATCGGCGCCGTCGTCGCCATGATCTCGTTCGCCGGCACCGCCCTGACCGGCGACCTGCAGGGCAAGCTCATGTTTGAGCAGCAACCCATGAAGATGGCCGCGGCCGAGGGCGCCTGCCACGACGGCACCGGTTTCTCCGTGCTCAGCGTCGGGAACCTTGGCTCCAAGAACTGCGATGAGATTGTGGCCCTGATCGAGGTTCCGGGCATCCTCTCCTACCTGGCCAATGGCGACTTCACCACGGAAGTCAGGGGCGTCAACGGACTCCTGGACCAGTACAAGGCCGACTACGGAACCCACCTGCCGGACAACCCGATCTACGGCGAGCGGGCCGGCCAGGAGATCGAGTACGTCCCGGTTATGGAAGTCACCTACTGGGGCTTCCGGATGATGATCGGCTTCGGCGGCCTTGCGGCACTGGCGGCGCTCATCGCGCTGTGGGTGACGCGGAAGGGCACCGTGCCCGCGTCCCGCTGGCTGATGCGCCTGGCGGTGTTCGGCATCCTGGCCCCCTTCGGCGCCAACGCGGCCGGCTGGATTTTCACCGAGATGGGCCGGCAGCCGTTTGTGGTGGCCCCCAACCCGGACCTGAACGGCATCGACCAGGTGTTTATGTTCACCGCGGCCGCAGTCTCCCCCGGAGTCTCGGCCGGAGAGCTGCTGACGTCATTGATCGTCCTGACCGCCGTCTACGCCGCGCTGCTGGTGGTTGAGGTCAAGCTCCTGGTCAAGTTCATCCGGGGCGGTGTGGTGTCCGCGATGCCGGAACTGGCCCACACCCCGGCCGACAAAAACGGGGACGCCAACAAGGGCCCCGGCACTGGCAAGCCCGCCGACGACGTCCTGGCATTCGCCTACTAAGAAGAGCAGAGGATACTCAAGCATGGAACTGCTGCCCACCATCTGGTTCATCGTCATCGCGGTGCTTTGGACCGGCTACCTCTTCCTTGAAGGCTTTGACCTCGGCGTGGGAATGCTGATGAAGCTTTTCGCGCGGAACAACACCGAGCGCCGGGTGCTGCTGAACACCGTCGGCCCGGTCTGGGACGGCAACGAGGTCTGGCTGATCACGGCCGGAGCCGCAACGTTTGCGGCGTTCCCGCTCTGGTACGCCTCGCTGTTTTCCGCCCTCTACCTCCCGCTCCTGGTGGTGCTGGTTGCCCTCATCTTCCGTGCCGTGGCGTTCGAATACCGCGGCAAGGGTGACACGGACGTATGGCGGTCGCGCTGGGACTGGGCCATTGCCCTGGGCTCCTTCTTCGCCGCGTTCGGCGTCGGCGCTGCCCTGGCCTTGACCACCACGGGCCTGCCGCTGAACGCGAACGGTGACCGCGAGGGCGGTGCGTTCGCGTGGTTCAGCGGCTACGCCGTATTGGGCGGGCTGGCCGTGGTGGGGTTCTCCCTGCTGCACGCGCTGGCGTTCCTCGCGTTGAAGACCGACGGCGACGTGCGCCACCGCGCGCGCCGCTGGTTCGTCCGGCTGCTTCCGGTCCTGCTGCTGCCTTTGGCAGGCTGGGCACTCATCATCCAGTTCCTGTCGGGCAAGCCGTGGACCTGGGCTGCCGTGATCGTGGCCGTCATTGCCGCAGCAGCCGCTTGGTTCCTGGCACGGCGGGGATCCGAAGGCAGGGCGTTTATGGCGATGGGGGCCTTCCTCATCCTCGGCAGCGCATCAATCTTCGGTGCGGCGTTCCCGGTTGTGCTGCCCTCCACCCTGGACCCTGCCTTTGACCTCACTGTTGCCAACGCGTCGTCGTCCGAATACACGCTCGGGCTCATGAGTGTGGTGGCAGCCGTTGGCCTGCCCCTCGTCATCACCTACCAGGCGTGGACCTACTGGGTGTTCCGGCGCCGTGTCAGCGCGTCCCAGATCCCCGCGGCGCACAGCTTCCTGCCGGCCATTGCCGTCCGGGCATTCACCACGAAGGGCTGACCGGCCGTGCGCCCGGACTTTCCGGCCGGACCGGCCACACGCTCCGCCATCTACTGGCTTGGCCTGCTGGCAGCGCTGAAGGCGCTGTCACTGGTCCTGATGGGGCAGGCCGTGGCTGCCATGCTGGCCGGGCTGGCCACCGGGAACGGGTCGTGGGCCGAGCAGCTGCCCTGGGGCCTGGCGGGAGTTGTCCTAAGGTCCGCCACTGTCTGGGCCCAGGGCATCGCCGCGCGCCGCGCCGCGTTGGGCATCAAGGAGGAACTCCGCTCCGAGCTGCTGGCCCGGGCCCTGCGGAACGGTGCCCGGAGCACCGGTCCGGCCGACGGCGGGCTGGCCGTCCTGGCTACGCGCGGGCTGGATGCGCTGGACAGCTACTACACGCAGTTCCTCCCCGCTCTGGTGAACTGCGCCGCGATCCCGCTGCTGCTCGGGGCCCGCATCCTGTTCACTGACTGGGTCAGCGCGGTGGTGATTGTCCTGACAGTTCCGCTCGTTCCGCTGTTTATGGTGCTGATTGGCCGCTACACCGAGGACCATGTCCGCGAGGCCCAGGAAACCCTGGCCCGGCTGTCCGCACACATGCTGGAACTGGCCAAGGGCCTTCCCGTGCTGGTGGGGCTGGGCCGTGCCACCGCGCAGCGCAAGGCCCTGGAGGAGATCTCGGAGGAATACCGCGCCAGGACCATGGGGACGCTGCGCACCGCATTCCTGTCCGCACTGGCGCTGGAACTGATCGCAACCATTTCCGTAGCAGTGGTTGCCGTATTCATCGGCGTCCGCCTTGTGCACGGCGACATGCCGCTTGAAGCCGGCCTCCTGGCGCTGATTCTTGCGCCGGACTGCTACCTGCCGCTGCGCGAGCTGGGCACCGCCCACCACGCCAGTGATGACGGCCGGGCGGCCCTCGCCGAGACCAGGAAGGTCACCGATGCACCAGAGCCGCAGCCGCTGCCCGTACAGGGACGCGAAGCTGCCGCGTCCGACGGCGGCAGCCGGGGTTCCGTGCCCGGGTCCGGGGGAGTGACGGTCACCGACCTCAGTGTCACGTACTCCGGACGGTCCGCTCCCGCCGTCGGGCCGTTAACGTTCACTGCCCCGCACGGGCTGATCACCGCCCTGGACGGTCCCAGCGGCGCCGGCAAAAGCACCGTCCTTGGCGTGCTGGCCGGGACCATCGGGGACGGCGGCGGAACCACAGTTTCCGGCCGCCTCTCCGGCCTGGCACGCGACGCGGTCGCCTGGGTCCCGCAGCATCCGGTGATGGTGGCGGACTCCGTGCTTGAGGAGGTCATGCTGTACCTCGGCGGCGGAACGCACCACGATACTCAGGTAGCCGAGGCAGCTAAGGATTGCCTGGCCGCTGCGGCTGCCGGGCACCTTGCCGGCCACCATCCGGCCGAACTGAGCCCGGGCGAGCTGCGGCGCGTTGCGCTGGCCCGCGGCCTGGCCCGCATCAAGTCCGGTGCCACTTTGCTGCTTCTCGACGAGCCCACCGCGCACCTTGACGGCGTGTCGGCGGCGCTGGTGCAGGACTCGATCCGTGCGCTCCGGGGCCAGGTCACCGTCATCCTGGTGGCCCACGACAAGCAGACCCGCGAGGTGGCTGACCACCTGGTACCTGTTTCCGCCCACGGCATCACAGCGCCCTCCGACGGAGTTGTGCTGTCAGCAGGGACAGGGCCGTCCGGAACCGTGTGCGACGGAACCGGGGCCATTGTGGAGCAAGAGCATGCCCCGGAAATTTCCGGGCGTCGCCCGGCGAGGACGCAGAACCTTGCCGCCGCGGATCTCCGGCCAAGCAGGACTGCCCGCCTCGTGGCCGGCCTGCTGGCACCGGTGGCTGGCCGGTTCACCGGCGCCGCCGTGGTGGGCACTTTTGCCGCCCTTTTCGCCGTTGCCCTGTCCGGCCTCTCCGGCTGGCTCATCATCAGGGCCAGCGAACAGCCGCCCATCCTGTACCTGCTCACTGCCATCGTCGGGGTGCGGTTCTTCGGGATCGGGCGCGCCGTCCTGCGCTACTGGGAACGGCTCCTGCTGCACGATGCCGTCTTCGGCGCCCTCACCCGCCTGCGCGGCCGGCTATGGGAATCACTGAGCCGCAAGGCACTTTCACTGCGGCGGCTCCTGCAGGGCGGCAACGTCCTGGGTACGGTGATTGACGACGTCGACACCGTCCGCGACCTGCTGCCGCGGGTTGTCCTGCCGCCGGCGACGGCGCTCGCCGTGGCCGGTTCGGCGCTGGTGGCAAGCGCCCTCGTGGCGCCTGCCGCGCTGCCGGCCGTTGCCTTGGCAGCAGCTGTATGTCTGTTCGTGGCGCCGTCTGCCGCCCTGTGGGGGGACCGCCGCTCGGCCACAGCGGAACAGAGCCTGCGGGCAGGCGTCCTGCGGCGCACGTCCGCCGCGCTGGATGCCCGGGCGGAGCTGCACGCGAACGGCATCGCTGCAACAGTCCTGGACGCGCTGCGCTCCGAGGACCGCCTGGCCACCCGGGCATCGCAGCGTTCCGCCTGGGCCGAAGGTCTCGGCCAGGCCATCACCGTCGCCGCCTGCGGCACCGCCGCCTTGGGTGCTGCCGTGCTGACCGCACCCCAGGTGCTGGCAGGAACCATGGAGCCCGCCACCGCCGCGGTTGTTGTCCTGCTGCAGCTTGCACTCGTGGAACCGTACGCGGCGATGACGACGGCGGTGCGCCAGTACCCGGCGCTACGCAGCGTTATGCGCCGGGTCGGTGAGTCAGGGGTGCTGGATGGCGGCGCCACGGAAACCGGGGCCGGCGACGGCCTGCATGCTGTCCCCGCCCGTTCCGGTGCCGCCCCGGGGGTTGAACTGGAAGGCGTCGGGGCGGCCTGGCCCGGCGGGGAACCCGTGTTCTCGGGGATCTCCGCAACGGCCGGACCCGGCACGTGGCTGGCGGTAACCGGGCCGTCCGGCGCGGGGAAATCCACGCTGCTCGCCGTCCTGCTGGGATTCCTGCCCGCCGCCACGGGCCGGGCCGCGGTGACCGGCACGGCGGCCTGGTGCCCGCAGGAGGCACACCTGTTCGATTCGACGCTGCGGGGCAACCTGATGCTGGGCGTCCCCTCCGCAGCGGCGGTGCCTAGTGCTGATGCGCCTGCCGCCGGTGAAGCCGAGCTGGAAGCGGCGCTGGCCGCCGTCGGCCTCAGCGCCCTGGTGTCGCGGCTGCCGGCCGGGCTGGACACCCGGATCGGGCCGGGTGGTTCCTTCCTCAGCGGCGGCGAGCGGCAACGGCTGGCCGTGGCGCGGACCCTGCTGACGGGGGCCGAGGTTATCCTGCTCGATGAGCCCACGGCTCATCTGGACGCACAGTCAGGACGGGAAATGCTGGCAGACCTCCGCGTCGGCCTGAAAGACCGCACGGTGGTCATGGTCACCCACAATCCGGCCGACATCCAGCCGGATGACACCCGGCTGGAGCTCTCGGCGGTGTCCCGGACGGGCCCGGCTGCTTCGCTGGTGGGTTGAGTCCCCTCAGCCGTCCACATCGTGGAGGTGATGGACGACGTCGTGCAGGAAGTACTGGGCCAGCGTCAGGACCGTGAATTCGGAACCGTTGCTCCGCCGTCCCCGCCGTCCCCACTCTGACTCCCGGACGCCGGCGAAGGACTCGGCAATCTGCTTGCCCTCGGCCGTCAGTTCGGCGCTGACCACGGCGGGATCGGCATTGGCGTAATCCTTATCGACTGCCGTTTGGTCCTGGTCCCAGCTCTCAAACCGGGCGCCGTCGGCGTCGAGCATAAGGTTCAGCCGCTGGTCGAACAGCGTGAAGACGTCGCGGACGTGGCAGGCATATTCCAGCGCCGACCACGTGCTGTCATCCGGGCGTTCTGAAACGTCAGGCCGGCGGAGGACGGCCCGCCAGCGCGGGAGCATGTTTTCCACGCTGCCCGGCACCGTGGCCGGTGTGGCGGTGACAGCGTCGAAGGAGCACTCGGGGCACGGCCGGGAGAGGACCCAGGTCCAGTCCTTTTCATCAGGAATGATAGGCATGGCAGCAGTCTAGGACGGATCGCTCCAAGCCATGGCCGGACCCACCGCGTCCACTGCCTGGGACAGCGGAATCCCCGAACCGTCGCGCCGGCCGTGCTCCTGCGGCAGCGACCTGGCAATACCGGCGAGCGATGAGGCCTTCGCGGGGCCGTGCCCGGCCCACGCCAGCAGCAGCGTGTCTTCGCCCTTGAGGAACCTGTGGGCGCGAACGCCGGCTGTTGCACGGCCCTTGGCAGGGTATTCGGCGAAGGCCGTCACTTTCGCCGCACCCGGAGCGGTGCCCGGCAGGGCGCCGCTCGTGCCGGCAATAGTGACCACCACGGCGTCGTCGTCGGCGGCGGTGACCGCCCCGAAGAACAACACCTGGTCCCCGGCGCCGAGCTTGATACCCACCATGCCGCCTGCCGTCCGGCCCTGGGCCCGAACGTTGGCGGCGCTGAAACGGAGCAATTGAGCCTCACGGGTCAGGAACACCAGATCGGTCTCCTCAGACCCGGCCGGCGCCACACCCACCACCTCGTCCTTGTCCTTGAGCGCAATGACTTCCCAGTCCTCGCGGTTCAGGGGGTAATCGGGCTGGACCCGCTTGACCACACCCTGGGCGGTGCCGATGGCCAGGACTTCATCCAGCGGGGCGAACGCCACCAGCGCTTCACCCTTCAGCAGCGTGAGGAAATCCTTGGCCGGAACACCGCCGGCGAGGTTGGGCAGGCCGGACATCGGCGGCAGCACCGGCATGTCCATGACCTGAAGCCGCAGCATCCGGCCCTGCGAGGTGACCGCCGCTATTTCCCCGCGGGCCGAAGTCTTGACCACTGAACGGAAGACGTCGTGCCTGGCCCGCGGCCCGGACTCGGCGAGGGGCTCCTGGTTGGACGTGCGCGCGATCTGGCCCGACGCCGTCAGGATGGCCCAGCAGGGATCGTCCGAGATCTCCAGGGCGAGCGGCGCGGCCTGGCCCTTGCCGTTGGGGGCGGCCGCCAGGGCTGCCGCCACGGTGGGGGAGACGGCCTCGGATTCGAGCAGGACCGTCCGCCGCGGAGTGCCGTATTTTTCGGCGATTTCGCCGAGTTCGGAGGACACAAGTCCGCGCAGCCGCTCCTCGGAGCCGAGGATGGCTTCCAGTTCCGCGATCTCGCGGCGCAGCTCCTCCTGCTCCTTTTCAAGCTCGATCCGGGAGTACTTGGTCAGCTGCCGCAGCCGCAGTTCCAGGATGTAGTTGGCCTGGATCTCGGAAAGATCGTAGATGGACATCAGCCGGACCCTGGCCGCCGCCACCTCATCCGAGGAGCGGATGATCTGGATGACCTCATCGATGTCCACGATGGCGATCAGGAGGCCCTCCACCAGGTGCAGGCGGTCCTTCTTCTTACCCAGCCGGAACGACGTCCGCCGGCGCACCACATCGATCCGGTGCTCCACGTACACGGAGAGCAGCTTTACCAGGCCGAGGGTCTGCGGCTGGCCGTCCACCAGCGTCACGTTGTTGATGCCGAAGGAATCCTCCATCGGCGAGTAGCGGTAGAGCTGCTGGAGCACGGCGTTCGGGTTGAACCCGTTTTTCAGCTCGATGACCAGGCGCAGGCCATGCTGGCGGTCCGTCAGGTCAACGATGTCACTGATCCCGGTCAGTTTCTTGCCATTGACGGCGTCCTTGATCTTCTCGATCACCTTTTCGGGACCCACCATGTAGGGAAGCTCGGTGACCACCAGGCCGGTGCGCCGGGCCGAGAGCTGCTCGATCTCCACCTTCGCCCGGGTCTTGAAGGAACCGCGTCCGGTGGCGTAGGCGTCCCGGATGCCGTCCAGGCCCACGATCCGGCCGCCGGTTGGCAGGTCCGGCCCCGGTACAAAGCGCATGAGGTCATCGAGGGTCGCGTCCGGGTGGGCGATCAGGTGCCGCGCGGCGGAGATGACCTCCACCAGGTTATGCGGGGCCATGTTGGTGGCCATCCCGACGGCGATGCCCGTGGCGCCGTTGACCAGCAGGTTGGGGAACGCGGCCGGGAGGACATCCGGCTGGGTCAGCTGGTTGTCGTAGTTGGGGACAAAGTCCACCACGTCTTCGTCGAGGTGGTCGGTCAGCGTCAGGGCTGCTGCCGCGAGCCGGGCCTCCGTGTACCGGGGGGCCGCGGGACCGTCGTCGAGGGAGCCGAAGTTGCCGTGGCCGTCAATCAGCGGCAGGCGCAGCGAGAAGTCCTGGGCCATCCGCACCATGGCGTCATAGATGGCGGTATCGCCGTGGGGGTGGAGCTTGCCCATGACCTCGCCCACCACCCGGGCGCTCTTGACGTGGCCGCGGTCCGGACGCAGGCCCATCTCACTCATCATGTACAGGATCCGGCGCTGGACCGGCTTGAGCCCGTCCCGGGCATCAGGCAGGGCCCTGGAGTAGATCACCGAATACGCATACTCCAGGAAGGAGCCTTCCATCTCGGACGTGACATCGATGTCCACGATGTTCTCGACGAAATCCTTGGGTGCGTCCCCGGCAGGGGCTGGGCTTTGGCGGCGGGCCATAGGGCTGGTGGATCCTTCTGGGTTACGGGTGGTGCTGTGGTCTGGGCGCAGGTGTGGAGGATAACTTCGGGCACACGGCCTGCACCGTCAGTTTGTGGTTAGGCTAAGCCTATGGTGGATCAGCCCGGGGACGGCGAATATCCGGAACATTGGGAAGCCGATGTCGTGCTCCGCGACGGCGGCACAGCCCATCTGAGGCCCATCCACCCCAGCGATGCGGACGCGGTCCAGGCTTTCCACGCCGGGCAATCGCAGAACTCAATCTACATGCGCTTCTTCGCATTCAAGGCCCGGCTGTCCAGCAAGGAGCTCAAGCGCTTCACCGAAGTGGACTACAAGGACCGGGTTGCCCTGGTGATCACCTTCGGCGGCGAAATCCTGGGGATCGGCCGCTACGACAGGCTGGATGACCCCCTCGAAGCCGAAGTTGCGTTCAACATCGCCGACGCCCACCAGGGCCGGGGAATCGGCTCAATCCTGCTCGAACACCTTGCCGCAGCCGCCCACGAAAACGGGATCCGCCGCTTCAGCGCCGAAGTGCTGCCTGAAAACCGCAAAATGCTGATGGTGTTCGCCGACGCCGGCTACGACGTCAAACGCCATTTCGACGACGGCGTGGTGAGCCTGGAGTTCAACATCGACCCCACCGAAAAGTCCCGGGCGGTGATGGAGTCACGCGAGCACCGCGCCGAGGCGAGGAGCGTCCGGGACCTGCTGGCACCTTCGTCCATTGCAGTCATCGGCGCGAGCCGCAAGTGGGGGACCGTGGGGTACCAGCTGCTCGAACACATCATTGAAGGCGGTTTTTCCGGGCAGGTCTACGCCATCAACCCGGAGGCACTGGAGCTCGCCGGAATGCTGTCCTTCAGCCGGATTTCCGAGATCCCGGAGCCGGTGGGGCTGGCCGTGATCGCCGTCCCGTACGAGGAAGTGGCCACCGTGGTTGACCAGTGCGCCGCGGCCGGGGTCAAGGGGCTGGTGATTGCCTCCGCGGGCTTCGCGGACGACGGCGAACGCGGCCTCACCCGCCAGCGCAACCTGGTCCGCAAGGCCCGGGCCAACGGCATGAGGGTGATCGGGCCCGCGTCCCTGGGGATCGTGAACACCCATCCCGACGTGAAACTGAACGCCTCCATGGCGCCCTCACTGCCGCGGCGCGGGGGCCTGGGCCTGTTCAGCCAGTCGGCGGCGATCGGTGTTTCCCTCTACGCGGCGTCTCACCGCCGCCGGCTGGGCCTTTCCACGTTCCTGTCGGCGGGCAACCGCGCGGACGTCTCCGGCAACGACATGATGCAGTTCTGGGAGGACGACGCCGACACCGCCGCGGTAGGCCTCTACCTGGAGTCGATCGGGAACCCCCGCAAATTCTCCCGGATCGCCCGGCGGCTCGCCCGCACCAAGCCCGTGGTGGTGGCCAAATCGGAAACCATGGGCCTGCGGCTGCCGCCCGGCCACGCCGTCCGGACCACCCAGGCGCCCGCCGGTGCGCTGGACGCCATGATGCGCCAGGCCGGCGTCATCCGGGTCGAGACCATCGAACAGCTGATGGACATCACCCAGATAGTGTCCGGCCAGCCGCTCCCGGCGGGGCCCGGACTGGCCATTTTCAGCAACTCCCTGGCGCTGGGCAACGTGGTGGCGGACAGCGCCGAGGCCCACGGCCTGACCGTGGATGGCATCATCACGGACGTGGATCTCGACGCCGGCATGTCACTGGCGCTGCCGGCACTCCGCCACAGCCTCCAGGACACGCTCGCGTCCGACGCCGTCCACGCCGTGGTGGCCGCGCTGCTGCCGGTGCGTGGCCTGACCGTGGACCATATCGCCGAGGTCCTGGCCGAATGCTCGGCCGCCTCCGGAAAGCCGGTAGTCGCAGCCTTCACCGGCATCCTTGATCCCTCGATCTACGTGGAGGGCATGGTGGGAGGTGAGGGCCGGACAGTTCCATGCTTCTCGAACGCCGGTGCGGCTGTGGCGGCGCTCGCCGCCGTGGTGCGCTACGCGGAATGGGTGGCACGGGACCCCGGCCACTTTGTCCAACCTGACGGCTGCGATCCGGAAGCCGCACGGATCCTGCTGGATCAGCTTCTGCGCGATGTCCACGGGGAGCAGCTCAAGACCCTCGATCCGGGGTCCGCGGCAGAGCTGCTGGCGCACTACGGCATTGCGGTGCTCCCGTCCGCAGGTTTCGACTCAGAGGACGAGGCGGTTGCTGCCGCCGGCAGGCTGGGCTGGCCGGTCGCGCTGAAAACCACCGACCCGGCGCTGCGCCACCGCCTGGACCTGGGCGGAGTCCGCCTCGACGTCGAGGATCCGGATTCCCTCCGCCGCAACATCGCGCAGATGCGGCGCTCACTGGCACCCTACGGTTCGCCGGCCCTGGAGGTGCAGTCCATGGCGCCGGTGGGGCAGGCGTGCACGTTCCGGGCGATTGAGGATCCGCTGCTGGGACCGGTGGTCTCCTTCGGGCTCGCCGGGGACGCCGTCAACCTGCTGGATGACTGGGCACACCGCGTTCCTCCGCTGTCCGCGGCCGACGTGAAGGACTTCATCCGTGGGCCCCGGGCCGTACGCAAACTCTTCGGCTACCAGGGCCTTCCCGCCGTGGACATTGACGCCCTGGAGGAAGTCGCCGGGCGGTTGGCCTGGATGAAGGACAACCACCCGGAAATAGCCCTGGTGGAATTCAACCCGGTCCTCTGCGGAACCCGGGGCGTGTCCATCCTGGCCGCTGATATCCGGATCGGCAACGCAGCCCAGCGTACCGACAGCGCCCGTCGGGCCATGCTGGGCTGACCGCGGTTAGCATGTCCCCGGCCGATCTGTGAAAATGGGGGGATGAGCTCACAGCCTTCCCCGTCGACGCCTTCCACCTCCGGCAGTGACAGCCAGGCAACCCGCCCCCACAGCTCACACAGCCACACGCCCCAGGGCCAGAGCCTGGACGGTGCACTCCAGAAGGCTGGTTTCTACCCGCGCCTGGTGGCCGACGTCGTTGACGACGCCCTGGACGGCCGCGAATGCGTGGCCCACCTGGTGCACCTGGAAACCCACTTTGACCGGGCCGAAGTCCGCCGCCACATCACCGTGCTGGTCCTGACCTCAGACATGCTGGTGATCACCCACGTGGACGACCAGCAGCTCGATGAGGCCGGCGAACAGATCGTGGCCCAGATTTCCACCGAATCCGTGCCCGTCGCGCAGATCCGCTCCGTGGTCCTGAGCTACATGTACTCCCAGCCGCAGGACTACAAGCCCTCAGATCCGGTCCGGGAAGTCACCCTCGCGATTGCCTGGTCCGGCGGCCAGCGGCTGGACATGGGCCCCGCCAGCTGCGGAGACCCGCAATGCGAGGCAGACCACGGCTACAGCGGCACCATTGCCCAGGAGGACATCGTCCTGCGGATCAGCGCCGAAGCCGACGGTCTGCAGGCCGTCCAGGATGCCAAACTCTTTGCCCGCGCCCTGCGGGCCGTGAACACCGGTTCCACGGCTCCCGTGCCGCACGCCGGCCAGACGCTCCAGCCCCGGCCCCGGACGGGTGTGTTCGGAAACCGGCTCAGCCGCGGGCACCAGCAGCGCTGAGATGCCGGACCAAGGGAAAGCAACAGTCTCCCCAGCCTCTTCCGCCGCGGTTTCCCAAGGGGCCGCCCCGCAGCTGAGCATGCCGCCCGCGCCTGCCTTTGGCCGGCGGTCCATCGGGGATGTCCTCACCAGCGCGGCGGCCAGCCTCGGGGTAGAAGGTTTCACGAACTCCCTGGGCCTTCCGCAGGCGTCGCGCGTCTGCGTGGTCCTGGCCGACGGCCTGGGCCGGAACCTGCTCAAACAGAAGTCCGCCCACACGCCCTTCCTGCGCTCCGTGATGCAGTCCGGGCAGGGGGAAGTTCCCGTCTGGCTGGACTCCACGTTCCCCTCAACCACGGCCGCTGCCCTGGCCAGCTTCGGCACGGGACTCCCGCCCGGCCAGCACGGAATGGTGGGCTATGACGTCCTGGACCCGGACCAGGACAAAGTCGTCAACATGCTCGGCAACTGGGATGCCAAGGTGGACCCCACTGAGTGGCAGCCGTTTCCTACCGTCCTCGAACGGGCTGCCGATTCAGTTAATGTGACCACGGTCAGCCTGCCGCAGTTCGGCAACTCGCCCATGACGCAGGCGGCCCTCCGCGGCGGGAATTTCGTCTCAGCCGTGACGGCCCACGCGCGCACAGAAGCCGCCGCCGAAGCCATGGACACAGCCGGGAAGTCCCTGATGTACTTTTACGTCAACGAACTGGATAAGGCCGGCCACCGGCACGGTTGCCAGTCCGAACAGTGGGAACACCAGCTCGAAGAGCTTGACGCAACCGTCAAACGGCTTCACGCCTCGCTCCCGGCCGGGACCACCGTCCTGCTCACTGCGGACCACGGGATGCTCGACGTCCCGGAACAGCAGCGGATCGACTTCGCCGCGGACGCGTCGCTTGTTGACGGCGTGCGGCATACGGCGGGGGAGCCCCGGATGGTACATCTCTACCTTGAGGATCCGGCAGACGCCGCGGGCCGGGAGCGTTTGCTGGGCGCGTGGCGTGCCCGTTTCCGCGACAGGATCTGGGCCTTTACGCGGGAGGATGCCATCGCCGCCGGACTGTTCGGGGCACTGCGCCCGGCCGTCGGGCCCCGGATTGGCGACATCATGATTGCAGCGCGGGACGCGCTGGCCCTCTACGACACCCGCCGCGGACGCCCGGCCGCCATGGAGGTGGTGGGCCAGCACGGCTCGCTGACCAAAGCCGAACGCGAAGTACCCCTGCTGTGCTTTAAGGCCGAAGGCAAGCCACGGCGACGCTGAGGCGTCAGTCCCGCTTGGTCCCGAAGACGATCTCGTCCCAGCTGGGAACCGTGGACCGCTTCGGTTTTGCGGGCTGCCGTTCAGGCTGGTCCGCGTCATGGTCGTGGTGCTGGCCCGATCCTGCGTCGTCGGTGCCGGCGGCGTAGGCCGCCCGGCGCGGGCTGCCGCCGCCCAGCAGTTCGTCCAGGCCCACGTTCGGCGCGGGACGCCCCGGAGCTGTCTCGCCGGGGGCACCCTGCCTTGCGGGACGAAGCGGGGACGCCACAATGGTGACTTCCCTCGTGTCGGTACTGACGCCGTCGTGCAGTTTCAGGATGTCGTCATCCTCGGAGTCCCGGTGCGGCGGGATGAGGCTCAGCCGGGACAGCATTGACGGCCGCGCATCACGCTTGCGGGTGAGGGGATCGGCGGCCGCGGCAGGCGCGGCGTCATCCTGCGCGGTGGACTCGGCAGGTGCTGCCTCGCGCGTTTCGGGCTCCCGGTACTTCTGTTCCCTGGAATCCGGTTCAGGGACCACCTCCGAGGGACGTGGATGGGCAGCGGGCACGCCGTGGGTCAGCAACAGCGCCAGGGCGTCGTCCGCGTCTTCGTCGACACCCAGACGCTGGCCGCGGCGTGAACGGAGCATATCCAGGAGACCGTCAGATTCCCTGGCCTGCGGGAGGGCCTGCGGGCCGGTCGAATTTCGGGCGGCCGCTGCTTCCGCGTCGGTTTCAAAATCAAACGGGCGGTCCGAGACGGCAGTGAGGCGGCGGGCCGGAACGGGCCCGTCCAGCGGTTCCAGCTCACTGAGTTGCTGGGCCCAGCGGTTGGCGTTCTGCAGCGACTTGCGGACCGGGCTGAACGTCCACCGCGCAGGCGGCTCTTCCCCGATGCCGGAGGTGCCGTCCTTTTTGGCTTCAAAACGGGCCACCACGGTCCAATTGCCGTCCTGGCGCCGCCACGAATCCCACTCCACGGTGGAAGGTTCAATCCCGTGGGCTGAGAGCCGGTGGTTGACCATGTCGTGGAGGGAAGCCGGGTGGTCGCCGAAAATGGAGCGGTAAGTGTCATGGCCGGGGGAGGGCGAAGCCACTTCCACCTTCCGTGCCTGTTGCGCTACATACTCCCGCTCGGCAAGGACCGGGCCCTCATACCGCTCGACCTTTGCGAGGGGAAGCCCGGAAAGCTCAGCCACCTCCGCTGCGGTGGCACCGCTGCGGATCCGAGACTGGATGTCCCGCGGGGACATGGCAATGGGCGCAGCCGCGGAAGCCGTCTTCGCCGAAGACCGGCTGGCCGTCCGCAGTGCTTCATCGATCGGCAGCTGGAACATCTCGCCGCCGGCACCGCTCAACAGGAGATGCTCCCCGTCGTCGTGTACGCCTACAAGCCGTAGATCCTGCATACAAATCCTCCACCCTGGCATTACTATCAATCGAAACTCTGCCACTCACCGGCACCCTTTTGGGTTAGGAGCAAGGGCGCGCCGCGATATTCCGGCACTTTCGGACGCCAGTGCGGTCAGCAGCGGGGGTTTGCGCAGTGCCAGCGGACCGCGCCGGCGCTGAAGTCTGGATTTTGCCGTCTGCATGCGGAAGGATGAGCCCACGCCGGGCACAAACCTGGGGTGTCCGGCGTTATCAAGGGTGTCACCCGCTGACGGGAAAGGAACGGAGTTAAGCCGCGATGGCCACCGACTACGATGCGCCGCGAAAATCCGAAGAAGACCTCACCGAGGATTCGCTGGAGGATCTGAAAACCCGGCGATCAGATAACCCGACGGCCGCGGTTGATGTGGACGAAAGCGACCTCGCCGCAGGCTACGAGCTTCCCGGGGCGGACCTGTCCGGCGAGGAGCTGCTGGTCCTGGTGGTGCCTCCACAAGCGGACGAGTTTACGTGTTCCTCGTGCTTCCTGGTCCGGCACCGTTCGCAGATTGCGCGGGAAAAGGACGGCCACTTCTATTGCAAGGAGTGCGAGGGCTGAACGGCTATTTGCCCTATTTCGCCTATTTCCGCGAAAGCGCGGCAGTGAGTTCCTCGGGCCGCCTGGACGACGTCAGCCAATAGGGGGTCCGGTCAGACGGGTCCGTGATTTCGATCCGCACCACCGGGTCGATCCAGCCACGGATGCACAGGTAGGCGAGGCCGTTGAGCCGGGTCCCGCGTTGGGCCGTGGCGTCTTTGCCGTGGAACGCTGCCGCGTCGCCGACGAAACGGCGCTCAATGGTGGCGCGTCCTACCGTCAAGGCGTCACTGGTGACCAGGATCGTCGGAGTGGACAGCACGAGCAGGACAGCAATGATCGTGAACAGGCCGCCGGCCGCCGTATAGCCCGCAACCATGCTGATCGGGGCGAAAACGAGGATCCCGGCACCGGAGATCCCCGCCGCGATGATCCAGATCCAGACGTTCGGCCACAGCCTCTCCCGGAAAACTGCCGGGGTGCCGGCAGAGGGGGCATCAGGGACGGGCGCGGTGGAGCTGGATTCGGGCATGCCACCAGCTTTCCACCTTTGGCTGGCTATTTCATCTTGGGTTCATCCGGTCTTGGCCTGCGGCGTCCCGTTGAATCTAGGACGGAACGGCGGCTGGGCGTTAGAGTGAGTGACTGTGACTGACGAACTTGCTACTGTTGAAACCGTTCCTGACGATGAGCTGGCCGGCTCTGCACCGGATGCAGCCGCAGCCTACGGGGCCCCGACGCTGCAGGTGCAGCTGAAAATGCTCGACGCCGGGCTGGAGGCTCCTTCCTATGCCCGCCCCGGCGACGCGGGAGCTGACCTGCGGACCCGGGAAGATGTGGTCCTGGCACCGGGGGAGCGGAAGCTGGTGGCTACCGGTGTTTCCATCGCGCTGCCGGACGGGTTTGTAGCCCTGATCCACCCTCGCTCCGGCCTGGCAACGAAGCATGGGCTGACTATCGTCAATGCGCCCGGCACTGTGGATGCCGGTTATCGCGGGGAAATTTCCGTGACCCTCCTCAACACCGATTCCAGGAACGCCATAGAGCTGCGGCGCGGCGATAGAATTGCACAGATGGTGATCCAGCGGGTGGAATATGCGCAGTTTGTCCCCGTCAACGAATTGAGCGAATCGGTGCGGGGAGCCGGCGGATTCGGATCCACCGGCGGCTTCACCTCGCCAAACGCCTGACACAGCCGACGGCGGCAACCAGAGTTGGTTGCCCGCGGCAGCAAGACTTCCGACGGTACCCACCGGGCCCGGCGAGTCACTTTCACAACTAAGGAGACAATCCCCATGGTTTTTGGGCTCGGCAGGAAATCAAAGAAGGATCAGCCGGCCGACCCGGACGAATCCCAGGCCTCAGTGGAATCAACGGATTCCGCTGACACGGCCTCGGCGGACGCCGGGCGTCGGGCTTCGGGCCCCTTTGATGTTTCCGAGGTCTCCAGCCGCGAGGGATATGTTGATCTCGGTGCGCTGCTGATTTCCCCGAGCGAGGGGCTCCAGCTCCGGCTCGAAGTTGAGGAAGCCACCCAGCGCGTGGTCGCTGTGACCATGGACCTGAACGGCTCCAGCCTTCAGCTGCAGGCGTTTGCTGCTCCCAAGACCGAGGGGCTGTGGGACGAGATCCGCGAACAGATCGGTCAGTCGGTGGGAAGCCAGGGCGGGCAGGTTGAGGAAGTCCAGGGTGGCTTCGGAACCGAACTGATCGCCAAACTGCCCGCCGGTGCACAGGACGGCAGCCAGGGCTACCGGGTGGCGCGCTTCATAGGCATCGACGGGCCGCGGTGGTTCCTGCGCGGCGTCCTGGGCGGCGCGGCAGCGATGGAGCGCGAGGCTGCGGGACCGCTTGAGTCCCTTTTCCGCAAGATTGTGGTCATCCGGGGCGACAGTCCCATGCCGCCCCGGGACCTGCTTCAGCTGCGGCTGCCCAAGGACGCCAGCGTCACCCCGCCGCCTGGTGCCCCCGAATTCAATGCCCCCGAGTTCAAGGGCCCCGAACGTGGTCCGGAAACCACCCAGATTGGGTGATTCCCGCCAAGGTCCCCCGGAATCCTCCCCGGACGCGGGGATACCGGTCAGCCGGCTGCCGGAACGGGGGAGGGTAGTGTGCCAGGGGCACATCGAATCGGTCACCTACATGCCCGCGGACCGGAACGCGGCATTCACCGCCATTGTCTCGGACCCCGACATTCGCGAGACGGGCGCCAAACCGGCACAGGGAACGGGTGGCCGCCTGCGTGTGGTCTGGCTGGGGCGGCGCCGGGTGCCGGGCATCGAGGCCGGGACCGTACTCCGCCTTGAGGGCATGCTGTCCCAAAGCCAAGGCCTGCCCACCATGTTCAACCCGCGCTATGAAATACTTTCCCGCCAGGAGAACGAATGACCTCGCCCCAGCAGCCCGAGCCGTCCAAACAGCCCGAGCCGTCCGCGGTGAAGGGGCTTGCTGAGGGCTATGCAGCCAAAGCCGGCCTGCACCGCACCCATGACGGCCGGATCGATGTCCTCAAGAGCGCCGGAGGAATCCAGGGCATCGCCGAAAGCATTGTGCCCGGCCTGGTCTTCCTGATCGCGTTTACCATCACGCGGGACCTGACGCCGTCGTTGGTGGCCGCGCTGGCCTCCGCCGCGGTGTTTACGGTGGTCCGCCTCGTCCAGCGGCGCCCGCTGACCCAGGCCCTCGCCGGCGTGGTGGGGGTGGGAATCTCGGCCTGGCTCGCCAACACCACGGGCAAGGCCGAGGACTTCTACCTGCCGGGCTTCTTCACGAACACCGCCTACATCCTCGCCATGGTGATCTCCATCGCGATCAAGTGGCCGGTGGCCGGCCTGCTGTTCGGGATCATCCGCAACGAAGGGCTGGACTGGCGCAAGGATCCCGCGCGGCTTAAGGCTTACCGCCTGGGCACGTGGATCATCGTGGCTGTCCTGGTGCTTCGGTTGATCGTTCAGGTTCCCCTGTACCTGATGGGCGCGGACGGACTCGCCGCCCTGGCCACGACCCGCCTCATCATGGGGGCGCCGCTCTATATCCTCGGCGTCTGGATCGCGTGGCTTGTCACGCGGCCGGTACCGGCGGACGCCGACGCCCCGACGCCGGATCAGCCGCCGAAGCCGTCGTCCTCCGGCGCCTGAGTTTCGGCAGGCTGCACGCCTTCGCGCTCAGGGGAGGCCTCCTCCGGCTCCTCCGCTGATTCGGGCGACAGCAGCGCACGCAACTGATCCTCGGCCGCGATAGTGGTGACGAAAAACAACTCGTCCCCGCCATCAATGACGTCATCCCGGCTGGGAGTGATGGGTGCGTGGTCCCGGAGGATTGCCACCAGCGTGGCGTCCTCGGGCCAATGGATGTCGCCCACCGTAAGGCCAATGACGTGGGAATCGTGCGGCACCGTGAACTCCACCAGCGAAGCGACGCCGGTCTGCAGCGTCAGGAGCCGGACCAGGTCACCGATCTCCACCGCTTCCTCCACAAGCGCGGTCATCAGCTGGGGGGTGTTGACGGCAACGTCCACGCCCCAGGAGTCGTTGAACATCCAGTCGTTCTTGGGGTTGTTGACCCGGCCCACGGTGCGGCCCACGCCGAATTCGGTCTTGGCCAGGAGTGAGACCACCAGGTTCACCTTGTCGTCGCCCGTGGCTGAAACAACGACGTCGGCGTCCTCCACTTTCGCTCCCTGCAGGGTGCTGAGCTCGCAGGCGTCGCCCACGAGCCAGTGCGCGCCGCGCAGCCCGCTGCGTCCGATGACCTCAGGCTTGAGGTCGATCAGCAGGATTTCGTGCTTGTGGGCCAGCAGTTCCCTGGCGATCGATGACCCGACGCTGCCGGCGCCGACAATAACAACTTTCACTACAACTCCTTGGCGGGTGCTTTGGCCAGAATCTGGGCGACCTGGGAACTGCGGTCCACCGGCAGCATGGCGTGGACTGTGTCGCCGTCCTGGTACGAAGTCCCGGTTTCCGGAAGCATGCCCTCGCCGAACCTGGTGAGGTATGCCACCCGGATGTCGGCAGCTTTTTCGACCTCGCTGATCCGGTGGCCGATCCAGCCGGCGTCGAGGTCCACCTCGGCGAGGACCAGCCGGCCGGAAGGCTCGCGGAAATCACCGGCGAGATGCTGTTCGGGCAGGATGCGGCGCAAGACCTGGTCTGCGCTCCACCGGACGGCGGCCACGGTGGGGATGCCGAGCCGTTGATAGATTTCTGCCCGGCCGGGATCGTAGATCCTGGCCACAACGTGGGGGACGTGGAAGGTCTCGCGCGCCACGCGGGTGGCCAGGATGTTGGAGTTGTCACCGCTGGAAACGGCCGCGAAGGCGTACGCCTCTGCCACGCCGGCCTGCTGGAGCGTGTCCCGGTCGAAGCCCACACCGGTGACTTTCCGGCCCGTGAAGCCCTGCCGAAGCCGGCGGAATGCGCGGTCGTCCTGGTCGATGATGGCGACGGAATGACCTGCGTCCTCCAGCGTGTGCGCCAGAGTGGCCCCTACCCGGCCACATCCCATGATCACGAAATGCGCCACCGTATCTCCCTCAACTTCCGTAAGCCTGTTGCTGCTGCTAGAACTCTACCGGCAGCGCGCGTGCTGCATCCGCCCGGACGCCGTCATGACATGGGCGGGGAATCAGACTAGCTTTGTGGAGTGCTGACTATATTGAATGCCGTGAAACGGGTGCTGGTGGGCAGGCCCTTCAGGAATGACAGGCTCGCCCATACCTTGCTCCCCAAACGGATAGCACTTCCGGTTTTCGCTTCCGACGCACTGTCCTCGGTGGCCTATGCCCCCGATGAAATCCTGCTCACCCTGGCCCTGGCCGGCGTGAGTGCGGTGGCCTTTTCGCCGTGGGTGGGCCTGGCCGTCATGGTGGTCCTCCTGACTGTGGTGGCGTCCTACCGCCAGAACGTGCACGCCTACCCTTCCGGCGGCGGGGACTACGAGATCGCCAACGAAAACCTGGGCAAGTTTTCCGGGCTGACTGTGGCCTCGGCGCTCCTGGTGGACTACGTCCTGACGGTGGCCGTCTCGATGTCCTCGGCGGCCACCTACCTCACCACGGCGGTGCCGTCCCTGCACGGGCAACAGGCCCTGTTCGCCACCATCGGCGTCGTGATCCTTGCCCTCGTTAACCTCCGCGGCATCAAGGAAGCCGGCAGCGTTTTCGCCGTCCCCACGTACATTTTTATGGCGGCGATCCTCGGCATGACGGCGGTGGGCGTCTTCCAGGCCGCGACAGGCCAGCTGGGCGAAGCATCGTCGGCGGCCTTCGAGATTGTGCCGGCTCCCGGTTTCGACGAAGGGCTGGTGGGCCTGGCCGGCGCCTTCCTCCTGCTCCGGGCGTTCTCCTCCGGCGCCGCCGCGCTGACCGGCATTGAGGCCATCAGCAACGGTGTGCCGAACTTCCAGAAACCGAAGAGCAAAAACGCAGCCACCACGCTGTTGCTGCTCGGCGTCATCGCCTCGTCCATGCTGGCCGGCATCATCTTTCTGGCCAACGCCACGAAGGTGCACATCGTGCTGGATCCGGCGACGGAATTCCTGATGAACGGCCTGCCGCTGCCGGAGGATTACATCCAGAGTCCTGCCATCAGCCAGATCGCCCAGACCATCTTCGGCCCGGGATCAATCCTGTTCTTCATCGTGGTCGCCGCCACCGGAGTGATCCTGGTGTTCGCCTCGAACACCGCGTTCAACGGGTTCCCGGTACTTGGCTCCATCCTCGCCCAGGACGGCTACCTGCCGCGCCAGCTGCGGACCAGGGGAGACCGCCTGGCTTTCAGCAACGGTGTCCTTGCCCTGGCCGCCGGAGCGCTGGTGCTGATCCTCGCGTTCAACGGCGACGTCACCAAACTGATCCAGCTCTACATCGTGGGCGTCTTTATTTCCTTTACGCTCAGCCAGCTGGGCATGATCCGGCATTGGGGGAGGCACCTCAAGCTCGCCAAGGACAAAGCCACCCGACGCCGGATGGTGAAGTCCCGCACCATCAACAGCATCGGGTTCGGCATGACGTCCCTGGTGCTGGTGATCGTGCTGATCACCAAGTTCCAGCAAGGCGCGTGGATCGCGCTGCTGGCCATGTTTATCCTGTTCCTGATCATGTGGAGCATCCGGGCACACTATGACAACGTGGCCAAGGAACTTGCCGTGGACGAGGACTCCTCGCCGCGGGCCCTGCCATCCAGGGTCCACGCGGTACTGTTGGTGTCCCACGTGCGCAAACCGGTGTTGCGTGCCCTGGCCTATGCCCGGGCGTCGAGGCCGTCGCGGCTGGACGCCATCACGGTGGACATTAACGCAGAAGAAACCGCGCACACGGTTGCCGACTGGGAAAAGCTGGAGATCCCCGTGCCGCTGACCGTCCTCGCCAGCCCGTACCGGGAAACCATCACGCCCATTATGGAATACGTCAAGAACATGCGCCGTGATTCCCCCCGCGACCTGATCGTGGTCTACATTCCCGAATACGTGGTCGGCAAATGGTGGGAACAGCTGGTTCACAACCAGACGGCGCTGCGTATCAAAACCCGGCTGCACTTCGAACCTGGCGTGATGGTGGCCAGTGTCCCGTGGCAGTTGAAATCGTCCGAAGAAGCCAAAAAAATGCAGGATATCCGATGAACCCCCAGACCCAGAGCCACCCCGCAACTGCCACGGCAGCCCCCACCGAACTGGTGCTCGACGTCGGCCCGGTGGCCCACGGCGGCCACTGCGTGGCCCGGCACGAGGGCAGGGTGATCTTTGTCCGGCACGGCATCCCCGGCGAAAAGGTACGCGTCCGCCTCACCGACGCGGGGGAGTCCGCCAAGTTCTGGCGCGCCGACGTTGTGGAGGTGCTGGAAGCCTCCCCGGACCGGATGGAGCACTTCTGGCGTCCGGCGGACTCCCTCCGAGCCTGGGCCCATGGGCATCCGCCGGTGGGCGGGGCCGAATTCGGCCACATCTCGCTGGCCCGACAGCGCACGCTCAAGTCGGCGGTACTGGCCGAACAGCTTCAGCGGCTCGCCGCCGTCGAACGCCTGCCCGAAGGGCTGGACCTCGGAAACCTCGTGGAGGCTGTGGAGGCTGTGGAGGCGGGCGGGCCGGATTCCGGCCAGGAGACTGAGCCAACGTACGACGCCGGCACTGGCCTGGGGTGGCGGACGCGCGCCAGCTTCTCGGTGACTCCGGGCGGCAGACTTGGCATGCACGCGCACCGTTCCGACCACATCATTGCCGTCCGGGAGATGCCGCTCGCAACGGAGCGCATCAACCGGCTGCGCTTGTGGGACCTCGACCTGACCGGCATCGAACGCGTAGAGGTGGCAGCGCCGTCGAACGGTTCACGCCCACTGGTGCTGCTGGCTCCAGCACCCGGCACCAAGCCCAAGCGGCTTAGTGCCATCGCGGCCCAGCTTCCGGACGATGTTTCCGTGGCCACGTTCGACCCCCTCACAGGGGAAGTCGCGCAGCTGCGTGGCCGGACATGGGTCCAGGAGTCGGCAGCCGGCCACGACTACAGGGTTACGGGCGCCGGTTTCTGGCAGATCCACCGCGACGCGCCCGGGACGCTTGTGGGGGCCATCACAGATTTCCTTCACAATGGCGGATTCCTGGCGCCGGGTTCCGTGGTGGCCGACCTCTATGCCGGGGCCGGGCTGTTCACTGCTCCCCTGGCTGACGCGGTGGGGGAGACCGGGTCCGTTCTCTCGGTGGAAGGTGCGCCGGGAACCAGCCGGGATGCCCGCAAGAACCTTCACGGTGCTCCGCAGGTGGAGATCGAACACGGCCGGGTGGAACGAGTCCTCCGCCAAAAGCCGCGGAATTTCGATGCCATTGTGCTGGACCCGCCCCGGGCGGGTGCCGGGAAGCCCGTGGTCAGCCAGCTGATCGCTGCCGGGCCCCGCGCCATCGCCTACGTCTCCTGCGACCCGGCATCATTTGCCCGGGATGTGGGGTACTTCCAGCAGGCTGGCTGGTCCCTGGCGGGCTTGCGGGCCTTCGATCTCTATCCTCACACCCACCACCTGGAGACGGTAGCGCTGCTGACGCCGGGTCCGTGATGCTACTAGGATGGCGGTAGTAATCCCACGTCGCGCCCCGTATTCACGGCTGACCTCCTGCAATTTGTGTGGCCAGCACTAATTAGGCCTGCCTAACTAGCAAGCGGTCTACCGCGCGACAAAGATGAAACTGTTGCGAGAGGAGTCCTGCGATGAGCACTGTGGACAGCTTCGGTTCAAAAGGCAAACTTAATGTAGCCGGAACCGAATACGAAATTTTCCGGTTGAACTCCGTTGAAGGTGCAGAAAACCTTCCGTTCAGCCTCAAGGTATTGCTTGAAAACCTGTTGAGGACCGAGGACGGCGCGAACATCACGGCCGATCACGTGCGTGCCTTGGCCGGCTGGGATCCTAATGCCCAGCCCGATACAGAAATCCAGTTCACGCCTGCCCGCGTGATCATGCAGGACTTCACCGGCGTCCCCTGCGTGGTGGACCTGGCGACAATGCGTGAAGCGGTCAAGGAACTCGGCGGTGACCCCAAGCGGGTCAACCCCCTCGCTCCTGCGGAAATGGTCATTGACCACTCCGTGCAGATCGACGCTTTCGGCAACTCCGGCGCACTGGAGCGCAACATGGAGATCGAATACCAGCGCAACGGCGAGCGTTACCAGTTCCTGCGCTGGGGCCAGACCGCATTCGATGACTTCAAGGTTGTTCCCCCGGGAACCGGCATTGTGCACCAGGTCAACATCGAATACCTGGCCCGCACCGTCATGACCCGCGAAATCGACGGCGTCCTCCGGGCCTACCCGGACACCTGCGTCGGCACCGACTCGCACACCACCATGGTCAACGGCCTGGGTGTCCTGGGCTGGGGCGTTGGCGGCATCGAAGCCGAAGCGGCCATGCTGGGACAGCCTGTCTCGATGCTCATCCCGCGTGTTGTTGGCTTCAAGCTGACCGGGTCCATTCCGGCCGGTGCCACCGCCACGGACGTGGTGCTGACCATCACCGAGCAGCTGCGCAAGCACGGTGTTGTGGGCAAGTTCGTGGAATTCTACGGCGAAGGTGTTGCGGCGGTGCCGCTGGCCAACCGAGCCACCATCGGCAACATGAGCCCGGAATTCGGTTCCACCGCCGCAATGTTCCCCATCGACGACGTCACATTGGACTACCTGCGCCTCACCGGCCGCTCGGACGAAAATGTGGCACTCGTGGAGTCCTACGCCAAGGAACAGGGCCTCTGGCACGATGCTTCCCGCGAGATCAAGTTCTCCGAGTACCTTGAGCTGGACCTGTCCACCGTTGTTCCCTCCATCTCCGGCCCCAAGCGTCCCCAGGACCGCATTGAGCTGACGGATGCCAAGGAACAGTTCCGCAAGGACATCCACAACTACGTCGCCATCGAAGACGGCAGCGTGGACGAGTCCCTGGACGAGTCCTTCCCCGCATCGGATGCGCCGTCGTTCACGCACGCCGACTCGCACACCACCGAGACCAGCCGTGTTGTGTCCGCAGCGAACGGCGCCCACGGGCGTCCGACCAACCCGGTGCACATCAAGACTGAAGACGGCCGCGAGTTCGAACTGGACCACGGAGCGGTGTCCATCGCCTCGATCACGTCCTGCACCAACACGTCCAACCCCTCGGTGATGCTGGCCGCAGCCCTGCTGGCCCGCAACGCCGTCGACAAGGGCCTGACCTCGAAGCCGTGGGTCAAGACCTCCGTGGCTCCCGGGTCCAAGGTTGTCACGGACTACTACAACAAGTCGGGCCTGACCCCGTACCTGGAGAAGCTCGGCTTCTACATCGTGGGTTACGGCTGCGCCACCTGCATCGGCAACTCCGGACCGCTGGACGCCGAAATCTCCGAGGCCATCCAGGCCAACGACCTTTCCGTCACCGCGGTGCTCTCCGGTAACCGCAACTTCGAGGGCCGGATCAACCCGGACGTGAAGATGAACTACCTGGCCTCCCCGCCGCTGGTCATTGCCTACGCCCTGGCCGGTTCCATGGACTTCGACTTCGACACCGATTCCCTGGGCAAGGACGAAGCCGGCAACGACGTCTTCCTGAAGGACATCTGGCCCAACCCGGTTGAGGTCCAGCAGGTCATCGACTCCTCCATCGACAAGGACATGTTCGCCCGCGGCTACGAGGGCGTCTTCGACGGCGACGCACGCTGGAAGGCGCTCGACACGCCGGCCGGTGACACCTTCGCCTGGGACCCGAACTCCACCTACGTCCGGAAGCCCCCGTACTTCGACGGCATCAAGGCTCAGCCGGAACCCGTCCAGGACATCTCCGGCGCACGCGTGCTGCTGAAGCTGGGCGATTCGGTCACCACCGACCACATCTCCCCGGCCGGTTCCTTCAAGTCGGACACCCCCGCCGGCCAGTACCTTCTGGCCAACGGTGTGGAGCGCAAGGACTTCAACTCCTACGGCTCACGCCGTGGCAACCACGAAGTCATGATCCGCGGCACGTTCGCGAACATCCGCATCAAGAACCAGATCCTGGACGGCGTCGAAGGTGGCTTCACCCGCGACTTCACCCAGGCTGACGGCCCGCAGGCATATGTCTACGACGCCGCGCAGAACTACCAGGCAGCCGGCACTCCGCTGGTGGTCCTGGCGGGCAAGGAATACGGTTCCGGATCCTCGCGTGACTGGGCAGCGAAGGGCACCGCCCTGCTGGGCGTCAAGGCCGTCGTCGCTGAGAGCTACGAACGCATCCACCGCTCCAACCTGATCGGCATGGGCGTCCTGCCCCTGCAGTTCCCGGCTGGAGAATCCGCAGCCACCCTGGGGCTGACCGGCACGGAAACCTTCGCGGTTGAGGGCGTCACCGCCCTGAACGAAGGCACCACGCCCAAGACCCTTAAGGTCACCGCCACCGCAGAAGACGGCTCCGCCAAGTCCTTCGATGCAGTACTCCGCATCGATACTCCGGGCGAAGCCGACTACTACCGTAACGGCGGCATCCTGCAGTACGTCCTGCGCCAGATCTCGGCCAACTAGCCGGAATCTGAACCCACGCAGTACTCTTTCGAAGCCCCGGCCGGTCACCGACCAGCCGGGGCTTCGGCTTTGCATTTTCCGCGAGGCGTTAGAGTTAACAGGCACGTCTACCACCCGAAGGAGGGGTCATTGGGAATCTTGGACACCATCCGGAATCCGCAGGACCTGAACCAGCTGTCTCAAAGGCAGCTCGAAGAGCTGGCCGCTGAGGTCAGGAGTTTCCTGATCACCAACGTCTCCCAGACAGGTGGACACCTCGGACCGAACCTCGGCGTTGTGGAACTGACCCTGGCCGTGCACCGCATCTTCGATTCGCCCCGGGACAGCATTGTGTTCGACACGGGCCACCAGTCCTATGTGCACAAGCTCCTCACCGGCCGCCAGGACTTCAGTACGCTGCGCCAGCAGGGCGGCATGTCCGGCTACCCGTCCCGCGCCGAGTCCGAGCATGACATTGTGGAAAGCTCGCATGCTTCCTCCTCCCTCTCCTGGGCGGACGGCATATCCCGTGCCCGGCAGCTCACCGGCGAGTCGGAGCGCTACACCGTCGCCGTCGTCGGAGACGGGGCGCTGACCGGCGGCATGGCCTGGGAAGCCATCAACAACATTGCGGCCGACAAGCGTCGCCGCGTGGTGATCGTCGTCAACGACAACGGCCGCTCCTATGCCCCCACGGTGGGCGGCTTCGCGGACTACCTCGCCTCACTGCGCCCCACCATCGACTCGTTCCGCGCCGCCCCTGCCTATGAGGGCACCCTGGACTGGTGGAAGAAGAAGCTCCAGAACGGCGGTCCCGTAGGCCAGTTCACCTACAAGAGCCTGCATGCCATGAAAAAGGGCATCAAGGACTGGTGGGCGCCGCAGGGCATGTTCGAAGACCTCGGTATGAAGTACATCGGCCCGGTTGACGGCCACAACCTGCAGGCCATGGAGCACGCACTGTCCACGGCCAGGAACTACGCAGGACCCGTGATTGTCCACGCCATGACCGAAAAGGGCCACGGCTACGCCCCGGCCCGGGCCCATGAAGCGGACCAGTTCCACGCCGTCGGCATTATCGATCCGGAGACCGGTGAGCCGACGGGAGTTTCCGGGGCACAGTCCTGGACGTCTGTTTTTGCTGACGAGATCGCGAAGATTTCCGACGAACGCCCCGACATCGTGGGCATCACCGGGGCCATGCTCATTCCCGTGGGCCTGCACAAGTTTGCGGCCAAGCACCCGGACCGCGTGATCGATGTCGGCATTGCCGAGCAGCATGCGCTGACGTCCGCCGCCGGCATGGCTTTCGGCGGGCTCCACCCCGTGGTGGCCGTGTATGCCACCTTCCTGAACCGTGCCTTTGACCAGCTCCTGATGGACGTGGCATTGCACAAGGCCGGCGTCACCATAGTCCTGGACCGGGCCGGCGTCACCGGCCCGGACGGGGCCAGCCATCACGGCATGTGGGACATGGCAATGGTCCAGATCGTTCCCGGACTCCACCTCGCCGCGCCGCGCGACGCCTCCCGGCTGCGGGAAGAGCTGCGCGAGGCCGTGGCCATCAGCGACGCCCCCACCGTGGTGCGCTTCTCCAAGGGCACCGTGGGCTCCGAAGTGGAAGCCATCGAACGCCTGGCCGACGGTGTTGACGTGCTGGCCCGCCGGCCGGCCGGCTCCACCGAAAACGACGTCCTGATCGTCAGTGTCGGAGCCATGTCCGAACTGGCCCTGGACGTGTCCAACCGCCTGGGCGCCCAAGGCATCAGCACCACCGTGGTGGACCCGCGCTGGGTGCTGCCCGTGCGGCGTTCCATCATCGCGCTGGCCTCGCACCACCGGCTGGTCATCTGCATCGAGGACGGTGTCAGGGCAGGCGGCGTCGGATCGCGGATCCGGCAGGAAATGCGCGCCGCCGGCGTGGACACCGCCCTGAACGAGGTGGGGCTCCCTGCTGAGTTCCTGGACCACGGCACGCGCAGCCAGGTGCTGGAGCGCGTCGGGCTGACGGCCCAGCAGATCACGCACGACGTCGTCGCCCAGGTTCTGGGCACAAAAGTCCCCTTCGCGCGCCCCCTGCCAGGCCACGAGCACCCCACCACCGGCAGCCTGCCGATCCTGTGAGGGAAGAAGACGCACTGAAGTATCCGGCCGCCGTCGGGGATTCAGGCCCGGCGAGGCACACCAGCACCACCCGCGTTCCCGCGGGACTGCAGCCAGGCCAGCTGGTGGTGGCCCGGAACCGGAAATGGAACGGGCAAGCCCACTGGGTGGTCCCGGGGCGGTACCTCGGCGAGGACCGGCACGGCTGGTGGATCTTCCAGGGAACCAACGAATTCTGTTCGCGCCCGGGCGCTGCCTTTTACACAGCATCCGACGCGGTGCTGCTGGTGCCGCGGTCCGGAGACTGGGTGGCCACGTTCTACGACGACGCCCACCCCAGCGGCGTCAGGGTCTACATTGACCTCGCCGTCGCCCACGAGTGGACGGACATCCGCCCCGCCGTCACCGAGTTCCATGTGATCGACATGGACCTGGACGTGATCCGCATGGCCGGCCGGGGCGTCTTCATCGATGACCAGGACGAGTTCGCCGAGCACCGCGTCGCCATGAATTACCCGGACCTGCTGGTGGATGACATCCAAGCGGCCGCGGACGAGCTATATCAGGCCGTCAAGGCACAGCACGCACCATTCGACGGAACAGACGCCGAATGGTTCACGAAGGGACGGTCATGAGCGGGATCATCAGGGTCTACAAACGGGACGACGAGCGAGTACTGCACTTCCGTGAAGGCTGGTTCGACGAGGACTACAGCCAGTTCGTGATGAACTACGGCGTGGTTGGCCACCAGAGCAAAACCGAAGAGACCGATGTGGCTGACGCCGCAGCGGTGGAGGGCCTCATGGATGCCTTTGCCGTGCAGTGCGCCGAGGACGGCTTCGCCGAAATCCCCGACGAGGACCAGTTCTGGGTGGTGGCGCAGTTCGCCCTCAAAACCAAGGAGGGCACCGACCGTGACCGCTACCTTGAGGAAAAGGCGAAGGACGCCCTCATCAGCCACCTGGCCTGGCGCGGCCTGGGAACCGTGGAACGCTCGGAGTTCAGCGACTATAAACTGAACATCTTCTGCCTCTGCCCCGACGTGAACAAGGCTGTGAGCGCCATCAAGGTCTGCAGCCGTGGCGAAGACCTCGACTTCACCAAACTCAGCATCGGCGCCGCGCCCTTCAGCGAACCGGACAACTTCAGACTCAAGCACTCCCCGAAGCCTGCCAACTCCTTCAGCCTCTAGTGGGGAAATCCATGCCTGACTTCCGACGCCTGGGAAAGTCCGGGCTGACCGTCTCCGTGGTGGGGCTCGGGTGCAACAACCTGGGCCGCGCCAACACGGTGACCGAATCGCAGGCGGGGACTGACGCCGTCGTCCATGCCGCCCTCGACGCCGGCGTGACGCTTTTCGATGTTGCTGACAGCTACGGGCGGGAGCCCGGACTCAGCGAGACGATGCTGGGCAAGGCCCTGGCCGGCAAGCGGGATGATGCGGTGGTGGCCACCAAGTTCGGCATGGACGTCCGGGGTGCCAATGGCAACGACTTTGGGGCCCGCGGGTCCCGGCGTTACATTGTCCGTGCGGTGGAGGCCTCGCTGCGGCGGCTGGGCACGGACTGGATCGACCTTTACCAGTTCCACACGCCTGACCCACTGACCCCCATCGAGGAGACGCTGAGTGCCCTCGATGACCTTGTCTCCAGCGGCAAGGTCCGTTACATCGGTCACTCCAACCGCGCCGGCTGGCAGATCGCCGAGGCGGAATTTGTGGCGCGGGCCGCCGGCGGCACACGTTTCATTTCGACGCAGAACCACTACAACCTCCTGGACCGGCGGGCAGAACTCGAGGTCACCCCGGCGGCAGAAGCCTACGGCCTGGGTGTCCTGCCCTACTTCCCGCTGGCCAACGGCCTGCTGACGGGCAAGTATTCGCCGGGCTCGGCTCCGGCGGGGTCGCGGCTGAGCCATACGCGGACCAACATGGTGCACGACGCCGACTGGGACCAGCTGCAGCGTTTCAGTTCCTTCGCGGCAGTCCGCGGCCTGACCGAGATCCAGGTGGCTTTCTCCTGGCTCGCGGCCCAGCCTGCCGTCAGCAGCGTGATCGCCGGCGCCACCCGGCCGGAGCAGATCCGCGAAAATGCGGCCGCTGTTGCCTGGGTGCCGTCGCCGTCGGAACTCGCCGAACTGGATGCGGTCTTCCCGAAGGTCCCCAAAGCCGCACTCTTTTAGGAGACTCCACCGATGACCAGACTGCTGCTGGACGTTGACACCGGGATCGACGATGCCCTGGCGCTGGCCTACCTGGCCTCGCTGCCCGACATGGAGTTTGTGGCCGTGACGGCGTCGCCCGGGAACATGGACGCACACCAGGTGGCGCGGAACACCCTCGCCATGCTGGAACTGTGCGGACGCACCGGGGTGGAGGTCGCCGTCGGCGCCCTGGCTCCACTGGGCATTCCGCTGGTGACGACGCCGGAAACCCATGGACCCCAGGGCATTGGCCACGCCGTCCTGCCGCCGCCGTCCGGGACGGTCTCGGCGCGGCACGCCGCAGACCTGTGGGTGGAGGCGGCCCGTGCACATCCTGGGGAACTCACGGCCCTGATCACGGCGCCGCTGACGAACTTCGCACTGGCCATCCGCCGCGAACCCCGGCTGCCCGAACTGCTGGGCAAGGTGGTGATCATGGGCGGCAGCTTCTACCACCAGGGGAACACCACTCCCACCGCCGAATGGAATACGCACGTTGATCCGCAGGCGGCCAAGGAAGTTTATGCGGCCTACCGCGGCCTGCCGGTGGACCGGCTGCCCATTGTCTGTTCACTGGACACCACTGAGCGGATCGAGCTGCGGCCGGAGCATGTGTTGCGGCTCGCGGAGGCGGCCGGCTGCAGTGAGCGGGAGCTGGTCCTGCCGAAGCAGCCTGAAGGGCTCAGGAGCACGGCCGACAGTCCGCTGGTGCGGCACCTGTCCGATGCCCTGCGCTTCTACTTTGAGTTTCACCGTCTCTACGGCCAGGGCTACCTGGCGCACGTCCACGACTACTTCGCTGCCGGTGTGGCCGCCGGGACGCTCGATTACGCAACCCGCCTGGCCACCGTGGACGTCGAGGTTGACTCGCCCCTGCTGATGGGGACCACCGTGGCCGATTACCGGAACCTGTGGAATCACCCGCCAAATGCCCGGATCGTCTCGAACAACAACCCTGAGCAGGCCTTCGGGGAATTGATACGGTCCGTCGGCGGCCTCGCGGCGCGGCTGCGCTGACGTTCGCCCTACAGCGGGGCGTTTTCAGGCAAGTCCACGTCCAGCGCGAGCAGGGCGTTCTCCACCACTTCCATGAGGGCCGGATGGATCCAGTACGGTCCCCGCGCGAGCTGGTGGACCGATACGTCGCCGGAGTGCTGCCCGACGCCGTCCGGACGGCAGGAATCGAAGTGGGCTCCCAGCCGCCAGCAGGGCTGGAAGTCGTGACCCGCAGTACCGCGACGGACAGCTACACGTTCCTGATCAACCACACGGACGCCGACGCCGAGTACCCCGCCACCGGGCGGGACCTCCTCGCCGGCGGGCACATCAGCGGCACCGCAGTCATTCTCGCCGGTACGGTGTGCGTCATCCACACCCGCGGCGAAGCCAGTTAACCCTACTTTCAAGCAACCTCCATGCCCATTCCCACCGGAAAGTCGAGATGCGCCATGAACATCGCCACAGCTGAACACGTCGAAGTCCGGGTTGACAGTGCCTGCCAGATCGAGGAACGCCTCAACGCAGCCGTTCAGGACCTGCAGCCGCTCGCCGCCCGCGCACGGAACGGCATCCTCGTGACGCGGCTCAATCCCGGCCCGGATCTGCAGGGCAAGGGTGTCCCTGCCCGTCACCATGCCGGGAGTCCGGAACCGGTAGACTGATCCGCGAACCGGGCCGGCGCAGACGCCCCCGGCTGCCGCCGAGGTGACATAGGCGGCGTTCCGCACCGCCCGGGCCATCGGGCGCCACAGCCTGCATCCCAGAAGGAACGCCATGTCATCGCCCTCCCTCACCTTGCCGTCACCGGCCACTGCCCGGAACCGCCGCTTGCTGGAAGCCCTCGGAGCGTTGGCCATCGCCGGCACGTACATCTACCTGGTGTTGAACCAGCCCGCGGACATCACCGGCGGCCCCGGCAGCGCGTCGGCCCTTATCGCCCTGTCCGGCTTCCTCGTGGGGGCCGTGCTGCTGATAATCGGCGTACTGCCCACACTGCCGGTGTCCACGCTGGTGCTGATTCCGGTGGCACTGGTCCTGAATATTGTCCTGGGCCAGTTCGTGGGCAGCACCTTGGTGCCCTTCTACCTCGACGCCATCGGCACCGTCCTGATCGCCGTCCTGGCCGGACCCGCCGCCGGAGCAGCCACGGGCGCCCTCAGCAGCATTGTCTGGTCCTTCTTCAACCCCACCGTCCTGCCGTTCGCCGCCGGTGCCGCCCTGATCGGCTTCCTGGCCGGCGTCGCCGCACGCCACGGCCTGTTCCGGCGCTTCTACCTGGCACCGGTGGCGGGGTTCCTGGCCGGCATTATCGGCGGTGTGGTCTCCGCTCCCGTTGCCGCGTTCGTCTTCGGCGGCACCTCCGGCCTGGCCACCGGCGCCATCGTCAGCGCCTTCCGCTCCATGGGTGACACCCTCCTGGCGGCCATCACCAAGCAGGCACTCATCTCGGACCCCATGGACAAGGCCATCGTCTTCACGTTGGTGGCCGTCCTGGTGTATGCCCTGCCGCGCCGCACCCGCCTGCAGTTCCCGTTTGTCCGGCGGTACCGCGTGCTTGCAGGAACAGCCATCAGCCAGCCCGTCGGCGAATCCACCGGCGAATCCACCGGCAAATCCACCGGCCAGGACGCCTGACCCGGCTCTGATGCGTCTTCACCCCCTGACGTCGCTGGCGGCTGCCGGCAGCACTGCAGTCATCACGACGGCGGCTGCCAGCTGGCCGCTGTCCCTCACCGTGATCGCCGCGGCCGCGGGCTTGGCGGTAGCCGGGGGAGTGGCCCGCCGGATGCTGCCGGCGGTGGCGGTCATCCTGGCTCCGCTGGTCCTGTCACTGCTTGCCATGCACGGACTCTTTTTTCCGGAGGGCACCACGGTCCTGGCGCAGTGGGGCCCTGCGCGGGTCACCGTGGAAGGGCTCCATTTTGCCCTCGAGCGGGCTGCACAGCTTTCCGCGGCGGTGCTGGTGCTGCTGCTATGTTCCTTCACCATCAGCGTCCCGGACCTGGTGGCTGCCCTGTCCGCCCGCGGCGTCCACGCGCGGTTCGCGTTTGTGCTCGCCTCCACCCTGACACTGCTGCCGGCCATCAGTTCACGGCTGGGGCGGATCCGGCAGGCCCAGGAAGCGCGTGGCCTGGTGATCAGGCCTGGAATTGTCGGGCGCGCAGGCGCGTTCCGATGGCAGGCGGTTCCCCTGGTGCTGTCCCTCGTGGAGGAAGCCGGCACCCGCGCGGCAGCCTTACAGGCCCGCGGGTTCGGCAGCGCCGGGCATCGCACCAGTTACCGGGCGGTCCAGGATTCTCCGGTCCAGCGGTGGGTTCGCCTGGTTTTGTTGCTTGCGGCGCTGGCGGCCATCGCCGCCCGCCTCTGGCAGCCGACGGCGGGTACTTAGCAATGGTGCAGACCCCACCGCCGGCGCTGGCCGCGGGCATCGAAGAATTCGTTTTCCCCGGCGAGCAGGAACTGGTTCTGGCGGGACTTGACGTGTCTTTCGCCGCGGGATCGCTGACTGCCGTGCTCGGCGGATCCGGCAGCGGCAAGTCAACACTGGGACGGCTGCTCGCCGGCTGGTTGCTGCCCGGCGACGGCGGGACACTCACGGGTTTTCTCGAGCTTGCCGGCACGTGCCTTTGGTTCACCGGAACAGCCGCCGATCCGCGGATCGATCCAGGGAGCTGGGGCCGCCAGGTGGGCTTTGTGCCGCAGGATCCAGCGGCCGCCTTGTCCACTATCCGTGCCACGGTGGCCGAGGAGCTGGCCTTCGGGCTGGAAAACGCGGGGACTGACCGTGAGACGATGGCCGGCGCCGTCCGGCACACGGCAGCACTGACCGGCCTGACCCGGCTGCTGGACCGGGATCCTGCCACGCTTTCCGGCGGCCAGCTGCGCCGCCTGGCCATCGGCTGCGCGGTCATTTCCCGCCCCGCGGTTCTCATCATGGACGAACCCTTCGCCTCCCTCGACACGGACGGAGCCGAAGACCTCGCTGCCCTGGTGCGGAACCTCGTCCAGGACGGCACCGCCGTCGTGATCCTGAGCCAGCGGGCCGACGCCTTCCTGCACAACGCCGATACGTGGCTGGTCCTTGCCGGCGGTACCGTGGCCGCGGCTGGCTCGCCGGCAGAAATCCTGGCTGCCGGCGCGCTGGAACTCGCGGGCGTGGTTAGCCCCCGCCCGCACACAGGGCTCCGGCCGCTCGCAGGTGCAGGCCATGAATCCGTCGTCGACGGCCCGCCGGCTTTGGAGCTGCGGGACGTCTCGTTCACATACCGGGCGACGCGGCGCGGAGGCTGGTTCAGGGCACAACCGGGCCCGCCTGCTGACCCGGTCCTGCACGGACTGAGCCTGGCCGTCAGCGCGGGCGAGATCCTGGCCGTGGCAGGTCCCAACGGCGCCGGAAAGTCCACGCTCCTGAGGCACCTCAACGGCTTGCTCCAGCCAACGGCAGGCAGCGTACTGGTCAGGGGACGGCACATCGGTGGACAGCCCGCGGGGCGCGTGGCCGCCGACGTCGGGCTCCTCTTCCAGCAGCCCAGGGACCAGCTGTTTGAGCGGACCGTGGAACGGGAAGTCCGCTTCGGACTCGAGCGTGGGCAGCCGGCGGCTGACGAGGCGGTGCAGCAGGCCCTCGCCGCCGTTGGCCTGGAGCACCTTGCCGGGCAGCACCCGGCCGAACTGCCCGCGTCCCAGCAGCGGCTTCTGGCACTGGCCACAGTGCTTGCCCGGCGTCCCTCAGTCCTTGCACTGGACGAACCGACCGTTTCCCTGGACGGCCATGGGCTGGCCGCGCTGGACCGGGTGGTGCGCAGCACGACGGCGGAGGGCACCGCCGTCGTGCTGGTCACCCACGACCTGGACTACGCCCGGTCCATCGCGCACCGGCTGGTGCGCATCGAGGACGGCCGCCTGCTACCCGCGGACTGATTCCGGGGTGGCTGCATCCGGGCTGACCGATTCCGGGCTGACTGATTCGGAGGACTGACCCGTCCGGCCCGATGCCACGCCGGGTGCCAGGAAGCGCCTGCCGTTGACCCGTTCGGAGGCGCCAACACGGTCCAGGTACGGCGTGATGCCGCCCAGGAACATCGGCCAGCCAGCGCCGAGGATCATGCAGAGGTCGATGTCTTCAGGGCCGGCCACTACGCCCTCATCCAGCATCAGCCCGATCTCCTCGGCGAGGGCGTCCTGCACACGGCGCAGCACGTCGTCCCCGGTGGACGGTGACGTGCCGAAGGACATCAGCGACAGGGTGGACTCCGGGATCTCCTGGGAGCCGTCGGCCGCCGGGGCCCAGAGCGATTTCACGCCGTTCTCGATCAGTTTCTGCAGGTTCGTGGACACGGCGAAACGGTCTCCGAAGGCGGCGTGGAGGGACTCCTGGACATGCTGGGCAACCGGCAGGCCCACCATGGCACCCAGCGTGAACGGCGTCATCGGCAGACCCATGGGACGCAGCGACGTGTCGGCGACGTCGGCAGGGGTGCCTTCGTCGAACGCGGCCGTCACTTCGCCCATCAGCCGCAGCAGGATCCTGTTGACCACAAAGGCCGGCGCATCCTTGACCAGCACCGCGGTCTTCTTCAGGCCCTTGGACAGCTCAAAAGCGGTGGCCAGCACGGCGTCGTCGGTCTTGGGTGCCCGCACGATTTCGAGCAGCGGCATCACGGCCACCGGGTTGAAGAAGTGGAAGCCAACCAGCCGTTCCGGGTGCGCGAGGTCTTCGGCCATGGCCGTGACGGACAGCGAGGACGTGTTGGTGGCGAGGATGCAGTCCGGCGAGACGATTGCCTCCACCTCGGCGAAGACCTGCTTCTTGATGTTCAGCTCTTCGAAGACAGCCTCGATGACAAAGTCCGCGTCCGCGAACGCCTCCTTGGAGACCGATCCCGTGACCAGTGCCTTGGTGCGGTTGGCTGCGTCCTGGCTGATCCGTTTCTTACCGAGGAGCTTGTCCACCTCGGTATGGACGTAGCCCACGCCCTTGTCCACACGGGTCTGGTCGATGTCCGTCATCACCACGGGGACCTTGAGCTGGCGCGCGAACAAAAGGGCCAGCTGGCTGGCCATGAGGCCTGCCCCCACGACGCCGATCTTGGTGACCGGACGGGCGAGCTTACGGTCCGGTGCGCCGGCAGGCCGCTTGGAACGTTTCTGGACCAAATCCAGGAACGCGTAGACCGTGGCGCGGAACTCGTCTGTCTGCATCAGACCGGCGAGGGTTTCACACTCGAGGGCAGCCGATTCGGCCTGGGACATGGTCCGGTTGGCGTCGAGGATGTCCAGGACCATAGCGGGCGCAGGCGAGGCATTGGACGTCTTGGACTCCACGAACAACCGGCCGGCGGCAACGGCTGCAGACCAGCGCCCGGCAACGGCGGGATCAGCGGGATCCACGGCGTTGGCCCGTGCCGGGACCACCTCGCCAGTGATGACGGTGGCCGCCCAGGCGAGGGACTGTTCCAGGAAGTCTGCCGGTTCGAACAGGGCGTCGGCGATACCGAGCTGGAAGGCCTGCGGCCCATTGAGCGTCCGGTTGTTGCTGAGCGGGTTCTCGATCATCACCTTGACTGCGTTCTCGGGTCCAATCAGGCGCGGCAGGATGTAGACGCCGCCCCAGCCGGGGACCAGGCCGATGAAGGCCTCGGGAAGCGCCAGCGCGCCGGCGCCGGTGGACACCGTGCGGTAGGTGGACTGCAGGGCGATCTCCAGGCCGCCGCCAAGGGCAACGCCGTTGATGAACGCGAAGCTGGGAACGCCGAGGTTGGCCAGCGTGGCATAAACGTCATGCCCAAGTTGCGCCATCCACAGGCCATGATCCCGGTTCTCCAGCGACTTCACTGCGGACAGGTCGGCGCCGGCCACGAGGAAGTACGGTTTGCCGGTCACGCCCACACCCACGATCTCGCCGCGGGCCGCACGCTCCTTCAGGCCCTCCAGGACCGTGCCAAGTTCCACCAGGGTATTGGGGCCCAGCGTGGTGGGTTTGGAATGGTCCAGGCCGTTGTCCAGGGTGATCAGCGCAAAAACTCCGGGGCTCTGCTGGCCGGGTCCGGCAGGCAGCTTGATGTCCTGGACGTACGAGTGGGTCACGGTTTCGTCGGGGAAGAGCTCGGCAAGCTTGGTGAAATCGGCGGCGCTCATGCGGCGGCTCCTTCGGTGGTGGCTACTGAGTTTGCTTCGTGGACGACTGCTGCTACGGCGCCGCCATACTCTGTGTATTTCGAGTGACGCGGGTTTTCCCAGATGACGGTGGCGCCCATGCCCAAGCCTATGCACATGGTGGTGATCCCGTACCGGACCGAGGGATCTTCTTCGAACTGCCGCGCGAGCTGGTTCATCAGCCTGACCCCGGAGGACGCGAGGGGGTGGCCCACTGCGATGGCGCCGCCGTACCGGTTCACCCGGGGGTCGTCGTCGGAAATTCCAAAGTGGTCCAGGAAACTCAGGACCTGCACGGCAAATGCTTCGTTGATCTCGAAAAGTCCGATGTCCTCAATGCTGAGTCCGGCGTTCTTCAGGGCCTTTTCGGTGGCGGGCACGGGGCCGATGCCCATGACCTCCGGTTCGACGCCGGCGTAGGCGTAGCTGACCAGCCGCATCTTGACCGGCAGGCCCAGTTCCGCGGCGGCTTCCGAGGAAGCCAGGACGGCGGCGGTGGCGCCGTCGTTTAGGCCGGCGGCGTTGCCTGCCGTCACGCGGCCGTGGGCGCGGAAGGGAGTCCGGAGGGCCGCAAGGTCCTCGAGCGTGGTTCCCGGGCGGGGCGGCTCATCAACACTGTTCACCGTCCAGCCCTGACCCGGCTTGAGGGTAGCGACCGGAACGAGGTCCGGCTGGATCTGGCCTTTGGCGTAGGCGGCCTCGAGTTTGTCCTGCGAGGCAACCGCGTAGGCGTCTGTGCGTGCCTTGGTGATGGCGGGGAAACGGTCGTGCAGGTTTTCGGCAGTGTTGCCCATGTTCAGGGCGGCGGGATCCACCAGGCGCTCGGACATAAAGCGCGGGTTCGGGTCGGCGCCGGAACCCATCGGGTGGTTGCCCATGTGCTCCACGCCGCCGGCGATGACGACGTCGTAGGCGCCGAAACCGATGCCGCTGGCCGTTGTGGTGACTGCGGTCATGGCGCCGGCGCACATGCGGTCGATGGCGAAGCCGGGGACGGTTCGGGGGAGCCCTGCCAGGAGGGCGGCTGTGCGGCCGAGCGTCAGGCCCTGATCGCCGGTCTGGGTGGTGGCTGCGACTGCGACTTCGTCGATCCGGGCCGCGGGCAGCGTGGGATTGCGGCGCAGAAGTTCGCGGATGCACTTCACCATCAGGTCATCGGCGCGGGTTCCGGCGTAGATGCCTTTCTCGCCGGCCCGGCCGAAGGGTGTGCGGACGCCGTCAACAAAAACGACGTCGCGGACAGTTCGCGGGGATCCGCTGCTTCCGTGGTGGCTCACGTTTACTCCTCATCGAGACGTTGGCGCCGTCCGGAGGCCAAAGGGCAGCGTTCTGGGACGGCAGTGCTCACTATGTTACTCGTCAGTAACATAGTGTGCAAGGCTCGGTGAGGGGCGTTTATTCGGTGGCTGCGGTTGCCTTGGTTTCCTTGGCCGGCAGCGGTTGCGGATTGAGGAACGCGTCCGTGAGAAGCGGTGCCACCACGCCGATCTGCCATTCGCGGGCACCGAGAACGCGCAGCTCCGCGGCTACCGCTACTTCGGTAATGTCCGACGGCGGACGCCACGCCACGCGGCGCAGATAGTCCGGCGTCAGCAGGTTCTCCACGGGAAGGTTCAGTTCCTCCGCCTTCTCCTGCAGGAGCGGACGGGCGGTGGACAGGCGTGCGGCGGCCTCGGGGTCCCGATCGGACCACACCCGCGGCGGGGGCGGTGCATTGGTGGGCAGGTGCAGCGGCGGAAGGTCCTCAAGATCGCGGGCAGCTGCGATGCACCGGAGCCAGCGGGGTGCCTCGCGCTGAGCCGCACGGCCATGGAAGCCCTTGGTGCCGAGCAGCTGGGGAACGGTGGACGGCATGGCCTTGGCGGCGGACACCAGGGCGGAATCTGGGATCAGCCGTCCCGGCGCCACATCGCGTTTCTGCGCCAGGGAATCGCGCTCCAGCCACATTTCGCGGACAGCGGCCAGCTGGCGCCGGTCACGGATCTGGTGCAGGCCCGACGTCTTGCGCCAGGGGTCAACCCGGGGAGGGGCGACGCCGGCGGCAAGGATCGCGGCAAATTCCTGCTCGGCATATTCCAGCTTGCCGTCGGCCTGCAGCAGTTCGATGAGTTCTTCGCGCAGCTCGGTCAGGACTTCCACGTCCAGGGCGGCGTAGCGCAGCCACGGCTCGGGCAGCGGCCGCGTCGACCAGTCGGCAGCCGAATGTTCCTTCGCCAGGCCAAACCCGAGCAGCTGTTCGATGACGGCAGCCAGGCCAACGCGTGGCAGGCCGGCCAGCCGTGCGGCGAGCTCCGTATCAAAGAGCTTGTCCGGCCACATGCCCAGCTCCAGCAGGCAGGGCAGGTCCTGGCTGGCTGCATGCAGGATCCATTCCACGCCCTGGAGCGCATCGTTGATGATGGACAGGTTCTCGAACGGTTCAGGGTCGATCAGCCAGGTACCGGAGCCTTCGCGCCGGATCTGCACGAGGAACGCGCGCTGGCCGTACCGGAATCCTGAGGCCCGTTCTGCATCAACCCCTGCGGGCCCTGTTCCGGCGGCGATGGCTGCCGCGCACCGCTCCAGCCCGGACTGCGTTTCGATAACCAGTGGCACGCCGTCGCGCGGTGCATCGAGGTCAATGACTACGGGGACCTGGCTGTCGAAGCCTTCCACCGTGATGTGGGGAGTGGTATCAGCAGCCGGAGCGCCGGCCGTGGTGTTTTCCGGAATATGAGGGGTCATGATGCCTTCAGTTTACCGACAAGGGGCAGTCCTAGTTCCGGCGCCGGCGTGGAAGGGCCGTGACGCCGTCAGGCAGAGGAGGGAGGCCGGCGAACGTGCAGACCATGTCTGACCACGCCTCCAGATGGGCAGTAACGTCCGAGGACTCCGGTGTCCAGGAGGCGCGCAGCTCGATATCGATCGATCCGGGCCGGTCGGAAAGTGTTCCAAAGCTCTCCGACAGGACGCGCGTGGCGGTCCCGCCGGCCGCCCGGTAGGGGGCCTTGTGGTTCTCCAGCGCCTCGACCAGCCAGGTCCAGGCGACGGTGCCCAGCATTTCGTCGTTGCCCATTTCGGGCTCAAGCTGGGCCCGGATGTAGGTGACGATCCGGAATTCGCCGTCCCAGACTGCTGAGCCTTCGGGGTCGTGCAGCAGGATGAAGCGGCCCGTGGCCAGCTCGGTGTCGTCGCCGTCCTCGATGCCGGAGGCCGCCGCCAGGGCCATGGCGGCGGGCCCGTGGACCGGTGTTGTGCCGCTGCCCGGTCCGGGCGCCATGACCTCGGCCCCGAGGGCCACGGCGAACGGTGCCAGGCGCGCCGGGGCGGGAATTTCCGCCAGGCGCAGTTCACTTCGGCATTGGGCCTTCCGGAGGGTTCCCAAGGCGTGGAGAAAATCCGGGGGAACCTGGGCTAGTGCGTTCACCTTCGCAGATTACGCAACAGCAGGGGGCGGGCAGTGCAGGCTCGCCGTCGGCCGGTCCATGCTATCCGGCTTCCTTGCCCGCGTGGTGGGCCGCAAGTTCCCGTCGGATCGCGGCCACAAAGGCGTCGACGTCCTCCTCGCTGGTGTCGAAGGAGCACATCCAGCGGACCTCGCGGGCGGTTTCATCCCAGTCGTAGAACCGGAAGGACTCGCGCAGGCGGTCAGCTATGCCGGCCGGCAGGACGGCAAACACGCCGTTGGACTCCGTCTTCTGTGTGGGCTCGACGCCCTCGATCGTGTCCACCGCGGCGCGGAGGCGGGCGGCCATGGCGTTGGCGTGCGACGCAGAACGGAGCCACAGGTCGCCTTCCAGCAGGGCGATGAACTGGGCGGACAGGAAGCGCATTTTCGAGGCCAGCTGCATGTTCATCTTGCGCAGGAACTTCAGGCCGTGGGCCGCTTCGGGGTTCAGGGCCACCACCACTTCGCCGTACAGCAGCCCGTTTTTGGTGCCACCGAAGGAGAGGATGTCCACGCCGGCGTCGCGCGTGAAAGCCCGCAGCGGCACGTCCAGGTGCGCGGCGGCGTTGGCCAGCCGCGCGCCGTCCATGTGGAGTTTCATGCCCTTGGCGTGGGCATGATCGGCAATAGCCCGGACCTCATCCGGGGTGTAGCAGGTGCCAAGCTCGGTGGTCTGCGTGATGGACACTGCCAGCGGCTGCGCCCGGTGCTCATCGCCCCAACCCCACGCCTCGCGGTCAATCAGCTCCGGCGTCAGCTTGCCGTCCGGGGTGGGGACATGCAGGAGTTTTATCCCGCCGATCCGTTCCGGAGCGCCGTTTTCGTCCATGTTGATGTGCGCCGTCGATGCGCACACCACAGCACCCCAGCGCGGGAGCAGCGACTGCAGGGACAGCACGTTGGCCCCCGTGCCGTTGAACACCGGGAAACATTCGATGCCAGCGCCGAAGTGATCCTCCATCAGCCCCTGCAGCCGTGCCGTGTAGTCATCCTCGCCGTAGGACACCTGGTGCCCTTCGTTGGCCGCCGCGAGGGCGGCCAGGACCTCGGGGTGCACACCGGAGTAGTTGTCCGAGGCGAAACCGCGGATGGACGCGTCATGCAGCCGGGCGGCGGGGTTTTCAAGCCGGGGGGCAGCATCTGCCGTAGTTGTCATTGCTTTGCTCACGTTCTCAGTCTAGGGAGGTCGGGTCCGGCCGGTCAGGGTCCAGGAAGTCAGGGGATTTTGGGGTCAGGGGTCAGGGGCAGGCGCCGGCCGTTCAGTTCGGCTGCCGGGCGGCTGAACAGTCGGACGACGGCGGCGGCCAGGTCCTCGACGTCGGTGGCGCCGGCAAAGGTCCGTTCCGGGTGCGCCTTCCGGAGTTCCGCGCTCACGAGCGCTTTCACCACCAGGACGACGGCGGCGCCGCGCAAGGCGGTGCCCTCATCCGCAGCCTCGCGGGCCAGGCCCTCCGCCATCGCCAGTGTCCAGGTCTCGGCGGCGGCCTTCGCCGCCACATAGCTGGCCGTCGCCGCCGTGGGCTTGTCCACCGCGGTGGAGGACACCATGGCAAACCTTCCGGTTCGGGCGGCGGCCAGGTCGGTGTAAAAGACCCGGGAGACATTCCGGAGCGTGGTGATGGCGCCGCGCTCCAGGAAGTCCCAGTCGGCGTCGCTCTGGTCCGTGATGCCTTTGGCGCCGCGCCAGCCGCCCACGAGGTGGATGACGCCGTCCATGGTCCCGGCGGTGTCCGTCAGGGTCTTCCGGAGGGCCTGGACGTCGGCGAGATCCGCAAGGTCGCACACCAGGGGAGTGACGCCGTCGCCCGCCTGCCTCGCAGCAGCGTGGATGCGCGTCCTGTCTGAGCCGACCGTGAACACCCGGAACCCCGCCTGGTACAACGCCCGGGCCACCGCGATCCCGGACGGACTGCTGCCGCCGGTGACCAGGACGTTCAGCCCGAGGGCATTATCCGGAACAGGTGCAACGCGCGGGGCGCCGGGTTCGCTCACAGCGCGGACGCTCCGGTGATGCCGGCGGTGGATTCGATGACTGGACGCATTTTCTTCTCCAAGGCTTCGTAGAACATGGACAGCGGAAATTCGTCGTCCAGCACCTGGTCGGTGAGGCCGCGGGGCGGACCGGCGACGGGAAGCGCGTCGGGGCCCTTGGCCCAGGCCGATGCGGGGTTGGGCGTGAGTGTGGCGGAGATCAGCTGGTACGCGGCAAGCCAATGGGCCATTTTCGGCCGGTCAATGGAGCGCCAGTAGAGCTCGTCGATCGAGGCGCCGAGGGCGATCACCGCGTCCGCCACGTGGTCCCAGTCGATGCTGAGCCGGCTGTCGGTCCAGTGCAGGACGTGGTGCTGGTGCAGCCAGGCGAAGAGCAGCTGTCCGCCGAGCCCGTCGTAGTTGCGCACCCGGTTGCCGGTGATCGCGAAGCGGAAGATCCGGTCGAAGATGATGGCGTACTGCACCAGTTTCGCGTGCCGGCGTGCTTCCGGCCCGGCGTCTTCGTCCTGTTCGATCCGGACGGATTCGCGGAAGGCTGTGAGGTCGCAGCGCAGTTCTTCCAGCGAATACAGGAAGTAGGGCATCCGCTGCTTGATCATGAACGGGTCAAAGGGCAGGTCGCCGCGCATGTGGGTCCGGTCATGGATCAGGTCCCACATCACAAACGTGGCCTCGGTCAGCTCCTGGTCGGCCAGGAGTTCCGCGGCGCCTGCGGGCAGGTCCAGGGAGGTGATGTCTGCGGCCGCGCGCAGGACCCGGCGGAACCGGGCAGCTTCACGGTCCGCGAAAATAGCGCCCCAGGTGAAGGTGGGTGTCGCACGGACAGCAACGGTTTCGGGGAACAGCACGGCCGAGTTGGTGTTGTAGCCGTGGGTGAAGTCCAGGAACCGGATGGGCACAAAGAGCTTGTTGGAATAGTCCCCGGCCTCAAGGCCGGCCACAAAATCGGGCCAGATGACCTCGATCAGTACGGCCTCCACGAGCCGGCTGCTGCTTCCGTTCTGGGTATACATGGGGAAGATGACAACATGCTGCAGGCCGTCCTGGCGCTGCAGCTGGGGCTGGAACGCCAGCAGCGATGCGAGGAAGTCCGGGACGGCGAATCCAGCCGTGGCCCACGCCTGGAAATCAGCGACGACGGCGTCAAGGTAGGCCGCGTCGTGCGGGAACAGCGGTGCCAGTTCGGCAAGCGACTCCATGATGGCGGCAACCTGCAGGGCTGCCTCGGCGTGATGGCCGGCATCAGGCACGGAGCCGTCCTGGACCTGCAGTGCCTGCAGGGATTCGGCGGCGCTCCTGAGGCGGAGCCAGGCGGGATTTTCGGCGGTGATCCTCGTAGGGGCCACGGTCACGGTGACGGTCATGGTGCGACTGCCTTTCTCATTGCTTGGGGCATCTACGGCGAGCGTAGCAAGCAACCAGAGTCCCTAACTCAAATAGAGCCTGAGCATAAGAGACTCTCGGGCTCGAAGCACCTCGTGGCGCCGCCAGATATAGGCGGAGCCACGGCTGGCGGACTCAGGCCTCCGTGGATTCTTCCCCGGCAGCGCCGCGCGGCACCAGCTTCAGCGACACCGAATTGATGCAGAAGCGCTGGTCCGTGGGCGTGCCGTAGCCCTCACCCTCAAATACGTGGCCCAGGTGTGAATCACAGTGCGCGCACCGTACCTCCACCCGCTTCATACCGAGCGTCCGGTCGTGGATGTATCGGACGGTGCCTTCGGCGAGCGGTGCCCAGAAGGACGGCCAGCCACAATGCGAGTCGAATTTTTCGTTGCTCCGGAAGAGCTCGGTGCCACAGGCACGGCATTGGTAGACACCCTCCGTATGGGTGTCCACGTACTCACCGGTGAAGGGGCGCTCCGTACCCGCCTGCCGCAGCACGTGGTATTCCTCCGGTGTGAGTTCCTGCCGCCACTCGGCGTCGGATTTCCGGTAGGCGGGTTCCGCAGCGACGGCGTCAGCGGCCGGACCGGGGACGGAATCCGTGGCCTTGTTCTCGAAGATGCTCTTACCAAAGATGCTCATAGTCAGCTCAACGCTCAGGAGTCGCCGATAAATCCCGAACCGGCATACAGGTGGAGTACGGGGAGCCCCAACTGGTCCTGGGCTTTGTTGGCCCAGTCCGTGTGGAACGTATCCGCCACTGCGTGCGGACGGGTGATCACCACTGCCTGGGCTGCGCCGAGTTCCTTGACCTTGGCCACGAGGCCTTTGACGGCCCCGCCGTCCACTACCTCGCCCGTTACCCCTGCGCCCAGCCCCTCCAAGGCGGCAAGCGAGACGGCCAGCGTCTCTGCAGCCTCGGCCCGTTCAACGGTGGGGTCCGGGGCGTGGGCGGTCAGTTCGCGGAACGCCTTAGCAACGTCCAGGAGGGAGAGATTCTCAAGGAAATCCACCAGCAGATGCCGTTCAGTGTTCCCTGGAACCAGTAGGACAAGGGGAGTGTCCTGCCCGTCCACCAGGCGTTCTATGTTGACGCGGTCGTCCGCGCCCAGGGGTTCTTCGGTCAGGATGACGATTGGATCGCTCATGGCATCAGCCTAGTCGTGCGCACCGGCGCCTGCATCCATTTGGGCCGCACGGTGCGCGCGGTGTCATGAGCGCGGCGTCCCCGGGGCCGGCAGAATTTCGGTGCCACGTGCCGGACGGAATATGGTCAACCCGTCTGCGGCAGTAAGAATGGTTCCATGGCACCTTCCACGCGCACCTCCACGTTGACGGCGGCAGTTCCGACCCAGGCCGACGGCCGCATGTCGCTGCGCGCCAAATGGGCGCTCGGCGGCGTCATTGGCGGCGGGGCCCTTGCTGGCCTGCTGGCCACAGGCTCCTCCGCGCTGGCGCTTTATTTTGCCCGGCGTGTGATTACTCCCGTCCGGCAGCGGACGGCGGACCAGGAAGTCCTCGCCGTGATCCGGGAAGGGGGCGGCCGCCAGGTCATCCTGACAGCCACTCCGGAGACCACTGTGGAGGGCGTCTATGGGTTGTTTTTCGACGGCGGGAAGGGGCACGCCCGGATCGGGCGGATCGTGTCCTATTCGCCGGCGGACGGCACGGTCCTGCGCGAAGTGGAAGCCGTCTATGCCGGCGATCTTGATACGGCCCGCCGCGGATGGTGGAGCGGTGCGCTTTACCCGGATCCCGCCACGGCCGGCTTTGCGGCCGAGGACGTACTGATTGAGGTCGACGGCGGCACGGCACCGGCATGGCTGGTCCGGGCCGGCGGGACGTCCCGGACCTGGGCAATCATGGTTCACGGCCGCGGGGCAACCCGCCAGGAGGCCCTCCGGGCGGTAGGTCCCGCCCTCGAACTGGGGCTCACCAGCCTGCTTGTCTCGTACCGGAACGACGGGTTGGCGCCATCGGCCGAGGACGGCCGGTACGGCCTGGGATCCACGGAATGGCGTGACATAGAGGCCGCCATCGAGTTTGCCCTGGCCAATGGCGCCGAGGAAATTGTTCTCTTCGGCTGGTCCATGGGTGGTGCCATCTGCCTGCAGACGGCCGATCTCTCGCCCCACCGTCACCTGATCCGGGCCATGGTCCTGGACGCGCCTGTCATCAACTGGGTCAATGTGCTGGCCCACCATGCGCAGATCAACCGCATTCCGTCCCTCGTTGGCCGCTACGGGCAACTGATGCTGGGCCACCCCGTGGGCCGCAGGCTCACCGGACTGGCCGCACCCGTGGACCTCAAGGCCATGGACTGGGTGGCGCGCGCCGTGGAGGTCCGGACGCCCACCCTGATCATCCACAGCGTTGATGACGAGTACGTTCCCTACGAACCCTCCGCCCTTCTGGCGGAGCGGAATCCGGACATGGTCACGTTCGAAACGTTCAATCACGCCAGGCACACGAAGGAATGGAATGTCGATCCCGAGCGCTGGGAGAACCTGATCAAGGCGTGGCTGCGGCCCCAGTTGGCTCCGCGGCTTAACCCCGGGCAGAACCGCTAAAGTGTGTGCGTGCCGATGGCGGCTGTCACGGCGGACGTCAGCCGGATAAGGTCCGCTGGCGCAAGCTCAACGTCCAGTCCGCGTTTGCCACCGGAAACCAGCATCGTCCCCAGATTGAGGGCGCTGCTGTCCACCACCGTGGGCGATGTCTGGCGCTGGCCCAGCGGCGAGATCCCGCCGAGGACGTAGCCGGTGCGGCGTTCCGCAGCCGCGGGGTCCGCCATCGAAGCCTTCTTGGCGCCAAGGGCGGCCGCGAAGGCCTTCAGGTCAAGGTTTCCGCTGACCGGCACAACCCCCACGGCCAGCCGGCCTTCCACTTCGACCATGAGGGTTTTGAAGACCTTTTCGGGAGCGATGCCTAGGGCTTCGGCGGCTTCCGTGCCGTAGCTGGCTGCTGAGGGATCGTGGGCATACGGATGCAGCACAAAGGGAACGCCGGCTGCAGCCAGTGCGGCTGTGGCCGGCGTTCCGTTTGACGAACTTTTGCGTCCCAAGCGTTCAGTTTCCGATCCGGAGCCAGGAGGTCAGCTGATCAGGACGCAAGCCGGGACGTCGCGGCGACCTTGCGTTTGATCCGTCCCAGCATGGCGGTCATGCCACGCATCCGCAGTGGCGTGATGGCCCGCGTCAGGCCCAGCAGCTCCGGCATATCGTCCGGCACCGCCAGGATTTCAGCGGCGCTGAGTCCGTCGAGACCCTCGTGGAGCACACCGGCGAAACCCCGCGTGGTGGGGGCTTCCGGTGGCGCCTTGAAGTAGAGCCGAACGGCGTCGGCCGGGCCGGCGTCGTTCTTTTCCGTTTCAATCGTCAGGAACAGCGGCGACTGGCATTCCACCACCTGCTCCAGGAGCTCGGGGTGGTCCTTCAGCCGGTCCGGCAGTTCCGGCAGTTCGCGCGAGAACTCAAGCAGCAGCTGAAGCCGATCGGGTTCGGTCAGGGCCTGGAAGTCATTCACGATTTCCGCCAAGGCGGCGGGCAGGTCATGTGTACTCATCTGTTCCAGTTTACGCCGGGACCGTGCCGCGTTCCGTGCCCTTGGCGATGGGAACCCGGACGGCGTTGCCCCACTCGGTCCAGGAGCCGTCGTAGTTCCGGACAGTGTCAAAGCCCAGCAGGTACTTGAGAGCGAACCAGGTGTGGCTGGAACGCTCGCCGATGCGGCAGTAGGCCACCACGTCATCGCCGGCGGTCAGCCCGGCCTCGCCCAGGTAGAGTGCCTCGAGCTCTTCCCGGCTGCGGTACGTTCCGTCCGGCGCAGCGGCGCGTGCCCAGGGAATGGATGCTGCCGTGGGAATGTGGCCGCCGCGGAGCGCGCCTTCCTCCGGGTAGGCCGGCATGTGGGTCCGCTGGCCGGTGTATTCCTCGGGGGAGCGGACGTCAATGAGCGGCTTGCCGAAGTGTGCCAGCACATCTTCCTTGAACGCGCGGATGGGGGCGTCGTTGCGCTCCACCACCGGGTAGTCGCCGGGCGCCGGGGAGGTCCGCTCCGTGGTCAGGTCACGGCCTTCGGCGATCCACTTGTCCCGGCCGCCGTCGAGCAGCCGGACATCCTCGTGGCCGAACAGGGTAAAGACCCAGAGCGCATAGGCGGCCCACCAGTTGGACTTGTCCCCGTAGATGACCACAGTGGTGTCGCGGGAGATGCCCTTGGCAGCGGCCAAGGCGGAAAACGCCTCACCGTTCACGTAATCGCGGGTCACGTCATCGTTAAGGTCCGTGTGCCAGTCGATTTTGACTGATCCGGGGATATGGCCGGTCTCGTAAAGGAGGACGTCCTCGTCGGACTCGACCACCACCAGCTTTCCGTCCGCCAAGGCGCCGCTTTGGAGGGCGGCTGCGAGCCATTCGGTGGACACCAGACGCTCCGGGTTGGCGTAGGCGGCGAACTTCTCGTTCTGTTCAACTGCGTAGGACATGGTGATGGCCTTTCACTGAGACACACGGCGGATGCTGTAGAAGGAAAACCTGCCTCCCACACTAGCCATGGCCGGCCGCCCTGTCCGCCTCCTTGTTAACAGTGGGAAATATGGCTTTCGTCACGCCGGGGCCCTGGCCGGCGCCATCGCGGGGGAGGCCAGGGCCCTTGCCGGTATTCTTTCTGGGGACAACCCACCAGCAGAACGGACCACCTTGGTACAGATCGAACAGCTTGCCGCCCGCACTCCGGCGGTTTCGGTGAATGAGCTCCTCAAGGGTTTCTATCCGTCCCCACGGTTCGGCCAGGTCTCCTTTGCCAGCTACCGGCCGGACCCGAACCAGTCGTCCCAGGCGGCGGCGGTCAAGGCGCTGGAAGCATTCGCCGGGGGAGTCGGAGCCGGCGACGGCGACGGCCTGTTCAAGAAGTTCTTCACCAAGAAGGTCGCTACCAGGGCGGGGATCTACCTCGACGGAGGATTCGGCGTCGGCAAAACCCACCTGCTGGCCTCGCTGTGGCATGCCGCTCCGGGTCCCAAGGCCTTCGGCACGTTTGTGGAATACACCAACCTCGTGGGCGCCCTTTCCTTCCGCAAGACTGTTGAGGCACTGAGCCACTACAAGCTCGTATGCATCGACGAATTTGAGCTGGATGATCCGGGTGACACCGTGCTGATGTCCCGCTTGATGCGTGAACTGGCCGACGCCGGCGTCAAGCTGGCTGCCACGTCCAACACGCTGCCGGGTTCGCTGGGCGACGGCCGCTTTGCCGCAGTCGACTTTGCCCGTGAAATCCAGGTCCTGGCGGACCAGTTCGACGTCATCAGGATCGACGGCGAGGACTTCCGCCACCGTGGGCTGCCCGCCGCCCCGGCACCGCTGAAGAACAGCCAGCTCGCCGCACAGATGAAGGCCGAGTTCAACGGCAAGACCGTGGCAGAGGACGAATTCAGTTCACTGATCGGCCACCTGGCCGGTGTCCACCCGAGCCGCTACCGGCAGCTCATCGACGGCATCGACGGCGTTGTGTGGCGCAATGTGGAGACCATCACCGAACAGGCCGTGGCGCTTCGCTTCGTGGTGTTGGCGGACCGCCTGTACGACAAGGATGTGCCCATCCTGGCCAGCGGCGTCCCCTTCGACAAGCTCTTCACGGACGAGATGATGCACGGCGGGTACACCAAGAAGTACTTCCGTGCTGTGTCCCGCCTGACTGCACTCGCCCGCGAGGGCCAGAACCACGAGCCGTCCTAGGCATCGGCCGGGGAAGCCGGACCGTCAGTTAAACGCCAAAGGCGCGGGTGCCGCCTCCCGGCGGGACCCGCGCCCCCTTGACGTGCTAGGGCAATGCCCTGGCCAAATCCTTGTTACGGAGCCTTGTCAACCGGCGGAACCGGGTTGACTGGCGGAGTCTGCTCGGTGGCAGGCGCTACGCCGGGTGTTCCGTCGTTCTTGTCAACGAGCTTGGAAGCGCCCTCCTGGACTTTGTCCACGTGACCGGTGTACTTGCCGCCGGTCTTTGAGTCGACGAAATCGCCGGCTTTTGTGATGCCGTCCTTGATGGCCTGCTCGTTGCCGCGGATGAGACCCTGAGCCTTGCCCTTAAGATCGTCAATCAGTCCCACGAGCACCTCCCTTCAATCGCGGAGCCAGTTCGCTCCTCCGCAACCGATCCTAGCCCTGTCTGCCGGGCGTGCCAAGGTGCTGTGACAAATTTTGTAAAGTCTGTGCGGCGTATCCGGGCAATAGAAAAGCAGCTCACGGGGAGCTGCTGTGTGTGGGCGATACTGGGATCGAACCAGTGACCTCTTCCGTGTCAGGGAAGCGCGCTACCGCTGCGCCAATCGCCCGGAACCGGAAGGCCGGCCATTTCGGATTTATTACTGGGGTAGAGAGCGGACGACGAGATTCGAACTCGCGACATCCACCTTGGCAAGGTGGTGCTCTACCAGCTGAGCTACGTCCGCGTATGAAGTACACCCTGGCCGGTGGCCAGACGTACTGCATGAAGCAAGTTTCCTTGCTTGGTGGGCGATACTGGGATCGAACCAGTGACCTCTTCCGTGTCAGGGAAGCGCGCTACCGCTGCGCCAATCGCCCATTTCGTCCGGCGTGAACCGGAATCCATGGTTTTCACCGAGGTGGGTACGGGATTCGAACCCGTGTGAACGGCTTTGCAGGCCGCTGCCTCGCCTCTCGGCCAACCCACCGTGTAAGCTCCGATTCCGAAAAACCTTAGCCGTGACAGTGTCCTGCGAGCGGACGACGAGATTCGAACTCGCGACATCCACCTTGGCAAGGTGGTGCTCTACCAGCTGAGCTACGTCCGCATTTGGGCCGCTGAATCCGTGCCGTTTCGGGCATTTCCTCGCGTTCCAACGAGTAAGAACTCTATAGGAGGTTCAGGGAATCTCCAAATCGAACGTGCTTCAACGGCTGCAATGCCCCTGGATCCCTGCAATCTAGGGGATTTTTCTAATTACAGGCGTGTAATTCGAGCGGCGTCCCGTCTCGATTTCCATAAACCCCGCCCGGTCGGCTAGCATTCAAAGGCATCGGGGCGATTGGCGCAGTGGTAGCGCGCTTCGTTCACACCGAAGAGGTCACTGGTTCGAACCCAGTATCGCCCACCGAGGAATCTGGTCCGTTTCCGCTCAGCCGAGCGGAAACGGACCTTTTTTGTGTCCGCCATTCTGTCAGCCCCTTGTGAAAGAGTCTTTGTATGACTGATCCACTCCTTGCCCACGCCACGGAATACGGCCGCATGTATGCGCGGTCCACCTCCGAGCAGTTTTCCGTTCCGTCCATCACCACCGTCATCGGCCAGCAGCCGCACGGCCTGGACGGCTGGTTTGGTTACATGGGCGCCAGCAGCCTGGCGAAGGATCCGCTGCTGGCCGATTCCCTGGGCAGCCCGGCGAAAATCCGGCAGGCCGTCAACCGGGCCTCAAAGGCAGCAGAACTGTACCGGGACGACGCCGCCAAACGCGGCGACCGCGTCCATAATTACTGCGAGCAGGTTGCGCTCCGCGCCCTGGGCCGGCCGCACGCCATGAAGGAAACCCGCGAGGCGTTGGCGGCCAACGGTGAGGAAGGCTTTGCGCTGCGGTTCGATGAGTGGTGGGACCTCTACGGCGTGGAGCCCATCGCACCGGAAATCACCGTCTGGAACAAGTCAGTGGGCTACGCCGGGACGCTGGACCTCGTGGCCAAAATCAACGGCCGGATCTGCGTTATTGATTACAAGACCAAGGGCACCACGCGGGACGGGACCGTCAAGCCGCTGGACGACAAGGTGGTCATGCAACTGGTGGCCGGCATGAAGGCCGAAGAAAGCCTGGTGGATGCCGTGGCTGGGGAATGGGAGCCCTGGAAGTACGGCGAGAACCCCTTACTGCTGGCTGTGGCCATCGGCGAGACCGAAGTCCGGCCGGTCCGCGCGAACCCCGACGTCCTCAAGCACCACTGGTGGAAGTTCTGCGCCCTGCGCCGGGTCTGGGAACTGTCCGCCGATACGCTCGCCGCCGGGTCTGCGCTTCTTCCGGTGGCACCGCCCGTCTCCGCACAGGCCCGCAGCGCCTAGCGGAACACGAGTGCCCGGACTGCAGCTGCCGGAACTCCGCCTGTCCGGAGCACGGTTGCCCAGTCCCGGGCCCGGTGCGCCTGCGCCTAAACTGGATAGGTTCGCCAATAACGCCCACCGTGAGGAAAGACAGCACATGGCCATTCTGAATATCCGCATCATCGGTGATCCTGTGCTTCGCACAGTGGCCGATCCCGTGACGGAATTCGGTCCTGAGCTCGCCAAGCTGGTTGCGGACATGACGGAAACCATGGAGGACGTGGATGGCGCCGGCCTCGCGGCTCCCCAGATTGGCGTCAGCCAGCGGGTCTTCACCTACCGGATCGACGGCGTGGAGGGCCACATCATCAATCCGGTCCTGGAAAACAGCGAGGACTTCCAGGCGGACCAGGTTGAGGGTTGCCTGTCCATTCCTGGCCTGGCGTTCCCGGTCCGCCGCTTCCGCGCCACCCGCGCCACCGGCGTTGACCTGAACGGGAATCCTGTCGCGGTGGAGGGGGAAGGCCTGCTGGCCCGTTGTTTCCAGCACGAGACGGACCACCTGGACGGCATCCTCTTCACCGACAGGCTGGAAGGTGAGGACCGGAAAACGGCCCTGCGTTCCATCCGCAATGCCAACTATGACGCCATCACGGAACGCACGACGACGAAGCGCGCCAAGACGGTCGGGTCCAGTTTCGGGGGCGCCAGCTTTGGAGGCGCGAACTCTGGGAGCGCCAGCCCTGGCCAGGCCAGCTTCGGCGGCGGCGCCACCACATGAGGGTACTTTTTGCCGGCACGCCCGCCGTGGCCGTCCCCTCCCTCGATGCCTTGGTTGCGGCCGGCTTTGAAATCGTTGCCGTCCTGACCCGTCCCGACGCGCCGATTGGCCGCAAACGGGTGCTGACGCCGTCGCCCGTTGCAGCCCGCGCCACGGAGCTGGGAATCGACCTCATCCACGCCACCCGCGTGGACGAGGCCGTGACGGCGAAAATCGCCGCGGCCAAGCCGGACGTGGCTGCCATCGTGGCCTACGGCGGCCTGATTCCGCGCGCCGCCCTGGATGTTCCCCCGCATGGTTGGATCAACCTGCACTTTTCCCTGCTTCCCGCATGGCGTGGCGCTGCCCCCGTGCAGCGGGCCGTGATGGCCGGCGACGACGTCACCGGTGCAGTCACCTTCCTGTTGGAAGAAGGGCTGGACACCGGCCCGGTCTTCGGAACGCTGACCGAGGGCGTTGGCCCGGAGGACACCGCCGGAGCGCTGCTGGAGCGGCTGTCCCACAGCGGGGCCGTGCTCCTCGCCCAGACGCTGTCCGCCGTTGAAGCCGGGAGGGCAGCTGCACAGCCGCAGGCCGGCGACGTTTCACTGGCCCCCAAGCTGACTATCGATGACGGCCGGCTCGACTGGAAGCAGCCCGCCCTGGCGATCGGCAGGCGCGCCCGCGGCGTAACTCCCGAGCCCGGCGCCTGGACCACCCTGGACGGACAGCGCGTCAAACTCGAACCTGTCCGGCTCCGGCCAGGTGACACTGACCTGCAGCCCGGCGCGGTATTCCTCGACGGTAAGAGCGTCCTGGTGGGCACCGGATCCCACGCCGTGGAGCTGACGAGGATCCAGCCTTCGGGCAAAAAGATGATGGCCGCCGCCGATTGGGCGCGTGGCATGGCAACACTGGAAAGCGTGGTATTCGAATGAGCGAATCCGGCGGTAATGCAGGCGGCACGGGCGGCAGCGGAAGCGGCGCCCGGGGCGGCGGCGGACGCGGCAACAGCGGACGGGGCAAGGGCGGGCCGCGGGATTCCAGCCAGCGCAACGCCCAGGGCCGCGAACGCAACCGCCCCTCCCAGCGGAGCTTCACCGAAAACGCTCCTGCGCAGCGGACCCGCCGAGCGGACCCCGCGCGGCTTGTGGCTTTTGAAGTCCTGCGCGCGGTAGCCGCCGAGGACGCCTACGCCAACCTGGTGCTCCCGTCCCGCATCCGCCATCACGGCCTGGACAAGCGCGACGCCGGCTTCGCCACCGAGCTCAGCTACGGGGCCCTGCGTGGCCAGGGCACGTACGATGCCATCCTGGCGCGCTGCGTTGACCGCCCGCTGGACCAGCTTGACCCTGCCATTCTCGACGCCCTGCGGATCGGCACCCATCAGCTGCTGGCCATGCGCGTCCCGGCCCATGCCGCCCTGGATCAGACCGTGGGCCTGGCCCGCGCCGTCATTGGCGCCGGACCCTCCGCCCTGATCAACGCAGTATTGCGGAAAGTCACTGCGCACACCCTGGAGGAGTGGCTTGAGATCCTCGTTGCCGGTGAAAGCGATGAAACCACCATCGCCTCCCTCCGCTACGCCCACCCCGAATGGATTGTCCGGGCCATGCGCCAGTCCCTGGTGGCCCACGGGCGGTCAGCCGCCGAAATCAACGACCTGCTGGAAGCCGATAACGAAGCTCCGGTGGTCAACCTGGTGGCCCTGCCCGGCCTGGGCAGCCTGGATGAAGCCCTGGAGGGCGGGGCGACCCCCGGTGAACTCGTTGAAGGCTCGGCGCTCTCCAGCGGCGGAGACCTGGGCCGCCTCGCCTCCATACGGGAAGGCAGCACGCGCGTCCAGGATGTCGGCTCCCAGCTGGTGGCCCGCGCCATGGCGGCAGTGGACCTCGATCCCACCGACGGCAAAGGGCGACCGCACGAAACCTGGCTGGACCTGTGCGCCGGCCCCGGCGGTAAGGCGGCCCTGCTGGGCGCTCTGGCCAACGCCCAGGGTGCCACGCTGCTCGCGAATGAACCGGCCCCGCACCGTGCCAAACTCGTCAGCCAGGCCCTGTCCGCCGTGCCCCGGGACGTCTGGCGCGTCCGGACCGGCGATGGCCGCGACGTGGGCACTGAGCAGCCGGAGTCCTTTGACCGTGTCCTGGTGGACGTCCCCTGCAGCGGGCTGGGTGCCCTGCGCCGCAGGCCGGAGTCCCGCTGGCGCCGCACGCCCAAGGACCTCGCGGACCTGGGACCGCTGCAGCGCGCCCTGTTGAAATCGGCGCTGGAGGCCGTCCGCCCCGGCGGAGTGGTTGCCTATGTCACCTGTTCACCCCACCCGGCCGAAACCACGGCAGTGGTCAGCGATGCCCTCCGGAAGCGGGATGACCTGGAGCTGCTGGACGCCGGTGCCGTGCTGGACAGCGTGAGCCTGACCGGGAACCTGGGCGCAGGCCACGATTCCACGGCGCAACTCTGGCCGCACATCCACAGCACCGATGCCATGTTCCTGGCCCTCATCAGGAAGAAAGCCTGACCCGTGAAAGGTTCCCCCATGCCGCAGTGCTGCATCAACCCCAGCATCCTGTCCGCCGACTTCGTCAACCTCGAAGCCGAACTGCAGCGCATCAGCAACGCTGACGCCGTGCACGTGGACGTTATGGACAACCACTTTGTCCCCAACCTCACCATCGGGCTGCCTGTGGTCCAGCGGATCCAGGCGGTCAGCCCCGTCCCGCTGGACGCCCACCTGATGATCTCCGACGCCGACCGCTGGGCGCCGGGGTTCGCCGACGCGGGCCTGGCATCCGTGACCTTCCATGCCGAGGCCTCCATTGCACCGGTCAAACTGGCCCGCGAACTGCGGGCCCGGGGCTCCAAGGCCGGCATGGCGCTGCGCCCTGCCACTGCCGTGGAGCCCTACCTGGACATGCTCGAGGAACTGGACATGCTCCTGATCATGACCGTGGAGCCGGGCTTCGGCGGCCAGGCGTTCCTGGACTTCACCTTGCCCAAGATCCGCAAGGCCCGGGCAGCCATTGACGGCTCCGGAATCAATGTCGCCATCCAAGTGGACGGCGGCATTACCGAGGAAACCATTCTGCGGGCGGCCGAAGCAGGCGCGAACGTCTTTGTGGCGGGTTCCGCTGTTTACGGCGCGGAGGACCCGGCTGCAGCCATTGGACGGCTCCGCGAAGCCGGCAGCATGAAGTTACGTGCTGCGTCCGCGGAATAGTCTGGGCGACCTTGTGGTTATGGCACAATAGCAACACACAATACGTGCTCCGGGGTCGGTGTAAGTCCGAACCGGCGGTGATAGTCCGCGACCCGCGAGCCGGCGCTTTCCCCTTCAGGGAAGGAACCGGCGGACGGTTGAACTGGTGAAATTCCGGTACCGACAGTTAAAGTCTGGATGAGAGAAGCACGTACAGCTGTATCTGCGGCGCCCTTCGGCGCTGCAGCCTTCTGCTGTCGTATACCCCCGGAGCCATCGCGGTTCTAGAGGGAAGGAACGACAACACACATGAACCCCTTGCGATGGCTCTTTGAAGCCAGGATTTCCCATGCTCCGGGAACCGAAGCCGCCGGACCGGTGGCTGCCCCATGACCCGGATCGAAACCGTCACGGCGTTCAGCGACGCCGAAACCGCCGCCATGGACGCAGCGCTCGAAGCAGCCCTGCAGGGCCCGCGCGGAGCGAATCCGCTCGTGGGCGCCGTCGTCATCGATGCTGCCGGCCGCCGGCTGGTGACCGGGTACCACCGCGGCGCCGGCACACCCCACGCGGAAGCGGACGCCATCGCCCAGGCTGAGGCCGCCGGGCTGGACCTGAGCGGCTGCACGATGGTGATCACGCTGGAACCCTGTGACCACAGCGGCCGCACGGGGCCCTGCACCCAGGCGATCATTCGTGCCGGAATCACGGACGTGGTCTACGCCGTCGACGATCCCCACGACCCTGCGGCGGGCGGCGCAGCCACCCTCCGGAACGCGGGCGTCCAGGTCCGCAGCGGGCTCGCGGCCAGCGAATCGTTCGAGTTGAACCGTCAGTGGTTCCTGGGAGTGGCCGCACAGCGCCCGTTCGTGACGCTGCACATCGCGCAGACCCTGGACAGCCGGATCGCCGCTGAGGACGGAACGAGCCAGTGGATCTCCTCCCCGGAGTCGCTCGCTGACAACCACGGACTGAGGCGCCGGATCGACGCCATCCTCGTGGGCACGCAGACCGTGCTCGTGGACAACCCCCGGCTGACAGCCCGCGACGCGTCCGGAGCCACAGCCGGCAAACAGCCGCTGCGCGCCGTGATGGGCCTGCGGGACATCCCGGCCGACGCCGCCGTCCGCGGTGACGACGGGAACGTGCTCCACCTGCCCACGCGGGATCCGCGGGAGGCGCTCTCGCTCCTCTACGCGGAAGGAATCCGCCACGTGATGGTGGAAGGCGGCTCACGCATCCTCAGTTCATTCCTGGCCGCCGGTCTTGTGGACGAACTCATTGTCTACCTCGCCCCCACCCTGCTGGGTTCCGGAACTCCCGCCCTCAGAGGGCTCGGAATCACCACCCTTGCGGATGCCCGGCACTGGGACTGGGACCCTTCCGACGGCGGTGCCGTCCTGACCCTGGGCCGGGACCTGAGGCTGCACCTCCGTCCAGTACCAACCGATGCTTTTGAACCACACCTATCCCGCACTGCCGCGGAACCAGCCATGGGAGGCTACTGATGTTTACCGGAATTATTGCCGAACAGGGACAGGTTCTGTCCGTGGAGCGGGACGGCGATGCCAGCGCAACGCTCCGCCTCCGGGCGCCCGGCACCACCGAAGGGCTCGGACTGGGCGGGTCCATTGCCGTCAACGGGGTCTGCCTGACGGCCACCGCCATCGAGGGCAAGGAGTTCAGCGTTGATGTGATGGGCGAAACCCTCGTCCGCAGCACCATCGGCGAACTGGCCGCCGGTGACTCGGTGAACCTTGAGCGCTGCGTCCCTGCCGGCGGCCGGCTCGACGGCCACGTCGTCCAGGGCCACGTCGACGGCGTCGGGCAGCTGCTGGAGCGCGAGGCACTCGGCAACTGGGAACGCCTCCGGTTCGGTGTGCCGGCCAACCTTGCCCGCTACATCGCGGAGAAGGGCTCCATAGCGATCGACGGCGTCTCGCTCACCGTCACGGCGGTCAGCCCCGCCGCGGAGCTGGAGCCCTGGTTCGAAGTGGGGCTGATCCCCACCACCCTGGCCGAGACCGGCCTGGGGGCCAAGGCAACCGGCAGAAGGGTCAACCTCGAAGTCGACGTGCTCGCGAAATACACCGAACGCCTGCTGGCATTCAGCACCGGCGCAACCACCGGGGGCGAACGATGAACGCCGCCGTCCGGCTGGAGCCGGCCGCGTCCGCCGGACCGGTGCCCAATGCAGCCTTCGGACTTGACCCCGTGGAAGATGCCATCCGCGCCATGGCCGCCGGCCGGCCCGTGCTGGTGGTGGACAACGAGGACCGCGAAAACGAAGGCGACATCATCTTTGCCGCACAGCATGCCACGCCTGCCCTCATGGGATGGACCATCCGCTACAGCTCCGGCGTCATCTGCGTCCCCTTGAGCGGGGAGCGCGCCGATGCCCTGGCACTGCCGCCCATGGTGGCAGTGAACGAGGACGCGAAGGGTACGGCGTACACCGTTTCCTGCGATGCGGCCGTGGGTGTCAGCACTGGAATCTCCGCCACGGACCGGGCCCTCACGGCCCGCGTCCTTGCAGACCCCGGCGCCGGACCGGCGGCCGTGACCCGGCCCGGGCATATTTTTCCGCTCCGGGCAGTTAACGGAGGAGTGCGTGAACGCCCCGGCCACACCGAAGCGGCCGTGGACCTCTGCCGGCTCGCCGGACTGGAGCCAGTGGGCGTGATCGCCGAGGTTGTGTACGACGACGGTGAAATGATGCGGCTCGACGGGCTGCGGGGATTCGCTGCTGAACACGGGTGCCCCCTGATCTCGATTGAGGATCTGGTGGCCTATCTTGAAGCTGGAGCCGGGATACCCGCCGACAGTGACACCGGGCCGGACGCCCGGGCGGAGTAGAGGAGTAATGATGACGGCTTCCGGAGTATCGGACAACAGCCACCAGAACAGCCACCACCGGGGGGCGGTCGGCAATGGCCGGGCCCACCACCCCGTGAGCGGCGGTCCCATTGTGCAGCTTCCCACGGCATTTGGCGATTTCGTTACCCAGGCGTGGACAGACCTGGTCACTGGCGCCGAACACCTGGCGGTGAGCTCGCCCAACCCGCCCAGGGAGGGCGTTGCTCCGCTGGTCAGGCTGCATTCCGAGTGCCTGACCGGCGACGTCTTCGGCTCCTACCGTTGTGACTGTGGCGAACAGCTGGCGTATGCCCTGGAGCTGATCAACGAGTTCGGCGGCACGCTGCTGTACCTGCGCGGGCAGGAAGGCCGGGGGATCGGGCTGGCCAACAAGATCAAGGCCTATGCCCTCCAGGAAGCGGGCTTTGACACCGTGGAGGCCAACGAGCAGCTGGGACTGCCGGTGGACGCCCGCTGCTACAAGGCGGCCGCCCAGATCCTGGCCGAGATGGGCCTCCACGAGATCCGGCTCCTGAGCAACAACCCGGACAAAAAGAACAGGCTCGCCAAAGCCGGTGTGAAGGTAGTGGAAATGGTGCCCACCGAGGTGCCGTCCCGCGACCAGAACATCCGCTACCTGCAGACCAAAAAGGACCGCATGGAGCACCGGCTGATGCTGGACACCCACGTTGTCACGGTGCCAAGCGGCGCTGCCGACGATTTCGACCACGACCAAAACTGAACGGATCAGATTCACGCATGAGCGGACACGGCGCACCAGATATTGACCTCACCACCCTCAACCCGGCGGAAACGTCGCAGCTGCGGCTGGCCATCGTGGCAGCCAGCTGGCACACCCAGATCATGGACGGGCTCTTGGACGGTGCCCTGCGCGCCGCCAAGGACGCGGGCATCAGCGAACCCACCGTTCTGCGCGTTCCGGGCGCCTTCGAGCTTCCCGTCGCCGCCGCGCGGCTGGCACCGCACTTTGACGCAGTGGTGGCCCTCGGCGTCGTGATCCGGGGCGGCACGCCGCACTTTGAATACGTCTGCCAGGCGGCGACGTCGGGACTGACCGATGTCAGTGTCTCCACCGGCGTCCCGGTGGGCTTCGGCGTGCTGACCTGCGATACGGAGCAGCAGGGACTGGACCGCGCGGGCCTGCCGGGCTCCAGCGAGGACAAGGGCCACGAAGCCGTGACGGCAGCCCTGGCCACCGCATTGCTCCTCAAGCAGTACACGTAGCAGCGGGCGGGCTGCCGGGGCGCGGTGTGTGTTCGCTCACATCGCGTCCGTCATGCAGCGGCCCGAAAGGGGCCCACTGGCCGGCAGCAAGTAGGCTGTAGGGCGTGAAGAATTTCGAGACGCTGTTCGCTGAACTGAGTGAGAAGGCAGCCACCCGCCCGGCAGGCTCCCGCACCGTCGCTGAATTGGAGTCCGGAGTCCACGGCATTGGCAAGAAAGTCGTGGAGGAAGCAGCCGAAGTGTGGATGGCCGCTGAGTACGAATCCGATGAGGCCACGGCCGAGGAAATCTCCCAGCTGCTCTACCACCTGCAGGTTCTGATGCTCGCTAAAGGCCTGACCCTGGAAGACGTCTACAAGCATCTGTAGCCACCGTGGCACGCGGCGGTCAACAACTGCCTGCCCGTGCCCTGCGTGGCCCGTTTGCCTGATCCACAGACCTCCCAACCAAGAAAGACCCCCATGCTGCGAGTAGCCGTCCCCAACAAAGGCTCCCTGTCCGAAGCCGCCTCCGCCATGCTGACCGAAGCGGGCTACCGCCAGCGCCGCGACACCCGCGAGCTGGTCATGATGGACCCTGACAACGACATCGAGTTCTTCTTCCTCCGCCCGCGCGACATCGCTGTCTACGTCGGACGCGGAACCCTCGACGTCGGCATCACCGGCCGCGACCTGCTGCTGGACGCCGAGGTGGAGGCTGAGGAACTGCTGCCCCTGGGCTTCGCTGCGTCCACGTTCCGCTTCGCCGGACCGGTGGGCGACTTCGCCACGGCAGAAGAGCTTGAAGGAAAGCGCCTCGCCACGAGCTATGACGGGCTGCTCCGCGGCTACCTCGCCGAGCGGGGCATCAATGCCAAGGTGGTCCGGCTCGACGGCGCCGTGGAGTCGTCAGTACGCCTCGGCGTAGCTGACGCCATCGCCGACGTCGTGGAAACGGGCAACACCCTCAAAGCCGCCGGGATGGAAATCTTCGGCGAGCCGATCCTCAAATCGGAAGCGGTCCTGATCCGCCGCACCGGCGAAGGCGGAGCGGCGAACGGCACCGCCAAGGAGATTGAAGTCCTGATCCGCCGCCTGCAGGGCGTCCTCGTGGCACGCCAGTACGTGCTCATGGACTACGACATCCGCAAGGAACTCGTGGAACAGGCCGCCGCACTGACCCCCGGCCTGGAATCACCCACCGTCTCACCGCTGCGCGACTCCGACTGGGTGGCCGTCCGGTCCATGGTTCCGAAGAAGGAAACCAACCGGATCATGGATGAGCTCTACGACCTCGGCGCCCGCGCCATCCTGGTCAGCAGCATCCACGCCTGCCGTATCTGAGCGTCCCGCCCGGTTCACGCCGCGCCGCAGAACCCACCCGAGAATTCCAGGAGTCCCCATGGCTGTAGCTGTACGAGTCATCCCCTGCCTCGACGTCGACGCCGGGCGCGTTGTGAAGGGCATCAACTTCGAGGGGCTCCGCGACGCGGGCGACCCGGTGGAGCTGGCGCACCGGTACGACAATGCGGGCGCCGACGAGCTGACGTTCCTCGATGTCACGGCGTCCTCGGGCAACCGCGAAACCACCTTCGACGTGGTCCGCCGTACGGCCGAGGAAGTCTTCATCCCGCTGACGGTAGGCGGCGGTGTCCGCGGTGTTGCCGAGGTGGACAAGCTCCTGCGTTTTGGCGCGGACAAGGCTTCCATCAACACGGCCGCCGTTGCCCGCCCGGACGTCATCAACGAAATCAGCCGGCATTTCGGTTCGCAGGTGCTGGTCCTGTCCGTGGACGCCCGCCGGACCCGCCCCGGGTCCCAGCCCACGCCGTCGGGCTTTGAAGTGACCACCCACGGCGGCCGCACCGGTACCGGGATCGACGCCATCGAGTGGGCCAGGGAAGCTGCCGACCGCGGCATCGGCGAAATCCTGCTCAACTCCATCGACGCCGACGGCACCAAGGACGGCTTCGACCTGGAACTGATCCGGCTGGTCCGGGCAGCCGTGAAAGTGCCGATCATCGCCTCAGGAGGTGCCGGGGAACCGGCCCACTTCCCGCCTGCCGTCGCCGCGGGAGCGGACGCCGTGCTGGCAGCCTCGATCTTCCACTGGGGCCCGGACAACATGATGTCCCAGGTCAAGCAGGCCATCCGCGACGCAGGCTTCGAAGTCCGCTAACCCCAACCCGACTCAGCAACGCGGGGTCACTCCTTGCCCAATAACCGATGGTTGTTGGGCAAGGAGTGACCCCGCGTTGGTTTTAGAGGCCGACTTCTGCCGACTGGAGCAGGGCGACGGCGTCCGGCTGGCCTTCGAAGGTGACCAGGGCGTGGCGGGTCCGGCCGTGGGCGTGCATCAGCAGTTCACCCGGCTCACCCACGATCGCCACCGAAACCGGTGCCCGCTTGGCGACGTGCCGCGGCCCGGACGGGCGCACCAGCACAATGCCAAGGTCGACGCCACGGTAAAGGATGGCTGCCCGCTTGATCAGTTCGTCCCAGAGGGCGTCCGAGTAGGCCTCGTCGAGGGCGCGCGGCGCCCAGCGGTCCACAGCCCGGCGGATGTCCTCGGTGTGGACGAAATATTCGATCAGGTTGGAGCTCTCGTCCAATGCCTTGATGTTCATGGGGGAGAGAGCCGGCGGGCCACCACGGAAGGTGTTCACGAGGCCGGTGTAGTCGTCAGCGGTTTTCAGCTTCGCCGCGAGTTTGGCGGTGGCCTTGTCCGAAGCCTTGGACAGGCGCTTGATGATGAGGCCAAGCCCTACGGCAGCCTTGCGTTCGCGAAGGTAAAGGTGCGCGGCAAGGTCCCTGGTGCGCCAGCCTCTGCAGAGGGTGGGGGCATCAGGGCCGGCCGCCAGCAGGGTTTCGGCCAGGACTTCTCGGGACGGTTCGACGAAATGCATCACTTGTGAAACTAGCACGAGAGCAGGGAAGTTGGGCAGCAGAACCGCCAGCCGATAGGTGCCCTTGTTCACACACTGTTTGTATGCCCGTTGGTGCATATTCGGGGCCGCTGATGAGGCACTAGACTTGGTCTGATGTCTGAGCAGCCCGCCTCCGCCCCCGTAATAGTCCCGGCCCCCACCACAAGCCCGCTTCCGCACGCTGTTGCGGCCGCGTTGAAGCGCGACGGCGCCGGGCTGGTGGCCGCGGTGGTCCAGCAGTTCGACACCCACGAAGTGCTGATGCTGGGCTGGATGGACGATGAAGCCCTGCACCGCACCATGACCAGCGGCCGGGTCACGTTCTACTCCCGTTCCCGCCAGGAATACTGGCGCAAGGGGGACACCTCCGGCCACGTCCAGTGGGTCAAGTCGGTTGCCCTGGACTGCGACGGCGATGCACTCCTGATCCGCGTGGACCAGGTCGGCGCGGCGTGCCACACCGGCACCCGGACCTGCTTCGACGGCAGGGACCTGGATGTCCTGGCCGGCGAGGCACTCTGACCCACGGCCCTTGGGCGGAAGACCTGCCCGCAGACACACACTTTTGGCAGCATAAGACTGGCGCCGTTCCACACCGGCGACATTCACGAGGCGACACACAAGAACAGGCGGCGAAGCATAGCCATGCAGGACCTTGGAATCATCAGCCCGGGCCTCGAGGAGTTCCGCGAACTCGCCGGCAGCAGCCGGGTCATCCCCGTCACGCTCAAAGTGCTGGCGGACGCGGAGACCCCGATCGGCCTCTACCGGAAGCTGGCCCAGGGCCAGCCCGGCACGTTCCTGATGGAGTCTGCGGCGGTGGGCGGCACGTGGTCGCGGTATTCCTTCATCGGCGCGAAGTCCCGGGCAACCCTGACCACGAAGGACGGCCAGGCGCACTGGCTGGGCCAGCCCCCTGCCGGAGTGCCCCTGGACGGCAATCCCGTGGATGCCATCCGCGACACCATCGAAGCACTGCGGACCAGCAGGTTTGACGGACTGCCGCCGTTCACCTCCGGCCTCGTCGGCTTCCTGGGCTGGGAAACGGTCCGCCACTGGGAACGGCTGACCAGCCCGCCGGAGGATGACCTCCACCTGCCCGAGATGGCGCTGAACCTGGTGACGGACATGGCCGTGCACGACAACCATGACGGCACCGTGCTGCTGATCGCCAACGCCATCAACTTCGATGGCAGCTCCGACCGCGTGGACGAGGCCTGGGAAGATGCCGTGGCCCGGGTCAAGGCCCTCCTGACCACGATCAGCACACCCGTGGCCCAGCCGGTTTCCGTGCTGGAACCCGCCGCCCTGGACTTCGCCTCCAGCGTCGAGGAACGGTGGGACGAACCCTCCTACTTGGCCGCGCTGGATCGCGGCAAGGAAGCCATTGTGGATGGCGAAGTTTTCCAGGTGGTGATTTCACGCCGCTTCGAGATGGAGTGCGGCGCCTCGCCCCTTGACGTGTACCGCGTCCTGCGCAACACAAACCCCAGCCCGTACATGTACATCTTCAGCCTCGAGGACGCCGACGGCCGGGAGTACTCGATCGTCGGGTCCTCGCCCGAGGCCCTGGTGACGGTGACCGGTGAGGAAGTCATCACCCACCCCATCGCCGGTTCACGGCCCCGCGGCAAAACGGTGGAGGGAGACAAAGCCCTCGCCGAGGAACTGCTGGCCGACCAGAAGGAACGCGCCGAACACTTGATGCTCGTGGACCTCTCCCGCAACGATCTGTCTAAGGTCTGCGTGGCGGGAACCGTGGACGTCACGCAGTTCATGGAGGTGGAGCGGTTCAGCCACATCATGCACCTGGTCTCCACCGTGGTGGGCAAGCTGTCCCCGGACGCGAGCGCCTACGACGTCCTGAAGGCGACCTTCCCCGCGGGCACCCTGTCCGGTGCCCCGAAGCCCCGGGCTCTGCGCCTGCTGGACGAGCTTGAACCCCACCGCCGCGGCATCTACGGCGGCGTGGTGGGTTACCTCGACTTTGCCGGCGACATGGACATGGCCATTGCCATCCGCTCGGCCCTTCTCCGTGAAGGCCGCGCCTACGTCCAGGCCGGGGGAGGCATCGTGGCGGACTCGGTGAACCCCACAGAAGCCTTGGAGACTGTGAACAAGGCGGCCGCTCCGCTCCGGGCCGTACACACGGCCGGATCGCTGCACAACATCGCGGCGGAATCGCTCCCCGGCACCTCTCACCTCAGCGACGCCGGCACCGCCGGGGAAAGCCAGGCCGCCGAATGACGGTGGCCTGGGCCAGGAAGTCCACGCTGGTACTGCTGATCGCTGTCCTTGCGCTGGCGGTCTTCGGGACCACCACCCAGACCTGGATCACCGTCACCCTGGACGCCAACCAGGTGGGCCAGGCGGCGGGGGACCAGAACACCCTTCCGGTCCAGGGCAGCAAGGCCGCCACCGCGGTGACGGCCCTGGCCGTCGTGGCCCTGGCGGGCGGACTGGCAGCGTCCATCGCAGGAAAGTTCGCGCGGTGGGTCATCACCGCCCTCATCATGTTGGCCTCCGTCGGCATCATTGCCGCGGCCGCCACGGTGCTGGCTGACCCGCTGGGGGCCGCGCAGGGCTCCATCGCCGCTGCCACCGGGGTCACCGGCGGGAACGCGGAAGTGGCTGTTACCGTCTTCCCGGTCCTCGCCGTCGTCGCCGGTGCCTTGCTGGCGCTGGCCGCGTTGCTCATCATCCCCGCTGGCCGGCACTGGAAGTCGCGGACCAAATATGACGCAGCCACATACGGGGGGCCCGCTGGAAGTACGGCGGCCGCCACCGGTCCTGTGGACGAGATCGACAGCTGGGACCGGCTCTCGCGCGGCGACGATCCCACGTGAACCCTGCTCGCAGCCAAACCCGAGCAGCCCGCTAAACCTGAGCCCGGACTGCCGATGGGCAGGTCACGGCCAAAAAATGGCAGAATGTAAGCAGTATTCATCCCGAGGAGATTCACATGAGCAAAGCACCCGCTTCCGTATCGAAATCAGGCACCCGGACCGTTGCCCCCGGCGTCGTTGACCACAGCCAGGAACTTGGCCACGGCAACAGCCCCGCGGCCTGGACCTGCGTGATCGTTATGCTGGTCGGCGCCCTCATCGCGTCCATCGCCTTTGTCATCGCCAACACGCCCATCTTCATCGCGGGCGCAGCCGTGATGGTCCTCGGCCTGATCCTTGGCTACGTCATGCGCAAGGCGGGCTACGGCGTCGAAGGCAGCAAGCTGAAGAGCTCCGGCCACTGATGGCGACTGTTCTCGACGACATCAATGCCGGTGTCTGGGAGGATATGGAGGCCAGGAAGCGTCTCGTTTCGCTGGCGGAAGTGAAGGACCTGGCGGCGGCCGCGGCACCCGCGCGGGACGCCTGGTCGGCCCTCGGCGGCACCGCAGTGCAGCGGGACCAGCTGAAGGTCATCGCGGAAATCAAGCGGCGCAGCCCGTCCAAGGGCGACCTTGCCAGCATCGTGGATCCGGCAGCGCTGGCAGAGCAGTATGCCGACGGCGGCGCAGCCGTGATCAGCGTCCTCACCGAACAGCGGCGCTTCAACGGCTCCCTTGCGGACCTGGACGCCGTCCGTGCCCGCGTGGACGTTCCGCTGCTCCGCAAGGATTTCACGCTCGACGAGTACCAGATCTGGGAGGCCCGCGCCCACGGCGCGGACCTGATCCTGCTCATCGTGGCGTCGCTCTCCGACAGCCAACTCCGGGAGTTCAGCGCCCTCAGCCGCGAACTCGGCATGAACGTGCTTGTGGAGACGCACACGGAAGAGGAAATCGAACGTGCAGTGGCGGCTGAGGCGCGCATCATCGGCGTCAACGTGCGCAACCTGAAGACGCTCGACGTCGACCGTTCAGTTTTCGCCTCCCTCGCGGGACTGATTCCGGCCCGAGCCCTGGTCATCGCCGAATCCGGTGTGCGCGGCGTGGACGACGTGACGCATTACGCCGCCAACGGCGCCAACGCCATCCTGGTGGGCGAGGCCCTGGTCAGCGACGCAACGCCGCGTGACCGGATCGCCGAATTCACGGCGGCCGGCGCTGCCGCCATCGCCGCCCGGGCCTAGTCCGGGCACCCGCCGGGCCTGGCGCCGGCGGCACAACACTTCCGAACGACCAACTTGAACAGGACGGGACTGATGGCTGAATCCTCAGACAACGCTGACAACAATGCTGCGGACGCTTTCCTGCAGGGCGGCTCGCTGAAGCACGCCCCGGGGCCATACTTCGGCGGCTACGGCGGGCGTTGGATGCCTGAATCGCTGATCGCCGCCCTTGACGAGCTCGAAGACACCTTTGAAAAGGCCAAGGCAGATCCCGAATTCCTGGCCCAGCTCTCCGACCTGAACAAGAACTACTCCGGCCGTCCCTCGCTGCTGACCGAAGCCAAGCGGTTCTCCGAGCACGCCGGAGGTGCCCGGATTTTCCTCAAGCGCGAGGACCTAAACCACACCGGATCCCACAAGATCAACAACGTCCTGGGCCAGGCCCTGCTGGCCAAGCGCATGGGCAAAACCCGCGTGATCGCCGAGACGGGCGCCGGGCAGCACGGCGTTGCCAGCGCCACCGCCGCCGCGCTCCTCGGCCTGGAATGCGTTGTCTACATGGGCGCCGAAGACTGCCGCCGGCAGGCACTGAATGTCGCCCGGATGCAGCTGCTCGGCGCCACCGTGGTGCCCGTGGTGAATGGTTCCCAGACCCTCAAGGACGCCATCAACGACGCCCTCCGGGACTGGGTCAGCAACGTCGACAACACGCACTACCTGTTGGGCACCGCTGCCGGGGCGCACCCGTTCCCGGCCATGGTCCGCTTCTTCCACGAGGTCATCGGCGAGGAAGCCCGCGCCCAGATCCTGGAGCAGACCGGCAAACTGCCCGACGCCGTCTGCGCCTGCATCGGCGGCGGTTCGAACGCGATCGGCATCTTCCACGGATTCCTGGATGATCCGTCCGTGAAGATCTACGGCTTTGAAGCCGGCGGCGACGGCGTGGAAACCGGCCGGCACGCAGCCACCATCACCCTCGGCAAGCCGGGCGTCCTGCACGGCGCACGTTCCTACCTCATGCAGGACGATGACGGGCAGACCATCGAGTCGCACTCGATTTCCGCAGGCCTGGACTACCCGGGCGTGGGCCCGGAGCACGCCTACCTGGCCGACATCGGACGCGTCAGCTACGAACCCATCACCGACAGCGAAGCAATGGACGCGTTCAAGCTGCTGTGCCGGACGGAGGGCATCATCCCCGCCATCGAATCCTCACACGCCCTCGCGGGTGCCATCAAGGTTGGCAAGCGCCTCACTGAAGGCACCGCTGACCCGTCCGAAACGGTGATCATCGTGAACCTTTCCGGCCGTGGCGACAAGGACGTGGAGACCGCCGCGGAATGGTTTGACATGCTTGACGAGGAGGGCAAGGTCAAGGGCACCAACCTGTCCACGCGCAAGCCCAAGGGCCCTGCCGACAGAGCAGAAACTGAAGCCGTTCCCGCCACAGCTGCCCCTGCCACCAAGGCCGCGGACAACAACGAGGACCAGAACTGATGACTGAACAGACGGCCAGCAAGTCCGCCGCCGCCATCGACCGTGCGCGGGACGCCGGGCGCTCAGCGCTCGTGTGCTACCTGCCTGCCGGGTACCCGGACGTCCAGGCCACCATCGACGCAGGCATTGCCATGGCGAAGAACGGTGCCGACCTGATCGAAATCGGCATTCCCTACTCGGATCCGGTTATGGACGGCCCGGTCATCCAGGCAGCCACCACCGAGGCGATCGCCAACGGATTCCGGGTCGAGAGCGTCTTTGACGTTGTCGCCGGCATCACGGCAGCCACCGATGTGGCCGTGCTGGTGATGACCTACTGGAACCCCGTGGTCCGGATGGGTGTGGACGAGTTCTCGCGCCGGCTGGCCGAGGCCGGGGGAGCAGGGCTCATTACGCCTGACCTCATCCCGGACGAAGCATCGGAATGGTTCGCCGCCTCGGACAAGTACGGACTGGACCGTGTGTTCCTCGTGGCGCCGTCCTCCACCCCGGAGCGCCTGGCCATGACGGTCAAGGCAAGCCGCGGCTTTGTGTATGCCGTCTCCATCATGGGCGTGACGGGGACCCGCCAGGCCGTCAGCAGCAGCGCGGAGAAGCTCGTGGCCGACACGCACGCCGCCGGCGCCGAACGTGTGTGCGTGGGACTCGGTGTCTCCAACGCCAGCCACGTCCGCGAGATCGCAGCATACGCAGACGGTGTCATCGTTGGCACCGCGCTTGTTGCCGCCATCCGTGACGGGGGAGTCCCCGCCGTCGCCGACCTCACCCGGGACCTGAGCGCCGGACTCGTCAGGGAAGAAGCCTAACCACCATGCAGATCCTCCTTCAGGCCGCCGCCCTGGTGCCGGCCAGCATCCCCAGCCCGGACTGGTCCGGCTTCGACATCCCGCTGCCGTGGGGGACTCTGCGGATCCACGCCTATGCCCTGTGTATCCTCGCCGGGATCATCGTGGGCCTGTGGCTCACATCCGTCAGGTGGGCCCGCCGCGGCGCGCCCGAAGGCAGCGTCTGGGACATCGTCATCTGGGCGATTCCCTTCGGCATCATCGGCGGCCGGCTCTACCACGTGGTTTCGTCCCCGGACGCCTACTTCGGGCCCGGCTTCGACGGGACCGGGGACCTGTGGCTCATCCCGCAGATCCAGCGTGGCGGACTGGGCATCTGGGGTGCCGTGGTTCTGGGCGTCCTGGGCGCCTGGATCGGCTGCCGCCGATCCGGTGTGAAACTCACCGCCTTCCTGGACGCCGCGGCGCCCGGACTGCTGCTGGCGCAGGCCGTTGGCCGCTGGGGCAACTACTTCAACCAGGAGCTCTTCGGCGGGCCCACCACCCTGCCGTGGGGCCTGCAGATTGATGCGGACAACCCCAACTTCCCGGCCGGCATGCCGGTGGATACGCTCTTCCACCCCACGTTCCTGTATGAGTCGCTCTGGAACATCGCCGGCGTGCTCATCCTGCTGGCCCTGGACCGCCGATTCCACTTCCGCCGCGCCCGGCTCTTCTGGCTCTACGCCATGTATTACACGCTGGGCCGGGTCTGGATCGAAGCAATGCGGATCGACGACGCCGAACAGATCAACCTGTTCGGGATCACCACCAGGCTCAACGTCTGGACCAGCATCTTTGTCTTTGTGGCAGCACTCATCGTGTTCGTCCTCCTGGGATTGAAGGGCCGCCCGGAACCGGACACTCCCTTCCTGGCGGGCCGCGAGCCGGCAGCAGTCGAGGACGTGGACGCTGCGGGGGAGGAAGAGGCGCCGGTCCGAGATGCGGACACTTCTGTCTCGGATAGTGAATCGCGTGATAATCTCCCACATAACCAAAATGGTGCCCGGATCCCTTCCACCCCAACGGAAGAGGAACCGGCAGTCCGGGACAGCGACAAGCCTGTACCGGAGTCGCCGGTAGCCGGAAGTTCCCGCCACAAGGCAACGGAATCCGCGCCGGAGGCTGGCACGAACAAGTAGGACGCCAGCACGGCAGGGTAGCAGAGTCAACACTCGGAGCGCCCACACACCACAGCGTCGTGGCAACAGGGCCCATCCGTTCAGCAGACAGCAGCTGGCCGGTCAAGCCCGGGTCGGGGGTCTGCGTAACTGTTCATTCAGCAGGCCGGTCTGGCCTACAATTTCCTGTAAATAACACTTTGTTGTGCCCATCACAGAGGCGCTGACGAGTGGGGCCAACGGTGTCCCTCCCATACGCACGATCAGGAGGAAGGACGTCTCCCATGAGCCAAACTCTTCACACTCCCAGCTGGTCCGAACCGGACCAGCCTGAGGCTGCCATGTCGCCGTTCAAGCGCTTTGCCGCGCTGCCCGAGGCCCGGGGTCTATACAACCCAGAGAACGAAAAAGACGCCTGCGGGCTGGCGATCATCGCAACGCTCCGCGGCGAGCCCGGCTACGACATTGTCGACGCCGCGCTGACCGCGCTCCGCAACCTGGAGCACCGTGGAGCGGTGGGTGCCGACGAGGGAACAGGTGACGGTGCCGGCCTGCTCATGCAGATCCCGGACGAGTTCTTCCGCGCCGTCACAGAATTCGAACTCCCCGCACCGGGCCAGTTCATAGCCGGTACCGCCTTCCTCCCTGCCGAGCAGCGCGAAGCGGACGCCGCCAAGGCCGGCATTGAAGGCCTTGCCGCCGATGAAGGCCTGACCGTGCTCGGCTGGCGCGAAGTGCCCATCGTCGCAGACCTTGTGGGCGCCATGGCCCGCGCCTGCATGCCCTACTTCTCACAGCCCTTCCTTGCCTCGGCAACCGGCGAGGAACTCGACCGCAACGAGCTCGACTCACGCGCCTGGCGGATCCGCAAGCGTGCCCAGAACAAGTTCGGCGTGTACTTCCCGTCGCTGTCCTCGCGCACCATCGTCTACAAGGGCATGCTCACCACGGCCCAGCTGGAGCCGTTCTACCCCGATCTCTCGGACAAGCGTTTCAAGACCAAGCTGGCGATCGTCCACTCGCGCTTCTCCACCAACACGTTCCCGTCCTGGCCGCTGGCCCAGCCGTTCCGCACCATCGCCCACAACGGTGAAATCAATACCGTCAAGGGCAACCGGAACTGGATGCGCGCCCGCCAGTCCCAGCTCGCCAACCCGCTGCTGGGTGACTCCCCGGAAGAGCTATACCCCATCTGCACGCCCGGTGCGTCAGACTCCGCGTCCTTCGACGAAGTCGCCGAGCTGCTGTGGCTCTCCGGCCGCCCCATCACGCACTCGATCATGATGATGATCCCCGAGGCCTGGGAAAACCACGCCACCATGGATCCGGCACGGCGGGCGTTCTACGAATACCATTCCCTGCTCATGGAACCGTGGGACGGCCCCGCGGCCGTCTCCTTCACCGACGGCAACCTCGTCGGCGCCACCCTGGACCGCAACGGCCTGCGCCCCGGACGCTACTGGATCACCGAAGACGGGCTGATCATCTTCGCCTCTGAGGTGGGTGTGATCGACGTCGAACCCTCCAAAGTGGTCAAGAAGGGCCGGGTTTCCCCGGGCAAGATGTTCCTGGTGGACACCGAGGCCGGCCGCATCATCGACGACGAAGAGGTCAAGGCCGAGGTCGCTGCCGCGAACCCTTGGGCCGAGTGGGTCAAGGACAACCTGATTGACCTCAAGGACCTCCCCGAGCGCGAGCACGTGGTCCACACCGCCGCGTCCGTGAACATCCGCCAGCGGACCTTCGGGTACACCACCGAGGAGCTCAAGATCCTGCTCGGCCCGATGGCCCGCACCGGCGCCGAGCCGCTGGGTGCCATGGGTTCGGACACCCCGATCGCAGTGCTGTCCAAGCGTCCCCGGCTGCTGTTCGACTACTTTGTGCAGTCCTTCGCGCAGGTCACCAACCCGCCGCTGGATGCCATCCGTGAAGAGCTGGTCACGTCGCTGACGTGCGCCATCGGCCCGAACGGCAACCTGCTGGACACCAAGCAGGTCCGCCAGCCGCAGGTCATGTTGCCGTTCCCCGTGATCAACAACGACCAGCTCGCCAAGATCGCCAACATCGAAACGCCCGACGGCGACCGCGTGGCCATGAAGGTCCGCGGCCTCTACCGCCCCGAAGGCGGCGAGAACGCCCTGCGTGCCCGGCTCACCGAGATCTGCGAGCAGGTGTCCGGCGCGATCAACCGCGGCGTGCAGTACGTTGTGCTGTCCGACCGTGACTCGAACGCGCAGTGGGCCCCGATTCCGTCGCTGCTCCTGGTCAGCGCCGTGCACCACCACCTGCTGCGCAGCGCCAACCGCACCAAGACCGCCCTGGTGGTCGAGGCCGGCGACGTCCGCGAGACGCACCACGTGGCTGTCCTGATCGGCTACGGGGCCTCCGCCGTGAACCCGTACCTGGCCATGGAATCCGTGGAGCAGCTCATCACCGCCGGTGACGTTGTGGGGGTCACCCCGCAGGACGGCGTCTACAACCTGATCAAGGGCCTTGGTAAGGGCGTCCTGAAGATCATGTCCAAGATGGGCATCTCCACTGTTGCGTCCTACACCGGTGCGCAGACGTTCGAGGCCCTGGGCCTCGGACAGGAACTGGTGGACGAGTTCTTCGCCGGCACGCATTCCCAGCTGGGCGGCGTGGGCCTGGACGTTATCGCCGCCGAAGTTTCGGCGCGGCACCAGATGGCCTACCCCGAAGGCGGCATCGAACTGCCGCACCGCCCGCTCCTGGGCGGCGGCGAATACCAGTGGCGCCGCGACGGCGAGCCGCACCTGTTCAACCCGGAGACCGTCTTCCGCCTCCAGCACGCCACGCGTGAGCGCCGCTATGACATTTTCAAGGCCTACACCAAGGGCGTGGATGACCAGTCCGAGAACCTGATGACCCTGCGCGGGCTGCTCAAGTTCAAGAACGACCGTCCTGCTGTTCCGTTGGAGGAAGTGGAGCCCGTCTCCAGCGTTGTGAAGCGCTTCTCCACCGGCGCCATGAGCTACGGTTCCATCTCCAAGGAAGCGCACGAGACGCTCGCCATCGCCATGAACCAGTTGGGCGGCAAGTCCAACACCGGTGAAGGCGGCGAGGACGTGGACCGCCTGCTGGACCCGAAGCGCCGCTCTGCCGTCAAGCAGATCGCGTCGGGCCGGTTCGGCGTCACCAGCCTGTACCTGACCAACGCGGATGACATCCAGATCAAGATGGCGCAGGGTGCCAAGCCCGGCGAAGGCGGCCAGCTGATGGCGCAGAAGGTGTACCCCTGGGTTGCCCGGACGCGCCACTCGACGCCCGGCGTCGGCCTGATTTCGCCGCCCCCGCACCACGACATCTACTCCATCGAGGACCTCGCGCAGCTCATCTACGATGCGAAGCGCGCCAACCCCTCGGCCCGGGTACACGTCAAGCTCGTCTCCGAAGTGGGGATCGGCACTGTGGCGTCGGGTGTCACCAAAGCGAAGGCCGACGTCGTACTCGTCTCCGGCCACGACGGCGGAACCGGCGCGTCCCCGCTTAACTCGCTCAAGCACGCGGGTGTGCCGTGGGAGCTCGGGCTCGCTGAGACGCAGCAGACGCTGATGCTCAACGGCCTGCGCGACCGTGTGGTGGTCCAGGTGGACGGCCAGCTCAAGACCGGCCGTGACGTTGTTATCGCCGCGCTGCTCGGCGGCGAGGAGTTCGGTTTCGCCACCGCCCCGCTGGTGGTGGAAGGCTGCATCATGATGCGCGTCTGCCACCTGGATACCTGTCCCGTGGGCGTCGCAACGCAGAACCCCGAGCTGCGGGCCCGCTTCACCGGCAAGCCCGAATTTGTGGTCAACTTCTTCGAATTCTTGGCCGAGGAAGTCCGCGAGATCCTCGCGGAACTCGGCTTCCGGAGCATCGAAGAGGCGATCGGCCACGCCGAGGTGCTGGATGCCCGCGAAGCGATCAACCACTGGAAGGCCGACGGCCTGGACCTGGACCCGATCCTGCACGGGCTCGAGTTCGACGACGACGCTCCGCTGCGCAACATGACCTCGCAGAACCACGAGCTGGACAAGCACTTCGACCAGCGGCTGATCACCATGGCCACGGAGGCGCTGACTGACCGCAGCCCGGTGAAGATCGCGGTGGACGTGATCAACACGGACCGCTCGGTGGGCACCATGCTGGGCCACACGGTGACCAAGACGTTCAGCACGGACGTGCTGGCGCCGGACACCATCGACATCACGCTGACCGGTACCGCGGGACAGTCGCTGGGCGCCTTCCTGCCCGCCGGCATCACGCTGCGCCTCTTCGGTGACTCGAACGACTACGTGGGCAAGGGCCTTTCCGGCGGGCGGATCATCGTCCGGCCGGACCGCACCAACGTGTTCAAGGCCGAAAGCAACGTCATTGCCGGCAATGTGATCGGCTACGGCGCCACCAGCGGCGAGATGTTCCTGCGCGGCCAGGTGGGCGAACGCTTCATGGTCCGCAACTCCGGGGCCACCGCAGTTGTTGAAGGCATCGGAGACCACGGCTGCGAGTACATGACCGGAGGGCAGACGCTGATCATCGGCCGCACCGGACGCAACTTCGGCGCCGGCATGTCCGGCGGCACCGCCTATGTGCTGGACCTGCAGACCACGCAGGTCAACAAGGACGCCCTGCAGTCCGGCGAACTCCAGCTCGTTGAACTCGACGCCGAAGACCGGGACATTGTCCACGGCCTGCTGGTGAAGCATGTCGAGGAAACGGAATCTCTGCATGCAGCCCGGCTGCTGGAGAACTTCGACGACACCGCTGCCCGCATTACCAAAGTGCTGCCGCGCGATTACGCGGCAGTCCTGCAAACCCGACTGGACGCCATCGAAGAGGGCCTCGACCCCGATGGCGAAGAAGTATGGGCTCGAATCCTGGAGGTAACCGGTGGCTGACCCACGCGGATTTCTTAAAGTACGCCAGCGTGAAACCCAGCCGCGCCGTCCCGTTCCCGTCCGCATCATGGACTGGAAGGAAGTCTATGAGGCCCAGGAAAAGGGTGTCCTGAAGGCCCAGGCCGGCCGCTGCATGGACTGCGGCGTGCCGTTCTGCCACCAGGGCTGCCCGCTGGGCAACCTCATCCCCGAGTGGAATGACCTCACCTGGCGGGACAAGGGCGAGGAAGCGATTGAGCGGCTGCACGCCACCAACAACTTCCCCGAGTGGACCGGCCGGCTTTGCCCGGCGCCGTGCGAGGCGTCCTGTGTGCTGGGGATCAACCAGCCCGCGGTCACCATCAAGCAGGTTGAAGTCTCCATCATCGACGAAGCTTGGGACAGCGGCTGGGTCAACCCGCTGCCTCCGACGCGCCTGACCGGCAAGACCGTTGCCGTCGTCGGCTCCGGCCCTGCTGGCCTGGCCGTGGCGCAGCAGCTGACGCGGGTTGGCCACACTGTGGCGGTGTACGAGCGTGACGACAAGATCGGCGGGCTCCTCCGCTACGGCATCCCCGACTTCAAGATGGAGAAGGAGCAGGTGGACCGCCGCATCGAGCAGATGAAGACGGAAGGCACCCGCTTCCGCACCGGCGTCGCAGTGGGCACCGACGTGACGTGGGAGCAGCTGCGCCGCCGGTATGACGCCGTTGTGATTGCCACCGGCGCCACCGTGCCGCGTGACCTGCCCATCCCGGGCCGTGACTTTGACGGCGTGCACTTTGCCATGGATTACCTCGTGCCGGCCAACCGTGTTGTCGCGGGGGAGACGGTGGAGAACCAGATCCACGCCAAGGGCAAGCACGTGGTGATCCTGGGCGGCGGCGATACCGGGGCTGACTGCCTCGGAACTGCACACCGCCATGGAGCCGCATCCGTGACCACCCTGGCCATCGGCAAGCAGCCGCCAGCGGAACGTGCCGGGCACCAGCCGTGGCCCACGTTCCCCACCCTGTTCGAAATGGCCAGCGCCCACGAGGAAGGCGGCGAGCGTACGTACCTTGCCTCCACCGTGGAGTTTGTCGGGGAGAACGGCAAGCTCACCGGCGTCAAGGTTGCCGAAACGGAATTCGTGGACGGCAAGCGCCTCCCGAAGGCCGGCACCGAACGGATCATCCCGGCGGACCTGGTCTTCCTGTCGCTGGGTTTCACCGGAGCCGAGCCGGCGGGCATCACCGAGCAGGTCAGCGCCGAATTCGACGGGCGCGGCAACGTGACCCGCGACGGCTACTACATGACCAACACGGAGGGCATCTTTGTGGCCGGTGACGCCGGCCGCGGGCAGTCGCTCATTGTGTGGGCCATCGCTGAAGGCCGGGCGTGTGCCGCCGCCGTGGACAAGTTCCTCATGGGCAGCACCATCCTGCCTGCGCCGGTGGCTCCGACGGACCGGGCCATCGCGGTTCTCTGACAACAGTCAGTTCGCCGCAGATTCACCTCCACAACAACTTAACCAATGCAGGACACTACTAGGGTAGGTATATGAGACGCGCTAAGATTGTGGCCACTTTTGGCCCGGCAATTGCCAGCTTTGAGAACACCCTCGCGGTGTTGGAAGCCGGTGTGGATGTTGCCCGGATGAACATGAGTCACGGTGACTACTCCGTGCACGACAACACGTACGAGAATGTCCGCAAGGCAGCAGCCCAGCTGAGCAAGCCTGTGGCGATCATGGCTGACCTGCAGGGCCCCAAGATCCGTCTTGGCCGCTTTGTGGACGGCCCCCACGCACTGGCCGAGGGTGACATCTTCACGATCACCACCGCGGACGTTCCGGGCACCAAGGACATCTGCTCCACCACGCTGAAGAGCCTCACCGAGGACGTCAACGTGGGCGATGCCCTGTTGATCGACGACGGCAAGGTGGCCCTGCGTGCGATCGAGGTCGACGACGTCAAGGTCGTTACCGAGGTTACGGTCGGCGGGATGGTGTCCAACAACAAGGGCATCAACCTTCCCGGCGTTGCGGTCAACGTGCCGGCGCTGAGCGAAAAGGACGAGGACGATCTACGCTGGGCCATGCGCCGCGGTGTTGACATGGTTGCACTGTCGTTCGTGCGTGACGCCTCCGACATCACCCGCGTGCACGAGATCATGGACGAAGAAGGCCGCCGTGTGCCGGTCATCGCCAAGATCGAAAAGCCGCAGGCAGTGGACCAGCTGCACGAAATCATCGACGCCTTCGACGCCATCATGGTGGCCCGTGGCGACCTCGGTGTGGAACTTCCGCTGGAGGAAGTGCCGATCGTGCAGAAGCGCGCCATCGAACTGGCACGCCGCTGGGCGAAGCCGGTCATCGTGGCCACGCAGGTCCTCGAATCGATGATCGACAACCCGCGCCCCACCCGTGCGGAGGCCTCCGACTGCGCCAACGCCGTTCTCGACGGTGCAGACGCCGTTATGCTCTCCGGCGAGACCAGCGTGGGCAAGTACCCGATCGAGACCGTCAAGGTCATGGCACGGATCATTGAATCCACTGAGGTCCACGGCCTGGAACGCGTTCCGCCGCTGGGCACCAAGCCCAAGACCCGTGGTGGCGCCATCACCCGCGCCGCCGTCGAAATCGCCGACCAGCTGGATGCAAAGTACATCTGTACTTTCACCCAGTCCGGCGACTCCGCGCGCCGCCTGTCGCGTCTGCGCCCCATCAGGCCGGTATTCGCGTTCACTCCGTTGGAGCACGTGTGGAACCAGCTGGCGCTGACCTGGGGCATCCAGCCGGTGCTGGTTCCCATGGTGGGCCATACTGACGAGATGACCGCCCAGGTTGACCGCAGCCTGCTGGAATTGAAAGTAGTGGACGACGGCGACCTGGTGGTTATAGCCGCCGGTTCGCCTCCCGGAAAGGCCGGTTCCACGAACATGCTGAAGGTTCACCGGGTCGGAGACCTGGGCGACGCCGGCAGCCTAGGCGGCGAAGCTGGTGCACCCAGGGAAAAGCTCGGTCCCTGGCCGACGACATAGCAACTTAAAGGAAGGACCCCTGCCGGTTGGCAGGGGTCCTTTCTTTGGTCTCCGGGCGTCTGGTGATTGAGCTTGCCGAAATCCCCGGTGTCGCCTGTTGTGCTAGTTGACCTGGTTGATGATGGTCTCGGCGACCTCGCGCATGCTGAGGCGGCGGTCCATGGAGGTCTTCTGGATCCAGCGGAAGGCCTCCGGCTCCGTCAGGCCCATCTTGGTGGTCAGCAGGCTCTTGGCGCGCTCGACGAGCTTGCGCGTGGCGAACTGCTCCTGCAGGTCCGACACTTCGCTTTCGAGGGCCTTGATTTCCTCGTGGCGGGAGAGCGCAATTTCCAGGGCCGGGATGAGGTCGGCCGGGGTGAAGGGCTTGACCACGTAGGCCATGGCGCCGGCATCGCGGGCGCGCTCCACAAGTTCCTTCTGGCTGAAAGCCGTCAACAGGACCACGGGGGCGATGCGGGCCTTGACGATCTTCTCGGCTGCGGTGATGCCATCCATAATCGGCATCTTGACGTCCATCAGGACGAGGTCCGGCTTGAGTTCCTCGGCGAGCTGCACGGCCTTCTCGCCGTTGTCTGCTTCGCCCACCACGTCATAGCCTTCGCCACGCAGGATCTCGATGATGTCGAGTCGGATGAGGGTTTCATCCTCGGCCACAATGACGCGGCGCGCCGGCTGGGACGTGGGTTTTGACTCCGTTTGTTCAGTCACGGGATCTCCTTGGAAAGGTACGGCGGAACATCACCATCTTAGGTGCGCCCGCGGCCGTAGTTTGATCTGCATGGTCTATTGCGGCGTCAGCGGCGCGATTCTGGAATTCAGCCTATCTGCATGTAGAGTAATTCCGCGTACGTGAAGCGATCGCGTTGCTCACAATCAGCTGTGGGCGTACCGGTTTGCACAGCGTATTCCGCGCCCGAGTGGCGGAATTGGCAGACGCGCCGCACTCAAAATGCGGTATCGAAAGGTGTGTGGGTTCGAGTCCCACCTCGGGCACGCATTCCCCCTCGTCAGAGGGGGTTTTGCTTTAATGTGTGGACATTGACCCTCCGTGGGTCCCTCTGACACTGGCCGCGGGCGGTGCCTGGCGCCGCGGTCGCCTTTTCGGTTGTGTGGGTGGCGGGGTTAGGACGCTGGTGAGTAGGCCCTCCGTTTGCTGGGATGTGGGGGCATTTGTGTCTCCTTTCCGGTTGCTGTGGTGGCCGTAGTTGGTCTGTCACCTATTCATGTCTCGCGGTTGCGCTGATGACATGACCTGGATGAGATTTTCTTGAGATCCTTTCGTTATTTCCGCTCCATCTTGGAGTCTGGGGGAGGGGGAATGTGGCCGTTTGTCCGGCCAAAGGGGTGTGGACATTGTCCACATGGTGTCCACGGGCGGTTCTTCACCTTGCATTTCCGTCCGTGTCTGCAGGTTTTGCCGGGCACCACTTCATGCGTCCGGACGTTCCATGCGACATGACCTGGAGGGAAATTCGGTGTCCCTCGCCTCGTGACGGTTTGATCGGCTGCCCAACTGGCCATCTCGTGAGTCCTTTCCGCTGCTCGTCCGGTTCTGATGACGCGTATCCATGTTCTGCGTGGACGATTCTGATATGACCTGCGGGGGAGACCGGGCGCGGAAGCCCGTCGTGGCCGCGGCGAGTGTGCCGTCGAGGGCGGTAGCGCCGGCTGGAACGGCGCGAGCGTGACTGGGAGCGATGGTGTGTGGGACTGAAGCCCACCAACGGGCTCAGTGTTGTCGCAGCCCAGGGGCATTTCCGGCCCCAGCGTGTGTACAAATTTCTGCAGAAGTGTGGACCCGCGCACGGAACTGCTCCAAGCCACATCGCTCATGCGCTCGTCTGCCAGGAGCCCATCCGTGCTGGCTCTCGAGCAGGGAAGGGCAGTTTCTAGGTTGGCGTGCGGCCAGTTTTTCTGGGATCGAAGATCTCAGTCGTGGTTCAGCGAATTGAGGTCGCCCTGGGTAGCGTCAGTGCTGATCGAGGAACCCGTTGATTTGCCGTTGATGGTGACTCTGATCGTGTCCCCATCGGTGACGGAGGCCACGGGAAAGGGTCCTTCCGCACTTGTTGGGCGGAATGCGGTGATCCCGTCAGCGTCCGCCGTGGTTGGATCCGGGCCGCTCCCCAGAAGGGAGTACCCGACCAGCGAAATGGATACGAGCGCGGTAGCCATCGTGGGGCGCCACACTGCCCGGTTTGCGGTGGTCATTGGATCAGGCTTTCAGTCGCAACAGTCGGGCCAGATTTGATCTCCGTCTTGAAGGCCGTTGCCGGGGGTCCAGGTCTGCGGAACAGCGGATGGAGTCCACCGCCCCGTGGCGGGGTAACTGATTCCGCTCGACGCTGTGACTTCCGTGCCGATGGAGGACGGGCCGAGGGCCCGGGTCGCTGCTATCCGTTTCATGCCAGGCTCCTGCGGTGAACCGTTCCGCTACCGCAGACGAGAGAGGCAACTTCCTGGGCTGGTGCTTGGTTCATGGCTCTTCCTGCTCCGCGTATATAGCTCCGTGCCTCTGCTCAAGCGGCTCGGTACGACTTGTGTGCTGCTGGGTTAACCATCCCGCCGCTCGATCAAGACTTCCCATGGTTTTCCCTAGCTCAGGTGAAATTCTTGGGCAGGGAAAGGAAAGCATCCTGGAAACTGCGGTCGTGCGGCTGGTCAGCGACGGGTGCCTCGTCGCACTTACGGACCGGGCTTGGCCCGAACTGGTGTGTCATACCTGTCAATGACCGTGGACGCGGCATTCGACATGACTTGTTCGGTCGACCGCGTGCGCGGGTGGCGGCTTTGGCATTCCGGCCTGCGCCAGGTGCTGGGCGAGCTTCGACGAGAGGGCCGAAGAGGGCCTGGCTGTTGTTGGCGCCGTGGGTCATGGTCAGATCGCAAGACGGCCGCCGTCGCGTCCTGGTCGCTGCGAAGGTATCCGCCGACTCTACGGGCGTACATGAGTGCGTGATCGGCGTGGTGGGCAGGTCTAGCCATTTACGCGGAACGCGGCGTTGAGGTGTCCGGGTCGTGGATCATGTCGCGTTCCTGTCTGCGGGATACTGGATGACGTCGTTACATTTCCATGCCGCGGACATGACGCTTCGGTATGACCTGCAGTTTTGATGCCTAGGACTGCGAACGTTTGCCATTGTGCTCAGACCTGGCGGAGAGGGCCAGGGGAAGCTAGCAGACAGTCCGTTGTCTCAAGTCCCTTAGATGGAAGCTTTGTCCCGGCTCAACCCCCTATTTCATACGCGGGTCGGCCACAGCCTGGCCGCATCCAATTGTGCAACAAGCTGTTGCACAATTGGACACGGTGCTGCTGGATAAGGCGAAGACGCCAGACCAGCGTTCCCGGTATCCCTCAGCGCGGTTGAATACGGCTGGTCCCGTAACGTGCTCATGAACAAGACCCAGGAGCGAACCCGGGCGGCAGGTAGGAGCTTCGTAATGCGAACCAGCAGACGTCTCGATTACCTCCGGTATCGATTTGGGTGACCACACTCATCGGCGACGGGACATCCGATCATCGCAGCTCACGGGATGCACATCGGACTCTTCCGGCGGCCTGCGACTTTAGGCCGAGGCCTGCCAGGGTCCAGCGAGGCCGGGATCCGGGACCTGCCGTCGCACGAACGCAGGTCCCGGACACACGTCTCACCAGTTAGCGGCCGATCTTGTCCAATTCAGCGAGGTCTTCGACAGAGAACGAGAGCCCCGCGCCAGTGACGTTCTCGCGCAAGTGCGCGACCGAAGATGTACCGGGAATAAGCAGGATGTTAGGGGAGCGCTGCAACAGCCAGGCCAGGGCGACGGACATCGGTGTCGCGTCCAACCGCGACGCCACGGCAGAGAGCGCTTCGGATTGCAGTGGGCTGAAGCCGCCGAGCGGGAAGAAGGGCACGTAGGCGATACCGTCTATTGCGAGCGTATCGATCAGCTCGTCGTCGTGGCGGACGGCGAGGTTGTACATGTTCTGCACGCACACGATCGGCGCGATAGCGCGTGCCTCCGCAACCTGTTCCGCCGTCGCGTTGCTCACGCCAAGGTGGCGGATCAGGCCCTCCTTCTGCAGTTCGACTGGCGCTTCGGCGCCAGTGCCTTGCAGGCAGCATAAACAGACGGATATTCGGACAACCGATCCAAGGTCATGCGCACTGCACGGTCACGGACTTCGGGTGGAAACTGCTTGGGCATAATCACTATCTTTCGAAAAGAAGATAGCGGCATCAAACCCGGGACGGTTCAGTGAGCGTCAAGCGCGCCACTCCTTAGATGAGCACAACTTTTTCCTTCGGGATTGTATGTTTGGTGTACTCACTCACATTTCAATTGCGGGGGCACAGATGGCAACGGATTTTCGCAGGACTTCGCTATGGTCTCGAACTCTCGGCGTCGAGGACCACCCCACTCACCAGGAGTCCATCAGCAGACTACGTGAGGGATATCTTTCATTTCGAAAGGCTGTTAAGCCACTGGCAGAAGAAATCAAGGTTTCAATGCCAATGTTCACGGATCATGGAATTGAGCACATTGATTCACTTTGGGACACAGCTTCGGTATTGACAGACGAAAAATTTCCCCTGAACCCGGCCGAAGCTTTCGTCCTTGGTGGAGCTTTCCTCCTTCACGACCTGGGCATGGGATTGGCTTCGTACAAGGACGGTCCTGAATCCATCGAAAATGATCCCCTCTTTCAAGACATGGTCGCCTTGAACAGCAAACCTCCCGCAGGGAACGAAGCGCAAGACCCCGAACATGCCCGTCTTCAGGCCACGGTGGCCGTCCTGAGATGGCGGCACGCAGCACAAGCGGAACGTCTGCTGAATGATCCCTTCCTCTCTGACGACGGAAAGAACATCTGGCTGCTCGCGGATGACGGCCTGAGAGCAGCGTTTGGTGCTGATATTTCATCCATCGCCCAAAGCCACTGGTGGGACGTCGATGACCTGCCACACAAACTTCCGGTTGACCACGGGGTTAATGCCGATTTTCCAGGAGATTGGGAAATTGATCCGCTCAAGCTTGCGTGTTTGCTTCGACTTGCCGATGCCACGCATATCGACAGCCGTCGGGCCCCTCGCTTGCTTCACGCATTTCGCCCGCAGAGTGGAGTCTCGAGAGAGCACTGGTTTTTCCAGCAAAGGCTTAACCGCCCAAAACTTAGCCAGGGGCGGCTGCTATTCACTTCGAGTCAATCCTTCGATGAGCAAGAAGCCCGTGCCTGGTGGCTCGCGCACGACACCTTGCAGATGATCGACAATGAGCTTAGCCGTGTGGATTCGCTCTGCTCAGATATGGGGAAGCCACAATTTTTAGCTAGGGGTGTCGTTGGTGCTGGCACTCCTGAAAGACTAGCTAAGTATGTAACGGCGCGTGGATGGAAGCCAACGGATGCAAGCCTGCGGGTGAGTCGCGTTGAATCGGTTGTAGAGAAGCTGGGCGGCAAGCATTTGTATGGCAAGCAGCCGTGGATAGCGGTGCGGGAGCTTATTGCCAACGCCGCAGACGCGAGTACGGCCCTGCACTTCGCATCTGGTGAGCCGAAGCCAGCCGTCTACGTAAGGCTATATCAGGAGGCGGGTCGCTACTGGCTTGAAGTTGAAGATCACGGCATAGGGATGACACCTGATTCTCTCGTTGGTTCCTTGACGGACTTTGGTCTCTCCGGATGGCATTCGGGAGATTCCCTCCATGAGTCCCCGGGCCTTGCTTCGCGCGGATTTCGTGCCCGAGGTCGCTTCGGCATAGGTTTCTTTTCCGTGTTCATGATTGCAGATCGTGTTGAAGTTAAATCCCTTCGATATCTTTCCGGGTCGACTGAAACCACAGCCCTAATTTTTGAAGACGGATTGTCCAGCAGGCCGCTTCTTCGTGATGTTCCGCCTCGGGAACGACTGACTAGGAACGGAACAATAGTCCGCGCAAGGCTCCAGCACGATCCGCTGTCGACCGAAGGGCTCTTCGGCACCGATGCAGTTCAAGAGTCTCGTTCGCAGATGTTGCGTGACATGATCGAGCAGCGTTCAGTCCTGCTGGACACGGACCTACTTGCGGCTGGCCCGGAGGATGAGACCGACATCTTGCTTGTTACAGCGAACGAATGGAAGACTTGTGATGCAAGGGAGCTCTTTAGAAAAATCTACAAAGACCAACTCCGCTCGCCCCAATTGCAACCCATGTATGAGGCCTGGGAAAGCGTCTTTGTAGAGCATGAGCAAGCCCTCCGCGACGATTCGGGGGAGGTGGTTGGTCGGGCCATTCTGGCAGCAGGTCTTGAAAGCGACGCATTAGCCGATGTGTGGTGGTGGCCCTCACCTAGGGCAGAGACCTTTGTAGGGGGTCTGGCCAGCGACACGATATTCGACTGCTTGGGCGTTTTTGAAGGGGAGCCATTACGCGCAGATCGTAACTCCGCCTTCCCAGTGGCGTCTGAAGACGAACTCCGGCGTTGGGCTTCGTCACAGGCTGAGCTAACGAGTACAAGTCGCTTCGCGACCGCTCAGACCAGATATGGCGCAGCAGAGCTTGCGCGTTCCGTGGGCGAGAGCGTGCCCTATCTACCATGCGGCTACATTAGTTCGGGTGAGTTGGTAGCGTCCGATCTTGCCGATTGGATTGCCAATCATGACGAAGTCATATTGATTGCCTCGTACGAACTTCTCGTTTTCCACGACGAGACTGGCAAAGTCCTGTATCTGGATAGAACGCGGGGCCGTCGAGTCGAGTTGCCGAACAATGTGATTGTCATGGACTTCTGGGCACATTGGTTCTTTCCGGAGGAGATTCGCCCTCGGCCAAAAGACTCGCGTTTTGGAGAGTATGGCGCACTCAACTCTAACGACTGGAACCCAAAGCATTGGTGGTATGTCAACGGCAAGATAGGTTCCACGGCTCTTTTGCTAGAGGCGATTCTGGAATCGTGGACTTGTACGCCGCAAGACGTTGCTGAAAATTTTCATCAGCGCAGGCTAGGGCGCGCGGGAGATGAGCGGATTAAACTCACTTGTGTGGACGACAGCACAAAGATTCAGATTGAAGGCTACCTACTGAGTCGACCAGTTGGGACCGCGTAGCTGATTCTCCAGGGTGCTACACATCTCCGGTACCCCGACGCTCTTGGGTAGGAGAATCCCTGCTCTGTCGATGGTGGGGGTTCGCGCTCAACAGTCCCATGCCTGGACCAGCCTGGGGGTAGGCGCCCATCACGGCCTGTGCCACGGCGGCCATGCATGAAAGGGACGGCTTCGGAGGGCTCATGAATGTCCAGTTGCAGAGCAACTCCTATTTTGCTCAGTTCGCTTGGACGTTCACACGGCATAAGGGCCGGTTCGGACAAGACTCGGTGAAGCGCAGCGTGAATCATCGTGCCAATGGGGTTCACCATGTTTGAGCAGAATGTTCCCGGCTTGTGGCACCCTATGAAACCGAGGCCTTCACGCCGAAGGCGGAGCCTATTGTTGACACCCGTTGCTGTAAGTCTCCAAAGCCGTCCGCACGCAATGGCCGTTAGATGCACGCCCTTTTGCACAGGAACAGTGCCGTTTCCTTTGCCGATCCTTCGTGGGAGCATAGGGGCGCGGCTGACAGAGAGGAGACGGAGTGGTCAACCAGCAGGGAAAAATCGAGGCAAAGATCTGGTCATGGCGGGTCTATTCGATCCACCATGATTATCTATCCAAACGGTCCCTGGATCAGCACGATCAAATCAACATTCTCGAAAACACGCCGCGAAGGGGCGACACGCTAACAACTCGACTCGGAAACCTGCCTGGTGAATACTACGAGACTCAGAAGAAAGTTGCTGCGAGCCTGCGCGCCTTATTTGGCGCCGTTGGAAGTGCTGCCCCAGACTGGCTTCTTTCCAGAGATGATTTCATCGACAGTATTACAGAAGAAATGCCCATAGAGCCTGTCCCAGGGAAAACGTGGCTCACCATAGAACTCAGTAGGTCTGTCATCATCACGGACAATACGGGGAGCCGCTACCTCTGGAACGATATGGCAGAATGCGAAGAGTTGCTCGTAAACTTCAAAAGGGATCGGAAAATGGCCTTTGAAGCTGCCGCGGCCGCAATCGCCGGCGTGAATCCCGAATGGCTTAGATATCCCCAAACTGATCCAGAACGCGTCTACATCGGTGCAGAGGGTAAGGAACCCACGATCAACCTCCAGTTGGAAGTCGGTGAACCCATCGTCTCGGGACAGCGTGACTGGGCGGAACTTTCCCCTTCGTCAGCGGAGGAGATTGGGTACGCAACCCGAATTTTGATGAAACCGGAAAATCGGAGAATCATTGGCCCGGCCAGTTGGCTGACGGCAGCCCGGAGTGAAACATCGGACTCATTTCGCAGATTCATGTTTGCCTATTTTGGTTTAGAGATGCTGGCTACCAGTTTTGAGAACGCTAAGCGGAAACAAACAGTTCAGAAACTCGAGGTGGCAGCTGGCGCTCCCCTGGATGAACTTATGTGGCCAAAGCCGAATGACGATTCAAAGGATCCATCGAGAAATTCAATGTTCAACTTCGCCATAATGGCGGTGGCACTATCACCTGATCCTCGTGCCGACATCAATGCTTTTCGTCCGATGAAAAAAAGTCGAGATTCTATTGCTCACGGTTCCAGCGTGGACATTGGTTCTTTGCCTGCCGCCGAGGCTGAGGCCCTACTCCTCCGCTATCTGGGTCTAGTATCTAAAGAGAAAATATATGAATAGACTCTTGGTCGATAAGTGAAAAGCCATAACCTAGTCAGAGTAACATTGTTGGGTGCGTCTATGGTCGGAGCTGTTGACGCCAACCGAAAACAGGGCCATAAGTGCCAATTGAAAAATTTGTGGTCCGGACACAGTTTTCAACCGTCACAATGGATCACTTTTCGACCGTCACCGACATCGGCGCCCTCGCTCGGGCGTCCGTCGTCGGTTGCAAGGAGGGCGGGAGCGTTTGATTTCGACCCCGAGGAAAGACCCCGGCAGCGGTTCACGCCTCCTAATGTCTCTCCTCGGACAGCGCGATGTCCACCGGTGAGGCGTCAGGATAATATGAACGTCTCGAAAGGGTTTGCTTAGCGGATGTAGGGGAGCTGCTACATGGGAAAGTCAGCAAGGGTGCTGGGGTGGGAATTTGGCCGGACAGCTCAGGAGATGAATGTGCTCTGAAGGAGCATGGTTATCTGGAGGGGAGCCCCGGCGCTTACGGGCTCACCGACAAGGGGATGCAGTACGCGAAGCAGGAAGAGCCACTCGGGGCACGGGCGGTTACTCGCACTACAACCGAGCCTGGGAAACCCGGACGTGGAACGACGACGCTGCAGCCGCGCTGGCAGCTGATATGGCGGCGAACCCGACCCGGCGCGAACCAAACGAGCCTCCTGTCCAGCAAGACGACGAAGCTTTTGACGCCGACGACTCGTTCTATGAGTACAACGGCAACAGCAGAAAAGACGCCGCGACAGATGCAGCGGCGGGAGTGATACTTCTGGCTGGGGTAATAGGTGGCCAGCTCATAGCCCCGCACGTGAAGCCGTGGCTGAACAACACCGTGAAACCTGCTGCAAAGAAGCTGCGGGACAAAGTCACCAAGCGCAAGCCAGCCGAGCCCACCGACTTCGACGCGACATAACCGGTGACCCGGCCGCCACGCCCTCAACTGCAAGGTCAGGCGCGGCCGGCCATATTGGAGGCCTGCCTGGACTGGGGCGCTGCCAGCGCGGCGCCCCTCAGCGGCCGGCCGTTCTCGTCGTAGCGCGACTCGCCCATCAGCTCAGCCATCGGGTCCTTCATGGCTGATAGGCGGGCGGCCACCGCATCCTGACCATCAGGGGATTCGAAGGCGTCCTACAGCTGCGCCATCTGGGCCTTCGTCGGCTCGGGCTGTGCCGTCTTGGGAACCCCACGGCGCTCCGGCCAGGTCCGGTTCTCGGTGACGGTGGCGACGTAGGACTTGCCCAGCCGACGGTTCCCTCTGTGGCTTTGCCCCCCAAAGGAGCTTGTGGTTGCAAATCGGTGTGCAGGGACGGCGTGAGGCCGTGTTCCCGGGGCCGCCTTGGGCCTCCTTGCGATGCCGCCCACTCGAAACATAGTCACCCGTTGGAGGGGGTCGGATCAGGGGGCGCAGGCCCCGCGAGCTCAGCACGGTAAGGCCCGGCAGTTTGCGAACAAGGTCAACAACGTAGCTGCAGAGAATCGGGCCAACCCTGTTGGTTACCAGGATGCCGCAGCACTGGAGGCTGCAGCAGCAATGTCGGCGTCAGCCGCACCGGGCGCTGTCCCTCCGCCCCCGCCACCTGCGAGCGTTCCTGCCGGCTGGTACCCCCAAGGAGATGTCCAGCGGTACTGGGACGGTTCCGCCTGGACCGAGCACACGGCACCCCTCGCACCCTCGCAGAACTGATGAGACAGCGGAAGCGGCCGCCCTGGCATCCAGGGACGGCCGCTTTTTGCTTGTCAGCTACGTGATTGGGACGGTCTCCAGTACCTGGTACTTGTCGTTCTTCGGGAAGGTGTGGCGCTCCGTCCACGGCACTTGACTTGACTCCTCCCCATTTGGCCCTCTGGATATGGCTTTGGGAGTGACCGAACAACTCATGCTGCGAAGTGCGGTCTCGTCCTTATATTTCGGAGCCCGGTCAGGAGGAGTGAGTTGTGTTTGAACATAAACGGCACTGCCAGGAATGTGCACCGTCCATGCGAACAACAATAAAAACCGGGCACCTTTCTCACTGGCGTCACCGCTCAATCTGAGTGGGCGCAGCGGTCGGGGCGGAAGTGCGGGCAGGAAAGGGCTTGCGTGATCGACTGACGCCCGGATCCTGAGATCCCGAAGATCGCCCAGCAAGGAGTGGAAGGAAACAACGCGATAACATTGCCTGAATGACGTCCGGCGTCAAACCGGGAACCGTGGCAGAGAGTAGGAACCTTCATGTCAAAGGGCGAGAAAGAATCGCATGACATGGTCGAACATGAATCGGTCGCCTTCTGGGGAGTCGAGACAGCCCTAGACGAAGTGAAACAGCAAGAGGGCATTCAGAAGAGATTCCGTCAATTGCTGCAATCCGATCCGTTTCGGCATTACCAGATGTACGAATCTGAACTCGATCAAGCATTACAGCGGTTCATGCCCACATTAATTATCCTACTCGCACCGGAGCGTAAAGAATTCGTTCGTTGGACGAACGAGTACGCGAGCTTGAGTAGAAAAGTGCCGCGACAGTCGGTGCGCTTCGTTGTCAGGCTACTTGGGCCGTTGATTGCAAGTGCCGTTGGTGTCCTGACCCCGCTCACTTACGGCGGACTGTTCCGCGAAGGCGTGGGCATGCTTCAAGTGCTCACTCTTCTCTTGGTCGCGCTTGCTACTATCTCCTCGGTGGCAGCATCCTATTTCTACCTGCGCCGCCGCCGATGGGACCGACTGCGAGCAGACGAAGCTTATTTGCAGCTCCAAGTAAGCCATGTGAAGTACTCGCAAGAGGCTGAAATGCGGGTGAACGAAGCGTTCACTCGTATCTTGAATGAAGTCCTAGGTCCGAAGGGCAAGCTAGCTTTCCCGACCTTTGCCCCGAGGCTCGTCGAATTGGATAACTCCGCGTTGGTAGCGTCAGCGTCCATCCTTTACTTGCGCGACTTCGTTGGCGGTCACGAGTCTTCGGCGATCGGTATAGCGGGACCTCGGGGGAGCGGTAAGTCAACTGTGATGAGGGCTATCAGGGATGATCAGTCGCTGGACCCACACTATGTTTCCCTAACGGCGCCTGTTCGTTACGACGCAACCGAGTTCATACGTCGCTTGTACCTAGACGTGGCTTTAATGATCGATGAGCACAACGGAAGCACCTTTAAGGAGATGCAGCAGGGTCGAGCCCGAAGAGTCACAAGTGTGCGTCTTCTCGTTGGGGTCCTAGCAATCACCATTGGATCGATGATCGTGGTTTGGGATCTACTGATAACCCAACTGGCGCTGTCATTCATACGATTCAGTCCTGTAACTTTGCTGGGCGCAGCAATTGCAGGCTTCGGATTGTTGGCATATATCAACGTACTCGTCGGAGTTCGTGGTCGGACGTCAAATGAGACAAAATCCGCGAGACTAGCAAGAGATGCTATACAGGACTTACGATTCGACTCGGAAATGATCAATAAATCCAAAAATGTCACCAAGCTTTTTGATGGATATTTATCACTAGAAGATGAGGATTCGCTCACTCTTAAGGGTCGTGCTCTTTCGCAAGCCGATCTTGTCAACGGCCTGCGGGTTTTGCTCAGAACCTTCGCAGACGACCAGAAGCCGAATCCAGTGGTGATAGGCGTCGATGAGTTAGACAAGATCAGCGAGACCGAAGATCTTATTGAAACAGTGAATGGTCTCAAGGACCTCTTTCATATCGAGGGTGTGCACTTTGTGGTCTCCGTATCCACCGATGCACTGCTCAGTTTTGAGAGGCGGGGACTCCCTTCGAGGGACGCGTTCGACTCTGCATTCGACGCCATCATTCGTGTTAAACCACTAGCCCTAGACGAATCACTCCGTGTCCTGGCGGCGCGAGCGGCTGGCTTTCCGCCGCTTGTGGGAGCGTTCTGTCACTCGTGGGCTGGAGGTCTCCCTCGTGATCTTTTGCGAGTGGCGCGGAGATGCGTCGAACTGCAACGCTCATATGGCACGCCGCTGTCGGTAGACATGTTTGTGCGAACAATTATTAGCGAGGATTTAATCGCGATCCTTGAAGGACAACTCAATGCACCTGACCTGTCTGCGACAGACCAGTCCGAACTTTGGGCCCTTAGAGAGCGAATAATCAAACTACGAATGATCAATCCAGAGCCGCCAAACTTAAATTCCGCCGATCCTTCCATAGGTGTCGCACAACTCCTCACACTTCTCGGGGAGGCGCTGGTGGGCTATTTCTCGAGGACGTCCGAGGAACCTAGCAACTGGTCCTCACTCGACGTAGAAGATAAGAACCGTTTTGAATTAACAGCCCATGCCATGTCTAAAAGAGGAGAGATGGCCTTAATCAGGTCAGAGGCATTCGAAGCGGCGGTACTCGCATTGTCATCCTAACGGGTACAGCACATCATGTAGTGCCGGGGCTCCACATGCGCCCCTGCAAACCGAATAAAACCATGCAAGGCGGTGGAGGTCGCCTCTTTAGAGGGCCTTATCACGCAAAGTATTGCGGCCCTTCGCAGATGAGCGTGGTTAGGGCGGTCTGAGACTGGCGCCGCGGGGTAGGGCAGTTTCCGGTGCGGCGTGGTGCAGCGGAAAAGAAGTCAGGGCCTCTTTGAATTGGAAGCGACCAAGCAAACCAAAACCAAAAGAGACCCTGACATGAATAACTCTATGTCTTGTTCTGATGGCCGCTGGTGCACGCGCGCGGATGCGCTGCTCGGTGTCGAAGGCGTACACGTCAGCTCCGTCACAGCAACCCCAGGCGGACTGATTCTGAGCGTCGAGACCGGGGAGGACGTCACCGGCTGCCCCGACTGCGGCGTCGTTGCGGTCGGGCACGGGCGCCGGCAGGTTCGGCTCCATGACATTCCCTGTTTCGGCAGGCCGGTGCGGCTGCTGTGGGCCAAGCGTGTCTGGCGCTGCCCGGATCCGGACTGCCCGAGGACGACGTTCACCGAGGAGCACCCGCTGGCCGGGCCCCGGGCGAAACTTACCGACCGTGCCGTGAACTGGGCAACCGACGCGCTGCAGCATTTCGACACCTCGGTATCGGCACTGGCCCACCAGCTCGGCGTCTCCTGGCACACCGTGTGGCACGGGATCCGGGCCGAGGCCGCACGGCGGATCGCTGACACAGGCCGGCTGAAGGGGGTGAATGCGCTCGGCGTCGACGAACATGTCTGGGCCCACACTGGTCCGCCCGGCACCGGGATGGTCACCGGGATCGTGGATCACACCCGCGACGCGGACGGCATCGTTCACGCCCGGCTGCTGGACCTCGTGCCGGGACGCTCCGGCAAGGCCTACGCCGACTGGCTCAAAGACCGCGGCACCGGGTTCACCGCCGGGATCAAGACCGCTGCGCTGGATCCGTTCCGCGGCTACGCGAACGCGATCCGTGACGAACTGCCCGAAGCCATCACCGTCCTGGATGCCTTCCACGTCGTGAAACTGGGTTCGGCCATGGTCGATGAGGTCCGCCGCCGGGTCCAGCAGGACACCCTGGGACACCGCGGCCGCAAGGGCGATCCGCTCTACGGGATCCGCAGGACCCTGCAGATCGGCGCCGAACACCTCAGCGAGAAACAGGCCGCACGCCTCGATGCGAAACTCACCATCGGGGACCCGGACCACGAAGTCACGCTGGCCTGGCAGTGCTACCAGAAGCTCCGCAACATCTACCACGCAAGGCCGGAACGCGGCCGTGAACTCGTCACCGAGGTCATCGCGTCGTTCCCGACCTGCCCCATCCCGGAAGTCGCCCGCCTCGGCCGGACACTCAAACAATGGAAAGCCGCGATCTTGGCCTACTTCGACACCCTCGGCGCCTCCAACGGCCCCACCGAGGCGATCAATGGCGTCATCGAGACCACCCGCAGAATAGCGCGAGGCTTCCGCAACTTCCCCAACTACAGAATCAGATGCCTACTCGCCGCCGGCGGCCACCGTCCCTACCGGGCAAAACAAACCAACCATGCCTAAATGCGAAGGGCCAGTATTGCGGCACGCAAACAGAAATAAAGGCCGCAACTCCTTAGCAGCCTGTTGCCGGTCCCAGTTGTAGGAGCTCGGTTTGCTGGCACCAACGGCGAGGGCGGCGTCCCTCCGGCCGGCTCCTTCTTGGCGCAAGCGGACGGATTCTAGGGGTCGGCGCAACCTCCGAAGTCAGCTGGGTATTCTGATCATTCACCGCACAGTGGAATTCACCACGAACCGCGGGGAGCCGACAAACCCGTTGGCGACTACTGCTTGGGAGAATGGTCCGACGGCAGCCGCCCCGCCGGGGATCTCAGTGATCCGCCGGATGGTTGGCGCCGGGGTGTCGCTATGTTTTTTGTCAAGCGTTGGGGCTGGGATTTCTTCGCAGATGGTTCGACTTATTTGTGGGCAGGCATGAATGGCCAGCGGTGGGTGGTGCCGGCAGCTGACAGGCCGGCCGTTCAGGCGCTCTTGGGTCCGGGTGCTTCGTAGAGTGTGCCGTCTCGGAGCATTGCGAAGGACGTCGCAGCGGCGCCGTGCGAGGGCGTTGAGGGCTTGGTTGTAGCGTTTGCCTTCGGCGCGTTTGCGGTCGTAGTAGGCCCTTGAGAGTGGGTCTTTGAGCGCAGCGAACGCGGAGAGGAAGAAGGCCCGTTTGAGGCTTTTGTTGCCCTTTTTGGGCCCTTCGCATTTAGGCATGGTTGGTTTGTTTTGCCCGGTAGGGACGGTGGCCGCCGGCGGCGAGTAGGCATCTGATTCTGTAGTTGGGGAAGTTGCGGAAGCCTCGCGCTATTCTGCGGGTGGTCTCGATGACGCCATTGATCGCCTCGGTGGGGCCGTTGGAGGCGCCGAGGGTGTCGAAGTAGGCCAAGATCGCGGCTTTCCATTGTTTGAGTGTCCGGCCGAGGCGGGCGACTTCCGGGATGGGGCAGGTCGGGAACGACGCGATGACCTCGGTGACGAGTTCACGGCCGCGTTCCGGCCTTGCGTGGTAGATGTTGCGGAGCTTCTGGTAGCACTGCCAGGCCAGCGTGACTTCGTGGTCCGGGTCCCCGATGGTGAGTTTCGCATCGAGGCGTGCGGCCTGTTTCTCGCTGAGGTGTTCGGCGCCGATCTGCAGGGTCCTGCGGATCCCGTAGAGCGGATCGCCCTTGCGGCCGCGGTGTCCCAGGGTGTCCTGCTGGACCCGGCGGCGGACCTCATCGACCATGGCCGAACCCAGTTTCACGACGTGGAAGGCATCCAGGACGGTGATGGCTTCGGGCAGTTCGTCACGGATCGCGTTCGCGTAGCCGCGGAACGGATCCAGCGCAGCGGTCTTGATCCCGGCGGTGAACCCGGTGCCGCGGTCTTTGAGCCAGTCGGCGTAGGCCTTGCCGGAGCGTCCCGGCACGAGGTCCAGCAGCCGGGCGTGAACGATGCCGTCCGCGTCGCGGGTGTGATCCACGATCCCGGTGACCATCCCGGTGCCGGGCGGACCAGTGTGGGCCCAGACATGTTCGTCGACGCCGAGCGCATTCACCCCCTTCAGCCGGCCTGTGTCAGCGATCCGCCGTGCGGCCTCGGCCCGGATCCCGTGCCACACGGTGTGCCAGGAGACGCCGAGCTGGTGGGCCAGTGCCGATACCGAGGTGTCGAAATGCTGCAGCGCGTCGGTTGCCCAGTTCACGGCACGGTCGGTAAGTTTCGCCCGGGGCCCGGCCAGCGGGTGCTCCTCGGTGAACGTCGTCCTCGGGCAGTCCGGATCCGGGCAGCGCCAGACACGCTTGGCCCACAGCAGCCGCACCGGCCTGCCGAAACAGGGAATGTCATGGAGCCGAACCTGCCGGCGCCCGTGCCCGACCGCAACGACGCCGCAGTCGGGGCAGCCGGTGACGTCCTCCCCGGTCTCGACGCTCAGAATCAGTCCGCCTGGGGTTGCTGTGACGGAGCTGACGTGTACGCCTTCGACACCGAGCAGCGCATCCGCGCGCGTGCACCAGCGGCCATCAGAACAAGACATAGAGTTATTCATGTCAGGGTCTCTTTTGGTTTTGGTTTGCTTGGTCGCTTCCAATTCAAAGAGGCCCTGACTTCTTTTCCGCTGCACCACGCCGCACCGGAAACTGCCCTACCCCGCGGCGCCAGTCTCAGACCGCCCTAACCACGCTCATCTGCGAAGGGCCCCTTTTTGGACGTGGTCGCCGCGGATCGAGGTGCCTGACCGCCATGTCACCGGGGTCAGTCCGGCGTATGAGGCGAGGTGGCCTGCGGTCTTGAATTCCTTGCCCGCAACTTCGGTGATGATGTGCGCCTCCGTCCTGACCCCGACCGCCGGAATGGAGGTCAGGACGGGTGAAGAGGGTGGGCCTCCACGAGAGCCTCGACCTGGGTGAGGATGAGGTCCCGGAAGGTGCGCAACTGTTTGAGCATCGCTGCCAGCTGCGGTAGGACGATGCCTGCCGCGTTGGTGCCGACGACCAGGACGGACTGCTCGCCCAACGCGGTGAATACCTCCACCGCCCAGCCCTTCCCTGCCCGCGGCGCATACCGCGAGAGCAGGGCCACAACCCGGGCCTGGCCAGCCTTGCGCAGCATGGACGGCGTGGGTTATTTGGCCGGGTGGTCCAAATGCTTGCCAATGACCCGTTCCAGGGCCGGATGGACCTGAGTGAGGAGCCCGCGGATCCGGTTTGAGGTGGCCGTGGCCTGCTTGGCCAGGTCATCATCAAGGCCACACAACATCGACAGCTCCGCGATGCGCCGAATGGCCAGACCGGGCAGGTAGCCGACCATGATGCCCTCGGCCTGCGCCACGGCGACCGGCAGGGGACCGATGGTGGAGGGCTGGTCGACGACCAACAAGACCTGTCCCTTGCCCGCTACGGCCATCGAGGGCGAACTGGATGGTTCACTGCCATCGGAACCGTCGATATCGTCGGTCAGAACCATTATTGTTTCTTGTGCCATGTAATCATGGTTATCAGCGAGGCGGCCTTGCGGCTGCCGGCGCTGCCTGCTCGAAACTGGGCGCGGGGACCGGCTCGCTAGATACCTTCTCTATACTCTCTATACTCTCTATACTCAACGCCGCCGCCGCCGCTTGTTCTATGAGTGCCCTGAACTTTTTGTCGCTAAAGAGTTTCTTTTTCTTCTTCTTGGACAGGTCATCATATTGGCTTAGTAAGTCTCTGGCGATTTTCTTCTTCAGCTTTTGTTGTTCTCTCTCCGCGTCGGCCTTTGCAGCCTTGAGTTGCTGGGTGGCGTACAGGGGTCGGAGTGCAATGAGGCCGCCAGCAAGGGTGATAAATGAAGTCACTGCCGTAACAGAGGCCTGCATATCCATCAAAATTTCCAGCGGGCTTTCCTTGCGAATAGACTCTATGATCACTGAATCGGCAAGGTTGGCCCGAGTTGTTGACCTCGTTAGTTCATACGGCTGTGCCATTCCGATAGTTAGAAGTGCCTCTAGGTTTTGCATCAGGTCTGTGAAGTCCGCGATCGTGTAGCGATGATCGGCAAAAACGACACGGACGGGGATACCGGCCCTTTTGGGAGGTGCAGTTCCACCTGGTTCGTTGGGTTCAGCCGCCCGTTGGTTCCCTGCTGCCATGGCGCACCCTTCCCATCGTTGACGAGTTGGCGCTTAGGTTACTCTTCCAGGGATGTTGGCACTAGGGTCGGCCGGAGAAAAGATTGGAATTATCATTTTGTGCCTGCGAGATGCTATCGCGGTAGTCTCCCAACATGGACTTAAGCTTGTAGAAGGATCTTGGGGGATTTTCAACGACCTCGCCACAGTTATTTTGCCGATTATCGGTGTCATGGTGGGTGCGAAGCTGGCCCGCCGTGCAAGCGACCATCACTGGCGCAAGCAGGAACGTGAGCCCGGTTTCAAATCGCGGTAGTCGTGTTCGATGCGCCACCGGCTCTCCCACTTCGAAGGACAGTCCTTCCCGGGTTCCACCATCACGCCCCCCTCGTGTCCGCGGCACACCTGTTCATCACCGGGAAACGCCTCGCCACCCCAAAAGCGGCAGGCAGCCTGATCCTGTACGGGGTCCTCAAAGAAACTCCAACGGATCCTCATCCGACAGCTCGGCTGCTGCCCCTACTGCCAACACGCGCCACCAACCTAACAAAGTACTTCTAGGCTGCTGTCTGCCACGGGTTGTCGTCGGCGTCCTCGTAGGAGGCCAAGCGGTCCCAGGAACCGGTCCACCAGATGAAGTGGCTGGTGATGACCCAGGTGGCGGCCAGGTCCAGGGAAGTTACTGCTGCAGTTGCGCCTACGTCAGTTAGGCCGATGAGCGTGAGTGATCCGATGGTGATGGCTCCTGTCAGGCCGCTGAGGCAGAGCCAGGCAATAGTCCCCTTTTTTGTCCGGAGTTTCCGGGCGCCGGTCATCCAGCCATGCGTAAGAACAGCTGATATCACGGTACCCGCAACGCCTAGAGCGATCGACGAGTTTAGGAATGGATCGTTACCTGGAGGGGTCGTCGATGGGGGGAGCCATGCTGTGCCGGCCGCTGCGGCAAGGGCGGTTATCGCAGCTGAGGCCCAAAGCCAGTCGGCTTTTCGGCGCAGAGGGGTTATCGGTAGTGTTCGAGATGCTCGTCGTGCGGCGAGAAGCATCCATGCGGTGGCGAGGACGAATATCCATGTTCGGCAGGTGAATTCTTGCTCGTGGTCGAGTATTACGACGCTGGTAATCAGCGACGCAGTCCCCGAGCAGCAGTAAACGATTGACCATCGCGCGGACCTTCTCAGCCGTGGTTCCGCGTCTTCGCTGAGGGAGGGCATCTGTTTGAGAGTGTGCCGTCGGCTGAATCCTTTGATGACTCTCGGTAGCGAAACAGACACTGCTGTGAGGAGAACAACGATCGATAGGGCGGTGGAGATCCAGAAGGCGTTCGGTTCTTGGTTGTGGTCGGCGGCTGGTGTTGCTGCAGCGATGGCTGTAGCCAGCAGTGAAGCGCAGAATATTCCGGCGAGGTGGCAAAAGGCAAAGGGTGCATAGGTGAGGAATAGTGGTGCGATTGCGAATGAGGCGGCCTTGGTGTGTCTGGACTTACCGCCTATCACTGCTCGCAGGCCGACCCTCGCGACGCGGTGCGTAAGCGCTGAGAGGTACGCTGGGCGAAGTCGGGATAGGTCGCCCGGTCCGGCCATCAGGGAGTCGATGCTTTGCTGTCGGATCACGGACTGTTGGGCGGCGGCAATGTCTTCCTTGCCCGACATTGTTCGTCTGACCAATGGTTCGCTCTCGTCGAGACCTCTCGACGCCGTGGACAGCGGCAGAGACTCCAGCGTTCGAATAATCCCGGCTGAGGCATCGATTCGTCCCCAGGACCAGTCGTTCCGCCGCCAGTTCTCTGAAAAGAAGGCCGCGAAATTTCCCAAGGCCGATCCCGCCAGTTTCGCCTCTGCTGATAGCCCGGACGGCAGGTTTTCTTTTATGGCAGCTGCTGCAAAATCGCTGTCCCCCAGACGAAGCCAGCCCTGTGCCACTGCTGCCCTATGGGCGGCCAATAAGGATCGAAATTTCGGGTCAGCGTCCAAAGAGGAGGGCTGAGACGCAGATATTTTTTCAAAGAGTATCGCTTTAACGGGGTCCGGTCGGTCAAGAGGGGTGATGTATGGGGCGAGATCTCTCGCCCCGAATTCCTCTCGGAAGGCAGCCCATTGCGCCGGCGTACGAACTGACCCCTCATTGTTGTATTCCTTGAGCGCGGCAACGCATCTGTCCAGCTCGCTCCACAGATTCTTGATGTCGGTACTGCCTTGGGCCTTTAACCATTCCTGAACCATATTGTCCAAGGGCATTCGTTGTTTGATGAGGTCAAGGATCTGTTGGTCCCGGAGCGAACGCGCTGAGATGTTGATGAAGTGGAGTAATTGGCGCACCGATTTTTGGGTCAGGGGCCCGGGGATGTCGGGTAGGTAGGAACTGCCTGCGCCAGCGAACGCGGACTCCTCGAGGTCCCGGAGCCATGATAGGGCCGCCGCTGCAGCGTCGATGAGTGCTTGAGATCCGCCCAACAGCGGGCCTCGTCCTGCTGATGTTTCCTCCTCCAGCAGGCGATAGTGCTTGCGCAATGTTAGATCGAGCGGTGTGATCAAGTCCGGTTCCCAGGCGCTGAGGGAATGCCGCTCGACAAGTATGGAATCCAGCTGCCATCGTGCCGGATCGCGCAGGATCTTGTAGAAGAGATCAAAGTCCGACGTGCGTCGTGAGCGGGCATATGACAGGCGGATATCGGAGGCATTCGATACCTGGTACTGCAGAGCGCCTGTCCGCCAGGCGTTCATGCGGGTCTGTTCTAGGAGTTTCGCCCATCTAAGGCGCTGAAGTTCTTCTACTTCGTCAGTGCCGGATTCGCGGATGCCCCGCATTCCGATGCCTGTTGTGACGACCCGGGAAAAGTACGACAGATTGTCCGTTCTGCGGCGATGCGGGGTGGCCGGGTTGGGCGGTGGGACCCGTTCGGAGGGGGCTCTGCCGAATGCCGATAGCTCGGGGCTGGGGTCGAGATAGACGACGAGGCGGCTTGCGTAGTAATCAGAGCTGAGGGACTTGATGGCAGAAAGAGCCCGGTCGATGGGAATGTTGTCCAGAACGCCACCGTCGACGACGCGAAAAGGCTTCACACCGGTGCGGTGCGCGTTGAAGGCGAAACTCATGTCCACGGCGCCTGGAGGCGCTGCCGATTCTGATGTCGGAGCAGTGGGGTGCGACCAGATGAGGCCAGGTTCGAAGGCGCCAGGAAACGAGGAAGTGGTTCTGGCTGCATAGGCAAGGCGCCATAGCTTGTCCGCGTCGGGAGCTGTTTCTCCGCCGCGCGGAATGTCATTTCCATCCACCGGTGCGGTGCCAGGATCGTCTGAGCCTTTGAAGTGAAAGTGGCCCCTGCCCTCGCGTGTGGGCAGGCTGCTGAGATATTCCGGGTCGGTGATCGTGGCTGAAAGATCTACGACCACGCGGTCAGCAACGTGTGCGACGTTTTGATAATCGGAATCGTAGAGATTCATGAGTTCGTCATGCACGCCTTTCCAGAAGTACGCATCACCTTGGAACAGTGAGGGAACAGATCGCAGCCCGCCAGCTCGAAGTAGTTTCCAGATCGACCCCTGAGTCAGCCATGTGTTCAGAACGCATTCAAAGCTTGCTCCGGCCCGCTGGGCGGCACCGTAAAAGATGGCGTTCAATCCGCCGGCGCTGGCGCCTGCCAATACATCGATTTCAACCCGGTCGTATCCGCGGGAGGCTAGCCACTTGGCGTAGAACTGGGCCCGAGTGAGGAGCTCGCCGGAACGCTCTTCGTCAGGATGGTTTTTGTTCAGGTCTCGGACGAAGAATCCATGTAGGGCGCCATCCATGGAGAATATTCGCACGCGACGCAGGACGTCCAGCTCGGCAATGGCTCCGCCTATCCACACTGCGAGGCTAACGCCGCCCTTGACCGCCAACGCCAATCGCAGTATGCGCCCGAACGGCGGGCCCGTCATCAGCCGGTTGTCACCCTTGTTAAATTCGACTTCGTCGATAGGCCATGGATCGTCCATGTCAATTGTCGACCGCGAGGGCAGTTGGGGCGTCCCGGACTCGAATATGACAATCCTGCCGAGATGTTGGTAGAGGGAATTGTCCGGCCACCGTGACTTCTCAGTACTTTCATCGTTGATTACTGCGTCGGCAGGGTCGGTTGGGACTTGCTGATCTAGCCTTTCTTTCGAGCTGCTGGACTCGGGCATGCCATCCTCAATTCACGTAGATCGAGCTGACAGGTCGACCAGAAAACGATCGCTACGCAAGAATGGCGTAATCCATTGATCGAGTCAACGGGTGCCAGCATCAAGGGCTTAACCAGCAAGGTGAATACCTTGAACGGTGTGCGAAGGACCACGGTCCCGAAGCTCACGCGACAGCGTGCAACCGGCATTCGGGGCGGCGCTCTGAACCGAAGAACCATTGGTCTGCGTCTATCCGGCGCCCAGCTCGTGGGATACTCTTTGGCAACCCACAACGAGGGGGTGCGACACATGAAAGTCCCTGTCACGCGAGTCATGGCTCTCATTTTCAGCGTGATTCTACTGTCCTTATCCTCCCTCATCCTCAGCGGATACGGATCGTGGCCCCAGTCAGTGGCGGGTTTACGCCTTTTTCCGTTCCCGGAATCCACTGCTTTCGACTCAGATATTTTGAGAGTTAGCCAGGGTGAGAGATCCGTCAGAATTCAGACCGGCGAGTCACTAACTTAGTTTTCAATTATCGACAACCAGTGATGACGCTGTGGTCTCCGACGTAACGGCCGGAAGGTTTCGTGACTTTCCGGAAGTGTTCATTGGCCACTATTTTGGCGGACTGTCAGCTTGGGACCGCGGTGGTGGTGACTCTGTGCGCTTTCGCTGGACTGCACCCATCGTAGAACGAACAGGAAATGGTCGGGCTGTCATCACAGCAAAAGGTGTGAGCCGCACGACCAACGGGCGGCTGGAGCTTCGCGCGGAATGGGCCACGTGCACCAATTCGCCCTGCCAAACCGACATCGACGTAGCCGGCTCAAAGCGACTTGTTGCGGTTGGCCCACCGTCCGGCATCTCCAAGCAAAGCGACACGTCGCTGGAGCTCCGATCGCAGTCGCCGCTCCTCTCGTTGACGTTCGACGACGGTGCGCCTCCGGAACTGACGAAACTGGTGGATCTCCCACTTAACATCTGGTTGACAGTGGAGGGGCTGTGGAGGCAGGTTCTCCTATTTTCTCCCTGGATTTTTGCCTACTGGTGGTTTCGCTCGCGAGCTGCGGCGAGCGGCTTCTCAGCTGCTCGGATTCAGGGGGCAGTAGGGGCCTTTTGGCCGCTTTTGCTGGGAGCCGTTGTCACATCTGCCGTCCAGGCGATCAACTGGTTGCAATCCTCAGTCCAAGGCTTCCTTGGGAATCTCCGCAGCAGCGTGGATCCGCAAGCTCTCGGGCATGAATGGTTTCCCCTTGGCAATCCGCAGACAGTGGCCGCCGTCGTCGGGCTACTGGCTCTGTGGTCCTGGAGGGCTGGTTCCGAAAGCATTCCCTCTCCCTCGCCATGGATAGGCATGGGCAAGGCGCTGATCCTTCTTATCGGCGGCGCTGCCGTTGGTCTTGCCGGCCTCTTTGTTTTGGAGAGGATGCCGACTGAAGACCCTAGTCCGGTGGTTTGGTTTATCGCTCCGTCTGTGGGTGTGGTTCTCGCTGTGTTTGGGGCGGTTGTACTTTCTCATGCGTTGAGTTCCCGCCGGGGCTGGGTCCTAGACGGGCTGTGCGCTGCATCTATTGTCGCAACGGTGGCGTTTGCGTTGGGGTCGTTTTCCGTAAATGCGTCTGTACTAATGGGTGTTCTGACGTTTCTGGTGCTCGTTGGATTTGTCAGTGCTCTCATCTGGACGATTATCAACACGTTGAACACCCAACGCGTCCAAGGACGCCGCGTGAAGAACTGGACCAGGGCAGCCGTGCTGGTTTTCGCGGCGGCCTTCGTGATTCCGTCTGGTGTGTCGTTGTATGCGCTCTTTCCGGTATCCCCGTACGACGCAGTACGGGTGTCCTTCGCGGCAGGTCCTTTCCTGCGGCTGGGGCTGATTGCGGCAGCGATCGGGCTCCTCAGCGTTGTCGCATTACATGGGCAGGCTGAACGTTTCTGGCGTCCCGTGTCAATCGGGGCCGTGGCGCTCCTTGCATTGAGGCCAGAAAGCAATGTTGTCGGGATTCCACTGTCATTTTTGGTCGGTTTACTGCTGACGGCAACATTCCTGGTCAGGCCGACCGGCGACATTTCCTATCCGTCTCGCCGTAATGATCACAACGATGTTCGCCGATTACTCGATGAGCTCCGCGCAGTAAGGATGGGTCGCGAGTTGCGACTTGCTCTCCGAAAACGCTTTCAGTCCGGTGATCTTCTGATCGAGGAAAGCGACAAGATTGCGCGCACCGTGTCAAAGGTCCTCGATGCGCCAACGTCGTCGCCCACGACTCAACAACGCCACGCCGCCCTGGGGTGGGCCGGAACCCGTGGGCCGATGCAGCGTGCGCTGATGGCCGCCGCCGTGAGTACGGCCATTGGTGCATTATTCTCGATCCCGCTGCTTGCCCAGTCGTTGTCGGGCCTGGATTTGCGTGGTTCGAACGCTTCTGAGACCTTCTTGACGAGTATTTTGACGTTTCGCTTTCCGTTCTACGGATTTGTGTTTGGGTACTTTTTGCCACTGTTCAACGGCAGCTCCGGGCTTGCGAAGGCTACGCGCTACTTCGTGGTGCTGGGTATATCTGAAGCCATTGCTGTGTTGGTGCCATATAACCCGTCTGGAGACCTCAGAGGGGCGCTGGCGGTTTTGCTCGTGCAGCTCGCCATGATGTGCGGAATCCTGGGTGTTGGGGCCGACTTGATGGCGATCCGCAAGGCGAACGAGGGCGTTGAACGCCTTGCCGATCTGTACAACATGAGCAGGCTCGCACTGTGGTCGACTGGAGTCGCAGCATCCGCTGCCACAGCCCTGGTCACGGCCCTGCTCGGAGCAGCCCTTGCAGCCGCCACCCAAAGTCTGCTTCCTCCTCCGCCGCCACCGATCGTCCAGCCTCAGACGTCTCCACCGACTGATTCTGCCCCTTGATGCATTCCCTTGCCGTCCCCGCGTCACAGCGCCGCGGAGTCGGCCAGCTGTCCGTGCGGCGGCGAAGCCAGTAGCAACCAGGGTGCTATCCCACGTTGGCAACGTCTATCTGCCTGGGTCCGGCTGCCGACGCCAATTGCGGCCGAGACGGCAGGGCTCGTGCGCGACGCCGGCGCTGGTGCGATCACTGATGAGCTTGTCGGGGCGGTGGTCGCGGCGTGCGTCCGGTGCGGCCGAACGGGCACGGGCCGGCGTGGGAGGCTTTGGCCGGGCACGAGGAACAGATCCGGGCGTGGGTTACGGGCACCGGGACGGGGAAGGCCGGCCGGGCGCTGACTTTGGTGAAGGTCCACGAGTTGCTTTCCCGTCAGGGTTGCCAGGTGCCGTACCGGACGTTGCACCGCTTCGCGACGGGAGCGGTGCGGGTATCGGGTGAAGGCGACGACGGTGCGGGTCGCCGACGGGGAGCCCGGGGTGGAATGCCAGATCGATTTCGCGTTCATGGGCACCATCCCGGACCCGGAAACGGGTCGGGGCCGGAAGGTGCACGCACTGATCTTCACTGCCGTGTATTCGCGGCACATGTTCGTCTGGCTCACCTACACCCAGACGCTGGCGGCGGTGATTGCCGGGTGTGAGATGGCGTGGGCCTTCTTTGGCAGCGTCTTCAAAGCGTTAATTCCCGATAATTTGAAGCCGGTGGTGACGTCCGCTGACCCGGTGAACCCGCGCTTCTCCACGGGCTGGCTGGACTACGCCGCCCACGCGGGGTTCGCCACCGACGCGGCCCGTGTGAGGTCGCCAAAAGACAAATCCAAGGTCGAGCGGGTTGTGCAGTATGTGCGCGAGAACTTCTTCGCCGGGGACGTCTTCGCCGACCTTGAGGACGCCCAGGCACGGGCCGTGTTCTGGTGCCAGGAGAAGGCCGGGATGCGGATCCGCGGCACCACCGCCGCGCGCCCGGCGGAAGTCATCGCCGCCGAGGAAGCCCCAGTCCTGTTGCCGGCGCCGGCGGATTACGACGTGCCGGTCTTCATGGACGTGAAGGTCCCCCGCGACCACCACATCGAGATCGGCAAGGCCCTGTACTCGGTGCCCGGGGACTCCATCGGCTCCCAGGTCGCCGTGGGGGCCGACAGTGAGCTGGTGAAGATCTATCACCGGAGCTGGTGAAGATCTATCACCGCGGGCAGCTGGTGAAGGCCCACCAAAGGCTGCGGCCCGGGACCCGCTCCGCCGATCAGACAGACCTGCCGGAGCGCAAGAGCGCCTATGCTTTGCGGGACATCACCCGCCTGATCGGCATCTGCGCCGGGCACGGGGAGAACATCGGCATCTACGCCGAGCGGATCCTGGATGACCCGCTGCCCTGGACCAGGATGCGCGCCGTTTACCGGCTGATCGGCCTTGTACGGGAGTACGGGCCCGGCGCCGTGGAAGCGGCGTGTTCCAAGGACCCGGACCGGACGTCGTCGCCGTGCCCAAGATCGCTTCCATGCTCGCTATGGCCGCCGAGAACACCCCGGCGCTGCTGCCACGCACCGCCCCGGCCGGGGCCGCCCGCTTCGCCCGCGACCCAGCCGAATACGCCAACCACGTCACCAGACCGGCGCTGGCGCGGTCTTCCAGTCAAGGGGCCAATCAGGGGACCGCTCTGGCCAGTACCGGGACCGGCGGCACTGCCAGTCAAGGGACAGATGTGGCCAACGCCGGGAACGCCGTGGCCACTACAGGGACCACGCTGGCCAGTGTGGGGACCGGCAGCGCCGCCAATTCGGGGACCGGCGGCACTGCCAGTCAAGGGACAGATGTGGCCAACGCCGGGAACGCCGTGGCCACTACAGGGACCACGCTGGCCAGTGTGGGGACCGGCAGCGCCGCCAATTCGGGGACCGCCGGGACGGTCGGGTTGGGGGCCGGGCACAGATACGGCCACGGGGGGCAGCTGCACCTCGTCTTTTCCCACGCCGAGGCACCAGAACAAGCGCAGGAGACACAGACAGCACAGGAGGAAGCGCGATGAACCAGCTCAGCACCGCCACCACCACGGCGGGGCCGGTGGACCCGGTCAGCACCGATCTGTCACGGATCTTGCGGGACCTGAAGCTCTCCGGACTCAAGGACACCCTGCCCGAGCGCCTCGTGATGGCCAGGCACCAGCAGATGGGCCACGCCGCGTTCCTGGAGCTACTGCTGTCCGATGAGCTCTCCCGCCGCGACTCCCGCTCCGCGACCCTGCGCGCCGCCCGGGCAGGCCTGGACGCGACGATGCGCCTGGAAACCTTGGACGACGCCACGGACCTCAGCTACGACCGGATGCTCCTCTCGGACCTGGGCACCCTGGCGTTCGCCGAGGCCGGGCACTCCGTACTCCTCCTGGGCCCGGTCGGCGTGGGCAAAACACACCTCGCCACCGCTGTGAGCCATGCCGGGATCCGGCGGCGGATGAGCGTGCACTTCACCCGCGCCGACAAACTCTTGACCCGGCTTCGAGCCGCCCGCCTCGACAACTCGCTCGAAGCCGAGCTGAGGCGCATCGCCGCCGTGGACCTGCTGATCATTGAAGACTTCGCGATCAAGGCCCTCGACGCCACCGAGACGAACGACTTCTACGAAATCGTCGTTGAACGCCACCGCCGCAAATCCACGATCATCAGCTCCAACCGGGAACCGGCCGAATGGCTGGGAATGACCAGCGACACACTACTGGCCCAATCAGCCATCGACCGGCTCACCCAAGGCGCCACACCCTCGTCATCCAGGGCCCCTCCTGGCGCCAACGCGCCAGCGAAAACCGGCGCGCCACCCTTGACGAAAACAAGGAGACCCACAATGCTAAATAACGCTTACACGTGGTCCCATACTCGTGGCAACGCGGTGGTCCCATCCCGCTGGCAAGCGACACCGTTGGGTCGTCAGGCCTGGTTGGAGGCCGATGCGCCGAACCCTGCGGTTAGTAGCACTCTCATCGGCCCCAGGGGCCGCGCCCAAGAACCGATATTGGGCCTTATGTATCCGCGAACAGTGATAGGACAAATATAGAGCTATCGCTTTATTGATTTAGCCGGGCGCGGCGATTGCGCAACGGCCCTGTCGTGGAAGGCACGGGCCTGCCGTGGTCTGCATGGGTTCGCTAGCTGTTGACATGCCAACTTCAGTGCCAACGGTTGACGACGTTTCGTTCTAATATGGGCAATTCAATCCATATGCTCGGAAGGCGGAGCCCATCGTATCTGTGGCCTGGGTGAGGGCAGTAAGGTGGCGTCGATAAAGAGCTTCGTCTTGAGCTGCTGCCGCCTGATACATTCCGGCTGTTGCTGCTGCGAGAATGTCGTGCTGCTTGAGGATCTCCTGGAGAGCTGCATTGTTTGCGCCGGCAGGCGTGGACACGGCGTTTACCTCGTTGCGCCAGCCGGCATAGATGACCGAAGTCTGGTACAGCCAATCCACAATTGATTGATGGTCGTCGCGGTTTGGTTGATTTAGCGAGGCAATGTCTTCTCCCCCAAGCTATGCAGATGTCGTTCAATCTTGCGGTGTAAGCCGCGGCTTCATCCTCGGGCCTGATAGGGACCGCAGGAGTGGTTTGGACTGCGTCTGAATTTTCCGGGGGTGTCGCTGGGTCGAGGCCAACGACTAAGCCGAGCCCCCACAGCACGAACACGCTGCCTACGATTCCAAGCAGAATACGAATGATAGGCGACTTCAGCGGCGGAAATTCCGTATCCCCTAGCAATTTAAGGCTGCCCCCAACTAGGGCTGCGATAATCGAGACAGCCCCAAGGATCAGAAGCGTAGCGCCTGCAGCCTCCATAGTGATCACCGATCACAATGCAGAGATTGCCGGTATGGAGTGACTCCCTTTCGATAAAGGAGTTGATTGCCCCGGCCGCCCAGCTTCCAGCCGCGTGACGACTTGGACATGGACTCGACCATAATCAAGGGCTGGGTCTGGATGTTGAGGGATTGCAGACCATAGCTGTTGCCTCCGATGAACCCCTTCAAACGAATGAAGACCTAGGAGAGGCGGCGTCACCCAGGACGTCGCCTGCGAAGCGTGGTGCATTCTTATTTACCGTGTGGTCTTGTTCTACTCTTCGCTGGCTCATTCGTCAAGAGATTGGATTTATCTCTCACCACGAGCCGGCGGCATCTGAGAGCGCGGCTGGACAGCGCACCCCTCCGCAGTCGGCCCCGGCTGCTATCTCCGAGCACGACCCTCCTGATGAGGATTGATGCGGTTCTGCCTGCGATGTCGTCGTCTACAAAAAGGCCGGCAACAAGCACTGCCCGACCACGCTCCGCATTTTCCTGGGTCAAAGCAGCACCCGGGAGAACTCCAGCAAGGCCCGGTAGAGCTCCACCTAGGTAACGGCCCTGCTGCGAAAGAAAGCGGCCAAGCCCAGGACGCCGCACACATCTATACAAAAGCCGGAGAAGCTGACCGGGCTTTCGCTAAGGTGGCCGAAGCGGAGTCCGTCGAGGCCTACGTGCTCCAGTGTGCTCACAGGTTGTTTCGACGGCCAGACCTTCAGCGAAAATTGTCCGCGGCCGTCGGGCCTAACTGCAGCTCCTCTGCCGTTGAACAGAAAGCACCAGCGCCGATAGGGAATTACCTTGGCTCTGTCGGATGCGATTTCTCGGGAGGTGATGGTTCACGTTCTGGCCGGGATTTAGGCAGGTGACAAAGAGGCTCTTGAGGCGTAGAACTATTCTGAAGCTTCACAAAATTGCTGGTGAAGGCGCCCGCCAGTTACAGCGACTGCCCGCCGGAAGCATCCGGTGTCACTTAGCGTCGTAGGTGTCCGGTGGAGGGTTATGCGGGGCACGCCCATCATTTTCTTCGAAAACTAGGTGACGACGTTGAGCCAAGATGGAAAATCCCATTCTGTGGCGATTACGGCCGCGATCATTGGGCTTGTCGGGACCGTGCTCGCGGCCTTAATCGGAGTTCTACCTATCATCTTGAAAGGGCCGCCAAGTCCAGGCAATTCAGACGCTCCTTCGCGACCTACCTCGGCTTCCATCTTCCTTTCCGAGGTATCTAGTCCAGGAGGATTGCCCATCAACGTAAGCGGTGAGGGGTTCTTACCCAACGACACCATCAGAATTCGTGTTCACCTATTTGAAGTAGGTAGTACTCAGGTGGACGAGGCAGGAGCCTTTAAGAATGTTTCAATTGAAATCCCAAGTGAACTCAGTCGGTTCGCACCACTAAGAGTTGATGTTATTGCTACGGGAACGGGTGGCCGTATGGCAACAAAACAGATCACTGTGAGTGGATGATGCGAAACCGGCTTGCCTGAAGACGGTAAGCCGAGCTGTCGAACGATTCGTCGGACTCAACCCGATGCTGAGGCAACGCTCGCCGCGCCCGGTGAGTCAGAAGAAGACACCCACCTGGAGGCGGAGTGCAGAGCCCGAGGACTTCTAACTGTCGTCGCGCGGTTCCCCTCGCGACGACCGAGACTCGGTGGGCTCGGCCCGGACGTTGCTCCCCGGGGTCGAATATCGGCGTGAGCTCCGTCGCGCTGGCCGCTGCAGTACTGTTTTGCTCCGTGAGCCGCTCCGCTGGCTCACAACGCTGTCCCGGCTCGAACGTGGACTCACGCGCGACGACGCCTGCTACAGCAATACATCGGCTGGCTAGACCACCGTTGGCAGCAATCGGAACATCATGTGTCGGAAAATGGCCGACAGTCCGTCCACCATACCCGGTCGTCAAGCAAACTCTTGTAGCCGCCGTCACTCCATGGACCAACTACTCACAGCCTGAGGTGACGGAGATCATACCCTAAGCACCATTGGGCGCGAGGAAGCTCGGCGGGGGCAGCGCATGGTAGACGCGCCTCCGGACGGTGGCCTGCCGCATTAGGCAATGTCGAAGCGGAGCATGACGGGGCGAAGAGCTACGCCGAAATCCGGGCGAGGGCGCCGTCGACCCGGGTTCTCAGAGTCCCAAGAGCTCTTCGATCTGCCCTGGGCTTCGGGGTGGAAGAAACAACTTCGCATAACATTTCGCAGTGCGTCCGTCGGCGGACTCTCCGACGCGAGGCGCTCCCGGTCTCGGCCACGAGGGCCTCGTCACGGACTGATCCTGCGAGGCTCCGGGCGCCGTGAACCGGCACCAGTGGACGCGTGAACAGTTCCAGTCCTCTCGTCTCCATCAGTCGCTACATTGCGGCAAGGAGGAGGCAGGCGTATCTTTCTGCCAGGAGCGGTCACAGATACGTGCGGGGGATAACGTGTTCGACCCGGGACTTACACTGAATTTACTCGGCACGCCGACACTGCTCTCCGACAATCAACCCGTTGCCCTCTCGCCCCGCGCTACGATGCTCTGCGCCTACCTCGCGCTCGCACCCCGCGGCGGCCGACCTCGCTCCGTGGTCGCGGCCCATCTCTTCGCCGACTGCCCGGAAGATGCTGCCCGCCGCAGACTCAACACAGCGCTCTGGCGTCTCCAGGCGGAAGTCCGGGCCAGTACAGGCATCGAGCTTGTCGGCCGGAGCGGTGGCCGCTCGGTCGGACTCAGCCCGGCTGTCGAGATGAGGGTGGACGCCGTCCTCTTCGAGGACCTGCTCGCGCCCGTTCTGCGGTCAAATGTCAATGACCTGACCGAGACGGACGTGGCGCGCCTCGAAGGCGCCATCGCGCTGCATCGTGGTCGCCTCGTGGAGCATTGCGACGACGAGTGGGTCATCTCGGCCAGGCACCGTATCGAGACGCTCTACCTCACGGCACTCGACCACCTCATCCAACACCACGGTGGCCGGGGCGACGTCGCTGCCGTTGGTCGTTACGGTGACTTGGCGCTCTCTATCGAGCCGCTTCGCGAGGACATCCATCGTCACCTCATGGCGGCCTACGGCTCGGCCGGGCGTCATGACCTCGTTGAGCGGCAGTTCGAGCAGTGCAGGATGCTGATCCTGGCCGAGCTCGGGGCTGATCCGATGCCCGAGACCGTGGCGCTCTATGGGCGACTCACCCGGGGTGAGGGTGGGCAAGCCGCCTCGGTCGCCGTCCTCGTTGCCGAGCTTGAGCGTGCGCGCAGGGAAGTTCTGCGCCTCGGTGACATTGTTGACCGGGCCCTCGACCGGCTACGACGCATGCCCTGAGGCCGTGAGCAGGCCGCCCACGGCCTGCTCACGGCCCCTTCGCAGGCCGCTCACGCCTGCCTCCTGCACGCGACGGGGCCTACATCCGGGTCCGTGATCGGTCGGGGACGCAGCGGTGATCGTCCCGTGAGCGCCGGCCCCCAGCCTGAGAACGACAGGAGGGTTGTGGTCTGGTGTTGCGGGCGTGGAGGCGAGGATTTCTCATTGACATCTGGGCGGAGCCCCGGGATGTCGAGTCGCTTCCGGCCGTGCTCCGTGCACGGGTGCGTGACATGGCCACCGATGAGGAGGTTTACGTGGGATCGTTCGCCGAGATCGAGCGCCTCATCGAGGAGCGCCTCGACGCCGACGGCGTCGCTCCGAGAGGGTGGGAGCGCCCATGATCCGCGAGGTCAGCGAGGCGCTTCGCGACCTGATCCAGCAGGCGACGCCGGATCTGGGCTCGTGGGTCGTCCTGCACTCACTTTCACAGGGTGAAAAGGTGGCCGTCCCGGATAACAAGGCGATCCTCGCCCTCATCGCCGTGGCAGAGCACCCGCACCTGCGCAACCGCCCTCTCGTTGAAGGGCAAGCCGGCCTCGTCCGGGCACCGATGTCGCTGCAGCTCACCTACCTCGTCACTTACATCGGCGACCACGATGAGTCGCAGGCCCGGCTGGGCCGCATTGTGCAGGCCTTCCACACGTACCCGGTCCTGCGCCCGCCCGAACTCACACCGCCGCTCTCCGACGAGGTCGAGAGCCTTGCGATTCGGCTGCAAGCCCCGAGCGCCGACGAGCGCAACCAGGTCTGGGGGGCACTGGGCCGTTCCGGCCGCCTGTCGCTCTTCTATGAGGTTGACGTGGCGCCGGTCCCGGTCCTTGAGCGCGAGGGAGCCGGCCGAGTGCGGGAGCACCGGATCGACTACGTGGGTGCGCCATGATGATCGCCACCGTCTCGACGAGGCTTCGGCACATGGTCCGCCTGGTGCATGCCTCGACCGGCATTCCGCTTCAGGGGCTGCGGGCGCAGCTCGAGCCGGCGCTCTATGGATGGAGCCTTCGCGTCCTGCCCGACACCGTCGTCGTGTCCGTGCGCACCGATGTCGCGCCGCCGCCCGTCCCGCCGAAGCTCGTCGTCACCCTCACAGACGGAGCAGTCGCGAACCTGCTCGTCATCCCACCCCTCGCCGAACGGCCCCCGCGCACCATCGTTGTCGACCTCACGGCTGACGAGGTCGACGTGTCTCTGCAGCCAGTGGAGCTCACGCTTACGGTCGTACTCACGTCGCCATCGACGGGAACACCCCGCACCGCAGCCACAGTGACGGCCCGGGCCACCTCCGGGCCGAGCCCGAAGCCTGTGATCGCGCTCCCCGAAGTGGAGCCCGGTACCTACCGCTCTGCCCCCGCACTTTGGACGGCGGCCTTCGTCCCGCTGGACCTGCTCGTCGACGGGAGCCTGCTCCGCACGCTCCACATGAACTTCATGACCAGCGCGACCCGAACCCATCTGGTCGACACCACCTGAATCACGAGCCGAGGAGGCCACCGTGACCTACCTATCACCGGGCGTCTACATCGAAGAGGTCCCGTCGGGACCGCAACCGATCGCTGCCGCCCCGACCAGCGTCGTCGCCGTCCTCGGCACGACCCGCAAGGGCCCGGTCCTCGAGCCCACGCGGGTCACCGGTTGGGCGGACTACGTCCGACGGTTCGGCGCACCCACCTCGCGTGGCCACACGGGCGAGTCCGTCTTCGGTTTCTTCGAGAACGGCGGGCCAGCCGCCTGGATCGTTCGCGTGGACCCCTCAACCGAGGCGTCGTGGCGTACGTTCGACGTCTCCGGTAGCGTGAGTTTCACCGTCTCGGCGAGCTCTCCGGGCACATGGGCCAACGCGCTGACGGTCGGGGTGGCCCCCGACGAGTCGTCCGCCTCGGGCGCTTTCTACCGCGCCACCACGTCCGGTTCGACTGTGGCGGTCACGAGCAGCGGTACCCACACCCTGCAGGTTCCCTCGACCGCCGGCCTCAAACCCGGTGACGCGCTCAGCCTCGTGCCGGTCCCTGCGTCGGGATCGATCGCGGCCCCCGTCACCGCCAGCGTCGTCTCGCTGACACCAACGTCGATCACGCTCAGCTCGAGCGGGGCCGCGTCGATGGCGGCCGGCTCCGTCGTCGCGAGCGCCGGCGCGGCGGGAGCGGCGTCGGTCTTCCTCTCGTCCGGCAAGGGCTTCAGGAAGGGCGACGTCGTCGTCGCTGTCGCTCCCAACGGCTCGCGCTCCAGCGCGCTCATCACCAATGTTGTTGCCGCTGGCAGCGCCGTGACGCTCACGCTCGACGGGTCCCTGGGCGCCGTCCCCGGCGCGGCCTTCGTCCAGCGTCGCGCCGATTTCCCGGGGACAGCCACCGTGGCCGGCACGCCCGCGGGCACGCCCCCGGTGACGAACCTCGCCCTGTCCGCGATCGCCTTCGAACGCCCTCTGACGGCCCCCGTGTCCGCAGAGCTTACGGCGAGTTCGCCAGAGCGCGCCGCTGCCCGGATCACGACGTCGGACGGCCGGACCGCCACGTGGCAGACGAACCGGTTCGAGATCGCCGGCACGACTCCACCACCCAGTGGCCGGATCGCCGTCAGCGCCCCGGTCAGCGCGGTGCGTCTGGCGGACTCTGGCCTCAGCATTACCAATCTCAGCGCCGCCGACGTCTCGGCCAGCTACGGTTTCCTCCCGACCGGTGCGCGCGTGACCTACACCGGAGCGGGACCGACGCCGGCGATCGTGGCCACCCGCACGGCGACCGGCTTCACGCTGGCTCCGGCGCCGGTGGCGACGGACACCTACACGAGCGCTGAGTTCACGCTCCAGGCCAATGCCGACGAGGGCATCGCGGTCCGGTGCGCGGTAGCACCCAGAGTTGGCGACCGTCTCGGGCTGAGCACAGCGTTCGCGCCGATTACCGACGTCGTACCCGCGGGCGGTGACACCTACGTCCTCCGCTTCGCGGCGTCGACGGCGGTGTCCGATACGACGCAGTCCCGCTTCCCGCTGTATGCCGTCGAGAGCGCGTCCGTGGTCGCGGCGCGGTTCACGCTCAACGTCGCGGTGGACGGCGCTGCGGCAGAGTCGTTCACCGGGCTCTCGCTGAGCGTTGACCACCCGCTGTACTTCGCCAAGGACGACGTCGTCAACGGCGTCTCCTCGCTCGTCACCGTCGCGGCCCGGGCAGCCGGTGCGGCTGCGGTGTCTCTCGCGGCTGCCCCCTTCTACGTCGCCATGGACAAGATCGGCGCCGACAAGCCGCCGACGAACGACGATTTCAGGGCGGGGCTGTCCCGGCTGGAGGAGGCCTCCGAGCCGGCCATGATGATCTGTCCCGACGCCCTCATGCTCGGCGATCCGATGCTCCAGGCCGACGTCGTCGGGCAGGTCGTGACCCACTGCGAGAACTTCCGGCGCTACGCGATCATCGACCCGCCTGACCTCAACGAGGACACCGAGTTGCTTGCTTGGCGCAACACCAACCTGTCCAGCACGTATGCCGGCGTCTACGCCCCGCACCTGCAGATCGTCACCATCGACCCGGACTCCATCGCCCGCTTCACGACCGTGCCGCCGTCGGGCTTCGTCGCCGGTGTCTTTGCCCGCACCGACCGGCTGCGCGGAGTCCACAAGGCGCCGGGCAACGAGACGGTCGGTGGGATCGTTGGTCTCTCACAGGTCTACACCCAGCGGCGCCAGGACCTGCTCAACCCGGCCGGCGTCAACCTCATCCGGTCGTTCCCCGGACGCGGCACCAGGCTCTGGGGCGCCCGCAATGCGAGCGACGACACGACCTGGCGCTACGTCAACGTGCGTCGGCTGTTCAACATGATCGAGACCTCGGTCGAGCGGGCCACCCAGTGGGTCGTCTTCGAGCCGAACACTGCCCAGACCTGGATCCGCGTCAAGGTCTCGGTGGAGAACTTCCTGGACCAGCAGTGGCGCGCGGGGGCGCTCGCCGGCACCAAACCTGAGCAGGCCTACAGGGTGCGGGTCGGGCTCGGGGAGACCATGACCGAGACCGACATCGACCTCGGGCTCATCATCACCGAGGTCGCCATCGCGCCCGCGAAGCCCGCCGAGTTCGTCGTCTTCCGCTTCAGCCACAAGCGGCTGTCCGAGTGATGTCCACCGCCATGCGCATAAGCCGTGAAGGAGCCTGATATGTATCCCATGACCACCCTGCATTTCACAATCAGCTGGGGTGACGAGCAGCAGACCTCCAGTTTCTCGGAAGTGAGCGGGCTGACGATGGAGGCCGAGGTCATCGAGTACCGCGGCGGCGCGGACCCGCAGTTCTCGACACGCAAGCAGCCCGGCCTGCGCAAGTTCTCGAACGTCACCCTGAAGCGCGGCATCGCACCCGCGGAGGCGGGCAATGGCCTGTTCCAGTGGTACAACTCGATCACCATCGGCGCGGTCGAGCGTCGCGACGTCACGGTGAGCCTCCTCAACGAGGAACGCGACCCGGTCATGACATGGAAGATCAAGGAGGCATGGCCCGTCAAGCTCGAGGGCCCTGGCCTGAAGTCCACGGGCACTGACGTCGCCATCGAGTCGGTCGAGTTCGCCTGCGAGGGCATCGAGATCGAGGCGAGGTAGCGCCATGCTCCCTCTCGCCTCACCCACGGCCATGCCGTTCACCACGGCGCATTTCGTGCTGGCCATCGATGGCCTCACCTCCGTGAGCTTCAGCAAGTGCAGCGGGCTCGCGGGCGAGGTGAGTGTGGAGGAGTACCAGGAAGGCGGCGAGAACCGCTTCGCCCACCGCTTCCCGAGCCGGGCGGCTTTCCCGAACCTCGTGCTCAACCAGGGAGCGGGACCGTTGTACGAGCTATGGGACTGGTTCTACGAGTTCCACGTCACCGGCATGGTCCGGCCGCGCGATGGGACGGTGGTTCTCATGAGCACGGTCGATGGCGAGCTCGCGCCCGTCCGGGTGTGGGCGTTCACCCGCGGCTGGCCGGTCAAGCTGACCGGCCCGGACCTCGACGCCCAGTCATCCGCCGTCGCCATCGAAGCGATCGAGATCGCCCACCACGGGCTCGTGCTGAAGAAGGTGCTCTGAGTGCCCGTCGTCATCGGTGAGATCGTCACTGAGGTGGTCGTGGCCCCGCCGCAGCCCCAGGCGCCGCCTGGCGCCGGCACGTCCCTGGACGACGCGGTGATGGAGCCGATTGTGCGGCGGGCCACCGAGCGCGTGCTCGAGATCCTGCGCCGGGAGTGGGACCTGTGAACCTCACCGCCATGCAGCTGACCAAGCTGACGATCGATGCCTACACGGACATCAAGTTCGAACAGCCGGCCGGATCGCGGTGGCAAGCACTGCTTAACCCCACCGAGCTGTCCTTCTCCCGGAAGAACCGCTACCAGCAGACGCAGTCGGCGGGCACCTCCGCCCCGCAGCAGTCGTTCAGCGGCGGCGAGCCCGACCAAGTCCAGATCGACCTGCTCCTCGACGGCACGGGAGTGGTCGGCGAGCCCGGCGGGATCGGCGACCTCCTCGACAACTTGCTTGCTCTGACCAAGTTCCAGGGCGACACCCACCAGCCCTACTACGTCCACGCCTACTGGGGCAGGTTCAGCTTCCGTGGGATCCTCACCCAGGCCGACGTCACCTACAAACTCTTCGACCGGGCGGGCGAGCCTCTGCGGGCCACCGTCAAACTCTCGCTGAAGGAGGCACGCTCACCGGAGGAGGTCGCGGCCGAGGACCGCCCCGCGTCGCCCGACCTCTACCAGACGTGGCTGGTCAGGGACGGCGACGCCCTGGACGCCATCGCGGCGAAGGTCTACGGCAACCCGGCCTACTGGCGACCGCTCGCCGCGGCCAACCGGCTTGCCAACCCCCGCGGCCTCAGGACCGGGCAGCTGTTGCTGCTCCCTCCGCTGGAGCCGGTCCGATGACAACCGCCCAGCGCGACCGGCCGAACTTCGAGGTGCGCGTGGGAGGTACGGCCCTTGAACCGCTGGTCGCCGCCGACGTCGTCGAACTGGACGTCCACGAGGAGGTCGGCCGCCACGGCCGCCTCACGCTCCTCGTGCAGAACTGGGACGCCGACCAGCGGGTCGTGCGGCACAGCGACGACGGACCGTTCACCCCAGGTAAGGACATCGCGGTCTCCCTCGGCTACCACTCTGAGCTGACGAACGTCTTCGACGGCGTCATCGCCTCGCTCACAACGCACTTCCCCGGGAGTGGCGGCCGGCCGGTGCTCCGGGTCGATGGCCGGTCCCGGTCGGTCCTCATGGACCACCTGCCACGCTCGCGCCAGCTGGCCGACGTCAGCGACGCCGACATCGCGTCCGCCATCGCCGCCGACTATGCCCTCGAGACGGATGCCGCCGACGGGGTGGGACACCCCTTCTTCGTCAGCGACAGGATCAGCGACTGGCAGGCCCTGACCCGTCGGGCCGCCGAGCTGGGCTGGGTCGTGTTCGTGAGGGGCACGAAGCTCGTCATGCGCCCGCCCTCGCCGGCGAGGGACCCGATCGAGCTCGCCTGGACGCGCAGCCTCGTCGAGCTGCACTTGACCCAGGACCTCACCCGCACCATAGACACCGCGGTCGGTGTTGCCTGGGATCTCGACATCCTGGAGGCGAGCGAGAGCGAGCAGGGCGTGGACTCCGCGGGTATCGACGTCGGGGACCGGCTGAAGCACGACGCCGCCGCCGGCGACGCCGGATGGCCCTTGCGCGAGGGCCGGTACGAGTCCGCAGCCGTGGTCGGCGCGGACGAAGCCGATGCGCGTGCCGTCGCCGCGCAGCGGGCGGCCGCCCTTGGACACGTCCACGGCACCGGCGTTGTGCAGGGTGAGCCCGCGCTGCGCTGCGACGGGTGGGTTTCGATCGACGGTGTCGGGCAGCGCATGTCCGGCCCGCACTACGTCACCGCCGCCCGCCACCGCCTGTCGGCGCATGGTTACCAGACCGAGTTCCAGGTGGGCGCCCCGCCGCGACTCGTGCCGCCCGCTGCAGCCCGTGACAGGGACTGCCATCCGACGCTCGCTCTCGGTGTGGTCGCGGCCCTCGACGACCCGGAGTCGCTCAACCGTGTTCGGGTTCGCCTGCCGTGGCGTGCCGACGGCGGTGACGGCGTCTGGGCACGGCTTTCCAACGCCGACGCCGGGGACGGCTACGGAGCCGTCTTCGTGCCGAGCGTCGGGCAGGAAGTGCTCGTCGGATTCGTGGGCGGCGATCCGGCCTACCCAGTGGTTCTCGGCTCGCTCTACAACGGCACGCAGGCGCCACCGGTCGTCGTTGACCCCGACACGAACGCTGTCCGCGCACTGGTTTCCCCGGAGGGCCACACCCTGCGGCTCGAGGACGGCGTAGCGAGTGCCGTGACCATCGGCTCCGGCAATGGCCACTCCATCGTCCTCAACGACAAGGACTCCGAAGTGGTGATCACGCACAAGGACTCCGGAAACGCGATCCGCCTCTCCGCGGACGGCATCGAGCTCACCGCCGCCCAAGGCGACATCACCCTGAAGTCCTCCGCCGGGACGATCACGCTTAACTCGCTCAAGCTTGAGGCGAAAGCGTCCGGTCCATCGAAGATCGAGAGCTCGGCGACCTTCGACCTCAAGGCATCCGGATCCCTGGGGCTCAAGGGATCCCTCGTCACCATCAACTAGCGTCACAGCAAGGAGGAACGATGCCAGGGGCAGCCCGCGTGGGTGACACCACGGCGCACGGTGGCACGGTGGTTGGACCTGGTGTCGCCACCGTCCTCATCGCCGGTATGCCGGCCGCCGTCGTCGGTGACATGCACGCCTGTGTCATCCCCTCGCCGCCGCCACACCCCCGGCGACGCCGTTCGTCGCCGGATCGGCGACGGTCCTCATCCAGGGACGCCCGGCACTACGCGCCGGGGATGCCTGCGCCTGCGGCGCGTCCGTCGTTGTGGGCAGCCCGACTGTGGTGATCGGATGAGCGTCAACGACTACCCGCAGGTGGGCAGGGGCTGGGCCTTCCCTCCGCGCTGGCGCCGGTCCGGACACGGCGGCCCCGGCGATGGGGTTCTCGAGGCGAACGACGGCGCGGACCATGTCATGGAAGCCATGATCATTCTGCTCCGGACCATGCGCGGCAGCCGTGTCATGCGCCCCGGCCTCGGCGCCGGCGTCGACGGCTACGTATTTGAACCGCGCACGCCGGACGCGTGCTACCGGCTCGCCGACGACGTGCGGCGCGCCCTCGTGCTCGGCGAGCCGCGGGTCATCGTCGACGCCGTCGAGGCCGTCGCAGCGGGCGATGCTGATGACCGTGTCGACGTGACGATCGAGTTCCGGATCGACCGGCACCGCCGCCCGAACAGCCTAGTCGTTCCCTTCTACCTGGCCGGTACGTCATGACCCGGACACCCGCACAGGTTGTCGCGGCGATGGCCGCGGCCGGTCAGCTCGTGCCATTCGACGACGACGGCAGCTGGGGCGACGCGATCTTCGCGTCAGGGCCGGACGGCGTGCTGGCGCCGTCCCCGGCCGGTGAGCCCGACCGCGAGCTGCTCTCCGCCCTGGCCGTCGAATACGCGAACCTCGACGAGCACGCGGCGACGCTCCCGGCGCGGATCCGCCGGGCCTGGCTCGAGGACGTCCTCGGCATCGACCGGTTGCCCGTGCTGCCGGACCGGGTCGTCGCCCACGCGACCGTCGACCCCAAGCTCGCCCCTGCTGTCGTCCCCAAGGGCACGCTGCTGCGCGGCGGCAAGGACGCATTCGGCAATGAGCGCCGGTATGTCACGCTCGACACTCTCAGGGCGCACGGTGCGGCGCTCACCGGTGTGCGGTCGCTCGTCCCGGGCGGACAGGGTCCCGGGCTGCACGGCATCTCGGCGAGCGCACCGGACTTTCCGCTGCGGCCCGCGGCCGGACCTGATGCCACCCACGTCCTGCGGATCCACTCACCGGCGCTTGCCTTCGAAGGCGGCGACCTAACCGCCGTCCTCGCCTTCGGTGGCAGCACTGGCGCAGCGCCGCTCTCGGGCGCCGTGTGGCGCTACTCGCGGACCGACGGCACGGTCAGCCCCACCACGACAGGCGAAGTATCCGGATCGTCAGTCACCGTGGCCCTCACCTCGGGGTGCGGGGCCCTGCCGGGGGAGAGCCCCTGGATCGAGTGCGCCATCCCCGCGAGCGTGCCAGTGCCCGTGACATTCTCGTTCACGAGCGTGTCGGTCAGGGTGTCCGTGCGATCGCCGTTCGTGCCACAGGCAGCCTTCTACAACGACGGCGCCGTCGACGTGACGAAAGAGTTCCAGCCCTTCGGCGCAGTGGCCAAGCGGGGCGACGCGTTCTACGTCCGGTCCGACGAGGCCTTCGGCAAAGCTCTCGCCACTGTCCACATCGCCGTGACGATCATGCAGGAGGGCGGTGCGCCCCTGTCATCGTCGGCCGGCGGAAGCGGCATCCCGTCCTACATCGCAGCCCAGCTCCAGAACCAACTGGTGGCCATGAAGCTGACACTCGGCTCGCAGTACTCCTCCGTCGCCCCGCAATGGGAGTCAATCTTCACCTCGGTGTCGAGCGTAAGCACTCCCTTGGTGCGCTGGCAGCGCCGCCAGGACGGCGAGTGGAAGCGCCTGGGCTCACCGTCCACCAGCTTCGGCACTGTGTCGGACGACGAGGTCGCCGGGTCGGCCGCCGCCTCGGAAACTTTCGCCGTCGCAGGCCAGCCGGGGCGCTATGTCCGCGCCTTCCTCGCGGAGGGCGACTTCGGCTGGACCGACTACCAGCATAAGATCGCCGACTTCGCCACGAAGGCCGTGGCAGGGACCACGCCTAAGCCGACGATGCCGCCCCTGCCCGTCCCGCCTATAGCGTCTGCCATCACGATCAGCTACACGACCTCTGCGGTCGAGTCGACGCATGTCGAATCGCGGACAGGTTGGCGGCGGCAGGTCAAACCCGCCACCGCGGCAGCCTTCGCCCCTTTCCGTCAGGACGTCTCCGAGAGCGGCGCGCCGGCCATGGTCGCTATCGGACTCGAGCTGCCCGACGCGGCGCTCGGCTCCAGCGTGTCGCTCTACCTCGACGTTGACTCGGCCGCGTCGTGCGGGAGCTCCGACGCCGTCGACGCGTCGTGGGAGTGGTGGGACGGCAGCGTCTGGTCGGCCCTCGCCGTCGCCGACGGGTCGCGGCAACTCCGCGAAGCCGGCCTGCTGCGGTTCGTCGCACCACAGTCATGGCACGTCGGCTGCGTCGACGTGTCGGCGCCGGCCGGTCGCTGGATCCGACTGGTCACGGACCAGCCCGGACGCCTCGGCGACCTGCTGGGCGTCGTCGCCGATGCCGTCGTGGCCGAGTTCGTTTCCGCCGCAGCGGATCCGGAACTGGACCCGAGCTCGTCCGAGGCGCTGCCGCCGGGCACGATCAAGGGCACGCTCACGCCCATCACCGGCATCAAGAAGGTCACGGACCTTGCTTCAGTGCGCGGGCGCGGCCCGGAATCCGACCCCGCATACCTGGCACGCGCGTCCGCGCGGGTACGCCACCGCGACCGGGCGCTCACCCCGTGGGACTATGAGCAGCACGTCGCGCTCGCCTTCCCCGAGGTGGCGGCCGTCCTCTGCCTCCCGCACACGGATCGAGACGGCAAGCGTGCCCCCGGCAAGGTGGGGCTCGTCGTCGTGCCGGACCGGCCCCTGGATCCTGCGCCGCGGCCTTCGGTGAGCCTGTCCGGCCGCATCGTTGACGCATTCGCCCCGATGAAGCCGCTCGGAGCCGAGGTGCTCGTCCTTTGCCCGGACTACGTTCCCGTCACCGTCGTCGCGTCGATCCGGCTGCGCCGGGGCACCGCCGCCCTGACGGGCAAGGAGACGATCGCGGCCGCACTCGAGACGGTGCTCCACCCCACGGCCACTTTTCCCGTGCGCTGGGGGCGGACGCTGTACGCATCGACGCTCGTCGCGTTCCTTGAGCGGCAGCAGAGCGTCGACGTCGTCACAGCGTTCGAGCTGCGCGACGCCACCGGCGCGGCGGTCGAGCTCGTCGAGGTCGATCCTTGCCGCGGCCTGTACTGCTCGGCGGCCGGTCACGAGCTCACCTGCGAGGAGCAGCTATGACGATCTCGCAGGCGACCCCCATCACCGCTTTCGTCCCGGTCGCTCCCGACGCCGATTGGGAGATCGTGCGTGCCCGGGTTATGGCGGCCCTCGCGGCCACCGCGACCCCGGCGCAGACCGACCACAACGCGGCAGATCCCGGCGTCACCCTCGCCGAGGTGGCTGCGTACGGCTTGGCAGACCTGCACTACCGCGTGGCCGAACGCGGGCTGGACGAGTGGCCCCTCGATGCCAGGGCATGGGGCGAGGATGCCGGGCGCCACTGGCACTCGACCCTCCCCGTCAACCGCTTCGACCCCGGGCTGGACCCGGATGACCCGGCGTTAAATCCGAACGACCTCGCACCGCTGACGTTCATCGCCGGATCCCTTGCTGCGGCAAGCACCTCCGCCGCCGCGCTCGAACCGCGCGTCCGGCAGTGCCGATCCCGCGCCGACGCTCTGGCACTGTTGTCGGCCGACCCGTGGGCCGACGCGTTCCGCCCAGAGGACCGGCCGGCGGTGGTTGCGCTCATGCGCTCCCGGCTGGTGCGACGGATCGCGCAGGAGCAGGCCGATGTCATTGCCGGCGTCGTTGCGGCAAAACGGGATCCGGACGACGTTGCCGCCGGCGACGCGCGTGCCGCAGCCGAGCTCGCCCTCTCGCTGCCGCTGTGGGAGGAGGAGATCGTCGCCCTGGTTCGCCGGGAGCGTCGGCGGCTCTCCAGGGAGACCCTGGTCACGAGGCTCGCCGAGGTGCAGGCGGCGACCGCGGCCAGCGCATCAGCGATACAGAGTACCCTGCAGGACGACGGACTGGATGCCGTCGAGGCGCGGATTGCGATGGCAGCCGCCGCCCAGCCGATCGGCATGGTGCCCGAGGACCTCGAGGACGACCAGGGCCGCTCATCGGTCTGGCCGCCGCACCCTATCCAAGCCTTGACCTGCGAGCCGGTCACGGCCGACGACTACGCCAGGCGGGCGCGCGCGCACCCCGAGGTCGGGCGGGCGTGGTCCGTGCCTGGCCGGCTGCCCGGCATCGCCTGGAACGGTCTGCCGACGGGGACCCTGTCCACGATAGAGGTGGACGAAGCGGCCGCCGCGGTGACGCTCGTCGTCGAACGGGTGGCGGGGGCCGGGAGCGCTGACGCTTTCCTGCGGGCGGTGCTCACCACCGCCATCGGACCGGAGGCCACCGCACCCTTCCCCGACTGGCGCACTGATATCGATGAGCTTGAGCCACGCCGCGTTATCTGCGACGAGGTCGGTGCGAGCCTCCTCCTGCAGGCGCCGATCCTCGTGCAGGCGACGCTCGTCACCGACATCGGCGTCGACCGCGACACGGTCATTGAGGACGTCCGTGCCCGCATCTCGGCATTCTTCGCCGGTGGCCGGCCCGAGACGTCCGTGCCTTCTCAGCCCCAGACTGTCGACGGGCCCTGGCCGCGCATCGACCAGCCCGTGAGTGGCTGGATCCCTGGCGAGCCGATCCGTTTCACCGAAGTCGTCGAGGCCATCGTCGGCAACCCGGTCGTGTGGGGCGTCGAGCGCCTGGCTATGAAAGTCGAGGGCGATCCCGACTTCTTGCCGCAGTCGGCCGGCTCCCTCGCGATCCCGAGGAACGCGGTCCCGACCCTCGCGGCGGCCCGCTGCATCCGGGTGCGTTTCGACCTGAGAACGGAGTGTGGCGATGCCTAGCCCCGACTACACCCGGCTTTCGGCGCAGCTCCCGGTGGTCTACCAGGAGGATGCCGTTTCCTTCGCGCAGATCGATGCGTACCTCGGGCTGGCCGACGAACTGAGCCACGCCGTCGTCGAGCACCTGGCCGACCTGCTCCTCAGTTTGGGGCCCGATGCGACCCTCAGATGGCCGACCGACGTGCCTCTCGACGCTGGCGCGGACGCGCTGCTCGCATCCTACCTCGCAAGCTACGACGACGTCGCCGCCTGGGCGAGCTTCGTCTTCCCGGCGAGCTGGACCAGGGACGAACGCGGTCTCAGCCGTAGGCGCGAATTCCTTGCCCGCTGCGCCCGCCTGTGGCGCCGGCGCGGGACGCCGCGTGGCTTCCTCAGCTGGTTCAGCCTCTACTTCGGCCTGCCGCCGTCTGGAGCGCCCTACCTGCTCGAGCACTTCAAGGCACCCGGGGCCGCCCTGACCGGCTTGCCCTACACCGCGACACTGTTCATCCCGGGCAACCACGGTTTCGACGGGTGGGCCCGGCGCGAGGAAGCCGTCGACTTCGTGCGCCGCTACGCTCCCGCCCACGTGAGCATACGGGTCTGCTTCATCGACCCCGGCCTGTTTGGCGACCTCGCCGTGCTGGCGTCGCCGCCGGTGCTCCCCGACGAGCCCACTGTGGCCAACCTCGACGCCTACGCGACGGCCATCGAAAAGCAGCAGAAGGAACTCAACGCCCTTCTGTGCTCGGTCGTCTCGGTCGTGAGCCACGAGAGCGGGATCCATATCCACGAATGCATCGACGCGGGCCGCGGCATTGACCGGCTCGGCGTCGGCCTCCTGCCGACCGATTCGACGACGTAGTCCGAAGGGAATACAGCGATGACACCCCACCAGTACCCCGTCTTCGAGGAAGGCCAGACGCTCACCGAGGCCGAGCTCAACGACCTGAGGGACTTCCTCCATGAGCGTGACCGCCTCGTCGGCCGGATGATCGGCTTTGGAGTCAACTGCGGCCTCGGCGGCATGGTCAAGGCCGGGGCGACCCTGACCATCAGGCCGGGCCTGGCCGTGGACCAGTTCGGCGAGCCTCTCGTCCTGAGCGAGGAGCGGACCATCGCCCTGCCGCCCACCGCCGTCACACCCTCATATGATTTCATCGCGACGGGCCCGGGTGGCTTCAGCGTCGTGCTCGAGGCCACGGACACGATCGAGCCCGCGCCCGAGTGCGGCGAGGAGGGCTGCGCGGGGCACTCGGAGCTGCACACCCGCGGTGTCGCTCTGCGCATCGTCGCCGGGCGCGTCACCGGCACCCGGATGGACTTCTCCGCCGAGCCGCTGCTCTCGGTCGAACCGATCCGGCTCGCGCTCGACTCCACGCCCATCAACTCCTACCCGACGCTGCGCAACGCCATTGCGACCCGCCTGACGAACGGCACACAGCCGCTTGTCGACACGGCCCTCATCGCCAAGCTCCAGGCGACGTCGATCGTCTCGGCTGACCAGGCCGGCGTCAAAGGCTACAAGTGCGGCTGGCTCAACATGGTGCTCTTCGCGACTCTGGACCTGCTGCGCATCGAGGCACTGATACGCCTTTCCTGCGACCGGTCGACGACCCGCCCGGGGGTCGTGCTCGGCTGGGTCCACCAGGTCAGCTCGACGTGGGTCTTTGACTGCGCCTTCCGCCACGCGTGGGAGCCGCCACGGGGCTTCACCGAGGCTTTCCTCGGAGGGACCTGCGCCGATCCGGCAGGCAGCTTCCGCGACGAGCTTGAGGCGCTCCTTGCCGGCTATGCGCCCCCGGAGCCGGTGCCGGGGGGCACAACGCCGCCACCGGTCAAGTGCCCCAAGGGCTCGATCCTCATCGGAGGCAAGTGCATCAACATCTACTACCCGCCGCCGAAGATCCCTGACCACTGGCAGATCCCGTGGGAGTTCGAGCTCCTCGACCCCAAGGTTCCGATCTGGTATCCGCCGTACGAGCGGCCATGGAAGGAGCCATGGACGATCTACGAGACGGAGCAGTGGAACCGCTTCGACGACGGCGTGATCGGCGCCACCGACTACGTCGGTCGACCCGGCAGCGAGGTCAGGAACGTGCTCGAGGGTTTCATCGCCGAGGATGGCGGCCTCGCTGATATCCGCGTCCTCGCGCCCGCCGAGGCGCAGGCGCTCGATGGCTATCTGCCCTCCGGAGGCTTCAGCCCTTCCGACACGATCGTCCTGTCTGTTGACTCCGCCGGCGTGGTCGTCGCCACCGGGCGCGTGGCCGCCGTGCGCAACACCCGCCTCGTCGGTGCGGCGCTCCCGGCCGCGCTTGGCGCCGCGACCGCCGCCCAGGCGGCCGCGACCGAGCTCAAGGGCCTGTCTGCAGGCTTCGAGACCCGGTTCGACGCGATGGACCAGACTATCACCGGACTCGGTGGCAACCTGACCACGCTGCAAACCGACTTCCTTGCCTACAAGACGAGCTTCGACCCGGGTTCCTTCGACACCCGGGTCGGCACGCTCGAGCAGGACCTCAAGCAGTTCGGGACCGTCCAAGGCCGGATCGATGTGCTCGAGGGCAAGATCGAGATCATCACGAAGGTGGGCGGCGGCGGCCGGCCCGAGCCGCGGATCGGCGGGGGCTTTGCCGACACAACGGCCGGACCCCACCGGGGGATCGACAAGGCCCTCGGGCAGGGCATCGCGGACTTCGCCGAGACGACGATCGCCGCGATGCGCTCCCTGCCGTCGGCGGGCAACAGGAACTTCAAGCGGTATGCCGCCGCGGCCGACCGCGCCAAGACCGAGCTGGCCGCGACAGCGGCTTCCGAGGCGCCCGCCGATGAGCCGATGGTCGCAGCGGCCACACTCGAGATGCTCAGTACCCTCCGGACGCTCGTCAAGGCGGCCGGGGTCAGCCCCGACCTCGGGCGGCAGCTCGACGCCCAGCTGCGAGAGCTCGGGGGGCTGATGCAGTGACCGAGGTGGCCATTGACACGCTGCGCCTGCGCGGACCCGCCGCGCGGCGGCTGGCCCGCGTCGCGGCCACGACCCTGCCCATGGCCTTGGAGCACGCGCTGGTTGGCGTCGGCAACATCGCGATCGAGCGGCTCAGCGTGACACTCGATCTCGACGTCGACGACTACGACGACGAGACCCTTGCAGTGCTGTGGGCCGCTGCGATCCGGACGAATGTGCTGGCTGCGCGTGCCGGGAACCGGCCCGGGAGGGATATCCCAGGACCCGCCGCCGCGGCAGCTGCTCTCTCAGGACCCGCCGACCTCGTGGCGGTGACACGCGACTGGCTCCGCAGGGACGGCGACGGAGTGCATGTGCTGCCTCCGGTCCTGCTCGCTCTCGTCGATCCGGAGACCGCTGCGACGGCCAAGGCACGGATGCCGGCCGCGCAGTGGGCCGCGCTCGTGACTGCTCTCGCGAGAGTCCTTGGCCTGCGGGCGATCCCGCCACCTTCCAGCGAACATGATCTCCCTTCCACCCCAGCCACCGACCGCGACTCCACCCTAGCCACCGGCCGCGACCGGTCCGAGGTGGACGTCTCACAGTCACATCGGATCGAGGACCCGCCGGACGGCATGGCAGGGGCGGCCAGGGCGGGAGCCAGCGGGCCCGCGGTGAGCCTGGAGGCTGCTGTAATGGCCCGTCTCGAGGCGGTCGCCGGCATCGCCGACGACCGGAGCGACCACGCAGATCTTGCCGGCCTGACCCGGGCCGCGGGTCTCGTGCTTGTCTACCCGTGGCTCGCGGAGCACTGCCGGCGCGCCGAGGCCCTCCACCCACACCTGGACCCGCTCGACGTGCGGGAGGCGGCGCTCGCCATGGTCGTCGATCCCGACGACCCCACCATTGCCGACGACCCGCTCGTCGGACTGCTCGCGGGAAGGTCCGCCCTGACCGGCCAACCAATCCCGCCCCGTATGCCCCTGAGCGCCGCTCGCGAGGTCGCCCAGTCCGCGAGCGGCGTGCTCTCTTCGTTCGCGGCGCTGCTGCCCGGCTTCGAGCGCTCGTCCGATGCCTTCGTCCGGGTTTCGTGGCTCGTGCGCATCGGCCGCCTCGACATGGAGCGCGACCCCGCCCTGCTCACCGCCGCGACGCACCCCCTCGATGTCCTGCTGCCGCTGCTGCCCTACCCCGTTGGGCTGATCAAACTCCCGTTGTCGCCGCCACTCACCGTGAGGTTCCGGTGAGTTCGGGAACCATCCCGGCGGGGCACCCACCGAGTGGCACGACACCGGCTCCTGTCGCCGAGCTGCGGGCAGCCTTCGAGATACTCGACGCGCTCATCGCCGTCCGGATCGAGGAGCGCCGCGGCGGTCCGGCGGGTCGGTGCCTCGGCATCGACGGCAACGGGGAGGGGCTTCCCCCGCTCGAGCGGTTCGATGGCGTCGGCCCGCTCGCCGAAGTCATCGCGCTCGCCGACCTGTCCGCCGCGGAGGCGGTAGTCCTCGTGGCCGCGATCGCGCCGTTAGCCGACGAGCGCTTCGCGGTGCGGTACGGCGCGCTGACCGACCGTCCCTCCATCACTGGCCTCACAGGAGAGGTCGCAAGGAACCTGATCGCCCGGTCGTTCCGCGGCCGGCTCGACGCCACCGTGCTGCTCTCCGCCCAGGGCCGGCTGCGCTCGCAGGGGCTGCTCAGCCTCGACCCGCCCGGCGACCTGTCGGGTTCGCTGCGCGCCGACCCGGCATTGGTCGCCTGGGTGCTCGGTGTCCCACCCGAGATCGAAGCGGCCTCCGCCGGCTTCCCGGCCCGCCCCCTCACCACGGTCCACACCCTTGACGACGTCGTCCTGCCCGCCGCAGCGCGGGTGCGGGTGGACGCCCTCGCCGCGCGGATCACCCACCGCGACACCGTCGTCGACGACTGGGGCTTCGGCGCGCACCACGACAACGCGACCGGCCTCATCGCACTCTTCCACGGCCCGCCCGGCACAGGCAAGACCATGACGGCGGCAGCACTGGCTGCGTCGGCCGGCCTGCCTGCATACGTCGTGGACCTCTCAGCGCTCGTGTCGAAGTACATCGGCGAGACGGAGAAAGCCCTTGCCAAGGTCTTCGACCGGGCCGCGCGCGAGCGGTGCATCCTCGTCTTCGACGAAGCCGACGCGATCTTCGGCGCGCGCACGGAGGTGGGGGATGCACACGACCGCTATGCCAACCAAGAGGTGTCTTACCTGCTGTCGCGGGTCGAGCAACACCCCGGCATCGTCGTCCTCACCTCGAACCTGCTCGCGAACATCGACACCGCCTTCCAGCGCCGCATCCACGTCATGATCGAATTTCCCGAGCCCGGTCCTGGCGAGCGCGAGCGGCTCTGGACCACCGTGGCCCCGGATCGGCTGCCCATGGACCGTGCGATCGACCTCGGGGAGATCGCCCGCCGCTATCCGCTGACGGGCGCCCAGATCCGAGACGCCACCCTGGACGCAGCCTATCTGGCCGCCTCGAACGGGCGGGTGGTAACCACCGAGCACCTGCTGAATGGGATCCGGAGACAGTACGAGAAGGCGGGGAAGTCGGTGCCGCGGTGAGCACCCCGGTAACCGCGCGGGCGGGGCCGCGGTCGCCCGGCCCCGGCCCGGAGTCGGCTGGATCGACGCGGTCGCCGGCCGATCTCGCCGCCTCGCGGACTCTGGCCGCCGCCGACGGGACGCTGTTTGGCCGAGTGCCCCGGCCATCCGGCGACACGTCCGTGGTCGCGCTGGGCGCGGTCACCGCAGGCGGTCTCGACGCAGTCCATGCTGAATGGGGCGTCGACGGGGGCGTCGTCGTACTGGCCGGCAGGTCGCCCTTCGCCGACCTCACCGGGTGGGCCGGCTTCCGCTCGGACGGCTCCCTCGACGGCACGGTCGAGATGCGGGCCAGGGTCAACATTGTCGGGCTGGACCTCGGCGAGGTCAAGTGGAAGATCGAAGGCTGGCGCCCCGAGCAGCGGCTCGCGGCGCCAGCGATCACACTACGCGGCACCACCCTAGGAGTCGACCTGCGGCCCCTGCCGGCCGGAGTCGTCTGGACGCCCCGGGAGGGAATCGACGCGCCGGGGACCTCCGACCAGGCAACGATCCATCTTCCTGCCGGCTCCCAGCCTCCGGGCGAGCCGCTAAGCCCGCGCATCGCCGAGGTCTACCGCGGACTTTTCGGCGCGGACACTACCGAGCTGCGGGTGCATCCGGACTCACCGGTCGCTGCTGCCCCCGCCTTCGTCACCGACACCGACCTCTTCTTCGCGCCCGGTATTTACGGCGTGGACAGCCCCGAGACCTTGAGGATCCTCGACGCCGCGATCCGTGCCGCCCTCGCGGGATTCTTCGGCGCCGTCACGGGCGAGCCGGAGCCTCTCGTGCCCCCGTCGCCGCCGGCCCCCGCCGCGCCGCTGGCCGACACGACCGTCATTCCCGCGAATTTAACGGAGAGTGCCTCATCGGCTGAGGTCGTGAAGGCTGCCGCGGCGCGGACACGGGAGACGGCGGACCAGGCGACCGCCGCAGTGGCCGAGGCAGGCACAGCGGCAACCGGCGGAGGGATTGCCGAGGACGAGGCGGCCGAGAGCGAGTTCGCGGGTGGGGGCGCGGCGGCTGAGGGTGAGGTGGGACCCGTCGTCGAACTGATCATGCCGAGCCCACCTACCGAACTCACCCCAGCGGCAGCTGAGCGCGGAGGCGGGATCGCCGGGGGCGCCCGCCGTGCGGCCAGCGCGGCACGCGATCTGCCGTCGGCCGACGAGAACGTGGCGGACTCGCGCGGTGCAGTAACCGAGCCTGCCGCTGAGACCTCCGCCCGTGCCCGGGAGGAGCTCGCCGCCGTGTTGGGGGAGCGGCCCGCACCGAGCCCCGAGATCGTCGCGTTGTGCGAGCGGATCCGGACAGCGATTCGTGACAACCGTCCCGAGGACGAGGACCAGCTCCTCGAGACCGACCCGACGCACGAGGCACAGAGCGCCGGGGCGACGGTCACCGGCTCGGTGGAGATGCAGACCGCCGAGGTCGGGAGCGCCTACGACGCGATGGCAACGCCCCCGGCTGGCACGCCCGCGCTGAGCCCTGAGGCGATCGCCGAGCAGTCACCAACATCACCCGGCATCGGCGTCGACGCCGGCGGGGCCGCGCCCGACCCGATCCCGCCGCAAAACACCACGCTCGACGCCGACGTCTCTGCGACGGACCAGCGGATCGCAGACTCGGGCATCGATACGCGTGTGACCCGCGAGGTCCCGGACGGGCCGTTCGCCGAGGCCCGCGCCGCCCGGGGCGAGCTCGGCGAGGTCGCCGAGCGGACGCCCCAGGAGATCCAGGCAGAGCAGCAGCAGGCCATCGACGCTGCGCAGGGCGACATGGCCCAGCTGCAGCTACAGGCCGTCGCGGCGATGCGGGCCTCACGATCGGGTACGGTGCGCTCGGTCGGCACCGCGCAGGGCGGCATGGTCACGACGGAGGAGCAGACGCGCGAGTCGGTCGCCGCACGGGCGCAACAGATCTACGACGGCGCCCAGCAGCAGGTCGACGCCCTCCTAGAGCCCCTCAGCCGCACCGCGATCGCCCGCTGGGATGCCGGCCTGGCCCGACTGTCGCAGGACTTCCACGACTCCCTCGACCGGGTCAAGCGCTGGATCGACGAGCGGCATTCCGGTGTCGGTGGAGCGATAGTCGCGATCGGTGACTACATCGCCGGACTGCCCGACTGGGTGACGGACGAGTACAACCGCGCCGAGCGCGACTTCGGCGACGGCGTGTGTGACCTGCTCACAGAGATCTCGACGGACGTCAACGGCGTTGTCGCGGCAGCGCAGGCGGTGATCCAGCACGCGCGTGACGACATCGACGCGGCGTTTACGGCGATGGAGGCGGAGTTCCCCGAGTGGGCGGCACAGGAGCGGGCGCGCTTTACCGGGATGCTCGACAGCCTGAGCCAGCGGGTCACCGACGCCCAGACGAGCTTCGTGCGCGACGTGTCGCAGCGGGCCACCCAGGCCGTCAACGAGGTGCACGCCGAGGCGCAGGCGAGGCGCGACGAGGCCGGCGGGCTCATCGGCCGGGTCGTCGCCGCCATCGAGGAGTTCATCGACGACCCGGTCCGCGCCATCATCAACGGGCTGCTGCGGCTGGTCGGCATCCCCCGGGCGCGTTCTGGGCGCTCATCGCCAGGATCGAGCAGGTCATCTCCGACATCGCCGACGACCCCGAGAACTTCATCAACAACCTCGTCGCCGGCGTCAAGCAGGGCTTCCAGCAGTTCTTCGACAACTTCGGCACCCACGTCCTGCAGGGTTTCTGGCGCTGGCTCTTCTCGCGTCTGGACACGCCAATCCCGATGCCGCGCGATGTCTCGGCGCGGTCGCTGATGTCCTTCGCGTTACAGCTCATGGGCGTCACATGGCCACGGGTGCGCGAGATCCTGGTGCGCCACATCGGGCCCACGGCGGTCGAGGTCATCGAAGCGACGTGGCAGCTGGTCTCGGTCCTTATTGAGCGCGGTCCTGAGGGTCTCGTCGAGCTCGTCAAGGAGCAGCTGTCGCCCGAGAGCATTGTCAGCATGATCCTTGAGGCTGCGGTGGAATATCTCGTGGAGACCCTGATCCAGCAGGTCATCATGCGGGTCATCGGAATGCTCAACCCTGCCGGAGCCATCGCCCAGGCGATCGACCTGATCTATCAGGTGTGCTCATGGATCTTCCGCAACGCGGCACGGATCTTCCGGTTCGTCGAGGCGGTGGTCAATGGCATGGCCGACGTCATCGCCGGAAATATCGGCGGCCTCGCTGCGGCTGTCGAGCGCGCGCTGGCCTCGCTGATCCCCCCGGTCATCGACTTCCTGGCCGGGCTGATGCACCTGGGCGGGCTGCCCGGCGAAGTGGCCGAGGTCATCACCCGCCTCCAGACCGTGGTGTACGCCGCCATGGACCGGGTCATCGGATTCCTCGCCGAGCGGGGGCGGGCCCTTTTGGCGCGCATGGGGATCGGCGGGGAGGAGGAACCCGATGGCGGCAACGACGACACCGAGCTTGGTACTACCGTTCGGTTCAGCGCCGCCAATGAGAGCCACCGGCTGTGGTTCAACGTTGCAGGCGAGGACGCGACCCTCATGGTGGCCTCAGTGCCTGAGCCGATCGAGAACAAGATCGCCGAGTGGCGAGGCAAGGTGGGCGACCTACCCCAGGAGCAGCAGGCGGACGCCACCTCGAAGCTGGATGCTCTCGCGGCTGTCGCGGACGAGACGAACGCCGACGGCGATGAGCTCGCTCGCCAGTTCCTCGAGGCGAACCGCGACCTGAACGACGAGGTAGAGCCGCCCAACGACAGTGCGCTCGAGGCACGGGAACGAGCTATCGCCGGAATGCTCCGGGAGCTCTGGGGGATCTTCGGCGACCGCGCGTCCGAGAGCAGCTATCTCGCGGACATGGCGGCGAACCTGCCGAACCACGGCCGTGCGTACGCCGGCACCGTCGCGGGACAGTGGGAGCCGACCATCACGCGAGCCAAGCTGGCCCCCGATGGGACGACGCCGATCTGGGACTTAACGGTCGTCTCGCCGGACGGCGCGCTCGCCCTGCTCCGGAGGGACGCGACGCGACGCGAGCTGCTGCCGTGGTTCGTCGCGGGCAGCCAGAGTAATCCGCGGTCCGCGTCGTCGGGGATCTTCCGGAACCCGGCCTTCGAGACGGACACACCGGACCCGCCGCACACGGTCCGCCCCCAGTTCATCACCGCCCTGGGGTCAGACACGGCCACCCGCATGGTCCGGGTCGCGAACCGGACCATCTCAACGGAGGACAACTCGAGCCTGCTCCGGCAGCTCCAGGGCATCTCGTTCACGATGACAGGGGGACGCTGGGGCTCGTTCGTCAACCTGCCGGTTGACACGGTGAATCCGCTCATTAAGACCGCGATCGCCGGGGCGGGAACCGTCGTCGCTTTCCTGCGGGCGATGGTGTCGCCCGGCAGCACCAACGGAGTCACGTGGACGCACTTCGTGTCGGTGTGGGCGGCCAGCCCGGAGACCAAGAACTACGTTAAGCGCCTCTTCCGCAACGTCCAACCGGAAAGCCACGAGTGGATCACGACCGAATTCATCCCACGGGTCCTCGAAACAGCGGTCGACACGGCGAACTCAGGCAACATCCGGGACGGCCTGCGGTGGGTCACCGCCCACAACCGGCTGCGGTCCCCGACGCGCTGGGTGCTGCACATACCGAGCGTCCTGCCCCTTCGCCCCGCGCCGGCCCCCGGCGACGCGAGCGGTCGTCCCCTCGGATCGCCGCGCGGGGTGCAGACGCACCACGGACCAGCGGTGTCGGTGGGGTTCTCGGGTCACGTGGGAGCGTTCCGGCGGCGCGAGGGCGACGAGGTGGTGACAACGGGAACCATTGGAACCGAAGAGTTCCACGACTGGCTCCGCGAGGAGTTCAACGCAAGCAACAGTCTCGGTCCGTTGGGCTACATCCGGCACCTCCAGTCGCAGCTGGGGGTCCGCCTCTGGGACGGCACCACCGCAATGATCCCCGTCTATGCTCTGACGCAGCAGGTCGGCATGCTCTATCGCATGGACAACCGAGAGGACCTCGAGCTCACCGTAGCCCAACTCGCGCTTCGACAACGGCTAAACTGGCAGCGGATTCAGGCCAATTTTGCGGAGGCATACACTGCCACGGAGCTGGAGGGTGCCGGATGACCACTGATGTTGAGCGTTCGATCGCGGACCTGGTTGCTGCCGGGCTGATCGAACCCGGCACCCCGCCGGGCAGCGTCGCCGACCTGGTGATCTCGCACGCTCGCTCGCTCGAGGGAATCGAGAGGCTCACCGGTCTCAAGACGCTCTCGCTCATTGGTTGCTCGGTCGGGGATTATTCGTCGTTGGCCCGGCTGCGCGCCCTTCGGGTACTGGCCGTTGAGAACAGCGATCTGGCCGACGCGGACTGGGCGGCCGGTCTCGAGCTCCAGATCGCGGTGGTTCGGCGCAATCGACTGCACAGTGCCCTGCCCCTCGTCAGTCTGCCGACCCTGCAGGTACTCGACCTCAGCGGAAACCCTCTGGACCGGGAGACCCGTTACGCAGCCGCTTCCGGGATCAACCGTCGGCTCGTCACCTTCGACGACGCGGACACCGCCGAGATCAACATGAGCCTCGCTGATGCCGGCATCGGCATCGTGGGCTACCAGGTCGGGGCCGACCTGTGGGCGTGCGCCACCGGCCTCGAGCTGACACCCCAGCCGGAGGCCGGACACGTGCTCACGTCGCATGAAGAGCTCACGAATGTGGCACGAGGCGCTATCTCACCGGGGCGGCTTCTCGGCCTGGCGCCCGACGACGGAACCGAGGAAGGGACGTGAGGATGTCAGAGCGGTCGCAAGATGCCGGCCCCGGCGTGCGGTGGCTCGCGGCGCGTACAGGAAAGACACCTGAGGAACTGACCGCGTCGCCGACGGCGGCCGCCTCAGCGCTCGGCAAGGCTCTGCGCGAGGTCAGCTCGCTCGCCGCGCGGCTGGAGTCGCAGGACCCCGAGGTCCGGGCCACCGCCCAGGCCGAGGTCGACGCATTACGCGAGCAGATCGTGGTCGCCCCGCCACCGGCTGAGACGTTCGGCAAGCGCGTGGCCGCAGGCCTGCGCGAGAGGGCTGCACTTCTGGACGGGAAATCGACCAAGGGAAAGGCAACGTAATCACGTGGTCTGGACTTGGCATGCACAATGAATGCGTCACTTCTCTGTACGTCCCTCCGGATCCCGCCAACGTCCAGTACATCCTGCACCACTCCCCGTCGAGTCACTCTCATCATGGTTGCGGCGAATTGCCGATCGTTACCATGTCAGCCTTTACGATCTCGTGTCGGACTTTGGGTCATGCACTGGGCGGGCCGGAAGATCTGGACATTGCCCGCCCGCTAGATTCGCTCCCGAGCTGTATCCTGCTGGACATGCACCCAGCCCGGCGTACCAGCCAAGCCTGAATCCACCTGTTCGAGCGGATCCATCTACGGTGAAGGCCTCTGACCCCAACACAGAGCGACTGCCGCGCCCCCGCAAAATGGGGAGCGGCAGTCGCTCTGTTTGTTCAGAATCTGTCAGGAAGGGCGTGTTGACAATGTCAACAGATTTGGCCTTGGACTGGGCCGTATATCGGCCGGATTGGCTCGGATTGCGTATGTTTTCTTGAGTTCCCTGTATTTGCAGGGGGTGGAATGCGGTTCGAGTCCCACCTCGGGCACAGCATGACCCCTCGTCGGAAGGGTTTTTGCTTTAATGTGTGGACATTGGCCCTCCGCGGGTCCCTCTGACACTGGCCGCGGTCTGTACCTGGCGCCGCGGTGGCCTGTGAAGTTGTGTGGGTGGCGGGGTCAGGACCCTGGCCGGTGGGCCCTCCGCCTACTGGGGATCTGGGGGTATCTGTCCTCCTTTCTGGGGTGTCCTGATGGCCGTCGTAGGCCATCACTCATTCATGGAAAAGAGTTGTGTTGACGACATGACCTGAGCGCAACGTCTCGAAAATTCTTCGTTTCGCCCAGCGGCTTCTGCGGCTGAGTGAGGCCGGCAATGTGATCGGTTGTCCGGCCAAAGGGGTGTGGACTGTGTCCACACCCTGTCCACGGGTGGCCGCTGGACCGGCATTTTTGGGTCCTTTCCTGGAACTTCCGGTTAGTAGTAGTTCATGCGCCCGAACGTTCTGGGGGACATGACGTGTTGCTTTATCGTGAGTCTTTCCGCTCGTCGCTCCTTTTCTGGTGATATTCGTTCACGCTCCGCGCCGGCGCTTCAGACATGACCAGCGGGCAACCCAAGCGGGGCAGCCCCCGCGTGGACGCGGCCAGGACGACGTCCAGGGCAGCGGCACCTGACGCTGCGACGTGCGGGGAGCGGTAGTGACTGAAGGTGTGTGGGACTGGACCCCACCCATAGGCGCGCAGTGTTGTCTCAGTTCAGGGGCATTTCAGGCCCACTGTGTGGACAAATTTCTGAAGAAGTGTGGACACGCGCATGCGTCTTCTACACGCCAGCTCACTAAAGTCATCAGGAAGATGGCACATGTGCGGCATTGCTGGCAGCCGGGCTTGCTGTAAAGGACGATGTTCATGGTGTCCGCTCCTCTCTGGGTTTTGGTTAGAGCGTGCGGTAGGCCTGCGTCTTATTGGTGGCCCATCCCGCGACGAGTCCGCAGCCGAGCATCTGGCTCATCAGACGGGCGAGACGGTAGTCCGGGTCGAAAGACCGGGCGAGGTCCATCAGGTCGGACGCGAAGGATCCTTTGCCCTTCCACCAAGCGATGCACCCGAGAACCGTCAGCGGGGCTGCGGCATGCTTCGGCGCCGCGACGGAATAGAGCTGCCGCAGCAGTGCTTCGGCGGTGTCGATCCGGTCCCAATCCGGCGCAGCGTCGGATTCACCGAACAGGACGAGTTCCATGGGCAGGTCCAGGCCGGGCATGTCGGCGAGGAGCCTGTCCCTGAGTTCCGGACTTTGTACGTGGGCGAGCACTTGGGCGAGCTGCGCCGTCGTCGGTTCCTCCTTGTTGTCGAGGAGACTGGACCAGAGGCCGCGGGCTGCGGCTGTCCGCTGTGCGGGGCCTTGGGCCACTACGGTCTTGAGGTGGGTTTCGACGTCGGCGGTGAACTCGGGCGTGACGGTTCGGCTGGGAGGGCGAGGGCAAGGCGGTCGTGGATCTGGCTGCCGCGGATGATGAGTTCGGCGTTGAGCACGCTCGACTGGACAGTAGTAAGCGGGATGTCCGGGCCGTAAGAAACGGGGTGGATCCTGAACTCGGCGATGGACGAGGGTCAACAATCCAGCCAGCCTCGATCGGCATCCCAGCCAAGGCCAGTTGCTGCGCGAGTGCTTCGATGAGGGGGCCGAAGAGGGCCTCACTGTCGCTGTCGCGGGTGGTGTTGGTGAAGATCGCGAAGACGGCCGCCGTCGCGTCCTGGTCGCTACGGAGGTAGCCGCCGACTTTTCGTGCGTACATGTGGGCGTGGTCGGATGCGGAGGGCAAGTCCAGTCGGAGGGTTGCGCCCATCCGACTGTCCTGGAGTGTGATGCAGACCAGGCTTTCGTAGGGCCAGTAGCCGAGGCTGTGGCCGATGAGGCTGACAAGGTCGGCCGGTGTGGTGATGTGCAGGGTGTCCATTGTGATCTCTCCTCAGTGGTTGGCAGGGCCTTTGGTTTGGCTTCTGCTCTGGTGGGGCCTTCTGGTAGAGGAATCACCGCTGGGTATGAGGGACCGGAGGGCAACCCGGGGGACCGGGCTGGGAGAGGAGATTGTTGTGAGGAAATAAGCGACGCAGGAGCGCCGAGGAACAATGTCCGGGGGAATGCCCGGCGCGTAGCGCGCGGGTTGCGTGCAGGGACCGCCCAGCGATGATGGGGGACCTGAAGGCACCGCTTGGGTTGTGGAACGTTACGCGGACTGGTTGGTGTCGTGTTCACCGTTGACGGTGGACGCGTAGCTTGGTGGGTCTTCCTCCGCGGGTCAGACGTTGGAGAACGATATCGGCGGTGCGCTGCCATCGTCCGTCTGGATCCACTCCAGATAATCCGCCAGCGACATCATGCAGTAGTAGTCGCTGTAAGTCATCGGCCGGCTCCCGTCGCGGTGGACGTGCCAGGAGGAGACCATGATTACATGGCTATCCAAAGCTGCGTCCTGCGTCATACTGACGTTCTCGTGTGGGGGTCCGGCCGAATTTTGAGCAAGAGCGCTGAAATCTGAGGTGTTTTGATCGTAGAGCATGTCGCCCTCCTGGTCAGGAGATCCTGGATGACCTCGATACCACTTTCATGGAGGTGACGCGCTCAGCTACATGACCGGCACCCAGTCAGTAGGCGAGTGCGCCGACTAAGCCTTGATCCACCGATGGACTGGTGGGGTATCCCTGGGTGAGGTCTGGCTCCCTGAAATGACCGGGCATTCTCGGTTAAACCGCCGACAGGCATCCGATCAGCATCGGTGGATCAAGGCTTAGTTGGAGCCGGCCCTGAGCCGAGAACTGCCAATCCCGTCACACCTTCCATGTCCGGGCCGACTGGTACGCACCTCGGCTGTCCCCAGAGCCGCCGCTGGCAGGCTGGAAGCCGTAACGACGCTGATAACCACCTATGTCGCGTTGTTGTTTCGCACTCCAGATATCGCCCCGGTAGGAGGGGAAGTACTGGCGACCGATAGGTGGGCGGCCAGTTGGTGTGGTCTCGGGCTACATAGTAGTGGAACTCCAGACGATCGCGTTCGCCGCAATTAGGCCGGAAACTCAACTTCTACGTCGCCCTCGTTGCAAGCAGACCCTCAATGTGCTGTCTCATTTGGGAGACGGCCCGGAGGTTCGCCAGGTCTAGCTGCGCAGAGGAGCTGCAGCCGTAGACGATTTGGGCGTGGATGGAAATTGTCGAACAGCTCCTTCCCGAGGACGCGTCCCGCCGTGAGGACAGCCAGGAAGTCGCTAGGACTGGCCGTCAGTGAAGCGCGGCTGGACGTGGATCGATAATGGGCACATCAATTTGATGACCCTGCGAGTGGGGTATGCCACGTGGCTGGCTGTTTCTGAGATCGCGAGCCTCAGTGAGAAGGCGTGCAGGAAGTCCCAGCCACGGGACCAGGTCAAGCGGCGGGCAATATCCCAAATGGTCGATGCTCTTCCATCACCTGGAGGACCTCGCGGGAGCGATCGCGGTTGTGTTGGGAGCACATCGACGTTCTGGTTCGGCCTTCCGTTGGCACGGTGCACACGTATCAGACCATGTTGAGGCTGCACATCGCCGACGTCATTGGGCATATCCCAGTGGACAAGCTTCACTACCGGCACCTGACGTACTGGATCGTCCGGTGGCATGGGTGAACGGGTGAAGGTGCGCGGGCCGAGTCCCGCGAAGGGGCAAAGGCTCCAGAGGATCGTGCGCCGCTGCGAAGCGGGCCAGCAACGAGATCGGGCCGGACTGCCTGGACCCTGACTGGGCGGGAGGTCCGCCTGCGCGGCACCGGCTCTTAAAGCGAGACGGAATTCTACGTAACAGGACGAGCCGCGGGAATCTACAGGTGGGAGGGCGACGCATACGATCATCTGAGCGACGACGGCGACGACGTTCCCAAGACGCTCGCACCCGCGGACCTCCGCTGGCCGCTGCAGCCGGTGCGGTAGCAATGAGGCGCACAGCGAGGTTCGCAGGTTCCCCGGCAAAGTCACGGACATGACGGGAACATGCGAGCTCTTGACACCGGTGCCCCGGGGAATCACGCTGGGGTGAGGGTACGCCGCGGAAGTTTCGTGGGCGCGATGCCCGGGAGACGGAGGCGAAACTCCGTCCTCTCAGCTGGACCCGTCAAAGCTGAAGCCGGGTGCCCTGGTAAGGAAAACTGCAATGACGACTCCTGTTAATCGGTCGGTGACGAATTCCGCTCTGCTGACCACCTCGCTTCCGCAGGGCCTGCTCAGGGCGCTGATCCGGTCGGATACCGCGGGTGAGGGATTGTCGCCGCTGCTCGTGTCCGAGCTGAAAGTCTTGGCCCGCACCCCGAACTTGCTGGTGGCCTGTAACTACGGGGGGACACTCTCCGACGCCGAGGGGACCTCCCTGGTGACCTTGCCAGTGGGCAGCGCGGCGGTTGCCCTCAGGGCCTTGGCGGCGTTGCCCAATACCCACGCGGCCGTGATCTCCGGCCGTTCCCTGCGGGACCTGGCCGCCGTGTCGCGGCTGCCGGCGGAGGTCCTCCTGGTGGGTTCGCACGGTGCCGAGTTCGACATGGCATTCGCCTACAGCCAGCCACCGGGCACCACGGCCGTCCTTCATGACGTCCGCGCTGCCCTCACTGAGGTAGTGAGAGCCGAAAAAGACTTCAGGATCGAAAGGATTGAGAGGAAACCCTTGGCGGTGGCCCTTCGCCTGATTGCGCTGGCGCCGGACGTGGTTGCCAGGTTGACCGCCAAAGCGGAGCAGATCGCCAAGGACCACGGGCTGTACTTCATCGTGGACGGCTCCGTCCTGGACCTGTCCGTCGTGGAACCGTCCAAGGGCCATGCACTGGAACGCTTGCGGTCCGAGCTGGGTATCAGTGCCGCGCTGTATGCCGGAGACGGACCCAGTGATGAGTTCGCGCTCGCCACGCTGCGCGGTCCCGACCTGGGTCTGCGGGTGGGGGAAGGACCTGCCCCGGACGGACACCGGGTACGTGATCCGGAAGCCTTCGCCATGGTTCTGGCTGTGCTGTTCGAGCTGCGCCGTGCCTGGCTGTTCGGAGAGGACGCCGTCGGCCTGGAACGGCACTCCCTGCTGGGCGATGGGTCCTCGACTGCCCTGGTCACCCCGGACGCCAAGATCTGCTGGATGACCCACCCGCTGCCTGATTCGGGTTCGCTCTTTGCGCACATCCTCGGCGGGGATGCCGCCGGCCATTTCAGTGTGGAGCCTCTGAATACATCCCGGGTGCTCGGGCAGCGCTATGTCGACAACACGATGATTGTGGAGACCCGCTGGGCGGATGTCACGGTTACCGACTACCTCGAACAGTCAGGCTCCGGCATTACTAACCTGGTGCGGGTGCTCTCCGGAACGGGTGCGGCCAGAATCGTCTTCGCGCCCCGGCCGGACTATACCAATGCCCCGTTCAGCATGGAGGTACGGGGCAGTGAGCTGCATGTACTCGGCACATCCGATCCCATCGTTTTGCACGCACCGGGGGTCGGCTTTTCGGTCAGCACCGACGGCCGCCATGCCACTGCGACGGCGGAGGTGAACCTGCGCAACGGACCGGTGGTCCTGAACCTGCGGTGCGGGGATACGGATCATTTTGTGCTGGATCCCGCCGGTGAAGCGGACCGCCGCGCCGCCGTCGCGGCCCGGTCCCGGGAGTGGGTGCGCAAGCTGGAGCTGCCCACGGTCAAGCCCTCGCTTGTCAGACGCTCCGCACTGGTGCTGCGGGCCATGGTGCACGAACCGACCGGAGGAGTGCTGGCGGCCCCCACCACCTCGCTGCCCGAAGGAATCGGGGGAATCCGCAACTGGGATTACCGGTACTGCTGGCTCCGGGACGGATCCATGACCGTGAAGGCACTGGTCGATCTGGGCTCCACGCAGGAGGCCGAGGGCTTCCTGCGCTGGCTCGGCGGCATCCTGGAAAAGGCTCCCGGCCCCGAGTGGCTGCACCCGCTGTATTCCGTGTCCGGGAACTCCATGGCCACCGAAGCCACCATCGAAAGCCTTCCCGGCTATGCCGGGTCACGCCCGGTGCGGATCGGCAACGCGGCGGACCACCAGGTGCAGCTGGACGTCTTCGGCCCGATCGCGGATCTGATCCACGGGCTCAGCGAACGCCACGGGTGGCTGACCGATTTCGAGTGGGAGCTGCTGGGGCAGATGGCCGGGGCGGTGATGGCCCGCTGGCAGGAGCCGGACCACGGGATCTGGGAGGCCCGCCGCCCGCCGCGGCACCACGTCTACACGAAGGTGATGTGCTGGGTGACCCTGGACCGGGCCCTGCGCACCGCCGCCCGCCACGGCCGCATACCCGACCCGCGGTGGGAAACCGTCGCCGCCACCATCCGGGAGGAGGTCCTGCGGAAGGGCTGGGACGAGGAGGAGGCGTCGTACACGGTGGCCTACGACAGCCCGGACCTGGACGCCGCGGTGCTGCATATCGGCCTGTCCGGCCTGCTGGACGTGGATGACCGGCGGTTCATGAAGACGGTGAGCGCCGTCGAACGGGTGCTGCGGGTGGGGCCCACGGTCTTCCGCTACCGGTACGACGACGGGCTGCCGGGCATGGAGGGCGGCTTCCACATCTGCACGACCTGGCTGATCGAGGCATATGTGGCCGTCGGGCGCCTTGACGATGCCCGGGAACTGTTCGGCCAGCTGGTGAATCTGGTCGGGCCCACCGGGCTTTTGCCCGAAGAGTACGACCCGGGGACGGAAACACACCTGGGCAACCATCCGCAGGCCTATTCGCACCTGGGCCTGATCCGGTGCGCCCAGCGGCTGGACCGGCACCAGGTTCAGGAGAGCTAGTGCAGCGGCCCGGCAACACCTGCCGCCGGCACGACCCTTGGCAGAGGGATTCAGATGAGCTTCCCAGCGCCCGGTTCGGGCGCTTCGTACATTCGGAAAAGTTCGCCGGTCACCATTCCATCTTGCCTGCACGGACCGACGATGGAACAGTCTGTTCCGGTCTACGCCGGTGTTTCCTTGGTGCCTTCGAGCCCGCAGATGAGCCTGGTGTTGGAAGACTTCCACGGGTTTCGTGGATTGTTGCTTCGAGCACGAGCGTCAGACTCCAAATTTGCCCTGTCTTCCCCAGAACAGCACCAAGGGCTTCGGCGGCGTGGGTCGCTGCAGCCGTCGCTGCTCGCAAAGGAGAAGGACATGGAAGTGCTGCACTATCGGTGCTCGGGGATGGACATCAGCAAACGGGACGCGAAAGTCTGTGTGCGCGTCCCGGGCGCCAGACAAAACACGTTTACAAAGGTCATCACCGTCACCGGTGCCACGACCCACGACATCCTTGAACTGCGAGACGACCTGGTTGCCGAAGAGGTCACCTTGGTGGTGATGGAGGCGACCAGCGACTACTGGAAACCCTTCTACTACCTACTCGATCCGGTGCTGAACGTGATCCTGGTCAACGCCCGGCACGCGAGAAATCTCCCCGGTCGCAAAACGGATGTTTCTGACGCCCAGTGGCTTGCCGAACTCGGCGCCCACGGTCTCGTCAGGGCCTCCTTCGTGCGGGAACATATCCGTCAGCTACGTGACCTCACCAGGTCCCGAACCATCTTCGTCGCCGAGACAAGCCGAGAGATTCAACGCGTCGAGAAACTGCTCGAAGACGCCAACATCAAAATCTCATCCGTCGCGACACGCACACTCGGCGTTTCCGGCCGGGCCATGCTTGAAGCCCTCATCGCCGGCGCACGTGACCCACTGCTATTGGCAGATCTTGCCCGTGGACGGCTCAAAAATAGAACAGCCCACAGCTCGCTGAAGCCCTCGATGGCCGGTTCAACGACCGCCACGCCTACGCAGCATAGATACACCTGGACCATATCGATTCGCTCAACCAGCGGATCATCAGCCTCAGCGACCGCATCGATAATCGACGAACGGCTGGGAGGTGGTGACAACGACGGCGCTACGTAGAGTCGTTCTTGGTCCGGCATCGGCGGCTGTTACCGGGGGAGTAGCAGCATCACTGGGTGCCGCATACTTTGCGCGGCAGGTGGTCGTGCCCAAGAGTACTTGAAGAGAGGATCTTCCTATCCGGAGGGTCTTTAGAGGCGCTGATATGTCGCTGTTGATCGAACTGCCCGCGACACGGCAGACAACGGCACCAGGCCGCTACAGCCTATGGTTTGCCAATGGCTCCGGCCATGCCTGCATTGGTCCGGTGACAGGAACGAATGGCACCGCGGGCACAGTTACGCGGGTAGTCGAACGAGTCGACGCCGGTTATCTGACGGCGGCAAGGTCTGGAATCTGGAGTGGGTACGTATTCTCCAGCCCTGACCAGCTTGGACTTCCATATACCGACGTTCAAATTCCTGTGGAGAACGGCGTCGCTCCGGCATGGAGGTTTGAACCCGCCAACAACTCGACTGCTTTTGGTGCCTGGGCAATACATGTCCACGGCATGGGAGGAACAAGAGCCGGAGCTCTTCGTGGTGTCCCAGTTGCCACTCGTCTGAGTTTCACACCTTTAGTTGTCACGTTTCGGAATGACGGCGAGGCGACTGCCTCAGCTGACGACCGGCACATGCTGGGACAATCCGAATGGCTCGATGTCGAGGCCGCGTTAAAGTTCGCCATCGCCGAAGGCGCCCAGCGCATTGTGTTGTTCGGCTGGTCACTGGGTGGATCCATTGCTCTCCGACTGGCCGACCTATCGGACTTCGGTGGCAATATTTCGGGGCTTGTTCTCGCTGCTCCAGTCCTTGACTGGACGAAGACGTTGAGGTCAAACGCCTGCGCAAGCGGACTTCCAGGCCCGATCGCGTCGTTTGGGTTTGCGCATCATGCAGGCCGAGGGATTCCGGTGGGTGACAGGTCTTGCTGAACCGCTGGATTTTCGGTCGTTGGATTGGGTGGGGCGGGCTTCTGAGCTCAGGAAGCCGATACTCCTGTTGCACGGAAAGGAGGACCGCTCAACGCCGTTCAAGGTCTCTCAGCTCCCAGCCAACCACCGCCCGGACTTGATTCAACTCGTCCCTTTCCACGTCCAGGGACATTCGCAGGAATGGAATGTCGATGTCGAGGCGTGGGAAGACGCGGTCACGGAGTGGATCTTGGGGCGAGGTTGGGCTGTTGGCTGACGTTGGTGGGGCACTCGAAGGACTGGAAGGCGCTTATTGCACCGGTTCAGAATCATGATCTGGCTTAGCTCCGGGATCTGTCTCGCACGCTTCAATGGTTCGCCCCGGTAATCTCAGTCGCGAGCGCTTTTGCATGCGGGTTTCGCGCTATGTCCTGCGATTGAGAAATGAATCGATCAACGCTCCGGCCTCGTTGGAGGCGGCCGCGGTTGCGATGGTTGCAGCCTCAAGATCCAAGTGCTCGATGAGAGTGTTGCTCACGCTCGCTCGCAGGAGCCCGCGGGTCTGGCCAAGAGCCGTCGGCGCCTTGGTGGCGAGTCTTGTAGCGAGTGCGCTGCCTGCCGTCTCGACCTGGTCGTCGTCCACCACCGAACTGATCAGTCCCCAGTTCAGGGCCTCCGTGGCATCGAGTGCCTGGTTGGTAAGCGCGAGCTGTTGGGCGCGGCGGAGGCCGATGACTTGAGGCAGCAGCCAGGAGGTGCCGCAGTCGGGTGTCAATCCGACGCCCGAGTATGCGACCAGGAATTTGGCTGATCTGCCTGCTATGACCAGGTCGGAGACGAGCGTGAGTGCGAGGCCGGCTCCTGCGGCGGCGCCGCTGACGGCGCTGACGATCGGTAGCTGTAGCGCCGCGAACACCCGGATTGCGCGATGGGCTGCACCGGCGAGCTCGGCAAGGAATTCGCCGCGGTCCGTGGCGTTGGCCATCGCAGCAACGTCGCCGCCGACGCAAAAGGCCGAACCCGTGCCGGTGATCAGGACAGATCGGATGTCGTCCCGCCCAGCGATGTGCTCGGCTACCTCGGCAAGGAGTCGCGCCGCGTCCAAATTCAGCGCATTGCCACTCTGTGGACGGTTCAGCCGGATGTGGCCTACGCCGTCAGCTACGTCCAAGTGCACGGGATCTATGTCTTTATTGAGAATCATCTCGAACTCCTTCGAAAGGTTAGCTCACTTTTGTAAATCTCTATTAGGTTTTCAGGTGGGCATGGTTCTGGTTAGCGAGTACGCTGAACGGGTTAGGTCTGTCGTAATCTTACCCTCTAAAACATTGATGAAGGAGGGACTCGCCCAGATGGTTCCTTTGATCGAGTGTTGCGCTCTGCTGGCATGATGCGAATTCGGATTAGTCTAGGAAGTTGAGGTGCTCAGATGCTTGACGAAGTAGGCATTGGTGTCGAGATCGACGGTGGAACGGCGGCGTGGAGTGCGGACGATGCCATACTGTATGCCCTCGGCATCGGCGCCGGACTGTCTTCCATCGATGAGCTCCGCTTCGTGACTGAGAACAGTGCGGGGGTTGGGCAGGAGGTCGTGCCCGGCTTCGCGCTCGTAGCAGCAGGCGGATTTCCCCTGCATGTTCTCCCCCTGGTGCCGCTCAACCGCGTACTTCATGCCTCACAGCGGATGGAGATGCATTCGGTAATGCCGACCGTCGGGCGGGCCCGTATCACGCACGTCGTCCGGATGATTGAGGACGCTGGTGACGACGCGTTTGTGACGGTCGAGACGAAACTGACGCATGAGCCCGATAAACGCCTGATTAGCACAATCACCGGCACCGCTTTTATCCGGGGTGCCGCCGGGCAAGGAGTTCCCCGGCAACGTATCCCGTCGGCCGGTACACCTGACCGGCCAGCTGATTGGGTTGTGGTGGCTCCCATTGCAGTGAATCAGGCACTCATCTATCGACTGAGCGGGGATCGGAATCCGTTGCACTCGGACCCGGCAGCAGCGAGGGACGCTGGATTCCCCTCGCCCATAGTTCATGGCCTGTGCAGTTTCGGTTTCGCCGCCCGCACACTGCTGGCTACTGTGGTGCGGGGTGATACGGCCCGGTTCGGCGTGATCGAATCGCGCTTTGCCTCCGTACTCATGCCGGGGGAGTCCCTTAGTTTCTCGATCTGGGCGACGGAGGATGGTGCGGTCTTTGAAGCGCACGCAGGGGAGCGACTGGTGCTGGGCCGTGGCGTCTTCACGTTGCGCGGATGCACTGGCGACTCTCGGGCGGACACGTAGCCCACTGTTGACAGACCTGCGTCCGGGCTGGCCGTAATCCGATGGAGAATTAGGCGGTCTGCTCTCTGACAGAACAGAGACGGCCCCGGTGTATTGACCTGAGAGGTTAGTGACGCGGCTGGCCGGTGGCTGACCTTTGAGTGAGGTGTGGCTTCGGTGATGATTGTAGTGATGGAGCCAGTCGGTGAAAGCGGCAACACGCTCGCTCTCTGATGCGTAAGGTATGGCGTAGGCCCATTCATCGAGCATGGTGCGGTTGTAGCGCTCGACTTTGCCGTTGGTCTGGGGCCTGTATGGGCGGGTTCGCTTTGCTTGATGTCCGGGCCCAGGGCGTCTTTGAAAGCGTAGGAGCGGTAGCATGACCCGTTGTCCGTCAACACACGTTTGACCACGACTCCGCAGGATTCGAAGTAGGCGTTGGCGCGTTCCCAGAAGCCGGCTGCGGTTTCCTTCTTCTCATCGGTCAGGATCTCGGTGTAGGCGAGCCTGGAGTGGTCATCGACGGCGTTGTGCAGGAAGGCGTAGCCCGGCCGCCGGTTCGGCGCGGTGCCGGCCTTGTTCCGGTTTCCGGCCGCCCTGCCAAGGCTCCGGTGACCGCCGCCGTCCGGGATGCGCCCGAGTTTCTTAATGTCGACGTGGACCAGGTCCCCGGGGCTGTCGTGCTCGTAGCGGCGGATCACCCTGCCCGTGGCGCGGTCCAACCAGGACAGCCTGGCCAGCCCGTACCTGGAGAGGACCCGGTGGACAGTGGACGGGTGGATACCCAACAGATACCCGATCCGGGCCGGTCCCCACCGGCGGTTGACCCGGATCGCGATGATCCGCCGCTCCCGCCGCAGGGACGTCCGCTTCGGGGAGCTTACCGGCCTGCTGGGTCGATCAGCCATCCCGGGCTCACCGAGCTCCCGGTAACGGCCAGCCCACCGTGCGGCGGTCGTCACGGAGACCTGGAACCGCTCAGCCGCCCGGCGCAACGGCCATTCGTCCTCAACCAATGCACCGGGCCAGCCGGAGCCTGCCCTTCGGCGTCAGGACCGCATTAGCATGGGACATTGAAGACCTCCTTGTGGACTGGACTCTAGACAAGCCCCACTCCACTCGGAGGTCTTCTTTTTGTCACCTAACCACGCCGCATGTTCCTAACGTCCGTGGTCAATACACCTAGGCGACACGAGGTCGCCTTGGGGCCGTCTCTTGTGGGGATCAGCTCTGCGATTCGCGGCTCACTACGAGTGAGGCGTTCTGGCCACCAAAGCCGAAAGCGTTCACCTGGATCCAGTCGATGTCGCGGGCCTTCGGCTTGTCGAGCACAAGGTCAAACTTGATCGCCGGGTCGGGAACGGTGGTGCCGCCCGTATGCATGACTTCGCCGCGGCGCAGACCTTCCAGCGCAGTGGCGAGGGCTATCGCCCCGGCAGCCCCTGTCGGGTGACCGAGGGTTCCCTTGACGGACATGACCGACACTTCGCCGGCGCGGTCGCCGAACAGGTCGTTGATGGCGTGGATCTCGGCGACATCACCTTTCGCGGTGCCGGTGCCGTGGGCTGCGACGACATCGATCTGGTCGGCATCGGCACCGGCCTCGCGCAGCGCAACTTCCATTGCGAGTCGCTCCCACTGCCCGGAGGGGTCTGGCGTCGATGGGTGGTAGGCATCCGACAGCGTGCCCCAGCCCTGAACCCAGGCGTGTGCCTCGGCTCCGCGGGCCCGTGCGTGTTCTTCGCTCTCCAGAACGAACATCCCAGCGCCCTCGCCGAACACCATGCCGCCACGGTCAGCGTCGAAGGGCATGCAGGCGCGGCGCGGGTCATCGGTCTTTGCCCCCATTCCGAAGTTGCTGCGTGAGTAGGCACTCGCCGGTACGAAGCCGTCCTCCCAGACGCGCCATCCGAGACCGCCCTCGGTTCCACCGACCAGTGCCACATCAACCTGGCCTGACGCGATCAGCCGCGCCCCGGTGCCGATGGCATCGAGGGACGATGCACAGGCTGTACTGATGGTGAGGCACGGACCGTGCAGCCCCCAGTTCATGGCAATCTGCGATGCCGCGAGGTTGGGCCAGACGCGAATCTGGTACTTTCCCGATGCAGAGTCGCGGCCTCCGCGGTCGACGTCGAACTGTGCTCGCTCCATGCTCTGGGTGCCGTTCTTCGACGTGCCGATCACGATCGCCGTCCGCAGCGGATCGAGGGTTTCGATGCCAGAGTTCTTCAGGGCGTCGGTAATCGCTGCTCCTGCGTTTTGGGCGAAGGGGTCGATGCCCTCAAGTTTACGGCCCTGCATCCACTCCGGTGGTACAAGGTCCGTGACCGGGGCCCACCACTCCGTTCGGTCCGGGTCGCCCACTGTCCACGGCACTTCGCGGATTGCGACTTCGTCCAGCGCGAGCCGGTCGTACAGTTCGGCGGGCGAATGCCCGAGGGCGGAAACTACTCCGATACCTGTAATTGCAACGTTAAGTCCCATATCTCCCACTCCTTTGGTGAACATCGCGGTCGGTTTCCTGCCAGTCAATCCCGCTGGATGAAGACAGGAAGGCACCGCCTATTCGTGCTAAAGATAGCCTAAAATCTGAAGATGTCAAAAAGTTTTGGCACCTATGGATGCGGTGGCCGCTCGGCAGATGCTCCTCATCGACAGGGGACAAGAAAATCGCGCACAGCGAAATTTTTGGTTAGTATGTTGAGAAAAGTGGTCAATGCTGACCACGGAAGGGGAGACGAAATGGCTGACCAGTTGAGAGTCGCGATCGTGAACCGTGGGGAGCCTGCGGTGCGTTTTCTACAAACCGCAGCCGAGCTGTGCGGGAACGGCGATATTGATGTGCACGCAATCGCCTTGTACACGCGCGCTGACCGCGGCGCACTGTTTGTGCGGCTCGCCGATGAAGGGGTCGATCTTGATGCCTACCCCCCGGCAGACGCCGTCGCCGCAAAGAAGTCTGCCTATCTTGACTATGACAGGCTCCTCGCCGCCCTCGAAGCCTGCCGTGCCGATGCGGTCTGGGTCGGCTGGGGATTCGTCGCCGAAGATCCCCTCTTTGCCGCCGCCTGTGAGGCCCGCGGGATCATCTACATCGGGCCGTCTTCTGCCTCCATGGCGCGTCTGTCCGACAAAATCGAGGCCAAGCAGTTGGCAGAGAAAGCCGGTGTTCCGGTCGCCCCGTGGAGCGGGGGCGCCGTGCAGAGTTACGAGGCGGCCGCGGAACAGGCAGAACGAATTGGATTCCCGCTGTTCGTGAAGAGCGCCGCTGGAGGCGGTGGAATGGGAATTCGCGAGGTCGCCGAGGCGTCAGCGCTCGAGGCTGCGTTCGACGAAGCCCGACGTGAGGCGCTGCGGGCGTTTGGCGACGATCGCGTTTTTCTTGAGAGCCGCGTCGATGCAGGCCGGCACATCGAGGTGCAGATTTTGGCCGATAGGTACGGGACCGTGTGGCCGGTTGGTGTACGCGAGTGCAGCATCCAACGGCGACGGCAAAAAGTCGTGGAGGAGTCCGGCTTCAGCGTGCCCGCACCAGAGCTTCAGCGCGCCGTTGAGGCCCACGCAGTCGCAATCTGCAAGGCGGCTGGCTACGTCAATGCCGGCACGGTCGAGTTCTTGGTCGAACCCGCCACCGGCGACATATCGTTCATGGAAGTGAACACGCGGCTGCAGGTCGAACACACGGTCACAGAAGAGACCACCGGTCTGGATCTGGTGAGGGAACAGATCATGATCGCCCTGGGCCATGCCCTGCCCGCAACGCCACCGGTCCGCAACGGCTACGCCATCGAGGTGAGACTGAACGCCGAAGACCCTGACCGTGGCTTCGCGGCAGCGCCAGGAACTGTTCTGCGCTTCCGAGCGCCCAGGGGAGCAGGGGTCCGCACGGATACAAGCGTCGAGCAGGGTGATGAGATCGCACCCGGTTTCGACTCGATGATCGCCAAGGTGATCGCCTGGGGTCCTGACCGCACCCGGGCGCTCCAGCGGCTCCGACGTGCCATGGACCAGACAGAGATCCTCGTGCGCGGAGGTACGAGCAACCGGGCCTTTTTGAGGGAGGTACTCGCCCATCCGGACGTGCTCAGCGGGGCCGTCCATACCAGGTGGCTCGACGAGAGGCTCGCCGACGGTGCGCTGATGCCACACCGCAACGGCCAACTCGCGGTCCTCCAATCGGCAATCGAGGAGTACCGGCAGCGGGCCGGAAGGTTGGCCCACAGCTTCCTCAGTTCTGCCGTGCGCGGGGCTCCGGAGGCTGACTTCTCCCAGCTCTCCTTAGTGGAGCTGGACTACCGCGGTGAGCGCATCAGCGTCGAGGTCCAGCAACTGGCCCTTGAACGGTACCGCCTCCGCGTCACCGGGATCTGCATTGAAGTCGAAGCAGTGGCCGCCGGCGAGGGCGAGTGGGTGCTCAGGCACGGCGGACGGCACTTCCGAAGCATTGTCACGCAGGACGATGACGGTTACTGGGTGGACGTTGAAGGCGTGTCACATCGGGTAGGTTCCGGCAACACCGGGGCTATCCGCGCGACGTTGCCGGGCATCGTCGTCGCGCTCTCGGCAGAGGAAGGTCAGCTGGTCCAGCAGGGAGACGTGCTGCTCACGATAGAGAGCATGAAGCTGGAATCACAGGTGATCGCGCCCAGCAGCGGCGTGGTCACAGCTGTCATGGTCTCCCGCGATTCACAGATCGGACTCGGCCAGGAACTCCTCCGCGTCGATTCAGCAGTGGACGCCGAAATCGACGCCGGGCTCCCGAAGCGGGCTGCCCTTGACTTCTCGCTGTGGTCCGTCGATGCTCCCGAGCGAACAGCGATCGATGTGGCAATGGGCCTGGTCCTCGGGTTCGACGGAACCACCGACGAGTTCCATGGCCTGTCGATCAGCCTTGGGCAGGGTGTGGAAAGCGCCACCATTGACGAGCAACTCGACTTACTGGGCTGCTTCGCGGACCTGCATGTACTTGCCCCGAAGCACATCTCTCGGCGAAGCACGCAGGAGCACCTTATGGGCTACCTGCGTCGGCGGGAGTATGCCGAGCAGGCACTGAGCGAGTCGTTCTTTGCAGCTCTGGGTGCCGCGCTGGCCCACTATGGCATTGACGGGGCGGATGCTGATTGTTCGGCGAAGAACCGCGCCTTGCTTCTGATGTACCGTTCGCTGGGCCGGCTGCCCCTCATTACCGACGCGGTAGGAAGCGTCCTCCTGGGCTGGTTGCGCGAATTTGTGCAGTTCGACAAGTCGCAGCTAGCTCGGCTTGAGCAGGTCCTTGGGAGGCTTGCTGCCGCCGCCGACGGGCACGCCGCGGTGCTCAGCGGCCTCTTGCGTTCGGTTGGATTCCGGTATTTCTTCCAGGATGTGCTTGAGACTGGCAAACGTGCGCGTCTGGCTCGAGTGGTGGATGGCTTGCGCCGGCAGGCCGACGAGACAGCCACCGCCGAGCCGGCATCGGCGCTCGAAGCTGAACTGGCCCATGTACCTTGGGAGGACTGGGTTGCGGCGTGGGCCACAGCCGAGGAACCTGCCCATTGGGATTCCGTGCTTGCACTTATCGTGAGCAGCATGTACCGGGACGAGCGGCCGGTAATCGACGGTGAGTCTATCGCCGAGGGATTCGTGGTCGCACGGACCGGCGCACAGGGCACGGTCATCGCTGTGGGCGACGACAACGAATCCGACGTTCCCGATAGTGTGCGGGCGGCCGGCGCGTACTTCTCAGCCCTGCAGTCTCCGCATGAGGTCACTGTCGAATATTTTATGACCGACGCCTCCCACGGTCTGCGGCCGGAGAAGGTCAGGGCGTTACTCGCTTACTTCGGCTGTGCGAACCGTGTGAATCTTCATTCGGTCCGCGGATCTGTGGCGGAGACGCGCGTGCTGACGCGGAGCTTCGAGCAGTGCGAGGGCCTTTTGGTCGAACAGCCGCAGTGGCAGGACCTCCACCAGGCCACGCGGGACCGCCTTGAACTTTGGCGCCTCTCGGAGTTCGCACTGACACGCGAGGCAGCGCCGGTCGGTACCTGGCTGTTCTCAGGCGTCTCGCGGGAGAACTCCCGTGACCAAAGACTGTTCTCATTCGCTGAGGTGCATGATCTGACCAATGTCCGCGATCAGGCCGGCAACGTGACGTCGGTCCCGGCGCTTGAACTGGCGCTCGTGCAGTCGTTGAGCGCAGTTCGCCAACACGACCTGAGCGTTCCCGGCCGAAGCCCGTACGGCGCGAATCGAGCGAGTATCGTCGTCGACGCCGAGTGGGTCCTGGAGCTCGACGTGCTTCGCGTCGTGGCCGAGCATGCAGCCTATGCGGCACGAGGACTCGCCTTCGACGAAGTGCTGATCCACCTGAAGCAAGTGTCATTGCCAGGGCAACCGGGTCAGCTGATCGCCCAGTTGGCCATCTCGCAGTCCGGTCAGACGCACGTGGAGTTCTCCGAGCCTGGCCAGGTTCCGGTGCCGACAATGGGCGCACTGCGCCGGCAGAGCGTCGAAATGCGCCGCCGGGGACTGATCCACCCCTGGGATGTCATTACGAGGCTCACTTCACCGATGTACTGCATCGACGGGGCGTCCAATGCAGCTTTCACTGAGTACGATCTCCTCGACGGCAAGGTGGAACCCGTTCAGCGGGAAGCCGGCGAGAATACTGCCGCTGTAGTGTTCGGCGTGATCAGCAATCCCACTGCGAAGCATCCTGAGGGGCTCCGCAGGGTGGTTATCCTGAACGATCCTAGCAAGGGCATGGCATCACTGGGAGAGACTGAATGCAGCCGAATCCTCGCCGCCCTCGAGCTAGCCGAACGGCTGGGGCTTCCAGTCGAATGGTACGCCGTCTCCTCCGGGGCCCGGGTCGCAATGGAGAGCGGGACGGAGAATCTCGATTGGACTGCACGTGTCTTGCGCAGCATCATAGAGATGACGCAGCGCGGCCACGAGATCAACGTGATCGTCACCGGCGTAAATGTCGGCGCGCAGTCCTACTGGAACGCGGAAGCGACCATGCTGATGCACACGCGCGGCATCCTTGTGGTCATCGGCGATAACGCCATGGTACTCACCGGCAAGCAGGCCCTCGACTACTCCGGCGCAGTCTCGGCTGAATCGAACGCCGGCATCGGCGGGTATGACCGCATCATGGGCTCCAATGGCCAAGGGCAGTACTGGGCCGGCGATCTAGCCGAGGCATGCCAGATCCTGTTCAAGCACTACGAAGTCGCCTATGTCGCCCCCGATGAGTCGACACCCCGGCGTAAGCCAAGCTCAGACTCCGGATCCAGGTCGATGGCCGACGCGGCGCACCTGATGCCTGGCGGGAGTGAGTTCACGCGCGTCGGCGACATCTTCGATGAACGGCACAATCCCGACCGTAAAAAGCCTTTCGATATCCGCTCGGTCATGCGTGCACTCGTCGATGCCGGCGAAGAACCGATGGAACGGTGGGCACACATGCTCGACGCCGAAAACGTCGTTGTCTGGGACTCCCATGTAGGCGGACACGCGAGCAGCATCATCGGCATCGAATCGCATGACCTCGTTCGTCGTACGGGACCGTCATCTGACGGCCCTGCACGCTGGAGCGCGGGCACGTTGTTCCCACTCTCCTCGAAGAAGGTAGCGCGGGCCCTGAACGCCGCCAGCGGTGTTCGGCCGGTGGTGATCCTGGCAAACCTGTCAGGCTTCGACGGATCTCCGGAGTCAATGCGCCAGCTGCAACTCGAGTACGGGGCTGAAATCGGCAGGGCGGTTGTGAACTTTGCGGGGCCGATCGTATTCACAGTGATTTCCCGCTATCACGGTGGCGCATTCGTCGTGTTCTCAAAGGCACTGAATGACGGCATGCTGTCGCTGGCGCTCGAGGGGGCCAAAGCATCGGTCATAGGTGGGGCGCCAGCGGCAGCAGTGGTGTTTGCGCGCGACGTCGAACGGGGCGTGCAGAAAGACCCTCGGATCACCGCTGCTCGCGCCGGCCTCGACGAGGGGGATCCCAGCGAACGTGCGCTGCGCGAGCAGCAGCTCGCCTCAATAGAGGACGGTGTGCGATCCGCAGTCCGCGGGACCCTCGCACGCGAGTTCGACGACGTCCACACAGTAGAGCGGGCGCTTGCAGTTGGATCGATTGACAAGATCGTGTCCATCGCTTCGCTGCGCGAAGAAATCGTCGAAGCTCTGTGCACGCGACCGGTGGCGGCTGAGCCCTCCGCAAATCCGACTCATGCCGACCGCAGTGTGGGGGCAGCCGTCGGTCGGTGACGAGCAGGGTCACAGAAAAGGCCGGAATCCCCGCTTGGAGCGCGGGTATTCCGGCCTTTCAGCGTGGCCCGGAACAGGAAGGGTGCCACGACGCGCGAGTCAAGTGGTCCTACGGGGCTTGAACGCCGCTACCCCACTTGTCGGGGTGGGGGTACTGCAGCACCTCGTCGGTCAGGAGCCCAGCGAAGTCCTCGGTGCCCCAGACGCGATCGAGTTCCCACGTCGAGGTGGCCTCCGGGTGGCTCCACACCGAGAGGGTCGATCCGTCGAAGGAAAGGATCTGCCCGCCGATATGCGCGGACGCGGGCCCCGCAAGGAAGGTCACGATCGGCGCTACGGTCTCTGCGGGTGGGAAAGGCGACGCATGGCCGACCCCGCCTTCGCCGGCACCGTCGGCGGCGTTGTAGAAGATATCCGTCATTCCTGTGCGTGCGACCGGCGCGATTACGTTCGTTCGCACGCCGAAACGGGCAAGTTCCATGGTCATCACCCGGCTGAGCCCGATGATTCCGGCCTTGGCGGCTGCGTAGTTGGACTGACCAAACATGCCGAAAAGTCCGGAGCCGGATGCCACATTGACAATGCTGCCGCCCGTCTCCCGCATAGCCCTCGCAGCGGCTCCGCTACAGGCCCATGTGCCGCGCAGGTGAATATTTGTCACTGTGTCGAACTCCTCCGGCGTCATCTTCACCAGGGAACGGTCGCGGGTGACCCCTGCATTATTGACGAGCACATCGATGGTCCCGAACGACTCCACGCACTGCGCGATCAAGTCCTCACAGAACTTGGCGTCGGCGATGGAGCCGACGCAGGCGACGGCAGTACCGCCTTGCTCCCGAATCACGTCCACCGTTGCCTGCGTCGACGCAGCGTCGGTGCCGTTAATTACAACGGAAGCGCCGGCTTCGGCTAGGCCGCGGGCGATTGCTCGGCCGAGGCCGCGCGAAGACCCAGTGACCACCGCGGCCCGGTTTTCCAAGGAGAGGGTGTTCATGTGACGTCCTTCTGTCTCGATTGAGGATGCCTGGTCAGGCGGTGACTGCGCCGTGGGAGCGGGCTCAGCGCTAGCTGATAAGCCGCCATACCGACGCTGCCTGCCCGTTTTCTGTCACGAGTGAACCGAAACGGGCTTCGTAGTGTTCTTGGCGGGGTGCGATGAAGAGACCCTCGGCGCTGGCGAGGACTGTCTCCGGGTCTTCGGCTGTGGTCAGCCATCCTGAGACGATCGTCTTGCGGCCCACTTGTTCGGTGATCTTCGCTTCGAAGCGTAACTCCGTGTGGAGGGGCGATGGGTGATGATAGTTCACGGAGAGGCTGGCGGTCATGCCCCATCGATCTGCGTCTATCGGTGGTTGGCCAAGCACCTCGTCGAACACCAGGGCAATTATTCCGCCGTGGACATGAGCTGGCGGCCCCTCGAACCGAACGTCAAACGACCCCGTGGCCACCACGCCGCCGTCGGGCTGCGTCGTGAACACCAGAGGTGGCGAGGCGGGACTGCCTAGTCCCCGTACCGGGCTGAAATAGCGCACGTTGGCAGCGACGTCGTCGACGAGGGCAACTTCATTCCGCGCACGAACGTTGGTGTCGAGCAGAAGAGTGAGCTGTTCGGCCGCTGCCCGAACCTCATCTAGCACCTCGTCGGGCACCTTGGTCTCACAGCTCGCCCGATTCAGGCGTCGAAGTGCTTCGCCGAGGCCGGCCGTGGCCAAGCGGCGCTCGTCGATTATCTGCTCAGTGCTCTCGGACATGCTTTCCGCCTTCTTGATCGCCGGCCGGTGAGGATAGTTGTACCCGGCCATAGGAACATCCCGCCTTATACATTATTAGCCAAAAAAATTGCGAATCACAAATCTATTGAGAAATGAATTGGTGGATGCTAGCGTGCGATGAACAGTGTGTCACTCCCTGATGCTTCAGCCCGGTGCCGCTTGCGGTTGGGCACGGGGATGGAGGCGACGAAGAAGACTCACACTTGAGCATGCACGTCGATGAAGATAGTGCTCAGGACTTACCCCGGGAGGATCCAATGAACGAAGTGAAACTGGCAACGGCAACGGCAAAGGACTGGATGCGGCAGCTCTCCGACCAGACTGTTGCGAGGTACAAGCGAGAGGGCCTTTGGCGCGACCGCGCACCGCTGGATGACTTCCTTGAAGCGGCGAAACGCCACCCTCACAAGGCAGCGATCGTCTCATACCGCAAGGGGTCCCCACTTCCGCAAACCGTCACCTACGGCCAGCTAAATGCCCTCATCGAGCGGTTCGCCGGTGCCCTTAACTCGCTCGGCGTCGGCAAGGGCGATGTTGTGTCAATTCAGCTGCCGAACACCTGGGAGTTCCCGGCTCTCGCCCTCGCGGCGATGCGGATCGGCGCTGTTCCAAACCCAATTCCCCACATTTACAGGGAACACGAACTCTCGTTCATGCTGCGCCACGCCAGGAGCAAGGTCTACATTGTCCAGGCCCAGTTCAAAGGGTTCTCCTATGTCGAGCTTGCACGCTCCCTTTCAGCCCAGATCGACACCCTCGAGCAAGTCGTCATCCTTCACGGCGACGCCGCAGAGTTCACGAGCTTCGACGACCACTTCGTCTCGACGCGTTGGGAATTCGAACCGGGCCTCGACGAACTGCTCTCGGAGCGGGCGCCGAAGCCGGACGACCCGGCCTTGTTGCTCTTCACCTCGGGCACCACGGGCACCCCGAAGGCCGCCATCCACTCGCAGAACACGCTTTGGTCGGCCGGGCGTCCCATCGCCGATGCGCTGCGGCTAACCGGCGATGATGTAAGCTTCAACGCCTCGACCGTCGGACATCTAACCGGTTTCTACTGGGGCACTTATCTGCCGCTGTCCCTCGGTCAGAAAATCGTCTACCAGGACGAGTGGGACGCTCGCGCCCTCGTCGACATGATCGACAGCGAGGGCATCACGTGGACCATCGCGGCCACGCCGTTCGCGCTCGACATGGTCGCTGCCCAGCAGGCATCCCCTCGGCCGCTCGCACAGTTCAGGGCATTCGCTTGCGGAGGAGCACCAATTCCGCCGCACGTGGCACTCCTGATGCAGGAGTTCCTCGGGGTCGAATTGATCTCGCTCTGGGGTATGAGCGAGGTCGGTGTATGCACGATCCACCAGATCGGCACGCCCATCGACATCCTTGCCTCAAGTGATGGAACCCCGGTCGGCTTCATGGATCTGCGGATCGTAAACGACGACCTGACCCCGGTGGCCGACGGAGAAGAGGGGCGGCTTCAGGTTCGTGGGCCGAGCATCATCCTCGGCTATTACAATCAGCCGGAGGCGACGATGGCTGCCGAGACCGCAGATGGCTGGTTCGACACAGGAGATCTCGGTCGACGTACGAAGGAAGGTGGGGTCCGACTGACGGGGCGCAGCAAGGACATTATCGTCCGAGGCGGCCAAAATGTCCCGGTGGTCGAGATCGAGCACGCGCTGATAACCCACCCTAAGGTCAAGGAAGTCGCCGTAGTCGCCTACCCCGATGACCGTATGGGGGAACGCGGCTGTGCAGTTGTTGTCCCGAGTCCCGGCGAGAAGTTGACACTCGCGGAACTGTCGGAACACCTGCAGTCCGCGGGCCTCACCAAGCAGTTCTGGCCAGAGCGGCTTGAACTCGTTACAGAACTGCCCAAGACGCCATCCGGCAAGGTGCAGAAATACGTGCTGCGCACGCAGATTGCGGCACTGGGGCCAGCCGACGCCTGACTGAGCCTCCCAGCTTGACAGGTGGTGCGCCGTACTCACCCGGCGCACCGCCTTTCGTCATATTTTGCCGTCAAGCGTGTGTCAGACGGAGTTCTCGCCTTCGTTTTCGAGTTGGTTCCAGTACCGGTTTGACCGGACTTCCCACGCATTGCGCCGCTCGCGGAGAACCTTGGTGGCGGTGTAACCGGGCCAGTCCCTAGGCAGGAACTGCCGGGGAAGATCGGGGTCCAGATACGGGAAGCGACGCCAAGCCTGCACCAGCTCTACCCTGGCCACCATGCAGTCCCGGTCCGTACGAGGGCTCATCTTCGCGAAACGCTCTATGAAGGCCTCATACTGCGCCCGCAACGCGTCCAGGTTCCACGCATCACGCACCAGGTCATTCTCGTCGCCAATGGAGCCGTGGGTGCCGATGAAAGAGTGCGCCTGCCCCGCGAGGCCCAAACGGTCTATGACTTGTTCGACGGCGTCGGCGCGGTCGACGTGGGGCGAGAGCCAATGGCCGGGGGCTGGCGAGCCGAGTCCGGCCCAGATCAGCCCTGACTGAAGATGGTGCCGCAGTTGCCGCTTTGACTCGGGAACGGTAACGAGCAGCGAGAGCCAGCGGCCGTCCCAGGTCATGTCCCGCGACTCCCAGCCATAGATGCGTTCGGCACCCGCTGCCATGCTTTGAAAGCCTGCCCGCGTGAACTCCAAACGCGCCCGGCGGCCTACCTTTACCGGCTCCACATGGCCCGACTTAACGGTGCGTTGGATCGCTTTGCGGGCAGCGTTGGGCTCGTAGTCAAGATCGGCGAGGAAACTGACCAGGGTCGAGGACCAGACCGGGCGGCCTGTTGGCCACACAAATTCGCCGAGCGCAACCAGCAGGGCTGCGCGGGCACTCGTCTCGTGCACGCCGCTCAGAAGGCTCAGTGGGGCGGTGGGTGCGGTGGTTAGTGTCGACATGATCCTCCAAATTTACTCCCAGTGTATGCACAACTATGCGGAACCCATGGCACTTTGCGGAACTCGACAATTGACAAACTATTTGCGCATCGTCATTTTTATGGCAATCTTACAGTGTGGCTGGTTCCCGTTCCTTGTGAGCCGTGGTTCGACAGCCCGATCCGTCACGAAGGAGTGAAAGTGATTCCGGCCTTCCCCACCACCCTTACAGTTGGTCTTTCCCGCGACATCGAGAACGGCCAGATGCTGCCATGACTCACGTGATCACTCAATCGTGCTGCAACGATACGGCCTGCACAGTCGTCTGCCCGGTCGATGCCATCCATCCAACACCAGCCGAGATGCGCGCCGGCTCAACCGAGATGCTCTACATCGACCCGAAAACGTGCATCGATTGTGGGATGTGCGTCATTGAATGCCCTGTTGGTGCGATCTTCACCGACGACGCGCTGCCTGCGAAACTCGCCGACTACGCACGTTCCAATGCCGAGTTCTTCGAGTCGTGGCCGAGTCTCGGCACGGTGCCGCCACGAACTCTGGACGTGCCCGTCCTCACTGCTGACTCGGCCGTCCGTGTGGCGGTGGTCGGTTCAGGTCCCTCAGGTAGTTATGCGGCCATCGAACTGCTCGACCGTGGGGGAGCGTCCATGAGCGTGGATGTGTATGACAGGCTCCCCACTCCCGGCGGCCTGGCCCGGGCCGGCGTCGCGCCCGACCACCTGAGCACGAAGGGCGTGGCCGACGCGTTTGCTGAACGCGCGAGGGACAAACGGATCCGCTACTTCTTCAACATCGAGATCGGCAAACATATCTCAGCCGAGGAATTGTCTGAACGATATGACGCCGTCATTTATGCCGTCGGCGCGTCCAGCTCCCGCGCCCTTGGCATCGAGGGGGAAGACCTGCCCGGCAGCCATGCCGCAACGGAGTTTGTGGGCTGGTACAACGGACATCCGGACTACGCGCACTACGAGTTCGACCTGAGCGCCCGGCGCGCCGTCGTGGTTGGCAACGGCAACGTCGCTCTTGACGTCGCCCGGGTCTTGACGGCATCAGCCGAACACCTGCACCGCTCAGACATCGCTCCACACGCGCTCAAGGCACTGACCGAGAGCAATATCGAAGAGGTCGTCGTTCTTGGCCGCCGCGGTGCGATCCATGCGGCGTGTACATCACCGGAACTGCAAGCACTGGGGTACATGGATGGCCTTCGGGTGCACGTGGACCACCGCGACCTTGAGCTGACAGCGGCCGAGCGGGCCAGCTTGGCAACGTCCCTGCCCGCGCTCAGCAAGCACCGTATCTTCACGGCTTTCGCCGAGCGGGAATGGCCTGAAGCGAAACGCACCATCGCCTTCCGCTTTCTTGAGTCGCCCAGTCGCATTCTGGGAACCGACCGCGTCGAAGGACTCGAAATCATGCGAAACCGTCTGGTGGAGGATGCCGGCCGTAGCCGGGTCGAGCCAACGGGCGAAATCGGCCTGATCGAGTCCGGCCTCATTTTGCGCTCGGTGGGCTATCGCGGCATACCCATGGCCGGCCTGCCATTCGACGAAACTAAGGGCACGTTCCCGAATCAGGACGGCCGGGTGCTCGATCCTTCCGCTGGCGCTCAATTCCCCGGAATTTACACTGCTGGCTGGATGAAGCGGGGACCCTCGGGTGTCATCGGCACAAACAAGGAATGCTCGCGCGAGACTGTCACGGCGCTGCTCGAAGATAAGCGCTCAGGCGCGCTGGCACCGGCCCGAGGCACCCTCGCCGACATTGAGACTCTTCTGCGAAGGCGTCAACCCGAATTGTTCGGGTGGGACGGATGGCGGCGAATCGATGAGTATGAGCTGCTTAGCGGGCGCGCCATGGACAGGCCACGCGTCAAGGTCGTAGATCGTGCCGCGCTGATTGCAATCGCACTTGGACCCGAGCCCGTCGAAGCCGTGCAGGAGGACCTGCAATGAGCGTGCCCGAGCGTACGGTGATCCGTACGTGCCCGATCTGCGAATCGACCTGCGGGCTCGCGATCACCATGAAGGGTGATCGGGTTCTTCGTACGCGGGGCGACGAGCTCGACGTCATGAGCAGAGGGTTCATGTGCCCCAAGGGGGCCACCCTGGGTGAGATGTACGAGGACCCTGACTGGCTGCGTGCCCCCCTCATCAAGGGAGCGGACGGCGAATTCCACGAGGCAAGCTGGGAGGAGGCCTTTGATCGCTGCGCCGAGCTCATGAAGCCAATCCTGGAAACCGATGGACCCGAAGCCACAGCGGTCTACTTTGGCAACCCCATTGGACACAACCTCTCCGGGCTCCTCTATACACGCGCCATCGTCAAGGCGCTTCGCTCACCGAACCTTTTCAGCGCGTCAACGCTCGACCAGCGCCCGAAGGACCTCTCTAACGGGCTGCTGTTTGGTGACCGGTACACGCTCGCTGTCCCGGACATTGACCGGACAGACTACATGATCATGCTCGGCGCGAACCCCATGGAATCCAATGGCAGCCTCGCAACGGCTCCGGGGTGGCCCCGCCGGCTCAAGGCGCTCCGGGATCGCGGCAAGCTGGTCGTAGTCGATCCGGTGCGGACACGTACGGCGGAACTCGCCACCCAACACATCAGCCCGAGGGTGGGCTCCGATGCAGCACTGTTGATGTCAATGGCATATGTTCTCTTCGACGAATCGCTGGTAAGGATCGGGCGCATCGAACAGTACGTGCGCGGTGTCGAAAAAATCAAGAGCCTGGTCCAGCCCTATTCCCCTGAGCAGATCGAAGCCTACACCGGCGTCCCGGCCCAAACGGTCCGTACGCTTACCCGTGAGTTCGCCGCCGCGTCCAGTAGCTGTGTCTACGGCCGCATCGGCACCTCCACCACCCGGTTCGGGACGATCGCATCATGGATGATCGACGTGATCAACATCCTTACCGGCAACCTCGACCGGCCAGGCGGGGCCATGTTCCCGAAACCGGCTTCAGGCATGGCAAATACGAAAGGGGCCCCTCAATTCGGCAAGCCTGCGCGGATCGGTCGATTCCATACGCGGGTCCGTAGAGCGCCAGAGCTCTTCGGCGAATTTCCGACCGCATGTCTCGCCGAAGAAATCGACACGCCAGGACCGGGACGCTACCGGGCGCTGCTGCTGATCAGCGGCAACCCCGTGGTATCCACCCCGAACTCCGAGCGTATGAACCGGGCCTTGCCGCAGCTCGATGCGCTCATTGCCATCGACCCCTATGTCAACAACAGCACCAGGCACGCGCACGTCATCCTGCCGCCGCCCTCGCCGCTGCAACGGTCGCATTACGATACGCACTTCACGATGTGGTCGGTGCGCAACTTCGCAAACTACAGCCCGGCAGCGATTCCGCTCGCGCCTGGACAGTTGCACGAGTGGGAGATCATGTGCCAGCTGGCCGGCGTCTTCGACGGCAGCCGTAGCCGGACCGAAGATGTCGATACCGAACTTATTGCGTCCATGATCCGTTCGGAAGCACGCGACGAGAAGTCCGCGATCCACGGACGCACAATCGAGCAGATTATGGGCATGCTTGAGCCGAGAGTGGGTCCGGAGCGCATCCTTGACTTCCTGCTGCGTGTGGGACCTTACGGCGACGGGTTCGGCGCGGGCCCGGGGGCGCTCACGCTTGCCGCCGTCGAAGCCGCTCCGCACGGCATAGACTTCGGTGCGCTGGAGCCTCGGGTTCCCGAAGTGCTGCGGACGCCCGACGGGATGATTGACATTGCCCCCGACCTGATAACCGGGGATGTGGCACGGCTCGGTGCTGCAGTCGAAGCCGGGCCCGTATCCGGGCTGGTGATGATCGGGCGGCGTGCTTTGCGGTCGAACAACTCCTGGATCCACAATATGCCGTCGCTGATGACGGGGCGTGCGAGATCGACGCTGCGCATCAGTCCGGCCGACGCGCGGGAGCGGAGCCTGGAGACCGGCGACACCACGCAGGTGCGGACGGAGAGCGGCGAGGTGGAAGTACTTGTCGAAGTGACCGACACTATGGCTCAGGGTGTGGTGAGCCTGCCGCACGGATGGCTTCATCAGACCGACGGAGTTGAGCTCCGAACGGCAAAGCTCAGACCCGGCACCAACAGCAACATCCTGGCCAACGAGCAGGATGTGGATGTTCCCTCCTGGAACGCCATCCTCAGCGGAATCCCCATCGAAGTATGTCCCCCCGCACGCGTCGCTGCCGCCTCCCAACTTATTAGGACCCCCTGACCACGACCAGCACATTCGAGCCTCAGCTCGGAGCGCCAGGATCACGAAGGACCATGATGAACTCCACACCCACCGAAACCACCCTTACAGACGCCGTACACACGTGGGCGCTCCGGCAGCCGACGGCCAAGATTGCCAGCGAATATCGCGCCCAGGGCCACTGGCGCGACACGACAATCGTTGACGACATCCTGTCGATGGCCAAAGCGCACCCGCGCCGTGCAGCGATCGTCGCCTACCGCAAGGGATCAGCGGTCCCCGAGACAATCACCTACGGACAGCTGAACGCGCTCGTCGAACGGGCCGCCCTCGCCTTGATCGAACTTGGCGTCGAAGCGAACGACGTCGTCTCGCTCCAGATGCCCAACGGCTGGGAATTCGCGGTGGCGGCACTGGCTGCCGCGCGTGCCGGCGCGGTGGTCAACCCCCTGGTGACCATTTTCCGACGCCGGGAACTTGAATTCATGCTCTCGCGCGCCGGATCCAAGGTGCTGATCGTCGAGGAATCCTTCCGTGGCTTCAACCATGCCGAGCTAGCGCTGGATCTGCGCAGGACGCTGCCATCTCTCGAGCATGTCGTCGTGGCCAGGGGAGTCGCCTACGGCGGGGCATTGAGTTTCGAGGAGCAGTTCCTTCACAGCGAGGCGAATCGCGCGACGGACACCGCTGCCATCCTCGCCGATCGGCGCCGGAGCTGTGACGACATCGCATCGCTCATCTACACCTCCGGCACCACCGGCGAACCGAAGGGCACGCTCCATAGCTACAACACGCTGTGGTCCGCTGGCCGTGCAGTTTTCGATAATCTGTCATTGGGCTCGGACGACGTCTCGTTCATGGCGTCGCCGGTGGGTCACCTCACGGGGTACCTGTGGGGGATGCTGCATCCGTTGTCACGGGGCATGACCGCGGTGTTCCAAGATGTCTGGCACCCCGGTGGCTTCCTCGACCTCATCGATGTGGAAGGTATCACCTGGACGATTGGAGCGACGCCGTTCGTCGTCGACGCGGTCGAAGAGCAGATCCGCAGTCCGCGGTCGTTCGCGAGCCTTCGCACGTTCGTGTGCGCCGGGGCGCCAATTTCGCCGGCGCTTGCGCCTCGGGCTGCCAGCGAGCTCGGAGCGCAGTTGCTTGCCCAGTGGGGCACCTCGGAGTGCGGCGGCGTCACCGTCCACCACCCGAGTGACGATGTTGAGACCGTGTGTTCGAGCGATGGCCGCCCGATCGGCTTCATGGCGCTCAAGATCGTTGATGACGCGGGCAATCCCGTCCCCTTGGGCACTGAGGGGCGGCTCATTGTGCGTGGCCCGAGTGTTTTTGTTGGCTATCTTGGACGCGGCGACTTGTACGATGACGTCGTGGATCCGGACGGCTGGTTCGACACGGGGGACCTTGGCATTGAACACAGCGACGGCACCGTCCGCATCACCGGCCGGGCAAAGGACATCATCATCCGCGGCGGAGAGAACATTCCCGTCGTTGAAATCGAGAACCTGCTCCTGACCCACCCGGGCATTCGGGAGGTGGCGGTCATCGGCCTTCCCGACGAACGGCTCGGCGAACGCGGTTGCGCCGTGATCGTGCCCAGGAACGAGGCTCCCGGGTTGCCCGAACTGCTCAAGTACCTCGATGAGCACGGTACGGCGAAGCAATACTGGCCTGAACATCTCGTGGTGGTCGACGAGATGCCGCGAACCCCGTCGGGAAAGATCCAGAAGTTCCGCCTTCGTGAGCTGGCCACAGCGAAGCCTGACCGCTGAGGCTGTGCCCAGTATGGGGCTGGCGAACGAGGAAACAGCCATGACACCAGAAGTGCCGGCGCGGCTTCACGCGGACCCAATCGGGGAAACGGTGCTCAACAGTGATGGCGGACCAGATGGGCTCGGGGGATGGCAGCCCAACGCCGCGGAGGTCTCCTTCGCCACCCGCATCACCGGAGCTTCCTCGGTGGCGGCGAAAGGGGAGTTTGATCGACCGCCCGGAGCAGTGGAGCTTGGCTGGACCGCAACATTGGCGGACCTGGTGCTTGGCAGGGCCGTGCTCGCCGCAGTGCCGCGAAACCGTTCAGGGGTCACGGTCAACCTCCGAATCGATTGGTTCACGGCACAGCTCCCTCCCGCACCGACTATAAGTGGCACGGCGTCGGTGATGAACTTCGCTGATGACTTCGCTGTCGCCCGGGGTGAACTGTTCAGTGCAGACTCCTCGACGCTGGCGCTACTGGTAGGCAGATTCAAGCTCTTCGGCAGCGATGACCTACCACCACCCCCCGTCATCGAGGACGTGCGGCTGCCGAACGCGCTTTCGCTGAGCAATTTTCTCGAACTTGAGTACGGGCATGTTGATGCCCTTCGGACGGTGGCACATCTGGAGGCGGCTCTCGTGTTCGCAAATCCTGCCGGAGTCATGCACGGCGGCGCGCAAGCCGCGGCCTTCTGCACCGCCGCCGAACACCTGGCTGCACAGGATGGACCCGGCTGGCGCATGCTCGACATCGACGTGCACTATCGGGCCCCTGTGGCCGTCTCGCCCGAGGTGTTGCAGCTGAGCAGCACGGTGGTGCGCAGGAGCCGCAGCCTGATGCGGATCGACATGACCTTGGCTGCGCCCGATGCGACCGTGCTTACTCAGGCCTCGGCCACGCTCGCTGGCCCACCCCGCTGATTCGGCGGTCCGGCTAACCGGCTGGGCCGCCCAATGGAGAACAGGCGACAAGTGACATCGCTGATATTGAATTTTATGGCCGTTAACTGGCTGGGCCCATCGCGCGGAGATCGCTTTGTCTGATTGCTGCCAGGCCTACTTCCATACGGGAAGATCAATCCCACTGCTTAAAGCGCTCCATATTTATTGGACAAATGATTGTGCTTGCGACATCTGAATGGCTATGATGTCACGAACGATATCAACGCACGAAGACGTGCAGATGGATGGAGCTTTCCAGTGCAAGTGATCATCACAGCTCTCTCGACCGCCGCGGTTCTGGCGCCCATGGCAATCGGAATGGCGCTGGTCTACCGCATCGGCGGTGTCATCAACTTCGCGGCCGGCGCTATCTGCGTAGTCTCCGGCGTCGCCTATGCCCTGATGGGCGGCGGCGTGGTGGCAGCACTTGCTGCCATTGCCATGGGCGCCGGCCTCGGCGTGGCCGTATTTTTGCTCGGCGTTCTTCCCGGGAAGTTCCGCGGGATCCCGCCGGTGGCAATGACTCTGGGGACGTTGGGTGTCGCTCTGATCGTGCAGGCGCTCGGGGACGAAGTGTTTGGCACCAGCCCCCACACCGCCGAACCGTGGATCGATGGATCCCTCAGCCTGTTTGGCAATGAGCTCAGTGCACATCGCGCGCTGTCGGTTGCAGTTTCGATGGTCGCGGTCATCGCCGTGATCGCCATGTTCGACCGCACGTTGATCGGCCGGGGAATGGAGGCCTGCTCGACGAACGAACCGTTGGCCCAGCTGTATGGCTCGCGGACCCTGGTCTACCATTTTATCGCGTGGTCCGTCGCGGGAGCCTGCGGTGCGCTGAGCGGCGTGCTCCAGGCCGGCCTGGCAAGCATCTCTGACACAGCCTCGATGCCACTGCTTGTGACCGCGATCGTCGGCGCCGTGCTCGGCGGCATTGGATCCCTCCGGGCGACGGTACTCGGTGTGCTTCTCGTGGCGGCCGCCAGTGCGCTTGTTCAGCAGCTGCTCAACGTGCAGCTCCCCCTGACGCCGGTATTCGTGCTCATGCTCCTCGGGCTGGCGATCCGTCCGGCCGGCCTGTTTACGTCAACCAAGACTGGAGAGAGAGTATGACCTCCGTTCGCAGTACCCGGCGCATAAAGGGCGGTCTGGAGCGGCTGATCCCGCACATCGCCATCCCACTCGTCATCATCGTGATCGTGCTAAGCCTTGGCGGCAACGGCTACCTGCGTCACCTGGCCACCAGCGCCGCCATCGCCTACATCCTGACAGCCAGTTTCAATCTCGTGTTCGGCTATGGCGGCATATTTTCGCTCGCGCAGGTCGCGCTCTACGGCGTGGGCGCGTACGCCAGTGTGTACGCAGAGAACCACTGGGGCTGGTCGTTCTGGTTCGCCGTGCCCTTTGCGATGGCGATCTCCACGTTGCTTGCCGTCGCAATTGCATGGCCTACCGCAAGGCTCCGCAGTATCTTCATCGCCATGGTGACACTCGCCTTCGCTGTCACCCTTATCGAGGTCTTTTCCAAGTGGACCGAAGTCACAGGCGGCGCTGCCGGCATTTATGCGATCGTTTCGCCAACAATCGGCGACGTACGCCTGGTCGGTGGGCGCATCGAATACCTCTGGCTCTGCGCAGTTGTCGCCTGGTTGGTCGCCGAGCTCATGCTGCGCCTTGGCCGCTCGCCCATCGGCCGCAAGCTTGCTGCATTGCGGGAGACCCCGGGAGTTCTGCCCGCCGTCGGCGTCGACGCAGCCAAACTTCGCCTGTTGACCATTGCCGTGTCGAGTGCTTTGGCTGGCCTCGCCGGTGCACTGTACGCCCACTTCCAGTTGACGATCGCGCCAGAGGCATTCGGACTGCCGAGGCTGATTGAGCTCCTGCTCGCGACCGTCATCGGCGGTCCCGGCACCTTCATCGGTCCCGTGGTTGGTGTGCTAGTGCTGCTCGGTCTCGATGAAGTCGGCATTGTGCTGGGCGGCGTACAGCCCTATGTTTACGGTGCTGCGGTGATCCTGCTCATGACGTTCGGGCGCAAGGGTGTTGCTGGCTGGTTGCTCGCTGCATGGGCCTTCGTCCGCCGCTCCGTACCCGCTCGCCGCGTGAAGTCGGACAGCCCTCCGGTCACCATCTCCCCCTATGACCCGAAATTTCAGGCTACAAAGTCCGCCGCTGGGGCGGCTGGAGATATAGTCCTCGAACTCGCCGGGGTCTCGGTGAGTTTCGGCGGCGTGCACGCCGTACGCGACGTGTCCCTGCAGGTGGGAGTCGGTGAAGTCATCGGCCTGCTGGGTCCGAATGGGGCCGGAAAAACGACGCTGATGAACTCCATCACAGGAGAAGTGACCATAACGTCGGGCTCGATCTCGCTTAACGGCACCTCAGTCGTCGCAAAATCTGCGCAGGACATCAGGAAGGCAGGCATTGCCCGGACCTTCCAGGTACCGGCCTTGGTGCCTGACCTCTCACTCGTCGAAAACGTCATGCTCGGCGGCGAAGTTCACGCCAAGGCAGGATTCTTCAGCCAACTGATCAACACTCCGGGCTCACGCAGAAACGACGAGGTCCAGCGCGAACGCGCTCGTGCCTTCCTGCAGGAGGTCGGCATTGAATCTTTCGCCGACGGGTTGGCCGAGGCGCAACCCTACGGGGTTTTGCGCCTCGCTGAGATCGCCCGAAGCCTGATGCTCGATCCTGAAGTGATTCTGCTGGACGAGCCTGGCGCCGGACTTACGGAGTCTGACCTCAAGGAGCTTATTGCCGTGCTGCAGCAGCTGAAGGAGCGCGGGCGTTCTGTAGTGGTCATCGACCATCACGTCGGATTCGTCGCAACTGTCAGCGACCGCATCATTGTGATGAACCAGGGAGAGGTGCTCGCGGAAGGCGCGCCCGCAGAGGTTATTGCCGATCGTCGCGTGATCGAGGCCTATTTGGGAGAGGTGGAAGCCGTATGAGCGAACTATTGCTGGATGTGCGGGGCGTCAGCGCCGGATATTCACGCCGGACAAAGGTGCTGAATTCGATCGACCTGCAAATCGAGCGCGGCCAGTCCGTGGGGGTCACCGGGATGAACGGTGCCGGCAAGTCGACCCTGCTCAAAGTGGTCGCGGGCCAGCTCCGCCTGTCCTCGGGATCCATCGAGTTCTTGGGTCGAGTGATCAGCCGGGACACGGCGTCCGCCCGAACGCGTGCCGGTTTGGTCTCGCTGCCGGAGGGCCACCAGGTGCTGAAATCGCTGACCGTGATCGAAAATCTTCGCCTGGCGACCGGTTGCCTCACCACGCGGGGAGCGGACGCCGCGCTGAGGGGGTCGGCAGATGAAATCTATTCACTGTTCCCGATTCTGCAAGAACGCCGTGACCAACTGGCGGGGCTGCTCTCCGGTGGCGAGCAGCAAATGCTTTCGCTCAGCCGGGCGATCGTGCTGAAGCCCAAGCTGCTCGTGCTCGATGAGCCCTCGCTCGGCCTTGCCCCCGTCATTGTGAATCGCATCTACGAAGCAATTGCCAAGCTCCGGGCAACCGGTGTGTCATTGCTCGTCGTCGAACAGGGCAGCCACATGCTGCGCGGCGTCTGTGACGAGCTCATTGTCCTGAACAAGGGGGAAATCACCATGTCTGGTGGCATCGACTCCCTCTCGCATGCACAGATCCAAAACGCCTATTTCGCCTAGCCCCGCCGACCGGAAGCTGATGCGAAACCACACCAAGGAGAAGTCAATGAAGAGTTCAACACGTACCGCCACTATCGCAGCACTTGCCGCGGGTGTCCTCGCATTCACGGCGGGCTGCGCGTCATCCAGCGGCGATGTCGCTGCTTCCGGCGGCGACCCCGTCTCGATCGGGTTCATCGCGCCCCTAAAGGGTTCGAACGCGGTTGCCGCCAAAGCAATGGTCAACGCCGCCGAACTGGCCATCGCCGAGGTCAACGCCGGCGGGGGCATCAACGGTCGGAACGTCGAGCTCAAGATCTACGACGACGAACTCTCGCCCGATGTCGCCTCTCGAGTCGCCACGCGCGCGATCACCGTCGATGAGGTGCCGGTGCTCGTCGGCGGCCTCTCGAGCGCCGAGGGCTTGGCAATCAGGGAAGTCGCCGAGCGATCGGAGGTGCCCTATCTCGCCTCGGCATCGTCGGCGGCCGGCATTACGAAAGACGCGAAATTCACTTTCCGGGTGGCGGCCACCGCGCTTGACCAGGCCAACGCCGTCGTTGACATCGCCAACGCTCTCGGTTTGAAGAACGCCGCCATCATGTTTGACAACGGTGCCGTCGGCCCGGCATTGTCAGGCATGTTCCAGTCGAGAGCCAAGGAGACCGGCCTCGCCAGCGGGGGCAGCCCCGTTGAGTACGTGTTGGCCGGTACCGACCTGTCCGGTCCGGTGAAGTCCGCCGCGGCGCAGAAGCCTGATGTGCTCCTCGTCGGTGGCTCTACCGGTGCCGACCACGGCCTGCTCGCGAAGACCATGGTCGAACAGGGACTGCTGGTTCCGATCATTGGCCTCGCCGGGGTCGGATTCCCTGACGCATTCTCTGTCGGGGGCGGTGCCTACGACCAGCTCCCTGGCGCCTACTTCCCGTCATCGGTAGACATGAACAAACCGCGGTTCAAGGAGTTCCACGCCGCCTACGAGGCGAAATACGGGAAGGCCCAGCTGGCCGATGCTGCCGTGCAGAGCTACGACGCGGTGCGCATCGCTGCAGAAGGTCTCCGGGCGACCAACGGCACCGGGGGCAAAGCACTGAACGACGCGATCTCTGCGATGAAGCCGCTCGACGGCGCGGCCGGCCGAAGCGGCTCCACGATCTCATTCGGTGAAAGCCGGGATGGCCTCCGTGGCAGCTTCCTCGTTGTGTACCGCTCGGCCAAGAACGCGAATTCGATTGCGAGCGATGTAACCATCGGCAAGTAAACGCGCCTTCCCCTGGTTCGTCAGCTAAAGACCGGCACCCCGTCAGGGGTGCCGGTCTTTCTGCTGCGCCTGACCACCTACGGGCCGAAGGATCCTCGATCCGCCGGGCGGATACATCGCGATTGGCCGGGTACGCGAAGAAGCGGCGAGGACAGTTTCTCCTTCGCCGCTGAGTGACGTTTTGGTTTTGGATTCGAGGCCGCGTTCATCGGCGCGTCGGCGGTTTTATAGTTCGGCGCTGCGCCGGGGTGTCTTCGCTTGGATCAGCGTTGACACCCCGGCGGACCAGGGGCAGGAGCTCGTCAGGCTGGCATCGGCGCGGCGAGCAGTCCGGACAGTGACTCGATTCGCTTTTCGGCTTCGTCGACGATGCGACGGATGACTTCGCCGGCTGTGGGGACGTCGTGGATCAGGCCTTGGACCATGCCCACGGTCCAGATGCCGGCATCAGTATCGCCGGTCTCGTACACGCCGCGACCGCGGGCACCGGCAACCAGTTCACGGACGTCGCTGAATTCGCCGCCGGCCGCGAGGATCTTGACCACCTCGTCGCTAACGGCATTCTTGGCGACACGGGCCGTGTTCCGCAATGGCCGGAAGATCAGGTTCGTGTCGAGTTCGCTGGCGTCTACGATCGCTTGTTTCACGCTTTCATGGATGGGGGACTCCTGGGTGCAGAGGAACCGGGTACCCATGTTGATGCCGTGGGCACCGAGCGCCAGGGCCGCTGCGAGACCTCGACCGTCAGCGAATCCGCCCGAAGCGATCATCGGGATGTCGAGCTGGTTGGCGGCGGCCGGAATGAGCACCAGGCCCGGGATGTCGTCCTCGCCGGGATGTCCGGCACATTCGAATCCATCGATGCTGACGGCGTGAACGCCAACGTCCTGGGCTTTCAAGGCATGGCGCACACTGGTGCACTTGTGGATCACCTTGACGCCGTGGGCAGCGAAGTACTCCATGTGCGCGGCAGGGTTAGACCCTGCAGTCTCGACAATTTTCACGCCTGACTCGACAATTGCCCGGCGGTACTCGTCGTAGGGTGGCGGGGTAATGGAAGGCAGAATCGTCAGGTTTACGCCGAAGGGCTTGTCCGTGAGATCACGGGTACGTGCTATCTCCTCCCGCAAGTGGTGGGGAGTCGGCTGGGTTAGCGCCGTGATAATGCCCAGCCCGCCGCCGCTTGAGACGGCCGCTGCCAATTCGGCGCGACCTACCCATTGCATACCACCCTGAACAACAGGGTGATCGATGCCGAACTCCTCAGTGAAGCGTGTGTTAATCATGGTGAATCCCTTGTCTCGTGGGTGTTGGTCTAACTATGGGAAATGTTGAAGGTCGCGGTGACCGATGAGCAGACGTGTCCGTCAGCGCCGACGATCTCGGCCCGTGTAAGGGCGATGCGTCGACCGCTGCGGAAAGTGCGGGTCCGAATGCTCACGCCGTTATGTTCCTCGGCGACCACCGGGGAAAGGAATGAAATAGTCAGATCGGCGAGCAGGGCAGTGCCGCCTGCCGAATTGAAGAGGTTATGGTGCCGGGCGACGGCCGTCTCGAACATCGCGATTTGAACGCCGCCGTGCAGTACACCGTGCGGGTTGGCGAGCGGCGGCGAGTAGTCGAAACGCACTGTCAGCCCATCGTCGTGCCTTTCGGTTACTTGGGTGCCGAGTGCTTCCGCGAGTTCAACGCCGCGGTCGCTGAAAGGCCTTAGGTCGGGTAGCTCCCTGGCTCTTGCGGCACTGGGAATGCTCAGGAACCGGCCTGTGCCGGTACCGATCACGCGTCCCGATTCACTGATGACCGTCGCCGAGGTGAGCGAGTAGGGACCGTCCACGCCAAGGACCGAACCGTGTATGCGGACACGTTCGCCCGGCAGGAACGCGGCACCAATCGAGTCCAGACGCATGCCGAGGGTGAGGCACGTGTTGCCGACCGGGAGCACTGTCACGTAGGACCGGCCGAGCACCATATCGATGGCGGGACCGAGCCAGCCAAACGTCCCGCCGCTGGCAGGCATTGTCACCTCGCCGACCACGCGGCCACGACCCTCGGCGACGACATCGGAAGAGAACAGGAACTCCGCCGAGTTTATTGGAGTCTGAGCCCCGGCAGCGAGGCCGGCGAGATCCCAGTGCGTGTCGGAAGCGGGGAGTTGCACGCTGTACACCTCATTCGTTCGTGCGGCTCGCATAAAGATGCGACAGAATCAGGATAATTCGGTATTACAGGCTAGTCAAGATTCACTTACTGCGATAGTGTCTCATCAATAGAGCCTAATCACCTGCAAGTATGATTTTGGCAGACTACCTAGCCAAGATTTACAAATATTCCAAAAATCCGGGGCCGCGGCCCTTCTGGAAGGACAGACGATGTCGAGAAACTTCACCGAGATCAAGACGACCGTTGTTGACGGGGTAGGCACCATCACCTTTGACCGCTTCGACCGACGCAACGCCCTCAGCCTCGAGCTGTTCCAGGAGGTGGGTGACGCACTCACCGACTGGAAAAAAGATGACTTCGTGGCCGTTGTAGTCATCACCGGGGGCGAGGAAATCTTCTGCGCTGGCCTGGACCTACAGCTCCAGTCCGGCTTCACCCAGGAGACGATGGCGTCCTACTCCGACGTTTGCCTCTGGGTCTACGGACTGATCCTCGACTATCCGAAGCCGACGATCGCTGCGGTTGGAGGGCCTGCCCTCGGCGGCGGTTGCGACATTGCTGTCTTCTGCGACATCCGCATCGGTGGCGACAACGTGCGCATGGGGTTCCCCCAGATCAAGATGGGCCTCACCCCGTACTTCACCCCGCTGTGGAAGATCGTCGGGCTCAGCCAAGCCAAGCTCCTGACGCTCAGCGGCGACATCATCAACGCGGCCGAGATCGAACGCATCGGGCTCGTTGACCGCATGGTGCCCGCCGGACAGGTCGTGGAGACCGCGACGGCGCTTGCCCGTTCGATTGCCGAAACCACCACAGCATCGGCGGCCAACAACAAAGAGATGATGCTTCGGGCTCCGGCCATGGACCCCATCAGCGCCCTCACTTACGAGACGCTCGCATACCGCGAAGTGATCCGTCACCCTGAGGTCATCGAACGGGTCAACCAGGCGTTCGCCAAACTTCGCAAATACCAGACTGCAAATTGAGAAAGGACAACGACGTGCCAAATGAAGCATTTGTCTATGAAGCCATCCGAACGCCCCGGGGGAGGGGAAAAGACTCAGGATCCCTGCATGGCACCAAGCCGATCTCGCTCGTCGTCGGACTGATTGACGAGCTCCGCAGGCGCCTGCCAGGCCTCGATCCCAGCGCCATAGATGACGTGGTACTGGGTGTCGTGTCACCGGTGGGCGACCAGGGCTCGGTCATTGCCCGAAGTGCAGCCCTTCTCGCAGGCCTCCCGCCCCATGTCGCCGGTCTGCAGGTGAACCGCTTCTGCGGTTCCGGTCTCGAGGCCGTGAACATCGCCGCGCAGAAAGTCAGCTCGGGATGGGATGACATGATCCTTGCCGGCGGCGTCGAATCGATGTCGCGGATTCCTCTTGGCGCCGACGGCGGCGCGCTGATGAACGACCCCGAGACCAGCTATGCGACGCACTACATTCCCCAGGGCGTCAGCGCCGACCTGATAGCCACCATTGAGGGCTTCACCCGTGACGATGTCGATGCCTATGCCGTACGCAGCCAGCAGCGTGCCGCAGCGGCGTGGGAAAGCGGCGCTTTCGCCCGTTCCATCGTGCCGGTCCGCGATCGCAACGGGCTGCTCCTGCTCGACCGGGATGAGCATATGCGTGCCTCTACCACGACGGCGACCCTCGCGAAGCTGCCCTCCGCCTTCGCTGCGATGGGGCAGAAAGCCGGGTACGATGCCGTCGCCCTCCAGAAGTACCACCGTCTGGAATCGATCAACCACGTGCACCATGCCGGTAACGCCTCGGGAATTGTCGATGGCGCAGCGCTGGTGCTAGTTGGCAACGCCGAGGTCGGCAGCCAGTACGGACTGACGCCGCGGGCACGCATCGTCGCCACCGCCACCTCCGGCGCGGACCCGACCATCATGTTGACAGGGCCGACACCGGCGACGCGCAAACTGCTCGACCGGGCAAAGCTGACCACCGATGACATCGACCTTTTTGAGATCAACGAAGCGTTCGCCTCGGTAGTGTTGCGCTACCAGCGTGACCTCGACATCCCTGACGAGAAGCTCAACGTCAACGGTGGCGCGATTGCCATGGGCCATCCGCTCGGCGCCACGGGCGCCATGCTGGTGGGCACCGTCATCGACGAGCTCGAGCGACGCAACGGCCGACGCGCGGTCGTGACATTGTGCATCGGCGGCGGCATGGGCGTCGCCACCCTCATCGAACGCATCTGATTTAACAACTCCGGGAGAACCAGAATGAACTCTTACTTCGCGACGGAGATCGTCGACGATTCAATCCTCATACTCACAATGGACGCGCCAGGGCAGTCAGCCAACACGATGGACGAGGCCTTCCGGGTCGCGATCAAGGAATGCCTCGACGAACTCGAGGAGCGCAAGGCCTCGTTGACCGGCGTCGTCCTGACCTCGGCGAAATCCACCTTCTTCGCCGGCGGCGACCTCGGCTTCATGATGCGGGCCACTCCCGCGGACGCCGAGGAAATCGCACGGCTTCTGCGCGGCGTGAAACTGCAACTTCGTCGCCTTGAGACCCTCGGCATACCGGTGGTCGCGGCACTCAATGGCGCCGCCCTCGGTGGCGGCTTCGAAATCGCTCTCGCCGCGCACCACCGCATCGCACTCGATAGCCCCCGCACTAAGGTCGGCCTGCCCGAAGTCACCTTCGGCCTGCTCCCAGGCGGCGGCGGAACGACGCGCACGGTCCGGATGTTTGGTGTCCAGAAGGCACTGCAATTGCTCCTGCTCCGTGGGCAGCAGTACGTACCCTCCGCGGCGCTGGACCTCGGTCTTATCGACGACGTTGTCGCCACCAAGGACGGATTGGTTCCCCGCGCCGTCGCGTGGATCAAGGCGAACCCCAGCCCGGTTCAGCCGTGGGACACGCCCGGACATCGCATCCCGGGCGGCAACCCGTCATCGCCGGAACTCGCCACCGTGCTGCCGGCCTTGGCCTCGACCCTCCGCAAGCAGAGCAAGGGCGCGCCGAGCCTGGCCGCCCGCAACATTCTGGCGGCAGCTGTCGAAGGGGCACAGGTGGACTTCGCCACAGCGCTTGAGATCGAGACGAGCTATTGCACGGAACTGATCTGCAGCCAGACCTCGGCGAACATCATCAAGTCACAGTTCTTCGACATGCAGCACATCCAGCGGGGCAAGGGCCGCCCCGAGGGGTACCCGGTCACCAAAGCGAACACCGTGGCCGTCATCGGTGCCGGAATGATGGGCGCCGCGATAGCCTACGTCTGCGCGAAGGCTGGGCTGCAGGTGGTGCTCCGCGACATGACCATCGAGGCGGCTGAACGCGGCAAGGGCTATGCGGCCAAGATCCTTGAGGCTCGCGAGGCAGCCGGCAAGGGCACTCCCGAACAGAGTGCGGAGATTCTCCAGCGTATCCAGCCCACTCACGCCCTGCCCGACGCCGCGAAAGCGGATGTTGTCATCGAAGCGGTGTTCGAGAACCCGGAGGTCAAGAAGCAGGTCTTCGCTGAGTTGCAAGCAATAGTTGGCCCGGATACGGTGCTGGCCTCAAATACGTCAACGTTGCCCATCACCGACCTGGCCACCGCCGTCGAGCGACCCGAGAACTTCATTGGGCTGCACTTTTTCTCTCCGGTGGACAAGATGCCCCTGCTGGAGATTGTCGTTGGCGAACGGACGAGCGATGCGACGCTGGCCCGCGCGCTCGACCTCGCCGCTCAGATTGGCAAGACGCCAATTGTTGTCAACGATGCCCCGGGTTTCTTCACGACACGTGTAATTGTGCAGTACGTGCTTGAGGCCGTCGCCGCGGTCGGCGAAGGCGTCGCACCCGCATCGATTGAACAGGCGGCGATGCAGGCCGGCTACCCGGTGGGGCCCCTGGCGCTTGTCGATGAGCTCACCTTGACCCTGTTGCGCGACATCGACAACCAGGCCGCGGCGCACCGTGGTGTCCTGCCCGAAAATCGGCACCCTGGTATTGGTGTGCTTGACCGCCTCATTGAGCGCGGCCGCGCTGGCCGCTCGAAGGGTGCCGGCTTCTACGATTACGAGGACGGCCGGCGTGTCGGCATCTGGACCGGGCTGGGCGAGGAGTTCCCGCTCGTCGAGGGCGAGGCGGTGCTGCAGGATCTGGCGGACCGGATGCTCTATACCGAGAGCATCGACTCGATCCGCTGCCTGGATGAAGGTGTGCTTCGATCTGTGCCTGACGCCAATGTCGGTTCGATCCTGGGCATCGGATTTCCTGGCTGGACAGGGGGCGTGCTGCAATTTGTGAACCAGGTTGAGGGTGGTCCCGCGGCCTTCGTCGCCCGTGCAGAGGAACTAGCCCGTCTGCACGGTGATCGATTCAGGCCACCGGCGTCGCTCGTCGAACGCGCGGTGGCGGGCAAACACTACGAATAGTCGAATAGTAGCCCTGGAAACCTAGGGTGTCTCAAGCACGCGAAACGCGAGCTGCGCCAGACGCAGCTCGCGTTTCGCGTCCGCACGGATGGTCTTGGACAGCGAGAGATCATTGATAACGCACAACGCACAGGAGACCAGAGTCTGCGCCTGTGCGTCAGTGAGTTCCGGGCGCACTTGGGCGAGCAACGACACCCATGAAGTGAAAAACTGTCGGTGGGCGTTGCGGATCATCACCCGCTCCTCGCGGGGCAGATGGATCGACTCGTGAGTGAAGATTCGAAAAAGTTCAGGATGGTCAAGGGCCAGCAGAGTATACGAGCGGACGAGCAGCGTGAGGACCTGCTGGGGATCGTCTGATTCGCGCGTAGCGCGCATGCGATCGAACTCGATCCACTCGATAGCACGGCGCAGGATCGCCACGAGGATCTCGGACTTGCTCCGGAAATGATGGTAGATGCTAGGGCCGGCGATGTCGGCAGCCGCCCCGATGTCGTCGATGCTCACCTCTTGATAACCGCGGTCCGCGAAGAGGACCGAGGCGTGTTGCAGTAGCTGTTCGCGGCGGGAGGCAGCAGGGTCGAACGGCCCCTGACGGGCATAAGGCGTCGCGACCGCCTGGTCTTCGCTGGCGTCGATGATGAGGAGGTTGCCGCTGACGTGCACGAGAGTGGCCTGCAGGTGGCGCGGGGAGAGGCGTTGAGGATACTGGGACGGGGCGGCGAATGTGGCGATCACGGCGCGCGCTACCCAGGCTGCATTCGCCTCGCCGAGCGCAGGCTGTTCTTCCAGGATCCTCTCGGAGAGGGTCCTCACGAAGGCAGCGAAACGCGCGCGCACGGCGCGGAGCTCATCCACGGGCAGATGGGTGCTGTCGCGGCGGATCAGGATCCACAGGTCGCTGCGCGCGATGGCCGTAGCGGCGACGGCACTGAGGGTGGCGTTCAGACCGCCACCCTCAGTTGCCTTCATGTCGTTGTCAATTCGGTCCAGTCCGGAGACGATCGCCGCCAATAGTATGGCCTGCTTGCCATTGAAGTGACGGTAGATGGCTGGGGCGGTGATGTCGACAGACTGGGCGATGTCCTTTACCGAGACATTGGCGTAGCCACGGCTCTGGAAAAGTCGGGCGGCGGCCTGGACGATGTCGACCCGACGGGAGGGACTCCGCCGTCGCTGACGCGCGAGCGCCGGCTGGCTTGCGGTTGAATCTCCGATGGCTGGTCCCTCTCGTTATCGCCGACACATCATTCGCCTCGATGGACCCGACGCGTCGCGTGGATTCAGTTTAGCCAGTCTTGACGACGTTGTCGGATTCGTGGCGGACGCGCTCCGTGGCCCGACTCTCGCCCTTCTTGAGGCGAGATAGGCCGTCCGGGGTGCGCTGGTGGAACAGCGAACGCTGGGTGAGGTCGTGGGTAACGCGCAGCTCGTACGCGATGCCGGCAACGTGGTCCATATTGGTTGCATGGAGTGCGACTTCCTTGAGAACGACTGCCATTTCCGAACCCATCTCGGCAACCTGCTTCGCCACCTCCAGGGAGCGGGCGATCAAGCCTCCCACCGGGACCACCTCATCGGCGAGGCCGATGCGGTAGGCCTCTGCGGCGTCGATGGGGTCTCCCGTGAAGAACAGGCGGCGGGCGCGCATCGGGCCGGCCTTGCGCATCAGGCCGCCGTAGAAGCCGTTCATGCCGTACTTGACTTGGGTCGAACCGAAGAAGGCATTCTCGGCAGCTATCGTGATGTCGCACATGTTGGCGAGGTCCATGCCATAGCCCGGGGCAACCCCTGCGACGCCGGCGACGGTGGGCTTGCGATAGTTGCTGAGGTCGGTCATAAGTCGGGTGGCCAGTTCCGTGAAGCGGCGCTGGTCTTCGCCTGTGATGCCATTAAGCACATCGAGTCGCCACCCGGCGCAGAAGATCTCTTCGCTGCCAATGAGGAGCACGGATGCAACCTCGTCGTCGTAGGCCCAAGCGGCGAGGGCGTTGATGATCTCGTCGTGAAGTTCCCAGCCGAGTGCGTTGCGCTTCTCAGGGTGGTTGAGCTGTAGGACGCCCACTCCACCTTCCACCCAGGTGTTCAGGTACCGGTAATTCGACATGGAGAGGTCCTTTGCTAGTGGCGAGCGCCCGCCGCATGCGTGCGGACGTGTCCTGTTTCTGATAGGTTCCAGCCTAGTCGTGATTCACTTGGCGGGCAATACTCTTGACGAATGATCCACATATTATGAACAAAAATGCCGGAGATGGCGACTAGGTGGATTGACGAGGCAATCTAGCAATGATTCACTTGACGGCATAAGTGAAGCATCCGCCGCTGGACCTCAGACAGGAAAAACCATGACATTTGACAAGCCGGTCTCTGCTTCATTCATAGGAGAATTTGGTCAGCGATGGTCCGCTGCGTGGAATTCGCACAACACAGACCAGGTGCTTGCCCTGCTGCATGATGACATTGAGTGGGACGACACCGTGTTCTGGCCTGACGTTATCGTAGGCATCGGCGGCATGCGTCCCTATGTCGACATGGTCTTCAGGGTCATGCCTGACGTTCATTTCGAGGAAATCCAGCTCTTCACCGCGGAGGCCGATGGCCGCGCATTGTGGCTCTTCCGCCAGAGCGGCAGTGCCCCGGCGAAATTCGGTGACGGGAAGTCGTTCAGCTCCATGGGCTGTGACATTTTCCTGGGCTTTACGGATGGCAAACTCTCGCGTTACCTCGCGCAGTACGAGATCACCGACATGATGCGTCAGTATGGGGCGCTGCCGGCGCGTGAGGGCCGGATCGGGGGCTCGTATCTACTCTCGCTGCTTGGAGCTGGCGCCACAACCTGATACGGACCGCGGTCACTAGCGCCGGATGTTTGCGGTCGCAGTGATGCACGTCGTGCCGGCGTCGTTGGTGCCGCGCACAGTGACCACGGCAAACGACCGACCCTGGTGCTCGTACTCGGCGGTCAGGGTAACAAGGCTGGCCGGAGGCGCTGGACGCAGGAAATGCACGCTCAAACTCGCGATCGTTGATGGTGTCGTGGTGCGGGCGGAAAGCAGTTCGCCTACGACGAGATGTGCGAGGCAGGCCCAGACTCCGCCGTGGAGGGTGCCGAACAGATTTGCCCACCGGTCTGGGTGTGCAACTTCCAGTACGGCTCTCACAGCGGTGGACGATGCCACCGCCCCCAACTGTCCGAGGATGACGGCAGCGGCGGGCGGCGCAATGTCGTCAGGCATCACCAGTCCCCTCGCCCGCGCGGAACCGATCCGGTGTTCGATTTCAGGGGAGAGCGGCACGTGGTTCGCCCAAACAGCGCCGGTGGCGATGACCTGGCCGGCCTCTGTCAGCACTTCGCCCCGGGCGAAGCCGCCGCGCCCGTCGGTGGTTACGAGCGATGCATGTGCCAGCAGCAGCGTACCGATGGCCGGTACCGGTGCCAGGTAGGCAACGGAGAGCTCCGTGGTGACTGACCACTGCCCAGCTGATCCGGTGGCAAACACCTCCTCACCCAGCACATGGTCGAGCAGCACCGCGATGACGCCTCCGTGGCCTTGGCCCGAAGTCGACGTTGTCCATGCCGGAAGCCGCATTGCGCCCAGTCGCCGCTCCCCGGTCCACTGGCAGGGATCGATCCCGAACCGTCGCTCCACCGAGCCTTCGTGGTCGATGTAGCAGGCCGTTGCCTTATCCATTTTTTGTATCCCTGTGACCGAGGCCGGCATCTGGACTAGAGGCCCAGGTCGCGACCTATGATTTCCTTCATGATCTCGGTGGTTCCACCAAAGATCGTTTGGACCCGGGCGTCGAGGTATGCGCGGGCCACTGGATACTCCCGCATGTATCCATAGCCGCCGTGGAGTTGAAGGCAGCGGTCGGTGACCTTCAGCTGCAGTTCCGTACACCACCACTTGGCCTTGGCCGCCTGGACGGGCGAGAGCTCGCGTCGGCAATGCAAATCGACGCAGTGGTCGACGTAGACCCGTGCGATATCGATCTCAGTTCGCAGCTCTGCGAGTAAGAATCGACTGTGTTGGAACGTGCCGATGGGCTTGCCAAAGGCTGTGCGCTCGGTGACGTAGGCGAGAGTGTCGGAGAGGACCGCCTCGGATGCGGCGACGGCCGTGACGGCCAGAGAAAGGCGCTCCTGTGGCAGATTGCCCATGAGCTGTTTGAATCCCTCGCCCTCCGCGCCGAGCCTGTTCGCCCCAGGAACCCGCACATCCGTGAAGTGCAGCTCGCTCGTGTCCTGGGCCCGAAGGCCAATTTTGTCCAGATTGCGGCCGCGTTCGAAGCCTGGTGTCCCGCGTTCGACGACGAACAAGGTCAGTCCGCTGTGCCGATCCTCCGACGTGCGGGCCACCACCACAACAACATCGGCGTTTTGGCCGTTCGAGATGAACGTCTTCGATCCGTTGATGATGTAGTCATCCCCATCGCGCACCGCGCGGGTCGATATTCCAGCCAGGTCGCTGCCTGTGCCGGGTTCCGTCATCGCGATCGCGCCAATGAGATCGCCCGAGACGAGCCCAGGCAACCACCGCAGCTTCTGTTCATCATTGGTAAGTTCAAGCAAATACGGTCCCACCACATCGTTCTGGAGCGCAATTCCCAGGCCTGCCGATGCGTACCCGGAGCGGGCAAACTCCTCGTTGATGATCGCGCTGAAATGCCAGTCTTCGATACCGGAGCCCCCGTACTCCGGATCTGCAGAGATAAGCAAGATGCCCATTTTTCCGGCCTTCTGGAACAGTGAACGGTCAACGACCTTGTTCGCTTCCCAGTCCTCGTGATACGGAGCGACCTCGGTCTCGATGAAAGACCGGACTGATTCGCGGAACAGTGTGTACTCTTCAGTGGCCGATGGTTCCTGATTGTTCAACTTAGCCTCCTGGTGTGCGTGTGGGTTACTGCGACTAGGCGTCGATAAGGCCGTGTTTGTTTGGACCGCTTGCAATTCATCGGCTGATCTTGCCCGTAAGTGCTGCTATTGGTCGGAGGATAATTGGCCGTGCGGCTACCCAAGCCACAATCATGGCCACGAGCGAAGCGGCGAATATCCAGAAGCCTGTCCAGGAGTCGTTGTCCTGTCCCGCATACATGTGATTCAGATTGCGCAGAGCACCGGTGGCTAAGACCAGCGTCACGTGGGCGACGATGAACACCACGAAGTAGAGCATCACAGGGAAATGGATGGCCCGGGCCAGTTCGACGGGATAGGCCTTGTTGAGGGTGGCCGCATCCTTCGGCCATGCTCCGGACATACGGACGCCGGTGATGGCCGCCAGGGGTGCCGCAAAGAAGACCGTGATGCAGTATGCGATCAGCTGGAGGCTGTTGTAGTTCACCCATCCGTTTTCGGTCGGCCAGTTCAGTGAGGCGTACTGTAACGCCGTCGATACGGCGTTAGGGAAGACGTCCCAGCTCGTCGGCACGATCCGCATCCACTGCCCGCTGCTGAAGAGCAGAACGGCAAACACAATGCCGTTGACAAACCAGATAACGTCCAGCGAGAGGTGGAACCAAAGGTCAATGCTGATGCGCTGTGGAGAGTTCTTCGTCTTGATAAGCCCCGTGTTGTTCCGTGTCCACTGGGCTGCGGGGCGCTGGTTTGTGCGGACAAGCCAGCCGGACCGGACGATCAGGACCAGGAGGAACGCATTGAAGAAGTGTTGCCAGCCGAGCCAGGCCGGAAAACCAACAGGGGCGCCTTCTGGCAAGTGGGTCGCGCCGGGGTACTCGAGGAGGAATGCTTGCACCGCGGGAACCTCGCGCAGATAGCGGGCGCCGAGCACCAGGAGGATGAGGCCAACCACCGCTAAGGGGATCAGCCAGACCAGCTTCGCCCAGCGGTTTGTCGGTTTCGTCGTGGTAGTCATGGCTATGCGTTTTCGGTGCTTTTTCGGGCTTCGATTGCATTGATCAGCTGCGGAACGACCTTGAAGACGTCGCCGACGATGCCGAAATCGGCGACGTCGAAGATTGGGGCCTCGGAATCCTTGTTGATCGCGACAATCGTTTTTGCCGTCTGCATGCCGGCGCGGTGCTGGATCGCGCCCGAGATGCCCAGTGCAACGTACAGCTGCGGCGATACGGTAGTGCCGGTCTGCCCGACCTGTGCAGACTGCTGCACGTAACCTGCGTCGACGGCGGCGCGTGACGCACCGAGCGCTGCGCCCAGCGAATCAGCAAGCTGTTCAACAAGCTCGAAGTTCTGCAGGGAGCCGAGGCCTCGCCCGCCAGATACGACACGCGAGGCGCCCCGAAGTTCAGGGCGGGCTGAGACGACCGGGGTGTCATTGTGCTCATCGATCACAGCTGCGAGTGCTGTCGTCTCATTGAGCGCAAGCGTGACGATGGCAGGGTCCACCGCCGTCGCACGATCGCCGATCGCGCCCGGGCGCACAGTGATTACAGTTGCCCCGCCTTCGATGACAGATTCTGTGCTGTATGAGCCGCCGAAGATCGAATGCGTCGCGACGACGCGCTCCGAATCGAGGCGAATGTCGACGGCGTCGACGATGATACCTGCACCGGAGCGGATCGCCAGGCGGGCAGCGATGTCCCGGCCGTCGACTGAGTTGGCCACCAGTACGACCTCCGAGCCGGTCGCCTGCATTGCGATCGCTAATGCTTCAACTTCCGCCACCGCGATTTTTCTGCCGACGAGGGCCGACTCGGCGATATACACCTCGTGTGCACCGAGCCGGCCGAGGCTCGCCGCCACGTCGTTGAGCGTGTTGGGCGTGACAGCGAGGACAGCGACAGGGTCGCCGAGTTTCGATGCGGCGCCGATGAGTTCGGCCGCCGTGCTGCGGATCTCTCCCGTGGGCGAGATCTCGATCAGGGTTAGAATCTTGGACATCTATGGTTCTCCTGTATCGAATCGGTTCGTCAGATAAGGCGCTCGGTGGCGAGAAAGGCGACCAGGGCATCGGCGGCCGTTCCGTCGTCGACGACTTTCTGCCCGGCTGCTCGCACGGGTCGCTTGGTGGTGGCAGTCACGATGGACTGCCCGCCGGCGTCCGCGAGCCTGAGCTGCTGCAGGGTGAGGGTGACCACGGGCTTGCGCTTCGCACTGATGATCCCCTTGAAGTTTGGAAACCGGCCTTCGGGCATACGTTCGGTCACGCTGACCACAGCCGGTGTTGCCGCGTGCACAGTTGCGGTGCCGAAATCGGTCTCCCGTTCACCCCGCACAACTGAGCCATCGATCGTCAACGAGTTCATGTTGCTCAGTGCCGGCAGTGAGAGCAGTTCGGCGACCATCGTGGGAACGACGCCTCCACGGCCATCGGTTGACGCGTTGCCGGCGATCACCAGGTCGAAGCCCGTTTGTGCGAGGGCGGCAGCGAGACTCCTTGCCGTGCTGACGGCGTCTGCCCCTGCGAGGGCGTCATCCAGCACGTGCACGGCACTGTCGGCGCCCATTGCCAGGGCCTTGCGAAGTGATTCGCCCGTTCGGACCGGACCCATTGAAAGTGCGACGACTTCGGTGCCCTTATTCGCGTCCCGATGACGCAGGGCAACTTCGAGTGCCCGCTCGTTGATTTCATCGATGACCGCTTCGGCGGCCGAGCGGTCAAGCCGCCCGTTCGCCGAATTCAGAGTGCGATCCCCCCATGTGTCGGGGACTTGCTTGACCAATACAACAATCTTCATCAGGTTCGCTCCTTTGCGTGTCGGTTCAGTCGTTCGCTGTGGCTGCATAGCCCGGGGATCAGCTCGGATTTAGTGCTGGGGCGGCCGTGACGTTCCGGTGGCGGTAATGGCTCCAATGATGAGGTCGGCCAAGGCTCGGGACGCCGCGCCGCGGCCCATTCCGGTTGATTCCTCGATCTCGCCGCGGTGGATCGCGTTCATGATCAGGCTCGCCACGGTGCCTACGAACAACGCATCAACAGCGGAACCCGCTGGTAATGCCTCCCGTACCAGAGCCTGCACTCGCTGCGCCGCCCACAGTGTGTTGTTGTGGAAAATTTCCCTGGCCGGTTCGAAGGCGTCAACGTCTGCGAAGAAGCGCTGGGAGCCAGGGGTGAGTTCCTCAGAGATCATGCGCAAATACGCATCAAGCCGAGCGAGGGCTGAATCGCCAGGCATCATCCGGCTCTCGATTCGTTCCGTGGCTCGACGAAAGAAGGCGCGCACGACTGCCACGATGATCTGCTCCTTGCTCGGAGCGACTGCGTAGAGCGTTGTCTTCGAGCACTTGAGCGAGCCAGCCAGGTCGCTGAGACTCATGTCGGCGAACCCTTCGTCAAGGAAGAGGTCGATCAGTTGCTCGATCACTTCGTCTCGCCTAAGGGAAGAACGGGTTACTCGTCCGCCTCGAATCCGCTGAACATCTGTCATACTACGACAGTACCACAAAGCGTTTTCTAGTACTGAGTTTGGTACCACGTCCCATGGAAAGGAAAGACATGGCCTCCTCAAGGTTGTTACCATCTCCTGAAGCGGAAGACCTCGTTTCGCTCACCCGCGAGATTGTCACCAAAGAGCTCGTGCCCCGCGCCGCCACTGCCGAACGCGCTGCTGAATTCCCCCGCGACATCTTCCTCCTACTGGGTCGCACTGGTCTTTTGGGTCTGCCGTACGCAGAAAGCTACGGAGGCGGTGAACAGCCTGCTGAGGTATACCTGCAGGTCTTCGAGGAAATCGCGACAGCCTGGGCGAGCATCGGCGTAGGGGTGAGTGTGCACTCACTTTCTTGCTTCCCCCTGGCTGCATACGGCACCGGCGCGCAGCGTGAACGTTGGCTGCCTGACATGGTCGCAGGTGAACTCCTGGGGGCATATTGTCTGTCGGAAGCGCACGCCGGCTCGGACCCCGCCGCCATGCGCACCAGGGCAGCCCGGGTCGAGGGTGGATACGTTATTACGGGGGCCAAGGCATGGACCACGCATGGTGGCGAGGCTGACTTCTACACCGTGATGGCGCGAACCTCGGACGACCGCAAGCGCGGCATCTCATGTTTTCTAGTGCCCGCTGACGCCCCCGGCCTGAGCGCCGCACCGCCAGAGCACAAGATGGGCCTGACTGGTTCCACAACGGCGACCATGAACTTCGATGGCGTGTTTGTCGAGACCGAGCGCCGCATCGGTGACGAAGGACAGGGCCTATCGATCGCACTTGCCGCGCTCGATGCCGGCCGGCTCGGCATTGCGGCTGTCGCGACAGGCCTTGCCCAGGGTGCGCTCGACCTCGCCATCGGCTACGCGAAGGAGCGTCAAGCGTTTGGCAAGGCAATCATCGACCACGAAGGGCTCTCCTTCCTACTGGCGGACATGGATGCCTGCGTCGAGTCGTCACGAGCAACCTACCTCGCCGCAGCGAGGCGCAAGGATCAGGGTCTGTCGTTTGCGCGCGTTGCATCCATCGCAAAGCTCGTCGCCACCGACAACGCCATGGCTGTGGCAACTAATGCGGTGCAGGTACTGGGGGGCGCCGGCTACACGAGAGACTTTCCCGCAGAGCGCTATATGCGCGAAGCAAAAGTCATGCAGATATTCGAGGGCACCAACCAGATCCAGCGACTTGTTATTTCTCGACATCTGGCCAAGGGCACCGCCTAGTCGGCGGAATCTGAGACCCGACGCAGCGAGCGCACCAGCAACGGAACGGATAGAGCATGGAACTTCACCTGCAACCAGACTGGCAGAGGACTCTGGGGCAGTACGTCGAGATACGTCGATGCGGAAAGGTTGTCCGACTTGGAACCGTTGATGCCGTCATGCCGGATGACTCGATCCTGTGGGTTTCAGCCCAAGGAGTGAATTCACGAACCATGGTGGAGAGGGCCGATGGCAATGAGGTGTATGTCGGCTACGCCTGGTCCCACAACCAGCCGTGACGAATTGGGACATGGCCAACATTCCACGGCGGACAGGGGTAATGAGATGATCCGGAAAATGCTTAAGTCCAAAATCCACAGGGCTACCGTGACGCATGCTGACCTCCATTATGTTGGCTCGGTAACGGTCGACCTGGACTTGCTGGACGCTGCTGATATCCTCCCAGGCGAATTTGTTGTGATCGTCGACGTCACCAATGGCGCACGCCTGGAGACCTACACGATCGCCGGTGAGCGGGGCTCCGGCGTCATCGGCATCAACGGCGCCGCAGCACATTTGATCTTTCCAAAAGACACCGTCATTCTCATTACCTACGCCGATCTGACCCTGGAAGAAGCCAGGACTTACGCTCCTAAGGTTGTCCATGTGGATCGGAGGAACAGGATAGTCGAGCTCGGTAACGACCCGGCTGAAGGCTTTGCCCCCGGCTTGATGCGCCCGCCCTTCGCGCTGTCAACGGCCGAGTGAATCGGCCCATGACATCTCGAGAAGTGGTGATTCGAGCACTGAACCAGAGTGTCGGCTCCCTTCGGATTAGGCCCCTCAGGGAGAAAACGGTGGGAACCAGATGCGGAGATGAAACCGGTAGGCAGGGTCGGCGCGCATCAACTCCCGAAGGCAAGGACACTGAGCGCTTCGCCGCCTAACGTGCAGCACGAGCACGCGATTTTCGATGAGGCCGGAATCGAGGTCCTGCTCGGAGCAGGACTGGATTCCAAACGTACTTGGACACGAAGCAAGCGTGCTCGACATGCTTCGTTTAAAGATCCCAGCGCGTCTCGACGCTCTCACCGCTGGTTCAAACACCCCATGGCATCCTTGCACTACTGCACTTGGATCAGACCGACGCCCACACGGGCGTCATTGAGGGTTCCGGACCCGGTGCGGACATGAGCGTCTTCTATACCCCCACCGACTGGGCATGATGTGTGTGCCAATCGGATCCGGCCGGTTGTTTCGTTGGAGCTGGGCAGCCCCAGATCCAGGGCGCTTCACTGCCACGATCGAGGTCCGACGAAACCCTTTCGCACAGGTGAGACAATGCCAGCAGTCGTGGCGCTGAAATGGAGCCGCTACCAGTTCGGGTGGCGGCCGTGACCCGCTGGAGGCAGAGGTGCTGCTGCACGGAGTTGGAAAAAGCGGCGGGGCGACTCTTCGTTGCGACTTGCGGCAACCCGGGTGGTCGCCTTCGCCGCCCCGCCGCCGCTTGGAACGGTGCCGACAAGCAACGAAGGATCATCGTCGAGCACCGAAAGCGATAAGGCATCGGCTAGTGCCCACGTTCTCCGGTCCAGGAACCGGTGCCGGAATTTCGCTTTCCAATTCCTGGATGGGGAACGAGTCGTGCAGGGGTTTGCCTCGGGTCTGACGCCCACGTCTTCGACATCGGTTGAGCGGCCGCCTCAGGCGTATGCCATTGGCGGCCGAACATCCGGGCTGCCGTTAGAACGCGCGGAGGATGTCTTCGACGCGTTGTTTGGCGTCGCCGAAGAGCATTTGGGAGTTGTCGCGGTAGAAGAGTGGGTTTTGGACGCCGGCGTAGCCGGCGGCCATGGATCGTTTGAAGACGATGACGTTTTCGGCTTCCCAGACGCGGAGGACGGGCATGCCGGCGATGGGGCTTCCCGGGTCTTCGGCGGCTGAGGGGTTGACGGTGTCGTTGGCGCCGATGACGAGGACTACGGAGGTGTCGCCGAGGTCTTCGTTGATTTCGTCCATTTCCAGGACGATGTCGTAGGGGACTTTGGCTTCGGCGAGGAGGACGTTCATGTGTCCGGGCAGGCGTCCGGCGACGGGGTGGATGCCGAACCGGACGTTCACGCCGCGTTCGCGCAGCTGGTGGGCGAGTTCAGCGACCGGGTATTGGGCTTGGGCGACGGCCATGCCGTAGCCGGGGGTGATGACCACGGACGAGGCGTTGGTCAGCATCTCGGCGGTGGCCTGGGCCGTGATTTCGCGGTGCTCACCGTACTCTGCGTCGGCCGCGGCGGGGGCGGCGATGCCGAAGCCGCCGGCGATGACGGAGATGAAGGACCGGTTCATGGCCTTGCACATGATGTAGGACAGGTAGGCACCGGAGGAGCCGACGAGGGCGCCGGTGATGATCAGGAGATCGTTGTTCAGCAGGAACCCTGCGGCTGCTGCTGCCCAGCCGGAGTAGCTGTTGAGCATGGACACCACCACGGGCATGTCGCCCCCGCCGATGGAGGCCACCAGGTGCCACCCCAGTGCCAGGGCCAGGGCGGTGACGACGATGAGGAGCCAGAGCTGGGAGTCGTTGACGTACCAGACGGTAAGCGCGACGAACGCGGCGAGGGCGCCGAGGTTGATGACGTTCTTGCCCGGCAGCATCAGGGGCGAGGACTTCATCCGGGCCGAGAGCTTCAGGAACGCGACGATGGAGCCGGTGAAGGTGACCGCACCGATGAACACCCCGATGAACACCTCGGCGTGGTGGATGGCGGTCAGGTCCGGGGACAGTGCGGGGGCTTCGAGGTGGCCGTTCCAGCCCACCAGGACCGCGGCGAAGCCTACGAAGCTGTGCAGCAGGGCGATGAGCTCGGGCATCCCGGTCATTTCCACGACGCGGGCGCGCCAGAGCCCGATGGCGCCGCCGACGAGCACCGCGGCCACGAGCAGGACCAGGCCGGTGAGGGCGTGGCCTGCGCCCCAGGCGCCCTGGAGGGTCAGCCAGATGGTGGCTGCGAGGGCGATGACCATCCCGGTGATGCCGTAGATGACCCCTGACCGGGCTTTCTCGTGCTTGCTCAGCCCGGCAAGGCTGAGGATGAACAGCAGGGCCGCGACGATGTAGGCGGCGCCGGCAATGGAGTCGGCGGTCAACGGACCGGAGACGGTATCAGACACGGTAAGGCTCCTCGTAACGATTCCTGCTGCTGCTTCGGTGATGGCGCTCATGAACGTGCCTTCCCGGCGGAGAACATCGCGAGCATGCGCCGGGTAACGGCGAAGCCGCCGAAGATGTTAATGCTGGCCAGCAGGACCGCGACCGCGGCGAGCACCTGCATGACGATGTTGTCCGAGGTGACCTGCAGCAGCGCCCCGACGACGATGATCCCGGAGATCGCGTTCGTGACGGACATCAGCGGGGTATGCAGCGCGTGATGGACCTTCCCGATCACATAGAAGCCGACCACGATCGAAAGCATCAGCACCGTGAAGTGCTGCGGCAGCGGCGCCGGAGCCACCGCGTTGATCCCAAACAGCACCGCGATCCCCGCGGCAAACAGCCCGGCCTTACCCGCAGGGCTCAGACCGGCCTTCTTTTTCGGCGCAATGCTCTCGGCGGCCGTGACCTGAGTCGTGGCTGCGGGTGCGGCGGAGACCTGGACCGGTGGCGGCGGCCAGGTCTTCTCCCCGTCCCGGACCACCGTCACGGAGCGCTGCACCACGTCATCGAAATCGATCCTCAAGACCCCGTCCTTGTCCTTGGTGAGGAGTTTGAGCAGGTTCAGCATGTTCGTGCCGTACAGCTGGGAGGCCTGGGCCGGGAGCCGTGCCGGAAGATCCGTGTAGCCCAGGATGACCACACCGTTGTCGGTGACGATGCGTTCCCCGGCGACAGAGCCTTCCACGTTCCCGCCCTGCCCGGCCGCCATGTCCACGACCACACTGCCCGGCTTCATGCCGGCCACGTCCTCTGCCGTGAGCAGCTTCGGTGCCGGACGCCCCGGGATCAGGGCGGTGGTGATGATGATGTCCACATCCGCCGCCTGCTCCGTGTAGATCTCCGCAGCACGGGCGTTATACGCCTCGGACGTGGCCTTGGCGTACCCGTCCGTGGACTTCATCTCTTCGGCGACCTCGACCTTGAGGTAGGTTCCGCCGATGGATTTCACCTGGTCGGCGACCTCCGGGCGGGGGTCCGTCGCCCGCACAATCGCGCCCAGGCTGGACGCAGCCCCGATCGCCGCCAATCCGGCCACACCGGCCCCGGCGACGAGAACTTTCGCCGGCGGGACCTTGCCCGCCGCGGTCACCTGGCCGGTGAAGAACCGGCCGAATTCGTGGGCTGCCTCGATCACGGCGCGGTAGCCGGCAATGTTCGCCATTGAACTGAGCACGTCCATCGACTGCGCCCGCGAGATCCGCGGCACGGCATCCAACGCCAACGCCGTGATCGGACGCGCCGCCAACGCCTCCACCAACTCCGGCCGCAACCCAGGACTTAGCGACCCGATCAGCGTCGCACCGTCAGCGAGACGGCCGATCTCATCCTCGGTGGGCGGATTAACCCGCAACACCACTTCACTTCCCCATGCCTCATCAGCGCCCACAATCAAGGCACCCGCAGCGGCATACGCGTCATCGCGGAACGATGCGGATTCACCCGCGCCTTTCTCGACCACAACCTCGTAGCCGAGCCCCAACAACTGCCTCACGGTGACAGGCGTCGCCGCCACCCTTGTCTCGCGACCCAACTCGGCCACAATGCCAACACGCGTCACGTTTACTCTCTCTCGTCAAGCCAAACGTGCCCGGACAGGATTCCGGTGCCAAGCACTTGAGGCGTCTTTTCACTACGTTCAGGATCGTCAGTACGACGTGATCGGGTTCCCGCAGCTCCTTCAGTGGAACCCTGCTCCAGCGTTCCTCTGCCTTGGGCGATCACCCGAATCTTCCACACAGATGGGGGGCTAGGTCACATTCGGCGCCAGCGGCCTGCAGCTACCGCCGTTGCATTCTCCTGCAGACCTATCGAAATCGCCTACTTACGGCTAGAGTACCAGATACGGTTCTTTCGTACTGAAATCAGTATTCAGCGGCGAAAGATAGGAAGGTTGATCAAGGCCCCGTAAGCCAGACGCGGTCACGCAACTCGATGCAGTCCGGCCCGGGAACTCGATGCGTACTTCAGGCAACGAGCGTTTCTGAGACCCGGACGGGTCGGAGTCGGATCAAAGACGTACGACACAAAGGGGTTAGGGATGAGGGACTACGGAACCATTTTGGTTGAGCAACGCGGACGTGTAGGGCTGGTCAGACTCAACCGGCCAAAGGCATTGAACGCGCTGAACGCATCAACCATGCATGACGTGGTTGATGCAGTCACGACCATGGATGCGGACCCAAGAGTGGGCGCAGTGGTACTTACTGGCTCCCACAAGGCCTTCGCTGCAGGGGCGGACATTAAGGAGATGGCCGCTCAGGGCTACCTGGACATGTACGGCGCGGACTGGTTCAGGGATTGGGAGCATTTCACGAATGTGCGCATCCCTATAGTGGCAGCCGTGTCCGGCTTTGCCCTGGGCGGAGGATGCGAATTGGCCATGATGTGTGACGTCATCATCGCCGCCGACAATGCTAAGTTCGGACAGCCCGAAATTAACCTGGGCGTGCTCCCTGGCATGGGTGGCTCACAACGCCTTACGCGTGCGATCGGCAAGGCCAAGGCGATGGACCTCATCCTTACCGGGCGTTTCATCGAGGCTCAGGAAGCCTTACTAACAGGCCTAGTGTCCAGAGTCGTGCCGGCCGCCGATACCGTTGAAGAAGCCTTGAAGGTTGCTGAGCTAATCGCTTCCAAGTCCAGGCCGGTGACGATGCTGGCTAAGGAGGCTGTAAATGCAGCCTTCGAGACCGGGCTCGCTCAGGGCGTGCTGTTCGAGCGCCGTATTTTCCATTCACTCTTCGCCACCGAGGACCAGAAGGAAGGAATGGCCGCCTTCAATGACAAGCGGCAGCCGGAATTCACGCACAAGTAGAGGACCTCAAGAAACGTAAACCAATCCGCGGGAGCTCCCGGGCAGTGGTACGAACGGGATGTTGCCTCACCACTGATCGACGTGTTGCTCAATGGAACACCCGCCATCCGAATGCCGTCACGGCGTATACCCACGAAACCACTCGACTCCATTGCAACAAAGATGCTTCAGAGAGGAAGCCATCATGACGCTCGCGCAGCGCATCTTCTCAGTCTCCTTCGGTTACAGGCCCCTCGGGCGCATGTAGTCGAGCCCACGCCCTCCGCAAACGAGCCGGCTTCGATGGGGGAGCCCAGTAATATCACTTCGTTCCCTTGGGAAGGCCTCTACTGGGAGGCGAGAGATACGGAGTGCGACGTGGCTGAGCTAGCAGCCGCACTCAGCCAGGAGTTGGAGCGCTTCTTGGCAACCTTATGATCCGAACATGACCAAGTGACTTTTCGCGCATACGGCTGTGGAGTGGCGAGTTCTCTAAGGCCCCGTCCAGCACAGCCGACTGAGGCCTATGGTGCAGGGTGACGTCTGTTGAGAAGCGGGAAGACGGATCGTGCAGGCAAAGTACACTGCAGCGTCGTACTCAAAGACACCACGGGAACGAGCTACATCCGAATCCCCGGTAAGTAGTGATAAGTCCGGTTCAAGGAGTGTGACACTGTCCCGGGTTGGACTGCCTTTCGGGGTACCCCTTTTGGCTTGGTTATGTTCGCGTCCGCCCAACAGCTCATGAAACAAGCGAAGGACGTGTCGCTACCATGAATTTCTTGCTTGGTGGGTCTTCCGGTCCTGACGTGGCAGGCACCCTTGCTCGCTGGCGGCACCACCACAACCTAGGACCTGGCGAACTTGTCCGTAGTCCGGCGCAAACGAAAACCGCGTTCCCTCCACAGGGAACACGGTTGTTTATGCGTGCGCAAAAGGCGAATTTAGGGATGTGGACAATGTCCACACTTTTGCCGTCGGACTGGGCCGTACATGGGTCGGATCGGGCCGGATCCCGCATGTTTCCGGGGGAGCTCAGTGTTCGCAAGGCCTGGAATGCAGTTCGAGTCCCACCTCGGGCACAGTGTTTCCCCTCGTCAGAGGGGTTTCTGCTTTAACGTGTTGACAAAGCTTGTGGTGGCGTCCCTCTGACGCTAGGTTCGCGGGCTGTGGCCTGGCTGCCGCGGAGCCTTTTCAGGTGTGTGGGTTGGCGGGTTCAGGACCCTGGCTAGTGGGGTTCCGCCTGCTGTGATGGGGCTATCCGTCCTCCTTTACGGTTTGTTCGGATGGCCGTGGTTGGCCATCACTCATTCATGGCTAAAAGTTGTGTTGACGACATGACCAAGGCGAAGCTGGTTTCCAGGATCTTCCCCGCGTAGCTGCCTCGTGCGGACCAGGCAGTGGGCTCAACGCGCGGATGTCCGGCCAAAGAGGTGTTGACATTGTCAACACCCTGTCCACGGCACATGGCGACCTGAATTTACTCACCCTCCTGCACCCTTTTGGCTGCTACCAGTTCCTACTTCTTGGCGTTCTCCAGGACATGACCTGAGGGAAAATTGGTGTCCGTCGTGTTGCTAAGTTGCCGACTTCCCAGTTGGCCATCTCTTGAGTTCCATACGGTCGCCCGTCTGTTTCGAATGACGTCTATTCATGCCCTCGGGCGTCGTTTCTGACGAGACCTGCGGGGACTCGCTCATCTGGGTCCTGCAGTCGCTGGTCTCGCGCCATCGCCTGTTCGTGCCTGCCGCACACGGTTCCGACATGACCCGCCACCTTGGAGAATTCGCGAAACCCTGCGATACGCCGCGCAATAGGGACCGCCGGGCCCGCAACACGCGTTCCAATTCGCTATGGGGGCTGATCGACGGCCATGGGCTCCGGCAAGAAGCCCGAGGATACGTTGCACACAAAGACCCCGAACGGCTGAGAGGGCGAGGTGTGTGGGACCGGCAACCACCTACCCGGACCGTGTTTTCCCACCTCAGGGGCGTTTCAGACCCAGGATGTGGACAAATTGCCGGAGAACTGTGGACAGGGGCACTCGTCCTATTCGAGTCACATCGCGGCGTCGAACCGCAGCAGTGGTCTTTGGGCATTGTCGGTCCGTTCCCGGTCCGGACCGAGGAGGGTCCGCAGCTACAAGGAACTTCTTCGTGCCTGGTCAGTAGCGGATGTCGGCCTGCACTGCGAAGTGGTCCGACGGGTACGTGCCGCTGACGGGGTGGGTACCGAGCAGTGCCGCGGCGCGGGGATGGCCGGCCCCGCCGCGCCGTGGTGCTGCAGTGAAAATGTAGTCGATCCGACGGTCGGGCCACAGCAGTTGGGTGGCCCAGTGGTTGCTGTTGGACCATGTGCAGCCCCGGCCATTTTGTGGCGGACTGTTCCTAAAATTGAGGCAAACACGACAATGGCTGCGGCTTCACCCTCTACGGCGATGAGGGTGTGCTTGCACGAATCCGTGTAGCGCAGGCTCGTAAAGGAGCAGCGTTCAGTCCAAGTACCCTTTAGTCGTGACAGATTTCAATTGGTGGACATTGGCCGCAGGGTTTATCGGTGCGCTTCTCGGTGCGATGGGCGCGGTCCTTGCTCAGATCGTGTCAGCGCACTTCACGGCCAAACGAGAGACCGAGCGCCTGGGCTTTGAGAAAGGTAAACATCAACTTGAGATGACGGCGAAGTCAACCGCACTGTTCTTTGATAGCAAGAAGACTGCATTTGTAGCCGCACTCCAGGAAGCCGAAGAGCTTCGCGACATCTTCTCCGAAGCCAGCAGGGAACTGTTGGTTTCTTCGAGGGGAGGGTACCCACCAACTTCCGAGAAAGACTCACGGCGTGGGAATCCAAGTGGCGCCGCATCAGGGCAGAGGTTGCACTCTTTGATGGAGCGCTGAAGGCCGACATGATGATCGTTCAAGATGCCACGCAAGACGCATATGTCGCCCTTCAGATGGAGGACGGTCCGATTTTGGAGAAGCGGATGGCTTTGGAGTCGGCGATCGACGCCCTGCGCCAAGGCATGCACGCGAGCCTAGCGGGAGGCTAGATCATCTAGTCAGGTGGGCATTGCTGCTGAGGCAGCTTATCCAGCAGCTTTCCTGTCATTTTGCCCGCGGCCACGCCGGCAGCTGGCCCGGCTATCCCGAGACCGCTCAAGAGCTGACCGAACTCCTCGCTATCCAGGCTGATGGTGACGACGCCCATAGTGACGTAGATGGCCACGATGGTCCCGATGAACCAGACGATCAGCTTGCGCTCTGCGGGGGATAGGTTGACTAAGAACGGCTGCTGCTCGATTGATTCTGCGAGGCCTGGGTGAGCGGTGAAGAGCTCTGCCGAGCGGTCATCGATGTCAAAGGCTTCTATATCTGCCGTGAAAGCATCCGCTTGATCGATCAGATCCTGTACGTAGCTCGTGTCGATGGATGAGGCGACTTATGCCCCTAAAGCGGTCAATGCGTCCTCGAAGACCCTGTCGGACTTCCAGAAGTTCCCCATGCCAATCGTTGCGTCTAGGTCCATGAAGGGCCTATCCAGAAATCTTGCCGTGTCCAGGCCAAGTTTTTCCATGGCGCTCATGTAGTTGTCGCCCAGCAGACTCGCACCAGCCAACGATGAGGCCGCGGGGAAATCCTCATCCTTATTGCATCCGCGCCAAGCTTTTCTATGGTCAATCCGAAACCCGGCTTGACCGCACTGATCTCAGTGATGCAACTGGGAACCTTCGGCACTGACATGGCAGCCAACGCGAGGATACTGTCTGAGCCAAACATGTGAATGGCATGTTTGGCGCCTTTTCATAGAACTCTCCCAAGCCGTAGCGGGGGTTGAACTGCTGGTCGTTATTGCGCGAGGTAACCACCGTCGACGGGTAGCGAGACGCCGGTAATGTATGTTGCCGCAGGGCTGGCCAAGTATGAGACGGCCGCAGCAATGTCTGCCGGCTCGGCGACGCGTTTGAGGGGAATTGCACTCGCCACGCGTTGCATTGTTGCTTCGGGGTCGTCTTGGCTCGACACCCACTCCGCATAGAGGGGCGTATTGGTCATTCCCGGTGCGACCGCATTGACGCGGATATTGTGCGGGGCGAGTTCGACGGCGGCCGCCCTGGTGAGCGCCAGCATGGCCCCTTTGCTTGCGCTGTAGACCGACATGGTGGGGACACCGATGCTAGCCAGCCGAGAGGTGATGTTGATGATTGCCCCTCCTTCACCTCGTTCACGCATTGCCCGGCCGGCTGCCTGCAGGCAGGAGATGGCTCCGAAAGTGTTGGTCTCAAACGTTTGCCGGACCTCGTCGGTTGGCGTGTCGAGGAGCGGACCGATGTGGTCGATCGCTGCGTTGTTCACGAGCACATCGAGGCGGTCCGCAATTCGTAAGGTGCGCTCCATGAGTATTTCTGCAGCACGGTGCTCCGTGAGGTCCGCTCGTACAAAATGCACCTGGTCCCCGAGTTCGCGGGCGGTCCGTTCGCCCCTCTCCAGAGACCGGCCGGAGATCACGACAATGAATCCGTCGGCCGCGAGCCGCTTCGCGATTTCTGTGCCTATGCCCGAAGTCGCTCCCGTAACCAGTGCAACCCTTGTTTTCGGAACTGACGTAGCTGTCACGCGCGCTCCATCCTTAAGATTTCAAGCTGCTTCTCCAACGCGCCAAGCCGTTCGACGCCTTGTGCGATCCGATCCGGGGAAGATGAGGCGAAGAAGGCAGGGCCGGGTATATGCCACTCCGTGGCGCAAAGCGTTCGGGAACTAGTCTTCGGAGTCGATTTCCCTAGCGGCCTTTCAGGATAATCGGGTGCACAGCCACCGGGCGGCGGTCTGCTTCGGCGTCAGATTCGGATCACCCTTGGAGGTGATTTCTCTCCTTTGACCTTTCCTCTTAGTGGGATTCCTGAGGACCTGCGCTCCGAGAGGTCGCCTCAATCAGCTGGTGTATTCCAGGATGCTGATCATTTGCCTGAATCCTTCGGCGTGTGCCCGGCTGAGTTCGAGTGAGACGGGTTGTGGGTCAGAGGAGAACTTTGCTATTACGGTGTCGCTGATGGGGTCAATCCAAATGAATTGGCCGTGGATGCCTGCGGCGTAGACCGTGCCTCGGCTGTCTCCGGGAGCCCACCATTGGTTCCGGTATGAGCCGTTGGGGTGGACTTGCTGGTAGGCGGTTCCTCTGGCCAGTTGTGGGTCTCCGCCCCGCATCGTGTCGTTGATCCACGATGATGGGACGACCGTTTGGCCGTTGGCTTTCCCGTCGTCCAGCATGAGCTGTCCGATCTTGGCCAGGTCTCGTGCGGTGGAGGCGATTCCTCCGTTCGCAAATGCGAAACCACCGGAATCGGTGGTGATGAGTGCATCATCGCTGGTCCCCAGCTGAGACCACAGCTCGTCGGATACGACTTCGGCGTATCGCTTGCCGGTGACGTTCTCGATGATCCATGCCAGCACGTCTGTACCGGCAGAGCAGTACTGAAATGATCTGCCGTGTTCTCCGGCAGCTTTGAGGAGCGTAAGGAATTCGTAAGTGTCCTCTGGGTCTGTTTCGAGCTTGGGGCGCCAGCCGGCGATCCTATCCTGCTGCTGGACTTCAGCGGCCGCATCCAGGTAGTTTTCGCTGTAGCGGACTGCGGCGGTCATGTCGAGTACGTGGCGGACCGTCGCGTTCCCGTAGGCGCTTCCCTTCAGCGGCGGGACGTAGTGGTGGACAGGGTGTTGCGTGTCTATGAGTCCCCGGCCCACCAAGATACCCATGGTGAGCGCGCAGAGGGATTTGGAAACAGACATCAGGACGTGCCGGTCGTGCGGCTGGAAAGAGCCAAAATAGCGTTCCAGGACCAGTTTCCCGTGCTGAAGTACGACGATGGCATCTGTGTGCGTGGATTCCAGGAAATCCTCAACATTGTGCCACCTCTCCGCGTGTTCAGGTGTGGCTGGATTGTTTCCAGCAGAGGGCTCGGATGATCTGCCTCGACGGATCGTTGCGGTGGTGATGAGTTCACTGATATGAGCGAAGCCCCAGCGATTGAATGGGCTTTCCTGCCAGTTTTCCAGGGTGACGTGCTCATTGAAGTCCTGGCCAGCGTAGCGGTCGATCTTGCCAGGGCTGGGAAGGAGGGAACTGTTAGCTGTTGCCTTTAACATGTTTTAGTCGTTGCCTTGCGTGGTAAGGGTGGGGAGAGTGTGGGAATCGGCCAATTCGGGTCGGCCGTGCCCTGGGGCTGCTTCGAGGAGTCTGCGGGTGTAGTCGTGCTGTGGATCGGTGAAGATCCGTTCGGCTGCTCCACTTTCTACGATTTTTCCGGTCTTCATGACGGCCACCTCATCGCTGAGATAGCGGACGACGTCCAGGTCGTGGGAGATGAGCAGATACGTGAGCCCTTTTTGTTGCTGCAGGTCCTGCAGCAGGTTCAGAATCTGGGCTTGGACGGAAACATCAAGGGCGCTGGTGGGTTCGTCCAGGATCAGGAGACGGGGCGAGGTGGCCAGCGCGCGAGCGATGCCGACGCGCTGGCACTGTCCTCCGGAGAGCTGATGCGGGAGCCGATGGGTGTGCTCAGCTCCCAGCCCGACCTCGTCCAGCAGATTGTCTATTTTTGCTTGGAGGGCGTGCCCTTTCAGGGCAGTGTGGGCCCGAAGTGGCTCTGCCACTGAAGCGCCGATAGACATACGTGGATTCAATGATGCCACTGGATTCTGAAGTACTATTCCCATCCGGGAACGGATGGTCCGCAGTGCCTTGGGTCCGAGTTTGCCGAGGTCATGTCCTTCAAATATGGCTTGCCCGGATGTTGGGCGCATCAGCTGCATGGCGCAGCGGGCGAGGGTACTTTTGCCGGAGCCGGATTCTCCGACAAGGCCGTAGACCGTACCTTCCTTGATGCTGAGGGAGACGTCGTCGACTGCGGTGAAGACTTTTCTTTGCAGCGGGAATGTTTTGACGATGTTTTCGAGGGTGAGAACGTTTGTCATAGTTCGCCTTCCCGGATGCAGGCGACTGCCTGGTGTGGCCCGGTCTCTGTGAGCTGCGGGTCGGTGAGGGAGCAGTCGGTGACTGCATGTGGGCAACGGTTCCTGAAGGCACACCCGGTGATGGATAAGAGGTTCCCCGGGACTGTGCCAGAGATGGCGGTCAGCCGCTGGCCGTGGGTTCGCCCTGCTGGGAGGGCGCCGAGGAGGCCGCGGGTGTATGGGTGGCGGGGGTTGTTCATGACCGCGTCGACGGTTCCGGTTTCGATCACCCTGCCTGCGTAGAGGACCGCCACTCGGTCGCAGACATCGCGGATGATGCCAAGGTTGTGGCTGATGAGCAGCACACCGAACCCGAACTTGTGTCTGAGTTCGTCAATGAGGACCAAAATCTGCCGGGCAACAGTGACGTCCAGAGCCGTTGTGGGCTCATCCAGGATCAACAGACGGGGCTGGCGTAGAAGAGCCATGGCAATCATGGCCCGCTGCAGCATTCCGCCGGACAGTTGGTGCGGATAGCTGCGGTAGACCCGTTCAGGGTCGGGTAAACCGACCAGGCTTAGGTGACGAATGATTTCAGCTTTGCCTTCGGACCTCGAGATTTGCCGGTGCCGGCTCAGGACATCGCTGAGTTGGCGGCCAAGCGTGAAGACAGGGTTGAAGGCAGTTCCGGGGTTTTGGAATACGATGGCCACCGAGCCACCTGGTTCTGACGAGGCCTGTGAGGGATCATTGCCGATGGTCACCTGCCCCGTGCGCCGTGCGCCGCGTGGAAGGATCCCCAAGGCAGCGAGTCCTGTTAGGGACTTGCCGCACCCGGTTTCCCCTACTAGGCCGAGGATTTCACCGGCCGAAACATCGAGGTCGATACCGCGGACGGGGCGGTTGGTAAGCTTTCCGCGGTCGGTGAATTCGACGTTGAGGTCGCGGATCCTAAGTACGTGGGTCATCGCTTTACCTGCCGGGGGTCAAGGAGGTCGCGCAGCGAATCTCCGAGGAGGTTGAATCCTAGGACGGCCAGAAAGATGGCCAGGCCCGGAAAAGTGCCTATCCACCAGGAACTGAATATGAGCCCGCGTCCTTCAGCGACCATCAGACCCCAGTCAGGCAGGGGCGGCTGAGTTCCAAGACCGATGAATGCCAGGGACCCGGCAGCCAGGATCACAGTGCCGATGTCGACGGTGGCTTGGACGAGGATGGGTGTCATGCAGTTGCGAAGTACGTGGCGGCTGATGATGAGCAGTTGCGGAATGCCCATGGCGCGGGCTGCTTCGACATAGGAGCGTTCCCGAAGGGATTTTGCTTCCGCTCGTACAAGGCGCGCATACCAGGGCCACCAGCTGATGGCCAAGGCAATGCCGGCGTTGGTCAGGCTGGGCCCAAGGATCGCAACGGTCACCATCGCCAGGAGCAGAGGCGGGAAGGCCTGGAAGATCTCGGTCACTCGCATCAAGGCTTCGTCGAGCCAGCCACCGCGATATCCGGCGACGGCGCCGAGGGGAATCCCGATGAGGGCCGCGGCCGCGACAACGAGGGCAGAGATAGTCAGCGCCGGGTTCGCGCCCATGATGATGCGGCTGAGGACGTCACGACCGAGTTGATCGGTGCCGAGCCAGTTCGCGGCGTTAGGAGCGAGGTTTCGGGCGGAGGCATTGGTCGTCCCCATGCCCTGATCAGGGAAGGGTGCCAGCCATTGCCCAAAAACAGCCAGGATTACGACAAGGACTATGATCATCGCGCCAATGGCGGCCAAACGGTCACGGCCCAGGGTCTGTTTAAGTAGTTTGAGAGGTTTGAGGGTGGTCTGTTCTCCGGCCGGCCCGGAACGGGTCGGGGCGGAGATTTGGGTCGTGGGGCTCATGACATGCTCACTCTGGGGTCGATTCGGGATTGCAGTATGTCCACCAGAAGGTTGGCCAGCAGGTAGGCCGTGGCACCCATGAGCGTAATTGCCATGATGGCTGGGTAGTCCACTGCAAGCATGGAAGATGTAGCGAACTGCCCAATCCCTGGCCAGTTGAAGACAGCTTCGACGAAGAATGTTCCGGTCAGGGCGTAGGCTGCAGCCATTCCGGCGATAGACAGGACGGGTGGTAGAGCATTTTTCAGGGCAAGGCGCCAATGGATGGCGGTCTCCCTCAGACCGTAGGCCCTGGCGGTGAAGATGTAATCCTGGTTCATAACATCGAGCATGGCTGCCCTGGTCATTCGTGCAACGAGTCCAAGAGGGTATGCGGCCAACGTGAGGGCCGGAAGTATCATGTGCTGCAACCCATCGGTGAAGGCCACGCCGTTGCCGGTGATCATGCTGTCGAACAGGGGAAGCCCGGTGACGTGAGTGATGGGGTTGGAGTATTTGATGGAGTTGCTGAATTGCCCAGTGGCCGGAAGAATGCCCAGCCCCCCGACGAACAAGAGTTGCAGGAGCAGCCCGAGCCAGAAGGCGGGCACGGAAATCCCTCCGATGGAGAGGAAACGAATTGCTCCGTCGATGAATCCGCCGGGACGCTGGGAGCCAACCACTCCCAAGATGACCCCCGCCGTTACAGCGAGAACCATGGCAAACCCGATGAGTTCCAATGTGGCTGGGAGGCGGGTGAACAGCTCATCCAACACGGGGCGTTTTGTGGCAAGAGACTGACCCCAGTCTCCGGTGAGCAGGTTGCTCAAGTATTCGAAGTACTGAACGAACATGGGGCGATCAAAACCCAGCTCTTGGCGGACCCGGTCAAGCTCTGCCGGCGGAGCCTTGGGACCGGCGAAAATTACGGCAGGGTCGCTGGGAACGACACGAGCCAGGACGAAGACGATCACTGTGAGCACGGCGAGAACCAGCACCGATGTGATGAGCCGTCTGAGGACGAAGCGCAACATGGTTCTCCTTATCTTGGATGATGGAATGAAGGTCGGGGCGGGGGAGGCGAACCCCGGTTCAGCCTCCCCCGCCCCGGGTCTCTGATGGGCTGGCTACGCTGCGGGTTTGATGGGTGCAAAGAACACCGTGAAAGGATAGTTTTCATTGAACTGGGGAACGTTCAGTCCAACGGGAACCACGGAGACTGCGCGGGCATCGTAGAGGAATGCCGCAGGTGCTTCCCTATAAAGGAGATCCATGGCTTCCTTGTAAAGGTCCTGCGCTGCAGCCCTGTCCGTTCCGGTCAATGTTGCGGCCTTGTCCACCAATTTGTCGTACTCGGGGGACTTCCAGTAGCTCAGGTTGAAGGATGGCTTTTCGCTGGAACGAAACAGTGACGTGAGGTTGTCACTGCCGGCGTCGCTGTAGGTCGGCCAGTAGTGGAGTACAAAGATGTCCTGAGCCGTTGTGGGATCTGCCTTGGCAGCGTCCCACTGCTGATTGAACAACTCGGCCTTGACGTCCACTTCCACCCCTATCTTGGCGAACGCATCCTTGATCAGTGGTACAAACCGGGCTTCTGCAGGGTTTTCTGAGGCATAAGTAAGCTTGAGCTTCAGGCCGTCCGGATGACCAGCTGCGGCCAACAGCTGCTTGGCCTTGTCCAAGTCCTGGGAGTACTGCGGGACGTCCTGGCTGTAGGGGAAGATGCCACTGGGCGCAGGGCCGTGGGACTGCGTGCCGTAGCCCTGCCCTCCGATGTCAATGATCTCTTTGTATGGAATGGCGTAGCTGAGCGCGCGGCGGACCTCCGGGTCGTTCAGTGGTGCGCGGCTCGTGTTAAACATGGCCAGGAAATTGAACGGTGAGTTGAAGTCTTTCACCGTGAACTTCGGATCATCGGCCAGCGTCTTGACGTTTTCCAACGGAATGCTGGTCGCATAATCTACCTCTCCTGCAGTCAACATTTGCTGGGCGGTTACGGCATCCGGGGTGATGGAGATGTCCACCACATCGAAATGCGGGGATGCTTCTTTGTTCCAGTAGGCTTCGAACTTTTTCAGCACGATCTCAGAGCCGGGCTTGTAGGAGTCGACGGTGTACGGCCCCGAGCCCGCGTCGATACCGGCGTCAAAGTACTTCTCGTCCTTTGCCGATGCCGCCAGCGCCTTCGGGGAAACGATCCAGGCACCGTATGTGGAGGAAGCAACGAGGTCCATCGGGGCGGCGTACTTGAGGTTTATCGCGACTGTAGTGTCGTCAGGCGTCTCAACGCTCTCGACCGGTGCCCAGATAAACGATGCAGCTGCCCGCTCCCTGGCGGCATCAATGCTGGCCTTGACGGCAGCAGCATCGACAGGCTCGCCGTCATGGAAGGTCGCACCCGAACGGATCTTAAAGGTCCATGCCTTTCCATCTTCGCTGGAGCTCCAGGACTCGGCGATGGCCGGCTTGAATTCTTCGGCCGAACCTTCCGGGTTCTTCCATAGCAAAGGCTCGTAGATGTTTCCCATGTACAGGGCCTCGGTTGAAAATGAACGCACCGGGTCCCACGTGGTAACGGCGGCAGAGGCGGCCACGGAGAATACATCCGGGTCCGAAGATACCTTCGGAGCCGGCGTGCAGCCCGCTGAGCTTAAGGCAAGAACAACTGTGGCGGCCGTAGCGAGGACGGTCCGAGCCGGGTGTGGAAATGAGAGTTCCAACAGAGACTCCTTGAAGAAGGGGTGGGAAGTGTGACGAGTCTAACTAGGTATACCTATGCCTGGGAAATGCCTATAATGAGTAAAATCCATACCTTGGAGGCATAGTGGACTTGAGGCACCTGACGTATTTCCTGAGCATCGTTGATGAAGGATCCATCAATGCTGCGTCACGCTCTTTGATGGTGGCCCAACCATCCTTATCCCGGCAGCTTCGCTCCTTGGAGCAGGACCTCGGGCTCACCCTCTTCGATAGATCAGGAGCAAAATTATCGCTGACCGCGGCGGGCGCTGCGTTTCTGCCCATCGCCAAGGACCTGGTTACCCGCGCCGCGCAGGCCAAATCATCCGCACGGGCGATGGCCGGAGGTTCGGTGCAGCGGCTTACGATAGCGGCAGCCTCTGCCACCATCGTCGACATCATCGCCCCCTTCATTGTCTCGGAAGGGCCCGATGGAATCCTGACCAATGTTGTCGAGGCGACCCCTGAGTTTGTCTACTCGGCGTTGCAGGAGGGTAAGGCTGACTTTGCTCTGGGAACAAAGCCGCCACCATCCGAGCTCGAAGCGGTTGTTGTTGGCAGGGCGTTCCTTTGGGCACAGTGCAACGCCAAACACCCTCTTGCCGGGAGGGTGAAAATCAGCCTCCAGGAACTCGTCCAGTGGCCTCTCATAACGATGACAGCTGATTTTGGTGTTCGCACGATGTTCGATGATGCAGTTAGCACTGAGCGCCTCACCTACAGGGCCGGATTTGAAGTACGCTCCGCCGTGGTGGGCCAAGCCTTGGCAGCCGCTGGCAAAGGCGTTTGCGTGCTCTCGGATGATCCGAATTTCGGGGTGCACGCCATGCCCATCACTCATCGCGGGGAGGACCTGGTGTTCACTCTTTTCGGCGTCTGGAATCCGCTGCATTTCGCCGCGCCTGCGATAAGGGAATGCCTGCACAACCTTTCACGTTTCACCTCGGAGCTATACCCGGCCGCCCGACTATAGGAGGGATGCAATCCTAGACTCTCGGCCCTGGTGGTTGAGCAGCCTCTCGAACTCTGAGTGCTAAAAGCTCACGCGATTCGCGGGGGCTTGGCTCCGGGACCAAGTGGCCATCGACGGGAGCTCACGAAGCTAGTTCCACTCCCCACAAAGCGCCGATACTGCACATTTCGTGAACTGGGGGAGTGGTCGGCCAGCCACTGTTCGCACGCGCAGGAGGCTGGGTGCGAGAGCGTGGCTAGTCTTCCTTGGCTTCTTCCAGGACCGTATCCGCGCCGACACGACTCCAGCCGCGGTCGCCGACCGTCCTGTAGTTAGGTCCGGATGCAGCGACATCCTTTGGGGTCAACGACCTCGAGGACTGCATCGCCGGAGCATACCGACGCACCGAGGTGCGCGCCCGTCGAATGGTGCCCTTTAACCTGGATGTGTCCATTGTTGCTCGGGGGAGTCAGCTGAGCTGCAAGTTGTTGCCGGTGGTGGCTTTTACCATGTTCGTCGCGTAGCTGATGAGGAATTCGTACTCGTCTTCCGGTGTCAGGTCGCCGAGAAGGACGTCCATTACGAGGCCGTCCTCGAGGGCTACGAAGCTCCGGGCCAGGAATCCTGTCGGCGCCGACAGGGTGAAAGCATCCTCCTGCGCACCTCGTTCCAGAATCCTTTTGTAGAGGTTCGTTTGGCGCTCCACAAACGCCATCTGCTGTCGAGCAGCTGCTTCGTTGCGCAGATAAACCGGGATGAGTTCCACGAGGATCCGGGAAGCGGTTTCGCTTTCGCCGGGCCAAGGTATGCCTGAATGGATGCAGGCCCGCAGTTGGGCTTCAGGCTCACTTTCAGCCTGGATGCGGGCCTCCCGGCGGTCACAGTACTCCGTAACGCCTTGATGAAAGACCTCGCTGAAGAGCTCGTCGACGTCCCGGTAGTAGTACAGCACCGCAGCTGGGGTGACGCCGGCTTCGTTTGCAATGTCAGAAAGGCGGGCCGCCGATGACCCTCTGTCCAGGAGGACTCGTCCAGCTGCTGCTACGAGTTGATCCCGGCGTTCTGTCTGATTCCGTGGTCTTGCCATGGTCACAATGCTTTCACACTCACCTCGAAGTGAGCCTTGACACACCCTGGTTCGTTAATTAATCTTTAATTAATTGTTAGTTAATGAATGCTCCCACGCTAGGAATGCCACCGTCATGACCCGACTTCTCCCTCTAGCTCTTGTGCAATCACCTGCTGAGTCCTTGACTGATTTTGCTGCTGGTCTCGAGCGGAAGGTCAAAGCGCATGCGGTCGCCGACCTTTTCGTTTACCCGGAGCTCCACTTGAACACGGTAGATTCTCCGGGCCCTGCGGACCGGCAGGCCTACATGGAAGCCTCGGCCGAACCTCTCGATGGCCCGCGCGGCCGTACCCTTGCCGAGCTTGCTGGAGACCTTGGGATCTGGCTTTTGCCTGGCAGCGTGCTCGAACGTGGTACGGACGGGCACATTTACAACACCGCCGTTGTCTACTCTCCACAAGGAAAGGCTGTGGCTAGCCTCGATTTTTCATGATGGTCGGTGACCGTCGCGGATTTGTGCCAGCGGCCGATGCGTGGTTGTTTTCTGTTTTCGGGCAGGCTGGTGTGGCCTGTTGGTTCGCCTGGTTTGGCGCCGGTTCCACTTCCGGTGATGGGGCTGCTCGTCGGGACGGGATGAGTGCCCGGCTCAGCCGGTAGAAGGAACGAGCCCTTTGGTGAGGCGGGCGGTGTTCTCCAGGAGAAGTTTCAGGAGGTCTTTCTCCGGCGCTGATTCCGGGAGCAGGAGCTGGTTGCGGCGGGCGCGGGTGATGATTTTCCCTGCGGTCGCGAAGAGCCGGTAGCGCCAGCGTTTGATGTCCCAGGCCTTGGCCCGGTGTCCGTCCGGCAGGGCAGCGAGCTGGAGCCAGGACACGAGGTTGAAGGCCAGTGCGGCGATGTTCGCCCAGGCCTGGTTCGCGGCGAAATCGAAGAACGGCAGCTTGCCCAGGCCGGTGTTTTTCAGGGTTTTGATCCGGTTCTCGCACCGGCCGCGGGCCCGGTGCCTGGCGTCGAGGAATGGTCCGTGCCAGCGTGGTGAGTTGGTCAGGAACGCGGTGATCCGGTGCCCGTCCGTGTCGAGCAGGGTCGGCTGCGCACCGGGGTGCAGCGGCTCGGCGCGGAGGAACAGTTTCGTGCCGGGCGGGTAATCGGTGAGCGGGATGACGTCGGTGGCGTTGATGACCCACGCGTCCGTCCGGTCGTTTCCAGTCTGGTCTAGGGCCGGCTGCCAGTACTCTTTGTCGCTGATCCAGTCGATCATGTGTGCCTTGCCGAACGGGAGGGTATAGCTGGTGGAGAACTGCACGCCGAGGCTGTGGAGGTGCCAGAGGAACTTCCTCGAGGCCCCGGCGCTGTCGGTGCGGACCAGGACCTTCTCCCCGGCCAGGGCCCCGGTTCCGTCGTAGAAGCTCTGGGGCAGTTGGGTTGTGGCGGTGTGGAAGACCCGGATGTGGTCCTCGGCGCTGTTTGCTCCGGCGTTGCCGGGCCGGAGCACGGCGGCGAGGATTTCCCCGGCTCCGTTGCCGTTACCGTAATCGGCGCTGGCGATGAACGGGGCGAATCCGTAGCCGCCTTTGTAGGTTCCGGCGACGTTTTCCTTATCGGAGTGTGAGGTCACCAGGGTCGCGTCGATGTCGATGATGAGCGGGTCCGCGGCTGTTGCGGTCAGGGCCGGGTTCCGGTTCCCGGCGGCGTTCCAGGCGCGGGTGCGCAGTTCCTGGGTGAGGGTCTCGAATCCGTAGCTGAACAGTTCCGGGTTTGCCACGGTGCGTTCGAAGAACCGGGAGACGGTAGCGTTCGAGGGCAGCTGACCGAAGGCCCCGGGTGAGGAGCGCAGGATGTCCAGGTCCGATGCGTGTTCGCCTCCGGCGGCGAGCATCGCCGCGAGGGACCCCACCAGCCGGCCGGGCCGGTGTTTCGCGCCGGAGGGAACGAACTGGCCGAGTCTGTCTTCGCACAGCCTGCCGAAACCCAGGGCGTCCATGAAGCCGGTGAGGACCGAAACTCCGGCGTGGGAGATCAGCGACTGGCCGGTGAAACTGACCGGCAGGGACGGAAAAACAGCGGTAGACTTCTGCATCGAAAGGGTGCTCCCTCGCTCGGCAAATAACGGTCTCGACAACCACTATTTTCCCAGTTCAGAGCACCCTTTCCCTGATTAACACGCCAACCCCACGGACCCGCCATGAAAACCCCGGGCTAGCTACCGAAAGATCTTTCCCTGGAAACCCTACGAGACCGTTTGTTCCGGCAAGGATTTCGTGGTCTTCGATATGAGCGGCTATGGCCGCGTCGGTTTGTCGATTTGCTACGACGCGTGGTTCCCCGAACACAGCAGGCACCTGGCGTGGATGGGGGCAGAGCTCGTCCTCAACGTTGTCCAGACCCCGACCAACGATCGTGTGCAGGAAGTTGTTATCAGCCAGGCCAACGCAATCGTCAACCAGAACTTCGTCGCAAGTGTGAACGCAGCGGGCCCGCACGGGGTCGGCCGTAGTCTCCTGGTTGACCCTGAAGGCCGTGTGCGAATCTCTGCTACGGGGCCCGAAGACGCAACTTTGGTCGATGTCATCGACCTGGATCAGGTAGCAAATGTCCGTCAGCATGGCACCGCGGGCGTCACCCGCCCCTGGGACCAGTTCGCTGAAAACGACGACACCATTCCATTGCCGCTCTACGCGGGCCAGCTTGATCCCCGCCTCTGGCGGCAGACCAACTCCCCGTCAACCCCGACCAACCTCAGCACTGCCCCAGCCTAAGGAAACCCCCATGTCCGCTGAGAACATAAAACTCACCCCCAAGCTTTCCCTGCTGTCGGTGGTCGTGTTCGGCTTGGCCTATATGGCCCCGGGAATCGTGATGTCGATCTTCGGTGTGATCTCCTCCACCAGCGACGGAACAGCCCCGACAGCATTCGCCCTCGCCACTGCCGCCATGCTGCTGACGGCTCTCAGCTACGCGAAAATGGCCAAGATCTTTCCGAACTCTGGATCGGCCTACGTGTATGCGCGACGGCTGCTCGATTCCCGCGTTGGCTTCCTTGTCGGGTGGGCAATCCTCCTCGACTACCTCTTCCTTCCCACCGTGGCCTGGCTCTTCCAGTCGTTCTACCTCGCAGCACAGTTTCCCGACATCCCCGTCTGGGCCTGGCTCGCTCTGAACGCAGGACTGACAACGATCATCAACGTCACGGGCATCGTGCTCACCGACCGTGTCAACAAGACCCTGACCCTTCTGGTCGTTACCCTCATTGGCATTTTCATCGCCTACTGTCTGGCCTACCTCGGGGGAAATCCGACTCCGTCGTTCACGGACCCCTTCTGGAACAATGCAACCACGGTCGGCAGTGTCGCTGCCGCGGCTGCCATCGCTGCCTACGCATTCCTGGGATTCGACGCCGTCAGCACACTCAGCGAAGAAACCAAAGACGCCAAACGCAACATTCCCCGGGCGATCCTCCTGACCGTCCTCGTCGGCGGAATACTCTTTGTCCTCGTCTCCTACATCATGCAGCTCGTTCACCCTGGCGGAGACTTCGAGGAAGCAGCGACCGCGGCATACGCCCTGCAGGTTCTCGTCGGCGGGCAGTTCTACGCCAACATCACCAATATCCTCTTCATCGTCGGTGGGTTCGCGTCCGGGCTCGCCATCCAGGCCAGCACCAGCCGACTCCTCTACGTCATGGGCCGCGACGGAGTCCTACCCCGACGGCTCTTCGGCCGCCTCAACCCCCGAACCAAAACGCCAATCTTCAACCTGGTCCTCGTCGGTGCCGTGGCCATGCTGGCACTGAACATCTCCTTGGAAATCGCAACCTCCTTCATCAACTTCGGGGCCTTCCTGGCATTCACAGCCGTCAACCTCTGCGTCATCGCCTACTTCATTCGAAGCCGCCGACAAGACAAAAAGCTATCGATCATTGGTTTCATCGTCCTACCAATCCTGGGCGCCGCCGTCGACATTTACCTGCTTACCCAGCTGAGTCCTATCGCGATCACCATCGGCTGCTGCTGGATCGGCCTGGGCATGCTCTACCTCGTCTTCCTCACCAAAGGATTCCGCAAGGAACCACCAGAGATGCGTCTCCAAGACCAAGAGGGCCAGCCGGACGAACCCACTAATGTTCAGCATCCATACGGGGACCACACATTGTCAACCAAGCACAGCGCCGCACAGGCGCCGCCCACCGAAATCTAACCCCCGACGAACCACAAGTACGGGCCAGGCACCAGTGCCCAGGCCCGTCCTTGTGTGTGGCGTGTGCAATCTCGAGAAGTGGGACCTTGTCAGGGTCATCGCCGCCGTTCCCTTTGTCACGAAGGGCGCTCTCCAAGGACTTACAGTTTCAGTGCAAGTTCGGGGGTAAACTCCCGGCCCCGAAGAATCTGACCGGGCGAATCTGCCATCGCTGAAAACCATTTCTTCGTCCCAAAGAGCCGATTCCCTACGTGCCCACATCATGAGCATCAAATCAACGACGATATAAAGAGCAACTCAGGAGTCAAATGATCATCACGATCGAGGCCGGCCGCTACTTCCACATCACAGGTGAATCTCCGACGGAAATCGCAGACAGTATCAATACGGCTGTAGAGATGGCCCGTGATCAGTCGACGAGTGACGGATGGAAGGGCATTCTCGTAACTCGCCACGGACCTGACAAGTACACGGTGAACCTCAGCGCTGATGTTCCCTACGGAGTAACGGTGGAACGGGATGTTCAGCAGTAACAAGCCTTAAAAGTGGGGACGCCGAAATCAACAACACAATGTTAATTGGCCGCCGTCAGCCCCCAGACAGGATCCACTACAAGTATCCCGGTCCCAAGGAAATGGAACACCTTCGGGTGAACGAGTTGGCGTTTCTCGTTCTGGTCCTCAATGTTTCGAGCGCGGCAGAGCTCGATGAGGCACTCGAGAATGCTGTCTCGCCGCCCGTCCTTCCGCGCAAGTTTCGCCTACGAACCCATCAAATCTGGGCCGGCCGAGCTGTCAGATCGGAGCCCGGCGACGGCGCCAACTCCAGCCGGTTGGGGTAAGCCAAGCCGACCAGCCGCCTCAACCCTTACCAAGTCCTTGAGTGCAATCGAAGCGCTTTCAGTGTCTCGGAAGGTCGCAAGAAGTCCCGAGCAGCTGCCTGCCGGCTGAGAGATCCGCGCATGCGTGCGGGCCGTAGACTGAAAATCAGGCGATCGGACTGCCGCGGCACCCGGTCACCGGCCGGTACGCTCCGGCAGCGCGTCGCCCGACGGAGAGGACCTCAGCGATGGAACCGACCTATGTGATCGCCGAGAGCGCCCCGGCGCCTGTGGGCCCCTACTCCCAAGCGTGCGGTATGCCAAATGGTCTGCTGTTCCTCTCGGGTCAGACGCCCATCGACCCGCAGACCGGGCAGCTGATCAGCGGCGGCATCGAGGAGCAGACGGCACGCGTCTTCGACAACCTCGGCCTCGTCCTCGAGGCGGCCGGCAGCAGCTGGCGCCATGTCGTCAAGGTCAACGTCTTCCTCGTCGACATGGACGACTTCGCAGCGATGAACGCCGTGTACGCAAGGTACTTCGACGGCCAGTACCCCGCGCGCACGACGGTCGCAGTCGCCGGGCTCCCGCTCAGGGCGCGCGTCGAGATCGAACTGCAGGCGATGCGCCGCGTGGGGTGATCCAAACGCACGACCACCTCGATACGCTCGCTCCCGAGATCGTCGACACAGCCAGAGAAGCCCTCCCCATCGGCAACTAGCCCTGCGCTCTTTGGCGTGCATCGGGTGTCTTCGCCGCGGCGTGCTGCCGGCCCGGGCGAGGGTTTTCTTAATCAGGCGGGCTAGTGCAGCCTCGAGATGCTCGAAGGCCTGCTGCTCACCTCGCCCAAACACCGCCCAATCACCGCACCGTGCAACGCGACACAATGCTCTTTCAAGGCCAGCGCTTTCTCGCCCCAACCCTTGGCCCATTCGTCGGACACACCGTGACGATCCGCTGTGCCCGCGACATCTTCGAAATCCACGTCTACAACCACGACACCTTCATCTGTATCGCCATCGACGAAGCCCGCCCCAATCTCCGGCTCAGCCTTCGGGACAGCGAACCCGCCCGCAGAGCCCGTCCTCGCGAGCTTCGCCGCACCGTCAACGAACGGATACCCGTCCTCGTTACCCGTGACCATTATCATCCCGTGAAACAGCCCTGCGCTTGTTGTCGAATTAAGTGCGTTCTAGAGTTTGACCGAGCTTTGCTCTGCAAGGTTCATTTTTGAGGGCTGTTCACCGCTCCTGCCTCTTGGGCGCACGATAAACGAGGCACCAACCAGGATCAGTGAGCGGCGTGGTCTGGGATCCGCGGAGCCGTTGCGAAGGGTGCTATGCCCATGTCTCGGTAGATTCGCTCGGGCGCAAACAATTCCCCTGAGACCGCTACCAAGGCAACGTGGCGGACCGCCGAAATGTCCTGGAGTGGATCTGTGGAACCGCTGCGATCCCGGCCACGTATTTGCCGAAGAAGTTCATGTAGAGAGCTGCGGCCGTGGTGTCTGCCACGGCGCTGGTCACCCATAGGATCCAGTAGAACCAGCCAGACAGGAACGCAGTCTTCTCTCCGAAGAACTCCCGGGCGTAGGAGACGAATGGCCCTGACGATGCCCTGTGAAGCACGAGCTCCCCGAGGGCACGAAGGATCAGGAAGGCAAAGACACCACAGATGGCGTAGGTGATGAACAGGGAAGGCCCGGCGGCCGCAAGCCTGCCGCCGGCCCCCAAACGGGCCCGGTGCCGATCGACCCGCCGAGTGCGATCATTTGGATCTGCCGGGATTTCAGGCCCCTGTGGCCGAAATCTTCGGCATGCAGAATGCTCTCGGAAGAGCGGGCGTGGCCATCGTCCAATACGGGTTGTTGAGTGGGCTTCGGGGGCCTTTCTGGGGAGGGGAGAGGCGCCAGGGTTGTTAGCTACCGGCGCCGGCTGGGATGTTCATCCCGCATGTTTACCTGCCGCCGAGGCAATACTCATCAGCGAGCAACGACTGTGGATGAACTGGTCGCCCGCACACAAGGGGCTTTGTCGTGTGGCATAGAAGGTCGTTGACATCCTCCGCGCATTCGAAGCAATGTCGAGGATTTCAAATCGCAGTTGAGATTATGCCCTATGTCCACCCCGCGAAGTAAGCAAGATTTCATCGCAAGGTTGAATTTCGCCCCGGCAAGCCGAGTTCCAAGCCAAATATCTGTTGCTTTGGGCACAATTTGTGTAATAGTTGATTCATCGAACAACTCAGTGTTGAATCTGCTGGCAGGAGTGCCGGTGCCCACGAATTACTGGAAGGTTGCCCATGGCCCAGCCCGTCTTTTCCCCTGCTCTCTATGTCGGGGCTCAACGCGATGCGCCGGTGGTCATTGACGCGGCCTCCAGGACCATCCTCCACGGCCTCGGTGAGAGAGGCCATCATGCCCGGTTTGCCCTCGGCTTAGCCTGGCTTCCCCTTGGCGCCTGTGTCGACGTGGAAATGACCGTCCAATGTTGAACACATCGAACGGATCAGCCCTCGCAACACCCGTTACCGCTCACTGGAATCCCCTCGAGGACCTCACACTTGAGCAGCTGCGGCGGCGGGGGAGCATGAAATGGGCAACGTACCCGGCCGATGTGCTGCCATTGTGGGTTGCCGACATGGATGTCCGGCTGGCCCCGGCCATCGCCTCCGCGCTTCATCAAGCGATCGATGACGGTGACACCGGCTATCCTGCAGGAACCGGCCTCGCCGAAGCCTTCAAAGGTTTCGCGGCCCGCCGGTGGCAGTGGAACGATATTGATCTGGACAGGGTTGCCAGAATCCCCGATGTGATGATGGGGGCGGTTCAGGTCCTCCGACTCGTCACCGAACCCGGTGACGCGGTGGTCGTAAACACCCCTGTATATGCCCCCTACTTCGCTTTCGTGCCCAACGACGGACGAAAGATTGTTGAAGCGCCGCTCGGAGACGAAGGCCGGATCGACCTTGACGCCCTCAGCGAGGCGTTCCAGCGCGCACGCGCATCCAGCCAGAATGTCGCCTACCTCCTGTGCAACCCGCACAATCCAACCGGGACCGTGCACACCGCGGAAGAACTACGTGGCGTTGCCGAACTCGCGCGCCGACACGGAGTCCGGGTTGTGGCCGACGAAATCCATGCCCCGCTCGTGCTGCCGGGTGCCACCTTCACGCCCTACCTGAGTGTTCCCGGCGCTGAAGATGCCTTCTCGCTGACCTCCGCGGCCAAGGGATGGAATCTTGCCGGGCTCAAAGCCGCCCTGGTGGTTGCAGGTCCGGAAGCTGCCGCGGACCTGCACCGCTTGCCTGCGGAAGTCATCCTCGGCTCCAGCTATCTCGGAGTCATTGCCCACACGGCCGCCTTCACAGCCGGGGAAGAATGGCTCGACAGCCTCATCGCCGCCCTGGCTGTCAACCGGGGCCTGCTCACCCAGCTGACCACGGAACATCTGCCGGAGGTCACGTTCAAGGCACCTGAGGCGACCTACCTGGCCTGGTTGGATTGCCGTGCTCTTGGATTTGAGATCGAAGAAAAGACCGAAGGCATCGCCTTTGCCAGCGATCTGGCCGGTCCGGCGAAAATGTTCCTTGACGAAGGCCGAGTCGCGGTAAGCTCAGGCCACATCTTCGGCAGCGGTGGATCCGGCCATGTCCGCTTGAATTATGCGACTTCCGGGGCCATCCTCAGTGAAGCCCTCAGGCGAATGGGACAAGCAGCCCACACCGCCCGGTGATGATTCAGGGTCCTGACCGAACGAAAGGACGGCTACACGATGCGTCTAACACCGACAGGCGTCGCTCCGCCAACCCAGGCTCTTCAGGGGATGGACTCCGAGACGATCAACACCGTCCTGGAGCTCCTGGTTGCGCCGCTCCAAGCGGCTCTGCCGCAACCCACCGAGGTGGTACTGCACGACCTACAGCGCATCCCGAACACGGTCAGGGCCATCGCCGGAGACGTTACCCGTCGCCGGATCGGGGACCCGCCCACCGATAAGCTCCTCGAACGGCTGGCTGTCGGAGACTATAGGCACGAGATCGGCTACCGCTCCCAACTGCCGGACGGGCGCATCCTTCAAAGCACCACCATCATCTACACCGACCGGAACGGCCATGCGGCGGCCGCGCTCTGCCTGAACGCCGATGTCTCGGCATGGGTCTCCGTGCGTACGGTGATGGACCGCTTCGTCCTCGGGTTCGACGGCACCTCCGCCCATCCGTCCTCCCCGGACCGGGACCGGCCATCCCCTGACGGGCCGCGAGGAACACGCGACAGCGAGTACTTCCCGCACAGCGTTGAAGAACTCAGCGCCCGCCTGGTGGACGCCGCTATCGCATCCGTCGGGGTCCCTGTTATAGAGATGCGCAAAGAACAGAAAATACAGGTCGTCGCCGAACTGGAACGACGCGGCTTCTTCTTGGTCAAACAGGCCGCAGAGAGCGCCGCGGCTGCCCTGTCCGTCACCCGCTTCACCATTTACAACTACCTCAACCAGATCAGCGGCACCGCCGAAGAAATTAGCGACACCGCTGCGGAAACTGCTTAGCCGGAATCGGCTCCCCATGAAGGGTGGGACGCTATGGCATGCCCAAAACAGGCCGCTGTCTGGTGTATTGACCTGAGAGGTTAGTAACACGGCTGATTGGTGGCTGACCTTTGAGTGAGGTGTGGCCTCGATGATGATTGTAGTGATGGAGCCAGTCGGCGAAGGCAGCAACACGCTCGGCCTCTGATCGGTAAGGATGGGCGTAGGCCCATTCGTCGAGCATGGTGCGGTTGTAGCGCTCGACTTTGCCGTTTGTCTGCGGCCTGTACGGGCGGGTGCGTTTGTGTTTGATCTCCGGGCCCAGCGCGTCTTTGAACGCGGAGGAACGGTAACAGGAGCCGTTATCTGTCAGGACCCGTTTCACAGTGACCCCGTGGGATTCAAAATAGGTGTTGGCGCGTTCCCAGAATCCGGCTGCGGTTTCCTTCTTCTCATCGGTCAGGATCTCGGTGTAGGCGAGCCTGGAGTGGTCATCGACGGCGTTGTGCAGGAACGCGTAGCCCGGGCGCCGGTTGCCCGCGGTGCCGGTCTTGTTGCGCGTGCCGGCAGCCCTGCCAAGGCTACGGTGGCCGCCGCCGTCAGGGATCCGGCCGAGTTTCTTGATGTCGACGTGGACCAGTTCCCCGGGGCTGTGGTGCTCGTAGCGGCGGATCACTCTGCCCGTGGCGCGGTCCAGCCAGGACAGCCTGGCCAGCCCGAACCGGGAGAGGACCCGGTGCACCGTGGAGGGATGGATGCCCAGTAAAAAGCCGATCCTGGCCGGCCCCCACCGGCGGTTCACCCTGATCGCGATGATCCGGCGCTCCCGCCGCACGGAGGTCCGTCGCGGCGAGCTGGCGGGCCGACTGGAAAGGTCTTCCATCCCGTCCTCCCCATGGGCCCGGTAACGAACGGCCCAGCGCGCCGCTGTCGTAACAGACACCTGGAATCGTTCAGCCGCCCGGCGAAGGGGCCACCCGTCCTCGACCACGCACCGGGCCAGCCGGAGCCTGCCCTTCGGCGTCAGGAGCGCGTTAGCATGGGACATTGAAGACCTCCTTGTGGATCGGACTCTTAGACAAGCCCCACTCCACTCGGAGGTCTTCTTCTTGTCACCTATCCACGCCGAGCGTTCCTAACGTCCGTGGTCAATACATCTAGGCCATTCCCCGGCGCATCTCGCCACGCCGATAACCGACGATATGTCCGTCGTCTGGTGGCGGGAATAGGCGGTCCGTTGGCGTCAGGATGGAACGAGTGTGCTATTGCCCCTGAACCCATAGACTTCTGCTTGGATTATCGATTGCTCGACGGGCTGGTGTTTCATTTGTTGGTTTCGGACTGGAGCGTGGTGGCCGCGTCGAGGGCGTCGTCGACGACGATGAGGTAGTTGTCGCGTCCGGCGGCGAGGGGGATGGAGTGTTCGCCGTATTTGTCGTAGGCGAGGTCGACGGCGTCGGCGGCGTTGGTGATGTTGAGTCGGCGCAGGAGCCGGGCGATGTCGAGGGTGTCTTTGTCGCGTTCGGCGGCGATTTTCATGGCCAGGAGCGTTTCGGTGTCGGCGGCCTGGATGGTGAGTCCGTCGGGCTGTTCGAGGTCGACCCAGGTGGCGTTCTCGGGGACGAAGGCTGACGCGTTGGTGTTGAGCCAGTCGGGCGCGAGGTCGTAGTGCGCGGCCATTTCAGCGACGACGGCGTGGATGATGGTTGGGTCGGCGTAGCTGGCGTCGATGTCTGCTGTCGGGCGGTTACCGATGCCTTGGAGGATGAGGGCGGCACCGCCGACTAGCTTGATATCGCCGTGGGCGCCGGCGGCCTGCAGGCGCCTGCCGAGTTCATGGAGGAGGGCCCGGATTTGTGTGGCGGTGAGTTCTCCGCCGGCCATGCGGTGGCCAGGCTGCGTTCGCGGATGAAGACGTTCAACGCGGCGAGTTCCGGGGGTGTTTGGGCGCGGGTGAGTTCTTTCATGGGTTCCCGGATGGTGCGGTAGGACTCCGCTGGCAGCCAGGCCGCGTCGAGGGACTTGATCCGTCGCGTCCAGGATGGCGCGGGTTGGCCGAGGCGGTGTGCGGTGTAGTTGGTGATTCCGGCGAGGGCTGCTGTCCAGTGCGGGTCTTTGAGGCGGGGGCTGCGTTGGAGCAGCGGCTTGCCGGCGGTGAGGGATGCGGTGGCGTAGTCGGCGAGCATTTTGATTGCGAACTCATAGTCCCGTTCGGCGATGAGGCGCGTGAATGTTGTCGCGTAGTCGCGCCGTGCCGGGTCGAAGTCGCTGCCGCGGGGGAAAGGATCCGTAGCGGCCAAGGTCAGGCCGAGGGCGGCCATGACGGCCAGGGTTTTGCCGAGTTCGGCGCGGTCGTGGCCGGCTTCCAGATCGATGAGGAACTTCCGTGACACTCCGGCCATATCGGCAAGGGTTTGCTGCGACAGTCCGCGGTGTATGCGGCGGGCGCGGATGATGGCGCCGGCTTCTGCGGGGGTCTCAATGGTACTTTCCAATGTCATCGCATCCCTTCCACCGTCCATTATGTCACCGAATGGTGACATGTGCATTTCCGAGCGGTGCTCGGGGATCAGCTGGCTCGTATGGGGGATGCCAGCATCAGTGCATGCTATTGATCGGTGAAGGTCAGCTTCGGTCGAGCGGATCATGGGATTGCCGAAGGGAGGTGCAGCCGACATGAGAGGTTGGATGCCGGCCTGGTTTTGTACGCGGGAGCTGCTGCCTCCGGGCGTGCCTACGGTGGTGTGTTCAGGCCTGGGTGGAGCCTCGGATTGCCAGTCGGGAGACAGAAGAACCGCATCCCTTTCGTTACGGGGTGCGGTCCTTGGTCTGAAAGTTCTGAAGTGACGAAAATGGTGTGTGTACAACGTACACACTTTTCGCTTCGGATCGGGTTGTATATCGGCCGGACTGGGCCGGATTGCTAATGTTTTCTGGACTTCCCAGTGTTTACAAGGGTTGGAATGCAGTTCGAGTCCCACCTCGGGCACAGCATGACCCCCCGTCAGAGGGGTTTTTGCTTTAATGTGTGGACATTGACCCTCCTCGGGTCCCTCTGACGCTGTCCGCGGTCTGTGCCTGGCGCCGCGGGGGCCTATTCGGTTGTCTGGGTGGCGGGGTCAGGCCTTGGCTGGTGGGCCCTCCGCCTGCCGGAATCTAGGCTGTGTGGCGTCCTTTCTTGCTGTTCCGCTGGCCAGTTGTTGGTCCTCATTCATGGCCACGAGTTGCGTTGACGACATGATCAAGCCGAAAATCTTCGAGGATCCTCCTCGGATAGCTGCTTGCTGCGAGCCAGGGCTGAGGGCGCTCATCGGGTGTTTGTCCGGCCAAAGAGGGTGTGCACATTGTGCACGGGCCGCTTTTCGACCTGCATTTTGGTCCCTTCCTCCTGGTTCTGCAGACATCACTTCATGCAGTTCTCTGTTGCAGGCGACATGACCTTGCGGCCCAGACCGTCGGTTTCGTAGGACGTTCCGGGTTCAGCGGGAACCTCTTTGGGGTATTTATGGCTGGCCTACGATCCGTGGGCAGAGTCCAGGTGTGTGGGATCCGGACTCTTCTTCCGGGGGCCGTCCTGGTTTGGTTGATTCCGTTGACGCCACCGATGTTTCTGTCAGATTTCGGCGTCGTTCTGATATCGGAGTCACCGCTGGGTTTGAGGGTCCGGAGTGCAACTTGGGGAACCGGGAACGGTTCAAAGTTTCGCGAGGAAATAAGCGACGGAGGAGCGCCGAACGAAACTTTGGATCGTGAGCGGCGCACAGCGCCCTGATTGCGTGCAGGACCCGCCCAGCGATGATGGGGATCAGAATGACGTTGCCTCTGGTGGTTCATGGAGGTGCGGGAGCAAGGCGGCACGATTGACAGAAGCGCGGACGCGGGATCTCTAGGGTGGATAGAACTCGAACAACTGGAAGGAACTGGCGACACAGCTTGACAGGCGGATCCGCCATACGGCGATCGAAGCGGTACGACCATCCGGCGACGCGGAGATGGAACGATTCATTCGAGCGCCACTCAACGTCGTCCGTTTAACACGGAACGGGCCTCGTGAAGAGAATCAACGTCGTGATTCGGACGTGGGATTGTTACCAGGAACAGAGAAAGCCAGAGCCTCTCCGTTGCGAGCGTGGGAGACCCTGGCGGCTTGTGCAGCCTTTCCGCTGAACTAGCTGGCGTAAGGGTCAGCTACGCCTATGTATTGGGTGTAGAGGTATTCCTCGATGCCTTCGTGGCCGCCTTCGCGGCCGAGCCCGGATTGTTTGATGCCGCCGAAGGGTGCGGCGGCGTTGGAGATGACGCCGGTGTTGAGGCCGAGCATGCCGGTCTCGAGCCGTTCGCCCATCCGGATGCCGCGGTTCAGGTCGCGGGTGAAGACGTACGCCACCAGCCCGTACTCGGTGTTGTTCGCGAGCCGGACGGCCTCGTCCTCGGTGGTGAAGGTGATGATCGGGGCGACGGGTCCGAAGATTTCCTCGGACAGGATGCGGGTGCCTTCGGTGACGCCAGTGAGGATGGTGGGCTCGTAGAAGTAGCCCGGGCCGTCCACGGGTCGGCCGCCGATCACGGCGGCGGCGCCGGAGTCGATGGCGTCCGTGACGAGTTCGTGGACTTTGTCCCTGCTCTTCGCATCGATCAGGGGACCGACCTTGGACTCCGGCTCCGTGCCGCGGGCCGTCGTCATGTCGGCCATTTTCACGGCGAATTTTTCGATGAATTGGGTTGCCACGGACTTGTGGACGATGAACCGGTTCGCGGCGGTGCAGGCCTCGCCCATGTTCCGCAGCTTGGCGAGCATCGCTCCGGTGACGGCGGCGTCGATGTCGGCGTCTTCGAAGACGATGAACGGGGCGTTGCCGCCGAGTTCCATCGAGGTGCGCAGCACGGTTTCGGAGGCGTCGGCGAGCAGGCGGCGGCCGATCTCGGTGGATCCGGTGAAGGAGAGCTTGCGGAGCCGGGTGTCCTTGATGAGCGGACCGGTGGTGGCGCCCGCGGTGGTGGACGGGATGACATTCAGGACACCGGCGGGCAGTCCGGCTTCCTGCATGAGCGCGGCGAGGAGCTGGGAGGTCAGTGGTGTGAGTTTGGCGGGTTTGAGGATCATGGTGCAGCCGGCGGCGACGGCGGGGGCGATCTTCCGGGTGGTCATGGCCAGCGGGAAGTTCCACGGGGTGATCAGCAGGCAGGGACCCACGGGCTTCTTGGTGACCAGGAGCCGGGATTTGCCCTCCGGGGAGACCGAGTAGCGGCCGGAGGTGCGGACGGCTTCTTCTGCGAACCAGCGCAGGAATTCGGCGGCGTAGGTGACCTCGCCTCGGGCCTCGGCCAGTGGTTTGCCCATTTCCAGGGTCATGAGCAGAGCGAAGTCCTCGGCGCGGGCGGTGACGAGCTCGAAGGCGCGGCGCAGTATCTCCCCGCGTTCACGCGCCGGAACCTTCGCCCAGGTGCCCTGCGCGGCAGCGGCCGCGTCCAGGGCCGCGAGGCTGTCGTGGACTCCTGCGTCAGCGATGGCCATGAGGGCCTTGCCGGTGGCGGGGTCTTCGACGTCGAACGTCTTACCCGACGCCGCCGGGCGCCACTGCCCGTTGATTAGGAGCCCGGTCGGAACAGAGGCCAACAGCGGATCCTCTTGGTTATGGGTTATGGACAATTGTTTTCCATCATCCAGTGGGTGGCATCGCGCCTAGGGCGCATGAAATGGGCGATGGCCAGTCCGCCGCCGAGGGAGTATGCGCACACCTGGCCAACGGGTGCTCAGCTGCGCATGCTAAGGGGCAGCTCCGGCGTCGCTGCCTGGGTGTTGCCCAGGGACTGCAGCCGCGTGGCCACGACACTTATCTCGGCGATATTGGTACGGGGTGGCAGGCTAACTGCGCAATATGCCGCCTCGGCAACGTCGTCCGGATGGACTGCCCAGTCTCTGACCTCCCGGGGTGGCGGGCTCGGACGCAGGTCAAGGATGGGGGTGTCTACGATTCCAGGCAGGATGCTGCACACCCGGATGCCGTTACCGTGCTCGTCCCGGGAGGCGCCTCGGGCGAGACCCAGAAGTGCGGACTTCGACGCCCCGTAAGCTGCACCACTGTGGTCGGGCCAGCTCGCAGCAATACTCGAGATTATGACGACGTCGCCGTGCTTTTCACGCAACTGATCCAGGGTAGCGGACAACAGGGTGAAAACTCCGTAGACGTTGATCTTCATGATGTGATCGAAGCTTTCGTCGTCAAGCTCCGCGAAGCGCCGGCGCGGAACGTTAGTGCCGGCCGCGCAGATGAGGGTGTCGATGGGATCCTCGACTGAGAGCCGCTGGGCGAGGGCCCGGGCCCCGGCCGTGTCCGAGACGTCCAGGGCATGCGCCACAAACTGTCCGCTGAGAAGATGTTCAGGGCTTACCGCATTCAGGGCTTCCTGCCGACGGGCTACGCCATGTACCCGGGCGCCGGCTGCTAGGAACCGGCGGACTACGCTGGCACCGATTCCGCTGCTGGCCCCCGTGACGAGGGCCACCCGGCCCTTAAGATTTCTCTCCATGATTTTCCTCCAAAAGTTGAGAGCCGTGGTCGCAGTTCTCTGCCTCGTTGCGTCCGTGACCCGGCCGTGGGACTTCCCGACCGATCTAAGTTATCACTTGACAGACAATATGTCCGCATGGTGATGTTGAGCCTAGATGGTGTGCCCCTCCGGCACCCTCCAAGTTCAGGAGTGGTCTGGATCCTCTGCTGCGGCAAGACAGATCAATTCGTGCTTGGTATCAACCGAGTCAAGCCACTGCGCGTGGCTTTCCAACGCGGGAGCATTCAATGACGATTGTTGAGCAGAATCCAGCCCAACCCCAGACAGCCCCCGGACGCATCCGGCTTCAACGTAAATCCTTGCTCGCCACGGGCGTAGGTAACCTGCTCGAATGGTTCGACTGGACCATTTACACGGTTGCGTCCGTATACCTGGCGGGCAGTCTCTTTAACTCCGGCAACCCGATGTCGTCACTCCTCAGCACACTGGCTGTCTTTGCCGTCGGCTTCCTCATGCGGCCCATCGGTGGACTCGTTTTTGGTCCCCTGGCCGATAAATGGGGACGTCGTAAAGTGCTGCTCACCACCATGTTCCTCATGGCTGGTGCGAGTTTGGGAATTGCCCTGATTCCGTCCTACGCGTCGATCGGCAGTTGGGCCTCCTTCCTGCTGCTTGTGGCACGACTGGTCCAGGGCTTTGCCCACGGCGGAGAGGCAACGACGTCGTACGCATATATCGCGGAGATTGCCCCGCCCAAGCGACGCGGCCTGTGGTCCAGCACAGTCTTCATAGCCGTAGGCTCCGGCTCCCTACTCGCTACCTTCTTCATGGCACTCCTAACTGGCGTCCTCAGCAAAACTGAAATGATGGAGTGGGGATGGCGGTTACCCTTCGCCGCTGGAGCCTTGCTCGCAGTGGCTGCATTGTGGTTGCGCCGGGGCATGATGGAAAGCGAGCACGTGGCCACCGCCCCCGGCGGCAGCGCGGCAACGCCATGGAGTCCCCGACAAGTCTTCCGGGCCGGGGTCAAGCTGTTCCTGTACGAGGCAGGCTCCACTTTGACCTATTACACCTGGGTGACCTCGGCGGCGATCTATGCCATTGGCGTCAAGGGGATGGATCCGGGTCAGGCTTTCTTCATGAGCGTGATCGCACAAGTGGTGTACATTGCGTTCCTGCCGGTTTCGGGATGGATCTCGGACCACTGGGGCCGCAAGGCAACGACCCTGATCTCCCTGGTCGGTATTGCAGCCACCGTTTTCCCCCTATGGGGTCTGATGTCGAGTGAGCCTTGGACGTTGCTGGTGGCTCAGACTGTCGGACTGTTGCTGGTTGCGTTCATCACAGGGTCTAAACCAGCCGCCATCTCCGAGCAGATCCCGACACGATACCGTACCCGCATTTTCGGAGTCTCAATCTCACTGGGTGTTGCTGTCTGCGGCGGAACGGCGTCCTACCTGAGTACATGGTTGTACTCGATCGGATCTGGTTGGATATTCAACGTCTACGTCATCGCTGTCGCAGCTGTATCCAGTGCTGTCGTTCTTACTTGGAAAAACAACAAAGGCGTCCCATTGGATCAGATTTAGCTCGCCCGTTTACCGCTTTACGTTCCCGGCGTCGCCCATGGCGCGCCGGGAACTTTCGTTTCCGGAAGGATTCATCATGAGCATATCTACCAAGTCGCTGCCCCTCCCGACGTCGGCGCCCGCCGCTGTCCGTACTTCCCTGCAGCCCCGCAGCATCCGCGTATTCGAACAGGACCTCCCAGTTCCTGGCCCTGGCGAGGTCCTGGTCCGGACCGAGTACTGCGGACTGTGCGGATCCGACCTGCATATCTGGAATGGCGATGACGGGTACGACTGGGTACGTTGCGGCACCGTGCTGGGACACGAGATTGTGGGAACTGTGGTCCGAGTAAACGGATCGTCAGCAATTGTGCCAGGGACACGCGTTGTCGCGGTGGCGCAGTCTGGTTGCGGCGACTGCCCGGCCTGCGCATCGGAGTATGCCAACGGCTGCGCCCATAGGCTCACCTTGGGCCTCTCGCAGGACGGCGGGGCGGCCGGCTTTGTCCGCATCCCGTTTGCGCAGCTGATCCCGGTACCTGAACACATACCTGCGCTGACCGCGGTTCTCACGGAACCACTGTCGGTGGCAGCCCGGGCCGTGGCCAGCCGCGGGCTCGTCACGCATGCCGACACCGTGGTGGTCAGCGGCCCAGGCACGATCGGCATACTTGCGGCTCTGGTGTGCAAGCACCTCGGCGCACGCGTTGTACTCAAGGGGCCGGAACGCGACGTTGCTGCACGCTCCGGACTGGCGGCGCAGCTTGGTCTTGAGTTGGTGGCGGAGCTGCCGCCCGGCTACCGGCCGAACGTCTGGATCGAAGCGGCTGGCGCCGCCGCGGCACTGGACGACGCCGTCCGCGAGCTGTCTGTCCTGGGCCGTCTCGTGGTGGTCGCTTTGTACGGCTCCCCTCCGGTGGTGGCGGCCAACGATGCCGTGCGTAAGGAACTGAACATCATCACCAGCTACAGTTCACATCGCGCTGACTATCAGCTTGCCCTCCGCATTCTCCAGGAACGACCCGACCTGGGCGATCTCCTGGTGGACGTGGTGCCGCTTCGGAATATTGCTCTGGCATTCGAGAAGGTGGGTCGAGGAATAGCGCCGAAAGTAGCCGTCGCGCCCTAGGGGCACGAAAATAATGGTCCTTGGGGCTCCGCGGCCAGCGGGCTCAGGACATGTGCAGGCACGGATCCGGCTTTGCCGTGGAAGGACGCATACGGGTAGTGCTTGCCGCGATCCAGCTATCGGCGAGGACGCACGAAAGGCGGGCGGAACCAGTTCCGCCCGCCTTTCGACGATGGCCTTGACTCAGCTGCGCTAACAGCTAACTGAACGTTCCATCGATGGTGAGGCCGCCGTCGATCTTGATTAGCTCCCCATGGACAAAGGATGCGTCGGGGGACAGAAGGAACGCGATGACCGAGGCGATTTCCTCGGGTTCCGCGAGCCGGCCCAGGGGAGTGCGCCCGATGAGGGCCGTTTCACTAAGGGTTCCGTTTCGCAGGCCACTGCGGACCATCTCGGTGTTGACGTATCCAGGCGCCACTGCATTGACGCGGATGCCGTGGCGACCCCATTCAACCGCCAGGGTTCGTGTCAGGCCGAGCATGCCAGTCTTGGCGGTGGCGTATGCAGTCCGGCCTGGCAGCCCCAAGGTGGAACCAACTGAACCTATGTTGACAATGGAGCCACGCGCGGCCTTGAGCATCGGATAGAAAGTTTTGGCCATGAGCATGGAACCGGTCAGGTGAATGTCCAGGAGTCGGCGCCACTGGGCGATGTCGAGTGCCTCGGCCGGCTGCCGGAGGATATTTCCCGCACAGTTGACCAAACCGTCGATCCGTGCGGTTTCGTCCGCGACAGCCGCATGGAGGGAATCGACGCTTACCTCGTCGGCAACGTCCACACCGAAGCCCAAGTGCGCGGAGCCCACCGGGTATTGCCTGTTGAGTTCCTCGGCGAGATCCTTGGCAGGTCCTTCATTGAGGTCGGCCACGATAATGCGCCAGCCGCGACTGGCGAGAGTGTTTGCCGCTTTCGCGCCGATTCCTTGCGCGCCGCCTGTAATCAGGGCGGTAGTGGGAGCGTTCATTATTGTTGCTTCTCCTTGAACTATATGTGTGACGGCTCAGTAATGGTTGAGGCGGAAGGTAGCATCAGGCTCCTGCACGGTGACGTCAGGAGTTCCGTTAAGGCTTTGGAGCAGGGTTGTCGAACAGGCGACAGCCAGTGCTCCCCAGGCCGCGGATCGTGCCAGGGCGGCGGAAAACGCTATGGTCCAGGGACTTCCGCCGTTACCATCCGTGATGGTGCTTCCTTCACTTAGGAAGCCCGCCAGGGCCGCGTCGCCGGCGCCGGTGGTGTTGATAACCGGGGCTGTTGGAACGCGGGCCCATCGGACACCGTTCGGGCAGACCCCGATCAAACCGTCGGCGCCCATGCTGGCGAGGACCGTGCCGACTCCTGCGTTAACGAGTTCCCGGGCTGCCGCTACAACGTCCCCGAGAGTCGACAATTGGCGCCCGGCGACGGACTCCAATTCCGGTAGGTTAGGTTTCACTAGGTCAACCAGGCCGCTCGTAGCCCAGCGACCCAGGTCGGCACCGTTGACATCCAGACATACTTTGACCCCAAGCTGCTGGACCTGCGCTAGCAGCCATCGAAGATCCACAGGGTTCCCGTCGGTTGTCATGGGCAGGGCTCCCGCCACGACCAGCCAGTCGGCGTCCAAAGTGCGGAGCTCATCCAGGGTGGCCTCGCACACGGACCGCCATTCGGCCTCCGGCAGGAGTCCTGGCTTCTGATTGGCGTTAGTGGTGGATCCGTCCGAGGAAACCAGCACGGTGTTGATGCGCGTGGGAGGCGACACGAGAACCGTGCGGATAAGCTCGCCCTCCCGGCGCATGAGTTCCAGCCCGGAAGGATCCTTGGCCGATACCGGCGCGACCGCGCGGGTGAGGTTACCGGCCAGCCGCAGGGTGCGGGCGACGTTGATGCCGTTTCCACCCAAGTACTGCTCGACAGTGAGCGCCCGGTTGACGGTCCCGGGCACCAAATCTTCAAAGAAGTAGACACGGTCCACCACCGGGGACGGAGTCAGTGTCACCACGACCTGCCGTCTGCCGACAGTCTCTTGCTCTGACTCCTTCCCGGTTCGGCGGGTGCTGAGCGCCCCGTGCCGGGCGGCTTCTCCTGCGCGGCTGGTCTTTTGAGTGATGAGGCTCATAGGGATCAGCGTCCCGTTGGCTAGTCGTCGGCCAGGGCGTGGCTGACTTGCTCAGCGACGCGCACTGCCGAAAGCCCGTACTTGTCGAGCAGGTACGCGTTTGGAGCGGATTCGGACCAGGCGTCTGCCAAGCCAAGTCGGGTGACAGTCTTGCCAAGCGTGGTGCCGGTGACGAGCTCGCTAACGAGCCCGCCGAGTCCTCCGATAATGCTGTGCTCTTCGATGGTGAAGATCGGGGCAGGCCCGGACAGGGCCGTCAACAGGGCCGCCTCGTCCAGGGGCTTGAGACACGGAACATGCACGACGCGCGTCTCGATTCCCTCTGCCGCCAGCAGGCCGGCAGCATCCATCACTCGGGAGCTCTGGACGCCCGTGGAGACCAGGATGGCACCGTCGCCCTCGCGCAGGATATGGACTGCCCCCTGGACAAAGGAATAGCCAGGGTTAAAGACGTCGGCGACGGCGTCCCGGGCAAGCCGCAGGTATACCGGGCCCTCGTGTTCCGCCGCCCACCGGATTGCTGCCTCGGCTTCCACGGCATCGGCCGGGGCGATTACGGTCATGCCCGGCATGGCCCGCATGATGGCAAGGTCCTCGATGTCCTGGTGCGTCTTGCCGCTGCTGCCGTTGAGCAACCCTGCGTAGGAAGCGGCAATCTTCACCGGCGCACCGGTCTGAGACACCAGCATGCGAATCGGATCGAGGGCGCGGTGGGTCAGGAAGACGCCGAACGTGGACAGCCATGGTCGGAAGCCCAACGTAGACAGACCGAACGCTACACCGACCATGTTCTGTTCCGCTATACCGATTTCGAAGAAGCGGTCCGGGAAGGCGTCTGCGAAAAGGTCGGCTTTGGTTGATGTGGCGAGGTCCCCGTCCACGACGGCCACCCGCAAGTCCGTACGGGCGAGGTCCACAAGGGTCTGTCCCCAAACGTCGCGTTGCGCCTTCACTTTGCTTCTCCTTCGAATGTCTGGCCGAGCTCTGCTGCTGCGGTGGTCAGCTGGTCCTTAGTGGCCACGCCGTTATGCCACTTGTACGTGCCTTCGGCGAACGACACACCCTTGCCCTTCGTCGTCTTAGCGAGAATCACCGTTGGTTTGTCGGATCCGCGCAGTTCCCGGACGCGATCGAATGCTGCCTGAATCTCGTCGAAGTCGTGGCCGTCGATGTTGATGACGTTCCAGCCGAAGCTGCTGAAGACTCCTGTCAGGTCCACTCCGGCCCACGGATTGGAGCGATCGAAGCGGTCACCTTCTTCCGAGACCGGCCAGCCGTATTGCTGGAGCCCGTTGAGATCGACGACCGCGGTCAGGTTGTCCAATTTGAAGCGGCGGCATGTGTGGACTGCCTCCCAGACCATGCCTTCTTCGAGTTCGCCATCACCCAGCATGACCCAGGTGTGGAAATCGGCGCCCAGCCGCTTTGCGGCCAGGGCCATTCCGGCGCCCGCCGACAGACCCTGGCCCAAGGAGCCGCTGGATGAGTCGACGCCCGGCGTCAGTTTCATGTCGGGGTGTCCCTGCAGCCGGGAACCGCCTTGATCAAAGGTGGCCAGTTCCTCCACCGGGAAATACCCGCGCAATGCCAGTACGGCGTATAACCCGATGGCGCAGTGGCCCTTAGAGAGGATGAAACGGTCCCGGGACGGTTCCTGTGGGTTGCGCGGGTCAACGGAAAGCTCGTTGAAATAGAGGTAAACGAGCAGGTCCATCGCCGAGAGCGGGCCACCGATGTGGCCGGCCTTGGCGTCCGCCACCGTCTGGAGGACGTGCCATCGACCGCGGGAGGCCAGTTCTTGGAGTTCGGCGGTCGTCGCACGAATTTCTTGTTTGGTTGACATGACATTGTCCTCATTGATCGTAGTCAGGAAGTCGTGAGTAAGAGATTACCGTTATGCGGACTGGTTGTCCATTGAATGAGAAGAATCTAATTGTTGCTGCGCACGATCACCTTGACTGCCCCGGCGGCGGAGCGCGCCTCCGCAAATGCATCGGCAACGGCCTCGAGGGGATATTCGGATATCGGGACTCCCGCGAGTCCAAGTGCCCGGTTTCCGATGAGCTGCACGGATTCGGCGAAATCGGCCGGTTCGTAAACCCGGACGCCGATGATTTCCTGCTCGGCAAAGGCGAGCTCACGCAGATCGATATTGGCCGGTCCGTGGTGCACGGCGACGATCACGATGCGTCCCCGAACCGGCGCCGCCTCCGTTAGTGCCGGCGTGACACTGGAGTGCCCGGCGCAGTCAAACACAACGTCCGCCGTGGCCTCGCGATTTTCGCGAGCGACCGGAGAGTCCTGCGGAGCAAGGGCCCTGAAGCCGAGTGCCTCAACAATGTGCCGGCGCTGCTCACTTGGCTCGACAAGGAGCACATCCTTGGCGCCGCGAAACCTCGCCACGAGGGCCACCAGGATTCCTATCGGCCCGGCACCGAAGATTAGTACCTTCTCTCCCGGTGCCATCCGCGAGCGACGGACGGCGTGGACCGCCACGGCCAGGGGTTCGGCCAGAGCCGCTTCGGTCGCCGGCGCGTCGGCGGAGAACGCGAAGAGGTTCGACACCGGAACGGCCAGGACTTCAGTCATGGAGCCCGGGACGTCGATGCCCAGGAGGCGCAGGTTCCGGCAGACATGCCCCAGCCCTTTTAGGCAGGCACCGCACTGACCGCAAGGCAACAGTGGATTGACAGCGACCCTCGTGCCCGCGGGAATTCCGCTCCCGCCTGGTTCCTCCAGAATGCCGGTGATCTCATGCCCCAGGATGAGTGGCATTGCGGCACGGGGATGGCGGCCGTCAACAATTGGAAAGTCGGAACCGCAGATGCCGGTGTATGACACGCGGACCAGGGCTGCGCCGGGGCCCGGACTGGGTTTCGGGACATGCTGGACCTCGAAATGGTGGGCGGCGGAAAGAACCGCGGCCCGGATTCCGGTGGTGAGGGTGGTTGAGGGCGACATCGACTGCTCCTTTGAATGTCCGAACTGTTCTTTGGGGCTAGCCTCTTCAAGCTACCACCAAGTGGACGCAATATCCGCACGGTGATAACTCGGAACGCAGCGGGGTGGAATGTTCCAAATCTTGCGTCTTGGTACCCCGATACGTATCGTGACTCATGAATGAATGTCCGCTACGTGAGAGGTTCCAATGTCGGAAGCAGTCGACCCCAGCGGTGGAATGAACCTGGTGACAAAATCCGCCCTGGTCCTCCAAGCCATAGCGGATGCCGGCGAACTCTCAGTGAATGAACTCGCCGAACGCACCGGGGAGCCCGCCAGCTCCCTGTATCGGCTCCTCTCAACGCTAGAAATGATCGGATGGGTCGAGCCTGGGTCACGTCGAGGGAAGATGCGCCTGGGTCTCGGATTTGTCAGGCTCGGTGCCAGGCTGGAGTCGCAGCTGGATCTGCGCGAACTCGCCAGGCCCGAGCTCGAGAGGCTCCACGCAGAAACCGGTCAGACTGCGTTCCTCTGTATCCGAAGAGGGCTTCGTGCCGTGTGCATCGACCGAATTGACGGCCTCGATGTCCAGATACACAACCTGAGGCTGGGCGAGTCAATGCCTCTGGGGCAGGGGGCCGCGCCGCGTGCCATTCTGGCATTCGAATCTGCCGATATCGTTGAACGCTACCTCCGGGAACTGCCGGATGATCCCCTGTTCGGACCAGTGGCCCCGAGCCCCGAAAGCCTGCGGGAAAAACTTTCAGAAACGGCTGCTGCTGGAGTGGCCGTGGCCCACGACGATTGGGGCCAGGGAATCGGGGGGGTTGGCGCGCCGATCTTCAACCACAAGGGTTCAGTGGTGGGCGCGCTGTCCATCAGCGGGCAGACGCATCGCGTATTCCACAGCGGCTACGATCTCGTCGCAAGCGTCAAATCGGCGGCCGATACCGTCAGTCGCGCACTGGGCGCATTGCGCGCCACGGAAAGCGCCCCGGACCTCCACGAAAGAAGGGCAGTCTAGTGGCCGCGAAACCGATCCGCGTCATGGCAAATAGCGCCGATCTGCTCAATGCGCTGGCGGACCGCGGTCCGCTGTCGGTGGTGGACATCGCCGATGAACTATCGATGCCCCGTCCCAGCGTGTACCGGTTGCTGGATGCCCTCCAACACGTTGGCCTCATAGGGCTGCGGGACGATGGCCGTGCCCAGTTGGGAACTGAAATTCTGCACCTTGCCGACGCTGCTGTTGAGGGTATCCCGGAAGTACGCGCTGCCCGCCCGGCGATGGCCCGCCTGAACGAACAGACCGGACAGACGGTGTACCTTTGTGCCCTCCGCCATCAGATGGTTGCGTGCCTGGATTGGGTTAAGGGTACGAAGGTCACTCTCCTGCTCCTCAATCCCGGAGGAACCCTTCCACCGCATGCGGGCGCGGCCTCACGTGCCATCCTGGCCTGGGATGAGCCGCTTCGATGGCATGTAACTTCGGCGGCCCCGTTGCAGAAACTCACCCCACATACCCTCGTAACAGCACACCAGATTGAAGCAGATGCCGTGCTCACCCGCGACCGTGGCTTCAGTATCTCCGACGAGGACGTCACTATCGGAGTTGCTGCTTTGGGCGTGCCATTGTTTGACACCCGGGGCGAATTGCGTGGGGCGTTGTCCGTCGCCGGGCTCCGCGACGATATCGTCCCGCATCAGGACGAGTACGGGGCGTTGTTGAAGGAAGCTGCGGCGGAGATTTCGGCCGCGATCTAGGGGAGCGCCGCCGTCGGGCAGAGGACGAATTCGTAGCCTTCGCTTATGTCGAACAGTCGCCGCAGGTTGACGCCTTCGGCCTTCAGCCACACTTTTCGAAAATCCTCGCTGACGACCTCGACAACCCCTGAGTGGACCTCAGCACCATCGCGCTCTATTTTGACGTGATCGCCAGGTTCGGGTCTGTAAACGGCCGCTAAGCTTGGGCCGCAGTCAGCAGGCTCAAGAGGAACTTGGCCCGTCATCAGGCGACCGCACAATGGCTCGGCCACGTGCTGTGGTGTTCCCGATCATCCGATGCCATCGCATAGCCGGAGATGTCCAGTTGAGCCGTAATTGGCTGGCCAACAGAGCCCTGGAACAGATACTTCCTCAGCGCAGCTCCTGGGGCGTCAGGGACAATTCGCGGGTTGGAGCCATTCATTTAGTATTCCGTCCGACTTGAAGGATGCCTGCAAGGTGATTCCTGGCAACTATTATCGTACAATGGACGTAGTATCCGTTCCATGAGACTCTATATTTTCCTTCGATCCAGATGATCTCGCAGTGGCACTTTTGCCGGAGCTCCTTGCTTCCCGGCACGCCTCGGCCGGCATCATCTCCAGGACGAGGGACTAGGTAGAGAGAGGCGCTTAATGAACAATTGTCAGTGCGAGGCGCAATCTGAGGCGTTGCCATCATGACCACGTGCAAGATGATGGGAGCAGCTGCCGCCCTTGGGACGGAGAGGTGACTGCCGTGAATCCTGTGATGAACAGTCGGGAGGATCCTTCGGAGTTTCGCCGTGCTTTCGGCTTGTGGCAGCCGCGCGGCGTGGTCTTTGACTGTGATGGGCTGCTGATGGATACCGAATCATTGTGGATGCTGTCCCAACGTAGCGTCAGCGAGAGCCACGGGGTCCTGTTTGACGCCGAATTTCAACGCAAACTGGTCGGCCTTCCAGCGAGCCGAATCGGGCCGCTCATTGCCGGTCGTGCGGGATCAGATCCGGGCAGGGTCATTGATCAGTTACTACGGGTGAACATAACCATGGTCGCTCAATCTGCTGCGCCAATGCCAGGCGCGCGGCGTTTTGTCGCCGCCGCCTCCTTGCGTGTGGCTACCGCAGTGGCCAGCAACTCGGCACGTCGCATACTGGATACCACGTTGCTTCGTGGGGATTTCGGCGCAGGTTTCGACATCACGGTATCGGCCGACGAGGTCGCGCATCCGAAGCCGGCCCCCGACGTCTATCTCGCCGCAGCAGACGCCCTGGACCTGGATCCGAAGGATTGCCTTGCGATTGAGGATTCCGAGGCCGGCGCCGCTTCAGCACGCTCCGCCGGAATGAAGGTTATCGCCATTCCCACTCCGGGCCAGCAACCTTGGGCGCACCTGACTCGTGACTCGCTTGAGGCGTCCGACCTCCTAAGTTGGGTCGAGGAGTGGCGGCCAACGACAGCGCCAGGACAGAGTTCCAAGCCCGCCCGCCTCACCGGGAGCACCGCGGAACCCTGGAACCCGAAAGCGACTGGGTAGGCGTTCCAATGCCGTATCGGGGGTCTCCGGCCGAGGCGAGCTGGTCCGTGCACACGCCGACCTCGCGGCCCCTCGTTTGAGAACCCATCCTTCGCTTCTGGCGGGACCGGCCTGTCCACCAGGGTCAGTGCGACGCAGGCCTGGTCCAGCAGGCCGAGCGAAACCCGATCAGGCCGCTGCACCAGCCTGGCGGAAGAATTCTGAAGACGGCCAGCCAGTGTCCCATCAGCCAGCGTGTTGTGCAGAGTCAGAGGGGCTGGTTCGTGACTGGCGAATTGCGCTTTGGTAAGTCTGCTTGAGATGTTCAACTGTCGCGTCATAGTGCCTGCTGGCATAGGTTGCGTACAGGATGTCGATGACGAGCAACTGCCCCCACTTGCTCGTCACGGATTCCCCGTAGAGTTCCCCGCCACTGGGGACGGTGGCCGTATAGAGCACAACGTCCGCGTAATTGCGCAGCGGGGAACCTTCGGCTCCGGTGATGGCAATGGTCGCCGCACCACGTTGCCGAGCGAGATGCATCGCATCGATGATCGGGGTGCTGCGCCCGGAGTCGCTGATGCCGATCAGCAAATCACCGGGTCCAATGATCGCTGCCAGCATGACCTGAATTGTGGTGTCGCGGTAAAGCATGCATTTCTTGCCGGCACGGGTGAAGCGCATGACTGCTTCCTCGGCGGCAATGCTGGACGACCCCATGCAGCTGAAAATCACGGTGTTCGACGCATCGATCAGGTCTACAGCCCGCTGAATTGCCTCAACATCCTGCCGTTGACCGGTGCGCCGCAGGGACTGGACGCTGCTGCGCTCGACCTTTCCCGCGATCTCAGCGGCTGTGTCGCCGCGGTTGACGCCTTCGTATACGACCTCAGAATCTGCCGTGCGGGCACTCGTGGCAGCCTTGGAAATAAACGTGGCTTCGGCCAGGCCCAGCAGCATTGATTTGTAACCGTCAATGCCCAGTTCCTTGACGAATCGGGACACCGTGGACTCACCGACCCCGGCTGCCACAGCCAGTTCCGAGATGGTCATGGTTTGCGCTTGCTCCGGGGACTTCAGCACCGCTTCTGCGACCTGGCGGAGTGAAGGCGGGAGGTACGGCAGCCGCCCCGAGATCCGGTGCAGCAGTCCGCCGCCGGTGATGGTCTCCGTCATATTGCAGTCTCCGGTCTAGTCCCTAGGTGGCGAGGGCGTGAAGCAGGTTGTCCACAGCGGCCTGTGTGGCCCGGTCCACGCTTTCCTTAGTGTATCCACCGATGTGCGGCGTTGTGATGACCCTCGGGTGCGTAATCAGCCGGCTGGGTGCAGGGGGTTCGGAACTGAACACGTCGGTGGCCAGATACTCGACCTGCCCGGAGTCGAGAGCCTGTAGCAGCGCCTCGTCGTCGATCAGGGATGCCCGCGCAGTGTTGATGACGCCGGTACCCCATTGGAGCAGCCGGATTGCCGCGGCTCCGAGAACCGGTTGCCCGGACGGCGGAGTGTGCAGCGATATGACGTGGCTCGATGACAAAACACGCTCCCGTGGTGCCCATGAGAAGTCGGGCGAAGGAGCGAACGATGTCACGGGATATTCGTCGAAGGCAATCACCTTCATGCCTAGTCCAAGCGCCATCGTCGCAACCCGCCGGCCGATCTGGCCGCATCCGATCAGACCAAGGACTTTCCCTGACACTTCATTGCCGGGCCGGCGGTTCCATTGGCCCGACTTCAGCTGGGCATCGTGCCAGGGGATGCTGCGGCTCCCGGCCAGAATCAGTGCGATGGTAAGTTCCGCTACTCCCTGGGAGTTGGCGCCTGGCGCGGTGAGTACGTTGATCCCCAGACGCTCGGCCGCTTCGACATCGATCGAATCCACGCCGACGCCGTTCCGGGAGATGGCTTTCAGCCGAGTAAGGTCCTCCAGTACCTGTCCGGAAAGGCGTTCGGTGCCCGCAAGGTAGCCGACGCACTGCGACACGCCGGCGCGGATCTGATCTTCATTGGGCACTGCACCGGGAGACGGATAAACCAGTTCGTATCCTGCGCGTTCCAGCTTCTGCAGGGCAGGGTGCCCCCCGTCTGACAAGGAGCGGGGGGTCACTGCAATGCGGCCGTTGCGGCCTGGCTCGGTGAGGTTCAGCGAAGCCATGGACATCAGGCCTGCCAGCGTGGGTTGTCAATGAACTCCGCCTTGCCATCGCGCTCCACGCATAGTTTCCGGAAGCCCTTGGTTTCAATGGTTCCGTAGTCGTGTCCGGCGTGCCCGGGGAATGCGAAGAATGTGACCAGGGGCTCCGTGGCGGAGACGTTGATGCTTCGGTGGGCGTAGCGCCGCGGAACGTACACGGCCTGGCCGGGCGTGAATTCGGCAGCCTGCCAGTCACCTTCGGGGTTCTCCATCAGCATGTAACCGCGGCCGCTCAAGCAGTAGTAGATCTCCGCCGTGTCCAGGACTTCATGGAAGTGACCCTTGGTCATGTGGTATTCGTCGCCTACTTTTCCCGGATAGGTGATGCTGGTCCCGTAGGCAACGTCGCCGCTGGTCGAGGGCACACCCATGTCGAAGAACTCGTAGACAAGTGTGTCCTCCTGGGCGAGCTGGGCGTCCGCGGCTTCCTGGTCGGCGTACATATCAGCCATTGCTGACAGTCGGCGCTGCAGGGGGGCCTTGGTGGTTGACAGTCCGGTGGTGACATTGAAGTCGGTGACTACTGCTTTGACGGTGGTTGCGGGGGAGGCGTTCATGAGGGGTTCTCCTTCTGGGATACGGTGTGGGCAATGTCGGAAAGACGGTCGAAATCCGCTCCCTGGGTGGGTATGTCGATATCGAATACGTCGGCGATCACTCTGGTCCAGCCATGAATGAAGTAGACCCAGCCGTCTTCGACCCGGACCTGGAGCTCCGGGTGTTGTGCACGGGCCTGATCCAGGAAGACGAGGTCTCCGCGGTAGTTGAAATCCCAGGCAATGGCCCCCTGGGGGAAAATGACGCCGTCCGTCAAGGGCGAGCCCGGACGGTCCTTTCCCAAGCCCGTGGCGTTGATGATCACCGATCCAGGGGATGCGTTGGCGACGACTTCATCATTGGTCGATCCAGCTGTGGCCTGGACGTATGTGATCGGCAGCGCGCTCCCGAGCCGGGCGTGCATGGCCTGCATTTCCTCGAGCCGCAGGTTCCGGCGATTGGTGACGATGATCTTTTTGGGTCCCGGCAGGCCGGCAGCGGCCCGCTTATGCAGATACAGTGTGAGGGCCAGCGAGGAGCCGCCCGCGCCGAGCAGCACCAGGTCCGCTGACGAGTCTTCCCAGTAGTTCTCGGGAAGGATGGCTTCCAGGGACAGGCCGCTGGTGACGGCGTCCATAGCATTGCCCCACAACAGTGGGGACCGTTTGCTGATGCTGCTGATTTCATGGAGAAGCTGTGCGTCAGGGCCAAATTCGTCGAAGAGGTCCCGGGCTGCGCTGACGATGTCCAGCTTGTGGGTCGTCACGAGTGCGCCGAGCGACATTGGGTCGGATTTTATGAATCCGACGACGTCCCGGTAGGCCTCCGGCGGAGCACCCAAAGGAAGGTCGATGCCCTTGAGGCTGGCGTCAAGGTCGAGCTCTTTTGCCCACGCCGGGAAAACTTTCATGATGGAGGATTTGTTTGTCGTGACACCGATGAAGTACATCGTCGGTTCGACGGCGGGCAGTAGCGTCACAGGGCGCTCCTAGGGATTGGTGGTAGATGGGGTGGCGGGTTCGTGCTCTTCCCAGTTGCAGGCGCGGGTGACGGCCTTTTGCCACCCGGCGTACAGGGCAGAGCGTTTTTCTTCAGACATGTCCGGGGTGAAGGCCCGGTCAAGTGCGAATGTGTCACGCAGTTCGTCTTTGCTCGCCCAGAACCCACAGGCAAGGCCCGCCAGAAGCGCGGCTCCGCGTGCCGTGGATTCGACTTGCCGGGGACGGAGGACCGGGACGTTGACCATGTCGGCCTGGAACTGCATGAGGAAGTTGTTCCGCACCGCACCGCCGTCGACACGGATTTCGGAGACGGGGAGTCCGGCATCGGCCTCCATGCAATTGATGACGTCCTTGATCTGGAACGCAATGGATTCGAGCGTGGCCCGGATGATGTGGTTGCGGCTCGAGCCACGGGTGAGTCCGAGGATCGCGCCGCGGGCATACGGGTCCCAGTACGGCGCGGCCAGGCCGGTGAACGCGGGAACAACGTATACCCCGCCGGAATCCTCCACCCGCATTGCGGCGTACTCACTGTCGGCCGAATCATAGATGACCCGGAGCTCATCCCGTAGCCATTGGATGGACGCCGCGGCCACGAAAATCAGTCCTTCAAGCGCATATTCAACTTCGCCGTTGATTCCCCAGGCAATGGTGGTCAGCATTCCGTTCGCCGAGCTGACTGGTTTGTCGCCGGTATTCATGACCAGACTGGCGCCGGTGCCGTAAGTCGCCTTGACCATGCCGCGGTCGAAGCACGCCTGCCCGAACAGAGCCGCCTGCTGGTCTCCGATTGCCGAGGCGACCGGGATATGGGCGCCCGCAAAGATTCCGTCGCAGGTGTGTCCGTAGACTTCGCTGCTTGGCCGGACGTCGGGGAGCATTAGACGGGGTACGCCCAGCTCACCGAGGAGTTTGTCGTCCCAGTCCAGGGTGTTGATGTCGAAGAGCATCGTCCTCGCCGCGTTGGAGTAATCGGTGACATGCGCGGCCCCGGCAGTCAGGTTCCAAATGATCCAGCTGTCGATGGTGCCGAAGCACAGCTCGCCGGCCTCCGCACGGGCCCGTGCACCGGGGACGTTGTCCAGGATCCACGCGATTTTGGTGCCGGAGAAGTAGGCGTCGATGACCAGCCCGGTCGTGGACCGGACATGCTCCTCCAGACCCTTCTCTTTGAGGCCGTCGCATACTCCGGCCGTGCGCCTGTCCTGCCACACGATGGCGTTCATGATGGGCTTGCCCGTGTCCCTGTCCCAGACGACTGTGGTTTCACGCTGGTTCGTGACGCCGATCGCACCGATGTCGTGCGGATCGATCCCGGCTCCCTGAAGGGCACGCCGTGCCACGGCCAGTTGTGTATTCCAGATTTCCATGGGATCGTGTTCCACCCACCCCGGCTTGGGGTAGATCTGGGTGAACTCCTGGCTCGCTTCGCCTACGATCTCTACCTTTGAGTCATAGATGATTGCCCGGATACCGGTTGTCCCGGCATCCAGCGCCATGATGTACTTCGTTGTCATCGCCGGTCCATTTCTGTGTGCGTTGCGGATTCGAGGTGCAGCGCTTTAGTTCGATTCGAAGAGGATCATGGCCTTCATCCCTTGGCCTGATCCGGCGTAGTCCATGGCCTTTTCGATGTCATCCAGTGTGAACGTCTGGCTGATCAGTGGCGAGAGGTCCAGCCTGCCCTCCCCGACGAGGCTGAGGGCTGATGCATAATCGGAATTGCTGGAACCCGTTGTACCGGTCAGAGTCAAGCCCTGGTAGTGGACCCGGTTGGTGTCAAGGGCAACAGGTTGCGCTTTGCCGAGTCCGGCAAAGAAATTGACTCTTCCGTGCGTTGCCAGCAGGTCGACGGCCTGAGCCTGTACCTCGGGCTTGGAGACGCAGGTCAGGGCAACATCAACTCCCAGACCACCGGTTTCCTCGGCCACGACAGTGGCCAGGTCGCGTTCGGTGAGGTTGACCAGCACATCGGCGCCGAGAGTACCCGCGAAGTCGAGCCGCGGTTGCCGGTTGTTCGAAACGATGACTTTCCGGGCGCCGTAGAGCTTTGCCAGCATGACGTGACAGGCCCCGATGGGTCCGGCACCCATGATCAGCACGGTGGAGTCCGGTCGGACATCAAGTTTGCTGACCGCGTTGTAGCAGCACGAGAGTGGTTCGACCAGTGCGGCCTCGGCATAGCCCACAGTCTCCGGCAGATGGAACACGTTGCCTCGGTTGAGGGCAAAGCGGGGTATCCGGACGTACTCCTGGAAGCCCCCGTCCATGGTGATGCCGAAGGCTTCATAGGAGGGGCACATGTTGTTCAGCCCAACGAGGCAGTTGGGGCACGTTCCGCAGCCGACGTTGGGCGTGACACTGACGCGGTCTCCGACGGCGTAACCAGTGACCTCGCTGCCCGCCTCCACAATCTCGCCGGCAAACTCGTGCCCAAGAACACGCGGAGTCCCTTCCGGAAGCTTGAAATGCCCGTTGGCGGCAATCCGACGGTCTGTGCCGCAGATCGAAGCGGCCCGGACTCTGATGATGATGTCTCCCGCGTCGGCTGTCGGTCTGGGGATGTCATCGACCGTGATATTTCCGGGGGAGTGAAGCCGTGCGGCTTTCATGATGTGCGTACCTCTTCCTGCGCCTCGGCGGCCACGGCGAAGAGCACCTTGTTGTACCAGATGGAGCGGTCCGTAAGACGGCGGAACACGGCCGGTGCTTCGCCCAGGGGGCGGACGTGGCTGATCAGTTCGTCCACGTGCAGGTCGCGGCCGAGGTGGGCGATGACCATGTCCCATTCGCTGCGGCCCTTCGGGGTGACCTTGGCGTTCCACGTCCCGTACAGTCTCAGTTCCCGCCGAAGTAGGGACGAGACTGTGTCCTTGGCCAGGTGCAGGTCGCCACTTAGGTCACCGAGCAGGACGACTTGTCCCTGGACCGAGGCTGATTCAATGGCCTGGATGAGCGCTTTCGGGTTGCCGGTGGCCTCGACAACGATCTGCGGGCCCCAGCCGTCCGTGGCTGCTCGGGCAAGATCTGCGGTGTCGCCGGTCTTGGCGTCAATGGTTTCGAAACCGAGCCGCGACATGGTCTCGAGCTTTCGGTCGTCGATGTCCGCCACCAAGACGCGGGAGCAACCAAGGATTCGCAGCCATTGAGCGGCCAGGGCGCCGATCGGGCCAGCCCCAATCACGAGGGCGGTGGCATGGGTTGGGATCTGCACTTTAAGCATTGCGTGCAGGGCCACCCCGGCGGGCTCGACCATTGCCGCGTGCGTCAGGGGCATGTCGTTCGGAACCCGGAAAATGCTTTGTTCGGGAACCCACATCCGTTCGGACATTGCCCCGTGACGTCGAGACCCGAAGTAGTCGTATCCGGTGCCGAGAGCGTATTCGCCGATTTCGGACATGGGATCCCCGTGCCTGTGCAGCAAAGGGAAGACGGCCGCCCGGTCCCCGGCGCTCAGGTGGGGGCTGTCGGGGGCTTCCTCGACGATGGCCGAAAATTCATGTCCGAGCACCAGAGGGTAATGATAGGCCTTGCCGTGTCCGTAGCGCAGGACGTCTGATCCGCAGACGCCGACGGCGCCGACACGGATCAGGACAGGGTTTTCGCCGACCGGTTCCGGCTCCGGAATGTCCGCATATTCAAGGTCGTTGAGTCCGTTGAGGATTGCAGCCTTCATGGCAGCTTAGACCTCCATGCCGTAGCGGTGGGCCTTGTGCGTGGGATAAAGCGCGATCTGGGGGATGGTGACGTCCGGGGTGCGGGTGGCAACGAACAGGGTGATTTCGGCAACGTTGTCCACTTCGATGCAGCTGGCGTGGATACCTTCCTCGATTTCCTTCTTGTCGAGCCAGCCGTCGATGTAGGCCGGGACGTCGCCGTCGTACAGACCCTTGTCGATGATCTCGGTCATCGGAGTCTTGACATGGGAGGGGTTGATGACAGTGACGCCGATCTTCTTGTCTTTGCCCTCCAGGAGGATGTTCTTGCTGAACCCCATCAGACCGTGCTTTGAGGCGCGGTAGGGGCTGTGGCCCGGGCCGGAGGCAACACGGGCGGAGGACGATCCCATGTTGATGATGCGGCCGCCGTTTTCCTGCTTCTCCATGATCCGGAAGGCCTCCCTGCACATCAGGAAGACAGCGGTCAGGTTCGGAGTCATGGTCTTGTTCCACTCATCCAGGGTGACGTCGACGACGGGCGGCGCCAGTGAGTCACGACCGGCGCTGTTGACGATCAGGTCTACACTTCCCCAGTTGGTTTTGGCCCACGCGAACAGGTCGACTACGGACTGTTCGTCGGTGACGTCGGCGAGAATGGAATGGACGTCCCCGCGGCCGTAGCCGCGGATGCTTGCGGTGACCTTCTCGAGTCGTTCTTCGTCGATGTCGACCAGGAGGACCTTGCTTTCGTTGGCTGCGAAGATCCGGGCGACGGCTTCGCCGATTCCGGAAGCTGCGCCGCTGATGATGGCGACTTTGCCGGCCAGGGCGACTCCGGTCTGGGGGACGTATGTTTCGCTCATTGTGATTTCTCCTGTTGGTTTTTGAAACTGTGGTGGTGAGGTTTGGGGGGCCTGCTTAGGCCCGGGTTCCCGCCGTGTGGGAGCGAGGGGAGCTGGCGGCGAGTTCAGCTGCTTGGCCTGCCTTGGTGGTGATTTCCTCCCAGCGCCGGCCGGTTACGGCATCCTTGGTGGCGATCCAGGATCCGCCGCAGGCGGCCACGGATGGCTGGGCCAACCACGCTGAGACGGTGTCTGCGGTGATCCCGCCGGTGGGCATGAACGACACGTCCGGGTACGGGGCGCTGAGGGCCTTGACCAGGGGTATGCCACCGATGGCCTCGGCCGGGAAGAGCTTGAGTAAACGCAGCCCAAGGGACCGCGCCGCCTCGATTTCTGACGGCGAGGTGACGCCTGGAATGATAGGGATGGAGCGTTGCCTGGCCCGCTCCACGACCGAGGCGTTGAGCCCCGGGGAGACGATGAAGTGTGCACCGGCGTCTGCTGCTGCGTCGACGTCTTCTTCGGACAGGATGGTCCCGGCCCCGACCAGCAGTCCTGGGACGTTGTCCACCATGCGGGCGATGGCGTCGGCCGCGACGGGGGTTCTGAAGGTGATCTCCGCGACGGGAAGGCCCGCGTCGACAAGTGTCTTGCCCAGCGGAATTGCGTCGTCTGCATATTCGATTTCGATGACGGGCACTATCGCGAGTTCGCGAAGTCTCTGGAGCAGGTCCTCGGCGTTCATGCCGTTTGCCTTCTTTCGTTCTGCGGGATGTTGGCTGTCCGGGCGGGGGTGATGTGGTAGGCCTGTCCGAGGGACGGGAGCGTCCACTGCACGTCGCCGGCTAAGCGCGTGAGCTCCTGTGCCGCGACGCCGGGGTCTACTGTGTTGAAGTCAAAGAGGCCGAAGTGGTGCCCGACGACGGCCGGGATGTCCGCCGCCGCGCACAGTTCGAGGGCTTCATTTACCGTGAAGTTCCCTGGCACCCCGTTCTGAAGCCGGTGGCTGTCCCTGCCGTTGATGGGGAGCAGCGCAAGGTCGACCCGCATGTTGCGGAGGAGTTCTGCCTGGCCCTGGTAGGGGACGCAGTCGCCAGAGTGGTATATCTTCACGCCTGCGATGTCGATGATGTAGCCCAGGAAAACGGAATCCCCGTTGATGTCGGTTTCCAGATCTTCGTGGGCTGCCGGGACGACGGTGACGCTGATGTCGCTGGCTAGTTCCACGCTGCTGCCGGCTGTGACCGGAATCAACAGCTCGACGGGGATGTGCCGGTCCATGGCCACCTGGGTTCGTGCCCTGGGGGCAAGGAAGAAAGGACGGTTCCTCGTCTGCAGGGCCCGGACGGTCTCCGGATCCAAATGGTCAGTATGGGCGTGGCTGTGAAGGACAGCCTGTATGCCCACCATCTGTTCCGGGTCCACAGGGACTGGATGAAGGCGAGTGTGCGGGAAGATGGTCCCCGCGTATTTGGTGGCGAGACTGTCCGAGAGATAGGGATCAATGAGTATCCGGCGTCCGTCGTGTTCCAGAGCAAATCCGGCCTGGCCCAACCACCAGAACCTGACGTCCCCCGATGGAGCGGCGGCAGCGGTGAGGTAGTCTGCAGCCGGTCCGTCGGGAATTAGGCGGACCAGAGGGAAGTTCACAGGGTCACCATCCGCTTCGGAGGGAACGGTCGGTTCGTCCACGTCGATCACGCCGCCATCGGAGGCTGCCGCGTGTGCGACGGTGACACGGTGGCGCTGTTCCCCGGAGAAGTTTGCCACAAAGCCGTGACACGCCGTTGTGTGCGATTGAACATTTTCGGTGCCTTTCTGGTGTCCAGTAAGCGGTCGCCGTTGCCATTGGCGTTGCTCTTGATCACACAGTAGCAAGAATTTTCCGACAAGAAAATAGTTTGGGAAGAAAATTCCCAACAGATGTAAGCTGGGGGCCATGTGTGGAATCGTGGGATATGTCGGAAGCGTCAACCAAGACCAGGGCAATATCGGAAATCGTGCCCTGAACGTCGTCCTCGGTGGCTTGAGCCGCCTTGAATACAGGGGGTACGACTCGGCGGGCGTGGCCGTGCTCGCTGACCGCGGGATCAGCTCCCGAAAGAAAGCTGGAAAGTTAGCGAATCTTGAAAACCTTCTCCGCTCCAACCCGCTGCCCCCCGCGCAGGTAGCCATAGGCCATACGCGGTGGGCCACGCACGGGGCGCCGACGGACGCGAACGCCCATCCGCACCTTGCTGATGATGGCCGATTGGCAGTCATTCACAACGGGATCATCGAAAATTCCGGCCCGTTGCGGAGCTGCTTGACGGCCCGTGGCCACGTGTTTCTCTCGGAGACCGACACCGAAGTCGCAGCTGCACTACTGGCTGATGTCTACCTCACCCTGGGTGGGGATCAGGCTGGCGGTGATGCTCTGGCGGCAGCCATGCGCCGTACCTGCGCGGAGCTGGAGGGGTCCTTCACGCTTCTTGCGGTACATAGCAATCATCCCGGACTCATCGTCGCGGCGCGGAGGAATTCCCCGCTCGTGGTTGGCCGGGGTGAACGCGAAAATTTTCTCGGATCGGATGTGTCGGCGTTCATAGACTCAACCCGCCGCGCCATTGAGCTCGGGCAGGATCAGGTTGTCAGCCTCACGGCTGACGAAGTGACCATCACTGATTTCCACGGCAAACGTGCTGCCGGTAAGGAATTCGTCGTCGACTGGGACGCCAGTTCGGCCACGAAGGATGGCCATTCATCGTTCATGGCGAAGGAGATCCAGGAGCAGCCAGAAGCGGTCCGCCGCACTCTCCGAGGGAGGATCGGCGCAGACGGGACGCTGTCTCTGGGCCAGCTTGGAATCAGTGACGCAGCTCTGGCCGGCGTCCGGAAGATCATCGTCGTGGCCTGCGGTACGGCCTCCTATGCCGGGCAGATTGCGAAATACGCCATAGAGCGCTGGTCCAGGATTCCGGTTGAAGTCGACTTTGCCCACGAGTTCCGTTACCGCTGTCCGATGCTTGATGACAGGACGCTGGTGATAGCCATATCGCAGTCCGGCGAGACGATGGACACGCTGATGGCCGTGCGGTACGCCCTTGAACAAGGAGCCAAGGTGCTCGCCATCTGCAACACCGTGGGAGCGACTATTCCGCGTGAATCCGACGGTGTGTTGTACACGCATGCAGGTCCTGAGGTGGCCGTGGCCTCCACTAAGGCGTTCCTTACCCAGGTGACAGCCGCGCTCCTGCTCGCTCTCTATCTTGCCCAGTTGCGGGGGACCGGGGACCCGCTGGAAATTTCCGGGGCAATCCTCGAACTAGGAGGCATGCCGGAAAAGATCCAACGGGCACTGGCGGCGGAGGAACAGATCGCCGCGCTCGCCGAATCGCTGGCCGATACGACGGCGGTACTCTTCATCGGTAGGCATGTCGGGCACCCGGTGGCCATGGAGGGGGCCCTGAAGCTGAAGGAGTTGGCGTACATTCACGCCGAAGGCTTTGCGGCCGGCGAGCTTAAGCATGGTCCCATTGCCCTCATCGAGCCCGGACAGCCGGTCATCGTCATTGTGCCCTCACTCGTGAGGAGTCGGACCCTTCACGCGAAGATGATGTCGACGATCCAGGAGATCAAGGCGCGCGGCGGTCGCGTCATCAGCGTCTGTGAGGAAGGGGACGCAGTGACTGGGGCGTGGGCGGATGTGGTCGTGGCCGTGCCGGCATCAAACCCGCTCCTGGCGCCACTACTAACCACCATCCCGCTGCAAATTTTTGCTGCCAGGCTGGCGGACGCGAAGGGGCTGGACATTGACCAGCCTCGGAACCTCGCCAAGTCAGTCACCGTAGAATAGCCGCGATGGCCATAGATAGAACTTTTTGCCGAAACTATGGTCATGACGGGAAATTCCTGCTAATTTGATGCTGTTACCAATGACGGTAATGCCACTGCAGCACCAACTGGTCCCGGCCGCATAGATCCTGCCGCCAGAGCGCCTGCAGTGCACATTCAGAGAGGGCCCACCATGTTTCAACGGAGAAACCGCTACCGGGGGAGCGCGGCAGTAGCCGTGCTTGCCTGCCTTGTCGCACTGACCACGGCCTGCGGTCCCGCCCCGGCCAGCCAGACGTCACAGGCAGACTCCGAGGCGTCAGCGGCGTTCACGGCAAAAGTCACCGCCGACGTCGCAGCTGCAACCGCACCGCAGACCACCACGACCAACCCCGTCCCAGCCAGCGCATCGCTCTCCAACGGGCCCAAGAAGATCGTGATCATTCCTTGTTCCATGGCCGTGGAAGGGTGCGCGCGGCCGGCCCGTTCAACGCAGGAAGCCTCGCGGCTGCTTGGCTGGGACGCGAGCATCGACGACCCCGCGAGCGACAGCACCAAGATCTCCGCGGCCATCCAGCGGGCAGTCTCCCGGAAAGTCGATGCCATTGCGTTGACGTCCATCGACGCCGCTGCAGTTCAGGGTGACATCAAGTCGGCCAGGGATGCAGGCATCGCCGTCACCTGCAACATGTGCGGCAACAAGGATGACCTTTACCAGTCGCTGATTCCAGCTCTGGACGCAAACAACAAAGCAGGATACCTCTTGGGGGAGTTCGCGTTCCTTGAAGCGCGCAAGCGTTTCAATTCAGCACCGAAATTCATCGTCCTGACCGATCCGGAATTCGACACCGTGAAGGCGCGCGTGAGCGGCCTCAAACAGTTCATTGAGGACTGCAAAGCTGCCGGAGCAGGTTGCGAGCAGGTAGCCGAGAGCTCGTTCCTGGCAGGTGAAATCAGCACCGTCGCGCCAGGGCGCGTTGCCCAGTTGGCCCGCAGCAACCCGCGCTACAACGTGCTGTTCGCAGGATTCGACGCGGCCATGCTGTTCTTCTCCCAGGGGCTACAGCAGGCAGGGCTGGCTGATTCCAAGAAAGCTTTCGGAATTTCGGTGGACGCCGACGTGGCCAATACCGAGATGATCCGCAAGGGGGGTTTCCAGGCGGCGTCCATCGGATTCGCCTTCGGCCGTGCAGGTTACGGCCAGGTGGACAATCTCAACAGGATCTTCAGTGGCCAGAAGCCGCAGGACCAGGGCATCACCGGCAAGCTCGTTACAGCGGAGAACGCCCCGGCTTCCGGCGGCTGGGATGGAGACTTCGACGGAGTCGCCCTTTACAAGGGACTGTGGAAGGTCGGCTGACGTGAACACCGCCGATTCGCCCCGCACTGTCCTGACGGTGCGGGGCCTGTCCAAGACCTTCGTCGGACAAAAGGCTCTCGATACGGTGGCCCTGGAGCTGCGCGCGGGGGAAGTACACGCGCTCCTGGGCCAGAACGGCTGCGGAAAGTCGACGCTTATCAAATGCCTTGCAGGGTTCCATCATCCCGACGAAGGCGCAGAAATGACCCTCGACGGCGTTCCCGTCACGTTGCCTTTCGAGCCCGCCCAAGCGGCGGCAATGGGTCTGGTGTTCGTGCATCAGGACCTTGGACTCATTCCGAACCTGTCCATCACCGAGAACTTCGAAGCCTCAAGGAGCTACGGATCGGGGTTGTTTTCGAGGATCCGCTGGTCGCGAATGCGGGAAAACACCGTTGCGGAACTCGCCCGCTTGGGGCACGCCGACCTCGACCCCAACACCCCCGTGGGGCGCTTGCCGATCGCGCAACAGACCATCGTGGCGATAGCCAGGGCGCTAAGCTCAGCCGGTGAAGGGGCCAAGGTGCTGGTGCTGGATGAGCCCACGGCTGCTTTGCCCGACTCGGAAGCTGCGCTGCTCTTCGCCGCCGTCCGGAAAGTGGTTGAAAGCGGCGTGGCTGTGCTCTATGTGACCCATAAACTCGAAGAGCTGGCCTCGTTCGCGGACCGGGCCACGGTCCTGCGGGATGGCCGGAATATTGAAACCATCGGCATCGCTGACACGGATCGCAAGAGCCTTGTCCGCCTGATCGTGGGGCGGGACGTCGAGGCTTTGCCCCTCGCCCGTGAGCTGGGGATGCCAGGACGTGAGCTCATGGACGTCCGGGGACTAACCGGAAAACGACTGAAGGATGTCTCATTCACGATCCGTGCCGGCGAAATCATCGGCGTCGCCGGGATGCTCGGATCCGGCCGGAGTGAACTCGCCCGTATACTCTTTGGCGCCCAGGAACCCGTCCGTGGCACCATCACAGTCAAAGGCAGTGAATGCCGGTTCCGGACGCCGAGGGACGCGGTGGCGCGGAAGATCGCACTCATCCCAGAGAACCGTCGTCGGGACGGCGGAGTGCTGGACATGAGCGTCGGGGAGAACCTCACCATTACGTCCATCGACCGGTTCTGGCGGCGAGTCAGGCTCTCAACCGGAACGGAACGAAAGTGGATAGCTCAAAAGATCGGCGAGTACGACGTCAGACCGGCGTCCTCCCAAAGGCTTTTCAAGGTGCTGTCCGGGGGAAACCAGCAAAAAGTGGTCATCGCCAAATGGCTGGAAACCAGTCCCGACATTGTCATCTTCGACGAACCCGTCCAAGGTGTGGACATCGGCGCCCGCGCGGAGATATTCGACCTCATCAACCGCGCGGCTGAACGGGGCGCCGCGGTCGTGCTGATCTCTTCCGAGATCGAACAGATGATTGCCCTCAGTCATCGGATCCTCATTCTCCGGCATGGACGCATCGTTGCCGAGGAATCAACCGCCGGCCTTACCGCCGGCAAGGTCACGCAGTCGATGTACTTCGACGGCGAACGAACTAAGGAAACAACGTCATGACCTCGACCCTCGACCCGTCATCTGCCCCATCAACAGCCCGTGAGCCTAGAAAAACCGGATTTCGCATCCTGCGAAGGCGGCAAAATGAGGCGCTGCCATTGTTCTTCGCCCGGATAGCGCTGCCGCTGCTCCTGATGCTCCTGATTATCGTTTTCTCCCTTGCGGCCCCCGACACCTTTGCAACGGTGGACAACCTCAAAACAGTGCTGAACCTGCAGGCGGTACTGACAATCCTTGCAATCGGGCTGCTCCTTCCGCTGATCGTCGGAGAACTTGATCTCTCCGTGGCTGCCAACCTGGGCCTCGGACTGATCCTGGTGACAGGCCTGACTTCACAGCAGGGCATGCCGGCGGTCCCCGCCATGATCACCGCCATTGCGGCCTGCACCGCTGTTGGACTAATCAACGGCCTGCTGGTCAGCAAGGTGGGGATCAACTCCTTCATCGTCACTATTGGCATGAGCACCATCCTCACCGGACTTATCGGCGCCTACACGCTCGGGAACGTCTTCTACGAGAACATCCCCGAGGAGCTAACCGGGCTCGGGCAAGGCAACCTGCTCGGCATTCCCTTGCCCGTGGTCGTCGCGGCAGCCATAGGGCTGATTGTCTGGTACATACTGTCCCAGACGCCCGCCGGGCGCTTTCTGTACGCAATTGGCGGGTCGAGGGATGCCGCGCGCCTCTCCGGGATCGCCGTACCGCGGTTCACCATTGGAGCGTTCGCTGGGGCGGGGGCCCTGGCCGGAATCGCCGGTGTGATCCAGGCAGGAATCCTCGGAAGCGGCAGCCCAACGGTGGGCCCCCCATGCTGCTTCCTGCCTATGCCGCAGTTTTCCTGGGCGCCACCGCGTTCCTCCCGGGTACTTTTAACGTGTGGGGCACCATCGTCGCCGTCATAACGCTCCAGGTCGGCACCACAGGGCTGGCACTCATCGGAGCGCCGTTCTGGATTGAGCCGTTGTTCACCGGAACGGCCCTCATTGCCGCAGTCGCCGCAACCAGATTCCTGCGCGGCGAAGCCACCTAGGCGCTGCATCAAGACCTGAATAAGCCACCACAACAACAAGAAGGCGAAACACGTGAACATCAATCTTGAAGGAAAAAAAGCGCTGGTTACAGGGTCCAGTCAGGGAATCGGGCTCGCGATTGCCAAGGGCCTCGCGGCGGCGGGTGCCACCGTGACCATCACAGGACGCAATCCGGAACGGGTGGAGAAAGCCGCCCAGACGGTTAACAATCTCAACCTTCCAGGGACCCTGATACCACTGGCTGTTGACCTCTGCTCGGACGAGGGAACCGCCCAACTCTTCGAGGCTCTTCCCGCCGTGGACATCCTGATCAATAACCTGGGCATTTTTGAGCCCAAGTCGTTCTTCGACATCGACGACGACGAATGGATCCGATATTTCGAAGTCAACGTCCTCACGGGAATCAAGACTGCCCGCCAGTATCTTCCGGGGATGATGAAGTGCGGCTGGGGTCGAGTCGTATTCATCTCGAGCGAATCTGCACTGCAAATTCCGCCAGAAATGATGCACTACGGAGCAACAAAGACTATGCAGCTGGGAATCTCACGTGGGCTGGCGGAACTGACCGCCGGGACTGGAGTTACCGTCAACTCAGTGCTTCCAGGACCGACCTTCTCCGAGGGCGTATCCGACTTCGTTGTGAAGATGGGCGGTGACTCCCAGCTCTCCGCCCAGGAACAGACCGACGACTTCGTCAGGGAGCACCGACCGACCTCGCTGCTCCAGCGCGCAGCGACAACAGACGAAGTCGCCAACTTGGTCGTCTATCTCAGTTCCCCGCAAGCGTCGGCGACCGTTGGCGCCGCCGTTTCCGTGGATGGCGGCACCCGCCGAGCAATCTTCTAAGAAGCACCCCAGGAGTTCACGGCTCAAGCGGAGGAGGGGCGCGGGAGGGGTGGGCACGGGCGTGCCCACCCCTCTTTGCACATACGCCGCAATTGAGCGCTGGGTTAAGCCGCCCCCGTGGGATCAGCATCTTGCTTGGGCAGAACCGCCGCTCCAAGCGCGGAACTGTCGCCGCCTCTTCTGGCGGAACCCGCACCGGTCTGGCCCCTCACCGCGGTGCCGAACGGGCGCTCCTCAAGTCGACGCTGTAATTCTGCTTCGTCGCGCACCGGAGTTCCGGTGACAGCCCGGGAGCCCAGCCGACGTGTTCAACCGGCAGCACGTCATGGAGCTCGTGCACGCATCCGAAGTGGCCACTGCCGACCACGAGGACGAGAAATGTCAGCATGTCCAAATTCATGCCCCCGCGGCTAATTCCCATTGGAGAACCCGTCTATGGGGAGCAGGAGATCGAGCGTCCACACAGTGGCTTCGCCGAATATTTCGCTACGTCGGATTGACTGGAAGAGGAAGAGTGAACGTGACACGTATTGGCATTGTGGCCGAGTTGGGTCGCGAGACGAGGGTGGCGGCGACGCCTGTCACCGTGGGGAAGTTGTTGGAGTTGGGCTACGAGGTTGTGGTCGAGAAGGGTGCGGGGGAGGCTGCGTCGTTCCGTGATGCCGCCTACGAGGCAGCGGGCGCAATGATTGTGGGCGCCGACGAGGCGTGGGGCAGCGACGTGGTTTTGCGGATCAATCCGCCCACTGAGGAGGAGATCGGCCGCCTGGCCGACGGTTCCACACTGATCGGCTCATTGAGTCCGGGTTTGCGTCCGGAGCTGGTGGAGGCACTGGCGGCGCGGCCCATCACGGCGCTGGCGTTGGATGCCGTGCCGCGGATCTCGCGGGCGCAGTCGATGGACGTGCTCAGTTCAATGGCGAACATTGCCGGCTACCGCGCCGTGATCGAGGCAGCCCACGAATTCGGCCGGTTCTTCACCGGCCAGGTGACCGCGGCGGGCAAGGTTCCGCCGGCTAAGGTCCTCGTGGCCGGTGCCGGGGTTGCAGGCCTGGCAGCGATCGGTGCTGCGTCCAGCCTGGGTGCGATTGTGCGGGCGACGGATCCGCGGCCCGAGGTGGCCGATCAGGTGAAGTCCATCGGCGGGACCTACCTCAAGGTGGAGGTCGAGGAGGAGATGAAGTCCGCCGACGGGTACGCCAAAGCCACGTCAGAGGCGTACAACGCCCGTGCTGCGGAGATCTACTCCGAGCAGGCCCGGGACGTGGACATCATCATCACCACGGCCCTGATTCCGGGGCGTCCTGCGCCGAGGCTGTTGACGGCAGAGGATGTGGCCGGCATGAAGTCGGGCAGCGTGATCGTTGACATGGCTGCCGGGCAGGGCGGGAACGTGGAAGGCTCGGTCGCCGGGGAACGGGTGGTGACGGAAAACGGTGTGGTGATCCTCGGTTACACCGACCTTCCGGCCCGGTTGCCGGCCCAGGCCTCCCAGTTGTACGGGACGAACATGCTGAACCTGCTCAAGCTCCTGACGAAGGAGAAGGACGGCCAGCTGCGAATCGACTTCGACGACGTCGTGCAGCGCTCAGTGACCGTGGTGCGCAACGGGGAGAAGACCTGGCCGCCGCCCCCGGTCCAGGTCTCGGTCGCACCGACGGCACAGCCGCAGACCACAGCCGCCGAGAGCGCTGCGCCGAAGAAGAAGGAAGGGCTCAGCGCCGCCGGTAAGGCCGGACTCGTTGCCGCGGGCATCGCAGCGTTGTTTGTGGTCAATACGGTTGCGCCGGCGCCGCTGCCGCAGCATTTTACTGTGCTGATGCTCTCGGTCGTGGTGGGCTTTTATGTCATCGGGAAAGTGCACCATGCCCTCCACACCCCGCTGATGTCGGTCACCAACGCCATCTCCGGGATTATCGTCGTCGGTGCACTGCTGCAGGTGACCTCCGAGAACCCTGTCATGCAGGTTCTCGCTGCGGTCGCGGTCCTGCTGGCCAGCATCAACATCTTCGGCGGGTTCGCTGTTACCCGGCGGATGCTCGCGATGTTCTCCCGCGGTGACAAGGCACGTTCATGAGCGCCGTACCCGAAGCCGCAGCAGGAATTTTAACGAGGAGCTTTACTGTGTCTGACACCGTCTCCGGTCCATTGACCGCCGACTCCATCGCGGGGGCGGCCTACATCGTCGCAGCCCTGCTGTTCATCCTCAGCCTTGCCGGGCTGAGCAAGCATGAAAAGGCCCGGGCAGGGGTCATCTACGGCATCACCGGGATGGTCATCGCCCTGGCGGCCACCATCTGGCTGACCCTCCAGGGCGCCTGGGGCACCGGCCATGGCCTCACCGGATTGGTCCTGCTCCTGGCTGCGGTGCTGGTCGGCGGAGCCATCGGGCTCTGGCGCGCACGCGTGGTGGAGATGACGGGCATGCCCGAACTTATCGCGCTGCTGCACAGCTTCGTTGGCCTCGCCGCCGTGCTCGTGGGCTGGAACGGCCACCTCGAAGCCCCGGCCCTGTCCCCGGACCTGACGGCTGTCCATCATGCCGAGGTGTTCATCGGGGTCTTCATCGGTGCGGTGACGTTCACCGGCTCCATCGTGGCGTTCCTGAAACTCTCGGCCCGGATGAAGTCCTCACCGCTGATGCTGCAGGGGAAGAACGCGATCAACCTCGGTGCCCTCGCCGCGTTCGTTGCCCTGACGGTCTGGTACGTCAACGACTCCCAGCTGTGGCTGCTGATCGTTGTCACCGTCCTCGCCCTGGGGCTGGGCTGGCACCTGGTGGCCTCCATCGGCGGCGGCGACATGCCCGTCGTCGTGTCCATGCTCAACAGCTACTCCGGCTGGGCCGCCGCCGCCGCAGGCTTCCTGCTCAACAACGACCTGCTCATCATCACCGGCGCCCTCGTCGGCTCCTCGGGCGCGTACCTGTCCTACATCATGTGCAAGGCCATGAACCGGTCCTTCATCTCCGTCATCGCCGGCGGCTTCGGCATCGCCGCCCCCGCCGCGGCCGACGCAGAGTACGGTGAGCACCGCGAAATCACGGCCCAGGCCACCGCCGAAATGCTGACCAACGCCTCGTCCGTGGTCATCACCCCCGGCTACGGCATGGCCGTCGCCCAAGCCCAATACCCAGTCGCTGAACTCGCCCACCAGCTCCGCGAGAAGGGCGTCAACGTCCGCTTCGGCATCCACCCCGTCGCCGGGCGCCTGCCAGGGCACATGAACGTACTCCTCGCCGAAGCCAAAGTCCCCTACGACATCGTCCTGGAAATGGACGAAATCAACGACGACCTCGGCGACACCTCCGTCGTCCTCGTCATCGGCGCCAACGACACCGTCAACCCCTCCGCCGCCGAAGACCCGGGAAGCCCCATCGCCGGAATGCCCGTCCTCCGCGTCTGGGAAGCCGAAAACGTCATCGTGTTCAAACGCTCCATGGCCGCCGGCTACGCCGGCGTCCAAAACCCCCTCTTCTACCGCGACAACTCCCAAATGCTCTTCGGCGATGCCAAACAACGCGTCGAAGACATCCTCAAAGCGTTCTAAGCGAACGGAGGACGGAGGCGACGGGACGTCGTGTCCGCTGACGGGTTTTCGCCTCCCCGCAAGACCACAGCACGAATACGATGGCCGTCGCGACGATCCGGGAGAGGTACCAGCTCTCGGATCACTCGCGCCGGACAATGATTTGGGAACTCGGCACGAACCCGCCGCGTGAGCATCGTGGCCCGAGACTGGACCGCAGGCCCCGGCCACACACTTTACCTGCAAACCCCAACCGACTGAACAAGCTGCTGCCCGCGGTGGCCATGCCAGCGAAAATTTCGCAGCAAAGGCGTCGTGAACTCGTCAACCGCGAGCAACGCCGTGGGGAGGTTCCGGCGCCTCACCGCTGAAGGCGGGCAGCACATGCTCGGCTATCTCTTCGAGAGCCTCTTCGACTGGCCGGGAACTGGGACGGAAGTTTAGTGCAACGTGCGCAATACCCGCGCCCTCGAGCTCGCAGAGATAGCTTTGCAGCTGGCGGCGCCCCAAACGCGCCCCGAACCTGATGGGCTCCGCCGGGGCGTTGGGGTCGTCGAGCAGATCCACCAGCATCGTGGTAATCGCCGGTTTGTACTCGCCCCCCGGGACTGAGTGTTTCCATTTGTCCGTTACGGGCTTCATGAAATGGGCCGGACGGTGATAGGTCATGTAGCCGTCCATGTTTTCGGCCACCCACTCCGTGCTCTGCTGGGCACGCCCCACCGCGATCAGCGGAATTGACCCCTCATGTGGTGCCGGAAGGACCTTCATGCTGGCACTCGGGAGTTCAGCGCTGTCGCGCCAGAGACGCCTGAGCGTACTCACGGCTGTTCGGTACTGTTCGCCGCGCGACTCAAAGTCCACGCCGAAATTCGGATATTCAGCGGGACGGTCCCCGGAGGCGACACCGAGGATCAGCCGTCCCCCGGACAGCTGATCGACGGTGGCCGCCATTTTCGCAACATGCAGCGGGTGCCGCAGGGGCAGCACGACGGCGGCTGTTCCCAACAGAATGTTGTCGGTGACACCAGCGAGGAACCCGAGATAGGCAAACGGGTCAAAAACCTGTCCGGCGTCACCGAACTCCGGAATCCACAACGGCACGTCACGCAGCCACAACGCCTTGAAACCCAGCTTGTCCGCGAGCACTGCCCGCTCGCGATGTTGCTGCAGGTCCGGTATTCCGAAGGTTGAGGTCATTTTCTTCCCGGCCGGGCCGCGAGCAGCGAAGTCGTTGTCGAGGGGGAGCTCGACCCCCAGGGTCATTCCCCGGCCCTGCCTGCTCAGAACATCTAGTGCGCGAAACCGCGGCTGACCTGATTTCCGGGCTTGAGTGGATGAGAGGGCGGCCGTACGATCCGAAGTCATGATTGCTTCCTTGAGGTGGTGAGGTTCCGCTAAATTGATGCTTCTACGACGGCGTCAGTCGCGGTTTCAGAGGTGTTGTCGCCAATAGTGGCCGCCGTTTTAGAGCGTTTGGCGCTGATTGCGGCGATGGCCATCACGCCGAGGCCCAGGAGCGTGATGCCGGCTCCGGCCCAGATCGGCGAGGTGTAGCCGAGGCCGGCGGTGATGGTCACGCCGCCGAGCCAGGCGCCGAGGGCGTTTCCGACGTTGAACGCGCCGATGTTGGCGCCGGAGGCCAAAGTGGGGGCGCTGTGGGCGTATTTCATGACCCGCATCTGCAGTCCGGGGACCGTCGCGAAGCCGAAGCCGCCGAGCAGGACGATGGAGGCGATGGTGAGGGGCTGGTTGCCGGCGGTCAGCGCGAACCCCACGAGGACCGCCACGAGCACTGCCAGGACCACGAGGAGGGTGCGGTCCACGTTTCGGTCCGCGGCCTTGCCGCCCACGGTGTTGCCGATGAACAGTCCAACGCCGAAGAGGATCAGGAGCCAGGGCACGGTGGAGGCCGCGAAGCCCGTGACCTCGGTGAGGGTGAAGGCAATGTAGGTGAAGGCGCCGAACATGCCGCCGTAGCCGAGGATGGTGACGAGGATGGACAGCCAGACCTGGCCGGAGCGGAAGGCGCGCAGTTCGCTGCGGAGGCTCCCGGGGGCGGTGTCGCCGCGGCCGGTCTTAGGGACCAGGGTCAGGATGCCGACGAGGGCCAGGACGCCGATGCCCGTGATGGCCCAGAACGTGGAGCGCCAGCCTGCCGCCTGGCCGAGCATGGTGCCGAACGGAACGCCCAGGACGTTGGCGGCGGTGAGTCCGGTGAACATGATGGCGATGGCGCCGGCTTTCTTGGTGGGGGCCACCATGTCAGCGGCCACTACTGCCCCGATGCCGAAGAACGCACCGTGGGCCAGGGCGGCAACGATCCGGCCGATTATCATCATGGAGTAGTCGGGGGCGAGGGCGGAGACCAGGTTACCGCCGATGAAGAGCACCATCAGCACGGCCAGGACTGGCTTGCGCTCGAAGCGGGTCACGGCCGCGGTGAGCAGGAGGGCGCCGACGACGACGGCGAGGGCGTAGCCGGAGATCAGCCAGCCGGCCGTGGCCTCGCTGACGCTGAAGTCAGCGGCAACCTCGGGCAGCAGGCCCATGATCACGAACTCGGTGAGTCCGATCCCGAACCCGCCGAGGGCGAGGGCTATCAGGCCAATAGGCATGGTGAAGCTCCTTCAAAAACTGTACGGAATGGGGTAGGGCGCGTAAGCTAGTAGTTGCAGACGCGTTATTTATTGTTGCACAAGCAGATACCACGCGCAAGCAACTATTATTTGTTGTGCCCCGCTTCACAGCCGCGGGCACACGATCCGAAGGGAAGTACCAGATGGGCATCAAGGACGACGCCGTTGAAGTCCGCGCGCAGGGCTGGCGGACCCTCGCAGCCCTGCACGGCCTGATCGAGTCGGAACTGGAACGCTCGCTCCAGGCCGAAGCCCAGCTCTCCGTCGTCGAATACACGGTCCTCGACGCCCTCAGCCGCCAGGACGGCTGGCACATGCGCATGCAGCAGCTGGCCCGCGCCACCGCGCTCAGCGCCAGCGCCACCACGCGGCTGGTAAACAGGCTCGAGGACCGCGGCCTGCTGACCCGCATCCTCTGCGCCGATGACCGGCGCGGCATCTACACCGAACTCACCGACAACGGAATCAGGCTGCTTGAAGAGGCACGCCCCACCCACGACGCCACGCTGGAACGCGCCCTCGCCGAAGCCCAGACAGTACCCGAACTGGCCCCGCTGGTCGACGCGCTACCCAAACTGCACGCATCCGTTTGAAATGCGCAAGCTGGGCGAGTTCAATGTGGCTCGAACGGAATTCCGTTAGCACATGAGTAGATTTGAAAGACGGGGTTGACTCGAGGTTTGCGATGACAGCTCCGCGGATCGCCGAATCACCCGCAGCGTTGGAGTGCTGGCCGCATAGTAGTTTGCCAAGCGCAGCATGTGTTCTGGCATTCGGCGATGTCACGGGTACGGACCGTCGGTGCACGGCTTACCGGAAGATAACGGTCCAAGCGTCATCGCCACCGGGGCATACCAACTCGCCCGAATGTATGATAGCCGCCCCGCTCGTAAGTGCGGGGCGGCTATCGCGAATCGCCTTCTGGCGTAGGCAACGTTTTCAGCTCGTTGCAGTCAACCGCCACCCGCAGAAGTTCCCGGCAGTTGCCCGGCGAGCCGGGCAACTGCCGCTGTCCGCTACTGACTCCTGGGGCGTGGTGCAGTTTCGTAGTTGATCACATCGAGGAGTACTCATTGCCTGGCAGGTCGCCGTTGACCGTGTACCCACCATCTACGGCGAGAACTGCACCGGTCGAGTACGACGCCTCTTCCGACGCTAGGTAGGCGATCGCCGACGCGACCTGTTCGGCCTGTGCGACGGAACCGAGAGGGATACGGCTCTCCAATGCAGAGAGAACCTCGGGCGTGTACATGGGTGTGGTCAGAGCCGACCACGTGGCGCCCGGCCGTACCGCGTTGACGGTGATGCCGTACTCGGCCCAGTCGGCTGCGAGCGTGAAAGTCAGGGCCTCGATCCCGCCCTTGGAGGCGGCATAGCCTGCCGAGTCGCGAAGAGAAATCGTGGCGTGGATTGACGATACGTTGACGATCCGACCAGGCTGGCTGGCCGCCACCAGATGGCGGGCGACGGCGGTAGACATGAGGAATGCCCCGCGGAGGTTGACGCCGATTACGGCATCGAAGTCCTCTACGCTCATCTCAAGCGCAGGCGTGATCTTAAGGATGCCGGCGCAGTTGACCAGACAGAAGGGTATGCCCAGCCGGTCGACAACCGCCCGCACCGACCCCTCCACGGAGCGTTTTTCGGAGACGTCAGCGGCGAAAGGAGCGGCGCGGCCGCCAATCTGATCGATGAGCCTAACCGTCTCATCCGCACCCTCTTGCGAGATATCAAAAACTGCTACCAGCGCACCCTCCGAGGCGAGCCGCAGGGCTGTAGCACGACCGATCCCTGCGCCTGCTCCGGTAACGATGGCGACTTTTCCCTCGAATCGGTTCATGTCTTCACTCCCAGTTGCGCCACACCCGTTGCGTCCATCCCGATGGGGATCTCCTTCTGGGAGATCGGCTGCACGCCCAGGGTAAGTTCGATCTGCAGCGTGTCACCGCCGGAGATCTTGATCGCGCCATGTTCGCTCTCAAGGGGGCCGAACGGCGAAGTGGTGTGCGGCTCCACTGCGACGATGTGCGCTGTGCCCCACCACGGGTAGCCGCCAGGCGCGTGGGCTTCTTCCCAGATCCAGAGTTCGGGGAGGATTTCTGCGGGCCACGACATCGTTACCAAGAGATCCGATCCCGGGGATTTAAGCCCGAACCAGCCTTCGGAGACCGTAGCGTACAGCAGGTCGGCACTGCGTGATCCTGCTGGTGCCAGATTAAAGACCCCGACGCCGTCAACAGGGGAAGCGTCGATCCGAGCGCCGGGGGCATGCAGCTGCGAGGAGGAAAACTTTTCCGGATGACTCGTCAAGGCGGCGAAGGCGCCGTACACCTGGCCTGACCCCGCAATGGTCTGGGTATTGAATGCGGGGTGGAAGCCCCAGTGGACCGGCAGTTCGGTGTCGGAAATGTTCTCGACACGAGCGGAGACATGAAGTACTCCGCCATCAAGTCGGAACGTCTTCGTCAAAGCGAACGGGTACCGCGTGAGCACGGTAGTACACGTCAGCGTCGACTCCGTTTGCTCTACGGTCCAGGGTCGTCGCAGCGCCTCCCCGTGGAAAGGCAGAGTTGCCCCTTCTACTTCTGTCGCAGGTCCGGCGTTCGGAAAAAGTTCCTGCATGCCGCCTGGGTAGTTGTCGAAGTACGAACGAGGATCAGCATCGTAGTCGCCCCGCACAGGCGGCAATCCGCGCGACCTCGGGTTCTGCCAGAGAACTTCGGTCTCCGTCGGGCGCCAGATCACTGAAAGGACATCCGCACCGCGCTCAGGGTTGACGGTGACAGCAAGCAGGTCGCTCTCAAGCCGGTAGGTTTGACAGTCGGCATTCCGTGAGATTGTCACCATCATGCCCAACCGATTACGGTTTTGCCCACGCTGCCGTTCGCGAAATCGGCGAAAGCTGCCGGACCGTCTTCGATGTTCGAGATGCGGGTAATGATCGGGTCGAGGTCGACGCTGTGCTTCTCAACTTCTCTGACAGCTTCCATCATGAGTGGGACGCTGAACACGAACATGCCTCGTAGTGTCACTTGACGCATGATGAGATCGGGAACGGGATCGATATCGAATCCGGGCCCGAGACCGACGAACACGACGGTTCCCCATGTGCGTACCCCTTCGAGCGCCGCGCGCCGGCCATGGATATTGCCTGAGGTCTCGATAACGACATCCGCCCTTTCTGCACGGAGCGTGGAGATGTCGAAATTGTTGGAGTCGTAGACGTCCGTGAACCCGATCTTTGAGGCGAATTTGCGACGTTGCGGACTCGGGTCGGTCGCGATGGCGTGGAGGCCCAAAGCTCTTGCCCAGGTGAGCACGGCAAGGCCGACAGGTCCGGCGCCGATCACAAGCACCGTTCCTCCCGGGCGCACCTCGGAACGTTGGATCGCCTGATATGCGGTGGTAGCCCCGCAGGCCAGGAACGCACCGGTGGCGAAGCTCACCGAGTCCGGCAGCACCACGGCGTCCTTCGCCGTCACTATGACTTGGTCCTGGCAACCACCTGGCCGGTTGAGGGAGTACACACGTGCGTTTTCGCAGTGCACGTCCCAACCCTTGCGGCAGGTTTCGCAGGTTCCACACCCGGAGTAGTGCTGAACAGCGACGCGGTCGCCGACGCTTGGGTGGGTGACACCCGGGCCGATCGATGCGACAACACCGGCTATCTCGTGACCTGGGGTCATTTCGGGGGAGCGCGGCTGGGTGGCGTTCTGCATCTGGTTGTGGGTCATATGGAAGTAGTGCAAATCGCTGCCGCAAAGGCCGGCGGCCTTCACGTCCAGCACGATCTCACCGGGACCCGCTTCCGGGAGCGCGGCATCGACAACGGAGACGCGGTCCTTCTCGGCGAAGCGCAGGGCGCGAACGGTTGTGGTCATGATGATCCTTTCAGTCAGGCGGCCGGCGCGTCGACGCGGGCGGCCATGAGGACAGATTCGTTCGTGGTTGTTGGATCGCTAGTGCCCAAGGTCGGGCTACAGCACAGAAAGAGCGTCCGGCCATCTTCCCCGCCGAGGGCAAGTGAATAGACGCTTAGCTCGCCGACGTCGATCGACTCAACGATTTCGCCTTCCGGTGAGACCCGGAGGGCAGCATGGGAGTTTGATGATGCCACCCAGATTGCGCCGTCAGAATCGGTTGCGAGGCCATCGGGGAGAACTTCGAGTTCCCGGGTGGCCCTGGCGATGTCGAGGTAGTCGGGAGCTTCGCCGAACTGCTTCCAGGTGCGCCTGGTGCCCAGCTCCGGGCGGCCGTCGGCGCCGACGGAGCAGTAGAACGCAGATAGGCGGGCCGCAAATGTCTCCGCCACGATGATCTCAGTGCGGTTGGGCGTGAAGACGATGCCGTTAGGGAACACCAGTCCGGGCGCAATGAGGTCGGCTGTTCCGTCGGGCGACACCCGCACAAGTCCCGTCCGTTGCAGCGAATCGGGATGGGCGTCAGAATTGCCGAAGCTGCCGACCAGCGCCCAGCCTTCCGGGGTCACCAGCATGTCATTCGCATAGCCGGTGATGAGGTTCCCGAAGCGTGCGTGAGCTGACAGTTTGCGGCCGTCCCAGCGCATGACTGCACGGTTTAACATCGATGTGACCAGGAGCGAGCCGTCTGGGGAAAACCCCAGTCCGGATGGGCGGCCGGGAACCGAGCACACGGTTTCGTGGGTGCCCGACGGGTCGAACCGCAGCACCCTCTCCGAGTAGAAGTCGGAGGCGAATAGCGCCCCTTCGTGCCAGCGCGGGCTCTCTAGGAAGCTAAATCCGGATGCGATTGTTGTCGCTTCCTCACAGGGGGAACGGGACACCGCTTACACCTTCTTCATCGAAGTGGAATATTTTCATTGGGCGGACAGCATGTCCGTAATACAGTACACCTGGAGCGTTTAGCGCGCTCCGCCCGAGTGCGGCGGAGACGTGACCGCCGATTGATCATGGGAATTTAATTTCAACAAAGTCTACGCCAATGGTAGTAATTTCTGAAGAGCATGCATAAGATGGACGCTATGTCCGACAAGAGATAAGTCGATCTGAAATCATTCGCGAAGGAGCGAGCAATGCTGAGCGGTTCCCTTACAGCCACGATGAAGGCCGTCGTATTCGACGAAGGGTCATCCTGGAGCCTGGAGCAGATCTCCATTCCCGTGCCCGGACGGGGCGAAGTGCTGCTGCGTCCGATACGCGTGGGTGTGTGTGGGACGGACGAACACCTCCTTCATGGAGGCTTCATCGCGAAGTTCCCACTGATACCGGGCCACGAGATCGTCGCAGAGGTCGCGGCCTATGGCGACGGCACGACCGGCCCGGCCGTTGGCAGCGAAGTGGTCGTAGACCCGACTGTATTCTGCGGCGACTGTCCATCGTGTAAGAGAGGACAGCCAGGTTACTGCGCCAGTTTCGGATCGCTCGGATGCGACCGCTCGGGCGGCTTTGCAGACTATATGATCGCCAGCGCATCAAAGATCTTTCCCACGGGCGGTCTCCACGCCGACATAGCAGTGCTGACCGAGCCAACTGCCTGCGCCCTGCACGGAGTCGACGTGCTGGCCCTCAAGCCGGCTTCCGACGTGCTGATCTTTGGCGCAGGTCCGACCGGCCTCATCCTCGCCCAACTGCTGCGAATGGCCGGCGCAGCGCGAGTCACCGTCGCCGCCCCCACTGCCTCCAAGCTCGCCGTCGCACTTAAGCAAGGAGCGAACCACGCCGTTCAGATCGACCGCGCGAATCCGGACGCCGCCGCCGAGGAGTTGCGGCGAATCGCGCCTGAGGGCTTCGATGCGGTTGTCGAGGCAACCGGATCTACATCGGTACTTGAGCTCGGCCTCAGCCTCACCCGCAACGGCGGCACAGTTCTCGTCTATGGACTCGCCGGAGAAAACGCCCTCGCAGCTGTGAAACCCTACGAAGTTTTCAGCCGGGAACTCACCATCAAAGGTTCATTTGCCCAGGCCAACTGCATCGGGCGTGCCCTGTTCGCGCTTCAGTCCGGCCAGATCTCGACTGCCGGGATTGTCACAAGTGTCGTCAATCTCGACCAGTTTCAGACCGCCCTCGATAACCTGCACGATTCCGAGCAGATCAAGTCGGTCGTAATTCCCACTCGTCCCTGACAACCCACACGAAGCCGTGAGGCAGTTCCAGGACAAAACTTAGGAGCAAGTCTGTGAAAACAACCCGCAAAAACATGATTGCCAACGTCAGTGTTATCGCGGCCGTATGCGTGTTCGGATCGGTCGGACTCACAGGATGCGCAACGGCATCCGGCGCCGCCGGCGACCGCCCGATGAAGATCGGAGTGACGGTCGCCAACAGCACCAATCCCTTCTTCCAACAGGAATCCAAGACCGCCGAAAGCTACGGCAAGTCGGTCGGCGCCGAGGTCCTCTCTCAGGTGGCCAATGAAGACGTGCAGACCCAGTCGAACCAGATCGACCAGTTCATCACTGCCGGGGTCAAATTCATCGTGATCGACGCCGCCGACACCGACGGCGTCGGGCCGGCCGTCAAACGCGCCGTCAGTGCGGGCATCCCCGTCATCGGCGTTGACAACCAATCCAAGAATGCCACCGTCAACATCACCACCGACAACAAACAGGCAGGCGAGATCTCGTGCCGTTCCCTGGCCGACAAGCTGGGCGGCAAAGGCAAAATAGCCATCCTGAACGGTACGCCGGTGTCCGCCGTTGACGATCGCGTCACCGGCTGCAAAGGCATTCTCGGTCAGTACCCCGACATCAAGATCGTGGCGGACCAGCGGGGTGAAAACAGCCGTGACTCGGCATTGCCCATCGCCACAGATATCCTGACCGCAAACCCCGATCTTGACGGCTTCTTCGCTATCAACGACCCGAGCGCCGTTGGTGTGCAGCTAGCGGCCGAACAGAAGGGCGCATCAGTCGTCATCACGTCGGTCGACGGTGCCAGCTCGGCCACAGACGCGATCGCTGCCGGGGGTCTGATCACCGCAACTGCTGCGCAGGACCCTGCAGCGCTCATGCGCCAGGCCATTGATCTTGGGATCTCGATCGTGAACGGCAAGGAGCCTGATCAGAAAGTGATCCTCGTTCCGACGGAACTCGTCGACGCCTCGAATGTCGCCAAGTACAAGCCGTGGGGCTGAGAGACCTTGACTGACATGCTGGCCCCGCGAGTGGTTGCTCGCCTCCGGGGAGTGACAAAGTCGTTCGACGGAACAACTGTAGTAAGAAATGTCGACCTTGACTTCCGCTCGGGTGAGGTCCACGTGCTCGCGGGCGAGGACGGCGCAGGCAAGTCGACGCTGACGAAGCTGCTGGCAGGTATCCATCAGCCCGATCACGGCACGGTAGAGATCAACGGCCAGATGGGACCGTTTGATGTCAAGTCTTCCCGTACGGCCGGAGTTACGCTCGTCCACCAAGAACTCCTCATTGCGCCCAATCTGACCGTCGCCGACAACCTCGCAATGGGGCAGGAGAACCGCAATCGGTTCCGCGGCCTCGATCGAACTGCGACTTTGGAGAACGCCCGTGCGCAGCTCGCCCACATCGGCGCGACCTTCCCGGTCACGATGCGAGCGGAGGAACTTACCGTCGCTGATCATCAGCAGATCGAGATCGCCCGTGCCCTCGCGCAGAAACCGAAAATCCTGATTCTCGACGAGCCGACGTCCGCGCTGTCCTCCGCTGAGACTGAGCGGCTGCTGCGCATCGTGGACGAGCTTCGCCGAAACGGCACATCCGTTATCTACATCACGCATCGAATGGAGGAGATCGAAGCCCTGGCCGATATCGTCAGCATCATGCGCGACGGATCGCTCGTCGAAACGATGCCGAAAGCCGAGGCAACCCCGGATGCGATCGTGCTCAGGATGGTGGGCCGAAAGATCGACTCGCTGTTCACCGCGGAGCGACTGGAGCCTGGGAGAGTCGTTCTTCGGGTTGAACAACTCACCAACGGAAAAGACATCGGCCCGATTGATCTTGATGTGCGGGCCGGTGAGGTTGTGGGAATCGGAGGCTTGATCGGATCCGGTCGGAGCGAGTTCGTGCGCCTCATCTTCGGAGCCGACAGAGCAAGTTCCGGCACCGTCTCGGTCGACGGGTCCCCGGTCAACGTGACCGGGCCGGGCTCGGCGGTACGCGCCGGGATCGCGCTGCTCCCTGAGAGCAGGAAGACGCAGGGGCTTGTGCTTGACCAATCGATCGCCGCCAATATCGTGCTCGCGAGCCTCGGTCACATCTCCTCTGCTGGAGTCGTAACGCCCGCAGCAGTAAAGCGGGTTGCCAGCAAAGCGCAGAAACGGTTGGGGATCAAGTCGGCCTCACTCGGCCAAGAGGTGACCACACTCTCCGGCGGCAACCAGCAGAAAGTGCTGTTCGCGAAGTGGCTGGAGACCAAACCCAAGGTCCTGATTCTCGACGAGCCCACCCGTGGGGTCGATGTCGGAGCCAAAGCGGAGATCTACCAGATCATCAATGAGTGCGCTCATGCGGGCGTGGCGGTCCTTGTCATCTCGTCCGAACTGCCGGAGCTGATCGGACTCAGCAGCCGCGTACACGTTATGCGCGAGGGCCGGTTAGTTGCAGAAATCGACGCCCAGAGCCTTACCGAAGAGGCCGTCATGAACCATGCTTTCGGGATCGCCCAAGCGACCCAGGCTTAGACCATTAGGAGACCAGTTACCGTGACCATGTCCCAGCTTCAATCGCCGCCCTCCCCAGTGCTCGACAGAGTCCGTCCGGGGCGAGGCATCGTCCTCGCAGCCCTCTCCCGAAGCGGACTCGTGGGGATCAGCGCCGCGCTCGTTTTGCTCGTGATAGTCATGGCATTGATCGCCCCGTATTTCTGGAGCGTCAACAACCTGATCGAAGTCGTCCGTCAGGTCGCGGCGATCGCCATCCTCGCCGCGGGGGGCACATTCGTCATCCTCACGAGCGGGATCGATCTCTCTGTCGGTTCCGCACTGGGTGTGACGGCCATGGTCTCCATCGTCATGGCCAACTCGGATGCGCCGTGGTTCATCGCGGTCGGCCTCGCCCTTATCGCCGGCGCGGTCATCGGCGCCATCAACGGCCTTTTCACTGCCCGATTTGCGTTGCCAGCGTTCATCGTAACGCTTGCCGCACTCACCTACCTGCGTGGATTTGTCTACGTTGGCACCGGCGGCACCACCCTCGTTCCGGAAAACGTGACCTTCTCCTGGATCGGTCAGGGACAAGTCCTAGGCATCCCGATTGCAGCCCTCGTCCTGATCGCGGTGTACGTCCTGGGCTGGTTCCTACTTGAGCGAACTGTCTTCGGCCGCCAGGTCTACGCGATCGGCGGCAATTCCGAGGCGGCCCGACTGAGCGGCATCCCGGTACGACGGATTATATTCAGTGTTTACGTCATTTCCGGTCTCTGCGCCGGAATTGCGGGAGTCATCGTGTCGGCACGGCTTGAAAGCGCCGTTCCTGATCTCGGAAGCGGCTACGAACTCAACGCGATCGCAGCAATCGTGCTCGGGGGTACCTCCCTGATGGGTGGCAGGGGGTCATTGATCGGTACTCTCGTCGGTGCGCTGTTCATCGCTGTGCTCTCAAACGGAATGACCTTGCTGAACGTGCAGTCGTTCTATCAGCAGATCATCATGGGTGCGGTCATCCTCCTAGCGGTCTTTGTCGACCGCCTACGTCGCGGAACATCCGTCGCCTAACCGGTTCTTACACCAGCAAAGGACATCATGAATGGACTAGTAGTCGTCGTCAGCCTCAGCCCTGCAAACGGACATCGCGAAAAACTCCTCGCCGTTTGCCGCAAATACTGGCCCGGTGTGCAGGAAGAACCCGGATGCGAGCTATTCGCCCTCCACGAGGGCCCAGACTCCTTCATGGTTATCGAGCGCTGGTCGAGTCGCTTGCTCTGGGAGCAGCACCTTGCCACGGCTGATAACGCCGCCCTCAACGCCGAGCTGGCACCGCTTCTAGCAGAGCCCGCGAATGTGTGGCCGCTAACTGCTGTGCCGATCGGTGACAAGTCGAAGGCAATCCTGTGATTCCTAGCGACGCGTAAGGCTAGGTCCGTACCCGGTCCACGCGAGATCACGGACTACTTGGTCAGGAAACATAGGCCGACATCGCTACTTCACCGCGCGGCCAGGATAGAGGTAGTCGCCCAAGATGGTCGTTTCACTAGACCGGGCCTCGGGCCATCAGAGGGCGCGGTATCCGCCGGTGACTGGACCCGGCGCGCGATGTTGAACCGCCGTGAGGCCCGACCGAGCTGTGGAGTGCGCCGGTACAAACACCTAGAAGGGAGCCAGGGCTCAGCGCCGGCACCTTCCAATTCCGGTCCTGGCCTTACTCTCGGGCGGCATGATCCTGGTTTCGCGAAGTCCATTTTCGTCAGCTAATTACTGGAGAGGGCGGCCAGGAAGCGGGCGTTGATTTTGCCGGACGGGAAGAAATGGGATGCTCAAGATTTCGCCGCCAATCCCAAGGACTGGAGGACGCGTCATAGGTGCCATCTCACATGCCTTGGCTGCGGCTCCCGCGCCTTCTTTCGGCACACTTCCAGGCGTGGGAGCCAGCATCCTTTGATGCTCGGCCACGTCGGTGGACCTGCCCCTCATTGCCTACAGCCACGGCGTCTTCAAGTACCTGCAGTAACGGACCCGGCTTGCGTCGGCCGGCACAGGACCGAAGCTCAATGTTTGGGATGCAGGCTGAGGCGGTCCACGCCGTGCATGGCGTCTGCCGCTCGCACTAGGGTCAGATGGGAGAAGGCTTGTGGAAAGTTTCCCGCCATCCGCTTTTCCTTCATTGAATATTCTTCGCTGAGCAGGCCCAGCTCGTTGGCGAGCCCGGCCAGCACGTCCATCAGGTTCCTGGCGTCGGCCCAGCGGCCTGACCGCGCGTACTGTTCTACTAGCCAGAAGGAGCATGCGAGGAACGCATGTTCTCCCGGTTCCAATCCGTCTACTCCTGTTTCGGTGCGGTAGCGCATCAGCAGGCCCTCGGCAGTGAGCAGCTCCTTTTCCAACTGGTCAACCGTACCGAGCATGCGCTCATCGTCGTAGGCAAGGAAGCCAACCTGCGGCAAGGCCAGCAGAGCAGCGTCCGTCTGCCGACCGCCGTAGGTTTGGGTGAAGGAGTTGAGGTCCCGGTTGAATCCGAGATCCATGATTTCCGCGGCCAATCCCTCACGGAGTTGCTTCCAATGCTCTGCCGGTCCAGCTAGGCCATGATCGCGAACAGCCCGCACTCCGCTGTCAAAGGCGGCCCACATCATCACCCGGGAGTGGGTGAAGTACTGGGCATCGCCGCGCATTTCCCACAGGCCGAAGTCTTTGTCCTCAAGGTGATTTTCCACGGATCCGAGCAGCGCACGCTGGAGTGCCCAGGAGAAGTGGTCTTCCTTGCCTCCGGCGAGCCGAAGCCTTTCAAGTGCCACCATCACCTCACCGACCACGTCAGCCTGGTACTGGGACACGGCAGCGTTCCCGATTCGCACCGGCCTGGAATTCTGGTATCCGGGAAGGTGGGGGAGCTCCTTTTCCGTCAGGTCCCGCTCACCCCCCACGCCGTACATAATCTGCAGGTCCTCCGGATCGCCCGCGAGTGCACGTAAAAGCCAGTTGCGCCACTTCAGCGCCTCCGATTCATAGCCATGTGTCAACATGGCCTCCAACGTCAAAGAGGCATCGCGCAGCCAACAGTAGCGGTAGTCCCAATTGCGTGACCCACCAAAATCTTCCGGTAGGGATGTGGTGGGCGCAGCGACAATGCCGCCTGTCTCGTAGTGGGTGAGCGCACGAAGCACAAGCAGCGAACGCTTCACTGCACTGCCGTATTTGCCGTCATCGCGGCAATTTCCTGCCCAGGTGGTCCAATAGGCCACAGCCAGTTCAAGGGCGGCATCGACATTGACGGCCGAGGGCACATCCTCGTGCGAGGGGAACCATGTCAGTTCGAAGTCCACGTTCTTCCCCTGTGCAACCCAAATTTCCCCGGCATGCCGGTGACCTTCCGCAATCGGAAGATCTTCTCCCCGGAGGGCCAGGGCGTCCGGACCCGACATGGCCAGGAGAATCTCCGCACCCTGACCCGGCGCGCTATCACGGACCCGGCTCACCCAAGGCAACACGGTGGCGTATTGGGGTCGGATTCTAATCTCGTGGCGCATGAGGACCGTCCCGCTGAGTCCTGTCATGCGACGGACAAGACGCGAACGGTTGTCACCCACCGGCATGAAGTCCGTCACCAAGACCTTGCCGGCATCGGTCTGCCATGTTGTTTGGAGTACAAACGTCGAGTCGACGTAGTGGCGGTCAATGACCACGGCCTCCGGCGCGCTCGGCGCCAACAGCCATCGACCATGTTCCTCACCCCCGAGTAGGGCAGCAAAGACCGCGGGCGAGTCGAAACGCGGGAAACACAGCCAGTCAACGCTGCCCCGCCGCGAAACAAGAGGCCCGGTGTGAAGATCGGAAAGCAGCGCATAATCCTCTATTAGTGCGGCCATGCTTCACTAAATCACGACGGGCCGCAATCCACATAGGCCTGTCTTCCCCTAGCGCTTTGATCTCCATGTGCCGCCGTCTGGGCCACCGTGCCGAGCATCTGGCCCTAGGAATAGAAGGCCGAGCATTGGTTTCCTACCGCTGACGAGCTGTTAGAGCAAGGCCTCGGAGGACGAAGTCCACTGACCTCGGTGGCTGCTGGGAGAATCTTCGGTAGTGGGGCGTCTCAAGCATGGGTAAGTCGAAGTCCGGGAGTGCAGTCGAAGAATTCCGGCTGCACGACGCGTGCAAACGGAATAACGAGCCATTGGTTGCCGTAGAACTCCACGTAGGAGTCGGCGGGGCAACGTGCAAAGGCTTCTTCGCGAGTCATCGTGTGTTCCCTTCAATAGTGTTCGAACGGGTAGGGTTTGACCCGAGCCGCGTCATCCAAGCACTCCAGCACTGCGACTTACGGATGCGAGCGGGATGTCGCTGTGCTGTTAGTCTTCATGATAACCGAAATTTTCTACCAAAATATAGTCTTGGGAAGAAATTTCCCATTACGGCACCCATGACCGCAAAGCCGGGCCGGATCTCTCCCGGGGCGACCACGGTTTCGGCTGGGAGATAGCGGAGGCGACCGGAACCATCCAGGTCCCCGCTGCGACGGAATACCGGTTGTTCGACACATCACCTCTGCCGGTAACCAAGCACGAGCCGTCCGGCAAGTCACGCCGCAGCTTCGTCCGATGGGCCAAGAGGATACAGCGTTGGGCGTTGGCATCCTCCTTGCGGGCCTTCTTGACCCCTGGTAGCTGCCATCGCCCCGCCCGTCTGGCTACCTGCGTCTGGTCATGCAAGTTCCCTCGCTATAGCCCATGAAAGCTCTGACGCGAGGAAAATACCGAAATTCCGTTCCGGAATGCTTCGGGCGCAGAACGCAGAGTTGCCGCGCCCCTGTCGGGGGCGCGGCAGTCGCGGTCGGTTATTCAAAATCTGTCAGAAAAGGGTGTGCACAATGTGCACACCCCGGGCGTCGGACTCGGCCGTACTAGTGCCGGATCGGGCCGGATTCCGTTTGTTACCGGGGGAGCCCACTGTTTGCAGGGGCTGGAATGCGGTTCGAGTCCCACCTCGGGCACAGCATGACCCCTCGTCAGAGGGGTTTTTTGCTTTAATGTGTTGACATAAACCCTCCACGGGTACCTCTGACGCTGTCCGCGGTCTCTACCTGGCGCCGCGGTGGCCTGTGAAGTTCTGTGGGTGGCGGGGTCAGGGTCCTGGCTAGTGGGCCCTCCGCCTGCTGCAATCTAGGGTTATGGGTCGTCCTTTCTTGCTGTTTCCGATGGCCAGGTGTTGGCCTTCACTCATTCATGGCCAAGAGCTGTGGTGACGACATGACCAAGCCGAATCCTCTTCGACGATCTTCCTTGGATAGCTGCTTTCTGCGAGCCAGGTACGGTGCGCTCATCGCGTGTTTGTCCGGCCAAAGAGGGTGTGCACATTGTGCAGACCTTGTCCACGGGCGGCTTTCGACCTGCTCTTTGATCCCCTCCACCTGGTTCTTCTGACAGAAGATCTCTGTTTCCGGCGACATGACTTTGCGGCCCAGTTCGACAGTGTCATTGGACGTTCCGGGTTCAGCGGGAACGTCTTTGGGGCATCTGCGGCAGGCGAACGAGCCGTCGACAGAGTTCAGGTGTGTGGGATCCGGACCTTCCGTCGATCAGTCATACCTGTCCATGACTGGGAGGACGGCTTTCGACATGACTTCCTGAATGTGCTTTCGTACCTTGGCCGGCCTCGAAGCCCCTTGCGCATCTTCAGTGGCCGGCATTTACGGCGACCGGAGGGTCAGGACGTGCCGACTTCGCGCTGGTGCTTGGTCGCGGTGTAGCCGCGGGATTCGGAGGCGAATTCCTTTTCCTGCAGCTCGACGCAGGCGCTCATGCCTTCACGGGCGTAGCCGTGGGCGAGGTCGAACATCGAGTAGTTCAGGGCGTGGAAGCCGGCCAGGGTGATGAACTGGAAGGTGAAGCCCATGGCGCCGAGTTCACGCTGGAACTTGGCGATCGTGGCGTCGTCCGGGTGCTTGCGCCAGTTGAACGACGGCGAGCCGTTGTAGGTTGCTTCCACAGCTTCTCGGAGCCGCGGCCGGGCGAGGGTGGGTTCTTCGGAGACGCGGCCGTGGAGGCGGACGACATCCGTTGCCTTGTAGTCATGGGTCACACCCCTTCCCGGGGGTGGCGGCCCACTCGAACTCCAGTTCGCCGGCCTGCTCTTCGGGCGTCTGCTGGGTGGGCTCGAATGCTGCAGGCATCTCCTTGATTGAGCTCCGCATGAATCCTGAATCGGTCAGTCCCGCTTCCTTGCGGGGACGGGACTGGGCTTCTGTAGGCAATACTTTTCTGCACTTCCTCCGCACTTACTAGTGCTAAATCAATGCCCACCCGGGTGGCCTGCAGAGTCCACCCGGGGAGGTAGTAGCCAGCCACACCATGTGTGGGGCGAGACTGAGATCGGTCCTCGTTGTGGCTGGAATCACAGCCGAACGGTGAGGAATGTGCAGCACGTGTCTCCGCGCCTCAACATACAAAGGAGTATAAATGGAACGGCTCATTAACATCGATAACGGTGGGACGCTGACCGATATTTGTGTCTGGGATGGTGAAAGTTTTTCGTTCACGAAGACGCTCACCACGCCTTTCGACCTCTCGCAATGTCTCTTCGACGGCATGGCCAAGGCTTCCAAGGAAATCTTCGGTGAAGAAGATCTTCCGGGACTCTTGCACTCCACGCGTCACATCCGGTACTCCACCACCCAAGGTACAAATGCGCTTGTGGAGCGTAAAGGACCCCGGATCGGGATCCTCACAGATAGCCCCGCCCTGGCCGACGAACTTCGCAAGGGCGACGCGGCAGCGGAGCTGTTCGAAGAACTCGTCGGGACCCGCGTAGCGGTCATCAATTCCGAACAAGGAGGGGACGCGTTATCGCAGGAAATCGTCAAGCACGTTAATCGATTGACGACCGATGGTGCGGCCAGACTTGTGATCGCCATGGCGGACAGGGAAAAGGAAAAGGCCGTCAAAGGTATCCTGCTGCGAAAATTCCCCCGGCATTTGCTGGGGTCAGTGCCTATCCTTTTCTCTTGGGAATTCACGCCCGACGCCGTCCGGGGGCGGCGCGTTTGGTCCGGAATCATCAACTCGTTCCTGCACCCGACCATGGAACGCTTCCTGTACAGCGCCGAGCACCGGTTGCGGGATCACAAGGTCAAAAACCCGCTCCTGATCTACCGCAACGACGGGGCCTCCTCACGTGTGGCTAAGTCAGTGGCGTTGAAGACCTATTCTTCCGGTCCCCGGGGCGGGCTGGAAGGAACCAAGGCGCTCTCCGAGGCCTACGGACTTGCACACGTGCTCATGATCGACGTCGGCGGGACAACGACTGACGTCGGTTCGGTGAAAAACTCGACCATCTCGACGGACCGCCGGGGATCCATCCAGGGTGTCCCTGTCTCCTTTGAGATGAGCAACGTCCACTCCAGCGGAGTGGGAGGCAGCTCCGTCATCGCCCTCCGCGACGGCGTCATCACGGTCGGCCCTGAGAGCGTCGGGGCCGCACCGGGCCCGGCATGCTTTGGCTTCGGCGGCAAGCAGGCAACCATCACCGACGTCAACCTGCTCCTGGGGGTCCTGGATCCGGACACCTACCTCGACGGAGGGTTCAGCCTTGACGCCGAGCGGTCGCGGGCAGTCATCACCGAAGTCATCGCAGACCCGCTCGGCATAACGGTGAATGAGGCACTGATTCGAATGGAGGCTGCCTACTTCGAGCGCCTGTCTCAGTCCTTTGCCTCCGACGTCGAGGATGCAGACGCCACCACGGTTGCTGCCTTCGGAGGCGCCGGACCGATGAGTGCCTGCGGAGCCGCACGGATCGCGGGCGTTCGCCGAGTACTGGTGCCAAGAATGGCTGCGGTCTTTTCAGCCTTCGGAATCGGCTTTTCTGATATTGCACAGACCTACGAGGCCAACGTGGCCGGAATGGGAGCCGCAGAGTTCGGCGAAACGAAAGACACGCTTCTGGCCCGTGCGACGCGGGACATGTTCCAGGAGGGCCATGGCATCGACGAATGCCGGCTTGAATGGAGCATCGTGCTTGAAGACGCCGAAGGACAGCTGATTTCGGAGCTCCCGCACCTGGAATCCGATCCGCGGCCCGGCGCCAGCGAACACAACACCATGCTGGCCCTGACGGCACGCTTCGAACTGCCGCACGCGTCGATCAGGCGGACCGAATCCGCGCTCGAGACACCCGCCGTCGCCACCGCCACCCGAAAGGTCCGCTCCGCTGTGAACACGGTGGACGAGGTCCCGGTATTCGGGCTGGAAGGCCAGGTACCGGGGGCAACAGCCGCGGGCCCGGCCATCGTTGAAGGCCCTTACTTTACGGCCCGTGTGCCGCAGGGCTGGAGGTTTGACGTGACTGTTTCCGGTGACCTCATGCTCACAGACACAATCCAGAACTGACCATCACACAACTATTTTGAACGAAGAACAGGTGAGACACGCTATGCGGATCCCAATGACCGAATATCTGATCATCGATCTCGACACGGAGCGATGGACCTGCAAGGTCTGCAGCCATGATCTCGGGGACGCGAGAGGCAACTACAAGGAGGGAACCCTGGTTTATGACCGGGACCCAAGGGAAATCCACCAGTCGATTCTGGACCCGGAAAAGTACGAATTCACGTTTGCTCCGGACCCCTCCTTCTGCCGGATCCTTGAATTCTACTGCCCGGGTTGCGCCACGCAGCTTGAAACGGAATATGTGCCGCCAGGACACCCGCCGACCGTGGACATGCTCTGGGACATCGACTCGCTCCGCGAAAAGTGGGACAAGCGCGGGACCGATCCGGCGTCCGTCATCAACTACGGCCCCGGTGAAGAGGCCGTTGCCGACTTCAGCCCGGCCCTTGGCTCCTACAACAGCCTCTCCCCGTCCGCACCTCATTCGCACAGCTAAAGGAAACCACTGGTCATGAAACGAATTTCCGTTGACATCGGCGGTACATTTACCGACTGCTTCTTCGCCTGGGACGGCCGGTATGTTGAAGCGAAGGCGCTGACAACCCACCACAACCTGGCCCAAGGCTTCAACGAAGCCCTCGACCTTGCCTGCTCGCGAGCCGGGCTCGACCGTGATCTCGTCCTTGCGGAAGTCGATTCGGTCCGCTACGCCACAACCCTGGGCACCAATGCACTCATTGAAGGCAAGGGGCCGAGGGTCGGGGCACTGGTAACCCACGGATTCGAGGACACCATCCCGCTCTCCCGCGGCCGCGGCTACGGGGAAGGTCTGGACCCTTCCAAGCAGCAGAACATGCCCGACGCGACCCGCCCGGATCCGCTAGTGCCCCGGAGCCTGATCCGGTCGGTCAAAGAACGAATCAACTCGGCGGGCAAGATCGTCGTTTCCCTAATGGAAGACGACGTCCGCACTCAAGTCCGCGAACTCGTGGACAACGGTGCCGAAGCCATTGTGGTCTCATTGGTCAACTCGACTGAAAATCCGGTCCACGAACAGCAGATCCTGGACATCATCCTGGACGAGTACCCGGCCCACGAACTCGGGGCCATCCCCGTTCTGCTGGGAAGCCAGGTGTCCGGCCGGAAAGGCGAATATGTGCGGGCAACCTCCACCATTGTTGACGCCTTTCTGCACGAGATCATGTTCCACGCACTCGGGCAGCTGTCCAACAACCTGCGCGGGTCCGGATATGACAAACCCATGCTTGTCATCCACAACTCAGGCGGCATGGCACAGTCGAATTCCACCGACGCACTGCAGACCATCCACTCCGGACCGATCGCAGGAGTAGGTGCTGCCCAGCACCTGGCGGACAGCACGGGTTTGGGTAATGTCATTTCCACGGACATGGGAGGCACGTCCTTCGACATCGGGCTCGTCCCCGAGGGAGGGGTCAAGCACTACGACTTCCAGCCGACTATCGGACGCTGGCTGGTCTCCGTTCCGATGATCCACCTGTTGACCCTGGGCGCCGGAGGCGGTTCGATAGCAAGCTATGACCGAATCCACCATTCGGTGCAGATCGGGCCGGAATCCGCCGGTTCTGACCCCGGTCCTGCCTGTTACGACCGTGGCGGACTCCGCCCGACGGTCACCGATGCTGACCTGGTCCTGGGATACCTAGATCCGGACAACTACGCCAACGGCTACATCAAGCTGAACAAGAAGCGCTCCATCTACGCTATTGACGAAGCTCTCTCCGATGAACTGAATATGGACACCGTTGCGGTTGCCAAGATCATCAAGAACGCCGTCGACGAGCAAATGGCCATCGGCATGTCGAAGGAACTGCGCGTGCGGGGATATCTCCCGGAAGACTTCACCATGCTGGCCTATGGCGGCAACGGTCCACTGCACGCGTGCGGCATCGCCGACCACGCAGGTATCCGCAAGATTCTCGCCCCACCGTTCTCCTCGGTCTTCTCAGCCTGCGGAGCCGGCAACATGAAGCCGCTCCACATCCACGAGCGGGGCTCACATGTGGTCCTCTACAACCCCACGGACCGTAGCCTCTACAAGAGCTACGACGAGCTCAACCGCGTCATCCAGGACCTCGAAGCCAAGGGCCGCGAAGACCTGATCCGACAGGGCTACAACTCTGACGACATCCGTCACAGCCTCGAGATGGACCTGCGTTACGGCAACCAGCTGGTGACCACGGCAGTCGTCTTCGACATCAACCGGGTCAACGGCGTCGCCGATGTACTTCACCTCATCCGGACGTTCTCCGACATCTACGGTCAGCGGTACGGTGCCGGCAGCCAGGCACCCGAGGCCGGCATCAGGGCACAGACTGTTCGTGTGTCCTCCTACGTGGAGGGTGACGTGGTCAAGTTCGATTCAATCGACTCCGGGCAGGACCGGACCATGCCGTCCCCCATCGGCACGAGGCAGGTCCACTTCGTGAAAATCGACGGAGCCGTTGATACGCCGGTCTACGACGCCGAGGCGCTGCACCACCAGCACGTCATCCACGGCCCGGCGATCGTTACTACCGAAAACACCACCTACCTCGTCGAGCCGTCGTGGCGCCTGGAACCGACGTCCCAGGGTGCCGTGTGGTTCCTCAAAGACTGACACCGTGCCCCACGAACCTCACCACGACCTTCCAGCTATTCCCATTGAAGGAGCCAGACAGCAATGACGCTTACAGCAAATGAAACCAGCACCGCCGGAGGAGCCGACGACGAGTCGCAGCCGCTGACTGCCCAGGAGCAGCAGTGGGTGGACCAGTTCATGGACGACACCACCCTATTCCTCGGCCCCGACCCGGCCATCATGCGCAGCCACCAGATCACCTCCCGTTCGGCCTATGAAGAGGAGTGCATCTCCAAGGGTGTGGACCCCATCCAGGTCGACCGAATCCGGAAGCGGCTGGCCGGTGCCCTGGATGAGGGCTACGAAATGTGCGAGGCCATGGGAGCCGCCCCCGGTGCGAAGTGGGGGGATCTGACGACGGCGATCTACACCGCAGAAGGGGACGTCACCTATCTGTCCTGCCACGGAGTCATCGCGTTCTCCGCGATCCTGCACCACCCGATCCGGTACATCATGAAGTACTGGAAGGACGAGCCGACGGTGGGGATCAACCCCGGCGACGGATTCATCCATAATGATGCCCGGTACGGGAACGTCCACAACACCGACCAGTCGATGATTACTCCGATCATGCGCGATGGGCAGATCATTGCGTGGGTCGCGGCGACCATCCACGAGGGTGAGAACGGTGCCTGCGAGCCCGGCGGAATGCCGTCCGGCTCCGAAACACCGTTCGATGACGGATTGCGGATGTCGCCGTTCAAGATTGTTGAAAAGGGCGAACTGCGCCGGGATCTGCTGACCTTCCTGCAGCACTCAGTCCGCGACCCCAAACTGCAGCTGGCCGATATTAAGGTCAAGATCGGTGCAGTCCAGCGAATCCAGGAACGCGTCGACAGCATCATTGACGAAGTGGGGATCGAGACATTCGTGGCCGCCCTTCGAGTGACGGTGGAAGACGTGGAGCAGGAAGTCAAACGCCGCATCAGCGAGCTTCCTGATGGAACCGTGACCTTCAACCAGTTCATGGACTCCACGCTGAAAGAAAACATACTGATCAAGTTCGCCTGCAAGGTGACGGTCAAGGGCGAGAACATGACAGTCGACCTGCGCGGGACCGGCCCGGAAATCCTTAACCGGGCCATCAACTCCCCGCTGTGTTCGGTCAAATCGATGATGATGCAAGCGATCCTCGCGTTCTGGTGGCCGGACCTGCCAAGGTGCACCTCGGCGATGTCCCCCATCGATATCATCTCGGATGAACACACTTGGGCCGACGCCGGTTACGATGCGCCGATGGGGCAGTCACTGCAGGCCTCTTTCCGGGGATTCTCTGCCCTTCAGACAGCGTTTGCCAAGATGCAGTTCTCCAACCCGGAAAAGTTCTCCAATGTGCTGGCTCCCTGGTTCAACCAGATCAACACGTTCCTGTGGGGAGGCTTGACCCAGCACGGCGATCAGGTGGGCAACCTGTGCGCGGACCTCAACGGCATGGGCGGCGGGGCCAAGGCGTTCCGCGATGGTGAAGATGCCGTCTCCCCGTTGTTCTGTGCCATGGCCGACACAGCTGAACAGGAGGTCATGGAAGAGGAGGTTCCTTTCATGCAGCTTGTCAGCAAGCGGATCGTCCGCGACAACCAGGGCTTCGGGAAAAACAGCGGCGGCATGGGCTACGAGATGATCGTTGCCGCCGAAGGAACACCGATGTGGGGCTTCATGACCGTTACGTCGGGCTCCAAGTTTTCCTCTGTGACAGGGATGTTCGGCGGCTACGGCTGCAGCACCAACCCGCTGGCCATGGTCAAGGGCATCAACATCTACGACATCATCCGTAAGGACTCCAGCCAGTTCGATTTGTCGATGGAACGAATCATGAACGAACAGCCCTATGAAGGCGGGAAATACACCACCGCCCACATGGGTCTTCAGTTCGACGTCGCCAAGGACGGCGAGCTGTACATGATCGCCCAGGGCTCCGGCGGCGGCTACGGTGACGTTTTGGAACGCGACCCGGAGTCGGTGGCCAAGGATCTGGAGCTCGGCCGCATTTCGGCGCATGTTGCCACGAGCATCTACGGCGTTGTCTGGAATCCTGAGACCTTCGTGGTGGACGAAGAAGCAACGCTTCAGCTGCGCCAGGATGCCCGGCGTGCCCGCATCGCCCGGGGCAAGCCGTATAAGGAGTTCCTCGAGAGCTACGTGCAGTCTGAGCCGCCGAAAGACCTGCTCTACTACGGGTCCTGGGGGGACGACACCGACGAGCTGACAGCAACGCACTTCACCAACAACGGCGCGGAACGGGTCAAGGCGACAGTGGACAAGCTGCCGCTGATCATGCTTCCGGACCGCCGGGAAGTGAAGATCGGCCTGTTGGAGGAGAGGATCCGCGAACTGGAAACGAAGCACGGGGAACTCATCCAGCGCAAGTCTTAGCCCTCCAACGTAATCCTCATTCAGTACCCGACCCATTCAAGAAGCCTTCAGCGCCGTATCCTCCGCATTCCAGGACGGTGCGGCGCTGAAGGCGCGGAACAACAAATCTCTGGAGAGAGACGCCATGACCAAGACCATCACCACTCCTGCCACACTTATTGCCGCTCCTCAGTCGGGTCGGCCAAAAGCCGTGCTGTTCGACCACCACGACTACGCATCTTCCGTAATACTCCGCGGAAACGATGTGCCTTGGAACAATGCCACAGCCTACGCGGCATTCTTCGCCCAGGCCCAAGGGCTTCTTAGGCCGGATGCAGCGCTTTTGGACTTGACGCGGCTCTACGATCATCTGACCGCCGGAAATACCAGGCTGGAGACGACAATGGCAGCCAGATCCCGGACGGGGTACGCGCTTCGGACCTTGTTGGCAGACAACGATACAAACAAGGCGGTGCTTGAATTCGCCACGGTGTTCGCGCAGACGTCCCGTCAGCCGGTGGTCGTGCGTATCCCCTCGCCGATGGAGTGGCTCATCAGTACACACCGCTTCGGGGGCGCTGACGACGTCGGCGACCTGTCCGCGGACGACGCCGAGAACGCGTCGATGTACGTCAGCGACTGGTTACGTTCCTTCGCGACGCTGCCGGTCGCCGGTCTCTTGCTGGATAACCGAACGCCTGACGAAGGGCGCCGACGCGTGCCCGTCGCATTGGAGGCCTATACGCCCATCGCCAACGTGACCAGCAATTATCGATGGACTTTGGGGCAACTGGACGACGCACAAGTGCAGTTGCAGGGCGACACTCCGGTGGGCGCGTACATCCCCGGAAGGTTTTGGCTGGATGCGGACGTACAGCTCCCGCCAGCAGACTTCTACTTCGCCGAGATACCAAGTTCAGCACGGCCGGAAGACGTGCTGTTGCGCCTCGACGCCCTCGGGTAGCAGACCGCAGCCTGCCGGCCCATGCATGGCAATTTCGCTGTTCAATCTGAACGCAGCAAATGTCTGCGGCGCGCTTCGTCGACACAGCCTTGGCGGTCGCCGACGCCAAGGCTGCTGAACAGATTCTTGAGATACCACTTCACCGTGTTAATCCCCAAGTGAAGTTCGTGGGCGATCTCGCGATTGGACCGGCCCTTGTCAACCAGGAGCAGAATAGTCTGTTCTCGTTCTGACAAACCGGGCTCTGCAACTGCCAGCATTGGCGACCCGCTGTAGTGTGCTGCTGCGCTTCGGGAAGGGGAACTGCCGCGGTTGACGGCTGCATTTGAATCCAGCCGGATCAGGAGGCTGAGAAACCCTCCGAGATCTGGGTGGCAATCGTAGTTCACCGTGCCGAGCCTCAATTTTTCAGAGACAGAGCGCACCAGTTCGGAGCAGGCGGCGCCGCCGTCCAGTACTGGCCTGACAAGGCCTAACCTGCAACATGTGTTGAGCGCCGGCAGGACGGTCTCTTCAGCCTCGTAATGGAGTCCTGCCTGCTGGAGCGCAGCGGACAACAGTAGGCGGGCGTGCAATTCCGACCGTGGGCCCAAGTAGGCCGCGGCCCTTTCCAGCAGAAGACGGGCTGTCTCGACGGCGGAGAGGTGCTCTGGAGTAGCTGCGACAGCGGGCGCGGCATCGGCCAGCGCCGCACGGATCTGGGTAGCCAGGAAAATCTGGTAGCTGGATTCGGACAGTCCTTCCAGCCGTTGTCCCGGAGTACCGTGCACTACGGGAACGCCCGGGGCGAGGCCCGGTTGGAATGGCTTGGGTCTGAGGCCCATATGCACTCGTTCAAGATTGATGACGAGTTTAAGCCTCGGAAGTCCCAGGCTGTCGGCTACCGAGTCGCCTTCATCGAGTATCTCAGCAGCCTTAGACGAGTCTCCACGAAGTTCCTTGATTCTGGCGAGAGTGGCAAAGGTGGAAATCATGAAGTCGACGACTCCGCCTTCTGATCCCAGCTCATGTGTTTCCTCAAGAAGCCTTTCAGCTTTGTCTAGCGCGCCACGTTCGTAAAGTAGCTGGCCTTTCATTGCTCCGGCCAGTCGGGCTGCGTGCGAATGTCGTCCGGCATGGCTTCGTCCCAGATCGACGGCCATGTCGAATTGCTTTTCGACCTGATCCATGTCGAGCAGAGCGTAGGCTGCCAGACCCGCAAAGCAGTGTCCGTAGACATTGCTGAATGGGCCCGAGACTTGGTTATGGAACTTGTTCGCCCAAAGTTGCTGTTCCAGTGCAAGTTCATACTGGCCGTCGTGAATTTTTTTGAACGTCGACAGATTCGCACCGACGGAAACGATCCAAGGTCGGAGCCTGCTCGCTTGGGCGAAGCACTCTTCATCCAGTGCTCCAACTCGGCTCACATCGTCGCCGTACATATCAATGCAGCTCTGGACCACGAGGCTCTCAACTTCGAGTTCAAAGCGGTCGTCGTCGCCTAATGTCGCATCGGAGGACATCACCGCTCGGGCCTGATCGAGGGCGATCTGCGCTTCCGCGGCGAGGTGAAGCAGCGTGTTTGCCCACGCTATGGCCATCTGGAGCCGGGCCTGGCCAGCAACACGATCAGCCGGGATTTTGCCGACGAGTGCAAGCAAGGTAGCCATACTTGAATGTTCCACCAGCCACATCGCACGGGACTCCACGATTTGCACGGCGAAATCCACGTCATGTGCGGCCAATGCATGGTCGACGGCATCGCTTGGAAATCCGTTCTCCGAATACCAGCGCGCTGCCGTCAGATGCAGCTCCTTGATACGACCCGGGTAGTCGCGCTCTAGGCGTCGTCGCAGATAGTCCTCGAAAAGATGGTGATAGCGGTACCAGGTGCCGTCCTCGTCAAGCGGCTGCAAAAACAAGTCTTGGGCCTGGACCTGTTCGAGCATGGCTTGGCCCTGTTCCACACCCGACAGCGCGGACGCGAGTCCCGCGCAGAGCCGCTCCGGAACAGAAGAGGTCAGAAGGAAGTTCAACACATCAGGTTCCAGAGTGTTGAAAACGTTCTCCGCCAGATACTCACCAATCGACTGATGCGCTCCGGACAGGCGTTCGATCAGGTCCGAGGCCTCCCGATGATCGCGCAAAGAGAGGGACACCAGTTGCAGGGCAGCAATCCAGCCTTCCGTTGTCCGATGGAGACTGGCCACGTCGTCTCCATCAAGGTCCAGACGGTTGATGTCTACGAGAAATGATTGGGATTCCGTCCGGTCGAACCGCAACGAGACGGCATCCACCTCAACCAGCTGGCCGCGTACCATAAGGCGCCCGAGCGGGAGCCCTGAGCGGGTTCGGCTGGTGATGATGAAGGACAGATGCGCCCCTCCGGCGTCCAACAGGCGTTCTACGACGGCAAGAGTGCGCTTGTCGGTGACCAGATGCCAGTCATCCAACACGACGACTATGTCCTCACCGCCTTCATCAATGGCATTGACAAGAGCCGGGATGACATACCGTTCTGCGTCATCGGGCCGTTCTTCTAGCAGCTGCTGCAAGTCCTCATCGAACTCCGGCCTTGCCCTTCCGATGGCCTCCAGTAAATGGGACAAGAACCATACGGTGTTGTTGTCATCGCGGTCCAGGGAGAGCCACACGCTCGTGCGTCCTTGTGAGGACAGGACCTCCGTCCACTGGGCCGCCAGAGTGGATTTTCCGAAGCCTGCCGGTGCATGGATCAAGGCAAGGCGCCAACTAGGCTCGGCGGTGAGAAAACCCGTTAGGCGCGTCCTGGGAACCCATTTCCCGACAGGTTTCGGGGAGCGGAACTTGCTTGAAGCACCGGGCGGAACTACCGCCATCTGCCACCTCCTTGTGGGCCCACGTACGCCGAAACGCTGTATACCCTCTAAAATCCTATGGCAACAAATGTTTGAAAAACACCGCAGTCACCTTCTGGTCGTTCGGCCGGGATTCAGTCCGGCTGCCGCATCTCCCTCAGGACCGTCTCCGCTACGCGAAAAGACTCAAGAGCAGCAGGCGCGCCACAGTAGATCATTGTCTGCAACAGTACTTCCTGTATTTCCTGCTCGGTCACACCGTTTCTGACTGCACCGCGGACATGTCCTGCGAATTCGTGGGGACGGTTGAGTGCCGTCAGCATCGCAAGATTCAGCATGCTTCGCGTCTTCAGATCCAGCCCCGGCCTGGACCATACCTTTCCCCACGCGTACTCGGTGACCAGGTCCTGGACTGGCTGGGAAAAGTCGCTGGTCTGTCCAAGGCTGCATTCGACATGGGCTGCACCCATGACATGGTTGCGGATCCCTAAACCCGTGTCGTAGCTCTCCTGATGTGTTCCGGAAACTGTCACCAATGTGCATCCTTCTTTTGATGGCTGCTTAGTGGCCGGCCGACGTGCCAGATACCTTTGAGGACGCTGAGGCATTTGGTGATGCCCGTGCCCCCCATGTTCTGCACGACGGCCCGGCGCGGATTCGCCAGCTGCATGTCGCCGGCGGTCCCGGTGAGCTGCATCGCGGCGATGACGTGCGGGGATACGCCCGTGGCGCCCAATTCGTGCAGGTCAGAGTCCAGGGAAACCGTGAACTCTGCTTGGGTCTTCTCGCGGATTTCTTCCAAGGTGGCCCCCGGCGCAAGGTGGGTCAGGGTGAGTTACCGGGACCACGTCCCGCAGCGGGGGCCGCGCCGGATTTCACCTTAGATGTCCTGCCGTACACAGCTTCTCCTCATTGAGCTGACAACGCGAGTTGTCCTGACGTGTTCCATCACGTGGAAAATGTTCACCCACCTCGCCGGCCGCTGGTGGTGGCTTTTCGTGTCCGGCCAGGCTCCACTTTCGGCCTCAGGTGCTTGTCTGTGGCCGCATCCGGACCAAGCTAGGGCCGAAACTCAATAACTCCCGCTTCTAAGGCCGGGCGTGCAGACGAAGAACCTCGGTTGCTCGACTGGTGCGAACGGAACTATTAGCCACTGATGGCCGTATAGCTCCACATATGAATCGGGAGGGCAACTATCGTAAGCTTCGTCGCGAGTCATCTCCGGGCCCCGTATTTCCGGAATCGGTCCGCGCCATTCATAGCACCCTTGACTAACAAGCCTTGGTAACTCCGGAAAAGAGGAGCCGTGGGAGCCTCACAACTGTCGATGCTGACGAACCGTTCCATGGCTACTCCCTCGTATGCTGCGTCGCTTTGAAACCGCTGGTGAGGGTCCCGACGCCCTGGTTGGGAGATGCGCCGTTCCCTGTATTCAGTCTGGCTCCGAAGGCGGAGTGGCCCACAACTACCTTCCCGGGTGAAATAATCCGGTGAAGGCAGCCTACCCGGGTGGGTCGAGGAGTAGTCGTTCTCCGGTTAGGGCTCCCGGGCGAAGATTACCGATAAACATATTGGCCCCGACTGGAAGCCCCTGTGATTGAGTTGAGTTATGGCCGTACCTATAGAGGACTATGCGTTCCTATCGGATCTCTCTACCGGGGCTCTAATCTCCCGGCAGGGCGGGGTCGACTGGCTCTGTCTTCCCCGCTTTGACTCCGCATCAATCTTTGGTGCGTTGTTGGGGAGTGAGGAACACGGACGATGGCTGCTCACGCCCAATGACCCGGATGCTCACGTCGTGGAGCGCCTTTATGTGGACTCCACTTTCGTCCTTGAAACAACTTGGAAAACTTCCAGGGGAAAAGTCCGAATTACTGACTTCATGCCTGTAGGAGAAGGCCGTTCATCGCTGATGCGTAGAGTTACCGGCGTGAGCGGAGCCGTCACCTTGCGTCAGGAGTTGAGGATCCGCCCGCGTTACGGCGCCGTATTGCCGTGGATGAGCCGTCGTCGAGTGAACGCCACGCCAGAGGGATCCGAAGTATTGTTTGCTATGGCTGGCCCGGATGCTTGGGGCGTTGAGGGGGCGCCATCTACCCCGCGCCCATGATCATGGGCACGTAGGGGAATTTGAGATTAAAGCGGGTGAAACCGTGGACTTCGAGCTGACGTGGTTTCCTTCGCACCTTGACGTGCCAGCCGCAGTCGACGTGGACGCAGCCCTCAGCGAGACAGTTGATTACTGGACCCGTTGGGGAGAACACTGCCGCCAGGATGGGGACTATGGGGGCGCGGTGAAGCGATCGTTGCTGGTGCTGCGTGCTCTGACGCACTATCAGACGGGCGGCATTGTCGCTGCCCCGACAACGTCCTTGCCTGAGGATTTTCGGGGTTCACGCAACTGGGACTACCGGTATTGCTGGCTTCGCGATGCCGCTTTGACGCTCGAAGCCATGCTGACCCATGGCTACGAATCGGAGGCACTTAAGTGGCGGAACTGGCTGTTGCGGGCCCTTGCCGGTGATCCGGAAGACATCCAGATCATGTACGGAGTGGCTGGCGAGCGGGATCTGCCGGAGAAAGAGCTGCGTCATCTCCCTGGTTACCAGAATTCGAAGCCGGTGCGGATCGGAAATGCAGCAGTCGACCAGTACCAGGCGGACGTCGTGGGCGAAGTCATGGTCGCCCTCGAAAGGCTGCGTCTGGCCGGGGGCAAGGAAGACTCCTTTTCCTGGGCGCTTCAGCAGGCACTCCTCGGCTATGTGGAAAAGCACTTTGATGACAAGGACTGCGGCTTGTGGGAGATTCGGGGCACCGCCGAATACTTCACGCACTCCCGGGTCATGATGTGGGCAGCATTCGACTGCGGCGTTCGGGCGGTACGGGACCACGGGATGTCTGGCCCCATTAAGCGCTGGGAGGAACTTTGCGAACGGTTGCGGGCCGAAATCATGGATCAGGGGTTCAACCGCGAGTTGAAGTCCTTTACTCAGACCTATGGAGGGCGACATGTAGATGCGGCTTTACTGGTCTTGCCTCAGGTTGGTTTCCTTGCTTACGATGACGAAAATATGCTCGGCACCGTTGCCCTTCTGGAAAAGGAGCTCCTGACTGAGGAAGGGTTGCTGATGCGATACCGTACTGAAACTGGAATCGACGGGCTTGAACCGGGCGAGCACCCATTTCTCGCCTGTTCCTTCTGGCTGGTGGAGCAATATGCTCGCGCAGGCCGCTGGGCCGAAGCCACAAGGCTGATGGACATGCTCTTGGGTTTCTCCAATGAACTTGGCCTGCTTAGCGAAGAGTATGCGGTGAAGGAGTCGAGGATGGCGGGCAACTACCCCCAAGCATTTTCCCATCTAGCCTTGGTTCGGGCCGCGGACGCAATGCACCGAGTGGATCGCCTCAGTCTCGCAGTCCAGAAAACCGCGTGAATGTGAATAACCGAAGGTCTCGTCAATTAGAGGGAGAGACGTACTAATCTCGGGCCTTGACGCCTTCCACCGGTCTTAGCGAGGGCGCCACGTTTGTTGAGCGTCAGCTTGATGGGACCGGTGTTGAACCCGACGTATCTGGTTCCGTAACTCTTGGCCACGGTCAGGCCGTGACCGAGATAGAACTGCTTGCTTGCGGCCACATCCGTGACGCCGAGCTGGAGCACGATCGCCTCGATCTGCCGAATGGCCGAACCGGTGCCCTTCTTCGATGAGTACGCGACCGTCCAGATCGTGCCGTCCGGGGCCTACCCCTTCAGCGATTGCAACGGGCCGCGGAAATCGTCGCCGGCGACGTCTCGTGAGCGGACAGTGCGGGCATGATTGCCGCGCACGTCGTGAAACGATAACAACGGAATTCTGTGGACAGGTGATTGGTCATCCTGGATCAGGTACCGGCGTAGCCCGCGTATTGCTACACCAGAGACTGGTGGTGCAGAGCCGGACAGACGTTTCGCCGCTTTCGGCCTGGTCATGTGCGAGTGTGCCTAAACAGCTCATGAGATGGGTGAAGGAGGTGTCGTCGCCGTGAAGTTCTTCTTTGGCGGGTGGGCCTCCCGGCCAGTGAATGCTTCATCCCTTGCAGGCGGCACTACCCACGACAACGGACGGGGCGAACCCGTCCCCGGCCGAACTCTCCCACGCGCAAAGAGAAACCACGTTCCCTCAGTGGGGGAGCGCGCGGTTGGCGTGGGGCGTTCATAGAAGGCCCAATTTGGGCTGTGCACATTGTGCACACTTTGCGTCTCGGACTGGGTCGTACAAGGGTCGGATCGGGCCGGATTCGACATGTTTCCGGGACTTCCCAACGTTTGCAGGGGAGGGAATGCAGTTCGAGTCCCACCTCGGGCACGCATTCCCCCTCGTCAGAGGGGTTTTGCTTTAACGTGTGTACATTGACCCTCCGCGGGTCTCTCTGACTGTGGCCGCGGCCTGTGCCTGGCGCCGCGGTGACCTATGAAGTTATGTGGGTGGCGGGATCAGGGTCCTGGCTGCTGGGCCCTCCGCCTGCAGGGTACAGGGCTACTTGTCCTCACTTTCTGGGTTGTTCTGATGGTCGTGGTTGGCCATCACTCATTCATGGCGATGGGTTGTGCTGACGACAGGACCAAGGCAATCTGGCTTCCAAAATCTTCGTCGGAAGGCTGCTTCCTTCGGGCGCCCAGCGTGCGCTCATCGCGTGTTTGTCCGGCCAAAGCCGTGTGCACGTTGTGCCCACTATGAGTTGGCGGGCGACTGTTCGGCTTACATCGTGATCCCGTTCCGCAGACTTTGTGGCTGATAGCAGTTCATGCGTCCGGCCATCCCTGGGTGCATGACCTGCAGGGATCCCGGGCGCAGGGGAGACCCCGGAAAGCCCACAACGGATGCTGGCGTGTGGGACCGACACTCGTGGGGGGGCCGCAGTGTTGTCGCAGCTCAGGGGGATTTGAGGTCCGGCGTGTGTACAGATTCCGGTGAAGCGTGGACGAAGCTCGCGCGTTTTCTTCGCTGTGCGCGGATTCACCAACGAGGCAAGCTCTCCCACGGGGAGGTCCGGCCCGGCACTTCGGTTCGCTGGAGCATTGGCCGATACAGCAGGCGGTGTGCCGCGCTCTGCGGAAAAAGGGATCCGTTACTTTCATTCGGCGGCGTGCTGACATGTGCTCGGAGCACGTGCATCCCGGAGGACCAGCAATTGTTGGAAGGCGTGATTGACGCGACCGTCATGGCCGGACCGATACTCGCTGAACGGCCGCCTTGAGATCCTCCGGTGACGGCAGGCCAGCCAAACCGCCGGCATGCCGATAGAGCCTGCAGGTCAGGGCTGGTGCTGCCGAAGATGGGAACAGATCCATCCCCGAGGCAATGAAAGACGGTGAGCCGTGGAAGCCCAGCGTCTGGGCTTGTTCCTCGCTGCCCAGCTCGACAACCACAACGTCGCCCTCGACGCCCTCGGCTGCCAGGACCTGGACGAAAAGGTCCAGGGCAGCGGCGCTGTTGGGGCAGTCCGCGATGATCCGCAGCTCGTAGTCCATGAGTTCATCATGGCAGTCCCCGGTACAGGTTTGCGTGAATACATCGAGGAATGTACTTTTGTGCCATGGAAACGCTCACGCAGGCACCGGTGCTGGCCCGGTTCGGGTACGCGGTCTCGGACCCGACCCGCGCCAGGATACTTCTGGCCCTATCGGATACCCCGTCTTATCCCTCCGATCTGGCGGATGCCCTGGGCGTGTCCCGGCAGAGCATGTCCAACCACCTGACATGCCTCCGTGGCTGCGGCCTGGTCGTGGCCGTCCCGGACGGGCGGCGGACCCGCTACGAGCTTGCGGACGCCCGGCTGGGTCATGCGATCAAAGACCTGCTGGGGGTTGTCCTGGCCGTGGACCCGGCCTGCTGCGCCCCGGACGGGGAGTGCTTCGCATGACGGCGCTGACGCAGGCGCCAACTTCGGAACGCCGGGCCGTACTGAACAGACGGATCCGGCTGTTCGCGGCCGCGACCATTACCTACAACCTCATCGAAGCCGTAGTGGCGCTCTGGGCCGGCAGCGTTGCCGATTCCTCTGCGCTGATCGGGTTCGGCCTGGACTCGATTATTGAGGTGGCCTCCGCCGTGGCGTTGTCGTGGCAGTTCTCCGCGAAGGACCCGGAACGCCGTGAGCACCTGACCCTGCGGATCATCGCCGTCTCGTTCTTCGCCCTGGCCGCGTTCGTGACCTTCGAGGCTGTGCGGGCTTTGACGGGCGGGGAAGAAGCCCGGCACTCCACCCCGGGCATCGTGATCGCTGCGCTGAGTCTGGCGATCATGCCGGTGTTGTCTTGGGCCCAGCGCCGGGCTGGACGGGAGCTTGGATCCCGGACGGCAGTGGCCGATTCCAAACAGACGCTGCTGTGTACCTACCTTTCTGCGGTCCTGCTGCTCGGCCTGGTCCTGAACAGCACGCTGGGCTGGTGGTGGGCTGATTCCGGCGCCGCACTGATCATCGCCGGTATCGCCGTCCGGGAGGGCATCAGCGCCTGGCGCGGAGAAGCCTGCTGCGCCCTTCCGCACACCGACGACACCCACGGCCATGGGCGTGGGCATGGCGAAGAAGACGATGACTACTGCGCACCCGTAACCACCGTGACCATCGCGGCAGCACCGGGAGCTCTTGCTGATGCTGAGCAGGAAGGTGCCTGCTGCGCCGGGTGCCAGTCCGATGCCAAGCCTGCGCCGGTGACCTTGACTCTCGGGACGAAACCGGTGAATCGTTGAGCGCCGTCTCGACGGCCCGGAACGTCCGGATCGCCGTCTGGACCATCCTCGCGGTCCTCCTGACCGCCGGCGTGATCTGGTACGCGGTGTTCACCGTGAACAGGCCCGCACCCGCCGCGCCCGCGGCAGCAACGGATGCGCAGCTGGTCAGGGAAGACAGCCACTGCGTCACGGCCCCCGCGTCGGAGAAGGCCCAGCTGGTGGAGTTCCTGGACTTCGAATGCGAATCCTGCCGCGCCGCCGAACCCCTCGTGCAGGAACTAAAAAAGGAGTACGGGGACCGGATCACGTTCATCCACCGGTACTTCCCGCTGCCCGGACACGCCAATTCCGGAACCGCGGCCCTGGCCGTGGAAGCCGCAGCCCTGCAGGGCAAGTACGAGCAGATGACCGCCAGGCTTTTCGCAACCCAGCCGCAGTTGGGGTGAACGGCAGGACTCCCAAGCCCCACTGTTCAGGACCTACGCCGAAGAACTCGGCCTGGACCTGGCCCGGTACGACACGGATGTCGCGGCCGAAGCAACCAAGGAACGGAATCCGCCAGGACATTGCAGACGGGAAAGCCCTCGGCGTGACCGGAACCCCCACCTTCTTCCTCAACGGGGAAAAGCTCACCCTGAACAGTGAAGAACAGTTCCGCAACCTGCTCGACGACGCTGCACGATAACCTCGCGCCGGTTCCCCGGTTCCCCGGTGCGAAAGCCGGTCCCGCGAAGACTAGAGGAACGCGACCGCCATCCCTTAACCGAAAAGGCTCCCTAAAACGCTGACGATACAGTATTCTCTTATTCCATGGAGTCATGGAATAAGAGCCCGGCGGGTGGGGAGAAGCTGGAAGTCTTCGATCAGCTCGCCAGGGTGGCGAAGGCGATGTCCAACGGCAAGCGGCTGGAGCTGATCGAATTGCTCGCCCAGGGCGAGCATCCAGTCGAAGAAATCGCGGCAAAGCTGGGGATGGGGGTGACGACCGTCTCGGCCCACCTGCAGCAGCTGAAGCAGGCGGGCCTGGTGGATACCCGGCGGGTGCGGACCAGCATCCTGTATCGGCTCGCGGGCGATGACGTCGCGGCGATGTATCTGGCCATCAAGCGTGTGGGCATGCTGCGTTCCCCGGCCCTGCGGGAGGCACTTGCGTCCTACCTCTCTCCCCGCGGCTCGGAGCCGGCCAGCACGATCGATCCGGCAGCTGTCACCTCCGAGATGACCGTTATCGATGTCCGGCCCCGGTCCGAGTACGACACAGCCCACTTCCCGGGCGCGGTCTCCATCCCGCTGGCGGAGCTGGCGGAACGCTACGGTGAGATCCCGTCAGGGAATCCCGTCGTGGTGTACTGCCGTGGCGAGTTCTGCAAACTCGCCCGGGACGCCGCGGCGTGGTTGTCTGCCCGCGGCATCCCGGCGATGGCCATGGACGAAGGCGTCATCGAATGGCGGGCCACACACCTGGTGGATCTCGATGCCACCGCGTGAGCCGATGGTGCTGCTCGGGGAGAGAATCCGCGCCGACGCAGCCGTTCAGGAAGTCCTGCACCGCCGGACCCTGACGGTGGTCGCCGCCAGCCAGGTCCTGGGCGGGGCAGGCCTTGCCGCCGGCGTCACCGTCGGGGCTTTGCTGGCCCAGGACATGCTCGGCGGGAACGCCGCCGCCGGTCTTCCCGCGGCCCTGTTCACCCTCGGCTCCGCACTGGCGGCCTTCCTGGTCGGCGCCGTCACCCAGCGCCTGGGCCGCCGGACCGGTCTGGGCCTGGGCTTCGCCGCCGGGGCCCTCGGGGCGCTCGGCGTCGTCGCAGCGGCCGTCCTGGACAGCATCCCGCTGCTGTTTCTGTCCTTGTTCATCTACGGGGCGGGCACCGCGACGAACCTGCAGGCACGCTACGCCGGTACCGATCTGGCTCCGGCGTCCCGCCGGGGCACGGCCGTCAGCATCGCCATGGTCTTCACCACCCTCGGCGCGGTCCTCGGCCCGAACCTGGTCGATGTGCTGGGCCGGTTCGCCGAAAGCCTCGGCATTCCCGCTCTCGCCGGCCCGTTCCTGCTCGCAGCAGCCGCATACGCCTCCGCCGGGGCCGTGCTGTTCGTCCTGCTCCGGCCGGACCCGTTCCTGCTCGCCCGGGAACTCGAGATTGCCACACCTCCACCGGGAACCTCCGACACCCCGCCCGCACCGGTCCGGGCGGGCACCGGGGTCTACGTGGGGGCCGCGGTCATGGTCCTTACCCAGATCGCTATGGTCGCCATCATGACCATGACACCGGTCCACATGCGCGCCCACGGCCACCACCTCTCCGAAGTCGGCCTCGTCATCGGAATCCACATCGGCTCGATGTATCTGCCTTCCCTGTTCACCGGCGTCCTCGTGGACCGCATCGGCCGCACCCCGATGGCCATCGCCTCCGGCCTGACCCTGCTCGCGGCCGGCCTCACCGCAGCTACGGCACCCGCGGACAATCTCGGGCTGCTCATCGTGGCTCTGGCCCTGCTCGGGCTGGGCTGGAACATGGGCCTCATCTCCGGAACCGCACTGGTCGTGGACGCCACCGTCCCCGCACACCGTGCCCGCACCCAGGGAGCCGTCGATGTCCTCATCGCCGTCGCCGGCGCCGGCGGCGGCGCGATGTCCGGGCTCGTCGTGGCCCAAACCAGCTATGCGGTGCTCTCGATCGTCGGCGGGGTCCTGGCCCTGCTGCTGATTCCCGTCATCTTCTGGGCCCGAACCCGGTCCGGGACGCTGGCGGCTGCCTGATCCCGCAGCCACAAACATCCTGACTGCCATGAAGCCACCGGGCAATCACGGTCGCGGATCCGGGGTACGGCTGGGTTGGCGGCAGAACCTGGCCCAGTTCGTGCTCCTCGTCGCGGTAAACACACGGCTACGCCAGACTCGAGGCAGCATCCCACGTTCCCGCCAACGCCGGCAACCACGCCCAGCTGACCAGCCGCGACGTGTTCATCCTCACCAGCTTCCGTGACAGGTCACTGTCGTCGGTCTGCCACGCCGGCATGGTCAACAACCTCAACGACGGCCTGGCCTGGGGCCTTTTCCCCGTCCTCTTCGCCTCTGCCGGGCTGGCCGTCGACAGCATCGGCATCCTCGCCGCCGCGTACCCGGCCGTCTGGGGAGCTGGGCAGCTCCTCACCGGCGCACTCTCGGACCGGATCGGGCGCAAACATCTGATCACCGGCGGCATGCTGGTCCAGGCCGCGGCCCTGGCCATGATCGCCGCCGGGCAGGGCTTCGGGATCTGGCTGGCCGGGGCGGTCCTGCTCGGCGCCGGTACCGCCATGGTCTACCCAACTCTTCTGGCCGCTATCGGAGACGTCGCCCACCCCCAATGGCGTGCCCGGTCAGTGGGTATCTACCGTCTATGGCGCGACGGCGGATTCGCCGTCGGGGCCCTGATCTCCGGAATCATCGCCGACACCCTGGGCATACCGGCCGCCGTCACCACAGTCGCACTTCTCACCGGCGCCTCCGGCATCGTCGTGGCCCTGCGGATGCGCAGCACCGACCACCTGCCACGGTGACGACCGGCTCCTGACCGGCCAAAACTTCATCCACGACCGTGTTAACCCCCTCGAAAATCCGGCACAAACGGTGCCAAAACAAAGCCGTTGACACCCCTCCCGGCCCGGCGTGTACTTGAATCGGCGCCTGTATTAACAGAAGCCAAGCCACGGAGCGGCCTGACCTTTCCGTGAGGCCGCCAAAGACGGAGGTCTAAAAATGGGACAAGCACGCGAGGCAATGGACCGCTTAACCGCAGCCGTGACGGCGAGGGACAAACAGACACAGGCAGCGTGTTACTCAGCTGATGCGGTGGCCTTCACGCCCGAGGAGGGCAAACTCGTTGGGCCCGAAGCCATCAGCAACTACCTGTCGCAGTTCGGGGAATCGTTCCCTGACATCACCTACGAGTACGCCGACAGGTACGAAGCCGGAAATGTGGCGATCGATGAGGGCTTTGTCGTCGGAACCAACACAGGACCGCTGCTCATGCCGTCCGGTGAAAGCCTGCCTCCCACCGGAAAGAGCATCCGGGTCAGGAGCTGCGATGTCGCCCACGTCGAAGATGGCCTGATCACAAGCCACCACTTCTACTTCGACCAGATGGAGTTCCTCGGACAACTCGGGCTGCTTCCCGAATCCCTGTCCAAGTCCTGAACCCGCAGGGCGGAGCCCGCGGCCGCGTTAAGTTCAGGGATGCAACGACGACGACCGGCAGGTCCGCCCTTCCCACCACGCGGACACCTCCCGGTCATCCCGGGCGCAGGACCGTCCTGCCCGGTCGGGGCGACCAGCCCCACCCGGACGTCAATGGAGAGATAAAGGTGACGGCATTGACCGGAGGTTCCCTGATCCGGCGCGGGAAGGAGGTCTACGAGAACCTCCCGCTGCCGTTCCCTGTTGTCGCCGCGATTGTCCTGGACCTCCTCCTCGCCAGGCTCCGTCCGGTGCCGCTTCCCGGTCCCCGCGCCCTCCACCGGACCGCGGGGGCGGGACTGCTGCTCGCCGGCGTCGGCCTGAATATTTGGGCGCTGGCTGAACGGCGGCACCGCACTACTGGCGCGTTCGCGCTGGAGCGGCCGGAGGACCTGGTCACCACCGGCCCCTACACCATCACCCGCCACCCGATGTACATCGGATGGTGGCTCATCCAACTCGGAGCGGGAACCTTGGCCGGCTCATCCTGGGTCCTCGCGACCTTGCCTGCCGAACTGCTGGTCGAGCACCGCGCTGTCCTGGATGAAGAGGCCACGCTTGCCGAGCTCTTCGGCCGCGCCTACCTCGAATACTCCGACAGCGTTCCCCGCTACCTCGGATCCCCCTTCCGGGCACAGAGCCCGTTCGATTCGAACAGCTGAAACTCCGCACCCAAGCGACCGATCCAGGGCCGCTGGCGACAACCTAAGAAGGCATTGCCGCACCGTTGCAAACCCCAATGGGAGAAGCCGATTCCAGAACAGAGTGTCGAAACCGTCGTCATCGGCGGCGGCCAAGCCGGCCTGGCCACGGCCTTCCACTTGGGCGGACGTGGCCGTGACTTCATCGTTGTGGATGCAAACCGCGACATCGGCGACAGTTGGCGGTACCGCTGGGATTCGCTGCAACTGTTCACGCCCGCCGGATTCAGCCACCTGCCCGGCCTCAAGTTCCCGGCGCCACGGGCAGACAGGCCGACAAAGGACGCAATGGCTGACAGGAGCCGAAATTGCCCTTGATCTTGCCAATCCAGATGACGCTGGGCACCATCGCTGGGTGTATCTCGCCGGCCGCGACGTTGGCTATTTGCCGGCGCTGGGCACGTGGACCTACCCGCTCCTGCGACTACTGGGCAGGGCAGGCTCTGAACTGTCCCAACGCGCCCTGAAGGGCGGAGCGGAACCAGTCGGCAGAATCCGCCCCGGCGCACTGGAAGCAGCTGGCATCACCCGGATACCGAATATCACCGGCTCGCAGAACGACTTCCGGTAACCGAAGACGGAAGGACCGTCAACGTGGACGCGGTGGTGTGGTGTACCGGGCTCCCTCCCGACTACCGATTCATCAAACTGCCCGTCTTCGACCACGCCAGCCACCTCACACACCTCAGGGACTTACCAGCGAACCAGGACTCTACGCCGTCGGCACACCACACCAGTCCTCCATCACATCCCACCTCGTTGGGGGTGTCGGCAAAGACGCCGAATACATCGTCAAACACATCACTGATGAGTTCCAACTTCGCCTTCGAAAATCCGCGCAACGGAACCCCCGGTGGAGGCGCCGCCTAACGACCCAAACAGAAGGGCCCGGTGCTGGGTGTGGAAGCATATCCGCAGTTGGCGATGAAAGCGGCGGCTCTGATGGAGTCTGTGGCTCGGTTCAGTCCGCTGATCGACGGCAATAAGCGGACTGCGTGGACGCTGATGGTTTTGATGCTCTGGATAAACGGCTGCCGGAATGACTTCATCACTGATGAGGCGTTCGATCTGGTCGTGGGCGTGGCCGCCAGCGATATCGGGTTGGGGACAGCGCGGGGATGATTGCCGCCCACCTCGTAGAACGATAGCCAGATATTTCTGTGGCCGAGTTGGTGATGCTGGGCTCACGCACCCAAAATGCTGTGCGTGTCCGCTACAGCCGGCGCGCCGGTCCTGGTGCGAGGCTGGATTCCCGCATCGCCGTTTTGGGGCGACATGACTTTGAGGTCCAGACCGTCGGTTTCGTAGGAGGTTCCGGGTTCAGCGGGAACGTTTTTGGGGCCATTTGGGTGCAGGGTGAGAAAACAGGCCTCGGTCACTGCGGCGCGGACCGTCCACCGGGAGATCTCGAACGCAGCGGCGGTTGCGGAGATGGCCGGGCCGGAATTGATGACCGCGTCCCCCAGATGAGCCGGAACGTGATTAGCCAACGCCCGTCGCCCGAACGTGCGAGGCGCGTCAGGCCCCGAACCAGCGGGCGCGTCGCACCGCGCCGAACTCCGCCTTCTCATCGGCGTACGCCGGCGACGGCCCCAGGAGCGGCGCGGTCGGCCCTCCGTCAGCGTGGAAATCGACGTCGACGCGACCGACGTCGCCGTGGCCGAACTCCAGGTAGCAGAGCCCGGTGCCCCCGGATGCAAGTCCGCCGGCGCCTCGGATGCTGCGAACGATGCCGTCCGCGACGACGTGGGCCGCGCTCTCGGCGAAGGTGCCGGCCTTCGGGATCCCGGTCTCGGCGCAGTCGCCGATCGCATACACCCCGGCGTACGGCGTTTGCAGCGTCACGGGGTCGACCGCGACCCAGCCGTCCCGCGCCAGACCCGCCTCGACGAGCACGTCGGGCACCCTGTGGGTCGGGATGCCAATGAACAAGTCGTACGGCTCGTCGTGGTCCTTGAACTGCGCGACCCGCGCGTCCGGGTCGATCCCGTGGATCCGGTGGCGTTTCGTGTACCCGATCCCACGCTCGGCCATCGCGCGTTCCAGCGCGGCCGATGCCTGGGGTGAGACCGGGATGGGCGACGGCTGCGGACTGACCAAGTGAAGGTTGCTGCCCTCGCGGATGCCGCGGGCGACGAGCCGGTCGTGGAGCAGCAGGATCGCCTCGTATGGCGCGGGCGGGCATTTGAAAGGGATGGAGAGCACGGCAAGCATCACCCGGCCGCCGCGGAACGCCGCCAGTTCGTCGCGCAGCCGCTCGGCGCCTGCGACCGTGTAGTACTCGAACCCTCCTTCGGCGAAGCCGGGTGTCGCGGCGAAGTCGTAGTCGGCACCGAGGGCGACAACGACGAAGTCGGGATCGTAAACCGCAGCATCGGTGACGACGTGCCGCGTCCCCGGGTCGATCGCGAGCACCCGCTCCTGGCGGAATTCCACGCCCGGCGTGCGGATCTCGCTGTAGAGGATCCGCACCTGTTCCGCGTTCTGGTGCCCGAAGAGGACCTCCAGCTTGGAGAAGCCGAACACGAAGGCGTCGTGCTGGTCGACGAGGGTGACGTCGACCTCGCCGGCAAGGCGCTCCGACAGTGTGCTCGCGAGTTCCAAACCTCCGAAGCCGGCGCCGAGGACCATGACGGTTGTTGTCATACACCTCATCTTGCGCTTTGGACGACCTTGCGTCCATGCCCGATGGGTGATGCCCGTCGAGCCGGTGGGCACCGGGTGCCGCCCTAGGAGCAGAAGACACAACACTCACAGGGCCGGGGGTTTGCTGGTTGCACCGCAGGCGGTGCAACGGTAGAAATAGACGCACGCGTTCGTCGGCAGAGACCGTATTTCCGTGCTGCCACAGTCCGGACATGTCAGGGTGCTGGTCAGCCGTTGGCTGCTCATTGGGCGGTTGTCGCAGTTCCGGTCAGGCGTTGAATCAGTTTGAGGCGGGCGGGTGTTCCGGGCCAGTGCTGGTCCAGTGGTCCTATGCCCGCTTTGCCGATGGTCGAGCGGAAGACCAGGGGCACAACGATGACGTCATCGGCCTATCCGATGACCGGACAAAATGACGGGCTCGCTTGGGGCCCGTTCCCAGTACTGTTCGCCGCGGCAGGCCTGACGGTTGAGAAGATCGGCATCCTCGCAGCCGCTTACCCCGCGGTCTGGGGAGCCGGCAGCTCGTCACCGGCGCCCTTTCTGACCGGATCTGGCGCAAACCCCTGATCGTCAGCGGGATGCTTGTCCAAGCCGGCGCATTGGCTATGGTCGCCGTCGGGCAGGACTTCTGGATCTGGCTTGCTGCAGCTGTGCTGCTCGGGGTCGGCACCGCCATGGTCTACCCAACACTTCTCGCCGCGATCGTTGATGTCGCCCACCCAAACTGGCGGGCCAGATCCGTCGGCACCTATCGGTTTTGGCGCGACAGCGGGTTCGCCGCAGGTGCCCTGATCTCAGGGATTTATCGCCGATGCTTACGGCCTAACCGCAGCCGTGGGGGGTCGTTGCCGCCCTTACCGGAATATCTGGCATCATCGTTGCCGTACGAATGCCGCATCGACCACAAACCCATGCACCTGAGACAGACACGTCCTCCCTGAGGAAGCAATAAGCCCCGCTCGGACTGCCCGGTCGTTGGTCAGCGCTTGAGTAACAGCGGGGGATAGTCCCCGTTCTGGGCGCGGCGCACGTGTTCCCAGCCCAGGGACTGCCAGAACGCGTCTTTGCCTCCGGGCGGGACGGGCGAACACCGTCCGGCCGGGAAGCTGTTGGTGCAGCAGGTCGATGGCCCGGGTGCCGAGCCCCTGTCGGCGGCGCCCTTCGGTGACTTCCATGAAGTCGATCGCTAGCCCGTCTGCCGCCTCCGGACCTCGTCGCCGGGATCCGGAGGCGGATGATCGACCACGATCATCCGGACGACTTTCTCGCCGCCCCGGTGAAGCTGTAGAAGAGGTCCGAGGGGGAGGCAACGATGGCTTCGTTGGCCTGCCAGCAGGCCTGGGTGAAGTGCTCCGGTGCCTCAAACGGTGAGATCACGGAATGCCCGTGCGGGGCCGACCAGTCCTGCCTGATCACCAGGTCATCGCTCACACGATCAATCTAGCCCCGGGCCGCTCCGCCCGTCCGGAGCGGGATGGGCTTTCCGGCCCGGGTCCGGCCCGCGGACCAGCCCGGCACCGCCGCGTCCAGGGCTTTTGTTTTGGCGGGGTCGCCGAAGCGTGCTCTGATGACTGGCAAAAAGGAAGATGGACCTCGCCCATTAAGCGACCGTGAGCACCTGCTGTGCGGTTGAGGCGGCACAGGCATTCGCACGGCAAGCCGTCGGGAATCCATGAATTCGCTGCGATCAGCCCGCAGGAGCTGGCATTAATCCACCACCAGGAGGACTCTCGCCGGTTCGCAGTCTTGGATGGACGCCGCTCATGAGTCCGACTGTTCTATAGGCAGCCCTGCCGCCTTCCACTCCGGGAAGCCCTCCTCCAGTCTTGTGGCGAGGTGCCCTTCGTCCGTGAGAAGCCGCACGGCCTCGTCCGCATACAGGCAGTATGGTCCGCGGCAGTAGGCGACAATTTGGCTCCCTTGGGAAACCTCGTGCAGCCGAGACTTAACGTCCGAGAAGGGCATGGAAAGCGCACCCGGGATATGTCCGGCCTTATACTCTTGCGCCGGCCGCACGTCCAGCACAACGACGTCGCCCTGCCGCAGCCGCAGCCGCAGTTCGTCGCGCGTGATCGTGCTCAGGTCGGCGCGATCGCCGACATAGGCACGGACGAGATCGCCCAGCTCCCGGGCGTGCGCTTCGGCTGTCTCCCGAAGTGCCCGCCACAGTCGCTCGACCGCCGTGCCGGCAAGGGAGTAGTAGATCCGTGTCCCGGAGCGTCGGGAGCAGACGAGGCCGGCTCGCAGCAGACGCTGCAGGTGCTGGGATGTGTTGGCCACAGTCTGGTGGATCTCTACGGCCAGCTCCTCAACGGACCGCTCGCCCTGCCCAAGGATATCGATCAGCTCCGCCCTCCTGCCGTTCCCCAAGGCCTTGGCAGCTTCGACGAGGGCATCGAAGAGGGCCTCCTTGTCCTGCTGGTCGGCCACTCGTGTCTCCTATTCAAGAGTTCTCTTGACAAGATTACCGTTGGGGGATTCTTATTCAAGTACCTACTTGAATAAGAAAGGGGTGGTGGCCGTGTCCACCATCCAAACTCCCCAAGGGCAACAGTCCCGCCTCCGGACAGGTGCCGCTCTCATGACGCTGGCTGGGCTGGCTTTCGTCGGTTACGCCGTCATCTTCCTGGTACTCAACTTCACGGACGCCTTCCTCGAACTCGGCATCGGCCCCGATCAAGTGGACAAGGGGAAAGCGGAGATCGAGGCGTTCAGCCCGCAGCTGTATCACTACATCAGTCATCTGCACATCGCGGTCAGCGGCTTCATTGCCGCGACCGGGCTGGCCGTTGCAGGCCTGTCCTGGTACGGGGTGCGCCGCGGAGAATGGTGGGCCTTCGTCACAGCCGTTATCGTTCCGGTCGTCGGGCTCGCCGTGGCCCTCCCCGCGCACTACCCATGGGGTCTTGCCACGCTTGGGCACCTCGGTCTGATCTACCTCGCCGTCCTCATCTTCCTGGTAGGGGTCGTGGTAGCCTACAGCGGAATGCGAAGCCCCATTACCACACACCACTGACACTCACACAACCGACTGAATCAACCTCCAGCGGCTACGACAACGACGGGAACCTGACCTGGCCTTGTTCCTGTCAGTGCTGCACGGCGCAAGCATTCCATGTGCGACCATTTGGTCACTGAGCCGGGCCAGGCGGTACGCGGGCTCTATGTCCAGAATTTCTGGACATGGCAGGTCTTCCATCTCATGCCACCCACGATCAGGTAGCTGACCTAGGACGTTCGTGCCATCCGGCAATGTCGTAGCATCTAATTTTGCCATCGTGGGCTCTTGGCGTGGTTGTGCTCTCTGTCAGTTCTAGGTGGGGGCGGGGCGCGTCGTGAGTGATGGGCTGATGCGTTCGGTGCTGGTGAACCAGGAGAGGAGTTGCGGGTCGATGGCGCCGATAACGGTTCGCATATTGACTAGTTGGGCTCGGACGTTGCTGTTGATGATGGGTTCCAGGTGGGCTACCCGGTTCCGGAGGTGGTAGACGCCCTCAACTGCCCGTTCGAGTTCGCGTGGTGTTCTGCGTAGGTGTGGAAATGCTTCGTGGAGTGCTTCGTCCCAGAGGCGTTGTTTGCCGGCGTCGTGGCGCCCGGGCAGGATGAAGCGCCAGGTTCCGAGGGACATCGCGGCAAGGATGTCTGCGTGGAGGGGGTCTCGTTGGCCCTGTGGTCTGCGTGTGGTCGATTTGAGTGCACGACGTCTGGCGTCAGGGATGTCGCGGCCGGCGACGCGGAGTAGCAAGGCGCTCGGGTCGATGAGCCAGTCTGATGAATGACTCCGGCCGGTGTCAGGATCCATCTGGGAGGCGTTCCAGATGCAGAGTTGTTCGTCCAAGGCGTTGCGGAGGACGACTTCGAAGACGTGCAGGGCTTCGTAGACGGCGCCTGAGAGGTCAATGTTCCAACGGTAGAGCCGAATCGCCTCATGCAGGGTGGGTGTCTCGCGGATGTACGGTGCCAGGCGCTCGAGGCTGATCCTGTGCTGAAGGACCAGTTCGATTGGTGTTTGGTGCGCTGCGGCCATAGGACTAAACTGTAGAGGAAGACAGGGGCAGGTTCCTTGTTATGGATTACTGAGGGTCCCGAGGCCAGGCGCCGCGGGGCCCTCAGCCGTACCGCGACCGCAACAATCCTGGTCGGCGGATACCTCGCGCCAGTCGCCAAGCGGTCCGTCAGCGACCCCTGCCTTTCGGCGCAGTGGGCCTCCTTCGCCAAGGGAACCGGAAAATGTCATAGGTCACTTTTAGTCTGATGTCAGCCCGCAAGTTGCGGGTCTAACAGCAGGAGGCCTCATGCTCGCCCGTACTACTCCATCAATCCAAGCGATCCGGACGTCCACCACAAGCACAGTGACTGCTTGAGTGGGAACCGGATTCCGGCGCACAACAAGCGCCCGGGAACGAACAATTACCCCCTGTGTAAGCACTGCAGGGACAAGTAATACCACGTGGGTGGTAGCGCAGGGTCGGCTACCACCCGCTTGGTAGTTTGCTGCTCCCTGATATTTTTAAGGCACATAGTCTCCCTTGGCCGGTATCTGCGCAGTGTCGGCAAGACTGGGGGAGGTCGATGACGTTCCAGAACCCCGGTGAGGCAACGGTCGAATGAGAAGACGGGTCATGCGAATTTGGGCCCTTCAGTCCATGAGGGGCTGAAGGGGTTTGGACCGGCCGTGAAGATCCTGGAAACCATGTGCGCCCCATGCCCTAAGCCAGTCCGTCATGTCCTCGGGAGAGACGTGAACACTTCCAGCCCTGAAATCCCATGCGTGGCAAAGAAGAACCACGTTCCCTCAATGGGGACGCGATTCTCGCTGGCGTCAGCTTTGCGATTTGGAGCGTTGACAATGTCAACACTTCGGGGCTTCGGACTGGGTCGTACTGGGGCCGGATCGGGTCGGATTCCGCATGTTTCCGGGACTTCCCTCTGTTTACAAGGGTGGGAATGCAGTTCGAGTCCCACCTCGGGCACAGCAGATCCCCTCGTCAGAGAGGGACACTTTGGGCCTGACGTGGTGGACGGGGTACACGCTTGTCCGAGAAGATCGCTTTGACGGGTGTCGGTCACGCCGTGTTTGTCGGTAGCCTTTCTTGTGGCCGGTTCCTCCCGTGCGTCGGGGCTTTCCGCTGTCTTAATGCTTCATGGGAGCGTCCGGCCGGGACGACATGACCGGGCAGGTTCCGGGGGAGTGGTGCACGGCTGGGCGATCGTTTTCTTCATACCCATTCATTTCGCTCGGGTGGGATGGCCTACATGACATAGCCGCTGAAATGTTCGGGTGTCATCCGATTGATTGTGCGAACCACCGGGGCCAGGTTGTTGCGCCGGCCCGTAGTGCCAAGCAGGGTCTGCTCGGCGACGGATAGTTCGTCGAGTCGTATTCCGGGCACCATTCCTGGGTCGAATGCCCGACCCGCAACACCGTAATCCATTCCCGCGAGGTCGCAATCCTGTTCGTGGACACCCGGCCAGAAGATGCCATCGCGTTTCCATCACGACATCCTGGGCGCCGTCGACCGGAAAAGCTACTTCACTCTTCCCGTATGGCGGCATCTGTCAGGTTAGCGCTAGGTGTCAAGAGCGCTGCCCCTCAGGCTGCCTTCCTACGGAGAGGGACCAAGAGCCCGGTTCCCTCACGCGGGCCACGGATTCTTTACTGGCTCAGGGGCGCGCTTCGAAGACGAAGAGTTCGGTTCCAGCGACTTCTTCGCCGTCATCGGGGGCGGCGAACAGGCGCAGCACGCCGCCGTCAGATTCGAGGGCAACCGGGTTGCGGGTCATCGAGTGCCCGGCGGTGGAGAATTTCTGGAAGGGGACCTCGTGGACGATTGTTCCATCTGTGAGGTCGGTCAGGGCGAGGCCGCCGAGCTCGAACGGGTTACCGTCAGCAGTCTTGAGGCTGGTAACACCCGAGCAGAGCTGGTGCCCGGCTCCGGCGTACTCGCAGTCCTGGTAGTCGATGAAGTGACTCGGGTTGGCCTGCGTCCCCAGGAGCCTGCCTTGGTTATTCCAAGTGAACAGCTTGCGGGAACCCCAGCTGACGCCGCTGATTCGGTTGGTCTTGCGGTCGGCGACCACACCGCCGACGTGGTCCGCCTGACGGAACTGCTCCGTGACCTCGTAGGTGTCTGGATCGATTGTGTAGACAATGGAACTGCTGTTGGGCCGGTACTCGGCCACGGGAACCCAGACCTTCTCACCGTCGAAGTCCGTGCCGCCCGGGTGGTAGATCGTGTCCTCACCCAGGACGATGTCTTTCAGCAGCTTTCCCTGCCGGTCGATGACGAAGACGTGGCCGCGGCCCTTGCCGGTAGTGCGGTCGTAGCCGTCGACGGGCGAGGGGAAGCGCACGGTCGGTTCAAGGATCTCGACGCTGCTGAGGAATATGTTGTCGCCGACCAGCGACATGCCCTGCGGGTGGAAGGTCGGGAAGTCCAGCTTGAGCTTCTGGACCTGGTCCCACTGGGTGTTGCGGTCCACCTTCGTGAAGGCCGCTGCTTCTGCCGTGAGGCCCTTAGGGGTTTGCCCGTTGGTGGCCCCAGCGGAGGTTCCGGCTGTCAGGGTGGCCGCTGCGATTGCTGCGATGGCCAGGACGCGCTTCATCTTCATGTCTGCTCCAAGTGCGTGATAGTAGTGGCCGGTGGCCGGGCCCGATCAAACTTAGGCGCCCGGGATGGCAAGACAGACAACGGCAGGTGTCGAGAGGGTGAAGCAAGCGACCCGGGCCGGGGACACCCCAACAATCGGCTTGACCAGCAGCGGGCAGCCCAGCTGCCGGATGGAGGAGTGCCGGACTGCTGGGATAGCCAGGAGCCCGGCACCGCGGCCGAGTCCTTCTAGAAGCAGGTTGGCACCGAACTGATCCTCGTGTCCACAAGTCCGGTCAACAGGGCCGCGTCGGACGTGGACATGACGTTCCCTGGAAATGTGTTGACCAGAGCGCGAAACTTCTGCAGATCAGCATCTCAAATCCTCTGGAATCGGCGCCGGGCATGGAGGGTTCCAGAGTCAAGAGGGACCGTTGCCCGCATCTGGTCCGGCACGTGGCGGGAATTTTCGTTCGGGGCCGGCGTTAGGTCTGAGTATGAAAGCAATCGTGTACCGTGCCACGGGCGATCCGTCTGTCCTCGAGCTCGTCGACCGCGAGAGCCGCGATCCGGCGCGCGGGGAAGTGCGCATAAGGATCATCGTGTCCGCAGTGAACCCCACCGACTGGAAGTCGCGCCGCGGCGCCAAACTGGGCGAGCCACTGCCCTTCGCGGAGGTCGTGCCGAACCAAGACGGCGCCGGAGTGGTGGACGCCGTCGGACCCGGCGTCGAGCATCTCCACGTCGGTGACAGGGTTTGGCTAGCCCTGGCTGCCTACCAGCGCGCCGACGGCGGGACAGCCCAGGAGTTCGCCGTCCTGCCGGCCGAGCGGGTCTTTCCGCTCCCGGAGAACGCCGGGTTCGACCTCGGCGCAAGCCTGGGCGTACCCGCGATCACCGCTCACCGGGCCCTGACCATCGCCGAGGACGGCCCGCGGCGGCTGCACCCGGGAACCTTGGACGGCAAAGTAGTTCTCGTCGCGGGAGGGGCCGGCGCCGTGGGCCATGCGGCAATCCAGCTCGCCAAGTGGGCCGGCGCCGTCGTGATCACGACCGTAAGCGGACCGGCGAAGGCTGCGCTGGTCACGGCCGCCGGCGCCGATCACGTCATCAACTACCGGGAAACCGACGCGGCCACGGAGATCCGCCGGATCGCTCCCAACGGCGTCGACCAGATCGTGGAGGTGGCACCCGCGCAGAACGCCGAACTCGACCTGGCAGTGATCCGCAACCGCGGCTCTATCGCGGTCTACGCCAACAACGGCGGTGACCAGATAAGCCTGAACGTGCGCAGGCATTTCAGCCTCAATGTCCGCTACCAGTTCGTGCTGCTCTACACCGTTGGCATGGCGGCGGTGCACGCCGCCGCCGAGGACATCAATGCGGCCATCGTCGACGGCGCCCTTCCGGTGGGAGAGGCCGCAGGCCTGCCGCTGCATCGCTTTGACCTGGCGGACACGGCTGCGGCCCACGCAGCGGTGGAAGAGAGCATCGTCGGCAAGGTGCTGATCGATGTGTCATCGGGCTAGCCGATAACGCATCGGGAGCCCCGCGGGGATCATTGCGCCGTGCAGCCGAGGAACTGAGCGGGTCGGACTGCGGAGGGCTAGTGTCCTGCGGCTGAAATTCGGTTCAGAAGTCGGCCGATGAAGGATCTGTTCTGCTGTTTTGGTCCGGGTGAACGGTGTAGGGCTGGACTTCCATCCGCTGATCCATTTGCGGATGTCGGACTCGAGCGCCTGGACGCTGCGGTGATCGCTGCGACGCAACAGGTCCTCGGTGACGAAGCTGAAGAACCTCTCCACCTGGTTTAGCCAGGATGAGTACGTCGCTGTGAAATGCATGTGGAACCGCAGGTGGTTCTGCAGCCACGCTTTCACAACAGATGTCTTGTGGGTCTGGTAGTTGTCGCAGATCAGGTGCACATCCAGGCTTCCTATGAATCGAACAATGTTCAAGTCCCAAATTCACCGGGCCAGCGTCACGCACTTGTCGGCGGGTGGCGGCGCCGCGCCAGGGTCACCATCAACGGTGTAAACAACCTCGGACTTGTCGGTGAAGCGGTCGACGTCCTCGCGAATCTCGATTTCCGCTTCGGCTTCCTGTATGCCGACGATGGTGCCGCTGCAGGCGCCGAAGCCGATGGGAACGAAGCCTGCGCGTTCGCACCGACCCAAGAGCGTAATCTGGTCGCCGTCGAGCAGGAAAGTGCGACGTTCGCCATTCGGTAGTGTGACAGGCCGGGTCGCGCCGACCGTGAGTTCGAGCATGCTGCCAAGCTCGGCGTCGGTCGGGCCGGAGATGGTGCCTGTCCCAATGAGGTCTCCTGGTAACAGGTTGCAGCCGTTGATGGTGTGGTGGGCCACCATCTGCGCCGGCGTCCAGTACAGGTACCGCGCGTTCGAGACGATGATTTCGACGGGCACTTCGGCCGCCGCCCGCATCTTGCTGGTCGATAGCAGGACGCGAAGGGCGACGTCGATGCCTCCGTCGGCCTGGTCTTGTCGGTTGAACAGGTAGGGCAGCGGCGTCGGGTCACCGTCAGGACGTTGCAGCGCTGGTGCGCGGAAAGGCAGAAGGGCCTCTGCGGTGACGACCCACGCAGACACTGAAGTTGCGAAGCTCTTGCTCAAGAATGGGCCGAGCGGGAACATTTCCCATCGCTGGACGTCGCGTGCCGACCAGTCATTGAGCAGCGAGAACCCCGCGATGTGGTCGGCCGCCCGGTCGATGGGAATCGAGGTTCCCTGGCGGTTCCCGGCTGCGATGTAGAACCCCATCTCGAGTTCGAGATCCAGTGCCTCGCATGGTCCGAATTCGGGAGCGGCGCCGGGACGCTTGGGCGGCTGTTGCCCGATAGGGCGATAGACCTCCGCGCCGCTGACATGCACCGAGGAAGCGCGGCCATGATACGCAATCGGGACCCATTTGTAGTTCGCGGGCAGCGGATCGTCGGGGGTCAGCTGTGCGCCCGCTGCTCGCGCGTGATGGATGCCGGCGTAGAAGTCGGTGTAGTTCGAAGGTGCCGTCGGACGGTGAAGTTGGCAGGATGTCTGGGCCTTCAGCAGGCTTGCCGCCTGCATCCGTGCGATGTTCCCGGACGGCCCGGAATCCAGAAGCGAGCCAGCGGCCTTGCGGAGGTCGTGCAAGGTGAGCTGCCCGAGGGCGAAGAGTAGGTTCAGCGACTGTGCGCGCACGGCCTCGACCGGAACCGACTTCGGAAGCAAGCCGAGCTCGTGGGCGGCGGTGAGGTCGAGAATCTGGTCCCCGATGGCCATCCCCACACGCGGAACGCCTCTCGCGCCTTCACTGAAGATCCCCAGCGGCAGATTCTGGATGGGGAAGTCGCTGCTTGTATCGTTTGCCGACGTCACCCAGCTCCTGCGAGCGGGGTCGTGCGTTTCGTTGAGCTTCATGGCTGTCTGGCTCTTTCTCGAAAGGTTGCCGCGGAGCCCCTGGGGAGTCCCGGGGCTCCGCGGCTCAGCGTGAGGTTGGGCGTTACGCGTTTCAGTGGTGGCGCGTCGCCAGCGCGTCTTGGTCTGCTTCCGGCAGCAGCACGCCGTTTTCGAAGGCTTGGTAGCCAGGAATCTCGACGAGGAACATAACCACGTCGGTCACGGGCTCACCGGTCGCGGAAGCCCATGCTTTTGCCAGCTTGAGCAGCAGTTCGCGCTTCAAGGCCTCGGGTCGTCGGCGGATCAGTCCGACCATGCGCGTTCCGCTCACGGGCTCGCCGGCCTGGTACAGGTTCTCGCGCGGCACTTCGGTGAAGGAGACGTTGACGTACTCGGCCGGCCCGCCGGTCACCTCGCAGTGCGTCGCGGTGATGGCCCGGGCAATTTGCGGCTTGTATTTCGAGCTGGTGCTGCCGGCGGTGACGGTGAACTGGTAGAACGGCATGGTTTGCTCCTGTTGAGTTGGGATTTAGGACGCGCCGAGCATGTCGACAGGTCACTCCGGCCTGTTGATGTCTGCGCTGGCTAGAGGTGCGCGGGTCTCTTTCGAGAGGGAAAGTGCTGCGAGCGAGATGGCGCAAAGCCCTGCCATGTAGAGCCCGACCGAGAACGGGCCGTAGCTGACGATGAGCTGGCTCGCGACGATGGGTGTCAGCGCCGCGCCGAGCACTGTTGCGATGTTGTACGAGAGGCCCGCGCCCGTGTATCGGTAGCGGGGAGCGAAGAGTTCCGGCAGGTAAGCGCCGAGCGGGCCATAGGCCAAGCCCGTTGCTGCCTGGAGGAGCACGATGCCAACGAGCAGGTTTGCCGCTGTGCCGCCTTGGACGATGGGGAAGAGGCAAAGCGAACTGACCAGGCAAAGGAGGTTTCCGATTAGGAGAACTCGCTTGCGCCCAATCTTGTCTGACCAGAGTGCGCCCAGGATAGTGGTCAATGCCAAGGACGCGCCACCTGCCATCCCGATGAGAAGCACCGTGGTCTTGCTCAGCCCCAACGTTTGCGTTCCGTAGGTCGCCATGTAAGTGATGCTGAGGTAGAAGAGACCGAACACAGCGATGGTGCTTCCAGTCGCAAGAAGGACTTCACGACGCTGCTCGCGAAACAGGTCGACTACCGGAAACTTGCCGGCGTTCTTTGCCACCTTCTTCTGGAACACCTCGGGCTCCTCGAGCGAGATGCGTATGACCAGCCCGACCACGATGAGCAGGGCGCTTGTCAGAAAGGGGATTCGCCACCCCCATGACAGGAAGGCATCGTGGCTCATCGTCGCTGAGGTGAGCAAGAATGTGAGGCTCGAAAGGATGAACCCGATCGCCGGCCCCAGTTGGGGATACATCCCGTACTTGCCTCGAGCGTTGACTGGGGCGCTTTCGGTGGTCATCAGGCTGGCGCCGGCCCACTCTCCGCCCATGGCGAGACCCTGGATGCACCGTAAGGCGACCAGGAGCACCGCGGCGAGCGGCCCTATCGCCTCTGCGGTCGGGAGCAACCCGATACCCACCGTCGCCAGGCCCATCAGGAGGAGGGTGGCCACCAGGGTGTTCTTGCGCCCCAGGCGGTCCCCAAAGTGACCGAAGAGGACGGCGCCGAACGGGCGGACTATGAATGCGACTCCGAACGTAGCCAACGCCACCGCGATAGCTGCAGCTGCCCCGAGCGAGGGGAAGAAGACCTCGTTGAAGACGAGCACGGCCGCCGTACCGAAGATGGTGAAGTCGTAGAACTCGATGACGGTGCCGACGGCGCCGGCCACGGCTATCCTCCCCATGCGTGGACTCACATTGGAAGCTGTTGTCTTGGAAGCTGTCATTTGTGTCTCATTGGAAGCTTTTGTCATGTCTGTCTCCTAGTGCTTGTGGGGCGCCGACTGGTCAGCTGTGGCTTGGAGCTTCTGGAGATGTGGCGGCAGCGCGTCCGCGAACTGCGCTTTGCCGTCCCCGAGGGAGAAGTCTTCTGGAGCCACTTCGAGCAGGCTGATGAAGACGTCCTGCGGTCGAACGTCTTGACGCTCTTGGAGCAATTCCGTGATTCGTCGGTAGAGGTTGGTCTTGACCTCCCGCGTTCGCCCCGCTGCGAGCGTTATCTGCACGGCGATGAAGCCGTCGGTGCGCTGGATGTCGTAAAAGCTCGGGTCGTAGATGAGCTCCCCGGCTTCATGCTGCGTGATGATTTGGAAGCGGTCACCGACCGGGATCCCGATGGTCTCGGTCATCGCGTGATGGATGGCGTCGGCGACGCCGTGCGCAAAAGCAGGGGTCTTCTTGTTGAGCGAAATTCGAACGAGCGGCATGTGAGGGTCTCCTGGGCTGTGACGCTCGCCACATCTCGGCGAGTTCCATAACCATAGTCCAAATAAACTCGGAGGAAAAGGGATAAAATAGATATTTCTCGTTTTGGTTGTGACTATCAGAAATATCCGATAGATTGGTGCCTTGACTTCGTACCACGCCATGTCGGGAGACCCAACGAGCCTTACCTTCGACGCCTACCGCCGCCTGCGAGTTGAAGTGCTATCAGGCCGGCTTCCGCCCGGCCGGAAGCTCAAGATTCAGGAGCTCGCTGACGAGATGAGCGTCAGCCCGGGCGTGGTGAGAGAGGCGCTCTCGCGGCTGTCGTCCGAGAGCCTCGTCGTAGCGATTCCTCAGCGGGGATTTCGAGTGGCGCCAATCACAGCTGAGGACGTCCACGACCTGACCGAAGCCAGGGTCGACATTGAGACGGCATGCCTGAAGCGCTCGCTTGCGGCGGGAAAGGTTGCCTGGGAGGCCGACATCGTTGCTGCGCTGCACCTGCTGAACCGCACCCCGCATAACACGGTGGATTTGAGCGGCCCCTGGACAGACGCCCACGCACAGTTCCATGAAGCTCTGGTTAGCGCCTGCGACAGCAAGTGGCTGTTGCGCGTCCGCGAGCAGTTATTCATTCAAGGCGAACGGTATCGGTGGATAAACATCCGGATGTCCGATGCCGACCGCGGGTTGCGCGAGGAGCACAGCGAACTGGCTGAAGCTGCGATTTCGCGGAACATCGGACTGACGTGTGAACTGATGGAACGTCACCTGCGGCTCACCGAGGAACTTACGCTTCGTTCTCTCGCCAGTGAGCTAGTGCCTGGTTAAGAGCCATATTGGCGTCCGAATACCGCTGTGCCCTAGAGACGGCCTGACATGTGAAACCAACAATTCGTCATGAGACTGGAGTTCCCGCAGCTACTTCCACTCCCGTTGTTAAACGCCGATAACCTGCCTTTCGTCACAACTGGGAAGTCCTCCTGCTGCCCGCTTTTGGAAAAGGAATGTGGCAAAAAGTAAGTGTGAACATTGATGCTCCTATTGAGGTCAATGGTCCGTGAGCCCCCCGTGCTGCGGAGGTTACCGGGGCCGGCCACTCCGGCCTCAAGGGTCTGCGATCGCTGCGCGACGGGCCTGCGGCCGCCCTTGACCCGGGAGCCTCTGCCGCCCCCGGTCGGGCATGCAGGGGCCGGGGCGCGCCGAGCAGACGGGGCTAGTGTGGTTGCGTGCCGCTAGGCCAACGCTCGGGCCTACCCGCGAGACGGAGCCTGTGTTGTAGAGGATTGGCAGTCGAGCCGGGTTTCGTAGTGGTGGTGGAGGTTGTTGTCGTGGCTGAGTCCGCGTTCGAGGCGGGACGGCGTGGTGGGCCAGAGGTGCAGGGCATCGGCGGCTTGCTGGAGGGTCAGGTGCTTGGTTATCCGAACCGTCCGCAGTGATCCGGGGTTCGGGGCGGGTTGCGGGTGGAGGAGTTGGTCATAGATTTCCCGGGCGACGTAGCGTTTGAGGCACCGCATGATTTCCTTGGTGCTTTTTCCTTCCTGACGTCTCCTGGCGACGTAGCTGCGGGTCCGGCTGTCGTAGCGCATCCTTACGAGGACCACGCGGTGGATGGCTTTGTTGGCCTGCCGGTCGCCTCCGCGGCTGAGTCGGTGGCGGGCGGTCTTTCCCGATGAGGCGGGGATGGGCGCAGATCATCGGCCCGGTGTTCACGCACGACACGGCAAGGGCGCGAGCGTCCCTGGCGGCGTTGGCCTCAGTGGGACGCGGGCCTGGTGCTGCCGAGTCACGGTGAACCCTTCCACGGCCCCCTCGGGGACGCTGTAGCCCCAGGCCCAGCACGTCCCGCGCTGAATCGACGCCACCACGCTGCTAGGAAGGTTTGACTGACCGTCCGTACGGTCATAAGATGGGAGGCATCCTTAGAGGTGATCTAATTTAGGAGAAGCAATCCCCATGCAGCTTGCCAACACGACAGCCATAGTAACTGGAAGCGCGTCGGGCCTCGGGGCTGCCACCGCGGCGGCCCTTGCAGATCACGGCGTCCACGTCTTCGGGCTCGACCTCCCGGGAGCACTCGAGTCTGCCCCGAGGACAGTCGGATCACCTACGTTGCCGCTGACGTAACAAACGCCGATCAGGTCCGTGTTGCCGTAAATGCAGCCGCGAGCACCGGAGGGCCTCTTCGTACAGTAGTGAATTGCGCCGGCATAGGGCCCTCGAAGCGGATCCTCGGGCGCCAAGGCATCCACGATATCGATCTCTTCGCCCGGGTGGTGACGATCAACCTGGTCGGTACTTTCACGGTCCTGGCGACCGCAGCTGAGGCGATTGCAGCCACAGATCCGGACGCATTCGGTCAGCGCGGGGTGATCGTGAACACCGCCTCAGTCGCCGCCTTCGACGGCCAGATTGGGCAAGCGGCTTACGCCTCCTCCAAAGGCGGGGTCGTCGGTCTGACCCTGCCTGCCGCCCGCGATCTGGCTCGGAACGGCATTCGGGTGTGCACCATAGCACCGGGCATCGTGGACACCCCCATGCTGGCAACGGTGGGCGAGGAGTACCGCGCCGCACTGGCCGCGAGCGTGCCTTTCCCTCAGCGTCTCTGTCGACCCGAGGAATACGCCCAGCTTGTCACAATGATCGCGGAACATGACTACCTGAATGGGGAGACCATCCGTATGGATGGTGCCCTACGCATGGCTCCGTCCTGATCCAGCCCTTGCCGGCGGGGGACTTGTACTCTATCCAAGCGAAAGAATGATGGACCCATGTTGATGATGACTGCTGTCAACCACCGGGCGGTTCCACTCGTTGGTGATGTACTTTGAGTGCCGCGATTGTCGGGCTCGGCATGAGCCAGTTAGGCAAGGTGTTTGGACGCACCTCCATGGACCTGGCTGGGGAGGCCGTTGTACGTGCCGTAACGGACGCCGGCCTGAGGGTAGGCGATCTCGACGGGCTCCTCCTCAGTGGCGGCATGGCAAACGACGTGACGCCACATTTGGCTATCGATCTCGGCCTGACTGAATTGAACATGCTGGCGGTCACTTCGACGTACGGCGCGAGCGCGGGGGCCATGGTGGCGGCCGCGGCTCGAGCTATCTCCGACGGGACAGCAACCGCCGTCGCGTGCGTCTTTGCCGATACCCCGCTCAAGGATGGAAAACCTTCCGCCTGGGGATCTCCCGTCGCCGGGCTTGAGGGGTACAGGGGCTGGAACATGGCAACCGGCGCTGCGACACCCAATGTGCTTTATGCCATGGCGGCTCGGCGCCACATGGAGATCTATGGGACAACGACGGAACAATTTGCCGAGATCGCAGTCGCCCAGCGCGCCTGGGCTGCCGGCAACCCCTTAGCGCAATATCGCGATCCGATAACAGTGGAAGACCACCACGCATCTCCCTGGATCGCTGACCCCTTGCGGCGCCTGGATTGCTGCCTCGTGTCGAATGGTGCGATCGCAGTGGTCGTCACTTCCACCGAGTTTGCGGCCGACCTCGCGCAGCCCCCGGTTCACGTCTGGGGGTATGGAGAAGGGCACCGACCGCGCCGTCTTGGGCGAGACTCGAGCTGGGGTTTGGAGACCGGGGCGACCGCATCCGGCCGCCAGGCGATGGCCAGGGCCTCGATCACTACTGCCGATGTCGATGTCGTGGAGCTTTACGACTGCTACACCTACACCGTCCTGGTTACCTTGGAGGATTACGGTTTCTGTGCCAAGGGGGAGGGCGGTGCCTTCGTCGAAGACGGCAGACTTGCTCCGGGAGGAACCCTCGCCGTGAACACAGGCGGCGGCCAACTGTCGAGCTACTACATGTGGGGATACACGCCCCTCAGTGAGGCGATCATCCAAGTCCGCGGACACGGCGGCGCGCGCCAGGCGCCGCGCAGCGATATCGCTCTGGTCAGCGGCAACGGCGGGATCCTCGAATTCCACTCGACACTGATCTTGGGAAAACAGGAGCGCAACGCATGAGCGTGCCAGTTCCAGTCGTCCGCCGCACTGCCGACAGCGCTGATTTTTTCGACGCTGCCGCCGCTGGTCGACTCCTGCTCCGGCGCTGCACAAGCTGCGGTACCTTCCGCGGACCGCAGGAGCCGCTGTGCCCTGCCTGCTTCATGGCCGACCACGAGCGTGTCCTGGCTTCGGGGCAAGCCACCTTGGTTAGCTGGTGTGTGGTCCATCGCTCGCCCCTACCATCGCTGCCCGCACCCTACGTGGCAGGGCTCGTCGAAGTTGAGGAGGGGCCTTGGTTGCTAACCAGATTGCTCACCGCGCCGGAGGAGGAGTTGGCCGTCGGTAGCGGGATCCAGATCTACGTAATTCCCGGTGCAGGAGAGGGCGAGGCTCTCGTCCTCTCCTGCACCCCGGCGTTTTCTACTCACCGACAGGCCGCTCCGGTTGCCTGACCGTCCCAGCGAACCGGATTGCCCGCTGGCGTCGGCTGAGCCCAATATCCGGTAATCGTCTCGGACTTTTCTACGTCAGGGTCGGCGGAGCATCCCATGGGTAGCGGGTAAAAACTTCAAAATCCTCGGCCCGTTCGATCATTTCGCGCGAGAAGGGACCCGCGGCGGAGATCCAGAGTATGGAATTGTCTGGCATAACGGCTTCAACTGTTCCCGAACGAACTGTCTTTCCGTAACGTCGTATCTCGACAAACTGCCCCAAAGTGCGCTGCCAATCGGGCTGCAAATGAAGATCCATGGGCTCACGTATCCGTTTCATGAAAGTGGAACATTGATCTAATGGATGGATAACTAGGCGCTCCCGCGTCGAGCGCGTCGACTGTAGGTGATCGGTCTAAGCCGGACCCGAAGGGAAGTAGGGGTAGGTTTGCTCTCTTTGCGTTCATCCACAGCACTCGCCACACCGTCGTTGGGTTCCGGGGAGGTAGGGACGACCAGTTGTCCAGAGTGTCCTTGATTGGTAATACCTACAAACCCGTAGGCGTGCGGCCCGGGCCTGGTTCGCCGGCATACGCCTGGGCGATTGACAGCCATTCCTCGGCCACCGGCCCTTCCGTGAGCAAGGCTGAGTCGTCTTTGTGCCGCCGCTGTGTCACGACGAGGCAGAAATCCACGGCCGGCCCGCTGACGGAGTTCACCGCGTCCTCCGGTCCCCACGCAAATTCGCCGCCATCTGGGGCGATCAGCCTAACGCGGACCGGTACATCAGGCACCTTGAGGCCCCGATTGGTAAAGGAGAAGCCGAGTGTCTTCACTCCCAGATCGGCAATGTGTCTGAGCCGGGCACTCTCCGGGTACTCCAGGCCGAGTGCATCCGCGACGTCGTGGCCGTGGGCCCATGTCTCCATCAGCCTCGCCGTGACTGCGCTAAGAATGCTCATATCCGGCCCGAACCAGGATATGCGGGCCTTGGGGGGCAGCGCCGCGAAGTCTTTCAGGAGGCGCGCTCGGGAACTCCGGAACCAGTCGAGTAGCGCCACGGGGTCCATGTCCCGGTACAGCCGGACCAGCCGGTCGGGAACATCACCACCCACGGCCAACAAGTCGGCCCGTAGCGCCCTGAACTCCTGAGCGCTAAGGGCCGCTAGCATGGCAACGTCGTCGAAGTACGCCAGATGGGAAATTTGGTCCCGGACTGCCCAGCCGTCGGCCGGTGTGGGCAGGTCCCAGTCCTGGGGCGCCAGTGAGGCCAGCATGGTTTCCACGGCCTTGGTCTCGGCCTCCAGATCCCCGAGCAGTACTGTCAACTGCGACATCAGGCCAGTCCTTCCTTCCAATCCGGTCTGTCCGGACGGGGCGGTCCGTCCGGATCATCCTATGATAATGACCGTACGGGCGGTCAGTCAACCTCTTCTCTATTGCGACTCCCAAAATTGACGCGCACCCCTTGCGTCCCGTGCCTTCTTTCTCTAGAGTGACCGTACGTACAGTCAAAGGAGATCAGTATGGCTTCGACCTTCACCAGCATGTTTGACCAGTTCGAGCGGAGAGCCGAACTGCACCCTGATGTAACTTGCTTGTCCTTCCAGGACCGTGCATGGAGCTGGGGGCAGATGAGGAACCGAATACTAAAAGCCGCCGGCGCGCTTGACGCCATGGGCGTCAAGGCCGGAGACCGGATTGCGTTCATTGACAAGAACCACGCTGCTTGTCTCGAGTTGACGCTCGCCGCATCGTTAATCGGGGCGTCGCACGTGGTCGTCAACTTCCGATTATCGCTCGAGGAGCTAAGCCACGTCCTTAGCGATTCGGACGCCAAACTACTGATCACCGGCCATGAATTCTTGCCCCAAATCCGCGGCATTCAAGACCAACTCCCCGCGCTGAAGCGGGTGCTCGTCCTTGGTGGCGAGAACGACGAGTATGAGGCAGTCGTGGAGGGCGCCCCACCTCTGGCAAAGAGGCACCAAGCTGAGCCGGACGACTGCTTCCTGCAGTTGTATACCTCTGGCACTACGGGCTGGCCCAAGGGCGCACTGCTGACGCAGAAGAGCATGTCTGCCCACAACGAGACCGTCCGGAACGCCTACGCCATGGATGAAGCCGCAGTCAATCTTGTAGCCATGCCGCTTTTCCACGTTGGCGGGACCAGTTGGGCGTTGGCGGGCATGGCGGCAGGAGCCCGCACCGTCCTGGTCAGGGAGGTCAACGCGGCCCACGTCCTTGACCGCATTTCCCAAGAGCAGGCCACTCATGCCTTCTTCGTCCCCGCTGTCATCCAAATGCTACTTGCAGAGGAAAATGTTGTGGCCGATACGGCCTCCCTGAGGGTTATCGGCTATGGCGGTTCACCGATGCCTGCGCCGTTGATGGAACGGATCCTGAACACACTCGACACCCCCCTGTACTCCGTTTACGGTATGACGGAAATGTCGGGGGTGTTCTGCGTCCTTGGCCCCGACGAGCATCGCGACCCGAAGCGCAAGTACCTGCACGCCTCGGCTGGCCGCGCCGTCCCAGGCGTCGAGGTCCGTGTCGTGGATCCGTCGACTCGCGAGGACGTGCCGACCGGCGACGTCGGGGAATTCTGGCTCCGCTCCGGGCAGGCAATGTCCGGGTACTGGCATCAGCCCGAGGCAAGCGAGGCCGCATTTGTAGACGGCTGGTTGCGCACGGGGGACGCTGGAAGACTCGACGACGACGGCTACCTGTTCATCGAGGATCGGGTTAAGGACATGGTCATCTCCGGTGGGGAAAACATCTACCCGGCAGAGGTTGAACGCGTGTTGGTCGAACATCCGGCCGTTGAGGAAGTGGCCATCATCGGCATCCCGCATCAGAAATGGGGGGAAACGATCCACGCCGTAGTCACGACAAAAGACGGACAAAGCACCAGCGAACGCGAACTGATCGATTATTGCCGCGAACGGCTGGCACACTACAAGTGCCCCACGGGCATCAGCTTCGTTCTTGCCCTGCCCAAGAACCCCACGGGAAAGCTGCTCAAGCGCAAGTTGCGTGAAGATTACGGCGGATTAGTCCCGCATGTTTCATGATTCTGGTCGCCCGGACCAACAGCGGGGCGGTCGGCTGCCGATGCGGCAGCTGCCACCGGTTGCTCCGTAAATGCACCGCGGGGATTCCAGCATTTGGCGTGCGACCAACGCCTCATCCGGGCGGCGGGTTCCGCCGGAGACCTTTATCGACCGACCCACCAAGAATCTAGAGGCACCAAGGTGTTCGACCAATGGAGAATTTCATGACTGACTACAGCCACCTGCTCTCGCCTATCACCATCGGATCGACGACATTGCGCAACCGGGTGGTAATGGGCTCGATGCACACCGGTCTGGAGGACCATTTCTGGGATCTGCCGAAACTGTCTGCTTACTTTGCCGAGCGCGCCAAGGGGGGCGTAGGCCTGATCGTCACTGGCGCTCACGCCCCGAACCTGGCTGGCGCAATGTGGCCCTTCGGGTCCACCAAGACCGATCGGATGAACGGCATCCTGCGCGGGGCGCTCTGGCCGTTCGGTTCCAGCATGACCAACGGACTCCAGTCCTTCCGCCATCGTACGATCACCGAGGCCGTACACAATCACGACGGCCGGATACTGCTCCAGCTCCTGCATTCGGGCCGCTACGGCTACACGCCGAAGAACGTCTCCGCCTCGGCGATCAAATCACCGATCAACCCGTTCACGCCCCACGCATTGTCCACCAGGGCGGTGGACTGGACGGTCACGGACTTCGCCAAGGCCGCGCGCCTTGCCCAGAAGGCGGGCTACGATGGCGTGGAAATCATGGGAGCTGAGGGCTACCTCATTAATCAGTTCCTCGCCGCCCGAACCAACCAACGTACCGACAAATGGGGCGGTAGCCCACAGCAACGGATGCGGTTCCCTGTCGAGATCATCAGGCGGATCCGTGAGTACGTCGGCAAAGACTTCATCGTGCAATACCGGATTTCCCTGCTGGATCTGGTCGAGAACGGGCAGAATTGGGAGGAGACCGTTGAGCTGGCCAAGCGCCTGGAGGAAGCTGGCGTCGATGTGTTCAATACAGCGATCGGTTGGCACGAGGCGCGGGTGCCGACGATCATCACGCAGGTCCCGCGCGGCGCTTGGGTGGACAACACCGCACGGCTACGCCCAGAGCTTGGAGTGCCGATAATCGCTTCGAACCGGATCAACACTCCTGAGCTCGCCAATCAGATCATCGCCACCGGTCAAGCCGACATGGTGTCGATGGCCCGGCCGTTGCTGGCAGATCCAGAATTCGTGAACAAGGCCGCCACCGGGCGGGCCGATCAGATCAACATCTGCATCGCCTGTAACCAAGGCTGCCTCGACCACGCCTTCGCCAAGCAGCGGTCCACGTGCCTCGTCAACCCCCGCGCGGGTTACGAAACCGAGCTGATTCTTGGTCCGACGCGCACGAAGAAGAGGATCGCCGTCGTGGGCGCCGGCCCTGCAGGCCTCTCGGCCGCCGTGTCTGCGGCCGAGCGCGGTCTCCACGTCACGCTCTTCGAGAAGAGTAATGAACTCGGGGGACAGTTCCGCCTCGCCATGCAGGTCCCTGGCAAGGAGGACTTCAAGGACACCCTGAAGTACTACGCCCGCAGACTCGAGGTCCTGGGCGTCACGGTCCGTCTGAACACCGAGGCGACCGGCGCCGACCTCGCAGAATTTGACGACGTGATTATCTCGACCGGCGTCGCGCCTCACGTCCCGCCGATCGAAGGCTTCGATCATCCCAAGGCGGTTTCCTACCCCGATGTGCTCAACGGCTCGGTCATTCCTGGTCGAAAGGTCGCAGTCATCGGCGCCGGGGGCATAGGCGTTGACGTGTCGATCTTCCTCACGCACTCCGAGGAGACGTTGGAGGAGTGGAAGGCGCACTGGGGCGTGGGTGACCCCAGGATCGATCGAGGTGGACTCACCGAGCCCAAGGCACGCACGCCGGAACGGGAGGTCTGGCTGCTGCAGCGCAAGACCACGCCCATTGGCAACGGCCCGGGCAAGACGTCCGGCTGGGCGCATCGCGCACACCTTAAGCAGTCCGGCGTTCACCTGGTAAATGGGGTCCAATACGACCGGATCGACGACGCCGGCCTGCACATCACCGTGGATGGCGAGAGTCGAGTGCTGGACGTCGATCACGTGGTGATCTGCGCCGGGCAGCGGTCCGTCCGAGATCTCTACGAGACCTTGGACACGGCCGGTCGCAGGGGCCTGCATCTTATTGGCGGCGCAAACGTTGCCGCGGAACTCGACGCGAAACATGCGATTCGGCAGGGAACCGAGGTCGCTGCAGCACTCTGACCAGGCACGGCGCCCTCATACCAAGCCAGGATGACTCCGTATGCCGTCGAGATGGTCTCTATTTGCTCTTCGGATTGCGGAAACAGCCCCGTAGATCAGCCCAGCGCTGTTCTACGGGGCTGCCGCCGTTCCGCTGGTGGCTGGCGCCATTTCCTTCTTTGCCTGCTCGGGAACATAGTGACTCCGCATCCGCGCGAATTCGTCACTCGATGGGATCTGATCTCTATGTGGCCTTCTTGCTCTGGTCGCTCCAGGAACGCATCAGGAACAAAACGGGCGCCGAAACCGTCTCTTATGACGGCTCCGGCGCCCATCCGCCAGTGATGTGGCGCCGGTCAGACGCTAACTCCGAGCTGAGCAAGTAAATCGCTCTGGTCATAGATCACTTTGTATTCCGCGATCCGAGCACCCTCGAATCGCCAGAACTCAGCGAGTTCCACACGTACGGAGGCGCCGGTGGGCGGCAGGGAGTTGCCGTCCGGGAAGGCGAGATCGCCATTGTGGGTCCCGGTGACCTCGACTATGGCGGCCAGTTCGTTGTCGCCACTGACAACGCGGCGCGGACGGTGTCGCAGGTCAGGGAACGCCGCGAAAAATCCGGCCATCCACAAGACAACAACTTCCGCGCCTTCCTGACGAAATCCTGAGGCGTCGATCACACAGCCAGGTGTCAGCGCAGCCTCGACCCAGTCAAAGTCGTGCTCATCCACGTGTCGAAAGAATTCCTCGACCCATGCGGTCCGGTCCATGACGGCTATTGCAATAGTGTTCATGCGTTCGTTGCCTTTCGAGTTGTTTAGTGCGACGAGTCGGACGGAATGAGGATGGGCTTGATCACCTTGCTCGCATGGAAGTCCTTGAGGGCATCTTCCAACCGATCGAGGGGATACTCGGTGACTAGCCGGTCGAATGGGAATCGACCGTCGCGCCACATATCGATCAGGTGCGGGATCAGTTGGTGCGGATCCGAGTCTCCCTCGATCACACCGGTCAGGGTGCGTCCCATGAGGAGATGGCCCTGGTCAATGGTGATGTCGTTATCGAGTGCCTGAAGTCCGACGGTGGCGCATACGCCGGGGGAGCGTAGGGACATGAGGGCCTCCCGCACGACGCTACCGAGCCCGACGGCCTCCATCGTGAAGTCGAGCCCGCCCGTCGCCTCGAGGATCTCCCACACTACGTCCTTGGTTGATGAAGGATTGAAAGTGTGCGTGGCACCCAGTTCGCGAGCCAGGGCTAGGCGGTCGTCGCTGAGATCAACGGCCACGATTGTCTCGCAGTTAGCAGCCCGTGCAGCCATCAGTCCCGCCAGGCCGACCGTCCCGATACCCCAGAACCCAATGCTCTGACCGGGCTGAGGGCGAAGCACGTTCATGACCGTCCCTGCCCCGGTGAGCAATCCACAACCGAGCGGTCCGAGCAGGTGCAGCGGAGCGTCCTTGTCGACCCGGACGGTGTTTCGGGCACTCGCGATGGCGTGGGTACCCCACGAGGACTGACCGAACCAGTTCCCGTGAATCTCACGCCCTCCTTGGACCATCGTCGTCGTGCCATCGAGCCGGGTGCCGAAATAGTTCAACGGTCCGGAGAGCACGCAGTAGGCGGGGTGGCCGCCGTTGCAGGCGGCGCAGTCGCCACAGGTGTCGAATGTCAGGACGACGTGATCGCCGGGAGCCAGGTGGGTCACTTCCGAGCCCACCTCCTCCACCACGCCGGCGCCTTCGTGACCGAGCACTGCTGGCATCGGAAGGGGCACGTTGCCGTTCAGGCCGGTGAGGTCGGTGTGGCATATGCCGACGCCCGCTATGCGGACCAAGACCTCATTGCCTTGCAGCGGTGTGTGCTCCACCTCCTGGAGTGTCGGCGTACCTCCCGGTTCGGTGAAAATCGCAGCGCGCACGATTCAGCCCTCCAAAGCCGGTACGACGAGGTCGTAAATCCGGCGGTCGAGCGAACGGGACAGGTCAACGTGCACAAACTTCTGCTCGGTGTACTCATCGAGAGCGTGGGGGCCGAGCTCACGGCCGATGCCGCTTTGCTTGAAACCGCCGAACGGGTACATGACATTGACCATGTGCCAGTCGTTGATCCACACCGTCCCTGCCTCGAGCTGACGGGCAACATCCATCGCGGCATCGACGTCTTCGCTCCAGACTCCGGCGGACAGGCCGTACTCGCTGTCGTTGGCGATGTCGATGGCCTCCTGGACGTCGGTGTAGCGGAGCACGCACAGGACGGGGCCGAAAATCTCCTCCCGGGCCACTCGCATGTCGTTGGTGACGTCGGTCAGTATGGTCACCGGAACCCAGTGTCCAGGACCGTCGGGAACCTCGCCCTGGAAAGCAATGGTGGCACCTTCCTTGGGAGCGAGCTCGATGTAGTACTCGATGCGGGCCTTCTGTTCAGCGGAGATGATGGGCCCCATGGCCGTGTCAAAGTCGGCTGGAGGGCCCACCTTCATCAGCTTCGCGCGCTCGATCATCTTCGCCACGAACTCGTCGTGGAGCGCGTCCGGGAGCAGTAACCGGGTGCCCGACTCGCACGCTTGTCCCTGATAGAGGCAGAACGCGAAGAGGGCGCCGTCGACGGCAGTGTCGATATCGGCGTCGGGCAGCACGATATTTGGACCCTTGCCGCCCAGCTCAAGAGTCACCTTCTTGAGGTTCTCCGAAGCCTGCTGTGCGATCAGGCGTCCCACGGCAGTCGACCCGGTGAAGGCGATCTTGCGGACATCGGGATGCGAAGACAGCCGCCGGCCGACCTCTTCGCCCTCGCCCGTTACGACATTGAGGACGCCGGGAGGTACGCCCGCCTCGTGGGCGGCGCGGGCAACCTCGAGGAGGGTGGCCGGGGTCTTCTCGTCCGGTTTGAGGACGATGCAGTTCCCCGCGGCGAGCGCCGGGCCGAGCTTCCACACGGCCAGCAGCATCGGGAAGTTCCATGGCACGATGCCTGCAACCACACCGATCGGTTCCCTACGGGTGATGCCCGCGGCCATCGTGGGATACCCAAGCATCGGCCCGGGGGTTTCAAAGGGATATGTGCGGGCCATGTCGGCAAAGTACTGCAGGTGGGAGATCGAGTAGCCGACGTGGAACGCCATCGCTTGCCGGACGGTCACACCGTTCTCAGCCACGTGCATCTCGACGAGGTCGTCCATGCGATCGTTGAGGATCTCGACCATCCGCGTCATCGTGGCGGCGCGGTCCTCGGGAGTCGCGTTGCGCCACTCACCCCGCTCGTGCGCCGCGACCGCCGCGGCCACTGCGGCATCGGCATCCGCTGCGCTTCCCCTTGCCGAGGTCGCCCACAGCTCCTCGTCCGCCGGGTTGATCAGGTGGTACCGGTCCTCCGTGTCGACCCATTCCCCGTCGATGTACATCCGGAAGTGCGGGACCTCCAGAACGGCCTCGGTCATCAAACCGCTTCCTTTTCAGCCACAAGCTCGCGGTAGATCGGGAAGACCGGCTTTGCTGCCGGAATCAGCTTCAAGATCTGCGTCACGGGTCCCTTGGCCTTGACCTGCCCCTTGGCCAGGCCTACGGCGACGTTGTATTGGCCACTCCAGAACTGGTTGCCATGGTCCGCCGACATCGACATCCGGACGTCCGGTGTGAGCTGGGAATCGCCTTCGATGACCTCGATTGCCGGCTCCTTGAGGACCACCGTGACGCTCGACGTCGGGTTGCTGTAATCGAGCCGCAGCACGATGTCGGCGGCGCGCAGTGTCTCGCCGACTCCTTCGACGCCGTCCGCGACCTTGAATACTCCGCCGAGGTACCTGTAAACCTCTGCAGCGTCCTTGAAATAGCTCATGTGGTCCTCCTGTGATGGAGCCGAGTTCTCGTTGCACTCGGCGTTGCACGAGTCACTCTCGCATAGACCGTACGTGCGGTCAATAGTCACGACGCCCGCCGAAACCTCCAACTTCGGCCGAGAGCTCTACTGGACCGCGCGCTCCGTCCCGGCTTTCATGAGGGTCGCACCCTCGGGTGAGGGTTGATGGTTCCTTCTCATAGCGCATCACGCTTGCCAGACGTCGGGCACGTCCCATACTCTGTGCAGATCAGTGACCGTATGAGCGGTCAAATTTAGAAAGATGCCTCAATATCGGAGGACGGCTGCAGCTGGCGTTGTTCCGGCGCCCATCAGGTCCGCTGATCAGCGCCGCGACGAAGCTCAGCCACCTAGCTCGGACGTGACCGGACAGGGCAGAGGAACTGGTGTGGGACGCAGAGCAGGAATCCAGCGTTCGCCAGAATTGCTCGAATCGCGACATGAGTCACTTCCTTCCTCACCGGGCATCATCAAAAGAGGGAGACGCAATGAATCGAAGTTTTGTATATAGGGCTACCACGGGTGCCGTTTCCTTCGCGGCGGCATTGCTGATGCTCGCCGCAGGCACCGGCGTGGCTTCGGCAGCGCTCCCGCTGCCGGCCGTCCCGGTGTTGCCGAAGCCGCCGCTGAGCGACGACGCGTTTTACGTCCCACCCTCGCCGCTGCCGAACGGCAGGCCTGGAGACGTGCTCAGGACCCGGGACCTTTTGCTGTCCGCATATCCGGACGCTCATGTTCAGCAGATCATGTACCTCTCGACCGACCCCCACAACAAGCTTGTGCCGGTGACCGGGATGCTGCTGACGCCGCTCTTCCAGAAGCCCGGAACGGACAACCCCGTGGTCGTGGGCACTCCCGGCACCCGGGGTCTCGACGACAGGTGCGCGCCATCGAAGCAGGCCAACCCGCTTCAGGCCAATCCGAGCAGCCCTGACTACGAGATCACCGAGTACCAACAGTTCCTGATCAACGGCATCTCCGTGGTTATCACGGACTACGAGGGACAAGGCACACCGGGAGACTCGTCGTACTTGGTCGGACCGTCGGAGGGTCGCAACGCGCTGGACGCGCTGCGGGCCTCCCAGTACGTTAACGGCTCGGGACTATCGACAAACTCCCCGTCCGGTATCGCCGGCTACTCCCAGGGCGGTCAGGCCGCCGCATGGGCGGCCGAGCTGCAGCCAACCTACGCACCTGAGCTTCACCTCCGGGGAGTGCTGGCCGGCGGCGTTCCCGCCGACATGCTGATGGAGGTCAACCACTTAAACGGCAACCCGACTGCGGGCGCTGGCTTCGCGCTGGCAAGCCTGGTCGGGCTGAACCACGCCAACCCGGAGCTCGACCTAAACAGCAAGCTAACGCCCCAGGGCAGACAGATCATCGACCACGTCAAGCAGTCGTGCATCATCGAGGACTTCGCCACCTTCGGCACGACGTCGATCGGTCAGGTCACCCACCCCGACGTACTCTCTGATCCGGCATGGCAGAAGGCCTACCAGGCCTCCCTGCTCGGGACGACGAAACCCGCCGCACCCGCCTATCTCTACCATGGCACGGCGGACACCATCGTCCCGATCGCCGAAGAAGACATGCTCTACCACAGCTGGTGCGCTCAGGGAGCATCGGTGCAGTACGAGGTCATCCCCGGCGCCGAACACATCTCCGCGTTCCTTATCGGGGCCCCTGCTGGGATTCAGTGGCTCGCTGACCGCCTCGCTGGCGAGCCTGCTGACGCCGGCTGCCACGACGTCAGCATCCCCTGACCTGCCGCGCTTTTGGTATTTCGAGGAAGCACCTGCCCCCACAGCTGACCCTGAACGCGCCGTCCAGGGTCAGCTGCGTGTGGACAGGAGGTTAGGCCGGGAAGTAGCACCTAACATTGCCTGGCAGACCTATGCATTCCTCCTCGCCCGAGGGCGTTGCCGCACGAAAGGTCAGAGGAGTTCGATGATCGTGGCGTTGGCCTGACCGCCAGCCTCGCACATGGTTTGCAGGCCGTAGCGGATTTCATGGCGGCCCATGTGGTGCAACATGGTCGTCATGAGGCGGGCCCCGCTCGCACCAAGCGGGTGACCGAGTGCGATCGCGCCGCCGCAGGGATTGAGGAGTGACTCGTCGGCTCCGGTCTCAGCCAACCATGCCAGGGCAACCGAGGCAAACGCCTCATTGACCTCAAAGGCTCCGATGTCCTCAAGTCGCAGGCCGCTTCGGCGCAGCACCTTTTCTGTCGCCGGGATCGGCGCCGTGAGCATCAACCGCGGGTCAGCCCCCGCAAGAGCCACGGAGTGGATTCGGGCAATGGGCCGCAGGCCGAGCTCTGCCGCCTTCTCGCTGGTCATCATGAGAAGAGCAGCCGCACCGTCGGAGATTTGGCTGGCGTTCCCGGCGCTGACCACCCCGTCGTCTTTGAACGACGTCTTGAGGCCCGCCAACGTCTCCAAGGTACCTCCGCGCCGAATCCCCTCGTCGCTCGACACCAGACCGTCGGCCGTCTTGATGGGAGCAATCTCTTCCGCGAACGCCCCGCTTTCCTGGGCAATCGCAGCACGCTCGTGGGAACGAAGTGAGAAGTCGTCCAGCTGTGTACGGGATAACCCCCACTGCTCGGCGATCATCTCTGCGCCGATACCTTGGTTCGGCACGCCGAACACGTCCTGGAACGACGGTGGGTAAGGTTGCTGCCCGGCCAGCGATGATCCCATCGGAACGCGTGACATCGACTCCACGCCGCCTGCAACGACAACGTCATAATGACCGGCGATCAGCCCCGCAGCAGCGAAGTGTACGGACTGCTGCGACGAGCCACACTGACGATCGATGGTCACGCCCGTCACGGACTCCGGCCACCCGGCCGTGAGTGCGGCCGTGCGCGCTATGTCGTAGGTTTGTTCACCGATCTGGCTCACGCAACCCCACAGCACATCGTCCACGTGTGCGGGATCGACTCCTGTTCGCTCGGCGAGCTGGGTCAGCACGTGGGCGGACAGATCCACTGGGTGGATCCCAGCAAGCCCTCCGCCGCGCTTTCCAATAGGTGTGCGGCTCGCGTGGACAATAACGGCGTCGCGCATGGTGACCTTCTTCCTGTCTGTAATTTATCTTGACCGTACGTGCGGTCAATAGTAGCGTGTAGAGGAAACGAAGCAAACCCTTTCTGAGAGGAAGGCGACATGATGTCCGCATTCACGATGCGCGACGGCGGGGCCGAACCCGCAGTCCTCACTGAGCGACGTGGCCGCGTCCTCCTCATCACCTTGAACCGGCCGAACAGCCTCAACGCGGTCGACGCCAGCCTCTCACGCGGACTGGGAGACGCCCTGGACGAGCTAGCACGCGATGCTTCGCTCTATGTAGGAGTCATCACCGGGGCCGGACGCGCGTTCTGCGCCGGCGCGGATCTGAAGGAACTGGCGGCCGGGCGCTCGGTACATGATTCCGAGCATCCCGAACGCGGCTTCGGCGGGATCGTCCGCCACTTCATTGACAAGCCCCTCATAGCGGCCATTAACGGCTTCGCGCTCGGGGGCGGCACCGAGATCCTCCTCGCCTGCGACCTCGCAGTGATCAGTGCAGAGGCCAGCCTCGGGCTCCCCGAGGTGAGGCGCGGGCTCGTCGCTGCTGCTGGCGGGCTGCTAAGGCTCCACCGCCAGATACCGCCCAAAATAGCGGCCGAGGCCATTTTTACCGGTCAGCCGATCAGCGCGGACACAGCGCTGCGCTGGGGGATTGTCAACCGGGTCGTTCCACCGGAACAGGTCGTGGCTGCCGCGCTGGAGCTGGCAGAGACAGTCGCCGCCAACGCTCCGCTGGCCCTGCGAGCCAGCAAGCGGATCATGATCCGAGGCGCCGGGAGTTCGGACTGGAGCCCCGAAGCGTGGGAGCTGAACGGCGAAGAGTTTGCGGCAGTGGGCGGGAGCAAGGACGCCCGTGAAGGTGCCAGCGCTTTCGCCGAGAAGCGGACGCCGGTCTGGAGCGGCCAGTGACCGGCATCCTCGACCGCTTCCGCCTCGACGGCCGCGTGGTGATCGTTACGGGCGCAAGCTCCGGCCTCGGCGCCGGGTTCGCGCAGGCCCTTGCAGAGGCCGGGGCCGATGTCGTTGTCGCTGCCCGGCGGCGCGGCCGGCTCGATGAGCTGTGCCGGGCTGTCGAACAGCGCGGCCGATCAGCCCTCGCCGTCACCACTGATGTTGCAGATCCCGAGCAGTGCGCCGCGCTGGTGGGGGCGGCCATGGACCGCTTCGGGAGGGTGGACGTGCTCATCAATAATGCCGGAATCGGAACCGCCGTCCCGGCCTTGCGCGAAACCGCGGAGGAGTTCCGGCGAGTCCTGGACGTCAACCTAATGGGCGCCTATTGGATGGCACAGGCAGCTGCCCGGAACATGCAGCCCGGCTCGAGCATCGTCAATATCGCAAGCACCCTGGCGTTCATAGCGCCGCCGGCCCCCCAAGCGGCCTACGCCGCGAGCAAGGCCGGCATTATCGGTCTCACACGCGACCTCTCGGCCCAGTGGGCAGGACGGCGTGGAATCCGGGTCAACGCCTTGGCGCCCGGGTACGTGGCGACCGAAATGACCGCGGAGGTGCCATCGGCAATGTTGGAGGAGTTCATCAAGGGGCGCAGCCCCCTGGGCCGGATGGGGACGCAGCAGGAGCTTGACTCCGCAATGCTGTTCCTCGCCAGCCCGGCATCGTCTTACATCACCGGAAGTACGATCGCCGTCGACGGCGGCATGTCGGGACACTAAGAGCAATAACAAGAAGGGGAATCATGAGCGATGTAGCTGATGGTCAACTGGCAGTAGCGGTAGACGTGGGCGAACTCGCCGCACGGACCCGCGCGTTCGTCCGGGAGGAGGTGATCCCGCACGAGGACCGGTCCGATGGCGATGTGACAGCGGCCGGCGGAGACGAGCTGCGGCGCCAACTACAGGCCGACGCCCGTGAACGCGGGCTCCTGGCCCCGCACGCAAGTGTCGAGTACGGCGGCCTGGGGCTGTCGATGACCGGACGCGCACGAGTCCTCGAAGCCGCCGGCTCGTCCGTTTTCGGTGCCTTGGCGATCAATGCCGCCGCACCGGACGAAGGGAACATGCATCTGCTGGAACAAATCGCCACCGGCGAACAGCGCGAACAGTTCCTCCGCCCACTGGTTGCCGGCGAGGTGCGCTCGGCGTTCGCGATGACTGAGCCCGCGCCGGGCGCCGGCGCCGATCCATCCGCGCTACGGACAACTGCCGTGCGCGTCCCCGGCGGCTGGCGGATCGACGGCCAGAAGATTTACATCACCGGCGCGGACGGCGCAGGCTTCTTTATCATCATGGCGCGTACGTCCGGAGAGCCCGGGGCGCGAGGCGGTGCGACAATGTTTCTCGCACCCGCCGACGCCAAGGGGATCGTGGTCGGCCGTCACGTGCCAACAACGGACCGATCAATGGTCGGCGGCCATTGCGAAGTGGCGTTCGAAGGCCTCACGCTGCCTGAGGACGCCGTGCTCGGAGGAGTCGACGAAGGATTCGCCGGCGCACAGGTACGCCTCGGACCGGCCCGCATGACGCACGTCATGCGCTGGCTGGGGGCTGCCGTACGGGCGCATGAGACCGCCGTCGAGTACGCCTCCGAGCGACGCGCCTTTGGCAGTACTCTTGGCGATCTGGGCCTGGCCCAGCACCTGATCGCCGAGAACGAAATTGAAATCGCCGCCACGCGGGCACTCTTGGACGTCGCCTGTGCGGCGCTGGACGCCGGGTCGCCGGCTGCGCAGGAAACGTCGATCGCGAAGGTCTTCGGGGCCGAGGCGATTGACCGCATTGTGGACCGGGCGGCCCAGTTGTGTGGAGGGATGGGCGTTTCCGCAGACTTTCCGATTGCCCGGATTGCACGAGAGGTGCGGCCGTTCCGTATCTACGACGGGCCGTCGGAGGTACACCGGTTCGCCATCGCGAAGCGCGCCGTGCGTCAGGGACGCGCTCGGGTCGCGACACGGGACGGTGTTGCGTGAGCTCGACGCCGCACTTGGACTTGGAGGCCCTGGGCCTTTACTTCGATGCATTCGGGATCCAGCGGCTCGGAGCCCTGCAGGGAGAGCTGATCTCCGGCGGACGCTCGAACCTGACGTATCGCGTCACCGACGGCCTGACGTCATGGGTGGTGCGTCGCCCGCCTGCCGCAGGACAGACAACGTCAGCGCACGACGTCATCCGGGAGGCCCGGGTGGGACGCGCGCTGACGGGCACCGTGGTGCCGGTGCCGCCGGTCGTCGCACTGTGCGAGGACACGGCGGTGCTCGGGGTCCCATTCACGGTCACCGGGTGGGTCCAGGGCCGGATCGTCCGGGACAGGGATGAATTGGATGCGCTCAGCGATACTCAGGTTGGGGCTGTGTGCTCTTCCATGATGGACGTCCTCGCGGGACTTCACGATGTCGACCCGGCAGCCGTGGGTCTGGAAGGATTCGGGCGCCCCGAGGGTTTTGTGGCCCGGCAGGTGGCGCTGTGGCGCAGGCAATGGGACCGGGTGCGCACCCGTGAGCTTCCCGACGTCGAGCGCCTGCATGCACTGCTTTCAGAACGCGTCCCCGACTCCCAGGCATCGGGCATAGTTCACGGCGACTACCGCATCGACAATCTGATGCTCGACGACGGGAATCCCGCGAAGATTAAGGCCGTCCTTGACTGGGAGCTCTCCACGCTGGGAGACCCACGAACGGACGTGGCATTGATGTGCATCTACCGGCACCCGGCACTTGACGTTGTTTTGGGACTGCCTGCAGCCTGGGCTAGCCCGCGCATTCCTTCCGCCGACGATCTGGCACAGGCCTACGCCGACCGCTCTGGGCGGGACCTGGGCGATTGGCCGTTCTACCTCAGTCTCGCCGCGTTCAAACTAGCCGTTATCTCTGAGGGCATCGCCCACCGGGCCCACGCCGGTGCTGATGCCAGCCGGAACGCGGCGCAGGCGGCGGAGGCCGTCCCTGACCTGATCAGCGCAGGGCTTGCCCACTTGCGGGCCTGACGCCAGCACGCAGGATTACGACTAAGAACGGCCCGGCCGCGAGTTTCTTGGATTCTAGGGGTCGTTGCAACACCTGTTGGTTAGGTGGTTAGTAGTAAATCACGTAGACGCTCGGCTGGAGTATTCCAGCCGAGCGTTTTGCGTGGGCGTCCGTTGAGTTCCTGTGCGACGTGTTCGAGGTCCTCAGGCCCGTAGACGGACAGGTCGGTGCCCTTGGGGAAGTACTGGCGCAGCAGCCCGTTGGTGTTCTCGTTCGAGCCGCGTTGCCAGGGACTGGCGGGATCGCAGAAATAGACGGGCATGTCGGTGGCAAGAGTGAAGGATTTGTGGGTGGCCATTTCCGCGCCCTGGTCCCAGGTCAGGGAGCCTCGCAGATGCTCCGGGAGGGTGGTCATGGTCTTGATGAGTCCGTCCCGGACAGTTTCGGCGGTGTGGTCATGTGGCAGGTGGACGAGCATCACATAGCGGGTGGTGCGTTCGACCAGGGTCGCGATCGCTGACTGGTTGTAGGCGCCGGTGATGAGGTCCCCTTCCTTACGGTGTTGTTGTGGGTGATTTCGGAGCTGTCGTAGTGTTTCGATCACCCTCGGGTGGTGGGTATGGCACAGATCTCCCTGCCGCTTGGACGGCTCACTGGGAATGGCCGCCCGCTGCCCGCCGATGACTCGACCGCTGATTGAGACTTACGACATTGATCGTTGGGTAAGGACGTGCCGGCGTGGTTATCGACAGGGCCAACGGAAACTGGAGCCGATCGAAGGGACCGAAAGACATGACGGCATTTTGGGTAGGAATCGACGCGGGCAAAAGTGCGCATCATTGCGTCCTGATCGACCAGTCAGGGACGGTGCTGCTCTCGAAACGGGTCGAGAACGACGAAATCGTGCTGCTCGACCTCATAGCCACGATCGCGGAGATCGCGGCCGGTGCTGAGGTCTGCTGGGCCACGGATCTGAACGCCGGCGGCGCAGCCCTGTTGATTGAGTTGCTGGCCGCGCACGCGCAGCCTCTGATCTATATCCCCGGACGGATCGTGCATCACGCCGCAGCGACCTACCGAGGGGATGGCAAAACCGACGCGAAAGATGCCCGGATCATCGCGGACCAGGCACGCATGCGCACCGATCTCCAGCCCGTGCGCGATGCGGACCAGATCAGCACGGATCTGCGGCTGTTGACCGCCCACCGAACCGATCTGGTCTGTGACCGGGTCCGGGCGATCAACCGTCTCCGGGCCACCTTGCTGGAATACTTCCCTGCACTCGAGCGGGCGTTCGACTACTCCAAGAAGGCCCCCCTGATCCTTCTGGGCGGCTACCAGACCCCCGAGGCCATCCGACGGATAGGTCTGACCCGGCTCGCCGGCTGGCTCAGAAAACGCGGCGCCCGGAACAGCGCCAAGATGGCAGCGAAAGCCCTTGAGGCAGCGAACTCCCAGCACACGGTCCTGCCCACGCAATCCATGGGCTCGGCACTCGTCGTCCGCCTGGCCGAGCAGATCAGCGCCATCGATGCAGAGATCGCCGACGTCGATGCCCAGATCACGGACCTCTTCCGGCAGCATGAGAGCGCCGACGTTCTGCTGAGCATGCCGGGATTCGGCCCCATACTTGCAGCAACTTTCCTCGCGAACATCGGCGGCAACCTGGACGGCTTCGACTCCGTCGACCGGCTCGCCAGCGTCGCCGGCCTTGCGCCGGTCCCACGCGATTCCGGACGGATCAGCGGCAACCTGCACCGACCCCGGCGGTTCAACCGCAGACTCCTCCGAACCTGTTACCTCGCCGCCCTCTCCAGCCTGAAAAACAGTCCCGCATCCAGAACCTACTACGACCGGAAACGCGGGGAGGGAAAGTCACACAAACAGGCGCTCATCGCCCTGGCCCGACGCCGCATCAACGTCCTCTGGGCCATGCTCCGCGACCACGCCGTTTACCGAGAACCAGCCACCGTCAGCGGCGTCCAGGCTGCTTGACAACAGCATTGAGATTCCCAGTGGCCTGGCACGGCGCGATCCTCGATCTCGGGCGGGCGCTCGGAAATCATGATCATCGGGTCCACGAACCTGGGCGTGCGTTGCTCGCCGGTGCGGTGGGGTTTGCGGCGGGTCCGGCCGGTGCGCAGCGCTGCCTGGATCTCGCGTTTGAGTCCGCCTCTGGCCTGGACATACAGGGCTTGATAAATCGTCTCTGGGCTCACACGCATCTCCGGGTTGTCGGGGAACTCTTCGACCAGCGCGTGGCTGATCTGCTCCGGAGACCAGCGTAGGAGCAGCTTGTCCTTCACGTAGTCACGGAGGTCCGACTCGCCAGCGAGTTTGGCCGTCTTGGGCCGCGCCCGCCGGGCAGCGGCATTCCGATGCGCCCCGTGCGGCAGGTAGCCCATCCGGGGATCGGTATTTCGGCCCAGCTCGCGGCTGATAGTTGACGGCGAACGGCCCAGGGAGTGGGCGATCGACCTGACCGAGGAACCGGCGGTCTGCAGGTCCCGGATCAGCTCCCGTTCCTGCACGGTCAGGAACCGCGGATCGATAGATTTCTCCAACGCTGATACCGGTACGGGGACCAGGGCCGTTACGGCGGGAGGGGTCATGGTGGTCACACCACGTTTGTAGTCGACGATTCGGCCATCCGGGTAAATGCGTCGGCCGCCGGACTTACGGATTCCCTGGTCCCACTCTTCGGCGGTCCGGAGATGTATCCCGACCGCTGCGGCAGCTTTCCGCCGACTCACGCCGGTCTTGCGCAGCCGGAAGTACTCATCCCGCCCTGGGTGAGGACCCACCCCCGTTTTGCCATAACTTTTCAGCCCGGCTTTACGGACCCAACCGGCACACGTTGCCGGATGCAGTCCCAACTCCCGTGCAGCCTGCGTGGTGCTCTTGACGCGGTCGAACACGACGAAGAACTGAGCCTTCTGTGCAGGCGTGTATTTCCTCTGGTCAGCCTTCCGATCCCGTGGGACCCGCTCGGCGAGCCGAGACTTATGGACCCACTGGTAGCACGTCATCTGCTTGAAGCCGAGCTCCGATGCGGCCGCGCTCACACTCCCACACCGATCCAACACCGAAAAGAACTGAGCCTTCTGCTCCGGCGTGTATTTCCTCCGGCCGGCAGCTTCTTTCGTTAAAGACAACACGGTCGTTGCAACTCCCAAAAATTCTGGGTGTTGCAACGACCGCTAGAACCCGCCTTTCTCGCAGCCGGGCCGTTCTTAGTCTGCCCACCCGGTCCGGGTGGGCAGATGCTCATTCGTGTCGGGCGGACGCCTGGGCCGTGCGCAGGCTGTTCTTGTCGAGTTTCCCGACGCTGGTGCGGGGGATACTCGTGGTGAACGTCCAGCGTTCCGGAATCCACCACTTGGCGACGCGGCCGAGGAGGAAGGCGGCCAAGTCCTCCTGATTCACGGACGCGCCCTCTTCCGTAACGACGAACGCGTGCGGACGCTCCTCCCACTTCGGGTCGGGCACGCCGATCACGGCGACCTCCCGGACCGCAGGGTGCTCGGCGATGGCGCTCTCGAGTTCTACGCTCGAGATCCACTCACCGCCGCTCTTGATGCCGTCTTTCAGCCGGTCCTTGAGCTCCACCCAACCGCCAGGGTGGATGACCCCCTGGTCTCCGGTGCGCAACCAGCCCTCCCGGAACTTGGTGTCGTCATCCAATGCGATGTACGCGCCCGTGATCGTGTTGCCGGAGAGTTCCACCTCGCCGATCGAGGTTCCGTCCCATGGCTGGACGGCGCCGTCGAAGCCGACAACCCGGGCATGGACGCCGGGCAGTAGGCGCCCGGTCCGCGTGGCCCAGGCGGAGGCGTCCGCGTCGGCGGAGCCGGCGGGCGGGCGGGAGTAGGTCAGGAGCGGGGAGGTCTCCGTCATTCCCCAGCCCTGCAGCAGTGTGACGCCGTTGTTCTCGAGGATCTCGCGGGAGAGGGCCTGCGAGAGCTGCGAGCCTCCCGAGACTGCCACCCGGAGAACCGTCAGGTCGACGCCGTGATCGTGGGCGTAACGGCCAAGCTGGCTCCAGATCGTCGGGACAGCCGCGAGCATGGTGGGACGGGTCCGGTGGATCATCGCCGCGAGGTGCGGAGCCTGGAGGAACCGTCCGCTCATGACCAGGCCCGAGCCGGCCCACCATGCGGCGTGCACCCAGCCCCACGCATTGGCATGGAACATCGGGACGACAGGGAGAGCCCGGTCCGCGTCAGAGAATCCGTAGACGCTGCCGGTCGAGATCATCAATGTATGGAGCACTGTAGAGCGGTGGCTGTACGCCACGCCTTTGGGTTCGCCTGTCGTCCCCGTGGTGTAGCAGAGAACGGCAGCATCGTCCTCGTCGATCTGCGGGAACACGTCAAGAGGCGCTGCGGCCGCGACCAGCGTCGCATAGTCGTGCACGGCCACACCATAGGTGGCCAGCTCCGCCGGCGCCTCTCCTATGACCACCACGTCGGTGATGCTGGGCACCTGGGGCAGGAACTCCAAAAGGAGCGGAACCAAATCGGCGTCGACGATGACGGCGCGGTCTCCGCCATGCTGCGCTATGTATGCCAGCTGCGAGGAGTGCAGCCGGAGATTAAGGGTGTGGAGGACCGCACCCATCGAGGGGATCGCGAAGTATGCCGCCACGTGGTGCGAGGTGTTCCAGCACAGCGTAGCGACTACCTCGCCCTGGCCGATGCCGAGACCCCTCAGGGCACCAGCCAGACGGCGGCCCTCGGCAGCGACGTCCGCGAACGTGCGGTCACGGTAGACGCCGTCGACGTAATCGGTGACTGACGCTTCGCCATGGCAGCGTTCGCCATGCTCAAAGATGTCCGCGATGGACAGTGGGTGACGCTGCATCGTTGCACGCATCTCTTCCTCCTTCGGATGGGCTCCGTCACCGGACCCGGATAAATGGAACTCACAGACCGTATGAACGGTCAATCAATATTTCGACGCCGGATCCCTCCCCTTCTGCAGGCAGGAAACGCGGCGGGTCCGGCGGCCCTGGTAAGCAGGGGACTTGCTCAGGTGGGCAGATATATTGACTTCAGCGAGGTGTAGGAGCTGAGGCCCTCGGGCCCGAGCTCCCGGCCAATCCCGGAGGACTTCACTCCGCCGAACGGCGCGCCGATGTCGAGGTCGAAGAAGTTGATCCCCACCGAGCCAGTTTCGACGCGTCGGGCAAGCTCGAGCCCCTGTTCGACGTCCCGGGTCCAGATCGTGCCGCCCAGGCCGTACTCAGAGTCGTTTGCCAGCCTGACGGCTTCGTCGAGGCCGTCGTACGGGAGTACGACGAGGACAGGGCCGAAGATCTCCTCGCGGACCGGAGTCGCCTGCGGCTTGAGGTCCGCCAGCACAGTCGGCTCGACGTACCATCCCACGGGGAGACGTTCGGGGCGGCCCCCTCCGGCAACGACTCTGGCTCCCTCCCGACGGCCGGCTTCGATAAGCCCCTCGACCCGCTCACGCTGACTACGGCTGACCACCGGACCCATTTGCGTGGCCGGGTCCAATGGATCGCCAAGCCGCATCGAGGATGCGAGCTCAGCGACCGCGTCGACGACCTCGTCGTACCGGCGCCGCGGCGCAAGGATGCGCGTGCTGAGATAGCACGTCTGTCCGTTGTTGAGCAGGCTTGCCCACGAGAGGCCGCGCGCAACCTGTACTAGGTCAGCGTCGTCGAGGACGATGGCGGCGCTTTTACCACCCAACTCCAGGGTGACTGGCCGCAGCAACCTGCCGCAGACTTCGCCGATCGCTCGTCCCGCCGCAGTCGAACCCGTGAAGGCCACCTTGTCGACCCCTGGATGCGCGACAAGGTAAGCACCCACGTCCCGACCCCCAGTGATCACATTGAGAACACCGGGCGGGAATCCGCATGCATCGGCAGCGTCAGCAAGGGCAAAGGCGTCCAGGGCAGTCTCGGGTGCGGGCTTGACAACAACCGTGCATCCTGCGGCCAGGGCCGGAGCGACCTTGAACATCGTTAGTGATTGTGGAAAGTTCCACGGGACGACCGCAGCAACGACGCCTATTGGTTCTCGTCGCACGACGGTCGTACGTTTGCCGTTGGCAGAGGCACGTCGTTCCTCGGTCGCGGTGACCTCAGCGAGATCTGCGTAATAGCGCAGCGTAGTTGCGGGCCCTTTGCCCTCTGCAACCTTGGCGACGCTGATGGGCATTCCGTTGGAGCCGCTGACGAGGGCGGCTGTTCGGTCCCCGATGGCCTCCAGTTCGTCGGCCAGTCTCCGCATCCATTGCGCTCGCTGGGCACCGTCCATGCGTGCCCACGCCGAGTTCCGCAGGGCTTCGCGTGCCGCATCGACGGCCGCATCGACGTCGGCCGTGCCACCGCTCGGGGCGACGCCGAAAATCTGCTCGGTTGATGGGGAGATGACACTGGTCATTTCGGAGGAGCTCGAGGCGCGCCATGACCCGCCAATGAACAGCTGTGTCCGCTCGCGTTCGTTGGCTGTCATGCCGCCTCCCCAGGAATCAGGACGGGCTTGATGGTTGTACCACTCGCCGCGTCAGCTTCGGCGGCGTTGATGTCGGACAGTGGGTAGGTTGTCATCATGCGCTCGATCGGGAATCGGCCGGCCCGCCATAGGTCGAGGAGCCGTGGAATGTCAACGCGGGGCACGGCGTCGCCTTCGAGGATACCAACCACGGTTCGTCCGGTGGCGAGTACATCGCCCGGAAGCACCAGGTCGTCCGCTACGGCCGTGACCAGGCCGAGGACGCCGCGCGGGCGCAGCGATTCAATCGCCCCGGTGATGAGCGCGGAGACGCCGGTAGTATCAAGTGCCGCGTGTACACCGAGGCCGGTTAGCGACCGGATCTCCCGCCGGATTTCACGGCGGATGTCGGCCTCCGGATCAGGGTGGATAACGTCGGTCGCGCCCATCTCGAGGGCGAGGTCCAGCCGAGAGCGGTGCCGGTCAACCACGATGATCCTCGTGGCTCCGACAGCGGCTGCGGCCATGACCGCGGAGAGTCCGACCGCTCCTGCTCCAAAGATGGCGAAGGTGCTTCCGGGCTCAACGGGCAGGACGTTGAATACGGCGCCCGCCCCTGTCAGGGCTCCGCAGCCCAAGGCTCCGAGTAGTTCGAGCGGGCAGTCCTCGGGGACTGGCACCACGTTTGAGCTAGCCGTAACCGCATGGGTCGCGAAGGACGATTGGCCGAACCATTGTGCGCCGATCGGCTCGCCTGCCGCGTCCACCGCGCGCAGGGGGTCAGAATCCGAGCGACCTACAAGGTTCCGTTGCCAGAAGTCACGACAATATGCAGGGTGCCCGGCAAGGCACTCGGCACAGTGAGTGCAGTGGTCGAAAGACAGCACCACGTGGGCGCCCACCTCAACATCAGTGACGCCGGGCCCCAGGGCTTCGACCACACCGGCACCCTCGTGTCCCATCACGAGGGGGAGTACGGAGCGGTAGCCGTTCCGGCGGGGCAGGACGTCCGTGTGGCAGAAGCCGGCTCCGACGATGCGTACGAGGATTTCTCCGTGTCCGGGTTCGCGAAGCTCCACCTCCTCGATGGTGAATGGGGTATGGCGTTCGCGGAGCACGGCGGCTCGGATCTTCATGGAGTCTCCTGACATTGTCATGGTTGTGGTAGGCGGAGATTGTCGTCGGCCACTGCTGCAGGGTCGTTATGCGGGCACTGCCGCGCCCGTTCTTTCCTGATGCCGTCCTTCGGCTACGTGGCTTAGGGCGTCGCGCACAATCGCGGCCGGATGACCAGCAGGGTTGCTCAGTTCGGCCAGGCTGCTGCGGTCGGTCAGCAGGCTCCCCAGGACCAGGTCGACGAAGGCGCTTGCCACGGCCTCCACCGGCTCGGGACCGTCAGGTCGGAACCAGGTCCAGGCCCACTGAGCCGAGCCGAACATGAGCAAAGTGTCGACGCCGACGTCGACCGGACGGAAAAACCCTGCAGTCAGACCCGCCTCGACGATCTCGCGTACAAGGACGAAGTAATCCTGGCGGAGCCGCGCGCCGGTGGCCATCGACTCGTGGTCGGCGAAGCGCACCGCCTCCCGCTGGAATGCGACCGTCGGGGAGCGGTCGTAGTCGTGGTAGATAATGAAGGCGTGCAAGGCTGCGGCCAGTTGTTCGGGAGGAGTTGCGAGATGCTCGATCATGTACTCCAGCTCCGCGATGCGCTTGTTCATGTAGTTCTCGTGAAGGGCCGCGAGGAGGCGGTCCTTGGTGCCGAAGTGATGGACAATGGTCCCTTTCGAGATCCCGAGTTCCGCAGCCATCGAGCCGAAGTTGACGCCGTCGTACCCCCTCTCGGCGACGTGACGGGTAAAGGTGTCGAGGATGTCGTCATAGCGTCCCGGTCCAGGCATTGTTTGGCTCCTTGGTCGTCCGATTACTTGGGTCCCGGCGCAGGTCCGGGACATTTCAAGTCTACGGCGGGTGACCGCACAGCCGGTCAAGGCTCGAGCCGTTCTCGAAAGTTGCGCTTGAGCGCCTTGCCAGTGGCATTGCGCGGCAGTGCTCCCAGGAAGGTGACGCGCGTCGGACACCTGTAGGGCCGCCCGGTCACCGTTCTCGGAAACGCTGCGCTCCACGAGCTCGAAAATGCCTGATGTGGGTAAGGCCATGCTCAACCTCCTTGACTGTACGTACGGTCAGCCTAGAGAATTACCTGAGATTTTGCAAGATATTTGACTGACCGTCCGTACGGTCATAGGATTAGTGGTGTCCTTGGCCGCGATCTGATGTTGGGTCGGGTGCTTGATCAACCTCTTCGGTGAAGGAGCCGTCCAGTGTCTGTGATCCCTCGCGATTTTCTGTCGCCCTCGATCTATGCTGATGGGATACCCCACTTCGAGCTCGGTGAGCTCCGGCGTGAGCATCCTGTTGTGTGGGTGGAGGAGCCCGCTACCGCTACGTTTGCTGGCGGCAAGGGCTTTTGGCTCGTGCTTAACCACGCTGACGTCAGTCACGTTTCCCGTCATCCCGAGGATTTCTCCTCTTCGCGGGGCACCAGCTTCCTGCGTGATCAACGGCCCCGGGACGTTGCGGTGTTGCGGCGGATGATGCTGAACATGGATCCTCCCGAGCACAGTTCGTTGCGGAAGATTGTCAACCGTGCGTTCACTCCGCAGGCGATCAGGCGCCAGCTATCGGATGCGATCACGCGGCACGCCAAGGGGGTCGTGGATTCGGTGGCTGAGGCAGGTTCCGTTGACTTCCTTGCCTCTGTCGCGGCCGAGATGCCGTTGCTCGTCTTGGCCGATGTGCTTGGTATACCGGCCGAGGACCGGTCGTTGCTTTATAGCTGGACGAACCGGCTGGTCGGCCTTGACGACCCCGAGTACGGTGGTGATCCGCAGGCCTTCCTCTCGGCATTCACGGAGATGTTCGCCTATGCGCGGAAGGTTACGGAGGAGCGTCGTGCCCGGCCCACCGATGATTTGTGGAGCACCGTGGCCAATGCCGAAGTCGACGGCGAAATGCTGACGCCCGATGACCTGGACCGCTTCTTCCAGTTGCTTGTGATTGCCGGCAACGACACGACCCGGAACCTGATCGCGAACACCATGCTGACCCTGTCGAGGCATCCGGACCAGTTCAACCTTCTGCGCCAGGATCTCTCGCTGCTGCCGGGCGCCATCGAGGAGGTGCTGCGTTTCAGCCCTTCGGTCATCCAGTTCCGGCGTACCGCGACCCGTGATCTCGTCCTGGGAGGCCAGCAGATCGCCGAGGATGACAAGGTGATCATCAACTACGCCTCCGCGAACCGGGATGAGACTGTCTTCACCGACCCCGATCGCTTTGACATCAAACGTGACCCAAACCCGCACATCTCTTTCGGGGACGGGACACATTACTGCCTCGGTGCGAATCTCGCCCGGCTTCAGACCCGGGTCCTGCTCACCGAACTGTTCGAACGGCTGCCCGACATCGAGGTCACTGGCGAACCGGTGCGCATGCAGTCAAGCTTCATGAACGGCATTAGGCATCTTCCCGTGGAGTTCACCCCCGTGCGGGCCCACGCGCCCCGGCCTGCGTTGCTGGCGCCTGGGCCCACACCCCCGGCGGGCTGCCCCGCTGCGCCCCAGACCCCCGCCGCAACAGAGACTCCCGAGGCAACAGAGACTCCCGCGGCGGTTGAGGCGTCCGCCGCCGCCGAGGCGTCGGGCCAAGCCCATGGCACCCCACTACTCGTCCTCTTCGGGTCAAACTTCGGAACCGCCGAGGATGTCGCTTTGGACCTCGCTGCGGCGGGACGCGACAGAGGCTTCGACGTCAGTGTCGCATCGCTCGACGAGGCGGTCGATGCCCTGCCCACGGCTGGTGCCGTGCTGGTGACGACCGCCACGTACAACGGAACGCCACCGGACAACGCCGTCGACTTCGCGCAGTGGATTGGAGAGAAAACGCCGGATCTTACCGGAGTCCGATTCGCCGTCTTCGGGTGCGGCAACCATGAGTGGGCTGCGACTTTCCAAGACTTTCCCCGCTTCGTCGATGACCGGCTGCAATCCTTCGGAGCCTCACGGTTCCACCGGCGCGGCGAGGGGGACGCCGCCGAGGACTTCGACGGCGCGATTGCGGCGTGGGAGCAGGAACTCTGGCCCAGGCTCGCCCAGGAATTCGGCCTCAACCTCGCCGTGGACGCGCCCATATCCGAGGCTGTCCTGCAGATAGAGTTCCTTCCCGCTGACCGTCCGAGTCCGTTCGTCCGGTCACTGGGAGCCCAGCCGATGCGGGTCCTGGACTCCCGCCTGCTTACGCAGGAACAGAACGCTGTTGACGTCCGGCCTGTGCGCCACATGGACCTCGAGCTGCCCACCGACGTGACCTACGAGGCCGGAGACCATCTCGGGGTCATTCCACACAACTCGCCGGCGCTGGTGGACCGGGTGACAAAGCGCTTCGGCTTGGACCCCGGGTCCTGGATCCGGCTCACCGCAACGAATCGGCCCTCATTCCTGCCGGTAGGGGAGCGGCTGACCGTTGGACAACTCCTCACGGATTACGTGGAACTACAGGACGTCGCCAGCCGCCGCGACATAGAGCGGCTCCTTCAGCACACCGAGTATCCCTGGAGCAGGGAGCGCCTGGAGAAACTGCTGGACACGCAGACATACCGCGCCGAAGTGCTCGACCGAAGGCTCTCAGTCATGGACCTCCTTGAGGAGCATCCAACATCCCGGCTACCGTTCACGGCCTTCCTCGAACTCCTCCGGCCGCTCGCGCCGCGTTACTACTCAATAGCATCATCGTCGGCGGTCCAGCCAGGTGTCTGCTCGATCACCGTCGGTGCCCTGACCGGGCCAGCCCGCTCCGGGCACGGAACGTTCGCCGGCACCTGTTCGAACTATCTCTTCGAGCAGGGCACGGACCGCGTAATCCACGCGTTCGTCCGGGACACCGCGAGTCCCTTTCGGCTGCCTGCCGATCCATCAACACCCTTGCTCATGATCGCCTCGGGCACCGGGATCGCACCGTTCCGCGGGTTCCTCCAGGAACGTGCCGCAGCGAAAGTGGCAGGAACTGACCTCGGTCCCGCCCTCCTAGTTTTCGGCTGCCGCCATCCGCAAGGGGACCTGCTCTACGGCACCGAACTTGAGAGGTTGGCGGCGGCCGCCGGCACGGACATCGCTTTTGCATATTCGCGAGTGGAAGGCCTCCCGCGGATCTACGTGCAGGACCGTCTGACCCAGCTCGGCGCGAAAGCGCTCGACCTCATTGACCAGGGAGGGGCTGCATACATCTGCGGTGCGACAGCAATGGCCGACGGCGTCCGCACAAGCATGCTCGAACTGCGCAGCGGACTTCGGGGCGACAGCGCTGCGGATGCCGAGGCATGGCTGGGCACGCTTGTTGGACAGGGGCGATGGCTCGTCGACGTCTGGGCGAGCGGCTGACCAACACGGCAGGAGAACGACCGTGGAGTGCGGCGGGCTTGATGCTCATCAGATACCGACCTTGCCGGCCGGTTAAGTCAGACAAATGGAAGAGAGTAAACGTGACACGTATCGGGATCGTGGCCGAGTTGGGTCGTGAGACGAGGGTGGCGGCGACGCCTGTCACCGTCAAACAGTTATTGGATTTAGGCTACGACGTTGTGGTCGAAAAGGGCGCCGGGGAATCTGCGTCTTTCCGTGATGATGCTTATGCCCAAGCGGGTGCCCTTATTGTGGGTGCCGATGAGGCGTGGGGGTCTGAGGTGGTGTTGCGGATCAATCCGCCCACTGAGGATGAGATCGGCCGTTTGGCCGAGGGGGCGACGCTGATTGGGTCGTTGAGTCCGGGTTTGCGGCCGGAGTTGGTGGAGGCTTTGGCGGCGCGGCCGATTACGGCGTTGGCGTTGGATGCGGTGCCGCGGATTTCGCGGGCTCAGTCGATGGATGTGCTTAGTTCGATGGCGAACATTGCCGGGTACCGGGCTGTCATTGAGGCGGCACACGAGTTCGGCCGGTTCTTCACGGGACAGGTGACCGCGGCGGGCAAGGTTCCGCCGGCGAAGGTGCTGGTAGCCGGTGCCGGTGTCGCGGGTCTGGCGGCGATCGGGGCCGCGAGCAGCCTCGGCGCGATTGTCCGCGCCACGGATCCGCGGCCTGAGGTCGCTGATCAGGTGAAGTCCATCGGCGGAACCTACCTCAAAGTCGAGGTCGAGGAGGAGATGAAGTCCTCCGACGGGTATGCCAAAGCCACGTCCGAGGCCTACAACGCCCGTGCTGCGGAGATCTACACGGAGCAGGCAGCGGATGTGGACATCATCATCACCACGGCCCTGATCCCCGGGCGTCCGGCACCGAAGCTGCTCACGGCCGGGGACGTGGCCGGCATGAAGTCCGGCAGCGTGATCGTTGACATGGCCGCCGGGCAGGGCGGGAACGTGGAAGGCTCGGTCGCCGGGGAACGCATCGTCACCGACAACGGCGTCGTCATCCTGGGCTACACGGATCTTCCGGCACGGTTGCCGGCCCAGGCGTCCCAGCTGTACGGCACGAACATGCTGAACCTGCTCAAGCTCCTCACGAAGGACAAGGACGGCCAGCTCAGGATCGATTTTGACGACGTCGTGCAGCGCTCGGTGACGGTGGTCCGGGACGGGGAGAAAACCTGGCCGCCGCCACCGGTCCAGGTCTCCGCCGCACCGGCAGTGAAGACGGACGCCGGGACAGCCGCCAACAATACGGCGCCGAAGAAACCGGGCCTCAGCCCTGCCGGTAAGGCCGGGCTCTTTGCCGCGGGGATCGCGGTGCTGTTTGGGATCAACGCGGTGGCTCCGGCGCCGCTGCCGCAGCACTTCACGGTGCTGATGCTTTCGATCGTGGTCGGCTTCTATGTGATCGGGAAGGTCCATCACGCGCTGCATACCCCGCTGATGTCCGTCACGAACGCGATCTCCGGGATCATCGTCGTCGGGGCGCTGCTGCAGGTCACCTCGGACAACATCGTCATGCAGGTGCTCGCCGCGGTCGCGGTCCTGCTGGCCAGCATTAACATCTTCGGCGGCTTCGCCGTTACCCGGCGCATGCTCGCGATGTTCTCCGCCGGGAAGGCACGTTCATGAGCGCCATCACCGAAGCAGCAGCAGGAATCGTTACGAGGAGCCTTACCGTGTCTGATACCGTCTCCGGTCCGTTGACCGCCGACTCCATTGCCGGCGCCGCCTACATCGTCGCGGCCCTGCTGTTCATCCTCAGCCTTGCCGGGCTGAGCAAGCACGAGAAAGCCCGGTCAGGGGTCATCTACGGCATCACCGGCATGGTCATCGCCCTCGCAGCCACCATCTGGCTGACCCTCCAGGGCGCCTGGGGCACCGGCGCGGGCCTGACCGGCCTGGTCCTGCTCATCGCCGCGGTACTCGTCGGCGGCGCCATCGGGCTCTGGCGCGCCCGCGTCGTGGAAATGACCGGGATGCCCGAGCTCATCGCCCTGCTGCACAGCTTCGTAGGCTTCGCCGCGGTCCTGGTGGGCTGGAACGGCCACCTCGAAGCCCCCGCACTGTCCCCGGACCTGACCGCCATCCACCACGCCGAGGTGTTCATCGGGGTGTTCATCGGTGCGGTCACCTTCACCGGCTCCATCGTCGCGTTCCTGAAGCTCTCGGCCCGGATGAAGTCCTCGCCCCTGATGCTGCCGGGCAAGAACGTCATCAACCTCGGCGCCCTCGCCGCGTTCGTCGCGCTTACCGTCTGGTACGTCAACGACTCCCAGCTCTGGCTCCTCATCGTCGTCACCGCCCTGGCCCTGGCACTGGGGTGGCACCTGGTGGCCTCCATCGGCGGGGGCGACATGCCCGTGGTGGTGTCCATGCTCAACAGCTACTCCGGCTGGGCAGCAGCAGCCGCAGGGTTCCTGCTGAACAACGATCTCCTGATCATCACCGGCGCCCTCGTCGGCTCCTCCGGTGCCTACCTGTCCTACATCATGTGCAAGGCCATGAACCGGTCCTTCATCTCCGTCATCGCCGGCGGCTTCGGCATCGCCGCCCCCGCCGCGGCCGACGCAGAGTACGGTGAGCACCGCGAAATCACGGCCCAGGCCACCGCCGAGATGCTGACCAACGCCTCGTCCGTGGTCATCACCCCCGGCTACGGCATGGCCGTCGCCCAAGCCCAATACCCGGTCGCTGAACTCGCCCACCAGCTGCGCGAACGCGGCGTGAACGTCCGGTTCGGCATCCACCCCGTCGCCGGACGCCTGCCCGGACACATGAACGTCCTCCTCGCCGAAGCCAAAGTCCCCTACGACATCGTCCTGGAAATGGACGAAATCAACGAAGACCTCGGCGACACCTCCGTAGTCCTCGTCATCGGCGCCAACGACACCGTCAACCCCTCAGCCGCCGAAGACCCGGGAAGCCCCATCGCCGGCATGCCCGTCCTCCGCGTCTGGGAAGCCGAAAACGTCATCGTCTTCAAACGATCCATGGCCGCCGGCTACGCCGGCGTCCAAAACCCACTCTTCTACCGCGACAACTCCCAAATGCTCTTCGGCGACGCCAAACAACGCGTCGAAGACATCCTCCGCGCCTTCTGAGGGGGCGGCACCGCGGCATTCAGTTCGTTGATCCGGTGCACAACCGCTGATACCCGTTGTGCCCGATACAACCCACGTGATCAGCTAACAGACGATCAGCTACGAAGCGAGAAAAGACCATGTCCATAAGTCGGATTCCTCACTGCAACGCTCTTCAGAACGCCGGCCGATCCCTTGTTCGCGACCCTTACTTCCGTTCAGAAACGGCACCAGTTCCGCCCCCGTTCACTATTGACGAACTTACTGCGTCCCCCTGGGTCGGCCTCTATTTCAGGGACGAATTCGTGCGCCACCAGGATGGCGATGGCTGAGGGGCCGGGCATCATTCTCGAACGACTCGAATTGCCGGGCCTCTCCCGAGGCCTCGAAACCGCCCTGAACGAAACCACTGACATCTACGTGCTTTTCTAACGGGAACAAGCTGCCCCTCAACTTGCGGTGGAGCGCCCGACGGTCACCCGGACCGTCAATTATCGCAACGCTGATGGTGCTCCACCGCAGCCCACGGCTAGCCCGAGGACTGAGTCGCCCTAGCGATGAACCAACACTTACTACACAAAAGGCCAGACACTATGAGAATGCTCATTATCGGACCGCCCGGTTCCGGAAAAGGAACGCAGGCGGAGCGCATTTCCATGCGCCTTGGCGTTGTGACGATTTCCACCGGCGATACCTTCCGGGCGAACGTGAAGGGCGGGACGCCGCTCGGCGTCGAAGCCAAGAAGTACCTTGATGCCGGGGACTTCGTTCCGGACAGTGTCACCAACAAGATGGTGCGGGACCGGCTCAGCGAGCCCGACGTCGGGAACGGCTTTTTGCTGGACGGTTACCCCCGCACCACCGCCCAGGTGGACTACCTCGACCAGATCCTGGCCAAGGCAAACGAACGGCTCGACCTTGTCCTTCAGCTCACAGCCGACGACGACGAACTTGTCCACCGGCTGCTCGGCCGGGCCCAGGATAAAGGCCGAAGCGACGACAATGATGTCGTCATCCGCCACCGCCTCGACCTGTATCACGAACAGACCGAAGCCGTCGTGGCCAACTACGCCGAACGCGGAATCCTGACGCGGGTTGAGGGCAGTGGCGCCGTCGACGAAGTCACCGACCGGCTAATGCGTGCCGTTAGCGCCAGCTTTAGTCCCACCACCCTGATGCCCGCTTTCCCGTAGCCTTGACGTCCGCGTATGGACGGACTGTTGAAAGAAGGAACCAATGAGTCTGCCTTCGATTACTCTGACGGGTCACGCCCAAAAGGAAGCGTGGCAGAACAAGGTTCTTCCGCCCGTGGAGCGGATCAAGGAGGACGTGTGGTCCATCCCCGTCCTGTTCCCTGACAATCCCATGCGCTAACGCTGAGCTATTTGCTCTTGGGGGACGGTGACGCGGTTCTGGTCGATCCAGGCTGGGACAGTGATGCCGGTATGGATCATCTGACAATCGGTCTGCGGCATGCCGGCATCGGTCTCACCGATCTGACGGGCATCGTTGCCACGCACTACCATTCGGACCATTTAGGTATGGCGTGCCGTCTGCGCGCGGCATCGGGAGCATGGATTGCTCTGGGCGACCGGGAAGTGCGCCGGCTCACCGCGTCCGACGACCTTGACCGTGTCTTGCTCAGCGACCGCGAGGAGTTGACGTCATGGGGAGTGCCCCGGGCAGGCTTGCCGAGGTAGCCATGGACCGTCATGGGAGCCGCGCATCGTGTTGACATGACCGCACGTGTTAGCGGCCATGAAAAACTGCCCATAGGCGGCCAGTGGAACTGCCCGCCGGTGGCCATGAGATCTGCCCACTTCCTTACTGAACCGTGCTCAAACATAACCGGGACCTCCCAAACCTCACATGTGGCACTACCATTGCAACGCTCCACGGGCCAACAGTCCACGAGCACCGTCCATGGCAACCCACGGACCCTGTGAAACAGAAGGCCCCGGCCTTCACTTCACCGTCAGAACCCTTCCCAGCCCGTCCGGACAAAGGCCAATTCCGCCGGGCCACAGGCCCCCGCAGCGCCGCCCTGACACGAGGGATACGTGTCATATCAGGCCGGCGCTGCGCGGCCGCCCGGCGACAATGGGCCGCTCCGGACGGGCGGGAACTGAACGCCTCACTTCATATCGTCTAGACGCCACAGCGGCTGAAAACCCACCGTCAGCACGTCATCATGAACAGATCAATGCCGACCTCAAAAGAGAGCGTGCTGGCCCATCTGCCCATGGGTATCTTCGCCGCGAACTCGGTCTGGATCGCCGCGCTTGTGGCACTGGGCTCGAGTTTCGTCGATGGCTCGACAACTCCGCCGGCACCGGCGTCGTCGAGCCAGCCGACGGCGGAACGGCCGAGCGGGACCGCCCCGCCAAGCGCAATGGTGCTCTTCCCGGCATGTCGAGCCAAGGCATTTGCCTCCGTCTGGCGTCATGGTGGTGAGTGTCGCGGTGGCGGGGCTGACGTTTGTTACGAGGCGACGGCTACGTCACTGTCCGGGGGTGCCGCTACAGACCGGGTGTCAGGATTTGGAGCTGGGTCGACCAGGGATATGGCTAAGAATGGATTTGGTGAAGCCGCCATCGACGCAGATGTCTTGCCCCGTGACGTAGCCCGATAGCGGGCCTATTAGAAACTCGATCACGTTCGCAATGTCCGTTGGATCTCCAATTCTTGCCAAGGGGATGATGTTTTCCCTTGCCTTCTTGATCTGGGGATCGGCGTACATTTTTTCGGTCATCCGCGTGTGGGTCATGCCTGGGGAGACCACGTTGACTCGAATTCCTTCGGGTGCCCATTCCAGCGCGAGTGTTTGGGCCAGCATCGTCAACGCGGCCTTGCTGGGGCTGTAAGCGCCTGATCCAGCGTGTGGTATCTGACCAGACATGGAAGAGGTGAAGCAGGCGGATCCGCGGCTCTGCCTCAAATGCGGGTGGCTTGCTTTGGCAAGAAGCCACGCGCCGCGAAGGTTCACGGCGAACATCTCGTCCCAGTCTTTAAGGGACACGTCGCAGATGGCGCCAGGGTTTGCGATCCCCGCGTTTGCTACTAGTGCGTCCAACCCACCGAACTCCGCTACCGCTGCTTCTACCAATTTACCTGGCACTTCTGGGTCACCGATGTTGCCCGCCAAAGCGATAGCGGTCCCGCCCATTGACTGGATTGAACGAACGACTTGCTCCTGGTTGCCGTTCGAATCGTGTCCTGCCACTGCAATCATCGGGTGGACGCCACGAGCCAGAGCCGCTTCTGCAATTCTCACGCAGGTAGATGCTCCTATGCCGCTGCTTCCGCCACTTACCAAAGCTCTCATCGCACATACTCCTTTATCAGCGGTTCACATAAGAAATTTCTGCTGCGAAATTTCATAGAATCAGGACCTGCCAGGTTGTTGGGTGGTGCAGATCCATTCCCAATGTGAACTATTACAATTTTTCCTGTAGGTCTTCGACTACCGTGCCGCGATCTCAAACTTGGGGCTAGTTTGCCAGTTCCCAGCCTTGATCTTTGAGGTCCTGCATCGCTTTCTTGAATTCTTGCACGGGGTTCTCCTCGCGAATGATCTCAAGAACAACGTTATTGACTCCGCACGTTTCGTTGACGGCGTTGCCCAGTCCCTTCCAGTCGATCACTCCGGTGCCGATCGGATCGTGACCCCAGGTCTCCGTGCCCGTATCAGAAATATGCGCTAGTCCAATTGATCCGTGATGGGAGAGCAAGCTCTGTACGGGATCTTCTCCGATGTAGGCAGCGTTGGCGACGTCGTACACAATCTTGACTGCGTCGTCGTTGATGGTGTTTACGACGCCTGCCAAGTCCTGGATGGTTGGAGTGAAGCAATAGGGAGTGTTTTCGAAAAGTAGTCGTGTGCCGGCCTGTTTAGCCAGTGGGATGAGATTCTCCAGGCTCTCGTACATCCACCCGTAAACCCGCTCCAGCGAAGGTGAAATCATTGGGCGTCTTGTGCCAGGGGAGATGACAACCTCGGGGACATCCCAGGCTGCGGCCAGGTCAATCACCGATTTGATGTGCTCGACGCTTTTGCGACGCATATTGGCGCCGGGGCTGGCCAGGTTGATGTCATAGCCGCCCGCGTTCAGCGACCTGATTTTGGCGCCGTAGTCATTGAGCCTTGCATAGCTTGCTGAACGCTCCGAACCTGACATTTCATCCGGCCAGCAATGGGGTGAACTGATGGGAACTTCAAACGTTTTATACCCGTTGGTGACCAATTCAGCTATCGCATCAATTGCCGTCGATGACCATAAATAAGAAAAGGTGTTAATAATAATTTGGTTCATTTGAAGGTATCCTTTCAGTTCTTCGCCTATGGAGAAGAAGCGTTCATTCATAACGCATTGTCAATCGCGCTCTGGGGGTCGTCGGCGCGGGCAAGGCGGCTCGACGAGACCTCGCGCAGCCACGCCCCTTCTTGCCCAGGCGGGCCGCCGGACTAGTTGGCAATTAGTGTGCCTACCGGGATCGCACAGCCTCGTCTGCGGCCTGCGGAGTGCTCAGGAGCAGGCGTTCGCCTTCGAGTACCTCGGGGTCGGCGGGAGCTACGGTGGCTCGGGCGGCGCGGCTGCCGGTCTCCGGGAGGGTGAAGTAGACGATGAGGCTGAGGGCGACAATGGCGATCATGTAGACCGCGACGAGCATTGGCTGTCCGGCGCCGACGAACGCAGCGGCGATCAGCGGCGCGGTGCCACCGAAGACGGCAATCACGATTTGGTGTGCGAAGCCGATGCCCGATACCCGTACCGAAGCTGGGAACAGTTCGGCCTGGATGGTTGGATAGACCGACTGCCAGATACCGAGAACAACCCACCCGGACGCCGATACCAGGACGTATACCCAGAAGCCCGGCTGGTTCAGCAGCAGGAGCATGGGGTAGAAGAGAACGATCATGCCGATGGCGCCGATGATGGGGAAGATTTTGCGTCGGCCGAGTCGATCAGAGAGCGCGGCGCAGGTCGGAACGATGATTACGAGCAAGGCCAGTCCGATAACACTCCCGGCCAGAGTGGAGGACAGGTCCCGGCCGGTGGTGAGCTTGGCGTAGGTGGGAAGGAAGGTGGCCCAGGTGTAGTAGGCCACGGCCGGGGCAGAGAGCGCTGCTGCCTGCAGCAGCGCCTTCGGGTGTTCGCGAAGGAGTTCCATCAGGCGGGCCGCGGCGGACTTGTGATCCACGAGGGACTCTGCCTCAAACTCAGGGGTCTCCTCTGCCCGGGCCCTCAAGATAAGGCCGACGATGCCGAGGATGCCACCCACGACGAATGGGATGCGCCAGCCCCAGGCGGCGAGGTCGGCGGGTGAATAGGATGATGTCACCAGTGCCGCGGCGCCAGTCGCTACGAGGGTCGCAAGGCCGCTCGCCATGTTGGTGAAGGAACCGAACAGGCCCCTCCGGTTCGCTGGAGCGTGCTCAACCATGAACGCGATGGCGCTCTGTCCCTCGCTACCGGCCGAGATGCCCTGGATGATGCGTGCGACCAGAAAGAGAACGGGCGCAGCGTAGCCGATGGTCGCAAACGACGGCGTGAGGCCGATGATGAGCGAGCCGAGCGCCATGCCGGAGACGGACAGCGTCAGGATGAGCCTTCGGCCGAAACGGTCGGCCAGTGGAGAGATGATGATGCCGCTGAGCGGGCGTACAACAAACCCGACGGCGTAGGCGAGCAGTGCCGCGATCAAGGAGGCGAACGGGGAATCACTTGGAAATATTTGTGATGAGAACACCGCTGCCAGGAGCCCGTAAATGTACCAGTCGTACCACTCCACGAAGTGGCCGATCGTGCCTGCAACGATGTTGTGGCGGCTGCGGCCGGGCGCTTTGGGATGATCGGAAGGGTCCGGGCTGCGGAGGGCATCTTGCGAGGTCTTCATTGAACTCTCCATATTTTCACGTTTGTTGCGGACGGGTATTGGACGATTTCCCGGATACCTGATTTCCCGGACACCTGATGGGGGTATGCGGGAAATCGTCCGGCTGTAACTCGGCTCGACGGACAATCGACCGCCAAGACCAACAGCCAGAGCAGCTTGCAGCGGGGCAGAAGCTGATCCAGGCTCCCCATATTTCATAAATGAGATCGGTTGCTGAGATCGGTTGCAAGCAACGATACGGATGAAAAGTGATCCTTGTCAACGTCTCGTGGGCTCGCGGCGCGGATATCGAAGACAGGCCTCCGACTCAGTGCCTAATCGCCTGACGGGGTTCACGTCAATCGACCGGAAGGGGCGCCTCATTGTTGAAGTCCTGGAAATGCACTCCTGACCAGGCGCACTCCAGGCTGCCGTATACCGACCAGTAGTCATCCCAGTGGGCAAGTTTCCACTGGTCTCGCTCCAGTCCGCGGCGGGTGAGCCGCGTACGTAGAAGGTCTTGAGGTACCCGGACCCGTATTACGGTGATCGCCGGCGACGGCCATTGGAATTTCTCTGCCATGCGTCTCAGATAGTCTGGGTCTCCGAAATAGGCTCCAAAGGGAGCGTCAAGGACCACTGACCGGCCGAGACGCAGGTTTATCCCCGCCACGTCCATCAGAGTCTGGTACTCGAGGGGCAGCAAATTTCGGCGATAGTAGTCGTTGGACTCGCGGTCGCTGGGATCATGCCCGGTAGCGGTCAGCGCGAATTCGACGAAGCGGCCACTGACCCGGTCCTTGTCCAGGTACGCAGCCCCGTGCTCTTGTGCTGTTTGCTGGGCAATCGTTGTTTTCCCTGAGCCGGCAGGACCGATGACAATGAAGACTTTGGGGGCGGTCATTGGCGGGCCTCTGCTACAGCTGACAGGAACTCCTTGGCGGCCTCGGTGACGCGGGAGAAGTCGCCATCGGGTTGCCATGCTTTCGTCACGTAGCTGCCCACGCCGACGCCGGCCACGCCTGCCGCGAACCATTCGCCCACGTTCTCTACGGTTACGCCGCCAGCCGGCATGATCGGCAGATGCGCCAGCGGAGCCAGCACGGACTTCGCGTAGGAGACTCCGCCGGCCTCTGTCGGGAAGAGCTTGATGATGTCGGCGCCTGCTTCGGCGGACTCAAGGAGCTCGGTTGGTGTATAGGCGCCGCTGATTGTCGGCACCTGGTACCGGTTTGCGGTACGGATCATCGCGGGGTTCAGCTGAGGACTGACGAGGAACTGAGCGCCGGCCCGAATGCATTCATACGCTGAGTGCTCGTCCAGCACTGTTCCGGCACCGATTGCCACTCCGGTGGAGCCGTGTTTGGCCGCGAGCCGACGGATCACGTCGACAGCGCCTGGAATTGAAAGCGTGATCTCGAGTGCCCGGAAACCTCCTTCGATAGCAGCTTCCGCAACGCGCTCGGCAACCTCCGCGTTCTCCAGCCGCACGATGAGGACGGCCCCTGACTCGTGGATGGTTTGCAGGGTGCGGAGTTTCTTGTGCATGTTGGCCTCTCTCTGGCCGGGTATCTCTTACTTCTTGAGCGACCCGACCCCTTGTTGGTGTTTAGTTCCGTTGACAAACTCTCCCACCATCCATAGTGTTATTGCAACCGATCTCAGCAACCGATCTCATGCAAGGAGGTATTGCGGTTGACTTACGTACGCACAATCATTCTTGGTGCTTCCCATTGGCATGTTCCGCTCTGCGCGCCGGCCATTGCCGAAGTGCACGAGGTGATCGGAGTCAGTGACGAGGATGTATCCCGCGTGCAGGTGCAGGACCTGGCCGAAGGCTGGGGGGCGCCGGTTGAAGCCGACTGGCAGAAGCTGGTTGATCTCCCTGATGTCGGACTTGCATATGTCTTTGGTCCCCATGAGGGTATGGCTGAAAAGTGTTTCGCCTTGATCGAGCGCAGTATTCCGTTCGTCGTGGAAAAGCCATTGGGCACTTCCCTTGACGAGCTTTCTGCCGTACGTCAGGCCGCCGAGGCTGCTGGCGTGCCTGTCACTGTCCCCCTGGTCCAGCGCGGCGGACCCACAGATCAGTGGCTTGCCAAGGCAGGACGGCCCGCTTACCAGCGAACCTCATTTATTGCTGGTCCACCATCCCGGTATCTCGATAATGCCAATCCCTGGATGCTCGACCCGGTCAAGGCGGGCGGGGGGTGTCTGGCGAACCTGGGTCCACATTTTGTTGAGCTGTTCCTCAGGGGCAGCGGCGAGACTGCAGCACATGTGGACTCCCGGCTCTCATCGTTTCTTCACAGCCAGGCTGTCGAGGATCATGCCACCCTCATCATCACGACGCCGGAGGGACGCGAAGCCATAGTGGAAGTTGGCTATGCATTCCCTGGCTCGCCGCTTAAGCGCTACTGCAGCTTCACCTCGGTCGGTGAGGCAGGATTCGCCTCAGTTGATTCGGACGGTACAGCTACGTTCACGGCATTGGATGGCAGCACGGAGGTCGACAAGATCAATGTGGATAGCGACCCTCTTTACGATCCGTTTGTGCGGAGCGTCGCCCGGACGCTGGATGATGGATTCCGGGGTCTGCCGACGCTGGCCCAGCTCGAAGACGTTATGCGCCCGATTTGGCAGGCCTATGACGACCAGCACGGAGGAAGAGAACATGCCTGATCTGAGTATCGACGTCGTCGCGAAGGCTGCCGGTGTCCACCGGTCCACCGTTTCCCGGGCATTCTCCCGGCCGGAAGCCGTGAAAAGGGAAACGCGTGAACACATCCTCAAAGTTGCCGAAGGGCTCGGCTACACGATGAGTCCACTCGCCCAGGCTCTTCGGACCAAGACCAGCACATTCATCCCGCTGATCGTTCCTGACATCACCAACCCCTTCTTTGCAGAACTTGCCAAGACGATGACGCAGGCAGCTGACGAGCGCGGATACCAGCTGCTGCTCTGCGTCACCAACGGGGACCCGGCCAAAACCGACGGATACTTCACCGCCATGCAGGCCATGTATGCCCCCTTCGGCATCGTCGCGCCCTCCACGAAAGTCGACACCGAGGCCATGAAACGCTTCGACTTCGGCCACAAGGTCGTGGTGATCGACCGGGTTGAAGGGGACGATGCCGTCCCAACGGTCACCGTCGACAGCCGCCGCGGAATCATGATCGCCCTTGAGCACCTGCACTCTCTGGGGCACACCTCGATCGGCTACGTATCCGGCATCGCCGGAACGCACACCGCCCAGGACCGGATGGACGCTTATCTGGAGCTGTCCGCCGAGAGCGGCAGCGCACCTGTCGTGCTGGACAGCGGGTCGGATCTGGATGCGGGCACGCGCGGGGCAGAACATTACCTCGAGATGGACAATCCTCCAACGGCAATCATCGCGGCCAACGACATGGTGGCCTTTGCGGTCATCTCGGCACTCGGCCAACGTGGTGTACGGGTACCGGAGGACGTGTCGGTCATCGGCTTCGACGGTCTCGCTCTCGGCGCCCGGTTCAACCCTCCTCTGACCACGGTTCGCCAGCCGATCGCCGACATGGGACACATCGCCATCGAACTGGCTGAGAAGCAGAACATTGACGGCTCCGTGGACCACATCGTCCTCGAACCTCAGCTTCTGGTCCGCGGTTCCACCTCTGGACCACGCAAATGACCAGGGGACAGGAGTCAACGCTCCGGCGTCTGCCAGGGCTCCAGCACACAGACCACGTCGGCCTGACAGTGCCAAACCTGGAGGAAGGCATCCGCTTCTTCGTCGAAGTCCTCGGAGCTGAGGAGCTCTACCGCTCCGAACGCGGGCCCGACGAAAAATTCATGCCCACAAACTTCGAAGTCCCGGCAGATGCCAAGCTCACGCTCGCAATGTTGCGCCTGCCACCAAACCTGAACATCGAGCTTTTCGAATGGAGCAGCGCTGAGCGGCGTGATACCCCGCCGCGGCACTGCGACGCCGGCGGCCACCACCTGTGCTTCGTCGTGGACGACGTCGACGAAGCGATCGCAGTGCTGCAGGCAACACCTGGAGTACGCGTGCTCGGTGAGCGCAAAGAAGTCGCCGGTGACAGCCCCCGAGTAGCCGGCAATCGCTGGACCTACTTCATCACGCCTTGGGGATTGCTGATGGAAATCGTGGATCGATCCCGCGTCGCAGCCCCGCCCCGGCTGGTCGGTCCCACGGACTGGGCATCACCTCCAAACATTTCAGAAAGGACATAAACAATGCGGTTAGCCGGTCACACACTGGGCACCCCGGACCACACGGTTCCCCAAGCACTTGATCTTTTCCGAGCCGCAGGGCTCGATGCCGCCGAAGTCATCTACCAGAATGACTACAAATCAGGATTGCCGCTAGGTGACCGGCGGGCCGCCACGGAGGCTCTCAAAGCGGCCGAAAGCGCGGGGGTACCCATCGTGGGTCTGACGCCTTACACAACGGCCATCAACTCACTGGTCGATGCGGAATGGCGCACAGCAGTCGATGAATTCCGTGGCGCCATAGAGACCGCGCACCTGCTCGGCGCTGACCGGGTCCGTGTCTATGCTGGTTCGTGGCACCCTGGGGACAACGACCACGCGGCGCGTTGGGTAAAACTGCGTGAAGCATTGGAGGCCCTCGCGCCCGAAGCAGACCAGGCCGGGGTTCGCCTTTGCGTGGAAAACCACTTCGGCACCATGACCCAGACCGCCGCAGACACCGCTGCCCTAGTCCGGGAAATTGCCCATCCGGCCGTCCGCGTTCTCTATGACCAGGCGAACCTGACATTCACCCACGACGAGACGTTCGAACAGGCCCTCGCTGTTCAAGGTGACCTGATCGGTCACGTTCACGTGAAGGACCTCGTCTTCACGGATCCTAACGCGGCTTTCCGCGCAACTGAAACGGCCCGGGTCAACGCTTCCGAGCGGGCCGTCCGATCCCGCGTCGTCGGAAGCGGCGTCGTTCCATGGTCTCAAATCCTCGCGGGGTTGCTGCGGCATGGCTACGACGACGTGCTGAGCATCGAACTCGAGTACCGTTGGCACCCGCAAGACCTCCCCGCGCCCGCGGATGGATTCCGCGAGTCCGCCGCCGTCCTGCGCTCAATGCTTTCCGGTCTCGCTGAAGTGAGGAACGCCTGATGAACACCACCACCCGTCTGCGCGTCGGAGTTGTCGGCGCGGGAAATATCGCCACCATTGCCCAACTGCCCACCCTCGTCCAACGCCATGATGTCGAGTTGGCCGCGTTGGTGTCCCGGCGTGAGGACCCGGGCAGCCTGGTCCGGCGCTGGGGCTTCAACGCCGCCTACAAAACGGTGGAGGACATGCTGGCCTCCCAGGAGCTGGATGCAGTTTTCGTCCTGACGCCACGCTCCGAGCACGCCCACGCCGTCCAACTGTGCCTGGACCGCGACGTCGACGTATTTTGCGAAAAGCCCCTGGCTCCGGCAACCGAGGAGGCAGAACGTCTGGCGGACCTCGCCGATGAGAGAGGTCGCATCCTGATGGTCGACTTCAACCGCCGCTATGCGCCCGTCTATACCGCCGGTCGGGAAGTCTTTGGCGCCAAGGGCGCCACCTTCTGCGTCGCCCAGAAAAACCGCCCCGGATCGGAATACCGTGCGACATTCGAGAACGCCATTCACATGGTTGATCTCCTCCGCTGGTACTGCGGCGGCGAGCCGGTGGACGTGGCCGCGCACGCCGCCGGTGACGACCCTTGGGAAGAAGACGGCGTCGCAGCGACTATCCGCTTCAGTACCGGGAACACAGGCGTCCTGATGGCAGCCCGTACGGCGGGTGCATGGAACGAAAAACTGGACGCCTATGGGGACGGAAAGACCGTCGAAGTCAGGGCACCGGAGACGGTTTCGACCACTGTCAAGGGTGTCACCACATCGCGGGAACTTAGCGCCGAGGCCTATGGCTGGGCTACTGCGACAGACACTCTGGGATTTTCGGCCGCCGTTCATCATTTCCTGGACCGGGTTGCTGACAGGGCGCAGCCGCTTACCTCAGGCCGGGAAGCTGTCCATACCCAACGCTTGCTTGATCGGATTCTCGCTGCCGCCGGTTTGCCGACAGAAGAGCAAGCCGGTCGGGAATGGGCCAGCCACGCAGTAAACGGAAGCTAACAACCAAACGAGCTCGCCCATTCTCCACTGCACGTCCAGTCCTTGATGCGGGCACTGTGAACCGTGGCTTGAACAAACCTGCTGAAAATACGGAGGTGCAAACATAGCTCCATTTCGCCTGCGTCAGGGCAGACCATACATCGGGGGAGCGGGGAGACAGCCGTTACGGGGCCGGCTCACCGCGCTTGCCGGCGTCCTGCTGGTTGCGTTCAGCGCCAGGGAAGCGGTTTCGGCGGTGTCCCCGCTCCTTGGGCCAATAAGCGAGGACCTTCCCCTCGATGCGGTGACGACAGGGATTCTTGGGATGCTGCCGACCGCCGGCTTCGCAGTGATGGGCTTCCTGGCTCCGCCGCTCCTCCGGCGTATCCAGCTGGAACACCTGCTACTGGCCTCGATCCTGCTGACAACACTTGGTCAGGTCGGGCGCGCACTGGGATGGAACATCCTGGCATTCTTGGTGTTCACCTGGATCGCCATGCTCGGGATCGGGGTGGTCAATGTGGTGATTCCGCCTCTGCTGATGAAGTACTTTCCCGACAAAACCGGGATCCTCGCAACGCTCCACATAACTCTGTTGGGCGCCGGCACGGCTGTTGCCGCCCAATCTGCCATACCCCTGGGCAATCTTTATGGCTGGCGGTTCTCCATCGGCATTTGGGCGGCCGTCAGCGCGGTCGCTGCGATGCCTTGGCTGATTCTTCTTGCAGGCCAGCGGAGTGTTGCCCGCTCCAAGACACCACCAGCCCACGATGGGCCGTCTCCTCCTGCGAACGCGATCAAACCCTGGCGATCATCAATTGGCTGGGGTGCAGCACTGATCTTCGCTGGTTGCTCGAGCAATACTTTTGCGGCGCTCAGTTGGCTTCCGGCTGTTCTTGTCGACAGAGGAATGAGTCAGGAAACCGCTGGATCCATGTTGGCGCTCTATTCAATCCTCGCCGTGCCTGTCGCCCTGATTGTGCCTCTGGTTGTGGTGAGAATGCCTCGGCCGCTACCCGTCGCAATCCTGTTTGTCCTCGCATTCGCCATCGGTTACGGAGGCATCATCTTTGCTCCACCAGCCTCTGCAGTGGCCTGGGTCGTCATAGCTGGACTTGGCCAAGGCGTGTACTCCTTCGCGTTCACGATGATCAATAAGCGAACACGAACACAATCCGGCTCGGGGATCCTATCCGGGTTCGCCCAGGGAGTCGGCTACGCCCTCGCGAGCGTTGGCCCGTTCCTTTTTGGGCTCCTGCATCATCCAGGGGACGGCTGGCTGCCCTCGTTTGGCATGCTCGGAGCCTGGCTCGCGGTGCTTTCGGTAGGAGCCGTGATGGTCAACAAGCCACGCCTGCTCGAAGACGCCTTCCGGGTGGCACACCCAGGCGCCAACGAAGCAAGAAACTGATGCATAGCCCGACTGCAGCAAAATCATAAAACCAAAATGACCTGCGCCGACAACCGAGAACGCCTGGCCCCCGAAACCCGAACCACGTAGATCCTTGACAGACCCTTCTTGGGACCCTAGGTTTATTGCAACCGATCTCAGCAATCGATCTCACTGACACTAAAAGAACGTAACCGATCTCAAGGGAGAGACTTTATGGTCACCTGCTTCGTCCCCGGCAGCATCTTTGGCGGCCCGACATCATGACGGCGACGGCACATGCCCCGCGCATCGCCGTCGTGGGAGCGGCCGGCTGGGCCGGATCACGGCATGCGCGGGCATTCGCCGCGGCAGGTGCCAATGTCACCATCCTTGTGGAGATGAACGAGCGCGGCGTCGCCCTCGCTCAGGAGCTCGGCGCACAGCTGGTGCCCACAACCGCGGAACTCCACCCCGAACATCTGGACTTGGTAGTCGTAGCATTGCCCACCACCATGCAACCGGCCATATGCGCAGATCTGCTGAATAGGGGATTCCGAGTGTTGACTGAAAAGCCGGTGGCCGCAGATGCCCAGGGTGCTGCCGTCCTGGCTGCCGCTTCCGGCGTGAACGAGCGGCTCATGGTCGGGTATACGCTCCACCAACATCCCGCCGCGGCACTGGTCTCTCAATGGATCAGGAGCAAGAACGTGATCGCCGTTTCTGTTCGTTCCGTCGCCCATAAACAGAACGTCCACTCATGGCGCGCTGACCCGAAGGAGGGCGGCGTCGCTGTAGTGAATGGCATTCACGCCATCGAATTAGTCTCATCATGGTTCGACGGCGACCCAAAAGTACTGGCCAGCAGCGCCAGCAGCAGCCTCTATGGGTCGCAGGTGCCGGAGCACGTCGTCTCCACCCTCGAATTTCCTGATGGCGTCATATTCACCATGCAGAGCTACTGGTCTCCCTGGCAGGAGCCTCAAGGACTCAATCAGGGCGACTGGAGCCTCACCATCGACGTCCTGGCCACTGAGGGCCGGATGTTATGGTCCAACGACTCCCTTCACGTGTGGGAGCGTGACGGCGGCCAGTACGTAAAGACCTTTGACCCCTCCGACCTCTTCCTTCGCCAAGCAGAGGCGGCGCTGAAGTTTTGCACGGGTGGAACCCCTGCAGTCACCTTCGCCCAGGCACGCCGCGCGACAGAAATCGCCGATGCAGTCCTGGCAGCGGCACCTTCCCGCGCTGAGGATGCGGTCTCTCCCCGGAACATCTCAAAAACCTGACCGTCGACCGAACAACCATAACTAAGGAAATAGACATGAAGCGAGCAACCCACGGCCGGACCGCAGGAGAACCGCGGCGCAGCCGCATCCTGAGTGGGGAGAACCGATGAGCCTCAAAGACCAGGTGGTTCTGGTAACCGGATCGAGCGGGGGAATCGGCGATGCTGCTGTCAGCGCATTCGTAGCCGCAGGCGCCCTCGTCGTCGGCGCTGACCGTTCCCCCAAGGAGGACCAGGCGCTGGGGGCCTTCTATCCTCTCGACATCACGTCCGAGCAACAATGCGCAACGGTTATCCAGGACATCAAAGCCAGATTCGGCCGCATCGACGTCCTCGTCCATGTAGCAGGCGTGCTCGGCACCACGCCGGACATTATGGAGACAACCACAGAAGAGTTCGACTCCATTCTGAGGATCAATGCCTCTGCAACGTTCTCGATGGTACGAGAGACAGCAAAGTCAATGCTTGAGTCCGGCACGGCCGGCGCCATCGTGGTCTTATCCTCCGTCGCGGCCAAAGAAGCACGCCTGAACTACCTGCCTTATAACGCGAGCAAGCTTGCAGTCCTACACATCATGTGGTCATTCGCAGAATTACTCGGGCCTCAGGGCATCTCCGTCAACGCCGTCGCACCAGGCCCGGTGAACACACCCATGTGGGCACAGTTTGCCAAAGATTCAGGCCCGGATGCGGCTGCCAACCGGGCGAAGAGGGCAGCGCAACTGCCGATGCGCCGGTTTGCCGAACCCGACGAAGTCGCCCGCGCCATCCTTTTTCTGACCGATCCCGACAACCGCTACATCACCGGAGTGTCTCTCGATGTGGCTGGCGGAGCACACCTGGGAATAGGAACCTGAACCCCCTGTACCGTGCCTCGCAGTCGAGAGGCCATCACGCGCCTTTTGCGGGTGGCAACCCAGCGTACACATACGCCAGGCAAACCCAGCGCCGACCCCTCAAGCTGTGTCTGAGCAACCCCAGCGAAATTTCAGTCCAAAACTATGAGGAGAAGCCTATGTCCGTTCTTTGGTCCCAGTTCAAGCCTTCGGGGATGTTTAGGCGGGAGAAATGAAAACTGCGATTCGACATCATCACACTGCCCTGCACGTTGCGGACATGGAGCGCAGCGCACGGTTCTACGTGGAAGGGCTTGGCCTTGTCCGCTTGAAAGAATGGACATCGGGCCCATACGTCGGCGAACTTTACGGCCGTCCGGACGTTAAGGTCAAAGCACTAATGCTCTCAACGGGTGACGGTACCTTCAACTTGGAGCTGGTCCAGGTTGAAGATCCGCCACCGGCCGTTAACCCATCAGAGGCGCAGCCGGGGACTGCACATCTTGCTTTTACCGATATTGACCTGCGCAAGGTTTACGCCAGAATGACAGCGCTCGGGTACAGCGCTTTGTCCGAACCGGTCGCACCCACGTCGGGCCCGGTTGCAGGAGGCTTGCTGATCTACCTGCTCGATCCAGACGGAAATCGTGTGGAGCTAATTCAGCCGCCAGACTGGCCGCCAAGCGACAACTCTTGAGCTATCCGCACCCGGGTAAAGATGCTCGGAGTGCCTAGCGCCAGCTAACCAGACTGGGCAAACCAGGGGAAACAGCGCATGGAACGAGGAGCGCGGCTTTAAGATTCCGGAAGGGGTCCTCCACTCATCAACCGAGCCTTGAGTCTTTTCGATAGCAATGACACCTTTGCCGAGAAGGCCGATATATTGGCAAGTCCGTGGCACGGACTTGCTGCGACACCTGATGGTTTGGCTCGCGTGAGGACAGAAGGCGTCCCCCGTGCGTGCTATCCCAAGAGCAGCCGACCTTCAGCGGCTGGCACGGCAACATGACTCAAACTCTGTCCTTTCGCAAAAAACGGTACACGGACGCGGACTGCAGTCTGGTCCTCGCCCTCTTAAACGGTGAGCACGTTTTAAGAGGGCGAGGTAGTGGTACCTGTTCGGGAGCCGCTTGTGGTGGGCGAGCAGTAGGCTGGGCCTGTGTTCGGCATATCGACTGTTTGGTTCATGATTCAGCGCTTCGTGGGTGAGGGGATCTCCCCGACGCGTCGCAAGGTTGCTGCGACACATGCAGGAATGGTCTAGGGAGCGCTGCCAGGCTTCGCGCAAGATGTGGCTACCCCCTGCATCCCTGAAGCTCCTGCTATTCGGCCCGCGGCATCACGCGGATGGCAGTTGGATCCCATCGTGTGGGGGGTGAGATCTGGTTGCTCGTGGGACCGTAGGAGCACTTTGAGAAGCCATGCCCGTATGCTCGGGTCCCTAATGAACTCTGCCGTTTCGTAGGGGTTCATCGATTGAGTTACGGGTTGCAGATGATCCTAACCTCAGCAGTGCGGGTGAGGTAAGGCCTGCCGAAATAGCCGAACAGGGTTCATAGCTGGAGTGGATGCCTGCCTTAAAGGTCCAGGACCTTTTTGAACTGCTTTTTTGTTTCGCTTGGCAGCAACCTACCCAGATTCTCAAGTTCGAGCCCAGCGCCGACCCTCAGAGGGGACTTTGCAATTGCCGGTCCGCCACTCAAGGCGACGAGACACCCCTTGTTTCCGCAAATACACGGAAAATCTACGCCGCGTTGAATGGGGATGTGTCCAATGGCGCCAGCAGTGCCCTTGATTCCGCGAAGCGGAGTACCACGGTCAATCAGCCCTGCGCCAATGCCGGTGGAAGATTCAACAGCGATCATTTTCGTCGCGGCAGGCCTCAACAGGTGTTCGCCGTCCCCCAAGAGCGGGAGGCGACGCTGGCTTCGTGGCGGAATTCGAGCTCATTTCCAGCGCCAGGTCTCAAGACGGTCTCCGGAGACGGCGATTTAAGGCCGTCGTAGCCCCATCCTGAGGCGAGCTTGCCGTCTTCGTCGAGGGGAAGATTGGCCCACTGGCCGGTGGGCAGGGCGTTCGGGCGGTGCATTGGTCAGGCTCCTTCGTTGGCGTTGGCGTTGGCGTTGGTGTTGGTGTTGAACGAGCGCATTCGGCCCCCGCGGGTACTTAAGACGCGGGCTGAGGGGCTTGTCAGAGTTTAGGGATTGCAGTTCCGGTGAGTTGGTCGCGAAAGGGCACGCCACATGACCGCTTGGAAGCGGCCATGTGGCGTGCCTTTCTGGGTTGGGCCTGGGCAGCAGAACTTTTGCTGTAGTTATCCCTTGACACCACCGGACGTCATGCCGGCAACAAACCAGCGCTGGAAGGCCAGGAAGATTGAGAGAACGGGGATGAAAGCAACGACGATGAATGCAGCGAAGAGTCCCCAGAAGCTACCGAAGCCCGTGGTTATATACCGCACGATGCCGTTCTGGACGGTCTTCATGTCTTCTGTGGTGGCGAGGACGGTGCCTACAAGGAAGTCGTTCCAAACGAATACGAAGATGAAGATGGCTACAGCAGCGATACCGGGACGGATGAGTGGGAGGATGATTCGCCACAAGATCTGTATCCGGGAGCAGCCATCGATTGCGGCCGCTTCCTCAATCTCGACGGGTATGTTTTCGATGAAGTTGCGAAGAAACAGGATGGTCTGTCCACAAATGATGGCCGTGTAGACGACGATCAGCATCGGGTACGTGTTGATTAAGGCGGTTTTGACGAACATGGAGTACAGCGCGATAAAGACCACGATTGCCGGAACCATCGATAGCACCAGGATCCCGGTCATGAGAGTTTCCATGCGGCGGCTTCGGTATCTGGTGGCAACGTATGCTGCCGGAATGGAAATCGCCAACGCGAGGGCGATGGAACCGCCAGCGTAGATGAGGGAGTTAATGAAAAACCGGATGTTCGTTGAAGTCAGCAGGCCCGCATAGCCCTCGAATGAGATCGGGTCCGGAATCCATCTCGGCGGGAACTCAAGGGTATCCGAGGCCGTTTTCAGCGAGGTGGATACGATCCATGCGACAGGCGGCAGAACGATCGCAGCTGAGAGGGTGACGTATGCCCAGGCCGGAACCGCCCGAAGGACCGCGCCGACGCGGCCTTGGCGTCGTGAAGTTGTGGTGCTCACAGGCTTTCCTTCCGTCGGAAGCGAATCGCGACAAGAGTGAGGACAATATTTACGGCAAAAAGGAGGATAGCCGTTGCTGATGCCCCGGAGAGATCGAACTTGTCGAACATCTGGTTGTATACCCGCATTGACAGCGTCTCGGTCGATCCGATGGGACCACCTCGTGTCGTCACCAGGATGATGGTGACCATCTGTACATAGAGCATGAGTAGAACGATCACCACGGAGACGATGGTGTTGCGCAGGTGAGGCAAAGTGATGTTGACAAATGCGTGCCGGATCCCCCCGCCGTCCACTTTGAGGCTTTCGTACAATTCCTCTGGAATGGTTTGAAGGGCGCCGAGAAAGAGAAGCATGGCTTGCGGGTAGGACCACCACGCTGTCATCAGAGTCACGGCAACGAGCGCACTATTCGGGGACGAGAAGACATCAGTAGGACCGAACCCTAGGGATTTGGTGATAGCTGAGGCCGGCCCGTAATTGGGGTTGAGAAACCAAAGCCAGATTGTTCCTGCTGTGGCCTGGGACATAAGCCACGGCAACAGGAAGAGGCTGCGGACGGAGCGCTTGAATCGGTGCAGGTTGTTCAGCACAAGTGCAGACAAGAGTCCCGCGGGCAATGCAATGACCAGCGCCCCGAGCGAAAATACAAGGGTTGTCCAGATGCGGGCGGGCAGATCGGAGTCGGAGAACAGCTTGGTAAAAGAGTTCAGACCGGAGAATTTTCCGATCTGGTAATACGAAGTCTCGTGAAGGGCTGTCCATGCCGTGTAGATGAGCGGTCCAACAAATACAAAGAGGAACACGGCAGTGACGGGGACGACGTACAACCAGACCATGCGGTCCTTACGAGCCCGGCGGAGAGCCTGGATGCCTGTGGGTGGAGTGGCCGTCTGAGATGAAGTGCGGGTTGGGCTGTTTGTTGACATTATCTCTCCCTTCCGGAGGGAGCCTGATTTTTCAGGCTCCCCTCGGAATGTTGGGGGCTATTTCTTGTTGGCCGCATCCTGGGCGGAACGGATAAATTCGCTGCCCGATGTACCGTTGAGGGTCAGTTTCTGTCCGGCCTGGGAGAGCCCGGTGGACAGCGAGGTCCAGTTATTGGAGTATGTGCGGGGTTTGCTGTTGCTCTTGACGTAGGCGGCAATGTCGTTCACCGTTTTCGCTTCGGGCGTGGAGAAGAATGGCTGCTCATAAGTGGCAGCGCGTGTGGGGACCTCGCCGCCGGTGGCCATCTTTGCGCCGGCTTCGGGACCGGTCATGTACTCGATGAACTTCCAGGCCGCCTCTGTGTGCTTGCTTCCCGAGCCTATTCCCAGAGTCCACCCGATGGTGGTGCCGGTGGTGTCGCCAGTAGACGCCTTTGGCAGGGAGGTCCACTTGAGGTCCGGGTTCTGCGAGGCGAAGGAAACGGCTCGTTCCGTGCCGAGGACTGCCATTGCGACAGTGCCGCTGGCCATGCCGTCTGCTACGGTGCCGTACGTATCGGAAACGACATTGCTACCCAGAGCCTTTGCGTCACGGAGTTTGCTCAGGAAGTTGCCAAACTCCTCGCCCTTCTTTGTCGCAAAATCTGCCTGTCCGTCCCCAGTCCATATTTCCTGATCAACCTGCGTCATGAAGCAGTTGAAGAAAGTGCTGATGATGGCTGAATTGTCAGTGTCCGAGAACCCGGTTCCGAACCCGGTGAACCCAGCTGCGACAGCTTTTCGTGCAACGTCGACGACTTCCTCGTAGGTGGTTGGAGTGGCCGCACCGATCTGAGAAAGAATTTTCTGGTTGTAGTACAGCGCGCAGGTGCGGTATTCATAGGGCACCGCGACCTGCTTGCCGTCAGGTCCAGCGAGAGTGTCGGTGGGGCGAAGCCAGTCAGTGACCTTGGACGCAGCATCAGGCAGCGGCGAGTAGACGCCGGCGCCGGCCATTTGGGGGACGAGCGGGGTGAACATCTTAAATACATCCGGCGCCTGACCGGCCGCTGCTGACTGCGGCAGCCTGTTCAGCATATCGCCCAGAGAAACCACCGAGAGATTGATCTTAATGTCAGGGTTTGCCGCCTCGAAATTGGCAATGTTCTCCTTCAGGGCTTTTGAGCGCGGATTAGCCTGGCTGGGATCGAGGAAGTCCCAGTAATTGATCGTCACCGGCCCTCCAGATTCCGGAGTTGAGGGGGAGCAGCCGCTGAGGGCAAGGCTAGCTACGACTGCTGTGACGAGCGCCAAGCCCCATCGCTTCTTTATCATGAATCTCTCCTGTGTGCTGGGTTGCTGATGCGGGAGCATGCCGTACTCAAAACGACGCCTGCTGAATGTGGGGCTACCGAAGGTCCGGGGATGAGCCAGTTGATCATCGAGTCTCTCCTTTGAGATCGGTTGCATTGACGAACAGTGAGATCGGTTGCTGAGATCGGTTGCAATAAACATAGGACTGCAGGAAGGCTCTGTCAAGGATTCTTTTAGTGCGGATCTAGGGGGCCCGGAGTTCTCGATCGTCATCGAATATCGTGTTTGTGTTCTGCTGCGATCGGGCTCTATCCGCTTCTTGCTTCCTTAGAGGGCGTGCCAGCTCCCGTGTCGGTGTGCGGATCTAGGAAATCCCTTTAGTCACGTGCGCGGCTGCAACCTGGACGACGTAGCCAGCGAACTCATGGCCGAGGCTATGAGGCCCTGTTTCTCCCATGATCGGGTTCGCGTAATCCTGAGGTACGGGTGCGTCTTGTTGAAGCGCCAGGTCCTACTGGCTCTACCTCATCGCCATCGAGTTTCTCGATTATCATTCCCGACTCGACGCCTTCCTGCGCGATTCATAGCAGCTCCGAAGTTGCTTCTACCACGCGGCCAGTTCTGAAGTATGTTCCATTTCGGCGGACTTCCACAGTTGCTCCCCGCAGGTCGGACCAGTCATGGAGACGGTGTGTATACGTTGTTCGTGCCATGAAAATCCTGTGGTCGACGTTGGCCGTCCATGCGGTTGGATGTCCTGCTGGTGAACTCATGTGGGTCCTTGGCTGTGCTGGTTACTTCGAATCAGTGGGATTGGTGGCGACCGCGGGCGGGATATCCTGCGGCGGCACGGCTGACAGTTGGTTGCAAGAGCCGAAGAGTGGCTTGGTATGTTGTGCCGCTGGCTGTGTGCTTGCCAACCGGATAGGTATCACTACTCGCAAGCGGTTACTATGCGGCAGCCCAGGGAAGCGCCGCTAAACAATGCAACTGAGAGGTATGTGTTCGCAGGAGCTTCAGCGCACTTCTGTGCTCTGTGCTGTGGCGCGTCTCGCCGATTTTGGGGCGATGGCTGTTGGGACGGTGCGGGCGGCGACGGCCAGGGTGAGGGCTGTTGCGAGGCTAAGAATCGTCCAGGAGCAAATTCCCCTGCCGGGGAGGTCGGTGATTGCAAGCCAGCGGATGGAATAGTTCGCGGTTGCAGCAACGGGAAGGTGAACACTCAAAACATTTGCGTGAAGGGAAGCTTGCGGTACTCGGCGAGGAGCATGAGCTGCATCAGCGCCATGATCAACAGCACGCCCGTTAGACCAAGCTGGACGAGCCCCACGGGTTCTGGATGTGACAGCATCCAGGCAATGTTGCCCGTTGCGGGCGCGGCGAGATAGGCGGACAGTCCGGTTGTAGCGGCTGGTGACAGCTCGCCGCCGGTCATCAGGCGGACGGTGACCCCAGTGAGCGAGGAGCTGCGCGGCGACGATGGCAAGGGCGGTAATGAAATCTATACACAGCCAGGCGCCCCATGGCGGCAGATACTGGCTGTAGTGGGACGAAAGCAGGATCCCCACGAGCGGGATGAAGGAGGTGAAGGGCCACGGCGGGGTCACCCCGCCACTTCGTGTCGCAGGTCTGCCCGGAATGCTCCTTTCCGGCGGAGGCCCCGAAACACGTAGACGGCGCTCAGGATCATCCACAGAGAGCCGGCTGCCCCGTAGAGGATTTCCTCCGGCCACATCGGGGATCCGAGAGAGCTCCTCGCGGCGGACCAGCCGCCGCCAAGACCGGCAAGCCCCAAGGGAATGCCGAAGCGGCTCAACGCCTGCATTCCCGAAAGGGGTGCCGGGGGCAAGGCGCGATCCTGAGCGGCTGGCGTCAGGGCAAGGGCGGTGCCGGTACCAGTCATGTTGTCAGAGCGCCCGGTTGGTGGGGGAAGATGAGCAGCGTGCTCGTGGCCGTAGCGAGGAGTTCTCCGTTGGCGGTGCTGAGGCGGCCTTCGGTGAAGATCACCCGCGAGCCGGTTTTTACGACTGACCCCTCTGCGCGAAGAGCACCCTTCTGGAGCGTGATGGGTCGCAGGTACTTGACCGCCAGATCGATAGAGGTGTAGCCGATCCCTGCTTCCAAGGTGCTGTGTGCTGCGCAGCCGAGCACTGTGTCGAGGAGCGTGCAGGCCAGGCCGCCGTGCACCATTCCGAGGGGGTTGTAGTGCGCTTCTCCCGGCCAGCACTGGAACTCGACGTGTCCGTACTTCGCATCGACGAGATCGAAATTCATGAGGGAAGCGATCGGCGGCGGCGCAATGCTGCCGTCGCGGAGGCCGGAAAAGTAGTCCAGACCCGACAGCCGTGGCAGCTGTTCGAGGGCGATTGCCGGATCAATCCAGGTGAATGTTTCCGTGCGTTGCGCCGAGGTGTTGGTTGACACCGGGGTTTCCTCCCTAAGTTATCTGCAGGTCTTCAGGGTTTGTCGCGGTCATGCCGGGGCCTGGGTTGCCAAGGCAGGGTACAGATCCGAGATCGAACCGGACAGGCCGAGCTTCACTCCGGCGCTGATCTCGTCCACGATGACCTCGTACTCACCCTGCTCGAGCCCATCGAACGACTTCCGCGCGACTTCCTCGGGGGAGATCTTCGGGGCATTCACGCCCTCGGCCATGGCTGTGTCCATGTAGCCGAGGTGAACACCAGTGACTTGCGTGCCTTGGGGGGCCAGCTCCACGCGGAAGGAGTTGGTCGCCGACCACAGCGCGGCCTTTGACGCACTGTAGGCGCCGGTGAGCGCGATCCAGCTGAGCACCGAGTGGATATTGAGGACCGCGGAAGTCCCGCTGGCGGCGAGCACCGGTGCGAATGCCCTCGTCAGGGCGACCGGTCCGAAGAAGTTGGTCTCCATGACCTCACGGATCTTCTCGTCAGGGAGTGCCAAGAACGTGTCCGATTCGACGCCTATGCCGGCGTTATTGATCAGAACGCTGACGTCCTGGCCCTGGGTAACGGCGGCCCGGATCGAGTCAGGGCTGGTGACATCGAGGGCGAGGGGGACCACCCGGGAGTCGTTCCACTCTTGCGGGCGGCGGGCCGTCGCATACACCTTCGCAGCACCTCGGGCGAGGGCCTGTTCGACGAGCTCGCGGCCCAGGCCCCCATTTGCACCGGTAACGAGGACGACGGCGCCAGATAGCAGTGGCATGGATTCTCCTGATCCCAGATAGGCGGCGACGCGGTTGTCGCGACCTCAGAACATCAGAGTAGACGAGTGAGTTGGATTTTCCAACTGACTTGTATACTTGAAGAAAGTACCGAAAGCAGGTGAACGATGAAACGGCCGACCGACAAGGCAGTAGATGCGCCCAGGGCGTGTTTCATCGCGGCGGGGCTCGACGTGCTCGGGGAGCGGTGGGCGCTGCTGGCGCTTCGCGAGATGTCCTTGGGCGTTCACCGGTTCGATCAGATCGCGCGAAATACCGGCGCGTCCCGCGACATCCTGGTGGGCCGACTCCGCACACTTGAAAGCCAAGGCGTGATCGAGCGCGTCCAGTACTCCGAGCGCCCCCCGCGCTACGAGTACCACCTCACAACCTCCGGGGCCGAAGTCGCGCCCATCCTCATTTCACTCGCAGCGTGGAGCAGTACATGGATGCGCGACGAGACACCCCGTGCCTCTTACCGGCACAGTTGCGGGGCCGACCTGAAGCCGGTGGTGTCTTGTGCGGAATGCGGTGAGGAGTTCACCTCAGGAAGTCTGATGCTGGGACCGCTTGTGTCGGCGGCCGGTACGGACCCGGCATCTGACCAGTAAGAACAAGAACCAGCCAGCGGACGACGCCGGTACCTCCCGCCATCGTCCGCTGGCCATCGTTGCGCCCGGCGTTCCGCCGGTCTGATTCCTTGGAATCAAAGCCTTAGATTCCTTCTCGAAGCAGACTGACGACGGTATCGCGGTGTCGTAGGGCGAAAGTATGTAAGGAGCATATTGCGTTTGAATGTGACAGCAAGCGCAATTTCAGAATAGAGGCCGACACATGCAAATCATTGTTACCTCTTTCTACTTCTGATATGTTCATCGCTGTGAAAACGATGATGTTTGGCACTGGTAACGATGTTCAACTCGAAATGCTTGCCGCGGTTCCTGCTGGCGCGGCCGGGCCTCGTACTGCACTGCTCTTTGTGCATGGCCTCGGTCATGACGCCGCATGCTGGCACAACTGGATGCGCACAGCTTCCGAGGAGGGCTATGCGACGTACGCGATCTCGCTCAGGGGTCACGGTGGCAGTGGAGGAAGCCTCCGTTCGGCGCGGCTGAAGGATTATGTTGAAGACGTCCTTCGCGCGGTCGAGGCTGTCGATGCTGATGAGCTCGTCTTGGTTGGGCACTCACTGGGTGGCCTGGTCGTGCAGCGGGTGTTGGCACTGGAGCCGGCGAAGGTGAGCGCGGGCGTGCTTGTTGGCTCAATCACTTCCGGTCCGGCCTTCGGGACGGTTATCTCGGTGCTGAGAAGCCATCCCTGGCAGGCGATGCGGTTTCTCGCGGGTCGAAGCCTTCGGCTGCCGCCGGACATGCTGTTCGAGCGGATGGGCACTGAAGAGGCGGCGGCGATTTCCCGATCCCTTTGTGGTGAGTCACCCCGGGTCCAGTACCAGTTGCTTTTCCATCTCCCGTCGAGGCTGAAGTCTGAATATCCGCTTCTGTCCGTCTACAGCAAGCACGACCGCATGGTGCCCGTGCGGTCAGCGCGCTCAACCGCACGACGCTATGGCGCCGATGTGCGGGAGCTCGCCGGGATTGGGCATGACATGATGCTCGACGGCGGCTGGGAACAGCCCTGGGGCGTGATCAGTGACTGGTTGAAGACGCTGCGGGTCGAGGCGGTCTCCGATGAAGGGAGGCAAGGTGGTTGAGTGCAAAGACATCGGATTCGAGGCCTACGGGGGAGTGCTTGTAGCGGGGAATAATTGGATACTCCGAAAACCATTGCTTGAAAGAGCTGTATGGCCTAAGCTTCTTTCAATCACAGAGTTCACCTTGTGTCCCCGAACACACTTGAAGGTTCGGTTGCCATGAGCAAGGCGCAGGGGAACAACCTAGACGGCAACCGCTCCCAGAAGGCTGCGTGCCCCGATCCACGAGCACTACGAGCTTCGCATCAGCTCACGCACGCCAACGACGGCGTGCATTAGAAAGGCGAACAACATGGCAATAGCCAACGAGGCGTCAAAGACGACCGGCCTCCGGACCTCGGCGTCCTCCCGCTTGACCGTTCAGGAGTTACTCAATCAAGCGCCGCTGGGCAACAGGCGGCGCGTGATCATCCTTCTCGGGTTCCTGACCATGACCCTGGAGGGAGTTGAAATCGGCCTGTGGGGATTTATCTACCCCCAAATAGTCACCCAGTGGGGTACCTCGCTGGCAACGGTGACAACCATGGTGACACTGGGAGTTGTGGGGCTCACCGTCGGTTCGATGGTTGCCGGCCCGCTGTCCGACCAGATCGGCCGAAGGCTCCCGATTATCGTAGGCACGGCAGGATTCGGGCTCGCCACCTTAGGTGGCGCACTGGCACAAAACGACCTGACGCTAGGAATCTTCCGGGTGGTGGCGTGCCTGTTCCTCGGAGCTGTGATGCCCCTGGTCATCACGCTCGTGGCCGAGTTCGCGCCTGAAAAGCGGAAGGCCGCCATTGTGGCCATCACGTTCACCGGTTTCCCACTGGGAACAGTAATCACCGGCTTCCTGGCATCAACCATCATTCCCACCCTGGGCTGGCATTGGCTGCTCGGGACCGGAACACTCCTTGCCTTGATCCTTCTGCCAGCACTGCTGTGGGGCCTGCCGGAATCCACCGTATTCATGATTCGACGGGGAGGCCGGACAGAAAACGTGACGAAGGTGCTGAGTGCCATCATTCCCGGTTTCGACATGAAGACGGTGGATCTGACAGGTGCGGTCCCCAGCGGCGGTGCCAAGCCGGTTGGCGGCGTCAGGGCGGTACTGTCCAAGAAACTTGTGGTTGTATCGCTGCTGATCTGGCTTTGCTACTTCATCTGCGCCGCAGTGGTTTATATGTTCCTGAACTACCTGCCGCTCATCGTCAAGCAACTTAATATCGACGCCGCTGGGACAGGCAATGTGGTGTCGATGTTCGGCCTCGGCGGTGTGATCGGGGCTTTGGCCATCGGTTTTGCCATGGAGAAGCTGGGCAAATATGTATCCCTCGGTGCGGCCTTCACGCTGGCCGCCGGAGCCGCCTGGATCCTGGCGTCAGTCAACCTGACCCTGCCCCTTCTGCTTGTTCTGGGCTTCACCATCGGCGTTGTGCTGGTGGGTGCCAACAGCGGCATGAACGCACTGAGTACATCGGTTTTCCCCACCGAAGCCCGCGCAACCGGTGTGTCATGGATGCACAGCTTCGGCAAGGCCGGTTCCATCGTCAGCGGTATGCTGGGTGGCGTGATGCTGGGCGCAGGATGGGGCGTGGACCAGATCTTCTTCGCCCTGGCCATTCCGCTCCTGGCGGGAGCTGCGGCCGTGGGTGCAGTCAGGGCGATGACCATACGCCGTTCACGTGCCGACTCATAAGGCGGCTTGCATTTACCGACCCTGATCGTCGCATGGTCACTGGACCGCAGCGATACAGAGTCCAATTCGAGCCACCTTGCTCCTGCTCCAGAGCAAGGTGGCTCGGCTGTTTGCGGAGCCAGCCGGAGAACAGTTTCGGTGAACACAAACTTCCGGACCGGATACCGGCGGTCATGCAAGCTGAGTTTTAGGGCCGGTGAACCGTCTGGGGACCCTACTTCTCCTACCTCATCTTGTTTGCCTCAGGCTGCCGTGATGGGCACGAGGATGTGGGCGGTGAGCCTTTCGGGGGATGAAGGCGGCCAGGGGCAAAGGTCCTTCGGGAGCCAGGGGCAAGGTCCTTCGGCAGCCAGGTAGTGGCTGCAGGAAGGGGTTCACGGATGTCCACCATTCCGGCCGCTCGGGCAGCCCCAGCCATTTTCCGGGACTGGTCCCTTGGTAATAAGCGGTCCCAGGAACGCTTGGGCGATACTTTTGCCTTTCGGCCGTTCCATACGTAGCCGTCTTAGTCCTTTGCCTCGGCGTTGAAGGAGTTAGTCTCTGTCTCGAGGTCGATGAAGAAGCGGCGGAACGTTTCGCGCTGGACAGGATCGATAGGGAGCTGCTCGGATGCTGACCGACAGTGTCTGAACGTCTCCTTCTCGGCCACGCGAGGTGTCATGGATCATCAGGTGCCGGCGGAAGAAGCGAGTCGCGTCCCGCACAGATGCTTCCGTAGTCTCATGAACGAGGACCTGGAACAAGTACCCGGGCTGGAGTTCGCAGCCCAGACCTCGTGGGGACATCCTCCGGAATAACAGGCGCGGACCCTCCACGGTAAAGCTGCTCCGGGCTCGCTTACCGCGTGCCACAGTCATGCCACACTGGCCAGCGCTCTGAATACCCGCCATCGCTTCCGGGGGCTCCATCCAGAGCCCGCCCAGGAACAGCAGCCACGAGAGCAGCCACCTCATCGCTGGACAAAGGTTTGGCCGCTTGCTCGCTCGGCGAGAACAGCATAAGGGAGACACAAAGCCTCCGGGTGGAGCAGAACTCACAAGTCCCGCTCCACCCGGAGGTCTTCTTTATGTCTCCCCAGCACGCCGCAACCATTTCCCACAACCCAAGCCCCGGCGTCGGGCATTGAGTTAGACGCGTCCGCGCCGGATTTGCTGAGGTCGCGGTGTGCCGAAGCGTCAGCGCCGTCTCTTGGCCGGCGAACCATGGACGAGCGTCCGTATTCCGATGCCAAGGACAAAAGCCGTGGCAAGGCCTAAGAGGGTCCAGGAGATGAGTTCCGAGCCGGCGACGCCGAGGGTTCCGAGCCATCTGATGCCGTAGTTCGCCGACGTTGACACCGGGAAGGTGAAGATCCAGAACGTCAGCGAGAACGGCAGGCTGGCGTACTGGGGAATCAGAACCACCTGCATCAGAATCATCATGAGGAGGATTCCCATGAGTCCTAACTGGATGATTCCGGAACCGTCCGGGCGGATGACTATCCAGGCAACGCAGGCCGTTGCGGGGGCGGCCAGGTACCCGGCCAAGACGGGCTTCAAGTCGTCCGGCATTTCAATCCCCGCCATGAAGCGCACCGTCACCACAGTCCCGATCATCAGCCAGAAAAAACCACCGGTTCCCCACGCAGCGATCGCCGCTTGAGGCCATCCCATGGTGGAGAAGCCGATGCTGGCGATGAAGGGACCTGCAGCAACGGGAAGCAGGTAACCCGGGTGAACCCATTCCAGGGTCACTCCGCCGGTCACCCAATGGACCAGAAGCCTGGCTCCAAGGAGCGTGAGAGCGAGGATGAAGAACAGGCACAGGGCAGACCAAAACAGCTTGTTGTATTCGATGTAGTGACTGCTCAGGAGGATGCCCACCAGGGGAATAAAGGACGCCGACGGCCCGGTTCCGGGGTGTCCCAGTTCCTTATTGAAGTGTCCCTTGGTCATGGACCGGAAACTTTTCGCCAGGTACCAGACAAGCAGGACGGACCAGACAGCCGCACTGATCGCGTAGAAGACTTCCGCCGGCCAGGCAGGGGCCTGAAGCGTCAGGCGGGCCGCCTGCCAGGCACCCCCCAACCCGGTGAAGCCGAGGGGAATGGCAAACAGGTTGAAGGGGTGCGTTGGAGGCTTTGGCGGAGGTTCAGTGAGGAGATCGGGCTCGTTTGCTTCCGAAGCCGTGGCAACGGGCCCCATCGTGGGCGCCTGGCTGCTGGTCAACTGAGCAGTTTCAGGGCCGCACCCCACAGCGCACCGGGGTTTATCCGGTCAGGATGAAGCGCAAGCATTGCCGAGAAGAACTCCTCCGGCGTTGGTTCCTCGGCCAGGAGCTTTGACGCGTCCAAAAGGTACCCGCGGGTCTCTTGGATCTGTCCGGGCAAATCGGGCAATGCGGGGTTCTTGTGCCCGGCCACCACGAACTTTGGCTCGAGGCTCTCCGCGATATCAAGCGCTCGCAGCCAGGCTTCGAGACCCCCGTCCTGCGACTCGGTCAGGTAGGGGTGGACCCCGTTATAGACGGCGTCCCCGGCTACCAGGAGCCCGATGGAGGGAACGAACAGCATGGTGGTGTTGTCGGTGTCAGTATGGCCCACTTCAACAATCCGCAGTTCATGACCCTCAAGTTCAAAGGACCCACTGTCGATTTGCTGGGTGACGGTGGTTGTGGGCGGAATCTGGTCCGGGAAAATCGAGTCCCAAAAGGAGGAGCGGAACCCAGGGGACCCGTGCGTCTCCATTTCCTGGAGCGTGCCCGGGGTTGCCAGTACTGTGACGCCCGGAAACCGCTCCGCGAGGGGACCTGCGCCGAACCAGTGGTCACCGTGGCCGTGGGTGATGTAAATGTGGCTAAGTGTCTTTCCCGATGCCTCGATCCAGTCCCCGACCCTTTGTGTCTGTTCCACCGTCATGGGCGGGTCAACCAGCACCGCGTTCTCATGTCCGGAGATCAGCGTGGAGGACAGCGGGGACCAGATGCGCGGGTCCCCGTTCGGGAGTGTCCCTCGTCCTGTTTGAGGCAGGGTGCCGGAGACGAAGACGTCGTAAGTCAGCTCGGTTGTGGGTGCCATAGTATGTGTCACTTTCCCTGAAGTTCGTGGTGGCTTAGAGATGCTGCAAAAACCAGCTGAGGGCGGCGGAACTTGAGTCTTCAAAGTTTTCGACGTAGGGCTCGAAGTGGCCCCCTGGCAGCATCACCAGGGATTTGGGCTCCTGGGCCTGTTCGTAGGCTTCGAGGGCCAGGTCCGTGCCGGTCAGTTCATCGTCAGCGGCCACGATGAAGAGCAGCGGCTTCGGCGACACCCTTGAGGCCCAGACCCCGGGTTCGTAGAGGCGCGCCGCCCGGGTGGACTGCAAGGTGACGGTGTTGTCCCAGCCGTATTCTTCCGGGCCGGGTTGCGTGTAGAAGCGCAGGGCGGAGGGTAGCCGGTATGCGGCAGGCTGGCTTGGATCACTGCTCACCACTGCGATCATTCTGGGTGCCTTGCCGGCGGCCTGGTCCCGTTCGTCGTCGATGAAGGACTGTTCCAGCGCCGTCTTGGCATCCCCAACCGCGCGCCTGGATCCGGCCACATGGCCGTTGATGGCGGGCACCTGGGAGACCACTGCTTTCAGCCGCTGTTCCGTGGCTCCCAGAACCAGGGCGTGCCCGCCGGAGTAGCTTGAGCCCCACAGGCCTATCCGGGAGGCGTCTACCTCGGGCCTGTTCTCCAGATAGGTCACCGCGCGGCGCCAATCCTTGATCTGCTGCCAGGGATTGATGTCGTGGCGGAGTTCCCCCTCGCTGGCGCCGAAATTCCGGTGGTCATGAACCAGGACCACAAATCCGTTGTCGGCAAAGCGGGAGGCATACGCAGCGAGTCCGTGGGCGCGTGTGCCGGCATAGCCGTGGGCCATGGTGATGGCGGGATGCGGCCCTGGCCCATCCGGGAGGTAGAGCCAAGCGCGAAGCTTGATGCCACCCTCGGCCATAAATTCAACATCCAGTCGTTCTGCCATGAGTCTCTCTTTTCTCTCCAGCGCTCGCGGCCGGGTAGGTGTGAAACCGCGGGAGCCACGCCGCGCGCCGCGGGGAATCTTGTGACGAATCAGTTGCGTGGTGGTTAAGGGCCTGAGCCTTGGCTTTCCAAGGGGAGCCCCGAACTTTGCCGGTGCAAGATGTGAAATAAGCGTACACGTTTAGACTATGTCCTGCAACGATTTTTGGGCGTATGCTCCTTTCACGGCCCCAGGCCGACCCCATTCCCAGATTTCTCACCTATGCACGGCGAAAGGCAAAACGATGGCAGGCAGTTTCATCTATGACGGGATCCGCACCCCCTTCGGAAAATTCGGGAAGTCATTGGCGGGCATCCGCCCCGACGATCTGGCCTCCCATATCATCCGGGAGGTAGTCGACAGGCAGCCGGGGCTGGAAGCGCACAGGATTGATGAGGTGATTCTGGGCAACGCCAACGGTGCGGGAGAAGATAACCGCAATGTGGCGCGAATGTCTGCGCTGCTCGCCGGGCTTCCGACGTCGGTGCCTGGCGTTACGGTCAATCGGCTGTGCGGTTCCGGCCTCGAGGCTGCCATCCAGGCGAGCCGTGCTGTGGAAATTGGAGATGCCGACCTGGTTGTCGCTGGCGGGGTTGAATCCATGAGCAGGGCGCCCTGGATCCTCGCAAAACCCGAGCGGGCCTTTCCTGCCGGCCCGGAAACCCTCCACAGTTCGACCCTGGGCTGGCGCATGGTCAACCCCAGGATGAACGAGGCCTGGACCATCTCCAACGGCGAAACGGCAGAAAACCTCGCCGACAAGTTCGACATCTCAAGGACAGAGCAAGACCAGTTTGCCGTTCGCAGCCACCGGCTGGCCGCGAAGGCCTGGTCCGAAGGCATCTACGACGACGAGGTGGTGCCCCATCCGGATTCACAGCTCCTCACCGACGAGGGTGTCCGGCCCACCACCTCGGGGGAGGCCTTGGCCGGTCTGGCTCCGGCATTCCGTCACGGGGGTTCAGTCACTGCAGGCAATTCATCTCCGCTCAATGACGGCGCAGCAGCCATGCTCATCGGCCGGGAGGGCGCCCTGGAAACGGAACCCCTGGCGCGCATCGTTTCACGCGGGGTGGCTGGCAATGATCCAGACATCTTCGGCATTGCGCCCGTCGAGGCGGCCAACCAGGCCCTGGCCCGGGCAGGGAAGACCTGGGCCGACGTCGATGTTGTGGAGCTCAATGAAGCCTTCGCGGCCCAAAGCCTGGCATGCCTGCGGCTGTGGCCTGACCTGGATCCGGAGAAGGTGAACATTCACGGTGGCGCGCTGGCTGTGGGACACCCGCTGGGCGCGTCCGGCTCCCGCGTCCTGATCCACCTGGCACGGGAACTGAAGCGCCGCGGGGGAGGGGTTGGAGTGGCCGCCATTTGCATCGGGGTGGGGCAAGGCCTCGCTGTTGTGCTGGAGCGCTAGTTGCCGTCCCTGATCCGGGGCGTGACCGCCATCTTGAGGCATTTTCAAATTCTGGATCAATACTCTTGAATGAAATAGGTAAGATGGGTACGCTTACTTCAGCTGATTCTACAAAGCTCTAACACTTCCTCCCCCGAAGGCCGCACCGATGCAGCCTCAGGTCGCGTTTTCCTCTTGGGAACGCCCCCACACACTGACAGGGAAAGATACAGGCCCTCCATGATCATCAATAGCGCGGATCTCGACGCCACAGACTCCTACAAACTCCTCATCGGGAGCATCATTCCCCGGGCCATCGCTTGGGTGAGCACCATCTCCGAAGAGGGTGTGGCCAATCTTGCGCCAATCTCCTTCTTCACAGCGGTGGGACGAAAGCCGCCCATGGTGTCCATCTCGCTGCAGCCTCGCTCAGACGGCACGACACTCAAGGACACGTTCGTCAACATTCGCGAAACGGGCAACTTTGTTGTCAACGTGGCCACACTTCCGCAGGCTCACGCCCTGCACTCCTCCGCCTTCGAATTCCCTTCGGGAATCGACGAGTTTGAGGCGGTGGGGCTCGAAAAAGAGGCTTCGGAGGCCGTCACGGCACCCAGGATCAAAGACGCCCCTATCGCGATGGAATGCATCGTTAACCGCATCATTCCCGTGGGCGACATGAACGACCACGTCGTCTGGGGCGAAGTGGTCCGCTTCCACGTCAAGGACGAGCTGTACCTGGAACGGGGCCGGATTGACACTGCGGCGGTCACGGCTGTGGGCCGGCTGGCGGCTGAATACACCCTGGTGGAAAACGTGTTCACCACCCCCCTTGAGGACGACCTTCTCAAGTCCAAACACAAGCAGCGCATGGCACGCCTGGACGGTCAGCCGGATGATTGGTCGCCAATTAATACAGCAGCCTGGTCGCCGTCCGGGTCCACCCTCACCAAGGAGCAGTAAGTGACTACCGTAATTGAGCAGTTGCAGGAGCAGGATCCCTCCCTGACAACCACTGGCAGCGGCGATGTGGCCGTGCTTTTCATCCACGGTTTCCTGGACGATCAGACTGTTTGGGACGACGTCGTCTCCGAACTCGCCACCGCGGACGCCCAACTGCTGAGGCTGGACCTGGCAGGGATGGGCGACCGGAGCGGGGATGAGGGCCCCTACAGCCTGCAGCGGTACGCCGACGACGTCGCTCGCGTCGTGGCTGGGCTGGACAAGCCCGTAGTACTCGTCGCGCAAAGCATGGGAACGCTCGTGGCCGAGCTCGTGGGTGTCCGCCACCCGGACAAGGTGCTGGGCGCAGTATTCGTTACGCCCGTTCCCTTGGCAGGGACGCACCTTCCCGAGGAAGCTGTCAGCTCGTTCCGGCAGCTCGGTGGCGACGTAGAAGCACAGCGCGGGGTTCGGATGTACCTGGGCGGCGGGCTGAACGAATTCGGGCTGGACAAGCTCACCTACATAGGCAGCCGCATCCGCCCGGAGGTGGTGACCCACCTCGTTGACTGCTGGAACGAGGGGATCCCGGACGCCCCTGAGAAGAGTGAATTTATCTCACCCGTATTAATAATCCGCGGTGAAGCCGACGGTTTCGCCACCGCTGAACTGGTATCTTCGGCGGTCGCCCCACGATTCCAGCACGTGAAGGAGGAAGTACTCAGCGGGGCGGGCCACTGGCCCCACGTCCAGCAGCCCCAGAACGTGGCCGGACTCATCGGCCGGTTCCTCCAAGAAATTTCTGAAGGATCTGCCGCTGCACCCGGCGGGGCCGGCGCTCAAGGCTGGATCAACGCCTTTGCCAGCAAGTCCGCGGACGACTTTGGTGAGGCCTTCCACCGCGACGTTGTCCTTGAGGCTTCTGTCATTCGGTCTCCGATCACCGGCCGGGAAAACGTCAAAACGGTGATGAGCGCAGCCAGCTCCATTTACGAGTCCCTCGAGTTTACGCAGCAAACCATTAATGGTCCGCGCACCTATCTTGAGTGGCAGGCGACGGCGTTCGGCGGACTCAAGCTCTACGGGGTCACCATCCTCACCAAGGACGAGAACGGTCAGATCGTCTCAGCCGCCATCCACCACCGCCCCCTTGACGCAGCGCTCCGCTTCTCGGCTGAACTCGGTAAGCGGATCGGGAAGGCCGTGGGTGAATCCCGTTTCTACTCCGCCGACTGAAAACTGCGGCACTCAGCCGATTCCAACTACTTCCTCAACGAAGGGCCTAAGCCAATGACCCACCTGACGTTCACTGTCCAGGATCAGATTGCCACCATCGTCCTGGACAATCCGCCCCAGAACCGAATCGACCTTCAGATGGCGGATGAACTTTCCGAAGCTATAACCGCCATCGGCAGCAGTGACGCCCGCGTGGTTATCATTCGGTCTGAAGGCGCGGACTTCAGCTTCGGAGGTGACATCATGACGTGGCCGGGCGCCGAAACGCGGGAACTGCGTGCCTTGTTTGAGCGCTACATGTCAGTCTTCAACCAGCTCGAATTGCTGCCGATGCCGGTCATTGCCGAAGTTCAAGGTCTTTGCTTCGGAGGTGGATTTGAACTCGCTCTCCGTGCCGACCTCATCTTTGCCGCAGAGTCAGCGGAGTTCGGGCATCCAGAGCAAACTCTTGGCATCGTTACCCTCCTGGGCGGCATCTACCGGGTGGCAGAAAGGGCAGGCAAGGCGCGGGCAGCAGAATGGGCCATGACCTCGGAAAAAGTGCCGTCGTCGGAAATGAGCCGCGCCGGAGTAGTGAACCGCGTCATTTCCGAGGACAAGCTCCGGGAGGAAGTCTTGGCGTTTGCGCAGCGAATCGCTACCGGTGCCACGCGGGCATACGCTGCGCACAAGGCGCTGCTGAGGACCTGGTCGCTGGGCGGCGTCGCTGCGGCAGACCAGGCCATGTTTGATATCGCCATGCCCTTGTTTGAACGCGAAGACACCCAAGTAGGGCTGAATTCGGCAGTGGAAGCCCTTAAGACGGGACGGCCGCGGCCCGTGTTGGAATTTCAAGGCCGCTGAGGCCTTTAAGCTAGTGGTTGGCCAGATGCCCTGGAAGTTGGCGGAAGAGGATGCAGTGAGCGACTGGAACGCGACGCAGCGCTATGACATGGAAAGTGCTCCTGGGGGGCTCGGTTTTGTGCATGACCTGCTCAACACGAAATCCGCTGGAAAGCCCCGAAGAACCGACTTATTGCTTGACCTTGGACTCGCCCAGGGCTGGGTGGATGCGGGGCTGAAACAGTGGGCGCTGGCAACCGGCAGGCGCTATGTCGAAGTCAAACTTACGGAACGCGACCTGGAACATCTGCGGTACTTTCGTGATGAACTTGCAGGCACGCTCAACGCCGAAGGGGACCCCGCTTCCGTCGTCAGTTCCGACGTCGACGCCCTGCCCACAGTCTGGACAACCGCCACGTCCCTGAAGCTCAAATCCAATGGAATGGTCCAGGCAGAACCGCAGGGAGCGGGAGCCGGGCACATTGAATCCCTGGCCATGACAGAGATTTTCCAGGCCCAGCTCGCGGGAACCTGGCACCGGCTCAAACTATGCCGCAGCGAAAAATGCAGGGTTGCGTTCTTTGACCGTTCACGCAACAACAGCGGCGTTTGGCATGACGTGAAGATCTGCGGCAACCCGGCGAATCTCCGAGCGCACCGGGCGCGAAAACATGAATCAAAGCTCGTGAATTGACCCCATCCCTGTTCGTGGATGAGCAAGCTGGCAGGGGGAGGTCTATTCGCTGACCGGGCTATCAATCCCATCAAAGGACCTCAATGCAAGCCTTACCTCCGGACAATTCTGACCGAATCACCGAGTACGCACATTCCGATAGGTTGGTCACCGCCGAATGGCTTGTGCAGCACATGGCTGATGACAGGCTGGTCATCGTGGAGTCTGACGAGGACCCGCTGCTCTATGAAGTGGGCCATATACCGTCGGCAGTGAAAATTGATTGGCATACGGACCTGAACGACCAGGTGATGCGCGACTATTTGACGGGCCAGGAATTTGCCAATCTGATGACGTCCCGCGGTATTTCACGGGACAGCACCGTTGTCATTTATGGTGACAAGCACAACTGGTGGGCCGCCTATACCCTCTGGGTATTCAGTCTCTTTGGCCACCCTGACGTCCGATTGCTCGACGGCGGGCGTGAAAAGTGGATCTCCGAAGGACGTCCTCTCGAGACCGCGCCTGCGCCCGCGCCCGCTCGGACCGCAATGCCGTATCCGGTGGTCACGCGCGACGACGCGTCCATCCGGGCGTTTAAGAATGACGTCCAGGAACACATCGGGCTACCCCTGATAGACATCCGCAGCCCTGAGGAATACACGGGTGAGCGCACGTCAATTCCCGATTACCCGCAGGAGGGCGTCCTTCGCGGCGGGCATATCCCGGGGGCGCGCAATGTCCCGTGGGCGCGGGCTGTTTCCGACGACGGGACGTTCCGGCCCCGAAGGGAACTCGAGGAGATCTACTTCAGCGAAGTAGGCCTGCGAGCCGACGATGAAGTCATCACCTACTGCCGCATTGGCGAGCGTTCAAGCCACTCGTGGTTCGCCCTGACTTTCCTGCTCGGCATGGACAGCGTGAGAAACTACGACGGCTCATGGACCGAATGGGGCAACGCTGTACGGGCTCCCATAGCGGTAGGTAATTGAAGTTCCTGTTTGAGTGAGTAGTCCGGCTACTGTCTCTCCCGAATCCATAGCTGGCCGGTCTACGCCCACACCTCCAGCCTCGGCCACCGTAGCTGACTAGGCTTGGTGCCAGGAGTCACCAGCAGCCCGCGCCGTTACCTTTGTTCGTAGCCGGATCCTGTGTGCACGATAAGGGTGTGTTGGCCGGTCGGTTCCCGGCATGGTTTCTGCCCCCAGTCGTTCATGAGCCGGGGGTGTTGTCACCGGACCGGCTAGGCAGGAGGCAAAGTGGAACCGTAGGTGTGGCGTGAAGCCGAACCTACGGCAGGAAATAGCCGCCTTTCGGGGACACCCGCGCCTATCGTAGAAGGCCGATATCGAACGTTTTGTCACAATGGGGAAGCCCACCTGGGGTGGGTGGCAGTTCTTGTGGCCGGGTTCTCCTCTCTTTGGGCGGGTAACTGTGAGTCAAAGCGACCGCCGTCGATCCCCGGAATAATGGTGTCGAAACTGGTGTTCTCGAACCTCAGCTTCAGGCCGAGTTTCTTCGCCACCAGGCGTGCGATGTCAGGGTTACGCCGATTGGGGTCACATTGTCCTCGGCGAGGAAGGTCGTTGGCGGAAAGTGCAGATCCATGGCCACCGTCAGTTCGCCCTTGTCCTTGTAGGACTGCGGCAAAAGCGCAACGGCAGCCTGGTCAGGCTGGACACCCTCGGAAATGTCGGCGGTAGAAGACGTGGTGGAGCCTCCACTGGTGTCAATGCCGCCGCCGCATGCGCTCAGTGCTAACAGGACTGCCAACCCGGCAACTGCAATCTGGACTCTGTTCCTGGCCTTCATGACCGCTTCCTTTGGAGAGACGAGCCAATTGACACTCGTGGTTTGAGGCGGCTGGACCCCAAAACAGTTGTACTTTAATGCAACCACTTTCACCGTCCGTCGACAGAGTGTTTTCGGAGTATTCCGTCCTGCCATCGCTTGCTCAGACATGTAAGGACAACTGACCGCTTAGTGTCAGGAATTTGCGCCTTTTTCTGCCTTTTGGTCCTTACGCGGTTACTTCACCCAGCCGGCGGTCCTTCTGCGGACCAGACAGCAGCTTTCGTGACCTGGGACGATAACGCTGAATTGACACCTCCACGCGTCACGCCGGAAAACCGTCCCGTTTCCTCCGACGACGCAGGCGGGGCAAGTGCCCATGCTGAAAAAGGGGCTTGCACCGGCCGTCGTTGCGAAGCGCACCTAGCGCGGCGTCCCGGCTGTCGCTGTAATTGCCTCGACCATCGGCGGCCTCGTTGCAACGCTCGTGAACTTCATTGCGCCGGGTTCGGGAATTTACGACTTCATCATGAATTCAACCGGGCTGGTCGCCCTGTTTGTGTACGTATTTATCGCAGTCACCCAGTGGCGCCTGAGAAGCAGGATGACCGCTGAGGAGTGTTCGAACTTCAAGCTCAAAGTGGCGATCATGATGGTCAGCGACGCCGGCGGCACGCAGGTGTTGACGAGCTTCACCGCGGCCGGCCCCTGCTAGCGTTCCTGCCGCTCACGACGGCGGCGCGGGACTTCCGCTGCTGCGGCAACATTGGCGAGGTGGCCAGTTGGGTGCGCGCCGGCGTCGGACTTTCAGTTCCAGCCAACCGTCACTGCACATGGTTGAGACCGGCGCCAATACTGGCGCCGGTCTCAACGATGGTGTGATCCGGACCGGCCCGGCCTGCCCCGCTGGGTCAGGCCGGCGCGCTCCCGGAGTGAATACTAGGCAGTGGTGCGCCGCGCCACGTTGTAGAAGCGGATGTTTTCGTATTCTTCCAGGCCTTCGGAGCTTCCCTCGCGTCCGAGGCCGGACTGCTTGATGCCTCCGAAGGGGGCGGAAGCATTGGACGGTACGCCTTGGTTGATACCCACGATGCCGGTCTCTAGACGATCGGCGACATTGAGGGCACGGTCGAGGTTCTCGGTGAAGACATAGCCGGCGAGGCCAAACTCTGTCGCGTTGGCCCGGGTGATTGCCTCGGCTTCTGAGCTGAACCGCTGAATGGCCGCGATGGGGCCGAAAATCTCGGACCGGGCAACGTCGGAATCTTCCGTGACGCGGTCCAGGACGGTCGGGGCGAAGAAGTTGCCTGCCGAGTCGTAGCCGTGGCCACCGGTCAGCAGTGTGGCGCCCAGGCTCACGGCGTTCTCGGTGTACGCCTGCATCTGAGCGACTGCACGGTCATCGATCAGTGCACCGAGTCCGGTCTGCTGTCCGAGGCCGCTACCGACGGCGACCTGGGCGAAGCGTTCGGTGAGCGCGGCGACGAAGTCATCGGCTATCCCGTCCTGGACGTAGATGCGGTTGGCTCCAATGCAGGACTGTCCGCCGTTGCGCAGCTTCGCGGCAAACGTTCCCTCCACGGCCCGCTGAAGGTCAGCGTCGTTGAAGACGATGAGCGGTGCGTTACCGCCGAGCTCCATCGAGCTGCGGAGCACATTCTGGGAGGCAAGCTTCAGGAGCTGACGGCCCACCGGCGTTGACCCGGTGAATGAAACCTTCCGGACCCTTGGGTCCAGCAGGACGGCTTCGCTGAACGCCCCTGACTTTGAGGTGGTGATGACCTGGATCAGTGCTTCAGGCACCCCGGCCTCGATGGCGAGCTGGACCGCAAAGTATGTCGTCAGGGGAGTAAGGGTCGCAGGCTTGATGACGACGGGGCATCCTGCTGCCAGCGCCGGTGCGATTTTTCGGGTTGCCATGGCCAGCGGGAAGTTCCATGGCGTGATCAGCACCGCCAGGCCCACGGGGGAGCGGCGGGTCAGGAGGCTCGCGCCGCCGTCCGGGGTTTCCCGGAAGTTTCCTGCGGGGCGCACGGCCTCCTCGGCGTACCAGCGCACGAAGTCGGTGCCGTACTTGACCTCGCCGCGGGCCTCTGCGAGTGGCTTGCCCATTTCGCGTGAGATCAGGTGTGCGAGGTCTTCGGTGTGGGCAACGAGCTTGTCGTACCAGGCGTGCAGCACGTCGGCGCGCTGACGAAGGGTGCTGTTTGACCAATCAGCTCCCGCGCCGTCGGCCTTCCCCACAGCTTCCAGTGCAGCCTCGACATCAGCGTCAGGGACGTGGGCTATGGTCTCGGCGGTGGCGGGGTCCTGGACAGCGATGCCCTGGCTGGGCAGGTTGATGGACTGGATAACGGCATCCGCGTGCCGGAGGCTGTCGGCGTCCGCCGTAATCAGCGGCATAGCGACGTTGGTTGTAAGGCTCATTGGTTCTCTCTTTCGGTTAGGGCTTCCTCTAAGGGACGTTGTTCCGGGGATCAAGGAGTTCGGCAAGGTGGAGGCTCTTGCGCTCGGGTTCCAATTGCTTGACCTGCATCGCACAGCTGAAGCCGTCTGCAAGGACAGGTGTGTCCTGGGAGGTTCGGGCGAGGGCCGGAGCCAGTGCCTGTTCCGCTACCTTCATGGCGATGTCATAGTGGGTGGCTTCGAAGCCGAAGTTCCCGGCGACCCCGCAGCAGCCGGTTGCCTCGGTGACATTGGCGACGCCGAGGGCGGCCAGTGCCTTGCGCTGGACTGTAGCCCCGAAGGTCGAGTACTCGTGGCAGTGGGTCTGCACAGTCACGTCCGTGGGTACGGCCGGTGGCGCCCAACCTGCGTCAACCCATTCCTTCACGGCTTCGGCGAAGCTGCGGATCCTGTGGGATACGCGTTCGGCGGCCTCGGTGCCGAGCAGTTCCGGCGCGTCCTTCTTCAATGCGGCGGCGCAGCTTGGTTCGATGACGACGATCGGTGCATCGGTGCCGTCATCGAGCTTCGCCACGGCCTTGCTCATGAGCTTCTTCGCGGTGCCGAGTTGACCGGTGGAAATCCAGGTCAGGCCGCAGCAGGCATCCGATTCGCAGCCGACTTGCCTTCCCGTGCTTTCCATGACCCGGGCTGCTGCCCCGGCCACTTCGGGCCTGAAACCCTTGGTGAACGAGTCAACGAACAGTACTGCGTCGGCTGTCTTGGCGGGGGCGCTGTACGGGGCGAGGGCGTCGCGAAGCATCTTCCGGGACGCGAACACCGGCATATTCCTCTTGGTGGTGAGGCCACCCGCAGCGGCCACGACCTTCCCAAACGGGCTTGCCAGGACGGCATTGACCAGCGGGCTAATGCGGGACGTTAGCTTCAGCCACCTGGGCAGCCACCCGAGGGAGAAGTGCGACATGGGCCGAAGCCTCCCCTCGTAGTAGTGCGAGAAGAACTCCGATTTGTAACTGGCCATGTCCACGCCTGCGGGACAGTCGTTGGAGCAGGCCTTGCAGGCCAGGCACAGGTCCAAAGCCTCGCGGACATCTTCAGACTTCCAGCCTTCGTCGACGGTCCGGGCACCCCGGACCATGTCCTGGAGCACCCTGGACCGTCCCCGCGTTGAGTCCTTCTCGTCCCCTGTGGCGCGGAAGCTGGGGCACATCACCCCGCCGGAGTCTGAACGGCATCTGCCGACGCCGATGCAAGCCTGGACGGCATGTACCCAGGGGTCGGCCCCTGCCGCGGCTGCCTCGACGGGCCGGAGCTCGAAGTGCGTTCTCCACTCACGCTCGGGGACGCCCTCGAGTGCCAGGTTGGCGTCAAACGGATCCGGATCGGTGATGGAACCCGGATTCAGGATCCCTGCCTCATCCCAAAGCCTGCGGTATTCCTCGAACGCGGTGAGCATACCGGGGGAGTACATCTGCGAAAGCAGTGCCGAGCGGGCACGTCCGTCGCCGTGTTCTCCGGACAGGGAACCTCCGTGGCGGACCACAAGTTCGGCGGCGGCCTGCGTGAACTTGCGGAACACGCTGCGGCCTTCTTCCGTGCGCAGGTCGTAGGTGATGCGGATGTGCATGCATCCCGCCCCAAAGTGTCCGTACATGATCCCGGTCAGCTCATACTCGTCCAGGAGCGTCCGGAAATCGGCCAGGTAGGCTGCAAGGTTCTGTGGGGCAACGGCGGAGTCCTCCCAGCCGGCCAGGGATTCCCCGCCGCTGGCGGGCCTTGACGACAGCCCTGCGCCGTCTTCCCGCACCCGCCATAACGTAGCGCGTTCGGTAGAGTCCGGAACGGCGCATCCGTCCACCAGGCGGCCGTTCCCGGCCAGCCTTTCCAGCAGCAGAGCGGCCAGACGGGCCACTTCGTCGGGGTCGTCGCCGTCGAGGTCCACGTACAGGAACGCCTTGCCCCGGGGAAGCGCCAGGACGGAGTCGTCTCCGCGGCGCAGCCGCATGGTATCCACGATGGCCTCATCGATGCCCTCGACAGCTGCCGGCGAGAAGTCAAGGATGGTCTCGATGTCCTTTGCGGCATCGACGACGTCGGCATAGCCTAGGCAGACCAGCAGCGCACTGGATGGCTTGGGGACGAGTTTCATGCGGGCGCGGACGACGACGGCACAGGTTCCTTCGGTGCCGACCAGTGCCCTGGCAACGTTCAGGCCGTTCTCCGGCAGCAGATTGGCAAGGTGGTAGCCGGAAACCTGGCGCTGGATGCGGCCAAGTTCACGGCGGAAAGCAGCCAGGTTGTCCTGGGCGAGCCTTTTGAGGTCTTCGCCCAACTGGAACGCTCGAGATACGGAGTAAGCGTCGGACGAATTGGTGGCCCGGACGCCCTTATCTGATGCGGTGAGTAGGGCGCCGTCGGAGGTGACGACGTCGATCTCGTGGACGTGATCGGAAGTCCGTCCATAGCGGACCGAGTGGTTGCCGCAGGCGTCGTTGCCGATGGTGCCACCGATGGTGGCACGGTTTTTTGAGGACGGGTCGGGGGCGAACGTGAGGCTCTCGCCCGTTGCGCGTTCGGTTTCGCGGGTGAGCTGGGCAAGCACAACGCCGGCTTCGACGTCTGCCGTTCCTGTCTTCTCATCGATGGTGATGATCCGGTTCATGTGCCGCGAGAAGTCCAGCACGATTCCCGGGCCGATGGCGTTTCCAGCCATGGACGTCCCGCCGCCGCGGCTTATCAGCGCAGTATCGGTTTCCCCGCACGCCGCCATGACGGCCACGACGTCGTCGACGCTGCGCGGAAACACAACACCAACAGGCGGGATCCGGTAATTGGACGCGTCGTAGGAGTATGCGGCCAACCGGTGTCCCGAGGCTTCCATGGGCACACCCGCGGCCTTAAGCCTTTCCAGGATCGGTGCATGTTCCGGGGGGGTGAACTTTGAATGCATGATGCGCTTTCCACTTGGTCTTTCATGGAACGGTCTTGATGAATCGAGATGCCACCGAGGGGGAGTGCCGGCGGGAAGTCCACCCATGATCGGTAGCGGGTGCTGTGCCGACCTAGTGATCTCGGGAGGGTTCTTCCGAGATTCTGGTGCTCAGGAACGCTTCGGCGTCGTTCAAATGGGCCGCCCAAAGCTGCAATGCTTCTTCCGGGATGCCGGCGATCAGGGCATTCAGAAGAACGGTATGTTCATCGTGCAGCGTGGACACTTGGGGGTACCGGGGGCGAAGAAGTGCCATCAGGAGGCGGATCTCTGTGGAAATCGTTTGAAAGAGCCTGCTCAGCCTTGGCGAGTCCGCAGCTGCCACGACTGCCGCATGAAAGCCCATGTCAGCTTGTGCCGCTGTTTCCCAATCCTGGTCATCCCTGACTTCGGAAAACCTCGCCAAGGATTCCCGGATCGGCTTCGTATCGGCGCCTTGGCAGACCGACCGGACCGCCTCAAATTCGATGAGTCGGCGCACGCGAAATATGTCGGCGACGTCCTGGACGGAGAAACGACGGACCCTTGCACTTTGCCCGGTTTCGCGTTCCAGGAAGCCATCAGCGATGAGGCTCTGTACCGCAACGCGGGCAGTGGGCCTCGCAACGCCCAACTTCTGGGCAACGTGGCTGTCCTTAACTCGTGCTCCCGCTGAGTAGTCTCCGGCCAGGAGGCTGCGTTCAAGCCGGACACGGACGGCGTCGGCAACTGTCACCACTTCATTGATCGTCACCCTAAAACTGTATAACAGCTATACACTTTTTCCGAAGACTTGGCGACACTCAAGGTAACCCTGACCACGACGCGAGAAGCGCAATGTTAGGCCACAAGTCGGGGATTTGGGACAGAACCGTTACTCGGCAAGGCCTGTAGGAGGGCAGAACAAAGAGCTGCCGCGCCCCTGTCAAGGGAAGCGCGGCATTGGTTTGGCGTTGGTTTAACTTTCGGCGCGGAGCGCGTTTTGGAACTGACGGACCGTCTCCTGACGGAAGCCCTCGATGTCACCTTCCAAAGCAAGTGCAGCCAGTCTCTCGTGCTCAACGGCGATTTCATGGAGGTCGCTGTAAGTCCGATGGTCGACCGAGAAGTAGAGACGCAGCTTGTTCTCCCAACCGTTCCACAGGGCGTGCAGGGCGGCGTTCCCCGAATATTCGTAGAAGAGCCTGTGAAAGCGAAGGTGAGCGTCAATACTGGCCGGGATGTCGTTTGTGTCCGTGGCCCGGTAAAGTTCCTCGATGGTTTGCTTCAACCGAAGCCGCTCAGGACCGCGCAACGTTGCGGCCGAGAGCTCAGCAGCGTATGGCTCAACAAGCAAACGGATAGATGCGATCTCGGCGACATCGCGAGCACTGACCTCCACTACGAAGGATCCCCGGAAGGGGATCTTTACGACCAGCCCCTCCTCTTCAAGCCGGGTCAAGGCCTCACGCAGGGGGGACCGACTGATTCCGAGATCGGCAGCAATGTGCGTCTCGCGCAGTTGCCCGCCTGGAGGCACAGTTCCGTCCAGGATGGCTGTACGCAGCACGCTGTAGACGCCGTCCGGCGTCGTCGTCCGCTGTTCTTGCCACTTGAACTTGCGGTCCATCGTGCCGCCTCTCTTGTCGATTGTCGATTATACAGGGCGCCCGTCGTGGCCCTGCGGCCAGGGCTAGACGTCAGACGCTGATGGTTTTTCCTGCTGAGTTGCAGTGAGGTCCTCAACGGCTTTTTGCATATGCCGCTTGATGGCCATGAGGAGGCCATGCCTGTCGCCTGCCTTCAAGAGATCCAGGATGCTTTGGTGTTCCTGTACCAGAACGTCCATCCTTGGGTAGAAGACTTCCAAGTCGAAGATACACATTCTTGATTCAGCCGCGAGTGTCTTGTAGATACGGATGAAACGGGAATTTCCCATGCCGGCAACAAGGGCTGAATGGAACTGCATGTCCAGCCCTGCCATGGTCTGCCAGTCGGAACCGGCCACTTGCTTTGCCATTTCGCCTACAATTTCCTTCAGCACTCCGCAGGTGTCTTTGATCTGCTTCGGGCTGCTGTCCAACAGCCTGGTGGCGGCGGCGCATTCGATGGACTCACGAACCGCGTAGATCTCCCTAAGGTCATGCGTTTCGACCTCTTTGACGAACACTCCGTAGTTGCGCCGACTGATCAGGATCCCTTCCTGGCTCAAACGCTGTAGTGCTTCCCGGAGAGGACCTCTGGATGTGTTGAGCTGGTTCGCCAGGAGGGATTCGTTGAGCTGTTGCCCGGGGCGGATGGACCCCTGGACGATTTGTTCCCGCAAGTGGTCAGCGATCACCTGCGCCGTGGGTCTTCCCTCGAGTGCAAGCAGTCCTTCTGGTGCCGCCATTGGCATCCACTCATCTCACGTTTCGGCATACTACGGGTTGTCTAGATTGCTGTTGCGGTGCTGGCTGACGGATTGGCCCAGCTCGTCTCAAACCTGTCCGGGCGTACGAATTCCAGGCCTCCGAGTGACTGTTTGCCGAGCACTTCGTACGCGGCAATGTGGCCGTACCCGGTGGCATTCTTGAATCCGCCCCCTGAGAAGCCTGTGGCGCAATAGATCTTGCTTGACTCGCTGAGCCATCCCAACAGCGGGTTCCGATCCCCGGTGTAGAGGTCCGGGAAGGCGTCTGAGCGAACGATGTTTGGGATCAGGCCGGGGAAGAACTCCTGAACCGTCTCGGTGGTTTCGGCCATCTCAAAGTCCGTCAGGTCCCTTGGCACCGAGTCAGCGGCGGGGGTTGGTGCCCCACGCCCGTCAAGGGTGGCCTTGACCGTGACCCCGTCGACGGAGGGTGCCCCATACATGGAGCGGCCTTCGTAGATCCTGCTGAAAATGGGGAACCTGTCGGGGGTGAACTGGGCTGCGTCGCGGGCAACGAACCAGGACAGAAAAATCCTGCGTGTTTCCGTGTGCGCCTTCAGATAGTCAGGCATAAGCCGCTGCGACCAGCCCCCTGAGGAAACAATGACCCGCTCGAAGGTCCACGAGTTTTCTCCGGACGTGACAACAACGCCGTCGTCAGTTTCCCGGATGCTGCTGACAGGCGTATTGCTGAGGACGGTTGCGCCATTGGCCTGTGCTGCGGCGACGGCCGCGGTGACGGCACGGTCGGTGCGCAGAGCACCGGCGTTCGGGTCGTAGACGGCGCAGTCATCGGCCCGGAGGTTGTGCTGGGGGTAGCGTTCGGCCATGGCGTCCCTGTTCAGGATTTCGTGGGCAGCCCGGTTGGTTCGGGTGGTTTCGAGGAGGTTGCGGATGTATGGGCCGTCGGCGGTGCCGATGGAGAGTCCGCCGCAACGGATGAGGATGTCCTGTCCGGTTTCCGCTTCCAGTTCGGCCCAGAGATCCCGGGAACGCTGCAGGATGGGGTAGTAGTCGGGGAGACCGCGGTAGATCATGCGGAACAGGCGGGTGTCGCCACCTACCGCGCTTCTGGCGTGACCAGGTGACTGCGCCTCGAATCCGACCACGGAATCGGTCAGGCGCGATGCCTGCCAGAGGGCCATGCTGCCGATGCTGCCCAGGCCAATGACGGCGAGCTTTCCGTCCATGGTCAGAGCACCTGTTCAAGGAACGCTTGCGTGCGGGGTTCCCGTTTGTCCGCGGCCTGGACTTTGTTGAGGGTCTTCATGGTGCTTCCCTTCGAATGGGTTCAGGTGAAAGTTTTGGTTGGTGCGTTATTCGTGAAGTCCAGCGAGTCTGCTGCCGAATCTGGCCAGGAGTGAGGTCTTGGTGGAATCCCTGCGCTCTTCCCACTGGTCAGCAATTCCGAACAGCCGGTACATGCCGTGAACACCCAGCCAGCGGATGGGCTCACGTTCCCATTTCCGTGCGCGGTACCCGACCCAGGGAAGTGTGGTCCGTTCTGATTCTTGTTCGAAAGCCAGCTCCACGAGGGTTCGGCCGCCAACGTAAGCTGCCGTGACGCCGTGTCCTGCGTAACCGGTAGAAGATCCGATTCCGGACGCTTGGTCCCAATGCACGCCGCCGTTCCAGTCACGGGTAACGCCCAGGACTCCGGACCAGGCATGGTCCACTTCGAACTGGATACCAGGGAAGAAGGAGCGAAGCTTCGTAGAGATCAGGTCGACAGTGGACTGCGCAGTTGAACCGGTGCCCCCTGTGCCGGAGCCGTAGCTGTACGGCACTCCCCGGCCGCCAATGGCGATGCGGCCGTCCGCTGTTCGCTGCGAATAGATGAACGTGTGTGCGGAGTCGCTGAGGCACTGCAGCCCGTTCCAGCCAATCTGCTGCCACACCTCCTCCGATAGCGGCTTGGTCACGAGCATCGAGGAATTGATTGGTATCAGGGTCCTGCTGCCAAGCAGTTGCCCGGAATATCCCTCGGTGCAGACGAACGTTTTGGCCGCGGTCACCCGCCCGTTGTCCAGGGTGAGGGTATTGCCGTCGATGCTGCCTACCCGGCTGCCTTCGTAGATGCTCACCCCCATGGAAGTCAGGATGTCAGCGAGACCGTAGGCAAGTTTCGCCGGATGAAGGCGGGCGCAGTGCTTGTAGAAGAGCCCGCCGTGGACGGTGGATATGTTGATCTCGTTTTGGAACTCGTTCCGGTCAAGCAAATGCACATCGTCTTCGGTCAGCCCATACTTCCAGTCGGCATCACGCCTGGCTACCAGCCGGCCAAGCCCCGCCCTGGTGTGGGCAGCGACGAGCGCGCCGGCCTTGTTCTGGTCCGCATTAATTCCCTCGGTCTGAAGAATATCCAGGACGGAATCGACGCCGGCGACAAACTCCTGCTGCAAGGCACGGCTCGCCTCGACCCCGCCCCCGGATACACGGGCAAACGTGGCACGGTTTCCGGGAGGCATTGCCGATAGCCAACCGCCGTTCCGTCCGGACGCGCCGTAGCCTATCTGTTCTGCCTCAAAAACCGCGACGGAGAGTGACGGCTCGAGCTTCTTGGCGAAGTATGCCGCCCAGAGGCCTGTGTAGCCGCCACCGATAATTGCCAGATCTACTTGGTCCTGACCTGTGAAGCGGGGGTAGGTTGGCCTGTTGTCCGCCAGTCCGGCCATCCAGAAGCCGAGCTCTCCGTTTCGGGGGGTTGCCGCTAGGGCTTTCATAGTTGTCCTTCTTTGTGTTGGAACCGTTGAGCTAATAGGACGGCCGGGTCAACACCCAGACGCTACATGGCCTGGGTGTTTAGAACGCGGTGTATCCGCCGTCGACGGGGAGGACCGCTCCGGTGATGTAGGAGGATTCCGACGACGCCATGAAAAGTATGGCGTCGGCGATTTCTTCGGGGGTGGCGAGGCGTTGGAGCGGGATCTGCCCCTCGCGCTGGGCGCGGTAGGCCTCGGGGTCGTTCCTGCGTTGGAACGATGCTTCGATGACCGGGGTGGCGGTCAGGCCCGGTGCGACGACGTTGACGCGGATGTTGCGGGGGGCCCATTCAATCGCCGCTCCCTTGGCGAGCATGATGAGGCCGCCCTTGGCCGCGGAGTACAGGACTTCATCGGGCTTGCCGACCATGCCGAGCCGCGAGCTGACGAGGACGAACGAGCCACCCGTAGCGGGCATCAGCGGCGCGAAGTGCTTCATCACTAAGAAGGCGCTGAGCAGGTTGCTGTGGAGTACGTTTTTCGCATCCTCGTACGCCATCTCCGTGAGCGGGCCGCTGACCTGCAGGCCGTGGTTCAGGACGACGACGTCGACGGTGCCGAAGGACTCGGCGGTCTGGCGGGCCAGGCTTTCGACGAACGCCTCGTCATTGAGGTCTCCGGGGACGTACAGGTCATCGGGCTGGGCGCTGTCGAGTTGCTCCCTGCGGCCGGTGAGCAACAGGCGGGCGCCCTCGCGGCGAAAGTGGGAACATATTGCCTCCCCGATTCCGCTGTTGGCTCCGGTTACCAGGGCCGCGGTCTTATCAAGTCTCATATCAGTCACTCCATCGTGAGTCAGGTTGCTTGGGTTGTAGCTAGGGGGCGGGACTTGCCGTCCGCGTCGGTTAGTTAAGGAATCCGCGGGCATCCACAGGCCACCGCTCCAGCGATGTGCCCGCGCTGTCGGTGACGATGTACTCCTCGAAATTGACCACCACCGGGCAGACGTGGTTGGGGACCACTGGAAGCACGGTTCCGACGCCCGGGCGGAAGTCTCCAGGGGGCAGCGGGAGGAATCCGTGGTATTCGTTGAGCTTGGACAGCACAGCGTTAGTGCCGGCAATGCCACCGTAGCCGCGCTCGGGGCTGCCTTCGCGGCCAAGGGCTTTGGTGCCGATATCGAGGATGACCTGATCGGGAACCCAGTCGCTGACCACGGTGCCGGCGACGAACAGTGCGATCTGATCCTCGGTGCAGGCTCCGAGCCTGGTGTTGTTGAGATCGTTGAACACGTATTCGCCGGGCCGGATTTCGGTGATGACGCTGCTGGTGGAGAACTCCACGGTGGGAGTGGACCCGGCGCTGACCACCTCCGCGGTGACCCCAGCTGCGCTGAGGCTGCGAACCGCGGCAATGAGCGCGGCGTCCTGGTCCTGGGCCGCACCCCTGCGGGCGTCAGGGCCGGCGCTGCCGTGACCCGGGTAGGTGAAGACGCCTACCGGTACCAGGCCGCGGTTGCGGGCGGCGAGGGCGAGGTCGCCCGCGGCCTCGGCCGGCGCTCCGGAACGACGGGCGCCACATTCGACCTCGATCACGATCTGCAGGCGGTCCGGTTCTGCGCCCATCGCGTCGGCGAGGCCATTGATCGCCGCGACGTTGTCGGCGCCTACCCGCAGCCGGGTGGTCTCGGCGAGCCGCCGGATCCGCCTCCCTTTCGTTCCCGAAGGCCAGATCGGGTAGGCGAGGAAGACATCGTCGAACCCGGCCGCCGCGAAGACCTCGGCCTCACCCACGTTGCCTGCGGTGATTCCGACCGCTCCCGCCTTGACCTGGCGCCGACCGATTTCCACACACTTGTGCGTCTTGACGTGCGGCCTGACGTCGAGGTGGTGCCGGGCGGCAAAGCCCTGCATGCGGTCGATGTTGTCCTGCATCACGTCGACCAGCACGATCGGCGCGGGAGTGTCAACTCGCTCTACGAGAGCCTCGAGTGCTCGTTGAATGCGGTTCACGCTGTACTCCTCATGATTCTGTCGATAAATGGTCGAGGGTAGCGATGCTGACTTTCCTCGAATGTTGACTGTGCGGGGTCCTGAGCACGCCGCCGTCGCCCCGTAACTAAACGGCCGTGCAGACCATCTGAATCTCTACAGGAGTGTTGAGCGGCAGCCCGGCCACACCGATCGCGGTACGGGCATGCCGTCCGTTCTCGCCCAACACCTCGATGAGCAGTTCACTTGCGGCGTTGGCGACCCGCGACTGCAGACCGAAATCAGGCGTACTGGCCACGAAGACCAGCATCTGCACGATCCGGACCCGGTCCAGATCTCCCACTGCCTGCACAGCTGCTGCGAGGCAGTTGAGCGCGGCATGGCGGGCGAGCTCCTGCGCTGTCTCCAGCTCGACATCCCGGCCGACAATGCCCTGGCCCAGCAGCTCACCGTCCTTGAAAGGCAGCTGGCCGGAGATATGGATGCAGGAGTCCACCGCCCGGTGGTCCACGAAGTATGCGTTACTGGCAAGGCTGGGAAGTTCCAGACCGAGGGCCCGGAGCCGATCTGAAGCCGAGCCGGCCTTGGTGACGCTCATCTGTACTCAGGTCTCTCTTACGAGGCAGCGGGACGCGGCAGGCCGAACAGGACGGGGAGGTCGGCGATGTCGGTGATCCGCTCATAGCCGAGCCAGTGCTCGTCGTGCTCGAAGCCCCGGTCCACGTACACCTTGTTCTTGATCCCCATGATGGCCGCGGGTCGCAGGTCGTACATCGGGCTCGCAGAAACGTGCACAATCTCCTCCGGTGTCGCGCCGAGCTTGTCGAACATGTACTCAAAGGCACGGAGCCGTGGCTTGTAGACGCCCATCTGCTCGGCGCTGATGACGACCTCGAACGGGGCCTTGAGGTTCTCCGCGAGGCGGACAGCATGCGCGGTGTCGCTGTTCGTGACGATTACGAGCGGGACGTCCTCGGCCAGGCGGTTCAGTGCCTCGGTGACACCCGGGTACGGGCCCCAGGTGGGGATGTGCTCGTAGACCGCCCGCGCGTCAGCCGCACGGAACTCGAGGCCGAGCCGACGCGATGCACGTTCCATCGAGTCGGCGACAATCTGGTGGAACGGCTTGTACTCGCCCGTGCACTCGTCGATCCGGTACGCCTTGCAGGCCTGCAGGAAATCATCGGCGATCTCGACCGGCAGGCGGTCGCCCAAGACCTCACGGATCGCGTCGTTGATACGGAACTTGATGAGCGTTCCGTTCATGTCGAATGTAACGAACTTCGGTTTGGTTTCGAATGCCATGAATCCTCCAGTTATTGGATGCTCGTCGATTGTCGACGAAACACTTTCGGGTGATGCTGTCGATTGTCGACAATACTGCCTCCGTTGGTAGATTGTCAACGATTTGCCCTTACCTTAGACATTCGCCGTGGCATGGTTTACGATTGTCAACAATTGACAGCACGGCAAGAAAGGTAAAAATTCTATGCGTCCATACATCTATGTGCCCGCCGCCACCATCACTGGCGAGCTCGAGCCCAACGGCCACCGTCCCGGCTACGACTCGGGTGACCCCAAGACATCAATCCTGAAGTTCGACACCGCCATCAAGACCGGTGTCTGGGAGTGCCAGCCCGGAGGCTGGGACGTCACACCTCGCGAGGACACCGAGGTGTGCTACATCGTGAGCGGCCGAGCGACGGTTACCGACGCCGCCACCGGCAACAGCTACGAGATCTCCGGCGGCGACGTGATCGTGCAGCCCAAGGACTGGTCCGGCCGCTGGGAGGTCACCGAGACCATTCGCAAGGTCTACACTCACGGCTTCGACTGAGCGCCGTCTCACCTGGCCACTGACGATCGGGCCGCACCCTCAACGGGGGTGCGGCCCGATCGCGCTTTCGGCACCACGGCGAGGGGTGACCCGCGGGCTCCTCCGGAGAGCCGATAACCGTTGGTGGCTGGGCTCCTATCTTCAGCAGACTTCGCCGAGAGGGCTTTTTCAGACGGTCTGGGACGCTTTGATGGCCTGCATGACGCGGTCGGTGATTCCGTCGATGCCGTCGATGCCGCCGATGCCGTCCACCCGGGTCAGGATGCCGCGTTCCGCGTACTTGGCCACAACGGCCTCGGTCTGCCCGTGGTGCAGGTCCAGGCGGTGGCGGATGACGACTTCGTTGTCGTCGCTTCGGCCTGTTTCCTTGGCACGGCCCAACAGGCGGGAAATGAGTTCCTCGTCGTCGGCGGTGAGCTGGAGGACAACGTCGAGGCGCTGGCCGCCTTCGGCGAGTATCCCGTCCAGGAAATCCACCTGCGCTGTGGTGCGGGGGTAGCCGTCCAGCAGGAAGCCTTCGTCGACGGCGGAAGATGTCGCCGGTCGAGATCGCAACGACGCCGAGGCGTTCCGAGATGCGTTCGGCCTGCGTACCCTTGCCGGAACCTGGAGGTCCGATGATTAACGTTCTGGTCATCGCATTAGTCCTTCGTTGTGGCGCGGCTCTCGCTGCTCGGTGATGTGCTTGCTGGTCTGGGACGAGGCTGACCGAGAACAGCAGGAGACGACCTTCAGCTAGAAGGCGGAGGATGTCTTCGACGCGGGCTTTGGCGTCGCCGAAGAGCATTTGGGAGTTGTCGCGGTAGAAGAGGGGGTTTGGACTCGCTCCGTAGCCTGCGGCCATGGAGCGTTTGAAGACGATGACGTTTTCGGCTTCCCAGACGCGGAGGACGGGCATTCCGGCGATGGGGCTTCCCGGGTCTTCGGCGGCGGAGGGGTTGACGGTGTCGTTCGCGCCGATCACGAGGACCACGGAGGTGTTGCCGAGGTCGTCGTTGATTTCGTCCATTTCCAGGACGATGTCGTACGGGACTTTGGCTTCGGCGAGGAGCACGTTCATGTGCCCGGGCAGTCGCCCGGCGACCGGGTGGATGCCGAACCTGACGTTCTCAGTGGTCTGGTTGGCACGCAAATCCTGCCGCGCCTGCGCGAACTCGGCATCGGATTTGTCCCGTATTAGGGGTCGCTATCTGTCGGAATACAAGAAAAAAATCACGGTTCGGACCTATCGTTGATTGTTGACAATTGCTAGACTGGCTATGTGCACTACCAACCGAGGCCGGTACCCGCCGGCCCTCTCATTGAAGGAAACGTCATGAAGAAACGTCGCCCGGCTGCTTCGACTCTCGTGCTCGATGAACCATCACGAACCGGGCACCACTGCCCGAAAACCGGATGGTGGTCAGCCGCTGGGGATCCGAGTGATGCAAGGTTCCTCATCAGGGGAGAGGTAATGCCTGCCTTGAGCGGCACACCCGCGCTCTGGATATTGAGTGCGACAGCTGGCGGGTTCCAAGGCTTGGGACTCGAATCTGCGTTGCACCCAACTTCGTAGAAGCAGTCCTAGTCACTGCCAGCCGTCGTCCCGCTAAGTCTTCGCCGCGATGCTGGTCCGACGGCGAACTAACATCCGGCGCAGTGCCGTGCTCGCTATGGAATCGGCTGTGTCCACGAAGTTGGTGACGACGGCGGCAGTGCCGGCAACGTTATCCATCGCCGGGATGACGGGGCGTAGTGTCATGGATTAGGCGGTCGATCCCATGGCGGACATCTGCGCGTGGGCGCTGTCTAGTCTGGAGAAAGGGCTGCAGCTGAGCGTGGAAAGGTTCGATGCAGACAAATACAAGATGGCCGTTGTCTCCACCGTGATGCCACGCTCTTGCCGCGGTGGCGAGGTCCGTGTCTCTTTAGGAAAGCTCGCAGTGGCGGACGATCGGCGACTCGGAACCGGAAGGAGCCAGCGGGCACAGTTGCCAGGGGGCTCCTTCCGGTCTCCGAGGCTAAGTACGATGACGGCGACGGGTTGCAGTTCGACGACGACAGAGCCTAATGGCTTTGCGGGAAGCGAGTCGCGGGCAGCCCCCGCGAAGTCCTCAAGTCCTGCTCTACGCCGACGCTAATGGGGATATTAGGCGGTGATTTCGTTCTCTTCCCTTGGCGCGGTCAGATCCTCGACGGCCTTCTGCATGTGTTGTTTGATGGCTTTGTGGAGTGCTTCCCTGTCGCCTGCCTGCAGCAGATCCAGTAGGTTCTGGTGTTCCTGCACGAGGACGTCTATGCGGGGGTAGGCGACTGCCAGGTTGAGTATGCACATCCTTGATTCAGCCGCGAGGGTCTCGTAGATACGGATCAGGCGTGTGTTGCCCGCCCCGGCCACGAAGGAGCTGTGGAACTGCATATCCAGCCGAGCAATCGCCTGCCAGTCCGAGACAGCGACCTGCTTCGTCATGTCGGTGATGATGGCCTTCAAGGAGTGGCAGGTGTCCTTAACCTGTTCCGGGTCTGCATCCAGCAGTGCGTCTGCTGCGGTTGATTCCACAGCCTTGCGGACTGCATAGATCTCCCTCACGTCGTCGTCTGAAAGTTCCAGGACGAACACTCCGCGGTTGCGATGGCTGACCAGGATCCCCTCCTGGGACAGCCGCTGCAACGCCTCACGGACAGGGCCCCTGGATGTGCGTAGCTGACTTGCCAGGACGGATTCATTGATCTGCTCTCCAGGACGGAAGATCCCCTGGACAATTTGTTCGCGCAACTGATCGGCGATCAGCTGCGCCGTTGGTCTTCCCTCCAGTACAAACAGCCCTTTTGATGCCGTCATTGCTATTCCCTCACTTCACTATTGGCCTATTGCATTTCTTAGACAGTATTGGATTCGTGAACCCTTGGAGACCACATAGGGCACCAGGCTTTGTCGGAGTCACCTTTCTTGGGTTGGTCTCGTTAAATGCTCTTGAAGCGTTGGGGGCGCGCAAACTCGAGGCCGTCGAAAGTGCGTTTGCCCAAGGCTTCGTTCGCGGCGATTTCGCCGTAGCCGGTGGCCATTTTGAAGCCTTGGCCGGAGAAGCCTGTGGCGTAGTAGATTTTGCTCTCTTCGTTCACGTGGCCGATTACAGGTTTCCCATCCGAGGTGAAGAGTTCCGGAAAGGCATCCGAGCGGACAATATTGGGGAAGAGCCCTGGGAAGAACTCGGTGACCGTCTCCATGGTTTCCGAGATTTCCGCGGATGTCAGGTCCCGGGGGACTGAATCCGCCCGCGGTGTGGGACCCCCCCTGCCGTCCAATGTGGCTTTTACAGTTGCGCCGTCGACGGCGGGTGCGCCGTACATGGAGCGGTCCCCGGAGATCCGGATGAAGATGGGGAACCGCTCCGGGGAAAACTCTGCTGGATCCCGGGCTACAAACCAGGTGAGATAAATCCGGTACGGCTCCGTGGCCTTCTGCAGGAAGTCGGGCATAAGTTTCCGTGACCAGCCGCCGGAAGCCACAATGACGCTTTCAAAGGTCCAGGACTTCTCGCCGCAGGTTATGACGACGCCGTCGTCCGGTTCCTGGATTCCGTCGATCGTGGTGTTGATGTGGATTGTTGCGCCGTTGGCCTGGGCTGCCGCAACTGCCGCCGTGACGGCGCGGTCGGTGCGGAGTGCGCCGCCGTGGGGGTCGTAGACGGCGATGTCGTCAGGCCGGAGGTTGTGCTGGGGATAGCGTTCTGCCATCTCTTCGCGGCTCAGGACCTCGTAGGGTGCACCATTGAGCCGGGCGGTTTCGAGCAGGCTGGGAATATAGGGTCCGTCAGTGGTTCCGATGGACAGTCCGCCGCAGCGGGTCAGGATGTTCTGGCCGGTTTCGGCTTCGAGTTGGGCCCACAGGCTGTGGGATCGCTGCAGGATGGGGTAGTAGTCGGGTGTTCCGCGGTAGAGCATGCGGAACAGGCGCGTATCTCCACCCGCTGCGCTGCGGGAGTGGCCAGGAGAAGCTGCTTCGAACCCGACCACGGAGTCGGACAGGCGGGAAGCTTGCCACAAGGCCATGCTTCCGATGCTTCCGAGCCCTACGACGGCGAGCTTTCCGTCCATCGTCAGAGCACCTTCTCCAGGAATGACTGTGTGCGGGGTTCCTTGGGATTGGAAAGGATCTCCCTCGCGTCGCCGCGTTCGACAACGTAGCCGTCATCCATGAAGATCAGGGAGTCGGCCACTTCGCGGGCGAAGCCCATTTCGTGGGTGACCACCACCATGGTCATGCCCCTCTTGGCCAGGTCCTGCATCACGGCCAGAACTTCGCCTACCTTTTCGGGGTCCAGAGCACTGGTGGGCTCATCAAACAGCATGATCTGGGGATCCATCGCCAGGGAACGGGCGATGGCCACTCGTTGTTGCTGCCCGCCCGACAACTGGGCAGGGTAGTAGTCCCCGAATCCGCTCAAGCCGACGCTGGCCAGCAGTTGGTGGGCTTCCTTGCCGGCTACCTGTTTGTCAGCATGTTTCACCAATACGGGGCCGGACATGATGTTCTCGTGGGCGGTCATGTTGGGGAACAGGTTGAACGACTGGAAGACCATGCCAACCCTGGTGCGCTGTTCGGCGAGTTTCTTAGGCGGCAGGGCGTGGTAGGCGTGCTCTGTTTCGTAGTATCCAAAGTCTTCACCGTTCACCTTGAGAATGCCGGAGTCGACTGTCTCAAGACCATTGATACAGCGGAGCACGGTGGATTTACCGGAGCCGCTGGGGCCGATGATGCAGCAGATCTCTCCGCTGGCGATCTCCAGGTCGATGTCTTTGAGGACTGTTTTGGGTCCGAAGGACTTTCGGATTCTCTGGGCAAGAATGGTGCCGTCGTTACTCATCTGGCAGCGCCTTCCGGGTCAGTCAGCACAACGGGTTTCACTTTCCGGGGAAGTCGGGAGGTTGTGCGGGAGTATTTTTGCTCGAGCTTGGATTGCGGGTAGCTCAGCAGGAGGGTCATTACGAGGTACCAGAGGCTGGCAACGAGCAGCAGCGGGATGGTCTCGTAGGTCCGGGCGTAGATGAGCTGGGCGCTTTGGAGCAGTTCGGCAACGCCCAGGACGCTGACCAGGGAGGTTTCCTTGAACATTCCGATGACCTGGTTGCCCGTCGCGGGGATGATCGAGGGCATCGCCTGGGGGATGATAACCTTGCGCATTTTCGTGGCGGCGCTCATGCCGAGGGAGTCTGCGGCCTCGATCTGGCCCTTGCCGACCGACGAGAATCCGCCGCGGATGATTTCGGCCATGTAGGCGGCTTCGTTGAGGGTCAAACCGATCAAGGCTGCTGTGATGGGTGCCATCAGGGCGTTCACGTCGATGGCGGTGCTGATGTCCGTGAACGGAATTCCGATGGAGAGGTTGGGGTACAGCGCCGCGACATTGAACCAAAAGATAAGTTGCACCAGGACCGGGGTGCCCCGGAAAATGGTGATGTAGACGCCCGCCGTGGCCGCAATTGGTTTGATGCTGGAAGCCCTCATGATGGCCAACGCCAGCCCCAGGAGTGTTCCCAGGGCCATGCTGGCGACCGTGAGGAAGAGCGTGAGCATCAGCCCGCGCAGGATGGTCTCATGGGTGAAGTACCTGGCCACTACGCCCCACTTGAAGTTGGGGTTGGTGGAAACCGAGATGAGAATGCCCAGGGCCAAAAGGCTGCAGAGGATCCAGGCGACATACTCGAAGGTGCTGCGCCGCCGAAGCCTTGGTTTCAGCGCGGAGTCAATCCCCGTCATGGTGTCCTCACCTCTTGGACGAATGGATTTCAGCACGGCGCCTCTCTAGTTCAGCTTGGCTTCGGTGATGGCTCCGGAGTCCAGACCCCAGGTCTCCAGGGACTCCTTGTATTCCGGGGTCTCCAGGACGGACTGGAGCGCTTTCTGGAAGGCCGGGGTCAGTGGCGAGCCCTTCTTCAGGCCGACGGCGGTCAGGTCGCTTGAGCCGACGTTGACCCGGCCGAGCAGGGTAAAGGAGCCCGGCTGCTGCTTCTCTGCCCACCCGAGCGAGGTCGTGTCGTAGAGGATGCCGTCGATCCGCTTGGAGTGCAGCTGGACCAGGGCGTCCTGGATGTTGGGCAAGGTCACGGCGTTGATCGCCGGCTGTCCCTTGGAGGTGCAGGTCTGCTCGTTCAGGGCCGGAAGGCGCAACAGCTGACCGGTCGAGCCCTGGGTGACGGCGATGTTCTTGCCGCACAGGGTTTCAACGGTGAGGTTCAGCGGGTTCCCGGCGGCCGCGGCCACAGAATTGCCAGCCCTGAAGTAGTCAATCATGTCCAGGACCTTGAGCCGCTCCTCGGTCTTGGACATGGTCGTGGCGGTGAAGTCGAACCGGCCACCGTCCAGGCCCGGGACGATCGTGTCGAACTTCGTGTCCACGAACTTCAGCTTCAGGTCAAGCTTCTTCGCAATGAGCCGGGCGACGTCCGGGTTCAGGCCGATCGGGGTGGTGTTGTCCTCCGCGAGGAACGTCGTCGGCGGGTAGTGCAGGTCCATCGCCACCGTGATTTCGCCCTTGTCCTTGTACGACTGCGGCAACAACTTGACGGCGGCTTCATCGGGCTGGACGCCCTCCGAGATGTCAGCCGTGTTCGATGTCTTGGATCCTTCACTACCTGAACCTTCGCCGGGACTGGTCCCACACGCGGTTAAGGCCAGTAAAACCGCTAACCCTGCAGCGGCAGCCCGAACCCTGGTTTTCATTTTCGTCGCTGTCTCCTTCCACACTTTCCGGCCGGGTGTCTTCACCTACAATGCAACCACCCTTGTCGGGGATCGTCGACAATTTACAGCGAAAACTTTGCGGGAATGATGCACAAAGGAAAGGCCAGATCGGATGGATCTGGCCTTTCCCTTTCGGAAGTGTTGCATGAGGAGGAACTTCAGCCGGTGACGTCGCTCCCTCTGCTGGATGCTGTGAGATCGTCCACGGCCGTTTCCAGGTGGCGTTTGATGGCTTTGTGGAGTGCTTCCTTGTCCCCGCTTTCGAGCAGATCCAGCAGGATCTGGTGTTCCTGCACCAGGACGTCTATCCGCGGGTAGGCGACGGCCAGGTTCAGGATGCACATCCTGGATTCGGCTGCGAGGGTTTCGTAGATCCGGATCAGCCGGGAGTTGCCCGCACCGGCCACGAAGGAGGTGTGGAATTCCATATCGAGCCGGGCAATCGCCTGCCAGTCCGAAACAGCAACCTGCTTGGCCATGTCACTGATGATGGCCTGCAGTTCGCGGCATGTGTCGTTGACCTGCTGCTGGCCGGCATCGAGCAGCGCGTCAGCGGCAGTTGATTCCACCGCCTGGCGGACTGCGTAGATCTCCCTGATGTCATCGGTAGCGAGTTCAAGGACGAAGACGCCCCTGTTACGGCGGCTGACCAGGATTCCCTCCTGGCACAGCCGCTGCAACGCCTCACGGACCGGGCCCCTGGATGTGTGTAGCTGGCTTGCCAGGACAGATTCATTGATCTGGTCTCCCGGACGGAACGTACCCTGAACGATTTGTTCACGCAGCTGATCAGCGATCAGCTGCGCCGTAGGCCTTCCCTCCAGTGCAAAGAGCCCTTCCGGTGCCGCCATGGATGTCCCCCTCATTTCCTTCATTGCTTACTGCTATTTCCTAGATGGCTATTGCGGTGTATTTGTACTCAAGGAATTCTTCGATGCCGATCTTGCCGCCTTCGCGGCCCAGCCCCGACTGCTTGATGCCGCCGAATGGTGCCGCGGGATTGGAGACAACGCCGGTGTTAATGCCGACCATGCCTACTTCGAGTTCTTGGGAGAAGCGAAGGGCCTTGCCCATGTTTTCGGTGAAGACGTAGCCGACCAGGCCCCATTCGGTGTCGTTGGCGAGTCGGAGTACTTCGTCTTCGCTGTCGAAGGGGGTGATGGCTGCTACGGGTCCGAAGATTTCGGTGTTCATCAGTTCGGAGTCGATGGAGACGTCGGTCAGGACGGTAGGCGTGTAGAAGTAGCCCGGACCTTCCGGGCGGGTTCCGCCGGTGAGGATGCGTGCGCCCTTGGAGACGGCGTCGGCCACGAGGCTTTCGACCTTGTCCAGGCCTTTCTGTTCGATCAGGGGCCCGACTTCGGTTCCGGCCAGGGCGCCGTTGCCTACCTGCAGTTCGGAGATCTTTTTGGCGAACTTTTCGCTGAATTCACCGACGACTGTCCGGTGTACGTAGAAGCGGTTGGCCGCGGTGCAGGCTTCGCCCATGTTCCGCATTTTGGCTTTCATGGCGCCGTCGACGGCCTTTTCGATGTCTGCGTCAGCCAGGACGATGAAGGGGGCGTTTCCGCCCAGTTCCATCGAGGAGCGCATGACATTGTCTGCAGCCTGGCGCAGGAGGATCTTGCCCACCTGGGTGGAGCCGGTGAAGCTGATCTTCCGGGCTATGCCGCTGCCGGTCCAGGTTTCCACGACGGCGGAGGCGCTGGAGGTGGTGACGACGTTCAGGACGCCGTCGGGAAGGCCAGCCTCCCGGAAGATTTGCACCAGGGCGAGGGAGGTCAGCGGTGTCAGCTCGGCAGGCTTGAAGACCATGGTGCAGCCGGCTGCGATGGCGGGCGCAATCTTGCGGGCGCCCATGGCCAGCGGGAAGTTCCACGGGGTGACCAGCACGCAGGGGCCGATCGGTTCCTTGGTGATCATGATCCGGGTGTTGCCGTCGACCGAGGTGGTGTTGTCTCCGCCGATGCGGACGGCTTCTTCGGAGAACCAGCGGAGCATTTCGGCGCCGTAGGCCACCTCGCCTCTTGCTTCTGCCAGGGGTTTGCCCATTTCGGCGGTCATGATTGCCGCCAGGTGGTCGGTGTTGGCAATCACAAGCTCAAAGGCGCGGCGCAGGATGTCGGCCCGTTCGCGGGGTGTGGACTTGCCCCACGCCGCCTGGGCCCGACCGGCAGCCTCGATGGCTGCGCGGGCTTCTTCCGGTCCGCCATCGGCCACATGGGCGATGATCTCATGGGTGGCCGGATTTTCCACCGGGAAAGTGGCGCCGCTGGCGGCCTTCTGCCAGGCGCCATCGATGAACAGTTCCGTGTGAAGACCTGAGGGGTCGAATGAGGAGCTCATGTCACGCTTTCAAAAGAATGGTAGGAGAGAAATTAGGAGGTGGCCGTCTTCAGGGCCTGGGTGAACCTGGTCAGACCGGCCTGAATCTCGTCGCTGCTGACGTTGAGCGCCGGGATGATGCGGACGACGTTGCCGTGCGGGCCGCAGGTGAGGAGAAGGAGTTCTTCCTTGATGGCTGCTTGCTGGACAGCCGCAGCGGTAGTGGCGTCAGGGGTGTTGTCCGGGGATGTGAATTCGACGCCCTGCATGAGGCCGCGGCCGCGGACGTTTCCGATTACCGAAAATTCAGTCTTGAGCCTGTCAAGCCCTGCCCGCAGTTCATCGCCCCGCAGCAGTGCATTCTCGACCAGGTTCTCGCGCTCAATAACACCCAGGGTTGCGACGCCGGCCGCGGCCGCTACGGCGTTTCCGCCGTAAGTGCCGCCCTGGGAACCCGCCCAGGCCTTGCCCATCAGCTCTGCTGATGCAGCAATTGCTGAAATCGGGAAGCCGCTGGCGAGGCCTTTGGCGGTGATGACGACGTCGGGTCGGATTCCGGCCCAGTCGTGGCCCCAGAACTTGCCGGTGCGGCCAACCCCGGCCTGAACCTCATCGAGGATAAGCACAATGCCGTGCCGGTCTGCTCGTTCGCGGAGTCCTTGGAGGAAGGCTACGGGCGTGGGGATGTAGCCGCCGTCGCCCAGGACGGGTTCGATGATGAACCCGGCCGTGTCGCTCGGGGCGCTGATGGTGAGCAGGAGGTGGTCGAGTTCCTTCAGGGCGAATTCGACGGCGGTGGCTTCGTCCCAGCCGTACCGGTACCAGTGCGGGAACGGGGCAACGTGTACTCCACCCATGATGGGGGAGAACCCTGAACGGAACTTCGTGCCGGCGGTGGTCAGGGACGCCGCGGCGACGGTCCGGCCGTGAAAGCCTCCCTGGAAGGAGATGATGTTGGGCCGGCCCGTGGCCATCCGGGCCAGGCGTACCGAAGCCTCCACCGCCTCGGAGCCGGACGTCGCGTAGAAAACGCTGTCCAGCCCCGAGGGCAGGAATTCTCCCAGTTTTTCCGTCAGCGCAAGCAAGGGCTTGTGCATCACGGTGGTGTACTGGGCATGGACAATCTTGCCCACCTGTTCGCGGGCCGCCGCTACGACGTCGGGGTGGCAGTGACCTGTGCTGGTAACACCGATTCCAGTGGTGAAATCGAGGTACTTTTTGCCGTCGGTCGCGTGGATCCAGCTGCCGAGGGCATGGTCGACGACGACTGGAGTGGCCTGCTTGAGGAGGGGACTAAGAGTTGCCATGGCTTCATACTTTCTTAGGGACTGTAGATTGTCAACAATATGCGATGCTGAGGGATTCGCGAAGAGGGGCGCTTCTTTTAATTCGTTTTGAAGCGTTGGGGGCGTGCGAAGTCGAGGCCATCGAACGTGCGTTTGCCCAGGGTTTCGTGTGCCGCGATTTCGCCGTAGCCGGTGGCCATTTTGAAGCCGGCGCCGGAGAAGCCGGTGGCGCAGTAGATCCTGCTCCTTTCGCTGAACCGTCCAAGGAGGGGGTTGCCGTCTTTGGTGTAGAGGTCGGGGAAGGCATCAGAGCGGATGATGTTGGGGAACAGTCCGGGGAAGAACTCGGTGACCGTCTCCATGGTTTCCGAGATTTCCGCGGATGTTAGTTCCCTGAGGACGGAATCCGGACCGGACGCCCGTTGCGATCTGCCATCCAGGGTTGCCTTGACGGTGACCCCATCCACCGCGGGGGCCCCGTACATGGAGTGGTCCCCGGAGATCCGGATGAAGATGGGGAACTTTTCCGGCGAGAAGTCTGCTGCGTCCCGGGCGACGAACCAGGAAAGATAGTTCCGGCGTGCTTCAGTTGCTGCCTTGAGGTAGTCGGGCATCAGCCGTTGGGACCAGCCGCCGGAGGAGACGATGACGTTCTCGAAGGTCCAGGCTTTGTTGCCGGAGGTGATGAGGACGCCGTCGGCGGTTTCGGTGATGCTGTCGATCGGGGTCTTGGTGTGGATCGTTGCCCCGTTGGCTTCCGCCGCGGCGACCGCCGCCGTGACGGCGCGGTCGGTGCGCAGGGCGCCCGCGTGCGGATCGTAGACGGCGATGTCGTCAGGGCGGAGGTTGTGTTGCGGGTACCGTTCGGCCATCTCTTCGCGGCTGAGGATTTCGTGTTCCGCGCCGTTGGTCCTGGTGGTTTCCAGGAGCTTGGGGATGTAGGGGCCGTCGGCGGTTCCGATGGAGAGTCCGCCGCAGCGGGTCAGGATGTTCTGGCCGGTTTCGGCCTCGAGCTCGGCCCAGAGATCCCGTGAGCGCTCCAGAATGGGGTAGAAGTCAGGCAATCCGCGGTAGAGCATGCGGAAGAGCCGGGTGTCCCCGCCCACGGCGCTGCGGGCATGGGCGGGTGCCTGGGCCTCGAATCCGACGACGGAATCGGACAGGCGGGAGGCCTGCCAGAGTGCCATGCTTCCGATGCTGCCCAGGCCGATGACTGCGAGCTTCCCGTCCATGGTTAGAGCACCTGTTCCAGGAAGGCCTGCGTCCGGCGTTCCTGGGGGTTGGAAAGGACTTCCCGGGCGTCGCCGCGTTCGACGACGTAGCCGTCGTCCATGAAGATCAGCGAGTCGGCCACTTCGCGGGCGAAGCCCATTTCGTGGGTGACCACCACCATGGTCATGCCCTTCTTGGCGAGGTCCTTCATGACGGCGAGGACTTCACCGACTTTTTCCGGGTCCAGGGCGGAGGTGGGTTCGTCGAAGAGCATGATCTCGGGGTCCATCGCGAGGGACCGGGCGATGGCGACGCGCTGCTGCTGCCCGCCGGAAAGCTGAACCGGGTAGTAGTCCCCGAACCCGGCCAGGCCGACGCTGGCGAGCAGTTCGTGGGCGCGTTTGGCTGACTCTTTCTTATCTGCTCGCTTGACCAGGACGGGGCCGGACATGATGTTTTCGTGGGCGGTCATGTTCGGAAAGAGGTTGAACGACTGGAAGACCATGCCGACCCTGGTGCGCTGTTCGGCGAGTTTCTTGGGCGGCAGCGCGTGGTAGGCGTTGTCGGTTTCGTAGTAGCCGAAGTCCTCGCCGTTGACTTTCAGGACCCCTGAGTCGACTGTTTCCAGGCCGTTGATGCAGCGCAGGATAGTGGATTTGCCGGAGCCGCTGGGGCCAATGATGCAGCAGATCTCTCCGCTGGCAATGTCCAGGTCGATGTCTTTGAGGACTGTTTTGGGTCCGAAGGACTTACGGATTCTCTGGGCAAGAATGGTGCCGTCGTTACTCATCGGGCGATACCTTCCGGGTCTGTCAGCACAACGGGTTTCGCCTTCCGGGGGAGGCGGGAGGTTGTGCGGGAGTATTTCTGCTCGAGCTTGGACTGCGGGTAGCTCAGCAGCAGGGTCATCACGAGGTACCAGAGGCTGGCAACGAGCAGCAGCGGGATGGTCTCGTAGGTCCGGGCGTAGATGAGCTGGGCGCTTTGGAGCAGTTCGGCAACGCCGAGCACGCTGACCAGGGAGGTTCCCTTGAACATTCCGATCACCTGGTTGCCGGTCGCCGGGATGATCGAGGGCATCGCCTGCGGGATGATGACCTTGCGCATCCTCGTGCCGGAGCTCATGCCCAGGGAGTCGGCGGCCTCGATCTGGCCCTTGCCGACCGAGGAGAACCCGCCGCGGATGATCTCGGCCATATAAGCGGCCTCGTTCAGGGTCAGGCCAACCAGGGCTGCGGTGATAGGTGCCATCAAGGCGTTCATGTCGATCGCGGTGCCGATGTCGGTGAACGGGATACCGATGAACAGGTCCGGGTAGAGCGCGGAGATGTTGAACCAGAAGATCAGCTGAACCAGCACCGGGGTGCCACGGAACAAGGTGATGTAGATACCCGCGGCGATGGAAACCGGCTTCACGTGCGAGGAGCGCATGATTGCCAGGCCCAGCCCCAGCAGCGTTCCCAGGGTCATGCTCGCGACGGTGAGGAAGATTGTGAGCATCAGCCCACGAAGGATGGATTCATGCGTGAAGTACTGGGCAACCACATCCCACTTGAAGTTGGGGTTGGTCAGGACGGAGACGAGGATCCCGATGCCTGCGAGAATGCTGAGGACCCATCCCGCGTACTCGGATCGAGTCCGAAGCCGAAGCCGTGGCTTCAGGGCTGCATCAATGCTAGCCATCGTTGCCTCTCTTCCTTTGTTAGTTGCTGTGACCATGGAGGGCCCCCGCTAGTTCAGCTTGGCGTCGGTGATGGCCCCGGACTCCAGACCCCAGTTCTCCAGGGACTCCTTGTACTCCGGGGTCTCAAGGACGGACTGGATCGCTGCCTGCAGGGCCGGGGTCAGCGGCGAGTCTTTCTTCAGGCCTACGGCGGTCACGTCGCTGTTGCCTACGTTGACCCGGCCAAGCAGGGTGAAGGAACCCGGCTGCTGCTTCTCTGCCCACCCGAGAGCGGTCGTGTCGTAGAGGATGCCGTCGATCCGCTTGGAGTGCAGCTGGGTCAGGGCGTCCTGGACGTTGGGCAGCGTCACGGCGTTGATCGCCGGCTGTCCCTTGGAGGTGCAGGTCTGCTCGCTCAGGGCCGGAAGGCGCTTGAGCTGGCCGGTCGAGCCCTGGGTGACGGCGATGTTCTTCCCGCACAGGGTCTCGACGGTGAGGTTCAGCGGGTTCCCGGCGGCCGCGGCCACGGAGGTGCCGGCCTGGAAGTAATCGATCATGTCCAGGACCTTGAGCCGCTCTTCGGTCTTGGCCATGGTCGTGGCGGTGAAGTCGAACCGGCCACCGTCCAGGCCCGGGACGATCGTATCGAACTTGGTGTCCACGAACTTCAGCTTCAGGTCAAGCTTCTTCGCAACGAGCCGGGCGATGTCCGGGTTGAGCCCGATCGCGGTGGTGTTGTCCTCCGCGAGGAAGGTCGTGGGCGGGTAGTGCAGGTCCATGGCGACCGTGAGCTCGCCCTTGTCCTTGTAGGACTGTGGCAGCAGTGCCACGGCAGCCGCGTCAGCCTGGACGCCCTCGGAGATGTCGGTGGTGTTGTTGGTCTTTGACTTTTCCTCGGATGCCGGAGTGCCGGTGGCCGCGCCGCCACAGGCGCTCAGTGCCAATACGATTGCGAGCCCTGCGGCTGCGGTCTGAACTTTGTTGATGGTCTTCATGGTGCTTCCCTTCGAAATGGTTTCAGCTGTTGTTGATTTGCTGAGATGGGGGCAGTCTTGGTGTTGCTTCCATGCGGTTGTGATCAGGATCTCTTTCCGCATCTACAGCAATGCAACAGCCCAAATCGCCGATTGTCAACAATTGACGATAAATAAATCGAGTATATTTCGGCCCCGATCTTGTTGCGAAAGAATCTCACTAAGAACTGTTGACAATCTACAATCAGCGGATCTAGAGTCGAGGAAAGCGGGAACAGGAGCTCTGATGAACCCTCAGGAACCCGCTGGCGCAGACCAAAGGAAGGCGGCAGGCCACAGATCCGGGCCTCCCGTTCAAGACCCAACGAAACGGACGAATCATGGCAGACTCCAACCGGCCGAAGTACATCTCTTTTGATATCTACGGCACTCTCATCAACTTCGACATTGATCCCACCACGCGTCGCCTGCTCGATGGCCGCATCTCAGAGGAGCAGTGGCCTACCTTCAAGAAGCAGTTCCGCGGTTACCGGTTCGACGAGGTCTGCGGCGACTACAAGCCCTACGAGGCGATCCTCCAGGATTCCTTTGACCGCGTGTGCAAGCGCTGGGGCATTGGGCCGACCGAAGGCGCCGGCGCAGCGTTCGCCGAGGCTGTGCGCGGCTGGGTTGCCCACGAGGACGTGCCGGCTCCGCTGAAGCTCATGGGTGACAACTACAAGCTGGTGGCTCTGTCCAACGCGGACACCAGTTTCCTGGACATCAGCATTCCCAAGCTCGGCGCGGACTTCCACGCCGTTTACACTGCTGAGCAGGCCCAGGCCTACAAGCCGCGCTACCAGGCGTTTGAGTACATGCTGGACACGCTGAACGCCAAGCCGGAGGACTTCCTGCACGTCTCCTCGCACACCCGCTACGACATGCATCCGATGCACGACATGGGCTTCCGGAACCTCTGGATGCTGGACCGTGGCTATGACCCCATTGGCGAGGGCTACGACCTCAACACTGTTAAGTCCCTGGACGAGATCAACAAGCACCTCGGTCTCTAACCGACTTCGAGGCGAAAGGTCAACCCGTGAAACTCATTCCTTACTGGCTGGACACAGCCGAAGCATCCGGAGACTACCGGCAGACTCCGGTACCGGAGAACGTCGATGTGGCAATCATCGGCGCCGGATTTACGGGGCTGTCCGCAGCCCTTGAATTTGCCAAGCAGGGCGCCAGCGTTGCCGTCTTCGAACGCCACACCGTCGGGTGGGGCGCGTCGGGCCGTAACGGGGGAATGGCGACGACCGGGTTGGCCATCAGCTTCAGCACCGCGGTCAAGCGCTACGGCGCCACCCGCGCGGTGGAGATGTTCCAGGAATACAACGACGCTATCGACACCATCGAGAAGCTGGTGCATGAGAACGGCATCGACTGCGATTACAACCGGCACGGAAAGCTCTCGCTGGCGTTCCATAAGTCCCACTACGAGGGCTTCCTGAAGTCGCAGGAGAAGCTGGCCACCCTGGCCAACCACCATGTCACTGTTATCCCGAAGTCCGAGATCCATAGTGAAATCGGCACGGACTTCTACCAGGGCGCGATGGTTGATCCGCTCGGGGCCGGTCTGCACGTGGGCAAGTTCGTGCACGGCTTGGCGGGAGTGGCTGTTGCCGCCGGCGCTGATATCTGCGAGAACGCTGCGGTGACCGAGCTGAAGAAGGTCTCCGGTACCGTGCACGACGTGCACACCACCCGGGGCATCACCCGGGCCAAGCAGGTCCTGGTCGCTACCAGCGGCTACACCGGCAACGTCACGCCGTGGCTGCAGCGCCGTGTGATCCCGGTTGGCAGCTTCATCATTGTCACTGACCCGCTGCCCGAAGACGTGGTCAACCGGATCCTGCCCAACCGGCGCCAGGCCTCGGACAGCAAGATGCTGACCTACTACTTCCGGATCACCCCGGACAACAGGCTCCTCTTCGGCGGCCGGGCCCGTTTTGCCCTGTCCAGCCCGGACTCGGACGTCAAAAGCGCCGAGATCCTGCGCAAGGCCATGCTCGAGCTCTTCCCGTACCTGTCCAACGCCAAGGTGGACTACATCTGGGGCGGCCTGGTGGACCTTTCGATGGACCAGATGGTCCACGCCGGCGTCCACGACGGACTCTACTACTCCCTCTGCTACAGCGGACACGGTGTCCAGATGGCAGCGCACATGGGTAAGCGGATGGCCCACTACATGGCCGGCGACAAGAGCGCCAATGTCTGGGAAGACCTGAAGAACCCGCCCGTCCCGGGCCACTTCGGTCCGCCCTGGTTCCTGCCCTTCATCGGCGCAGCGGCAAAAATCATCGACCGCGTCAAATAGGCAGGATAAGGGTTCACATGCTTTCATCAACGACCGCGGCTCAAGCGCGCCCGAAAACAGCTGAGGAAACAGGATATGGCCGGACAAACGTGGCCAACCTTCCCGGCGGTGCCTTTTTCGAAGGCCAGTGGCAAACCACCGACATGACCCTGGAAATACGGGATCCTGAAGATGGCATCCTGCTGGGCCGAGTATGCACCTCTACACCGCAGGACGTGCGGCGCGCGATCGCGCACATTCATCGCCACCTCCAGACTGACAACTGGCCTCTGCGTTCACGCCGCATGGCGCTGGAGAATGCTGTGCAGCTTCTGGGCGAACAGTCTGAGCGGTTCTCGAAGATCATTGCCGCGGAAAGCAGCAAAACGATCGTCGAGGCGGAGCGTGAGGTGCGGCGTTGCATGGAAACCCTCAGGCTTTCTGCCGCCGCTTCCAGCGAGCTCACGGGGGAGACGCTGGGTTTTGATGACAGCATGGCCGGCGGTAACAAGATCGGCTGGTACAGCCGTAAGCCGGTGGGGATCGTCGCGGCGATCACGCCGTTCAATGATCCCCTGAACCTCGTGGCACACAAGCTTGGTCCGGCCATCATCGGAGGCAACGGCGTCGTGCTTAAGCCTTCCGGCCGGACCCCGCTGTCCGGGCTGGCACTGGTCCAGCTCCTGGTCGAAGCGGGTGTCCCGTCGGGACGTCTCGCCGCGATCGTGGCCGGTCCGGGCGTTTCCGAAGCGCTGGTGACGGATCCGCAGGTGGACCTGATCTCCTTCACCGGCGGTCCCCAGACGGCGGACCGTATTGCCGCCGCGGCAGGTGCCAAGAAGATCATCTCCGAACTCGGCGGCAATAACGCCACGATTGTCTGCCCGGACGCTGACGCTGTCCAGGCAGCCGAGGCGATTGTGGCCGGAGCGTTCGGTGTGGCAGGGCAGAACTGCCTGTCCGTGCAGCGCGTCTACGTCCACATCTCGCTCTTCGAGCAAGTCCTCGAACGCGTCACCGCCGGCACCAAGGCACTCAGGACCGGGTCGAAGCTCGACCGGAACACCGACGTCGGGCCTCTCATTTCGGAGGACGAGGCCCGGCGGGTCGAGGAATGGGTGGAGGAGGCGAAGGCTGCGGGCGCCGCCGTACACGCCGGAGGCAAGCGCAGAAACGCCTACTACGAACCCACGGTCCTGGCCGACGTGCCCTCGGAATGCCGGGTGATCCGGGAGGAAGTGTTCGGGCCCGTAGTCAGCATCCTGCCGTTCATTGAAGCCCAGGACGCCATTTTTGCGGCGAACAGCTCCGATTACGGTCTCCAGGCAGGTATCTTCACACAATCCATCGACCTTGCCTTGGCCATCGCTGACCGGTTGCACGTAGGCGCCGTTGTCATCAATGAAACCAGCGACGTGCGGATCGATTCCATGCCATTTGGTGGTTTCAAGAAATCCGGTGTGGGCAGGGAAGGCGTCAAGCACGCCGTCCGTGAGATGACCGAACCCAAGAGCACCATCATCAAACTGGTGGAGCCAGCTACGCGGTGGCACCAGCTGACGGGCACCATGGAAGGGAGTGCATCATGAGCACCCACAAAATCGCGGTCATCGCAGGTGACGGGATCGGGAAGGAAGTAGTCCCGGCAGCGATCGAATGCCTTGAGCGGATTGCGCTGATCCATGCCCTCAACCTGGAGTTCACCTATTTCGACTGGGGATCCGACTATTATGGCCGCCACGGACGGATGATGCCCGTTGACGGCCTTGAGCAGCTCGCCAAGCACGACGCCATCTTCCTGGGCGCCGTCGGCTCACCGGAAGTTCCGGACACGGAATCGCTCTGGGGGTTGCTGATCCCCATCCGCCGGGAGTTTCAGCAGTACATCAACCTCCGGCCCGTTAAGACGCTCGACGGCGTGACCTCGCCCCTTGCGGCCGGGCACCCGGTCGATCTGCTCATCGTCCGGGAAAACAATGAAGGGGAGTATTCCGAAATCGGCGGCCGGATGTACCGTGGCCTGCCCGAGGAAAGTGCCATGCAGACCACGGTCTTTACCCGTTTGGGCGTCCTGCGGGCAGCCCACTATGCGGCGCGACTGGCCGCAACGAGGCGCGGGCAGCTTACCTCGGCCACCAAGAGCAACGGCATCGTACACACCATGCCCTTCTGGGACGAGGTCGTTGCCGAGACGGTGCGGGAATATCCGGGCGTCACCCTGACGAGCGAACTGGTGGATGCACTCGCCGCGCACCTTGTCCTGAAGCCCTGGACCTTGGACGTTATTGTCGCCTCCAACCTGTTCGGCGACATCCTCTCGGACCTCGGCAGTGCCGTGACAGGCTCCATCGGACTGGCTCCCAGCGCAAACCTGAACCCGGAGGGCGACTACCCGTCCCTCTTCGAACCCGTTCACGGCTCAGCGCCCGACATCGCCGGAAAGGGCCTGGCAAACCCGGTAGGGCAGATCTGGTCCGGCGCGATGATGCTGGAGCACCTCGGACACCCCGAGGCAGCGGACCACCTCCAGGCCGCCTTCGAGTCGGCCCTCCGGGAGGGACTCGGCACCCGCGACGTCGGAGGCACTTCGTCGACGTCCGAATTCACTGCCGCAGTCCTGGCCGCGATCGACGTCATCGACGAGATTGGCGCAAGCACGGCAAGCAGGCCGGCGGCAGCACCGGCGTCGTCATGACTGTCCCGGAACGCAAGCGGCCGGTCGTCGCAGTCCTCTACCGGGAGGCTCTGCCGCCCCGCCTGGAAGAGATCGAACAGCTGGCCGAAGTACGCCTGACCAAAGCCGACGGACTGGCTGAGGCCATGGACGGCGCGGACGTTCTGTACCAGTGGCATTCGTTTTCCCCCGCTTTGAGGGAGAACTGGGATGCAGCCAGGTCGCTGCAGTGGGTTCATGTCTCGGCAGCGGGTGTGAGCCAGTTGCTTTTCGATGAGCTGATCCGCAGCAACATCACCTACACGAACTCCCGCGGGGTGCTCAGCCGTGCCATTGCCGAGTTTGCACTTGGCTTTGTCCTGGACATGGCCAAGGACGCCCACGGGTCGTTCCGGCTGCAGCAGCAACAGCGCTGGCAACACCGGGTGACCCGGAAGATCCAGGGCCAACGGGCACTTGTAGTGGGTACAGGTTCCATCGGACGGGAGACCGCGCGTTTGTTCCGAGCCGTGGGTATGGAGGTGAGCGGGGCCGGGCGCACAGGTCGATCGCGTGACGACGACTTTGATGTGGTCTATTCCTCCGCGGACCTGGCCAAAGTGGTGCCGGACTTCGACTATGTTGTGCTCGCGGCACCATTGACGGCAGCTACGAAGGGCCTGGTGAACGCGGACGTCCTTTCGGCGATGAAGCCGTCAGCGCGCCTGATCAATGTGGGGCGGGGGGAACTCGTTGAGACAGATGCGCTGGCCGAAGCGTTGGCCTCCGGCTCCATCGCCGGCGCTGCCCTTGATGTTGTCCACCCGGAGCCGCTGCCTGAAGGGCACGCGCTCTGGAACATGGAGAACGTGATAATCACACCTCACATGAGCGGCGACACCGTAGATTATCTTGACGATCTGGGCAAGTTGTTCGTGGACAACCTCCGTCTGTTCATCGAGGGCCAGCCATTTCAAAACGTTGTGGACAAGTCCCTCGGATTCGTCTCAGTTTCCTGACTCTCCATCCTTAGAGGACCCCGTTATGCCCACGTCAACTAAAACAACTACGATCAAACACTTCATCAATGGCGTTGAAACCACGGGCGAGGGCAACAGTGTCCTGCACGTGCACAATCCGGCAACGGGCCAGGTGACCGGTGAATTGCGCCTTGCCGACGAAGCAGACCTGAATACCGCCGTCGCTGCTGCCAAGAAGGCAGCCGAGACCTGGGGCGATATCTCCGTGGCCAAGCGCACCAACGTGCTGTTCAAGTTCCGCGAACTCGTCGCAGCGCACGTGGACGAGTTGGCCGAGCTGATCACCGCCGAGCACGGCAAGGTCCTCTCCGATGCCAAGGGCGAGATCGGCCGCGGCCTTGAGGTCATCGAGTTCGCCTGCGGCATCCCGACCCTGCTCAAGGGCGATTACTCGGACCAGGTCTCCACCGGCATCGACGTCTTCTCCTTCCGCGAACCCCTGGGCGTGGTGGCCGGCATTACCCCGTTCAACTTCCCTGTGATGGTGCCGCTGTGGATGGCCCCGATGGCCATTGCCACCGGCAACGCCTTCATCCTCAAGCCCTCGCACCGGGTTCCCTCAGCCGCCATGTTGCTGGCGAGGCTGTGGAAGGACGCAGGACTGCCGGACGGTGTCTTCCAGGTCCTCCACGGCGACCGCGAAGTTGTGTCCGGCCTGCTCACGCACCCCGATGTGGACGGCATCTCCTTTGTGGGATCGACACCGGTGGCCCGCCATATCACCGAACTCGCTACCAAACATGGCAAGCGTGTCCAGGCCCTGGGCGGCGCGAAGAACCACGCGATCATCATGCCCGACGCCGACCTCGACAACGCAGCAGACCACCTCGCCGCCGCCGCCTTCGGCTCCGCCGGACAGCGCTGCATGGCCATCTCCGTGGCCATCGCGGTCGGTGACGCCGCCGACCTTTTGGTCAAGAAGGTCCAAGAGCGAGCCCTGGCCGTGAAGGTCAACAACGGCACCGAGCCCGACGCCGATATGGGCCCCGTGATCACGCCCGCCTCCAAGGAACGCATCGTAAAGATCGTCACCGAGGCGGAAGCCGCCGGTGCCGCGATGGTGGTGGACGGCCGCGACCTCGTGGTCCCGGGCCACGAGGAAGGGTTCTGGGTTGGCCCCACGGTCATCGACCACGTCAAGACCGAAATGACCGCCTACACCGAGGAAATCTTCGGACCGGTCCTCGTGGTGGTCCGCGTCCAGGACCTGGACGCAGGCATCGCCCTGATCAACGCCAACCCCTACGGCAACGGCACCGCCATCTTCACCTCCTCCGGCGCCAACGCCCGCAAGTTCCAGCGCTCCGTTGACGTCGGCATGATCGGCATCAACGTGCCGCTGCCCGTGCCGGTGGCCTACCACTCCTTCGGCGGCTGGAAGGCTTCACTGTTCGGCGACAAGCACATCTACGGCCCGGAAGGCGTCTCCTTCTACACCCGTGGCAAAGTAGTCACGTCCCGCTGACCCGAGCCCACCCACGCCTCGGGTGCCTCCTACAACTTCCCGTCGAGCTAATGGCCGAGACCAAACTTTCCGTCCCGGCAACCAGCGACAGCAGAACGGAAACTGACTTCATGGGAAGGCGGGAAATACCGTCCACGGCCTACTGGGGCATTAATACGCTGCGCGCAGTGGAGAACTTCCCCATTACGGGCACGGCCGTCTCCTCGCATCCTCACCTTGTCAGGGCGCTGGCCCAGGTCAAGCACGCCGCGGTCCTTGCCAACTTTGATCTGGGCCTCATCGATGCCTCGAAGAAGGACGCCATCGCGCGCGCCTGCGATGACATCGAACGTGGTCTGTTGCAGGAACAGTTCGTGGTGGACGTCATCCAGGGCGGAGCCGGGACCTCGACGAATATGAATGCCAACGAGGTCATCGCCAATCGTGCCTTGGAACACCTGGGGCTTCGCAAGGGCAAGTACTCGGTCATCCACCCCAATGCGGACGTGAATCTCGGTCAATCCACGAACGATGTATACCCGACTGCGATCAAGATTGCCACCATCCAGGGTGCCGTCGAGTTGCTGGCCGCCATGGGGCATCTGCGTAAAGCCTTGGCCCGGAAAGCCGTGGAGTTTGATGACGTAGTCAAGGTCGGCAGGACTCAATTGCAGGATGCCGTGCCCATGACCCTTGGCCAGGAGTTCAGCACTTACGCAGTCATGGTCGACGAGGACGAACGACGCATTCGCGAGGCCCTGGTCCACCTGCACGAGATCAACCTCGGCGCTACGGCCATAGGCACAGGAATCAATACGCACCCTGACTATGCGGCCGTGGCATGTGGCCACCTTCAGGGCATCACAGGGCTGCCTCTGGTGACTGCAGGGAACCTCGTTGAAGCCACGCAGGATTGCGGCGCTTTTGTCCTGTTTTCCGGTACCCTCAAACGTGTCGCAGTGAAACTGTCGAAAGTCTGCAACGACCTGCGGCTGCTCTCCTCCGGGCCAAGGGCAGGCTTCGCCGAAATCAACCTTCCTCCCCGTCAAGCCGGATCCAGCATCATGCCGGGCAAGGTCAATCCGGTCATCCCAGAGGTGGTCAACCAGGTGGCCTTCGAGGTTATAGGCAATGACCTGACCATCACCATGGCCGCAGAAGCGGGGCAGCTGCAGCTGAACGCCTTTGAACCCATCATCGCGCACACTTTGTTCTCGAGCCTCAATCATCTCGCGGCGGCATGCACAACGCTGGCTGACTACTGCATTGACGGGATAAGCGCGAACAAGGAGTTCCTTCGTTCGCAGGTTGAGGCCAGCATCGGCGTCGTCACCATCCTCAATCCGCTCATCGGCTATGCCGAAGCGACTTCCGTTGCCCGACAGGCCCTGGCCACGGGCCGCAGTATCACCTCCCTCGTGCTTGAGCGAGGCCTGTTGACGCCCGACGAACTCGAGGCGATCCTTCAGCCCGAACATTTGGCAAACCCGCAGGCCCGCAGTTCGGAGTTCCTGCCGCTCTAGCGAGGCCGCCGTGAAGTTAGGAACCCAGGAATGACCACTGTTGCCAAAGCCTATGTCGCCACCTCGGCCACAGAATTGCAGCCCGGGCTCATTGAACGACGTGAGCCTGGCGAGTTCGAAGTACGGATTTCCATTAAGTTCACGGGTGTCTGCCATTCAGACATTCACACTGCGAGAGGCGAGTGGGCAGGAGTCAACTACCCGATCGTCGTCGGGCATGAGATTGCCGGCATCGTTGAGGCGATCGGGCCGAAGGTAACGCGCCATGTCGTTGGAGACCGTGTGGGCGTGGGGTGTTTCGTGGACTCCTGCCGGGAATGCGATAACTGTTTGGCCGGGGAGGAACAGTACTGCCTGTCCGGAGCGGTGAGCACGTATAACTCGACAGGGCGCGATGGCCTGCCAACCGCTGGCGGATACAGCACAAGCATCGTGGTGGATGAGAATTATGTTCTGCGGCTTCCTGAGGGTATTTCGATGGAAGCTGCCGCGCCGCTGCTGTGCGCCGGGATCACGATGTATTCGCCGCTGCGCACGTGGGGTGCCGGTCCCGGGAAGAGAGTGGCAGTCATTGGCTTTGGCGGGTTGGGCCACATGGGGGTCAAATTCGCGGCGGCCTTAGGTGCTGATGTCAGTGTGCTGAGCCAATCACTCAAGAAGCAGGAGGATGCGCTCCGTCTGGGGGCGAGAACGTACTTCGCCATGTCCGATCCCGACGCCTTCGATGTTCTGCGGGGACACTTCGACCTGATCATTAACACGGTGTCAGCCGATCTTGACATCGACCGCTACCTTTCCCTGCTCGCTGTTGATGGTGCCTTGATCATGGTGGGACTACCGTCGGAGCCGTTGACTTTACGCGTCTGGTCGCTGGCAGGGTCCAGGCGCACTCTCGCCGGGTCGAAGCTGGGCGGTATTGCACAGACGCAGGAAATGCTCGAATTCTGTGCGGCCCGCGGGTTAAGTGCCGAGGTGGAGGTCATTCCCGCGGACAAGATCAATGACGCATTCGATCGGGTGATCGCCAGTGACGTGCGGTATCGCTTTGTCATCGATGCAAGCACGTTCTAAGCCTCGTGTTGCTCCGAAGGAAGAACGACGGCGTCGCTCACCGTTCAGACTACGGTTTCCGACGAAATCCCGCCTGCTCCACAAGCTCGGTCAGCCACGGGCGGTGCCCCTGATGGAAGACCATCCCGTCAGGGAGACCCTGAACCGTAGGTGTGGAATTGACGATGTCGATTGTTATTCGGCCGCCGGCCATGGGCGCATTGCTGATGTGAAGATCGCCGTAGGACTCGGGCAGCACCGGATCCATCCAGAATCCGCCGCGCGAAACATGGGTGTCGTACCGCATCATGCTGGTCACCAACTGGATCGGTGTGGTGGCTGCCCAGGCCTGGGGGGAACAGGCGGTCGGATAGGGCACGGGTGCCGGAAGCTGCCGACGGTCAAAACCGCAGAACAGTTCCGGCAGCCGTCCATCCGAGAACTCTGCCGCTTCCAGGAGAGCGGTAGCGATCCGTTGCGCCTCCTCGACAAACCCGTATCGCATGAGTCCTGCTGCGATGACCGCATTGTCATGCGGCCAGACCGAGCCGTTGTGATAGCTGGCCGGGTTGTAGGCTCCCATGTCACTGGCCAGCGTCCTGACTCCCCAGCCGCTGAACATTTCCGGGGACATCAGCCGCTCTGCCACCAGTGGGGCTTTGTCCTCATCAACCAAGCCGACCCACAAACAATGCCCCATATTGGAGGCGCATGAGTCAACCTGACGCTTCTTACCGTCGAGGGCGACGGCGTAGTAGCCGCGATCAGGCATCCAGAATTGCTCGTTGAACTGTTCTTTCAACCGTGCCGCCCGATCGGCCAGCTCTGTGCCCAAAGCCTGGTCACCGGCGTCGTACGCTATCCACGCGCGGGCCATGTAAGCGTCGTAAACATAAGCTTGAACCTCGCACAAGGCAATGGGAGGTTCAGCCAGACGGCCGTCGGCAAAGTTGATGCCGTCCCAGGAGTCCTTCCAGCCCTGATTGATCAGACCCCGCGGGTTGAGACGCTCGTACTCTACGAAGCCGTCACCATCCTTGTCGCCGTAGTCGCGAATCCATTCCAAGGCTCGGTCGGCATGGGGGAGTAGGTTGGCGATGGTGTCCTTCGCGAAACCCCAGCGGCTCACGGACCCCAAGACGATAACAAACAACGGGGTGGCGTCAACGCTGCCGTAGTAGATGGATTTTCCGCCAAGTGCGAGATCGCTGGAAACATCGAGACGGACCTCATGCAGAATTTTTCCGGGCTCCTCCTCGCTCAGGGGATCCACCGCCCGGCCTTGGCGGTCTGCCAGGGTCTGCAGCGTGCCGAGGGCCAGTGATGGATCCACCGGCATGGCCATCTCCGATGCCCACAGTGAGTCACGGCCGAACAATGTCATGAACCACGGGGCTCCGGCCGCAACGACAACGCGATCAGGATGTACGGGGTCCTCGATGCGCAGGGCGCCCAAATCGTCGTAGCTTCTGCGAAGAGTCCGTTCAACGGACTTGTTGCCGATTTGGACAACGGGAATTTTTGCTACCCATTCCTGTCGACGCCGGTCCCGGGGCGACAAGTCGTCACCGTCCGGGTGGACGAACGACATAGTGGGAGAACTTGCTGCCTCGTTGCTCGGAACTGCGGTGAGAACCGTACTCCACTGGCTGTGCGGCGCGATCAATGCACGATATTTGAGGGTGCCTTCCGTGACGTCGGCTCCAGGCGCCTGGACCAGGATGCCCTTTCGGATGTCATGCCATACCGCCCGGATGGTTAGCGAATCTCCCTCCGCATGGCGCGTCTGATCCCAGCGCCGCTGGATCCTGGCTTCCTTCACTTCAAAGAGGTCGGCGAAGTCCGCTTCGAGGCTCACGGCAATGTCACATTGGACGGGATCCGGCGAGTAGTTACGAATAGTGATCTGTTCCTGGATGCCAGCACCGACTTCCCGAAGCCGCTCCACGATGACCGGGCTGTCGGCGTACCCGTCCGAGCGCGGAACGCGCCCCACAAAGAGTGCCCGGTAGGGTTCCTTGGGTTGCGCTGTCAGCGGCTCAAGCGACTGCCCATTAATGGTCAGATTCCAGCGGGAGAGGATCCGGGTGTCCTGGAAGAATGCCCCGTGCGGATACTCAGGGTGAATGTCTCCATTCGGCAGCGAAATGCAGAAATTGGATCCCTCGACCAGCGTCACTGTTCCGGCCCCAAGGGGACCGGCCGCCGTGTCCGCGTTCCACCCAGCCAATTCAGTCTCCCTCGACCCATTGGTCCGAAACGCCGGCGACAGGGTTCGGTATCGTCGGAGGCCTCGGATTCCATCTACATTTTCGAAGCTACGCCGCTCGGGTGAAAGGCGCCAGAGCAAAAGGGCGCCATCGAGGCAGGGCGTTTGGGCAAACGCTCAACGAGACTTTGGGAAGGATCGACAAAAGCAATTGCCGGGAACGCCATCTCGTAACAGTTAGCCGAAAGCGTCCAACTGCAGATGGACAGACAAGAGGATGACACCCAGGGCAAGGATCCCGGTGCATATGCGGGACAAGGAGCTGTAGACGGCGCTGGTACTGGTCAGGAGCCCCCCTGCAATAAGTATGACCAGGCTAATCATCGCGCCTCCACGTTACGGATGCAGGAAATCTGCGGTGTGTCGTCGGTCCCCAGGACCTCTCAGGAGGCGTAGGCATCGTCAGTGAGTAACTCGTAGCCGTCTTCGATGTGGAACAGACGGCGATCACCGATACCGTCAATCACCCAGATCATTTGGCCATCTTCTGTTCGTTCGTCGATGGTGCCTTTGTGGCACTGCACGCCCTCACGGTGAAGGGTGACGATGTCACCACGCTGGAGTGAAGTCCACATGGATACCTGCCTGGCTGTACGACCACTTTGTCGCATCATGTGCCTTTCTTATCGAACGGGGGCCCTGAGATGGCTTTGTGGGGCGAAGAGGAAAAACTCTACTTACACTCTATCGTCGATTGTTGACAATTGATAGGCTGTCATTGTGCCCCTTTCAAGAGCACCAGGCCCGGCTATGACGAGATCTGCCAGATTCTGAGTGGAACCGCGACCATCACGGAGGCAGACGGAAGTAGTTTTGAAGTCGGTCCGGGCTCCTTGTTCGTGACGCCCGCCGGGTGGGAGGGTACCTGGCTCATCCATGACACGCTTCGCAAGATGTGGGTGGTGGCGGACCTTCCTGCCGCTGCCAGCTGACACGGAACACCCCTGACGCTTTTGCTGGAGGAATGCCATGAAGAAAAGACACCTGGCAGCGCAGCCCACTCCTGACCTCGCCGGAAGCTCGCGCACTGGTCACCATTGCCCGAAATCCGGGTGGTGGCTGGCCCGTGAAAACCCGGGCGACGCAAGGTTTATCACCAGAGGCGACGTGATGCCTGCCTCTGGCGGCGGACCGGCGCTCTGGATGATGAAGGCGGCGGCGGACATGCGGAACCCCGGACCGGCAACAGCGTTGCAAGCCACCTCTTTGGCTTAGCGGCACGCTGTCCTGTCGACACGCGTGGCAAGCTCCTGGCCGCTGACAGTCAGAGTTGGAATTGGCATTCTTCGATGTGGGCCCTTGGTTGCCGCAGCGAAGATGCCATCAGTTGCGGCGCATCAGTGTTGGAGTCTGGCCGGCCGTAGGTTTCTGCAGGTCTCCTGCGTCCAGGGCGGTCCACAGCCCCTGTGTCCGGCAGGGGATCGAGGCTTCAACCAGCGCCTGGCTATGTGGGTGCCGGGGCGCCGCGAAGAAGTCCTTGGTTTCCGCCACCTCGATCACGCGCCCCTCCAGCAGTACGGCCACACGGTCGCACATGTACCGCACCACGTCCATATCGTGCGAGATGACGATCAGGGAAAGGTTGCGTTCACGCTGGAGCCGCAGCAGCAGGTTCAGGATGGTTCGCTGGGTGAGGGCGTCGAGTGCCGAGGTGGCTTCGTCACAGATCAGCACCTGGGGTTCCAGCAGCAGGGCGCGGGCGATGGTGGCGCGCTGGAGCTGGCCGCCGGAGCACTGGCCGGGGCGCTTGTCCAGCAAGGCTGCATCCAGCTCCACCTCCTCCATCACTGCGGCGATCCGCTCGTCGCGCTGTTCCGGTGGAAGGGCATGGTGTGAGCGCCGCGGCGCCTGCAGGCTGGCGCGGAGGGTCATCCGCGGGTCAAAGGCGCCGTGCGGTTCCTGGAACACCAGCTGGACCGCGGTGTCCCGACGCGGACCAGCGGCGTCCAGCTGCCGGGTAATGGATCCTGTGCTGGCTGCTTCCAGGCCCACGATGGCTTTGGCCAGGGTGCTCTTGCCGGATCCAGATTGGCCCAGGACACCCAGGATCTCCCCGAGCTTAAGGGTCAGCGAGACGTCCTGCAGCGCGGCATGGCCCAGTTTCCGCCGCGATCCGAAGTGCTTGCCCACGCCGTCCAGCACCAGGATTTCGCGTTCCGTGGAGGGCGGACGCCGGCGGGACTCCGGCGCCAGTCGCGCGGCGGCCAGCAGATCCCGGGCGTAGGTCGTCTTGGGCCGGGTCAGGAGGTCGCCGGCCGGACCGGACTCCACGATACTGCCGGAGTTCATAACCAGGACCCGGTCCGCGAAGGCGGCAACGGATGCGATGTTGTGGGTGATGTAGAGAATGCCCAGGCCGCGTTCGCGGCGTTCCCGGTCCAGCAGTTGCAGGATCTGGCGTTCCAGCATTTTGTCCAGCGCCGACGTCGGCTCGTCTGCCAGCAGCATCCCGGGCTGCCCGGCCAGCGCCAGGGCTGTCATGGCGCGCTGAGCCATGCCGCCGGAGAGCTGGTGCGGATAAGCCCGGATCCCCCTGGCGGGATCGGCAAAGCCCACTTCCTCGAGCAGGTTCAGCGCTTTGCTGCGCGCCTTTGAGCCCCGCAGGCCGGCATGGAGGCGCAGCGGCTCCTTGAGGTGCTGCCCGATGGTCCGGTTCGGGTTAAACATCCGTTTGGGCTGCTGGAACAGCATCCCCAGCCGGCCCCCGCGCACGGAGTTGAGCTCGTGTTCGGTGGCCCGGGTAAGGTCCAGGTTTCCCAGCCTGATGGAACCGCCCGTGATTCCCAGGCTAGGGGGCAGCAGCCGGAGGCAGGACATCGCGGTCAGCGTCTTGCCGGAACCGGAACTGCCGACCAGCGCAACGAACTCACCGGGATCCAGGGACAGGGAGACACCTGAGAGCAGGGGCTTGCAGTAACCGCCTCCGTCGGGTTCCTTGTGGCTCACCTCCAGGCCGTCCATGACCAGGCCGTTATTCACAGAGCTCATTTTTCCGCCGCCTGGGGCATCAGCAGCGGCGCCGCTGCCATGTGGGCTGCCCGCTGGCCGATCAGGGTCACGCAGAGGGCAACCGTGAAAATGATCAGGCCCGGGGCGAGGATTCCCAGCGGTGCGCGGTCCGCGAAGGGTTGTGCAGCTGCCAGCATGGAACCCCAGTCCGATTGTGGCGGCTGGACGCCGAGGCCCAGGTAGGAGAGGGCGCCCACGCTAATGAGCAGGTGCCCGAACCGCAGCGTCGCCTGGCCCAGGATCGGTGCGGCGAGGTGGGGCAGGATGTGCCGGCAGATAATGAACGACGGCGGGCAGCCCACCACACGGGCTGCGTCCACGAAGCCCCGGGCCGAGACGTCGTAAGCCAGGGTGCGGGCCAACCTGGCAAAAGGCGTCCACCCGGTGACCGTGAGCGCGAGCAGCAGCGGCCCGAAGCCCGTGCCCAGTGCAGCCACGATGAACAGCGCCACCACCATTTCCGGCAGCGCCAGCAGGACGTCGTTGGTGCGCGTCAGGAATTCGTCCACCCAGCCGCGGCGCCGCGCGCTGAGGATGCCGATGGCCACGCCCAGAAGACAGGTCAACAGCGTGGCCAGCGCGGCCACGGACATGGAGAATTGGCCACCTTCGAGGATCCGGCTCAGGGTGTCCCGGCCCAGGTTGTCCGTGCCCAGCCAGTGTGCGGGCGAGGGCGGGGCCAGGCGCTCTGCCAGGTTCTGCACCGCAGGCGGGTAGGGCGAGATCCACGGGGCCAGAAGCACTGCCAGCACAATAAGGGCAAGCACGGCCGTGGCCAGGCTAGTGACAGTCAGGCGGCTACGCAAGGGATCCTCCAACCGTGGGGCTGAGGAAGCGGTGGACGAAGTCCGCCAGGGTGGTCACGCCGACAGCGAGTGCCACCACTACCACCACTCCACCCTGGGCCAGCGGGATATCGCTGTTTACTACGGCGTCGAAAAGCAGCCTGCCCATGCCGGGCACGGCGAAGATGACCTCCACAATGACCGATCCGCCCAGCAGGCCCGCGAACCACACGGCGAACAGGGTAGACAGCGGCACCAGTCCGTTCGGCACCACGTGGCGGAGTACGGCCTGGCCCTGGCTCAGTCCCCTGGCGCGGGCTGCCGTCACGTGCTCCGCGGCTGCGGCGTCGATGATGCCGGCCCGTACGGCCGAGGTGAAGAAGCTGATGGGCCGCAGGGCAAGGGTCAGAGCGGGCAGTACGGCAGATGACATGTCGTTCCAGCCTGCGGTGGGCAGCACGGACAGCTTCAAGGCAAAGACCAGCACCAAGACGGGAGCAACCCAGTATTCCGGCATGGCGATAAGGGCCTGGGTGACGGCGGTGATGGCCTTGTCAGCGGTGCTTCCCGGCCGCAGTCCGGCAATGATTCCCAGGGGGAGCGATACCGCCGCGGCCAGGACCAGCGCCATGGTGACCAAGCTGAGCGTGACGGAGAGCGCCGGGAGCACCTGCTCCGCCACCGGCGTGCGGCTCACGAAGGACAGTCCCATATCGCCGCTAAAGAAATCCCCGAGCCAACGGAAGTACTGGACGGCCAGGGGGTCGTTCAGGCCAAGGCTCTCGCTGAGCCCCTTCACCGCGGACCCATCCACGGCGTCTCCTGCCACCCGTGACCGGATGATTTTCCGCACCGGATCCCCTGGCGTGAAGTACGGGATCAGGAAGACCGCGAAAGAGGACACCACAACGGCGGCCACCAGGGTGGCCGTCCGTTTGGTGATGAACTGCAGCATATGTGGCGGGTTTCGGGGAGCTGGTCTAGGACGCGGCCTTGCCTGTCCTGGCCGTCAGGACGTAGCGGGACAGCGGGTCCTGGACGTAGGAGAGGACGCTGGTGCGGATCGCGTCGGTTGCCTGTTCGTTCACGAGCCAGGCGTTGACCGCCTTGTCCTGGAGGATCTGGCCCGCCTTGGCGTACAGCTTGTAGCGCTCGTTCGTATCAACGGTTTTGGTTGCTTCGGCGATGATCCGGTCGTACTCCGGGTCGCAGAAGTGGCTCAGGTTGTAGGTGCCTTTGCAGGTGTAATCGGCGGTGAGGAACCCGATAGGGTCGGCGATGTCAATCAGCCGGTTGCGCTGACTGAGCAGCATGTCGTAGTTTCCTGCCAGGACGTCCGGCTCCGCCGAAGCATATTCCTTGGATTGGATCGTGACGGGGATGCCGATGTTCTTGAGATTTTCCTGGACGACGGCGGCAACGTCACCGAATTCGGCGCGCTCCACGATGGCGATGATTTCCAAGGGGCGGTCGGCGGTGTACCCGGCGCTGGCGAGCAGCTCGCGGGCTTCCTCAAGGTTCTGCTGCTGCTTTTCCTGCTTTTCGCCCGCCCAGGGCTCGGAGGGCGCGAACGGTCCGGTGGCCGGGATGGCGGCACCTTCGTAGACGCTGGCAGCCAAAGCGTCGAGGTCCAGCGCGTCTCGGACCGCCTTGCGGACGTCAACTTTGTCCAGAGGTGCGCGGCCGTTGTTCATGTAGAGCGTGGCAGTGCGGGGCGAATCGGCACCCAGCACCGTGACGCCGTCGTCCGCTTTCAGCGCGGCGATGCTGGCGACGGGGATGGACAATGAGATGTCCGCTTCACCGGTCTGCACCTGCGCGGCGCGCGTGGCGCCGTTGGTGATGAAGCGGATCTCGGCGCCGGCGAGCTGCACGTCACCGCCCCAGTAGTTCTCGTTGCGGTCCAGGGTCAGGGACTGCTTTGCCTTCTCCGAGACGGGAGTGAACGGCCCGGTGCAGTGCCCGAACGGGTCCACGCCTTCATCCTTGTACGCAGCTGGTGCCAGGATGCCGGTGTTGACGCTGGCCAGCCGGTACGGCACCAGCGGGTTCTCCGCCGGCGTGCTGACCCGGACGGTCTGTGCGTCCACGGCGGTGACACTGCTGATCATGGTGCGGTTGAAGGCCCGGGCGGGGACCTTTGCGTCCAGGACGTGGTTAAGCGCCGCCACCACGGACTCGGCGGTGAGCACTCCACCGTCCTGGAACTTGACGCCCTGGCGGAGGCTGAAGTCCCATTCCAGGGGCGAGGTCTGCTTCCACTCGGTGGCCAGCGAGGGCAGGACCTTGCCTTCGGCCTGGTTGTAGGTGGTCAAGGTCTCCAGACAGCCGGACAGGGACAGGATGTAGGCGGCATCGGACTCAATGGCCCAGTTGGCTACTGGAGCCCGGAAGTTGTCCACCACAATCCGCTGGCTCGTGTCAGCCGGGGCGGTGGTCCCGGCGGACTGGGTCTGGGTGCCGCTGAAGCCGCAGCCGGTGAGGGTCAGGGCAGCCGCCGCAGCCAGGATGGCGCGGGGACGGAGGAACGAACGCACAGGAGACCGCCTTGCAAGGCTGCCGTGGGGATCGGCAGGAATAAAAGAAGGGACTACTTAGGGTAGCCTTCCCTTCCGGCAAAGCAGCAATTTGATGACGTGCGCGCCCAGTAAGGAGAAAGGTGAGCGCCCTCCTGACGGGCGCCGCCGTCGTACTTTCCTGCCCAGTTGTCGCCGCCGGACTTTCCCGGGCGTACCGGGGAGGAGCGCACGCTCGCAGCTCTCTGAAACTTACGTGAGGCCGAGCTGCTTGGTAGCGACCATGAGCGTTTCCTTGGCGGTCAGCGCGGAAATGGCTGCCACTGCCCGGAACGGCTCAGAGGGAATGTGCGTGACCAGGGGTGGCAGCAGACCAGGGCCGTAGACCGGCGTCCGGCTCGGTCTTGGCCTGACGATCTTCAGGACGAGGGCCTCCCGCAGGGCGGTCCTGGCGTAATCGCGGTGCCAACCGGTCAGCTCTACCAGCTCGTTCAGGATCCGGGACTTCCCTGCACGATCCGCACTCTTGTAGGCGAGGGCTTTCTTCTTTGTCACAGCCTGCCGCTGGATCATCGTGAGCTCCATGAAAACGGGCATAACCTGCATCCGCTGCCACGATGTCGAGCCACGCCGCTACGCGGAGGTTTTCTATGAGTCAACGCGGGCCCTGTTGGAGGGACGGGTCCCGGCGTAAACTTAAAGCGCCTGCAGGTAACCATCAGATGACGCCGGGTTGTTCAGGACATGAGAATGTCCGAGCCTTCTCTTAGCGAGATCGCGAAGGTACTTGCAGGTTCTGCGTTTTCTGACCGTTGTGCGGCCGCGTGATGCGCCGGAGCCTTCGAAAACGCCCGCCGCCACAGGGAAATCAGGCTCTTGCGCCGCCTAAAATCTGGGCGTAACACTGTGAATACGTTCTTCAAAAGAAGGGCGGGAACGAACAACAGGGGGACCCTGGAACACGCGGTGGGGTCTGATCTGATCCATGGTGGTCTGCCGGTGACGAGGCAGGAAGCGCCGGAATTCCCGCAAGTTCGGGAGATGATGTTCGTCATAACGGAATCAAACAGTCGAAGCCCCTTCAGCATTGCTGGTGGGGCTTCCCCTTTTCGGCTTCCGAGGCCTTGGCGCTCTGCCCCAGAGCCACGCCTTTGGCAGTCGTCAGGTTCTGTGTGGAAGGTCTGTGTGCGGTGAATGATGGGCTTGGCTGGCGTCTTTGGGTTGGACTGCTTCGAAGAACCTCTCGGTGCCGTGCGCGGCAAAGGCGCTGTGGGCGCGGTTGCGGATGAAGACGATGTCGTCCCCGCTGAGCTGTAACTGGCCGTGGGAGTCGTGGGGAAGCGGCCGGCCAGCGACCTCGCAAAGCTCTGCGGTGATCTTACGGGGCACGATGGTGTTTCCGGTGTGATCCATGAACCACTGTCGGGTTGCCGGATCCAGGGCAGACCAGAGGGATCTCATGTCGATCCCGGACTCGGTGTTTTCTTGAGGCGTTGTCATGTCACCAGCGGGTGATGGGAAGCTTTTTCGGTTCCGTGGGCTGGGCTTCGTCCGGCAGCGGGGCCCGGACTTCCAGTACCCCATTGGTGTAGCTGGCTTTGATGTCTTCTTCTTTCACGCCGTCAGGGAGGGGAATGTTGCGGCTAAAGGATCCGTAGCGGAATTCGGACCGGTAGCGGCCGTTGTCCTTGTGTTCTTCTTTTTCCTGGCGCTCGGCGCGGATCCGCAGGAACCCGTCTTCTATGGTCACTTCAACGTCTTTGTCAGGATCGACGCCTGGCATCTCGGCACGCACCACCAGCGTCTTGCCATCGACAAACTCTTCCACCCGGATGGGGGCCGGGCCGTCTGTGGAAGCGAACATGCGTTCCATGGAATCCAACAGCTCCGAGGGGGACGTTAGGACGGTACTAAATGGTGAGACCCGCCGCGAGGATGCGAAGGGTGACCATTTCAGCAGATCAGGCATGACGGGTCCTCCAGACTCTTGGCAGGAGTGGGCCGGTACAAGGCCCGGTGTCCTTTCAGTAGAAACCTGGATCACGAGGGGACAACAGGGCCATAAGGACTGTCTTCGGGTCCGGGGGGAGGATCCCATACTGGTGTGGGATGAAGCGTGAAGTAGGGGTTTTTTCTCCTGCCGTTGTCGTGGGCCCGGGCGTAATCTGGACATAAAGGCTGATCATAAGAATGGCTGTTATCCGCGGATGCAGGGTGACCTGCTCTCTCACGTTAATCGCGCAGACTTTATGCCCGAATGGTCTCTAAAGGTTTGAAGCCGTCGCCAAATGAGGCCCCCGATGGGGCCTGGAAGATCTGCATTATGGCTGGTCACTTCGAGCTCTTCACCGATCATCGGTCCCATGTCCGTTTCCGGCTGCTCGCGCCTGACGGGACGGTTTTAGCCGTTTCAGGTCCGTTTGATGACAAGAAAGCCGTGGCGGCAGCGATGGCCGCTGTCCGGGAATGTGCCGGTATGGGCCTGGTCGAAGACCGTAGCCTTACCGCAGATACTCGTGCCCCGGGCTCTGCGGCTCGTTCGTTTCAACACCAGAACCAGCGTCGGGGGGAGGCGGCTGAGACAACAGCCGTGGCAGCACCAGGCTCCTGGGGAATGGATGGCTTCACTTTGGAAAGCGAAGCCGTAGGGGAGGTTCTTGCTGACATGGCAGCCCAAGCGGTGACTACCCTCTCGCTTGCATGTTCTGGTGTGTCGTGCGGGTTCAGTGTTTCCCGTCCCAAGAAGACTCCGGTATTCGGAGGCAGCGGGCTGGTGCGGGTGCTGGATGAGCTGCAGGGAAGTCTTGGTGAGGGACCTGGTCTGGCGGCCAGTACCGGACAGGGCACAGTCCTTGTGCGTGATTTGGCTTGTGATGGCCGGTGGCCGCAGTTAGCCGGTCCTGCTGCGGAGCAGGGCCTCAGGTCCGTCCTCGCCGTGCCTGTGCCTGCTGGAGGCAGGGCCAGCACCGTACTCACCGTGTGCGTTGACCGCCCGGACGCGTTCGACGGTGGTGACATCCTTGCCGCTGAGGAGTTCGCGATGGAGGCATCGAGGATCCTCCGGCCGGCACTGCGGATCGCCGAGCTCAAGGACACTTTGCAGAACCTTCACGCAGCACTTGAACACCGAAGCGTCATCGATACGGCTCTGGGCGTGGTGATGGCCCAAAACCACTGCGATCACGACGCCGCGTTCAAAATCCTCATGCGTGCAGCCAGCATCAAAAATCTGAAGCTTCGGGACGTCGCGGCAACCGTACTCGCCTCGGTCTCCGGGGAGCCCCTCCGAGTGCACTTTGACCCCTGACCGCTCCCTCAACCCCTCGGGCACCCACCAGATGCTGCAAATGAAGGACCAAAGCCTCTGCGCGCCAGCCCACCCCGGGGTTGAAGTTTGAACTATGAAGCCGGGGCCGCAGCCGGACTTAGTCCACAGCATGGCCGGTTTTTGTCAAGGACGCTAATCAGCAAACCAAACACATCAAGTTCCAGGATCAGCAATTCGGGCTCGTTCATGATGGTCACGCCGAGCTGGACCTTCTGTTGCTCGCCGCCGGAGAGTTTGTCCAGCTGCAAAACCTGCTTTGTCCCCCAAGGCGACCCGCTCAAGGTACTCCTGGGACCAGCGCTTGGCGGCGTACCGGTCCAAACCTTTAAGCCGGCCGAAGTAGATCATGATGTCCAGGACCTTTTCCTTCTTGTAGAGGCCTCGTTCCTCCGGCAGGCAGCCAAGTTGCATTGTCCCGGGTCATGATCCCGGGCGCCGCCGTGCTCGATGCCTCCATGTGTGGTCATCAGCGCTGTTCCCTTCACTTGCTGATCTCTTCAACATGCGCCCGGTTCTGTCCGCAGATCAGAGCCGAAAGTCACGGATCCAGCGGGCACCCGACCCATGACGCGCAGCCGCAGCCAGACATAAAGTGGAAGAGACAATATCGTCGAGTGTCCCTGCCGGCGGCCGTCGCAGGGGCCGGACACGGGAGAAGCCATGCATCCAGGACTGCGTTCATGATGGTTGCGCTGACGGGGCCCCTGGGATCTCACGCCTCGGGAGACACCCCTCAGGTCCGATCTGCGGCGCAGGATGTCATCGAGTGGTTGCTTGAGGGCGATCCGGCCCTTCGGTGGCAGGTCCTTCAGGACTTGGCGGGTGCGGCCCCGGGCGAGGTGTTCGTTGAGCGGCATCGTGTGGCATCGGAAGGTTGGGGTGCCAGGCTGCTTGCGTCCCAGGACGATGAGGGCACGTGGGCGAAGGGCCTCTACCTTCCCAAATGGACGTCCACTACCTACACGCTCCTCCTCCTCCGCTGGCTGGGCCTTCCCGCTCGGGACCCGCGGGCCATCCGCGGGTGTCAGTGCCTGTGGGAAGGCGCCACGTACACCGACGGGGGACTGACGCTCGGGTACCGCGCCCCGGAAACATGCATCACAGGCATGCTCGTCCTGCTGGCCTCCCATTTCCTGTATACGGACCCGCGCGTAGACGAAGCGGTGGCATGGTTGCTGCGGGACCAGCTCCCCGACGGCGGCTGGAACTGCCGGGCCGTGAGGACGGGTTCCCGCCATTCCTCCTTCCACACGAGCGTCACCGTCCTTGAGGCATTGCTCGCCTACCGGGCATCTGGTGGGGGAATCGATGTCCGGGAAGCATCTGCACGGGGGCGGGAGTTCTTCCTCCTCCACCACCTCTACCGCTCCCACACGACCGGCGGGATAGCCAGGCAGGAGTTCACCCGCTTTCCGTTTCCCCCGCAATGGCATTTTGATGTCCTCCGGGGCCTGGAGTACTTCAGGGATGCTGGATCCCCGCCGGATCCCCGACTGTCAGAGGCGGTGGAAAGCATACTCGCAGCGCGGAGTCCGGACGGCAGATGGAAGCGCTATCCCCCCTACCCCGGCAGGCAATGGTTCACCCTTGAGCCGCCCGGGCCGAGCCGGATAACTACCCTTCGGTGCCTGCGTGTCCTGGGCTGGTCCTCCGGACAGGGCGCCGGGACCAAAGCCTCTGGCAACGCTGCGCAGCCCGGGTGAGAGTGATGTCAGGCCGGTGCGATGGCAGCCCCGGCCGGCGCCGGAGGACTTGCGATGATGTTCTGGAACGGAAACATGGGCGGCTGGGGCTACGCCCTGATGGTGATCAGTTTTGTGCTGTTCTGGGGCGCCGTCATCGCCGCGATCGTGCTTTTGGCCCGGTACCTCGGCTCCGGTAATCGGGGCCGAGGCGCCGGTGGAAGCTCCGGCACGGGATCCGGGTACGCGGAGGACCTGCTCGCCGAGAGGTTTGCCCGCGGCGAAATCGACGAAACGGAGTACACCGCCAGGCTGAACGTGCTCCGACGCGGCCCCCAACGATGAGGATCATCCGGCCAGAACCCGCAACTGCGGGCTGGCCTGGACGCAACTGCCCACGCCCCCGGCGCTTGCCGGTCCCTGTTTGGTAGCTGTGCCATGGACCTTCGCCTCGTTCCCCGGGTGCTGCTCCTCCGCGCCGCATCGCACCCGCGCGACCATTGGGACGCTGCCAGGATCAGCAAACACCAGCAGCATGCTTTGAGGGAACTTCGGAATGCAGCCTATGCAGGATCGGCGTTCTACCGCCGCCATCATGCCGGACTGCTTGGCGCCCCGCTGGATCAATTGCCACCGGTAACCAAAGCGGAGCTCATGGCGAACTTCAACGATGCCCTTACCGTCCGCGGGCCCACCCTTGAACATCTGGAGCACCATCTGCGGGCCTTGGCGCAGGGTATTGAAGGGCGGCAGGAGGACATCCTGCACTTGCCGGGCAGGAATGGCACTGTCAGCATCCACCCGAATGTGTTCCACCATGTACTGGACGAGGCAGCCTCCTCTGGGTGGCAGGTCATCCAGGAAGCCGATGGTCTGCGGATACTCCTTGCCGGAATTACCCCCGGGATCACCGCTGCAGGCGCCCGGGCAGCAGTGGCCGGCGCTCTGACGGACGCAGGCGTTGCCAAGATTCCGGTGAACAGTCGGGTGGTAGAGCACCTGGAGCGCACACCGCTGGGCAAGGCGCCTTTCGTGCGCGTCCGGGCGGCCAGCAGGGACAGGCCATGACCGAATCACCTACCGCTTCCGCGGCGTTGTCACCCTTCGATGCTGTGATCTTTGACTTGGACGGTGTGGTGACGGACACGGCCTCCGTGCATGAAGCAGCGTGGAAAGAGCTCTTCGACGGGGTGCTGGAAGATCCGCGGATTCCGTCGGACGCCGGGAGGGGCCCGTTCACGTCAGGTGATTACCTGGACTATGTGGACGGCAGGACCCGGGAAGACGGCGTAGCATCCTTCCTCGCGTCCCGAGACGTCGCCCTGCCCGCCGGCGGCCGTGCTGACGCTGCCGGAGCCTGGTCTGTCCACGGCCTGGCAAAACTTAAGGACAGGCTATTTAAGGAGAGGCTGGCGCGCGACGGCGTGAAGACGTTTCCCGGCACGGTCGCATTGATAGAGAGGCTCCGCTCGGCCCGGGTCCCGGTGGCTGTTGCCACCTCCAGCCGCAATGCGTCCCGCGTCCTGGCCGCGGCGGGGCTCTCGAAGTCTTTTGACCTGGTCATGAACGGCGTCATCGCGGCCGAGTTGGGACTCCCGGGTAAACCCGATCCCGCCGTGTTCCTTGAAATCGTGCACCGACTCGGTGTCTCACCCGCCCGGGCAGTGGTGATTGAAGATGCCATAGCCGGCGTGGAGGCAGCACGCCGGGGCGGCTTCGGCCTGGTTGTGGGCATCGACAGGGCAAACAGGCGAGCCGAGCTGGAGGCCGCGGGCGCCGACGTCGTACTGACTGATGTAGCACAACTCGACCTCGGCCGTGTCCTCACTGACCCCTGGCGCCTCATCTACGAAGGCTACGATCCTGCGCATGAAGGCCACCGGGAGGCACTGACAACCCTTGGAAACGGCTACGTGGCTGTCCGCGGCGCTGAGCCCGAGAGCAGCAGGAGCGACGTCCACTACCCCGGTACCTATCTTGCCGGGGTCTACAACCGGCTGTTGAGCACCGTCCAGGGCCAGGACGTCGAAGACGAGCACATGGTCAATGCTCCCAACTGGCTGGTGCTCGATGTCCGGCTGGACGGAACGGACTGGTGCTCAAGGGGCGGCCTGAAGATCCTTCGCGAACGGCGGATACTGGACATGCGCCGGGCCACCCTTGAACGGGAAGCAGTGCTGGAGGCTCCTGATGGCCGCCGGCTGGCACTGGGCCAGCGCCGATTCGTGTCAATGGCCCAGCCGCACCTGATGGCGCTCAACGTAACGTTGACCGCGTTGGGCTGGAGCGGGTCCGCCGAGATCCGCAGCGGAGTGGATACCGGCGTCACCAACGAGAACGTGCCCGAAGATGCCCTCCTGGCACATCACCACCTCCTCGGACTGGGGGTCACTGAGCCAGCAGGGCCGATTCCGGTAATCGAAGTGGAAACCAGCCAAAGCCATGTCAGGATCGCTACCGCTTTGCGCACGGACGTCACCGGTCCGGCCAGCCCGGGTGATCCGGGAGAGCAGGACGGCCACCATTACCGCTCCTGGGACCTTCAACTGGAAAATGCAAAGCCAGTGGTGGTTACCCGGACCGCAGCCGTGGTCACCTCCCGTGACCGGGCAATTTCCTCGCCCGCGCTGGCCGCGGCGAACGTCCTAAGGACCGCTTCGCCAAGCTTTGACAGCTTGCTCGCTGAGCACGAGGCTGCCTGGGGGAAACTGCTGAGCCTGTTCGCCATCGACATCGGCGGCAGCCCCCAGGTGCAGTTGATCCTGAACCTCCACGTTTTCCATCTGCTGCAGACGCTCAGCCCGCACACGGCAGAACTGGACGCCGGTGTACCCGCACGCGGACTGCACGGTGAGGGCTACCGCGGCCACATCTTCTGGGACGAATTGTTTGTCCTTCCGCTACTCACCTCCAGAATGCCGTCCGTCGCGCGCTCCGTCATCAACTACCGGTGGCGCAGGCTTCCGGCAGCCCGTGAAGCCGCTAAAGAGTCGGGGCTCAAGGGAGCGCTCTTTCCCTGGCAGAGCGGCAGCGACGGCAGGGAGGAAACGCCGCGTTGGCTCTTCAACCGTCGCTCCGGCCGGTGGTTACCGGACTATTCGCACCTCCAGCGGCATGCGGGCCTCACCGTCGCCTACAACGCCTGGCAATACTTCATGGCCACGCAGGACCGGGAATGGCTGCTGCGCCAGGGTGCCGAACTGATTGTGGAAGTAGCCCGGCTCGTCGCCTCCATGGCCGAATACGACCGGGAAACGGACCGTTTCCATCTCCGGGGAATCATGGGCCCGGACGAGTATCACACCGGCTATCCGGACAACCCCGGCGCAGGCCTGGACGACAACGCCTACACAAACGTCATGGCCGCCTGGGTATGTGCCCAGGCCTGCGAAATTCTCTCCCTGGTCCACGGGCACGACCTGGCGGACCTCACGGCACGCCTGGCGATGGAACAGGCGGAGATTGAGCGGTGGCGGCACGTCAGCACACGGATGTACGTGCCGTTCCACGAGGGCATCATCAGCCAGTTCGCCGGATACGAGCAACTGCAGGAACTGGACTGGGACCATTACCGGAACGCCTACCGGAACATCGAACGCCTGGACCTGATCCTCGAGGCCGAAGGAGACAGCCCCAACCGGTATCGCTTGGCCAAGCAGGCTGACGTCCTGATGCTTCTATACGTCCTTGGCGGCCAGGAACTGATGCTCTTCCTGGCCAGGCTTGGCTATGACGTGACCGCCGCGCAGCTGGAAGCCACCGTAGATTACTACTTGGCCCGGACTGCACACGGCTCCACCCTCAGCCGGGTGGCACATGCTTCCGTTCTCGCGGCAAAAGACCCCGACCGGGCCTGGAACACGTTCCGTGAAGCCCTCAGCGCCGATCTCGACGACACCCAGGGAGGCACCACACGGACAGGGATACACCTAGGCGCAATGGCTGGAACCATCGACGTCGTGCAGCGAAGTTTCGCAGGCCTGAGAATCACCTCTAATGCCCTCCTATTCGCGCCAAAAATGCCGAAAGGCATCAAGAGCGTTTCCTTCCACGTCCGGTACCGGGACCACCTGCTTGGGGTCGTCCTTGAGCACGGGAAACTGACCGTTTCAGCGGCACCAGGCGACGCCGGCCCCATCTGGCTGCAGGTCGGCCCGGAACGCCACCAGCTGGCGGCGGGTGACCAACGGCAGTTCCTGCTGGGCGCCGGCTAACCAAAACGGGTACGACGGCGGACCCGCCTAGGCCACGGATACTTCCGACCCGGGCGTGTGCACTACCAGGACCGGGCAGTGGGCATGGGCGACGCAGGCGCCGCTGACCGATCCAAGCAGCATCCCGGCGAAACCACCGTGCCCGCGGCGCCCGACCACCAGCAGCGACGCCTGCCGGCTTCCATCAACCAGCTCCGTTCGCGGAGATCCATGAACAAGCCTGAGCACAACATCCCGGGGGCGCTCGGGGCCAAAAGCTTCCCTGATTGCACGTTCCAGCTTCTCCTCTGCCTCGTGCGCGAAACCCTCCACTCCCATGGCAAGGTAGCCTTCATAGCCCGCCGGATACTCCCAGCACCCCCAGGCCTCCAGGCGCGCGCCCGTAGCGCGGGCGAGCCGTTGCCCCTGGCGGAGGGCTTCGATGGACGCCTCGGAGCCGTCCACACCGACAATGATCTTCTCTGTGGCCTTGGCCATGATTCGTTCCCCAAGCTGTACGTAGACGGGTTTGATGACAGCATCGCCCCTGAGGCTGCCGCAGAACAGAGTCCAAGGTCATGACGCCGGCGTGCCTCGCGGGGCCATGTTGCCCGGCATGACCTTTGGCCCTAGACGCCGCCGCCCGCCGGGTGTTCCCTGTCAACGAACCGAACGTCGGCAACACGGGAGCAGAAGTGGCACAACGGGCGGGTCCGCCCCGATCCGGGCTGGACGCAACAGGCCTGACTTCCCAACGCGCCGCTGAACTGCTGAAGGAATCAGGCCCTAACGTTCTTCCCGCAGCGAAGACCGTCGCGCAGTGGCGCAAGCTCCTTGGGGAATTGACCCATTTCTTCGCCGTCATGCTGTGGTGTGCGGCCGCGCTGGCGTTCATTGGAGGGATGCCGCAGCTTGGCATCGCCATCATCGTGGTGGTCCTCGTCAACGGGGTCTTCGCCCACATCCAGCAGGAACGTGCCCAGCACGCGGCGGCAAAACTGCGGGGACTGCTGCCCGCCGACGTCTCGGTCCGCCGCGACGGCCACATCCTCAGGGTCCATACCAGCGAGCTGGTGCCGGGAGACGCCGTGGTCCTGTCTGCGGGCGACCGTGTACCCGCCGATGTCGTCTTCGCCTCCGCCTCCGGCTGTGCCGTGGATGAGTCCATGCTGACAGGGGAAAGTGAAGCGGTATCGAAGACCAGCGGTGACAGCGCCTGGGGCGGAACATTCCTTGTTAACGGCGAAGCGGATGCTGTGGTGTCCCGCACCGGCGGAAACACCAGGCTTGCCGGAATCGCCGCGCTGACCAGCGGAACGGTATCTCCGCCGACACCGCTGGCACTGGAGCTGCACCGTATCGTCCGTCTCATCGCGGCCGTCGCAATGGCCGTGTCCGGGTTTTTCTTCCTTGTGTCCTTGCTGGTGGGCATCCCGTGGCGCGACGCGTTCCTCTTTGCCATCGGCGTTGCCGTGGCCCTCGTCCCCGAAGGCCTGCTGCCCACCGTCACCCTTTCACTGGCGATGGGGGCACAACGGATGGCGGCGCGCAATGCCCTGGTCCGCAACCTGGAAGCCGTGGAAACCCTGGGGTCCACCACCTTCATCTGCACCGACAAGACAGGAACCCTGACGCAGAACCGGATGAACGCCGTCGAGGTTTTCACCGCCGCCGGGCGGGTGAAAGTGAGGGGCGAAGGATATCGGCCGGAAGCCGACATCGAGGGAGCCGCGATCTCCGCAGCCATCAGGACGGCGCTCGCGGCACGGGCAGCCTCCCAGGGCAGGGCCGTCCTCCACGGAAGTGAGTGGACGGCTGTGGGGGATCCGATGGAGGCAGCCATCGATGTGCTGGCCCGACGCCTGTCCGGACCCCTTCCCGGAGATGCGAAACCCGCACGGCGCTTCGCCTTCGATCCAAGCCGGCGCCGCGAATCGGTCATTGTGGGTACGACCCTCTACGTCAAGGGCGCGCCCGAGTCTGTCCTCCCGCTCTGCGGAAAGTCCACAGGCTCGGCCGCGGAGGAAGTTGAAACAATGGCTTCACGGGGGCTGAGGGTCATAGCCGTCGCCGTCCGCGAACTGCCCGGCCCGCAGGAGGGCTGGCTGGAACGTCCGCCGGAAGAAGTCGAGACCGGTCTTGCACTGCTGGGGCTGATCGCCCTGCACGACCCGCCCAGGCCGGACGTGGGCGACGTGATCCGGACCGCCCGCGGGGCCGGCATCCGCGTGGGGATGATCACGGGCGACCACCCCGCAACCGCCGCAGCCATAGCCCGGGAAATCGGACTGATGGGATCACCCGAACTGGTCCTTGAGGGGGCGCTTCTACCCGAGGACGAACAGGTCCTCGGCGCCTTGCTTGACCGGGACGGCATCGTGGTCAGCCGGGTCTCCCCGGAACAGAAACTGCGCGTGGCCAAGGCCCTGCAGGGCCGTGGCCACGTTGTGGCAATGACGGGCGACGGCGTCAACGACGGCCCAGCGCTGCAAGAGGCCGACATCGGGGTAGCCATGGGGCGCAGCGGGACCGATGTTGCCCGCGAAGCTGCCGACCTCGTCCTCCTGGACGACCATTTCGCCACGATCGTGGCAGCAATCGAACAAGGCCGCGCCACGTATTCGAACATCCACCGGTTCCTCACCTATCACCTGACAGACAATGTTGCCGAACTGACGCCGTTCGTCATCTGGGCACTGTCCGGCGGGCAGTTTCCGCTTGCCCTGGGCGTCCTGCAGATCCTCGCCCTCGACATTGGAACCGATCTGCTTCCCGCCCTCGCGTTGGGCGGTGAAAAGCCAGGAAAGGGAGTTCTGAAGCGGCCACCGGAGAGGCGGCACCTGATGGACCGCCAACTGATGTTCCGGGTGTTTTGCGTGCTGGGGCCTGTGGAGGCGGTGATGGAGATGACGGCGTTCTCCGTGGTACTTTTCGGCGGCGGGTGGATGCGCGGGGATCCCCAGGACACCGGCCTGGTGATGGCGGCGTCCGGAGCCGCCTTTTCCGCGGTCGTCCTTGGCCAGCTCGCGAATGCCTTTGCCTGCCGCAGCGCCAGCCTGCCGCCGTGGATGCTCGGCTGGTTCACCAACCGCCTGCTGTCCTGGGCCGTCCTCGCGGAAGTCGGGGCCCTGGCCGCGTGCCTTTACGCGGTTCCTGTTTCCGCGGTGCTCGGGCACCTGCCGCCGCCGCCGGCAGGGTTCGTTGTCGCTGCCCTGGCGGTACCGGCCGTGTTCGCCGCCGACTGGGCCTACAAAAGGCTCCGGCGGAGCGGCAGCAGCGGCGCGTAGCACTTCACCTCCGCCAGCCCGCAGGACCAAAGCCTCTGCTTCGTCCCCGGTTCAGCCGGGAGGATCAAGCCATGAATGCACGGAAGGCGCCAGACGTTCACGTGGTGTGGTTTGAAGACGTAGGGATGGACGATGTACCCGCCGTGGGCGGCAAGAACGCCTCGCTGGGTGAACTGAGCCGCTCGCTGATCAGTTCGGGTGTCCGGGTGCCGGAGGGCTTTGCCACCACAGCCTCCGCCTACCGGGCCTTCGTTGGCGCCAACGGCATCGAACCGGGGATCAGTGCCACGATTGAGGCGTACCGGGCAGGCAGCACAACCCTGCGGGAAGCCGGCGAAGCCATCAGGGAGCTTTTCCTTGGCGGGGAGTTTCCGCCGGACATCGCCGCCGGCATCCGGGACTACTACAGGGATTTATCCGAGCGGTCGGGGCAGGCCAGGGCATCGGTGGCCGTCCGGAGCAGCGCCACCGCCGAAGACCTTCCGGATGCGAGTTTCGCAGGCCAGCAGGAAACCTTCCTGAACATTTCAGGCGAGCGGGAGGTGCTGGAGGCCTGCAGGCGGTGCTACGCCTCCCTGTTTACGGACCGGGCCATCAGCTACCGGGAAATCAAAGGTTTCGACCATCTGGAGGTGGCCCTGTCCATAGGCGTGCAGAGAATGGTGCGTTCGGATATCGGTGCCTCCGGGGTGATGTTTTCCATTGACACAGAGTCGGGCTTTCCCCGCAGCGTCCTGATCAGCGCGGCATGGGGACTGGGCGAAACGGTAGTGCAGGGGACCATCAATCCCGATAAGTACCAGGTATTCAAGCCATTGCTGTCCGACCCGCGGTTCGCCCCCATCATCGAAAAGACCATCGGCGCCAAAGAACGGAAGATGATCTACCGGCGCGGCAGCCACGCGCGCACCCGGACGATCGACACCACAGACCGGGAACGGCGCTCGCTGGTGCTCAGCGATTCCGAGATCCTGACGCTGGCGCGCTGGGCGGTGGCGGTGGAGGTGCATTACGGACGGCCCATGGACATGGAGTGGGCCAAGGACGGTTCCAGCGGCGAACTCTTTATGGTCCAGGCCCGGCCGGAGACGGTACAGGCCCGGCGAAGCGCTTCAGTCTTCCGCATTTACCACCTTCGTGGATCAGGCCCGCTGCTGGTATCCGGCGCGGCGATCGGGGAGTCGATAGCGCATGGTGCGGTCTGTGTTGTGCGGGACGCCCGGGACATTGGGCAGTTCCGGGACGGCGCCATCCTGGTAGCCCAGATGACCGACCCTGACTGGGTTCCCATCATGCAGCGCGCCGCCGGTATCGTCACGGACCACGGCGGCCCGACGAGCCACGCCGCGATTGTGAGCAGGGAACTGGGTGTCCCGGCCATAGTGGGGACGGGGAATGCCACGTCAGTCCTCGCCGAGGGAACGTCCATCACGCTTTCCTGCGCCGGGGGTGAGGATGGCCGCGTCTACGACGGCACGCTGGCTTTCGACATCGAAGAGGTTGACCTTGGCACCCTGCCCACGACGCGTACTTCTGTCATGGTCAACATCGCCAGCCCGTCGGCTGCCTTCCAATGGTGGCGCCTGCCTGCAGCCGGCGTGGGCCTTGCACGGATGGAATTCATCATCAGCAACCTCATCCGGATCCATCCCATGGCGCTCGTGCATCCCGAGCGCGTCACGCATCCTGGCGACGCTGAACGCATTAAGGAGCTCACCTCCGGACGGGGGGACCTGCAGGAGTACTTTGTTGATGCACTGGCCACCGGGGTTGCCAAGATTGCCGCACCCTATTATCCGTTGCCCGTGATCGTCAGGCTCAGCGATTTTAAGAGCAACGAGTACGGACACCTGATCGGTGGGCGCGCTTTCGAAGCAGCCGAAGAGAATCCCATGCTGGGATTCCGCGGAGCCTCACGCTACTACGACAAGCGCTACCGGGAAGGCTTTGCCTTGGAATGCCGGGCGCTGAAACGGGTGCGCGGGAAGCTGGGTTTCTCCAACGTCATCATCATGGTTCCTTTCTGCCGCACCACCCGCGAGGCTGACCTGGTGATCAATGAGTTGGCACGAAACGGGTTGGTCCGTGGCGAGGAAGGGCTGCAAGTTTACATGATGTGTGAGATTCCTTCGAATGTCATCCTTGCCTCGGAATTCGCACGCCGCTTCGATGGATTCTCCATCGGGTCCAATGACCTGACCCAGCTTGTCCTTGGGGTGGACCGCGACTCCGAACAGCTGGCCGAACTTTTTGATGAACGGGACGAGGCAGTGAAGTCGATGATCGCCGAGGTCATCGCCAAGGCGCATGCGGCCGGGATCAAGATCGGCATCTGCGGCCAGGGCCCAAGCAACCACCCGGATTTCGCGGCGTTCCTGGTGAAGGAGGGTATCGACTCCATTTCGCTCAACCCCGACACGTACCTCAAGACTGTTCCGGTGATCGCAGCGGCCGAGAATCAGGAAAGATGACCAGGCTTGGCCTCCTGACCAGCGGCGGAGACTGCCCGGGGCTGAATGCCGTGATCCGCGGTGCCGTGCTGAGCGGCGTGGTGTCCCATGGGTATGACTTCGTGGGTTTCCGGGACGGCTGGAAAGGGGTGCTGGAAGGGGACGTGGTTCCACTGCCCAGGTATGCCGTGCGGGGAATTGCCAGGTTTGGCGGGACCATACTTGGCACATCGCGGACCAACCCGCTGAATTCAGGCGGAGCGGGGCGGTGCGCGAAAGCCTGCGCCGCCTTGCCGTCGATGGGCTGATCGCCATCGGCGGAGAGGGAACCCTGGCGGCAGCGCAGGAGCTGGCCAAACAGGGAATCAATGTTATCGGAGTCCCCAAGACCATCGACAACGACCTCGACGCCACGGATGTCACATTCGGCTTCGACACCGCAGTCCAGACCGCAACGGAGGCCATCGACCGGCTGCGCACCACGGGGGAGTCGCACCACCGCTGCATGATCGCCGAAGTCATGGGCCGGAACGCCGGCTGGATAGCGCTGCATGCCGGGATGGCTTCCGGCGCCCACGCCATCCTCATCCCGGAACACACGGTCCCTTTGCGCCAGGTTGCCGCCTGGGTGGAGTCCGCCCATGGCCGCGGGAGGGCACCGCTCGTGGTTGTGGCCGAGGCATTTGTCCTGGAGGGCCAGGATGCACCGTTTTCACCCAGGGGCCTGGACACTTTTGGCAGGCCCAGGCTGGGCGGAATCAGCGTACTGCTGGAGCACCAACTGCAGGAGCTGACGGGAATCGAAACGAGGGCCACCATTCTGGGCCACATCCAACGGGGCGGTGCCCCCACCGCCTTTGACAGGGTCCTGGCCACGCGGCTGGGCTTTGCAGCCGTCGATTCAGCCGCAAACGGCCGCTGGGGGACTATGGTGTCGCTGCGCGGGACCACCATCGTCAACGTCGGCTTCGAAGCTGCGCTGGGCCGGCTCAAGACTGTTCCCGATGACCGCTACCAGGAGGCAGCAATCCTGTTCGGCTGATCCCGGGCCGGACCCAGCTGTCAACCCCGGGTTATCTCAATCTTTCATTCAGGTGGCTGCTGGGCGGCCGCCGGCACTGGCGTCCGGACCTCAAGCACACCGTCCTTATAGGAGGCGGTGATGTCGTCCTGTTGGACGCCGTCGGGAAGGGCCAGCCTCCGGACGAATGAACCATAGCGGAACTCTGAACGGTAGCTGTTCTTGTCCCTCTGCTCGGACTTTCCCCTGCGCTCGGCCTTGATTTCAAGGGCACCGTCCACAACGGTGACGCTGACATCTTTGTCCGGATCGATCCCCGGGAGTTCGGCCCGGACCACAAGGGTGTTGCCTTCAACCGATTCTTCGACGCGGATCCCCGACGCGGCGGTGTCCCCTTCGAAAAGCCTCTCAATCATCTCGACGGGGGAGCGCCGGGTGTCAAACCATTTCATCAAATCAGCCATGTCTGCCGCCTGGCTTGGATGGCTATCGGTGCATCATTGCCCGACTCCTTAAGGGTCGGGGACAGGGCACCGAGGACCCAGAGGCTTTGGTCCTGTCACCGCTGCCGGCAAGCCCCACGCATTGCCGGAGCGCGGCGACCCGGCGGGACAGGGGGCTAGGATCAGTTCCATGAGCAGCTCCGCTTCGGAATCCCCCACGGAAGTCCTCGTCCCGGCTGACTGCTGGAAGTATCTGGAGTCCTCCTACATAGGCCGGCTGGCCGTGATCAACGGTTCAGTCCCCGAGATCTTTCCTGTGAACTTCATGGTTATCGGAGGAAAGGTGGTCTTTCGAACTGCCGCTGGCACGAAACTTCGTGCCCTCCTCAGTGGCACCGCCGTGGCCTTTGAAGCGGATGGGATGAACGCCTACGCCACCGAAGTCTGGAGCGTTGTGGTCAAGGGAACGCCAGGGCCGTTTGAGGGAGATCCAGCGACCCTTCAGGAAACCGGTCCGGACCGCGGGCCCTGGCAGCCCGGAACCAAAGACCACCTCGTCCAAATCGTCCCCTGGGAGGTCTCCGGGCGCAGGTTTGCGGTTTCACCGCGCACACGCTGGTGGCCCCCGCAGGACTTTGCAGCAGACTGGCTCTAAGGAGGCGTCATCTTCACAGGCGGATCAGCGGGGTACCGCCTTGCATGGGCCCGGCTCAGCGCCACGACCGCAACGATGGCGACGGCGGCAGCGGCGAGGGCGGCAGCCGTGAGTTCAGGAGGTGGCCATTCGAGCATAAAGAACTCCTGCAGGACGGGGACGGTCATCAGCAGTACCAGGCCCAGGAACATGGCTGCGATGATGGCCAGGCGCAGGGCGCTGACGGGGCGGCTGACGGCTGCCAGGACAGACAGGCCTACGAGGGACAACGTCAGCACGGAGGCGGTGCGGCTGGCTCCGACGCTGAAGCCCGCCGCACCAACGGAATACACCTGGACAGCCATGACCGCCGCGGTGACGACGATTCCAGCTGGAACTGCCATCGCCAGGGACCGTCGGAGAAAACCGGGCCGGTAGCGGCGGCTGTTACTCATCAGGGCCAGGAAGAACGCGGGAATGCCGATGGTCAGCCCATCGGTGGCGGACAGCTGCCGGGGCAGGAAGGGAAAGTTCCACATCAGTGCTCCGAAGAGCACGGACAAGGCAACAGCGTAGGTTGTTTTGCTCAGGAACAGCACCGAGACCCGCTCAATATTGGCGATAACCTGGCGGCCTTCGGCCAGGACCGCGGGTAGCCTGTCAAAGCGCCCGTCCAACAGGACCAGGCGGGCCACGGCCTTGGTAGCGGGTGCCGCCGTGTCCATGGCGATGCCGATGTCTGCCTCCTTTAACGCCAACGCGTCATTGACGCCATCGCCCGTCATGGCCACGGTGTGCCCCATCCGCCGCAGTGCCAGCACCATGTCTTTCTTCTGTTGGGGCGTCACGCGGCCGAACACAGAAAAACCTTCGAGCGTTTCCTCCAACCGTTTCGCTTCCTGGGGCAGGTGACGCGCGTCGTAGCCATCGCCGACGTCGAGCCCCACCTCACGCGCTACAGCCGAAACCGTCCGGTGATCATCGCCGGAGAGGATCTTTACGCCCACGCCCTGCCGGCGGAAGTAGGACAACGTCTGTGCGGCATCGGGGCGGACCATTTCGCGGAAAGTCACCAGTGCGGCCGCAGCCAGACCCCCGGGCAACCGGACGTCGTCGTCGGGACTCCCTTCGGGCACGGTTTCCTGTGTGTGGGCCAGTACCAGCGTGCGGAGACCCGCTGACGCGAGGCGGCGGGCCTGTGCCAGGACCACATCGGTGCTTCCGTTACTCCCTGGCAACGCCATCTCAGGGGCACCCAGCACCCAGGTCCCCGCAGCGGCGTGGGGCGGAAGGAAACTGGCAGCACTCCACTTTCTGGCGGAGGAGAAAGGAACGACGGCGGTCGGGGCCCGGCTGCCATCGAAGCCGAAGGTGCCAGCCAGGCTGCGGGCCGTGGCGTTGGCGTGGGGGTCGGAGCCGAACCAGCCCAGGGCCTCCTCCCAGCCCGGCGGAGGTGGCCCGCCTACGGCATGCACGCCGTCGAAAACCACCTTGCCCTCAGTCAGCGTGCCGGTCTTGTCGATGCAGAGAACGTCCACCCGGGCAAGGCCCTCCACAGCGGCCAGTTCCTGCACCAGCACGTTGTGGCGGGCAAGGCGGACGCCCCCGACGGCGAACGCAACGCTGGTCATCAGCACGAGTCCCAGGGGGATCATCGCGATGGCCCCGGCCACCGCTCCGACGAGCGCCTCTACCCACGCCCCGGTACGGAAAGCGGCGTCCCAGCCGCCTTTGGCCTGCATCTGGCCGTTGGTGATGACGACCACCACGGGGAACAGCGCCCAGCTGATCCACCCAAGGACGCGGTTGATCCCGTTGCGGATCTCTGAATTGACGAGGGAGAAACGTTTGGCTTCCGCAGTGAGCAGGCTGGCATACGAGCTGGCCCCCACCGCGACCACCCTCGCCTTTCCCTGGCCGGCTGTGATCGTGGAGCCGGACAGCACCGTTGAGCCCGGGTCCTTGTTCACGGGCTCTGACTCACCCGTGAGGAGGGATTCGTCAACTTCCAGGCCATTGTCGTCGACGATGACGGCGTCGGCTACGACCTGGTCGCCGGCCTGGAGGACGGTTATATCGTCCAGGACCACATCCGCGACCGCGATCTCCTGCACCTGGCCGTCGCGGAGCACCCTGGCCTGCGGGGCATCCATGACTGCCAGCCGGTCAAGCAGCCGCTTGGCCCGGAACTCCTGGACCACGCCGATCACGGCGTTGCTGAGCGCCGCGAACCCAAAGAGCGCATCCTGCCACTGCCCGAGGACGAGCAACAGCAGGAAGCAACCACCAACAATGCCGTTAAAGAGAGTCAGCACGTTGGCCCGGACAATCTGCCAAAGGGTGCGGCTCGAGTTGTCGGGGACTCCGTTGGCCAAGCCGGCGAGCGTGCGCTCCTTCACCTCCTCCGTGGAGAGGCCGGATCCCGCGGGAGCGTCAGCCCCGGGCGGAAAAGGAGCCGCTGCCGTGCCCACCGGCCAGCCTCAAGGTGCAGGCGTGAGGGCCGCCCCGAGGGTCCTTCCCCATTCGCGCGCCCGGTCGAGTTCACCCGGCAAAAGCTTGTTGGTGTCATCAACGAGGAAACTTGCAGGCTCAGCGACGAGCTCAAGGCCGTGCTGCTTGAGTCGTTTCGCGATCCCCTTGGACGCCTGTCCCGTCAGCAGTTTGTTGCCCTCCAGCCGGGTATCGAAAGCGGCAGCTTTCCCGGTTGCCTTGTCCAGGGCATCAAACCATGCCCGCAAACCCTGTCCGCCGGCCGCCGCGTCCGGGACCAGTCCCTTCTCAGGGTGTTCGAGGGCGTCCTTGACCGCCAGTTCCCACATGGGCTTCCTGCTCATGCCATGGATATGGGTGGGCCCTCCGACTACCAGGAGATCGGTGGCCGTGGGATCGGTCCCGGCCGCCTCGTCGACGGACATCACCAAGGGTTCGGCCAGCCCTTGCAGTCCTTGTGCTATCGCGTCCGCGACGGCGTGCGTGTTGCCGTAGAGGGATTCGTAAACAATGGCTGCCTTCATGGCGTTGCCTTCCGATCGAGTGCCGACGCCAGGTTCCTGGCCCAGCCGGCTGCCTTTTCGAGTTCCCCGGCGCGCAGGGGCCCTTCGGTGCCCCGGACGTAGAACGGGGTGGGATTGGAAATGATGTGCGCGCCGCCATCGGTCAGCAGCTTGGTCATTTTCCGGGCGGCGTCGCCATGGATGAAGAAGCGGACGCGGGTGTCGAATGCTGCTGCTCTGATGCCCTTGAGCCGTCCGTCGCCCAATCGCGTCAAGAGCTGCGTGATTTTGGGCGTGGGCCGCCACCCGTTGATGGGGGAACCGACGATGAGGAAATCGCCAGCTGCCAGGGTTCCGGGGTTGAACTCCGAGACGGAAACTGCTGCCGCGCGGAGAGGTTTGAGGCCCTGCGAGATGGCCTCGGCAACCGCCTGGGTGTTCCCGTATGCGGAGTCGTAAACGACGTAGCCTTTCATGCCGCAATCACAACCTTAAGTGCGTTCGTCTCCGCGGCCCGGGCGAATGTGTCGTAGGCCTCCATGAACTGGTCAAAGCGGAAGCGGTGTGTGGCGAACTTTTCCGCCGGCAGTTTGTTCTGGGCCACGAGCTTCAGCAGCATCGGTGTGGTGTTGGCGTTCACCAGTCCCATGCTGATATTGATGTTCTGGATCCAGAGGTTCTCCACATGGAGTTCCACTGACTTGCCGTGCACGCCGACGTTGGCGACGTTCCCGCCGGGCCGGACCACCTCCGTGCACATGGTGAACGTTGCGGGAACGCCCACTGCCTCGATCGCCACGTCCACGCCCTGGCCGTCTGTCAGGGCCATCACCTGCTCCTTCCAGTCGGCGTCGTCCGAGCGGACAACGTCAGTGGCGCCGAACTCCCGGGCCTTCGCAAGGCGGTTCGCGTCCAAGTCCACGGCGATAACGGTGGCCGCTCCGTAAAGCCCTGCGGTGGCGATTGCGGCCAGCCCGACCGGGCCTGCCCCGACTACCGCTACTGTGTCGCCGGGTTTGACCCGGCCGTACTGGACGCCGATTTCGAAGCCCGTGGGGAGGATGTCCGACAGCATGACGGCCTGCTCGTCGCTGACGCCGTCGGGCAGCAGGTGCAGGGAGTTTTCGGCGTAGGGGACGCGCACGTACTCGGCTTGCGTGCCGTCGATCAGGTGTCCGAAGACCCAGCCGATGCCCGAAGCGCCCTCGTCACCCATGCAGTGCGAATAGAGGCCTACCTTGCAGTTGGCACAATGGCCACAGGATTTGATGCAGGAGATGATCACCCGGTCACCCGGTTTCAGGCTGGTCACTGACGCGCCAACCTCAGTGATGGTCCCCACCCCCTCGTGACCGAGGATCCGCCCCTCGGCCACGGCCGGCACATCGCCTTTGAGGATATGCAAATCCGTCCCGCAGATGGTGGTGGTGTCAACTTTGACGATGGCATCGGAGGGATTCCGGATCACCGGAACGGGCACTTCTGTCCAGGATTTTTTGCCTGGGCCCCCGTAAACCATTGCTTTCATGAGTGTTCCTGCCTGTTGTTGATCTTGGGCTCAAAGCGCACGGAATGCCGCTCCACGTCAACGATGCCGCCCGCTCGGCCCGGTGGTAAGGGACAAAGGTCCCGGACGTTCGACGGCGGCAGTTCAGGTCCTCACGATGCCTGGGGTCCCATCCGGCTGCGGCTGCCGGGAAATCAGGACGGGTCCCGTGGCGTGGTGAAGGACTGCATGGGCATTTGATCCGATAGTTCCTCTGAGGATTCCCCGGCCCTTGCTGCCGACGACGATGAGGGCGGCACCGCGGGCGGCGTTGAGGAGTGCCCGCGGGACGGAAGCATCCTGGGCCAGGTGCTGGTTGACAGTCACGTCCGGAGCCAGGGCTCGGGCGTCGTGAGCCGCCATCTGGAGGAGGCGACTGGCCGATTTTTGGCCGGCTCCGCCAGCGTTGGCCATGCCGTCGTGGGGCCGGATGACGTGGATGATCATCAGGTCCGCTCCCGTAGTACTGGCCATGGCACAGGCAATACGCAGGGCGCCCGCCGAGCCGGAAGAGTCAATTCCCACCACGATGCGCCCCTCCGCGCTCTGATCGAACCGGATGACCGCCACGGGACAGGACGCCGTTGCCGCGAGTTCCAGACTTACTGATCCCACCAGAAGTCCCATAAAGCCACCGATCCCGCGGCTGCCAAGAACCAGCATCCGCGCATCATCCGCGATCCGGCGGAGATGGCCTGCAGGAAGCCCGTAGAGGAGGCTGCCCTGGATCCTGACCCGCGGCGCCATGGACAGCGCCTGGGCTTTGGCTTCATTAAGGATGGCCTGCGCCTGATGTTGCAGCCCGCTGCCGGCTATGCCTTTGACGGGTCCAAGGTCGTTGGTCAGTAACGGCCAGAGCGAGCAATGGACCACGTGCAGCTCACAGTCCATGAGCGCTGCGTGCCGTGCTGCCCAACGTACAGCGAGGGCCGCCTCGGTTGACCCGTCGTAGCCGACAACTACTCTGTCAGGAGAGGTCATGGCTGGACCCGGTCTGGCCGCCGCCTTTCGCGAGGCTGTCCGGAAGTATCCGAGAGCCCTGGCGGCAAGTCGGTACCGTGCGCCACCAGGACCGGGCATTTGGCGTGCTCAGCGACCGTTGCGCTGACCGCACCGAGGAGGAGCCCTTCAAATCCTCCGTGGCCGCGACTGCCCAGAACAACGATTTGGGCATTCCTGCTTTCTTCGATCAGTACCTTCGCCGCCTGACCCTGTAGGGCGACCACTTCGAGTCCGGCAGGGGGTGCGCCGTCGAAGGCCTGGTCCACGGCCGCAGCACAGATCCGCCTGGCCTCATCTTCAGGGTTCCACACAACCGGCATGAAGGTACCGACTGCGATCTGGAATTGCCAGCAGGCCACCGCCCGGATGTGGGCCTTGAGCAGCGGTGCCAAGGCCCCGGCCCACCGCAGGGCGAGTATGGACGGAGCGCTTCCGTCCACGCCCACGACTATTGCAGGCAGCTCAGGTGTTGGTTCCATGGTCATTCTCGGTGTCCTGGCTGACCACCAGTACTGGGCAATGTGCGTGTGCTGCGCAGGCGGCGCTTACTGAGCCCATGAGCTGGCCGAGCAAGCCGCCATGGCCCCGCCGGCCGACTACAAGCATTTGGGCGTTCCGGCTTTCCTCCACAAGAACCTTCGACGGCGACCCCACCTTGACAACGGCCGTGAGGTGTTCCGGGCGTTCCGGGCCGAAGGCCCGGTCAATAGCCTGTTCCATGAGCCGCCGTGCGATGGCCTCAAGCTCAGCGGCGCTGTCAAAGTACCCCGGTGGCAAGTGCGCCGGAAGGTAGAAGTCGGAAAGGCCGAGGCACGTGATGACATGCAATGGGGCGGCCAGGGCGGACGCCAACCGACCGGCAAGGCGCAGGGCTGCCGGGGAGTATTCAGAACCGTCGATTCCCACAACTATGGTCCGCCCGCTATCCGCCATGGCAGTACTTTCCCTGGGATCCGGCGGCGCGCCTAGGGCCGAAGGTCACCGTTGGGGCCCAGGTCTTTCTGATAGTCCAAGGCCGGTATGTCGCTCGAATGGATGTCGGCGACGGCGAGGGTCCCGCCCCGGTCCAGGGCGCGCAGCGCAACCGGGACCAGTCCGCCCGCAGGAGCGAAGAGAATGGCTGCGTCCAGCAGAGCGGGTGGCTCGGCCTCAGCGGATCTGGCGAATTCCGCCCCAAGCCTGAGGGCCAGGCTCTGCGCAGCTGAAGATCGGGTCATCACGTAGACGCGTGCACCTTCGAACAAAGCCATCTGCGCCGTCAGATGGGCGGACCCGCCAAAACCGTAGATTCCGAGCCTTCCTCCGGGTGGAAGACCTGAGCACCTCAGCGCCCGATATCCTATGATTCCTGCGCACAGCAAGGGCGCGGCCTGCTCATCGGTGAACACATCCGGTATGGGGTAAGCGTAGTCCTGGTGCACAGTCATCAGTTCCGCGTAGCCGCCGTCGATATCCCAGCCGTTGAATGTTGGGGTAAGGCAGAGGTTCTCCGATCCGCGCTGGCAGAATTTGCAGGCGCCGCAGGTGCGGGCCAGCCAGGCTGCTCCCACGCGCTCGCCAAGGCGGAACCGGGAGCTGCCGGCACCCAGCCCGATGACTGGTGGCCGAATCCACCTACGGCAACCGGACCCACCCGGAGAGGAATCCGGAGGACGAATTAGGCGACATCCTCGTGAGGCAGCCAAGCGGGGCGGGGTTGTCCTGGTCGCTGCCTTCGCGGTGGGAAGGGCCGAGACCCTGATGCTGCATCTCGCGCGCCTCCGGCGGCGCGGGGCGATCCCGGACATCCCCATTTACCTCAACAGCCCCATGGCCATCCGGACCGCCGGGCGCGCCGAGGAACGCCTGCGGGGGACCGCCGGCACCTCCTAAGGAAATATCCTGAGCGCGGTGTCCCAGTTGAAATGCTGATGCTCGGGGCTGACCTGCAGGCCCATGACAACCAGCATGAAGGACTCGAGTTCGCGCGACCGCCGCAGCGGCCCGACGTCAATGGGGCGCAAACCTGCCGCGGCTGCCACGGCGCTGACCTTCTCCTTGGCCTGTTCCGAGTCGCCGGCAATAAAAACGTCCAAGTGCTGCCCACCGACTTTTCCGGCTTCCAAGGTGGTGGGGAACGTCGTGTTGAACGCCTTGACCACCTCTGCGCGTCCGTTCAGCAGGCGGGCCGTTTCTTCGGCGGCAGACACGCCGGGCTCCGTGGTCAACTGGTCGAAATTGGAAACGTCCACGGTGTTGCTGATGTCCACCACGACGCGTCCGTCGAGGGAGTCACCGATCTCCAGGATGGCGTCATGCACTTCCTTGTGCGGGATGGCGAGGAAAACAATTGCTCCTGTGACGGCGGCCCCGGTTACGCCTCCGGTGGCGCCCGGGCCGAGGCTCTCCACCAGGTCCCGCGTCCTGGAGCCATCACGACCCAGAATCTGTACCGGGTTGTTCCCTCGCAGCATGACAGTGGCCAGCGCGCGGGCCATGTGTCCGCTGCCGATGATGCTGATGTTGGTCATGATCTTCCTTCGCTGGAACGCCTGGAACTGCGTGTCCATCCAGTAGACAGCCTTCCGCGGGCCGGGCAACAGGGACGAAAGCCCCGGGAACCATGGCAGGGGCTTAAGGCACTGGCAGTTCAGCGCCTCAGCGGGACACTGGGTGAGTGGCAGTGCGAGGAGGCAGGCTTTGAAAGGGCGTGAGGTCCTGTCCGGGCTTGATGGTTCCGAAACCGGCCGTGGGGGCGCCGAGTGGTGCGGTCGCCGAGGCGCAGGGTTCGGTTCGGTGAGCTTCCAGGCCGCTGTCCTCTGCCAAAGTCCCGTCGCTGTCATCCCGGGCCGCAGTACGGCGAACCAGGCAGGCGTTGTGGTTGGCATCGACGGATCGACCCACTCGGCAGACTCGAGCTCGCGCCCCATGGGGTACTCGTGACCGCAGTGCATGTCGGCTATGTCGACACCCCTATGGCCTCCCACACGAACGACCCAAAAATGCGGCCAGCCGACCTGGTCGCCAGGGTCTTCGACGCCGTCCAAAACGATGCCTTCGAGGTCGTCGCCGACGAACTCAGCGCACACGCCAAGGCCGGCCTATCGGCCCCACACGAAGCCCTCTACCCTCAACTGTCGGGCAAACAGCCGGAAGAGTTGCCGAGGACGCCTGTGCACTCTTAGCCGGTGCCCTCTTAGCCTGTGCACTCTTAGTGGACCACTATGAGATCGCGACAAGGACCGGGGTCTCAGAAATCGAGTTCGGCGGTGCTGTCCTGAAAGGGCGCCGCGACCCGAACTTGATCGTGCCAAGTCGCTATGGCCAGAGGCCGGAGGTTTGTCTCGTCGACCGCAACCGTAGTGAGTGACTGCCGTCCAGATCGTGTTTGCCGGCCGCGTCAGCGGGGTATCAGCAGGCTGATTTGTGTCCTGATGTCCTGCACCAGTGCCTCAATGTCCAACCCAGCGTTCACACTTGCTGCCATGCTGACAAACATGATCGCCGAGACGATGCGCGCCGTCGTCGCGGCGTCACCCGCGTCGACCAGTTTTTCCCGGTCCAGTATGGCGGCAATGGCCTCCTCGGTCTGCGCAACGATGGTCAGAGCTGCGCTGTGGTGTGGCTCCGTGGGGTCGCCGAAGACCATTTCCCGCAGATAGAAGCGTCCGTTGTCGATCTGGGTTCGGTTGCACTCCACGATCGGCCGCACCACGGCCATCACCGCAGCCAGGGCATCCTGGATGGTTTCAGCATCCGCCTGGCCCCGCTCGAGAGCTTCGGCGTAGTGGGCGTTCTGAACGAGGAGGAGGAGTTCTCCCTTGGTTTTGGCGTAGAGGAAAAGGGTTCCGGTGCCGATGTCGGCTTTGTCGGCGATCTGCTGGGTGGTGACGTCCTCGACCCCGTATTCGGCGAACAGCTCAGTGGCTGCGGCGGTGATGCGGTCCAGCTTCTCCTGCTTGTTCCGCTCGCGCCGTCCGAGCGGCTGGGTTGTGACAGGCATGTGGTTTCCTCTGGGCGTAAACTGACTGGACTCAATAATGAGTATATCGAAGCTGCGGAGACCGTGCCCTCCGGTCGGCGGCGCTACTCTTCGTAGTGGGGGAGGATCCGGCCACCCTTGACATACGTCAGTGCTGCGTCAACCTCATAGGCATGGATGGCGGAGGCAACCGGGTTCAGCTGATGGGAGAGGTTGCGTAAAGCTGTGCTGCTAAAGAAGGCGTCACGGGCTGCCGAGTCAGCAAATCCCAGGATGATTGATGCGTGGAAGCGTTGGTCCGCCGGGTTGTCGTGGGCGACGTTGGGTGTATCCCACGTCTTCTTAATCCATGGCATGAATGACTGAGTGCGCAATTCCTTCAGCATCCCAGTGTCAGCCAGGGCAGGAACAAGTTCCTTCTTCACGAGCCGCCGGAATTCGTGCGGGCGGACACCGGGGCGGCGGCGGAGGTAAATGATCGCGCGAGCCCCGACAGTCTCTGCCGGGGAGGCGACGTCATACCAGTGTGAAGTGTTCGGCGGACCGGCGTAGAGAAGCGTGCGGCGGAATACGTTGACCTCGTCCTTATAGGCCAAGGCGGTCTGCTTGCGCCCCTTGAGCGGCGAAAGCGCGGATTGGAAGGTGACTTCCGCTATGCCGTCGATCTTCCGGTCCGCAGGGATGGTGGTTTCCACCCCTGTGGTTGCGGGCCATAGGCCGGGGTTGTGTTCGGCGAGGTGAATCTGCCGGTACTCCTCCAGCCCAGGTGTGGCGGCGATGATGCCCGAGTGCGGGCCTTTCCAGTAGTCCATGTCGGTTTGGCGGGACTGCTCGCTGCGCACCCAGAGCAGGACTGAGGACGTAAAGTGCTTTTCCAGCTGCGGTCCGGTAGTTGGTGGTGAGATGCCCATTGGTGCCTTTTTATCGCGAGCGTGGTGGTCAGGGGGCGAGGAATTCGACGACGGCGGGTGCGAACCGGGTGTGGTACTGGAAGATACCACCGTGGCCGGAGTCGGGGTAGATGATCAGTTCGGATCCCTTGATGCGGTGATGCAGGTCCTTGGAGAGCGCGGAGGGCACCATGCGGTCATTGTCGCCATTGGCGATGAGGGTGGTCTGAGTGAGAGTGGACAGGTTCGACGGGGCCGAGCGGCCGAACTTCTGGATTGCCTTTAGCTGCGTCTGAAATGCGCGGGGGCTGATTGGCTTGTCACGGTTCTCGGTTCGCTCCTGCAGGCGTTTGATGAACGCTTTCGCAGCGGGTTTGCCGGTGGCGTTGCGGTTGAAGAACAGGAATTCCTTGGGGTCGGACCTGGTCAGGGTTGCCCGGAAGATGTCCCAGTAGGTGGTGCCGACGACCTTATCGATGTCTTTGCCTCCTCGCGGACCGGTTCCGGTCAGCACGAGCTTGCGGACAAGATCGGGATGTTTGAAGGTCAGGTCTTGGGCGACCATGCCGCCCAGTGAGAAGGAGAACACATCAATCTTGTCGAATCCGAGGGCCTTGATGAAGGTGTAGGCGTCGTCGGCCATTGCTTCGATACTGTTGGGAACTTGTCCCGTGGAAGCGCCAACGCCGGGCTGGTCGAAGGTAATGACGTGGCGGTTCTTGGCAATGGGGTCGATGATACGGGGGTCCCAGTTATCAAGGGTGGCTGCCAGGTGCACGAAAAACACGACGGGGATGCCGCCCTTCGGCCCAAGCTCGCGATAGGCGTAGCTGACGCCTCCGGCGGTGACAGTGCTGGCAGGTGCCTTCGCGTACGAGGTGACGACTGGTTCGTTTGGGGCGTCGGTGTTGTCCATGACGGTTGTCCTCCTGGATTCTCTTGCGTGAATAGTGGGTATCGGCGGGTCAGCTGGTGACGGTGAGCACTGCTTTGCCCCGGAAGCCCCCTGCGGCCAGGGATTGCAGTGCCTCTGGAGCCTGGCCGAAGGTGAAGACCTTCCCTACGATGGGGCGCAGTGCGCCGGCGTCAACTAGGGCGCTGATCTGACGTAGTTGGTTGCCGCTGGCACGCATGAAGAGAAACTCATAGCTAACGCCGAGCTTCCTGGCTTGCCTCCGAATCTTGCTGCTGAGCCCGGTGATCGCCAGGCGCAGCACGGGGTTGAGGCCTGCTTTGCGGGCGAATGCCGGATCGGGCGGGCCGGCGATCCCAATCGCCTTCCCACCGGGCTTGAGGATGCGCAGTGATTTCTGCAGGTTTTGCCCTCCGAGGCTATCGAGCACCAGATCGTATCCGCTCAGGAGCTGCTCGAAGTCCTGGGTGCGGTAGTCGATGACGATGTCAGCGCCGAGGTCCCGCACGAACCCGGCGTTGGAGCTGCTGGCGGTGGTTGCAACGGTCGCGCCGAGATGCTTGGCGAGCTGGATGGCGATAGAACCGACTCCGCCTGCGCCGGCATGAATGAGAACTTTCTGCCCTGGCTGCACATTGCCCTGCTCGACGAGGGCCTGCCATGCGGTAAGAGCTACCAGTGGCAGCGAGCCGGCCTCCTCCATGGTGGCCGACACGGGCTTGAGCGCAAGGTCTTCCTCCGCGACGGCAATACGTTCGGCAAATGTGCCGATGCGGTCCTCGTTGGGACGGGCGTAGACCTCATCGCCGGGCTTGAACCCCTTCACTTTTTCCCCGACGCGCAGGACGGTGCCGGCTACGTCGTTGCCGAGGACCAACTGGAGCTTGTAGGGAAGGATCTGCTTGAACTCGCCCATGCGGATCTTCTCGTCCAGCTGGTTCAGGCCGGCAGCTTGCACCTGCACGAGCACGTCACGTTCGCCGACGGTGGGTTCAGCAACCTCGGCTTCGCGCAGCGGTTCCTTGTACTTGTTGATAACGAATGCCCGCATGCCGCGATGCTCCTTCTGATTAAAGTGACTATCATCAATTATGACTAAACTCAGTTAAGTGTCAAGCGATATGGAAAGTGCCGTGGTGATGGGTTGGACTCATCACCACGGCGCGGCCGCTGTTTCTAGGACTTGCTGGGCGCAAGTTGGGGGTAGAGCGCCTCGATGGGGGCGCTGAGTCCGGCCTTGAGCTGCACGGACGTTTCGTCGGCGAGGACCTCGTACTCGCCGGCTTCGACGGCATCCAATACCGTGGTGACCAGTTCAGCCGGGTCCATTTTGGGGTCGCTGGTGTGCGCAGCCATTGCTGTGTCGACCCACCCGACGTGGACGCCCACCACGTGTACCCCTTCGGGGGCGAGTTCCAGGCGTAGCGAGTTGGTGGCCGACCAGAGGGCGGCCTTGGTGGCGCTGTAAATGCCACCGACGGCGTACCAGCTCATTGCGGAGTGGATGTCGATGATTACGGATTTGGCCTTCGCTGACAGGATCGGCGCGAAGGCGCGGGCGAGGAATAGTGGGCCGAGGAAGTTTGTCTCGACATTGGTCCGGATTTCCTCGTCGGTGTGGGTAAGGATGCCGGGGGTTGCAACGGACGCTCCAGCGTTGTTAATCAACACCGTGACGTCACCCGCAGCCTCGACTGCGGCCCGTATTGAGGCCGGGTCTGTGATGTCGAGGGTAAGGGGGACGATGCGCTCGTCCTCCCAGGTGCGGGGGGTGCGGGCGGTGGCGTAAACCTTGCTGGCGCCGCGTGCGAGGGCGCCGTGGACGAAGTGGGTTCCGATGCCGCCGTTTGCGCCGGTGACGAGGACGACTGCTCCATTGAGTGAGTGCATTTCACGAACTTTCTTGTGTTGATTTCCATCCGCGCCGGTCGGTGAGGATGGTACGGGATTAGGCGTGGGCAAGGGCCGGGTAGTCGGTGTATCCGGCTGCCCCGCCGCCGTAGAGAGTGCTGGGATCCACCTCGTTCAGGGGGGCGTTTGAGCGCAGGCGCTCAACGATGTCGGGATTGGCCAGCGCATAACGGCCCAGTGGGGCAACGTCCGCAAGGCCGGCCGCGACGTCGTCGGCTATCTGCTCACGGTTGCGTCCGTAGCGGACCACGAGCACCGCCGTCGGCCATATATCCCTGAGGGAGCGGAGCAGTTCGTCGTCGCCTACATGGTGAAGGTGCAGGTACGCCAGGTTCAGGGTCGCGAGCTCGCCTACCAGGTGCCGGTACTGGGCGCGCACACTCTCGGTGTCGCCCTCGTTGATTCCACCTAATGGCATGGCGGGGGAGAGGCGGATGCCAACCCTGTCTGCGCCGATTTCATCGGCCAGGGCCTGGGCGAGTTCGATCACGAACCTCGACCGGTTTTCTATTGATCCGCCGTATGCGTCGGTGCGGTGGTTTGCGTTGGGGGAGAGGAACTGGTGCAGGAGATAACCGTTCGCCCCATGGATTTCAACTCCGTCGGCGCCGGCTGCAATGGCCGAAGCTGCCGCGTGGCGGAAGTCAGCCACGGTGGCGTGGATATCCTCCGGGCTCAGCTCTCGCGGTGTCGGCGTCTTCTGGGGTCCGGTCGGCGTGAAAATATCCTGGTCTGCGGAGATCGCCGAGGGCGCCACGGGCTGGCGGTGGTGAGGAGTGTTGTCCGGGTGGGACATGCGGCCCGCATGCATGAGTTGGATGAACATCGCCCCGCCGCGGGCGTGAACTGCTTCGGTGACGCTTCGCCAGCCCTCGACATGCTCGGGGGTGTAGATCCCCGGGGTGTTGGCATAGCCCTGTCCGTCGGCCGACGGCTGCGTGCCCTCGGTGATGATCAATCCCAATGAGGCGCGCTGCCCGTAGTACTCGGCCGCCAAGTCGCCCGGCGTGCCATCCGGGTTGGAGCGGCTTCGGGTCATGGGTGCCAGCGCCAGCCGATGGGATAGGTCAAGGCGGCCAAGAGTCAGTGGTTGCCACAGTGCGGAAAGGGTCATGGGTTAGTCCTTTTTCTTTCGATGTATCAGAGCATCACCGCCGTCCAGCCGACGTTCGGCTGCCGTGGACGCTAGGCCTCGCAGCTGCGTCTACGCGATGGTGACTACACTCATAACTGAGTGTACTCAGGATATATTCCCATGAGAATCAGGAGGGCAAAAGCGAGCGGTCAGAAGGCCTTGTTCTCTCCGTCTTGGATGTCGTGTGTCCAAAGCCCCTTATGGCCGCAGCGGATGGTGCCTACCGAGGGCGAAGTCCGGCATCGCCGCCCCGCGGCGGCGGACCTGGCGTCGGGCTGGGGCTCTGTGGGCGGAGAGGTGGCTGCGGGTAAGCTGCCTGGACTCAAGGGTCAGCAGCCACAAGACTTGCGAACGATGAGTTCGGTGGTGAGGAGTTCGATCCCGCCGCCCGGCTCTTCCGGTGACAGGGCTGCTGCAAGAACCCTCTCTGCGATCCGATCGATGGGCTGACGCACTGTGGTCAGCTGGGGCCAGCTGAATTCCGATTCAGATGTTCCATCGAACGAAACGACGGCAACATCATCCGGTATGGACAGGTTGGCTTCGTGAATGGCGCGCAGTGCGCCCACGGCCAGCAGGTCGGAGCTGGCGAAGATCGCTGTCGGCGGCTTAGGCAATGCCAGCAGCCGGCGGGTCGCTTCGTATCCGCCCTGGCGGGTGAAGTCGGTGAGTTCGGCCGGCCCCTCAGGTAGGCCTGCCTCGTTGAGGGCCTTCTTCCAGCCATTGTGTCGCGGGTCTACGCGTGAAGGGTCAATGTCCCTACCCACCAATATGCCGATATCCCGATGCCCGTGTCCGATCAGGTGCTGGACGCCAAGGGCGGCGCCCTGTTCAAAGTCCGTACTGATGATGGGTATGCCGTGCACGATGCTGGACTGGTCGATAAGCACACGGCGAATGCCTTGGACCTGCATGGCGGCGACTTCACTGGGTGACAGAACTGTCGCGAGGATGATCGCGTCAACCTGACGGGAAACGAGATTGACTGTGTTTTGCCGCTCGGTCTCCGCGTCGGTGCGGGAGTTTGCGGTCAGGAGTGCGTAACCGCGGGTGGCCGCCGCTTGTGCGATAGTGTCCGTCAGCTCGGCGAAGTACGGGTTGGTGCTGTCCGGGACGATGATCCCCAGAAGCCGGGCGGAGCCCATGGTCAGGGCGCGGGCAGTTGCGTTCGGCTGGTACTGAAGCACCTTGATGGCTTCCCGCACGCGCTCTGCTGTTGCCGCCGCAACCGGCTTGGGGCCGCCGTTGATCACATAACTGACGACGGCGGTACTGACGCCCGCGTAGCGGGCGACGTCAGTTCGCGTGACTTTCCCGGAACCCGCCTGTGTCTGCACACTTGCCATCGAGAACACCTTTCACCTCATTGTTGAACTCAGTCTACCCGGGTGGACTCCCGTGAATGCGCATATTTGCCCCTATTTTCGCACCTAACTCAACTCTTGCACGAATCAGTCTACCCGCGTAGACTCGCATTGTGCCGTTGAGAAGTGACCCTCCTCACGCCCCCGCCTGACGATATCCAGGCATCGAAACGCTTCCATAAGTTCCACATTTCCAAGAGGAATCAATGATGATGACCATTCCAAAGTCCCGTCGCATGGCAGGGATCATTGCGGCCGCAGCTGCCGTTTCCGTAGCAGCCCTATCACTGACTGGCTGCGGCGGGCCGGACACCGGCAACCCTGGCCCTTCCGTCCAGGCAGGTTCGGGCGAAGGCACCATAAACGTCTGGGCCGTAGACGGTCAGGCAGCCGAGAATGACGCGTTGAAGAAGATCATTTCCAACTTCGAAACGTCCCAGAACAAGATCAAAGTGAACCTCAAACTTTTCCCTTCGGACCAGTACACCAAGGCAGTCAACTCGGCGGCCCCCGGCGACCTGCCGGATGTGCTCGACTTCGATGGACCCACACTGGCCAGCTTCGTCTACAACGGCAAGATGGCACCCCTGAAGGACTCCGTCTCCGAGGAAACGCTGTCCAACCAAACGGACTCCATCAAGGCGCAGAACACTGTGGACGACGCCGTGTATGGCGTGGGCATGATGAACGCGGGCCTGGCCCTATGGGGCAACAAGAAACTCCTGGATTCTGCGGGTGTCGAGTATCCGACCACACCGGAAGGAGCCTGGACGGCTGAGGAGTTCAGCGGGGTCCTGGATAAGCTCGCGGCCGTCGTCCCAGGGGGAAAACCGTTGGACCTGTCCGAACAGTACGGCTTCGCTGGAGAGTGGGGAACGTGTTGTTCTGCCGGGCCGGTCATCTGGTCCGGTGGTGGCACGATGCTCAAGGACAACAAGGCGTCCGGAGCTTTGGACTCCGAGGCCAACGTCAAGTCACTGACGACGCTCGCGTCCTGGAAGAAGTACACCGATCCGAACGCTGACGGCCTGGCATTCCCGAACGGCCGGGTTGCGCTGAGCTGGGTGGGGCACTGGACCTACCCGACCTACAAAGCGCTTGGCAGCGATTTGGTGTCCATTCCCTTGCCCAACTTCGGGAAAGGAACCAAAACTGCCTCCGGTACCTTCGCATGGGGAATGGGCGCCACCACCAAGAACGGCGCCGCGTCCGGGAAGTTCCTGGACTTCCTGATGTCCGACGAAAGCGTACGCATCTACACTGACGCAAACGGGGCCCCGCCGGCGACCAAAACGGCACTGTCAGTTTCAAACCTTTACGGCCCCGGCAAGCAGTTGCAGCTGCTTGGCGACCAGCTGAGCAAGGCGTGCGGACCCGAAGAGCAGATCACCGAGACGTGTGTCAGCGTCACACGGCCCGTGACCGCCGGTTACCCCATCGTGACGGATCAGGTCGGCAAAGCAGAGGCCGCCATCTACTCAGGCAAAGACGCCAAGGAAGCCTTGAGCGCCGCAGCCCGCGCCATCGACCAGAACTTCGCCGACAACGACGGATACAAGAAATAGACCTCCGCAGCAGTCCGTGCCGCCCCAGTGAGGGGCGGCACGGACCGCCGGACTCGCTCCCAGCGAAAGCCTTCATCATGACCACTCAAACGCAAAAGATCCCGGCTCCCGCAGTGGCCCCGGCCAAGCGACAGTCATCGGCCATTCTTACCGGCCACCGGTTCGCGGGCCCGCTGTTCGCCAGCCCGGCACTGATCGGCCTTGCCATCTTCCTGGTGGCACCGTTCGTGCTCGCAGTCGTACTGTCCTTCTACCGGGTGCAGCTCAACAGCCCACGGCCCGCACGGTTCATAGGATTCGAACAGTACACACGCCTGTTCACCGATCCTGACCTGTCCGCAGCCTTCGGCCAGGCACTGCTTAACAACTTCACCTTCGCCCTGATTGTTGTTCCCGTACAAACGGTTCTGGCCTTGGGCCTGGCTGTACTGGTCAACCGCAAGCTGCGCGGGATGGTGGTTTTCAGGACGTTCATCTTCATGCCCTTGGTCTTCCCGCTGGCCCTTACCGCGGTGATCTGGCGGCTTATCTACTCCCGCGGAGACGAAGGCCTCCTGAACGCCCTCCTGGGGCTCTTCAGCGGGGGCGCCTTGTCGAGCCACGATTGGCTCGGCAGTCCGTCCACGGCACTTGGTTCCATCATTGTCATGTCGATCTGGCAAAGCGTGAGTTTCCAAATGATCATTGTCCTGGCCGCCCTGCAGAGCGTTCCCACCGAACTTTACGAAGCCGCAGCGCTGGACCGGGCCAACAAATGGCAGCAGTTCATCAACGTCACTGTTCCCGGCATCCGGAACACCCTGATCTTCGTTGCGCTCATAACGACCATCTTTTCGTTCAGGCTGTTCGACCAGGTCTACCTGCTGAGCCGCTCCGGCAGCGTTGACCGTGGTTCCACCGAGACCGTCATGACGCAAATCATCAACACAGGGTTCGACAACAACAACGTGGGCCAAGCCGCTGCCATGACTGTCATTTTCATGCTGATCATCACCATGATCGCCATCATCCAACGCGCCGCCGTGCGCCAGCGAGGAGGGGTCTGATGACGATGTCCAAGACCATGGAGCCGACCCGGCGATCCAGCAGCATGAAACGCACCCGTCGCTGGCAAACAGCACTCCATTACCTGATCCTGACCGTTGTCGCGCTGTTCTTCTTCCTGCCCGTCTACTACCTGATTGTTGGCAGCTTCCGGCCATCCTCGGAGGTCCTGAGCGGCCTGAGCGGCTTCGTCCCAACCAACCTGTCCTTCGACAACTACGCCGGCGTTTTCGACCACCTCAGTTCAGATGCCACCGGCCACTTCGGCCAATTCGCCCTGGTATCGATCATCGTCACCACAGCCGTGGTTGCCGGCAGCCTGATCGTGAATTCCATGGCGGCCTACTCGTTCGCGAGGATGAAATGGCGCGGCAAGAAGGTGCTGTTTCTGCTGGTGATCATCCTGACGATCATCCCGTTCGAAGCCGTCGCTCTTCCCTTGTACTACATGTTTTCGGGGCAGCGGGACACTGTCGTCATCCAGGCGATCCCGTTCATAGCCAACGCGTTCTCGATCTTCCTCTTCTACACGTTCTTCCTGGACGTCCCAGGCGAAATCGAAGAGGCTGCGAGGCTGGATGGGGCCGGGCCGTTCAGGACGTTCTTCCAAGTCATCGTCCCCATCACCAAGCCGGCATTCGCCACAGTGGCCATCCTGACCTTCCTGGGTCAGTGGGGATCGTACCTGTGGCCAGTCCTGATGGTCTCAGACCCAACCGTCCGGCCACTGCCGCTGGCGATCAGCATCTTCCAGAACCAGCAGCCTCCCGAATGGGGCCAGGTGCTTGCCTTCGGCACGATGTTTATCGTCCCGGTCCTGGCGGTTTTCTTGATCTTCCAGCGCTGGTTCGTCGCCAGTATCAGCAGCTCCGCTATCAAGGGCTGACGCTCTGCGCCGACCCGACCGGCTCACCTCAACGAAAAGAAGTAGGTGCATTACTTTGGCCTTCAGCCTCAAAGACTCATGGGTGTGGGACTTCTGGATCGCCGACGGTGGCGACACGTTCCATATGTACTACCTCCACGCCCCCAAGAGCCTGGGTGACCCGGCTCTGCGGCACCGCAATGCCCGGATCGGCCACGCCACCTCACAGGACCTCATCGTGTGGGAACCCCAAGGCGTGGTCCTGCAGCCTGACGATCCGGCGGCGTTCGACGCAACCTCTACCTGGACGGGCAGCGTGGTCCAAGGCCCGGACGGGGTGTGGCGGATGTTCTACACCGGCGCCCGCTTTTATGACACCCACAACATCGAGGCCATCGGTGTTGCGACGTCCCCGGACCTTTACACCTGGACCAAGCAACCCGCCGTCGTGCTTGAACCTGACCGCCGCTGGTACGAACGATACGGTGATAGCAGTTGGCCGGAAGAAGCATGGCGGGACCCGTGGGTCTTCGCCGATCCGGACGGCGATGGCTGGCACATGCTGATCACCGCCCGCGCGAATGAGGGTGAGGACGACAACCGCGGCGTCATCGGCCACGCAGTCTCACCCGACCTCTCTTCGTGGGAAGTCAGGCCACCCCTCAGCAAGCCAGGCTCCGGATTTGGGCACCTCGAGGTTCCCCAAACCGTAGTGCTGGACGGCAGGACCCTCCTTTTGTTCTCGTGCGGCGTGGATACGCTTTCGGCCAAGAAAGCCGCAGGGTTCGACGGCGGCGGCATCTGGAGCCTCGAAACCCACCATCTCAGTGGTCCCTTCGACGTCGCATCCGCCGCCGTAGTCACCACGGCACCGCTCTATAGCGGAAAACTCGTCCAGGACAGGTCCGGCCAATGGCTCATGATGGCCTGCCATGACGCCAACAGCGATGGCACGTTCGACGGCTTGGTGTCCGACCCCGTGCCGGTCCACTGGGATCCCGCAAGCGGCAACCTGACCACCGCTCCATCACCCAAGAACTCATGAGGACTTCCATGCCGACCGACAACCCAGGGGCCATCCTGCACCTGACAGCAGGTGGAGTGTCGGTCGTACTCGACGCCACGAACGGGCAATTGCCGGCAATTGTGCACTGGGGAGAGCAACTGCCCGTGCTGACTGCCGAAGAAGCCAGGACAATGGTGGGAGCCAGTACTCCTGTCACGGGCTCCAGCACCGTCGACGTGCCACCCCGGCCTGGCCTCTTGCCTGGACAGGACTCAGGCTGGATGGGGCGCCCAGGACTGCGTGGGTCCTTCGACGGTATTGGGTGGTCACCGAAATTCCGGGTCCACACTGTGGCCCTAAATGGCGCACCAGTGACGGGGTTCGCATCAGCCGGAGCAGGTCGGGTGCTGGTCAGCGCAATCGACGACGCACAGCGGCTGCGCCTTGACCTGACATTGGACCTGCTTCCCGGCGGGCTGATGCGCAGCCGGGCGAATCTGTCCAACCTGCACGACAAGACGTACGCGCTCGAGGATGTCTCCTTGGCCTTCCCGATTCCTGCTGAGGCAACTGAATTGCTCGATTTCGCGGGAAATCACAACTTTGAACGGGTTCCGCAGCGCGGAACCCTGCGCACAGGGACGCACCTCCGTGAGAACCGAAAGGGCCGGACCGGCTCTGACAGCGCCTTCATTCTGCATGCTGGAACTCCTGGATTCGGATTCGGCAACGGCGAGGTCTGGGCCGTCCACACGGCATGGAGCGGAAACCACCATCATTTCGCGGAACGCTTTTTCGGCGATCAGCTGCTCGGCGGCGGAGAACTGCTTCTTCCCGGCGAAGTCCGGTTGGGCCTCGGTGATACCTATCAGAGCCCCTGGGTTTACGCCTCCTACGGGACGGGCCTTGACGCCGTCGCCAGGCGTTTCCATGCCCATGTCCGGAGCCGCATTTCTCCGGTCTCCGCCGATCGCCCCGTGACTCTGAACGTTTGGGAAGCCGTCTACTTCGACCACGAAGAAGAAAAACTCATCGACCTGGCGGAACGTGCCGCTGCCTCCGGCGTTGAGCGCTACGTGCTCGACGACGGCTGGTTCGGTTCGCGCCGCGATGACACCTCAGGATTGGGTGACTGGGTTGTCTCTCCGGATGTGTGGCCAGCCGGACTACACCCGCTGGTGGACCGCGTCCACGAACTGGGGATGCAGTTCGGACTATGGTTCGAACCCGAGATGGTCAACCCGGACAGCGATGTGGCCCGCGCCCATCCGGAATGGATCATGGCGGCCCGCAAGGATTGGCCCGTTGAATCGCGCAGCCAGCAGGTCCTGAACCTCGGCATCCCTGAGGCGTACGCGCACGTCAAGAAGCAGATCCTCGCGCTCCTGGCCGAGTACAAGCTGGACTACATCAAATGGGACCACAACCGCGACCTCATCGAAGCCGGAAACCAGCTGGAGGGTGGACGTCCAGGCGTCCACCGGCAGACACTGGCGTTCTACGCGCTCCTGGAGGAGATCCGTTCGGAACATGCCGGACTGGAGATTGAGTCGTGCTCGTCCGGGGGAGCCCGAGTGGACCTCGGCGTTCTGGAGCACACAGACAGGGTATGGGTGTCGGACAACATCGACCCCCACGACCGGCAAACAATGCTCCGCTGGACAACGCAGCTACTGCCACCCGAATACATGGGATCACACATTGCATCAGGCCGTTCCCACACCACTGGTCGCCAACACGACCTGGCGTTCCGCGCAGGCACCGCCGTCTTCGGACACCTTGGTGTCGAATGGGACCTTGCCACCGCCAGCGACAAGGAACTCGACAGTCTGCGCCGGTGGATCTCCTTCTACAAACAAGAACGCCGGCTCCTGCTCACCGGGGACGTGATCCGCATGGACGGTCCCGATTCCAAGGTGATGGTGCACGGAGTCGTCAGTCCGGATCGCTCCGAAGCGATCTTCGCGCAAGCGGCCCTGGACAGCCTTTACCCTGACCCTGCCGCGCGCCTCCGCTTCCGGGGACTCGACGCTGAGGCGAGGTACCAAGTGGCACCAGTCTTTATCGGACCAACACCATCCGGACTTGTGCCGCCGGAATGGTGGGGCCAGCCGACGTCAGCCGGAGTGCACATTGAACGGACGTCGCTGCGGGCAACCGTCCAGGACGACGTGAGTTTCCCGGGCGCTGTGTTCGCAGGCAGTTCGCTGGAAAAGGTTGGTGTCGCGTCTCCCAGAATTCACCCCGACCAGGTGGTCGTGTATCGGCTGACCAAAGTCGCCTAAGCCAGCCACTCACGAAAGTGCTACGGCGGCACCCACCTCAGTGCCGCCGTCGGGAGTTGTAGCCATCTCCCAGGCCATCTCGGGGAACCAGTTCATCGTGCGGGGCTGGCGCCTGCCGTTCCTGGTGAGTGTGCTGCTGGCCGCTGCGGCCTTCATATGCTCCGAGGAGCCGCAGCCAGACGGGGGTGAACAGGCTCGCGTAGGGCACCAATGCCGCCGGCATGAATGGAATCCAATCCGTCAAGAACAACGCCAACAGCGCCACCACGGTGGAATTGGCCAGGGCCCAAGCCGGAGATGTCAGGCAGGCCTGTCCGGGCGAAAATGACCTGCCTGGCACGCCTATTGTCCTGTTAGACTGCGGGCGACACTTCGCGGCGCCATAGGGAGGCCCGGATGGTGGAGGAAGGGCAACCGTGGACCCCCGAGGACCCGTGGTGGGTCAGGGATAATCTTCGCCACGCCATCGACCGCCTCGTCGAGCTGGGATACACAGTCCGCGGCGGGCAAGGCGAGGACCCGGAGCTCATCGACCCCGGCGGCTCGGCTGTTGAGACGTGGCGGGAGGACTACCCCTACGACGAGCGGATGACCCGCGAGGCCTACGAGGCGGAGAAATACCTCCTGCAGATCGAACTCCTCAAATTCCAGTACTGGGGCCAGGACCGCGGTCTCAAGAATGTGATCGTTTTCGAGGGCCGCGACGCGGCGGGCAAAGGAGGGACAATCAAGCGCTTCACCGAGCACCTCGATCCCCGCTCCGCCCGGACCGTCGCGCTGGGCAAACCGTCGGACCGTGAACAGGGCCAGTGGTACTTCCAGCGATACATCCAGCACCTGCCCACGGCAGGTGAAATCGTGATGTTCGATCGCTCCTGGTACAACCGTGCGAACGTCGAACGCGTCATGGGATTCTGCACCGACGCGGAATACCAGGCCTTCATGACGCAGGCGCCCGTCTTCGAGGAAATGCTCGTCAACTCCGGGATCCACCTGAATAAGTTTTGGTTTTCCGTGACCCGCCACGAGCAGCGCACCCGCTTCGCCATCCGCCAGATCGACCCCGTCCGGCGCTGGAAACTCTCGCCCGTGGACCTTGCCTCCCTGGACCGGTGGGAGGCCTACACCGAGGCCAAAGAGCAAACCTTTCTCCGCACCGACACAGATCACGCACCCTGGATCACCATCAAATCCAACGACAAGAAGCGCGGACGTATCAACGCCATGCGCTACTTCCTAAATCAGTTCGACTACGACGGCAAGAACACCGCAGTTGTCCACGACCCCGACCCGCTGATCGTGCGCCGAGGCCGGATAGCCGTCGGCGACTGAACTTCCGCCTTGGAATCCATTCGTTCGGGCCAGCTAGCAGGCGCATCCCAAAGTGCGCTGACCCATCTGCACGATATCTCGATCCACTCGGCCGGTGCACGAGGTGTGGCCTTGGCGGGTCGCTTTTGAGGGGCAGGCACCAATTTCGCCAATCACTCGGCCCGTTTTTCCAAGCGGGCCGCGGTATCGTGTGTCGCTCGGCTGTTCGGAATGGCCGAACGTCGAAGTTGTGGGCGAGCGCACGCGTACAGCCGGGCGATCAAGGCTGGGCTACGCGCAAGTAGGGCGCCGATTGCTGCACGGTGAATGCCATCAGCGTTCGTTGGCTGAATCAGGTCCTCGGCTATCTCAGTGGGAAGAGAACCATTTCGGCATCCTTTTCAACCACGTGCCAGCGGAAGGGCCCGGCCTCCTGCCAGTCAGTCTCCACAAGGCGATCCGCACTCTCAAGAACGGTACCGAACGTCCATTTGTTGAATACAGCATGACCTATTGAGAAGGTTCCACCCGGTCTGTCTCAATTTAGATGGCATTTTCGCGCGTCAACGTGGCCAACCAAATTGAGACAGGGCACCACCCGCATCTGCTCCCACTCGTTTTTCAAGATGGCTGTGGAAGACGCATTTTGAGACGACTGGAGGACACGCGCAGGCTTGAACTGTGACGCACGCAATACCCTGGACCTCGTGATGAGGACCAACGAGGATGTTCCGGACCAGCTGTTCACCGAAAATAACGGGAACAGCGACTCAGAACGGCAAGGGTTCGATATCGGCCGCTCATCTGACTTACGCCGAGACAGGCCGCTTCGAGGGACCACGCAACGCTAGCGGAGTAAAGAGCAAGGCCACCAGGGCGGTGGCCACGAGCAGCATAAGGCCGATTGAGTAGCTGTGGGTCGCGGCGTCGTACGTTGCCCCCATGACAAGGGGCGGAAAGTACCCGCCCAGGCCGCCCGCTGCGCTGACCACGCCGCTGATGCTGCCGACCTTGCCTTGCGGCGCAAGCACCCCCACCCAAGCGAAAACTCCTCCGGCGCCTAAGCCCAGGGCTGCTGCCATCGCCACGAAGGTCAGGCCTGCGGGGACTTCGCCGTCGGGCTGCAAGTTCACCACCCAGGCCAGCACCGCGACGCCGGCGAGCGAGGTGACCACGACGGGTTTGGGCCCCGTCTTGTCCGCGAGCACACCACCGATTGGCCTGGCCAAAACCGCGGCGAGGGCGAACCCGGCTGTGCGGGCGCCGGCCCCAGCGGGGTCAAAGCTGTAAACATCCCGCAGGTAAGTTGGCAGGTAGGTGGCGAAGGAGACGAAGCCGCCGAAGACGACAGCGTACAGGAAGCACATCTTCCACGTGACTGGTGTCCTGGCGGCCTCAATGAGCTTGGGGAGAACGGGGGCATTGTTGCTGGTCCAGTCCGGTGATTCCTTTATGAGGAACCAAACGAGGCCGGCCATGCCTGCCAGGACCGCGGCGATCAGCAGGTGTGTGGGGAAGTACCCGATCCAGGCCACCAACCGCGGATTCAGGAACGCGGCAAGGGCCGTTCCGCCCATTCCGGCGCCGAACACACCGGTGGCAAAGCCTCTCCGCGAAGGTTCGTACCAGCCGCTCACGAACGGAATCCCGACAGCGAATACGGTTCCCGCCACCCCGAGCAGCAGTCCGGCGCCGAGGACCAGGGCAAATGAGTTGATGGTTCCGCCTACAGCGACCAGCAGGATCGGCAGGATGGACGCCAGCAGCACGAAAGTGAACATGGTACGGCCCCCGTGCTTGTCCGTGAGGGCGCCGACGGCGATCCGTCCCAGCGAGCCGACGAACACGGGCATGGCCACGAGCACGCCGGTGGATGCCGGATTCAGGTGGAGGTTTTGTGTGTAGAACGAGCCCAACGTGGCGACGGAGTTCCAGGCCCAGAAGCACACCACCGAGGCTGAGGTGGCGAGCACCAGGTTGAGTGTCCGGCCAGCGGGGGCGGACTTGGGAAGCGACACTGATCCGGCCACGGTTTCCTCCTTCAGCTCAACGGCTGCGGGTATCTCTGTCCTTGGTTCCCACCGGCGACCAGCCTCGCCGCACCGGGGTGCTGGAAGTCCTGTGCTTGTCCCGGGAGCGGTAGACGATGTAGGGCCGGAAGAGGTAGTGCAGCGGCGCCGTAAACGCGTGCACCAGCCGGGTGAACGGCCAGATCACGAACAAGGCCATGCCTATCAGGGTGTGCAGATGGAAGGAGAACGGCGCTGCCGCCATGGCCCCGATGTCCGGCTGGAAGACAAAAAGGGAACGGAACCACGGAGCCACCGTTTCGCGGTAGTTGTGCCCGTGCTCGCCCTCAAACACACTGGCCAAGGTTGTCCAGAGCCCGAAAACGATGGCAGCCGTCAGCACGACGTACATCGTCTTGTCATTTTTCGTGGTGGCCATAAAAACCGGCCCCGTGGTGCGGCGGCGGTAAATCAGCAGGAGGATCCCACCAAGCGTTCCGAGTCCTGCGATGCCGCCCACCAGCAGGGCGTTGAAATGGTAGAACTCCTGACTCATCCCCACTGCCTGCGTCCAGGCCATAGGGATGACAAGTCCGAAAAAGTGCCCGGCGATCACGGCAAGCAGACCGAAGTGGAACAGCGGCGACGCAATGCGCAGCAGCCGGGATTCGTAGAGCTGGGAGGACCTCGTGGTCCAGCCGAACTGGTCGTATTTGTACCGCCAGATGAGGCCTCCCACCAGCACCACCACCATGACGAACGGCAAGACGCCCCACAGCACAATGTCCAGGGCGGAGAGTTCGGCGGCGGAGCTGGGCTCGGTTTCGAAAGTCAGCATGGTCAGGCCCCCTTCACGGGCAGCAGCCGCGGATCGTAGGGGTCCAGGCCCACGGCTTCGGTGGGCGGACCGTAACCGGCCATCCGCATGACGGCCTGCTCGTCGGCGGGGGATTTCCCGGGCAGGGTGGCGCAGATGGCCTGGAGGATGCACGCATGCGGGAGTTCGTCCCGCAGCAGGCCAAAGCGGAGCATCTCAAGGCTCGCGCGGTACCGGATCAGCAAGTCACGCCCCGCCGCTAAGTCCACCAGTGCGGCGTATTCCAGGACCATCGGCAGGTAGTCAGGCAGTTCTCCGTGGGTGTCCACCAGGATGTCGCTTTGACGGTAGGCCTGTTTGAAGGCGCCCAGGACTTCGCCGCGGCGCCGGGTATCCCCGTCGGTCCAGTAGGACAAGTGGAGGGCATGGCGCCGGCCGAGGTCGAACTCGCGAACATAGTGGGCCTGGATCTCCATGGGCGGCGTGGATTCCAGCCGGTGCAGGACCTCCTGGAAGTCCGCCACGGTGCCGGGAAACTCGGCCAGCGCGGCGCGCATCAGCGGGACCCGGCCGATGAGTTCCTCGTCCGGGTAGGACAGGCACCAAGCTGCCGCGAGGTAGAGGACCTGAAGACGTCGGGTCACGGCTGCTCCCCCGATGCCGGGGTTCCGGCCGCGCCGCCGGTTGCCCTGGGAAGCGGAGGCTTCTCCGGGAACAGCCCCGAAGGGGCGCCGGTACCGTCCCAGTTAAGCAGGTTTACCCTGCCGCGCAGGGTGGTTTCGCCGGGCGCGGAGCCGGAGGTCTGCCGGTCCCGAAGTGCGTTGAAAGTCTCCACCGCCACCGGGACGGGCCTTCCGCTGGCCTCACCGAACGGTGAGGAGTCCTGCATGCCCGGGCCCCCGTCGAAATCAAGTGAACAGCCCATCTCCTCAAGGTCATGGGCTTGTTCAACGTGCGCCTTCGGGATCACGTAGCGTTCCTCATACTTGGCGATCGCCATCAGCCGGTACATCTCGTACATGGTTTGGCTGTCCATGCCCACAGCCTCCGGGATGGAGTCGTCGGGGTCGTTGCCCATGCTGATGCCGCGCATGAAGGAGCGCATGGCCGCGAGCTTCTTCAGCACTGCTGTGACCCGGTCCGCGTCCCCGGCGGTGAAAAGTTCCGCGAGGTACTCCACCGGGATCCGCAGCGCGTCGATGGCGCCGAACAGATTTCCGTGATCCTCGCCGTCGTGCCCCTGGTCCCGCAGCAGGTCCACCACCGGCGAAAGCGGCGGCACGTACCAGACCATGGGCATGGTCCGGTATTCGGGGTGCAGCGGAAGTGCCACTTTGTAGACCTTGGCCAGGGCGTAGACCGGCGAGCGCCGGGCGGCATCGATCCAGTCCTCCGGGATGCCCTGGGCCCGGGCCTCAGCCTGGACCGCGGGATCGTTCGGATCCAGCAGTACGTCCATCTGGGCGTCGTAGAGCTCCTGGGGGTCAGTGACGGACGCCGCAGCGGTGACGGCATCGGCGTCGTACAGGAACAACCCCAGATACCGCAGCCTCCCCACGCAGGTCTCCGAGCAGACCGTCGGCAGCCCCACCTCCACCCGTGGGTAGCAGAAGGTGCACTTTTCGGCTTTGCCTGTCTTGTGGTTGAAGTAGATCTTCTTGTAGGGACACCCTGTGACGCACTGCCGCCAGCCGCGGCACTTGTCCTGGTCCACCAGGACAATCCCGTCCTCCACCCGTTTGTAGATGGCGCCGGAGGGGCAGGAGGCCATGCAGGACGGGTTCAGGCAATGCTCGCAGATCCGCGGGAGATAGAACATGAAGGTCTGCTCGTACGCGAACTTGATCTTGTCCTCGGACTCGCGGCGGACCTTTTCCACGATCGGGTCCAGGTGGCCGTATTCGGCGGAGCCGCCCAAATCATCGTCCCAGTTCGCCGACCACGTGATTTTGGTGTCCTCCCCGGTGATCAGGGACTTGGGCCGCGCCACCGGGAAGTCGTCGCCCAGCGGCGCGTCCACAAGGGTCTTGTAGTCGTAGGTCCAGGGCTCGTAGTAGTCCTTGAGCTCGGGCTGGATCGGGCTGGCGAAGATTCCCAGGAGCTTCTTCACCCGGCCGCCGGCCTTGAGCACCAGCTTGCCGCGCTTGTTCAGCTCCCAGCCGCCCTGCCATTTCTCCTGGTCCTCGTAGCGGCGCGGGTACCCCTGCCCGGGGCGCGTTTCGACGTTGTTGAACCAGACGTATTCGGTGCCCGCGCGGTTGGTCCAGGCCTGTTTGCAGGTCACGGAACAGGTGTGGCAGCCGATGCATTTGTCCAGGTTCATGACCATGCCCATTTGAGCCATAACACGCATCAGTACTGCACCTCCTGTGAACGACGGCGGACGGTGGCAACCATGTCGCGCTGGTTTCCGGTGGGGCCAAGGTAGTTGAACGCGTAGGCCAGCTGGGCGTAGCCGCCGATCAGGTGCGAGGGTTTGACCAGCAGCCTGGTTACGGAGTTGTGGATACCGCCGCGCCGGCCAGTCGCCTCGGACTTCGGCACGTCGATGGTGCGTTCCTGCGCGTGGTGGACGTAGACCACACCGGCGGGCATCCGGTGGCTGACGATCGCCCGGGCCACAAGGACGCCGTTGATGTTCACGCACTCCACCCAGTCGTTGTCCTTGACCTGGATGGCGGCCGCGTCGGAGGGGCTCATCCAGACCGTGGGCCCGCCGCGGGACAGTGAAAGCATCAGCAGGTTGTCCTGGTATTCGGAGTGGATGGACCACTTGGAGTGCGGTGTCAGGTAGCGGACCACCACCTCCATGGCCCCGTCCTGGCCGAGCTTCGGCTCACCGAAGAGGCGGTGCATGTCCAGCGGTGGCCGGTATATCGGCAGGGCCTCGCCGATATCGATCATCCAGTCGTGGTCCAGGAAGAAGTGCATCCGCCCGGTCAGGGTGTGCCAGGGCTTGAGTCGCTCGACGTTGATGGTGAACGGGGCGTAGCGGCGGCCCCCCGTTTCGGAACCGGACCATTCCGGCGAGGTGATCACCGGTACGGGACCGGCCTGGGTCTGGGCGAAGGTGATGAACTTTTCTTCGGAGCCTTCGGACAGGTCCGCCAGTTTCCGGCCGGTGCGGACTTCCAAGTCCTTGAAGCCCTGCACGGACAGGGCGCCGTTGGTGGTGCCGGAGAAGGCCAGAATGGCCTCGGCCATTTTCGCGTCGGTGTCGATCGCTGGGCGGCCGTCCGCGGCGCCGCCGAGCATCACACCGTTGGAGCGGCTGAGCCTCTCCAACGGGCCGGCGAGTTTGTAGGTGACGTTCTTGACCGTGAAGCCCAGTTTGTCGGCGAGCGGCCCGACGGCGGCGAGCTTGTCCGCGATGGCGGTGTAGTCGCGCTCGACCATGGAAAAGATGGGCATGTTCTGACCGGGAACCGCGGGGATAGACGTGTCCCGCCAGTCCCGGACTATCCCGCCGGGCTGGGCGAGCTGGCCGGGGGTGTCGTGCTGCAGCGGCACGCTGACCAGGTCCCGGCGGACGCCCAGGTGGGTTTTCGCCAGGCGGGAGAACTCCTGGGCCAGCAGGTGGAAAGTGTCGAAATCCGTCTTGGTTTCCCAGGGCGGGTCGATCGCGGGGCTGAAGGCGTGCACGAAAGGGTGCATGTCGGTGGACGACAGATCGTGCTTCTCGTACCAGGTGGCGGCCGGGAACACGACGTCGGACAGCAGTGTGGTGGAGGTCATCCGGAAGTCCGCGGAGACCAGCAGGTCCAGCTTTCCTTCCGGCGCCTGCTCATGCCATTTCACGTCCTTGGGCTTAAGCCCTTCGGCGTGGTCTTTCAGGACATTGTTATGGGTTCCCAGCAAGTTGCGGAGGAAGTACTCATTGCCCTTGGCGGAGGAGCCGAACAGGTTGGAGCGCCACAGCACCAGCGTCCGTGGCCAGTTCTCCGGGGCATCGACGTCTTCGATCGCTGGATTCAGTGTGCGGTTTTTCAGCGCGTCCGCTATGTAGCTGGGGGTGTCCTTCGCGGTGCCGGCAGCGACTGCGGCTTCCGCCTCGTCCGCAAGGTCCAGCGGGTTCCGGTCGAACTGAGGATAGAACGGCATCCAACCGAGCCGCGCGGACTGGGCCAGCGCGTCTGCGGTGTGCATCCCGTCCAGGGCTCCGGTGGAGAGCGGTGACTTCAGGGCGTCCGCGGAGTAGCCGTCCTGGCGCCACTGGTCCGTGTGCATGTACCAGTACCCGGTGCCGATCATGGTCCGCGGCGGCCGGGACCAGTCCAGGGCATTCGCCAGCGACACCCAGCCTGTGGCCGGCCGGGTCTTTTCCTGGCCCACGTAGTGCGCCCAGCCGCCGCCGTTGCGGCCCATGCAGCCGGTCAGCATCACGAGGGCCAGGACCGCCCGGTAGGTCGTGTCGCCGTGGAACCACTGGCAGATCCCGGCGCCCATGATGATCATGGAGCGGCCCTTGGACTGCTCTGCGTTCCGGGCAAACTCGCGGGCCACCCGGATGCAGGCCTGCGCCGGGACGGACGTGATCTCCTCCTGCCATGCCGGAGTGTAGGGCGTCGAGGCGTCCTCGTAACCCGTGGCCCAGTCACCCGGGAGCCCTTCGCGGCCGACGCCGTACTGGGCCAGCATGAGGTCGAACACGGTGGTGACCAGCCGGCCATCGACCTCGAGGACCGGCACTCCGCGCCTCAGCACGCTACCGGCCCCGCCGGCGTCTTCGAAGCAGGGCAGCAGGATCTCCGCGCTTTCCCCGGAGACCTCGCGCAGCGACAGTGCGGGCTCGATCCCCTCGAGGTCCAGGTTCCATTTGCCCTCGCCGCTGCCCGAGTAGCGGAAGCCCATCGAGCCGTTGGGCACGGCGGGGAGCCCGGTCTTCTTGTCGAACAGCACGGTGCGGAACGCCGCGTCCTCGGCCCCGGACTCCAGGGTGAGGTCCTTGGCGGTGAGGAATTTCGACGGCGTGAGGGAACCGTCGTCGCGCCTTTCCAGCCGGACCAGAAAGGGCAGGTCAGTGTACTGGCGAACGTAGTCGGAAAAGAAGGGCACATCACGGTCGATGAAGAATTCCTTGAGCATGACGTGCCCCATGGCCATCGCCAGCGCGGCGTCCGTTCCGGCTTGCGCGGGGAGCCATTCGTCGGCGAACTTCGTGTTGTCGGCGTAGTCCGGGCTGATGGTCACCACCTTGGTGCCGCGGTAGCGCACCTCGGCCATCCAGTGCGCGTCCGGGGTCCGGGTCACCGGGACGTTGGAGCCCCACATCATGAGGTAGCCCGCGTCCCACCAGTCGCCTGATTCCGGGACGTCGGTCTGGTCGCCGAAGACCTGCGGGCTGGCCACGGGTAGGTCGGCGTACCAGTCGTAGAAGGACGTCATCACCCCGCCGATCAGCTGAATGAAACGGGTCCCCACAGCGTGCGAGACCATGGACATCGCCGGGATAGGCGAGAAGCCGGCGCAGCGGTCCGGGCCGTAGGCCTTGATCGTGTTCACGTGCGCGGCGGCCGCGATTTCGATCGCTTCCTGCCAGGACACCCGCACCAGGCCGCCCTTGCCGCGGGCCTGCTGGTAGCGGCGCCGCTTTCCCGGGTCACCGGCAATCTCGGCGAAGGCCAACACCGGATCGCCCAGCCGGGCCTTCGCCTCGCGGTACATCTCCACCAGCACGCCGCGGGCGTACGGGAACCGAACGCGCGTGGGCGAGTAGGTGTACCAGGAAAATGCCGCCCCGCGCGGACAGCCCCTCGGCTCGTATTCCGGACTGTCCGGCCCCACCGAGGGGTAGTCCGTCTGCTGGGATTCCCACGTGATGATGCCGTCCTTGACATACACCTTCCAGGAACAGGAGCCTGTGCAGTTCACCCCGTGCGTGGAGCGGACCACCTTGTCGTGGCTCCACCGGTCGCGGTAGAAAATATCGCCCTTGCGGCCACCCTCCCGGAACACAGCCCTGCCATCGTCGGTCTGGTCCCATTTCGTAAAAAAACGGCCCAGCTTCAACATTGCATCCGAGGCGGGCCCATCGAGCCCCGCTACAAAAGGTCCGGCAGCCATGCGCACACACTAAGTGATAGGCTGCGTCCCGCGCTAGGGGGGATGCATGTCGCGTTGCTCCTGTTGATGGTCAACCGGCATACAAACGTTCTGTAGACAACATAGCTCGGAGCTTTAGCGGCACCTGATGATTTCGCGTTTGCTGAGGTCTGCCGACGGAGGGCCAAGATGACCACAGATTTGGCTAGCGTTTCCCCGCCTCTATTGGCCAGGTACGCCGAGGCCGGGTGCGATGCAGTCTAGTCGGAATGCGTTAGAACCGTTCCGGCTGCTCGCCAAAGTTGAAGTGCCGCCCGCTGATCCGCGACGGTTTGATTTCGACATAGAAGTCTTTGAACGTGGGCACCCACGTCTTCAGGTTCAGTGCCTCCGCATCGGCGATCTCCTGGCCCAGGGTAAGCGCGCGGGCCGTTCCCTTGACCACTACGCTCCAGGCTTCCTCGCTGGTGATGCCGTCGGCTTCGAGGAGCACGTTCTCATTGATAGTGAGTTCGGCGAGCTTAGTGCCCGGGGCAGTGCGCAGCAGCAGGACGCCGTCGTGGGCGCGGTAGTTGATCGGGAATATATCGGTCTCGCCTGCGGCGGTCAGAACAATGCGCCCATGCTGGGTGTGTTCGAGGAGCTTCCAGGACTGCTCTTCGTCAAGGATAAGGATCGGATCATCGTGTATGAACAACATGTCCCCCATCTTTCTACGGTTCGTAGAAAAATGTAAGGGATTTTCCTGGTTACATTCCCCAAGGCGCCGCGCGAGTCGGCCGTGCCATTCATTGCCCCGTCCGAGTGCAGGCGACTTCGGAAACTGACAGCGGCAGAATTCGACTTCGGTACGTCCTCCAGTCGGATGTCCACCACGGCACCGTCCGGCCGTAGGCTCAGGACCTGCGGCAGGGTTTCGCTGCGGAACCGGCCGTGTGCGTTGGCCTGAACCTTTCATTGTCCCGAAGTACCCGAGCCCCCTCGCGAACGGAAGGCAGGCGGGCCAGAATCATATGATGCCCGGTACGGGTGTTGTTGAAGGGCTGGCTTCGTTTCCTGATGATTCTGTTTCTTCCTCGTCCTGAATCGTCGCCGTGCCCATAAAAGTTTCGGTACTTCGTTTGGCCGTGAGTGCCGAAGGTCCTGCCCCGGCACTGTTCTCGGCGGTCAGGAGAGGTCCGGGTCGCCTGCCGGGGGAGCAGCTGCGGTGTTCCGAGGGGTGCGGATGACCTGGCCGGCGAAGGCGAAACCGCCGCCGAATCCGAAGAGCAGGGCCGGGCTGTCCGGGGGGACTTCCCCGGAGCGGACGAGTTTGGCAAGTGCGATCGGGATGCTGGCTGATGAGGTGTTTCCGGAGTGGATCACGTCGCGGGCGGTAATTGCCCGGGGGATGCCGAGCTGGTCAGCAAGGGGTTCGATGATCCGCAGATTCGCCTGGTGCGGAATGAACGCGGCGAGGTCCTGAGGGCGGATTCCTGCCAGTTCGCAGGTGCGGCGTGCCAGTTGCGCTGCCTGTGTGATGGCCCAGCGGTAGACAGTGAGGCCCTCCTGTTCCAGGTGCAGGGAGGGTTCTTCTATTCTGACTGCCTGTGCGAGGGCAGGTATTGAGCCCCAGTGGACCGGCCCTACCCCGGGTTCGTCGGTGGCAGTCAGGAGTGCCGCGCCGGCACCGTCTCCGACCAGGACGCAGGTGCTCCGGTCGGCCCAGTCAGTGAAGGCGCTGAGTTTTTCCGCTCCGATGACCAGCGCCGTGGTCGCGGACCCGGCCCTGATCGCCTGATCGGCGATGGCCATCGCATGGGTGAAACCGGAACAGGCGGCGTTGACGTCGAAAACGGCTGGCGAGCCGGCGCCGATGCTGGCTGAGACCCGGCCTGCGGTGCTGGGGGAGCGGTCCTTGGCCGTGACGGTGGCAACGATGATCAGGTCCAGGTTCCCGGCGTCCATCCCGGCGTGCTGAAGGGCGTCCTGTCCGGCCCGGATGGCCATGTCGGCCACGGATTCGGCATCGGCGATGCGGCGCGTTTCGATGCCCGTCCTGCTGCGGATCCAATCGTCACTGGTGTCCACCATCAGGCTCAGCTCACTGTTCGTCAGGATCCTGGCCGGTTGGTAGGATCCGACGCCGACGACACGGGATCCGCGGACAGGCGGGTCCGGCATACTGCGGGGCAGGGACGGGTTCATGGGTGGCTCCTGGGTCTGGGTGCGGTACGGCATGACGGGCCCGTCAGCGCCGGTGAGTGGGAACGTGTTCGGCGCCGGCATGCCCCAGGGAAGGGGCATTGAGCTGGTAGATGCAGGCTGTTAGTTCTTTGATGCGGGCGGTGAGCCGGGTGAGTTCTTCGTGAGGGGCTTCGGCGGCGGCGGTTTCAGCGGCGACAAACCGGCCAAGCTCCGTGACGAGGTAGAAATTGCTGTCGCCGACCGTCGTGATAGTGGCCACGGCCCACCAGAGGGCTTCGCCGAAAGTGGTGATGTTCGCTCCGGGGGTGTTTTGCTCCACGCCAGGCGCAGGGGACCGGGCTTACGAGTCGTGTACCGCATGGTTGTTCTCCGCGGAGGGAACGGTGCTGCGCCTGCGGAGCGTGTCGAACAGTTCGCTCAGGCTCATGTTGGCAGCCGCTGCGACGTCGGCGGGGGACATCCGTGCCGCCATCGCCTCGCACATGGCCTGGACGAGCCCGTCGTGGGCCTGGTCGGTCTGGAACTGGATCATTTCCAGCTCCGCCGAAGCGGACCAGATGTTCCTCAGGTATTTGTCCATGGCTGTCCTCCTGTGGGCGGGCGGGTCGGGGATATGGCAGAGGCCGGGAGAAGGTCAGACTTTGATGTCGGGGGAAGGGACATCCCGTTCTCCGATATCTGCGGCACCCAGGGCGGCCGCGGCCGGCGTCCGGGCGGTGTCGTGTGTCCGAGGGGCCAGTTCAGGGTGGTGCAGGTCAAGGGCCGGGCGTTCGGAGCGGATTCGCGGCAGGGACGTGAAGTTGTGGCGCGGCGGCGGGCAGGACGTGGCCCACTCCAGGGAGGCGCCGAAGCCCCACGGATCATCCACCTCCACGTTTTCCCCGCGGCGCCAGGTGATGTGGATATTCCAGAAGAACGGGATCAAGGACGCGCCAAGGAGGAAGGAAGAGGCGGTGGAGAACTGATTCATCACGGCGAAGTTGTCCTGCGGAAGGTAGTCTGCGTAGCGCCTGGGCATGCCCTCGACGCCGAGCCAGTGCTGGATGAGGAAGGTGCCGTGGAAGCCCAGGAAGAGCATCCAGAAGTGGATCTTTCCGAGGCGCTCGTTGAGCATCTTGCCGGTCCACTTGGGCCACCAGAAGTAGAAGCCGGCGAACATGGCGAAGACGACGGTGCCGAAGACGGTGTAGTGGAAGTGTGCCACCACGAAGTACGTGTCGGAGACATGGAAGTTCAGTGGCGGGGAGGCCAGGATGATGCCGGTCAGGCCGCCGAAGAGGAATGTGACGATGAAGCCCAGGCTCCAGAGCATGGGCGTTTCGAAGGTCAGCGAGCCGCCCCACATGGTGCCGATCCAGTTGAAGAACTTCACGCCCGTAGGTACGGCGATGAGCATGGTCATGAAGGCGAAAAACGGCAGCAGCACCGAGCCGGTCACGTACATGTGGTGTGCCCACACAGTCACGGACAGGGCTGCTATGGAGATGGTCGCGTAGACGATGCCCTTGTAGCCGAAGATCGGCTTACGGCTGAAGACCGGGAAGATCTCGGAGACGATGCCGAAGAACGGCAGCGCGATGATGTAGACCTCGGGATGGCCGAAGAACCAGAACAGGTGCTGCCACAGTACAGGTCCGCCGTTTTCGGGGTCGAAGATGTGCGCGCCGAAGCGGCGATCGGCGCCCAGCGCGAACAGGGCCGCGGCCAGGGGCGGGAAGGCCATCAGGATCAGGATGGCCGTGACCAGGGTGTTCCAGGTGAAGATTGGCATCCGCCACATGGTCATGCCCGGTGCGCGCATACAGATGATGGTAGTGATGAAGTTCACCGCACCAAGGATGGTGCCGAAGCCGGACAGGGCAAGGCCGAAGACCCATAGGTCACCACCGACCCCCGGGCTGAACGTGGTGTTGGACAGCGGCGCGTAAGCGAACCAGCCGAACGACGCTGCGCCCTGTGGTGTGATGAAGCCGGACACGGCGATGAGGGAACCGAAGAGGAAGAACCAGAAGGCCAGGGCGTTCAGCCGCGGGAACGCGACGTCGGGGGCGCCGATCTGCAGGGGCATCATGACGTTGGCGAACCCGGCGAAGAGGGGCGTGGCGAACATCAGGAGCATGATCGTGCCGTGCATGGTGAACAGCTGGTTGTACTGTTCCTTGGTCTGCAGGATCTGCATCCCGGGCTCGAAGAGCTCGGCCCGGATCAGCAGGGCCATTACACCGCCCAGGCAGAAGAACGTGAAGGACGCGATGAGGTACATGTACCCGATGGTCTTGTGATCTGTGGTCGTGATCCAGCTGACGACAATCTTGCCCTTGGACCTGGGAACCACAGAAACAGGGACCGTGGCGGTGCTGGTGCGTGCTGTCATGACGGGACCTCGCGGTGAGAGTGTTCGGTGGACGGAGACGGGTCTGGAGGGGGCGGGCAGCGGGCCAGAACGACGCAGTCCAGCGCGGGGCGGCGGGAACCGGGAACGGGCCGGGACCGGGTTCCGGCTGATTCAACGTACAGTCCGGCCCTCCGGGCCCAGGCGGCCACGCGGGCGCTGTCGTGCAGCACGGCTGCGGTCCGTGGCACGGAGGCGCTTTCGCGAAGGTCCGCCGGGGCGTGGCCGATGTACAGGAACAGACCCCCGGGGACCAGGCTCCGAGCGCTGCGGGCGATGGTTCCTTCGAGTTCCGGTCCGGGCAGGTGAAGGAAGGCAGCCAGGACCAGGTCCAGGCTCCCCGGGTCAGGGGTGTGGGCGGTGACGTCGGCCACCGACCAGGTGATCAGGCCGGTCACGCCCTCGGCGAAGGCACGTTCGCGTCCGATCGCCAGGGCCTCGGACGAAAAGTCCATGGCCTGCACGCGCCAGCCGCGGCCGGCCAGCCACACCGCGTGGCGCCCGTCCCCGGCCCCCAGGTCCAGCGCCCGTCCCGGGGCCAGTCCGTTGAGTTCTGAGCGCACCGACGAGCTGGCAGGGGCCCAGCCGTAGTCCGTTTCGGCGTACCAGCGGTTCCAGGCCGGGGCGTCGGCGGGGTAGCCGGGCCGGCCCCGCCCTGCGTGCTTCCACGCCGGCAACGGCATGCCGTCCACACTCATGGCCGGCTCCCATTCGGGCGCCGGGCGGCTGTTCCGTCTGAGCGGCGGCCCGCCCGGTTGTGGAGTCGGAAAACGGCGATCCCTGCGGGGATGCCGACGATCGGGCCGGTCAGTACCACCCCTGCCATCCAGGCCCGGCTCCCGGGCACTGTGACGAGTGCCGGGCCGTCGAGCAGAAGAAGGGCCGCCAGTCCGAAAACCATGAGGTACTGCGGCATGCGGTCCCGTTCCGGCCGGGATTGCCCGGGCGCTGTTGACGGCAATAGGTGCTCCATATCATTCATTGCGCGCCGTGGGCATGCCGGTGGCCTCCGCCGTGCCGGCGCCAGGTGCGGCGTCCTGTCCGGGGTTTTGTCCGGCGCGTTCGGCCTGGGCGCGGGCAACGTGGCTGCGGGCGTGTTCCACGGCCGGGGGCAGGTCCGCGAAGAGGTGTTTGTGGTGGCGCAGGGATTCCAGGACGCCGACCCGGGTGACCAAGGCCAGGTGGCGGTCCTGGATGCCTTTGATCAGCACGGTAATGCCGCGGCGTTCGAGGGCATTGACGATGTCGGTGATGACCCGGGCCCCGGTCGCGTCCAGGACTTGGAGCTGGGACATGCGGATGATGACGACATCGACGTTTCGGATCGTACTGACCCGGTCCAGGACGCGCTCGGCTGCGGCGAAAAACAGGGCCCCGTCGAGGCGGAAGACAGCGATGTGCTCATCCCCGTCCCGGGCGGGGCCGGGGATCTCTTCGCGATGCACGCCGCTGGACTTGACCAGGGCGCGCAGGGCGAAGAAGGAAGCGACGGCGATGCCGATTGCCACTGCCTCGATCAGGTCGAAGGACACGGTGATCAGGGCAGTGACGAAGAACACTACGGTGTCGGCCCGGGTTGAGCCGATCACGCTGCGCAGCGTGCCGAGGGAGACCATGCGGGTGGCGGTGACCATTAGAACCCCGGCCAGCGCCGCCAGCGGGATCCTCGAGACCGGACCAGTGGCCAGATAGACCACGGCCAGCAGCACCAGGGCGTGCGTGATGGCGGCCAGCCGGGTCCGTCCGCCGGAGCGGATGTTCACCGCGGTGCGGGCGATGGCCCCGGTGGCCGGCATGCCGCCGAAAAACCCGGATGCCACAGAGGCGAGGCCCTGGCCCAGGAGCTCACGGTCGGCGTCGTAGGGGCCGGTATCGGAGATCGACGCGGCAACCCGGGCCGAGAGCAGCGACTCGATCGCCGCCAGCGCCGCGATGGTCGCCGCCGGTGCGGCTAGGGCGGTCATGGTGCCCCAGTCCAGAGCGGGGATGACAGGGGCCGGCAGGGTGTCGGGCAGGGCTCCGATCCGGGCCACGGGCAGGTCGAGTACCTGGGCTGCGATGCTCGCCACGACTATGGCGACGAGGGAACCGGGGATCTGCGGGTGGATCCGGGGTGAAGCAATCATGATCACCGCGACCAGTGCCACCAGTGCCACTGGGGCCAGGAGTGCGGCTGGGGACGTTGTTGCGAGTCCCTGGACGGCCGAAACAGCGGCGTTGCTGCTCGGGCCGGCTTTGACGCCGAAAGCGGCCGGGACTTGCTGGAGGAAAATGATCATCGCAATCCCGAGGGTGAAGCCCTCGATGACAGGCCACGGCAGCAACGTCACGACTCTGCCGAGCTTCAGCACCCCGGCGGCGACGACGATGACCCCGGCGAGGACCGCCACGGCTGCCAGGGCCCCGCCGCCGTGCGTGGCGATGACCGGGCCCAGGACCACGACCATCGCCCCGGTGGGGCCGGAAACCTGGATGTTGGAACCGCCGAAGACGGCGGCAACTATGCCGGCGATGACGGCGGTGATCAGTCCGCTGGCCGCTCCGGCGCCGGAGCTGACCCCGAAGGCCAGTGCCAGCGGCAGGGCGACGATACCCACGGTGACCCCGGCGATGAGGTCGCCTTTCCAGGTGCGGGGCAGATCTGCATAGTCCTTCCACCCCGGCAGCAGCGCGCGCGCCGCCGTCAGTGCCTTCATTTTGAACTTCCGGCTGCCGCAGTCAGAGGGGACGTGGCGGCTGAATGTTCGAGCTGCTCACGGGTAGCGTGCAGGATGTCGTTGAGCAGCAACCTCGCCACGGACAGCAGGTCGGCGACCTGCGGGTACGCCAACGAATAGAACATCTGCAGCGCCCGCCGCTCCCCCCGGACCAGATGGTACCGGCGCAACACAGACAGGTGCTGGGACAGATGCGAGGCCTCCAGGCCCGTCGCCGCCAACAGCTCCGTCACCGACACCTCCGGAGCCTCACACAAGAGCTCCAGCACGCGGATCCGGACCGGGTGCGCCAAGCCCTTGAAAAGGTTGGCCTTCACCTCGTACAACGGTGCCCGGAAATCCGAGAATTCTTCCATGTCTGCCTCCCCGGCCGATCACAATAAACGCTTGCTTGACTACTTTATAGATCCATCATCCAATATAACAGGGGTCGGAGCATTTCGTCCCCGCCAGGTCCGGTTTCCACGGACCGGTCCGCTCCCGTTTCACACTGCGGAACGCGCCGGCCGGCGGGGGGAGCTGCCTGGTCGGGCTCCGCGCAGGCGACGCGGACCGGACCACGACCAGGCACCTCACGGTCAGTATCCGTAGGGCGCGGCACCGGCCTGACGACCTACGAATTTGGGACCGGCACCCCCGCACTCTGCACCGCCGCGGCGTCCCGTCCTGCGGGTGTGTTCGTCACGGCGCTCTTCCCGCGGGCCTCCCTGGCCGAGTTCGGGAGGACCGCGGTATCGCCGCCCCTGGTGACGCCGGGAAGCCTCGGGTGATGAGCGGACGCCCCGCGGATTTTTAACGGCACAACCCGGGCGCGGGCACCGTCCGAGACTATGCAATCTCTTTCATCAGGGTACCGACGGGAATTCGGTCCATCGGAACAGTCGCTTTCACTTGGCGATGCGTCACGGGGCGGCATGACGGCGCCCCGGAACGCCGGGTTCAGGAGAACCGGCGTCCCCATATGGACTATTATATAAAATGATGAAACCATCAAATAGTTAAGTGCCTGAATGCATGTGGCCAACCTTCGAAGGATTCGCAGCCGCTCCTGGACTCTCATCTGCCCCTGACTGCGGTGCTCCGATGAACTACTCCATCACCTTCTAGGATCGTCCCCGCCAACGGTACAAAGCGCGGGGGAAGGAAGAGAACCTTGCCAAATTCCACACAGACCACCGTCACGGATACCGCCCCGGCCGCCCTTGCCCGCCTCTCGGACTGGGTCAGCGAAGTTGCCGGCCTGACCCGGCCGGACAGCATCCACTGGGTCAACGGCTCAGATGCCGAATACCGCACGATCACCGACGGGCTCGTTGCGGCCGGAACCCTGGTCCGCCTGGACGAAGACAGGTTTCCCAGCTCGTTTGCCGCCTTCTCCGACCCCAAGGACGTCGCCCGGGTCGAGGAGCAGACCTACATTTGTTCCGAACACGAACGCGACGCGGGCTTCACCAACAACTGGATGGAGCCGGCACGGATGAAGGAGAACCTGCACGGGCTCTTCCGCGGGGCCATGCGGGGGCGCACCATGTACGTGATTCCTTTTGTGATGGGCCACCTGGACGCGGAGGACCCCAAATTCGGGGTGGAGATCACCGACAGCGCCTACGTCGTCGCGTCCATGCGCATCATGGCCCACACCGGTAACGATGTCCTGGCCAAAATGGTCGAACTGGACGCGGATTTTGTCCCAGCACTGCACTCCGTCGGCGCACCGCTGGAGCCAGGTCAACAGGATGTCAGCTGGCCCTCCAATGACGATAAATGGATCGTCCACTTTCCTGAGGAAAAGTCCATCTGGTCCTACGGTTCCGGATACGGGGGCAACGCGCTGCTGGGCAAGAAATGCTACTCGCTGCGCATCGCCTCCGCGATGTCCCGTCAGGAGGGCTGGCTCGCGGAACACATGCTCATCCTCAAACTCACCAGCCCGGCACGGAAGGTCTACTACATCTCCGCCGCCTTCCCCTCGGCCTGCGGTAAAACCAACCTCGCCTTGCTCAACCCCACCGTGGAGGGCTGGACGGTGGAAACCCTCGGGGATGACATCGCCTGGATACGTCCGGGCAAGGACGGGGAACTGCGCGCCACCAACCCGGAGGCGGGCCTCTTCGGCGTCGCACCGGGCACCGGCTGGCACACCAACCCCAACGCGATGGACGCCATCGCCAAGGGCAACACTATCTTCACCAACGTCGCCCTCACCGATGACGGCGGCGTCTGGTGGGAAGGCATGACCCGGGAGACCCCGGAGCACCTGACCGACTGGACCGGACAGGACTGGACCCCCGCCTCCGGCCGGCCCGCAGCGCACCCTAACTCACGGTTCTGCACCCCCATCAGCCAGGTCAGTATCCTGGCCGAGGAATACTACCAACCCGAGGGCGTGCCACTCTCTGCGATCTTCTTCGGCGGCCGACGTAAAACAACCATCCCCCTCGTCACCGAGTCCAGGGACTGGACGGGGGGCGTCTTCATGGGATCAACTCTCTCCTCCGAGACGACAGCGGCAGCAGCCGGTCAGGTCGGGGTAGTCCGCCGCGATCCGATGGCAATGCTCCCCTTCATCGGCTACGACGCCGGGGACTACCTCAAACACTGGCTGGAGATCGGCCGGACGGCCAATCCCGCCAGACTGCCCCGGATCTTCCTGGTCAACTGGTTCCGCCGCGACACCGACGGTAGTTTCCTCTGGCCTGGATTCGGAGACAACTCCCGTGTCCTGAAATGGGCCATTGAACGGCTCGAGGGGACAGCTGCCGCCATTGAAACCCCAATCGGTTTCGTCCCAGCGCTGGATTGCCTCGATATCGAAGGCCTCGACATCACACCCGGACACCTCCGGGCCGCGTCGGCGGTCGATTCGCAGGAATGGGCCCAGGAAATTGACAGCATCGACCAGTGGTATGCCCGGTTCGGCGACTCTTTGCCCCCCGAACTGCCGGTCGAGCTGCAACGCCTAAAAAACCGCTTCGCCGCCCGACGGGGGACGCCGCGCATCAGCTCCCGATAGGTGCCAGACGTGGTGCCCGGTGCCCTCCGCGCACCGGGCACCACTTCCGGCTTCGCCTGCCAGCGTGTACCCGGAAAGAACCAGGTGATCCGGCGTCATCCGCGCCGGCCCGCGACGTCAGACCCACCGCGAGGGCTTCAGATGTCAGAGACCACCATCGGTGTGGGTCAATATGTCCATGAATCAAGGAGACGGTATGAACGAAAAGATCAAGGTTGTTGGCTCCATTGTGGAGCTTGACGGCGACGAGATGACCCGCATCATCTGGCAGTTCATCAAGGACCGCCTCATCCTCCCGCACCTGGACGTGGACCTGAAGTACTTCGACTTGTCCATCCAGAACCGCGACGCCACCGATGACCAGGTCACGATCGACGCCGCAAACGCCATCAAGGAACACAATGTGGGCGTCAAGTGCGCCACTATCACCCCCGACGAGGCCCGGGTCGAGGAATTCGGCCTGAAGAAGATGTGGGCTTCCCCGAACGGAACCATCCGCAACATCCTGGGCGGGGTGGTCTTCCGCGAGCCGATCATCATCTCCAACATCCCCCGTCTGGTCCCGGGCTGGAACAAGCCGATCATCATTGGCCGCCATGCCTTCGGCGACCAGTACATGGCCACTAACTTCAAGGTCCCGGGTCCGGGCACGCTGACCATGACCTTCACACCCTCCGGCGGCGGCGAAGAGATCAAGCAGACGGTGGTCGTATACCCCGACGGCGGTGGCGTGGCCATGGGCATGTATAACTTCAACGACTCCATCCGCGACTTCGCCCGTGCCTCCTTCGCTTACGGGCTGCAGCGGAACTACCCGGTGTACCTCTCCACCAAGAACACGATCCTGAAGGCCTACGACGGCCAGTTCAAGGACGTGTTCCAGGAAGTGTTCGACGCCGAGTTCAAGGATCAGTTCGTAGCAGCCGGCATCAGCTACGAACACCGCCTGATCGATGACATGGTGGCATCGGCGATGAAGTGGGACGGCGGCTACGTCTGGGCCTGCAAGAACTACGACGGCGACGTCCAATCGGATACCATCGCCCAGGGCTACGGCTCGCTCGGTCTCATGACCTCCGTGCTGATGACCCCGGACGGCAAGACCGTAGAGGCCGAAGCCGCGCACGGCACCGTCACCCGCCACTACCGTCAGCACCAGCAAGGCAAGCCGACCTCGACCAACCCGATCGCCTCGATCTTCGCCTGGACCCGGGGCATCATAAACCGCGGCAAACTGGACGGCACCCCCGCCGTCATAGACTTTGCCGTCACCCTCGAAGACGTCGTCATTAAGACGGTCGAATCCGGCAAGATGACTAAGGACCTCGCGCTTCTGGTGGGCCCGCACCAGAAATGGCTTACCACCGAGGACTTCCTCGCAGCTCTAGACGACAACCTCAAAAAACGCCTGGGCTAGCCCCGGAGGAGTTTGCCCGTTCGGTGCTGCTGCTCCGTATCCGCCGGCTGCACGAAATAAGCTCCACAGGTCAAACCCGGCGCTAAACTGGGCCTACATCACCGGCGCAACAGCATTGAATCATTCCGAAGTTGTCTGTGAGTGTGGGCTTAGGCGGGCCTAGGACGTGCAGCGGCGGCTTCGGTCCTACACTTCGCAGACAGCACCGGGAGATGCCATGAAATCACGAGGAGTTGTCCTGGTCATCGAAGATGACCAGGACATTCGAAGTTTGATCTGCGTCATTCTGACCCAGATGGGGTTCGACGTCCATGCTGTCGCTTCGGGAGCAGAGGGCCTAGCCGCTGCCAGGACCCTGCACCCGGTGCTGGTGACGCTGGATCTCGGGCTGCCTGACATCGATGGCCACGAGGTGGCACACCGGATCCGGGACCTGTCAGAAGCCCCGATGCTCTTCATCACGGCCCGCGCCGAGCCCGACGACGAGATGGCCGGCATGGCCTCTGGCGCAGCCGCCTACCTGGCCAAACCGTTCCTGCCGAAACAGCTCAGAGAACTAGTCGACCTGCTCTGCCCGGCGGAAGGGACTGCCCCGGTTTTGTTGACTCCTTGACTGAGCGAGCTTGTGCTCGTGGAAGGATATTGGCCCCTCGGCGTACTCTTCGACGGCTTTGCAAAAAGGAGGCAGTGCCTGTTCGTAAAGCGCAAGGTCAGGGCTGCACGCACTGCGCACAGTCAACACCCAGCTGACTGAGCTGTATTGTGCACAATGCGCACACCCTGGGCGTCGGATCGGGTCGGACTGGCTTGGATTGGGGATGTTTCCTTGACTTCCCAGTGTTTGCAAGGGCTGGAGCCCGGTTCGAGTCCCACCTCGGGCACGTTTCCCTCTGAGACCGGCTGCGGAGCGTGTCTGGCGCCGCACGCGACTATGAAAACTGGGTGGGCCCTTTGCCCGTCAGAACACGGCAGCAACGGCTCGATCCGGGACCACTGATCATCACTCCAAACAGAAGTTCGCGACACCCCTTAGGCATTCAAGCCAGCACCCCACCGACTTGAAAAGGGCGCCCGCTGCGGTCACTTTGCGGCGGTGGTTCCGGAAGTTGCGAGGTCGATGCCACGGGTTTCCGCGAGGCCGAACGTGGCGAAGAGGCTCACCAGGCTCACGCCGGCCAGAAGCAGCCCGATGGCGGGACTTCCCAGGCTGGCGCCGAGCGATGCCGCCACCAGCGGTGTGATGCCGCCGCCGACGAGCGCTCCGAGGTTGTAGGCCATTCCGGCACCCGTGTAGCGGTAGCGGGTGGCGAAGAGCTCCGGCAGGAAGGCGCCCACCGGACCGTAGATGCCGGCGACGATCAGCAGCGTGCCGGACAGCCCGACTGCAAACGACCAGGTGGTGCCGATGTCGAGGATCGGGAAGAGCAGGAGCGACCAGGGGATCGCCACGACGCACGAGCCAACGATCACGGCTCGGCGGCCGATCCGGTCGGAGAGCATAGCGCTGCCAATAGTTCCTGCTGCGAAGAACATCGCGCCGACGATTCCCAGCGAGAGGATGGTGGGCCGGCTGTGGCCAAGGCCCTCGGCACTTGTGCCATAGCTGCTGAGAAAAGCTGTGCCGATGTAGAAGAAGGCGAAGAGCATCATGGTGGAGGCGCCGCCCAAGAGGATCTGGCGTGGCTGGTTTCGCACCGACTCCCACACGGGCAGCTTGCGGGGGCCGGCCGGGACGGCGCTCGAGTTGCTGGCCTCCTTGAAGACCGGAGTCTCTTCGATCTTGAGGCGGATGTAGAGACCGATCATAACGAGCACTGCACTTCCGATGAAAGGAATGCGCCAGCCGTACGTGAGGAATGCCTCTGACTTGTCGCCGAGTGACAGATTGATGATGAGGAAGGTTGCACTCGCGAGGGCGAAGCCAATCGACGGGCCCAGTTGGGGGAAGGCTGCGAAGAGGCCCCGGTGTTTGGGCGGGGCGTACTCGGCGGCCATCAGTGCCGCGCCGGCCCATTCGCCGCCGACAGCGAATCCCTGAAGAAAGCGGAGAACAACGAGGATGATCGGCGCGGCGATCCCGATTACGCTGGCGTCGGGCAGCAGCCCGATGGTGACGGTCGCGATGCCCATGATGAGCAGTGTGCTGACGAGCGTTTTCTTGCGCCCCAGCCTGTCACCGAAGTGGCCGAACAGGACGGCACCAAGGGGGCGCGAGACGAAGGCCACGGCAAAGGTTCCGAATGAGGCGAGGGTGCCGGCGGCCGGGCCGAGCGCCGGGAAGAAGACCTGGGGGAAGACGAGGGCCGCAGCCGTACCGTAGATGAGGAAGTCGTAGAACTCGATGATGCTGCCCATCGAGCTGGCGACGGCGACCCTGGCCATCGAGGTGGGGCGCGGACCGGACCGGTTCGCAACCGGTGCGAGGCTTTCGAGCATGCGATATCTCCTTTGACATCGGTCGTCGAAACGAGGTTTGTTTCGACGCGAAGATGTCATCGTGCCAGCGCCGTGCGTTCGCCACCACCTCCCGATGGAGGTGTTTTCGCGCCACCGGTCAGGGCAAAAGGCGGAGACGGCGTGCGGCCACTACGGCCTCCGCACGGCTGTGCCCGTCCAGTTTCGCCATGATCGTCTGCATGTAGCTCTTCACGGTGACTGCCTTGAGTGAGAGCCGTTTGCCGGTTTCGGCATAGGAACAGCCGAGCGCCACTTGGGCGAGCACATCCGTCTCCCGTCGGGTGAGGTGCGGGACGCCGGCCGGCGCCGCGTCGGAGCCCTCGAGCCGTGCGGTCACGGCGAGGATGCGCTGGGCGAGCTCGGGATCAGTCGTGGTGCTGGCCACCGAGAGGAGCTCGGCATGCGCGAGCCGGACGGTCTCGATGAGGTTCCGGTCCGGTGGCTCCGCGGCCAGGCTTTGGACGACCCGGAGAATCGCGACCCGGTGGTCCACCTCGTCCCGAATGGCCAGTTCCCGCGAGATCCTCGAGGCGCCGGCGCTGAGTTCCGTCACCACGCACTCGCCGATCGATGTGCGCTCCCGCGTTGCCGCGTAGAGGACACACCGGGCACGGCCGTCCACGAGGATGGGGAGCGCCACCATGGTCCGCAGCCCCTCGATGCGTACGGCGTCGTCGTGATGATGAGTAATGCTGTCGGAGTCGAAGTAATCGGCCACCCCGACCGTGCGCGCCTGGGAGAGGGCCCGCCCGCCCACGCCCTCGCCGGGCTGCACGCTGAGGTTCTTCAGACCGTGCGTCGTCGTGCCGAGGAACTCGGTGATGGTGAGCTCGGTGCGATTGACGAGGCCAGCGAAGAACACGGCCGAGCCAGTCCGGGCTGCGGTTTCCCGGATCGCCCGCTTCAGCAGGTCGCGGTCGCTCGGACGGTAGACGTCGTTGTCATGCCCTGTCATAGGGCCCTTCTCCGGTTAGATGGAGCAGTTGGACTGAGCAGCTGGGTGGAGCAGGCTAGACGGAGCGGCCGTCGAGCTTGTCCTGGATGCGACGCGCCAGCTCAGCAGTGGGTATCGAGCGGGGAAAAACGGCCACAACCAGGTCGTCCCCCGCCGGGACGGATGCGGGGTCGCCCTGCGGCAGTACCCCGAACATACGGCGCACCGCCAGCAGTTCGTGTTCCAGGTTCTGGAGGGAACCGCGGGCGGAGTCCAGCATCATTTCGCGCAGCACATAGTTATGGGTTGAGGTGACAGCCGCGGCGAACCGGATTGCATCAAGAGTTGATATGCCCGGCAGTGTCTGGCGAAGGTAGTCCGAGAAAAGCCGTTCATAGCGGGACACCATGATCGTTTCCCGGTCCCGCAGCGCGGGCACCGCCTGCACCACGTGGTAGCGCTTTTGGGACAGCTTCCGGCGTTCGGAAAATTTCACGAAGACCAGCTCTGCAGCCTGGCACACAGCCTCCCACGGATCGGGATGGCTGGCTGCCAGGTAGACCGTCAGCTCGGCGAGCAGGGCTTCGTGGTCCGCAAAGATCACGTCTTCCTTGGCGCGGAACTGACGGAAGAAGGTGCTGCGGGAGATTCCGGCAGCGAGGGCAATATCGTCCACGCTGGTCGGGTCGTAGCCATTGTCGGTGAACAGATCCAGCGCGGCCTCGGCCACGCCGGAACGGAAATTAGCCACTGATGCCATCCCGGTAGAGTAGCAGCGCGTCACCCTGTCCGCCGCCGCCACAAAGCGCGACGGCGGATTTGCCGCTCCCGCGCCGCATCAGCTCATGGACGGCCGAGACCACCAGCCGGGCTCCGGAGGCGCCGATCGGATGTCCGATCGCGATGGCTCCGCCGTTGACGTTCACCTTGTCCAAACCGACGCCCAGGGCTGCTGCGGAGTGGGCCACCACCGAGGCGAAGGCCTCGTTGATCTCCACAAAGTCAAGATCCCCGGCCGTCCAGCCGGCGCGGGCCAGGGCCGCGGTGATTGCCTGTGCCGGCTTGTCCGGCAGTGTTGTGTCGGGCCCGGCGATCTGCCCGGCGGGCCCGACGACGGCCAGCACCTCGAGCCCGTGGGCATCGGCGTACGCGCGGGTCACCAGCACGACGGCGGCGGCGCCGTCGCTCAGCGGTGAAGCATTTCCGGCCGTGACTGTTCCCTCCGCGGTGAAGGCCGGCTTCAGCGCGGCCAGCACCTCCTGCGTGGATTGCGGGCGGACGCCCTCGTCATCGCTTACCAGTACGGGCGCGCCGCGCTTCTGTGGCACCGAAATGGGGGCAATCTCGGCGCTGAACATTCCCCCTGCCCGGGCCGCGGCCGCCCGCTGGTGGGACAGCGCCGCGATGTTGTCCTGCGCCTCGCGGGAGAGTTGAAGGTCCGAGTTGGCGCGGTCCGTGGCAATGCCCATGAGCTCGTGGTCAAAGGCGTCCGTGAGCCCATCATGGCCGGCCGAGTCCACGGCCGTAATGCCGCCGTAGAGGTAGCCGGCGCGCGAGCCGGTGAGCACGTGCGGCGCCTGGCTCATGGACTCCTGGCCGCCGGCGACCACCACATCCGCCTCGCCCAGTTTGAGCAACCGGACGCCCTGGATGATGGCACTCAGCCCGGAGAGGCAGACCTTGTTCACCGTGACGGCGGGGGCGCTGAGCGGTATTCCTGCCGCGACGGCGCTTTGCCGCGCGGGGTTCTGGCCCGCGCCGGCCGTCAGGACCTGACCCACAATGACCGCGTCGACGGACGCCGGTCCGATCCCGGAGCGCTCCAGGGCCGCGGCGATGGCCGCGGCGCCCAGCTGCACAGCGCTTTGTGAAGCCAGCTGGCCCATCAGCTTTCCTTGAGGGGTGCGGGCCGCGCCCACAACAACTATGTCCTGGCTACTCATTTGGTGGGTTCCTTGCTGGGGGCGGGGGCACTGAGGTCCAGGGCACGTAGGCGCGACTTCAGGACTTTGCCGGTGGAGTTGTGGGGGAGCTCTTCGGGGAAAAGGATCCTGTCCGGAACCTTGAATCCTGAGAGCAGGCCCTTGACGTGCGAGCGGATCTCCTCGGCCGTGACCGAGCTGGAGCTGCTGCGGATGACAAAGGCCACCGGGCGTTCGCCCCATTTCTCGTGCGCGACGCCGATCACGGCCACGTTCAGCACTGCCGGGTGGCTCATTATGGCTTGCTCCACCTCAATTGTGGAGATGTTTTCTCCGCCGGAGATGATGATGTCCTTGGCCCGGTCCTTGAGCTGGATGTAGCCGTCGGGATGCATCACGCCGAGGTCGCCGGTATGGAACCAGCCGCCGCGGAAGGCGTCGGCCGTGGCCTCGGGATCCTTGAAGTAACCGAGCATCACGTTGTTGCCCCGAAGCACGATTTCGCCCAGCGTTGCGCCGTCGGCCGGGACATCGAGCATGTCCAGGTCCACGATGCGCGCCGTCTCGGCCTGCAGCATCCCCACCCCCTGGCGGGAGATCTTGACGGCCCTGTCCTGGGCGGAAAGATCATCCCACTCTGTTTGATGCTCACAGATCGTGTACGGGCCGTACACCTCGGTCAACCCATAAACGTGGACCACGCTGATCCCGATTGACTCCAGGGACGTGATGATCGCGGGCGACGGCGGTGCGCCCGCCGTCGTGATGCGCAGCGGCACCTTCAGCTCGTGGGCCTGGGGTGCGCCGGCAATGATGCTGCAAACCGTGGGGGCGCCACAGAGGTTGGTGACTCCGAGAGTGTCGATGGCGTCCCAGACGGCGTCGGCGCGCACTGCTCGCAGGCAGATGTGGACGCCTGCGGCCGCCGTCACGGCCCAAGTGGTGCACCAACCGTTGCAGTGGAACATCGGAAGGGTCCAGAGGTAGCGCGTGTCGCCGGTGAAGTGATTGTGGAAGGTTTCCCCGAGCGAGTTCAGGTAGGCACCGCGATGCGAATACAGCACGCCCTTGGGCTTGCCCGTGGTGCCGGAGGTGTAGTTGAGCGTGATCGGGGCGCGTTCGTCCTCTACGCTCCACGGAAGATCTGCGTCCTGGTGTCCGGACGCGGCGAGGAAGTCTGCGTACTGCGTAGTGCCGATGCCTGCCGGGACCTCCGGATACGGGATGGTGCTGTCAGGCACTTCGATCACCTCAGCCAGTTGTGTCAGGCCCAGGTCCATTCCCGCCACGGTGGCCAGCAGTTCCGAATCGGCAAACAGCAGCCTGGCTTCGGAATGCTCCAGGATGTATTGGAGTTCCCGGGCGGACATCCGCGAGTTCAGGGCCACCAGGACGCCGCCGGCCAGGGGGACGGCGTAATGGGCAATCAGCAGTTCCGGCACATTAGGACACAGGAAGGCCACCCGGTCACCGGGCTGGATCCTGCTCTTGATCGCTTTGGCCAGCCCCTGGGCTTCGGCAGCGAAGTCCAGGTAAGTATAGGAGCGGTCACCGTGGATGATCGCCGTCTTCTGTCCGAACACCTCGGCGGAGCGCTGCAGGAACCGCAGGGGGCTCAGTGGGGTTTCATTGGGAAGCTCAATTGTGGTCATGGCGAATCCTTAGGCGAAGGCGCTTTGTCCGGTGACATCGCGGCCGATCAATAGGGTCTGAATGCTCTGCGTGCCTTCGTAGGTATGGATGGATTCGATGTCGAGAAGGTGCCGGATCACGTGGTTTTCCAGCAGGATGCCGTTGCCGCCCAACATGTCGCGGGCAATGGACGCCAGCTCGCGGGCCTTGCGGGTGTTGTGGTACTTCGCCATCGAGGCCTGGGTGGGGCGCATCTCGCCGGCCGCATCAAGCCCCGCGAGGTGGAAACAGTGCAGCTGCATGCTGGTCAGCTCCGAGAGCATGTACGCCAGTCGCTCCTGGACAAGTTGGAACTTTGCCAGCGGCTTGCCGAACTGTGTCCGCTGCGTGGCATAGTTCAACGCGGCTTCGTAGACGGCGGTGGCGTGGCCGAGAGCGGACCAGGCCACCCCCAAACGCGTGGCAACAAGGATTTCGGACGTGTCCTTGAAAGTGCGGGCACCGGGGAGAAGATTGGCCTTTGGAATGCGGACGTTGTTGAGCTTGATCCGGGCCTGGTGGATTGCGCGCAGCGAAGCCTTTCCGGTGATGGTTTCGGCCTCGTAACCCTCCCGGTCCTGTTCCACCAGGAAACCGCGGACATCGCCGTCGTCATCGCGTGCCCAGACCACCGTGACATCGCCTACGGAGCCGTTGCCGATCCACTTCTTCTCGCCATTGAGGACGTAGACCTCCCCGTCGAGCGAGGCGGTGGTTTCCAGTGCCACGGAATCGGAGCCGTGGTCCGGTTCCGTCAGGGCGAAGGCACCGAGCTTTTCGCCGCGGGCCAGCGGACCGAGCCAGGTCCGGCGCTGGGTGTCGGAGCCAAAAAGGGCAATCGACCGCAGTACCAGGCCGCCCTGCACTGCGATGACAGTGCCCAGGGAACCGTCCCCGCGGGAGACCTCCATGTTGACCAGGCCGGCTGCCAGCGCGGACATGGACTCCAGGCCCTGTACGTCAATGCCATCGGCCAGGAGGTTCATGGTGCCCATCCGCTTCGCCAGGTGGGCGGGGAACTCGGCCCGTTCCCAGTAGTCGTTCATCTGCGGCAGGGCCTCCGCGGTGAAATCCCGGGCACGCCTCCACGCTTCGCGGTCGGGTGCAGAAATATTGGCGAATACGGAGTAGTAGTCCGTGTCCAGCGGTTCAGCGACGTCATAGTCGGGCATGGGCTTACATCCTTTTTTGGGGAGGAATTGAGAAATGGCGCGGAGGTGGCGGCGCTTGTTTGAGGCGGGCCGCGCGGCCCGGGCTATCAGGCGAAGCCGGACCCGGGGTGGAAATCCCTACCCCACACACGCCGGGAGGCGCCGCTTTGGTCTAGCAGCGGGGTGAGGCCCCCCAGACGCTGGGGGAAGTTGGCGCCCAGCAGCATGCACAAATCCACTTCCGCCGGACCGGCCACCACCTTTTCGGCGAGCATCAGGCCCACCTCCTCGGCCAGGGCTTCAAATATCCGTGCCCTGATGGCCTCCGCGTCCCGTGCCGGCACTGAACCTCCGGCATCGGCAGACGGCAGCAGGGCGGCCGCCTCGGGAAGCGCCGTGCCGGACTTAGCCAGGTAGCCGCGCAGCCGGGCATCCGCAATGGCTGCCAGGCTGCTGCTGACATAAAACCGGTCAGGGTAGGCAGCGTGCATGGTCTCGCAGATGTGCAGCTGAACGGCGGGTCCGATGAAACCCAGCAGCGTCAGCGGGGTCATAGGTAGCCCGAGCGGGTCCAGGGCATGGTCCGCCAGTTCGATATCCGTCCCGTCATCAATGACCTGCAGCAATTCGCAGAACAGCCGGGTCAGGATCCGGTTCACCACAAAGCCCGGCGTATCCGTAACCAGGACCGCAGTCTTGCCCAGAAGCCGGGCAAGCGAACAAGCGGTGGCGACGCTGACGTCGTCGTTGTTTTCAGTGCTGATGATTTCCACGAGCGGCAGCACAGCCACCGGATTGAAGAAATGCAGTCCCACCAGGCGTTCCGGATGGGCGAGGCCGTGGCCCATCGCCGCGACGGATAGGGACGACGTATTCGTCAGGAGCAGCGCATCAGTGCGCAGCAGTGGCTCGATCTCCGCGAAGACGGCGCGTTTGACGGCCAACTCCTCGAACACCGCCTCGATGACCACATCGCAGTCCCGGTACTCGCGCTTATCCACGGTGACGCGGACAAGACTGCCCAGGTCGCGGGCCGCCGTTTCGCTGAGTTGCCCCCGGCTCACCAGTTTCTCCAAGTGCCCGGCGATCCAGCCAAGCGCGCCATCCACCTTTGCCTGGGAAAGATCCGTGATCAGGACCGGAACGCCGAGCTGTTTGGCAAAAACAAGGGCAAGCTGGCTCGCCATGAGCCCGGCCCCGATTACGCCAACGCTTCGGACGGGGCGCGGATCGGCGCTGGGTGCGCCCGCCGGCCGCTGCCGTTGAGTGTCCAGTAGGGCCGCGGCATACGCCTGCGCCGATTTTCCGGGCGACTTGCCGGCGTCGACGGCAGCGCCCGTGAGTGAGGCAGTTTCTACGACATTGTCAGGAACCATGTCACCGTTCTACAGTGAGACTGAGTGTCAAGTCAACTGATACTCAGTTTCAAAGGCGGTGATTATGGCTTTGGAACGGCTGGGTTGGCGCGATGATCTCCGAGATAGTTCCCTTTTCTGTGCGCCTCAATTCGGCTGATGTCGCAGTAGGGGCGAGACTAAATCGGGGCTATGCGAGACAATGGGAACGGCGCCGCCACGCGCAACAGTGAGAGCGGTCACATTGGCCGGACGTCTGTTCAGCCGGTGTGGACTGTAAGTCTCAATGAGGAGGAACGATGGGTAACGAAGCCGAAACTCCGGAAGCAGCGGCGTCCGTGGACTTCGAACAGGTCCAGTCGACAGAGCGGTTCCAGGAACTGCGCAAACGTCACCGTAGCTTTGTCTTTCCCATGGCCATTGCATTCCTGCTCTGGTATTTCGCCTACGTCCTGCTGGCTGACTACGCCGTCGAGTTTATGTCCACCAAAGTGTGGGGCAACATCAACGTCGGCCTGATCCTGGGCCTGCTGCAGTTCGTCTCCACGTTCGCCATCACCGGCTGGTATGTCAGCTACTCCAACCGGAAACTGGACCCCATTGCCGCCGAAATCCGCCACGAAATCGAAGGCCACGAGTTCGACCAATCCGGTAACCGAGTGGATGGAGCGGCGCAGTGAGAGGGACCCGGTTCGCGTGTGAGAAGCCGTGTCTTACGGCTTGAGAGGCGGAATCCCGGCTTTTCCGGGAGGCTGTCATTTCGCCTTGGAGCCCCTCCATAGATGATGGGAGCGGTGGCTGCTTTCGGCATGCAGCACCAAGACGGGGCAGTCCGCGTGGGCAACACACGCAGAGCTCACGGAGCCGAGGTGCATGCCAAGGAAACCCCCGTGGCCCCGGCGTCCAACCACCAGCAATGAAGCGTCGGCCGCCGCTTCGACGAGCTTCGCCGCAGCCGGTCCGCGGACCAGTTGCGAGGTCAGTCTTTCCGGAGTCTCCTCACCGAACGCCTTTTCCAAGGCGTCCGCAAGAGTCTTCGCCGCAGCCGCTTCAAACCGGGCGAAATCGGGCGGAACATATCCGGCGTAGATCTCTGGAAAATCCCAACAGGCAATAGCGACAACGGTGGCGTTCAGGGCCGGCGCCAACTGCGCCCCGAGACGGAGCGCCTGAATGGACGATTCCGAACCGTCCACACCGACAAGAACCTTTGCTTCCGCATCCATGATCATTCTCCCTCGAAGGTGAATCCCCTGGTTGTTCCTAGTTTGCAGCTCGCATTAGCGGTAGCCGTGTGCCGAGCATATGCGCACTCGCAGGCGAACGGAACTGCCTACGGATGTTTCCCGGGTCTGTCCGGGAATCTGAGCTTTGGTAAAACCCTCGATCACGGTTTCTGCGTGGTTAATCAGGAGAACTGAAAGATGGCTCCGGCCGTCGCGCAACCGGTCCAAGGCAGTCTCCGGTGTGATCGTGCCGTCCGCGAGTTCTGCGGCCAGCGCTCGAGCTCGGGCAGGCTCGCGTCACGGAAGGATCTGAGGGCCGCGGCGGTGGCGGAGTCACCTTGCCCGTGACGGTTGCTGAGCAGTTGCTCCACGCCCGCCAGATCGCTGCGGAAGGGCGCCAGCTGCCGGTCCCAAGCTGTGGGCCAGGCAGTGAGCTTGTTGAGCAACGCGTTGCTGTCGGCAATGACGTCGTCCAGGGCGTCCAGTTCCGCCGCCGCATCTGCGTACTCCCGCACCAGCTTGAGGTTCGACCGGCGGCCCAACGCCTTCGGTGTCAGGGCATGGACCCGGTTCGAGCCCGGTGGTGGCGCTGTACCGGTTGAGGAAATTGCGGTGCTTCTCCAGAACACTGCTGCCATAGGAAGAGGACTCGGCGCCGGTCATCCACGCAGCGACCTGGAATGCCGTGGACCGGTACCAGGGCAGGTTGATCAGTTCGGCACCGCGCCGGACTCCTGCGATGGTCCCGTCCGTCCATTGGGCGTCCCGCAGGAGGTCCTTTGCGGCATTTTGGATGTCATCCCGTTGTTCCAGCGAGACCTTGCGGTCCTCGCCCATATAGGTGCCCACGTGCCGGCCGACCGGATCGAGCGCAAAGATGAAGAGCCCGTCGGCCCACTTCTGCCCGTCGGGACTGATCCAGTCCGGGTGTTCCGCGCGGGCGAACCTGAGAACCTCCTCGTTCAGGTTGTCCGCGGTGCTCCCGTTGTAGGTATACACAGCCACCTTGGTGGGCTCTGGAACTCGATCGCAGTGATGGCCGGGACGAGGGTGTTGCGGTCAAGAACTCCTGCCCGGTCGTCAACAACGACGACGTTGATCGGCGCGAGCCCGAGGGCTGCAGCGCAGCCGACAAGCAGCAGCGCAAACACTAAGAGCACAAGGAACTGGCCGCTTCCGTGAGGTAGGAATTGGCTGTAGCCGTGTATCGCCGTCGATGACCGCGGTGCTGTAACGCTGGACCACTCCCTGGGGTGTCGACCCGTCCAGTGCCTCTGGCTGGCCGCGTGTAAAAACGACTGCCAGCGCCACGATCACCAACAGCCCAATTGCGGAAAGGATTGCGATGAGAATCCGGTCGGGTTTTCTCGCCGCAGCGTTCATGCCGTCACTATGGCGCACCAGCAGCCCTTTGTATGTGTCTTCCGGCCCTGAGCGGGCATTCTCACAGAATTTCGACCTGCTGTGCGGGGCAGTGCGACCCAGCCGCAGTAGGAGGAAGCCAGGTTCAGCCATCCCCGGCGGCAAAGTAGGCGGCTTGGAGAATGCTGAAGGGCACGAACACCAGCTGGGTGAAATCCAGATCAGGATCGACGGATGAGCAGAATGAATTTGGCGATTCCTGTGCCTCGACTGTTCCTATGGGTCCTGCGAATACGTCTCAGGAGTAGGGTTGCCCTAGTCGACGAAGGGGTCAACATGAGCTACAAATATCGGACCGTCCGCGTTCGCGGTACCGGGCTGGTTGGAACAATCGCCCGGAAGCATGGAAGCGGACCTGACATCTACGAAACGTCCAAAGACCCGAACACGTCAGTGGTTCCGGTGTTCTTCGAGGCAACTGGCGAGGTCCGTTTTTTCGACAGGTCGATGCTTGAGGACGTCGTGGCGCCTGTCAGTTAACAGCGAAAGGACAGCAACGGTCCCGGGCCCTCTCCCTGGACAACGTCGGGTGGCCGCCAACCGCATACCCTAATAACCGACGGAAGTCACCTCCGGCTGTTCCACCGGCCCGACGCTCACACCACACTCCTGGACTCTACGGACTCGAGGGACGCATTCCGCCGGGTAACCTGCATCACCTGTCGCGTCAACAGTGCCGTCTAGAAGCAGCACGGGGCAGGAATATCTTACGAATAACGCGCAGAGTTACCTGGATTGTTCGCCACACTGACGGTCCGGGGTGCCTGGAAGGACAGGAGCTGGATCCAATCGGGCTGGTGGTCCTGCAGGTGTACGTCCGGCAGTGCAGTGGCGGTCTCCTGGACAACTATGGCGGCCTCCAGTTCGGCGAGCTTGGCGCCGAGGCAGCGGTGGATGCCTGATCCAAACACCAGGCCCGGGGACGCAGAGGACCCCGGCAGATCCGCCTGCGGAGCCGTCCCTGGAGCCGAGGACTGGAGTTCATGCCTGGCCGGTGAGGTGATGTGGTTGCCGCTCAGTTCGAGGAGGATTTCGGTGCCGGCAGGGATCAGAACTTCGCCGAGGTTAGTGTTGTGGGCTGCCACCCGGCGCCACGTGGGGACGGATGATTCCATGGCCAGCACGTGTCTGACCATGGCCCTGGAACCGGCGTCGGATGCCGCGTCCTTCCAGCCCGCGGGCGCGGACCCTTCCAGGAGCCGGAACAGCGTGGTGCTGATCAGTTGGGTGGTTGTTTCCTGTCCGGCGATCAGCAGGAAGTAGCCCAGCGAGCAGATTTCAGTCGTAGACAGGCCGTGGTCGGCCAGGGATTTGAACAGGTTCTGTCCGGGGGCCGCCCTGGATTCCGCAACGAGCTGCCGAAGCCAGACGTAGAAATCTGCGGCGCTGTGGGCCAGTTCGAGTTGGCGGTTCACGTCGGGCCAGCCCCAGAACAGCTCCATGGAGTCCAGGCCCCACCGCTTGAGGTCAGCAAGGTCCCGGACGGGCAGTCCGAGGAGTTCGAGCATGACGACTGCTGGGGGAAAAGCCGCGACCGCCTGAACGAGTTCCACGTGGCCGGAAGAGTCGAGTTGGTCCGCGGCGTTCCGTGCCGCTTCCCGGGCCAGTTCCCGGATCCGTGGTTCCATGGCGGCGACTGTGGCGGGGGTGAAATAGCCCGCCACGACCTTGCGGATCCCGGCGTGCGTGCCCGTGTCGTTGCTCGCCAGCACAGGCGGCAACGCAAAGCCCACGCGCTGCAGCACCCGCAGGGCCGGTCCTTCCAGGGGCGTGACCGCGACCAGCGCATTGCCGGGGCTGAAGTCGGCAGGACGGTGCAGCACCTCACGGACCGCGTCCGGGTCCCGCACCACGAGGTACGGGCAGCTGGCGCCGCCGGCCTGTCCTGGGCTCTCAGTCTGTCCCGGACCGGGCACCAGCGGCTCAACGGGGCGGGCGGTCATCATCGCCGGGTTCATGCGGGCAGGCCGTTCAGCCAGGCAGCTGCACCGGCGCGGAAATCCGCCGGGGACAGATCCGCCGCCTGCTCGGGAAGGGCGCCGAGCAAGGGCACCCCCAGCGATCCGAGCACGTGCCGGTTGCTGTGGTGCACAACGTCCGGGTTGCGTGGCCAGCTGCCGAGCACGACGCCGATGACCTGCAGGTCCCGCGCGTCCAGCGCTTCGAGGGTCAGGGCGGTGTGGTTCAGGGTACCGAGCCCCGGCCGGGCGACGAGGACAAATGCGGCCGCGAGGAGTGATCCAAGCTCCGCCAGGGTGCCGCCGTCGGAATCCAGCTCCACCAGCAGGCCGCCCGCGCCCTCAACCAGGACGTGGTCGTGGGACGCTGCGAGCTCGTGGACCTTCTTGGCGTGCGCAGCCAGCGTTGGGAGCGGCGTTCCGTCGACGGCGGCAGCGGCGACGGGCGCCAGCGGCTCCTGCAGGACAACTCCGGTTTCTGCTGTCACGGCGCCGGCGAGCCGGACAATCTCGGCAGCGTCGGAATCGCCGTCGGCTGCGCCTGACTGGCACGGTTTGTACACGGCGACGCTGCGCCCCGTTCCGTGGAGGACGGCGGCGAGGGCCGCCGTCGTCATTGTTTTGCCGACACCGGTGTCCGTACCAGTGACCAGGATGATGCCGGGCAGGTTCATAGAAGTTCCTCCAAAATGCCACGCAGCACTGCGCAGCTGTCGTCGATGTCCGCGCGGGTAAGGGTGGCACGGGCGGTGAGCCGCAGCCGTGAAATCCCGTCCGGAACGGACGGCGGGCGGAAGCAGCCGATCCGGACACCGGCGGTGCGAGCGGCCTCGGCAGCTGCCAGGGCTGATGCGGCGGACGGCATGGTGATGGACTGGACGGCCCCCGCCGTTTGCTCGACGGCGGGCCGGTCGGCCGCTGTCTGTTCGGCGGCGGCGCCGCGGGCTGTAAGGGCAGGGCCAAGCCCGGCGGCCAGGGCTGCAGCGTTGCTTCGGACGGATCCGGCCCGCCACGGCTCGTCCCGGATGATCCGCACCGCGGCGAGGGCTGCGGCGGCGGAGGCCGGCGCCAGCCCGGTGTCGAAGATGAAGCTCCGGGCCCGGTTGACGAGGTGTTCCCGCAGCAGGGCAGATCCCAGGACAGCTCCGCCTTGGCTGCCCAGGGCCTTGGACAGCGTCGCGGTCACGACCACATTCGGATGCCCGGCAAGGAAGGTTCCGGCCACCGCGCCGCGGCCCTGGAAGGTGCCGGTGCCGGTGACCCCGAGGCTGTGGGCCTCGTCGATGAGCAGCACGGCGTCGTGGTCCTCGGCCAGGGCCAGCAGGGCGGCGAGCGGGGCTTCGTCGCCAAGAACGCTGTAGAGGGATTCGACGGCGATCAGTGCGCGCGGTTCCGGCCGGCCGGCAAGCAGCCGGCCGACCTCCTCCACGCTGTTGTGGGTGAACGATTCGGTGCGGGAGCGGCTGAGCCTGAATCCGTCGATCATCGAGGCGTGGCAGTGTTCGTCCGCGACGATCAGGGTCCCGGGGCCCCCGAGCGCCGTGATCACGCCGATGTTGGCCAGATAGCCGGAGGAGAACACCAGCGCCGTCTCCATCCCGGCCAGCATGGCCAGTTCCTGCTCGAGGTCCAGATGCAGCCGCGTGGTTCCGGCCACCAGACGCGAGGACGTGGCGCCCGCACCCCACACCGAAGCGGCGGCCGCAGCGGCCCCGGCAACCCGAGGGTCCGCCGCGAGGCCCAGGTAGTCGTTGCTGGCCAGGTCGATGAACCGTTCGTCCGCGGCTCGGGGGAGCAGGCGGCGGACCAGGCCCCGGCGCTCCCGGACCGCGGTCTGCCGCTCGAGCCACTGTGTCATCGAGTTACTCATGCCTCGCCTCGGGACCGTGCGGGGACGCGCTCATGTACGACGCGCCCGTGCACTTCGGCGACGGCCGCCGTCATGCCTGCGGTGATCTGCTCAATGTCCGCTGCGGTGCTGACGTACGGGGGCATCGTGTAGACGAGGTTCCGGAACGGCCGGACCCAGACCCCGTGCCGGATGGCCGCGGTGGTGACCGCGGTGACGTCGACGGCGTTGTGCAGCTCAATGACTCCGACGGCGCCGATGGTCCGGACGTCCTGCACGGCCTCAAGTTCCAGGGCGGGGGCGAGCCCTGATTCGAGGCCGGTGCCGATCCGTGCGACGTCGGGCCGCCAGCCGCCGTCGCCGATGATGCCGAGGCTGGCGTTGGCAACCGCACATGCCAGCGGGTTGCCCATAAACGTGGGGCCGTGCAGCAGCGCACCGGCCCGGCCGCGGGACACAGCCGACGCAATCTCCGCCGTGCAGAGCATGGCGGCGAGAGTCAGGTACCCGCCGGTCAGGGCCTTGCCCACGCACATGATGTCCGGTACGACGCCGGCATGATCGGCCGCGAACAGCTCCCCGGTGCGCCCGAAGCCGGTGGCGATCTCATCGAGGATGAGCAGCAGCCCATGCCGGTCCGCCACGTGCCGCAGTACTGTCAGGCATTCGGCCGGGTAGGTGTGCATCCCGCCGGCACCCTGCAGGACCGGTTCGACGATGACCGCGGCCAGCTCCCCGGAATGCGCAGCCGCGATGCCCCCGAGTTCGGACGCCCACGCACGCAAGGTTTCCGGGGTCGCGGAGGCGGCCGCCGGGGGACGCGGCGCAAACACGTTGCCCGCCAGCAGGCCCGGGAACGCGGAGTGCATCCCGTCCACAGGATCACAGACCCCCATCGCCGCGAAAGTGTCGCCGTGGTACCCGCCGCGGAGGCTCAGGAACCGCTGCCTCCGCGGGTGCCCGGACGCGGTCTGGAACTGCACCGCCAGCTTCAGCGCAACCTCCACGGCCACCGAACCCGAATCCGCAAGGAACACCCGCTCCAAACCCGGCCTCCCTGGCACGGAAGGGGCCATGTCCACCAGCCGCTCGGCCAGTTCCACCGCCGGGGCGTGCGTGAGTCCGCCGAACATCACATGGCTGAAGCTCTCCAGCTGCCTCCGCGCAGCGGCGTCCAGCACCGGGTTGCGGTAGCCGTGGATCACCGACCACCACGAGGACATCGCATCAACCACCTCATGGCGGGTGCCGTCCTCGGCCCTAAGCCGCAGCCGCACGCCGTCGGCCGCCTCGACCTCCCACAGCGGAAGGTCCGGGGACGCCGGCGCGTAAGGGTGCCACAACCGTGCGCGGTCCCGCTGGATCAGGCCCGGCTGCGCCGAAGCTGTCGTCATGGTGCGAGCACGCCGTGGCGGGAGCATTCCGCGGTCCAGCCCAGCGGAGTCACCTGGACTTTCATGCGGCGCCGGCAGGCGGCGCAGTACCGCGGCGGCTCCATCGCGAGATGCTCGCCGCAATGGTGGTGAACGCCCGACGCCGGGCTGGCGCCGCCGTCGGACGGTTCACCGCAGTGCCCGCAGAACTCAGCGGTGCTTGAGCTCGCGGGAACAGCGATGGTTAAGCTCGTCGAAACCCCGTTCATAGTGTCTTCTGGAGTTCCTTGATGGGCATGTTCAGCTCGACGAGCAGGTTCAGGTCGGCGTCTGCCGGGCGGCCCAGGGTGGTCAAGTAGTTGCCGATGATGACGGCGTTGATGCCGCCCATGAGGCCTGCCTTGGTTCCGAGGTCGCCGAGGGTCAGCTCCCGTCCGCCGGCGTAGCGCAGCACGGTCCGGGGCATCGCCAGCCGGAACGCGGCGATCGCGCGGAGGGCGTCCTTGCCGTCCATGATGCCCTGGTTTTCCAGCGGGGTTCCAGGACGGGGGTTGAGGAAGTTCAACGGGACTTCGTGGGGTTCGAGGGCCGCGAGCTGGGCGGCGAGTTCGGCGCGCTGTTCAAGACTTTCGCCCATGCCGATCAAGGCGCCGCAGCACAGCTCCATGCCGGCGTCTTTAACCATGTTGCAGGTGTCGAGGCGCTCCTCGTAGCTGTGGGTGGTGACGACTTCGGGGAAGTAGCTGCGAGCGGTTTCGAGGTTGTGGTTGTAGCGGTGCACGCCCCAGCTGGCGAGCTGGTCCACCTGGCGCTGGGTGAGCATGCCCAGGGAGCAGGCGATGTTGATGTCCACGGCTTCGTTGATCCGGTCGATCGCGAACTTGATCTGGTTCATGAGCTTGATGTCGGGGCCGCGGACGGCGGCGACGATGCAGAACTCGGTGGCTCCCGTTGCGGCGGTTTCCTTCGCGGCTTTGACGAGTTCGGGGATGTCGAGCCAGACGCCGCGGACGGGGGTGTCGAACAGGCCGGACTGGCTGCAGAAGTGGCAGTCCTCGGGGCAGCCGCCGGTCTTGATGGAGATGATGCCTTCGACTTCGACGTCCTCGCCGCAGTGCTTGAGCCGCACCTCGTGGGCGAGCTGCAGGGCTGCGGGCAGATCCTGGTCCGGCAGCCTGAGGATTTCCACCAGTTGGCTTTCGGAGAGGCCGATGCCCTGCTCCAGAACCTGCTTCCGGGCGGTCTCGAGGATGGGGCCGGGGTTGGCCTGGAGCTCTGGCTGCATCGTCATCGATAGTCCTTTGGGGGTGCATAGCTGCGGATAATGCCTCGGAAGAAACGCTAGTTCCCAGTTACAAGCGAGATTTTGTTGGGTTTCGACAAAGTGGTGAGGCTGAAGTTAGAAGGACCAATACCCAAGAGAGGGGACGCTGGACGGAATGTCTTGACTACTTGCAGCCGGGCAATGTGGTGATGGTGGCAGATCGGTCCGGGCTGGGCCGTAGCAGGACGTGCACTCTGATTAGTCGCGATAGGGAAATTGGAGCCGGGTAGTGCGCGAGAGCGATTGATGTTTACCAGTCGGATGTTAGGTTGAGCGTCATGACTGATCCCAACACGCCACCTGCCCGTGGCGGAGCGTCCGTTCTCAGAACCAATTCGCCGATCGGACGGCAGTCCTTCGACCGCTTGATCAACGATCTCGCAACTAATCGACCACGAACGGTCTTGGATCATGGGTGCGGATGGGGTGGAATGCTCATGGACATTCTTGAGGCGATGCCGAATACCAGCGGCACGGGCATTGACATTAATGAGTCCTACATTGATCAGGCACGCATGGCAGCTGAGCAACGGGGGCTTGCTGACCGGGCCCTATTCCAGGCGGAATCGTCTGCCGACTGCGCGGAGAGCGCTGACCTCGTGCTCAACGTAGGTTCGTACCAAGCTTTTGGGACGATCAGCGAAGCCCTGTCCCGTCTTCGCAGCTCGACCACCCCTTTCGGACGTCTGGTTTTTGGTGCCGAGATCTGGTCTGTTGTCCCAACGGATAATCAGTTGGCTCACATGTGGCCAGGGACAACAGTGGATGATGCTTTACTCCTTCCCGACCTTGTCGACAAGGTCATCAGCGCTGGGTGGCGCGTTCTGGATCTGCGGACCTCAACCAGTCAAGAATGGGAAGAATTCGAGTGCGGCCATCTCCGAAATCGGGAGCAGTGGCTTGTGACTCACCCCGAGCACGAGGCGGCGTCAGAAATTCGGGACGAGTTAGATAAGGCAAGAATGATGTGGTTGCGAGGCCACCGGGACGTCATGGGCTTCGTCACCTTCGTTCTTGCCAAGGACGGGTGATCAGACGCCGAAAGACCCCTGTAATGCCGAGGTCAATCTTTGTTGTCGACGATTCCCTGGTTTAGCTGACTGCTTGTTTGGCGATGGCATCAGAGGCCACGCCCGGTGGTGGCCCATGCTTGGCAGGGATGTTTAGGGCAGACTGGTGGCGTGAGCGGAATCCGGTGGGTGCTGCATGTCGATCTCGACCAGTTCATCGCGGCGGTCGAAGTGCTCCGGCGGCCGGAGCTTGCGGGGAAGCCGATCATTGTCGGCGGTCGGGGGGACCCCACTGAACGAGCGGTGGTGTCGACCGCATCCTACGAGGCCAGGGCGTTCGGTGTGGGTTCCGGAATGCCCTTACGCATTGCGGCCCGAAAAGTGCCCGACGCTGTGATCCTGCCCGTCGATCAGGAGGCTTACCTCGCGGCGTCTGAAACGGTGATGGCCACCCTGCGAGCGCAGCCCGGCGCCACCGTGCAGGTGCTGGGTTGGGATGAAGCCTTTATGGGCACTGAGACAGAGAATCCGGAAGCCTACGCCCGGCAGGTGCAGGCCGCTGTCCTGGAGCGAACGCGGCTGCATTGCAGCGTGGGCATCGGTGACACGTTGGTCCGAGCCAAGGTCGCCACCGGTTTCGGCAAGCCGGCCGGCGTCTTCCGTCTCACTGCCGGGAACTGGCTCGACGTTATGGGCAGTCGGCCCACCAAGGACCTGTGGGGTGTCGGAACCAAGGTGTCGGGCCGGCTGGCCAAGCTCGGCATCAATACAGTGGCCGAGCTCGCCGCGTCCGACCCCCAGAACCTGGTTCCGGAGTTTGGCCCCAGGATGGGTCCTTGGTACGCGGAGCTCGGACGCGGGGACGGCGCCAGTGTTGTGGACGATACTCCGTGGGTTGCCCGCGGGCACAGCCGGGAGACCACCTTCCAGCGGGACCTGACCGAGCCCGCCCAGGTGTACGACGCCGTGAGGGAGCTGACAGCGCGCGTCCTTGAGGATGTTGTGGCTGAAGGACGCCCCGTGGTTGGGCTGACTCTGAAGGTTCGGTACGCGCCGTTCGAGACCAAGAACCACGGGCGGAAGATTCCCGATACATTCGACCGGGAGGAAATCCTCGCGAGGGCTTTGGACCTCGCAGCAGGAATCGAAGCGGGCCGTCCGATCCGACTCCTCGGCCTGCGGGCCGAAATGGCCATGCCGGACGATGCCCGAAAGGGACATACGCCTACGCGAGGCGGTTGGTGAGTGAGGTGAAGTGTTCCGTCTGGGTTTTGTTGGCCGCCGTCCTGTGGTTGTGCGGGTGCACCAGTCCAAGCGGTCCGGTCACGGGGCATTCCGGGGAAGTTGCCGGGGTGGTCCTGACCGCCCCCGTCTGTCCCGTCGAACGTGTTGGTCAGGAGTGTCCACCGCGCCCAGTATCAGGGGCCGCGGTTGTGGCCTTGGACGGGGACGCCGTCCGGGGCTCAACACAAACCGATAGCACCGGTGCCTTCCATCTGACGCTGCCTGACGGTCGTTATGTGATCAGGGCGACCAACGCCGGCGGTTACGCTTCGACGGCTACCGAGCTTGTGGTCATCTCGGACAGGCCCGTTCACATCACGCTGGTTGTGGACAGCGGGATTCGATAGGCCTGATCCGGCAGGGCCGGCAGCTGTCGGCACCGAAGCAAGCTATTCCGGCGGCATACGATGGGGAAACCCGCACCGTAAGGAGAACGATGACCGAGCCGGATCAAGGACGCGGCTGGTTGGCCCGCAGAGTGCTGCCCGGCGGCGAAGAGCCGGACCCGCGGTTCACTCTGGCCAACGAGCGGACCTTCCTGGCTTGGGTCCGCACGGCCCTGGCCTTCCTCGCCGGCGGGCTGGCGCTGGAAGCCTTCGCGATTGAGGCCTTCCCCGAACCCTTGCGCAAAGCACTGGCAATGTTCCTGGTGGCTACCGGGATGCTGATCAGTGCCGGCGCCGCAGTGCGGTGGGTCTCCATCGAGTCGAGCATGCGGCACGGAAAACCACTTCCCCTGCCGATTATTGTTCCCCTCCTCGGCCTGGGCGGCGCAGTCACTGCAGCCGTCGTGATCATCCTGATCGCGCTGAACTGATGCCAGGAGCTCCGGCTGCTCCCACGCACCAAGACCCCGGGCTCCAACCCGAGCGCACGGTGCTTTCCTGGGGCCGGACCAGCACGGCTCTTTTTGCCGCCGCGCTGGTTTTCCTGCGCTGGCTGCCTCATTACGGTTTCTGGATTCTGATTCTCATCGGGGTGGCGGGCACTATCGCGGTCAGCATTTACGCCACACAGCGCGGCCGCTATTCCGCGCGCGTGAGGGGCATCGCGGCGGAACGGGTTCACTCAGATGTGGCTGCCGTCTTCTGGACCAGCGGCTCCGTTGTGCTGATGGGGATCCTGGGCCTGATCATCCTGCTCAGGGGTTAGCGTCCAGAGTCAGGATCCTCGTCCCGGGGACTCAGCCGACAACTCTGGTGGGATCCGCGCCGTGGCGGCTGCCGCCGTCGTTCGCCATTTCCACCGACGCCGGCGGCGAATGCACCCAGCAGCATATCGAGTCCCAGGACCATGCTGAGCACAACGAGCACAGTGAGGATGAAGATGACGGACCGGACGGCGAACTGGCCGCTGGTGTGGAGGGTCCTGGTGACCTGGGAACCGTGCGCGCGACGCGAGATAGATCGCCAGGCCGGTCAGGAGGACAAACCCGAGAAGTACCGCTGTTGCCGGGCCCAGCTGCCGGCCGCTAAAGAACAGCGAGATCGCAACGAGGGGACCGAACTCCCCAACCGCACCGAGTGCGGTGACCGCGATACCGATCGGGGATTTCGATTCTCCGGCGTCGCGAAGGATCGGCAGCAGCGACCCAGGGCTGTGGAGCATAAGGCTACTCCGATGATCACGGCAGCCTCCGGTGTGGGGGCCAGGAGTAGGCCAGCGCCAATGCCTGCCGCCAGAATTGACCCAGCCAGCAGACGCACGGTTGGCGGGCCGGCCGCGGATGAGGGCGAAATCTATCTCGTTACCGGCAACGAAGAAGAGCATGGCCAGCCCGAAATCGGCGAGCGTATCCGTGAACTGGACGGGTTGGATCCACCCCAACAGGCTGGGGCCGAGCATGATTCCGAGGACAATTTCAAGGCGATCAGAACCATTGACGTCGACAAGCCATCCATCGGCGGTACCTCCGGTAGCTCGGCTGCTTCGAAGGAAAAGTACTCCAAAGCTGCCGCCACTGTTGGGGATGGCGCCATAACAGCCACATCCCACTGGGACACGATCAGGAAGTCGTACTGACGATCGCGGTGGGCGAAAGCGTTAGCCTGCGGGTCCACCCGGCTCGTCCCGCCATGGCATGTTGCGCGGCCGGTGGGATCATCGGTCAGCGGAGGCGATCAGGGACCTGCGAGTGAGATGGCGCGACCCTGACCAGCTGAGGACGAGGTTCGGCGGGACGTCAGGTTTCCCTGTTCCGGCGGGCGAACTCGCGGTGGAGTTTGTTCCTGGCGCCGTGTTCGACAAGGGTCGGGATGTAGGTCCGGATCCGGCCGGCATCCAGTGTTTCATACTCCTCTGTGACGACCCGGACAACCAGCGGCCGGGGTGCGTCGGGATAGCGTGCGGCGAGCAGGTCGCTGACTTTGGCGATGGTGTCGTGCTTCTCCGTATCTTCCATCCAACTAGTTTGATACCGGAGACGTGTGGCGTCTATCACATTTTGCTGGGATGGGGGGAGCGCTGAAGACCCGCTCGGCGCGCGCACGTCCGGTTTCCGTTGCGGTGTCAGGATCCCGGGCGCCCGGGCCACTCCTTGCCGGCCCACGGGTCGTAGTTGGCGATGAGCCCCTCCTGTGGCGGACGCTCCGAGTCGGGGACGTGCTGCAGGTTCACCCGCACCCGGTACCAGAGCGAGCTTGATCCGCGCATTCCGTCGACGAGCACGTCGGCGGGGTGCAGGGCCGGGACGAGGTCCACGTGCCGGGACTTCCACTCATCGAGTGCCGCGAGGGCCTCAGGCTTGGTCCTGGTGCGGGCAACCTCGATGAGCGGCATCAGCGACTGCCGGCGGCCGGAGCCGTCGCCGCTGCGCGGCGGCTTCTCGGCGGGGCCGAGCTCGGCCGCCAGTGCCAGAAGTCCATCGAGTGTGCCCACCGCGTCATCGATGCCGGCGTGCGGGTCGCCCAGATCGGCGAAGCGCCCGGGCACTGTGAGCACCGTGAATTGTTCCGGCCGGATGGAGCGGACCTCGTCCCAGGTGAGCGGCGTCGAGACCCGGGCGTCGGGCAGGGGCCGGATCGAGTACGCCGATGCCACGGTGCGGTCCTTCGCGTTCTGGTTGAAGTCGACGAACACACTTTCGCCGCGCTCCTCCTTCCACCACCGCGCGGTGGCGAGGCCGGGAGCGCGGTTTTCGACCTCGCGGGCGAGGGTCTCGGCGGCGAGCCGCACCTCGCGGAACGACCACTGCGGCGCGATGCGCACCAGGATGTGCAGTCCGCGCGATCCGCTCGTCTTCGGCCACCCCACCAGCCCCACGTCGTCCAGCACCTCCCGCGCGACATATGCGACATCAACGATCTGGGACCAGCCGACGCCCGGCATCGGATCGAGGTCCACCCGGAGCTCGTCCGGGTGTTCGAGGTCCTCAGCGCGCACGGGATGCGGGTTGAGGTCCAGGCAGCCAAGATTCACCACCCACGCCAGGCCCGCGGCATCCCGGATGACGGCCTCCTCGGCTGATGTCCCCGACGCGTAGTGCAGCGTTGCTGTGTCGATGAAGTCGGGGTGGTTTTCGGGCACCCGCTTTTGGAAGAACGGTTCAGCGTCGATGCCCTTCGGGAAGCGCTTGAGCACCATGGGCCGGCCGCCGGCGCCGCGCAGCGCACCATCCGCGACGGCGAGGTAGTAGCGGACCAGGTCGAGCTTCGTCAGCCCGGGCTCGGGGAAAACCACTTTGTCCGGACTTGAGATGCGTACCTCGGCGCCGGCAATGTCGAGGATTTCGGCCGGAGTCTTCGACGGGCTCATGGCGCCACGCTAGCAACGATCGGATGTCCCAGCCAGACCCGGTGCGGAATGGCTGCATCAGGAGGAACCGCGAAAGGGGGGAGCCTCCTATATGTCCGTTAGTTGAACGCCCGACGGCGGCGCTCACCAGGGGAGCGGACGGCCCGTTCCGACGCCGTGAACGCGGCGGAGGACAATGCCCGTAACGACAGTGGCCGCCACCGCGCCACTGGAGCCGAACGCGATGTAGCCGCGGTCGTCGTCGACGATTACATTGGCGGTGACCGTCCAGCCGGGGGCTTGGCCAACTCCTCGCCGGGATCTCCGTCACCGCATAACGGCGGCGACCGCGCTGATCTCGACCAGTGCCCCGGGCACGCCCAGCGCCGCGACACGCGCTCCGGTCACCAGGGCCGGTTCGTCGGACGCGAGTTCCGAAGCGATCGCCCCGTACGCCGCCGCGAGGTCCACCCCATCGACGAAGAGCACTGTCCATTGCACAACGTCGCCGAGGGTAGCGCCGCCGGCGGCGAGCGCGGTCCGCGCGTTCTCAAGGGCGCGGGCAGACTGGACGGCCACGTCGTCCTCCCCGACGAGTGCGCCGTCGGCGTCGACGGCGTTCTGGCCACCGACGTAGATGGTGGTCGCGCCGGGCGGCACGATGGCGACGTGGCTGAAGGCGGGGCTCGAGACGAGCCCCTGGGGGCGGATGCGCTGTATGGATGCCATGCCTGTATGTTCTCACCGACCCCAGGCCGAGGCGACCCTCGAAACATAGCGATGCTTCATCGGGACGGCTGCGTACTGCCTTCAAGCATTGCGGCACCGTTCATGCGCAGTTTGCACACGGGGATGCTTTGGCGGATAAGACTCAATCAGTCGCGCGGGAAACGCGAACGTCGCGCCGTGAAGAACACCGATCCATTACGCCTGGCGCAGATAACAACGGCCGGCATCCTGTGGGCCACGGGCGATGTGACTCCCTGGGTATCCTCCCGGGGCTGGTGGACCGTCCACGGCATGCTCACCGACGCGGGGTGCCTGCTCCTGCGGATGCTGCTGCTCCGCCAGGAAGGACTGCGCCTCCGGGACGTGTTCGGTCTCACGCGCACCAACTGGGGCACGCAACACCGGCTGCGGGCCGCCGGAGCACGGCACATCATCGCGGACTACGAAGGAATGGACGGGTTCAGCGCACGTATGCTCTTCGGCAGCTACGTGACGCCATAGCTGCCTAAACGTGTCGAAGCTCCGGTCAGTTGCTATTGACCGGAGCTTCGCCATTGAACGGCGGATGAGCCTGGACGAACCACTCATCGTCGATGCCAAGGCGACGTCTTTCTTCCGGCTTATCCTCGTAGACCCGCCATTCGGTTAGTCCCTCGTGCGCGGCGACAGCCGTCCACAGCGCAGGTCCCTCGAGAGCGGAGAATCCTGGACACACCGTGCGGCCGACGATGGTGACCCTGTCCTCTCGCGCCAAGACGGCTTCGAAGATGTTCCTGTAGCCGGGAAAGGAGTCGAAGAAGCTGCGCCAGGCTTCGATGCAGACCGTCTTGCCGATGAAGGCGTTGCCGCCGGTGTCGATAAAGGAATGGTCGTTGGCCATGAGCCGGGCAAGCCCCGTCAGGTCCCGCGCGTTGATGGAACGGGGTGTTGGCGGTGGGTGGGGAACGCGACGTCGGTCGCTTGGGGACGCGACATGCTGCGCCCAAGCTGGTCCCGAACCGTTGAGCCAACGCGGCCCCCTTGAACGTCTGAGCGCGGCAGGGCTAGCATTGCCGGCACGGGCGCCGATGCCACACCTGGACAACGCGGTGCCGACGTCGATCAAGCGAGGAAACTGCCATGGGCGAGACATCTGCAGAGGCGTCATCAGCGGACCTGATGGTCGACCTGATCATCTCGCTGGACGGGTATGCCTCGGCGGAGGGGTGGCCAGGCTGGTGGGGTCTGGAGGGGCCGGAATACCTGGCTTGGCTCGGGCAGGAGGGGGAGAAGGACTACACGTTCCTCCTCGGGGCGAACACCTACCGGCTGATGTCCAGCATGTCGGAGGAAGCCGCGGCCGACGCCTCCAGCTTCTCCGAGGAGGAGGGGGCCAGCCTGACCGGCCTTGCCGCCGTGCCCAAGGTCGTCTTCTCCTCCACCCTGCAGGAGCCCCTGACATGGCCGAACACGGAGCTGGTCACCGGGGACGCGGTCCAGGCCGTGGCGGAGCTGAAACGGACCAGGACCGGAACCCTGAGCACCCTGGGCAGCATCAGTCTCTGCCGGTCGCTGCTGACCGCCGGCCTCGTGGACAGGTTCCGGTTGGTCATCTTCCCGGTGATCACGGGCAGCACCGGCAGGGAACGGATCTACGACCGCTATCCGGACATCTCGCTCGAGATGGTGAACAGCAGGACCTTCGACGGCCGGCTCCAGCTGCTCGAGTACATCCCCACCGTCCTCAGCGGTCCGCTGGGTCGCGGTCCCACCTGAGCCAATCCGTGGAGTTCGCGCGTCAGTAGCTGGTGGGCGTTTCGCCGTCGGAGGGCTTAGTGAACGCGGCGGCAAGCGACTCGGAGCCGCGGGCGAGGATGGCGACGTCGGCGCCCACCAGGACAAAGGCGGCGCCGGCCGCCAGGTAGCTGCGGGCTGTGGCCGGGTTGAAGGCGTTGACGCCCGCTGGTTTCCCGGCCGCTTTTGCGGCGGTAAGGCAGTGTTCGACGGCGGCGCGCACGTTGGGGTGTTCCTGCTGTCCCAGCACGCCCATGGAAGCGGCGAGGTCGGAGGGTCCGAGGAAGATGGCGTCCACGCCGTCCACGGCCAGGATCTCCTCGACGGCTTCGACGGCCGCCGTCGATTCGATCTGCACCGTGACGCTGACGGTCTCTGACGCGCGGGCGAGGTAGTCAGGGACACGGTTCCAGCGTGAGGCGCGGGCCAGGGCGGATCCCACCCCGCGGACGCCCTGGGGTGGATACCGGGTGGCCGCAACCGCGGCTTCCGCTTCGGCCGCCGAGTTGACCATGGGGATCAGCAGGTTTTGCACGCCGAGGTCCAGGTACTGCTTGATGAGCACGGTGTCGTTGACCGGGGGCCGGACCAGGGCCTGGACCGGGTAGCCGTTGACGGCCTGGAGCTGGGCCAGGATGGATTCGAGGCCGTTGGGGCTGTGTTCGGCGTCGATGAGGAGCCAGTCCAGGCCGGATCCGGCGCAGAGCTCGGCGATCAGCGGGCTGCCGGAGCAGACCCACATTCCGGCGAGGGGGCGGCCTGCTTTACCGTTTTGACTGCGGAGGGCGTCGCGGAACGTGTTCGCGTCGTCAGGATTTCCGGGTTCTACTCGAAGCGGCATGTGATGGCCCCCAATGGTCCGTAGTCGGCGTGGACGGTGTCGCCCTTGTGCACCCAGAGCGGGCGGGTGAAGGAGCCGGCGAGGATGATGTCCCCGGCTTTCATCCCGTCGCCGTGGGCGGCGATTTTGTTGGCGAGCCAGTGCACGCCGTTGGCCGGGTGGTCCAGGACGCCGGCTGCAACCCCGGTTTCCTCCACTGTCTGGTTTTTGTAGAGGATTGCCGAGACCCAGCGGAGGTCCACGGCGTCGGGCTTTACCGGGTTGCCGCCGATCACCATGGCGCCCATCGCGGCGTTGTCCGCGATGGTGTCCACGATGGTCCGGCCCTCCATTTCGATCCGGGAGTCCAGGATCTCCAGGGCAGGAACCACGTAGTCAGTGGCGTCCAGGACGTCGAAGATGGTGCAGCCGGGTCCGGACAGGTCCTTCTTCAGCACAAACGCGAGCTCCACCTCCACCCGGGGATGGGTGTACTGGTCCCACTGCACCGAGCAGCCGGATCCGAGCACCATGTCATCGAAGATGGCGCCGTAGTCCGGCTCGGTGATGCCGGTGGCGGCCTGCATGGCCTTGGAGGTGAGGCCGATCTTGTGCCCCACCAGCTTGCGGCCGGCGTCCTCGTTGCGCCGCCGCCACAGCTGCTGGACGGCGTAGGAGTCCTCCACCGTCATCCCCGGGTAGCGGGCCGTGAGGCGGGGGACCGGGGTGCGGGTCCGGCCGGCTTCCAGGAGTTCGTCGGCGATGGCCTCGATCGTCTTTGCGTCCAGCATGGCTAGAGCTGCGCCCCGAGCTTGAAGCCCGTCCGGTCCCCTTCGGGGGCCCCGTCTTTTCGGGTGTAGGAGAAGCCGTCGGCACCCACGGTGACCGCCATTTCGCTCTTTTCCTCACGCACGATGACGGGCTGCGGGTTGCCGTCGAGGTCCAGGACCAGGGAGGCTTCGGTGTACCAGGATGGGACCACGGGGTTGCCCCACCAGTCGCGGCGCTGGTTGTCGTGGACGTCCCAGGTAACGACCGGGTTGTCGGGGTCGCCGGTGTAGTAGTCCTGCGTGTAGATCTCGATGCGGTGGCCGTCGGGGTCCAGGATGTAGAGGTAGAACGCGTTGGAGACGCCGTGCCGGCCGGGGCCGCGTTCGATCCGGTCGCTGATGCGCAGGGCGCCCATCTTGTCGCAGATCTGGATGATGTTGTGCTTTTCGTGGGTGGCGAACGCGATGTGGTGCATGCGGGGGCCGTTGCCGCCGGTCAGGGCGGTGTCGTGGACGGTCTGCTTGCGGTGCATCCAGACCGCGTACGTGACGCCGTCGGAGTCCTGGATGTCCTCGGAGACGCGGAAGCCGAGGTCCTCAAGGTACTTGCGGCCGCGGGGCACGTCCGGGGTGACCTGGTTAAAGTGGTCCAGGCGGACCAGCTCGCCGGCGGAATAGAGGTCATAGCGCTGGGTGAGGCGCTCGACGTGTTCCACATCGTAGAAGAACTCGTAGGGGAAGCCCAGCGGGTCCTCCACCCGGACGGAATCGCCGATGCCCTTGGTGAAGCCTTCCTTGCGGCGTTCGGTGCGGCAGCCGAGTTCCTTGTAATAGGCCTCTGCGGCGTCCACTTCGGCGGGGGACTTCACCCGGTAGGCGAACGCGGCGACGGCGGCGATGGGTCCCTTGCGGAGCACCAGGTTGTGGTGGATGAACTCCTCCAGGGACCGCAGGTAGATGTTGTTCTCGTCTTCCTCGGTCACGTGCAGGCCCAGGACGTCCACGTAGAACGCGCGGGACCTGGCGAGGTCGGTGACCACAATCTCCATGTAGGCGCAGCGGACGATGTCCGGAGCCGGGACGGTGGGGGTGGGGATGAAGTCAGTCATGGGAGTCTCTCTTCTTTGAAAGCGTGGGTGGCTCAGGCGCCGAATTTGGGGGTGTGAACGGTGCCGAGGCTGATGTGCACGGCCTGCTGGTCGGTGTAGAAGTCGATGGAGCGGTAGCCGCCTTCGTGGCCCAGGCCCGAGGCTTTGACGCCGCCGAACGGGGTGCGGAGGTCCCGGACGTTGTGGCTGTTCAGCCACACCATGCCGGCTTCGACGTTCTGCGAGAAGTTGTGGGCGCGGGTCAGGTTCTGCGTCCAGATGTAGGCCGCGAGCCCGTACTTGGTGTTGTTCGCCAAAGCCAGCGCCTCGTCGTCGTTCTCGAAGGGGGTGATGGCGACGACCGGGCCGAAGATTTCCTCCTGGAAGATCCGCGCGTCGGGCGCGACGTCGGCGAATACGGTGGGTGCGATGTAGTTGCCTTCGGGGAGGTGGTCGGGCCGTCCGCCACCGGCGAGGAGCCGGCCTTCGGATTTGCCGATTTCCACGTAGGAGGCCACCTTCGCATAGTGCTCAGGGTGGACCAGCGCACCCACCTCGGTCTTGGGATCGTGCGGGTCGCCCACCACGATCTTCTTCGCCCTGGCGGCGTACTTCTCGCAGAACTCGTCGTAGACGGCGCGTTCGACGAGGATCCGGGAGCCGGCGGTGCAGCGCTCACCGTTGAGGGAGAAGACCCCGAACAGGGCGGAATCGATCGCGGCGTCCAGGTCGGCGTCGGCAAACACCACACAGGGGGATTTGCCGCCGAGTTCCATCGACAGCCCCTTGAGGTTGGCGGCGGCGTTGCGGAAGATCGTCTGGCCCGTGGTGGTCTCACCGGTGAACGAGATCAGCGGGACGTCCGGGTGCTTGACCAGGGCATCGCCGGCTTCCTCGCCGAGGCCGTTGACCAGGTTGAACACACCGTCCGGGAGTCCGGCGTCCTTGAAGATCTGCGCCCACAGCGAGGCGGACAGCGGCGTGAACTCGGCAGGTTTGAGGACCACGGTATTGCCCGTGGCCAGGGCCGGGGCGAGCTTCCAGGACTCGAGCATGAACGGCGTATTCCACGGGGTGATGAGGCCTGCGACGCCGATCGGCTTGCGGTTCACGTAGTTGATCTGCGCGCCGGGGACTTTCATGGCGTCGTCGAACTGGGCCACGATCAGGTCCGCGAAGAACCTGAAGTTCTCCGCCGCGCGCAGCGCCTGACCCTTGGCCTGCGTGATGGGCAGGCCGGTGTCAAAGGTTTCCAGCTCGGCAAGCCGGGCTTCCTGGGCTTCGACGGCGTCGGCAATCCTGTTCAGGACGCGGGCACGTTCCCGCGGCTTCATCCGTGGCCACGGGCCGTTGGCGAAGGCTTCGCGGGCGGCGGCGACGGCGAGGTCAATGTCCTCCTTCTGGCCGGCTGAAGCGGTGGCGTAATTCCTGTTGGAGACAGGATCCAGGACGTCGAAAGTCGCTCCGTTCACGGAGTCAACGAACTCTCCGTTGATGTAGTGCTGGATGTGGGTGGGGAGGTCCTGCGGCACGTAATGCGTGCCGGCTTCTGCGGCGGTGAACGTCATTGTTGTCTTCCTTTGCTTCTAATGCAACGCGGGGTCACTTCTTGCCCACGCGGGGCCGTTTATCGGGCGTTTAGTGACCCCGCGTTGCTTTGGGCGAGGTACGCGTCCAGGGTGGCGGCGCGGTGTCGGCGGGCGGACTGCTCGATTTCTTCCGCGCCTGCGCCGGCTTCGATGAGCCGCAGCAGGGCTTCGTGTTCGTCCACCGATTCGTGGGCGCGGCCCGGCACGAAGCGGAACGTCGAGGATCGCAGTGAGGCGAGCCGGTTCCAGCCGCGGTGGACCAGGTCCAGGATGTGCGGGTTGGGGCAGTGCTCGAAGAGGATGCTGTGGAAGTCCTGGTTCAGGTGCGTGAAGCGGACGGGGTCGAAGTGCTGGAGGCATTCGCGCATGTCCTCGTTCACGGCCCGGGCGCGGGCGATCGCCACGGAATCGATCAGCGGCGCAGACAACGCGGTGGCGGCGCCCTCGACAATGCTCAGGGTCTGCATCGTGTAGAGGTACTCGGTGGGGTCGATCCCGGAGACCGTGGCGCCGACGTTCCGCTCGAACGTCACCAGTCCTTCGGCCTCGAGGCGCCGGATCGCTTCCCGGACCGGGACCACGCTGACGCCCAGATCCTTGGCGATCGCGGCCAGGACCAGCCGGTAACCGGGGGAGTAGGTCCCGTCCACGATCCGGGCCTTGACCGCGGCATAGGCCTGTTCGGATTTGCTGCCTGTCGCCATCAACGTCTCAGTCATTGGCTTTGCCTGCTTCCCATGGCTTCCCATTCCACGTACCTGGTCCGCCAGGTTGCGTTCAGCGGGTAGAGGCCGTCCACGCTGTGGCCCGCTGCCACCATTTCGGCGATAAACGTTTCCTCGCGCTCCTGGATGATGGAGTCGTCCGCGAGCTCTTCGGCGAGGGCCGGCGGGATGACCAGGATGCCGTCGGCGTCGGCCACGATGATGTCGCCGGGCTGGACGGTGGTGCCGCCGCAGGCGATGGTGATGTCGGTGTCCCAGGGGATGTGCCGGCGCCCCAGGACGGCGGGGTGCGGGTTGGCGTAGTAGGTAGGCATGTCCATGGCCGCGACGGCGGTGAAGTCGCGAACGCCGCCGTCGGTGATGATCGCCGCGGCTCCGCGGACCTGGGCGCGCAGGGCCAGGATGTCACCGATGGTGCCCGTGCCCTTTTCCCCGCGGGCTTCCATCACCAGGATCTCGCCCTCGTTGACGGAGTCGATGGCCTGCTTCTGGGCGTTGAAACCGCCGCCATGGGTTTTGAACAGGTCCTCGCGGTTGGGCACATACCGCAGGGTCCGGGCCAGGCCTACGATCCGCTTCTCCGGGCGGGTGGAGCTGAGCCCGTCGATGCTGACGTTGTTCAGGCCGCGCTTGCGCAGCTGGGAGGAGAGCGTGGCGGTGCAGACGCTTTCGAGCTTCGCCTTCAGCTCCGCGGTCAGGACAGGTCCGACGGCGGCGCTTTCGTCAGGTGAAAGGCCCGCCGCTGCGCGCGAACCGTACGCCTCCTCCCGCTGCACGTCATCGGCCTTGGGCCGGGCACCAAAGTCAGCGAACGCCGTCGTGCCTTCCTCCACCCGGGTGACCAGCCGCCCGGTGGTGAGTTCAGCACCGCCGGTGGCTCCCGTCGTCGTGCTCACTTCAACCTCGACGACGTCGCCCGGCTTGGCAACGGAGGCACCGGCGGGGGTGCCGGTCAGGATGATGTCGCCCTCCTCGAGCGTCAGCAGCTGGGAGAGGTCCGCGACGAGCCGGGCGAACGGGAAAAGCAGGTCCGCGGTGGTGTCGTCCTGGACGAGGTCGCCGTTGTGCCAGGTACGGATCCGTAGTTGGGCCGGATCCACGGCATCCGCGGGGATCAACCCGGGGCCGATCGGGGTAAAGCCGTCGCCGCCCTTGGACCGGAGGTTGGAGCCCTTATCTGCGTAGCGCAGATCGTAGACGCCGAGGTCGTTGCTGGCGGTCACCCATTCGACGTGGCTCCAGGCGTCCTCCACGCCTACCCGGCGGGCGGGCTTGCCGATGATCAGGGCGACCTCGCCCTCAAAACCGAGGAGTTCACAGCCTGCCGGACGCTCCACAACCGAAGGGGCTTCTGCCGAACCGAACGCCAGGGAGGACGGCGGCTTCAGGAAGTAGGAGGGCTGCTCCGGCGTGCGGCCGCGCTGGGCTGCCCGGCTGGGGTAATTGATGTGCACCGCGATGACCTTGCGGGCCGCGGCCAGGGTGTGGTCGGTGACCTGTTCCAAGAATTACTCCTCATCGAGTACGAAATCGTATACGAAGTAATATGGCAGAAATCCCTTGCGGCGTCAATGGGCGCGCGCCGGGTCCGTGGTGGTTCCCATCATGACGCGAGCAGGCGAGAGGCCCGGCCGGTTTTCCGGCCGAGCCTCTTGCCTGGGTCAAACCGCGGCGGCGGGCCTCACGGAGGGGGATGGCGACACGGTGATGCGGCTGATGGAGCGGATAGCGGAATTTGTCGGACTTTCCAGAACACCGCGAGGCCGGGTAGTCCGATGGCCGGGGTCCAAGGCCCATGACGGTAGGCCCGTTACGTTGCCGGCTTGGAAGGTGCACGTGACGAGTACGTCTCCGGGACAAGTCCGTCTTCCGAGGAAACGTGCGTTTGCATGCCGGGGACGATGTCGGTGTTTTGGGCGCTTACGGCGAGCCAATGGCCGTTCGATCGTCGGGTGGCCGTGAAACTGATGACGCCGCGCCTCGTTCCTGATTTCTCCCCAGCGGGGTCAATCTGCCCGGTCATGCTCCACCTCGCGTGAACCACGGCCACGTCAGTGCCGAGGTCGCGGACCCTGACGCGCTCCAGCACCATCACGGTGTGCGGGATACTGGGCATTGGACAGAACTTTTGGCTAACTGAACGTCGAAGACACATCAACGCGGCTGTCCTCATCAATATGCCCACAGGCCCGCGCGTACTGCTCGCCGATGACGGGCTGAAAGTCCGACGCCGGCGCCGCGGCAAGTGCCACCTGCCAGTCGGGACGGGCTCCCGTGAGTGCCCAGGCGGCCTGTGCTGCGGCACCGCGGGCCACGTATTCGTCGGGGCTTGGCACCACAACCGGCAGGTCAAACACCTGTGACGCGATCTTCTGTACCGCCGGGTTCTGCACGGCTCCGCCGATCAGCAGCAGCCGCCGCGCCGGGTAGCCCAAAGCCTGCAGGGCTGCCAGGCCGCCGGACAATCCGCACAGCATCCCTTCTATGGCCGCCCGGGCAATGTTGCTTCGGGTGGCGGACGCGATGCTGAGACCGTGCAGGCTGGCCTTGGCGTGCGGCAGGTTGGGGGTGCGTTCGCCCTCAAAATACGGCACGAGCACCACTCCATCTGCCCCGGGCGCAGCGTCCAATGCCAGCCTGGAGAGTTCATCAAAACCGACGTCCAGCAGCGTGGCCATGGAGCTCAGCACCCTGGCGGCGTTCAGCGTCACGGCGATGGGCAGATAGTCGCCGCCCGCGTCTGCAAAGCCGGCAACTGTTCCGCTGGGATCGTAACAAACCTCGGATGCGACGGCGAAGACTGTTCCGCTGGTGCCCACCGAGACCACCACATCCCCGGGCCTGGCGCCCAGACCCAGGGCCGCGGCTGCGTTATCCCCGGCGCCGGCGCCGAGCAGGATTTCAGCCCGCCCGCCGCCACCAGCGCCAGAAGCAGCGGCTGCGCCAGCGCCGGTAGCGGAAGCCGAATCGCTACGAGAACCAGCGCCGGCGTTGCTCCCGGCAAAACAGAGTGGATGAACACGGCCGGCGGCTTCGCCGGCAACCAGCACGCGCGGCAGGATGACAGCGCCCCCGGCCGCGGGGGCAGCCGAAACAGGTGCAGCTCCAGCCGCTTCCTGAGGAGAGGCTTCGCGTGCGTTCCTGCCGAAGGCCAGCCGGAACAGCTCCACGTCATAGCTGCCGGCAGTGGGGCTCCAGTAGCCGGTCCCGCTGGCATCCGAGCGGTCCGTGGTGAGCGCCTCCAGGTCCGGACCCAGCGGGCTGGCCCCGGCCGGACCGTATCCGCGCAGGCGCCAGCTCAGCCAGTCATGGGGGAGGGCGACGGCTGCCACCCTGGCCACACTTTCGGGCTCGTTGTCCCTGACCCAGCGGATCTTGGTGACCGTGAAGGATGCCACCGGCACCAGCCCGGTACGCCGGGCGAACTCCCCGGCCCCTACCTCATCGATCAGTGCCGCTGCAGCTGCCGCGGAGCGCGTGTCATTCCACAGGAGCGCGGGCCGCACCACGTTGCCGTCGCGGTCCAGCAGCACCATGCCGTGCTGCTGGCCCGCGACGGACAATGCGTCCACGTCCGCCAGCCCGCCGGCGTCCTCGATGGCTTCGGCCAGGGCCCGCCACCAATGGTCAGGATGGACTTCTGTCCCTTCCGGGTGGCTCGCCCGGCCCTCGCGGACCAGGACACCGCTTTGGGCGTCCAGGACCGCAACCTTGCAACTTTGGGTAGAGGAGTCAACCCCGGCAACGAGGTTCAAGGAAGCAGCCGCCACAGTATCAGCGCGCTCCGAGAAGGTGCTCGATGAAGAGCTGCTGCAGCCGCACGAAGCCGAAGCCCTTGCCGCCAAAGTAGGCATCGGCGTCGAAATCCTCGTAGGAAGCGCGGTCCGATCGCAGCTGCTCGTAGCCTTCACCGGGGTTGAGGGTGGGCTCATTGATTTGGGCAACGCGGGAAGCCAGCAGCGCTTCCTGCACTTCGGGGTCGGCACGGAAGGCCTTCGCGCGTTCCTTCAACAGCAGGTAGGTCTGCATGTTCGCGGCGGCGGAGTCCCACACGCCGTCGATGTCTTCGGTGCGGCTGGGCTTGTAGTCGAAGTGGCGGGGGCCGCTGTAGGCCGGTCCGCCGTCGGGGCCGCCGTTTTCGAGCAGGTCCACCAGGGAGAACGCGTTCTGCAGGTCGCCGTGGCCGAACACCAGGTCCTGGTCGAACTTGATGCTGCGCTGGCCGTTCAGGTCGATGTGGAACAGCTTGCCCTGGTACAAAGCCTGGGCAATGCCGTGGGTGAAGTTGAGACCGGCCATCTGCTCGTGGCCGGTCTCAGGGTTAACGCCCACGAGTTCCGGACGTTCCAGGGTCTCGATGAACGCAAGGGCGTGTCCCAGGGTGGGGAGCAGGATGTCGCCGCGGGGTTCGTTCGGCTTCGGTTCGATGGCGAAGCGGATGTTGTAGCCCTTGTCCGTGACGTAGTCGCCGAGCAGATTCACGGCCTCGCGGTAACGCTCCAGGGCGCCGCGGATGTCCTTGGCGGCGTCGTACTCGCTGCCCTCACGGCCTCCCCACATCACGAACGTTTCGGCGCCGAGTTCAGCTGCGAGGTCGATGTTGTCCAGCACTTTGCGCAAGGCGAAGCGGCGCACGCCCCGGTCATTGCTCGTGAAGCCGCCGTCCTTGAAGACCGGGTGGCTGAACAGATTCGTGGTGACCATGGGAACGATCATCCCCGTGGACTTGAGCGCACCGGTCAGCCGGTCGATCTCACGCTGGCGATCAGCTGCCGAGCAGCCAAAGGGAAAGAGATCGTTGTCGTGGAAGGTGATGCCGTAGGCACCCAGATCACTCAGCTTGTTGACGGCTTCGACGGTGTCCAGGGGCGGACGGGTGGCAGAACCGAACTGGTCCTGGGCCTCCCAGCCGACCGTCCAAAGGCCGAAGGAAAACTTGTCTTCGCGGGTGGGCTGAATCGTCATTGAATGCTCCGTTAGTAGGTATGAAGAGGAGTGCGTACGGCGTCCCTTTGATGAGTCGCAGCATTTTGTTCTGCACACAAACATATTAGGAATTTCCGTAATGTCAACCACTACGCACTGCTGGGTTCTGAATGCCCACTCCCTCGAAATCTCTGGTTTTGCGCACCCGCAGCTGTTATGTTGTATAGAACACCAAACCTGAAAACCAGACTCCATGGAGGACGCAGACCGTGACTGAACAACGTGTGCAGGAACGGAACTGGGCCGGAAACCTCGGCTACCGGGCGGAGCGGATCGCACACCCGCGCACCGTGGCGGAGCTGCAGGAACTCGTGGCCGGAGCCCGGACCATCCGCGCCCTGGGATCCCGTCATTCGTTCAACGACATCGCCGACACTTCCGGCACGCTGGCGGCCCTGGACCTGCTGGATCCGGCCATCACCGTCGATGCTGAGAACATGACCGTCACCGTGAGCGGAGGCGCGCGGTACGGGACGCTCGCCGCTGAGCTGCAGCGGCAAGGCTTCGCCCTGCACAACCTGGCCTCGCTGCCCCACATTTCGGTGGCCGGTGCGGTGGCCACGGCCACGCACGGCTCCGGTGACGGCAACGGGAATCTGGCCACCGCCGTCGCCGGTTTGGAACTGGTGACAGCCGACGGCGGCATCCTCACCGCCCGCCGCAGCGAGACCATGGACTTTGACGGCATGGTGGTGGGACTCGGCGCCCTGGGAATCGTCAGCAGCGTGACCCTGGACATCGAGCCGGCCTTCCATGTTGCCCAGCACGTTTTTAAGAACCTGGACTGGGAGCAGGTTCTGGAGAATTTCGACGGCGTCACCTCCTCCGCGTACAGCGTCAGCCTCTTCACCGACTGGAGCGGCAGTACCGTAGGGCAAGCCTGGCTGAAAAGCCGGTTGCCGGATCTGAAAGGGGATGCCGTCAGGCGGGACTTCTTCGGCGGCACCCCGGCCCTGTCGGCCCGGCATCCGCTCCCGGGCGTCTCCGGAAGCAACTGCACGGAACAACTCGGCGTGCCGGGGCCGTGGTCGGACCGGCTTGCCCACTTCAGGATGGAATTCACGCCCAGCAAGGGCGACGAACTCCAGTCCGAGTACGTGGTGCCCCGGGAACACGCTGTGGATGCCATCCGCACGCTGCGCAAACTCTCCGGGGTCCTGACTCCCTTGCTCCTGGTCTCCGAGATCCGCACGATTGCTGCCGACCGGCTCTGGCTGAGCCCAAATTATGGTCGCGACGGCATCGGCCTGCACTTCACCTGGCGGCAGGACCAGCCTGCGGTGGAGGCGGTACTGCCACTGCTTGAGGCGGAGCTGGCGCCCTTTGCCGCACGGCCTCACTGGGGCAAGCTGTTCGACGGCGGTGCTGCCGCCGTCGGGCCCCTGTACCCACACTTCGATGACTTCAGGGCCCTGGCCGGCCGGCTGGATCCGGCCGGAAAGTTCCGCAACCGGTTCCTGGACTACGCGGTCTTCGGCTCCTGATATTGTCACGGATGATGTCCTCAGCAACCCGCCTCCCCGCAACGGCCAGCGATCCCGATCCGTCGCGGCGGAACAACCTTGCCCTGATCGCGACCCTGGTGCACCACCATGGTGTCCTCAGCCGAGCGGAGCTGACCAGACGGACCGGGCTGAACAGGTCCACGGTGGGGACGCTGGTGGGCCAGCTGGTGGCCCTCGGACTCGTCTATGAAGCGGCGCCGTCCGGCGAGGCCCAGGTTGGCCGTCCGAGCCCGGACGTAAGGCCTGATCCGTCCACGGCGGCATTGGCCGTGAACCCGGAAGTGGACGCCGTCACCATCGGGCTGGTGAGCCTGGGCGGAAAAGTCCAGAAGAAAATCCGTTTCGCCACGGAGCGGATCCCCACCGCCAAGGAAGCAGTCAACATCGCTGCCGCAGTCATTGCAGGGATGCGGTCGGAGCTCGATGCGTCCTACCGGATCGTTGGCATCGGCTTGGCAGTGCCCGGCCTGGTCAACCGTGCCGACGGGGTGGTCCGCCACGCCCCCCATTTGGGTTGGCGCGACGAACCCGTGGCCCGGATGATGGGCGAGGCCACCGGCTACCCGTGCCTGGCGGACAACGATGCCTCCCTGGGTGCGGAAGCCGAGCTCATTTTCGGGGCCGGCGCCGGCCGCGGCAACCTGGTCTACCTCAACGGCGGCGCCAGCGGCATCGGCGGCGGCGTTATTGCCGACGGGGCGTTGCTGCGCGGGTCCGCCGGATATGCCGGCGAACTCGGACACACCTTCGTGCGCACCGACGGTAAGATCTGCCACTGCGGGGCCTCCGGCTGCCTCGAAACCGAGGTGTCCCAGTCCCGGCTCTTTGACCTGGCCGGGCTCGGCGGCGGCGACGCCAGCCAGCTGGAAGCGGCCCTCCGCTCGAAAGCCAGTGCGGAGCTGGCCGCGGAAGTGGCCCGCCAACTGGGCTATCTGGGCATCACCCTGCGCAACGCGGTCAACACGTTCAACCCGGACGCGATCGTCCTCGATGGGTTCCTGGGCATTCTGCACGCACTCTCGCCTGACACGCTGGACGGCCTGATCCGGACCCAGGCCCTGGACGAGGCGGCGGGCCGGGCCAGGATCTACCGTGCCGCGCTGGGCTCCGATCTTATGATGATCGGGGCTGCCGAACTGGCGTTTACCCGATTACTCGCGGACCCGGCAGGCATCACTGCCCTGCCCGCACCTCCTGCGAAGGTGCGCTGAGCGGCCTGAGGACGGCACCTCCCCGTGGGCGGGCGTGCCCGGGGCAGTGCTCACGGCGCACGCTGCTTTCCGCATCGATCACGGCCATAGAATATTTGACAGCACCTTGTCTTCCACCGAAGGGTCCCTCGCATGGGCAACACCATTGACCGACGCCAGCCACGCCTGGAGGACGTGGCAGCGCGGGCAAAAGTGTCCCACCAGACGGTCTCGCGGGTCATCAACAACCACCCCAATGTCAGCAGCGCCACCAGGGAGAAAGTGGAAGCGGCGATTGCGGAACTCGGCTACCGGCGCAACACCGCCGCCAGGAGCCTGGTCACCCGGCGTTCGCAAACCATAGGTGTCCTCGCGGCCGAAATGGGGCAGTACGGCCCGGCCAACACCCTTCTCGGGGTCCAGCAGGCTGCCAGGGAGGCCGGTTACTTTGTGAGCATCGAGGCCATCAAGGAGGCCGGAGCGGATGCCATCTCGGACGCCGTCCGCCATCTCACGGACCAGGGCGCGGACGGGATCATCGTCATTGTGCCCCACGACGGTACCGTTCAGGCGCTGGAGGGCCTCACCCTGGACGTTCCCGTGATCCTTGTGGGTGCCGCCGGTGGGGGCCTCTTCAGCGGAGCGTTGGTGGACCAGAAGCTCGGGGCGCGCCTGGCGGTCTCGCACTTGATCGACCTGGGGCACCGGCGGATCGGGCATGTTTCCGGGCCCCAGGACTGGGTTGATGGCAGGTCACGTGCCGAGGGGTGGGGTGAGCGGCTCCGCGAGGCCGGCCTGGCTGATGACCTGTTGATCGAAGGGGACTGGAGCGCCGGCAGCGGGTACCGGATCGGCCGGCAGCTTGCCGCTGAGCGCACGGCAACGGCCCTATTCGTGGGCAATGACCAGATGGCCCTGGGCCTGCTGCGCGCCTTCAGCGAAGCGGGGGTCCGCGTGCCCGACGACGTCTCCGTGGTGGGCTTCGACGACCAGCCTGAGTCGGGCTACTTCACGCCGCCCCTGACCACCGTGCGCCAGGACTTCGAGGAACTCGGCAGGCGCTGCATGGCCGTTATGCTGAACGCCCTTGAGGGCGGCGCGGGCGCAGGCACCATCATGGTGGAGCCGGAGCTGGTTGTCCGCAGCAGCACGTCCGCTCCCGCCTGAACCCTTCCTGATCTTCCCAGCCATAACCCCGACACTTGACGTGCCAATTGTTAGCGCTCACAATTGAATCAATCCGCGCTCACCGGACCAGCTATTTGGAGGACTTCATGGACGTCACAGTGGACGGCACAGACAACTACGTCATCGGCGTGGACTACGGAACGCTTTCGGGACGGGCCGTTGTGGTCCGGGTCCGTGACGGCAAGGAACTGGGCAGCGGTGTCTTCGACTATCCGCACGCCGTGGTCACCGATGCTTTGCCGGCGGATGTGGCGGGTGATGCGGGCGACGGCGCCGGCCGGCTTCCCGGGGAATGGGCACTTCAAGTGCCGAACGACTACCGCGACGTCCTCCGCCACGCCGTCCCCGCAGCGATCGTAGACGCCGGGATCAACCCGGCGGCCGTCATCGGAATTGCCACTGACTTCACGGCCTGCACCATGGTTCCGGTCAAGGCCAACGGCACCCCGCTCAACGAACTGCCCGGCTTTGCCAGCCGCCCGCACGCTTACGTGAAGCTGTGGCGGCACCACGCCGCGCAGCCGCAGGCGGACCGGATCAATGCCCTGGCCGCCGAGCGCGGCGAAGCCTGGCTGCCGCGCTACGGGGGACTGATTTCCTCCGAGTGGGAATTCGCCAAGGGCCTGCAGTTGCTGGAAGAGGACCCGGAAGCCTACGCCGCCATGGACCACTGGGTGGAGGCGGCCGACTGGATCGTCTGGCAGCTTTGCGGCCAATACGTTCGCAACGCCTGCACCGCCGGTTACAAGGGCATCTACCAGGACGGCCGGTACCCCTCCGAGGACTTCCTCGCCGCGCTGAACCCGGAATTCAAGGACTTCGTCAGCACCAAACTCGAACACACCATCGGGCGCCTCGGCGACGCCGCAGGCTACTTGACCGCCGAGGCCGCCGCTTGGACCGGACTGCCGGAAGGCATTGCCGTGGCCGTCGGCAACGTGGACGCCCATGTCACCGCCCCGGCCGCAAAAGCCGTGGAGCCGGGGCAGCTGGTGGCCATCATGGGCACCTCCACCTGCCACGTGATGAACGGCGCCGAACTGCGGGAAGTCCCGGGCATGTGCGGCGTGGTGGACGGCGGGATCGTGGACGGCCTCTGGGGTTACGAGGCCGGACAGTCCGGCGTAGGCGACATCTTCGGCTGGTTCACCAACAACGGTGTCCCGCCGGAATACCACCAGGCGGCGGCCGCGGCAGGTCTGGGCATCCACGAATACCTCACCGAACTCGCCGCACACCAGGCCATCGGTGAGCACGGCCTCATCGCCCTGGACTGGCACTCGGGGAACCGTTCGGTGCTGGTGGACCACGAGCTCTCCGGCGTGGTGGTGGGCCAGACGCTCGCCACCAAGCCCGAGGACACCTACCGCGCGCTGCTGGAGGCCACGGCCTTCGGCACCCGCACCATCGTGGATGCCTTCCGCGATTCCGGGGTGCCCGTCAAGGAGTTCATCGTGGCCGGCGGCCTGCTGAAGAACAAGCTGCTCATGCAGATCTACGCCGACATCACCGGCCTGCAGCTTTCGACCATTGGCTCAACCCAGGGTCCGGCGCTGGGAGCGGCCATCCATGCCGCCGTTGCGGCCGGGAAGTACGCCAATATCCGCGAAGCCGCGGCCGCCATGGGCTCAGAACCCGGCGACGTCTACACACCGATCCCGAAGAACGTGGCGGCCTACGAGGAACTGTTCCAGGAATACCGGACACTCCACGACTACTTCGGCCGGGGAGCCAATGACGTGATGCACCGGCTTAAGGCCATCCAGCGCAACGCCACCAAAGTACTCGTTGCTGCCGGAGCCTCCGCATGAGCACCGCGACCGTAAAGACACCGGACACCATCGCCCGGATCCGGCAGGAAGTCTGCACCCTGCACGCCGAACTGACCCGCTACGGGCTGGTGGTGTGGACGGCAGGCAATGTCTCCGCGCGCGTTCCAGGCCATAACCTGATGGTCATTAAGCCGTCCGGCGTTTCCTACGAAGACCTCACACCCGAACAGATGGTGGTCACCGACCTCTACGGCGTGCCCGTGGATGGCGATGCGGACGGTGAGTGGGGCAACCCGCCGCTGTCGCCGTCGTCGGACACCGCGGCGCACGCATATGTCTACCGGCACATGCCCGACGTCGGCGGTGTGGTGCACACGCACTCCACCTACGCCACGGCGTGGGCAGCCCGGGGCGAGTCGATCCCGTGCGTGCTGACCATGATGGGCGATGAATTCGGCGGCTCCATCCCGGTAGGCCCGTTCGCGCTGATCGGTGACGACTCGATCGGGCAGGGAATTGTGGAGACGCTGAAGAATTCCACCTCACCCGCGGTCCTGATGCAGAACCACGGCCCGTTCACCATCGGCAAGGACGCCCGTTCCGCAGTGAAGGCCGCCGTGATGTGCGAGGAAGTGGCGCGCACCGTCCATGTCGCACGCCAGCTCGGCGAACCTATCGCCATCGACCAGTCCCGGATCGACTCCCTCTACGCCCGCTACCAGAACGTCTACGGCCAGTAACTGCCGCCGTCGGCCCAGCCCCAAACTTTCACAGGAGAAAAACATGAACAACGCCAACAGCACGTCCCTCGGCCACTACGAGGTCTGGTTCCTCACCGGCAGCCAGCACCTCTACGGCGACGACGTCCTCAAGCAGGTCGCCGCCCAGTCGCAGGAGATTGCCGCCGCGCTGAACGCCTCCTCCGACGTCCCCGTCAAGGTGGTCTGGAAGCCGGTCCTCACTGATTCGGACGCCATCCGCCGCACCGCGCTGGACGCGAACGCGGACGATTCCGTGATCGGTGTGACGGCGTGGATGCACACGTTCTCCCCGGCCAAGATGTGGATCCAGGGCCTGGACCTGCTGCGCAAGCCGCTTCTGCACCTGCACACGCAGGCCAATGTTGAGCTGCCCTGGGCGGACATCGACTTCGACTTCATGAACCTGAACCAGGCCGCCCACGGCGACCGCGAGTTCGGCTACATCCAGTCCCGCCTCGGCATTCCCCGCAAGACCGTGGTGGGCCACGTGTCCAACCCGGAAGTCTCGCGCCAGGTGGGCGTGTGGCAGCGGGCGTCGGCCGGCTGGGCCGCGGTCCGGACCCTCAAGCTGACCCGCTTCGGTGACAACATGCGCAACGTCGCCGTCACCGAAGGCGACAAGACCGAAGCGGAGCTGCGCTTCGGCGTCTCCGTGAACACGTGGTCCGTCAACGAACTCGCCGACGCCGTGCACGGCGCCGCAGAGTCCGACGTCGACGCACTGGTTGCGGAATACGAGAGCCTCTACGAGGTGCTCCCGGAACTCCGCGCCGGGGGAGCGCGGCACGAGTCGCTGCGATACAGCGCCCGGATCGAACTGGGGCTGCGCAGCTTCCTGGAGGCCAACGGCTCCGCCGCGTTCACCACCTCGTTTGAGGATCTTGGCGAACTGCGCCAGCTGCCGGGCATGGCCGTGCAGCGGCTCATGGCCGACGGGTACGGCTTCGGCGCCGAGGGCGACTGGAAGACGGCCATTCTGGTCCGCGCCGCCAAGGTAATGGGCGCGGGCCTGCCCGGCGGCGCCTCCCTGATGGAGGACTACACGTACCACCTCGAGCCCGGCGCCGAGAAGATCCTGGGCGCGCACATGCTCGAGGTCTGCCCGTCGCTGACGGCCACAAAACCGCGCGTCGAGATCCACCCGCTCGGTATCGGCGGCAAGGAAGACCCGGTCCGGATGGTGTTTGACACCGACGCCGGCCCCGGTGTCGTGGTGGCGCTCTCGGACATGCGCGACCGCTTCCGGCTCGTGGCGAACGCCGTCGACGTCGTGGACCTGGACGAGCCGCTGCCCAACCTGCCGGTGGCCCGGGCTCTCTGGTCGCCGAAACCCGACTTCGCCACGTCGGCCGCCGCGTGGCTCACCGCAGGCGCCGCGCACCATACGGTACTGTCCACGCAGGTGGGTCTGGACGTGTTCGAGGACTTCGCCGAAATTGCCAAGACCGAGCTCCTCACCATCGATGAAGGCACCACCATCAAGCAGTTCAAGAAGGAACTCAACTGGAACGCCGCCTACTATAAGCTGGCTGGCGGCCTGTGAACGGCGCCGAACTTCAGCTCGTCTCGGGGGACTACACCGCCTCCGTCGTGCAGCGCGGCGGTGCCCTGAGGCGGCTGACGTTCCAGGGCCGGGACCTGGTGGTGCCGTTCGACGCCGATGCGCCCATCCCGTCCTACCGGGGGATCGTCGCTGCGCCGTGGCCCAACCGGATCGCCGACGGCACCTACCGTATTGCCGGCGTCGAGCATCAACTGCCCATCAACGAACCGGAGAGGGGCACGGCGCTGCACGGGCTCGCCTTCGACCGATTGTGGACCGTTGAACGCAGCGGTGCCGATGCGCTGAGCCTGTCCTGTGAGATCCCCGGCGCGCCTGGGTATCCGTTCCACCTTCGGCTCCGCCTCGAATACAAGTTGGACGACGCCGGGCTGCACACCACCGTCACGGCAAACAACGCCGGAGACGAGGCGGCCCCTTACGGGGTTTGCCCGCACCCGTATCTGCTGGCGGGCCCCGCGCCTCTGGATGAATGGACCGTCCGGATCCCCGCGGGGTCTTTCCTCGAGGTCACGCCGGACCGGCTCCTGCCGGTCGCCACCCGGACGGTGGAGGGCCACCACTTCGACTTCCGGGCGCCGCGGGCAATCGGCGGCACACAGATCGACCACGCCTTCACCGACCTTGAGTTCGACGACGGCGGCCACGCCCACCTGATCGCCAGGGACCCCGGCGGAACCGGGGTGGGCATGGCCTGGGACCGGACATGCCCCTGGCTGCAGATCCATACCGCCGACAAACCCGCCCCCGCAGCAAACAGGCTGGGCCTGGCGGTTGAGCCGATGACCTGTCCGCCGGACGCCTTCAACAGCGGCCAGGACCTGCTGCAGCTGGAACCGGGCAGCAGCCACCAGGCCGGCTGGAGTATCTTCGCCGCCTGATGCCGCGTGATGGTGGCGCTGATACGCACAGAAGCGGCCGGCCCCGGCAGTCTGCCGGGGCCGGCCGCTTCGGAGGCGGGCGCCTGCTCCAGGACAGCTGCCGCCTCCCGCAGGGACAACACAATCACGCCGTTATCGTCGCCCAGCACCCAGTCGCCGGGGCCACGTCCACGCCCCCGCATGTCACGGGAACGTTGATCGCAGACTCCGTGCCGTGTACACGCTTGGTGGTGAGGCACGACGTGCCGCGGGCGAAGACGGGCAGGCCGGTGCCAGGGTAGGCCGAGGCAAACGTGCCGAATGCGAGCATGGTGCCCACCAGCGGGTCGAAGCTGGGGAAGAAGATTTTGTTGAAGACGAGCGCGGAAGCTGTTCCGAAAACGAAGAGGTCGTACCACTCGACGGTGGTACCGATGACGCTGGCGAGGGCGATTTTGCGCATTTTTGCGAGGTCCAGCCGTGCCGTAGCAGCGGCGGTGGTGGTGGTATTTACCACGTTGGAGTTCAGTGGCTAAAAATCCACCAGAAAAGGCCGATAAATGTGAGTTCACACAACATGCCCCTCAGGTATTAACGGGCCGCTACGCGCAGACCATTACCAGTCGGGCGGCCTGCGCCGGATCAGTGCGTCACACCTGGGCAGAAAGTTCGTGCCGGGTCAGGTTCAGGTACACCTTTCCGTCTTCGACCCGGTTGATGGCATCCGCAGCAGCATACGAGTCGCTTGCCCAGAATCCGCGGGCATCGATTTTGATGTAGCCCGAATGGAACAACCGCCGGGCCATCAGCTCGGGTACTTTCGGTTCCCTGCCGAAGACAGCACTCAGCCCGAGGTTGATCAAATCCTGTTGGGAAGCCGTGGCGGCTTCTTCGAACACTTCTGCCTTAGTGTTGGGCGGAACGATGCGCTCAACCGCACCGATATCATCGCCCGACGCATCCACAACGCGCATTCCCTTGGACACGGATTCCAAGACGTCCACGATCGTCCTCCTCCACTCAACTTCATTACGGCACCGTTGCGCCCCACGGTCAAGGGGGTGTGGCTTGGGCGGGCGCCGCCACTGGTGACGCTCGCAGACGTCAGGCCCACGCCACTACCAGCCTGGCCACCTGGGCGGGAACGGCAAGGTCGATTCCGGTCAGGTCCTGGGTGGTGATGTTTCCTGTGGACAGGAAATGACGCACCGTCTCCTCGAGGCGTTCGCGTTCTCCGCCGCGGCGCGGCGAGAGTGCCGCGTCCAGGTCCGCCCACAAGTCCAGGCCGGCGTCCTGGAGCTGTTGCTTGGCCAGCCGGGCCCACGCCGCGGCGGCCGTCAGGGGTCCCTCCTGGGCGCCGCCATGCTGGTGGTGGCCGCCCGCGAACTGGCCGACAGGTTCCCCGGCGTGCTGCACACCTCCGTGGGTGAGCTGACCGTGTATCCCAATTCGCCGGTGGTGGTCCCGTCCCGGGTCAACCTCCTGCTTTACCTGCGCAACCCAAATAGCCCGGTGCGCGGCAACTGCCGCGCACCGGGCTATCACTTGAGGCTTAGCGCTTGACGGCGTCCAGCTTGAGCATTTTGGCGATGACGCCGTCGAGCTCGGAGTCGTCGAAGATCTTCTTCCAGTCGTCCTTGATGATGGTGTCCTTGCCGTACTGGATAGCGATTTCGCACGCCTCGGAGAACGGGTTGGAGCCACGGAGGGCGTTGGTCAGGGCGATCTGCACGTGGCCGAACAGCATGGCCTTGGCCGCTTCCTCGGGAACGCCGGCAGTGTGCACGGTCTCGTGCAGCGCCTCGTTGAGCAGGGTGCCGATCATGCAGGCCACGGTTTCCACCAGGGTGGGTTCGAGGATGGCGAGCTGCTTCACGGTGACCCAGTGGACGTCGATGACGGGGGCGTAGATGGTGCGGATGACTGCCTCGGCCGAATCGCGGGTCGCTGCCGGGGCGTCCTCGTCAATCGCGGCAACCACGTTCTGCGGGGCGCCCTCGCCGCCGAAGGTGTCGGCCCATTCTTCCTTGGTGGTGCGCTCCAGGAACACAGACGGGTGGCACGGGTGCGCAACTGCCTGGACGACGTCGTCGCGCTTGGCCAGCAGGCCGGCGTAGGCGGCGGCGGGGTCCAGGGTGAGCAGGATCGCGCCTGCCTTCATCTGGGGGACAACGCCCTCGGACACAACGCCCAGGACGGTGTCCGGGACGGCGAGGATAACCACGTCCGCGTTCTTGACGGCGTCCTCAGTGGAGGTGATGTCGCGGCCCTCGGCCTGGACGCGTTCCTGGCCGGCGGGGGAGTTCTCGGTGTAGAAGACGGTGTGGGCGCTCTTCTGGAGGTTCCGGGAAACGCGCATTCCCATTTTTCCACCGGCTCCGACGACGGCGACGGTCAATTTTTCTGCTGACATTTCACTTGCTCCTTAGGAATTCGATGCTGTGTTGGGTCCACTGGTTTTCTAGGCGGATGGTCTCCGCCTCGGAGTCCTGCCACGGCAGCCAGTGTTCGACGATCTGGTTGATACTTCTTTGGTGCGGCTGGAATTTGCTGACCATGTACTCGTAGTCGAGCAGGCCTTCGCCGAGCGGTGCGCCGGCATAGGTGAACCCGACCCAGCCGTCCTTGCGGCTGAACGCGAAGTCCTTGACGTGCATGTTCAGGACGTAAGGCGCGACGGCGTCAATCACCTCGCGCGGCATCTCCAGCGCAGCGACCGTGTTGGCCGGGTCGCTGCAGATGCCGAGGTACGGGCTGTCCACTCCGCGGATCACGTCCAGGATCCGGGAGGTGGGCACCTGCTCGTAGGTTTCCACCGCGATCTTGACGCCCGCGGCTTCGAACTCCGGCAGGACCTCCTTGAAGATCGCCACGGCTTCCTCCGCCGTCGGGGTGTGGCCCGGGACGTTGAACATGGTCCGCAGCAGGGGCGAGCCCAGGATGCCGGCGATGTGCAGGAATTTCCTTAGGTGCTCCGGGCGGATGCCCTTGGTGCCGAGCTCCAGGGTCATGCCCAGCCGGTCAGCTGTGGCCAGGACGGCATCCAGTTCGGAGTCCGTCATCGCTTCCAACGGGGCATAGTCGCAGACCTGGAAGAGGTCCACGCCGAGTTCCGCGGTCCGCTCCAGCGCCTGGTGGAGGCTGAGCGGTTCGGTCACCTTGTCCGAGAGCTGCCAGAAGAAGGCGTAGCTGCTCAGGCCGATCCGTGAGCCCGGGCCGGTGCGGCTCATACCGCCACCTCCGCTGCTGCCAGCCGTGCGGCCGTCTCGTCCAGGATGGTCTTCAGTGCCTTCGGGTCATGGGCGAAGCGGCCCAGGAACAGGCCCGCGACGGCGGAGTCCAGCTTGGTGATCAGGCCGGGTCCGGCGCTGCCGCCGTAGATCACGCGGCTGTCCGCCTGGCCGGGCAGGGCGCGCAGGTGCGCGTCCAGCCCGGTGATGACGGCGCTGATGTACTCCGGGCTTGCGGGATCCGGGGCGCCGATGGCCCACTGCGGCTCGTAGGCCACGATGGTCCGGCCGGCGGGTCCCAGCGACTGGGCGCGGTTGAGGGCGGCGTCGATCTCGGCGGTGCAATGCGTTATAGCCTCTTCCGGCGAACCGGCGTGAAGTTCCCCGACGCAAAGGACCGGGGTAAGGCCGTTGCGGTAGGCGGCGGCCGTCTTCAGCCCGATGACCGTGTCATCTTCGCCGAAGATCCGGCGGCGTTCGGCGTGGCCCACCACGGCGTAGCGTCCGCCGAGCTCGGCCACGGTCTTGCCGCCCACTTCACCGGTGAACGCGCCTTCGTCTTCCCAGAAGATGTCCTGGGCGCCCGCGGCGGCTCCTGCAGTGCCCAGGATGCGGGCAGCTTCGGGAAGGACGGGGAGAGTAGGCAGGACAAACAGCTCAATGTCGCCGCCCTGTACTGCCGGGTGCGCGAACGCGACGCCGGCAACGTCGCGGCAATAGTCCACCGAGCGCTGGTAGCCGAAGTACATCTTCAGGCTGACGCCGATGATGGCTTTCGGTTTCTTAGCAGGAAGTGACACCCTCATAGTCCTTAATCAGTGTGACCTTCTCTGCCGAGGCGGAGGTTTCGTCGAAGGTGTAGGTGAGCCATTCCTTGGCGAGGCGGCGGGCCAGTTCCAGGCCGACGACGCGCTGGCCGAAGGTGAGGACCTGGACGTCGTTGGAGAGGATGGAGCGTTCAACCGAGTAGCTGTCGTGCGCGGTGACGGCGCGGATGCCGGGAACCTTGTTCGCGGCGATGGCTACGCCGAGCCCGGTGCCGCAGACCAGCAGGGCACGGTCGGCCTTGCCGGCGGCGATAAGTTCGGCGGCGGCGATGGCCACGGACGGGTAGGGGGTGTGGCTGGTGGCATCCACCCCGACGTCGGTCACGGATTCGACCAGGTCGGAGGCCTCCAGGTCAGCCTTGAGGGCTTCCTTGTAGTCGAATCCGGCGTCGTCGGCTCCGATGACCAGGCGCAGTTTGGCGCTCATGCGTTCTCCTTGACTGAGTTGGTGCTGGGGGTGTTCCCGGCGGGTGATTTCTCGCCGAAGGTGTTGTGGATGGCCCGGACGATCAGGGCCATGGAGACCGCTCCGGCGTCGGGGGTTCCGAGGCTTTTCTCGGCGTGCGGGCGGGCGCGGCCCATGAGGGGCAGCAGCCCGGCGGTATCGTCGGCGGCCTGCTGCGCGACGGTGGCGGCGGCGCCCCACGCGTCGGTCAGGGAGTGCCCGGCGTGCACTCCGGCTGCCAAGGCGTCGCGGAACGGGACCAGGACGTCCACCAGGGTTTTGTCCCCGGGTTTGGCCTTGCCGAAGTCCATGATCGCGGCCGCGGCACCCGCGACTCCGGCGGCGACAGCTCCGGCGTCGGGGGCGTTGGCGTCCCCGACCGCGTCACCGACGGCCCGCAGGGCCATGCCCCAGAGCGCGCCGGACGTGCCGCCTGCCTTGTCGGACCAGGCGTCTGCGGCGAAGTGCAGCGTGGTGGCCGCGCCGGCGCCGCGGGCGACGGCGTCCGTTGCGGCTTCGACGGCGGCGCGGACGCCGCGTTCCATGCCGATGCCGTGATCACCGTCGCCGGCGATCGCGTCGATCCGGCCCAGTTCGTCAGCATTCGCTTCCACCACGGCCTTGGCGGCGCCGAGCGCGGCGAGGATGCGGACGGCACCGGCGCGGGACTCCGCCGTCGAGTCCGGGATGGAGAGTTCGACGTCGGCCACTTCGCCGCCGTCGGACGCGTCCAGTGCCGCCGCAGTGACGGCGCCGCGGCGGAAGGCCGGAGCGTCCGCCGGGGCGTTCCAGAGGGACTCGAGTGCGTCGTCGAGCCAGAACAGGGTGAGGGACGTGCCGGCCATGTCGAAGCTGGTCACGAGTTCGCCCACCTGCGGGTCCACCGCTTCCAGGCCGGCCTCGGCCAGGAGTTGGGCGACGCGGCGGTAAACCACGAAGAGTTCCTCGTACTTGACGCTGCCCAGGCCGTTGAGGATCGGCACCACGCGCCGTCGGGCAGAAGCGCCGGCGGCCTCGAGGCCGTCGGGGATTTCGGTGAGGAGCTTGGCGACCAGGAGCTCGGCGAGCTCATCCGCCGTCGGGATGGCCGTCTCGCCGATGCCGGGTTCGCCGTGGATGCCCATGCCCACGGCCATCCGGCCCTCGGGGACGGAGAACAGCGGGTGGTCCGCGCCCGGCAGGGTGCAGCCGGTGAAGGCAACGCCGAAGGAGCGGGTGCGGTCGTTGGCGCGCTCGGCGATGGCGACGACGTCGTCCATGGAGTAGCCGGCTTCCGCTGCGGCGGCGGCGACCTTGAAGACGGTCAGGTCCCCGGCGATGCCGCGGCGTTTGGCGCGTTCGGCCAGCGGGGCGGAAGAGACGTCGTCGGTGACGGCGATGCTGCGGCAGTCGATGCCTTCCTTGCGGAGGCGGTCCTGTGCCTGGTTGAAGTGCAGGACATCGCCGGCGTAGTTGCCGTAGCCCAGCAGCACGCCGGCGCCGTTGTTGGATGCTTTGGCCACGTTGTAGACCTGCTGCGCCGAGGGGGAGGCGAAGAGGTTGCCCATCGCTGCGCCGTGCGCCAGGCCCTGTCCCACCAGGCCGGCGAACGCCGGGTAGTGGCCGGAGCCGCCGCCGATCACCAGGGCCACCGTGTCCGGGGTGCTCTTGGTGTTGCGTACCACGCCGCCCGAAACACGCTTCACCCAGCGGCCGTGGGAGGCAACAAAGCCTTCGATCATCTCGTCAGCGAAGGCTGCTGGTTCATTGAAAAGGCGTGTCATGGGGAGCTCCTGGGCCTAGCTGCGGGAAGTCGTGATTCGGGGTGGGGGGTGGGTTGGTGCGGGGGCGTCCCCGGGTAAGGGGGACGCCCCCGGGCCTGTTACGGCTCGGCGTGGTGTCCGGCCCCTGCAGGGTCAAGGGCTTCCGCCGGGACTCCATCGCTGACCTTGCCGGAGCGGCTCAGCGCCACCATGAGGATGGAGGACAGGAGCATAAAGCCGCCGACGACGAACATCGGTACCGTGTAGCTGCCGGTCAGGTCCTTGAGCCAGCCGGTGATGTACCCGGCGCTGAATCCGGCGAGGTTGCCCACGGTGTTGATCAGGGCGATGCCGGCAGCGGCTGCCGCGCCGGTGAGGAACTGGGTGGGTACGGTCCAGAAGTTGGGCAGGGCCGCGAAGATCGACATGGCCGTGATGGTGATGACGGCGATCGTTGCGGCCGGCGAGCCGGCGAACAGTGCCAGCGGGATGCTCAGGCCGCCGAAAAGCGCCGGGAGGGCGATGTGCCAGGTCTTGACGCCGCGCTTTGTGGCGTCCTTGGACCAGAAGTACAGGGCGAACGCCGCCGGCAGGTAGGGAATGGCGGTGATGAGGCCCTTCTGAAGAACATCGAACTTGGCGCCGTAGAGGCCTTCGAAGCCGGCGATGATGGTGGGCAGGAAGAACCCGAGGGCATACAGGCCGTAGATGAAGCCGAAGTAGATGGCGGACAGCATCCAGACCCGGCCGTTGCCGAAGACGGTGCGGACACTGACGTGCTTGTTGCTGGCGGTGGTCGCCTTCTTTTCCGTCTCCAGGGCGCCGGTCAGCCAGGTCTTTTCCTCGGCGGTCAGCCACTTGGCCTTGGCGGGGGAGTCAGCGAGGTAGAACCAGGCAATGATGCCGACGATGATGGCCGGAATGGCGACGCCGAAGAACATTACGCGCCAGCCTTCAAGCCCGAAGAGGCCATGCTGCTGGATGAGGAGGCCAGCCAGCGGGGCACCGATCACGGTGGTCAGCGGCTGGGCCAAGTAGAAGAGGGCGAGGATCTTGCTGCGGTGGCGGGACGGAACCCAGAGGCTCAGGAAGAGGATGGCGCCGGGGAAGAACCCGGCCTCTGCTACGCCCAGGATGAAGCGCAGGATGTAGAGCTGCTCCACGTTGCCCACCCAGGTGAACAGGAGGGACACGATGCCCCAGCTGACCATGATGCGGGCGAGCCAGCGGCGCGCTCCGAACTTGTGCAGTGCCAGGTTGCTGGGAATCTCGAGCAGGATGTAGCCGATGAAGAAGACGCCGGAGGCGAAGCCAAACTGGGCGGCCGAGAGGGCCAGGTCCGTGTTCATGCCGTTCGGACCGGCAAAGGAAATTGCCGTGCGGTCCAGGTAATTGATGAAGAACATCAGGGCGACGAAGGGAACAAGCCGGATCGCCACTTTCCTGATTGCAGATTTTTCGACCACCGATTGTGTGGTGTCCACGTTGACTCCTAGATGTTGATGTCCCGGGCGGCTTCCTGCACTGGATGCGCCGGGGCTGACTCACTGCCCATGCCGGTGGGGCCGGCTCCGGCTAAAGCGTGTGATTTAAACCATAGAGCCGGAACTTAAATTGGTCAACCGGTTGACGTGTGCTTTTTCGCGCGGGTCCGTTCCGCCGAATTGGTCAGCCGGTTGTTAGGCTTGGACCGTGACCCTAAATTCCGCTGCCTCGGCGGCCAAGATCAGTGCCGCCCTCGGCTCCGTAGGGCAGGGTTCCGTTGTGTCGGAGGTTGCCGAGCGCCTTCTGGCCTATTTCACAAGCGGGGATATCGCCGTCGGAACCCGGCTTCCTGCGGAGCGCCAGCTCGCGGCGTCCCTCGGTGTCGGCAGGTCTGCCGTGCGCGAGGCGTTGGCAGCCCTGGAAATCCTGGGCATCGTGATTGTCCGCCCAGGTTCAGGGACCTACCTCCGGGACGGCATTTCCGAACTCCTGCCCCGCACGCTGAGCTGGGGCCTGATGCTTGGGGCGCCCCGGACCCGAGAGCTGGTGGAGCTGCGAAGCGGCCTGGAGGTCCAGGCGGCGCAGCTGGCTGCCGACCGGATTACCGACGAAGCGCTGGACCGCATGCGCGGCAACTTGGAAATTATGGCCCACACGCTCGATGACCTTGCCGCGTTCGTCGAGGCGGACGCTTTGTTTCACCGCGAAATTGCCGAGAGTTCGGGCAATCAGGTTCTGCAGGAGCTGCTGCAGAGCATCCGGTCCCTGCTGCGGATCTGGGTGGACCGTGCGCTGACCGACGAGGGGCATGCGGCGGCGGCCCTGAGGGAACACTCGCAGATCTTTGCGGCCCTTGAAGCGCGGGACCCCGACGCCGTCACACTGACTATGCGTTCACACATGCAGACGGCTTCCAGGCGACTGCTCGCTGGCTTCGACGCATCGCAGTAGCATCCGTCGATTTGGACGGACCGGGCTGCACGTAGAAAGTTGCGGGTGAGCCGGGCCCTAGAGCCGTTGCGCGCCTGAGGTCGAATCGCGAATCACAAGCTCGGGCTCGACGACGTAATGCTGGGCGCGTTCTCCTGTGAGGATCTGATGGTGGAGCATTTTGAAAGTCGCGATGCCCAGCGCCCGGAAGTCGAGTCGCATGGTGGTTAGCGGAGGTGAGAAGTAGGCTGCTGTAGGCATGTCGTCAACGCCAACGATTGAAAAGTCGTGAGGTGCTCGGGCCCCGCGCCTTTCCAGGGCGCTCATGAAGCCCAGGGCAATCTCGTCGTTGGCTGCGAAGACAGCCGTGAATGTGGCCGGATCCGCCAGTACCCCGGCGCGATACCCGGAAATCGAGGACCAGTCGTCTGCAACGTTGAGCACGTGTGGACTAAGTCTGGCGCCGAGCATGGCATCGCGGTAACCGCGCTCACGCTCCCGTGCTTCGTTGCGGGTCGCGGGGCCGGCGATGTGCAGGATGTCCCGGTGCCCGAGTCCAATGAGGTGCTGGGTCGCTTCCCAGCCGGCGGCGTGGGAGTGTGTGCCTGCGGAGCCTTCGTCCGTCCATGGAAGTTCGGAGACTGTGATCAGGGGTGTCGACTGGTCCCAATCTGCTAGGAGTTTGTCGACGTCCGGCAGCGGTGTCGACAAGACTATTCCGTCGACCTGTACGGACTTGAAGTGAGTTAGTGCGCGCCGCGCCTCGTTTTCCCAGTTCTTCGCTTCGAAGTCGAGATCAAGGGCGGCAATGGTGAGGGTGACGTCGGCCTCGCGGGCTGCAACTCCCAGTCCGGTGAGCACGCCGGCGCTGCCGTAGCTGAAAGCGCCCATGGTTAAGACGCCAACGGAGTTCGTCCTGCTCGTGCGGAGAGTGCGGGCGGATTGATTTGGTACGTACCCAAGTTCTTCGATGGCAGCGGCGATCCGGTCCCGCGTCTCGGTCCGCACATAACCAACACCGGTGAAATACCGGGACACCGTCTGGGTCGAGACGTTTGCCAGCCTCCCCACGTCCGCCATGCTTGGCCGCGTCGCCGTCCTTGCCTTTGCCAAATTCCCACCTCTCCATGCACGGTCTGCCACGCGGCCCAGCTTGTGCTGCCGGTTGCTGCTGCGAGGTTGGGGTGACGAAGCCCATTGGATAGGCCCCTGTTCAGACTAAGTTTACGATAACCTACGGTGCTTGCTTCCACCTGCGGAGGCGATTCTGCTTGGCCTCCGGCCAGTAGCCGTCAGGCCAATGCCGGGCGCTGTCCCCGTACGTAAATCAAAGATTAATTGGTCAACCGGTTGACTTGAGTTATCGTAAACCTACATACTCGTTTATGGGCCAGATCACATCCGCGCTTTTCCGAAGGGGCGGCCGAATTGACGAAGGCACCCTCACATAAACCTACGAAAGGACGCGACGATGCGTTTGCTTGCCAAAGGCGCTGTTGCTCTTACGGCCATTGCCGTGCTGGCCGGTTGCTCTGCCGGTGCAGGATCCGATGCATCTGGGAAAACTCAGCTGGACTGGTGGGTGATCAACCCGAGCTCCCCGTCAGCGGCGGCGGCGCAGGAAAAGGTCATCACGGATTTCCAGGCAGCCAACCCTGACATCACGATTAAGAAGACCAACCGGGCAGTCGATGCGCACAAGGATGCGCTGCGGACCTCTATCGGTACTGCCGCGGCCCCCGACATTTATGACTTCTGGGCGGGCCCGGGTCTTGGTGGCGAGTTGGTGAAGAACGGCGCCAGTGCTGACCTGAGTGCCCAGTACACCGAGTACAAGTGGCCCGAACGGTTCACGGAGGCAGCCCTCGGGCCCGTTACGCAGTACGGCGGCTACCACGGGGTTCCGTGGAAGCTCAACGGTGAAGCGATGTACTACAACAAGGCTTTGTTCGAACAGGCCGGCATCACTGAGGTGCCGAAGACCATGGACGAACTGAACGATGCAGCCGCGAAGCTCAAGGACGCCGGAATCACGCCGATCGAGTTCGGCGGTACCGTCAACTGGCACGTCATGCGCCTGCTCGACACTTTCCTCGAGGGCTACTGCGGTTCTGACACGTTCGACAAGCTGGTCACCAGGCAGGCAAATTGGGGCCAAGAAGAGTGCGTGACGAAGTCCTTCACGAACCTTCAGAAGTGGTCAAAGGACTACTTCAACTCCGGATTCATCGGCATCAACAATGACGAAGCCTCGTCGCTGTTCTTCAACGGCAAGGCCGCCATGGCCCTCGAAGGAGACTGGTTCAACGCCCAGATCAAAGACAAGGCCACCAAGGCCGAGGACTATGGCGTGTTCCCCCTGCCGACCGGCACCGGCCGCATGTACGGCTTCGAGCAGGCCATGTACATCACCAAGGACAGCAAGCACGCTGATGCTGCGGCCAAGTTCCTGGACTTCATGATGTCCACTCCGGTTCAGAAAGAAACGCTGGGCAAGTTCTCGACCCAGTCAGTGAACAAGGAAGTCAAACCCACAGGCACGGACGAACTCACCAAGTCCTGGGAAGGCATCTTCGCCGATGCAAAGGGCCTGTACATGAACAACGACCAGAACCTCACCCAGTCCCAGACCACTGAATACTGGCGCATCCAGAACCTGGTCGCCACCGGCAGCCTGGACCCGGCCAAGGCCGGGGCTGAGTTCCAGAAGTTCCTGGATTCGAGCAAATAGCTCCTCTGCTGAAGGGTGGGACTGGGCGTCCAGCGCAGTCCCACCCCTTTAGCCCCGTAACCGATAAAAGATCAAAGGCGACCTCTCTTGTCCAAGCTCACAGCCGCGCCCCTCCAGACGCAGGTGCCTGCGCCCCGGAAAATTCCGAAAAAGCCTCTCCTGAAACGCCTTACCAAAGGTGGTTTCATCGCGGCACTGCCGTTCCTCGCTCCTGCCCTGGCCGCATACGTTGTCTTCGTCATCGGGCCGATGGTCAGCGCCGTGCGCTTGAGCCTGTACGAGTGGTCGGGCTTCAACGCCGACCCGCAGGTGTTTGTCGGCTTCCAGAACTACGTCCGTCTCTTCACACAGGACCCGGTGTTCTGGACAGCCATGCAGAACACCATCATCTGGGTGCTGCTCTCCCTGGTAATTCCGACCACCCTGGGTCTGGCGATGGCCCTGGCCCTGAACCGTCCGATCTTTGGACGGAATCTCTTCCGCTCTGTCTTCTACATCCCCGGCGTCCTGGCCCCGATCGCCATCGCGAACATGTGGCGCTGGATGTACAACCCCAACTACGGGGTGTTTTCAGAGCTTGCCAAAGCCTGGCACCTCGGCGATGGCTCGGGTGTGACCTTCCTCAGCGACCCCAAATTGGCCATCTACGCTATCTTCGCCGCTTTCGTCTGGCAGATCGCCGGCCTGAACATGGTCCTCTTCCTTGCCGGCCTGCAAAGTGTGTCCAAGGAACTTGTTGAAGCGGCCCGTCTGGACGGAGCAACCAGCTGGAAGGTCTTCCGGCACGTGACCTTTCCCGCCCTCCGCCCCACGGTCGTGGTGGTCATGGTGCTGACCATCGTCCACTCCATCAAGGTCTTTGACCTCGTGGTCGGCATGACCGGCGGCGGTCCCGCGCAGTCCTCGCAGGTACTGGCTCTGTGGTCCTACTCCCAGTCCTTCCTGCAGCACGACTTCGGCATGGGCAACGCGATAGCCACGGTGCTGCTCGCCGTCACCCTTGTCCTTGTCATCCCCTACCTGATCTGGTCCACCAAAGGAAACGAAGACTGATGAGCACCCTGACTCTCGGGCGCGCCAAGCACGCCGACGGAACGTCCCGTCCACGCCGCAACGTCGACTATGTAAGGATCGGGCTCTGGCTGGCACTGGCCGTCACCATGGTCATCTGGGCCATGCCCTTGATCTTCGTGATGTTTACATCGCTGAAGTCAGAAGCCGCGATCTTCAGCACCTCGTCCTTCGCCCTTCCGCTCGCTGCTGAATGGGAGAACTACGCCGAGGCGCTGGAAACCGGCAACCTCCTCACTGCCGGCGGCAACAGCCTTCTCATTGCCGCGATCAAGGTGCCACTAGGCCTGCTGTTCTCGGCCGCCGCTGCCTTCGGCCTGTCCCGTATCCGTTTCAAGCACAGCAAGCTGCTGCTGGGGGCGTTCGCCCTTGGATCCATGGTTCCGATCCAGGTAGCCCTGGGACCGCTGTTCAAGACGATCCTGGACATGGGTCTGCTCAACAGCCCGATCGGCGTGATCCTCCCGTACATCGGTTTCGGCCTGCCCATTCAGATCTTCATCTTGCACGGGTTCTTCAGCGCCATCCCGAAGGAAATCGACGAAAGCGTCCGAGTGGACGGCGGCGGGAACTGGCGGCTGTTCTGGCAGATTATCCTTCCCCTGTCCAAGCCTGCCCTGGCTGCACTGTTCATCCTTGACTTCGTGGCCACATGGAATGAATACGCCATCGCCCTTGTGATCCTGCAGGACCAGGCCGCCCAGACCATTCCTCTGGCCATCCAAGGCTTCCAGTCCCAGTTCACCAGCTCCTACGGTCCGCTGAATGCCTTCACGGTCATGTCGATCCTCCCGGTCCTCATCGTGTACCTGCTCTTCCAGCGCTACTTCGTCGAGGGCATGTTCAGCGGCGCTGTCAAGGGCTGACCCCGCCCCCTTCGGTTACGAAACTTTCAACGCAGAAAGGCCATCATGGCGACCTACACCGCAACCACTCCGCTCTTCGAGGTCATGCGCGACCCCGTCGGACACGAGATCCTGGAGCACGACGTTCCTGAACTCGCGGCCAACCCGCTGCTCCACACGCTGTACCACTACCAGCTGGGCCTGATCCTCGGCACCGAGGAATCCCTGCGCAACGACCCGGCAAAGAAGGCCAAGATCCTCGCGAAAATCGAGGCCCTGCAGCCGTCACCCGCACCTGACCGGTCAGTCCGGCGCAACGCACCGGCAGCCGGCTATGAGCCGGAATCGGTCGAGCGAGGCAGCGCCCGGACCGATTTCCCCGCCGAGAGCACCAAATGGCAGCAGTACGAGATCGCGCTGCAGGGCCCCTCGCACGGAAACCCGTTCACGGACGTTGAACTGTCCGCTGACTTCACCATCAACGGTGACACTCTGACAGTTCCCGGTTTCTACGACGGCGACGGCACCTACCGGATCCGCCTGCTCGTCCCGGCTGAGGGGGAGTGGTCCTTCACCACCCGCAGCAACGCCACGTCCCTGGACGCCATCACGGGAAGCTTCACCGCGGCAGCGGCGTCGCCGGATTCCCGCGGGGTAGTCCAGGTGGCCGACACCTTCCACTTCGCCTACGAGGACGGAACGCCCTACCTCCCGATCGGCACGACATCCTATGTCTGGACCCACCAGGGCGAGGCCCTCGAAGAACAGACCCTCCAGTCCCTGAAGACCGGGCCCTTCAACAAAATGCGCATGTGCGTCTTCCCTAAGTCCTACCTGTTCAACGAAAACGAGCCTGAAATCTACCCCTACGAGGGGAACCTTCAGGACGGTTTCGACTACACCCGGCCCAACCCCGCCTACTACAGCCACCTGGAGAAGCGGATCAGCCAGCTCGACGAGCTCGGCATCGAAGCGGACCTGATCCTCTTCCACGCCTATGACCGGTGGGGCTTCTCCAAAATGAACCCTGCAGCCGATGATCTGTACGTCAAATACGTCACCGCGCGCCTAGCCTCACACCGCAATATCTGGTGGTCCCTAGCCAACGAGTTCGACCTCATGTTCGAAAAGACCATCGAGGATTGGGAACGCTTCGCCGCAATCGTTCAGGAGAACGACCCGACCCACCACCTGCTCTCCATCCACAACTGCCGCGAGATGTACGACCACTCACGCCCTTGGGTCACGCACTGCAGCATTCAACGGCTCGACATCTACAAGACCGCCGAAATGACCAGTCAATGGCGGCAGCAATGGCAGAAGCCTGTCGTCATCGACGAATGCGCCTACGAGGGGAACATCGACCAGGGCTGGGGAAACATCACCGGCGAGGAAATGACCCGGCGGTTCTGGGAAGGCGCGGTCCGGGGCGGTTACGTCGGACACGGCGAAACCTATGTCCATCCGGATGATGTTCTCTGGTGGGCCAAGGGTGGGAAGCTGCGTGGCACCAGCCCCGACCGCATCGGATTCCTGCGACGCATCATGCAGGAAGCCCCCGAAGGCCACCTCGAGCCGCTGCCTGGCCACTGGGATGCTCCCAGCGCCGGAATCAAGAACGAATATGAACTGATCTATTTCGGCTTTAACCAGCCCACCTACCGGCGATTTGTCATGCCCCCGGGGATAGAGTTCCAGATTGACGTCATCGACACCTGGAACATGACCGTTGAGACACTTCCCAGCACATTCGAAGGCCGCTTCCGCATCGAACTACCCGGCCGGCAGTACATTGCCGTACGCATGCGCGCTGTGGCTTGACGGCTATTCAACGGCCGGGGGTTGCGCTCCTTCCCCCGGCCGTTGACATCCCTCCCATCCCCCGTCTGTGATTCCATAATCGGAGGTGTCCTGACTCACAGGCCATCTTTGAGTTTGCACTAGACAAGCCGCTTACCCGGGGCATAGCAGCCCCTGGCCGGCAGAGAGTAGCGACGTGACTTTCCAGCCCTTTCAGTATGACGAACCCGGAGTATCCCGCCCCGCGCCCTCCCACCGCGCACCGTCACGCCTGGCACCCGCCCGCCGGGCACTGTCCGCGGGACCATGGTCTGCCGAGCTTGTCGGCGACGAATTGGCCAACATCAGCTACCTTGGGCGGCCCGTCCTGCGGGCTGTTAAGGCAGTGGTCCGGGACCAGGACTGGCGCACGCCGCAGCCGACGGTCCGCACGCTTGAGGTCACGCAGGATAACGAGCGCTTGCAGGCAGGTTGGACCGTCCGCTTTGCCGGCCACGGCGTGGAGTATGACGGCCACCTGACGGCTGACTTCAGCCCTGCCGCCGTGGAGATAGCGTTCGAGGGCACAGCCCTTCACGCGTTCCGCAGCAACAGGATCGGCCTGGTGGTGTTGCACCCGCCAGCTGACGCCGGTAGGCACGTCACCGTGTCACATCCCGACGGCGGCCGCACGCCTGCGCAGTTCCCAAGCGACATCAGCCCCCACCAGCCGTTTATGGACGTCGGAGCCCTTGAATGGGCCGACGACGGCGGCACCACCTTCCGCCTGTCGTTCACCGGCGATGTCTTCGAAACCGAGGACCAGCGCAACTGGACCGATGGTTCCTTCAAGACCTACAGCACGCCGCTGGCGCGGCCGTTCCCGGTGGACGTTGCTGCCGGAGACGCTGTGCGTCAATCGGTGCGCCTGGAGGCCATCACAGCGGACGCCGGCGCGCTGGAATCGCTGGAATCGCAAAAGGCCGGAAGGGTGGCCGCCAGTGTGGGGGGTGTGGCCGGCCACGTTCCCAAGCTGGCCGTTGTTGCAGCACCCCACGCCGGCGTGCTTCCCCCGCTTACCGGACTGGATGCAGTCCTGGTGGAACTCATTGAAGAGACTGGCGCCACGCCCTGGTCCGGCTGGGCTGCCCGGCTGCAGGCCGCCGCGGATGAGGCCGCCGTCCATGGCGCGGGCCTGGACATCCGGGCCGTTGCCGCGGACCCCGCGGCCGCGGCGGCGGAACTCGCCCCGTACCTTTCCCAGGCCAAGCGGCTGGCGGTATTCCACCCGTCCAGCCACCTCACCGAACCGGACACCTGGCCGGAACTCAAATCTGCACTTCATGCCGCCGGCTTCCGTGGAGAGCTCCTTGCCGGTGTCCGTTCGCACTTCACGGAACTCAACCGCAACAGCGGCCGCACGCCGTCGGACTCCGACGCCCTGACCTTCAGCATCACGCCGCAGATGCACAGCACCGAGACCGCGCACATCATCGACTCCGTTCCCATGCAACGGCTTGTGGCGCAGAACGCACTCCGTCTGGGCTGCGGAAGGCCCGTGCATGTGGGGCCGGTGACCCTGCTGCCGCGCTTCAATGCCGTATCCACGTCCGGCGCAGCCCCCGAGGCCGAAGCGGATGAACTCCAGGCGGAACCCTTTGCCGCGGCGTGGACCCTGGCGAGCATCGATGCACTCACGCTGGACGGAGTGGAATCCGTCGCCTACTTCGAGGCCTCCGGCCCGAGGGGGATTTCCGACTCCGGCGGCCGGCTCAATCCAGCCGGCGAACTCCTGAAAGAGCTCGCCGCCCTCCGGGGCAGCGACGTGCTGTCGGTCCACAACGAGGGGCAATCTTCATTGACGCTCTATCCCGTGGTGACATCCCGCGGGCTCGCCCTTTTTGCCGGGAATCTCTCCGCATCCGCCCTGGGCGTGGAGGTCCGGCTTCCGGACGGCACAGCCGCCGTGGACGGCGAATGCAGGGTTTTTGGGCAGGACCGGGGTTCGGCCATGGCCTTCACTGCCGACGACGACGACGGCGGCACGGCCGCTGGGCGGCTCACTCTGGGCCCCTGGTCGGCCGGCGTCGTCCGTTTTCCAGCCGTCCGCTGAACCACTGAACCGTTGAGCCGTTGCGCCGCGAACAATACTTTTGCGCCGCCCCGGGGGCGGTGTCACACCAACGAAAGGAGACCCCATGGGTCTGCGTCTTGAAGGAAAAACAGCCCTGGTCACTGGAGCCGGATCGGGCATCGGCCTGGCCGTGGCCCAGCGTTTCGTGGCCGAAGGGGCCACCGTCTACTTCGCCGACATCAACATGGCGGCCGCCGAACGGGCCGCCGAGGCCACAGCCTCCCCGCGGGCCCGGGCCTTGCGCATGGACATCTCGGACGAGGACAGCGTGACTGCCGCCTACGCCGCCGTGGCCGGAGGCGGGCAGCTGGATGTGGTGGTGGCGAACGCCGGAGTGCAGCTCTTCGGCCAGGATGCCAAGGTGGGTGAACTGGACCTTGCGGTCTGGGAAAGGACCGTCAGCATCAACCAGCGCGGCGCCTTCCTGACCCTCAAGCACGCCGTCCGGGCCATGGAAGGCCGCGGTGGCTCCATCATCTGCACCGGCAGCCCTACCGCCGTGGTGGGCTGCGGCCAGACCTTCACGGCATACACAAGCTCCAAGGCCGGGGTCCATGGCTTGGCCCGCGTGGTCGCGGCGGACTACGCGCAGGCCGGGATCCGCGTCAACACCGTGGTTCCGGGCTACACCGAGACGCCGCTGGTGCAGGCCATCGCGGACGACCCCGTCAGCCGCGCAGGCCTGGTAGATTCCACCATGCTGGGACGGCCCGGCACGGCCGCGGACGTGGAGGGGATCATGGTGTTCCTCGCCAGCGACGACTCCTCCTACGCAACCGGGGGAGTCTTCACAGTGGACGGCGGCCTGACAGCGCTGTAAGGGGGTGGCGCTGTGATGCTTCGGCTTAGAACTTTTCCGTGGTGATGGCTTCGAGGAACGCTGCCACTTCGGCCGGCATATCCACGGACCCGTTGTCCAGCAGCCATTGCACTTGCAGGCCATCCATCAGGGCCGCGAGCTGGCGGGCAGCGGCGGCGGGAACGATGCCCGGCCGGAGTTGGCTGAGCCGTTGCATCTCAGCGAAGGCCTCGGTCATGGTGCCGCGCACCCACGCGTAGCGCCGTTGGAAATAGCCGTGGGCCGGGTGGTCAGGGTCTGTGGCCTCAGCGGACAGGACGCAGTAGAGGGCGACGAGGCCGGGGATGGTGGTGTTGTAGTGCGTGAGCTCCACCAGGCCACGCAACATGTCGATCCCCTTGGCGGTCAGGGACCGTGTGCGGACCACCGAGTCCTCGTCCCGCAGGGTCAGGACTGCCTCCAGCAGGGCCTCCTTGCTCGGGAAGTGATGCAGCAGGCCGGCCTGGCTCAGGCCCACTTTGTCCGCCACGTCCCTCAGCGACCCCGCACGGTAGCCCGACGTCGAAAACACCTCAAAGGCGGCGGTCAGGATCTCCTGCCGGCGGGCCTCGGTCTTAGCGTAGCTGCCCCGCGGACGGCCCCGCCGTGGCGCTTCAGCCACTGCGCCGGCTGGTGTGTCAGTCATCACGTAACCCTAACAAGCTCGTTCCTGTGCGCTTGAAACCAATTGGTCAACCGCTGTGGGTGGCGTCACATTTCGTGACGATTCAAAATTGGGAAATAAAAACCTAGTACCCACTAGGTTTTCATGTTACGGTCTTTCCCAATGGCAGTCCATGGTGGACCGCCACTGACCGTGAAAGGGACCAATGATGTTCCGATCCAAGCGAATGGCCGCCGTTGTTGCCGCCGTAGCCCTGAGCCTCGCCGGCTGCTCCGCCGGTGGAGATGCCTCCGCAGAACAGTCCTCACAAACCCTCACCCTCGGCGCCATCCAGTCGCCCAAGACGTTCGATGCCAGCCAGTCCGAGTTCGCCAATCTCTCGCCGTTCTACCAGGCCGTGTACGACACCCTGCTCCGCATGGAACCGGACGGCACGCTGGTGCCCATGCTGGCGACGGAGTGGAAGTACAACGACGACAAGACTGTCCTGACCCTCAAGCTGCGCGACGACGTGAAGTTCACCGACGGGACCGCTTTCAATGCCGACGCCGCCAAACAGAACCTCGAGCGCTTCAAGGCCGGGACCTCCCCGGATGCCCAGTTCCTTGCGGCTCTGAAGTCGGCCACGGCCGTCGACGCCACTACTTTGGAACTGACCCTCTCCGCCCCGGACCCGGCGTTCCTGAACTACCTGTCCAAGGACGCGTCGTTTATGCAGAGCCCGGCCTCCTTCGCCAACGCGGACATCGCCACCAACCCCGTTGGTTCCGGACCGTACATCCTGGACACCGCGGCCACCGTCACCGGCACCTCCTACACGTACAAGAGCAACCCGGACTACTGGGCCAAGGACCTGGTCCACTACGACCAGCTGGTCCTGAACGTCTACCTCGACCAGACGTCCCTGCTGAACGCCATCAAGTCCGGCACCCTGAACGGCGCCAACACCATTGACAACAACACGCTCACGGAGATCGAGGCTGCAGGCTACAAGGTCAACCCGCTCCAGCTGAACTGGTCCGGCCTCCTGATCTTCGACCGCGCCGGAACCACCAACCCTGCACTCAAGGACGTCCGCGTCCGCCAGGCACTAAACTACGCGTTCGACACGAAAGCGCTGCTGGAGTCCATCGGCCAGGGCCACGGCGAGCAGACCGCCCAGGTGTTCCCGCCGTCGTCGGACGCTTATGACAAGTCGCTGGATTCCCGCTACGCCTACGACCCCGCCAAGGCCAAGGCACTGCTGGCCGAGGCCGGCTACGCCAGCGGCCTGACCCTGACGCTGCCGTCCTCGGCCCTCCTGGGCAACACCATTCCGGCGCTGATCACCCAGCAGCTCAAGGATGTTGGCATCACTGCGGAGTTCACCGATACCGGCAACAACTTCATCGCTGACCTCCTGGCACCGAAGTACGGCGTGAGCTACATGATCCTGGAGCAGCAGTCCGACTGGCAGCTGATCAATATGAAGCTCACCGCCAACGCCCCCTGGAACCCGTACAACTACGAGGATCCCAAGGTAGATGAGCTGGTCAACAAGATCCACGTTGGATCTGCGGACGAGCAGAAGGCCGCGGCCAAGGAACTGAACAAGTACATCGTGGAGCAGGCCTGGTTCGCCCCGTGGTTCCGCCCACAGTCCAGTTTCGTGACCGACGCCAAGACCAACGTCGAGGTCCAGACGGGCAACGCCTACCCGTTCCTCTGGTCCTTCACCCCCGCCTCCTAGCGGACAGCTTCCGGACCGGGCCGCACAACAGCGGTCCGGTCCGGCAGCCCAGGAACCTTCCCTAAGGATTTTCGAATGTACCGATTCGTGCTGCGGCGCCTGTTTTCCGGTGTCCTCCTGCTGTTCGTCATCACCACGGTCGCCTACCTGCTGCTGTATGCCGGCGGCGGCGACATCGCCCGCCGCATCGTGGGACCCACCGCCAGCGACGCCCAGGTTGCGCTGAAAGCCAGCCAGCTGGGCCTGGACCGCCCGCTCCTGGTCCAGTACTGGGACTGGCTCACCAGCGCCCTGACCGGCGATCTTGGCCGGTCCTGGTTCAACGGCCAGCTGGTGACCGCCGGCGTCACCGGCCGTGTCTCCGTGACCCTCTCCCTGGTCCTCGGCGCCACCATCATCGCGGCGGTTATCTCCGTGGTTCTCGGCGTCCTGGCCGCTGTCCGCCGCGGCACGGTGGATCGGGTGGCGCAGCTCGTCGGCGTCCTGGGCCACGCCATCCCGGGCTTCCTCATCGCCCTGGGGCTTGTGTCCCTCTTCGCCCTGAACCTCAAGTGGTTCAAGGCCACCGGCTACGTCCCCATTACGACGTCGTTCGGCGGCTGGGCAGCCACCGTCACCCTTCCGATCATCGCCCTTTCCATCGGCTGCATCGCGGCGATCGTCCAACAGGTCCGCGGTTCCCTCATTGACGCGCTCCGCCAGGACTACGTCCGGACGCTCCGCGCCCGCGGCCTGTCCTTCAACCGCGTTGTCTACAAGCACGTGCTGCGCAACGCCGGCGGTCCTGCCCTCGCTGTGCTGGCCGTGCAGTTCATCGGCCTGCTCGGCGGTGCCGTCATTGTGGAACAGATCTTCGCGCTGCCCGGTCTCGGGCAGATCACCGTCACCGCCACCGGCCAGGGCGACATCCCGGTCGTGATGGGAGTCGTCGTCGCGACTGCCGCCATCGTGGTGACCGTCAACCTCATCATCGACCTCGCGCAGGGCTGGCTCAATCCGAAAGTTCGGCTGTCATGATCGAAACTCCCATCGCACTGCCCGTCACGGCAGCCAAGGTTTCCCTGTTCCGCAAGCTCCTGACCAACCCCACCGGCGCGGCATCGCTGCTGGTCCTGCTGATCGTGGCACTTGCCTCCATCCTGGCGCCACTGCTCGCCACCCATGACCCCAGCACCGCCAGCCTGCAGGATGTGCTCGCCAAATCCGGATCCGAGCACCTGCTGGGTGCCGACAGTGCCGGCCGCGACGTCCTGAGCCGGCTGCTCTTCGCCGGCCAGTTCAGCCTCGCCGGGGCAGTCGTTGCCCTCGTGGTAGCGCTGGTGCTGGGCGTTACCGGCGGCCTGATCGCCGGCTACTACGGGGGCTGGTTCGACTCCGCAGCTTCCTGGCTCACCGGCCTGCTGATGGCCCTTCCCGGCATGGTGGTGCTGCTGGCCGCCCGTGCAGTCCTTGGCCCGTCCATGTGGCTGTCCATGATGATCTTCGGCATCATGCTCTCGCCCGCCTACTTCCGGCTGGTCTACGCCTCGGTGACCGCCGTCCGCAACGAACTGTATGTGGACGCGGCCCGAGTCTCCGGACTCAGCGATTTCCGGATCATCGGCCGCCATATCCTCACAGTGGTCCGGGCGCCCGTCATCATCCAGTCCGCCATGATCCTGGGCATTGCCATTGCCATCCAGGCAGGCCTCGAATTCCTGGGCCTGGGCGACCTCAACATCCCCACCTGGGGCAGCATGCTCAATGACGGCTTCATCAACATTTTCAAGTCGCCAACGCTGGTCCTGTGGCCCGCTCTGATCATCGGGCTCGTCTGCATCGCCCTGACACTCCTGGCCAACGCCATGCGCGATGAACTGGAACGCAGCCGCGGGCCCGTCAAGCGGCGCAAGGCCGCCACCACCAATGCCGCCACCGCGGTTGCCGAGGCAGCAGCGAAACGCGGCGAGGCCGCCGTCGTACATCCCGAAGAGCCGACCGGCGCAGCCACCAAAACAGTCGGCGAGCTGCTTCTGAAAGTCACTGACCTAGGCGTTGGCTACGACCAGCCCGACGGTTCCACCACCCACGTGGTGAACCACGTTGGCCTGGCCGTCCGCCGCGGCGAAGTCCACGGCCTGGTGGGCGAATCAGGTTCCGGCAAGACCCAGACAGCCTTCTCCATCCTCCGGCTCCTGCCGCAGGGCGGACGCATCACGGGCGGCTCCATCTTCTTCGAGGGCAAGGACCTGGCGCACCTTTCCGAGAAGGAGATGACCAAGGTCCGCGGAAAACGCATCGCGTACATCCCGCAGGAACCCATGTCCAACCTGGACGGCGCGTTCACCATCGGCAGCCAGCTGATGGAGCCCATGCGCGTCTGCCTGGGAATCTCCAAAGCCGAGGCCCGCAAACGCGCGCTCGCGCTGCTGGCCAAGGTGGGCATCCCCAACCCGGAACGCACGTTCAATTCCTACCCGCACCAGGTCTCGGGCGGCATGGCCCAGCGAGTCCTGATCGCCGGCGCCGTGTCCTGCGAACCGGACCTGCTGATCGCCGACGAGCCGACCACCGCCCTTGACGTGACCGTGCAGGCCGAAGTCCTGAACCTGCTCCGCGAGCTGCAGGCGGAGCTGAACATGGGCGTCATCCTGGTGACGCACAACTTCGGCGTAGTGGCCGATCTCTGCGACCGGGTCTCGGTGATGCAGTCCGGCCGTGTGGTGGAAACCGGCCCCGTCCGCGCCATCTTCAACGACGCCCAACACCCGTACACCCGGCAGCTGCTGGAAGCCATCCTCGAGGACACCGCTCCCCGCGGACCGCTCGGCGCCGGAGATCCCGCCGGCGGCCAGGCCGCCGGCGAAACTCCAGCCGCCCGGCCCAAGACATTGAATGGAGTGACGCCATGACCGAGTCACTGCTCGACATCAAGGACGTCGTGGTCGAATATCCCCTCAAGGGTTTCCGCCGCGTACCGTTCAAAGCGCTCAGGGGCGTCTCCCTGGACATCCGCCCGGGCGAGACCGTGGGCCTGGTGGGTGAGTCGGGTTCCGGCAAGACCACCTTGGGCCGCGCCGTGCTGGGCCTGGCGCCCGTCACCGGCGGCAGCATCAAGTACCGCGGCCAGGAGATCTCCAAAGCCAGCCGCGCCCAGCGCAAGGAACTCAGCCATGAGATTCAGGTGGTGTTCCAGGACCCCTATACGTCCCTGAACCCGTCCATGACCATCGAACAGATCCTCACCGAACCGCTCACCGTCCGGAAGGTGGACCGGCAGGCCGCCAACAAGCGCGTGGCCGAGCTGCTGGACCAGGTCCGGCTGCCGCACGGGGCGGCGCACCGGCTGCCGCGTGAGTTCTCGGGCGGCCAGCGCCAGCGCGTGGCCATCGCCCGCGCACTGGCCCTTGACCCGAAGCTGATCGTCTGCGACGAACCCGTCTCGGCCCTGGACCTGTCCACGCAGGCCCGCGTGATGGAGCTCTTCATCGAGATCCAGGAACGCACCGGCGTGGCCTACCTTTTCGTCTCCCACGATCTCGCCGTGGTGCGGCACCTCAGCCACCGCGTGGCCGTGATGTACCACGGAGAAATTGTCGAATGGGGCGACGGCGAGCAGGTCACCGGTGCACCCGAGCACCCCTACACGCAGCGGCTCTTTATGGCCGCCCCGATCCCGGATCCCGACCGGCAGGCAAAGCACCGCGAAGACAGGCTCCGGCTCCTGGAACTCCAGCAGGAGCAGGATCTCCAAGCCGGCGCCGCCTGACCACGTTCCCACCACAGTCCACACCATATGAAAGGCGCGCCCATGACGGAGCCAGCAGCCTCCCCACGCCCTCAGCTATCCTCCGGTGCAACCTTCCCCGCCGGCTTTGCCTGGGGCGTGGCCACCGCCGCGTACCAGATCGAAGGTGCGGTCAACGAAGGTGGCCGCGGCCCCAGCATCTGGGACACGTTCTCGCACCAGGCGGGCACCACCATCAACGGTGACAACGGCGATATTGCCTGCGATCACTACCACCGCTGGGAAACGGACCTGGACCTCATGGCCCAGCTCGGGATTCCGTCCTACCGCCTGTCGCTGTCCTGGTCCCGCCTGCAGCCCGCCGGCACAGGCCCGCTGAACGCCGAGGGAGTCCGCTTCTACCGGGACCTGCTGGCAGGCTGCATTGCCCGCGGCATCACCCCCTATGTCACGCTCTACCACTGGGACCTGCCGCAGGCACTGCAGGACGACGGCGGCTGGCCGGCCCGGCAGACGGCGTACCGCTTCGGCGACTACGCCGGACTGGTGGCCGACGCCCTGGGCGACCTCGCCGAACACTGGATCACCATCAACGAACCGATGTGCGCGGCGTTCCTGGGCCACTCGTGGGGCATGCAGGCCCCCGGCTTCAAGGACGACAGCCTGGCCGTGCCCGCCGCGCACCACCTCCTCCTGGCCCACGGCCTGGCCCTGGCCGAATTCCGCACCCGCCGGCCCGGCACCAAGCTGGGCATCACCAACATCATCGGCAACCTGAACCCGGCCACCGACTCCCAGGCGGACCGCGACGCCAACGACTACTGGGATGCCGTAAGCAACCGGATCTTCCTGGACCCGGTCTACCGGGGCCACTACGCCGATTCCACCATCGCCGCGTACGGCAAGTACGGCCTGACCGCCACGGGTGAAGGGGCCGGAGCCGGGGACCTGGTCCAGCCAGGCGATCTGGATATCATCTCCGCGCCGGGCGACTTCGCGGGCGTCAACCACTACACCAACATGCTGGTCTCCGCGGGTCCCGGCGCGGACGGCACGCCCAACTGGACGCACGTCCAGCCGGCGCCGTCCTCCTTCGGCTGGTCCAACACACCCGGAGCCCTCAAGGCAGTCCTCGCCCGGGTGGCCGCCGAATACACCAAGCTGCCGCTGTACGTCACCGAGAACGGCGTGACGTTCCACGACTATGTGGACCCGAACGGAGAAGTCCGGGACCCCCGGCGCATCGACTATCTGCGCGGTTACATCTCCGCGGTGGGCGAGGCGATCACCGCGGGCGTGGACGTCCGCGGCTACTTCGCCTGGTCCTTTATGGACAACTTCGAATGGGCCGAGGGCTACGACAAGCGCTTCGGGCTGGTCTACGTGGACTACGGCACGCAAACCCGCATCCCCAAGCAGAGCGCCTACTGGTACCGGGACACCATCGCCGCCCACAGCGCCGGGACGGGCAGCGCCGGGACCGACAGCGCCGCTACCGCAACACCCGTCACTGCCGGTGCCACAGCATGAGCATCGATACCTCCGCCACCGGAACAGCTAGGAAAGCCGTCATGGAAACCCTCACCTCAGACCACCGCGCCACGGACGTTCGCCTGGAGTCCCTGCTCGCCGAACTCACCCTCGAAGAGAAGGTCCGGCTCCTGACCGGCCGCGACTTCTGGACCACCTGGCCGCTGGAAAAGATCGGCCTGCGCCGCATGCTGTTCTCCGACGGCCCCACCGGGGTCCGGGGCGAGGTGTGGGATGAGCGCGAGCCGTCCATGAACTTCCCGTCCGCCGCTGCCATCAGCTCCAGCTGGGATCCGGCCATCGCAGACCGGCTGGGCGCCGCGTCCGCCGTCGAGGCCCGCCGCAAAGGCGTTGACGTTGTCCTGGGCCCCACCATTAACCTGCACCGCTCACCCTTGGGTGGCCGCCACTTCGAGGCGTTCAGCGAGGACCCCGTCCTGACGGCCGAACTCGCCGCCGCATACGTGTCCGGCGTGCAGCGCAACGGCGTCGGCGCCACACCGAAGCACTACATCGCCAACGATTCCGAAACCGACCGGTTCACGGTGGATGTGAACGTGGACGAGCGGCCGCTGCGCGAGCTGTACCTGCTCGCGTTTGAGAAGGCCATCGTCGAATCCAAGGCCTGGCTGGTGATGAGTGCCTATAACTCGATCAACGGCGCCACCGCCACCGAGAACGACCTGCTGGAAACCCCGCTGAATACCGAGTGGGGTTTCGACGGCGTGGTCATCAGCGACTGGACAGCCGTCCGCAGCATCAACAGCGCCAACGCATCCCAGGATCTCGCCATGCCGGGCCCCGCCGGGCCCTGGGGCGCGGCGCTGGTGGTGGCCGTCAAGTCCGGCCAGGTCGCCGAGGCGGCGATCGACCGCAAGGTGCTGAGGATCCTCCAGCTCGCCGCCCGGGTAGGTGCCCTGGAGGGCTTCGAGGCGGTCCAGGCTGAGCCTGCTGACCGGGAAGACCCCATCGCTTTCGCCCGCGAAGCGTCCGCCGCGGGCACCGTAATGGTGAAGAACGACGGCGTGCTGCCGCTGGATCCTGCCTCCCTCAAAACCGTCGCGGTGGGGAAGTCCGGCGTCAAGTCAGTCGCGGTGATCGGGCACAACGCCCGGTACGCCCGCACCCAGGGCGGCGGCTCCGCCACCGTGGTCCCGGAGAAGATCGTCACCCCGCTGGACGGGATCCGTGCCGCGTTCGGAACGGACAACGTCAGCTACAGCGTGGGCGCCGTAGTGCAGGAGGGCATCGCCGAACTCCCGCTGGAACAGATCACCAACCCGGTGACCGGCGCGCCCGGCGTGCGGGTGCGTTTCCTCGATGCCAACGGCGGAGAACTATTTGCCGAGGACCGCCGCTCCACCGCGCTGGTCTGGTTCGGTGGGGACGCTCCCATCGAAGCGTCCTCCATGGTCCAGTTCCACACGCTTTACACGCCGGACGAAACAGGTCCGGTCAAGCTGGGCTTCTCCACCGTGGGCCATGGCCGGATCTTCGTGGACGGTGTCCTCGCCCACGAGGCAACCATCGAGGCCACCGGGACCGACCTGGGTGCGGCGTTCCTGGCCCCACCGTCGGCGTCCGTGGAAATCACGGCAACGGCCGGGGTGCAGCTGCAGGTCCGGATTGAACTGGACACGGGGGACCGTGCCGGGGCCCTGTCCAACGCGCTGGCCATCACCATCGGCGTGGAAGCGGACTGCAGCAACCCCGACGCCCTGATCCGCGAGGCCGTGGAGGCTGCCCGCGCGGCCGCGATCGCCGTCGTTGTGGTGGGCACCAACTCCCGCGTCGAATCCGAAGGCTATGACCGGACCTCGCTGGAGCTTCCCGGCCTGCAGGACCGGCTCGTACACGCCGTTGCCGCCGCCAACCCGCGCACCGTGGTGATCGTGAACTCCGGCTCGCCGGTCCTCCTGCCGTGGCGGGACGAGGTGGCGGCAACCCTGATCGGTTACTTCGGCGGCCAGGAATTCGGTAACGCCCTCGCGGACATCCTCACCGGCGCCAGCGAACCCGGCGGCCGGCTGCCCACCACCTGGCCCGCCACCCAGGAAGACGTTCCCGTCATCAACGTCACGCCCGCAGCTGACGGGACGCTGACCTATGACGAAGGCATCCACATCGGCTACCGCGCCTGGCTCAAAACCGGCACCACCCCGGCGTACGAATTCGGCCACGGGCTCGGCTACACGGACTGGACCGTGGATTTGGTGGATGTCCCCGCCCAGGCCGCACCGGGCGCCGTCGTGCCCGTAACCGTCACCCTGACGAACACCGGCAGCCGGCCCGGCAAGAACGTGGTGCAGGTGTACGCCGAAAAGCCAGGCTCCGCCGTCGACCGTCCGGTCCGCTGGCTCATCGGCTCCACCCCTGTATGGGCCGGACCGGGCGAAACCGTCACCGCCCTGCTGGACGTCCCCACCCGACTCCTGGCCTACTGGGACAAAGACTGGACCTACGAACCCGGCGACTACACCCTCCGCATCGGCACCTCCGTGACCGACCTGCCGCTCGAAACTACCCTAACCCTGACCGATATCTCCCAGGAGGGAGCAGCATGAACTTGCCCAACCCGCTGATCCCCGGCTTCAACCCGGACCCCAGCATCGTCAAGGTGGGAGGGGACTACTACCTGGCCACCTCCACGTTCGAATACCTGCCCGGCATCCCCGTCTACCACAGCACCGACCTGGTCGACTGGACCCGGATCGGCCACGTAGTGGACCGCGAAGGCCAGCTGGATTCCCGCGAGGTGCCCACCCTGGGCGGTGCCTGGGCACCCACCATCCGCTTCCACAACGGCCTGTTCTACGTGGCCGTCACCGACGCCATGGCACGCGGCACGCTGGTGTTCACCGCCACGGACCCCACGGGACCGTGGAGTGACGGACTGGTCATCGAAGGCGCCATCGGCATCGACCAGGACCTCGCCTGGGACGAGGACGGCACCGCCTACATGACCTACTCCGGGCTGGACACCGTCACCGGAAACATCAACGAGCACGGCGGCATCCTCCAGGTCCGCGTGGACCTCGAGGCGGGCAAGGCCCTGGAGGAGCCCCGCAGCGTCTGGTCCGGCACCGGCCTGATGTTTCCCGAAGCGCCGCACCTCTACCGTCGCGGCGACTACTGGTACCTCATGATCGCCGAAGGCGGCACGGAGCGTGGGCACAGCGTCAGCATCGCCCGCGGAACCTCACCGGCCGGGCCCTTCGAGGGCAACCCGGCCAACCCCATCCTGAGCGCCCGCAGCACCGACCGCCCCATCCAGAACACCGGCCACGGCGACCTCGTGGAGACGCCCGACGGCGGCTGGGCCATGGTGCTCCTGGGCATGCGCCCCAAGGGCATGACCCGCGCGTTCTCCGCCCTCGGCCGCGAAACCTTTATCACCCCCGTCACCTGGGAGGACGGCTGGCCGGTGGTTGAACCTGTCCGCCTTAATCCCCGTCCCGGCGGCGGCGGGTTTGAGGATGACTTTGCGGACGCCGAGCTCGACGGCGGCTGGATCGCCGTGCGGCGTTTCCCCGGTGCGTTCGCCTCCACGGAGAAGGACCCCGGCCGCCTCACGCTGACCAGTGACGGCACCAGCCTGGACGACGCCCGCCCGGCATTCCTTGGCCGCCGCCAGCGGTACCAGGTGGAGACCATCTCCGCGCTGGTGGACGCGGGATCGTCGGAGTCAGGGACAGGGACAAGGACAGGGACAAGGACAGGGACCGAGTCCGGGAACGGCGCCGGAGGCCTGGCCGTGCGCTACGACGAGACCCACCACTACTCCATCGAGACGAACGGCACCACGGTCACCGCCAGAGCCAGGATCTCCTCGATCGAGCAGAGCTGGACCCGCGCCGCGCCCGCCGGGCCGCTGGAGCTCCGGATCGAGACCCGCCAGCCTGAAGGCGGCGCGGGCCTGAGCCACCTGAGCTCGGACACCATCGCGCTGCAGGCGGTCATCAACGGCGAAGCGGTGACCCTCGCCGAACTGGACGGGCGCTACCTCTCGGCCGAGACCGCCGCGTCCTTCACCGGCCGGGTGTCCGGCGTCTTCGCCAGCCGCGGCACCGTGGCCTTCGACTGGTTCCGCAGCTCCGGTCGCGAACCCAGCTAAGAACGCCAACCCAGCAAGGACCGCGTGCAGGCTGGCTCACCGCGGCCTGCCCAGCCTTCATCCACCTCTTTCCCGAAAGGCCTTCTTCGTGACATCCACGTCCCTGACACCGCAGTCAGCCATCCGCCAGCAGGCCGCCGTCAGCCGGTTGACGGCGGAGTACCGGGCTGACACCCCGTTCGTGGCTGAGCCGCGGCCCCGGCTCAGCTGGGTCACCGCCACGGACAGCATCGGCTGGCAGCAGTCGCAGGCCGAGCTGCGGATCACCCGCGGCGGCGCAGTGGAGTCCGTGGTGCAGGACGGCCCGGACTCGGTCCTCGTGGAGTGGCCTTTCGGGTCCATCGCCGCCGGGGACTGCGTGCAGGTGGAAGTCCGGGTCACCGGGAACGACGGCGGCACGACGGACTGGAGCGCGCCTCTGGCATTGGTGGGCGGTTTCGTTGACGGTCCCTGGCAGGCCGAAGCCATCGGCCTGCCGTCCCCGGCGGGGGAGGAACCGCCATTGGGCCAGCCCGGCCAGCTGCGGTACGAATTCACAGTGGGGGAGGGCCTCGCCAAAGCGACCCTCTTCGCCACCGCACACGGCGTCTACCAGGCCGAAATCAACGGCACGGAGGTGGATGACCATGTCCTCAAGCCGGGCTGGACGGCGTACGCGGACCGGCTCAACCACGAGACAACGGATGTCACCGCACTCCTGACGCCAGGCCCCAACGCCATTGGCATCTGGCTGGCCGGCGGCTGGTTTACCGAAAAGTACGGCTTCCACGGCTTCGCCAAGCCCGTCTACGGTGAGCAGCCTGCCGTGAAGGTGGAGCTGCAACTTGAATACACAGACGGCACACGGGAAACCGTGGCCAGCGGACCTGACTGGCGCTCCACCACCGCCGGTCCGCTGGTCTCCAGCGGCATCTACGCCGGCGAAGCCTTCGACGCCCGCCGCGCCGAAGCGGGCTGGTCCGAACCCGGCTTCGACGACGCCCACTGGCTCCCCGCGCCGCTCACGGAAGGGGACTGGGCTGAGGCCACGCCGGCCATCGCCCCGCCCGTACGCCGCATCGAGGAACTGCCCGTCAGGGAAGTCCTGACCACGCCCTCCGGCGCCACGGTGCTGGACTTCGGCCAGAACCTGGTGGGCCGCCTCCGGATCCGCGTGACCGGCGAGGCCGGCCGCACCATCATCCTCCGGCATGCCGAAGTACTTGAAGACGGCGAATTGTCACTCCGCCCGCTGCGCCAGGCGGCCGCCACCGATACCTACACGCTTGCCGGCGCCGGTGTTGCCGAAAACGGCGAAGGAGCAGACGGCGCGGAAGTGTGGGAACCGCGGTTCACGTTCCACGGCTTCCGCTACGCCCAGGTGGACAACTGGCCCGGCGACCTGGACCCGGCGGCGATCACCGCCGTCGTGATCCACAACGACATGCGCCGCACGGGCTGGTTCGAGTGTTCCGATCCGCTGTTGAACCGGCTGCACGAAAACGCCCTCTGGGGGATGCGCGGCAACTTCCTGGCCCTGCCCACCGACTGCCCGCAGCGTGATGAGCGGCTCGGCTGGACCGGGGACATCCAGGTCTTCAGCCCCACCGCCAGCTACCTGTACGACTCGCTGGGCTTCCTCGGGTCCTGGCTGCAGGACCTCGCGCTCGAGCAGGGCCATCGCGAGGGCGTGGTCCCCATCATCGTGCCGTCGGTGCTGGGCATGCTCGAATCGCCGGTGGCTGCATGGGGCGACGCCGCGACGGTGGTCCCGTGGGTGCTGTTCGAACGCTTCGGGGACACCGGCCTGCTCCGCCGGCAGTACACCAGCATGCGGGACTGGGCCGATGCGCTGCTGAAGGTCCGGGACAGCTCCGGGCTATGGCAGGGACAGATGCAGCTGGGCGACTGGCTCGACCCCGCCGCGCCGCCGGACAAGCCAGGTGCTGCCCGCACCCACGGCGACATCGTGGCCAGCGCCTACCTGTTCCGGTCCCTGGACCTGGTGGCCCAGGCGGCCGCCGTACTGGGGAACGACGCCGATCACGGCACCTACGCGACGCTCGCCGAGGAGACTCGGCAGGCATTCCTGGCCGAGTACGTCACGCCTGCCGGCAGGATGGTTTCGGACGCCCAGACCGCCTACTCCCTGGTTCTGATGTTCGGCATCAGCACCGACCCGTCCCAGCGTCAGGCGCTCGGTGACAGGCTCGCCGAGCTCGCGCGCCTGGGCGGCTACCGGATCGCCACCGGATTCGTCGGAACGCCCCTGATTGCCGACGCCCTGACCGTCACAGGACACCTGGACGCCGCCGAGCGGCTGCTGACCCAGACCGAATGCCCCTCCTGGCTGTACCCGGTGACGCAGGGCGCCACCACCATCTGGGAACGCTGGGACTCCATCCTGGAGGACGGCAGCGTCAACCCCGGCGAAATGACGTCCTTTAATCACTACGCGCTGGGCGCCATCGCCGACTGGATGCACCGCACCGTGGCCGGCCTGGCACTGGCCGCGCCCGGGTACCGGAAACTGCGCATCGCGCCCCGCCCGCTGAACAGCCTGACGCACGCTTCGACGTCGCACGAGACGCCCTACGGACTGGCCCGGGTCGCCTGGCGGCGTGCCGGGGACCGGATCCTGGTGGACGCCACCGTGCCGCCCGGCACCACCGCATTGGTCTCGCTCCCTGACCGCTCCGCGGAGTTTGTTGTGGGGTCAGGCCGGCACAGCTGGGACGTTCCCGACGCCGAGCCGGCAGCGGAACCCGGCGCCGTCTCGCTGCACTCCCCACTGGCGGACATCATGGACGATCCCGCAGCCTACGCCGCAGTATGGCAGGCCATCGATGCGCATGATCCGGCCGGGGCTGCCGCGTTCCGAAAGGACACCGTCTGGTACCGGCAGACCACCCTTGACCAGAGCTTGCTCTTCACCCAGCCCGCGGTCAAAGCGGACATCGCAGCCGCACTGGCTGCCCTCAGCGACGGCCGCTCCGCCCGAACCCCCGCAAACTCCTGAACTCCGAAGTCCAGAACTCCCGAGTCCCGAAATCAAGAAGGCCCCGATGACAACTTTCACCGCTGAAAGCCCCCTGTATTTTGTGATGCGGCACGCCGAAGGCAACCGCATCCTGAGCCAGCACGTCCCCACGCTGGCCGACAACCCCCTGCTGCACACCCTCTTCTTCCACGAGGTGGGCATGATCCTGGGCACCGAGGACGCCCTGCAAGGGAAACCTGAAGAGGTGGCGGAGATCCTCCGCCTGATCAGCGAGCTGGAGCCGGAGGACGCCGTGGCCCAGCGCACCGCGGCGGCCGCCGTCGACGGTCCCGCCCCGGCCGTCGGCTACGAGCCGGAAACCGTGGAGCAAGGCAGTGCCGCCGTTGCCCTGCCCACGACGGCGGCAGCGCGGGAACGTTTCGAAATCACCTTCGCCGGGCCCTCGCACGGCAACCCGTTCACCGACGTCGAACTCCGGGCCGTGTTCACTGCCCCCTCCGGCAAGGTGCTCAGCGTCCCCGGCTTCTACGACGGCGACGGGATGTACAGGGTCAGGCTCCTGGTCCCGGAAGCAGGGGGCTGGACCTTCAGCACGTCCAGCAACGCCCGCTCGCTGGACGGCGTCACCGGCTCGTTCACTGCAGCGGACGCCGCAGCCGGTGCCAGGGGCGTGGTTCGGGTGGCCAACACGTTCCATTTCGCGTACGACGACGGCACCCCCTACCTGCCGGTCGGCACCACGGCCTACGCCTGGACCCACCAGGGCGACGCCCTGGAAAAGCAGACTCTGGACACGCTCGCCGCAGGCCCGTTCAACAAGATGCGGATGTGCGTCTTTCCCAAGTCGTACCTGTTCAACGAGAACGAACCGGACCTGTACCCGTTCGAGGGCTCCCTGGCGGGCGGCTTCGACTACGAGCGGCCCAACCCGGCGTTCTACCGCCACCTCGAACAGCGCATCAGCCAGCTGGACGAACTCGGCATCGAAGCGGACCTCATCCTCTTCCACGCCTACGACCGCTGGGGCTTCTCCACCATGAGCCCGGGCCAGGATGACCGCTACCTCAAGTACGTGGTGGCCCGGCTGGCGTGGCACCGGAACATCTGGTGGTCCCTGGCCAACGAATACGACCTGCTGTTCCGCAAGACCACCGAGGACTGGGAGCGCTTCGCGGGCATCGTCCAGGCCAACGACCCCAGCGGCCACCTGCTCTCCATCCACAACTGCCACGACTTCTACGACTACAGCCGGCCGTGGATCACGCACAGCAGCATCCAGCGCCAGGACGTGCACAAGACCGCCGAGTTCACAGGGGAGTGGCGGGACCGCTGGCAGAAGCCGGTGGTCATCGACGAGTGCGCCTACGAGGGCAACATCGACCAGGGCTGGGGAAACATCACCGGCGAGGAAATGACCCGGCGGTTCTGGGAAGGTGCCATCCGCGGCGGCTATGTGGGCCATGGCGAAACATACATGCATGAACAGGACGTCTTGTGGTGGGCCAAGGGCGGGGAGTTTCACGGCAGCAGCCCCGAGCGCATCGCCTTCCTGCGGCGCATCCAGGAGGAGACCCCCGGCGGGTTCCTTGACCCACTGCCCAGCACTTGGGACGTACCCACCGCGGGCATCCGGCACGAGTACGAACTCAGCTACTTCGGCTTCAACCAGCCCACCTACCGGAACTTCGTGATGCCCGCCGGGCGAAAGTACCAGGTGGACATCATCGACACCTGGAACATGACGGTGGGCACCCTTCCCGGCACCGTGGACGGAAGGTTCCGGGTGGAGCTTCCGGGCCGCCAGTTCATCGCCGTCAGGATCCGCGCCGTCAGCTGATCGAGGTTCCCAAAGGAACGGAACTAGACCCTCTCGGGAATCCGACGCAAGCTGACTATCCGCTGGATCAGTGGCTCGTCGGAATATCCTGGGAGGCGGCCCACTCGCCCACATCCCGCCGTTCAATGGCCGCGGCCATCAAATCCGGGAACAGGTCCGGCGTGCAGGCGAAGGCCAGGACGCCGATTCCGGCCAGGGCAGCGCATGGTCTGAGTCGAATGACGGTTGGCCGCTGTTGCTTAAGGCCAGAAGCGCGATCATGGTCGTCCCCGACCCCACGATCGTGGCCGCGCGCCGTAGCATCTCCTCGGCAATGCCGCCTTCGTAGAGGTCGTTGATGAGCACCAGGATGGTCTCGGCGGGCCGGGCGATCTGGTCCTGGCAGTATGCCAGGGCACGGTTGATGTCCGTGCCGCCACCGAGTTGCACACCAAACAGCACATCAACCGTATGGTCCAGCTTGTCCGTCAGGTCGACCACAGCAGCGTTGCGTCGCCGGAGAGCAGGCCATCCAGCCAGGCGGCGGCTTTCCCGCGCAGGCGCCGCGATTGACAGCCGCCGGCTGAGCCTGGCCGCTACGTCGTTGCCGTCAACCAGGCCCGCGTCCAGGAGCAGCCTGGTGTCCCGGCCAGCCACTGAGCCATGGATCCGGTCAGGCCCCGCGACGGCGGCGAGCGCCCGGTGCAAGATCACAATTGTCCGACGAGCCCAAGGCCATGCCCCGTCTCTATGGCAATGACAAGGCTCTGTGGCCTTGAACCGTCGGCTCAGCGCCGCTTGCGTTTGGACCGTTGCTCCTCCCGCCGCTCGGAACTGTCACGCTCTGCGGAACGCTGCGATTTCCCTGCCACCACCACCCTTTGGTGCCACTCGCGCTGGTAGGCCCGGCGGGCGGCGGCATCTGTGCGGCGGGCCAGGGCGGCGAGTTCGCGCTGGAGTTTGCCGTAGCTGAGCCAGCGGCGTTCGTCCAGTGTCCCGTCCACCAACGCCGCCTGCACGGCGCAGCCGGGCTCCTGCTGGTGGGCGCAGTTGGAGAACCGGCACAGGCCGGCGAGTTCCTCCACGTCCCCGAACATCTCGCCTAGGCCTTCATCGGCGTCGAACAGGCCGAATCCCCGGACGCCCGGAGTGTCCATGAGGACGGCTCCGTTAGGCAGCGGCACGAGTTCCCGGGACGTGGTGGTGTGCTTGCCTTTGAAGTCGCCGGAGCGGACCTCGCGGGTGTGCTGGACCTCGCGTCCCGCCAGCGCGTTGATGAGGGTGGACTTGCCGGCGCCCGACGGGCCGAGGAGGACCAGCGTGCCGTGTGGCGGCAGGTGCTCCAGCAGCGCATCGATCCCGTCGCCGTTCTCGGCTGACGTGGTGACCACGTCCACGCCCGCCGCCTGCAGGATGACCTTCCCGACGACGTCGTCCGCTATGTCCGCAAGGTCGGCTTTGGTGATGATCACGAGCGGAACCGCCCCGGAATCCCAGGCTGCCACGAGTGTGCGTTCGAGGCGGTTGTGCGTGAGCGGCCGGTCCACCGGGACCACTACACCCACCACATCCATGTTGGCGGCCAGTACCTGGGCCTCCGAGGAATCTTCAAAGGCGCGCTTCCGGCTGAGCTCAGACCGGCGGGGGAGGATCCCGGTGATCTGGCGGCCGCCCGCGCGGTTGGGCCCGATCCAGACCCAGTCGCCGGTGACCGGAACGCCGGCGTCGAGCGGGTACGGCAGGTGGAGTAGTTCGCCGCCAACGGCTGTGAGCACGAGGTTGCGGTCCAGGCGCACCACCCGTCCGCGCTCGCTGTGTTGGTTCGCTGGGTGGTGGGTCCGGTGTTGGGTTTGGTGGGCGTCAAAATAGCCGGCGACGGCGGGGGAGTAGCCATACGTTGTGGGCCCTTCGGGCCCAGGGATCGAGTCGGAGGTTGATGGGGAGTAGCTGTCCAGGCTGGTGCCTGAGGAATTGTTCAAGGTGAGTCCTCGGGAGAGGTCTCCAGACTCCGGAATCAGCGCAGCCCTGCGGCCGTTAGGCCTGTCCGTTGGTGTGTTGGGCTCTTACGCCGTGCGGATGCTGGAGACGGTGGTGATGGGTTTGATGCGTGCGGGGCGCACTGGGCGCGTGGCTGTAGCAGTCATCAAAACCACCTCCGTTTCTCTCCAGATGTCCGGATGCTGTCACGGACTCTCGGCTCTGAGTGTAGCTGGCCGGGGTTGTGTTGAATAGGGCAGCTTCCGCTTGGTTCGGCTGCGCCGGTTCCCGTTAGCCGGTGGGGCCGGTCAGTTGGTAGTTCAGCAGCACGATGCCGGACGGAAAGGAGCGGCACTCCCGGAGCGCAAGCTTTTTCCATTCGCTCATCCTGCCGAAGAAGGGCACTCCGCCGCCGAGGATGACCGGCACGATGGCGACGCCCAGTTCGTCCAGCAGACCCAACTCGATGAATTCAGTGATGAGCTGACCGCCGCCGAACACGCAAATGTCCTTCTCCGCAGGGATGGCGGACTTTATCCGGACGACAAGATCGCGCAAATTTCCGGAGTACAGGTGCGTGTTCCGTCCCGCGGCCAGAGTTTCATGGTGGGAGAGGACATACGTGGGAACCGCGGAGCCCCGACTGCCCATTGCCGCCATTTCCCGGTAGGTATTGGCACCCATGACATAGGCCCCGGTTCTGCGCTCAGTTGCCTCGAATCCGTAATCTTCATTCTTGGCCATGGCATCGTTCAGCCATGACAGGTCCCCGCTCTCTGAACGGATGTAGCCATCGAGGCTGACCGCCATGCCCCCAAAGATGGTGCCCATAGTCGCGACGCTATCCAGCGCCGATGTCACGGTCAAGACCACCGCGGCGCCGGCCGGCAACTCTGAACACATCGAGCGGATCGGGGCTGCACAGCTCATTCCGCGGCTGGAGCGCAGGACCATCCAAACGTTCGAGGTTACGGCGGACGCCTAGGTTTATCAGCCCTGGGCTGCAGCCACTACGCGCTCGCCGTTGAAGTATTCGAGGTGCCAGCCCTCGGTGGCATGGTAATGGGCAAGGTTCAGCACCGCGTTGTCGATCCTGTGCAATGTGCGGCCAATAGCCCGGTTAAGGCTCACCCGGAGGAGTGTGCCGTGGGCGACCACAAGGACGCGGCGGGCGGGGAATTCTTCGGCCAGCGCTTCCAGTGCACCCAACCCGCGCGCGGCCGCGTCTTCCTCGCTTTCGGCGCCGCGGTAACCACCGGGTATGCGCAGGGCCTCCAGCTCGGGGCCGGCCTGCAACCCCTCTGCCGGTCCGAAGCTGCGTTCGGCCAGCGCCGGAATGTGCCGCGTAACGCTCAGCCCCAGCCCGTCCGCAATCACGCTGGCGGTTTCCGCGGCACGGCTAAGCGGCGAGGACACGATCGCATCCCACTCGTACTCTGACAGGACGTCGACGGCGTCACGCGCCTGCCCACGGCCGACGTCGTTCAGCGGAATATCGGTGGCTCCCTGGAGCCGACGCTGCGCATTCCAGTCTGTCTGGCCATGGCGGATCAGGGCGAAGGTCGTAAGGGTCATGCTGTCTATTCTCCCCGACGGCGGGGACGGTCCGGGCAGCCGCCGGGATCAAGGCAATCTTTCTAGGCCCAAGAGTCCGGTCCGGCGTTCCGGTCGATGAAGTCCACGACAGCCGGATGGGCAGGATTAATAAGGTGCCCGCCCGGGACCAGCACCGTATGGGTTAAGGGCAGTGCACCCGACAACCTGGCGTTCACGGACCGGCAGGCCTCGGGGGAGTCCTCGGCGGAGACAATCAGGGTGGGCCGGCGGATCCCGGCGAGTTGCTCCTCGTTCAGTTCCAGAGCATCGTCGCTGAGATCCAGGCCGTGGCCGTTGATTTCGGCCAGGACAGCGTGGCTCGTATCGGCAAACATCTGTTTGAGCCCTGCGGGAAGCGACTCCCACGTCGCATCCCCCAGGGCTTCCCGGATCACAATCTCGGCGGCAAGCCCGGGCTGAGCGTCCGTGCGCTCAAGCACACGGCGGCGCAGGCCGCGGGCCCAGGCGTCTGCATCCGGAGCGATGGTGAACAACGCCGGTTCCAATAGGACCAGCGCTTTGACTTTGTCCGGGAAACGGCGGGAAAGTTCGATGGCGATCAGGCCGCCTGTGCTGCGGCCGATCACGATTGCCGGCCCGGCACGGAGCGCCGCCAGGACTGCGGCTGCGTCGTCGACATGATCCACGAGGTCCAAGGTCGCGAACGGCCGCGGCGGGGCACTGCGGTGGAAACCCCTGCGGTCGTAGATGATGCAGCGGCCATGCCGGGCGAGTTCGGTTGCGGCGTCCGCCCACATCACAGCCGAACTGGGTGTTCCGTGCACGCCCAGTATTGGTGTCCCTTGGCCGCTCTCTTCGTAGTAGAGATCAACACCATTGACGGTGACGTGGGGCATGTCGTCAGCCTGGAGTTCGCGCGCTCATCGCAGGACCACCACCCGGGCTTACGGGCCCGGCCAGTGCTCTCGGTCGAAGCCATAGGGGTTGGGAGCAGCATCCCGGTCAGCCGCTGCGGCGGGGCCGTTCCGTTCGTCGTCGTGATGACGTGGCGGCGGGTGCGGGTCCGAAGCCTGCTTCATGGGCACTCGGGGCGCAGTCTTTACGGGTGCATCTTCCTTTACGGGTGCATCTTCGGCCACGGGGAAACCTCACAAACACAGAAGGTTGGCCCGCTGCTTGAACCGATAGAGGCATCGTAACCCCATGGGAGCGTTCTGTCGCCGGTAAATTCTCATAGCCCGGCAGCTGCTTCCGTGTCAGGATCAGGTATGCCACACCGCCTGATGCTGCTTGATACTGCGTCACTGTACTTTCGCGCCTTTTATGGCTTGCCGGACACGATCCGCCGTGCTGACGGAACGCCTGTGAACGCGGTTCGCGGCCTGATGGACATGATCGCCCGCCTCACCACGGATTACGGGGCAACGCATCTGATTGCCTGCTGGGACGACGACTGGCGTCCGCAGTGGCGCGTGGACCTCATCCCGACCTACAAGTCGCACCGGGTTGCCGAACTTGTGTCGAATGCCCCCGACGTCGAGGTCGTCCCGGACGCGCTCGAGGCGCAGCTTCCGATGATCCGCCGCGTGCTCGAACTCGCCGGCATCGCCATCGTGGGGGTCGCGGAACACGAGGCCGACGACGTCGTCGGTACTTATGCCAGCCACGCAGACCTCCCCGTGGATGTGGTCACCGGCGACCGTGATCTTTTCCAGACCGTCAACGATGACCGTCAGGTCCGGGTGATCTACACCGCGAGGGGGATGAGGAACCTCGAAGTCGTGACGGACGCCGTCGTCGTCGGGAAGTACCGCGTGCTGCCCGAACAGTATGCCGATTACGCGACCCTTCGCGGCGACGCCTCCGACGGGCTGCCAGGCGTTGCCGGCATCGGCGAGAAGACCGCTGCTTCGCTCCTTGGCGAGTACGGCACACTGGAGAACTTGCTCGCTGCAGCCGCCGACGGGGGAGGCAGGGTATCCGCCTCGGTTCGGTCAAAGCTGGCCGCGGCCGCCGACTACCTCACGGTCGCGCCAACGGTTGTAAAAATCGTGCGCGACCTCCCGCTTCCCACCCTCGAGGATGCGGGAGCACAGCTGCACCCCGTCGACGGCGAATCGCGCGCCGAGCTGGAGCGTCTCGCCGTCGAATGGAACCTTGGAGGCTCGGTCAAACGGCTGCTCGACGCGCTTGACCGGCAGTAGCGGTGATTGCTGCATAGGCCCAGCTAGACCGTTTGGGGGATGCTCCACTCCGGCCATGGCTCGTCGACCGGCGCCTGTTGCCAGCTCCACTCCAGGAAGGGATCTACCGGGCGCAGCTCCTTAGGCGCTTCGCCGGGCAAGATGTCTTCGGGCCGGATGTCTTCGGGCAGGGCAGGACCAACTTCCCGGTGCCATCGTTGGTTCAGGATTTCGGGTGGCCAATCGGGTGGTTCCCAGTCCTGCTGTTCCCTGGCGTACTGGCGGCCGGTGGGGGAGATCCAGCCGGGAGGCTTGCCGGCGCTCGCCCCGGCGGGTGTCCAAGCTGTGGCGTGTTTCAGCCTGTGGTGCCTGCGGCATGGCTGGCCCAGGTTACTGATGCCGGTGGTGCCGCCGTCGGCCCAGGCGAGGAGGTGGTCGGCCTCATTGTCCAGAGACTGGTTGCTGCAGCCGGGGAACGGGCATTTCCCGTCCCGCAGACGGAGCCATTGCCGCATGCTGACGGGGATGCGGTAGCTGGTCCGTCCGATCTCCAGCGGCGCCCCGTCGCGGGGATCAGTCAAGACACGGTGGAACGACGAGGAACTTTCGGCCATCAGCCGGCTGGCCATCGACGTCGGGATCGGCCCATATCCGTCGAGCATGGCGGGTTCGTCGGTGAGGCCCATCAGGGCGAACACCGGCACAGTCACCAGAACCTGCGCCGACGGTGACGGCACGTGCTCCGCAGTGCCGCCAAGGAGCCACCCGGCGGCCACGTCGGCGCGGATTTGGCTCAGGTTCCGGTCCTCATGGGGTCCTTGGAGGGCGCGGGCCGCCGTGGTGGTGCGGTCCCAGATCCCGGCCGCCTGGTCCGCGGGGAGGTACGCGCTCAGCCAGGCCATGCCGTCCCGGTCCGGGGCGAACTCCAGCCGGCGATCCAGGGCGCTTTTGGTGTGGCGTTTTTCGATGCTGTCCGGGTGGTGGCGTTCGCGCCAGGTCCGGGCTTTGTGCCGGAACCTGGACGGAACGAGTTCCCCCGCGGGACAGCATTGTGCCGGGTTGGGTGCGTCCGGGTCCAGGAAGTGGGCTTCCAGGGCGGCGGCGCCAGCCGGGTTCAGGCTGGCGGTTTCGTCGACCATGGCCCGGGCATGCTGCCACGAAATGTTCCCGTCTTGCAGGGCGGCCAGCGTCAACGGCAGGGTGGTGGTCAGTTCGTGGGCCTCGGACAGGAGCGCACCGGCCGTCCGCTCGCTGACCGCCAGGACGCACGCGACCTCAGCGACTACCGCCATCTCCTGAGCGATGCGGCCCTGCGGAAGCGCATTCGGGGAGGCCATCGTCCGGGTCGTGTTGGCGAACCCGGCTGCGGCGTGGACCACCAGGGCAGCCGTGGCAGCCTGCAGCCGGGCAGCCCCCGCGAGGGTGTCCAGCCAGCGGTCAGACTGCTGCCGCAGCGGATCCGGATCATCTTGACCGGTAGGGCCCGCGCCAGGAATCACCGCAGCAAGCGCAGCGACAGAGGCCTTGATGGCCTCCAACGCCTCCACTGCCGTGCTCTCTTTCATACTCACATCATCTTGCGAGGGTCTGACATTTAAAGTCCCTGCGGGCCCATTCGAGAAAGGACATGGGCGGCTCGTCTGGCACCAGCGAATTCGCCGACGCCGTCGCCGCCCGTATCGTGGGTGGCGTCCCGGGCTGAAGGCGCCGCCAGGGGCCACTACGTTTCGCCACGGAACCACAGAACGGGCCGCTCAGGCGTGAACTGAATTTCCTCAGTACCGGCAAGCTTGCGCTTCGGTGGTCGATTAGGTGGACACGAGCCAGCGGCGGCTGGAGGTCGCTGAGTCCCTCGGGGCCGCCTCGCACCCGCGATCCAAAAGGGCTCCGTCCCCGGAGCGGGGTACGACGTCGTCGTTGAGGCCTCCAGCAGCACCGGCGGGATCCGCAACGCCATCCGCGCCACCGCGCCCGGCGGGATCTGCACGGCCGTGGGTTACTACGTGGGCACGAACACCGGGGTTCCGCTGATGCATATGTACGCCAACGACATCACGCTGCATTTGGGCGTCTCGCATCCCCGCGCTGTCCTGCCCGAACTCCTGGACTGGGTCCACACCAATAACTTCCCGGCAGAGAAGGTCACCAGCCATCTGGCACACTTCGACGACGCCCCCACGGCGTATGCGGAGCACACCACCAAACTCGTCCTGGACCGCCCCGCCCTCATTCAGGGCTGAGCCGACAACGCCCGGGGCAATTGAGTAAGGCGCAAAGAGCTCAGTCAGCCGTGAGGAACCGGCCGTTCCTGATCCGCGACGGGCCAAAAACGACGTCCAGCGGGGCGATCGTCCGCGGCCGGTGATCCCGCGACAGGGGACGGCCGACGGCGACATGGGGCACCCAGTGCGGGTACCGGTAGCCCAGTGCCGGGGAGCTGAGGATGAAGTCGTCCACATTGTCCACGAGCAGCCGGTCCAGGAGATCATGCAGGCCCTGCACGAGGGACACCTGGTAGTCGTGTACGCGATCGGGCACATCCACTTCGAGCCCGGAGATGCCGCCGCCGCCCAGCACGATCAGTTGTTCCGAGGTGCCCGCAAACCCGTCGAGAACGGGCAGGCCCTGCAGCCAGCCCGCCGTGCGTCGTGCGGCTTCACCGGCCGAGGTCATCCCCCTGGTCCAGTCCGCGACGTCCTGCGCAAAATCCGCCAGGATGCCGATATGCAGCAGCGTCAGGTGCAGCCCCTGCGGCCTGCGCAGGGCATTGACATAACTGGCCAGCGCCTCGTAGTCGGACGGGCCCGCACCAACCGTGAGGACGGGAACCTCCACTGTGATGCGCGGAACCGGCTGCATGGGACCCCCTCACAGTGGCACGGACTCTTGGGCTCTGGCTGCCATTATCCTCCGCCGCGGCCACGTCGTCCCGGCGCGTGCTCTTGCCCTTGCGCCCGCCAGGGTGTCGAATCAGAGAAACACGATTCGGCCCGGTGCATGGCAAAGACGCCAGGAGGTTCCCATGTCAGTGAAAGCCGCAAAGGACGCAGCACGGACACCGGGGCGGGGAGGGCCGGAGGTGCGCCGGGCCGATGCGCCGCACGGCATCGCGGCAACAGATCCGGAACAGGTGCGCAACGTGGCGCTCGTGGGGCATTCGGGAGCCGGGAAGACCCTGCTGATCGAAGCAATGCTGGCCGCCCGCGGCATGATTTCACGCAAAGGCTCCATCGCGGAGGGCACCACCGTCAGCGATTCTGACCCTTCGGCAGTGCGACAGCAACGGTCGGTCACGCTGTCCCTGGTTCCGCTGCTCGTCGACGGGACCAAGGTGAACCTGCTGGATACTCCGGGATATCCGGACTTTATCGGCGAACTTAGGGCGGGGCTCCGGGCTGCGGACGCCGCCCTCTTTGTTGTCTCCGCCGTTGACGGCATCGACGCCACCACTACGGCGCTCTGGGGCGAATGCGAAAGCCTCGGGATGCCGCGGGCCGTGGTCATCACCCGCCTGGACCACCCTCGGGCAGATTACGACGGCGTCCTGGCCGCCTGCCAGCAGGCGTTCGGCGACGCGGTGCTGCCGTTGTACGTCCCGGTCAGGTCCGGCGGCGAAACCAGCGGACTGCTGGGACTGCTGACGGGCACAGTCTCTGACTATTCCGCCGGGGAGCCGGCCGCCGGTTCCCGGGGCGTTGACGCCGGCGAGCGCGCGGCGTCGGAAGCCGCCCGGGGCCGGCTCATCGAAGGGATCATCGCCGAGAGCGAGGACGAGACCCTGATGGACCGCTATCTGGGTGGTGAGGACATCGATACCGATGTCCTCATCGCGGACCTGGAAACCGCCGTCGCCCGCGGTTCCTTTTTCCCGGTACTGCCGGCCTCGGCTGTCACCGGCCTCGGCACGGCCGAACTGCTGGAAGTCCTGACCCGGGGCTTCCCGTCGCCGGTGGAGGGCGGCCTTCCTGGGGTGACTGACCTGGCGGGCGCTCCAGCGGCGGCCTTGGCCTGTGACCCGGACGGGCCGCTGGCGGCTGAGGTGGTCCGCACCACCATTGATCCGTTCCTGGGGAGGGTCTGCCTGACGCGTGTATTTTCAGGTACTTTGCGTGCTGACACTCCGGTGCACGTCGGCGGGCACGGGCTCGCGGACCGCGGCCATCAGGACCACGACACCGACGAGCGCGTTACGCACCTGTACTCTCCGCTGGGCCCCAACCTGCGTCCCGTTGCACACTGCGTGGCCGGTGACATCTGCGCGGTGGCGAAACTGGGAAGCGCCGAAACCGGGGACACCATTTCCGCGAAAGACCAGCCGCTCCTGCTGGCTACCTGGGAGATGCCGGAGCCGCTGATGCCGGTGGCCGTCGAGGCGGACTCGCGCAGTGACGAGGACGCGCTGGCCCGGAGCCTGGCGAAGGTGGCCGCCGGCGATCCCACGCTGCGGGTTGAGCGGAACGCGGAAACACACCAGCTGATCCTCTGGTGCATGGGGGAGGCCCATGCCGAGGTGGTGCTGGACAGGCTGCGCGACCAGGGCGTGAAGCTGCACACCATTGACGTAGTGACGCCATTGCGGGAAACGTTCGCCGCCCCGGCAACGGGCCACGGTCGGCACGTCAAACAGTCCGGCGGCCACGGGCAGTACGCCGTCTGCGACATCGACGTGGAGCCGCTGGACCGTGGCGGCGGGTTCGAATTCGTCGACAAAACGGTGGGCGGGGTGATCCCCGGAACGTTCATCTCCTCCGTGGAGAAAGGGGTGCGTGCGCAGATGCAGAAAGGGCTGGCTGCCGGGTTCCCCGTGGTGGACCTCCGCGTCACGCTGGTGGGCGGCAAGGCCCACAGCGTTGACTCTTCCGACGCCGCCTTCCAGGCGGCGGGGGCCCTGGCGCTCCGGGAGGCCGCCGCGGCCGGTCGTATCCAGCTGCTCGAGCCGGTTTCCGCGGTCAGCATCACCGTGTCCGAGGCGCACGTGGGGGCCGTGATGAGTGATCTCTCAGCACGCCGCGGACGGCTCACCGGCACGGCCACCTCCGGCAGTGAGCTGACCGAAATCAGCGCGGAAGTCCCGGACCAGGAACTGCTGAAGTACGCTGTGGAGCTGCGGGCGCTGACTGCCGGGACCGGCCGGTTCCGGCGCCGGTACCTCCGGCATGACCCGGTGCCCAGCGGCTCATGAACGGATCGTCATGAACGGATCGTCATGAACGGATCGTCATGAACGCCGCCGCGCGGAAGATCCAGCGCATTTACCTCACCCTGACGCTGGGCAACACCCTTGCGGCCTCCTTCATCTGGGGCATCAATACGCTCTTTCTGTTGGATGCCGGGCTGAGCAACCTGGAAGCATTCGCGGCCAACGCCTTTTTCACGGCCGGCATGGTCCTGTTCGAAGTACCTACCGGGGTCATCGCGGACGGTTGGGGACGCCGGGTCTCATTCCTGCTCGGCACGGTGACCCTGGCTGCCTCCACCTACCTGTACTACCTGCTCTGGCAGTTGTCCGCTCCCTTCTGGGCCTGGGCAGTGGTGTCGGTCCTTCTGGGCCTGGGCTTCACGTTCTTCTCCGGGGCCGTGGAGGCCTGGTTGGTGGATGCGTTGCGTTTCTCCGGCTACGACGGCGAGTTGGAGGCAGTGTTCGGGCGGGGATTGATGGTCTCTGGCATCGCGATGCTCGTCGGTTCGACGGCCGGCGGCGTGATTGCCCAGGCCACCGACCTCGGCGTACCGTTCCTGTTGCGCGTTGGAGTGCTCCTGGCGATGTTCGGGGTGGCCTTTTGGCTGATGCGCGATGTGGGCTTCACTCCGGAACGTTCTCCCCATCCGCTCAAGGCGAGCCGGGACGTGCTGTCCGCCTCCATCGACAACGGCCTGAAAAACCCGCCCGTACGGTACATCATGCTCGCAGCGCCTTTCAGCGCCGGCGTCGGGATCTATGTTTTCTATGCCCTGCAGCCCTACCTGCTGGAGCTTTTCGGTGACCCGCGCGCCTACTCTGTCGCCGGCCTCGCCGCGGGCATTGTGGCTGGGGCCCAGGTGGTGGGCGGCTGGCTGGCGCCCATGGTCCGGCGCCTGGTCCGCAAACGCACCACGGTCCTGGTAGCGAGCAGCAGCATGGGCGCCTTGATCCTGGTGGCCCTCGGCGTTACGCGTGTGTTCTGGGTGGCGTTGCTGCTGCTGGTGCTGTGGGCCCTGATCTCAGCGGCGGGCACCCCGGTGCGGCAGGCCTATCTGAACGACATGATTGCTTCAAAGCAGCGGGCAACGGTGCTCAGCTTCGATTCACTCATGGGATCCAGCGGCGGAATTGTCGTGCAGCCGCTGATGGGCCGGGCAGCGGACCTATACGGCTACCCCCTTTCGCTGGCCATCAGCGGTGTGATCGAGCTGTTCGCCGTGCCGTTCCTGCTGGCGAGCCGGCGGCGGCGCTCGCCGGCCGACACAGCCACCACCGAAGCCGGCACACCGGCCTGAAGCCGTGGCCCCGGCGAAAAAAGCCTTGAGAGTCCCAACAGGGCAGAGTATCGTGGCGCAAACCCACCCTGCGCAACACCCCGACTTGGGAGAGATCATGCCTAGTGTGCGACGTCAATTAGCTGCCGTAACGGCTGTTCTGGCCTTGAGCGTGACGGGTGGGGCGGTGACCAGTCCCGCGTTCGCAGATCCCCGCGCGACCGATAAGACACCGGTGGCTACAGGTTACGGCGGGGCGGTGAGCACCGTTGACCCGGAGGCGTCCGCTGCGGCTATCGAGGTCCTGCGCGACGGCGGCAATGCGGCGGATGCCGCCGTCGCCGCGGCCGCGACCCTGGGTGTGACCGAGCCGTACAGCGCCGGCGTCGGCGGAGGCGGATACTTCGTGTTCTACGACGCGAAGTCCGGCAAAGTGGGCACCATCGATGGCCGGGAAACGGCTCCGGCAACGATGCCGACCACTGCGTTCGTGAATCCGGCCACCGGCGTCGTATACACGTTCGCAGAGCTCGTCTCGAGCGGCGTCTCCGTGGGCGTCCCCGGAACGCCGGCGACGTGGGAACGGGCGTTGGAGCGTTGGGGCACGCTGGACCTTGACGAGGCCCTCGAACCTGCCATCAGGGTGGCCAACCGCGGCTTCGTGGTGGACGAAACATTCCGCCAGCAGACGCTCGACAACAAAGTACGGTTCTCGGCCTTCCCCGCCACGGCGAGTCTCTTCCTGCCCGGCGGTGACGCTCCCGCCGTCGGCAGTATTTTCCACAGCAAGGACCTCGCCACGACGTACCGGCTCCTCGCGAAGGAGGGAACGGATGCCTTCTACGGCGGACAGCTCGCCACGGAGATCGCGGCAACGGTCCAGGCTCCGCCGAAAGACCCCGCCTGGGTGCCTCCGGTGACGGAACCGCCCACCAGCATTCCAGCCCTTCCGGGACACCTGACGACGGCGGATCTCGCCGCTTACAGGACGCTGGACCAGGAGCCCACGCATGTGGAGTACCGCGGCTACGACGTCTACGGCATGGCGCCGTCCAGCAGCGGTGGAACAACAGTCGGCGAGGCGCTGAACATCCTGGAACCGTTTGACTTGTCGCCCACGGCAAAACCAGCTGCGTTGCACCACTACCTCGAAGCCAGTGCGCTCGCCTTCGCAGACCGCGCCAAGTACCTCGGGGACCCGGCATTTGTTCACGTCCCCACCGGAGCCCTCACTGACCCGGTGTTTGGCAAGGAGCGGGCGTGCGCCATTGACCCCGCGACGGCGGCAATCAAGCCGGTACCTGCCGGGGACGTGGCATCGTACGACGGTGCGTGCACGGTTTCGCCTGCAGCGGCCGCAAACGAGAAGGACACCGAAAACATCTCAACCACCAACCTCACGGTCGCTGACAAGTGGGGGAACGTTGTGGAGTACACCCTCACCATCGAACAGACCGGCGGTTCCGGCATCGTGGTGCCCGGCCGCGGGTTCCTGCTCAACAACGAGCTCACCGACTTCTCCTATACGTCGACCAATCCGGAGGACCCGAACCGGATCGAGCCGGGCAAGCGCCCACGGTCCTCGATGTCGCCCACCATCATCCTTAAGGACGAGAAGCCGTTCCTGGCGCTCGGTTCCCCCGGCGGATCGACCATCATCACCACGGTGCTGCAGACCATCCTGAACAGGGTGGACCTGGATATGAGTATTTTGGACTCGCTGGCGGCCCCGCGTGCGTCCCAGCGCAACACCCCCAACGTCACGGCAGAGCCGGACTTCATCAAGGCCTATGGAGACGCCCTGGCACCATACGGTCACAAGTTGGTGCCCGCAGGGGACGCTTTCACATCGGCTGCGGAGATCGGCGCCGCGACAGCCATCGAGTTTGGGCCTGGCAAGAGCATGACCGCGGTTGCCGAGCCCCTGCGGCGCGGTGGCGGTTCGGCGATGGTGGTCCAGCCGGCGCGGTGAGCATACGTGGTCCGCTGGCCCTGGAGCCGCCTGGCGCGGTGGCCCGGGTTACTGCCCCATCCCGGGCCGGACGGGGACAAACTCGATAGTGGTCTGCACCTTTTTCTGCGGACCACGGGAAAAACCCTTGGCGTCAAGCTGGTTCTGGGCGCGGAACACCGCGAGGGCGTCGTCGTAGAGCTCGTTGAGCCGGCGGCCGGAGAATGGCTCCTGGGAGCCGTCGCTGAACGTGACGGTCACGGTGGCAGTGGCGGGAAAGTGCCTCTTCATGCGGATGAAGCCTTCGGAGTCCTGCTGGAGGTTGATCAAGGGAAGTCCTGCTTTCGTGGTCGACGACCTCCAGTCTGACCCATCCCACCGCACCTGCGCTGACGGCGGCGCCGGTTAGCGGCGACAATGGACGGGTGACATCGCCCACCGACCCCGCCGCCGTCCCTGCTGGCACCTCTGGTGCCAGCACCTTTGATCTGGCGGTCATCGGCACCGGTCTGGCCTTCGCCGAATCGCTGGCCGAGTTGTCCTCTGTGCTGCGCGCCGGCGGTGCCGCGGGTACGGCTGTGGTGCAGGCGCCACCCGGCACCGGCAAAACAACGCTTGTCCCGCCGCTGCTCGCCAACCTTGCCGCACCTGCAGGAATGGCCAAGCGGGTGGTGGTCACCCAGCCGCGGCGGGTCGCAGCGCGTGCCGCCGCCCGGCGACTGGCCTCATTGGACGGCAGCCGGATCGGAGACCGCGTGGGGTACACCGTCCGCGGTGAACGCCAGGCCGGGCCCGCCACGCTGGTGGAGTTTGTCACACCAGGCATCCTGCTGCGGCGCCTGCTCGATGATCCCGGCCTGGAAAGCACTGGCGCGGTCATCCTGGACGAGGTCCACGAACGCGGCCTCGAAACCGACCTGCTGCTGGGGATGCTCGCCGAAGTTCGGCAGCTCCGCGGCGACCTCACGCTGGTGGCCATGTCCGCCACCCTGGACGCGCCCCGCTTCGCCGCCCTGATCGGGGGCGCAGCCGCGAATGCAGGGACAGGACAGGCGAGGACCGCGGACGACGACGGCGGGCCGGCTCCCGTCGTCGACTGCCCCTCAGCGCTGTACTCCCTGGCAGTGGAGTGGGTACCGGCCGCCGTGGCGCGGCTGGATGACCGTGGGGTCACACGCGCGTTCCTGGACCACGTGGCCGATACAGCCGCGCAGGCCCATACTGCGGCGGTGGGGCAGGACGCTGGCACCGATGCGCTGGTCTTTGTCCCGGGAGCCTGGGAGGTCTCCTATGTAGCGGCCCGCCTCCGCGGCCGGGCTGCCCCCGGAACCGACGTGCTGGAGCTCCACGGCCAGGTGAGCCCGGCCGAACAGGACCAGGCAGTTTCGGGGCGCCCGCCGGGCGGCCCGGCACGGATCATCGTGTCCACGGACCTGGCCGAGTCATCCCTGACCGTCCCTGGAGTGCGCCTCGTCATCGATTCCGGGCTGACCCGCGAACCCCGCCGTGATGCCAGCCGCGGGATGTCCGGGCTGGTCACTGTTTCCTGCTCCCGGGCATCAGCCGAACAGCGGGCCGGCCGGGCCGCACGGCAGGGCCCGGGCCGGGTGGTCCGGTGCTACGACCAGAGGACCTATGGTGCCGCGCCGGCACACGTGACGCCGGAAATCGCCGTCGCGGACCTGACCGGTGCTGCGCTGGTCCTGGCCTGCTGGGGATCACCGGGCGGCGCCGGGCTGGCGCTTCCGGATCCGCCTCCCGCAGCAGCCATGGGCGAGGCTATTGAAGTGCTGCGCGAACTCGGAGCCGTGGGGCGGGACGGGCACGCCACCGCACTGGGTCGGACGCTGGTACGGGTCCCGGCCGATCCGCGGCTGGCCCGCGCACTGCTCGACGGCGCAGCCGCCGTAGGTCACCGCGCCGCAGCGGAAGCGGTGGCGCTCGTAGCCGGGGACCAGCGGGCCCCGGGGGCCGACCTCACCCGGCTCCTGTCCGGCCTGCGCGCCGGAAAGGACCCCGCCGCCAGGCGCTGGGCAGAGGACGTCCGCCGGCTGGAGGGCATTGCGCGGACTGAAGGCACCGCCATCGGACAATCCGCCATTGCGTCCCTGGTGAGGTCCGCGCCGGTGACGGCCGCGGAGGCGGTGGGCGTCGTCGTCGCGCTGGCGTTCCCGGACCGCGTGGCCCGGCGCGTCCCGGGCGATGGCCCGGCGCGGTACCTGCTGTCGTCCGGCACGCGTGCGGGGTTGCCGGCGGGCAGTCCGCTCACCGGGCATGGGTGGCTGGCCGTGGCGGAAGTTTCACGCGCCGCCGGCCGGGACGCAGCCGGTACCGGCGCGGTCATCCGGTCCGCCGCGCCGCTGAGCGCCGGAACCGCCGAGGCCGCCGCCGGGCACCTCCTGACCGACGCCGTGGAAGCGCAGTTCAGCCAGGGCCGGGTGAAGGCCAGGCGGGAACGCCGGCTGGGTGCCATCAGCCTGTCCTCCACGCCCGTCCGCCCCTCCGCCGAGGAAGGCCGTGCCGCCGTGGCCCGTGCCCTCGCCAAAGAGGGGCTGGGAACCATCGGATGGTCGACGGCGGCCGACACCTTGCGCCGCCGCCTCGCCTTGCTGCGCCGCGAACTGGGCGAGCCGTGGCCCGACGTTTCCGAACCGGCCCTGCTGGCCCGGCTGGATTCCTGGCTGGGACCGGAGCTCGAGAAACTGGCGGGCGGCGCCGCCACCAACAGCATTGACCTCACCGACCCCCTGCGGCGGCTGCTGCCCTGGCCGGAGGCGGTCCGCCTGGCGGAGCTGGCACCGGAGGCACTGAAAGTACCCAGCGGATCGATGGTGCGGATCGACTACCCCGAGGTGTCGGACAGAGCGGCGCCAGGCGGTGCCGGGTCAGATGGTGCCGCGGCGGACCAGGCAGGACCCGGGCAGGAAGCACCGCGGCAGGCACGCGCGGACGACGGCGGCCGGCCGGTTGTCGCGGTCAAGCTGCAGGAGTGCTTTGGCTGGGCTGAGACCCCACGGCTGGTGGACGGCAGGGTTCCTGTCCTCTTCCACCTGCTGTCGCCTGCGCGGCGGCCGCTTGCCGTGACGGACGACCTGGCATCGTTCTGGTCCGGGCCGTACGCGCAGGTGCGGGCCGAGATGCGCGGCCGCTACCCCAGGCATCCCTGGCCGGAGGATCCCTGGACGGCACTGCCGACGGCCCGGACCAAAGCCCGCATGTAGCGCACGACCGCCGGCGGCCTTTCTTGCGTTGGTTGCACCCGGTGAGATGTCCGATACGTCGCCGAAACGTTACGTCGACCCGCTGAAACATGGCGCAGTTAGGCTCGTTCCTACTTGGACAACGTGGTCCAGACCACCACACGAAGGGACGCACATGATGTTGCTTTTGAGTAGCCTGAACCTCCTCTTTGACGCCGGCCGCGGAGAGGGCAGCCGCCCGCACAATGGCGGGATCGGTAAGACCGATTTCCCCACCGGTCTGCTGACCTCCACCGCCTGGGAAGGCTGGTGGCACGAGGACGCTGCGTAGCTGGTCGGGGCACGTGGCCGTTACGGTGGCCGGATCGGTCAGCCGCGGCTCCGCATAAACTCGGCCACCTTGGGCGCCAGCGACGCTCCGATCTCTGCAGCGTCGCGCTTCTTGCCGGCGACGGCGAAGGAGTGGTCACCACCGTCGATCCAGTCCAGGACAGCGGACGGACCGATCCGGGAGATCACACCCTCCAGCAGATCCGGCGTCGCGAAGGTGTCGCGCGTGCCCTGCAGGAACAACATGGGCAGCGTGAGCCCGTAGAGATGCTCGTCGCGGAGCTTTTCGGGCTTGCCGGGCGGGTGGAGGGGATAGCCGAGGTAGACGAGCCCGGCAGTGTCCATTCCCTCGGCAACTGCCATGGACGCCATCCGGCCACCGAACGATTTGCCGGCAGCCCACACCGGTCCCGTATCACCGTGGGCCTGCGCCTGGCGCGCGGCTTCGTCCATGGCGGCGCGCCAGGCGGCGATGGCTGCCGGCGGCCGGTCCGGGAACTTCCGGCCGGCCTCGCGGTAGGGGAAGTTGAAGCGCAGGGTGGCAACGCCGTCGTCGTTCAGTCCACGGGTGAAACCGCTCATGAACGGGTGCTCCATACCGGCGCCTGCCCCGTGCGCCAGCACCAGGGTGGCGAAGGGGCTGTCCGGGCGGGCGTAGACGCCGGAGACCTCGACGTCGCCGACGGGAAAGGTGACAGGGGATTCAGCTACGACCATAGGTCCATGATGCCGGATCACCGGCAGCGCTGGGTGCCGGGGTGCTGACGCCACGCATGGCGCAGGGTAGGTTGTCCCCATGGCGAGCGAACAGACCACCCTCACTGTCCCGGGACCGCACGGCGAGCGCGAGATGCGCGTTTCCAGCCCCAGCAGGGTGCTCTGGCCGGATCTCGGTCTGACCAAGCTAGACCTCGCACGCTACATGGTGGATGTGGGGGAGGCGTTCATCGCCGCGAACGGTGACCGGCCGGTGGCGCTGCAGAGGTACTCGGACAATGTCGAGGGGGACCAGTTCTTTTCGAAGAACCCGCCCAAGGGAGCACCTGACTTCATCCGCTCAGTGAACGTGACCTTTCCGAGCGCACGCTCGCACCCCATGCTGGTCCTGGACGAACCCGCCGCGGCTGTATGGGCGGTGCAGATGAATACGGTGGTGTTCCACCCGTGGCCGTCCCTTACAGCGAACACCGATAACCCGGACCAGCTGCGCATCGACCTTGACCCGCAGCCGGGCACAGACTTCGACGACGCCGTCCCGGCTGCCCTGGCGCTGAAGGAGGTGCTGGCGGAGGCCGGGCTGGACACGTTCGTCAAGACATCCGGGAACCGCGGCCTGCACGTCTATGCTCCCATCGAGCCCAACCACGAATTCCTGGACGTCCGCCACGCGGTGATCGCTGCGGCCCGCGAGCTGGAGCGGCGGATACCGGACAAGGTCACCACGGCCTGGTGGAAGGAGGAACGCGGCGTGAAGGTGTTCCTGGACTTCAACCAGGCGAACCGGGACCGGACCATCGCCGGCGCGTACAGCCCCCGCGCGCTGGCCCATGCGCCGGTCTCCTGCCCCATCAGCTGGGACGAACTGGGCAGCGCGGATCCCAAGGACTTCACCATCCTGACGATCCCCGAGCGGCTCAGGACCGTGGGCGATCCCTGGGCAGACATGAAGGCGCATCCGGGCACCATCGACGTGCTGTTGGAGTGGTGGGAGCGGGACCTCAAGGCCGGGCTCGGCGAACTGCCGTTCCCGCCGGACTACCCGAAGATGCCCGGCGAGCCCCCGCGGGTGCAGCCGAGCCGGGCCCGCAAACAGGACTGAGTCCGTTCCAGCCGGTCCTCGCGTACGAGGAAGGGCCTACTCGAACCGGGACGGGTCGCCGGTGCCGCGACGCACCACCTCGGCCACTCCGCTGGAATAGTCGATCACCGTGGTGGGCTCTGCCCCGCAGTCGCCGGAATCGATGACCGCGTCCACCTCGTGCTCAAGCCGTTCCTTGATTTCCCAGCCCTGGGTCAGCGGGTCTTCCTCGTCCGGGAGCAGCAGGGTGCTGGAGAGGAGGGGCTCGCCGAGTTCGGCCAGCAGCGCCTGGACCACCCGGTTGTCCGGGATACGCACGCCTACGGTCTTTTTCTTCGGGTGCAGCAGCCGGCGCGGCACCTCCTTGGTGGCCGGCAGGATAAACGTGTAGCTTCCCGGCGTGACGGCTTTAATGGCGCGGAAGACGTCGTTGCCGATGTTCACGAACTGGCCCAGCTGGGCGAAGTCCTTGCACACCAGCGTGAAGTGGTGCTTGTCGTCGAGCTTGCGGATATTCCGGATCCGGTCCAGCGCATCCTTGTTGCCCAGCTGGGCCCCGAGGGCGTAGCAGGAGTCCGTGGGGTAGGCGATCAGCCCGCCGTCGAGCACGATCTTCACGGCCTGCGTGATGGCGCGGGGCTGGGGATCCTGGGGATGAACATCAAAGTATCTGGCCATGCTCCTGAGCCTACGACAATTGGCGCCCCGGCCAGTAGACAGGCACGGCGTCGTGAGTAGACACCGATCGCGTATAGGTTCAGGGAGGATAGGTTCAGTCAGCCGGGTAAGCGCCGGGCGGACAAACGAAAGGTGGCAGCATGCCGGTGTGGCTTCAGGCGTTGATGTGGGGAGCCGTGGCCGGTGCCGCCCTGGTGCTGGGGGCCGCCGCGTCGTGGAAATGGGTCATTCCGTCCAAACTGGTCTCCTCGATCATGTCCTTTGGGGCGGGCGTGCTGATTTCGGCACTGGCGTTCGAGCTCGTCGCCGAAGCGGTTGATGGCGGGGGCCTGTGGCCCACCGTGACCGGATTCCTGGCCGGCTCCGTGGTCTACGTGGGTGCGAACACGCTCCTCACCCGGGCCGGCGCAAAACACCGCAAACGCTCAGGCGGCCAGCAACCGTCGGAGCAGGACAGCCCGGGCAGCGGCACGGCCATCGCCTTCGGCGCCCTCCTCGACGGGATCCCGGAGTCGATAGTGCTCGGCGTCGGACTCGTCACGGCGGGATCGGTCAGTCCGGCCATGCTTGCGGCTGTCTTCATTTCCAACGTTCCCGAGGGTCTTTCCGGAACTGCCGGGATGAAGAAGGCAGGACGCAGTACCGGCTACATTTTTGGAGTGTGGGGAGGCATAGCCGTCATGTGCGGGTTCGCCTCACTGCTCGGGTACGTGGCGCTGGAGAACGCTCCGGACGCCGTCATCGCCTTCATTACCGCGATCGCGGCGGGCGGGATCCTGGCGATGCTCGCCGACACCATGATCCCCGAGGCGTTCGAAGAGCACCACAACCTCACCGGACTGACCGCGTCCGTCGGGTTCCTGACGGCCTTCACAGTCCACCAGCTCGCGGGGTGACGTCCCGCCGTCGTCAACGGTCAGCCCACGTGCACCCACGGCCGCTTGGTGACATCCGGTTCGGCTTCGCGGAGGATCTCGCGCGTCACGGGGGCGATCTCGCCTTCGCCCAGCACCAGGAAGCGCAGGAGGTTCACGGCAGGATTTCCTTCGGTCCAGCGGAAGTAGACGTGCGGCATCAGCCCGGTCACATCGCGGATGTGCAGGAGCACCGAGGCGATGGTGTTGGGCACAACCGGTCCGTGGACTTCCAGGACGGCGAACCCGTGCCGCACCACACCCCGGACCTCCAGGGCCGTCTCGAAGTCGGAGGAATCGTCCACAGTGACTTCCAGGAACAGCGGCCGGTAATCAGACGGGAAATGGCTTGCTTCGGTGGATGAGGCCAGTTTCTGCCGGTAAGCGTCCGCCGACTGGCGGAGCGGCTCGTGGGCGATAATCCCGATCGGCCCGCTCAGGTTCTCCGCCATGAACTCCAGGGCCTGCGTGTCCAGCCGGACGTGCGTGGCGTGCAGTTCGAAGGACCGCAGCACCCTCGAGAGCAGCGAGATGCTGATGATCCCCAGGATGAAGAAGCCGGCAATCCGGATGCCTTCGGGACGTTCAAAGATATTGGCGACCGTTGTGTAGACAAACAGCATCGTGATGATGCCAAAGCCGATGGTCCGCTTGCGCTGCTGAAGCCGGCGGGCCGAGAGTGTCACGGCCACTGCAGCCGAGGTCATCAGTACCAGGACGCCGGTGGCGTACGCCCCGCCTTGGGCATCGACGTCGGCCTCAAACAGCCAGGTGATCAGGAACCCGATCAGCGTGAAGACAAGCACTAGCGGCCGGCACCGGCCGCGAGCGCCGCGATGGCCGGCTGGTAGCCCAGCGTGGAGAAGTAGTCCACGCCGGTCAGGCACATCACCTGCCACCAGTGGTGCTTCTTTTGTTTGTCCGCGAGCCCGCCCGGCCCCTGATGGGTGCCCTTGGCATCCTCCAATCCATGCAGCAGCCAACTGCCAAGGGCCGCCTTCCGCGTCGCACGGAGTGCCGAGGGATCGGCAGGGGGTCTGCTCATGGTGGTCATGGGAGCCTTTCAGCCCCGGCATAGCACCGCGGGCACAGCCGAATCTAGTACTGCCCACTCGCCCTGGAGCCGGATTCGGGCGGATCTTGACGCATCCTTAACGTCCGTATGACCAAAGCCACCAACCCCGGGAAAGGCCCGCACGGGACGCGGGGATCCGGGTGGGAGAATGGCGGCATGGCACGGGAACGGATAGTCATTGGCCTCAACGGCAGCGATGACGCAGAACTGCTCATCCGGCGCGCCGCCAGGATTCTCGAAAGGACCGACGGCGGCGAGCTGGTGGGCGTCCACGTCCGCACCACGGGGGGTACCGCGGGCGAGTCTCCCCAGGTTTTGGAGGCACAGCGGCGGCTGGTCAAAGACCTGGGCGGGACCTACCACACCGTTTCCGCGACGGATCCGGCCCGGGCCCTGCTCGATTACGCCCGCAAGTCCAGTGCCACCCATATTGTTGTGGGGCAGTCCCGCCGCGGACCGCTTGCCGGTGTGCTGGCAGGGTTGCTCGCCGGCGGCACCGTGGAAGCCCGGGTGGTCCGCGGTGCGGGCGACGTTGATGTCCAGGTAGTTCCCCGCGTCCCGCCCCAGCGGAACGCACCACGCCGGCGGCCTGACCTGGGCCGCACCAGGGTTGCCATTGGCTTTGCGCTCGCAGCAGCCCTGCCCGCCCTGCTGCAGCTGATGCTCGCAGCCTTCGACCACAGCGTTGCCACCGCCGTCCTGATCCAGCTTGCCGGCGCCGTTGCGGTGGCGCTGGTGGGCGGGTTATGGCCTGCCGTGGTCGGCGCGCTGTGGAGCAGCGTGCTGGTGAACTACTTTTCCACGCCGCCCCTGGGGGACCTGGCGATCAGTGATCCCCAGGACCTCCTCTCCCTGGCCGTTTTTGTGGGAGTGTCGGTGGCGGTCGCCGGGGTGGTGGACGGGTCTGCCCGCCGGTCCAAGGAGGCTGCCCGCGCGCAGGCGGAGGCGGCGACGCTGGGCGACCTCGCTCTGGGTGCCTCCCGTTCGGAGGACACCCTGGACGGGATCCTGGCGGAGGCCCTGGACGTTTTTGGTGCCACCGGTGCCGGCGTGTACAGCAGCCGGGAGGGCACAGCGCAAGGTTCGGGTCCGACGTCGAGACCCTCCGGAGTCCGCGGCGCAGACGGCGGGATCTGGTCGCTCGTGGCCGGCGCGGGGGATATCCCCGGGTGGGAGCATGGCATCACCGGACTGCCGGGCAGCACCGCGGAACCGGTCGACGCCGACACCCGGCTCGTGCTGTTCGGCCGGGAGGAGCCGGCAGTGGAAAGCCGGTTGCTGGGTGCGTTTGCGGTCCACGTGAAAGCCCAGCTGGAACGCCGCCAGCTGGCCGTCAGCCGGCGCGAGGTGCTGCGGCTGGCCGAAGGGAACTCCATGCGCACGGCGATCCTGCGGGCGGTGTCCCACGACCTGCGGACGCCCCTGGCGGGGATCAAGCTCGCCGCCGGTGGCTTGCTGCAGCGGACCGTCACCTATACGCCCGCGGAAGAACGGGAGCTGCTGGAAACCATTGACGAATGCACGGACCGGCTGGACCAGCTGGTGGGAAACCTCTTGGACATGTCAAGGATCACCGCCGATTCCGTCCGGCCGCTGCTGGGACCCGTGCGGTGGAGCGAGGTTGTTGCCCCGGCCCTGCGCGGGCTCCCGGACGGTACAGTCCGGGTGGAGCTGCCCGCCAACATGCCCACAGTGGAAGCCGACCCGGTGCTGCTGGACCGCGTGATCGCGAACATTGTGGAAAACGCCGTCAAATACGCGCCGGGTTCGGGGATCACCATCACCGGCACGTCCGACGGCATGGGGGCAGCCACGCTGGATGGCTATCCGTCCGGCGAACTGCGGATCATCGATCACGGCGCCGGTGTGCCCGCCGGGAAGGTGCTGGAGATGTTCCAGCCGTTCCAGCGGCTCCACGACCGGCCCCAGGCCACCGGAGTGGGACTTGGCCTGGCCGTCGCCGACGGGTTCGTCAGGGCCATGGGCGGCACGCTGACTGCACAGGAAACTCCCGGCGGCGGGCTGACCATGGTGATCAGGCTGGCCCTTTCCACCGGCTCGCCGGGTGCGCGCCACGCGGCCGGCCAGCCGCGGCAGGAGGCCATATGAACACGGACCAGGCTGATTCTTCCGGCACGCAGGGCGGCCGCCGTACCAGTGTGCTGGTTGTCGACGACGATCCCCACCTGTTGAAGGCACTCCGGATCACGCTCCAGGCCCACGGCTACGCCGTGGAGTCAGCGTCCGACGGCGGCACGGCCTTGCGTGCCGCTTCCCACCGTCCGCCGGACGTGATCATCCTGGACCTCGGACTGCCGGACCTGGATGGAGCGGAAGTCCTGCGGGAACTCCGTCGGTGGAGCAACCTGCCCGTACTGGTGCTGTCCGCACGCCACGGCTCATCGGACAAAGTCGACGCCCTGGATGCGGGTGCGGATGATTACATCACCAAGCCGTTCGGACTCGATGAGCTGTTGGCCCGACTGCGGGCGCTCCTGCGCCGCGTTCCGGATCCGGCGTCGGTACCCACGGTGGCCGCTACCTCCTTCACCGTGGACTTGGCCCAGCGGCAGGTCACGAGGGACGGGGACGTTGTCCGGCTGACGCCGACCGAATGGAACATCCTGGAACTGCTGGTCCGGAACCCTGCCCGGCTGGTGACCCAGCAGCAGCTGCTGTTGGACGTCTGGGGACCGGCCTACCAGACGGAAGCCAACTACCTGCGTGTGTACATGGCCCAGTTGCGGCGGAAGCTGGAGGTCGATCCCGGGAAACCCCGCCATCTCCTCACCGAACCTGGTGTGGGATACCGCTTTATGCCCTGAAAACTGCGGGGCATCAGGTTGCCGTGAACCCCTATGAAGGCGGCGGGAAGTGCGGCAGGATGTTGACTGTTCCGAATCCGAATCCGTTCTGTACTTCAAGGAGAACCGGCCATGCCAACGACGCTCAACCCCTACCTTGGCTTCCGCGAGAACGCCCGCGAGGCGATGACCTTCTACCAGTCCGTCTTCGGCGGCGACCTGGCCCTCAGCACGTTCGGGGAGTTTCACGCCAGCGAAGATCCGGCGGAAGCCGACAAAATCATGCACGGCATGCTGACCTCCAGCAACGGCCTGGTCCTGATGGGGGCGGACACGCCGAACGGTATGGACCTCGCGACCGGCAGCTCCATTTCGGTTTCGCTCAGCGGCGACGACGAAGCCGAACTGCGCGGCTATTGGGAAAAGCTGTCCGCCGACGGCGGCACGGTCACCGTTCCCCTGGAACCGGCGCCCTGGGGCGATATCTTCGGTATGTGCACCGACAAGTTCGGCACCGCCTGGCTGGTCAACGTCAACAACCCCCAGGCCGCTCCCGCGTCCTAGGCTCCCACGTCAAACCAGGGCATAGAACGACGGACCGAAGGCCTTCTCTGCCTAGGAGACACCGCTTATCCGCGAGTCCTTGAGCAAGGGCTGCACGCAATGCAACCATTGATGCGTGCAGCCCCGCAATCATTTAGGGGCCGCTCCGGGCTTGCCGGCCTGACCGGGAGCGGCAGTGCGGAACGTCACCCTGTACCTGGACGTCGACGGCGTCGTTTGCCCGTTCGGAGCAACGGGCAAGACGCCATGGGGTTCCGGCTGGATACTTGCGAACGCCGGCGTGCTCGAAGTGGCGTATGCGGGCCAGCTGGTTGACGGGCTGAACTGGCTTTCCCGGTTGCCTGGAGTCCGGTGCGTGTGGCTCACCAGCTGGGAGGAGATGGCCGCGGAATACTTGTGCCCCGCCATCGGACTTGCAGGCGGCCACTGGCCCTGCCTGACAGCGGATGGTGCCGGAACGGGGGAGGGGTGGTGGAAGCTTGCCGCCCTCCAGGAGGACCTGGTGGCCAACGCCCCGGATGGCATCGTGTGGATTGACGATCAGCTCCGCTATGAACAGGAAGCATTAGCGTGGGCCGGATTCCTGGGCCCACGCATCCTCACGGTGTCGCCCGATCCGCGCCGGGGAATCTCTCCCGCCGAACTGGCCGCCATCGGTGCGTTTGTCACGGAGCATCTGTTTTTGACCTGATGCCCGGGACGCGTACGATCGATAGGGTTTCGCGCCGGTTCTGTTAACTCCACAGGTCATTTCACATGAACTGCAGGTGAATAATGTGTTGCAGGGCACGGCGGGTAGCGGAACTGCTGAACGTCGACTCTGCAGATTGGGCAACAGGTGGATATCACCTTTATGGTGGCGCTGGTCATCGGACTGGCATTATTTTTCGACTTCACAAATGGATTCCATGACACCGCGAATGCGATGGCTACGCCCATCGCCACCGGTGCCATTAAACCGAAGACCGCTGTGACGCTCGCCGCAATCCTGAACCTGGTCGGTGCCTTCCTCTCGACGGAAGTGGCCAAAACAGTCTCCGGCGGCATCATCCGGGAAGGCTCCGACGGTGTCCAGATCACGCCGGACATTATTTTCGCCGGCCTTATGGGTGCCATCCTCTGGAACATGATCACCTGGCTCAAGGGACTGCCGTCGAGCTCATCCCATGCACTCTTCGGCGGGCTGATCGGCGCGGCCATCGCCGGCATCGGGTTCAATTCCGTGAACCTGGAAACCCTGCTGCAGAAGGTCATCCTGCCCGCCATTTTCGCCCCGCTCATTGCCGGCCTTGTGGCGTACCTCTGCACGCGGCTCGCGTATGCCTTGACGTCCCGGCACGATCCTGAAACCGGCAGCAAGCTGACGCAGAAGCGGGGCGGGTTCCGCACCGGCCAGATCTTCACGTCCAGCCTCGTGGCGCTGGCCCACGGAACCAACGATGCACAAAAGACCATGGGCATCATCACCCTGGTGCTGATTTCCGCCGGCACCCAGTCCCCGGGTTCGGGCCCGCAGTTCTGGGTCATCACGGCATGCGCCCTGGCCATCGCCGTCGGCACCTACGCAGGTGGCTGGCGCATCATCCGGACCATGGGTTCCGGGCTCACCGAGGTCAAGCCTGCCCAGGGATTCGCAGCCGAGACCAGCACCGCCTCTGCCATCCTTGCGTCTTCCCACCTGGGTTTCGCCCTGTCCACTACCCAGGTGGCGTCCGGGTCCGTCATCGGGTCCGGAATGGGCCGTAAGGGCACCACGGTGCGCTGGAACATGGTGGGCAAGATCGCCCTGGGCTGGCTGTTTACACTTCCCGCCGCCGGCGTTGTGGGCGCGCTGACCGCGCTGCTCGTGAAGACCGGCGTGGTGGGTGTGGTGATTGCCGCCGTCGCCGGCACCGCCGCGGTGCTGTTTATGTTCGCCTACTCCCGCAAGTCCGCGGTGGGCCACCACAACGCCGTGGAAGTCGAAGAAGCGGGCCAGGCCGTCCGCTTTGCTAAGAAGAAAGCCTTCGCCCGGGCCCGCGCCAAGGCGAACCAGCACAAGGATGTTCAGCGATGAAGTGGTTGGAACTCTTGACAGTGGCAGGTGCCACCCTGGTGTCCGCAGTAACGGTTGTGGTCCTGTATTCGCTGGGCGTGCGGCTGACGGCCATCGCCGGTGACGCCCGGCAGGCCTCACCCCGCGCCAAACGCTACTTCGCCTACGCCTGCTTTGGCCTCTGCGGCATGGCTGTGATGTTCGGGCTGTACCTGATCATTCCTTACTTCAGCAAGTAGCCCTTCAGCCCGTCCACACCGCAGGGCTACTCTGGTTCCATGTCCAGGATCCAGTATTTTGTCGCGGCCTCCATCGACGGGTTCATCGCCACAACGAAGGATGATCTCGCCTGGCTTCTTGAGTTCGACGGCTTCGAGGGCGGCAAGGAAAGCTACGAAACCTTCATGGCCGGCGTCGGCTGCATTGTTATGGGCGGCGAGACGTATGCATGGCTGATGGAGCACGAACCCGGCAACTGGCCGTACCCTTCCACACCCTGCTATGTGTTTACCCGGCACGAGCACGTTGCCCCGGCCGGCACGGACATCACGTTCGTCCGCGGACCCGTCGAGGAGTTCATCCAGGATTTCAGGGACCACGCCGGCGGCTTGAACGTCTGGGTGGTGGGCGGCGGCAACCTCGCTGCGCAGTTCGCCAACGCGGGACTGCTGGATGACCTCATCCTTTCTGTCATCCCCGTGGTCCTGGGCGACGGCAAACGGCTGCTGCCATTGGAGGGCCCGACGTCGCCACTTGAGTTGACGGCGTCCCGCACCTTGGGACGGGGCATAGTGGAGCTCCGCTACACCCTCACCTCCCCGGACCCGGCCGGTTAGGAGCTTCCCGCCTGAGGCGCTTAGGCCACCGCGGACCCGTTGTCCCGCAGCATGTTGGTGATGCGTGCGGTGGAGAGGCGGCGGCCTTGTTCGTCGGTCATCACGATTTCATGCGTTGTCAGTGTCCGGCCCAGGTGGATCGCGGTGCACGTACCTGTCACGGTGCCCGCGGCGATTGCACGGTGGTGGGTGGCGCTCACTTCGATGCCCAGGGCGTGCCTGCCTGCGCCTGCGTGCATCCCGGCGGCGAAGGATCCCAAGGTTTCGGCCAGCACCACATGGGCGCCGCCGTGCAGGATGCCTGCCACCTGGGTGTTCCCTTCCACCGGCATGGTGGCCACCGTTCGTTCCGGGCTCATCTCGAGGAAGTGGATCCCCATCTTCACCACCAGGGCACCGATGCCCAGGCTGCCGAGCCAGTCGTGGAGGTGCGCCGGGATGCCTGCTGTGACCAATTCCTCAGTGAAGGGCCCGGGCGTGAAATTGTCCATCATGGGAACTAGGCTGGCACTTGTGAGTGAAACTACCAAACCGGCCCCTTTCCCGTCCGAGACCGCAGTGCTTGACGCTGATGCTGCCCTGCAGGACATCAACGTCCTGCCGGCCGGAGGCCAGGTTTCCGCCACGGAAGCCCCCGTGGTTCCCATCACCGGACAGCCGCGGCTCCTGGTGCTGGATGGCCACTCGATGGCGTTCCGCGCGTTCTTCGCCTTGCCGGCGGACAAGTTCTCCACCGCCAACGGTCAGCACACGAACGCCATCCACGGCTTCACGTCCATGCTCATCAACCTGATCAAGGAACAGAAGCCCACCCACATTTGTGTCGCCTTCGACGTCTCGGATGACACCACGCACCGCAAAGCCGAGTACAGCGATTACAAGGGGGGACGCAACGAAACGCCCCGTGAGATGAGCGGCCAGATCGACCTCATCGACAAGGTCATGGGCGCCTGGGGCATCAAAACCATCAAACTGCCCGGCTATGAGGCCGACGACATCCTGGCCACCCTCGCCGCCATGGGGGAAAAGGCCGGTTTCGAGGTGCTGCTCGTCTCGGGCGACCGTGACGCCTTCCAGCTGATCACGGACAACGTTTTTGTGCTGTACCCGCGAAAGGGCGTCAGCGACATTCCCCGGATGGACGCGGCAGCCATCCAGGAAAAGTATTTTGTGACGCCCGCCCAGTATTCGGACCTGGCCGCTTTGGTGGGGGAGACCGCGGACAACCTCCCGGGTGTGCCGGGCGTCGGCCCGAAAACCGCGGCCAAGTGGATCAACCTTTACGGCGGTCTTGAGGGCGTCCTCGAGCACCTGGATGCGATCGGCGGCAAGGTGGGCGATGCCCTTCGGGAAAACGTGGAGGACGTCAAACGCAACCGACGCCTGAACAGGCTCCACACGGATCTCGAACTTCCGCTCACCCTGGACGATCTCGCGGAACCGCGGCCGGACGAAGCCGCGCTGGAGGCTTTGTTCGACGAACTTGAATTCAAGACCATCCGTACCCGGCTCTTTGCCCTGTACGGCAGTGAAGAGGTGGAATCTGCGGAGCGCGAAACCATCGCCGCGCCGGACTTCGTGACTCCCGCAGGGGCCGCCGAGCTGGGTGCCTTCCTGGCGGCCGGCGCTGGCAAGACGTCCGCAGTGGCCGTCGACCTGGTGCCCGGGCGGATCGGCGAGGACGCCGCCGCACTGGCCATCGTCCGCGACGATGCCGCCGTCTATATCGACCTCGCCACGCAGGACGCCGCAGCCGAAAACGTCCTGGCGGACTGGCTGCGCGATGAAAGCTCGCCAAAGGTCATGCACGGCTACAAGGCTGCGTTGAAGGCCCTGTCCAGCCGTGGCCTGGGACTGGAAGGCGTGGTGGATGACACCTCAATTTCCGGATACCTCATCCAGCCGGACCGCCGCACCTATGAACTCGCCGAGTTGGCCCAGCACCACCTCAACGTCAGTGTTCCGTCCGAGGCCTCCAAGGCGGGCCAGCTGGAGCTGGCGTTCGACGGCGACGACGCCGCCGCTGCCGGCGCGCTGGTCCAGGTGGCGGCCGTGGTCCAGGCCCTGAGCCGGCACTTCGCATCAGAACTCACCGAACGCAAGGCTGGGGACCTGCTGACCACCCTGGAACTGCCCGTCAGCCGCGTGCTGGCCGACATGGAAACCGCGGGCATCGCCATCGACCTGCCGCGCATGGACGAGCAGATCGCCGATCTGGCCAAGGTGATCGACAACGCACAGGAACTTGCCTTCGCCGCGATCGGCCACGAGGTTAATCTGGGATCGCCCAAGCAGCTGCAGACCGTGCTCTTCGACGAACTCGAATTGCCGAAAACGAAGAAGATCAAGTCCGGCTACACCACCGATGCCGCGTCGCTGAAGAACCTGCTGGAAAAGACCGGCCACGAATTCCTGGTCCAGCTGATGGCGCACCGGGAGTCCTCGAAGCTGCGCCAGATGCTGGAGTCGCTCAAGAAGTCCGTGACGGAAGATGGCCGGATCCACACCACCTACGCGCAGAACGTGGCAGCGACGGGCCGAATCTCCTCCAACAACCCCAACCTGCAGAACATCCCCATCCGCAGCGAGGAAGGCCGTCGCGTCCGCGGCATCTTTGTGGTCAGTGACGGCTACGAATGCCTGCTGTCCGCAGACTACTCACAGATCGAAATGCGGATCATGGCGCACCTATCGGGCGACGCAGGCCTGATCCAGGCCTACCAGGACGGCGAAGACCTCCACCGGTTTGTGGGCTCGAACATCTTCCACGTGCCCACCGAAGAAGTCACCAGTGCCATGCGCTCCAAGGTCAAGGCCATGTCCTACGGCCTCGCCTACGGCCTGACTTCGTTTGGCCTGTCCAAGCAGCTGGAAATTTCCGTGGACGAGGCCCGCACCCTGATGAAGGAGTACTTCGACCGGTTCGGCGCCGTCCGCGACTACCTCCGCGGAGTGGTGGACCAGGCCCGGGTGGACGGCTACACGGCCACCATCGAGGGGCGACGCCGCTACCTGCCGGACCTCACCAGCACGGACCGGCAGCTGCGCGAAAACGCGGAGCGCATCGCACTGAACTCACCCATCCAGGGATCGGCCGCGGACATCATCAAACGCGCCATGCTTGGCGTGCACGCTGAACTGGCGGCGCAGGGCCTGAAGTCGCGCATGCTCCTGCAGGTCCATGACGAACTGGTCCTTGAAGTCGCCGCCGGCGAACGTGTTGCGGTGGAGAAGCTCGTCACCGAGCAGATGGGCTCCGCCGCGGACCTCAGCGTCCCGCTGGATGTCCAGATCGGCGTGGGCCCCAGCTGGTACGACGCCGGCCACTAGGCTGCTGGAACGGGCTGCTCGGAAACGAATGAGTTGCCGGGAACGAATGGGCGGGGCGCGATGGACAAGTACGACGTCAAGAAACAGTTCAAGGATCTGTACGCGCCCCGGGCCCGGGACTTCGAGGTGGTTACCGTCCCTCCGCTGAGCTACCTGATGCTGGACGGGCAAGGTAATCCGGGGACGGCCCCCGCCTACGCCGCCGCCCTCGAGGCCCTGTATTCGGTGTCGTACGCCGTGAAGTTCGCCAGCAAGCACGCGGGCCGGGACTACGTCGTCGGGCCGCTGGAGGGCCTGTGGACAGCAGACGATCCGGACGCCTTCACCAGGGGTGAGAAGGACAGCTGGAAGTGGACCATGATGATCCATCAGCCAGGCTGGATCGGCGCCGCCGATGTGCAGGAGGGTATCGCGGAGGCGGCGGCGAAAAACGCTCCGGGACTGGACCTGCTCCGCCTTGAGACCCTCGATGAAGGCCTCTCGGTGCAGATCCTGCACATCGGCAGCTACGACGACGAGGCCCCCACGCTGCGCCGCCTGCACAGTGAGTACATGCCGGCCAACGGTTTCGGATTTGCCGGCCTGCACCACGAGATCTACCTCAGTGACGCGCGGAAGGTGGCACCGGAAGAGCTCAAAACCATCCTCCGGCAACCCGTGCGGCGGCTCTGAGGCATGTCCCTGCGGCTCTGCGGAACTTCCTGCCTGCGGGCGTGTTGCTGCTGGCCAGGCCCCGGATTCATTGGTTAGGCTCGGCGGTGTGGCTGAACTGAGTGATGACTACGAAATCCGGCGCTTCCCAGCGGCATCCAAGGGCGAGGCGGGTTATCCGGACGCCGAATCATGGGTGAAGGCGGTCGCATTTGGCTTCCATGAATCCACGCGGACACCGGAGCATGTTGCCAAGTCCTTGGAGACCTACGCAGCTGACCGGCGGATCTTCACCGGCGCCTACCAGACGCGGGAAGTTGCGCCTGGGTCGCTCCCCGCGAACGTACCGGTGGCAACCTTCGGCACCCTGCGCAAAACACTCAACATCGGCTTCGGCCGGCTGCTGGAAACGCAACTGGTCACAGCCGTGACGGTCCGGACCTCACATCGGCGGCGCGGCTTGCTGCGCCGGATGATGTCCGAGGACCTGGCCATGGCGAAAAACGATGGCCTGGCAATGGCCGCCCTGACAGCGTCAGAAGGCTCCATCTATGGGCGCTTTGGCTACGGCGTGGCCAGCTTCGAACGGACCGTGAAAGTGGACACCACCGCCCGGTTCCGGCTCAACCATCACGCCGTCGGTACCGTGGACGTCGCGGACCCGCGAGTGCTGCTGGATCTGGCGCCGGTGGTTTTCGACCGCGTGCACCGACTGACGCCGGGATCGATCGGCCGCCAGGACTGGTATCGCCAGCTTGCTTCAGGGTCCTTGGGCCGCGAGGGCAAGGAAGATCCTGCCGTCAAGGCGGCACTGCACTACGGCCCCGACGGCGCCGTGGACGGCTACGTCTCTTACAAATTCCTTGGCTGGGACACCGAGCCCTACACCATGCAGGTGGTGGACCTCGTGGCGGCCACGAACGAGGCGTACCTGGAGCTCTGGCAGTTCCTGGCCGCCATCGACCTGGTGGAACGCATCACGTGGGACGAAGCACCGCTGGATGACCCGCTCACGTGGGCACTGGCCGATCCCCGCTGCATCGACTCCTCAGACAGCCGGGACATGCTCTGGCTCCGCATCCTGGACGTGGCCCGGGCGCTGGAAGCCCGGCATTACCCGCTGGACGGCAGACTGCTGCTCGAGGTGCAGGACCCGCTTGGTCTCACGGCGGGAACGTTTGCCGTGGAGGTCAGCGGCGGCGAGGCCGCCGTCGTGCGTCTGGAAGCTGCGCAGGATCCGGACCTGACGCTGGATGTCTCCGCGCTGTCATCCATCTACCTCGGTGCTGTCAGCCCGGTGACGCTGACGGCGGCGGGCCGGATCCGTGAACACACCCGGGGCGCGGCGCTCCGGGCCCGAGGGATGTTCGCGGTGGAACGCGCCACGCACTGCCTCACGCACTTCTGAGCCCCGGCATTGCAGGCACGCTCGGCAAGGGCCGGTCGTTGCCATGCGCTTTGACCCTCGTTGGCCGCTGCGACTAGAATAAGTGGGCGCGTACTACGTGCGCGTTTCTAGAATCCACAAATCAGGAAGACCCGGAAGATCCCTGCGATCGCCCGAAGACCTGCGCCTGCGTTCCATAACGTGGGCGCGGCGGTCTGCCTGACCGACTAACTATCCACAACGGAGCCCCTACTACATGACCATCACCTCCACCGAGAAGCCCGGTACCCCCGTAGTCGCCATTAACGACATCGGTACCGCTGAGGACTTCCTCGCAGCAGTCGACGCCACCATCAAGTACTTCAACGACGGAGACCTCGTCGAAGGTACCGTCGTCAAGGTCGACCGCGATGAAGTTCTGCTCGACATCGGTTACAAGACCGAAGGTGTCATTCCCTCCCGCGAGCTGTCCATCAAGCACGACGTTGATCCCGGAGACGTTGTCTCCGTTGGCGATCTCGTCGAAGCCCTGGTGCTCACCAAGGAAGACAAAGAAGGCCGCCTGATCCTCTCCAAGAAGCGGGCTCAGTACGAGCGCGCCTGGGGCGACATCGAGAAGGTCAAGGAAGAAGACGGTGTTGTCACCGGTACCGTCATCGAGGTTGTCAAGGGTGGTCTTATCCTCGACATCGGTCTGCGCGGCTTCCTGCCCGCATCCCTCGTCGAGATGCGCCGTGTGCGCGACCTCGCTCCGTACATCGGTCAGAAGATCGAAGCCAAAATCATCGAGCTGGACAAGAACCGCAACAACGTTGTGCTGTCCCGCCGTGCCTGGCTCGAGCAGACCCAGTCCGAGGTCCGCTCCACGTTCCTCAACAAGCTGGAAAAGGGCCAGGTCCGTCCCGGCGTCGTTTCCTCCATCGTCAACTTCGGTGCCTTCGTGGACCTGGGCGGCGTAGACGGCCTCGTTCACGTTTCCGAGCTGTCCTGGAAGCACATCGACCACCCGTCCGAGGTTGTCGAAGTTGGCCAGGAAGTCACTGTCGAGGTTCTCGAAGTCGACCTGGACCGCGAGCGTGTTTCACTGTCGCTCAAGGCTACGCAGGAAGATCCGTGGCAGACCTTCGCCCGCACCCACGCCCTCGGGCAGGTTGTTCCGGGTAAGGTCACCAAGCTCGTTCCGTTCGGTGCGTTCGTACGCGTCGAAGACGGCATCGAAGGCCTCGTGCACATCTCCGAACTGGCAGTCCGCCACGTGGAGCTGGCTGAGCAGGTTGTCTCCGTTGGTGACGAGCTGTTCGTCAAGGTCATCGATATCGACCTCGAGCGCCGCCGCATCTCCCTCTCCCTCAAGCAGGCCAACGAGGGCGTTGACGCCGAGTCCACCGAATTCGATCCGGCTCTCTACGGCATGTCCGCTGAGTACGACGAAGAGGGCAACTACAAGTACCCGGAGGGCTTCGACCCGGAGTCCAACGAGTGGCTTGAAGGCTACGAGAACCAGCGCGCCGTTTGGGAGCAGCAGTACGCTGACGCCCAGACCCGCTGGGAAGCACACAAGAAGCAGGTTGCCCAGCACGCTGCCGATGACGCTGCAGCTGCAACGTCCGGTGACAGCGATTCCGGCACCACCAGCTACTCCTCCGAGCCTGCTGCCGAGTCCAACGCCGGGGCCGGTACCCTTGCTTCGGACGAGGCTCTTGCAGCTCTGCGCGAGAAGCTGACCGGCAACTAATTCCGCCTCTCCCTTCACCGGGAACAGCTGAATAGCCACGAAAGGACCCCCGCCGTTTGGCGGGGGTCCTTTTGCGCGTAGGCGGTGTCCGACAGCTTGGGGCCCAGCCAGCACCAAGAGACCAACCGGCGCCAGGGTCAGCCGCGGGCGGGGTCGATGTTCGGGTTGAGGTGGAAGAAGTTCGTGGGGTCGTACTGCCTCTTGACGGCGACGAGGCGCTGCCAGTTTTCCCCCCAGCCGCGCCGGCTCACCTCCGGCCCCGTGTCCGCTTCAACGTTGAGGTAGCTGCCACCCGGCACATAGGCGTCCAGCGCTTGTGCCGTTCGTTTCGTCCACTCGATCATGGACTGGTCGTCTACGGAGTTGTCCCACGACGTCGGCAAGTCGTACGCGAACTGGGCTGTTCGGTGGGCGAAGGCGGTAGCAGAACCGGCCACGTCGCCGATCGCTCCACCCAGATGGTGGAAATCGATCTCCAGGGCCGGGTGGGGTGCATTGGCGAAGGCCTCCACTGACAGGTCGACGGCGGCCCGTGGCAGTGCTTCCATCAGGCCGGTCTTCATGTAGTAGCGGCGGCCCCACGGATACTCCTCGTCAGACATCGACTGCATGAACAGGAACGGCCGCGGGCCGCTGAGATCAATGCTCGGTGGACCGTATTCGCGCAGGGGCAGCACGGCCGCCAAACCGTCAGGAATGTCCCCGCACCACATCCCGGCCACGCCGACGGCTGGCGCTCCATGCATCGCTTCCGGATACGGATCGCTCCGGGGGACGTTGAAGAGGAATATCAGGGATGTGAGTTCGCGAGGCGCGTCTGCAGCGAAGTCAAGGTAGCGCTCGAAAACCTCGTGGACCTGCTCAAGAGGCCAGGCAAGCAGCAGGGCAAGCACGTCCCGGCGTACCTCCTGGGCCTGGAACTCGAATCCCGTGACGATGCCGAAGTTGCCGCCGCCTCCGCGCAGTGCCCAGAACAGCTCGGTGTTGTCATCTGCCGAGGCGTGCAGGAGATTGCCGTCAGCGGTCACCACTTCCGCAGAGATCAAGTGGTCGATTGTCAGCCCGTACCTGCGCATAAGCAGTCCGACCCCGCCGCCGAGGGCAAGGCCTCCAATGCCGGTATGCGAGACGACTCCCGACGGAACCGCGAGACCGAATTCCTGCGTGTGCTGGTCGATCTCTCCGAGAAGGCAGCCGCCTCCCACCCGGACCCTCCGGGAGGCAGGGTCGACACTGATGTCCTTTAGCCCCGCCAAAGAAATCACCATCCCGCCGTCGCTGGTGCCGAAGCCGGGCAGGCTGTGACCGCCGCAACGTACGGCAGCATCAAGCTGGTGCTCGCGCGCGAAGCGGACCGCGGTCTGGACTTCCGCTGCGTCCGTGCAGGTGGCGATGAGTGAAGGCTGGCGGTTGATCATCGCGTTCCAGACCCTGCTTTGTCCGGCATAGTCCGCCTCCCCGGGCGTTGTGACGGGCAGCCTCAGGGCCGAACGAAGCCGGGAGACCTGTTGTTCGGTGACCGGGTGAGGAACAGCAGCGTCCATCCCCTGATGCTATTCCTGCGGAATGCCTGCGGGAAGACTGGCCTGATGACGTTCCGGAGGCTGGAGGAGCCCAAGGCGGGCGCGGACCGAACCACGTTCCTCGGAGAGGGTCGCGCCGGCCGAACGCAGCAGCGCCTGGGCCGCCCGGTTGGCGGGAGTCGTTGCCGCCTCGAGCACGGTGGCACCAGCGGCTGCGGCCGCGGCGGCCACGAGCTTGAGGGCCAGGCCGCCGAGGCCTTGGCCCCGGAAACTCCGGCCCAGCCAGATGCCGGTCTCCACGACGCCGGGTCTTGTGCGCTTCAGCCTGATGGAGCCGGCGATCCTGCCACCGTCCACGATGGCCCAGCTCTTCTCCTGGGACGCGCCGTCGAGGCCCGCCATGGCGTCACGGTGGTATTTCCGGAACCATTCGATCCGTTCGGCATTCCAGCCCGTCCCGTTGCCCAGCGGCGGGGTGACTTCGTCAGGGTCCGCGTCCAGCTGCGCCAGCTCCAGCAGCCGTTCCAGCATGGGGTCGTCGACGTCTGCCAGATGGACTTCAGGGCAGCGGGACATCGATCCACTCCGTTCCGGCCGCCGTGAGCACGGTTCTCCCGGCGGTGAGCGACAACACGCGATCGGTGGCGGCAGAAACTTCCGCGGCCTCGTCACGCACGGCCAGGCGAAGGACGGTGTCCTGCGCTCCGTAGGTGGTTTCCGCCATCACAAACCCCGCCGCGCGAAGGTCGTTCTCCAGCCGTCCCGCGGCGGAGTGCGGCACCGACGCGGAACAGATCCGCAGGCGGCTGCGGCGAACCAGTGGGGCCCGTTGCAGGGCCGCGGAAACCGACTCGGAATATGCACGCACCAACCCACCCGCCCCCAGCAGGATCCCGCCGAAATAGCGCACGACGACGGCACTGACGTCGCTGAGGTCCGTCACGCCCGGCGCCGTTTCCCTTTTGATGATGGCCTCCAGCATGGGGGTGCCGGCCGTGCCGGAGGGCTCTCCGTCGTCATTGGAGCGCTGGATGTCCCGGTCCGGCCCCAGGACGAACGCCGAGCAGTGGTGGCGGGCATCGTGGAACTCGCGGCGCAGGGCGGCCACCAGGTCCCGCGCGGTGTCCTCATTCTCGGCGCGGCGCAGCACGGTAATGAACCTGGAGCGTTTGATCTCGATCTCGTGCCGGAACTCCGGCCCCGACGCGAGGGTGGTGTAGGCGGTGGCCCGGCTGTCTTGCTCTTGCACCGCCCTAGTCTAGGCCCCACCGACTCCCTGACTTCGCTGCGCTCACCCAGGGAACCCTGGCGGAGTGGGCCCACTAGTAGGGTGGTTGGATGCTGAAGATCGGTTTGACGGGCGGCATCGCCTCGGGGAAGTCAGTGGTCGCCACACGCCTTTCCGAGCTCGGTGCGGTGCTGGTGGACGCGGACGCGCTGGCCCGGGACGTGGTCGAGCCGGGAACGCCCGGGCTGGCCAGCGTGGTGGAAGCGTTTGGAGCGGAAATGCTCGACGGCGACGGCCGGCTGGATCGGGCCAGGCTGGGTTCCGTGGTGTTCGGCAATCCCTCGCAACTGGCCGTGCTGAACGGCATTGTGCACCCGCTGGTCCGGGCCGCCGCGGCCAGGATCATCGCCACAGCCCCGGCCGGCGCCATTGTGGTCCAGGACATTCCACTGCTCGTGGAGACGGGCCAGGGGAGCGGCTTCCATCTTGTCCTTGTGGTGGACGCGCCCGATGACGTCAGGATCGCCCGGATGCTCGACCACCGCGGCATGACGGCCGAGGACGCCCGGTCACGGATGGCTGCCCAGGCCTCGCGCGAGGCGCGGCTGGCCGCTGCCGACGTCGTGCTGGACAACTCCGGATCACTGGCGGACGTGACGGCGCAGGTGGACCGGCTCTGGGCCGAACGACTGGTGCCGTTCGCGCGCAATCTCCGGCGCGGCGTCAGGGCGGTCAGGGCAGGCATGGCAGTCTTGTCGGTGCCGCAGCAGGACTGGGCGGTCCAGGCTGCACGGCTTAGCGCCCGAATCACGGCCGCAGCGCGGGACGACATCCTGGCTGTGGACCATATCGGCTCCACAGCCGTTCCTGGCCTGGCCGCCAAGGACGTCATCGACCTCCAGGTCACGGTGTCCGATCTCAACGCCGCGGACCGGATCGCACCGCTGCTGGCCGCTGCTGGCTTCCCGGCCGTGCCGGGGGTTGGCTTCGACACTCCGAAACCGACGGATCCGGATCCGGCGCAGTGGCAAAAACGCTTCCACGCCAACGCGGACCCCGGCCGCCCCGCCAACGTGCACGTACGGGCGGCCGGATCGTCCGGCTGGCGCTACGCGCTGCTCTTCCGCGACTGGCTCAGGAACGACCCGGAAGCCGCCGCCTTGTATGAAGACCATAAACGCGCGTTGACCGAACAGTTTGCCGGCAGTAAAGGTACCCACGCCTATGCGGAGGCGAAGGAGCCGTGGTTCACGGACGTCGCATGGCCGCGTATGGACGGTTGGGCCGCGCGCACGGGGTGGATGCCGCCGTCGTACATCACCTGAACTCCCGGCCGCTGTGGCTGGCTGTTCGCCGGTAACTTATCCGGCTTTCACTGTCGGTCCCCGGTTGTAGATTAGATGCATGAGCCTTGCCCAGGAGATCAACCGCGTCGTCGCTCCGTTTGAAGTCATCAGCGAGTTCCAGCCGGCCGGCGACCAGCCTGCCGCCATCATCGAACTCACGGAGCGGATCAGGAATGGCGAAAAGGACGTTGTCCTGCTTGGCGCCACCGGTACCGGCAAGAGTGCCACCACGGCTTGGCTCATCGAACAGGTCCAGCGGCCCACGTTGGTCATGGTGCAGAACAAGACCCTGGCCGCCCAGCTCGCCAACGAATTCCGTGAACTCCTGCCCAACAACGCGGTGGAGTACTTCGTTTCGTACTACGACTACTACCAGCCTGAGGCCTACGTAGCGCAGACGGACACCTTCATTGAGAAGGACTCGTCCATCAACGAGGAGGTGGAACGGCTCCGCCACTCCGCCACCAATGCGCTGCTGACCCGCCGGGACGTTATTGTGGTGGCCACGGTGTCCTGCATCTACGGCCTGGGCACGCCGGAAGAATACATTGCCGGCATGGTCACGCTCCGCAAGGGGGCGCAGATGAACCGCGACGACCTGCTCCGGAAATTCGTCTCCATGCAGTACGCGCGCAACGACATGGACTTCCACCGCGGCACGTTCCGGGTCCGCGGCGACACCGTGGAAATCATCCCTATGTACGAAGAACTCGCCATCCGCATCGAATTCTTCGGAGACGAGATTGAGAACATCCACACTCTCCATCCGCTGACTGGCGAACTGATCCGGGACGAGGAGGAAATGTACGTCTTCCCGGCCTCGCACTATGTGGCCGGGCCCGAGCGGATGGCCCGGGCCATCAAGCGGATCGAGGACGAACTCGCCGAACGCCTGGCCGTCCTGGAAAGCCAGAACAAGCTGGTGGAAGCGCAGCGGCTCCGGATGCGCACTACCTACGACCTCGAAATGATGCAGCAGATGGGCTTCTGCAACGGCATCGAAAATTACTCGTCGCACATCGACGGCCGTGCCCGCGGGACCGCTCCGCACTGCCTCATCGACTACTTCCCGGACGACTTCCTGCTGGTGATCGACGAATCCCATGTCACCGTGCCGCAGATCGGTGCCATGTACGAGGGCGACATGTCCCGCAAGCGGAACCTCGTGGACTTCGGCTTCCGCCTGCCGTCGGCCATGGACAACCGACCGCTGAAATGGGACGAGTTCCTCCAACGCGTGGGCCAGACGGTCTACCTGTCGGCCACACCCGGCAAGTACGAACTCGGCAAGGCTGACGGCTTTGTGCAGCAGATCATCCGGCCCACCGGACTGATCGACCCCGAGGTGGTGGTCAAGCCCACGAAGGGCCAGATCGATGACCTCCTCGGCGAGATCAAGACCCGCACGGCAAAGAACGAACGCGTCCTGGTCACCACCCTGACCAAGAGGATGGCTGAGGACCTCACCGACTACCTGCTGGGCCACGGCATCAAGGTCGAATACCTGCACTCGGACGTGGACACCCTCCGACGCGTTGAACTGCTCCGGGAACTCCGGATGGGTGTCTTCGACGTCCTGGTGGGCATCAACCTGCTTCGCGAAGGCCTGGACCTGCCCGAGGTCTCCCTCGTGAGCATCCTGGACGCGGACAAGGAAGGCTTCCTGCGCTCGGCGACTTCGCTGATCCAGACCATCGGCCGTGCTGCCCGCAACGTCTCCGGCGAGGTCCACATGTACGCGGACCGCATCACCGACTCCATGGCCAAGGCTATCGACGAGACCAACCGGCGCCGCGCCATCCAGGTTGCCTACAATACGGAACGGGGCATCGATCCGCAGCCGCTGCGGAAGAAGATTGCCGACATTACCGACCAACTTGCCAAGGAAGACGCCGACACCCAGGAGCTGCTCAACAACAACCGGCTGGCCAAGGGCGCCAAACGTGGCAAGTCTGCGGCCAAGGGCGCGGCACAAGTCCGCAAGGACGGCCTCGCCGCGGCACCGGCCGAAGACCTCGTGGGCCTCATCGAACAGCTGACCGAACAGATGCACGGCGCTGCCACCGAACTCCAGTTCGAGCTGGCGGCGCGGATCCGGGACGAGGTCAGTGACCTTAAGAAGGAACTCCGCCAGATGCAGGCGGCCGGCCACGCCTAGTCCACCCCCGGGCGTCGAAGGGACGTGGCAGTCGGGGCATGTTTCCGCTTGTCGGGACGCCTGCTGTACAGTTAACGTCACGTAGGGGAGTATCCCGAGCGCTACGATCGTCAACACGCCAGGCACAGTTGCCTGGCCGGGCGTAGCGGGCCGCCATTTCAGCACCAAGTGCACAGGCTGGCCGGAGAGACTTACACCATTTCTCTGTACCCTGCGAAAGGCTAACCTGTGCCCGAACTACCCGTGTGGTTCGAGGTCGGCTCACTTGTCGTCCTTGGCCTGATCCTCCTCATTGACCTACTGCTGGTCGTCCGACGCCCCCACGAGCCTTCCATGAAGGAAGCCGGCCTGTGGGTTGCGTTCTACGTCTCCCTGGCCCTGCTGTTCGCCGGGGCCATGTTCTTCTTTACTGGCGCCGAATTCGGCGGCCAGTTTGTGGCCGGCTGGGTCACTGAATACAGCCTCAGCATCGACAACCTGTTTGTCTTCATCATCATCATGGCCCGCTTCTCCGTGCCCCGTAAGTACCAGCAGGAAGTCCTGATGGTGGGCATCATCATCGCCCTGATCCTGCGCGGCATCTTCATCCTCCTCGGCGCCATCGTGATCGAGCAGTTCAGCTGGGTGTTCTACATCTTTGGCGCGTTCCTGCTCTGGACCGCCTGGAAGCAGGCCCAGGACGAAGGCGAGGACGAAGAGGACAAGGAAAACCCGCTCATCGCCCGGATCCGCAAGGTCATCCCCATGTCGGAGAAGTTCGACGGCGGCAAGCTGCGCACCACGGTGGACGGCAAGAAGGTCTTCACTCCCATGCTGATCGTGTTCATCACCATCGGCCTGACCGACCTCCTTTTCGCCGTCGACTCGATTCCGGCGATCTTCGGCCTGACCCAGAGCCCGTTCATCGTTTTCACCGCCAACCTGTTCGCCCTGATGGGCCTGCGCCAGCTGTACTTCCTGCTGGGTGGCCTGATGAACCGCCTGATCTACCTGAAGCACGCGCTGTCCTTCATCCTGGCGTTCATCGGTGTGAAGCTGGTGCTCCACGCCATGCACGTGAACGAACTGCCGTTCATCAACGGCGGCAACCACATCGAGTGGGCCCCGGAGATTCCGACATTCGTCTCCCTGGCCGTCATCGTGGGCACCATCATCGTTGCCGTGATTGCCAGCCTCATGAGCTCCAAGGCAAAGACGGCCCACCTGGACCCCCGCCTCGAGGAAGACGCCAAGAAGAGCCTCAGCGAAGCCGAGTAGGCTGTCGCGTTTCGTTGACGCACACTGCATTTCCACTGATCCCGGCCGCATTGCGGCCGGGATCAGTGGCTTAACTGCCCCCTGTAGGACCTGGCCGCCCAGGACTATGCTCGGACCATGGCCCGCACGCTGATGACGGAAAGAGGAGTGCGCCACGTGCAGCGGCGCACCGTGGCGCTGCTGAGCGCGGCCCAGGTTTTCGCCGGCATCGGCACGGGAGCAACGGTTTCCATCGGCTCAATCCTGGCCGTGGAACTTTCAGGTTCCAGCGTGTGGGCGGGTGCCGTTGCCACGGTTATGACATTGGGGGCCGCGCTGACAGCACTGCCCCTTGCTTCGCTGGCGGACCGGCGGGGCCGTCGGGCCGGGCAGGTCACGGGGCTTTCCGCCGCCCTGGCCGGCACAGTTCTGATAGTGCTGTCGGTGGTGTCCGGCTTGTTCGTCCTGCTGGTGCTGGGGGCGGTGGGCATCGGGGTGGGTACCGCGGCCAGCCTGCAGGCACGCTTCGCCGCCGTCGACCTTGCAGACGCTGAACACCGTGGCAGGGCGCTTTCCGCAGTGGTGTGGGCTGTGACGGTCGGTGCCGTGGCCGGACCCAACCTGATCCAGCCCGGCACCGTGGTTGGCCTGGCCCTCGGCCTGCCTCCCGTCGCCGGACCGTTCGTGATCTCCGCAGCCGGACTCCTGCTGGCCATTGTGCTGCTTTTCGCTGGCCTCAGGCCGGACCCGCTCCTGCTCGCGCGGGAAATCGCCGCCCAGGATGTTGCCACTCAGGAACATGCCGCGCTGGATCTCGACGCCCAGCCAGCTGGCGGGAAGATGCAGGGCACGCCACCACGTACGGCAAATCAGCAAGTCGCCACCGCGCGCAACGCAGTCGGGGGAGCCCTCGTCCGCGGGCTGCGGGCAATCCGTCAGTCCAGGGCTTCCTGGCTGGCGCTTGCCGCCGTCGTCGGAGCGCACGCCGTGATGGTGGGCGTGATGTCCATGACCCCGCTGCATTTGCAGGAACTCGTGGCCGGGCCTGGTGCCTCCCATGCCGGCCACGCCGCGTCCGGCGATGTCCTGGTGATCATCGGCTTCACCATCTCCCTGCATATCGCAGGCATGTTCGCGTTGTCGCCGGTTATGGGCTGGCTGACGGACAAGGCAGGCAGGACTGAGACCATCATGATCGGCTTCGCCACGCTGATCGCAGCCGTCGCCGTCGCCGGATTTGGCCAGACGTCCACTGTTGCGGTGGCCGTGGGGCTTGTGCTGCTGGGCATGGGCTGGTCTGCGGCCACCATTTCCGGGTCCACGCTGCTGGCGGAGAGCGTCCCCCAGGAGTCCCGCGTGGTGGTCCAGGGGGTGTCGGACATGCTGATGGGCGCCGCAGGTGCGGTGGGCGGGGCCACTTCCGGACTGATCCTTAGCTGGGCCGGCTACCTGGGGCTCAACATGGCAGGCGGACTGGTGGGGGCTGCCGTCCTGACCGCCGCCGTCGTTGCCCTGGTGGCGCGCCGCCGCAGCCCGGCGGCCGGCTCAGCTGCCGGCTGAGCCGGCACCCGAGCGCACCATACCCAGCAGCCGCCCGAAAATAGCCTCGCCGTCGTCCGCTATGCCGTCATGGTGGAAGTCGGCCGTCTCCCATACCCGGAGTCCGCGCACAGCGGCCGCCGTCTCCAGTGACAGGCTGCGGTCCACGTAAATGTCGTCCTGGTAAACCGCGGCGGCGACCGGCACGCTGTTCGCGGCCAACTGTGGGGGGTCATACAGCGGCTTCCAGTCAGCTTTGGTGGCCAGCAGATGGGCCACCTGCCGCAGCGGCACCAAGGCGGGATCCTGTTCGAAATACCACGGGTACACCATCTCGCCGGTCAGCAGTAGCGTCTCCGCATCCGGGTGGAAGGCCGGATGTTCCTGCAGCACACGCCAGGCAGCCCAGTCGGTCGCCTGTCCCTGCCCGTAGATGGATTCATGCAGCAGCGCATAGAGCGGGTTCGCCAGGCGGGACACGATGCCCTGGACCTGCTCCAGGAAGGCATCGGAGAGCCTGTTCCCGTGTGGCGTCTCGGTGAAGGCGTCTTCCAGCAGGTAGTGCAGGCCGTCCACCCGCGTGTTTCCGCCCAGGAAGGAGCCCACCATCTGGAACCGTTCAACCGTGAGCCGGCCGCCGTCGGGAAGGAACTCCTCTGTCTGCCGAAGGTGCGATGCGATCGCGTTCACTGTCCGGCGGTCCTCCGGATACCAGCTGAAGTACTCGGTGTTGCGCGCTGCAACGCGCGCGAACGTGGCGCGGTAGACGTCGTCGGCATGGCCGGCGAGCGGCGCAAGTCCGCCCGTGATGAGAGCCTCCTTCAGCCCGTCCGGGGCAAAAGACAGGTACGTCAGCGCGCAGAATCCGCCGTAGCTTTGGCCGTAGATGCTCCAGGGACCGGAGCCGAGCGCCGCGCGGATGAGCTCCGCGTCGGCCACGATGGAATCCGCACGGAAATGCTCAAGGTACGCAGCCTGTGCTTCGGCCGTTCCGCGCGCGGCCAGCGTGTTCCGGTCAAGGGGGGTCGACAGCCCGGTGCCGCGCTGGTCCAGCATCAGGATCCGGAAGTCCCGGGCAGCCGCCTTGCTCCAGCCGCCCAGCGAAGCCAGCCGGTTGCCGCGGCCGCCCGGCCCGCCCTGGAGGAACACCAGCCAGGGAAGCTCTTCGGCTTCAGCCTGGGTGTGGGCCGACGAGACGTACTCACGGGCGAAGACAGTGATGGTCCCGGGGTCGTCGCCGCTCCCTGGAGCGAAGTGGTCCAAGGGAACGGTGAAGTAGTGCTCGGCGGTGCGCATGCCACGGAATTCGTGCCGCGCCTTCACAAAATGCGGGACAGGGGTCCGCGTTTGCGTCGTTTGAAAGGAAGCGTCCTGCTCAGCCACGGATGGACGCTGCCGTTCTCGTGCCAAAGCTCTCCAGCGCGTCGCCGGTCAGCCGGAACGTGGACCAGCCATCCAGGGGGCGGGCGCCGAGACTGCGGTAGAAGGTGATGGACGGTTCGTTCCAGTCCAGGACGCTCCACTCAACCCGGGCGTAGCCCCTCTCGACGGCGGTGGCGGCCAGGTGCTGCAGGAGCGCCTTGCCGTGGCCCTCGCCGCGGGCGTGCGGGCTGACGTAGAGGTCTTCCAGGTAGATGCCGTGGACGCCTTCCCAGGTGGAGTAGTTCAGGAACCAGAGCGCGAAACCCCGGACCTCGCCTGCGCTGTTCTCAGCCATCGTGGCAAACACGCGCGGGTTCTTGCCGAACAGGACCTCAGCCAGCATTTCCGGTGTGTTGCGGACCGCGTCCGGTTCCTTCTCGTAGATGGCCAGTTCGTGGATCATCTGCAGAATGGCGGGGACGTCTTGCCGGGTGGCGGGGCGGATTACACTCATGGTCCGAGTTTACTAGCGGGGCCGTGATCCTTACTGCCAGGCTCCCTAGTGCCAGTGAAGCTGCGATGTCCCGTAGCGGACGGGTCCCTTGCTGTACTCCAGCGGCACGCCGTCCGCCATGATGGGCAGCCCAACGTATCGCAGGCGGCCGTAGGGGCTGTCCATCACGCGGAGTTCCGGGTCAGGCAGGGAACCGCCGTGACTGGCCACTGCGGGCAGCCGGAACAATTCTTCAGCGGTGCGGGCCAGGGAAAGCCGTGCAGTGCCGCCACGTCCGCTGCGGAGCCGTTCGGCCAGCAAGGCAATTGCTGCCGCCGCCAGGCCATAACCGGTGGCATGATCCAGTGCCTGCACTGGAAGCGCCCCCGGCTGCCACCCGTCATCAGTCGTGCGGCCATACCGTTCGGCAATGCCGCAAGCGGCCTGAACCAGGCTGTCGAAACCGCGCCGTCCGTTCCAAGGGCCGCCGCTGCCCCAGGCGCTGAGGGTGACGATCACGAGGTCGGGCCGGGCGAGCAACAGCGCTTCGGGCGCCAGCCCAAAAGGGTCCAGCCCGCCGTCGCGGTATCCGGTGACCACCACGTCGGCAGACTCAATGAGGAGCGTGACCGCTTCCATGGCGGCAGGATCCCGGAGGTCCGCCTCGGCGCTGCGCTTGTCAAAGCCCGAGTCAATGAACACATCTCTCAACTCCGGAAGCTGCGGCGGGTCGATGCGCAGGACGTCCGCGCCCAGGGCGCCCAGGAGGCGTGTGGCAGCGGGCCCCGCAATGACGCGCGTCAGGTCCAGCACCTTGAGGCCGGCCAAGGGGTGGCGTGGAACTGCCGATGGAACCCACCGGGAGAGCTGCGGACTTTCACCGGCTGACGTTGGCGGACGGGAGATTCTGATCCATGGACCGGAGCTGGCCGACGCATGCATGGGGGTCGCGACCCACTCGTCCCGTGTGCGCACGGCGGCAGCGACGCCGTTGTTTGCCGTGATGGCTTCCTCGGCGGCCACGGACGTCATTCCTAGCAGGGCGTGTCCCACGTCCTGTGGTGTGCTGACGGAGAGGGCCGCGGTCAGCCGGGCTGCGTGGTGGGGGTAGTTGGCGTGGAGGCGGATCCAGCCGTCCGACGTGCGCCGGAAGCCGGACGTCGGAGCGAACCCTTCGGGTTTGACGCCCGCGATCCGCAGGTGTCCCAGCGAATCGAACGCCGCCGCGGTGGCTCCGGATGTCAGGGAGTACCTGCCCGGAACGCCAACAAGGGCGTTCAGCGACGTCGCTGCTGCCTGGACCGCACCCAAAGCCAGTCCCTCGACGTCCAGCGGGCCCTTCCACCACTGCCGTGGACCGTTGGAAGGTGCCACGGGCTGGGCCTTCAGGGCTTCCACAACCCGAAGGCTGTCCGTCAGGTCGGGGACGGAGTCCATTCGGTCAGGGCCTAGAGCCGGTTGACGTCGGTGACACGGACCACTGCCGTACCGGTTTCATCCGAGGCCGCCAGGTCCACTTCCGCGGAGATGCCCCAGTCATGGTTGCTCGCCGGATCATCGAAAATCTGCCGGACCTTCCAAAGCCCTGGCTCTTCGGTGATCATGAGCAGTCCGGGACCGCGGGCATCCGGGCCGGTACCAATGTCGTTGTGTTCGTCGAAGTAGTCGTCCAGGATGTCTTCCCAGCGGGTGGCATCCCAGCCCGCGCCGCCGTCGAGCTCGCCCAGGGCTGCGGCGTTTTCGTCCGCGAACAGTTCCACGCGGCGGAACATCTCGTTGCGGACCATCACGCGGAAGGCACGGATGTTGGACGTCAGCGACGGCGGCGGGGGAGGGGGAGCGTCGTGCGGCGTGGGCATCGCGCCGGACGTCAGCTCCTCCCATTCGTCCAGGAGGCTGGAGTCCACCTGCCGCACCAGCTCGCCAAGCCAGGCGATGAGGTCTTCAAGGTCCTCCCGCAGCATGTCCTGCGGTACGGTCTGGCGCAGCGCCTTGAAGCAGTCGGCGAGGTAGCGCAGCACAATGCCCTCGGAGCGGGCCAGCCCGTAGAACTGGACAAATTCGCCGAAGTTCATGGCCCGCTCGTACATGTCGCGGACCACGGACTTGGGCGCCAGTTCAAAGTCGCCCACCCAGGGCGCTGCCTTGCGGTAGACCTCGAAGGCTTCGCCCAGGAGTTCGGCGAGCGGCTGCGGATAGGTGACTTCCTCCAGCATGGCCATGCGCTGGTCGTACTCGATGCCGTCGGCCTTCATCGCCGCAATCGCTTCCCCGCGGGCCTTCTTCTGCTGCGCGGAGAGGATCTGGCGGGGCTTTTCGAGCGTCGCCTCGATCACGGACACCACGTCCAGGGCGTACGACGGCGAATCCGGGTCAAGGAGCTCCAGCGCCGCCAGCGCAAACGGCGAGAGCGGCTGGTTCAGGGCAAAATTGGCCTGCAGATGGACGGTGAGCCGTACTGTCCTGCCGTCATGGCCCTGCTCTTCTACCGGGATGCGCTCCACCACCTCAGCGGCGAGTAGCTCACGATAGATCCCCAGGGCTTTTTTCATCAGCCGCAGCTGTGAGGACCGCGTCTCGTGGTTTTCGGTCAGCAGCCGGCGGGCCGCTGTGAACGGGTCGCCGGGCCGTTCCATCAGGTTCATCAGCATCGAATGCGTCACGCTGAAGCTGGACGTCAGAGGATCGGGCACGGATTCCACGAGGCGCTTGAAGGTGGGTTCCCCCCAGGAGACGAAGCCCTCCGGCGGCTTCTTTTTGACCACCTGGCGGAGCTTCTTCTGGTCGTCACCAAACTTGGCGGTGGCCTTGGCCATCGCCTTCACGTTTTCGATGACGTGCTCGGGTGCCTGGACCACCACTGTCCCCGCGGTGTCATACCCGGCGCGGCCGGCCCTTCCGGCAATCTGGTGGAACTCCCGGGAGTTAAGCGGGCGGGTGCGGACGCCGTCGTACTTGCTCAGTGCGGTGAGCAACACGGTGCGGATGGGCACGTTGATCCCCACGCCCAGTGTGTCCGTACCGCAGATCACCTTGAGCAGGCCCGCCTGGGCGAGCTGCTCCACGAGCCTGCGGTACTTCGGCAGCATGCCGGCGTGATGGACCCCGATACCGTGCCGGACCAGGCGGTTGAGCGTCTTGCCGAAGCCTGCGGCGAAACGGAAATTCGCGATCAGCTCCGCGATCCTGTCCTTCTCCTCGCGGGTGCACACGTTGATGCTCATCAGTGTCTGGGCCCGGTCAATGGCCTCGATCTGGCTGAAGTGCACCACATAGGCGGGCACCTGGCGCGTGGAGAGGAGTTCCTCGAGTGTCTCGTGGACGGGCGTCTGGTGGTAGTAGTAATGCAGCGGAATGGGGCGCTCGGCTGAACTGACGGTGGTGGTGGGGCGGCCCGTAAGTTCGGTGATGCCGGCCTCGAACCGGCTGACATCACCCAGGGTGGCGGACATCAGAAGGAACTGGGCCTGGGGGAGCTCCAGCAGCGGGACCTGCCAGGCCCACCCACGCTGGGGGTCGGAGTAGAAATGGAATTCGTCCATGATGACCGCACCGAGTTCGGCGTCGGCCCCTTCGCGGAGGGCGATGTTCGCGAGGATTTCTGCCGTGCAGCAGATGATCGGTGCGTTCTGGTTGACGCCGGAGTCACCCGTGATCATGCCGACGTTTTCTGCACCAAAGATGTCGCACAGGGCAAAGAACTTCTCCGAGACCAGCGCTTTTATGGGGGCGGTGTAGTAGCTGCGCTGGCCCCGCGCCATGGCCTGGAAGTGCGCCGCGATGGCCACCAGCGATTTGCCGGAGCCCGTCGGGGTGGCGAGGATGACGTTGGCCCCGGTGGCGAGCTCCATGATGGCCTCGTCCTGGGCAGCGTACAGTTCCAGGCCCCGGCTTTCGGTCCACTCAAGGAATTGGGTGTAGAGGGCGTCCGGGTCGATGCCTGCGCCGGAGGGGTCTGAGGCGGACAGGACAGGCAGCTGGTCAACGAGTTTCATTGATTTCCAGCTTAGTGCCCAGCCGGTGCCGGATATCCGGGCGGGCCCGGGTTAGGCTCGCGGTACTGCCAGACAGCACCCGGCGATGGAGGTAACTGTGAAGTGGGACCCCGTAAAGTACGTCCAGTTCGGCGATTACCGTGACCGGCCGTTTTTCGACCTGACGGGGCGGATCCAGGCCGATCGGCCACAGCACGTTGTGGACCTGGGATGTGGTCCGGGAAACCTCACGGCCACCCTTGCCCGGAGATGGCCGGAAGCGCAAGTGGCGGGGCTCGATTCGTCCAGGGAGATGCTGGACAAGGCCGCCGCGCACGCCGCCAGGCATGCGGGCCTCAGCTTCGGGCTGGCGGATATCGCAGCCTGGACGCCCCCGGCTGAAACGGACGTGGTGGTCACCAATGCCGCGCTTCAGTGGGTGCCGGGGCATCAGGAGATGCTGGCGGGCTGGCTGGCGGCGCTCAAGCCCGGTGCCTGGTTCGCCATGCAGGTGCCGGGGAACTTCAATGCCCCGTCCCATGCCCTGCTGCGGGAACTTGCAGGTTCGGCACGGTGGTCGCCCCAGCTCGACGGCGTACTTCGCGGTGGAGAGTCTGTGGGGGAGCCCGCAGACTACCTCAGCGTCATGCTGGACGCGGGCTGCACGGCAGACGCCTGGGAAACCACCTACCAGCAGGTCCTCACAGGGACGGATCCGGTGCTGGACTGGGTGCGCGGCACGGCGTTGCGCCCGGTCGCGGCGGCTCTTTCGGCCGAGGACGGGCACGTCTTTGAAGCGGAGTATGCTGCAGCCCTGCGGGCCGCATACCCGGCAACGGCACATGGCACGGTGTTTCCGTTCCGGCGGATCTTTGCCGTGGCGCAAAAGCAGCCACGCGCATAAACTCCATTCGTTTGAAGTTCTCTGGTCGGTAATGCCTTATGACTGAGAAGAGAATGTGATGCTGGTTACAATGACGACAGCGGCTTCTGGGGATGGCAAATGGCCGGACCCTCATCGGCCTCCCAAATCCGTCCTGGAGGTGCGATGCTTTTCGGCTTGATGACCCGGCTGCTGGCTGGCCACAAGGGCGCCGTAACCGCGATCGTTGCTCTCCAGCTTGTCCAGACCGCAGGCAACCTGCTGCTGCCCACCATCAACGCCGCCATCATCGACGACGGCATCGTTGCGGGGAACACGCCGGAAATCTTCCGCCTGGGCACTGTCATGGTTCTCATAGCTGCGGTCCAGGCTTCGGCGGCCATCGCCGCGGGCTACTTCGGGGCAGTGGTTGCCATGAAGCTCGGGCACCAGCTGCGCGGCGAGGTCTTCAGCAGGATCCAGTCGCTTTCTACGCAGGAAATCGCAGCCTTCGGCACGCAAAGCCTCGTTACCAGGGCCACCAACGACACCCAGCAGATCCAGTCGTTCGCCGTCCTGGTCTTCACCATGCTTGTGGCGGCCCCCGTGATGGCGGCCGGGGGCGTGTTACTGGCGTGGCAGCAGGACATGGTGCTTTCAAGCGTCGTGATGGTCATCATGCCAATACTTCTGCTCATCATGTATCTCATCGTCCGGCGCCTCGTTCCCCTGTACCGGCAGGGGCAGGAGCTGCTGGACCGAACGGGGGAGCTCTTTCGTGAGCAGATCATCGGCGCGAATGTGATCCGTGCCTTCGTCAGGCAGGGACACGAAACACGCCGGTTTGCGAAGACCAACAGCAGCCTCACGGGAAACAACCTTCAGTCGTCGCTGCTCGTGGCCGGCATGCTGCCGCTGATCATGATTGTGGTCAATCTGTCGTCGGTGGCCGTGGTGTGGTTCGGTGGTCACCGGGTTTACGACGGCGGGATGAAGATTGGTGCCCTCACGGCCTTTATCGCCTACATCCTGCAGATTCTCCTGGCAATCATGATGGCCATGTACGTGTTCATGACGGCTCCGCGTGCCGCTGCCTGCGCGGAACGGCTGGGTGCCGTGCTCAACGCGAAACCGTCAGTCCAGGACCACAAGGCGCCCCAGGAGACCCGCCCTGGGGGCTCCCTTGAGGGCGGCAGCGTCAGTTTCAGGAATGTCAGCTTCTCCTACCCCGGCGCCGAAAATCCGGTACTGGAAGACATCAGCTTCACAGCCCGGCCAGGAACCACTGTTGCCATCGTCGGCTCAACAGGGAGCGGAAAGTCGACACTCCTGAGCCTGGTGCCCCGGTTCCTGGACGCCACGGCCGGAACCATCAGCATCGGCGGCCGGAACATCTGCTCGATGCCCCTGGACCTCCTGCGCCGGACCATGGCTGTGGTGCCGCAACTGTCGCACCTCTTCTCCGGAACCATCGCCGACAACCTGCGCGTCGCAGCTCCGGAGGCAACCGAGGGCCAGCTTTGGGAAGCCATGGAGACAGCCCAGGCCGCCGGCTTCGTCCGTGCGCTGCCACGGGGGATTGACACGGAGGTCGGGCAAGGCGGAACGAATCTCTCCGGCGGCCAGCGGCAGCGTCTCTGCATAGCGCGGGCCCTCCTGCGGCGGGTCCCCGTCTATCTCTTTGACGACAGCTTTTCCGCGCTGGACTTCGCCACCGAGGCCCGGGTCCGGGATGCCCTGGAGATTGCCCTTGAGGGTGCAGTGGTCATTGTCGTGGCGGAACGGATCTCCACCGCTGCCGGGGCCGGCCAGATCCTGGTGCTTGACGACGGCCGGCTGGTTGCCCAGGGAACACACCTGCAACTGCTGGAGACGTCTGCCACCTACCGGGAAATCGCCGAGTCCCAACTGGCGCTGGACGACGCGCCATGACCGCTTCGCCCGGCGCCCGGGCATCCGAAGGATTCTGGCCCACAGCGCGCCGGGTCCTCGCGTTGCTGCGCCCGTCCAGGGGGCGGATGCTGGGTGCAATTGCGGCCACCTGCGCTTTTGTTGCCCTCAACGTCGCGGCGCCGCACTACCTTGGTGATGCCACCGATGTGGTGGTGGATGGGGTCTACAGCGGAGCGCTCGACGGGCAGCGCCTGGGACTCCTGCTGGCCGCCGTTGCCGCGATGTACATCGGCGCTTCGCTGTTCAACTGGATCCAGGGAGCGCTGACGGCCGGCGCGGTTCACGGGCTGATGTATCGCCTCCGGGCATCGGTTCAAGACAAGCTGCACCGGCTTCCTTCCACGTACTTCCAAGAGCAGTCCAGGGGTGATGTCCTGAGCCGCGTCACCAATGACATCGACAATATTTCGCAAGCGCTCAGCCAGGTCCTCACACAGCTGATCATGTCTGTCCTGATGCTGTGCGGCGCCTTGGCCATGATGCTGTGGATCTCGCCGCTCCTGGCCCTGATCGCGCTTGTTTCGGTGCCATTGTCCACCCTTATCACCGTTATGGTGGCCCGGAAGTCCCAAGCGCATTTTGCCCGCCAGTGGACCGAAACGGGTGAGTTGAACGCGCACGTGGAGGAGTTTGTCACCGGGCACGAAGTTATTAAGGCCTTCGGGTACCAGGACCAGGCAGCGGCAGTCTTCAAGGCAAGCAACGACCGCCTGGCCCGGGCATCCGCACGGGCCCAGTATTCCTCCGGCGTTGTCCAGCCGTTGATGGTCCTTATCGCCAATATCAACTACATCGCGGTGGCGGTGGTGGGGGCGCTCCAGGTCACCACGGGGGTCATGACCATCGGCGGGATCCAGGCATTCATCCAGTTCAGCCGGCTTTTCACCCAGCCTGTGGGCCAGATCGGCGGCATGCTCAACGTCATCCAGTCCTGCGTGGCTTCGGCGCGCCGTGTGTTCGACCTGCTCGACGCCGCGGAGATACCTGCAGAGCCCGAAAGTGACGGTCACAAACCCGGTCAGGAAGGGCGGATTGTGTTCAGTGATGTCACTTTCGGCTATGCCAGGGCTGACCCGGTGGTCCGTGGACTGTCGTTCACTGTGGAACCGGGCCGGACGGTCGCGATTGTCGGGCACACGGGCGCCGGCAAGACCACCGTTGTCAACCTGCTCATGCGGTTCTATGAGGTCGACGCCGGCAGGATCACCATCGGGGGTACTGACATTGCCGACATTCCGCGGGACGTCCTGCGGAAGGGATTCGGGGTTGTGCTGCAGGATGCCTGGCTGTTTTCCGGCACCATCAGGGAGAACATCGAATACGGCCGGCCGGGAGCCACGGACGCGGAGATCACTGCGGCAGCCGAGGCGAGCCACGTGGACCACCTCATCAGGTCGCTGCCGGCCGGCTACGAGACGATGCTGGGCAACGGGGGAGAGCCGCTCAGCCAGGGCCAGCGCCAGCTGATCTCCATCGCCCGGGCGCAGTTGGCGGACCGCACCGTGCTGGTCCTGGATGAGGCCACCAGTTCGGTGGATTCCCGGACCGAGGTCCTGATCCGCCAGGCCATGCAGAGGTTGCGCTGTGGAAAAACAAGTTTTGTGATCGCCCACCGTTTGTCCACGGTCCGGGACGCTGATCTAATTCTGGTCATGGACCACGGACGCATTGCAGAGCAGGGAACCCATCGAAGCCTCCTGGCGGCCAACGGCCGCTATGCACGGCTCTACAACGCCCAGTTCGCCGGACGCCCGGGCCGCGCCGGCACGTTGGAGGCCGGACGATGACAACAGCCGGTCCGTTCCCCGGAACCTGGAAGCCCAACCAGTCCAGCACGGTGGCACTGTTTGAACAGCTGCGCCTGCATGTGATCCGCCTCGCGGACAGCGGGGCCCTTCCGCCGGGAACCAAGCTGCCGGCGGTGCGGACCCTGGCGGGGCTGCTGGACGTCGCGCCCCACACGGTGGCGAGGGCGTACAAGGAGCTGGAGGCAGCCGGTGTCGTGGCCACGAAGGGCAGGAACGGCACTGTGGTGTGCGCGCGTGATGAGCGGGCGGATGCGCTCTCCCTGGCCGCCAACTCCTATGCGTCAGTGGCCAAGGCCCAAGGTGCCAGCTTTGCGGAAGCAGTCCAGCTGCTGGCTGCAGCCTACGACGCCGACTAGCCGGACCCCGCATGGATATTCGAAGAAGTTTTCGATTAGCATTAGTGGGTGCCCAAAGCCGTAGCTGAAGAAACAGCAGTCGAATCCGTCCCCGTCGCCGTTCCCCAGGCCCCAGCCACGCCTGCCCGGCCAGACCTCTCCCGCCTCGTGGTCAAGGGCGCGCGCGAGCATAACCTGCGCAACGTGGACCTGGATCTGCCCCGTGATGCCATGATCGTTTTCACCGGGCTGTCCGGTTCCGGGAAGTCGTCCCTGGCGTTCGACACAATCTTCGCCGAGGGCCAGCGGCGCTACGTTGAGTCCCTGTCGGCCTATGCCCGCCAGTTCCTCGGCCAGGTGGACAAGCCGGACGTCGATTTCATCGAGGGGCTCTCGCCGGCGGTATCGATTGACCAGAAGTCCACCAGCAAGAACCCCCGCTCCACGGTTGGCACCATCACCGAAATTTATGACTACATGCGATTGCTGTGGGCACGCGTGGGACGGCCGCATTGCCCGGTCTGTGGCGAGGTTGTGGCCCGGCAGACTCCGCAGCAGATCGTGGACCAGCTGCTTGAGCTTGACGAAGGCACGCGATTCCAGGTCCTGGCGCCGGTGGTGCGGGGGCGCAAGGGCGAGTTCGTGGACCTTTTCAAGGAGCTGACCGCCAAGGGCTATTCACGTGCCCGGGTGGACGGTGAGCTGATCCAGCTGAGCGAGCCGCCCAAACTCGGCAAGCAGTTCAAGCACACCATTGAGGTGGTGGTGGACCGCCTGGTGGTTAAGGAAGGCATCAGCCAGCGCCTCACGGACTCCGTTGAAACGGCGCTTGGCCTGGCCGAAGGCCGGGTGCTGGCCGAGTTCGTCGATCTGGAAGCAGACGCGCCGGGACGGCTGCGGGCATTTTCCGAGAACCTCGCCTGCCCCAACGAACATCCCCTGGCCATCGATGAAATCGAGCCGCGGTCCTTCTCCTTCAACAACCCATTCGGCGCCTGTTCCGCGTGCAGCGGCATCGGTACACGGCTCGAGGTTGACGAAGAACTGATCATTCCGAATCCTGAGCTGTCGTTGTCCGAGGGCGCCATCGCGCCATGGTCACTTGGCACCGCAACAACCGAGTATTGGAACCGCCTGCTCGAAGGGCTGTCCAAGGAGCTTGGCTTCTCCATGGACACACCCTGGGAGAAGCTGGGCACCGACGTCCGCCAGACCGTCCTGCACGGCAAAGACCACAAGGTGGTTGTGCAGTACAAGAACCGCTTCGGACGGGAACGTAAATACAGCACCGGCTTTGAAGGTGCCATCCAGTACGTCCACCGCAAGCACGGTGAGACGGACTCCGAGTGGGCGCGCGACCGCTACGAAGAGTACATGCGGCAGATCGCTTGCCCCGCGTGCAATGGCGCCCGGCTCAACCCCGCCTCGCTGTCCGTCCTGATTAACGGCAAGTCCATCGCCGATGTCGCGGCCATGCCCATGCGCGTGTGCGCGGACTTCCTGAACAACCTGGTCCTCACCGGCCGCGAGGCCCAGATCGCCCACCAGGTGCTCAAGGAAATACAGGCCCGGCTGACCTTCCTGCTCGACGTCGGGCTGGAATACCTGAATCTCGAGCGCCCCTCCGCCACCTTGTCCGGCGGCGAAGCGCAGCGAATCCGGCTCGCCACCCAGATCGGTTCCGGCCTCGTGGGCGTCCTTTACGTCCTGGACGAGCCCTCCATCGGCCTCCACCAGCGCGACAACCGCCGTCTTATTGAGACCCTGACCCGGCTCCGGGACATGGGCAACACGCTTATCGTTGTGGAGCACGATGAGGACACCATCCAGGTGGCGGACTGGATCGTGGACATCGGGCCCGGCGCAGGCGAGCACGGCGGCCAGGTGGTGCACTCGGGTTCGTACCAGGATCTCCTGGCCAACACCAACTCACTGACCGGCGATTACCTGTCCGGCCGCAAGAAGATCGACATCCCCAAGAAGCGGCGCAAATACGACAAAAAGCGTGAGCTGAAGGTCGTCGGGGCGCGTGAAAACAACCTGGTCAACGTTGATGCGGCCTTCCCCCTGGGCCTTTTCACCGCCGTGACCGGCGTCAGCGGCTCCGGCAAATCCACCCTGGTCAACGAGATCCTCTACAAGGTGCTGGCCAACAAGCTCAACGGCGCCAAACAGGTGGCCGGACGCCACAAGAGCATCATGGGCCTGGAGCACCTGGACAAGGTGGTGCACGTGGACCAGAGCCCTATCGGGCGGACCCCACGCTCCAACCCGGCCACGTACACCGGCGTCTTTGACAACATCCGCAAGCTCTTCGCCGAGACCACCGAGGCCAAGGTCCGTGGCTACCTGCCAGGCCGGTTCTCCTTCAACGTCAAGGGCGGGCGCTGCGAAGCCTGCGCAGGTGACGGCACGCTGAAGATCGAAATGAACTTCCTGCCGGACGTCTACGTGCCCTGCGAGGTGTGCCACGGCGCACGGTACAACCGCGAAACCCTCGAAGTCCACTACAAGGGCAAGACCATCGCGGATGTGCTCAACATGCCCATCGAAGAAGGTGCGGAGTTCTTCGCTGCCTTCTCCCCGATCGCCCGGCACCTGAACACGCTCGTGGACGTGGGCCTCGGCTACGTACGGCTGGGACAGCCGGCAACCACCCTCTCCGGCGGCGAGGCCCAGCGTGTCAAGCTCGCCGCGGAACTGCAGAAGCGCTCCAACGGACGCAGTGTGTATGTTCTCGACGAGCCCACCACGGGCCTGCACTTCGAGGACATCCGCAAGCTCCTGATGGTCCTTCAAAGTCTGGTGGACAAGGGCAACACGGTGATCACCATCGAACACAACCTGGACGTCATCAAGAGCGCCGACTGGATCGTGGATCTTGGCCCGGACGGCGGTTCGGGCGGGGGCCAGATCGTGGCCACCGGCACGCCCGAGCAGGTATCGAAATCCACCAAGGGCCACACGGCATCCTTCCTCGCGGAAATACTCGGCTAGGCGGTTGGCCTCCCATGACGTATGCCGTGTCGGGCATGCGAGTTTCAGGCATGCTCGGTGTCGTGAGAAACTAAGCCGGTGACTCAAACAACAGTGCCCGTGATCTTTGACCTGGACGGCACTCTTGTCGATCCGGCCGGCGGAATATCCGGCGGAATCGCAGCAGCCCTTGCCGCCGCAGGTCTGCCGGTTCCTGGCCAGGACGTCCTGAACTCGATGATCGGCCCCAAACTCAGCGACGCACTCCGGAGTGTCTGCAAGGTTCCGGCCGAGATGCTCGACGAGGTCATCCGGACGTACCGGCAGTACTACCTCGCCACTGGGATAGCCGAGAGCCGGCTGTACCCCGGGATCAGGGAAGCGCTGGAGACCTTCGCGGCCGAAGGCAGGCCAGTGGCCGTCGCCACGCAGAAGCCCGAAGGGCTGGCCCAGATCGTGCTGCGGCACCACGGCATCGCCAACCTGTTCCAGTCCATCAGGGGCTCGGCAGACAACGAATCCTCAACGGATGGTCCGGTGGGGAAGGCAGACATCATCGCCGCGGCCCTGGCTGACCTCTCCACCCAGCACGCCGTTATGGTGGGTGACCGCGCCCAGGATGTGGCGGGCGCCATCGGGAACGGGCTTGACTGCATCGGTGTGGGCTGGGGTTTCGCTCACGACGGCGAACTCGAAGAAGCCGGGGCCGTCACCGTGGTGGACACCACCGCGGGCATGGTCGCCGCCATCGGGCGCCTCGAAGCAATCCACGCTGCCGCGATGAGTGAGGTGCGCAACGATGGCGCTGTTTGAGGCGGTCCGCTGGACATTTCGCGGGCTCGTCGCGGGCACCTGCCGGCCCACCGTCGTCGGCCTGGAAAACGTCCCGAAAGAGGGGCCATTCATTGTGGCCCCGAACCATCTTTCCTTCTTTGACAGCGTCATTGTCCAGGCACTGATGCCGCGGCCCGTGGCCTTCTTCGCCAAAGCCGAGTACTTCACCACGGGTGGCGTCAAGGGCAGAGTCATGAAGTCCTTTTTTGAGTCCGTGGGTTCCATCCCGGTGGAGCGCGGCGAGCAGGCAGCAAGCGTCCAGGCACTCAAAACCCTCCTGGACATCCTCGAAGCGGGCAAAGGCATCGGCATCTACCCCGAGGGCACGCGCTCACGGGACGGCATCCTCTACCGCGGCCGCACCGGCGTGGGCTGGCTTGCACTGGCAACCGGAGCTCCCGTGATCCCGGTCGGACTGATCGGGACGGAGAACCTGCAGCCGGCCGGTGAGAAGGGCTTCAAGCCGCATCATTTCACCATGAAGGTGGGGGAGCCCCTGTATTTCGACAAAACCGGCCCGGATCATTCGCTGCCGGCGCGGCGGCAGGTAACGGACCGCATCATGGATGCGATCGCCGAACTCAGCGGCCAGGAACGCTCCACCAGCTACAACCAAAGTAAAAGCACGGATTAGTAGAATGAAGTAGTGGCAGATCCAGCAAGTTACAGGCCCCAGACGGGTGAAATTCCCACCAATCCCGGGGTGTACCGGTTCCGCGATCCCCACGGCCGGGTCATCTACGTAGGCAAAGCCAAAAGCCTTCGCTCCCGCCTGAACTCCTACTTCGCGAATCCGGCGGGCCTGCTGCCCAAAACCCACGCTATGGTTCACACGGCCAGCAGTGTCGAGTGGACAGTGGTGGGCAGCGAGCTGGAGTCGCTGCAGCTTGAATACACCTGGATCAAGGAATACAAGCCACGCTTCAACGTGGTCTTCCGCGACGACAAAACCTATCCGTACCTGGCCCTCACCATGAGCGAGAAGCTCCCCAGGGTCCAGGTCATGCGGGGGGACCGCCGCAAAGGCACACGGTACTTCGGCCCGTACACAGCCGGCGCGATCCGGGAAACCATGGACACTTTGCTGCGGGTTTTCCCCGTCCGCAGCTGCAGCGCCGGGGTCCTCAAACGGGCCCAGGCGAGCGGTCGGCCATGCCTGCTGGGCTACATCGACAAATGCTCGGCCCCCTGCGTTGGCCGGGTGACTCCCGAGGAACACCGGGCCCTGGCGGAGGACTTCTGCGCGTTTATGGGCGGCGAGGCCAAACGCTTCATCACCAAGCTCGAAAAGGAGATGGCCGACGCCGTCGGCACCCTCGACTACGAGCGTGCGGCGAGGCTCCGTGATGACATCGCCGCTCTTCGGAAGGTCTTTGAGCGCAACGCCGTGGTGCTCGCCGACGATACCGACGCCGATGTCTTCGCGCTGCACGAGGACGAGTTGGAGGCTGCCGTCCAGGTGTTCCACGTCAGGGGCGGCCGGATCCGCGGCCAGCGCGGCTGGGTGGTGGAAAAAGTGGAGGACGCCACCACCCCGGATCTCGTGGAACACCTGCTGCAGCAGGTCTACGGCGACGACGGCGACAGCCATGGCAGGCTTCCCCGCGAAGTCCTGGTGCCAGTCGAACCCAGCAACGCCGCGGAACTTACGGAATGGCTCGGCGGCCTGCGCGGAGCGAAGGTGGATGTCAGGGTGCCGCAGCGCGGCGACAAGGCCGCGCTCATGTCCACCGTCCGTGAAAACGCCGAGCACGCGCTCAAACTGCATAAGACCCGCCGCGCCGGGGACCTCACCGTGCGCTCCCAGGCACTGCAGGAGCTGCAGGAAGCCCTGGACCTTCCCGTGGCGCTCCTGCGGATCGAATGCTTCGACGTCTCCCACGTCCAGGGCACCAACGTCGTGGCGTCCATGGTGGTGGTCGAGGACGGGCTGCCCAAGAAGTCCGAATACCGGAAGTTCTCCGTCACCGGACCCGCCGCCGCAGACGACACCGCCGCCATGCACGACGTCCTGACCCGGCGCTTCCGGCATTACCTGCAGGACAAGTCGGCGCAGTCCGAGGCGTCCGCCCTGCCCGGGCACCAGGCCGCCTTGGAAGCAGCCGCTGCCGCGGTCCTGGACACCGCTACGGCCGCCCCGCGGGCAAAATTCGCGTACCCGCCCAACCTGGTGGTGGTCGACGGCGGCAAGCCCCAGGTGAACGCCGCAGCCCGGGCCTTGGCGGACCTTGGCATTGAGGATGTCTACGTGGTGGGCCTGGCCAAACGCCTTGAGGAAGTCTGGCTGCCGGACAGCGACTTCCCCGTGATCCTGCCCAGGACGTCCCAGGGACTCTATCTGCTGCAGCGGATCCGTGACGAAGCCCACCGCTTCGCCATCACCTTCCACCGGCAGAAGCGCGGCAAGGCCATGACCGTCTCGGCGCTGGACGGAGTGCCGGGCCTTGGCGAGTCCAAACGCAAGGCCCTGCTCACCCATTTCGGATCCGTCAAAGGCGTGAAAGCCGCCACCGCGGCTGAGCTCACGGCGGCCAAGGGCATTGGACCATCCCTTGCCAACGCCATCGTGGCCCACTTCAGCGGCGATGACACCGCCGGCGATGCGCTTCCGGCCGTGAATATGGCCACCGGCGAAATCATTGAAACCTAGGTAGGGTAAGGAACGCAGGTTTCCGCCATTGCGGGCGCCTGCCTTCATCTGGACAGAAACGGGGCGGAACGAATGGCAGACTCTACGGCGGAATCCGGGACGGAGCAGGACGGGCTGACGCCGGTCAAGCCCCTCGAAGCGGAACTGCTGGTGGTCACCGGTATGTCAGGGGCAGGACGCAGCACCGCCGCGGACGCACTTGAGGACCATGGCTGGTATGTCGTGGAAAACCTGCCGCCGCAGATGCTCGGCACCCTGGCCGAGATTGTCTCCCACGCTCCGCAGTCCATTCCGCGGCTGGCCGTGGTGATGGATGTCCGCAGCAAAGGCCTCTTTGTCGACGTCCGCGCGGCCCTGGGGGCCCTCGCCGCCAGTGGTGTCAAGTTCCGCGTCCTTTTCCTCGACGCCAAAGACGACGTCCTGGTCCGCCGGTTCGAGCAGGGCCGCAGGCCCCATCCGCTCCAGGAAGGCGGCCGCATCCTCGACGGCATTGCAGCCGAACGGGAGGTGCTCAAGGAACTGCGCGACAGCTCCGACGTCGTACTGGATACCTCGACCTACAACGTCCACGCCCTGGCTACCGCCATCACGGAACTCTTTAGCGAAACCGGCCCGGTGGCACTGCGGCTCAACGTCATGAGCTTTGGCTTCAAGTACGGCCTGCCGGTGGATTCCAACTACGTTGCCGACGTCCGGTTCATCCCGAATCCGCACTGGGTCCCGCAGCTGCGCCCGCATACGGGCCTGGACAAGGACGTCAGCGATTATGTCCTCGAGGCGGAAGGTGTAAAGAACTTCGTGGACCGCTATGTCCTGGCGCTCGAGCCCGTCCTGGACGGCTACCGGCGCGAAAACAAGCACTACGCCACCATCGCCGTCGGCTGTACCGGCGGCAAGCACCGGTCCGTGGCCGTCGCCGTCGAGCTTTCCAAGAAACTGGCACAGTATCCGCGCGTGACCGTGACCACCACGCATCGGGATCTGGGCCGCGAGTAATGGGGATGCTCACCGGGCCCCTCCCGCTCGTACCGGTTTCCAGCGGAACGGCAGCCGGCCAGCAGGACAAAGGCCCCAACGTCGTGGCGCTCGGCGGCGGGCACGGACTGTCCGCTTCGCTCTCGGCGCTGCGGCTGCTCACCTCAGAGCTGACCGCCATTGTTACGGTGGCGGACGACGGCGGGTCTTCAGGGCGTCTACGCGACGAGTACGGCGTCCTCCCGCCCGGAGACCTGCGCATGGCGCTCTCCGCCTTGTGCGATGACACGGACTGGGGACGCACCTGGCGCGACGTGATGCAGCACCGTTTCCGGCCCGGCCAGGGCAGCGGCGGATCGCTGGACGAGCATGCGATGGGCAACCTGCTCATCGTCACCCTTTGGGAGCTGCTGGGCGACACCGTGGCCGGACTGAAGTGGGCTGGCGCCCTGCTCGGTGCCCGTGGCCAGGTCCTGCCCATGTCCACTGTTCCGCTGACCATTGAAGGTGACATCCGCGTCACTGCACCTGACGGCACGTTCGCGCTCCAGACAGTCCGCGGGCAGGCGCGGTGCGCCGTTGCCGGCTCGCTGGAGCACGTCCGGCTCCTGCCCGAACAGGCGCCGGCCTGCGTTGAAGCCCTGACAGCCATCGAACTGGCTGACTGGGTAATCCTGGGGCCGGGGTCCTGGTACACGTCCGTGCTGCCGCACCTGCTGCTCCCGGAAATGCGTGAAGCCCTGAGTGCCACTGCCGCAAAACGCTGCCTCACCATGAACCTGGCCACGGACACCAAGGAAACCACCGGCATGTCGGCGGCGGACCACCTATACGCACTGCGCCGGTATGCGCCGGACTTCAGCGTCGACGTCGTCCTGGCTGATCCCGCGTCGGTGCCGGACCGGCAGGAGTTCGAGAAAGCCGCCGGGATGATCGGCGCCGAGGTTGTCTTGGGTAAAGTGGGGGCGTCGGGCCGCCGACCCGTCCATGACCCCCTGCGTCTGGCAGCGGCGTACCACGACATTTTCGGGAACAGTTAGGAAGGTGCCATGGCACTGACATCATCGGTCAAGGAAGAACTGTCCCGTCTGGACATCAAGAAATCTTCAGTCCGCAAGGCAGAGGTCTCGGCAATGCTGCGCTTCGCCGGCGGCCTGCACATCATCTCGGGCAGGATCGTGATCGAAGCCGAGGTTGACCTCGCATCGACGGCGCGCAGGCTCCGGGCGGCCATCGCCGAGGTTTACGGCCACCAGAGCGAGATCATCGTCGTCTCCGGCGGCGGACTGCGCCGCGGCAGCCGGTACGTGGTGCGGGTAGTCCGCGACGGCGAGTCCCTGGCCCGGCAGACAGGCCTCCTGGACGGCCGCGGCCGGCCGGTGCGGGGGCTTCCCTCGGCCGTCGTCAACGGCTCGGCCGCCGACGCCGAGGCCGTGTGGCGTGGTGCTTTCCTGGCCCACGGGTCCCTCACGGAACCGGGCCGTTCGTCATCGCTTGAGGTCACCTGCCCGGGTCCCGAGTCGGCGCTTGCCCTCGTTGGTGCCGCCCGCCGTCTTGGCATCCAAGCCAAAGCCCGCGAAGTCAGGGGAGTTGACCGTGTGGTGATCCGCGACGGCGACACCATCGCCGCCCTGCTCATCCGCATGGGCGCCCACGATGCCCTGATGGTCTGGGAAGAACGCAGGATGCGCAAGGAAGTCAGGGCCACGGCCAACCGGCTGGCCAACTTTGACGACGCCAACCTGCGGCGCTCCGCCCAGGCGGCCGTGGCCGCCGGAGCCAGGGTGGACCGGGCGCTGGAGATCCTGGGCGACGATGTCCCGGACCACCTCAAATACGCCGGCGAACTCCGGGTGGCCCACAAACAGGCGAGCCTGGACGAGCTGGGGCGCCTGGCAGATCCGGTAATGACCAAGGACGCCATCGCCGGCCGCATCCGCCGGCTCCTGGCCATGGCGGATAAGCGGGCCATCGATTTGGGGATCCCTGGCACTGATGCCAATGTGACGCCTGAGATGCTGGACGAGTAGCGGCGCCCCTAGAATCAGAGCGTTCACCCTGATCTTCCGGATGCCAGTCATCCGGATGCACAATCCGAGAGTTACAACCCGGACAGACCGTCCACGACATTGGAGGATTTTGTGACCGAGTACGTACTGCCAGAACTCAGCTACGACTACGCGGCGCTTGAGCCGCACATTTCGGCGCGCATCATGGAGCTGCACCACAGCAAGCACCACGCTGCCTACGTTGCAGGTGCCAACAACGCCCTTGCCCAGCTGGCAGAGGCGCGCGACAAGGGCGATTTCGCCAACATCAACCGCCTTTCGAAGGACCTCGCGTTCCACACCGGCGGCCACATCAACCACTCGGTGTTCTGGAACAACCTGTCCCCGGACGGCGGCGACAAGCCTGAGGGTGAGCTGGCGGCTGCCATCGATGACGCCTTCGGTTCCTTCGACGCCTTCCGTGCCCAGTTCTCTGCTGCGGCCCTTGGCTTGCAGGGATCGGGCTGGGGCTTCCTGGCCTACGAGCCGATCGGTGGCAACCTGGTCATCGAGCAGCTCTACGACCAGCAGGGCAACGTAGCACTCGGCACCACGCCGGTGCTGATGCTGGACATGTGGGAGCACGCCTTTTACCTGGACTACGTCAACGTCAAGGCTGACTACGTCAAGGCATTCTGGAACATCGTCAACTGGGCCGATGTCGCTAAGCGCTTCGAAGCTGCCCGCACCAACGCTACGGGCCTCATTACCCTGCCGTAGTGACTTGCAGTACATGCACGTGTAACAAACTTCACATTTCGGCGTGATTTCGGCCGGAATGTGGTTGGTCCGCCCCCGCACTTGCGGGGGCGGACCTACTTAAACGTAAGATGGATCACGGAAGGCGGTCTGCCTTCAGCAATGTGGCTGGTCGCCCTCCGATCTGTTAATCATCTCTGCCCAATGGCGTGCGGGATCTGTTAGTTGGCTTCAACGCCCGCTCAACTAATTTGTGCTTAATCAAGCACCAAGGAGACTGAACAAGTGACGACCCGTATTGGTATCAACGGCTTCGGCCGCATCGGCCGCAACTACTTCCGCGCAGCCCTCGCACAGGGCGCGGACCTGGAGATCGTTGCCGTCAACGACCTCACCAGCCCTGAGGCACTGGCCCACCTGCTTAAGTACGACTCCGTCGGCGGCCGCCTGAAGGAAACCGTTGAAGTCAAGGACGGCAACATTGTCGTCGATGGCAACATCATCAAGGTTCTCGCCGAACGCGATCCCGCCAACCTGCCCTGGGGCGAGCTGGGCGTAGACATCGTCATCGAGTCCACCGGCTTCTTCACCAAGGCCGCTGCCGCGCAGAAGCACATCGACGCAGGCGCCAAGAAGGTCCTGATCTCCGCACCTGCCTCCGACGAGGACATCACCATCGTGATGGGCGTCAACGAGGGCCTGTACGACAACGCGGCGCACAACATCATTTCCAACGCGTCCTGCACCACCAACTGCCTGGGCCCGCTGGCCAAGGTCCTCAACGACACCTTCGGCATCGAGCGTGGCCTGATGACCACCATCCACGCCTACACGGCTGACCAGAACCTGCAGGACGGCCCGCACAACGACCTCCGCCGTGCCCGTGCCGCCGCCATCAACATGGTTCCCACCTCCACGGGTGCGGCCAAGGCGATCGGCCTGGTCCTGCCCGAGCTCAAGGGCAAGCTGGACGGCTTCGCCATCCGCGTGCCCGTCCCCACCGGCTCGGCCACCGACCTCACCGTCACGGTCTCCCGCGAGACCACCGTCGAGGAAGTCAACGCGGCGCTGAAGAAGGCTTCGGAGTCCGACGAGTTCCAGGGCATCCTGACGTACACGGACGCTCCGATCGTGTCCTCGGACATCGTCGGGGACCCGGCGTCGTCGATCTTCGACTCCGGCCTGACCAAGGTCATCGGCAACCAGGTCAAGGTTGTTTCCTGGTATGACAACGAATGGGGCTACTCCAACCGCCTCGTGGACCTCACGGAGCTCGTCGCAGCCAAGCTGGGCTAGGGTTAGACACATGACATTCCACACCCTCAACGAACTGATCGCTGAAGGTGTCCGCGGGCGGTACATTCTTGTCAGAAGTGACCTGAATGTGCCGCTCGACGGCTCTACAGTGACTGACGACGGCCGCATCAAGGCCTCTCTGCCAGTACTGGGAAAGCTCACGGACGCCGGTGCCCGCGTGCTGGTAACAGCCCACCTCGGACGCCCCAAGGGCGCTCCGGAGGAAAAGTACTCCCTCCGGCCTGCCGTAGCGCGGCTCGCCGAACTTGCCGCCTTCAAGGTCTCGCTCGCGCAGGACACCGTGGGCAGCTCCGCTAAGGAACTCGCCGCCTCCCTTCAGGACGGTGAGGTCCTCGTCCTGGAAAACGTGCGCTTCGACGCCCGGGAGACCAGCAAGGACGACGCCGAACGCGGCGCCTTCGCGGACGAACTGGTGGCCCTGACCGGGGCCAACGGCGCCTACGTTGACGACGCCTTTGGTGCCGTGCACCGCAAGCACGCCAGTGTCTACGACGTCGCCACCCGGCTCCCGTCCTACCAGGGCGATCTTGTTCACGCCGAGGTGGAGGTCCTGCGGAAGCTGACAGCTGACACGCAGCGGCCCTACGTGGTGGTGCTCGGCGGCTCCAAGGTCTCCGACAAGCTGGCGGTCATCGACAACCTCATCGGCAAGGCCGACACCATCCTGGTGGGCGGCGGCATGCTCTTCACGTTCCTGGCAGCAGAGGGCCACAGCGTGGCCGGCAGCCTCCTGGAAGAAGACCAGATCCCGGTTGTCCAGGACTACCTGAAACGCGCTGCCGGTGCCGGCACTGAATTCATTGTGCCCACCGACGTTGTGGTGGCCGGTAAGTTCGCGGCCGACGCTGACTACGAGACTGTCCCCGCGGACAGCATCGAAGGCAGCAGCTTCGGTGCCCAGGGCATCGGCCTGGACATTGGACCGGACTCTGCAGCCGCTTTTGCGGACCGCATCAAGGGCGCCAAAACGGTGTTCTGGAACGGGCCCATGGGCGTCTTTGAATTCGAAGCATTCTCCGGCGGAACCCGCGCCGTGGCCCAGGCCCTCACCGAGGTCGACGCGTTCACCGTGGTCGGCGGCGGCGACTCCGCTGCCGCCGTGCGGACGCTCGGCTTCGCTGATGACCAGTTCGGTCACATTTCCACCGGCGGCGGCGCCAGCCTGGAATATCTCGAAGGCAAGGAACTCCCGGGACTCAGCGTCCTGGACCGTTAGGAACCTGGACTGCCAAGTCCTCCGGCCGGCAGGGTGCCCGCGGGCACCCTGCCGGCCGCACACATATCAAGTACTTTTGGAGAACACGTGACTACGTCAACGAACGGCGCTTTTGACCGCACGCCTCTCATTGCAGGCAACTGGAAGATGAACATGGACCATGTCCAGGGCATCACCCTCCTGCAAAAACTGGCCTGGACCCTGTCCGACGCCAAGCACGACTACAACCGGGTTGAGGTGGCCGTCTTCCCGCCATTCACCGACCTCCGCGGTGTGCAGACCCTCGTCCAGGGAGATGAACTGGACATAGCCTACGGCGGCCAGGACCTCTCCCAGTTCGACTCGGGCGCCTACACGGGCGACACCTCCGGCCAGTTCCTGAACAAGCTGGGCTGCCGCTACGTCCTGGTGGGGCACAGTGAACGCCGCACCATCCACCAGGAATCCGACGAAGTGCTCAACGCCAAGGTCAAGGCAGCGTTCAAGCACAGTGTCACTCCGGTCCTTTGCGTGGGGGAAGGCCTGGAAATCCGCCAGGCCGGCACGCATGTCGAGCACACGCTGACACAGCTCCGGGCGAACGTCGCCGGTTTGACGGCCGAGCAGGCGGCAGAGCTTGTGGTGGCCTACGAGCCCGTTTGGGCCATCGGCACCGGTGAAGTGGCCGGGCCGGAGGACGCCCAGGAAATGTGCGCCGCCATCCGCGCGGAACTGGCCACGCTCTTCGGCGATGACGTTGCGGCGAAGATCCGTCTGCTCTACGGCGGCTCGGTCAAGGCCAATAATGTCGCCGCGATCCTGAAGGAACGCGACGTCGACGGCGTGTTGGTCGGCGGGGCAAGCCTCGATCCCGCGGAGTTTGCTAATATTGTCAGGTTCGAGAGTCACCTGGTGACGGACTAGTCCGTCACTCAGCTCCAGGCTCCCGCAATTCCAATCTTCTGAAAGGCCGTCGTGGACGTTCTTCATGTCATTCTGCAGATTCTCCTGGGCATCACCAGCCTTCTGCTGACCTTGCTTATCCTCCTCCACAAGGGCCGGGGTGGCGGGCTGTCGGACATGTTCGGCGGCGGTATGAGTTCCGGCCTCAGCTCCTCCGGCGTGGCCGAGCGGAACCTGAACAGGTTCACGGTCATTCTGGGCGTTACCTGGGGCGTCGTGATCATCGCCCTTGGCCTGGTCATGCGCTTCAGCGGTGCAGGGGACTCATAGCTCCTGCAACTGATCGTCGCCCGGCACTGCCGCGATGGGGATCTCCGAACTAAACTGTGGCTGTTGGCTTCCAACAGCCACAGTTTTTGTTTAAGCAGCCAGGAGTCCCGATGGTACATAGTGCGTCAGCGTTCCGCGGCACCCGGGTGGGTGTCACAGAAGGATCCGGTCCCAAGAACCAGTCAGAAGCGGCCTCGGGCGAGAGGGTGCCCCGTATCAGGGTTTCCTTTTGGTGCGCCAAGGGGCATGAGACCCAGCTTGTTTTCCTGCGGTTGCCGGAGGAGCAGCTTCCCACGGTCTGGGACTGCCGGCGCTGCGGGGCTCCGGCATCACGGGACGGCAAGGAAGCCGACCTGCCGGACCCGCTGGACGAAGGCTTCAAGAGCCACCTTGAATACGTTAAAGAACGACGCTCCGACCAGGACGCCGAAGCTGTCCTGGCCGGAGCGCTGGAAAAGCTACGCGCCGGCGGCGTCCTTCCGGACGAGCTGCTGCGGGACACGTGACGCTGCGTTTTCGTCGATGAGCCACAGCGTGCGGGAGGTTCCCCGCGGGCCGGCCGCCGGTACCTGTACCGGGTTGGCGCCAGCCAGGGCCAGGCCCACCGCGCCGGCCTTGTCCTCGCCGGCCACTACCATCCAGACCTCGGCAGCAGTGTTTATGGCGGGAAGCGTGAGCGAAATCCGCTGGGGCGGCGGCTTGGGGGAATTGCGGACGCCCACCACTGTCCGCTCCTTCTCCCGGATTCCGCCCTGCTCCGGGAAGAGCGAGGCAATGTGGGCGTCCGGGCCAACGCCCAGCAGCACAACGTCCAGCCGCGGCAGTACTCCCGGTTCGTCCGGACGGTCATCGGACATGTCGGCAGCGTGTTCGGCCTGGGCTGCTTCCCGGAGCCTGCGCGCGTAGTCCGCGGCGGCTTCTTCGGGCGTGTCGAAGTCATCCGAGGAGGCAGGCTGGTTGATCCTTGCAGGATCAACCGGAATGCTCGACAGGAGTGCAGCAAACGCCTGCCTCGTGTTCCGGTCGGGATGGTCCGCGGCAACAAAGCGCTCGTCACCCCACCAAAAGTTCACCTTGGACCAGTCCACGGCCGGCGCTGCCGGAGAATCCGCAACAGCCTTCAGCGTTCCGATGCCGACTGTGCCGCCGGTCAGCACCACCGTGGCCTCACCGTGCTTGTCCTGCACATCCACCAGCTTGGTGATCAGGCGGGCCGCAATGGCGGCCATCAGGACGGACGAATCAGGATGGATGCTAACTCTTGGCTCAACGCTCACTGGGTCGGACGCTCCTTAGATTGGTACGTGGCAGTCCAATAGTAATCACTTCGCCGAACACTTCGTCGGGGTCGAGGCGGCGGAGTTCTTCGGCGAGGCAGTCTTTGAGGCTGCGGCGTGGCAGGGAGATGCGCTGGGCGGGCTGTCCGGGCTGGGTCAGTTCCGCGACGGAGAGTCCGGGGCGGAAGAGCTGCACGTCGCCGCTGTGGCGGGTGAGCCTGACGCGGCGGATGCCGGTGCCGGCGGGGTCCGCAACGATGGTCACGGGCGCGTCCAGGGCCAGGGTCAGCCAGGCCGCGAGCAGGATCGTGGACGGGGAGTCGGAGGCGCCTTCGACGGCCACGGCGGTGACGGGCGAGGAGTCCACCTGGTCCAGGACCGCCGCGAGCTGGATCCGCCAGTTGGTGAGCCGGGTCCAGGCGAGGTCGGTGTCCCCGGCCTTGTACGTGGCCCGGATGTTCTCCAGCGCCATTTGAGGGTCCGCTTCGTTCGCGGAGTCGGTGATCCGGCGGTGCGCGATCCGGCCCACGGAGGTTTCGCAGGCGTTCTCCGGTGCCCCGTGCGGCCACCAGGCCACGATCGGTGCGTCCGGCAGGAGCAGGGCCGCGACCAGGGATTCGCTTTCGTGGGCGAGCTCGCCGTAGCCGCGGAGCACGATGACCTCGGACGCGCCGGCGTCACCGCCGACCCTGATCTGCGCGTCGAGCCGGTTCGGGGCCTGGGCTCCGGCGTCGGCGAGGACGATGATCCGGCAGGGGTGTTCGCGGCTGGCCTCGTTCGCGGCCTCGATCGCTTCTTCCTCGAGACCGGAGCGGGTCACGACCACCAGGGTCAGGACCCGGCCCAGGGCAATCACGCCGCCCTGCTCACGCAGGGCGGTGATCTTCTTGGAGATCTTCGAGGTGGTGGTGTCCGGCAAATCTACAATCATGGCCTTCTCCAGGTTCGTCCGTCGCGGGCCAGCAGTTCATCCGCCGAGGCAGGGCCCCAGGACCCCGGGGCGTAGGGCTCCGGCTGCTCTTTCAGCCCGGCCCAGTAGTCTTCAAAGGGGTCCAGGATCTTCCAGGACAGCTCCACTTCCGCGTGCCGGGGGAACAGCGGCGGCTCGCCGAGCAGCACATCGAGGATGAGCCGTTCGTAGGCTTCGGGGCTGGACTCGGTGAAGGAGTGCCCGTAGCCGAAGTCCATGGTCACGTCGCGGACTTCCATCTGCGTTCCCGGGACCTTGGACCCGAACCGGATGGTCGCACCCTCGTCGGGCTGGACCCGGATCACCACGGCGTTCTGGCCGAAGTCATCTTCGCCATGGTCACGGAAGAGCAGGTTCGGGGCGCGTTTGAACACCACCGCGATCTCCGTCACCCGGCGGCCCAGGCGCTTGCCCGCCCGGAGGTAGAACGGCACACCGGACCAGCGCCGGGTGTGGATGTCCACCCGGATCGCCGCGAACGTCTCGGTGGTCGAATCCGCGGGGATGCCGTCTTCCTGCAGGTAGCCCTGGACCTGTTCCCCGCCCTGCCAGCCGCCCGCGAACTGCCCGCGCGCCGAATGGGTGGAGAGGTCATCCGGGAGCTTGACCGCGGCGAGGACCTTTTCCTTCTCCGCCCGCAGGTCATCGGCGTTGAAGGAAATGGGCTCCTCCATCGCAGTCAACGCCAGCAGCTGGAGCAGGTGGTTCTGGATGACGTCGCGGGCCGCGCCCACACCGTCGTAGTAGCCGGCCCGGCCCCCGGTGCCGATGTCCTCTGCCATCGTGATCTGGACGTGGTCCACATAGTTCGCGTTCCACAGCGGCTCAAACAGCTGGTTCGCGAAGCGCAGCGCCAGGATGTTCTGCACCGTCTCCTTGCCCAGGTAGTGGTCGATCCGGAACACCGCATCCGGCGGGAACACCGACTCCACAATCTCGTTCAGCGCCCGGGCCGACTCGAGGTCGTGCCCGAACGGCTTCTCGATGACCACCCGGCGCCACTTGTCGCCGTCGGCCTGCGCCAGGCCGTGCTTGGAGAGCTGCCGGCAGACCTGTTCGAACGCCTTCGGCGGGATCGAGAGGTAGAACGCATGATTGCCGCGTGTCCCGCGCTGCTCATCGAGCTCAGCGATCGTGTCACCCAACCGCTCAAACGAATCATCGTCGTCGAACTCGCCCTGGACAAAACGGATACCCTCGGCGAGCTGGTTCCAGACCGCCTCGTCAAACGGCGTCCGCGAGTACGCCTTCACCGAGGCCTTCACCTCGGCGGCGAATTCCTCGTGCTTCCACGGACGGCGGCCGAAACCCACCAACGCGAAACTCGGCGGCAGCAGCCCCCGGTTCGCGAGGTCATACACGGCCGGCATGAGCTTCTTACGGGCAAGGTCGCCGGTCACCCCGAAGAGCACCAACGACGACGGACCGGCAATCCGGTTCAGGCGGCGATCGCGGGGATCCCGGAGCGGATTACGCCCTGGTCGTCCGGAACGCGTCGCGGAATTCCTGCCGTTTTCAGTTTCTGGCATGTCTGCTGTTGAGCCTTAGTTTTCGGTGACGGAAGCTGACCGGGCTGCGAGTGCTGCAATGATCTCCTGCAGCTGTGCAACTCCGGCGGCGCGGTCGGTCAGGTGCAGTCGCAGGACAGGGCGGCCATGGCCGGCCAGGACCTGGGCGTCGCCCGCGGCCTGGGCGGAAATCAGTTCCCCGAACGTGAACGGACGGTCCGGGATGGCCAGGTCTTCCGCAGGCGCGGCCGTGACCTGGAGGAACACTCCGATGGCGGGTCCGCCCTTGTGGAACTGCCCGGTGGAGTGGAGGAACCGCGGGCCCCATCCAAACGTGACGGGACGGCCGCTGACGCCGGCAAGCGGGTCGCGGATGCCTTCCAGCTCTGCGAAGGCCAGCCGGTCAAAGTAGGCATGGACGCTGAGGTAGCTGTCGTCGTCGAGCGTACCAAGGAGGGCGCCGATGGCTTCCTCCGCCGTGGCTGCCCCACGGAGCCAGTCACCGCCGCGGACTTCGATGGCGCCGTCCACGAAGGCGGCAGGGGTCGGTTCGGGCTGGGCGTCCAGCAGGCCGCGGGCGGCAACCTTGGCTGCCTCCACGTCCGGCTGGTCATACGGGTTGATGCCCAGGAGGCGTCCGGCCACGGCAGTGGCGAACTCCCACACCATCATCTGGGTGGCCAGGCCACCCGCGATGGCTACCTCATTGTCACCGAGTTCGACGTCGGCATCCGCGGCTACCAGCCGCACCACCAGGACGTCGGCGGCGCCGGAGGTGACCTCCGGCGACGTGGGACCGGCAACAACCGGCAGGACACCGGTACCGAGCTTGCCCGTGGATTCGGCGATGAGCTGTTCGGCCCAGTCCGCGAAGCCCACAATGCCTGAGCCGTCCTCGGCGATGACAATCTTGTTGCGCAGCGGGTTGGTTCCGCCCAGGGCTGTCCCGAGGGCCAGGCCGATGTTCTCGGCGGCGTCCTCGTTCAGGATCTCGGCGGCTTCCTCGGCCTCATCCAGGAAGGCCTGGATATCCACACCGGCCAGGCCCGAGGGGACCAGCCCGAATGCGGTGAGGGCCGAGTAGCGGCCGCCAACATTCGGATCGGCGTTGAAGACGGCGCGGTAGCCGGCCTCACGCGATGCCTTATCCAGCGGGGAACCGGGATCGGTGACGATGATGATCCGGCTCTTCGCATCGATGCCGGCCTCGGTGAAGGCGTGCTCGAAGATCCGGCGCTGGGAGTCGGTCTCCAGGGTTGAACCGGACTTGGACGAAACCACAATCGCGGTTTCGGCCAGCCGGTCTGCGAGGGCAGCACGGACCTGGTCGGGGTCGGTGCTGTCCAGCACTGTCAGCTCGACGCCAGCGGTGCCGGCGATGACCTCGGGAGCCAGCGAAGATCCGCCCATGCCGCAAAGCACGATGCGGGTCACGCCGTCAGCCTTGAGGGCATCACGGAGCTCGAGGATGCCGGCCACAAGGGCCTGGGAGACGGTGGGCGCCTCCACCCAACCGAGGCGGACAGCGGACTCGGCCTCGGCGTCGGGACCCCACAGGGTGTGGTCCTTGGCGAAGATCCGGGTGGCGATGCGGTCCGCCACGAGGGCGGGCAGGTGCTGCTCGAGTGCCTGCTGCGCGGCACCGGTGGCGTCGTAGCTGAGAGTGCTCATAGTGGGTTAGGAGGCCTTCCGTGCAGCGGCAAGGGCACCTTCGACGTCGCCCAGGAGTTCCTTCCAGCTGGCCACGAACTTGTCCAGGCCTTCGGATTCGAGGAGGGCGACAACCTCGTTGTAGGAGATGCCCAGCGCGTCCAGCGCGTCCAGCGTGGCGTTGGCCTCGGTGTACGTGCCGGAGACGGTGTCGCCGGTGACGACGCCGTGGTCGAACGTGGCATCCAGGGTCTTCTCCGGCATGGTGTTCACGACGCCGTGCGCGGCCAGTTCGGTCACGTACAGGGTGTCCGGGTAGGCCGGGTCCTTGACGCCGGTGGAGGCCCACAGCGGACGCTGGGGGAGCGCGCCGGCTTCAGCCAGAAGTGCCCAGCGCTCGGTGGCGAAGAGCTCCTCGTAGACCTGGTACGCCAGGCGTGCGTTGGCCACGCCTGCCTTGCCCTTGAGTGCCTTGGCCTCGTCGGTGCCGATGGCGTCAAGGCGCTTGTCGATTTCGGAGTCCACGCGGGACACGAAGAACGACGCGACGGAGTGGATCTTGGACAGGTCGTGGCCGTTGTCCTTGGCCTGCTCAAGGCCGGACTGGAAGGCATTGATGACGGCGCGGTAGCGCTCGAGCGAGAAGATCAGGGTCACGTTGACGCTGATGCCCTCGGCCAGCGTCGCGGTGATCGCTTCGAGGCCTTCAAGGGTTGCCGGGATCTTGATGTGGACGTTGTCCTTGTTGACCTTCTTGTACAGGTGCTTGGCTTCGGCAATGGTGCCGGCCGTGTCCCAGGCAAGGCGCGGGTCAACTTCGATGGACACGCGGCCGTCAACACCGTTGGTGGCTGCTGCCACCGGTGCGAAGAGGTCGCAGGCGTCGGCGACGTCGGTGGTGGTGATTTCGAAGATGGTCTCCTCGACGCTGGCGCCGGCTGCTGCCTGCGCCGCGATGATGGCGTCGTAGTCCGTGCCGGCCGTGATGGCCGCGTGGAAGATCGACGGGTTGGTGGTCACACCAACAACGTTCTTCTCTTCGATCAGCTTCTGCAGCGTGCCGGTCTCAAGGCGGCTGCGGGAAAGGTCATCGAGCCAGATGGATACTCCGGCGTCGGAGAGCTGCTGTGTAGGGGTAGTCATGGTGATATCTCCTAAAATCTGGTTCAGGCCTGCAGGCCAGCGAGGGAGTCCTTGGCAGCGGCGGCGACAGCCACCGCGGTGATGCCGAACTCCTGGAAAAGGCGCTTGTAGTCCGCGGAAGCGCCATAGTGCTCGAGCGAGATGGAACGTCCGGCATCGCCGACGAATTCCCTCCAGCCCAGGGCCAGCCCGGCCTCGACGGAGACCCGGGCCTTGACGGCAGCGGGGAGCACGGACTCGCGGTAAGCGGCGTCCTGCTTGTTGAACCACTCCACGCACGGCATGGAGACAACGCGGGCAGCGATGCCTTCAGCCTGGAGGGCTTCGCGGGCCTGGACGGCCAGCTGGACCTCGGAGCCGGTGCCGATCAGGATCACGTCGGCGGGGACGGTGGCGCCGTCCTTGGAAGCTTCAGCCAGGACGTAGCCGCCCTTGGCGACGCCGGAAACGGAACCGAACGTGTCGCCGTCGGCTTCGCTTTCACCACGGGCATAGGTGGGGATGTTCTGGCGGGTCAGGACAATGCCGGCAGGGTTCTCGTGGTTCTCCAGCATGGTCTTCCATGCCACCGCGACCTCGTTGGCGTCGCCGGGGCGGACCACGTCCAGGCCCACGATGGCGCGTAGGGAAGCGAGCTGTTCCACCGGCTGGTGGGTGGGGCCGTCTTCGCCCAGGCCGATGGAGTCGTGCGTCCAGACATACAGGGACGGAACACCCATCAGGGCGCCGAGCCGGATGGCGGGCCGCTGGTAGTCGCTGAAGATCAGGAACGTGCCTGAGAACGCGCGGGTCCGCCCGTGCAGGGCGATGCCGTTCACGATCGATGCCGCGGCATGCTCGCGGATGCCGAAGTGCAGGACCCGGCCGTAGGGGTTGCCGGACCAGGTATCGGTCTGCTTCGAGGCGGGCACGAACGACGGCGAGCCTTCGATGGTGGTGTTGTTGGACTCGGCGAGGTCGGCGGAGCCGCCCCAGAGTTCCGGCATGACTGGTCCGAGTGCATTCAGGACCTTGCCGGAAGCGGCGCGGGTGGAGACGTCCTTGCCGGCCGGGAAGACCGGAAGCGCGGCGTCCAGGCCGTCGGGCAGTTCGCGGGCCTCGATACGCTGCAGGAGTGCAGAGCCTTCGGGGTTGGCGGCCTGCCAGGCGTTGAACGACTCTTCCCATTCCTTCTTGGCAGCGGCGCCGCGGTCCACGACGGAGCGGGCGTGGGCCAGGACTTCCTGGTCAACGTCGAAGGACTTGGCGGGGTCGAAGCCCAGGACAGACTTCAGGCCGGCGACTTCCTCTGCACCGAGAGCGGAACCGTGGATCTTGCCCGTGTTCTGCTTCTTGGGCGCCGGGTAGCCGATGATGGTGCGCAGCGAGATGATGGAGGGCTTGGACGTCTCGGCCTTGGCGGCGAGCAGTGCGGAGTAAAGCTCCTGGACGTCCTCTTTGTATTCGCCGGTCTTGGTCCAGTCGACGCGCTGCGTGTGCCAGCCGTACGCCTCGTAGCGCTTGAGGACATCCTCGGTGAACGAGATGTCGGTGTCGTCCTCGATGGAGATGTGGTTCTCATCGTAGACAACTACAAGGTTGCCCAGTTCCTGGTGGCCGGCCAGCGAGGACGCCTCGGAGGTGACGCCTTCCTGCAGGTCCCCGTCGGAGGCGATTACCCAGATGGTGTGGTCGAAGGGGCTTTCGCCGGCCGCAGCATCGGCGTCGAACAGGCCGCGCATCCGGCGCTGGGAGTAGGCGAACCCGACCGACGAGGCAAGGCCCTGGCCCAGCGGCCCGGTGGTGATCTCCACACCGGCGGTGTGCTTGTACTCCGGGTGGCCCGGGGTCAGGGAATCCCAGGTGCGAAGTGCCTCAAGGTCCTTCAGTTCCAGGCCGTAGCCCGACAGGAACAGCTGGATGTAAAGGGTCAGCGACGTGTGGCCGGGAGACAGGATGAACCGGTCGCGTCCCAGCCAGTCCGGGTTGCGCGGGTCGTGGCGCATCAGCTTCTGGAAGAGAAGGTAGGCGGCGGGCGCCAGGCTCATGGCCGTGCCCGGGTGGCCGTTACCGACCTTCTCGACGGCATCCGCAGCCAGAACGCGGATAGTGTCCACCGCGCGCTGGTCCAAGCTGGTCCATGACAGTTCTTGCTCTTCCAAATGTGGCACGAAAACCGGGCCCCTCTCTGTGCTGATGGTGGGCGGTACACGGGATCCGTTTCGGGGCACGCTATGGTGCCCGCTGCGGTGTGTACCAGCCGTTCACCATCGAAACGTTGATCTATCATTCAGCAGGGCTATGGGAACGCGTTATCCAACGCTTTTCTGCCGCTTGCTGATCTGGTGACAGCTTAGCTCGATTCCACTCTGCGGTCAGCGCAAATCTCACCTTTTGGACGCAATTTCCCCTTATGTGAATCGCCATTTCGTGAGGTTGAGTTAATCTGCTCGAATCACCCTGCGCGCAATCATCAGGGCCTAATCCGGGGGCATCTGTTACAAATGCGCACGGTATGATATTTGGAGGCCGACGCCGGTAGCCGAGCCCTTTCGGGGCGGCGGCAGACCCGGGGCGTTGCCGGGACCTCTTCTGATGACCATTGGCGGGCTGCCCGGCGAACGGCCGCAAGACACAGCTGCACCGCCAGACAGAACTGCCAACCAGAACGGGTGACTGCCACCGTGAGCACAACAGATACGCCGCTTAATGCTTCCCGCACCCGAGGGGGAGCCGGGTTCGCCCGTAAGGCCAAGGCGTATTTCGCCCTCACCAAGCCGCGTGTCATTGAGTTGCTGCTGGTCAGCACCTTGCCCACCATGATCTACGCCGAGCGCGGCTTCCCGCCGATCGGCCTGATCCTGGCCACGCTGGTCGGCGGCGCGTTTGCCGCCGGCAGTGCCGGTGCCTTCAACTGCTACCTTGACCGCGACATCGACAAACTGATGCACCGGACTGAGAACCGTCCGCTCGTCACCGGCGAGGTGACCCCGCGTGAGGCGCTGGTGTTCTCCTGGCTGCTCGGAGCAGCCGCCATCGTTATTCTCTGGTTCGGCGCCAACCCGCTGGCCGCGTGGCTCGGGTTGGCCGCAATTTTCTTCTATGTAGTCATCTACACCATCATCCTCAAGCGCCGCACCGCACAGAACATTGTGTGGGGTGGAGCTGCGGGCTGCTTCCCGGTGCTGATTGCATGGGCCGCCGTGACCAATACCGTCGAATGGCCGGCCGTCATCCTGTTTATGGTCATATTCCTCTGGACGCCGCCGCACTACTGGCCGCTTTCGATGCGTTACGGCGAGGACTACCGCAACGCCAACGTGCCCATGCTTGGGGCAATTGCCGGCGCCAAGGTGGTTTCCGTCCAAGTGGTCCTCTACGCCTGGGCCATGGTGGCCTGCTCGCTGCTGCTGGTCCCCGCCGGTGGCGCGGGCTGGGTCTACACGGCCACCGCAGTATTGGCGGGTGCATGGTTCCTTTACGAGTCGCACTCCCTCTACAACCGGGCGCAGCGCGAGGACATCTCGGACAAGCGCGCCATGAAGGTCTTCCACGGCTCCATCAGCTACCTGACGCTGCTGTTCATCGCATTGGCCGTGGATCCGTTCGTCGGATCAGCGATCATCGGTTAACAGCACCCCCACCCAACGCTCTCTCAATTCCGAATTGATGTGGTTTTTTTACCGACCCTCTATCAGTACCTGCAGCTCTCTTAGCGACCCTCTCTCACCAACGGTGAAGGAGGGTCGCTTTTGTGTCTCCAAGAGGTAAGGGAAGATCCTACGAACCACCGCAGGGAATGAGAGAGGGTCTGCCCACTTCCTGCATTAAGTGAGAGAGCGTCCTTAAATGCGGGGTGCCACGGTTCATCGGGAACCGTGGCACTCCTGTTGGGCAAAAACAGTGGAGGTTACGTGACCGGGCTCGAGCGGGCGAGGTCGGTGGAGTTTGTTGCCGCGCTCATCAGCAGCGCGGCGCCGAGCATGTGGGCGCCCACCAGCAACGCGGGGATACCGTTGTAGTACTGGGTGAAGCCGATGACGGCCTGCAGCAGGGTCACGGCAAGCAGCAACAGGACGGACGTGCGGAACGGGCCCTGGATGCGGCGGACAATGACCAGCACCAGTGCGAACAGTGTGCCGGCCGTGATTAGGTACGCCGGAACGGCATGGATGTGGGAGAACAGGTCCCAGTCGAGGCCGTTGCGGGGAGCATCGGCGTCACCGGCGTGGGGACCGGAGCCGGTCACCACTACGCCGAGCATTACGGCGAGGGCGGAGAAAAGCCCGACGGCGGCAGTCACCGGACGCATGACGCCCGGCAATGCGGGGAGCCGGACGCCGGCATGGCGGCCCGTCCTGCCGTAGGCCCGGTTGACGAGCAGCGTGGCAATCACCACAAGGGCCATGGACACGAGGAAGTGCAGGCCCACCACCCACGGATTGAGGTTGGTCAGCACGGTGATGCCACCGATCACCGCCTGTGCCGGAATGCTGGCCAGCAGGCCCAGCGCCAGCAGGAAGAGGTCCCGGCGCTCCTTGCGAAGGTTCCACAAGTACACAAGCATGGCCAGCGCAACCGCCGCCAGGGCAAACGTCAGGAGCCGGTTGCCGAATTCGATGAAGCCGTGGATCCCCATTTCGGCAGTGTTAACCAAAGAGGTCTCGGTGCAGCGCGGCCAAGTGGGGCAGCCGAGGCCGGATGCAGTCAGCCGCACCGCGCCGCCGGTCACCACCAGCAGCGTCTGGCCCACCAGGGACGCCACCGCGAGGCGGCGGACACTGGTGTCCACGGTTCGGGGCAGCCTCGCGATAAGGCGGCCGGCGATCTGGGGGAGGCGTGAAGCCGTGCTCACGGATATCTCAATTCCACTTGAACCAACGGATGGCTGCTGCTCCGGCAAGAACCGTCCAGAGCAACAGGATAAGCGCGGCGCCGCCGTTCAACGAGCCGTGCAGGAAAGCTTCGCGCATGGCCTCGCCGAGTGCGCCGGAGGGCAGGTAGTGGACCGCTCCCTGCGCCAGCGCGGGCAGCCGTTCCGCGGGAATGACTATCCCTCCCAAGGCGCCCAGCAGGATCCACAGCAGATTGGTGATGGCCAGGGTTGCCTCGGGCCGGACCGTGCCTGCCACCAGGAGCCCCAGCGCGGTGAACGCCACGGCGCCCAGGGCCAGCAGTGACAGCCCGGGGAGCCAGCCGGAGGCAGGCGGCTGCCAGCCTAACGGAAGCGCCACCAGCGTCACCACTGCCACCTGGAGGCAGAGCACCGCCAGGACCGCCAGCACCTTACCCGCGATGAGGCCTTCGCGGCCCAGGGGTGTGGTGGACAGGAACCGGAGAACCCCGTACCGCCGGTCGAAGCCGGTGGCGATGCCCTGCCCGGTGAAGGCCGTGGACATGGCGCACAATGCCAGGATGCCGGGGACGGCCACATTGATGCGGCTGGCTCCGAAACCGTCCAGGAAAGGAGTGACGGTGAGCCCCACCAGCGCCAGAAGCGGCAGGACGACTGCAAGGATCAGCTGCTCGCCGTTCCGGAGCATCGTCAGTGATTCGTATTTACCCTGCAGCAGGATACGGCGCAGCAGCGTGGCCGGTGCCCCTTGGTCGGGGGTGGCTGCGGGAGCCGTCATCGGATGTCCTTTCCCGAGATGTCCAGGAAGACATCTTCCAGGCTTCGTGCCGCCAGGCTCATGGAACCGGGCATCACGCCGTGGGCTGCCCACCAGGCGGTCAACGACGCGAGATCGCGGGGTGTCAGTGCACCCGAGGCCACGTAGCTTCCGGCCCGTGTTTCAGAGACGGTGATGCCATCGGGCAGCACGCCGGTGAAATCCAGCCCCGGGGGAGCCTCGAACACCAGGGTGCGGACGTGGTCGGTGCCGGCCTCCACAGCCGGGTCCCGCTGCAGCAGCTGGGAAACTGTTCCCTCGGCGACGTTCCTGCCGGCGTCGATGATGTACACGTAGTCCGCCAGCCGCTGGGCGTCGTCCATCAGGTGTGTTGTCAGGATGATGCCCATCCCGGCCGCCCGCAGTTCCGAGATCAGCTCGAAGACCAGTTGCCGGGACTGGGGATCCAGGCCGGCGCTGGGCTCGTCCAGGAAAAGGACTTCCGGATTGCCGATCAGTGCTGCGGCGAGGGCCAGGCGCTGCTTCTGCCCACCGGAGAGTCTGCGCACGCTGGTCCTGGCGAAAGTATCAATGCCGAGCCGTTCCACCAGTTCGTCAACTGAGCGGGGCCGCGCGTACATTCCAGCGATGTGCCGCAGGAGCGGGATGGGACGGGCCGACGGCGGGAGGCCGCCGTCCTGAAGCATCACGCCTACGCGGGACCGCAGGTCAGCGCCCGAACGGCCCGGATCCTGGCCGAGCAGCGAGATGCTGCCGCCGCTGCGCTTCTGCAGGCCCTGGGCGCATTCGATGGTGGTGGTCTTTCCGGCTCCATTGGCGCCCAGGAGGGCCGTGACCTGGCCGCGTTCGGCCATAAGGGATACGCCGTTGACCACCCGGAGCATTTTTCCGTCCAGGCTGGCCAGCGGACCAACATCCTTAATTAACCCGCTGATGGACAGAACCGGGGATTCGGGGGATCGCACCCCAGCATTCTACGCGATGTAGTACTGGCGGCCCCGCAGTGGACCCCGGCCGCAGGTCAGCCTGACCTTACTAGTACGGGGGAGTAAATTACGACATGATTGTGTTGTGTATTCCATGACCAATGCTGCTGCTGTGCCGTTTGCCGGGCACCGAGCGCCGCGTACCGCCGCTGACCGCGGCCACGTGGCCGCTGTGCCGGTGGCGGACTCGGACGAGCGTACACGGGACCGGGTTCTTGGTGCCGTGCTTGAGCACGGCCCCATCAGCGCGGCGGAACTCGGCGACATGCTCGGTTTCACACCAGCCGCGGTCCGGAGGCATCTTGATCATCTGGCCCGCAGCGGGGATATTGAGGTCAAGCGCGTGGCCAAGGCCGGCGCCGGCGCGGGACGTCCCGCTCGCCGCTACGTCCTGAGCTCGCAGGGCCAGTCCACGCTTGGCAACGATTACCTCGACATCGCCACCCTCGCGCTCAAGCAGCTCCAGGCAGTAGCGGGCGACGACGCCGTCCGCGCGTTCGCCGTCGAACGTTTTGCCGACATGGAACGCCGGTACGCACCCGAGGTCGAACAGGCCGGGCCGGACATCACCGCCAGGGCGCAGGCACTGTCCGCGGCGCTGAGCCGGGATGGCTTCGTGGCGTCGGCCGCCTCGATCGAGGCCAAGGCCCCGCTGCCGGCAGCACTCTCCAGCGTCCAGCTGTGCCAGGGGCATTGCCCCATCCAGCAGCTCGCCGCCCAGTTCCCTGTCTTCTGCGATGTGGAGACCGATGTGTTCTCCCGGCTGGTAGGCGTTGACGTGCGCCGCCTCTCCACGCTGGCTCGCGGTGGACACGTCTGCACCACCCATATACCCACAGGCCGGCTGGCTGCAGGGGGACCCCGCGTCCCGCAGGCAGCCCCCGCCAGCCTGGATGAAGTAACCAACCATCAGCAAGAAAGGCCGTGATGACGGACCAACTATCAGAGAAAGCGGTAGCCGAAGACACTGTGATCTCGGAGATTCTGCAAAAGAATCCCGAGCTCCACGGCATCGGCACGTACGAGTACGGCTGGTCCGACAAGAACGACGCCGGCGCCAACGCCCGCCGCGGCATTAATGAAGAAGTCGTCCGCGACATCTCGGCCAAGAAGAGCGAGCCCCAATGGATGCTCGATCTCCGGCTCAAGGGCCTGAAGTACTTCGACCGCAAGCCCATGCCTACCTGGGGTGCAGACCTCTCCGGCATCGACTTCGACAACATCAAGTACTTCGTGCGGTCCACCGAGAAGCAGGCCACCAGCTGGGAGGACCTGCCCGATGACATTAAGAACACGTACGACAAGCTCGGCATCCCCGAGGCCGAAAAGCAGCGCCTGGTTTCCGGCGTCGCCGCCCAGTACGAGTCCGAGGTTGTCTACCACCAGCTGCGTGAGGACCTTGAAAAGCAGGGCGTCATCTTCCTGGACACCGACACCGCGCTGCGCGAACACCCGGAGATCTTCCAGGAATACTTCGGCACCATCATTCCCGTGGGCGACAACAAGTTCGCGTCGCTGAACACGGCCGTCTGGTCCGGCGGTTCCTTTGTGTACGTCCCCAAGGGCGTCCACGTGGACATCCCGCTGCAGGCATACTTCCGCATCAACACGGAAAACATGGGCCAGTTCGAGCGCACCCTGATCATCGCCGACGAGGACTCCTACGTCCACTACATCGAAGGCTGCACCGCGCCGATCTACACCTCGGACTCGCTGCACTCCGCCGTGGTGGAAATCATCGTCAAAAAGGGCGCCCGCGTCCGCTACACCACCATCCAGAACTGGTCCACCAACGTGTACAACCTGGTGACCAAGCGTGCCATCTGCGAAGAAGGCGCCACCATGGAATGGGTTGACGGCAACATCGGCTCCAAGGTCACCATGAAGTACCCGGCTGTTTACCTGGTAGGCGAGCACGCCAAGGGCGAGACCCTGTCCATCGCCTTCGCCGGCGCCGGCCAGCACCAGGACACCGGCTCGAAGATGGTTCACATCGCGCCGAACACCAAGAGCTCCATCATCTCCAAGTCCGTGGCCCGTGGCGGCGGGCGTGCTGCGTACCGCGGCCTCGTCCAGGTCCGTGAAGGAGCCAAGCACTCGGCAAACACCGTCCGCTGCGACGCGCTGCTGGTGGACACCATCAGCCGCTCGGACACCTACCCGTACATCGACATCCGTGAGGATGACGTGGTGATGGGCCATGAAGCAACTGTTTCCCGGGTCAGCGAAGAGCAGCTCTTCTATCTGATGTCCCGCGGCATGCGCGAAGACGAGGCCATGGCGATGATCGTCCGTGGCTTCATCGAGCCCATCGCCCGCGAACTCCCGATGGAGTACGCACTTGAGCTGAACCGCCTGATTGAACTGCAGATGGAAGGGTCCGTCGGATAACGATGACTGAAATCACTACTGAAAAGGCCCGCATCGGCGCGCCCTCGGCCCAGCCGTTTATTAACGGTTTCACGGAAGAGGGCGAAAGCCTGTCTCCGATCAACGCGAACGGTTCCAAGGCCCCGCTGGCCGGCGAAGCGGTCAAGCGCCACTCACACGGCGGCGGCGTCGGCATTCCGGACAGCTCACGCGCCGGCCGGCTGACCTCGTACAACCTGGCGGACTTCAAGCCGCTCACCGGGCTTGAGGAAGACTGGCGCTTTACCCCCCTCAAGCGCCTGCGTGGGCTGCACAGCGAGGTCCTGGCGGGAGCGGCTCCCACCGTCACCGTCAGCGGCCCGGAGCAGGTCACGGTTGAGTCCGTGGCACGCGGCGACAAGCGCATCGGTTCCGCCGGCATCCCGGAGGACCGCGTGTCCGCCAACGCCTGGGAGAACTTCAGCGAAGCCACCGTCCTCACCATCCCGGCCGAGTTTGAAGCCGACACCGAGGTCACCGTCGTGATCGAAGGCACCTCCACGGAGGCAGCCGCCCAGCACCTGGTGATCGTGGCGGAGAGGTTCTCCAAGGCCACTGTGGTCCTGAACCACCAGGGCTCGGCCGTGGTGTCCGAAAACATCGAAATCGTTGTTGAAGACGGCGCCAACCTCACGGTTGTCTCGCTCCAGGAATGGAACGACGACGCCGTCCACGCCTCCTCCCAGCAGGCAAAGATCGGCCGCGACGCCAAGTTCAAGCACGTGGTGGTCAGCCTCGGCGGGGACCTGGTCCGCGTCACGCCGTCGACCCGTTTTACCGCCCCCGGCGGCGAAGCGGAAATGTTCGGCCTTTACTTCGCCGACGCCGGCCAGCACCTGGAGCAGCGGCTCTTTGTTGACCATGCGGTGGCGAACTGCACCTCCAACGTGCTCTACAAGGGCGCGCTGCAGGGCCGTAACGCCCACGCTGTGTGGGTAGGCGACGTCCTGATCCGCAAGGAAGCCGAAGGCACCGACAGCTACGAGGCCAACCGCAACCTGCTGCTCACGGACGGCGCCCGCGCCGACTCCGTGCCGAACCTCGAGATCGAGACCGGCCTGATCAAGGGTGCCGGCCACGCCAGCGCCACCGGCCGGCTGGACGACGAGCACCTGTTCTACCTCATGGCCCGCGGCATTCCCGAGGATGCTGCCCGCCGCCTGGTGGTCCGTGGCTTCCTGCACGAGATCATCCAGCAGATTAAGGTACCGGCCCTCGAAGAGCGGCTCACCGAGGCTGTTGAGCGCGAACTCGCCGTGACGAACAACTAGACGGCGCGGAAAACAGATGACTGACCAGCCAAAGGGCGAATTTGTCTGCAAGACGGATGAAATCCAGCTCAAGCAGGCGCTCCGGATCCTGATCGATGACTACCCCGTAGCCATCGTGAAGGACTCCATGGGAGACATCCACGCCATCGGGGACACCTGCTCGCACGCGGACATCTCACTGTCCGAGGGCGAAGTGGAGGGCTGCATGATCGAATGCTGGGGCCACGGCTCCCAGTTCGACCTGCGCAGCGGTGAGCCGCTCCAGCTCCCCGCCTACGATCCCGTCCCGGTGTTCGCCGTCGAGATCGTCGGCGACGAGGTCTACGTGGACTTCACGAACGTGCTCAACGGAGCGGAAGTCCCGAACTTCAGCTAGCAGCATCAACCGGACAGATCAGCCGCGAGCGGCAATACCAAGCAACAGAACCAAACTTCCAGATACAGACCGCACCACCGCCGGAGGGCGCGGTGCAGAGGAGAACAAGACCTATGTCTACTCTTGAGATCAAGGACCTGCACGTCAGCATTGACACGGAGCAGGGCACCAAGGAGATCCTGAAGGGCGTCAGCCTGACCATCAAGACCGGTCAGACCCACGCCATCATGGGCCCCAACGGTTCGGGCAAGTCCACCCTGGCCTCCACCATTGCCGGGCACCCGCGCTACAAGGTCACCAGCGGAACCATCACGCTCGACGGCGAAGATGTCCTCGCGATGACCGTTGACCAGCGGGCCCGCGCCGGCCTCTTCCTGGCCATGCAGTACCCCGTGGAGGTCCCCGGTGTCAGCATGACCAACTTCCTGCGCACCGCCAAGACCGCCATCGACGGCGAAGCACCCAAGCTGCGTACCTGGACCAAGGACGTCAAGGCGGCCATGGCCCAGCTGCGCATCGATGCAGACTTCGCCGAGCGCAACGTCAACGAAGGCTTCTCCGGCGGCGAGAAGAAGCGCGTCGAGATCCTCCAGCTGGAACTCTTCAAGCCGAAGTTCGCCATCCTGGACGAGACCGACTCCGGGCTGGACGTTGACGCCCTGAAGGTTGTCTCCGAAGGCGTCAACCGTGCACAGGAGGCGGGCAACATGGGCACGCTGCTCATCACGCACTACACCCGCATCCTGCGCTACATCAAGCCTGACTTCGTCCACGTCTTCGTCGACGGCCAGGTTGTCGAAGAAGGCGGCCCGGAACTGGCTGACCGTCTCGAAGACGAAGGCTACGACCGTTACGCCACGGGCGCCGGCGCAGCCACCATCGCCGCTGCCGCACAGGCCTAGATAGGACTTGCCATGACCGAAATCAATGCGGCCCGCACGGGCCTCGAAGATGTCGAAGAGGCACTCAAGGACGTCATCGACCCGGAACTCGGTGTCAACATCGTGGACCTCGGGCTGCTGTACGGCCTGAAGTACTCCGACGACGACGGCGCGCTGCTGATCGACATGACGCTCACCACGGCCGCCTGCCCGCTCACCGATGTTATCGAGGAGCAGGTAGGCAAGTCGCTTGACGGCGTCGTTGACGACTGGCGCCTGAACTGGGTGTGGATGCCGCCGTGGGGTCCGGAGCGGATCACCGATGACGGCAAGGACCAGATGCGGGCCCTCGGCTTCAACATCTAAGTTTTCACCGCTTAAAGCACGACGACGGCCGGTCACCTCCCCAGCGGAGGTAGCCGGCCGTCGTCGTACTTGTCTAATTGGTGCTGCCGCCGGCCGCGGATCCTGTCAGAGGGTGGCCGCCGAGAATGTGTCGCACTGGTTGATGTCGCCGGTCTGGTAGCCGGTGTAGAACCATTTCTGCCGCTGTTCGCTGGATCCGTGCGTCCAGGCCTCGGGCGAGACCTGTCCGGTGGCGGCTTCCTGGATCCGGTCATCGCCCACCGCTGACGCTGCGGACAGGGCATCGTTCAGGTCCTGCTGGGTGATCGGTTCCAGGAACGGCTGGCCGTCGGGTCCGGGCTGGGTTGAGGCGTGCTTTACCCAGAGGCCGGCATAGCAGTCGGCCTGTAGTTCCACGCGGACGGCACCGGACTCGGGCCCCTGCGGGTCCTGCTGCGCGCGGTCGATGTACCCCAGCACATTCTGGATGTGGTGGCCGAATTCGTGCGCCACCACGTACTCCTGCGCCAGGGGACCTCCCGAGGATCCGAAACGGTCCACGAGATCCTGGAAGAACCCGGGATCGAAGTAGGCGGTGCTGTCAGCCGGGCAGTAGAAGGGGCCCACCGCGCTGGAAGCCGTCCCGCACGCGCTGTTGACGGCCTGGTCGAAGATCACGGTCTCCGGCTGCGGGTACTGCACGTTGTATCGCTGGAGATACGCGGGCCAGAACGCGTTCAGGCTGTTCACCGTGCCGGTGATCCGGCAGTCCAGCCGCGCGTCGGCGTCGGCCCCTGTGGTGCAGGCCGGGGCCGTGCCCTGGTTCTGATCCGCCGTGCCCGACCCGCCGGTCAGGCCTTCGAGCAAGGCGGGGTTGACGCCGAGGAGCACGGCTATCAGCAGGACGATTCCGCCACCGATGCCGCCGCCGACTTTGGCCCCACGGCCCATGCCACGCCGGTCCTGGACCTGGGAAGGGTCCAGCTGCACGTTGTCATTGAAGCTCATGAAGTCACAATAGCCGTTAGCGGCACCACCGAAGCGGAGTCCGGCCGGTAAAGTTGGGTCGATGCCTTTTCTCGACAAAATCCAGCGCTGGGCCGAAGAACGCCCCCATGACACCGCCGTCGTGGTGGCGGGCCGGCGCCTGCGCTGGGCTGAACTCCGGGACGCCGCCGCCGCCGCCCTTCCCGAGACAGCAGCCGTCACCGTGCTTGCCGAGGCCAACTCCGTGGACTTCGCCGCAAGGTTCGCCGCAGCCGTTGCCGGCCAGCGGCAATGCGCTGTCCTGGACCCGACCTGGCCGGAGTCCCTGCACCAGGAGATCGTTCAACGGCTGGCGGAGTCGGCCAAGCCCGGGACGGTTTCCGCAGCGGATGCCTTGGCGGACGGGCCGCCGGACTCGACGTTCCTGATCGGACTCACCTCCGGCACCACGTCAGTGCCCAAGGCGTTTACCCGGTCCAGGCAGTCCTGGCGGCAGTCCTTTGACGCGTCCGTGGCGTTCTTCGGCCTCGCCCAGGACGACGTCACGCTCGCGCCCGGGCCCTTGGCCGCCAGCCTTAACCTCTATGCCCTGGCTGAGTGCCTCTACGCCGGCTCTGAATTCCAGACGCTGGAGAGTTTCGACGTCGGTGATGTCCACGCCGCCATCACGCACGACGGCGTGACCCGGCTCATCCTCGTGCCCACCATGCTGCGGCTGCTCAGTGAGCGCGGCCTGACCGGCGGCGTGGACGCCTCCGGCATCCGTACCATCATCTGCGCCGGCTCGAAGCTGGACGCACGCACCCTCGAAGCGGCACGGCGCTGGGCGCCGAACGCCACCATCTTCGAGTACTACGGCGCGTCCGAACTGAGCTTTGTCTCCGGTGTGGGGCTGGCGGCGGGGGAGCTCCTGGACGCCGGGGGAACAGGCATCGGACACCCGTTCCCTGGCGTGGACGTCAGAATCCTGGACGATGAGGGTTCCGAACTGCAGGACGGCGAAGCCGGCAATATCTGTGTCCGCAGCGGCATGGTCAGCAACGGCTACCTATGGGGCGACGACGGCCAGGCGCTGCGCTCCTTCAACGGCTGGTTCACGGTGGGGGACCAGGGCTACCTCGCCGACGGCGAACTGCACATCCTGGGCCGGCGCGCCGACATGATCCTGACCTCGGGAAAAAACGTCTATCCGCACGAAGTGGAACTCGCCCTGGCGGCCGTGCCGGGGGTGGCTGCTGCGGTGGCCGCCGGAATACCCGACGATCTCCGCGGCCAACGGGTGGTCGCCGGCGTCGTTCCTTCCCATGGCGGCGTCACGGCCACGCAGCTGAAGGCCGGACTCGAAAACATCCTGCCGCGGGACAAGCGGCCCCACCAGTACTTCGCACTCTCCGAACTCCCCACCACGGACCGTGGCAAGGTCAGCCGGAACACTCTCCTCGACTGGATCGGCTCCCAGGACCCCAGGGCGCGGCACCTTGACCGCTGACCTGCGGCCCCATGGCATGCCGCCCGGCGACGTGCTGCCGCCGGACCGGCAGCCCGTGATCATCGCGGCGCGGCGTACCGCGGTCCGGCGTGCCAACGGCGCGCTGAAGGAACTGCGTGCGCACCAGCTTCTCGCACCGGTCCTGGTCGACCTCCTGGCAGACGCCCACGTGCCGGCCGAAGAAGTCACGGATGTGGTGATCGGCAACGCCGTGGGCGGCGGCGGCAACGTGGCCCGCCTGGCCCTGCTCGAGGCGGGCCTGCCGGTCGGTGTGCCGGGACTGACCGTTGACCGCCAGTGCGGGTCAGGCCTGGATGCCATCGTTCTGGCCGCCCGGCTGGTTGCCGCCGGCGGCAACACCGTGTATCTGGCCGGGGGAGTGGAGAGCATCAGCACGGCACCGCTGCGGGCCCACCGGAACGACGGCGGCGAGCCTGACTTTTTTGCCCGGGCCCAGTTTGTGCCGCACAGCTTCGGCGACCCGGATATGGGGGTTGCCGCAGAGAATGTAGCGGCCCGGTTCGCGGTCAGCCGGGAGCGGCAGGATGCCTCCGCGCTGCGCAGCCACCAGCGGGCGCTGGCCGCGGCTAAAGCAGGCTTCTTTGCCGGCGAGATCACCACCCTGGAGACGTCCGCTGGACCCATCAGTGCCGACGACGGCCCCCGCACCGGCCTGTCCGCCGCCGTTCTCAAGCGGTTCCCGCCCGCCTTTGTGCCAGGGGCACTGTCACCGCCGGGAACTCATGCTTCGACGCGGACGCCGCTTCCGCCGTCGTCGTTACTTCATTGCAGCGGGCACGGGAACTCGGAGCCACAGACGGGCTCCTGGTGCTGGCCACGGACACTGCCGGCGTGGACCCCGAGCTGCTGGGGATCGGCGCAGCGGTTGCCGGTGAGCGGCTCCTGCAGGCGAGGGGGCTGTCGGCTGCCAGCGTGGATCTGGTGGAATTCAACGAAGCCTTCGCGTCCCAGACCCTGGCCTGCCTGGACCAGTTGGGCATTGATCCGGACCGGGTCAACCTCGACGGCGGGGCGCTGGCATTGGGCCACGCCTACGGGGCGTCCGGGGCGGTGCTGGTGACCCGGCTTCTCGCCCAGGCCCGCCGTACCGCGAATCATGGATCGTTGGCGCTGGCCCTGATCAGTATTGCCGGCGGCATGGGCACGGCGGCGCTGCTGCGTTATGAGTTGCTGGCCGGAAACCACCTAGACTCCTAAGCCGCACACGACGGACCAAAATCAGTCTTCCGCGTCGCCCAGCCCGCGGGCAGCCAGCGCTTCGCCGGTCTGGCGGGCGAAGGCCACGGTGGTGATGAAGACGGGCAGCACGAGGGCACGCGGGTTCCGCTCGAGCCCGCGGGCCCGGGCGGAATCCCTGACGTCTGCAAAGGCGCCGGCGATATACGGGATGCTGCGGAGCATGATGGCGATGGTCAGCGCAAAACGTTCAGGGTCCGCGCCGAAGCGGCGGAACGGCGTGGCCAGCGAAACCACGCCGTCCAGGATCCGCTGCATGGGCGTGGTGGCCGTCAGCAGGGATGCCGCCACCACGCAGACCAGAATGTTCAGGACAATCCGGGCGGCTGTTGGCGCACCCAGCTGCCACCACTGGAACAGGCCGATGACCACCAGCACCACGGCAACAGGACGGACAGCACTTACGAGCCGCCCGGCTCCGGCGCCGGTCAGGAGAAACAGCACGCCGAGGGCGGCCAGGACCGCGGCGGAGACCAGCCAGTCGACCACCAGGAAGGACACCAGGCCGCAGCCCACCACCAGCAGGAATTTCAGTGCCAGCGGCGTCCGGTGGATGACGGAATTCCCCGGGACGTAGTCGGCCAGCAGGAAGCCGTGCCCCCTCACGGCGCGGCCAGGCCGTTGGTGACCAGCGCCCGGTATGCGTCCACAGCCGCGGCAGGGCCGCCGTCGAACATCACGCGTCCGGCCTCCACCACGAGCACGCGGTCCATCTCCAGGGCGAGGTCGAGGTCGTGTGTGGACATCACGATCTGCTGGTCGAGGCCGGACAGGGTGCGGCGCAGGAGTTCCCGGTTCCGGAGGTCCAGGAGGGTTGACGGTTCGTCCAGCACCAGCACAGCTGGGTTCACGGCCAGTACAGCGGCGAGGGCCATCAGCTGGCGTTCGCCGCCGGAGAGTTCGTAGATGCTTTGGTCCGCGAGCGGCAGCAGGCCGAGGCGCTCCAGGGCCGCTTCGGCCAGCCGGCGCCGCTCAGCCCCGTGGCGGACCGGGCGGCGGAGCGAAAGCTCCACGTCTTCGCGCCCCGTGGGCATCACCAGCTGCGACAAGGGATCCGTGAAGACGAACCCCACCTGCCTGCGGACCGCACGCACGGCACGGACGGTGTCGGCGCCGTCCACCAACACGGTGCCGGAAGTTGGCTGGACCAGGCCGTTAATCATTCGCAGCAGCGTGGACTTGCCGGACCCGTTGGCCCCGATCACGCCGATGCGCTGTTCGGTCAGCTCAAGCGTGACGTCCTGGAGCAGGGACTTGGGTTCCGGGCGGTTGTCAACGGCGACGGCCACGGCGGCCTGCCGGAAAGAAATGGTTGCCATGGCGGGACTAGTTGTTGATCCGCTTCACCCGGCGGACCAGGACGTCGGGGAATGCCCGGTGCAGAGCCACGGCGATCACCGCGGCGAGGATGTTCTTAATCACGTCACCGGGGTAGAAGATCAGGTCTGCGAGGAAGGCTTCACCCAGTGACGCTTTGGTGTTCAGTGCGATCCCGGCAACTCCGAGAGTGTGCACGATAGCGATGCTGGTGACCATCGCCGACGCGAAGAACCACAGCGCCCGGGCACGTGTTGTCCGCCGGATCACCACGGTGGCGAGCCAGCCTACAACGGCTGCTGCGACGGGGAAAGCAATGATGTAGCCAGCCGACGGTCCGGCCAGGATGCCCAGGCCGCTGCGGCCCTGGCTGAAGATCGGCAGGCCGGCCAGGCCCAGGAGAGTGTACAGGCCGACGGCGGCGAAACCCCGGCCCGGGCCCAGCATCAGTCCGGTGAGCATCACCGCAAGAGTCTGGAAAGTGATGGGGATGCCGAACACGTTCGCCGCGATGCCGGGCACCATGGCGGAGCCGGCCACGAGTGCCGCAAAGACGGCGATCAGGCCGAGATCGGTAGCGTTCCAGCGGTTCCGGAGGCGGGAAGCGCTGCCTTTGACGGCAGTGTCAGTCTGGCTCATGGGGTGTTCCTGTCGTGGTTGTACAAGCGAAGCATGGGGTGATTCTGACGTTACCGGCCGCCGTCGGACGCCATTTTGTAGGGGACCTACTAAGCGGGCCGCCCGGGACTGACGGCAGGGCACAAACGCTGAGCCAACGCACGACGGCGGTGCAGCGGTTATGGGGTCAAGCTGTGGCCGGTAGACTTGGAAAGGCCGTTCTGTCGGCCATTCTGCCGGCTGCTTCCAGACATCACCCGTTGAGCTGCGGCGTTTCCCTGTTGTGAAAGGCCTTACCTGCTGTGATTACTGTCCAGGATCTTGAACTGCGCGCCGGCGCCCGGCTCCTCATGGACCAGGTGAGCTTCCGCATCGACAAGGGCGACAAGATCGGCCTCGTCGGCCGTAACGGCGCAGGCAAGACTACCCTGACCCGCGTGCTCGCGGGCGAAGGCCAGCCCGCCGGCGGCAAGGTGACCCGCAGCGGCGAGATCGGCTACCTGCCGCAGGATCCCCGGACCCCGGACATGGAACAGCTGGCCCGCGACCGCATCCTCTCCGCCCGCGGCCTGGACATCGCCGTCAACAACCTCAAGAAGACCCATGAGGACATGGCCAGCGAGGACACCGAGATCCAGCGCAAGGCGATGAACCGCTATGACCGGCTGGAATCCGAATTCCTGGCCGCCGGCGGATACGCGGCCGAGGCCGAGGCCGCCGCGATCTGCTCCAACCTGGCCCTCCCGGACCGGCTGCTGAACCAGCCGCTCAAGACCCTGTCCGGCGGCCAGCGCCGTCGTGTGGAACTCGCCCGGATCCTGTACTCGGACGCCGAAACCATGCTCCTCGATGAGCCCACCAACCACCTCGACGCGGATTCCATCACCTGGCTCCGCGAGTTCCTGAAGAACCACCAGGGCGGCCTGATCGTGATCAGCCACGACACCGAGCTGCTCGAAGCCACCGTCAACAAAGTGTTCCTGCTGGATCCCAACCGCGCCAAGATCGACTTCTACAACATGAACTGGAAGCGCTACCTCCAGCAGCGCGAAACGGACGAGCGCGCCCGCAAGCGTGAGCGCGCCAACGCCGAAAAGAAGGCCCAGGTCCTCATCGACCAGGCCAACAAGATGCGCGCCAAGGCCACCAAAGCTGTCGCAGCACAGAACATGGCCAAGCGTGCCGAACGTCTCCTGGGCGGCCTCGAAGCCGTCCGTGCGACCGACCGCGTGGCAGCCCTGCGCTTCCCGGATCCGTCACCCTGCGGCAAGACCCCGCTAACCGCGGACGGACTCAGCAAGTCCTACGGCTCACTGGAGATCTTCACCGATGTGGACCTGGCCATCGACCGCGGCTCCAAGGTGGTTATCCTGGGCCTCAACGGCGCCGGCAAGACCACGCTCCTGCGGATGCTTGCCGGCGTCGACAAGCCGGACACCGGCGAGGTCGTGGCGGGCCACGGCCTGAAGGTGGGCTACTACGCCCAGGAGCACGAGACGCTCGACGTGGACCGCACCGTCCTCCAGAACATGCGCTCCTCCGCCCCGGACATGAACGACGCCGAGGTCCGCAACATCCTGGGCTCGTTCCTGTTCTCCGGAGACGATGTCGACAAGCCCGCCGGTGTGCTCTCCGGCGGCGAGAAGACCCGGCTGGCCCTTGCCACCATCGTGGCCTCAAGCGCGAACGTGCTGCTCCTTGACGAGCCCACTAACAACCTCGACCCGGCCAGCCGCGCCGAAATCCTCGGGGCCCTGAGCAACTACACCGGCGCCGTCGTCCTCGTAAGCCACGATGAAGGTGCCGTCGAAGCGCTGAACCCCGAGCGCGTCGTTCTGCTGCCTGACGGCATCGAGGACCACTGGAACGAAGACTACCTGGACCTGATTACGCTGGCTTAGTCCTGTCGGCGTCGGCCTCACATATCGCTTAGCACCGCACTGGATTTGCCGCGTGCTCGCTCGTTCCTCGCTTAGACGCACGCTACACAAATCCACCGCGTGGCTGCGCTGACGGTCCACTCACCTTTGCGGAGCTAGCGGACTGTTAGTTCTTCGGCGTTGGTGATCCGCAGCAGGTCTTCGTAGGTGATGCTGAACATTGAGTTGTGGTCTCCGGCTCCGGCCCAGAGGAGTTTGTGGGCTTTGAGGGAGTTGTCCAGGAGTGTCCTGATCTTTTCGGGGTGGCCTATCGGGGCTACTCCGCCTACTTCCTGGCCTGTGTGGTGCAGGACGAAGGTGGCGGCGGCCCGGCGGATCTTTCCTGTTCCCAGCTGCACCGCCACGAGCTTCGTGTCCACCTTGGCGGCACCACTGGCCAGGATCAGGAGCGGGGCGCCGTCCACGTCGAAGATCAGGCTGTTGGTGATGGCCGCGACATCGCAGCCGAGCGCCTCAGCCGCGGCAGCCGCCGTCGGGACCTTGGTGTCGAAGATCCGCACTGTGTCCTGGACACCAGCCGCGGTCAGGGCGCTTTTCACATTCGCCACCGGGGCGGCAACTTCCACACTGCGCATGCGTCAGTAGCCCTGCGCGTCCAGGAGGGCGTCTTCCTCTTCCTCGGCGGTCGCCTTCTTACGCTTGCGGGCAACAGGCGGACGACGGCGGGCTGCCGCAGCGGCGGAGTGGACGGTACTGCCCGAATCCGTCCAGCCTTCTTCGCCCTCTGCGGCATCTTCGGCGTCGATCGCGGCGTTCCTGGCTTGCTGCCGCGCGGCGTACCCGAAGCCCACGAACATCAGCACGCCGAAGGCGAACCACTGCAACGAGTAGGAGAGGTGCGTACCTTCTTCGGTGGCCGGCTTCGGGAACGGGAACGGCATGTCAGCGGGGGCGGGAGATTCAGACGCCAGCTGCCCGTAAGCGCCGGTGAGTACGGGATAGCCCAGTTGCTCCGAGTAAGTGGGGAGATCGATGGATGCGAGCTGGCCGTCGGGGGCGCCGCGGTCCAACTGCGGCTCGCCGTGCTTGAGGCGGACGACGGCGGTCACGGGTCCGGCGGGAGGCGCCGGGATGGAATCGGGACTGCCCGGGTTCTTGTTGCCGATGGGCAGCCAGCCGCGGTCGATCACCACGGTTTCACCGGTCTCCAGCCTGAACGGGACAACCACCTCATACCCGGGCTGCCCGTTCAGTGGACGGTTGCGGACAATCCGCTGGCCGTCGGGATCATACGTGCCCTGGAGTTCCACTTGGGTCCATTCCTTCGACGGGTCCAGGGCGGAGAACTCGTCCCTCGCCTCGTCGAAGGAGATGGGTGTGGCGGAATAGTTGGTGACCACGCGGTTGATCTCCGCGAGGGTCTCTGCGCGACGGTCCATCTGCCAGCGGCCGAGGAAGACGCAGGCAGCGGCAAAGATGGCGGCAAGCAGGAGGTATCCCAGCCACTTGCTGGAAAAGAGGAAGCGGTACATTCAGCCGTCCTGCCCTACCGGCGCCCGGCCGGTGTCCTGCCCCGAATCCAGGACCAGGGTTTCCTTCCAGAGCCCGCGGGTCTGGAGGTAATCTTCCAGCCAGTCACGGTGGTCATCGCAGGCAAGCCAGGTCTTGCGGCGTTCCGGCGTATGGATTTTGGGGTTGTTCCAGAGCAATTGCCAGGAAGCTTCCGAGCGGCAGGCCTTGCGGGAGCACATGGCCGCCATAGCCGGCGGGGGACCAGCGGTCCCTGCAGCCAGGTCAAAAATGTTCATGAGGCGCGCCGTTCCTGTCCTTGCGTGGGTTCGTCGTCGTCATCAATGAGCTCGCCCTGGATGACCGCGGACGTGGAGTCGTCCTGTTCCAGCGGCCAATACGGGCGTTCGAGCTCGGCAAGCGGAGCCGAGTCCAGCAGCGAGTCGCTGTGGACCTCCGCCTTATCGCTCCCGTTCGCGATCACCACAGCGATCCAGGGGAGGAAGACGGCGCCGGCCACCATCACGAGCTTGAACCAGCCGTCCACCACAAAAATGAGGATGAGGCAGACCATGCGGATTCCCATGGCCAGCGCGTACTTGATCATGCGCTGGCGCATGTCCTCCGAGTGGGCGGCCGCCGCGTCCGTAATGCTGTGGACCCCTGAATCCCCAGAGAACCTTTCGGGATCTCCGGGCACAGACTGTCCAGCATGGTTTTCAAGGGTCACGGCTGATTGATCACGCTCCAAAGGCTTGCCTCAATTCTCTCACCATCGTCAGTGGCGCCCAAACGCGGGCTAAGATCGGAGGCAGCAAAATCACACCCCCTTACAACCGCGGCTGCACATGCCGCAGAATCCCGGAGCGTTTTATGTCTGAAGCAGCTACAGCGGCCCGCAGCGTCCTGATCACCGGTGGAAACCGCGGCATCGGCCTGGCCATCGCGCAGGCTTTTGTGGCCAACGGCGACAAGGTGGCCGTGACTTACCGGAGCGCGTCGGAGCTGCCGGCCGGGATTCTGGGCGTGAAGGCCGATGTGACTGACGAGGCCTCTGTGGATGCTGCCTTCGCCGAGGTGGAAGCTGCCCACGGTCCCGTTGAAGTCCTGGTGGCAAACGCGGGAATCACCAAGGACACCCTCCTGATGCGCATGAGTGAAGATGACTTCACGTCCGTGATCGACACCAACCTCACCGGCGCTTTCCGCGTCATCAAGCGCGCCTCGAAGGGCATGATCCGCATGCGCAAGGGCCGCGTGGTCCTCATTTCCTCGGTCTCCGGCCTTTATGGCGCGCCGGGACAGATCAACTACTCGGCCTCCAAGGCCGGTCTGGTGGGCATTGCCCGGTCCCTGACCCGAGAGCTCGGTTCACGCGGGATCACGGCAAACGTTGTGGCTCCCGGATTCATCAACACCGACATGACAGCAGAACTGCCCGAAGCCACGCAGAAGGGCTACCTTTCCAGCATTCCTGCCGGCCGGTTTGCCGAGGCAACGGAAGTGGCGAACGTGGTCCGTTGGATCTCCAGTGACGAGGCGGCCTACATTTCAGGTGCCGTCATTCCCGTTGACGGCGGCCTTGGCATGGGCCACTGACCACCGAACCCTGACCAAGCTTCCGCTCAGGCGGCGGCGTCGAAGGCTTCCCTGAGCCAGGCGGCGACCTCGGCGTCGACGTCCCCAGGCGCGCGCAGTTCCAGATGGTGCATCCACACGCCGTGGGACGGATGGACCACTTCCTTGAATCGGGGTGACTCATCCCGCCGGGAGAGTGCGATGGAGAGAACCGCCGGCACTCCGGTTGTGAGGTGCCGGCGTGGATTCCAGACGTATGCGAAGCCGCGCCTGTTCCGGAAGGCCACCTGGCTGGTAGTGGTGCGCACGGTCGCCGGCACGGCGTTCATGATGGCGTCGTGGACGGCCTGGCAGAGTTGAAGGCCGGCAGGGGAGTTGCTGAAGACCTCGCCCGGTGTGGACGCAGTGCCAGTGCTGCCCGTCATGGGGGGAGCATACGCCGCCGGGAGGCTTCGCGGAACTAGCGCGAACCGTCTTCTTTGTGGGGGTCACACAAGCGAATGCGGTGCAGGCGCTGGCATGATGGACTTCAGACTTCAAGCGATTTAGACGTTTCAAACAAAGGAGCCCATATGGGACTGCTGGACAACAAAACCGCCATTGTGACCGGATCCTCACGGGGAATCGGCGCTGAAGTGGCCAAGAACCTCGCTGCCGAGGGCGCCGCCGTCGTAGTTAATTACCGCCAGAAGGCGCCGCGCGCCAACAGGGTGGTCGCGGGAATTGAAGCTGCCGGCGGACGCGCCACCGCAGTGGGCGCGGACCTCACCACCCAGGAAGGCGTGCAGGCCCTGGCCAGCGCTGCCATGGAGAACTTCGGCTCGCTGGACGTCCTGGTGCTCAACGCTTCCGGCGGCATGGAGTCCGGCATGGCAGACGACTACGCCCTGAAGCTGAACCGCGACGCCCAGGTCAACATGCTCAACGCCGCCGTGCCCCTGATGAAGGAAGGCTCACGCGTGGTCTTCGTGACCAGCCACCAGGCCCACTTCATCAACTCCGTGCCCACCATGCCCGAATACGAGCCCGTGGCCCGCAGCAAGCGTGCCGGCGAAGACGCCCTGCGTGAGCTCCTTCCGAACCTGGCTGAGAAGGGCATCTCGCTGGTGGTGGTGTCCGGCGACATGATCGAAGGAACCGTCACAGCGACGCTTCTGGACCGCTCGAACCCGGGCGCCATCGAAGCCCGCCGCGCCGAGGCCGGAAAGCTCTATTCCGTGGAGGAGTTCGCTGAGGTTGTGGCCAGCATGGCGACCGCGGACGTCGAATCCGGCCACACGGAGTACGCCGGCGGCTCCGACTACTTCGGCAAGGGCGCCGAGTAGCGGTTCCGGGCATCCCGCGAGGGCCGTAGTTGCCCGCGCCAAAACCCCATCACCACGACGAGCTCCGGGCAGTACTCCTGCCCGGAGCTTTTGTCTGTCGCGAATCCTCCGGTACCTCGGCTGCGTTGTCTATGAGGGCAACGCCGCCTAGGGTTTATGGATGGCACAGCAACCAGAGGTGACAGGCCGTAGCTATCCGGCAGGTGTTCCGTGCTGGGTGGACACCGAGCAGCCCGACGTGGAGGCCGCCATGCACTTCTACGGCGGAATCTTCGGGTGGGAATTCAAGGATACGGCCCCGTCCGGCGGCACCGGCAGGTACGTCATAGCCACCCTTGACGGCCAGGATGCCGGCGCCATCACGGGCCCCGGAACCGGTGCCGCCACGTGGAACACCTACGTCTCCGTCGACGAAGCAGATGCTGCCGCGCGCCACTTGCTCTCCGTCGGCGCAACACTGAAATCGGCCCCTGCCGATGCGGGTTCGGGAGGCGTGCAGGCAGTACTGGCAGATCCCGAAGGCGCCGAGTTCCGCATATGGCAGGCCCGCGAGCGGCTCGGTGCCCAGGCCGTCAACCTTCCCGGCGGATGGAACTTCAGTGATCTCCACACCACAGACCCCGAGGCAGCAGTCGCTTTCTACACGAAGGCCTTCGGCTGGCAGTTCGACAACCTGGACTTCGGAATCATGATCCGCCGCCCCGGATACGGTGATCACCTTGAGGCCACCGTGGACCCCAACATCAGGGCTCGCCAGTCGGGCGACCTCGTGCCCCGCGGCTTCGAGGATGCTGTTGCCTGGCTTGCCTCCGCGGCGCCGGGTGAGCGTCCGCAGTGGCACGTGACGTTTACTGTCGCAGACCGGGACCGTACGGCCGAGGATGCGGAGCGCCTCGGCGCCGACATCCTGGGGCAGGACGATACCGAGTGGACGCGCACCGTCCTGATCCGGGATCCCGGCGGAGCCGTATTCACTGCGAGCCAGTACACGCCGCCCGCGGGCTGAGCGGACCAGGCTGAGCGGACCAGGTTGGTGGACCCGGTTGGTGGACCCGGCCGTGGGACGGAGCCTGCGGCTCAGACGCCGGCGATGTGGCGCACGGCGTCGAGGTACGGCATGTTGATCGCAGAGTCCGCAACTGCCCGGACCGCAGGCTTGGCATTGAACGCCACTCCCATCCCGGCGGCACCGAGCATGTCCAGGTCGTTGGCGCCGTCGCCCACGGCAATGGTGTGTTCCATCGCGATTCCTTCTGCGGCCGCCCACTCGCGCAGGTACTTTTCCTTCGCCGCACGGTCGATGACGGCACCGAGCACCTTGCCGGTCAGGGCCCCGTCCACAATCTCAAGTTCGTTCGCCAGCCAGTAGTCCAGGCCCAGATCCTCAGCGATGGGCCCCAGGATCTGGTTGAACCCGCCGGACACCACGGCCACCACGTGGCCTGCAGCCTTGAACGCCGCAACCAGCTCAGCCGCACCTTCGCTCAGCTTCACTTCCGCCCGGACGGAATCGACGACGGTGGCCGGCAGCCCTGCGAGCACGGCCACCCGCGCGTGGAGGCTCTGCGCGAAGTCCAGTTCACCGCGCATCGCCGCTTCGGTGACGGCCGCCACCTCCTCCCGCTTGCCCGCATAGGCCGCCAGGAGCTCGATGACTTCCTGCTGGATCAGCGTCGAATCAACGTCCATGATCAACAGCTTGCGCGGAGCCGCACGAAGGCCAGCGGGAACGATCGCGGTGTCCAGGCCATCCTGCGCCGCCTCGGCCACCGCCCGGCGGAGGGCCGAAATGCCGGCGTCCGTGCCATCCGCGACGGCGACCTCGGCAGTGTGGACCTCAAACCGGCTGTCCCCGCCCCTTGATTCGGACTGGAGCGTGGCGCCACTGCCCGTCAGGGCGGAGCGCAGCTTGTCGAGCCCGGAGGCAGTCAGTTTTGGGCCATAGCTGACCGCAGTCACGTTCGAAGTCATGGCTGCAATCTTAGCCAGCGGGGGAGAACCGCCCGAATTGATTGCGCCACGTTGATGGCGAACCTGTGGGCCAGCCAGCAGACGGGCCGTGCCCGGGACTGTGACGGGCGTCGCTGTCCACGTTTTCAGTTATCAGTCCGTCCCTGTTTTGTCCTAGTGTCTACTCCTATGAGTGATGTTCTTGAATTGGCCGCCGTCAGCGTTGTCCGTGGGTCTAAGACGCTCCTGAACAAGGTGGACTGGCAGGTCAAGGAGGGCGAGCGCTGGGTCATCCTGGGACCCAACGGCGCAGGCAAGACCACTCTCCTGCAGATTGCTGCGGCCCGTCTTCACCCCACTAGCGGCATAGCCGGCGTCCTGGAGGAAATCCTCGGCTCCGTGGACGTGTTTGAACTCCGGCCCCGCATCGGCCTGTCCTCCGCCGCACTGGCCAGCCAGATTCCCGGGCACGAAACGGTCCTCAACGTAGTCGTCACCGCGGCGTACGGCGTGACGGGGCGGTGGCGTGAGGGCTATGAGAGGGCTGACGAACGCCGGGCTTTCAGGCTGCTGAATGATTGGGGCATGGGGCCGTTCCTGAACAGGGCTTTCGCGTCCCTGTCCGAGGGTGAGCGCAAGCGCGTCCAGATTGCCCGTGCCCTGATGACCGATCCGGAACTCCTCCTGCTGGACGAACCTGCCGCCGGCCTGGACCTGGGTGGGCGCGAGGACCTGGTGCACCGCCTCACCGAACTGGCCCGTGATGACGCCGCTCCGGCCATCGTCCTGGTCACCCACCACCTCGAAGAAGTGCCGCCTGGCTTCACCCACGCGATGTTGCTCCGTGAGTCCAACGTGGTGGCGGCCGGACCCCTCGAGGGTGTGCTCACGGCGGAGCACCTCAGCAAGACCTTCGGCGTGGAACTCGACGTCACCGTCAACGCCGGCCGCTACACCGCCACCGCCCGCCGCTAGGCCGCGGCGCCGCCAACCTTGGATCTTCTCAGCAGCATCTTTGTGTTTTTTGCCGGCCTGTGGGCCGGCACCATCAACGCCGTTGTAGGCTCCGGCACACTGGTCACCTTCCCGGTCCTGATCGCCCTCGGCGTCACTCCGGTGGTCGCTTCCATGAGCAACGCGATGGGCCTTGTGGCCGGCACCGCAGCGGGCGCGTGGGGCTACCGCCGCGAGCTCAAGGGCCGCGGCCTGCAGCTGCTGAAGCTCCTCCCGGCGTCGCTGCTGGGCGGCATCACCGGAGCCTGGCTGCTGCTGCACCTGCCGGAGAAGGTCTTCCACTACGTCGCACCGGTCCTCCTGGTCCTTGCCCTCCTGATGGTGGTGTTCCAGCCGCGGCTGCAGGCCTGGGTCCGCAACCGCGAGGAAAACCCCGAGCACGCCATCAAGGACAAACGCCATGGCATCCTCCTGATCGTGCTGGTGTACCTCGCCGGCGTCTACGGGGGCTACTTCGTGGCCGCCCAAGGGATCCTCCTGGTCGGCATTCTGGGCGTGTTCCTCACCGGCACCATCCAGAACGCCAATGCCATGAAGAACATCCTGGTCCTCGGCGTGAACCTCGTGGCCGCAGTGTCCTACCTGCTCTTCGCGTTTGACCGGATCAACTGGCTGGTGGTGCTCCTGATTGCCGTGAGCTCCACGATCGGCGGCCTCCTGGGATCCAAGGTGGGACGGAAGCTGTCCCCGGCTCTGCTGCGGACTGTCATCTTTGCCCTCGGCCTGATGGCGCTGGGCTTTATGATCGCCAACCTGATGGAATAATCAGCCGGTGACAATCCACTACCTTCAATCTGCCGAGGATCCCCGTGTCTCCGACTACACGCAGCTGACGGACGTTCACCTGCGGAAGCTCCGTGAACCGGCTGAAGGAATGTACATCGCCGAATCCTCACGGGTCCTGCGCCGGGCGTTGGCGGCAGGCCACCGGCCAAGGTCGTTCTTTCTGGCGGAGAAATGGCTGGCTGACCTGCAGGATGTCCTCAGTGCCTACCCCGACGTTCCCGCCTTTATTGGCTGCGCTGCCCTGCTCGAAGAGATCACCGGGTTCCACCTCCACCGCGGCGCCATGGCAGCCATGCAACGGCCGGAACCGGTGCCCCTCCACGACTTGCTGGCAGGTGCGCGCCGGGTCGCGGTCCTGGAGGACATCGTGGACCACACCAACGTGGGTGCCATCTTCCGGTCGGCCGCGGCCCTGGACATCGATGCCGTGCTGATTTCGCCGCGCTGCGGCGATCCGCTCTACCGCCGCAGCGTCCGTGTCAGCATGGGAACGGTCTTCCAGGTGCCCTGGGCGCGGCTGGAGTCCTGGCCGCAGGACCTGTCGCTGCTCAAGGAAACCGGCTTCACCGTGGCCGCGTTGGAACTCACCGGGGACGCCGTGGACGTGGACGCGCTTGCCGCACGCCATCCGGACCGGCTGGCCCTGGTGCTCGGCACCGAGGGCGCCGGCATGAGCGCCGAGACGCTCGCCGCCGTCGACCTCGCCGTGAAAATCCCTATGCGCGCCGGCGTGGACTCCCTCAACGTGGCGGCGGCCTCGGCCGTGGCGTTCTGGGAACTCCGGCCACGCGGTTCGCAGGGTCCGCGCTGATCAGCTATTATTAACAGCTGGCTGTCCTGCGCTTTCTGTCTTGCGGCAGTGAAGCAGACACCAGCCATCCCATTCATACCTGGCAGCTGGCAAAATCCAGTTGTGCGAACAAAGGCCCCATTATGAAGTCTGATATCCACCCGAAGTACGAAGCTGTTGTTTTCAACGACCTGGCTTCCGGCGTCAAGTTCCTGACCAAGTCCACCGTGTCTTCCAAGAAGACCATCGAGTGGGAAGACGGAAACACCTACCCGGTCATTGACGTCGAAATCTCCTCCGAGTCCCACCCGTTCTACACGGGCAAGCAGCGCATCATGGACTCTGCAGGCCGCGTCGAGCGCTTCAACGCTCGCTTCAAGGGCTTCGGCGGCGCGAAGTAATTCACTTCACCCCCCAAGGTTCTTTGGAAAGCCCGCACCGGCAACGGTGCGGGCTTTTTGCGTCCGGCGTTTTGTCGTTTCGGGGAGCCTCTATCGTGGGGCAGGATGGATGTCATGACTGCCTCGCCGTTTGCCGCTGAAGACCGCCCCCGCAGCCACCACGGTGAGTACAAAGTCCCGGGCGGCAAACTTGTGGTGGTGGATTTCGACCTTGTGGACGGCGTCCTCGCAGACGTCTCCCTCAGCGGCGACTTTTTCCTCGAACCTGACGAGGCGCTGCCTGCCATCAACCGGGCGCTGACAGGACTTCCGGAAAGCACGACGGCGGCGGAGCTGTCCGAGGCCGTCACCGCTTCGCTGTCGCCCGGCGCTGTCCTGTTCGGCTTTTCTGCCGACGCCGTGGCCGTCACCGTTCGCCGCGCGCTGGCGAAGGCCACGTCCTGGACTGACCACCACTGGAACATCATCGCTCCCACAGTGCTGTCCACGCATATCAACGTCGCCTTGGACGAAGTGCTGACCGAAGAGGTGGGCGCCGGCCGTCGCCACCCCACCCTGCGGTTCTGGGACTGGGAAGAACCGTCCGTGGTGATCGGTAGCTTCCAGTCCGTCCGGAACGAGCTGGATCCCGACGGCGTCGCCCGGCACGGCATGACCGTGGTCCGCCGGATCAGCGGCGGCGGAGCCATGTTCATGGAGGCCGGCAACTGCATCACGTACTCCCTGTACCTGCCGCAGACGCTCGTGGACGGGATCAGCTTCGCGGACTCCTACACATTCCTCGACGCCTGGGTGATGGCCGCCCTCGAGAAGATCGGGGTGACCGCGTTTTACGTGCCCCTGAACGACATCGCCACGGACCAGGGCAAGATCGGCGGCGCCGCCCAGAAACGCCTGGCCAACGGCGGCATGCTGCACCACGTCACCATGAGCTACGATATCGACGCCGACAAGATGGTCGAGGTGCTGCGCATTGGTAAGGAGAAGCTCTCGGACAAGGGGACACGCAGCGCCAAGAAGCGGGTTGATCCGCTGCGCCGGCAGACCGGGCTGGCCCGCACGGAGATCATCGCGGCCATGATGGAAGTGTTCACCGAGAGGTACGCCGCCACCCCCTCCGAACTCACTGCCGCCGAGCTCACTGCCGCCCGGGACCGGGTGACCACCAAGTTCGGCGCCGAGGATTGGCTGCACCGGGTCCCGTAAGAGCCTTGCCCGGTGATCTACAGAGCCTGTGCGTTGAGCGCCCTCAGAAGGTGGCTCCGCTGCTCCACAATGATCCGGCGCAGCGCCCGCGGCGCGTCCGAGTTGGCCGTCAGCCAGGCATCTGTGCGGAGCACCACGGCGTGCTCCGCAGGCAAGGTCCCCGCCGGCAGATCCTGTGCCAGGGGATAGAGCCCCCGGACGATCCGGCTGGCGATTTCAATGCTCCTGTTGTCCCAGACACCGCGGAGGCACTCAAAGTACGGCTCCACATAGGGTTCCAGCAGGGCAGCGGAGGCGGTGGCAAATCCAACGATGGTGGCGCTGAGCAGCTGGTTCGACAGCTCGGTCCCCTCCACGGCAGAGTGCCAGGCGGCGGCCTTCACACCACGCTCCGGACGGGCGGCGAGGGCTGTGGCGTGGCCCGCCCGGCCCGAGGCGGTGGTGTCGCGTTCGAGTTCTGCGTCCAGGTCTTCGGGGGTTGCCTGCCCATTGGCCGCCAGAGCGTGCCAGAAGCTCCAGCGCAGCTCGGCGTCCACGGCCAGGCCGTCCACCACCACCGTGCCGTCCAGAAGGCACCTGAGCCGGGGGAGGAGGGCAGCGTCATGACGGCTGGCGGCGGCGAGCGTCCGCGCCCAGGCCAGCTGGTGGTCCGAGCCCGGCGCTGCCTTACCCAGCTGGGCGTCGGCAGCCGCCAGGAAGGCGCCGCGCACCGCGTCGCGTTGGGCCAAGGGGGTGTAGCGTTCGACGGCGGTGGCGGCGTTCTCCAGGATGTTCAGCAGCACGCCGACTCCCGTTTCGGACGGGCCGAACGACGTCACGGCCTCCACGTAGCGGGAGGCCGGGCTTTCCCCGTCGCGGGCGGAGTTCCACAGCGCGGTCCAGCAGAGGGCGCGGGCCATCGGATCGGTGATGCGGTCCAGGGATGCCAAAACTGTTTCCCCGGACACCGGGTCCAGCCGGACTTTTGCGTAGGTCAGGTCATCATCATTGACGAGCAGGAGGGCGGGCCGCGGCTGCCCGGCCAACTCCGGGACCTCTGTCCGCGCTCCGGCAACGTCCGTTTCGATACTTCTGGTGCGGACCAGGGCGCCGTCGGCATCGAAGTTGTACGAGCCCACGCGCAGACGGTGCGGCCGCAGTTCCTCCCGTCCGGTAACGGGGTCCACCGCAGCCTGGACGATCGTTACTGCACCGACGACGCCGTCGTGCGTGTCCGTCTCCAGCGACATCGTGGAGATGCCGGAGGTCTGCAGCCAGGCGGCAGCCCAGCCGGCAAGGTCGCGGCCGGAAGCAGCGCTGAGGGCCTCCAGCAGGTCCGCCAGGGTGGTGTTTCCGTAGGCGTGATCGCGGAAGTACTGCCGTGAGCCGGCGATGAAAGCATCGAACCCAACGTACGCCACAAGCTGCTTGAGTACGGACGCACCCTTGGCGTAGGTGATGCCGTCAAAATTCTGTTTGGCGGCCTCAAGGTCAGGAATGTCGGCAACGATCGGGTGGGTGGTGGGCAGCTGGTCCTGGACGTAGGCCCACGCTTTGCGCTTGTTGGCGAAGTTCACCCAGGCTGTCTCCCAGTCCGTGGCACGGTCCACACCGAGGGTACCCATGTAGTCCGCAAAGGACTCCTTCAGCCACAGGTCGTCCCACCACTGCATCGTGACCAGGTCGCCGAACCACATGTGCGCCATCTCGTGCATCAGCGTGTTCGCCCGGGCCTGGTACTGCGCGTCGGTGGCGCGGGACGTGAACACATAGCTTTCCGTGAACGTGACCAGCCCCGGGTTTTCCATCGCGCCCAGGTTGTATTCGGGCACAAAAGCCTGGTCGTATTTGCCCCAGGGGTACGGGTATTCGAACAGCCGGTTGAAGAAGTCCAGCCCGTTTTTGGTCAGCCGGAAGAGCTCCGCGGCATCGAACGATTCCGCCATGGAAGCCCGGCAGTACAGCGCCAGCGGAACCTCCAGCGGCGTGCCGTCGTCGAGCCTGGTGCTCCAGTGGTCCTCGGCTTTGAAGTAGGGCCCGGCAAGGACTGTGGTGATGTAGGTGGACATGGGGCGTGTGGTGGCGAAGTCCCAGCGACTGGTGTCCGGATCACTGGTCAGCTGACTGCGGGCCGCTTCCACCCCGTTGGAGGCCACCTCCCAGCCGGACGGTGCCATGACGTGGAATGTGTACTCGGCCTTGAGGTCAGGCTGCTCAAAGTTCGCGAACACTCGCCGGGCGTCGGCGGGCTCATACTGCGTGTAGAGGTAGCACTGGCCGTCAGCCGGATCCACAAAGCGGTGCATGCCCTCGCCGGACCGGCTGTACAGCGCAGTGCCGGTGACGGTGACCTCGTTCTCTGCCTGCAGGTTGTCCAGGCGGATCCGGGAACCCTCCACCACGTCGGCCACGGGCAGCGCTTTGCCGTTGAGGAACACGCTGTGGACTTCGCCGGCGATGAAATCCAGAAACGTGGACGCCACCTGCCCCTGGCGCGGCACAGCGGCGGAGAAGTGGATAACGCTGCGGCTCATGTAGCCCGCCACGTCCGGGTCCGCTGCCTGCCGCACATCCAGGGAGACGTCGTAACTGTGGGTGCTGATCAGGGCTGACCGTTGAGCGGCTTCATCGCGCTGCAGATTCTCATGTGACACTCAGCTATCTAATCACGGGATCCAGGCGTGCCGGTCACCATCCGGCCGCTCCGGCTGCCAGCCTAGGCCGTCATCAGCAGGGCCGCTGCCAGGCCCAGCAGCGCGATCAGCAGCCAGGCCGCCAGCGCCGCGAGCAGCGCCCTCGCTCCGGTGTGCAGGAGCGTACGGATCCGCACGGCCGACCCGAGCCCGAAGAGCGCCGCTCCCAGGAGAATGTCCTGCAGCCCCGCGCCGGCGTCGAGCCAGCCGTCCGAGAGCCAGTCCGTGGACCGAAGCGCCACCATGGCCACAAACCCCACCACGAACAGGGGCACCAGCGGCGGCAGCGCATGTTGTCCTGACGTACTTATGCGGTGGTGCACGCCCGCCACGGCCACCACCGGTGCCAGGAGCAGCACTCGGGTGAGCTTAACGACGACGGCGATGCCCAGTGCTGCGGTGCCGGCGGTCTGCGCCGTGGCCACCACCTGGCCGACGTCGTGCACCGACGCACCCGTCCAGGCGCCGAAAGCGAGGGGGCTCAACTGCAGGGGATGCATCAGCAGCGGCAGAATGCCGATCGCCAGCGTGCCGCACAGTGTCACCAGCGCCACCGGCAGGACAGTATCCGCATGCCGGATCCGCCGCACGGCCGCCATGGCACCGATGGCGGACGCCCCGCAGATCGAAAAGCCGGTTGCCACCAGCAGCGCGGTCTCACGCGGCAGCCGGAACAGCCGCATCAGCAGGTAGGTGCCGCCGAAACTCAGCAGCACCACGCCCGTTATCAGGACCATTGCCAGCCAGCCGAGGCCCAGGATGTCCATGATGCTCACCTTGAGGCCCAGCAGGACGATGCCGCCCCGCATCAGGTGCTTGCCCGCGAAGTCCAGGCCCGGACGCGCCCGTCCGGCGATCCACACCGCCGTGCCGGGCAGGTTCGCGGCGAGCAGGCCCAGCGCCACCGCGACGGTCATGGCGGGCAGTGCCGGCACAACAGCATGAACAGCGAAGGCCACGGCCAGCGCGGGGGTGGCCGTCAGGAGGCCGGGCAGGAGCCTGCCGGAACGAATCTTCAGTCCACGAAGCCTGGCGCGCAGTCCGCTGCGGCTGTTCCCGCCGTCTCCGAAGCTCCCGGAATTAGTTGTCTCTGGCACTCACTAACCTTGCCGGATAGGACACGGATTCAACGAACCGCCGTTGCCTCCCTGCAACACGCCACAATGGATGGCAGTAATGATTTCGAAACAAAAAGATGGTTGGCTAAAGGACATGTCAGACCTATTTCAGGATTACTCCGAGGCCGCCGAACGTACCGGCGCCTACGACGAGATGTTCGCCCCCGGCCAGGAAGCACGCGAGTCGTACGGCCAGGTGGCCGATGCCCTTAGCAAGCTATCCCTCGCTGACGTCAGCGCCCGGGCGGACTCCATGGCACGGACCTTCCTGGACCGCGGTGTGACGTTTGACTTCGCGGGGGAGGAGCGGCCTTTTCCGCTCGACATCGTCCCGCGCGTTATCCCCGCCGATGAGTGGACCGTGCTGGAAAAGGGCGTGGCGCAGCGCGTCCGGGCCTTGGAAGCCTTCCTCAACGATGTCTACGACAAAATGAATGTGGTGGCGGACGGCGTCATCCCGCGCCAGCTCGTCACCACCAGCGCCCACTTCCACCGCCAGGTGCACGGCTTCGAGCCGGCCGGCGGAGTCCGCGTGCACATCTCCGGCATCGATGTGGTGCGCGACGCCGCAGGCACCTTCCGCGTCCTGGAAGACAATGTGCGGGTGCCGTCCGGCGTCAGCTACGTCCTGGAAAACCGGCGGGCCATGGCCAAGGGCCTGCCCGAAGCGTTTGGCCAGCAGCTCATCCGGCCGGTCGAAGAGTACCCCCGCCGGCTGCTGTCCGCGCTGCGCAAAACGGCGCCCGCCGGCGTCGACGATCCCACGGTTGTGGTGCTGACCCCCGGCGTCTTTAACAGCGCCTACTTCGAACACACCCTGCTGGCCGGCCTGATGGGCGTGGAGCTCGTCGAAGGCCGCGACCTCATCTGCCGCGGCAACCGCGTCTACATGCGCACCACGGCCGGTGAGCAGCGCGTGGACGTGATCTACAAACGCATCGATGACGAGTTCCTGGACCCCCTGCAGTTCCGCTCGGATTCCATGCTCGGCTGCCCGGGGCTGGTCAACGCCGCCCGGGCCGGCGGCGTGACCATCGCCAACGCCGTGGGCAACGGCGTGGCCGACGACAAACTTGTCTACAGCTACGTTCCGGACCTCATCCGCTACTACCTCAGCGAGGAGCCCGTCATCGCGAACGTGGATACGTTCCGGCTGGAGGAGAAAGACTCCCGGGAGTATGTCCTGGACAACCTGGCTGAGCTTGTGGTGAAGCCCGTGGACGGCTCCGGCGGCAAAGGCCTGGTCATCGGGCCGGACGCCTCCAACGACGAACTTGAGGCCCTGCGCAAGCGGGTCGTCGCTGACCCTCGGGGCTGGATCGCGCAGCCCGTGCTGCAGCTTTCCACCGTGCCCACGCTCGGCGGGGACAAGTTCGGCCCGCGGCACGTGGACCTGCGCCCCTTCGCTGTCAACGACGGCGACGACGTCTGGGTACTCCCCGGCGGACTCACCAGGGTGGCGCTCAAGGAAGGCTCCCTCATTGTGAACTCCAGCCAGGGCGGCGGCTCCAAGGACACCTGGGTGCTGGCAGACTCACCCCAGGTGCCGGTGGAAACTGTTCCCCGGCCCACCATTTCCATCCGCGAGCGGGTATCCGTCTGGCCAGTGGAGAGCAACTGGCGCGACCGCCAGTCGGAGCAGCAGCAGTGAGCCGGGCCATCGAACCGGCACAATTGTTCACGGGGTCATCCCCACAGATTTCGGACGCGCAGGAGGTCACCGCGAATGCTTAGCCGTATTGCTGAGTCCCTATTTTGGATCGGACGCTATGTGGAGCGGGCCGACGGCACCGCCCGCATCCTGGACGTGCACCTGGAACGCCTGAACCACCTGCCCATGGACGAACGCCGCAGGGTGGCCCAGGAGCTGCTCGCAGTCATGGGTGCCCGGCCGCAGAGCGAAGACTTCGGCCTGCCCGAACTCCTCCACGCCCTGGCATACGACAAAACCAGCGCAACGTCCATCGCCGGGTCGCTGGGCGCGGCCCGCGAAAACGCACGGCGTGCCCGCGAGACCGTATCCTCGGGCCTCTGGGAAAGCCTCAACACCACCTACTACGGGCTGAGCCAGCACCGCAAGGACGTGGTGGGGACGTACCGCTTCTGCAACTGGACGCTGGAACGGACCGCCATGGTCAGCGGCCTGGCCGACACCACCGTGAGCCATGATGAAAGCTGGCTGTTCCTGGTGTTGGGCCGGTCCCTGGAGCGCGCCGACATGACCGCGCGGATGCTCTCCACCCGGGATGTCCTCTCTGCCGGCATGTCCTGGGTCAACATGCTGCGCTGCGCGGGGGCTTATGAGTCGTTCCTGCGGACCCGCCGGGCCGCCTTCGGGGACCAGCACGCCGCCGAGTTCCTCCTGCTCGACCGGCTGTTCCCGCGGTCCATCGTCTATGCCCTGCGGGACGCCGATGAGTGCCTCGCGAAGCTGGACCCATCGGCACAGCGCGTGGGCTTCATCAACGACGCCCGCAGGATCGTGGGCCAGGCCCGCACGTTCCTTGAGTTCCACCGGACGGACGATCTGATGTCCGAACTGCCCGAGCACATGGAACGCGTGCAGAAGGCCGTCTCGCAGGCCTCGGACGCCATTTCCCGTAAATACTTCAATCAGGCAGACGAACTCGCCTGGGTGGGAGAAGTTTCATGACCCGGCTGAGCATCATCCACACCACGGCCTACAAGTACAACAAGCGCGTCACGCTGTCCTACAACGAGGCACGCATGACGCCCCTGACCGATCCCCAGCAGGTTGTCCTTGAATCCGTGCTCAAGGTCTCGCCGTCGCAAGCGTCCGTGAGCAACTACCGGGACTACTGGGGAACACGAGTCACCGCCTTCGACATGCAGATGCCGCACGACCACCTTGAGGTCGTTTCCAACATCACCGTCGAAGTGCACCGGGCGGAAAAAATCCCCGCGGACGCTGACATCGCCGGCTGGGACGTCCTGTCATCGAAGGAGTCGCTGAACAATTTCAGCGACTGGCTGCCGCAGTCGCAGCTGAGCGGTCCCGGCGCCGAGGTACTGGGCATCATTCCACGTGTCGTGGAGGGCAAGAACTCGCACGAGGCCGCCATGGCCATATTCGATTGGATGCGCGGCGAGATGACCTACATGTCCGGTTCCACCGCGGTCACCACCAACGCAGAGGAAGCGTGGGGCCAGCGGCAGGGCGTCTGCCAGGACCTCGCGCACCTCGCCATAGGCGCGCTGCGCAGCTGCGGCATTCCCGCCCGCTACGTGTCCGGTTACCTGCACCCGCGGTCGACGGCGGCCATCGGCGAGACGGTCGCCGGCCAGTCACATGCGTGGCTGGAGTTCTGGGACGGCGAGTGGCGCAGCTGGGATCCTACGAACCACAAGCCGGCAGGGGACTACCATGTCACCGTCGCCAGGGGCCGGGACTACCGGGACGTACCACCGCTGAAGGGCATCCTGTCCGGCGGCGGCGGATCGGCGCTCAGCGTGAGCGTGGAAATCACCCGCCTCGCTTAGGCAGCCGGGGCGTTTCCTCGTCCTGCCCAGGGTCCGGCCCAGGACTACTCCGGGGCTGCCTTGGCCGCTCCGCTGAGCTGGGTCCACCAGGTCATGGGTGCGGTGACTTTAAACCGGCGCCCGGTCACTGTTCCCGGGCTCACCCGGACAAAGGTGTCTTTCTTCCCGGCCTGCCATGGGAAGAGGTACAGGGCTGCGGAGTCCAGGATGCCTTCGGTTCCTGTGATGACCTTTGCCGGTCCCTTGACCACCACGCTCCAGGCCAGGCCACTGACGGCATCCACACCGTCGGCCTCCAACGCCACAGCGGCACCTCCCGAGGCGGCGGCCAGCTTGGTTCCAGCGCCGGTGCGGAACACTAATGTTCCGCCGTCCACCGTGTAGTTGATGGGGAAGATGTCAGGCTGGCCGTCCACCAGGACGGCCAGCCTGCCTACCGAAACCGTCCGCAACAGGGACCAGCATTCGTGGTGTTCCAGGTTCTGGACCTGGGACGTTGACTCGCCGGAGTTGGACTCTCTGGACGTTGACTTGTTGGACGCTGGGTCGCCGGACATTGGTTCACCGGACATTGGCTCGCTGCTCATGCCGCCGAGCCTACGCCCAACACCCTGCTCAGGACAGTGCCCGTCCTACCAGGGGCTGGGCTTGTAGTCCTTGAGGAAGACCCCGTACTGGTCCTCGCCGTTTTCGCCCATCACGATCGGATCGTAGACGCGGGCGGCGCCGTCCACCAGGTCGAGGGGCGCGTGGAAGCCCTCCTCCATGAGGCGGACCTTGGTGAAGTGCGGCCGTTCGTCGGTGATCCAGCCGGTGTCCACCGCAGTCATCAGGATCCCGTCGGCATCCAGCATTTCCTGGGCGCTGGTGCGGGTCATCATGTTCAGGGCTGCCTTGGCCATGTTGGTGTGCGGATGCCCGGGGCCCTTGTAGGCGCGGGAGAACTGGCCTTCCATGGCGGAGACGTTGACGATGTACTTCCGGTGCGCCGTGGAGCGCTTCATGGCGTCCCGGAGCCTGCTGACCAGCAGGAACGGTGCCGTGACGTTGCAGAGCTGGACTTCCAGCATTTCCAGGGGGTCAACCTCGTCCACCACCTGGGTCCAGCTGTTGATGTCAGCCAAGTCCGGGACCAGCCCGCCGGCGTCGATCGCTGTTCCGGAGGCGATCCGCTCCAGCGAGGCGGAGCCGGTGGAGAGCGCCAGTGAGGTGATGGCGTCGCCGGCCAGCACGGGGTGATCGGTGACGGTGCTCGCCAGGGCGAGTGGGTGTTTGTCGTGGGCGTGGCCGAACGTCACCAGTTCCGGTCCGCCGTTGGCGGGTTCGAGCGCGGCGGGCAACGGCTCGTCCTCGGCGTCCACCAGTGGCTTGTAGGCGTTGCCGGACCGGCGCACGGTCTGGGCGGCGTTGTTGATGATGATGTCCAGGGGGCCCGCGGCGTTGAGCGAATCAGTCAGGGCCATCACCTGTGACGGGTCGCGCAGGTCGATGCCCACGATCCGGAGCCGGTGCAGCCACTCGCTGCTGTCTTCCATTGCCGCAAAACGGCGTGCGGCGTCTTTGGGGAACCTGGTGGTGATGGTGGTGTGCGCGCCATCCCGAAGCAGGCGCAGCGCGATGTACATGCCGATTTTGGCCCGCCCGCCCGTGAGCAGCGCACGCCGGCCTGTCAGGTCGGTGCGGGCATCCCGCTTGCTGTGGCTGAAGGCGGCGCATTCCGGGCAGAGCTGATGATAAAAAGCGTCCACCTGCGTGTAGTGCGTCTTGCAGATATAGCAGGGGCGGGAACGGATCAGGTGCCCCGCCACCTTGCCCGTCGCCGACGTCTCCAGCTTGTTGCCGCGGGTCTCGTCGTCGATCCGGTCCGGTGCTGCCGTAGCGGTCTGGGCGATGACCGCCCGGTCGGCTTCGGAGATCAGGTCCCGCTTGGTGACGCGGCGGTGACGCTTCACGGCCTTGAACATCTTCCCGGTGGCACGGCGCACCGAGACATAGTCGGGGTGTTCCTCGTCGTAGACGTGGATGGTGTTCAAAACCTTGAGGCAGGCCTGGATTTCCTCAGGCGTCAGATCGGGGGAGCTCATTGTACCGATTTTACAGCCTGGCGACGATCCAGCCTGACCGTGCCGCGGGGTTCGCAGCCCGGCCAGGCCTGGCTGTCCTTCGTTTAGGCGCGGCGGCCGCCCGGGGCGGCCTGGGCTGCTGTTTCCGCGTGGACCGCAGCGGCCTGTTCGACTGATTCGCGGAGTTCGGGGTAGTTGGCTGTGGCCGCCTTGACGGCATCCGGTACCTGGTGGAGGTTCTTCGCGGCGAGCGCACGTTCCGCGTCCCCGGGCTCGGGCACCTGCTGGCCTTTGGCGAGCACGGTGATGCCGGAGTCGGTCACCTTGAAACCGCGGGCGCGGTCCAGGTCATGGTCCAGGCCGATCGCGGCGCCGGCCGGAACCTTCACGTTTTTGTCCAGGATGGCCCGGTTGACCACGGCACCTTCGCCGATGTTCACCTTGTCCATCAGGACCGAGTCGATGACCCTGCTGCCGTTCCCCACAAAGACGTCGTTGGACAGGACGGAGCCCTCCACGACGCCGCCGGAGATGACCACGCCGCTGGACACGATGGAGTCCAGGGCGGTGCCCACGGTGTCGTTCTGACCGCGGACGAACTTGGCGGGCGGGGAGATGCTCTGGCGTGTGTAAATGGGCCATTCAGAGTTGTAGAGGTTGAACACAGGCAACGGCGAGATGAGGTCAATGTGGGCGTCGTAGAACGAATCAATGGTGCCGACGTCGCGCCAGTAGGTCCGGTCGCGTTCCGTGGAGCCGGGGATGTTGTTGAGGGTGAAGTCGTAGACTCCGGCCTCGCCCTGGCTGACGAAGTAGGGGATGATGTCCCCGCCCATGTCGTGCTTGGTGTCGAGCCGTTCGGCGTCCACGTGAAGGGCATCCACGAGCGCGTCGGCGTCGAAAACGTAGTTGCCCATGGAAGCCAGGAACTGGGTGGGATCAGCGGCCAGGCCAGGAGTTGTGGCGGGCTTTTCCACAAATGCGGCGATCTTCTGCGGGTCCTCCTGGTCCACCTCGATCACACCGAACTGGTTGGCCATGCTCAACGGCTGGCGCACGGCGGCCACAGTGGCCTTGGCGCCGCTCTGCACATGCTGCTCCACCATCTGGGCGAAGTCCATGCGGTACACGTGGTCCGCACCAACCACGACGACGATGTCGGGGTTGGCGTCATGGATCAGGTTCAGCGACTGGTAGATGGCGTTGGCGCTGCCGAGGAACCAGCTCTTGCCGACGCGCTGCTGCGCCGGCACGGACGCCACGTAATTGCCCAGCTGCGTGGACATCCGCCAGGTCTCGGAAATGTGGCGGTCAAGGCTGTGCGACTTGTACTGGGTCAGGACCACGATCTGCAGGTAGCGTGAATTCACCAGGTTGGACAGCGCAAAGTCGATCAGCCGGTAACTGCCGGCAAAGGGCACTGCAGGTTTCGCCCGGTCTGCCGTCAGTGGCATCAGCCTGTTTCCCTCGCCGCCCGCGAGGACAATGGCCAGGACTCTTTTATTCAACGGCATGGTAGTAGCTCCTGTACGCCTTCGTATCTCCCCAAACAGTCCGGCATGCCCGGACTCCTTCACACTAGAACAGATAGTGCGGAACGACTACCTTGGGTAACGTGCGAATAGACATTGTGACTAAAGAGTTCCCGCCCGAGATCTACGGAGGCGCCGGAGTCCACGTGGCCGAATTGAGCAGGGTGCTTAGTAAGCATGTTGACCTGCAGGTTCGCGCCTTCGGTGCACCCCGCGACGCCGATTACCACGGTGCCGGGGTGACCTCCTATTCCGTTCCCGAAGACCTGGGCTCGGCCAACGCCGCCGTCCAGACTCTCGGGGTGGACCTGCGGATCGTGCCGGACGTGGCAGGTGCCGATCTGGTCCATTCGCACACCTGGTATGCGAATATGGCCGGCCATCTGGCGTCACTGCTCCACGGCATCCCGCACGTATTGAGCGCCCACAGCCTGGAACCCTTGAGGCCCTGGAAGGCCGAGCAGCTTGGTGGCGGCTACGCGTTGTCCTCCTGGGTCGAGAAAACCGCCTACGAGGCGGCAGCAGCGATCATCGCCGTTTCGGAAGGCATGCGCCAGGACATCCTCCGCAGCTACCCCGACGTTGACCCTGCCAAAGTCAGGGTGGTCCACAACGGCATCGACGTCGAACTGTGGCAGCGCGACGAAAACCAGGACGCCGTCCGCGCCCTGGGCATTGATCCGGATAAGCCGAGCGTGGTGTTTGTCGGCCGCAACACGCGCCAGAAGGGCGTGCCGTACCTCCTGCGTGCCGCCGCGAAGCTTCCGGCCGATGTGCAGCTCGTGCTGTGCCTTGGCGCGGCGGATACCCCCGAGCTCGCGGCAGAAACTGCACGCCTGATCGAGGAGCTGCAGAACCAGCGGACCGGCGTCGTCCTGATCGAACGGATGCTGCCGCGGAACGAACTCATCCAGGTCCTCAGCCACGCCACAGCGTTCGCCTGCCCGTCCATCTATGAACCGCTGGGCATCGTCAACCTCGAGGCGATGGCCTGCGGTGCTGCCGTGGTGGCCAGCGCTACGGGCGGCATTCCCGAGGTGGTCCAGCATGGCGAGACGGGCCTGTTGGTGGACCTGGAACAGGTCACCGACGGTACCGGCACGCCGCTTGATCCGGAGAAGTTCGTGACGGAATTTGCCGCCGCTCTGACCGAGGTGGTGTCCGATCCCGATCGGGCACGTGCCATGGGCCAGGCCGGCCGCCGCCGCGCGGAGGAGCACTTCTCCTGGGACTCCATCACCGAGACCACCCTCGAGGTCTACCGCTCAGTGCTTCCTGACGGACGGCAGGAACAGCAGCACCAGTGACCAAACAGCGCACGACGGCGCCGTCCCCACCGAGGGGACCGGCGCCGTCGTTCGTCCATAACGCTTGATCCAACGCGGGGTTACATAGTGCCCATTCCGGGGCGTCGGAGGGGCTTGAAGTGACCTCGCGTTGCTTTATCGGGAGGTAGCCGTGCGCGCCAGCAGCACTTTTTCGTCGACGGGCGCGTTGCCGCTGGCCCGCTGGGCCCTGACGTAAGCGCGGGCCTCGTCCTGCCGGGACTTCTCGGCACCGGTGGCGATCGATGCGCGCACGTGCTCGTCGCCGTACCCGAAGGCGTCCACCAGGTCCAGGGCGTGGGGCCTGATCTTGACCAGGAGACGGTTGATGTAATCACCCACCGTGCGTGCCCGCTGCATGGAGAGCCTGCCGTTCATCAGGTACCAGGACAGGTTCTTTTCGATCAGCGACAGGCCGAACAGGTCGCGCAGCCAGGTCAGGACACGCTTGGTGCCGGGGTCCGTGACGTCTTCCAGGGCCGCCGTGAACGCCTCCCATTGCAGGAGCTCCGCGTGGGCCTGGGCAGCATCTATCAGCTCGTTCTGGTGCTGGTTGAAGAGGGCCGCCCCCTTTTCGACGGGCAGCTTGTTGGCGCCCTTCAGGGCCGCCCCGACGTCGGCCACCATGGTCTGGACGCGGTCGGCCAGGAGGGCGCGCTGGCCTTCCTCGTCCCGGAGCGCAATGGCAGCCTTCTGGACTGATCCGGTATCGGCGACAAACTGTGCCACCTGGCGCAGACCGGTGCGATGGATCGCCACGCCCGTTGCCTGAGCCACCACGTAGCGGGCCAGGACGCCAAAATCGACATTCCTGAACTCCTTGGCGTAGTCGGCCAGGAGGCGCTTGGCCACAAGCTGGAGCAGCACGGTGTTGTCGCCCTCAAACGTGACATAGACGTCCAGGTCCGCCCGGAGGGAGGCGAAGCGGTTTTCGATCAGGAAGCCGGCGCCGCCGCACGCCTCGCGGCATTCCTGCAGGGTGTCAAGGGCATGCCAGGTGCTCAGCGGCTTCAGGGCTGCGGCAAGGGTTTCCAAATCCTGCCGGTCCTCGTCAGTATCGTGGGCGCCGGAAAAGACGTCGTCGAATTTCTGGAGGAGCTGCTCGTGCGCGAAGCCCGCGGCATACGTCGTGGCCAGCCGGGTAAACAGGCGCCGCTGGTGGCGCTGGTAGTCCAGGAGGACCTCTTCGTCAGTGTGAGACGACGCGTTAAACTGGCGCCGTTCGGTGGCGTAGCGGATGGCTGCCGTCAGGGCGATCTTCGACGCCGCCACGGCCGCGCCGTCCAATGACACGCGGCCCTGGACGAGGGTTCCAAGCATGGTGAAAAAGCGGCGGCCGGGGCTGGCAATGGACGACGTGTAGGTCCCGTCAGGTGCCACATCGCCGTAGCGGTTCAGCAGGTTCGTGCGGGGGATGCGGACGTTGTCGAAATGAAGCCGTCCGTTGTCGATCCCGTTGAGGCCGCCCTTGACTCCGTCGTCCTCCCCACCAATCCCGGGCATGAACTCCTTGGTCTGGGGGTCCCGGAGGTCAACGTAGAAGGCGTGCACGCCATGGTTGACGCCATTTGTCACGAGCTGGGCGAAAACGACGGCGCCGAGGCCGTCGATGGCTGCATTGCCGATGTAGTCCTTCCACGCAGCGCGGAACGGTGTGTGGACCACAAATTCCTGGGTTTTGACGTCGTAGGTCGCGGTGGTGGCGATGCTGGCCACATCGGAACCGTGACCGGTCTCCGTCATGGCGAAGCAGCCGGGGATCTCCAGGCTCATGATGCCTGGAAGCCAGTTGGTGTGGTGCTGCTGCGTGCCCAGGTGCATCACGGCCGAGCCGAAGAGGCCCCACTGGACACCAGCCTTAATCTGCAGGGACGGGTCGGCGGTGACCAGTTCCTCGAACGCCGCGATGTTGCCGCCGTGGTCATCGGAACCGCCCAGCGCCGACGGGAAGGCCCGGTGTACGGCGCTGTTGTCCACGAGGTACTTCAACTGGCCGAAGGTTCGCGTCCGGTGTTCGGTGTGCGTCAGTCCTTCAATTTTATGCAGTGCAGGGTCACTGGCCAGCGCGCGGGATTGGCGACGGGAGTCCGCCCATTTGCCCAGGAGTTGCTCGCCGAGGGCGGCAACGTCGACGGCGGGCTGCACAGCCGAGCCATCGTTGGCGCTGGGGCTGGTGGCCGCTGGGCCCGCAGCGGCTGTGTTGGCTACAGCGGCATTAGCTGCGGCTGTATCCGTTACGGCGGCGTCCGGGCCGGTGGGGCGGTCCACTACTTCGGTCATGTCAATGTCCTTCGTTGGTTCTGACAGGAGGGTGTGAGGTTCTTGGGGCGGAATCATGTCGCGCTGGCGGGGCTAAGCTCGGGGGCGATCCCCACGCATAACCAGGCCGTGATCTGGCGGGCCATGGCTTCCTGGTCCGGCTTCGCCGCCGAAGCCGGCGTGCTGAGCCATTGCTCACCGGCATTTCGGACCAGGCCGATGGCCGCCGTGGGCCAGTAGCCGATCACCGATTCCTTGCCTTCGCCGAGGTGGGTCCGCATTGGCGCGGCGATCATCTCAGCGATGGAATCGAAGAAGTGGCCAAGGGCTCCCGAAATGGCCGCCGATCCCTGGTGGTTTTCCGCATCCACCGGCGCATAGCGGGTGACGAAACTGTAGACATTGGGGCTGGTTTCCGCCATCTGGAGATAGGCAGAAATCATGGCAAGCAGCCCTTCCCGAGGAGTCTGGGCACCCTGCGCCGCTTCGCGGATCTTGCGCTGCATCTGGCTCAGGACAACTTCCCCGACGGCGTGCTGAAGCCCTGCCTTATCGCCGAAATAGCGGTAGAAGACCGACTTTGAGGTGCCGGCGGCCGCTGCAATCTCCTCCATCGAGGCATCGCTGCCCAGCGCGTGGACCGCGCGGCGTGCGGACTTGATGAGCTCCCGGCGTCGTTCCTCCCGGTGGGTCTGCCAGCGGGCCGAACGGCCGTCGGCAATTGCGCCGGCAGCCGGCGTCGGGACTTCTGTGTGGAGGTTGTTCACGATACTCAGCGTATCAGGTACGCTGGGTATCGGTAACCGTCGCAGATCAGAGGAGTCACCCATGTCCGTCAATGGACCGTCCGGCACCGGACCCCACGAATTCGCCAGCCCCACGACTTCCGGCGCGGCGCGTCCAGTCCGCCGGGCCGTAATTGTGGGTGGTAACCGGATCCCGTTTGCCCGGTCCGGCGGGGCCTACACGAAGTCATCCAACCAGGACATGCTCACTGCCGCACTGGACGGTCTTATCGCCAGGTTTGGCCTCCAGGATGAGCGGATCGGCGAGGTTGCGGCGGGGGCCGTACTCAAGCACTCCCGCGACTTCAACCTCACCCGCGAGGCAGTCCTGGGTTCGGCGTTGTCGGCGGAAACTCCGGCCTACGACCTGCAACAGGCGTGCGCCACCGGCCTCGAAACGGTTCTGGGCCTGGCCAACAAGATCAAACTGGGCCAGATCGATTCCGCCATCGCCGGTGGTGTCGACTCGGCGTCAGATGCCCCCATTGCTGTCAGTGAAGGCCTCCGCGAGATACTCCTGGACCTCAACCGCGCCAAGACGCTGCCCCAGCGCCTGCAGGTACTCAGCCGCCTGCGGCCCAAGGACCTGGCCCCCGATGCTCCGAGTACGGGGGAGCCACGCACCGGCCTGTCCATGGGTGAGCACCAGGCGCTGACCACCGCGCAATGGAACATTTCGCGCGAGGCGCAGGATGAGTTGGCATTCAACAGCCACCGCAACCTTTCCGCCGCGTATGACGCAGGATTCTTCGATGACCTCCTGACGCCTTACCGAGGCCTCGCCAAGGACTCCAACCTGAGGGCGGACACCACTTTGGAGAAGCTGGCTACCCTCAAACCCGTCTTCGGGAAGAGCCTCGGCGCCGCGGCCACCATGACGGCGGGAAACTCCACACCGCTGACCGACGGGGCCTCCACGGTCCTGCTCGCATCCGATGACTGGGCTGATGCCCATGACCTTCCGAAGCTCGCCACCGTCGTGGATGGTGAAGCTGCCGCTGTGGACTTCGTCCACGGCAAGGACGGACTCCTTATGGCTCCCGCGTTTGCGGTCCCCAGGCTGCTGGCCCGCAACGGACTGACGCTGGATGACTTCGACTTCTTTGAGATCCACGAAGCCTTCGCCGGGACTGTCCTGAGCACCCTGGCCGCCTGGGAAGATGATGAGTTCGGCCGCACCCGGCTGGGACTTGAGGGTGCATTCGGCAGCATCGACCGCACCAAGCTGAACGTCAACGGCTCCTCCCTGGCCGCGGGCCACCCGTTCGCCGCCACCGGCGGACGCATTGTGGCCTCGCTGGCCAAGATGCTGCAGGCCAAAGGCACCGTCGAGGGAAGGCCTGCGCGCGGACTTATTTCCATCTGCGCTGCCGGCGGCCAGGGCGTCGTCGCGATACTCGAAGCACTCTAGGGGCACCGGATGACGGATAAATACACCACGCTCGTCAACCAGGGCGTAGGCAAGAACATCGCCAAACGGCTGGGCCTGCCCCAGCCTGCCCTGCTGCGCCGCTTCAAGCCGGGCCAGCCCCTGGTCACCGGCCCCGTCCTCGTCCAGGGCAACACCGCTGGTGCCGACGAACTGGCCGCCAAGCTGCTCTCCTGGGACCTGGACGTCCGGCGCCACGCCGTTCCCCGCGAAAGACTTGGCGCGATCATTCTGGTCCTGGATGAGCTGACCCGGCCCGAGGATCTTGAAAAGCCTGTGCTGTCCGCCGCGGCCTCACTGCGTGATCTCGGGCCCAGCGCCCGCGTCATCACCATCTCCCGGCCGGCCGCCGGAACCGCGTCCCCGGCACAGTCGGCTGCCCGGCAAGGCGTGGATGGCTTCCTGCGGTCGCTTGCCAAGGAACTCCGGGCCGGCGCAACAGCGAACGGCATCGTCCTGGCAGAAGGTGTCCAGAGCACCAGCCCCAGCGCCCTGGCCGCCCTGCGGTTCTTTCTGTCCGGCCGGTCGGCATTCGTGGATGGCCAGTTCCTGACGGTCTCAACCGAGCAGGGCCAGCTGCCCCCGGACTTCGAGAAGCCGCTCGCCGGCAAGGTTGCCGTGGTCACCGGCGCCGCCCGCGGCATCGGGGCAGCTATTGCCCGTACCCTCCACCGGGACGGGGCCACCCTGGTGCTCGTAGACATCCCGGCAGCCGGGGACCATTTGGCCGCCGTCGCCAACGAAGTCCGCGGCACGGCGCTTCAACTGGATATCAGCAGCGCAGACGCCGGCCAGCGGATCATCGACCACGCCGTGCAGCGTCACGGCCGTCTGGACATCGTCATCCACAACGCAGGAATTACCCGGGACAAGCTGCTCGCCAATATGGACCACGGCCGCTGGGCCTCCGTCCTGAACATCAACATCGCCGCCCAGCTGAGAATCAACGAAGCGCTCCTTGCTTCCGAACACTTCCGTAATTCACCACGGATTGTCTCGGTGGCATCCACCAGCGGCATCGCGGGCAACCGCGGCCAGACCAACTACGCGGCGTCCAAGGGCGGCGTGATGGGTATGGTGCGCGCTTCTGCGCCCCTTCTGGCGGCGAACGGCGGGACCATCAACGCGGTGGCGCCCGGATTCATCGAAACGGACATGACAGCACGGATCCCGTTTGCCGTCCGCGAAGTGGGGCGGCGGCTGAATTCGCTGCAGCAAGGTGGCCAACCGTCCGACGTCGCGGAGGCCATTGCCTTTCTGGCGAGCGACGCCGCCGGGGGCATCAACGGCGACGTGCTGCGGATCTGCGGACAGAACCTGGTGGGGGCATGAGTACTGTCCAGCCGGTCATCCTGGGGGAGATGCCGTCCCTGTCCAAGCTCTACGTCAATGCCGCAGCGCAGACCGCGCGGCGGCGCGTGTTGGGCACGCACAACGGATCAAACCTTCCGGTCACTAGCCACGAAGTGCGCGGGGTAAGGGCCGACGTCGGCAACCTCACCGCCTACCAGCACCTCATCGGGCTGGCTGCCAGGGACACCCTGCCGGCCGGATACCTCCACGCACTGGCGTTCCCGCTGGCCATGAGTGTCATGAACCGCGACGATTTCCCGCTGCCACTCCTGGGCATGGTCCATCTCAGCAACCATGTGGAGCAGAGGTCGCCGGTGACCTTCACGGAATCGCTGGACATCCAGGCCAGGGTTGAGAACCTCCGGGGCCACCGGTCCGGCACGCAACTTGACGTTGTGGCAGAGATCCGTGGAGCGGATACGCCGGACATCAAATGGACCGGGCGCTCCTCCTACCTGGCCAAGGGTGTGTTCCTCCCCGGCATCGACAAGCCAACGCCCCACAACGGACAGGCCGATTTCACGCCTCCGGACCCCACCGCGATTTGGCATTTGGGGGTCGACACGGGAAGGGCGTATGCCGCCGTTTCAGGCGACTTCAACCCCATCCACCTGAGCGTGCTTTCTGCCAAGGCCCTGGGCATGCGCCGCTCCATCGCGCACGGGATGTACCTTGCCTCGAGGGCCCTCGCGGATGTCGGGCCGGCCAAGGGCGAATCGTTCACGTGGGATGTCACGTTCGAGGCTCCAGTATTCCTTCCTGCCCGCGTTGCCTTGGCTATCACCGCCCTGGATATCACCACGGCACAGACGCCTGGCGAAGGCTGGCAGCGGGCCGAATTTGTGGCGTGGAACCCCCGCTCCGGCCGCCGCCACTTCAGCGGCGCCGTGGCACCGCTCTAGGACGCCGGCCGCACAGCCCTGACGATACGGTGCAGGCTCAGGAGGATGGACTCGGACGCTGTCACGGCCGAATCCTCCTGGGCCCGCTCCGCAACCGTTGCCATACCGGCCTCCACCGCCGACTTTGCGGCAGCGAACAGCCGCCGCTGCTCTGCTTCATCCTCACCGTCGAACGAGGCCAGGAGTTCGCCGGTGGCGGTCATGGCCGTGGCCAGGGGCGCACTGTCGTTGACAGGCACCGTATAAGGTGCGTCGTCTGTCCAGATGACATCGGACAGGACTTCTGTCATGTCCTGGATGTGGAACGTCACCCGCTCCAGCTCACGAAGATTGCGGTAATCGAGATCCACGTCGCGGGGATGGAGCCGCCGGCGCGGATTGGCCCGCCGGCTGGCGTCAGCCTCCTGCACGAGATGGCGGACCGTGCTGGCTGCTTCGGCCAGCTCGGTGGACCGGCGGGACCAGTCCTCATGCTCGGGAGGCCACTTTTCAGTCAGGGCCGTTCCCATGTCAGTCAGTTGCCGCCCGAGGGCCAGCCGGAGTTTGCCGAGGCTGGTGGCCGCCGCGTCGAAATGCAGGGGAGGAAAGACCAGGAAATTGACGGCAATGCCCACGGCGACGCCGACGCCCATCTGGATGAGGTAGCCGAAGGAAAAGTCGTCCCGGTTGCTTCCCCCCACCAGCAGGACCAGCAGCGCCGCCGTCGGAATCCAATCGCTGCCCGAGCCGATGCGGGGGAGACCGCCGAGCAGCACGCCGAGTCCCATAACTACCGCAACAGACAGCGGTGACGGATCACCGACACTGACCAGCGCAAAGGCGAGCCCGATACCCAGGGCGAGTCCGACAAGCGCCTGGAGACCCTGCCGGAAGGATCCGGCCACGTTGCGGTACATCGACACCAGGGCGCCGAGCGGCGCATAGTACGGATACTCGGCAGCAGATCCCGGCATCAGGGGAGCAATGGCGAAAGCGAGGCCGGCGGCCAGAGCTGCCTTCGCCGCCAGCTGCAGGCGCTGTACTGTGAATGCCGACGAGAGACCGGCCACCGAATTCCGCAGGATTCGGGTTCCACCGGAAGGCCCGCCCTCCGGCTGCGCTTGAGTATCACCCATCAGCCCCACACTAGGTGCAGCCGTGTACTAGGACAAGGCCGACGACGCCCGCCGGACCTCAGCAGCCAGCCGATGAGCTTTGCCCTGCGTGCGTCCGTCCTCGGCCCGCTGCGGGATGTATCCGAAGCCGAGCCCGTACGCAGGATCGGCAAACCCCAGGGCAGCGTTCGCACCCTCGTGGCCGAACGCGCGGTGGCTGCCGAAATTCCGCGACACGTGCGGCTTCATAAAGACCACGGCAAAGGCGTTGTCCAGTCCGGACAGGCGGTCCAGGCCCCACACCTGCTCCTGGGACATGGCACTGACGGTCTCAGGGGTCAACAAGGGGTCCCCGCCGTCCACACCGGTAATGGCCGCGGCGTAGAGCCTGGCCAGGCCCTCCGCCGTACCCACACCACCGGCGGCACTCATCCCCGCGGCGCGGACGGCCCGTTGATTGGGAAGTTCCATGATTGTGCTGACTGCCGCGTTGCTATTAAGCCCATCCAGGCTCAGCGGATCCAGCCATGGTTGAAGGGGATCGACGTCGTAGAGGACGTCACGGTAGCGCGGTTCCAGCTCTTCGGGCAGCCCCAAGAAGAAGTCGATGCCGAAGGCCGTGCGGATGCGCTCCTCATAGAGGCTCTGCAGGCTGGTTCCCGTGACCCGCCTGCAGAGTTCCTCCATAATGATTCCGATGGTGAGGGCGTGGTATCCGAAGCAACTGCCGGGACGCCATGCGGGGCTCGTCGCTGCCAACCTTGCCGCGGCCAGGGAGGTGGTGAATTCGTCCAGGGCGATGCCTCCCTCGACTCCCATCAGGCCGGCCTGATGGGACAGGGCTTCACGCACCAGCAAACGGTCCTTGCCATGGCAACCAAACTCGGGCCAGTAGTGCGCCACCGTCCGGTCAAGGTCCAGCAGCCCGTCCTGGACGAGCAGCGAAATCACCAGCGCCGCCACGCCCTTGGAGACTGAATACGCCCCCGTAACGGAATCGGCGGTGATGTGGGGCCCGCCGGACAGGTCCACGATCTTCACGCCGTCCCGGTAGGCCGCCACTTGGGCGCTGTACTGCGGATCCGCGGCGAGAAGGGCCTCAAACAGATCCAAAACGCCTTCATAACCGGGTGCTGCAAAGCCAAAAGATTTCTGCATGGGGCTAGCCTAACCGGTTAGCAAGCGCTTTCCCGATCCTAAGCCGCTCCATGGCCGGGGGAAACTTCTTCGCCGGGGCGCACCGGCCCCGGGGGAGTGCCGTCACCGAACGGCCGGCCACCCAGTGGTTCCCTGCCATGGGGCTCCAGCCAGCCCGCCGGATCAGGACCCTGCGGCACCATCCGGGTGGGATTGATGTCCTCGTGGACGATGTAATAGTGCTGTTTGATCTGGAAAAAATCGATCGTGTCTCCGAAACCGGGAGTCTGGAAAAGATCCCTCGCGTAGCCCCAAAGGGCCGGCAGCTCGGTCAGCTTCTGCCGGTTGCACTTGAAATGCCCGTGCTAGACGGCATCGAACCTGGCCAAGGTGGTGAACAGGCGGACATCCGCCACCGTGATGGTGTCACCCACGAGGTACCGCTGTCCGGTGAGGCGTTCCTCGAGCCAGTCGAGCGCGGCCCACAGCCTCGTGTAGGCCGAGTCGTAGGCCTCCTGGGAGCCCGCATAGCCGCAGCGGTAGACGCCGTTGTTGACCTCGGTGAAGACGCGCTTGTTGACGGAGTCAATTTCGGCGCAGAAGTGTTCCGCGTAAAGGTCAGGCGCTCCGACCCGGTGGAAACGGGTCCATTCGGTGGCAAAGTCCAGGGTGATCTGAGGGAAGTTGTTGGTGACCACCGCGCCGCTGGCAGTATCAACGACCGCTGGCACCGTGATGCCGCGCGGGTAATCCGGGTAGGGCCGGGCTGGCCAAGGGAGATGGAGTCCTCCAGGCCGAGGAGCCTACGCACAATCACGGCCCGGTTCGCCCACGGGCATGCCCGCGCCGCAATCAGCCGGTACCGACCAGCTTCCACTGGCCACCCCGGCTCGCCGTTGACCCCGGGGCGGCCGTCGTGGGTGATCCGGTCCTCAATGTAATTCGTGTCCCGGTTGAACTCGGCACCGTCTGTCACATATGCGCCCAGGGTGCTGTGTTCGGTGCTGGTGTCCGTGCTGTCGGCAGGGGTGGCGTTCGTGGCCTGTGGCCCGCTAGGAGACTCCGGGCTCATGCGGACCAGCCTAGGCTCCGGCGGTCAGGATTGCCGAGATGGGCTGCCAGGCGACCAGCCAGGAGCCGGCAATAACGGCGACAAAGAGCGCGATCCAGATGCCGGAGGGTATGGACGTTGCGCGGTAAAGGATATACGCGTCGGAACTGGCCAGCCTGTCACGGCGCCGCAGGTGCACATTGGTGAGCTTCGCGAGATCCCGGACGGCGGCCACAAGCAGGGCCACGCCAAGCACGACTGCAACATGGCCGGTGAAGCTGCTGGGCACAACCAGGACCAGCACGCCGCCGCCTGCGACGGCAAGGCCTGTGATCAGCAGTCCCGCGAAGTTCCTGATGAACACGAGCGAAACCAGGAGGATAAGGGTGCCTGTGGCCAAGGCGGCCGGACCCCAGCCGGTAAAACCGGAGGTGACCAGGGCAGCGCCGGTCAGGGCAGGTACAGGATAGCCCCAGAATCCGGACCAGACGGCGGCAGCCTTGCCCCGGCTGTAACTGGTGGTTGTGCCTGAGTGGTCCAACCGGAGCCGGATCCCGCTCAGTCTTTGGCCGCTCATGACGGCGGCGAAAGCATGGCCGAGTTCGTGCGTGGCGGTGGCCAGGAGCCCAAAGTACTTCCAGGTGGCACGGGGGATGGACAATGCAGTTGCCAGCGCCAGCACCACAGCCAGTTCGGCCACCGTGACTTGGGGGATGGCGGCGCGGCTGAAGGCTTCAACGGTCCGTTGCCACAATTGCTCGGGAATCAAGGTCGTTTCCCGCCGGGCCGGGAGTAGTGATTGTCAGCCATAGCCCTCTACGGTACTAGAGGGATGGTTCACCACTGTCCTGCCGCCCTGCCGCCCTGGGGCGCTCAACGAATCGAGGAATGCCGTGACCACTTTGAAGGAACGCCTGCACGCTGATGTTGTGGTGCACATGAAGGAGCGGAACAAAACCGCCCTGACAACGGTGCGTAATGTCCTGGGCGAGATCGAAACACGGGAGAAGTCGGGAAAGACGCCCATTGTCCTGGACGACGCCCAGGTGACCTCGTTGTTGCAGAAAGAGGCTGCAAAGCGACGTGACACCGCAAGGATCTATATGGAAGCCGGAGAATCCGAGCGGGCCGCGGCCGAGCTCGCCGAGGCGGAAATCATAGAAGCGTACTTGCCGCAGCCGCTGACAACAGCCGAAGTCGAGGCGATTGTTGACGAGACCATTGCCGGGCTGCGGAACGAAGGCGTGGAGCCCGGAATGCGTCAGCTGGGCGCCGTGATGAAGCCTGTCACGGCCAAAGTCGCCGGACGCTACGACGGCAAGGCGGTCAGCGAGATCGTCCGCAGCCGTCTCGCCTGAGCCAGTTAACAGGAAAGGCACGCCTACTAAACGTGGGCGTGCCTTAACTTCCTGCTGGCGGAACTCGGCCGCCACGGAAGAATTTCCGGGTTTCTTGAATCAGCCTTCGCAGTCAGTGCAGTAGCTGTGTCCGTCTTTCTGCCGCGCAATCTGGGAGCGGTGCCGGACCAGGAAGCAGGAGTAGCACGTGAACTCGTCCTCAGCCTGCGGGATAACCTGCACGACCAGTTCCTCGGCAACGAATTCGCCTCCCGGAACGCCGGCGCCATCCAGCCCGTCGGCCTCATCGAGCTCGAGGACGACGCTGCGGGCGTCCGGAGCATTGGCGGACTGCAGTGCCTCGAGTGAGTTGTCCTGCGACTCCTTGACGTCGGAGCGAAGTTCATCGTAATCGGTTGCCACTTAGGTGTATCTCTTTTCTTTGGTTCGTCTGTCGCGTATGCAACGTACAGCATCCGGCGGGTATTCCCCAATAGCCTGGCAAGAAAATTTCTTTGCGGCGCCAATATTTCCGTGCGGACACCCGCTGGGATCGGTGTCGGGTGACATTGGGCACCATGGCGCCCGGGGCTGAAAGTCAGCGCACGGCGGCCCAGCCGCGAGACCTAGTCAAGTTCCTCAGCCAGGGCCGTGGTCTGAGGCGGGGTAATCCGCCCCAGGCGCTCGTCGAGCGTCACGCGCAGCCGGGCGGCGGCCACCTGAACCCGGTGCTTGGCAGGGGTGACCTTCCTGTCCGGCACAGAGGCGGCATTCGGGCGTGCGTGGACGTCCCCGTGTTCAGGGGACCCTGCGCTCACGGTCCAGTCACTGTCGTCCCCGCCAGGCACGTACTCCCACGCCGCGTCGAACAGTTCAAGCTCCTCGGCACGGGCCAGCTCACTGCCTGCGAGGACGTTTAAGGTCGCAAGCCCCAAGGCCTTGGTTCCTTCATCCTGATCCAGGGCGCGGTCCAGGGCCCACTGGGTGCGTCGCCACCATTCCGCCCGGCTGTCCGCCTCGGTCTTCTGCCGGAGCGCCTGCTCGTCGGCTTCGCGTTTTTGGTCCAGCGCTGTCTTATCGGCTGACGTGCGCTGGGCCAGGGTGCGCCAGTTGATGTAGAAGGCCAGCAGGGCCGCGACCAGGACAGCCAAGGGGCCAAGCCCGGCAAGGATTACCCACCAGTCGGCCGGCCCGGAGTGGACGACGACGTCAAGCGGGCCAGGCGGCGGGGTTGGATTCACGGCTCCAGCTTAGGCCGTCGACGGAAACAGAAAAAACCCCTGAAATCCGTGGATTTCAGGGGTTTTCCCATTTGTGCGCGGAGGGGGACTTGAACCCCCACCCCCTTTCGAGGACTAGCACCTCAAGCTAGCGCGTCTGCCATTCCGCCACCCGCGCAGGTGGTAATTCGGAGATCGTTTCCGCCTTTCAGCGTTTCGCTTTTCTCCGAAGCAGCGAGAAAAACTCTAACACGAACTTTCCGGAAACATGGAATCGGGGCTGATGGGTAGGCTGAGGGCACACGAGAACGCAGGTTGTTTGCAGCCTTCCCACTGCCAAGGAGTTTCTATGTCTGACATCCGTGCCGAGGATGAAGTTGTCCGGATCTGCCGGGAACTCATCCGGATAGATACGTCGAACTACGGTGACGGCTCGGGTCCTGGGGAGCGGGTGGCCGCGGAATACACGGCCGGGCTCATCGAGGAAGTAGGACTCGCAGCCGAGATCTTCGAGTCGGCGCCCGGCCGCGCAAGTGTTGTGACCCGGATGGCCGGTGAGGATCCGTCCGCCAGCGCGTTGGTGGTGCACGGGCACCTCGATGTAGTGCCCGCCCTGCGTGAACAGTGGTCGGTGGATCCCTTTGGCGCGGAACTCAAAGACGGACTCATCTGGGGCCGCGGCGCCGTGGACATGAAGGACATGGACGCCATGATCCTTGCTGTGATGCGGGATTTGGCCAGATCCGGGCGCAAGCCCAAGCGCGACATTATCTTTGCCTTCTTCGCCGACGAGGAAGCCGGCGGTGAGTACGGCGCCCGCTACGCGGTCGACAAGCGGCCCGAGCTGTTCGAAGGCGCAACCGAAGCCATCTCGGAGGTAGGCGGCTTCTCGGCAACCATCGGCGGGCAGCGCACCTACCTCCTGCAGACGGCTGAGAAGGGCATCTCCTGGCTCCGGCTGGTGGCGCACGGCCGGGCTGGCCACGGCTCCCAGATCAATACGGACAACGCCGTCACCCGGCTGGCTGCGGCGGTAACCCGGATCGGCGAATACAAGTGGCCGATTGAGCTGACGCCCACTACGCGGCAGTTCCTGGACGGCGTGACCGAACTCACGGGCGTGGAATTCGATCCCGATAATCCGGACCGCCTGCTCGACCAGCTCGGCACCGTGGCGCGCTTTGTGGGGGCAACCCTGCAGAACACCACCAATCCCACGCTGCTCAAGGGCGGCTACAAGCACAACGTCATCCCCGAATCGGCTGAGGCCCTGGTGGACTGCCGGACGCTCCCGGGCCAGCAGGACCACGTGCTGGAGGTCGTGCGGGAGCTTGCCGGTTCGGGTGTCGACGTCAGCTACGTTCACAGCGACGTCTCGCTTGAGGTCCCGTTCGCCGGAAACCTGGTGGATTCCATGATCGACGCCCTGCACACCGAGGATCCGGGGGCGAAAGTGCTTCCCTATACGCTCTCCGGCGGCACGGACAACAAATCATTGAGCCGGCTCGGTATCACCGGCTACGGCTTCGCTCCCCTCCAGCTGCCCGATGATCTCGATTTCACCGGGATGTTCCACGGTGTGGACGAGCGGGTTCCGGTGGATTCGCTGAAGTTCGGCGCCAGGGTGCTCAACACGCTCCTCACCAATTACTGAGCCGGCCCGGACATGACTCCCGACGAAGTCCTGCCGGAGCCCTTGCTCCAGGCGATCCGCGGCCGTGCTGCGGGCTATGACCGGGACAACACCTTCTTCTTTGAAGACCTCGAAGAGCTGACCGCCGCCGGCTACCTCAGGCTCTTTGTGCCGGCGTCCGACGGCGGCCTGGGGCTTGGGCTGGAGGCGGCAGCACAGTGCCAGCGGCGGCTGGCAACGGCGGCCCCGGCCACCGCCCTGGCCATCAACATGCACCTGGTCTGGACCGGCGTCGCGCACGTCCTGGCCGCACGGGGCGACCCATCCCTGGACTTCGTCCTGCAGGAGGCCGCCCACGGCGAGGTCTTCGCCTTCGGCAATTCCGAAGCCGGCAACGATTCGGTACTTTTTGATTCAAAGACGGCAGCCGTTCCCCTGCCGGGCGGGGCGTACAGCTTCACCGGTACCAAGATCTTCACGAGTCTTTCGCCCGCCTGGACCCGGCTGGGAATCTTCGGCAAGGACGCCCAGGCCAGGGAAGGCGAAGGGGAGCTGGTGCACGGGTTCATCAGCCGGGAGGCCTCGGGCTACGCCATCCTGGATGACTGGAACACCCTGGGCATGCGGGCCAGCCAGTCAAACACCACCGTCCTGGACGGCGCCGAGGTCCCGCCGGAGAGGATCTTCCGCAAACTCCCGGTGGGACCTAACGCCGATCCGCTGATTTTCGCCATCTTCGCGTGCTTCGAGACATTGCTGGCTGCCGTGTACACCGGCATTGGCGAACGTGCCCTGGACCTGGGTGTTGAGGCCGTCAAGCGCCGCACGTCCTTCAAGCACTCCGGCCGCAGCTATGCGCAGGATCCGGATATCCGCTGGAAGGTCGCGGAGGCCGCCATGGCCATGGATAACCTCTACCCCCAGCTGCTGACCGTCAGCCGCGATGTGGATGCGCTCGTCGAGCACGGGCCGCAGTGGTTTCCCAAACTTGTGGGGCTGAAGGTCAATGCAACTGAAACGGCCCGCCGCGTTGTGGACCTGGCCATCAGGGTGGGTGGCGGCTCCAGCTACTTTCGTGGGTCGGAGCTTGAACGCCTGTACCGGGACGTGCTGGCGGGGATGTTCCACCCATCAGACGATGAGTCGGCGCACAACACCGTGGCGAACGCGTGGCTGGGTCCGCTGGCGGACTGAACAGGCCACTGGCCCCTTAATCCCTATACGGTCCGCTGGCCGGACAGTTCCTACACGGTCCGCTGGACCTGCATCACCCGGCGGCGGAGCCAGAAGCGCCTGCCGCCGCCCAAATACAGCTTGCTGCGTTCCAGCTCCCACTTGCCGTACTCGGAATGCTCCACAAGCCGGCGCCTGGCGTCAGGCAGCGAATCGTCAGGGCTGACCGTCAGGACGAGGTACTCGTACTGCCTAAGAATGTCCCGTTCGCGCTGGACCGAGCTGGTGAGAAAATGTTCCTTCATTGCTCTCCATTTTCGTCCTTTTCCGGCTAACGTGAAGGCATGAGCATCGATCCGCGTGTCGCGCTTCAGTCCTTGACAACCGCCTTGGAAGAACACCTTATAGCAGCATCCAACCGGCGTGGAGATGGCGATCCCGCGGTGGAAGCGGCTTTTTTTGCGGTCGCGGATGCTTTCGAGGTTTATGAAGACGCACTCTACGAGGCTTACAGCGAAGTTACACCCCTTCAGGTCTTCGATGATGAAGAAGACGAGGACGATGAAGCCGGCATCGATGACGACGAGGACCTGGAAATCCTCGAGGACTGAGAACTCCACGCCGCCATCGCGGGCAACGACCTAACGCCGCGGCCCTGAACGGCGCGTCAGCCGGGCAGGGAAACGTCCTCGAGAGCGCAGGCAATTTCGGGCGGCAACCTGGTCAGTTGGGCTGCCATGATTTCTTTCGCCTGCACGGGAGTCCTGGGCCCCACGATGGCCGTGGCCACGCCATGCTGGGACAACAGCCAGCTCAGCGAGACATCCAGCGGTGTCCGGCCCAGGCCCTTGGCCGCCATGGCCACGGCTTCCACCACGCTGGACGGCAGCGCCTCCAGATACGGCTCTACGTAGGGTGCGGAGTCTGTCCTTGCCGCCCGGGAACCGGCGGGAATGGTGCCGCGGTACTTGCCAGTCAGGACGCCGCGTCCCAGCGGAGCCCAGGCCATCAGTCCCAGGCCGGCATCTTCGACGGCGGGAACCAGTTCCGCTTCCGCCTTTCGCTGCAGGAGCGAATATTCAGCCTGCGCGGCTACAAGCGGAAATCCGGCCACCGCCGCTGCCTTGGCGCTTTGCCACCCGTTGAAGTTGGAGATCCCCGCATAGCGGGCGCGGCCGCTCCGGAGTGCGAATTCAAGCGCGGACAAGGTCTCGTCCAGCGGAACGTTGCCGTCCCATGCCTGGGCAAACCAGATATCCACGTAGTCAGTCCCCAGCCTGGCCAGGCTTGCGTCCAGGCCGGTGAGCATCGCGTTACGTGACGTGTCCACCGTGCGCCGGCCCTCCGACGTCGTCATCCCCGCCTTGGTGGAAATGCAGACTTCGGTGCGGGAGACGACGTCACCCAGGAGAGAGCCGATCATCGCCTCGGCGCGGCCTTCGGAGTAAGACGCCGCGGTATCTATGAGTTTTCCGCCACCATCGATAAATGTCCGCAATATCTCCGAGGCGTCCTGTTCGTCGGTATCGCCGGACCAGGACATGGTGCCGAGGGAAAGGGCGGAGACTCGCAATCCACTGTTGCCGACGTAACGCTGCTGCATAGCTGCAAGCTTACGGGGAATCAACAGTGTCCATGACGTAGGGTCTTAGCGTGAACTGGTTTGAGGCGGCCCTGCTGGGCCTAGTGCAGGGACTTACCGAATTTCTACCGATTTCATCGAGCGCGCACCTGCGGATTGTGGGGCAGTTCCTGCCCAACGCATCCGATCCCGGAGCCGCGTTTACCGCCATCACGCAGCTTGGCACCGAAACGGCGGTGGTGATCTACTTCTGGCGCGACATCGTGCGGATCGTCAAGGCTTGGGCGGGATCGCTGACCGGAAGAGTCTCCCGGCAGGACCCGGATGCCCGCATGGGCTGGCTGGTGATCCTGGGCAGCCTCCCCATCATCGTGCTGGGTCTGCTGTTCCAGGACCAGATCGAGTCGGTGCTGAGGAGCCTGTGGCTCGTCGCCACCATGCTGATCGTCTTCGGGCTCTTTCTGGCCGTGGCCGACGCGATCGGAAAGCAGGACCGGGACCTCACCCAGCTCACCTACAAACACGGCATTTTGTACGGCTTCGCCCAGGCCCTGGCTCTTATTCCCGGTGTGTCGCGATCCGGCGGCACCATCACCGCAGGTCTCCTGATGGGCTACACACGCGAAGCCGCCGCGCGGTATTCGTTCCTCCTGGCTATCCCGGCTGTGTTCGGCAGCGGCCTTTACCAGCTGTACAAAGTGGTCTCCAAGGAAGGCATCACCGGCCCCTACGGCCTCCCGGAGACGGCGCTGGCCACCGTCATCGCCCTGGTGGTGGGCTACGTGATCATCGGTTGGTTCCTCAAGTTCATTTCCACCCGAAGCTACCGGCTCTTCGTCTGGTACCGGATCTTCCTGGGCCTGGCCCTGTATCTCTTGCTCGGTTTCAATGTCATCAGCGCCTAGCCGTAGGCTTAGGCTGTGAAATCCTGGACCTCCCGCCCTGTCCCTGCGCTGCCCGGCGCCATGCCTGCCATCCGGCTGTTCGACACCGCTAAGGGGAGTGAGGTCACGCTGCGGTCCGGGGGAGAGCAATCCATGTACGTCTGCGGGATCACTCCCTACGACGCAACCCACATGGGCCATGCGGCCAGCTACGTCGCCTTTGACCTGCTGAACAGGGCCTGGCGTGACGCCGGCCAGCAGGTTTCCTACGTCCAGAACGTCACCGACGTCGACGACCCCCTGCTGGAGCGCGCGACTGCCACCGGTGTGGACTGGCGGGACCTGGCCGCGAGCCAGATTGAACTCTTCCAGACCGACATGGAGGCCCTGAACGTCCTCTCGCCGGACCACTACGTGGGTGCCGTTGAATCAGTTGACATCATTGTTCCGGCCATCGAACGGCTGGTCCGGCTGGGGCTGGCCTACCGCGTCCCTGGTACGGCAGGGGAGCCCGACGGCGACGTCTACTACGACGTCGAAGCTGCCGGCAAGCAGTCGGTCGCGCCGGACGCCTGGACCCTAGGCTCGATCTCGCGCCTCGGTGAAGCCGAAATGCTGGAACTGTTCGCCGAACGCGGCGGCGACCCGGGCCGGGCCGGCAAGCGGCAGGCCCTGGACCCCCTGCTCTGGCGGGTTGCCCGTGACGGCGAGCCCAGCTGGCCGGGTGGCGAGCTGGGCCAGGGCAGGCCTGGCTGGCACATCGAATGCACGGTCATCGCCCAGCGGTACCTGCCGGCTCCCTTCACTGTCCAGGGCGGCGGCTCTGACCTCATCTTCCCGCACCACGAGATGGGCGCCGGTCACGCCTATTCCCTCGCCGAAGTGCCGCTGGCCCACCACTATGCCCACGCCGGCATGGTGGGCCTGGACGGCGAAAAGATGAGCAAGTCCAAGGGCAACCTGGTCCTGGTGTCCAAACTTCGGGCCGAGGGAGAAGATCCGGCTGCCATCCGCCTGGCCATCCTGGCCCACCATTACCGTTCAGACTGGTCCTGGACCGGTGAAGGGTTTGAAGCCGCGAAGGACCGCCTGGCTGCGTGGCGCAGCGCCGTCGCCACCTCGCCGGAAGGATCGGCCCCCGGCCTGATCGCAGAAATGCGGTCCGCCCTTGCAGCTGACCTGAACGCACCGGCCACCCTGGAAGCTGTTGACCGCTGGGCTGCCTCGGCGGACTCCGCCGCGGCAGCGGGCAGCCAGCATGATCAGGCCCTGGTCAGGGACGCCCTGGACGCCTTGCTCGGCGTCGTACTTTAGGGCTTGTCCCGGCCCCGACGCTTGAGATAGCGCTCAAACTCCCGCGCAATGGATTCGCCGCTCGCCTCCGGAAGATCGGCCGTATCTTTTGCCTCTTCCAGCTGGCGGACGTACGCGGCGATCTCAGGATCCTCGGTAGCCAACTCATCGACGCCGCGCTCCCACGCAGCCGCCTCTTCCGCCAGTTCGTGCGTGTCCAGCGGGACCTGGATCAATTCCTCGACCCGGTGCAGGAGAGCCAGCTGCGCCTTGGGTGACGGGGCCTGGGCCACGTAATGCGGGACGGCTGCCCAGAGGGAAACAGTAGGAAGGCCCGCCAGGAGGGACACTTCGGACAGTACTCCGACGATGCCGACGGGCCCTTCATACTGGGATGCTTCAAGGTTGAGGCGTTCCCGCAACGCAGCGTCGTCAGAGGAGGTGCTGACCGGAATCGGCCTGCTGTGCGGAACGTCTGCCAGAAGGGCCCCCACCAGGACCACGTAGTCCACCTTCAGCGCTTCGGCGTGGACCAGCAGTTCCGCCGTATAGGCCCGCCACTTGTAGGACGGCTCAATGCCCTGGACGAAAATGACGTCCACGTTCGAATCCGGCGCACTGGCCTTGTAGATCCGCGTGGAGGGCCACTTGATCTTGCGTTCCCCCGAGGCGTTCCTTCGGACCGTGGGACGCGTGAACTGGAAATCGTAGTATTCGTCTGCGTCAATGGACGCGACCTTCTTGCCGCCCCAAACCCTGTTCAGGTAGCGCAAGGAATCACTGGCGGCTTCGCCGGCATCGTTCCAGCCTTCAAACGCGGCCAGCATCACAGTAATGCGCTCCCCGTCCGCCACTGGCAGCAGGAACTGCTCCGGTTCAGGTGCGGCACCCGGTTCCGCGGTGTCTCCGTCGAAGCTATTCATCTCATCACCCTACGTCCAAGAACCGGCGCGACGCATTGAATGAAGGGCCAAAAAGTGCGCCGGGGCGCGTGCGCGCCCGAAGGCAATGCTGATATTCGCCGAGGGCGTATCCACCGGCTGGCGTTCAGGTGCGCCCCGTAGACTGGGAACATGCGATCCCTACCCTCCGTTTCCCCGCTCAGAGCCGTTCTTTGGGATATGGACGGCACTATTGTGGACACTGAACGCTACTGGATTGCCGCGGAGCACGCCCTTGTGGAAGCGCATGGCGGCACCTGGTCACACGGGCAGGCCATGCAGCTCGTGGGTCAGTCGCTGACGTATTCGGCCGGAATCCTGCAGGCAGCCGGTGTCCGGCTGGAGCGCCGGGAGATCATCGACACCCTGACCTCTGAGGTCATCAGGAGCGTCCGGCACTCTGTTCCCTGGCGTCCCGGGGCGCGGGAACTGCTGGATGACCTGCACGTCGCCGGAGTACGATGCGCGCTGGTGACCATGTCGGAGGAGCCGTTGGCCCGCGAAATTGTCGCGAGCCTGCCCAAGCCTTACTTCGAATTCCTGGTCACGGGGGACACCGTCACCCAGGGCAAGCCGCACCCGGAAGCATACCTGAAGGCAGTGGAGCTGCTTCAGGAAGCGGACCCGGACCTGACCGTGGATCACTGCGTCGCCCTGGAGGACTCCGCGCCGGGAGTGGCTGCTGCTGTGGCCTCGGGCGTCGCCACCGTCGCCATTCCGCACATTGTCCCGATCCCCGACGATCCCAGGCACACCACCTGGGAATCCTTGGCCGGCCGCACCGTTTCCGAGCTGGAGGCCATCGCCGCGGGCAGCCTGGCCGCCGCGGCGGCTGGATCTGCAATGCTCGTGACGGGGAGCCCGTCATGAGTTCCGCGCCCGCCCCCGCCCGCCGCGAAGGAATACCGCTCGGCAGGATCGCCGGAATCCCGGTCATTCTGGCCTACTCGTGGTTTGTGATCGCCGCCTTTACCGTCATTGTCTACGGGCCCCTTCTCTTGGAGCAGAATCCGGTGTTGGGCATTTCCGCTTACTACATGGCGTTCGCGTACGCCCTGCTGCTCCTGATCTCAGTCCTGGTCCACGAACTGGCGCACGCCCTCACAGCCAAGATCTACGGCTGGCCCACGCAGAAGATCGTGCTGAATCTCTGGGGCGGCCACACCCAGTTTGAGAATTTCACGGCGACGCCGGCGCGCTCGGTCATCGTGGCTCTGGCAGGGCCGGCTGCCAACCTGGTCCTCGCCGGCGGCGCCTGGGTGGTCCTGTCCACCACCAGCATGGGCACCGTGGCCGAAATACTCACGAACATCTTTATGTGGGCCAACTTCGTCATCGGCATCTTCAATGTTCTGCCCGGACTCCCGCTGGACGGGGGCAGGATCGTTGAGTCGGCCGTCTGGAAAGCAACCGGGAGCCAGGCCAAAGGCACCGTCGCCGCCGGCTGGGCCGGCCGCGTCATCGTGGTGGCGCTGGGCTTCTGGTTCATTGCCCGGCCGCTGCTGGCCGGTGAGACACCAGATATCAGCCTCCTGATGATCACCGTCCTCGTTGGCGGCTTCCTCTGGATGGGTGCCAGCGCCGCAATCCAGCAGGGCACCCTGCGCGGAAGGATGCATCTGGTCAGCGCCGCTGCCCTGGCGGCTCCCGCCGTCGGAATTCCAGCCACCGCGGTGGTGGCGGACATCCGCAGGCTGTCACCGGGCGGTTCACGCGCCGTTGTGGTCTGCGGGCCGGATGGACGCCCGCAGGGTGTTGTGGATCCCGGTGCCCTCGCCGCGGTTCCTGACTACGCCGCCGGCTCCACGCCTGCCACGGCAGTGTCCTATGCCCTCGCGGCGGGAGCCTACGTACCTGAGTCGTCCCAGGGGCAGGAACTGATCCAGTACCTTTCCCAGCTGGACGGTCACGAATATGCCGTGGTGGACCATCACGGCACGGTCACCGGCCTTCTGGCGCAGAACGTGGTGGTGGCCGCCATCACCGGCAAGGCTGACCCGTCAAATAGGCATCCTCAGGGTCAAAGCCGGTAGAGTTACGTGCCGGCCGTGCATTGCCGCCGCGTGGCCGCCCGGAGGCCAGCGCCACACCCGGCGGACCTATTTCGATGCGTGGCCCCACAGTTTTACAGGAGCGAGGAAAATCCATGAGCAGTGAAACTGCCGCCGAAGCCGCAGCACCAACCACCACCGGTGTTGCCGCCAATGGCACCCAGCCGGTGGGAGCTGCCCGCCGCCGCGGGCCTTTCCGCGAAGGCGAACGGGTCCAGCTGACCGACGAGCGCGGCCGCATGAACACGATCTCTCTTGAAAGCGGCGGCGCCTTCCACACGCACCGCGGCTTCCTGAACCACGACGAGATCATCGGAAAAGCAGATGGCTCAGTCGTCGTGAACAACGTCGGCCAGCAGTACCAGACGCTGCGCCCGCTCCTCTCGGACTTTGTCCTTTCCATGCCGCGTGGCGCCGCAGTGGTCTACCCGAAGGACGCCGGCCAGATCGTCACCATGGCCGATATCTTCCCCGGCGCCAGGGTTGTTGAAGCCGGCGTTGGCTCCGGAGCGTTGTCCATCTCGCTGCTCCGGGCCGTTGGCGACAACGGCTACCTCCACTCCTTCGAGCGCCGTGAGGAATTTGCGGACATCGCCCGCGGGAATGTAGAAACCATCTTTGGCGGCCCGCACCCGGCGTGGAGGATCTCCCTTGGCGACTTCCAGGAGGAAGTAGTCCGCAGCGAGGCACCCGGATCCGTGGACCGTGTCGTGCTGGACATGCTGGCTCCCTGGGAGTGCCTTGATGCCGTCGCCACTGTCCTCGCTCCCGGCGGCGTCTGGATCAACTACGTTGCCACGGTCACCCAGCTCTCCCGGACCGCGGAGGCCATCAGGGCTGATGGCCGCTTCACCGAACCCGACGCCTGGGAGTCCATGGTCCGCGGGTGGCACCTTGAGGGCCTGGCTGTCCGCCCGGACCACCGCATGGTGGCCCACACCGGCTTCCTGCTGGTCACCCGCCGGCTTGCCGACGGCGTCACCGGCATCTCCGTCAAGCGCCGTCCCTCCAAGACTGGCTTCAACGAAGAAGACGTCAACGCCTGGACACCCGGTGCCGTCGGCGAACGCCTCGTCTCGGACAAGAAGCTGCGCCGGGCCGCGCGCGATGCCATTGCCGGAACCAACGTCAAGGACGAACCGGAGATCACGAACTAGTCCACATTTCGGGAGTCTCCAGCAGTACCTGCCAACTTGGGGCTAAGGTCTTAAGAAGAAGAGCAGGAAGGGGCTGATGCACCATGGAGACGCCGAATCAGGACTCCGGACGTACACCGGCGGAGCAGTCGGCCGCCAACGAACTGACGGCTGCGGAGCGGCAGGCCAATGTCCTCCGCGACAAGCTCAGGCACATTGACCGCCAGCTTGCGGCCGCCACGCAGAACAACGCGAAGCTGGTCAGCATGCTGGAAGCGGCCAAGGCCGAGATTCTGCGGCTGAAAAATGCCCTGGACCAGGAGGGCCAGCCCCCGTACAGCTTCGGCACCGTCCTGCAGCTCAATCCCAGGCGGCTGCCGTCAGCGGGCAATAGCGGCCAGGCTGCCACCGAAGAATCGGTGGACATTTTCAACGCCGGCCGGAAGATGCGGGTGGGCATCAGCCCCCTGGTCAACATCAGCCAACTGGCAGTCGGCCAGGAGGTCCTCCTCAACGAGGCATTGCTGGTTGTTGCCGGCCTCGGCTATGAACGCGCCGGTGAACTCGCCACCCTCAAGGAAATGCTCGGAACGGACCGCGCACTGGTGGTGGGGCGGGCGGACGAGGAGCGTGTCATCAGGCTCTCCGGAGCCCTGCTCACCGAAAAGCTCAGGGTGGGGGACGCACTGTCCATCGACTCGCGCACCGGTTACGCCCTCGAAAAAGTGCCCCGCTCCGAAGTGGAGAACCTGGTCCTCGAAGAAGTCCCCGACATCACCTACGAGGACATCGGCGGCCTCGGTCCGCAGATCGAGCAGATCCGCGACGCGGTGGAACTGCCGTTCCTGCACCCGGACCTCTACCGCGAGCACGGGCTGAAAGCCCCGAAGGGCATCCTGCTGTACGGTCCGCCAGGGTGCGGCAAGACCCTGATTGCGAAGGCTGTTGCCAACTCCCTCGCCGCCCGTGCCGCGGAACGGTCCGGCAATGTGGACCTGAAGAGCTATTTCCTCAACATCAAGGGTCCGGAGCTTCTGGACAAGTACGTGGGCGAGACAGAGCGCCACATCCGCCTGATTTTCTCCCGGGCCCGCGAGAAGGCCTCGGACGGCAGCCCCGTAGTGGTCTTCTTTGACGAAATGGATTCGCTGTTCCGTACACGTGGAACCGGGATCTCCTCCGACGTCGAGACCACCATCGTCCCGCAGCTGCTGAGTGAGATCGACGGCGTGGAGCGGCTGGACAACGTCATTGTGATCGGTGCATCCAACCGCGAGGACATGATCGACCCCGCCATCCTCCGCCCCGGTCGGCTGGACGTGAAAGTCAAAATCCAGCGCCCCGACGCAGAGGCCGCGGCCGATATCTTCAACAAATACATCACGACGGACCTGCCGTTCCACGAGTCCGACCTCGCCGAACACGACGGCGACGTCCAGGCGACAGTGGACGCCATGGTCCAGCGGACGGTTGAAGCCATGTACTCCACGGAGAAGTCCAACGAGTACCTGGAAGTCACCTACGCCAACGGCGATACGGAAATGCTCTATTTCAAGGACTTCAATTCAGGCGCCGTAGTCCAGAACGTTGTGGACCGGGCCAAGAAGTACGCCATCAAGGATCTGCTGACACTGCACCAGAAGGGTCTTCGGATCGAGCACCTGCTGCGTGCCGTGGTGGATGAATTCCGCGAGCACGAGGACATGCCCAACACCACCAACCCGGACGACTGGGCGCGGATCTCAGGCAAGAAGGGCGAACGGATCACCTACATCCGCACCATCGTGCAGGGTAAGGCAGGCCAGGAGCCCGGCAAGTCCATCGAAACGATGCCGAACACGGGACAGTACCTGTGACGGCAGCCCCGGAACGCGCCGGCGGGGGAGGGCTCCCGGCCGGCGGGGCCATGCGTGTCATGGGGGCGGAAACGGAATACGGCATCCACGCCCCGTCCGCGCCCGGAGCAAACGCCACCATGATGTCCGCCCGCGTTGTCCAGGCTTATGCCCAGGTGACGCGGCAAAGGGCGGCCGGAGGGGCAGAGACCCGGTGGGATTACACGGACGAGGAGCCCCTCCACGACGCCCGTGGCTGGACCCTCGAAAGGGCCTCGGCCCACCCCAGCCAGCTGACAGACCAGCCGCCGGTACTCGACGCCGAAGCGGTGGCGCTTGCCTACGGCCGCGAGGAATTGGAACTGGACGGCGAGGACGAGTCCGGCAGCCTCCTGATGAACATGGTCCTGGGCAACGGAGCCCGCCTGTACGTGGATCATGCCCATCCGGAGTACTCCAGTGCCGAGGTGACCAACCCCCGCGATGCGGTGATCTGGGATGCAGCCGGGGACCTCGTCGCGCTGGCGGCCGTCCGCCGCCTGGCCGCGGATCCCGAGCTCCCTCCGGTCAACCTGTACAAAAACAATACGGACAACAAATCCGTCTCCTACGGCTCCCACGAGAACTACCTCATGCCACGCTCGGTACCCTTCGGGGACATCGTGCGGGGGCTGACGCCGTTCTTCGTCACGCGGCAGATCATCTGCGGCGCCGGGCGGGTGGGCCTGGGGCAGGACAGCTCCACGCCCGGGTACCAGATCAGCCAGCGCGCAGACTTCTTCGAGGCGGAGGTGGGCCTGGAAACCACCATCCGGCGTCCCATCATCAACACCCGGGATGAGCCGCACGCCACCGCCGACAAATACCGGCGCCTGCATGTGATCATCGGGGACGCCAACCTGAGCCAATCCTCGAACTACCTCAAGTTCGGCACCACTGCCATGGTCCTGAGCCTGATCGAGGCCGGGCTGGCGCCCAAGGTGGAGGTCCACGAACCCGTCGCAGCCCTCCAGGCAGTCAGCCACGACACGTCGCTGACAGCCAAACTCAGGCTGCTGGACGGGCGCCGCGTGACGGCCCTCGACCTGCAATGGATCTACCACGAGGCGGCGGCCAAGCTGGCGCAGGACACCGGCGTAGCCGATGCCGTGGACGGGGACGGCCATACACATCAGGTGCTGGAGCGCTGGGCTGCCACGTTGACCCAGCTCGATTCCGACAGGAACGCGGCGGCCACCTCCGTGGAGTGGTTGGCCAAGCTCTCCCTCCTCGAGGGTTACCGGAACCGCGACAACCTTGCCTGGGGTGACGCGCGGCTCGGCCTCGTGGACCTCCAGTGGGCAGACATCAGGCCGGAGAAGGGACTGTACTACCGGTTCCTGGCACGGAACCGCATGCAGCGGATCGTCGACGACGGAGCCATCGCCGCAGCGATGACCGAACCGCCGTCGGACACGCGTGCCTTCTTCCGCGGACGGTGCATCAGCAGCTTTGGCAAAGACGTGGTGGGGGCCAGCTGGGACTCGGTCATCTTCGATGTTCCGGGCTACGGCCGGCTTCAGCGCGTGCCAACCAGGGAACCCCTGCGCGGCACCAAGGCCCTCACGGGAGGGCTCTTTGCCCGCCACCGGACGGCCGGTCCGTTCCTCGCCGAACTTTTGGGGCATAACACCGCTCCGCCTGCGGCGTAAACCGCGCCGTCGGGCGGACAGCGTGGCAATATGGGCGTATCAGCAGATCCGCCCGGATCCGAGGATTTCAGAGGAGAGATCACCATGGCAGGCCAGGAGCAGCAGAAGCCACAATCACACGACAGCCAGGTCGAGGACGAGATCCCGGAGGCGCCTCCGGCAGCCCCGGAAGCCCAGGCATCGGCCGCCACCCAGGGCGTCGACGACCTCCTGGATGAAATCGACGGCGTCCTGGAATCCAACGCCGAGGAGTTCGTCCGCGCCTTCGTCCAAAAGGGCGGCCAGTAACCCGGATCCGGATGGGTGGCGGAAGCCGCGTCCGGCCGGAATCTGTACCGCCGTTGAAGGACCACGTACAAGGAGTGCATCAGTGCAGGAAACAACCGCCAACCAGGTAGCCGGCAACGCGACATCCTCATTCACCGAGCATCTGCAGCGCGACCGGCCGGACCTGCTTCCGTACAACCGTGCCATGCCTGCTGCAGCGGCGGCGACAGCTCCGCTGCAGGTACCCCATGCCACCACGATCGTGGCGATGAGCTATGGCGGCGGTGTCCTGATGGCCGGGGACCGGCGGGCCACCATGGGCAACGTCATTGCCAGCCGGCACATCGAAAAGGTGTTCCCGGCCGACAGGTATTCGGTGCTGGGGATCGCCGGCACGGCCGGCATCGCGATTGACCTGACGCGGCTCTTCCAGGTGGAGCTGGAGCACTACGAAAAGATCGAGGGCACCCTGCTGAGCCTCGACGGCAAAGCCAACCGGTTGGGGGCCATGATCCGCGGGAACCTGCCGATGGCCCTGCAGGGACTCGCCGTCGTGCCGCTGTTCGCCGGCTTCGACACAACTGCCGGCGTGGGCCGGCTCTTCTCCTACGACGTCACCGGCGGCAGGTACGAGGAACGCGAGCACCACACGGTCGGCTCCGGTTCCGTTTTTGCCCGCGGCGCGCTGAAGAAGCTCTGGCGGCCCAACCTGGCCGAAGCCGAGGCAGTCTCCGTGGCGGTCGAGTCCCTTTACGACGCGGCCGACGACGACTCCGCCACAGGTGGTCCGGATCCGGTCCGTCAATTGTGGCCGGTGGTGTACACCGTGAACAGGGATGGCGCGCGGCGGATCCCCGAATCCGAGCTCGCCGCTGTGGCGGGCAGGATTATCGAAGCCAGGTCCGCCGAACGGCGGGAGGCCTAAGATGACGCAGCAGTTCTATGTCTCGCCTGAACAACTGATGAAGGACCGTGCGGACTTCGCACGGAAAGGCATCGCCCGCGGCAGGTCCGTGGTGGTCATCAGCTGCCAGGACGGTATTGCCTTGGTCGCTGAGAACCCCTCACCCTCACTGCATAAGATCGGCGAGATCTACGACAAAATCGCGTTTGCTGCCGTCGGCAAATACAACGAATTCGAAAGCCTGCGCCAGGCCGGAGTGCGGTACGCCGATGTCCGTGGTTACTCCTACGACCGCGAGGACGTCACCGCACGCGGGCTCGCGAGTGTCTACGCGCAGAGCCTCGGTGCCGTCTTCACCGCAGAACAGAAACCCTTCGAAGTGGAACTGGCCGTCGCCGAGGTTGGCCCCACGCCGGAACTGGACCACCTCTACCGGCTCACCTTCGACGGGTCCATCGCCGACGAGCACGGATTCATCGTGATGGGCGGCCAGGCGGAGCGTGTCTCGGCGGTCATCGCCGAGGGCTGGCGACCGTCGCTGCGTTTCGCAGGTGCTGTCCGCCTGGCTACCCGCGGCCTGTCCAGCGGCCCAGACCCGGCCGCTGAACAGGGCGAAGCGGGAGGAACCCTTCCCGCCAAGGCCGTGGAGGTTGCCGTGCTGGATAGGCAGTCGGAGACCTCCCGGGGTTTCCGCAGAGCCTTCCGGCGGCTCAACGATTCTGATATCACGGCGCTGCTTGCTGAGGAGGACTGAGATGGACAAGAGAATCTTCGGTATCGAGACTGAGTTCGGAATCTCGTATTCGAGCCCCGATTCCAGGCCGTTGGCCCCGGAAGAAGTGGCCCGGTACCTGTTCCGCAAGGTGGTCAGCTGGGGTCGGTCATCCAACGTGTTCCTGACCAACGGCTCCCGGTTGTACCTCGACGTCGGCTCACACCCTGAGTACGCCACGGCCGAATGTGACGACCTGGCCCAGCTCATCGCGCACGACCGCGCGGGTGAGCTGATTCTGGACGACCTCGTTGACGAGGCACAGGCAAGGCTGGCCGCGGAAGGATTCAACGGCACGGTCTACCTGTTCAAGAACAACACGGATTCGGCCGGTAACTCCTACGGCAGCCATGAAAACTACCTCATCCCGCGCCGCGGCGAATTCTCCCGGCTCGCGGAGATCCTGATCCCGTTCCTGGTGACCCGCCAGCTGATCGCCGGCGCAGGGAAAATCCTGAAGACTCCGCACGGGGCCACGTACGCGTTTTCCCAGCGGGCAGACCACATCTGGGAGGGCGTCTCGTCGGCAACCACGCGGTCACGGCCCATCATCAACACCCGCGATGAACCGCACGCCGACGCCGAATTCTTCCGCCGGCTCCATGTCATTGTGGGCGACTCCAACATGTCCGAAACCACGGCCCTGCTCAAGGTCGGCACCGTGGACCTCATCCTGCGCATGATTGAGGCGGGAGTGATCATGCGCGACATGAGGATGGAAAACCCCATCCGCAGCATCCGCGAGATTTCCCACGACCTCAGTGGAAGGGCGCTGGTCCGTCTGGCCAACGGCCGCCAGCTCACGGCCCTGGAGATCCAGCAGGAGTACCTCACCAAGGTCACGGCCTTTGTTCAGGAGCAAGGGGCCCACAATCCCCACGTACCGTTCATCCTTGATCTTTGGCAACGGACCCTGAACGCCATCGAGAGCGGTGACACCAGCACCATCGACACGGAAATCGACTGGGCCATCAAGAAAAAACTGATGGACAACTACCGGCGGCGGCACGGCCTGGGCCTGGACGCGCCCAGGATTGCCCAGCTGGATCTTACGTACCATGACATTTCGCGGAGCCGCGGGCTGTACTACATCCTGCAGTCCCGGGGTGCGGTTCGGCGGGTTGTGGACGATACCGTGATCAAAGACGCCGTGGACGTGCCGCCGCAATCCACGCGGGCCAAGCTGAGGGGCGATTTCGTCCGACGCGCCCAGGAACTGGGCAGGGATTACACGGTTGATTGGGTGCACCTGAAGCTGAACGACCGCGCGCACCAGACCATCCTGTGCAAGGATCCCTTCCGAAGCGTCGATGAGAGGGTGGATGCCCTGCTGGGCTCTATGGGCTGACGTTCAGGTTCACGGGCTATCCTTGATGGGGCCGTTCCTTGGCCTTGCAGCGGTGCCGGGCGCCTGATTCCGGTTCCGCGTCCACCCTGCCCCGACGAAAGTTCTCTTACGTGCGCCGACTCCTAGCAATCCTGATCCCCGGCCTGCTGCTGCTTACCGCTTGTGGCGGTTCGCCCGCAGCACCGGAACCCACCAGCCAGTCTGCCGGTGACACTGCCAAGTTCGACTCCCTGAAACTGACGGACCACGGGGACAAGAAGGCTCCCGGTGTCGAGTTCTCCAAGCCCCTCGAAGTCACCGAACCCACCATCAAGGTGGTCGCCGAAGGTGACGGTGACCGGGTCAAAGATAACCAGATCGCAAACATCTCCATCCTCGCGCTCAGTGGTGCGGACGGATCCACGCTGGAGGACACCTTCCCCGGCGAGCCCGAACCACTGCAGCTGAACGAGGAACTGAAGACCGGAAGCCCGGTTATCTACAGCGCGTTTGTTGGCTCCAAAGTCGGCTCGAGCCTTGCCCTGGCCATCCCGGGCCAGGCCGCAACCGCTGAAGGCGCCCCCGCCCAGCCAACGCAGCTTCTCCTGATCAAGGTGCTCTCCACCAAGGACGCACCGCAGACCGTCGCTCCGCTCGCAAAGCCCGAAGGCGAGACTGTCACCCCGCCGGCCGGCCTGCCGACCGTGAAGGACAACGACCAGGGCGTGCCGGAGATCTCCGTTGACGGAATCGCCGCGCCCACAGCACTCGTGTCCCAGGACCTGATCAAGGGCACCGGCGCGGAGGTTAAGGAAACCGACACGTTGACCGTCAACTATGTTGGCGTAAACCTCGTGGGCGGCACTAAATTTGATTCAAGCTTTGACCGCGGCGAGCCGGCCAGCTTCCCGTTGACCGGCGTCATTCCGGGCTGGACCCAGGGACTGGCGGGAAAGACGGTGGGCTCCCGGGTCCTCCTGGTGGTCCCCAAGGACCTCGCGTACGGTGATGCCGGCCAGGGCGAAGCCAAGGGTGACCTTGTCTTCGTTGTGGACATCCTCGGCGTCAAGTAAACAGCAACACATCACCCACCCAAATAATCAAAGGAGCAACCATGTCATTTGGTCAGCGCGATTTCGACCGCCAGAAGCCTGAAATTGACTTCCCGCAAGGCGATGTCCCCACCGAACTGGTTATCACCGACCTCATCGAGGGTGACGGTGCCGAGGCCAAAAAGGGCGACACCGTCTCCACCCACTACGTCGGTGTGGCCTGGTCCACCGGCGAAGAGTTCGACGCTTCCTGGGGCCGCGGCGCCCCGCTGGACTTCCGTGTGGGCGTGGGCCAGGTCATCCAGGGCTGGGACCAGGGCTTGCTGGGGATGAAGGTGGGCGGCCGCCGTCGCCTGGAGATTCCTTCCGAACTGGCGTACGGCTCCCGCGGGGCCGGCGGAGCCATTGGCCCCAACGAAGCGCTGATCTTCGTGGTGGACCTCGTGGGCGTCCGCTGACCGAAGCATCGTAACGCCGGAAGGCGCGGTAACAATCAGGGTTTTGTTTTCCTGTTGGTTGCCGCGCTTTCTGCTTTCCGCGGAGGAGTTTAGTAACGTAGCCAGCGTGTCCGTCTCCCGTACTGAACGCCTGCTGAACCTCCTGATAGCCCTGCTGAACACCAAATACGGCCTGCGCCGGGCAGAGTTGCGGGCGAAGGTCTACCATGACACGTCCGGCAACGACGTGGCCTTCGGCAGGATGTTTGAGCGGGACAAGAATGACCTCCGGCAGTTCGGCTTCGATGTGGAAACCGTCACGGACCTCGGCTGGAGCGAAGATGATCCGGCCACCACCCGCTACCGCATCGGCAAGGAATCGAACCGCCTGCCTGATGTCCAGCTCAGCCCGGGGGAGTGGACCGTCCTCCTCCTGGCGTCCCAGTTGTGGGAGCGTGCCGCCCTGGGAACCGCCGCTGCCAGCGCCCTCCGCAAGCTCCAGGCCTCCGGCACCGTGTCCGACGTCGAACTTCCGGTTGGTGTTCAGCCGCGGATCCGGCCGGCGGGCCAGGCCTTTGATGATGTGGTGGCTGCCATGCACGCCCAGCACCCCGTCAGCTTTCCCTACCTGGCAGGCACCACCGGCAAGGAAGAGCAACGGACGGTGGAGCCGTGGGGCCTCGGCAGCCGCTTCGGCCAGTGGTATCTGACCGGCTACGACCGCTCGCGCAAGGCACCGCGCCACTTCCGGCTCTCCCGGTTCACGGGCCCCGTCACGGTGCTGGAGAAGGAAACCTACCCGGCGCCGCCGAACTTCAATGTCCGCGCAGAACTGGACCGGCTTCCGGAGCTCCCGCTCCGGACCGCCGTCGTGGACGTCCGGGAGGGCCGCCTCCTTGGCCTGCGCCGGCGCGCCACGCCGGTTGCCGAGGGGAGTGCCGGAACGCCCGACGCCGGCTACGAACGGCTGCAGGTCAACTTCAGGGACGCTGAGGTGCTGGCCGAGGAGCTCGCATCCTATGGCCCGGACGCTGTGGCACATGCTCCCGACGAGCTGGTGGCAGCCGTGCGGCACCGGCTGCGCAACGCTGCCACCTTCTGCGCCGCTCCCAGCCCTGCCTATCTGTTTGCGGACGCACCGCGGGGCCGCACCGTCCGGAAACGCACGTCTGAGGACCAGCTCAAGCGCATGCTGCAGCTGGTGCCGTTCCTGGTCCACAACCAGGGCCTGCATATCCAGGACGTCGCAGCCCGCTTCGGTGTCACGCCCGCGGAGCTGGAAAGCGACCTGCGGATCCTCATCTGCTCCGGCCTTCCCGGGGGATACCCTGACGACCTCCTGGACATCCATTGGGAGGAAGGCCACGTTTACATCACCCAGGACCTGGATCTCAAGAGGCCGGTCCGGTTTACGGTGGACGAGGCCTGCGCGCTGCTGACCGGGCTCGAGACGCTCAACGGGCTTCCCGAACTTGCCGAAGGAGGTGCCCTGGAGTCGGTGACCCTCAAACTGATGGCAGCGGCCGGCGAAGAAGGGCTGCGGGCCGGTTCGCTTGCCGGTCCGGAGGTGGGCCCGTCGGATGCGGCCGTCCTTGACGTTGTCCGTGGTGCAATCCAGGAGCGGTCGCAGCTACGGCTCGTGTACTTCTCCGCCCAGCGCGACCAGGTCTCCGTACGGGACGTGGATCCGCTCCGCCTGTATTCCCTGGACAACACCTGGTACTTCGAGGCCTACTGCCATTCCGCCCAGGGGCTGCGGAACTTCAGGCTGGACCGGGTGCAGGAGGTCCACCCGAACGGAAATCCCGCCTCCACGGAGGTCCGGGCCGGGGAAAGCTTCCCGGCCAAGCTGTTCACGCCCAACGACGACGACACCACGGTCCTCGTACAGCTCACCAGGCAGGGCGCCGGCTTGGCGGACGATTATTACGCCGAACGTGTGGCACCCCTTGCCGACGGCGGCCTCGTAGCCGAGATCCGGTTCGGCAGCACTGCCTGGCTTCCCATGTTCGTGGCCCAGCACGGCGGGGCCGCCCGGATCCTCGAACCTTCCGAGCTGGGGGCGGCAGCGCTGGACTGGATCGAGGCGGCCCTGGCCGGGTACGGCGGTTAGACTCGTCAGCATGCCTTGGTGGTCCTGGATCCTGATCTGGATTGCGCTTATTGCGCTCTCCCTGCTCTTTTATGTCCTCCTGGGCATCCGGCTGTACCGCCAGTTCCTGGCGGTAATGAAGGACCTGGGCGCCGCCGGAGCTAAAGTGGCACACCTGGCGCCGGCAGCGGCCACCGTCGATGACGGCTCCCAGCCGGCAGGGTCAGCTCCGCCCGGTGCGGCTGTTTTTGCCTCACCGGCCCAGATGCGTCATGATTACGACGCATCCAAGTCATCCCGCCGGGAGGGCCGCCGCCAGAGGCGCGTCCAGCGTAAGCACGATCGGGGCCAGCCCCAGTCACTTCGCGATCTCAATCTCAGTTAGACGTAGGATGTTGTTAGAGGAAAGGATTTCCCGTGGGAAGACTCTTTGATGGCCCGTGGCCAATTGTCATTATCATCGTCGTTGCGCTGCTGCTTTTCGCCGCGCCCAAACTCCCTGCCATGGCCCGCAGCCTTGGCCAGTCCATGCGGATCATCAAGTCCGAGGTCAAGGAAATGAAGAACGACGGCAAAACCGACTCCACCGACACGGCTTCCGGCCCGGTGGAAGGCAAGATCGTTAACCACCCGCCGGCGAAGCCCGGTGAGCCGACCGACGGCACTGACGTTCCGCCGTCGACCCGCGCCTAACCCGAAGTGGCACTGACGCGGGGCCGTAAGTCCAACCCTGAGGGGCGGATGGCTCTTTGGGACCACCTCAAAGAGCTCAAGAACCGGCTGATCAAATCGGCGATTGCTGTGCTGGTTGCCGGCGTGGGCGGCTGGTTCCTTTACGATCCAGTCGTGGCCAGCCTGTCGGACCCGCTGATTTCCATTGCCCGGGATACGGGGCGCACCGCGGTCCTGAACTTTGCGACCATCGCAGATCCCTTTGCCTTCAAGATCCAGATTGCCATCCAGATAGGGCTGGTTATCTCCAGCCCTGTCTGGATCTATCAGGTGTGGGCTTTTATCACCCCGGGCCTGACCAAGAAGGAACGCGGCTACACGCTCGGCTTCATGGCGGCCGCTGTGCCCCTGTTCCTGGCCGGCGTGTTTGTAGCCTGGCTCGTGTTCCCCACCGTGGTCAGGGCGCTGCTACAGTTCACACCCGCCACCGGCGCCAACAACATCTCGGCCACCGACTACCTGACGTTTGCCACGCAGATGTTGCTTATCCTCGGGATTTCTTTCCTGGTCCCCGTGATCCTGGTCGGCATCAACATGGCCGGTGTGGTCAGGGGCCGGACCATCCTCAAAGCCTGGCGGATTATCGTCTTCCTGGTCTTTGTCCTGGCGGCACTGGCCGCACCAGGCACGGACGCGCTGTCCATGTTCCTGCTTGCTGCGCCGCTGCTGATTCTGTTCTTCGCGGCGATCGGGCTGTGTATCTTCAACGACAAGCGCCGTGACAAACGCGTGGCGAAACAGGCTGCTGAGACGGACGCGACAGCCGACATCGCGACGCCCGGCAACGAACTGAAGAACCTGTAGCGCGCGGCGCACTAGGCTTGAGGCATGTCCTCTATTTCCGGGCCACTCTCGCCCTCTGAAAGCTACCGGGCCAGCGCGGAACGCACGGCCGAAGCGGGCACCTACCTCGGCGGGTTTGTCCGCACCCTTGATTTTGAACTTGACGAATTCCAGCGCCTCGCCTGCCGGTCCCTCCAGGAGGGCAAGGGAGTGCTGGTGGCTGCCCCCACTGGCGCCGGTAAAACCATCGTGGGCGAATTTGCCATCTATCTCGCTTTGGAACGAAATCTCAAGGCCTTCTACACCACCCCGATCAAGGCCCTGAGCAACCAAAAATTCACGGAACTCTCGGAAAAGTACGGGGCGGCAAACGTCGGTCTACTTACCGGCGACACGAGCATCAATGGCGACGCCCCCGTGGTGGTCATGACCACGGAAGTCCTCCGGAACATGCTCTACGCGGACTCGGACACGCTGGATGACCTCGGCTTTGTGGTCATGGACGAAGTCCACTACCTCGCGGACCGCTTCCGTGGTGCCGTCTGGGAGGAAGTCATCATCCATCTCCCCAGCGAAGTCCAGGTAGCCTCCCTCAGCGCCACGGTTTCCAACGCAGAAGAATTCGGTGCCTGGCTGGATACCGTGCGCGGCGACACCGACATCATTGTCTCCGAGCACCGCCCGGTTCCCCTGTGGCAGCACGTTATGGTGGGCCGGGACATCGTGGACCTGTTCGCCGGAGAAACCACATTCGACGAAATCGCGCCGCCCGCGGATGCGGAGACCGGAGCTCCACTACCGGTCCAGGAGCGGCTCACCGCGGCCACCAAAGACGCGGACGGGCCGGGGTTCGAGGTCAATCCGGACCTGCTCAAAATGGCCCGCAGCGAAGGCCAACAAAGTTTCGCCGGACGCTTTGGCCACGGCGGACGGAGCCAGCGCCGGCAGCACCGGCAACGGACAGAGGACCGCCCCCGGCAGGGAGCCGAGCCCGGCGCCGTCCGGAAGGCCAGCCGGCCCCAAGTGATTGCCAGCCTGGACCGGCAGGACCTGCTGCCCGCCATCACGTTTATCTTCTCGCGGGCAGGCTGCGATGCCGCCGTTGCCCAATGTGTCTCGTCCGGACTCTGGCTGACCACGGAGAAGGAGCAGCAGATCATTGCGCAGCGCGTTGACGAGGCCGGGCAGGACATCCCGTCAGAGGATCTGGACGTTCTCGGCTTCTGGACGTGGCGGGATGGCCTGCTGCGTGGTTTCGCGGCCCACCATGCCGGCATGCTACCCACCTTCAAGGAGGTAGTGGAGAAGCTATTCGTCGAGGGCCTGGTCAAGGCTGTGTTCGCCACCGAAACGCTGGCCCTGGGCGTCAACATGCCGGCCCGCTCCGTGGTCCTGGAGAAGCTCGACAAGTTCAATGGCGAGGCCCACGTGGACATCACCGCGGGGGAGTACACGCAGCTGACCGGCCGCGCGGGCCGCCGCGGCATCGACATCGAAGGCCATGCCGTTGTCCTGTGGCAGCCGGGCACGGACCCTGCGGCTGTTGCCGGCCTCGCCTCGCGGCGTACGTATCCGTTGAACTCAAGCTTCCGGCCGACGTACAACATGAGCATCAACCTGTTGGCGCAGTTTGGCCGCGCCCGTGCGCGGGAAATCCTTGAATCCTCCTTCGCGCAGTTCCAGGCTGACCGGTCCGTTGTCGGACTTGCCAGGCAGGTGCGCAGCCGCGAAGAGTCCCTCGCGGGATACGCAAAATCCATGACCTGCCACCTCGGAGACTTCACCGAGTATGCGCGGTTGCGCCGTGAGCTCTCCGACGCCGAGAATGTCACCTCCCGCAGCAAGTCCCGGGCTCATAAGTCGCTGAATGAAGACTCCCTGGCACGGCTGATGCCCGGCGACGTGGTGGACGTCCCGGGCGGGCGGGCGCCCGGACCGGCGATTGTGCTCAGCTCGGACCACAGCGGCAGGGAGCCGCGGCCTGCCATCCTGACGCTCGACAACCAGCTCAGGCGAATCGGCACCGAGGACCTTGAGGGCCCCATCGCGCCCCTGACACGGATCCGCATTCCGAAGTCGTTCAACGCAAAGGTCCCGAAATCCCGGCGTGACCTCGCATCGTCGGCCAGGAATGCACTGCGCGAGAACCGCCCGCCTGCCCCCGGGCGCAGCACCGATTTTGGCATGGGGTCCGTTTTGCCCCATCAGGAGAAACGCATCACGGAGCTTCGCCGGGCGCTCCGGGCCCACCCCTGCCACGGCTGCAGCGAGCGTGAAGACCACGCGCGCTGGTCTGAGCGCTGGTGGAAGCTGCGCCGGGAGACGGATGCCCTGGTCCGGCAGATCCAGGGCCGGACCAACACCATTGCCAAGACCTTCGATCGCGTCTGCGATGTCCTTTCCGCCTACGGCTACCTGGAAGCGGGAGCTGACGGGCGCCTGGCCATCAGCCCGGACGGCCAGCGACTCCGCCGGATCTACGGGGAGAAGGACCTGCTGATTTCGCAAGCACTGCGGCTGGGCGCGCTCAACGACCTGGATGCCGTCGAAGTAGCAGCCCTGGCCAGCGTCTTGGTCTACCAGGCCAAACGCGAGGACAGGGGCCTCCGCCCCCGGATGCCCAGCGTGTCGCTTGAATCGTCCGTGGATGTGGTGGTCCGGGAATGGTCGGCCCTGGAGGACGTGGAAGAGGCGAACAAACTTCCGCTGACTGCCGAACCGGAACTCGGTCTTGTCTGGCCGATGTACAAATGGGCCAAGGGACGCCACCTCCAGGAAGTGCTCAACGGCACGGACCTGGCGGCGGGCGACTTCGTCCGTTGGGTCAAACAGGTCATCGACCTCCTGGACCAGCTCGCCAAGATTCCCGGCCTGGATCCGCGCGTCTCCAGGCTTTGCGCAGAAGCAATATCACTCATCCGCCGCGGCGTCGTGGCCTACTCTTCCGTACTTTGATGTCCCGGCTTTGATGCACCGGCAGCCTGCCTTCTTCCCCCTAGCCCCAGGAGCTTCGCCCGCATGACCACTGAACGTTCCACCACGCCCGCGCCGCACGAGCGGAAAGTGGTCCTGTACCGCAACGGTTCGGTCTACACAGCAGCAGACCCCTTTGCCACCGCCATGATCGTTGACGGCGACACGGTTGCCTGGGTCGGCTCCGAGCAGGCGGCATCCTCCATCGCCGACAGCTCCATGGAGATCATCGACCTCCATGGAGCCCTCGTAGCGCCGGGGTTTGTTGACTCCCACGTCCACCTCACGGAAACCGGCATCGCACTGGGGTCCCTCCAGCTGGGCGGGATCCGTTCCGCCCGGCAATTACTCGATGCCGTGGCCGCAGCCAAAGGCGACGGCCCCCTGCTGGGTCATGGCTGGGATGAATCCACGTGGGAGGACCCGTCCCTGCCGGCGCCCGAGGAGCTTGAGCAGGCGGCCGGTGGCAGGCCTGTGTTCCTCGCCAGGGTGGATGCGCATTCGGCGTTGGTCTCTTCCTCCTTGGCTGCCGCCGCCGGGCTTGGCGGGCTGGACGGCTACAGCGCGGGTGCACAAGTGAAGCGGGCCGCCCATACAGCGGCCCGCCAGGAAGCACGGCGGCTCCCGGAGGCCAGCCTCCTGGCCTACCAGCGGCGCGCCCTGATCGAAGCGGCCGAGAACGGTTATGTGGCACTGGCGGAGATGGCCGCGCCGCATATCGGCGGAGTTTCCGACCTTCGCCTTGCCGCCGCGTGGAACACGGCGGCCGGAGAGGCCATGCCGGAAATCCTGCCGTACTGGGGCGAACTGGCCACCTCCGAGGAGCAGGCCCGGGCGCTGCTGGGCGAACTGGGCGTATCCGTGCGCGGCCTGGCAGGCGACCTGAACATTGACGGTTCCCTCGGCTCCAGGACAGCGGCACTGAGGGCCGGCTACAGCGACGCGGCGGGGGAGCGGGGCAGCCTCTACCTCTCGGCAGAGCAGGCCGGCGCCCACCTGGCGGCCTGCTCGCTGCTAGGCATCCAGGGCGGCTTCCACGTCATCGGCGACGCGGGACTTGATGCCGCGCTGGAGGCACTGGAACTCGCGGCCGCCGAAGTGGGCGAGCAACGGATCCGTGCCGCCGGCCACCGCTTCGAACATGTGGAAGTCGCAGACCCCAAATCAGTGCAACGGCTGGCCCGCTACTCCGTCACCGTCAGCGCCCAGCCACGCTTCGACGCTGACTGGGGGGACGAAGGCGGCATGTATGAGCAGCGCCTTGGGAGCCGGAGCCGCTCCATGAACCCGTTTGCCTCGTTCTATGCTGCCGGTGTTCCCATCTGCTTCGGCAGCGACAGCCCGGTGACACCCTTGCGCCCGTGGTCCAGCGTGCGTGCCTGCCTGGAACACCACAACCACGCTGAACGGATCTCGGCCCGCGCAGCGTTCCTCGGCCACACCCGCGCGGGGTGGCGGGCAGCAAAGTACCACAACCCGATGGCCGGGCAACTGGTTCCCGGCGCACCCGCCAGTTTCGCTGTTTGGGATGTTGAGGAGCTCATGGTCCAGGTGGCGGACGGCCGCGTCCAGTCCTGGAGCACGGATCCGCGTGCCCGCACGCCCCTTCTCCCGGCACTTGATACCGGCGTGGACCCGGTGTGCCTGCAGACCGTGAAGGACGGCGTGGAGCTGCATTCGAGTCCGGCACTGCGATCCTGACCGGACACACCGGCCAACGCCCCCATAAAGCGCCCTATAATAGGTAGTTGCGCCTGACCGCCAGCTACTCCGCTACGGTTCAGCCGCTCCGACCGCTCCCGTCCAGGAAGGCCCTTTGTGCGCGTCCTCACCATCATTCCTACTTATAACGAGCTGGAATCGCTGCCCAAGACTCTTCAACGCCTCCGCGCAGCCGTACCGGCCTCGGACGTACTGGTGGTGGACGACAACAGCCCGGACGGCACCGGTCAGCTTGCGGACGGCTTTGCCGCCGAGGATGCACAGGTTCACGTCCTGCACCGCAAAGGCAAGGCTGGCCTGGGAGCCGCCTACATTGCCGGGTTCAAATGGGGACTCGAGGCAGGCTACGACGTCCTGGTGGAAATGGATGCGGACGGCTCACACCAGCCCGAACAGCTTCCCCAGCTGCTGGAAGCTGTTGAACAGGGCGCGGACCTTGCCATGGGATCCCGCTGGGTTCCCGGTGGCAGCGTGGTCAACTGGCCGCTGTACCGGCAGGCGATTTCACGCACTGGCAGCACGTACGCCCGGCTGATGCTGGGCCTGAAGATCAAGGACGTCACCGGCGGCTACCGCGCCTTCCGGCGGACCACGCTGGAAAAACTGAACCTCGACCTTGTCGATTCAGTGGGGTACGGCTTCCAGGTTGACTTGGCGTGGCGTGTAGCCAAGCTGGGCCTCAGGATCGAGGAACGCCCCATTACGTTCGTGGAGCGCGAGCTCGGAGCGTCAAAGATGAGCGGCAACATTGTTGTTGAGGCCATGGTCAACGTCACCAGGTGGGGCCTGCAGGCACGCTGGAACAAGCTCACAGGCAAGAAGGATCCGGCACAGGGCTGACCTGCAACGCCGTTAGGACAAAAGATAAGGGCCGGGCCGGCAACGTGATCACGTTGCTGGCCCGGCCCTTTCTTAAACGTTCAGATCGCGTCAATCGGTGACGCTATGACCTCGGTGGGAGGCCGTGACCGCCGCTGGGGTCAGGCGCTGCGCCGTTCGCCACGGCGTTCGCGCAGGATGGTCAGCCGGTCCTCGAGGATCTGCTCCAGCTCCGGAAGGGAACGGCGCTCCAGGAGCATGTCCCAGTGCGTACGGACAGCCTTTTCGTTGCTGGTGTCCGGACGTTCGCCATCAACGAGGAGCGCTTCCTTGCCGGTCTTGGAAACCCACACAGGAGGAATTTCAGCCTCTGAAGAGAACGTTACGAAGACCTGCTCGCCGTCCTCGCACCGGTATTCGACGCGCTGGCGCGGGGCCGGCTCAACGCCGGACTCGGTCTCCATGCTCTGCGCGCCAAGGCGCATACCCCGCAGGCTGCGATCGCTCATGTTTTCTCCCTCTGGTCGGTTCGCGGAGCAGGACTCCACGCAAGCCGGAACGGCATAACCGCCCCGGACTACTGTGTGCACTGTGCTGCATCATAAGATTCAACGCATTGCGAAGCTTTCTTGTTCCAGCGGATCTGGTCCGACCGGACAAATACCCAATTATACCGGCGTGGGGCCTAGCCGCAAAACGGGAGGGGACCCGCGACCAAGCGCGAATCCCCTCCCGCCCCGTATGGGGCAAATCCGTGTCAGGACCCAGGCTGTTTAGCGGGTTCCTCGTCGAACAGCCCGCCGCCGGCGGTCTGATCAGGATTGGTACCGCCGAGCGCCTGGCCGATGCCCTTGAGTGCCTCGCCAATTTCGCTGGGAATGATCCACAGCTTGTTTGATGATCCCTCTGCGATTTTCGGAAGCGTCTGCAGGTACTGGTAGGCCAGGAGCTTCTGGTCGGGGTTGCCCTTGTGGATTGCGTCAAAGACCTTCTGGATGGCCTGTGCCTCACCGTCAGCGCGGAGGATGGCCGCCTTGGCGTCGCCCTCAGCCGCAAGGATCGATGCTTGCCGCTGGCCCTCGGCCGTCAGGATGGCGGACTGCTTGGTGCCTTCGGCCGTGAGGATCGCAGCGCGGCGGTCTCGCTCGGCCCGCATCTGCTTCTCCATCGAGTCCTGGATCGAGTGGGGCGGGTCAATGGCCTTGAGCTCCACGCGCGAGACCCGGATGCCCCAGCGGCCGGTTGCCTCGTCCAAGACACCGCGCAGCTGGCCGTTGATCTGGTCGCGGGATGTGAGCGCCTCTTCCAGATTCAGGCCGCCCACAACGTTACGCAGGGTGGTAGTGGTGAGCTGCTCCACGGCCTGGATGTAATTGGCAATCTCATAGGTGGCTGCGCGCGGATCAGTGACCTGGAAGTACACCACAGTGTCGATGGACACCACCAGGTTGTCTTCGGTGATGACCGGCTGCGGTGGAAAGGACACCACCTGCTCCCTCAGATCAAGGAGCGGCAGGAGCCGGTCCACAAACGGGATCAGGATGGTGAGTCCCGGGTTAAGGGTCCGCTGGTACTTGCCGAGCCGTTCAACGACGCCGGCCCTCGCCTGCGGGATAATCCGCACCGAGCGGACCAAGACAATGATCACGAACACGATCAGGACCACCAGCACAATGGCCAGGGCGGCTCCTCCTGCGTTATCCATACGACTCCTATTCCCCAATTGTTAGGCTGTACTCAGGACTAAGTGGCCTGCTCCGGCTGGGCGGAAACAACAGCCGTGGCCCCGTCGATGGCGGAGACCACTGCCTTCTGGCCGGCAGGCAGGACGCCGCCGGAGGACCGGGCGCTCCAGACATCGCCCCCGATCTTGACGAGGCCGCCGGTGGAGCTGACTGCTTCCATCACCAGGGCCTGCTCGCCAATGAGCCGGTCAATGTTGGTGCGCTGGTCGGCGGGTCCCTTTTTCAGGTGGCTTAGTGCCACCGGGCGGACAAAGGCGATCATCAGCAGTGAGACGACGCAGAACACCACAATCTGCAGCCACAGGTCAGCGCCGGCAAAATCTGCGACGAGCGCGGCAACTGTTCCGCCGCCGAGCATAATGAAGAACAGGTCAAGGGTGATCATTTCGATCACTGCGAATGCGAGGAAGGCGGTGAGCCACAGGGCCCACCAGTTTTCGCCGAGCCATTCAAACATTCCGTCCCCCTTGACCATCCGGTAGCTGTCTATTTATCCTAGTCCGCCGGAAAGCAGGACGGCAGGTTGCGTGAAGGGCAGCGGTTGAACGTGGCCAAGTCGTTACGGTGCGGACCGCGCCGGACGGAAGACCGTGATCCGGAATCGGGCCTCCACCTGGGTTGACTCCCCGCCGCTCCCGATTTTGGCCGCAATGGCCGTGCGGTCCAGGTGGTGCCCGGCCGGACCCATGAAGGCCAGGTCAGCCAGCTCGCCGGGCGTTAGCGTCATCAGGATATCCAGGTCCCGGGTGGACTCGGCGGCGAAGTGCGGCGAGAGGGAATCTGCCAGCCGCGCGTCCTTGTCATCCTCGATGGACAGCATCCCGGCCTGGGCGGCAACGGCGGCCAGGTGTCCGGCGCGCGGCGTCACCACCACCAGCCTTCCGCCGGGGCGGAGTACCCTGGCGAATTCGGCGGCGTTGCGGGGAGCAAAGATCACCGTGATGGCGTCGACGGCGGCGTCGGCCACCGGGAGCGGCTGCCACACATCGCAGGCAAGGCTGACGGCCTCGGGGTTGAGGCGCGCGGCGCGGCGGAGCGCGAACTTGGAGATGTCGAGCGCGACGGCGGCGCAACTGGCGGTGCGCCGCTGCACCTCATCCAGCACCACCCTGAGATAGTGGCCGGTCCCCGTACCCGAATCGAGGAGCGTGAACGGTTCGCCCGGGGTTATCCCGGGCACGACGGCGGCCGCGACGGCGTCTGCCAGGGGGCGGTAGTGCCCGCCGTCGAGGAAAGCGAACCGGGCCGCCACCATCTCTGCGGTGTCGGCTTCAAAGACTGTCCCCTTGCCCACCAGCAGGTTGAAATAGCCCTGTTTCGCCGCGTCGAAGCCGTGCCCGGATCCGCAGACCAGGGCCTTGCGGGCCGCGTCACCCGGCCCGACCCGGACATTCAGTGCGGCGCCGCACACGGGGCAGCGCAGCGGAGGGCGAGGGCTTGATGGCATACGGACCATCTTAGGGCGGGGAGCGGGCCGGCGCGGAGCCCCGCGAGTGGTCCGGCCGCATGTTCGCGTAGGGGAAAGCCGCACGTTAGGCTCACGTGGGTGAAGCCAGAACACCTCCCGCTGCTCAATTCCGTCTCCGCGCCGGCCGTTCACCCGGACGGCAGCCGCGCTGTTGTGTCGGTGACCAGGCCGGATTTCACTGCTGATTCCTACGTGGGCCAGCTGTGGAACATCCCGTTGAACCAGGAGCAGCTGCCGCGGCGAATAACCAGGGGCTTCCGGGACACCGTCCCTGCCTTCTCTCCTGATGGGCTGGTCCTCGCCTTCCTCCGGACGGGCGGACCGTCGTCGAAAGCGCAGCTCGTCGTGGTGGAGGCCGGCGGCGGTGAACCCCAGGTCATTACCGACAGGCTGCTCGGAGTGGAATCCTTCGCCTGGTCTCCTGATTCGCGCCGGATAGTCTTCAGCTCCCGCGAGCCCGAGACCGGACGGTACGGCAGCAGCGAAGCCATCACCGCGGAGGCGGAGGCCCCACGGCTGATCTCCTCCTACCAGTACAGGCTGAACAGCGTTGGCTACACGCGCGACAAGCCGCAGCAGCTGTTCATCGTGGACGTCCCGGAACTCGGCGGCGAACCGCTGGCACCGCCTGCGGCTCCGTCGCTGCCGGAAGCCCGGCAGCTGACGTCGCTCGCCACGGACGCCAGCTCCGGAGTTTTCAGTGCAGACGGATCAGTCGTCTACTTTGTGGCAGCACCGCCGGAGAACGATGACGACTTGGCCACCTCGATCTACAGGGTGCCGGTCACCGGCGGCGACCCCCTCCTGGTGGATAAGGGAGTAGCCGCACCTCAAACCGTCTCGGAGGTCCGGCAGTCCCGGGACGGCAAATGGCTGTTCTACATTGCCCGGGACCTGGGCGGCTCGGGCCGGGACTTCGTGGCACGGAACGGCGTGCTGTACTGCGTAGCGGCCGACGGCGGAATGCCGGTTGCGCTGACCGACCCGGAGTTGATGGACGTCACGGCGCCGGGTGCCCGGATTGAGCTCCGCGGCCCGGACCACGCCCTCGTCCTGAACAACGCGCAAGGCTCGGTTGAGCTCCTCGAGCTGGGGGCGGCGGGCGGGCATGCCCTGCTGGTGCACGGCGACAAGGTGGTGACGGGGGCTGCCTGGGCGGGTGGTTCGCTGCTCGTCGTATTCGGCGATCCGTCCACCCAGGGGGACGTCGCAGTACTCGACGACGGACAGCTGCGGCTGCTGACAGACTTTTCGGCCGTTCTGCGGACACAGACGGACATTGTGGTTCCACAGGAGCTGACGTTTGAGGCGCCCGATGGCTATCCCGTCCATGGCTGGCTCGTCAGGCCTGCGGGCAAGGGGCCGCACCCGGTCCTACTGAACATCCATGGCGGGCCGTTTGCCCAGTTCACCGTTGCCCTGTTCGACGAAGCCCAGATGTACGCGGCTGCGGGCTATGCCGTGCTGATGTGCAATCCGCGCGGCTCCGCCGGCTACGGCCGGGAACACGGGCTGGCCATCAAGGGCCGCCTTGGCACGGACGACATGGAGGATGTCCTGGCGTTCCTGGACGGGGCGCTGGCCAAATTTCCGGCGCTGGACGCGGGCCGGCTGGGCATAATGGGCGGCTCGTACGGCGGATACCTGACCGCCTGGACCATCGCGCACCACCACAGGTTCCAGGGTGCCATTGTGGAGCGTGGATTCCTGGACCCGGTCAGTTTCGAGGGCTCGGCCGACATTGGCTGGTACTTCGGCAACGAATATCTCGGCAGCTCAACGGTGGGGGTCGCCGCGCAAAGCCCGTTCGAGCACGTGGGCAACGTGCAGACCCCGACGCTGGTCATCCACAGCGAAAACGATCTCAGGTGTCCGCTGGAGCAGGGCCAGCGGTATTTCACGGCCCTGAAGCGGCAGGGTGTGGAAACCCAGCTGCTGGTGTTCCCGGGCGAGGACCATGAACTTTCCCGGTCAGGCAGGCCGCAGCACCGGCGCCAGAGATTCGAGCACATCCTGCGCTGGTGGGCCCGGTTCCTCCCGACCGACGCAAATCCGGCAGACGCACCGCCGGAGTGACGAGGTGGCGTGCTGGCGCGTCAGGGGTTCCCGGGCAGGAATCCCAGGGCCGCACGGGCCTTTCCGATCCCCGGCTCGGCCCAGTTGGCGGCGTACTCGGCGTTGGAGCTCAAGGACCTCAACTCGGCGCGGTCAACGTAGAGGGTGCCATGGAGGTGATCGGTTTCGTGCTGCACAATTCTCGCCTGCCAGCCCTCGAATTCCTGTTCCGACGCCAGGCCTCCGGGGGTGTCGAACCGGAGCAGCACCCGTTCTGGCCGTACTACCACTGCCTGTAGGCCGGTCAGTGAGAGGCACCCCTCGAAGAACGCGGCGCTTTCCGTTCCGACGGCCGTGTAGTGCGGGTTGATGATGGTGAGGAACTCCAGCGGGCTGCGGTGCCGCAGTGCAGCAGCCTCGGGGTCGACGTCGTACTGGTCCTCAAGGACTGCCAGCTGCAGCGGGATTCCGAGTTGCGGGGCGGCCAGCCCCACACCAGGGGCTTCGTGCATCACGTCGCGCATGAGGGCAATCAACTGGTCCAGCTCGCCGGCGCTGATCTGGCCGTCGAAGGACGCGGCCCGCTGGCGGAGTACGGGATTCCCGGCCTGGACGATGGGCGGCAGCGATCCCGCAGACAGGATTTCCTGCACCCGTTCCCTCAGACGCGCAGGAGTGAATGAAGTGGGCGGTGATACAGCGGTCATGCGGAAAGCCTAGCGGCGGACGCCGCCGGGCGTCGGCCGGGTCGGCTAATGTCGATGCCATGGCTGAACTGATTGCGTCCGAACCCAACGCACTGGAACTTGTCCTGGACTTCATCCGGACCCTGGAAGCCGGCGGTGACGGCGGGGCCATCGGCCGTTTCCTCGCTGCGGACTTCGTATTGGTCGAGGCGCCGCATCTGCTCGCGGTTGAAGGCTCCACGCGGACGCGTGACCAGGCGATGGCTGGCCTTGATCAAAGCGGCGAAGTAGTGGCGGACCAGAAGTTCGAGATCCGCCGCACTACCTGCGAAGGCGGTCGGGTTGTGGTGGAGGCCGACTGGTCGGCGAGGACGCTGATGGACCTGCGGTACTGGGATGCCGGGGAGACCATCCGCGCCCGGACGTCGTCGGTCTTTGAAGTCCGGGGCGGCCTGATCATCAGCCAGGACAGTTACGACTGCTACTTCGCGAACTCCTGACCCGGCGCCCTCCGGCGCGGGTTTACTGCATGGTGAACCGGCGGGCCACCAGCCTGTTGGCCGCCGGAATGCCGGACACCGCGCTGACTGCGTGGTTCCTCAACGCCAGGAACGGCGGCGCCAGCGGGCGCCCCAGCATCATGTTCACTTCGGACTGCCATCGCGCCAGCGAGGCGGCCTTACGACGCCGGGCGGAATAGGCATGCAGGCGCTGGCCAACCGGTTTCCCCGCCAGGGCATCACAGATGATCGGCGCGAGTTCCGCCGCCTCCAGCCAGCCAAGGTTCATGCCCTGGCCGCCGATGGGGCTTATTTCATGGGCAGCATCGCCGATCAGGACCGCCCGCCCCGCGACAGATCGGCAAGCCACCGTGGAGCGCGGGCTGAAGCTGCTGAGCATACTGTTGGTGGCCGGGTCCGGCCGGAAACCCGTACGCTGGTGGACCATCCGCGCCAGTTCGATGGCGTCCGGGACTGCTGCGGGCCGGGGAATCCTCACTACCCACCGGCGGCGACCGCCCGGCAGCGGAAAGGATTCCACTATCCCTTCGGCTTCGAGGTACAGGACGGCTTCGTTCAGGTTTTCGCCGGTACCCTCGAAATCACCCATCACATAATGGTCGGGATAGGTTCGGGACGTGGCCGGGATGCCCAGCAGGCTGCGCATCAGGGACCGCGAGCCGTCGGCACCGACCAAAAGCCGTGAGGTGATCCGGGTGCCGGCACCGCCCGCGTTGGTCGCCTCAGCGACGACGGTGACCAGTCCGCCGTCGTCCGCTATTTCCGTCACCCTAGTGCCCCTGACCAACGCGGCGCCATCCAGTTCGTGTACACGCCGTTCCAGCAGGGTTTCCGTGGTGACCTGGGGGAGGGACAGGACAAACGGGAAGCACTCCGAGACGGATGCGAAGGACATTGACCCTACGGTCTTCGTGCCGCTGACTGCGATGCCGCCACGGATCTGCACGCCGGCATCAACCATGGCGCTGGCCACGGCTACCCTGTCCAGCGCCGCGAGGGCGGGGGGATGGATGCCGATGGCCCGCGAGTGAGGTTCCCGGCGGAGCCGCTGTTCAAGGATCTGGACCGCGACGCCGTCCTGAAGCAGCAGGGCAGCGAGATACAGACCCACGGGTCCGCCGCCGACGATCACCACGTCAGCCATTGGGATGCTCCGGGCGGTGCAGGAGGACCTGATGGAACGGGGAGTGGCGCGCCACCTGCCAGCCCGGGGGAGCAGCGGCGGCGAGTTCTGCCGGGGTGTAGCTGCGCCTGATCGAGGTCAGGCCGTCCGCGCGGATGAACGAGCCGCGGAAGGGGAGGGCCGCCAGGGAGAAAAGTGCGTAGGCTGCGATGTTCCGGCGGAGGTCGTTGTGCAGGGAAATCCGGCGCGCCAGGGCTTGCGAATCTGCCAGGAGCCGAGCCAGGTCTGCCGGTTGGAGGTGGTGGATGACGTGGTTCGAGATAACGACGTCGAACCGGCGGCCTTCGCGGACCAGGTCGGCACTGTCTGCCTGGCGGAACCGGACTGAGACGTGGTGGGGGCGGTGTGACGAGTAGCTGTATGCCCTGGCATCCGGATCAATGCCGGTGACCTCGAGCAGCAGTTTGTCCCGGGCGGACCAGAGGGCGAGCTGGCGTGCCAGGTCCCCACCGCCGCATCCTATGTCGAGGAGCGTGGTTTCAGAGTCGTGGGAGAGCAGAGGGCGAACCTCGCGGCGGTACAGCTGCCGCCAGCCGGAGAAGAGCCGGTTCACCAGTTCGAATTGCCGGTACGTGAGTTCCAGTTTGGTGGGATCACAGTCCGGCAGGTCCATCATTTCCACTGCGTCCGCAGCCCTTTGCCGCATCAGGGACACAGGTCAGACCAGTGACGAGGCTGCCTCGGGCTGCACCGCCCGTTTTCCGGTGGCTGCCTGGCGCAGTTTCGTGAAGAGCCCGGTTTCCACCGTGAGTCCGGGGCCGAACGCCATGGAGCAGATACGTTCCTCGCCCTCCACCGGCGGCTGCTCCAGGATGTGCCTGAGGACAAACAGCACGGTGGCGCTGCTCATGTTGCCGTAGTCCCGCAAAGTATCCCGTGCCGGAACGAGTTGCTCGTCGGTGAGTTCAAGGCGCGTCTGGACCTTGTCAAGGATGCTCCGGCCGCCGGGGTGGATGGCCCAATGGCGGATGTCGCGGTAGGGGAGTCCGCGCAGCGAGGGATCCCGGGCCAGCAGCGGTGCCAGGGCGCCGACGATGTGATCGTCGATGATGTGGGGGACGTAGTTGCCCAGCACCATTTCGAAGCCGTGGTCGCCGATGTTCCAGGCCATGGATTCCTCGCCCACCGGAGTAAGGACGGTTTCGAAGTGGTCCAGTTGCATCAGCGCAGGTGCATCCGGATCGTTCCGGGCCGTAATGATGGCTGCCGCCGCGCCGTCGGCGAACAGCGCCGAACCCATGATGGTGTCGGGATCGTTCGAGGTCCGCACGTGCAGGGAGCACAGCTCGGCACAGACCACCAGGACAACGGCCTGCGGATCTGCTTCGCAGAACGACTTGGCGGCCCGCAGCGCCGGAAAGGCGGCATAGCAGCCCATGAATCCGAGGTGATAACGCTGGACCGCCGGGTCCAGTCCCAGCGCGCGGACGATCTTATAGTCAGGACCCGGGTTGAAGAATCCGGTGCAGGAGACGGTAATGACGTGGGTTATGTCAAGCAAGGACAGATCCGGGCAGGCGTCCACGGCAGCCCGGGCGGACTCGATGAAAAGTTTGGTGACCTCCCGGGCGAAGATCTCGTTGCGCACCTTGGTAGTGGGGTTCAGGAGCAGGCCCGTGGCGGGATCAAAAAACTGCGGAGCGTCCGAACGGAACGCCATGGTCATTTCTTCGACGGCGGTATGGCGCGTATCGATGGCGGCTGAATCGAAGCAAGTACTCACCAGCCGCGAGCCCAGCCTGGTCAGGCCAGGCTGAGCTGCAAAAACGTCGCGGGCTTCGGTCTGGACCAGCACGGTGGGCGGAACAGCAGTTTCGAGTGAACGCACGTAGACCGTCATTGGTTCATTCTTGGCGAGCACAAGGGATTAGACAATGGCGACGTGCGGCAACATCAAACGGAAGCCCCGGAGTCGCCCGCTAAACGTCGGCCAAACGCAGGCCACTCTCCGCTCTCAGATGACGCCGATAATCTACATTATGTAAAGTAGTACTCTGCGGTGCCAGTAGAACTCTTTGTATTTCATCAAATAGATACGCGGCACCATCCCAAGCCCAGTAGTCCCATCCGGACCACGCCCCCGAATGCACAATCCGGAGATGTTAACTGAACGGGATCCTATTCCTTTCGGGGGAAGCGGTACAGAGCAGCTTTGGACCTTGCAACGAGCCCTTTGTAGAGCGCCCGGCGCGCGGTGGTGGCGGAGCGGGAACAGTTCCTAACCGTCGTAGGCCGTCTGAAGTGCGGCGATATCAAGCTTCTGCATCCCGAGCATGGCCTGCATTGCCCGCTGGGCATCCTCCGGATCCGGACCGCCAATCAGTGAGCCCAGGACCGACGGCACGATCTGCCAGGAGACGCCGAAACGGTCCTTCAACCACCCGCACTGGCTCTCCGCCCCACCGTCTGTCAGCGCCGACCAGTAGCGGTCCACTTCCGCCTGGTCGGAACAGTCGACCACAAGGGAGACGGCTTCCGTGAAATTGGCCGGCGCTCCCCCGTTGAGTGCCATGAGCTTTTGGCCTTCAATCTCAAACTCAACGGTGATGACCTGCCCGGCCTGACCGGGACCGCCCTCGCCGAACCGCGAGACGTCCAGAATCCTGTAGCCGCCGAAGACTGCCACATAGAACTCGGCGGCCTCTTCGGCCTGGTTCTCGAACCACAGGCATGTGGAAACCTTTTGCATGGTTGCTCCTTTCCGGTTAGTGCGGGGCCGCATCCGGCACAACGGCCGGTGGATGCCGGCTGACCAGCCCCACCGTGTTCCCTTCCGAGTCACGGATGAAGGCCATCCACTCATCGGTTCCTGCCGGACCCAGGGTGGCGTCGCCATGGTGGAAGATCACCTGCGGCAGCGCAACTACCTCCACTCCCCTGCCCTGCAGGGCGCCGATGCTGGTCCGGACGTCCTCCACCTCCAGATAGAGGACCGACGACGGTGCGCCGCGCTCCAGCAGGAGCCGGACGCCGTCCAGATCGAAAAACAGGAGTCCCGGCGGGTCGTAGACCGCCGCTGGCTGCATCCCGAGCAGCTGTGAATAGAACTCCGCGGCCCGCTGGAGGTCGTGTGCCTGCTGGGCCACCTGGATCAGGCGCACTGTGCCTCCCGCTTGATAAGCACCGCTGTTGTCCCACCCATCTTCCTTAATCCCCCCGTAGCAGGGCAAGCATCAGGACCGGGCCGCCGCCGTCGCCGGGTTAGGCTCGAAGCCATGACCTGGACCCAGCAGCAATCCGTAACCGGCGGCAGGCGCGCCATCACCGCCGCGGCACTGTCCGACGCCGTCCTCATCCTTGTTTTCGCAGCCATCGGCAGGGACGCCCACCAGCGCGGCGACATCGTCACCGGCGTGTTCCTCACTGCGTGGCCGTTCCTGGCCGGGGCCGCCATCGCCTGGCTTGCGTGGCGGGCGTGGCGGCGTCCGCTGTCCATGGCAACCGGCGTCGTGGTCTGGCTTGGCGCCGTGGCCGGCGGCATGATCCTGAGGGCGCTGACGGGACAGAGCGTAGTACTGGCCTTCGTGGTTGTTGCGCTCTTGAGCCTGGGGTTGTTCCTGGTGGGCTACCGGGCACTTCTTGCACTGGTACGCAGGCTTAGAAAGTCGTGAAGGCGCCGCCGGCCACGCGGCCGGGGCACGCCTGATGGACACGGCCCATGTAATAGGCTGGCATCACCAAAGAGTCTTGCCGGGCACAGCTACGGCCAACAGATCCGGAAGGATTGAACAGTGATCACCGCATTCGTTCTGATCAAGACCGACGCCGCGCGCATCCCGGAAACCGCCGAGGAAATTTCCGCGATCCCAGGCATCAGCGAGGTCTATTCCGTAACAGGCGAATGGGACCTCATCGCCGTTGCCCGCGTCGCCCGGCACGAGGACCTGGCTGACGTCATTGCCGACAAGCTGTCAAAGGTGCCCGCGGTGGTTCACACCACGACACACATTGCCTTCCGCGCCTACTCGCAACACGATCTCGACGCGGCGTTCGCTCTCGGCTTCGAACAGTAGGACCACTTCCCCTGAAAAGGACGCGGGCCCGGCTTTACAGCCGGGCCCGCGTCCTTTTCGTGTGTACGGGTCAAGGCCGCGTCAGCGAAACCCACTTATCGAGGACCGCAGCGGCAGCACCGCTATCAATCGACTCCGCGGCCCGGCCAAGCGCCGAACGCATACGCTCCAGGAACGGGTCCTCGGACGATTCATCAAAGGCCACCAGCCCAGCGGCCGCGTTCAGCAGCACAGCATCCCGGGCTGCACCGGTCTTGCCGGCCAGGACATCACGTACGACGGCGGCATTCGCCTGCGCGTCCCCGCCACGGAGGTCCTCCACAGTCGCGGGACGGATGCCAAGCCCGGCCGGCTCAAAATTCAGCTCCGAGACAGCGCCGTCGCGGATTTCCCAGACGGTGGAGGGACCCGTTGTAGTCAGTTCGTCCAGTCCGTCATTGCCGCGGAAAACCAGGCCGCGGCTGCCCCGCTTCGCCAGGACACCGGCAACCAGCGGGGCCATACGGGCATTCGCCACTCCCACGGCTGAGGCCTGGACAAGAGCCGGGTTGGTCAGAGGTCCAAGGAAATTAAAGGCTGTGGGGATGGCGAGCTCCCGGCGGGGCACGGCGGTGTGACGGAAAGACGGGTGGAACACCTGCGCGAAGCAGAAAGTGATTCCAGCCTCCCCCGCGTTGCGTGCCACCTGGGCCACCGGGAGGTCGAGCCTGACCCCCAGCGCTTCAAGCACGTCAGCCGAGCCGGAGGACGAAGACGCTGCACGGTTGCCGTGCTTGACGACCTTCGCTCCGGCGCCCGCAGCAACGAGGGCGGACATGGTGGAAATGTTGACGGTATTGAGCTGGTCCCCGCCGGTACCAACGATGTCCAGCTTCTGACCGGGGATATCGATGGGTGTTGCATGGCGCAGCATCGCGTCCACCAGACCCGAGATTTCGTCCACGGTTTCGCCCTTGGCACTGAGGGCAACCAGGAATCCGGCGATCTGCGCGGGGGTGGCCTCCCCGGACATGATTCTGTCCATAGCCCACGCGGTATTGTCCGCAGTGAGGTCAGTACCGTTGATAAGAGCCGAGATGAGCCGCGGCCAGGTGTTGCTGTCCGCCGGGGCGGTTGCCTGAGAAGTCACCTTCTGATGCTATCGAGCCACCTCGGACCTGACCAATGTGAACGTCGCCGGGAACTTTTCATAGTGATTTCGCGTCTTTGTAGAAAAAGTCCCCCGAAAAGGCGGTTCGCGTTGGGAACTACGGACTTTTATAGACATAATGTCTATGTGACATCTGCGACCCATGCCCCCAGTACCCCGGCGCACCCCACGCTGAACCGCCCCAATATGGTTTCTGTCGGAACCGTAGTTTGGCTGTCCAGTGAGTTGATGTTCTTCGCCGGTCTCTTCGCCATGTACTTCACGCTGCGCTCCACGAGCGGTCAGATGTGGGCGGAAGAGACAGCAAAGCTCAACTTCCCCTTTGCGCTCGTCAACACGATCGTCCTTGTGGCCAGTTCCTTTACTTGCCAGATGGGCGTCTTCGCCGCCGAACGGCTGCAGCCTCGCAAGACAGGCGGCCCGTTCCAGTTCTCCCGCTGGGGCATGAATGAATGGTTCACGCTGACCTTCATCATGGGTGCGTTCTTCGTCGCCGGCCAGGCAACTGAATACGCGATGCTTGTTTCCGAACACGTTTCGCTCTCATCCAACGCCTACGGCTCATCGTTCTATATCACCACCGGTTTCCATGGTCTGCACGTAATCGGCGGCCTCGTTGCCTTCCTCTTCATCATCGGACGCTCGTTCGCAGCAAAGAAGTTCGGCCACTTCGAAGCAACCTCCGCGATCGTCACGTCTTACTACTGGCACTTTGTGGACGTTGTCTGGATCGGCCTCTTCCTGGTCATCTACGTACTGAAGTAGTCAAGCTTTGATTCCTTTTCTACAAGAGGCAGAATTTCAAGAAGCGGCTCACGGAGCCGGCGCACGATCGAATAAAGGAACCACCACGTGAAGGCTCTCTCGCAAAAGCGGCGTCACCCACTCGCAGTAATCGCGCTGCTACTGATGGGACTCCTCGTCACTGGTGGGCTGTATGCCGTTGCCACCACCGTCAACGAGGCCAAGGCATCCACCACCAGCTTCAGCGCCAATGACACCGCCGAGGGCGAAAAGCTCTTTGAGGCTAACTGCGCCACCTGCCACGGCATGGGCGCGAGCGGCAGCCAGGATGGCCCCTCGCTGGTCGGCGTCGGTGCTGCGTCCGTTGATTTCCAGGTCGGTACCGGCCGGATGCCCATGCAGATGAACGGTCCCCAGGCGTACAAAAAGCCGGCCCAGTTCAACGATGCCCAGACTCATCAGCTTGCAGCCTACGTGGCTTCCCTGGGAGCCGGCCCGGCAATTCCTGAAGAACACCTGCTTGATGAGCAGGGTGACGCCGCCAAGGGTGGCGAGCTCTTCCGCGTGAACTGCGCGATGTGCCACAACGCAGCAGCAGCCGGCGGTGCACTCACCCGTGGCAAGTTCGCTCCCGCCCTTGCCGATGTCTCGGGCAAGCACATCTACGAAGCGATGGTCACCGGACCGCAGAACATGCCCGTCTTCAGTGACGCAAACGTCACCCCCGAGGGCAAGCGCGACATCGTCACGTTCCTGAAGCAGATCGAGGCCAACGGCTCCCCCGGTGGCGCTGACCTCGGGGCCCTGGGCCCGGTCGCCGAAGGACTCTTCGTCTGGGTTGCAGGCCTGGGCGTCATCATCGCGTTCACCATCTGGCTTACTTCCCGGACGTCTTAGGCGCAACGGGAAACTTAAGAACTTCTGCTGCCCAGTCAGCAGTTTGAAATTGAAAACTATAACCCGGCAGACGCCGGGACGAGAGAAGGATGAGGCGAATTATGGGCAACCATAGTGACGGCAGTCCGAACCCCTCGGGCACCGTAGCTACGGCTGGTCAGAATGAGGTGGAGAAGTTCCAGGATCCTGGAATTCCCCCGCACCGTTTGCGCCTGGCCGACACGGACCCGAAGGCCGCAAAGCGTGCAGAACGGCAGGTCGCCGTGCTTTTCGGCGCGTCAGTTGTCGGCACCCTGATCTTCCTGGTGGCGTACTTCGCCATTGACTTGGGCGAGGGCACGAGCATCGCCACGATCCGGCTGCAGAACGCCCTGCTGGGCGTTGGCACCGCGTTTGCGATGCTCGGCATCGGCACCGGTATTGTGCACTGGGCCAAGGCCCTGATGCCGGACCATGAAGTCTCCGAAGAACGCCATCCCATCCGCACGGAAGAAGACCGCCTGGCGGCAGTCCGGATCGTGGATGACATCGTGGAAGAGACCGGCATCAAGCGCCGCCCGCTCATCCGCAACACGCTGCTCGGTGCTATGGCCCTGGCCCCGCTTCCCGCGATTGCGGTTTTCGGTGACCTTGGCCCCCGCCCCGACCGGGCGCTGTCCCACACTATGTGGGCACCGCAGGAGGGCAAGCTCAAGCGCCTCACCCGCGACCCCGACGGCACACCTATCAAGGCCTCTGACGTCACCATCGGTTCGGCCTTCCACGTGATTCCTGAGGGCCTGAACGAACTGCATGAAGGCAAGCTCAACGAAAAGGCCAAGGCAGTTGTCCTGCTGATGCGCCTGGATCCGGCCTCGCTGAACCCGTCGGCGGGCCGCGAAGACTGGAGCTACAACGGAATCGTTGCCTACTCCAAGATCTGCACCCACGTCGGTTGCCCCGTTGCTCTGTACGAGCAGCAGACGCACCACCTGCTGTGCCCGTGCCACCAGTCCACCTTTGACCTCACGAACGAGTGCAAGGTGATCTTTGGCCCGGCCAGCCGGCCCCTCCCCCAGCTGCCGATTGCAGTGGACGCCGAGGGCTACCTGGTCGCAACCAGCGACTTCAATGAACCTGTAGGACCGAGTTACTGGGAGCGTGATGAGCATGAGCGCAGCATCAAGAGCTGAAGCCCCCGCCTTCGTCGCCAAGACTAAAGCCGGACGCATCACTGATTTTGTTGACGCCCGAGTTGGCGGATCAGGAATCCTGCGCGAATTCGGACGCAAGGTATTCCCCGATCACTGGTCATTCATGTTCGGTGAAGTCGCCCTCTACTCCTTCGTCATCCTGCTGCTCTCTGGCACCTTCCTGACGTTCTTCTTTGATCCGTCCATGGCGGAAACGCACTACGACGGGTCTTACCTGCCGTTGAAGAACGTCGAAATGTCCGTGGCGTACAGCTCCTCGCTGGACATTTCCTTCGACATCCGTGGCGGCCTGTTCATGCGCCAGGTACACCACTGGGCAGCACTGCTGTTCGTCGCCTCGATCGCCGTGCACATGCTGCGCGTTTTCTTCACGGGCGCGTTCCGCAAACCACGTGAAATGAACTGGGTTGTCGGCAGCGTCCTGCTGATCCTCGCCATGGCAGCCGGCTTCACTGGCTACTCCCTCCCCGATGACCTGCTGTCCGGCAACGGCCTCCGGATCATCGACGGCGTTATCAAGTCCATCCCGGTGGTTGGTACCTACACTTCCTTCTTCCTCTTCGGCGGAGAGTTCCCGGGATCGGCTGTTATTGGCCGCCTGTACATGCTGCACATCCTGCTGGTGCCCGCCCTCATCCTGTTGATGATCGTCCTGCACCTGTTCATGGTGGTTGTGCACAAGCACACCCAGTACCCCGGCCCCGGCCGCAACGACGGCAACGTTGTTGGCTACCCGCTCGGCCCTGTATACGCAGCCAAGGCGGGCGGCTTCTTCTTCATCGTCTTCGGTGTCGTTGCCCTGATGGCGGCTTTCTTCACGATCAACCCGATCTGGAACTACGGCCCCTACGACCCGTCGCCGGTTTCTGCCGGTACCCAGCCTGACTGGTACATCGGGTTCGTTGACGGTGCCCTGAGGCTTATGCCCGGTGTCATCGGTGATTTCCAGTTCGAGTACGTTGTCTTCGGCTACGTGCTGACGCTGAACGTTCTGCTGCCCGCACTGGTGCCCGCAGGCATTCTGTTCACGGTGATGTTCATGTACCCGTGGATTGAAAGCTGGATCACCAAGGACACCCGCGAACACCATGTCCTGGACCGTCCGAGGAATGCCCCCACCCGCACCGCCATCGGCGTCGCCGGTTTCGTCTGGTACTGCGTGATGTGGGCAGCCGCTGGTTCGGACCTCATAGCCACACACTTCCATGTGTCTCTGAACGATGTGACGTACTGGCTCCGCGCCTTGTTCTTCGTCGGCCCGGTCATCGCGTTTATGGTTGCCAAGCGAGTTGCCCTCGCCCTCCAGCGCAAGGACCGCGAAATCGCACTCCACGGCCGGGAAACGGGACGCATTGTCCGCCTTCCGCATGGCGAATTCATCGAGGTGCACGCGCCGCTGGATGAATACAAGCGCTACAAGCTCGTGGGCTTCGAATCCCCCTCACCGCTGCCGGCGGTCCCCAACGACCACGGGATTGTGACGCGCAAGGAAAAGCAGCGTGCGTTCCTCTCCAAGTGGTTCTTTGAAGACCGTGTGGCACCGGCCACGCCTGCAGAGCTGGAAGCCGCACACGGCCACCACGCCCCTGCGGTAGAGGCCGGCGAGGAAACCAAGAGCCTCAGCCACTAGCACTCATAGCAGTAACGGGAAAAGGCCCGGTCCATTTTGGACCGGGCCTTTTCCCGTTAATTGCGGCCGGCCGTTGTTGGCTACTGCCGGGCCGCTCCTAGTGGTTGCGGTAACCCAGCGACTGGTTCCGGGCAGGCCTCGCACCTGGCCGCTGGAGGGGTACCCATAGCTTGTAGCGGTCGGCCCGGTAGTACGAAACTGAGTAGTCCACCATCGCCCTGGCAACAAAGGCGTGCCTCTGAATCTTGAGCAAGGGGGCGCCGACGTCAACGTTGAGCAGTCGGGCCGTAGAGGGGGAAGCAGCTGTCGCCTCGATCATGTCCTCCCCCCACTCCATCACGAGGCCGAACTGCTCACTCAGCACGTTGTAGAGCGATGTTGGGGGCTCGCCGTCCAAAAGACCCGGGACGCGCTGCGCCGGGATGAAGTTCTCGTCCACGCTCATCGGCTCACCGTCCGCCAGCAGCAGCCGACGAAAACGCACCAGTGGCGTCCCCTCCTCCACCTGCAGTTCGCGGGCCAGAAAGGCGCTGGCGCCGATCTGTTCAAAGCTCAGGACCTTGGCGGCCGGAACCATGCCGCGGCGTTGCATCTCTTCGCTGTACGAGGTGAGCTTTACCTGAAGGTCGAGTTTGGGCTTTCGTACGAACGTGCCGAGGCCGACCACCCGCTCGAGGACTTCCTCGCCGACCAGGGCGTCGATGGCCTGCCGGACAGTCATCCGGGCCAGGCCGAACCGCAGGGCAAGATCCCGTTCCGAGGGCAGCGCAGAACCCGGCGGGCAGGAATCGCTGATGTAGGCCCGGAGGATCTCCCTGAGCTGGATATAGATGGCGGTCCCGCTGCTGCGGTCGATCTCGCCGGCAACGCCGCGGGCATCAGCAGCCACGGAAGAACGTCTTTTCTTCAGTTTTCACTGTCCAAGCCTAAGGCAGGCAGCGCCGCTGGACTAGACCAGTTCCAGCAATGGACCGGCCCGACTCCCCCGTTTGGTCGCACAGCCATCCAGCCGGATATATTGGACAGGAAATTCAGCGATATCGGTTTGGGGGCCGTCAAGAAATGGGAGACCCCTTGCCAGTGCATAAGGCCGTTGTGTCAGCGTCAGTCGGCTTGCATGCCCGCCCTGCCGCGATGTTCGTCAGGGCAGTGACCGAAACTGGACTTCCTGTCACCATCCGCAAGGCAGGCATCCAGGGTGTCGACGCCCGCTCCCTCCTGGAAGTCATGATTGCCGACTTCCCCTTCGGCTGCGAAGTAGAGCTTTCAGTCCCCGAGGGCGCCCTCAGCGGCTCTGTCAGTCACCGTGACGCCGAGGCGGCCCTGCAGAGTCTGGCCGAGCTCCTGGAGTCACAGGGCTCCAGCTAACCCCTCCCAGAGGCCTATATCCCGTGACGTCCCGCGCCACGGTCGACGCGCCAATCGAACGGACAAGAACGACGTCGGGCCCCACCAGAAGGTGGGGCCCGACGTCGTAATTCATAAAATGCCTGTTGAAGCCAAGGGGCTTCTAGTGGGCGTGGTCCCCACGGCTGTACTCGAAGACCCACCCCACGAGGGCGACAACTGCGAGGCCGGCTGCGATGAACAGGATCCACCAACCCACTGCCAGGCCCAGGAATCCGCCCGCGCAGGCGAGGCCCAGAACGAGCGGCCACCAGCTCCAGGGGCTGAAGTGCCCCTGTTCGCCGGCGCCCTCGTGGATCTCGGCATCGTTGCGGTCCTCGGGACGCATTCCGACGCGCTTGCCGGTGAACCCAAGGTAGCCGCCGATCATCCCGGAAAGCCCACCCACCAGGAGGATCCCGAGGGTTCCGACCCACTCATGCCAGTTGGTCAGGAAACCGTAGACCAGGGAAACCGGTACGAAGAAGAAGACTCCGGCTCCAAATATCCATGATTCGATTTTCACTTGGCGGTGTCCTTCTGGTCGGCGTTACCGAGCACCGCGGCTGCGGCTGCAGGCGATTCAACGGTGTGTACCTGCGAGAGCTCCGGGTGGTGGAGGTCCAGGGCGGGACGCTCCGAACGGATCCGGGGCAGCGAGGTGAAGTTGTGGCGCGGCGGCGGGCAGGAAGTGGCCCACTCAAGCGACGCTCCGAAGCCCCACGGGTCATCCACTTCAACGCGCTCGGAGCTGCGCCAGGTGATGTAAACGTTCCAGAAGAAGGGAATCAGGGATGCGCCCAGAACAAACGAGGAGATGGTGGAGAACTGGTTCATCCAGGTGAAGTTGTCCTCCACCAGGTAGTCCGCGTAACGGCGGGGCATGCCTTCAACGCCCAGCCAGTGCTGGATCAGGAACGTGCCGTGGAAGCCAAGGAACAGCAGCCAGAAGTGGATCTTTCCGAGGCGCTCGTTGAGCATCTTGCCGGTGAATTTTGGCCACCAGAAGTAGAAGCCTGCGAACATCGCGAACACCACAGTGCCGAACACCACGTAGTGGAAGTGCGCCACCACGAAGTAGGAATCAGACACGTGGAAGTCCAGCGGCGGCGAAGCCAGGATGATCCCGGTCAGGCCACCGAAGAGAAACGTGATCAGGAAGCCGAGGGCCCACAGCATGGGAGTCTCGAATGTAATGGACCCCCGCCACATGGTGCCGATCCAGTTGAAGAACTTCACGCCGGTCGGGACCGCGATCAGCATGGTCATAAAGGCGAAGAACGGCAGCAGCACCGAGCCGGTCACGTACATGTGGTGCGCCCACACGGTCACGGACAGGGCCGCAATGGCGATGGTGGCGTAGACAAGGCCCTTGTAGCCGAAGATCGGTTTGCGGCTGAAGACCGGGAAGATCTCGGACACAATGCCGAAGAACGGCAGCGCAATGATGTACACCTCGGGATGGCCGAAGAACCAGAACAGGTGCTGCCACAGGACCGCGCCGCCGTTCTCCGGATCGAAGATGTGGGCACCGAAGCGGCGATCCGCGCCGAGCGCGAACAGTGCCGCAGCCAGCGGCGGGAAGGCCATCAGCACGAGGATGGACGTCACCAGGGCGTTCCAGGTGAAGATTGGCATCCGCCACATCGTCATGCCCGGAGCACGCATGCAGATGATGGTGGTGATGAAGTTGACCGCGCCCAGGATGGTGCCGAAGCCGGACAGCGCCAGGCCGAAGACCCACAGGTCACCACCGACCCCCGGGCTGAACGTCGTGTTGGACAGCGGCGCGTAAGCGAACCAGCCGAACGACGCCGCACCCTGCGGGGTGATGAAGCCGGACACCGCGATGGTGGAGCCAAAGAGGAAGAACCAGAAGGCCAGGGCGTTCAGCCGCGGGAACGCGACGTCGGGGGCGCCGATCTGCAGGGGCATGATGACGTTCGTGAAGCCGGCGAACAGCGGCGTCGCGAACATCAGCAGCATGACGGTGCCGTGCATCGTGAACAGCTGGTTGTACTGCTCTTTGGTCTGCAGGATCTGCATGCCCGGTTCGAACAGTTCAGCCCGGATGAGCAGAGCCATGACGCCACCGAGGCAGAAGAACACAAACGACGCGATCAGGTACATGTACCCGATGGTCTTGTGGTCGGTGGAGGTGATCCAGTTGACGACGATGCGTCCCTTGGACCTAGGAACTACGGGAGCCTCAAGGGTTCCGGCAGGTGCGGTCTGGGTATAAGTAGCCACGTCGCTCCCCTTACTTAATTTCGTTCAGGTTCGGGTTGCGGTCATACTCTTCGCCGAGGAGTCCCGTGTTGCCATCTGCCTTGAGCTTGTCCATGTGAGCCTGGAATTCGGTCTCAGAGACAACCTTGACGCGGAACAGCATTTCGGAGTGGTACTCGCCGCAGAGCTCGGCGCACTTGCCGTCGTAGGTTCCCTCTTTAGTGGGCGTGAACCTGATGTAGTTGGTCTTGCCAGGGATCATGTCGCGCTTCTGCAGGAAGGCGGGAACCCAGAAAGAGTGAATGACATCGCGGGAGTTCAGTTCAAGGTCAACGGACTTTCCAACCGGCAGGTAGAGCGTCGGCAGCGCTTCCTTATTGATGGTGTTGCCCGTCAGGTGTGCCTGGACTCCAGCTTCGTGGACATCCTCGGTTACGACCTCGCCGGACTTGTAGTTGAAGTCCCAGGCCCACTGCTTGCCGCGGACGTCAACAACGACGTCGGCCGGCTTGGAGCGGTCATCGATCGCCTGCTGGTCGCGGTCGGTGAAGTAGAAAAACACCAGGACCATGAACAGCGGGATGGTCAGGTAAAAGACCTCCAGCGGGAGATTAAAGCTGGTCTGCCGCGGGAAACCGGTGGTGCCCTTGCGGCGGCGGTAGGCGACAAGGCACCAAACGATCAAACCCCACGTGATGATGCCCACAACCAGGGCTGCAATCCATGAGTTGACCCAGAGGTCCATGATCCGGTCAGTGTGATTGGTGGTGCCACGCTCGGTGGGCAGCCACCCCTTCTCTACCTCTGGCGAACATCCAGTCAAAACCAACGCGCCGGCAACTGCCAAGCCTGAGATCGAAGTGATCGTTTTGCGTTGGCTGCCGGTTCGGTTCTGCGAACTCACAGACGGCCCTTCCTACTTGTTGCTGTTGCCCGGCCACCCAAGGGGCCTTCCGGGCACACTAAAAGTTTTACTACTCGGTGTAGAGCTTACCGCTCTGCCGGGCGTTTCGCCCACATGTCGGCGCCGTGCCTCCGTGCCGTTTTTGGCGGACGGAAAGCACGGCGCCGACATCGGGCGAAAGAACCGGGTCAGTGGAACGAATCACCACAGGCGCAGGAGCCGCCGGCGTTGGGGTTGTCGATGGTGAAACCCTGCTTGGAGATGGTGTCCTCGAAGTCGATGCTGGCACCGCTGAGGTACGGCACGCTCATCTTGTCCACCACAACTTCGACGCCGTCATAGTCGCGGACGGCATCTCCATCGAGGAGGCGCTCGTCGAAGTACAGCTGGTAAATGAGGCCGGAGCAGCCGCCGGGCTGGACGGCAACGCGGAGGCGGAGATCGGTCCGGCCTTCCTGCTCCAGGAGGCTGCGCACCTTGCCTGCTGCGACGTCGGTCAATTTGACCTCGTGTGCGGCCAGTTCTTCGCTGGCAGCGCTGGTGGTCTCGGTGATGTTCTCGTTGGTTGCGGTGCTCATTTGGCCTACCTTAGGACGGTCCTGGCGGCCCCGCGTCAGCGGTGCCTGCCCCTACGGATACGGTACGGGCTATAGCTACATGCTACTTCGGTCAGCCCTGTAGCTCTAACTCCTGACGTAACCAAGCCTGCCCGCTGATTGTTCCCGACGGTGGAGGAATGCCGGCATCAGAGGGACACGGGATTCAGGCCAGGCCTTCTGCGTTCAGCCGGGCGAGCAGCAGCGCCTCGGCGACCACGGCGTTCCTGAAATCACCAATGTGAAGGGACTCGTTGGCACTGTGGGCACGGGAATCAGGATCCTCAACACCTGTCACGAGGATCTGGACGTCCGGATAGACGTCCATCAGGTCCGCAATAAAGGGAATCGATCCGCCGATCCCCATCTCCACTGCCGGAACACCCCAGGCTTCCCCCAGCGCCCACATGGCGAACGTCGCCGCCTTGGAGGATGTATCAGCGAGGAACGACTTTCCGCTTTCCCCGGGAGTGAACACCACCTTTGCCCCAAAGGGCGCATTGGCCTGGACGTGGCGTTGAACGGCTTCCATCGCTGCCGCCGGATCCTGGCCGGGCGCCAGGCGCAGGCTGAACTTGGCACGCGCCCGGGGCAGGAGCGTGTTCGAGGCCACGTCCACGGCGGGCGCATCGAAGCCGATGATGGACAGCGCGGGCTTAGTCCACAGCCGTGCGGCGATGCTTCCGGTGCCGGCGAGCCGGACGCCGTCGAGAACGGAGGAATCAGCACGGTACTCCGCTTCGGTGAGCTCCACGCCGACGTTGTCATTCGATACGAGGCCTTCGATGGCCACGTTGCCGTCAGCGTCGTGGAGGGTGGCAATCAAACGGGACAGCAGGGTTGGCGCGTCCAGCACGGGTCCGCCGAACATGCCCGAGTGGACAGCATGCTCCAGCACCTGGACTTCGATGGTTCCGTCCACCAGGCCGCGCAGGCTGGTGGTCAGTGCGGGAATGCCCACCTTCCAGTTGCTGGAGTCGGCCACCACGATCACATCGGCCCGCAGCAGCTCCCGGTGCGTTTCCAGGAAGGAACGGAAGGTGGGAGAACCAGCTTCCTCCTCACCTTCGCAGAAGAACGTCACACCAAGGCCGAATTCCGTGCCCAGAACCTCGGTCGCTGCGGCATAGGCGGCCACATGGGCCATGATCCCGGCCTTGTCGTCAGCAGCGCCACGGCCGTACAACCTGCCGTCCCGTTCGACGGCGGCGAAAGGCTCCGTTTCCCACAGCGCCGGATCCCCCGGCGGCTGGACGTCGTGGTGGGCGTACAGCAGAATGGTCGGCTTTCCTTCGGCCGCCCGTCGGCGTGCGACGACGGCAGGCCCGCCGGGGGTGCCGTCCTCCTTGTTACTGCGCAGGACCTGGACATCCTCAAGGCCGGCGGCGCGCAGCAGTTCCGCTACGGCCTGCGCGCTGGCTTCCAAGGGCGCAGGATCGAAACTCGGCCAGGCGATGCCGGGAATGGCCACAAGTTCCTTGAGCCGGTCGAGGGTTGTGTCGAAGGAAGCTGCCACGGAGAGCCTGAGTCCGTCCGCGTCGATGGCCGGTGCAGGGTGGCCGGGGCCGGGGGTGTTGGCGTCGGACGGACTGGCTGCTGGAGTGGGAGTCATGGCGAACACAATACCCGCGCCGAATCTCCTTGGGCCGCAAGGTATTCTGTTCACGTGTTCGGACGTAAAAAGGAAGCGCCAACGGCGCAGCAATCAATAGACCAGCAGGCCGCTGAAGCGGCAGCCCGGCAGGATGCCGCGTTGGGCAAGGGTGCGCCCACGCCCAAGCGCAAAGCCCAGGAGGCTGCCCGCAAACGGCCCCTGGTGCCGGAGGACCGCAAGGCGTCCAAGGCCGCTGAGCGCCAAGCTATCCAGGACCAGCGGACCAAAATGCGCCAGGCGCTTGACACAGGTGATGAAAAGTTCCTGCCCCTGCGCGACAAGGGTCCGCAGAAGCGTTATGCCCGCGACTACGTGGATGCGCGCTTCAGCCTGGGCGAATACCTCATGTTCGGCGCCCTGGTATTTGTCATCATTTCCCTCATTGTTCCGGCTTCCAGCGAGCAGATGGTTTATGTCCTGGGCGGTTTTTGGGTGATGTTCCTGGCCGTGTTTGTGGATGTGTTCATTCTGTCCAGGCAGCTCCGCAAGAAGCTGACCGAGAAGTTCGGCGGGGTTGAGCGTGGCACGGTTTGGTACGGCTCGATGCGGTCCCTGCAGTTCCGCAAGCTGCGCCTGCCCAAGCCGCTTGTGAAGCGCGGCCAATACCCGTCCTGACGTGTAGGCCGGACCAGACCCGGCAGCACTCCTCCCTTAAACAACGAAAACCCCGGTGGTCCAACCACCGGGGTTTTGTTGTGTGAGTCAGCGGTCGCGTCGCGCTTTCGCCAGGTCGCGGTTGATCCGCGCCGCCCAGAACGGCCCCTCGTACAGGAAGGCCGTGTAGCCCTGGACCAGCGTGGCCCCGGCATCCAGACGGTCCTGGACGTCTTTCGCCGTCTCGACGCCGCCGACGGCCACCAGCGTGATCGCGCCCCCGGTGGCCTCCTTGAGCCGGCGCAGGACTTCCAATGAACGCTGCTTCAGCGGTGCCCCGGACAGGCCCCCGGCGCCGCATTCGACCACTTTCTCAGCCGGCGACGCCAGCCCCTCACGCCCGATCGTGGTGTTGGTGGCGATAATACCGTCCAGCTTAAGGTCGAGGGCCAGCTTGGCGACGTCGTCGATGTCGTCATCGCTGAGGTCCGGTGCGATCTTGACCAGCAGCGGGACGTGCCGGCCTGCCGCCTTGTCCGCCTCGTCCCCCACCGCGGTCAGCAGCGGGCGGAGTGTCTGGACATCCTGGAGAAGGCGCAGCCCGGGCGTGTTGGGTGAGCTGACATTGACTACCAGGTAGTCCGCGGCCGGCGCCAGGCTCCGGGCGCTGATCAGGTAATCGGCCACGGCGTCGTCGAGTTCCACCACCTTGCTCTTGCCGATGTTCACCCCGATCACGGGGCGCACGTTAGGGTGCCTGCGCTGCAGGGCGGCGCGTGCCGCTTTGAGGCGCGGTTCGACGGCGGCCGCGCCATCGTTGTTGAAGCCCATCCGGTTAATGACAGCCCGGTCCTCGATCAGCCTGAAAAGGCGCGGCTTGTCGTTGCCCGGCTGCGCCTGCCCGGTGATGGTCCCTACTTCGACATGGCCAAAGCCAAGTTCGGTGAGGGCCTCGATGCCGAACCCCTCCTTGTCGAACCCGGCTGCGAGACCGAACGGGGACGGGAACGTCAGCCCAAAGGCAGAAGTCTGCAGTGAGGCCGCGGGCGCCGTGAACCGGTGCAGCAGCCGTCCCGCGCCGGAAGCATGGGCAAGTTTGATTCCCTTGAATCCGATCTTGTGGGCGCGTTCCGCGTCCATCCACGAAAAGGCCAGCCTGAAGAATGTCGGATATACGCGCATGGCTCTAGTTTTCCGTCTCGGACGGTCCAGACCAAACCGGGCCGCCATACATGCGGCTCCGGCTAGCATAAAGCCATGAGGTGGCAGCCAGATATCCTCGGTGCCGGCTTCGAAGCCTGCACGTTCAAGGCAGGGGGCGAAGACGGCGTCCAGCGCACCGCCACGCTGGTGCGCTTCCGCCCGGGAAAGGAACCGGCAGCCACCGGCCTGCGCCGGACAGTGCTGTTCCTCCATGGTTGGAGCGACTACTTCTTCAATGTGGACCTGGCGCAGTTTTGGACACACAGCGGCTACGAGTTCTACGCCCTCGACATGCACAACCACGGCCGCAGCCTGCGCCCGGAGACGCCGGGCGGCTACGTGGCGAACCTGGCGGACTATGACGCCGAGATCGAAGCCGCCATCGCCATCATCCGGGCCGACACGCACACGCCGGAACTGGAAGCCAAGGCCTCCCTCACGCTGATGGGCCACTCCACCGGCGGCCTGGTGGCCGCCCTCTGGGTCAGCAACCACCCCGGAGCGGCCTCCCAGCTGGTGTTAAACAGTCCCTGGCTGGAGATGCACGGCAGCTCGCTGGTCCGCCGGGCTGCGTCCACGATGGTGGGACCCGTGGCGCGGTTCCGGCCGGAGGCTGTCCTGCGGCTGCCCGAGCGGGGGTTCTATTGGCGGACCATCAGCAGTTCAGCCGACGGCGAGTGGCCGCTTGACGACAGGTTCCGTCCGCCGATGGCATTTCCGCTCCGCGCGGGCTGGCTCAGCGCCATCCTGGCCGGCCACACCAAGGTGGCCCGTGGCCTGGACATCGACGTACCCATCCTGGTGCTGCTGTCCAGGGGAAGCGCCACCGGGCCGTTCTGGTCCGAGGAAATGCGGCGCACCGACGCGGTACTGGACGTCAACATCATCGCCCTCCGCGCCCTGACACTGGGGCGCAGTGTCACGGTGGAACGGATCGACGGCGCGCTCCACGACGTCTTCCTCTCCCCTGCCAAAGTGCGGGCAGACGCCTATGCGCGGCTCGCCCGCTGGCTCCGGGGTTACGGTACGGCTGAACCCGGTGCTGTGTCGACGGCGCCGCCGTAGCGCCGGTCCCGCTGGGCGTAAATTTCGACGGCGTCCCACAGGGTCCGCCGGTCGACGTCGGGCCACAGCGTGTCCATAAAGACGAACTCGGCATACGCGGACTGCCAGAGTAGGAAATTGGAGAGCCGCTGCTCCCCCGAGCTCCGCAGGAACAGGTCCACGTCCGGCAGGTCCGGTTCGTCCAGGTACTTCTGGATGGTTTTCTCGGTAATGGCGCCAGGTTTGAGCCGGCCTGCGGCAACCTCGGCGGCAATAGCCGATACGGCGTCCGTGATTTCCGCCCGGCCGCCGTAATTAACACACATGTTCAACGTGCACGTGCTGTTGCCCGCGGTAAATTCCTCGGCATCTTCCAGTTCGCGGATCACCGAGCCCCACAGCCTGGGACGCCGGCCAGACCACCGTACGCGGACACCCCAGTCGTCCAGCTGGTTCCGCTGCCTTCGTAGCACGTCCTTGTTAAAACCCATCAGGAAGCGGACCTCTTCGGGTGACCGGCGCCAGTTTTCGGTGGAAAACGCATAGACGCTCACGTATTCGATGCCTAGTTCGATAGCGCCCGCCATCACGTCCAGCAGGGCGGGCTCGCCGGCTTTGTGTCCCTCGATCCGCGGCAGGCCCCGCTGGTTGGCCCAACGGCCGTTGCCGTCCATCACAATGGCAACATGGCGGGGGATGAATTCTGCGGGGATCGCCGGGGCAACCGCGCCGGACGGGTGCGGATACGGTGCCACCACAGGGGTGGTCCGCTGCCGCGAAGGACTCTTCTTTTTTCCCAAGGCCACTGTCAGCCACGCTCCACATGTTTGAGTGATTTCAGGACACGTTCAAGGTGCCATTGCAGGTATACGGCCACCAGCCCCGCAGCTTCCCGTCGGTGCGGCACGTCCGAGCCATCCGCCGTCGTCCAGTCCCCGGTCAGCAGGGCACCCAGGAGCACGACGGTCTCCGCGGCCGGCGCAGGCGAACCGGGTGGCCTGCAGTCAGCGCAGACCATACCGCCGAGCGGAGCCGAAAAGGCCGTATGCGGGCCGGGCCGGCCGCAGCGGGCGCAGTTGGTAAAACTCGGAGCCCAGCCGCCGGTGGAAAGGGCCCGCAGGAGATACGAATCCAGGATCAGTCCCGGCGCGTGCTCGGCCCGGGACAGAGAGGCCAGCGCCCCCACCAGCAGGTTGTACTGGGCGGTGCCGGCTTCGCCGTCGACGTCGGTCAGTTTTTCCGCAGTTTCGGTCATGGCAGCGGCAACGGTATACCGGCCATAGTCTGCGGCGATGTTGCTGCCATAGGCGCCCTTGGCAACAGCCTGCGTGACGATGTCCAGTGTCTTTCCGGAGACCAGCTGCAGGTCGGCAACCATAAACGGCTCCAGCCGCGCCCCAAACTTGCTGCTGGTCCGCCGCACGCCCTTGGCGACGGCGCGGATTTGGCCGTGGTGCTTGGTCAGCAGCGTGATGATGCGGTCAGCCTCGCCCAGCTTGTGCGTACGGAGCACCACGGCGTCATCCCGGTAGGACCGGGCAGCAAAGGATTGTTGGACCACGGTTAATCTTCGCACTGAGTTCCGGAATGCCGGCATTGCCGGTGCGTTGCGCGCCGGGAATTCCGGCGCGCAACGTGTTCCGAATCAGGCCCGGGAATCCCGGATGGCACGGTTGACTGCGGAAATGACGGCCTTGAGCGAGGACATGCTGGTGTTGGCATCGATACCGACGCCCCACAGGACCCGCTCCCCCACGGCACACTCGACGTAGGCTGCGGCCATGGCGCTGCCGCCTTCCGAAAGGGCATGCTCGCTGTAGTCCAGCACCCGGACATCCACGCCGTCCTCGCGCAGGATGCTCAACAGCGCGGCGATGGGCCCGTTTCCGGTGCCCGTGCGACGGGCCTGGACACCGTCAACGGTGAGCGAGGCGTGCAGGGTCATCCCGCCGTCGTCATCGGTTTCGGTGCTGACGGAACCGAGTGAGTAACGGCCCCACTGGCCCTCCGCCTTGCTGGAGGGCAGGTACTCGTCCTGGAAGTGCTGCCACAACTGGGCGCCGCTGACTTCGCCGCCCACGGTATCGGTCTTCTTCTGAATCACACCGGAGAATTCCATCTGGGCACGGCGCGGCAGGTCCAGGCTGTGTTCGTTCTTGAGCAGGTAGGCCACGCCACCCTTGCCGGACTGCGAGTTGACGCGGATGACGGCCTCGTAGCTGCGGCCCAGGTCCTTCGGGTCAACGGGCAGGTACGGGACCTGCCAGGTAAAGTCCGCGACGTCCTTGCCGGCGGCGGCAGCATCCTTCTCCAGCGCCTCGAAGCCCTTCTTGATGGCGTCCTGGTGCGAGCCTGAGAAAGCGGTGAAAACGAGGTCGCCGCCGTAGGGGGAACGCTCGGCGACGGGGAGCTGGTTGCAGTACTCCACGGTGCGCCGGATCTCGTCGATGTCGGAGAAGTCAATCATGGGATCGATGCCCTGGACGAACATGTTCAGGCCGAGGGTGATGAGGTCCACGTTGCCGGTTCGCTCGCCGTTGCCGAACAGGCAGCCCTCAATCCGGTCCGCGCCGGCCAGGTACCCCAGTTCGGCGGCGGCCACGCCGGTACCCCGGTCATTGTGCGGGTGCAGGGACAGGATGATGCCTTCACGCGGGTGCAGGTTCCGGCTCATCCACTCAATGGAATCGGCGTACACGTTCGGGGTGGCCATTTCCACAGTGGCAGGCAGGTTGATAATGACCTGGCTGTCGGCGGATGCCTCGAAAACGTCGGCGATGGCGTTGCAGACCCGGACGGCATAGTCCAGTTCAGTTCCGGTGAACGACTCCGGCGAGTATTCGTAGGTGATGTGCGTGTCAACGAGGGTTTCCTCGTACTTCTTGCACAGTCTGGCGCCCTGGAGCGCGATGTCGAGGATGCCGTCCTGGTCCTGGTTGAACACCACACGGCGCTGCAGGACGGACGTTGAGTTGTACAGGTGGACAATCGCCTGCTTGGCGCCGACGAGGGACTCGTACGTCCGCTCGATCAGGTGCTCGCGGGCCTGGGTCAGGACCTGGATGGTGACATCGTCCGGAATGTGGTTACCGACGATGAGCTGGCGGACGAAGTCGAAATCGGTCTGCGAGGCGGAGGGGAAGCCGACTTCAATTTCCTTATAACCCATGCGGACCAGCAGATCGAACATCTTCATCTTGCGGGCCGGGCTCATCGGGTCGATCAGCGCCTGGTTGCCGTCACGCAGGTCTACAGCGCACCAGCGCGGGGCCTTGGTGATGACCTTGTCCGGCCACGTGCGGTCCGGCAGTTCAACGGTGATCTGGTCCTGGAACGGCATGTAGCGGTGGACGGGCATTCCGGAGGGCTTCTGTGCGTTTTGCATTACTATCGGGGCCTTTTCTGTGGTTCAAATCTGAAAGGGTGGCCGGGCAACACAAACTCCGCGACGAGGATGGGCCTTGCGCTAAATCGCGTCTGAGGCCTCGCCGCGGCAGCTAAGAAGAAGGAGCTCTGCGCGCACCATTTGAGGGTAGCACGCGTGCGTAAGATGAGAGGGCACCACCGTCCTTATCGTCCAACATGCAGACGCCGCCCCGGTGCCAGCGCCGGCCGCGGCACGTCACACGAAGGAGCACCTGTGCCCATCTCGGGGATCGACCTGTCCAACATTGACCACACTGTCAGGCCGCAGGATGACCTGTACCAGCACGTGAACGGGTCCTGGCTCAAGGCCACGGAAATTCCGGATGACCGGCCACTCGAGGGAACATTCACCGCGCTGCGCGACGGGGCAGAGATCGCGGTCCGGGACATCATCGAAGAAGCAGCCGCCAAGGGTGAGGCCGCCAGCGGGATAGAACGGAAGGTGGGCGAGCTCTACAACAGCTTCATGGACGAAGCGACAGTGGAGGCCAAAGGCATGGAGCCCATCCGGGGGCGGCTTGCCGAGGTATTTGCCACCACCACGGTTGCTGATCTCGTGGCCCTGGCCGGGCGGCTGTTCCGGTCAGACGTGTCCGGGCTCTTCTACATCTACCCGGCTCCGGACGCTGGCAACCCGGACCGCATCCTGCTCTACACCGGCCAGGGCGGCCTGGGACTGCCGGACGAGTCCTACTACCGGGAAGAGAAGTTCGCCCCCATGGTCAAGGCCTACGGCGAGCATGTCAGGACCATGTTCACGCTGGCCGGCGTGGACGATCCGGAGCCTGCGGCCGCACGCGTCGTTGCCCTCGAAACCAGCCTCGCATCCCACCACTGGGACAACGTCACCCTGCGCGACCCGCAGAAGACCTATAACCTCAAGTCCGCTGAAGAAGCGGCCACCCTGTTCCCGCTCCTTAACACCTGGTTCGAAGCTGCCGGGATCGACGCCGACAAGCGCAACGAGATCGTAGTCAGCACACCGGACTTCTTCAGTGGGGCCGCTGGCCTGCTGGAGTCCGAACCGCTCTCCGTGTGGCAGGAGTGGCTGGCCCTGCGGGTCATCAACGGCGCCGCGCCGTACCTGTCCTCCGAGTTCGTGGATGCCAATTTTGCCTTCTACGGAACAACCATCAGCGGCACGCCGCGGAACAAGGACCGCTGGAAGCGCGCCGTCGCCGTCGTCGAAGCTGCACTCGGTGAGGCCGTTGGGCAGATCTACGTCTCGAAGCACTTCCCCGAAACCCACAAGGCCCGCATGCAGACCCTGGTGGCCAACCTGATCGAGGCCTACCGGCAGTCCATCACCGGTCTTGCCTGGATGGGTGAGGAAACAAAAGCCGAGGCGCTGCGGAAACTGGGGGCTTTCCGCGCCAAGATCGGCTACCCCGACAAGTGGATCGATTACTCCGCGGTGGAAATCGACCCGCTGGACCTTCTGGGGAACGTGGAGCGGGCCCACAATGCCGACGTCGACCGCCACCTGGATGAGGTGGGCAAACCGGTAGACCTTAACAAGTGGCTCATGACACCGCAGACGGTCAACGCGTACTACCACCCGATGCTCAACGAGATCGTCTTCCCGGCCGCTATCCTGCAGCCACCGTTCTTCACAGCCGACGCCGACGACGCCGTCAATTACGGTGGCATTGGAGCGGTGATCGGCCACGAGATCGGCCACGGTTTTGATGACCAGGGGTCGCAGTTCGACGGCGGCGGCGCGCTGCGGAACTGGTGGACCGAGGATGACCGGACCGCCTTTGAGAAGCTCACAGCCAAACTGGTGGCACAGTACGACGAGTTGTCCCCCTATGCGGCGCCGGGGCACAACGTCAACGGCAAGCTGACGCTGGGGGAGAACATCGGCGACCTTGGTGGCCTGACCATCGCCTACAAGGCTTACCTGCTCAGCCTTGACGGCAAGGAACCGGAAGTGCTGGACGGACTGACGGGGCAGCAGCGGTTCTTCGCGTCCTGGGCAGCCGGCTGGCGGCAGGTGATCCGGTCGGAAGAGGCCATCAGGAGGCTCGCCACGGATCCCCACTCCCCCAACGAGTTCAGGACCAACGCCATCGCCAAGAACCTGGACGCCTTCCACCAGGCCTTTGGCGTGACCGACCAGGATGGCATGTGGATGCCGCAGGACGCTCGCGTCAGCATCTGGTAAGCACCCTCCAGACATACAGAGAGGCGGGGCCGCCTGGCCCCGCCTCTCTGTATGTCTACTGGGTGCTGCCGTCAGTCCTGGACGATCAGCACGGGGTTGGCCTGCTGGCACACCGTATCGCCGGCCGTCTGGTTGACGATGTCCTCGGGCAAGGCCACGCCCGCGCCGGCGCCGTAGGTTGCCCCGGTGGTGAAGTCCGTTCCAAGGTAGACCTGCACTCCGGCGACGCGGGGTGCCAGCTGGACCTGCGCGGCCGGAATACCCAGCAGCGCAGCCACGTCGGCTGCGACGTCGGCGAACTCAGTACCGTAGTAGACAACGCTCTGAGCCACCGGCGCGGCTTCCAACGGCCCGGATTGGGTGAAGCCTCCGGTGATCAAGGCCTGCACGATTTCCTGTGAGCGTCCCGGGACGCCGCTGCCGTTGGCCACGGTGACCGGTTGCAGCGCCTTGTCATACGGCGGCACCGCCGGTGTTGTTTCTGTTGGAGTGGCTGTTGTTTCCGTGGGCGCCGGGGACGGCGTTGTGGGCGCTGTTGGATCCGTGAGGTCCACGTCCTCGCGGAGGGCCGCAAACAGCTGGGACCCTGCGGGCTCCGCAATCTGCAGGCGGTTGATGTCCGTGACTGCCGGCGTGGTGGGCACGGCCACAAACGCCACCTTGCTGATGTCGATGTCCTTAAGCCGGCTACCGATACTCACGAGCGACGGCACGGAGGCCAGCCCCTCATCCACCGTGAGGTTCTTGGTCACTACATCGGCAATGGTCAGCATTTTAGAGGGGTCGGACAGTGTGCCGTCGTCCTTGATCTTGCGCGTGAGGGAGGACAGGAATCCCTGCTGTGCCCGGATCCGGCCCAGGTCGCCGCCGTCGGCAAAGGCATGGCGGGTCCGCAGGAAGGCAAGGGCCATTTCGCCCTTAACGGCGGACGTACCCTTCGGCAGGCGCAGCCGGGAGTCAGGATCGTAGACGGCGTCACTGATGCACACGTCAACGCCGCCCACCGTGTTGGAGAGTTCCTTCACGGCGGTGAAGTCCGCCATCATGAAGTGATCGATCTCCAGTCCAGTCAGTTTGTTGACCGTGTCCACGGCGCAGCCGATGCCGGCTTCGTTCATGGCCTCGTTGATCATGACACCGTTGCGGGCAGGAAAAGTCCGTTTGGTCTTCTGGTCGGTGCACTCCGGAATATCGACCAGTAGGTCCCGGGGGAAGCTGATGACGCTGACGCGCTTATTGTCGGCCGATACGTCCATCAGCATCATGACGTCGGACTTGCCGTAACCTGTCGAGTCGTCCACGGCGCCGTACTCCGCGTTGGCGCCGTCCCTGGTATCGGAGCCAAGGATCAGGATCTGCATCCGATCCGATTTGTCGTCCGATGGGTTCGCGCCACCGGCGTTCAGCGGCGCCGTAGTGATGTTCGACTGGAACCGTAGATACCAGTAGCCCGCGAAGCCAAGACCGCCGACCACCAGGATAGTGACCACCGCAGTGGTCACCTTCAGCCAGGCCGGCATCCGGCTCCGGGATCCGAGATGCCGGGCAACGCCGACGGCGGTAGCGTCAGCGTGGCGGGACACCGGACCGGTCCCGGCTGACGCGTCAGCTCCGTACTCGCGATTGTCGCGGCCTCGCCCCATGTGTGGTGTACCTTCCTCGAAAAAATTGAATCCGGCCTATTTTAGTTGCCCAGTCTGGGAACTTCCCGACGACCGGCCGGGTAAAGCGAAAAGGCAGCGTCAGAAGCCGAGCTTGACCAACTGCTTCGGGTCGCGCTGCCAGTCCTTGGCCACCTTCACATGCAGGTCAAGGTAGATGCGGGCACCGAGCAGCGCCTCGATCCCCTTGCGTGCATTGGTGCCGACTTCGCGGAGCCGTGCACCGCCCTTGCCGATGATGATGGCCTTCTGGGACGAACGTTCCACATAGAGATTAACGCGGACGTCGAGGAAGGGCCTGTCTTCGGGCCGGCCCTCACGCGGAACAATTTCATCGACGACGACGGCCAGGGAGTGGGGCAGTTCGTCGCGGACGCCTTCGAGGGCAGCTTCCCGAATGAGCTCGGCGATCATCACGGCTTCGGGTTCGTCCGTCAGGTGACCGTCCGGATAAAGGGGCGGCGACGCCGGCATGTGGCTGATCAGGACGTCTGCGAGCGTGTCCACCTGGAAGCCGTCGGTGGCGGAGACGGGGACGATGTCCTTCCAGCCGTCCTCGCCGATGACATCCCGGCCCAGTGCTGCGACGGCGAGCAACTGCTCGGTGAGCGCCTGCCGGTCCACTGTGTCCGCCTTGGTGACGATCGCGATGACCGGCTTGTTGCCGATGGCGGCGAGCTGGGCGGCGATGTACTTGTCGCCCGGGCCGATTTTCTCGTTGGCGGGCAGGCAGAAGCCGATCGCGTCGACCTCGGCGAGGGTGTCGGCGACGAGTTCGTTCAGCCGCTTTCCCAACAGGGTGCGGGGGCGGTGCAGGCCCGGGGTATCCACCAGGATCAGCTGGGCGTCATCGCGGTGCACGATCCCCCGGATGGTGTGGCGCGTGGTCTGCGGCTTGGCGGAGGTGATCGCCACCTTCTGGCCGACCAGTGCGTTCGTCAGGGTTGATTTTCCCGCGTTAGGCCGCCCCACGAGGACCGCAAAGCCTGCCCTATAGCCGTCGAAGTCTTTGGCGGCCGAATCCGGGTTGGCCGGACGATTACTTTTCTTGCTCACGTGGAACTCCCTGCTGGGTTGCTTTCGCCTCGTCGAGGAGGTCTTCAAGGTCAGTGTCTGCTTTTGGTACTGCTGAGGCAATGATGTGGCTGACGCGGTTGCGGCGGCCCTCGAGCCGTTCGGCGAGCAGCGAGATGCCGCCCACCTCCACGCGGCTGCCCACAATGGGAACGCGGCCCAGGGCCTTGGCGAGCAGCCCGCCCACAGTGTCAACCTCGTCGTCGTCGAGCTCTATGTCGAACAGTTCTCCGAGGTCGTCGATGCTCATCCGGGCGCTCACCCGGTAGGAACCGCCGCCCAGGGCCACGGCCTCGGCGCTTTCCGTGTCATACTCGTCCACGATTTCGCCGACAATTTCCTCGATGAGGTCCTCCAGGGTGACAAGGCCGGCCGTGCCGCCGTATTCGTCGATCACGATGGCAACGTGTGTTGACTCCTTCTGCAGTTCCCGCAGCAGATCGCTCACCGGCTTGGACTCCGGGACGTACCGGACCTCGCGGGCCAAGGCTTCGACCGGGGGCGGTTCGTCGTCGGGTCCGAGCTCATGGAGCGTCGCCGCAACGTCCTTGAGGTACACGATTCCGAGGATCTGGTCCGTGTTGTCGCGGATCACCGGGATCCGTGAATAGCCCGACCGCAGGAACATTGACATGGCCCGCCTGAGGCTGGAGCCGGCGTCGATGCTGAGGATATCCGTCCGGGGCACCATCACGGCGCGCACCAGGGTGTCGCCGAAGTCAAAGACTGATTGGATCATTTCAGCTTCGGTGTCTTCGATCATGTCCGATTCGGATGCGCGGTCCACAAGTTCGCGGAATTCCTGTTCGCTGAAGAACGCGTCATCACCTGCCGGAGCGCCGGGAGCGGCGGCACTGCCCAGCGCCACGAGCCACCCCGGGATGGGTCCAAGGACCCACGTCAGTGACCTGATCAGCGGCGCTGTGGAGCGGACGACTGCGGCCGAATGGAGCCTGCCGAGCTGCCGCGGGGAAACGCCGACGATGACGAAGCCAAGCAGGGCCATGATCCCAGTGGCGGCCAGCCCGGCCAGCCAGACGTTGTCCAGCAGGCTGTGGAGCAGGACGGCCACCGCTACGGCTGAAGCCATCTCGAACCAGACCCGCCAGAACCGTAGGGCCCGGATATGCGCCACCGGCTGGGCCAGGATGCGCTTCATGGCGTTTCCGCGGCTTTTCAGCAGGGCGTCTTCGGCGTCATGCCGGGAAAGGAACGTGAACGCGGCTTCGGCTGCGGTCAGGAGTGCTGCGGTACCGAGGAACGCCAGGGCCATGCCGACAAGGAGCAGGGGCGTCACTGCGTGGTCTCGGCAGGTGCTTCTTTGCCGGTGAAGCCGGAAAGCAGCTGGCGCTGGAGGCCGAACATTTCTTCCTTTTCCTCGGGCTCTGCGTGGTCATAGCCGAGCAGGTGGAGGATCCCATGCGTGGTCAGCAGCAGCATCTCATCCTGCAGGGAGTGCCCGGCAGTGACGGCCTGCACCTGAGCCACCTGGGGGCAGACGGCGATGTCACCCAGCATCCCCTGGGGAGTGGGCCGGTCCGGCGTGCCGGGGGTCAGCTCGTCCATGGGGACCGAGAGCACATCGGTGGATCCCGGCTCGTCCATAAGCTCGATGTGGAGCTTTTCCATGGCGGGTTCATCCACCAGGAGAATGGAGAGTTCAGCCTGCGGGTGGATGTACAGCTGCTCAAAAACGTACCGGGACAGCGCTACGAGCTCCGCTTCATCAACCTGGATGCCGGATTCGTTGTTTACTTCAATGCTCACGCGCTTTCCCCCCGCTTTACCCGGCTTACCGAGTGTTTTACTTTGTTCCGCTGGACATCGTCCCAGAGACTGTAGGCACGCACGATGTCGCCCACAAGCCGGTGGCGGACCACGTCCGTGTCGTCCAGGAGGGTGAAGTTTACGTCCTCGATCCCCTGCAGGATCTCCTCCACGATCCGCAGCCCCGAGCGTGTGCCGAAGGGCAGGTCCACCTGGGTGACGTCTCCGGTGACCACCATTTTGGACCCGAAACCCAAACGCGTGAGGAACATCTTCATCTGTTCAGGTGTGGTGTTCTGCGCTTCGTCCAGGATGATGAAGGCGTCGTTGAGCGTGCGTCCTCGCATGTAAGCCAGCGGCGCCACTTCGATGGTCCCGGCGGCCATCAGGCGCGGGATGGACTCGGGGTCCATCATGTCGTGCAGCGCGTCGTACAGCGGGCGCAGATAGGGATCGATCTTGTCGCTCAGGGTACCCGGCAGGAACCCCAGCCGCTCGCCGGCCTCGACTGCGGGCCGGGTCAGGATAATACGGCTGACTTCTTTCTGCTGCAGCGCCTGGACGGCCTTGGCCATCGCGAGGTACGTCTTACCCGTGCCTGCAGGGCCAATCCCGAAGATCACCGTGTTCGCATCAATCGCGTCCACGTAGTTCTTCTGGTTCAGCGTCTTGGGCCGTATGGTCTTCCCCCTGCTGGAGAGGATGTCATGGGTGAGGACGTCCACAGGGTTCTGCAATGACTGGCTGCGGAGCAAGGCGACGAGCTGGTGCAACACCGCGGGGCTGATGACTGTGCCACGGGCCACGAGGCCGCGCACTTCATGCAGCAGCCGCATGATGCGGGGAACTTCGTTGGCAGGGCCGCTGAGGGACAGTTCGTTTCCGCGGACGTGGAAGTTAACGGACGGGAACTGCTCTTCGATGTAACGCAGGGCCTCGTCATGGCTGCCGAGCGATTGGACCATCTGATCGGAGTTGTCAAAGAGAACCACCTCCGTCCGGACACCGGGAAGTGAATGGGGGAATTCTCCGGCGGCGCGGTCAGTATTGAGCCGGCGCTTTCCGTTCGCTGATTCAGTCATGGTGCTGGCCCGCAGGCCCGTGGTCCCCTCCAGTTCGAAAAATTAAGTGCGCCGGCTGCTGCGTGGGGGCTGTTGCCGAGCATGCAGGAGCCAGCGGAGTCCTTCCATCTTACGCCAGGAGGCACCTCCCGGCAGCGTCAGGCGGTCCCCGGCGAGGGTGCCCGTCACCGGCATACTGCGGGACGGTTGGCGTCATTAGGTATCAACTTCATATCGGGCTCATATCGTTCCCGTTGCAGTTGGGCCGGCAGCCCGGATTCGGTCCTTTTGGCGGAGCTGGCTATGCGATGCTGGAAATCACAGCCGTCCGGGGACCGGCTCACGGGGCCCAGGCCTCGCCATTTCACAGCCGGAAAGGACAGGCCACGAGAGTGCCGGAAACAGCGACCCCCCTCAGTGCCAGGCGCGTCGCGCCGCGTTTTCGTCCGCAACGTTTCCTGGGCCTGCTGCCAGCATTCCTCCTTCTCAGCGGTTGTATCGCGGACCCCAGCCCTGAGCCCAACCTGACGGCAAACTCCAGTGCTGCCGCCACCGGCTCCCCGGGGGCACCTTCCACCAGCGCGCCCCTGGAAACCACACAGTCCTCGAATAAGGCCCCGGTCTACTGGATTGGCCGAAGCAACAGCAACGTGTTCCTATACCGGGAGTTCCGGGACGTGCCGGAGCAGGAGAATCCAGTGACCCGCGCCCTGCGGGCCATGATGTCCGAGAAGCCGCTGGACCCGGATTTCTTCACGCCCTGGCAGGATCCCGAAAAACTCGCCTCGTCCATCTCCGGCAAGAACGTCATTACCGTCGACGTCTCGGAGGATGCCTTTAACAGCAATCTCGACGCCGACATGGCCGGCCGCGCCATTCAGCAGCTGGTCTTTACCGCTACGGCAGCGGCCGCGAGTTCCGGCCTGATCGATTCCGGCCAGCAGATCCAGGTCAGGATCCTGGTGGATAGCCACACCGATTACGTTGCCTTCGACCACGTCCAGCTTGGCGACCCCATGTCCCGAGCCGCCGGAATGGTGGCGCCCGTGTGGATCATCGATCCGCAGGAAGGGACTGATTTGGCCGGCGGAAGCGTCAAGATCACGGGCCGCAGCACGGTTCCGGGCGGTAAACTCCGCTGGCAGATCCTGCGGGCCGAAGCGAACGGGAACAAGGCGCCCTACCTGACCGGGGAGACCACTGCAGCTGCCGAAGCCGCCCAGTCCGGAGTCTTTACCCTTGCCCTTAGCCTGTCCTCGGGGAGTTACGAGCTCCGCGTTTCGCAGGTGGATGCGGCCGGCACCAGCCAGGAGCTGAATGTGGATACGCGGAACTTCAACGTCCGGTAACAGCCCGCGCAGCAGTCGGCCTCAGGATACCGGTGCTGTCCAGCGTCCCAGTACATCACTCGCCAGAACAACCGCTGCCGGTCCGGCCGTGGATGACCTCAGGACGTGGTGTCCCAAGAGCGCCGTCACGGCGCCGGCGTCGCAAAGCCGGGTGACTTCGCGGGGACTGATTCCGCCCTCCGGACCAACGATGAGCAGAATTTCCCGGGGTCCGCCGTCAGCCTGGGTGCCCTGCCATGATTCCAGGACAGACCGGAGCGGCCGGACCGCGTCTTCGTGCAGGATTACGGCCAGATCCGCTGCCGCCACGGCCGCCGCAAGGCCTGGCGTTTCGACGGCGGCGCGCACCTCGGGGATCCAGGCGCGGCGTGCCTGCTTGGCGGCGGCAGTGACCACGGACTGCCATTTTGCGTGGGCCTTGGCCGCGCGCTCACCCTTCCAGCGGACAATTGATCGCTCGGACTGCCAGGGAACTACGGCATCAATCCCGAGTTCGGTTGCCGTTTCCACGGCCAGTTCATCGCGGTCCCCCTTGGCCAGGGCCTGCACCAGCACAAGCCGGATGTCGGGCCGGTCCTCCACAACGAGGGCGGAGCATTCCACGGTGAGCTCCGCGGGCGACGCCGACACAACAGTTCCCGTCAGCCGCCTTCCGGCGCCATCGGCAATGTCCACCGCCTCTCCGGGAGATAGCCGTTTTACGGTCACGGCGTGGCGTGCCTCCGGCCCTTGAAGGACAAAACGGGCACCGGGCACCAGACCGTCCAGCGACCCGGCACCGCTGAAGAAAACGGGATTGCTCACCGCTACAGGTTACCGAACCGGTCCCGCAGCTTGGCAAAGACGCCGCCGCTGGCAGCCAGTTTGCCTTCCGTGAACTGCTCGCCCCGGAGCTTCGCCAGCTGCCGCAGGAGATCCTCCTGCGCGGCATCCAGCTTGGCCGGCGTCTCCACCTGCAGATGGACCATCAGGTCCCCGCGGCCGTAACCGCGCAGGTGCGTCACGCCGAGTCCACGGAGCGTGATGATCTCCCCTGACTGCGTCCCTGCCTTGACGTCGATTTCCTGCAGCCCGTCAAAGGTTTCCAGTGACAGCTCGGTGCCTAGGGCGGCGGCAGTCATCGGGATGTGCAGCGTTGCGTGCAGGTCGTCACCGTCGCGTGCGTACGTGGCGTCGTTGTTGACCCGGAGTTCCACGTACAGGTCCCCGGACGGTCCGCCGGCCGGGCCTGCTTCGCCCTGCCCGGAGAGCTGGATCCGGGTGCCCGTGGCAACACCGGCCGGCACCTTGATGGTGAGCGACCGCCGGCTGCGGATGCGGCCCTGGCCGCTGCATTCGTTGCAGGGGTCCTTGATGACCGTCCCGAAGCCTTCGCAACTGCCACAGGGGGCCGCCGTCATGACCTGGCCCAGGATGGAGCGCACCGCGCGCTGGACCTGGCCGCTGCCGCCGCAGATATCACAGCGCACAGGGTGGCTGCCGTCGCGGCAGCATGACCCGTTGCAGGTGGGGCAGGTGACGGCTGTGTCCACTTCGAGTTTCCGGTTGACGCCGAACACGGCATCGCGGAGTTCGATCCGTACACTGATCAGCGCGTCCTGGCCGCGGCGGACCCGGGAAGCGGGGCCGGAGGTGCCGCCGGCCCCGAAGAACGTGTCGAAGATGTCCTGGAACGCGAAGCCCTGGCCGGAGTATCCACCGCCGCCGAACCCGTTGTCGGTGCCGTTCTCATTGCCGGTGGTGTCATAGATCCGGCGCTTTTGCGGGTCCGAAAGTACCTCGTAGGCATGGGTCACGGCCTTGAAGCGGTCCGATGCATCGTCCCCGGGGTTTACGTCCGGGTGGAGAGTTCGGGCCAGCTTGCGGTAGGCCTTCTTGATCTCTTCCCCGGTGGCTTCCGGCGAGACTCCGAGGACGTCGTAGTGGCTGCTCAAAGTTCGTATCTCTTCCTTGTTGTACTGACGGCAGGCGTGCTGCCGGCACTGCTCTTCGTGCCTGGACCGTGATGCTGTTACGGACCCAGAATTCTTGAAAGGTAACGGGCTACTGCCCTGACGGCGGCCATGGTGGTGGGGTAGTCCATCCGGGTAGGGCCGAGCACACCGATCTTGGCAGTGCTGTCTGGTCCGTAGCCCGTGGCCACCACGGAGGCTTCCGCTAGTCCGTCGTACGGGTTTTCACGCCCGATGCTGACTGCCACGCCCCTCGGATCCTGCGCCATGTCGCTCAGGAGGCGCAGCAGGACAACCTGCTCCTCGAGCGCTTCCAGGACCGGTCCGATACTGAGCGGAAAATCCACATTGGAGCGGGCGAGGTTCGCCGTTCCGGCCATGACCATGCGTTCCTCGCGACTGCTGTGGGCGAGCGTTTCCAGCCCGTGGGCCAGGGCCTGGGCCGCCGCGCGCTGGCCTGGGCTGACGGACGAAACGACTCCGGGCAGCGAGGGGGTCAGCCGGCTCAGCGAGATGCCCGCGAGTGATCCGAGGAAGTGTGTCCGCAGCGCGGCGATAGCGTCGTCGCCGAGGTCCTGGCCGATGTCGATCACGCGCTGTTCGACCTTGCCGGTGGTGGCGATGAGGACCACCAGGACCTGCCGGGGCGCGAGCAGGACGAATTCGATGTGGCGGATGGTGGCGCGGCTCAGATGCGGATACTGCACCACGGCGACCTGGTTGGTCAGCTGCGACAGCATCCTGACGGTCCTGTCCAGGACGTCGTCCAGATCGTCGGCGCCCTCCAGCAGCGACTGGATGGCACGCCGTTCCGCGTGGGAAAGCGGCTTTACCGCTGAAATCTGGTCCACAAACAGCCGATAGCCTTTGTCTGTGGGGATCCGTCCGGCGCTGGTGTGCGGGGCCGTGATCAGGCCGTCGTCTTCCAAGGCCGCCATGTCGTTGCGGATGGTGGCACTGGACACGCCGAGGTGGTGGCGTTCCACGAGCGCTTTTGAACCTACTGGCTCGCGGGAGTGCACATAGTCCTCCACGATGGCGCGCAGTACTTCGAGTTTGCGCGGCTCGCTCATACTCCACCTCCATCCGTGGTCACTGCAGGGTTAGCACTCGACATGCCCAAGTGCTAACAGTCTAATATGAGTCACCCCGTTGTTAGCATTGGTACCGCTCCGGGCGAAATTCCGGGCCAGGATCTAGCGGCAAGGCGGAATCAATCCATGCAGTACCAGAACTGGGGTCCGCAGGAGATCACCGCGCCCGTCAAGAGCGAACTGCCTGAGGTTCCCGTGGAACGCGGCATGGTTCTTGAAGACGCCCAGTCCGGCTGGGTGGGAGCGGTGACCCGGGTGGAGAAGTCCGGCGGCATGCATGTAGTGGCCCTCGAAGACCGGCGCGGCAAGTCCCGGTCCTTCCGGCTGGGCTTCGGGTTCCTCCTGGAGGGTCAGCCCATCCGGCTCGTTCCCCCGGCGCCCCGGCAGGCCGCCCCCGTGGCCGCCGGCCGGACGGCGTCCGGCTCGGTCCGCGTTGCCGGCCAGCGTGCCCAGGTGGCCAAAGCCAGCAGAATCTGGGTGGAGGGAAAACACGACGCCGAACTCGTGGAAAAAGTCTGGGGTGACGATCTCCGCGTAGAGGGCATCGTCGTCGAGCCTTTGCATGGCATTGATGACCTGGCGGGGGCGGTGGCCGCATTCGGTCCCGGTCCGGGACGGCGGCTGGGGGTCCTGGTGGACCACCTGGTGCCCGACTCGAAGGAGTGGCGCATCGCGGCTGCCGTGATGGCCTCCCCCGGTGCGGCCGGGAACGTCCTGATCGTCGGGCACCCTTACGTTGACGTGTGGCAGGCCATCCGGCCTGCTGTCCTGGGCATCGAACAGTGGCCGGTGGTGCCCCGCGGGCAGGACTGGAAGACCGGCATCCTGGCAGCGTTCGGCTGGCCGCACTCCACCAAGGAAGACATCGGGCTTGGCTGGCAAAAGCTGCTGGGCGCTGTCCGCAGTTACGCGGACCTGGAAGCGTCACTGCTCGGGAGAGTGGAGGAAGTCATCGACTTTCTGACGGTGCCCTGACACCGGATCCAGGTCTTGGCGGCGGCATTTGGTGGCTGAACCAGTATTCTTGGTACTGCGGAGGCTGCAGTTGCTTCAGTCCGGCATTCTCCAACCCAGCACCATTGCACTTTCGAAGGAAGAAAACCGTGGCACAAAACGCACGCGAGCACCGGGACGACCACGGCGGCCAGGGCCGTTCCGAGTACCAGGGCGTTCCGGCTAATGCGCTGCCCCTGACGGCCAGCGAAGACCGCCAGTGGGCCACGCTGGCACACTTCGGCGGGATCCTCGGCTGCGTTCCGTCACTGCTGATCTACCTGATTTTCCGTGAGCGCGGGCCGTTCACCGCCCAGGAATCCAAGGAAGCGCTGAACTTCAGCCTGCCGCCCACCATCGCGGCGCTGGTGGCCAATCTCCTGGTGTTCATTCCGGTGATCGGAAACATCTTCGCCGTCATCGCCACCCTGATCTGGATTGCCCTGACCTGCTTCTCCGTGGCCGCAGGTATCCATGTCAACAAGGGCCAGCCCCACCGTTACCAGTACAACCTGCGCTGGATCAAGTAGTCCCCACCCGCACCCTCAGTCCGGCAGGATCCTGCGGACCACGGCGTCGGCCAGCAGGCGGCCCTTCAGGGTCAGTACCAGCGTGCCGTGGAAGGCAGCCGGCGGCTCCACCAGGCCGTCGGCAATGAGCCCGGCCATGGCGTGACGGCCGTGCTCGCCCAGCGTTGACGTGGCCAGTCCCGACACGAGCCGGGCCTCAAGCATCACGCGCTCCACGTCGCGGGTTTCGGCGTCGAGCGTTTCCCGCCCGGCCGCCGGTGACAGGCCCTGAGCGAGCCGTCCGGCGTAGGCCGTGGGGTGCTTGACGTTCCACCACCGCACCCCGCCCACGTGTGAATGTGCACCAGGCCCGATGCCCCACCAGTCGTCCCCGCGCCAGTACGCGAGGTTGTGCCGGCATGCCTGCTCCGGCGTCCGGGACCAGTTGCTGACCTCGTACCAGCTGAGGCCTGCAGCGCCGATCAGCTGGTCGGCGAGTTCGTATTTGTCGGCGTGGTCGTCGTCGTCGATTCCCGGGACTTCACCACGGCGGATCTGGGCTGCCAGCTTGGTGCCGTCTTCCACGATCAGCGCGTAGGCACTGATGTGGTCAGGCTGGTAGGAGAGGGCCGTCTCCAGGGAGAACCGCCAGTCCTCCAGGGACTCCCCCGGTGTCCCGTAGATCAGGTCCAGGCTCACGGCCAGTCCGGCATCGCGCGCCCACTGCACCACCTGCGGCACGCGGCTGGGCGTGTGCGTGCGGTCCAGGACCTTCAGGACATGGGGAACGGCAGACTGCATGCCGAAGGAAACCCGGGTGAAGCCGGCATCGGCCAGAACCTGAAGGGATGCCGGGGTGACCGAGTCCGGGTTTGCTTCGGTGGTCACTTCGGCGCCGGGTTCCAGGCCCCAGTGCCCGACGGCGGCCGTCAGGATCCGTGCGAGGTCTTCCGCCGGGAGCAGCGTGGGAGTGCCGCCGCCGAAGAAGACTGTGCTCAGCGGACGGTCCGGGAGACTCGAGTGCCGCAGGACTGTGGCGGCAAAGTCGACTTCGGACACGGCCGTGGTGGCGTACGCGTCCTGTGACGCTCCGCCGCCCAGTTCGGTGGCCGTGTAGGTGTTGAAGTCGCAGTATCCGCAACGAACAGCGCAGAACGGGATGTGCACGTACAGCCCGAAAGCCCGGTCCGCGGAACCGGCCACTGCCTGGGCGGGCAGCAGACCGTCCGACGGCGCGGGGTCGCCGAGTGGAAGAATGCTAGGCATTGCAGGGGCCTCCGGTGTTGCCGGCCACTGTCATCACTACTTCTTGGCCTTGTCCTTGGACTCGTCGGTGGTCAGCGCAGCGATGAAGGCTTCCTGGGGGACCTCAACGCGGCCCACCATCTTCATGCGCTTTTTGCCTTCCTTCTGCTTCTCCAGCAGCTTGCGCTTCCGGGAAATGTCGCCGCCGTAGCACTTGGCCAAAACGTCCTTGCGGATGGCGCGGATGCTTTCCCTGGCGATGATCCTGGAGCCGATGGCAGCCTGGATGGGCACTTCGAACTGCTGGCGGGGAATGAGCTCGCGCAGTTTGCCGGTCATCATCACACCGTAGGCATAGGCCTTCTCGCGGTGCGTGATGGCGGAGAAGGCATCCACCTGTTCGCCCTGGAGCATGATGTCCACCTTGACCAGGTCGGCCACCTGCTCGCCGTCGGCTTTCCAGTCCAGCGAACCGTAGCCCCGGGTCTTGGATTTGAGGATGTCAAAGAAATCGAACACGATCTCAGCGAGCGGCAGCCGGTAGCGGATTTCGACCCTGTCCTCGGACAGGTAGTCCATGCCGCCTATAACACCGCGGCGGCTCTGGCAGAGCTCCATGATGGCGCCCACAAACTCATTCGGCGCCAAGATGGTGGCAGCCACCATCGGCTCGCGGACCTCTGCGATCTTGCCGGAAGGGTATTCGCTGGGGTTGGTCACATGGACCACCTTCTTGTCCTCCAGCGTCACTTCATACTCCACGTTGGGGGCGGTGGAGATCAGGTCAAGATTGTATTCGCGTTCGAGCCGCTCCCTGGTGATTTCAAGGTGGAGCAGGCCGAGGAAGCCGACGCGGAAGCCGAAGCCGAGCGCGGCCGACGTTTCGGGCTCGTACACCAGGGCGGCGTCGTTGAGCATCAGCTTCTCCAGCGCATCGCGGAGCACCGGGTAGTCCGTGCCGTCCAGCGGGTACAGGCCGGAGAAGACCATCGGCTTGGCATCGGCGTAGCCGGGAAGGGAGGCCGTGGCAGGCTTGGCGAGGTTGGTGACGGTGTCGCCGACCTTGGACAGGCGGACGTCCTTCACACCGGTGATGAGGTAGCCCACTTCGCCAACCCCGAGACCCTGGGAGGGGGTGGGCTCCGGGGAGCTCACCCCGATCTCGAGGAGTTCGTGGGTGGCCCGGGTGGACATCATCTGGATGCGTTCACGGGGGTGGAGCATGCCGTCAACCACACGGACGTAGGTAACCACACCGCGGTACGTGTCGTAGACCGAGTCGAAGATCATGGCGCGCGCGGGGGCGTTCGGGTCCCCTACGGGGGCCGGCAGATCGCGGACGATCTTGTCCAGCAGGACCTCGACGCCCATGCCGGTCTTGCCAGAGACGCGGAGCACGTCGTCGGGGTCGCCGCCGATCAGGCTGGCCAGTTCGGCCGCGTACTTCTCAGGCTGGGCTGCCGGGAGGTCGATCTTGTTCAGTACCGGGATGATGGTGAGGTTGTTTTCCATCGCCAGGTACAGGTTCGCGAGGGTCTGGGCCTCAATGCCCTGCGCCGCGTCAACGAGCAGCACTGCGCCTTCGCAGGCCGCCAGCGAACGGGACACTTCGTAGGTGAAGTCCACGTGGCCGGGGGTGTCAATCATGTTCAGCGCGTAGCTGGTCCCGTCGAGTTCCCAGGGCATGCGGACCGCCTGGGACTTAATGGTGATACCGCGTTCGCGCTCGATGTCCATGCGATCCAGGTACTGGGCCTTCATATCGCGGGACTTAACCACCCCGGTGAACTGCAGCATGCGGTCAGCCAGGGTTGATTTACCGTGGTCAATGTGCGCGATGATGCAGAAATTCCGAATGATGGCCGGATCAGTCGCGGCGGGCACCGGGGCGGTGCGGGCCATGGGAGACACGCAGGGTCCTTACTGTTGACATTCGTGCGACCCCCGCCAGGACGCACCGGAGGCACCCTGCGGCTGGACCGCACATTTGGAACCTCCAGTCTCCCACGTCCGGGCGCATCGTATTGCATTCAGGTCAAACCCGGCACGGTGGCCCGGCGATAGTCTTGGCCCATGCCTATCAACCTCCGCTCCTTGGCCAACGCTGTCCGGACGTCCGTCAGGGTCCTGCAGAAGTTCCGTACCGGTGCAACCCGATCTGCCGGACCGTACACGCCTGCACCGGCCCGCCAGGCGGCGCCGGTGAGGCCGGCCCCGCACGGCGTCTATCCTGGCGACTTTGCCGGCGCGGCGTCCATCCGGTACGCGCCGCAGCCCGACGGCAGTCCCGACCCCGGCGAGATTGTGTGGACTTGGGTGCCGTATGAGGAGGACCACACCCGGGGCAAAGACCGTCCGGTTCTGCTGGTGGGCAAGAGCGGACGGTACCTGCTGGGGGTAATGCTCACCAGCAGGGACCATGACCATGCCGGCAACGGATCCGGAGACTACCTGGACATCGGAACTGGCAGTTGGGACCGCCAGCAGCGGCCCAGCGAGGCAAACCTTGGACGGATCCTGCAGATCAGCCCGGACGCCATCCGGCGCGAAGGTGCAGTTCTGGACCGGAAACGCTTCGATCTGGTGGCTGCAGGCATACGGCGCCGACACGGCTGGAAATAGCCCGCCAAATGGCCAGCTTCCGGGGGGTCTGCTATTCTGTATAGCTGTGTGTCCGTGCAGGTCGACGGCCACTGATGGTTGGCCGCCATAGGTATCCCCACGCCGCTCAGTCAATGGCCAATCTGAAAGCCCTCTAGACCATTTCCGCATTAAAAAGAGAGTTCACACGTGGCTAATATCAAGTCCCAGAAGAAGCGCATCCTTACCAACGAGAAGGCTCGCCTGCGCAACAACGCAGTCAAGTCTGAGCTGAAGACGGCCATCCGCGCCGTCAACACCGCCGTTGAGTCCACCGACAAGGATGCAGCTGCCGCTGCCCTGCTTGTTGCCGGCCGCAAGCTGGACAAGGCTGTCAGCAAGGGTGTTCTGCACAAGAACAACGCAGCAAACCGCAAGTCGGCCATCTCCAAGAAGGTCAACGCGCTGTAAGGTTTCCAGTTCACCTGAACTGATGATTGTGGCCGGCACCCGATGGGTGCCGGCCACACATCTTTAAGCCGCCAGCGTCTCTGCGCCAGAGCCACCTACCGCAGGCGCGGTCAGCTGACGTCAGTGCCCGCGCACAGAGGTTGCGATGACAGTCACCGCATGTTCAACGGCATAGACGGGATCACGCGAAAGGCCCTTGACCTGGGCATCGGCCTCGGCGGTGGCCTGGATGGAGCGGACCAGACCCTCCGGGGTCCAGCGGCGCACATCGCGCTGGGCCTGCTCCACGAGCCAGGGCTGCATGCCCAGTTCCCGAGCGATCTGCGCCGGGGATCCCTGGGCGCCGGCTACTTTGGCCACCGTCCGCAGCTTGGCTGCCAGCGCGGCAACCAGCGGAACCGGATCAGCCCCGGTGGCCAGCGCGTGGCGAAGGGTGGACAGCGCCACTGGACCGTTTCCGGCCATGGCAGCGTCCGCGACCTTGAAGGCCGTGGCCTCGATCCGGCCACCGTAGTAGCGGTCCACCAACTCCGGGGTCACTGCTCTCGTGGCATCCGCGATCAGCTGGCTGCACGCCGCCGCGAGCTCCGAAAGGTTGGCGCCGACGGCATTAACCAGCGTCTGCACGGCGTCCGAGCTGATCTTGCGTCCGGCGGCCCTGAATTCCGTTGCCACGAAAGTGGCCTTATCCGCATCCTTCTTCAGGGGCTGGCAGTCAACTACCGGCCAACCGCCGGCCTTGACGGCATCGAGGAGCTTCTTGCCGCGGACTCCCCCGGCGTGGCGCAGGACGAGTACCGCATCCGGCTCCGGGCGGGCCAGATAGGTCAGTGCGTCGGCCAGGAAGGCATCGTTCATGGCTTCAACGCCTTCGACTTCGATCAGTTTGCGTTCACCGAAGAGTGAGGGGCTGACTTGCATGGCGAGGGTCCCGGCTTCGTACGTTCCGGCCGTGAGGCGGCTGACTTCCACGTCGGGAAACGCCGTCCGCACTTGGGCGCGGACATGGTCCATGGCACGGATGCCTAGGTATTCCTCCGGTCCGCCCACCAGGACGATTTCGGCAGGCGTCACGTCCCGCCAGGTGGCCGTGTTCGACGCCGGAGTCCTGGTACGTGTGGTCTGGGCTGCGGCCATGGTGGATTCCTCCCGGAAATTCTGGTGCAGTGTCTAAGCCTGCCACGGTGGGCCGCCGCCACCAAGCCGGGGCCACGCTGGCCTGGCCCGCGCCGGTCCGGCCAGCACCGCGCCGGACCGCACCGGGCCAACGTGGCCCCCAGCTGCCGTTCCAGGAGGTCCAACACCTTTTCCGTCCGGGCGTGCAATGCCAGGACCCCCCGGAACACCTGGCGCGGCCGGACGGCAAGCCACACCCCGGCAAAGGTCAGCACCGAGAGCAGCACCATGGTCAGGAGGCCCAACGGGCCCTCGGGCCAGGGCAGCGCAGCCCCCGGCAATCCGGCCGTGATCCTCGCGGTTCCCGCGACTCCGGCGCTGAAGGTGCCTGCCACGGCGATCAGGACGGTGGCAAGCCACGGCGCAGCAACCATCAGCGGGACGGCTGCCGTTCCCAGCAATGTCACCGGTGCTACCAGCGGGGCTGCCATCAGGTTTGCAAGCAGCGAGTACAGGCGACCGCTGCGTTCTGCACGTCCGATACTTGTTTCGTTAGTTGTTCAGGGCGGCAAGTGCCTTGCGCAGCGGCTGCCGGCGTCGTCTGCGACCTCTTTGACAGCCGGCGAAGCGCTGAGCTGGACCATGGTTTGCGGGTCAATGGCCTCGATGGTGGTGACTCCTGCGCCTTTGCTGCGGCGGACGACGACGTTACAGGGCAGGAGCGCGCCGATTTCAGGCTCTGCGGCGAGGGCGCGGCTGGCTAGGACGGGGTTGCAGGCACCAAGGATGACGTAGTCGCCGACGTCATGGTTCTCCTTGGTGCAGCTCGAATGTCGGACTAATCAGGCGAGGGAGAGGAGGAGCTTTTCCAAGTCTTTCCTGTCCATCGATGTGTCCTTCTGGACAATGCACTGCTCCAGGCCCGTGGCGATGATGGCGAACCCGGCCCGTGACACCATCACCATTGGCAACATCAGCATCCAGGCCCTCCACACCCCCGGGCACACCCCCGAGCACCTGTCGTTCCTGGTGACCGACGGCGCATTCAGCGACCAGCCCGGCTACCTGCTCTCCGGCGACTTCGTCTTCTCCGGTGACCTGGGCCGTCCGGACCTGCTCGACGAGGCAGCCGGCGGCATCGACACCCGCTTCGAGGGCGCCAAGCAGCTGTTCGCCAGCCTGCGGGACAAGTTCCTGACCCTGCCGGACTACGTCCAGGTCCACCCTGCCCACGGCGCGGCCAGCGCCTGCGGCAAGGCCCTGGGCGCCATCCCCTCCTCCACCGTCGGCTACGAGCGCCTCTACGCCTGGTGGGGCCCGTACCTGGCCGCCAACGAGGAACAGGGCTTCATCGACGAACTCCTCGACGGCCAGCCCGACGCGCACGCTTACTTCGGCCGCATGAAGCGCGAAAACCGTGAAGACCCGGCCATCATGGGCGAACGCGCCCCGCTTCAGGAACTGGACCCGGCCGACGTCGCGAAGGACCTCGCCGAGGACACCGTCACCTTCATCGACACCCGCCACCACACCGAAGTCCACGAAGGCGCGGTCACTCGCTCACTGAACGTTCCCGCCGGCAAGTCCGTGGCCAGCTACGGCTCCTGGGTGGTCAACCCGGAAACCGACAAGAACCCTCTGGTGCTCCTGGCTTCCGACCAGGAAACCGCGCAGGACATGTGGGACCACCTCGTCCGGGTCGGCATCGACAACGTCGCCGGCTACGTCACCACCCTTGAAGGACTCCCCACGTTCACCCCGAAGCTGATCCAACCCGCGGCCCTCGCCGGCTTCGATGCGGCCATGGTGCTGGACGTCCGCAACCGCACCGAGCACACCGCCGGGCACATCCCCGGCTCCCACCAGCTCAGCGGCGGCCGCGTCATGTGGCACCTCGATGAGCTGCCCACCGACGGCACCATCGTGACCTACTGCCAGTCCGGGGTCCGGAACTCCGTGGCTGCCAGCGCCCTGCGCCGCGCCGGGTACGACGTCGTCGAGCTCGACGGCAGCTACGCCGCCTGGGACGCCTGGCAGCAGATGCGGGAATCCGTTTCCAGCAACTACGCAAACCAGCCCTGAAGGCCAGCGGAACGGGCGGTTGGGAACGGTACCGGCTGAGCGGTCATTCCGTAGAACCTGCTCCAAGGACTACTGACCCTACTGGTCCGCAGACACAGGAACCAGAATCGAACTAAGACAGGTCGAGAGGCGAAAGGTACCAGCCATGATGTGGGGATACGGACAAGGCATGGGCTGGACGTGGCTCTGGGGCCTCCTCCTGCTGATAGGGATCGCCGTGCTGGTAATACTCGCGGTTCGCCTGTTTGGCGGCGGTGTGGGCCGCGGACACGACAACTCCGCGATGGCAAAGAGCCGGGCACGGCAGATCCTCGACGAACGCTTCGCGGCCGGTGAGCTGACGGCGGATCAGCTCCGAGTCCTCGGGGATGGCCCGTAGTGCGGCCCATGAGTCGCAGGAACGCGCTCTTGCTCGCTGGTCTTGGCGTCGCAGGAACAGCGGCGGGAGGGACGGGCCTGGTGTGGACGCTGACGGCCCGGCCTTCCCCCATCGCCGGAGGCGAACTGACGGAACCGCCTGAGCATCGGAGCATCGGCGGCCGGCTCCGGGTTCGGCTCGAAGCCGCCCCTGGACAGATTCGGCTCGGCGGCCAGTTGGCGGCGGCCCTCGGCTATAACGGGACGGTTCCTGGCCCAACCCTGCGTCTCAGGGCTGGGGACGTCGTCAACCTTGAACTCGTCAACAATTTGGATCAGGTCACGAACCTGCATGTGCACGGCCTCCATGTGTCCCCCCAGGGCAATGGGGACAATGTCTTTGTCTCCGTCGATCCTGGCTCGTCCTTCGAGTACGAGTACCGGATTCCAGCGGACCATCCCCCTGGTGTGTATTGGTACCACCCCCACCATCACGGCCGGGTCGGTGATCAGATTTTTTCCGGTCTCTTCGGGGCGATTGTCATCGAGGATCCGGAGCCGATGGCGGCAACGCGGGAGCGGGTGTTGGTAGTTTCTGATACCGCGTTGGATGGGTTCGGGAACATCCTGCCGGCCAGGGACATGGACCGGATGATGGGCCGCGAAGGGGAACTCCTCCTGGTGAACGGCCAAAGCAATCCGCAGTTCAGCGCCCACCCTGGGGAACGGGAAAGATGGCGCATCATCAACGCGTGCGTCTCCCGTTACTTACGGCTGCGGCTCGAAGGGCAGCAAATGCAGCTCCTCGGCATGGACCTCGGCCGCTTCCGGAACCCGGAAAAAATGGACGAAATCGTTCTGACTCCGGGGAACCGGGCAGACCTCCTTGTTACCACAGCAACCGGGGATTCTGTCCTGCGCTCTGTTTACCAGGATCGCGGAAGCATGCCAGCGATGATGGGTCCGCAGTTCGGACCGGCGGACCCGGGAAACGGGCCGGACGGCGCCGCACTGGCCACTCTCCACGTCTCAGGCGAACCTGCGCCATCCTTGGCGGACATGACTGCCCCTGCGGAAATGGGAGATCTGCGCTCATCCGCCGTCGCTGCACGCCGGCAGCTGGTACTGGCCACTGGCATGGGCATGGGTGGGGCAGGCATGATGCGCTTCACCGTCAACGGCAGGAAATTCAACGACGCGAGGACGGACACCACGGTTGCTGCCGGGACTGTAGAGGAATGGACCCTGACCAACCGCAGTCCAATGGACCACCCCTTCCACCTGCACGTATGGCCCATGCAGATCATCGAGGAAAACGGCCAGGCCGTGGATTCCCTTCTCTGGCAGGACGTAGTGAACGTACCGGCGAATGGGCGGGTGACGGTACGGATTGCGTTCGAGGACTTCCGCGGGCGCTCGGTCTACCACTGCCACATTCTGGACCACGAGGACCTTGGAATGATGGGCGTCATCGAAGTACGGTGACAGTCCGCCAGGACTTCAGCCCGCATCTAACAAAGACGTTCACCGGTGGGAGGCGCGGATACGGTGATGCTTTTCCGAGCCGGTTTCCTATAGATGCCGAAGGCCCACGCTGCTGCTGTCCGCAGATGCCGCTTTCAGGCGGGGGACCAAGGGCTCTGTCGCCAGAATGCCCCGCGGATGACGCTTTGAAGAGGATGGGATATCGGTGAAGGGGAAGAACCCATGATTGCCAACACTGCAACGAGACCGGGACCGGCGGGAAATGATCAATGATTTGTCGGCTCTCCCCACCGGTGTGCTGGTGGCCGTGGGGATCCTGGTATCCGCCGCGCTGGTGCTGGACGCAATTGCCCTGATCGACCTTTACCGGCGGCCTGCCGAACTGGTTGCCTTCGCGAATAAGTGGATTTGGCTAGTGCTGATGCTCGTTTTGAACGTACTTGGCCCGGTTCTGTACCTCCTGATTGGCCGCAAGGCCGCCTCCCCGCCGGAGGGCCCGGCCACGACAGGCAGCGCTTCGAAGCAAACCGGTGCCGTTGACGTGGCCGGCAAGCTCTACGGTCCCCCGGACCAACCCTTCCGACGTTGAACGCGGCCATCGAAGCCGTCGGGCTCACCAAGTCCTTCGGACAAAAGCGGGCCCTCGACGCGGTCAGTCTAAGCGTCGAGGAGGGCTCCATTTTTGGCTTCCTGGGCCCGAACGGTGCCGGAAAGACCACCATGCTTCGTCTCCTGAGCGGCCTGGCCAGGCCTACTTCTGGATCGCTCCTGGTGCTGGGACACGCCATGGACTCAGCCGACAACGCAGTCCGGGCCAGGGTCGGCTTCCTCCCGGACGTTCCCGCGTTCTACAACTGGATGACCGCCGGTGAAACCATGCGGTTTGCGGGAAGGCTGCATGGAATGAACGGCAGGCAGCTGAACGATCGGGTGGACTTGCTGCTGGACATGGCGGGACTCGGACAGGTGGGCACGCACGTAGGGGAATACTCGCGCGGAATGCGGCAGCGCCTGGGCGTCGCCCAGGCCCTCATCAACGCTCCGGAGCTGCTGTTGCTGGACGAACCGACGGGCGCACTTGATCCCATAGGACGCAAAGACGTCCTGGAACTGATCGCATCGTTGCGTGGCCGCACCACAGTTTTTTTCTCCACCCACATCCTCGGCGATGCCGAGCGAATCTGCGACTCGATCGCCATCCTCGATCGGGGCCAGGTGGTGGCACAGGCGCCAATCGAGGAGATGAAGGAACGCTACTCGAAGCAGAAGATCGTCGTCGAAGTCACCCGCGGCGCCGACATACTCGCTGCGGCTATCTCCCACTGCGGCTGGGCGATATCGGTCACGCACGGAGCGCACGACGTCCTGGAAGTCGCCGTCAGTGACCTTGGAGCCGCCCAGCACGCGATCCCTGCCATGATCAGCCGCCAAGGGACAGGCCTGGCACGTCTGGAGGTCAAGGAGATGGATCTCGAAGAGGTCTTCGTGCAACTCGTCGGGGGTGGCCGGACTTGAACGGATACCTCGTGTTCGCCCGCAAGGAGGCTCTTGAAATAGTCCGCACCTGGCGCATCTGGGTGTTGCCGTCGATCCTGCTCTTCTTCGCACTCACCGGGCCGCCGCTCGCGCGTTTCACTCCCGAGCTCATCAACGCCCTGGCCGGCGAGCAGCTTGGCCAGTTCAGGATACCGCCACCCACCTACCTCGACGCCTACGGGCAATGGATCAAGAACCTGTCGCAAATCGTGCTGTTCGCACTCATCATCATCTACGGCGGACTCATCTCATCCGAAATCCGGAGCGGCACCGCTGCCTTCGTCCTCACCAAACCTCTGTCCCGGGCGGCGTTTGTCATCATCAAGGCCATCGTTCATACCGCGTTCCTGGCGTTCACCCTGACGGCAGGGACGCTCATCACCTGGGGAGTGACACTTGCCGTATTCAGGGATGCGCCCGCTTCCGCACTGTGGAAGTCCGCGCTTCTCTGGCTGGTGCTCGGCGTCTTTTTCATCATGCTCATGACGGCGTTGTCCGTGATGATCCCCGCCCCCGCGGGGGCAGCCGGTGCCGGGCTCGGTGCCTATGCGTTGTTATCGGCCGTAGCCATCTGGGAACCCCTCCGCACTTACTCCCCGGCGGGCATCACCGGCCAGGCAACGTCCCTGGCCGCCGGCACCGAAACTGCCTCACCACTGTGGACGGTGACGACGTCGGTCCTGCTTTCCATAGCTTTGGTCTTGCTGGCGGCGGCACTCTTCCGCCGCAAGGAACTGTAAGGAACGCCCAACCGCACTGACCGCTGACTGCCGCTGCCCGAAGTCCGGGCGAACGGGCTAAGCATCCCAGGCGGGCCGGGACGTCCCGCCGTCGTCCGTCCCTGTCACTGGGCGTTGAACCAGCAAAGACCGGAGTTCTTTCAGCAGTTCAAGCTGCCGGCTGTTGACGGCCATGAGCCGGTCTATCTCGGCCTTGGCCTGCACATCCGTCTCATAGTCGTGCTGGGCCATCGCAGCCGCAATAGCATCCTGCCGTTTTGCGGCAATCAGCAGTATGGCACCTTGGAGACCCGCGACCATGGACAGGAAATCCGCCGCCCGCTCGCCCCTGGTGAGACCGGCCTTGTGCTGCACATGCCATGTGGTGTGTCCCGGATTCATGAGCCCAGCGTAAAGGCAACACCTTCCGGCGGACATCCGACACCTTCCGATAGGGCATCAGTGCGGGAGTAACAACTCCCCGAGCGCAAAAATGCCTGCCGCGATCACCATCAGCACCAAGGCTGTCACCAAAAGCACGCTGCGGTCCCTCAAGCGGAACACTGCAAGACTGCCGGTGACAATCGCGGCCACCGCCACGATGAGCAACCCAACTACGACGAACTGCCTCACCTCGATGGGAAAAAGCAGAAAAACGCTCCAATAGAACGGGTACAGGACGACGGCAGCGGCCAGCCAGAGAGCCCACCAGCCGACCATAGTGGATGGGAGTGGTTTCGCCGCCATTTGCTCATACCTCCGCTTTCCCCTGCCTGCCGGCCACCTCCGGGGTCGAGAGCCAAACCCCCTTCGGGACGTTCGCCCCTACCCGCGCATGGCGGCCGGCATGACACTGGATAGTGACATCAGAGGCACACGTCCAATGTACGTTCAGGAGGGTACAGATGTCGCTTTCCCGGCACGAGCGTGGCCTGCTCGACGAAATTGGGCGCCAGTTGATCGAGGACGACCCGAGGCTCGCCGCGCGTTTGGGTCAACCGCCGCGGCCGGCGTCCAATGGCTGGAGCCTGGCAGGCGGGGTGCTGCTTACTTTGACCGGCTTTGTCGTCCTGATGTCGGGAGCTGTGCTGATGTCCACGGCACTCGGGGCCGCTGGCTTCATCACCATGGCAGCCGGTGGAACACTGGCATCGCGCTGGATCGGCGTTTCCCGATTCCGGTGGGTAACGCGGCCGCCCAATCCTGAGGTGCGACACAACACCCCGGTCGAATAGATGCCGGAGATACCCCATCATGGCCTTCCGGCCCACGAAGTCGTACTCCTCCTGGAGGCCCATCCCTTCGAGGGCCTGGACCCTGACACAGTGTCCCGAAGGCGTCAGCTCTACGGACCGAACGTACTCCCGCGCTCCAAAAGGGGCGAACTGCTCCGCAAAACAGCGCGGCAGTTCAACAACCCTCTGATCTACGTGCTGCTCGCGGCCGCAGGGGTGACAACCTACCTCGGTGAACAACTCGACACCTTTGTCATCCTTGCCGTGGTGCTGGTCAATACAGTGGTCGGGCTCGTGCAGGAGGTCCGCGCCGAGGGGGCACTGGATGCGCTGCGTCACCTAGTCCAGACCCACGCAGCCGTGATAAGGGGCGGCGTGCGGCTGGAAGTTCCCTCCGAAAAGTTGGTCCCGGGAGACCTCGTCCTGCTCGAAGCTGGTGACAAGGTACCCGCGGACATTCGCCTCGTCCGCCTTTGGGGCCTCAAAGTTGACGAATCGACGTTGACCGGGGAATCCGAAGCAGTGTCCAAGGATGAAGTGGTCCTGCCCGCCGCCACACCAGTCGCGGATCGCCGAAACATGGTTTACGGAGGAACCCTCGTGACGGCCGGAAGTGGTGCCGGAATCGTGGTGGCCACCGGTGGGGAAACGGAGCTCGGCGAGATCCATCGGCTCATGGGCACCGTCCAGCCCATGGCGACTCCCCTCACCCAAAAGCTTTCACGGTTCAGTATGACGCTCACTGTTGGCATCCTGGCCCTTGCCGCCTTTGCCTTCATCGTTGGGGTGGCACGCGGCCAGCAGCCGGCGGAAATGTTCACTGCCGCCGTAGCCTTGGCGGTTGGAGCCATACCCGAGGGCCTTCCAGCCGCCGTGACGGTCACGCTCGCCATTGGGGTTCGGCGCATGGCAAGACGGCGCGCGGTGGTCCGTCGTCTTCCGGTAGTCGAAACCTTGGGCAGCACAACGGTCATCTGCTCGGACAAGACTGGAACCTTCACAGAAAACCAGATGACGGTGCGGGCCCTCTGGACTCCCTCGGCGCAGTATGAGGTATCCGGCTCCGGCTACGGCCCGGAGGGAACAATCCGCAGGCGTGCGCCCGGCCGGGAGGATGTTCAAGCTGGCAGGTCTGAGGCCCTCGATGACGCAGCGCTCCGCTGGTGCCTGCTGGCGGGCGGGGCCTGCAACGACGCCACGGTCCACTTTGAAGGGGACGTCTGGGGCGCCCGGGGTGACCCGACCGAGGCCGCGATGCTGGTGGTGGCGGGAAAAGGCGGAGTGGATATCAAGGAATTCCTGGAACGAACACCGCGGCTGGACTCCATTCCTTTCACTTCGGAGCTGCAATATATGGCCACGCTGCACGCGGCAGAACCATGGGCGCCGGGTTCCATTGTGCTGGTCAAGGGCGGTGTCGAACGGCTGCTTGAGCTTTGCTACGGGCAGATGGACCGCGGCGGTGAAACGGTACCGGTTGAGCCCAAAACCGTGCTGCGGGCCGCCCACGCGCTAGCTGCCACTGGGCTGAGGGTACTAGCCACGGCATTGGTGCGGTTACCACCGGAGTCCGGAGTACTCGCCGGGGCACCCATCGAACGGAACCTGGTTTTGACGGGCCTGCAGGCCATGCTCGATCCCCCGCGAAAAGCCGCCGCGGCAGCCGTTGAAGCCTGCCACGAGGCTGGCATAGCGGTGAAAATGATCACCGGGGACCATGTGGGTACGGCGGTTTCCATCGCCGCGTCGGTGGGCCTGGACGGCAATCCTGAAGACGGCACCGCCCTGCTCGGCATCGACCTGGACAACATCCCCGGCGTCGAGCTCACTGCTGCCGTGGAGAGGGCAACCGTTTTCGCTCGGGTCTCCCCGGAGCAGAAGCTCCGGCTTATAAATGCGCTGCAGGCTGGCGGACATGTCGTTGCAATGACAGGCGACGGGGTCAACGATGCGCCCGCACTTCGCCAGGCGAACGTGGGGATCGCCATGGGCCGTTCGGGAACCGAAGTGGCCAAAGAGGCCTCGGACATTGTGCTGACCGATGACAACTTCGCCACCATCGAAGCGGCCGTCGAAGAGGGCCGCAACGTCTTCGACAACCTGACCAAATTCATCGTCTGGACATTGCCGACGAACATGGGGGAAGGCCTGGTCATCCTGGTGGCGATCCTCATTGGCGGGACACTCCCCATCCTGCCGACCCAGATCCTGTGGATCAATATGACAACCGCAGTAGCCCTCGGCCTGATGCTTGCCTTCGAGCCGGGGGAACCGGGACTGATGTCCCGCCCGCCCCGGAACCCGGCCCTCCCATTGCTGACCTGGGCGCTGACGCTGCGGGTACTGCTGGTCTCGGCCCTCCTGGTCGGAGGCACATGGTGGATCTTCGAATGGGAACTCGCAGGCGGTGCCTCCCTCCCTGAAGCGAGGACGTCGGCAGTCAACCTCTTCGTCACCGTGGAGTTGTTCTACCTATTCAGCTGCCGTTCACTGACGCGGCCGGCTTGGCGGATGGGCCCGTTCAGCAACCCCTGGGTAGTGGTTGGGGTCCTCATCCAGGCTGTCGGCCAAATCGCCATCACATACTCCCCCGTAATGAACGGGCTCTTCCACACGGCCCCCATAGGCCCGGAGGCATGGCTGCGGATCTTCGGCCTCGCACTGCTCGCGTCAATGGTGGTCGCGGTGGACAAACGATTCCGGCGTCACATCCTTTAGGAGGAAATCATGACAAGAGCCTCACTCCTGGCCCTGCTCGCCTTTGTTGCCCTGACGTCGATCGCGGGAGGGGCAGTCATGGTGGCGTCCGCATCGCTGGGGACGGACCGGATGGGTCTTCCTCCCGAAATTTTGCTGCCACCGGAACTCCTTCAGGGGTCTCCGTTCAACTCGTACCTCGTCCCAGGGCTCCTGCTCGCTCTCGTCGTCGGCGGCTTCCACGTGGCCGGGTTCATCCTGCTCATGAAGCACCGCCGCCGGGCGCCCTTAGCCGCGGCAGTGGCCGGCTACTCTATCCTGATCTGGATTTTCGTCCAGATGGTGTTTGTCCCCTTCAACGTCCTCCAGGCAGTGTATTTCGCCGCCGGACTGGCTGAACTGGGCTTGCTGCTACTGCTGCTGGGGCTCGGTGGATCCGTGGCGGGGAGCCGCTGAACCCAGGCACGGGCGCAACTCCAGAGACGTTCGGCCCTGTCCGCGGAAGCGCCCATAGCGGACGCTGGAGTTATGAATGCGAGAAACCCAGAACTCAGAATCGTCCACACTGTTGAACAGCCCACCGCGGTGGTCCACGAAAGAATCCCGATGGCTGACCTGACGGAATTCTTCGGCCGGGCATTCGGCACCGTGATGGCGGCGGCCCAGGCGCAGGGCGTCCAGTTGGCCGGCCCGCCTTTTGCCCTCTACCGGGGAATGCCTACTGAAACCGTCGACGTCGAAGCCGGTTTTCCCGTCAACGCCGGCTTCAGCGGGACCGAAGGCGTGGCAAACGGCAGCCTGCCTGAAGCCGAGGCCTTTGAAGCCATCCACCTCGGACCATACGACACCTTGGGTACGACGTACGGGGCCATCCAGGAGCGCATGCGGGCGGAAGGACTGACTCCCTCCGACACAATGTGGGAGTACTACCTCAGTGACCCCGAAACGGAGCCGGACCCAGCCAAGTGGCAGACGCGCGTGGTGTGGCCCGTTGCCTGACGTTCCCTGACAGGAATTCGTTCCCGCACTGCTGTCAGAGACACCTGGACCTCAGCGCGCTTTGGCTGCGACCTCTACTGGATCACGTACCGCTGCATCATGTCGTTGTCCTCGTGTTCGAGGATGTGGCAATGCCACACGTACTCTCCCTTGAACGATGATCCGATGGCCAGTGCAGCTCCCCCTGCTGCGCCCGCTCCGAAAGGTACGCGGATTCTTGTTACCTCACCGGGCAAGGCTACGACAGTGTCCTTCCAGCCCTGCTCGTTGGCAGGGGGCGGCAGTGGGCGTCCCCTCAGGAATGGTCCGACCGGCACGGAGTTGCCGTGGCCGGGCGTCACCAGGCCGGTGGCAGGATCCACAAAGCCCGTGGCCGCGAGGTAATTGTCGACATCGAAGCGCTGGCGGTTCAGCACCTGGAACTGGGTGAAGTGAAGATGGATCGGATGAGCGTCCACCGTGGTGTTGATCAGTTCCCACTGTTCGAGGGTGTCGCCCTGTACCGCTGTAATGTCGGGGCTGTGGAACGCCCGGTTGTTGAGCAGGGCCATGATGGGGACGCCACCGGAGTTTAGGACTTCAACAAGGGTCATGCTGCGGGTGGCTGCGGTGGGAAGGCCGGCGAGCCTCGTCATGGGTTGCGTCCGCAACTGCGCCGGTAACGGCGCGGTGTAGCCGGCTTCGCCTTGCACGCTGAACTGCATAATCTCGCGCAGGGGCACCCCGCCACGCCGGACAGCGACGGGCCCGTCAGGGAACGGCGTGCGTGCGTCGTTTGTCAGGACCACCTTGGTCCCGGCAGGGAGCGCCGCGAAGTCCACGACGATGTCGGCGCGTTCGCCGGGGCCAAGGCCCAGCTTGTTGAGTCTTGCCGGAACGTCGAGGAGTCCGCCGTCTGTCCCTATCTGAGCGAAGCCGAGTGCGTTTCCGCCGGCTACCAACTTGAAGTTGTAGAACCTGGCGTTTGACCCGTTGAAGACACGGAACCGGTATTTCCCACGGTCAACATCCAGGTTCGGCCAGCATTTCCCGTTGACGGTTGCCATGTCTCCGAAGAATTCAGGCGCCCAGGGCCGGGGGCTGCCGTCGCTCAGCGTCAGCTCCGGATTTGGCGGATAGGCGAAGGAGCCATCGGTGTTGAACATTCGGTCCTGGATGACCAGTGGCACCTCGTACGGCGGTGGCGGGAGGTGCGTTCCGTCTCCGGTGTCAATACCGGTTCCGGCTGGTCCTGGTGTGTCCCGGAGGAGGTAGCCTCCGGCCAGTCCGGCGTAGACGTTCAGGCGGGTGATGCCCAGTGCGTGGTCGTGGTACCAAAGTCCGGCCGGATCCTGGTTGTTGTCGTAACTGTAGGTAAACGAGCTTCCGGGCACGAACACTTGTTCCGGACCGCCGTCGGAACCCGGCCTGGTGTTGCCGCCGTGCAGGTGGGTCGACGTCCGCGGAAAGTCCGCGTCGTTGGTACCGGGTGGAACCAGTTGCGCATCAATGGCGAACGCCAGCGGATGCCGCCCCAGCCCGTTGTGCACCGTAAGCGCAAAAGGGGTACCCCTCTCAGCGACGATGACTGGCCCAAGGTAGGTCTGCGATCCACCGGCGTCCTGGTAGGCGAAAGTGTCGGTCAGGCCCATCTGGGAATGGAAACTGTGACGTGCATTGCGCATCCACAACTCCGCATTACCGCCGGCCCTCATATCCATGACTCCGAAGTCGGCCAAGGTGGGAAGCTGCTCGGAGAACATCGGCGGTGAACCCAGCATTGGTGCAGATGTCCGGGCTGCAAAGGCGGCATGCGGTTGCACCAGGATGCCTGCCCCGGCTGCAGCCCCGGCCTGCAGGAGTTGTCGTCTCGTGAAGAGCATCTCAGGCTCGTTTCTCTCGGTGGTGGGACGCTGACTCAGTCCTCGGGCCCGACGACTGGATGATGAGCCAGGCCAGCCGTCTCTCCCCCGTCAATGACGAATTGAGCGCCGGTGACGAAGCTTGATTCCGGGCCGGACAGATAGAGCACCAGCTCTGCGATTTCTTCCGGCCGGCCCACCCGGTTCAGGGCGACATGCGAGGTGGTGAGCGCGAGGCCTTCGGTCATGGGCGTCAGCACGGCGCCAGGGTGCACCGAATTAACGCGGATGCCATAGTGGGCCAGGTCCAATGCCGCACTTTTTGTCAGGCCGGTGACGCCGAATTTCGATGCCGTGTAGCCAGGCAGTGCCTCGTAGCCTCTGATGCCGGCAATGGATGAGATGTTGACCACCGAAACGTTGCCTGAGGCCTTCAATGCGGGTATGGCCGCCTTGATCCCGTTAAAGACGCCGTTGAGATTCACGTTGATGATGTGGTCCCACTGCTCGTAGGAATACTCTTCAATACTTCCGAAATTGACGATGCCGGCATTGTTCACCAGGATGTCGAGTCCCCCGGAAGGCGCGGATGCCTTGGCGACTGCCTCGGCCCGCTGAGCGCGGTCAGTCACATCGAGGTGGACATGGGAGGCCCCCGTCGCCCAGACGCCCGGCCAGTGCAGTGCCATCCTCATCGAGGACATCGGCGAGGACGACTCTGGCCCCCTCGGACGTGAGCCGTTCTGCAATTGCAGCGCCTATCCCCCGCGCCGCACCAGTCACGAGCGCCGTCCTGCCGCTGGCACGTGCCATGATCTCCTCCTGCTGTTCGAGTGAAGCTTTTTCCCAGGCATCCGAAGTTGACCTGCTGCCCACGGAAAGTCTTCTCCCACCTGATCCGGCGGTGAAGGGGCTTTGGACCCTCCCTTCAGGATCCCGACAGAACAACAGCCCGGGCCAAAGGAGCCGGATCCCGTCGTCGGCCGGACTAGGGCCAGAAGACACATACGAGGAGGCTGTTTGTGGGCCATACTGACGGCATGAACGTTGCGGCGGGAAAGCCGGACCGGGTCCTCCTTGTCATTGTGTCCGTGATAGCGCTGTTGGTGATCGTCGCTCTGTCAGTTGTTTTCACCCGCGGGGAGCCGGAGGTGCTGGATGAGGCAACGCCGCCGGGCGTTGTCCAGCGGTACAGCACGGCGGTCATTGACGGCGATACGGCCACCGCCAATTCCTACCTCACGCAGGTGGCACGCTCCTCCTGCAGCGGTTACCGGGAAAGCGGCCCGTTGCCTGCCCGGGTCGTCCTGATTTCCACAACCGAGAGGGAGAATACGGCTTTGGTGAACGTCTCGGTTGTCACGTCAAGCCCGGGTGGCCCCTTCGGACCATCCGAGTACGACGCCGAAGGCCGCTTCTCCCTGGTGAAGGTCGATGGCAAGTGGCTGATCGACCAGGCACCGTACCAGCTCATGTCATGCCCCGGAACAAGCCTGAAGCCATGAACGCAACAGTCCGGACAGCTGTACCAGCGGCGGGTTCTGCCCTACTCACTCTGCGCCGCTTGATCCTGTACGTGTTGCTGTTTGCCCTGGTGGTGATCGCCTCTATCGGGTTGAGCGGCCTCCTGGAGCGCCTGTTCAGCACGGGCGCCGTGTTGGCGTCCACAGATGTGGCCGGGCTTGCCCGTTCCCTCGCCTTCACATTGATTGGAGGTCCGCTGGCCGGGCTCCTGTGGTGGGTAGTTTGGCGCAGGCTCGACGACGCCGCGGAATGCGCGGCAGCAGGGTGGGGCCTGTACGTGACCGCGATTTATGCGGTGTCTCTCATCGTAGCCACGACTTCCCTCCTGGGAATGGCGGCGTCCTTCATCGGTCCCCAGGAACCCCGGTGGTATTCGCCGTTGTCAAACGGACTTGTCTGGGCCGCAGTATGGTTCTGGCATCGCTGGATGTGGCGGCACCCCGTCAAACATCCCGTCAATCTTGACGACGTCCCGGCTGTTGTCGGCACAGTCTTCGGACTGCTCACGGGCGCGTTTTCCGCCATCACCGCCCTGGGTGGCTTGCTTGACGTCGCCATCCGGGGCTTCACCAGCCTTACCCCAGAGGCGGAAGCGTGGTGGCAGTCTGTGCTGCGGGCGCTCGTCTGGGCCATTGGCGGAAGTATCGTGTGGTGGTGGCACTGGTTCAAGGGTGGCGGGCGCAAACTGGAAACCGCCCTGGTGGATGTTGCACTGCTCAGCGTTGGGATCTTCGCAGCCGGAATCACGGCGCTCGGCGGGGCCGCCGTCGTGGTTTTTGTACTCCTCAGAACTGTATTCGACCGGGGCGAGTCGATGAATGAACTGCTGGCTCCCCTCGGCTCTGCTGTCGCCGCTGCAGCCGTCGGAGCATTGGTGTGGCGCTATCATCGCGTCAGCGGAACCCACCGTTCGGTGGCCACCCGCAGTGCAGGCCGGCTGGTGACGTCAGGAATTGCCCTGGCGGCAGCTGCCTCCGGCATCGGCGTCGTCATCAACGCAGCCCTTGCCATGGCCGTTTCACCCCTGGCCGGAAGCGGCACGCGCACCCTGCTGCTGGGTGGCATCAGTTCCCTCCTTGTGGGAGGCCCCGTCTGGTGGCGGGCGTGGAAGCCGGGCCTGCAACCGCACAGCATGGATGTCATTCCTCCGGGCAGGCGGGTTTACCTCGTGGTGGTCTTCGGCATCAGTGCCGTGGTGGCGCTCGTTGCCCTGCTGGTGATTGGATACCGGCTCTTCGAGTTCATCTTGGGCGACGTGTCCGGAGGCAGCCTGCTGGACCGCATCCGGGCACCACTCGGCCTCCTAGTAGCAGCCGGCCTCGTTGCCGCCTACCACTTTGCCCTTTGGCGGCGTGATCGCGCCCACCTGGCGGCCGCGGCCCCGTCCGGCGCGCACACCATTGAGAGGGTCACCTTGGTGACGGCATCGGATCCGGAGGCGTTGTCCACCGCAATCACCGCCGCGACCGGCGCCAAAGTCACTGTGTGGCGACGGGCCGATGCCGGCAACAGACCACTGCCGGCGGAAGCGGCCCTCCCCTCGGAACCAGGGCTCATGGAGCTGGCAGTAAGTGCCCTTTCCGGCGTCACTGCCGCCAGCGTCCTGCTGGTAATCGGTCCGGCCGCCGGCCAGGCAGCCCGGATCGAGGCAATTCCCCTGGAAACAGACAAACCCTCACGGAATTGGCGCCGGGAAGCGGCGGCGTCCCCACCAGAAATCAGGCGAACGCAATGGGTGGAGTAGTGCATTTTGAAATCCCCGCAGACGATGAAGACCGCGCGAGAAAGTTCTACGAATCAGTGTTTGGCTGGACCTTCCAAGTCTTGCCGGAAATGGAGTACAGCCTGGCAATGACCACGCCGCTCGATGATCAGGGCATCCCGGCGGAGCCAGGGGCAATCAACGGCGGAATCTTCCGCCGCGGCGACATGTTGCAGGCACCGGTGGTCACGATTGATGTCGACGACATCGATGCCGCGTTGGAACAGATTGGGCGCACGGGAGGCGAGACGGTAAGGGGCCGGATGGAGGTTCCCGGTTCGGGCTGGAACGCCTACTTCCGGGACAGCGAAGGAAACGTGATCGGACTCTGGCAGAACGCCGGCCCGGCAGCCCGGCTTGAAGGATGACGGATCCCTCCGTGCCTTTTGGCCCTGTCAAAGTCCACGTGCCCAGTGGATCCTTTCTCTATGAACGCCGTAATCATCCGTGGCGGCGGAACCCCTTCGGACAGCGGGATCCGGTGGAGAAAAATCTGGCTGCTGCTGGTGTTTGGCCTGCTGCTTGGCGGCGGCCCGGCAGCCCACGCTGTCACGCCCACCGACGTCGTTGTTGAGGACCGGGCGGGAGTACTGGACCGCAACACCCTTCTCCCGGCCATCACTGCGATCGAGTTCTACGAGCCCACCAAGGTAGCTGTGTACACCTACAACGGGAATGTCGCAGACAACCTGAACGAGGAGGTTCTCAGGTTCGCCCGTGCCGAACACCCGGACTGGATTAGTCCCGACGGCCAGAAATGGGCAGACGGGCTCTTCATCTTCGCCCTCGATCCTGTGGGCCGGCATGTGGGCACCTACATGGGCGAGGACCGCAAGGTTTCCCTGGAACAACGCGATGACATCCAAAACGCCGCCAAGGATCTCCTGCAGGATGCCCAATGGACGGACGGGACCATCGCAGGAGTCCGGCGTGGCGCCGAACTGATCAACCAGCCGTGGTATCGGTCAGCCGCCTTCGTGATCACCGCCTGGGTGACCGGCGCGGCCGCGGCCCTGGGGGCTGCGGCGTTGCTGATAGTGCGGGCGGTGACCAGGGCCGCCTGCCGAAAGGAGCTGCAGCGGGGAGACCGGAGCTACGCCAGTGTCAGCACGGACCTGGACGTCACGGAACTTAACGCCGGCACCATCCCCGAGGACTCCTCCTACGGCAGCAGCGTTCTGGAGAAGCACCGCACCTTCCTGAACCGGTACAACGCCACCACCGGGCTCTCCAACCGGGTCCATGCGCTCCCACAGAAGGCGTTGAGCCGCAGATCGAATCTAAAGCTGGTAAGGGAGTATGCAGACGCGGCCGCCGAACTGGATGCCCTGGACGACGTCATAGCCGACAGCAATGCGTTCTTGAACCGGTCGAGCACCTGGCCCACTGCATGGGACCGCCAACTTTCGCCTTTCCGGAGCGACCTCGCCGGACTTGAACAGCTGCTCAGCAAACGCCACGGAGAAGGAGACTCCGCCACTGCAGCGGCCCTGAGGTCCTTCCGCGACCACAGCCTGCACGAAATAGAGCGATGGACAGCCCAGCTCGTTGACGGGTCGATCACCCCGGAAACGGCTTTGGACCACCTTCGTGACGCCCGCACCCGCCTATCGACGCTTTTGAAGAACCATGCGGAAACCGTGATCGACGGCTTCGCCAAAAACGAGCGTGAAGCAAAGCTCATGCGCAGGGAGATGAATAATGCGCAGGATGGCCTGGACCACCGCCCGAGGCGGAGCTACGAACCCAGCATCCTCGGAACGGTCTACCCGTCCTACTACTTCTTCTCGGTTCCTGCCTTCAACTCCGGCCTGAACACCGGCGTCGGAAGCGTCAGCTCTGCCAGGGGCGGGGGCGGCACCACAGGCTATGGCAGCAGCGGCGGAAGCTTCTCCGGTTCAGGCAGTTCGTCGAGTTTCTAGGTGACTTTCGGCCCTACAGCTCCGCTGCTGTACGCCGCAGGCTGGAGAGGCAGCCAGCGCGTACTGAAGGTAATCGGTCATGGAGGAGTCAGCGTCAGATAGTGCCATGTTCGTGGTGGGGGTGGACGGGTCGGAGGCCTCGGTGGAAGCGCTCCGGCAGGCCCAGCGGCTGGCTGTCCCGCTTGGGGCAAAGGTGCTGGCCACCGCCTACTGGGAGGATCCGCAGGTTTACGCCGGATAAGTGGCGATGGGCATTGACCGCTTCGATGAACGCGTCATGATCATCCTCAAGGAAGCCCTGGAACAGGCCTTCGGGCAGGTGATTCCGCCGAACGTCATTCCACGCGTCGTCCGGGGGCATCCCAGGGACTCACTGATAGACGCCAGCCGCCACGCGGACATGATCGTTGTTGGCAGGCGCGGCCACGGAGGATTCGGAGGCCTGCTGCTGGGGTCCGTCAGCTCAGCCTGTGTGGCCCATGCGCACTGCCCAGTCCTAGTTGTTCATAGCCCGACACAGACAAAAAGGGAGACCAGCCGTGAGAACGTCTAAACCGATCGCCGTCGCCACCAACGACTCTCCGCAAAGCCAGGCAGCCGTGAAATGGGCTGCACGCCGGGCTTCCCGCGCTGGCCTGCCGCTGATCATTCTGCACGTTGTTGACGACCGCTGGGTGGCCGAACCCATCCCGTGGACCGCGATCCTGGAGGAGAAGGGCTACGAACTGCTGGAAGCCGCTGCCGGGCGCGTGAGGGGTACCGTCCCGATTGAGATCACCACGAAACTTCTGGAAGGCAGCGTCGCGGGCTCCCTGGGTAAGTACTCCACCAAGGCGTCCATGCTTGTGGTGGGCTCCGGAGACACCCATTTGGGTGGTTCGCTCACCGACCGGGCCCTGCAGGTCGCCGCCACGGCGAAGTGTCCTGTTGCCGTCATCGGCATGCATGACCTCGAAGGCCGCAGCGGAGTCCTGGTGGGCGTGGACGGTTCGGAAGAGTCCACGCAGGCCGTCGCCTTCGCAGCTGCCGAGGCGGACAGGGAGGGCCAGGAGCTTACAGTGCTGTTCGCCTTCAGCGGCCCCAACCGCTGGGTCAGGGCAGGCCTGCCGACCAGCAGCCTTGCCGCCCTGATTGAAGAAGAGGAGCAGATCGTTCTGTCGGAGGCAGTGGCCGGTCTCCGCGAGGATTACCCGGACCTCGTGGTGCGCAAGATTCTGGAAAGCGAAAAAGAACCGGCGGAGGCGCTGGTGAAGGCAGCTGCTGATGCTCAGATGCTCGTGGTGGGAAGCCGCGGCCGGGGCGGCTTCAAACGGCTGCTGCTCGGTTCCACGGCCCACGCGGTTCTGACGCACCTGCCCTGCCCAACGGTGATCACCCCTATCCAACGCAGGAAGCACAAGAAGTAGGAGCCCCAGCATGCAAGGCAACGGCTCAGGACCGGAAACGGAAGTCCTCGACATTCATGACTGCTGGAAGTATCTCCGATCGGCTTCGGTCTGCCGGATCGCTATCACTGCGGGCGGGGGGCCTGAGGTTTTCCCGGTGAATTATGTCCCCGACTACGGGACCGTGGTGTTCCGCACCGGTCCGCGTACCAAACTGGATGCGGTTCGCGGCGGCGAACCGGTGGCCTTGGAAGCCGACGGCCTGAACACCTACGACACCATTGCATGGAGTGTCATCGTCAAGGGGACTGCCGACGTTGTGGACACCCAGGAAGCCTTCCAGGAGGCAGCAGACGCCGGGCTCTCGCCCTGGGAGACGGGCAGCAAGGACCACCTGGTGCGTGTAACGCCTACGGAGGTCAGTGGGAGGCGTTTTGTCATCAATCCCCCGTCCCGCTGGTGGCCTCCGCTGGACTCCGCCGGGCATGAACCTCCGGGCGGCGGGTGAGGTGACGACGCCGGCCCTCACCTCGTGCGGGCGGCGCTGACCGGTGCGCCGCCCACCGCAGCCGTGTTGGGTCGGCGTCGATCGTGCAGGGCGCGCAGCGCGTTCAGGATTGTGGCCAGGTCGACCAGTTCCTGGAGGAGGGCACCGGCCACAGCGGGAATGTAGCCGAATACCGCTGCAATCATCAGGCCGATGCTCAGCAGGATGCCGGTCCAGATGCTCGCCAGCGCAATCCGGACCGTGCGCTGTCCGATGTCGACGGCCAGCGCAGCTTTGGATAAGTCGTCGAGCATAATGACGACGTCGGCTGACTCGCTCGCTGCCGTTGACCCCTTGGCGCCCATGGCGATTCCGACGTCGGCGGCGGCCAGGACCGGGGCGTCGTTCACACCGTCACCCACCATCATGACCGGGCGTTTCCGCAACCCTGCGACGATGGAGACTTTGTCACCTTGCCTGAATCCGGGAGATCCCGGCCTGTGCAGCAATTTCTTGGGCGGTGGCCCGCGAGTCGCCGGTGACAAGCAGTGTTTCCTGGACGCAGTGTTTCCTGGACGCCCAGCCGGCGCAGTGCGGCCAGTGTGTCAACCGCATTTTCCCGGAGTGGGTCGCTCATGATCAGGGCTCCCGCAAAGCGTCCGTCAACGCCAACATAGACGGCCAGTTGTCCGCCGGTCACCTCGGCCTCCTCAAACCCCGAGGCAACGGAACGCACAAAGTCAGGCTTGCCGACCACCACCGTTTGGTTGCCGCAGGTGGCCGTGACCCCCTCGGTGGCGTGCTCAAACGCATTGCTTCCCGACAGCAGCCGGAGCCCATGGCGCCGTGCAGCCTCAACGACAGAGGAGGCAAGGACATGGGAGGAGTACTGCTCCGCCGAGGCGGCGAGCTGCAGCAGCCGGTCCTCGGTCATCAGCCCGGACGCTGCAGGGGAAACCCTGATCCCGTGCAAGGTGGGCCCGCCGTGGGTGAGCGTGCCTGTCTTGTCGAACACGGCCGTCCGCACCCGGGCAAGCTGTTCCAGTGTTCCGCCATTTTTGATGAGAATTCCTGCCCTCCGCCCCCCACTTGCCATCCTCGATGAGAACCTCCGGACGGCACCGGCACTGCCGTGTGCCGGGCCCTCCGGGCTGCCGACCCGTCCATCCGGTGCCTCATCCTCTCGGACACACCGCAGGAGAGCACCCTGATCGACGCAATCCTCTCCGATGCATGGGGATGCCTGTCCAAGCAGGACGACATTACCGAACAGCTGCGCTTGATCCGGCGGGTGCTGAACGGTTGCACAGCCTTCAGCGAGAAGTTCCAGCCCCTCCTCAAGCAGGGCACGCTTTCCCTGCCGGAACCACCGCCGAGTACCGAATTGTCCATTCTGACCGGTCAGGAAATGAACGTTGTCATCGGCCTCGGCAGAGGCCTGGTGAACCGCCAAATAGCCCAGAGCCTGGGCCTGAAGGAAAAACAGTAAAAAACCTTGTCTCCAGCGCACTTGGCAAGCTCGGATTGGCCCGCAGGACCCAGGCCGCAGTTCTCGTCACCACCGTCACGACCCCGGAGCAACGGGTCACGACGGCACCCTACGGGCACAACCGGACACCGGAAGCGCTCTCCAGGGTCACCGCGAAACTGCTCGACTGCACCAAAGAAAGCACCACACCGGTTGATGACGCCGCACGTGCCAAGGCCGCCAGCGCCTCGTCCTCCGCCCTCACCAGAACCCGGGCCACGCGGAAGCCCCACCTAAAACCAGCAGTAAACACCCGGGGTACGGCCGCCACAGTGGGCAGCTTACCTATCACCAGCGAGGGGCAGTATCCGCTGATTTCTCCTGGCCAGCCGTACCACGGGACAGCCAGCCGGAGGGTCTTTGTCCCCTAGAGGTGCCTGACGGCAGAGCGTTGACTGGGAGTGCGGGAGAGGCCACCGGCCCGCCGGACGGCCCCCTCCCGCTCCTTCCGGAACAACTAATTATGGAGAGTGGTACTCGTGAAAAAATGGAATCGATGGCAGGACTGGGTAACCGTCGCTGCCGGAATCTTCGCCGCCGTCTCCGTCCTGTGGACGGGGCAGGAAGGCATGTCCACGACACTAATGGTCATCTTCGGCGCACTCCTGGTCGCCAGCGGACTCGTAAACCTCGCCATGCCCGGCACACCGGTCATGGAATGGGTGCAGGCAGCCCTCGCCGCCGGGCTCATCCTCTCCCCATGGATAGGGTCCTACGCTGCTACTACCGGAGCCGCCTGGATCTCCTGGATAACCGGAGCAGTGGCGCTCATCGTCACCGCAGCCGCCATCAAGCCCAGCACCGAAGGCCATCACCGCATCCGCATCTCGCACTAGCCGAACGCGTCCGTCGCAGGAAACAGATCCGCCCGGCCGCCAAGGCACCGGGGCGGAGGCCATAAGAAATCCCGCTCCCCGCAGACGGACACTGACATCTACACAGGGACTCTGTGATTTCGAGGTGGACATCGGTTAGCCCAGGCACGCTGCGCCGCTGCTCTGGCAATACCTCCCGTCGCTGCCGGAGCAGCAGAGCGAGAGGGTACACCAGCTGCCGTACAACCTGTCGCGGCCAACGAAGGCCTCCGCGCCGGGTGAGCTCCTCCGGCCCGTACACCACCAGACCAAATGCGACTTCCCGCCCCCCGGACGGCTCGCCCGCAGGTCACGAAGCACCCTCTATCTTGAGAACTGTTCCAACCAGCTCGCCAGTATCCGCCGACATCACCGAAGGAGCATCACATGGAACGAGTCATCGACAAAGTAGCGCTGGTCAGCGGGGGTGCACGCGGAATTGGAGCCGCGGTCGCATCGCGGCTCCATGGCGAAGGGGCGAAGGTCGTCCTAGGCGACATCCTGGACGAAGAGGGAAAAGAAACCGCGGAGCGCATCGGCTCTGGCGCGCTCTATGTTCACCTCGACGTGACCAGCCCGCAGGACTGGGAGAGTGCGGTGAGCGCCGCCGTCGAGACGTTCGGAGGTCTGAACATCCTGGTGAACAATGCCGGCATTGTGAACTTCGCCTCAATCGAGGACTACACCTTGGAGCAATGGAATACCGTGATTGCCGTGAACCTGACCGGCACCTTCAACGGGATCAAGGCTGCAATCCCTGCCCTGAAGCAGTCCAAAGGCGGGTCGATAGTCAATATTTCCTCGATTGCCGGCATCCGCGGCTATGAGCAGATCCCCGGATACACGGCCTCGAAGTTCGGAGTGCGTGGACTTACCAAGAGCGCCGCGCTGGACCTGGGACACTATGGCATCAGGGTCAACTCCGTCCATCCCGGAGTCATCTCCACCCCGATGACGGCCGACACACCGATGGACATGAGCCACGTGACACTCGGCCGCATAGGCCATCCCGGAGAAGTGGCGGACCTCGTCCTATACCTGTCTTCCAACGAAGCTTCGTTCGTTACCGGAGCCGAGTTCGTCATCGACGGTGGTGACACCGCGGGGACGGTAACCCCGCACGAGGAGACGTAGCGGGCGTTCACCGGCGACGTGTGAGGCCAAGGATGCTCAGTGAGGCTAGTGAAAGGAAAGACAAATGACCAGCACCGCTTCGTTCTTGATTGTGGTTGGTTTTGACGGTTCCAAACATTCTCAGACCGCACTGAAATGGGCCGTGGACGAGGCCCGCCAGCGCGACGGCCAGCTCCGCCTGATCACGGCCTGGAACAAGCCGCCGATGGCGTGGTATCCGGCCGTGCTGGAAACGGCGGCAGGTGAAATCGCCGCCGAAGAGTCCCCGGAGCAAGTCGCACGGACGCTCCAGGCTGAGGCACTGAAGTCCGCTGCAGATGGAGGTGTGGCTGCCACAGGGCAGCTCGTTAACGGTGGTTCACCTGCTTCGGCCATACTCGACGCTGCCAAGGACGCGGATCTTATCGTCGTCGGCTCCAGGGGTCATGGGGGATTTCCGGGGTTGCACCTGGGCTCGGTCTCCACCCAGGTCGTCAACCACGCACAATGTCCTGTCCTGGTGGTCCGCTCCAAGGCGTGATTTCGCTAAAGCTTCACTTTACGGGGCCTGATAACCATGACCCTTCCAGCCGCCACGACAGGCCACCACCAGCCACGAGGCGGCGACTACCTCCAGACGACACAACCAGGAGGGAATGCAGCGGCGCGCTGCCTTGCCACGGCAAAGCCGGATTTGGTCTGCCTGTCCTGGTCTCGGGCCCCAAAGACAGCGAAACATTGCACTGGTAAGCGAAACACTGTCCTGGTAGATGGGACGGTGGTACGTCCGGTCCCGATCACTCCTTCTGAACAATGTGCTGGGCGATCTGGGAGGCTCCCGGTTCAAAGGAAGTGGAACGTGCCGGGCACTGCACGCAAGTGTCTGCCCGAACCTACTGGCTGGGAAATTAGGTCGGCACGGCGTACGTTGCATGTCGGACAACCTCTATAAGGAAAGGGATGCATCTTAGTGGCAACTGATTACGACGAGCTCCGCAGCGAAGTCAAGGAATCGCAGAACGACTCCCTCGAGGCCCTCACGTCAGCCAGCGCACCTGATGCCAACAGCGTGGTGCGTGAGCTGGACGCAGCGGTTGACATGGACAATGTCGGGATCCCCGGCGGAGAGTTTGTCGCCGATGAATTTGATCGTCCAGGTCGTTCCCCAACGTAACGACGAGTTCACCTGCTACTCCTGCTTCCTGGCCGCCACCGCTCCCAAATGGCGCGGGAGAAAGACGGTCACGCCTACTGCATCGAGTGCGAGGGCTGAATTCAAGAACCGCAAACCGGCAACTCCGTGGGAGAAGCTGGTGGGGACCGGTTCTGCCCCGGCAGGAGCCTCACACGTCAGGTCGCCGGTGAGCGGGAGGGCGCAACGCTTCGGGGTAGGTGCGTACTATGGGCGTGAGTCCGGCAGCTTCCATCGCTTCGGTGGCGGATAGAGGTACCAGGCGATGGTTGCCGCCCGCGAACTTTGCATGGTCCTGCGGTTGTGCACCCGGCAAGAGAGCGCCCGCCGGCCGGAAGGGCTTTGTACTCTATTGCGCGCAGCCGCGGCGGATGATGTTCCTCCATAGTGCTCCTTCGGTCCGGCTTTTCCGGGGAGCCAGGGATACGGCTTTCCCGACCGGTGGGCACATGCTGACAGCCTGCGCGGGGACGTGCCCAGGAAGTCCGCATGCTTGGGTGACCCTCACCGTCCTACGGAGGCGTCAGTCCTCGTCGTGCTTGATGTCGCGCAGCCGGGTGACGATGGTCGGGCAGGGCGCGTGCAGCAGGACGGCGTGGGCCGTGGAGCCCAGTACCAGCCGGGAAAATGCTCCGCGTCCGCGGCTGCCGATCACCAGCAGCCGGGCCTCCCGTGCGGCGTCGACCAGGGCCTGGGCAGGTTCGGTATCGGTTTCGAGCCGCTGATGGATCACCAGATCCGGGTACCTGTCCCGTAGACCCGCCACCGATTCGGCGAGGACCACCCTGTCCTCCTCGACGATGGTCTCGGCCAGCCCGCTGCCCGGCAGTTCGTTCTCGACCCACCTGGCCGGGCCATGGACGGCCAGGACCGCCGTCAGCTCATCGCCTGCACTGTCAGCCTCGGCGGCGGCGAAGGACACGGCTTGCAGTGACTCCTCGGATCCGTCCACCCCGACCAGCACCCCGTGGCGGCCCGTGTCCGGCGTTGGCGGGACGACGGCGACCGGGCTGTCCGAGGCGGAGACAACCTGCAAGGCGCGGTCGGTCAGTGGCCCGCCGTCCAGCCAGTGCCGGTCATGCGCACCGACCACCAGCATGGAGGCTTCCTTGGATGCTTCCCTGAGGGCCGCCCCCGCGCTCCCGTGCCGCAGCTGGATCTCCACTTCAACGCCGGGGGCCTGGGCACGGGCGCTGGCCTGCACCTTCTGCAGCAGTTTCATCCCCGCATCCCGGACGAGGTCCTGGTACTGGAACTCTGGGGACACCCAGCGGTCATCCACGGCATAAACGGCGATGACCGGCAGCCTGGACCGCGACGCGCGCCGGAGCGCCCACGCCAGGGCGGTCTCGCTTCGCTCCGACCCGTTGATACCGACGACGATTGGCTTGTTCATTCTGGATCCCGATCTTCTCCCGTGTGTGCGGTGCCTTCCGTGTGCACCACCGTGCAGCAGCGTTACCCACGGTCTGCTGACGCTTCAGTGTGCGCTGGCAGTAAAGCCGCCGTCAGGGCCTTAAGCCCCTCATTCCCGGGTGGTGGCCGGTACCCGGCTGCCCCTTGAAAACCGGGGGTCAGTCTCAAACCCGGACCCAAGAGACGCCGTCTATCTCTCTTGCCTGCCTCCCAAGGAAACAGCGGCTCGCCGGACTAGCCGCCGCACGGGCCCGCGGCCGGAACGGCGGCCGACGGCTGCTACTGGTCCCTGGCAGATACTCGCAACGCCATCGTTCACGACACAGAATCGCCCGTCATGCTCAGCGCTCAAACTGCAGGCTGAGCCTCACGGCCGAATGCCAGAGCCTCGTCCCGCAGACCATTCAAGATTTCGACGTTGCGCAAAACGATGTCAGCCTCGTAGTTGAAAGCAACTCCCAGCCGTCTCACCCGCTCCATTACCTCGTCGTCGGCCAACTGCTCCAGCCACGCCACAATCTGCCGCCTTTGCGGGGAACCGTCGATCTTGCTGATCATGTCAGCCAAATCTATCCGTACTGACGCCGCCCCGAGACGCAGTTGATAGCACGGGCCCAGGTCGCATCGTGCTCACTCAACCAACAAGCGTCCGTCTGACGGACGAGCAATCGGGCGCATGGATGATCCTCGCGTGAGACGCGGGCTCAAGTTCGGTCACGATTACCCGTGTCCGGCGGAGGCCGCCGTCAACAAGTGCGCCGCCAATTGTCTCCCGAAATGTAGTCGCCCGGGAGTCCGAGTGGACAGACTCGAATGGTCACCGCGGCGTCGTCTCGATCGGGCGAAATTCGCCGCCCCACCGAACGTGCATCGTCTTGCCGACTCCCGGGGAGTCAGTATGAAACTGAGCCTCAAGAAGATCACCACGGACCGCTCGCTGCAGCGACGCTGGGCACTCTCCGACGCCGAACCGGTCATCTCCTACCTCCCGCCCGACACCGAATTCTCACCCGCCGATCTGCGCATCTGGTGGAACGAAGGGGCTGGGGATCCGGCAAAAGACCACACGCTCCATATCTACGCGTGGCCGTTTGAGCGGGACAACCACATCTCGGCCCATTGGATCAACGGCTACAACCAACACCCCATACCGCATTGGATCCAAGAACTCTCTGACGTCGTCCACGAAGATCTGATCGCCAACGCCACGAGCGCCAACACCGGAGCCGAGGACGCTCCCCCACTTCCCTCACAACGCTATTCTCACGAGCCTTTCGCGCCGGCAAGTACTCAGTGCCAGTTCGCCTCCAAATACGGACTGGTAAAAGTCCATGGCCTCCCGCGCATTGTCCTCGAAACCCAGGTAGGGATTGAGTCTGGTGGTCATCTTCAGTGTGTCCTCTCGTGCCTGTCGATACCCGGACTTCCCGTGGATCCGGTGGGCGCCCGGCTTGGAACACTTCATATGTTGCCCGAGTCCTGCGGGACTGCATAGGGGCGGGGATGGCCTTCGGCCTCAGCTCCAGAGCGCAACGTGAACTTTGGATCCCCGTCGTTCAAGTCCCCGCGAGCCGCCCGGTGCGACCATAGCGGCTGTTGCATCCGATGTGGTGACAAAGCGCTGCAGCGCCGTTGCCTTGGAGGTTGTCCTGCCGTGGTCCAGCGTGCTCGCCCACCACAGGCCGGACACCGGAGTTCCGACCACGGGTACGCGCACCAGGACTCCGGTTTGGAGTTCCGCCCGCACAATATGCCCCAACGCGACCGTCAGGCCCTCTCCCGCCCTGACGGCGGCGAGCGCGTCGGTTTCGCTGCTTAGCCGGATCACGTCGGGCGCTACGCCCATCGAAGACAGCCACCGCCCTTCATCCGTCTCCGCCTGGATGCCGGAGGGGCCCGCGAACCACGGGCAGTCCAGCAACCGTGCCAGTGGCACCGGCCCGTGCAGCCCTGCCAGGGGATGCGATCCCGCCACCACAAAGACCCGCTGATACCTCAGGAAGGGGACCATCTCCAGTCCGACGTCGGCACCTGCGCCTGCTTGTTGCGCGGGCCTGGCCCCGAGGGCTATGTCGTAGGCGCGGTCACGGAGCAGCGACGCTATGTCTGCGGCGGATTCGACGACGACATCGACAAAGGCTCCGGGGACGCGTCTGGTGAATAGGTCAAGCAGCCGTCCGGCCGCATGTTCAGCGAACGGAGCTGTTGCTACGATTCTCAGTAACCCGGCGTCGGTGGTTGCGTGGGCGACTTCCCACCGGGCCTGGTCAGCCAGGCCGACGATTTCCTGGGCGTAGTCCGCCAGCGCGCGGCCACCAGGCGTCAGGGCAATGCCTCCTGCGGCGCGGACGAAGAGGGGATCGCCGAGGTCCCGCCGGAGCGCAGCCAGGGCCGAGGAGACTGCCGGCTCGCTGACGGCCAGAGCCGCCGCGGCAGCGTGAAGAGACCCCAGTCTGGCCACGAGCGCAAAGGCCCGCAGCTGGCTCAAAGTCATCGACACAGCTTCATAACCCTTCCCTTATGACGATATTGACACTCCCCTCGGGCCGGGGCAAGACTGACCTCAAAACGGCGCCTCGCAGCTTTCCGGCGCCATGGAGTGAGGTAGGGAAAATGCAGATTCCGGCTCCTTTTGACTACGTGCGGGCCAGCACGGTGGACGATGCGCTTGAACTTCTTGCACGGCACGGACCCGAGTCGCGGGTGGTCGCCGGTGGCCACAGCCTGCTGCCCATGATGAAACTCCGCCTGGCCCGGCCGGAATGGCTGATCGACATCAATGACCTGTTCGAACTCGACTTCATCCTCCTCGACGGGGAGTACCTGCGGGTGGGCGCGCTGACGCGCCATACGGCCCTCCTCGAATCAGCCGAAGTGGCCCGCCTGTTCCCGATCATTTCGGACGCCGAAGCGGTCATCGCGGATCCTGTGGTGCGCAACCGCGGGACCATTGGCGGTTCGCTGTGCCAGGCGGACCCGGCCGAAGACCTTTCCACGGTCTGCGACGTCCTGCGCGCCGTGGCGGTTGTCCGCGGACCCGGCGGCGAGCGCCTCGTCGACATGACGGACTTCCACCGCGGCCCCTATGAAACGGCGGTGGCCCCGGACGAGTTGCTGTGCGAAGTCCGGTTCGCGGTTCGTCCGAGCTCGGGAAGCGCCTACGAAAAGGTGGAACGCAGGGTTGGCGACTGGGCCGTCGCCGCAGCCGGGGCGGCCATCTCGCTGGCGGACGACGGTACCGTCGATGCCGCCGCCATCGGTCTCACGGCGTTGGGCCTCGACGGAACCGTCGCGGAAGCCGAGGCCGTGCTCCTGGGGCAGCAACCCCGCGAGGAGCTATTCGTCGAGGCCGGCCGGCTGGCAGCCCTTGCATGTGATCCCGTCGCGGACCAGCGCGGACAGATTGACTACAAGCGGCACCTGGCCGACGAGCTCACCCGCAGAGTCCTGCGGCAGGCATGCGCCCGGGCTGCCGGAACACAGGAAGGTTGAGCTCCATGCAAATCAGCATGACCGTGAACGGAAACGAAGTAGTCACCGACATCGAACCGCGCGTGCTGCTGGTTCATTACATCCGCGAAGTCCTGGGCCTTACGGGCACGCACTGGGGGTGCGACACCACCAACTGCGGAACGTGCGTGGTCCTGATGGACGGCCAGCCAGTGAAGTCGTGCACCGTGCTCGCGGCGATGGCGGCAGGGCACGACATCCGCACCGTCGAAGGACTCGCCACTGCGGGCACTCTCGATCCCGTTCAGCAGGGGTTCATGGAGGAGCACGGGCTGCAGTGCGGCTTCTGCACCCCCGGCATGATGCTCACGGCCCGCGCCCTGCTGGACAAGAACCCGCATCCGGATGACAGCGAAATCCGGAAGGCCATTTCCGGGCAGATCTGCCGCTGCACCGGATATGCCACGATTGTCCGCTCAGTGCAATGGGCTGCCGCCCACCCTGCAGGGGCGGCTCCTGACACGGTAGCAACAGACGAAGTCATCGACGGCACGGACACGGTGATCCCGGACATCGCAGACACAGAGGTGAAGGCATGACTGTCATCCACGATCGGCCCGGCAATCCGGCAGCGGGCGACGCCGATCGCCCGATCGGGTACGGACGCATCCAGCGTAAGGAAGACCCGCGGTTCGTAGGCGGGAAGGGCCGCTACGTCGACGACATCGTGTTGCCCGGCATGCTGCACGGCGCCATCCTGCGCGCCCCGGTGGCCCATGCCCGGCTGGTCTCCATAGACACAACCAATGCGCTGGCCCACCCCAAGGTGCACGCCGTGATCACGGGCAAGGACCTGCTGGCCCTCAACCTCGCCTGGGCGCCCACGCTTTCCGCGGACGTGCAGGCAGTGCTCGTCACCGACAAAGTGCGCTTCCAGGGGCAGGAAGTCGCTTTCGTCGTCGCGGAGGACCGTTACGCCGCCCGCGACGCCCTGGAGCTGATCGACGTCGAGTATGACATGCTGCCCCCGGTCATCGACGCGCGCAAAGCCCTGGACTCGGACGCCCCCGTGATCCGGGATGACCTCACGGGCCGGACGGACAACCGGATTTTCGACTGGGAGATAGGAGATGAGGCGGAAACCGAGGCGGTCTTCGCCGCAGCCGACGTCGTAGTGACACAGGAGATCGTTTACCCCCGTGTCCATCCGGCACCCATGGAGACGTGCGGCGCCGTCGCAGATTTTGAGGCCGTCTCCGGAAAACTGACGCTCTATGAGACAACCCAGGCCCCGCACGCGCACCGCACGCTGTTCGCGATCGTCGCAGGCATCCCCGAACACAAGATTCGCATCGTCTCCCCTGATATCGGCGGCGGGTTCGGCAACAAGGTGGGCATCTATCCCGGCTACATCCTCGCCGTCGTGGGTTCGATCGTGACCGGAAAGCCGGTGAAGTGGGTGGAGGACCGCTCCGAGAACCTGATGTCGACGTCGTTCGCCCGGGACTACATCATGCAGGGCGAAATCGCCGCCACCAAAGAAGGCAAGATCCTTGCCGTGCGGACGTCCGTGCTAGCGGACCACGGCGCGTTCAACGCAACTGCGCAGCCCACCAAGACCCCCGCCGGCTTCTTCTCGATCTTCACCGGTAGTTACGACCTGAAGGCCGCGTACTGCAAGGTCACGGGCGTCTACACTAACAAGGCTCCGGGCGGCGTTGCGTATGCATGCTCATTCCGGGTTACGGAGGCCGTTTACCTGGTGGAACGCATGGTGGACATCCTGGCCCGGAAACTGGCCATGGACCCGGCGGAACTCCGGCTGAAGAACTTCATCAAACCGGAACAGTTCCCCTACGCGAACAAGACCGGCTGGGTCTATGACTCCGGCAACTACGAACCCGCCATGCGACTGTCCATGAAGATGGCAGGTTACGAGGAGCTTCGGCGGGAACAAGCCCAAAAACGCGAACGCGGCGAACTGATGGGCATCGGAGTCGCTTTCTTCACCGAAACCGTCGGCGCGGGCCCCCGCAAGCACTTCGACATCGTGGGCCTGGGCATGGCTGACGGCGCCGAACTGCGTGTCCACCCGACCGGCAAGGCCGTGGTGCGGCTCTCCGTGCAGAGCCAGGGTCAGGGCCACGAGACTACGTTCGCGCAGATCGTTGCGGAAGAGCTCGGCATTCCGCCGGAGGACATCGACGTCGTACACGGCGACACGGACCAGACACCGTTCGGCCTCGGCACCTACGGCAGCAGGTCGACGCCGGTAAGCGGCGGCGCCGTCGCCCTCGTCGCACGCAAGGTGCGGGAAAAGGCGAAATTCATTGCCGCCGCCATGCTCGAAACCCGCCCGGAGGACCTGGAATGGGAGAAGGGACGCTGGTTCGTCAAGGGCGATCCCAGCGTGGGGAAAACCATCTCCGAGATTGCCATGGGCGCCCACGGCACGATAGCGCTGCCCGAAGGAATCGACGGCAACCTCGACGCCGAGATCACCTACGATCCTCCCAACCTGACGTTCCCCTTCGGCGCCTACATCTGTGTGGTGGACATCGATCCGGGAACGGGCCACGTCAAGGTGCGGCGCTTCATCGCGGTGGATGACTGCGGAACCCGGATCAACCCGATGATCATCGAAGGCCAGGTGCACGGAGGCCTGGCTGACGGCGTCGGCATGGCGCTCATGGAAATCATCGAGTTCGACGAGGCAGGCAACTGCCTCGGCGGGTCGTTCATGGACTACCTGATCCCGACGGCAATGGAAGTCCCCGACTGGGAGACCGGCTTCACTGTAACGCCATCGCCGCACCACCCCATCGGCGCCAAGGGTATTGGAGAGTCCGCCACGGTCGGCTCGCCCCCGGCCATCGTGAACGCCATCGTCGACGCCCTGGCACCATACGGGGTGGTCCACATGGACATGCCGTGCACGCCGGCCCGGGTCTGGGAGGCCATGCAGGGCCGGCCCAGGCCTCCGATCTGACATGCAAGCCATGGGAGAATCCCTCACGGCGAGGGCAACGGAACTCACCAGCCTGCGGGAGCCGTTCGTCCGCGCCACTGTGGTTCGGGCACAGCGGCCCACGAGTGCCCACGCCGGCGACACCGCCCTGATCCTTTCCAACGGTGAAATGGACGGCTTCGTGGGCGGCAATTGCGTCGAAGCCTCGGTGCGGGAATACAGCCTAAAGGCACTCACGGCCCAGGAGCCGCTGCTGCTTCGCGTTGTGCCTGGCGTGCCGTCCCACCGGAGCGAGGAAGGTGCCGTCGAGGTCTCGAATCCCTGTCTCAGCGGGGGCGCGGTCGAGATCTTCCTGGAACCGCATATCCCGGCACCGCGGGTCCTGGTGGTCGGCACCACCCCGGTTGCCCAGGCCCTGGCATCCCTCGGCGCCGGAGTGGGCCTGCAGATGGAACTGACGGACGGGCAGGCCGCGGACCCGCGGCCCGACGACGCCGCCCTGATTGTCGCCTCGCACGGCAGGGAGGAAGAAAGCGCCCTCGAAGGTGCCCTGCGTGCCGGAGTGCCGTATGTCGCGCTTGTTGCAAGCGAGGTGCGGGGCACGGCCGTTCTGGCCTCCCTGGATGTGGACGACGCACAGCGCTCCCGTGTCTTCAGCCCCGCGGGCCTGAACTTGGGAGCGCGCACGCCCGGCGAGATCGCGTTGTCCATCCTCGCCCAGCTCATTGCCGAACGGGCCAAGGGTCGACACGCAGTTCCGGCCGACGCCCAACCTGCGGCTGCCATTGACCCGGTGTGCGGCATGACAGTGGCAGCCGTTGAGTCGACGCTTCACTTGGAGCACGGCGGCACCACTATCTACTTTTGTTCCCGGGGATGCTACGAGGCGTTCCGTAAAGATCCGGAGCGTTATGCCGGCACCCGCTGAGTCCCAGACTCGTCAAGCCCTCAGCCCTGACCCGCTAACGTCTGGCCCCCGAACCAACAAGCCCCGGATCGCCGGGCTGGTCCTCGCCGCGGGCGGGTCCCGCCGCCTGGGGCGCCCCAAGCAACTCCTCCCCTACGGAGACGGAGTGCTGCTCGACGCCGTACTGGCCACCGCACGGGCCTGCGGCTTCGCCCAACTGGTGTTGGCGGTGGGCGGATCGAGCGAAGAGGTGCTGAAAAGTGTGAACACCGCCGGCTGCGATGTCGCCGTCAACCCGGACTTCGGCACCGGTTGCGGATCGTCAATAGCCGCCGCCCTGCCGGCGCTTCATTCCGACACAGATGTCGTGGTCCTGTTGCTCGGGGACCAGCCAGGGGTCATGGCCGAGAACGTGCACCGCCTGCTGGCGGGACGCGGCCAGGCCGGAATCGCCGTTTGCCGCTACGACGACGGCATCGGCCATCCGTTTGCGTTCGCCCGGTCCGCCCTGCCCGCGCTCGCCGCACTCCACGGCGACAAGGCGGTGTGGAAGTTGCTCGAGGAGCGCGCGTCGGAGGTGACCGAGGTGGCCGTGCCCGGCGGCATTCCCCTGGACATCAACACCGATGACGACTACGAACGGGTGCTCGACACGCTTCGGGGCGCACCATGAGCAGCGCTGCGCGCAGCGGCGCGGAAGAAGATGTGCAGCAGCTGGTTCCGGACGTTCCCTCACTAATGGCTGCACTGGACGACGGCGACTACCTCGCCGACGTCGGACTGGCGACGGCGCTGTTCCTGGCTGTGCGTTTGCCCCAGCCCATCCTGCTGGAAGGCGAAGCGGGGGTAGGCAAGACGGAGGCTGCGAAGGCGCTGGCCCGTGTGCTCAACACTCCGCTGTTCCGGCTGCAGTGCTACGAGGGGATTGACGCAGGTGAAGCGCTCTACGAATGGAACCACCAGCGCCAGATGCTTGGTATCCGGCTGGCAGAGGTCCGCGATGCAGCCCTGAACGAGTCGGACCTTTTCGGGCCGCAGTACCTGCTGCGCCGGCCGCTGCTCCAGGCGATCGAGCATCCGGGACCGCGCCCGGCCGTGCTGCTGCTGGACGAGATCGACAGGGCTGACGCCGAATTCGAGGCGTTCACCTTCGAATTGCTGGCAGAGGCCGCAGTGACCATCCCGGAACTGGGCACCATCCGGGCCACGCATCCGCCCGTTGTGGTTCTGACGTCCAACCGGACAAGGGACCTGCACGACGCGCTCACGCGCCGCTGCCTGTACCACTGGATCGACTATCCCGCGCCGGCGCGGATTGCCGAGATCGTGCGGCGCCGTGTCCCAGGAAGCGCCGGTCCCCTGGCACAGGAGGCAGCGTCCGCCATCACGAAGATGCGGTCACTGGACATGGCCAAGCCGCCCGGAATCGCCGAAGCCATCGACTGGGTGTCCGCGTTGTCCGTGCTCGGCATCACGCACATCGATGCGCCCACCGTGGAGAAGACCTGGGGCTCGATCGTCAAGAACCGGGACGACCTGGAGCTCGTGGGAGCTCGTGGCGCGGCCTGGCTGGTCGGGGACGGCCGTGGCTGATTTCAGCGCCCCTATGAGCCCGCCCGGAGTGGAGGCGGCTTCCCTGGCCGCCGGACTTGTCACGGCACTGCGACGTGCCGGCCTTTCGACTTCCCCGGACCGCGCCGTCCGGCTGGCTGAAGCCCTCCGCCTTGTCCCGCCTATCGCCCGCGAACCGCTGTACTGGACGTGCCGCGTGGTGCTGGTGTCCTCCCGGGAACAGTTGCCGGTCTTCGACGCGGTGTTCGCCGCCGTGTTTGACGGCCGGATTGATCCTGCCGACAGCCGGGGCGAATCCAACGCACCGCCGGCCATCGGCTCCGAGGCCCGGCTCCGCCCGTCCCCGCCGACCCGCCTGCCGGGTGCGCCGGACACTCTCCACAAAGCCCCGCCGCCCGCTCCGCTTCCCGGCAAGGAAGACTCCGGCGACCGCACCGGTCCCGAGCGCGACGCCATCCTTGCCATGGCATCGGCCGAGGAACGGCTACACGAGACGTCCTTTGCGGATCTCTCGCCTGACGAGGTGGTCCAGGTTCGCCGGCTCGTGCGGGAAATAGTACTCTCGACGCCGGCCCGCCGGAGCCGCAGGACCCGGAAGTCTGCGCACAGCAGTGCACGGCTGGACATCCGGCGCACCGTACGCGCAGCACAGCGGACCGGCTCCGAAGCCACGAAGCTCGTGTATGCCCATCGCCAGCCACGTCCGCGGAAACTGGTACTGCTGTGCGACGTTTCCGGGTCCATGGAGCCCTACACGAGGGTATTCCTGGAGCTGCTGCAGACTGCTGTGGCCGGAGCCCGGGCTGAGGCATTCGTGTTCTCCACCCGCCTGACGCGGCTGACGCGGCAACTGGCAGGGCGGAATCCCGACCAGGCGCTGGCCCGGGCCGCCGCAAGCGCACCGGACTGGGCGGGAGGGACAAGGATCGCCGAGAGCCTGCGTAGGTTCGTTGACGCGCACGGACGCCGCGGCCTCGCCAGGGGTGCGGTGGTGGTTGTGTTCTCCGACGGCTGGGCACAGGACGATCCGGACCTGGTGGCCGCGCAAATGGCGCGCCTGAAGCGGCTGGCCTACAGGATTGTCTGGGTGAATCCGAGGAAGGCAGCCGTGAACTACCAGCCGCTGGTGGGCGGCATGGCAGCGGCGCTCCCCTACTGCGATGCCTTTGTCAGCGGCCACAGCTATGCGGCCCTGGCGAAAGTGGCGGACGCGGTCAGGGCCTGACGCGGGACAATACAAGAGAGGCAGAGGAACAGCTCATGAAAATAGACAGCGCTTTCTCCGTAGTGGCACCGATCGACACGGTCTGGGATACCCTGATGGACTTCCAGCGCGTGGCTGGCTGTGTTCCGGGGGCGCAGATCCTGAACAAGCATTCCGACGACGCCTACCAGGTGGGGATGAAGGTGAAGCTGGGACCGGTTTCCATGCAGTACAAGGGGCAGATGACCGTCGTTGAACGGAACGCCGAGGAGCACCGCGCCGTGTTCCAGGGCCGGGCTCAGGAAACCCGCGGCCAAGGTACGGCCGAAGCCACTGTGACCTTGCGCCTGGCTGAGGCGGAGGGTTCTACGCGCGGAACCGTCAGTGCCGATCTGGCACTGTCCGGCAAGGCAGCCGCAATGGGGAAGGGTGTCATTGGCGGCGTCACCGAGCAAATGATGGCGCTGTTCGCCGCTAACCTGCAGACACTGTTGGCGGAACCTGCTGGGGAAGCAGCGCCCGAGGCTGTACAGGAGGTGCCGCCGGCAGAACAGCCGCCGGTACCTGGTCCAGGGACACCTGTTCCGGCGGTATCCGCACCGTTGTCGCCGTCTGCGCGGTCGTCAGCTTCGTTGCCCGACAACAGCCTCAATGCACTTTCCCTGGCTAAGGGAATGGTCACCGATCAACTCAGCAGCCCCGGCAAACTCGTTGTGCTGGTGGCCGCCGTGGCCTTTTGTGCCTATCGGCTGGGCCGACGGGCCGGGCTGCGCTCGGGCCGGCCCTGAGCCGGCGTTGGAGGATAGAGGAAAATGCGTGACGTTCTCGCCGCTATGAAGCCGGGTTGGCTGCAGGGCGACACGGCCGGTCTGGCCACCGTTGTGCGGACATTCCGGTCCGCGCCGAGGCCCCCGGGCGCATCCATGCTGGTCACAGCCACCGGCGAAGTCTTCGGCTCGGTCTCGGGCGGCTGCGTCGAGGGTGCCGTGTACGAACTCGCCACACAGGTGAAGGCTGGCCAGCGGCCAGTCTTGGTGAGCTACGGCATCAGCGACGACGACGCCTTCTCCGTCGGTTTAACCTGCGGCGGCACTATTGAGGTGTTTGTAGAACCAATTTCGCAGCAGACCTTCGCGGAACTGAACCGGGTCCGCGAGGACATCGAGGCATCCCGCCCGGTGGGAGTTGCCACCGTGATAGAGCATCCGGACCCCGACTGGCTGGGTCGCCACCTCGTTGTCCGGCCCGACGGATTCAAGGGCGGGCTGGGCTCGGACCGGGCCGATCACGCCGTCGGCGACGACACGCAAGGCCTGCTGGCAGCCGGCCGCAACTCCGTCCTGACGTACGGCCCGGACGGCGAGCGCCTCGATACCGGCATGTCTGTTTTCTTCGCCAGCTATGCGCCGCCGCCGCGGATGCTGGTCTTCGGGGCCATCGACTTCGCCGCAGCACTGGCCCGGTTGGGTACCTTCCTGGGCTATCGGGTGACAGTTTGTGACGCCCGCGCCGTATTTGCCACCCAGGCGAGGTTCCCCGACGCTGCAGAAGTGGTCCGTGCCTGGCCGCACCATTATCTCTCCGAGCAGCTCGCCCGGGGGCTCGTGGACGAACGGACCGTGATTTGTGTCCTGACCCACGACCCTAAGTTCGATGTCCCGGTCCTTGAGGCGGCCCTTCGAGGCCGTCCGGTCGCCTACATTGGCGCGATGGGCTCCCGGCGCACACACAACGACCGGATGGCAAGGCTTCGCGCCGCGGGCCTGAGCGAAGAGCAACTGCTGAAACTGCACAGCCCCGTCGGCCTGGACCTGGGGGCACGCACTCCCGAAGAAACGGCCGTCTCGATCGGCGCCGAGATCATCGCACTGCAGTGGGGTGGCAGCGGTGAGCCGCTGGGGTCCCGCGCGGAGCGGATCCATCACGAAGAGATGCCCGAGCGGGCCCCGGACGCGGCCGCCAAGTGCTCTCGTGCCTAGGCAACCCGGCAACCAGCTGCGTAACCCGCATCGCATGGGTTAGGCCTCACGCGTGCGTCTCGTTGATCCTCCGAGCCAGGTTCTCGAAGTTGCTCAGCGTGGTCTGCGCGAGCTTCTCGACCTTGGCGGGGTTGCGGCGCAGGATCTCCGCCGGACGCCAGTGATCGAACTTGCCATCCAACGCCTCCAACCTCAGGATCAGCCGGTCCGGATGTTTAGGCAGGTCACCCACCTTGTGCGAGGTGCCAAAGGCCTCGTTGTACAGATCGAGGTAGCCGCCCGCGGTGAACAGGTCTTCGATGTCGCTGTGCTTCTGCTCCAGCACGGATCCGACGAACACGACCCGCTTGCCGGCGATCTTGTTCACCTTGATCACGGAGATAACGACCGATCACGTCGAGGTACGCCAGGTCCGACGGGCCCTCGACCAGCAGATTCCGCTCCCCGATGAAGAGGTTCTGCGAGAGATCGTAGCCGAGGGCGGCCTGCAGGGGGAACGCGCTGTCCTCGCCGCGGTCCTCCACCACGCGCTCGATCTCCTCGACCATGAACGGCGAATGCGTTGTGTAGACGACCTGCCCGACCGGGGCGAGTCGCTTGTTGATGAAGCGCAGGAAGTCACACTGCGCCTTCGCGTGGAGCGTCAGCGCGGGCTCATCGAGCAGGATCACCACGTCGTCGCGGTCCTCGAACTCGCTGAAGGCCGCGAGGAAGGAGAAGAACCACTGGTACCCCGAAGACCGGAGTGAGAAGTTGTTCGTGAAATCGTGCTTGCGATCCTCGACGCGGAAGTTGAGGTAGCGCACGATGCTCGTCTGGCCGTTCGAAGCTGCAACGGTCTCCGGTTCGATCTCCACCTTGATCCGCAGTTCGGGATTCGTGCTCCAGTACTCGGCCATCTCGCGGGATAGGTCACTGGACACGGCCTCGAGTTCCGCGGTGCGCGACTCGAACTCTGCCCAGCCACGGTGCATATGATTCCCAAGGGGTCAAGATCCAGCCCACGATCCTATGGTTCCTGGTTGAGCTGCAGGACAGCCTTGGTAGGGCCCGACCCTGACGGCCATCACGGAACACTGTCCCGTCACTGCGCCGGATCTGTCCGGAGATGACCACTGGCCCCGTCTCGCAGCGATTGCCCCACGGCGCGGCAGCCGGTCCGCCCTGGGGTCCAGCCGGCTATGGAAGGTCAGGGCAGGGCGGGGCTGAACCTGACCTCCAGCCGGACGCACCACTTCTCTCACGAAGGGATCCGTACCGCCGAAGTCTTCGCCGCCCGGGTGTCTAGGGTACTTGGGCCCGCGGTGCGTACGCTTCGCCCGGCTGAATGACACCGTCCAGGACCTGCACGGCGCCCTCAAACACAGGACAGTCATCGACACAGCCCTGGGCGTGGTGATTCGCGATCCTGCGTCGCGCTGCCAGGACCAGAAACGTCAAACTGCGGGATGTCGCATCATCGATCGTCGCTTCAGTCTCCGGAGAAGCCACCGCCAGGGTCCACTTCGATCCCTGCGATTCACTCACACTCAAAGGACTAAAGCCTCTGAAAGCCAGCCACCGCGGCTCGAAGCTGGAGCCACAAAACCCGACCAGCTCGTCAACACTCATTCGCCGGCGTCGGTAATACTCGACGCTGCCAGGGACGCGGATCTTATTGTCGTCGGCTCCCGGGGTCACGGGGGGGTTCCCGGTTTGCACCTAGGCTCGGTCTCGACCCGGCCGTCAACCACGCACAATGTCCTGTCTTTGTGGTCCACTCCATGGCTGGCCTCGTAGCTTCCGGCGGTGAGGCGGGTGATTTCCACGTCAGGCGACGTTGCCCGGACTTGTGCCCTGACACGGTCCATCGCCCGGATCCCGAGATACTCCTCCGGTCCGCCCACCAGGACGATTTCGGCAGGCGTCACGTCCCGCCAGGTGGCCGTGTTCGACGCCGGAGTCCTGGTACGTGTGGTCTGGGCTGCGGCCATGGTGGATTCCTCCCGGAAATTCTGGTGCAGTGTCTAAGCCTGCCACGGTGGGCCGCCGCCACCAAGCCGGGGCCACGCTGGCCTGGCCCGCGCCGGTCCGGCCAGCACCGCGCCGGACCGCACCGGGCCAACGTGGCCCCCAGCTGCCGTTCCAGGAGGTCCAACACCTTTTCCGTCCGGGCGTGCAATGCCAGGACCCCCCGGAACACCTGGCGCGGCCGGACGGCAAGCCACACCCCGGCAAAGGTCAGCACCGAGAGCAGCACCATGGTCAGGAGGCCCAACGGGCCCTCGGGCCAGGGCAGCGCAGCCCCCGGCAATCCGGCCGTGATCCTCGCGGTTCCCGCGACTCCGGCGCTGAAGGTGCCTGCCACGGCGATCAGGACGGTGGCAAGCCACGGCGCAGCAACCACCAGCGGGACGGCTGCCGTTCCCAGCAATGTCACCGGTGCTACCAGCGGGGCTGCCATCAGGTTTGCAAGCAGCGAGTACGTGGAGAACTGGGGCTGCAGGAGCACAATCACCGGGCCGCAGAGCAGCTGCGCGGAGAGCGGGACGGCCCAGGCAGCGGCTGCCCAGCGTGGAATCACTGCCGGGGTCCAGTCGATCATCCGGCGGCCCAGGACGATGATGCCCAGGGTCGCGAGTACCGACAAGAGGAACCCAAAGCTGGTACCGAGGCCGGGGTCGATCAGGAGCAGGCCCATCACCGCGAGGCAGAGGAAACTGAGTCCACGGCCTGTCCGGCCACCTGCCAGCGATGCCACGGCGATTGAACCCATCAGCGCGGCGCGCAGGACGCTGGCGTCCGGGCCCACCAGCACCACAAACATTGCCAGGCCGGTCAAAGCCAGTCCTGCCGCAGGGAGCCGGGGCAGGCGCAGGCTGCGGGCAGCGATCAGCAGGGCACCCAGGACCAGGCTGCAGTTGGCCCCGCTGACTGCCGTCAGGTGGGTCATGCCCACCGTTTTCATCGCCGCATTGAGCCCTTCATCCAAGGCGCTGGTGTCTCCGGTGACCATGCCCGGGAGCAGACCGGCTGGATCGGCGGCAAGGAAAGACGAAGCGGAGACATACCGGACACGCAGGTCCTTCGCTACGAGCTGCCAGGCCGGGGCGTCGGCATCATCCATTCCGGCGCTGCTGCCGGTCCCGGAGCCGGCACGGGGTGGCAGGGAGGCTGACAGGACAGCCGTTTCCTGCTGGCCTGCGTCCGGCGGCTTCAGCTTGCCGGCGGTCCGGACCACCTGGCCGGGCACCAGGTCTCCCCAGCCCTTGCCGCCCATGACCACCACCGGGGCACGGGTACGGATGACCCGGCTGCTGACGGTGACCTGCTCCGTCTGCGCCGTGACCGACCAGCGTTCGGGCGGCCCCGAAGTTCCCGGGACGGTCATGGCGCGCGGGGATCCGGTGACCTCCAGAATGGCCACCACAGAGTGGCCCGCGGCGACAGCTTCGGCAAACGGCCCGTCGTGGCGTTGGGACGACGAGACAGCCGAATGGGCAGCAGCGGTGGCGGCCAGCAGCAAGGCAACCGCGAGCGTCATCGGAAAGCTCCGCCGGCCTGCCACCAACGCCCTGCCCTTCGAGGCCCGGATCAACAGGCAGGTGGCCAAAAGTACCAAGCCGCAGCAGAGCCCCACCAGCGCCACAGGGGCAAGCCAGACGCCAGCGACGGCGGCACCCCAGACGAGGAGGGCGGGCAGTGCCAGCCTGACGTCGGTGCGCCGGCGCGGCGCATCCGCTGGTGAACTCGATGGCTCCTGGCCCCGGAGTTTCGTCCCGACGCGTGCACCCAGCCTGCGGACACTCAGCCCCGCGGCCTGGACTGCGGCGGGCGTATCCACGGCGGGCGTATCCACGGAAGCCGGGAATGCTGCTGGAGCCCTCTGGCCCTGCACGGCTGAGTCAACAAAGCGGCTCCACTGGCTGCGCCTGGCCACCTCAGATGCCTACCAGGGGAAGGAGTGTTTCGAGCATCTTGGGACCCACGCCATCCACGGCGTCGAGCTCCTCGACCGTTGCGAAGGGGCCGTGTTCCTTGCGCCACTCCACAATCCGCTGAGCCAGCACGGGCCCAACCTTCGGCAGGGCGTCCAGCTCTTCGACGCTGGCTGTATTGAGGTTGACCTTTTCTCCTGCTGAAGCGGTCCCACCACCGCCGGTCCCCTCCCCCGCTTCCCCGGGCATGCCGGACGAACCGGCGGGGACTTCTTCGCCGGCCTGGGGAACGTAGAGCTTCTGACCGTCCGCCAGCATGGCAGCAAGGTTGAGGCGGTTCAGGTCTGCTGTGGGCGTGCCTCCGCCTGCCGCCGCGACTGCTTCGTGAACCCGGCTGCCAGCGGGCAACTGCACAACCCCGGGCACGGCGACAGCCCCGGCAACGTGAATGATAACGGTGCCGGCCTGTGGACTTTCCGACGCCAGCCCAGGCGGCCCGGCGCCGTGCGGCTCCGGGCCTTCGGTTCCTTCCCGAGCAGGCATGCTGCCTTGAGCGGAGACGTCACTGAGTGGCCTGACTTCTGGCTGACCGGCGGCCACCTGTGACCAGAACCAGGCGCCGCCCAGCACCGCGACTACGGCGATGAGCAGGGCGACCCGCAGGCCCACCCGCCATCTCAGCGCCGGTCCTGTCCGGCCTGTTCCGGCAGCGGACTCATCCGCAGCCCCCGGAGCGGCGTCGTCACCGGATAGGTGGGTACCGCCGTCGTACTCAAAGACCTTTTCGCCTCTGCCGGTGAGCAGAAGCCCCGGGCCGGCTCCGAGCGTGGACTGCAGCCGGTCCCGGGCATGCCGGGCCCCCTGGCGTGCTGCTCCAGCGTCCCGGCGTGACATGCTCCCAACGCTAGGGAAGCAGGGCCGCGGGTGACAGTCCCGGCTACACCTATGTGGAAACTGCTAGGCGTAAAACCGCGGGGAAGGTCCAGCTTCGGGACTCGAGCCACCGCCCCGCTGGAAGATTCAGGAGGCCAGTGACCGGCGGGCATGAAGCCGCTAGGATTCGCTTACCGTAGAAGCCCTATGAGTTAGTTGGTGGGACAATGCAGCTTGACGAGGTCATCGACCAGTTTCATCAGGCGCTAAATCAGTTTGCTAAAGGCAACCCGGAACCCGTCAAGGCCATTTTCTCCCACAGCAGAGATGTCTCCCTTGCTAATCCCTGGGGCCCTCCGGTGGTCGGCTGGGAGCGAGTATCAGGGGCCCTCGATTCAGCGGCGGCACGATTCAAATCTGGACGCGTCACGGCTTTTGATGCCCTCACCAAGCACGTCACAACCGATCTCGCCTGCTTCCTGGACATAGAACACTGGCAGGCCAAGGTGGGAGGAGCCGACAAAATATCAGCATTTGAGCTACGGGTTACGAGCATCTATCGCCTCGAAGGCGACACCTGGGCACTCGTGCACCGGCACGCAGACCCGATCACCACACCGCAGCCCCCGGACGCCGTCTTGAGAAAATGACAGCGGGGAAACGCACCTATGTGGAAACCACTAGGCGGAAACTGCGGGGGGCTCCGGCTCCGAGTTCCGCACAGTTGGGCCGCTCTCCCCCACGATCACCGCGAGCACGCCGAGCCCGGCGTGAGCTGCCAGGACGGCGGGCAGGGAGCTGATCTGGGCCGGCGGACAGCTTGGCAAGGCGGCGGACAGCCTGGCTGCCAGCGCTTCTGCCTCGACCGGATTCCCGAAGTGGTGGACGGCGAGGCGGGCCTGGCCGTGGGGGCGCGATGCGGCGTCCGCGGCGGCCAGTTCCTCGAGGCGGGCAACAGCTTTGGCTGCTGATCTGACCTTTTCCAGCGGCACGATCTTGCCGTCGTCGACGGCCAGGATGGGTTTGATGGCGAACATGGTCCCCAGCAGCGAGGCGGCCGCGCCGATCCGCCCGCCCCTGCGGAGCTGTTCCAGGCTGGGCACGTAGAAATAGACCTTGGTCCGCGCGAACTGCGCCGCCGCCGCGGCGGCTACGGCTGTGGTGTCGCTGCCTGCCGCGGCTGCTGCCACCGCGGCCTGCACGCCCATGCCCAGTGCCATGCCCACGGTGCCAGAGTCGAGGACTTCCACGGGGATGCTCACCCGGGTGGCCGCGAGCCGCGCCGCGTCCGCCGTTCCGGACAAACCGCCGGAAATGTGGATGGAGACCACGCCCTCGTAGCCCAGCCGTTCGGCGGCCAGGAAGGCTTGTTCAAACTGTCCCGGTGACGGGCGGGACGTCTTGACCGACGTGCCGCTGGCGAGTGCCAGGGCAATGGTTTCGGTGATATCGTCTTCGCCCTCGCCGTAAATTTCCGCGCCAACCATAACGGGCATCGGGATGACAGTCAGGCGCGCGTCCCCTGCACAGGCATGCACCCAGTCGGCCGGCAGTGCAGAGGCAGAATCGGTCACCACCGCGGTACGGACGACGACGGCGGGCGGGGTGGAGGGTACTGACACACCGGCGCGCGGTGCGGGACGGAGGGCAGCCAAACGCTCCCGGAGCCAGAGCCACGCAGCGGCGTCACGGTCGGGCAAGGGTGCCTCCTGGTTTAGGGCCGGCCGCCGGTTGGGCCCGGCGGCCGGTGCCCCGGACTAGGCCGGGACGATGTTGACCAGTTTAGGCGCTCGCACGATCACCGTGCGGATGCCGCGGCCGTCGAGCGCGCGCTGGACGTTTTCGCTGGCCAGCGCCAGTTCCCGCAGTTCGTCCTCGCCGATCCCCGGCGAGACTTCAAGGCGGTCACGGACCTTGCCCTGGACCTGGACCACCGCGGTGACGGTCTCCTGGACCAGCAGCGCTTCGTCGTGCATCGGCCAGCCGGCGTTCGCCACGGACGCCGGGTGACCCAGGACGTTCCACATGTCCTCCGCGGTGTACGGCGCGAAGAGGCTCAGGATGACGGCAACGGCTTCCGCCGCCTCGCGGACGGCGGGATCGGCCCCGCCGGCGCCGGCATCTATAGCCTTGCGGGTCGCGTTGACCAGCTCCATCAGCTTGGCCACCACCACGTTGAACTTGTTGGTGTCCAACAGCGCGGCGGCGTCGGCGATGGTGCGGTGCGTGACGGAACGCAACGCGCGGTTACCGGCGGTGACGTCGGCACCGGGCTCGCTGGTGACGTCCTGCGCCAGGCGCCAGGCACGGGCCAGGAACTTTGCGGAGCCCGACGGCGAAACGTCCGCCCAGTCGACGTCGTCCTCCGGCGGGGACGCGAAGATCATGGTCAGGCGCACGGCGTCCACGCCGAACTTGTCCAGCTGCTCGCTGAGGTCAACGCCGTTGCCCAGCGACTTGCTCATGGCCTTGCCCCCGTTGAGGACCTGGCCCTGGTTCAGGAGCGCGCTGAAGGGTTCGTCGGCGTCGATCATGCCGAGGTCGTGGATGACCTTGGTGAAGAAGCGGGCGTACAGCAGGTGCAGGATGGCGTGCTCCACGCCGCCCACGTACTGGCCGACCGGCATCCACTCATTGATCTTCGCCGGGTCGAACGGGCCCTCGGTGTACTGCGGGGAAACAAACCGCAGGAAGTACCAGGACGAATCCACGAAGGTGTCCATGGTGTCGGTATCGCGCTTTGCCGGCCCGTGGCAGTTGGGGCAGTCAACGTTGACCCAGCCCTCGGCGGCGGCCAGGGGGGACGTACCCTTCGGGGACAGGTCCTCGCCGCGCAGGTCCGCAGGCAGCCTGACAGGCAGCTGCTCGTCCGGAACCGGAACCTCGCCGCAGGCAGGGCAGTGGATGATTGGGATGGGCGTGCCCCAGAAACGCTGGCGGCTCAGCAGCCAGTCGCGGAGGCGGAAGTTGACGAATTTCTCGCCGGTGCCCTGCTGTTCCAGGATGTCGATGGCAGCCGGGATGGCTTCGGCCTTCGGCAGCCCATCGAGGACGCCCGAGTTGATCAGGGTGCCCTCGCCCGAGGTGGCCTTGCCGGACACAGTGGGATCCTCTTCACCGGTATCCAGCACGGCGCGGACGGGCAGGTCGAACGTCTTGGCGAAGTCGAGGTCGCGCTGGTCGTGTGCCGGGACGGCCATGATGGCGCCGGTGCCGTAGTCGGCCAGGACGTAGTCAGCGGCCCAGACCGGAAGTTTTTCGCCGTTCAGCGGGTTGACGGCGTAGCGGCCGGTGAAGACACCGGTCTTTTCGCGTTCGGTGGACTGGCGTTCGATCTCGGTGAGTGCCTTGACCTGTTCGCGGTAGGCGTCCAAGGCGGCGGCGTGCTCCTCGGTGACGAGTTCGACGGCGATCGGCGCGTCGGCTGCGACAACAAAGAACGTGGCGCCGTACAGCGTGTCCGGGCGGGTGGTGAAGACGGTGACGTCCTTGGCGGGCTTGCCGCCGACGGCCTCGATCACAAAGTTGACGTGGGCACCTTCGGAGCGGCCGATCCAGTTCTTCTGCATCGCCAGAACCCGCTCGGGCCAGTGGCCGCGCAGCTCGTCCATGTCATCGAGCAGCCGGTCAGCATAATCGGTGATCTTGAAGTACCACTGGTTCAGGGACTTCTTGGTGACGGGGGTACCGCAGCGTTCGCAGGCACCGTTGACCACCTGTTCATTGGCCAGGACGGTCTGGTCCTTGGGGCACCAGTTGACCGGGGAGTCCTTGCGGTACGCCAGCCCCCGCTCGTAGAAGCGCTTGAACAGCCACTGGGTCCAGCGGTAGTACTCGGGGTCCGAGGTGTGCACCCGCCGGGACCAGTCCGCGGAGATCGCGTAACGCTTGAACGACGCCGCCTGAGTGTCGATGTTCGCGTAGGTCCACTCACTGGGGTGGGCATTGCGCTTGATGGCGGCGTTTTCCGCCGGCAGGCCGAAGGAGTCCCAGCCGATCGGGTGCAGGACGTCGAAGCCCTTTTGCCGCAGGTACCGGGCCACAACATCGCCCATGGCAAAAGCCTCGGCGTGGCCCATGTGCAGGTCCCCCGAGGGGTACGGGAACATGTCCAGCACGTAGCGGCGTTCGCGGGAACCATCATCCACAGGCGTGAAAACCTTAAGGTCTTCCCACACCTGCGGCCACTTGGCCTCCATTGCCGCGAAGCTGTAGGCACCCTCTTCGGGTGTTTCCGCCGCCACTGCTGCTGTTCCGGTCTCTGTCTCCGGCTGAACGCTCACTGCTGCCCTCTTCTGTTCTGTTGTGGCATCGGTGCTGCCACAACGGTCTGATCCCCTCTGCTGCCGGCCCGGAAACATGCCCGGACACACAAAAGCCCCTCTCATGGAGGGGCAGCCGCACGGCAATCCGGTTGTTTCCGGGCACCGGGCGGCTAGCTAAGCAGAAGGATCGCACGCATAGGACTACTTTAGCCTACCCACTGCAGGTGGGCAGGCCCAGGCTCAGGGAACGCGACAGTCCGGGCCGGGCGCAGGGGCGCGTGGCCCGTGCCGGCACCGTCGAAGTGGACAGTGCCGCCTGGCCCATTAGGTAGCCCCGATCTCTTCGCCAACGAGAACCCTGTACCAGGGTGGCTCAAGGGGGGTAGATTCCACCCTTGCCAAAGCGGCGCAATCGGTCCACAGTATTGTCAAGTCTGTGGGGAAACTAGACGGTCTCAGGTCGAGGAGCCTGACATGTACTCTTGGCGTCAATGTCCAGCACAAAGATGTGACGGGCTGAAAATTCCGCCCTTCACCCCTGCGAAGAATTAGCGAGGGACTAGTCGTGTTTGGCTGGGTTACCCGGTTCAGCATGCAGTTCCGAATCTTGGTTCTCGCCCTCGCGGCGGGCCTTATTACTTTTGGCATCGTGAACGTTCCACATATGGCCGTGGACACCATGCCGGAGTTCGCCCCCGCACAGGTAGAGATCCAAACTGAGGCCCTAGGGCTCTCCGCGGTTGAAGTTGAGCAGCTTATTACCGCACCGATGGAAGCAGACCTCCTCAACGGCGTGGCCTGGCTGGACGAGATCCGCTCGAAATCTGTCCCGGGGCTGTCGTCCATCGAACTCGTCTTCGAGCCCGGCACGGACCTCCTGCGCGCACGCCAGTTGGTCGCGGAAAGAATGACGCAGGCGCACGCGCTGCCTAACGTCTCATCGCCGCCGCTGATCATGCAGCCCATGTCCTCCACCAGCCGCGTGCTGATGGTCAGGATGAATTCCAAGGAGCTCTCCGGCATTGAGATGTCGGTCCTGGCCAGATGGAAAATCAAGCCGCGGCTGATCGGTATCCCGGGCGTGGCGAACGTGTCCATCTGGGGCCAGCGCGAACAGCAGCTGCAGGTTGAGGTCACTCCGACGCAGCTCCGCGACAAAGGCATTACCCTTGAGCAGCTAATTAAGACCACAGGCAACGCGGTCTGGGTTTCGCCGTTGAGCTTCCTGGAGGCTTCGACGCCCGGGACCGGCGGTTTCGTGGAGTCGCCCAACCAGCGCCTTGGCATCCAGCACGTCCTTCCCATCCGCACTCCGGCCGACCTGGCCAAGGTCAGCGTGGAGGACACGGACCCGCAGTTGCTCCTGGGCGACATTGCCCAGGTCAAGGAAGACCACCAGCCGCTGATCGGGGACGCCGTTGGGGCAGACGCCGGCCTGATGCTGGTGATCGAAAAGTTCCCCGGCATCAGCGCCCTGGAGGTCACCCGTAATGTTGAGGCGGCCCTCAAGGACATGGAGCCGGGCCTCACGGGCGTCCAGATCGACACCTCCGTATTCAGGCCTGCGACCGGCGTTCAGGACTCCGTCAACAGCCTCGGCCTGGCGCTCCTGATCAGCCTGCTGATTGCGGTAGCACTGTTTTGGCTGCTGTTCCGGTCCTGGCGGGTCGCCGTGATCGCACTCGTGGCCATCTCCACTACCGTCACGACGGCGGCGGTGGTGCTGTTCGCCCAAAATGCAACACTTAACGTCACCGTCCTGATGGGAATTCTGCTCGGCACGTCCGTGATCGTGGGCGACATCGTGGAAGACGTTCAGGCCCACCGACGACAGCGCGCCGTCCGCGAGTCGACGGACGCCGAGGCTACCCCGAGGTCGCGGATCAGCCACATCGTCCGCGGGGTCCGCACACCGCTGTTCCACGCATCGCTGATGATGGTGGTTGTCCTTGTTCCGACCCTCTTCGTGACCGGAGTAGGCGGCTCGTTTCTTTCGCCGCTTTTCTGGTCGTTGGCGCTGACGCTGGCCGCCGCCCTGATCGTGGGCTTGTCCGTCACACCGGTACTGGCGTTTTTCCTCCTTCCGTCCAAGCCCGCCACCGACAGGGAACTTCCCGTCGTCGGACGTGGAAAGGCGTACTACGACCGCGCACTGGCCGGGGTTAACTCCCGGAAGCCTCTGGCGATTGTGGCCATCGTGGTCGTGGGGATCCTTGGCGTCGCCGCCGGCTCGCAACTGGCAGGAAACCGGCCGCTCGTTCCCACCATGCCCGACCGGACCCTGTTGGTGCAGTGGGACACCATGGCCGGGACGTCCAATGACGAAGTCCGGCGGATCGCTGCCCTGGCATCCGATGAACTCAGGGCCCTCCCGGGGGTTTCGGGCGTCGGCGGTCACGTGGGACGCGCCATCTCTGCAGATCAGGTGGTTGGCAACAGCTCTGCTGAGCTGTGGGTGTCGATCGCACGGGACGCCAACTTTGGCGAAACGGAGAAGGCGGTACGGGACGTGGTCCAGGGCTACCCGGGCATCGCGCACAACGTACTGAACTACTCCCAGCAGACCGTCGGCGACATGCGCTCCAGCCTGGAGCCGGGATTCGCGGTCCGCGTCTACGGAACTGAAATGCCGGTGCTCCGTGAAAAGGCAGAAGAGGTCCGCCAGGCCCTCCAGAAGATTGACGGTGTGAACAACCCGACGATCGACGCTGCTGCCATGACCGCGATCGTAGAGGTCCAGGTCAATCTCGAGGCTGCCCAAAAGTTCGGCATCAAGCCCGGTGACGCGAGGCGCGCCGCTGCGACACTGATGCAGGGCATCGTCGTCGGGAACCTCTTTGAGGAGCAGAAGGTGTTCGAAGTGGTTGTCCGCGGCGCGGTTGGCGTCCGGGATGACCTGACCAGCATCCGTGAGCTGCTCCTTGACGCTCCTAATGGCGGCCACGTCCAACTGGGCCAGGTCGCCGACGTTCGCATGGTCCCCAGCGAAGTTGTTATCCAGCACGATGCCACCTCGCGGCGGATCGACGTCGTGGCTGACGTCAGCGGACGCCCGCTGGCAGATATCCAGCGGGATATCGAGGCGGCCATCCAACAAATCCAGTTCCCGCTCGAACACCACGCCGAGATCCCCACGAAATACAGCCAGCTGCAGGCCGCAGACACCCTGGTTCATGGACTCGGAATCGCGGCCATCCTGGCTGTACTGCTTCTGCTTCAGACTGCAGTGCGGAGCTGGAAGCTTGCCCTCGCCGTCTTCCTGACGCTTCCCGCCGCGATGGCGGGAGCAGCGGTCGCCGCATGGATCGGGGCGGAGTCCCTGTCCTGGCTGTCGCTGACGGCGTTTGCGGCCGTGGTGGCCATCGCTGCACGTAATGCGGCGCTCCTGTCCGCGCGTGTTGACGAACTCTGGCGGGAGTCCGAACAGATGTCACGCACTGACCTGGTCATGGCGGCGGCCCGGGACCGGATATCGCCGATCCTGAAATCCGCCCTCATTACGTTCCTCGTGCTGATACCGCCCGCCTTCCTCGGCGGCGCGGTAGGCCAGACCCTGATCGTGCCTATGCTGCTGATCATAGCCGGCGGGCTCGTGACCACAACGCTCGTGGGGATCTTTGTGCTCCCCCTGCTCGCACTCTGGTTCGGTCCCCGCACCGAGCCGGAAGAATGGTCAGAGGTCTACGAATCGGAAGTTCCAGTCACCCCTGTTATGCCGGAAAAGGTGGAAGTATCATGACCAGCAAAAGGACCCTGCGGCGCCTGCCAGTGGCGGCCGCTGTCTGCGCAGCACTGCTGTTTTCACTGCCCGCCTGTGCTCAACCCTCGGCCATGGCAGAAACAGCATCTGAAGCGGCTGCCAAGGTGGAAAAGAATGCCACCACCGGCATAGCACGCATCACGCTAAGCCAGCGGGCCATTGAACGGCTGGAGCTGGCCACCGACACGGTCAAGCCGGGTGCGGGGGGCGCAGGCGTCCTGTTCCCATACGCAGCGCTGCTGTACGACGCGCAGGGGAAGACCTGGGTCTACATCAACGCCGAGCCACGGGTGTACGAGCGCCAGTCCGTCACGGTGACCAAAATCGAAGCGGGCGCGGTCACAGCCAGTGTCGGCCCAGCTGTTGGAACGCCTGTGGTAACAGTAGCCGCGGCTGAGTTGTTCGGCGCAGAGTTCGTTACGGGCAAATGACATGCGCCGGATAGTCGCGGCAAGCCTAAGGTTCAGATCGATCATCATTGCGATGGCGGCGGCGCTGTTGATGGTAGGCGGCGCCCAGCTCAGCAGTGCCTCGGTGGACGTGTTCCCTGAATTCGCGCCGCCGAAAGTGGAGGTCCAGACAGCCTGCCTGGGACTTACCGCCGCTGAGGTGGAAGAACTCGTTTCGGTTCCCATGGAAGAAGCCTTCAACGGCATCGACGGCCTCGACCACATGCGGTCCAAGTCGGTACCGCAGCTGTCCTCGATTGTGATGGAATTCGAGAACGGAACGGATCTGCTCACGGCCCGACAGCTTGTGTCCGAGCGGATGGCGACGGTCATTCCGACGCTGCCCACCTGGGCGGCGCCGCCGGTCATGCTGCAGCCCCTGTCCTCCACCAGCCGGGTCATGAAGATCGGGCTGTCCTCGGACACCCGGTCCCTGATCGAGATGTCAATGATTTCCTACTGGAACATCAGGGCCCATCTGCTCCGCGTTCCCGGCGTGGCAAACGTGGCAATCTGGGGTGAACGTCTCCAGATGCTTCAGGTCCAGGCTGACCCGGCCAAGCTGGCAGCAAACAAGGTCAGCCTGGAAACCGTCATGAGCACCACCGCCAATGCCCTCGACGCCGGCCTGCTCCAGTATTCCTCCGGTGCCCTGATCGGCACCGGCGGTTCCCTGGACACACCCAGCCAGACAATTGGGATCAGGCATATCCAGCCCATCACCACGCCTGCGGACCTCGCGAAGGTGGCACTGGAGGATCGTGAGGGACAGCCCCCGCTCCAGCTGGGCGACGTGGCCAATGTGGTGGAGGACCACCAGCAGCTGATCGGTGACGCCGTCATCAACGGCGGACCGGGCCTGATGCTGATCGTGGAAAAACTGCCCTGGGGCAACACCCTCGAAGTGACTCGGGGGGTGGAAGAGGCCATGAAGCAACTCGAGCCCGGCTTGACCGGAATCGCTGTGGACACTGCCATTTTCCGGCCCGCGACCTTCATTGAGGAATCCCTCGACAACCTGAGCGTAGCCCTGCTGCTGGGATGCCTGCTGGTGATCCTGGTATTGAGTGTCTTCCTCTTCCAGTGGCGGACGGCCCTGGTCAGCGTGCTGGCCATCCCCTTGTCACTGGTGGCGGCGGCCCTCGTGTTGTATTGGACCGGCGGCACGGTCAACACCATGGTGCTTGCGGGGTTGGTGATTGCCGTCGGAGTGGTGGTGGACGATGCCATCATCGACGTCGAAAATATCGTCAGGCGGCTCCGGCACCACCGGGCCAGCGGAGCGCCCGGAAGCACCGCCAGGGTGGTGGTCAACGCGTCGCTTGAGGTCCGCGGACCAATCGTTTACGCCACGCTGATCATCGTCGCCGCAACGGTTCCGATCTTCTTCCTGGACGGGCTCACGGGCGCGTTCTTCCGGCCGCTGGCCACGTCCTACACTCTCGCGGTGATCGCATCCATGCTTGTGGCGCTGACGGTCACTCCCGCAATGGCATACATCTTCCTGCGAAATGCCAAGCTGGAGGACCGGGATCCGCCCGTGGTCAGGGTCCTGAAGCGCTGGTACGCCAACGCGCTACGGCCCATCGTCCGCCGGCCTGTTCCCGGCTACCTGACCCTGGCCGCCGTCGGCGTCATCGGCATCGTAGCGGCGCCGCTGCTGGGCCAGTCGTTGCTCCCGTCTTTCAAGGAGCGCGATTTCCTGATGCACTGGCTCACGCAGCCCGGCACATCCAACGCCGAGGAAGTCCGCGTCAGCCAGCTCGCCTGCGCTGAACTCATTGCCATTCCGGGTGTAAACAATTGCGGGTCCCACACGGGACAGGCGTTCAACGCCGATGAGGTGGTGGGCGTCTACTTCGGCGAGAACTGGATCAGCGTCGACCCCGGGGTGGATTATGACCAAACCCTGGCAGCAGTCTCGCAGGTAGTGGACGGTTACCCCGGAATCACACGGGATGTGCAGACGTACCTCAAGGAACGCATCCGTGAGGTGCTCACCGGAACCGGCTATGCCGTCGTCGTCCGCGTATACGGAGACGACCTGGCAACGCTGCGCCAGGAAGCCGACAAGATCAAGACCATCCTGGGCGGCATTGATGGAGCCATCGGCGCGAAGGTTGCCCTCCAGGCCAGCGTGCCGCAGATCAATGTGGAGGTGAACCTGGAGGCGGCCAACCGCTTCGGACTGAAGCCGGGCGATGTGCGGCGGGCCGCGGCAACCTTTGTTGCCGGCGAAGAGGTCGGCGATATTTATCGGGACGGGAAGGCCTACGACGTCCAGGTGTGGAGCCCACCGGAGTCCCGGACGAGTGTCACGAACATTGAGAACCTTCCCCTCGATACGCCGAGCGGGGTCAAGATCCGGATGGCTGATGTCGCCACGATTTCGGTGAAGCCCACGCCCAACGTCATTGAGCGTTCGGAGGGATCCAGGCGCATCGATGTCAGTGCCAACGTCAAAGAAGGAGATCTGGCGAAGGTCGTGGAGAAGCTCAAGACCGATATGGAATCTGTTCAGTTCCCGGTCGGCTACAGCGCGGTTGTCCTCGGCGAATACGCCGAACGCCAGGCCGCATCCCAACGGCTGCTGCTCTACTCCATTGGCGCGGTCATCGTCGTCTTCCTTCTCCTGCAGGCTGCTTTCAAGAGTTGGCGGCTGGCCACCCTGGCCATCCTGACCCTGCCGGTGGCACTCGTGGGCGGGGTGATCGCCGCCCACCTCAGCGGCGGAATCCTGTCCCTCGGTTCGCTGGTTGGCTTCCTGACCCTCATGGGGATCGCGGCACGCAATGGCATCCTGCTCATCAACCACTGCCAGCACCTGGAGCAGTACGAGGGCATGCCCTTCGGACCTGCGTTGGTGCTTCGGGGGGCTGCAGAGCGCTTGTCGCCGATCCTCATGACCACACTGGCCACGGCTTTGGCTCTGGTACCGCTGGTGGTGATGGGGAACATCCCCGGCCACGAGATCGAGCATCCCATGGCCGTGGTGATCCTGGGCGGCCTCGTCACATCGACGCTGGTCAACCTTTTCATCGTCCCATCGCTGTACCTGCGATTCGCCAAAGGTGGCCGCGCTCACCGGCACAGGGCACATGAGCTGGAACCCGCGCCTTCGGTTTAGCTGGATCCCCCACGAATGTGAAAGGCACGTGAGATGGCTTTTCGAGCCCATCGTTTTACGGCATACGGGTCCGCATTACTGCTGGCCTTCGGATCGCTGACGGTGGTGTCGGCACCCACAGCGGGTGCCGCGCCGCCGGCCCCGGAACTCTGCGGGCCCGGCTCCGCGATCAACTTTGACCGTTCGGATTTCCAGGCTTCCCCGCGGATCGATAACACATGGTTCCCGCTCAAGCCCGGCATGCAGTACACGACGACGGGGACCGTGACCTCTGCCGAAGGGACCAGCAAACGCACCGTCGTGCATACAGTCACCGGGCTGACCAAGGTAATTGACGGCGTCAAGACCCGTGTCCTGTGGGACCGCGACTACTCGGACGGCGAACTGGTGGAATCCGAACTGGCCTTCTTTGCGCAGACTGGAAAGGGAACGGTCTGGCTCTTCGGCGAATATCCGGAGGAATACGAAAACGGCGAGTTCGTTGGTGCGCCCAGCACTTTCATCAGCGGGCTTGCCAGGGCCCAGGCCGGCATCGCCATGCAGGCCAGGCCCCGGACCGGCACGCCGGACTATGTCCAGGCCTATGCACCCAAGGTTGACTTCCTTGACTGCGGGACAGTGTTCAAGAACAACCAGCACGTCTGCGTCCCGACTGGCTGCTACGACGATGTACTGGTGATCGATGAATACAACCCGCTGGAACCGCCTGAGGCAGGCCACCAGCGGAAGTTCTACTCAGCCGGAACAGGGCTGGTGAAAGTCACCGCCGTCGGCGGTCCCGACCAGGAATTCATGGACCTCGTGAAAGTGAAGAAGCTGGGCGCCGCGCAGTTCGCGGCCGTCAACACCCAAGCGCTGGAACTGGATGAGCGGGCATACTCGGTCAGCAGAAGCGTCTATGCGAAGACACCGCCTGCTGAACTCGACGGACCCTGACCACCGTGCTGGCGAGGGTTGGTGACCGGGGGTCCTGACCCGCACAAGACCAGGGAGGGCGGCACTCCTCGGGCCACCCTCCCTGTTCGTTGCTGTCCGGAGACGGTTCGGAGTGCCTAGCGGACGTCCTCGTCGACCCAATCCATGGACTTCGTCACGGCCTTCCTCCACAGGCGCAGCTGCCGGTCCTGCTCGGCCTGGTCCAGTTTCGGTTCCCACCTCTTGTCCTCGGACCAGTTGGACGAGAGTTCGCCGAGGTCCTTCCAGAAGCCGACGGCGAGGCCGGCTGCGTAGGCGGCGCCCAGTGCGGTGGTTTCCACTACCTTCGGCCGGATCACCGGAACGCCCAGGATGTCCGCTTGGAACTGCATCAGCGCGTCGTTGGCAACCATGCCGCCGTCGACCTTCAGTTCAGTGAGCGGAACGCCGGAATCCGCGTTGACCGCGTCCAGCACCTCGCGGGTCTGGAATGCTGTGGCCTCCAGCGCCGCCCGGGCGATGTGGTTCTTGTTGACGAACCGGGTCAGGCCCACGATGGCGCCGCGGGCATCCGAACGCCAGTACGGGGCGAAGAGCCCCGAGAAGGCCGGAACGATGTAGACGCCGCCGTTGTCCTCAACGGCCGCCGCCAGCGTTTCTACCTCCGGCGCGCTGCTGATCATGCCCAAATTGTCCCGGAGCCACTGAATCAGGGAACCGGTGACCGCGATGGAGCCTTCCAGCGCATAGTGCGCTGGGGCATCGCCGAGCTTGTACCCGACGGTGGTGAGCAGACCGTTCTTCGAGTGAACAATCTCCTCGCCGGTATTGAAAATCAGGAAGCAGCCGGTGCCGTACGTGTTTTTGGCTTCACCGGCCTCGAACGCCGCCTGCCCGAACGTGGCGGCCTGCTGGTCACCGAGGATGCCTGACACGGGAACTTCGCGCAGCAGCTGGGACGTGTGCACGGCGCCGTAGACTTCCGAGGAGGACTTGATGGCCGGCATCATGCTCAGCGGCACTCCGAAGATGCCCAGGATCTCCTCGTCCCAGGTCAGGGTCTCCAGGTCCATGAACAACGTGCGGGAGGCGTTGGTGACGTCCGTGACGTGCACGCCGCCGTCCACCCCGCCCGTCAGGTTCCAGAGGACCCAGGCGTCGGTGTTGCCGAAGATCAGGTCGCCGGCTTCCGCTTTGGCCCGGGCGCCGTCAACGTTGTCCAGGATCCATTTGATCTTTGTCCCTGAGAAATACGTGGCCAGCGGCAGCCCCACCTTCTGCTTGAACCGCTCCGGGCCGCCGTCCTTGGACAGCTCATCCACGATGTCCTGGGTCCGTGTGTCCTGCCAGACAATCGCGTTATAGACGGCCTCGCCGGTGGTCTTGTCCCAGACGACGGATGTCTCGCGCTGATTGGTAATTCCGACGGCGGCGATATCGTGCCGGGTCAGGTTCGCCTTGGAGAGGGCGGACGCGATCACTTCGCGGGTGTTGTTCCAGATCTCGGCAGGGTTGTGCTCTACCCAGCCCGCCTGCGGGAAGATCTGCTCGTGCTCCATCTGGCCCGAGGAAACGATGTTGCCGCTGTGGTCAAAGATGATGGCGCGGGAGCTGGTGGTGCCCTGGTCAATGGCGATGACGTATTGGTTCATGGTGACGTCCTTGTCTGTATTTTTGTGTGAGTTTGAAATGGTTACTAGCCGGCGACGGCAGGCATGATCGCGGGAACCCAGAACGCCACCAGGCCGGCAAGGCTACCGCCGACCAGCGGCCCTACGACGGGGATCCAGGAGTAGGCCCAGTCACTGGAGCCCTTGCCCTTGATGGGCAGGATTGCGTGGGCGATTCGGGGCCCGAGGTCACGGGCCGGATTGATGGCATAACCCGTGGGTCCACCCAGGGATACGCCGATGCCCACCACGAGCAGTGCCACCGCCAGAGGCCCCAGGCCCGAGGGCGTCCCGCCAAATGTCAGGATGACGAAGACCAGGACAAACGTGCCGATGATCTCCGTGAGCAGGTTCCAGGGCGTGGAGCGGATGGCCGGACCGGTGGAAAACGTCGCCAGCTTGTTGGCTTCCACGGGTTCGGCATCGAAGTGCTGCTTGTATGCGACCCAGCAAAGGACAGCGCCCAGGAAAGCGCCGAGCATTTCACCGCCGAAGTAGGTGAAAGTTGAGGCCACATCTACCGGGACGCCGGGGGCATACTCTTTGCTCTGCTTGGCGAGTAGGCCCAGCGTGACGGCGGGATTGAGGTGGGCGCCGGATTTGGCGGCAACAAAAACACCCGCGAAGACGGCGATCCCCCACCCCCAGGTCACCATCAGGAACCCGCCGCTGTTGCCTTTTGTGCCCTTCAGGGCAACGTTGGCCACGACGCCGCAACCCAGCAGGGTGAGCATCGCCGTTCCGAAGACTTCGGAAAGAAAAACAATTCCAAGAGACATCATTGACTCCTCTATTTTCTATTGTGCGGTCCTTCGCGGGTTGAAGGACCGTTGAGCCGGAGCGCTTTGACGCCCCGGATGCAGCCTGGCCTGCCTAGGCCACCAGGCTGTGGATCTGCACGCCGTGGAAGCGCTCCAGCACCTCCCGTGCACGTTGGATCTCGCCAGCCTTGGCTGCCGCGTCCCAGCCGAGCGGTGCGGAAAGGACATCGGCCACTTCGACGAGGAGTTCACCGGTCACCAGGCCCCGGAAGGCAAGCGAGGTTCGCCGGACCAGGACATCGATGAGGTGCCCGATCTGCTCATTCCGGGCCATGAACTCCAGCTCACGGACGCTGAGTTCACGCGTGGAACGGAGCATCCTGTCCGGGCCGGCATCAAGGTACCGGATCACGTCGTCAGCCCTCGTGCCGTAGCGGGTCAGCAGGACGGCGGTGCGGTCCGCATCCCGGCCGGCACCCATGTGCGCCTTGATCCATTTCTGGATTCCGGCGTCATCCTCGGGGAAGCCGGCGCCGCCTCCGATGGCGAGTTTCGCCGTCGAGACCTTCCGTTCCATCCCCAGCTCGGCAAGGACATCATTTGCCATGTGCTCGGCCAGGGCCCGGAAAGTGGTCCACTTGCCGCCCACCAGGCTGAGTACGACGGCGGTTCCTGCGCCGGGTGCCCCGGCAGCCGGCGTACGCCGTTCAATCCGGTAGTCACGCGAGACAAACCCCGGCTGCGTGGCGTCGTGGCGTGGCAGCGGGCGGACACCCGAGAACGTGTAGACGATCTGGTCACGATGCACGGTGATGTCCGGGAAGACGTGTCCGATCAGGTCAAAGAAGTACTCGATCTCCTCCTCCGTGCACACAGCGTCCTTCGACATGTCGGCAAGGACATCAGTGGTTCCCACCAGAACCCGGTCGCCCATGGGATAGATCAAAACGATCCGGCCGTCCGTGTGCTCAAAGAAGATCTCCCGGCCTTTGCAGGCCTCGAGCAGGACCGGGTGGTCCAGAACTACGTGCGATCCCTTAGTGCCGCCCATAAAGGCCGACGCCGCCCCCATGGCTTCGTTGGTCAGGTCCACCCAGGCGCCGGTGGTGTTGACAATGACGTCCGCGGTGAAATCAAACAGCTCGCCAGTCAGTTCGTCGCGGAGCTGGACCGTGGTGCCTGACCCTGTTGTGCCGGACTGGGTGGCAGCCCCGCCGAGCGAATGGAGTGCAAGGTAGTTGCTCGCCCGTGCTGTTGAGCTTTCCGGTCCGCCGCTGACTTGCCCGGCTTTCTCGCCGTCCTGGAGCACATCGAGCGTAAGGCGCTCGGGGTTGTGGACCGACGCGTCGAAGTAGGTGGCTGCGTATTTGATGCCGGGGTGCAGCTGCGGCAGCTCGGCGAGGGCACGCTTGCGTCCGCGGAACTGGTGGCGCGGCACGGAGCCGCCGTCCCGGGAGAACGAGTCATACATGCTCAGCCCCAGTTTGATCAGGAAGGCGCCGCGCTCCTTGGGCTTGCCCTGCTGTTTGTGCGTGAGGAACCGCAACGGTGCGGACAGGACGCCGGAAAAGGTGCTGAAGATCGGGATGGTGGTCTGGAGGGGCTTCACGTAGTGCGGTGCGATCCGCAGGAGGCGGTTGCGTTCCACCACGGATTCGCGGACGAGGCGGAATTCCCCGTTTTCCAGGTAACGGATGCCGCCATGAATCATGTGGGAGGACGCTCCGCTGGCACCCTGGCAGTAGTCGCCACGCTCCACCAGGGCCACGTCCACTCCCTGCAGGGCGAGGTCGCGGAAGGTTCCCACGCCGTTGATGCCACCGCCGATGATCAATACCTTGGCGTGCGGACGGTTCCGCAGACCCTGCACCGATGCGCGCGGCTCGGTGCTGTGGGCGGGCGTGGCTCCGCTGTGGCCGAATGAATCTTTGAGTCCCAACACTGCTCCTTGGGTTATTGGCGTGCCGGCATCCGCCGGACGCACCGTCGTTCTTCAACTATTGTTTGGACTAATGGAAAATGTAGTCAAGCACTATGCACAAACGTGCAGAATGGAATCAGAATGACACCTTCCCGGCACTCAGATGCGCTGCGGGCTGCACAGATGTATTACCTCCAGGACCTGACGATGGACGCGATCGCCCGCGAATTGCGGACATCCCGGTCCACTGTTTCGAGGCTTCTGTCGGCGGCCAGGGACACCGGACTGGTCCAGATCCAGATCCGCAACCCGCTTGATACGGGCCCCGAACTCGAAAGCATGATCCGGCGCGAGTACAACGTGGACGTGCACGTAGTTCCGGTGCTGGAGTCGTTGAACGAAGCCGAAACCCTGGACCGCGTGGCCATTCAGGCAGCCCGCACCATCGGCCCTTTGGTGGACTCCAATGCGATTATCGGCGTCGCGTGGGGTTCAACGATCAGTGCGGTCAGCAGGCACCTCACGCGCAAGATCACACACGATACCGTTGTGGTCCAGTTGAACGGCGCTGGCAACATGCACACCACCGGTATCACCTACGCGAGTGACATCATGCGCCGCTTCGGAAGTGCCTACGGCGCACGCGTGGAGCAATTCCCTGTTCCCGCGTTTTTTGACCATGCGGCCACCAAAACCGCCATGTGGAATGAGCGCAGTGTGCAGCGCATCCTGGACCTGCAGGCCCGGATGAGCATCGCGATCTTCGGCGTTGGATCCGTGCACGCCGACTACCCGAGCCACGTCTATGCGGGTGGATACCTGGACGAGAGCGATCTCAAGATGCTGGCCCATTCAGATGTGGTGGGTGACGTTGCCACGGTCTTTTTCCGGCGTGACGGATCCTCTGACGGCATCGTCCTGAACGAACGCTCCACGGGTCCGGCGCTCGCCCAGCTGCGCCAGGTCCGGCGGCGGATCTGCGTGATTTCCGGGGCATCCAAGATCAACGGCCTGCGGGGCGCCCTCTCCGCTGGCCTTGCCACCGACCTGATCGTGGATGAAGCCACCGCGCGCCGCCTGGTGGGCTTTGGCGGTGTCGCCTGGCCCAATGGGTAAAGTCAATGCTATGAAAACCTCACCCCGGCTCAGCCTCAACAACGGTGTGCTGATCGACCAGTTGGGATTCGGGCTGTACAAAGTTCCGGCAGCGGAAGCATCCGGCCTGGTGGCCACGGCCCTCGGCACCGGATACCGCCACTTTGACACGGCAGCGATGTACGGCAACGAAACCGGCGTGGCGCGGGGGCTCGGCCCCGCCATGGACTCCGAAGGCAGAAGCGGCGGCTCCGGAGAGTCCTCGCCCGGCCTGCGGCGCGAGGACGTATTTATCACCACGAAGGTCTGGAACGATGACCAGGGGTACGACTCAACCCTCCGTGCCTTCGACACCTCCATGGTCAACCTCGGCCTGGACTACGTGGACATGTACCTGATCCACTGGCCCTGCGCCAAGCGGGATCTGTTCACCGACACATACCGCGCCCTCGAAACGTTGTACCGCGAAGGCAAAGTCCGCGCCATCGGTGTCTGCAACTTCCAGCCCGTGCACCTGGACCGGCTGCTTGAGAGCGCCGAAGTGGTGCCCGCCGTGAACCAGATTGAACTGCACCCGTGGCTGCAGCAGGCGGAGTTGAGGGACAAGCACCACGCCCTGGGCATCCGGACGGAAGCCTGGAGTCCCCTGGCGCGCGGACACGTTCTGTTGGATCCCGTGGTCCTGGCCCTGGCTGCCGAGCACGGCAGGACAGCAGCCCAGATCATTCTTCGGTGGCACATCCAGCTGGGGAACATCGCCATTCCGAAGGCAAGCTCCGAATCCCGGATCCGGGAAAACCTGGACGTCTTCGGCTTTGAACTTTCAGACCGCGACATGGCAGCCCTTGCCGAGCTTGACCGCGGTCAGCGCACCGGGTCCCACCCCGACAACGTCAACTAGGACCGAGGGTCATGAAAACCGCCGATCAACAGCCACCCCCTGCGCCCTCCTTCTTCAGCGCCGGGCTGGCCGCCCGCACCCGGGCCGCCGAGATCGTGATTGGCGGCAGCACCGTGGCGTACTGGACTTACGAACCGATCCAGGCCACACCGGACACCCGCACTATCCTGGTCATCCATGGTTTCCGCGGCGATCACCACGGCCTGCTCCGGGTTGCAGACCAGTTGCCGGAAATGCGCATCATCATGCCGGACCTGCCGGGGTTCGGCAGCTCCGCCGCGTTCGTGTCCGGGAAACATTCGGTGGAGCAGTACGGCACCTTTGTCACCGACTTTATGGCGGCGCTCGGCCTCGGCCCGGACACCGTGCTGGTGGGGCACTCCTTCGGCTCGATCGTCGCCGCCCATTTTGTCGCCACCCACCCCGGTACCGTCACACCGCTGATCCTGATCAACCCCATCGCCGCGCCTGCCCTGGAAGGCCCCAAGGGCATCATGACCCAGCTGGCCGTCCTCTACTACCGGCTGGCGGCCCGGCTCCCCCGCCCGCTGGGACTGGCACTGCTGCGCAGTCCGCTGATTGTCAGGGTCATGAGCGAGGCCATGGCCAAGACGGCCGACACAGACCTGCGCCGCTTCATCCACGGCCAGCACCATGCCTACTTCAGCGCCTTCGCGAACCGGGAAAGCCTCCTCGAATCGTTCACGGCCTCGGTCAGCGGCCATGTGGCCGAGGTGGCCGGGAAGCTGAGCCTGCCGGTGCTCCTGGTCGCTGGCGAAAAAGACGAGATTGCCACTCTGCCGGACCAGCACCGTCTCGCCTCGCTCCTCCCCGACGGCGTCCTCAAAGTCATTCCCGGCGTCGGCCACCTGATTCACTACGAAACGCCCGGCCCCGCCGCCGGCTTCATCCGCAGCTTCCTTAAGGACCACCCCGCGTGAAGATAGTCATCGATGCACGATTCACCCGGACCGATCATCACGACGGCATCAGCCGTTACGGGGCCAGCCTCATCGCCGCCACGGCAAAGGTGGCCGACGTCTCCATGCTTATCAGCGACACGCGCCAACTGGCGCTGCTCCCGGATGTTCCGTACACGCTGATCAACAGTCCGCTGTCCCCGCTGGAGCTGTTCGTGGCCCGCAGGATCAACCCGCTCGGCGCCGATGTTGTGGTGTGCCCCATGCAGACCATGGGCAGCTGGGGGCGCAAGTACGGCCTGGTCCTGACCCTGCACGACCTCATCTACTACGAGCACCCCGCTCCCCCGGGATTCCTGCCGGCGCCCGTCCGCGTGCTCTGGCGGCTCTACCACAAGGCATTCTGGCCGCAGCGCGTCCTCCTCAACCGGGCGGACACCGTTGCCACCATCAGCCGGACCACGGAAGCGCTGATGGCCAAGTACCGGCTCACCAAGAGGCCCGTGCGGATCATCAGCAACGCCCCGCAGCCCGCCCAGGAATCGCGTGATCCCGCCGCCGGGGCGGACCATTCGCTGGTGTACATGGGCTCGTTTATGCCCTACAAAAACGTTGAAACAATGGTGGCTGGCATGTCCGAGCTGCCAGATTTCACCCTGCACCTGCTGAGCAGGATCACCGCCGAGCGCCGGGCCGAGCTGGAGATCATGGTGCCGCCGGGTGCCACAGTGGTCTTCCACAACGGGGTCACCGATGACGAATATGCCGTCCTGCTCAAGCGCGCCACCGCACTGGTGAGCCTCTCCCGCGCCGAAGGCTACGGTCTTCCGCTGGTGGAGGCCATGGCCCTCGGCACGCCGGTCATCGCCAGCGACATCCCGATTTTCCGCGAGGTGGGCGGCGACGCGGCAACCTACGTTGATCCCGCATCCCCGGCAGAGTTCGCCGCGGCCGTGCAGAAACTGCGGGACGACGCCCACTGGCAACAGGTGTCCCGGCGTTCCGTGGCACGTGCGCAGGGGTTCAGCTGGGACGAATCCGCGCAGCAGCTGGTGGACGTGGCCCACGACATCATGGCGCGGCGCAGCCGCTGACTGATGCCGGCAGAGGAAGCCGCTAGAGGACGTCCACGCCGTCCAGCCTGACCTGGACCGGTTCCGTGGTCCTCTTGGCGGCGGCCGCAGCCTTCGTTGCACGTAACACCCGGGTGACAGTGGCTGCCTGCCCGTATGCGAAGAACAGCAGGGTCCGGGCGTCCTCCCCGGCCCCCTGGGCACCTCCGGCTCCCCCGGCGGCCGCTGGACCGGTGAGGACCAGCGGAGCCGGTCCTGCGGTCCGCAGCGTCACGCCGGCGGCGGCCAGCTCCTTCTCCACGGTCCCGGAAAAATGTACGACGGCGGCCCGGGGGCCGGTGACCGAGGCAATCCTGACCGCCGGCGGCAGCTGGAGTTCCATCCGGAGTTCCAGCTCGCGCCGGGCGTACCCGGCCGGATCCCACCGCAGCAGCGCGCCAACAGCAACACTTTCCGTCGCGGTGATGACCACCAGTCCGCCGTCGGACGCCGGGCGCACCAAAGCCGCGGCGTTGAACCAACGGCGCACAGTGTCTTCCCCGGCGCGGAGGTTCTCCCGGCGGAGCAGGGAGTCGCCGTCGAGGAGCAGCGCCGCTGCGTAACCGCCTTCCGCCACGGGCTCGGCCCCGACGGTGGCCACCACCAAGGCCTTGGCGCTGCCAACGCCGGCCTTGATGTTGCCGCCCGAGGACGTAATGACGGTTTTTCCGGGAAATGCCCTGCCCAGCTCTTCGGCTGTGCGCAGGACGCCTGTGGCGCCCTTACGGAGCTTGTGCCCCGCGCAATGGGCACACTGCCACTCCGGTGCCGGCGTGGAGCACCAGCGGCACTGCGGGACCGCGGAGCTGCCGCTGGCTCCGGCCAGGGCAAGGGGACCCTGGCAGGCCTGGCAGCGGGCGGGTTCGCGGCACGTCTCACAGACGAGCGACGGCGCGTAGCCGGCGCGGGCCACCTGCACCAGGACGGGCCCACGTTCCAGCCCGTCCTTGGCAGCCCGCCACGCGGCACCGGGAAGCCGCGCAACCAGCGCTAGGGGGTCGCGTTCCTGTTCGAAGCTGTCCGCAGTGTTCAGCACCCGGGGCACGGTCCGTCGTGCGAACGCCCGATCGGCCTCAACGGGCATGGCCCAGCCGGCCTCCACCAGCCGCTGGAGTTCCGTGCTCCTGGAATGACCGGCCATGAGGCACGCTGTGCCTTCCTGGTCCGCGCGCAGCAGCAGCACGTCGCGGGCATGGGCGTACGGTGCACGCTGTTCGATGTGGAGGTCGTCGCCGTCGTCCCAGCAGGCAACCAGGCCCAGATCCCGGACCGGGGCAAACGCTGCCGAGCGCGTGCCGATGGCTACGCGCGCGGACCCGGCAAGGAGGCGCAGGAAGTTCCGGTAGCGGGGGGTGGGGCCGTCGTCGGACGTCAGCCGGGCGATATCGTCGGCGGGCAGCACCGCCAGGAGCGCCTTTTCCAGCTGGTCCAGGTCCCGGTAGTCCGGCACCACCACCACGGCGCCGCGGCCGGAGGCACGGACTGCTGCCACGGCCGTTGCCAGCAGATGCGGCCAAGCTGCCGGGCCGAATCCCTGGAGCGGGTTGAAGACCGCCCGTGGGGATCCGCCGTCCCTCAGGTGGCGGACAAATGCCGGGCCGTTGCGGTAACCGGCCCAGTCTGCTTCTATCCCGTCAGGGACGTCCTGGCCGGTCAAAGCCCCGGCGTCGGCCGGCGGTTCCGGTGACGCAGGCTCTGCTGCCGGCACCGAGAGGAAGTCCTTCTCGAGCCTCGCCATGCGCGGAGGCACCGCGACGCGAAGGACGTCACTGACCGTGCCCGCATACCGGGCCGCGACGGCGGACACCAGGTCCCGGACAGCCGGCGTCAGGACGACGACGGGAGAGACCACCTTCTGCAGGGGCACCAGGGTGTGGCCGGCGTCGGATTCTTCAGTCCGTTCAATGATGATCCCGGACAGGTCCTGGCCGTTGAAGCTGACCTTTACCCGGACGCCGGCCTGTGCGGCCCCGTCCAGTTCGGCCGGCACGCTGTAGTCGAAAGGCCGGTCCAGATGCGGCAGCGGCGTCTCCACGAGGACCCTGGCCACCGGAAGGTGCGCGGCCAGCGGGGGCCCGGACGGCCTGGCCTTCGCCGGGAAGCCCTGCAGCAGCGACAACTGGACGGCGCCGGGAGGGACAGACTCATCAGAGGCCATGGCGGACTGGCCTACGCGTTGAAGAAGGCCTTCAGGTCCTCCACCCGGTCCAGGCGCTCCCAGGTGAAGTCGGGATCGTCACGGCCGAAGTGTCCGTGCGCGGCGGTCTTGGCGTAGATGGGACGCTTGAGGTCCAGGGCGTCGATGATGGCACGCGGGCGGAGGTCGAAGATCTCCGCGATGGCGGCGCTGATCCTGGCCGGGTCCACTGTCTCGGTGCCGAAGGTCTCGACGTACGTACCCACGGGGCGGGCCTGGCCGATGGCGTAGGCAATCTGGATCTCGGCGCGCTTTGCCAGTCCGGCCGCCACGACGTTCTTGGCAACCCAGCGCATGGCGTAGGCAGCGGAACGGTCCACCTTGGAGGGGTCCTTGCCCGAGAAGGCGCCGCCGCCGTGGCGGGCCATGCCACCGTAGGTGTCCACGATGATCTTGCGTCCGGTCAGGCCGGCGTCACCGACGGGCCCGCCGATGACAAACTCACCGGCCGGGTTCAGGATGTTGGCAGCCCGGGAAATGTCCAGGTTGGCTGCAGCCAAGACGGGCTTAATAACAAAGGCGGCGAGGTCCGCGCGCAGCCGGTCCAGGCTGGTGCCTGCGGCGTGCTGGCTGGAGATGACGACGGTTTCGACGGAAACCGGGACGTCCTTGTCGTAGCCGATGGTGACCTGGGTCTTGCCGTCGGGGCGGAGGTAGGACAGTTCGCCGGACTTGCGCACCTCGGTGAGGCGTTCGGACAGGCGGTGCGCGATCCAGATCGGCACCGGCATGTAGGACGGGGTTTCGTCGCTCGCGTACCCGAACATCAGGCCTTGGTCGCCGGCGCCCTGGAGGTCGTAGTCGTCCTCCTGGCGGCCTTCGCGGGCTTCGAGGGAGTTGAAGACACCCCCGGCGATGTCGTTGGACTGCTGTCCGATGGAGACGGAGACGCCGCAGCGGGCACCGTCAAAGCCGTTGGCCGAGGAGTCGTAGCCGATGCCGAGGATGGTTTCGCGGACGATCTGCGGGATTTCGACGTAGGCGTCGGTAGTGACCTCACCGGCAACGTGGACCAGGCCGGTGGTGGCCATGGTCTCCACGGCGACGCGGGACTCGGGGTCCGCGGCGAGCAGTGCATCCAGGATGGCGTCACTGATCTGGTCGCAGATCTTGTCCGGGTGGCCTTCAGTGACCGACTCGGACGTGAAGAGCCGGAGGGCGGAGGGCGTGGCCCCGTGGGTGTGGGGAATGTGCAGCGGTAAAGTCACTCAACTACCTTACTGGTTGGGAATCGGACGTCCGGCGGCGTGTGTCCCCGTGCTAAGGAAACGGTGCGTGGCTTTCGGTCAGGCGCGTGGCGAAACGTGGTTCAGCTCATAGCCGACCCGCGTGATGACGGCGGCCGAAACCTCTGTTTTGGTACCGGCGGCCAGTTGTGGTTCGGCGCCGGAGCGGGCAAGGATGACTACCGAGTTGCTGTCCTGGCCAAAAACCTTGTCCGATCCCACATGATTGACCACCAGGAGATCGCAGCCCTTGCGCTTGAGCTTTGCCTCCGCGTAGGTCAGGACGTCGCCCTGGCCGTCACCGGTCTCTGCTGCGAAGCCCACAATCAGCTGGCTCCGGCGGCTGGCTTGGTTTTCGGGAGCGTGGTCCCGGACCTCGACCAGTTCGTGGAGGATGTCCGGGTTTCGGACCAGGGAAATGACGGGGTCCGCGGTGTCATCACGTTTCTTGATCTTGGTGCCGGAGATCTCGGCGGGGCGGAAGTCCGCCACGGCCGCAGCCATGATCACGACGTCGGAATCCGCCGCGGCTGCCAGCATGGCCTCGCGCAACTCCAGCGCGGTCTCAACGGTCACGACGGCCACCCCTGCCGGCGCCGGGACCTCCATATGGGCGGCGATGAGGCGGACCGTGGCACCCGCGTTGCGGGCGGCGACGGCCAGCGCCACGCCCTGCTTACCGGAGGACCGGTTGCCCAGGAAACGGACGGGGTCCAGCGGTTCCCGCGTTCCGCCTGCACTGACTGTGACGGTCCGCCCGGCCAGCGGAAGCTGGTAATCGGACTGGCCTTGGGCGAGTGCCATGGCGGCGTCGAAGATGGCTTCGGGCTCAGGCAGGCGGCCCGGACCGGAGTCGGTGCCGGTGAGCCGGCCGCTGGCCGGTTCCAGGACGGCCACGCCCCTGCTCCGCAGCGTTTCAACGTTGGCGCGGGTGGCGGCGTGCTGCCACATCTCCGTGTGCATGGCGGGGGCAAAGAGTACCGGGCCGCTGGCCATAAGCAGCGTGTTGGTGAGGAGGTCATTGGCTTGTCCGGTGGCCGCCCGAGCCAAAAGATCGGCCGTCGCGGGCGCCACCACAATGAGGTCGGCCTCATGGCCGAGCCTGACGTGGTTGACCTGGTGCACGTCGTCGAAGACGCTGTTGCTGACCGGGTTCCCGGACAGGGCCTCCCACGTGGCGACACCCACAAAGCGGGTGGCTGCCTCGGTGGGAATCACCGTGACATTGTGGCCGGCTTCAGTAAAAAGCCGGAGGAGCGATGCGACCTTGTAGGCCGCAATCCCTCCCCCGACTCCGAGGACTATGCGCACGTGACCTCCGTCAACAGGGCAGTCTGAACTTACTCTGCGGCTTCGATCGGCGTGGAAACGAGCTTGCCTTCGTTGATTTCGCGCAGGGCGATGGACAGCGACTTCTCGTTCAGCTTGGTGTCGACCAGGGGGCCGACGTACTCGAACAGGCCCTCGTGCAGCTGGGCGTAGTAAGCGTTGATCTGACGTGCACGCTTGGCACCGAAGATCACCAGGCCGTACTTGGAATCAGCTGCCTTAAGCAGTGAGTCGATCGGCGGGTTGATGATGCCTTCAAGGTTCGTGGACACGAATTCTCCAAATTCTAACGGGCTGGCTGCTACCGGCTACTAGTGCGGGTGCGGGGTCAGCCCCATGAGTGAAACAAGCTCGTCCGCTGCCCGGCGAACGTCATCATTGATGACGGTGTGGTTAAACTCCGGTTCAGCGGCAAGTTCCAGTTTAGCTGTTTCCAGCCGCTGCTGCTGCTCCTGCTCGGTTTCCGTGCCGCGACCCACCAGTCGGCGGACCATTTCGTCCCAGCTGGGCGGCGCCAGGAACACAAACTGGGCGTCAGGAACGGCCTGCTTGACCTGGCGCGCACCCTGCAGATCGATCTCCAGCAGGACGGACCTGCCGGCCGCGATGGCCTGGTCCACGGAACTCCGCAGCGTGCCGTAGGTGTTCTGGCCGTGGACTACGGCCCATTCCAGGAACTCGCCGGCCGCAACGAGCGACTCGAACTCTTCCTTGGACTTGAAGAAGTAGTGGACGCCATCCTGCTCACCGGGCCGCGGAGCACGGGTGGTGGCCGATACGGAAAGCCAGACTTCGGGGTAGTTATCCCGGATGTAGGTGGACACGGTGCCTTTGCCAACAGCCGTCGGACCTGCGAGGACTGTCAGTCCCGGTTTCTTGCTCACGTATTCCTTTGCGGCGGAGTTTGGGTTCGGGCGCCTCTAGGAAACGCCCTATTTCTCGTCTATAAAATCTACCAGCGCCTGGCGCTGGTGAATGCCCAGCCCGCGGAGACGGCGGGAGGCCGCTATGCCCAACTGCTCCATAATGGCTGCAGCCCTGACTTTTCCGATGCCCGGCAGGGCCTCCAACAGCTCCACCACCCGCATCCGGGCCAGGGCGTCATCCGCGGCGGCGGCACCGATAAGGTCCGCTGCCGACGTCTTGCCGTTTTTGAGGCGCTCTTTGGCGGCCGCCCTGGCGGCCCGCGCGGCGGCCGCCTTGTTCAGGGCCGCCGCGCGTTCCGAAGGAGATAAGGGTCGCAGGCTCATGGAGGACACCCCCGGATTCATCGGCTGAGTCCAAGGCGACCGCCAGTGGACTTGTCCTGAAACCTACCCCTTGGTGGGCGGTGAATCAATGGATGCCAGCTTCGGGCCGCTATTCGCCGCGGAGGCCCTCCAGCGTGCGCAACGCAGCATCACGGAGACCCCGGGTCCCTGGACCGGCAGCCAGGATATCCCGGCTGGACGTCCCCAGGACCTGCGGGTACGCCGCCCCGAAGGTCCGGCGCAGGTCTGCCGGTGTGGCACCCTGGGCGCCCAGTCCCGGGGCCAGGATAGGTCCGCGGACCGCCGGGAGGTCCAGGTGCAGGTCAGTCAACGCTGACCCCACAGTGGCGCCGACAACGAGTCCAACGGACCCCAGGCCGCCGGCATAACGGCTGTTCTCGGCCGCTGCCGCCTCGACGATCCGCCGGGCCACGGAGTCTGCTCCGCCCACATGCTGCACGGAAGCCCCCTCCGGGTTGGAGGTCAACGCCAGGACAAATACGCCCCGGCCGTAGTCCGCCGCCAGGTCAAGGGCAGGGCGGAGCGACTCAAACCCCAGGTACGGGCTGAGGGTCACGGAGTCGGCTGCCAGGGACGAGCCGTCCCGCAGCCAGGCGTCCGCGTAGGCAGCCATCGTGGAGCCGATATCGCCCCGCTTGGCGTCAGCAATGGTGAGGACCTGCGCCTGCGTTGCCGCGGCCAGCACTTCCTCAAGGACTGCCATCCCGGCCGAACCGTGGCGCTCGTAGAGCGCCACCTGCGGCTTCACCGCGGCAGCGAGCGAACCGACGGCCTCCAGGACCGTCAGCGAAAACCGCCTCAGCCCTGCGGCGTCGTCGGCCAGTCCCCAGTCCTTCAGGAGTGCCGGGTGCGGGTCAATGCCCACGCACAGCGGCCCGCGGGCCGCCATGGCCGCCCCGAGCCGGGAGCCGAAGGACTCCCGGGCGGGGCCTGATGATGTGGAGGCGGCCTCAGGCATGCTGCGAAACCGCAGACTCGGCCGCCGCATTCTCCGCAGCTGCCTCCTGGGACGCCACCAGGGCGGCGGCGTGCTCCTGCAGGCTGGTCACCGACCATTCGTAGGTGCGCATCGCCTCGATGGCCTGCACCGCCGCGTTGAACTCGGCCACCGTGGTGATGCAGGGGATGCCGATGGAGGTCGCTGCAGCACGCAGGGCGTAGCCGTCGCTGCGGGCCTCGCCGCCGGAGGGGGTGTTGAAGACCATGTCGATCTCGCCGGCGATGACGAGGTCTGCGATGGTGCCCTCGCCTTCGGCACTGCTGCCCTCGGCGACCTTACGGACCGTACTGGCCTGGATGCCGTTGCGGCGCAGGACGTCGGCGGTGCCGCCGGTGGAGACGATCTCAAAGCCGAGGTCCGAGAGGCGCTTCACGGCCATGATGACCGCCCGCTTGTCCCGGTTGGCCACGGAGACGAAGATCTTGCCTTCGGTGGGCAGGGCATTGTTGGCGGCTGCCTGGCTCTTGGCGAAGGCGGTGTCGAAGTGCTTATCGATGCCCATGACTTCGCCGGTGGACCGCATTTCCGGGCCGAGCAGCGAGTCCACCACCTTGCCTTCCGGGGTGCGGAAGCGGCTGAACGGAAGCACGGCTTCCTTGACCGATACCGGGGCGTCGAGCGGCAGTGTGGAGCCGTCGCCGGTTTCCGGCAGCATCTTGTAGGCGGTCCGGAGCTGGTGGATGGTGACGCCGGTGCCGATCAGCGCGGCGGCCTTCGCCATCTGCACGCCGGTGGCCTTGGAGACGAACGGCACGGTGCGGGACGCGCGCGGGTTCGCTTCGAGCACGTAGAGAACGTCGGAGGCCAGCGCGAACTGGATGTTGATCAGGCCGCGGACGCCCACGCCCTCGGCGATGGCGCGGGTTGCCGTGCGGACACGCTCGATCACATTGTTGCCCAGGGTGATGGGAGGCAGGACACACGCGGAGTCGCCGGAGTGGATGCCGGCCTCCTCGATGTGTTCCATGATGCCGCCGAGGTACATGTCGGTGCCGTCGAAGAGGGCGTCGACGTCGATTTCGACGGCGTCCTCCAGGAAGCGGTCGATCAGCACCGGGTGGTCCGGCGTGATTTCCGTGGCGTTGGCGATGTACCGGGAGAGGTTCGGCTCGTCGTAGACGATTTCCATGCCGCGGCCGCCAAGCACGTAGGACGGACGGACCAGGACGGGGTATCCGATCTCGTCGGCGATCTTCTTGGCGTCGTCGAAGGACACCGCGGTGCCGTTCTTCGGGGAAATCAGCCCGGCGTTGTCGAGCACGCGGGAGAACTCGCCGCGGTGTTCGGCGAGGTCGATCGCTTCCGGGGATGTGCCCAGGATGGGGACACCGGCGTCGGCCAGCTGCTGTGCCAGCTTCAGCGGGGTCTGGCCACCGAGCTGCACAAAGACACCCATCACGCCGCCGGTGCGTTCCTCGGCAGCGATGACCTCGAGGACGTCCTCCAGGGTCAGCGGCTCGAAGTACAGGCGGGTGGAGACGTCGTAGTCCGTGGAGACGGTTTCCGGGTTGCAGTTGACCATCACGGTCTCGTAGCCGGCCTTGCGCAGCGCCATGGAGGCGTGGACGCAGGAGTAGTCGAACTCGATGCCCTGGCCGATGCGGTTGGGGCCGGAGCCGAGGATCAGGATGGACGGCTTGGAGTGCAGCGCAATCTCGTCCTCCTCGTCATAGGACGAGTAGTGGTACGGGGTGTAGGCGGCGAACTCGGCGGCGCAGGTGTCCACGGTCTTGTAGACCGGGCGGATCCCGAGGGCCTGCCGGACGCCGCGGACCACGGCCTCGGAGTTGTGCGTGAGGGAACCGATCTGCTCGTCCGAGAAGCCGTGGCGCTTGGCGCGCTTGAGCATCTCCACGGTCAGGGCTCCGGCCTTGCGGATCTCGTGGGAGATCTCGTTGAGCAGCTGGAGCTGGTCCAGGTACCAGGGGTCGATCTTGGTGGCTTCGAACAGCTGTTCCACGGTGGCGCCGCCGAGCAGGGCACGCTGGACCTGGTGCAGGCGTTCCGTGGTGGGCCGCTTGGCCTTCTCGATCAGCTCCGGGACTTCCCATTCGGGGACGGAGCTGAAGTCCAGCTGCGAGCCCTTCTGCTCCAGGGAGCGCAGGGCCTTCTGCAGGGCCTCGGTGAAGTTGCGGCCCATGGCCATGGCTTCGCCCACGGACTTCATGGTGGTGGTGAGGGTGTCGTCAGCGGCCGGGAACTTCTCGAAGGCGAAGCGCGGAACCTTGACCACCACGTAGTCCAGGGTGGGTTCGAACGACGCCGGGGTCTTCTGCGTGATGTCGTTCGGGATCTCGTCCAGTGTGTAGCCGAGGGAGAGCTTGGTGGCGATCTTGGCGATGGCGAAGCCCGTGGCCTTGGACGCCAGGGCGGAGGACCGGGAGACGCGCGGGTTCATTTCGATGACCACTACCCGGCCGGTGTCCGGCTCGATGGCGAACTGGATGTTGCAGCCGCCGGTGTCCACGCCCACCTCACGGATGACGGCGATGGAGATGTCGCGGAGCCGCTGGTATTCGCGGTCCGTCAGGGTCAGCGCCGGTGCCACGGTGATGGAGTCGCCGGTGTGGACGCCCACGGGGTCGAAGTTCTCGATGGAGCAGACCACCACGACGTTGTCGTTTTTGTCGCGCATCATTTCGAGCTCGTATTCCTTCCAGCCGAGGATGCTCTCTTCGAGGAGCACCTCGCTGGTGGGGCTGTACTGCAGGCCCTGGCCGACAATGCGGCGCAGGTCGTTTTCGTTGTACGCCAGGCCGGAGCCCAGCCCGCCCATGGTGAAGGAGGGCCGGACCACCATCGGGTAGCCGAGGTCCTCGGCGGCGGTGAACGCCTCGTCCATGGTGTGGATGATGTGGCTGCGGGCAGATTCGGCGCCGCAGCGTTCCACCACGCCCTTGAACTTTTCGCGGTCCTCGCCAAGCTCGATGGCCGCGATGTTCGCGCCGATGAGCTCCACGTTGTACTTTGCCAGCACGCCGTTCTTGTCCAGCGCGATGGCCGTGTTCAGTGCGGTCTGCCCGCCGAGGGTGGGCAGGATCGCGTCCGGGCGCTCCTTGGCGATGATCTTCTCCACCACCTCGGGGGTGATGGGCTCGATGTAGGTGGCATCGGCGAACTCGGGGTCCGTCATGATGGTGGCCGGGTTCGAGTTCACCAGGATGACCCGCAGGCCCTCCTCCTTGAGGACACGCAGTGCCTGGGTACCGGAGTAGTCGAACTCCGCGGCCTGGCCGATCACGATCGGGCCGGAACCGATGACCAGGACGCTCTTAAGGTCAGTTCTCTTGGGCATTACTTCTTGTCCTCAGTCTTGGAATCGGTGGTGTTCTCGGCGCCGGTTTTGGTGACGGCCATCAGGTCGATGAAACGGTCGAACAGGTAGGCGGCGTCGTGCGGGCCGGCTGCGGCTTCCGGGTGGTACTGCACCGAGAAGGCCGGGATGTCCAGGCACGCGAGGCCTTCAACGACGTCGTCGTTGAGGCTGATGTGGCTGACCTCAACGCGGCCGTAGCGCGCCTCGGGAGCCTGCGTGGCGCCGTCGAGCGGTGCGTCGACAGCGAAGCCGTGGTTCTGCGAGGTGATCTCCACCTTGCCGGTGCGGCGGTCCAGGACGGGCTGGTTGATGCCGCGGTGGCCGTAGCGGAGCTTGTAGGTGCCGAAGCCCAGGGCGCGTCCCAGGATCTGGTTGCCGAAGCAGATGCCGAAGTACGGCAGCTTCTCATCCAGGACGGAGCGCAGCAGCTTGACCTGGGCGTCTGCCGTGGCAGGGTCGCCGGGGCCGTTGGACATAAAGAAGCCGTCCGGGTTGACGGCCTTGACGTCCTCGAGGGTGGAGGTTGCCGGCAGGACATGGACGCGGACGCCGCGCTCGGCGAAGCGGATGGGGGTCATGGCCTTGATGCCGAGGTCGATCGCGGCAATGCTGAAGCGCGGTTCGCCGTCCCAGCCGTGGTCCTTGGGGTCCACCACATAGGCTTCGCTGACGCTGACTTCCTCGGCCAGGCGGGCGCCTTCCATCGGGGCGCTGGCCAGGACCGCGTCAAGGAGTTCCTTGTCCGTGGCCTTGGCGGCCTCACCCGAGAAGATGCCGGCGCGCATGGTCTTGTGCTCGCGCAGGTGGCGGGTAATGGCGCGGGTGTCCACGCCCTGGATGCCAACAATCCCCTGCTCGATGAGTTCCTCGTCCAGGGAGCGTTCAGAGCGCCAGTTGGACGGGCGGCGGGCGGCATCGCGGACGATGTAGCCGGCCACCCAGATGCGGCGGGACTCGGCGTCCTCGCTGTTCACACCGGTGTTGCCGATGTGCGGCGCGGTCTGCACCACCAGCTGGCGGGCGTAAGAGGGATCGGTGATGGTTTCCTGGTAGCCGGTCATGCCGGTGGCGAACACTGCCTCGCCCAGGGCAGTGCCCTGCGCGCCGTAGCTGCTGCCGCGGAACATGCGGCCGTCCTCCAGGACGAATACCGCCGGGGTGGTAACTGTGGTGGAAAGGGCTGCTGGTGCCGCAGCCTCTGCTTTTGCTGTCGCTGTTTCTGTCACTGTCTTACTTTCCACTCTGGGGATCCTGGGAATGTTCCTGGGGGGCGGCGGCGATCAATTGCTGAAGGGAGTCATAGAGGGCGTCCTTGTCGGCGGCCCGGCGGGTCCGGAAGCCCGTGTCGAGTTCGTGGGTCCCGAGGTCCCAGGTGAGGACCAGGAGGCCGTCCTTTTCAACGAACTTGCCGGCCATTCCGCTTTCCTGCCGGACGGCGGTGAGGCTTCCTGCCGGGATGTAGAGCGCCGGGGCACCGGTTCTGTCGAAGAGGACGCCGTGCGGGTACACGCTGAGGACGGCATTGGTCCGGATGCCAAGCCTGTGTACCGCGATGCGGTCCAGCCAGTCTCCGGCGGTGGTGGACGCAACGTACTGGCCGTCCGCCCCGGCGAGCGGCACCCCGGGCGCCTCTGGCACGTCGGGCAACCGGCCGACGTCGGCCTGCCGCCTGAGTCGGTTGCGCCAGCCTGCCCAGATCATCACCAGGACGACGGCGATGAGCGCGGCCGTGATGAGGCCGGTGAGTAGTTTGGTGTCCATCAGGAGGCGCCTGCCGCGGACGGTTCCCGGTACGGCGTGTTGAGCTGGCCGTCCAGGACGGTGGGGTGGCCCTTGTAGAAGGTGGCCACCACCTTGCCCGGCAGCTCCAAGCCGGCGAACGGGGAGTTGCGGCCCATGGTTGCCATCTTGGCAGGGTCAACGGTCCACCGGGCAGCGGGGTCAACCAGGATGACGTTGGCGGGTTCGCCAGCGTCCAGTGGACGGCCCTGGTCCGTCATTCGGCCGATCTGCGCCGCGGCGGTGGAGGTCACTCGAGCGAAATCGGCCCAGGTCATGAGGCCGGTTTCGATCATGGTGTGCTGGACCACGGACAGGGCGGTTTCCAGCCCGGTCATGCCCATCGCGGCCTGCGCCCACTCGCATTCCTTGTGCTCGCTCGGGTGCGGGGCGTGGTCGGTGCCCACCACGTCGATGGTGCCGTCAGCCAGGCCTGCGCGCAGTGCCTGCACATCTGCATCCGTCCGCAACGGCGGATTGACCTTGTACACCGGGTTGTAGCTGCGGACCAGGTCGTCGGTGAGCAGGAGGTGGTGGGGGGTGACTTCGGCGGTGACGTTGATGCCGCGTTCCTTGGCCCAGCGGATGATCTCCACGGATCCGGCGGTGGAGACGTGGCAAACGTGCAGGCGGGAGTCCACGTGCTGCGCCAGCAGGACGTCACGGGCGATGATGCTCTCCTCGGCCACCGCCGGCCAGCCGGTGAGTCCCAGGACGGCGGAGACGGCACCCTCGTTCATCTGGGCTCCGGCGGTAAGGCGGGGTTCCTGCGCGTGCTGGGCCACCACACCGTCGAAGGCTTTGACGTACTCCAGGGCGCGGCGCATCAGCACCGGATCGTGGACGCAGATGCCGTCGTCGGAGAACATGCGGACCTGGGCGCGGGAATCGGCCATGGCGCCGAGTTCGGCGAGCTGCTCGCCGGCCAGGCCGACGGTCACGGCGCCGACGGGACGCACGTCCACCCAGCCGGCCGCGCGGCCCAGGCTGTGGACCTGTTCCACCACACCGGCGGTATCCGCCACCGGGTTGCTGTTGGCCATGGCGTGGACCGCGGTGAAGCCCCCCAGGGCGGCGGCGCGGGTGCCGGTCTCTACGGTTTCGGCATCTTCGCGGCCGGGTTCGCGCAGGTGCGTGTGCACGTCCACCATGCCGGGCAGTGCCACCAGGCCGGCGGCTTTGATGAGCGTGGCGCCGTCCGCGTCTGGATGGGTGGCAGCGGCTGCGCCCCGGGCGGCGATGACGCCGTCACTGATGAGCAGGTCCTCGGCCCCGGCGCCCAGGATCGATGCACCGCGGATCAGGTAGGTTCCGTTGTTCTCTGCCATCAGTTGCTCTCCTTGGTGGAATGGTTGCGGGCCGCGCCCGCTGTGGCGGCTGGTTCGCGGGTGTCCCCGGAGAGCAGCAGATAGAGGGTGGCCATCCGGACCGAGACGCCGTTGCGCACCTGTGCAAGCACGGTGGAGCGGGGCGAGTCGGCGGCGGCGGAAGAAATCTCCAGGCCACGGTTCATGGGGCCGGGATGCATGATGATGGTGTCCTTCAGTCCCAGGCTGTCCAGGGCCCGGAGCCGGTTGTCATCGAAGCCCCAGCGGCGCGAGTATTCGCGGGTGGAGGGGAAGAACGAGGCGTTCATCCGCTCGCCCTGCACGCGCAGCATCATCACGGCGTCCACACCCTGCGCCAGGGTGTCATCCATGTCGTAGCTGACCTTGCAAGGCCAGTGTTCGACGCCGATGGGCAGCAGGGTGGGTGGCGCCACGAGGGTGACTTCGGCGCCGAGCGTGCGGAGCAGCCAGACGTTGGAGCGGGCAACGCGGGAGTGCAGGACGTCCCCGGCGATGGCTACGCGCATGCCTGTGAGGTCTGCGCCGGTCGAGGCGGAGCCGGCCAGCTTTGACCAGTGCCGGCGCATGGTGAAGGCGTCCAGGAGGGCCTGCGTGGGGTGTTCGTGGGTGCCGTCACCGGCGTTGATGACGGCGGCGTCGATCCAGTCCGTCGCGGCGAGCCGGTGCGGCGCGCCCGAGGCCCAGTGGCGGATCACGACGGCGTCCGCGCCCATGGCTGCCAGCGTCTGGGCCGTGTCCTTGAGGGATTCGCCCTTGGAGACGGAGGAGCCCTTCGCGGCGAAGTTGATGACATCGGCGGACAGCCTCTTGGCGGCCGCTTCGAAGGAGATCCGCGTGCGGGTTGAGTCTTCGAAGAAGAGGTTCACCACGGTGCGGCCGCGGAGGGCCGGGAGCTTTTTGACTTCGCGGTCCCCGACGGCAGCCATTTCCTCGGCGGTGTCCAGGATGCGGATGGCGTTGGCCAGGCTGAGGTCTTCAGTGGAGAGGAGGTGTTTCACGCGCCGCCCTCGATAACCACTTCGTTGACTACGGAACCGTCGGCTGCGGTGTCGGTTTCCTCCAGGCGGACCCGGACCTTCTCGGCGGATGAGGTGGGCAGGTTCTTGCCCACGTGGTCGGCGCGGATGGGCAGCTCACGGTGGCCGCGGTCGATCAGCACAGCGAGCCGGACGATCCGGGGACGGCCGAGGTCGATGATGGCGTCAAGGGCAGCACGGATAGTGCGGCCGGAGTACAGGACATCATCGATGAGCACCACAACCTTGTTATCGATTCCCGTGCGCGGGAGCTGTGTGGGGTACGGCGGCCTGGTGGGCTGGTGGGAAAGGTCATCGCGGAACATGGTGACGTCCAGCTGCCCGACAATGGCGGTGGCGTCCACGGTGGGGTCCGCGGCCGCAATCTTGTGTGCCAGGCGGACGGCCAGCGGATAGCCGCGGCGCGGGATGCCCAGCAGGACCAGGTCCTTGGACCCTTTGTTGGCCTCAAGGATCTCGTGGGCGATTCGAGTGAGTGCACGGTCAATGTCCGCCTGGTTGAGGACAACCCTGGCTGGAACCGGTGCGTTTGTGACAGAAGTCAAACTCTCGTCTCCCCTTTCCCCGCCTCACGGGACGGAATTAAAAAAGGATCATTTGCGTTTCAAAATTACCACATCGGCAGGGGCATCATAGGCTTCCGGTATGTCCATGCACCCTCATCAGCCGGGTTCCGGCCAGGCCGGTGGGCCGGCCGGCCCACCGGATCCTTTCCCCACGCAGGCGAACCCCAGCTGGATGGGCCGGGTTGAACCGGAGTACTACCGGCCCGCGCCCGGAACCAATGCGGCCCGGCTGCCGCCGCTGGGGCCTCCGCAGGAAACCCTGGCTGGCCGCCGGCCCGCAGGCCTTCTGGCACTGACGGTGGGCGGCGCCGCCCTCGTCTTCCTCAGCCTGTTCCTGGTGGTGCCGTTCTTAGTGGCCAACACCGGCGTGGGCGGGTTCCTGGCAGGGTTTGTGCTGTCACTTATCCCGCTGTCCGCGGTGCTCCTTGCGGTCTATCTGATCGACCGGTGGGAACCGGAACCCAAGCGGCTCCTGGTCTTCGCGTTCACCTGGGGCGCTGCGGTGTCCATCGCGGTCACGCTGCTCATCCAGCCGTTCTTCGCCCTGACTTTCCAGTTCAGCGAGGTGGCTGACTTCCAGACGTTTATGGCCACCGTCCAGGCGCCCGTGGTGGAGGAGTTCGCGAAGTCCCTGGGCCTGCTGATGATCCTGCTGCTGGCGCGCAAACACTTCGACGGTCCGGTGGACGGCATAGTCTTCGCCTTCACCATCGCCGGCGGCTTCGCGTTCACCGAAAACATCCTCTACTTTGGCAGGGCCATCGCCGAATCCGCCAACCCGGGAACGGATCTGGCCCAGATCTTCCTCCTCCGCGGCGTGATGTCACCCTTCGCCCATGCCATCTTCACGGGAACCACCGGCCTCATCATGGGTTTCGCCGCCCGCCGCTGGCACTCCGGAGCCTCGGTGCTGGCCTTTGTCATCGGGCTGATCCCTGCGATGCTGCTGCATAACCGGTGGAACAGCATGGGCGCGGGTTTCCTGTCGGAATACATCCTGGTCCAGGTGCCCATCTTTGTGCTGGCCGTTGTGGGCATCGTCCTCCTCCGCGTCGCTGAAAGCCGGCTCACCCGCCAACGGCTGATGGAATACTCCGCGGCTGGCTGGTTCAGCCCCGCCGAGGTGGAACTGCTGGCCACCCCGCGCGGCCGGCGGATCGCCCTGCAGTGGGCGGCCGGCTACCACCGCCGCCCGCAGATGAAGGCGTTCCTCCACGCTGCCACCCAGCTCGCCTTCATCCGGCAGCGCATCCTCAGCGGCCGCGACGTCCGGCTGCACCAGATGGAGGAACAGCAGCAGTTGCAGCGGATTCTGTCACTGCGCGCCGCCGTCGCGGGCTGACGCGGGCGCCGTTCGGTTCCTCCGGCTAGGTTCCGGCAAAGCCGTCATTGACAGTGCCTCGTCGAGGACTTTGCCGAAGTTCGCCGCATCGTGGGCGAACCTGCCCAGGAAAAGTCCGGAGACGCCGTCGAGCGCGGGCAGCAGCCCTGGCTTGGCCGACCCGCCATAGATGACCGGCAGCTCCCCCAATGTGCTGCCTGCCTCGTGCGAATGGGCAGCCAGCAGCGTTCGGAGTGAACGCACGACGGCGGCGACGTAGCCTGCGCCGGCGGGCTCGGCTGCGCCAATGGCCCAGACCGGTTCGTAGGCGATCATGAGTCTTGATGCCAGGGCCCAATCACCGCCGACCGCCGCGTCGATCTGCTGATGGACAAATGCGGCCGCTCCGCTGGCTCCGGTCCCGCTTTTTTCATTGCGTGTTTCCTCGCCCACGCACAGCAGCGGGGTGATGCCGGCGTCGTCGGCTGCCCTGATTTTCCGGGCGATCATGGTGTTGTCCTCGCCGAAGTGCCGCCGCCGTTCGGCATGGCCGATCTCCACGAGGCTTGCCCCAAGCTCGGCCAGAAGCGACGGCGACACCTCACCTGTCCACGGGCCGTCCGCCCAGCCGCAGTTCTGGGCCCCCAGCAGAAGCGGTGATCCTGAGATGACGCTGCCGGCGGCCGGAAGGACCGGGAAGGAAGGGATCACAAACGGGACCACCCGCCCGGCCGCAAGGGCCGGACGGGAGTCCACTTCATGCTGTATGCGGGCGAGCCAGTCCAGGCAGTCCCGGTATCCCATGTACATCTTGGTGCTGACGCCGATGTAGAGGATCTCCGGGGTGCCGCTGTGGTCAGCGCTGCTGCATTCAGCCATGGTGTCCGGTCACTTGTTGTCGAGCAGATCGTCGGCCTTGTTGCGGAACCTCTTGGTGGCGTACATCATGATCGCCGCCACGAACGGAAGGACACCCAGGGCGTACACGCCCATGGTGCCGGTGTCCGATGCGGTGACCTGGTTGACCGTGGTCCGCAGGATGGGGGCCACGAAGCCGCCCAGGTTACCCAGCGAGTTGATCAGGCCGATGCCCGCAGCGGCCGCCGTTCCGGTGAGGAACGCCGTCGGGTAGGACCACGCGATGGGACCGATCGAGAGGAAGCTGCACACCGCGAGGGTGATGAAGATGATGCCCAGCGCCGGCAGGTGGCTGGAGCCCGCCCAGGCGGAGCCAAAGATGCACAGGCCCGTGGAGATGAACAGGCCCGTGCCCCAGACGCGGCGGCGGACGATGGTGTTGGCGGCCTTGCCGATGAAGTAGCACGCGAAGATGCCGAAGAACCATGGGATGGCCGCCAGCAGGCCCACTTCGATGCCCACCTTCTGCCCGGTGAGCTGTGCCACCTGCTGCGGCAGGTAGAACGTCACGCCGTAGACGGCAATCTGGAGACAGAAATAGATGGCGGTGAAGTACCAGACCTTGCGGTTCTTCATGGCGGCGAGGACACCGCGGGGGCCGTCCTTTTCCTTGACCCCGTCCTCGAGGGCCATAACGTCCAGAAGCGCCTTTTTCTCGTCCTTGTCCAGGAATTTCGCGTCCTGCGGGGTGTTGATGAGGAAGAAGTAGGCGGCAATACCGGCGAGTACAGCCAGCATGCCTTCAACGAAGAACATGACCTGCCAGCCGGCAACGCCGGGAACCTGGTCACCGATGTTGATGAGCCACCCCGACAGCGGGGCGCCCATCATCTGGGAGAACGGCTGGGCCAGGTAGAAGATGGCGAACATCTTGACGCGGACTTTGTTGGGGAACCAGGCGGCCAGGAACATGATGACGCCCGGGAACAGGCCGGCCTCGGTCACGCCGAGCAGGAAGCGCAGGATGATGAAGGACGTCTCGCCCTGGACGAAGGCGAAGCAGGCCGAGACGATGCCCCACGTGATGGCGATGCGGGCCAGCCACACCTTGGCGCCGAACTTGGTCAGCAGCAGGTTGGAAGGGATCTCGAACAAGGCGTAGCCGATGAAGAAGATACCGGCGCCCAGGGCATATGCGCCGGCGGTGATGCCCCTGTCCACCTCAAGTGCTGCCTCGGCGAAGCCCACGTTGGTGCGGTCCAGGAAGGCCACGACGTACAGGATGACGAGCATCGGCATCAGCCGGAAGGAGGCTTTGGAGATCGCCGATCTTAGGACCGGTGAATCCAGTAACTCCTTGGTGGCGTTTGTTCCAGTGGTGACAGTCATTCAAACTCCTCGTTGAGTAAGCAGGTGAGCAAATCAGTGGAAGGTGGAGCGGTTAGAGCGAGAAGGCGATGAGTATTGCGCCAACCAGGCAGGCGAACACGCCCACGGCCAGGTAGATTCTGCGTTCCTTGGTCCAGGAGCCCATGGTGGTCCTTCCTAGTGCATGTAGAGTCCGCCATCCACGTTCAGCGTCTGGCCGGAGATGTATCCGGCGTCCTCGCTGATGAGGAAGGCGATGGCTGCTGCGATGTCGCGGGTGGAACCGACTCGGTTAACCACGAGGTCCTTGGTGAGTTTGTCTTTGCGTTCCTGGCTGAGGGTGCCGCCCATGATGTCCGTGTCGACGGGGCCGGGGGAAATGGCGTTCACCGTGATGTCGTACTCCCCCAGCTCGCGGGCGGTGGCGCGGGTCAGGCCGATGACCCCTGCCTTCGCCGCGGAGTACGGCGTTTTGGAGAAAGTGCCGCCACCGCGTTGGGCGGACACGGAAGAGATGTTCACGATGCGTCCGATCCGGTTCTTCGCCATGGATTCGGCGACGCGGCGGGTGGCGTAATGGACACCGTTGAGGTTGATGCTCATAACGCGGTCCCATTCAGCGGCGTCCAGTTCGAGGTACGGAACTGGTGAGCTGACACCGGCCACGTTGGCCAGTGCGACGACCTGCGGCAGCTCTGCTTCGATCGAGTCGATGGCCGCGCGGACGGAGGCTTCGTCGCCGATGTTGGCGCCGACGCCGTGGGCCTTCACGCCGTACTGGGCGGCGATTTCCTTGGCGGTGGACTGGGACTGGGCGTCATCCAGGTCGATGATGCCGATGTTCCAGCCCTGGGCGGCAAGGTAGCCGGCCGTGGCGCGGCCGATACCGCGTTCGGAGACGGCGCCGGTGATGATGGCGGTGCGTTCGGCGGGGAAAGTGGCCATGGAAATGCTCCTTAGTTGATGGGGGCCGGGCCGAGCTCGTCGATGAGCTTCTGCATGGCCACGTATGCCCTGTTGCGGTAGGCGATGAGTTCCGGGGTGCGTTCGGCGGGGACGTTGAGGAAGCCGGCGCCGGTCTTGGTGCCGAGCTTGCCTGCTTCCACCAGGTCACTCAGGATCCTGGGCGTGGCGAAGCGTTCCGGGAATTCGGTCTGCAGTGACTTGTAGCAGAAGTTGTAGACGTCCAGGCCGGCCATGTCTGCGATCGCGAACGGACCGAAGAACGGCAGGCGGAAGCCGAAGGTGGTGCGGACCAGGGTGTCCACGTCCTCGGCGGTGGCGATTCCCTGCTCCACGAGCTGCGCGGCCTCGTGGAAGAGTGCGTACTGCAGGCGGTTCAGGACGAATCCGGTGACGTCCTTGACCACCGCGGTCTGCTTGTTGGCGGCATGGGCGAGGTCCCGGACGGCACCGATGGTGGCGGCCGACGTGCCGGCATGCGGGATGATTTCCACGCCAGGGATGAACGGGGACGGGTTCGAGAAGTGCACGCCCAGGAACCGCTCCGGGTTGGCGACCGGCTCGGACAGCTCCGCGATGGAGATGGTTGACGTGTTGGAACCGATGATGGCGTCCGGCCGGGCGGCGGCGCTGATCCGCGCCAGGGTCTGGTGCTTGATGGCGATGACTTCGGGCACGGCTTCCTCGATGAAGTCGGCATCCGCCACGGCTTCCTCGATGTCCTTGGCCGCCCACAGATTCTGCTTGAGGATGGCCGTTGACCCCTCGGGGAACAGGCCGTCGGCGACGAACTGGTCCGATTCGGCCAGCAGCCGCTCATAGTTGTTCTGCGCCACCTCGGCGGAGACATCGGCCAGGGCAACCCGGGCTCCGCCCAGTGCCAGGACCTGGGCAATACCGCCGCCCATGTATCCCGATCCGACGACGGCGATCTTGCGTGCGCTGTTGGGTGTTGTGGTCATGATCAGACTGCCTTCGTGTATTCGGGCTCATAGGAGCAGATGGCGTCGACCTTGCCGGCGGACGCTGAACTTTCATCAAAGCGGTACTCGAGCCACTCGCCCACGAGCTTCTTGGCGAGTTCCAGGCCGATGACCCGCTGGCCCAGCGTGAGGACCTGGGCGTTGTTGCTGAGGACGGAGCGCTCCACGGAATAGCCGTCGTGGGCGGTCACTGCACGGATTCCGGGTACCTTGTTGGCCGCGATGGCTACACCCAGTCCCGTTCCGCAGATGAGGAGTGCGCGGTCTGCTTCCCCGTCCGCCACCTTGCGGGCGGCCTTGACCGCGACGTGCGGGTAGGCTGTGGCATCGTTGGCCCCAACCCCGATGTCCAGCACGGCGGCAACGCGGCTGTCTGCCGTGAGCAGCGCCTTCAGTGCTTCCTTGTACTCAACGCCGGCCTCATCGTTGCCGATGACGATGCGCCAACCTGCGTGGGTGTTCATGTTGTTGCTCCTTTTCCGGCCGCGTAAGCCAGTTCAGAATGGACCAGCCCTGGCTCCGTGAAGTTTGGCTCCGCCAGGCCAGAGTGGATGTATGCGGCAATCCGTTCGGCGATCAGTCCAAAGGAGACCGCGCCGGGGTCGGGGTGCCCGAGGCTCTTTTCGGCCAGCGGACGGGCGCGGCCCTTGAGCGGGCGCAGTTCCGCCGTTTTGGCAGCCGCCGCCATGGCAGCGGAGGCGGCAACGGTGAGGGCCTGGGCCAGGGTGGTGCCGCCGTCGAACTCCCGGAGGAACGCCGCCCGGAAAGGCAGGAGCGCGTCCACCATGGTCTTGTCGCCCGGCTCGGCCTTGCCGAGCTCGGTAATGGCGCCCACGAATGCGGTCACGGCGGCGATCGCGTCCTCATCGGTGTAGGTTTCCCGGTTGCCCAGGGCAAATCCGGACGCGATGACCGCAGATCCCCACAGTGCGCCGGAGGTTCCGCCGGCGCGTTCGCTCCAGGCTTCGCCGGCGGCTTCAAGCACCCGCCCCACCGACGCGCCGGACGCTGCGGCCTGTGCCGCGGCGCCGGCTGCTGCCTCCACGCCGCGGCGCATGCCGATGCCGTGGTCGCCGTCGCCGGCTATGGCGTCCAGGTTGCCCAGTTCCTCTTCGTGTTCGACGACGACGTCCCGCACCTGGGCGAGCACGGCGGCTGCCAGCCGGCCCAGGTCCGCTGCTGCCGCCGTCGTTTCTTCCACTTCGCCGGCCACGGCGTCTTCCGGTCCGGCCAGCTGGCGGCGGGCACGCGGAGCCAGGTTGCCCTTGCGGTAGGCCGGTGAGTCTGCTGGCGCGGCCCAGTAGCGTTCGAGTTCCTCATCCAGCCAGAGCAGCGTGAGGGATAGCCCTGACATGTCCAGGCTCGTGACCAACTCGCCGCATTCCGGTTCCACCACGGTCAGTCCGGCGTTGACGAGGAGTCTCTCGATCTTGCCGAACAGGAGGAAAAGTTCGTCGTACTTGACGGTACCGAGGCCGTTGACGATGGCCACCACGCGGCTTCCGCGGTGATCCGGGGTGTCCGCGAGGAGGCGCGAGACCAGCAGTTCAGCGAGTTCGGACGCCGTGGGCATGGGATGTTCCGAGATGCCCGGTTCCCCGTGGATGCCCAGGCCCAGGGACATCTGGCCTGTGGGCACGTGGAAGAGCGGTTCGCCGGCGCCGGGCAGGGTGCAACCGTCGAAGGCCACGCCCAGGGAACGCGTACGGTCATTAGCCTTGATGGCAAGCCGTTCCACGTCGTCCAGGCTCAGGCCCGCTTCGGCGGCGGCGCCGGCAATCTTGAACACCGTGAGGTCGCCGGCGATGCCGCGGCGCTTTCCGATCTGGTCCAGTGGTGCACTGGCGATGTCGTCCGTGACGGTGACCGTGCGGGTCTCGATGCCTTCGGCGTTCAGGCGCAGCTGCGCCTGGCCGAAGTGCAGGACGTCGCCCGCGTAGTTGCCGTAGCTCAGCAGCACTCCCCCGCCGGCATTTGCCTCTTTGGCCACGCGGTAAATCTGCCCGGCGGCCGGTGAAGCGAACATGTTGCCGCAGGCGGAGGCTGCTGCCAGCCCCGGCCCAACCAGACCGGCGAAGGCCGGGTAGTGGCCGGAGCCGCCGCCGACGACGAGTGCGACCTGGCCGGCGGGCATGTCAGTCGAGCGGACCACACCGCCGTCCACGCGGGCAACGTATGCGCGGTTGGCAGCGACGAAGCCGTCCAGCGCCTCATCCGCGAAATCAGCAGGATTGTCAAAGATCTGCGTCATGGCTTTACCTAGACTCCTGCCAGTTCCGCGGCGGGCTGCTGCCGCCCCTGGGACACCTGGCTCTGGCCCAGGGCGTAGCCGTCCCGTTTCGGCAGGACATGGCGGCGGAGGTACTCCTGGTTGCGTGCCGTCACGCTCAGGCCGTCCCCGCCGTAGTGCTCGGCGCAGATGATGCCCTGGTAGCCGGAGGCGAGTGCAACCTTGAAGGCTTCGCGGTAGTTGATGAGGCCGCTCTCCATCGGGGCGGGCATGGTGATGTAGCTGTCCCGCGCCACGTCCTCGTCCCGGATGTAGTTCTTCATGTGCCAGTAGTTCGAATACGGCATGGTCTTGGCTACCATTTCGCGCCAGTCCTCGATGGGCCGGTGCAGCCGGATCAGGTTGCCGAGGTCCGGGTTGAGCCCAACATTGGCCAGGCCGATGTCCTGGACGAGCTGTACCGAGGAGTCCGCCGTGCCGAGGTAGGTGTCCTCGTACATCTCCAGGGAGAGCAGGACGCCGGCGTCTGCTGCGTGCTGGCCCAGCTCACGGATGCGGGAGACTGCCTTGCCCCACACTTCCCTGTCCCCCACCGGGTCCTTGTAGCCCTCAACGGTCCAGAACCATAGCTGCTTCTGCTGCTCCGGGGTAATGGCCTGGTGCAGTCCGAAGGAGACTACTTCGCAGCCGAGCTCGGCGGCTGCGTCGATGGTCCGGTGGCTGTAGGCGAGGTTGTCGGCCCAGTCCGTCTGATGGATCACGCTGCGGCGGATGGCGGAAATGACCGGGATCCCGATGCCCACAGTCTCTGCAGTCTGTTTGAACTCGGCGAGCCGCTCTTTGCTCAGATCGCCGGGACGGACCCAGCTGTCGGTCAGGTCAGCGTTGGCGAAGCCGGCTTCCTTGACCTCGGTCAGGACTTCCGCCCAACTGGACGCGTCGGCGTCGTTGATATGCGTGCCCTGTGCATCAGTTCCCGGAAACTGCAGCAGCGCTGCGGTGATGGGCCAGTTCTCAGCTGTGTAAGCCACGGTGCTTTACTCCTTCGTAATCCTCTTTCCTATAGGATCTACTATCAAAAAAGAGTTGTCAAGATCACATCCCTGAGAGGCGCTGCCCGTCCCGGTTCAGCTTTCCGGGGCGTCGGCAATGGCCCGGGAACGGACCTTGCGGATGTGGTCCGCCATCGCTGCGGCTGCTTTGTCGGGATCGCCGGTGGTAACGGCGGCCAGAACTGCCTCGTGTTCCGCGATGGCGTGCTCGGCATCCGTAATGCCCACGCCGCCGAAGAGCCGGAACCGTTGGACCTGTCCTCCGAGGGCTGAGTAGGCGGCCTCCATAAACTGGTTTCCGGTTTGCCGCGCAATCAGCTGGTGGAACCTCTCGTCCGCTTCGAGGTAGTCCTTGAACTCGGCAAACGAAGGTCCCCGGGGTGCGGATTTCAGGTCCTCAACGGCCTTCCCGAGCTCGGCCAGGCCATGCTGGTTGATGCGTTCACAGGCCAGCCGGGCGTTGACGGGCTCGATTGCCAACCGCGCCTCCATCAGCTCCGCAAAATCCTCCTGCGTAAAAACGGGAGCCACGCGGTAGCCTTTCAGCGCCACCCGCCGGACCATTCCGGTGTGCTCAAGCCGAGCAAGGGCCTCGCGGACCGGAGTGGGAGAAACGTCCAGTTCGCGGGCCGTCCCGTCAATGCTGACCACGGCGCCGGGCGCCAGCCGGCCATCCATAAGGGAGGCCAGGAGCTCCGCGTAAACATGGTCCGCCAGCACCTCGCGGCTGACCGCGCGGCCGGCCCTGCGGGGGCCGGTCTGGTCATCTGTGCTGCTGCCGGCGCGGGGGCCTGTGGACGCGTTTTGCATAGTCAGATCCTATAGGAAGCGCCGGTCAGCGATCGTTTCCGGGGACGCAAAGAGCCCCGGCCAGGTGGACCTGGCGGGGCTCTTTATGGCGCCGTTCGCGGGCTCTTGGCCCGCGGCACAGCAGCTCAGGCCAAGAGGGAGGGCTTCAGCTGCTGCAGACGGCCGAGGAGGCCGTTAATGAACGACGGCGATTCATCCGTTGAGAGCGTCTTGGACAGTGCCACTGCCTCACTGACCGCGACACCGTCGGGAACGTCGTCGTTGTACAGCAGTTCCCAGGTGCCGATCCGCAGGATGATGCGGTCCACCGAAGGCATACGTTCCAGGGTCCAGCCCTGGGAATAGGTCTCGAGAAATTCGTCGATGGCGGTCTGCTGTGAGACGACGCCTTCCACGATTTCCAAGGTGTACGGGTTCACGATCTGGTCGGTCAGTTCGCGCCGGGACCTGAGTACATCGAAGGCGGAAACCGAGCGCTGCTCGGCCTCGAAGAGGACATCCAGTGCCCTGTTACGGGCCTTACCGCGTGCGCTCACTACTCGCTGACCCGGCCAAGGTAGCTGCCGTCGCGGGTGTCGACCTTGACCTTGGTGTTGTTCTCGACGAACAACGGAACCTGGATCTCGTAGCCGGTTTCCAGCGTTGCGGGCTTGGTGCCGGCCGAGGAGCGGTCGCCCTGCAGGCCCGGCTCGGTGTAGGTGATCTCAAGGACAACGCTGGGCGGAAGTTCGATGTACAGCGGGTTGCCTTCGTGGATGGCGATGTTCACCATCTGGTTCTCCAGCATGAAGTTGGTGGCGTCACCAACAGTGGCGCCGGAGACAGTGAGCTGGTCGAAGTCCGAGGTGTCCATAAACACGAAGTCGGCGCCGTCCTGGTACAGGTACTGGTAGTCCCGGCGGTCAACCGTGGCCGTCTCGATCTTAAGGCCGGCGTTGAACGTCTTGTCTACAACTTTGCCGGACATCACGTTCCGCATCTTGGTCCGCACAAACGCGCCACCTTTGCCGGGCTTGACGTGCTGGAATTCAATGATGTTCCAGAGCTGGCCCTCAAGCTTCAGGACCGTTCCGTTCTTGATGTCGTTAGTGGTTGCCACTGGTATCCTCTGGTTTCTATCTGTCTGGTCAGTTGTCAGACGTTCTATGCCGGCCAGGCAAGCCGAACGGCCCGCCAGCGCGTGTTTATCAAAAATCCAAGAACCATTCTACCGGTAAAACCCGGGCGGACTGCGTCCGGGCCTTCCGGCCGCCAACCCCGGAACGTAACAGGCCTGTCAGCAGGCAAGATCCAGGACGTCGCGGGCCCGCTGAAGCGCCACGGTGGACGAGTAGATCTGTGCGGCATCAGCCGATTGCGCAACCCGCAGGTCCAAGGCACGGGCAAAGGCTTCCACCGCGGCGGACGTATGTCCGGCGGCGTACTGGGCCTTGCCCAGGTATTGCAGGACCAGGGCTTCACGGTCGGTCCCCTGGAACTCCGCGAGCAACTGCCTGAACAAATCAAGGGCGCGGTCGGTGCGGTGTGAGACACGCAGCACCTCGGCCTCGAACGTGCGAAGCCGGAAGGACTCAGGGTCCTTGAAGCGGGCCTCCGCGAGGAGTTCGGCCGCCTCCGCAGCGTGCCCTTCCACGATCAGGACGAAGATCTGGTCTGACGGGTCCGTGGACGCCGCCAGGGCCGCGCGGCAAGCGTCCTCGTTGACGATCTCCGGCAGCAGGGAGACCGGGTTGATCCGGATTCCGGGGAAGCCAGCCTCGGGCCAGTCGCTGGTGCCTGCCACGTCGCCCTGCATCAGGAGGCGATTTCCTGGTAGGCGGCGAAGAGCAGCGACGTGTCCGGGACATCCAGGATGCCCGGCTTCGCGATGCCGTCCAGGACCACAAAGCGCAGGAGGTCCCCGCGTGACTTCTTGTCGCGCCGCATGCCGTCCAGCAGCCCCTGCCAGCGGTCCCGCCTGTACGTGACCGGGAGGCCCAGGGTTTCCAGGATGCTGCGGTGTCGGTCGGCGTCGGCGTCACTGAGCCGGCCAACGCTGCGGGCAAGTTCAGCGGCGAACATCATGCCCACCGATACCGCCGCGCCGTGGCGCCAGGAGTACCGTTCCACCAGTTCAATGGCGTGCGCCAAGGTGTGGCCGTAGTTCAGGATTTCGCGCAGCCCGGATTCCTTGAGGTCTTCCGAGACCACCCTTGCTTTGACCGCGATGGCGCGTTCAATGAGTTCGCGCAGGGCGTCCGATCCGGAGTCGGTGGCCGCCGCCGGGTCCTTTTCGATCAGGTCAAGGATGGCCGGATCTGCGATGAAGCCGCATTTAATGACTTCGGCCATGCCGGAAATGATTTCGTTCCGGGGCAAGGTGTTCAGGGTGTCCAGGTCCACCAGCACGCCGGCCGGCGGGTGGAAGGAGCCCACCAGGTTCTTGCCCTCAGCCGTGTTGATGCCGGTCTTTCCACCCACGGAAGCATCCACCATGCCCAGCAGGCTGGTGGGCATGTGGATGACCTTGACGCCGCGGAGCCAGGTGGCCGCGACAAATCCGGCCAGGTCTGTGACGGCTCCGCCGCCCACTGCCACGATGGCGTCGGAGCGCGTGAAGTCGTTCTGGCCCAGGACCTGCCAACAGAAAGCGGCGACCTGGATGTGTTTGCCTTCTTCGGCGTCCGGGATTTCCGCGGTCAGCGACGTGAAACCCGCTGCAGCGAGCTCGTCGCGGACAGTGTCACCAGTGAGCCGCAGCGCACGGGGATGGATGACCAGCACACGCCGGACCCGCTCCCCCAGCAATGCCGGAAGGTTCCCCAGCAGACCGCGGCCAACTACGACGTCGTAATTCTGCCCAGCGGATTCGCCGGTGACCTTGATGACTGTTGAATCGACGCTCAATTTTCAACTTCCTGTTTGGCGGCCGCGTAGTCACGCAGCGCAACTTCGAGCCGGTGTCCCAGCTCGCTGACCGAGCCCTGGCGGACATCCACCACAAGGTTGGCCAGCCGTTCGTAAACGGGTTTCCTGGTCATAAACAGAGCGGACCATCGGGCCATGGCATCGCCGGCGAGCAGCGGCCGGCCCGAGTTCCGGGCGATGCGGCTGGCCACGGTTTCCTCATCACATTCGAGGTACACCACAGTGCAGCGGCCCAGGAGCTGCTGCGTGCCGGAATCCAGCACGGCGCCGCCACCCAAGGAAATCACGCTGGCCGCGCCTTCTGCATGCTCCACCGCGCTGGCAACGGTCCGGGCCTCGATCTCCCGGAACGCGTGCTCGCCGCGGCCGGCAAAAATGGAGGCGATGCTGCCATGGGCGTCCACGATCAGGCTGTCCGTATCGACGAAGGGCACGTCCAGCAGCTTGGCCAGCTCGTGGCCGATCGCGGACTTTCCCACCGCCATGGGTCCGATGAGGACAATGGGCCGGTTGCCAGGCACACCGGCCTTACGGCTCCCGGTCACTAGTGGCCGATCGAGTCCAGGGATGCCGGAATGTTGTCCAGGTAACCCTTGATATTGCGGGCGGTCTCCGCCACGGAGTCACCGCCGAACTTTTCGGTGACGGCTTCCGCCAGAACCAGCGCGACCATCGCCTCGGCCACCACGCCGGCAGCCGGCACGGCACAGACGTCGGAGCGCTGGTGGTGCGCCTTGGCAGGCTCCCCCGTGCTCACGTCAACCGTGCGAAGGGCGCGGGGCACCGTGGCGATGGGCTTCATGGCCGCCCGCACGCGCAGGACGTCGCCGATGCTCATGCCGCCTTCAATGCCGCCGGCCCGGTTGCTGGTCCGGATGATCTTGCCGTCCGCGTCCTTGACGATTTCGTCGTGGGCAGCGGAGCCGCGGCGCGCAGCCGTCAGGAAACCGTCGCCGACCTCCACGCCCTTGATGGCCTGGATGCCCATCAGGGCGGCGGCGAGGCGCGAATCAAGCCTGCGGTCCCAGTGGACATAGCTGCCCAGTCCCGGCGGCAGTCCGTACGCGAGAACCTCCACCACACCGCCCAGGGTTTCGCCTTCCTTGTGGGCGGCGTCAACCTCGGCCACCATGGCGTCGGAGGTCTCGCGGTCAAAACAGCGCAAAGGATCGGCGTCGAGCGCAATCACGTTGGCCGGAACGGGCAACGGACGGCCCTCGGGCACGGTCACACTGGCGATGGAGACGGTGTGGCTGACCAGTTCGATACCGAGCGCCTTGAGGAACTGGGACGCCACGGTGCCTATGGCAACCCGCGTGGCGGTCTCCCGGGCGCTGGCGCGTTCCAGGACAGGGCGGGCCTCGGTGAACCCGTATTTCTGCATCCCGGTGAAGTCTGCGTGGCCCGGACGGGGCCGGGTCAGGGGTGCGTTGCGGGCCTGGTCGGCCAGGATTTCCGGATCCACCGGATCGGCAGCCATGATCTGCTCCCACTTGGGCCATTCGGTGTTGGCGACCTGGACGGCCACCGGACCGCCCTGGGTCAGGCCGTGGCGGACGCCGCCGAGAATGGTCACGACGTCCTGCTCGAACTTCATCCGGGCGCCCCGGCCGTAGCCAAGGCGGCGGCGTGCCAATGAATCGGCGATCTGCCCGCTGGTGAGTTCAACACCGGCGGGGACGCCTTCAATAATTCCCATTAGGGCCGGACCATGGGATTCACCGGCAGTCAACCAACGCAACATAATTTCCATCCTGCCACGTATGGCGGTCAGAACGCCCGTCGGGGAAGGCCGACTGAGTCGCACATCACATCTATGACAGACGCATTAACGTCCTCACCGCGGCCAGTGAACAGGCGTACCTGTTCCACCGCCTGGTACAACAACATTTCGAGCCCGGGCACCACCGCACCGCCGCCGGACTGCCACGCCGACGCAATCTGGCTGGGCCACGGATCATAGGCCACGTCCAGGAGGACACCGGGTGTTCCGGTTCCCAACGCGGCGATCTCCGCCGCCAGCCCGTCCGCTGCGCGCGGCGGGAGCGTGGAAATTACGACGTCGGCACTTGCGGTCGGAACGGCGGCTTCGGTCAGCGGCCGGACGGCTATGGAAAGGCCTACTCCGGCCGCGGCGGCGCGTGCTTCGTCGGCCCGGGAGATATCCCGGACAAACACCTGGGCGTGCTGCGTGCCCAGATCCTTCAGCGCGGCCACAGCGGCCGCGGCTGTACCGCCGCCGCCCAGCACCACCGCGGCGGGGCTGGCCGCCACTCCGGCGTTAAGGACAGCGTTGACGATGCCGGCGACGTCGGTGTTGTAGCCGATGCGCCTGACGGAGCCCAGGTCTTCCTCGAAGGCGACCGTGTTGACCACACCCAGCGTCCGTGCCACGCCTCGGACTTCGTCCACCTCGGCAAACATGCCTGATTTCAGGGGCATGGTGACTGAGAGTCCACACCAGCCCTGCTGCGTCCTGACCTGTTCCATAAAGGCGGGCAGAGCCTGCTCGGTCAGGTCCAGGGCCGTGTAGGCGATGTCCATCCCGAGTTTGCCGTAGGCCGCCAGGTGCAGGGCCGGGGACTTGGAGTGGCTGATCGGATGGCCCAGGACGGCGGCCCGGAGACTCATGTGCAGCGGCCCACGTTGGCCTGGCACCAGGTGTTGTACTGGTTGACGTAGACGTTGTGTTCGTCGAGCGTCTTGGAGAACTTAGTCTCCTTCGTGTCCAGATTGATGGTTACCCAGTACAGGTAATCGTTGGTTTTAGGCTTCGCCGCCGCATCGATGGCGGTCTTGCCCGGGGAGCCGATGGGGCCCGGCGGCAGGCCCGGGTTGGCGTAGGTGTTGTACAGGTTGGATTTGTCCTGGCGCTCTTCATCGGTGAAGTTGAAGCTCTTGGTGCCCAGCCCGTACGTCACAGCAGAATCCACCTGCAAATATCCGGAGGTCTGGTCATTCGGCTTGAGGCGGTTGTAGATGGCCCCGGCAACGTCGCCGTACTCAGCCTGTCCGCCTTCGGCCTGGACAATGCTTGCCACGATCACAGCTTCATACTGCTTCGCCGGATCGGAGATGCCCTGTGCCACCAGTTCGTCCGTGGTTACTTTCACCAGCGACTGGAGGATGTCCTTGGCCGGTGTGCCAAGCGGGAAGCGATATTCCCCCGGGGCGAGGAAACCCTCAAGGTTTTTGGCGTTGGCCGGGAGCCCAAACTGCGTGGGAGCGTTGCTGAGCTCCTTCAGTTGCTGCAGCGACACACCGGAGCCTTCGGAGATGGCCTGAAGCGACTCGCCGACTCTGAGACCGGCGCTCAAGGCGAAGTAGATGACCTTGCTCTTGTCGGTGCCGAGCAGGACGCTGACGGCGTCGGAGTTCTTCATTTCCATCTTGAACGTGTAGTCCCCCGGCGACAATGTTCCGCCGGAAGTCGCAAATGCCTGCAGGAAAGTGTCAGCGTTGGCCACTACTTTCCCGCTTTCCAGTTTGGTGGCCACGGAGCGCGTACCTTCACCTGGCTGGACCGAAACTATGACTTCGCCCGTTCCGGGGCCGGGGTAGTCGGCCGCCTTATCGTTTCCCAGCAAGGGCTTCAGGAACTGCGCGCCCACGGCGATCGCTGCCACGAAGACCACAAGAGTCAGGAACAGCGCCAGGAGGCGGCGCCGGCGCCGCACCTTCTTGGAGGGCTTTGCCACTACGGGAAGCGTGGCTGCGCCGGCGAACAGGCCGGTGTCGGGGTGGTGATCATCAGCGTAGTGGTCATCGGCATTGTCATCATCATGGTGGCCTGCATCGTGGTGTTCTTCGTCCGGATAGTGGAGCCCGGCGTCGTGCGCTTCGTCAGGGTGGGGGTGCCCGGCGTCGTGCGCTTGATAAAAGTGCTGGTCTTCGGGGTGGTATTCCTGAACCTGGGCTTCGTCCGGCTGGTGGTCTGCGGCCGGACCGGCGTCCTGGATGGAAGGCGGCGTTTCCGGGGCTGTGGGGACGGCCGGCTGCGGCTCCGGATCCGGTTCAGGCGCCTGAACCGGTTCGGCCGCCTGGACCGGAGCGGGGGCAGGCGCAGGGGCGGGGGCAGGCGCAGGTGCGGGCGCATCCTGCCCCGTTTCGTAGGCCTGCTCGGGAACCACATCGCTGCCTCCCGTGTGCTTCTCCAGGGCGCGGAGCTCTTTTCGGGTCAGCGGCCTGGCGCCATCGTTGCTCGTGGCGCCTGGGGCGTCGTCGTTACTGGACGGGCTCACTGTAGCCTTCCGTGTTCTGAGATCGGGTCGTGCCTTCCGGGGCCGCATGCTCGGGCTGGACTGCCGAACCTGCTCCGGATGGCCGAGTACGGGGCGGCGCAGTCACGCGGCTGCCAACGTCCGTTCCCCTGGCTTTTTGCATATCGATGGCGTGCTGGAGGATGCCTGCCGCCGCGACCTGATCCACCACTTTACGGTGGTTCCGGCTGCTCATGCCAGCTTCGTGCAGGTTACGGTGCGCCGTAACACTGCTCAGGCGCTCGTCGACGAGGTTGACCGGAACATCCATTCCCCGGGCAACGAACTCCGCGACCAGGAGTCCGGCGTAGTCGGTGGCCATCCTGGCAGAGGCGTGTTCCTCGCCCTTCATGGTGCGTGGCAGCCCCACGAAGACCTGGACGGCGCCCAGTTCCCCAGCGAGGGACGCGATGACACGCACGTCGGAATTCTTCTTGGCGTTGCGGTCCAGGGTCTTGTGCGGAGTTGCCAGGATTTCGTCCCGGTCGCAGAGGGCCACGCCCACGCGGACGGTGCCGACGTCTACCCCCAGTTTGATGCCCTGGGGGTAGACGGCGCCAGCGGATTCTGTCACGGGTTCCCTAGCGCCGGGAGATGGCGTCCACAACGGCGGCCAGCGCCGGTGCGACCTTGGCGGCGTCCGTGCCGCCACCTTGGGCGACGTCGTCCTTGCCGCCGCCGCCGCCGCCGAGGATTCCGGCCGCGAGCCGGACCAGGGCCCCGGCCTTCACGCCGGCTTCCCGGGCTGCCTCGTTGGTGGCCACCAGGATCATGGGCCGGTCATTGCTGACACCGGCCACTGCCACGGTGGATGCTGCCGAACCGAGGCGGTTACGCAGGTCGAGGGCAAGGTTACGGATGTCGTCAGCGCCGCCGATCTGGCCGGCGTCGTGTGCGATGACCTGGACGCCGGCTGCGTCCCGGGCTGTGCCCACGAGGTTTCCGGCGGCCGCGGCGATCTGTTCCTTGCGCAGGCGGTCGAGTTCCTTCTCCGTGGCCTTGAGCTTGTTCAGCGTGCTGGCGATTCTGTCGGCGAGCTGACCGGAAGGCACTTTGAGCATCTCGGTCAGTTCAGTCACCAGGGCGCGCTCGGCGGCCAGATGGCGGAAGGCATCCATGCCCACGAACGCCTCCACACGGCGGTTTCCTGAACCGACCGACTGCTCGCCGAGCAGCGACAGGCTGCCGATCAGGGACGTGTTGGGCACGTGCGTGCCGCCGCAGAGTTCCCGGGACCATGCGCCGTCGATCTCCACAACACGGACTTCGCTGCCGTAGTTTTCGCCGAAGAGCGCCATGGCGCCCAGCGCCTTGGCCTCCGCCAGGCCCATGATCTTCGTGTCCACGCGGAAGTTGTTGCGAATGGCGAGGTTGGAGACTTCCTCGATTTCCGAACGCGTGGCGGTGCTGAGGCCTTCGCCCCAGGCGAAGTCGAAGCGCAGGTAGCCGGCCTTGTTGTAGGAACCGCGCTGGGTGGCTTCGGGGCCGAGGATCTGGTGCAGGGCGGCATGGACGATGTGCGTGCCGGTGTGGGCCTGCTCGGCGGCGTGGCGCCGCTCGCGGTCCACGGCTGCGCGGACCAGTGAGTCGGAGCCGATCTCGCCTTCGCGGACGATTGCCTTGTGGACGCTCAGTCCCTTGATGGGGCGTTGGACGTCCAGGACCTCGACCACGAAACCGTCACCGGTGATGAGGCCGGTGTCAGCCGACTGGCCGCCCGCCTCAGCGTAGAACGGTGTCTCCGCCAGGACGAGTTCAATCTCGTCGCCGGTGGCAGCATGCCCCACGTTCTGTCCGCGGCTGAGGATGCCCCGGACCCGGGACTCGCCATCCAGGTCGGTGTATCCGGTAAAGACAGTCTCGCCCTGGGCCAGCAGCTCCTGGAAGGCGCTGAGATCGGCGTGGCCACCCTTCTTGCCCTTGGCGTCCGCCTGGGCACGCTGGCGCTGTTCGAGCATCAGGCGGCGGAATTCCGGCTCGTCGACCTTGAGTCCGGCTTCTTCCGCCATCTCCAGAGTGAGGTCGATCGGGAAGCCGTAAGTGTCGTGCAGGGCGAAGGCATCTGCACCGGACAGCGGCGTGCCGGCGGCCTTGGACTCCGTGACGGCGTCTTCGAGGCGGGCGGTACCTGAAGCGATGGTGCGCAGGAAGGCCCGCTCTTCGGCGTAGGCGATCCGACTGATGCGGTCAAAGTCCGTCGCCACGATGGGGTAGACGCCCTTCATGGCATCGCGTGAGGCGGGGAGCAGGTCCGGCAGGCAGGCCTTTTCGACGCCGAGCAGGCGCATGGAACGCACCGCGCGGCGGATCAGGCGGCGCAGGACGTAGCCGCGGCCCTCGTTGGACGGGGTCACGCCGTCGGCGATCAGCATGAGGGCCGAACGGATGTGGTCACCGACAACGCGCATGCGGACGTCGTCCGTGTGGTGCGGATCCTCAGGTGTTTCGGCCGAAGTGTACTCCCGGCCCGACAGCTCGGCGGCCTTGTCGATCACAGGCCGGACCTGGTCGGTCTCGTACATGTTCTCGACGCCCTGCAGGATCATCGCGAGCCGCTCCATGCCGAGGCCGGTATCGATGTTCTTTTTGGGCAGCTCGCCGACGACGTCGAAGTCGTCCTTGGAGCGGACGTTGTCGATCTGGTACTGCATAAACACCAGGTTCCAGATTTCAACGTAGCGGTTTTCGTCGGCGATGGGACCGCCCTCGACGCCGTAGGCAGGGCCCCGGTCGTAGTAGATCTCCGAGCAGGGGCCTGCGGGGCCCGGCTGGCCGGTGTGCCAGTAGTTGTCGGCCTTGCCCATGCGCTGGATGCGCTCGGACGGGACGCCGGTGTTCGTGAGCCACAGCTCCTTGGCTTCGTCGTCCTCTTCGTAGACCGTCACCCACAGCAGTTCCGGCGGAAGTCCGTATCCGCCATCGTCCACGCTCTTGGTGAGCAGCTCCCAGGCGTACTTGATGGCGTCTTCCTTGAAGTAGTCACCGAAGGAGAAGTTGCCGCACATCTGGAAGAAGGTGCCGTGGCGGGCGGTCTTGCCCACTTCCTCGATGTCACCGGTGCGGATGCACTTCTGGACGCTGGTGGCCCGGGCGAAGGGGGCTTCCTCGCGGGCAGTCAGGTAAGGGATGAACGGGACCATGCCGGCCACGGTGAACAGGAGGGAGGGGTCGCTGGAGACCAGCGAGGCGGAGGGAACCGCGGTGTGTCCTTTGCTGACAAAAAAGTCCACCCAGCGCTTTGTGATCTCCTGCGACTTCATGAGCTGATTACATACCCTTCTCGGTTCACGCGTTGTGCCACGCATGACTTATTGATTCAGACGGCAGTGCCGGCAAGCGGCGACTGCTGGTTTAATTCTCGCGCGTTTTGCCCGCGCGTTCAGCGGCGGGTTACGTCCTGGGAATCGATCCCAAGGGCGGCCCGAAGGTCGGTCTCGCGCTCCTGCATTCCGGCACGCACGGCATCGGCGAAGTCGTATACGCCGTCAGCCAGCCGGCCCACCGCGCGGTTCAGGCCCTCGGGCCCCAGGTTGGACTGGGCTTCGCTGATCTTGCGGAACGCAATGACTCCGATGGCCACGCCGATTCCCATCCAGACAAATCGTTTCATTTCAATTCTCCGGTGGCTTAGCGGCTGCGGCGGCCGGGTGCGGGCTTCTTGCGGTTGGCCAGTGCTGAACGCACGCCGTAGCTGAAGGCCGCCACCTTGATCAGCGGTGAACCGACTGTCGCTGCAACGAGTGACGACAGTGCGGAAAGGTTTGCCGACGCATCCGAAACGTTGGAGGCGATGCCATCCACTTTCTTCAACTGCTGGTTGGTGGTGGTCACAGTCGCGGTGACTTCGTCCATCAGGGGCGTGGCGCCATCGCTGAGGGAGCGGATGGAGGTCCGAACTTCCTCCAGCACACTGCCGAGCTTCAGGATGGGCACGGCGAGCAGCAGCACCAGGAGCGCAAACACCCCGGCTGCGATCAGGCCGGCAATATCGCCACCAGACATAGACGTTCATCTCCTTGAAACTGACGTGGATCTTTTACCTCCGCGCACGCTGCCTTGATGCGTTCCGCAGATGTCCCCCAAGTACCTTACATACAAAGAAGCCCGTGGCGCTTGCCACGGGCTTCTTTGGATACGCTGCTGGGATTTAGCGTGCGTAGAATTCGACGACGAGCTGCTCTTCGCAGGTTACGGGAACCTCGGAGCGCTTCGGGCGACGGACCAGGCGGGCCTGCAAGGCGTCAAGCTTGACGTCCAGGTAGGCCGGAACCTGGGGCAGGACGTCGCGGTGTGCGCCGGCTGCTGCAACCTGGAGCGGAACCATGGTTTCGCTGCGGGTGTGGACGTGGACAAGCTGGCCTTCGCTGACGCGGAAGGACGGGCGGTCAACGCGGATGCCGTCAACCATGATGTGGCGGTGCACAACGAGCTGGCGGGCCTGGGCGATGGTGCGGGCGAAGCCGGCACGCAGCACGAGGGCGTCGAGACGCATTTCGAGCAGTTCGATCAGGTTTTCACCGGTCAGGCCCTTGGTGCGGCGGGCTTCTTCGAAGGCGCGGGTCATCTGGGCTTCGCGGATGCCGTACTGGGCGCGCAGACGCTGCTTTTCGCGCAGACGTACGGCGTAGTCGGAGTCCTGCTTCTTGCGGGCACGGCCATGCTCACCGGGGCCGTACGGGCGGCGCTCCATGTACTTGGCGGCCTTGGGGGTCAGAGCAATGCCGAGTGCACGCGAGAGGCGTGCTGTACGGCGAGCACGAGTGTTGTTAGCCACTTGTGTCCTTCCAATATCTGCGGTGTGTCAGTGTTACTGGCCTCCATAATGGAGAGCATCGGCCAACCGCTGCCTTTTGCTACTGGGCACAGGGCTACCCCAACGAAACAGCAGAAATACTGAAGGATGGGGAGATTGCGTCCGCGCCTTGCCAGACAACGAACAATCTTAGCAGGATTCGGCCGCATTCCCACACTCCGCCGGCCGCTCCGGCCGCCGCTCCCCCGGTCACTCCCGTGGCGTCACTGCCCGGGCCACTCCACCGCCGACGCCGGTCAGTTGCCGCGGATGATCTTGCGCAGGCGTTCGAGGCGCACGGCGATGTCCCGTTCCGCGCCGTTGGCGGTGGGCTCGTAGTAGTCCCGACCCACCAGATCATCCGGCGGGTACTGCTGGCTGGCCACGGAATGGGGTGCATCGTGGGCGTACTTGTAGCCGAGCCCGTGGCCCAGCTGCTTGGAGCCGGGGTAGTGCGCATCACGCAGGTGCGCCGGGATCCCGTTGCCCAGGCCGGCACGGACATCCGCGACGGCCTTGTTGATTCCCATGTACGCGGCATTGGATTTCGGGGCGGTGGCCAGATGCACCACGGCCTCGGCCAGGACGATCCGCCCCTCGGGCATGCCGATCAGCTGGACTGCCTGGGCGGCGGCGACCGCCGTCTGCAGCGCGGTGGGGTCCGCCATTCCCACGTCCTCCGCCGCGGAAATCACGATTCGCCGGGCGATGAACCTCGGGTCCTCCCCTGCCTCCAGCATTCTGGCCAGGTAGTGCAGTGCGGCGTCGACGTCGGAGCCGCGGACCGATTTGATGAAGGCGCTGGCGACGTCGTAGTGCTGGTCCCCCGCGCGGTCGTAGCGCACGGCAGCCACATCCAGGGCCCGTTCGGTGTGCTTGAGCTCCACGGTGACCAGCGAGTCAGCAGCGGCATCGTCCGCATCGCCGAACGCCACGCCTGCAGCGGCTTCGAGTGCCGTCAAGGCTCGCCGGGCGTCGCCGCCCGCGAGCCGGACGAGGTGCGCCAGGGCCTCGGCGCTGAGCTCCACTTTCCCGTTCAGGCCGCGTTCGTCCGCCACGGCGCGCTGCAGCAGCCCTTCGATGTCCGCCTCCGTCAGCGGTTTCAGGGTGAGCAGGAGGGAGCGGGACAGCAGGGGCGAGACCACCGAAAAGGACGGGTTTTCGGTGGTTGCTGCTACGAGCACCACCCAGCGGTTCTCGACGCCGGGCAGCAGGGCATCCTGCTGGGCCTTGTTGAAGCGGTGGATCTCGTCGAGGAAAAGCACAGTGGTGGTCTTGTACAGGTCCCGTGCTGTCAGGGCTTCGTCCATAACCCGCCGGACGTCCTTGACGCCTGCTGTGATGGCGGACAGCTCCACGAACTTCCGCCCCTTGCCCTTGGCGATCACGTGCGCCAGCGTGGTTTTTCCGGTCCCGGGCGGTCCCCAGAGGATCAGCGAGCTGGGCCCTGCGGGACCCAGGGCGTCGGTGCCGGCGGCCAGCTGCCGCAACGGCGATCCCTGCCCCAGCAGGTGCTGCTGGCCCACCACGTCATCCAGGGTGCGTGGCCGCATCCGCACGGCCAAGGGACTGCGGGGCGCGGCGGTACGGCCGGACGACGACGGTTCGTCAGTGTCGTCGTCGTCATTGCCATGCCCTTGGGCGAAGAGATCATCCACATAGATAGGCTACTCATTAGTTCACTGCCCCACTTCCGCCCTCCATTTCCGTCCGCCACCTAAGGGATCCCGCCATGAGCGCACGCAGTACCCCCGGCGCCGGCCGCCCGGGGTCCGTCAGGACCGCGTTTGTGTCCGGCGGACGCCTGGCCGGCTGGGCGGAACGCTTCGGTGCCTCGCACGGCGGCTTCCGGATCAGCGATGACGACGACGGCGTGCGGCTGCTGGCGGACGACGGCACCACTGCGCTGCTCCAGGCTCCATGGCCACCTGACGGACGTCCTGGACGCGGCGCTGATCCCCTGGAGCGTCTGGCCTCCGTCGCCGCCCAGCCACGGACGGCCGGCCTGGTGCTTGTGCGGCGCGGCGGCTATGCGGTGGGCGTTGCCCGGGAAGGCATCCTGCTCGCGTCCAAGGCAGGGTCCCGCTATGTGCAGTCCCGCACCGCGGCCGGCGGCCAGTCGCAGCAGCGGTTCGCACGGCGCCGGGCCAACCAGGCTGATGAGCTGGTGGAGAAAGTGGCGGCCCACGCCGCGGCGGCCTTCGGCGGCCAGCCTCTCGAATATGTTGCTCCGGGCGGGGACCGGACCCTTGCGGGGCTGGTCCTGGACCACCCTGCCATGAAGGTGTATGCCGCAGTCCCCCGGCTGGACTTCCTGGATGTTCCTGATCCCAATGGCCCGGTGCTGCGGAAGGCCGCCGCGGATGTCTGCGCCGTCAGGATACAGGTGGCGGACGCACCGTAACCGGCGATGGCCCAGTCGGAGCGAACCTCCTCATGCAACGCGGGGGCACTTTTCGCCCGATAAACCTCGGTTATCGGGCGAAAAGTGACCCCGCGTTGCCTATGGCAGGGGCAGGCCTCTTAACAGCCGGTCAGGTGCCGCTTGGGCCGTTCCTGCCGGTAGAGGTAGCGGCCGGCCTCCTGGAATCCTGCCTGGGCGTAGAGCTGCCGGGCCCCGGAGTTCGCTGCGGTGACCAGCAGCCAGTAGCCAGCCAGGTTGCGGGCGGCGCCTTCCTGCAGGAGCGCCTGCATGATCCGCAGAGCATGGCCGCGCCGCCGGGCGTCCGGGCGGGTGGCCATGCTGTACAGCCCGCCCCAACCGCTTCCTGCTTCCCCGGCGGCGGGGAGAGCGAGCCGGCCGACGGCGGCTGGCACGCCGCCGTCGGACCGCACCAGGGCATAGAGCGACGGGCAGCCTGCAAGGATGCTGCGTGCGGTGTCGCGCTCGGCCAGGCCGCCGCGGCCATCCACGCTCCACCACAGCTCCAGCCACTCATCGCTGGGGACCGTGGAGATCTCGACGCCGGGTTGGGCCGCCGCAGGATGGGTTAGCGCAGGTTGGTCCGCCGCCTGGGCGCCGTTACTCCGGCACATCACCAGCGTTTCGGATTGGCGCGTGAAGCCTTCCCCATCGAGGATGGCATTCAGTCCGGTGGAGCGGGGATCATCGAAGACCTGGAAAATCAGCGGCAGGCGCCGGCCGCGGTACCAGAGCCGGGCTGCACGCAAGGCCTCGTGCTGCCGGTGCATATCGCCCTCCGGCTCGCGCGGCCAGACGGAGTTGGCTCGCTGGGTCACGCCGGAGGCTGCGCGAAGCACCCAGCCGTCGGATTCCTCGCGGTCCGGCGCCGGCCAGGCGGCATCCATCAGCGCCTCAAGCCCAGGCAGGCCCAGGGCTGGTGCAGGACGTTGAGCTGTCATGGCGTACCACTCTTCCAATGCGAAAGGCCCCCCGGTTTCCCGGGGAGCCTCTCGACTGCGATTCTTGGACTACTCGGCCTTTTTGGGCTCGTCCGTTTTCGGCTGGGGCTTGAAGTCCACGCCGGCTTCCTTGCGCTGCTGCGCCGTGATGGGTGCGGGGGCCTGTGTCAGGGGGTCGTAGCCGTTGCCCGTCTTCGGGAAGGCAATGACGTCGCGGATGGACTCAACGCCCGCGAGCAGTGCCACTACACGGTCCCAGCCGAACGCGATGCCGCCGTGCGGAGGAGCGCCGAACTTGAAGCCTTCCAGCAGGAAGCCGAACTTGGTCTGGGCGTCTGCCTTGTCCAGCCCCATCAGTTCGAAGACGCGTTCCTGGACGTCACGCTCGTGGATACGGATGGAGCCGCCGCCGATTTCATTGCCGTTGCAGACGATGTCATAGGCGTAGGACAGGGCCGATTCCGGATCCTTGTCGAACGTGTCCATGAACTCAGGCTTGGGCGAGGTGAAGGCGTGGTGGACGGCCGTCCACTTTCCGGCGCCAACAGCCACATCGCCGGAGGCCACCGCTGCGGCGGCCGGTTCGAACATGGGGGCGTCAACCACCCAGCAGAAGGCCCAGGCGCTGGGGTCGATCAGGCCGGTGCGGTGGCCGATCTCCACGCGGGCAGCACCCAGGAGGGCGCGGGCCGCTGACTTCTCACCGGCGGCGAAGAAGATGCAGTCGCCCGGCTTGGCGCCCACGGCGTCGGCGAGGCCTGCACGCTCGGTTTCGTTCAGGTTCTTGGCAACAGGGCCAGCCAGTTCGCCGTCTTCCTTGAAGAGCACGTAGGCCAGGCCCTTGTGGCCGCGCTGCTTGGCGAATTCCTGCCAGCCGTCCAGGGTGCGTCGCGGCTGGGAAGCGCCGCCGGGCATCACCACGGCGCCGACATACGGGGCCTTGAAGACCCCGAAGCCGGTGTCCTTGAAGAATTCGGTGAGCTCAGTCAGCTCCACGCCGAAGCGGAGATCGGGCTTGTCCGAGCCATAGCGCGCCATGGCGTCGGCGTACGTGATGCGCTGGATGGGCGTCGGGATCTCGACGTCGATCAGCTTCCACAGCGCCTTGACGATGTTTTCGCCCAGGGCAATGATGTCGTCCTGGTCCACGAAGCTGGCTTCGATGTCCAGCTGGGTGAATTCGGGCTGGCGGTCGGCGCGGAAGTCCTCGTCGCGGTAGCAGCGCGCGATCTGGTAGTACTTCTCGAAACCGCCCACCTGCAGGAGCTGCTTGAAAAGCTGCGGGGACTGCGGCAGCGCGTACCAGGAACCCGGTGCCAGGCGGGCGGGGACCACGAAGTCGCGGGCGCCTTCCGGCGTCGAACGCGTCAGCGTGGGGGTCTCGATCTCGACAAAACCGTCCTGGTGGAGCAGTTCACGGGCAATCCGGTTTGCTTCGGAGCGCAGCCGGAGGTTACGGGCGGGGCCGGGGCGGCGCAGGTCGAGGTAGCGGTGCTTCAGGCGGGCTTCCTCACCGACCTCCACGTGCTCGTCGATCTGGAACGGCAGCGGATCGGAGGTGTTGAGGATAACCACCTTGTCCGCCATGACTTCAATGGCGCCGGTGGCGAGGGCGGGGTTCTCGTTGCCCTCCGGGCGCTTGGAGACGGTGCCGGTGATCTGCAGGACGTACTCGTTGCGCAGGCCGTGGAAGACCTCTTCCTCACGGACCACAACCTGGGCCACGCCGGACGCATCGCGCAGATCCACGAATGCAACACCACCGTGATCACGACGGCGGCCCACCCAGCCAGCCAGGGTTACGGTTTGTCCAATGTGCTCGGAGCGAAGGGATCCGAGGTCATGTGTGCGCAGCACAGCACGCCTTTCTGAAGACGACAGCAGGAAAACAAAAGATAAAAAACTGCATAGGATCGTTCCGGGAACAATCCCGTCTGAGTTTACCCGCTGGAAAGGCCCGACTCCCCCATGCCCGAACACCAGCAGCTTCAACGGAGGCTGGGCGTGTTTGACGCCACGTCCATCGGCCTCGGCTCCATGCTCGGGGCCGGCGTTTTTGTCGTCTTCGCCCCCGCCGCCGGCCTGGCCGGAAATTTCCTGGTCCTGTCGGTCCTGATCGCGGGTGCCGTGGCCTACTGCAACGCGGTGGCCTCCGCGGAACTGGCTGCACGGTATCCGGCCAGCGGCGGAACGTACGTGTACGGCCGGAAGCGCCTGGGAGAATGGCCCGGTTTCCTGGCCGGCTGGGGATTCGTCAGCGGCAAGACGGCCTCCTGCGCCGCCATGGCCCTGACGTTCGGCCACTACGTGTCACCGGGCTACGCGGTGCCGGTTGCCATCGCTGCGGTGGTGTCGCTGACCGCTGTGAACCTGTTTGGCATTACCCGCACCGCATTCCTGACCAGGCTCCTGCTGTGGGTTGTCCTGGCCACCCTGGTGTTTGTTGCCGCTGCCGCCATCGTGGGGCCGCATCCTGCGGACTTTTCGGCAGGCGGAACGTCCGACGGCGGAGCTACCGCCGGCTTTAGTGGCGTGCTGCCGGCCGCCGGCCTGATGTTCTTCGCCTTCGCGGGGTACGCCCGCATCGCCACCCTCGGAGAGGAAGTCAAGGACCCGGCCAGGACCATTCCGCGTGCGATCCTGGCGGCGCTCGCCGGCGCCTTCGCCATCTACCTGGCGTTGGCGCTGCTGCTCCAAAACCACTTGGCCGAAGGCAGGCTGGCCGCCACTTCGGCCCCGTTGCTGGACGCCGTGGTCAATTCGCAGCTCGCCGCCGGAGCGCCAGTGGTTCAGGCCGGCGCGGCAGCGGCGTGCCTGGGTGCGTTGCTGGCGCTCATTACCGGAGTGGGGCGCACCACCCTTGCCATGGCGCGGGAACGCGACCTGCCGGCGCCCCTGGCACGGGTGGGCGGCAAGCACACGGTGCCGTTCGTGGCAGAACTGGCGGTGGCCGCCGTCGTGATTTTCCTGATCCTGACCACTGACGTGATGACTGTGGTGGGGTTCTCCAGCTTCGGTGTGCTCATCTACTACGCGGTGACGAACGCCGCCGCGTACACCCTGGAGGAGCACCCGGCCCACGGCCCCCGGTGGCTCAATGTGGTTGGCTTCATCAGCTGCCTGCTGCTGGCCTTCACGCTGCCGCCCGTCTCAGTGCTGGGGATGGCCGCCGTGCTGGCCGCCGGCGCGGCCGGCCGGTTCGTAGTGCTTCGGCTGCGCCGCTAGCCGCCGCCAACACCGGGCCGGTCAGGCCGGCTGGGCTGCTGCCGCTGGCACCTGGACTGTTGTGACCTGGACGTTAAGGTCTTCCGACGGCGGTGTCCAGGTTGCGGGATCAGCGTCGGCCTGCGCGCCGGACCGGATGTCCTTGACCTGGTGCTTGCCGTCGTCGTCGGTGAACCAGACGAACGGGATCCCGCGGCGGTCCGCGAATTTGATCTGCTTCCCGAACTTCTCGGCCTTGGCAGCGACTTCGGTGGCGATGCCCCGGCTGCGGAGCTGGGCGGCAACGTCCTGCGCGGCACCCCAGCTGTCATCAGTGGTGAGCGCCACCAGCACGGCGGTGGGCACCGAACGGGAGGCCTTGGCCAGGTCCTGGCTCAGGATGCGCGACACCAGCCGCGTCACACCGATGGAGAGGCCGACGCCGGGGAACTTGCGGTTGCCCTTGCTCGCTAACGCGTCGTAGCGGCCGCCGGAGCAGATGGAACCGAGCTGTTCGTGGCCCACCAGGACCGTCTCCACCACCGTGCCGGTGTAGTAATCCAGGCCGCGGGCGATGCTGAGATCGGCAACAACCTTGCCCGGCGCGCGCTGCACGGCGGCCTCGATCACCTGTTCGAGTTCATTCAAACCCTCCTCAAGGAGGTCGTTCGTCACGCCGAGCGCACGGACCTGGGCCACAAACGAGGTGTCCTCGGTACGGATTCCTGCCAGCTTCAGCGCGGCCTGCGCCTGGTCATCAGTAGCACCCAGTTCGGTCTTGAGCAGCTCTGCGACCTTGGCTGCGCCGATCTTTTCCAGCTTGTCGATGCTGCGGAGCACGCCGGCGGTGTCATCCAGGCCGATGCCGCGGTAGAAGCCTTCGGCAAGCTTGCGGTTGTTGATCCGGAGGCGGAAGTCCGGAATCGGCAGTGCGCTCAAGGCTTCGGCAATGACCAGGGCAATCTCCACGTCATAGCGGAACGGCAGCTCGCCGTCGCCCACCACATCGATGTCTGCCTGGGTGAATTCGCGGGCCCGGCCTTCCTGGGGCCGCTCCCCGCGCCAGACTTTCTGGATCTGGTAGCGCCGGAACGGGAACGCGAGGTACCCGGCGTTCTCGACGACGTACCGCGCAAAAGGCACCGTGAGGTCGAAGTGCAGCGCGAGGGCGTTGGGGTCGGCTTTGCCGGCCTTGCCCGCGTCGGAGGTGTCGGCGTCGTCGTCCTGAAGGCGGCTGAGGCCGTAGACCTCCTTATCAATCTCACCCTTGCGCAGCAGTTGGCCCACGGTTTCCACGGCACGGGTCTCGATGGACGCGAAGCCGTGCAGCTCAAAAACCTTGCGCAGGGTGTCCAGCACGTGCAGCTCCACCAGCCGCTCCTCGGGAAGCCACTCGGGGAATCCGGACAGGGAGGCTGTGCGTGCCATGGTGGATGTTCTCCTCTTGATGAAGGGTTGCCTGGGACTTTACCCGGCATTCCGCCCGAAACGGGCGGGGAACGGCGGCAGTCCGGCAACTCATGCATAAACTATGTGCGGCAGTCAGTTTATGCGTCATCCGCCGGCATCTCTAATACGGCGGCCGGCACCGCAACGCTGCCGGCAGACAACCGCCTCCGGATTCAGTTCCTACCGGACGCGGCCCGATACAAGGAGGACCATTGGCGGCCAGTTCACGCAGCGCCCGCGAAGCCAAACGGCGCATCCAGCAGATGGAGGCAAAGCGCGAGCTGCGGCGGGACCAGGAGAAACGCCGCAAGCGCGACAACCTCATCGCTGCCTGCGCCGGAACCGCCGCCGTCCTGCTCGCCGTCGTGCTTCAGTTCACTGTCTTTGCCGGCAATCCCACTGAACAGGAATTCGCCGCCGCGGAGGCCGGCCTGACCAGCCCAAGCGACTCCCCCACGCCTTCCGCGCCCGCCACGAACGGCGCGAACATCCCGGCCCCGGACACTGCCGCCGGAAAGGTGTTCACTGGTGAACTGGCACTGAACGGGAACGTGCTCGGCGTCGAAATCGACGGTACCAAGGCACCCCAGGCTGCCGCGGTCTTCAAAGCACTGACGGACGAGGGCTTCTACAACGGCAGCGCGTGCCACCGGCTGACCACGGGCGAAACCTTCGGACTCCTGCAGTGCGGTGGCGCCACCGCTGCTGCCGACCCCGAGTACACCTGGGGTCCCCTCGAAAACACCCCGGTAGACAACATGTACCCTGCGGGCACGATTGCCATCGCCCGGTCCGGCGACAACGCCTACGGTAATGGCAAGCAGTTCTTTGTGGTCTACAAAGACACGTTGATTCCCGCCGACTCTGCCGGGGGCTATACGGTGGTGGGCAAGGTGACCTCTGGAATGGAAGCAGTCAATGCCATTGCCGCCGCGGGAATCAAGCCCGGCTCCAGCGCATCAGACGGCGCACCTGTGCAACCAGTCACGATAGACTCGGTTTCTCTGAAGTAGGAAGCCGGGCCTTTACGGCCGCGGTGCAGTACGTGAGTATTTCCCTCCAAGCGAAAGACTTTTAGCGGTGACAGACAGTCAGAAATCCGACGAAACAGCAGCAGACCTGACCGAGGTAACGGCCCCCGTGGCTGACCAGGCAGACGCTGTCCAGGCAACCGCCGAACAGGCCACGGTTGACGAAACCGCGGCTGAAGCGGTCGTGGATCCCGAGGGCGTGGCCGTCCAGGCCGAAGATGCCGAGGCCGCAGCGGCCCCGGTGGAACGTACCGAGGTCCCGGCCGCCCCGGTTGAAGAGAGCGCGGCTGAAGAAGAGAGCGCGGCCGACGAAGCCCCGGCTCCGGCACCCGCGCCTGCTCCGGCACCTCGACCCGCCCCGTCACCGGCAGCCTTCGCTGCCCGGCCCAAGCCGGCAGCAGCCGCACCTGTGGCAGCACCGGCACCCGTCGCCTCGGCAACTTCGCTGGCGGAAGCGGCAAAGTGGGGCCGTGTCGAGGGTGACGGCCACGTATTCCTGACGATCGACGGCGACGAGCACCCGGTGGGCCAGTACCCCGGCGTCAGCAATGACGAAGCCCTTGCCTACTTCGCGCGGAAGCATGACGACATTGTTGCGCAGGTCCTGCTCCTGGAGCAGCGCATCAGCTCCAAGGCGCCCAGCACCGATATGCAGAAGACCGTCACGCACCTGCGCGAGCAGCTGGCGGAGCGGAACATGGTGGGAGACCTCCGTTCCACCGAAGCACGGCTCGACGCTGTTTCCGTTCAGATCGCAGAACTCGAAAAGGCAGAGAAGGCAGAACACGACGCCGTTCGCTCCGCCGAGCTCGCGGCCCGCGAGGCCATCGTGGCCGAAGCCGAAGAGATCTCGGGGCAGGATCCCGCACAGATCCAATGGAAGACCTCCAGCGCCCGGATGAACGATCTTTTTGAAAGCTGGAAGACAGCCCAGAAGGGCGGCATCCGGCTTGGCCGCAGCAACGAGGACGCCTTGTGGAAGCGGTTCCGTGCCGCCCGCACCGTCTTCGACCGTCACCGCCGCGCCTACTTCTCCCAGCTGGACAGCACCAACTCGGCCGCAAAATCGGCCAAGGAGAAGCTCATCGCCGAAGCCGAGGCCCTGTCCTCATCCACCGACTGGGGCTTCGCCGCGGGCGAATACCGCCGGCTCATGGACGAATGGAAGGCCTCACCGCGCGCCAGCCGCAAGGACGACGACGCCCTCTGGGCCCGTTTCCGTGCCGCCCAGGACGTGTTCTTCACGCACCGGCAGGCAGCCAACGAGGAGATCGACCAGGAATACGCCGCCAACCTCACGGTGAAGGAAGCGCTCCTCGTCGAAGCGAACAGCATTCTGCCGGTCAAGGACCTGGCCGCGGCCAAGAAGGCGCTCCAGTCTGTCCGGGACCGCTGGGAAGAAGCCGGTAAGGTGCCCCGCGCCGACATGGGCCGCATCGAAGCCGGCCTCCGCAAGGTGGAGGACGCTGTCCGCAACGCCGAAGAGGAAAACTGGCAGCGCTCCAACCCGGAGACGAAGGCCCGCACCAACAGCGCCCTGTCGCAGCTGGAAGCAGCCATTTCCGGCCTGCAGGACGATCTCGCCAAGGCCGAGAAAGCCGGCGACCAGCGCAAGATCAAGGGGGCCCGCGAAGCCCTCGAGGCGAGGCAGGCCTGGTTGGACCAGATCCAGCGCTCGGCCAGCGAGCTTTCCTAGCAGTTATTTTGTAGGACGCCTTTCATCAGGCGTCTGTCGCAGGGCGCACAGGCCCGGTCCCGGTTATCCACATAACCGGGACCGGGCCTGTGCGCATTAAGGGAAGACGCGACAGGATGGGGGGATGGCCACCTCCCCACCACCCCAATACCCGGACCTGTATTCGCCGGGCAGGCCTTTCGCGTGGCCCGAACTCCAGTCGCTGGCAGCGGACGGTGTCCTGGCGCAGTTCCACCAGCACGGCTTCACGTTGCCGGATGCTCCCGCGTCACCCCAGGTGCGGGCCAGAACGGTGGCCAACGCGGTTCCGGCGGCCGTCAGGCAACGCGTGGTGGCCGGGCGGATGACGGCGGCCTGGATCTACGGCTGTGCGGCTGAACCGGACCGGCTGGCCTTGCTTGTGGATGCGAAGCGGCGGATTTCAAGCCTCCGCAACACAAGGGGCTGCACGCTCCATGAAGTCCGGCTTGGTCCGTTCGACGTTGTCAGCATGGGCGGGCTGATGGTGTCGAGTCCACTCCGCACCGCCGTCGACATCGCCCTGCATGTCGACGCCCACCGGGCCCTGCCAGCACTGGCGGGGTTGCTGGCCCGTCCGGAGCGGGACGTGCGGCTGCGCCTGCTGATTCTGGCCATTGAGGCCAGCCCGCGGGTCCCCCACAAACGGGCCGCACTGGAAAAGCTGGCCTTGCTAGCTCCGGCGCTTGTTACCGGTGGTCCGGTAGACGTCGAACACGCCGTCGATGCGCCGCACGGCACTGAGAACGTGGCTGAGGTACTTGGGGTCGCCCATCTCGAAGGCGAACCTGGAGATGGCCACCCTGTCGGTGGAGGTGTTCACGCTGGCCGCCAGAATGTTGACGTGGTTCTCGGACAGGACACGCGTGACGTCCGAGAGCAGGGACTTCCGGTCCAGCGCCTCAACCTGGATCTCCACCAGGAAAACACTTGACTGGGTGGGTGCCCAGTCAACCTCGACAATCCTGTCGGGCTGGTCCCGGAGATCCGAAATATTGGTGCAGTCCGTGCGGTGCACCGAAACCCCGGAGCCGCGGGTGACAAAGCCGAGAATCGGATCCGGCGGAACGGGCGTGCAACAGCGCGCGAGCTTCACCCAGACATCGCCAACGCCGCGCACCACCACGCCGGAATCGGAGAACTTGGTTTTGGCCACCTGCGTGGGGATGCTGACTTCAGTGATGTCGTCGTCAGTGCTCTCGTTGCCGCCCAGGCTTTCAACGAGTTTCTCCATGACCGACTGCGCTGACGTATGACCGTCGCCCACGCCGGCGTAGAGGCCCGAGATGTCAACGTACTTGAACTCTGCGGCTACCGCCGCGAGGGCCTCGTGCGTCATCAGGCGCTGCAGGGGCAGGTTCTGCTTGCGCATGGCGCGGGTCAGGAGTTCCTTGCCACGGTCGATCGCCTCTTCGCGGCGTTCCTTGCTGAACCACTGGCGGATCTTGTTCCGCGCACGCGCGCTCTTGACGAAATGCTGCCAGTCCTGGCTGGGGCCGGCGCCTTCCGCCTTCGAAGTGAAGATCTCCACCCAGTCACCGTGGTTTAGCTCGCTGTTGAGCGGGACCAGCTTGCCGTTGACCCGTGCGCCGATGGTGCGGTGTCCCACCTCGGTGTGGACGGCATAGGCAAAATCCACCGGAGTCGATCCGGCGGGCAGTGCCATGACCTCACCCTTGGGGGTAAAGACAAAGACTTCGCGGGCATTGATCTCAAACCGCAGCGAGTCCAGGAATTCCCCGGGATCGGACGTTTCCTGCTGCCAGTCCACCAGGGACCTCAGCCAGCCCATGTCACCGTCGCGGGGGCTGCCCGGCCCGACAGCCGTACGGCTGGGCTGATCCTTGTACTTCCAGTGGGCGGCCACACCGTACTCAGCACGGCGGTGCATTTCGTGGGTCCTGATCTGGATCTCCACGGGCTTGCCGCCGGGTCCGATCACCGTGGTGTGCAGCGATTGGTACATATTGAACTTGGGCATGGCGATGTAGTCTTTGAACCGCCCCGGCAGCGGGTTCCAGCGCGAATGCATGGTGCCCAGGGCGGCATAACAGTCCCGGACCGAATCGACGAGTACACGGACGCCCATGAGGTCGTTGATGTCGTCGAAATCCTTGTCCCGGACGATCATCTTCTGGTAGATCGAGTAATAGTGCTTCGGCCTGCCGGTGATAGTGGCCTTGATCCGGGCAGTACGGAGATCCTCAGTGATCTGGTCCCGGATGACGCCGAGGCTTTTCTCCCGTTCCGGGGTGCGGTCGCCCACCATCCGGACGATTTCCTCATAGACCTTTGGATAGAGGGCCGCGAAGGACAGGTCCTCCAACTCCCATTTGATGGTGTTCATGCCCAGGCGGTGGGCCAGGGGCGCGAATATTTCCAGGGTTTCGCGGGCTTTTCGGGCCGATGACTCCGCGGAGACAAACCGCCAGGTCCGGGCGTTGTGGAGCCTGTCCGCGAGCTTGATCATCAGGACCCGGATGTCCTTGGCCATGGCCACAACCATCTTGCGGACGGTCTCTGACTGCGCGGCTTCACCAAAGCTGACTTTGTCCAGCTTGGTGACGCCGTCCACCAGCATGGCAACCTCGGGACCGAAGTCCCTTTTGAGGTCCGCCAGGGTGTAAGGGGTGTCCTCGACCGTGTCGTGCAGCAGCGCCGCGGCGAGGGTGGTTCCGCTGAGGCCCAGCTCAGCGAGGATGGTGGCTACGGCCACGGGGTGGGTGATGTACGGATCACCGCTCTTGCGCTTCTGCCCACGGTGGCTCTGCTCAGCCACCTCGAAGGCGCGCTGAATAAGATCAAAATCTTCTTTGGGGTTGTTCGCACGGACGGTACGCAGCAGCGGCTCAAGAATGGGCGAATAGGTTGCCGTGCCGCGGCCGGTCAGCCGGGCAAGACGGGAGCGGGTACGTTCGCGGCGTCCGGGAAATGTAGGGCGGGCGCCCGATTTGTCCACGGGAACAACCGGCGCCGGGTGTGCGGAAGCGGTCAGTCCGGCCTGAACTCCGTGTCCCGGACTGTTATCCCCGCCTGCCGTTGGCACCGATGCCGAACGTTCTTCCAATGAAGCACCCCTCACGACTGTTTAATTACCCCAGTCTATTCCCCCGCCAGTTCACTTATGTAACCGACGCCTAAATGCGAAACGGGCCGGGCGACGTCGGTATTCCGACGCCGCCCGGCCCGCTGTGGTGCGAAAGGTCAGGCCCCTGCAGGCTCAGCCGATTCTTCGGTCCGGGAGTTGTTCGCGGACCTGCGGTGTTCAACGCGTTTCGCCTGCTTCACCAGTTCAGGTTCGTTCTGGCGCAGCCAGGCATACATCGGGGCGGCGATAAATATGGTCGCCGCCGTGCCGATCAGGATTCCGACGAACAGTGCCAGGGACAGGTCGCGCAGCGTGCCTGCCCCCAGCAGGCCGGCACCGATGAACAGGATGGCGCCGACCGGCAGGATGGCCACCATCATGGTGTTGATGGAACGCACCAGGGTCTGGTTGACGGCGAGGTTGACTTCCTCACCGAAAGTGCGGCGTGTGGACGCATCCATATCAGCAGTGTTTTCACGGATCTTGTCGAAGACCACCACCGTGTCATACAGCGAGTAGCTGAGCACCGTCAGGAACCCGATGATGGCAGACGGCGTTACCTCGAAATCGCTGAGGGCGTACACGCCTGCGGTGATGAACATCGTCACCAGCATTCCAGCCATCGCGGACAGCGACATCTTCCACGTCCGGAAGTACAGCGCCATCAGCACTGCGGCCAGCGCCACAAAGACGATCAGGCCGATCAGGGCCTGCTTCGTGACATCCGCACCCCAGGTGGGTCCGATAAAGGTTGAGGTCACTTCGTTGTTGGTGACGCCGTAGGCCGAGGTGAGGCCTTCCTTGATCCTGAGGGTCTCGTCGTCCGTGAGCTTGTCCGTCTGGATGCGCATGGTGGTACCGGCGACATTGGCCACACGGGGAACGCTGCCGGCCACAACGTCTTCAACAACCTTTTCGCCAAGGGCCGAGTCGGTGCTCTGCACGTTGGAGACGGTGAACTCCGATCCGCCGCGGAATTCGATGCCAAGGTTGAAGCCGCCCTTGGCAACCGGGATGAGGATTGACAGTACGACCGCCACCGCCGCGATGATGAACCACAGTTTCTTGGCACTGACGAAGTTGTAGGAGCGCTTCCCGGTGTAGAGCTCGTTGCCGAAATTGGCGAAGCTGCTGGACATTACTTGTTCTCCTTGGCTGCGCTCTTGGAGGAGCTGGTGAGCTGCTCCTGCTTTTCCGCGAGGCGGCGTTCTGCGATGGTCATGCGTCGTTCAGCCTCGGCGACCGCCCCGGTGTTCTTGGCCCGGACCACGGAGGGCTTGGCCTCAGGCGTGCGCAGGCGTCCGGCGCCACGGTAGAGCGGCAAAACACCGAGCCGCTTGGGGTCAAGGCCGGAGAGCCGGTGGCCCTCCCCGAAGAACTTGGTGCGCGCCAGGACCTGCAGGGTGGGGTGCGTGAACATAAAGACCACGATGAGGTCGGCAATGGCCGTCAGACCGAGCGTGAATGCGAACCCGCGGACGTTGCCGACGGCAACAAAGTAAAGCACCAGCGCGGCCAGCAGGTTCACGGCCTTGGAGGCCAGCACAGTGCGCTTGGCCCGCTTCCAGCCGTTCTCCACGGCGGAGACCAATCCACGGCCTTCGCGGAGTTCATCGCGGATACGTTCAAAGTAGACGATGAACGAGTCTGCGGTCTGGCCGATGGCGACGATGAGGCCGGCCACGCCGGCAAGGGAAAGCCGGTAGTTTTCAGTCCAGCCCAGGAGGGCAATGGCCAGATAAGTGAGCGCACCGGCCACCACCAGCGATGCAATGGTCACCAGGCCCAAGGCCCGGTACTGGAAGAGTGAGTAGACCACCACCAGGAGCAAGCCGATGATGCCTGCAAGGAGGCCCATGCGCAGCTGTTCGCCACCCAAGGTGGCGGAGATCTGCTGGTCGCTTTGGATCTCGAAGCTGATGGGGAGCGCGCCGAAGCGTAGCTGGTCGGAAAGGACCTTGGCGGTCTGTTCGGTGAAGCCGCCGGTGATCTGCGGACGTCCATCGGTAATGACGGCCAAGGACCGCGGCGCGGAAATGACCTGGTCGTCCAGAACGATGGCAAACTGCGCCTTCGGGTCGTTGCCGGTCTCGCCGCCTGCTGCCACGTAGAACTGGTTCAGGCGTTCGGTGACTGTCTTGAACTTGGCGGTGCCTTCGTCGTCGAACTGGATGTTGACGGCCCAGTCGTTGGTCACAGCGCCCTGCGCACCCTGCTGGAGCTGGAAGGAGGACGTGACAATGTTGCCGCCCTTGACCTCCACCGGACCCAGGATGTACTTGATGGCCGGCGTGGTGTCCGTTGCCGGTTCGCAGGTAACCAGGGGTTTGGCGGGATCGGAGGCTTCCGGGCTCTCCGGCGCAGGATTGTTGCAGTCCATGGTTTCGAACTGCCGGTAGATGTCCGCGGTGATCCAGTTGATATCGCTGCCGTTGGCGGGTTCTGCCGTGGGCTTCGGAAGCTGGTCTTCGGGGGTGAGGGATTCCGTGGGGACGGGCGCGCCGTCTCCGTTCAGCAATACCGGACGGAAGTTCATGTCCGCGGAGGCCTGGATCAGGTCCCGGGTTTCCTTCGTGGGTGTCCCCGGAAGGCTGACCACGACGTTGCGGCCGGACTGCGTGCTGATTTCCGCTTCGGCAACACCTGAACCATCCACACGCTGGCGGATGATGGCTACGGCCTGGTTGAGCTGCTCTTCATTGATGTCCGAACCGCCCTCAACCTTGGGCGCCAGGATCATCTGGGTGCCACCCTCGAGGTCCAGCGCCAGCTTGGGTGCCCAGCTTGCCTGTCCGGCAAGGGTGCCGCCGGCCAGGACGGCGGTCAGCACGGCGAGGACTACGCCGAGCCACACCAGTACCCTCAGACCTGAGTTGTTAGGGCCAGTTCGTGCCATTGTCGATCTTTCTCTTATTTACGGAGGAACCACCGGCGGGAGCTATCAGTCCCACCGGCGGTTGTCCCCAGCCGTAGAGGTGTTGTAACGCGGGCTGCCGTGCGGCGAGGACTAGCTGTCCTTCTTGCCCTCGTCGTTGAGGCGCTTCAGGGTCTCGTCCGGGGTTTCGGCGGATGCCGTCGGGGTGCCCGCTTCTTCAGTGGTCAGGGCGGAGGCGTCATCCGGGACGACCGGAGTCTCGGCTTCGACAGGCTCCACGATCTTGGTCACTGACTGGCGGTGGACGGTGGCCAGGTTCCCGGGCGAGAGTTCCAGGACAACCTTGTTCTCGGCGTCGTCCATGGAGACAATCCGGCCAAAGAGTCCGAAGCTTGTCATGACCTCTACACCAGGCTCGAACTGGGACTGCAGCGTTGCCTGCTGCTCCTTGGTCTTCTTGTTGCGGCGGAACATCATGAAGATAAAGATTCCGAGCATTGCGAACAAGACGATGTTCATTGGATCCACAGGGAAGATTCCGTTCTGTACTGGCGTATCGGGTGTTTGGCAGCGTCCGCGTCGTTCCCCGTTGCAGAAAATGTGCCGGGCAGGCAACGGCTCCTCGGAGCCGCCGCGGGAACACAGACCCGAACGTGCCGGGTGTCATACCAGTCTAAAGGGAAAAGCTGGGACGACAGTGCTATTGCCCGTTCGGTGCCCATTCAGGCGTGGACTCGGCGTTTTCCGAGTCCGGTTCGAACAGATCAAGCGGCTCCTGCCCGAAAACTCCGGCCGGTATGGCGAAGCCCAGGTGGGTCCAGGCCGGAGCCATGGCGATGCGTCCCCTGGGCGTCCGGCCCAGCAGGCCTTCGCGCACCAGGAACGGTTCCGCCACCGTTTCCACGGTCTCGGTCTCCTCCCCCACCGCAATGGCCAGGGTGGAAAGTCCCACGGGTCCCCCACCGAACTTCGTGATGAGTGCCTCCAGGACTGCCCGGTCCAGCCGGTCCAGGCCTCGCTTGTCCACTTCATACATGTCCAGGGCGGCGGAAGCGGCGCGGGCATCAATCTGCTCAATCCCATGCACGAGTGCCCAGTCCCGGACCCGGCGGAGCAGGCGGTTGGCTATACGCGGCGTACCACGGGACCGGCCGGCAATTTCGCTGAAGCCCGCAGAGTTGACCTTGAGGTCCAGCAGGCCGGCGGAGCGCCTGAGCACCAGTTCGAGCTCGGCCACGCTGTAGAACTCCAAATGCCCGGTGAACCCGAACCTGTCCCGGAGCGGTCCTGGCAGCAGACCGGCGCGCGTGGTGGCACCCACCAGGGTGAAGGGCGGCAGTTCCAGCGGAATGGCGGTGGCGCCGGCGCCCTTGCCCACCACAATGTCCACACGGAAGTCTTCCATGGCCATGTACAGCATTTCCTCTGCCGGCCTGGACATCCGGTGGATCTCGTCCAGGAAGAGGACCTCCCCTTCGGAAAGGGAGGAAAGGATGGCGGCGAGGTCGCCGGCATGCTGGATGGCCGGACCGCTGCTGATCCGCAGTGGCGCGTTCATTTCAGCGGCCACGATCATGGCCAGGGTTGTTTTGCCCAGGCCTGGAGGGCCGGAAAACAGCACGTGGTCCGCGCTGCGCCCCCGCATCCGGGAGGCCTGCAGGACCAGCGAGAGTTGCCTGCGGACCCGGTGCTGGCCTACGAAGTCATCGAGGTTCTTCGGCCGGAGGGCGGCTTCGATCGCCCGTTCCTCGGGTTCCTCCCCTGCTGCCACCACAGAAGGCTCAGCCACGGCTGCCTACGCGATTACCGGCCCGCGCGCCGTCCTGGCCCAGCCAGCGCAGCGTGGTCCGCAGGATCTCGGCCACATTGCCACGGAATTCCACCTCGGGATCATCTGCAAGGGCCTTCTCGATACTGGCACCGGCATCCTTTTCCGACCACCCGAGGCTGGTCATCGCCGCCACCACCTGGGGCTTCCAGGCCGCTTCGGCTGGAGTGGACACGCCAGCGGCACCTGCCGTTCCGTGGGGCACCAGCTTGCCGGCCAGTTCCAGCACAATCCGGCCGGCCACCTTGGGGCCAATGCCGGGCACCGTGGTGAACGTCTTGCTGTCACTCGTGTGCGCGGCAACCCTGATCGCTTCAGGCTCGTGCACGGCGAGCACCGCCAGCGCGAGCCTCGGACCTACGCCGCTGACGCTGAGCAGGACATCGAAGACCTCGCGTTCGTCGTCGGTGGCAAAACCGAACAGGGTGAGGGAATCCTCGCGCACGATCAGCGACGTGAAGAGTTTGCCTTCCTCGCCGGTGCGGAGGCGGCTGAGGGTCTGCGGCGTGGCGTTGACGCTCATGCCCGCCCCGTTGAGGTCGATCACGGCAGCGGAAAGGCCAACGTGCGCTACGGTTCCGCGAAGGAAACTGATCAAAGCCGGGCTCCTGGTGTACTGCCGGACTCTTGGGGGTAGGACCGGCTATCCGAACATATCTACGAATACCCTAGCAAGCGCCCCGGACATTCAGCGTGCGCGGCGCGCTTTCGCCTCGGCATCGGCCCACGCGCGCTGGGCCGGCGTCAGCGACAGGCTGCCGGGGCCGGTGGTGGCCACCGCGGCTCCGCTGCCCGCGCGCCAGGCGTGGGTGATGGCAAGTGCCAGGGCATCCGCAGCGTCCGCCGGCCGCGGCGGCGCGTCCAGCCTGAGGATTTTTGTAACGAGTTTGGTCACGGCTTCCTTGTTGGAGGTCCCGCTGCCGGTCACCGCTGCCTTCACTTCCGACGGCGTGTGCAGAGCCACCGGGATGCCGCGCCGGGCGGCAGCGGCAATCACGACGCCGGAGGCCTGCGCCACGCCCATCACCGTGCTGACGTTGAGCTGGGAAAAAACGCGTTCGACGGCGAGCACCTGGGGTTCGTAGCGGTCCAGCCACTCGTCGATGGCCAAGGCAATAACCAGCAGGCGCTGGTCCAGCGTCTCGTCGGGAGAGGTACCCACCACGCCCACTGCCACCATTGTGGCCCGACGGTTCCGCTCGACGTCGACCACGCCGATGCCGCACCGGGTGAGGCCAGGGTCAACGCCCAATACCCGCAGCGTCACCCTGGGACATCCGCCTTAGGCCACAAAGCGGAAGGTCACTCAGCTTCCAGGGCGGCCTGGACTTCGTCGCTGAGGTCGGCGTTGCTGTACACGTTCTGGACGTCGTCGAGCTCTTCCAGGGCGTCCACGAGCTTCATGAACTTCTTGGCGGCATCGAGGTCCAGCGGCACCTGCATGGACGGCACAAACTCGGCTTCGTCGGTCTCGTACTCGATTCCGGCTTCCTTGAGGGCATCACGGATGGCCTGGAGGTCGGTCGGCTCGGAGTGGATCTCGAAGCTTTCCCCGTTGTCCTTGACTTCCTCGGCTCCGGCGTCGAGGACGGCCATCAGGACGTCGTCCTCGCTCAGGCCGTTCTTCGGCAGCGACACGACGCCCTTCCGGCTGAAGAGGTAGCTGACCGAACCGGGGTCGGCGATGGTGCCGCCGTTGCGGGAGATGGCCAGGCGGACCTCGGAGGCGGCACGGTTCTTGTTGTCCGTGAGGCACTCGATCAGCAGCGCCGAACCCTGCGGGCCGCGGCATTCGTACATAATCTCGGTGTAGTCAACCACTTCGCCGGTGAGGCCGGCGCCACGCTTGATGGCACGGTCGATGTTGTCGGCCGGAACGGAGGTCTTCTTGGCCTTGGTGACGGCGAGTTCCAGGCCCGGGTTACCGGCGAGGTCCGGTCCGCCCATACGCGCGGCGACTTCGATGTTCTTGATCAGTTTGGCGAACGATTTTGCACGGCGGCTATCGAGGATGGCCTTCTTGTGCTTGGTAGTCGCCCATTTGGAGTGTCCTGACATGCTTTACGCGTCTCCTCTGATCATGCGGATAAAAAGTTCATGTACGCGTTTCTCCCCAGTCACTTCCGGGTGGAAGGAGGTGGCCAGCAGGTGGCCGGAACGCACTGCAACAATTCTAGCTGTCCCCGGCAGAGTCGCCGCGTGGGACGCGTGCTCAGGGTCTGCGGGCTCCACCTGTGCCAGTATCTCCACGCCGTCGCCGACGCGTTCCACCCAGGGGCCGCGGATGAACACTGCGTGTACCGGAGCGACACCGGATTCCGTGGCGCTGAAGTCCAGGCCCTTGAAATCCAGGTCCGTTTCGAAGGACTCGCGCTGCCGGCCAAAGGCGTTGCGCCGCACAGTGATGTCCAGGCCACCGAAGGTCTGTTGCGGGTGGCCGGCCAGGTCTGTGGCGGGATCGGCGATCTCGTCGGCGAGGAGGATCATGCCAGCGCAGGAACCGTAGACCGGCAGTCCGTCGCGGATCCGGTCCTTCAACGGTCCGGCCAGCTCAAAGGCGCGGGCCAGCTTGTCGATGGCCGTGGATTCTCCGCCGGGAATGATGAGGCCGTCCAGGCCGTCCAGTTCGGAGGGGCGGCGGATTCCGACGCCGGCGGCACCCGCGGCTTCCACGGCCCGGAGGTGTTCGCGGAAGTCGCCCTGAAGTGCCAGGACGCCGATCCGGAGGCCCGAGCCCACGCGTGCAGAAGCAGCCGAAAGGGGGTTTGTCATCCAATCAGCATAATGTGCGCTGGTCCCGGGGCGGCGCCGGAAGCGCTTCCGGGAAGGGTTCTATGCCGTTGCTGGGATATATTACAGAGCATGCTTTACATCAGTGTTCCGCTCGGCAAGCTGGTCCGCCGGGTGTCCCGGCTCAGGGGCGGAGGGTCCGCGCTGCCCGGGCTGGTGGTCGAAAAAATCGATCCCGGCTTTATGCAGCGGACGCTCTCCACGCTCCCCCACGGCGTCGCCGTGGTGAGCGGAACCAACGGCAAAACCACCACCACCAAGATGGTGGTGGAACTCCTGGAAAGCCAGGGCCTGAAGGTCTTCACCAACCGCACCGGCAGCAATTTCACCCGCGGCGTGGCGGCCGCCCTGCTGGGCGAAGTGGACTGGCGCGGCAGGCTCAGGGCCGACGTCGCCGTGCTGGAGCTCGACGAAGCCCACGCCACGCATTTTGTGAACCGTGTTCCGCCGCGGTACAGCCTCCTGCTCAACGTCCTGCGTGACCAATTGGACCGGTTCGGCGAGATCGACAAAACGGCCCAGCTGCTGCAGCACATCGCGGACAAAACCACCGGAACAGTAGTCCTCAACCGGGAGGATCCGCGGGTGGCCCGCATCGCGGAAACCCTCACCGGCCAGGACGTCCAGTACTTCGGCCTGGACGATTCGCTCCTCAGCACCTTCCCCAACGACGACGACATGCGGGCAGCGCCCGGCAGCCCCGCCCCCGCAGCGCTCCCCCACAAGCCAGCGGCCGACGTCGTACTCCGCAAAGTGGGGCCGGACACCGCCGATTTTGAGTACGACGGCGCCACGGTCACCACCGCGATGAAGCTCCGCGGCGTCTACAACATCTTTAACGCGGCTGCGGCGCTGACCCTGGCCCGCAGCATCTGCGGCGGCGGTGCCGCCACAGCCGACCACGCCACCCTGCTCACCGCGCTGTCCCAGGTGGAGCCGGCGTTCGGCCGCGGCGAAAGCCTCACGGTGGACGGCCAGCCCCTGGACCTCGTCCTGGTGAAGAACCCCAGCGGTTTCCGGCTGGGACTGAAGTCCTTCCCCGCGGGCGGTTACGCCACAATGATCGCCATCAACGACAACTACGCCGACGGCCGGGACATGTCCTGGCTCTGGGACGTGGAATTCGATTCGCTCCGCGACGGCGGCGTGGACCAGCTGACAGGTTCCCGCGCCTACGACATGGCGCTGCGGCTGCAGTATGACGACGTCCGGATCGGCGGGGTCCAGCCGGAGATCGCGCCCGCACTCGCCGCGTTCATCCGGGACGCCAAGGGCAAACCGAAGCGGATCTTCTGCACCTACACAGCCATGCTGGCCATCCGCCGCGAGCTGTCCAAAATCACCACAGTGGAGGTGGTCTCATGACCGCTGAATCAACCGGCATCGGGCCGGACGGCGTCGAACAGAATTCCAAGGGGACCATCCGGGTCCTGCAGCTCTACCCGCGGGACATGAACATCTACGGCGACTGGGGCAACGCCCTGGTCCTCAAGCAGCGGATCAGCTGGCACGGCTACACCCCGGAGCTGTTGGAGTACAACGTCGGCGACGAATTTCCCGCCGATGTTGACCTGGTTGTCGGGGGCGGCGGCCAGGACAGCGGACAGCTGGTCATCAAGGACGACCTGCAGTCGCAGACCGGCGTCCTCACGAAGCTGGCCGAGGACGGCGCACCCATGCTGGTGATCTGCGGGCTGTACCAGCTGTTCGGGCGCTTCTTCAAGACCCGCTTAGGCTCGGTCATACCGGGCATCGGTGTCCTGGACGTGGAGACACACGGCACGGACGAACGCCTGATCGGCAACGTCCGGGTGGCCACCGAAGAGTTCGGCGAGGTGCTGGGATACGAGAACCACAGCGGGCAGACCACGCTGGGTCCCGGCGTCCGGCCGCTGGGGACCACCGCGAAAGGTACCGGCAACAACAGCAGCGACGGTCACGAGGGCGCACGCTACAAGAATGTCGTGGCCAGCTACCTGCATGGTTCGCTGCTACCCAAGAACCCTGCCATCGCCGACTTCCTTATCAGGACCGCTGCCGAGCGCAAATACGGCACCTTCACGGCCGGCGCCCCGGACGACCGCTACGCGGTGCTTGCCAGGGAGCACGCAACGCGCCGTCCGCGCTGATTGTTGCCGCGCTGAGTAGCGCTGGGCGGACGATTTCCCCGTCGAACTGTCTCAGGGATCCTTGGTGATCAGCAGTTCGTGCGCGCCGGCAGCAGCCGCGCCCATCGAGTCCACCACGGTGGCGGTCCTCACCCTGGTAGCGGCGTCGGCCTCGGCAGTTGCACAGACGCCCTGCGGTGCATCGGTTGCCACCGAGCACCAGCGGTACGGATCGCGGACAATCACCGAGGGGGCCCAGGCCAGGTCCGACGCCGTCCACTTCCCGGCTGCGTCCTGGCTGAACTGTGCCCGCACGAGCAGGCCCTCGTTGTTCACTACGTACCAGGGCGACAGTTCGGTGACTCCGTTGCCCAGGCCGTAGACGATCCAGGTTCCCTTGTAGTTTTCGATGGGCAGCACCGAGTGGGTGTGGTGGCCGTAGATCATGGTGAACTGGCCGCTGTCCACCAGGGCGTGGGCAACCTCCTGCTGCTGGGCGTTGGCTTCACTGGCATACTCGTCGCCGGCGTGCATGGCACCGAGCACGATGTCCGCGCCGAGCGCCCTTGCCTTCACGGCCTTGGCGATCATGGTGGGCGCATCCAGCATGTCCACCTGCCAGTCGTATTCAGGGTATTGGCCGTTGAGCCCGTAGGTTCCCTGGATGATGGCAATCTTGGCGGCGCTGGTCTGCAGGATCAGGATTCCCTGCGACTCGGTCTGGGTGCGGTAGGAACCGGTGTGCTTCAGCCCCGCCGCATCCAGGGCGTCCAGGGTACGCAATACTCCGTCCGTGCTTCGGTCGATCGTGTGGTTGCTCGCGGTGGTGCAGGCCTGGTACCCCACCGCCTTAGCGGCTGTGATGATCTGCGGCGGGACGTTGAATGACGGGTACGCGGAGAACGGACCATCGGGCCCGGCCACGGGCGTTTCCTGGTGGCAGATAGCGAGGTCGCTGGCATGGATGTACTTTCGTTGGCCTTCGAGGAGCGGGGTGAAGTCCAGCCCTGGTTTGCCTGCTGCGGCAGCATCGTCGCGGGCCTGTTGCCAGAGTTGGGTGTGGACCAGCATGTCGCCGGTCACGACGACGGACGTGCACCGCAGCGTGGGGCAGGCCGGCCCCGCGCCGGGGGTGGGAGTGGGCGTCGGGGTGGGGGTCGCCGTCGGGCTTGGCTGCCTTGTCCCGGCGCCGGTAGTCGCGGCTGCACCGGAGGACGGAACAGTCTGTTCGGCGACCAGGCCGCATCCTGCCAGCAGGGCAGCGGCCAGGACGCCGGCGGACACCGCAGCAGCGGAACGAACAGCAACAGCGCGCACCGAAGCAGCGCCCAACCTTTTCCCCATAGGCGTCATTGTAGGTCTGGCCGCCGCGCAAATTCGGCAAAGCCGCGCGTTGAGAAGCATGCGCCAGTATGAAAGGTTTGCGTGATGACGAATCCCCTCCTCAGCGCCAGCACCCTCCCCTATAAGCTGCCGCCTTTTGCCCGGATCAAACCATCCGATTACGCCGGTGCCATCGACGCTGGCCTGACGGAACATCTGGTGGAAATCCAGGCGATCGTGGACAACCCGGCGCCGGCGGACTTCGAGAACACGGCCCTGGCCATGGAGAAGTCCGGCCAACTGCTCCAGCGGGCGGCCGACTCCTTCTTCACCCTTGCCTCAGCCGACGCAACAGACGAAATCCGTGACCTGGAAACCGAACTCTCACCCCGCATTTCGGCGCATCAGGACGAGATCTACCTCAACCGGGCGCTGTTCGACAGGTTCGCGGCGATTGACACCTCCGGGCATGACGGTGAGTCCGTCCGGCTCGTGGAGGAGTACGTGAAGGAATTCCGCCAGTCCGGGATCCAGCTCGAAAAGCCGGGCCAGGAACGGCTGAAGGAAATCAACGCAGAGCTGTCCAAACTGGGCACGGAGTTTGGCCAGCGAGTCAAGGAGGCCATGAAATCTTCTGCCTTGCTGCTGGACACAGCAGCCGAACTGGCCGGCTTGCCCGCAGACGATGTCGCCAGCGCCGCTGAGGCGGCCCGCGCCGTTGGCCACGACGGAAAATTCCTGCTGACGCTGATCCAGCCCAGCAACCAGCCTGCCCTGGCTGCCCTCGAAAACCGGAACGTCCGCCGTCGGCTGCTTGAAGCTTCCACCGGCCGGGGCAGTGACGGCGGCAGCCTGGACGTCCTGGAGCTGGCCAGGTCGACGGCACGCCTGCGCGCTGAAAAGGCAGCCCTTCTGGGTTTCGCCAACTATGCCGAACTCGTGGTGGACCGCCAGACAGCCCGCGACTTCGACGCGGTCCAGTCCATGCTGACCAGGCTGGCCCCGGCGGCTGTGCGCAATGCCGACGCCGAGGCTGCTGCCCTAACCGAGGCGGCAGGGCATCCGCTGGAGGCCTGGGACTGGGCGTTTTACTCAGCCAAGGTGCGGCGGGAAAAGTACGCCGTGGACGAGCAGGCACTCCGCCCCTATTTCGAGCTGGAACGCGTGCTCCGGGACGGCGTCTTCTTCGCCGCCACATCCCTCTTCGGCATCACGTTCCACGAACGCAAGGACCTCGCAGGCTACCACCCGGACGTCCGCGCCTGGGAAGTCCGGGACCAGGACGGCAGCGGACTGGGATTGTTCCTGGGCGACTACTACACCCGCGAATCCAAGCGGGGCGGCGCCTGGATGAACTCGCTGGTGGACCAGTCGGGCCTGCTGGGCACCCGGCCCGTGGTGATCAACAACCTCAACATCTCCAAGCCGCCGGCGGGCGAGCCCACACTCCTGACGCTGGACGAGCTACGCACCACGTTCCACGAGTTCGGACACGCACTCCACGGCTTGTTGTCGAACGTGACGTATCCGCGGTTCGCCGGGACTGCTGTCCCCCGTGACTTTGTGGAATACCCGTCGCAGGTCAACGAGATGTGGATCCTGTGGCCGGAGGTGCTTGCCAATTATGCCCGGCACCACGCCACCGGCGAACCGCTTCCGCAGCAGGTGGTGGACAGGCTGAACGACTCACGGCTCTGGGGCGAAGGCTTCGGGACCACGGAATACCTCGGTGCCGCGCTGCTGGACCTGGCCTGGCATGTGCTGGACGAAACCGAAATCCCCGACGACGTCCTGGCGTTTGAGGCGAAGTCCCTCGCGGCCGCGGGCGTGGCCCATGCCCTGATCCCGCCGCGTTACCGCACCGGCTATTTCCAGCACATCTTCGCTGGGGCCGGCTATGCGGCCGGCTACTACTCGTACATCTGGAGTGAGGTGCTGGATGCCGAAACCGTGGACTGGTTCACGGAGAACGGCGGCCTAACACGCGACAACGGTGAACGCTTCCGCCAGGAGCTGCTCTCCCGCGGCAACAGCAGGGACCCGCTGGAATCCTTCCGCGCGCTCCGCGGCCGCGAAGCCCGGCTGGAGCCCCTGCTGAAACGTCGCGGCCTCGACTGACCCTCTCGCAAAAGAACGACGACGGGTGGCCGCCTTCGAAAAGGTGGCCACCCGCCGTCGTGCTGAAGGTGCGCAAGGCGAGGGGCGGTGTTATCCGGCAGCGCGCGTAAAAGGGGCCCCGCGCCGCGAGCAGCTACTCAGCTGCCAACAACGCGCGGGGAATAGCGCGCCAAGGATGACGCCGACAGGCGCCCCCAGCGCCTGCCGTCAGCGCCAATAAAGAGAGTTACCAGCCGCGCTCGGAGAGGCGGTGCGGCTGCGGGATCTCGTCGACGTTGATGCCCACCATGGCCTCGCCGAGGCCGCGGGAGGCCTTGGCGATGACGTCCGGGTCATCGAAGAACGTGGTGGCCTTGACCACGGCAGCGGCGCGCTGGGCCGGGTTGCCGGACTTGAAGATGCCCGAACCGACGAACACGCCGTCTGCGCCAAGCTGCATCATCATCGCAGCGTCGGCCGGGGTGGCGATGCCGCCCGCAGTGAACAGCACCACGGGGAGCTTGCCGGCCGCGGCAACTTCCTTGACCAGTTCGTACGGGGCCTGCAGTTCCTTGGCCGCGACGTAAAGCTCGTCCTCGGGCAGGGCGGCAAGCTTGGCGATCTCGGCGCGGATCTGGCGCATGTGCCCGGTGGCGTTGGAGACGTCGCCGGTGCCGGCCTCACCCTTGGAACGGATCATGGCCGCGCCTTCGTTGATGCGGCGCAGCGCCTCACCAAGGTTCGTGGCGCCACAGACGAAGGGAACCTTGAAGTTCCACTTGTCGATGTGGTGGACGTAGTCGGCCGGGGTCAGGACCTCGGACTCGTCAATGTAGTCCACGCCCAACGACTGCAGGACCTGGGCCTCCACGAAGTGGCCGATCCGGGCCTTGGCCATGACCGGGACGGACACGGCTGCGATGATCTTGTCGATCATGTCCGGGTCCGACATCCGGGACACACCGCCCTGGGCACGGATATCAGCCGGAACGCGTTCCAGCGCCATCACTGCAACGGCACCGGCGTCTTCGGCGATGCGGGCCTGTTCAACGTTGACGACGTCCATGATGACGCCGCCCTTGAGCATCTCAGCCATGCCGCGCTTGACGCGGTTGCTGCCCGTGACGCTGTTCGCGGACGAACCGGCTTCGCTGCTTACATCAGGTGTAGACACAAAAACCCCTATGGGTAGATAGATGATCTTCGCCGGGCGTGAGGGCGGCAAGAAACCGAAAGTACACGCACCGGGTTGCCGGATCCATTGACCGGGCAGTCACAATACTAGTCCCACGGCAGGCGGCGGGCTTAATCAGGCTTAATCCGAAGCTGCGGACTCCGCAAAGGCCTGGCGGTGGACGGTGGCTATGCGCTGGATGATCGTGATGAGGCTGGCCAGGGCCAGGAGTCCAAGCGTCACCAGAAGAACCACCGGGGGCAATCCCAGGCCGGTAAATCCGGTGACCACCAGCACCGAAACCAGTCTCTCGGCGCGCTCGGCGATGCCCACATTCGCCGTGAAGCCAAGGGATTCGGCCTTGGACCGCGCGTACGAGACCACCATGCCGAGAACCAGGCAGAGCATGGCGGCGACGGCGATGGCGTAATCGTCGCCCCCGGTGAAGAACCAGATGGCCACACCCGCGAACAGTGCGCCGTCGGCGATCCTGTCCAGGGTGGAGTCCAGGAAGTTTCCCCAGCGGCCGCCGGTGTCCCGCAGCCGGGCCATGATGCCGTCAAGCACGTCCGAGAAAATGAACGCGGTAATGAACAGGGTCCCCCACCAGAGCTGGCCCAGGGGGTAGAAGACCAACGCACCCACCACCACGCCGGCGGTTCCGATGACCGTCACAGCATCAGGGGAAACACCGATTTTCAGGAGCCAGCGCGCAAGCGGAGTGAAAAGCGCGGTGAAAAACCCGCGCGCATGCCTATTCAGCATCCGTCTCCCCGGGCCAGGCCTCTGCAACCTGCTGGCGGACTTCATCCAGGGTCTGCGTGATGGCCTTGGTCTGGGCAATGATGGGGAAGAAGTTGCCGTCCCCGCCCCAGCGCGGCACGATGTGCTGGTGCAGGTGCGCGGCGATTCCTGCCCCGCCCACTACGCCCTGGTTCATGCCGAGGTTGAACCCGCCCGGGTTCGCCACCTTGCGCAGGACCCGCATGGCCGTCTGGGTGATCTCCGCAAATTCCGCGGTTTCTTCCACCGTGAGGTCCGTGTAGTCCGGGACATGCCGGTACGGGCAGACCAGGAGGTGCCCCGGATTGTAGGGAAACAGGTTGAGAACCACGTAACAGGTCTTGCCCCGGTAGACGATCAGGGCTTCCTCGTCAGTCCGGCCCGGACCCACGCAGAAGGGACAGTCGTTCTCGTTCTTGAACTGGTGCTGGCCGCCCTTGATGTAGGCCATCCGGTGCGGAGTCCATAGGCGCTGGAAAGCATCCGGCACGCCCGCGAGCTCAAAGTCATCTGTCGCGCCGGCATCCCCTGGATAGCCTGCGCCTGTGTTCTCCTGCACCGTGTTCTTATCCGTTTCCGCTAGCTGGTCCGGTTACGGACGGCTTCCGTGATTCGCTTGACGGCCTCGGCCACCGGCACGCCGTTGTCCTGGCTCCCGTCACGGAAACGGAAGGACACCGCGCCCGCCTCGGCGTCGTCGCCGCCGGCGATCAGGACAAACGGGATCTTGTCCTTGCTGGCGGTGCGGATCTTCTTGGGGAACCTGTCCGAGGACGTATCCACCTCTGCGCGGATGCCCGCCGCCTTGAGCTGGTCAACGACGTCGAACATGTACTCGTTGAACGTTTCGGCCACCGGGATGCCCACCACCTGCACGGGGGAAAGCCACGCGGGGAACGCGCCGGCGTAGTGCTCGGTGAGGACACCCATGAACCGCTCGATGGAACCGAAGAGCGCACGGTGGATCATCACAGGACGCTGGCGTGTGCCGTCAGCTGCCTGGAATTCCAGCTCGAAGCGTTCCGGGAGGTTGAAGTCCAGCTGGATGGTGGACATCTGCCAGGTTCGCCCGAGTGCATCCTTGGTCTGGACGGAGATCTTCGGGCCGTAGAAGGCCGCGCCGCCCGGATCCGCGACGAGTTCCAAGCCGGATTCCTCAGCCACTTCGGCGAGTGTCCGGGTGGCTTCTTCCCAGGCTGCGTCTTCGCCGACGTACTTCTCCGGGTCCTTGGTGGACAGCTCCAGGTAGAAGTCGTTCAGGCCGTAGTCCTTCAGCAGGTCGAGCACGAACTTGAGTGTCTTGGTGAGTTCGTCCTTCATCTGCTCGCGGGTGCAGTAGATGTGGGCGTCGTCCTGTGTCATGCCACGGACCCGGGTCAGGCCGTGTACCACGCCGGACTTTTCGTACCGGTAGACCGAACCGAATTCGAAGAGACGCAGGGGCAGTTCGCGGTAGGACCGTCCACGCGAGCGGAAGATCAGGTTGTGCATGGGGCAGTTCATCGGCTTCAGGTAGTAGTCCTGGCCGGGCTTGCGCACGGTGCCGTCATCATTGAGTTCCGCGTCCACATGCATGGCCGGGAACATGCCTTCCTTGTACCAGTCCAGGTGGCCCGAGACTTCGTACAGGTGGCCCTTGGTGATGTGGGGCGTGTAGACGAACTCGTAGCCGGCGTCGACGTGGCGCTGGCGGGAGTAGTCCTCCATCTCCTTGCGGATAATGCCGCCTTTGGGGTGGAACACCGGCAGGCCGGAGCCCAGCTCGTCAGGGAAGGAGAACAGGTCAAGTTCGACGCCGAGCTTGCGGTGGTCGCGCCGCTCGGCCTCGGCGATGCGCTCCTGGTAGGCCTTGAGCGCGTCCTTGGTGGGCCAGGCGGTGCCGTAGATGCGCTGGAGCTGCTGGTTCTTCTGGTTGCCCAGCCAGTACGCGGAGGAGGACCGGGTCAGGGCGAAGGCGTTGGAGATGAGCTTGGTGTTGGGCAGGTGCGGGCCGCGGCAGAGGTCGCACCAGACCGTGGTGCCCTCTTTGCGCTCGACATTGTTGTAGATGGTGATGTCGCCGGCGCCGACCTCGACGTTGACGCCCTCGCCGGCTTCGGCGGCGTTGTTCTTCTTGCCCAGGAGTTCGAGCTTGTAGGGCTCGTTCTTCATGGCCTCGCGGGCCTCGTCCTCGCTGACCACGCGGCGGACGAACTTCTGGTTCTGGTTGACGATCTTGAGCATCATCTTCTCGAGGGTCTTGAGGTCCTCGGGGGTGAACGGTTCAGCGACGTCGAAGTCGAAGTAGAAGCCGTCGGTGATGTACGGGCCGATGCCCAGCTTGGCGTCCGGGCGCAGCTGCTGCACGGCCTGGGCCATGACGTGGGCGGTGGAGTGGCGGAGGACGTCCAGGCCGTCCGGGGAATCGATGGTGACGCCCTCGATCTCGGCGCCCTCGGGCAGCTCCTGGTCCAGGTCCTTCAGCTCGCCGTTGACGCGGGCAACAACAACGTCGCGGCGCTCAAAGAAGAGTTCCGCACCGGTTGTCCCGGTAGTCACCTTGGTCTCTTCGCCATCGACGATGAGGGTGATCTGCTGGGCATCTGACACGGGTGTCTCCTATTCAAAGTTTTAGGCTTCATAGCTTGCGGCGTACGGGGACCACAGCCAGCCATCGTCAATGCTATCGGTTTCCCGGGAGGCCGACCAACGGGACCCGCGGCCGCTCAGCCGCCCATTCCGGTAATCGCCAGGCTTCGGCTGATCCCGTCCAAAGGATGCGGCACATCGGTGCTCTCCACCCGATCCGCCGCGAACGGCAGGGATTCCACCCGGCTCAGGTCCCAGGCCATGCTGGCGCTCAGGCTGATTCCCCGGGGACCTGTCCGCCGGGTGGTGCCCCGGATCAGCAGCAGCCTGGTGCCGAACAGCAGCAGCCCCGCCTGTTCCTGGGCTTCATGGAAGAACACGGAGTCGACGCAGCCGGTGCCGTCGTCGATGCTGATGAACACCACCCGCCGGCCGCCGCGCATGGGCGGTGTCTGGGTGGCGATGCGCACCCCGGCCACCAGCACCTCGGTGCCGTTGCGCAGGCTCAACAGTTTGTCTGCAGTGGTGACCCCCAGCCGGTCCAGCATGGGCCGGTGGCTGTCCATCAGGTGCCCGCTGACATCAATGGCCATCAGGTCCAGTTCTGCCCGGACGTTTTCCACCAGGGTGGGCGCGGGAAGCCCGGGCTTGACGTTCCGCAGCTCCACATCCCCCAGCGGCAGGGACAGCTGCCCGTCCATGATGTCGAGGCCCTTCCGGGTACCGCCCGCGGCCTGGAGCTGCTGCAGGTGCTGGACGAGGTCCGCGCGGTTGGCGGCGCCTCCCGATTCACGGTGCAGGGAGTCAAAGGCACCCAGCTGGGCGAGCCTTTTGATGCTTGGCTTGCTCAGCCTGGACCGGGCACGGAGGTCAGCCAGGGAGTCGTAGGGCTGGCCGGCGACAATCCGCTTGAGCTCGGTCCCGGACAGGCCGTAGATGCCGTTAAGGCTCAGCCGGATCCCCAGCTTGCCGGCGTCCGGCCCGTCCGTCACCCGTTCCACCCGGTACTCGGCATGGCTGCGGTTGATGTCCAGCGGCAGGATGGGGATGCCCAGCCTGCGGGCCTCGGCAACCAGCAGCCGTTTGGGGTACATGCCGGGATCGTGTTCCCACAGCCCGGCCAGGAAAGCCTCGGGGTGGTGCGTCTTGAGCCAGGCGGACTGGTAGGTGGGAACGGCAAATGCCGCACCGTGCGCCTTGCAGAAGCCGAAGCTGCCAAAGGCTTTCAGGGTCCCCCAGACCTTGTCCACCACTTCCGGGGTGTACCCCTTGATCCGGGCTTCCCTGCGGAAGAACTCTTCCACTTTCAGCTCGTGGACCTCGTTGCCGAGCGCCCGGCGGAACTCATCCGCGCGCGCCAGGCCGCAGCCGGTCATCACGTGGAAGGTTTTCAGGATCTGTTCATGGAAGACAGTGACGCCATGGGTTTCCTGCAGCACGGGTTTCAGGTCGGGGTGCGGGTAGACCTCCGGTGCGAAGCCGTGCCGGTGCTCCAGGAAGGGCCGCACCATGTCCGATTTCATGGGGCCGGGCCGGAACAGCGAAATGTCGATGATGAGGTCATTGAACTCACGCGGCGCCAGCTTGCCGATCAGTTCACGCTGGCCGGGTGACTCGATCTGGAAGCAGCCCAGGGTGTGGGTGCTGCGGATCAGTTCGTAGGTTGGTTCATCATCCAGCGGCACGGCGTTGAGGTCGATGTGGCCGTTCTCGGCGATGTAGTCCGGCCCGGTCCCGTCAGGACCTGCAGGGTGGGCCCCTGCCGCCACCACTTCCGCTTTGGAAGGATGGATCCGGATGACTTCCCGGACGGCAAACGCCATGGCGCTCTGCATCCTGACCCCCAGGACATCAAGCTTGAGCATGCCCATGGGATCCATGTCGTGTTTATCGAACTGGCTCATGGGCAGCCCCAGCCCGCTGGGCTGCACCGGGGTCCGGTCAAGCAGCGTGGCATCGCCCAGGATCACCCCGCAAGGATGCATGGAGATATGGCGGGGCAGCCGGTCCAGCCGTTCCGTGAGGTCCACCAGCAGGTCAAGCTGCTGGTTTTCGGCGAAGTCCCGTTGTTCCACCCGGCCGGCGAACTCCCGCAGCTCAGGTTTCTCAACCAGTGCCTCACGGAATTTCCGGGCCGAAAAACGCCACAGCTGCTTGGCGATCTCACCGACGTCGTCATCGTCCATCCCCAGGGCCATCCCGGCGTCGCGGACTGCACCGCGTGCGCGGTACCCGTTCTGCATGCTCATCAGCGTGACGCGCTCGGAACCGAAGCGGTCAAAGATCCGTCGGTACACGTTGTGCCGTTCGGCGCTTTCGACGTCGATGTCGATGTCCGGCAGCGTGGCCCGGTCCCGGGACAGGAAGCGTTCGAAGATCAGGTCGTGTTGCAGGGGGTCCACCTGGCTGACATCAATCAGGTAGTTGACCAGGCTGGAGGCCCCGGAACCACGGGCGGCTGCCCTGACCCCCATGTCCATGATCATCCGGGAGACCTCCGCGACCGTGAGGAAATAGGAGGAAAACCCGAGGTTCCTGATGATTCCCAGCTCGTGCTCCAGCCGCGAGCGCATGTCCTTGTGGGCTGAGCCTGATATTCCGGGGAACCGCCTGCTGATCCCGGCCTCACAGCGCTGCACCAGTTCATCGTGCGGGTCCTGGCTGATGCCTATGACCGATGCCTCGGGGACCACCGGCTGCTTCCAGCCCATGTCAGTCACCGGGTCAATCCGGCAGAAGTCGGCGAGCGCCTCGGTCTGTGCCATCAGCTGTTTGAGGTCCGCTGCGCCATACCCTGCGGCGCGGATGATTTCCTTGCCGAGCTGAAGCATCTGGGCTGAGGATTTGAGCCAGGCCTGCCCGTTGGGCTGGAGCAGCGGTTCGGCCGCGAGTTCGGGGAGTGACTTCAGCGTCCGGGCGGAGTCGAGCACGTCAGCTGTGGCGGCGCCGTCCTCTGCGCAGTAGCGGACGGCGTTGGTGAGCACGGCCGGTACGTGGTGTTCTTCCGCGAGTTTGAGCATTCGTACTGCGTGGGCGGTGCTCAGGGGCGCTCCGGGGGCAGTGAGCTGGGAAACGACTTCCGCCACCAGGGTTCTTGGGGGCATGGCGTCCAGCCAGCTTTTGAAAAGGGTGCGCGGACGGAGGTAGCGGCGGCCGCTCATGGCCCGTCCGACGTCGGAATCCGGGCCGATCAGGACCGTCAGGACCGGTTTCAGGGTTTTGGGGTCGAGCGTGCGGGAGGCGAGTTCGGCGCGGGTGACCGCCACGGGCACCGCTCCCCCGGCTTTGCCGGAGGTGCGGGCATGGGCATCGGACACCAGCCGGCACAGTGCGCGGTAGCCCGCCCCGTTGTTGTGGCCGCGGGCGAGTACCACTACCCTGCCGGCGAGCTGGGTGCGGTGGTCGCCGTCGTCGTCGAAAACCGCAAGGTCCACCCCCACGATGGGGTCGATGCCGGCTTCCATGCAGGCTTTGAGGTGTTTGATGGTGCCGTAGAGGCCGTCCCGGTCCGTGCAGGCGAGCGCGGTTGCGCCGTCCGCGGCGGCAACCTGGGCCAGTTCGTCGGGCCAGGCAACGCCATAGTGTGCGCTGAAGGCCGTGGAAACGTGAAGGTGGGAGAAGCTCATGCTGTTTGTGGCCGGAGGGCGTCGTGGATCCGCAGGAGCCTCCAGCGGCCGCTGCCGGTATGCCGGCTCAGGTCCAGGGTGAGCGGCTCTCCTGCATCCCGGGGGCCGGCACCCCGCGGGTCCGCCTGCACTTGGACGCGCCAGATTTCGTGGTCCACCAGCCCCGGCCCGCTGCCGAGCGGCGCACGGCGTTCCTCGGCCCACCACTGCCGGCGTTCATACCACCGGACGGGCTCGGCGCACACCGTGTAGTGCCGTCCGGCCCACTGGAGGTTCAGCGGCTGGCCGGCGGGGGTGCAGACAACGTCCACGGACTCGCTGAACATACCCATGGGCGCCTCCCGGAACTGAACGGAGCTGATGCAAAATGCTGATGCAAAAGCAAGGTATTCGAATACATGTTCGAATACCTTGAGTCTACGACGACGCTCCGACAAAACCTAGACAGGGGTGGACGGACGGGCAGCAGGGAGGCAGGATTGTGGCATGAGCACCAATGACGCACTCCTCAAGCACGTAAGCATCAAGGCCCAGGACGAAAAGCTCGTGGCAACCTTTGATATCGACGGCAACATACCGGGGGCAGGTGCGTACGTAGTGGGACTGGTGGCGGCGAGCCCTGATTACTCATCGCAAAGACGCTTGGGCATTGAGTTCATGAACGGGGAGGCCATTGCCTTCTACTCGTTCAGCCATGACCAGAGCGCCGAGGAAAACTATGATCTTGGCGGCGTGACGCACTCGGGCAGCACCATCACCGGCAACTTCCCCGTCGCGGCCGTCCATGGCCTGGGCAAGGGCCACATCATGTCGGCCTTCAGCGAGGCTGACGGCAGGGAGTTCCAGTCGGGCGTCGCCGTCGACGAAGCGCTCTAGGGAACACCGGGGCAGGTGCTGCCGGAAGCGTGTCCGGACAGCACCTGCGGCAGCGTCAGCTGCTTTCTCTGTGGACCTTCATTTCGAGTTTGATGAACCCCGAGATCATGGCCCGGTAAGTTGATTCCACAATGTCCGGATCAATGTCCTTCTTTTCCGCGGCGGCCCGGACATGCTCGATCACTCGTTCCACCCGGCCGGGGGCGCGGACTTCAGCGTCGTCCCCCTTCAGTGTTCCGGCGATCCGGATCAGGCGTTCACGCCGCGCAATGAGGGTGACAATCTGCTCGTCAACTTCGTCTACCGCAATCCGAACAGCAGCGAGCTGTTCTTTGTCGGCCAAAGCGTCCCTATCGTTTCCTTGAATTGTTGCCATCTTCTGACAGTATCGAAGCATGCAGCCCAGAGTCGACTTCATCTCACTAGGCGTTCGCAGTGTTGACGCCTCCCGCCGGTTCTACGCGGAGGGCCTCGGTTGGCCTGTCCACCGCGAGTTTCCCGGTGATGTGGTGTTCATCCAGGTCAACCATGGCCTCATCCTTTCCCTGTGGGACGCCGCGCAGATGCACGCCGAGGCGGGGGTAGGTGTCCCCGGCCCGGTCCCCTGCATCACGCTCAGCCACAACCTGCCCAGCACCGAGGCGGTGGACCGGGTCATGGCGGAAGCGGCATCGGCCGGGGCCACTATCGTCGCCGCGCCGGTCACCCAGCCCTGGGGCGGGTACAGCGGCTATTTCGCCGATCCGGACGGCTTCCGCTGGGAAGTTGCCTACAACCCCACGTGGACAGTGGACGACGCCGGCAAGGTCACCGTTTAGGGGCATGTCCCGCCCGAGTGCCGGTTTAGAACAAGGCTTCCACCGGCCGGATCAGTTCCGGGGAGTTGTTGCGTACGTTGCCTACCTCGGTGCCAACGGAATCCACGTGCCAGTCGGCCGCGACGTCCTTCACATGGGCGCGGACCAGGTCCACCAGAAAGGCGGCGTCGTCGATCTGCGGGTCGATCCACGACGCCATGGTGGCCCGGTCCATGGGCAGCGGCACGCGGTCGTGCAGGGCGGTGAGCTTGCCGAAAATTGTGGACTCGGCACCGGGCGGCGGGGTGTCCGCCGTCAGGATGGATGTGGAGAGCATCCACCGCCCGGGATCACCCTCGGCCTTGGACGGATCCTTCCACCACTCATACAGGCCCGCGAACACCAGCCCGCTGCCTTTGCCTGGATGGACGTAGTAGGGCTGCTTGGCTTTGCCGGTGCCCTGCTTCCATTCGTAGTACCCGTCCGCCGGGACAGCGCAACGACGTGACTTCACGGCCTTGCGGAAGGCCGGCTTCTCCAGCACCGTCTCGCTCCGCGCGTTGATCATCTTGGGGCCGATACCAGGATCCTTCGCCCAGGACGGCACCAGGCCCCAGCGGGCAACATGCAGCTGCCGCACAGGGCCGTCGTCGATCAGCCGTTCCAGGACGATCGGCACGGGGTCGGTCGGTGCCACGTTCCATGACGGCGGAAGGTGCACTTCCTCCTCCAGCTGGGCATCAAAGTCGGCCAGCAAGTCACCCACGGCCCGTGCCATCACATAGCGTCCACACATGGCTCCAGCATGCCATCAGCGTTATGTACTGTCATCCGGCACCGCATCCGCCGGGCTGGCTCAGGGAATAGCCCGCCTCGGGTTACCGTTGACGGGAACGAACCCCCTCAACGATTTCAGGAGAGCTCCGTGGACTTTACCCCCGAGAACGGCACCATCACCATGTTTTCCACCACCTGGTGCGGCTACTGCAACCGGCTGAAGAAGCAGCTGGACGCGCAGGGCATCGGCTACACGGAAATCAACATCGAAGAAGTGGAGGGCACAGCCGACCTCGTGGAGAAGCTCAACGGCGGCAACCGCACCGTCCCCACCGTGCTCTTCCCGGACGGCACCGCCGCCACCAACCCTTCCGCTGCCGAGGTAAAGAGCCGCCTCGCAGCCTGACCACGCCAGCTCGTGTGGTAGACAGAACGGGACCAACATCCGTGTTGGTCCCGTTCTGTCTATCTGCATTGAGGGAGCCTTTCGTGGTCCATAAAGTCAAAGGTGTCGTAGCCCGCTCCAAAGGGGCCCCGGTCACTCTGGAGACCATCCTGGTCCCGGAACCGGGCCCGGGCGAGGCTCTGGTGGACATCCTCACCAGCGGCGTCTGCCACACCGACCTGCACTACAAACTGGGCAGCATCAGCGATGACTTCCCCTTCCTCCTGGGCCATGAGGCCACCGGAGTGGTCAGCGCCGTGGGCCCGGACGTCACGAACGTCGCCCCGGGCGACCGCGTGGTGCTGAACTGGCGGGCCGTCTGCGGCAACTGCCGTGCGTGCAACCGCGGCCAGGCACAGTACTGCTTCAACACCCACAACGCCACCCAGAAGATGACGCTCGAGGACGGCACCGAACTCTCCGCCGCCCTGGGCATCGGCGCATTCATCGAAAAGACCCTCGTTGCCGCCGGCCAGTGCACCAAGGTGGATCCCGACGCCGATGCTGCCGCCATCGGCCTGCTCGGCTGCGGCGTCATGGCCGGACTGGGCGCCGCCATCAACACCGGGGGCGTCAAGCGCGGTGATACGGTCGCCGTCATCGGCTGCGGCGGTGTGGGCGTGGCCGCCATCGCCGGCGCCGCGCTCGCCGGCGCAACCACCATCATCGCCGTCGACATCGACGCGAAAAAGCTGGACCGTGCCAAGGGCCTCGGCGCCACCCACACCGTGGACTCCTCCGCAACGGACCCTGTCGAGAAAATCCGGGAACTCACCGGCGGCTTCGGCGCTGACGTGGTGATTGACGCCGTCGGGCGCCCCGAAACGTACAAGCAGGCGTTCTACGCCCGCGACCTCGCCGGCACCGTGGTGCTGGTGGGCGTCCCGACGCCGGAGATGACCCTGGAGCTGCCCCTGTTGGACGTCTTCGGCCGCGGCGGCTCGCTGAAGTCCTCCTGGTACGGCGACTGCCTGCCGTCCCGGGACTTCCCCATGCTGATCAGCCTCTACAAGCAGGGCAAGCTGGACCTGGATGCCTTCGTGACCGAGCGGATCACCATCGACCAGGTGGAGGAAGCGTTCGAGAAGATGCACTCCGGTTCCGTGCTGCGTTCGGTGGTGGAACTGTGAGCGTCCGGATCGATCGTCTCGTCACGTCCGGAACGTTCTCGCTCGACGGCGGTACCTGGGATGTGGACAACAACGTCTGGATCGTGGGCAACGAGGAGGAATGCGTGGTGATCGACCCCGCGCACGATGCCAAGGCCGTAGCCGCGGCCGTCGGTGGCCGGAAGCTCAAGGCGATCCTGCTGACCCACGGCCACGACGACCACATCCGTTCAGTAGCTGACTTCTGGGACCTCGTCCAGGCACCGATCCACCTCCACCGGGAAGACTGGATGCTTTGGCGGAACGTCTACCCGGATGTGGAACCCGACGTCGCCATCAAGCACGGCGACGTCATTGAAGTGGCGGGGGTCAGCCTGACGGCCCTGCACACCCCCGGTCACTCGCCCGGCTCGGTGTCCTTCCACCTAGCTGACGGACCCGACGGCGAGGGCTCGCTCTTCAGCGGCGACACCCTGTTCCAGGGCGGCCCCGGCGCCACGGGCAGGTCCTACAGCGACTTCCCCACCATCATCGAGTCGATCCGGACGTGGCTGCTGCCGCTCCCGGCCGAAACGGTGGTCCGGACCGGCCACGGCGCCAGCACCACCATCGGGGCCGAAGCCCCGCACCTGGACGAATGGATCGCCCGGGGCCACTAAAGGGGCCCCGGCCGGCCTGAAACCGGGCCAGCCGGCCCGGCAAGCGCGGGCTACGCCTCCCGAGTATCCAAACCTGCATAGCTGCTGAAGTCGGCATGCTGGAGGGAGGCGTGGCCGGCGTACGCGGCAATAACGGCGTCCTCAACATCCTGGACCGTGAGGCCAGGCACCAGATCGTTGGCCGCGCCGGCGGTGGCCGGGTCCCAATCCAGGCCCAGGGCTGCATAGCTGTCCGTCAGGACGCTGCGGATGGGGGCGGAATTTTCCACCACGATCACGGAACTGAACAGCCACCCGCCGCTCACCACGCGCTGCGCTGTGCCCACGAGCTTGATCCGGTGCGCCGGGTCTGCCGGGTGGGTGCCGTGAACGCTGAACTCCCCAGGGCAGTACTCCCCCGGAATTTCGCCAACCGCTGCCTGCACACCGACGTCCCGCAGGGACTGCGCCAGCAGCTCACCAAAGAAGCTGAACCGGCCCTTGGAACCGGCAATGGCGTCCGCATGGGGCATCACATGGTCCACCACCAGCGTGCCCTCGTGGTAGGCGGCGGCGCGTCCGCCCGCCTTCCGCACCAGGGGTTCAAATCCGTGCTCGCGGCAGGCCCGGGCGGCCGCGTCGAAGCCGGGCAGGCGGGTATCCCGCTGACCGAAGGCAACAGTCGGCGCGGGCCGGTACAGCCGTAGCGTGGGGCCGATCCTGCCGGTCTTCGCCTGGGTCAGCAGTTCGAGGCCGAATTCCAGGTCACGTGCGGCGCCGAGGGAATGATCCTGCCGCACCACGGTGAGCGTCCGGAGTCCCGCTTCGGCGTCCTGCATATTGCTAAGCTCCCTTATGGTCATTTTGCAATTCCTTGTCGTCGCGGCTGCGTTCGCGGTCATCGACGCCGTCTGGCTCAAGCTCATGAACCCGTTCTACCGCAGCCACATCGGTGACCTGCTCGCAGACAAGCCACACTTAGGTTACGCCGTGGCTTTCTATGTCATGTACATAGCGGCGATTGTCTTCTTTGCGCTGCGGCCGGCGCTCGACGGCGGCAGCTGGCTGACCGCCGTCGGCTATGGGGCCGCTCTGGGCGCCTTTGCCTACGCGACGTATGACCTGACGAATGCCGCCACGCTCAAGACGTGGCCGCTGCAGCTCATTGTTGTGGACATCCTGTGGGGTGCCGCCCTGACCGGATTGTCCACCCTCGCCGGCTGGCTGGTGTTCCGCGCCACCTGACATCCAGCGGTGTATTGCTGCACCGTCCCCCATCGGGTGGCTAAACTCAGGAACTGGGTCCACCCGCTACTCCTCAGAAGAGGTATTCCACTGATACGCGTCATTAGCTACAACCTCCGCAAGCACCAGGCCAGTGGGGAACTGGTTGATCTTGCCCAGAACTTCGGCGTCGATGCCCTGTGCCTCCAGGAGTGTGACACCTCGGACTTGCCGGACACGCTGGGTCCGTTGCAGCTCGCCGACTCCACCAAGGGCAACCGCCTTGGGCTGGCCATTTACTACCGGCCTGACCGGTTCACGGCCCACGGCACCAAGACCTTCGCGCTCAAAAAGTCCCTGCACGACATGGTCCTGGCGCCCGCCCATGAGCGCCTCATCGGCACGCGCGTGCGGGACAACGAGACCGATCACGAACTGGTTATCGCCTCGTTCCACGCCGCTCCGCTGACCGCCACCAACTCGCTGCGGCGCAACCAGATCCACGCGGCCCACGCGGAACTCCTGGGTATGGGCACCGGCCTTATGACTCTGATGGTGGGTGACTTCAACTACCCCTTCTTCACCAAGAACCTCAACGAACACATGAAGAACACCGGCTACGAACTCTCCCTCAGCGACCGCAGGACCTACACCCGCTACAAAGTATTCAAGGGCCACTTCGACTTTGCCACGTCCCTGGGACTGAACATCGAGAATGTGGAAACCCTGCCCCGCGGCGCCTCCGACCACCTGCCGATCCTGGTGACCGCCGAATACGGCCAGGATTCGACGCCGTTCCAGGAGCCCCCCGCGTCCTGATTTTCACCAATTTGGAGGCCCGAGTGCCGCACGACTGGATCAAGAAAGCGCTACCGGGCGTCGGTGTAGCTCGTAGTTACAAACGGTCGTGGCTGAAGGCGGACCTGGTGGCCGGTGCCGTCTTGAGTGCAGCCCTGGTGCCGGCAGGGATGGCGTACGCCGAGGCCAGCGGGCTTCCTGCAGTGAACGGGCTGTACGCCTCCGTGGTGCCCATGATCTTCTATGCCGTGTTCGGGCCATCCCGGGTTGTCATTGTGGGGCCGGACTCGGCGCTGGCCCCCATGATCGCGGCCGCCATCCTTCCGCTGGCCGGGCAGGATCCGGAGAAGGCGGTGACCATGGCCGGCGTGCTGGCCATCCTGATCGGCCTTTTCCTGATCGCGGGCAGGGTCCTCAAGTTGGGGTTTGTGACGGGATTGCTGTCCCGGCCCATTCGCGTCGGATACCTGAACGGCATCGCGTTGGCGGTGACCGTCAGTCAGCTTCCGCGGCTGCTGGGGATAGATGTCTCGGCCGATGGCCTCTTTGAGCGCCTCACGTCCCTGGCGGACGCCGTCCTCAGCGGCGGTATCAATCCCGTCGCGCTAGCTGTGGGCGCAGGCAGCCTTGCTGTCATTATTGCCGGGCGCTTTCTTCCGTGGCAGGTGCCCAGCGTGTTGTTTGCCGTGGCAGGTTCCATCGCCGTTGTGGCCGCCCTGGGCCTGGCCGGACAGCTGCCCATGGTGGGCGCACTGCCGCAAGGGCTCCCGGCGCCCGCGCTGGGCGGCATCGGCATGGACGAGGTCCTGTCGCTCGTGGGCCCTGCAGCAGGCATCGCGCTGATTGCTTTTGCGGACACCTCCACCTTGTCCAAGAGCCTCGCAGCGCGCCGCGGAGCGAGGGTCAACGGCAATGAGGAAATGGGGGCCTTGGGCATCGCCAACGTGGCAACCGGGGTGCTGGGCGGCTTTCCGGTGAGCGGAAGTTCCTCCCGCACCCCGATTGTGCTCGACGCCGGGGCGAAGACGCAGCTCAGCGGTGTGGTGGCAGCCTTGCTCGTGGTCCTTTTTATGGTCGCCGCACCGGGGGTGACGGCTTTCCTTCCCACCGCCACGCTCGCCGCCGTGGTGATCGTGGCGGCGTCTTCGCTGGTTGACGTGCGAACGCTCGTGCGCCTCGTCAGGATGAGCCGGCTGGAGGCCCTCCTCCTGGTGGTTACATTCCTCGGCGTCGCCTTTGTAGGGGTCCTACCGGGAATTGCCGTGGCCATTGGACTGTCCCTTCTGGCCTTTGTCCAGCGCGCCTGGGATCCCTACCGCACTGAGCTGGCCAGCGTGGCGGACGTTCCGGGCTTCCATGACCTGGACCGGCATCCCGAAGGCCGGCGGGTGGAGGGCCTGGTGATTGCCCGTTTCGATGCACCGTTGTTCTTTGCCAACGGGGAAGTGTTCGCCGAGCACATCCACGGCCTGGTGGACGCTGCGCCCTGGCCGGTGAAATGGGTCATTGTGGCAGCCGAGCCGATCACAGGCCTTGATACGACAGCGCTGGATGAGCTCATTCAGCTCGACGATGAACTGGCGCAGGACGGTATCAGCTTGGTCTTCGCAGAAATGAAGGGACCGATCAAGGACCGCCTGATCCGGTTCGGGGCGAGCGCACGGTTCACAGAAGACCATTTCTTCCCCACTCTGCGCAATGCGGTACACAGCTACAAAAGCATTACCGGCGCCGAATAGTCACACAGGTCGGGTAGCCACAGCGGTCCGGTAGTCACGGGCCAAAGGCCATCAGGTCCTGCGCAGCGTCAGGATCTGTTCGGCGCGGCCGAAGGGGCCCTGGAGATCGTGCAGGACGGTGGACGTGAGGCCAATCCCGTCAGTTCCGAAGGAGACGGCGTTGTCCAGGCCCAGCCATTCGCCCCCGGGCCTGCGGTACATGTGGATCTGCAGGTCCAGGTTGGGGAAGGCATAGCTGCCTTTGCCCGGCGGGACCCTGGCCGCGATCCCGTTGGCTGTGTCAACGAGTCCCATCAGGCGGGCCAGGTCGCCGCTGTCGGCTTTGTCTGTCAGGGGGTGCTGGGTGCGGAGCCAGACGATGCCCGCGCCGGGCCGGTGGCCCTCGGCAACGCGCATCTCCAGGGACCGGATGTAGCCGCCTGGCCAGATGGCAGGGCCGTCGAGCGGCTTGCATTCATCCGGCGCCGGAATGCCGGAGTCCTCGACGGCGGCAACCGCGGCAGTGTCGCTGGTGATCATCCGCCACGCGGTGGCGCGGATGGCCACCCGGCCGTTGGCAACCAGTTCTGCCTGCAGGAGCTCGATGGTCCGGCCCGGGCGCAGTGTGGTGGTTTCGATGTGGAACCCGCCACCCGGGATCAGGCCCAGGATCTCGTAGCTCAGCCGGGCCATCCGCATGTCGTCCCGCGGCTCGTGGCGCTCCAGGCTGTCCACCATCAGGCCGGAAGCCGGCGCCATGTGCTGTTCGTGCTCGTTCCAGGCCCCCTGGGCGTGGATGGTGGAGCGGAATCGGCCGCCACCCAGCGCCTGGTAGTAGAAATCGCCGTCGGCCAGTTCCGGGAGTGCAGAAGTCAACATTGACCCTTTCGCTTGTCCTTGTGGGGCTCAGCCAAGCCTATCCGCATTGCCTGCCGCTGCCTGCTCGGCAGCGCTCCCGCGCGACAGGCGCCGCCGTCGTACCAGCAGCCACGCGATGAGTCCGGCCGCCGCGGTGCCCAGCACAACAATTCCCCACGGGGAGCCGGCCGCCAACGCCAGCCAGGCTTCGACGGCGGCGAGCCCGATGGTGGCGTAGATCAGTGCCCAGAGGATGGAACCGGCGACGGCGGCAGGAAGGTAGCGCCTTAACGGCATCTTCGCAGCACCGGCGGCGAGGTTGACGGCAGTCTGCAGGCCGATGGTCAGGAACGACAGCGTCACGGCGAACGATCCCCAGCGGCGGACGAGCTCTTTCGCCTGGCCGGCGCGCCGGCCGTTCCACGAGGAAGCGAACCGTGTGTGCTCAACACCTACTGCCGCTCCCCGGCCGATCCAGTACGTCGCGTTGACGCGCAGCATAACAATGGCGAAAAGGCTGGCCGCCGCCACGCCGAAGGGCAGGTCCCGGAACTGGTCCATGGGTCAGGCCGCAGGCTGCGGACGGGCCCCGACGGCGGATTGCAGGTCCGCGAAAATGTCGCCGTTGAGCCGGAAGGCATGGGCGGCGTGGGTCAGCACTTCCTCGGTCCGGTCCGTGTCCAGCGCCAGGGCGTCCAGCCGGAGACGGTAGCCGTCCTTGTACTGCTTCATCTTCCCGACGCCGGGGAAAAGGTAGAAGTTCAGGCCGTCGTCGGGGATGCCGTAGTGCCGCTGGACGAGGCGGTGGATGATCTGCCCGCCGGACAGGTCCCCCAGCAGCCGGACGTAGTGGTTGGCGAGCATGAACTCGGCGCTGTGGTGTTCGCGGATCAGGGTGGCGTAAGCCGTGGTGGCGGGGACAGTGACGATCCGGCCGTCTGCCAATTGCTCCCGCCAGCCGGTGCCATAGTGGAACGCCATGTCCGCCTCGAGCGCCGCCGTCCGTTCCAGGGCGGGGTCCAGGAACCCTGCCAGCAGCGGATCAGCACCGTACTCGGACCGCGCCACCGACTCCATGGCACCGTACACCGTGTACAGCTGGGCGGTGAGGGCAGCAACGGCGGCTGCGTCCAGCCTGCCCTCGAGCAGGTCGCCCATAAACGGGGACGATTCGGCCTCTTCATGGGCCGCGCTGGTGGACTGTTTGAGCAACACGGAGAGCGGGGCGGTCATGTTCTTCCTCACGCGCAGCAGGGGGTCGGAACACCATTATGGCGCACCGCACTTAGGCAACCCTAATCTCGCCCTTCCAGCATGCGCGTCCGCAGGTCCGGCCACGATTTTGAGAAACCGGGATGGAGCTCTTTCGCGTCCACCTCGTCCAACGGAACCCACTGGAGTTCGAGGCTTTCCGGATCGTTGATTACGGGCTCAAAAGGCGCGGTCACCAGCACTACAACGGTGGTGTAGGACCAGTAGCCGAAGTCCAGCACAGACGTGAAGAGGACGCTCACATCCGCGGCCGGTACCGCGGCTTCCTCGTGCGCCTCGCGGAGGGCCCCGGTGACTGCGTCCTCGCCCTGGTGCAATGCTCCGCCGGGCAGTCCCCAGGTACCACCGTTATGGCTCCACAGCGCGCGGTGCTGCAGGAGAACGCCCTTGCCGGGGTCATAAGCCAGCACGCCGGCGGCACCGAACCTGCCCCAGAACTTGCCGCCGCCGCCCTCCACCCAGGCGTCACCGGGGTCCCGCGGACCGGTGCGGACCGGCGGAATCGTGAGGTTCGCGTCAGGGGACGTGGCAGCCAAGGAGTGATCCATTCCACCAGTCTGACAGGTGCCCGGTGGCCCGGACGCGCGGCCGCCCGCGGCGCGTCAGCCGGCCTGCCCCGCGTGACCGCGTTCGATGGCGAAATCACCGCCCGGGTACATAACGGTTTCGTGTCCGTCGTCGAACCTGACCAGGTAGGGCGGATGACCTTCCTGACCACGGACTTCCACGATCACGCCGTGCCGATCCGAAGATCCGACGGTCCTCCCCCGGACGATAATCCTGTCGCCCTGCGCTGCCTCCATGGCAATCACCTCCAAGCCCCAGAGTACGACTGACGGGGACCGGGGAACAGGGGTCAGTCGCGTTCCGCGTCGCGGTTCCCGGAAATGCGCTGCAGGTCGGGTCCCTGAGACGCGATGAGCCGGGCAGCGTGGCGAAGCGAATCGTCGGGGTCCTGGTGCCAGCGGGCGATGACGACGTCGGCGCGCTGGCGGCCGCTTTCGCCCAGTCCCTGCAGCAACGGAACCACAACGTCGGCAATCAGGGGGGCCACCAGCTCACCGGTCTGCGCGGTTCTGATGAAGCCCTCCAGCCGGGTCAGGTCAGAGTGGCGAAGAAGGGCAACCCGGGACTGCAGCAGCACCACGGCGGCGAGCCGCCTCTCATAGACCGGCCGCCTGCCGGGACCGGGCCGGCCCCAGAGGAGGGATGCCAAAGCGGTCACCTCATCGTGGCCAAGATCCTTGAACTTCCTGCCGGCGTCGCGGACGGTGCCGCGTACGGCTCCCACTGACGATCCGTAGGAACCCAGGACCCCGCCCACCCGGGCCTCCACGTCCTCCGCCCGGTACCAGGCGCCCTCATTCTGCAGGGTGGCATCGATGAAGCCGGCAGCGTCCTGCACACGCCCGTTCACAGCACCCTCCCGGTCGCGGCACTGGAAGTCACGTCACTGGAGTTCACGACATCTGGGTTCACGTCGCCGCTACCGTCCCTGCCGGCCGGCGGCGGCGTGGAGGATGCAGAACGGCGTCGACGGGCGGGCTTCGAGCCGTCCCTCCGCGATGGGGTCCCCGCACACGGCGCACGTGCCGTAGGTGCCCGCCGCAATCCGCGCCAGGGCCGCGTCCACCTGGTCAAGTCCCGCACTGCTCTGCTTCAGGAGCGCCGAGGCCTGCGACAGCTCGAACGCAATGGTGGAACCCTCGGGGTCGTGCTCGTCATCCACGTTGGAATCCTGGCGGGCGGCGTTGGCCGACGAAATGTCCGCACGGAGGGCGGGGAGGAGCGCGAGTTTCCGGGTGCGCTCTTCTTCCAGCAGAACCCGGAACCGTTCAAAATCGGGCATGGGAAAAGCCTAGTGGTTTGGGTCTCGACAAGCGCCGTCGGCGGGAGCATGCTGGCAATCGTAAGCGCCTCAGATGCGGTCTGGCAGCCAGGGACAGACAGCTGATGGACACAGAATCAACAGAGAAAGTCTGCGTGCCATGCCTACCAACGTCGTCACCACACTGGCAGTCAAATCCCACAACACGCCGGATGAGAAGCGCCGCCCGGACAAAACCGAAGTGGACGTAGTCAACCTCGGCGACTACACCGTTGGCCGGTTCACGTTCAGTCCCGGCTGGCGCTGGTCGGACTGCATCAAGCCGGTGGTCCAGACCGAGTCCTGCCAGAACAACCACGTCGGATACTGCGTTTCCGGGGCACTCAACGTCGAGACCACCAACGGCACCCGGATCAGCATCAGCGCCGGCGACTCCTACACCATTCCGCCCGGACATGACGCCTGGGTGGACGGCGACGAAGCCTTCGTCGGCATTGAATTCCTCAGCGCCGCGGTATTCGCCAAGGCACCGGGAACGTGACGCGGCTGCCGTCCCCCGCAGGTCAGTACCAGTTGTTGGCCACGGAATGGTTCCACGCGCCGCACGGTGACCCGTAGCGGTCAGCGATATAGGACAGGCCCCAATTGACCTGGGTCCGGTAGCTCGTGAGCCAGTCGCTGCCGGCGCTGGCATACTTGCTGGCCGGCAGCGACTGGGCGATCCCGTATGCGCCCGAGTACGGGTTGGTGGCGGTGGTCAGCCAGTTCGACTCCTTGGTCCACAGCGACGCCAGGCACGGAAACTGGTCCTGGCCCCAGCCGTAGGCGCCGAGCTGCCCGGCCGCGTAGTTCTTGGCGCCCGCGGGGTCGTTGACAGCGCCTCCCGGAACGGAAGGCACGACGACGGCGGGCGGCGGGACCGGCGTCGGGCTCGGGACTGGAGGCGGGGCGGGCACGCCGGGTAAAGCAGGTGGGGCCGGAACCGGTTTCTGCGCAGCGGCAAGGGCCGCCGCCTTGGCTGCCGCCTCCGCCTGTTGGCGTGCCTGGTCCTGCGCCGCGGCCCGCTTGGCGGCCTGCGCCGTTTCATACGCGGCCAATGCCACCTGGCCCTGCCGGAACTCCCCCTCCACCGCAGCCGTGGTCCCTTTGAGGGAGGCCAGCTGCGCGGTCAGTTCCTGGCCGTGCTCCTGCTGCTCCGCGATCTGCCGGGACATGGCCTGCTGGGCGGATTGGGCGGCGTCGAGCTTGGTTCTGGCCTCGCCGGACAGGCGCTCGCGCTCGGCCCTGGCCGCCTGCTCCTGATCGGCCAGGGCACGGGAAATGCGTTCGGCGCCTGCAGATTTGTTGACCAGGGCCGCAGTCTTATCGCTGACGATCTGGACGATATTCAGGCCGTGGATGCTGTTGTTCTGCACGGCGTCGAGGGCAACGAAGAAACCCATGTTGGTTCCACCGGTCTTGTACGATTGGGCCGCCAGAGCACCGATTTCCTTCTTGTATTGTCCCAGTTCGGCCGCGGCGCGTGCCGTCTGGGCCGTGAGTGCGTCCACAGTGGAAGTGGCGGCCTGAAGTGCCGCTTCGGCCTTGGCGTACTCCGCGGCGGACGTTACGGCCGCATTGCCCAGCGCCTCTGCTTCAGCCTGGAGTCCGCCCAGCAGCCCGTTGATCCTGGTGACTTCTGCCGCTTTGCCGGCCTCGCTTTTCTTGGCGTTCTGCACGTCTTGCCACGAGGGATACCCGCCGGGCGGCGCGTCGTCGTCGGCATGCGAGGGAAGCAGCGCAGCCGACCCCACCAGGGCGACCGCCAGCAGGCCGGCGAGGGCGGGCAGCCGCATTTTTTGAACAATCCGGGACATAGTTGGTGAGCTTACCGGGCATATACGGATTACGGGGCCTGACCTGCAACATCGTTACCGAGGAGGGAGGGAATCCGAGATGAAGCGCGGGTGGATTTCACGCCTACATTCCGTTACCGGAATGTGACATTGCCGATAACTGGAAGTTATGGTCAAACGGTGGCCCGGCTCAAGCCGGGACATTCCCGCCAGTATGCCGAGCCCTGCCGCTGACCGGGATCCAGTCGCTTTCCAGCTGGCAGGGACGGGGGAACCACGTTTCCACGGCTTTTCGAAGCCTTGGGGTTAAGTCGGTATCGCCCCGTCCCGTGCGGCGGCGCTACCGGCCGGGTATCTCCGACCCGAACCCGACAGCTCACCCCGCAGGCATGGGAGAGGCGATCAACCGTGTCCAAGAATTCCGCTGCCGCACGCCTTCGTGCGGTTCCTGCCCGCTCTACCGTCCTCATTGGCCTGGCCACTGCGGCCAAAACACACCCTCTGACGTTTGGCCGGCCGGCCCTGGTGGCTGTTGCTGCATCCGGCCTGCTGTTCAGCATTGGCGTCCCGGCTCAGGCCGGCGTCCACGGCCCGGACAACTCCGGGACTGCCAACACTCAGGTCCAGACCAGTGCGGCGGCAGCGGCTCCGGCCGCTGTTGCTTCGACTTCCGCTGCAGCAGCCCCCGCCGCGGCCAACGTCCACACCGTCGTTTCGGGTGACACGCTGGGCCAGATTTCCGCCGCCAACGGCGTCCCGCTCAACGACGTCCTTGCCGCCAACGGACTCTCGCTGACCAGCATCATCTACCCCGGCGACCAGATCCTGATCCCTGGTGCCGGCTACACCGCACCGGCTCCCGCAGCGTCTCCCGCACCGGCGCCGGCCTCCCCCACCAACACCGGCATAAGGCTGGCCTCAACGTCCGCACCGGCGGCACAGGCTCCGGCCGGCTCGCTCGGCGCGGCCATCCTGGCTTCCGCCAACTCCCAGCTCGGCATCCAGCAGGACTGCACCGCCATGGTGGAGAAGGCGCTGCGCTCGGTGGGTAAAAGCGTGGGTGACCTGGCTCCCGGCCAGTTCTTCCAGTACGGCCCGGTGGTGGGCACACCGGCCGCAGGGGACCTGGTCATCACGGCCGGCCATGTGGGCGTCTACGCCGGCAACGGCCAGGTTGTCAGTGGCGGGGTGGACGGTTACAAAACCGAAGTGCACTCCATCAGCTGGCTCGCCGGAGCGTCCTTCGTCCGCGTAGCGTGATCCGACCATGCTCGACGGCGGCGGGCGGCACCCAGCCCCGCGCCGCCGTCGTCCATCCCTGGTGTTCTCTCAGGTCCCGCAGAAGGTCCGATAGCTCCCGAAGTCTTCAGGGGCGGGGCCGGCGTAGCGTTCCAGCCCGGGGCGCTGCGTGTACGGATCGGCCAGGACGTCCACCAACCGGTTGAATGGGTCCAGGTCGCCGGCGATAGCCGAGTCCAGAGCCTCTTCAACCAGGTGGTTCCTGGGGATGTAGACGGGGTTGACCCGGTCCATCAGGTCCGCGTCCGGCGCCAGGGCCAGCCACCGCGCGGCCCAGGCGTCGAAGGCTTCGGGGTTCGCAAACATGGACCGCGCAGTTTCCGGCGTACCGCGGGCCGCCGAGCCGAGGCTCCGGAAGAAGGAGGTGTAATCCACCTGGCCTTCCTGGAGCAGCGCCAGCACGCCGTCCACCAGGGACGACGCGACGTCGTCGTGCGTGTCCGGGCGCAGCCCAAGCTTGGACTTCATGCCTGCTGACCAGGCAGCGCTGTACAGGGCGCGGAAGCCGCCGAGGGATTCAACGGCGAGCGCCACGGCCTGGTCCTGGTCTTCATGGAGCAGGGGCAGGAGTGCTTCAGCGAGCCGGGTGAGGTTCCATTCGGCGATGACCGGCTGGTTGGCGTAGGCGTAGCGTCCGTCCGCGTCGATGGAGCTGTAGACCGCGCCGGGGTTGAAGGCGTCCATAAAAGCGCAGGGACCGTAGTCGATGGTCTCGCCGGAGATGGCCATGTTGTCGGTGTTCATCACGCCATGGACGAAGCCCACCAGCATCCATTGCGCCACCAGGGACGCCTGCGCGGCTATGACCGCCTCGAAGAACGCGAGATAGGGCTTGTCGGCGAGCGCCGCGTCCGGGTAATGGCGGCTGATGGCATGATCCGCCAGACGGCGCAGAAGGTCCGTCTCGCCGTTGACGCGGGCGAACTGGAAGCTGCCGACCCGCAGGTGGCTGCTGGCCACCCGGGTGAGCACGGCCCCGGGCAGCATGGTTTCGCGGCGGACGGGCCGGCCCGTGGCCACCACGGCGAGGGACCTCGTGGTGGGGATGGCCATGGCGTGCATGGCTTGGCTGACGATGTACTCGCGCAGCATGGGACCGACGACGGCGAGACCGTCACCCGCGCGGGCGAACGGTGTCCGGCCGGAGCCCTTGAGGTGGATGTCCCGAAGCTGCCCGTGGATGTCCGTGACCTCCCCCAGCAGGAGGGCCCGCCCGTCGCCGAGCAGGGGTGAGTAGCCGCCGAACTGGTGGCCGGCATAGGCCTGGGCCACGGGTGTGGCACCGTCAGGAATCTGGTTGCCGATGAGCAGCCGCGTCCCCTCGGGCGTCCGCAGCCAGGACGGGTCGAAGCCCAGCTCGGTGGCCAACGGCTCGTTCAGGACCAGCAGCTGCGGGTCAGGTGCTTCCTCCGCCTGCCAGGGAACCGCCAGCTCCCCGAGTTCGCGGGCGAAACGCCCGCCGAAGGTGAGCGTTAGTGGGATTGCGGTGCTCATGCTTCAAGACTACCCGTGGCAGGACAGCCCAGACCGCGGCGGATCAGACGTGCTGCTCAGACGTGCTGTCCGAACCAGGCGAGGGTGTCGTTCCAGGCAGCCGTGGCTTGGGTTTCGTTGTAGCGCTCGCCGGTGTCGTTGTGGAAGGCATGGTCGACGCCGGGGTAGACGGTGATCTGGTGGCGGACCCCGGCAGCCACCAAGGCGTCACGAAGGGCGGGCATCGCGCCGGTGATCCGCTGGTCGCGTTCGGCATACACACCGAACGCCGCAGCCTTGATGGCCGGCACCTTGTTCAGGTCCGGCGCCGGCCCATAGAACGCGGCGGTGGCCTTCAGTCCGGCCAGCTCGGTTACCGCCTGCCACGTGATGCCGCCGCCGAAACAATACCCGTTCATGGCGATGCGTCCGGAGTCCACGAAGTCCTGGGCCTGAAGGTAGTCAAAGGCGGCGGCGAAGTCAGCAACATGGCGCTGTGCCCCGGCTCGGGTCAGTGCACCCGACACGGCGTCAGAGTCAAGGCCGGCTGTGCCGCCTTCCCTGCTGAGCAGGTCAAGGGCCAGCGCCGCGTACCCGGCTTTGGCAAAGCGGCGGGCAACGTCCTGGATGTGCGGGGTCAGGCCGCGGTTTTCGTGGCAGACCAGCACCGCAGGGCCGGCTGCACCGGATTCGGGCCGGGCGAGGTACCCACTGATCTCGGTTCCGTCGGCCGGGAACCGCACGGTCGCCGTCGTCAGCCCTCCGGCGCCCTCCGGGACGGAGAGCGGGCTCTTGGCCCCCGGCACAGCACCGGCAGAAGCAGTGCCGGGGCCCGCCGTCGACGATGACGGCGTGGGTGTGGGCATGGGGTCGGTGCTGCGTGGGACTTCCTCGGGTGTGCATCCGACGAGCAGCATCGCGCCCGATGCCGCCGCCATGCTTCCCATGATGAATGCGACCCGGCGGGTAAACGTGCGGTGCGTCATTGCGCCGGCGCGGTAGTCGTCGAAGAATTCCTCGATCAGATACCTTTCAAACTTTCCAAGCTGGAGCATGATTGGCCTCCTCGAGTGAGGCTCATATCCTTCTCCGAAGCCGGCCTTCGTGCAAGGGTCAGCGAGTTCCGGCCTCACCGGGGGCTACCGCGCCGATTGGGGAAGGCGATCCGGTCCAGGTCATTGGCTGCCATAACCGTCGAGCTGCCAGCCCGGACCCGGGCCTGCTCCTCGAGCGCAGTAACGTCGTCGCCGTACCGCGAGGAGAAGTGCGTAAGGACCAGCGTGCCGACGGCGGCGCTGGCCGCCAACTCCCCCGCCTGCCCGGCGGTCAGGTGACGGTACTGCTTGGCGAGCTCGCCGTCGTCGGTACTGAACGTTGACTCTGCCACCAGCAGATCCACGCCGTCTGCGAGTTCCTCGGCACCCGCACAGGGCGCCGTGTCCATCACGAACGCGAAGCTCTGGCCCGGCCGGGGAACGCTCACATCGTCCAGGCGGACACCGTCCAGAACTCCGTCACGCTGCAGGCGCCCCACGTCCGAGCCAGAGATCCCGGCCGCGGCGAGCTTGTCCGGCACGAGACTGCGGCCATCAGGTTCCTGCAGCCGGTAGCCGTACGTTTCGATGCGGTGCTTCAGCGGCTGTACCTCCAGGCCGGGCGCGACGGCCCCGGCGCCACCGTGCGGGCAGAGCCTCAGGTCAAGTCCGGGGGTGCTGACGGACACCAGCGCGCGGACAACTTCCTCTCCCGACGCCGGGTAGTGCAGGTGGACTGGATGGGTCACGCCGTCCAAAGCCATCCGGGAAAGCACGCCCGGCAACCCGAAGCAATGGTCGCCGTGCACATGGGTGAGGCAGATGCGCGTGATCTGAGTGGCCGGGATCCCGGCGTGGAGCATCTGGCGTTGCGTTCCTTCGCCGGGATCAAAAAGCAGGCCCTCGCCATCCCACCGCAGCAGGTAGCCGTTATGGTTGCGGGTCCGGGTGGGGACCTGGGAGGCAGTGCCGAGGACGACAAACTCACGCATGGAACTGAGTGTCCCACTGCGGGTTGCCTGCATCCAGCCGCCCCTACTCCAAGCCGTCCCGGACTGCTACATCGGCACGGCCAAGGCGACTGACAGCTGGGTTCAGCCTGTCGCCACGGAAGGACGCACCATGCTCCCTGACACTTCTCGGCCCGTCATCCAGGCAACGCTGCCTGTGGTCGGTGAACATATTGAAGAGATTGCCAAACGGTTCTACAAACACATCTTCGACGCCAGGCCGGACCTGCTCGATGGCCTGTTCAACCGGGGAAAACAGGCTGACGGGCGCCAGCAACAGGCGCTGGCCGGATCAATCGCCGCTCTCGCCACCTACCTAGTGGAAAAACCGGATCAGCTGCCCGATCATCTGGTGTCCAGAGTTGCCCACAAGCACGTCCGTCGTCACTTTCGTTGTGGAACGGACCGACGAACGGGACGTGAAGCCGTCCCTGCCCGGGCAGTACGTGACTCTCAAGATGGCCATGAAGGACGGCGTACACCAGCCACGGCAGTACAGCGTGACGCGGGCCGATGACGGGCAGCACCGGCACTTGCAGGCAGTGAGGAGTGACCTCATCGCCAAAGGGGTTCCGGCCAAAGACATCCAGTACGAAGTGTTTGGCCCGGACCTCTGGCTCGCCGATCTCCAGTAAGTTGTATCCGCGCCATCTAGAACTGCTCCGCCGGGATGGAAAACCCGAGGTCCAGGAGTCCGCGGCCTGCCTGTTCCAGGATCGGATCCATGGTCAGGGAGGCGTGGTTGAGCAGTACATTGACATCGCGTTGGATCCGCTGGAGTGGGTGCGTCAGCCGGTGAACACTCCCTCCGGAGCCCGTCAGGATGAGGCGGACAGCCTCGGCGGATGCCCCGCCACTGAGACCGAGGGAAAGCCGGTACTGTGCCCGCTCCCCATCCGTGAAAGCGACCGGCCGCCGGCCGTAGGAAGCGGCCACCAGCCGGACAGCTTCCTGCCAGTGCAGCCGCGCAGTCGCCACCTGCCCGAAGGCCTGCGAGAACCGGGCCTGCGCGAGCGGCGAATCCACCTGCCGCGCCTGCGTTGTCTGCTTGACCTTGCGCACCATCATCAGGTCCCGGAACACCTCGATGGCGTGCTCAGCGGCCCCCAAAGCAGCTGCCGGGGCAACCATGTTCAGGAACGTGGCCATGGGGATGTGGATGTTCGGATCCGGATGGATGCGGCTGCCGGGGTTGTCCGCGGCGGCCAGGAGGTTCCACTCCAGAGCGCGGTGCGCGGGGACAAAGAGATTCTCCGTCCGGAGATCGTTGCTTCCTGTCCCCCGCAGGCCGGCCGTGTGCCAGACGTCCAGGAGGTCAAGATCGGACACCGGGACCAGGCACTGTAGGCGGATCTCGCCGTGCTGCACAGCCAGGAGCGCCCACTCAGAATGCATGACACCGGAGGCGAAGCTCCAGCGGCCCGAGATAATGAACCCGCCGGGAGCCCTCTCTGCTTTACCTGGAGGGGCGCCGGTGGCGGCAGCCAATGGGGCCGGCCCGTTGGCGAAGACTTCGTCCTGGGCTTCCCGTGGCCAGCGGGCCAGCATCCAGACATGTTCCACCAGGTGCCCGACGCTCCAGGCCGTGGAGACACATCCCCGGGCAAGGCGCCGAACCACCTCCACGTAGGTTTCCAGCCCCATGCCGAAGCCGCCCACGGCCTTAGGCGCGAGCATCTGAAATACGCCCGCCGCCTTCAGTTCAGCCATGGTGGCGTCCGGAATACGGCGGATCTCCTCGGTTTCAGATGCGCGTTCCCGCAGCCGGGGAACGAGGGCATCCACCCGGGCTAGCAGCTCATCGTGCGTCGGAACGGCCACAGCCGCCGCGGTCGGCATCACGGCCGGGAGCACCTCTTCGGGAAGCTCAATGGTGTGCGCTGTATGGCTGCGCTTCGCGGCCAGGTAGCGGTGGTTCGCCTCCGAGAGGTGCACGCCGGTGGGGACCTGCTCCGAGACGTCAACGCCGAGGGCCGTCAGCTGCCCTACTTTGTCCGGGTTGTTGGTGAGGAGGCGGATCCGGCCGGCGCCAAGCGCTCCGAGCATCTGGGCGGCGGCGCTGTAGTCCCGCTCGTCCTCGCCGCGCCCCAGGGCAACGTTGGCTTCGTAGGTATCCAAGCCGGTGTCCTGCAGGGCATAGGCGTCGAGCTTGGAGTACAGGCCGATGCCGCGCCCTTCCTGCCGGAGGTACAGCAGGAAGCCCCCGACGGCGGCAATCTCCTCGACTGCCTCGCGCAGCTGGGGTCCGCAGTCGCAGCGCTCGCTGCCGAACACGTCGCCGGTGAGGCACTCGCTGTGCAGTCGGACCAGCGGGGCCGCACCTTCCGGGCCCTGGTCCAGGAGCGTCTGCTCCCATTCGCCGAGCGCGAGCAGCAGGTGCTCCTTACCGTCGGCCAGCCCATGGAAAGTCATGATCTCGGCTGTGGCCGCGAAGCCATCAGGGAAGCGCAGCGGGACGGTGACCTGGCTGCGGACGGCGGCCGGTTGTTCGAATGGCCGCGCGACGGTCTCGGACATGACGGTCATCTGGGCTCCTCAGGAAGTCTGAAAGTACTTGAATGTTGAAGTAAACAGTACTGGTCATTAGTTCACGACGCAAGTGATTTCCCGGACATAAAACTTCACTCATGAAGTAAATGCCTTAGGCTTGCCCTATGGAAAATTCCGTCGAACCCCGCTGGCTGAGCAGCGATGAACGTGAGGTGTGGCTGACCCTCGTGGGCATCATGATGAAGCTCCCCGCCGCCCTGGACTCCCAGCTGCAGCAGGACGCCGGGATAAGCCACTTTGAGTACATGGTCCTTGCCGGCCTGTCTGAAGCTCCGAAACGAACCCGCCGGATGAGTGACCTGGCGGGCTTCACCGAGTCCGGACTCCCCCGCCTGTCCCAGGTTGTCAGCCGGCTTGAAAAGCGGGGCTGGGTTCACCGCTCCACGGATCCTTCCGACGGACGCATCACCCTGGCCACACTCACCGACGAGGGCTGGGCGAAGATCACCCAAACCGCTCCGGGACACGTGGAAGCAGTCCGAGCGCTCGTGTTCGATCCCCTCACGAAGGCGCAGTCGCGTCAGCTGGGGAGCATCGGCAAGCGCATCATGGGCGCCATCGACCCAGAGGACCGCTGCCTGCGTGAAAGCGCCCCGCTCTAGGATGAGCAGGGCGCGTAGCTGCACCGTTCCTGGCCGATGGTGACACCCAGCGCGAGATCTGTCGGCGTCCGCGAAGCCATGGCCGCCCTAAGGTTCTCCTCAGTCTCCTGCAGTGACACGATCCGGAGGACCAGGCGCAGTCCCTTCGACGCCTCGGCAGCCAAGGCATGGGCTGCTGCCATGGCGTCCCGGCCGAACCCGTGCGGCCTGGAGCTGTAGAAGATCATTCCTGCGCTGGCCTGGCCCTCCAAATGCAGCCGCAACGCCAGGAGCGACAGCACCTTCTCGCGCCGGGCGGCTTCGACGAAGCTGGGCCATCGCTCCTCGGATCTCAGGTCCGTGACCGAGACGATTCCTACCTCCAGCGAGGCAATCACTTCCGGCCCTTCACGGTCTCTGATCTGCTCGTCCTCGAGGCTTCGGCTGCGTTCGTCCGAGCCGCCCATCACAGGGGCACCTGAGGGCCGGAGTACTGTGATTCCGCAGGACACGTCCCCGGAAAACCACGCAAGCTCGTCCGCGCAGAACACCGACAGGTTCTCAAGAAACCCGGAGAGGTCCGCGGAATTCAACACAAGGTCCTGGATGTGCCGCGTGATCTCGGCCGTTTCATAGTTGAGGGGGGCTCGCGCAGCCATTTTTGGACACCTCCGGGATGCTGGGGTGGTTCCACGCCCAGCTGGACGGGCACCGCACACTGCCTAACGGTCATCCCAGCGTACCCGTCCACCCAAACGGGAGGAATGACCGGTTGGGTGGAGTCTGTAGCCTTGAGGCGTGGGACATTCAGCGGTCATCATCGGCGCGGGCATCAGCGGCCTGAGTACGGCACGGGCCCTGAAACGTCACGGCTGGTCAGTGACAGTCTTGGAGCAGGCTGCGGCCCTGCCGACGTCGGGCACCATGCTGGGCATGTGGCCGGCCGCCATGAAGGCCCTCGATGTTATCGGTGTTGACGCCTCGCGCCGCACTGATGGCTGGGCGCACATTGCTGCCGGCGTAGGAACCCGGCTCTGGACGCAGGCCGGGCGGACGTTGTTGACAGCCCCCGGGGGCGCCGACCTGAACCTGGTCTCCCGGCCCGCCTTGCTCGCCGCGCTTGCCCGGGACATCGACGTCAGCTTCAACACGCAGGTCGTCGACCCGGGCCAGATTGACGATGCAGCGCTGGTGGTCGGTGCAGATGGCACGTTCAGCCGCACCCGGCAGCGGATGTTCGGTGACCGGTTCTGCGCCCGTTCCCTTGGAGCCGTCGCCTGGCGGGGCACCGTCAGGGGCGCCGTGGCCGAATACGGCGAGGCTTGGGCCCCCGGGGCACTGTTCGGCATCACGCCGGCAGGTCCTGATGCGACGAACTGGTATGCATGCATCCGCGCCGATCGGACGTTTGACGGACCACACCTGCCGCACATAATGAACCATTTCGGCACTTGGCACCGCGGGGTGCGGGACCTGATCGGCAGGATCGAAGAGAATGCAGTCCTGCATCACGGACTCTTCGAGGCGCCGAGGTTGCATTCGTTCGTCACCGGGAACACTGCGCTGGTGGGCGACGCCGCCCACGCAATGGCGCCCTTCCTTGGACGCGGGGCCTGCGAGGCCATCGTTGATGGGGCCACGCTGGGGCGGGCCGTGGCAGAGGCCTCCTCTGTCGAGGCGGGTCTTGCCGCGTTCAATAAGGAACGCCGGGCGCGGACTCAGCGGCTGGTGCTCGCCTCACGCCTGATGGGCCAATTCGCCATGATGGATACCGGCTCAGGAATCCGCAACGCCGCGGTCGGTACCATCGGGCGGCTGGTCAAGCCCAGGCCACGGCGGGATCCCAAGCTCCCTCGCCACTAAGAGTCGTCAGTCACGCGGGCGCATGAGCGGCGGATTCAGCACGGCATGCGTGGGCCGACCTGCTGTCGGGCGGGCTGTTTCGGCGGGCCTGAAGAGAGCCGCGGGGCGGCCGGCGTCGCCCACAGTCATCCGCCCGGTGCTCTCCAGAAAACCAGGTGTTCCCGTCGATGACCAGGAACTGCCCACTCTCTTCCACGCCATCGACCAGATCGCCACCACCACGCTGGCCGAGGCCCTGGAGCGGGCTGTCAGCCAGCTCCGCACGGTCCTTACCGACGCGCTGCGCTCGGACGCCCGGCTCCTGTCCACAGGCATCGAGATCCTCGGCGTCCAGGTCCCGGCCGTCCGGCCGGAGTCGGACGTTGAGAGAGCCCTCCAGACGCCGGTCCGCGAACAGTTCCAGGCCGAAGCAGACCGCGCCGTCTACGAACGCCGGGCCGTCGCCGTCGAACGTGAACGGACCATTTCCGAGAACGAAATGGCAAGCCAGATCGAACTGGCCACCCGCGGCACGGCCTTGGCTGATGCAGGCCGCACAGCGGCGGGCACCACCGGCAACGCGGGGAAGTAGGATCCGGCATGGCAAATCCACGCCTTGTCATCGTCCACCGACGGACCGAGCTCCAGGAACTGCTGGACCGGCACGCCACCCGGGGCCAGGCAGAGTTCTTCCTCCGCACGCGGGGACGCAACATCCTGGATGTCCAGGAGCGCCACGACAGGATCACCGTTGCCCTGGAGTCGGTCCGGGCCGCGGTTCCGGCCGAATGGCGCCACGCCGAGGTGGAGCGTACGGACCTCAGCCGCTTCCTGCTCACCGCGGAGGACATCGTGGCCGTGGTGGGCCAGGACGGGCTGGTGGCCAACGCGGCCAAGTACCTCAACGGTCAACCGGTCATCGGGATCGATCCGGAGCCGGGAGCGAATCCCGACGTCCTGGTCCGGCACACGCCCAACGAGGCAGCAAAGCTGCTCCACGAAGCTGCCCTGGCCGGGCCGGATCGGCTGAACAGCCAGGAGCTTGCCACCGTGACGGCACACCTCGACGACGGGCAGGAACTCTCGGCGCTCAACGAGATCTTCGTCGGGCACGCCACGCACCAGTCGGCCCGGTACCAGCTCACCACCCCTGACGGCCGGACCGAACGGCAGTCCTCGTCCGGGCTGATCGTCTCCACCGGAACAGGCGCCACGGGCTGGTGCGCTTCCATCGCCCTCGAGCGCGGAGGACGCGCCCTGCCGGCGCCGGCAGACCCCCAGCTCGCGTGGTTCGTCCGCGAGGCCTGGCCCTCCCCCATCACCGGGGCCTTCCTGACGGAGGGGGTGCTGGAGGCGGTCGAGACACTCCGGATCACCGTGGCATCCGACCAGCTGGTGGTGTTCGGCGACGGCATGGAATCAGACCGCCTGACCGCATCCTGGGGCCAGGAAATCACGGTGCGGTTGGGCGAAAGGCCGCTGCGGCTGGTGGTGTAAGAATGTTGTCTGGTCAATCCGGCTCGCGTGTGTTGTGATTTTGACTAGTCGAGGCTAGCGCCGGAAATCCCCGGCTCCACCGCGGCCTCATCGTTACGACAAGATGGCAACGCGTCAGGAGGCGAGGCGATGGCATCCATGGACGGGACCGTGGCACTGGTGACGGGCGCGGCCGGCGGCTTGGGAGGCGCTGTGGCATCGGGCCTTGCACGTGAGGGTGCCTTGGTGGTCGTGGCGGGGCGCTCAACAACCCGGGCGAGCGAGGCGATGGCGGGCATCCGCCGGCTGGTTCCGGGCGCCAAACTTGAACCACTGGTCTGTGACCTCTCAGACCAGTCCTCGATCCATGCGGCGGCGGCTGAGTTCCTGTCCCGCCACGACCGGCTCGACGTGCTGGTCAACGCAGCGGGCGTGTTCCGCAAGGAGCGTCAGGTAACCCGCGATGGGCTCGAACTGACCTTTGCCACCAATGTGATGGCCTACTTCCTTCTGACGGACCTGCTGCTGGACGCGCTCACGCACCACGCAGCCGCACCACGCAGCAATTCCCGTATCGTCAACATCGCGTCCCGGTATGGCAATGCAAGGCTGAACTTCGACGACCTCCAGACTGCAAGCGGCAAGTACAGCTACCTTCGCTCGACGCCGCCCACAATGCTGGCCAGGGTTCTGCTCACGCAGGAGTTCGCTGAGCGTCTGCGCGGCTCAGGCGTGGTCGCCAATGCCGCCCATCCGGGACTGGTCAAGAACACGACGCTGCTGCAGGACGTCGGGGGCCCATTCCGCTGGATCACGAACACATTTGGAGCACCGGCAGAAAAGGCGGCGGATACACCGCTCTGGCTCGCCACGTCGCGCGAAACAGCAGGAGTCTCCGGAAAGCTCTGGGCCAAGCGCAAGGAGCTCCCGACGCCCGGAATGGGATCGGACCCCGAAGCCCGGAAGCGCCTGTGGGACGCGTGCGCGCGCCTGGCCGGGATGCCGTGAACGGTGGCAATGTGAAAGATGAAGACCTGCGGGCCAGGCTGAAGGAGTTGTACCTGCCACCCGTCACCGATTTCGTCCTGGTGGACGTGCCAGAGATGCGATTCGTTATGGTCGACGGGCGAGGCGGGCCAGACAGTCCTGCGTTCGCAGACGCCATCAAGTGGTTGTATGCAGTCATCGACCCCATGAAGCCTTTCGCCAGAGAACAAATGGGCAAGCACTTCGTAGAACCACCGCTGGAAGGCCTTTGGTGGGCGGACGATATCCAGGACTTCATCCACGGAAACCGAGACCAGCTGAACTGGCGGATGATGATCGTCTTTGAACCGGGCTGGCTGACGGCGGCGATGTTTGAGGATGCCGTGGATAAGGCGAAAGCAAGCATGGGTGAGCCGCCGTCCAGCCTGCGGCTCGAAAGCCTTCACGAAGGCCTGTGCGCCCAGATCATGCACGTGGGGCCGAACAGCGGGGAGGTGCCGACCCTTGCCAGGCTGCACAGTAAGTTCCTGCCTGCCCATGACCTGGTTCCAAACGGGAACCACCATGAGATCTACCTGGACGACCCCAAGCGAGTGGCTCCGGGGAAGCTAAGGACTGTCCTGCGGCAGCCAGTACGTCCATCGGGATAGGTTGCGACAAGCTCAACAACCAACATCCGTACGGCCGAGATGACTTTGTTTGCCTCCGGCCTACGGAGCGGTTTCAGAAGCCGTGGACCAGCCATTGTGCCGTGCGGATCAGCTCGGCATCGGAGCCCTCCGGACGGAGGCCACCGATGACCGAACGCGTCACGGCCGCGCCTTCAAAGAGACCAACCACGGTGCTGGCTACTGCGTTGCGCTGTGGTTCGCCGAGTTCGGGCCTGGCGCGCTCCACAAGGTCAGCTACATGCTCAGCGTATTGGGCATAGAAGGCCCTGACCACCGCGGCAATCTGCTCGTCTGCCGCGGCAATGGCCCAGACCTCAACGTGCATTCCGACTCCGGCCGGATCCGAGTGTTCAGCCAGGAGTGCGGTAAACAACCGCTCCGAGTGCTTCCGCGTCAACAGCTCGCCTGCGCCCGGACCGTCTCCGACGCCGATCCCGGACATTTCCTTGAGCCGTTGAAGTGAGCGCTTGAGCGAGCGATCAAGAACGGCCCGGATCAGGTCTGCCCTGGTCGGAAAATAGTGCTGCAGGTGACCGACCCGGACCCCTGCCGCGGCCGCAAAATCCCTCATTGCGGAGCCAGCGTTGCCTTTGGCGACCAGTACTTCCTCAGCGGCATCAAGGATCGTCGTCTGTCTGAGGGCGCCCTTGGTTCCGGTCATGACCTCAATATTGTCACACCGTGCAGCTCCAGTTCGGCGAGCATTTCGGCCAGGCGGGGAGTGCTCTCCGGGAAGCTGACGCCAGGCCGTGAGTCCTGATGCAGGACATTGCGCAGCCCGAGGAACCCACCGAGCGCGGTGAGGTGTGCTTGACCGAGCGGGTCTGAAATCAGAGCGGTTCGGGTACCTTTCCGTCCCTGAACATCAACGCGGACATGGGCGATGCCGCCCTTGCCCGGCGAGTACAAGAGTGAGCGCCTGACGGACGCCCAACGCCTTCCTCGGCCCCAGCGGAAGAGCCCCACCGCCTTCGCCGCCAAGAGGGCCGACGTCGATACGTTGGAGCTGAAGCCGATGCGGGTTGAGGCGGTCCCGGCGCCAAGGGTCATGGGGAAGGTGAACTGTTCGGGAGTGTCCAGCCGTGCAACTTTCGTAGGGTGCCCAGCAATATCCACCGAGCGGGTGTCGCTTAACGGGCTGACGATCACTGGCCTGCCATCTTTCCGGACCTCGAAGTCGTGCCCCAGCCGGTCCATAAAGTCCACGGAGTCCGCGCCGGCCCGGTCATTGGTGTCGTAGCGGATGGCAACATCGACCTGTTGTGCACCGTCCGCATCTTCCGCCAACCTTGCTGCAACGAGGCTGATCACCCCGCCCATCCATCCGGAGGACAGCAGTACCGGGGCAGTCGGGCCGAGCAGCGTTGCCTGCGTGGCAGCCTTAGTGAGGCGGCTCGTCCAGCGGGTGATGTCCACATAGGGGATTCCTGCGCTGACGGCGGCACGCAGCACCCGGTCATTGGGATCGTTGACAACGCTGATGACGGCCCGCGCCTGGGCGGCGAATGGCGCAGGGTCGTCGAGGTCCCACTTCCGCACAGTCACGTTGTGTTCTTCGGCAAGAGCGGCTCCGCCGTCAGGATTTCTACCAGTCAGGACAAGGGGCCACAGGGGCGCGGCGAGCCCGGTAAGGGCTGTTCCAACGGTGCCGTATCCACCGACGATCAGGACGGGACCGGCAGGTTTATGTTCAAGTAAATCGTTCATACAGGAAAGTTTAGGTCATATGACCTAAAAACTGGTTCTCACCTGGAAACCTCCTCACACGGCGCAAGGGCTCAGTACAAGAAGATCGGCAGCCAGTCGCGGTTGTGCGCGTGCACGAGTGCGAGGAACAGCACAAAGTCGAAGACCAGGTGCACCGTCACAACATAGGTGAACGACTTGGTCAGCTTGAAGGTGTATCCCTGCAGCAGCGCGAACGGGAACGTAAGAAGCGGCCCCCAGGCCATGTAGCCGATCTCCCAGAGAAAGGACGAGAAGACCACGGCCTGCAGGATGTTGGCGAGCCAGTCCGGGAAGTGCCGCCGCAGCAGCGTGAACGTGGTGCAGATGAAGAACAGCTCGTCCCAAATTCCAACCGCGTTGACGCCGAGAAAGAGGCGCCAGAAGATGGTGGGGTCGGACGCGTCCGGCCAGTTCTGATACACGCCGGTGCGGATCAGGTAGACCGGCAGGATGAGGTAGCCGAGGGCCACAACAGCGATCAGGTACAGCTTTGCGCTCAACGGCCACTTGCGGCCCGTGTTCACCGGAAACTTGATGATCCTCTCGCGGTAGGCGAAACGGGACACCAGCCACGGCACCAGCACGGCCAACGCAAGGGCTCCACCCATCAGAGCAATGTGCGGGATGCTCAAATCAGCGTTCAGCGGAACCAGGCTGATGATCACCATTCCCGCCGCAATCAGCCCGAGGTGCCGTAGGAATTCACGGTCGATGACTGCGGCCGTGACGAGGCTCAACGCAAGCACGCCGTAGCCCATGAGGTCATTCTCGACACCGAATAGCAGCACTCCGGACACGGAGAGCAGAACCGCTGGCACCAGTTTCCAGGTGAGCGCGGTACGGGGTGGTTCGGTCAAGATCGAAGTCACCCTACCAGCATGTCAGCGACGGCGACGTCTGGGAAAGATGGCCGCTGCGGTCAACCTCTGGGCGAGGCCCCCAAAGCACTGTTACCCCTGCCCACAGGCGGTTTTCCGGAGTACGATGTGGGCGTCGGCAGGATTCCTGCGACTCCTTGCCGCAAGGCCGGCTCTCCATCTGAAGAGCCGGCAACCAGCGTGAAAGGGAGACAAAATGACTACCGCGTCACACCCTGCCCAACACCACATGATGGGGTTGACACTTCACAACACCGCCATCGGTATCGGTGCAGTTTTCCTGCTGGTTGGAGTCCTCGGGTTCATCCCGGGAATCACCACCAATTACGGCGCCATGACCTTCGCGGGACATGAGTCCGGGGCCATGCTCCTTGGCGTCTTCCAAGTGTCAGTGCTGCACAACATCGTGCATTTGCTGTTCGGTGTGGCCGGGATCGTTATGGCCCGGACGAACCCGATGGCCCGCTGGTTCCTGCTCGGCGGCGGCGTCGTGTACCTGGTCCTGTGGATCTACGGCCTGGTCATCGACATGAACACGGCGGCCAACTTCGTCCCGTTCAACACTGCTGACAACTGGCTGCACCTGGTTCTGGGCGTTGGCATGGTGGGCCTGGGCCTCTGGCTGGGCCGGGATGCCATGGAGAAGAAGGGAAGCGCTATGTAGCGCCTCCACGGTTCGTGGAAAACCGACGACGGCGGCCGTCCCCCTGGGTACACAATCCTCGGGACGGTCGCCGTCAGTCCCTCGGCGTCGGCTGCTGCTGACGCAGCCTTTACACAGCCGAGCAGTACCGGGTGATCCTGAGGTGACGCAGTGAATGACGCATCGAACAGTGGACGGCCGGAAGGTGAACCCCGCTCCCTCTGGGTTGCTACCGCCGGAACCACCGATTATCCGGTCCTCCGGGGGGAGCTGGAGGTGGACGTCGCGGTCATCGGGGCCGGCATCGCCGGGCTGACCGCAGCGTTGGCGCTCAAACGCACCGGCCGGACCGTCGCGGTCATCGAGACCGCCCGCGTCGGAACCGGCGTCACCGGCCACACCACCGGCAAGGTCACCTCCCTTCACCGCCTTGCCTACACGGAACTTGCGCGCCGACACGGCAACGACACCGCGCGTATCTACGGGGAGGCCAACCAGGCCGCAGTCGAACACGTCGCGCAACTCGTGGCCGCCGAAGCCATCGACTGTGACTTCCGCCGCGTAGCCAACTACACCTACGCCGAATCCGACGGCGCGCTCAGCCACGTGCGCGCCGAAGCCAACCTTGCCGCCAGCCTCGGCCTGCCCGCCGCTTTCACCACCGACGTGCCGCTGCCCTTCCCGCTCAAGGGCGCGGTCCGATTCGACGGGCAGGCGCAAATCCATGCCGTGAAATACCTCCGGGGTCTCGCCCGCGCGGTCAACGGTGAGGGCAGCTTCGTCTATGAGCAGACCCGGGCGCAGCAGGTCCACGATGGTTCCCCGGCCGTCGTCGATACCGAACACGGCACCGTCCGGGCACGCGGCATCATCGTCGCAACGAATGTGCCGTGGGGCGGGCAGGGCCTGTTCTACCTGCGGTCGCATCCGCACCGCTCCTACCTCGTCGCCGGCCGCGTGGACACGCCACCGCTGGACGCCACGTTCATCAGCGCCGACGAACCGATGCGATCCATTCTGACCACCAGCGTCAACGGCACAAGCTACGTGCTCACCGGCGGCGAGGGCCACCGCGTGTCCGAGCCCGGCGATACAGCCGCGCGTTACCGCAGACTCGCCACCTTCGCCCACGACCGCCTCGGTGTGGACAAGATCGCCTACCGATGGTCAACACAGGACGGCATCCCGCTCGACGGGCTGCCCTACGCCGGACTTATGTCCCCCACCGCCAAACACGTGTACGTGATCACCGGCCTGCGCAAATGGGGCCTGTCCAATGGAACCGCTGCCGCCCTCATTCTTGCCGACACCCTCAGCGGCCGGGAAAACCCCTGGGCCTCGGTGTTCAACAGCAACCGGTTCACCCCGGCAGCCAGCGCGAAACGGTTCGCGGAGGAGAACTTCAAGACCGTGGCAGCTGTCCTGGCAGGCAAACTCCGCGGCCGGCCCGGCCACACGGAACTGTCGCCGGGTCAGGGGAAAGTCATGACCGTCAACGGCGAGAGCACCGCCGTCTACAAAGACGCAGGCGGGCAGGTCCACGCCGTCTCCGCCACGTGCACCCATTTGGGCTGCACCGTCGGCTTCAACTCCGCCGACGCCACCTGGGACTGCCCCTGCCACGGCTCCCGATTCTCCACCGACGGAACAGTCATCCAAGGACCCGCCGCGAAGAACCTCCCACCCGCGCAGATGCCCTGATCCCCTGCTACTTGGCGGACCGGCGCTTGGGGGCGGTGCGCACCAGGCCCACAGCGGCCAAGAGCGCTCCGGCTCCCTCAGCCACGGCGCTGAGCGACTTCTCAAGAAACCACACCGGCTCATACATGGCAGGGAAGGGTCCGAAGGCCGGGATATCCACATACCGGTACAACACCACGGCCACGAATGCGCTCAGGGCCACCACCAGGGCCAGGGCAAAGGAGGCTCTACTGCCGCGGAACAGAACCCACAGCGCCGCCAGCACCGCCGCGGCCGATTCGAGATAGAACAAGTTGCCTTGTCCGATTCCGCCAGGCGAGGCCGCCTGGTAGCCGGGGGCCAGATAAATATGTACCCCGGCATCGATGAACAATGCCAGTGCCGTCAGTACCCTCAGTGCCATGTTCATTTGACTATCAGCGTCCCGCGCATATTGGGGTGATAAGTGCAGAAGTAGGGGTAGGAGCCGGGTGCCGAGGGCGCCGTGAACGTGGCCGTCCCGCCGCTTCCGCGGACATCCACGTCAAATGCCTGGCCCTGGTCCGCGGTGACGGTATGGCCCGCTGAATCCATGTTGGTGACCGTGACAATTGTGCCCGGCGCAACGGTCAGCGGCGCGCCATACTCGAAGTCCTTGATGGTGATTACAGGCGCTCCAGGAGTGACCGCTCCCGTCGTCGCTGTCCCCGGCCCGGGGGACGCCGCGGGACTCCCGGTGCCGGAGCCGCAACCGCCCAAAAGGAGCGCCGCCATCAGTAGCACCGTGGCCTTGGCCTGAATCGCTCTCACTGTGACCGTCCTCGACTCCGGAAAACCAGGGCCGGCAAGGCCCCGCCTGTCCCTATTATTGTGCGCGCATCAGACGGAAATGGCGCCTACGGCTGCAGCGGTAGGCGCCACCTTGCCCGCGGATCAAGAATGTCAGTGCCGGCAGATAGGTTCAGGGCGAAATGATCGCCACGAAAGGGAACCGATCCGCGTGTCTACACCAGCATCGTTTGAATCAACGCCCGCGACGTCAAGCATGCCCGATTGGTATCCGGAGTTGTTGGCGTCCGTCGCCTCACAGGTCCGTTCCGGCCGGTCCAGGGCAATTTCGGCCGCCAACCGGGAGATGCTGCTTTCGTACTGGGTGATTGGCAGCGAATTGGCCAAGCGAGAGTCAGCCCAAGGTTGGGGTAGCAAAGTGGTAACGCGGCTCTCGGCTGACGTCCGCTCGGCTTTTCCCGAGGCACGTGGATTTTCGCCGCGAAATCTCCGCTATATGAAGTCGTTCGCCGAAGCCTGGCCTGACTTCCCAATGTTGCAACAGCCTGTTGCAACATTGCCGTGGGGCCACAATGTCATCCTTCTCGACAAACTTGAGGACTCGGGCGCCCGGCGCTGGTACGCCGCTGCCGCCGTCGAGAATGGCTGGTCACGGAACGTGCTTGCCCACCACATCGAGACGAAGCTCTCCGAACGTTCCGGCAAGGCGATCACCAACTTCAAAGCAACATTGCCGCCGTCGGATTCGGATCTTGCCCAGCAATCATTCAAGGACCCATATGTCTTCGACTTCGTGGCCATGACAGGCAAGCGGAATGAGCGTGAGCTTGAGGGACAACTCGTGGTGCACGTCGAAAAATTCCTGTTGGAGCTCGGCCAGGGATTCGCCTTCGTTGGCCGGCAAGTCCGGTTGACCATCGGGGCGGACGAATTCTTCGCCGACCTGCTGTTCTACAATTTCAAGCTCCGCTGCTTCGTTGTGGTCGAGCTGAAGGCCACCGCCTTCAAGCCGGAGTATCTGGGTCAGATCAACATGTACATGTCCGCTGTCGACGACCTCCTGGGTCATCCTGACGACGAGCCGACCATCGGACTGCTGCTGTGCAAAACGAAGAACAACGTCGTGGCCGAGTACTCTTTGCGGGGCTTCTCGAAACCGATCGGTATCGCCGAATGGGAATCCGCGATTGTGGCGTCCTTGCCAGAGGAATTCGCTGCCACGCTACCCAGCATCAGCGAAATCGAAGCCGAGCTTTCGCAAGACTTTTCCCAAGGAGATTCGGTGGATTAGCCGGAATCGATATGCAAGGCTCTGCGTCAGCCCGGGGCGAGGACGCAGAACTCGTTGCCCTCAGGGTCGGCGAGGCACACCCATGGCACATCGCCCTGGCCGACGTCGGCGTCGGTGGCGCCCAGAGCCCGCAGCCTGGCCACTTCTGCCGCTTGATCACCACCCGGGTACGGCATCACGTCGAGATGGACACGGTTCCACACCGTCTCCACTCCGGACGTGCGAAGTAGTTCCAGATACGGCCCGACGCCCTTGGCCGAACGCAGCCTCGCATGATCGTCGTTCACCTCGTGCACGGTCCAGTCCGTGGCCTCGCCCCAGAACCGGGCCAGGGCCCGCGGATCGGCGCAGTTGACCACCACCGTGGCAATCGGCCCGGTGTCCCGGTAGATCGATCGCGGCTCCAGCACACAGAACACATTGCCCTCCGGGTCTGCCAGGACCTTCCACGGCACATCACCCTGGCCCACATCCGCGGGCGTCGCACCGAGCTCCACGAGGCGCGCCACCAGCTCCGCCTGATGGGCCAAGGACGTGGTGGCCAGATCGAGGTGCGCGCGGTACTTCACTGTCTCGGGGTCCGGGACGGTCACGACATCGACGCACACGGCGGTGGGGTCCGGCCATGCGAAGCCCACGGGTTCAACATTGGTCACTCCGGGTCCCTCGCTGGAAACACCCCAGCCGAGCGCCTCCGCCCAAAACCGGCCGAGCGCCGAGTCATCCCGAGCCTTGAAATTCACCTGAACAAGTCGCAGCGCCATAGCACCAGACCCTATACCCACGTAAATACCCGATACCGGAGGCACGCCCTGGTCCGGGTCATTATCGCGGAGTCTTTACTCCAATGCGTCGTCGAGTCAACAATGGCTCTTACTACGGCCTCCGCTGGCTTGGCAGGGCGCCGCCCATCCGACTGCCGCCCCACCGGGCTGCCCTACACAGGAGCGCTGACATGAACGATCCGACAGCCACATCCCAGACAACCTCGGCTGTATCTGATCGCGCTGCACGGCTGGCGTCGATCCCCTCCTTTCAGCGGGTTAACGCCTACATCCGGGAGTACGGTGCCCGCGGGCATGGGCAGGTGCCGGGCAGCGACTTCACCTTCGGCAATCCACACCAGATGCCGGCCGACCGCTATGTGAATACCCTGCGGGACGCGCTGGCTCCTCAGAATGATCAGTGGTTCGCCTACTGGCGCTCCTCGTAAGTCCGGTCCAGGTAGTACCGAAGGGTCTTCTCGGATGTCTTGATCCTTGCGACCTCGGTCTCCCGATATGTCTTGAGCTTCTCGCGTTTCCTGCTCTCCGTCTCGTGGATCTGGATCGCCTCGCGCAAAATCCCACGATCTCGTTGAACGCGCCGAGCGCATCAGCGGAGCTGACCCGGTCCACCGCCGGAGGCAGCACTTTGCCCTCGTGTACGCGTTTCTGATCAGTCATCTGTGGCCTCCGTGGTTGTATCGGGGGATCTAAACGTGAGTTGTTCGGTAGTCCCATCGAGGCTGTCGTCCTCGCCGACGGCTGGCACGCTGATGATTTGTCCCACCGCCGTGACGAGGGTAAAGGCGACAAGGAGCCGCTTGCCGTGAAGCTTCCTGGTGGAGTCGAACGACTCGGACTCCAGAACGTCAATCGCCTTCGTCGCCTGGGATACCAGATGGCTGAGGACCCCGTCCTGATCACGCGCCCACTCCTTCACCCCGCGGTGGAGCTCGTCCTGCACATCGAGCGGCGCTATCGCGACGTCGACAATTCTTCGGTGCTCATCAGCCTGACTTAGTGCTTTGGTTCCATGGATCTTCACCGTGACACCGGCGCCGAGGAGACCCACACCCGCACCTGCGACATTGAGCATGAGCCCGCCAAATTCCATGCAGCCACCGCCCGAAACGTAGCTTCCGCCGCCGAAGAATGCCAGTATGGCCCGCTCTGCGCGGCCCCGTTGAGGGTTTTGATTCGGGTCCCGGTAGGTGGACGAAGCAAACGTGGGTTACTGCAGCGCGGATAAGTTGGACGCCAGCGGGTTCTTCATGGCTTGCTGTGCCCCGGACGAAGGCGATACCGGTCCGCACGTCGCTTTCGACGATGCGACCGTAGTAGGAGTCTGGGACTGAATGCGAGACCTAGTTCCGCAAGGACGCCGGGCACTGCCAGCACGCCCGAAGTACCAATGACCTAGTCCCCTAACCAAGCCCACAGAGCCTCTTGTTGGCACGACGTCGCCTTGCGGGAAACCCTGACCCCCGGAGGTTTTCAATGACGCACCCTAGCGGGTCTAAACGGAGGATTTATGTGGTTCGACTCGCCCTGTTGACCGCTGATGTGATGCACGATACAGTTTACGAAGTTATACGAATAACTCACGAAAGCAACTGGCCCGAGGAGGTGCCCATCATGGCTGGATCACGGCCAAAGTCAGGACCGACAATGCACGACGTCGCTGCTGCTGCCGGCGTTTCACAGGCCACCGTGTCGCTGGTGCTGAATTCAGCCTCCGGGTCGCGTTTCTCCGAGGATACGCGCAAGCGTGTTCGGGACGCCGTGAAACGGCTCGGCTACCGTACCAACGCCCACGCCAAAGTCCTTCGCGAGGGCGTGGCCGGCATGATCGGGTTCATTGGCGATTCCGTGGCCACCACTCCTTTTGCAGGCGCCATCATCGAAGGCGCACAGCAGCGGGCCTGGGAAGACGGACTCCTCCTGCTCTCGGTAAACACCGGCGGTGATAAGCAGCTCGAGGCCGCATCTTTGGACACCATGCTCTCTTATAAGGTCGCCGGCGTGGTCTATGCCGCCATGTATCACCGGCGGCTGGAAGTTCCTGAGGCCCTGTCGGGCGTCAGGTCCGTGGTGCTGAATTCGCAGGACCGGGCGGGTCTCGTCCCGAGCGTCGCCCCGGACGAGGTCAAAGGCGGGTACGCGGCCACGAGCCGACTCCTCGAGGCGGGCCACACCCGGGTGGGGATGATCAATATCGAAACCCTTGAAAGCGGCCTTCCCGCCGCCGTCGGCCGCTATGAGGGCTACTGCGCGGCACTTGAGGAAGCGGGGCTGGCCGTTGATCCGTCGCTGGTCCGCTTCGGGCAAGGCGGTGAGGAGCATGGCTACAAGTACACGATGGAGCTCATGACCACCAGCAACCCGCCCACCGCGATCTTCTGCGCGAACGACCGCGGCGCCTGGGGTGCCTACCAGGCCGTCTCGGACCTGCACCTCTCCATCCCCGGGGACGTCTCGATCGTGGGGTTTGATAATCAGGCGACTCTGGCGCCGTTTCTTCGCCCGGGATTGACCACTTTTGAATTGCCGTTCGTCGCCATGGGCCGGCGCGCGGTTGAGCTGATCCTCCAGGACGCGGAACCCGATGGCCGGGTCGAGCTGATGGACTGCCCTCTGATTGAACGAAATTCCGTGACCCATCCTAAGGAGATGCCATGAGCCGCACCATTCCGGCCCGACGCGGCCGTCCTGCTGCGGCGCCGGTGCCGCAGCGAAAAACTTCTCTTTCGCTCCGAATGAAGAGGATTTCCCGTGCCTGGCAGTTATACGTATTACTAGCCCCGGCGATTGTCTACATTCTGGTCTTCAAGTACTGGCCGATGTACGGCGTGCAGATCGCGTTCAAGAACTACAACCCGGTGGACGGGTTCACGGACAGCCCCTGGGTGGGTCTGACGCACTTCATCAGGTTCGTGAACTCCTACCAGTTCGGCCAGGTGGTCGGTAACACCTTGTGGATTGCCGTCCTTGGACTGTTGGTGGCCTTCCCGATTCCAATCATCCTGGCTTTGCTGGTCAACCAGCTCCAGAGCGAGAGGTTCAAGAAGTTCACCCAGACCGTGCTGTATTCGCCCGCGTTCATCTCCACCGTGGTGGTGGTTGGCATCATGTTCGTGGTTCTGTCCCCGAGGTCGGGGCTGGTGAACAACGCCATCCAGCTGGGCGGCGGGGAGCCGATCTTCTTTATGGGTTCGGCGGAGTGGTTCCGCCCCATCTATGTCATCTCGGATGTCTGGCAGAACGCCGGATTCTCGATGATCGTGTACCTCGCGGCACTGGCGGCGATCGACCCGGCACTGCATGACGCTGCCAAGGTGGACGGCGCTTCCAAGCTCCAGCGCATCCGTCACATTGACCTCCCGGGCATCATGCCGGTGGTGACGATCCTGTTCATCCTGGCCATCGGCAACCTGCTCAACGTCGGCTTCGAGAAGGCACTGCTGATGCAGACGCCGCTGAATATTTCGACCTCGGAGATCATCCAGACCTACGTCTACCACGCGGGTCTGCAGCAGGCGCAGTTCAGTTATTCGGCCGCTATTGGCCTGTTCAATTCCCTCCTCAACCTGGCGCTGCTGCTCGTCTTCAACACGATTGCGCGCCGGGCCAACCAAGCGACCCTGTGGTGATGCCGAAATGTCTCTGACAACCAACCCCCGCACTACCGAGAACCGGAGCCGGCCCCTCAGCCAGTTCCGTCCCAAGCGGACCCTGCGCGACAAATACGGCGACCGGGCCTTCAACATTGGCGCCACCGCCGTCCTGCTGCTGTCCATCCTGGCCGTGGTGTACCCGCTGTACTTCATCGTCATCGCCTCCATCAGCGACCCGAACGCCGTCTACGAAGGCAAAGTCTGGCTGCTTCCCTCCGGTGTTACCACGGAGGGGTACGAGCGGATCTTTGCCGACAGCCGGATCTGGAACGGTCTGGGCAACACGGTCATCTATACCGTGCTCGGCACCGCCGTCAGCGTCAGCACCATCCTGTGCGGCGCCTACGCACTGTCCCGCAAGGACATGCCTGGCCGGAAGATCCTGATGCTCCTTTTCGTGATCACCATGTTCTTTGACGGCGGACTCATCACCAAGTACCTGGTGGTCCGCGACCTGGGCATGCTGGACACCGTCTGGGCAGTGGTTCTGCCGGGAGCGGTGGGCGTATGGAACCTGATCATCGCCAGGTCCTTCTTCGAGCACACCATTCCGAACGAACTGCGCGAAGCCGCCCAGATGGACGGGGCAACGGACTTCAAATTCTTCTTCCAGATGGTGCTCCCACTGTCGAAGCCACTGATCATGCTGATGATCATGGTCCACGTCGTGGCGCAATGGAACTCGTTCTTTGACGCACTGATCTTCCTCAACGACGACTCCAAGTACCCGTTGCAGCTCGTCCTGCGCAACATCCTGATCCAGTCAGACGTCTCCTCCACCGGAACCACCGGCGGGGACATCGAATCCTATGCCGCCGCGCAACGGATCGCAGAGCTCACCAAGTACGCCATGATCGTCGTCTCGAGCCTGCCACTCATGATTGCCCTGCCATTCATGCAGAAGCACTTCACCAAGGGCGCCATGATCGGCGCCGTCAAATAGCTCCTCACCGCATCAACCGCCCGGGCAACCGCCGTCGGACGGCAGCACACCCACCGCAAGAACCCACCTCAGAATAGGAATGACCATGTCACTCAGCCGTAAATACGCCGCCCTCGGCGCCGTCCTGGCCGGAACATTGATGTTCACCGCCTGCTCCGGCGGCGGCTCAGGCACCACGGAGATCAAAGACGCCTCCGCGGACTTCGGCTTCCAGGAAACAGGCTTCCCCATCGTCAGCAAGCAACTCGACCTGACCTTCTCCGGCACCAAGGCCGCCCTGGCCCCGGACTACAACACCATGACCGTGGTCAAGGAATGGGAAAAAGCCACCAACATCCACATCAACTGGGAAAACCTGCCCGAAACGGTCTTCCAGGAAAAGAAGAACCTCATCCTGGCCAGCGGTGACCTGCCCGATGCTTTCTTCAACACCGGACTGACCGACGCCGAGATCGCCACCTACTCCGCCAGTGGCACCCTCATCCCGCTCGAAGGGCTCATCGAGAAGAACGCACCCAACCTCGCCAAGCTGCTCTCTGACCGGCAAGACATCAAGGCCGCCATCACTTCCTCGGACGGGCACATCTACTCCCTGCCATCGATCGAGGAACTCGGCCTGGTCCAGTTCCCCAACGAACTCGCCATCAACACGTCGTGGCTGAAAAAACTGAACATCCCGATGCCGAAGACCATCGATGAGTTCCACGATGCGCTGCTGGCCTTCAAGACCCAGGATGCGTCCGGGACCGGCAAGACCATCCCGCTGAGCTTCATGCCCGGATCCTGGTGCGGGGACATCGTTGATCTGATCGCCGCCCTCGGCGGAGTGCCGGACAACATGGACCACCGCATCGTCCAGGACGACAAAGTCATCTTCACCCCCACCCAGGACGGCTACAAAAAAGCCATTCAGACCCTGCATGAGTGGTACCAGGAAGGCCTGATCGATCCCGAGTCCTTCTCCCAGGATGACAAGGCGTACCTGGCCAAGGGCAAGGCGGCCACCGAAAACCTTGGCTCCTTCGTCTGGTGGGAAGTCCCCGAAATGGTCGGCGCGGACCGTGCCAACAACTACACCCTGGTCCCGGTGCTCGAAGGCGTGGACGGCAAACGGATCGCCAGCCAGTCCAACAACCAGGAAATCGCCCGCGGCGCCTTCGCCATCACCCGGACCAACAAATACCCGGCCGCGACCATGCGCTGGGCAGACAACCTCTACGACCCCATCCAGTCCGCCCAGGCCAACTGGGGGCCCATCGGTGAAACCCTCCAAAAGGACGCCAGCGGACTCCTGACCCAGATCCCAGCCCAGGCCGGGACGAGCGAAGGCGAACGCCGGCAGAAAGTCGCCCCGGGCGGCCCGAAGGCCAACACCGCCGATAACTTCACCACCGTCGTCGCTCCCGAACCACGCGCCGCCGAACGCCAGAAAACCGTCAACGAACTCTACAAGCCCTTCGCCGGCAACGACGGCTACCCACCGGTCGCCCTCTCCAACGAAGAACTGCAGCAGATCAGCACCATCCAGACCGACACCACCTCACTGGTCAAGCAGAACGTCGCCAAGTGGATCGTCTCCGGCGGCATCGAGCAGGAATGGGACGGCTACGTCTCCCAACTCAAGAACGTCGGCGTCGACAAAATGATCGAGGTCTACCAGCAGGCCTACGACCGCTACAAAAAGAACTCCTAGCTTCCAAAGCACGGGTGGGCCGGTGCTTCCGCATCGGCCCACCCGCCACCAGATCCACTTGCTGGTTCTTGGCCCAATTTTGCAAGAGTCCCAACCTGCAACGAAATGAGAATGACCTTCATGACTGCCGCGACCGCCACGACAGCCGACACTTTCCGCCCGGCCTTGCATTACTCAGCCCGGAACACCTGGCTCAATGACCCCAACGGCCTGATTCATCATGAAGGCGTCTACCACCTCTACTACCAGAGCAACCCGCTGGGTAACGTGTGGGGGAACATGTCCTGGGGACACGCCACCTCCACAGACCTGACCACCTGGACCGAACACCCCATCGCCATCGCCTGCGACGACGACGAAGACATCTTCTCCGGCAGCATCGTCTTCGACCGCGACAACACCAGCGGTTTCGGTACCGACTCGGCTCCGCCCCTGGTCGCCGTCTACACCAGCGCCTTCAAACCCGGCTCCGCACACGCCGGGCTCCAGGCCCAGTCCCTCGCCTACAGCCGCGACGGCGGCTACACCTGGACCAAACACACCGCCAACCCCGTCCTGAACCGCGGATCCGCCGAGTTCCGGGACCCCAAGGTCATAAAGTACGACGGCGGTGCCGGCAGCTACTGGGTCATGGTCGCCGTGGAAGCCACGGACTTCCAGGTGGTGCTGTACAAGTCCCACGACCTCAAAAACTGGGAGCTGCTCAGTACCTTCGGCCCGGCCAACGCCACCGGAGGCGTCTGGGAATGCCCCGACCTCTTCCCCCTCCCCGTCGACGGCGACCCGGAGAACCTTCAGTGGGTCCTCACCGTAAACCTCAACCCCGGTGGCCCGAACAACGGCTCTGCCGGGCAGTACTTCATCGGCGACTTCGACGGGACCACGTTCACCTCGGCCACCACCGTGACCGAAGGCGTCCAGGACCCGGATCGGCTGGGCGAGTACCAGTGGCTGGACTGGGGCCGTGACTACTACGCCGCAGTCTCCTTCAGCGACGCCCCCGACAACCGCCGCCTCATGATCGCCTGGATGAACAACTGGGAATACGCCAACCAGATCCCCACCTCGCCCTGGCGCAGCCCCATGTCCCTGGTCCGCGAAGTATCCCTCCGAACTGTTGACGGAAAAGCGCGGCTGTTCCAAGAGGCCGCCGGAGATTTCGCCGCAGTGTCCAGTGCCGGACCGTCATTCAGCCTTGAACGGATGGAATTCTCCGACTGCACACGCGTGCTCGACGGGGCATCAGGCAGCGTCCAACGCATCGAGGTCACCTTCATCCCCTGGACCGTCGAAGAATTCGGGATCATCGTCCGTGGGAACGGCTCCCACGGAACCCGCGTCGGTATCCGGCCGGCACACGGTACCCTCCATGTCGACCGCCGGACATCAGGGAACACCAGCTTCCATGAATCCTTCCCATCCATCGACACAGCCCCCATCAGCGCGATCGACGGTTCCTACCGGCTCACGATCTTCGTGGACCGCTGCTCCCTTGAAGTCTTCGCCCAGGAAGGCCAACTCACCATTACGGAACTGATCTTCCCGGCACCCACCAGCACTGACGTCGCCATCTACGCCCTCGGCGGCACAGTCACCGTAGACAGCCTGAACATCACCCAGTACGCCGCCTGATAGGGAGTCATCGTCGCGGCACCATCTCGCCTCCAATGTGACAGTCGGGAACAAAAGTCCAACTTAAAGGCAACAGCCCCGCACAAGTATGTGTGCGGGGCTGTTGCAGGTTTGTTGGGTACGAACAAAGGAGGAGGAACTAGAAGTCCCAGTCATCATCCTCGGTATTGACGGCCTTGCCGATGACATACGAAGAACCCGACCCGGAGAAGAAGTCGTGGTTCTCGTCGGCGTTCGGTGACAGTGCCGAGAGGATGGCCGGGTTCACGTCGGTGACGGAAGCCGGGAACATGGCCTCGTAGCCCAGGTTCATCAGTGCCTTGTTGGCGTTGTAGTGCAGGAACTTCTTGACGTCCTCGGCGAGGCCAACGGAGTCGTAGAGGTCGTGCGTGTACTGGACTTCGTTCTCGTAGAGCTCGAAGAGCAACTCGAACGTGTAGTCCTTGATCTCCTGCTTGCGCTCCTCGGAGAGACCTTCCAGGCCCTTCTGGAACTTGTAGCCGATGTAGTAGCCGTGGACGGCTTCGTCGCGGATGATCAGGCGGATCAGGTCAGCCGTGTTCGTCAGCTTGGCCCGTGAGGACCAGTACATCGGCAGGTAGAAGCCCGAGTAGAACAGGAAGGACTCCAGCAGCGTGGAGGCCACCTTGCGCTTCAGCGGATCGTCGCCCTGGTAATAGTCCATGACGATCTGGGCCTTCTTCTGAAGGTTCACGTTCTCAGTGGACCAGCGGAATGCCTCGTCGATCTCCTTGGTGGAGGCCAGCGTGGAGAAGATCGAGGAGTAGCTCTTGGCGTGCACGGACTCCATGAACGCAATGTTCGTGTAGACGGCTTCCTCGTGCGGGGTGATCGCGTCCGGAATCAAAGACACAGCGCCGACGGTGCCCTGGATGGTGTCCAGCAGAGTCAGGCCCGTGAACACGCGCATAGTGAGCTGCTGCTCATCCGGAGTCAGAGTGGCCCACGACTGGACGTCGTTGGAGAGCGGGATCTTCTCGGGCAGCCAGAAGTTGTTGACCAGGCGGTTCCAGACGTCTACGTCCTTATCGTCCTGGATGCGGTTCCAGTTGATCGCTTCGACGTGGCTAAGCAGCTTGACCTTCTCGGTCATGTCATCCCCTAAAAGTTGGGTTGTTCTTTGAAGTTAAGCGTACGACGGCGGGCGGGCGCCCGCCGTCGTACTGTCCAGATTTAGTTGAAGATTAAAGCATGCAGCTGACGCAGTTGTCCACCTCGGTTCCCTCCAGCGCGAGCTGGCGGAGACGGATGTAGTAGATGGTCTTGATGCCCTTCTTCCAGGCGTAGATCTGGGCCCGGTTGATGTCGCGCGTGGTGGCGGTGTCCTTGAAGAACAGCGTCAGGGACAGGCCCTGGTCCACGTGCTGGGTGGCTGCGGCGTAGGTGTCGATGACCTTCTCATAGCCGAGCTCGTACGCGTCCTGGTAGTACTCCAGGTTGTCGTTCGTCAGGTACGGCGCCGGGTAGTACACGCGGCCCAGCTTGCCTTCCTTGCGGATCTCGATCTTGGACGCCACCGGGTGGATCGAGGAGGTGGAGTTGTTGATGTAGGAGATCGAGCCCGTCGGCGGGACGGCCTGCAGGTTCTGGTTGTAGATGCCGTGCTCCATAACGGAGGCCTTCAGCTCGCGCCAGTCATCCTGGGTGGGGATGTGGATGTTCTTGAACAGCTCCGCAACCTTCTCGGTCTGCGGCACCCACTCCTGCTCCGTGTACTTGTCGAAGAACTCGCCCGAGGCGTACTTGGACTTCTCAAAGCCGCCGAAGGTCTGTCCGGTCTCGATGGACAGCAGGTTGGAGGCGCGGACCGCGTGGTACACCACCGAATAGAAGTAGATGTTGGTGAAGTCCAGGCCCTCTTCGGAACCGTAGTGGACCCGCTCGCGGGCCAAATAGCCGTGCAGGTTCATCTGTCCCAGGCCGATGGCGTGGGACTGGTCGTTGCCGCGGGCGATGGACGGCACCGAGGTGATGTTGGACATGTCCGAGACCGCCGAGAGGGACCGGATGGCCGTCTCGATGGTCAGGCCGAAGTCCGGGCTGTCCATGGCCTTGGCGATGTTCAGCGAACCCAGGTTGCAGGAGATGTCCTTGCCGGTCTGGTCGTAGGACAGGTCATCGTGGTACGTCGTGGGCTGCGAAACCTGGAGGATCTCCGAGCACAGGTTGGACATGATGATCTTGCCGTCGATCGGGTTTTCCCGGTTTACGGTGTCCTCGAACATGATGTACGGGTAGCCGGATTCGAACTGGATCTCGGCGAGGGTCTGGAAGAACTCGCGCGCTTTGATCTTGGTCTTCTTGATCCGGGAATCGTCCACCATCTCGTAGTACTTCTCGGTGACCGAGACGTCGGAGAACGGCATGCCGTAGACGCGCTCGACGTCGTACGGGGAGAACAGGTACATGTCCTCGTCCTTCTTGGCCAGCTCGAACGTGATGTCCGGGATGACAACGCCCAGCGAGAGGGTCTTGATGCGGATCTTCTCATCCGCGTTCTCGCGCTTGGTGTCCAGGAAGCGGTAGATGTCCGGGTGGTGCGCGTGCAGGTACACCGCACCGGCACCCTGGCGGGCACCGAGCTGGTTGGCGTAGGAGAAGCTGTCCTCGAGGAGCTTCATCACGGGGATGACGCCGGAGGACTGGTTCTCGATCTGCTTGATCGGGGCGCCCACTTCGCGGATGTTGGTCAGCGCGAACGCCACACCGCCGCCGCGCTTGGACAGCTGCAGCGCCGAGTTGATGGACCGGCCGATCGATTCCATGTTGTCTTCGATGCGGAGCAGGAAGCAGGAGACCAGCTCGCCGCGCTGCTTCTTGCCGGCGTTCAGGAACGTGGGCGTGGCCGGCTGGAAGCGGCCTTCGATGATCTCGTCCACCATCTGCAGGGCGAGCTTTTCGTCGCCGCGTGCCAGGTGCAGGGCCACCATGCAGACGCGGTCCTCGTAGCGCTCCAGGAATCGATTGCCGTCGAACGTCTTCAGCGTGTAGGACGTGTAGAACTTGAACGCGCCCAGGAAGGTCTCGAAGCGGAACTTCTTCTTGTACGCGCGGTTGTAGAGCTCGCGGATGAAGTTCATCGTGTACTGGTCGAGGGTTTCGCGCTCGTAGTACTGGTTCTTCACCAGGTAGTCGAGCTTCTCTTCCAGGTCATGGAAAAAGACGGTGTTGTTGTTCACGTGCTGCAGGAAGTACTGGTGTGCAGCCTCGCGGTCGGCCTCGAACTGGATCTCGCCGTTCGGACCGTACAGGTTCAGCATGGCGTTGAGCTCGTGATAGCCCAGGCCCTTATAGGCGGCCGGCATCTCGGGCTTTTCGACGGCGGCGCCTGCGCGGGTGCCCTGGCCTTCGGCCCTGGTTACTTCTGTGTCTGCGACAGTCGTGTCCAAAACGTGTCCAATCCATTGTGTACGCGGGCGACGTCTTCTGGCGTGCCCATTAGTTCAAATCTGTAAAGCCGGGGGACGTTGCACTTGGCGGCAATAATGTCCGCGGCCATGCAGTAGTTGTCCCCGAAGTTTGTGTTGCCTGCACCGATAACCCCGCGGATCAGTTGCCTGTTCTGCGGGTCGTTCAGAAACCGGATCACCTGCTTGGGCACGGAGCCCTCTCCCCCGGTGCCCCCGTACGTCGGCACTACCAGGACATAAGGCCGGGTGGCGAGAAGGGGTGCATCCTTTGCATGGAGCGGGATCCGTGCCAGCTCACATCCGAGCTTCGCGACAAAGCGGCTGGTGTTCTCGGAGGTGGAGGAAAAGTAGATGAGCTGGCTCTGTGTGGTGACAGGCGCCAACGGGGCCACCTGGGCCCTGGCTACTGCCAGTGCTGACACGGGAGTCACCTCATGTGTGCGGATTGAAAGTTGCCGGCTGGCGAAAGTGCAGGGCCTTAGGCCACGGAGGAAACGGCAGACAGTGCCAGTTCCTCGATCTTGTCCGGGCGGAAGCCTGACCAGTGGTCCTGGTCCGTGACTACAACAGGTGCCTGCATGTAGCCCAGCGCCTTCAGGCGCTCGAGGGCCTCGGCGTCCTGGGAGATGTCAACGCTCTGGTAAGTGATGCCCTTTTTGTCCAGCGCACGGTAGGTTGCGTTGCACTGTACACACGCAGGTTTGGTGTAAACCGTAACGGTCATTGTCCCTGTCCCCTTTATCGAAATCTTCGCTCGTCTTTGTCCTGCCCAAGCTGTACGTCGATACTACATGTAGTGCAGACGGCTCTTCGGAACCCCAAGATGATGTATTACAAGTATGTCATTTAATGCACTTTTAATCCACAGGCAAGCGCCCTCAAAATGTCCGGAATTCCGCCATTTTTGCGGACGAAATCCACACCCTGTGGAGTACTTAGCCACAATTATCGCCCCGCGTGTCGCGTGCTGGACGGCGTGTCGCGCCTAGTGGGCGGACCACTACATCTGGTGCCGGGCACGCAAAAGGGGCCCTGAAAACACCTTCAGGACCCCTGCGACGTGACGAACCTAACCAGCTACAGCTGAGCCTCCCGGCGGTCCAGGACAATCTGCTGCACGTCCAGGTAGCCGGACTGGAAACCCGCCCGTGAATAGCAGAGGTAGAACAGCCACATCCGCTGGAACACGGCGTCGAACCCCAGCCCGCCCACCTCCTGCGAGCGCGCGATGAACTGTTCCTCCCAGAGGCGGAGGGTCGCGGCGTAGTGATCGCCCAGGCCCATCCGCTCCCGCACCCGGAGTCTGGTGTGCTGCTGGGTCACGCTTTCGATGGCCCGCACGGACGGCAGGAACCCGCCGGGGAAGATGTACTTGTGCACCCAGGTGTACGCGTTGCGCGTGGCCAGCATGCGGCCGTGCGGCATGGTGATGGCCTGGATGGCCACCTTCCCGCCCGGGGCCAGCACGCGGTCGATGGTCTGGAAGTAGATGGGCCAGTACTCATAGCCAACCGCCTCGACCATTTCCACTGACACAACAGCATCGAACTCGCCTTCCACGGCACGGTAGTCCTGCAGCGCCACGGTCACCTGGCCTGCGTAGCCGGCGGCTGCAATCCGTTCCTGCGCCAGCGCCCGCTGCTCACTGGAGAGCGTCACGCTGTAAACCGTGGCACCACGGGCTGCTGCCCGGAGGGCCAGCTCACCCCAGCCGGTGCCGATCTCCAGCAGCCGTGTGCCGTTTCCGACGCCGGCCTTGTCCAGCAGCCTGTCGATCTTGGCTTGCTGTGCTTCCGCCAAGGCGTCCCACGGGACCGAATCCAGTGCACCGTCGCTCAGCGGGAAGAGCGCCGAGGAGTAGCTCATGGTGGTGTCCAGGAAGTTGGCGAAGAGCTCGTTGGACAGGTCGTAGTGCCGCGAGATGTTGCTGCGCGTGTTGTGCTCTTCGTTGCGTTCCTGCCGCGGCGTCCGCGGCAGGTACAGGGTCCGCAGCTTCTGCAGCGGTGCGGGGACCAACGTGTCCACAGACGCGGCGAAGACCTCCAGCACCCCGGCGAGGTCTGACGCTTCCCAGTCCCCCGCCATAAAGGACTCGCCCAGCCCGATCAGGCCGTTGTCACCGATCCGCACTTCGAACGCTGCCGGCCTGAGCATGGTCATCACCGGCGCGTCCGGGCCACCGGTGCCCAGCACCGAACCGTCCGGGTAGGCAACACGCAGGGGCAGCCGCCGTACGGCCGCCTTGAACAGCAGGCCCGCGGCTTTGCCCGCCACCAGCGCTTTAGTGCCCGACGGCGGGTGGGCAACACCGGGCCACACTTCCGGATCGATGGTGGCCGGCGACGCCGGTACCCCGGCAGCGGTCCGTTCAGTCACCGGGTGCCGTGCGGCTGACTTCGCGGTGGAGACCTCCGCAGTCGCGGCTGTTCCGTTTTCATCGGTCATGGTCATTGGACTGCCTCCTGTGAGGGGTGATGTGGTCTATTCATGACTGGCAGGCGTCGAGCCCAGAGTTTGATGCCATGGATCCGGATCAGCGCGGATACCAGCAGCGGCGCAGCCGGGATGGCAACGGCCGCTGCCAGGATGTTCCTGACGGTGGCCGGTCGCCGGTCCCCGTCCATGGTCGCGGCGAACGGCCGCTGTCCTTCCCGCTCCAGGACGATGGAGACGGCCAGCCGTTGCTCCGGCGCGGGCAGCTTCATCCGGTACTGCCCGTCAACGTCATTGAACGGAGAAACGTAGAAGGCCTTGGGCACGCTGGCCCGGCCGGAAGGATCCGTTTCCAGGAGGTAGCAGTGGCGTTCGCCGTAGGTGTTGTGGACTTCGGCGATGACACACTGCAGCTCCCCGGACTTCCGGTAGCACCAGAAGAGGGTGAGGGGGTTGAAGACGTGGCCGAAGACCCGGGCGCTGGTCAGCATCCGGATGGCCCCGCCGTCGGGCTCTATCCCCCGGGTCCGCAGGAACCGTTCCACGTTGCTGCGGATGGTGGCGTCGGGATCGCCCAGATGGTCGGCGGCCCGGAAGACAGCCAGCGGCCGCATGAGCCGGGGCAGAACCGGGAGCCGGTCCACGTCCACAAACCAGCTGTAGCTCCGGTAGGTGAAAGCATTCTTCAGCGGACTCTGGCGCACGTGGGAGATGGACGTGCGGTAGATGGCTGCCGTCGAGCTCATGCGCCCTCCGAGGCAGAGAGCAGTTCGGGCTCGGGTGCCTGAGCCGCGGGCCCGTCCCAAGTTCGTCCCAGGCTCGCAGCGGCACGGACACCGGCCAGGGCGCCGTCCTCATGGAACCCCCAGCCCAGGTAGGCGCCGGCGTAGGCGATGCGGTCATCACTCAGGGCCGCAATGCGCTGCTGTGCCCGCAGTGATTCGGGGGTGTACTGGGGGTGTTCGTAGACCAAGTGTTCCAGGACCCGGCCTTCCGCGATGAGCTCGGACTCCCCCAGGCTCACCAGGTACGGCAGGCCATCGGCCGGCTCCAGGCGTTGCAGCCGGGTGAGGTCGTAGCTGACCAGGACCTTGTCCGGGCGGGCTTCGCAGTCCGGGAGACGGTAGTTCCAGGACGCCCTGGCATTGTCCGCGGCGGGCAGGACGGCCGGGTCCCGGTGGAAAAGGGTGTGGTTGACGGAGTACGGCATCTGGCCGAGGGCTTCCCTCTCAGCCGGTGTGGCGTCCGCGAGGAAGCCCAGGGCCTGGGCCGGGTGCGTGGCAATGACCACGGCCTCAAAATCCTCGACTCCGTGATCGGTGTCCACTTCCACGCCGAGGGCGTGGCGCCGGATAGCGGTGACCGGACTGCTAAGCCTGATGTCCGGGAGCGTGGCGGCCAACTTCTCCACGTACTGCCCCGAACCGCCGGTGACCGTCCGCCACTGCGGCGAACCCTTGACGCCCAGCATGCCGTGGTGTCCCAAAAACGTGAAGAGGTATCGCGCCGGATAGGACAGTGCCGTGGTGGGATCGCATGACCAGACCGCGCTGACCACCGGCGTCATGAAATGGGAGATGAAGTACTTGCTGAAGCGTTCCTTTGCCAGGAAGTCACCGAGGGTCAGCTCCGCGCCGCCCGCACCAGGGCCGGCGTTGGACGCTGGAGCCGACTCAATCAGAGCGCGGGCCCTGCGGTAGAAGCGCATGACCTCCAGCAGCATCAGCAGGTAGCGTCCGCGCAGCAGGCTGGACGGGCGGGCGATGATCCCGCGGCCGCCCCCACGGGCCCCGGCGTACTCCAAGCCGCAGCCGTCACAGCGGACGGACATACTCATTTCGGAGTCCTGCGTCTCCACGCCCAGCTCGGCGAACAGCCGCAGCAGGGTGGGATAGGTCCGCTCGTTGTGGACGATGAAGCCGGTGTCGATGCCGAGGACGGATCCATCCGGCTGCGCGACATTGTGGGTGTGGGCGTGGCCGCCCAGCCTGCTGTCCGCCTCGAAAAGGGTGACGTTGTCTTGCCGGTTCAGGACATAGGCGGCGGTCAGGCCGGCCACTCCGCTGCCCACGACCGCGATGCGCCGTCCCTGCGGCTTGAAGGTCGAGTTCCCTGCCAAAGACACTGTTCTGCTCCCCTACTCGTCTTGCGTGTGCGCCTGCTCGCTGCAAACTCTCTAGGGGCAGTTCGGTGCCGTGGGGCCGGTGGATGACTGAGTTTGCCGTAAATCTTTGTGCCAGAATGAAGCGGGCGTTCCATCCCCGGCACACCGCAGTGCCAAGGCGGCCCTGACCGAAGGACAGCGTTGGTAAATCCCGTACATCTGAAGACCCTCCTGGAAGTGACCCGGCTGGGCTCGTTCGCGGCCGCAGCGGCACGCCTGGGCTACACGGCGTCGGCTGTCTCGCAACAGATGTCCGCCCTGGAACGCGAGACGGGCGTGGTCCTGTTCCAGCGTTCGGCCCGCAGCGTGGTCCCCACGGAAGCGGCGGAAGTGATGACCCGGCACGCCGCGAAGGTGCTGACGGACATCGAAGCCCTGATGGCGGCAGCCTCCAAGACACACAGCAGCACCAGCCAGGAGCTTCGGCTGGGAATCTTCCCCAGCCTGGCAACCTACGTCCTCCCGCGGATCCTGAAGAATCCGGCATGGAAGGACCTGGCCATCGACCTCAAAGTATCGGTGGCCGAACCGGCCCAGACCATCCAGGGACTGCGCACCGGCGGAGAGCTGGACGTGGCGCTGGTCTTCCAGGTGGGCCAGTCCGGGCTCGCCTGGCCGCACACCATTAACCGGCAGTGGATCGGCGATGACAACTTCCGCGTAGTGCTCCCCGCGGGCTGGGGATTCCGCACGGACGCCAAGGTGGCGGCGGACCATCTGTCCGAGCTGCCCTGGATCATGCACCACCCCGGGAGCCCCGACGCCGTCGTGATCGAGCGGCTCTTTGCCAGCTGCAACCTGCATCCGCGCGTGGTGGCCCACAGCGACGACTTCCATGCCAGCCTCGAAATGGCGGCCGCCGGACTGGGCGCGGCGCTGGTGCCCGAGCTCGCATTGCGGAACCGGCCGGCCGGCGTTGTAGTGCTGGACGTTCCCGAAATCCGGCTGGCCCGGAACGTGTTTGCCCTGCTCATCAACGAGAAGAAGACCGCCCGGGTGCAGCTGTTTGTGGACCTGCTCGCCGAGACGATGGCTGCGGCGGGGTCCTCAGGCAATTAGCCCGGAATGCTGGAAAGCGCAGCACTTGGGGTCTATGTTGAAGGTATGAACAGGGTAGCGAGCCAGCACTTTGGAGAAATCGAGCTCAACCACGGCAGGGATCACAACATCGCCGCCAAACATGAGCTGGGTGGCCAGGTACTGGAACTTGACCTGAACATCAACGCACACGACCACTTTGACGAAGCGGCCATGCACAAGGTGGACTACCGGCTGCGGTTCCTCCCCGAGCTGGTGGATGAGGTGCGGCAGATGATCGCCGACGAGCTGGAGCAGGAAGGCACCAGCCCCCAGGAATACCTTCACTTCCACTGCAGCGCCCTCAAGGACGAGCAAATGCAGAAAGTCTTCGGCGTGGAGGAACGCAGCCAGCTCACCAACGACGTCTTCCTCAAAGCCCTCAAGCTCGGCCACGTGGGCATTTTCCCCGGCCAGCCCGAGCGCTACTTTGTCATGGACTTCACGCTGGGCTCACACTTCACGGACGAGGTCCTGGTGGTAGCCGCCGACGAAGACGGCGTGGTGGACGACGAAATCCTCTGGGAGTCCTGAGCGCCCAGCCGGGGTGAAGCACTGCCGCGGTGCGGCTCCCGTGTTTGGCGGGACTTTCGACCCTTACCTCATTGAGGCCATGTGAGTCCATGATGAACGCATGCATGAATTCCCTGCCGGGCGCCCGGGCGCCGGGGCTGAGGGCTGGGAACGGAACACCGACGATCCATTCCTCCGGTACGCCGCGCGCTTCGACCGGCCGGTCGGCGAGATCCCGGACGTGTTGCGGAGCTCCGTTGCCGCTCCGGCAGATATTGCCCGCACGCTGGGGCTGCCCGCGGCAGCGGTCGAAGGACCGGCTTCCTACTTCGCTGATTTTACGGCGCCCCGCGCAGCCCGCCATGTAAGGGTCTGCACCGCTGCCGCCTGCTTTGCAGCAGCCGGTGGCGCGCACCTCGCTGAGGTGGAGGCGGCGCTGGGAGTGGAGGCCGGAGCCTGCAGCGCGGACGGCTCTGTGTCGCTCCAGGCCGTGCGCTGCCTGGGCTACTGTTTCACTGGTCCCGCGGCACTGGACGGCGTGGACCCGCATGCCGGGCCGGAACTGGCGGCACAGTTGCTGGGAGCAGCCCCGCGGACGGCCCCGCCCATCCCGGTTTCTTGCGCTAGCCCGTTTCCCGTGGTGACCGCCGGGCTGCTCGGCGGTTTGCAGCCCTGGCAGGTATGGCCGGACGTGGCCGCCTCCGGAACACCTGAGGACGTCCTGGACCGGGTCGAGGCTGCCCAGTTGCGAGGACGGGGCGGCGCCGGTTTCCGCGCCGCCGCCAAATGGCGGGCCGCCCTCGAACACCCTGCGCCCCGGGTAGTGGTGGCCAATGGCGATGAGGGCGACCCCGGTTCCTACGCCGACCGGCTGCTCATGGAAGAGGATCCGCACCGCGTGTTGGAGGGCCTGGCCTTGGCCTGCTTCGCCGTCGGCGCTGCCACGGGCATCGTGTTCGTCCGCTCGGAGTACCCGCACGCCGCCGCCCGGCTGCGGGAAGCGGTGGCCGAAGCACGCGCTGCCGGGCACCTTGGCCCGAACGTCGCGGGAAGCGGGTTCAGCCTGAACTTCCATGTGGTCGAGGGCGCAGGGTCCTATGTGTCCGGTGAGGAAACGGCCCTGATTAACGGGCTGGAAGGGCTGCGCGGCACAGTGCGGCCCCGTCCGCCGTTCCCTGCCACGCGCGGACTCTACGGCCAGCCCACTGTGGTCAACAACGTGGAAACGCTCAGCGCAGTCCCATGGATCGTGCAGCACGGCGGGCCCGCGTATGCGGCGCTGGGAACCCCGGATGAGGCCGGCACAGTGCTCGCCTGCCTGTCGGAACGGTTCCTCCGGCCCGGAGCCTACGAGGTGGAAATCGGCACGCCCGTCCGGCGGATCGTGGAGGAACTCGGCGGCGGGCTTCGCGACGGCAGGGAACTGCGTGCGCTGCAGATCGGCGGGCCGCTGGGCGGCTTCCTCGGCCCGCAGGACTTCGACGTGCCGCTGAGCGACGCCGCACTGTCCCGGTTCGGCGCGGCCCTCGGCCATGTGGGGATCGTGGCCTTCGACGATAGGCTCACCGGCGCGCAGGTGCTGCAGAACCTGTGGGACTTTGCCGCGGCGGAGAGCTGCGGACAGTGCTCACCGTGCCGGGTAGGGTCATGGCGCGGCCGCGCCTTGGCGGAACGGCCGGATACCCCGGACATCGGCCGCGAACGCGGCGAGGTGCTGCGCAGCATGGCCGCTGGCAGCCTGTGCGCCTTCGGCCGCCGCGTACCGGCGGCAGTACGAAGCCTTGCCCGCGTCTATGGGCTGACCGGGTGGCCCGCATGAAACTGCTTATTGACGGACAAGCCGTCGAAGTGCTCCGCGGAGCTACGCTGCTTGACGCCGTGCGGGCCGCGGGTCTGGCCCTCCCGGCGTTGTGCCATGACGACCGGCTCAGCTCGGTGGCCTCCTGCCGGACGTGCCTGGTGGACGTTGCCGGCCGGGGACTGGCCGCCGCCTGCAGCACCCCGGCCGAGGACGGACTGCGCATCGCCGTTGAGGCATCCCGGGGGAACCGGCGCGATGCCTTGCAGGCCATTGTCGCGGGGCTGCCGCCGCGGGCTCTGGATGTACCGGCAGACCGCAGCGAACTCGTCCGGCAATGCGCCGAGTATGGGGTGACATCCCCGGACCGTTCCGTCCTGCCACCGCAGCGCGGCCTCGACCATTCCCACCCTTACGTCAAACTCGACCGTGACGTCTGCATCGCCTGCGGGCGGTGTGTGCGCGCATGTGCAGAAATCCAAGGCACGTTCGCCCTGACGCTCGTGAACCGCGGCGCCGACACGGTGGTGGCCCCGGGCACGGGCGGTCCCTGGGCGGAATCCGATTGCGTTTCCTGTGGGGCCTGCGTGGACACGTGCCCTACCGGCGCACTGTCTGAACCTGGGCTCCTGCTTAATCTGTTGCCGGTTGAGCGGCAGACCAGGACCACGTGCGGCTATTGCGGGGTCGGCTGCAGCCTGGAGGTCTCCACCCGCGACAACGCGATCATGACCGTCACCCCGGTTGGTGATGGGTCCGTCAACCGCGGCCACGCCTGCGTCAAGGGACGCTTCGCCCACGGTTTCCTCAGCTCCCCGGATCGCCTGACCACCCCGCTGATCCGCCGCAGCGGCACGCTGGCCCCGGCAACCTGGGACGAGGCCGTGGAGTACGTGGCCACACGGCTGGCCGGGATCAGGGACTCCGATCCTGACGGTTTCGCGCTCATCTCCTCGGCCCGGGCCACCAACGAGGAGAACTACCTAGCCCAGAAGTTCGCCCGGGCCGTCTTGGGAACCAACAACGTGGACAACTGCTCCCGGCTTTGCCATGCTCCCTCCGCGGCCGGCTTGGCCGCCACGTTCGGGCTGGGCGGCGGGACAAACCCGTTCGATGACCTGGACCGGTGTGACGCGGTCCTCCTGGTCGGCGCGAACCCGACGGCGGCCCACCCGGTGGTCGGTTCGCGCATCTTCCAGCGGGTCATGGACGGGGCCCGCCTGGTGGTGGTGGATCCCCGCCGCACCTTCCTGGCCCGGCACGCAGACATCCACCTCCGGCCCCGTCCAGGAACCAACGTGGCTGTGTTCAACGGACTCGCGCACGTACTGGTCCGGGAAGGGCTGGTGGACACCGCGTTCCTGGATGCGCACGCCACCGGCTATGAGGAGCTGTTGGCTTTGCTCGGCGACTACCCGCCGGAAAGCGTGGCCGATATTTCCGGCGTCCCGGCGGATGACCTGGTGCAGGCGGCCCTGACGTACGGGCACGCGCTGGCGCCGGTCATTTTCTACGGCCTCGGCGTGACCGAACACCTGCACGGCACGGACGGGGTTCGGACGCTGTCCAACCTGGCCCTCCTCCGCGGCGCCGTGGGGCCGGGCGCCGGCGGAGGGGTGAACCCGCTGCGCGGCCAGAACAACGTCCAGGGCGCCTCGGACATGGGCGCACTGCCCGATACGTTGCCCGGTTACCAGAAGGTTCTGGACCCGGTGGCGAGGGCCCGATGCGCCGAGGCCTGGCGGACACAGGTACCGCCGCGGCCCGGGCTTCGGATCCCGCAGATGTTCGCTGCCGCCCGGACCGGGTCGCTGAAGGCGCTCTGGATCATCGGCGAGGACGTGCTCACCACCGACCCTGACAGCGCGTCGGTACGCGCGGCCCTGGACGCCTGCCCGCTGGTGATCTGCAACGATCTGTTCCTTACCGCCACGGCAGCCACCGCCGACGTCGTCTTCCCCGTGGCCTCATGGCTGGAAAAGGACGGCACGTTCGTCAATTTCGAACGGCGCTTCCAGCGGGTCCGGGAGGCGGTGGCACCCCCGGCCGGGGTCCGGACCGACTTTGCGGTGCTGCACGCCGTCGCGTCCCGGCTGGGCGCGGACCTTGGCTGCGCCACACCGGCGGAGGCCATGGCCGAATGTGCCGCAGTGGCACCAGTGTTCGGCGGTATCACTCATGCACGCCTGGACCGGGACGGCCCCCTCCACTGGCCGTGCAGTTCTGCGGACTCCCCCGGCACGCCGCGGCTCTACCGGGACCGTTTCGCCACCCCGGACGGCCTGGCACACTTGGCCGCCAGCCCGTACCTGCCCCCGGGAGAACAATGCGACGCCGATTTCCCGTTCCTTCTTATTACCGGGCGCAGGGCTGAGCATTACAACTCCGGCAGTATGACCCGCCGCACCGACAACCTGCGCCTGCTCTCCCTGGAGACGATCGACGTCGAGCCTGGAGATGCCGTGCTGTTGGGACTGAACAACGGCGATCCTGTCCATCTGAACAGCAGGCACGGAACAGCGGTCCTGTGTGCCAGGATTACCGATGATGTGGCACCCGGCCAGGTGTTCGCCGGTTTCCACTTCCCTGGTGCCGCCGTCAACAGCCTTACGTCGCCCTCGGGGGACGAGGTCACGGGATGCCCTGAATACAAGGTGACCGCAGTCAGCCTTGCCGGACCCCGCTGACCGGGTCTCGCCCAGGGCGACCTGCCCCTCAGCCGTGGTCGGCCAGATAGGTGATCAGGCCACGCACTGTCGCCACCGCGGGGTAGTCGCGTTCCGGAATCTCCACGCCCGTGGACCTGGCGATGGTCTCCACCAGGCGCAAAAAATCCAGTGAGTCCAGTTCCAGGTCCTGGCGCAGCCTGGCGCTCCCCTCAAGATCTTCCGGTTCGACCTCGGGTGCCACCTGGCGGATAGCTGCCTGCGCCGCCTTCCGGGCGTCCTCGTGGTTCATAGCTCCTCCGGTTTCTGCAGCAACTCATCGATCCGAGACAGGAACCGGCCGCCGCGCAGCCCGTCGCTGACCCGGTGGTCGGCGGAAAGCGTCGCTATGACAGCGTGCCGTACCCCGAGCATTCCGTCGCGCGCCCACGGCTGCTCCAGGACCTTTCCGAAGCCGACCATGGCCACCTGGGGTGGGTAAATGACGCCGTACACACTTTCCACGCCGAGGTCGCCCAGGTTGGTCACGGTGAGCGTGGGATCTGCCATCTCGGCGCGCTGCAGTCGGCCCGCCCGGGCTCGGCTGACTAGGCCGCGCAGCTGGTCCATGAGTTCGTCGAGGGTCAGTGCTTCTGCGTTGTGCAGGGCAGGTGCCACCAGCCCGCCGCGGCGCAGTGCCACTGCGACGCCAAGGTGGACACTGGTGCTGGGCCGGAACTCGCCATGGGTGAAGAAGCCGTTCATGTCCGGCACGTCCTTCGCAGCCAGCGCCGTCGCTTTCAGGAGCAATGCCGAGGGGACTAGGCGGGCCGAGACCGGACGCTGCTGGTTGACCGACTGCATCCATGACATGGCGGCTTCCAGATCAAGGGTAGCGGCCAGGTAATAGTGCGGGATTTCCTTTTTCGAACGGGCCATCAGCGAACCGATTGCCTGCCTGAGCGTGCCGGTTTTGGTCTCCGACGCCTCTTTCCGGCTCCGCCGTGGAGCAGGCCCGGCCGGTGTTTCCGCAGGCTGGGAAGGCGCAGGCGCAGGCACCTCCTGCGCCCCGGCGGCGGAGTGCGAGGCACGGCGTACGTCGGATTCAATGACGGCACCGCCCGGACCTGTTCCCTGCAGGCCCCGCAGATCGATGCCAAGCTGGGCCGCCACCCGGCGGGCCAGCGGCGAGGAGCGCAACCCGCGCCCCTCCGCCGGACCGCGTTGGGCTGCTGGAGCCGTGGACTCACCGCGGACCGCACCGTCGGCGGCGCTTTCGACGTCGGCCCGGGTCACCTCACCGTTCCTGCCGCTCCCGCGGACCGACCCGACGTCGACACCCAGCCTGTGTGCCAGATGCCGTACCGGGGGCGAAACGTGCACGCCATGTTCGGGCGGCTCGAACGGAAAGACCCCGGTGTCCTCAGCCGCGGCCGCCGGTGCGGGAACCAAAATCGGCGGCCCGGCCGGGGCCTTTTCGGCGGGTGTGGCGGTGATCCTGGCGATCGGTGTCCCCACGTCCACCGTGTCACCGATCTCCACCAGGAATTCGGCCACAACACCCTCTTCGAAGGACTCCACGTCCATCACGGTCTTGTCCGTATCCACCGCCGCCACCAGATCGCCCTTGTGGACATAATCGCCGGGTTTGACCAGCCACTCCACCACCTTGCCGTGTTCCATGTCGGCGCCCAGGGACGGCATCCGGAACTCAGCCACCGGACCCCGCCGCCCTCCGCGAGGCGGCCACTACCCGTTCAACCGAGGGCAGCGCTGCCAGTTCCATATGTTTGGCGTACGGCACAGGCACTTCCGCACTGCAGACCCGCTCCACCGGGGCATCCAGGTCGAAAAACGCGTGCTCGCTGATCCTCGCAGCTATCTCCGCCGAGATACTGCCGCTCCGCCAGCCCTCGTCAACCACCACCGCCCGGTGGGTCCTGCCCACGCTGCGAAGGATGGTTCGGTCATCGAGTGGCCGAAGGACCCGCAGATCGATGACCTCCGCGTCAATGCCTTCCCCCGCCAACTGCTCAGCGGCGTCCAGCACAGCGGGAAGCGTGCCCCCGTAGGTGATGAGCGTGATGTCCTCACCCGGGCGCAGGACAGCAGCCTCATCAATGCCGACCGGCCCGGCGTCGTCCGCCAGCTCCCCGGCCACGTTATATAGCGAGCCGTGCTCAAAGATCAGTACCGGGTCCGGGTCCTCCAGCGCGGTCCACAGCATCCCGCGGGCATCGGCAAGGGTGGCAGGAGTCAGGATGCGCAGGCCCGGAATGTGCGCGTACCAGCCTTCCAGGCTGTGCGAATGCTGGGCGCCCAGCTGGCGGCCGGCCCCGGTGGTCATCCGGATAACCAGCGGCACGTTGAACTGCCCGCCGGACATATGCAGCAAGGTGGCGGCATTGTTCACAATCTGGTCCAGCGCGAGCAGGCTGAAGTTGACGGTCATGACTTCCACGATGGGACGCAGCCCGCCCAGGGCGGCCCCGATGCCCGCGCCTACGAAACCGGATTCAGACAGCGGGGTATCGCGGATGCGGTCGGGCCCGAATTCTTCCAGCAACCCAAGACTGACGGCGAAGCTGCCCCCATAGCGGCCCACGTCCTCGCCCATCAGGAAGACCCGGCTGTCGCGCTGGATGGCATCACGGAGGGCAGCGCGCACCGCTTCCCGGTAAGTGGTCTTCATCCTGCCACCCGGCTTTCTCTGGACTTGCTGTCTCGGCCTTGTCCGCTGCCGCCGCTGATGGCCGGCTCGCTGGTCACGAATCTGGTGAGATCCTCCACCGGTTCGAGGGTGCCTGCCTCAGCGAACCCGACGGCGGCCGTTATCTCGGCGTCGACCTCCGCCTGCAGCGCGGCCCACTCCTCCTCCGGCAGCTGGCCTGCGGCCTCCAGCGTGGCCTGGAGCAGGCGAATAGGGTCCCGCTCCATCCATCGGGCCACCTCCGCTTTCTCCCGATACAGCTCAGGGTCGAACATCGAATGTGCCCGGAAGCGGTAGGTGCGCAACTCCAGGAAATGCGGGCCACCCCCGGAGCGGACCGCGTCCACAGCCCGGCGCGAAGCCTCTTCCACGGCGAGCACATCCATGCCGTCAACGCTCCAGGCCGGAATCTCATAGCCTGCGGCCTTCAGGGCCAAGTCCGTCTGGGACTCGGAGCGGACCAGGGCCGTACCCATGGCATAGAGATTGTTCTCGCAGCAGAAGAGCACCGGAAGCTGCCAGAGGGCGGCCAGGTTCAGGCTTTCGTGGAACTCCCCCTCAGCCACCGCACCTTCACCAAAGAAGCATGCGGTGACCCGGCGCCGGCCGGCCAGCCTGTCGGCCAGGGCAAGCCCGACGGCGAGCGGCAGCCCGCCGGCTACGATCGCATTGCCGCCATAGAACCGGGTCGCGGCGTCAAACAGATGCATGGACCCTCCCCTGCCGCGGCAGCATCCTTCGGCATGGCCGTACATCTCGGCCAGAATGGCGCTGGCGGATACACCCCGGAGGAGGGCGTGCCCATGCTCCCGGTACGTGGCCACTACTGCGTCCTCAGCTGTGAGGGTTTCGATCACGCCGGCCGCTACGGCTTCTTCGCCGATGTAGACGTGCAGGAAACCGCGGATTTTGGCAGCGCTGTACAGTTCAACGCACTTTTCCTCCAGCCGGCGCACCCGCAGCATCTGCTGCAGAAGATGCCGTGCATTCCCAGCCTCCGAAACTGACTGGCTTTGTAGGGGACTCATGACCGCTCGCCAACCGCCGGTTCGAGGGTTGAAAGGTCGCCTTCCGGAAGCCCCAGTTCGCGTGACTTCAGGAGACGTCGGAGGATCTTTCCGCTCCGCGTTTTTGGCAGGTTGGTGGTGAAGTCGAGCAGTCGGGGGGCCACCGCCGGCCCAAGCCTCTTCCGGGCGAACCCGATAATGTCGAGCCTGAGCTCCTCGGAGGGTTCCGGGCCCGGCCGGAGCTCAACAAAGGCCTTCACCACTTCCCCGGCCACCGGATCGGGAACGCCAATCACGCCCGCTTCGGCCACTGCAGGGTGCTCCATCAGGCAGCTTTCCACTTCGAAAGGACCGATCAGGTGGCCCGAAGACTTGATCACGTCATCTCCGCGGCCCACGAACCAGAAGTACCCGTCCTCGTCGCGCGTTGCCAGGTCTCCTGTGAGGTACCAGCCGCCGGCGAAACAGCGGCGGTATCGCTCCTCGTCATTGAGGTAGCCGCGGAACATCGAGGGCCAGCCGGGACGCAATGCCAGCTCCCCCACGGCGCCGGGCCCGGTGACGAGCCGGGCCTCGCCGTCCTGGATGACCGGCGTTCCGTTGGCATCCCGGGCCACCAGCGCCGCCTCGATGCCGGGGAGCGGCCGTCCCATGGATCCGGGACGGATTGGCGTGGCAGCATAGTTGGCGATCATGATTCCCCCCGTTTCGGTCTGCCACCAGTTGTCGTGCACGGGCAGGCCCAGCACGTCCCGGCCCCAGAGAACAACTTCGGGATTCAGCGGCTCACCCACGCTGGCCACGAACCGCAGCGCGGACAGGTCATAGCCTGCCGCCTTCTCTGCTCCGGCCTTCATAAGCATGCGCAATGCCGTCGGAGCGGTGTACCAGACTGTGACCCGGTGTTCGGCGAGGATCCTGTACCAGCGGTCCACGTCCAGTTCCTCTTCGTCCACCACGGCCGTGACGCCGTGCACGAGCGGGGCAATGATGCCGTAGGAGGTACCCGTCACCCACCCCGGATCGGCGGTACACCAGTAGATGTCGTCAGGATGCAGGTCCAGGGCGAAGTATCCGGTGGCGTAGTGGGCGGTCACGGCGTCGTGAACGTGGATTGCACCCTTCGGCGTCCCGGTGGTCCCGCTCGTGAAGTGGAGCAGGGCCATGTCCTCGGGCTGCGTGGCTGCAATGGGCTGGTCCGGCGGGGCGGCCTGCAGTAGTCCGGCGAGGTCCAGGGTGCCGGGCTCCGGGTTCCCTTCGGCATCCACCAGCAGGACAAAGCGGAGCTCCGGGAGGGAGTCCCGGATAGGTGCCACCTTCTTGCGGTACAGCGCCCTGGTGGTGATCAACGCTCGTCCGGAGCCCAGGTAGAGCCTTTGCCGCACCGGTTCCGGTCCGAAGGCGGAGAACAGTGGACAGAAGACGCTGGCGTTCTTGAACGTGCCCAGGACAGCGGTGTAGAGTTCCGGGCTGCGGCCCAGAAGCGAGAAGACCCGGTCACCTCGTCCGATACCCAGCGTCCGGAGGACGGAGGCGAACCTGTCGGTGTCCCCGGCAAGCCCGGCATAAGTCAGGGAGCGGATGCTGCCGTCCGCCCGGACGAACCGGAGTGCTTCGGTTCCGGCCAGATGGCCTGCGGCATGGCGGTCAACTGCCTCGTAGGCGATGTTCAGGCCTCCGCTACCCGGGAGTCCGGCCAAAGCCCGCCGCACCCCATCCCAGGTGAAGGCCGCCCGCTCGGCCTCGTAGTCGGCCAGGTTGGGCTTCACCCGCAAGGACCCCGTGTCCTTGGTGATGACAGGCCATCGGGTGGAGCGTTGGGTTCCTGCACTCATGGTTCCATCCGACGCCCGCACCGGGCCTCGGGGGTAGAGTCCAAGGTCCCCCAGCCGGCAGCCCGGTCAGCAGTGGGTTGAGGCACGGTTTAGAAGCCGGTCGGCTCGGTTTCGAGCTCGGGCTCTGTGGGCACGTGTTCGTGGTGCAATGGCCCCAGCGCCGTTGTCCGGGGAAACCACAACAATGCGTCATAGCGCTGGCCCATGGCGGTGGGGACGTAGTTGCCCCTCTCGCGATGGGGGTCGTAGACAACCCCGATGGCCCGGTGTCCGCGCCAGGAGGGGAGCCAGCGGCCCGCCCGGTCCGCGCCGAATATCAGTGTGGACGGGCTCTGGAGGGCTGAGTGAAGGAGGTCTTCGTGGCTGCCGGGCATGGCTTCCGGGACGTTCATGACCTGTTCTGGGGAACCCCAGGAACGTGCGGCAGTGACGGATCCTTGATATGAGGCAAAGCCGACGAGGACCACGGATCCGTGATGCCGCCTACGCATCAGCTGGCCGATGTTGACCATCCCGCCCAAAGCCATATCCGTCGCCCTGGCATCACCTATGTGCGTATTGTGGGCCCAGACCAGGCCCTTTGAGCCGGGACCGTGGTGGCGTGCCAGCCGGTCTATAGTGTCACTCATGTGGTGGTCACGGATGTTCCAGGACTGCTGGTCACCGCGGATCATGGTCCGGTAGTAGCGCTCGGCATTCGCTGCGACGATGGCGTTCTGCACCGCGTCAAAAGCTGCAGGGTCGTCCTCCACCCGGCCCAAGGTCTGCCGGTGCACCTCGGCAAGGAGCGCGACCACGTCCGCCTCGCACGACTGCGGCACCAGCCGTGTGCTCGCGGCATACCGCTGGGGGTCTTCCCGGAACGGCACAAAACATTGCCACGCCTTCAGTGCGGCAGGTACGGCTTCGGGTGTGTTGGCGTCGAGCCAGCCGAAGATCTCCCGCAGGGAATCCCAGAGAGAGTAGACATCCAGCCCGTAGAAACCGGTGCGCTGATTCTCCGCCCGGGCCAGGTTCCAGTCGCGCAGCCAGGTAAGAAACTCCGCCACCACCTGGTTGGCCCACATCCAGGTGGGCCACCGTTCGAAGCCAGCCAGGAGCTGCCGCGCGTCGAGGTCCTGGTCGGTTTGGCCACGGACCCAGCAGTTGATGCGCCAGCAGTCCGGCCAGTCGCCCTCCACCCCGATCCAGCTGAACGTGTGCTCTTCGATGAGCCGGCGGCTCAGGGCCGCCCGCCACTGGTAGTACTCCTGCGTGCCGTGCGACGCCTCGCCAAGGCACACGAAGCGTGCCGGCGAGCATAATTCCACCAGATCGTCGAGGGGGCCGGACACCGTTTCCAGTGGCCGGGCCAGGGCTCGGATCTCCTCCAGTTCCGATGCGTGGGCATAGGGTCGGCGCTCGTTTCCGACGTTCACTGCAATAGCTCCTCAGCGGGTTCTCCCTGCCGGGACGGCAGCAGGTACCGGCTAAACCAGCCAGCCGCCAGGGTGGCCGCGCGGGCCAGCGTGCCGGGTTCTTCAAAGAGGTGGGTGGCCCCCGGAACGATTTCGAGCCGGGTGGGGGCCCGCATCAGCGCCATGGCTTGCCGGTTGAGCGCCAGCACCTGGGTGTCCGCCCCGCCCACGATCAGCAGGGTTGGGGCCCGCACGGCCGCGAGCCGGTCGCCGGCCAGGTCCGGTCGGCCTCCCCGGGACACGACGGCGGCGATGTTGGCATGCGGTTCGGCGGCTGCCCGGAGAGCAGCGCCTGCACCCGTGCTTGCCCCGAAGTAGCCAATCCGCCCATGCCACCCGTCCTGCTGCCCCTCAAGCCACCGGGTGGCAGATCCCAGCCGCTGTGCCAGCAAGGCGATATCGAAGACGTTGGCCCGGTTGACCTCCTCCGCCGGGGTCAGCAGGTCGAGCAGCAGGGTGCCCAGCCCGGCGCCGTGAAGAACGGAGGCCACGAACCTGTTGCGGGGACTGTGCCTGCTGCTGCCGCTGCCATGGGCGAAGATAACGATGCCCTCACACCCTGCCGGCCGGTACATTGTGCCGCTCAGGCGAAGCCGACCGTCGTAAATCTCGACCTCCTCCTCGGCGCCCTCGGCCAGGGCACCCTTCTGCCGAACACGGTGCAGTGCGCGGGCGGCGGCGTCGAGCAGCCGCACCACCTCCTCATCCTCCGTGGGTGAAAAGTCGTGATAGTAGTACCCCACTGCGCGGAAGTCCCGCGGTGAAACCAGGCATACGACCTCATCCGCGTCCTTAAACGAGGCCACCGTCCGGGCGGGCGCCACGGGCACGGCCAGGATCACCCGCGCCGCACCGAGCTGCCTGGCCACCTGGCAGGCCACCCGAGCCGTGGAGCCCGTGGCAATCCCGTCGTCCACCACGATGACGGTGCGCCCGTGCACTTCGGCCCGGTTCCTCCCCTGGCGGTACCTGGCCAGGCGCTGCTCCAGAAGTTTGCGTTCTTTCGTTTCAACCGTGCGGAGGTCCTCCTCCGTAACACCGGCCAAGGCAATTGTTCGCGTGTCCAGGACCCGGGCGCCGCCTTCCCCAATGGCACCCAGGGCAACCTCCGGCTGGAACGGAACCCCCAATTTCCGCACCACAACCACATCCAGCGGCGCATCAAGGGCTCTCGCCACCTCGAAGGCCACCGGCACACCGCCGCGGGGCAGACCCAGCACCACCACGTCCTGACCCCGGAGCCCGGCAAGCCGCTGTCCCAACCGCCGGCCAGCATCGGTCCTGTCCAGAAACTCAAACATCATCTCTCACCGTTCATGGACTGTTTCCTCCCCTTGCAGGGGAGCCGCCCTACGGGCCCAAGACGCGCAGGACAAAATGGGCGTCCGACACACTTTTGGCTACCAACGCGGCCCGAGTCCCCGGCCAGTGCGGCTTCTCCTTGTCCGGTTTCGTATTCTCGCGACTACCGGCCTTGGCCGGTGCGGGCCGTACCGCGGCCAAGCGCAATGCCCAACGCGAGCATGAGGACTCCCAGTATGGCGTGGAGCCAGTTGTCTGCTGTGTTGACGGGGATGAAGTTGGCTGCGGAGGCCTGATCAATCAGAAGCCCGTACAGCCAGATCACAAGGTATAAAGCTCCTCCGCCGATCAGGAAATACTTCGACTGGGCGGGGGTCCTTCCCATGAGCAGGCCGGCTGCCCCGAACGCCAAGTGGACAATGTTATGCAAAATGGACACTTGGAAGATGCCCAGGAGCAGGGCACCTGAGCCGTGGCCTGCGAAGGTCAACTGTGAATAATTTGTCGTGATGCCGGGGATGAAGCCGAGGACTCCCACGAGGGCGAAAACGGCACCGGCGGCAAGGGTTGTGATCTCGACGAACGTTCGGTGGTGGGCACCGATGCCCGGGTGTGCTGATGACGCAGACATCTTGGTCTCCCTCATATGGGTGTTCCTGTGCTGATAAGGGTCCTGGTAGGCAGGCGCTGGCCGAGGATGTGTCAGCCCTGTTCCGGGGGCCCATGATTCATGGTTCAATGCCAGACATGGAGGAAGTCAGAGGCTTTAGTCCTGCTCCCCTGAAGGTTGACGACCTTGTCTTATGTCCAGGCTCTCGCTGCGGGCCAACGTCACGGTCGTGATCATAGTGGTTTTGGCCGTTGGAAGGCCCCACGTCGGTTCGGTCTGGCTCGGACAGGCGTCTGCACGAAGAATCCCAGACATATGGGCCCCCGATCTGCCTGTTGACTTCCGCGGGTCCGGACCTGCGTCTGCCCCGCAAGTGGAGTCTTTCGTCCCTGTTGCCAGCTTCTTCGCGAGTATCTCAAGAACCTGGTGGTACGCGCCGAGATACCCGGCGTTGATCCCGACAAAGACGTCGAGATCACGATGGCCGACGGATTCCTGCACATCCACGCCGAACGCCGTGAAAAAGAAGAACACAAGGACAACGGCAACTTCCGGTCCGAATTCCGCTACGGCTCATTCAGCCGCAACATCCCGCTCCCGGACGGAGTGAAGGAAGCAGACATCAAAGCCAGCTACACCAACGGGGTCCTGGAAGTCCGCGCCCCGCTGCCGGACGGGGCCGAACCCACCACCCCAAAGAAACTCCCCATCACCCGCGGATGACATGACAGGCCCCCAGGACCACCCCGGATCCGGGATCGACATCAAATCGCTCTGTTCGCTCCTGGATCCGGCCACCCGGCAATGGTTCATGGACCTCAGCGGGAGCGGCATTGTGCCTCGCAAAACAGCCGCCGAAGTCTGTGAGGCTCGCGGCACAGCGGGTGCGGAATCATGGCGGGAACAATCGTGAACGGCTCGTCTGGGCGGCGTTCCTCCTCGGAGCGGTACTGCTGCTCAACGTGGGCAACGCCATCGTCTACGGTGTCGGCGACCCGCTCGCCGCCCTGGTCCTCGCGTCGGTCCAGTTCTCATCACGCTGTGGGGGTATCCGCTCCCGCGGCCCGTGGACTGGGTGCCGCTGCTGGCGCTGGCAGTCACCGTGGGCTTCTTCGAAGCGGTCTTCTTCAGGGGATTCATCGAGACCCGGCTGGAGGCCAGCTTCGGCCCCATTGCAGGGGTCGCCGGAGCCGCCGCCCTGTACGCCGCCTACGGCATGGCCTACCACGTCGGCTACGGCATGGGAGGGACCGAAATGCTCCTGCTTTTCGGGCTCGGGATCGTTTATGCGGTTGCCTTTGCCGTCGCCCGGAACCTCGTGGTCCTCTGGCCACTGCTGGTGCCCCTCGGATCCTTCCACCAGCGCCGTACCAGGCCGGCGGGAGCATCCCATGGCCACCGGCTCCCAAGGAACAGGCCAGAAAGATGACCGGGGTGACAATGCTGCCCCGGCCCTGCAGTTCACTATCGCCCATGGCACTGTGACGCATCAGAGTCTTTGGCCCCCGCGGCGGGCAGCGGGACCGGGACTTCAGCCCGAAGAGTCGGCTGAGTGGCTGCCACGATTGACCGCAGACAGGCTCCGGAGGGGGTGCGCAAACCGGTTAGAACGCGACGGCGGCCGGTCACCTTTCGGTGACCGGCCGCCGTCGGCGTTAACGCGGTGGGTTACTTCGCGGACTCCAGCAGGCCGGCGCGGACCGTCTTGGTGGCCTTGACCAGGTTGCGCAGGGACTCTTCGGTCTCGGCGTAGCCGCGGGTCTTCAGGCCGCAGTCCGGGTTGACCCAGAGCTGGCGTGACGGGACGTGCTTGACGGCGGTGGCCAGGAGCTCGGTGACCTCGGCTTCGCCCGGAACACGCGGCGAGTGGATGTCGTAGACGCCCGGGCCAACGCCGCGGCCGAAGCCGTGGGACTCGAGGTCGTGGACAACCTCCATGCGGGACCGTGCCGCTTCGATGGAGGTGACGTCTGCGTCGAGGCCGTCAATGGCGTCGATGATCACGCCGAACTCCGAGTAGCAGAGGTGGGTGTGGATCTGCGTGGCGTCGGCCGCACCGGCGGTGGCCAGGCGGAAGGAATCCACTGACCACTTCAGGTAGGTGGCGTGGTCGGCCTTGCGCAGCGGCAGGAGTTCGCGCAGTGCGGGCTCGTCCACCTGGATGACCTTGATGCCGGCAGCCTCGAGGTCCGCGATTTCGTCGCGGAGGGCCAGGCCAACCTGGTTGGCGGTCTCGCCCAGCGGCTGGTCATCGCGGACGAAGGACCAGGCCAGGATGGTGACCGGACCGGTGAGCATGCCCTTCATGGGCTTGCTGGTCAGCGACTGGGCGTACTCGGCCCAGGCCACCGTGATGGGGGCGCTGCGGGTGACGTCGCCCCAGAGGATGGACGGGCGGGTGCAGCGTGAGCCGTAGGACTGGACCCAGCCGTGGACCGTGACGTCGAAGCCTTCGAGGTTCTCGGCGAAGTACTGGACCATGTCGTTGCGCTCGGGCTCGCCGTGCACCAGGACGTCGTAGCCGAGCTCTTCCTGCAGCTCAACAACGCGCTTGATCTCGTCCTTCATGAGCTGTTCGTACTGCTCGTTGGTGAGGTCGCCCTTGTTGTTACGGGCACGCGCCGAGCGGATCTCGGACGTCTGCGGGAAGGAGCCGATGGTGGTGGTGGGCAGCGGCGGGAGGTGCAGTGCCTCTTCCTGGGCGGCTTCGCGGACTGCGTAGGCGGAGCGGCTGAAGTCCGCTGCGGTCAGGGCCTCGGTGCGGGCCCGGACGTCGTCGCGGCGGACGCCTTCGGCGATGGCGCGGGCTGCGATGACGGCGGATGCCTCGTCGATGGCTGCTTTGGCGGAGGCCGGGTCGGCCAGGTAGGACGCGAGGGTCTTGACTTCCACGGCCTTCTGGTCGGCGAACGCGAGCCAGCTGCGCAGCTCCTCGGAGAGCTGGCCTTCTTCGGTGACGTCGTGCGGGACGTGCTGGGTGGAGGTGGAGGTACTGACGGCGATCCGGCCGGCGGCAGCCTTAAGTTCGTCCAGCTTGGCGGCGGCGACGGCAAGGTCGTTGCGCCAGATGTTGTGGCCGTCAACGACGCCGGCAACCAGGGTCTTGTTGCCAAGGCCGGCCAGGGCCGCTGCGGACGGTACCGCGCCCTTGAAGGCGTCAATGTGCAGGGCGTCGATGTTGGTGGCGGCAAGTGTGCCCAGCTGGCCATCGAGGGCGCCGTACGGGGTGGAGACAAGGATCTGCGGGCGCTTGGCCGCACCGGAGAGGACTTCGTAAGCGCGGGCAACGGCTGCTTCGATTTCGGCGGCCGGGGTGTCCTGGTCAACAACCAGGGCGGGCTCGTCCAGCTGGATCCAGCTGGCGCCTGCGGCGGCGAGCTTCTCGAGCAGCTGCACGTAGACCGGCAGGACGTCTTCGAGGCGGGACAGCGGAGCGAAGCCGGCGGGGGCCTCATCCGAAGCCTTGGAGAGCAGCAGGTAGGTGACCGGGCCAACGATGTACGGGCGGGTCTCGATGCCGTTGGCCAGGGCGAACTCGAATTCCTCAACAATGCGGTTGGAGGCGAGGGTGAACTCGGTCTCCGGGCCGATCTCCGGAACGAGGTAGTGGTAGTTCGTGTCGAACCACTTGGTCATTTCCAGCGGCTGCTGGTCCTTGGTTCCACGGGCCAGGGTGAAGTAGCCGTCGATGTCGAGCTGGCCTGCGGCGTTGAGGAGCTTGCCGAAGCGGGCCGGGACAGCGCCGAGGTGGGCGGTGGCGTCCAGGACCTGGTCGTAGTAGGAGAAGGTGCCCGGAACAGCGGCGGCTTCGGTGAGGCCCAGTTCCTGCAGGCGCTTGGCGATGGTCAGCTGGATGCCCTTGGCGGCTGCGTCCAGGGCAGCAGCGTCGATCTTGCCGGCCCAGTAGGCTTCGATGGCCTTTTTGAGTTCGCGGCGGCGGCCGATGCGCGGGTAGCCGAGGAGTGACGCGGCCGGGAACGGGGTGGTGTTCTGTTCAGTCATGGGAGATTCCTTGAGTATTAGTGGAAGCTGTGAATGGTCTGGCGGATGTTGGAAGGTCAGCTGGCGAGCTGACGCCGGAGGGTGGCGCTGCGGCGGCCAGCTGACCGGGACTGGCGCGGAAGCGCCAGTTTGTCCAGCACCTCCAGCGCGCTCTGGTGTTCGTTGAAGGTGTAGATGTGGATGCCCGGCGCTCCGGCCTCGAGGGCCGCGTTAGCCAGGTCCACCGTGGCCCGGACACCGATCCGGAGTCGTTCGGAATCAGTGTCCGCGGCGGCGAGCCGAGCCAGGAGTTCCGGTGCCGGCTCAACGCCTGTCAGTTCGCCGAGCCGTGTGACCCGGCGCAGGCTGGTGAGCGGCATAACTCCCGGGATGATGGGGATGGTGACCCCTGCCCGGCGTGCGCGGCTAATGAGGTTCGCGTACTGCTCGGTGTGGAAGAAAACCTGGGTGATGGCAAAGTCGGCTCCGGAGCGCTGCTTGGCGAGCAGCACCTCGACGTCGTGGGCTTCAGTGGGTGATTCCGGGTGCCGGGTGGGGTACGCGGCGACGCCCACGGCGATCTTGCCCGCACACAGCAGGGCCGACCGCCGCTGTTCAACCCGCCGGATAAGTTCGATCAGGTCCTGCGCATACCGCAGTGAACCTGCGGCGAGCGGTGCACCGTCCTTGGGCTGGTCGCCCCGGAGGGCCAGGATGCCGCGGACCCCGGTGTCCAGGAGGTCACCGATGATCTCCGCCAGTTCCTCCGGCGTGTTGCCCACGCAGGTGAGGTGGGCGAGGGGCCGGAGCGTGGTTTCCAGGAGGAGCCTGTTGATGAGTTCGACGGCGGTGTCCCGGTTCGAGCCGCTGGCACCGTAAGTGACGGAGACATAGTCCGGCTCGGTGGTTTCCAGTTCCCGGATGGTGGTCCAGAGCGACTCGGCCGCGGCCGGCGAGCGGGGCGGGAAGAGCTCGTAAGAGAGCGCCACGGGGGCAGTCTCGGTGAGGTTCGGATGCGTTTCAATAAGGCTTGGCGGTGACATTTGCGTCCTTGGCTTTGGGCCATTGCCGGCTACCGGTCAAGTAATGTGACGGTGAAGCCGGGAATGAATTTGAGTTTGGGAACACGGAAAACTCCACAGGGACGCAGCCGCGACTGTTACGCCTGTAATGAAGTTGTCCGTGAGCAAATGTCAGGCCCACATGGGGGCACCCACACCCTCCACAATCGGAGGATCGCTGACACGTTACCTCGGTAACTTGTATAGAACTCTAGGAGCCCGCGGGGCACCCTTCAAGTCCGCTGCCGAATTAAGACGCAGCTTTACGGCGTGTTTCGCAGTGGTGCAGAATTTTCTTCGCCATATTGGTCAACGGATTCATCGGGGCATACTGCAAACCCGACGCTGCCCTGGCCTGCTACCAGGGCCGGTCAACACCCGGCCCGGATCCATCGTCCCGGAGGTACTCGTCCCGCTCCTGCCCGGAATTCCGCTCGCTTTGGGCTTCCCTGGCGCTGTCCCTGAGCTGCTCAAGCTGGCTCTGCTGGCCCGGATCCGCCGGAAGCGCGTCCTGCCCGGGCCCTTCCGGCGGTTGCGGGGTGGTGTTGTCCGCAGCCGCCGCATCGGCCTTTTGCTGCAGCCGCTCCGCCGCCTGTTTCAGTTGCTCCCCCGCGCCGGATTCGGCGCTGGCATCAGCGGCGGCTTCCGCGGCGGAGGCAAAGCAGCCCTCCGGAGCAGCCTCCGCCACCGCAACGCCTTCGGCGAACAGCCGGGCCGCCGCCATCGCGTCTTCTGTTTTGGCCTCGGCGTCACCGAGGCGTTCGATGGTGAGGGCCAGGTTGACCCGGACGACGCACTCGTCGGCCGGGCCCGCCAGGTGCAGTGCTTCCTCGAAGCGTTGGCGGGCGGCAGCGAAGTCCCCGACGAGGAACAGGCCGTCACCCTCGGCGAACGGCGCCTTGTGCGGTTCGATGAAATTGGCGGTCCTCATTCCGCCCGCAGCATCCGCCACGCTGCCGGAGTCCCCGGCCGCGAAGGACCGGGCAGCAGTGTCGGCGAGGATGCCCACGCTGAGCATCTTCGCGGCCAGGCACAGGACCAGGAGTGCGGGCAGCGCAGACCACCATAACAGCCGACGACGGCGCTCCCGCCGGTCCCGCGAGGTCACCGGCGGTGCCGGTATCTGCGGTGCCGGTTCCTGGGGTGCCGGTATCTGCGGTGCCGGTATCTGCGGTGCCGGTTCCTGGGGTGCCGGCGTGGGCGTTGGCCGCATCATGCTCGAACTCCCGCTCCGGGCCGGAGCTGCCGCCATTGGCGGAGCACCAGGAAGGCTTCGCGGAGAGCCAGCAGGAACGCTCCGGCGGCGAGGAGCCAGTACAGCTCTGTCCGGCCGGCGACGCCGCCATCCGCCGTTGCCCGTTCAAAGTCCCCGGGATCAGCTGCCTGCATCATCGGCGCCACCGGGTCTCCGGCCGAACGGTGGACATAGGGCACCCCCAGCTGACCGGCAATCCCCTGCAGGCGGCCTTCGTCGATGACCGATAAAGCATCCATGCCGGTTCCGGACGACCGGTCCTGGATGTAGCCTGCGCCGGCGTCCTGCCCCGAACCCTGCCCCGTGTTTTCCTTCATCCGGCCACCGGCAGCCGTGCCGTAGCCGAGCACCGCGCCGCCGTCCACCAGGCCGCCGTCGAGCCTGATCGCCGCCGGCGCCTTGGCGCTGGTCTGTTCCCCGTCGCCCAGGTAGTAGACCAGGCGCGGCCGTTCGGGATGGCTGTCCCGCGCCGCGCGCAGCCGCTCCGCCAGCAAGGTTCCGGCAGCGGTGACGCTGCTGCCCTTCGAAAATGCCGTGACCTGCGGCTGCAGGACGGACACGCTGGTGTCCAGGGCGGTGGCATCGGTAGTGAGGGGCATCCGGACACTGGCGTTACTGTCGAACGTCAGGAGCGAAAAGCGGGCTCCGGCCAGTTCACCCGCGATGGCCATGATGTCCTGCCGCACCCCGTCCAGCCGGGGCGAGCCGTCGCCGTAGTCTTCGGCAGCGATGCTGCTGCTGGTGTCCACCACAAAGAAGACGTTGACATCCGCCGCGGCGGCTTGGGAGCTTCCGCCGGGAACACCCGGCCTGAGCGCCGCGGCCAGGAGCAGCAGCACCAGGGCGCTCTTGAACAGCCATTCCCGAAGCTGGCTGCTGCTGGCAGGGCGCTCCCGTGCTGCCTTGACCAGACGCCAGACCAGAAACAGCACGGCGGCGGCGATGAGCGGGACCATAACCCACCAGGGCAGGATCGGTTGCAGTTTCATGGCCGGAGCCTCCACGATGCGCCCGCCAGTACCAGGCCGGACAGGAGTGCCAGCGTGAGCGGCAGCTCAGGCCGGTCCGAGACAACCGCCCGGGATGCTCCCTTCATGGCCGTGGCTTCGGTTTCCTGCACGGATCGGACGATGTCCACCACGGCATCCGGACTGTCCAGCTGGTGGTACGCCCCACCGCTGGCTTCGGCCGCTGTGCGCAGCCTGGCTCCGGGCTGGCCGGGGCCGGGTCCGTAGTCAACGTCGCCGGGGTTCAGGGCGTAAACGCGCACAGCACGCTCCTTGGCCAGGGCGGCCGCCTGTTCCAAGGTGAAGATGGGATCGCCGGACAGGTAGTTGTCCGTTGCCAGGACGATGGACCGCGAGCGCCGCTGGCCGGCGTCAGGAGTGCCGGTCTCCGCTCTGCGGGCATCCGCGGCGCCGGTGTCCGGGAACCCGTTGACGCAGGATGCCAGGCCGTCGCCGATCAATGACGATCCGCGGCCGTTCCAGGTGCCGTCCAGGAACCCCGCGCTGCCGGGGCTTCCCTCGAACGCGTCTTGGGCCAGCTGGAGTTGTTCCTGGACATACCCGTACTCGTCGGTGAGGGGGAAGACCTGGACGGCGCTGCTGTCGAAGACGGTGAGGCCGATCCGTTCGCCGTCGAACTCCTTCGCCAGTTCGGCAAACACCTGCACCACAGCCGCGTCGGCGCTGCTCATGGAGCCCGACGTGTCCAGGCACAGCATGATGTCCCGGTTGCGTTGCTCCGGCTGGATGGTGGTCAGTTCCACCGGACGCGCCGCCGCGGCCACCGCAGAGACCAGCAGGGTTGCGGCCGCGAGAGCGGCTACGGCCAGCCAGCGGCGGTGCCGGCGGAGGGCCGCCTGGTATTCGGGCAGCGCGGTGAGGCGGTCCGCATTGGCCACCGGCCGCCGTCGAGCGTTTGCGTGGCGGTCCGGGCGGAAGGCGCGCCATCCTGCCAGGGCCGCGATGACCAGCGCCGGAGGGATCAGCCACCAGAACATCAGTTCCATTGCCGCACCGCCTGGCGGGCAGTCGCGGCCGATTGCGTGACCGGCGGCAGCGGTTCCAGGCCGAACTCGCCCGGGTAGATCTTGCGGACGGCCTCGGCCACTGGCGGCAGCGGGTGCCCGTGCAGCTCCGCAAGGGTCATCCTGGGGGCGTCAATGCCGGTGACGTCGCGGGCGAACCGGCGGACCAGCAGGCTCAGTTCCTGGTGCGACTCCCGTGCGGTCAGCAGCCCGGCGGCGGCGTCTGCCGTGACGGCGTCGATCCTTTGCAGGTAGGCCTCCTTGAGGCCCGCAAGGTCCGACGGCGGAGTGAACCGGGGCGCCTGCTCCGTCACCTTTGGTTTGCGCGTGCTCAGGAAAACGAACGCGTACCAGCCCAGGACCGCCGCCAGGAGGGCGAGTCCGGTCCACAGCCACGCCTGGCTGTACTGGAGGGGTCCGTGGATGCCCGGGTCAGCCTGCACGCCGGTGCCTTTCCAGGAGGGCGAAGAGTTCCGTCATGACCGCACTGCTGCCGGTCACGTGGCCTTGGGTGATGCCGGCGCGGCGGAGCATGGCGTGCCGGGCCGCGTCCCGTTCCCCTGTTGCCTTGGCATAGGCCGCCGCGATTGCCGGGGATGCTGCCAGGTGTGCTGGCAGCATCGAGGAGTCTGCCACGCTGAAGGCGTCCTGGCCGGTGTTTCCTTCCCCGGCCAAGTCAGCGTCCCGGATGGTGAGCCAAAGGACCTCGTGCTGGGCACGCAGCCGGCGGAGCAGCTGTTCGGTGTCGGGGCCGGCGGCATGTTCGTCGGACACCACAAACAGCAGGAACCTGCCCTTGACGTTGCGGGCCACGTATTCCAGCTGGTCCTCGATCCTGCTGGGGCCAGAGTCCAGGGAGGTGGATGAGTCAACCTCGCGCAGGAGCCGTTCCAGGTGCGGCTCACCGGCTTTGGCCGGGATGGAGCGTGTCCCGTTGCGGTCGCCGCAGACCAAACCCACAACGTCGCCGTGCCGGTGCGCCAGATAGCCCACCACGCCGAGCACCATCACGGCGATGTCCTTCTTGGTTTCGCCGTCGCGGGACTCGGCAGCCATGCCCCGTCCAGTATCGGCAATGAGCAGGACGGTCTGGCGCCGTACGGCGACATACCGCTTGATGAGCGGCGATCCGAACCGGGCGGAAGCCTTCCAGTCGATGTCGCGGACATCGTCCCCGGGGATGTAGGCGCGCAGGTCATCAAAGTCGAGGCTGCGGCCGCGGAAGACGGAACCGTATTCGCCGTCGAGCATGCCGCGGGCTTTCCGGTGGGCGAAGATGGCCATCTTCGCCTTCACGCGCTGCAGGAGACTGGTCACTGCTGGCTCAGGGAGTCTGGACGGAGGCGACGACCGCGTCGATGATCGTCTCCACCGGCACCTGCTCCGCAACGGCGTCGAACCCCAGGATGAGGCGGTGCCGGAGCACACGGTGGGCGAGGGACTTCACGTCCTCCGGGATCACGTGGTCCCTGCCGTTGAGCAGTGCCACTGCCCGGGCGGCCTGGCTGAAGGCAATGCTGGCGCGCGGGCTGGCGCCGAATTCGATGAAGCCGGCGAGCCGCTGGTCGATGTACTGCCCGGCATTCCGCGTGACGAACACCAGGCCCACGATGTAGTTGATGACGGCCGGGTCGATATAGATCCGCTTCACGAGAGCCTGGACGCCGATGACGGCGTCCAGTGAGGCGGCGGCCGCCGGCTTCTGCTCGGCGCTGAAGACTCCGGCGTCGATCCGCCGGATGATTTCCGTTTCCTCGGCCGGCGTGGGGTAGTCCAGTACGTCCTTGAGCATAAAGCGGTCCATCTGAGCCTCCGGCAGCTGGTACGTGCCTTCCTGTTCGATGGGGTTCTGCGTGGCCAGTACCATAAACGGGGACGGCAGCCGGTACTCCTCTCCCCCGATGGAGGTCTGCCGCTCCTGCATGGCCTCCAGCATGGCGCTTTGGGTCTTGGCGCTGGAACGGTTGATCTCATCAAGCAGGACGATGTTGGCGTGCACCGGCCCCAGTTGCGTGATGAACGTGCCTTTGGCGGCGTCGTAGATCTGCGTGCCCACGATGTCGCTGGGGAGCAGGTCCGGCGTGCACTGGATCCGGCGGAACTCTGCACTGACTGCTTCGGCCACGGTCTGGGCCGCGGTGGTCTTCGCCAGGCCCGGAACGCTTTCCAGCAGGATGTGCCCGCCGGTCATCAGGCCCACCAGCAGGGATTCACGCAGCCGTGCCTGGCCCACCACTTTGGCATCGAAGCTGCGGGAAATGTTCGCCACTACCTGCTGTGCACGGGCCAGTTCCGCCGGTTCGATTCGTGCGGGCGCACTGGTTTGAAGCAATGGATTTCCCCCTGATGGCTGGTGGTCTACGGATGTTGGCCCGGGTGTGCTGCCGTGCGGCTGCACTCCGTCCGCCATCCTATCCAAGACACCTCCCGGTCCGGCCGCAATGGGGACCCCTCCCCATCGCGGCTCTGCAGGTCTATTCTTTTGCCATGAGTGAGCTTCCAGCCAGTTACAAAGAGTTTCTCGCCGACAAGAGCGAGCGGTTCATCCTTGCCGTCAAGCCTGTCCTGCAGCAGTCCGCTGCCGACAAATCCCATGGTGTCCGGGTCACCTACAACGCGGGTCCCACCGGCCACCAGGCCCACCTCGATGACAGCATCCCCTTCGGCGTGGTGGTCGAGGACATCGACTGAGGTTCCGGCCGGCATCGCAAGCCGCGCATCACTAGCCCTTCACTGCACCCGAGAGCGCAAAGGAACTGCCTGCGCCCCTGGCCACAATGACGTACAGGGCCAGCACCGGGACTGAATACAGGATGGAGAAGGCGGCCAGCTGGCCGTACGCCACTGCGCCGTGCTGTCCGAAGAAGCTGAAGATCGACACCGCCGCTGGCTGCCGGGCTTCGGACAGGAGCAGGACGAACGGGACGAAGAAGTTCCCCCAGGCCTGGATGAACACAAAAATGAACACCACGCCCAGCCCCTGCCGCATCAGGGGCAGGACGATGGTCCTCAGCGCCGTTAGTCCTGACGCACCGTCCACCCAGGCCGCTTCCTCCAACGACACCGGGACTGCGTCCATAAAGTTCTTCGTCATCCAGATGGCCATGGGCAACGTGGTGGTGGCCATAAAAAAGATCGTGGCGGGCATCGAATCCAGCAGCTGAAGCTGCACAAACAACCCGTACACCGGCACCATGATGGCCGTGATGGGAAGGCAGGTTCCAAACAGGACGGTGTACATAAATGGCTTGTTGAACCTGGACTGGTAGCGGGACAGCGGGTAGGCAGCCAGGACTGCTGCCACGAGGTTCACGGCCGCTGTGCCGGCGGACAGCACCAGGCTGTTCCAAAGCGGCTGGAACAGCAGCCCCGGCGTCATGATGGCGGCAAAGTTATCCAGGGAGACCCTGCCCGGGAGCCTTACCTCATGTCCGGCGGAGGCATCAAGGGACGCAAACACGAGCCAGAGCAGCGGCAGGACAAAGCAGGCGCCGATCAGGATCAGGGACACGTCCGCCGGTATCCGGGCACGCTGCCGGGCACGGGACACCGCGCCCGTCCCGGACCGCAGCTGCCCCCGTGCGGAGGTCCCCGCCGTCGTCGTCATGGTTTGCCCTCCCGCAGGAGCCGGACGTAGGCGGCACCGAACACCACGCCAATGAGGATCAGCACCGACGCCACCGCCGTGCCGTAGCCGATGTCGCCGAACTTAAAGGCCTCCACGTACGCCAGCACCGGCAGCGTGGTGCTGGCGTTGGCGGGACCGCCCGCCGTCATCACCCAGATGAGGGTGAACACCGCCAGGGTCTGCAGGGTGATGAGCATGAGGTTGGTGGCGATGCTGCCGCGGATCATGGGGATGGTGATGTAGGCCAGCCGCTGCCAGCCGCCGGCACCGTCCATCAGCGCGGCCTCCGTGACCTCACCGGGGATGTCGTTGAGCGCGGCGCGGTAGACGAGCATGGAGAACGCCGTGCCACGCCAGATGTTGGCAAGCAGGATGGCGACCATCGGGAACGAATACAGCCAGTCGGTCTGCCCGAGCCCCAGCCCGCCCAGCAGCTGGTTCAGGGTCCCGTCCCGGCTGAAGTAGGCGTAGGCGGCAAAGGCCGCCACGATCTCGGGGAGCACCCACGCAGCCACCACCGCAGTACCGACGACGGCGGCCACCGTCCGGCGGGCCCGCCGCATCAGCACCGCAAGGGTGAGCCCCAGCAGGTTCTGGCCCAGGATGGCGGAGCCGCCCACGAACAGGACGGTCAGGCCCAGCGAGAGCGGCAGCAAGGGGTCCGACAGGAGCCTGGCGTAGTTGTCGAACCCGATCCAACCGGGACTGCGGGCATTGCGGCCGGTCAGGGCTGCATTGGTGAATGACGCGTGGAAGGCCCACAGCACGGGACCGGCCAAAAACACCAGCAGGAGAACCACGGCCGGGAGTACGGGGAGCAGCCGTGCCTGGCGCCGGAGTCCGGAGTGACGCCGCCGGTGGCCGGACCGGTCGCGCCTGAGGGAAACCGCCACAGGCTACTGGGCGACGGTCTTGGCCTCACCCACGATGCCCTTCACCGCCGTGTCATAGTCGGCGGCTGCCTGCTCCGGGGATTTCGCCCCGGTAATCACGGCTTCCGTGGCCTCCTGCACGGCCGCGGAGATCCGAGGGTAGTCGGCCGTGGCGGGACGGTAATGCGTGACGGCCACAAGCTCGGACACGTCCTTCACAAACGGGTTGGCCGCCTGGTAGCCGGCGTCGGCGGCGACGTCCTTCCGCACGGCGATCTGGGAGCTGGCGATGTTGAAGGCCAGGGAGTTCTTCCGGTTCAGGGCCGTGGCGAGGAACTCAAAGGCGAGGTCGGGGTTTTTGGTCTCCGCCCCTACCGCCAGGGTCCAGCCGCCGGACATGCTGACGCCGCCGGGTGCCTGACCGGTCTGGGTGGGGAACGCCGTAACGCCCATGTCCTGCCCGTACTCGGCCCATTCGTAACTGCCGCCCTTCTGCCAGAAGGACGGCGTATAGGAACCCTCAACAGTGGCGCCCATCTTGCCCTGCGGCAGCCATTCGCCGAAGACCTTCTTCCACACATTCGCGTCGAGGGCCTCCGCCGGGGAGACGGCCAGTTTTTCGTCGTAGAGGGTCTTGAGGAACGCCAACGAGTCGGTGAACCCCGGGGAACCGACTACCCACTTCTTGGCGTCGGCATCGTAGAGTTCGGATTCCGTTCCGTAGAGCAGTTCGTAGAAGCTCTGCATGACGGTGCCTTCGCCGGTGGCCTTGCCGGCGTACATGTTGAACGGCACCACGGAGGCGTCACTGGCCTTGATTTTCCGGGCGGTGTCCAGGATGTCCTGCCAGGTGCGGGGCTCCCACGGGACGCTGACGCCAGCGGCGGTGAGCACCTTTTTGTTGTACCAGATAGCTCGCGTGTCGGTGCCCAGCGGGACCGCGTACGTGCCGCCGTCGTCCCCCAGGCCGGCGGCCTTGGCGCCGGCATCGAAGGTATCCCAGTCCTTCCACCCCTCAAGGTGGCTGTCCAGCTTCAGCAGGTACCCGGCGTCGACGTCGGAACGCACCTTGAAGGTGTCCTCGTAGAAGACGTCCGGGGCGGTGGAGGGCGAACGGAGAGCGAGGGCAAGCTTGGTGCCGTAGTCGTCGTCGTTCGCCTGGATGGGCTCCAGGGCAACCGTGACGCCCTGGTTGGCGGCCTCAAACTCCTGCTTGGCCGACTGGAAGAGCGTGTCCAGGGCAGTGAAGGAATCGGTCTTTTGATAGACCACCTTCAGCGTTTTGGTCTCCGCTTCGGGGGCTGCAGGGGAACATGCCGTCAGCACAAAGCCCGCTGCAGCGATGAGTGAGGTGATTTTGAGGGCCCGGCGCATTGGTGCTCCATTCAGTCAATGGCTGCCGTCCCCTGTACCTGCGGGCCCCAGCCGCGGCGATATCCACATGCTAGACGGGGCTCCGGCCAGTGGCAAGGAGATCCCGTTCAGACGTCCGGTTCAGACTTCCAGGAGAAGCCGCTGCGCCCGGGGCGCCAGTGTATGCTCCAGGACCAGGCAGGCAGCCCCAACGGCGCCGACGTCCTCACCGACTCCCGTGCCGACAACCTCGATGGTGTGGATCAGGCGGGCCGCACTGTTGGCGTCCACGAGCGCCGGGATCTTCTCCAGGTAGCGGTCGGCGATCCGGCTCCAGAAGGGCCCGCCGAACACAACCCGCTCCACATCCAGCGTGTTGGTGACCACGGAGACGGCCCGGGCCACCAGCACGGCTGACTTGTCGATGATCGCCAGGGCCTTGGCGTCGCCGGCATCGGCAAGGTCGCACAGCTGGGAGAAGCTCTGCTGCACTTCGGCTCCGCTGGTGTGCTTTCCGGAGCCGTCCAGGATGCCGGCGGCAACGGCCTCCGCCACGAGCACCTGCGGGATGGCTGAGGACTTAACGCAGCCGCGCAGTCCGCAGTCGCAGACCGGGCCATCGGGGTCCACCACGATGTGGCCGATCTCGCCGGCGTTTCCTGACGTTCCACGGACCACCTCATCGTTGAGGACGATGCCGCAGCCGATACCGGTGCCCATGTACATAAAGATGAAACTGCCCGAGCCGCTGGGCCCGCCGGCCCAGGTCTCGGCGACGGCGGCGCTGGTGACGTCCTTATCCACGAGGACGGAATAGCCGGTGGCTTTGGCCAGGGCGTCCCGAAGTTCCACGCGGTCCCAGCCCGGCAGCAGCGGCGGGTCCACCACGGTGCCGTTGTCCAGGTCGATGGGTCCCGGAGCGGCCAGGCCCAGGCCGGCGATCCGGCTGGTGTCCACGCCGGACTCGGCAACGAGCTGCTCGATCTCGGTGGCCATGGTGGATATAACGGCGGCAGGATCATTCCCGCCGGGTGTCCTAATCCGCGAATGCTGTACTACGGCGCCCACAAGATCGAGGACCACGAACGTGGTGACGGCAGGGTCCAGGTGGACGCCGATGGCATACATTCCGCCCGGGTTGAGGCGAAGCATGGTGCGCGGTTTGCCGGGGCCGCTGCCTTCTTTGCCCGCTTCGACGATCAGGTGCTGGTCCAGCAGGCGGCGGGAGATGTTGGAGATGGTCTGCGGCGAGAGGCCCACAATCTGGGCGAGCTCCACGCGGCTGAGCCCCCCGGATGACCGGCGGATGGCATCCAGGATGACCGTGAGGTTGAAGTCCCCCATGCGCGGAAGATTAGTCCCGCGCCGTGGCGCCGAGGGCTGGCGGATTTCTGGCACGGTCTCCCCTAGGTTTTCGGCCGCGTATTCATGATGATGTCTGAATGGTACGTTACCTCCTGATCAACGCCCAGAGCCGGAGGTGGGGCCGCGCCGCGGCCGGGGCGCCACCTTGCCGTGCTGGCGCGCCTATGGCCGCCGGGTGCTGACCGCCACGGTGAACTTTGGATTGCCGCCCCTCACAGTGGTGGGACCCACCAGCCGCTCCAGCGCAGGGAGGTACTGCAGGTGCCGGTTGAACACCGTCCACAGCTCACCGCCCGGCGCCAGGACCCTGGCCGCCGCCTCGAACAGTTTGATGCCCGCCCCGGCATGCACACTGGCGCCCAGGTGGAAGGGCGGATTCAGCAGGACAAGGTCGGCGCTTCCTGCCGGGAGCGTGCTCATGGCGTCATCCTGGAGGGCGGTAATCCGTTCCTCGAGGCCGTTGGCCTGCGCCGTGGCCCGGGCCGACGCGACGGCGGCGGCGGACCGGTCCGTGGCCGTGACCCTTGATGCCGGGTTCTGGCGGGCGTACATGGCGGCGAGGATGCCGGTGCCACAGCCCAGATCGATGGCGTGCCCGGCTTCAGGCATCTCCGGCAGGAAGGTCAGGAGGAACCTGGTCCCGATGTCCAGTTTTGCTCCAGCAAAGACGGCACCGTGCGCAGCAACGTCCAGGTCCAGCTCGGCAAGGCGTTCGACGGCGGGACTCCACTCGTGCGTCTCAGTTTGCCGGGCGCCGCCGGCCAGGATGATCCGGGACTTCTGCCGCGCCAGCTGCGGCTGGACCGTCTCGAAGTGGCGTTCCAGGACCGCGTTCATTCCCAGGGACATGTGTTTGATCCGCCCGCCGGCGAGCAGCACCACGTCAGGGGCGGCATAACGCGCCACGGCGGCAGCGATTTCTTCAAGCTCCGCCAGCGTCCGCGGCAGTTGAAGCAGCACCAGCTCCGCGCCGGACAGCATCTCCTCCCCCAGCGGCAATTGTTCGAACCCGGTGGCGTCAATGGCTCCGGGATCCGCCGCTGCGAGCCCCACAGCCGCAGCGTTGTTCCGCAGGGCGCGCTCCCCAGTGATGAGATCCTCGTGCACACGGACCCGGCTGACCCCCAGCGTGCCAAGCGCACCGAGGGTGAGAGCACCGTAGCGGTCGCCGATCACGGCCAGCCGGGTACCCGGTTCCGTGCGCGCTGCGGCGGCTTCGAGCAGCAGCCGGTCCGTGGCGTCCCAGGCCTGGAGGTTCGGGGCTTCGACATCCGGGTGGCGCCGGAGCGTGCCGAAGATGTCCTCAAGAGTGTTCTGTGCCACTGGTTCCTGCCGTCTGGTCATGTACTGGTTGTTGATGCGGTTGGTGCAAGCGCGGGCAGTTTGAGGAGGGCGGTGACGGCCGCCCGGCCCGCCCTGTTGGCGCCGATGGTGGACGACGACGGCCCGTACCCCACCAGATGGACGCGCGGCTCGATTGCCACCTGGGTCCCGTCCATGGCGATGCCGCCACCGGGTCCCCGAAGGTGCAGCGGCGCCAGATGTTCGAGCTCGGCACGGAATCCGGTGGCCCACAGAATGACGTCGGCACGGAGCAGGCTCCCGTCGGCGAGCCGGACGCCGTCGGGCTCTATGGCGGTGAACATGGGGCGACGGTCCAGCGCACCCCGTTGTGCTGCCGCCCTCAGCGCCGGGGTCCAGATGAGGCCGGTCACGGCCACCACGCTTTGCGGCGGCAGGCCCTGCCGCACGCGCTCTTCCACGAGTGCGACGGCGTTGTGGCCGGCCTGGGCGTCGAACGCGGCGTCACGCCAGTCTGGTTCCCGGCGGGTGAACCAGCTGGTGCTGGTCACCTGCGAGACCTCGTCCAGCAGCCCGACGGCGGAAATTCCGCCTCCCACCACGATGACGTGCAGGCCGCGGAACTCCTCGGCGGAGACGTAATCGGCCACGTGCAGTTGCCGGCCCCGGAACGTGGCCCGGCCCGGGTAGATGGGCCAGAACGGCCGGGTCCACGTACCGGTTGCGTTGATGACTGCCTTCACTGACCAGTCGCCGCTGTCGGTGCTGATCCGCAGGCGCCCTGCCGGATCGGCGTCTTCCCTGGCGACCGAGGTGACCTTGACCGGGCGCAGGACCTCAATTCCGAGGTCCTGCTCGTAGCCGGCGAAGTACCGGCTCAGGAACTCCGAGCTGGGTTCCGTGGGATCCACGTCAGGCTTCGCGATGCCGGGAAGGTCACTGATGCCGTTGACCGTCGCCATGACCAGGCTTTTCCAGCGGTGGCGCCAGGCGCCGCCCGGGCCTTCCTCGGCGTCGAGGACCTTGTATTCAACCCCTCGGCGCTGCAGGTGGTAGGCGGCGGAGAGGCCCGCCTGGCCCGCGCCGATGACCACAACGTCGGTGCTTCCGTTGTCCATGCTCGTGGCCGGTTTCTGCTAGACCTTCTTCACCACGGAGGATTTGAGCTGCATCGGTCCCACACCGTCCACTTTGCAGTCGATGTCGTGGTCGCCCACACCGTCCATCAGCCGGATCCCGCGGACTTTGGTGCCAACCTTGATGACACCGGAGCTGCCCTTGATTTTCAGGTCCTTGATCACCGTGACCGTGTCGCCGTCGGCGAGGATGTTGCCCACTGCATCCTTGATGACCCTCGGCCCGGCCTCTGCCGTGGCCTCCGCCGCCTCGGCGGACCACTCGTGGCCGCATTCCGGGCAGACCAGGAGCGCACCCATCTCGTACGTATAGGCGCTGGAGCATTCGGGGCACGGTGGCAAGGTCTCATTCACTCCCCCATGATAATCGCGCCACTGCGCTGACAGGCACGCGCCGGCGTCGTACTGTTGGGCCTAGGCGGACGAAAGGCGAGGACCATGAAAACGGAAAAAGGGGCAGCGTCGCTGTTGGCGAACGCACTCGGCATCGTCCTGGGGACGACGGAGATACCGCTGAGGGTGCGGGCGTGGGACGGGTCCGAGGCGGGGCCGCCCGAGGCCCCGGTCCTCGAATTCAGGTCACGCCGCGCCCTGCGCCGGATCCTGTGGTCGCCGGGGCAGCTCGGGCTCAGCCGCGCCTATGTCGCCGGGGACATCGATGCCCCCGGCGACATCTTTGCAGCCTTCGCGGCGCTCAGCTCGGTGGGCAAGTTTTCCGAACCCGGCCCCTTCCGGCCCCTGACTCCGCGTGAACTGGCCACGCTGGTCAGCACGGCGGTCCGGCTGGGCGCGCTGGGCCCCAACCCTGCTCCGCCGCCGGAGGAGGCCAAAGTCACGCGGAAGGGCCGGCTCCACACCCGGAAGCGCGACGCTGCGGCCATCTCGCACCATTACGACGTCGGCAACGACTTTTACGTCCTCGTGCTGGGACCCTCAATGGTCTACTCATGCGCTGTGTGGGCGGATGGACCCGGCGGCGGCACCCCTGCCGAACGGGGCCTTCCGGCAGGACTGGATGACGCGCAGAAGGCCAAGCTGGATCTCGTCTGCCGGAAGCTTGGGCTGAAGCCCGGGATGAGGGTACTGGACGTGGGGTGCGGCTGGGGCAGCTTCGCGTTGCACGCGGCGCAGCATTACGGCGTCTCGGTGGTGGGCGTGACGCTCTCCACCGAACAGGCCGTGCTGGCGCGCAAACGTGCAGCCGACGCCGGCCTGACCGAAAACATCGACATCCGGGTCCAGGATTACCGGGATATCGCCGACGGGCCGTTCGACGCCATCAGCTCCATCGGCATGTCCGAACACGTGGGCCGGGAACAGACACCCCACTATGTCGACGTGCTGCACGGCTTGCTCCGTCCCGGCGGCCGGCTGCTCAACCACGCCATCTCCTGGAACGCCGGCCCCATCAAGCCCGACCCGGATTCGTTCATTCCGCGCTATGTCTTTCCGGACGGCGAGATGGTCAGCCTCGGCGAGATGGTCAGCGCACTGGAGACCGGCGGGTTCGAGGTGTTGGACGTGGAGGCCCTGCGCCAGCACTATGCTCTGACCCTGCGGGCGTGGGTGCGCAGGCTCGAAGAGAACTGGGACGAAGCCGTACGGCTCACCAGCCTGGGCCGGGCGCGGGTGTGGCGGCTCTACATGGCATCAAGTGCCCTGGGCTTTGAAACCGGGATCACGGGCGTCAACCAGGTCCTGGTCCAACGTGCCGGCGGGGACGGGCCGCCGCTGCGCCGGAGTGATTGGATCTAAGCACTCACTACTGGGCGCACACTTCTCCGGGCTCCGTGTCTGGGAGACAAAAATGAGCCACCCGACCGGGTGGCTCATTTTTTTTGGACCTGCGTCCTGTTTGGTGGAGCTGAGGGGACTCGAACCCCTGACCCCCTGCATGCCATGCAGGTGCGCTACCAGCTGCGCCACAGCCCCAAACCTGTGCTCCTCCGCGGTTCAGACCGCCCGAAGCAACCTGATTAGCTTAATAGAAATCTGCGCGCTGCGCCAATCGGGAGGGGCATTTTCCGGCAATAAAAAAATCCGCCGGAATCTTTCGATTCCGGCGGATTATCCGGTGGAGCTGAGGGGACTCGAACCCCTGACCCCCTGCATGCCATGCAGGTGCGCTACCAGCTGCGCCACAGCCCCGGACCTTCGTTACTCCGCGGTCTCCCCGGAGCAACTCAAATATCTTAGACCAGCTTTTCCGAAAATTCCAAATCGGGCATATTCGGGCCGGCAAGGCCTGCTATTCGGAGTCGGAGGCCGCCGTCGCCTTGGCTGAAGTGTCTTCGCCCAGCTGCAGGTCAACTACCGGGCAGTCCTTCCACAGGCGCTCCAGGGCGTAGAAAACGCGGTCCTCTTCATGCTGGACGTGGATGACGATGTCCGAGTAATCCAGCAGTACCCAGCGCCCGCCGGAGCGGCCTTCGCGGCGTACCGGACGGAGGTCCTGCTTGGAAAGTTCTTCTTCGATGCCGTCAACGATGGCGTTGACCTGGCGCTCGCTCGGCGCGGATGCGATGAGGAAGACATCTGCCAGTGCCAGCCGTTCGCTGACATCGAGGGCCACAATGTCGTGGGCAATCTTGTCCGCGGCTGCCTTGGCGGCTTGGCGGGCAATGGCGATGGATGAATCTGTTGCAGTCATGGGACTCCTTGTAGTTTTCTAAAGCTTCGTAAGAGGGCGTTGCCCGGTCAGCTGGAGATGCCGCTGACGATGAGAATAACGCCGGAAATAAGGGCCACGATCCCAAAAGCCAGGACGAGGACCTGCATAAGCCTGAGCCGCTTCGCACGGGCCAGGCCGGCCGTTGCCGCATCCAGCGGCTCCAGCCCGTGGGCTGACCGTGCCGGGATACGCGGCAGGTCATCGAACAGATCGTCCGGCTCCCCCACTGGCGTAGAGGCCACGATGGGCTGGACGGGGACGACGCGCTTCGGTGCCGCGGCGGCCCTGGCAGCAGCTTCCGCACGCGCGATCACCCGGGAACGGCCCGAAGCGGCCGCCTGCGCAGAACCCGCGGCCGGCTCTTTGGACGTAGTGGACGGCCGGCGGCCCTTGCCGCCAGGCCGGACCTTAGGTCCGGCCTGGGTCGCCAGCGGTACGTAGGAGGTCGCCGGGGGTTTCATCACAGGACGGTCGACGCCGGGTACCTGCACGAATTCCAGCGGCGTGACCATGGCCAGGTTATCGGCGGTTGCCGGGCCCGTCTGGGGAACGGATTGCGTGGCCGCGGCCTGCGGATTGGCAGCCTGCGTGGGTGATGATACTGGCTGTGCAGGGGCGGCCTGCTCGGCCAGCTTCCGCTTGGCCATCGCCCGGCGGTTAAGCACCGCCGCGCGTTCGGCCAAGGCGATCTGTTCCGCAAGGATGTCCGGATCCACTGCTTCGGGGTCCAGCGAGGCGATGTGTTCCATCTTGGCTAGCTGGTTCTTGGCCTGCTCGGCAATAAGCGTGCGGGCCGCGAGTGCCTGCTCCACGCTCATGCCAGCCGGAACACCTGCACCGTTCGCCGGCGCGGCGGGCCCGGACATATCGGCGGATACAGCAGTATCGTGACCTGGCTTCGTTGGGGCTGGCTTCGCTTGACCCGGCTGTGCTTGGCCTGGCTTAGGTTGGCCTGGCTTAGGTTGGCTCGCCGCAGGTTGGCTTGGCAGCGGCTGCCCCATCGGAGCGGCAATGATGGGATTGGCCGAGGTGACGGCCTGTTCCTTCAGTTGCTGGAGTCGCAACTGCCTGCGCGTGGGAGGGCCTCCTGCGGAAAGCTGGCCCTCTTTCTCCTCGAGTTCCTTGATGGCACGCAGCGCCGCGCGGTCGCGGGCCCGGATCTGCGAGGACCGCTGCGCGGGGGTCTGCTCGGGGACGGAATCCACCGGGGCGTCAGCCGCGCGCCGTTGTTTTGAGGCAGGCGAAACCTGGCCCGGGCCGTTGGACCCGGGAGCCGTGTTCTCATCTCTGGCCTGCCGCAGTTCGCGGCGGCTGCGGACGGGGGGCTTTTCCTGACTCATTGCGGACTCATTCAGTACTGGCTGGCTCGTCTGTTTCGGTAGTTCGGACGTCCTCGGGATCTGGTCCCTCGGCGTACAGACCATATTTGGCGATGTATTGGACCACTCCGTCCGGCACGAGGTACCAGACGGGGTTGTTCCCGGCTACACGGACACGGCAGTCCGTGGACGAGATGGCCATGGCGGGCACCTCGAGGAGGCTGACGTCCTTGCGGCCCATGCCGTCAAGCACATGTCCCGGCCGCGTCACACCGACAAAATGGGCCAGTGACCACAGCTCGTCGATGTCCTTCCAGGAAAGAATCTGCGCCAGTGCATCCGCACCGGTGATGAAGAACAGATCCGCATCCGGACGTTGGGTCCGGAGATCCCGCAAAGTATCAATGGTATACGTGCGACCGGGCCGGTCAATATCCACCCTGCTGACGGTGAAGCGGGGGTTTGATGCCGTGGCGATCACCGTCATGAGGTAGCGGTGCTCAGGCTCGCTGACCTGCTTGTGCGACTTTTGCCACGGCTGCCCGGTGGGGACAAAGACCACTTCATCCAGGCCGAACTTGGCGGCCACTTCGCTGGCTGCAACAAGGTGGCCGTGGTGGATGGGATCAAACGTCCCGCCCATCACGCCCAGCCGCAGCCGCCTTTGCGCACCGTCACGGTGCAGAACACGGGAAATTTCAGTGGCCTTGGCCGTGGTCGTGCTTGTTGGGGTGCTGGCGGTGCGGATCGGCGTGCTCATCCGTTACGGTGTGCCGGTTGCCCAGGTTCGAGTAGGAGAGCGTAACGAACATCATCACCAGCAGGATGGCGAAAATGGATACGCCGAACACCCACGGCTCAGCCCAGATCGGAGCGGGTGCGTGTTCTCCGCCTTCGGCAACGGTCATGGCGATCTGCTGGAGCAGCATTTTCTCCCCTAAGGTTCAAGGATGTGGCAGCGGATTGTCCCGCCGTTCCGGACTTCTGTCTATATTACCGCGTTGCTACCCGCGGACCTGGCCCTCGCCCTGCACGATCCACTTAGTGGTGGTGAGCTCAGTCAGTCCCATCGGGCCGCGGGCGTGCAGCTTCTGCGTGGAGATGCCAACCTCGGCACCGAGGCCCAGCTCGCCGCCGTCGGTAAACCGCGTGGACGCGTTGACGATGACCGCCGCCGAATCAATCTCGGCGATAAACCGTTCCGCGTTGGCGAGGTTGTTGGTCAGAATGGCCTCAGTGTGGCCGGTGGTCCAGGTCCGGATGTGCTCGACGGCGTCATCCAGGCTGTCCACCATTGCTACGGCGAGGTCCAAGTCCATGTACTCGGTTCCCCAATCCTCATCCGTTGCCGGCACGGACTCAACAGAAGAAGGCAGCGCCGCACGGATGCGCTCGTCGGCGTGGAGGGTGACCCCGGCGCCGCGCAGCGCGGCGGCGACGGCGGGCAGCACGGTGGACCGCGAATGGACCAGCAGGGTCTCCACGGTGTTGCAGACACTGGGCCGCTGGGTCTTGGAGTTCAGCAGGATCTCCACCGCCATGTCCTCGCTGGCGGATTCGTCGATGAAGATATGCACATTGCCCTCGCCGGTCTCGATGACCGGCACGGCGGCGTTCAGCACCACGGACTGAATCAGATCCCGGCCGCCGCGCGGAATCAGGACATCAACACGGCCGCGGGCCCGCATCAGCGCATTCGCACCTTCACGGCCGTACTGGTCCACAGTCTGAACGGCATCCGGAGGCAGCCCGACGGAGTCCAGCGCTTCGCGGAGGATCTGGACCAGTGCCTCGTTGGTGAACGCGGCAGCAGTACCGCCGCGGAGGATAACGGCGTTCCCGCTCTTAAGGCCAAGACCGGCAATGTCTACCGTCACATTGGGACGGGCCTCGTAAATTGCGGCCACGACTCCCATAGGCACGTTGATCTGGCGCAGGCGCAGCCCATTGGGGAGGGTCTGGCCACGGACCACGTTTCCGACCGGATCCGGCAGGCTGGCCAGGTTCTCCAGGGCAGCCACGAGTCCGTCGATCCGGCTTTCGGTCAGGGTGAGGCGGTCCAACAGGGCCGCCGACGTGCCGTTGGCTTTGCCGGCCGCGACATCCTTGGCGTTGGCCGCCAGGATGAAGTCCTTCCGCGTCAGCAATGCGGCACCGATGGCCCGGAGGGCACTGTCTTTCCGGGCGCGGGTGGCCCCGGCCATCTGGCGGGCTGCCTGCCGTGAGCGGTCAGCGATGGCGTGGACGGCTGCCTCAACCTCCGCCGGAGTGGGGGTACTCCCCTGTTCCGGCCCCGAAGGAACCGCATTTGAATCGTTGGAATTGCCAGGGGCTTGGGAAATCAGTGCCTCAGTCATCCTTCAAGTCTAGGCGAGCGGACCGCTCAGACCAGAACCAGGTCGTCGATATGGACAACCTCACGGTCAAATCCGCGGCCCAGGGACTCGCCCAGTTCCTGTGTGGAGCGGCCCAGCATCTGGGGAAGCTCTTCGGAAGAGTAATTAACCAAACCGCGCGCGATGACGGTACCGTCGCCGGCCACCATCTCGACGGCGTCGCCGGCTTCAAAGGTGCCGTCCACCGACGAAATTCCGGCGGGGAGCAGCGAATAGCGATTGTCCCGCACAGCATGCACGGCGCCGTCGTCAAGAAAGAGCCGGCCCTGGACATGCGCCAGGTGGGCGAGCCACATCATCCGCACAGACTTCCGGCCGCTGTTGACGGTGAACCAGGTCCCTACGTCCTCACCGGACAGTGCGGCTGCTGCGTTGGCGGTGGAGGTGACCAGCGCCGGTATGCCGGAATCGGCGGCCATGATGGCAGCCTCGACTTTAGTCTGCATGCCGCCGGTGCCTACGCCTGCCTTGCCCGGCTTCCCGATGGTCACTGCCTCAAGATCTTCGGGGCCGTCCACCTGGGAGATGCGCTTGGCGCCCTTGGCGGGCGGGCCGTCGTATATCGAGTCGACGTCGGACAGCAGCAACAGGGCGTCGGCGCGGACCAGATGGGCCACGAGCGCCGAGAGCCTGTCGTTGTCGCCGAAACGGATCTTGTGCGTAGCGACGGTGTCGTTTTCGTTGACCACCGGCACCACGCCGAGGTTGAGGAGGCGGTTCAATGCACGGAAAGCGTTGGCGTGGTGGCTGCGACGCATGAGGTCATCTGCGGTCAGCAGCACCTGGCTGACGGTGACTCCATGGGCGCCGAACGCGTGCGTGTAGCGCGCCATGAGCAGGCCCTGGCCCACGCTGGCGGCGGCCTGCTGGGTCGCGAGGTCACGCGGGCGCTTCACCAGCCCGAGGGGCGCAAGGCCTGCGGAAATGGCTCCCGAGGAAACCAGGATAATTTCCGTGCCGGCGTTATGTTTGGCGGCCAAGACATCTGAGAGGGCGGTCAGGGACTCTTCCGAGATGCCGCCCTTGATGCTGGTCAGCGACGACGACCCTACTTTGACAACGATCCGGCGGGCCCGGGCGAGCACACTGCGGTCGTCTTTGGGTTCCTCGATAATTACTGCGGAATTTTCGGTCATTTCAGCGGCCTCACTCGTCATCTTCAACGCCCAGTCCACTCTCAGTGACCGGCTTGGCAGCGCGGCGGCCGCTGACCGATTCGGTCCAGATCCCGGCCTTGCGCTCGGCCTCGAGCTCGGCGCGGGCGGCAGCCTTGGCATCCTTGCGTTCCTGCTGCTCGTCACGCTTCTGGCCACGTGTGGGGCGGTCGCCGACGTCCGCGAAACGGATATCCGTGCCACGCGGTGATGCGAGCATTTCGGCTCCGGCGCTCATGGTGGGCTCCCAGTCGAAGACAACGCCGTCATCTTCGCCAATCACGACTGCGTCGCCCGGCTTGGCGCCCTGCTTGAACAGTTCGTTTTCGACGCCGAGCTTGGCCAGGCGGTCAGCGAGGTAGCCGATGGCTTCCTCGTTGGTGAAGTCGGTCTGCTTGACCCAGCGGATAGGCTTATCGCCCAGGACGCGGAAGAGCGGCTCGAGGTTCTTTTCCTCGCGGCGGATCTTGAAGCCGGCTTCGTTGACGGCGCGGGGCCGCAGGATGGGCGGCTGGACCTTGGGCGGGGCGGCCGCGAGGGCGGCACGGGCGGCCTGCACGATTTCCGCCATGGCGAAGCCCAGCTGGCGGAGACCCTCGTGACTGGTGGCCGAGATCTCGAAGACCCGGTAGCCGCGTGATTCGAGTTCCGGGCGTACAAATTCAGCCATGTCCTTGCCGTCCGGAAGGTCCACCTTGTTCAAGGCGACCAGGCGCGGACGGTGGTTCAGCGGAACCACTTCGCCGTCGGCACCCGCGAAGCTCATGTCTACGGAGTACTTTTCCAGCTCGGCCTCGATGATGGCCAGGTCTGCCAACGGGTCACGGTCCGATTCCAGCGTGCCGCAGTCCAGTACATGCACCAGGGCGGCGCAACGCTCCACGTGGCGCAGGAAGTGGTGGCCAAGGCCCTTACCTTCGCTGGCACCCTCGATAAGGCCCGGAACGTCTGCAATGGTGAAGCGGACGTCGCCGGACTGGACAACACCCAGGTTCGGGATCAGCGTGGTGAAGGGGTAGTCGGCGATCTTGGGCCGCGCAGCGGACATGGCCGCGATCAGGCTGGATTTGCCGGCAGAGGGGAAACCCACCAGCGCGATATCCGCGATGGACTTCAGTTCCAGCACAATGTCACGGGCGTCACCCTCGATGCCCAGCAGGGCGAAGCCCGGGGCACGGCGCTTCTGCGAGGACAGCGAAGCGTTACCCAGGCCGCCCTGGCCGCCGGCGGCCGCCACGTATTCTGCTCCTTCGCCGACCAGGTCCGCCAGGACGGTGCCGTCCTTGGATTTGACCACGGTGCCGTCGGGCACGGGCAGGATGAGGGTCTCGCCATTCTTGCCGCCGCGCCAGTCGCCCATCCCGGACCCGCCGTTGGTGGCGTGGCGGTGCGGGGAGTGGTGGTAGTCGAGCAAGGTAGTGGTCTGGTGGTCAACGCGCAGGATGACGTTGCCGCCGTCGCCGCCGTTACCGCCGTCGGGTCCGCCCAGTGGGATGAACTTCTCCCGGTGGACGGAGACACAGCCGTGGCCGCCGGTACCGCCGGATACGTGCAGTACTACCCGGTCTACAAAGCTCGCCACGTGGATCTCCTCAGTGCTGTTTCCTGGACGCCCAAGGGCGCCAAGACGATTGTAATGCGGTTAAAAGAATAGTGGAGCGGACCAAATGGCCCGCTCCACCGTTTCAGAACTATTTGTTACTCTGCAGCTGCAGCAGCAACGATGTTGACTACGCGGCGACCGCGGCGGGTGCCGAACTGGACGGCTCCCGGGGCCAGTGCGAACAGTGTGTCGTCGCCGCCACGTCCAACGCCGGCGCCCGGGTGGAAGTGGGTGCCACGCTGGCGAACGATGATCTCGCCTGCGGAAACTACCTGGCCGCCGAAGCGCTTGACGCCGAGGTACTGGGCGTTGGAGTCACGACCGTTGCGAGTGGAACTCGCGCCTTTTTTATGTGCCATTTGAAATGCCTGCCTTTAAATTCTGGGGAATCTGCTGAAGAACCTGAACAGTAACGAAGAGTTACTTGATACCCGTGATCTTGACCTTGGTCAATTCCTGACGGTGACCCTGGCGCTTCTTGTAACCGGTCTTGTTCTTGAACTTCTGGATGACGATCTTCGGACCACGGAGGTCTTCGAGGATCTCAGCCGTAACCGTTACCTTGGCCAGGTCCGCAGCAGCAGAGGTGACTTTGTCACCGTCTACCAGGAGCAGTGCGGGCAACTCAAAGGTGCTGCCGGCTCCACCGGGGACGCGGTTCAGGGTAACGAAGTCTCCAACGGAAACCTTCTCTTGGCGGCCGCCTGCGCGGACAATCGCGTACACCACTTGGGAACTCACTTCTCTCGACGTTTATTACTAAATTTGCGTGCTGAACCCTGTTCCATAATTGGCTGGGTTCTCGCTGTGCCTCAACGCCGTGGGGTCGTAACCCAAGTGTTGGCGTAAGCACCGAAGATCTAGAATACGCTAATTTTGCCTTCGGCCGCAAATGAGGCTGGTTACGGCAGGTTGTCTGTGATAGGACCCACAAGCAGGTACTGCACTGACAATCCAAAACCGTGCCTGACTATCGTACAGGCCGCACGGGCCCCAGCCGGTCAGGAATGAATTCGCGGCGCGTCGAAGAAATCCACCTCGAACCGGCACGACTGCCTGAAAGCCACCAGCATCGCCGCCCGTTCACCCGTGGAAGCACTCCGGCCGGCGTCGTCAGCCAAGGCGATGGCGTCACGCGTGGCCTGGGCGAAATCCTCGTCAGCATAGGCCCGCAGCCAGTCGGCATAAGGATGTGCTGCCGGTGCACCCGCAGCCAGGAACTCCGCGTGCAGAGTCTGTCCCACTTCGGCATACAGCCAGAAGCACGGCAGTACCGCCGCCACGAGGACCGCGTAGCTGCCGGAGGCAGAGGCCGCCAGCAGGTGGTCCACGTAGGACTTGGTGACAGGTCCGAGGACGGAGTCCACTGTCCTGGTGCTTAGCCACGTGCGGTGCAGTTCGGACTCGACCTCAAGGCATTGCTGGGCCGACTTTGCCCAGAACAACTGGGCGGCTTCCGTGGGCGCCAGCGCACTGGCCCGGGCAAGAACCCGCGAATAGCCGTTGAGGTAGATGGCGTCCTGGGCGAGGTAATAGGCGAACTGTTCCTCAGCCAATGTGCCGGCCGCCAGGTCGCGGATGAAATCCAGCCCGTAGATGGCTGCAAGATCCGGCTCCGACGCCCGCCGCAGCGTCTCTGCGAATTCGCCGGCTGCCGGAACCTGTTGCATGTGGTGGAAGTGGTTGATGGGGCCGTTGCCCGCGCCCACCTCAAGTTGGTCAGCGGCCTGCAGCGCGCCCACCAGCCAGGGCTTCACTTTCCGCAATGAGGCTTCCCAATCCCCCAGCCGCGCCTGAGCCGTGGCCATGGCCGCTGACAGCGAGCAGCCGGTGCCATGGCTGTTGCGCGTGGGGATCCTGTCCCCGCTCACTTCCACCACCTCCCGGGCGAGCAGCCCGGCAGCGTTGACCAGGGCATCCGGGCACGCACCGCCGTCGAGATGGCCGCCCTTGACCAGGACGGTGGCACCGGTCGCGGCGGACAACCGCTGCCCCTGCCCGAGCGCGTCGTGCCATTGCCTCGCCTGCGGCTCCCCCACCAGGATGGCCAGTTCCGCCAGGTTGGGGGTGATCAGGTCCGCGAGCGGGAGCATCTCCCGCAGGGCCGCCTCGGCAGACTCCTGCAGCAGCCGGTCGCCGCTCGTGGCCACCATCACCGGATCAAGAACGACGACGGCGGGACGCACCTTTTCCAGCCAGTCGCGGACCACGCCTATCACCGCAGCGTCGCCCAGCATGCCGATCTTGACCGCGTCGATGGTGATGTCATCGCTGATGGCATCGAGCTGCTGGCCCAGGAAGGACGCCGGCGGGACGTGAACCGCCTGGACCCCCTGGGTGTTTTGGACCGTCAGCGCGGTGATCGCCGCCATGCCGTAGCCGCCAAGGGCTGCAATGCTTTTGAGGTCGGCCTGGACGCCCGCGCCCCCTGAAGGGTCCGATCCGGCAATGGACAGCACCCGCGGGACGTCACGCAGCACCCGGACCGCAGAAGATCGGCCTGGTCCGGGCTGGACCTCAGCCCGGGTTGCTGGGGTCTCCGGCAGGGTCGCCGCGGGTGTTGCAGGAGGAAGGACAGAAGTTGAAGCCAAAGGAGACATCCCTTCGCCGGTGCTAACCGGACAGGTTCAACGGGTGTGGATCTCAGCCGGCTCTCTGCGCGGCACCCCGTGTCAGTCACCAGCCTAGCGTTCCTCGCGACTTAACGCCGGACGCCCGGACGCAGCCTGTGAATCACAGGCTGCGTCCGGGCGCCGTTGTATTGGCTTGCCCTGCTGCTTGGTCAGAGCTCCGAGGCCGGAACCCCTACGCCCAGGATGATGGGCGCGTTGGCGGCAACCGGCTTGTCGGCCACAGGAGCCTTGACGGGCTCCGGTGCCTTGGCGGCGTGGGTGTGTCCGGCGGCAGCCGCCGGAACGGCTTCGTGATGCTCTACGGACGTGGCGTTGGCTGCGCCCTGGGCACGGCTGGCACTCCGGTTCCGCCGGGGACGGCGGGCGCGGGGCTCCTCGGTGTGGTCGGAGTAATCCCTCTCCGCCGCGGCTGGCTGCTGCTGGCGGGCAGGTTCGGCCGCCCGGCTTTCAGTTGCATGAACTGCCGGCAGCGTGCTTTCCGCTACAGGAGCCGGCTCACCAAGGTGGGCGAAGGCCTCCGCGAGGCGGTCAAGTGTCAGGGCAGGTGCGTGCGGCTGGTCATCGTGGTGCGCAACGAACGGAAGCACCACCTGCTCGCCGCCGAATGTCAGCACTGCGGCCGGGCGGCCGCTGGAGTCCGTTTCGGACTGCCCAACCGGAGCCGGCACTGGAGCCGCAGGCTGCCGGCCCGCGGCAGCTGATGCGTGCGCCACCTCGTCGTCATGCAGATGCGCAGCGTGGGCTGCGGCCGCAATGTTCGCAAGCGCCGCCCGCGTGGCCTCCGCCTTCGCATGGCGCTCGGCATCGCTGGCCTCCGGGTGGACCGTGTGGATCTGCACCGGAGCTGCCGGTGCTGTTTCCAGCGGCTGGCCACTCCGTCCGCGGCGGCGCTTCCGGTCAGTGCGGCCACCCGGCTGGCTGTCCGGGCGCTGGCTGTCAGTCCGCACGCTGTCAGTGCGCTGGGCTTCCGGGCGGCTGTCTACCCGCTGCACGTGGTGCTCCGCGGCTACCGTGTTGGCGCGGCGGTGTTCCACGGGGTCGTCGTGGGTGACAATTCCGCGGCCTGCACAGGTTTCACACTGCTCGCCGAAGACTTCCAGGAGCCCGGTGCCCATGCGCTTGCGCGTCATCTGCACGAGGCCCAGCGAGGTCACTTCGGCCACCTGGTGCTTGGTCCGGTCGCGGCCCAGGCATTCCACCATGCGGCGCAGGACAAGGTCGCGGTTGGATTCGAGGACCATATCGATGAAGTCGATGACGATGATGCCGCCGATGTCGCGGAGCCGGAGCTGCCGGACCACTTCTTCAGCTGCCTCGAGGTTGTTCTTGGTGACGGTTTCCTCGAGGTTGCCGCCGCTGCCGGTGAACTTGCCGGTATTGACGTCCACCACGGTCATGGCTTCGGTGCGGTCAATGACCAGCGAGCCGCCCGAAGGCAGGAAGACCTTGCGTTCCAGGGCCTTGTGGATCTGCTCATCGATCCGCCACGCAGCGAAGATGTCCTGGTCCTTGGTCCACTTTTCCAAGCGGCCCACGAGGTCCGGGGCCACATAGGTGACGTAAGCCTCGATGGTGTCCCAGGCCTCTTCACCGGAGACGATCAGCTTGGAGAAGTCCTCGTTGAAGACATCACGGACCACCTTGATGGTGAGGTCAGGTTCGCCGTAGAGCAGCTCCGGCGCGAGGATCTTGGTGGACGTGGACTGGCTTTCGATGCCCTCCCACTGCGCGCGCAGCCGGTTGATGTCGTGTGTGAGCTCCTCTTCCGAGGCGCCTTCGGCAGCGGTGCGGACGATGACGCCGGCGTGCTCCGGGAGGCGGTCCTTGAGGATGCGCTTGAGGCGGTTTCGCTCGACGTCGGGCAGTTTGCGGGAGATTCCGGTCATGGAGCCGCCAGGCACATAGACCAGGTAGCGGCCGGGCAGCGAGATCTGGCTGGTCAGGCGTGCACCCTTGTGGCCCACGGGATCCTTGGTGACCTGGACCAGGACGGTGTCGCCGGACTTGAGCGCGTTTTCGATCCGGCGCTGCTTGCCTTCGAGGTTAACTGCCTCCCAGTTCACTTCACCGGCGTACAGGACGGCGTTGCGGCCGCGTCCGATGTCAACAAACGCCGCTTCCATGGACGGCAGGACGTTCTGCACCTTGCCGAGGTAGACGTTGCCGATCAGGGAGTCCTGCTGGGTCTTGGAAACAAAGTGCTCGGCCAGGACGCCGTCTTCGAGGACGCCGATCTGGATTCTGTCGTCGCGCTGGCGGACGATCATCTGCCGGTCAACTGATTCGCGGCGGGCCAGGAACTCGGCCTCGGTGATGACCGTGCGGCGGCGGCCCGTGTCGCGGGATTCGCGGCGGCGCTGCTTCTTGGCTTCGAGGCGCGTGGAACCCTTGACTGAGGTGACGCGGTTGTTGACCGGCGCTTCGGTCGCGGCGCGCGGCGCGCGGACACGGGTCACCGTGTTGGGCGGGTCGTCGCCTTCGCCGCCGGTCAGTTCCAGATCCTGGTCGCCACGGCGGCGGCGGCGGCGACGGCGGGACGTCACGCCCTCATCGGCCTGCCCGGCGGACTCCTCATCGGTTTCTTCGGCTGCGCCTTCGTCGCCTTCGGTTTCCCCGTCAGCATCGCTTTCGCCTGTGCGGCTGCGGCCACGGCGGCCACGGCTGCGGCGCCTGCGGCGGCCGTTGGCGTCGTCCGCTTCGCCGTCTTCGGCGTCGTCCTCTTCCGGCTCTTCAACCGCGGCAGCAACCGGCGCGGGGCGGACCACGGTGCTGAGGTCGGGGGCCTGGAAAAGCACCGACGTGGTGGACGCCGGCTCAAGGAAGAGTGAACTGAACGGGCTGGCAGTCTCAGCAGCAGCCGGCTCTTCAAGCGGCGCGGCGGCAGCATTGACCGGGGCAACGGCGGCAGCATTGACGGGGGCGACGGCGGCTGCTGCGGGCTCGGCGGCCTCCGCAGCGGCGACTTCCTCTGCTTCGGGGGCCAGCGTTGCTGCAGTTGCAGGGGCTGCCTGCTCTGGAGCGGCCTGTTCCACGGCCGCGGGTGCGATGTCGGGGGCAGAGGTTTTGCGCGTGGCCACGCGGCGGCGGCGGACAGGCTTGGTCTCCGCTGCAGCCTCGGGGGCTGCGGCTCCGGCCTCAGGTTCGACGGCGGGCTCTACGACGGTCTCGGTAACAACGGCGGCAGGTGCCTCCAGAACCTCAGCAGCGAAGGCCGGCAACGGTTCGGCGGTCTCGACCTTCTTACGTGCGCGGGTGCGGCGGACCGGCGCCTTAGGCTCCGGTGCGGCGTCCGTCGCAGGCTCAGCCTCGGCCGCCTCCTTTACCGGTGCGGAATCTGCTACCGGTGCGGAATCTGCGGCCTTCGGCACTGCCTTCCGGCGTGTCCGGGTGGCCTTCTTGGGCGCTTCCGTGGCCTCGGCGACGGCTTCATCATTAACGGCTGGTGTTTGTTCGTTTTCCATATGTGGCAACACTCCTGCCCCTGGCGTACCGCCACATCCGGCACCCATTGGGGCACATATTGTCAAAACCCGCAGGCGTTGACAGAAGTCAAGTGGATACTCCCAGGTTCGCACCGGCAGAGGGGTGCGGCAGCCCGTGGGAGCCGTCGGCTGTGTCCTGAAACCCGTTGTTCTACACGCCACAACCAGGTGCCGACCAATGGAATTGCGGGAAGCCGGATCAGAGAATCCGAAGCCTGCCCTGCTCATCATTGGCGGTCTTGAAACAAGCCACCGGACCGGAGTCCGAATGTGGGTCGGCCTCCAGCCATGTTCATTCTCTCACACCCGGGCTGAAAGGCGGCGGAACCACGGGCAACGGATCGGTACATGAGTGCGCTGACTGAATGCTGCTTGCAGCCACCGGCGTTACAATCGGGGCAAGGAGCACCCGAAGCAAAGGACGCCACACACCATGCCCAGCATTTCCTCCCACGGCACCGACACGCCGGCTGCCTCCCCTCCTGCGGAGCCGTTAGCCGCCACGCCCGGGAGCGTGCCGCCGATGGCACGCAACCGGCCCTTCGGGTGGCTATTGGTCATCACCGGCGCCATCGGCTGGCTGGCCTCCGGAGCGCTGGTCCTGGAAAAGCTCGCTGTCCTCGAGGATCCGAATCACGTAACGGCCTGCGACGTTAATCCGTGGATCTCCTGCGGCCAGGTTATGCAGACGTGGCAGAGCTCGGCGTTCGGGTTCCCTAACATGTTCATTGGCATCGTGGCGTTCGCCGTCATCATCACAGTGGGCATGGCCCTGCTCTCCGGCGCCACGTTCGCACGCTGGTACTGGGCAGGACTCCAGGCCGGCGTCACGCTCGGCTTCGCGTTTGTGGTGTGGCTCTGGTCCCAGGCCCTCTACGACATCCACATCCTGTGCCCGTTCTGCATGATTGTCTGGGCCGCGATGATCCCGCTCTTCGTCTGGGTAACCATCCGAAACGTCGTCCACGGCATCATCCCCGTCCCCTCAGGTGCAGCACGCGTGCTGGGCGAATCAGGCTGGATCATCACGGCGTTGCTGTACGTGGCAGTCATCGCCAGCATCTTCTTCGCGTTCATCCAGGTGTTTGCCGGAACCTCAGGCTTCTAACGCGGACCCCGCACAAACGCACAAAGGCGCCAACGGACAAGCGCGAACGGACACTTGAGGCCCCGGTTTCCCGGGGCCTCAAGTGTCCGTTCGCGCTGTGGACTCAAATGTCCGTTCGCGCAGTTCGCGGGTGGACTTTAGTCCTGGAACCAGATCTTGATTTCGCGCTCGGCCGAGTCCACGGAGTCAGAGCCGTGGACCAGGTTCTGCTGGACCTTCAGGCCCCAGTCGCGGCCGAAGTCGCCACGGATGGTGCCGGGAGCCGCAGTGGTGGGATCCGTAGTGCCGGCCAGGGACCGGAAGCCTTCAATGACGCGGTGGCCTTCGAAGATCGCGGCCACCACCGGTCCGCTGAGCATGAATTCAACGAGGGGCTCGTAGAACGGCTTGCCCACGTGTTCTTCGTAGTGCTGCTCCAGCAGTTCCCGGCTGGCGTCAACCTTCTTCAGTTCGGCGAGGGTGTAGCCTTTGGCCTCAATGCGGCCCAGGATGGCGCCGCTGAGGTTGCGGGCAACGCCGTCGGGCTTGATCAGTACCAGGGTGCGCTCAATGGTCATAGCTGCTCCAATGCGTAATGGGTGGTTTCGGGACAATTCTACGAGGCTTCCGGGGTGTCCCCGTGCGACGCGTTCCACTCGGCCTGGTCGCGTTCGCGCTTTGCGGCTTCGGAGTCGATCCGGATGCCGGTGCGGATCCCATACCACCAGGCCAGGCCGAACAGCCCGCCCACAAGGAACATCATGGGCTCAACGATGCCCGTCAGGATCAGCACAATCTGCAGGATCCAGCCCAGTCCCACGCCCCAGGGCTTGGATAGCACCGCGCAGGCCAGGATCATCACCACGCTCAGTGCGATGCCGATGCCCAGGATCAGCGCCGGCGGAAACTCGCCGCGCCTAAGTCCAAAGACGGCCAGCGTTGCGAAAAAGACCACAAACGCTTCAAGCAGCAGGACGGTGGAGGCAAACATCACCTTGGTGGACCGGCGCTTCTTGGGCATTCCCGGGCGCCACTCGCGCTGCGCTTTGGTCAGCTTCGCCACGGCTAGGCCTCCGTCTTTCCGAGCAGGATCCGGGCTTCCGCCACCAGGGTGATGGACCCCGTCACCAGCACGCCGCCGGAGAGGTCGTCGCTGGCTTCGGCGCGTTCCACGGCCCATTCGAGGGCGTCGTCGAGCTTCTCAGCAATGTGGATGTTGTCTTCGCCGAAGCCCATTTCCACCGCCAGTTCAGCAAGTTCGGCCGCGGGCACTGCCCGCGGCGAGTTGGACTGGGTAAAGCAGTATTCCTGGGCGATCCCGCCCAGGGACTCCTTGAGCTGGCGCAGGATCTCTTCGGCGTCCTTCTCCTTCAGGACTCCCACTACCGGCACCAGCCGGGTGAAGGTGAAGGCCTCCTGGATGGCCTCGGCCGAGACCCGGATGCCGTCCGGGTTGTGGGCCGCGTCAACAATGATGGTGGGCGCCGTCCGGACAACCTCAAGGCGGCCGGGGGACGTGACGGATGCGAAGGCCTCCTGGAGCACCTCGGCGTCAAGTTCCTTCTCGCCGCCGAAGAAGGCCTCAAGGGCTGCCACGGCCACTGCCGCGTTCTGGGCCTGGTGCGCGCCGTGCAGCGGCAGCAGCAGTTCCGGGTACCGGCCGGCGATGCCCTGGATGCTCACCACCTGGCCGCCCACGGCGACCGTCCGGGATTCAACGCCGAACTCCACACCTTCAAACCGGAAAGGGACTGCCACTTCCTTGGCCTTTTCGAGCAGCACCTGCGCAGCATCAACGGGCTGCGAGGCACTGATGAGGTAACCGCCGGGCTTGATGATGCCGGCCTTCTCATAGGCAATGTCCTCGGTGGTGTCGCCCAGCAGGTCGGTGTGGTCCAGCGAGATGGGGGTAACCACCGAAACCAGGCCGTCGCCCACGTTGGTGGCATCGGTGATGCCGCCCAGGCCCACCTCGATCACGGCCACGTTGACGGGCTGGTCCGCGAAGATCGCGAAGCCCAGGATGGTCAGGCACTCGAAGTACGTGAGCCGGGGCTCCCCCGCTGCTGTGAGTTCGTCGTCGACGATCTGCAGGTACGGGCGGATCTCGTCCCAGATCCGGACGAACGTTTCGTCAGAAACGGGGTGGCCGTCGATGCTGATCCGCTCGGTGACCTTGGACAGGTGCGGGCTGGTGTAGCGGCCGGTACTCAGGCCGTGCGCGCGCAGCCCGGCCTCGATCATCCGTGCCGTGGAGGTCTTGCCGTTGGTGCCGGTCACATGGATGATCGGGAATGCCTTGTTGGGCTCCCCCAGCACGTCCATCGCCCGGAACAGCGGCGCGAGACGCGGCTCCATCTTGTTTTCCGGCGCACGCCCCAGCAGCTCGGCGTAGACACTTTCCACGGAGAATTCGTCAGTCATGGCTCAGGCCTCTGCTTTTTCGACGGTGATGCGTGGTTCGCCTGACTCGGCCGGAACTGTGGCCAGCTCCAGGGTCAGCGTTTCGGTCTTGACTAGCTCGGCGTTGGCCAGTAGGGCATCGAGCACTGCGGGAACGGCCGTAACGGTGGTCCGGATCCGGTCGCTCACGTTCAGTCCGGCGTCCTTGCGTGCCTGCTGGATGGCGCGGACCATGTCGCGTGCAGTGCCTTCGGCCTCAAGTTCGGGCGTGACCTCGGTGTTCAGGACCACAAAGCCGCCGCCCGGCAGCACAGCTACTGAAGCGGATCCGCCGTCGGATTCTGCCACCACCGTCTCCAGCGTGTACTCCTGGGATTCCAGCTCCAAGCCTCCGGCGATGACCGCTCCGGCGTCGGAAACCGACCAGTCGCCGGACTTGGCGCCCTTGATGGCCTGCTGGACGTTCTTGCCCAGGCGCGGTCCCGCGGCGCGTGCGTTGACCACAAGCTTCTGCTCGATGCCGAACTCCTCCGGGGAGGCGCTCTCGGCGTCCAGCAGGCGCACGGAGCGCAGGTTCAGTTCATCGGCGACGACGGCGGCGAAGCCTCCCAGCGCATCCGCGCCGGGTGCCACAACGGTCAGTTCCTGCAGCGGCAGCCGCACGCGCAGGTTGGCGGCCTTCCGCAGCGAGGATCCGGTGGAGCAGATCTGCTGCACGCGGTCCATCGCTTCCACCAGCGACGCGTCGGACGGGAACAGGTCCGCGTCCGGCCAGTCGGCCAGGTGCACGGAGCGTCCGCCGGTGAGGCCGCGCCAGATCTCCTCGGAGACCAACGGCAGCAGCGACGCGGCCACGCGGGACACGGTCTCCAGCGCGGTGTACAGCGCGTCGAACGCGTCAGCGCTCTCGTCAAAGAAGCGCTGGCGGCTGCGGCGGACGTACCAGTTCGTGAGCATGTCCAGGTAGCTGCGCAGTTCATCGCACGCACCGGAGATGTCGTAGCTGTCCAGCTGGGCGGTCATGTTGCGGACCAGGTCACCGGTGTTCGCCAGCAGGTACTGGTCCAGGGTGTCGGCGTACCCGTCGTAGCGGAGCTTCGCGTCGTAACCCTTCGCTTGCCCTCCAACTACGTTGGAAGCGTTCGTGTACAGCGTGAAGAAGCTGTACACGTTCCACAGCGGCAGGATGACCTGGCGGACGCCGTCGCGGATTCCCTGTTCGGTGACCACCAGGTTGCCGCCGCGCAGGATGGGGCTGGACATCAGGAACCAGCGCATGGCGTCGGATCCGTCACGGTCCAGGACCTCGGAGACGTCCGGGTAGTTGCGCAGGCTCTTGGACATCTTCTGCCCGTCCGAGCCCAGCACAATGCCGTGGCTGATGACGTTCCGGAACGCCGGACGGTCAAACAGCGCAGTGGACAGGATGTGCAGCATGTAGAACCAGCCACGGGTCTGGCCGATGTACTCCACGATGAAGTCCGCGGGGTTGTGCGTGTCGAACCAGGCTTCGTTCTGGAACGGGTAATGCACCTGGCCGTAGGGCATGGAACCGGAGTCGAACCAGACGTCCAGGACGTCCTCGACGCGGCGCATCACCGATTGGCCCTCTGCGGGGGTCCGGGGATCGTCCGGGTTGGGTCGGGTCAGTTCATCGATGAACGGGCGGTGCAGGTCAACCTCGCCGGCCTTGTTCAGCGGCAGGCGGCCGAAATCGGCCTCGATCTCGGCCAGGGAGCCGTAGACGTCGGTGCGCGGGAATTCCGGGTCGCTGGACTGCCACACCGGGATGGGGCTGCCCCAGTAGCGGTTGCGGCTGATGGACCAGTCGCGGGCGTTGGCGAGCCACTTGCCGAACTGGCCGTCCTTGACGTTGCCGGGGATCCAGTTGATGTCCTGGTTCAGTTCGGACATGCGGTCCTTGAACTTGGTGACCTCGACGTACCAGGAGGACACCGCGCGGTAGATCAGGGGGTTGCGGCAGCGCCAGCAGTGCGGGTAGCTGTGCTCGTAGCTGGCCTGGCGGACCAGCCGGCCCTGGGCGCGCAGCACCTGGGTGATGGGCTTGTTCGCCTCGAAGACCTGGAGGCCCGCGATGTCATGCAGGTCGCCGTGCTTGAACAGGGGAAGGAATTTGGCACCTTCGTCCACGGACAGGACCACCGGGATGCCGGCCTCTTCACAGACCTTCTGGTCGTCTTCACCATAAGCGGGCGCCTGGTGGACGATGCCAGTGCCGTCGGTGGTGGTGACGTAGTCGGCCACGAGGAAGCGCCAGGCGTTCTGCGTCCCGTACTTTTCGTCGTCGCTGAAGTCGTTCCACAGCGGCTGGTACGCCAGGCCCTCAAGGTCGGCGCCGGTGTGGGTTGACGTCACCGCAGCCTCGGCGGAGTCCGCGTCCTCATAGCCCAGGTCCTTGGCGTACGCGGCCAGCAGGTCCGCGGCCAGGAGGAAACTGCCGGAGACGGGCGCGTCCGGCGAAGCGGCCTTGACGCCGTTAGGTCCGGCGGGGAGCACGGCGTAGGTGATGGAAGGCCCGACGGCGAGCGCCAGGTTGGTGGGCAGCGTCCAGGGCGTGGTGGTCCAGGCGAGCGCCTGGACGCCGGCGAGCTGCTTCGACAGCGCCGACTCCCCTGCCGTGACCGGGAACGTCACCGTGACAGTCTGGTCCTGGCGGTTCTTGTAGACGTCGTCGTCCATGCGGAGCTCATGGTTGGACAGCGGCGTCTCGTCCTTCCAGCAATACGGCAGCACACGGTAGCCGTTGTACGTCAGGCCTTTTTCGTGCAGCTGCTTGAACGCCCACAGGACCGATTCCATGTATTCGACGTTGAGCGTCTTGTAATCGTTGTCGAAGTCCACCCAGCGGGCCTGGCGGGTGACGTAGCTCTTCCACTCATCGGCGTACTTCATCACGGAGGCACGGCAGGCGTCGTTGAACTTATCGATGCCCATGGCCTCGATCTGGGTCTTGTCCGTCATGCCCAGTTGCTTCATGGCTTCCAGTTCAGCCGGCAGTCCGTGGGTGTCCCAGCCGAAGCGGCGTTCAACGCGGCGGCCGCGCTGTGTCTGGTAGCGGCCCACGAGGTCCTTGGCGTACCCGGTCAGGAGGTGGCCGTAGTGCGGCAGGCCGTTGGCGAAGGGAGGGCCGTCGTAGAAGACGAATTCGTTGCTGCCGGGCTGCCCGCCGGGGGCGTCGGCGCTTCGCTGGTCGATGCTGGCCTGGAAAGTGCCGTCCTGGTCCCAGTACTTCAGGATGCGCTCTTCGATCTCCGGGAACTTCACGGAGGCGGAGACACCGGCGGCAGCGCCGCTCGAAACTGCAGCCGAAGGGGAAGCTGAGGCTTTGGGGTAATACGTCATTCTCGACATCCTGGGTTGAGCTGGTGAACCACTCAGCCGTTGCTGGATGGTTCCGTTCAGGATGCGAGGACGGCTCGTATGCTGTCCTGGGACTGCACGCTTACCGCGGTACCACCTCACTTACCGGCACTCCACCATGCTCCGGGGGAAGCTTGTTGGTGCGCCGGCCGCTCATTACTGCTGTGACGGGCTTACCCGTCCGGTTCTACCGGCCCTGGCGCGTGCTGATCCTTGCGCCGGGGCGTTCTTCCGGAAGCTCACCGGTGATGGCCGGGTCAAAGCTGATACGACGATGTTACCGGAGAAGTCACTGCGTTTCACTGCACGCTGCCTTGAAAGCACAGCGCGGTCCGCCGTGCAGCGAAACGCAGTGACGGCGGCTGGGCGCCCGGGCCGGTACTAGAAGCCGCGGGGCAGTTTCATCCCGGCAGCGGCCATGACATCGCGGAGCCGGTCCGGGTAGTCGGTAATGATCCCGTCAACGCCGGTGTCGATCAGCGCCCGCATGGTGGGCTGGTCATCGACGGTCCAAGGGATGACCTGCATCCCGGCAGCGTGCGCACGTTCCACCATGTCCGCGGTGACGTAGGGGACGTAGCCCGGATCGGTCACTTTGCCGTTCTGCGGGGTGCCGTGCACGGGAGAGACGGCGTCAAAGCCGAGGGAGGACGCTGCAGCGATGAGGTCGCCGCCAAAGTCGTCGGCGTCAATCCCGCCAAGCCACGGCGAGCTGCCCGGCTGCCCGGCCTGGAGGAAGTCCTTGTTGGTCAGGGCCACGGTGCGGATCTGCGGGTCGCGCTGCTGGACGAGGCGCAGGGAGCCCCAGTCGAAGCTCTGGATGGAGACGCGGCTCTGCATCTGGGCGGCGTTGATTTCCCGGAGGGCGACGTCGATGAACTGCTCGCGGGGGGCGGTTTCCGCAGGAGCGCCGGCCTCGACCTTCGTTTCAATGTTGAACTTCACCTGGCTGGCGCGGTGGGCGTCGGCGAGCTCAAAAACCTCGGCCAGAGTCGGCATCTTGGCGCCGGGAGACGCAGTCTGGCCCGGGAACTGCGGCTGGGTGAGCGAACCGCAGTCCAGGCTTCGGACCTGTTCGAAGGTCAGGTCCTTGACGTACTTGCCCACATAGGGGAACTGCGGATCGTTCGGCGTGACCGGCGCGGTATCCAGGCACTTCTTGTTGCTGATCTTGCGGTCGTGCGTGATGACTTCGCGGCCGTCCTTGGTGATCTGGAGGTCAAGTTCCAGGGTGGACACGCCGGTCTCGAGGCCCTTGGCGAAAGACGCCAGGGTGGATTCGACGGTCAGGCCGAGTCCGCCGCGGTGGGCCTGTAGATCAAAATGGTTGTCCGTGCCGTTGGGGTTCGTGTCAGCGGCTTGGGCCTGGACCGAAGTCGTGAGGAGCAGGGCTGCGCTGAGTACGGCAGCGCCAAGCTTCATCGGGGTGCGCATAGGAAGGAATCTCCACTCTGGTGGTGTGCAGTTTGCGCCTGCTACAGTGCCGTCCTGCGGCCAACGCCAGGCCACAGCGGGCCGGCCGGAGTGAGACTGGACGGTAAACGTTGGGCTCCATTGCAAAGCCGATCCAATCAACGGGCGACGCCAGGGCGGCGACTCTTTAGACTCGTGCCATGACAGTCTCCCGGGCGATTTGTTCCGGTCCCTGATGGGCCATCGTGCACACCACGGCTGGCTGTGGTCTGCTGGCCTGGTTGCGGCACCTGTTGTGGTGGTGTCCTGGTTCCGCGCCGTCCCGGCGCCGTGGCCGCCGCTTGTGGTACAGGTAGTGGCTTTTACGCCGTGGCTGGCATTCATCGCCGCGGCCGCGGTGTTGCTGGCACTGCCCAGCCGGCGTGCCTGGGCTATCCTGCCAGCGGCAATCCTGCTGATCGCACAGCTTATCTGGTTGTTCCCGCCGGAAGTGTTCCTGGCCCGGCAGGGAGGGCACCCCCAGGTCCGGGGGCCGGATGCTCCGGCCCCGGCGAAGCTGACTGTCATGAACCTCAATGCCCGGCTCGGAGGTGCTGATAGCGCCGCCATCGTCCGGCTGGTCCGGGACCACCATGTTGACCTGCTGACCGTCCAGGAGCACAGCCTGGAGTTGGAGAAGCGGCTGGCGCGGGCGGACCTGGGCAGCGTGCTTCCCCACAGCGTGTCCCATCCCCGGAATGGAGCGGCCGGCAGCGCCGTCTACTCGTCATTCCGGCTCAAGGAGGTGGGACGGGTCCCTGACACAGCGTTCAGCATGCCCGTTGTCCGGCTTGAGACCAGTGACCCGGGCGCCGGCGCCGGCCTGACGGTCATCAATGTGCACACGCACTCGCCCGTGGACATTGCCGTTCATCAATGGCGAAGCGACCTTACTGCTGTGGCCCGGGCAGCCAGCGGAGCCGGTCCTACGCTTCTGGCGGGCGATTTCAACGCGACATATGACCACTGGGAATTCCGCGCGATGCTGGAGGGGGCCGGCGGCCGGAAACTGGTGGATGTTGCAACCGCGTTGGGCAGCCGGCTCATCCCTACCTGGCCGATGCGGGATTACAGCCTTCCCGGCGTGACTCTGGACCATTTGGTGACCAGCCCGGACGTTTCAAGTTCGGGTTACTCGGTCCACCCGGTCAAAGGTACCGACCACGCTGCAGTGATCGCCACCCTGGAGATCCAGCTTCCCTAACGCTTGCGGATCAGCTTGTGGGTGGCCGCCTGCGCAACGGGCCGGATCACGATCTGGTCCAGGTTGACATGGTGCGGCGCGCTGACGGCGTAGCGCACCACGTCGGCGACGTCGGCCGCGGTCAGGGGCTTCTCCACGCCCTCGTAAACCTTCTCCGCGGCGTCCTGGTCACCAAAGCGGTTGAGCGCGAACTCTTCGGTGCGGACAAGGCCCGGGGCTACCTCGATGACTCGGATGTTGTGTTCCGCCTCTTCCAGCCGGAGGGCACCGGTCAGTGCGTGCTGGGCAAACTTGGCGGCGTTGTAGCCGCCGCCGCCCTCGTAGGCCACCAGTCCGGCGGTCGACGTCAGGTTCAGGACAGTTCCTTCGCCGGTGGCACGGAGCATCGGCAGGAACGCCCGGGTGAGCTTCACGGTGCCGAGGACGTTGACCCGGAACATCCACTCCCAGTCCTCGGTGTTGGCCTCGCCCACCAGGTCAGCACCCCGGGCCCCGCCGGCGATGTTGATGAGCGTCCCCACGCCGCCGGCTTCGGTGACGCGGGCAAGGAGCCGGGCGACGTCGTCGTCCTCGGTGATGTCAGCAGGAATTCCGACGGCGCCTGTTTCAGCTTCCAGCGCGGCCAGCCGTTCGGCGCGGCGCGCCACAGCGAATACCGTCCAGCCTTCCGCCCGCAATGCCCGCACGGTTGCCTCGCCGATGCCGGTGCTGGCGCCGGTTACTACTGCTGCCTTGTTCAGTGAATCTTCAGTCATGGCACCACCCTAACGGCCCCGGCCGGTGGCATGCTTGGAGCGATGTCGCCGGATGAAGTCCTGGCCATGAAACAATTGCCAGATGGCTGAAGACACTCAGGGTACAGACACGCCCTCCACCGCCCCTATCAACGTTCCGGACAAGCCCGCCCTTGAGGGGCTCGAAGCTGCCCTCACACAGCGCTGGCTTGCCGAAGGGACCTACAAGTTCAACCCGGACACCACCCGGGAACAGGTCTACTCGATCGACACTCCCCCACCCACGGCGTCCGGCTCCCTGCACGTGGGGCACATGTTCTCCTTCACGCAGACGGACGTGCTGGCCCGCTACCAGCGCATGATCGGCAAGAACGTGTTCTACCCGATGGGTTGGGATGACAACGGCCTGCCCACCGAGCGCCGCGTCCAGAACTACTACGGCGTGCGCTGCGATCCGGCCATCCCGTACGACGCCGGCTACCGCGCTCCGGCCGAGCCCGCCAAGAACCAGCGCGATTTCGACGTCGTCTCGCGCCGGAACTTCATCGAGCTGTGTGAAGAACTTGCCGTGGAGGATGAGAAGGTCTTCGAAAGCCTGTTCCAGCAGCTCGGTCTTTCCGTGGACTGGCAACTGACGTACCGGACCATCGATGACGCCTCGCGCGAAGTCTCCCAGCGCGCCTTCCTGGCCAACCTGGCAGCCGGCGACGCGTACATGGCCGAAGCGCCAACCCTCTGGGACATCACCTTCCGCACGGCCGTGGCCCAGGCGGAACTCGAAGACCGCGAAGTTGCCGGCGCGTACTACCGCTACCCGTTCTTCACCGAAGACGGCGAAAAGATCTATGTTGAGACCACCCGTCCCGAACTGCTGGCAGCCTGCGCCGCCCTCGTTGCAAACCCCGACGACGAGCGGTACCAGCCGCTGTTCGGCAAGATGGTCACGTCCCCGGTCTTCGGTGTTGAGGTTGAGGTCAAGGCCCACGCGCTGGCCAAGGCGGACAAGGGCTCCGGCATCGCCATGGTGTGCACGTTCGGTGACCTCACCGACGTCACCTGGTGGCGGGAACTCCAGCTGCCCACCCGTGCCATCGTTGGCCGGGACGGCCGCATCGTCGGCGAAACCCCGGACTGGATCACCACCGATGCAGGGCGCACCGCGTACGAAGCCATTGCCGGCAAGACCGTCTTCAGCGCCAAGGAAACAGTGGTGGAGTTCCTGGCCGCCGAAGATCTGATCGACGGCGAACCGAAGAAGATCATGCACCCGGTGAACTTCTACGAAAAGGGCGACAAGCCCCTCGAGGTTGTCACCTCACGCCAGTGGTACTACCGCAACGGCGGCCGCGACGAAGAGCGCCGCGCCCGCCTGATCGCTCGCGGCCACGAGATCGACTTCCACCCGGCCTTTATGCGGTCCCGCTTCGAGAACTGGATCTCCGGGCTGAACGGCGACTGGCTCGTGTCCCGCCAGCGCTTCTTCGGTGTGCCCATTCCCGTCTGGTACCCGCTGGACGCCGAGGGCAACCCGCAGTACGACGCCCCGATCGTGCCCCTGGACGGGCAGCTGCCGGTCGACCCCGCGGCCGATGCCGCACCCGGTTACGACGAAGCCCAGCGCGGCGTTCCCGGTGGCTTCGCCGGCGACGCCGACATCCTGGATACGTGGGCCACGTCTTCCCTGACGCCGCAGATTGTGGGCGGCTGGAGCCGGGACGAGGACCTCTTCGCCAAGGTCTTCCCGTTTGACCTGCGCCCCCAGGGCCACGACATCATCCGCACCTGGCTGTTCTCCTCGGTTGTCCAGGCGGATGCGCTGCAGCACGCCGCGCCGTGGAAGCATGCCGCCATCTCCGGCTGGATCCTGGACCCGGACCGGAAGAAGATGTCCAAGTCCAAGGGCAACGTGGTGGTTCCCACCGATGTGCTGGACGAATTCGGCTCCGACGCCGTCCGCTACTGGGCCACCTCCGCCAAGCTCGGCGCGGATACGGCGTACGAGATCGCGCAGATGAAGATCGGCCGCCGCCTTGCCATCAAGCTGCTGAACGCCTCAAAGTTCGTCCTGAACCTGGGGGCGACGGAGAATTCCGTGGTCTCCACCGATCTCTCGGTGCTGACCAACCCGTTGGACCGCGCGGTGCTTGCCCAGCTGGCCGATGTGGTGCGCCAGTCCACCAAGGCGTTCGAGAACTACGATTACGCCCGGGCCCTGCAGATCACCGAGAGCTTCTTCTGGCAGTTCACGGACGATTACGTGGAGCTCATCAAGGACCGCGCCTACGGTGCGGCCGGCGACGCTGAGCAGGCCTCCGTGCTGGCAGCTCTCGCCACCAGCCTGGACACGCTGCTGCGCCTGTTCGCCCCGTTCCTGCCCTTCGCCACCGAAGAGGTCTGGGGCTGGTGGCGCAACGGCTCCGTACACCGTGCACAGTGGCCCACCGCAGTGGACGTGGACGGCGACACCACCCTGCTTGCCACCGTTGGCACGGCCCTGAGCGGTGTCCGCAAGGCAAAGTCCGAGGCCAAGGTCAAGCAGCGCACCGAGGTCCTCTCCGCCACCATCACGGCGTCGGAATCCCTGACCACGCAGCTGAAGGCCGGACTGGGCGACCTGAAGGCAGCCTCGAACGCCCGCGAACTGACCCTCGTGGCAGGCGACGGCGAACTGACCGTCAGCGATGTCGTGCTGGCCGCTCCGGAGGATCAGCCCAAGGCCTGACCTGTTTTTTGGGCAAAGGGGAAGCCCCATCAGCGTTTTGCCGTTGGTGGGGCTTCGACTTTTCGGCCATCCTGGTGACGTCTTTGATGGTCTGGCAGGATCCTTGGATCTTCAGGTCTTCCTACCTCGTCACTGGTAGCTTGTATCTGACTTTGCCGATGGCTGCGTCGGATACATATCACTGAATCTTTGGTTCCTGCGTCCCGCTTCTTTCGAAGTGGGTAAGAACTATTGTTGTCCCGACGGTTTGGATGCGCAAGAGCCCCGGACGAACTACATCAGAGTAGTTTGTCCGGGGCTCTCTGCTGTTTGCGTCAGTTGAATTCGGGACGTTCGCTGCGGCTGCGCTTAATCTCGAAGAAGTGCGGGTACGAGGCGAGTGTGACGGTGGCATCCCACAGCTGGCCCGCCTGCTCGCCGCGCGGGATGCGGGTCAGCACGGGGCCGAAGAAAGCAGTTCCGTTGAAGGCAACAACCGGCGTGCCGACGTCCTGGCCCACCAGCGAGATGCCCTCCTCGTGGCTGGCCCTCAGCTGGGTGTCAAAGGCGTCCGTGGCGGCAACGTCTGCCAGGCCGGCCGGGAGTCCGCACTCCGCCAGTGCCTTGCTGATGACAACGCCGTAGTCCTTCTCCCCGCCAAGGTGGATCAGTGTGCCCATGGCGTCGTAGAGCGGCTTCACCACGTGGTCGCCGTGCTGCTCCTGGGCCGCGATGATGACCCGGACCGGGCCCCACGCCTTGTCCATGAGCTCCCGGTAGCCGGCGTCGAGTTCGCGCCCCTCGTTGAGGACGGCCAGGCTCATCACATGCCACACGGTTTTGATGTCGCGGACAGCCTCAACCTCGCCGATCCAGCGTGAGGTGATCCAGGCGAAAGGGCACAGCGGATCAAACCAGAAGTCGGCCTGGTTGATGGTTGTTTCAGTCATGCGTGAGTCCTCTGTTCCTGGGCATGCGGGGGTGGAAGGCCGAAGTGTCAGGCGGGGTGGCGGACGTGTCAGGCGGACTTGCGTCGCTTGGTCACGTGCGGAATGAGGGTTGGCTCGGCCTTGCTGAGGACAACGTCGGCGGTGATGACCACGCTGGCCACGTCTTCGCGGCTGGGGAGGTCGAACATGACCGGGAGCAGCACTTCCTCCATGATGGCGCGCAGGCCACGGGCACCGGTGCCACGCTCCAGGGCCTGGTCGGCGATGGCATTGAGGGCGTCGTCATCGAAGACGAGTTCCACGCCGTCGATCTGGAACATCTTCTGGTACTGCTTGACCAGCGCGTTCTTCGGCGTGGAGAGGATCTGGATGAGGGCGTCGCGGTCCAGGCTGGAGACCGTGGTGATGACGGGGAGGCGGCCGATGAATTCCGGGATCAGACCGAACTTCAGGAGGTCCTCCGGCATAACTTCACCGTAGGAGTCCACCTTGTTGCTGGCATCGTTGAGTGGGGCGCCGAAGCCAATGCCTTTGCGTCCGGAACGCGAACCGATGATCTCTTCCAGCCCGGCAAAGGCGCCCGCCACGATAAACAGCACATTGGTGGTGTCGATCTGGATGAATTCCTGGTGGGGGTGTTTGCGTCCGCCCTGGGGCGGAACGGAGGCTACGGTTCCTTCGAGGATCTTCAGGAGGGCCTGCTGCACGCCCTCGCCGGAGACGTCCCGGGTGATAGAGGGATTCTCGCTCTTGCGCGAAATCTTGTCGATTTCGTCGATGTAGATGATGCCCTGTTCGGCCTTTTTGACGTCGTAATCCGCTGACTGGATGAGCTTGAGGAGGATGTTCTCCACGTCCTCACCCACATAGCCGGCTTCCGTGAGTGCCGTGGCGTCGGCAACAGCAAACGGAACATTCAACCGCCGCGCCAGTGTCTGGGCCAGGTAGGTTTTGCCGCAGCCGGTGGGGCCGATCAGGAGGATGTTCGACTTGGCGATTTCGACGTCGTCGTGGTGGCCACCCTCGGCGAGGCTGCCGCTCTTGGGGGCGTGGCCGGCCTGGATCCGCTTGTAGTGGTTGTAAACGGCGACGGCGAGGGAACGCTTGGCAGGTTCCTGGCCGATGACGTATTCCTGCAGGAAGTCGAAGATCTCGCGGGGCTTGGGCAGCTCGAAGCTTCCCAGATCGGCGACTTCCGCGAGCTCTTCCTCAATGATCTCGTTGCAGAGCTCAATGCATTCGTCGCAGATGTAGACACCGGGCCCGGCAATGAGCTTGCGTACCTGCTTCTGGCTCTTTCCGCAGAAAGAACACTTCAGCAGATCCGTGCTCTCGCCAATCCGAGCCATATGTGAACCCCTTTAGTATCTTGCTGCCAGGCAGCTGTGCACCGTTGCTGGAATCGTGGCGGGCCTGGGAGGACCGGCCGTGACATCTTCCACTCTAGGTCACAATTGCGTCCAAGGGTGGAAAGCGAAGGCCGGTGCGGCCACATTATGTGGGACGCACCGGCCGCCGAAGAGCCGTACTACCTGGTAATTGCCTGCGGCTTGATCTTGCGGGAATCAAGGACCTGGTCGATGAGTCCGTAATCCAGGGCGTCGGCCGCGGTCAGGATCTTGTCGCGCTCGATGTCGTTGTTGACCTGCTCTGAGGTCCGGCCCGAGTGGTGGGCCAGCGTGTCCTCGAGCCAGGAACGCATCCGCATGACTTCGGCCGCCTGGATCTCAAGGTCCGAGGCCTGGCCGCCCTGGCCGCCGGACAGTGCTGGCTGGTGGATCAGGACACGGGCGTTGGGCAATGCCAAACGCTTGCCGGGGGTGCCTGCAGCGAGCAGGACCGCGGCTGCGCTGGCTGCCTGGCCCAGGCAGACGGTCTGGATCTCGGGCCGGATGTACTGCATGGTGTCGTAGATCGCCGTCATGGCGGTGAACGAGCCACCCGGTGAGTTGATGTACAGCGTGATGTCGCGGTCCGGGTCCGTGGACTCAAGGACCAGCAGCTGGGCCATGACGTCATCAGCGGAGGCGTCATCCACCTGGACGCCGAGGAAGATGATGCGGTCCTCGAACAGCTTGGTGTAGGGGTCCTGGCGCTTGAAGCCGTAAGGCGTGCGCTCTTCGAACTGGGGAAGGACGTAGCGGCTGGTCGGAAGGTTACCGGCAGTCGATCCGAAGTTGTAAGTCATTTTTGTTGCTCCTGATCTAAGTGTTCTAAGTGCCGGGTTACTTCTCGGATGCTGACTCGCCGGAGGTGCCGTTGGCGGTGCCGCCGCCGCCGGAGACGGAACCGGCGTGGGCCGCAATCTTGTCGAAGAAGCCGTATTCGAGGGCTTCAGGCGCGGTGAACCACTTGTCGCGGTCGTTGTCCTTGAGGATGGTTTCCACGGACTGGCCGGTCTGGTCCGCGGTCAATTCGGCCATGACCTTCTTCATGTGCAGGATCAGCTCGGCCTGGATCTTAATGTCCGAGGCCGTGCCGCCGATGCCGCCGGAGGGCTGGTGCATCAGGACGCGGGCGTTGGGGGTAGCGTAGCGCTTGCCCTTGGTGCCGGAGGAGAGCAGGAACTGGCCCATGGAGGCTGCCAGGCCGGTGGCGACGGTGACGACGTCGTTCGGGATGAACTGCATGGTGTCATAGATGGCCATGCCCGCGGTCACGGAGCCGCCGGGAGAGTTGATGTAGAGGTAGATGTCCTTTTCCGGGTTCTCGGCGGACAGGAGCAGCAGCTGCGAGCAGATGGCGTTGGCGTTGTCGTCACGCACCTCGGAGCCCAGCCAGATGATGCGCTCCTTCAGGAGGCGGTTGTAGATGTAGTTGTCCTGGGCGGCCGGATCTACAGTCGCCATCCGGGGGGCCTCTGCGTGCTGTGACATGTGTACTTACCTCTCGCTGGTGACGGTGACATCACTGAACTTCACTACTTGGACACTAACCGGTTTGGTGGCCGATTTGTTCGCGGGAATCGCGCTGTTCGCTGACGGCGCACGATCCCTGCGACTGCCCGTTAACCAAGGCAGCCCCCGGACCAATAGGTCCGGGGGCTGCCTTCAGTCGCACTGCCAGGGGCGTGCTAGAACTTCACGGCTGCCGGGTCGTCACTCGGGGTGGCCTCGGTCTCGGCGTTGGTGTCTTCAGCAGCCTCAGCCTCAACGGCGGGAGCCTCTTCTTCGCCGCCGGGGCGGACGAAGTCGCTGAGGTCAACGGTCTTGCCGTCGGTGTCGGTCACGGTGGCCTGGCCCAGGACAACAGCCAAGGCCTTCCGGCGGCGGACCTCGGAAACCATCATGGGAACCTGGCCGCTCTGATCGATGATCTGGGCGAACTGGTTCGGGTCCATGCCGTACTGGCTGGCGGCGCTGACGATGTAGTCGATCAGCTCAGCCTGGCTGACGTTGACTTCTTCCTTTTCGGCAATGGCGTCAAGGATGACTTCGTTCTGGAAGGCGCGGGCGGTGTTGGCCTTGACCTCTTCGCGGTGCTCCTCGGTGTCGTGTTCGCCTTCACCGTGGCCGTTGCCCTCCTTGAAGTGCGCGTCGACCTGCTCGTCGACCACGGAGTCCGGAACCGGAACCGCAATGAGCTCAACGAGCTTGTCCAGGACCTTGTCGCGGGCCTCTACGCCCTGCTCAACAACCTTGGAGTCGGCGGCCTGCTTGGCCAGGTCCTCGCGGAGTTCGGCAAGCGTGTCGAACTCGGAGGCCAGCTGGGCGAAGTCGTCGTCGGCCTCGGGAAGCTCGCGCTCCTTGACGGCCTTGACAACAACCTTCACCTGGGCGGACTCACCGGCGTGGTCACCGCCCACCAGGGTGGTTTCGAAGATGGCGTCCTCGTCAACGCTGAGGCCGGTCACGGCCTCGTCCAGGCCCTCGAGCATGGTTTCCGTGCCCACCTGGTAGGACAGGCCGGACGCGGAATCAACGTCGGCGCCGTCAATGGTGGCGGTGATGTCGATGGTCAGGAAGTCGCCATCGGCGGCCGGGCGGTCCACGGACTTCAGCGTGCCGAAGCGGCCGCGCAGTTCGTCCAGGGCCTTGTCAACGTCTTCGTCGGAGGATTCCGCTGCGGCTACCTCGACCTCGATGCCGGCGTAGTCCGGGAGTTCGATCTCCGGACGGATATCGACCTCGGCGTGGAACTTCAGTTCCCCGTCCGTGGAGGTGGGGTCCGGAACTTCGGTGATCTCAACCTCGGGACGGCTCAGGGGGCGAATGCCGGATTCCTGGACTGCAGCCTGGTACCAGCCGTTGAGGCCTTCGTTGATGGCCGTCTCCAGGACGTAGCCGCGGCCAACGCGCTGGTCGATCAGCTTGGACGGGACCTTGCCCTTACGGAAGCCAGGGACCTGGATCTGCGAAGCAACAGTCTTGTATGCCTCGTCGATGCTGGGCTTCAATTCCTCAAAAGGGACCTCAACATTGAGCTTGACCCGCGTGGGGGTGAGGTTCTCGACAGCGCTCTTCACGGTCTAAGTACTCCTGGGTTTGTGGGATGGGTTTCTGCAAACGCATTTTTCTGCCCGGGCCGCTTGCACGGACCGAGCCGCAGAGTCGGGGTGACAGGATTTGAACCTGCGACTTCCTGCTCCCAAAGCAGGTGCTCTAGCCAAGCTGAGCTACACCCCGTAAGTGCACAGACAAGTCTACGTTCATCCGGGCGTTCTTTGCACATTTGACACGTGGGGCATGAATTAGGTTTAGTTGTATCCGGCTTCAACAGCCAGCCCGAAGAAACGCAGCGCAGCCCGATGCAACAGCTGAGCCGCATTTTTCCGGGGACGTAGCTTAGTGGTAAAGCCTCAGTCTTCCAAACTGATGATGCGGGTTCGATTCCCGTCGTCCCCTCCACAAAAGCAGGGCCCCTCAGCTGAGGGGCCCTGCTTTTTTGTTTGGCCGGCTGGGGTCGGCTACTGCTGGCAGCCGGGGCACCAGTAGAGCTTGCGGCCCACCATTTCAGTGATGGCCACCGGCACGGCGCAGACCCGGCAGGGCTGCCCTTCGCGCTTGTACACAAAGTGGGCGTCGCCGCCCGTGGGCAGGAGCGCCCCTGGTTCCGGGTTATCCGGCTCCCAATACACCGGCGGTGTGGTGATGATCCGCCCGTCGCGGACGCCGTCGGCCATTACTGCGGCTGTGTCGTCCCACAACAGACCGGCGGCGCCGCTGGAGAGTCCGGTACCCGGCAGCCACGGATCCAGCCGCTGCCGGAACAGCACTTCGGCCCGGTAGACATTCCCGACGCCGGCAATCACCTTCTGGTCCATCAGCAGCGCGGCGATAGACGTCTTGCGGGACAAAAGGCCCGTCACAAACCGGGTCCTGTCCGCGGGATGGTTGTGCAGCGGATCCGGCCCCAGCCGGGCCAGGACGGCCCGGGCTTCTGCCTCGGTGATGGCCGCACAGGTGGTGGCACCGCGGAGGTCCGCCCAGCCATGCTTGCTGACCAGCCGGACACGTACGGCGCCGCGGGGCTCGGGAGGTCCCGCGTACTCAACCATCCCGGCGTCGTGGGTAATTTCGGGGTCCTCGAAAACCTCGCGCTCCCCGATCTTCCGCGGGGCGCCGATGCTGGAGGCCCCGCGGAAGGTCGCGTCGCCGCCGAAGTCCCAGGCCCCGTAGAGCCCCAGGTGGACGTGCAGCACCACGGCGTGGTCAAAGTGCAGGAAGAGGTGCTTGCCGTGGGCGCGGGAATCCGTCAGGACCTGGCCGTCCAGCAGGGCTGCGCCGGCAACGAACCGGCCCTGGGGGCTGCTGACGGACAGCGGCTCCCCGGTAAAAACGTCCGCGAACTGTTGCGCCAGGCGGCGGACGGAGTGCCCTTCGGGCACTACTCGATGACCTCGCCGGTGGTTTCGTAAGCCGCGATCTTGCCGATGCGGCGGACGTGCCTTTCGTCGTTGCTGAAGGGCTCAGTCAGGAACGCCTCGATCAGTTCGGTTGCTTCCTCGACGGTGTGCTGGCGGCCGCCCACGGCCACCACGTTGGCGTCGTTGTGTTCGCGTGCCAAAGTTGCGGTGGAGTGGTTCCAGGCGAGGGCTGCGCGGACCCCCTTGACCTTGTTGGCGGCGATCTGCTCACCGTTGCCCGAGCCGCCCAGGACGATGCCCAGGGCGTGGACTCCTGCCTGCTGGTCAGCGACGACGGCGAGCGCTGCGTTGATGCAGAAGGACGGGTAGTCGTCCAGGGCGTCGTATTCCTTGGGTCCGTGGTCCACCACGTCGTAGCCCTTGGCCATGAGGTGGCTTACCAGGTGGGCGCTGAGTTCCATGCCTGCGTGGTCGGTGGCGATGTGTACCCGCGGGAAGGCAGGGGAAGAAGTCACAGCAGTATCCGTTCGTTTCGGCGCCGGGGGGCCAGCAGCACTGGTTCGGGCCAGGGTCAGATCATCAGGGACAAGGTTACTAGGACTCAGGCTCCGGCGCGCGTTCGCCGGGGGTGCCCCCGTGCGCCCTGGCAGCCACCCGGGTCAGGACTTCCGCCAGCCGGGCCGCGGATGCCGGACTGCCGCCGCTGACCGCAAGGTTGCGCCCATCGGTTTGATGCACGACGACGGCGGGTCCGCTGCTGACCAGCATCGCGGCGGTGCCGCTGTGGTTGCGGTAGCCCCACCCGCCGTAGTCGGCGGCGCGGACGTCCGCGGCACTTGCTGTGGAGATCGCGGCCGCCGGCACATCCATGACCGGCAGCACTCCGGCCACCAGGACACGCAGGCCGCGGCGATCGGCCTTGACGCGGGCGCAGAGGAAAGCAGCGCCCACCACAGCGAGGGCAGCCACCAGGGCCCCGAGCCAGGGCAGCGCCACAGCGATCAGCGCGGCCGGGAAGAGGCTTGCCACCGCGATCATCACAAAGACCGAGCTGCGGGCGTGCACCCACATCCGGAACGTGTCCCCCGCAAGCTCCGGGTCAAGCTCGCGGGCGAGGGCACGCTCCAGGGCCCGGTCATCGTCAAGCGACCACTGCCGGTCGGCCTTGAACACGAAGCCCATGATGACACCCAGCGACAACGCCGCCCCGCTGCCCAATGCGAGGACCGTGAGATCCACCCGGGACTCCCGGGCGTCCGCGAGGCCGGCCTGCCCCACCAGCCCGGCCGCCAGGACGCTGGTGATGAACAGGCTCAGGAACAGTCCCGTCCCCATCATGATCCGGCGCATCACAGCGGGCCGGGACAGCGGTGCCGCCTGGAACATCACCAGCCAGCCTGAGGCGATGATGAGCAGCGCGCCGCCGCCTGCATAGGCGCCGAACGGGGCAAAGGAGGCGCCGCCGTCGGCCGTCCAGCTGATGGCTACGGGGTCCGGAAGATCGGGACGCAGCAAGAAGGCGCAGAACACAAAAGCCGCCGCCAGGACCATGGGAAAGCCGACGGCGAAGCGCAGTGCCTTGGTATCCACCGAATCCCGGAACTTTCCCATGCATTAACGCTACTCCCGCCGGACGCCGTGACAGAATGACTTCACTGTGCCGGTGCAGGCCACCGCCCGCCGGCAACCGCAACCCCTTCTGGAGGCCCCACTTGCCAGGTATGAACCTGACTCGCACCGAAGCCCGCGAGCGTGCCGCACTCATCAACGTTGATTCCTACGATGTCATCCTCGACCTGACCAGAGGCGAGAAGGTCTTCGGGACCACCACCACCGTGAAGTTCACGGCAGTGCCGGGTTCCACCACTTTCATCGACGCCGTAACGCATGCCGTGCACAGCATCACGCTCAATGGGCACGCCCTGGATCCTGCGGCAGTGTCCGACGGTATCCGGATCCAGTTGCCGGACCTGGCCGCGGCCAACGAGCTCACGGTGGTAGCCGACGCGCCGTACATGAACACCGGCGAAGGCCTGCACCGCTTTGTGGATCCGGTGGACCACGAGGTGTACCTGTACACGCAGTTTGAGGTTCCCGATTCGCGCCGGATGTTCGCGGTGTTTGAGCAGCCCGACCTCAAGGGCACCTTCAGATTCACGGTCACGGCGCCGTCGCACTGGGATGTCATCTCCAACTCCCCCACCCCCGGCCCGGTGGAAGCCACACCAGGGGACGACGGCGGCGCCCGCTCGGTCTGGACGTTCGCCCCCACACCACGGCTGTCCTCCTACGTCACCGCCCTGATCGCCGGCCCGTACCAGTCGGTCCGCAGCGAAGTGGCCAGTTCCGACGGCCGCGTGATCCCGCTGGGAGTTTTTGCCCGGAAGTCCCTGATGCAGTATCTCGACGCGGACAACATCTTCGAGCTGACCCGTCAGGGCTTCGAATTCTTCGAGGCGCAGTTCGGCTTCCCGTACCCGTTCGAGAAGTACGACCAGCTCTTTGTGCCCGAGTTCAACGCCGGCGCCATGGAGAATGCCGGCGCGGTGACCATCCTCGAAGGCTACGTATTCCGGAGCAAGGTGACCGGGGCGCAGATCGAGCGTCGGGCCATCACCGTGCTGCACGAACTCGCGCACATGTGGTTCGGCGACCTGGTGACGATGCGCTGGTGGAACGACCTCTGGCTCAACGAATCCTTCGCCGAATACATGTCCCACCTCGCAGCCGTGGAAAACACGTCCTTCACCAGCGCGTGGACAACTTTCGCCTCGGTGGAGAAGTCCTGGGCCTACCGCCAGGACCAGTTGCCCACTACTCACCCGATCTTCGCCGACATCAACGACCTCCAGGACGTGGAGGTCAACTTCGACGGCATCACCTACGCCAAGGGCGCCTCGGTCCTGCGCCAGCTGGTGGCCTGGGTGGGGCCGGAGCAGTTCATGGCCGGGGTCCGGGAGTATTTCGCGAAGCACGCCTGGCAGAACACCGAGCTGAGTGACCTCATGGTGGAGCTGGAGAAGGCCAGCGGCCGCGACCTGGACCAGTGGGGCCGCCTCTGGCTGGAGACTGCCGGCGTCAATACGCTCAAGCCGGAGCTCTCCGTGGACGGCTCCGGGACGCTGACATCCTTCACCATCGTGCAGTCCGCCGTCGAGGAGTGGCCCACCATCCGTCCGCACCGGCTCGCCGTCGGGTTCTACAACCTGAACAGCGCGGGCAAGCTGGAGCGCGTGCACCGCGAGGAGCTCGACGTAGACGGCGAGCGCACCGAGGTGCCGGAGCTGGCAGGCCTGACGCAGCCGGACCTGATCCTGGTCAACGACGACGACCTCGCCTACGCCAAGGTCCGGCTGGACGAGAAGTCCCTCGCCACGGCAACGGCGCACCTGAAGGACTTCAGCGAGAGCCTGCCGCGCACCCTGGTGTGGAACTCCGCCTGGGACGCTGCCCGCGACGGCGAGTCCCCGGCGCGCCGGTATGTGGAGCTGATCCTGGCCAACGTGGCCGCGGAATCGGATTCTTCGGTGATCCTGGTCCAGCTGCGCCAGCTGGCCACGACTCTCAACTTCTATGTGGCCGAGGAGCACCGCGAGGCCACTACTGTCACCGCCGTGGACACACTCTGGGACCTGGCCAGCGCAGCGCCCGGCGGGTCCGACGCGCAGCTGCAGTTTGTGAAGTCGTTTGCCCTGCTGGCCGGCAGCCCGGGCCAGCTGGACACCGTTGCCGGACTGCTGGACGGCACGGCCACCCTGGAGGGGCTGGCCGTGGACCAGGACCTCCGCTGGGAGCTGCTGGCGTCCCTGGTGGCCGGTGGCCGGCGGGGCCAGGCACAGATCGACGCCGAACTGGAGCGCGACAACACTGCCAGCGGACAGAACGCCGCGGCGCTGGCCACGGCCGCCATCCCCACCGCCGAAGCCAAGGCCGCCGCGTGGGACTCGGTGGTGGTCACGGGCGAACTCTCCAATGCGCTGCAGGGTTCAGCCGTGACAGGCTTTATGCGGGTGCTGGACCGCTCGCTGCTCGAGCCGTATGCGGAAAAGTACTTCGAGGCTGTTCCCGGGATCGTGGCAAACCGCACGCACGCACTCGCCCAGCAGATCGTCGTCGGGCTTTATCCGGCACTGCTGACCATGCAGGCAACCGTGGACCGGACGGATGCTTTCCTCGCCGGTCTTCCGGCCGACAGCAGCGCCCTGCGCCGCATGATGCTGGAAAACCGGGACGGCGTGGCCCGGGCGCTACGGGCACGCGCGGCCGACGTGCTGCCGGGCGAAGCCTAGTCCGGCGCCATGGGCCTGGGCGAGCACCACTATTCCCTGACCGTGCAGTGGACCGGCAACCTGGGCGACGGCACGTCGTCGTACCGGGGCTACTCACGGGACCACGACATCCGGATCCCAGGGCTGCCGGTCCTGCCCGGTTCCGCCGATCCGACGTTCCATGGGGACCGTGACCGGTACAACCCGGAGCAGCTGCTCCTGGCGGCGCTGGCGCAGTGCCACATGCTGTCGTTCCTGCATGTGGCGGTGAAGCACGGGGTGGTGGTGACCGACTATCAGGACGACGCCACCGGTGTGATGCGGCTGAACCGCGACGGCAGTGGACAGTTCGAGTCCGTCACGCTGAACCCGAGGGTGACGGTGGCGGACGCGGCCCATGTGGATCTGGCGGAACAGCTTCACCGCGAAGCCAACGCGGTCTGTTTCATCGCCCGGAGCGTCAACTTCCCCGTGCATCATTCGCCCGTGACCGTGGTGGCCTGAGAGGAGTTCACCGCCCGGTCAGCACTTCACCAGCCAGTAGTTCTTGGGCCAGCCGGGCTTCGGTGGCGGGCGTGAGCCCTGCCTTGCGGGGGCGTTCCAGGCCGCGGCGGCGTTCGTCCTCCAGGGTGGCCGCCAGCGTTTCCTGCCAGCGTCTTATGGCCATCCCGGCGGCCTTGGCGGCGGTGTTGCTGCGGTTGCAGAACCCTTCGTGGCCGGGCGGCAGCCACAGCGGGAGGGAATCCGGTCCGGCCCAGTAGTCGATCCCCTGTTCCAGGAGCCACTCCTCCGGGGCATCGAGGGCCTCGCCTTGGTACCCAGCCACTGTTTTGGCCGCCTCGATGTACTCGCCAAAGGGAACGTGCTCCCCCACTGCGTTCAGCGGCCCCGTCACCCCGCGCTGGGCGGCATCGAGGACCCAGGCCGCGAGGTCCCGCACATCAATGACCTGGGTGGCGTGGCCGGCGATGGCCGGGACCACGGCCGGGGCGTTGTCCCGGGCAAACCTTGCAGGCCAGTAGCCGTACCGGTCCGTTCCATCGCCGGGGCCGCCGATCAGGCCGGCGCGGCAGAGGTGCGCCCTGTCGCCCACAGCTTCCAGGGTTGCCTGTTCAATCGCTGACTTGGATTCCCCATAGTTCTCCGGGGTGGAGTCCGTGCCGGCTGGCAGCGGTGCCAGCAGGTCAGCGTCCTCAGCCGCTCCCGGCGTCGAAGGGTCTGCGTAGACGGAGCAGCTGGACACAAACGTCCAGTGGGCAGCCCGGTGGGCCAGGGCGGCCAGCGCCCCCTTGGCCAGGACAGGATCGCGGGCCACATCAATGACCGCATCCCACTCCCCTGCCACCTGTGCGTAGCTGTTCGCGCCGAGTGAACGGTCCGCTTTTACCCACCGGACACCGGCTGGCGGTTCCGTCGCGGATCCGCGGGCAAGGCACGTGACTGTGTGACCTGCGGAAACGGCCTGCCGGGCGATTTCAGACGAGAGAAAGGCGGTTCCGCCCAGAATGAGGATGCGCATGGGGCCACGCTACGGCGCTAGGGTTGAAAGAGAATAGAGCCTTATGCCGCGGGCGAACCTGTGCATGGGCCGACGTCATCCCCCGGCCGCCGCCGGTGACCCCCCAAGGAGTTTTGCCTCTATGTTCAGCACGATGTCGCTTACACCCCCGCCCCTCACCTCGCAGCCCAACGGCGTCAGCATCACAGGCATCGCGATCAGCCTTGGCGTCGGAATCGCCGTTTGGTTGGTGGCGACGTTCGTGATTTCGCGGATCACCAAACGCGTGGCTGCGGGTACCAACTTCTTCAAGAAACCACATTTCAAGTGGGTCGCCCCGGCGCTGCGGGCACTGGACCATGAACGCCGCGTGCAGCGGGCGGAAACCATCGGTTCCCTGCTCAACAGCATCGTGGGCGTACTGGTGGCCGTGATCACCATCATGTATGTGCTGCAGAACCTGGACATCAACATCGCCCCGCTGCTGACCAGCGTGGGAATCCTGGGTATCGCCATCGGTTTTGGCGCCCAGCAGCTGATCCGCGACTTCCTCGCCGGCATCTTCATCACCATCGAGGACCAGTACGGGATCGGCGACGTCATCGAAACCAGCGAAGTAGTGGGTGTGGTGGAGTCCATGGGGCTGCGCATCACCCGGGTCCGCTCGGAGGACGGCGCCATCTGGTACCTCCGCAATGGCGAGATCCTTCGCGTCGGCAACCGTTCGCAGGGCAACTACGTTCCGGTGCCGGACTCCCCTGCGGCCGAGCCGGACACTGCCCTGAGTGCGCCCGCCACCGAGGCGAAAAAGACAGAGCAAAAGGCCGGAGAATAGAGACATGACCACACCCGCCGAGCCGCAGCAGCCACGCCAGCTCATGCAGAACGATCCCTTCAGCCAGCCCGGCTACACGGAGAACTTCTACGATGCCGTGGGCGGACACGAGACGTTCGTCAAGCTGATCGATGTCTTTTACGACGGCGTCGCAACGGATCCGCTGTTGCGCCCGATGTACCCGGAGGAGGACCTCGAACCGGCCAAACGGCGGTTCCTGATGTTCCTGGAGCAGTACTGGGGCGGCCCCACCACGTACGGCGAGGAACGCGGCCACCCTCGCCTGCGGATGCGCCACATACCGTTCCGGGTCACGCCGGAAGCAAAGGACCGCTGGCTGTTCCACATGCGGACGGCCGTCGACGCCCTGGAACTGCCTCCCTTGTACGAGGGAACGCTGTGGGACTACATGGACCGTGCCGCGCTGTCCATGGTGAACAGCCCGTCGGAGGCCTGACGCGGCCTTCGGGCTTAGCGCATGGGCGCGTACGACGGCGGCTGGCCGGGTACTAGAGGCCGCTGCCGGTCCGTGCCAGGACGTGGCCGCGTGGACCACTGAGGCGGAACCAACGGCCCGCCCGGTACAGCTTCTGGTCCGCGTCTGCGAGGAATCCCAGGGTGAGGGCCGCGAAGGCGGCTCCTGCCGGAAGGCCGGAGTCATCAAGGGCACGGCCCCACACAGCGGCGCGGGCGTTGTTGACGATCAGCGCCCCCGGCTGGGCGGGCATGATGCCCGCCACTTCGGTGATGCCGGCTTCGGCCGCGCGCCGGAGTTCGGCATCCGACAACGCACCCACCAGTTCCCAGCCGGTGCGCGGTGCGCCGACGCCTGTCCACGATTCGGTGACTGTGGATGGCGGAACCGGCAGCTCGACGTCGTCCTCCCCTGCCCTGGCAAGCCGGTCAAGGACGGCTGAGAGCGGTACGGTCACGTCAATCGCGGAAGGTTCCGCCAGCGCCATGGTGCGCAGGCCCAGGATGGTGGGGGTGGATTCGCCCAGCAGGCGAGGCCGCAGAATGCACACGTAGGCCGCGAGGACGGAACCTGCGGCCTGAAGCCGGATGGCGCCGTCGTCGACCGTCTTGGCACGGGTGGTGAATGTTCGCAGATCCGCGAGATCACGCGGGTCGGCGAACCGGAAGGACTTCGTAAGTAGGTCAGACACATTAAGAACACTACCGGCTGAAGCTTGGTTGAGCAGCGGCGGGGCGGCGTCTAGAGTCGATCCATGACTGAAGCCGAAACCGGACTGCTGGCGCCACCCAGCGGCGACCCCACCGAAACGCTCATCCAGCTCCTTGACCTTGGTGAGCTTGAGGGCGCCCGGACGGATGAGGACATCTTCCTTGGCCCATCGCAGCAGCAGCCCCGGCAGCGTGTGTTCGGCGGCCAGGTGCTGGCCCAGTCGTTGGTCGCTTCCATGAGGACGGTGGACCCGGAACGGTTTGTCCATTCCATGCATGGCTATTTCCTCCGGCCCGGCGACGCCAACAAGCCCATCACGTTCGGTGTCCAGCGCCTGCGTGACGGCCGGTCCTTTTCGGCGCGGCGTGTCCATGCCTACCAGGAAGGGGTGCCCATCCTTTCGATGATCGCGTCTTTCCAGGACCTGGACGAAGGCCTCAACCACGAATCCAAGATGCCCGCCGGCATTCCCGATCCTGAGTCGCTGCCCAGCACGGCCGACCTGCTGGGCAAGTTCGACCACCCCATCGCCCAGCACTGGGCTTACGAGCGGCCCTTTGACATCAGGCACGTCGACCCGCCGCTCTACGTTTCGGCCAAAGGCAAGAAGGAGGCCCGGAACGCCGTCTGGATGAAGACGTTCGGGCCCATGCCCGAAGATTCAAACCTGCACCGGGCCGCCCTGGCCTATGCAAGCGACTACACGCTGCTGGAATCCATCCTGCGCCGCCACGGGCTGAGCTGGATCACGCCCGGCATGAGTGTCGCCAGCCTCGACCACGCCATGTGGTGGCACCGTCCCGCCCGGGTGGACGAATGGCTGCTCTACGTCCAGGAATCCCCCAGCGCCCAGGGAGCCCGCGGCCTCGCAACGGGCAAAATTTTCAACCGGGCCGGGCAGCACGTTGCCTCGGTGGCGCAGGAGGGCATGGTCCGGGTTCCCACCGACCTGAAAAACAAAGTAGTTGGCGCGTTCCAGTCCAAAGTCCTGGAGCACCAGATCCGCAAGGCCGTGCGGAACTGAGGCTGAGCGGGCTGACCGAGCCGGCTGACTGAGCCGGCTGACTGAGCCGGCTGGCAGCAGAAAGGCCGGCACCCCTGACGGGGTGCCGGCCTTCTTTGCGATCAGTCGCGGGTGAGGCGGCGGTGCGTCACGCGGTGCGGCTTGGCCGCATCGGGTCCGAGCCGTTCCACCTTGTTCTCCTCGTAGGATTCGAAGTTGCCCTCGAACCAGTACCACTTGGCGGGGTTTTCCTCGTCGCCTTCGTAGGCCAGGATGTGTGTGGCCACCCGGTCCAGGAACCAGCGGTCGTGCGATACCACCACGGCGCAGCCGGGGAACTCCAGCAGCGCGTTTTCAAGGCTGCTGAGGGTTTCGACGTCGAGGTCGTTAGTGGGTTCGTCAAGGAGCAGCAGGTTACCGCCCTGTTTGAGCGTCAGTGCAAGGTTGAGGCGGTTGCGCTCACCGCCGGAGAGCACCCCGGCCTTCTTCTGCTGGTCCGGACCCTTGAAGCCGAAAGCGGCAACGTAGGCGCGGGACGGCATTTCGACCTGGCCCACCTGGATGTAATCGAGGCCGTCCGAAACAACTTCCCACAGGGTCTTGTTCGGGTCGATGCCGCCGCGGCTCTGGTCCGCGTAGGAGATCTTGACCGAATCGCCGATCTTCAGCTCGCCGCCGTCGAGCGGCTCCAGGCCAATGATGGTTTTGAACAGCGTGGACTTGCCCACGCCGTTGGGGCCGATGACGCCGACGATGCCGTTGCGGGGAAGCGTGAAGGACAGGCCGTCGATCAGGGTGCGGTCGTCGAAGCCCTTCTGCAGGTTCCTGGCTTCCAGGACCAGCCCGCCCAGGCGCGGGCCCGGCGGGATCTGGATCTCTTCGAAGTCAAGCTTGCGCGTGCGGTCAGCCTCGGCAGCCATCTCCTCGTAGCGGGCCAGACGGGCCTTGGACTTGGTCTGGCGGCCCTTGGCGTTGGAGCGTACCCACTCGAGTTCCTCGGTGAGGCGCTTGGCCTGCTTGGCGTCCTTTTTGCCCTGGACTTCCAGGCGGGCCCGCTTCTTCTCCAGGTACGTGGAGTAGTTGCCTTCGTAGGGGTACAGGTGGCCGCGGTCAACCTCGGCGATCCATTCCGCGACGTGGTCGAGGAAGTACCGGTCGTGGGTGACGGCCAGGACTGCGCCGGCGTAGCTGGAGAGGTGCTGTTCCAGCCACAGTACGCTCTCGGCGTCGAGGTGGTTGGTGGGCTCGTCCAGGAGCAGGAGGTCGGGCTTCTGGAGCAGGAGCTTGCAGAGGGCCACGCGGCGGCGCTCACCGCCGGAGAGCAGCGTCACGTCGGCGTCCGCGGGCGGGCAGCGGAGGGCGTCCATGGCTTGCTCGAGCTGGGAGTCGAGATCCCAGGCCTCAGCAGCGTCAATGGCTTCCTGCAGCTGACCCATTTCTTCGAGCAGGACGTCGAAGTCAGCGTCGGGGCTGGCCATTTCCTCGGAGATCTCGTTGAAGCGCTGGATCTTGCCGTAGATCTCGCCAACGCCTTCCTGGACGTTGCCCAGGACAGTCTTTTCCTCGTTCAGTGGCGGTTCCTGCAACAGGATCCCCACGGTGTAGCCGGGGCTGAGCCGGGCCTCACCGTTGGAGGGGATGTCCAGTCCGGCCATGATCTTCAGGATGGTGGACTTACCGGCACCGTTCGGGCCAACAACACCGATTTTGGCGCCCGGGAAGAACGACATGCTTACGTTGTCAAGAATGAGTTTTTCGCCAACTGCCTTGCGGGCATTGGTCATTGTGTAGATAAATTCCGCCATGGTTCCAAATCTAGTGGGTTGGCGGGCTTAACTCACATTCGAGGCGTCAGGCAGCCGCTCCCACGAAACACTTGCCGCTGGCCAGGACCGGCAGAACGATAACGGTGACCTTGCCGTCGCGGACCTGTCCCACCACGCAGTCGGTGCCCTGCAACACAGCGGCCTCAATGGCATCAGCTTCCAGCCCGGTAGGCGTCCGGCTCGCCGACACTTCGAGCGCCGGCGGGGAAATCCCGGCGCCGGTCAGGGCATCTGTCACCTGGGCTGTGGCCGGCTTTGGTGTCCCCGCCGCCAGCTTCCCCAGCGCATCCGTCACAGTCTGTTTCATCGCCACGATGGCCGGATCCTCCGCCGGGGACGTGGCGGCGGGCTGGGTGGAGCCCGTGGTTGCCAGCCCCGAGGGGGTTGCCACTTCGCCGGGCGTGGCAGCGCCAGTGCCGGTCGCCGTTGCGGAGCCGCCGGTGCAGGCCGCAAGCGCAAGAACCATCAGGAGGCTTCCGGCGAGCGCCGCGGGCGCCCGACCCGCAGCTGGCCCAAACCGACGGGAACGGGTGGCCCGGCTGGTGATGGGGGTTGCCTGCCGGGTGTCCGTCGCGCGATTCATGCCGCCATTCTGCCACGCGGCCAAGCCTGGGACGGAACGGTGCCGGCGCGGGCGGACTGCCGGCCCCGGGCCCGCCCGCGTCCCGCGCGGTATCCAGCGCCAGCACTTTCAGACGGTGGCTCCGGCGAGCTCGCCTGTTTCAGCGTCCACCGGAATGCGGTTGCCGTCTGCATCCTCGTGGAAGACTCCCAACGCTGCAGCGTCATCGTCCGTGTGCTCTCCTTCTTCCGGGTCTCCGCCGTCGTCGTCAGGATCAGCGGGGCCGACGCCGCCGCCTTCCGCTGACGCCTCCTGCCCTGCCGCGCCGTTGTCTGAGACGAGGTGCAGTCCGGTATCGCTGGTTCGGATGTAGTTGGCCGAACCACGCTTGAGGTCGTGACCCACGGAATCCGCATCGATTTCGGCCGAATGGTAGACCCGGCCGTCTTTCTCCCAGCTGCGCAGCTTGAGCCGGCCAACGACGATGACGCACTGGCCCTTTTTGATACTGCAGGCCATGTTCCCGGCAAGCTGACGGTAGCCCTGGACGTTGAACCAGTTGGTGTGGCTGTCCACCCAGGTACTGGTGGCACGGTCAAAACGCCGCGCCGTTGAACCGAGGCGGAACGAGGCGGTGCCAACGCCGCCCGGAGTTGTGGAGGTCTTGATATCCGTGGCAACGAAGCCCCGGAATGTTTGGTAGTCAGTCATCATCTTGTCCTGTCTCGAAAGGTAGCGCCTTAGCGGCAGAACCAGCTTCGCGCGGACAGCACCGGGTCGCGAGAGACAAGTTCGCGTATGTGCACAACCCTTCCCGAAACTGCCTTGTTGAGGACAAGTAACCGGCAGCGGGCGACGCTGACGCTGCTGCACGTCGGGGCAATGTAGACTTTTGATGCGCCGGATCCATGGTCGTGGCGCCACGTGCCCCAGTAGCTCAGGGGATAGAGCAGCGGCCTTCTAATCCGCCGGTCGGGGGTTCGATTCCCTCCTGGGGCACAAGTTGTTGAGCCAGCACCTCCGTTACGGATGCGCCGGTCAGCGAAGAACACCCCCGGTCTTCAGACCGGGGGTGTTCTTCGTTGTGTGGCTGGTGTGAAATTGCCGTTTCTCAGGCGTAAGGCAGGACGAGTTCCGCGTAGCGGGCCTTGACGGTTTCCATGACAGCGTCTCCGTCGGCGTCCCAGATCTCCTGGTTGAAGATTTCAACTTCGATGTCCCCGGTGTACCCGGCGTCCCTGACCCAGGTGCTGATCGTGGCGAAGTCTATGACGCCGTCGCCCATAAAGCCCCGGGACAGCAGCGGATCGGCCGCTATGGGCATGTTGAAGTCACACACCTGGTAGGAGGCGATGCGCCCTTCCCTGCCGGCGCGTTCGATCTGCGCCTTCAGCTCCGGGTCCCACCAGACGTGAAACGTGTCGACGGCGATGCCCACGGCCTGCGCATCAAACGGGGTTGCAAGATCCAGGGCCTGGCCCAGGGTCGAAATGACGGCGCGGTCCGCTGCGTACATCGGGTGCAGCGGTTCCAGCACCAGCCGGATGCCCTGCTCCGAGGCGAACGGGACAAGATCGGCAAGGCGGTCGGCAACGCGCTGGCGCGCGGCCACCACATCCTTCTCCCCCGGAGCCAGCCCGCCGACCACCAGGAAGAGTTCCCGGGTGTCCAGCGCAGCGGCTTCGAGGACGGCCGCGCGGTTGTCCGCCAGGGCGGCGTCCTGGCCATCGGCGTCGGGCGCTGTCAGGAAGCCGCCGCGGCACAGGGAGGAGACCCGGAGGCCGGCGTCCTTGATCAGCTTCGCGGCCTTGTCCAGCCCCGCTTCTTCAACCCGGTCGCGCCACGGGGCGATCGCGGGGATTCCGGCGCGGACACAGCCATCAACCACTTCGGCAAGCGTCAGCTTCTTGGTAGTGGCGCTGTTCAGGGAAAGCCGTGAAAAAGGGGACCGTTCTGAATTAGATGTCATATTCCCACTCCGTTGATACGCAGGTAGTCGGACATCCGGAAGGCGGCGAGGGCCGGGTCTTTCAGCAGCCCTGCCTGGTCAGCCAGCTCGAACGTTTTGGCCAGGTGCACCACGGAGCGGCCGGAGTGCAGGCCGCCCACCATCTGGAAGCCGGGCTGTTTGCCGTTGAGCCAGGACATAAAGGCGATCCCGGTCTTGTAGTAGAACGTGGGGGCACTGAAGATGTGCTTGCCGAGCTCGCGGGTGGAGTCCAGGATGGCGTGCGCTTCCTCAGCCTTGCCGGCGTCGTACTTCTGCAGCGCAACCGATGCGGCAGGGTAGATCGCAGCGAAGATGCCCAGCAGCGCGTCCGAATGGTGGCTGCCGTCGCCGTCGATCAGTTCCGGGTAGTTGAAGTCGTCGCCGGTGTAGAGGCGGACCCCTTCGGGCAGGGCAGCGCGCAGGGCAACCTCGTGGGAAGCGTCCAGCAGGGAGACTTTCACGCCGTCCACCTTGTCCGCGTGCTCGCGGACAAGGGACAGAAAGGTCTCGGTCGCGGCAGCGACGTCGTCCGAACCCCAGTACCCGGCCAGCGCGGGATCGAACATGGTCCCGAGCCAGTGCAGGATGACGGGCTGGTCAACTTCCTGCAGCAACGTGGAGTAGACGTGCAGGTAGTCGTCCGGACTGTTGGCCACACGGGCCAGCGCCCGGGAAGCCATCAGGATGATCTTGGGTCCGGCTTCACTGACGACGGCGATCTGCTCGCGGTAGGCGTCCAGGACAGCGGCGAGTCCTGGGCTGCCGGTGGGCAGTGTGGCGAGGTCCAGCTGGTCGGTGCCGGCGCCACACGAGACGAGGTCGCGCACGGTCTTCCCGGCGGTAGCGGGGCCACCGGCAGCGACCACCGAAGCGGCCTCAACACCGGTGCGTTTGATGAGCTGCTGGGTTGCGGCCCAGTCCAGGCCCATGCCGCGCTGGGCGGTGTCCATGGCGTCGGCGACACCGAGGCCGTAGGACCAGAGTTCGTGCCGGTACGCCAGGGTGGCGTCCCAGTCGAGGCTGGCCGGGGCACCTGGCGTGTTGTCCGCCAGGACCTCGGGAATGACGTGCGCGGCGGCGTAGGCACGCCGCGACGTGAGTGGGGCGGTGGGGCGGGCCCACGACACGCCGCCCTGGAGGCGGTACTCGCGGGTGCCGCCGTCGTGGGTGGGAAGAATCAGGGAAGTCATCAGAGCGTGATCTCCGGGATGTCGATGGTGCGGCGTTCGTCGTTGGACTGCAGGCCAAGCTCGGCGAGCTGGACGCCGCGGGCAGCGGACAGCAGGCCGAAGCGGTGCTCGCGGCCGGCTACGACATCGCGCAGGAACTCTTCCCACTGCAGCTTGAAGCCGTTATCCAGCTCGGCGTTGGCAGGGACTTCCTGCCACTGGCTGCGGAAGGATTCCGTGACGGGCAGGTCCGGGTTCCAGACGGGCTTGGGGGTGTGCGCACGCTGCTGGGCTACGCACTTGTTGAGTCCGGCAACGGCCGAACCGTGCGTGCCGTCGATCTGGAATTCCACAAGCTCGTCGCGGTAGACGCGGACAGCCCAGGAGGAGTTGATCTGGCCGATGACCGGCTCGCCCGCCGGCGTTTCGAGTTCGAAGATGCCGTAGGAGGCGTCGTCCGCCGTGGCCTTGTACTCCTTGCCTGCCTCGTCCCAGCGAGCCGGGATGTGGGTGGCGGTCTTGGCATTGACGCTCTTGACCTTGCCGATGATGCCTTCGAGGACATAGTTCCAGTGGCAGAACATGTCCGTGGTCATTCCGCCGCCGTCTTCCTTGCGGTAGTTCCAGGACGGGCGCTGCGCTGCCTGCACGTCGCCTTCGAAGACCCAGTAACCGAATTCGCCGCGGATGGAGAGGATGCGGCCGAAGAAACCTTCGTCAACCAGGCGGCGCAGCTTGACCAGACCCGGCAGGTACAGCTTGTCGTGAACAACGCCTGCGGTAACGCCGGCTTCCTTGCCGATCCGGGCCAGCTCGATGGCTTCTTCGAGCGATTCGGCTGTGGGCTTCTCCGTGAAGATGTGCTTGCCGGCCAGCATGGCCTTCTTCAGGGTGGCGGCACGGAGGCTGGTCATGGACGCGTCAAAGATGATGTCCACCGAAGGATCGTTGATCACGGAATCCAGGTCCGTGGTCCATTCGGCCACCTTGTGGAGCTCGGCGAGCTCACGGATCTTGGCTTCATTGCGGCCCACCAGGATCGGCTCCACCTGGACCCTGGTGCCGTCCTCCAGCGTGAAGCCCCCGGCGTCGCGGATGGGAAGGATGGAACGCAGCAGGTGCTGGCGGTAACCCATCCGGCCGGTGATGCCATTCATGGCGATACGGATCGTCTTTGTTTCGAAGCCCATGTGTCCTCCACGGTGAGTGAGCAGGTTACTCAAACTGAATTGGGAAAGCGCATTCCCACTGCATCCATCATGCACCGCGCCCCTTCGGGTTGGCAAGCGCTTTCCCAAAGTATCCTCAAACTGCCATACTGAAAGCGGCGCTAACGGCGCTGAAAGTCTGTACGAACGGGAGAAGTTGTGGCTGCAAGTACCCTCACCGAGGTGGCCCGGCTGGCGGGCGTGTCGCCGGCCACCGCCTCCCGCGTGCTGAACGGCTCCGCCCGGATACCCGGCAAGGATATTGCGGACCGGGTGCGCCAGGCCGCCGAATCCCTCGGCTACATTCCGAACGCCCAGGCGCAGGGGCTGGCCAAGTCCAGCTCGGGGCTGATCGGGCTGATCGTGCATGACATTGCCGATCCGTACTTCGCAGCCATTGCCCGCGGCGTCCAGGATGCCGCGAGGGAACAGCACAAGATGGTGCTGCTGGCCACCACCGAGGGCGGTCCGGACAGTGAGAAGGAAGCCGTGGCTGCCTTCGCCGCACGCCGCGCCGATTCCATCGTGATCGCAGGATCACGGACCTCCCGCACCGAGGACCTGGAAGGCAACACCGAACTCGCTGCGGAACTGGACCGATACTGCCGCAACGGCGGCCACGTGGGCGTGATCGGCCACGGGATTGTGGGGGCCGCGACAGCGGACGGCTACCACGTGGTGAGTGTGCCCAATGAGGAGCTGGCCGCGCAGCTCGCAACTGAGCTGGCCGCGTCGCGGGAAGAAGACTTCGTGATCGTCGGCGGCCCGGAAGGGCTGTTCACCTCCGACGACCGGATCCGTGGGTTCCAGCGCGGCCTCGCCAGCGCCGGCCTGCCTGCCGCGGACGTCATCCGCACGGACTTCACCCGTGCGGGCGGCTTCGAGGCCGGCCTCGCCCTGGCTGCACGGATCACAGCGTCCCAACCCGGGACCGCGACAAAACGGCTTTGCATCTTTGCCGTCAACGATGTTATGGCCATCGGGGCCGCCGCCGCGCTGCGCTCCCAGGGACTGCGGATCCCGCGCGACGCCGCCGTTGCCGGTTTCGACGATATTGAGACTCTGCGCGATTTCCGGCCGGCCCTCTCCACGGTGCACCTTCCCCTGGAGGAGATCGGACGGCAGGCCGCCAGCAGCGCAGCCGGCCCGTCCGCCGACGATGCCGGATCGCCCCCGATAACCGGCCAGATCATACTCCGGCGCAGCACCGAAGCGGCACACCCGAGCAGCGCCGAGTCGGTGGCCTGACCAGCATGACTGACGGGCCCGTCCCCGGCCTGACGACGGCCGCGGCGCAGTGGAACGGCGTCGAGCGCTTGTTCAGCCGCCCCGGCGAACCGTCCCGCTGCTGGTGCCGGTTCTTTGCCCTCACCGGTCCGGAGTACTCCGCGCTGGGGCCGGCCGCCCGCAAGGCACAGTTGAAGGAAAAGTTCGACGGCGGCTCCCCCGCCCCCGGCGTCCTCGCTTTCGTCGACGGTCAGCCCGTGGGCTGGTGTGCCGTGGAGCCACGGACCTGTTATCCCCGAGTGCTTCGCTCCCGCATGCTTCGGCAAGCGGAGGAACCAGGGCCGCCCGATTCCGAAACAGCATCACCGGATGCGTCCGGCGGGGTGTGGTCAGTGACCTGCTTTGTGGTCGCCGCCGGCCACCGCCGTAGTGGTGTGGCAGCCGCGCTGCTGCGCGCCGCCGTCGAGCATGCCCGGCTCAATGGTGCCGACGTTGTGGAAGGCTACCCGGTGGACCGCGAGCAGCGGCCCAAAGCGGGACCCGCTGACCTTTACCACGGCACGCTGAACCTCTTCCTGCGCGCCGGGTTCACCGTGGTCAGCAGCGCCGTCCCCGGGCGGGCCGTGGTGCGCCTGAGCCTCACCGGACCTAAGGGAGCGTAAGGATCAGGGGGCCATCGGCAGTGATGGCCACTGTGTGTTCGCTGTGGGCAGCCCGGCGGCCGTTGGCGGAACGCAGCGTCCATCCGTCGTCGTCCTGGTAGTAGTCGTCCTTACGGCCCAGGATCAGCATGGGCTCGATGGCAATGACCAGCCCCTCGGTGAGCTTGATCCCCCGTCCCGGCCTGCCGTCGTTGGGCACCGGCGGTTCGGCGTGCATGGTGCGGCCGATCCCGTGGCCGCCGTGGTCAGCCAGCAGACCATAGCCCGCCCGCCGCGCGGCGCCGCCGATCGCGTAGGCAAGATCGCCCATCTTGTTGCCGATCCGGGCTGCCTCGATCCCACGGGCCAAGGCGGCATCCGTGGCATCAATGAGGGCCTGGTCCACAGGATCGGCTGTTCCCACAATGAAACTGACGGCCGCATCGCCGCACCAGCCCTCCAGGAATGCCCCGCAATCCACGCTGAGCAGGTCACCGTCCTGGAGTTTGTAACCGTCGGGGATTCCGTGGACCACGGCGTCGTTCACACTTGTGCAGATCACGCCGGGAAACGGAACTGCGGCCCAGCGCGGGTGGTAGTCCAGGAAGGCCGGTGTGGCTCCCGCCGCGGCAATCGTCTCGGCGGCCAGCGCATCGAGGTCACGCAGGGTGACACCCACTCCGGCCGCCTCACGCACCGCCGCCAGCGTATTGGCCACCACCCGCCCGGCTTCGCGCATGAGGGCAATCTGCTCGGGAGTCTTGATCATGGACATACAGGGAACCTCCGACGTCGGGTGGCACGGTTCACGGGAACGTGCAGTTTGTCTGGTCCCACTCTAGAGCCGTCCCGCTGAGGATGGACCCGCCGACATCCACGCCGCCGGCACCTCGCTACAGTTGCACCATGCACCGAATGTCGCCGAATGACGAATCGCTGGACACGGAGGCAACGGTCACGGAAGCTCCGGCCACGGAGACTCCGAACCGCGAGTTGCTGGATGCCGTGCGCGCGGCGCTGCTGGAGCGGACGGACCCGGTGCGGGCCACTGGCGCCCAGGCGTACATGAAGTCCACTCTGCCGTCACTGGGCGTCAGAGTCCCGGAAGTCAGGCGGCTGGCGCTGGCCGCTGCTTCCGTCCATCCCGTGACGTCGGCGGGCCAGTTGCGGGCAACGGTGCTGGAACTCTGGCGCGGCTCCACAGTACGCGAGGAACGCTATGCGGCCATTGACCTGACAAGCCTCCGGTTGGTGGCCCGCGACCAACTGATGCTCCCTGTCTATGAGGAGATCATCCGCACCGGCGCGTGGTGGGATTTCGTGGATGGGGTGTCGCATCGTATCGGCGGGCTTCTTCAGGCCCACCGGCCCATGATGACCGAAGTCCTGCTGGCATGGAGTACAGACCAGGACTTCTGGATCAGGCGGTCGGCCATCACCTCGCAGTTGAAGGCCAAGGCCAGCACGGATCAGGACCTGCTGCGGGCTGTCATTGAGCAGAACCTGGCGGACCCGGAGTTTTTCATCCGGAAGGCCATTGGCTGGGCGCTTCGTGAATACGCCAAAACGGACCCGGAGTGGGTACACGGTTTCGTGGTGGAAAAGGGCACGCGGTTGAGTCCGCTGTCCCGGAAGGAAGCCTTGCGGCACCTGGAACAGGGCACGACGGCGGGAATCACCGGCGCCGGATAACCGCGCCTGCGGAGACTAGATAACGGGCCGTTCAGTCACCGGTTCGGCCGACTTCCGGAAGAGCCTTTTGGTGTCTGGATCCATGAAGATCAGGTACATGGCAAAAAGCAGGCCGGTAATCGCCGCCGCGACGCGGGCCAGGACCAGGGCAAGTCCCAGGTCCTCGGTCTGGAGGTAGGGAAATACGTCCAGCTGGTCAGAAATGGCGTAGATCATGAAGAACGACACGATGAAATACAGGGCCTTGACCTGCCAGTCATTGCGGATGCCTGTCACCGCGAACAGCGGGATGAGCCACACCACGTACCAGGCCTGGATCATCGGCGCCAGCACCACGATGGCCGCAAAGCCCAGGGTGAGGCGGCGGATCAGCCGCTCATGCTCACCCCTGAAGATCTGGAAGGCGACGATGCCTACGGCAAGTAGTTTGCCGGCGTCGAACACCCAGTCGGCGAGCGTCCACCCGTCAAGGCCGAAGGCGTTCGAAACGGAAGCGACCACCAGCCCCACCAAGCCCACCGGCGCGTACCAAATGAAGAGGCTGCCAGGGGCGGACAGCCCATTGATCCAGCCGAACCCGAACCCGTTGACGAGGCTCAGGCCGTACAGAATGGCCAGGCTCAGCCCTCCGGTCAGTCCCCAGAACAAGAATTTCCGCGGCCAGCCGGCGTTCTTGCCTGCCCAGATCAGGCCGATGAACGGCAGGAAAACGATGGTGATGGGCTTGACGGCGATGGAAAGGGTGACGAGGACTATGCCCAGCACCACGCGCCTGGTGGCCGCGTAGTACAGCCCGGCAAGGGCCAACCCGATCATGAGGGCATCGTTGTGGACGCTGGCGATGAAGTTGGTGAGGAACAGGGGGTTGGCCGCGGTGAGCCACAAAGCGCGGTGCGGATTGACGCCGTGAAGCTCGGCCAGCTTGGGCACGTAGATGACACAGAGGACCACACCAAACAGCGCCACGAGCCTGAAAAGCATCACGCTGGCCTCGGGCTGGACGTTGGTGGACCAGACCACAAACTGCTCGATCCACAGAAACAGCTGGCCGTACGGCACGGGAGCTTCAGTCCACTGTTTGTCGGCGCCTAGCTGGAAATAGTTGGACAGCGCCGAGATGCCGTTCTCGTAGGGGTTGAACCCCTCCACCATCAGCCTGCCCTGACCAATGTAGGCATACACGTCGCGGCTGAAGAGCGGGACGGTGAACATCAACGGCAGGCCCCATGCTGCGATGGCCTGCAGAGTTGCCTTTCGCGCCGCCGGCCCCCATACGCGGACCCGCTGGCCGAGCCTCAGCCAGGAGCGGACCAGGAGCATGCCGCCTACCGCAACCAGCACGATGGCCAGGGCAACGCCGATGGCCTCCGTCCGCATCCAGATAAAGATCGGAACGCGGCGGAGTTCGGATACGGGGGCCAGCCAGCCGACGCCGAGGGATCCGAACACCATAAGGACCGAGCCGACAAGACCGGCAAGGATGGGGGACCTGGCGTTATCCACTTCTGCCGCAGCGGACTCCGGGATCACGCTGGCGGCCATCTCCCCCGTTGCAGGCACAGGCGCCGTCATCTCAGGATCGTCCAATCTCTTTACACTCGGCGCTTAAGTCCCGCGGGCGGCTGTGGCCGCCCGGGCCGCGCAGACACTGCACAGCGGCAAAATCCTCGCCCCATGTACCCGAAATCCTAGCATCGGACGGTTGCGCCGGAGCTAAACGGTAGGCTGGTCCGGTGCCTATATCTAACGAACGCATCGTCTGGATCGACTGCGAAATGACCGGCCTGGACATCAAGAACGACGCCCTGATCGAGGTGGCGGCGCTGGTGACGGACTCAGAGCTCAACATTCTCGGCGACGGTGTGGACGTGGTGATCAAGCCTGAGGATGCTGCCCTCGCCCAGATGAACGACTTCGTGAGGGACATGCACACCCGGTCCGGGCTGCTCAAGGAACTGCCGCACGGCAAGACCATGGCCGAGGCCGAAGCCGCCGTGATGGAATACATCGAAAAGTGGGTGCCGGACCCGCGCAAGGCACCGCTGGGCGGCAACTCCGTTGGAACAGACCGCGTCTTCCTCTCCCGCGACATGCCGGCCGTTGTGGAGCACCTGCATTACCGCGTGATCGACGTGAGCACCATTAAGGAACTCTCCCGCCGCTGGTTCGCCCGTGCCTACTTCCAGTCCCCCGCCAAGAAGGGCGGCCACCGCGCCCTGGGTGACATCCAGGATTCCATCGACGAGCTCCGCTACTACCGCGAGGCGGTTTTCGTTCCCGCTCCCGGGCCTGACAGCGCCACGGCCCGCGAAGTCGCCCAGCGCATCACTGCCTCGCCGGGCACAGCAGGTATTCCGAAAGAGTAATCTGCGCCACGTTTGGCGGAAATTTTCGCAAAAACCCCAAAAGTGGCGCAAGCACCGTCAAACAGCAGGTAAGCTATTTGAGTTGCCTTTCCAGAGCACCGGACCACCGGGAAATCTGTGGGGCACATGGTGGGCTTAGCTCAGTTGGCAGAGCGCCTGGTTGTGGTCCAGGAGGTCGCGGGTTCAACCCCCGTAGCTCACCCTCATAGGGCGGCAGTAAAGGCCGTCCATTTGGAGGCCGTACCGGATATCCGGTACGGCCTCCATTTTTTTGCATAACCGCCGGCGCCACGCCGCACGCACGAAGGGCCGCCTGACATGACAGTTCTGCCAATCACCGTCTGGGGTGAACCGGTGCTGCACCGCCGCGCCGCCGAGGTGGAGGTTTTCGACGACGAACTGCGCACCCTGATCGCGGACATGTTTGAAACCAACGAGGCGGCCAACGGCGTGGGCCTGGCGGCGCCGCAGGTCGGTGTGGGCAAAAGAATCTTTGTGTACAAGTACGCCAATGACGACGGCGCTCCGCCCACCGGGGTCCTGGTAAACCCGGTACTGACCCTGTCCAAGATCTCTGGCGCGCTGCCGGACCCCGAGGAAGAGGAAGAGGGCTGCCTCTCCTTCCCCGGCGGCGCATACCCGCTCAAGCGTGCGGAGTGGGCGCGGGTGGAAGGATTTGACGGCCATGGGCAGCCGGTGGAGTTCGAAGCGACCGGATGGTTCGCACGGGTCATCCAGCATGAATACGACCACCTCGACGGAAAACTCTACGTCAACCGGCTGATTGACCGCTATGCACGGAAGGCCATGAAACTGGCCAAGAAGAGCGGCTGGGGTGTGCCCGGCCTGACCTGGATGCCCGGCGTGGATCCGGACCCGTTCGGCCACTGAGCCCACACATTACCTCGCGGTAATGGTTGGCTGGTCCGGGCAGGAGTCCAGGACGCGCTTCATCGCATCCTTCTCCGGCTGCGTGACCCACAGTCCATAGGACGCCTTCACCGAGACCTGGCGGGCCACGTAATGGCAGCGGATGTTCTTGTTCCTCGGCAGCCAGGTGGCGGCGTCGCTTGCGCTCTTCTGCTGATTTGCAGGACCGTCCGCGGCGATGAGGTTTATCGGATCGTTGGCCAGGCTCTGGCGCTGCTGCGGGGTCAGCCCCTGTGCGCCTTTCTGCCACGCGTCACTGAGCGCCACGACGTGATCGATCTGGATTTCCTTGCTGCTTTCCGGGCCGCGCCGGAACTCCATGGCTTTGCCCGTGTACGGCTCATGGATGGACCCTGACACTACCTTGCATTTGGACCCCTCCGTGAAGCCCACAGCGGTGAGGTCCCTGCGGAGGATGTCGTTGCGGGTGTCGCAGCCGTTCCGGTCCACGTCCAGCCAGGCCTGCCCGAAGGCCTCCCGCTGGTAATTGTCTTTGGGAGCCCGTCCCTTGACGGAAAGCCGCTCGAGGGCGGTCAGGGCACTCCCCTGCGGTACAGCGTGCACCGGGATCACGGGCTTCATCCAGGTCCCGTCGAAAACAGGCGCCTCGCGGGGGCCGGCGATTGCCGGTTCTGCCGCAGCGAACTGGCCCGCGGTGAAAAACCACCCCGCAGAGCCCACTGCAGACACGGCCAGCACCGCCAGCAGAGCCCAGGCCTGCCTCGAACGGCGGCGGGCACGGCGGTAGGCACGCCAGCTGACGGTCATGGGCAACCGGCTCTTCCGGAAATGTAATGCACCAGAAGAGCCTAGGCCACCCCACTGACACCCCTGCGGTTATCCACAGTGGGGAGGACGAGTGGCCCGGATGATCCGCCTACTGCTATGGCCGGCTACTGCTCCCGGACTACACGGCGCAGGTCTTCTTCGGCAAGCTGGAGGAGCCCTTCGAGCTGGCGCACACGGTCGTCGCCGACGTCGCCGGAAGCCCGGGACGCGCGGGCCTGCTCCAGGAGCCTGATGGCTTCTTTGTGGTTGGCCTTGGCGACGTCGAGGGCGTGTTCAAGAGTGGTCTCGTGGAGAGTTTCGTTATCCATGCCACCAGTGTGGTCCCGATTCCCGGCTGATTCCAGCGAATCAGCCGGGAATGTCGGGTGGCCGGCCCGCAGACGGCCTAGACGGCCTAGACGGCGATTGCGGCCAAGGCCGCTGCGGCTTCCTTGGCGGGGAACGCCGGCGGGTTGACGCCGGCCATCTCTTCCATAACCCGGACTACCTGGCAGCTGTAGCCGAACTCGTTGTCGTACCAGACGTAAAGAATCAGGTTTTTCTCGTTGGAGATCGTGGCAAGGCCGTCAACGATGCCGGCACGGCGCGAGCCGACGAAGTCCGTGGAAACAACCTCGGGCGAATCGATGTAGTCGATCTGCTTGCGCAGGTCCGAATGCAGGGACATCTGACGCAGATAATCATTCACCTCATCCTTGGTGGTGCCGTTTTCCAGGCTGAGGTTCAGGATGGCCAGCGAGACGTCCGGGGTGGGGACGCGAATGGAGCTGCCGGTGAGCTTGCCCTGAAGTTCGGGCAGTGCCTTCGCCACGGCAGTGGCCGCTCCGGTTTCGGTGATGACCATGTTCAGCGCGGCGGAGCGGCCGCGGCGGTCGCCCTTGTGGAAGTTGTCGATCAGGTTCTGGTCGTTGGTGAAGGAGTGAACGGTCTCCACGTGGCCGTGGATCACGCCGAACTTGTCGTTGATAGCCTTCAGGACCGGGGTAATGGCGTTGGTGGTGCAGGACGCCGCGGACACGATCTGGTCCGTGTCCTCGATGGTGCCGTGGTTAATGCCGTGCACGATGTTCTTCAGCGCGCCCTTGCCCGGGGCAGTCAGGAGAACGCGGGCAACGCCCTTGCTCTGCAGGTGCTGGGACAGGCCCTCAGCGTCGCGCCAGCGGCCCGTGTTGTCCACCACCAGGGCGTTGTGGATGCCGTACGCGGTGTAGTCGATCGTGGCGGGGTTGTCCGAGTAGATGACCTGGACCTGCACACCGTTCGCGGTGATGGTGTTGGCGTCCTCGTCAACGCGGATGGTTCCCTCGAAGGAGCCGTGGACCGAGTCGCGGCGCAGAAGGCTGGCGCGCTTGGTGAGGTCCTTGTCCGAGCCGCGGCGCACCACGATGGCGCGCAGGCGCAGGCCGTGGCCGCCGCCAGCCTTTTCGATGAGAAGGCGCGCCAGCAGGCGGCCGATCCGGCCAAAGCCGTACAGCACAACGTCGGTGCTGGTGCGGTCATCGCCACCACGCTTGCCAACTACCGCGGCAAGCTCGGCGCGGAGGAACTCCTCCAGGGTGGCGCCGTCGCCTTCTGCCTTGAACTTTTCCGCGAGGCGGGCGACGTCGATGGCCGCCGCACCCAGCTCCAGCTGGGCCAGGATGTTCAGCAGCGGTGCGGTCTCTTCGAGCAGGAGCTCGGTGTTGCTCATGCGGCGGGCGAAACGGTGCGCCTTGAGGATGTTCATGGTGGACTTGTTGATCAGGCTGCGGCCGTGAATGCTGGTCACCACGTTGTTCTCGCGGTACAGCCGGCCAATCACCGGAATCATGGCCTCGGCGAGAGCCTCCCGGCCCATCCACGTATCAAGACAAGAATCTGACGTCTGGCTCACAGAACTACCTTCCTCGGTTCAGCCGCATACGTCGTCGTACGCGGTTGGCGGCCACCTGATGTTGTCCAGGGGCTCTGGCACCGGCAGGATGCGGTCCATCCCGGGTGCCGTGGAGAAGCGTAAAGAAAAGCCACCGGCTGCGAACGCAGACCCGGCGGCAGAACTTCTACGTTCGCTCTCTATTCTAGGCTGGAGCGACACCGCGGACCGCCGCAACCGGCGTGAAATCACTCACATACGGGGCGCGTCGGTGCCCGGCGGGTGGTGTTGGATGGGTTGACCGATACGCCGGGTTCTGTGCTCCCGTGCCGTTACCAGCGCGGGAGTAGCGGCCATCCATCTACGGACGCCGTTGCCGACGCCCTCCAGCGGCCTACCCGGACACTCGGGCGGGCAGCCCTCAAACGTGTCCTGTCTGGCCTTGCTCCGGGTGGGGTTTACCTAGCCTTCCCGGTCACCCGGGAAGCTGGTGGTCTCTTACACCACCGTTTCACCCTTACCTGCTGAGCTTCCGTTGCCGGAAGACGCAGGCGGTCTGTTCTCTGTGGCACTGGCCTGCGGGTTACCCCGAGTGGGCGTTACCCACCACCCTGCCCTGCGGAGCCCGGACGTTCCTCGAGCCACTTCCGTGACGCGCGGCCGCCTGGTCAACCCATCCGCAGCCCAGTCTACCGCCGGTAGAGGGCACCGCCGTCGCCGGTAGGATCGTACGGTGCTGATTCTGCTTCCCCCCTCCGAGGGCAAGACCCCCGCAGTCCGCGGGTCCGCCGTCGACTGGCCGTCACTAAGCTTTCCGGAACTCAACACCTACCGGGCCAAAGTCCTGGAGGCGCTGGGGACGGTGAGTGCGCATGAGGATGCCCTCGCGCTGTTGGGCGTCGGCGCATCGCTGCAGGACGACGTCGAACGCAACACCCGGCTCCACGCCGAACCGGCGGCCCCTGCGCACCAGATCTATTCGGGCGTTCTGTACGACGCGCTCGGCTACAAAACGCTGACCCCGGCGCAGCGCCGGAAGGCCGATGGTTCGGTGCTCGTGATCTCGGCCCTGTGGGGTGCCATCCGCTTCGCCGACCGTGTGCCCGCCTACCGGCTGTCGATGGGAACGGCACTGCCCGACGTCGGCCGGCTCGCCTCGTTCTGGAAGCCGCAGCTTTCGGAAGCCCTCGCGGAGTCGGTGTCCGGGCATCTGCTCGTGGACTGCCGCTCCAGCACGTATGCCGTGGCATGGGCACCGCCGCCGGCTCAGACGGTGGCCGTCAACGTGTTCACCGAGGTCAACGGGGTGCGCAAGGTGGTCAGCCACTTCGCGAAACACACGCGCGGCGAGCTGGCACGGCACCTGCTGGCCCGCCGCGGCAACGCCCCGCAGACCCCGGTACAGCTGCTGAAGGCCGCGCGCGAGAAATGGGACGCGGAGTTGGTTGACGGTTCAGCGCGGAAGCCTCACGCCCTGAACATCATCCTTCCCAACTAGGTCGCAGCAGATGTCGGTATGGGCGCGCCCACAACGACATCTGCTGCGACCTACATGGGCTGCTAGGCAGTTGGGGCGGGGGTGTTCCACTCTGCGGAACGCACCAGGATGGCGCCGGAGTCCGGGCAGAACACGATGTCGTCGTCGGAGGCGGCCTTGATTTCGGCGAGGTCCCCAGGACTCAGTTTCATTCCTGAGGCCTCGGAGGTTCCGTGGAACAACCGTGCGGCGCCCACTCCACGCTTAGCGAGCGTCTTTTCGTAAATTGCCAGCATCCCGGCGTCGAGTCCTGCAGCGAATTCGGCACGCTTGCCGCGGACAACAGCGGCTTCGGCGGCCACCTCGGCCAGGGCCTCATCGAGTTCGGCGCGGATGCCGCCGAACGATCCCTGGACGTTGTCCACGATGAGCTGCTGGGCCGCCTGCCGTTCGCGCAAGGAATCCAGGCGTTCCAGGACTTCCAGCTCCACGTCCTCAAGGTCGGAGCGGCGCCTGTTGAGGGAGGCGATGTCCTTCTGCAGCGCCACGAGGTCCTTGGACAGCCCCGTGCCGCTGTTGAGCCGGGCTTCGTCGCGTGCGATGCGGGAGGCGACCTGTTCGACGTCGGCCTCGGCACGCTTCAGCTCGGCTTCGGCGTCATGGACGGCCATCTTGGCGGAGCCGAGTTCACCGTTGGCGACGGACAATGCTGATTGCAGGTCCTCGATCCGAGGATCGGTTTCCAGGGCGCGACGGCGGTTGGAGAGGGACTTGAGCTTTGCGTCCAGCCCCTGCAGTTCGAGCAACTTCAACTGTTCCGCCGGTGCTGCCTTGGCCACTATTTACCTCCGCTAAATCCAATCCGGCCGAAGCCGGGCACCGTATCGGCGCTGTATAGACTCTAGACGATATGAAGTGAGGGGTGCAGGTTCCGCCCGTCCGGGTCGGCCATTATCGCCGGGCGTGCTCCCCAGGCTCGCTCGGGTCACCCGGGGACCCCCGCACGCCAGGCTTAGCCCGGAGTCAGAATGAAGTCCCACGGATCGCTGTTGGTGGTGCTTACCTGGATCTCGACGTCATGGCCCTGATCGGCGAGCACATTGCCCAGTGCCGACGCCGCGGCGGGCAGCCAGAGCCATTCGCTGGCGAAGTGCGAAACGTCAATCAGGTACGGCCGGCCGTTCACTGCCGCTTCCCGGGCTTCGGACGCCGGATGGTGCCGGAGGTCGGCGGTGACGTAGACGTCGGCGTTGTTGGCCCGCACCTCGTTGAACAGGGAATCCCCCGCCCCGCCGCAAACCGCAATGCGCCGCACCAGCCCATCCTTATCCCCGGACACGCGGACTCCCCCGGCCACCGACGGCAGGATGCCGAACACCCTGGCCGCGAAGTCGCCCAGGCTCATCACGTCCGCCAGATCACCCACGCGTCCGATGCCTTCCTCGGGCAGGCCGTTCGCGGCAACCGTCAGCGGGACAACGCCCTCCAGTCCCAGCGCATCAGCCAGGACGTCGGAAACGCCCCCGACGGCGGAATCACCGTTGGTGTGGACGGTCAGGAGTGCGGTGCCGGACTCGATGAGACGGTGGATGGCCTGCCCTTTGGCAGTAGTGGCGGCCACCGACGTGACGCCTTTGAGGAGCAAGGGGTGGTGCGTGATCAGGAGCTCGGCACCCCATTCCACCGCTTCCTCGATCACCGTAAGCGTGGGATCAACGGCGAACATCACCCGGGTCACGGGCGCTGAAGGGTGGCCGGCCACGAGCCCTACTTCGTCCCAGTTTTCGGCGAGTGACTCGGGCCAGAGTTCCTCTACCGCCAGCAGCACCTGGCCCAGCGTGGGAGCAGCCGGACCAGCCGCCGCAGCGTCCTCCCCAGTAAGGGTGCCGTCGTCGTGCTTGCCCGCATCTGTAACGCCGGTGTCTGCAGATTCCATAGTCTCAGTTTTACCCCATCCGGCCGTTTGCCCGGCATCATTCAAAGTCTCGTAGGGTGGTCAGGGAATCATCCGGCGCGCTCAACCATTGAAGAGGTCATGAAAACTTTTGTTCTTGGCGGGGGCTGCTTCTGGTGCCTTGATGCTGTCTACCAGAAAACCAAGGGGGTCTCCTCGGTGATTTCCGGCTACACGGGCGGCCATGACCCCCGGCCGGACTACTACTCCGTCTGCGGCGGGACCACGGGCCACGCTGAGGTCGTGGCCGTCACTTTCGACGAATCCGTCATCCCGGCCGAGGTCATCCTGGACATGTTCTTCGCGCTGCACGATCCCACCACGCTCAACCGCCAGGGCTACGACGTGGGCACGCAGTACCGCTCGTCCATGTTCTATGAGACCACCGAGGAGAAGATTCTCTTCGAGGAAGCCATCGAACGGAACCAGGCTCTGTGGTCGCACCCGATTGTGACCGAGGTCAGCCGGCTGCCACGGTTCCATGTGGCGGAGGACGTCCACCAGGACTATTACGCCAAGTATCCCGAGCAGGGCTACTGCCAGGTGATCATCAATCCGAAGCTCGCGAAGGCCAGGAAATATTACTCTGCATGGCTTAATGCTTAGCAGCGGCCACTCAGCCATCGTTAGGCTGACCTCAGCATTCACTCTTGAGAGATAGGCATATCTACATGGCACGGATCTATGACGATGTAACGCAGTTGGTCGGCGGCACTCCGCTGGTCCGCCTGAACCGGCTCACCGAGGGCCTGGGCGCCACTGTGGCCGTCAAGCTGGAGTTCTACAACCCGGCCAACAGCGTCAAGGACCGCATCGGCGTGGCCATCGTTGACGCCGCCGAGAAGTCCGGCGCCCTCAAGCCCGGCGGCACCATCGTTGAAGGCACCTCCGGCAACACCGGCATCGCCCTGGCCATGGTGGGTGCTGCCCGCGGCTACAAGGTCATCCTGACCATGCCCGAGACCATGTCCACCGAGCGCCGCGTTATGCTGCGGGCGTTCGGTGCCGAGATTGTGCTGACCCCGGGTTCCGAGGGCATGCGCGGCGCCGTGGAAAAGGCCCAGGAAATCGTGGCCAACACGGAGAACTCCATCTGGGCCCAGCAGTTCGCCAACGAGGCCAACCCTGAGATCCACCGCACCACCACCGCCGAGGAAATCTGGTCCGACACCGACGGCAAGGTGGACATCTTCGTCGCCGGAATCGGCACCGGCGGAACCGTCACCGGCGTCGGCCAGGTCCTGAAGGAACGCAATCCTGACGTCCAGATTGTGGCCATCGAGCCGAAGGACTCCGCCATCCTGAACGGCGGCGCTCCCGGGCCGCACAAGATCCAGGGCATCGGTGCGAACTTCATCCCGGAAATCCTGGACACCAACGTCTACGACGAAGTACTGGACGCCACCCTGGAGGATTCCGTCCGCGTCGCCCGTGAACTCGGCGTCAAGGAAGGCATCCTCGGCGGCATCTCCTCCGGCGCCATCGTCTGGGGTGCCCTGGAACTGGCCAAGCGTCCGGAGAATGCCGGCAAGCTGATCGTGGCGGTTGTCTGCGACTTCGGTGAGCGTTACATCTCCACCGTGCTCTATGACGACATCCGCGGCTGATCAGCCCGTTGTCGCCCCGTTTCCTGTAGAAAGAACTTTGTGGGCTTTTTCGCAAGACTGAAGGAAGACCTCGACGCCGCCCGGTCACACGACCCGGCGGCTCGAGGTTCTTTTGAGAATTTTTTCGCCTATTCGGGGCTGCACGCCATCTGGATCCACCGGCTGACGCACCGCATGTGGCAGAACCCGGGGCTGCGGTTCCCGGCGCGGCTGGTGTCGCAGCTGGGCCGCTTCCTGACCGGAATCGAGATCCATCCCGGCGCCACGATCGGCCGACGCTTCTTTATCGACCACGGCATGGGTGTGGTCATCGGCGAGACCGCCGAAATCGGCGAAGACGTGATGATCTACCACGGTGTCACGTTGGGCGGCCGCTCCCTGGCCAAGGTCAAGCGCCACCCCACCATTGAGGACCGGGTCACCATCGGTGCCGGAGCCAAAATCCTGGGACCCATCACCATCGGCCGGGACAGCGCCGTGGGCGCCAACGCCGTGGTGGTCAAGGACGCGCCGCCGGAATCGATTGTCACCGGCGTGCCCGCCAAGTGGCGCCACCGCGATGCCCAGCGCGAAACCAAACCCGCAGTGGATCCGGCCGAGTACGACATCGAATACCGGATCTGACCCGTTACTGCAGCCTCTACCCCGCAACGCGCTTCAGGACTGCCATGACCACCGCGTCATAGAACCGGTCCGGCAGGACGCGCCGCAGGCCCAGAATGGCTGCCGCTCCCCTGCCCACCGGATACCGGGTCCGGGGACGCGCAGCCGTGGCCGCGTGCAGTACAGCCGCAGCAATCACGGCCGGCTGCGTTGACGTCTCAGGCCTGTCCGTGGACGCCAGGACATTCGCCATATGCGTTGCCTGGGCAGCGTACGGCCCCTCGCCGCTGCTGGCCAGCAGCCCGTCAGCGGAAATCCGGCCCCATTCGCTGAGCGTACTTGCCGGTTCAATGATGGCTACGTCGATGCCGTGCGGCTTGAGTTCCAGCCGCAGCGCATCGCTCATGCCCTCCACGGCGAACTTCGTGGCGTGGTACCAGGCACCGAGGGGCTCGTAGAATTTTCCGCCGATGGACGAGATGTTGATGATCCTGCCCCGGCCCGCACTCCGCATGGCCGGCAGGACCAGCTGCGTCATCCTGGCAAGGCCAAAGACATTCACCTCAAATTGGCGCCGGCCTTCGGCCAGGTCCACCAGTTCCAGCGCCCCGTAGGACCCGTAGCCGGCGTTGTTGACCAGAACGTCAATCCGCCCGCGTTCTTCCAGGACACGGCCGACGGCGGCACGCATCGAGTCGTCGTCCGTCACGTCCAGTGCCAGGACTTGGACGCCAAGCGCTTTCAGCGGCTCCATCCTGTCCACACGGCGGGCGCCGGCGTAGACGATGAAGCCATGGCTGCTGAGCTTCTTCGCTGCCTCGAAGCCGATACCCGTGGAGGCTCCCGTAACAAATGCGACTGGCTTGGGCATTCTGACTCCTTGGATGGACGGACACCGCGGCTGCTGCCGGAAACGCCAACGGCCGGCAGCTCCCAGAATATCCGGGAAGTGCCGGCCGCAGGGTTTGCAGCTTGATGCAATCAGAGCATGGGGATTAGTGCGTGTCCACTGCTTCGATTTCGGACTTGTCCTCGCCCCACAGGGTGTGGAACGTGCCCTCAGCGTCGACGCGGCCGTAGGTGTGCGCGCCGAAGAGGTCACGCTGGCCCTGGATCACTGCGGCCGGCAGCCGCTTGCGGCGCAGGCCGTCGTAGTAGGCCAGTGAAGAGGAGAAGACCGGCACGGGGATGCCGAGCTGGACGGCGGTGGAGACCACGCGGCGCCATGCCGGCAGGACCTCGGCGATGGCCTTGGTGAACGCCGGGGCGAACAGCAGGTTGGCCGGCTTGTCTTCGGCGGCGTAGGCGTTGGTGATTTCCTTGAGCAGCTCTGCACGGATGATGCAGCCGCCGCGCCACAACGAAGCGATCTCGTCCAGCTTGAGGTCCCAGCCGTATTCCTTGGCTGCTGAGGTCAGCATGTCCAGGCCCTGGGCGTAGGAAACCAGCTTGGACGCGTACAGCGCCTGGCGGACGTCCTCAACAAAGGTGTCCGGAACGTCGACGGCGATTTCCTCACCGGCGAGCAGTTCCTGGGCGATCTTGCGCTGCTCGGACTGCGATGACAGGGCGCGGGCGAAGACCGACTCGGCGATGCCCGACGTCGGGGAACCAAGCTCCAGCGCCGAAATGACCGTCCAGCGTCCGGTGCCCTTCTGGCCTGCGGCATCCACCACAACATCGACAAACGGCTTGCCGGTGCGGGTGTCAACGTGGCCCAGGACCTCGGCGGAGATTTCGATCAGGAAGGAGGCGAGTTCGCCCTTGTTCCACTCTTCGAAGATCTTGGCCTGGTCAGCGGGTTCGATGCCGGCGCCGGAGCGGAGGAGGTCGAAGGCTTCGCCGATGACCTGCATGTCGGCGTATTCGATGCCGTTGTGGACCATCTTGACGAAGTGGCCGGCCCCGTCGGTGCCGATCCAGGCGCAGCAGGGCTTGCCGTCGACGTGCGCGGAGATCTTTTCGAGCAGCGGGCCGAGGGCGTCATAGGACTCCTTGGAACCACCGGGCATGATGGACGGGCCGTTCAGGGCACCTTCCTCACCGCCGGAGACGCCAATGCCGACGAAGTGCAGGTCCTTCTTCGCCAGCGCGGCTTCGCGACGGCGGGTGTCCTCGTAGTGGGAGTTTCCGGCGTCGATGATGATGTCGCCGGCCTCCAGCAGGGGTTCAAGCTGCTCGATGACGGAGTCAACCGGCTTGCCGGCCTTGACCATGATCAGGACGCGGCGGGGCTTCTCCAGCGAGTCAACAAGTTCCTGCAGCGTTTCGGTGCGGACGAAGTCGCCGTCCGTGCCGTGCTTTTCGAGCAGCGCGTCAGTCTTTTCGACGGACCTGTTGTGCAAGGCAACGGTGAAGCCGTTGCGGGCCAGGTTGCGGGCCAGGTTGGCGCCCATCACCGCAAGGCCGGTGACACCGATGTGTGCAGACATCAAAACTCCAATTTCGTTGTGCAATGGATGTGCAGATGGCTCCGCGTTCGCTGCGAAGCACGCTGTCACGAACCGATGGATCCTAATAAAGCATATATATTCAATCGGCGTGAGGGAAGCGGTGCCCACTTTGTGGAACGGGCCCAGTCAATCCCAGTTTAGGCTTGAGTCCATGTCGACCAGCCTGCACCACCGTGCCATCGAGAACCTAGGCACCCGGATCATCACGGGCGAGCTGCCCACCGGACACATCATGCTGGCCGAGCACCTTGAGGAAGAACTGCAGGTTTCGCGTTCCGTGGTCCGCGAGGCCGTGCGGGTCCTTCAGTCCCTGGGCCTCGTGGAAACCACCAAGCGGGTGGGGATCCGGGTGCTGCCGCCGAGCCGCTGGAACCCCTTCGATGCCCAGGTCATCCGCTGGCGGCTGTCCAGCGACGCCCGCGGCGCCCAGCTGCGGTCACTGATCGAACTGCGCTCCGCCGTCGAGCCCGCCGCGGCCGAGCTGGCCGCGAACAACGCACCGGCGCAGCTCCGGCGTGAACTGGTGGACATTGCCCATGCCCTGCGCGACGCCGGCCACGCGGGGGACTCGCAGAAGTTCCTGGAGCTGGACATCGCTTTTCACTCCGTCCTGCTTTCCGGATCGGGCAACGAAATGTTCGCCAACCTGATGGGTCAGGTGGCGGAGACCCTGACGGGGCGCACGGTTCACGGACTAATGCCGGACCACCCCCACGAGGGGGCGCTGCAGTGGCACGTCGATCTCGCCGAAGCGGTTGCCGCCGGAGACGCCGCCACGGCCCGGGCCGCTTCTGAACAGATCATGCGCCGCACAACCTCCCGGCTGTCCGGAACGTGGACGGACCAGCCCCGGGTGTTCCTTCCCGTCCGCCGGGCTTAAGCGCGAACGGACACTTAGGCCCCCTTGAGCGGGGGCCTCAAGTGTCCGTTCGCGCTCAATCACTCAGCTATTCCGGTTGGAGGTTGAGGAGTACTTTTCCTGATGCGGCGGAGTTCCTGGCGGTTTCGAAGGCTTCCAGTCCTTGGCTGAGGGGGTATTCATGGGTGATGACGGGGCCGATGTTCAGGGTGCGGTCGGCGAGGGCGGTGATGACGTCGTCGATCTCGTTGTTGAAACGGAAGGACCCGCGCAGGTCCAGTTCCCGGGTGATGGCCAGGGAGATCAGGACCGGCTGCGGTCCGGTGGGCAGCAGCCCGACCATGACCACGGTCCCGCCGCGCCCCGCGCCCTGAATGGCCGAGGCCAGGCCGTGGTGGCTGCCCGAGGACTCGATGACCACGTCCGCCTGCACGGCGGCGATCGCGTCCGTGTCGCCGGCCTGCAGGGTCTGATCCGCGCCGACGGCGGCGGCGATCTCCAACGGTTTGGCATGGACATCGACGGCGGTGATCCGGGCCGCGCCGGCACGTTTGAGGACCGCGACGGCCAGGGCGCCGATCGGGCCGCAGCCGATCACCAGCACGCTCTTGCCGGCCACGTCCCCGGCACGGGCGATGGCGTGCCAGGCCACGGCCGCGGGTTCGATCAGTGCCGCGGTCCGCAGATCCACCCCGGCCGGGAGCGCCCGCAGCATCCTCGCGGGCAGGTTCACGTACCGGGCGAACGCGCCGTCGGTGTGCGGGAACCGTGCCGCGCTGCCCAGGTACGTGCAGCCCGGGGAGAGGTTGGGCCGGTCCGCCGGCCACCGCACCTCCCCCGCACCGGGTCCCGGGGTGGCGGGGTGGACCGCGACCGGGGTGCCCGCGGCCGGGCCGGTCCCGTCCGTCGCGGCCGCCACCACGGTCCCGGAAATCTCATGCCCCAGCACCAGCGGCGCCCTCAGGATGGATTCGCCCGCCGCCCCGTGCAGCCAGTAATGCAGGTCCGACCCGCAGATCCCGCCGTACGCAACCTCCACCACGGCCTGGTCCGCGGCCGGTGCACCCAGCGGGACCTCCTCGATCCGCAGGTCCCCGGCCGCATGCGCCACCACCGCCAAACCCGACACCGGCAATCCCGGCGCAGGCAGAGCTGTTGCTTCGGTCCCCTGAGCCACTGCTGGAGCGCCCATCAGACCACCACCGTCATTCCGCCGTCGATAAAGATCGTCTGCCCGTTCACAAAATCCGACCCGTCCGAAGCCAGCCACACCGCCGGGCCGGCCAGGTCCTGGACCGTGCCCCACCGGTGCGCCGGGGTCCGGCCCAGGATCCAGGCATTGAACTGCTCATCGTCCACCAGGTTCTGCGTCATCTCGGTATGGATGTAGCCCGGGGCGATCCCGTTGATCTGCAGCCCGGAGCCCGCCCACTCCGCCGTCATCGCCCGGGTCAGGTTCCGCAGCCCGCCCTTCGCCGCCACATACGGGGCGATCGTGGGCCGGGCCAGGTCCGTCTGCACCGAACAGATATTGATGATCTTGCCCCTGCCCCGCGGGATCATATGCCGCGCGGCCTCCCGCCCCACCAGGAACGCGCTCGTCAGATCCGTCCTGATCACCCGCTCCCAATCCGCGACATCGAGCTCCAGCATCGGCACCCGGTGCTGGATCCCGGCATTGTTCACCAGGATCTGCAACGGCCCCACATGCTCCTCCACCCACGAAACACCCCGGGCAGCCTCGGCATCACTGGTGACATCAAACGCGACACCATGGACCCGCCCGGGGGCGAAGTCCGCGGCCATCGCCGCCTCCGCAGCCTTCAACCGCTCCGCGTTCATCCCGTTCAGCACCACCGTCGCCCCGGCCTCCGCCAACGCCCGCGCCAACGCGTTGCCAATCCCCCGGCTCGAACCCGTCACCAAGGCAACCCGCCCCGTCAAATCAAAAAGTCCACTCATGGTGCAGCTGTCCCTTTCGTTGCGGCTTCCACTGGTTCCGCGATATTGGTGTTGTCGCTCAGATTCGAAATGGCCTGGCGGACCACGGCAAGGTCCTGATCGCCAAGGCCCTGCCGCTTCAGTTCGGCGTAAAGCTCCACGGCGGCCGACGCCATCGGCACGGCAGCGCCGGCCGCCCGGGCTGATTCGAGCACAAAGGACAGGTCCTTATGCATAAACTTCGCCGGGCCTGTTGGTGTGTAGTCCTTCCGGACCAGACGCGGTCCCACATTCTCCAGAACACGGCTGCCGGCAAGGCCACCGGCGAGGACGTCGAACAGCGCCGCCGGATCCATCCCGGAGCGCTCGGCGAGCTCGGCCGCTTCGGCGAGCGCCGCCGTCGTGGTTCCTACAATGAGCTGGTTGCAGGCCTTGGCGAGCGATCCTGCGCCCAGCGGGCCCATGCGCCTGACAGTGGTTCCCATCGCGCTGAAGAAAGGCTCGAGCCGCCGGAAGTCGTCCGCGGTGCCGCCGGCCATGATGGCCAGGGTGCCGTCGGTCGCGCCCTTGGTCCCGCCGCTGACCGGTGCATCCACCGCTGTGGCGCGGCCATGGCTTGCCTCGCGGACCCGCCGTCCGAAGTCCTGGACCTTCGCGGGTGAGACGGAGCTTGTGACCACCACCGTAGTGCCGTCCTGCGGCGGATTTTCATCCCAGCTCGCCAGCAGCCCCGCCGAGGCCTCCTCGATGAAGGACAGGTCCGGGAGCATAAAAGCGATGATTGGCAGGTCCCGCAGGGATGCAACGTCGGGCGCGGAGTGGCCACCCTGCGCCACGAATTCCTGGAGGGGAGCTTCGGATCTGTTCCAGGCGGTGACCGCCCAGCCGGCGCGGACCAGATTCGCTGCCATGGGCAGCCCCATCAGCCCCAGGCCTACAAAGCCCGCTGTTCTGTCTTCCATATCTAGGCCTCGACTCACATCGTTGTGTGGTTAATGAAGGGAAATCTGTCCAATATCCTAGCCGCTATTCAGTATGATGAACACTATGACGACTCTAACCACCGTCGCGATCGCCGTCCCGCTCGAAGCAGAGCTGGTGGACCGCATCCGCGCCGTAGACCCCTCCGTAACTGTCCTCTATGAGCCGGACCTGCTTCCGCCCGAGCGTTTTCCGGCCGACCACTCCGGGGACCCGGACTTCAAACGCACTCCCGCGCAGGAGGAGCAGTACTGGGCCATGCTCAACAAGGCGCAGGTCCTGTACGGCCTGCCCAATGAGAGCCCCGCAGGCCTGGCCCGCATCGCGCGCGAGAATCCACGGCTCCAGTGGGTCCACGCCATGGCCGCCGGCGCCGGCGGCGCCGTCAAGGCATCCGGGCTGGACCAGGAAACCCTCCTCAAATTCAAGGTGACCACCTCCGCCGGCGTCCACGCCCTGCCGCTGGCAGAATTCGCTGCGCTGGGAATCCTCAACGGCTTCAAGCGCAGCGCCGAGCTGGCCCAGGACCAGGCGGCCAAGGTGTGGCCCGAGCTTCGGACCCCCACGCGCCTGGTCAACGGTTCCACGCTGGTAGTGACCGGCCTGGGCGAAATCGGTCTGGAGACCGCCCGGATCGCCCGCGCCCTGGGCATGACGGTCAGCGGCACCAAGCGGAATGTTGAGCCGATCGAAGGAATCGAGCAGGTTGCCGGCAACGACGGACTGCCCGGGCTGCTCGCCTCGGCGGACGCCGTCGTCAATACGCTGCCCGGCACGCCGTACACGGAGAAGCTCTTCAACCGTGCGGTGTTTGCCGCGATGAAGCCGGGAACGGTGTTTGTGAACGTGGGCCGCGGCACCGTGGTGGACGAGGACGCCCTGCTGGAGGCCCTGGACAACGGCCAGGTCTCCTACGCCTGCCTTGATGTCTTTGCCGTGGAACCGCTCCCCCAGGACAGCCCGCTGTGGAACCACCCCAGGGTCATGGTGTCGCCGCATACGTCGGCGCTCAGTGCCGCGGAGAACCGCCTGATCGCGGAGCGCTTCTGCAGCAACCTGCGCACGTTCCTCGACGGCGGCGACCTCCCCCACCTGGTGGACCCGGTCCACTTCTACTAAGACGCAGGCCCCGGCCCGCACCACAGAGCCCCTGCCGCGGATCCTGGAAACAGGAATCCGCAGCAGGGGCTCTTTTGTGTCCAGCAGTTGTGTCCGCGTGCTGTCGGCGTGCTGGCGGCGGCCAGATAGTTACATATTTGCTGAGCAGCGGCGCCCAACTAATGAGCGGCACGGAAATAGGCGGCCTCCCTATCAAGGGGAGGCCGCCTATTGCGTGGGTGGAGTGCCTAGCGTGCGTCCTCCACCAGGAGCAGGTCCCGGCCGTTGGTTTCCGGGGTGAAGAAGGTGGTGCCGAAGGAGACCAGCGCCAGGACCAGGGAGTAGATGGCGGGAACCAGCCAGGAATGGCCGGTCGCGGCCAGGAGGGCCACACCGATCATGGGTGCGAACCCGCCGGCCAGGACGGCGGAGAGTTCACGGCTCAGCGCCACGCCGGTGAAGCGGTGCTGGGAGCCGAAGAGTTCCGGCAGCATGGCGCACTGCGGACCGAGCATGGACTGCACGCCGAGTGAAATGCCCACCACCATGACCACCCAGACGAGGGTGACACTGCCGAGCGTGACCAGGTAGAAGGCCGGCAGGGCGATGACGGCCTGGAAGAGGGCGCCGTAGCGGTATACAGGAACGCGTCCGAAACGGTCGGAAAGGGCGCCGAAGGTGACCACCATGACCGCCGCGAATCCAGCGGCAATGAGGAGGCCGGTGGGGCCGATGAACTTGTCGCCGGCGAAGATTCCGGCGGGCATGCTGATGAAGGACACCAGGAGGGCGGAGTAAATGGAGGAGTTTCCGTTTTCTCCCATCCGCAGGCCGATGCCGATGAGCACGTTTTTCTTCGAGTGCTTCCAGATCTGTACAACGGGGTTCTTGACCACGGCTTTGTGCTTTTCCAGTTCCTGGAAGACCGGCGTTTCCTTGAGCCGGAGTCGGATGAAGACCGCGATGACAATCAGGATGACGCTCGCGAGGAACGGAACGCGCCACAGCCAGCCCTGCAGCACTTCCTTGTCGGCCAGTGCCATCAGGGCGAAGGTGCCTGCGCCGAGCAGGGTGCCCAGCTGGATGCCGACGAACGGCAGCGCGGCGAAGAATCCACGACGACGGCGCGGGGCCACTTCTGAGATCAGGGTGGTGGCGCCTGCCTGCTCGGCGCCAGCGCCCAGGCCCTGAAGGATCCGAAGGGCCACCAGGAGCACTGCGCCGACCATTCCCGCCTGTTCAAAGGTGGGCAGTAGCCCGATGGCGAAGCTGGCCATGCCCATCAGGCCGATGGTCAGGATCAGGACCATCTTCCGGCCGAACCGGTCACCGATGTAGCCGAAGACGACGCCGCCGAACGGCCGGGCTGCGAAGCCCACACCGTAGGTGGCGAACGACGCGATCACGGCGCCGCTTTCCCCCAGCGGTGAGAAGAAGAGCGGCCCAAAGATCAAGGCCGAGGCGAGGCCGTAGATGTAGAAGTCGTAGTACTCCAGTGCGGAGCCTACTGAGCTGGCAAGAGTTGCCCTTCGCAGCTGCTCCGGATCGACGGCGGCGCCGTCCATGTCAGTCTGCGGTGATTTAGTACGAGTTGTCACAAGAACTCCCTCAAAAACACTCCAGGCCCCCGTTGGCCTGGTGGGATAGCGAGGACACGCCGTGGTGTCGATCACTATATTGAACAGAGTACAGCAAGTTGAACACGCAGCAAGTGGTTGACGGGTTTTTTGTTCACAACCGGGATGATGAACGTTAAATAGGGCCGCCAGAGCGGGGGCACTCAGCCCATGGGGTTGCCCAGGGACCGCGCCAGCTCGTTCAGTTCCTTGACCATCTGGGCACCCTGCTCCGCGGAGTATGTGGCTTTAAGGGCCGTGACTGACAACCCAAGGCTCGGGCCGTGGGCGCCGCGCGTAGGCACGGCCACAGCCAGGCAGACCACTCCGGTAGTGGATTCCTCATCTTCGAACGCGTAGCCCTGTTCACGGATGGTTGTGAGCTGTGCCTTCAATTCGGCCCCGGTGCGGAGGGACTTCGGGGTCAGCACCGGAAGTTGGGCGTCATCGGAAAACATTGCGTCCACGTCATGGTCATGAAGGCGGGCTATCAGGGCCTTGCCCACGGCACACAGGGACACCGGCATCTTGTCGCCGATGTTGGACGTCAGCCGGACCGCCGGATGACCCTCGTAGCGGGCCAAATAGATCACGTTGGTTCCGTCCAGCATGGCTATGCGCACCGTCTCCCCGGAAAGGGTCGGCGCCTGCTCGCAGAACCGGTAGAACTCCTGTACTTCGTCGAGCCGGCTGAGATAGGCGGCGCCGAGTTCCACCAGCTTGCGGCCCAGGGTGAATTCGGCGCCCTGGCGGCTGATCAGCCGTGCTTCTTCCAACGCCAGCAACAGGTTGGAGGTGGACGACTTGGGGATACCCAGCTCGCGGGCCAGGTCGCTCAGTGTCAGCCGCCCCGTCGCAGAGGCTGACAAGGCGTCCATGACGGCGGCGGCACGCGTGACCGCCGGCGCCGGCGATGTGCTCCCCAAACCCTCGGAGGAGCGGGAAGTGCGGGAATCGGCCATGATTCTCCTTCGATCGGCACGCCGGGGCGCTTCGCGTAGATGCGTTCATTCTGCTGAACACTAACCATCATAATGGCTTAGGCGCGATTCAGGGCCCGGCCAAGGCGCCGTCAACCGCGCCACGCACGCGTGGTCCGCGTGGCATTTGTTTGTTTCAGGAAGTTCACGGTATATTCATTTCAGACCCTCCACCGCGGCATCCCCCAATAGTCGCGGTGGAGGGTTTTCCAATGCCTGAATGTTGCCATGGCCTTGGCCACCGGGTTCAGGCGACGTCCACCACGGATTCCCTCAGCCTCCAGCCGCCACCAAGGCCGTCGCGCTCCAGCACCATGGTGGTCAGCGCGGACTGCGGATTGCGGCCCAGCCGCACCTGGACCTGCAAGACCTCAACGTCCACGCGGCCCAGACCTTTGGGCATTCGCCGCTGCGCCTCCCACCAGCTCACACGCTCAAACCATCTCACTGCGTCGGCACCGACGGCCCATTCCCTGCCGTTGCTGACCACCGCCGTCGGGCTCCCGTCCTTGGCCGTCTTCACCACCACATATTCCATAGCGGGAACACTAGGGACAGCCACCGACAATATGGCGCCGCCCCTAGCGGCATTGAGCCAGCGCGGCCCTGTACGGGCAACAAAAAACCCCGTTGTTCCCGGCAGGTCGGGCCAGGAACAACAGGGTTTGGTGGTGGGTCCTACCGGGATCGAACCGATGACATCCACGGTGTAAACGTGGCGCTCTACCAGCTGAGCTAAAGACCCAAACTGCCGGTTTTTCGCACCTCAGCGCGTCAACCAACGAACATAAACTCTACCTGACGGGCGGGACGAAAAGCCAATCGACACCGTCGGCCCCGAACGGTCAAAGATCAGGGAGTTCGGCGGCGAGCCAGGTCAGTGCCTCGCTGACGCCGGCGTCGAGCTTGATGGTGGCGTACTGGTCGCCCCGGGTACCGCCCCTGTTGATGATCACCACAGGCTTGCCGTCCTTCGCCGCGTGACGGACGAACCGCAGTCCGCTCATCACGGTCAGCGATGAACCGGCAACAAGCAATGCCTCTGCAATGTCCACCATCGTGTAGGCGGCTTCTGCGCGTTCTTTGGGCACGTTCTCGCCGAAGTAGACAAAGTCGGGCTTGAGAATTCCGCTGCAGGCGGGGCAGGCAGCGACCACAAAACTGCTGATCAGAGCAATGTCCTCAACAGTGGCGTCGGCGTCGGGCGCCATTTCCACCAGGCCGGAAGTTGTGGCGCGCGCCAGGAAGCCGGGATTGAGTTCTTCGAGCACCCCGGCCAGCAGGCGACGCGTGTAGGTGCGCTTGCAATCGAGGCAGACCACCCGGTCATAACGGCCGTGGAGGTCAATGACATTCCGGCTGCCGGCGTCTTCATGCAGCCGGTCGACGTTCTGGGTGATCAACCCAGTGAGCAGGCCCCGCCGCTCAAGTTCTGCGGCCGCAGTGTGCCCAGGGTTTGGATCTGCGTGCCGCAAGTGGGACCAGCCAATATGGTTCCGCGCCCAATAGCGCTGGCGGTTGGCGTCGTCGCGCACAAACTCCTGGTACGTCATGGGCGAACGTGGCACGGCGTCCGGCCCGCGGTAATCCGGGATGCCCGAATCGGTGCTCAGCCCTGCGCCGGTCAGTAAGGCCAGCCGCTTGCCGGACAAAAGCTCCCGGACGCGTTCAAGCCCCTGAAGGTCCGCACTGGACAACGCGGCAGGGTCAGCGGCCGGCAGGCTGGCGAAGCCCGTCAGGCCGATGCCGTGCCGCTGCTGGTCCATGCGGCCTCAGGCCTGTTCCAGACCTGCCAGAGCATCCTGGTACTCGGCGAGCTCGCGGGCCTGCCCACGCGGATTCACCACAACGTAGCGGATTGTTCCTGCTGCATCGATGATGAACGTCCCGCGCCCAGCCATGCCGCTCTCCGGGTCGAAGACTCCATAGGCGGAAGCGACAGCGCCGTGCGGCCAGAAGTCGGCCAGAAGGTCAAAGCCGTAGCTTTCCTTCTCGGCATAAGCCCGCAGGCTGAACTTGCTGTCCACGGACACGGCCAGGACAGTGGCCCTGGCATCCTCGAACGCGGCCAGGTTGTCCCGGATTTCGCAGAGCTCGCCGGTACAGACACCCGAAAAAGCAAACGGATAAAACACCAGCACAACGTTCTGCCCGCGGAAAGTGGATAGCCGGACAGGTTCTCCGAACTGGTTTACCAGCTCAAAGTCCGGGGCAAGCTCCCCCACCGCCGGAACAGTCTGCCCGGCTACGGCAAGAGCTGCCGTCACTTGTTCTTCCTGCTGACCAGGCGGGTGGCACTCCAGTCCTTTGACACACCTGCCGAGGTGGTGAGGTGCAGGCCCGCAGTGGGCGCCGCTTCCTGGATTTCCGCCGGCGACACGTACCCGGTGCGCCCGGACTTTGGCGTCAACACCCAAACAACCCCGGTTTCGCTCAGGGTGGTCAGGGAATCCATGAGGCTGTCGACCAGATCCCCGTCGCCGTCCCGCCACCAAAAAATGACGGCGTCAACAACGTCGTGGTCGTCCTCGTCCAGGAGCTCGGACCCTGTCAGGTCCTCAATATCATCACGTAAGTCGAAATCGACGTCGTCGTCGTAACCGAACTCCTGAATCAGATCCCCGTTTTTGAAACCCAATTTTTCCGCCACATTTACCGAAGTGGCGGCGTCGGCCTCGCTCACGTGTTCCTCCAATGCCTAATACATGCAATTCGCATAGTGATTTCCATTACTCCCAGCCAACACCCTTTGTGCCTGCGCTTCAAGCTGCCACCACCGCGATCCGCCATATTCTGCGTCACATCCGGCGCCGTCAGCCTGCGTTGCAGCGGCTTTCGTCACACAACCAGTATGACGGCGAAATACAACAGGGACGCCATGGACGCGGCTACGCATCGCGCTGGAGTCACAGCTAGAGTGACTGGTGACAACTATGCCTGCGGGGCGACCGCCTGGAACTCAACGGCAGACATAGGCGTGATAGGACCCTGCCCGGCGCACATGACCGGGCTGTTGTAACCGATACGTCGCACACGTCGCATTCATGCCGGACAGTCACCCTGCCCGGCATGTGGGCGCCGATGCATGCGCGCAAAGAGAGGTTGGACGTGGCTGCAGGAGAAGATACCTCCCATATCCTCAGCGGGTTGACAAACCAGCTGCCTGATCGTGATCCGGAAGAGACCGCCGAATGGGCTGAGTCCCTGGATGCACTGATCAGGGAACAGGGCACGGAGCGTGCCCAATACATCATGCGGAGCCTGCTGCAGCGCGCCGGCGCGCAGAGTGTCGGCGTGCCGATGGTGACCACCACGGACTATGTGAACACCATCCCGGTGGACCAGGAAGCTCCGTTCCCCGGCAACGAAGAGTTCGAGCGCCGGTACCGGGCGTACATGCGCTGGAACGCCGCCATCATGGTGCACCGGGCGCAGCGGCCGAACATCGGGGTGGGTGGGCACATCTCCACCTACGCCGGGGCCGCAACCCTGTATGAGGTGGGCTTCAACCACTTCTTCCGCGGCAAGGACCACTCCGGCGGCGGTGACCAGGTCTTCTTCCAGGGCCACGCCTCCCCCGGCATGTACGCCCGCGCGTTTATGGAAGGCCGGCTCGCCGAGGAGGATCTGGACGGATTCCGGCAGGAAAAGTCCAAGGAAGGCCACGCGCTCTCCTCCTACCCGCACCCGCGCCTGATGCCGGAGTTCTGGGAGTTCCCCACCGTCTCGATGGGCATCGGCCCGATGAACGCGATCTACCAGGCCCAGTCCAACCGGTACCTGCACAACCGCGGCCTCAAGGACACCTCGGACCAGCAGGTCTGGGCGTTCCTGGGCGACGGCGAAATGGACGAGCCCGAGTCCCGCGGCCTGCTCCAGCTCGCCGCGAACGAGAACCTCGACAACCTCAACTTCGTGATCAACTGCAACCTCCAGCGCCTGGACGGTCCCGTCCGCGGCAACGGCAAGATCATGCAGGAACTCGAAGCGTTCTTCCGCGGCGCGGGCTGGAACGTCATCAAGGTCGTCTGGGGCCGGGAGTGGGATGACCTGCTCACCAAGGACTCCGACGGCTCGCTCGTGAAGATCATGAACGAGACCCCGGACGGTGACTACCAGACCTACAAGGCGGAATCCGGCGGGTTCGTCCGCGAGCACTTCTTCGGCAAGACCCCGCAGACCAAGGACATGGTCGCGGACCTTTCCGATGACGAGATCTGGAACCTCAAGCGCGGCGGCCACGACTACCGCAAGGTCTACGCCGCCTATAAGGCTGCCACCGAATTCAAGGGCAAGCCCACCGTGATCCTGGCCAAAACGGTCAAGGGCTACGGGCTCGGACCACACTTCGAGGGCCGCAACGCGACCCACCAGATGAAAAAGCTCACCCTTGATGACCTGAAGAAGTTCCGCGACCACCTCCGGATCCCGGTCACCGACGAGCAGCTGGAGAAGGACCCGTACCAGCCCCCGTACTTCCACCCGGGCACCGATGCGCCGGAGATCCAGTACATGATGGAACGCCGTGCCCAGCTGGGCGGTTCTGTTCCGGAGCGCCGCTCCAAGCACCAGGAGATCGCCCTCCCGGAGGCAAAAACGTACGAGGTTGCCAAGCGCGGTTCCGGGAAGCAGCAGGCCGCCACCACCATGGCGTTTGTCCGGCTCCTCAAGGACCTCATGCGGGACAAGAACTTCGGCAAGCACATAGCGCCGATCATCCCCGACGAGGCCCGCACGTTCGGCATGGATGCGTTCTTCCCCACGGCGAAGATCTACAACCCCAAGGGCCAGAACTACCTGTCCGTAGACCGGGACCTGGTCCTGGCGTACAAGGAATCGGCCCAGGGCCAGCTGATCCACCCCGGCATCAACGAAGCAGGGGCGGTCGCGGCGTTCACCGCCGCGGGAACTTCCTACGCCACGCACGGCGTACCGCTGATTCCGGTGTATGTGTTCTACTCCATGTTCGGTTTTCAGCGCACCGGCGACGCCTTCTGGGCCGCCGGGGACCAGATGGCCCGCGGGTTCATCATCGGCGCCACCGCCGGGCGGACCACCCTGACCGGCGAAGGCCTCCAGCACGCCGACGGCCACTCCCCGCTGCTGGCCGCCACGAACCCGGCAGTGGTCACCTATGACCCCGCGTACGGGTACGAGATGGGCCACATCATCCGGGACGGCATCGAGCGTATGTACGGGCCCGATTCGGCTGACCGGAACCTGATGTACTACATCACGGTCTACAACGAGCCCATCACGCAGCCCACAGAACCCGAAGAGCTCGACGTGGAAGGTGTCCTCAAGGGCATCTACCTCCTGGCTCCGGCGAAGATCGACGGTCCCCGGACCCAGATCCTGGCCTCCGGCGTCTCGGTTCCCTGGGCCATCGAAGCCCAGCGGCTGCTCGCCGAGGACTGGGGCGTCTCCGCCGACGTCTGGTCCGTCACGTCCTGGAACGAACTGCGCCGCGACGGCATGGCCGCCGAGGAAGAGGCGTTCCTGAACCCGGGCAAGCCCGCCCGTGTTCCGTTTGTGACCCAGCAGCTTGCCGGTGCCACAGGACCCGTGGTTGCGGTCTCGGACTACATGAAGGCCGTCCCGGACCAGATCCGCCAGTTTGTGCCGAACGAGTTCGCCACGCTGGGTGCGGATGGCTTCGGTTTCTCCGACACCCGTGCAGCTGCCCGCCGCTTCTTCAAGAACGACATCCACTCCATCGTGGTCCGTTCCCTGCAACTGCTGGCGCGCCGCGGCGAAGTTGATGCCCAGGCCCCGGCCCAGGCAATCGAGAAGTACAAGCTGCACAACGTCAACGCCGGTTCCACCGGCAACGCGGGCGGCGAGTCCTGATCAACTCCCGCTGACCTGCTTGTCAGCGGACATGAACGACGACGGCGACCCTCACCGAAAAGGCGAGGGTCGCCGTCGTCGTCCCCCTGCCTTCCGGACAGGACGAAGCCTGTGACGCAGGTCCAATAGCGTTTGTAGCCTTTGCACAAATGGAGCTTGCCGGGCAGGCACCGTATGCTCGTAAGATGCCAGAGCCAACCACCCCGCCCGTGAAGCGCAAGCCGTCCTCGCGCAGCATGACACCGGAGAAATCCGAAACCCTGAAAAAGCTCCGGGCAAGCGTGGGCCAGCTCTCCACCACCACCCTTCGCCAGCTGGAAAAGTCCTTGCCGTGGTATTCGCGCCTCAGCTCCGACGAGCGCTCGGCCCTGGGCATGGTGGCGCAAAACGGCATCGCAGCGTTTGTCACCTGGTATGAGCGGCCCAGCTCACCGTCGTGGATCCTCACCGACGTTTTTGGGACGGCCCCCACCGAGCTGACGCGCTCCATCAGCCTCCAGAAGGCGCTCCAGCTCATCCGCATAGTGGTGGAAGTGGTGGAAGACCAGGTGCCGGTCATCGCCCCGGAAGCTGACCAGCCCTCCCTCCGCGAGGCGGTGCTGCGGTACTCACGGGAAGTGGCCTTCGCGGCGGCAGACGTGTATGCGCGGGCGGCCGAGTCCCGCGGTTCCTGGGACACACGGCTGGAAGCGCTGATCGTGGACGCCATCCTCCGTGGCGAAAACACGGACGCGCTGCGGTCCCGGATCGCCGCGCTGGGTTGGAAGGCACAGGAGAGGTTCACTGTGATGGTGGGCAATTCGCCGTCTGAACCCAGTGCCAGCTACGTCAGCGAACTGCGCCGCCTGGCAGGCCGCTACGCCGAGGATGCGTTGGTGGGCATCCAGGGCGACCGGCTGATCCTGATCCTTGGCGGCGTCCAGGACCGCGAGACCGCATACCTGAAACTCAGCGAAATGTTCGCCCCCGGCCCGGTGGTCTACGGTCCGGAAGCCGGCTCCCTGCTGGAGGCCAGCGGCTCGGCGCAGTCTGCCTTTGCCGGCCTGACCGCGGCAAGGGCGTGGCCCGCCGCTCCCCGGCCCGTGGCCGCCGATGACCTGTTGCCGGAACGCGTCATCTCCGGTGACGAAGCGGCGCGCCGCTCCCTGGTGAAAAACATCTACCGTCCGCTTGTCGCCGCTTCCAACGGGCTGGTGGAGACCTTGGGCACCTACCTGGAGTTGGGCCATTCCCTTGAGGCGACTGCCCGCGAATTGTTTGTCCACGCCAACACCGTCAGGTACCGGCTCAAGCGCGTCTGCGACGTCACGGGCTGGGATCCGCTGCTCCCCCGGGAGGCGTTTGTGCTGCAGGCGGCGTTGGTGGTCGGGCGGCTGTCGGCGCCGCCAAAAGCGCCGGCGGAGCGTCATCCGGCGCGGAATCAGCCGTGAGTCGTTGTAGACTTCCTACAATCTGACCCCTTGAGCTTGGTGCAGTGAAACACCGCTGGATGACCCCATAATTTGGAAAGCTGGATACGTGCTTGCAATAGTCTGCCCTGGACAGGGCTCACAGACCCCGGGTTTTCTGGCCCCTTGGCTGGAACTGCCTTCGGTAGCAGGCCATCTGGCCTCCCTCAGTGAGATCGCAGGCATCGACCTGACAGCCCACGGGACCACCTCTGACGAGGACACCATCAAGGACACCGCCGTTGCGCAGCCCCTGATTGTTGCCGCCGGGCTGGTGGCCGCAAAGTCGCTGTTCGACGTCGAACTCGGCACGCTTCCCGTGATCCTTGCCGGCCACTCCGTCGGTGAAATCACCGCCTCGGCCCTCGCCGGCGTGCTCACCGAGCAGGAAGCCATGACGTTCGTCCGTGAACGCGCCAACAGCATGGCCGCCGCCGCTGCCGTAACCCCGACCGGCATGAGTGCCGTGGTGGGCGGGGACCCCGCAGAGGTCCTGTCCGCCATCGAGGCTACCGGCGCGACACCGGCCAATGTCAACGGCGCGGGCCAGACGGTGGCAGCCGGAACCTTCGAGCAGCTCAAGGCCCTGGCGGACAACCCGCCGGCGAAGGCGCGGGTCATCCCGCTGAAAGTGGCCGGGGCGTTCCACACCTCGCACATGTCCCCCGCCGTGAGCGCCCTCGAGTCGCTCAAGCCGGGCCTCAAGCCGCAGAACCCGCAGGTGCCCCTGCTGTCCAACTTTGACGGCCGGGAAGTGACCGACGGCGGCGCCGCCGTCGAGAGCCTCATCGCGCAGGTCTCCCGGCCGGTCCGCTGGGACCTCTGCATGGAAACCCTTGTGCAGCGCGGCGTCACCGGTGTCATTGAGCTGGCCCCGGCCGGCACCCTGGCCGGGCTCGCCAAGCGCGGCATGCCCGGCGTCAAGACCGTTGCAGTCAAAACCCCGGACGACCTCACGGCCGCACTGGCACTCTTCGCAGAACTGGAGGGAAACGCATGAGCGTTCCCACGCTGAAACAGGTTCCCGTAAACGAATACAGCCGCATCATGGGCCTCGGCGCATTCCGGCCTGACGTCATCGTCACCAACGACGACGTCTGCCAGTGGATTGATTCCTCGGACGAATGGATCCGCCAGCGGACCGGCATCGTGACCCGGCACCGCGCCCCTGCCGACGTCAGCGTCATCGATATGGCCGAGGGCGCTGCCCGGGAGGCCCTGCAGCAGGCAGGCATCGAAGCCTCCCAGCTTGGTGCCGTCATCGTTTCCACCGTCACCCACCCGTACGCCACGCCGTCGGCTGCCGCCGCCCTGGCTGACCGCATCGGTGCGACGCCGGCTCCGGCCTTCGATATCTCGGCCGCCTGTGCCGGGTACTGCTACGGCATCGCCCAGGGCGATGCCTTGGTCCGCTCCGGCACGGCCACCTACGTTCTGGTGGTCGGTGCGGAGAAGCTCTCCGACGTCATCGACAACCGGGAACGCACCATTTCCTTCCTGCTGGGCGACGGAGCGGGCGCTGTTGTCATCGGCCCCTCGGACACCCCCGGCATCGGACCCTCGGTGTGGGGTTCGGACGGCAGTAAGTGGGACGCCATCGGCATGACGCGTTCCATCCTGGATGTCCGCGACCTCAGCATGGCCGCCCGCCAGTCCGACGAGCCCGGCGACTTTGCCCTGCTCGAAGAAGCGCAGGAGCTCTACCCCACACTCCGCCAGGACGGGCAGACCGTCTTCCGCTGGGCGGTCTGGGAAATGGCCAAAATGGCACAGCAGGCTTTGGATGCCGCGGGCGTCAAGGCTGAAGACCTCGTTGCGTTCATCCCGCACCAGGCCAACATGCGGATCATCGACGAGATGGTCAAGAAACTGAATCTTCCTGAATCCGTCACCGTGGCCCGGGACATCGCTGATGCCGGAAACACCTCGGCGGCCTCCATCCCACTTGCTACCCACCGCCTGCTCAAGGAAAACCCTGCGCTCAGCGGCGGCCTCGCACTCCAGATCGGCTTCGGCGCCGGGCTGGTCTTCGGTGCCCAGGTAATCGTCCTTCCTTAGGAACGCCCCATACAGGCCGCATCCGCGGACTGCACCGTTTCCGGCACCCCCTGCCGGCAATAACAAGAAAAGGAGCCATCAATGGCTAGCAACGAAGAGATCCTGGCCGGCTTGGCTGAAATCGTCAACGAAGAAACCGGCCTTGCCCCTGAGGCTGTGGAACTGGACAAGTCCTTCACCGAGGACCTGGACATCGACTCCATCTCCATGATGACCATCGTGGTAAACGCCGAAGAGAAGTTCGGCGTGCGTATCCCGGACGAAGAGGTCAAGAACCTCAAGACTGTGGGCGACGCCGTCAGCTTCATCGCAGGCGCACAGGCCTAGCCAAGGCTTCAGCCCCTTAAGGCTGACTGGACTGCCGGTCCGTGCTCAGGCCGGACCGGCAGTCCACCACATTTTTCGGCAGCCAGCTGCCCCACACGCGGGACCCCGCCGGACAACCGGATACGGCCTGCCCACCGACAGAGAGTGATCCAATGACACGCAAAGTAGTCATTACCGGTCTGGGTGCCACCACGCCCATCGGCGGCGACGTACCCACCATGTGGAACAACGCGCTGAAGGGGGTCTCCGGTGCCCGCACGCTTGAAGATGAATGGGTCGCCAAGTACGAACTGCCTGTCCACTTTGCTGCCCGTTGCTCCACTCCGGCCCTGGAGGTCCTGAGCCGCGTTGAGGCCAAGCGGATGGACCCGTCCACCCAGTTCGGCGTCATCGCTTCGCGTGAAGCCTGGGCCGATTCCGGCATCACCGAGATTGACCCCGACCGCCTTGCGGTCGCCTTCGCCACCGGCATCGGCGGCGTCTGGACGCTGCTGGACGCGTGGGACACGCTGAAGGAAAAGGGCCCGCGCCGCGTCCTGCCCATGACGGTGCCCATGCTGATGCCCAACGGCGTCGCAGCGGCCGTCAGCCTTGACCTTGGCGCCCGTGCCGGCGCCCACACCCCTGTTTCGGCCTGCGCGTCGGGCACCGAGGCCCTTCACCTGGGGCTGGAGCTGATCCGCTCCGGCAAGGCCGACGTAGTGATGTGCGGCGGCGCCGAGGCAGCCATCCACCCCATGCCCCTGGCCGCGTTCTCGTCCATGCAGGCCCTCTCGCGCCGCAACGACGACCCCCAGGGCGCCTCACGCCCCTATGATCTGGGCCGCGACGGCTTTGTGATGGGCGAAGGCGCCGGCGCGCTGGTGCTCGAAGCCGAGGAACACGCCATTGCCCGCGGCGCCCGCATCTACGGCGAACTGGCCGGCACCTCCGTGACGGCTGATGCCTACCACATCACCGCCCCGGACCCCCAGGGCCTGGGCGCCACGCGCGCGCTGAAGGCAGCCATGTTCGACGGCCGGATCCAGGCCGAGGACGTTGTCCACGTCAACGCGCACGCCACCTCCACTCCCGTCGGTGACAAGCCCGAGTACACGGCCCTCCGCGCATCGCTGGGGAACCACCTCGACAACGTCGCAGTGTCCGCCACTAAGTCACAGATGGGCCACCTGCTGGGCGCGTCCGGTGCCGTGGAGGCAGTGCTCACAGTGCTTGCCGTGTACCACCGCAAGGCCCCGGTCACCATCAACCTTGAGAACCAGGACCCGGAGATCCCGCTCGACGTCGTCACGTCGGCGAGGGATCTGCCGGCGGGCGACATCGTGGCGCTGAGCAACTCGTTCGGCTTCGGCGGCCACAACGCCGTGATCGCTGTCCGCAGCATCTAGCAGCAGCGCGGGAACAGCAAGTACCGCAGACGAAGCAGAGGCCCCGCCATGTGGCGGGGCCTCTGCTTTTGCTATGGAGCGCCGCCTTCCCATCCGGCACGGCTTCTGCCGGGACAGCGGACAGGAAGTACGACGTCGTGATGTCCGACGGCGGTCAGCCCACCTGGTGCAGCCAGCGGACCGGTGCGCCCTCGGCTGCGTGGCGGAACGGCTCTAGTTCCTCGTCCCACGCCTCACCCAAGGCCAGGGAAAGCTCGTGGTACACGGCGGAGGGATCGCCGGCACCCGATTCGTAGGCGTAACGGATGCGGTCCTCTGAGACCATGATGTTGCCGTGGACGTCCGTTGTGGCGTGGAAGATTCCCAGTTCGGGGGTATGCGACCAGCGGCCGCCGTCAACTCCCTGGCTCGGCTCTTCAGTGACCTCGTAGCGAAGATGGGCCCAGCCGCGAAGGGAGGATGCCAGCAGCGATCCGGTGCCCGGGGCCCCTGTCCAGGAGAGTTCGGCGCGGAACATTCCGGGCGCGGCAGGCTGAGGGGTCCACTCTAGATCCGTCCGCTTGTCCACGACGGATCCAATGGCCCACTCAACGTGCGGGCACAGTGCTGTAGGGGCTGAGTGAACAAACAGCACACCGCGGGTCATTGCAACAGACATTCCATCCTCCATAGCTGTAGGTACGTCTTCCCCAACGACCTCTGCCTGGATGAAACTGCCCGGTGCTGTATGTTCCAGCGGCGGTGTTCCCTGCCTGATTATTAAGCTGTGTCCGGACTTGCGGGTGACGCGCGAAGCGAAGTAGCTTCAAGCGAAACTTGAAAGTTGCCGGACGTGACTCTTATTGTGCCGTACGCCGCGTAATTACGCCAGTGCGATTCGCCATAGGTGACACGGTCCTGGAATTACCCCGCGTTGGCGGTAATCCCTGGCGCTCAGGCCCGGGGATGGGCCTGCTGGTAGCTGCTCCGGAGCCGTTCAACGGACACATGGGTGTAGATCTGCGTGGTGGCGAGACTGCTGTGGCCCAGTATTTCCTGGACCGCACGAAGATCCGCCCCGCCATCGAGCAGGTGCGTTGCCGCAGTATGCCTCAGCGCGTGCGGGCCGGTCGCCGAGGTGTCGCCCAAAGCTTCGAAGAGTGCATTCACCACGGTCCTGACCTGGCGCTGGTCAACACGGTTTCCTCTCGTGCCCAGGAAAAGCGCCGGTCCGCTGTGGCCGGTCGCCAGGAGCGGCCTGGCCCTGCGGAGCCAGTCGTCCACGGCCACAGCGGCCGGGACGCCATAGGGAACCGTCCGTTCCTTGTTGCCCTTGCCGACCACCCGCAGGGTCCGGCGGTCCGGGTTGAGATCGTCCACATCCAAGGCGGCCAGCTCCCCCACCCGCAGCCCCGTGGCGTATAGGAGCTCCACCATGGCCCGGTTGCGCACCGGCACCGGCGACCCTTCAGCCGCGGCTTCTTCCAGACTGTCCAGCAGCCTGAGGAGTTGGTGGGACTGCAGCACCCCGGGCAGTGACTTTTCCGCCTTGGGAGCCCTGAGACGGAGGGCAGGGTCGGTCTCGATGAGTTCTTCCCGCATGGCCCATGTGGTGAAGGATCGCGCGGTGGCCGATCTCCGCGCAAGGGTGGCCCGGGATATCCCGGCCTGGCTCTGCGCCCCGAGCCAGCGTCGGAGAGTGCCCAGCTCCAGTTCCGGCAGATCCGTGACGCCCTCGGAGGTGGCGTATTCCAGGAGGCCTCGAAGATCGGACAGGTATGCCCGAAGCGTATGCCCGGACCGGGCCCGCTCGGCGGTCAGGTATCTGGCGAAGTCGGCAAGTGCCTGCTCAAATGCCCGGGACAGTTCCTGATTCTGCACTGTTCCACTGTCCCAGAACTCCGCGGGAATCCCGTGCCGGACACAGGCAACTACGCTAATTCCTTGGCCCGCTTCCAGCCGCCCCTTTCTGAAGCTGCGAGCCCCAGCAGGCCTAGCCTGCCCAGCCCGGCCCGCACGGAGTCCGCACTGAGGCCGGCCACTGCGCAGAGCTTGTCCACGGACGTGGTGGACCGCAGCGGCAGGGCGTCCAGAAGGATCAGATCCTCCAAGGTCAGTCCGTCATGGTCGGCTGCATGCGCTGTCCCGGGCGCCGCAAGACCCACGCCGCTGGGGGATGCCAGTTCGGCGATCTCCGCGGCGTCAGTCACGCAGACAGCCCCGCCATCCCGGAGCAGCCGGTGGCAGCCGGCGGAGTTGGCGCTGTGCACGGACCCCGGCACAGCTCCCACCGCGCGGCCAAGCGTCTCCGCGTGGTGGGCCGTGTTCAGCGCACCGGACCGCCAGCGCGCTTCGACCACCACCGTCACCGCGGCCAAGGCCGCGATCAGCCTGTTCCGCTGGAGAAAGCGGTAGCGGGTGGGCGCCGACCCTGGCGGCACCTCTGCGAGCACCGCTCCCTGGTTGCAGACCGCCCTCAGGAGATCCTCGTTGCCGGACGGGTAAAACCGGTCCACACCACCAGCCATCACCGCGATGGTAGGCACCGCCGCTGATCCCCCGGCCAGTGCTGCCCGGTGCGCGTGGGCGTCGATGCCGTATGCGCCCCCGGAAACCACGGTGAAGCCCCGCTGAGCCAGGGAGTAGGCGAGGTCCCCGGTCACCGAGGCGCCGTAGCTGGTGCTGTCGCGGGACCCCACCAGCGCCACGCTCCGGGCCGGATCGGGAAGCTCCTGTTCCAGGCCCCGCCACCAAAGACAGATGGGCTCCTGCATCCCAAGGTCCCCGAGCTGGGCAGGCCAGAGATCATCCGACGGGATAATCAGCCGGCCGCCAAGGCGTGCCATGGTGGCAAGGTCACGCTCGGGCGCCAGATCCGGAATGCGGGGAGCCCAGCGTTTGAGGGAGGCAGCCATGCCCGCCCAGCTGGTTCCGGCGCCGTTGTCCGCCAGCAGTCCGGTGATCTCCCGCTCCAGTGCCGGGCCGGCGGCCGCCTGACCCGTGGCGATTTTCAAGGCGTCGGGTGCGCCGGTCGCCTGTACCAGGGCCAGTCCGGCCGCGTCCTGCGGTTCCATGAGCCGCGACAGGGCGGCCCGGGCGATCCGTTCGTTGTCCATGTGGTTTCTTCCTTCACGCAGCTGCCGAGGCAGCCTGCCGGAGGCCAAGGGCCTGGCCGATGTCGTTGGTGTCGGGCATGTCGCGGTGCGACAGGTCCGCCAGGGTCCAGGCCAGCCGGAGAACCCTGTCATAGCCCCTGGCGGTCAGCACGCCCCGCTCCAGTGAGTGGTCCAGGATCCGCGTGGCGCCGGCCGGCAACCGCAGGGGGCCGCGCAGAATTCGGCCGGGCACCTGCGAGTTCGTTTCCATTCCCAGGGGCCGCAGCCGTTCGGCCTGGCGCCGGCGTGCGTCGCCTACCCTCCGTGCCACGGCGGCTGTGTCTTCTTCGGCGCCCGCCTGGCCGAAGTCGGCCAGTGACACGCGCTCCACCTGCAGCTGGATATCCACCCGGTCCAGCAGCGGACCGGACATCCTGGCCACGTAGCGGCGCCGCATCGTGGGCGTACATGTGCAGTCCAGGCCCTTTCCCGAAGCCTTGCCGCAGGGACAGGGATTGGCGGCAAGGACCAGCTGGAACCGGGCAGGGTAGGCTGCCGTTCCTGCCGAGCGGTGAATGACCAGCTCCCCGCTCTCCAGGGGCTGGCGGAGGGCGTCCAGGACGCGCCGTTCGTATTCCGGGGCCTCGTCCAGGAACAGGACACCGCGGTGTGCCCGCGACGCCGCACCCGGGCGCGGCAACCCCGATCCCCCGCCGATAATGGCGGCGGCTGTGGCCGAATGATGCGGGTTTTCGAACGGCGGCCGCCGCACAAGCTGAACGGCGGATGAGGGAAGGCCGCAGAGGGAGTGGATGGCGGTGACTTCCATGGCCTCATTGTCGGCAAGGTCCGGCAGGAGACCGGGAAGTCTTTCGGCCAGCATGGTCTTGCCCGCACCCGGAGGTCCGGTCAGGAGCAGGTGGTGGGCACCGGCAGCGGCCACCTCGAGCGCACGTCTGGCTTCGCCCTGGCCGGAGACGTCGGCCATGTCAGGAACAGCCTGGGCCCCCGGTTCGGAGTCCCCGTGACCGGCCTCGTCCTCCGGCTCGAAGTCCAGTGCGAGCTCTTGCGGGTCTGCACCGAAGTCGAGCGCCAGCCGCGCCAGCGTGCGGTACCCCTTGACGTTGGCTCCAGGGACCAGCGATGCTTCGCCGAGGTTGGCGTGCGCGACCACCACGTCCGGATAGCCGGCCTGCACCGACGCCATCACTGCCGGCAGGATGCCGCGCACCGGCCGTAGCCGGCCATCCAGCCCGAGTTCGGCGATGAAGACGGTCCGGCCGGTGGGCTTGATGTCATTTGCGGCCCTCAGGACTGCCATGGTCACGGCAAGGTCGAAGCCGGAACCGCGTTTGGGCAGCGACGCGGGGATGAGGTTGGCCGTGATCTTCCGCCGGCTCAGCGGAATTCCGGAATTCTTGGCCGCGGAACGTATGCGCTCCTTGGCCTCGTTGAGGGCGGCGTCCGGGAGGCCCAGGATCACGAATGCCGGCAGGGTCTGGCCAATATCGGCTTCTACCTCGACGATGTACCCGTTCAATCCCACCAGCGCCACGGAGTAGGCCCGGCCCAGCGCCATCTACCCCACCCCCTTGAGGTGTTCCACCAGGGGTTCGCCGCCGCCGTCGTCCACCACGGCAATGACGTCCACGCGCCGTAGCGGCATCCGAAGCTCCCGGTCCCGGCACCACGCCGAACCGAGCCGATGCAGCCGGGCGAGTTTGTCCGGCCCCACGGCTTCGAACGGGTGCCCGTAGTCCAGGGAACGGCGGGTTTTCACCTCTGCGATGACCAGGGCGTCACCGTCCAGGGCCACAATGTCTATTTCACCCTCGGCGCAGCGCCAGTTGCGTTCCACCACCAGCATGCCGAGCGATTCAAGATAGCCGGCGGCGAGTTCCTCGCCGCGCCGGCCCAACAGGTCTTTGGATTTCATTTCTACCTCCGCAACCAGCCTGCAGTGGCAGGACAGCGGAGGACAGCAGGCTATTCGCGTATGTGGGCAACCCGGGAAAACGGCCCCAATACAGCGGGGCTGTGGAGGAGCAGTGGGCCGGCGTCAGTTGCCGAGGTCAGCGTCCTTCGGCAGGGCAAGTTCCTCGTTGCGGGGCAGTTCTTCGACGTTGACATCCTTGAACGTCAGGACACGGACTGTCTTCACGAACCGTGCCGAACGGTACACATCCCACACCCAGGCATCCTGGAGCGTCAGATCGAAGTAGACCTCGCCGTCGGCGCTTCGGGCCTGCAGGTCAACGTGGTTTGCGAGGTAAAAGCGGCGTTCGGTCTCGACAACGTAACTGAAGAGCCCGACAACATCGCGGTATTCACGGTAGAGCTGCAGCTCCATGTCGGTTTCATAGTTTTCAAGATCCTCTGCACTCATGCTTCCATCTTGCACCATCCAGGGCGCCGCAGTCGCAGCGTCCCCGCCGCATGAGCTCCAGACCAGTGCGGCAGGCACTGGAGCGGCACGGAATCAGAGTTCGCCGCCCAGGAGGTTCCAACTCACCCGGTGGTACGGTGTGGCTCCGGCGGCGCGGAGCGCGTCCCGGTGAATTGCCGTGGCGTAGCCCTTGTTGACGTCCCAGCCAAACTCGGGGTATTCACCGTGCAGGCCGCGCATCTGCTCGTCGCGTTCCACCTTCGCAATCACGCTGGCTGCGGCCACGCTCAGGCACTGCATGTCCGCCTTGATCTTGGTGTGGACCGGGGAAGGCTGCCCCGCGGGCGAGAGCCAGTTGTGGCTGCCATCGAGCAGCACCACATCTGGGCTGATGCCAGCCGCAAGGATGTCCTGCCAGGCGCGCGTACCGGCCAGCCGCAGCGCAGCGATAATGCCCAATGCGTCGATCTCCCGCGCGGAAGCGTGTCCGACGGCGGACGCAACACTCCAGCGTCTGACCAGCGGTTCCAGCCGTTCCCGTTCGGCGGGGCTGAGGAGCTTGCTGTCCCGCACACCGGCCAGGGGCTTCTGGGTGTGGAGGTCCACGACGGCGATTCCGACGCTCACCGGTCCTGCCAGCGCCCCCCGTCCCACTTCATCCACGCCGGCCAGGTAACGGGCGCCCTGCGCTTTGAACGTCCGCTCATGCCGGAGCGTCGGTGCTTTGGAGCGGACCCCGTCCGTCTTGCGGGCTGGATCCTCGGACCCGGTGGCCGGAATCACTGACACTCCTAGCCTCCCGCAGGCACGTTCCGGAAGACGGCCGGATAATTGTCAAGGACAGTGATCCGGTTCAACGGCCATGCGATGACGGCGGCTTTGCCCTCTACGTCCACGAGGTCGACGAATCCGCCATTGGATTCCAGGTGCGAGCGGGAATCCGCGGAGTGGTTCCGGTTATCGCCCATGACCCAGACCTTTCCTTCCGGAACAACGACGTCGAAAGCACGGATCTGTGGTTCCTCAGCCCCGTTGACATAGGTTTCATCAATAGGAGATCCGTTGATGGTCAGTTTACCGCCGTCGTCGCAGCAGATCACTTTGTCACCGGGAAGCCCGATGACACGTTTGACGAGGTGCTGCTCGGAGTTGTCCGGCAGCAGTCCCACAAATATCAGGCCGTCCTGGACCCAGGTGAAAGGTCCATTCGGTTCCTCCGGTGCGGTGCTCAGCCAGCCCTTGGTATCACGGAAGACCACAACGTCCCCGCGTGAGAGGGAAAACGGCTCCGGAACCAGCAGGTTCACGAAGATGCGGTCGTTGACGTCCAGGGTGCTGACCATGGACTCGGACGGAATATAGAACGCGCGGAACAGGAACGTCTTGATCAGGAAGGACAGCACCACGGCGATCACCACTACCGTGGCAACCTCCTTCAGCCAGACAAAGAGCTGGCTGGGGGCGGCGGGCTCGGAAGTCGGTGCCGCGGATCGCCTGCCGGACTGTGGCGCTGCCGGGCTGCCATCCGCCACGCCGTCGGAGGTGCCGTCGCCGGAAATCGCGTTGGCGGACATACCGTCGGTGTCGGCACCGGGGGCGCCGTCGCGAGGCGGCTCAGGTGTCCGGGCATTGTTCTCGGGCATTTACTGTCCGTCCTCTGTTGTTGATCCTGCCGCTGGCGGCCGTGGTACTGCAGCAAATCTATCAAGTGGCCAAACGATCTGGACCGGCCTGCCGATGACATGGTCCATTGGCACCATGCCTCCGCCGGGCGCACCGAGCAGGCTGCGCGAATCAGCGGATGCCGAGCGGTGGTCACCGAGCAGCCAAAGCCTTCCGTCGGGCACCACGGCGCTGAAGACCTGCGTGCTTGGGCTGTCTCCGTCGAACAGATACGGCTCGTTGAGTGCCTCGCCGTTGACGGTGATCTTTCCGTCTGCATCGCAGCAAACCACGGTGTCCCCCGGCATGCCGATGACACGTTTGACGTACGTGGTGTCACTGCCGGCCAGGCCTAGCCACTGCCCGGCCGCTGCAAGGGTATCCAGAAGGGGGCCCTTCCCACTGTGCAGGGGAGCAAACGAACCCCGGCCGTCGAAGACCACAATGTCGCCCCGACGGATGGGTTCGGCATGGAAGTCTGTCCTGGAGACCAGGATGCGGTCCCCTTTCGCAAGGACCGGTTCCATGGATTCGGACGGTATGTAATAGACATCCAGCCACAGGGAACGGACCAGCCCGCTGATAGCCACCGCCAGGACAACTGCCAGGAACGCAAAACGCCAGCCCATTCGTCTGGGCTGGCGTTTTGTCTGGTCCATGATCCGTATTCCTGGGGCGCTGTTGCGAAGGGCTCCGGCGCTGGCCTGGTACGGCTGGGGCCTGCTTTGTAGGTCCCTGGGGACTTACTTCTTGGGCTGGAAGTCGCGCTTTTCCTTGATTTTCGCAGCCTTGCCGCGCAGGTCGCGCATGTAGTACAGCTTCGCGCGGCGCACGTCACCCTTGGAGACAACTTCGATCTTGTCGATGATCGGGGAGTGCACCGGGAAGGTACGCTCCACACCGACGCCGAAGGAGACCTTGCGGATGGTGAAGGTTTCGCGGAGACCGTCGCCGTGGCGGCCCAGGACGAAGCCCTGGAATACCTGGACACGGGAGTTCTTGCCTTCGATGATGTTCACGTGAACCTTGAGGGTGTCACCCGCGCGGAAGACAGGAACATCGGTGCGCAGCGAGGCTGCATCTACGGAATCGAGAATATGCATAATTGCACTCCTGGTGAACGCCACAGGTCATTCACTTTGGGTCACGGCGGGCAAGCCCGGAAGTACCGGAAATTACCGCCGAAAATTAAGTGGGGCCGGTTCCTTCACTGATTGAAGGTCCCGGGGTGTCCAGCTGTTGGTTGCGCTCCCCCTGTGGCAGGTGCGGACCCAGCAGACACAAAGACTAATTTTGCCACACTCGCGGGCCTACAGCCAATCGCCTTGGACCACGGACGCGCCGGTTCAGGTTGAGGCGTCGGTTCCGGTGTCCGTGCTGGTATCTGCCTGCCGTCGCGCCAGGAGGTGACCGTCGACGACGTCGTACCCGAGGTCGGCGAAGGCCGTCCGGTCGGCACGTGGCAGCTTCCCTGCGTCGAACGTTTCCAGGAGGTCCGGACGGCGTTCCGCCGTCCGCCGATACTGCTCGTGGCGGCGCCACTGCGCGATCTTCCCGTGGTTGCCGCTCAGCAGCACTGCCGGGACATCCCGGTCACGCCAGCTGGCGGGCTTGGTATACACGGGGTATTCCAGCAGCCCGTCCGAATGCGACTCCTCCACCAGGGAATCAGGGTTGCCCACGACGCCTGGCAGCAACCTGCCGATGGCTTCGACCATGGCCAAAACGGCTACTTCGCCGCCGTTCAGCACATAGTCACCAAGGCTCATGGGGCGCACCGTGAAATGCTCTTCCGCCCACTCGATGACACGCTCGTCGATGCCCTCATAGCGGCCGCAGGCAAAAACCAGCTGGTCCTCTTCTGCGAGCTCATGGGCAAGGGCCTGGTTGAAGCGCTCCCCTGCCGGCGACGGGACGATCAGAACCGGTTTGGCGGGCTCGGCCGCCGTGGCCTCGGCACCCGCTGCGGCTTCACCGGATCCGGCCACAGCAGCTGCGGCAACAGCAGCCAACGCCTGTGCCCAAGGCTCGGGCTTCATGACCATGCCCGCGCCGCCGCCGTACGGCGTGTCGTCCACTGAGCGGTGCTTGTCGGTGGTGAAATCACGCAGGTCATGGACGCGCAGGTCCAACAGGCCGTCCTGGCGGGCCTTGCCAATGAGCGAGAGCTCCAGGGGCGCCAGGTACTCCGGGAAGATACTGACGACGTCGATTCTCATCTACGCGTTTTCCTCCGCTTCGCCGTCGTTGACCTCAAAGAGACCGTCCGGCGGCGTCAGCAGGACGAAGCCACCGGCCACATTGACCTCCGGAACGATCTGCTCCACAAACGGGACAAGGATTTCCTTGCCGTCCGGCGTTTCAACCACGAGCAGGTCCTGGACCGGCAAGGTGTGCAGGGCGGCGATCTTGCCGACCACCTGCGACCCGACGCGCGCCTCGAGCCCTACCAGTTCGTGCTCGTACCAGCCTTCGTCGTCGTCCTCGTCCAGCTCTTCGGTTTCGATGAAAAGCTTGGCGCCGCGCAGGGTCTCTGCCTGGTTGCGGGTCTCGATTCCTTCGAATGCGAGCAGCAGGATGTCCTTGTTCCAGCGCGCACCCTCAACAATGAGCGGGCCGGCCGATGCAGGCTCCACCACAAACTCGGTACCGGGAACAAACCGGTCCCCCGGAGCGTCGGTCAGCACCTGGACCGTCACTTCGCCGCGGATTCCATGCGGTTTGCCGATTCGTGCCACCTGAAGCTGCATCTGTTCCTCTGTTTCGGTTTGTGGATTCTCCACGGTCTTGTGGTGAAAGCACTCCGGCCCCTCCACCGTTGCTGGTGGAAGGGCCGGAGCAAAAACTGATGTTGCTGAGCGCTTAGCGGCGGCGGTCGGTATCGACGACGTCGACCCTGACCGGCTCGCCGTCTGCCAGTGCCGCCACAACGGTGCGCAATGCCCGTGCCGTACGGCCCTGGCGGCCGATCACCCGTCCCAGGTCATCCTGATGAACACGAACCTCGAGGGTGTCCCCGCGGCGGTTGTTCTTCGAGCTGACCTTGACATCTTCCGGCGAATCAACGATTCCCCGGACGAGGTGTTCGAGCGCTTCTGCCAGCAATCTACTCAGCCTCGGTGGTCTCTGCTTCGGCCGGGGCCTCGGCTGCGTCAGACTGCTTTGACTTCTTGGTGATGGCTTCCGGGATGATCACGGAACCCTTTTCCGGGGCAACAAAGGCAGCCTTCGGAGCTTTGGTCTTCAGGGTGCCTTCCTGGCCCGGCAGGCCCTTGAACTTCTGCCAGTCACCGGTGATCTTCAGGATCGCGGCAACCTGCTCGGACGGCTGTGCGCCGACGCCGAGCCAGTACTGGGCACGGTCCGTGTCCACCTCGATGTATGAGGGCTCTTCGGTGGGGTGGTACTTGCCGATCTCTTCGATGGCACGGCCGTCACGCTTGGAGCGTGCGTCCATGACGACGATGCGGTAGTACGGTGCGCGCATCTTGCCAAAGCGCTTAAGGCGAATCTTTACGGCCACTTTTGTGGTCACTCCTGTTTCAGAAAAGGGGTGAACCGACGTTCTGCACCCGTGGGGCGGGCCATACTTGAGGGTTCGAAGGACAGGATCCGGACGCGGAGAGAGGGGCCACGCAGATCGAGTACCTGTTTATTGTGCCAGATCAGCGTCCGGATTTCGACTTGACACGTCGGGATGGGGCAGCGGGCGGACCCGGCGGGCCACGGCCGGCCTACGACGACCAGACATACACCCCGGTGCGTGCGGCGTCATCGACGGAGTTGGCAAGCTCAGCGAACTGCTGGACATACGTCCGGGCCTCGGCCACGCCGAACGGCATGTCATCCTGGGCGGCCCACTTTTCAGCGACGTCGTCCAGGACATTGCCTTCGCCTTCAGTCTCGTAGCTGAGCAGGTCCGCGAGCGCACGCACCATGGCCGGCGGGACCCCGAGGAGGGAATCGCTGGCCACGTCAACCATGGCCAGCTCGTAGTCCGCGCCACCGGCGTGCACAGCAACGCCGGCAAGGTCGCCAAGCTGCTCGATTTCGAAATCGCTGATTCCGGGAATCCGCAGGGCCTGGCCCGCCGGGGAGCCGCCTGCATCCAGGACGCCCGCCCGCTTCAGCGCGGCATCGTGAGTGGAAACAAAAATTTCAGTGAAACCCATGGGAACAGCCCTCATTCCGTCGACGGTGCGGCCTGGAAGGGCAGCAGCAAGTGCCACCCCGGCCGTTCAGAATCAGCCTAGTACAAGGCAGGCCGCACATTTGGCAGCCGCACTCAGCGGACGGCGACCCGGATATTGTTGCGCCACGGGTCCTCGAAGCGAAGCTCGGCGCCCGTGTGGTGCGAGGCCACACCGGCGACCTTCAGGCGGTCGGCGAGCGCTCCGACGTCATCCCCGGAAGGGACCTCGATGAGCACTTCGCCGAGGCCCAGGGTGTCCTTGCGGGGACCGGCTCCGCGGCTGTTCCAGACGTTCATCGCCATGTGGTGGTGATACCGGCCCGCTGAGACAAACAGTGCCTGCCCGTGCCAGCCGGCGGTCTTTTCGAAGCCCAGCGTGCCCACGTAGAAATCGTGCGCAGACTGGACGTCGCCCACCTGGAGGTGGACGTGGCCCACGCCGGCTTCGCTGGCCCGCTGGCCCGCCACGGATTCCTGGGTCAGGTGCTGCTCGAGGTAGCGCTGCGGCGGCAGTGCCAGGCTGTCCATCACTACATCCTTCCCGTTCCACGACCAGTTTTCGCGGGGCCTGTCCCAGTACAGTTCGACGCCGTTGCCCTCGGGGTCGTTGAAGTAGAAGGCCTCGCTGACGAGGTGGTCGGCGCTGCCGGTGAAGGACCGGGGTTCGTACTGGGCGGCGGTGGCTACCGTGGCGGCAAGCGAAGCCTGGTCGTCAAACAGCAGTGCGGTGTGGAACAGCCCGGCCTCTCCCCTGCCAGGCAGATTCAAGGACGGGGCGGCCGCGAGATGGACCAGCGGGCGTTGAAGGCGGCCAAGATAGACGCCGCCGTCCTGTTCCGCGACGATCTCCAGGCCGAGCGCACGCTGGTAGTAGTCGGTCATCAGCTTCATGTCGCCCACCTTGAGCATCACGGTGCCCATGGAGAGGTCGGCAGGAAGGAGATCCCGGCTGGTGGCTTCTGCAGTCATGTGAAAACTCCCGGTCCGTTGGCCTTCGGATGGAAGGCGGCTATGCTTCCAATTTACTTGAAGCTTCAATTTAATTCAAGTGGCGGAGCAGACAGACTGCGACCGCTTTCCGGTGATTGCTGTCACCAGTCCACCCTCGGCCTGTGGTAGCTTCGACTTGACCACACGGGAGCCCTTGCAGGGGCTGAGATCGGGCTGACGCAGCCTGCGACCGTTGAACCTGTCCGGGTAATGCCGGCGAAGGAAGTGAGTATTCATTGAATACACAAGAAACACAGCTGATCCCTGCCCAAAATGAAGCCGACGTGGATCAAACGCTCCAGCCTGAAACCCAGTCACTGAAGTCCCACTCGCTGGCGTTTATCAACGATGAGGCCACCGGGATCCGGGTACCCGTGACCGAGATCGCGCTGGAACCGTCGCCGAACGGGGAGGCGAACGGGCCTTTCCGGACCTACCGCACGGCCGGTCCGGGCAGTGATCCGGTGGTGGGCCTCAACCCGTTCCGCTCGGAGTGGATCGCCGCCCGCGGCGATACCGCGCCGTACAGCGGACGGGAACGGAACCTGCTCGACGACGGCAAGTCGGCAGTGCGCCGCGGCGCCGCCTCTGCGGAGTGGAAGGGCGGGCAACCGGTGCCCCGCCGCGCCGTCGAAGGCAAGACCGTCACCCAGATGCACTATGCGCGGCAGGGTGTCATCACCCCCGAGATGCAGTTCATCGCCCTCCGCGAGAATTGCGACGTGGAACTGGTCCGCAGCGAGGTGGCGGCCGGCCGGGCCATCATCCCCAACAACATCAACCACCCGGAATCCGAACCGATGATCATCGGCAAGGCCTTCCTGGTGAAGATCAATGCCAACATCGGCAACTCGGCCGTGACAAGCTCCATTGCCGAGGAAGTGGACAAACTCCAGTGGGCCACGCAGTGGGGAGCTGACACGGTGATGGACCTCTCCACCGGCGATGACATCCACACCACCCGGGAATGGCTCATCCGCAACTCTCCCGTGCCCATCGGTACGGTGCCCATTTACCAGGCGCTGGAGAAGGTCAACGGCGAGGCCAACGCCCTGACGTGGGAGATCTACCGGGACACCGTCATTGAGCAGTGCGAGCAGGGGGTGGACTACATGACCATCCACGCCGGTGTGCTGCTGCGTTACGTGCCGCTGACGGCCAACCGCGTCACCGGCATCGTCTCCCGGGGCGGCGCGATCATGGCCGGGTGGTGCCTGGCCCACCACCAGGAGAACTTCCTGTACACCCACTTCGACGAGCTGTGCGAGATCTTCGCCAAGTACGACGTCGCGTTCTCCCTGGGCGACGGACTGCGCCCGGGGGCTACGGCGGACGCCAACGACGCCGCCCAGTTCGCCGAGCTGGACACCCTGGCTGAACTGACCCAGCGGGCGTGGGAATTCGATGTGCAGGTCATGGTGGAAGGTCCCGGGCACGTCCCGTTCCACCTGGTGCGGGAGAACGTGGAACGCCAGCAGGAACTCTGCAAGGGCGCCCCGTTCTACACGCTGGGGCCGCTGGTCACGGATATTGCCCCCGGCTACGACCACATCACGTCCGCCATCGGCGCCACCGAAATCGCCCGGTACGGCACGGCGATGCTTTGTTACGTCACGCCCAAGGAACACCTTGGCCTGCCGAACAAGGACGATGTGAAAACCGGAGTGATCACCTACAAGATCGCCGCCCACGCAGCAGACCTTGCCAAGGGCCACCCCGGCGCCCATGAGCGGGATGATGCACTGTCCAAGGCCCGGTTCGAGTTCCGCTGGCGCGACCAGTTCGCGCTGTCCCTGGATCCGGTCACGGCGGAGGCCTTCCATGACGAGACGCTGCCGGCCGAACCGGCCAAAACCGCCCACTTCTGCTCCATGTGCGGCCCGAAGTTCTGCTCCATGAAGATCAGCCAGGACATCAGGGACGAATACGGTTCGGCAGATTCGCAGGCGGCCATTGCCGAGGCCTACAGCGGGATGCGCGAAAAGAGTGCGGAGTTCCTGGCCGCCGGCGGAAAGGTCTACCTCCCCGAGCTTCGGATCCCGGCCGGGAACTGACGGCTCAGGAAGCCTGAACCGAGCGTGACCTGCCGACGTCGGCGATGAAGGACCGGATGGCACGGTCACCTTCGGCAGAGTCCTGGGGCCGGTGTCCTCCCGCAGCGATGCGGTGCAGGGCACCGGTTTCCTGCAGATATCCGGCGATTTCCTCGTAGAGCGGTTCCCACCCACCCGTAAGGACCATGGTGGGGACGCCCGGAACTATGTGCAGCGGGGCCTCCCAGGACGGCGCCTGCAACCGGAGCCGGCGCGCCGACCGTTTTTCCTCCGGCGTGGTGGGCTCCTGCAGGTCCGCCGCGAACATTCGCCGCACGAACTCACGTTGGAAGTCTTCATCGCTGAGCTGGTGCCGGACGTCGAACAGCGGTTGCATCAGGGCGCGGTGCGCGGCCGTGGCCGGCAGTTCGGCGGTCAGGGACAGGCACGCCGGTTCTACCAGCGTGAGGGAATACACCAGTTCGGGGCGTTCGACGGCAGCCATCATGGCCGCAATCGCGCCCTCGGCGTGGGCAACAACATGGCCCCCAGCGGCCCCGCGGCCGTCATCGGCAAGTGAGCGCAGGATGATGGCGGTATCTTCGGAGAACGAGGACTCCACGGGTTCAGCGATGGGGTCAAAACCGTGCCGCCGCAGGAAGAGGGCGTCGTACGTCAGGGCCATGCCGTGCTGGCGCAGCCACGCCGCGGCACCGAAAGGTCCGGCGCCGTGCACGAACACTACCCGCTGTTTGAACATGACCCAACCCTATTCCACGGCACCGACATCCCAATTGGGCAGCAGCCAGTGTTGTTATGAGTGCCCACAACGACGCCTGCTGCTACCCAGTCGGGAGGGGTGGTTACTTGCCGAGGAACTTGTCGAATCCCTTGGGCAGGTTCAGCTGCGACGGGTCGAAGTCGCCGCCCTGCTGGCCGAACGCTGCCCCCGTGGGGAGCGCCTTCCCCGCCCCGGCCCGCCGGGCCTCGGCGTCCTTCAGCTCCTGGGCAGCCTTGGCAGGGTTGCCTGAGCGGGCCTTCTTCTTCGGGGCGTTCTTTCCGCCCTTCCGCGCACCGCCGGGGCCGCCCATGCCAGGCATCCCGGGCATTCCGGGCATGCCGCCGCCCTGGGCCATCTTCTTCATCATCTTCTGGGCCTGGCCGAAACGCTCCAGCAGGCCGTTGACCTCGGAGACATGCACGCCGGAACCCCGGGCAATGCGTGCCCGGCGGGAGCCGTTGATGATCTTCGGGGCGACGCGTTCGTGCGGCGTCATGGAACGCACGATCGCTTCGACACGGTCGATCTCGCGCTCGTCAAAGTTCTCCAGCTGCTCGCGGATGTTCTGCGCACCGGGCATCATCATGAGCATCTTCTTCATGGAGCCCATGTTGCGGATCTGCTGCATCTGGGAGAGGAAGTCATCCAGGGTGAAGTCTTCCTGGTCGGCGAATTTCTTCGCCATCCGGGCGGCTTCGTCCTTGTCCCAGTTCTTCTCGGCCTGCTCAATCAGGGTGAGGACGTCACCCATGTCCAGGATGCGGGAGGCCATGCGGTCCGGATGGAACAGCTCAAAGTCATCCACGCCTTCGCCGGTGGAGGCGAACATAACCGGCTTACCGGTGACCGACGCAACCGAGAGTGCGGCACCGCCGCGGGCGTCGCCGTCGAGCTTGGACAGCACGATGCCGGTGAAGTTCACACCCTCGTCAAACGCCACAGCCGTGTTCACGGCGTCCTGCCCGATCATGGCGTCGATCACGAACAGCACTTCATTGGGGACGATGGCGCGGCGGATCTCGCTCGCCTGCTCCATCATCTCGGCGTCAACACCGAGGCGCCCGGCGGTGTCAACAATCACGACGTCGTGCAGCTTCTGGCGCGCTTCCTCAACGCCGGCGCGGGCGACGGCGACCGGGTCACCAGCGGGGTGCTCCAGTTCCGAAGTGGCTCCGGGGTGCGGCGCGAAAACGGGCACGCCGGCGCGGTTGCCGACAACCTGGAGCTGCGTGACGGCATTGGGCCGCTGGAGATCACATGCCACCAGCAGGGGGCTGTGGCCTTGCGCCTTGAGCCATTTGGCGAGCTTGCCCGCCAGGGTGGTCTTACCGGCACCCTGGAGGCCGGCCAGCATGATGATGGTGGGACCGGTCTTGGCAAGGCGGATCCGGCGGGTCTCGCCACCGAGGATCTCAACGAGTTCCTCATTGACGATCTTGACGATCTGCTGGCTGGGGTTCAGCGCCCCCGATACCTCTGCCCCGAGGGCACGCTCGCGGACGCGGGCCGTAAACTCACGCACCACGGGAACGGCGACATCGGCATCCAGGAGGGCGCGGCGGATCTCCCGGACTGTGGCATCGACGTCGGCCTCAGTGAGGCGGCCCTTGCCACGGAGATTCTTGAAGGTTGCTGTCAACCGGTCAGAGAGTGAATTGAACACGCGCCGCGCACTTCTTTCAGTGGATTTACAGGGGGGACTCGACTATCTAGGGTACCAAGTCGGGCTTGCCGGATGGCATGCTGGCAGGGTGACCAGCCCAACAAGTGTAAAAACCCTGCTCATTCTGGGTGCCTCAGGCGATCTGACGGGACGCCTCCTGCTCCCGGGACTGGCCCGGCTGGTGGCGAGCGGCCGCGCCGATGGCCTAACCCTGGTGGGCGCCGGCTCCGATGCCTGGACGCCGGAACAGTGGCGGACCCGGGTCCACGAAGCCTTCGCCCCCGCCGTGGCGGCCGCCGACGCGGCTGGCAAGAAGGCACTCACCGCCTTGGCGGAAGCTACCCCTTACCACCAGCTGGATGTTACGGCGGACGGAGCCCTGGCGGCATTGTTGGCAGGGCTGGAAGGCCCCACCGCGATCTATTTTGCGTTGCCTCCCCATGTCAGCCAGCTGGCCTGCGAGTCCCTGCACCGCGACCAGGTTCCGGCCGGAACACGGCTGGTGATGGAGAAGCCGTTCGGCGCAAGTGTTGCCTCGGCCCGTTCCCTCAATCACACACTCGCCGAGCTGGTGCCGGAGGACCACATTCACCGGGTGGACCACTTCCTGGGCAAGGCGACGGTGCTCAACATCCTGGGCCTGCGCTTTGCAAACAATTTCCTGGAACCCGTCTGGAACCGCGAGCATGTGGAGAAGGTCGAGATCATCTTCGACGAGGACCTGGCACTGGAGGGAAGGGCGCGGTATTACGACAACGCCGGTGCCCTGCGCGACATGATCCAGAGCCACCTGCTGCAGATCATGGCCCTGATGGCCATTGAGCCTCCGGCCACCATCGGGGAGCGGGACCTCCGGGACGCCATCGCCACCGTGCTGCGCGCCAGCAGCATCAGCGCGCCGTACGCGAACTCCACCCGCCGGGCCATCTATACGGCGGGTTCGATTGCCGGCCGGGACGTCCCGGACTATGCGCAGGAGGAAGGGGTGGACGCAGCCCGCGGGACAGAGACCCTGGCGGAAGTCCGGGTGGAGATCGACAACTGGCGCTGGAAGGGGGTGCCGTTCATCCTTCGGTCGGGCAAGGCCCTCGGGGTGAAACGCAAGGAAGCCGTGGTCACGTTCCGCCCTGTCCCGCATCTGCCGGCAGGATTCACCGGCGTGGACTCCCCCAACCAGCTGCGGATCGGGTTCGGGCCGGATACCCTGGCGTTCGACGTCGACGTCAACGGCCCCGGCAGCATCTTCAGCCTGAGCCGTACAACGCTGAATGCGGAGCTCAGCGCTTCTGAGCTGCTGCCCTATGGCGAAGTGCTGGAGGGCGTCCTGACCGGCGATCCGCTGCTCTCGGTGCGCGGCGACACCGCGGAGGACTGCTGGCGGATTCTGGAGCCGGTGCTGAAGGCCTGGCAGCGGGGCACGGTGCCGCTGGAAAAGTACGACGCCGGTTCGGCCGGTCCCGCCGGATGGCCAACTTCCGCGGCGGCTGGCTAAGTGCTCGCTGGCTAAGCGGCGGCTGAGTAGGCCAGAACAAACGGAGCGGGCAGGGAGCCTTTTGAGGTTCCCTGCCCGCTCTTTCGTGTGGAACAGTCTGCTTTGCCGATCAATCAGCTTCCGGAACTGCTAGATGGCGGCGACGCCGCGTTCTCCCGTGCGGACCCGGACTGCTTCGAAGACGTCCACGGTCCAGACCTTGCCATCGCCCGCGCGGCCCGTGTTGGAGCTGGCGATGATGACGTCCAGGATGTCATCTGCCTGCTCGTCCGTGGCGAGGACTTCAACCCGGATCTTGGGCAGAAGGTCCACGTTGTATTCAGCTCCGCGGTAAACCTCTGTGTAGCCTCGCTGGCGGCCGTAGCCGCTGGCCGCACTGACCGTCAGCCCCTGGACGCCGTAGGACTCCAGGCCTTCCCGGATGGCTTCGAGCTTCTCCGGGCGGACGATAGCTGTGATCAGTTTCATGCTTCCACGCTTTCCTTGCCCGCTGCCGGTTCGGTCTTCTTGGCGCCGGTTGCTCCGCCGTCAGTGGCCGTTCCCTTGCCCTTGATCAGTTCGTGGAGCGGCTGGAAGCTCCCGCCGTGGCCGCCCACTCCGAACTCGTACGCCGTCTCGGCGTGCAGGCTGAGGTCAACACCAACGACTTCCTGCTCCTGCGAGACGCGGAAGCCCATGGTCTTGTGGATGGCGAAGGCGATGATTGCGGTGAGGATTGCCGAGTAAGCGATGGCGATGCCTGCTGCTGCGAGCTGGGCCCAAAGCTGGGTCGCGCCGCCGCCGTAGAAGAGGCCGCCGCCCACACCGTCGGTGGGGAGGGCGATGAAGCCCAGTGCAACCGTTCCAATGATGCCGGAGACCAGGTGAACGCCCACAACATCCAGGGAGTCATCGAAGCCCCAGCGGAACTTGAGGCCGACGGCCAGGGCCGAGGCGACACCGGCGATGACGCCGAGACCGAGTGCGCCCACCGGGCTGACGTTGGCACAGGCCGGGGTGATGGCAACCAGGCCGGCAACCACGCCGGAGGCAGCACCAAGGGAGGTGGGGTGGCCGTCGCGGATGCGTTCGGTGACGAGCCAGCCGAGCATCGCCGCGGCCGGGGCTGCGAGGGTGTTGACCCAGATCAGGCCGCCCTGCTCAGCAGTGGTGGCCGCGCCGCCGTTGAAGCCGAACCAGCCGAACCACAGGATGGCTGCACCGAGCATCACGAACGGGATGTTGTGCGGGCGGTGGTTGGGGTCCTTGCCGAAGCCGCGGCGGTTGCCGATGATCAGGACCAGGACGAGGGCTGCCACACCGGCGTTGATGTGGACCACGGTGCCGCCGGCGAAGTCGATGGCCGGGCCGAGTGCCTGGCCAATGGCGCCTTCAGGGCCGAAGAGGCCGCCGCCCCAGACCATGTAGGCCAGGGGGCAGTAGACGAGCGTGACCCAGACGGGGACGAAGAGGGCCCAGGCGCCGAACTTGGCGCGGTCAGCGATCGCGCCGCTGATGAGTGCCACCGTGATGATGGCGAAGGTGGCGGCGTAGCCGACCTTGATGAGCCCGTCCGGGCTGGTGATGCCTTCAAGGCCGAAGGTGGCGAACGGGTTCCCGACAATCTGCATGTAGCCCTCGCCGGAGCTCATCGAAGCGCCCCAGAGCACCCAGACCACGCCGACCATGCCGATGGAGATGAAGCTCATCATCATCATGTTCAGTGCAGCTTTGGCGCGCGTCATGCCGCCGTAGAAAAATGCCAGACCTGGTGTCATGAACAGCACGAGTGCTGCTGCCACCATGAGCCATACGTGACCTGCGGTAAGTTCCATGGTGCACGTCCTCCCTATGATCGATGCTGCGGAATGCTCCGCCTTACTAACGCCTTTTGCGTCCTGTATCGAGTGTGTCGCTGTCGTGTTTCGCCCGCGGAGGATTTACATTGCCGGATTGTTACAACAACCTCCCGAAAGTAAATGGTGCATATCTGGCTTGTTACGGTTATGTTTCACCACTGCCGCCGGCCACCGGCTGCCTACCTTGCAAGGATCCCCGCCCCATGACGGCAACATCACGCGTGAGCCGCGCCACAACACGGATCTTGTCCGTTATCCGCCCGCAGCGGCCCACGCTTCCGCGCGACATCAAGGTGATGCTCGCTGCGGCGTTCCTGATTGCACTCGGTTTTGGCCTTGTGGCACCGGTCTTGCCCCAGTTCGCCACCACTTTCGACGTCGGGGCAACGGCCGCCGCCGTGATCGTGAGCATCTTCGCCTTTATGCGGCTGGTGTTCGCGCCGGCCGGCGGGGCCTTGATCGGCCGATGGGGTGAGCGGCCGGTCTATGTGGCGGGGCTGCTGATTGTGGCGGTATCAACGGCGGCGTGCGCCTTTGCCCAGGACTATTGGCAGCTCCTGGTCTTCCGGGGGCTCGGCGGCGTGGGCTCGGTGATGTTCACGGTGGCTTCCATGGCCCTTGTGGTGCGGCTGGCGCCGCCGGAAAGCCGGGGAAGGGTATCCGGGGCTTACGCGTCCGCGTTCCTGATCGGCAGCGTCCTGGGCCCCGTGGTGGGCGGGCTGCTCGCCGGATTCGGCTTGCGGGTGCCGTTCCTTTGCTACGCCGCCGCGCTGGTCCTTGCTGCCGCGGTGGTGCAGACCCAGCTCAGCCATGCGCCGTCCGCGGACCGGTCCACAGTGGGCCGCGCCCCGGACATGCGCTTCGCCGAGGCCTGGGGAACTGGTGTGTACCGCTCGGCGCTGCTGTCCAGCTTCGCCAACGGCTGGGCCACATTCGGTGTGCGGATGGCCACCGTCCCGCTGTTTGCCGTTGCTGCGCTGGGTGCCGGTCCCGAGGCCGCCGGCCTTGCGCTGGCCGTTTTCGCCGCGGGCAATGCCGCCGCACTGACGTTCTCCGGCCGGCTGGCGGACAGCCTGGGCAGGCGGCCCTTGATGGTCGTGGGGCTCCTGGTCGCCGGGCTCGCCACGGCCGCCATCGGCTTCACGTCCCACCTGGGCTGGTTCCTCGCCGCATCGGTTGTGGCCGGGGTGGGGTCCGGCCTGCTGGGACCTGCCCAGCAGGCCGCCGTCGCGGATGTCATTGGCAATGAGCGGTCCGGCGGGCGGGTCCTGGCGGCCTACCAGATGACCTCGGACGTCGGGGCCATTGCCGGACCGGTCCTGGTGGGCGTCCTGGCGGACCGGCTGGGCTACGGCTGGGCATTCGGCGTCACCGGCGGTGTGCTGGTGCTCGCGGCGGCCTGCTGGTCCGTGACCCGCGAGCCGCTGAAACGCATCGAGGGGTGAGGTCCCGCTGCTAAAGCCTGTGCTTAGCGGCTTAGCGGCGGGAACTCACCCCTCGTTGGTGTCGACCCGGTGTAGACCCGGTCCCTAGTTCAGCAGGGCGTCGACAAAGCCCTCAACTTCGAACGGAGCCAGGTCATCGGCGCCTTCGCCAAGACCGATCAGCTTGACCGGCACGCCGAGTGATTTCTGGATGGCCACCACGATGCCACCCTTGGCGGTCCCGTCCAGCTTGGTCAGGACGATGCCGGTGATGTTCACTACCTCGGAGAAAACGCGGGCCTGGTTCAGGCCGTTCTGGCCGGTGGTGGCGTCCAGCACCAGCAGAACCTCATCCACCTCGGCCAGCTTCTCGATGACTCGCTTGACCTTGCCGAGTTCGTCCATGAGGCCGGTCTTGTTCTGCAGGCGGCCCGCCGTGTCAATCATGACAACGTCGACTTCCTGCTCAATGCCGGCCTTGACCGCCTCATAGGCGACGGACGCCGGGTCCGCGCCGTCGACGTCGGACTTCACGGTGGGAACACCCACACGCTGGCCCCACGTGGCCAACTGCTCCGCGGCTGCCGCGCGGAACGTGTCCGCCGCGCCCAGCAGGACGTCCTTGTCCTCGGCAACGAGCACGCGGGCGAGCTTGCCCACGGTGGTGGTCTTGCCCACGCCATTGACGCCTACCACCAGCACGACGGCCGGCTTGTCCGCGTGCCGGTCGGTGCGCAGGGCGCGGTCCATGGTGGGATCCACGAGCTTGATCAGTTCCTCGCGGAGCAGTGCCTTGACCTGCTCAGGGGTCCTGGTGCCGAGCACTTTCACGCGCTCCCGCAGGGCGTCGACCAGCTGCATGGTGGGTTCAGTGCCGAGGTCGGCCAGCAGGAGGGTCTCCTCCACTTCATCCCAAACGTGTTCATCGATCTTGTCGCTGGACAGCAACGCGAGCAGGCTCTTGCCGAGGATGTTGTTCGACCGGACCAGGCGCTCCCGCAGGCGGGCCAGGCGGCCGGCGACGGGAAGGGGCGTCTCAACCTGGATGGTTTCCAGGCCCGCCACGTCATCAGGTACATCGGTGACTTCGAGGTCTTCGAGGTCTTCGAGGCCGACGCCGGCGGGAGCGTTGCGCTCGGCCGGAACCACCGGCGCGTCCTCGAGCAGTGTCCCCCCGCCTTGCGGGGTGGCGGGATCATTGGCGTCGCGCGTCCCGGGGTACTGGGTGATGTTCTTCCGCGTCTTCAACAGGACCGGGATCAGCCCGCCAATAACCGCCAGGGCAGCAACAATGGACAGAATAATGGGGAGGATGTCATTCACTCCCCTAGCTTCTCACAAACGTGGCAGGCGTCCGGGTCTGCCACCTGCGCGGACTCTAGACGTCGGCGCCCAGCCGCTGGCTGATGACGGTGGACACGCCGTCCCCGCGCATGGTGACGCCGTACAGCGCATCAGCCACTTCCATGGTCCGTTTCTGGTGGGTGATCACGATCAGCTGGCTGGACTCCCGGAGCTCTTCGAAGATGGTGATGAGCCGGCCGAGGTTGGTGTCATCAAGGGCCGCTTCGACCTCGTCCATCACATAGAACGGCGAGGGGCGGGCCTTGAAGATAGCAACCAAAAGGGCGACGGCGGTGAGGGACCGTTCGCCTCCTGACAACAGTGAGAGGCGCTTGATTTTCTTGCCGGCAGGTCGCGCTTCGACTTCGATTCCGGTGGTGAGCATGTCCGAAGGGTCGGTGAGGACCAGCCGGCCTTCGCCGCCGGGAAAGAGGCGTTCAAAGACGTGGACGAACTGGTCCCGGGTGTCCTCAAAGGCCTCGGTGAAGACGCGCTGGACCCGGTCATCCACTTCCTTGATGATGTCCAGCAGGTCCTTACGGCTGGATTTCAGGTCCTCCAACTGGGTGCTGAGGAACTGGTGGCGTTCCTCCAGAGCCGCAAACTCCTCCAGCGCCAGCGGGTTGACCTTGCCCAGGGCTGACAGGTCCCTCTCGGCTTTCCGGAGGCGCTTCTCCTGCTCCTCGCGGACAAAGGGCTTGCCTTCGGGGACCGGTGTGCCGTCGTCGTCCACGGGTGTCCGCAGTGCCGCCCATTTGTCCCCGCTTTCCTCCGCGGGGACGGGCACGGGAACATGCGGGCCGAAGTCCGCCACCAGCACGTCGGGGGTGATCCCGAGTTCCTCGATGGAACGTGTTTCCAGGGCTTCAATCCGTGCCCGCTGCTGGGCGCGGGCCAGTTCGTCCCGGTGAACCGAGTCGGTCAGCTCTGCCAGTTCGCGGGCCAGCGCATCGTTGGTTGTCCGGGTCGCCAGCAGGGCACCGTCCCGCTCTTCCCGGTTCTCTTCGGCGAGGTCGCGTTCACGCCGGGCCAGCTCGACAGAAACGTCGATGAACCGGATTGCCAGCTCCACCGCAGCGGAAACGGCGGCCGCCCGTCTGGCCTGGATCCGACGGCGCCGCGCCCGTTCTGCAGCCTCTTCACGCGCCCGTCGTTCGGTGGCCGCGGCCCGTTCCAGCGAGAGGGCCCGGTTGCGGGTGGCGGTCAGCTGCTCTTCCGTGCTGCGCAGCGACAGCCTCGCGTCCATCTCCGCGGACCTGGCCAGGGATGCGGCCAATGCGAGCGCATCACGGTGTTCGGTGGAGGGTTCCTCTTCGGCCGGCGCCTCCTGCGCCGCAGCCAGCCGCGCCGCAACGGCGGCGAGCGCCTGTTCCTCGGTCACAACATTGGCCTCGGCCCTGGCCAGGGAGGTGGCCAGCCTGTCGCTTTCGCCGACGGCGCTGCGAAGAATGGAGTTCAGGTGGCCGAGCTTTTCGGCCACGGCCGCGAGCCGGGCGTCGGAATCGTGCAGGCGGTCCAGGGCAGCCTCTGCCCTCGTCTGGGCCTCGGCGCGCCGGACCTCGGCGCCGGCCAGGGCGAACCTGTTCCGTTCCAGATCCGCGGTGACAACGGCCAGCCGGGCCTCAGCGTCGTCCACGGCGGCCTGCACCTCAAGTAAGGACGGCGCCTTCGCCGAGCCTCCAGTCACTGTGAGGGCGGTAAACACGTCCCCGGCCCGTGTCACGGCTGTCAGGTCCGGGCGTTCGGCAACCAGAAGCCCCGCACCGTCCAGGTCTTCAACGATTGCCACCCTGGTCAGGAGCGCGGCCACGGCGGGTGCGGTCACGCCCCCGCCGAATGCCAGGTCCACAGCCCAGCGTGCGCCTGCCGGCAAGGGTCCGCCCGGGCCGGAGTTTGCGTCCGGCAGGGGCAAAGCAGACTCCAGCAGCAGGGAGGCACGCCCCGCATCGTCGTCCTTCAGGAGTTGCACCACGACGGCGGCCACGGCTGGGTCCCGGACCACTATCGCTTCGGAGGCATCGCCCAGTGCCGCGGCAATCGCCGTTTCATAACCCGGCTGAATGGTGAGGCCCGAGGCAAGCGTGCCCACAACGCCAGCCAGCCCGGAGTTGAGGGCGTGCGCCGCGCCGTCTTTTCGGTTAAGGCCGAGCTGCAGTGCGTCCCGTCGGGCCACGAGGGCGTCACGTTGGCGGACAGCTTCTCCCCCTGCGGAGGTCAGATCGGCAATCTCCTGGACGACGGCGTCGAGCCCTGCGCTGGCGTCCTCGTAGTCGGCGTCGAGGCTTTCCTCCCCCTCTTCGACCCCCGCCACCTGGGTTTCCAGGGCGGTGAACTCCGACTGGGCCCGGCGGCGGCGTTCCTGTCCGGCGGCGAGTGATTCCCGCAGCCTGCCCAGTTCGGCCTGCGCTGATTCAACCCGCGATCTTGCCGCACCAACTTGTCCGGCAAGTTTCGCCAGGCCCTCGCGCCGGTCCGCTGCGGCCCGCAGGACGGCAGTCAGCCTTTTTTCCTCGGCAGACGCCTCGAGTTCGGCCCCGGTCTTCGCAGCCGTCGCTGAGTCCAGCGCGCTGCGCCGGTCCAGGATGTGGCGCTCCAGCTCCGTCAGCTCGTCCCGGACCCGGACGGCCTGCCGTTCCAGCTGCTCAGGATCCCTGCCCGAGTACGGTTCAGCATCAACGGCGCCCAGCAGCCGGCCGCGTTCCTGGGCCAGTGAGCCCAGCGAACGGAGCCGTTCCCTGGAAGCGGAGAGCCGGTACCAGGTATCCCGCGCGGCGTTGAGCTTGGGCGTGGCCTCGGCGGCGAGCTGTTCCACAGCTGCCTGCTGGCGGCGCCCCTCCTCCAGCTGCCGCTCCACGACGGCACGGCGGGCCTTCAGCGCCGTTTCGTCAGCCACGTCCTGCTCGAGTGAACTCTGCTGCTGGACGAGGTCGTCGGCCAACAGCCGTGCGCGTGCGTCCCGGACATCGAACTGGACCCGCTGGGCGCGGCGCGCCACATCAGCCTGCTTGCCGAGTGGTGTGAGCTGGCGCCTGATCTCCCCCGTCAGGTCGCTCAGCCGTTGCAGGTTCGCCTGCATGGCCTCAAGCTTGCGGACCGTTTTTTCCTTGCGGCGGCGGTGCTTGAGGATCCCGGCCGCTTCCTCGATGAAGCCGCGGCGGTCCTCCGGAGTGGCGTGCAGGACCTTGTCCAGCTGCCCCTGGCCCACGATGACATGCATTTCCCGGCCCATCCCGGAATCCGAGAGCAGTTCCTGGATGTCGAGCAGACGGCAGCTGGCGCCGTTAATGGCGTATTCAGAGCCCCCGGTGCGAAAGAGGGTCCGCGAGATGGTGACCTCGCTGTATTCGATGGGCAGCGCTCCGTCAGCGTTGTCGATGGTCAGGGACACATGGGCCCGGCCCAGCGGCGGCCGCCCGGAAGTCCCGGCAAAAATGACGTCCTCCATTTTGCCGCCGCGGAGCGTTTTGGCTCCCTGCTCCCCCATCACCCAGGAGAGGGCGTCCACCACGTTGGACTTGCCGGAACCGTTCGGCCCCACCACTGCCGTGACTCCGGGCTCAAAATCGAAGGTCGTGGCCGACGCAAACGACTTGAACCCACGGACGGTAAGGCTTTTGAGGTGCAAGGTGTTTCTGGTCTCCTGAATGGCTGAAGCGGCTGCTTTGCTGCCCCAAATCTACTGCGTCCCTGCGGGTTTCCACGGATTTCCGGGTGTCTGTCCCTGCACCGGGCAGCGCCCGATCATGGCCGGCAGGGCGGCAGCGGCCTACCAGCGGCCGTTGCGCGGGCGCGGCTGACAGACCGGGCAGGTGTAGGACGAGCGGTTCATGAACAGCTCGCGGCGGAGTATGGAGTTAATCCCGACGGCGGCACAACGGCTGCAGGGTTTCCCTTCCCGCCCGTAGGCGTTCAGGGAGCGGTCGAAGTAACCGGAGGCCCCGTTGACGTTGACGTACAACGAATCAAAGCTGGTCCCGCCGGCGGCAAGTGCGTCCAGCATGACTTCGCGCGCGCTGGTGATGAGCCGTTCCGCGTCGCCGCGTCGCAGCGTGTCGGTGGGCCTGGCGTAATGCAGTTTTGCCCGCCACAGGGACTCGTCGGCATAGATGTTGCCGATGCCTGATACGAGACCCTGGTCCAACAGCGCGCGTTTAAGGCCCGTCTTGCGCTTCCGCAGCCGGCTGTAAAAAAGGTCAAAGGAAAACGCCGGGTCCAGGGGATCCCGGGCGATGTGGGAGGCTTCCTCGGCGATGAACGCAACGGGAGATTCCGCCTGGCCGCCCGGGCCGCCGTCGTCCGTGGGAACCATGCCGGTGACGAACAGCCCGCCGAAAATCCGCTGATCCACAAACCGGAGCTGTTCAGGCATACCGGCCACGGGACTCAGGCGCAGCCTGACCTTGAGGTGTTTCTCGTCGGGCATGTCCGCGTCCTGCATCAGGAGCTGGCCGCTCATCCCGAGGTGGGCCATCAGTGCGACGGTGGGCGTGTCGGTGGCGCCGGGTGTCTCCCTCAGCGGCATCCAGAGGAATTTTCCGCGGCGCACCACGTCCACAACCGTGGCACCCTGGAGGTTGCCTCTGAAATCCTCGGCGCCCAGGGCATGGCGGCGGAGGGAACGCGAGTCCAGCACGTCCACCGATGTGATGGTCCGGCCGCGGACCCAGCTCACCAGTCCGCGGCGGACTACTTCGACTTCAGGCAGTTCGGGCACGGCTCAGCCTAGACGCTGCGGGAGGACTCTGGTGATGTGCCCTCCGCCGCTGAGGCCACGGCGACTGCCGCGCTTGGGGAGAGCTGCCGCCAGGCGTCCGCGGCAGCTTCCTGCTCCGCTTCCTTCTTCGAATGGCCCGACCCATTGCCGTAGGGCTTGCCGCCGATATTCAGGACAGCCGTGAAAGTACGGGCGTGGTCCGGCCCGGCCCCCTCAACGGCGTAGTAGATCGTGCCCATCTGCCGGCTGGCTGCCAGTTCCTGGATGCTGGTCTTCCAGTCCGTGCCGGCGCCGAGTGCGCCCGCATCCCTCAGGAGCGGCCCAATCAGGCGCATGACCAGCTGGCGGGCAGTCTCAATGTCGTTGGACACGTAAGTGGCACCAATGAGTGCCTCCATGGTGTCCGCCAGGATGGAGGCCTTGTTCTTGCCCTCGGTGAGCTTTTCGCCCTGCCCAAGGTAGATATAGTCCCCGATGCCCAGGCTGCGGCCGATGCCGGCGAGGGCGCGCGTGCTGACAACCGCAGAGCGGCGTTTGGCGAGGTCGCCTTCGGGCAGTGTGGGGTTGTCCCGGTACAAGGCATCGGTCACGGAGAAGCCCAGGATGGAGTCGCCCAGGAATTCGAGCCGCTCGTTGGTGGGGATGCCGCCGTTTTCGTAGGCGTAGGAACGGTGTGTGAGAGCAAGACGAAGCGTCCCGGCGTCAATGGAGACACCGAGACGCTTCAGAAGCTCTTCAGTTGAAGACATCATGTCAGCCAAAGCGGCCGATTAGACGTCTGCGACCTTGCGGCCCTTGTACTCAAGGAACAGCGCGGTGCCAGCCGAGTCGGTAACGACCTTTGCCTGGTGCGGCAGGCTGTAGGTAACCTGGCCGTTTTCGACAGTCTTCACCAAGTGGGGGCAGTTGCCTTCCACTGGGAGCGGCGGGCGCGGGTATTCGAGCGAGACATTTTCCGCTTCGGGACAGCCACGGCTAACTCATTTCTCTCTAGACAAACACGTACAAATCAGTTTTGCCGGTCAGGCTTAGCCAAGTCGGCTAGGGCAGCCCAGCGAGGATCTACGATCTCGTGGTGATGCCCCGGCTCGTCTTCCAGGCGGACTCCACATTCGGAGCAAAGGCCCTGGCAGTCTTCCCGGCACACCGGCTGGAACGGCAGCATGGTTACAACTGCGTCCCGCAACACCGGCTCAAGATCGATAACATCGCGCTCGACTCGATATTGCTCTTCTTCTTCTTCTTCGTCCGAAAGCACAACGCCCTCGTAGAAGAAAAGTTCTTGCACATTGACCTCAAGGTCATACGCAAGGGGATCCAGGCATCTGCCGCATTCGCCTTTTACTTCGGCGACTGCGGTTCCTGATACCAGGATTCCTTCGTGTACGGCCTCAAGCCTCAGATCCAGCTCGATGTCCGAGCCTTCCTGAACGCCAATGAGTGCCACACCAAGATCACTTGGTGCGGGTACATGTTCCTTCAGTGTCCGCATGCTGCCCGGGCTGCGCCCGAGATCCTTGACGTCGAACGCCAAGGGCGAACTAGCATCTCGTTTAATGAGAACTCCTGTTGAACATATGACCGACGTACCATCTTAGCCTGAAGAACCGCAGGGACTCAAACCAGGCGACGGACGGCCGTCGAAGTACCGGACTAGCCTACCCTCTTGCCGGCTGATCGGGCGCAGACCCGCCCGCGAGCAACCTTTTATGTACCGACCGGGGCACATAGTCGGACACGCTGCCACCCAGACCGGCCACCTCTTTGATCAGGGTGGATGACAAATGCAGGTAGTGCGCCTCCGCCGGCAGGAACACCGTTTCCACGCCGCTGAGCTGGCGGTTCATCGTGGCCATCGGAAGTTCGTAGTCGAAGTCTGAGGATGAGCGGAGACCTTTGACGATCGCGGAGACACCGCGCTGGCGGCAGTACTCGGCCAGGAGACCGTCGCCCACCGGTTCCACCACAATGCCTTTGAGGGATGCCAGGGTTTCGCGCGCCATATCCAGACGGTCCCCCAGGCTGAACATGTACTTCTTCGCATAGTTGGTCGAAACCGCCACGATCACCTCATCGAAGAGGCCGGCGGCACGGGCGATGACCTCGAGATGGCCGTTGTGAATGGGGTCAAAGGATCCGGGGCAGACAGCGCGTCTCATGCACCGAACCTACCGCATGGGACGGCCGGGATACCATGACTGGATGCATCCACCACGGGACCTTTCCATGCCCACCGTGCCTGCCCCGTGGCAGCGCACCGCCTCAGGCGCCAATCTGCTGGGACCTGCCGGCCAACTGGGCGTCACCATCTTCGAAGAGATGACCACGCTGGCGGCGCAGACCGGCGCCATCAACCTCGGGCAGGGCTTTCCTGACGAGGACGGACCGCGGGAAATCAAGGCGGCAGCGATGGCCGCCATCGAAGCCGGGGCCAACCAGTACGCGCCCGGCAAGGGCATCCTGGAACTGCGTGAGGCCGTGTCTGCCCACCAGGAGCGGTTCTACGGGCTGGCTCCTGACCCGCACACAGAGGTCATCATCACTACCGGCGCCACAGAGGGGATCGCCGCAGCGTTGCTGGCGTTCGTCGGCCCTGGCGATGAGGTGCTGACGTTCGAACCGTTTTATGACTCGTACGGCGCCGTCATCGGCCTGTCCGGCGCCACTCACGTCACCGCCCCGCTGCTGGCTCCCGACTTTTACCCGGACATGACGGCCATGGAGGCGGCCTTCACCGACCGCACAAGAGTGGTGCTGTTGAACAACCCGCACAATCCCACCGGTGCCGTCTTCCCCCGCCATGTTCTGCAGCGCGTCGTTGAGCTTGCCGCAAAGCATGACTGCCTCATCATCACCGACGAGGTGTACGAGCACCTCACCTTCGGCGCCAGGCACATTCCTGTCGCCACCCTGCCGGGTGCAGCTGAGCGGACCATCACCATCTCGTCCGCCGGAAAGACCTTCTCCTTTACTGGCTGGAAGATCGGTTGGCTGACCGGCCCGGACCATCTGGTGGCGGCTGTCCGGACGGTCAAGCAGTTCCTGACTTACAGCTCCGGTACACCGTTCCAGGCCGCCATTGCGACCGGCCTCGCACTGCCGGATGAGTTTTACGAGGGCGTTGCGGCCACTCTCCAGAAGAAACGGGACATCCTCAGCGAAGGCCTTCGCGCCGCAGGATTCGACGTTTACACGCCGCAGGGCACCTATTTCGTCAATGTGGACACCGCACCCCTTGGCATTGGCGACGCCGTGGACCTGGCCCGCAGGCTGCCCGGACTGGTGGGAGTGGCCGCGATCCCCGTCCCCGTGTTCTGCCACCCGGAGGGCGCGGAACGGACACGGAGCCTGCTCAGATTCGCGTTCTGCAAGAAAGCGGAGCTCCTCGAGGAGGCCGCCGCCAGGCTGGCGACCCTCAGCGGAAAGCTCTGATGGCGGATCCCGGCGGCACACGTTCCACGCGGTTCCTGCGGACCACGGGACAGCACGCCTCCATTGAGCCCGATGCTTTCACCGATGGCGGCTACGTCCTGAGCATCGGCGGGGCCGAGCAGTCCCACGTTAACCTGGCGCATCCTGAGGAAATCTTCTACGAGTACCTGCGACGGATCGGCCATCTGGTGGATCTCGCCGCTCCCGAAGGCCGGCCAATCACCGCACTCCATCTTGGGGCCGGAGCCCTGACCCTTGCGCGCTACATCCAGGCGACGAGGCCCGGATCCGTACAGTATGCGGTGGAGCTGGAACGCGAGCTCCTCGACTTTGTCCTGCAGCAACTCCCCCTGCCTGACGGTACCGACCTGCACACCGTCATCGGCGATGCCCGCGACGCCCTGGCGGACCTGGACCCGGAACTTCAGTTCGACGTCGTGATCCTGGACATCTTCTCCGGACCGGAAGCCCCGGCCCATATCGCCTGCCAGGAGTTCTACCAGGAGGCCCGTGCACGCCTTGCACCGGAAGGCGTGCTGATCGTCAACGTGGGTGATGAACCCGGACTGACCCTGGTGCGAAGCCAGGCCACCGCCATGCGCCGCGCCATGACCGACGTGGCAGCCTTCGCCGAAACCGGGATGTTCGCGGGCCGCTACCCCGGCAATATCATCCTCGCCGGAACGCAGACTCCGTGGCCCGCAGCCTGGACAGCCGACCTGACGGCACGAGGCCCCCACCCCGCGAAGGTTCTGGCCGGCGTGGACCTGGATAAGCTGGCCGGCTGAGCCGCAGACTCCCCGCGTCCCAGTCGTCCCGGGCCAGGCCCTAAGCCTGCTTCGGCGGCTGCTCCTCAATAACAACGTCCGGCGTGATGGCGTCCGGCACAAATGGCTCGGCGAACCAGAGCCGCGTTTCGCCGTACTTCTTCTCGGCAAACCGTTCCAGGCCGGCGGGCCAGAACGGCTCCGGTGAACGCGAGGACCGCTCCACCACTACCACGGCCGCCGGAGCCAGATGATCGGCGAGTTTGCCCAGCACCGCCGACAGGGCAGGGTCATCCAGCGGATAGGGCGGGTCCAGGAACACCAGGTCCCAGCTGGCCGTCTCCGCCGTGCGCTCCAGGAAGGACTCCACCTTGGACCGGTGGACCGTCACTGACTTGCGGCCCAGTACGCCGTTGATCAGGTCCGCGTTGCGTTGGCACACGGAACTGGCCTTGGCATCGAATTCCACGAGGTCGACGGCCTCAGCGCCCCGGCTGCCGCTCTCCACGCCCAACGATCCGGACCCTGCGTACAGGTCCAGGACCCGGGCGCCGGCAATGATCCCGAATGCGTCGAGCCGGGAGAACAGTGCTTCCTTCACGCGGTCGGTAGTGGGCCTGGTCAGGGAGCCGGGGACGCTGACCAGGGGGGTCCCGCCTGCGGCGCCCGCGATGATGCGGCTCATGGCCGCCTCCTATCCGCGCTCAAGGAACGCCTCCTTCTCGGGGTTCAAGTACTCGTCAATGGCCTCCGCCAACCGCGGATGCCGCGCCAAGGCCGGATCCGAGCCCACAATTTCCTGGGCGTCCTGGCGCGCCTGCGCAATGATGTCCTCGTGTTCCAGCACGCGCAGCAGTTTCAGGGTGGAGCGGCCGCCGGACTGCGAAGCGCCCAGGATGTCGCCCTCGCGGCGCAGCTTCAAGTCCTCCTGCGACAGTTCGAAGCCGTCCGTGGTTGCCGCCACGGCATCGAGCCGGCGCCGGCTCGGGTGCCCGCGTTCGAGGTTGGTGACCAGCAGGCACGTTCCGGGAAGCCCGCCACGGCCCACCCTGCCGCGCAGCTGGTGCAGCTGGGAAATGCCGAAGCGGTCGGCGTCGAGGATCACCATCAAGGTGGCGTTATGGACGTCAACGCCGACTTCGATGACTGTGGTGGAGACCAGGAGCTTGGTCCGGTTGGCGGTGAAGTCGGCCATCGCGGCGGATTTCACCGCGGTGTCCAAACGGCCGTGCATCGGCCCAAGGGGCACACCGGCCAGGGCCGGCACCTGCTGGAGATGTTCGACGACGGCGGTCACTGACGCGAGCTCCCGCGCACCGCCGTCGCCCGCCAGGTCAGCCGCGGAAGGTTCCGCTTCCCCCGGGCTGAAGTCGCCGTCGTCGTCTGTTCCGATCCTGGGGCACACCACGTACACCTGGTGCCCCGCGTCGATCTCCTCACGGGAACGGGACCAGATGCGGTCTGCCCAGCCGGGGTTCTCGGCGAGGCCCACCACATGCGTGGAAATCGGCGCCCGGCCGGCGGGCAGTTCGTCCAGGATGGAGGTTTCGAGGTCGCCGAAGACCGTCATGGCAACGGTACGTGGAATGGGCGTGGCCGTCATGACGAGGAGGTGCGGCGGTTTGTTGGCCTTTGACCTGAGGACGTCCCGCTGCTCCACACCGAACCGGTGCTGCTCGTCCACCACGATCAGGCCAAGGTCGTAGAACGCGACGTTGTCGCTGAGCAGCGCGTGCGTGCCGATCACGATCCCGGCCGTGCCGGATGCGGCGTCCAGCATGGCCCGTTTCCGGGCGCCGGTGGGCATGGAGCCGGTGAGGAACGTGACCTGCACCGCCCCCTCGGCCAGGCTGCCCAGCAGCCCGTCCGCGGACAGCATCGGATCGCGGGACAGGGAACCCAGGGTCCGCCGGATGGAATCGAAGTGCTGGGCGGCGAGGACCTCGGTGGGCGCCAGGAGGGCGGCCTGCCCGCCGGCATCCACTACCTGCAGCATGGCCCGCAGCGCGACGATGGTTTTGCCCGAGCCGACCTCACCCTGCAGCAGCCGGTTCATGGGGCTGTCCTGCGCCAGCTCCGTGGCCAGTGTTTTTCCGACGGCGGCCTGGCCGCCGGTGAGCGTAAAGGGCAGCTGCCTGTCGAACGCCGCCAGCAGCCCGTCGGAGGCCGGGCGCCGTGCCGTGGCTTCCTCGGCCGCAAGCTGGGCACGGCGCCGCGCCAAGGCCGCCTGCAGGACCAGGGCCTCCTGGTAGCGCAATCGCTCCTGGGCCTTCATCCAGTCAGCCTGCGATTCCGGCCTATGGATGAGCCGGTAGGCCTCGGCCACGGGAAGGAATTTCTCCCTACGGGCCACCGCCTCCGGCAGCGGATCCGGCAGGGCATCCAGATCCACGGTTTCCAGGAGCGTGGCGATGACTTTCTGAATCGACCAGCTGGTGAGCTTTGCGGTGGCCGGGTAGACCGGGATGGGCATCGCGGCGAGCTTTTCGGGGTCCATGGCCGGCATGTCCGGGTCCTCGTCGAGGAGGTGGAAGTCCGGGTTGGTCAAGCCCAGGGACGCTCCGTAGCGCGTCACCTTGCCGGAGAACATCACGCGCCGGCCCGGCAGGAGCTGCGCCTGTGCCCGGTGTCCGCTAAAAAAGGTGATCTTGAGAGTTCCGTGCCCGCTGCCGGGCCCCACCGCGGAAAGGCGCGGACGGCCGTGGGAGGCGGCGTCGTCGGTGATCACAACGTCCGTGATGGAACCACGCCGCGTATACATCTTGCGCGTGCTGTTGGAGAGCACCCGTGCAAAAAGCGTGACCTCTTCATCCAGCGGCAACTCGCTGATGGGCGTCAGTTCGCCGCGGTTCAGGTAGCGGCGCGGGAAGTAGTTCAGGAGGCCGCCGACTGTGGCGATGCCCAGGTGCTTCTCAATGGCCGACGCTGACCGCTTTCCGATCAGGCGTTCCAGGCCCAGGCCCAGTTCAGCGCTCATGCCCACTGGAGTTCACCGGAGCTGGTTCGGGTTCGCGGGCCAGGGCCAGTTCGCTGACCGAAATGTCGCTGGGCTCGCCGAGGGAACGGATCAGGGCGACCGCGGGTGCGGCGTCGGGGACGTGGACATGGACGCGCCACCGGTAGCTGCCCTCAGCATCGGCCATACTGTCCACCTGGCTCATGATGACGGACTCGCCGACCTCGTCGAGCCGCTGGCGAAGCGTGGCCGCGCTGAGCGGCGAAAGGCTGATGGTGCACATGACCTCAACGCCGTCGTCAGCCGGCATATCGGCGTGGATGTGGGGGTCCTGGACGTCGAAGCCATGCAGCCCGTCGAGGAGTTCGCCCTGCAGTTCTTCGCCCAGGACGGCGGAGCGGAGGCAGTCAAGGATGAGCAGCATGCCAACGCCCCCGGCATCGACCACATGCGCGGCTTCAAGGGCCGCCAACTGGCTCTCGGTGCTGACTACTGCCCTGAGCGCCCCGTTGACGGCAGCGTCGAGGGCTTTGCCCAGGGCCTGGTTGCTGTCGTCGCCGTTGTGGCCGGCGTCCACTGCCGCGGCGGCCCGTGCGGCGGCTTCCATTACCGAAAGCATGGTGCCTGGCACGGGGTCGCTCAACGCGGACCAGGCCCGGATCTGGGCACGGTTCAGCGCGGCGGCCAGGAGGGTTGACGTCAGGCGGGTGTGACCGGCCAGGGGTTCAGCCGCGGCGCAGAGAAAGACTGAGAAGAGGGTTCCGGAATTGCCGCGGGCCTGCTCCATGGCGGCCCTTCCGGCACGCGCCAGCACCGCTCCGACATCCGTCTGGCCGGCGTCAGCCGGGACTGCCGCGCCCTGGACCGCAGGGCCGCTGTGCAGGGCACGGGCGGCCGCCCGAACGGTCAGGTAAAGGTTGGTGCCGGTGTCACCGTCCGCCACGGGGAAGATGTTGATGGCATTGAGGCGGTCGCTGTGGTTGGCAATGGCGGTTTCAGCCTTGTCCAACCACCGCTTCATCGCTTGCGCGTTGGCGGCAACCTTAGTCTGCAAAGTGATCCCATCCCCCGGTGCCAACGGCGTGGCCCGCAATTGTGACGCCCGGAAGTGTGGCGCTTCCCAAGGCTTGTACTGAGCCTATCGCAGTGAATCCGGCAGGCAGCTGAACGCCGGCCGGGAATGTGGCCAGCAGCCCGTGGTCCTCTCCCCCGCCCAGCACCCAGGCCATGGGGTCAGTTCTGAGAAGGTCCGACGCCGGACGCAGGACTTCCGCGAGAGGCTTCAATGCCGCGGGGTCAAGGTCAAGGACGACGCCGCTGGCGGCGGCGAGGCGGCCGCCGTCGCGCACCAGGCCGTCCGATATATCCAGCATGGCAGTGGCTCCGGCTGACCTGGCCAGCGGCCCCGCGGACAGTGGCGGCCGTGGCCTGCACTGCACTGCCACGAGCGCCCATTGCGCGGGCACCAGGGATTGCACAGCAGCCTCTGCTTCCAGGAGCGCAAGCCCGGCCGCGGCCCTGCCCACCGTACCGGCCAGGGCCACAACGTCGCCCGCACGGGCCCCCGACCGCAGGACCGCGTTGCCGCCAGCCAATGTGCCCAGCACGGCGACCGTCACGGAGATTTCCCTGCCGCGGCCCAAATCGCCCCCCGCCACCGAACAGTCTGTTGCCCCGAGTTCCCTGATTCCCGCTGTCAAGCCGTCGGCCAGGTCCGCCACCCAGCTGACAGGGGTGTCGGGCGGCAACGTGAGGCTCACCACCAGCGACGTGGCCACGCCGCCCATGGCGTTGATATCGCTGAGGTTCTGCGCCGCCGCCTTCCAGCCGACGTCGAAGCCCGTGGTGCGGTACCCGTTGGGCCATTGGAGCCGGAAGTCCTGGTCCTGCACCTGGGTATCGATGCTGATTACTGTCCTGCCATCCGGAACGGCGATAATGGCGGCATCGTCCCCCGGGCCAAGCAGGGTTGCCGAACTGTACGTTCCGGCCATTTCCAGCCGCGGAAAGATCCGGGCCAGTAGTTCGGCTTCGGACAGCGCGGCGACAGTCAGCGTTTCTTCAGTCAACGGAATTTCAGGCACGCCCCTACGCTACAGCGCGGCGCCGACATTGCTGGTCCGCCCCTTGTTGTGGAGGTCCTCACGACGGGCGTCCGGTCCTTCCTGCGTCCCGCTCCATGTGGCGGCGACGCTAGGCTGGATGGATGCGCAATCCCCGTTTTCCCTTGCCTGTCCGCGTGTCCGGAATCCTGCTGACCGCGGCCCTCGCTGGAGCCGCTTTGTCCGCCTGTGCCCCGACTGTGGATGTCACCGCCGCAGGCGACGCGGCGAACCCGGCCTGCGCTCCGATGATGGTGGCCCTTCCGGACGCCATCGGCGACGCTGTCCTGCGGAAAACCAACAGCCAGGCCACCGCCGCCTGGGGGACCCGTCTCAGGTGATCCTGCGCTGCGGCGTCAACGTTCCAGGCCCAACGACGGACCGGTGCGTGAGTGTCAACGGCATCGACTGGGTTATCAAGGAGGGCGATCCGGTGTGGACGCTGACTACCTTCGGCCGCGAACCCGCCACGGAAATCCTGATGGATCCGGAGAAGATCAGCTCCGCAACTGTCCTGGCGGATCTTTCCGCCTCAGCCGGAAAGATCCCGGCCAGCCGGAACTGCGTGGGTCAGGAAGACCTGCAGAACATGCCGTCCAGTCAGTAGGGTCCCGGTGGTGGGCCCACGCCGGCAGGGTTCCCTGGCCGAAGCGGAGCGAGGTTAGGGGACCGGTGGGGACCGGTCAGCGCAGGCCTGTCTTCCGGTTCAAGGCCAGATGGATCAGCTCATCAATCAGGTCCGCGTAGTTCAGGCCTGATGCTGCCCACATCTGCGGGTACATGCTTTTGGGCGTGAACCCGGGCATAGTGTTGATCTCGTTGATGATCAGTTCGCCGTCGGGCGTGTAGAAGAAGTCCACGCGGCTCAGGCCTTCCGCACCCACAGCGTCGAAGGCAGCTGCCGCGAGTTCCCGGACCCGCACGATGGCTTCCTCAGGAATGTCGGCGGGGCAGCTCAGCGCGGCGGCGTCGTCCTCAACATACTTCGCGTTGAAATCGTAGAATTCGTGCGTTCCGGCGGCGACGGAAATTTCGCCCGGCATGGACGTCCGGGGGGAATCGGTCCCGCGTCCTTCCAGGACCGCGCACTCAATCTCTCGCCCGACGATGCCGGCCTCGATGACCAGTTTGAGGTCGTGGCGCCGGGCTTCCTCGACGGCGGCGTCGAGTCCCTCGAGCGAGTCCACTTTGGAGATCCCCATGGACGAACCCGCCCGCGCCGGCTTGACGAACACGGGAAAGCCGAGCTGGTCCACCTGTTTGCGGACGGCCTCCGCGTCCTTGACCCACTGACGGTCCGTGACGGCAATGTAGGGCCCCACGTGCAGCCCGGCGGCCTCGAACACAACTTTCATGTAGTGCTTGTCCATGCCCACAGCCGACGCAAGCACGCCGGCGCCGACGTAGCGGGTGTCGGACAGTTCCAAGAGTCCTTGGATGGTGCCGTCCTCGCCAAAGGGACCGTGAAGCAGCGGAAACACAACGTCCACCGTGCCGAGTTCCAGCGGGACCTGGTTCGGTGAGGTGACGATCAGCTGGTGCTCGCCGCCGACCTCAGCCAGTGTCACCGTTTCCGACGACGGCACGACCTCCGGCAGAGACGACGCGGACAGCGACCACTGGGCGGTATCCCCCGCAACCAGCACCCACTGCCCGGATTTGGCGATGCCGATGGGGATGACATCGTACTTGTCTTTGTTGATGGCGCCCAGGACGCCGGCGGCGGTCACGCAGCTCACGGCATGTTCACTGGACCGGCCACCAAAGAGGACCGCGACGCGGGGTTTGGCCCGGGGGGCGGAGTCCGCTGCGGTCAGGTTTTCATCGGACATCGTCAGTAATCGCCTTCGGGTTTCAGGTCCCGGGCCAGCAGCAGCGGCCCCAGTTGGTCAACGGACAGTTTGCCGGCCAGGACGGCTACGACGGCGGCGGTGATGGGCATGTCGACGCCCAGTTTCCCCGCTAGCTCGTGCACGGCCTGGCCGGATTTGATGCCTTCGGCTGTTTGGGTCATCTTCAGTGCCAGCTCGTCAAGAGTGAGTCCCTGGCCCAGCAACCGGCCGGCCGTATGGTTTCGCGACAGAGGCGAGGAACACGTCGCCACCAGATCCCCCAGGCCCGCCAGCCCGGCCATGGTCCGTGCCTCGCCACCGAGGGCAAGGGCGAGCCTGGATGTTTCGGCCAAGCCTCGGGTGATCACGGAGGCCTTAGTGTTGTCCCCCATCTGTTTACCTTCACAGATGCCCACGGCCAGCGCTATGACGTTCTTGACGATGCCGCCAATTTCCACGCCGACGACATCCGCCGTGGTGTACGGACGGAAGTACGGTGCGGTGCAGCTCCTCGCGATCCAGCCCGCGGCCGCCGCATCGGAACAGGCCACCACAGAAGCAGTCGGTTCCTCCCGGGCGATCTCCATGGCCAGGTTGGGACCGGAAACCACGGCAATGCGGTCCTTGGGAATCCCCAGTTCGTCGCTGATCACCTCACTCATCCGGGAGTCCGTGCCGAGCTCCAGGCCCTTCATCAGGGACACCACCATGGCGTCAGCGGCGATCAGCGGCTTCCATTCACGGAGCTGGAGTCGCAGTGACTGGGCAGGAACGGCCAGGACCACCAGGTCCGCGCCCGCCAGCACCTCGCTGACGTCTGTGGACGCTGTGATGCTGGGCGGCAGCTCTGTGTCCTTCAGGTACTGGACGTTTCGGTGCGTGCTGTTGATCTGCTCCACTACTTCGCTGCGCCGGCCCCAGATCCGGATGCTCCGCTGTTCCCCGGCTGCCCGAGCCGCATCGGCGAGGATCTTGGCGAACGTTGTACCCCAGGAACCGGCGCCCAGGACGGCGACAGACCGGGCGGAGCCCTGACGGCTTCCGTCAGCCATCAGGTGGCATCCGCAGCGTCGTCAGGATTGCCACGCTCAACGAAGCGACCGTGCGTGGCTTGATTGTGCTTGGAAGGGTCCCAGCGTTCGGCGGGAGGCTCCTCCCCGCGGATGTCGGCCAGCAAACCGGTCACGGCATCCATGATCTTCTCGGTAGCCGCGGTCAGCGTTGCTTTGTCCAGCGGCCGGCCCATGAACTGGCTGAGGTCAACGGGCTTGCCCACCATCACCCGGGACGTCCTGCGCGGGAAAAGGTGGAACCGCTTCGCATAACGCGGGAACACCTCATGGGCGCCCCAGTGCGCGATCGGCACCACGGGAATGCCGCCTTCCAAGGCAAGGCGGGCAGCGCCGGTGTGGCCCTTCATCGGCCACAGCGCAGGATCGCGGGTGAGTGTACCTTCGGGGTAGATAATGATGGCCCCGCCGTCCGCCACAATCTCCTGGGCGAGCTGCAGCGAGCGGTTCGCTCCCGCCGTCGAGCGTTCCACCGGGATCTGCCGGGTGGCCCGCAGGACCGCGCCCAGGACCGGAACCTTGAACAGCCCGGCCTTCGCCAGGAAGTGCGGGGCGCGGTTCTGGTTGTAGAGAATGTGCCCCACGATCAGCGGATCGATTTCCGTGCAATGGTTGGGCGCGGCAATGAACCCGCCGGCGGGGAGGTTCTCGAGGCCTTCCCACTTCTTGTTCATCATTGCGTTCAGCACCGTGCGCACTATGGCCGCGACCACAACGAAAGTGGCCCGGCTCTTGGCCGTTTCCTTCACGTACCCACCGCTACTTTGTCGAGGTGATGTCGAAGTCGGCGCCGAGGCCGGACAGCTTTTCGGTGAAACGTTCGTAGCCGCGGTTGATGATGTCGATCCCGGTCACGCGCGACGTGCCTGAAGCGGCCAGCGCCGCGATCAGGTGGCTGAAGCCGCCACGCAGGTCCGGTACGTCGATGTCGGTGCCCTTGAGCTGGGTAGGACCGGAGATGACAGCGGAGTGGAGGAAGTTGCGCTGGCCGAAGCGGCACGGCACGCTGCCCAGGCACTCGCGGTGCACCTGGATGCTGGCTCCCATCCGGATGAGCGCATCGGTGAAGCCGAACCTGTTTTCATAGACGGTCTCGTGGACGATCGACACACCTTCGGCCTGGGTCAGGGCCACCACCAGCGGCTGCTGCCAGTCGGTCATAAAGCCGGGGTGCACATCCGTTTCCAGGACCAGCGGGTTGAGCTTGCCACCCCGGTGGTAGAAGCGGATGCCGTCCTCGCCGATGTCCATGCCGCCGCCCACCTTCCGGTAGGTGTTCAGGAACGTCATCATGTCCCGCTGCGAGGCGCCTTCGACGAAGATGTCACCGCGGGTCACCAGCGCTGCCGAAGCCCACGACGCCGATTCGTTGCGGTCCGAAAGGGCACGGTGGTTGTAGCCGCCCAGGTCCCGGACGCCTTCAATGCGGATGGTCCGGTCGGTCTGGACGCTGATGATGGCGCCCATCTTCTGCAGCACGGCAATGAGGTCGATGATCTCAGGCTCGGTGGCGGCGCCGGAAAGCTCGGTGATCCCTTCGGCGCGGGTGGCGCTGAGCAGCACCTGCTCCGTGGCACCCACCGAGGGGTAGGGCAGATTGATCTTGGCGCCATGCAGGCCCTTTGGAGCCGAGATGTGAATGCCGCCCGGGCGCTTTTCCACCACGGCGCCGAACTGGCGGAGCACGTTCAGGTGGTAGTCGATGGGCCGGTCACCGATCTTGCAGCCGCCAAGGTCCGGAATGAAGGCCTCACCGATCGCATGGATCAGGGGTCCGCAGAGCAGGATGGGGATGCGCGAATCACCGGCGTGGGCATCGATCGCCGTGCTCGGGGCGGTTTTGGCCGCCTTCGGATCCAGGGTGAGGTCACCGCTGACGGGATCCTTGACCACCGTCACTCCGTGCAGCTGCAGGAGCGAGGTGACAACCTCGACGTCCTTGATCTCCGGAACGTTCCGCAACACCGACGGCTCGTTGCCCAATAATGCTGCCACCATGGCCTTGGGAACAAGGTTTTTGGCCCCCCGGACGCTGACGCGGCCTGTAAGCGGGACTCCGCCGCGGATTGTCAGAACACTACTCATATACCGGTTTCCTTACGATTACTCGCCCCAAAATCCTTGCAAAGGCTCCAGCTAAGCATAGGAGGTTGCGTTACCGAACCGAAATACGGGCGCCGAAAGCCTCCGGCGCGGCGCCGTACAGGCGGCTCCGTCCGGGGCGGGAAATTCCGCGCTCCCGCTCAGGAAAGGCGGGCCGGAAGCGTTGTGGGCATAAAGGCCGGACGGGTGGCCTCGAAGGCAGTGATGTCATCTTCGTGCTGGAGTGTCAGGCCAATGTCGTCCAGGCCCTCCAGGAGGCGCCAGCGCGTGTAATCGTCGATTTCAAAGGGTGCCACGATGGTGCCGCAGATGACAGTCTTGGAGACGAGATCAACGGTGACTTCGGTGCCGGGAGCGTTCTCGAGCTCTTTCCAGATCAGCTCGATGTCGTCCTGGGCGAGCTCAGCGGCCAGCAGACCCTGCTTGCCGGAGTTGCCGCGGAAAATATCAGCGAACCGGGACGACAGGACGGTTTTGAAGCCGTAGTCCTTCAGCGCCCAGACGGCATGTTCACGGGACGAACCGGTGCCGAAATCCGGGCCCGCCACCAGGACGGAGCCGGCGTTGAACGGCGCCTGGTTCAGGATGAAGGCCGGGTCCTTGCGCCAGGCGGAGAACAGTGCGTCCTCGAAGCCGGTGCGGGTGATCCGCTTGAGGTAGACCGCGGGGATGATCTGGTCCGTGTCAACGTTGCTCTGGCGCAGCGGCACGCCGACGCCGGTGTGGGTAGTGAACTTTTCCATGGCGGCCTCCTAGGCTGCGTCGGTGCGGATGGCGGCGGATTCGGGAGCCGGATCGAGGTCCGACGGCGAACTCAGGGTGCCACGGACGGCCGTGGCCGCTGCCACCACCGGAGATACCAGGTGAGTGCGGCCGCCCTTGCCCTGACGGCCTTCGAAGTTTCGGTTGGACGTCGAGGCGCAACGCTCCCCCACCTCCAGCTGGTCCGGGTTCATGCCCAGGCACATCGAGCAGCCGGCGAAGCGCCACTCGGCGCCGAAGTCCTTGAAGACCTTGTCCAGGCCTTCGGCCTCTGCCTCCAGCCGCACGCGGGCCGAACCGGGCACCACCAGCATCCGGATATTGGGGTCCTTCTGGCGTCCGCGGATGATGTCCGCAGCAGCCCGGAGGTCTTCCATGCGCGAGTTGGTGCAGGAGCCCAGGAAGACCGTGTCCACCCGGATGTCTTTCATCGGCGTACCTGCGGTCAGTCCCATGTACTGCAGGGCGCGTTCGGCGGCAGCCTTGGCGTTTTCGTCGCCGAAGTCCTCCGGGGACGGCACCTTGGCGGAAAGCGAAACACCCTGCCCTGGGTTGGTGCCCCAGGTGACGAACGGCTCCAGCGTGTCGGCGTCCAGGGCCACCTCGACGTCGAACGTGGCGTCGTCGTCGGTCCTCAGCGTGTTCCAGTGCTCGACGGCGGCATCCCAGTCGGCACCCTGTGGCGCGTGCGGGCGGCCAAACATGTAGTCGTAGGTGATCTGGTCCGGGGCCACCAGGCCGGCGCGGGCACCGGCTTCGATGGACATGTTGCAGATGGTCATGCGGGCTTCCATGGACAGCGCGCGGATGGCGGAACCGCGGTATTCCAGGACGTAGCCCTGGCCTCCGCCGGTGCCGATCTTGGCAATCACGGCCAGGATGATGTCCTTGGCGGTAACGCCGGGGCGCAGCGTGCCTTCGACGTTGATGGCCATGGTTTTGAACGGCTTCAGGGACAGCGTCTGGGTGGCCATGACGTGCTCCACTTCGGACGTGCCGATGCCCATGGCCAGGGCACCGAACGCGCCATGGGTGGACGTGTGGGAGTCACCGCAGACGACGGTCATGCCAGGCTGCGTGAGGCCAAGCTGCGGGCCGACCACGTGCACGATTCCCTGTTCCGCGTCGCCGAGCGAGTGCAGGCGGACGCCGAACTCCGCGCAGTTGTTGCGCAGCGTCTGGATCTGCGTGCGGCTGGTGAGATCGGCAATGGGCTTGTGGATGTCCAGCGTGGGAGTGTTGTGGTCCTCCGTGGCGATGGTGAGGTCCGGGCGGCGCAGCTTGCGGCCGGCCAGGCGCAGGCCCTCGAAGGCCTGCGGAGAAGTCACCTCATGGACGAGGTGAAGGTCAATGAAGAGGAGGTCGGGCTGGGCATTGGCTCCTTCGCCCTCGCCTTTGCGCACCACATGTGCGTCCCAGACTTTCTCGGCCAGTGTCTTTGCCACGGCCATCTCCCTTCACTGCTGTTTGGCTGTTTGGTTCCACTGAACCAGCAGGGCTGCATTTTGTGCCAGCCCAAAGATTTGCATCTCAGATAATGAGACGGCAATATCATTACATGGACAATTCTAGTGGAGTCGGTGTCATTGATAAAGCGGCCCATGTGCTTGATGCATTGGAGGCCGGCCCCACCACGCTGGCACAGCTGGTGGCCGCCACAGGCCTGGCCCGGCCCACGGTGCACAGGCTCGCCCTGGCCCTGATCCATCACCGGCTGGTAAGCCGCGACATCCAGGGCCGGTTTGTCCTCGGCAGCCGCCTGGTGGAGCTGGCCTCAGCCGCCGGCGAGGACCGTCTCATCGCCTCTGCCGGGCCGGTCCTGATGCAGCTGCGCGACGCCACCGGCGAAAGCTCCCAGATCTTCCGCCGCCAAGGCGAATGGCGTATTTGTGTCGCCTCCGCGGAACGCCCCATCGGCCTGCGCGACACCATCCCCGTTGGCACCAAGCTTTCCATGAAAGCCGGCTCCGCCGCCCAGGTGCTGCTCGCCTGGGAAGACCACGACCGGCTTCTCGAGGGCCTGCAGGCCGCCCGTTTCACCCCCACCGTGCTGGCGGGCGTACGACGGCGGGGCTGGGGACAGAGCCTCGGCGAACGCGAGCCCGGGGTCGCCTCAGTCTCGGCACCGGTCCGGGGACCGTCCGGACGCGTGATCGCCGCGGTCTCGATCTCCGGCCCCATCGAGCGGCTCACCCGCCAGCCGGGCCGCCTCCACGCCGAGGTGGTTTGCAACGCCGCGCGGATCCTCACCGAGGCACTGCGCAAGGGCAACGACTGAAGGCTCGCCTCCGTCCAGGCCTGGCTGCCCCGGCTAGGCTGTCGGCATGAACAGCTACGCAGTCTTCCTCCGCGGGATAAATGTCGGCGGGATCAACATCAAGATGGCGGACCTCAAGACTGCGCTTGCATCGCAGGGGTTCGCGGACGTCAGGACCCTGCTGGCCAGCGGCAATGTAGTGCTTGCCAGCGACGAGGATCCTGCCGCGGTCAAACAGACGTTGGAAAAATGCCTGCGTGACGTGTTTGGCTACGATGCCTGGGTGGTGGTGTTAACGGCCCAGCGGGTCTCCGACCTCGTGGCGGCCTGCCCGTACCCGGCAGACGACAAGGCAACGCACACCTACATCACGCTGGCATCGGACACCGCCATGCTCGATGAGCTTGAAGCCGCCGGCGCAGGCTTTGAAGGTACCCAGCAGAAACGCCTCGGCCCGGAGGCATTGGCCTGGCTGGCTCCGGCCGGCGGGACGTTGGACAGCCCGTTCAGCAAGATTTCGTCCAAGGCCAGGTTTAAGGCAACCACTACCACCCGGAACCTGCGGACGCTGATCAAGGTCAGGGACGCCGCAACCGCACTGGCGTAACTACCTTAGTTTCCGCCCGCAACCTTCAGTGCGGCGTTGAAGGACGCGAGCCTGCTGACCTCAATCTCAACCGGCTCCACTACGAAGTCCCGGGCAACCTCGCCCACCGCTGCCCGCAGCCGTTTCCTGGCCCGGGCTGCGCGCGCCCTCGCGGCTCCTGAGCCAATGAATTTTCCAGTCAGTGCCAGGAAGATCCCCAGCACCACACCGCCGCCGATCAACAGCGTCGGCACCGGCCAGCCCTCCACCTTGGGAACCTCGGGCACGGGCAGCTGGAGATAGCCGAGCCCGGCCAGCACACCCAGCCAGCCGAGGCCGCCCAGGACCGTCAGCAGCGCGAGCCACTGGACCACGTTGAACACGCCCCACCACCAGGACTTCCGGGACGCCATCAGGTCCGTGCCTGCGATGGCCTGGTCCAGGGCATCCGGCAACGCCTCCCGCCCTTCCCGGGCGGCACCCCTGATCGCGGCACGCCACGGTCCGGGTGCGCCCGCACTCGCCGCGTCTGCAAACTCACGGACAGCAGCATCCGTCCGGGCGCGTTCCGGGGCGCCCGCGGCCGGGAGTGAGGTCCGGTTAAGTTGGGACGGGGAAGAGCTTCTCAGATTGAGCCGGCGGAGCGGATCAGGCCGGAACCGCACCAGCCACCGCGTCACGGGCCACCCCGTGCGGCGCGTCGACTCGATGCGGTAGGACCGCGCAACTGCGTCCACCACCACGGGCACGTTGGCGGCCGTTGCCAGCTCATCGGTGAGCCGGGATTTCGACGCCGGCCTGACACCGGCGGCTTCCCCGGCGCCAGCGGCTTCCCGGAGTTGCCCCGAGGCCCGCGAAACGTCCGCGGCCAGCCGCTGCGAAAGTGCCTGGCGCTGCACCACAACATGTCGGATGGCGCCCCGGACCTTGTCCACGCCGGTGCCCTTCAGGGCGGATGCGCCCAGGACCTGAACCTTGCCCAGCCCGTCGCGGGCAAGGATCCCTTTCAAGGACTCCAGCACAGGCTGCACGTCCCGTTCGGGCAAGCGGTCCACCTGGTTGAGGACCACCAGGGTCACGGCGCCATGGGCGGACAGGGGCGCCAGGAAATCGTTGTGGACCGCCGCATCGGCGTACTTTTGCGGATCCAGGACCCAGACCAGGACATCAACCAGGCCAACCATGCGCTCCACGATCGCGCGGTTCGCGGCCCTGGTGGAGTCGAAGTCAGGCAGGTCCAGCAGGATCAGCCCCGTGCGCTCGTCGGCGAAGCCGGCCACGGGCTCGGCATGGTGGCGGTTGCGCACCTCAAGCCAGTCCAGCAGCGGCTCGCTGCCGTCCGCTCCCCAGACACCTGCCAAAGGTTCCGACGTTGTGGGGCGGCGGGCGGCCGCCGTCGCGATTTCAGCGCCGCTGACCGCGTTGAAGAGTGACGATTTTCCGCTGCCGGTGGCACCGAAGAACCCAACAACAGTGTGATCAGCCGACAGTGACCGCCGGGAGCTCGCGCGTTCGAGGAGCTGGAACACCTCGTCGAGTGCCGCATCCGGCAAGACGCCTTCAGCGAGTTCGCGGGCATCGTTGAGTGCTTCGAGCCTGCGGTCCAGCTGTGACGCCTCACGGGCTACGCTGTGGCGGCTCATGCCTTTTCCGCCAGCCGGGCCAGGGCAGCGGCGTGGCCTGTCAGGATCCGGCCGGTGTCCGCGCCGCCCTCCGGCAGGCGTTGGAGGAATTTCTGCTGCTCTGCCTGCAGCAGCCGCTGGCAACGGGCATGGAGGTCATCCCGCGCAGTCTTCGCAAGCCGGCGGACCGCGTCTTCGCCGAACACTGCCTCGAGCAGTTTCTGCCCGACGACGGCGGTACCGCCCGCCACGCCGATCTCCAGCCCGGTGAGGCCGGCGGTCATGGAAAACACCACGATCATCAGCGCGGCACCCAGTCCGTTGATCCCGAAGGAAAGCCATCTCGCCTGCGTGCGCTTGCCTTGCCCCTCCGTGCGAATCAGTTCCATCAGGCCGGTCTGCCAGGCCCGGATCTCCGCCGCAGCCACCTCGGCAAAGCCTGGGCTGGTGCCGGACAGATCGTCCGTCCCCAGGAGCTCGCGGCCGGCCGGGTCCGAGCGCCAACGCCGGTCAGTCTCTTCGCCGGCGTTGGCGGCCTCGTCCAGGATGACGGCCTGCAAACCCGTTTCGATGGCGGACTCGACGCGTACGGCCGGCGTCGGCTCGCCCCGGAAGAAGGCTCCCACGCGGTCCCGCAGCCGTCCGATGTTCTGTTCCAGCGCCCGGAAGAATTCCCCTGTTCCGACGAAGTCCTGCCAGCGCGCCAGGACTTCCCCGCGGAGGAGGGCGCCGTCCTTTGTTGCGTCCAGGATCCGGGTTCCGGCATCGCGGTAGGCGGCCTCAGCGCCTGCACGGAGCGCGTCCGCGGCACGCTCCTGCCCCTGGACCGCGTGCGCCACCGCACCGACCCGCCCGGACAGCGCCTTCACCGTCCCGTTGAGGGTACGGCGGGCAATTTCGGACCGCCCAGCGGCGTCGGCAGCAAGTTCCTGCAGCCAGCGCCGCAGCGGCTCTACGGCGCTCGTTGGCAGCATGCCAAGATGGTCCAGGTCCGTCTCCGGCACAATGAACAGTCCGGCATCGCCAAGGCCTTCCTGCCGCAGCAACGCGCGGAGATCTGCACTGACTTCGGCTTCCGCCTCCGCCGGCACACGGTCCAGGACCACGGCCACCATGATGTCCCGCGAGGACGCGTCCAGAAGCAGCTTCCACGGGACCGCGTCAGCGTAGCGGTTGGCAGTGGTCACAAAAACCCAGAGGTCCGCGGCGGCCAGCAATTGACCGGCAAGCCGGCGGTTGTCGTCGGAAATGGAGTCGACGTCGGGAGCGTCAAGCAGCGCGATCCCCTGCGGAACAGCCTGGTCGGCCACCAGCACCAGGGAGGAAATGGCCTCCGCATCGGGTGTTGCACCGGCCCGGCTGGCCGGGACGGGTTCCGAGGAAACAGTCCCCCGGATCCGGCTGAGGGTGGGCAGCACACGGTAGCCTTCGAACCAGCCGGCATCGGCCGGGTGGTGCAGCAGAATGGGCTGCCGGGTGGTGGGCCTGATGGCGCCGGAGCGTGTGACCGGGTGCCCCACCAGGGCGTTGACCAGCGTTGACTTGCCGGCGCCCGTGGAACCCCCGACGACGGCAAGGAGCGGTGCGTCCAGGCTGCGGTACCGCGGCAGGATGTAGTCGTCCAGCTGGGCCACGGCGTTCCGAGTGTCCTGGCGCGCCTGTTCGACGTCCGCAAGGGCGAGCGGCAACGACACGGCGGACAGATCCCCACGCACGGCCTCAAGCAAGGCCACGGCCGGCTCCGACGCCGCGTCGGGCCGGCCCGGCTGCGTTCTCGGTGCGCGCTTAGGCGGCGGAGGCTGCGTGGGAGGAAGCCCGTCTGAGGAGGTCACAGGATCATCATGCCAGTTGCGCCGGCTTTTCCACCGGGCCCCGGTTTTGTCCTATTAAACCGCAGCGCAGCCTCCACAACGAAAAAACGGCCCCGGGCTGATGCCCGGGACCGTTCGTTGGTGACCCCAGCGGGATTCGAACCCGCGTTACCGCCGTGAGAGGGCAGCGTACTAGGCCGCTATACGATGGGGCCGCGTACTTCCAGGAAGTTTTCACTTCCAACCGGCGCCAGGCCGGTTTGCTAAGTGAGTATTTCATACACTCAGCGCGCGTTTCAAATCGGCGAACCGATCTGAAACCACTGATTTGCCGCGGTTAGCCTGCGACCAAACAGAGCTGGGATACCAGGACTCGAACCTAGAATGACGGTACCAGAAACCGTAGTGTTGCCAATTACACCATATCCCAATGATACTTTCGGGCCGGAGTTTCGGGCTTCAAGCCGCGCTCCGTGCGCCTCAGCACGAGAAATTACTTTACCCGAGACTTTGGGCTGGCACAAATCGACACCGAAGACCAAAGGGCCTAAACCCCTTGCCAGATCACCCGGAATAAGTTTACTCTCGGTAAGTTACCCGAGAGTAACCACTCACTGCCTTTGCTGCAGGCCCTTCGGAATGTCGTTTTGCGTCCGGACTGCCGCCCCTGGTCCAGGTGGGTGGCCGGCAGATTTCACACTGCCGGCAAACCGTCGAGAGGACCCACCGTGACACAAAGTCGTGCCGCCGCGCCCACCAAGACCCGAACCCGGGCACAGCAGCTTGCTGTCGCCGTCCTGGCCCTGATGCTGATTGCTTTGCTTGGGTTTTACACCCTGGTCACCGGCAGGATCACCGACGGATCGGCCAAGCTGATGGACGGTGCGGGCCAGGCCTCGGACGGCGCTGAGCAGCTCAAGGACGGCGCCGGCCAGCTGGCGGCCGGCGCGGGCCTGGCCGACACCGGTGCCGGCAAGCTCTCCTCCGGCGCCGACAAAGTCCTCCTGGGTGTCAGCGAGAAACTGGCCCCGGGCGCTGAAAAACTGCAGTCCGGTGCAGACCAGCTCGCCGCCGGCGCTGTCAAGATCGAAACTGACGTCAACAACAAGCTCGCGCCCGGCGTGTACAAAGTGGACGACGGCGCCCGAAAGCTCGCCGCCGGAGCCACCCAGCTCGCCGCGGCACTGACGCCTACGGCCGCCGGAAATGCCGAGAACAACCTTGCGGACGGCGCGACTGCGTTGGATGCAGGTGCGGCCCGCCTGGCCTCCGGGACGGGCGAGCTGGCCGCCGGAACGGCCCAGCTGAAGGGCTACCGGGGATCGAACAACTCCCCCGAGGCAGGCACCGGCATGGCAGCATTGGCGCAGGCCCTTGAGCTGCTGGAGGCGGCGGCCTCGGACCCGCTTCAGGGTCTGGTGCCGCTGGCCGTAGTCAAGGACAAGATCGCCAAGATCACCGCTGGAGCCCATAGGCTCGACGCCGGGGCGCAGCAACTGCAGGCTGGCGCGGGGAAGCTCAATGACGGAGCGGCACAGTTGCACACTGGAACAGGGCGCCTCACCGCCGGCTTCGCCACCCTGGGTGAAAAGCTCAACAGTCGCGATCCCAACAACCCCGGCGTTGTGCTCGGTACCGAACTGCTGGCCGCCGGAACTGCCCAGATCCGCACCGGCATGGACGGCGTGCCCGGCAATGCCGACCGCCCGGGCCTGATCAACGCCGTCGCCAGTATTACTGAGGGCACCTCACGGCTGGCGGACGGCACGTTGGCGTTGAATGCCGGGATCAAGGGCGATCCGGCCGATCGCTCAAACCCCGGCCTGCTCCATGGCTCCCAGGCGCTGGCTGCGGGCGCGTCGGAGCTGGCCACAGGCAACACCAAGCTGGCCTCGGGATCGACAGAGCTGGCCACGGGTGCCGAGAAACTTGCTGATGGCAATGCCCGGATTGCGGATGGCACGGACACCCTGTACACGAGCGCAGCGGCCGTCTCGCCCACCAGTATGGTGGGGAAGTCGGATACCGCCGTTGCCCTCTGCCTGGTTGCTGTGCTTGTGCTCGGATCCGTGGGCATCTACCTGGTGCTGTGGAACAGGCGAAGGCTGCAGTCTGCGGAGTAAGCGGCCGGTCAGCCCAGCAGCTGTGACAGCGAGGTGACCTTGTGACCGGTGAAATCCGGCGCAGGCTCCCCCACCCTGTTGAGCCAGACGCCTATCAGGCCCGCCGCCGTCGAACCGTCTGCATCCAGCATTCTGTTGTCCCCAACGTAGAGCGTCTCCTCCGGGGCAGTCCCCAGCAGACGGACTCCTTCGAGGTAGATGGCCGGCTCGGGCTTGGCAACGCCTACCGTGTCCGTACCAACCAGGCGGCGGACGCGTTCCAGTCCGGCGCCGTCGAGCTTGGCCCGCTGGTAGTCGTGCACGTTGTTACTGACGGCACCGTAGGGGATGCCGGCAGCATCCAGCAGGTCCAGGAGCGGAAGCACGTCCTCAAAGGCACGTACATACGTGGGCTGCAGCCGGCCGTAGGCCGAGAGCCACCCGTGCGCTTCTTCACCGTCGGCAAGATCCACACCGAAGTGCCCCAGGGCGGCGCGTCCCCGCAGCAGGCGCTGGTCGTTGAAGGTCAGCTCCCCCGCCAGGTACCGGTCGTAGTAGTGCGTGGTCTCGTGCGTGAAGATCCTGCCGAAATGCTCCCACCCGGTCTGGTCCAGACCGGGCAAGAGGTGCTCGCTGACCTCACGCAGGGCGGTGGTCATGGCGTATTCGAGGTCCACCAGGGTGTCGTCGATGTCGAAAAGGACGCCCCGGATGGACCCGAAGCGTGTGCTCAGGACTCCGTCAGCCGTGGTGCCGGTGGTAGACATCAGCCGCGGAAGGTGCGGAGCCGGCTCAGGGACGAGCCCTTGCCCAGGATCACCATGGATTCGAAGAGCGGCGGCGAGATCCGGCGCCCGGAGATGGCCGTGCGGACAGGACCGAAAGCCAGCCGCGGCTTCAGCCCGAGGTCCTCCACGAGTGCCTGCTTCAGGGCCGTCTGGATTTCCTCCGGGTTCCAGTCCTGAATGGGCTCAAGGGCGGCAAGGGCGGCGTCGAGGACTTCGGTCAGGTTGGCGGGCAGGCCCTTAAGGGCGTCGTCTGCGACGTCGATCGCGTCGTCGGCCTTGAACAGGAAGGCGAGCATCTCCGGGGCCTCCCCCAGCAGGGTGATCCGCTCCTGGACGAGGGGTGCGGCCTCGGTGAGGATCTCCTCCTCCCGGTCCGTGAGGATCTCCCCTACCAGGTCCGCGGCCCGGAGGTACGGCACCAGGCGCGCACGGAAATCGGCCGCCTCAAGCAGCCGGACGTGCGTGCCGTTGATGGCCTCTGCCTTTTTCAGGTCAAAACGTGCCGGGTTGGCCAGCACATCGTGAATGTCGAAGTGCTCCACGAGCTGCTTGACAGTGAAGATGTCCTCGTCGGCGCTCAGGGACCAGCCCAGGAGGGACAGGTAGTTCAGCAGGCCTTCGGGAATGAAGCCGCGTTCGCGGTGCAGGAACAGGCTGGATTCGGGGTCGCGCTTGGAGAGCTTCTTGTTGCCCTGGCCCATGACGTAGGGAAGGTGGCCAAACTCCGGCATGTACTCGGCCACGCCGATGGCGTAGAGGGCACGGTACAGGGCGATCTGGCGGGGCGTGGAGCTGAGCAGGTCTTCGCCGCGCAGCACGTGCGTGATTCCCATCAGGGCATCGTCCACCGGATTTACCAGCGTGTACAACGGCGCGCCGTTGGCACGGACCACCGCGAAGTCCGGCACGGAGCCGGCCTTGAACGTGATCTCGCCGCGGACGAGGTCCTTGAACGTAAGGTCCTCGTCCGGCATCCGCAGGCGCAGCACGGCCTGGCGGCCTTCTGCCTTGTACTGGGCCAGCTGTTCCTCGGTGATGTGACGGTCAAACCCGTCATAACCCAGCTTGGGGTCGCGGGAAGCCGCACGGTGGCGGGCTTCGATTTCAGCCGGGGTGGAGTAGGACTCGTAAATGTGGCCGCCGGCCTTCAGCTTGGCGATGACATCCTGGTAGAGGTCGCTGCGCTGGGACTGGCGGTACGGCTCGTGCGGGCCTCCCACCTCGACACCTTCGTCCCACGTGATGCCCAACCACTTCAGCGCATCCAGCAGCTGGTGGTAGCTTTCCTCGCTGTCCCGCGCCGAGTCCGTGTCCTCGATGCGGAAGACCAGGGTTCCCTTGGTGTGCCGGGCATAGGCCCAGTTGAACAGCGCCGTCCGGATCAGGCCCACGTGCGGGGTGCCCGTGGGTGAGGGGCAGAACCGCACCCGGACCGGGGTTTCGGCAGTGACGGACGGGATGGCGGCAGGGTTCAGCGCGGAGGCAGTAGTCATAGTGATTCCAACTTTACCCGTCAGCGGCGGACCACCGGGTTGGACAGGCGGCCGATGCCCTCGATCTCCACGTCGTAGCGGTCCCCCGCGGTGACGAGGTCGACGCCGGCCGGGGTGCCGGTCATGATGACGTCCCCGGGGAGCAGTGTGAAGGCCCGGGACACGATGGAGACGATTTCCCGGACGCCGCGGATCATCTGGCTGGTGCTGCCGTCCTGGCGCAGTTCGCCGTTGAGCCAGCCCTTGATGGCCAGGTCTTCGGTGTCCAGCTCGGTCTCGATCCACGGTCCGAGGGGTGCCGACGTGTCGAAGCCCTTGGCCCTGGCCCACTGCAGGTCCGTTTTCTGGACATCGCGGGCGGTGAGGTCGTTGCCGCAGGTGTAGCCGAAGATGACGTCGTCGACGCGGTCTTCCGGGACGTCCTTGCAGATTCGGCCGATGACCACACACAGTTCGGCCTCGAACGAAACCTCGTCTGAGAATTCCGGCAGCACAATGGGGTCGCCTGGGCCGATGACAGAGGTGTTCGGCTTCAGGAACAGGAGCGGCTGCTGCGGGACCTCATTGCCCAGCTCGGCGGCGTGCTCGGCGAAGTTGCGGCCCACGCCGATCACCTTGCTGCGGGGAATGATCGGGGCCAGGAGCCGGACGTCTTCAAGCTTGTGCTTGACGTGGGTGCGCTCCACCCCGTTGAAGAAGGGGTCACCGTTAATGACAGTGACTTCCTCACTGCCGGGCTCACCTTCAACAACGCCGTAGAGGGGATCAGAATCGACTACAAACCTGGCAATACGCATGGTGGCTAGCCTACCGTCTTGAGCGGCGGCACCTGCCCTGCGTCACGCCGTCCTGTCAGCCGCCGGGGAGCCCACGCAGGTAGTCAAGTTGCGCGGCCACCGACATTTCGGCTGCCCGCCGGACGGAAGGTTCGACGTCGGCGTACACGTCGTCTGCCACGTCAACCACCGTCGCGTCCCCGCCATGCCGGACAAGTGCCGCGCGGATCTGCGCCAGCCGCTCGTGCCGGTGCTCGCGGTAGGCACGGGCAATGGCCGCCAGGGAGGGAAGCACCGGCCCGTGGGCCGGCAGGACGGTGGCCGGGCCAAGTGCTTCGAGCCGGTCCAGGGACCGCAGGTAATCCCCCAGCCTGCCGTCCGGGTAGTCCAGCATGGTGGTCCCGCGGCCCAGGATGGTGTCGCCGGTCAGCACTGAGCCGTGCGGGCCGTCGTCGGGAAGGTGGAAGCAGGCGGAATCCGAGGTGTGGCCCGGCGTGGCCAGGACCCGGACCGCCACTCCCGCCGCCTGGATGGTCTCGCCGTCCTGCAGTGGCTCGCCGCCGCCGTGGCAGTGCCGGGGATCGGCGGCGCGGACCGGGGCGCCGGTGAGCTCATGGAGCCGCTGGGAGCCTGCCGTGTGGTCAGCGTGCCGGTGCGTCACGAGAATGAGTTCCACGGGGCCCACATCCGCGAGGCGGCGAAGGTGGCCCTCGTCCGCCGGACCCGGATCCACCACCACGGATGTACTGGCGCCGGGGGCGGAGACGACGTACGAATTGGTGCCGTCCAGGCTCATCGGCCCGGGGTTGGGTGCCAGGAAGAAAGCCGTCAGTGGGCTGGCAGCGACTGGAATGCCGCTCGAGGTGGAGTTCACTGCACTATCTTCGCATCAGGACGGCACGGAATAACCGCACCCCCGGGGCGGGTTATGGCTGGTGAACCCACCGCCCAGAGAGAGCAGCCAGGCACCACCATGAGCACTTCACCCACCATCTCGCTGTCCGAACTGTTGTCCGGCGCCGACGCCGCGGGACACGACCATGCACTGACGGAGAAGAACAGCGGCCTGCAGCACATCCACAACCACGCGACCGGGGCCATCGTCTGGTTTCCCACGTGGCAGAAGTTCCGTGAGACCAACGACTGGCGCGAGGCGGTGGACGGTGTCGCCGAGGATTTCCGGTCACATATCGAAGACGTCGACGAATGGGCGGCCACGTTCCTGGCTGAGGATCTGGCCATACTCCTGGAGCGCGCTGCTGCCTCCGGCGACGCAAACGTTTTTGTCCAGGACAATCTCACGCACCACCTGACGCGGACCTGGGCTATTGCCGACGCCGTCGCTGAGGCAACAGGGAAGGACCTGCCCACCGGAGGCACCCAACAGACCATCTTTGCTGACTATCCCTATGACGTTTACTCCCAGGACGGCGGCGCCTTCGCCACCGCACTCTGGAACGACGTTATCGATGCCCGCCGCAACCGTGCCCTGGCCGACGAAGCGGCACGGAAGGCCCTGAAGCCGGTCTCGCGCAAGGCCCTGAAGAACGCTGCCCGGAAGGCCACCCGCCGCTGAGGGTGCCTTGCAACAGCAACGCGGGGTCACTTAACGCCCATTCCGATGGAGATAGCGGGCGTTAATTGACCCCGCGTTGTCGTGGCCAGGGTTGCGGAGGCTTAGGCCAGGCGGGTCAGCCAGCCGTGGGTGTCCGGCACGGTTCCGGTCTGGATGCCCAGGAGCTGTTCGCGGATGGCCATGGTGGTCTCCCCCGCCTTCGCGTCCTCGGAGCCGATGAATTCGGTGGTGTCCTTCAGGACACCGATCGGGGTGATCACCGCTGCGGTGCCGCAGGCGAAGACCTCGGCGATCTCACCGGAGGCCACGCCGTCGCGCCATTCATCAAGGGTGATCTTGCGCTCCGTCACCTCACGGCCCATGTCCTTGGCAACCTGGATAACGGACATCCTGGTGATTCCTTCCAGGATGGTTCCGGTGAGTGCAGGAGTCACGAGGGATCCGTCCTTCATCACAAAGAACACGTTCATGCCGCCGAGCTCTTCGACGGCGTTGTCGTTGAACTGGTCCAGGAAGAGGACCTGCTTGCAGCCGTTGGCCTCAGCCTCCTGCTGGGCGATGAGGGAGGCTGCGTAGTTGCCCCCGCATTTGGCGTCGCCTGTGCCACCGCGTCCGGCGCGGGCATACTCCCGCGAGATCCAGATGGACACGGGCTTGAGTTCGCCGCCGAAGTAGTTGCCGGCGGGCGATGCGATCACCCGGAAGGAGACTTCCCGCGCTGCCCGGACACCCAGGAACGCCTCGGTGGCGATCATGAACGGGCGCAGGTACAGGGCCTCGCCGTCACCGGCGGGAACCCATTCCTTGTCCGCCTGCACCAGTTCCCGGATGGCGCCCAGGAAGTACTCCTGGGGCAGTTCCGGAAGCGCAAGGCGTCGTGCCGACTTGTTCAGGCGGGCCGCATTCGCCTCCGGACGGAAGGTCCAGATTGAGCCGTCAGCGTGGCGGTATGCCTTGAGGCCTTCGAAGATCTCCTGACCGTAGTGCAGCACCGCGGCAGACGGGTCCAGGGAGATGGGTCCGTAGGCCTCAACGCGCGCGTTGTGCCAGCCACCCTCACCTTGCTCGTCGACGCTGTAGTCGACGACGGCGGTGTGGTCGGTGAAGTAGTTGCCAAATCCCGGGTTGGCCAGGATGGCTGCACGCTCTTCAGCTGACTTCGGGGTTGCCGAGAGCTGCTGGTTAAATTCGACGCCATGGGCGGTCTGAGTCATGGTTCCTCCACGATCGGCTGCCTTCTGAATGTGGTTCAGCACTGAACCGCAGGGCAGCATTTGGTGATTCGAAACTAGCTTACGCCGGTTAACCGAGTCTCAAGAGCAGGCCTAGAGCGCTGCGGCGATGGCGTCCCCGACGGCGCTGGTACTGCGGGCGCCGCCGTCGCGGGTTTCGACGTCGGCGATCACCGCAGCTTCGATCCTGCGGGCCGCGGCGGTGTAGCCGAGGTGGTCCAGCAGGAGCACCGCCGACAGGATGGCCGCGGTGGGATCTGCCTTCTGCTGTCCGGCGATGTCCGGGGCCGAACCGTGGACCGGTTCAAACATGGAGGGGGCGGTGCGGTCCATGTTGATGTTGCCCGACGCCGCCAGCCCGATGCCGCCGGTGATGGCTGCAGCGAGGTCAGTGAGGATGTCGCCGAAGAGGTTGTCGGTGACAATGACATCGAAGCGCGAGGGGTCTGTGACCATAAAGATGGTGGCCGCATCAACATGCAGGTAATCGTGGGTGACCTCGGGGAATTCCTGGGCCACCGCCTCGACGGTGCGCTTCCACAGGTGGCCGGCGTAGACCAGGACGTTGTGCTTGTGCACCAGGGTCACATGCTTGCGTTCCCGGGCGCTGGCGCGGCGGAAGGCATCGCGGACAACGCGCTCCACGCCATACGCCGTGTTCAGTGAGACCTCGGTGGCCACCTCGTGGGGTGTGCCGGTGCGAAGCGAGCCGCCGTTGCCCACATACGGACCCTCGGTTCCCTCACGGACGACGATAAAATCGATGGTGCCGGGATTGGCCAGCGGGCTCCCGACTGTTCCGTACAACCGCGACGGCCGCAGGTTGACGTAGTGGTCCAGGCTGAAGCGGAGCTTGAGCAGCATCTCCCGCTCGATGATGCCAGACGGAATCCGGGTGTCGCCGGGGGCGGCACCGACAGCACCGAAGAGGATCGCGTCCCGTGTACGCAGGTCGGCGAGGACCTCATCCGGAAGGGTCTCGCCGGTGGCCAGCCAGTGCTCGGCACCGAGCTGGTAGTGGGTCTGCTCGAGGACAACGCCTTCAGCGGCGACAGCCTTCTCGAGGACCTTCAGTGCCTCGGCAATGACCTCCGGGCCAATGCCGTCACCGGGAATGACAGCGAGATTGATCGTGGATGCGCTCATGCTCCAAGAATATTAAGATGATCCGCATGCCGGACAATCTGTCTCATTTGCTGAGACGAAGGGTTGGGTCCTCCGGTGAGGCCACCACCACCACGTTGGTGCCCCAGGCATCACCCGTATAGCAGGAAATCAGGACCAGCCTGTTGGGTGCCACCTGCCAGATGGGGCTGTCTTTAAGGCCGGACTTGACGTAGGTAGTCACGGAGTCCACCAGGTAGGCCACTTCGCCCGTGGCCGTGGCCACGGTCAGCCTGTCACCTGCCGCCGCCTTGGTACTCAGCCGGTTGAACGGCGCATCCCGGTCCGTCCAGCTGTGCCCGGCGATGTACGTGGTATTGACCGAGCCCGCGCCGGGGGCACCGTAAGGCGACAGCCAGTAGCCGTCCATGGTGGGGGGCGGCACGATGGTCTGGGTGGCCTGGTCCTCGCCGGTGGGCACGAGCGGATGGACCACCACATCGATGTCTGCGGCCGGGTACACCAGCCGCTGCGGCGGCGACGCCGCCGGACCCGCCGGGACCGGGGCGCCGGTGTCCGTGGAGGGCGTGGGGGTGGACGGCGCTGGGGCCTGGGTGGTCGGCTGCACAGCCACCGCGGTCACGGTCGGCGAAGCCCCCGGCCCGGCCAAGAAGGGGAGAAACCCGAACGCCAGGTAGGCCAGCACGCCGCAAAGCACCACGAAGACGATGCTTTTGGTGGTGAAGAGCCTTCGATCGCTGTCCATGGTTACCCCGCTTGTGAGTCGGATTTGCCTGGTTTGCCGGCAGGCGCCGTGCCCTTGCGGCCACGGCGCCTGCCGGTGATTCAAACAGCGCCCCTGCGGGCGCCAGTAGCCGGCGTCATTCCTTCCGGGGCCGGGATACGGTACCGCTGGCTGCCAGGGTCCTGCGGGCAGCCACTCCCGCTGCAGCGAGCATCATCACGACGATGCCAGCGGCCCAGGGGGCGATGGAAACGTCAGTCGAACCTGCCACTGCAGTCTGGACATTGAAACCAGGGTTGTTGGCGGCTACGGCACCTTGACCCGCCGGCGCACCCACAACGGCACCTCTGGGAGTTTCGCCCGGCGTCACCGGAGTAACAGCAGGCGGGACTACCGGAGGAACAACAGGCGGCACTACTGGCGGCACGGTCGTGGGAACGCAGTTGTTGTAATAGGTTGCCTGCCCGTTAGCCGTCCAGTTCTGGCCTGCAGGCAGCACCTTGCCGTTGTTCGGCGGGATGATGTCTTCAGTGTGCTGGTGGTTGGCATTGGCGTGGCCGTTGAGCCCCTGCAGGGCGATCGTAATCGGCCTGTACGGGTTCGTGTCCGAGCCGGTGGCGTGGCAGATGCTGATCTTGTGATCGCCGTTGCCATTGCCGTTACCCTCGCCTGGTGCGGCGCAGCCTGCATTCCAGATGCTGGCCTTGTCAAGGTTCTGGCCTCCGGGTAGGACTTTCCCGTCGTTGGCCGGAATGATGTCCTCATGGTGCTGGTGGCCCACGTGGGCGTTGAGCGCGTTGAGGCTGATGGTCACCGAGCTGTAGGAATTGCTTTCCGAGCCGGTGGCGTGGCAAATGGTGATCTTTTTCTCGTCCTCAGAAGGCGTCGCGGTGGCCGGCGCTGTGGCACCCAATAGCACAAGACCCGCGACACCAAAAGCGGCAAGGATCCGTTTCATTTCCGTCTCCATCCATTGTCTGGTCCAAACTGATCAGACAAGTGGAAGAACGGCGCCAACCCCGACACGGAGGGCTAAAGGCAAACGGACAGCATCGGGGGCGACGGTTCTCCCAGATGCGAATCATCAGTTTGCTAACCAGATAAGGCTAGACAGACGGGCACCATGATGTCTCCAGTACTCAGTACCCGCCTTACAAGGTGGGCCCTACTGACCGGCCCCGGAACCGTACTCAGTCCGCGTACCAGCAAGTAGCCAGCAGGGACATACCTAGGCTTCGGCCGGTTCCTCATACTTAGGGAAGACGGGCGCCGGTGCCGGCAGCGGAGTTCCGGCGACAATAGGTGTGGTGAGCGCGGAGAACTGGCGGGATCCGCCGTCGGGCTGTCCCAAGGTGTCCAACAGCGCGGCCGTGGCCGTGGGCACCACTGGCTGGGCCAGGATAGCCACGATGCGCAGTACTTCCAGCGTCACATACAGCACGGTGTTCATGCGTTCGACGTCGGTCTTCCGCAGTACCCAGGGAGCCTGCTCGGCAAAGTAGGCGTTGGTGTCCCCCAGGACGCCCCAGATGGCCTCGAGTGCGCGGCTGAATTCCTGCTTTTCGAAGGCGGTCCGGGCAGTCTCCAGGAGCCCGTTGGCCTGTGCCAGGATCGCGGTGTCTTCAGCCGTGAACGCACCCGGAACCGGGACGCGGCCCTCGCAGTTCTTGGCCACCATGGACAGCGAACGCTGCGCCAGGTTGCCGAAGTTGTTGGCCAGGTCCGAGTTCATGCGGCCCACGATGGCCTCATGGTTGTAGCTGCCGTCGGCGCCGAACGGGACCTCTCGGAGGAAGAAGAACCGTACCTGGTCCAGCCCGTACTGCGCCACGAAGTCTGCGGGTGCCACCACGTTGCCGAGCGACTTGGACATCTTCACACCGTTGTTGTGCAGGAAGCCGTGGATCATGACGCGCTTGGGCAGCTCAAGGCCGGCACTCATCAGGAACGCCGGCCAGTAGATGGCGTGGAACCGTGAGATGTCCTTGCCGATCACATGCACATCGGCGGGCCAGAACTTCTTGAAGGACTCCGAATCGACGTCCGGGTAGCCGACGCCGGTCAGGTAGTTGGTGAGCGCGTCCACCCAGACGTACATCACATGCTTGTCGTTGCCGGGGACGGGGACACCCCAGTCGAACGTGGTGCGGCTGATCGACAGGTCTTCGAGGCCGCGCTTGACGAAGCTGATGACCTCGTTGAAGCGGGACTGCGGTGCCCCGAACTCCGGCTGGGCCTCGTACAGCGCCAGCAGGCGGTCCTGGTAGGAGGACAGCCGGAAGAAGTAGCTCTCCTCAGCGGTCCACGTCACCTCGGTGTCCGTCTCCTTGGAGTACCGCACGCCGTCGTCCTTGACCAGGGTGTCGTCCTCCACGTAGAAGGCCTCGTCCCGGACGGAGTACCAGCCCTCGTACTTGGACAGGTAGATATCGCCGTTGGCTTCCATCTTCTTCCAGATGGCTTGCGACGCGGCGTAGTGGTCAGCGTCCGTGGTCCGGATGAAGCGGTCGTAGGTGATCCCTAGCGCGGCGTGGGCAGACTTGTAAATTTCCGCGTTGCGGTCCACCAGCTCCTTGGGCGTGACGCCTTCCTTCTCGGCCGCCTGCGCAATCTTCATGCCGTGCTCATCCGTGCCCGTCAGGAACATCACGTCAAAGCCATCAAGCCGCTTGAAGCGCGCCATGGCGTCGGTGGCGATGTACTCGTAGGCATGTCCGATGTGCGGAACACCGTTCGGGTAGGTGATGGCCGTGGTGATGTAGAACGGGGTTTTGGCTGTTGCGCTCACGTGCGGACGTTACCTTTGGTGCGAAGGGGCAGGGCTAGATCAGTTCAGTCAGCGTATCGCTCAGGCGGACCAGTTCGTGGTCGTGTGAAGCGACCAGTACCGCGATGCCGTCCGAGGTGGTGTCCTTGAGGATGCTGATGATGCGGTTGGCGGAGGCCCTGTCCAGGCTGGCCGTGGGCTCATCAACCACCAGGACGCGCGTACCCAGGATCAGGGCGCGGGCGATCGCCACACGCTGGCGTTCACCACCGGACAGCTGGGCCGGACGGTGCCGCATCCGGCGGCCCAGGCCCACCAGGTCCAGGAGGTCCTTGGCCATGTCGCGGCGCTGGTCCACCTCGCCGTCGGGCACGGCCGGCAGGAGGACGTTCTCGAGGGCGCTCATGCCGTCGATCAGGGCGCCGCCCTGGTCTACATAACCGATCAGGGCCCGACGGCGGTCGGCGATTTCGTCGTCGCCCATGCTTTCAAGGGAATCCCCTTCCCAGAAGACACGGCCCGACGTCGGCAGGGTCAGTCCCGCCCCCACTGTCAGGATGCTGGTCTTGCCGGATCCGCTTCGGCCGGCCACGCAGTGCATCTCGCCGGCGTGCAGCGTGAGGTCGAAGTTCTCCACAACACTGACGGCTTCGGCACCGCTTTTACCGCCGCCATAGCGGATGGTGATGTCGCTCAGTTCCAGCGGGGTCCCGTGGTCCGCGGCCTTGACGATGGTGTTGGCACGGGTCTGCAGGGGCGACTCAGCCGAGCCGGACCTCCGGCTCCGGTAAACGTTCGTCTCGTTTGTCATTGGACCACTTTCGTTGCAATCGGTATCCAGCAAAGTACAGCCACGAGGCCGGCGACGCCGGCCCATAGCGCGGCATACGGGGCAAGGAGGAGCCCGATGCCCAGCGCGCCCAGGACGCCCAGCGGCAGGGCCACCGTGCCCACCAGCGCGTTTTCGAAAAGACGGACCTGGCGGAGCATGTCCGGGTTCCAGCCCATGGCCTCAAGGATGCCCAGGTACTGGCGTTTGGCGTTCAGCTCAAACCGGCCGGTGACCAGTGTCAGGACCAGCCCCACGGCGACCCCGGCGAGTGCCAGGAGCATACTGGGCATCGCCACGCTTGCTGCGGCCAGGCCGCTGAGGGCGCTCGCTCCGGCAGCACGGGGGATGTCGATGAGCAAGGCAACCAGCCCGCCCACCGCGGCTCCGAACACGCCGACTGCGACGGCCAGGGACAGGGTGTTGAACTTGTTCGTGCTGAGCTGCCGGTTGGCAAAGGTCAACGGGGAGTCCACCGGGATCAGCCGCTCGTCGTGCTGCGGTTCCTGGTCCACCTCATCACGGTGGCGCAGCTGTTGGGCGGCGAAGAAGGCCGCTGCCGCATACAGGACCAGGACGGAGGCTGAGACGATGGCTGTGGTCACGCTCCAGCTCACCAGGCTCAGGATGATCCCGGCTACCGCGAGCAGCGCGGCGCCGACACCGAATTCCTCAAGCACCCAGTTCCTGATGCGCACCTGGGTCCAGCCCATGGCCCGGAGGGTCCCGGCTTCACGTTTGCGTTTGCGGATGTAGCTGACGGTGGAGGCGCCGGTCAACAGCGCGGCTCCGCACAGCGTCAGGAAGAGCAGAGTCACGTTGGTCCCGGTGAGGGAGCCTGAGACTGCGTCCGCTGCATTCTGCCGGACCCAGGACTGCTGGACAGTGCCCAGCGCTGACTCCTTGCCGGCGTCGTCCTTGGAGTATCCGGGGACAAAAATGCTGGCGTCCTCACGGGCGGAACCGGCCACAACAGTAGCCTCAAGACCCATTTCGCGGATCTCGCTGGCCAGCTTTTCGACGTCGGGCTGGGCTTCCTTCCAGCTTCCGGGGGCCTTGGCCCGGACACGTACGGCATCGATCACGGCGGCGTTGTCCTTATAGCCGCGTGCTGCGGCCAGGCCGTAGAAGTCGGTGATGGCACCGGCCGACTGGCTCGCCAGTCCAGTGGCACTGAGTGAAGGCTTGAGTTCGGTATCGGTGACCGTTTTGCCTTCGGCGTCCTTGGTGAGGGTAAGCGGAGTGGGGTCGTAGCCACCCAGCGGAAGGCGGTTGACGTCGCCGGCGGCCTTCTCCACAGCCGCGGGGTCGAAGGTGCCGTAGACCATGGCCAGCGGAGCCGCGAGCTTCTCCCCTGTTGCCAGGTCTTCCCGGTAGGACCGTTCATCCACGGGTTCACGCTGCGTCTGGTCCACCGGGGCGCCGTTGGCACCCTTCTCCGGCAGGCGGTTTACGGTGACCCAGTCGCGGGGAACGGCGGTCTTCTGGACGGCACCGTTGGCCGCAGCCTCGCCGTCGGTATACTTCGGCGCGGCAGCGAAGTCGGTGCTCCACGTAGCCGGGGTGTAGAGGCCCTGGTTGAAGTTGCCGGCGCTGCTGAGGAGACCGGAGTGATCGGTGGAGCCGGGCCAGGACAGAGCGAACGGGTCCTTGGACACAAACGGCAGGTAGTCCTTGCCGAGGGAACGCGTGGCGGTGCCGACGTCCTTGACAACCTTGCCCGCAGCGTCGATCTCCTCGATCTTCACGTTGTACTTAAGGTCCAGGGACGTACCGGAACGGACAACCAGGGGAATGGCCTGCGAGTCCGCGGTCAGCTGTCCGCTGCGCTTCGCCTGCTGGTACTGCGTCATCAGCGGTGCCCAGTACTTGAGCTTGACACCGAGGAAGTCAGGGCCCTCGTTGAGCTCTTCCAGGCTGATGCCGTTGGTGAAGAGGCTTTCGAAGTGCCGGCCGATGGCTCCGGCGTTCCGCGCGTCAGCGGGCGGGGCCTTCTCCAGCGGGGCGAGGAAGTCGCCTGCCGAGCCGAGCAGTGCGCGCTCGGAGACGGGGTCGACGGCGACGACGGACTCGGTAACTTCGGGAGACAGGGGCAGTGACACCGAAAGGTTGAACAGGTTATGTTCGGAGCCACCGGCTGGTGCGGGGAATTTGATGCCCGTCTCGCCTGCTGGTGGTGCGATCCGGATGCTGGTGCCACCGGCCGTCTGCTCCTCGACGAGTTTGGCCTTACCCAGGCTGCCCTCGGCCGTGGACTTGAACAGGGTCTGCTCGGAGACACCGTCGGAGCTGACGGCGCTAGCGGTCAGGCGGTACTTCTTGGCAGTGTCGCTCAGGACGGACTCGGCAGCAGGCCATTTGCTGGGATCTGTGGCGCCGGCGGCCTGGTCCGTGGTCGCTGTGCCTGCCAGCCCGGAGTTGTAGCCAAGGTAGTCCATGGCGTCGAGCCGTGGCGCTTCCAAGTTCTGCGTCACGCGGGACACCAGGCTGATGGGGGCCGCCACGGACGTTCCGGAAAGCTTCCGGATGCTCTCGAGCTGGTCAAAGCCGATGCCTCCGCCACCGTTGGCGATCTCCGGCTGCATCAGCGCCCCGGAGCCTGCCTTGGCTTGGACCAGGACGTCGTAGAGACCCCGCGAGTTCTCATCCACCGTTCGGTTGAGTGCGGCCTGCGACTGGCCTTGGACGAGGACCGACAAGCACATGGCTGCGATCAAGATGGCCGCGGTCAGCAGCAGCACTTTGCTTCTGATGAACCTCTGGACGGCGTTCATTGGGCTCCCTGAAACCTGGATTGCGTGCGCACACCGGGATCCGCAGGCGGCGGATATATAGGATTTCCTGCCTGGTGTGCAAAAAGTATTGGCCGGTCTGCCGGCGTGGTCCTGAAACAGGACCTAGCCATTGTAAGCAGACCGGCCAATCATACGTGGCCGACGTTAAGGTTCGGTCACGCGTAGTTGATGGCGGTGCAGTTCTTAGTCCTCGAGGTCCACTTCGCGGACCATTTCGGCGCCGATGCCTGCCTTGATGGCGTCAAGCACCTGCTGGGGAACGGAACTGTCGATGGTCAGCAGTGCCAGAACCTGGCCGCCTTCCGCCTGCCGTGCCACCTGCATGCCGGCAATGTTGATGTTGTTCATGCCCAGGATGTGTCCGATGGTTCCGATCACACCCGGCCGGTCGGCGTAGGCCACCACTACAAGGTGCTCGCTGATAGGGATCTCAACGTCGTAGCCGTTGACGCCGACGAGCTTCTGGATCTGCTTCGGACCCGTGAGCGTACCTGCCACGGAGATCTGGCTGCCGTCGCTCAAAGCACCCCGGATGGTGAGGACGTTGCGGTAGTCCTCCGCTTCCGCCGTCGTGATGAGGCGGACGTTGATGCCGCGCTGTTCGGCGATGACCGGGGCGTTGACGTACGAAACCTGCTCGGTCACCACATCGGCAAAGATGCCCTTGAGCGCGGCAAGTTCCAGGACCTTGACGTCCAGCGCCGCGATCTCGCCGGCCACCTCGACGTCGATCTGCGTCAGGGAGGCGTGGGTCAGCGCGGTGAAGATCCGGCCCAGCTTTTCGATCAGCGGGATGCCCGGACGGACATCGGAGGCGATCACGCCGCCGGCCACGTTCACGGCATCCGGTACGAGTTCGCCGGCCAGCGCCAAACGCACGGACTTGGCAACCGAGACGCCTGCCTTCTCCTGGGCTTCATCGGTGGATGCGCCCAGGTGCGGGGTGACCACCACGTTGTCCAGGGCGAAGAAGGGAAGGTCCGTGCTGGGTTCCTTGACGAAGACGTCCACGGCCGCGCCGGCGATCTGGCGGTCCTGCAGGGCTGCGTAGAGCGCCTCTTCGTCCACGAGGCCGCCACGGGCCACGTTGACCACGTAGGCGGTGGACTTCATCTTGGTGAACGCGTCGGCGCCGAGCATGCCGACAGTTTCCGGCGTCTTGGGCATGTGGATTGTGACGAAGTCCGACTGGCTCAGCAGTTCATCGAGGGTGACGAGCTTAACGCCGAGCTGCGCGGCGCGGGCCGAGGTGATGTACGGATCGTAGGCGAGGATTTCGGTGTCGAAGCCCTGGAGGCGTGCGGCAACGAGGGCGCCGATGCGGCCGAGGCCGATGATGCCGATCTTCTTCTCGAAGAGTTCGATGCCGGTGTACTTGGAGCGCTTCCATTCACCGTTTTTCAGCGCGGAGCTGGCCTGCGGGATGTGGCGTGCGAGGCTCAGGATGTGGCCCACGGTCAGTTCCGCTGCCGAGATGATGTTCGACGTCGGGGCGTTGACCACCATCACGCCGGCCTGTGTGGCGGCTTTAATGTCAACGTTGTCCAGGCCAACGCCGGCGCGGGCGATGACCTTGAGGTTCTTCGCGGCGGCAATGGCTTCGGCGTCCAGGTGGGTGGCGGAGCGGACCAGGATGGCGTCCACGTCCGCGATGGCGGCGAGCAGCTGGGACCGGTCGGAGCCGTCAGTCTGGCGGATCTCGAAGTCCGGGCCGAGGGCCTCGATGGTGGCGGGCGAAAGTTCTTCGGCGAGCAGTACTACGGGTTTTGACACGAGTGATCCTCTGCGTTGCAGTCCTTGGGATGGAACAAGTCTAGGCGGACGGAAAGGCCGGGCTCACATTGTTAAGTGAACCCGGCCTCATGATGGCACCCCGAGGGGCACCGGCACAGCAGACTTAGCGGGCCGCGGAGCCGTCTACGTAGTCCTCGTCCGTCTGCTGCCAGGCGAACAGGGAGCGCAGCTCGCGGCCAACGGCCTCGATCGGGTGCTGCTCAGCCTTGGCACGCAGGGCCATGAACTCGGCGCCGCCGTTGTCCTGGTCGTCAATGAAGCGCTTGGCGAAGGCACCACTCTGGATGTCGCCGAGGACAGCCTGCATGTTTTCCTTCACCGCGGGGGTGATGACGCGCGGGCCGGAGACGTAGTCGCCGTACTCTGCGGTGTCGGAAACGCTCCAGCGCTGCTTGGCGATGCCGCCTTCCCACATGAGGTCAACGATGAGCTTGAGCTCGTGAAGCACCTCGAAGTAGGCGATCTCCGGCTGGTAGCCGGCCTCGGTCAGGGTCTCGAAGCCGTACTGGACCAGCTGGGAAACGCCGCCACACAGGACAGCCTGCTCGCCGAAGAGGTCGGTTTCGGTCTCTTCGGTGAAGGTGGTCTTGATGACGCCGGCGCGGGTGCCGCCGATGGCCTTGGCGTAGGACTTGGCCAGGTCCCAAGCTGCGCCGGAGGCGTCCTGCTCCACGGCGATGATGTCCGGGATGCCACGGCCGGCTTCGAATTCGCGGCGCACGGTGTGGCCCGGAGCCTTCGGAGCGATCAGGATGACGTCAACGCCCTCAGGCGCCTCGATGTAGCCGAAGCGGATGTTGAAGCCGTGGGCGAAGGCAAGTGCCTTGCCGGGGGTCAGCTTGTCCTTGATGGACTCGTTGTAGATCGAGCGCTGGTGCTGGTCCGGTGCCAGGATCATGATGACGTCGGCCCATTCGGCGGCGTCGGCAACGGTCAGGGCCTTGAAGCCTGCTTCTTCGGCCTTGGCGATCGACTTCGAGCCTTCCTTGAGGGCGATGACAACCTCGACGCCGGAGTCGCGCAGGTTCAGCGCGTGGGCGTGGCCCTGGGAGCCATAGCCAACAATGGCGACCTTGCGACCCTGGATGATCGACAGGTCGGCGTCGTCGTCGTAGAACATTTCAGTCACTTGGGTAACTCCTCTTGAGCGTTTTTCACTGGGTAATTAGTCTGGGGTGTTGCGGTACTGCACGGGCATTGCGCCGCAGGTGGGGCCGGGCCCCGCCTTACTAAGCGCTGCGCAAAGCCCTGTCACTCATGGAGCGGGATCCCCGTCCAACGGCCAGGGTGCCGGACTGCACAATTTCGCGGATGCCGAAGGGCTCAAGCACTGAGAGCAGCGCCGTGAGCTTTTCGGGGTGGCCTGTTGCTTCAATGACCACGGAGTCTGTGGAGACGTCAACCACTGAAGCACGGAACAGGTCTGCAGCCTGGGTCACCTGCAGACGAGTCGCGGCATCCGCACGTACCTTGACCAGGATGTGGTCTCGCTGTACGGAAGATTCGGAGGTCAGCTCAACAATCTTGATCACGTTGACCAGCTTGTTGAGCTGCTTGGTGACCTGTTCAATGAGGTCACCGTCGGCGTCGACGACGACGGTCATCCGGGACATGCCCGGAACTTCAGTCGGGCCCACGGCCAGGGAGTTGATGTTAAAGGCGCGTCGGGCGAACAGGCTCGCGACGCGGGTCAGCACACCGGGCTTGTCTTCAACCAGAACGGACAATGTGTGGCGGGTCATGTTCAGTCCTCCTCTTCCCATTCCGGGGTCATGTTGCGGGCAACCTGGATCTGGTCGTTGCTCACGCCGGCGGGCACCATCGGCCACACCATGGAGTCGGGGCTCACGACGAAGTCGATAACCACGGGGCGGTCATTGATTTCGAGGGCCTTCTGGATAGTGGCATCAATATCCTCGTCCCGCTCGCAGCGGAAGGAAGCGCAGCCGTAGGCCTCCCCCAGCTTGACGAAGTCCGGGATCCGCACGGTTTCGTGGCCGGTGTTGAGGTCCGTGTTGGAGTAGCGGCCCTCGTAGAACAGGGTCTGCCACTGGCGGACCATACCCAGAGAGGAGTTGTTGATGATGGCAACCTTGATGGGGATCTTGTTGATGGCGCAGGTGGCCAGTTCCTGGTTGGTCATCTGGAAGCAGCCGTCGCCGTCGATGGCCCAGACCACACGGTCCGGCTCCCCCACCTTGGCGCCCATGGCAGCTGGTACGGCATAGCCCATGGTGCCGGCGCCGCCTGAGTTCAGCCAGGCGTGCGGGCGCTCGTACTTGATGAACTGCGCGGCCCACATCTGGTGCTGGCCAACGCCGGCAACGTAGATGCCTTCGGGGCCGGTCAGCGCGCCGATGCGTTCGATGACGCGCTGCGGGGCGCTGAGCCCGTCCTCCGGCTCGGTCCAGCCCAGCGGGTAGGTTTCCTTAAGGTTGTTAAGGAACGCCCACCAGGTGGTGAGGTCCGGCGTGCCGGCGGATTCGAACTGTGAACGGACAGCCTCGGTGAGCTCGGGGATGATTTCCTTGACGGATCCCACGATCGGCACGTCGGCGGTGCGGTTCTTGGAGATTTCGGCGGGGTCAATATCCGCGTGGATCACCTTGGCGTTCGGCGCGAAGGACTTCAGGATGCCGGTCACTCGGTCATCGAAGCGTGCTCCAAGCGTGATGAGCAGGTCGGACTGCTGCAGCGCCGTGACAGCGGAAACGGTCCCGTGCATACCCGGCATGCCCACGTGCTGCGGGTGGGAATCGGGGAACACACCGCGCGCCATCAGGGTAGTGACAACGGGCGCGCCCGTGAGTTCCGCCAGTTCGCGGAGTTCCTTGGAGGCGTGTGCCTTGACCACGCCGCCGCCCACGTAGAGCACCGGCTTGGTGGCCGCAGCGATCAGCTTGGCTGCTTCGCGGACCTGCTTGTTGTGGCCGCGCGTCACCGGGCGGTAGCCGGGGAGGTCGATCTTCGGCGGCCACGAGAAGGTCATCTGACCTTGCTGGGCGTCCTTTGCGACATCCACGAGGACCGGGCCGGGACGTCCGGACGAGGCCAGGTGGAAGGCCTCCGCCATAACGTGCGGGATGTCGTTGGGGTCGGTCACCAGGAACGAATGCTTGGTGATCGGCATGGTGATGCCAACAATGTCGGCTTCCTGGAACGCGTCGGTGCCGATCACACCGCTGGATACCTGGCCGGTTATGGCCACCATCGGCACCGAATCCATGTGGGCATCCATGATGGCCGTAACGAGGTTGGTGGCACCGGGTCCCGAGGTGGCGATACAGACGCCCACCCGGCCGGTAACCATGGCATAGCCTTGCGCGGCGTGGCCGGCTCCCTGTTCGTGACGGACCAGTATGTGATTCATGCTGGAGGCCATCAAGGGGTCATAGGTAGGCAGGATCGCGCCACCAGGCAAACCAAAAATATCGTCGACGCCGAGTTCTTCGAGCGATCGGACAATAGCTTGCGAGCCGGTCATCACCGTTGGGGGTACAACGTTGTTCGGCCCAAGGACAGGAGAGACAGCGGCAAGATCAGCGACGACGGCGGCCTGGTCAGCCGTTCGGTCGGCGCGTTCCGGAGCCTTGGGGGCTCCAGCGGACTTATTAGCCATCAGCGAGGGGCTGATCGGCGATCCTTTGCTCATCGGACTCTTCCTTGTGGATCATCTGTGTACTCGGAAATGCGGAAATAAAAAAACCCCTCAGCCTTGCGGCTTTTCGAGGGGTTGCGCGTGACGGTTCGTTACCAGTCGGGCTAGTGGGCCACGCGCTTGGTAAGGACGACGGCTGCATCTGCAGCGGCGCAGCTGGTAACGAATGCGATCATGCGTTCAGTTTTCCCTCTGTGTGAGATACATGTCAACGAGGACTGTGCGCATCTCACAGTGTGGACACCATTGTCCACTGGTTGGCCACATTCCCCCAACTGGGACGCAGTAACTGTCGTTATGAGCGCTCATAACGACAGTTACTGCTACGTAGTTGGGCTCAACCAAGCGGCCGGAGGTTGAGGAACGAAACCGTGCTACCCGCAGTATGCGCCCGTGGAGGCGCTGTGGACCAGCTTGGCGTACTTGGCGAGCACACCCTTGGTGAACTTGGCCGGGAGGGGCTCCCAGCCGATCTTGCGGGATTCGAGCTCGGCCTCATCAACCAGCAGGTCGAAGCTGCGGGCCGCGATGTCCACGCGGATCCGGTCCCCGTCCTTGACGAAGGCGATGGGGCCGCCGTCGACAGCTTCCGGTGCCACGTGGCCGATACAGAGGCCGGTGGTTCCGCCGGAGAAGCGGCCGTCAGTGAGGAGCAGGACGTCCTTGCCCAGCCCGGCGCCCTTGATGGCGCCCGTGATGGCGAGCATCTCGCGCATGCCGGGGCCGCCCTTGGGGCCTTCGTAGCGGATGACTACAACGTCGCCAGCCTTGATCAGGCCCTCATCCAGGGCGGCCAGGGCACCCTGCTCGCGCTCGAAGACGCGGGCGGTGCCCTCGAAGACGTCGGCGTCGAAGCCGGCACTCTTCACCACAGCACCCTCGGGCGCCATGGTGCCGTGCAGGATGGTGATGCCGCCGGTCTTGTGGATCGGGTTGTCCATGGCGCGGAGGATCTTGCCGTCCAGGTCCGGCGGGTTAATCGCGGCGAGGTTCTCGGCCACGGTCTTGCCCGTGACGGTGAGGCAGTCGCCGTGCAGCAGGCCGGCGTCGAGCAGTGCGCGCATGATGACCGGCACGCCGCCGATCTTGTCCACATCCGTCATGACGTAGCGGCCGAACGGCTTCAGGTCACCCAGGTGCGGGATCTTGTCGCCGATGCGGTTGAAGTCCTCCAGGTTCAGCTCGACTTCAGCTTCGCGGGCGATGGCCAGGAGGTGCAGGACGGCGTTGGTGGAGCCACCGAATGCCATGGTCACGGCGATGGCGTTTTCGAACGCCTTCTTGGTCATGATGTCCCGGGCGGTGATGCCAAGGCGGAGCAGGTTGACCACTGCCTCGCCGGACTTGCGGGCAAAATCATCACGACGGCGGTCTGCCGAGGGCGGGGCGGCGGAGCCGGGGAGGGACATGCCCAGGGCTTCGCCGATGCAGGCCATGGTGTTGGCGGTGTACATCCCACCGCAGGCGCCTTCGCCGGGGCAGATGGCCTTTTCAATACGCGTCAGGTCTTCGAGGCTCATCTTGCCGGCGGCGCATGCCCCGACGGCTTCGAAGGCGTCAATCAGGGTGACTTCCTTTTCGGAGCCGTCCTCAAGCTTGACCCAGCCCGGCATGATGGAGCCGGCGTACAGGAACACACTGGCCAGGTCCAGGCGGGCGGCAGCCATCAGCATGCCGGGGAGGGACTTGTCGCAGCCGGCCAGGAGGACCGAGCCGTCAATGCGCTCGGCCTGCATGACGGTTTCGACGGAGTCGGCGATGACCTCACGGGAAACGAGGGAGAAGTGCATGCCTTCGTGGCCCATGGAGATGCCGTCGGAGACGGAGATGGTGCCGAACTGCATGGGGAAACCGCCGCCTGCGTGGACACCTTCCTTGGCGCCCTGGGCCAGCCTGTTCAGGGAGAGGTTGCAGGGAGTGATTTCATTCCAGGAACTGGCAACGCCGATCTGTGGCTTCGCGAAGTCGTCATCGCCCATGCCGACGGCGCGGAACATACCGCGCGCGGGGGCGGCATGGATCCCGTCGGTGACGACCCGGCTGCGGGGTTTGATGTCGATCTTGTTCTCGGTTGCTGTTTGGGTGTCCTCACTCATGGGTCAAAGTCTATGACTCGGATCGGGACGCCAACGACCCGAACAGCCCGTTTGGCCGATTTTCAGGAATATTTCGATCAAATGGTGGACTCTCGTCTCAAATTCTGAGATGGGCCCCTGCTGGCCTGCCGGAACCTAGACAGTCCCGTTGGCGCCGACGTACCGTCAGGGAACGGCAACCATGCCATCCGGACTGAAGGGCCCTGCTATGGATTTTGTCTTCTGGATTATCCTCATTGTGCTGATCGTGGGCGTTGTGTGGTGGCTGCTGAACCGCAGCAGTTCCTCGAACACCGGCGACTCCACGCCGATCCGGACGGACGGCGGCCTCGCCGGCGGAAGCGCAGCCGCCTCGGCGGAAGCTGCGGGCACGGCGGGCATCCCCGGCGCTGCGGGCTTCGGCGCTTCTGAGCCGACACCCCCGACGACGGCCGACGAGGCGCCCGATCGGTCCAGCACGGCAGAATCCCAAGAAGCCGGCGGTGGGCACAAGGACGGCGGTGAAGAAGCCGGCGTTGAAAAAGACACCAGCGTCGGGCAGCACATCATCGCCGAACCCGACGTTGCCGGTTCCGCTGTTACTGCTGGTGCCGCAGATACCGAACAGTCATCCCCCGAGTCGGCTGGCTCTGGGGAACGCGGCCGACCTGAGCAGCCGGCTGGGCAAGAGGAGCCGGCTCGCCCGGAGTCGCTAGCAGCCCAGGAACCTGGCAGCACGGAGAGTGTGAGCCGGCAGGCAGACGAAGCCGAGTGGGAAACCCAGTGGTCAGAGGCAAGTGCACCAGCCCCATCCGCCGCCAGCCACCGGCCGGCCGGCGAAGCGTCCACCGTAATTGCCGACACCCCAATGTCCGAAGCGCCACCGGCGCAGGGCACCGAATTTGTGCACCACCCGGAATACACGGAGCCCCATGCGCCCACGCTGCCCGGCGCCGAAACGGCCGCTGCGGAAGCCGAAGCCGCTGATACACCGGAACCGACCGGGCATCTCGCCGCGGACCAGCCCTACGGCGCAGGTTCCGCGTCGCCCGGCCCGGATGGAAGCGGTCCGGCGGATTTCGAGGTCAAGGCCGACGCCGGAGCGATGGTCTATTACGAGGAGGGGCATCCGGACTATGAGCAGACGAAAGCCGACGTCTGGTTTGAGTCGGCGGCCCATGCGGAAGCTGCCGGCTTCCGCGCCCCCCGGCGGACGCGTATCTGACCGGACGCAGGCGCACTTTCGGGCCCTCGCGGCGGCCAAGCCCACTGCGGGCGCCTTCGCAGTGTGCCTGGCCGTGCTGCTGTCGGGCTGCACGGGGGACGCCAACGATGCCCCCACCGGCAGTATCACAGGAACCGGGACCAGCACAGGCAACGGGATCGGGACCGGCCCGGGTAACGCCACGCCACCGGAGGTTGTGGCACGGCTCGATCTCCAGCTCGACATTCCCTGGGCCGCGGTATTCCTGCCGAACGGAACCGCCGTCGTCTCCGAGCGCGACTCTGCGCTGCTGAAAGCTGTCCGTGATGGCAGGGCGACCACCATCGGCCAGGTCCCCGGCGTGGCTCCTGGCGGTGAGGGAGGCTTGCTGGGACTAGCCCTCTCGCCCGGCTTTCCGTCCGACAACTACCTTTACCTGTACTTCACCTCGGAACGGGACAACCGCATCGCCCGGCTGAAGCTGACGGAACAGCCTGACGGATCCCTGGACCTTGGCGACCTCGAGGTGGTCTTTTCCGGAATCCCGAAGGCATCAACCCACAATGGCGGCCGGATCCGCTTCGGCCCGGACGGGTTCCTGTACGTGGGCACAGGCGACTCCCAGCGCCGCGAACAGCCACAGGACCGCAACGCTCTGGGCGGGAAGATCCTGCGGCTGACTCCGGAGGGTGACCCCGCACCTGGCAACCCATTCGGCAATGCCGTGTACAGCTTGGGGCACCGAAACGTCCAAGGACTGGCGTGGGACAGCGCCGGCCGGCTCTGGTCCAGCGAGTTCGGCCCGGACGTCAACGACGAGCTCAACCTCATCGAGCCGGGAGCCAACTACGGCTGGCCCGCAGTAACCGGCGCACCGCACCGGGAGGGGTACCACGACGCGAAGGTGGTGTGGCCTTCGACGGCGGACTCCTCACCCAGCGGCCTGGAAATTGCCGGGTCGACGGCCTACCTCGGCGCCCTGCGCGGGCAACGCCTCTGGACGGTGTCCCTGTCCGGCGAGGAGGCAAACGCTCCTGTGGCCTATTTCACACGCGAATACGGCAGGATCCGGGACGTCATCCGGACTCCCGACGGCGGCTTCTGGCTGCTGACCAACAACAAAAACCCTGATTTTGTGCTGGTTCTTGCCCCTCCCGGCTGAGTGCGGGGAGCATCGGGGCCTCGATTTCACATGGGTCGGAAGTTCGTGTAGAGTTTCATGTCGTTGCGGAGATCAACCGGGAAAGAAAAAGCCCGGAAGGTCACCACATAAGAGATGCACCTCTAGCTCAATTGGCAGAGCAATTGACTCTTAATCAATGGGTTCCGGGTTCAAGTCCCGGGGGGTGCACCACAGAAACCCCGTCTTCATAGGCCACAAGCCTGAAGGCGGGGTTTCGCTTTGCCCTGAAAATCGCTGTGGGGCATTTGCGGTGATCGGAACCAGGTATTTAGCCAGGGCTTCGAGACCCGCTGTCAGTCTGCATTCCGCCAGAAACGGGACGGAATTCCCACGTATAAGAGCCGTCAGCCTTGAGGCTCATCCGTAGGTGACCCCATGTGTCGCTAAACTTCCGCTGCACATAAGTGGGGCTGCTGGTGAACGCCCGGAGGCCGATTCCACCAGCGGACACCTGAAATTGTTGCATCCCGTCCGCAACGCACTGGTCCTCGTTGTTTATCGGGCAGGTCCGCTCATAATTGTGCTGTGAGCCGGACAGCAACACACGAACGCGGTTCGCCCAGAAGACGTCAATCCAGGGCTTCGCCTTGGAGAAGCGGGCGTGGCTCGATGTGCTGCTGGTGAAATACGGATCATGATACATAACCGCCAGATGCCTTCCAGCGGCCTTTGCAGCTTTCAGGTCGGCATCCATCTCCGAGGTCATCGCTTGCGCCCGCGCAGCGTTATAACGCCATGTGGCCGTAGGCGCTACAAGAATGTGCCAGTTGCCCTTGTCGAACGAATACCAATCAAGAGCGTCTTGGAACCGTACAATATCGGAGCTGGTCGCGCTCTTCACCGTGGACACACACTGCCCATCCATGTACCGGTCAACGTCGTCATTCTCGCCGGGTTCAACATCATGATTCGGGCCAGCGGTCCAGTACGTCTTGGCCTTAGCCGGACCCCACAACTGGTCGTAAGCCTCGAGCGCGGTGCAGGTGCCGTTGTCATACTGGAAATCGCCCAGCGCAAGGAAGTTGTCCAGCGAACCGTCGTTGAGACCGGCGATGATACTAGCCGCGTTCTTACCACTGTGCGACGTGGCCGACGTGTTACCCGCAGGGTTTATATCCCCGGTGGCGGCGAACTCAAACGACTCATCGGATGGCGGCGGCAGGGCAGCGGGAGTTGGATCGCCAGCCGCATAGACGCGAACCCAATCCACTCGCATCTCGCCAGGGCCGTTAGCAGTGCTGTCTGGAACCCAGTCCAGTTGTAGCGTCTGGTGCATCGGTCCGGGAGGCTGGTGCGCGGAGTTCTTGTCCTCAAACCACTTCACCCCATCGACGTAGCCGACCATCCCATTCGGAGACCAGTCAACCGCGTAGTTGTGGAACTGACCAACGTCCAGAGCCTTAGACGCCGACGTCACCGTGTCCGAACATCCATGGTGGTAGAAGAACTTGATGACGTTCCAGTCACCCATCGTCTCCGCGTAGTTAACTTCGCCGTCACACGGCCACTTCCCGCTATCCGGCCACAGGAGCGCCACCATGTGGTACTCATCGTCACCCGACCCGGCCGCACGGACCTCCCACCGGCCGTACTTCTGGCGCCCAAACTTCGCGCTCATTCCAGCGGTGGTGCCGTCCGGTGTTCCAGTCATGACCATTTGCGAGCCGTCTACCGTGACCTGCTGGGGACTCCGAATGCCATTCCCCGCGTGCCCGGCACTGTTGTACACGGACCACTTCGCGGCGTCCGGGGCGCCGGTGTAGTTAAACTCGTCGCCAGCGGTCGGCGTGCCCCAGTTCAGATCTGTCGCGGCCGAGCCTGTCGTTGGCGTAGCAGGCGTCGGCGTGGCTGATGTGGCGACCGGCGCCGTCGAAGTTACTGCCGGTTGAGTTGACGGGGCCGAGCAGCCAGCCAGGAAGATTGCCGCCACCCCAAGCGCGACCAAGTGTTTCCGCATACGTCAGATGATAAGGGCATCGAGCGGCGAGACCAATGGCCAGATGCCGCTGGTGATATTGAAGAGTTCACTTTGTAAAGCGACCATCAATGCACCTCCTGAAAGTGCGCCCTGAACCGCTGCAAAATCACGCGGCAAAGACGCCACTTCTGGACGTTTCAGGGTACAAACCAAAAAGGCACCACCACCGCGGAATCTTGCAGTAATGGTGCCAGTCAAATTTACCGGATTCCCGGGATCGCTAGCTGAGCGGGGCACCGTCCACCAGGGCGCGGGTTGACGGCGAGGCGAACTGGCTGGCCAGCTCCCTGACCACAGCCTGGAGCTCCTGCCGCAGGGCGTCAGGGTCAATGGTTGCCGCGGCAAGCACCGCGCGTTCCATCTCAACGGCTGCGGCTGCGGCTTCCCGTCCGCTGTCCGTGAGGGACACCACCTGGCTGCGGCGGTCCGACGTGCTGCGGACGCGGGCAATGTGGCCATGGGACTCCAACCGGCTCAGGGTTTTACCCATGGTCTGGGCCTGAACGCGCACATATTGGGCGAGTTGGGCCTGTGTCATCGGCCCCTGCGCTGAGAGGACTTCGATAGCGATCACGCCGGCGTGCGTCAGCCCGATGGCGCTTAGCTTTTCGTTCCAGGAGTGTTCTACGAGGCGTGCCGCAGTGGACAATAGGCGCCCAGTGGGCCAGCGATCCATGTCAGGCATACCAGCAAGTATAGCTAAGGCTGGTTAGCACCGGTCGTGGATGCTTACTAAACTGGTGTGTTCCGCCTGCAACGAGGAGATTAACAGTGGCTGACAGACTCTTGACCGGCGACGTAGCGCCCGGCTTCACCCTGAAGGATTCGTCGGGTAAAGACGTCAATCTGGCTTCCGGCCACAGCGGCAGCACCATCGTCTATTTCTACCCAGCCGCCGCCACGCCCGGCTGCACGAAACAGGCCTGCGATTTCCGCGACAGCCTGGCATCCTTCACGTCGGCCGGTTATCGGGTCCTGGGCGTCTCCCCCGATTCCGTGGACAAACTTGCTGCCTTTGCCGCCAACGAGGACCTTAGCTTTCCGTTGCTTTCGGACGAGGACCATGCCGTGGCCGAAGCCTATGGTGCCTGGGGCGAAAAGAAGAATTACGGACGGACCTATGAGGGACTGATCCGCAGCACCGTGGTGATCGATCCCGATGGAAAAGTGGCGCTTGCCCAGTACAACGTCCGGGCCACCGGCCACGTGGCCAAACTCCGGCGCGACCTCAACGTGGACGCGTAACGCATTACGCGGGAAGTGGCGCCAGTACGGCGCGGCAGGAATCGGCTGACCGGAACCCCGCCGGCCCGAGGCTACAATGGAAACTGGCATCCGCCGTCGTACGTTTTATCCGTAGGCCATCTGGCCAAGGTTGAAGACAACGGCAGCAACTGCCAAGCGCGAGTGGTGAAATTGGCAGACACGCAGGATTTAGGTTCCTGTGCCTTCGGGCGTGGGGGTTCAAGTCCCCCCTTGCGCACACTTACACCGAGATCCCGGGCCCACAGGCCCGGGATCTCCGTCATTTAACTGCGCAGCTACCGTGTTCTCCTGGCTTTCCCTGCGGGCTGGCCGCGAATCTAAAAAACTCTTGGCGATCCACCCATCCGCTTCCGTGCTCCGGCCGAATACCCATTGAGACACCAGCCAAGGGCCGGTGCCCAACAGTCGGGAAAGGCCACGCGGCAGGCACAACGTCTGCAGCAGGCAAGAAATCGGCAGAAACCAAAAAACAAGGAGAACCGAAATGCAGTCATTCAAGCGCACATCCTTCACCGTCGCAGGCGTTGCAGCTGCAGCCCTGCTGAGCCTTACCGCCTGCGGTGGAACAGCAACCACAACCCCGAGCTCCTCCGCTCCGGCCGCCGCACCGTCAGCAACGAAGATGGCCCCGTCACCGTCCGCCAGTGCTGCTGCCATGGATCCGGCCGCAAACCTCGTTGGCGCAGGCTGCGCCGGCTACGCAGAGAAGGTCCCCACCGGGGCAGGCTCGGTTGCTGGGATGGCCCTTGACCCGGTAGCGGTCGCGGCATCCAACAACCCCATCCTGACCACCCTCACGGCAGCTGTCTCCGGCAAGCTGAACCCGAAGGTTGACCTGGTTGACACCCTTAACGGCGGCGAGTTCACGGTCTTCGCCCCGGTGGATGACGCCTTCGCCAAGATCGATGCCGCCACCATCGAAACGCTCAAAACGGACGACGCCCTGCTGAGCAAGATCCTGACCTACCACGTGGTCCCCGGCCAGATCACCCCGGACAAGATCGCCGGCACACACGCCACGGTCCAGGGCGGATCGGTCACCGTGACCGGCAGCAAGGATGCCCTCATGGTTGATGGCGCCAGCGTGATCTGCGGCGGCGTCCAGACGAAGAACGCCACCGTTTACCTGATCGACTCGGTGCTGATGCCCAAGTAGTCCGGCTTTCAAGCCCAGAGGCCTGTTCCGCAACCGGAACAGGCCTCTGGCGTGTGCCCAGGGAGCACCGGGGTGTGTCAACTAGACTGTGTCCTTGGCCCGCAGTCCGCGGCGCCGGCCAGAAGCAGCCAGAGGTGATAGACGAGTGCCCAGCAGTACTTCGCGGCGAACGGTCATCAGGACCGGCGCCGTTTTTATGGCGTTAGGCCTGACCTCCTGCACCGGCAACCCACCGCCTTCGCCCTCGGCAACGTCTCCTTCAACGGCGCCCGCCGGCGCTGAACCCACTGAAACGTTCACGTTCGGCACGGCGTCCCAGCCCCTCGGCCTGGACCCCGCGCTCTCCAACGATGTGGAAAGCTACCGGATCACCCGGCAGATCCTCGAGGGCCTGGTGGGTGTGGACCAGACCACCGGAAAACCTACGCCGCTGCTGGCAACGGAATGGTCCGAGGAAAACGAAGGCCGCTCGTACACGTTCAAACTCCGCAGCGGCGTCTCGTTCCAGGACGGCACGCCCTTCAACGCCGACGCCGTGTGTGCCAACTTCAACCGCTGGTTCGCCTTCTCGGCGGAACTGCGGCGCCAAGCGCCGGGAAGCTCGTTCAAGAGCGTGTTCAAGGCACATTCCGACGACGCTGCGCTCTCCATTTTCAAGAGCTGCACGGCCCTTTCCGCTGACACTGTCCGGATCGACCTGACCCAGCGCTTCACCGCGTTCCTCCAGGCGCTCACCCTGCCGGCGTTCGCCATCGCATCCCCGGCCGCCCTGACAGCGGGCACGGCGGATATCCTGGATCAGACCCGTGCCGGAAACCCGGTCTCCCGGTTCGCCACCAACCCCGTCGGCACAGGACCGTTCAGCCTGGCCGCCTGGGACGAGGCCAGCGTCCGGCTCATCAGCCACAAAAACTACTGGGGTGACCGCGGGCAGATCTCCACCATTAATTTCGTCACGTACGACCACCCCCAGACGCGGCTTCAGGCCCTTCTGGACGCCAAGATCGACGGCTACGACGCCGTCACGGTGGGCAACTTCGATCAGCTGGTCAAGCGGGGCATGCAGATCGTCCAGCGTGATCCTTTCTCGGTGATGTACCTGGGCATCAACCAGGAAATTCCGGTCCTGCAGAACGAAAAGGTCCGGCAGGCCATTGAGCTGGCCATCGATAAGGAAACCCTGATCCGCAAGTTCTTCATCGACAACACCGCCAAAGCCTCACAGTTCGTTCCTCCGAAGATCAGCGGTTTCAATAATGACGCTCCCGCCCTGGGCCACGACCCGGTCAAGGCCAAGGCCTACCTGACCGAAGCCGGCTACACCGGGGAAGAGCTCAGGTTCTACTATCCGCTCAACGCCACCCGCCCCTATCTGCCCACGCCGGAGAAAATCTACGCCGAGATCAGCAGGCAACTGACCGCCGTCGGCTTCAGCATCAAACCCGTCCCGGTGGACTGGTCCGAAGGCTACCTCCAGAAAGTGCAGTCACCCGGGGACCACGGGCTTCACCTGCTCGGCTGGAATGGCGCGTATGCCGATGCCGATAACTTTGTGGGCCCGCTGTTCGGCGAAAAGAACGGCGAATTCGGCTACCAGGACCCGCAGGTCTTCTCCAAGATCAACCGCGCCCGCGGCCTCCCTGCCGGCAAGGAACGCGACGAGCAGTACCACACCATCAACGCCCAGATCGCGGCCACTGTGCCGGCGGTTCCCATCGCCTTCCCCATCTCGGCACTCGCTCTCTCGGACCGCGTCAGCAGCTACCCGGCGTCCCCGGTACTGAGTGAAGTTTTCACAAAAGTACAGCTAAAGCCTTGACGGCCCGGCCCAATTTCAGTATGCGGGCCGCCCGGGGATATTCTTTGACAGCCAGAGCCGCTGCTATCGGAGACTGATTGTGACCTTCATATCCAAGACCCAACATGCCGACGTCGTACTGATTGGCGGCGGCATCATGAGCGCCACGCTCGGGCATTCATCAAGCAGCTTGAACCGAACTGGACCATCTCCCTGTTCGAACGACTGGACCAGCCCGGACTGGAAAGCTCCGACCCCTGGAACAACGCAGGAACGGGCCATGCCGCCCTGTGCGAGCTGAACTACTCCCCCGCAGCCAAAGACGGCTCGGTGAACCCGGCCAAGGCCCTGCTCATCAATGAACAGTTCCAGCTGTCCCGCCAGTTCTGGTCCCATCTTGTGGAAGAATCCCTGATCGGCTCGCCGAAGGGCTTCATCAACACCGTCCCGCACATGAGCTTTGTCATCGGCGAGGACAACACCAAATTCCTCAAGACCCGCTACGAAGCGCTCAAGCCCCACACGCTGTTCCGCAGCATGGAGTACTCCGAGGACCACGCCCAGATCGCCAAATGGGCGCCGCTGATCGTCAAGGGCCGCGACGCGAAGCAGCGTATCGCCGCCACCCGGGCAACCGAGGGGACCGACGTCGACTTCGGGGCACTGACCCGTGAGCTCACCACCTACCTCGGGAACAACGGCGTCGAAATCAATTACGGCCATGACGTCAGCGGCATCTCCAAGGCGTCCGACGGCGGCTGGGACCTTTCGATCAAGCACCCGGCTTCCGGGGAACACGGCAAGATCCACGCCAAGTTTGTGTTTGTAGGCGCCGGCGGCGGCGCACTGCACCTCCTTCAGGCCTCCGGCATCCCGGAGAGCAAGGGCTTCGGCGGATTCCCCGTGTCCGGCCAGTTCTTCCGCTGCACCGACGAGAAACTTGCCGCCCAGCACAGCGCCAAGGTCTATGGCCAGGCTTCGGTGGGCGCGCCGCCCATGTCGGTCCCGCACCTTGACACCCGGTACGTCGACGGGAAGCGTTCGCTCCTTTTCGGCCCTTATGCCGGCTTCTCCACTAATTTCCTGAAGAACGGCTCGTACCTTGACCTGCCGTTGTCCATCCGGCCCAGCAACATCATCCCGATGCTTGCAGTCGCCAAGGACAACATGGACCTCACCGCGTACCTCGTCAAGGAAGTCGCCAAGCGCCACGGGGACAAGGTGGAAGCGCTGCGCGAGTACTACCCCGAAGCCAAGGACGGCGACTGGGAGCTGATCACCGCCGGCCAGCGTGTGCAGATCATCAAGAAGGACCCGAAGAGGGGCGGCGTGCTGCAGTTCGGCACGGAAGTCATCGCCGGCCGCGACGGCACTATCGGGGCGCTTTTGGGTGCGTCGCCCGGCGCGTCCACAGCGGTGCCCATCATGATTGAACTGCTGCAGAAGTCCTTCCCGAAGGACTTCAAGGGCTGGCAGGGCAAGCTCAAGGACATGATGCCGGGCTACGGCGTGAAGCTGGATGAGAATCCGGAACTGGCTGCCGAACTTGAGACGGCAACGGCCAAGGCATTGCAGCTGGAGAGCATTTCCGCCAACCACTGACGCCCGGCATTCCGGCCGGCAGGCCCGGCTGGACGGTCCGGTCCGGTCCGCAGGAGTCCGTCAACCCCACAGGAGAGACCCGCGATGTTCCGGCTGGCACAACTTTCATTGGCAAACCGGGCGCTGATCGCGCTGATCACCGTCTTCGCGACGGTGTTCGGCGTGATCACCATGTCATCGCTGAAACAGGAACTCATCCCCTCCATTGAGTTCCCGCAGATCACCGTCCTCTCCGCCATGCCCGGCGCGTCGCCCGAGGTGGTGGACAAACAGGTCAGCGCACCGCTCGAAACCGCTCTGAACGGCGTCGAAGGCCTGGAGTCCACCTCCTCGACGTCACGTAACGGCGTCTCGCAGATCTCCATGGTGTTCACCTACGGGACAAACCTCGACCGCGCCCGGAACCAGATCGACCGCGCCATCTCCAACGCCAAACGCTCCCTGCCGGAGGACGTGCAGCCGCAGGCCATCGCGGGCAGCATCAGCGACTTCCCCATCGTGTTCCTGGCAGTGTCCTCGGACAAGCCCCTCAGCGAACTGAACGCCGACCTGGCACGCCTCTCCGTTCCCCGGCTCCAGAAGATCGACGGCGTCCGGGGAGCCGACGTGACCGGCGGCGCCACCCAGCACATCGAGATCATCCCCCGGCCCGAGGCGATGGTCGCCAAGGGCGCCACGATCGAGTCCATCCGGAACGCCCTCTCCAACAACGGCGCGCTGATCCCGGCCGGGACCATCCAGGAGCAGGGCAAGACGCTATCCCTCCAGATCGGCAGCCCGGTGGATTCCCTGGACGCCATCAAGGCACTCCCCCTGGGCGGAGCCAAGGATGCCGCGACCATCGGCACGGTGGCCGACGTTAGCCTGCAGGATGACGAACGGACCTCCATCACCCGGACCAACGGCCAGGAGACACTGGCGGTGTCCGTGACCAAGAAGCCCGAGGGCGACACCGTGGGAATCTCCCACGCCGTGAACGACTCGTTGGCGGCACTGGAGGCCGAGCTGGGGTCCAACGCAAAGTTCACGGCGGTGTTCGACCAGGCCCCGTTCATCGAGAAGTCCATCAAGGACCTCACCACCGAGGGCCTGCTCGGGCTGGGCTTCGCCGTCGCCGTCATCCTTGTTTTCCTGATGTCAGCCCGCTCCACCCTTGTTACCGCGGTCTCCATTCCGCTGTCGCTGCTGATCACGTTCATTGGCCTGTCCGCGACCGGCTATTCACTGAACATCCTGACCCTGGGCGCGCTGACCATTGCGATCGGCCGCGTGGTGGACGACTCGATTGTGGTGATCGAAAACATCAAGCGCCACCTCAGCTACGGGGAGGAGAAAGTCCCCGCGATCCTCACCGCTATCCGGGAGGTGGCCGGCGCCATCACCGCCTCCACCCTGACCACCGTGGCGGTCTTCCTGCCCATTGCCTTTGTGGGCGAGCTCGCCGGCGAACTCTTCCGGCCCTTCGCCCTGACAGTCACCATGGCGCTGCTGGCATCCTTGCTCGTATCGCTGACCATCGTTCCTGTCCTGGCCTACTGGTTCCTCAAGAGCCCCTCCGGTTCCGCCGCCGCCGGTTCGCCCGCTGCAAGTTCGCCCGCTGCCCGCGAAACTGCCGCCCGGCTTGCTGCCGCCGCCCGTGCCCAGGCCCAGGAGGCCGAACAGAAAAGCCGGCTACAGCGTGCCTACCTGCCCGTCCTCAGCAAGACCCAGAAGCACCCGGTGCTGACCCTGGTGGCCGCCGTTCTGGTGCTCGGCGCCACGGCCGCCATGACGCCGCTGCTGTCCACCAACCTCCTCGGCGATTCCGGCCAGAACAGCCTGACTGTCCGCCAATTGATGCCGGCGGGCACAAGCCTGGCCGACACCAGCGCCGCCGCCATCAAGGTCGAGGACGTCCTCCGCGGCATCGAGGGTGTCAAGAATGTCCAGCTCACCTCCGGCAACGCGCAGGCAGGTTTTGCCGCCCTGACGTCTTCCGGAGCCGCCAACTCCACGTTCACGGTGGTGACGGATGAAAAGGCGAATCAGGCGAAGCTCCAGGAAACCGTCCGGGCCGAAGTGGGCAAGGTGGCCGGTTCCGGGAAGATTACCGTCGGCACGCAGCAGGGTGGCTTCGGGACATCCTCTACGGTGGACATCACCATCAAGGCGGCAACGTCCGAGGACCTCCGGACGGCCAGTGACGCCATGGTTCAGGCCATGACCGGCGTGCCGGCGACCAGCGAGGTGGCAACCAACCTCGCGGCCAGCCAGCCGGTGGTCCAGGTCAAGGTTGACCGGGCCAAGACCGCGGCAGCCGGGCTGAACGAGGAACAGGTGGCCGGCGTCCTGGCTGCCACCATCAGCCCCATTCCCGCCGGGACGGTCCGGATCGACACCAACGACTTTCCGGTCCAGATCGGCGAGGGCACCCGGTTTACCAGCATTGATGCAGTGCGCAACATCGCACTCCCTGCATCCGGCTCCCCCGTCACGCTGGGCAGCATCGCGTCCGTGGAACAGGTGGACGTGCCGGTCTCCATAACCGCCAGCAACGGCCAGCGGACCGCCAAAGTGTCAGTCACGCCGTCGGGCTCCAACCTCGGTGCGGTGAACGCGGAGGTGCAGAAGCGCCTCACGGCCGTCAGCCTCCCCGCAGGGGTCACCGCCGAACTCGGCGGCGCCACCACCCAGCAGGCCGAGTCCTTCCAGCAGCTGGGCCTGGCGCTCCTCGCCGCGATCGCGATTGTCTATGTCATTATGGTGGCCACGTTCAAGTCGCTGATCCAGCCCCTGATCCTGCTGGTGTCCGTTCCCTTTGCCGCCACCGGCGCCGTGGCCCTGCTGCTGGCCACGGGCGTTCCCCTGGGCCTGCCGTCGCTGATCGGCATGCTGATGCTGGTGGGCATCGTGGTCACCAACGCCATTGTGCTCATCGATCTCATCAACCAGTACAGGCAGCCACGCGACGGCCGCGGCGGGATGACCGTGGCGGACGCAATCACCCATGGCGCCAGGCAGCGGCTCCGCCCCATCCTGATGACCGCGCTGGCCACCGTTTTCGCGCTGACACCCATGGCGCTTGGCCTGACCGGGGGCGGCGGCTTCATTTCCCAGCCGCTGGCCGTGGTGGTGATCGGCGGCCTGGTTTCTTCCACGGCGCTGACCCTGGTGCTGGTTCCCGTGCTGTATCGGCTCGTCGAGGGACGGCGGGAAACAAAAGCACTGCTCCGTGCCATGCAGCAGCGCCCGGAGTTTGCGGAAGCCGACGACGTCGATGCCGAGTTCCGCGACTGGACCACCGGCATGGTGCCCCGCGTCACTGGCCGCCGTGCCGCTCCGGGTGACCCCCTGTAACACCTGGAATATTCTCGCCCGGGAGGCGTTATATCCGTCGATACATGCAAATGCATGAAAATCGGGTATAGTGGAAGCAAGCCCAGAGTAGTCCAGGAAACGGAAGGCACACCATGCAGATCGGCGTATTCAGCGTCAGTGACATCACCACTGACCCCACCACCGGCCGGACCCCCACGGAGAACGAACGCATCAAGGCGGCCGTGGCGATCGCCAAAAAAGTCGAGGAAATCGGCATGGATGTCTTCGCCCTCGGCGAGCACCACAACCGCCCGTTCTTCTCGTCCTCGCCCACCACCACGCTCGCGTACATCGCAGCGCAGACCGAGCGGATCACCCTCTCCACCGCCACCACGCTGATCACCACCAACGATCCGGTCAAGATCGCCGAAGACTTCGCCATGCTGCAGCACCTGGCCGACGGCCGCGTGGATCTGGTCCTGGGCCGCGGCAACACCGCTCCGGTGTACCCGTGGTTCGGCAAGAACATCCAGGACGGCGTGGAACTGGCCATCGAGAACTACAGCCTGCTGCGCCGGCTGTGGGACGAGGACACGGTGAACTGGTCCGGCAAGTTCCGCACGCCGCTGCAGAACTTCACCTCCACCCCGCGACCGCTCGACGGCGTGGCCCCCTTTGTGTGGCACGGCTCCATCCGCACGCCGCAGATCGCCGAAGTGGCCGCCTACTACGGCGACGGCTTCTTCGCGAACAACATCTTCTGGCCGAAGGAGCACTACCAGCAGCTGATCGGCATGTACCGTGAGCGCTACGAGCACTACGGCCACGGCAAGGCGGACCAGGCCATCGTGGGCCTCGGCGGGCAGTTCTTTATGCGGAAGAACTCCCAGGACGCCGTGAAGGAATTCCGGCCCTACTTCGATAACGCGCCCGTCTACGGCCACGGCCCGTCGCTGGAGGACTTCACCTCCCAGACACCGCTGACGGTGGGCAGCCCGCAGGAAGTCATCGAAAAGACCCTGACATTCCGCGAGTACTTCGGCGACTACCAGCGCCAGCTGTTCCTGATCGACCACGCAGGCCTGCCCCTGAAGACTGTGCTGGAGCAGCTTGACCTGTTCGGCGAGGAAGTCCTCCCGGTCCTCCGCAAGGAATACGCTGCCCTCAAGCCCGCCCACGTGCCGGATCCGCCCACGCATGCCGGCCGCGTGGCCGCGCTGATGGCTGCACCGGCGCCTGAAACTGCCCCTTCGGAGGCGTGATGGCTGCCAACGGAAACGAATCACCCATCCGCCTGGCGGCGGAAACCTGGGAGTCCCTGTTCCGGGCGCAGGTTGCCGTCATGCGCAGGCTGCAGGCCGGAGCTGCCTTCCGAAAGGTGGCCATCAACGAGTACGACGTCCTGTTCACGCTGTCCCGGTGTCCGTCCGGCTGGCTCCGGCTCAACGAACTTAATGACCACGTCCTGCTGAGCCAGTCGAGCCTCAGCAGGCTGGTTGAGAGGCTGGAAAAGCGCGGCCTTGTGGTCCGGATGGCGGCCCCCGACGACGGCCGCGGCGTGCTGCTGAAGCTCACCGAGGAGGGGTCTGCCCTCCAGAAGGAGATCGGCCGGGAGCACGTGCGGGACATCTCCAGCCTGGTGGGGCCGGCCCTGACGGCTGCCGAGCAGAAGGAACTCCAGCGGCTGACCGAGAAACTCCGGCATTCCGTGGGGGCGCGGCCGGCAAAGTAACTGCCCGGGGAATATCTGGCCGGGAAGTAACTGCCCCGCAGTGGCCGGGCCCTACGGGAACTAGCCCAGCATGACCAGCTTGGCCGGATCTTCCAGAGGCAGCTGGCCGTTGACCACAGCGCTGACGCGCAGCTCGTTCAGCGTGAGGCGCCCGCCCACTGTGGACAGGAATGCGGTGTCCGAGGAGTCCCGGCCGGCGGTGATTCGCAGCATCGACTCCCGCGGGGCCAGCCCCGTGGGGTCGATGACGTGCCAGGCGCCATTGACATGTGCCTCGGCTACCGCGTGGAAATCCATGGGGCTCAGCCCCGGCGCGTACACGGCGGTGAGCCGGGCCGGGACGTCCTTGGAACGCAGCAGGGCGATGGCCAGGTGCGCGAAGTCCCGGCACACTCCCCTGCGGTGCAGGAGGGTTTCCACGGCGCCGTCAGTTCCCCTGGAGGACCCGCTGATGTACCGCAATTCCCCGAAGACCCAGCTCCGCACGGCCTGGAGCAGTTCGGCGCCGTGCAAGCCGCCGAATTCGGCATAGGCCGTGGGCAGGAGCCGGTCCGACTCCGCGTAGCGGCTTGGCCGCACGTAGCGGATGAGCTCAGCCAGGGTGGCTTCTTCGGGAACGGCCTGCCCGGCCACCGTCGCTGAGTACTCAACGGTGACCTCTGCGGGTTCAGTGAGCTCCATATAGTGCAGGCGGCCGCCATGATGGTCCGTGAGTTCCTGCAACGGAACCGGCTGACCGTCGGCCGTGACAGCCAGGGATTCATCAAACGAGGTGTAGCCGGGATTCCCGGCCACGGCGATGGCCAGGGCTGCCTTCGTGTCGGCGATGGTCCTGAAAACCATACGTGCTGAAACGGTGCGTTCCATGTATCTCCGGGGTGTGAGGTAGTGGCAGAACTTCCCGCGCTGGCCCGGGGTTGAGGGGCCAGGGGCAGGACTAGTTTTTGATCTCCAGAGACATTAGCATCCGTTGGACGTTCGCGAATTCCGAGCTCTCGTCCACGTACTTTTCGGCCTGTCCCAGGGTGTCAAACGCCTTCGCGGGGGCCACCTTCTCATCCGGGGCGAAGGCCTTCAGGACTCCGAGGTCACCGAACGAGTAGTCTCCTTTTCCTGCCGGGCCACGGACCACATTCCGCAGTTCGCAGGCCTGGCCGTCAGCCCCGCCCACAATGTTGGTGATGCCGTAGGAACCGAAGTAGCGGTAGCCTTGGATGACGCGGAACACCACGTGCGGGGTGATAATGCCTTCCCCCGTCAGGCCGGGAAGCTCCACCGGCACGCTGCTGATCACAACGTACGGTTTCCGGGCAGCCTCGGGGCACTCCGACGACGACGGCGGCAGTCCTGTCCGCAGCGTGGCCACCACCGTGCCGTCCGGCTTTTTCACCTCGATCTTCAGGGCACCCGGCAATGTCCCGTCCTCGGGCGTGACGGACTGGGCGATCCATTCCTCCGGCAGGTCGAAGCTGACAGTCTTCGCCGGATCGGTAAAGGTCTTCCAGGCAGCAGCTGTTGCGGCCGGGCCGGGTGCTGCGGACGTCGGGGCGCCCGCGGTGGCAGAAGGATCCGACGACGGGGACCCGGTAGCGCCGGCGGTTGAGCCCGTGCTGGCGCCAGGGCTGGCCGATGTCTCCGGCTGCGCTGTCCACGCCGAATCGCTGTTACCAGGCGCGCTGCAGCCGGCCGCCAGGCCACCGGCCATCAGCAGCGCTACCGTCCGCACGCCCCACATTGCCGCCTTGTGTGTCATGCAGCCAGCCTATCGGCGGGCGACGGTGGGCAAGGGCCGGAGCCTCGTGTCGCCGTCGGACATTCCCCGCGCGCAAGGGACTAGGCTGGTGCCTATGGCGGATGAGCAGTACGGCGCGGACCTTGAGAGCCTGGCGGACATCTCCGCCATCGACATTGCGGACTGGCGGCTGCGGACGTTTGCCCTGTACGACACGGTACGGAAGGTTGCCGCTGAAGATCCGGCGGAGGCCCATTCCCTGTGGCGGCATGAACGCGACCGGATGTTCGCAACGCATCCGGCCTCGGCCCTCAGCGCCAGGGACAAAGCGCAGTTCTCCGGCCTGAAGACGGCCGATTACGATCCCATCTACCGCTTCTATGTGCCGCTGACCCTTGAGGGAGCCGGCCGGGAAATGACCGTGGAAACCGCCACCGACGGCGTGGTCCGGTTTGTCCGGTTGGGCACGTTCGATCTTCCCGAACTCGGCCAGCTCGGCGTGTGGAAGCTGCACGGCTACGGCGGCGGGATCTTCGTTCCGTTCCGCGACGCCACGGCCGGCCAGCCGGGGGGAACCTACGGCGCCGGCCGGTACCTCCTGGACACCATCAAGGGCGCGTTCCACGGGGTCCACGGCTCGGGGGCGGACGCGGAGTTTGTCCTGGACTTCAACTTTGCCTACAACCCGTCCTGCGCCTACAACGAGGCCTGGTCCTGCCCGCTGCCCGGCCCGTCCAACCGCCTGGCCGTGGAGATCCCGGTGGGCGAGCTGTACTGAGCCTGCCGGCCGGAGGACGTAGGATGTCATCATGACTGCCAGCGCTCCCCGCCGCCTTGCCCGTGTCCGCCCCCTGTCCCCGGCTGTGGCCGACGAGCACTTCTTCGTGGCCAATGACGCCCCGGACTTCGGCTCCGACGCCGGCCGGTCCTGGACAGTCGTTGAATCCCCTTTTGGGGCGTCCCGTCCCAATGCCAATTACCCGGCCCGGCCCGGCTGGGAAGCCGGCACAGCAGTAGACCAGGACTCGTTCACGTTCCTGGCGCCGTCGGTCCCCCTCAACGTCTTCGGCATGGCGCACAACACCGGTCAGGCAGGCCGGGGCCTCCCGCCGCAGGCCTTCCACAAGGCGGCCTCCAGCGTGATCGGCCCGGGCGAGGCCATCGAGCTGAGCTCCACGGTGGGTTACGTTGACCCGGAAGCCGAACTGACCGTCGTCGTCGGCCGTCCTGTCCGCGGCCTTACGCTGGAGACCGCCCGCAGCGCCATCCTGGGCTTCACCATCGGCAACGACGTCTCGGCGCGCGATCTGCAGAAATCGGACGAGCTGTGGATCAGCGCCAAGAGCCAGGACACTTTCACCCCCGTGGGCCCCTGGATCGTGACGGACCTCGACGACTCGGACCTGTCCATCAGCATCGTCCACAACGGCACCGAGCTGCAGGCCGCCCGCAGCACCGATCTCGGCTGGAAGGTGGACGAAATCCTGGTGTACCTCAGCTCCTTTATGACCCTGCACGCCGGCGATCTGGTCCTGACCGGCTTCCCGGCGGAGTGTGCCCGCATCCACCCCGGGGACACAGTGGTGTGCCGCGTGGAGGGCATTGGCGAGCTCAGCAACCCGGTCACGGCGGCGTCCTGGGAGGAAACCCCCGCCTGACATGTGTCAGGCTTGACGCATGGAATCCCCTGCTGCGCCCGCCGCCCAGCTGACGCAGCAGCCCACGCGCGGTGCGCCGGCAACCAAGCATTACCGCGGAATCTTCAGATTTCCGCTGGTGCGGCAGCTCCTCCGCTTCACGGGCGTCGGCATCATCTGCACGGCAACGTCCCTGGCGCTCTATGCGTTGCTGCGGCCCTGGCTGGGACCGCAGCTGGCCAACGCGGCCGCCCTGGTGCTGACATCTTTGATGAACACGGCACTGAACCGCAGGCTGACGTTCAAGATCTCCGGGCAGCGCCGGATGGCCCGCGACCACCTCAACGGCATGATCGTCATCGCCGTGGCGCTGGTCATCACAGGCGGCAGCCTGGGCGTGCTGCACTGGCTGCACCCGGACGCCACCGTGTCCGATGAGCTGTGGACCACCACCCTGTCTGGCTTCGCGGCCACCGCCGTGCGGTTCACGATGCTGCGGCACTGGATCTTCCGCCGCGCCCGCCACATCTAGCGGCCGAGGGTCCGGACGCTCCCGACGGCGGTGCCCACGGCCGCCGCCGCCTGCTCCAGTTCCTCGGATGTCACCGCTGAGGTGAAACTGAACCGCACAGCGGTCTGAGCGACCTCGGCGTCATAGCCCAGCGCGGTCAGCACCGGCGACGGCGCATCCGAGCCGGCGGCGCACGCCGAACCGCTCGAGCACACCACACCCTGCCGCTCCAGCTCCAAGAGCACGGATTCGCCGCTGGTGCCGGGGAAGCAGAACGACGCTACTGACGGCAGCCGCTCCGTGCGGTGCCCGGTGAGCAGGGCTCCCGGGACCGTGTCCAGGATGGTGGCGATGAAGTCTTCGCGGAGCCCTGCCACTCGGGCGGCCAGTTCCGGCCGTTCGGCGTGGGCGAGCGTCAGGGCGGTGGCCAGCGCCACCGCTCCTGCCACGTTTTCGGTCCCCGACCGCCGGCCGCGTTCCTGCCCGCCGCCGTGCACCAGGGGTTCGACGCGGGTCCGGCCGCGGACGTACAGCACGCCGCAGCCTTTGGGCGCGCCGAGCTTGTGGCCGGAAATGCTCAGGGCATCGACTCCCAGCGCCTTGACATCCAGGGGCAGCCAGCCGGCGGCCTGGACGGCGTCTGTATGGAACGGGATGCCCTTCGCGGTGGCCGCTGCAGCCAGTTCCGCAACCGGCTGGATGGTGCCCACCTCGTTGTTCGCGTACATGATGCTGACCAGAGCGGTCTCCGGCCGGAGCGCGGCTGCGAGCGCCTCAGGCGTCACCCGGCCGGCGCTGTCCACCGGAACCACATCCACGGTGAACCCGTGGAACCGCTCCAGATACCGTGCGGACTCCTCCACGGCGGGGTGTTCGACGGCGCTGATCACCACGCGGTTGAGCCTCGGGTCCGCGGCCTGCCGTGCCAGGGCGATGCCCTTGAGCGCGAGGTTGTCCGCCTCCGTTCCGCCGGAGGTGAAGGTGACCTCGCCCGGGCGGCAGCCGAGCACCTTGGCCACGGCGGCGCGGGCGCCTGCGAGCGCAGCAGCAGCGGCCTCGCCCAGGGTGTGGTGGCTGGAGGGGTTGCCGAACTCGCCGCTCAGATAGGGCCACATGGCCTCGAGGACTTCGCGGCGGACAGGCGTGGTGGCGGCGGCGTCGAGGAAGATCATGGCGGTGTCAGCCGGCCCTCAGTTCGACGTCCAGCCCCAGGTCCAGGGCAGCCACGCTGTGGGTGAGGCCGCCGATGGAGATGACGTCCGCGCCCGCGGCCGCGATGTCCGCCACGGTGCCGAGGTTGACGTTGCCACTGGCTTCCACGATGGCGCGGCCGGCCACCTGCTTGACGCCTGCACGGAGCTCCTCGAGGGTGAAGTTGTCCAGCATGATGGTGTCCACGCCTGCTGCGAGAACAGGTTCGATCTGCTCGGCGCTGTCCACCTCCACTTCGAAGTGCGTGGTGTGCCCCAGCTGGGCCCTGGCCGTGACAAGCAGGGCGGTGAGCTTGGCGGGGTCGCCGCCGGTCATGACGGCCAGGTGGTTGTCCTTGGCCAGCACGGCGTCGGAGAGGCTGTAGCGGTGGTTCGCTCCCCCGCCGCAGCGCACCGCGTAGCGCTCCAGCACGCGCAGGCCGGGGGTGGTCTTGCGGGTATCGGTGATGCGCGCTTTGGTACCTTCGACAAGCTCTACGAATTCCGCGGTCTTGGTGGCGATGGCGCTCATGCGCTGGACCAGGTTCAGCCCGACCCGTTCGGCCAGCAGCACGGAGCGGGCGCTGCCCCTCACCCGTGCGAGATGGGTTCCGGCGATGAACGCTTCACCGTCTGCAAGCAACAACTTCACATCCGTCTCCGGATCAATGAGCTTCATGGCGTCGCGGAACACCGTTCCACCGCTGAAGATGCCGGGCACGCGGGCGTTGAGCACTGCCGTGGCGCGGGCGTCAGCCGGGATCAGCAGTTGGGAGGTGATGTCGCCGCTGGGCGCGTCCTCGGCAAAGGCCCGCTCCAGGATGTCCCGGACGGGTGCTGCGGGGAGGGTCAGGCTAGTCATTAACGAGGCTCGCTTTCCGGCTCATGGTGTAACGCTTGTCAAAATGTTCGACGGCGGCATCCGCGGGCACGCTGTCGCTGCGGTAATGCGCCCCCAAGGATTCCCGCCGCTCCCGCGCGGCATGCACCAGCAGCTGTGAAGCCAACAAAAGATTGGCATCCTCATGCTCCCGAGGATCGAAGGAATCAGGAACACTCTCAGAGGGTTCGACGACGGCCCAGGAGCCAAGAGTGGCCCCCGCCTCCCGCAACAACGACCCATTCCGGATCACCCCAGCGTTAGCAGTCATCAACCGCCGAAGCGCCACTCGGGAAAACGGCACCGCCTCACCAAACGACGTCTCGCGAGGACCAGGTGCCGGGACCGTTTCAAGCTGCCAGGGAATGGACGCTGACGCGCCGTTGAACGGTGCTCCCGTAGCGTGCGCGGCCTCCACGAAGTCGTGGGACAGCGGTGCGGAAGCGTGCGTCAAGGGGAGGCCGCCCGCGGCCGAGACAGCACGCGGAGCATCGGTGTCCACCGACGGAACGTGCCCAAGGAACGCAGCAACGGCCCGCCGCCCAAAGACCAAGCCTTCAAGAAGGGAGTTGCTGGCAAGCCGGTTAGCCCCCTGGACGCCGGTGCAAGCAACCTCACCGGCGGCAAGCAACCCAGGCACCGAGGTCCGCCCGTAGAGGTCGGTAAGGACCCCACCCATCCAGTAGTGCGCGGCTGGTGCCACGGGGACGGGTTCGCGGGTCCAGTCGACGCCGGCTTCGCGGGTGCGTTGGGTGATGGTGGGGAAGCGCTTGGCCAGGTAGCCCTCGCCCCGCCGGGCCTCGACCACCATGGCGTCAAGGAATACGTGCCCGTTGGGATCCCCAAGGGTCGCGAGGTGCAGGGCGATGCTGCGGGCGACGACATCGCGCGGGGCTAGCTCCGCGTCGACGTGATAGGCGGGCATAAAGCGTTCGCCGTTAGCGTCCAGCAGGATGGCGCCTTCGCCGCGGACGGCTTCGGAAATCAGGAGCGGTTCGGTGCCGTTGCCGGCTGCCTCAAGGGCATCGGCCGGCAGCACCATGCAGGTGGGGTGGAACTGGAAGAACTCCAGGTCCGCCACGGCGGCTCCGGCCCGCCAGGCGAGCGCCAGCCCGTCGGCAGTTGCCACGGCAGGGTTGGTGGTCTGGGCGAACAGCTGGCCCGCTCCCCCGGTGGCCAGGAGTACGGCATCGCCGTGGACGCCGAGTTCCCGCCCGTCGTGGAGGAAATTCGCACCCGCCACGCGGCCTTCGGTCTGCGACAAGGACGTGACCTGGGCGTGCCCGATGACCTGGATCCGGCCAGCGGCCTGCGCATCCAGGACGGTCCTGATAAGTGCCCTGGCCACACCGGCACCGGTGGCATCGCCGCCGGCGTGCAGGATCCGCGGCGCGGAATGGGCGGCTTCGAGCCCGAGCGAGGGGTCGCCGTCGTCGTCCATGTCGAAACGCACGCCGAAGCGTTCCAAGCCGGCGATATCCAGGCGGGCCTCCGTGCAGAGGACGCGGACAGCCTCCTCGTCGCAGTGCCCGGCCCCGGCCTTCAGTGTGTCTGCGATGTGCGCGGCCACAGTGTCCCCGGGCGCGGGTTCGTCGAGGACGGCGGAGATGCCACCCTGGGCGTAGTACGTGTTGCTGTCCGCGAGCGCGCCCTTGGTCAGCAGCACCACTTCGGCGCCGGCGTCGGCGGCCAGCAACGCGGAGTACAGTCCTGCGATGCCGCTCCCGACGACGATCAGCCGCCGGGGTGCCGGACCACCGGCTGGGCTCTCTGCGCTCATGTGGGGCTCGTTTCGGTTTCCGGGGTTACAGGAGGTGGACTACAGCGGACGGGCTACAGCGGACGCGAGGCGAGCATACGCTCGAGCGCGGTCTTGGCGTTGTCCTGGACGGAATCGTCCACGCTGATGCGGTTGACGATGCGGCCTTCGACGAGTTCCTCCAGGACCCAGGCGAGGTAGCCGGGGTGGATGCGGTACATCGTGGAGCAGGGGCAGATCACCGGGTCCAGGCAGAAGATGGTGTGCTGGGGGTATTCTGCGGCGAGCCGGTTCACCATGTTGACCTCCGTGCCGATCGCGAACGTGGTCGGTTCGGTGGCGGCTGCGATGGCCTTCTTGATGAAGTCGGTGGAGCCGGCGGAATCGGCGGCGTCCACCACCTCCATAGGGCACTCGGGGTGCACAATCACGTTGACGCCGGGGAACTCGGCGCGGGCCTTTTCGATCTGACCCACGTTGAAACGCTTGTGGACCGAGCAGAAGCCGTGCCAGAGGATCACGCGGGAATCGAGCAGGGCCTGTTCGTCGTTGCCGCCCAGTTCCTTGCGCGGGTTCCACATGGGCATCTGCTCCAGCGGCACACCCATGGCTTTGGCGGTGTTGCGGCCCAGGTGCTGGTCGGGGAAGAAGAGGACCCGCTGGCCGCGTTCGAAGGCCCATTCCAGGACCACTTTGGCGTTGGAGGAGGTGCAGACGATGCCGCCGTTCCGGCCGCAGAAAGCCTTCAGGGCGGCCGAGGAATTCATGTAGGTGACCGGAATGACCGGAACCCTCCCCTCGGCATCGGCCTCGGTACCGAAAATCTCTTCGAGCTGTTCCCAGCATTCCTCGACGGAGTCGGTGTCCGCCATGTCCGCCATGGAGCAGCCGGCGGCGAGGTTGGGCAGGATGACGGCCTGTTCCGGGGTGGAGAGGATGTCCGCGGTCTCGGCCATGAAGTGCACGCCGCAGAAGATGATGGCCTCAGCGTCGGGCCGGGTGAGGGCGGCATTGGCCAGTTGGAAGGAGTCGCCCACAAAGTCGGCGTACTGGATGACCTCGTCGCGCTGGTAGAAGTGGCCCAGGATCACTGCCCGGTCCCCGAGCTTTTCCTTGGCCGCCCGGATGCGGACATCGAGCTCGGCATCGCTGGCGAGCTTGTATTCCTCCGGCAGCTGGCCCTGGCGCGGCGTGGCGGCCGGGGCAACGTCCGCGCTGGAGGCGCCGGGTCCGTAGGCAGGGGCACCCGCGAGGGCTTCGGCAAGGTCGTATTCCCACGGGCCCTTGGCGAGCGCCGGGCTGCAGGTGGATGCTGTTTTGCCTGCTGCCGTGCTGCGGGCCGCGCTTTCGGCTTGTTCGCGCGTGATCAGCTGGATGGCTGTGTTGACGCTGCTCATGGTGTGCTCCTGTTATCGGGGTCAAGGCCGGGACGGCCGGTGAAGCGGTAAAGACGTGGCGGGCGGTGCTTGCCGCCCTGGAGGTATTCGCCGGTTTCTTCGATCTCCGGCGTGGACGTGAGCTGGCGGCGGAAGTTGGCCGGGTCCAGCCGGGTGTCCAGGACGGCTTCATAAACCTCCCGGACCTGGGCGAGCGTGAAGTACTCCCCCAGGAAGTGGTAGGCCACGGAACCGTAGGCCAGCTTGTTCCGCAGGCGCCGGAGCGCGTACTCAACAATGGCGTTGTGGTCGAAGGCCAGGTCCCCACCTTGTCTGCCCTGAACCACTTCACGTTCTCCGATTCGTCGGCCAGGGCGGCCTCGGTGGGCTGGACCAGCGCCCAGTACACGATCGACACCACGCGCTGGGTGGGTGAGCGGTGCAGCCCGCCGAACGCGTAGAGCTGCTCCAGGTAGCTCGGCGTGAGTCCGGTGGTTTCCCGGAGGTTCCGGGATGCTGCATCCTGCAGGGATTCAACATGCGTGAGCGGTCCGCCTGGGAGGGCCCAAAGATCCTTGTACGGTTCACGGATCCTGCGGACCAAGGGAAGCCAAAGGGTAGGCCGGCCCGAGGATTCGCTGGGCCGCAAGGCAAAGATGACGGTGGAGATGGCGAGCGAGGGGGCTGCGGTGGCCCGCTCGGAGACGTTCGCTGAGCTGCTGTACACGGTCACTCACCCGCTCCCTGCTTCTGGGCTTCATTGCCATCACTTAGTTATAGTCATTTTGACTAGAACTGATTCTACGGCCCCGTTACTCTGATTCAAAATGTTTCGCCGCCCCACGCGAGTGGACGAGGGGTCCTTGGGCTGGTCTCGGGAGACCTTACCCCGGCTGCCTGGCGGCTGCGGCTTCGAGCAGGTTCAGTGTCCTGCCCTGGAAGTGGGTGTTAAGGACAATCACGGACGACGCGCGGAGCACGGTCCTGGTGGCGATCATCGCATCCAGAAGACGCTGCAGGTCCGGATTGGACCGTGCGGCGATCCTCGCCATGAGGTCCGAACTGCCCGAAAGGGTGTGGACCTCGATCAGTTCCGGGGTGGCGGCCAGCGCCTCGGCCACGCGTCGTGGCCCAGGTCCTGGTTGATGGTCAGTGAGCAGAAGGCCACCACCGGGAAGCCGAATTTTGCCGGGTCAGGCCGGGGCCCACGAGCTGATCACGCCGGTCTCCGCCATCCTGTCCAGCCGCGATTGGACGGTGGCGCGGACGACTCCCAGGACCCTCGAAGCCTCCAGCACCGAGCCCGCGGAGTGTCAGTAAGGAATCGGACAATTTTGGCATCCAGGGCATCCACCTTCATACAATCCCCTTCATGTACCGCCATGGGGTAAGCAAGTTGCTAACCAATAATCGTCCGAGTGATTCAAAGTGCCGTTATCGTTCCACAACCCCTGCCCGCGGGCCAGCGACTTAGGCGGTAAATTCAAGTGGTCCCCGCGGGGGCACCACCCCAATCCCAAGAAGGTTCACAGGCATGACATTGAAGTCCACGGCAGTGCGGCCGAAATCCCACCTCGGCTACTCCATGAAACCCCGGCAGCTCACTATGATGGGGTTGGGCAGCGCCATCGGCGCCGGCCTGTTCCTGGGTTCGGGGGCCGGAATCCAGGCCGCGGGGCCCGCCGTGCTGATCTCGTACCTGGTCGCCGGGACACTGATCATCCTGGTGATGTGGGCACTCGGCGAGATGGCCGCTGCGAATCCCACCAGCGGCGCGTTCTCCGTTTACGCCGAGCGGGCGCTCGGAAAAACCGCCGGCGCCACCGTGGGCTGGCTGTGGTGGCTCCAGCTGGTGGTGGTCATCGCCGCGGAAGCCCTGGGCGCAGCGGGCCTGCTGTTCTCCGTCTGGCCGGTTATCCCCGTCTGGGCCCTGGCATTCATCTTTATGGTTGTGTTTACGGCCATCAACCTGACGGGCGTCAAGAACTTCGGCGAGTTCGAATTCTGGTTTGCCATCCTGAAGGTTGCCGCCATCGTGGCGTTCCTGGCCGTGGGGGCCGCCCTGCTGCTGGGTCTCCTGCCCGATGTAGCTTCGCCAGGACTCGCTAACATCACCACTGATTTTGCCCCCGCCGGGCTTGGCGGCATCGCCACCGCATTGTTCGTGGTGATCTTCGCCTTCGGCGGAACCGAGATCGTGGCCGTGGCCGCCGCGGAAACGGAAGATCCGGAGCACAGCGTGGGCAAGGCGATCCGGACGGTGTTGTGGCGCATCCTGGTCTTCTATATCGGATCGGTTTTTGTCATCGCGGCCGTCCTGCCGGTCTCCTCCGAAGGACTCGCCTCGCCATTTGCCGGCGTGCTCGACGCGGCCCGGATCCCGGGCGCCGGAACGGCGATCACCCTGGTTGCCGTCGTCGCGCTTCTCTCTGCACTGAACGCCAACCTCTACGGCGCGTCCCGCATGGTGTACTCGCTCGCCGAACGCGGCGAGGCTCCCCGGTGCCTGGCCAGGCTCAGCGGCGCCAGCGTGCCCATGGTGGCGGTGGGCGTGTCCGTGGCGTTCGGTTTCTTCGCCACGGTTCTGGAGCTGCTGTTCCCGGACTGGATCCTGCCAGCCCTGTTCCAGCTGGTCGGATCCACGTGCCTGGTGGTCTGGGGCACTGCCCTTGTTTCGCAGCTGATCCTCCGGCGCCGGGCGGACCGGGAAGGTGCCGAACTTCCGCTGCGGATGAAGGGTTTCCCGGGCCTGACTATCTTCGGGCTGGTCCTCCTGGGCCTGATCTTCGCCGTCGGCTTCAGCGCGGAGAGCAGCCGCGGACAGCTGCTCAGCACGTTCGTTCTGGTCGCCTGCCTCGCGGCAGCCTGCTGGCTCGGCGCCCGGCTCACGAAGTCCCGCCACACACCAAAGTAGCTCGCAGTTAACGTCGCCATTTCGGTTTATGGCGACGTTAACTGCCAGCCAGTTGGGTGAGGAGCGACCGTGCTTGACTGCCTGGTTTCACCCGGCGATCAGGTGGAGCGTAACCAGCCGCTGGTGGAGGAGGAAACCAGCAAATCCGCTGTTGAACTGCCCAGTCCGCAGGCAGGTAAAGTGGTCCGTATCTTCGGTGGGGCAGGCGACAGGATCAATGTCGGCGAACCCCTGATCGTATTCGAGGTACCGGACAACACTGCCGGAATCGTGGGCACGGTCCCGAAGGATGAGGCACCGACGCGCCGGGTCCGCCTGAGCGCCGTACTTGATGAGGACTGACAGCATGAGCGGCAGGCACACAGGCGAGATGCATTCCCACACCGTTGAGGGCACTGACCCCCAACTTTTTGTGGAGGTGCACGACCCCCAGAACGACGCCGGACTGCGCCCTGTGCTGCTGCTGCACGGCTTCTCCTCTTCCAGCAAGCTCAACTGGCATGACACCGGCTGGGTGGCGGCCCTGCTGGAGGCTGGCCGCCGCGTCATCACCGTGGACCTGCCAGGACACGGCCGCAGCGGCGCCCCCGAGGACATGGACTCCTACTCCCCCAGCCGGATCCGCGCGGATCTGCTGCAGATAGCGTTCGACGCCGGCGTGCGGCCATTGCACGACGGTGACCCCACCAGCGGGGTGGACGTTGTGGGCTATTCCCTGGGCGCCCGGCTCGCCTGGGAATTCGGCGCCACCCAGCCCGAGATCGTCCACCGCCTGGTCCTGGGCGGACCGAACATCGCCGATCCGCTGGCAGCCTTTGACCTCATCGCCGCGCAGAACTACCTCGCCGACGGAACCCCATCGCGGACGAGTCCACGGCCGGCCTGCTCAAGATGGCCATGCTCCTGCCGAGCAACAACATCTTCGCGCTGCTGTCCCTGGTGGATGCCATCAAGGCCGAGCCCTTCGATCCCGCCGAAGCCGTACCCCACATGCCGATGCTCCTTGTGGCCGGCGACCAGGACGAACGTGCGGCCACCATGCCGCAGCTTGCCGCACTCGGAATCCGGGCAGGATCCATGGCTGAACAGCTGACGTTGCCTGGCCGCAACCACACCAACGCCATCACCAGCCGCGCTTTCAAACAAGGCGCCATCGCTTTCCTGGGGGTCTGACCACTGCGCGGCCGATCCCTGCGCGGCTGATCCCTGACGGGGATTTCATAGCTCCCGCATAGGTTCCGCTGCGTGCTGGTGGTTTTCACGAAGGGTACCGACCTGAGCGACATCCCTGAACGGACTGTTGTGATCCAGGAAATCACCAAGGCTGTTACCGCCGCCCTCTCGTAACTGAGCAGCAGTGTGAGGAAGTATCCCCGGTTCCCGGCGCGGCAGCAGAAGGTAGGCTGGAAGCGTGGCGGAGACAGCCGGAGAGGGAACAATGAGCACGCGTTTTGAAGACCGCACCGATGCCGGTGAACGGCTGGCGGCGGTGCTCACGCAGTTCCGGGAACGCCCCGACACCATCGTCCTGGGGCTGGCCCGCGGCGGCATCCCTGTGGCCGCCGCGGCTGCCAAGGCCCTGTACCTGCCACTCGGCGCCGTTCTGGTCCGGAAACTCGGCATACCCGGCCACGACGAAACAGCGTTCGGTGCGCTGGCCTGGTCGGGAGGCCGGATAGTGCGCCTGCTCAACCGTCCCTTGATCACCCGCATTCTGGACCACGGCGTCCGCCAGGAGTGGCTGGACGAAGTGGAGAAACGCGAGAGGGCCGAGCTGCTCCGCCGGGCCGCGACTTACCCGGGGATCAGCAACGACCTCACCGGTCAAACAGTTCTACTGCTCGACGACGGCCTGGCCACCGGAGCCACCATGCGCGCTGCCGCCGAGGCAGCCCGTTCCGGTGGTGCGGCACGCGTCGTCGCCGCAGCGCCGGTGGGTTCGGTGGAAGCCTACACGGCCGTGTCGCGGGTGTGCGACGCCGTGCTGTGCCTGCATCTGCCTGGCAAATTCCGCGCCGTTGGCAGCTTCTACCGGCACTTCGAACAATTGACCGATGAGGACGCCATCAGCCTGCTGAACCAGTAGGCCCGACGGCAACACCGGGCCCGGAACGCCAAACGGCGGGTCCAGGCCAGATGGCCCGAGCCCGCCGTTCTGCGATGCGTACAACTTTAGTGGTGGCTGCTGACGCCGAGCGGGTTGCCCTTCGTCTCCTTGGCAAGCACAACCCCGACAGCCGAAATCACGCACAGGATCATGATGTAGATGCCGATGGATCCGGTCCATTTGGTGCTCTGCAGCAGAGTCTCGGCAATGGTTGCGGCGAAAGCACCACCCAGGATCGCACCGAACGCGTACCCGATGGAGATGCCCGAGTAGCGGACATTGGCCGGGAACATCTCGGCGTACATCGCCGACATGGGGCCGTAGGAGAGACCGAGTCCGATGGTCAGGACGAAGAGCGCCACGCCGTAAAGCCAGATGTTCCTGGTGTCGATCAGGGCAAACATCGGGATCATCCAGACGAAGATGATCGCGTACCCGATCAGGAACGTCTTGACCCGGCCGATCCGGTCTGAGAGCCAGCCGCCGGCGAGCGTGAAGATCAGCCAGCCGAAGGAGGCGAGCGTGGTGGCGAGCAGGATTTCCGGGACCGCCATCTTCAGCGTCCTGGTGGCGTAGGAGATGAAGAAAGCGATCAACAGGTAGCCAGCGGCATTGTTGCCGATGAAGATCATGGTCGAGTAGAGCACGGGCCTCTTATGGTTACGAATGAGCTCACTGAGGGGCGCCCTGCTTTCGGCCTTTCGGGCCGCCATCTCCTGGAAGACGGGGCTCTCGGCCACGGCCCGCCGGATCAGGTATCCCACCACAATCAGCACGATGGACAGCAGGAACGGAACCCGCCAGCCCCACGAAGCAAAGTCTTCCTTGGACATGTTCGAGTTGAGTATGAAGAGCAGGCCGGTGGCCAGGATCATGCCGACCGGGACGCCGATCTGCGGGTACGCGCCGAACACGCCGCGCCGGCTCTTGGGGGCGTGCTCCACTGCCATCAGGGCAGCGCCGCCCCATTCACCGCCGGCGGAGAAACCCTGGGCAATGCGGAGGATGATCAGCAGGATGGGGGCCCAGACGCCGATCTGCGCGTACGTCGGCAGCATGCCGATCAGGGAGGTGGCTGCGCCCATCATCAGGAGCGTGAAGACCAGCATGGCCTTGCGTCCGAGCCGGTCACCAAGGTGGCCGGCAACCACTGCACCCAGCGGGCGGAACAGGAAGCTGATGCCGATCAGCGCGAAGGACAGGATCTGGGCCAGGCCCGGATTGGATTCGTTCAGCGGAGCCAGGAACAGCGGGGACAGCAGGGTACCCGTCAGTTGGGCGAAGATGAAGAAGTCGTACCACTCGATGGTGGTGCCGACCAGCGTTGCTGCGAGGACCTTGCGTTCCTCGTGCTTGCTGCTCGGGCCCGCCTCGGAATCGACGCGTGAAGTTTCGGTCATTGGAACTCCGTGGCTTGGGGCAACCTGGTTGGGATAACGGCTGCCGACGGTGGATTAAGGCCGTCCGATTTACTGATCGAACGGTCAGTTAGTATGACGTTACGCGAAGATGTGATGAAACGCACTATTTTTCTTGATTCTCCGCGCGGATCAGTTCAGTCCGAGTGAGGGAAGCACCGTCACGGCACCCGGGCAGCGCCCGTGCAGCCGCCTAGGATGGGACGCATGACGCCTACCGCAGTCCCCGCCGGAGCAGCTCAGGCTTCGCCGTCCCAGACCCTGTCGCGCGGAATCCGTGCGCTGGAAATCCTAGCGGCCGCGGAGACTCCCTTGACCATTGCGGAACTTGCCGACGCCATGGGCGTTCACCGTTCCGTGGCCTACCGGATCCTGCGGACACTGGAGGACCATTCCTTGCTGGTGCGCGATGACGCGGGCAGAGTCCAGCCGGGGCCCGGGCTGGCTGTCCTGGCACGGGGGGTTGCCCGCAACCTGCAGACGGCGGCACTGCCGGAACTGACGCAACTCGCGAATGCCCTGACCATGAGTGCCTTTGTGGCCGTCTGGGACCGCGATGACTGCGTCACGCTGGTCACCGTGGACCCGCGGCATACCGGGGCCGCCATCGTCCAGCACCCCGGCTCCCGGCATCCCATCAGCGCCGGTGCCCCTGGCATTGCGATCCAGTCCGCCTATTCAGAAGCTGAGTGGCATGCGGCAGCCCCGGGAATCCCCTACCGGCCCGAGGCGGGAACCGCGCGGCAGCTGGGCTATGCCGCCAGCCACGATGAAGTCATCGCCGGAGTCTCCTCCGTGGCTGTTCCGGTCATGGTCCCGGCCGGCCGGCCGGCCGCGCTGGCCGTCGTCTATATCCGGGCAGCCCAGAATCCGGACGAAATCGCCGCTGCGCTGTTGGCGGGTGCCGCGCGCATTGAGGCCCAGCTGGGCTGACCATTGCACACGCCGCCTGGCCGTGACCAGCGCCCGGCGTCGATCAGTGGCGTTTGCGGAGAGTAACGGCGGCCGCGGCACCAAGCACCAGCAGGCCTCCGGCGGCAATCACCGGCACAATGAAGGCGGCGTGATAGCCGTGGGCCTGCGCCAGCTGGCCACCAACGGCGGCCCCCAGTGCGGTGCCCGCCACGATCCCGCTTGCCAGAGCTGTCATGACGGTCCCCAGCCTTTCCACCGGCGCCACCAGGCCTCCGATCGCGAAGACTGTGACCATCACGGGGCCCACGGGCAATCCCAGGATCAGAAGCACCGCAATCATGCCGCCCAACGATCCGGGCACGAGCAGCAACAACGCGAGCACCGTCATGAGTGCCGCGCTGACCAGCCACCGGCTGGCGGGAGTGAAGCGCTGGGGCCAGTACGCCACGGACAGGGCTGCGGCGGCCGAACTCAGTCCCATGACCGCATACAGCAGTCCGGCGATTTCCGAGGTGGCGAAACTGGCGGAGAAGGAGCTCAAAGCCGTCTGGGCGGACCCGAAGAACGTGCCCATGGCCACCATCGCCAGGACGGGCAGTGCGACGGCGGCGGGAATCCTCGCAGCCTTGCGCGAAGCTGCCGAGCCCCGGTTCAGGGGAACCGCCTTGTGCGTGGAGTGCACCGCAAAGGCGGGCACCAGCGTGATGGTCATGGCTGCAGCCAAGGCCAACGGCAGCCATGGGGCCACAAGGCTGGCCAGGATTCCCACCAAAGCCGGCCCCAGGACGAACGTCAGCTCATCAGCCGTGCCTTCGTACGACAGGGCCGTGTCCAGATCCCTGCCTGCCTTCGCTCCCGTGCCCCTCGAGGTGAGCGCCATCCAGCGCACCCTGGCCAGCGGCCCTACCTGCGGGCAGCTGGCCCCAGCAAGGAATGCGGCGGCGATCACTGCCGCGGGAAAAGACCCGGCTTCGGGCGCAGCCCAAGCCGTCCCGATGAGGGCGAGGACAGCCAAAGTATTGAGCACCGCCGCCACCAGGAGTACGGGCCGCTGCCCCCTGCGGTCTGCGAGGGCACCAAAAACCGGGGCGCCGAGGGCCGAGCCGATCCCCACAGCACCAGCGGCAGTGCCACCCAGCGCGTAGGAGCCGGTCACGGACGTAACAAGCGTCAGGGCGCCGACAGTAAGCATGGCCAAGGGCAGCCGGGCGAACAGGCCAAGCGGGATAAAGCTGCGGCCTGCGAGGTGCGGGAGCCTGGCGAACCGTCCCGTGGGCGGAGCCAGCGCAGCGGAGGCAGGCGCAGCATCAGGAGCGAGCGGCGCTTCCAGGGAAGCGGGCAGGGAGGACATTGTTGAAGAATTCAAGGTTCCGGGCTCGTTCAGTAATGCGCATCGTCCCTCCTCCCGATGCGCGCGACCCGGTAACTATCCGATTATAGAGGCCGGCTGGGGCCATTCCAGCCCGGCATGGCCGCCGTCACACCAGCGCTTCGGCGGCGTCGGAAATGCGGAGCGTGGAACCGTTCCGGCCCTTGAGGACCTGGAGCTGGGTTCCGATACGCTGTTTCATTTCCCCCACATGACTGACGAGACCCACAACGCGCCCGCCGTCGCGAAGGCCTTCGAGGGCATCCATCACCTGTTCCAGGGATTGTTCGTCGAGGCTGCCGAAACCCTCGTCCACAAAGAGCGTCTCGATCTGGATGCCGCCGGACTCCTGCTGCACAACATCTGCCAACCCCAGGGCGAGTGAGAGGGACGCCATAAAGGACTCGCCGCCGGAAAGGGTGGAAGTATCCCGGCGGTGCCCGGTCCACAGGTCCACGACTTCAAGGCCCAACCCGGATTTCGCGCCCCGCGCGGCCTTGGCGTCTGAATGCTGGAGCAGGTAGCGGCCATCGCTCATGGCCACCAGGCGTTCGGAAGCAGCCAACGCCACCTGTTCAAGCCGTGCCGCGAGGACGTAGCTGTTCAGGCTCATGCGGTACGTGTTGTCTCCTCGGCCTGCGGCGGTATCAGCAAGGGCTGTCAGCAGCCGGGCGCGTTCCCGCGGAACCCGCCCGGAACCGGCAAGCCGTTCGTAGTCATTGCGGACAGCGGCCAGCGATTCCACACAGCGCACGGCCATACCGGCGGCAAGATCGGCGGCGCGTGCCTCCTGCCCGGCCTGCTCCGCGGCGGTTTGCAGCTCCGCAATGAGGGCTTCATCCACCGCGGGATGGGCTGCGGCTTCCGTCCGTGCCAGCAGCAGATCCTCGGATGCGAACAGCTCGGCAATCCGCGCCTGTTGGTCGTGGCCTGCCCGGACCTCAGCCAGCAGGGCGTCGGCGTCGGTGGCCGACAGCAGCTGAGCCCGGGCTTCAACGTCAGAACTGAAACCAGCCTCCGGCAACGCCAGGTCAAGCTGGATCCGCGCTTCCTCGGCCCTGGACCTGGCCCTGCTGAGCAAGGCCTGGGCCTCCACGGCCTTCTCCAGTGTGGCAGCAGCGTCCTGCAGCGACCGCAGCCGGTGTGTGAGGCTGCGGTGGCCGCCACGCAGGGCGGAGAGCGCCTCGTCAAGCGACGCCAGCTGGTCCACCAGCCCCGACAATTCAACGGCGACCTGCGCGAGTTCGGATGCCGCTCTGTGCCTAGCGGAATCCGCTGCGGTAAATCTGGTTTCGGCTGCCTCAAGCTGCTGCCGGAGGTCAGCGAGGTTTTTCACCGCCAGCTGCGACTCTCCGGCGGCAGTGCGGGCTGTCTCGAACGCCGCAAGCGCTTCCTCTTCGGGGGTGTCCCCGCCCTGGCCTTCAAGAACGGCCATCAACTGGTTCGCGTCGCCCAACTCACGGGCCCGCGCTGCCAGGTCTTTCTCCGCAGACTCATGGTCGTGCTGGGCGGCTTCCTCGGCCTGGCTGAGGCCCAGCGCTGACGCCGCAGCCTCCGCGGGAGCCGGGTGGTCCGCACTGCCGCAAACCGGGCAGGCTTCCCCCTCGGCCAGCTGGGCGGCGAGTTCGGCGGCGGCGTTGGCGAGTCTTTCCTCGCGCAGGTCCAGCCAGCGGAGTTTCTTCTCGAGCTGGATCTCCCGGGACGCCGAGTGGCGCTCGGTGGCGAGCGCCTGCGCCGAACGGGCAGCCGCGTAGCGCCGGACAACGTCAAGAAGTTCCTCGGCCGCAGCGGCTTCCTTGGCATGCATGATCGCGGCTGAGGCCAGTTCCGCCAACGGCTCCAGGCGTGCCGTCAGGGTTTCCTGCTCCGTGCGGAGGGCCTGCAGCGAAACGCCCAGGTCAATGTCCTTTTGGGTGAGTTCCTTCTGCTTCGTGCTGAGTGCGGCACGCGTGGCAACGAGCGAATGGAGGCGTTCTTCGTCCGGCAGCCTGGCCTCCACCACGGCCAGCAGGGACCGGAGACGGCTCAGCTCACCGTCGATGTCAAGGGCCCCCGCAGCGGAGAGCCCGCCATCGGAGTGGTCCGCATCCAAGGCGCCAAGGTCCAGCTGGTCCAGTTCGGGGTCTTCATCCGCCGCCATGCGCAGCAGTGTGATGGCGGATTCCATGGCTCCCGCCGCGTGCCGGACCTGGGTCTGGCTGGACTGGACTGCTTGCAGCTGGCCCGAGAGCACCTCGGCGCGGCGGTGCTGTTCGAGGCGGGCGGCATGGACCTCCAGTGACGGCAGGGTTGCCTCTGCGGCTGCTTTCCGGGCCTCGGCGGCTGCCAGTTTGCGGTGCCGTTCCCGCCGCGCGGACTCGCTCTCCAGCCGGCCGGAGGTGTGCCTGCTGACAGCTGCTGCGGCCTCCGCCGCGGCAGCCAGTTCCCCAGCGCGGTGAGCCACTGATTCCTGCAGCCATTCGATCCGGGCAGAAGATTCCTCCTGGGGAGGAGCTACGGAATCGTCAATGGCCAGCGCAGCGGCCTCGGCTTCCGCCCGCGCCGCCAGCAGCTCAAGCTCCGCGTTCAGCCGGGCAACATCGTTCCGCGCGGCCTGTGCCTGCGCCGCCAATTCCTGTTCCAGGGCCTCGAACCGCTGGGTGCCGAAGAGCTTCTGCAGCAGTTCCAGGCGATCGGCTGCCTTGGACCGCAGGAAGGCGGCAAAATCGCCCTGCGGCAGCATCACCACGCGCGTGAACTGTTCCCGGTCCATTCCCAGCAGGGCGGTGATTTCAGCGCCGGCTTCGTCATTGCGTCCGGATCGCTCAGTCCACGTTCCGCTGATGCGTTCCCGGAGGAGGGTTTTGGCCTGCTGTGTGGTGAAGCCGTTCTTCCCCCGAGCACTGGGTTTATCCCAGGCCGGCGACCTGGTGACTTCGAAGTGGCGGCCCTGGGCGGAAAACTCGCAGGTTACCGCCGGTTCGAGCGACGGCTCGGCATGATCGCTGCGCAGGCGCTTACCATCCTGGCGCGCCCCGGGCACGGATCCGTACAGCGCAAAGCAGACGGCGTCCAGCACGCTGGTCTTCCCTGCCCCCGTAGGCCCGTTAAGGAGGAAGAGTCCGTGTGCGCTCAACCTGTCGAAGTCGATTTCCTCGGTACCCGCAAAGGGCCCGAAGGCGGAGATGGCAAGGCGGTGGATCCTCATAGCGATGCCTCCGTCAGGCGTACGTTATCCAGCGCCGCGGCGATGGCCGACCGCTCGGCGTCGTCCGCGTCCCGCCCCCGCACATGATCGAGGAATCCGCAGCAGAGCGAGAGATCATCCTGGGCTTCGGCGAGCCGGCTGCTGTAACTCTTGGACGCCTTGACGGCGCCGCCCTGCGGATCAAAGCCGAGGACCAGCGTGTCCGGAAAACGGGCCCGCAGCCGCTCCATGGCCTGCGGCGGCCGCTGCTCATCCGTGAGGGTGATCTGGCAGTACGCCCCTTCGGCCCAGGAATGTTCCGCGGACTCCAGGAGCTCCGAGATATCGCCGCGGAGCACGGCCAGCTTCCGCGGGGCTTCCCACGACAGTTCCGATACGCCGGTCACCCCGTCCGGGCCGACGTCGATCAGCCAGCCTCCCTTGGTGTGCTTGGCTTCGGAGAACGAGTAGGCCAGGGGCGACCCCGAGTACCTGACCTGCGGCGACAGGGTCTGGCGGCCGTGCAGGTGACCCAGCGCGGTGTAGCTGAATCCGTCGAAGAGGTCCAGGGGCACGGCTCCGATTCCCCCGATACTGAGGTCCCGTTCGCTGTCTGAGCTGATCCCTCCGCTGGCGAACGTGTGGGCGAGGACCACCGAATGGACGGTTCCCGCTGCGCTGCGCTCCGCGAGGTCTGCCCGGATGCGGTCAGTGGCGGCGCGGGTGACTTCGAAGTGGCTGGCTGTTTCTGCACCGAGTTGTTCGGCGACGAGGCGCGGTTCCAGCCAGGGGATTCCATAGATGGCCAGGACGGCACCGGGCGTCCCGCCGTCACCCGTCTCAAGGGGCAGGACGACGGGCTGGTCAAGGTCCGCCAGCCGGGTCCGCAAGTGGACGCCGCCACGTTCCAGCAGCCGGGAGGCGAAGCCCAGCCGGATGGCGGAGTCGTGGTTGCCGGATGTCAGCACCACTGTGGCGCCGGCCGCCGTGAGCCGCACCAGGGCATCGTCCAACAGCCCCACGACGTCGACGCCGGGCAGGGCGCGGTCGTAGACATCACCGGCGATCAGGACGACGTCGACCGCATTTCCGGTGACAGCGCTGACGAGCTGATCAACGAATGACCGCTGGGCGTCCAGCATCCCGACGCCGTGGAAGGACCTGCCCAAGTGCCAGTCCGATGTGTGCAATAACCGCATATTCTTACGCTAGCGGCTGCCACCGACAGTTTAGGAAACCGCCGCAACAGGCCGTTGCCCAGTCAGGCCAGCTAGCCGCGCTTTCCGTCGAAGAATTCCTGGGCCTCGTCGCGGCTGTCCGGCTCGTCCGCGGCGGCATGAGCCGGTGCGGGCTTGGCCGGAGCAGGTGCCTTGGCGGGCACCGCAGCGGACTCGTCGGCGACGCCGCCATCGACGTCGGTGTCCTCGTCGTCGTCGAAATCCTCAACGTCGTCGGCCTCACTGCCGTCATATACTGACCCGTCAGCAGCTGATCCAGCGGCCGAAGCAGTAACGGCAGCAACCGGCTCGGCGAACCCCCGGAAGACCAGCCCGGCGATGGCTGCGCCCGCCAAGGGAGCAACCCAGAAAAGCCACAGCTGCTCAAGGGACCAGCTGGAGCTGAAGACGGCCGAGGCCGTGGCGCGTGCGGGGTTGAACGGCGCGTTGCCCACGGACAGGCCCAGCTGCAGCAGAACGGCGAAGGCGAGGCCCACGGCTACGGCGGCTGCCGTTTTGTTGATGTTGTTGCGTGCGGTGGTGCCCAGGAAGACTGCAACCAGGATGGCGGCCCCGAGTACTTCCAGCAGGAGCACACCGGCGAGGGGCGCCTGGATGATGGAATGTTCGCCGAATCCGGCGGTCACAGTGTCGAACGCCGTGCGGCTGTCCTGGATGCCCGGCAGGGTCCGAAGGATGCCAAAGAGTGCGAGGGCGCCGAGAAGTGCACCCACCAGCTGCGCGCCGATGTAAGCGGCGGCGTCACCGAGCCGGATCCGGCCGGCGACGGCGTGGCCAACGGTCACTGCCGGGTTGAAGTGTCCGCCGGAAACGTAGCCGAAGGCAAGCATGGCCGCGGTCACCGCGAGACCTGCTGCGAGCGCGGCCGGCAGCGGGCTGGACTGCGGGATGGAGAACAGCGGCACGCCCAGCCCAGCCACCACGATGAAAAGGCTGCCAAAGGCTTCCGCAGACAGCCTGGACACCAGCCCGTGCCGGATTTCGCCACCGCTTCCGGCAGTCAGCCCGGGGGCGGGATCACGGTGGACGGGCACAGGCGTAGTCATGGTGGGGCAATCCTTATCGTTGGGGTTTGGTGCCTTTGCATTCTGCCAAGGGATTCTGGGCGTTGGCTGAGTCCGAGCTTAGTGGACGGACGGCGTGGCGCCCCGGCGCGTTCCACCTTCGCCCCACGGTAAATTTGCTGTCATGAGCATTGAACCGGACGCCGTTGCCGCGCCCCCGCTGAAGTCCCGCATCCACGGCTGCCTCCTGGGCGGCGCCCTGGGAGACTCGCTGGGGTACGCGGTGGCGTTCGACCCGATCGAGGCCATTCGCCAGCGCTTCGGCCCCGCGGGCCTGACGGACCTGGCAGCGCTCGACGGCGGCAGCCACTTTTCGGACGACACGCAGCTGACGCTGTATACCGTGGACGGGCTGGTGGAGGTGCTCGAATGGGCCAATGACGGCGTGGGCGCCGATGCGAACGCCTGCGTGTGGCTGGCCTACCTCCGCTGGCTGGACACCCAGGGTGAGTCTGTGCCGCCGCAGGCGCCGGCGCAGCCGCCGCGGTGGATCGATGGGAACGAGGTGCTGAGGCACCGCCGCGCCCCGGAAGAAACGTGCATCAGCGGACTGGCCACGGGTGAAATGGGAACCGTCTACCGGCCCGTGAACTCGGACTCGAAGGATCGCGGAACAGTGATGAGGTCGGCCCCGTTCGGCCTGATTCCCTTCATAGCGTCCGACGCCGTCTATAAGTTGAGTGCCGACGCCGCCTCCCTGACGCACGGCCATCCGTCCGCACGGCAAAGTGCCGGCAGTTTCAGCCTGCTGATCCACCGCCTGGTGGCCGGTGATACCCTGGCGGACGCGGCGGCGTCGGTCCTGACCGAAGTGCGTGGCCTGAAGGATCTGGCGGCGGAACTTCCCGAGCGGCTTGAAACGGCCATCCGCTGTGCGGGAACAGGCGTCCTGTCGCCGGAGGAACTGGTTCGGCAGCTCGGCGAGGGCTGGGTCGCGGAGGAGGCGTTCGCCGTCGGGCTTTATGCTGTCCTGGCCACAGCGCCGGGCGCGGACTCCACACTGTCGCCGCAAGACCATTTCCGGGCAGCCCTGGCGCTGGCCGTCAACCACAGCGGCGCCAGCGATTCCACGGGATCCATCGCCGGAAACATCCTGGGTGCCTACTACGGCGAAGAGTGCCTGCCCCCGGAATGGCTCGACGCCCTTGAAGGGCCGGACGTCATCCGCGGCATGGCCGATCTGCTGGCGGGCGTTACAACCGCTTGAGCGCGACGTTGTTGCAGGCCTCGCAGATGTCCTCCGGGATCAGGCCCCGGCGCTGCAGCACTCCGAAGATAACGCAGCCCAGGCAGAATCCGGCGAAGGCCTCCAGCGACGCAGCCGCGATGAGTACCGCGAGCGCAATCCAGGCTGCAGGTGCGGCACCGGCAAGGAACAGGATCAGCGCCGTCGTGGACACCGCCGCTCCCATGCCCTGGGCAAAACGCTTGGGCGGTCCGGGAACCAGGCGAACGCGGCCCAGACGGGGAGCCAGGACCTTGACGGAGAGCAGGGCCAGCGGCGAAATCCGTGGGCCGAAGAGCACCCGCAGCCAGAAGCCCGCGGCGATCAGCACGAGTCCCCAAACGGACCCGCTCAGCAGTGTGGCGCCCGCGAGGAGCACCACCAGGCCGGCTGTGATCCGGGCCGCGTATTCATTGACGGGGTTGGGAAAGGCGAACACGGCGGACCAGTTGATTCCGGTTGTTTGGCCGTCCGATAGTTTGCTCATCCTGCAAGGCTAGGAGCCGGGCACGCCGCAGGGAAGATTTGTTGCGCCGGATGAACACCGGGCCGGATCCGTGCAGCCGGAATCACCGCATGCAGACAAGGCGTGCGGCTCAGCCGCCCACCATCTGCAGGAACTCGCCTTCGGAGAGTACTTCGATGGGCTGGCCGCGATCGTGGAGCTCCAGGACTCGCCGGGCCTTGCCGGTCAGCCTGCCGGACCGCAGGTCCGCGGCCACAAAACCGTCACCCACCACCAGCACCGTGGTGCGGGCGGTTACCCGGCTTTCCGGCCGGGCACCCAGCTCGGCCGAACGCACCTTCGCTTCCGGCCGGGCCATGGAGAGCTCGCCGGTGAAGACGACGGTCTGGCCGTACAGCGGGTGGGAGGGTTCGGCGTCGGCGTTGGGGACGGGGTTGTCGCCCTCCTCCGGCCATCCGGACAGGAACGGGCGCACCAGCGTGGCGCTGTTTCCGCCAGCGGCGCCGGCAAGGGCGGTAAGGCTGGCTTTGGACAGGACGTCGCGCGCAGGGTCAAACGCCTCCTGATGCGGCAGGACCAGGCCCAGCGACAGGTAGAGCTCGGCAATGCTGTTGGCGTTGTTCCGGGCCGCGATGTCGATCAGGATGCCGGCGCAGGCGCGGGCGTCTTCTGCGGCGTCGTGGTGGTTGACCAGCGGCACGCCGGCTTCCTCCGCGGCGAACGGCAAGGAATTGGAGACCAGTGCGTAGCAGCGCCGGGCCAGCATCACGGTGCAGACGTAGTCGTAGGCAGGGCCGGGCAGGCCGGAGACCTCAAGCCCTGACCGGATCACTCCCAGGTCAAAGGCCGCGTTGTGCGCCGCCAGGATGTCGTCCCCGATGAAGGCGCCAATCTCCGGGAACAGTTCACCGAAGCGCGGGCGGCCAGCCACGTCCGTGGCCTTTATGCCGTGAACCCTGACGTTGTGGTACTCGAAGTGGTCGTGGTTGACCGGAGGCCGCATCAGCCACGACGCCTCATCCACCACGCGCCCGCCGCGCACTTTCGTCAGGCCAACCGCGCATGGTGAACCCCGGAAGCCATTGGCCGTCTCGAAGTCGATCGCCGTAAAGTCCAAACCCACGGCCCATACTTTACCGCCGGACAGGCCCGTTCCGGTGTCACCGGGGCGGCCCTGTCGTGGAAATCACCCGTCCGACGCCGGGCAGCGAGAGTGCGTCAAGTACCCTGAGTAGGTGAACTTTCTTGCGATCAGCGACCTTGCCGTGCCCATGCTGGGTGGTGCAGGACCGGTCCAGCCCCAGCTGGCATCCTTCCTGCCCGACTGGCTGAACCCCCAGATTTTCTTGGCCGATCCAGCACTTGCGCCCTGGGTGGTGCTGCTCGTCTGCGGAATTGTCTTCGCCGAAACGGGCCTGCTGGTGGGATTCTTCCTTCCCGGCGATTCGATGCTGTTCACGGCGGGGCTGCTGGTTGCAACGGACACCATCCACTTCAATGTCTGGCTCCTGGCGCTCCTGATCACCATATCCGCCATCATCGGCAACCAAACCGGCTACCTGATCGGTTCCAAGGCCGGCCCCGCCATCTTCAATAAGCCGAACTCCCGCCTCTTCAAGCGCGAAAACGTGGAGAACGCACACGCTTTCTTCGAAAAGCACGGCGGCAAGGCACTGATCCTCGCCCGCTTCGTGCCGATCATCCGGACCTTCGTGCCCGTAATCGTTGGCGTGGCCCAGATGGACAAGAAGAAGTTCTTCCTCTTCAACGTGATCGGCGCGGTCCTGTGGGGCAGTGGTGTCACATTGTTGGGCTACTTACTGGGTGACAGGGTCCCGTGGGTCCGGGAGAACCTGGACATCATCTTCATCGTCATCGTGCTGGTTTCCGTGATTCCGATCGGCATCGAAGTACTCCGCGGATTCTCGGCCAAGCGCCAGGCTGCCAAGTTCGGCACGGACGCCGTCGAGGAATTCATTGAGGAACACGAACCCGAGGCCGAGCGGAAGACCCACCGGGACCACTGAGCCCTCACCGCGCAGCCTGTCACTACTCCCCGGCCACTCCGTTGCCCGCCGACGGTTCAGTCCTCGGCGTGCCAGGCATCGATTATCACGGTGCCGCGCGGCGAGTTCAGTGTGGCGCTGAGCGGCGCGGCGTGGGCAAGCCCCATGGGGGTCGCTCGCACTTCTGGCAGCTTCAACACGTCAAGCGCCTCCTGCGGCACCCCATGCAATACCAGCTCCTGCAACGCCAAGGGCGTCGGCGGGAGGTGATCACAGGGATGTGCTCCCGTCCATTCGATCAAAGTCGGCAACGCGCCAGCGCATTGGGTGCGGCCATCGTCGCGTACTGTAATGCGCCACTTCAACAGGCCCTGCGGCGTATCGCGCTGCGCTGCCAGTGGTACGCCGGGGTCGAGGTCGACGTTGACCAGGCGCTGCCGCAGCATTTCCATCATGTCCGTCCGCGCGACTGCGTGCACCAGTAGGGGACATTGGCGCACCGCCTCGCGCAACGTTGGCTGGTCCAGCCCGAACCAACGCGGCCGACTCGGGGCCGGCGCTTCAGGGTCAATCGCGATGATCTCCAGATAGCACTGCGGGAAGCGCACCGTGCTGATGTCCAACACTCGATTGTGCGTGCCCATCAAGGCGTGTTTGCCTCCACCGGAGGGCTGAACGCCGAATGTGGCCTCGCACCAGGCGACGCCCTGTTCGAGCGAATCTGCGGCGATGACCAAGTGATCTATGCGCGCGTTCACAGCAACATTGTATCGGCCCGCCCCAAAATGCTGCCTCCGCGGCCCTGCGGGGAATGCCGGCGGAAATGACGAATGTCTCCCCAGGCGTTTTTGTCCAGATATCGCCCGTTCGAGCCTCATTTGGTCGCGATATCTGGACAAATCTCCCGTACGGTCACGGGCCGGCGAGTGCCTCGACAATGGCCGGCAGGAGTGCCCGGAAGGCCTTCGCCCGGTGGCTGATCGCGTTCTTTTCCGCCTCTGACAATTCAGCACAGCTGCGGTCCTCGCCGGCCGGTTGCAGCACGGGGTCGTAGCCGAAGCCGCCATTGCCGCGGGGTTCGCGCAGGAGGGTCCCCTCAAGCTGGCCGTACTCCACCACGTCGCGGCTCCCAGCGCCCGGTCCCGGGACAGCCAGGGCCGCAGCGCAGACAAACGCGGCTCCACGGTGCCCGTCAGGGACATCGGAGAGTTGGTCCAGCAGAAGCTTCAGGTTGGCGGCATCGTCACCGTGCCGGCCGGACCAGCGCGCGGAAAAGATTCCAGGCGCCCCGCCCAGTACGTCCACGGCCAGCCCCGAATCGTCGGCGATGGCCACGAGCCCAGTGGCCTCCGCAACGGCCCGCGCCTTCAACAGCGAGTTTTCAGCGAACGTCACGCCGGTTTCGACGACGTCTGGCGCACCCACCGCCGCGGCGTCCACCAGCTGCGTGTCGACGTCGAGCCCGGGGACCTGTCCGCGCAGCAGCTCCCGGAGCTCCCTGAGCTTGCCCTTGTTGTGCGTGGCCAGGACGAGGCGCGGTACGGGCGCGCTACCGGATTCAGCGTTCACGGCGTTCGGGTTCCCTGCGCTGGTGTTCACAGAGCGTCGGCGAGGGTTTCGCGCTGGATCGCCGCCAGGGCGGTGGTGCCCAGGAGGGCCAGGTCCAGCAGCTGGTTCAGCTCGTCCCGGTCGAAGGGAGCACCCTCTGCGGTGCCCTGGACTTCCACGAACTTCCCGGATCCGGTGACCACCACGTTCATGTCGGTTTCGGCGCGGACGTCCTCAACGTAGGGCAGGTCCAGCATTGGCACCCCGTCGATGATGCCCACCGAAACGGCAGCGATCGTGTCGATCAGGGGCTGGGCGTTCTTGGCGATCAGCTTGTTGTCGCGGGCGAAACGGATGGCGTCGGCCAGCGCCACGTAGGCGCCGGTGATGGCCGCGGTGCGGGTTCCGCCGTCGGCCTGGAGGACATCGCAGTCCAGGACGATCGTGTTTTCGCCCAGGGCCTTGGTGTCAATGATGGAACGCAGCGAGCGTCCGATCAGCCGGGAAATCTCGTGGGTCCGCCCGCCGATTTTCCCCTTGACAGATTCGCGGTCGGAACGGGTGTTCGTGGCCCGGGGAAGCATGGCGTACTCCGCCGTGACCCAGCCGCGGCCTTCGCCCTTGAGCCAGCGCGGCACGCCCGCCGTCAGAGACGCCGTGCACAGGACCCTGGTGTTGCCGAACTCGATGAGGGCCGATCCCTCGGCCTGCTTGGACCATCCGCGGGTGATGCTGATGGGGCGGAGCTGGTCGGGGGCGCGGCCATCGGCGCGCACTACGGGCACTGCGGTTGCTTCAGAAGTCATACCTTTAGCTTATCGACTCACGGCGAGCCGTCCCGCCGGGCGTTCAGTGGACGAGGCGGCCCAGCTGACCCGGCCGGCCATGAGCAGACGAGGGAACCGGCTTAGACGGTGTAGTGCACACCGGCCACGGCAACGGCCACGTCGCCGCCGAACACCGGGCGCGCTTCGGCCATAACGGTAGTGGGCGATGTCCAGACGGGGATGTGCGTGAGCAACAGCCGGCGTGCGCCCGCGCTCTCCGCGGCCTCGCCGGCACGCTTTCCGGTCAGGTGGACATCCTTGATGTCGTCGTCGCGGCCTTCCTCAAAGGCGGCCTCGCACAGGAACAGGTCAGCGTCCTTTGCCGCTTCCTCCAGCCCGGCGCAGGAATCGGTGTCCCCGGAATACGTCAGGATCCGGCTGACATCGTTGCCCTGCTTGTCCGGTTCGGTCACTTCCACCCGCAGGGCGTAGGCCTCTTCCACGGGGTGGTTCACCGCGAACGGCGTCACCGTGAACGGCCCCACCGTGACGGATTCCCGTTCGGTCCAGTTCGTGAAGTCGAATTCCTCGTGCATCCCCGGATCGAGTTCCAGGCCGTAGGCGGTGGCCATCCGGTCCGCCGTCGCGGCGGGGCCCCACACTGGAATCCTGCCGCGCCCCCAGCCGCCGGGCTTCCAGCGGACGGCCACGTGCAGGCCGCACAAGTCCATGCAGTGGTCCGGGTGCAGGTGGGTGAGGAAGATCGCGTCGATGTCCTCAAGGTCCGTGTAGCGCTGGATGGCGCCCAGGGCTCCGCTGCCAAGGTCCATCACGATCTTCCACGTCCGCTCGCCGTCGCTGGCGGTCAGGAGGTAGCAGGACGCCGGGGAGCTCGGGCCGGGAAACGAGCCGGTGCAGCCGACGATGGTGAGCTTCACAGGGCAGGTCCTCCGGCCCGGTGGGCGCCCACAAAGTTCGAAGTCCGAGGTCCCGACGACGACTGCCGGGCGCTGGCGGTCTGCGCAGCCGCGATCATCTCGGGCGTGATCCGCGCCAGGCTGCCGGTGGGGTACTGGGCCGCCACATGGTCCACGTGCCGGACGGACAGGACCTCCGGCCCCAGGAAACGGCGGGCCAGCGTTTCGAACTGGCCGGCGTCACCGGTGGCGATGAAGTGGTGTTCCGGCGGTGCTACAGCAGTGCGCTGAAGGTCGTGGGTGACGAGGGCCCGGTACACGTCCTTCGCCGTTTCCTCCGCGCTGGACACGAGCGTCACGGCGTCGCCCATCACGAACGAGATGACGCCGGTCAGCAGCGGATAGTGCGTGCAGCCCAGCACCACGGTGTCCACGCCTGCCGCCTTCAGCGGCGCCAGGTACTCTTCGGCAATAGCCAGCAGGGCGGGTCCGGTGGTGATCCCGGCCTCCACGTAGCTTACGAACTCGGGGCAGGCCACGGACGTGATCGCCAGGTCCGGCGCGGCGGCGAACGTGTCTTCGTAAGCCCGTGAACCAACGGTGGCGGAGGTTCCGATGACGCCGATACGCCCGCTGCGGGTGGCAGCGACAGCCCGCCGGACGGCCGGCTGGATCACCTCGATGACAGGGATGCCGTATTTCGCCGTGTACCGCTCACGGGCGTCCCTCAGGACAGCGGCCGACGCCGAGTTGCAGGCAATGGTCAGCAGCTTGACGCCGGAGTCCACCAGTTCGTCCATCACGCCCAGGGCGTTGGCGCGGACTTCGGCAATGGGCAATGGCCCGTAGGGCCCGTTGGCGGTATCCCCCACATAGAGGATGGACTCGTTGGGGAGCTGGTCGATGATGGACCGCGCCACGGTCAGTCCGCCGACACCGGAATCAAAGATGCCGATGGGGCGGGAACCCACCTGGGCCGTGGTGCTGCTGGCTGGGGAGTCCGATGCGGCTGCGCCTGACGGATCCATGCTCGAGGCTGTAGTCATGATTATTCGAGGATAGGTCTTCCCCGGGGCCGCAGCCATCACATTGTGGCGCCCGACTCATGTCAAATTTGTCACATTGGCGGTCGAATCCCGGAACAGGACAGCAGTTCAGGCCCGTGAGTCCAGGGACTGGAGCATCGCCTGGACCAGTGATTCCTGCAGCCACGTGGTGAAGTTGTACACCAGGGCGAGGTAACTTTCCACGTCCTCGGCCTGGGACCAGTCCTGCATCAGGTGCACGTGTTCGGCGTCCTCTTCATCCCGGATATCCAGGCGTTCCGCCAGCACCAGGCGCACATCGTTCAGGGCCATGGACCAAAACCTTGCCCCTTCGGCGGTGAGGACCACTTCGTCCCTGTCCAGGTCCAGCGCGGCGGCGCGCAGCGCGCCGATCTTGGTTTCCCGCAGCGAGCGCTCGGTGAGCTGGCGGAACTCCAGGGACGCGCCGTCGTCGTTCTTCATCACGTTGGGCAGCAACCGCTTAACGGCACGGTCCGTCGGTTCCTGGACGTCCATATCCAGTCCGATCAGGGCGGCCAGCGGATCCTGGCTGGTGTGTTCGGCCGGCTGGAGCATGGAGATGACGTCATCGATCAGGCTGCGGAGCAGTTCCCGTTCGGCGGGTTCCAGGAACCCGGTGATGCCCTTGAGCCCGTATTTGAATGCCTTAGCCACGTTTCCCCTTGCCCTGCCCGGACCCTCCGGATTTTCCTGAGTTTTTGGAGCTTCCACCATTCCCGCCGGAGGCCCTCTCCACCGTGGCCCAGAGGCCGAAGCCGTGCATGGCCACGGCATGCCGCTCAACCTGTTCCTTGCTGCCGTGGGCAACGATGGACCGGCCCTTTTTGTGGACTTCCATCATCAGCTTGTTGGCTTTGGACTCGGTGTAGCCGAAGTAGCTTTGGAAGACGTAGCTGACGTAACTCATCAGGTTGACGGGATCGTTCCAGATCACCAGGTTCCAAGGGATGTCCGGGGCGGTCAGGGAGTCGGTGGACGCCTCTGTCCCGGTCCGGGTGCCCTCCTGTGTATCGGGGCCGAGCGCAACGCTTAAGGTCATCTGTCCATTCTATGGGGAGCATGGGCCCACGCTGGCGAGGGCCCCGCGGCGAGGGCCCCGCGGCGAAGCGAAGCGAGACGGGGGAGCCGGTGGGGACTAGAGTAAATTTTGTGAGTACCTCCGCCAGCTGGGACCATCCCCGCACGTCCTTTTACACAGACCACTACGAGCTGACCATGCTGCAGGCGTCCCTGCACTCGGGCGCCGCACACCGCAGGTCGGTCTTCGAGGCTTTTGCCCGGCGCCTGCCGGACGGCCGGCGGTACGGGATTGTGGCGGGAACGGGCCGCCTGCTGGAGGGCATCGCCGACTTCCGGTTCGGTGAAGCCGAGCTGGACTTCCTGGGGCGGACCGGCGTGGTCAACCAGGACACCCTGGACTACCTGGCGAGCTACCGCTTTTCCGGTGACATCTGGGGCTACCCGGAAGGCGAGGCGTACTTCCCCAACTCCCCCATCCTGATTGTCGAATCAACGTTTGCCGAAGCCTGCATGCTGGAGACCTACCTGCTCTCGGTCCTGAACCATGACAGTGCCATCGCCTCCGCCGCGTCCCGCATGATCACCGCGGCCGGCAACCGGCCCTGCATCGAAATGGGATCCCGGCGCACGCACGAGGAATCGGCAGTCGCGGCAGCCCGCGCCGCCGTCATTGCCGGGTTCGCCAGCACCTCCAACCTCGAGGCCGGCTTCCGGTACGGAATCAAAACGGTAGGGACCGCCGCGCACTCCTTCACGCTCCTCCACGACACCGAGCGCGAAGCCTTTGAGGCGCAGATCGCCTCCCTCGGACCCGGCACCTCGCTGCTCGTGGACACGTACGACGTCGAAGCAGCGGTGCGTGCCGCCGTCGAGTTGGCGGGGCCCAAACTGGGGGGCGTCCGGCTGGACTCCGGCGACCTCGTGGCCCAGGCCCAGTGGGTCCGGCGCCTCCTGGACGAGCTCGGCAACGTGAACACCAAGATCGTGGTCACCTCGGACCTGGACGAGTTCGCCATCGCCGCGCTGCAGTCCGCCCCGGTGGATTCCTACGGTGTGGGCACCTCGCTGGTCACCGGTTCCGGTGCACCCACAGCGAGCATGGTCTACAAGCTCGTCAGCCGCACCGACGACGCCGGCAATTTCGTCTCCGTGGCGAAGACCGCCAAGAACAAAACCAGCATGGGCGGCCGGAAGTACGCGCTGCGCAAGCTCAACGAGCGGGGGATGGCCACCCAGGAGATTGTGGGCATCGGCCACCGCCCCGAAGACGACGGCAACGACCGGCCGCTGCTTCAGCAGTTTATGAAGAACGGCGAGGTGCTGCCGGGCTGGACCGGACACGAGGGTGTGGTCCGCGCCCGCCAACGGCACGCGGACACCATGGCCGAACTGCCCGGCGTCGTCAACCGCCTGCAGCGCGGCGAGCCTGCCATCCCCACCATCTACGAGGAGAACTGATGTCCCGCGCCCTGATCATCGTTGACGTCCAGAACGACTTCTGCGAGGGCGGCTCCCTTGCCGTGGCCGGCGGGGCGGACGTAGCAGCAGCCATCAGCGAATACGTTGATGCCCACCACCTCGAGTTTGACCACATCGTTGCCACCCAGGACTGGCACATCGATCCCGGCGCGCATTTTTCCGACACTCCCGATCACAAGGACAGCTGGCCGCGGCACTGCGTGGCCGGCACTCGCGGCGCAGAACTCCATCCGGACCTGGACAGCGAATACATCCAGGCCTACTTCCAGAAGGGACAGTTCGCCGCGGCGTACTCCGGCTTTGAGGGCCTGCTGGCACCTGAGGATGCCGTCCCCACCGGGGAACGCCAGCCGGGCGCCATGCCCGCTGACGCAGAAGCCTACGCACCCGCGGACAACGCCATCGGACTGGACGACTGGCTGCAAAGCCACGACGTGGAGGACGTTGTAGTGGTGGGGATCGCCACGGACTACTGCGTGATGGCCACCTCGCTGGACGCGGTCCAGGCAGGCTACTCCGTCACGGTCATCCGCTCACTCACCGCCGGCATCGCCGAGGACCTGGAGGACGCTGTGGCCGAAATGGAGCTGGGCGGCGTCGAAGTCGCCTGAGCCTTACTTCCGGCCGATGAACCAGTCCTGGAGCTTGCGCAGCCTGGACTGAAGCTGTTCCTCGTTCGCCTGCGCCACTGGAGGGCCGCCGCAGACGGTCCGCAGCTTCGTGTGCACCACGCCGTGCGGGGTTCCGGTCCGCGCCGACCAGGCCGCCACGTTCTTGGCCAGTTCGTTGCGCAGGTCCATCAGCATCCGGTGGTCCGGTATGGCCGGCGCCGCGGCGGCCGGCTCGGCTGCCGGTGCGCGCCGGTTCTTGCGGTTGAGCTGTTCGTGCTGGCGCTGCCGCAGCAGCGTCCCCACCTGCTCGGCATCCAGCAGTCCGGGGATGCCCAGGAAGTCCAGTTCGTCCTCCGAGCCCACTTCTCCCCCGGTGCCGAACTCGCCGCCGTCGAACAATACGCGGTCGAAGGACGCCTGTGAGTCGAGGGCCTCGAACTTGCCCTTGGTGAGGCTGTCGGACGCCTTGTCCTCCCGGTTGGCCTCTTCCATCAGCGAGTCCTCGGGATTGAACAGGCCGTCGCTGTCCTCTTTCTCGGGGCGGTCCAGCGCGTGGTCGCGTTCGGCCTCCATCGAGTTGGCCAGGGCCATCAGCATCGGCACGGACGGCAGGAAGACCGAGGCCGTTTCGCCGCGTTTCCGGGCGCGCACAAAGCGGCCCACAGCCTGGGCGAAGAACAGCGGCGTCGAGGTGGACGTCGCATAGACGCCGACGGAGAGCCGGGGCACGTCCACGCCTTCTGACACCATGCGGACGGCCACCATCCACCGTTTCTCGCTCACGGTGAATTCCTCGATCTTGCTGGAGGCCTTGGCGTCGTCGGAAAGGATCACCGTGGGCGATTCGCCGGTGATCCTTTTTAGCTGCCCGGCATAGGCCCTGGCATCCTCGTGGTCCGTGGCGATGACCAGCCCGCCGGCGTCCGGAACCGTGCGGCGCACTTCGCTGAGGCGTTTGTCCGCCCCCGCCAGGACAGCGGGAATCCATTCCCCGGCCGGGTTCAGCGCCGTCCGCCACGCCTGCGACGTGATGTCCTTGGTGACCGCGGACTCGCCCAGGGAGGCCGCCATTTCCTCGCCGGCGCTGGTGCGCCACCGCATCTGGCCTGAGTAGGCCATGAACATGACCGGGCGCACCACGTGGTCACGCAGGGCATTGCCGTAGCCGTAGGTGTAGTCCGCTTTCGAGCGCCGGATGCCGTCCTTGTCCTGCGCGTATTCAACGAACGGGATGGGCGAGGTGTCGGAGCGGAACGGCGTACCGGTCAGGGAGAGCCGCCGTGCCGCAGGGTCAAACGCTTCGCGGAGGCCGTCGCCCCAGGACAGGGCTTCGCCGCCGTGGTGGATCTCGTCAAGGATCACCAGGGTGCGGGCTGCCTCGGTTTTGGCGCGGTGCAGCATGGGTTTGCTGGCCACCTGCGCGTAGGTGACAGCGACGCCAACGAAACCGCGGCCGTGCTGGCCGTCGGAGTTCTTGAAGTTGGGGTCGATGGCGATGCCCACCTTGGCAGCGGCGTCCGCCCACTGCCGTTTCAGGTGGTCCGTGGGTGCCACGATGGTGACGCGGTTGACCGCCCCTGATTCGATGAGCATGGAGGCCACGCGCAACGCGAAGGTGGTCTTGCCGGCGCCGGGAGTTGCTACGGCCAGGAAGTCGCGGGGATCGGTCCTGAAGTAGAGGTCAAGTGCTTGCTGCTGCCAGGCACGGAGTTTTTGGGCGGTTCCCCAGGCTGCGCGTTCCGGATAAGCCGGTGGCAGGGTGGGGCCGCCAAAGAGCGTCTCCGTCACTACTTGTTGTTGCCCGAGTCCCCTCCGGGACCCTTGCCGCCGTCGTTGCCCGGGCGGAGGCCGTCATAAACCTCTTTGCACATGGGGCACACCGGGAACTTCTGCGGATCCCGGCCCGGCGTCCACACTTTGCCGCAGAGGGCAATGACAGGATCACCCGTCAGCGCGGATTCCATGATTTTTTCCTTGCGCACGTAGTGCGAGAAGCGTTCCCGGTCACCGGGCTCCACTTCCTGGCGCAGCTCTTCGCGCTCGATGGTTGCCGTGGACGTTCCAGCCCCGGAAAGCTCACGCATCGGGTCGTTTTCGAGAGGGTCCGTCATGCTAGTCATGGCATCCATCTTAGCGTCCCGGGACGGAGGACGTTCGACGGCGGGAGGACCGTTTTGCACACACCGCACCCGCCGCCGTCGGCCGTTCCGCGCAACGCCGCTACGCACCCGCGTGGTGTGTGGCCGGAATTACAGCGCCTGCCAGGCAGGCTTGTGATCGTACGTGTGCCGGTAGAAGTCGGCGAGCTTCAGCGACGATGCCGCGGCCTCATCCACCAGGATGGTGGCGTGCGGGTGGAACTGGAGGACCGAGGCCGGGCAGATGGCGGCGACGGGCCCTTCCACGAAGTCGCGGACGGCCGGTGCCTTCTGTGCCCCGGTAGCGATGAGGACAACGTGCCGGGCCTCGAGGATAGTGCCCAGCCCCTGGGTCACCACATGGTGCGGCACCTCTGCCAGGCTGCCAAAGAATCTGGCGTTGTCCCGGCGCGTCTGCTCGATCAGCGTTTTGATGCGCGTCCGGGATGCGAGCGAGGAACCGGGTTCGTTGAAGCCGATGTGGCCATCCGTACCCACGCCCAGGAGCTGCAGGTCCACGCCGCCCGCTACCCGCATGGCCTCCTCGTAGGCGGAACAGGCCGCAGGCAGGTCCGCGGCCGCCCCGTCAGGCGTATGGACGTTGCCTTCGGCGATGTTGACCCGGCTGGTGAATTCCCGCCGGATGACTTCCCGGTAGGACTCCGGATGACCATGGTCCAGCCCCACGTATTCATCCAGGGCAAAGGCATGGGCCTTGCTGAAGTCCAGCCCGTCACGCTGGTGGCGCGCTGCCAGCTCGTCGTACACCGGCAGCGGCGATGACCCGGTGGCAAGGCCCAGTACAGCGGTGGGCTTGCGCCGGAGCAGGGCCTCGATGGCATCGGCGACGAGCTGTCCGATCAGCTTGCTGCCCTGGAGGATCACAACTTCCATGTCCGGCCGCCTTTCTGGTGCATTACGTCTGGTCCTTTACGGAGTCAGCGGTTGACGGTCAGTTGGGCCAGCAGTTCGGGTCCGCGGGCATCAAGCCACTTTCCACCCAGCCGAATGCCCGCACCAAACAGCGCCAGTCCCAGCATCAGGCCGACGGCCAGGTTGGCCCACCCGAACATGGCATTCCCCGTGACCAGCTGCGCGATGAGCAGGCCCACTTCGGGCAGGACCAGCAGGCTCAGGACGCCCATGCCGGCAAACTGCACCACCAGGGTCTGCCCTACGTTGCCCGGGGGCTTCTTGAACGGGCTGTCCCCGGGCAACGGGACGGCCACCGTGTAGCGTGCCGACACCACGGACGACAAGCCAAGCCCGGTGAAAAGGATGCCCAGGCTCAAGCCCAGCTGGCCGGGCAGTTCTGACCAGCTGCCGGTAAAGAAGTACTGGCCCACTGCAAAGATCAGCACCACGGGCAGGGCAAAAGCCAGGCAGGCCAACGCCCTGCCCAGCCGGTCGTCCACACCGCGGACGCCCGTGGCCACATGCAGTGCGAATGCCGTGTTGTCATAGGAGACGTCCGCTGAGATGGACCAGGCAAGAAGGAAGGCAGCCAGCGGTGCAGCCACCGCCAGTACTCCGTAGTCACCGGACTGGCTGCCCTGGAACACCAGCAGGATGGGGAGCAGCGGGACCACCACCAGGGATCCGGAATAGCGGGGATCGCGCAGCCAGTAGGTCAGCGCGCGCGCTGTTACTGCCCCGGCCGGTGTGGCCGGCAGAAGATCGAACAGCCCCAGTTTGCCACCCTTGCGGCTGCCGCTGCCGGCGTAGGGCGGGTTGACCAGGGCCCGTTCAAGGAGCAGTTTCCAGCACCAGGACAGGACTGCGAGGGATGCAGCGGCGATCACGAGCTTCAGTGCGGCCGCTCCCGGGCGGCCAGCCGCAACATCACCACCGAGGGACCACGCGGCACCAAGCGGTGTCCACGACAAGGTGCCGGCCAACTCCGGCAGGAAACCCGTCGAGGCGGAAACACCCCGGCCCACACCGGCGACGATCGGGCCCATCAGGACCAGCGGGACCATAAATGCGATGGCGCTGACATCCTTGAACCGGCGCGACGACGCCAGGCTCGCGGTTGCCGTGGTCACCACCCGGGAGAGCACGATGCAGCTCAGGACTCCCACGGCGGCACCCACCAGGGCCGCAATGGCCGGAAGGGGGCCACGGGCCCAGGTCCACACGGTGGCGAGCGCCACGAGCGCCGTAGCGATGCCGGGAATGCCGATCAGCCCGCCAAGGGCCAGCCCCGTCAGGAGCTGCCGCATGGGAATGGCGGAGGTGGTGAAACGCGCAGGGTCCAATGTCAGGTCCACAGCGGATGCTGCCACGGGGACGATGCCCCAGCCCAGGAGGGCCGCAGAACCGCCGAGCACCACCGCCGTCTGCGCCAGTTCAGGGTCCGCGCGGCGCAAGAGGACCAGGGCCACGACCAGTGCCCCCACGACGCCAAGCGCGTACAGCCCGCCGAACGCCAGGCCGACGAGCTGCCAGGGGCTGCGGCGAAGGCCGTTCCGCAGCAGGGTCAGTTTGAGCCTTAGGAGGTGCGCAACCATTCCAGGCCTTCCGTGTGGTTGCGCCCGCCGACCAGCTGGACAAACCTTTGTTCCAGCGTTGCGCCCGCCCGGACTTCGTCCACGGTCCCGGTGGCGAGGAGCCTGCCGGCCGCCACCACGGCGACGTGGTCACACATGCGCTGGACCAGGTCCATAACGTGGCTCGAGACGATCACCGTCCCGCCGGAGGCTACATAACTGTCCAGGATGGACCGGATGTTGGCCGCCGAGACGGGATCCACGGACTCGAAGGGTTCATCGAGCACCAGCAGCCGCGGGGCGTGGATCAGGGCGGAGGCGAGGGCGATCTTTTTTGTCATGCCGGCCGAATAGTCCACCACGAGGGTCCCGGCGTCCTCGTAGAGGTCCAGGGCAGACAACAGCTCCCCCACGCGGGAGGCCACCACGTCTTTGTCCATGCCACGCAACAGCCCCGCGTACGTGACCAGCTGTTCGCCGGTCAGGCGGTCAAAGAGGCGGACACCGTCAGGGAGGATGCCCATCAGCTTCTTGGCCTCCAGCGGCCGGGCCCAGACGTCCACCCCATGGACAACGGCTGTGCCGAAGTCGGGCCGCAGCAGGCCGGTGGCCATGGACAGCGTGGTGGTCTTGCCGGCGCCGTTGGGGCCCACGATGCCAAAGAATGAACCTGCCGGGACGTCGAGGCTGATGCCGTCCACGGCGATTTTTCCGCCGAAACGCTTGGCGAGGCCGCGGATGGAGAGGGCAGGAACGGGCCCGGCGTGCACCACCGGATCGGGGTGGGGATCAGGATGCGCAGCAGTCATGATGCCAGCCTAGACCCAGGGCCCTGCCGAGGGGGTCCTCCCGCGGGAGTAGTGCCAAAGGCGTAGGGAACCCTAGAACGAATGCCGCGGCATGGCCCGTTCGTACTGCGGTGCCCAGGGGAGGTCGTGCCCCAATTCAAATGCCGCCCGGAGCCACCAGTGCGGATCCCGGAGCGCGGCCCGGGCAATAAACACGCCGTCGGCCTGCCCGGTGGCCACGGCATGCTCGGCCTGGCCTGCGGAAGTCAGCAGGCCCACGGTGCCTGTGTGGACACCGGCTTCCCGGCGGATGCGTGCGGAGAACTCCGTCTGGTAGCCCGGACCCGGCCTGATGTCCTGATGGGCCACGGCCCCGCCGCTGGAGACGTCGATGAGGTCCACTCCGTGCTCCGCCGCCTGGGCGGCCAGCCGGACCGAAGCCTGGACATCGACGCCTCCCGGCGCCCAGTCGGTGGCTGAAATCCGCAGCAGCAGGGGCATGGATTCGGGGATGACGTTGCGGACGGCATCAACGACGGCGAGCATCAGCCGGTTCCGTCCGGCCTCATCCCCGCCCCAGGAATCGGTCCGGGTATTGATCAGCGGGCTTTGGAACTGGTGCAGGAGGTAGCCGTGCGCGCCATGGATCTCCACGGTGTCGAAGCCGGCGTCCACGGCACGCGTTGCGGCGGCCGCGAAATCGGAAATGACGTCCTGGATCTGCGCCCCGGTCATCGCGGCGGGTTCGGCAAGACCGTCGAAGGCAAGCAGTGACGGCCCCACCGTGGGCCAGCCGCCGTCGGACTCCGGGACGCTCCCCCGCTGCCCGGCGAACGGCCAGTAGGTGGACGCTTTCCGGCCGGCGTGGGCAAGCTGGGCGCCGATCTTCGCTTCCGCGGCACCGTGCCGGTGCACAAAGGACGTGATCCGCTGCCAGGCCTCTGCCTGTTCGTCGTTGTACAGCCCGGCGTCGCGGGGGCTGATCCTGCCGGCCGCGTTCACGGCAGCCGCCTCGGTGAGGATCAACGCCGCGCCGCCCGCGGCGAAGGAGCCCAGGTGCATCAGATGCCAGTCGTTCGGAACCCCCGGGGCGCCGTCGGGACCGCAACTGTACTGGCACATGGGTGATACCCAGCCGCGGTGCGTGAGCTCCAGGGAGCGGAGCTTGAGCGGCTGGAACAGGGCCGGCACTAGAACAGGACCCTGGCGAGTCCTTGGCGTGCCTTGGCAACACGGGGGTCGGACGTGCCCACCACGTCAAAGAGCTCCAGGAGGCGTACGCGGGCGGTCTCCCGTTCCGGGCCGAAGTTCCGGCCGATGAAGCTGACCACGCGGTTCAGCGCGTCCTCCACGTGGCCACCGGACACGTCCAGGTCCGCCACGCCCAGCTGGGCGGCCAGATTGTCAGGTTCGTTGGCGGCGAGGGTACGCAAGGCTTCCGAGTCCTCGGCGGAGAGCGGATGGAGCCGGGCCATCAGCTCCACCTGGGCCAGGCCGGCCTTGGCCTCGGCGTCGGCGGGCATTTCCAGCAGGGCCTGCCGGTAGGCCACGGCCGCGGCCTCAAAGTCGCCCGCCTCAATGGCGTCGAACGCGGCCTGGTGCAGCGGCGGAAGAGGTGCTGGTTCAGTCTCCATGGGCGCACTGCCCCCGCCGAGGCTGCCCGTAACCCCATTGGCGGCCGCGACTTTCAGCAGCTCATCCAAGAGGGGCCGGATCTGGGATTCGTCGGCGCCGCCTTGGAAGAGCGGTACGGGCTGGCCTTTGAGGACGGCAACGGCCGTGGGTACGGCCTGGACCTGGAAGGCCTGTGCCAGCTGCGGGAAGGCTTCGATGTCCGCCGCCCCCAAGACCAGGCGGCCGCCGTAGCTGTTGATGACACGCTCCAGCGAGTCGAGCATCGCGGCGGATTCCGGCGAGTACGCGGCCCACAGCGCGAAGACCACCGGAACCTGGGCGGAAAGCTCCACGAGTTCCTGGAAATTGCCTTCGGTGACAGTGACCCGCAGCGGTGCCGCGCCGTCGTCGGGCGTTACCGCACCGGCTTCTGCGCTGGCACCCGCATCCCCGGAAACAGGGGGAATGCCGGGAGCCGCAGGCGGCGCCTGGCGCTGTTTCAGGGATGAAAGGTCGACGGCGCCACGCAGGTTAAGCAGGCTGGCAGCGGCTGGAGGGACTGGGCGGGAAGCTGGCGAACTCATGCTTTCCACTCTAGCCACTCCGGCCGCTGCCGGGGGTACTGCATCTGGGACTGGACCCTGCGGGCCTATTTGAAGCTTGCGCCTACCAGCCCGCGCGTTGCGGCCACCAGCTTGATGGGATCCGTAGAACCTGCCGGCGGAACGTAGACCGCCATTGATTCAGCAAAGTCCAGGACCATGCCGGTGGTGGTTTCCTTGCCGCCGGCGAGCGCGGCTGCGTCGTCGCCGATGGTGAGCTTGTCACCGGAGGCCTTGGGCGTGCCATCAAAGCCGAAGTTGATCCGGCCCAGCACCAGCGCCCCGCCGTCGGCCGTCCGGAACACCACAGTGCTTTCCGGTACTACCTTGTGGGTGAAGGTGAAGTTGCCGTTTTCGCCGGACTTGACTACCTCGGCCTGGTAGGAGAGCGTATCGGCGATGTACGGCGAGGATGCGCCTTCCACCAGCTTGTCCTTGAAGCTCGACTCCGAATTCGTCAGGCGGTCGGCCAGCCCGGCCAGGGCTTCTTCGCCGCTGTACAGCAGGCCGGATTTGTCGTTGGCGGCCAGCGTGTCGGTGCCGTTCCGGCCGATGGCGGGGAACGTGGTTCCCGGCTGCAGCGGGGTGGTCTCGGTCAGCTTGTAGTTCTCCCGCGGGGAGGGCTGGACCAGGGTGAGCAGCTGCGGGACGACGTTGCCGTCACCCTGCGTAACGGCGAGGACTGAACGCGGCCAGCTGCGGTCGGTGGTGACCACCGTGGTGAGGAGCTTGGTGGAACGGACGGGCATCCGGGCTTCATAAGTGCCCACCTGGGAACGGATCTTGTAGTTCTGCGTACGGACCTCAAGCTCCGTTCCGGCTACGCGCTCTGCGAGCTTGGCCGCGTCCTTTGCGGCGTCACCGGCGTCGGCGGTGCTGGAGACCTGCTCCAGGATCCTGCGGAACTGGGCGTCCAGGAGGACCGGCGCGGCCGCCTGGGCGGCCTCCGGCGATGCCGATCCGGGAGCCGGCGCGGGCGTGGTGGCAGCGTTCGCAGCAACACCAGTTCCGGCCACAACGAGGGCGGTCACTGCGGCGGTGACCATGCCGCCGGACACCATGCCGAGCCGTGAGGCGGACCTTGCCTCGGCCTTGGCCCGGGCGCGCCGGGCGAACAGGCTTCCCGTGCCGTTGCCTTCGCCGTCCCGCTTGCGTGCGGACAGGACAACCAGGGCAATGCCGGCGAAGATCAGCAGGCCGCCTATCACCATGAGCGGTATGGCCCACGGCGTGGAGGTGTCATTCGGGAACGTCATGGAGATCGACGACGGGGCGGGCTTGGTGCCATCGGACGCCAGCAGCAGTGACCATTCGCCGTCAGCGGGCGGCGTCCACGAGTACTCCAGCTCACCGCTGGCGTTCTCAGTGGAAACCCAGAGGTCGGATCCGGACGGATTCGGCGCCGTGGCGTCGCCGTCGGCGTGCTCAACCTGCAGGGATTTGTTGTCCTCGGAAACCCCGGTGATGGTGTTGTGGGCCGTCGGGCCCACCCAGGCGTCCACGTCATCAGGACGGCCGGCCGCGAGCATGAAGTTGCCGTCGCCTTCGATCTTGATCTTCACCGTTCCGCCCTGCGCGGTGCGCAGGTTCTGGTCGATGACAGTTAGTGGGGCCTCCGCGGCATCTGCCGGGGCGGAAGCCGTAAAGGTCTCGGAGGGAGCCCAGATTGTCTTCTGGCCAATACCGGCCAGAAGTGTCAGGAGGCCGAGCAGCACGAGTGCAACTGCAGTCTTGAAGCGCAAAGGAAACACCTATCATTCGCGGGGGTTTACTTTCAATAGTAACCGTTTTGTTACCAGAACCCCCGTTTGGCCGCCAGCGGGGTCCGGAATCGGCGGTGCCCGGGAGGCCCGGCGGGGGCCCTCGCTCCTGTTGGCAAGGCTGCTGATAGTGTTTGCGATGATCATCACACCGGCCCGCAAATGCGGCGCCACGCACGGAACAGGCCCCAGAATCCAGTGACTGACAAGACGGAAGAGTCCTCCACGGGACACGAAAATCAACCGGCCGCTGGCGCTGTGGAATCCTCGCCGGACACGCCTGCGACGGCGAAGCGACGGGGCTCCGCAGCTGCGGCCCTTGGCCAGCTTGTTCGGCGCCTGCGCCAGCCGCTGCCGGGCGCCCAGCCCAGGCTCCGGTTTGAGATCCCGCCGGAATACAACCACACCGAAGTTCCTGCCGCCACCGAAGACGGCGAGACTGGCGGGAAAGCCGCGCAGTTTGGCCGCCCGGGTCCCCGGATGTCGATGCAACATCCCCTTTATATGGGCTTCATGGGCACTGTTGGAGTGGGCCTTGCCCTGCTGGTCTACTGGATCGGCTCCAACACCACACAGCTGCTGCTGTGGATTGTGGCTGCCCTGTTTATAGCCCTTGGCCTGGAACCCGTGGTCGGCTGGCTGGAGAACCGCCGGATTCCCCGCCCGGTCGGCATTCTCGTGGCCGTCCTGGTCCTGGTGGTGGCTGTGGGAGGGTTCTTCGCTACCCTCATCCCCACCATCGTGGAACAGGTCACCCAAATTGTGGTGCAGGCACCCACATGGGTACGGGACTTCATCGACTCGGAGTTCTTCCGCAACGTGGATGACCAGTTTGGTGTGCGCGACCGCATCAACGAGGAACTCGACAAGTTCGTCAACAACCCCGAGGCGATGGGCGGGATCTTCGGTGGCGTGGTTGGCTTCGGTTCCACCCTGGCCAACGGTCTCTTCGGCACATTGATCGTCCTGGTACTGAGCCTCTACTTCCTGGCAGCCCTCCCGGCCATGAAGAAGTGGGGCTACCGGCTGGCGCCGCGGTCCCGCCGGGCCCGGGTTGAAGCCCTCTCCGAGGAGATCACCCGGTCCGTCGGCAACTACGTGATCGGGCAGGCCTGCGTGGCATTGCTCAATGCCACGTTCGCGTTCATCGTGATGTCCATTGTGGGTGTCCCGTTCGCCCTCTTGCTGGCCTTCGTGGTGGCACTGCTGGCATTCATCCCCCTGGTGGGCGGCATGATCGCCGGCGTTGTGGTCCTGCTGATCGCCTTGACGGTCGGGTGGCAGACTGCCGCCGTCTACGGCATCTGCTACTTCGCCTACCTCCAGTTCGAGGCCTACTTCATCTCGCCGCGCATCATGCAGAAAGCCGTGGCCGTGCCGGGCGCCGTCGCCGTGATCTCCGTGATTGCCGGCGGCAGCCTGCTGGGAGTTCTGGGGGCGCTGATCGCCATCCCGACGGCGGCCGCCATCCTGTTGCTGGTCAAGGAGATCTACATCGTCCGCCAGGACAAGCACTAGCGGACAGCCGCCAGCGGACAGGCACTAGTAGCGGCAGCCGCTAGGCGGCCGCAGTGGCCACCGGGCCGTTCCACACCTGCGGCAGGCCTTCGGGTCCGGAGCCTGCCTCCGTCACCTCATCCACAATTTCGTTGAGCACGCGGGAAGCGTATTTCTCCCCCACCCAAAGGTGCTTGGCGCCGTCGACACCCACCACCCGGGCCTGCGGCACCAAGCTGAAACGTTCAGCGGCGGCGGCGGGCTGGAGGTAGTCGTCATGCTCCGGAACGAGGACGGTGAGCGGCTTGGCGGAGTCCGCCCAGAGACGCAGGTGGGCGTCCGTGGCGCGGTGCAGCGGAGGCGACAGCAGGACGGCACCTTCAATCTGGCTCGCCACCGGCTCAACGGCACCGTACATCAGCGCCAGTTCGGTGCCGAAGGACCAGCCCACCAGCCAGCGGTTGGGCAGTTGGCGTTCGACGGCGAAACGTACCGCCGCCTCAACGTCCTGCCGCTCGCCGATCCCCTCTTCGAAGGAACCGGCGCTGGTTCCCCGCGGCGACTCCGTCCCGCGCGTGTTAAAACGAAGCACAGCCACGCCGGCCAGGGCCGGAAGCCGGTAGGACGCCTTGCGGTACACGTGCGAGTCCATAAAACCGCCGTGCGTCGGAAGCGGATGCAGGGTGATCAACGTCGCTGTGACCTGGCCGGACTCGGGCAGCGCCAGTTCCCCCACCAGCGTGTGGCCATCCTCCGTGCGGAGCTCGATGTTCTCGCGCCGGGCCGGCAGCACCGTTGACGCGCGGATGGGTGCGGGCCCTGTTGGCTGGCTGAATTCGTACGACGCGGGATCAAAAGTCATGCCTGCCAGCTTAGCGACTCCCGGCGTCCGCAGGCGCAGTGCGCTGGCTCTTAACGCGGCTTCTCCGGGGCGGAGCCGTTCGCCGGAGCTATTCCGAGTCAGCGGTAACGGTACGTCCGGGACAGCCAGCAGTTGGTGTGCCAGTGGCGGCGCTCAGCCAGGCCTGCGGCCGCACCAAATATGTGATCGTCCTTCCAGACCACCAGGTGGGCGATGCCGGGGACCACGGCGGTGGAACAGCCGGGGCAAATGTAGGTCTTTTCCGCGTTCCTGGCGGTCATGGTCCTGACCGTCCACTCGCCGTCGGGCGCGCTTTCCCGGCGGGCGATTCCAGCCCGCGCCCGCTCCAAATCCAACTCCGGAACATCGCCGTTGCCCTTCTTGCCTACCGGCTTTCCGCCAGCTATGCCCGGCTTTCCGGAGGCAGGGCGGCGGGGACGGTTGGAACGCGGCATGCCTCCATTCTGCCCCAGCCCCGGTAGTGTGTACGGCGTGCGACTTGTCATAGCCCGATGTTCAGTTGATTATGTTGGCCGGCTCAAAGCCCATCTTCCCCTTGCCACCAGGCTCCTGGTGGTCAAGGCCGACGGCTCGGTGCTGGTTCATTCCGACGGCGGCTCCTACAAGCCGCTGAACTGGATGAGCCCGCCCGCCACCCTGCGGGTGTCCTCGCCGGAGGACATTGACCTGGAGCTTGGCGTCACGGAACAGTGGACCGTCCAGTCCGCCAAGACCGATGACCGCCTGATCATCAACATCCACGAGCAGCTGCACGAGTCCGCCCACGACCTTGGAGTGGACCCCGGTCTCATCAAGGACGGCGTCGAAGCAGACCTCCAGCGCCTGCTTGCCGATCAGATCGAGACTCTGGGTTCAGGCTTTTCGCTCATTCGCCGCGAGTACTTCACCGCCATCGGCCCGGTGGACATCCTGGCCCGTGACGCCAGCGGGGCCACCGTGGCCATCGAGCTGAAGCGGCGGGGCGACATTGACGGCGTGGAGCAGCTCACGCGCTACCTTGAACTCCTGAACCGCGATCCGCTGCTGGCCCCGGTCCGTGGCATCTTCGCTGCCCAGCAGATCAAGCCGCAGGCCAAGGTGCTGGCCAACGACCGCGGCATCGACTGCATCACGCTGGACTACGACGCCATGCGCGGCGTGGACGACAGCGACTCCCGGCTTTTCTGAGGCCCGCTATCCGCTTTTTATGACGCCGAGTTCCGCTTTTCTGGCGCCGGATATCTGCACCGGTGACGCCTTCGGCCCCCTGACAAGGGGATTCATCCTTCTTATACGCAAAATTTGCCGTATTGGCCGTTCAGACCGTTGACCTGACGGAATCGGCGTGAAATTCTTAGACCAGTCTTTGTGTAGGTGTTTTTCATGCTCGCAAGACATGTTGCGAGCGCGAAGCTCCTGCAGCGCAGGTTCCCAGGAACGGCATTGAAGGATTCTTCTCGCGGAGTGACCGAGTCCGGCACGAGGTGTGCCGAACTTAGACAAGTTCCATAATGAGGAGAAATAAATGGCACAGGGAACCGTCAAGTGGTTCAACGCTGAAAAGGGCTTCGGCTTCATCACCCCGGATGACTCCGATGGCGATGTCTTCGTTCACTACTCGGAAATCCAGACCGGTGGCTTCAAGACCCTCGACGAGAACCAGCGCGTTCAGTTCGAAATCGGTCAGGGTGCCAAGGGCCCCCAGGCTACCGGCGTAACGCTGGTCTAGTCCCCCGCCCGGCGGCCGCCATCTGCGTGGCCTCCAGCGAAGAAAAGATCCCCGGCATCCGTGCCGGGGATCTTTTCTTTGTCCGCGATGTCATCGTCATCCGTGACTTCCAGTCGCAAATCGTTCGCGCCGCTGTGAGGATCAGCTTCCCTGGCCCACCAGGCCCCGGACCAGCCGTGCCCCCTGCCGCAGCGAAAGGCCGGGCAAATAGGCCCGGGTGAGCGCCCGTCCGATCGCCGGCAACTGCAGCGGATCCTGGTAATACAGGTAAAGGGTTCGGTACTCGGGTTTGAAGCGTGATTTAAAAGCCGCCAGGGACCGGAATCCGTAGACCGGTTCGAGCGCGTGGCCCACCACATCGAGGATGCGGACGAGGTTCTCTGCCGGCACCGGCTTCCCCGGCGTTTCGTCGCCGGGCCGGCTGGCGAGCGGGGACCCGGAGAGCGAGATCACCTCCACGGATTCGCGCAACTCCAAGACCGCCGAAGCAATGAGGAACTCCATCACCCCGGGGAATCCGTCAGCACCCCGGCGCATAACGTCCAGTGTGCGGCTGACCAGCGTCCCGCCGTCGTAAACGGGCAACCAACTGGTGACCCCGTGCACGTGGCCGTCGCCATCCACGGCCAGGCAGCACAGCACTTCTTCGTCCATCAGCTCATCCATGCCGCCCAGCGTGAATCCCATTTCCGGAACCGATTTTCCTGCCGCCCATTCCTCCGACACTTCGCTGAGCCGGGCACGCAGGGCGGACGGAAGCCCGTGGTATGTACCCCAGACGGCTTTGACGCCCATCTTGGCGGCGCGGTTGCGGGCAGTCCTGACGTTCTGCCATTCCTTGCCCGTGAATTCAAGTTGCCGGACGGACAGCCTGGTCTCCTGCGCCACCGACACGCGCTGGAAGCCCCGGTCCTGCAGCAGGGGCCACAGCGTGTCATCGCACGAGTAGAAGGCCGGGATGAGCGCGCGGTTGCCGCAGTAGGAAAGAAACCCTTCGGCAGTCCGCTGACGGGAGTCGGCCGCACCGAAGGGGCCGGCCAGCGTCAGGGCAACACTGCCGTGCAGCTGGTAGGCGACCGCGCCGCGTGCATCCGGGCTGAACCAGTACCGGTTGGGCTCCCAGAGGGCCATCCACGACAGTGAATCGCCGCCCTCACGCAACAGCTTCCGGGCCGCGGCCCTGTCGTCGTGGCCCGAATCGCTGCCATGATGCCGGCCCAGGAGCACGGACCAGACGCCGGCCAACGCAACGAGCCAGAAGACCGGTCCGGAATAACCAAAAATCAGGGACTCGAGGCCGTCCCGTTCGGCAAAGACCCGGTGGTAGAGATTCGGCAACGGAACCGGCAGATACTGCCTGGACAGTTCAGCCAGCAAGCCCAGCAGGCCGCCGTCGCGCGTCATTCCCCCCGCGGCAAACCAGGCCAGGGCGTAGCTCCCGGCCAGGAGGAGCCAGACGCCACCCACTACCGCCATGAGCCGACGACGGGCGGCAGGAATCGTCTCGACGCGGAACTGGCGGCGGTTAACCCAGAGCAGGACCGCCAGCAGCAGCGGGACGATCACCAAAGGCAGGATGTGGGCAAAACCCGAACCCATGGCGGCCGTATGCGGCCGCGCGGGATAGTGCGGGATCAGCGCGAACAGGGCCAGGTAGACGGCGGCCATCGCCGTGACCGCCAACTGAAGGGCCAACGTGATGCGCAGTGCCATGCGGCGGCCGCGGCGCATTCCGTCAGCACAGATGAGGAGCAGAACCACCGGCACTACTGCCAGGGCGAGGCCAAAGGGTCCCGCGAAGCCCGTCCGCCCCACCTCCAGGCAGGATGCCTCCACTGTTGCTCCGCAGTTTGCTTCAAGCTGGCCCAGTGTGGGCATGGGATTCAGCACCACGTCCCGGAGCAACGCCAGCGGGCCGGTGGGCGTCCGGGCAACGGCGGTAAGGATAGGCCCCACGGCGAACACGGCAACCGTCAGGGCGAGCAGGTTCCTGGTTTCCCTGCCACTCGAACGGGGCGGGTGAAGCTGGCCGTGGTCGCCCTGGTTCCACCAGCTGGCCGCGAGTCCTACCGCTGCACCAACCAGGCCGATGACGGTCTCGGCATGCCCCACATACAGGACCAGCAGCAGCGACACCGAGAGCAGCCCCGTCCGCAACCGGCGCCGCCACAGGACCGGAATCCTGCCGCTCGCTGCCAGCGAAGCCGCCAGGACGGCGGCGTAGGGTCCGATCAGGCTGTAGTCCGCCATCAGTCCCAGCCAGCCGTCTCCCGCATACCTCGCCACCTGGGTCAGGAGCAGAAAGACTGTAACGGCAGCAAACTGGCCACCGAGGAAAAACGCTGCGGCCTGAAGCGGCCCAAGATGCCTCTCGGCCAGGCCCAGCAGCAATAGGATCATCAGGGACGCCACCAGATAGGCCAGCGGGTTGGTGGCAAAGAACAGTGACGTCACCAGGGACCACCAGTTGCCGGCCTTCAGACCCGGGGCGCTGACGCCTGCGACAGATAGAAGGTCCTCCGGCGGCCCGCTGAGGAAGCTGCCGGTTGCCGCCCCGACCAACAGGAAAATACCGAGGATACTGAGGGTCAGTGGCACCGACCGCAGGTAGCCCCACATTCTTCGGACAGCCGGAAGCAGAACGGCTGACCAGAGCAGGGCCGGCGCACGGGATGCGCCAGCTTCCCTCATTTGGCCCACCCCCATTGTGCGGCCAGCAGCTCAAGCCCATTGTCCATGCCGGGAGTCAGCACGTCCCACGAATGGCCGGTGTGTGCCACCACGTCCGAGCCCACGGTGAAACCTGCCCCGCGGGCCGCCGCCTCAAGGGTCCGCAGATTTGCCACGAACTCCGGATCTGTGGCCCCGGCCGCGAAATACGCCACGCTGCCAGGATATTTGCGCTCCTTCAACAGCGTCAGCGGTATCTGGGCATCAAAGGCAGCGGTGTCGCCGCGGAAGGCCGCATCAACAGTTTTCTGGCGTTCCTTGGCCAGCGCAGGCTCGTTCTCGCTGGAAAAGGCGAGAACACCCGTGTACAGCTCCGGGTGGCGGGTGGCCATCTGGACTGCGCAGGTTGCACCAAAACTGAAACCGCCGATGGCCCATTGCCGGTGGTCGGAGTCCACGTCCAACGTTCCCGAGATCCATGCCGGCACATCGACAGCGAGGTAAGTGTCTGCCTGGGCGATGGCGCTGTCCATGCAGAGATTGTTCGCCGACTGGCTGCCGTTGGGATCAACCACCACAACAACAGGCGCCACTCCCCCATGCCGGGCGGCGAAACTGTCCATGCGTGCCGGGAGCGACCCGCCGGTCAACCAGTCGGCAGGGCCGCCGGGCTGGCCGGGCACCAGAACCAGGACCGGAAGGCTGGGACGATTCGAAGCAAAGTAGGCCGGCGGCAGGTAGATGTATGAGTCGCGTGCCTGGAGGCCCGAGGACGTTCCTGGGATGGATGCGGTGCGGAGAGCGCCATCGGCAGGGAGCTCACTGGCCGGTTTCCATCCGTCCAGAGACGTTGCCGGGCTGTTCGGCTGGCGCATCAGCTCCTGTTCCAGGGCCGGGACGCGGCTCAGCGCCGTTCCCGTCAAGTCCGCAACTGTCCGGTTGAGGCCGAAATAAGCGTTGATCTGCACCACGGCCAGCAGCACCACGGCGAGGAGGGCAAGCACATCCAGCGCACGGCGACGCCACGACGCCGTGCGAAGCCGGAGCAACACCAGCAGGAGGGCGGCCACGGCGGAAAACACCCACGCCAGGACGTCGAACGGCAGTTCTTCGGGGAAGGTTGAGGCCCAATAGATGAGGACCCAATGGACCAGGAGCACCACGACGGCTGCGGCGGCAACTGCGGCGGCAACACTGAGGAACCAGCGGCGGCCAAGGGCGCGCGGACGCCAGACCAGGGAAAGTGCGGCGGTGGAACCAAGAACCCAGGCGGCCCAGTACACCGGTCCGTCGGTCAACCGGATATCAGCGATCCAGTCCACGTGGCTAGCGCCAGGTACCCACGCCGATGACCGGCCCGGCTTCCAGCCAGGAGGACAGTCCCGTGTAGGCATCGAATTTCATGGCCAGCCGCAGATCCTGGCCTTCGTACCGCAGCTCGACAATCACGACGTCGGGCTGCACCTTTACGGCTTCGGCCTCGGTGGGCTTGCGGCGGCCCAGCAGCTCCAGGGAGCTGCGCTTGAACTTATGTTTGGGACGCACGCTCAGGGACAGCAGGCGGAACCATTCAAGGTCGTTGTCCTGGTAACGACAAACCCCCATCTGCCAGCTGTTTCCAGCAACGCAAATGGAGGCGTCCACTGTGCCAAGGGCGCGCCGCAGATTGAAGCGGCGCACCCCCGAAAGGCACAGTGCGAAAATCAGCAATCCGAAAACGATTGCCAAGGAGATGAACGTAAAAGTCGGAGCGTCCATCAAGGTCGTGCTAGCGGATCCCAGCAGTAGCCGCGTCACCCAGTTGGGCGTTGTCAGCAACAATCACCACGCGGTTGTTGTCGACGGAGAAGAATCCGCCGTCAACAGCCACGGCAATGCGGTTCCCGGAAACCGGCTCAATGGCCAGTTCACCTTCGGCCAGGATCGCCAGCAGGGGCGAGTGGCCGGGCAGGATTCCGATCTCACCATCGCTGGTGCGGGCCTTGACCATCTTGGCCGCTCCGGACCACACGAAGTGATCCGCTGCGACAATCTCAACCTCAAGCTCAGCCATATTACTTGGTCTGTTCCTGGATCTTGGCCCACTGGCGCTCAACATCGTCCAGGCCGCCGACGTTGAAGAACGCCTGCTCTGCAACGTGGTCAAGTTCGCCGTCGCAGATAGCGGTGAAGCCTTCAACTGTGTCCTTGATGGTCACGGTGGAGCCCTCGACGCCGGTGAACTGCTTGGCGGTGTAGGTGTTCTGGGAGAGGAACTGCTGGATACGGCGTGCACGCGACACGACGATCTTGTCCTCTTCCGACAGTTCGTCAACACCAAGGATGGCGATGATGTCCTGGAGTTCCTTGTTCTTCTGCAGGATCTGCTTCACACGGACAGCCGTGTTGTAGTGGTCCTGACCGATGTACTGCGGGTCCAGGATGCGGGACGTCGACGTCAGCGGGTCAACGGCCGGGTACAGACCACGGGAAGCAATTTCACGGGAAAGTTCCGTGGTTGCGTCGAGGTGTGCGAAGGTCGTGGCCGGGGCCGGGTCGGTGTAGTCATCTGCGGGAACGTAGATGGCCTGCATCGAGGTGATCGAGTGGCCCTTGGTGGACGTGATGCGCTCCTGGAGGAGACCCATCTCGTCAGCCAGGTTGGGCTGGTAGCCCACGGCCGACGGCATGCGGCCGAGAAGGGTGGAAACCTCGGAGCCTGCCTGGGTGAAGCGGAAGATGTTGTCGATGAAGAGCAGCACGTCCTGGTTCTGCACATCGCGGAAGTACTCCGCCATGGTCAGGGCGGACAGTGCAACGCGCAGACGCGTTCCCGGCGGCTCATCCATCTGGCCGAATACAAGGGCGGTGTCCTTGAGGACGCCTGCCTCTTCCATTTCAACCCAGAGGTCGTTACCTTCACGGGTACGCTCGCCAACACCGGCGAATACCGAGGTACCACCGAAGTTACGGGCCACACGGGTGATCATTTCCTGGATCAGAACCGTCTTGCCCACGCCGGCGCCGCCGAAGAGGCCGATCTTTCCACCCTTGATGTACGGGGTGAGAAGGTCAATGACCTTGATGCCGGTTTCCAGCATCTCGGTGGAGCCTTCGAGCGTTGCGAAGGCCGGGGCCTTGCGGTGGATCGGCCAGTAGTCCGCAGCCTGGATCTCGGACTCGTCAACATCCAGCGGCTTGCCGAGGACGTTGAAGATGTGGCCCTTGACGCCGTCGCCGACGGGCACGGTGATCGGAGAACCGGTGTCCACTACGTTGGTGCCGCGGACGAGTCCGTCGGTAGCCTGCAGGGCGATGGCGCGGATGAGGTTGTCGCCCAAGTGCAGGGCAACCTCGAACGTGATGGTCTTGGTCTCACCGTTGAGGGTAATCTCCGTGGTGAGGGCGTTGTAAATCGAGGGGATTGCGTCAGCCGGGAATTCGACGTCGACAACCGGGCCAATAACACGTGCAATACGGCCGGTCGCACCGGACGTTGCGGCTACGTGTTCGGTAGCAGTGGCAGTCATCTCTCTCACTTCACTCAGTAGATGGCGTGGGGTTTAAGTTTGTTCTTTAGTGCAGGTACAGCTGGACCGGACCGTGCAGGCTAGGACGCGTTCAAGGCGTCAGCACCGGCAACAATTTCGGAAAGCTCCTGCGTAATTTCAGCCTGACGGGCAGTGTTGCGCAGACGCGTGTACTTCTTGATGAGGTCCGTGGCATTGTCACCGGCGGACTTCATCGCCCGCTGGCGGGCTGCGAGCTCGGAAGCTGCTGCCTGCAACATGGCGGCGAAAATGCGTGACTCGATGTAGCGCGGGAGCAGGGCATCAAGAACCTGCTCCGCTTCCGGCTCGAATTCGTAGAGCGGCAGGAGGTCCGACTCGGACGCCGCCTGCTCTTCGACAACCTCAAGCGGAAGAAGACGGATGACCGTCGGCTCCTGCGTCACCATGGACTTGAAGCGGGTGTAAACAACATGGATCTCGTCCACGCCGCCCTCTTCGTAGTCTGCAGCGAAGGCTTCGAGCAATGCCGCGCGGACCTCACGTGCAGTTCCAAACTCCGGCGCGTCAGTGTTGCCGGTCCACACGCGCTCGTAAGAAAGGTTGCGGAAGTCGAAGTACGCCTGGGCCTTGCGGCCCATCACGTACGTCTTGACTTCTTTGCCCTCCTCGTGGAGCAGCTCGGTGAGACCGACCGCCTGCTTAAGCACTGTCGCCGAGTAGGATCCTGCAAGGCCGCGGTCTGCACTGATAACCAGGACAGCTGCCCGGCGGATTTGCGTCGGCTCGGTGACCAGCGGGTGGTCGATTTCGCTCTGGCTTGCGACAGCAGAAACGGCACGCGTAATCGCGTTTGCGTAAGGCAGTGAAGCCGCTACGCGTGCGCGGGCCTTGCCAATGCGCGAGGTAGCGATCAGTTCCATCGCCTTGAAGATCTTGCGCATCGACGTGGTCGAGCTGATCTTCTGGCGGTAGACCCGAATCTGGGCTCCCATACTTTTCCTTTCCTAAGATCCCGGTGGCCGGGACTGCCGGAACCTCGGGGTTCCGACAGTCCCTGCCAGCGAAACTAGCGCTTCTGCTTGACGATCTTTTCCTGGTCTACATCGGCTTCCGAGATAGCTTCGTGCTCCTCGTGGCCGGCGCCTACCAGGCGGTTGTCACCTTCACCGAAGAAGCCCTTTTTGAAGGCCACAATCGCGGTCTTCAGTGCTTCAGCGGTGTCATCGTCCATAACGTTGGTCTGCGCCAGCGTGGTCAGGATGGAGGACTTGTGCTTGAGGTGCTCCAGGAATTCGGTCTCGAAGCGGTTGATGTCCTCAACCGGAACCTCGTCGAGGTGGCCGTTGGTACCTGCCCAGATGGACACAACCTGGTTCTCGATCGGGAACGGTGAGTACTGGCCCTGCTTGAGCAGTTCCATCAGGCGGGCGCCGCGGGTCAGCTGCTGGCGCGATGCGGCATCGAGGTCCGACGCGAACATGGCGAAAGCCTGCATGTCGCGGTACTGGGCCAGTTCCAGCTTCAAAGTACCGGAGACCTTCTTCATGGACTTGACCTGCGCAGCACCACCCACGCGGGACACAGAGACACCCACGTCGACGGCCGGACGCTGGTTGGCGTTGAAGAGGTCCGACTGCAGGAAGATCTGGCCATCGGTAATGGAGATCACGTTGGTCGGGATGTAGGCAGAGACGTCGTTTGCCTTGGTTTCGATGAGCGGCAGGCCGGTCATCGAGCCGGCACCGAGCTCGTCGGAGAGCTTGGCACAACGCTCCAGCAGGCGGGAGTGCAAGTAGAAGACGTCGCCCGGGTAGGCTTCGCGTCCCGGCGGGCGGCGCAGCAGCAGCGAAACTGCACGGTAGGCCTCGGCCTGCTTGGAGAGGTCATCGAACACGATGAGGACGTGCTTGCCGCCGTACATCCAGTGCTGGCCGATGGCCGAACCGGCGTACGGTGCCAAGTACTTGAAGCCTGCGGGGTCAGACGCGGGGGAAGCCACAATGGTGGTGTATTCCAGTGCGCCGTTGTCCTCGAGGGTCTGGCGGACAGCCGCGATGGTGGATGCCTTCTGACCGATTGCCACGTAGATGCAACGCACCTGCTTGGTCACATCGCCGGAAGCCCAGTTGGCCTTCTGGTTGATGATGGTGTCGATGGCGATAGCCGACTTGCCGGTCTGGCGGTCACCGATGATCAGCTGACGCTGACCGCGGCCGATCGGGATCATGGCGTCGATAGCCTTCAGACCGGTCTGCATCGGTTCGTGGACCGACTTACGCTGGGTCACGCCGGGCGCCTGGAGTTCCAGTGCACGGGTTTCGGTGGTCTTGATTTCGCCGAGGTCGTCGATGGGCTGGCCCAAGGGGTCAACCACGCGGCCGAGGAAGGCGTCGCCTACCGGTACGGACAGAACCTGCCCGGTGCGGTGGACTTCCTGGCCCTCTTCGATGCCGGTGAAGTCACCGAGTACGATGACACCGATCTCGCGGACGTCAAGGTTCTGGGCCAGGCCCAGGGTGCCGTCTTCGAAGCGAAGCAGCTCGTTCGCCATGACCGAGGGAAGGCCCTCAACACGGGCGATGCCGTCACCTGCGGTTGTTACACGGCCAACCTCTACGCGCTCAGCGTTTCCGGGTTCGTAGGACGCCGCGAACTCGTTCAACGCAATACGGACGTCGTCGGCGTTGATGGTCAATTCGGCCATCTGCAGTCCCTGCTCTCCTGTTTTCGTGATCATCGTTGCTCACGATGACCGGGGTTTCGTTTCGTTAAGTTGTGCTTGTCCGGCTATCCGGCCAGTTGGCGGTGAAGCTGTCCCAGCCGGGTGATAACCGAAGCGTCGAGCACTTCGTCACCCACCTGGACACGGATTCCGCCGATCAGTTCAGGATCAACGGTGAGGTTGATCTTGAGCTCGCGACCGTACAGGGAATTAAGCCCTGCCTGGAGGCGGGCGAACTGCGTCTCCGTCAAGGGACGGGTGACGCTGACCGTTGCAATCCAGCGCTGCTGCCGTTTGGCTGCCAGCTCGGCGAACCGGGCTACGAGCCGAGTCGCCTTGATGCCGCGGGGCTGGGAAACTGCCTGCGCGATGAGGACTTTTGCTTCCTCGCCTGCGCCGGGATGCAGCTTCTGCGCCAACGCGGTCTTCGCTGCAGCACTGGCCTGCGGCTCCGACAGAGCACGTTGTACCTCGTGGTTGGAGGCAACGGCCTGGTTGAAGGAGAACAGATCGTTCTCCAGCTCTTCCAGCCCAGAGATCCCGGAGGCAGAAACGGCCGACTTGTTTTCAGCAACAGCGATAACCACCGTTGCGGCAAGCGTCTCGAGTGCATCGCCGATATCTCGGGCCGATGCCCAGCGTGAACTGGCCAGTCCGCCCGCGATGTCCGCAGCCTCAGCGGAGACTTTTCCGCCAACAAGCTGCCTGACAAGCGCCGACTTTTCGTCACCGGTGCGGGACGGATCAGTCAGGGCGCGGCGCAAGCCAGCCGAGCTGTCCACCGTTCCCAGGATTCCGAAGAGTTCCTTAGCCAACTGCAGCGAGGCCAACGGAAGCTTTGCTTCCAGTTGGGTCAGCGCCGTGGTCAGCGATTCGCTCGATACACCTGACATTACTTAGCTGCACCTGCGTTCTGGTTCTCCAGATCTGCCAGGAAGCGGTCAACAACACGGGCGGAACGCTCGTCATCGTTGAGTGCTTCGCCAACGATGCGGCCTGCCAGCGTGGTGGCCAGCGTGCCTACCTCGGAGCGCAGGGACACAACTGCGGCCTGGCGCTCCGATTCGATCTGCACGTGTGCCTGTGCCGTGATGCGGGCAGACTCAGCGGCAGCCTTTTCCTTCAGATCTGCAAGGATCTGGGCGCCTTCAGCACGGGCTTCCTCGCGGATGCGGTTAGCTTCCGCGCGGGCGTCCGTAAGCTGCTGCTTGTATTCTTCGAGGGCGGCTGATGCTTCTGCCTGGGCCTTCTCGGCCTTGGCAATACCGCCTTCGATTGCCTCAGCGCGCTCTGCAAACGTCTTCTCGAACATCGGGACAACGAACTTGACCACGATGAACATGAGGACAGCAAAGCCGGCGAGGACAACGCCCATTTCCCAGACGTTGGGTACCAGTGGGTTAGTCTCGCCCGCAGTGGCGGCTGAGATGATCACCTGGTTCATAATTCACCCGTCCTTATCTACTCGGTTCTGGATGTTCGCTTGGTTCTGAGGACTAGCTCAGGACGAAGGCGAAGACCAGGCCGAGGATGGCGAGGGCTTCAGTCAGCGCGAGGCCGAGGAACGCGATCGGCTGCAGGACGCGCTGGGCTTCCGGCTGACGTGCTACGCCGTTGATGTAAGCAGCGAACACGAGACCAACACCGATACCACCGCCGATTGCGGACAGTCCGTAGCCGATGAGGTTGAGGGAGCCGTTGATGGTGCCTTCCATTTTTCTTCCTTTCAAGATGCCACCCATGTGGCAGGTTGTTTGGGTTGCTTCATCCCCGTGAGGGGAAGTTTGTGGGTGCCTAGTGGCTGTCCGCGTGCAGGGCGCCTTCGATGTAGATGGCGGTCAGCAGCGTGAAGACGTAGGCCTGAAGGGCCATGATCAGTGCTTCCAGCATGTACATGGCAACTGCGCCGGCGATGACCAGAAGGGAGGTTCCCTTGAGCAGGATGTTCTCCTGCATCACCAGGTACTCAATACCGGAACCGGCGATCATGACGATCAGGTGTCCTGCCAGCATGGTGGCGAAAAGACGGAGGCTGTGTGTGACCGGCCGGACCAGGAAGTTCGAGATGATCTCGATCGGGATGACAATCGGGAGAATGTACACCGGGACGCCGGACGGTACGGTGGCCAGCTTGAAGTACCTCAGGCCGTTCTTCTTGATGCCGATGGCAATCCAGGTGACGTATACAATGCCCGCGAGGACGTAGGCGCCGCCAACGTGCGAGAAGCTCGGGAGCTGGATCACGGGAATGGCGCCGTAGATGTTGTTCACCAGAATGAAGAAGAAAAGGCTGAACAACAGCGGGACATACTTCATGAAGTCTTTGCCGCCGATAATGTCTTTTGCAATGCCGTTTCGGACAAAGCCATAAGCCATTTCACCAGCGAACTGGAGCTTGCCGGGAACAAGCTGCTGCTTCCGCGCAGCTAGCAGAAAGAATGTGGCGATAATGACGACCGACAGGATTACCAGCAGCATCTGCTTGGAGAATCCGTCAGCCACCCCCCACGGCAGGATTGCCGGCAGGTGCATTTCTTCAATTCCAGGAGGATTGAACTCTCCTGAATCTTGGGCCGGGAGCGCAAGCGCGATCAACGCGTTTCCTCTCTGCAGTGTCCATCATTGGGCGTTGGTCGAGGACCCGCGGAATTGTGCTCCGCAGCTCCCCCTGTGAAATTATTTGGCATTTGTGTTTCCGTCCGCGGACGGGCCGCTGTCTGCGCCGCTCTTACCTGCCGTGGTTCTGGAACTGGTAAGGCCATGCATGTGGGAAAGATAGAAACCTCCGAGAGCTCCAAGCAGAGCGCCTGCGAGCACGATCCAGCGGGTTCCCCACAGATAATCCAGACCCCACCCTATCAAACTCCAGACGATGATTCCGCCAATAATGTAGCTAAAGACGGCCATTCCGGCGTTGTATCCGCCGTCGTTGTTTTCGGCCGACACCCCCGGCGTGGGCGCAGCGTTCTTGGGCACGGAGGAACCGTTTTTCGCTGTTCGTTTCCGATCAGGCATCGTTCGGCTCCTTGGGCTCGGGGTCGTTGTAAATCTGCAGGCGCGCCTTGCTGAAGCCATAGATTTCGGCAGCCTGCCAGAAGACAACAGTGGCAACGGCACCAATCAGGAACCATCGGTCGTGAAGCCAGGCAGGTGCTCCGATCACAAACAGGACAACCGCGAAACCCACGACCTTGACAAAGTAGGTGGCCGCGAACATCCCGATGGCACCGGAGGGGTTGTTGCGCCCCATGAAGTGGCCGACGAGAAGACTGATGGCGAAGAAGAGCATCACCAGGAGGCCGCCCAAAGTACTGGACAGGACGCCGCTGGGGCCGTTCAGGATCACAGCCGGGATGCCTGCCAGAATCAGCGCGCCTGCACCGGCAACTGAACTGAGTGCGAGGAGGCGAAGCCACAGCGAGCGCGTGGGACCGGAAACACCAACGGGTCCGCTGCCGGACGAACGTCCGGGTTCGGCGTTGGAGGTCATAAGATCCCAATCGTCGGCGCCCTGGGGCTGGGTGGAGGGGCAGCTTGGGCTGCCCTTGAATTCTACACGAGATAGAAATATATCCGAACGCCGTTACGCCGGCGACTGGTCACTGTGGCGGCGCAGGTAAGGCCAGGCCGTAATCAGGCCCGTAACCAGCGTGGCGAAGATGTCGGCGGCCAATACTACTTGCCAGGGGAAGACTGCAAAGGCCAATCCCCCGAAGGACAGGACGGCGGTCCAGAGGTACATCAGGATCACGGCCGTCCGGTGCGAGTAACCGATATCCAGCAGCTTGTGGTGGAGGTGGCCGCGGTCTGCGGACCATGGCGAACGTCCCCGCGCTGTCCGGCGGACGACGGCGAGGCCCAGGTCAAGCAGTGGCAGGAACAGCACGGCGAAGGGCAGCAGAATCGGTATGACTGTGGAGATACCGTTGGCGCGGTCGTACAGCCCCGACGTGATCTGGCCTGTGGAGACGATGCCGGCGGCCGCCATCAGCAGGCCGATCAGCATGGCACCGGAATCGCCCATAAAGATCTTGGACGGGAACCAGTTGTGCGGCAGGAAGCCGATGCAACTGCCAACGACGACGGCGGTGAGCAGGGTGGCCAGGTCCGAATAGTCCAACAGGACGGCGTTCCGGTGCACCCAGTACGCCGTGAAGAAGAAGGCAGTTCCGCCGATGATGGCAACGCCAGCGGCCAGCCCGTCGAGGCCGTCAATGAAGTTGAAGGCGTTCATGGTGGTGACGATCAGCCCTGCCGTCAGCACCACCCGGAGCAGTTCGTTCTCCAGATAGATCGGCTCCGGAACCCACGGGACTATGGTCATCCGGACGCCCCAGATGGCCACCACCAGGGCTGCGGCGCTCTGGCCGATGAGCTTCACCCACCAACGGATGTCCAGGAGGTCATCCGCGATCCCCACGAGCACGATCAGTGCCGCGCCCGCCAGGACGCCCCATGGCGAGAAGTTGTTCCGGTAGATGTCCTTGACGAAGAAGGACTGGCTGGCGACGATGAGGGCCACCAGCACGCCGAGGAAGATGGCCACACCTCCCAGCCGGGACACCGGCGTCGTATGCATGTCACGGCTGCGGATGGGGGCGTGGAGTTCAAGCCGGTGCCCGATGACGCGGGCACCCCAGGTGGCTCCGTAGGACACGACGGCAGCCGTCAGCCCCATAAGCAGGTACATAATCATGCGATAGCGGCCGTTTCGTCGGTGTGCGGCGCAACCCTGCGGGTGCGCACGGGCATGGACAGCGGCCCGAACAGGTGGTCCTCGATCGATGGGCTCACTGGCGGGAAATCTGACTTTCGATAAATGAAACTTCTCCGTCGCCGGGCGCGCAGCAGGCAGTGCTTGGTGCCTTACAGGGCTGTATTACAGTGGACTCTAGTCAAGATACTAGCGCCAACGGCTCCATGGCTTCGCGCCACACTGGCGCATTGCGAGCGGGGAATCCCCTGAAGGCCATGCTGAAAGGAATCCCCATGACCGTCCGGGTTGCAGTTGCCGCCGTGACATTTAACCGTCATAAAGAGCTGTCCGTCCTGCTGGACGCCATTAATGCGCAGTCCGCGGCAGTGAACACCATCTGCCTTGTCGACAGCGGCACCGACCCCGCACGCGAAGTTGCCGGGCGGCACACAAATGTTGATTACGTCCGTTCCGAAGCGAACCTCGGCGGAGCAGGCGGCTTTGCCCTCGCCGCGCTGAAGGCGGTGGCCAGCGGTGCCAAATGGGTCTGGATGATGGACGACGACGCCGAGCCGGCAGATCCCGAATGCCTCGCGACGCTGCTGCGTGAGGCTGAGGCCCGCGACCTTGAAGCCGTGGTCCCGCTGGTGGTTGCCCCGGGCCATCCCGACCGGCTGTCCTTCTTCTTCCGGCTGGACGGGAAAGTCACCCACGACCGGGCCGAACTGGAAAAAGTAGGTTTCCTACCCAACGACGGACACTTCTTCAACGGTGCCCTGATCAGGTCCGACGTGTTTTTCAAGGTGGGCCTGCCGGACATGCGCCTCTTCATCCGCGGCGACGAGGTGGACTTCACCATCCGCCTCCGCAAGGCGGGCATCCGGTTCGGCACGGTGACCACCACCGCCATCACCCACCCGCATGCGTTTTCCGAGACGAAGCACGTCTTTGGTGCACGATGGCATGTGATCGTGCCGGATTCGGCGTTCAAACGCTACTACTACTACCGCAACCGCGGGTACCTGATCCGTCGCTATTTCCGGGTTAAGTCGCTGGTGGCCGACGTCGGCGGCTATCTTGGCTATTTTGCGCAGCGCCGTGACCTGAAGGGACTGCTTGCCTGGGCAAGTTCCTTCTCGAAGGGACTGCGTGCCAAGGGCTTCGCGCCGCTGGAGGACCAGAAGTTCTAGGACACGCGCCGCAGCCGGCGCCGCGCCAGCAGCCACAGCAGCACCCACGGCTCGCCAAACACGCGGTACGCCACGCGGCGGGGATGCAGCAGCAGGCGCCATGCCCATTCCAGCCCGAGCCTCCCGAGCCATCGAGGTGCAAGTTTCTGGATTCCGGCCAGCTGTTCGATCGCGCCGCCCACGGTGCAGTAGATGGCCGGCGGGAGCGCGCCGAGCCGGCGCTGCAGCACTGATTCCTGCAGCGGCATGCCCAACCCGAGCAGGACTAGCTGGGGTTGCTGCTCTGCGAGCCAGCGCACAGCGGCCGTTTCGACGTCGTCGTTCCAGCCCTCGCCGGGCAGGCCCGCTACGGTTGCACCGGGAACAAGGCTCCGGAGCTTTTCGACAGCCAACGCGTTCGCCTCGGCGCCGGCGCCAACCACCGCCATCCGCTTCAGGCCGGTAACCCTGCCCAGGGACGGCAACCAGTCCGTGGAACCCAGCCGGTACTCCATGACCGGCCCCACGGCATTCCCCGTCCGGCTCCACAGCCAGAGCACCGGCGCCCCATCGAGGAGCACCACGTCGCTCTCCTCATAGACGGAACGAAACCCCGCGTCGGAATGTGTCAGCGTGACACTGTGCAGGTTATGTCCGACGACGGTCCGCTTGGTCCCGTCGGCGACGAACCCCGCCAGCACCTCAATCAGGTCGTCAACCTTGAGCGGCGTGGCGTCCACGCCCAGGACGGGGATGTGCTGGCGTGCCAGGCTCACCCGTTAGTCTCCCGAACCGGCGCGGACGGCTCGTCGGCAGCTTTTTCGGCTGCCGGCTCTTCAGCGGCCGGCTCTTCGTCTGCTGATTCGGCCGGCAGAGCGACTGGTTCAGATTCTTCCTCGGGCTCAGCCATCGGGATCTCGCCCAGGCCCAAGACGCCCGGAACGTGCTCCCGGAGTTGCTCCAGGGACACAGCGCCATTGCGCACGACGCGCAGGAGAGGACCGGTGGCATCCACGATTGTGGAGGGCACGGCGTCGGTTCCTTCCACCGGCCGGAAACCGCCTTCGAGGTAGACCTCCACGGATTCCGCGAGCTGGGCTCGTGCCTCCGCGGCGGTCTGCGCCGGCGGCTGGCCGGTCCGGTTGGCGGAGGACACGGCCAGCGGACCGGTCAGCGTCAGGAGTTCCTGGGCCACCTCGTCGGCGGGCATACGCAGGGCCACCGTTCCCTGGGTCTCGCCCAGGTCCCAGTCCAGCGACGGCTGGGCGTGCAGGATCAGGGTCAGTCCCCCCGGCCAGAACGCCTCGGCGAGCTTGCGGGCATCAGCGGAAACATCTGTGGCCAGGCCGTCCAGCGCGTTGATCCGGGGAATCAGTACCGGCGGCGGCATGGTGCGGCTGCGCCCTTTGGAGGCCAACAGCATGGTGACCGCCTGCGGCGAAAAGGCGTCGGCGGCAATTCCGTAGACCGTGTCCGTGGGGAACACCACGCACTTCTTTTCGCTGATGGCACGCTGGGCATGCTCCAGGCCAAGGGCGCGCTGGTCCTCGGACGTACAGTTGTAGGTTGTGGTCACTGGCCTATTCTTTCATCACTCGTGGTGCGGACCGGCAAGGACGGCGCTGGTGGCGCGTTCCTTGCCGTTGAGGTCCAGATGCGTGGTGATCTCCCGCCAGGCACCCGTCCGCTGCATCATGCCGGCGATCCAGCCGGCCTGGACTTCCGCGTGTTCCATCACGAAGTAGCCGCCGGGAACCAGCAGCCGGGCAGCAGAGGCGGCCGCCGCCGTCGGAAGTTCCATGCCGTCCGCTCCCCCGCCGTACAGGGCTTCGGGAGGGTCGTGCAGGGCAACTTCGGGTTCATTCGGGATGGCTTCGGCGGGAATGTAGGGCGGGTTGGAGATTACGACGTCGAAGGTTCCGTTTAGTTCCGGCAGCGCGTCGCGGAAGTCCCCCAGCACCAGCTTGACGCCCAGGGGCGCCAGGTTCCGGGCCGCCCACGCGTGCGCGAACGGACTGTATTCCACGGCGTGGACTTCCGCGCCGGGCACCTCATAGGCGATGGAGCCGGCGATCGCGCCGGACCCCGTGCCCAGGTCCACAATCCGCGGGTGCGCCATCCCCTTGACGTGGTCGATGACCAGTTGCACCACGGACTCTGTTTCCGGCCGGGGGATAAAAACCCCCGGCCCGACGGCGAGCTCCAGGTACCTGAAGTGCGCCACCCCGGTGATGTGCTGCAGCGGGATCCGTTGGGCCCGTTCAGCGACAAGTTCGGCGTAGCCAACAGGTGCCGGAGTGTCCCCCAGCATCATCGCCCGGAGCCTGCCGAGCCCCACACCGAGCAGGTGGTCCGCCAGGAGTTCCGCGTCGACGCGGGGGCTGGGGACCCCGGCGTCCCGGAGGATCACCGTGGCCTCGCTGACGGCAGCCGCGAGGGACTGCCCAGACCCGAGTGTCATGGGTGCCGGCGGCTAGTCGCCGATGGCGTCCAGGCGCGCCTGTTCGTCCATCTCGATGGCGGACTGGATGACCGGTTCCAGGTCCCCGTTCATGACCTGGTCCAGGTTGTAGGCCTTGTAGCCGGTGCGGTGGTCCGCGATCCGGTTCTCCGGGTAGTTGTACGTGCGGATACGCTCCGAACGGTCCATGGTGCGGATCTGGGATTTACGCTGGGCCGAGTTCTCGGCGTCGATGATTTCCTGCTGGTGCGCCAGGATGCGGGCGCGGAGCACGCGCATGCCTGCTTCGCGGTTCTGCAGCTGGGATTTCTCGTTCTGCATGGCCACCACGATGCCGGTGGGAAGGTGCGTGATACGGACAGCAGAGTCCGTGGTGTTCACGGACTGGCCACCGGGACCCGACGAGCGGTAGACGTCGATCTTGAGGTCGTTCTGGTTGATGTCCAGCTCTTCGGGCTCGTCAACTTCGGGGAGGACCAGGACGCCGGCGGCGGAGGTGTGGATGCGGCCCTGGGATTCGGTGACGGGCACACGCTGCACGCGGTGGACGCCGCCTTCGAACTTGAGCCGTGCGTAGACGCCCTCGGCGGGATCGTTCGAGTTGCCTTTGACGGCCATCTGGACGTCCTTGTAGCCACCGAGATCGGATTCGTTGGCCGAGATGAGTTCGGTCTTCCAGCCGCGGGATTCCGCGTACCGGGTGTACATCCGCAGGAGGTCGCCGGCGAAGAGCGCGGCTTCGTCGCCGCCTTCGCCGCCCTTGACCTCAAGGATCACGTTGCGGGCGTCGTCGGGGTCCCGCGGAATGAGGAGCCTGCGCAGCTTCGCCGAAGCCTGCTCCAGCGCTTCCTCCAGCACGGGAACCTCGGCAGCGAACTCAGGGTCCTCCGAGGCCATTTCCTTCGCAGCGGCGAGGTCGTCCTCCAGGGCATGCCACTTGTTGTATGCCTCCACGATGCCGTTGAGCTGCGCAGAACGCCGCCCCAGCTTCCGGGCCAGCCGCTGGTCAGCATAGACAGCAGGATCACCAAGCTGCGCCTGGATAGCATCATGCTCATCAAGCAGGCCCTGTACGGACTCAAACATTTCAAAACCTCTTTCGACTCTTACAAGTCTAGTTTCACGGGACTTAACGACGAACCGCCCAAAACATGCCAGCCATCAGGCCGGCATGTTTTGAGCGGTGAGCGCAGCTACTTGTCGTTATCCGACTTCGCGCCAAGCGTTGTCTTCTGGACCTGCATGAGGAACTCGACGTTGCTCTGGGTCTCCCGGATCTTGTTGGTCAGCAGCTCAAGGCTCTGCTGCGTTTCGAGTCCGGAAAGGACGCGGCGCAGCTTCCACATGATCTTGACTTCCTCGGGGGAAAGCAGGTTCTCTTCGCGGCGGGTACCGGACGCGTTGACGTCCACGGCCGGGAAGATGCGCTTGTCCGCCAGCTGGCGGGACAGGCGGAGCTCCATGTTGCCGGTGCCCTTGAACTCTTCGAAGATGACCTCGTCCATCTTGGAACCGGTCTCCACGAGCGCGGTTGCCAGGATGGTCAGCGAGCCACCGTTTTCGATGTTGCGGGCTGCACCGAAGAAGCGCTTCGGCGGGTACAGCGCGGCAGAGTCGACACCACCGGACAGGATACGGCCGGAGGCCGGTGCTGCCAGGTTGTAGGCGCGGCCCAGGCGGGTCATGGAGTCCAGGAGGACCACCACGTCCATACCCATTTCCACGAGGCGCTTGGCGCGTTCGATGGAGAGCTCGGCCACCGTGGTGTGGTCATCGGCGGGACGGTCGAAGGTGGAGGCAATGACCTCACCCTTGACGGTGCGCTGCATGTCCGTCACTTCTTCGGGGCGTTCGTCAACAAGCACCATCATGAGGTGGACCTCAGGATTGTTGGTGGTGATGGCGTTGGCGATGGACTGCAGGATGAGCGTCTTGCCGGCCTTCGGCGGCGAGACGATCAGGCCGCGCTGGCCCTTGCCGATCGGGGCAACCAGGTCGATGACGCGGGGGCCGATCTTCTTGGGATCCGTCTCCAGGCGCAGGCGCTCGGACGGGTACAACGGAACCAGCTTGGCGAATTCGACGCGGTCCTTGAGCTCTTCCGGCGTCTTGCCATTGACCGAGGTGACGCGGACCAGGGCGTTGAACTTCTGCCGTGCGGTCTGCTGGCTGCGGTCTTCGCCTTCACGCGGTGCACGGATGGCACCCACGCAGGCGTCGCCCTTGCGCAGGTTGTACTTCTTGACCTGGGCCAGGGAGACGTAAACGTCGTTCGGACCCGGCAGGTAACCGGAGGTGCGGATGAACGCGTAGTTCTCCAGCACGTCCAGGATGCCGGCGACGGGCAGCAAGACGTCGTCCTCGGTGACCTCGACGTCGTCGACGTCCGGTCCCTGGGCGCGTCCCCGACGGCGGTCGTTGCGGTCGCGGAAGCGGTCGTTACGCGAGTTGTCCCGGCTGTCCTGGCCGCCACCGGAGCGGTCGCTCCGGTCATTGCGGTCGTTCCGGTCGCGGCGGTTGCGGCGGTTGCGGCGGCTGCCGCCGTCGGAATCGTCGTTATCGCGGCTGTCATCGCGACGGGCGCCGTCACGCTGGCCGGCGTCACGGCTGCCTGCGTTGTCGCGGCCACCATCGGTGGTCTCACGGGCCGTGGTTTCACGGGCGGTGGTCTCACGGGCCGTGGTTTCACGGGCGGTGGTGTCACGGGCCGTGGTTTCACGGGCAGTGGTGTCACGAGCCGTGGTTTCACGGGCTGCGGTGTCGCGGGCGCCACGGGTGCGGCCGCTCTCGCGGCGGTCAGCACGCTGGCCGTCGCCGGTTTCGGCGCCCTGGGTTTCTGTGCGCTGGGAATCAGCACGCTGGGTTTCGGTACGGTCAGCCTGGCGCTGTTCAGCGGCGGGCTGCTCGGCCGGAGCCTCAGTGGCTTCTGCCTGCGTTGACGTGGCGGCCGCATCGCCGCGGCGGCGGTTACGGGTACGCGGCTGGCGGCGTTCGCCCTCAGCTGCTGCGCCGGCCTCAACGGGCGCTGACGCCGGAGCCTCAACGGGTGCGGCGGCCGGAGCTTCAGTGGCCGTTGCCGCGGCGGGGGCCGCAACTACTCCGTCACTGACAGCACGGCGGCTGCGTCCACGGCCACGGGCACGGGTCCCCTCAGCGGCCGGGGCCTCCGAGGTTTCGCTTGCGGCAGCCACCGGTACGGCAGCGGCCGGGGCTACGTGGTTTTCGGACGCCTTCTCGGCAGCCTTGGCCGGGGCCTTGCTGGCTGACGTGCCTGCGCGATGGGCGGAAATGGCGGTCACCAGATCCCCCTTACGCATGCGGGATCCACCGGAAATCCCCAGCTGGCTGGCAAGTGCCTGCAGCTGGGCGAGCTTGAGGCCGGCGAGGCCACTGCTCTTGGCGGGTGCGGCCGTTGACGATCCGGCAGCAGAAGTTGATGGTTCCACAGCTGAAGACAGCTCAGTGGTTTCGGTCACGAAGGATCCTTCCCCCTCGACGGCGTCCAGACTGGGAGCTGGACGCGATGATTTGATCTGGGCTGCAGTTCAGATCTGCAGCCGCATTTTCGGTCTTGCCGGTTGGATTTCGGCCAGCAGGGCCGGATACTGATTCACCTCACGCACCGATTAATGGCGGGGCGCTGGGCTGACGATTCAGGGGCAGACAATTCAGCTGCAGATTCCTGCGACAGACCAAGCAGGCGGCACCGGAAAATATTGCGCAGTAGGAGATCACTAACAACTGAATGCAGCTGCCGATCAGATAGGCGGAATTACCGCCGGTGCAAGTCCACCTTAGCACCTTCGACGTCCACTGCCAGCTTCAGCACGCGCCAGCCGATACCCGGCGTGTTCGCCTCTGTAAAGGACTCAATAAACCCAAGGACCTCGGCGGCTTCGGCTTCGCCGTCGGCGAGAACCAGGACCGTAGGTCCTGCACCCGAAACCACTGCCGCGTGGCCCGCGTTGCGCAGTGCCCTGATGAGGGACGCGCTGGGCCGCATCGCCTCGGCCCGGTAACTCTGGTGCAGGTAATCCTCGGTGCCGGCATGCAGAAACTCGGGCTTCTGGGTCAGCGCATGGATCAGCAGCGCAGCCCGTCCGGAGTTCATGGCCGCCGCATGATGGCCCACAGACGCCGGCAGCAGGGCGCGCGCGGCTTCGGTGGACAATTCAAAATCGGGGACAGCCACGATGGGAATCACGGAACCGGCCACGGTAGCGCATGTGCTGCTGTATCGGTCACTGTCCTGCCATGACAGCGCCAGTCCGCCGAAAATCGCGGGCGCGACGTTGTCCGGATGGCCTTCCATCTCGCTGGTCAGCTGCAGGATCCAGTCCCGCCCGCGACGCGCCGCTTCGGGCACCATGGCATTGGCGGCCGAGACGGCCGCCACCACTGCCGACGCCGATGATCCCAGACCCCGGCCATGGGGGTTGACGTTCGTCGCCGTGATCCTGAGGCCGCCGTGCCGGTAACCAAGCCGGGAAAAGGCAGCCTCCATCGCCCTGACCACCAGGTGGCTGGCGTCCTGCGGCAGCGTGTCCGCCCCCTCGCCGCTGAGCTCGAAGACGAGCTCAGCGGATTCGAGGCTTTCCACCGTCAGGGTGTCGTGCAGCGCCAGGGCGAGGCCCAGGCTGTCGTAACCCGGTCCGAGGTTGGCGCTTGTGGCCGGGACCCTGACGGTGACGCGCTGGCCTGCTTCGATGACGGGCAGGTCAACGGCGGTGGGCGAGGTGGTTTCCAAGGCTACTTTTCTTCCAGTCCCAGTTCAGCTGCGACTGTCACGACGTCGTTCGAGACCTTGACCGGCTGGACTTCACTGCCATCCTCGGTCCGGAGAGCCCACTGGGGGTCCTTGAGGCCGTGGCCGGTAACGGTGATGACGATGGTCTTGCCGGTGGGAACTTCACCGGCGGCGTGCTTCTTGAGCAGGCCGGCCACACCGGCGGCGGAGCCGGGCTCCACAAAAACGCCTTCGCGGGCGGACAGCCAGCGGTGGGCATCGAGGATCTGTTCGTCAGTCACGGCGTCGATGAATCCGCCGGACTCGTCACGTGCAGCGATGGCACCGTCCCAGGACGCCGGGTTGCCGATCCGGATGGCAGTGGCGATGGTGTCCGGTTCCGTGATGGGGTGCCCTGCCACGAACGGTGCCGCGCCGGCGGCCTGGAAGCCCCACATCTGCGGGGTTTTGGTGGACACGGCGGGCAAGGTTCCGGCCGTGTCGGATTCGAACGGCGCCGAGTACTCCTTGTAGCCCTTCCAGTACGCCGTGATGTTGCCGGCGTTGCCTACGGGCAGGACGTGGATGTCCGGAGCATCGCCGAGCGAATCAACAATCTCAAACGCGCCCGTCTTCTGGCCCTGGATGCGGGCCGGGTTCACGGAGTTGACCAGGAACACCGGGTAGGACTCCCCCAGCTTCCGTGCAATGTCCAGGCAGTTATCGAAGTTGCCGTCCACCTGGAGCAGCGTGGCGCCGTGCGCGATGGCCTGGCTCAGCTTGCCCATAGAGATCTTGCCTTCGGGGACCAGTACAGCGCATTTCAGTCCCGCTGCCGTGGCGTAGGCCGCGGCGGACGCGGAGGTGTTGCCGGTTGACGCGCACACCACGGCCTTGGCGCCGGACGCGACGGCGGCCGTCATGGCCATGGTCATGCCGCGGTCCTTGAACGAACCGGTGGGGTTCATCCCCTCGACCTTCAGGTACACCGTGGAACCGGTGAGCTCGGAGAGCTTCTGCGCGTGGACCAGCGGCGTGCCGCCTTCGCCCAGCGTGATGACCCTGGTGGATTCCGTTACGGGCAGCCGGTCAGCGTATTCGCGGATAACGCCGCGCCATTGGTGAGCCACTTAGACTCCTTCTACCCGCAGAACGGATGTCACTGAATTGATGACGTCCAGGCCCTTGACGGCCTCGACGGTGGCTGCGAGGGCAGCCTCTGATGCGCGGTGGGTAACGATCCGCAGTTCGGCAGACTCCACGTTGGACTCTGCGTCCCGGTGGATGGTCTGCCGCATGATTTCGATGGACACGCCGTGCTCCGCAAAGAGCTGGGCGATCCGGGCCAGCACGCCGGGCTGGTCAGCGACGTCCAGGCCGATGTAGTAGCTGGTGATGGCTGAGGCGATGGGCAGGGCCGGGACGTGGCCGGTGGTGGTCTCCGTGCGTCCCGGGCCGCCCAGCACAATGCGGCGTGCGGCCGAGACAAGGTCGCCCAGGACGGCGGAGGCCGTCGGGGTTCCGCCGGCACCCTGGCCGTAGAACATCAGTTCGCCCGCGTTTTCCGCCTCGATGAAGACCGCATTGAACGCGCCACGAACGGCGGCCAGCGGGTGCTCGCGCGGCAGCAGCGTGGGGTGCACGCGCACGGAAACGCCTTCGCCGCCGTCGGCATCCGTGAGCTTTTCGGCAATGGCCAGCAGTTTGATGACAAATCCGGCGTCCTTGGCTGCAGCGATGTCCGCCGCGCTGACGGACGTGATGCCTTCGCAGTGGACGTTTTCCAGGGCGAAGCGGGTGTGGAAGGACAGCGACGCGAGAATGGCGGCCTTGGAGGCGGCGTCGTGGCCTTCGACGTCGGCGGTGGGGTCGGCTTCGGCGTAGCCAAGGCGCTGGGCCTCGGCGAGGGCGTCAGCGAACTGGGCGCCGGTGGAGTCCATCTGGTCCAGGATGAAGTTGGTGGTGCCGTTGACGATACCCAGCACGCGGGTAATGCGGTCGCCGGCCAGGCTGTCCCGGATGGGGCGCAGGATGGGGATGGCACCGGCGACGGCGGCCTCGTAGGACAGCTGCACGCCGGCCTTGTCGGCCTCTTCATAGAGGGTGGGTCCGTCCTGGGCGAGCAGGGCCTTGTTGCCGGTGACTACACAGGCGCCGTTGCGCAGCGCGGAGAGGATCAGCGTGCGGGCAGGCTCGATCCCGCCCATGAGCTCGATTACCAGGTCGGCGTCCTTGACCAGGGTGTCGGCGTCGGTGGTGAAGAGGTCCTGCGGCAGGTCCACATCCCGCTTGGCATTGACGTTGCGCACGGCGATGCCGCTGAGCTGCAGGCGGGCACCGGTACGGGCGGCAAGGGCGTCGGCGTCCTCAATGAGAATCCGCGCAACCTGGGCCCCAACGTTGCCACAGCCCAGCAGGGCTACTTTCAGGGTTCGCAATTCAGTCATTCGGCACTCCCATGTCGCGGTTAAGCAGATCTTCTTCGGTTTCCCCGCGGACAATCAGCCGGGCAGATCCGCCGCGCACCGCGACAACGCCCGGCCGGGCCAGATAGTTGTAGTTGCTTGACAGGGCCCAGCAGTAGGCGCCGGTCCCCGGTACAGCAAGCAGATCACCGGCTGCCACGTCCTCGGGCAGATATACATCTCTAACAACTATGTCGCCGCTCTCGCAATGTTTGCCCACTACGCGGGACAGCTGCGGGGACGCCGAGGACGTGCGGGAGGCCAGAATCGCCGAATAATCCGCGTCGTAGAGCACCGGGCGGGCGTTATCGCTCATGCCTCCGTCCACTGACACATAGCGGCGCGGATGCGTAACGTTCTTGTTGGCCTCTGAATCGCCCGGCGCGTCGACGCGGACAGTTTTCAGGGTACCCACCTCGTACAACGTGAAGGTGGTGCTGCCGACAATTGCGCGTCCGGGTTCGATCGAAATCCGGGGAGCAGTGATACCCAGCTCAGCACACGTGGAACGCACGACGGCGGCCATCGCCTGCGCGACGTCAGCTGCGGGGCGCGGGGTGTCCACCGGGGTATAGGCAATGCCGTAGCCGCCGCCGAGGTCCAGCTCGGGCATCACGATGGAGTACTTTTCCTGCATGGCAGCGTGGAAGCGCAGGAGCTTCTGCGCGGCGAGTTCAAAGCCGTCCGGCTCGAAGATCTGCGAGCCGATGTGGCAGTGCAGGCCCAGCAGTTCGATGCTGGCGTACCCTGTGGCCGCAGCCACGGCCTCCTCCGCTGCTGACAGTCCGGCCTGCTCGGTGGTATCCCCGGCCATGGAGAGACCGAATTTCTGGTCCTCGTGGGCGGTGGCGATGAACTCGTGGGTGTGCGCGTGGACGCCGGGAGTCAGGCGCAGCATAACGTTGGCAATTTCGCCGCGGTCCGAGGCGATTTTGGCAACGCGGTCCAACTCATCGAGGCTGTCCACCACGATTCGTCCCAGCTTCATATCCAGCGCCCGGTTGATCTCGGCGTCGGATTTGTTGTTGCCGTGCAGGCCCAGGTTTTCGCCCTTGATGCCGGCCCGGGCCGCCACCGCGAGCTCGCCGCCGGAACACGTGTCCAGCCGGAGTCCTTCGTCTGCCACCCAGGCGGCTACTGCTGTGCACAGGAAGGACTTGCCAGCATAGTAGACGTCCACTCCCCCGCAGATGTCGGCAAACGCGGCATCAAAGGCATCCTTGAAGGAACGTGCGCGGGCCCGGAAGTCTGTCTCGCTCATCACAAAGAGCGGCGTGCCGAACTGCGCCTTGAGCTCGCTGACGGCGATGCCATCGATGGCGAGCTCACCGGCGTCGTTCTTCCGCACATCCTGCGCCCACATGGGCTCGTGGAGCGCGTTCAGGTCCGCGGGAACGGCGAGCCACCCGGGAGCAAGCGGGGATCCGCTGTTGGTGTCCAGTGCTGACACCTTCTGCGTCGAGGTTTCCTGTGCCGACATCAGTTTCACATCCGTTCCGGCGCGGACACGCCCAGCAGGTCCAGGCCGTTGGCCAGCACCTGGCTGGTGGCGTCGTTCAGCCACAGGCGAGTGCGGTTGACGTCGGTCACCGGTTCGTCACCCAGGGGTGCGATGCGGCAGGCGTCGTACCAGCGGTGGTAGGCGCCGGCGATGACCTCAAGATGGCGGGCCACCCGGTGCGGCTCACGCAGTTCTGCGGCCTTGGCCACGATGGATGGGTAGCTGCCCAGGTAGGAGAGCAGTTCGTTTTCAGTGGCATGGTCCAGTAGGGAAGCGTCAAACGCGCTGCGGTCCACGCCTGCAGCCACGGCGTTGCGGGCCGCGCCGCGGGTGCGAGCATGGGCGTACTGGACGTAGAACACCGGGTTCTCGTTGCTGTGCTTCTTCAGCAGGTCAGGGTCAAGGGTCAGCGGCGAGTCTGCCGGGAAACGGGCCAGGGAGTAGCGCACCGCGTCCTTGCCCAGCCAGTCAATGAGGTCCTTGAGCTCGATGATGTTGCCGGCACGCTTGGACAGCTTGGCGCCGTTGACGGAGACCAGCTGGCCGATCAGCACCTCGATGTTGACCTCGGGGTCATCACCTGCGGCGGCCGCAATGGCCTTGAGCCGGTAGATGTAGCCGTGGTGGTCCGCGCCGAGCAGGTAGATTTTCTCGGTGTAGCCGCGGTCCTTCTTGGACAGGTAGTAGGCAGCGTCGGCAGCGAAGTAGGTGGGTTCGCCGTTCGCGCGGATCATGACGCGGTCCTTATCGTCACCGAAGTCCGTGGTCCGCAGCCAGACCGCACCGCCGTCGTCGAACACATGGCCCTGCTCGCGGAGGCGCGCTACGGCACTTTCAATAGCGCCGGCGTCGTGCAGTTCCTGCTCGGAGAAGAACACATCGAAATCGACGCCGAAATCGGCGAGCGTGGCTTTGATGTCCTTCATCTGGGCTTCGTATGCGGCGGCACGGATGACCGGAATGGCCGCCACTTCGGTCAGCTCGCGGATGTCCGGGTGCGCGGTAAGCACCTCGTGGCCCAGGTCCGCGATGTACTGGCCGGGGTAGCCGCCGTCCGGGACCGGAAGTCCGTGAAGCCGGTTGTAGACCGACTGCGCGAAGACGTTCATCTGTGTGCCGGCGTCGTTGATGTAGTACTCCGCGGTGACTTCAGCGCCGGACGCACGCAGCACCCGGGCGATGGCGTCGCCGAGAGCGGCCCAGCGGGTATGCCCGATGTGCAGCGGTCCGGTGGGATTGGCCGAGACGAACTCCATGTTCACGGTGTGTCCGGCGAGCGCCGAGTTCGTGCCGTACTGCGGGCCCGCTTCGACGATGGCCTTGGCGAGGGCGCCGGCGGCACCGGCATCCACGGTGATGTTAAGGAACCCGGGGCCGGCGATATCCACGGCAGCGACGCCGTTGATGGACTTCAGCCGGGCGCTCAGGACGGTGGCGAATTCGCGCGGGTTGGTGCCGGCCTGCTTGGACAGCTGGAGGGCGATGCTGGTGGCCCAGTCGCCGTGTTCCCGGTTCTTCGGTCGCTCCACGCGCACCTCATCAGGGACAGCTGATGCGGAAAGCGCGATTTCGCCAGCGGCGACGGCGTCTTTCAGGCAGGCGGATATGGCGAGGGAGAGTTCTTCGGGAGTCACCCCTCTAGCCTACCGGGGGCCGCCACTGGGACGAATTTGGGGTGGCTCGTGACTGGTTCCGCACAACTTTCCGCACAGCGGACGCACTGCTGATTCACAGCGTGAACCATTACGCTGAATCCGACGTTGAGTACAGCGTAAGCACCCAGCCCACGAAACGAGCCCCATCATGAGACCGTCAGTCCGCAAGAGTGTTTTCGTCGGCATCGCCGGCCTGTCCCTCGCTGGAACGGTAGCCGGCTGCGCGCCGTCGGCCACGCCCGCGGTGCCCGCTGCGACTTCCGACAGCACGTCCGGCGCCACAACTGCCCCTTCCGGCACGGCATCATCGCCGGCCAGTAGCGCCTCCCTCTACCAGGACGGCACCTACAGCGCTGACGGCACCTATGTTTCCCCCAACGGGACCGAAACCGTGGGGGTTGAGCTGACGCTCGCCGCGGGCACGGTCACGGCCGTGAACATCACCCAGCACCCCTCGAACCCCAACACCCGGAAATTCCAGGGCGAATTCGCGGGCGGGATCGCAGCGCAGGTTGTGGGCAAGAGCATCGACGAACTCAACGTCTCCAAGGTGGCGGGATCCTCGCTCACCAGCGGCGGCTTCAACCAGGCCCTGGACAAGATCAAGGCCGAGGCCCAGTAGGCCGTGCCGGACCCGGAGGACTTCCGCTTCGACGGGATCGGAACCCGTTGGGAAATCTCCACCCCCCGTCCGCTTGACGCCAGCGTCCGTGCCCGGCTGCTCGCCTTCGTGGAACGGTACGACGGCGACTGGTCCCGGTTTAGGTCCGATTCGACCGTGCGTGCCATGGCCCGGCAGCCCGGGCGGTATGAGCTGCCGCCGGAAGCGGCGGACCTTGGCCGGCTGTACCGCTCGCTGTATGAGATCACCGGCGGTGCAATGACGCCGCTGATCGGCGGCAGCCTGGAGCGCCTCGGGTACGACGCCGCCTATTCCCTGCGGCCGGCAGGAAACGCGCTTCCGGCACCCCGCTGGGAGGACGTCCTGACGTGGGACGGCAACGTGCTGACCACCACCGCTCCCCTGGTCCTGGACATCGGTGCCGCCGGCAAGGGGCAACTGGTGGACCTTCTCGCTATTGAGCTGCGCTCCTGCGGCGTGGACTCCTTCGTGATTGATGCCAGCGGCGACCTGCTGCACCGCGGGCCTGATCCGGTCTCCGTGGCATTGGAGCACCCGTACGATCCGGCAAGGGCCATCGGGACCGTGCCGCTGGCAGGCGGCGCCTTGTGCGCGTCAGCCTCAAACAGACGGGCGTGGGGCGACGGCCTGCACCATGTGCTCGATGCCACAACAGGCCTGCCCGTCAGTACGGCGGTAGCCACGTGGACCATGGCAGAAAGCACCATGGTGGCCGATGCCCTGGCCACCGCCCTGTTCTTTGTCCCCGGCCAAGAACTGGAACGGAGCTTCGACTTTTCCTGGCTGACAGTTTTTTCTGATGGAAGTGCTGCCTACTCGGCCGGATTTGAAGGGACACTGTTCTCATGAGCCCCGTTGACGCCCCCAAGGCAACCGCCGTTTTCACTGCCGGCCGGCTGGACACCCTGCTGGGCAAGTACACGATGTACCGGCTGATCCTGCTGGTGCTGGCAGCCCTTGCCGCGTACAGCCTCCTGCTCAATGCCCTTGGCTGGCTCACGTTCGGCATTCCGCAGATGCTCGTCCACTTAGTGCTGTGTCTTGGCCTGACGTACGTGTCCAACCGAGGGCTGGCTGCCCTTTTCCACGTCCGCCCGCATTCCGAATCGTCGCTGATCACCGGTCTGCTGCTGTACTTCCTCTTCTGGCCTACCTTTATGCCCCTGGATATGGCGGGAGTGGCCCTGGCGTGTGTGCTGGCCTCCGCTTCGAAATACGCGCTGGCCTGGCGTGGCCGGCACATCTTCAACCCAGCCGCCGCCGGGGCGTTTGTCACCGGGCTGACGGGGCTGAACATCGCGACATGGTGGGCCGCCACACCTGCCATGCTGTGGCTGCTGGTCCCGGGCGTCCTCCTGGTGCTCTACCGGACGCGTAAGTTGCCCATGGCGGCCGTGTTCCTTGTGGTTGCGACATCAATTGTGAGCGCTGAGCTGCTGCAGGCAGGGCTTACCCTGGGCAGCGCACTCTGGCAGGCCCTGGCGCAGCGGCCGCTGCTGTTCTTCGTCGGCTTTATGCTGACGGAGCCGCTCACCCTCGCGCCGCGCCGCTGGCAGCAGCTCGCGCTCGCCGCACTGGTTGGCGTGGTGTTCGCAGTGCCGTACAACCTCGGCTTCATCGCCAACTCGCCGGAACTGGCCCTGCTGGTCGGCAACCTGCTGGCGTTCCTTGTGGGCCAGCGCGGCGGGCTCAGGCTCCGGTTCGCTGGCTCCCGTCCCCTGACACCCAGCACCACAGAGTTCGCCTTTGAACCGTCCCGGCACGTCCGGTTTGTGCCGGGGCAGTACATGGAACTGGATCTGCCGCACGCCAAGTCTGACGGCAAAGGCCGACGCCGGGTGTTCAGTTTGACCAGCGCCCCGGGTTCGGAGACGGTGAAGTTTGGCGTCCGGACGGCTGAGCCCCTGTCCGCGGCGAAGAAAGTCCTGCTGGACCTGAAGCCTGGTGATGAGGTGGCCGCCACGTCCGTGGGCGGAGATTTTGTCCTGCCCCGCGATCCCCGGACCCCGGTCCTCCTGATCGCCGCGGGCATCGGTATCACGCCCTATCTTGCGCATCTGGCTTCCGGCGCCGCGCAGGACCGGGACGTGGTTCTCCTCCTGCTGGCACGCAACGCTGCCGAAATTGCCTACACCGCTGAGCTGCAGGCGTCCGGGGCACGCATCCTGGCACGCCTCGCTGACGGTTCGGTCCCGCCACCGTTCATCACCGATGCCGGGACGCTGGAATCCGGGGGCGCTGCAGCTGGCGCCCGGCTGGACGGAGATTTCCTGAAGGCCCTCGTTCCCGACATTGCCGGCCGCGCTGTCTACATCTCCGGGTCCCCTGCGAGCGTCGCATCGCTGCGCCGTGCAGCCCATAAGGCTGGCGCGCACCGGGTGCACGTGGACTCTTTTTCGGGCTACTGAACAGGGCCGTTTTTCCTTGCAGGCACCTTCCTGCTAAGCTCTAGGACGTCCCGCTGGCAACGGCAGGATCCCTGAATTGCCCTCGTAGCTCAGGGGATAGAGCGTCTGCCTCCGGAGCAGAAGGTCGTTGGTTCGATTCCAATCGAGGGCACAGATGTAACCCCCGCCGCTTACAAAAGCGGCGGGGGTTTCTGCGTTCCTCCCCCATAGGCGCGAGCGGACACTTGAGGCCCTGTCGAGCTGGGCAGCCGGACACTGGAGGCCCTGCCGAGCTGGGCAGCCGGACACATGAAGCCCTACCAAGCTGGCGCGGCCGGACACCGGCCGCATGTTTTTTGCGACGCGGCTGTGGCACCCCGGTTTATTGCGACGCGGCTGTGGCACCCCGGTTTTTTGCGACGCGGCTGTGGCACCCCGGTTTATTGCGGCGGGCTGTGGCACCCCGGTTTATTGCGGCGCGGCTGTGGCACGCCGGCTTGTCGGACTCCGCGGCTGACGCTGCGCCTCAATACCCAGCCCGCGACATGGCCCGCGCTAAGGCGGCGTGGTGCACAAGGCCCCAGTTGTTTCCGGCGCTGGCAACGTCGGTGGTTCCCAGTCGGGGTGTTCGCTGGCGTAGTGCCGTCCGGTGGGTGATATCCAGCCGGGTGGTTCGTTCTTGGTGGCGGTGGTGGGTTTCCACCCGGTGATGTGTCTGAGCCTGTGGTGCTTGCGGCACGGCTGGCCGAGATTGTGGATCCCGGTGGCGCCGCCGTGGGCCCAGGCGAGGAGGTGGTCGGCCTCGTTGTCGAGGGAGTGGTTGCTGCAGCCGGGGAACGGGCACTTCCCGTCGCGAAGTCTGAGCCATTGGCGTTGGGCTTTCGTGAGCCGGTAGCTGGTCCGCCCGATCTCGAGCGGTGCGCCGTCGCGGGGGTCGATGAGGACGCGGTGGAAGGATTCGGCGCCGTCGGCGATCAGGTGGCGGGCCATGGACGGCGGGATCGGGCCGTATCCGTCGAGCATGGCGGGTTCGTCGGTCTGGCCCAGCAGCGCCATGACCGGGACCGTGATCAACACCTGCGCCCGCGGTGACGGAACACCAGCAGCCACGCTGCCGCCGTCCATATCTGTCTGGTCACCGGTTCCGCCGAGGAGCCAGGTGGCGGCGGTGTCGGCGCGGAGCTGGCTGAGGTTCCGGTCCTCATGAGGCCCTTGGAGGGCACGGGCTGCGGTGGTGGTGCGGTTCCAGATCCCGGCCGCCTGGTCGGCGGGGAGGTAGGCGGAGAGCCAGGCCATGCCGTCCCGGTCCGGGGCGTATTCCAGGCGCCGGTCGGCTGCGCTCTTGATGTGGCGTTTTTCGATGCTGACCGGGTGGTGGCGTTCCCGCCAGGTCCGGGCCTTGTGCCGGAACCTGCCGGGGATGAGCTCACCGGCGAAGCCGCGTGCCGGATTCACCACATGAGGGTCCAGGAAATGCGCCTCCAACGCCTGCGCCCCGGCGGGGTCAAGGTTGGTGGTTTCGTCGACCATGATCCGGGCGTGCTGCCACGAGATCGTCCCGGCCTGCAGCGCGGAGAATGTCAGTGGCAGGGCAGTGGTCAGGGAGTGCGCCTCGGCAAGGAGGGCGCCGGCGGCCCGTTCGCTGACCGTCAGCACACACGCGACCTCCGCGACCACGGCCATCTCCTGCCCGGTATTGTCCTCGGGCGACGCTGCAGGGCCCGCCAAAGCCTCGGCAGCGGCGGAGTAACCGGCGGCCAGCCAGGCCTTCAGGGCGGCACTTTTCGCGTCCAGCCGTGAGATCTCGGCCAGCCCGTCCAGGAAACCATCCGCCCGCCGACGCATAGGATCAGCGTCCCCGGAACAGCCGGAATCGGTCCCGTCCCGGAGCACAGAAGCAAGCTCAGCGAAGGACACCGAAAGGGCCTCCGCCGTCGCCACAGCCGCTCTGCTATCCATACCCAAATCATCCTGCGAGGGACTGACAATAACGGCGAGGCTGAACGGCTATGTGCATAACTCCGCGAAACAACGATCCGTGCCTCCAGCCGCCGCGGCAGTTCAGGGCCACAGCTGTCCTTTCGGCCCATGAAACGGGGCCTCAACTGTCCGTTCGCCCTGGGTTGAGTGAGCCTTCATCAGATTGTCAGCACCCCCTCGTAGGCTGATTCAACGTACTCGAGGGGGTAGGCCATGCACGTTCCAGCTACATTCTGTTCCATCATTCCGCCTTACATACTGCGGCGGTTGGCTCGCCTGGACGAGCCTCGGTTTTCTGCCGCCGCGCGGGCTGCCAAGGAAGCGCTAAGCCACGTCCGGTCAGTCCAGTCAGCCCGTACCCAGCCGGCTCCGGCCGCTCCCCCGGCACTGCGCGACGTCCGTCCCGGCCCACCCAACAGGAGCATCTACGATGCCGGCGGATCCGAGATCCTACCCGGAAAGCTCGTACGTAAGGAAAGCGAACCGGCTTCCGGCGATCAGTCCGCTGATGAGGCGTACGACGGCCTTGGGCACACGCATCGCCTGTTTGCCGACATCTTCGGCCGTAACTCCATCGACGGCGAAGGACTGCCGCTCGATGCCACGGTGCACTTTGGCAAGCTCTACGACAATGCTTTCTGGGACGGCCGCCAGATGGTCTTCGGTGACGGCGACGGCGAAGTCTTCGAACGATTTACGCGGTCGCTGAGCGTCATCGGGCACGAACTCACTCACGGCGTCACGCAGCACTCGGCGGGGTTGGCTTACCGCAACCAGGCCGGTGCCATCAACGAATCCATGTCCGACGTTTTCGGCGCGCTCGTGGAGCAGTACCTGAACAGCCAGTCCGTGACCGACGCCAGCTGGCTGATCGGCGAAGGACTCTTCACGCCCCAGGTTGAGGGATCGGCTCTCCGATCCCTCAAGGCCCCGGGCACAGCGTACGACGACGACGTGCTGGGTAAGGACCCCCAGCCCGATTCGATGGACTCGTACGTGCGAACCAGCGCGGACAACGGCGGCGTCCACATCAACTCCGGGATCCCCAACAGGGCCTTCTACCTCACGGCGGAGACCCTGGGCGGCAACGCCTGGGAGGCGCCGGGACGGATCTGGTACGACGCACTGACGGGCGGCTCGCTGCCTGCCACCGCCACCTTCCGCGTCTTCGCGAGGGCGACGGCGGCATCCGCCGTCGACCTGTTCGGCACCGATTCGCCGGAGCATGACGCCGTGCGGCAGGCGTGGGAAACTGTGAAGGTCAAGCTTTAGTTGAACGCCTGCCCGCCGCCAGCCGGCGGCCAGGCTGCAGGAAAGCCCAGGACCCAGGCCATGAAGATCAGTGTGGAGCGGAGCGGCGGCATCGCAGCCCTGACCCGCGTATGGACAGTGCACGCCCAGACCGCGAGCGCCAAAAGCCAGTGGCAACCCATTGTGGAAGCATGCCCTTGGGACACGGTGCCCAAGACCGTCCGGGCCGCAGCCGCGGAGGTGCAGGACAACCAGCCGGACCGATTTATCTATTCAATCCGGGCGGGCCAGCGGCGGGCAGCGCTGCCGGAGCAGGCTGTCACAGGACCATGGCGTGTGCTGGTCGACACCACCCGGGCGGCAGCCGAGGACAGCCCCGACCGGCGGGGTCCTGTGCAGGCTTAGCTGCGTCTCCAGTCAGCCTGCTGTTACCAGTTGCCCCCGGAACGCCCGTCGGTAGGACTGCGGACTGGTGTCCAGCACCTTGGCAAAGTGATGCCGGAGCAGGACGGGGTGGCCAAAGCCGGATTCCCGGGCAACCTCGTCGATGTTCAGGTCAGTGGATTCCAACAGCTCCTGCGCCCGGAGGACCCGCTGCGAGTTCAGCCAGGCAGCCGGTGTGGCCCCGGTTTCGGACCGGAAGCGGCGGGCGAAGGTCCTGGCTGACATGTGGACGCGGGACGCCAACTCAACGACGGTGTGCTCCTGCTCCAGGTTCTGCACCATCCAGCGCAACAACTCTTCCATCGGCGCCGATCCACAGGCTGGCACGGGCCGGTCGATGAACTGAGCCTGGCCACCGTCACGGTGCGGCGGCACCACCATGTCCCGCGCAATGGCGGCAGCCACGTTGGCGCCCAACTCAACGCGCACCAGATGAAGGCAGGCATCAATTCCTGCCGCTGTTCCGGCGCTGGTGATCAGGTTGCCGTCCTGCACATAGAGCACGTTTTCATCGACCTGCACTTCCGGGTACCGGTTTGCGAGTTCATGGGAATAGTGCCAGTGCGTGGTGCAACGCCGCCCGTTCAGCAGACCGGCGCGGGCCAGGGCAAAGGCTCCGGAACAGATGGACATCACCCAGGCTCCACGGGCGTGCGCGGCGCGCAATGCCTCCAGCACGGATTCCGGAACGTCGTCGTCGCGTCCGAAGGGGGACATGATCACGAGGTCCGCGTCCGCCGTTGCCTCCAATCCCAGCGAAACATTCAAGGAGAGTCCCGATTTCATCCGGACGTTACCGGGTTCGGGTGTGCAGACCCGGAAGTCGAACGCCGGAACGTTGCTGCCGCGTCCTGATCTGTCGATGCCAAAAACCTCGCAGGCGGTGGCGAACTCGAACACAGAGAAGTTGGGAACTACGATGACTGCCACTGATTTGAGCATGCTTCTATTATGGCAGAAATTCGATCTTTTTGGGCATTTCTGCCACTGTTTCTTCACCGTCCACGGGAGCAGCATTGAGTCATGGAAATCTTCGGAATCGCCCTAGTGGTCCTGCTCCTCGTTGTTCTCGCCGCCACCATCTCAGCGCTCCTGCGTGATGGCCGCGGCCACACCCCGCCCATCACCTCAGACCAGCCTTGGTCCGCCCTGGACCTGCCCAGCGTTAACTACACCCTGCGCATTTTCTAACCAGAAGGCATGCCTCAACCCGTCATTGTTAACCCATCCGTACTAACACCAAGGGACCCGGCTCATGTGAGCCGGGTCCCTTCCTCCTGTTCTGATTGAGTGGCGTCCGGGAAGGCGGGAAGGCGGGATCAACGGCCGGGCCGACGGCGGGATTGACGGCGGCAAGCGCGGGAAACAGGCGCCGCCCCAGTAGACTGGCTGCAGCCATGACATTTCATATCTCCTACCCTGCTGAGCTGCCCGTTTCCGAGCGCCGCGAGGACCTGAAGGCTGCCATTGCAGCGAACCAGGTGACCATCATCGCCGGCGAGACCGGCTCCGGCAAGACCACCCAGATTCCCAAAATGTGCCTCGAGCTGGGCCTGGGCGACAACGGCCTGATCGGGCACACCCAGCCGCGGCGGCTCGCAGCCCGCACCGTCGCTGAGCGCATCGCCGAGGAACTCGGTGTGGAGATCGGCCAGGAAGTCGGCTTCCAGGTGCGGTTCACGGGCGAAGTCAGCCGCGCCACCAAGGTCAAGCTCATGACCGACGGCATCTTGCTCGCAGAGATCCAGCGGGACAAGCTGCTGCGCAAATACAACGCCATCATCATTGACGAAGCGCACGAGCGCAGCCTCAATATCGACTTCATCCTGGGCTACCTCAAGCGCATCCTGCCGCAGCGGCCGGACCTGAAAATCATCATCACCTCGGCTACGATCGATCCGGAGCGGTTCGCGAAACACTTCGGGTCCGACGACGAGCCCTCCCCCATCATCGAGGTGTCCGGGCGCACGTTCCCGGTGGAGATCCGGTACAGGCCGCTGTCCCAGCCGGCCGGCGGACCCGCCGATGGCGAAGATGCAGACGCCTCAGATGACGAACTCGAAGAGGACCGCGATCCGCTCGACGCCGTCTGCGACGCCGTTGACGAACTCGCCACCGAGGCCCCCGGCGACATCCTGGTCTTTTTCTCCGGCGAGCGCGAAATCCGCGACGCAGCAGAGGCACTCAACGCCAGGATCCAGTCCAACCGGCGCCTTGCCGGCACCGAGGTGCTCCCGCTGTTCGCCCGCCTGAGCCTGCAGGAACAGCACAAGGTGTTCCACCCCGGCAAAAACCGCCGGATTGTGCTGGCCACCAACGTGGCCGAGACGTCCCTGACGGTCCCGGGCATCAAGTACGTCATCGACACCGGCACGGCCCGCATCTCCCGCTACTCGCACCGCACCAAAGTCCAGCGGCTGCCCATCGAGCGCGTGTCGCAGGCTTCGGCGAACCAGCGCTCCGGCCGGTGCGGCCGTGTGTCGGACGGAATCGCCATCCGGCTCTATTCGGAAGAGGACTTCGGGTCCCGGCCGCTGTTCACGGATCCGGAAATCCTGCGCACCAACCTGGCGGCAGTCATCCTGCAGATGACCGCCATGGGCGTTGCCCGTGGGCCCAAGGACGTGGAGAACTTCCCGTTCGTCGAGCCGCCTGACTCGCGGGCAATCAACGACGGCGTTACGCTCCTGCGCGAGCTCGGCGCCCTGAATGCCGTGAGACCGCAAAACGCACCAGCGGACGCCAAGAGCGGCGGACTCACCGCCGTCGGACAGCAGCTTGCCCAGCTGCCGGTGGATCCCCGCCTCGGCAGGATGATCGTGGAGGCCGGCAAGCGCGGCTGCGTCCGCGAGGTAATGATCCTCGCCGCGGCGCTGACCATCCAGGACCCGCGTGAGCGTCCCACGGACAAGCAGCAGCTCGCTGCCGAGAAGCATGCCCGCTTCCGTGACGAAAACTCTGACTTCACCGGCTTCCTGAACCTGTGGAACTACCTGCAGGAGAAACAGGAGGAACTCTCGTCCACCCAGTTCCGCCGCCTGTGCCGGACCGAGTTCATCAACTACCTTCGCGTCAGGGAATGGCAGGATCTCTTCGCCCAGCTCCGCCAGATGGCCCGCCCGCTCGGGATCAGCCTGGACAACAAGCGCCTTGCCGATCCTGTGGGCAACCACGAGGGCATCCACATGAGCCTGCTGTCGGGCCTCCTCAGCCACATCGGCATCCTGGACGAGCGCAAGCGCGAATACGCAGGTGCCCGCGGCAGCCGGTTCGCCATCTTCCCCGGTTCGTCGCTCTTCAAGAAGTCCCCCACGTTTGTGATGGCTGCCGAACTCGTGGAGACGAGCCGCCTCTGGGCCAGGGTCGCAGCCAAGTTCGATCCCGTCTGGGCGGAGCAGGTGGCACCGGACCTCGTTAAGCGCAGCTACAGCGAGCCGCACTGGTCCACCAAAATGGGCGCGGTCATGGCCTACGAGAAGGTCACCCTGTACGGCGTGCCCATCATCCCGCAGCGCCGGGTCAACTACAGCCGAGTGGATCCTGTGCTGGCCCGCGAGCTGTTCATCCGGCACGCCCTGGTGGAAGGCGATTGGAAAACGCACCACAAGTTCTTCCACCGCAACCGCGCCCTGCTTCTGGAGGTCGAGGAGCTCGAAGCCAGGATGCGCCGCCGCGACCTGCTGGTGGACGACGAAACGCTGTTTGAGTTCTACGACGCCAGGATCGGCCCCGACGTTGTATCCGAACGGCACTTCGACAAATGGTGGAAGGAGGCCCGGCAGCAGAATCCGGACCTCCTCGACTACGACAAGTCATTGCTGCTCAACAACGACGCCGATGACCTGGACGAGGCCGCTTATCCGAAGACGCTGTTGCACAAGGGCTTCGAGCTGCCACTCAGCTACGAGTTCCACCCTGTGGCGCCCGGGTCACCGCCCAACCCGTCCGACGGCGTCACGGCCGAAGTCCCGGTGCTCTTCCTGAACCAGCTCGATGATGCCGCCTTCCGCTGGCTGATCCCCGGCCAGCGTGCCGAGCTCGTGGCTGCCCTGATCAAGTCCCTGCCCAAGCAGGTCCGCAAGAACTTCGTCCCTGCTCCCGATGTGGCCCGGCAAGCCGTTGCCGCCCTGGAATCGGACTTTGATCCGGCCCACGATGAGCTGGAAGCTTCACTGGAACTGGCCCTGCGCCGGATCCGCGGCCACGTCATCCCTCCCGGTTCCTGGAACTGGGACGCGGTGCCGTCCCACCTGCGGGTGAGCTTCAAGGTTGTGGATACCCAGGGCAAGGCGCTGGACGAGGGCAAGGACCTCGCGGCCCTGCAGGAGCGACTGGCCCCGGCAACACGCCGCGCCATTGCTGAATCCCTGGGGGCGACGCCGGGAACCACCGGGCCGCAGTCTCGGGGAAATTCGAAGACACCCGGAAGGTCCGGCGGGAACGTACCCGCTTCGTCGGCTGGCGGAAATGCAGCCGGCAGCGGCACAGGCTTCACGGAACAGTCCGGCCTGACGGAGTGGGCCTTCGGCACGGTGCAGCGGCAGGTCAGCAACACCGTCAACGGCCACATGGTCACCGGCTATCCGGCGTTGGTGGATGAAGGAACATCCGTGGCGCTGCGAGTCTTCCAGACCTCGTCGGAGCAGCTCGAGGCCATGCGCGGCGGTGTGATCCGGCTCCTCGCCCTCCGAGTACCCGCACCGGACCGCTACGTTCTGGAGCACCTCAACAACACCGAAAAGCTGACGTTCAGCCAGAATCCGCACGGTTCCGTGTCAGCCCTCATTGCCGATTGCGCCCTCGCTGCCGTGGACAAACTGACCCCGGCGGAACTCCCGTGGGACCGGGCGTCCTTCGACGCCCTCTACGAGCAGGTCCGGGCAGAACTCATCGATACCGTCTTTAGCGTGACGGCCGTGGTGGAGCGGGTCCTGGCCAGCACCCGGCGGATTGAGAAACAGCTGAAGGGCACCACCAGCCTCGCACTCATCAGCGCCCTGAACGACGTCAGGAGCCAGCTCGAGCAGCTGGTGTTCCCGGGATTCGTAGCCCGCACCGGCTACAAGCAGCTGAGCCAGCTCCCCCGCTACCTTGCCGCCATCGAGAAACGCCTCGAAAAGCTCCCCGGCAACGTTCAGCGGGATGGCCTGAGCATGGCCGCGGTCCAGCGGCTGGAAGACGATTACGACGACGCCGTGTCGGCGCTGCTGCCAGGGCGTCGGGTGGGTGCCGAACTGACGCAGGTCCGCTGGATGATCGAGGAGCTGCGGGTGAGCCTCTTCGCCGTCGAACTCGGAACGGCCTATTCCGTCTCCGAAAAGCGGATCCGGGCTGTCCTTAACAAGGCGCTCGCGCCGGCCTAGGCCGGCAGGAAAAGACCTTGCCGGCCCACGGCTGGCGCGGGCAAGTCCTGGCCGGGCCAAACCGGCGCGAGCGTCAGGCTCAGCCGGCGGGAACGAACTCCGCATAGCCGGCGGCCCGAAGCCCGGCGCGCAGCTTTTCGGCGTTCGCGTCCAGCACCGCGGGATCCGGGTTCTGGTCGGCCGAGGCGAAATCGAAATCAGCCATGGTCCTGGACGGCCACACGTGGACGTGCAGGTGGTTGATCTCGTACCCGGCCACAATCAGCCCCGCCCGCTCGGCGGGAAAGACGTCCAGCTGCACCGCACCGATCCGCCGGGCCACCTCCATCACCTTCGCGAGGGTCTCCGGGGACGCATCCGTCCAGCGGTCCACCTCCTCGGTGGGGACCACCAGGGTGTGCCCGTCGGCCAGGGGACCCGTGGTCAGGAAGGCCGCAACGTCATCCTCCCGCCAGACGAAGCGTCCGGGGATCTCGCCATTGATGATTTTGGTGAACAGGGTGCTCATGCGTCTGCCTTCTCGGCCGGAGCCTGCAGGGTGCTGGTGTCCAGCACAAACCGGTATTTCACGTCGCCTGCCACCATGCGGTCGTAGGCCTCATTCAGCTGGTCTGCGCGCACCAGTTCGATATCCGCCACTACTCCGTGCTCGGCGCAGAAGTCGAGCATCTCCTGAGTTTCGGCGATGCCGCCGATCAGCGAGCCAGCGTACGCGATCCGCCGCCGGATAAGGGCCCCCGGATTCACCGGCGGCATGGCGTCGGAGGGCAGGCCCAGCTGGAACAGCGCACCGTCCACGCGCAGGGTGCGGAAAAACGGATTCAGGTCGTGCGGAGCAGCCACGGTGTCGATAATGAGGTCGATGGTGCGGTCCGCGGCGGCCATGGCATCCTTGTCCCGGGACAGGATCACTTCGTCGGCCCCGAGTTCCAGTGCGGCCGGCACCTTGGCTTCGGAGGTGGTGAAGACCACCACCCGCGCCCCCATGGCCTTGGCGAGCTTCACGGCCATGTGTCCGAGCCCGCCGAGCCCCACCACGCCCACCACGTCGCCTTCCTCCACGTCGAAGTGCCGCAAGGGAGAGAACGTGGTGACGCCTGCGCAGAGCAAGGGGGCGACGGCGGCCGGGTCCAGGTTGCCGGGCACTCGGACCACGTAGCGCCGGTCCACCACCACGGCGGACGAGTAACCGCCCTGGGTGATGGCATCGCCGTTGCGCGGATCCTTGGCGCCGTAGGTCCCGATCAGCCCGATTTCGCAGTACTGTTCCAGCCCGTCCAGGCAGCTCTCGCATTCACGGCAGGAATCAACCATGCATCCGACGCCAACGCGGTCCCCCGGGATGAAGTCGGTCACGGCCGAGCCGACGCGGCTGACGGTTCCGACAATCTCGTGGCCAGGGACCAGCGGATATTTCTGGCTGCCCCATTCACCACGCGTGGCGTGCACGTCCGAGTGGCACAGGCCGCAGAATTCGATGGCAATTTCGACGTCATCTGCTTTGGGGGCACGCCGGGCCAGCGTCAGGGGTGCCAGGCCGCTGTCGGCGGAAGCCGCGCCATAGGCGGCTGCCAGCACGCCGGTGCCGGGAACGGTGTCCAGGTCCGTAGCAGGACGAGCAGCAACAGGATCGTCGTTCGGCAATACGGGGCGGGCAAGGGGCGGCGGTACGGGGCGTCCTGGGGTCATCCTTCGACGCTACCCCCGCGGGCCGCCGCATGGCCACTCGGGCCACTGCCCGTCGCCACCGGCAGGGCCGGATTGTTGGACCATTCCGAGAAGGATCCCGGATAGAGGGCGGCCCGGAATCCGGCGATTTCAAGGGCGGCCACCTCATGGGCGGCAGTCACGCCCGAGCCGCAGTACACGGCCACCGGGACCTCGTCACGGACGCCGAGGTCCTCGAAGCGGCGCCGCAGCTCGCCAGCTGGCAGGAAGTGCCCGGCCCCGTCCACGTTCTCTGTTGTGGGTGCGCTGCGGGCGCCCGGAATGTGGCCGGCACGGGGATCAACGGGTTCAAATTCGCCCCGGTACCTTTCGCCGGCCCGGGCATCCAGGAGGACGCCGGTTGCCGGCCAGTCTGCCGCTCCGGCCGCGTCGATACTGGGCATCCTGCCTCCGACAGGGGACATATCAAAGGAGACACGCCCGACGGCGGCGTCCACGGGTCCGGTGTCTAGCGGCAGTCCGGCGTCCCGCCAGGCGGCCAGTCCGCCGTCGAGCAGGTACACGTCCTGGAACCCTGCGTTGCGGAGCATCCACCAGAGCCGGGCGGCGGCCATGTTGCCGCTGTTGTCATAGGCCACCACAACGTCGCCGTTGTTGATCCCCCAGCGCCTGGCAGTTTCCTGGAATTCCGCGTCCGTGGGCAGCGGGTGCCTGCCGCGGGCCGGGGTGGCCGGCGTCGCCAACTCGGTGGCTAGGTCCACAAAAACTGCCCCGGGGAGGTGCCCCTCAAGGAAGTGTTCCCGGCCGTGCGGGTCCCCCAGCGCCCAGCGGACGTCCAGCAACACGGTTCGCTGGCCGGCGTCGAAACGCGCTGCCAAAGCCTGGACAGCCATCAGTGGACCCATCGTTCTCCTTGCAATTGTGCTTGTGAGGTGTGCAGCCGCTGCTCCAACTCTAGCTGCGGCAGAACGGCCTGCGGGTAGGGCCGACGGTAGGCTGGTCCGGTGAAGAACGCGAGCGCTGACCGGGCCTGGGCTGACCAGGCCATCAGAAAAGTCAATGCGGAAAACAACCGGTCCGCCGATACCCATCTCTACTCGGTACCGCTCCCGCAGCACTGGGGCGTCCAGCTTTACCTCAAGGACGAATCCACGCACCGTTCGGGGAGCCTCAAGCACCGGCTGGCCCGCTCGCTGTTCCTCTTCGGCCTGGTCAACGGCTGGATCCGTGAAGGGACCACCATCGTGGAGGCGTCCAGCGGCAGCACCGCTGTTTCGGAGGCATATTTCGCGCAGCTCCTGGGCCTGCCGTTCGTTGCGGTCATGACCCGCACGACGAGCCCGGAGAAGATCGCGCTGATCGAACAGTTCGGCGGCTCGTGCCTGTTGGTTGACCACGCCTCGGAGGTTTATGCTGCGGCGGCGGACGTCGCTGCCACGTCCAACGGCCACTACATGGACCAGTTCACCTACGCGGAGCGGGCCACGGACTGGCGTGGCAACAACAACATCGCGGAGTCCATCTTCGGGCAGCTGGCGCTGGAGGAACACCCCGTCCCCCGCTGGATCGTGGTGGGTGCGGGGACCGGAGGCACCAGTGCAACCATTGGCCGCTACCTGCGCTACCGCGGCCATGACACGCGCCTTGCGGTGGTAGACCCGGAGAATTCCGCGTTCTACCCCGGCTGGCTGAGCGGTGCGGGTGAGGCCAGCACCGGACTGCCGTCACGGATCGAAGGGATCGGCCGGCCGCGGATGGAACCGAGCTTTGTCCCCGCCGTCATCGACCACATGATCCAGGTTCCCGATGCCGCCTCCGTCGCAGCCATGCGGCACCTGCGCACGGTCGCCGACCTGCATGCCGGACCGTCCACGGGCACCAATCTGTGGGGCGTCTGGCAGCTTGTGGCGGAAATGGTGGCCGAGGGCCAACGCGGCAGCATTGTGTCGTTGATGTGCGACGGCGGCGACCGCTATGCGGGTAACTACTACAATCCCGCATGGCTGTCAGGGCAGGACCTGGACCCCGAGCCGTATGAGGAAGTCATCCGCCGGTTTTTCGAGACCGGCGCCTGGAACTCGTAGCCGATCAGACCTCCACTGATTCCCGCGGGGCAAGGCGGGTGTACTCGGTGCCGTATTTCCGGCCCAGCCGGGCAACATGGGACTCTGCGACCTTCAGGCCCGTTTCGTTGAGCAGCCCGTCGTGGATCTGGAACGCACGCGGGGCCCGGACGGCAATGACAAAATCCACCACCTCGCTGACCTTGCTCCACGGCGCGTGGAGCGGAACCAGCAGCGTCTGCACGCTGAGGCCGTCCGGGATGATGAAAGAGTCCCCGGGGTGGTACACGTTGCCGTCCACCAGGTAGCCGATGTTGGCCACGATGGGAACCTGCGGGTGGATCAGTGCGTGCTGTCCGCCGAAGCTGCGCACGTTGAAGCCGGCCGCGTCAAAACTGGAACCGGGTTCAACCGTGTGGATCCGCACTGCGGCCTGCGGCGCCTCCTCCCGCAGATGGGCGGCCACTCCGGCCGGCGCAAAGACCGCCAGGACGTCAGAGCGGCGCAGTGCGTTGACCATGGCCGGCACATCCACATGGTCGGCGTGCTCGTGCGTGATCAGCACGGCCTGCGCCCCGGCCAGGGCTTCGGCCGTCTCGGAGAATGTTCCCGGATCCAGCACCAGCACCCCGCCGTCCTTCTCAAGCCGGACGCACGCGTGGGTGTATTTTGTCAGCTTCATAGCGCCAGCCTAGGGTCCGGCCCCAACCATGTCCAAGGGCGTCCGGCTGTTCAGCCCCGGCTGGTAATCTTGATGATTGCCACCGTCCCTCAGGGAAGCGAGTACCTTCATGCCGTTCGGCACCAAAGCTGACGCCACGCCGTCGACCGCTGCATCCGGCGCAGGCACCGTTAGTGTGCCCGGCAAGGAGCAGCGCGTCACCAAGCAGCGTGTGGCCGTCAGCGCTGCCCTGGACGAGCTGGATGACTTCGTCAGCACGCAGGAGCTCTACCGCATCCTGCAGAACAAGGGCGTCTCAGTTTCCCTGGCAACGGCGTACCGGATCCTGCAGTCCCTCGCCGACGAGGGCCTCGTGGACGTGCTGCGCAACGGCGAGGGCGAAGCCGTTTACCGGCGCTGTGCCGTGACCGGGCACCACCATCACCTGCTGTGCCGCAACTGCGGGAAGGCCGTGGAAGTGGAGGCCCCGGCGGTGGAAACCTGGGCCGCCCGGATCGCCACCGAACATGGCTACACCGAGGTGGCGCACACCGTGGAGATCTTCGGCCTGTGCCCGGAGTGCACAGCCCTCAGGGCCGCCGGCAAGCTCTGACGGCCTGCGCCGCCGCAACCTGAAGCATCCCGCATATGCCCGTGTCAGCGGGCGTGCACCAGCCGGCCGTTGATGCCCTTCTTGGCCCGGACACTGCCGACGACGCGGCACACCACGTAGATCAGGAATGACAGCGTGGTGACGTAGGGGCTGATGGGGATCCGGCCGCCCAGGGCCAGCAGGATTCCGCCCACCGTGGCCGTGACGGCGAAAACAACGCTGAGCGCCACGACGGCCACGGGAGCGGACGTCACGCGGAGCGCCGCGGCTGCCGGGGTGATCAGCAATGCGAGCACCAGGAGCGCCCCCACCACCTGGATGGACAGCGCTACGCTGACTCCCAGCAGGACCATAAAGATCAGCGCGAGCGTCCGTACGGGCACCCCGCGGGCTTCGGCCAGTTCGGGATCAACGCTGGCAAAGTTCAGCGGGCGCCAGATGGCTGCCAGGGCTGCAATGACCAGCACAGCGGCGCCGGCAAGGACCTGGAGCTGGACGGTGTCCACGGACACGATCTGCCCCGTGAGCAGGCCGAATTTGTTGGCGGCCCGGCCTTCGTAGAGCGACAGGAACAGGATGCCGAGCCCCAGGCCGAAGGGCATGATCACCCCGATGATGGAGTTTTTGTCCCGGGCCCGGACGCCCATCAGGCCCAGGAGCAGCGCCGCCGCCACCGAGCCGATGAGCGAGCCAAACACGATGTCCGAGCCGATCAGGAGCGCAAATGCCGCCCCGGCGAAGGAGAGCTCCGAGATGCCGTGGACGGCGAAGGCCAGGTCCCGTTTCATCACGAAAGTGCCCACCAGCCCGCCCAGCAGGCCCAGCACGGCCCCGGCCCAGATAGAGTTCTGGACCAGCACCAGCAGCTCTCCGTAGTTCTCGAAGCTGAAGATTGCTCCGATGATGCTGTCCGCGTCCATCAGGCCACCTCCCCCACCGTTGCGTGGACATCGGCATGGTGGTGCGTGGTCGCGTCGGGCAGGCCGACGACGACGATGCGCCCGTTGGCGTGGATGACTTCCACGTGGCTGCCATAGAGCTCTGACAGGACCTCGGTGGTCATGACCTCTTCTGGGGTCCCCACCCGGAACCGCCCGCCGGCCAGGTACAGCACCCGGTCAACGTAGTCGATGATGGGGTTGATTTCATGGGTGACAAAAACCACCGCGCTGTTCTGGGCGTGGCACTGCTTGTTGATCAGCGCGCTGACGGCCTGCTGATGGTGCAGGTCCAGGGACAGCAACGGTTCGTCACAGAGGAGGACCTTGGGGTCCGTGGCCAGCGCCTGGGCCACCCGGAGGCGCTGCTGCTCACCGCCGGAGAGCTGGCCCACCGGGACTTTGGCGTAGTCACTGGCGCCCACCAGTTCCAGAAGCTCATCGATCCTCTGGTTTGCGCGGGACATGCCCAGCCGCAGCCCCCAGCGGTGGCCGTCCACGCCGAGCCCCACCAGGTCCCGGGCACGCATGGGCGTGTCCGGAGCAAAGGATTTCTGCTGCGGAATGTAGCCGATCAGCTTGCTGCCCCGCTCCACGGGACGGTCGCCAAGGGTGGCCCGGCCGGACTGCAGTTCCTGCAGGCCCAGGAGAACCTTGAGGAAACTGGTCTTTCCGCTGCCGTTGGGGCCCAGGACGGCGAAAAACTCACCGGGCCTGATGTCCAGGTCGAGATCCTCCCAGAGCAAGCGTTTGCCGAACTGCAGGGACGCCCCGCGGAGGCTGACCACCGGTTTCAACTATTTTTCTCCAAAACTTTGCTGACGTTGTCAACATTGTCCGTCATCCACTGCAGGTACGTCTTGCCTTCGGGCAGGGTTTCGCTGAAGTCAATGACGGGAACGCCGGCTGCTTCGGCTGCCTTTTTCAGCGCCTGTGTCTGGGGTCCCTCTGTCTGCGCGTTGTAGGCCAGGAGCCTGATGTCCTTGGATCCCGCCAGGTCCGTGGCTGCCTTCAGCACAGCGGCCGGAACGTCCGAGCCTTCCTCGATCGCGGCGGTGTAGTCGGCCGGAGTCCTGTTCTCCAGCCCTGCCGCCTCGAGCAGGTACAGCGGGACGGGCTCGGTCACGGCCACGGCTGCGCCTGCTCCGCTGGCCTTCAGCGCGGCGAGCTTGACGGCCAGGCCGTCCACCCCGGCTTTGAAGGTTGCGGCATTGGAAGTGAACAGGGCCGCGGATCCCGGTTCGAGCTCACCCAGTTTTGCCGCCAGAGAATCAGCGAGCTTACCCATGGCATCCAGGCTGTACCAGGCGTGCTCGTTGAACTCACCGTGCTCGTGGTGGTGGCCGTCGGCTGACTCGCTCGCCGCCGACGGCGAATCGGTGTGGCCTTCCTCCGGAGCCAGGCCAGCCACTTCGACGGCCGTGACGATATTGCTGTGGGGGATGTTGCTGTCGTCGGCCATCTTGTGGAGGAAGGCGTCGTAGCCGCCGCCGTTCTCGATCACCAGTTCCGCTTTGGACACCAGCAGCCGGTCCTGCGCGGTGGCCTCGTACGAATGCGGGTCCTGGCTGGTCTTGGTGATGATGGAGGTGACGTTGACTTTGTCCCCGCCGATGATCGCGGCGATGTCGCCGTACACGTTGGTGGACGCCACCACATCGACGACGCCGGCGGATGACTCCGTGCCGGACGTCGCCGACGGTGCACCGCCTCCGGAGCCGCAGGCGGTGAGCAGCAGGCTCACGCCGGCGAGGGCTGCGAGGGACGTTCGGATGGCGGCTGGGTGGCGCACGGAAACCTCAGTTCAGTACAGGGATGGACTTTTGCGTCTCCAAAAAGCTTACCCCTAAATGTGAATGATTCCTATTTAGGATAGCCGGGCCGGTCCCTCGCGGACCCGGCGCGCTCAGTCACCGTTCGGCTCGCCCAGCCTCCTGATGCCGGTGGCCTGCGTGGCGTCCCGGATCTCTCCCACCAGCTGCTCGATCACGTCTTCCAGGAAGAGGACGCCGTGGGTCTGCCCGTCCGCGCCGATCACGCGGGCCAGGTGTGAGCCCGTGCGCTGCATGACGGACATGGCCGTTTCAACTTCGTCGTCCAACGCGAGGTTGGCCAGCGAACGGATCCTGCTCTCGGCGATGGGGTGCTGGTAGTCCGACTCGGGAATGGACAGCACATCCTTCACGTGGAGGTAGCCGGACAGCATGCCATCATCGTCCAGCATCGGGAACCGTGAGAAACCGGTCCTGCTGACTGCTTTTTCAAACTCCACCGGTGTGGTGGCCGCCTTCAGCATGACCAAATCCTCCAGTGGAACCATGATGTCCGACGCCGTGTATTCGGAGAATTCCAGGGCGCCGGTGATCAGGCCTGCATCATCATCCACCAGCCCGTGGCGGGTGGATTCCTGCACGATCGACTGGACTTCTTCGAGCGTGAAGGACGAGTTCACCTCATCCTTGGGCTCAATCCGCAGCAGCTTGAGGATGTGGTTGGCGGACCAGTTCAGCGCGACGATGGCCGGGTTGACCAGCTTCGCAACAAACATCAGCGGCGGCGCCAGCAGCAAGGCAGCCTTGTCCGCCACCGATACCGAGATGTTCTTCGGCACCATCTCGCCGAACGTCACGTGGAGGAAGGTCACCACCATCAGGGCAATCGCGAACGCCGCGACGTCGGCAACTTCCACCGGCAGCCCGACAGCTTCCAGGGGAGCCGCCATCAGGTGGTGGATGGCCGGTTCGGCCACCTGCAGGATCAGCAGCGAGCACACGGTGATGCCCAATTGCGCACAGGCCAGCATCAATGAGACGTTTTCCATGGCGCGCAACGTGGTCTGTGCCCGCATGGAACCGGCCTCGGCCAGGGGTTCGATCTGGCTGCGCCTGGCCGACATCACGGCGAACTCGGCGCCGACAAAAAACGCGTTACCCAGCAGGAGGACAACCAGCCAGGCAATTCCGGCCCAGTCACTCATCGTTCACTCCCGTCTTCCGGAGCAGGCTCCGCTTCAGGCGCCGCCGGATGGAAGGAGATCCGCTCGATCCTTCGGCCGTCCATCCTGGTCACGCTCAGCGTGCCTCCGCCTACGTCGACGGTGTCCCCCACTGCGGCGATCCGGCCCAGTTCACTCATGACGTACCCGCCCACGGTTTCGTAGGCGGCTTCGTCCGGAACGGTCAGCCCCGGGATCTGTTCGGAAAGCTCGTCAGGGCGCAGCAATCCGGGGAAGTACCAGTCCCCGGAGGCGCTCTGGAGCAGTCCCGGGCGTACCTTGTCGTGCTCGTCGGACACTTCACCGACGATTTCCTCCACCAGGTCCTCAAGCGTGGCGATGCCTGCGGTTCCGCCGTATTCATCCAGGACAATCGCGAGCTGGAGGTTTCCCTCGCGCAGCTCGGCCAGGAGGGCATCGAGGTGGATGGTCTCCGGCACGCGGAGCACATCGGTCATGATGGCCCCGGCCTCCAGGTTGGCCCGCCGGTCCCAGGGCACGGCAACGGCCTTCTTGACGTGGACCAGGCCCTTGATGTCGTCGGAGGACTCCCCTATGACGGGGAAACGGGAGTACCCGGTGCGCCGGGCGGCGTCCAGGATGTCCGAGACGGGCTGGTCGGCGTCGATGGTTTCCATCCGGATCCGGGGCGTCATAACATCGGCGGCCGTCCGGGCCGAGAAGTTCAGGGTGCGGGCCACAAAGTTGGCCGTCCCGGCGTCGAGCGTTCCCATGGCGGCGGAGCGCCGCACCAGGGAGGCGAGCTCGGCCGGCGTCCGGGCACCGGAAATTTCTTCCTTGGCCTCCAGGCCAAAGACGTTCAGTACCTTGTTGGAAAAGCCGTTGAGCACCACGATGGCGGGCTTGAAGACGGCCGTAAAGACCAGCTGCGGCCGCGCCAGCGCCTTGCCCACTTGGAAGGACAGCGCAATGGCCATGTTCTTGGGCACGAGTTCGCCAAGCAGCATGGACAGCAGAGTGGCGAGCGCCATGGCGATGACCAGGGAAACGGATGCCGCCGCCACTTCGGGAATACCAACGGCGGCCAACGGGCCCTCAAGGAGGCGTCCTACAGAAGGTTCCATCACGTAACCGGTCAGAAGGGTGGTCAGGGTGATGCCGAGCTGACAGCTGGAAAGCTGGGTTGAGAGGGATTTCAGGCACTTGAGCAGTGGGACGGCACGCGTGTCACCGTTATCGATGGCACGTTGGACCGTGGCCTGGTCAAGGGCAATCAGGGAAAATTCGACGGCGACGAAAAAGCCGGTGCCGGCGATCAGCAGGAGGCCTGCCGCGAGGAGCAACCACTCCATTCAGCATCCCGCCCGAAAGTCGGGAGAAATTGTGTGATGCCGGGGGAAACGGACCGGCGGAGGATGATCGGCCGAAGCCGACGCTGTTTCCATAGGGGCTCCGCCGGGGTGGGCTGACGGAGAATGATGGGCGCGTGTTCGGGGTTTGCCGGCTCTGCGGGTGGACTGCGCGGTGCTGTACGTCGTGCTCCGCTGACAGCCCCCAGGCCGGCACCTAGATTTACTGTCCATAAGAATTTCAGTCTACAGGAGCAGATTGCGCCTTTCGGATGGCCGCACTGAGGTCACGGCGCACCCGCGCCGGGACGGTTGCCGGACGCCACAATCCGCGATCTCCGCGTCATTGCCATGATTTGGGTCACCGTTATTGGCAGTTAACACAGAATGCTCATTAGACTGGCAACGGTCCGGGTTCAGGACGCAGAGACTGGTTCGAATGTTGTGCTGCGGCACCTTGGCGGCCAGAGAGAAATCAAACTCATGGAAGAGGCGTATTTCAAGTGCCAGAGCAGCCTAGCCACCGTCTACCAGAGGAATTTGGCGGAAACGAGTGGCTCGTTGACGAACTGTACGAGCAGTATCAGAAAGACAAGAACACGGTGGATACCAAATGGTGGCCCCTTTTCGAGTCCTTCGATTCAGGCAGCGGTTCTTCTTCCAACGGAAGCACGGCGGTAGCCGTGGCCCACCCAGCAACCCGCGAAATGCCGGCTGTACCGCCGGCACCTCCGGCTTCTGCAACTGCTGCACCGGCAACGTCGCCGGCCGCACAGCCCGCAGCGCCGGCCACCGCCCCCGCGGCGGCAAAGAAAGCTCCCGCTACGGTCGCCCGCGATGGCGCGAAGAAGACCGAGCCCGGAACCGGCGCCCAGCCGATTCCCGCCCAGCTTCCCAAGAACGTCAAGGCACCCACGGCTCCGGAAGAGGACGTGGTCTCCGTTCTTCGTGGCCCGGCCAAGGCCATCGCCACCAACATGGTCACCAGCCTTGAGGTCCCCACGGCCACCAGCGTCCGGGCTATTCCGGCCAAGCTGTTGATCGATAACCGCGTGGTCATCAACTCCAACCTGGCCCGTGCACGCGGCGGCAAGGTTTCCTTCACGCACCTCATCGGCTACGCCGTGATCCGGGCACTCGCCCAGTTCCCCTCGATGAACGTCTACTACGACGAAATCGACGGCAAGCCCAGCGCTATCCAGCCGGCCCATGTCAACTTCGGCATCGCCATTGACATGCCCAAGCCGGACGGCACCCGCCTGCTCATGGTTCCCAACATCAAGAAGGCGGAGACCCTCAACTTCTCCGAGTTCTGGCACACCTATGAAGACCTGATCAAGCGTGCCCGCGCCGGCAAGCTGACCGCTGATGACCACTCCGGCACCACGGTGTCCCTGACCAACCCCGGCGGCATCGGCACCGTTCACTCCGTGCCGCGTCTGTCCAAGGGGCAGGCTGCCATCATCGGAGTCGGCGCGCTGGACTACCCGGCCGAGTTCCAGGGCGCCAGCGAAAAGATCATTGCGCAGAACGCCATTAGCAAGGTCCTCACGCTGACATCCACCTATGACCACCGCGTCATCCAGGGAGCGGGCAGCGGCGAGTTCCTGAAGCTTGTGCACCAACTGCTGCTCGGTGCCCAGAACTTCTACGACGAAATCTTCGAGTCCCTCCGCATCCCGTACGAGCCCGTTCGCTGGAGCCCGGACCTGCAAGTGGACCCTGCCGACCAGATCAACAAGGTTGCCCGGATCCAGCAGCTGATCCACTCCTACCGTGTGCGCGGCCACTTGATGGCAGACACCGATCCCCTGGAGTACGTCCAGCGCAAGCACCCGGACCTTGACGTCCTCACCTATGGGCTGACCCTGTGGGACCTGGACCGTGAGTGGCCCACCGGCGGTTTCGGCGGCGCGCCCATGCTCAAGTTCCGCGACATCCTCGGTGTCCTCCGTGATGCCTACTGCCGTACCACCGGCATCGAGTACATGCACATCCAGGAGCCGGAGGAACGCAAGTGGTTCCAGGACCAGCTGGAGCACCCTTACTCGAAGCCGAGCCGCGAAGAGCAGCTGCGCATTGTGTCCCGACTCAACGCGGCCGAAGCGTTTGAAACCTTCCTGCAGACCAAATTCGTCGGCCAGAAGCGCTTCTCCCTGGAAGGCGGCGAATCCCTCATTCCGCTGCTCGACGCCATCATTTCCGATGCCGCCGACGACGGACTGGACGAGGTTGCAATCGGCATGGCCCACCGCGGCCGCCTGAACGTCCTCACCAACATCGCCGGCAAGACCTACGCCCAGGTGTTCCGCGAATTCGAAGGCACCCAGGATCCCCGCTCGGTGCAGGGCTCCGGCGACGTGAAGTACCACCTCGGTACCGAAGGCACGTTCACATCGGAAAGCGGCAACGAGACCAAGGTCTACCTCGCCGCCAACCCGTCCCACCTCGAGGCTGTCGACTCGGTGCTCGAAGGCATCGTCCGCGCCAAGCAGGACCGTCTGGACCAGGGCGAGGCCTTCCCGGTCCTACCCCTGATGGTCCACGGCGACGCTGCATTTGCAGGCCAGGGCGTGGTTGCCGAGACGCTGAACCTGTCCCAGCTCCGCGGCTACCGGACCGGCGGCACCATCCACGTGGTGGTCAACAACCAGGTGGGCTTCACCACCGCCCCATCGTCGTCGCGTTCATCCACGTACTCCACGGACGTCGCCAAGATGATCCAGGCACCGGTGTTCCACGTGAACGGTGACGATCCCGAGGCAGTGGTGCGCATTGCCCAGCTCGCCTACGAGTTCCGCCAGCGTTTCCACAAGGACGTTGTGATCGACATGGTGTGCTACCGCCGCCGTGGCCACAACGAGGGTGACGACCCCTCGATGACCCAGCCCATGATGTACAACCTGATCGAGGCCAAGCGCTCCGTCCGCAAGCTGTACACCGAGGCACTCATCGGCCGTGGCGACATCACCGAGGAAGAAGCGGAGCAGCTGCTCCGCGACTACCAGGAACGGCTGGAGCGGGTCTTCGCCGAAACTCACGCGGCCCAGACCTCGCCCATCCCGATCATCACCGCGGACTCCGCCGCCGTCTCCGACATTGAGCGTCCCATCGCCCAGCAGGCTGACTTCGGCACCAACGCCCCGGCGTCCACTGCCATTTCTCCGGAGACCCTGGCACGCATCGGCAAGGCCCACGTCCAGATCCCCGAGGGCTTCACCGTCCACGCCAAGCTCAAGCAGCTCCTCGAAAAGCGCGAGCAGATGTCCCGCGAAGGCGGCATCGACTGGGGCTTTGGCGAGATCGCGGCCTTCGGATCGCTGATCATGGAAGGCGTTCCCGTCCGGCTTGCCGGCCAGGACTCGCGCCGCGGCACGTTTGTGCAGCGCCACGCGGTGTTCCACGACCGCGCCAACGGCGGCGAGTGGCTGCCCCTGGGCCACCTCTCGGATGACCAGGCGAAGCTGTGGATCTACGACTCCCTGTTGTCCGAATACGCGGCCATGGGCTTCGAATACGGCTACTCGGTGGAACGCCCGGATGCCCTGGTGCTGTGGGAAGCGCAGTTCGGTGACTTCGTCAACGGCGCGCAGACCATCATCGATGAGTTCATCTCCTCGGCCGAGCAGAAGTGGGGCCAGCGCTCCTCCCTGGTCCTGATGCTGCCGCACGGCTACGAAGGCCAGGGCCCGGACCACTCGTCGGCACGCATCGAACGCTTCCTGCTGATGTGCGCCGAAGAGAACATGATCGTCGCCAACCCCACCACGGCGGCCTCGCACTTCCACCTGCTGCGCCGCCAGGCGTACAGCCGGCCGCGCAAGCCGCTGATCATCTTCACGCCGAAGCAGCTGCTGCGCCTCAAGGCAGCCGCGTCGTCCGTCGAGGACTTCACCACGGGCTCCTTCCGCCCCGTCATCGGTGACCACGAGCCGCTGGCGGCAGACGCCGTCGAACGCGTACTGCTGGTCTCCGGCCGCCTGTACTACGATCTCCTGTCCACCCGGCAGAAGACCGGTGACAAGACCACCGCGATTGTCCGTGTGGAGCAGCTCTACCCGCTGCCGCACGAAGAAATCGCAGCGGAACTGGCCAAGTACCCGAACGCGGAGGTTGTCTGGGCACAGGACGAGCCCGCCAACCAGGGACCGTGGCCGTTTATGGGCCTGAACCTCCCGGAGGCGCTGGACCGGCGCGTCCGCCTGGTGTCGCGTCCCGCATCGGCCTCCACGGCGGCCGGCTCCATGAAGCGACACGCAGCTGAGCAGGATTCACTGCTGAAGCAGGCATTTGCACGGAAGTAGTCCCAGTGGCTGCCCGGCCGGACGTCGAAATACCAGACTCCGGCCGGGCAGTTCTGTTTAATGAAGATGGATCATAGCCACGCCGATTGGCCTGAATCGGCACGGACGTAAAGAGGGACTTGTGGAAGACAGGAAGCTGCGGATCGCAGCTGTTGGAGATGAACTGCTGGCCGGGCTGGGCGATCCCAGGGCCCTCGGCTGGCTGGGCCGCGTGTTGGCCCGCACTCCGCAGGACGGCATGGTCATGGAAGCGTATGCCCTCCCCTGTCCCCAGGAAGGAACGGAGGGGCTGGCTGCCCGCTGGCAGGAGGAGGCCGGGCGGCGGTTCGGTGACCAGCACGAGAACCGCCTGGTGATCGGCCTCTCGGGCCGGGACATCGAGTTCGGCCTGTCCACCGCCCGGAGCCGCCTGAACCTGGCCAACATCCTGGATACCGCCACGCAGAACCGGATCGAGGTGTTTGTGGTGGGCCCGCCGCCCACGCTGGACCCGGTACAGAACCGCCGGCTCGCCGATCTGAACACAGCCTTCGCTGACGTCACCACCAGGCGCAAGCACCTCTATGTGGACACGTTCTCCCCGCTGCTGAACCACGAACAGTGGCGCCAGGACCTTGCGGCCAACACCGGCACGCCCGGGCAGGCTGGCTATGGCTTGATGGCCTGGCTGGTCCTCCACCGTGGCTGGTTCCAATGGCTGGGCATGGACGCCCCCGAGTAAGCATCCCCAACCCTTCCAGTCGCGATATATCTTGACTGCTTCCGGCGGTCCGTTATATCTTGGAATATCAATCACGATATATCGCGGTTTTGGAGGATTTCATGACAGAGGACAGCTGGACCGTCACTGGTCCGCAAACCATCGACGTTGACCACGTCAGGTCGCTAAAGCTGGGCATGGTCCGCGGCCGGTTCGACGTCGTCACCCATGCCGACGCCGTTGCCCGCGTGGAGATCAACGACGTCCAGGGCGATCCCGTCTCGGTGACACTGACGGACGGCCGGCTTGAGGTCCGCCATCAGCTGCACGGCCCGCAGGGCTGGTTCAAGAACCTGATGGGCACCGTCAACCACAACAGCAACAACTCAGCGGTTATCAGTATTGCGCTGCCTGCCGGCGTCGAGGTGGAGGCCGGTACGGTCAGCGGCGATGGCCTTGTGTCCGGAATCAGCGGGCACACGCGGCTCAATACCGTTTCAGGTTCTGTGATGGCAGACGGCACATCCGGGGAACTTCACGTCAACACCGTCAGCGGCGAGGTCATCGCGCGAAACCACGACGGCGTCCTGACCGCCAAGAGTGTCTCCGGCGAGGTCACCGCATCCGGCCGGTTCAGCAACATCCGGGCTCACACGGTCAGCGGCGACATGAGTTTTGACCTGCTCGGCTTTACCCACGACTTCGGTGCCAATTCAGTCTCCGGCGACCTCACCATCAGGCTGCCGCACGACGTCGGGGTGGACATCGTGGCGAAGTCTGCCAGCGGCGTTGTGGTGATTGATGACCAGCAGTACTCTCAGCCCGGAGGCAAGGTGGAAACCATTGCCGGACCGGACGGGAAGCTGATGCTGGTCCGGACCAACTCGGTGTCCGGCAAAACGTCCATCTTCCATGGCCAGCCGGCCCGCAGTGACGACGCAAGCAGCCCGGAAGCGGGGCACTGATGCCTCCGGTGTTCGCCCACGGCGCGCTCCGGCTGTACCTGCTCGCACTGCTGGAGTCGGGGCCTAAGCATGGCTATGAACTGATCAAAGCCCTCAGCGAACGGTTCGGCGGCACCTACTCCCCAAGCGCAGGAACCATCTATCCGCGGCTGGGGAAGCTGGAGGAAGAAGGGCTCGTCGCCACCGAGCCCGTTGGCCGCCGCACCAACTACCGCATCACCGCGGCGGGGCTTGCCGAACTCAACAAGCGCCGGGAGGAACTCGCCGGAGTCGAGAACGACATTTCCGCTTCCGTCCGCCGCCTGGCGGACAACCTGCGGGCGGATATCCGTGCCAACATGCGTGGGTTGCGGGCAGACCTGGCAGCCACCGCAGAGGCGGCCCGTTCCACGGCGCGGGCCGCCGATTTCAGGAAAGCCGGCCGCCAGTCTTCGGAAGGGTTCCGGGAGCTGAAGGAAGCGGAGATGCTGCTGCAGGCATTCCGGGACGACCTGCGCGTGGAACTGCGGCTGCAGGCAACCCGGCAACCGCTCAGCGCCGTCACGCTGGAAACTGTCAGGACCGTGCTGGACCAGGCGCGCATCTCCATCCGCAACTCACTGCCCGGCTGAGCTGCCCGGCCGAGCTGCCCGGCCGAGCTGCCCGGCTGAGCCGGCCGGATCGGTGTTGCCCCCGGTCACAGCCCGTTTCGGTTTCGCCGCGTGTCCCATGGTGTGGGAGACTTGAGGGCAGCTCTTTTGAGTACCAACATTTAAGGAGGCCAGCTATGAGCAAGCGTGCACGTAAACGTCGTGACCGTAAGCGTGGCGGCGCGAACCACGGGAAGCGCCCCAACGCCTAAGCTAAAGCTTGGAAAACGGTTTAAGCGAAGGACCCCGGAAGCCACATGGCTTCCGGGGTCCTTCGTTTTTGCACTGGACTTTCACGCCTGCGGTACTGCTGACGGGCATCGACGCAGCCAGGCGTCCAAGCGGTCAGGTGCCCCTTCAGACGGCTACCGCTTGTGTCAGGCGTCCACCGGGCGGATGGAGTGGATCCGGTCCAAAATGGCGTTCTTCAGGTTTTCCGGAGCGGCCTCGGTGCACGAGCGCTTCACCAGGTTGCGGATCACGCACTCGAGGTCGTACTGCTCGGTGCACTCAGGGCACTCATCAAGGTGGGTCTTGATTTCCGTGATGTCCTGGCGGGTCAACGCCCCGTCGAGGTATTCGTAGATGCGTTGCATCCGGGCGTCATCGCAGTCGCCCAATCCCTGGCAGTCGCTCATTTCCTGTTCTCCTGTTTTGTGGTCGCGGCCGTGTCCTGTGATTCGACGGCGCCTTTGAATCCTCGTTCGGCGGCATAGTCCGCCAGCATGTCCCGCAACATTTTCCGGCCGCGGTGCAATCGGGACATCACTGTCCCGATGGGCGTGTTCATGATGTCCGAAATCTCCTTGTACGCGAAGCCTTCGACATCGGCGAAGTACACCGCCAGCCGGAACTCCTCGGGAATGGCCTGCAGCGCCCGTTTGACGTCCGAGTCCGGCAGGTGGTCCAGCGCCTCAGCCTCGGCCGAGCGCAGGCCGCGGGACGTGTGCGACTCCGCCCTGGCCAGCTGCCAGTCCTCGATGGTGTCCGAGTTCGACTGCAGCGGTTCGCGCTGCCGCTTCCGGTAAAGGTTGATGTACGTGTTGGTCAGGATCCGGTACAGCCAGGCCTTGAGGTTGGTTCCCGGCTTGTACTGATGGAACGCGGAGAACGCCTTCGTGTAGGCCTCCTGGACCAGGTCTTCCGCATCAGCGGGGTTCCTGGCCATACGCATGGCGGCCGAGTAGAGCTGATCCACGTATTGCATGGCATCACGCTCAAAACGGACCCGACGTTCTTCCGCTGATTCGGCGGCCACATCCACAGGTTGCTCGGCGGGCCCAGGCTCAGCGGGCACAGGGACAACCGCTGCAGGCTGCGCGTCTGCCGGCCGCGAGTCACTCCCTGCCGGCGCGTCGCTGCTGGCATTGGCTTCGCTGCTTGTTTTGGCTTCTCGTTCGGAGGCCTCATACATGGCCTCGAGGGCCGGATCCAGGGTGCTCATTGCGTTCAAGTCTACTGTGACGGCCTTGGCGCGCGCCTTACCGTACTCCGGAGGATCGGATTCCAGAGTCTGCAGTGCTACGGATCCGGCGGGCTCCGTCCCGTCCTTCAGTAACCTCAAGGGCAACTCCAGTCTGTGTCAGGCCATAATGTTCCAGGCAAATACCTGCCGGGCAATCCATGATGAGTCAATTCGTCCGGTGTTCGGCGGACCCGCAAACCATAACCGCTGGCGGCAGGCAAATATTCCCCAAAAGTGCAAGACTAGAACGGACTCCGCCGCATCCGGTGCGGTTCGTCCAGCCAGGAGGAAACCCATGTCCTTTGTCCGTACTCTCGCCCGCCCCATGCTGGCTTCCAGTTTCGTAGTCGCCGGACTGGACAAGCTGAAGAACGCCGATGACACCGCCACCCAGCTTTCGCCGCTCCTGCAGAAGGCAGCCGCGTCGCTGCCGTTCCAGGCCGACGAAAAGATGCTGGCCCGGGTGATCGGCGGAACGCAGGTGGGTGCCGGCGTGCTGTTCGGCCTGGGCAAGTTCAGCCGCCTCTCGGCAACACTGCTGACCGTCATCTCGCTCCTGAACACCTTTGTGGAATGGCGCAGCGCGGACATCAGCACCAAGGAAGGCCGAGAAGCCCGCCGGAACCAGCTGCTCAAGAACATTTCCCTCAGCGGCGGCGCCCTGCTGGCCTCGGTGGACACCGCCGGCAAGCCGGGCCTGGCCTGGCGTGCCGAGCACCTCGCCGCGGACGCCCGGAAGAGCGCCGCCGGCGCCCGCAAGACCACCGGCCAAAAGCTTCACAAGGCAGACAAGGCCGTGCGCCGCGCCGTCGAACACGCAACGGGGGCGTAAGGACGGATGACCGGTTCCACCCCGCCCGCAGCCACCGACTCTCACAGCTCCACCGGCACCGTTCCGCACTGGCCGGCCCCCTTCGCCAGCAGGCCCATCAACGCCACCGTCACGGTGCCGGGTTCAAAATCCCTGACCAACCGGTTCCTGGTGCTGGCCGCGCTGGCTGACGGGCCGTCCCGCCTCCGCGCCCCCCTGCATTCCCGGGACTCTGCGTTGATGATCGACGCCCTCCGCCAGTTGGGAGCCACCATCACGGAGGTGCCCGGCGACGGCGCGTTCGGGCCGGACCTTGAGGTCATGCCCCTGAGCCAGGAGGCGCCGTCGTCACGGACGCACATTGACTGCGGCCTCGCCGGAACAGTGATGCGGTTTGTTCCGCCGCTTGCGGCGTTGCGCAACGGCGTGAGCGTGTTCGACGGCGACCCCCACGCCCGGAAGCGTCCCATGGGCACCATCATCGAGGCCCTGAAAGCTCTCGGGGTGGCCCTGACCGCGGACGACGGCGGGACCCCATCGTCGCTGCCGTTCACCGTTGCTGGCACCGGGGAAGTCCGGGGCGGCCACCTGGTGATCGATGCCAGTGCGTCGTCACAGTTCGTCTCGGCCCTCCTGCTGGTCGGCGCCAGGTTTACCGACGGACTCCACCTTGAACACGTGGGCAAGCCGGTGCCGAGCCTGGACCACATCAACATGACCGTTGCCGTACTCCGCGGCGTCGGTGTATCAGTTGACGATTCCGTGCCCAACCACTGGGTAGTGGCACCGGGCCCCATCCGCGCCTTTGACCAGCGCATTGAGCAGGACCTCTCCAACGCCGGCCCGTTCCTGGCCGCCGCGCTGGCCTCCGGCGGCACTGTCCGGATCCCGGACTGGCCCGCCGGCACCACCCAGGTGGGAGACCTCTGGCGCAGCATCCTAGCGGACATGGGCGCGGACGTCAGCCTCGTTGACGGCGTCCTGACCGTCACGGGCGGGCCAGAGATCAAGGGTGCGGATTTTGACGAAACCAGCGAACTCGCCCCTACCGTGGCGGCCCTCTGCGCCCTGGCCAGCGGACCTTCACGGCTGACCGGCATCGCGCACCTTCGCGGCCACGAGACGGACCGGTTGGCCGCGCTGGTCACCGAAATCAACCGCCTCGGCGGCGACGCGGAGGAAACCAGCGACGGCCTGGTGATCCGCCCGGCAAAGCTGCACGCCGGCGTCGTCCACAGCTACGCGGACCACAGGATGGCCACCGCCGGTGCCATCCTCGGCCTCGCGGTACCGGGCATCGAAGTCCAGGACATCGCTACCACTGCCAAGACCATGCCGGAATTCCCGCAGATGTGGGCCGACATGCTGGCCCAGGGCGCTGCTGCCGACAAGCGCGCGGAAGGTCCCACCGGTGGCACGCAGCACTGATTCCTGGGACGAGTCCGACGTCCGGATCCGGCCCAGCAAAAAGGGCTCCCGGCCGCGCACGAAGGACCGCCCCAGCCACGACGACGCCGTCACGGGCCGCATCATCACCGTGGACCGCGGCCGGTACACCGCCGTCGTCGGCGAAGACTCGGGCGACGAGCGGATCATCATCGCAGCCAGGGCCCGCGAACTCCGCCGCTCCCCCGTGGTTGCCGGCGACTTCGTCTCCCTCGTTGGAGATGTCTCCGGGGAGCCTGACACGCTGGCCCGCCTCGTCCGGATCCAGGACCGCAGGACCCTGCTGCGCCGCAGCGCCGATGACACTGATCCGATCGAGCGTGCGGTGGTGGCCAACGCAGATCAGCTGGTGGTGGTGGTGGCCGCCGCAAACCCGGAGCCGCGCACAGGCTTCATCGACCGCGCCCTGGTTGCCGCTTACGACGCCGGCATTGAGCCGCTGCTGCTCGTCACCAAGGCGGACGTCAAGGATCCGGCGGAACTGCTGTCCAACTACGAGCACCTGGACTTCCCGGTGATCATCAGCCGCACGTCGGACTCCGAAGCATCAGGTATCGATGCCCGCTCCGACGACGGCCTCTCGGCCCGCCTGGACAGTGACGCAGTTTCGCAGCTCCGCGCGTACCTCGAAGGCAAGGTCTCGGTGATGCTGGGTCATTCCGGCGTCGGCAAGTCCACCATGGTCAATGCACTCACCGGAGCCGAACGGGCCACCGGTGGTGTGAACGCGGTGACCGGCCGCGGCCGCCACACGTCGTCGTCGGCCCTTGCCCTGAAGCTGACCGGAGCTCCCACCGGAAGCTGGATCATCGACACCCCTGGCATCCGTTCGTTCGGCCTTGCCCATGTGGACCCTGACCGGATCCTGCGGTCCTTCCCGGACCTGGAGCCGGGTACGGATGCCTGCGAGCGTGGCTGCAAGCACAACACCGCTGCCGTCAACTGCGGGGTGGATGCCTGGGTGTCCGCCGGCCACGCGGGCCCCACAGGCCCGGCCCGGCTCGCGTCCCTGCGACGGCTGCTGGGCACGGATCCCCGCCTGGTGGGCCAGGAAACCAAGGAACTGGGCAGCATCGGCTAGACGGAACGCCGATGTCCCCAACACTGCGGCCCTGAGACGGTAGTTTGGAACCATGATCCAACCCGCTTCGAGCTACAACGATGACTTGCGCCTTGCCCATGTGCTGGCAGATTCCGTGGATGACCAGACCATGAGCCGCTTCAAGGCACTGGACCTCCGCATCGAGACCAAGCCGGACCTGACGCCGGTAACGGACGCGGACAAGTCCGCGGAGGAAGCCATCCGCGGCCAGCTGTCCCGCTCGCGTCCGCGCGACGCCGTGCTGGGCGAGGAATTCGGCAGTTCGGGCCATGGCTCCCGCCGCTGGATCATTGATCCCATCGACGGCACCAAGAACTTTGTCCGCGGCGTCCCGGTCTGGGCCACCCTGATCGCCCTCGTGGACGAAGGCGAACCCGTGGTGGGAGTGGTCAGCGCGCCCGCGCTGGGCAAACGCTGGTGGGCCGCCAAGGGTTCCGGCGCGTACATGGGCAAGTCCCTTGCCGCCGCAACGCGGCTCCGCGTCTCGGACGTCTCCAAACTTTCGGATGCCTCCCTGTCCTACTCCAGCCTGGGCGGCTGGAAGGAACGCGGCAACCTGGATGAGTTCCTGGGCCTGACCGAGGACGTGTGGCGCACGCGCGCCTACGGCGATTTCTGGTCCTACTGCATGGTGGCCGAAGGTTCCGTGGACATCGCCTGCGAGCCCGAACTGAACCTGTACGACATGGCTGCCCTGGTGCCCATCGTGGTGGAAGCCGGCGGCCGCTTCACCTCCTTGGAGGGACAGGACGGGCCGTTCGGCGGCAATGCCCTGGCCACGAACTCCATCCTGCACTCAGAGGTGCTCAAGCGTCTGAACCCGAATCTGGACGATCTCCTCTAGGCGCTTTCTTCGAATTATCGACGGCGGACGCCTCCTGAAGGGGGCGTCCGCCGTCGTATCTTCGACAAATGAGGCTGCTCCTCAAACGCGCGTAACAAAGTCCTTAACATTGGGCCGGGCTTCCTTTCTGCAGCGGCGGATGTTCTAGGCTTCTTAACAGGTCACGAGTGCCAGCGCTAAACCCCGGTTTGCTGGCCGGCAACCCTCCATTCGCGGTGGGGTGCCCCGGGTGACGACCAGGCCGGTCCGGAATGGACACGGCAAGCGCGGATTCCCGTTACCGGGAGTCCTTTTAGAGTGAGGTCTCCGTGACAACTGCCACCGTCTCCCCCAGCACTGTTTCTCCCAGCAACGCTGGCCCCGCCAAGGCCGCTGCGTTGTTCAGGGATGCCGCCGCCATTGCCGGCCGCCCCCTCTCTGCCGTCACCGGCGCGGAAATCCAGGCACCGCTGATCCAGGGCGGCCACATCCGGTACGCAAACCTGGACTACGGCGCATCCGCTCCCGCCCTCTCCGTGGTGTCGGCCTACCTCAACGAGATCCTGCCGTTCTACGCCAGCGTCCATCGCGGCGCCGGCTACGCATCGCAGATCAGCACTTCCGTCTATGAGAACGCCCGGGACATCGTGCGCGACTTTGTGGGCGGACGCCCGGACGACTCCGTCATCTTCACCCGGAACACCACCGACTCGCTGAACCTGCTGGCGGGTTGCCTGCCGGCGACGGACGGGCGGCCCAATGGCGATGTCCTCTACCTGGACATCGAACACCACGCCAACCTCCTGCCGTGGCAGGGAGTCCCGCACCGCAGCGTCGTCGCCGCGGACACCATCGTGGGGACCCTCGAGGTCCTCCGCGCCGAACTTGAGCAGGGCAACGTCAGCCTCCTCGCGGTCACGGGAGCCTCCAACGTCACCGGCGAGATCCTCCCGATCAAGGCCCTGGCCGCCCTCGCCCATAAGTACGGGGCGCGGATCGTGGTGGACGCCGCGCAGCTGGCACCGCACCGGCGCATCAATATCAGCACCGACGACGTCGACTACCTCGCCTTCTCCGGGCACAAGCTCTACGCGCCCTTCGGCTCCGGCGTCCTGGTGGGCCGCACCGACTGGCTCGACGCCGGCACGCCCCACCTGGCCGGCGGCGGCGCCGTCCGCGAGGCAAGGCTCGACGGCGTCAGCTGGGCCACCGGTCCGGCCCGGCACGAGGGCGGCTCCCCCAACGTCCTCGGCGCGGCCACCCTGGCCCGCGCCACCCAGGTCATCGCATCCCTGGACCACGACCGCTGGCACGCCCACGAGGCGGCCATCAGGTCATTCCTGGTGGAAGGGCTCGGGAGGATCGACGGCGTCACCGTGCACCAGATCTTCTCGGACACGGACGCCGAAACGGGCACCATCGGCGTGGTGAACTTCTCCGTGGCAGGGTACGACGCCGGGCTTGTGGCCGCGTACCTGTCGGCCGAGCATGGCGTTGGCCTCCGGGACGGCCGCTTCTGCGCGCACCCGCTGCTCAAGCGCCTCGGCCTTCCCTCCGGTTCCCTGCGGGCCAGCTTCGGCGTGGGCTCACGGCTGGAGGATGCCCAGCGGCTCCTTGCCGGCCTGGAGCAACTCCGCCGGACCGGCCTGGGCTGGGACTACGTGGTGGACGCGGGCCGCTGGGTTCCGGCCAACGACACCCGCACGTACCCTCACTGGGCTCCCAACACCCCGGGCACCGCCGGCGCGGCTCCGTGCCTTGACGACTGACTGACGCTTTCCTCCCCTGGTTCCTGACCGGGCTGCCACCTGACCGCCGCCTGACCCAGGGGCTGCGGCCCATGCGGTAAATTCGAAGGATACCGATGGGCACAGTTGAAGGAGGCCGCACGTGGCACGGGGTGGCCCCAGACTTGAGCACGGACGCCGCCTGGAGCTCGGACGGAGTTTCCAGGACGGCGGCGAACACTACCAGCGCGTACGCCCTGGCTACCCTGCCGACTCAGCGGACTGGCTGATCCCTGCCGGGGCCGCGGACGCCGTGGACGTGGGGGCCGGAACCGGCAAGTTCACCGCTCTTCTGCTGGAACGCAGCCTGGCGGTTTCCGCCGTGGACCCGTCGCCCGACATGCTCGAACAGCTGCGGGCCCACTACGCGGCGGCGGACGCGAGGCAGGGGACGGCAGAGGCGACGGGACTCGCTGTCTCCTCGTTCGACGTCGTAAGCGTGGCGCAGGCCTGGCACTGGTGCGATCCGCTGCCGGCGAGCACCGAACTGGCGCGGATCCTGCGGCCCGGCGGAACGCTCGGGCTGATCTGGAACCAGCTGGACACATCTGTTCCGTGGGTGCACCGGTTGTCCCGCATCATGCACGCGGGCGACGTCTACAAGCCCGGGTTCCGCCCGGTGGTGGGGCCGGAGTTTGAAGGCCTCGAGAGCCATGTGACGCGGTGGGAGGACAGCCTCAGCACGGCGGACATCATGGAACTGACGAAATCCCGCAGCTACTACCTGCGCGCCGGCGAAGCCACGCGCGGCAAGGTCCTCGCCAACCTCGACTGGTACCTGCACGAACATCTGGGGCACGCCGCCGACGAGGAGATCAGCCTGCCGTACCTGACATTGACGTGGCGGGCCACGAAGGCGTGACGGGCGCTGACCACCGGGTAGGCTTGGAAACGTGAAGACCAGCGCGCCCTCCTCCTCGATCGAGGACTACGTCAAGGTCATCTACGGCTTCACGGAGTGGCAGGACAAACCCATCACGTCCTCCCAGCTCGCGCAGCGCCTGGGGGTGGCCAATTCCTCGGTCTCGGAGATGGTCCGCAAGCTTAAGGACCATGGCCTGGTGGACCACAAGCCATACAGCGCCATCACCCTGACAGACTCCGGGGTCCGGCTGGCATTGTCCATGGTGCGCCGGCACCGGCTGATTGAGACCTACCTGGTGCAGGAGCTCGGTTACAGCTGGGACGAAGTCCACGACGAAGCCGAACTGCTGGAGCACGCGGTGTCGGACACGTTTATTGAGCGCATGTCGGCAAAGCTGGGCAACCCGCAACGCGACCCGCACGGTGACCCGATCCCTTCCGCGGACGGCACGGTGCTGCTGCCAGCAGCTCATCTGCTCGGCGAACTCGATCCCGGACACACCGGCCGGATCACGCGCATCAGCGACGAGAACCCTGATCTGCTGCGGTATCTTTCGGCCGAGGAAATTGACCTCGACGACGAGGTGGAGGTAGTGGGCCGTAAGCCGTTTGGCGGAGCGCTGGTGGTGCGGATCAGCAACGCCGGCAGGAAGCGGGACTACGATCTCGCGGATGAAGTCACCGCGGCGCTCTGGGTCCACAGCGACCACCCCCACACCGGCTGCACCCTCAGCGACCGCTGAATGACGAGCGCCCGCGTTCCGCACTGGCGGGCATGGCTGGCCGTGGCGGCAGGCGGCCTGGCCGGAACGGAACTCCGGTATGGGCTGGGACTCGCCTTCCCGGAAACCGTGGGGGCAATGCCCTGGACCACCCTGGGAATCAACGTAACCGGAAGTTTTGTGCTGGCTGCCCTCACTACGGTCTGGATGGCCCGGCCGCAGACGGCATTCTGGCTCCGTGCCGGCCTGGGGCCCGGATTCCTGGGCTCGTTCACCACGTTCTCAGCAGTCGTTTTCTCGAGTGACCAACTGTCCAGGGCCGGCGAACATCCCGTGTGGATCGCCTACCTGGGGCTGTCCCTGCTGCTGGGACTGGGCGGCGCGGCCGGTGGCTGGCGGACCGGACGGCTACTCAACGACCGGTTGCAGGGTGACCGGGCGGGGACAGCGCGGTGATGGGCGCTGTCCTGGTGGGAGTGTTCGGCATGGCGGGCGCCCTGCTGCGCTTCGCCGTCGACAGCTGGTTCGCCCACCGCGAGGGGCTCCGCACGGCCGTCAGCCCGAGCGGTAGGCCGCGGCACTGGCCGTGGGCCACGCTCACCGTCAACGTCACCGGGTGCCTGATCATCGGACTGTCCATCGGCATGACCGGACGGCTCGGCCTTGCCCCCGAGTGGCAGACCGCTGTCGCCACCGGCCTGGCGGGCGGGCTCACCACGTTCAGCTCCTGGACCACCGCCACGGTGCGGCTCCTGAGCGAGTCGCGGTTCGGTGCCGCCGCCCTGAACATCGGCGCCAACCTGGCCGCCGGATTTGCCGCGGCGGCTGTGGGCATCGCACTGGCGTCGTAAGGGACTCAAACAGGTTTGTCCCGGTCCCGTATCGTTGACTCTGATGATTAGCAGACGCGACGCGGCAATTGCCCTTGATGTACCGATGGAAATGGCCCAGCGCCATGGCATCCCGAAACGACTGACCGAGGCGGAGCTGGGCGAAATCCTGGACAACCCACCGGCATGGCTGATCCAGTCGCGGGCCAACCGGACCGGCAAGCGTCCGGTCTGGGTGCACCTGGAATGTGCCGTCTGCGGCTACGAGGAAGCGGCCCGGCCCAAAAAATGGTGGCCGGAATTCACATATGTGGTGTGCGAGCACCATGCCCCGGATGAGGTGCCGCCACTGCGGCCGGGCCTCATCAGGAGCGAGTTCGACGGTGTCGGGACCCGTTTCGTGGGCATCGCGGACGTTGCAGTTCCGGACTGATTCGGGCCATTACATTCGGGGCTGAACAGGCGTATTTTACGAAGTGGGACGCAGCCCGTCCCACGTCGTAAGGAGAATGCCATGCCGGACAAGTCACCACACCAGCAGCTGCACAAGAAGCCTGTCAAAACCATCAAGGAAAAACGCGCGGAAAAGAAGGCCAAGAGCCCGGTTGAAGGCCCGCAGGACCCGGTAGCGCACCTGAAGAAGCGCCGGTAGCGGGTTACCCGTTCCCGGCCATCTCTTCGGGCACTGCCACAATGTCCACTTCCTGGCCGTCCCTCAGCACTCGAATCGGCAGCGGCTGGCCGATCGCATCGGCGAACAGCAGCTTCTGCAGGCTCTCGGCGTTGCTGACGGGGCGGCTTCCGGCTGTCAGGATGACGTCACCCGCGCGCAGGCCCCCGCGGTCTGCCGGCGAACCGGCCAGAACCTCCACCACGCGCAGCCCGTCCCGTTGTCCCGTCCTGATCACTGCGCTGGCATTGAGCCGGAAAGGTGTGCTGACCACGCCGAGATAAGCCCGCCTGACACGGCCGTCCTTCAGCAGCGCTGAGATGATGCGCCGCGTGGTGGTGTTGATCGGCACGGCCAGGCCCAGCCCCGCTCCGGCCACTGCGGTGTTAATTCCCACGATGCGGCCGTGCGTATCGGCCAGTGCTCCGCCGGAACTGCCGGCATTGAGTGCTGCGTCGGTCTGGATGACGTCCTCGATCACGCGCCGGTTGCCGCTGGACCACACCGGAATGGCACGGCCCAGGCCGCTGACCACACCCGCTGTAACTGATCCGGCCAAGCCCAGCGGATTTCCCACCGCAATGACCAGCTGGCCCACCCGCAACGTCTCGGCATCGCCGAACTGCGCCGGGGCCACTTTCGGTGCCCTGCCGTGGACCACCGCGAGGTCGGACAAAGGATCCGCCCCCACCAGTTCAATGTCGGTCCGGCTGCCGTCAGCAAAGGCGGCATGGCCTTGATGGGTGCCGGCCACCACATGCGAATTGGTGAGCAGGTAGCCGTCTTCAGTGAAGAGCACCGCCGAGCCTGCACCCATGCGGAACCGGCCGTTACGGCGGTTGCCGGTCATTTCAATGGCCGCAACATGCGGGGTGACCGTCTCAGCCACGCGCATGACTGTCTCCGAATACGAGTCCAGCGGACCGTCGTCGGCCGCTGCAGCATTGGGTTCCCGCGCCTGGTCCATGGCACACCTCCTGGCTTGCGTTGCTGCCCCGGCTTCCAGACCTGCTGCTGCGCCGGAGCTTATTGGGGACAACCACGCGGTGGCGCCCGGTAGTCCCGGAACGGCTACGCCGTGGGTGAACAGGGCACTCAACACGGCGCTTAAATGCCAGAAGACCCGGACGCGGGGTCCGGGCCTTCTGGCAATGTCTTGCGACATTCAAAATGTGGAGATGGGGGGAATTGAACCCCCGTCCGATGTTGTGTTAACAGGGCTTCTCCGGGCGCAGTTTGCGTCGGACTTTCTCGGCCCCAGCCCTCCTGCAAACAGGTGGCTGATCCGGGCCCAGTCATCTAAGAGTCCCGTTTGCCCCGATGACGGAGGCAAGCAGCAGTGGCTATCTAAATGACGCCAGGATCCGGGGCAATAGCAACCTCGGGCTGACGGACTGTCTTACTGCTTAGGCAGCGAGAGCGAAGTCAGTGCGGTTTGATTTGGCACTTATTGGTTTGCAGACAGCGTTTACGAGATAATTCTGCATCCTCGGCCCGCTTCACCTGTCGCGACTAACATCGTCGAAACCGATCATCCCCGTATTTTGTTTTCAAACCGGCTGGGCTGTGCACGCACAAATCCCTGCCGGACTATCTATCATAACGCATGCCCGGCGGAAATCATTCCTACCGGCGGTTGCGTTCCCGGACCTCGCGAAGGGCTTCGCGGTTGTCCTGCTGCTCACGCAGGGTCTGGCGCTTGTCGTACTCCCGCTTACCGCGTGCGACACCGATCTCCACCTTGGCCCGGCCATCGAGGAAGTACAGCTGCAGCGGCACCACCGTGAAGCCGGACTCCCGGATCTTCACGGAGATCTTGTTGAGCTCCTCACGGTGCAGCAACAGCTTCCGACGGCGGCGTGCGGAGTGGTTGGTCCAGCTCCCCTGGTTGTACTCGGGGATATGGATGCCCTCCATCCACAGCTCGTCGTTGTAGAACGTGCAGAAGCCGTCCACCATGGAGGCGTGGCCTTCGCGCAGGGACTTGACCTCGGTCCCCATCAGGGCGATGCCGGCCTCGTAGGTATCCAGCACGTGGTAGTCATGCCGGGCCTTGCGGTTGGTGGCCACAACTTTACGGCCACTTTCTTTGGGCACGGTGGAACTCCTCAGTTCGTGGATCCTGGTTGGCTCCGGCCGTTCCGGCGCGGAGTCATACCAGTGTACGGCAGGCGCGGACAGGCGTTACAGCAGCCGCATCGGGTCAACGGCAGCCCCGTTGAGCCAGGTTTCAAAGTGCGCGTGGCATCCGGTGGAGTTGCCGGTGTTGCCCGAGTAGGCGATGAGCTGCCCCTGGGAAACCTGCTGGCCATTGGAGACCACGACGCTGCTGTTGTGGTAGACGATCGTGGTCAGGGAGTTGCCCTGCACCACACCGTGGGACAGCTTCACCCGCCAGCCGCCGCCATCGGCGGAACTCCAGCCTGAGGAGAACACCTCGCCGGCCGCCGCGGCGTAGACGGGCGTGCCGCAGGCCGCGCCGAAGTCAATGCCGGTGTGGACATATCCGCCCTGCCCGTAGAAATCGATGGTTCCCGGCGGGGTTGACCGCCAGCCGAAGCCGGAGGTGATCGGAACGTCACCGGAGAACGGGTGCCGCAGGCCAAAGGCCGACGGCGATCCGGTCACCGGGGCGTACGGCTGCTCGGCCTGGCCCTGCGCCCGTGCGGCGGCAGCGGCCGCCTCCGCGAGCCGGCGCTGTTCGGCCTCCCAGGCCTCCCGGAGCCTGCGGTCACGTTCGGCGATTTCGTTGGCAACGGAGTTCTGGCTTGCTGCAACCGCCGCCATCTGAGACTGGATACCAGGTTTCGCTGCCTGGAGTTCGGCATCAAGGCGCACGGTGTCGGCGATCAGCTGGTCAACCTGGGCCTTCTTGGCGGCCGCCTCGTCACGGGCAGCCTTCTCCCGCTCCAAAGCGGCATCTGCTTTCGCTTTGAGGTCCCTGATCTCCTCCTCAACGGCTTCGAGCCGGGCCTGCGAATTCACGTTGGTGGCGCTTTGCTGGGACAGCTTGTCCATGGCGGCGTTCTGGCTGCGCATGGCCTGGTCCGCGAGGTCCATGGTGTCGGTCAGGCTACCGCCGTTGTTTGCCCCGAAGAACAGGGTCAGGTTCGACGGGACGCCGCCGGACTTGTAGGCCTGGGTGGCGATCTGGCCGATCAGCTTCTTGGTGTCCGCGATCTTCTGCTTGTCAGCCTCAAGCTGCTGGGTGATTTTGGCTTTGTTCTGCTGAGCAAGGTCAACGCGCGCCGTCAGCGCTTCGACTTCCTTGACCGCACTGGCCACGCGCCCTTGGGCCTCCAGCAGTGCCTGCTGGGCGCCGGGCAGCTGGCCCTGATAGATCACCAGGTCGCCGGCGGCCTTCGCGATGCGTGAGTCCACGAATTCCAGGGACTGCTGAACCCGGGCCGCCTCAGCTTCGAGGGCGGCACGCTTGTCATCGAGCTCATCGGCGTGCGCCACCGGGGCTGACGCACCCATGCTGGCGGCGAGGAGCAGGGCCAGGACGCCGCTGATCAGGCCGGCGCGGCGGCCCGCAGGCCGCCGGCGTTCGGCTCGGTGCCGGGGCGCAGTTCGGTGCAATTCGGTCATCAGGATTCCTTGTTCGGTTTGCACAGCCTAGACCTTCAAATATCTGCGTAAGGTCAAGAGCGACGAAATTCCTGCCAAAGATCCGCCAAGGATCAGCAAGGCGGGCGCAAGAATGAGCGTCTGGCCCGGCGAGATAAACGCCGTATCCGGATACTGCTTGGACAAGTACTCGCCCAGGAAGAAGTGCGCCACCGCCCACAGTGTGCCGGATGCCAGGGCAGCGCCGATGACCGCCGCAATCACGCCTTCAAGGATGAACGGCAGCTGGATGACAAGCTTGGACGCACCCACCAGGCGCATGATCCCGGTCTCGCGGCGGCGGCTGAAGGCCGAGAGCCGGATGGTGGTGGCGATCAGGAGGATGGCACAGACAATCATCACGCCGGCGATGCTGACGGCAACCAGGGAGGCGGCATTCATGGCCGAGAAGAGGCGCTCGAGCAGCTGGCGCTGGTCAATGACCGTTTCGACGCCCGGCTGCGAGGAGAACGTCTCGCTGATGATCTGGTACTTTTCCGGATCCTTCATGTTGATCCGGAAGGACGAAGGGAGCTGGTCCGGCGTGACGGAATCCACGATCGGAGAATTCGAGAACTGGTCCTTGAAGTGCTTGTACGCCTCTTCCTTGGACTCGAACTGGAAATCGTTGACGTATTGGGCCACGGCGGGTGATTCGAGCAGGGTCTGCAGGTTGTCCTGCTGCTCCGGGGTGACCGGCCCGGTGGCGCAACCGGCCGCCGTCGAACCGTCACTGCAGAGGAAGATGGCAACCTGGACTTTGTCGTACCAGTAGCCCTTCATCTGGTTGATCTGGAGCTGCAGCATGCCTGCGGCACCGACGAACGTCAGTGAGACAAAGGTGACCAGGATGACCGAGACCACCATGGAAACGTTGCGGCGCAGTCCGCTGCCGATTTCGCCGAGGACAAAGGCGAGCCTCATCGCTGCTCCTCCCCTGCGCCCGGATTGCGTTCCCCTGATACGGGCGGCTGGGATTCGTCCCGGCCGCTGGCGTCCCTGAGCCGGCGGGACTGGCCCACCACGGGGATCATGGAGGTATACAAAGCTTTGGCCTCGTCGCGGATCACGACGCCGTTCTTGAGTTCCACCACCCGTTTGCGCATCTCGTTGACAATGTCGTCGTCGTGCGTGGCCATCACCACGGTGGTGCCGTTCTGGTTGATCTTGTCCAGCACGCCCATGATGCCCATGGAGGTGGTGGGGTCCAGGTTGCCGGTGGGTTCGTCGGCGAGGAGGATGCCGGGGCGATTGACTACCGCACGGGCGATGGCCACACGCTGCTGCTCGCCGCCGGAAAGCTCATGCGGAAGGCGGTTTTCCTTGCCTTCCAGGCCCACGGTCTTCAGGACTTCGGGGACGGTGTCGCGGATGACGCTGCGGCTCTTGCCAATGACCTGCATCGCGAAGGCTACGTTGGCGAACACGTTCTTCTGCGGAAGGAGCCGGAAGTCCTGGAAGACCACGCCGATGCCGCGGCGGAGCCTGGGCACGCGCCAGCTGGAGATCTTCGCGACGTTTTGCCCGGCGACGTACACGGCGCCCGAGGAGGCCCGGTCTTCCTTCAGTACCAGCCGCAGGAAGGTGGACTTTCCGGATCCGGAAGCGCCGACGAGGAAGGCAAATTCACCACGGTCAATCTCAAGGCTGACATCGTCCAGCGCAGGCCGGGCCGTATGGTCGTAGACCTTGGTGACATTTTCGAATCGGATCATGGCCCTAAGTACCCTGCAGGGCACGGCTGATACAGCCCAGATCTGCAGCCGGCGCACGGGCATTCGTTTGGGGGAAGTAGAGCTCCGGCTCCTCGACTATACGCAGGCTTTTGGCCGGTTTTCGGGGGCTTCGGGGGTGTGTCGCGCGATCAGGCCTACCGGGTAGGCACAGCAGCTACGACTTCTCGGCGTTCCGGTTGTCGGTGCGCCAGCGGATCCCGGCGTCGATGAAGTCGTCAATTTCGCCGTCGAACACGGCGGAGGTGTTGCCTACCTCGTGTTCGGTCCTGAGGTCCTTGACCATCTGGTACGGGTTCAGGACGTAGGAGCGCATCTGATCGCCCCAGGATGCCTTGACATCGCCGGCGAACGCCTTCTTTTCAGCGTCCTCCTGCTCCTTCTTCAGGAGAAGCAGCCGGGACTGCAAAACACGCAGGGCTGCTGCCCGGTTCTGGAGCTGCGACTTTTCGTTCTGCATGGACACCACGGTGCCGGTGGGGATGTGGGTCAGCCGGACGGCGGAGTCGGTGGTGTTAACCGACTGCCCGCCGGGACCGGAGGACCTGAACACGTCCACACGGATCTCGTTGTCCGGTATGTCGATGGAGTCCGTTGATTCGATGAGCGGAATGACCTCGACGGCGGCGAAGGACGTCTGGCGGCGGCCCTGGTTGTCGAACGGGCTGATCCGCACCAGGCGGTGGGTTCCGGCTTCGACGCTGAGCGTGCCGAACGCATACGGTGCCTTGACTTCGAACGTTGCGGACTTCAGTCCCGCCTCCTCGGCGTACGAGGTGTCCATGACTGTGGTGGGGTACCCGTGGCGTTCGGCCCAGCGAAGGTACATACGCATGAGCATTTCGGCGAAGTCTGCGGCGTCCACGCCGCCGGCCCCGGCCCTGATGGACACCACGGCTTCACGTTCGTCGTACTCTCCGGAAAGCAGCGTCACTACTTCGAGTTCCTTCAGGGATTTCCTGATGGACTCCAGTTCGGTTGCAGCTTCGCCCATGGAATCGGCGTCATCCTCGTCCTGGCCAAGCTCCACCAGCACTTCCAGGTCATCGATCCGCGATACCAGCCGGTTCAGCCGCTCCAGCTCGGACTGGCGGTGCGACAGGCGGGAGGTGATCTTCTGCGCCGCGGCGGGGTCATCCCACAGGTCCGGCTCGCCGGCGCGTTCGCTCAGTTCGGCGATGTCTTCCTTCAGAGCCTCAACATCGCTGACTCGCTCGATGGAGGTGTAGGTGGCGCGAAGAGCGCGGATTTCTGCGGAAAAATCAATATTGGCCATGGTTGTTTAAGCCTACGCTATCCGGCCGGAGTGCCGGACTTCTCCTGGCTTCTCCGCTTCCGGTCAGCGCGTGAGCCGGGAACGGGCCGTGGAGGCCGCTTCAATTCTGATGCCAGCAGGCACCAGGAAGTTCACCATCGGCGGGTGGACAACAGCGCTGAGAACCACGACGGCGGTGGACCCGTCAGGGCTGCCGGTCGCCGCTGAAACGGCTAACCCGTCGAACCGGGCCGACGACGGGCTCCGGGCGATAAAGTCGGCCGCAACGCTGCGGACGCGTCCAGGGCCCAGTACGGCTGAGGGGCTCCCGCCCTCTCCCCCGACCTCGCCCAACGTGTAGCTGTCGGCGGCGGCCAGCGAGGCGCCGTCGGCCAGGGACAACAGCCGCTTGTGTTCGAGGTAGACACTGGAGATGCCGATGACCACTGTGACCACCAGGAGGGCCAGCGCGACGTAACCGATGATCATGACGATCATCTGGCCACCCTCACCTGGATCGCCGGCCGTGGCTTCGGGGATCGCTTTGTGCGTCACCTTTGGGTCACCGGAACCTGCCCACCAGTTGCGTGGACGAGGCTTCAACTTCGCTGGCCTTGAGCCTGAAGTCCTCGTTGAATGGCACGAAGGGCAGCGGGACGGTGAGGTTGACCGTCACGGTGATGGCCGTGCCCGCAGCCTGGCAGTCGGCAGGGTCGCAGCGTGTGGATACGCGTGCCTGCCCGGCATCGTGGCCGAAGTCCGCGAGGGCGATGAGGGCTGCCTGTTCGGCGGCAGCCTGGGCAGACTCTGCATCCGGTTGGGCGACGAACACCTTCGCGGCCTGGTCGGCGGCGCCGACCACGGCGAAGGACCCACCCTGGATCTGGCCCACGGTGATGATGAAGTAGACCAATGGGACCATCAGGAGCAGCGCGAGGAAGGTGAATTCGACCACGGCGCTCCCCTCTTCCCTGTACTCGTTGCGGAGCGCCTCGCTGAACCTGTTCTTGAGGCGGGCCCTGATATCCGTTCGGCCCCGGAATCCGTTAGGGCTGGATTGCGGCATGGCCTTGCACCTCCAGCAGGTCCCGGGGGCCGATCAGCCCGATGACGGGCATGGGAGCCTTGATGGTCACTTCGAGGGTCCGCAGGCCCTGGAACATCACTTCGGCAGTGGTGATGTCCTGCGCGAAGTCAGCGTTCAGGGAAGTCTCGATGAGCGTCGCCGCCCGTTCCTGGGCATCTGACGCTCCCCGGTCTGCGAGGGTTCCATACCGCGCCCCTGAGGCTGCCGCGTCGATCAGTGTGTTGCGTACGTGCAGGACCAGGGTCAGCTGGATTATCGCCAGAAAAAACATGGTGAGCAGGCCGCCCACGAGGACGAAGTCCACGACGGCAGAACCGCGTTCTTCCTCGCGCCAGCCCGGCTCAGCGCCGATCCGGGACCGGCACGGTTCCCGGCTGGGCATGCACTGGCTGGCGCCCAGCATGACTTACTTTCCGACCTTGTCCATGGCCTGGTTGAACATCGTTTCGAGGGCCGGGCCGGCGAGAGCCAGCAACGCCGCCACCAAGACTGCTGACATTAAGGTGATCATCACCCAACCGGGTACGTCGCCACGTTCCGGGTGGTCTTGGGCCGGCGCGTCGGGATCTGTCGCGGCGTACCTCAGGCGGCCTGACACAGATTCATTGGTCCGTGCCCACAGGCCGGCCAGCAAAGCGAGGAGCAGCAGGCTGCTCGAGATTCCCAGGTTTTTCATTTCGGTCCCATTCATTGTGTAAATGACGCGGTGTAAGTCATGTGGCGGTTAGGGGATGTGACGGCTTGGCCATGCTCATGGCTAAAGTCCGAGGCTGATGGCCGCGATGCCGGGGAACACCGCGAAAACCACTGTTAGGGGGAGGACACCAAAGACCAAAGGAACCATCATGGCGATTTCTTTCTTGCCGGCCGATTCCATGAGGTCCCGTTTTGCGGTGTCCCGGACGTCCTGGGCCTGAGCCCTCAGCACATCTGCCAAGGGTGTGCCCCGCTCGACCGCGACGATGATTCCGTCGACAAATCTGACGAGCGGCCCCAGATCTGTCCGCGAGGAAAACTCCTGGAGCGCTTCCACCAGCGGTTTCCCCGCTCTGGTCTCAGCAAGAATCTTTGAAAACTCCTTGGCCAGCTCGCCACTGGCACTGCGACAGACGCGGTCCAGTGCACCAGTGGCACTTTCACCGGCACCGACAGCCAGGGCCATGAGCTCGGCAAGACTGGGAAACTCCGCCATCATCCGGGATTCCCGCCTGCTGATCTGGACGCCCAGCCAGAAGTCACGGAAGAGAAAGCCGCCGAGCGCGCTTCCGAGGACGGCCACAACCGCGAGGAACGGACTGAACCGGCCGGCCACCGCGCCCAGCACCACCGCGGCCACGGCGGCGGCGAATCCAGCGGCGGCCCAGAGGAGCTGTTCGGCCCGGAAATCTATGGGTGATTTGTTGATGCCGGCTTGGGCGAGCCTGCGGGTCAGCGCCTTGGACCCGAGGTTCAGCTTCCCCAAGACTGCGAGTCCGTCGTGGAGCAGGGGACGCACGATCCGTTCCAACGGTCCGAATGGCGTGGCGTTCTGTCCGCTGGCCCGCAGCAACCGCGATTCAAGGTTTTGCGATTTCAGCTGCGGATCGATGCGTTCGACGAATGTGAGCGGCCGCATAAAGGGCAACCGGACGAAGAGTAGCCACAGGCCCGTCCCGAGGACGATGCCGCACACAATCGCAGCCGCCGAGATCCCGTTCATCGCAGCACCCGTTCGTCCTGCGGAAGGGCGCCGATGCGGAGCATGATGGAGTAGCAGACCAGCGACACCACGAGCCCGCCAAGGAGGACGCCGGCTCCCATGGGCGTGTTGTAAGCGTTCACGGCTTCAGGCCTGGTGGCCAGGAGGAGCATAACGATCCAGGGAGCGGCAACCGCGAGCCTGGCGGCGTTGACAGTCCAGGACTGCCGGGCCTCGAGCTCGCTGCGTGTCCGCGCATTTTCCCGGAGAAATTCCGCAAGGGTGCCCAACAGTTTCCCCAGGTCCGAACCGCCCACTTCACGGGTCAGCCTGAGTGCCTCGACGATCCGGTCCGCCACCGGGTCCGCCAGTCGGTCCTTGAGTTTATTAAGAGATGCATCGAATTGCCCGCCCGCGCGGTAGTCGGCACCGAAGTCCCGGAAAACATGCCGAAGCTCCTCGGGGCCTTTCTCCCCCAGCTGGATCAGGGCCTCCGGCAGTGAAAGCCCGGCGCGGATGGCCGAGCGCAGGTGGTCCACCACGTCCGGCCAGAGCTGGCGTAGGACAGCGGTTCTCCTGTTCGCCCGCCACCGGACAATGCTGACGGGCAACCACGCGCCGAAGAGTCCGAAGCAGACGGATATAGGCCATGACCGGCTGACGACAAAGAGGATGAGAGCCACAAATATGCCCAGTCCCAGGCACGACGCGACGAGGCCCGTCCCGGTGACCTTTTCGATTCCGGCGGACGCCAGCAGGTCCTCGAGGCGGCTGACCCGCGGGCGGCGCTTCAGCGCTGCCGGCTTTTCCCAGAACGACCACCAGATCAGGAAGAGCCCGGCGCCCGCAAGCACCCCTACCAGAGGCGCCATCAGCGCGGCTCCAGCAGCGCCGCGACGTCGTACCCTGCCCGGGAAAACTTCTCCGCCGCGGGCATGGAGTTGGCCCGCGGCTGCAGCTGGCCGTCCTCCATGGCGAAAACCATGGAGGATTCGATGATGCCGTTTTCCACTCGCCGGCCGAGGGAAAGGATCTCGGTTACTTGGCGGCGGCCGTTGGCGTGCCGGCTGCAGTGGACCACGAGGTCGATGCAGGATGCCACAGTGGGGACAACGAAGGCAGACGAGATATTTTCACCGGCGAGTAGCGGAAGGGTGCAGATCTTGGTCACAGCGTCGTGGGCTGAGTTTGCATGGACGGTGCACATCCCCGGAAGTCCACTGTTTAAGGCGATCAGCATGTCCAGGCTTTCCGCTTCCCGTACCTCTCCCACCACGAGTCTGTCCGGGCGCATCCGGAGGGCTTCCTTTACAAGCCTGCGCAGTGGGATCTCGCCTTCGCCTTCGAGGTTAGGCTGCCTGCATTGGAGTCCGACGACGTCCCTGAGCGGGAACTGAAGTTCGAAGATTTCCTCGACCGTAATGACGCGCTCACGGCTGCCGATGCTCGCGGCCAGGCAGTTGAGCATGGTGGTCTTGCCCGCCTGGGTTGAGCCCGACACGAGGATGTTCAGTCCGCTGGACACCGCTGCACCGAGGAAACGGGCAGACTGAGGTGTCAGGGTTCCAAGCTCGACCAGGTGCTCCAGGCGGCTGGCCTTCACCACGAACTTGCGAATATTCACGGCCCAGTGCCTGCGGGTGACATCTGGAATAACTACGTGGAGTCTCGAACCATCAGGCAAGGCTGCGTCCACGAAGGGCGATGACATGTCCAGGCGGCGGCCGGAACTCTTCAACATGCGTTCCACGAGATCGCGGACCTGCTGGTCCGTGAGGCTGAGTGAGGTCAGTTCCGACTCGCCGTTCCTGGCGACGTAGATTTCGTTGGGCGCGTTGATCCAGACTTCCTCGATGGTCGGATCGTCCAGCAGCGGCTGGAGGACACCGAAGCCGGCCACCGCGTCAAAGACAAACCTGCGTGCGGCCTCCAGCGGACCAATCGGAGGGAGCGGCCCCATCAGGGCCCGTTCGTCGTAGTCGCTGACAGCCGCCTCGACGAGACGACGGACCTCGCCCGCCTGCCGCAGCGGATCAAGACCCCGACGGCGGATCAGCTCGCGGACTTCATCTTCCACGATTCGCACAGCGTCCAAGTTGTTCCCCAATACAACTGCCGCCCCCGGCGGAGGCAGTTCAACTGGGTACAGCCTAGGGACGCTACACCACGCCGCCAAGTCACATGAGGCGGCCTGTGGATAACAGTGACGCATCTTTCACATTGGCAACAGCGGAAACTCTGGTTACTACAGACACTGCGGTGTTAGGGTAGGCGCGTTAAGTCTCGATACAACCAGTTCAGCGTCTCCTGAATTGCAACCCACTAGTGACGCGCTTAAGTTCGCGCCTCATTGTCTCCGGAGCCAAAATGAAGCGGAACCAGCCCAACAATCATCGTCCCCTCCTGCAAGTCTTCGGGACAGCAGTCTTGGCTGCCGCTCTGGTGGCGGGCCCCGGACTAGTGGGCGTCGCTTTCGCTGTTGAACCTAGCCCGACGCCCACGCCGGAATCAAGCGCAACAGCATCGCCCAGCCCGGCTCCGATAGAGACAACGACGGCCCCTTTAACGACAGCGACGGCCACCGCTGCTCCTTCGGCGGCGCCGACGGTTGCTGAGAGTTCAGAGGCAACCGCCGCACCGAACGCTGAGTCCGCCACCGCGAAAGCCGCAATGGCTGAGGCCGCGGGTCCCGGCGGCGCAGAGATGGGACAGCGTTCCGCCCGAGTGACAGCGTCATCCTCGAGCACAAGCTTCAAGAAGCTCAGCACCGAGGCCCTCGGAACCGAAGCCACGTGGATGCCGACGTTTGGCGTCCAAGGACTCGACGTCAGCAGCCACCAGCCCAGCGTGGACTGGCAGCAGCAGTGGAACATGGGTGCGAGGTTCGCCTATGTGAAGGCGAGCGAAGGAAATTACTACACGAGCCCCACCTACGCTTCGCAATACCAGGGCTCGCGGAATGTCGGCATGATCCGCGGGGCATACCACTTCGCTATCCCCAACTGGTCCTCAGGCGCAGACCAGGCCCGTTACTTCGTGCAGAACGGTGGAGGCTGGACCGCCGACGGATACACATTGCCCCCAGTGCTGGACTTTGAGTTCAACCCCTATGAGGGCCGGACAATCAACGGTTTCTATTTCGGCAACACGTGTTACGGCATGTCGCCAGCTCAGTTGGGTTCATGGGTCCGCGACTTCGGCAACACAATGCTGTCGCTGACGGGCCGCCTGCCTGCTATCTATACCAATACTTCGTGGTGGCGTCAGTGCCTGGGCGATCCTGCAGGATTCGGGGATTCCCCATTGTGGGTTGCGGCCTACCCGAGTTCACCGACGAACAACGCCGGTCCTGTGCCTTCAAGTTGGAGTACCTACAGCATCTGGCAGTACAGCAGCACCGGGCCGTTCGCTGGCGACTCAAATGTGTGGAACGGGGACTATAACAGCCTGCGATTGTTCGCTGGGAGCGGTACTCCGCCTGCGGCAACCCAGCAGATCGGTGCTTACCGAACCTCCCATCCTGGATTGGGCAGTTCGACCACTCCCATCGTCTGCGGCCTTGCGAATGGTGGCTGCTATCAGGGCTTCCAGGGCGGAACAGTCATGTGGTCCAACTCCTCCGGAGCGTTCGCAGTGACCGCTGGGCCCATCGCCGCAGCCTGGCAGGCCGCGGGGGCCGAAGGCGGTGCGGCGGGTTATCCAACCAGCGAGGTTACCTGTGGTTTGAAAGACAATGGCTGCTTCCAGAACTTCCAGGGCGGGAGCATTCTTTCGTCCTCGACCTCTGGCGCTGCCTTGATTCAACCCGGCGCGATTCGCGACTACTGGGCCAAGAACGGGTACGAAAACGGCCCTCTCGGTTATCCAACCAACAACACAACGTGCGGCCTTCGCCTCTCCGGCTGCTTCCAGTTGTTCCAGGCAGGTTCGGTCCTCTCAAGCGGTGCCAGCGGGGCCCAACTTGTAAAGTCCGGGCCGATCCTTGACGCTTGGTCCCGCGCCGGATATGAGAACGGGCTCCTCGGCTACCCCACTGCCGACGCCACCTGCGACGCTTCGGGGTGTACGCAGAACTTTCTGGGTGGAGTGGTGGCGTGGACCGCTGCTTCAGGAGCTTGGCCCGTCTTCATGGGCATGGCCGACTCATGGAAGTCAGCCCGTTCACAGTCCGTGGCCATCGGTTTCCCGGTCGGTACCGAGGTCTGCGGCATCCGCGGCGGCGGCTGCTTCCAACTTTTCCAGGGCGGCGTCCTACTCTTCTCACCTGCAACTGGTGCGTTTCCCGTCACAGGGCGGATTCTGGACGCCTGGCAAAAATCAGGCTTTGAGAACGGCTCGCTGGGATACCCGACGTCCTTTCCAGTGTGCAGCCTTCCCGACAGCGGATGTCTGCAAGCATTCGAACATGGCTCGGTGACGTACTCAGCTTCTACACCGATTCAAACGGTGTCCGCCGGTGCAATGCGCGACGGGTGGAACACGTACGGTTCCGTCACAGGTTCCCTTGGCTACCCCACGTCCCCCAAGTACTGCGGTTTGACCAACGACGGCTGCTTCCAGATGTTCGCCAAGGGCGCGCTGATGCATTCACCGTCAAGCGGCGCGCACCCCAGTCTCACGGGACCGATCCGGGATCTTTGGCAGCGGGAGGGCTTCGAAAACGGCCGGCTTGGCTACCCGGCGTCGACCGTCCTGTGCGGGCTGCGGGACAGCGGCTGCTTCCAGAACTACCTCGGCGGTTCAGTCATGTGGTCGCCAGCCACCGGCGCGCAGTCCTTGCACTTTGGTCCTATCCGGGACGCCTGGGTCCGGTCCGGCTTCGAGAATGGCCCGTTGGGCTATCCAGCCAGCGCACAGATCTGCGGACTGCGCAACGGCGGCTGCTTCCAGAACTTTGAAAAGGGAACCGTGATGTGGTCACCGCAGACCGGCGCGCAATTACTGACATCGTCACCGATTCAGGCGCGCTGGGCCCAGTCTGGTTTTGAGTCCGGGTCGTTGGGCTATCCGACCAGCGGATCCGTATGCGGGCTGCGTGACGGAGGCTGCTTCCAGAACTTCGAAAAGGGAACGATCATGTGGTCCACCTTGAGCGGAGCCCATCCACTGATCCCAGGACCAATCCAGCAGGCCTGGGCAGGGCAGGGGTTCGAAAACGGCGCTCTCCGCTATCCCACGACGCCCCAGACATGCAGCACCGACGGGCAAAGCTGCACTCAGTCGTTCCAGGGCGGCAGGATCGAATGGACCGCGCTTGGCGGGGCGAAGATCAAGCCGTAGAACCAAAAACCCGGAAGGCGGGACCCACAAGGGTCCCGCCTTCCTGCGTTTTGAAGCAGGGCCTAGCGGCCGTGTTCGAGGAGGTCGAGAAGATACTGCCCATAGCCGCTCTTGACCAAAGGCTCTGCGCGCTGGCGGAGGTCGTCATCGTCGAGGAATCCCAAGCGCCAAGCAATTTCTTCGGGAGCACCGATCTTCAAGCCCTGCCGGTTCTCCGTCGTCCGGACGAAATTCGATGCATCGTTGAGGTCGTTGAAAGTACCGGTATCCAGCCAGGCGGTCCCGCGGGGAAGAATTTCAACCTGCAGCTTGCCGCGCTCAAGATACGTGCGGTTGACGTCGGTGATCTCAAGCTCACCTCGAGGAGACGGCTTCAGGTTCTCTGCGATCTCCACGACGTCGTTGTCGTAGAAGTACAGGCCCGGCACTGCATAGTGGCTCTTCGGCTGCGCCGGCTTTTCTTCAAGGGAGATCGCTTTACCGTTGGAATCGAACTCCACGACACCGTACGCCTTCGGATCAGCGACCCAGTAACCGAACACCGCGCCGCCGTCGATGTTTTCAAAGCGCCTCAACTGCGTGCCCATGCCGTGCCCGTAGAAAATGTTGTCGCCCAGCACCAGCGCCACACTGTCGTCACCGATGTGCTCCTTACCAAGGACAAATGCCTGGGCGAGGCCGTCCGGAGATGGCTGCTGCTTGTAGCTGATCGATACGCCAAAGCGGGAACCGTCGCCCAGCAGACGTTCGAACTGTTCGGCGTCGTGCGGAGTAGTAATGATGAGAATGTCCCGGATGCCGGCCAGTAGCAGCGTCGACAGCGGATAGTAGATCATGGGCTTGTCGTAGACAGGAACGAGTTGCTTGCTGACGCCCAGAGTGATGGGGTGTAGCCGAGAGCCGGTACCGCCGGCAAGTATTATTCCGCGCATGCCCCCCATCTTTCCCTTCGCTAAGAGCCGCGGCAAATCCGGTAGTCTTGGGGACTATGCAGCGACTTCTTGTTACCGGTGGTGCCGGGTTCATTGGTTCGAATTTTGTCCACTACGTTCTTGAAAACACTGACGATCACGTCACTGTGTTGGACAAGCTCACCTATGCTGGCAACATTGAGTCCCTGAGGGGTCTCCCGGAGAGCCGTTTGACGTTTGTTGAAGGTGATATCTGCGACGCCCGGCTGGTGGACGAACTCGTGGCGGACTGCGATGTGGTTGTCCACTACGCTGCCGAGTCGCACAACGACAATTCCCTGCACGACCCCCGGCCGTTCCTGGACACAAACATCATCGGGACCTACACGCTGATCGAGGCCGCCCGGAAGCACAACAAGCGGTTCCACCACATCTCCACCGACGAGGTCTACGGCGACCTGGAACTCGATGACCCGGAGCGGTTTACCGAGGACACCCCGTACAACCCCTCCAGCCCGTACTCCTCCACCAAAGCCGGTTCAGACCTGCTGGTTCGTGCCTGGGTGCGTTCCTTCGGGCTGCAGGCCACGATCAGCAACTGCTCGAACAACTACGGCCCGTACCAGCACGTGGAGAAGTTCATCCCGCGCCAGATCACCAACGTGATCGACGGGATCCGCCCCAAGCTCTACGGCAAGGGCGAGAACGTCCGCGACTGGATCCACGCCAATGACCACTCCTCGGCCGTGCTGGCGATCATCGAAAAGGGCAAGATCGGCGAGACCTACCTCATCGGTGCCGACGGCGAGAAGAACAATAAGGAGGTCGTCGAGCTGATCCTCAAGCACATGGGCCAGTCCCCGGACGCCTACGACCACGTCGTGGACCGCCCCGGCCACGACCTGCGATACGCCATCGACTCCGCCAAGCTCCGCGACGAGCTGGGCTGGGAACCGAGGTTCTCCAACTTCGACGCCGGCATCGAAGACACGATTGCCTGGTACCGGGACAATGAAGACTGGTGGCGGCCGCAGAAGGCCCAGACCGAAGCCAAGTACAAGGAACAGGGCCAGTAGTCGATGTCGATCGAGTTCTCCAAAAAACTAAACGCCCACAACACCCCGATTCCCGGCGTCGTCCTCTACGACCTTCCAGTGCACGGTGACAACCGTGGCTGGTTCAAGGAAAACTGGCAGCGGGAAAAGATGCTGGCGTTGGGGCTGCCGGACTTCCGCCCGGTGCAGAACAACATTTCGTTCAACGAGAAGGCCGGCACCACCCGGGGCATCCACGCCGAGCCGTGGGACAAGTTCATCTCGGTTGCCACAGGCAAGATTTTCGGCGCCTGGGTGGACCTGCGCGAAGGGCCATCGTTCGGCGCTGTCTTCACCACAGAACTCGATCCGAGCCAGGCGATCTTCATTCCCCGCGGCGTTGGCAACGCCTTCCAGACGTTGGAAGACAACACCGCGTACACCTACCTCGTCAATGACCACTGGTCGGCGGACGCGCAGGGACAGTACACCTTCCTGAACCTGGCCGACGAAACCGCTGCCATCGAGTGGCCGGTGCCGCTGGATCAGGCGGAGCTTTCGGACAAGGACAAGGCGCACCCCCGCCTGCACGACGTCACGCCCATGCCGCCCAAGAAGATTCTTGTGTTGGGTGCTAACGGCCAGCTCGGCAAGGCCCTCCGGGACCTGTACGACGGCGATACATCAGTCGAGTTCGTCAGTCGCGCAGAAATCGACCTGACGGCTGAAGACTCCCTCGCCACGGTCAACTGGAAGAACTATTCGACGGTCATCAATGCCGCCGCGTTCACTGCAGTCGACAACGCTGAAACCCCTGAGGGCCGTGCGGCCGCCTGGAGTGTCAACGTGACAGCGGTGGCGCGACTGGCCCGAATCGCCGTAGAACACGACCTTGCACTCGTCCAGGTGTCGTCCGATTACGTCTTCGACGGGACGGTGAAGACTCATGGCGAGGACGAGCCGCTCACGCCGCTGGGAGTCTACGGCCAGACCAAGGCCGCCGGAGACGCTGTTGTCAGTGTTGTACCGAAGCACTACATTGTGCGGACGAGTTGGGTCATCGGGGATGGCAGCAACTTCGTCCGCACGATGTCTTCGTTGGCTGCCCGCGGGATCAACCCTTCCGTTGTCGACGATCAGTTCGGCCGGCTGAGCTTCACAACCGACATCGCCGCCGGCATCCGGCATCTGTTGGAATCCGGGGCGGCGTACGGCACCTATAACCTCACCAATGACGGTCCCGAGCAGTCTTGGGCTGACATTGCAGCAGATGTGTACGAACTCTCCGGAGCGTCGCGGGAATCAGTGACCGGGGTGTCCACTGACGTGTATTTTGAGGGCAAGTCGGCTTCGCCGCGTCCCCGTCACAGCAGTCTGGCACTGGACAAAATCAAAGCGAGCGGTTTCGCACCCGACATGTCCCGCGCGCGCTTGGCCGCGTATCTGAAGGACGGGGTCTGACAATGGTTGCGCAAATACGCAGACATGACACTTTGGTGATCATGCCCGCCTGGAACGAATCCGAAGCCATTGGTAACACCGTCCAGGAGGTTTTCACCTTCGGGCCGCCCTGCGACATCCTCGTCGTTGATGATGGCTCCCGGGACAGCACGGCAACGGTGGCCCGCGAAGCTGGGGCCACCGTCATTCAACTTCCTTTCAACATGGGAGTGGGCGGCGCAATGCGGACAGGGTTCAAGTACGCCAAAAAGCATGGCTACGAGCGGGTTATCCAGGTTGATGCTGACGGTCAACACGATCCCCGAGACATACAAGCGGTCCTAGATGGTTTGGCCCACGCTGATATCGCAATCGGTGCCCGTTTCGCTGACAAAGGTGAGTACGTTGTCAAGGGTCCCCGAAAGTGGGCCATGAACGTGCTGGCATGGACTATTTCTCGAATTGCCGGAACTCGTTTGACAGATGTCACGTCGGGGTTTCGTGCCGGGAACACTAAGGCGATCCGTCAATACGTTGACCACTACCCGGCCGAATACCTCGGCGACACCATTGACTCCCTCGTGGTCGCGATCCGCTCGGGATGCACTGTCCATCAAGTTGGCGTTTCCATGCGTGAAAGGCAGGGGGGTGCCCCGAGCCACGATCCACTGAAGGCTGCGATCTACCTCGGTCGCTCCGGGCTGGCGTTGATCTTCGCCTTAACACGCAAAAAATCCGAACCATCATCCAACTAGGAACCTGTTATGTCGCTACTCATGGGATCCATCGTCGTCGTGGCGATCCTCTTTTTCGTTTTTGAGATGCTTCGGCGGCAAAAACTGCGTGAAAAATACGCAGTTCTGTGGATCATCATCGGACTCGGGACTCTCTTGCTGTCCGCCTTCCCAGGGCTGCTGGAGCTTGCCAGCAGGCTAGTGGGGATCCAGGTTCCCGCGAATCTTCTCTTCATCATGACGCTGGTTCTTTTGGTCGGCGTTTGTCTCCACCTCTCCCAGGAGCAGTCCCAGGCCGAGGACGAGGTCCGCATACTCGCCGAGGAGGTCGCAATCTTAAGACAGGACATGACGGAACTCCGGCGGCAACTGGACGCTTCAGCTTCCTCCGAGGGCACCAACGGAGCGGCCACTAAGTGAAGTTCCAAAACGTGCACTAAAGAATGAGGCGGCCATACCCAATCGGGATGGCCGCCTCGTTCATTATTCCATGGTCAGCTCACGATGTGCTTAGCGAGTCGCGGCAGGGAATCAAACCTTCCACGGGCAATGGCCTTCAGCACGAGAGAGCCAGCGTTCAGCCGTGACGTTGTGTGGAACGCGGCCGCCAGGGAGGCCTTGTTCCAGCCCAAGTCCTTGAAGCGCTTGGCTTGCAGTTCAAAGAAATTGCGCTCCTCGTCAAAACGTCGACCGTCCATAGCACGGACGGACGAATCTGAGGCCGAGTGGCGACGGTAAAGGAACGACAGGGTCGGATCAATGATCATTGATCCGCCTTCTGCGGCGATGTCCAGCAGCAGAGCCAAATCCTGTACAACATCCAAGCCTTCAGTGAAACCAATGCGGGTCATTGTTTCCGAACGCCAAGCAAGCGACGGGAAGTATGCCCAGTCGGCACGGACAAGGCTCGTGGCCATGGCCTCCCCCTTGAGCTCCATACGTTCGCTTGTCTTCGGAGCGTACAGCTTCTTGACTGCGTCCACGAGAGGATTGCAGGCGATGCCCTTCTCGTCAATGACCTGGACCCCGGGCTGTACGACATCGGCATTCGGATAAGCCGAGAATGCACCCACCACAATATCGAGATAGTTCGGCAGCATGATATCGTCGGCGCCCATGATCACGACATAATCGGCCTCGACCATGGTCAGCGCCTTACGGTAGTTGCCATTCGCGCCAAGGTTCTGCTCATTCTTCAAGTACGTCACGCGCGAGTCAGTGATGGTCGCGAACCACCGCTCGGGTTCCGGATCCGGATACCCGTCATCAATGACGACGAGGCGCCAGTCCTGGTTCTCCTGATTCATCACGCTGCGCGCGGCGAGTTTCATCTGATCGACATCGCCGTAGTATGGCAACATTACGTCAACGGTCATGGACCTGAGGTTCCTTCCGTAGTTTCCGCCCGAAGCACTCGGCGGCTGAGTCCCCTCGATTATAGTTGACCGCCCCGCGTCCAGTTCGATTCGTCTGCCTTGCTAGACTGCTGAAGGACCGGCCCCGCCCCGCCGGCGCATAACGGGGGCCTAAACAGAAAGCAATCCTGATGGACCCCACCCCCGGCGTGACTCCACGTGTGAGCGTATGCCTGGCCGCCTACAACGGCGCCACCCACATCGAAGAACAGATCAAGTCCATCATCTCGGAGTTGGATACCCACGACGAACTGATTGTGGTGGACGACAAATCGACCGACCACACCGCGGACATCGTGCGTGGCATCCAGGATGACCGCATCCGAATCATCCAGGCGGCCGTCAATGCGGGGTATGTCCGTACCTTCGAAAGGGCGCTAGGCGAAGCCCGCGGGGAGTTCGTGTTCCTCTCCGATCAGGACGACGTTTGGATCCCAGGCCGCGTTGAGGCCATGATCTCTGCCATGGATGGCAAAGACATGGTCGCGAGCAACTGCGAGCACTTCGACGGCCCACTTGGAACATTCCACGAAATCCGCCTCCGGGCTGAGCACTCCGAACATTCCGTGCGCAACCTCATCGGAATCGTCGTCGGATACCGCCTGCACTGGGGGTGCGCAATGGCTGTCCGCAACAAGATTCTCAACCAGATCCTGCCTTTCCCGCAGCACATGGCGGAGTCACATGACCAATGGATCGCCATGGTCGGCAACGTTAACCGTTCCATCACCTACCTCGAAGCAGACACTATTCGTCACCGCCTGCACGGTGAGAATCTCACGCCGCGGGGAATCCGCTCGGCGTCGAAAATCGTCCGCGCGCGTGTGGCTTTTGTTCGAAATGTCCTCGAAGCGGTCCGGCGCGCACGCCTGGCAGCAAGGGCAGCATGACGGGCAGCGAATCGTCGGACAAGGTCCGGCAAAACTCGGAGGTCTGCGCTGTTGTCTCCGCGTTCAATCCCGGTCCGGAAAACGTCGAGAATATCAAGTGGCTATTCCGCTTTGTGAGCAGGGTTGTCATCGTCGACGACGGCTCTCCTCGTGACGTCACCGACACGATGTCCGCTTTCGAGCAACTGGGGGCAGTCGTCGTCCGCCTGAACACAAACTCCGGTATCGCGAAGGCCCTCAACACCGGGATCCAGGAAGCACGCAAACGCTGGAATCCCGAGTGGATCGTCACGATGGACCAGGATTCCCGCTTCTCCGGGGATTACATCACCGCCGCCTTGGCGACCGCCCATGCTTCTGATCACCCTGACACTCTGGGCATGGTCTGCGCCGAGTCCCACAATCACGCACCGCTTCCTACGCTGGGAGGCACGCGTGAGCCGGAAGTCTTCGACCCCATGACGAGCGGCAGCATGATCCGTTCTGAAGTCTTCGATGCCGTGGGCTACTTCGATGAAGACTTCTTTATCGATTGCGTAGACACTGAATTCAACGCCCGGCTTCGCGACCACGGCTTCCGTTCGCTTTCCGGTCGCGGCTGCGACCTCGAGCACAGCCTAGGTAATGCCAGGCCCATGAAAATCTTTGGCTGGCGGGTCCGCATAGGGCAGAAGAAGCTGAACGTTTATTACCACCCTCCGTTCCGTGTCTACTACATCACCCGGAATTCCTTGGTAATGGCCCGTAGGTTCGTCGGAAAACAGCCGGCATGGGTGCTTCGTCGCTTGTACATGGAGGTACAAAGCCATATCGTCCGCTTCGTATACGGTCCCAACAGGCGAAAGCACCTCATCGCGGCCATGGCGGGAGCCAAAGATGCCTGGACCGGCCGCATGGGTAAGATCGATGACGCCCTTGCCTCCCGTTTGCGCTAAAACCGCGCCAGATCAGCTATCGAAGATCGAGAGAATACCGTGAGCAACGCACGCAAGATATTTGTCCTCTACCACCGCGGTTTGCGCACCGGAGGCCCCGAAGCACTGCATCAGCTGGTGTCAACACTCCGGGAGTTGGGGCAGGACGCCTATCTCGTGCCCCACTACACCACCGCAGCTACACCCCGCGTCGCCCAGTACTCCATCTATGACGCGCCGGAAGCCGACACGATCGAAGACACTGCGGGCAACATCGTAGTGGTGCCCGAGACGTTCATCGAAGACGTGTTCGCGTACAAACACGCCAAGAAAATGATTTGGTGGCTGAGCATAGACAATGCGCTGACTTTCATGGGCGAACGCCTCTGGCAGCGGACCACCGGCGGCCTGCCGACAAAGATCCGCGAAACGTGGGTGCCGTTCCTGCGCATGCTGAAGCACGGGGACACCCCCTTTCAAATGCGGCAGCGGCGTGACATCGTGCATCTAGTGCAGTCCTCATATGCGTGGTCATTTATTGCCAGCCGGCTGAACACCGTCCCTTCACTGCTTTCTGATTTCACTCCCCACGATGAATTCGGCCCAGCAAATGAAGCAAAACGCAACCCGCGGCTGGTGACCTATAACCCGGCTAAGGGCGCCCACATCATCGACGCCGTCAGGAAGGTTTGCGATCCTGGAATTGAATGGTTGCCGATTCAGGGCATGACGCGCTCAGAAGTCGTCAGCACCCTGCAGACATGCGGTGTCTATCTGGATCTCGGGCATCACCCCGGGAAAGACAGAATGCCCCGCGAAGCCGCACTGTCTGGAGCTTTGGCAGTTGTCGCGCGACGCGGCTCGGGAGCATACTTCGCTGACGTCCCGATTCCGTGGGAGCACAAAATCATGCCGGACGACAACGAAGTTTCGGCTACTGCCGCCGCGCTTCCCCGGCTGATGGACAACCTCTCGGAGGAGATCCGCAAGCAGGATGCCTACCGTTCTGCGATAAAGGCCGAACGGGAGCGCTTCCGGAAGGAAGTGACCGACATTTTCATCGATAACCGACTCGGCAAGGACGCATATGACTACATGTAGTATGCAGCGCGCCCACCCCGGAGTTTTCCCAGCATGATCAAGAGGATTGCCGCGTTTGCGGGATTACCGCTCCTATCTTCGCTGGCATCCTTCATCCTGCTTCCGATAGTTGCAAGGGTCGGCGGGGCGCCGGTATGGACTTCACTTGCGCTCGGCCAAGCCATTGGGGCCATCGCCGCGATCGTCGTCGGTCTTGGATGGTCCCTCACCGGGCCAGCAGCCGTCGCATCCTCTGCGGATGAGACTGTCCGGCGCCGTCATTACGCCGTGAGTTTTGCAACACGTTCACTGATGTTCCTCGGTACTATCCCCCTCATGTTTGTTGCCTTGGGCCTCGCCGGGGATCCTGCCAACTTCTGGCTGGCCTTCCTCATGGCCTGCGCTCAGGCGGCTTCCGGCCTAACGCCCGCCTGGTACTGCATCGCGACCGGCCACCCCGGCAGGATCGCCAAGTACGACGTCATACCCCGAATGGTCGCAACTTTGGGTGTAATCCCCATTCTCTTGACCACCGGACAGACAATCATCTACCCAGCAGCTTTGTTGCTGTTGGGTCTTGCCGGGACGTTGCTCTTCAATGCGCATCATGCACACAAAGACGATTTCCAGGACCTTTCCTTCGGCCGGATTATCCGCGAGATTTGGGCTCTTCGTGCTGGCGCAGGCATCACTCTGGCGGCTGGATCCTATGCTTCAACGCCTATCATCATCGTCCAGTTCATGGCTGCCTCCGGCGGGCTGGCAGCGTTTGTCTCGGCAGAAAAGCTATACCGAATCGGGCTGCTGGCCACGGCAGCGCTTGGAAACAGCCTGCAGGGCTGGGTCAGTGACTTTGCAGGCGACCATGCCCGCCGCCGGAAATACTCGCTGGTTGCCCTGTCCGGACTTGGACTGGTGGGCTGGCTGTTGCTCGCTGTTGCCGGTCCTTGGGCAACGGCGCTGCTTTTCAGTGAGGCGCTGGCCGCAGACTTCTGGACCTGCTTCTGGTTCGGGCTGTCATTTCTCTTGGTCTGTGTAACCAGTTCGACTGGTGCGCATTGGCTGGTCCCTGCAAAACGCATGCGGACGGTCCTGACCAGCACTATTGCCGGTGCCGTCGTGGGCGTCCCTGCCATGATCGTTCTGGCCGACTTGATGGGCGGCCCAGGCGGCGCCCTCGGACTCGCCCTTGGTGAAATCGTTGTCACCGCTATCCAGATGCTGGTCGTCCTGCGCCTACTCAAGGACCCCGACACAAACACCGCGTCGAAGCAGGCGGCTTCATGACGTGGCTCGGCTTCCTGCCGGTGGTCCTGGTGGCCGTCCTGTTGATCTATCTACCGGGCGCGGCCATTGGGGCGTGCCTTAAGTTCAGGTTGGGTGCTGTGATCGGCATGGCGCCGCTGCACTCGACGGCGGCTGCTGGACTCGCCGGAGTCATCGGCGGCACGTTGGGAGTCCCGTGGAACATTGTGCCGTACCTTGTCCTGTGCGCCATATTGGGCGGACTTTCGCTCCTCCTGACACGCGGTATCGCCTGGCCGGTGGCCAAGGTTTCATGGCGGAGCTGGCTGGCATTCCTTGCCGTGATGATAGCGCTGGCTCTCATTGCCTGGCGATTCATGCAGCTGGTCGGTTCCCCCGGAAACCCGGCCCAAGTGTTCGACAACGTATTCCACCTCAACGCAGTCCGCTTCATCCTCGATACCGGCGACGCATCGTCGTTGACGCTGGCGTCCGTCCAAGGTGTCTCAGGTCTGGACGCTGTATATCCGGCGGCTTGGCATTCCATGGCCGCCCTCCTTGTACAGTTGACGGGCATTGACATCCCGACTGCACAGAACGCCTTGAACTTGGTTATCGCTGCAGTGATCTGGCCCGGCTCTTGCCTGTTTCTGGTGGCTACCACCATTTCCCGCCGACCGGCAGCCCTGATTCTGACTTCAATTATGGCCACCGCCCAAGTGGCGTTCCCCTATCTAATGATTGTCTGGGGCCCGCTGTTTCCCTACGCGTTGGCTGTGAGCATGTTGCCTGCCGCGATGACCGCCGTCATGGCTCTATGCGGACGGTCAAGGAGCAGATCGGCGTCCGGGATTACGTGGGCTGCCTCGCTCGTTCTCGCTATAGGAGGACTGGCGTTTTCCCACACAAGTTCCATCAATTCTCTTCTCGCCATATCCACTCCTATATTGCTGTTCCTGTGGTGGCAACGGGCCAAGAGCCTGACCCCTTGGCGGACCCCGAAGCTCCGCCAGGGCCTATTCGCCTTAACGACGATCTTCGTGCTCGGCTTGGCCGTCATTTCCTGGCTGAAACTCCGTCCGGCCCCGTACGATAACTGGGGACCCACGGTGAAGCCAGGAGCGGCCATAGGAGAAGTTCTAACCGTTAGCCCGATGCAGCTGGCGATTCCCGCCGTCGTCGTATCAGTTCTTTCCATCAGCGGCCTCTACGTTGTGCTCCGATACCGCAACTACCTGTGGCTGGCCGCTTGCTACGGTGTAGTTTCTGGACTTTACATCGTTGCCGCAGCGGCCCCCACCGGTGCCATTCGGGACGCTATCGTTGGCACGTGGTACCAAGACACTTATCGGCTGGCGGCCCTTCTGCCATTGTTTGCAACCCCATTGGCGGTACTTGGCGGGTTGCACCTTTGGGATCTGTGGCGGGGGTCCCCGGCGGCCACCCGGTTGACATCTGGGCTTGAGAAACGCTTTTCCATACTCCGCGAACGAGGCACTTCCGTCGTGGCGGCCGCAGCCGTCGTCGTGGTCACATTGTTCGCTACATTTGTGGGACCCACCTCGCACTACATTTCCGGTGCTTCCACGGTTTATCGGTTCGATGCGCAGTCGGACATGCTGACTCCGGATGAGCGCGCCCTGCTGGGCCGGGTCGCTGATCACGTTCCGCCTGAATCCGTTATTGCCGACAACCCTTGGAACGGGAGTTCGCTGGCTTATGCCTATGCCGGACGTCGCGTGCTGACGCCCCACCTTTTCGCCGGCAAAGACCCTGTCCGTGAGCTCATCGACCAACGGCTGAAGTTGGAACCCGCTGATCCTGTGGTGTGCGATGCGCTTCGTCGCACGCGAGTGGGGTTCATTCTGGACTTCGGCAGCAACTACATGATTGATCTGGAAGGATCCAACGACTTCCCTGGCGTTACTGATATTGGAAACGTTGCCGGCTTTGAATTGGTGGATTCCGAGGGACCCAACGCGAAGCTATATCGGATTACCTCGTGCACGTAATGGGGTCGGGCGGGTCGCCGTTGCGTGCTTATGTCAGCCGTTGTGGCACAGTACCACTAGGCTGGAGTGGTGATTTCTGTTTCTAGGCGAACTGTCAGGCTCTGCGTTGCAGCCACGATGGCGGGGATGCTCTCCCTGTCAGCGTGCTCACAAACTCCTGCAGGCATGGTGCAAGGTGCCCTCACCGGAATCGGTGGCCAGTCTGCCCAAGGTGCCGTCAGCGCCTGGAGCGTCTCGTGGAGCAGCCAGGTCAAGGGCGCATCTGTCAGCTATTCTCCCGACGGCGCCGGCGCAGGTCTGAAGGCTTTCAGGGACGGCCAGGCTCATTTCACTGCGAGCAGCAGCTCTTTATCCGATGCCGAATCAGCGGCGGTTTCCGGGCTCTGCACGTCGGCGGGTGCACTTTCCATTGCAGCCGGTGTCCTGCCGGTCGGAGTTGCCATCAAAGTCGACGGAATCAACGACCTTGTGCTGGATGCTCCGACGCTTGCAGCGATTCTGCGTGGAGACATAGACCGCTGGAACGATCCGCAGATCGCTGGATTGAACGCCGAACAGTCCCTGCCAGACCTGGAGATCAAAGTCATCGCCGAAGAGGGCCCGTCGGAAACAACGCGCGCCGTGAACACGTATCTAACTAAGTCACCCGGTGCGTCGTGGACTCCGCCCCAGCCTGACCGCTGGCCAACGGGGGTGAAGGGACTCACCGGTTCGCAGCCGCGGGAGCTTGCAAACAAGCTGGACGACACTGAAGGCGGCCTGGCGATACTCGATGGAAGCATCATCGGTAACCGGTTCGTCGCCACTCAGCTGATGTTTGATGGGCAGGCACGGAAGATGGACGCAGCGTCAGTGGTAAATGCAGTCGCGGCAGGCAAGGTAACGACGACGCCGCGGTCAGTTACCCAGACCCTGGAAGACACCGCCGGCTATGGACTGGCGACCGTGATCTACGTCAGTGTTTGCCGGCAATATGTGGAGGAGCCCCTCAACCGCCTCACGCGGTCCTTTGGCGAGGCACTGCTCGGCGAAAAGGCGCAAAAGGATGCCAATTCCTATTCCTTTGTTATGTCACCGAGCAAAAAAGCCATCACTGAGGGCCTCGCGCTCGTACGCACAGTTGGAGACGCGCGATGAGCACCAGCAGGGTGCCTGCAAAGGGCCATTCAATTCCGAGACCCTTACGGACATTCGCCGTTCTGACCGGACTTTTCGCCGTACTCTTAGGCTTGTGGTCCGCTGCCACGCCGCTGATGGGCTTCCCCGATGAGCCCGCGCACACCATCAAGGCCGCCGCGGTTGTGCGGGGCCAGGTTCTGGTTGAGGAAGGAACTTCCTTTGGCCACGGCGTCCACGTCAAGGTTCCCGACTACATCGCAAACCTGCACGGTCAAGGGTGCTACAAATTTGATCGCGGGCAGGCGGCAGACTGTGCTCCGCTGGTCTACGCGGACGACACGTACACGAACATCGGTGTTACCTCGGCCGCGTCCTACAACCCTATGTACTACTGGCTGGTGGGACTCCCCACCCTGGTCATGTCCGGTGCCCCCGCAATCTATGCAATGAGGCTCATCAGCGCCTTGTTTTGCGCCGTTTTCTTCGCTGCGGGATTCACGGCCCTGACTGAGCTGCGACGGCCCCAGTTTGCCGTGCTTCTGGCTGCGCTCGCCACAACGCCCATGGTCCTGTTCCTCGGTGGAGGAATCAACCCCAATTCAATGGAGATTGCCGCCACCATGGCTGCCTTCTCGGGGTTTGTAGTGGTCTTGGACAATTGGCGCAATACCAAACTCGTGATTCCCGCACTGGCAACAGTTGCCGCGTCCACGGTAGTTCTAGCCAATGCACGCCAGATTTCCCTGGTCTGGCTCTTGTGCGCACTTGTGGCAGGGGTCTGCTCGTTCAAGTTCCGTCGCACCATGCAAGTGTTCCGCGACAAGCGCGTCCTCATCGCTGTTGCCCTTACCGTACCGGGAACGCTGCTGGGACTCCTCTGGACCTGGATCGCTTCCAATGGCCCGGCAAATGTGGGCGTGGCTCCCGACGGCATAGCCAGTCCGCACCCAGATGCCCCGCTCTACCGGGGATTCATGATCATGCTAGACCGCACATACGACTTCTTCCCCCAGTACATCGGAGTCATGGGCTGGCTGGATACGCCCGTCCCGGAACTCGTGACGCTAGTTTGGAGCGCCCTGATGGTCGTGGCTCTCGTTGCTCCGTTCTGTATCCGGCCCCTGCGGACCTGGACGGGATACTGGGTATCCCTGGCCATGCTGTATATCGTCCCGGCGATTCTTCAAACTGTCTTGTGGCGCTCAATGGGATTCATCTGGCAGGGTCGATACACTCTCCCTTTGGTGGTTGTCCTTTTCATCACGGTTGGGCTCGGACTACGACGGCTGCGTTTCGCAGACAAGGGCATGGCCGTCAAAGCAGCGAGGGTCATCTTCTGGCTCGTCGGTGCATGCCACGCGCTGGCATTCGTGTATGTCCTTCGACGCTACGTTGTAGGAATCAGCGAACTGGCGAACTGGCAGACTCTGTTCTCATCCCCCCACTGGCAGCCTCCGCTCGGCTGGTTAGTGTTGGCTGTCCTCTACCTGTGTGCGACGGCCGCCGGAATGGAGATCTTGTTCCGCTACCTTTACCGCGGGCAGAGCCTGTTTAAACGGTTCACCGCAAAGCGATCCCTTCGAGGAGGCCCACGCGACAGGACTGCCTCGCAAACCCATGATTCGCCGGCTGGCTCCGACGTTAGCGCAAGCATCAAATAGGCAGCCGTGCTGCGGCGGTGCCGCATGGCAACAGCGACTGAACTGCGAACGTCACCTCCCCGTGACTCACATGGATAGGGGCCAGGGTCGCAATCGATTGATTGATACAGAGGCAGCAGTGGCTACATCGTTGTCCGGAGCTGAGCACCATTAGTCTGGCAGAACGTGTGCCAGCTGGTGACGATTTGTCTTGGTGCGGGGCCGCCCATATTCCTCACCACGATGCACGACCGAAGTGTCCAATGAGGCAGTGCATTCGGCTACTCGGAGGTATTCGCTGAATCAACGCAAGCTCTTGTGTCTGAGCGTTCGCCAGTCTTGAAAATCCAGTGGCGATACAGAAGGTAATTCCAGACTGTCGTCAGGACTGTAGCTGTCACTTTCCCAGCTACGTAGGACCAGCCTTGTGAGTCAAAACCTGTGACAATCAAATCGCTGACGACGATGTTGAAGAAAACGAGGAGCAGGTACTTGGCAGCGCTTACCCCTCGGTGATTAGTCGCGCGGAATGTGAACAAGCGCTGGAGGAGGAAGTTAAAGACCAAGCTAGTTACAAAGGCTATGGGCGTAGCGATCCAAAGATCGACGCCGACACCTCCGTGCAAGATCGCCAAGATGCCGAGGTCCAAAGCGAAGGACAGACCGCCAACAATAAGAAACCTGACAACGGGACTCTCCGCGAGAATTCTTAACGGGCGCCTTAGCCTTGTCGGCAACCTTTCCTCAAGCTTGTTTCGCCATAGAGTTCGTGCGATCGGACTGCGCATGTGAGTGGTGTCTCCCGGGTAGAACGGAGCATACAAACCTGCCACGGCTGACCTCCACGTATTGTTAAAGCTACCATGCAGATATTCACGTCCCGCGGGCCGATGACCACCCGACGTATCCGTTCCACTCCCGGCACACCGCCGTCCCCCGTCATAGTTCTCTTCCTTTCATGGCTTTTGCTCGGGGCCACGGGCAGCATATGGTCCTTTGCATCACCGCTCATGTCTGCCCCTGACGAAACGGCACACGTGATCAAGGCGGCCGCAGTTGCCCGGGGTCAATTTGCCGGTAACAGCTCGGGAGTCCAGGGCGAGGCGCTGACGGTGCAAGTCCCCAAATACATCGCCGAGCTCAGCAACTACAACTGCTTCGCAACGCGCTCCAACGAGACCCCGGCCTGCTCCCCGCCCATTGGTACAGAGAGCAATCCCGTCCCAGCCGATACGTCTGCGGGCAACTACAACCCCGTCTACTACGTGATTGTTGGCCTGGGCAGCCTCGGGTTGACTGGCGAGCCAGCACTCTACGCCATGCGGCTAATCAGTTCCTGGCTGGCGGCGTTTTTCCTTGCCGCAATTTTCTATGCGGCCGCATCGATGCGCCGAAGCCCATACATACTGGTTGCTTCGACCGTCGCAGTCACGCCTGCAGTTCTGTTCCTCACCGGTTCAGTCAATCCGAATGCCCTGGAAATAGGCACGGCGGGAGCCTTCTACATGGGTCTTTGCCTCATGCTCGAACAGCGGGCACGACCTCAGCCTAACCTGTTGGCCGCAGTTATTGTGACAGCTTCGGGTGTTCTTCTCTCCAACACAAGACCGCTCTCCTTCTTGTGGATCGCAGTAGCACTTGCGGCCGCCCTTCTCGGAAATAATCTGTCCTCAATACGCAAAGTGCTTACAACAAGGTCTTTCCAGCTCTCGGCGTTCTTTGTTGGTCTGTCCTGCATCTTCGCTTTGTGGTGGAGCATCACTGCACGGAGTCTGGACAGTCTCTTCGCTGGGACATTGCCAGTTCCTGCCGACGAGGCGGCACTGCTTATGCTGGACCGGACGTTCGAGTCTATGAGGGAGTATGTCGGCGTACTCGGTTCATTGGATACCGAGCCCCCTACGGCAGTTGTCTACACTTGGGTCATCGCATTTGGCTCGTTGCTGTTACTCGCCTTCAGTGCCCGCCCCAAACGTCTCCGTTGGCCGGTTGCACTGCTTGCCCTCGCAGTTTTAGTCATCCCGCCCGCGCTCCAGGCTGCTTCCAGCGAGAGGCTGGGCTTGATCTGGCAGGGCCGTTACGCGCTGGCACTGGTTGTGATGCTGATGCTGGCCGCAGGCGTTGCAGTACGCTTCCGACCGTTCAGGGTAACCCCCTGGGCAGCCTCCATCATCCGTTGGAGCATTGTTCTCGGCGTCGCGGCTCACACCTACCTCATGCTGGAGGGCTTCCGCCGGTACACGGTTGGCATACATGGAGACCACGTCAATTGGAGCGAAATGTTCGACCCCGAGTGGCAGCCGCCATTCTCGTGGCAAGGTCTAACGGTCGCTTATATTGTGATCCTCTCCGTTGCTGGCGTTTGTCTCTACCGTTTGCTGACAACTCGCCAGACCCCAGCTCTCAGCGGCCGGACTACTTCCGAGCGTTAAGACGCGCGGCGTCCCCACAACAGTGGGGACGCCGCCTTCATACGACCTGCCTAGACTTAGCGATCCAGGCCGAAGGTCTTCCGCCAGGCTTGCATAGAAACCAGCTCCGGAAGCGCCGAGCGGTACGCCTCCGCGAGTGAATCCCACGTCTTGTACAAGCGTGCGTGTTGGCTCCCCGCCCGGGCGAGCATAGTCCGCATTTTCCGTGGGTCGCGTTTGTACCAGGAGGCTGCGGTGCCCTCGGCGTTGGACACCACCACGGAATCGTAGTGAGCCAGACGGAACCAGCGATTGTCCACATGGGCAAGATGATTTTGTGGCCTGGTCAGAGCCTCCGCAGATGGCCTGCTGACCAGCTGGCGCGCCACGGTCGTCAGGCCCCATTTGACCATGTCTTTCTTAGCGGGCATTCCCACTTGGGACATAGTGGAGGGTCCCCCGCCCAGTGAGGGTGCCGGGAAGTCGTCAAGATCCTCCCGCATCTCAGCATCCGAGTATTCGGACCGCATCCGCATGATCTCGGGCAATTTTGTAGCCAGTGACGGATGGAGATGCCCAGGCCCCTCGAACAAGTCCGCCATCGCCTTGAGACGGCTTTCTTCGGTGAAGTACTGCATGGAGACCAGATGCTTTATGTCGGATTGGAGTGACTCACGGATAACCGCGCCACCTTTGGCGTACGGGCTGTGCAAGAGTGCCGTGATCAGCCGGTTACGACTATGGAAATATGCTTGCCAACCGACCAGATCATCCTTGTCAATCCACGAAATATGCCACAGCGCAGCCCCCGGCAGGGAAACCGTTCGAATGCCTGCTGCCCTGGCGCGGAGGCCATATTCTGAATCGTCCCATTTGAGAAACAGCGGAAGTGGCAGCCCTATCTTCTTGATGACCGATGTCGGGATCAGGCACATCCACCACCCGTTGTAGTCAACATCGAAACGGCGGTGCATCCAAGGTGTCTGACGAAGGTTAGACACACTGAAATCGTGTCGCATCTGCATTTCCTGGTGCGGCTGATCAGGCGAAATGCTGCGAGCGTCTATAATCTCGCCCATCGAATACAACGTGCTTCGGCTGTAGAGGTCGAACATGTGCCCGCCGACAATGGTCGGGGACTTGCAATGGCCTGCAAATGTCATCAGTCGTGCGATGCTCTCAGGCTCCAGGACAACGTCATCGTCCAGCAGCAGGACGTAGTCACTGCCGTTCTGGACGGCCTCGTACATCCCTCGTGCGAATCCGCCAGAACCGCCCAAATTAGCCTGATCGATGATGCGCAACTTCTCGCCGATCCTACTGGCCAATTCTTCGAAACCCGGTTGATCAGCGACCTTATTCGTTCCTTGGTCGACGATCAGTACCTCACGCGCCAGATCCAGAGTTTCGGGATGATCCGCAAGGATCCGGGCATTTGCAAGGCAAAAGTCCGGTTTGTTCATCGTCGTAACCTGAATTGTCAAGCTCTGGGCGGGTCCGGCTGTTGCCGGCCCCTCCCACCGCGCGCGGTCCAAGACCAGATCCTGTTGACTTGAGGCCAGGTCAAACCAATACCAGCCGCCATCCCCGAATGGCTTCAGCGACAGCAGGAACTCGGTAGAAGATTCCCCTTCGACCCGGGCTCCGTCGACACGCTGAATAGTCCCCCGAGCATTGGACTTATAGACGGCGATGGTGCCATGGCCATGGGTCTCAACCACAAGCCGCACCTCACGGACCTCGGTCCACCGCCGCCAATAGCCTGCTGGAAAGGCATTAAAGTACGTGCCCAACGAGAGCTGCTCCCCCGAGCGCACCCTGATTGAGTGCCGGGACATAACGTCGTCAAAGTGCACCTCGCGTGGGCTTGAGCCGACGAGATGGAGTTTATCTTCCGTGCGCTTCGGGTTGCGGGCGAACTCATCGCTCTCATTTATGCGCACGCCTGCCGCCGGGCCGGCGTCGGCATAGAGCGACAAGGTGTCTACGCCTGACTCCGGGGGGAATATGACCCTTTGGAGCGTCGCCCAGCCCGGCGCTTCACTCACGCGTCTACGCCTCCGCTTTCAAGCTTCGCTCCGCCTTCAAAATGCGGCCGGATCTGGTTATCAAACATGGTTAGGGCCGAGCCGATGGCCATGTGCATGTCGAGGTACTTGTAGGTGCCCAGTCGTCCGCCGAAGAGGACGTCCTTCTCCGCAGCAGCGAGGTCACGGTACTTCAGCAGCCGTTCCCGGTCCGCGGCGGTGTTGATCGGGTAGTAAGGCTCGTCGCCCTTTTCGGCGGCACGCGAGAATTCGCGCATGATGACGGTCTTTTCCGTCTGGTAGTCGCGCTCGGGGTGGAAGTGGCGGGGCTCAATGATCCGCGTGTAGGCCACCTCGGCGTCGTTGTAGTTCACCACCGACGTTCCCTGGAAATCGCCGACGTCGAGCACTTCCTTTTCGAAATCGATCGTGCGCCACGAGAGGTCGCCCTCTGCGAAGTCGAAGTAACGGTCCACCGGACCCGTGTAGATCACCGGGATGTTGCCGACGACCTTGTCCTTGCTGTATTCGTGCGACTCGTCGAAGAAGTCGGTGTTGAGCCGAACTTCGATGTTCGGGTGTTCCGCCATCTTTTCGATCCAGGCCGTGTAGCCGTTCGTCGGGAGGCCCTCGTACTTGTCGTTGAAGTACCGGTTGTCGTAGTTGTAGCGCACCGGGAGGCGGGAGATGATGCCCGCGGGCAGGTCCTTGGGATCGGTCTGCCACTGCTTGCCGGTGTAGTGCTTGATGAACGCCTCATAGAGCGGCCGTCCGATGAGCTGGATGCCCTTGTCGTTCAGGTTCTGCGGATCGGTCCCGGCGAGTTCGCCAGCCTGTTCCTGGATCAGGGCCTGCGCCTGGCCAGGTGTCAGGTTGGCGCGGAAGAACTGGTTGATAGTGGCCAGGTTGATGGGCAGGGAATAGACCTCGCCCTTGTGCACGCCATAGACCTTGTGGACGTAGTTCGTGAAGGTGGTGAACCGGTTCACGTACTCCCATACACGCTCGTTGGAGGTGTGGAACAGGTGGGCGCCGTAGCGGTGCACCTCGATCCCGGTCTGCTCTTCCTTTTCGCTGTACGCGTTCCCACCGATGTGGTGGCGGCGGTCGAGGACGACCACCTTCAAGCCGAGCTCAGTGGCGGCCTGTTCTGCGATTGTCAGGCCGAAAAAGCCAGACCCTACGATGACGAGGTCAGCGGTCACAAAATCTCCTGGTTCGAATGCGGGCAGCGCAATGTTGCGCATTGTCTGCTGCACCAGCCTACCCGAGACCCCCTCGTGACCTACTAATCCGGCAGCTCAGCCCTTATCCACATACGGCACCTCGCCCCACGACACCGTCCCGCGTGATGGCTAGCTTAGAGACAAGCTGACCGTTAGGACTCGCACATCATGCCGCTGCACTGCACGCTCGTTCGGAGCCCGGGCGCAGCTCTCCAGGAACCACCCGTGGAGCTGACCATCGAGGGTCCACACGGGGCTGCCGGTGCGGAACTGCAGGCCGCGCTGACGGCAAGATTCGGGACCGGGATGGTGTCTATCGACAGCCAGCACGTGGCTGACCTCACGCTCGGAAAGCCTCCGCTTGTCAACGGAGCCACGCTCGTCGACGGGGCGGACCTCACAGCGCGCAGGTCGCGGCAGCGCACCTCTGAGGCTCCGGCGTCACTGGCGTTGGCGGTCCACAGCGGTGCCGGCGCGGGGACCGTTGTGCCGCTGCGGCGGGGCACCTACACCATAGGCCGCAGCAATGCCGATATCCTCATCCCAGACGCCGACCTTTCGCGCGCCCACTCACGTCTGGTGGTCACCGAGACAGCCATCACGATCAATGACCTGGACAGCGCCAACGGCACCGATGTGGACGGCGAGCGCGTGCGGAACGCCGTGATTTCGACCGGCTCCAGCATTCGTTGCGGCAACTCCACCATGTCGTTGGTGTTCCTCGAGCGTTCCGGTGACGGACTGGCCGACGCCGGGGTGGATGTCCACGAGCCGTTGGTTATCAGCCGGCGCGACGATCCCACGAACCGCGCGGCACTTCTTCTGACGGCTGTGCTGCCGGTGGTCATCGGCGTGGGCCTTGCCGTCATGACCGGGATGTGGATGTTCCTGGCCTTCACGGCCGTCTCCGCGATGTCCATCCTGGTGCCGGTGATCGGCGGGCGCCGGCAACGCCGCGAACTCGCTGCCGCGGTCCGGGCCGCGGTCACCCAGGACCAGGAACGACGACGGCGGGCCGCGCCGCCGCTCTCGGACCTGACCATCGGGGATACAACAGGGAGGGACCGTGCCGGGTCGGTTTCCAAGGAGGCCATCTGGCTGCGGCTGGGCCAGGCCATCCAGCCGACCAACCTCCGGTTCGAGCCCACGGATCCGGGCCGCGCAATTCCTTCGGCCGGTACACTGCCACTCACGCTCAGTCCGGCCAGACCCCTCACCACCATCCGCGGGCCACGCGCCGCCGTCGACGGGCTGGTGCGCTCACTCCTGATGCAGCTTGCCGGTTATCCGCAGGGCCGGAACACCCGGGTGGTCGTCCATGGCAAGGCGGAGCATCTCCCCCTCGCCGCACGGTATCTGGACGGTGTCATGCTTTCCAGTAACTCCAGGACCATCGGAGCCTTGCTCGAACGCGGCTTCGAGCCTGCCCATGGACACGGACTGCTCCTTCTTATGGACGGCACGGAGCTCTCGGCCAAGATCACCGCCACGGCATTGGAATACGGTTGGCAGGTCATCCATGCCCCCGAAGACGGGTCAGCGCTGACGAATGCTGACGTGGAACTCGGTGAACGCTTGTCTGTGTTCAATGACGGTGATGACAGCATCCGATTCGCTCCTGATCTGGCGCCCGTTGACGTCTTCAACAGGTTTTGCCGTCGACTGGCGCGGGAGGCAAACCAGCCCGTCGGTGCGGGACGGTCCATCCCCACGTCCTGCCGGCTCGCAGAGCTGCTCCCCCAGTCCACGCCCGAAACATCCAGGCGGTGGTCAGCAAGCAACAGCTTGCCCGGGCTTGCCGTTCCCATCGGGCGCGGTCTCGACGGTGTCCGGACACTCGATCTCCAAAACGACGGACCCCACCTGCTGGTCGCCGGGACCACTGGCTCAGGAAAATCCGAGCTCCTGCGCAGCATCACAGTTGCTCTCGCCCTCAGCTACGCGCCGGACCGCATCAACTTCCTCTTTGTGGATTTCAAGGGCGGCTCCGGACTCGGACCCCTGACCGGGCTCCCGCACTGTGTGGGTATGCTCACCGACCTGAGCAGCCATGAGCTCGAACGTGCCCTGCAGTCCCTCCGCGCCGAAATCAAATTCCGGGAACAGAGCCTTGCGGCAGTTCAGGCACCGGACTTGACGTCATTCCGGGCAACGTCGGCGGGCCGCGCGTCGCCGCTCCCCCATCTCGTAATTGTCATAGATGAATTCCGGATGCTGGTGGAGGATGCCCCCGAATCGCTCCGGGAATTGATGAGGATCGCCGCCATCGGCCGTTCCCTGGGCATCCACCTGATCATGGCCACACAACGGCCCCAGGGCGCGCTGACGGCAGACATCCGCGCCAACGTCACCACCAGCATCGCGTTGCGCGTCCAGTCGGAGATGGAATCCGTGGACATCATCAATTCGAAAGCCGCGGCCGGGATCAGCGTCGATACTCCGGGCCGGGCTTACCTGGCCCGCGGAACGGAGGCCCCGCTGGAGTTCCAGGCCGGATCCCTGACAGCCGGAGCCATCCGATCCGAACCCGCCGGCATCTCGGTATGGTTGGCCTCCGAGTACATCAATGCCCCTGCAGTGCTGGGGGGTTCCGGATCCACCGGCCATGAACCGACGCCTGCCGAGGCAACCGCCCCGTTGATAGCTTCCATGTCAGCGTTGTGGGAGACCATGAACCGTCCGGCCATCCGGAAGCCGATTGCTGCACCGCTCCCCTGTCTCCTCCCCGAACCTGCAGGCTCGACTACCCCCGGGAGCGTTGAAGGTGACGCTGACGACGATGGCGCCAATGACAGGAGCAAGGCCGACGCCGGTGCCACCAACTGGTCCGTAACGCTCGGCCGGATGGACCTGCCCGCCGAACAGCGAACCGCACCCTTGATCTGGGAACCTGCCGGCCACGGACACCTTGCCCTTGTTGGCGGACCGGAATCAGGAGTGCCTGAGGCCATCCGGCTGGCAGTCCTCGGCTTGGCATCCCACGCCCGGGAATCCCACTTGTATGTGCTGGACCCGGACAGTTCGTTCGTGGGGTTGGCTTCCCACTGCCGGGTGGGCGCCACGGCAGGACTGCACGAGCTTCGCCGTGCCGTACGCATCCTGGAGCGTCTGGCACGGGAGCAGTCGCTCCGGCTGGGACGTCCCGCCGCTGACGACGACATACCGCTCGTGCTCGTGATCGCTGGCTGGGGATCCTGGCTCTCGGCCTTACGTGCCGGGCCGTTGGCGTGGGCCGAGGACGTTCTCCATGACCTTGTCCGGGATGGAAACCGGGCCGGTATCACGGTGATCATCTCGGGACAGCGGGAACTGGTCACTTCCAGGTTCTTCGCAGCCGTACCCAACCGGGTGTACTTCCCGACCGGATCCAGCGACGACAGCCGGATTGCCTGGCCTAAACTGCCTCCGACAGCGCCCGCGGTGGGAAGGGGCGTCGCTGTGGGCGCACTGTCGGGTGGAAGCACTACAGTCTGCCAGTTCTACACGGCTGCCGGCGCTGAGGCCGCAGATCCGCGGGTAGCCCAAGCACCGGAGCCCTCCCTGCGGCGCCGACCATTCCGGGTGGAGTCCCTGCCGGCCGTGGTTCCCGCGGCCCAGATCCTGAACCGGGCGGCCCCGCAGATCCCGGCTGAACTGAAAGGCAGGATCCCACTGGGGCGGCGCGTCCTCCGCATCGGCGTGGGCGGCGACGAACTTGAACCGATATCCGTCCGGGCGCCTGCGGGTGGAGTGCTGGCCGTGCTGGGCGGCCCTTCGTCTGGCAAGTCGTCTTTTCTTCGGCTCCTGCCAAAGGTTAACCCTCAAGCAGGACCGTGGCTTATGCCGGAGCAGGACACCGACGCGGGTGCCTATTGGTCCGGGATCCTGCGCCAAGCCACCACGGGCGGTCTGGAACGGAACTCGGTGGCATTGGTCGACGATGCTGACCTGTTGCTGCAGGACGTCAGCCGTGACCTTGCCGACCTCAACACGCTTGGAATCACGGTGGTTATGACTGCGGGATACAGTCCGATACTCGCCCAGCGGGTTCCACTGGCGCTCCAGGCACGCAACCTGGGCTGCGGCATCCTGATCGCGCCCCGGACCTTTATGGACGGCGACCTCTTAGGGGTCCGCTTCGAGGCGGAACCCAACCCGCCACCGGGACGGAGCGTTCTCATCCAGAACGGCCGCGCCACCGCCGTCCAGCTGGGCTGGGTACCGCCGGATCAGCTGAAGGACGGATTGGCCGCCTAAAGTGCCGGCGATGCCTAGAACGCCGGAGGCGAATCGCCTGTCCGGGATGCGTAGCTGATGACGCGTTTGTCGAACAGGAGCACTATGGCCGCAAGCGCCGGCACTACCATGGCGATCCCCGCCCAAATAACGCCGCCGGTAAGGGTCGGGACGCCGATAGTAAGGACAAACAGCTGGGCGACCAGCGCCGCTGCCCGCGTCCACCGGCGGCCACGGAACAGGAAGTGCCCCACCGAATAGAGCCAGGCGGCGAAAGCAAGCAACAGGCCCAGAGTAAATACGGCTCCCCAAAAAGACAGGACCGGTGCACCGGTCAGGAGTTCGTAGCCGTACCAGGTGGCGGCAACCAATAGCGCGGTGGCCTCGGCGGCAACAACAAGAGCTATTGCCACAATGCCGCGCGGGCGCGTGGATGGCGACGGATCTGCAGGGTTCGTGGGGGGTCTTGACACACTGGCACCTTACCGGAGATAGTCGGACAGTGGCGGGGGTCGGCAATGCCCGTGTGATGTATCGCTCAGGTATCCGGGGATTTCAGGCTGTATTACCCCTTGTTTACACAGCGTTAACATGACAGGCTTGACTGAGATGACCAAGGGGGCCCCTGAGGGCCCTTTTCCTTTGTAGCTACTAGTGAATTATTTCACAAAGAGCTTTTCCCAGAATTGGAGCAACTGATCAGCATGGATTGGCGTAACCGCGCGGCGTGCCTCGACAAGGACCCGGAACTGTTTTTCCCCGTAGGAAACACAGGGCCTGCCCTCCTCCAGATTGAGGAAGCCAAAAGCGTCTGCCGCCGCTGCCCCGTCGTTGACACGTGCCTCCAGTGGGCTCTCGAGTCCGGCCAGGACGCCGGCGTCTGGGGCGGCATGAGCGAAGACGAACGCCGCGCCCTTAAGCGCCGCGCCGCACGCGCCCGCCGCGCCTCCTAGGCCCGGTCCTTAACGCCCTAGCACCAACAGCCTCACACAACGATGGCCGCAACCCTTTCGGGTTGCGGCCATCGGCGGTTAAGTCAGAGACGGTTAAGTCACGCGCAAGGTCCCCGGGCTACCTGGCCGCCAGGCTCAGGCGGATCTGGACAGCCGTTCCGCCGCCGTCGCGCGGGTGCCACGCGATGGTGCCGCCCAGCTCACTGGTGACCAGCGTGCGGACAATCTGCAGCCCCAGCCCCTCGACGTGCGGCGTATCCGGCAGTCCCACACCGTCGTCGGCAATGGTGACGGTCAGCAGTTCCTCGCCGTCTTCCTCTTCGGAACGGTCCGCGATGAGCCACACGGTGCCGGTCCGCCCTTCGAGCCCGTGCTCGACGGCGTTGGTCACCAGTTCATTGATGACCAGTGCCAGCGGGGTGGCGAAGTCGCTGGGCAGTTCCCCAAACAGTCCGGACCGCTCGGTCTTGACCTGCTGCGATGGCGAGGCGACCTCTGCGGAAAGCCTGAACTGGCGGCCGATCAGCTCGTCGAAGTCAACGCTCTGCGCCAATCCCTGTGAAAGAGTCTCGTGGACCAGCGCGATGGTGGCCACGCGGCGCATCGCCTGCTCCAGGCCCTGCTTGGCCTCGTCGCTGACCATCCGGCGGGACTGCATACGCAGCAGGGCTGCAACGGTCTGCAGGTTGTTTTTCACCCTGTGGTGGATCTCGCGGATGGTCGCATCCTTGGTAACGAGTTCCATCTCCCGGCGCCGCAGTTCGGACACGTCCCGGCACAGCACCAACGCACCAAAGCGCTGCTGCTCATCCCGCAGCGGGATGGCCCGCAGCGACAGGCTCACACCACGGGATTCAATCTCACTACGCCATGGCATCCGCCCCGTCACCACCAGCGGCAGCGTCTCGTCAACCAGCCGCCGGTCCTTCAGCAGGCCGGCGGTCACCTCCGCCAGGGAACGGCCTTCCAGCGACTCGCCGTCGCCCAGCCGCCGGAAAGCCGACACCCCGTTAGGGCTTGCGTACTGCACAATTCCTTCGGCATCGAGCCTGATCAGGCCGTCCCCCACACGAGGCGCGCCGCGGCGCGAACCGGTGGGCGAGGCAAAGTCAGGCCACAGCCCCAGCGTTCCCATCCGGAGAAGATCGTAGGCGCACTGCCGGTACGTCAACTCCAGGCGGGACGGCATCCGGGAACTGGACAGGTCCATGTGGGTGGTCACCACAGCCAGGGTCCGGCCGTTGCGCACCATCGGCACAGCCTCCACCCGCAACGCCATGTCCGTGCTCCAGTTGGTCTCACTCGACCGCTCGATGGCGCGGCTGCTCCAGGCCTTGTCCACCAGCGGCTGCAGGTCCTGCCGGATGGGCTCGCCCACAAAGTCGCCGTGGAACACGGTGTGCGTGGTGGACGGCCTGACGTGCGCCAGCGCCACATAGCCGTGATCCGGGTGCGGGAACCATAACGCCAAGTCGGCGAACGCCAGGTCAGCGACCATCTGCCAGTCGCCCACCAGGAGGTGCAGCCATTCGGCATCGCCCGGCCCGAAATCAGCGTGTTCCCTGATGGGGTCCGTAAAGATTGCCACTGCACCTCCAGTTGCGACGCCGGGATTCCTAGCGTCGGACGATTGACCTCAAGAGCCTCAATGCTACCGACAGTGAGGCCATGTCGTCGGCCTCGAGCGAGTTGACCTCGTCAAACATGCTCTTTGCCCTGCCCAGCTGCTCGGCATTCTGGCGTTCCCAGTCCTTCAGCCTGTCCTCCGCGGAGTCCCCGGACGCCGTCGACTCGAGTACCGCCGTCGTCATGTCCGAGACGGTGGAATAGAGGTCATCCCGGAGTGCAGCCCTGGCCAGTGCCTGCCACCTGTCCTGGCGCGGCAGGCTGCTGATCCGTTCCAGCAGCCTGTCAGCGTGGAAGCGGTTGAACACTGTGTAGTAAACGGCCGCAATCTCCTCCACCGGCTCCTTGCGGGCATGCACGATCTTGGCGATGTCCAGCAGGACAAAGCTCTCGAAGAGCTCCGCCCACCGGAGGGCAAGCCCCTCCGGGAGTTCCCAGGCACGCGCGGTCTCCAGCCAGTCCGCAACGCGGTCACGGTCATCACCACGCAGGTAGTCCAGGAGCCGGGCCCGCATCGGGTCCAAGAGCGGCTTGAACTCGGCCACGGTGTCCGCGATGGGCCGGGACGTGCCGCCCTGCGCCAGCAGCCACCGGACAGCGCGGTCCAGCAGACGGCGGATGTCCAGGTGCACGGTGCTCCAGTGCTCTGTGGGGAACGACGCCGGCAGGCTGTTCAGCTCCCCCACCATGGTGTTCAGGTCGAAGATCTCGCGGAGCGCCACAAATGCCTTGGCCACGGCCACTTCCGTGGCCGAGGTCTCCTCCATGGTCCGGAAGGCGAACGTGATGCCGCCCAGGTTGATCATGTCGTTGGCCACCACCGTGGCAATGATCTCGCGCCGCAGCGGATGGGTGTCCAGTTCGGCGTCGAACCGTTCGCGCAGCTGCTGCGGGAAGTACGCCCGCAGCGTCCTCCGGAACCACGGATCGTCGGCGAGGTCGCTGTCACGCAGCGCCGAGGCCAGCTCGATTTTCGCGTAGGCCGCCAGTACCGAGAGCTCCGGCGACGTCAGCCCCTGGCCCTGGCTCAGGCGCTCCCGCAGGGTTTCGGTGCTGGGCAGCGCCTCGAGGTCGCGCTTCAGGTCAGCCGATTTTTCCAGCCAGTCCATGAGTCGCTCATAACTGGGGCTCCACTCGGCCACCCGCATCCGGTCGTTCAGGAGCAGGATGTTCTGGTCCACGTTGTCCTCGAGGACCAGCCGACCCACCTCGTCCGTCATGGAGGCGAGGAAGCCTGCCCGTTCCTCCGGGGTCAGTTTGTCCGCAGCCACCATCCGGTCCACAAAGATCTTGATGTTCACTTCGTGGTCGGAGCAGTCGACGCCGGCCGAGTTGTCGATCGCGTCAGTGTTCAGGATGACCCCCTGCAAGGCGGCTTCGATGCGGCCGCGCTGCGTCATGCCCAGGTTTCCGCCTTCGCCCACCACCTTGACCCGCAGGTCCTTGCCGTCCACGCGAATGCTGTCGTTGGCCTTGTCACCCACGGAGGCGTTGGACTCTGTGCTGGCCTTGACGTATGTTCCGATCCCGCCGTTGTAAAGCAGGTCGGCGGGGGCGAGCAGGATGGCGCGGAGAAGCTCCGGCGGGCTGAGCTCGGTGGTCGCCTCGGGCAGGCCCAGGGCCGCCCGGACCTGCGGCGAGACCGGAATGGACTTGGCCTGGCGGGCGTACACGCCGCCGCCTTCGCTGATGAGGGATTTGTCGTAGTCGTCCCACGAGGACCGCGGCAGTTCGAACAGCCTCCGGCGTTCCACGAACGACGATTCCGTTTCCGGTGCGGGGTCAAGGAAGATGTGCCGGTGATCGAACGCTGCCAGCAGCCGGATATGCCGGGACAGGAGCATGCCGTTGCCAAACACATCTCCTGACATGTCGCCCACGCCCACCACGCTGAACGGCTGGGTCTGGGTGTCCACGTCGAGCTCGCTGAAGTGACGTTTGACCGACTCCCAGGCGCCACGGGCCGTGATGCCCATGGCCTTGTGGTCGTAACCCACCGAACCCCCGGAGGCGAACGCGTCACCGAGCCAGAACCCGTATTCTGCGGCCAGCCCGTTGGCAATATCCGAGAAAGTGGCCGTCCCCTTGTCCGCCGCCACCACAAGGTAGGAATCGTCGTCGTCGTGCCTGACAACGTCCGACGGCGGCACTACAGTTTCGCCCTCGGCTCCGGTGACGAGGTTGTCAGTGAGGTCCAGCAGGCCCCGGATGAACGTCTTGTAGCTTTCAACACCCTCCGCCATCCAGGCGGCACGGTCCGCGGCAGGATCGGGCAGCCGCTTGGCGAAGAAGCCGCCCTTGGCCCCGGTGGGAACGATGACCGCATTCTTGACGGTCTGAGCCTTCACCAGGCCAAGGATCTCCGTCCGGAAATCCTCGCGCCGGTCAGACCAGCGCAGGCCACCGCGGGCCACCTTGCCGAAGCGCAGGTGGACACCCTCAACCCGCGGGGAATAGACCCAGATTTCGAACATCGGCCGCGGGAAAGGCAGGCCCTCAATCCGGGCAGGATCGAGCTTGAAGCTGAGGTGCGTTTTGTACTGGTAGTAGTTGGTGCGGAGGGTCGCCTCGATCAGGTTCGCCAAAGTCCGCAGCACACGGTCGGCGTCGAGCGTTGCCACCTCTTCAATGGCAGCTGACAGCTCGCCGCGGACTTTCTCCTGCGCCGCAAGGCGCCCAGTCCCACTCAGGGCGGGATCGAACCGGGCCGCGAAAAGAGCCGTCAGGGCCTTGGTGACATCGGGATTGGCGAGCAGCGTGTCCGCCATGAAGCCCACCGAGTTGGTGTTCCCCATCTGCCGCATGTACCGGGCATAGGCCCGTAGGACCGTGATCTGGCGCCACTGCATCCCCTCACGCAGCACCAGCCGGTCAAAACTGTCCGACTCAACGGCGCCGGATACGGCGGCACCGAACGAGTCAGCCAGCAACTGTCCCGTGGCCAGCGGATCAATGCCGGCAGGGTATTTAAGCCCGAGGTCATAGAGGAAGAAGTCCCGCTGGTCAGCCGTCTCGATCTCAAAGGGCCGCTCATCCAGCACCTCGAGTCCCAGATTGTGGAAGAACGGCAGGATCTGGCTCAGGCTCTTGGGCTCCAGCATGTACAGCTTGACGCGGGCATCCTCCTCCAGGACTTCACCGGCGCCCTTGGGCAGGTACACATGGACGCCCGGCCGTTCCTGCCTGGCACCGGCCGTGCGTTCGGCTTCGGCCCCGTATTTCTCGAACCGGGCGATGTCCTCCAGCGCGTCTTCGACCTCGTAATCCACCCGGTAGCCGGCCGGAAAAGCCTCCGACCAGATCGCGGCGAGCTCCTTCGCGTGCTCATCGGCGCCACGTTCGCGGAGGACTTCGGCGATGCCCTCACTCCACGAGCGGGCCGCCCGGACCAGCCGCGCTTCTAGCTCGTCGGCGTTGAAATGGCTGAGCTCGCTGCCCTTGGGCAGGCGGATCCGGAAGAACAGGCGGGCGAGGGCCGATTCGGTCATCCGCGCTTCGTAGTCGATTGACTCAGCCTTGAACGTGGTCCGTAATTCTTCCTCGATGCGGAGCCGGACATTGGTGGTGTACCGGTCACGCGGAAGGTAGACCACCGCGGACATAAAACGGCCGTAGATGTCCGGCCGGAGGAACAGCCGGGTCCGCCGCCGCTCCTGCAATCTCTGGATGCCGGTTGCGGTGGCCGCCAGGTCCTCGGTCTCGATCTGGAACAGCTCGTCGCGGGGGTACGTCTCCAGGATCCCCAAAAGGTCCTTGCCGGAGTGTGAGTCAGGCGGGAAGCCTGCATTGCCCAGCACGGCGTCCACTTTTTCGCGCACGACGGGGATGTTCCGGACGGATCCGGCGTAGGCACTGGTTGCGAACAGGCCGATAAAGCGGCGCTCGCCGTTGACGTTGCCAGCCGCGTCGAAGCTCTTCACGCCAATATAGTCAAGGTACGCGGGGCGGTGGACGGTGGACCGTGAGTTTGCCTTCGTGATCACCAGCGCCCGCTTTTCGCGGGCCTTTTTTCGGCCGGCGTCGGTGAGATGCTGCATATGCGGCGCGCCCGGCTTCGCCCGGAGCAGTCCGAGACCGCTGTCTTCACGCAGTTCCAGTACATCTTCACCGTCGACGGTGACCAGGTCGTACTCACGGTATCCAAGGAAGGTGAAGTTGCCGTCGTCGAGCCAGCGCAGAAGATCCTGCGCCTGCCGCAGTTCGGCAATCTGGGCCGGGTGGGACACCTGGTCGAGGCTCGCGGCAATCTGTTGGGCCTTGTTGCGCATCTTGGGCCAGTCTTCGACGGCGGCGCGCACGTCTCCCAGGATGCGGTCCAGCCCGTCCAGCAACGACGCCTTTGCCTCGTCGGACACGCGGTTGATTTCCACGGCGATCCACGACTCCATGTGGGAGGCGTTTTCGCCCTGCGCGATGAGGTGCGACAGCATCGGCATTGCCGCCGTATCACCGCTGGAGAGTCCGATGTGGGACGGAACGCGGTCGACTTTAACCAGCTGTCCCGTTTCCCGGTTCCGGGTCACTACGAACAGTGGATGAAGCACAAGCCCGATGGCGGCGTTCTGGCGCACAAGCTCCGCGTTAACCGAGTCAACGAGGAAAGGCATATCGTCCGTCACGATATAGACGACGCTGCTGTCCACCTCGTTGACGATGGAAACCTTCGCCTGGCCCGGCTGCCGGTTCGCGGCGACACCGCGGTGGGTTTCCGCCCGGCTGGCCAGCGCCTCGGGGGAATAAGTCCGGGCATCCTCTTCGGCCAGATGCTGGTAGTAGTCCGCGAGGAATCCCTCCCGGTCACCAATGGCCAAGGCTTGATCCTCCACGCTGGATCCAGACGACATCAACAAACGCCTCCATCACAAGTTTGATGCTGCACCGTCGCAGCTCCTACGGCGAGCCTAGCCCTTTCGGCGACGCCTCGGTGTGGAAGAAAATACAGAGGATCGTGAAGATCGCTGGACAGGTGCACAAACCAATTCAGCGATCGCGTGCCTGAGCTTGGAATCCGGCGCCGTTTCGAGCAGCAGAGAGCCGCCTAGCAGCGCCGCATCAGCTGCGGGGCTGTCCGCCGGAAGGAAGACCGCGATCTGCGACGACGGACCATACCGTTCCCACGCATCCTTCAGCTGGCGTTCCGGGGACCTCCCCACCGCCGCCGCCCGGACCTTGTTCATCACCACAACAGGCGACACCTGCGGGACTGCCAGCTCGAGCTCCGCGAGTCCGCGGACCAGCCGGGGAACCCCCACCGGATCGGCGGCCCCCACGGCATAGACTGTGTCCGCCAGTTCCAAGGTCCGCAGGGTCGCGGCATTCCGGCGCGGAGCCATCGTGTCGAAGCTGAGTTCCTCGTCCGCCTCCAGGCAGAAGCCGGTGTCCACAACCACGACGTCGGCAACCTCCTTGGCGCGGTCCAGCACCAGCGACAGTGCTGCTGCCCGTAGTTCGGTCCACCTGTCCGCCCGGGTGATCCCGGTCAGGACCCGGAAAGTTCCAAGCTTGGTGGTGACCGGTGTGGCCACTTTCAGCAGCGCATCGGCGTCGAGCAGTCCCTGGTCGGCAAGCCGGCAGGCCTGCGCGATCCCCGCAGATTCATCCAGCAAGCCCAGGACTGCGGCGATGCTGGCCCCGTAACTGTCGGCGTCGACGAGGAGCACGGACTTCCCATCCGCAGCCAACTCCCCGGCGATGTTGGCCGCTACAAAGGTCCGGCCGGGCGAACCGGCGGGACCCCACACGGCAATGATCTTGCCCGCCCCGGAGGCCGGCGGCACGTCCGCCTGGTCGACAGGACGCTGACGCAGCGCAGCACTGGTATCCCCCAGCCCACTCCCGAACGTCGCATCCTTGGCGGTGCCGGTCAGCTGGGCAACCGCCTCGGCAATCCTGCCGGCCAGGGCGGCAGATTCCACTCCCGTCAGCGCAGACGCCACACCGATCCCACGCAGTCTGGCGGCCTCGTCGGCGTCATCCGTGAGGGCGATGATCGCCACGCCCACGGCGCCGAGCCGGTCAACAAGCGAAGCAGTCAGGCCCTCGCAGCCATCGGCGACAACCGCCGCCCGTGCCAGGCCGCTCTGGCAGGCGGCCAGCAGTTCTGTCAGTTCGGCGCAGCGCCGGACCACCGTGACGGGACCGTGCAGCCGCTCCAACCCGCCCACCACATCCTCGCGGGACTGGCCCACCGTGACTACGGGGATGCTCATGAGGCCCCGCCGCCCGGGTTCCACACCACTGAAATCTTGGCCTGGTTCGCCTGGGCGCCGAGGATGGCCGGCATCTGGCCGTCGGCAACCAGCACCAGCAGCACCGTATTGCGGGAGGATCCCAAGGCCGTGGAGCCGGCGGTCACCTGTGCAATTTCCGCGCCGGGCAGCAGGAGCTTCGGCTCACTGAAGCCGTTGCGGGCATCCGGCAAGGCAACCCAGACGTCCACCCGGGTCCCGGCAACCGCCTGCGGCGGCAGTGGTTCCTCAATGGTCACGGCCACGGGCTTGCGGTCCAACGAATCCACAGTGGCCAGACTTTCCTTGGGCACCAATTGGTTCTTGCCGATTCTTTGGACTGCGACCAACCCGTCGGGGAGCCCTGCTTCAACGGTGACGTAATGCTGTTCGGTCTCACCCAGGCGGACCTTGGCGCGGACCACATTGTCCGCGGTCAGCTTCTCACCCACCGCAATGGAGTCCCGGGCGGCGTAAACCTCGGTGGTCTGATCAGCGCTGCCAACCAGCGAGATCACTCCCACCACCGATGCCAGGACCAGCAGCACGCCAACCAGCAGCCGGGGATCCTTCCACGACGGCGGTTTCAGCCTGGCACCTGCAGTAACAGCATCGTGGCTCATGCTCTTCTCCCCCTAGCTCCGGTCCAGGCGGCTGGCTGCGTCCGGACACCTCATTGTTACGGCATGGGCCCCGGAACAAAAGTCAAAAGACCAAACAACATCAAACTGTGGATAACCGCACCAGATGACGCCTTCAATGGCAAAATGGAGCTATGCCCAGATTCCTGACTCTCGCCGATGTTGCTGAACAGCTGCAAATCAACTCGCCGGCGGCCTATGCCCTGGTCCGCAGCGGAGAACTGAAGGCCATCCAGGTGGGTGGGCGCGGGCAGTGGCGCGTCGAGGAAAAGATGCTGGAGCAATACATCGAAGAGCGTTACGCCGAGGCCAGCCGCATGATCCAGGAAGCCAAAGCCAAGCAAGGGTGATCCGGCCCGCGGCTACAGTTCCCCTGCACTCCGTGACCGCAGGGCACCCAGCGCCGCAAACGGTATCGTGGCTACCTGCCGAACCTGTGATGCACGCCGGGACTCCCCGGGGCTGACCAGCGCCAGGTCCAAAAAGTCACTGCCCACGCGGTCGATGACTCCGGCCAGCCCGGTATCCCTTTCCGGCGCGTGGCGCAGAGTGACTGCAAGTTCGGCCCGGTCCCGCGCCAGGCCCCGCAGCGCATGCGCCAATCCGATCCGGCGCCGCACCTGCGAAGTCTCGGCCACGGAGCCGCGGCCAAGGCCCACATACCGTGCCACCGCGCCGTAAGGGACCAGGACCTGGTGACGCAACTCGTTCAGGACCAGCGCATCGGCGCCGGCATGGCTCAGGGTTCCTTCGAAGGCGCGCCCACACGCCAGGTACACGGCCACGTGGCTGTTCAGGGAACCCCGCAAGCGGTCAGCCAGAGCGACAGAGGCCGTTTCCGCTCTTGCCCGCTCAGAGATCTCGGCATCGATGGCCAGCCGCTCGCCCTCGGCGAACTGTGCCTCCATATCACTGAACAGAGCATCCCAACGCATGGGGCCAAGCGTAGGGTGCGGGTTTGTTCGCGGTCAATTCACCAACGACTTCACTCCAGTCTCTGGACAAATCCACCAGAGTTACGTCAAACTGATGCTAGATACATCAAACTGCATCAAACTGCATCAAACATAAGATGGGAAACACCATGACGGCAGGTACAGCACGCGGGCTCCGCGCAGACGCCGTCATGGCGGCGTCCATCCTCCTGTTGGGATTCTTCCTCTGCGTTGCCGGCAGGGGCATGGTGGGCCGATGGCAACTGTCCACAGCACGCCGGCAAGGCCCGGACTTCGATGACCTACTCGGTGCCGTGGCTGTCGCCGCAGGGCTGGCCATCGTGGCGTGGTGGATCTTCTCGATGGTTTTGGCGTCAGCAGCTGCCGTCCTGGACACGTGCGGCAGGCGGCGGGCCGCCAACAGGGCCGGCAAGTGCTGCCCGGCATTTATGCGCCGGCTCGCTGTGGCCGCACTGTCGGTGCAACTACTGTCGGCACCGCTGGCTCACGCAGCCGTCCCACCGGCCGGACCCGCCTGGGTACCCACGCAGGAAGTGGCGGTCCAGGACGTGCCGGTCCACGGCGCAGCCATCCAGGCCCAGTGGTCTCCCACAAGCGGCCACCGGCAGCTCCCGGAACCGGAGGGCAAACACCCCGCAGACACGGGAGGAAAGACCACCGAAACTCCTGCGGCGGCGGTCCGGCCAGACTGGCGTCCCAGCCCGCCGGTCCCGGACCCCGGCCTGCTGGCGGCCCAGCCCGTCCGGGCGGAACAGGGCCCACCGGCGTCATTGAGTGAGGTCACGGTACTGGCGGGCGACACACTCTGGGACATCGCCTCCCGCCACTTGGGCCCGGCAGCTTCGGATGTGGATGTCGCCTTGCACTGGCCCCGCTGGTACGAGGCCAACAAATCCCGGATCGGCGAAAGCCCGCATGTCCTGCTGCCCGGGCAGATTTTGAAAGCACCTTCCACGGCCTAACCGACGTTCCGATATTCATCAGCTCACGATTAAGGGGAATCACATGTACGCAGTTACGCCAATCCGCTCCGCCACGGTCAACCCGGGCGGCGCGGCAGCAGTCCGCCAGGTTCCTCCGCGCACCATTACCGCGCCGGTCGTGCCGCTGCGTGCGGCAGACGAAGCCGCCGAAATCCTGGCGATCACACGCAGTACCGTGCAGGCGGCCATGGAAGTCCTCGCCGGCATCCGGCCGGTCCACCAGCTCGCCCGCCGCCTGGATCCGCGCTGCCTTGCCGTGCTGCAGCACCGTGCGGCCTTGATCCGCCGCGAACAGTCGCGCTCTGCCTCGCCCTCGCTGGCCCGGCTGCACAGGAACTCCATCGTGCGTTCAGTCCGCGCCTGCGAAGTCGTTCCGGGCATCTATGAGGCAAGCGCCGTAGTGGTTGATGACATCCGGGCACGGGCTGTAGCGGTCCGGCTTGAGCGCAGCAAGCAGGTCTGGCGCGTGACCGAGTTTATGGTCGGCTGAACCGCTTGCCCACGAATGCAGAAGTGCCCGGAGCTGAGGCTCCGGGCACTTCCAGTGTCGAACTATTTCAGCGACGATCTATTGCAGTGCCGACCTATGGCTGATCAGTCTCGATCCCTGCTGTCAGCGGCGCTTTTTCTTGGCCGGACGCTTGGTGGCGTCCTGCGCTGCAGCCTTTGCCGGATTTCCGGACCGTGAAGAGACACGACCCTCCACCCTGGTCTGGGATGCGCCGTCTTCGCCGGGAGCCGTGTACTGCAGCTGGGCCGGCTTCTCCGGCGCTTCCAGGCCGGCAGCGTGGATCTGCGGCTCAACGTGCTCGGTGTGGCCACCTGCTGCGTCGGGCACCACCACATCCTGGGCTGGAGTCACCTCAACTTCAAGGTTGAACAGGAAACCGACGCTTTCCTCGCGGATGGCCTCCATCATGCTCTGGAACATAACGAAGCCCTCGCGCTGGTATTCCACCAGCGGGTCACGCTGTGCCATGGCGCGCAGGCCGATGCCTTCCTTGAGGTAGTCCATCTCGTACAGGTGTTCCTGCCACTTGCGCCCGATGACCGAGAGCACCACGCGGCGTTCCAGCTCGCGCATGCTTTCTGAGCCGATGGTCTCTTCCCGGGTCTGGTAGACCACACGGGCGTCGGAGAGCAGCTCCTCCTTGAGGAATTCAACAGTGAGCTTGGACTTGCCGCCGGCTTCCTCGATGATCTCTTCCGCTGTGACGCTGACGGGGTAGAGCGTCTTGAGGTTGGTCCACAGCTGGGTGTAATCCCAGTCGTCGCCATTGCCTTCGGCCGTGGCGGAGTCGATCAGGGCGGTGATGGTGTCCTCCACGAAGAACTGGACCTTCTCGTGGAGGTCGTCACCTTCGAGGATCCGGCGGCGGTCACCGTAGATGGCTTCGCGCTGGCGGTTCAGGACGTCATCGTACTTCAGGACGTTCTTGCGCTGCTCGGCGTTGCGGCCTTCAACCTGGCCCTGGGCAGACGCGATGGCCCGGGAAACCAGTTTCGATTCCAACGCCACATCATCCGGGACCGAACTGTTCATCAGCCGTTCGGCCGCGCCGGAGTTGAAGAGCCGCATCAGGTCATCGGTCAGGGAGAGGTAGAAGCGTGATTCGCCGGGGTCGCCCTGGCGGCCGGAGCGGCCACGGAGCTGGTTGTCGATGCGGCGGGACTCGTGCCGCTCAGTTCCCAGGACATACAGCCCGCCGAGGTTCAGTACTTCCTCGTGTTCGTCCTTTACGGACTGCTTGGCCGCTTCCAAGGCAGCCGGCCACGCGGCCTCGTATTCTTCGGAATTCTCTTCCGGGTCCAGCCCGCGCTTGGCCAGATCGGCCACCGCAGTGAATTCGGCGTTGCCACCCAGCATGATGTCAGTGCCGCGGCCTGCCATGTTGGTGGCCACCGTAACAGCACCCTTGCGTCCTGCCTGCGCAACGATGGCCGCTTCACGGGCGTGGTTCTTGGCGTTCAGGACTTCGTGCCTGATGCCTTCCTTGGCCAGCAGCCCGGAAAGGTATTCGCTCTTTTCGACACTCGTTGTGCCCACAAGGATCGGCTGGCCCAGTTTGTGACGCTCGGCAATGTCCTTCACGACGGCGTCGAACTTCACTTTTTCATTCTTGAACACGAGGTCCGACTGGTCGATCCGCTGCATGTCCCGGTTGGTGGGGATGGCCACCACACCGAGCTTGTACGTCCCCATGAACTCGGCGGCCTCAGTCTCGGCCGTGCCGGTCATGCCTGCCAGCTTGGAGTACATCCGGAAGTAGTTCTGGAGCGTGACCGTGGCCAGGGTCTGGTTTTCGGCCTTGATCTCCACGGCTTCCTTGGCCTCGATGGCCTGGTGCATGCCCTCGTTATAGCGGCGGCCAGCCAGGATTCGGCCAGTGTGTTCGTCAACGATGAGCACTTCGCCGTCGAGGATGACGTAGTCCTTGTCCCGCTTGAACAGTTCCTTGGCTTTGATGGCGTTGTTCAGGAACCCGATGAGCGGAGTGTTCGCGGATTCGTAGAGGTTCTGGATTCCCAGGTAGTCCTCCACTTTTTCGATGCCGCTCTCCAGGACGCCGACGGTGCGCTTCTTCTCGTCCGCCTCGTAGTCCTCGCCGGCCTTCAGGCGCTGCACTACCTTGGCAAATTCGCTGTACCACCGGTTGGTGTCGCCCTGGGCAGGACCGGAAATGATGAGCGGCGTGCGGGCTTCGTCGATGAGGATGGAGTCGACCTCGTCAACAATGGCGAAGTTGTGGCCACGCTGGACCAGTTCTGACTGGTCCCACGCCATGTTGTCGCGCAGGTAGTCAAAGCCGAATTCGTTGTTGGTGCCGTAGGTGATGTCCGCGGCGTACTGCTGCCTGCGCACCGCGGGATCCTGGTTGGACAGGATGCAACCGCTGGTCAGGCCAAGGAAACGGTAGACCCGGCCCATAAGGTCTGACTGGTATTCGGCAAGGTAGTCGTTCACCGTGATGACGTGGACGCCATTGCCGGTGAGGGCATTAAGGAAGGCGGGCGCGGTGGCCACGAGGGTTTTGCCTTCGCCGGTCTTCATTTCGGCGATATTGCCGAGGTGGAGCGCGGCGCCACCCATAAGCTGGACGTCAAAGTGACGCATGCCCAAGGTGCGGGATGAGGCCTCACGCACGGCCGCGAATGCCTCCGGGAGGAGATCGTCCAGGTGCTCGCCGTCCCGGTGGCGGGCGCGGAGGTGGTCAGTTTCCTCGCGGAGCTCAGCATCCGTGAAGGTTTTGAACGAGTCTTCGAGCGCATTGATGGAGTCGGCATAGTTCCGCAGTTGCCGCAGGGTTTTTTTGTCACCCGTGCGGAGAAGTTTTTCGATAAGTGATGCCACGTGAAGATACTCCCAGTCTTATGCTGCCGAATTCTGGCGTTTTTAGTCTACGGGAGAGACACAGGCCACGCGGCCGGTGTTCCCTGAGAGCGGAGCGGACCGGCGCGGTGGCGCAGGGCGGCGCCGAGGGACTCCGCCAGGTCCCCGATCGGGCTGACCACAATGTTGTCCAGCTCCAGCCATTCGGCCATCAGTTCCAGCTCGGCGGCGAGCTCGACGGCGGTCCCTGCCGGTGCGTCCGGCTCACTGTAGGCGGACCTGACCAGCAGATTGCCTGCCGCACGGTCCGCCTTAAGGTCCACCCGCGCCACGATGGTGTCACCCAGGAGAAAGGGCAGGACGTAGTACCCGAAACGCCGGAGGTGCGCGGGCGTGTAAATCTCGATCCGGAAATGGAACCCGAAGAGCTCCTCTAGCCGGCGCCGCTCGAAGACTAGGGAGTCAAAGGGGCTGAGCAAGGCCCGCCCTGCCGCCCGCCGCGGCATTGTGGCGTCGGCATGGAGGTATACCTTCCGGTCCCAGCCGGCGACAGCGACCGGCTCCAGCCTCCCTATGCTGACCAGATGGTCCACAGAGGCGGCGGCCGCCTTGACGGGTGTACGGAAGTAGTCCGCGAAGCACTTCACGGTTCCGATGCCATGGGCGCGCGCGGCCGCGTCGATGAGCCGATGCATGGCCTCAACAGTGTCCGGCGTGGTTTCGAGGGCCAGCCGCCGCGGCAGCACCCTGGCCGTCAGCGTGTACTTTCGCTCGAACTGTTCGGTTCTGGATGCCGCGGAAATGGTGCCCGCCTCGAACAGGTCTTCAAGCACGCGCTTGACGGCGTTCCAGTTCCATCCCCAGTTGTCGTCCCGCCGGTCCTCCACGTGCCCGATGTTCACCGTCAGTTCCGCCGCCGTCATGGGCCGCCCTGCGGCGAGGGCGTCGAGGATCTTTCCTGCCACCGCGTCGCGCAGGTCCGGGTCGAGGGCGGACGCACCCACCCACGTGCGTTTCTGCCACAAGCGGAGGTCATGGAAGTGCTCGGGCCGGATGAAGCTGGCCTCGTGGGCCCAGTACTCCATCATGCGTCGGGGAGGCGAGCTGGCCATCCGCTGAAGGATGGTGCGGTCGTAGTTGCCGAGCCTTGAAAAGAAGGGCAGAAAGTGACTGCGGGACAACACGTTGACGGAATCGATCTGGACAAGCTGGATCCGGGCAAAGGTCCGGCCCACCGTCCGTGAGGTCACGGGGCCGGCGGGCCGTCCTTTGTCGAGTCCCTGAGCTGCCAGGGCGATCCGCCGGGCCTGGTTAAGGCTCAGCGTCGCTGGCACATCAGTCCTTTCATTGAGGGGTGTAAACCGCCCTAGACTTTTGCGGCGTCGTCATCGGAACGGTAGGCGAGGATTTTTTCTTCGACGGCCGTCTCCCCCGGTTCGCATTCGTGGTCCAGGGTGATCACCCCGTACGTCCAGCCACGGCGCCGATAGACCACCGAGGGCGTGTTGGTGGCCTTGTCCACAAACAGGTAGAAATCGTGGCCCACGAGCTCCATGTTGTCCACAGCATCGTCAAGGGTGAGGGAGGCCGCAGGGAAAACTTTGCGCCGGATCAGCACCGGGGAGTCCCCAGCCGGGATGTCGTTCTCGACCTCGTAGGGCGATCGTTCAACAGGTGCTGCCTGGGTTTCGCTGCGATGGCTCGCCTCGACATAAAGGGGCTCGCTGGTACTCGCGGGTTCCAGTGATGCGGTGGCTTCACGTACTGCCTTGGGGGTGTGGCGCCCGTGGTGGACCTTCTTGCGGTCCTTGGCGCGGCGGAGACGTTCCAGCAGCTTGGTGTAGGCGAGATCGAACGCAGCGAATTTGTCTGCGGCGCTGGCTTCGGCACGGATTACGGGTCCCCGGCCCAGGACCGTCACTTCAACGGTGAGCTGGTCGCCGGTCTGGCGCGCATTCGTTTCCTTGGAAACCTTCGCGTCAACCCGCTGGACCTTGTCGCCAAGTGACTCGATCTTAGAGATCTTCTCACCGGCGTATTCGCGGAAGCGGTCTGAGACCGTCAGATTTCGTCCGCTGATCATAAACTCCATGGTGCCCTCCAAATGACTTCGGTGACACGACGGCGGCACATCCCACGGGCCGATCTGCTTGACAGTCGAGCCCCTTTCCGAGCCGCCATCGAAAGGTACAACTTGTTCTTGGTACCCACAACCGACGTTAGTTCATAGCCACCTGTTATTCATCCTTTCTTCGTTTATTTTTTTCTAAGACGGGCGGCGTTCCGCCAGCTCCCGGGGCGGGCTATTCGCCGCCAGCTGAATCCGGCGGGCGTGTCGCGGCAAGGACCACTGCACCCACCACAACGGCACCGCTGAGGTGCAGTGCGCGGGCGGCTTCGGCGAGTGTGGCCCCTGTGGTGAGGACGTCGTCGACAATGATGCAGCGGCGTCCGGCCACCCGCGCGCGCTGGCCTTTCGGGACCTTCATGGACCCCTTGACCCGGCTCGCCCTGGCCCCGCGGCCGAGTCCCTTTTGGCCTCCAGGCAGCCGCTCCAATGCGGCGCGGCGCCGGGATTTCCGGATCACGTCCACCACCGGTGTACCGCGGATGGTGGTCCCCCGGCGCAACTCTGCGAGCAGGAGATGGACCGGGCTGAATCCCCTCTTGATGTAGCCGGCCGTGCTGCTGGGCACCGGAACCAGGCAGACGCCGTCGACGCCGGCCACGGACGCGGCAATGCCCTGCCCCAGTCCGCGCGCCAGGACTGACGTGAGCTGGTGCTGGCCATGGCTCTTGAACGAAAGCACGGCCTGCGCCAGCTCCTCGCGGTACACCCCGGCCGCCACCACGGGAAGGATCAGGCCGCCGTCGACGTTCATCAGGGCCGGCGCCTGCTCCTCTGCCCGGAACGGGTGCCTGGTCAACAGGCGGACGTGGCGTTCGCACATGACGCACAGGGCCAGGTCCTCCGCTCCGCAGCAGACACAGTCCACAGGGACGGCAAGTGCCAGCAGCTCCGCGGCGGCCACGCCCATCTGGTCGGCGGCCCGCAGCCAGCGGCCGCGGTGGCCGCCGCGATGCTTGGCGGACTGCAGCGGAGGCGGCAGGAGGTCCGGATCCAGGCTTGCCGCATTTCTGGCGGGACTTCCCCCGGAGCGGCCCCCACCGCGGCCCCCGGACCGGCGCGCAGTCCCGTGGCGCACAGTCCCGTGGCGAGCAGGCGGGTGGCGGGCAGGAGGACATCCGGGCTGAACTTCGGTCACACCCCATGGTGGCCTGCCGGCCGTGGCCCCGGAACCTCCGGTCCGCGCTATGTGGAAAGCTACCCAGGGAATGAGGGGTCGATGGGGCCCTTCAGCTGGGGCGACCAGCCGTTGCCAAGCCGCTGGAAGATGCCCTCGGCCGATTGGCCGTAGATTTCCTCCAGCCCGTTGCCGGCGCTGAGCCACACCAGGCCGGGCCATGGCGCCAACTGCTGGGGTTGTCCGGAGGTGAGGGACAGCAGCTCCGGCGTGACGTTCGAACCTGCCGAGGCTTTCATCACGGCAACCGTGGTGTCGTTCACCCAGACGCCCTGGTCCGGGTCACCGGAAGCCACCAGGGTGATCGGGGCAGTCAGTTCCCGGGGTGTCCCGTCGGCGTTCCGGATGATCCCGGCAATCTGCACCTTCGTCTTGCCGTTTTGTTCCGAAATGACCAGCGCCCGGACGCCCTCGCGGGAGATCCTCAGCTCCTTGACGGTTCTTCCGGCCAACCACGACGGCGTGAGCGTAACGGTGGGAACGGCGGCACCTTCGGCGACTCCGACGGGCCGGTAGGCCACCACCTCAGTACCGCCGGTAGCTCCAGGCCCTGCGGCCCACACCCAGTCATGAATGCTGAAGGACGGGTGCGTAATGGTGCTGCGCGTTGTCAGCGCACGGGCGGGCTGTCCCGGCACCATGCTGTAAAGCGTCGTCCGGCTTTCGTTGAGGAAGGCAACGGTCTGGGACACCGGGGATTCCGACGGGTAGCGGGGCCCGAGCGATGAAACTGGCTGCATATCCGGCAGCGGGGACACCCTGTTGTTTTCGTAGCGAACCAGTTCATTGCCGCTGACGGCGATTTCGCGGACCGGCACGTTTTTGTCCCGCACCGGGGGCAAAACCGAACCGTTGTCTTCGACGCGGACCAGGTCCTGGTTGGCATGCAACTCCACATTAACGACGTCGGGCTGGCTGCGGAACGTGAGCGAAAGCTGCGTCTGCATCCGGAGCCTGTCCTCTGTGGACGCCTCGGTGAGTTCCTTGGCCGTGAGGTCCACCTGCGCGGCGCCGGACACCACCGGAACCGATTCGCGGGCGAGTTTGATGCCGGACGGGAAGGCGCTCACCACCGCGCCGCGAAGGTACGGCGCGGGGCCGGCCAGCAGGGCACTGGTCATGGCTTTGACGGTCTTGTTCTTGATGAACCAGCGGACGTCAGGCACGGCATAGGTGAAGCTGGGATCGTAGAAGTAGATGGGGTAGGCGCCGTAGATGACCTTGAAGGTTTCCTCCGGGATCGCTGTTCCGTCCGGGATCGCTGAGATCCGCCATTCGCCGTCCACCTGGGTGAGAGTGGCCGGAATGTTCTCGATGGTGCCTTCGGGCATCTGGGTGGCGATGCCGTCAACGTCCACGCTGTACGCAACGTCCAGCTGGTAGTTGTAGACGTTGTCGACGCCGGTGCCCACCACTTTCGCCTCGCGGTACACAAGCGCGCGCTGGTCGGGTTTCCAGGATACTGACGCTGCCTGCGTCAGGTATTCGCGGGCCACCGCGTAGTCCCCCTCGTATCCGGTACCGGCACGGTAGAAGTAATCAATGATGTTTTCCGGCGTGGCGCCGGGCTGGGGCGCGGCCGGGAGGAACACCGGTGCGTTGACGTTGCCGGCGCTGCCTTCCGCGCTCTTCCCCACCGGCCCGGCCGTGGGAATGCGCGCGCAGGAGGCCAGGACCAGGACAACGACGAACAGCACAACGCTCCTCTTCAGCATTGCCCGCACTTTTCGTCCCGTCATGAAGACTCCTTCGGTGTTGCGCCCGTCCCGGCAGGGGTGCGCCCGGCGCCCTGGCCACGCCCGCCGCCAGCGGGGACCTCAGGCGCCCCAGTGGGGCCGGGCCCCAGGACCAGCACGTTTTTCGAGTGTGGGACGTCGGGGAGGATGATGTCCTCCGGCTCAAGCTGCACAGGTGAGCGGTCGATCTCCTCGCCCTGGCGCAACGGAATGGTCAGCCGGAAGTTGGCTCCTCTACCCTTGTTTCCCCATGCCTGCAGCCAGCCGTTATGGAGTTTGGTGTCTTCCATGGCGATGGACAGGCCCAGTCCGCTGCCTCCGGTGGTGCGGGCCCGCGCGGGATCCGCACGCCAGAACCGGTCAAAGACCCGGGCGGCCTCGGCCGGGGTCATGCCGATCCCCTGATCCCGGACTGCAACTCCCACCGCTGACTGGTTGGCTGCGACAGTCACGGTGACCGGCCTGCCTTCGCCATGCTCCACTGCATTCAGGATGAGGTTCCGCAGGATCCTGTCGATCCTCCTGGCGTCCATCTCCGCGACAATTCCGACGGCCGGAGCCCGGAGGATGATCTCCGAGCCGTATTCGGCCGCGACGGGCGCTGCCCCGTCAATGACGTGGGCGATCACCTGCAGGATGTCCTCGGGCTCGGCGTCGAGCATGGCCACGCCGGCGTCGAAGCGGGAGATCTCGAGCAGGTCGGCCAGCAGGGACTGGAACCGCTCCACCTGGTTGTACAGGAGTTCGGCCGAGCGCTTGTTGATGGGGTCGAAGTCGTGGCGGGCGTCGTACAGCACTTCCGCGGCCATCCGGACGGTGGTCAGGGGCGTGCGCAGCTCGTGGGAGACGTCGGAGACAAACCGCTGCTGCATCTGGGACAACATGGCCAGCTGGGTGATCTGCTCCTGGAGGCTGGCGGCCATGTGGTTGAACGATGCCCCGAGGCGGGCAACCTCGTCTTCGCCTTTGACCACCATCCGCTCCTGCAATTGGCCGGCCGCAAGCTTCTCCGACACCAGGGCAGCGTGGCTGACGGGGCTGACAACGTTGCGGGTGACATACCAGGCGATGGCCCCGATCATCAGAACCAGCACTGCGCCGCCAGCCAGGAGGACGCCCTGGATTTCGTCGAGCGTCTGCTGGGCGGTGTTGACGTCATAGATCAGGTAGAGCTCATACACGGTCCCGTTGAAGGTCACCAGGTTGCCCACGGCGATCCCCGGCCTGTCCTCGGTGCCTACCGGAATCACGGTGGAGGCCCAGTACTGGTCCTTGCCTGATGCCTGGACCGCCGTACGGAGTGCAGGCGGGATGACGCTGACGGTCAGCTGGTCCGACGCCCGCGACTCCACCCAGCGGTTCCGGGGTTTGGTCTGTTCGGGCTTGGCTTCGAAAACGTAGCGGCGCTGGATAACGGAGCCGCGGCCTTCCACGGCGTTCAAAGTGTCGTAGACCAGGGTGATGACGCTGGACTGGTCGGTGACCTGGGCGCCGTCGAACGTCTCCTGGACCTGTTTGACGTAGTATCGGGTCTCGGATTCGGCCTGGGTGAGGCGCTCCTGGAACAGGTTGTTGGCGATCTGGTTGGACAGGTAGGCGCCCACGGCGCCAAAGGATGTCACGGCCAGCAGCAGCGTGGTGAGGACTGTCCGGAACTGCAGGGACCGTCGCCAGCGTCGACGCATGGCCCGCCCGGCGAAACGGACCGCAGGGAAGAAACGGGTCACGCCGAGGCGGACAAGGCGGCCCACCCGTAGCCCCACGATTACTCCACGGCGCCGCCAGATCCGCGCCCGGAATGGCAGTGTTGCCAGCTCCGACGGCAGCGCATCCGTGTGCTCCGGGCCCTTGGCTGCGGGAAGGTCCGGGGCGCGGTGTGCTTCTGGTCCTGAGGGCTCAGGAACCTGCTTTGTAGCCGACACCACGAACCGTCAATACAACTTCGGGAGCTTCCGGATCCCGTTCAATTTTTGACCGGAGGCGCTGGACGTGGACGTTGACCAGCCGGGTGTCCGCCGCGTGGCGGTAGCCCCAGACCTGTTCCAGCAGCAGCTCACGGGTGAACACCTGCCATGGCTTCCGCGCCAGGGCTACGAGGAGGTCAAACTCCAGGGGCGTGAGGGAAATCCGCTCATCGGCACGCTTCACGGTGTGGCCGGCCACGTCGATGGTGATGTCAGCGATCCGCAGCGTTTCAGGCGCCTTCTGGTCGCCGGGCCGCAGGCGGGCACGCACGCGTGCCACGAGTTCGGCGGGTTTGAACGGCTTGGGTACGTAGTCGTCTGCGCCGGACTCAAGGCCGCGGACGACGTCGGACGTATCCGACTTGGCCGTGAGCATAACGATGGGCACGTCCGATTCGGAGCGGATCTGCCGGCAGACCTCGATGCCGTCCACACCGGGCAGCATCAGGTCAAGCAGCACGAGGTCAGGCTTCGATGAACGGAAAATATCCAGCGCCTGGCTGCCATCGGCGCAAAAAACCGGCTCAAAGCCGTCGTTGCGCAGAACAATCCCAATCATTTCGGCCAGCGCTTCGTCATCGTCAACTACCAGAATGCGTGCCTTCATAGTTATATATTCCCTTATTGAACAGGGTTTGTCCTGTTGAACGGCCTTACGGCATGGCGCCACGCTATGACGCCCGACGCCGGAACTATAGGCTGGCAACACGCGGACAGTCCCGCGCGGGGGAAGGAACAGGGTGCCACACCAGGATCCGAACATGCAGCAGCCGCATCCTGCCGGCGAGGCTGGGAAGGGCCAGCCGCCAGGGAACCAGCCTCCGTGGGGGCCGCAGCCCGGCCCGGCACAGCAGCCCTGGGGCGGCCAGCCGGTTTGGGGCGCTCCTCCGGGTGGCCCGCCGGCTTGGGGCACTCCGCCGCACAATCCCTACGGCGGTCCGCCGCCGTACCAGCAGCCGCGTTATGTTGCCCCGCCCAAACCCGGCATCGTTCCCCTGCGGCCACTGATGTTCGGCGAGATCCTGGATGGCTCCTTCCAGGCGATCAGGCGCAATGCCAAAGCCATGCTGGGCGCCGCGCTGCTGGCGCAGACGCTCGCCGCAGTAGTCACGGCAGTTCTCAGTTCATTTTCCGCCACGTCCGCGGCGTCACTTGAAGCCTGGGCGGCGGGCCTGACGGAGCAGGACCTGGTCCCGCTGGTGGTGACCTTCGCGTCCGGGATCCTGCTCGTCTCGGTGCTCACCGTTTTTCTGTCCGCGGTGCTGCAGGGCGCCATGGTGGTTCCGGTCGCCAGATCCGTCCTCAACCGCCCCACCGGCTTCAGGCAGATGTGGACCCTGGCGCGGTCCCGCGCTGGTGCCCTGATCCGCCTTGCGGCCCTGCTGGTGGGCGGCGGGCTCCTCGTTGCGCTGCTGTTTGTGGCGCTGGCCGTGCTGCTGGTCAGCACTGTCGGCGGAGTGGGCGCCCTGATCCTCGTCCCGCTGGGGCTGGTGTGCTTTGTGCTGTACGTATGGGTCTACATCAAGCTAATGGTGGCCCCTGCCGCCGTTGTGGTGGAGGAACTCGGTGCGATGGCCGGCATCCGGCGCTCCTGGGAACTGACACGCAGCAATTGGTGGCGGCTCCTGGGCATCACGCTGGTGGTGGGCATCATGGTGGGGGTCATCGCCCAGGTCGTCACGATTCCCGTCACACTGCTCACCGGCTTTTACACCGGCGTGGTCTCACCCCACGGCGGTTCCGACCAGGCCATGACGGCGGCCGTGGTGGCGGGCGTTGCCACCGCGGTCGTTACCGCAGTGGTCGCCGCAGCGGGTTTTGCCTTCCAGACCTCCGTGATGGCGCTGCTCTACCTCGACCTCAGGATGCGCCGGGACGGACTGGATATCGCCCTGCTCCGGCTGCTGGAATCCGGAGCAGATCCCGACGGCGTCCCGGGCCGAGGCGTTCCGGTCTACCGGGCGGGACCCGGCCAAAATCCGCTGCCGCCCTATGGGGCACCGCCCGGCGGGACATGGCCGGATGGCCGCTGAACCACCGGTCCTGCCTGGCCGCGACGAGGCCCGCCGCTGGGCCGAAGAAGAACTCGCCAAGCCGGAATACCGTGACGCGGCCCCCGGCTGGCTGGACAGTGTGTGGGCGGACATCCTGGACTGGCTGCGGTCCCTGGACGGCGGCTCCGGCCCGGACACCACCGTGGCGGCGCCGTGGATCGGTGTGGCCATCGCCGTGCTGATCGGCGCCGCGGTCGTCCTGGCCCGCCCGCGCCTCAACGCGAAGGCCAGGCGTGCCGGAGACGTGTTCGACGTCGGCACAGCCGTCAGTGCCGAGGCCTACCGCGGGCGCGCGGCTGCCGCTGCCGCAGCCGGCAACTGGAGTGCCGCCGCCGTGGACTGTTTCCGCGCGCTGGTGCGCACAGCCGAGGACAGAACACTTTTCGACGCGCGGCCGGGCCGGACCGCGGACGAGGTGGCGCACGAACTGGCCACCGCGTTTCCGTCAGAAGCCGGCCACCTGACGGAAGCCGCGCGAACTTTCGACGGGATCCGCTACGGAAATGAGTCCGCAGGCCAGGCTGACTATGCCGCGGTGCGCGAACTGGACATTGCCCTGCAGTCCCTCACGCCGGCCAGCGCCGCCCTGCCCGCTGAACGTGACGAACCGGCGGTTCCGCGATGACGCAGGGTCCCACGATGCAGAACCCTTCGCCGGATCTTCTGGCGCCCAAACGTCCGACGTCGGGTGCACCGGAGGCGCAGCCGGGTTCCGCCCCGGCACTCCGATCCGGTTCCGGGTCCGGCGCCGGCTTCGTTTCCCGCGCCCGTGCCTGGCTCCGGCGGCACCGCGGCGGGGCAGCGATCGGCGTGACGGCCGCCGTCGGACTGGCGGTGGTTATTTCCACCCAACTCGCGCCAAAGGGCGATTCCCTGCCCTTATCCGTGCATAACGCCGGGCCGGGCGGCGCCAGGGCGGTCAGCGAGATACTGGGCCGCCACGGTGTCGAGGTCCAGGATGTTGAATCCTTTGACTCCGCCACGGCAGCACTCGCGGGCCGGCCGGGTGCCACCCTCCTCCTGTACGACCGGAGCGGATTCCTGGACCAATCCCGGCTGGACGAGCTGACCGCACGTGCGGGACGCGTAGTGCTGGTGACGCCGCGGCTCGGCACGCTGAAGGCACTCGATACCGGCATCAGCCAGGCCGGTGTGGTGCCCGAGTCAACGGCGCTCCTGGAACCGGGCTGCGATCTCACCGATCCCGCGGCGGCAGGTGCTGTCTCCGGAACCGGCGGATTCCTGTACGACGGCGGCACGGTGTGCTTCAGCCCGCACGGAAGCACCGCCGGGCTGCTTGCCCGCACGGATGATGGCGGCCTGACCGTCCTGGGCAGCACCGCCCTCCTCAACAACGGCGGGCTTGCCGGCCACGGCCATGCCGCACTGGCCCTGCGGACGCTGGGCGGCTCAGCGGTCGTTGTCTGGTACCTGCCCGGACTGGGCGACGCGGCCGCTGCGGAGTCAACGCAGACACTTGATGAACTCGCCCCTGACTGGGTGGCATTCCTGGGGCCCTGGCTGGTCTTTGTGGCCGTGCTGGCCATTGTGTGGCGCGGGCGCCGCCTCGGCCCGCTCGTGTTTGAACCACTCCCCGTGGTGGTCAAGGCCGTGGAGACCGCAGAAGGCCGCGCACGCCTTTATCAGGATTCCCACGCACTGGACCGGGCACGGGACAACCTTCGGGCCGGCACCCTGGTCCGCCTGGCGCAAGCCCTTCGAGTGGGATCCCAGGCCACTGCCGACGACGTGGTGCAGGCAGTGGCCCGGCACCTGGGCCGGCCGGAAAGAGATATCAGCGGCCTGATCCAGGAACGCCCCGGTACCGCAACCAGGCTGGTGCAATGGTCACAGGAACTGGACAAACTAGAGAACGAGGTCAGGACCCGATGAACGAACCGTACGGCGCCCCGCAGATCATGGACTCCTCTCCGCGGACGCTGGATCCCGCCCGGCAGGCGCTCCTGGATGTCCGCCACGAGGTTGCCAAAGCCGTGGTGGGCCAGGATGCCACCGTCACCGGACTCCTTATCGCGCTGCTTTCCCAGGGACACGTTCTCCTCGAGGGCGTGCCCGGTGTGGCCAAGACACTCCTGGTCCGCGCCCTGTCCGCCGCGCTGAGCCTGGACACCAAACGCGTACAGTTCACCCCTGACCTGATGCCCGGCGACATCACCGGTTCCCTGGTCTATGACTCGCACACCTCGGAATTCAGTTTCCGCGAGGGGCCGGTCTTCACCAACATCCTGCTGGCCGACGAAATCAACCGGACGCCCCCGAAGACGCAGGCTTCCCTGTTGGAGGCCATGGAAGAGCGGCAGGTCTCGGTGGATGGGGTGTCCAGGCCGCTGCCGGCGAACTTCCTGGTGGCGGCAACCCAGAACCCCGTGGAGTATGAGGGAACCTATCCCCTGCCCGAAGCTCAGCTGGACCGGTTCCTGCTCAAACTCACCATGCCGCTGCCCAGCCGGACTGACGAGGTGGAAGTGATCCGGCGGCACGCGGCCGGCTTCAATCCCCGGGATCTTGCTGCCGCCGGTGTCCGGGCGGTGGCCGGCGCCGAGGACCTCGAACGGGCGCGGCAGGCCGTGGCCACCGTTGCCGTCGAACGGGAAATCATCGGCTACATCGTGGACCTGGTGCGCGCCACCCGGCAGGCGCCGTCGTTCCAGCTGGGCGTCTCGCCCCGCGGCGCGACTGCACTGCTTAATACGGCCCGCGCCTGGGCCTGGCTGTCTGGCCGCAGCTTCGTCACGCCGGACGATGTCAAGGCACTGGCGCTGCCGTGCCTGCGCCACCGGGTGGCCCTGCAGCCCGATGCCCAGATGGACGGGGTCCGCGTGGACGATGTCCTGGGCAGCATCCTGGCGTCCGTCCCGGTCCCCCGCTGATTCGCTTGCACATGGCACTCTCCGGACGGTTCGTCGTGCTGGCACTGCTGGGCCTGGTGCCGGTGCTGCTGTTTCCTGGCGGGGGAACGGTCCTGGGCGTGGTCGTGGCACTCGCTGCTCTCCTGGGCCTGGACCTTGGCCTTGCCGCTTCCCCGCGGGCCATCATCGTCACGCGCGCCGAGCCCGGCAACGTGACGCTGCACGGCACGGCCGCTTCGGTCCTCACGCTGCGCAACAGTGGCCGGCGACGCCTGCGCGCCACTGTCCGGGACGCGTGGCAGCCGTCTGCCGGGGCTGTGAATCCGGTCCAGGACCTGGACATCCCCGCCCAGGAAAGCCGCCGGATGACCGTCCGGCTACAGCCGGTCCGCCGTGGCGACGTGGGCGCCCGGCACGTCACTGTGCGCTCCCATGGACCCCTTCGGCTCGCGGCACGCCAGCGCACGTTTGACTGTTCCGGCCTCCTGCGGGTCCTGCCGCCGTTCCATTCCCGCAGGCACCTCCCCTCGAAGCTCAGGAAACTCCGCGAACTCGACGGCAAGGCCGCCGTGCAGATCCGGGGTGCCGGCACGGAATTCGACTCGCTGCGCGACTACGTCCGCGGGGACGACGTCCGGTCCATCGACTGGCGCGCAACCGCCCGCCGGTCCGCCGTCGTCGTCCGCACCTGGCGCCCGGAACGCGACCGGCGCGTGGTGATCATGCTGGATACGTCCCGCACGTCAGCGGCGAGGATCGAGGACGAACCAAGGCTGGATACCGGCATCGAAGCGGCGCTCCTGCTGGCGGTCCTGGCCGAGCGCGGCGGTGACCGGGTGGACTTCCTGGCCTACGACCGACGTCCGCGGGCAAGGGCCGGTTCCGCCACCACCGGCAACCTCCTGGGGCAGCTGGTGCAAGCGATGGCGCCCCTCGAGGCGGAACTGATTGAGCTTGACTGGTCCAGCCTCCCCGGCCAGATCCGGGCGGTTTCCGCCCACCGGTCCCTGGTGGTGCTGCTGACCTCGTTGGACGGCGGGGCACCGGAGGAAGGGCTCATTCCCGTGGCCGCGCAGCTCGCGCAGCAGCACGTTGTGGTGGTGGCCGCCGTCCGTGATCCCATGCTGGGGCGGATGCTGCGGGAGCGTGAGAACGCCGCCGGCGTGTTCCGGGCGGCAGCGGCCGAACGCGTTCTGCTGGAACGGGCGGCGGTCAGCGCCGAACTCCGGCACCACGGGGTGGAAGTGGTAGATGCGGAGCCACACCAGCTGCCGCCGCAGCTTGCCGACATGTACATCCGGCTCAAGGCAGCCGGTAGATTGTGAGTCGCTGCAGCGCCGCTGACGGCACCGTCCAGGAGGTCACCATGAACGTCCCTATTTACCGGCAGGCCCTGGGCGAGAACTTCCACCGGCTGCAGCCTGAGCTGCAGGAGTACTTTTCCCTGGCGCCCGGCTCGGGGCACTACGGCGTCGGGGAGGGTGTGTTCGACGTTGTGGGCTGCCGGCAGGCGTGGCTGCGGCCGCTGCTCAAGCTGACCTCCGGGGAGGAGGCGTTTTTCCCGGATTACGGGGAAGTCATCCCCTTCCGGATTGAAAACCATGCCCACCAGGATCCGTTCGGCCGCTCCAGCCTGACTGCCCGGCGGGAAATCCGTTTTCCCGGGCACGTGCGGATATTCCAGGACACCACCAGCCTCGTGGATTCCGACGGCGGCCCGCGGCTGGTGGACTACCTGGGCCGTTTCCGGCGCATGGTGACCGACCTCAAGCTCAGTGTGACGGCCGAGGGTAGGCTGCGCGGCGTTTCCGAAGCGTCGCGGCTGTTCCTGGGCCCCCTCCGCCTGCCGCTGCCGGCCACGGTGGATGCCAGGGCTTACGCCGAGCAGTGGTGGGACGGCGCCGCAGGCGAGCACGGACAGCACCGGATCCAGGTCAAGGTCATCCAGCCGCAGATCGGTCTGGTCCTGGTCTATGCGGGCAGGTTTGACTACCGACTGCGTCCCTACATCGGCGGCAGTTCGGCGCAGAGTTTCCTGCCCCGCTACGCCCAGCCGGACCGTTGGGAGAACCGGACGTAGAAGTCTTGCCCTTGGGTCCGCCCAGCAGTGGGCCGATCAGCCGTGTGCGCGCTGGTTCAGTCCGTCGGCCACCTGGGTGAGCCGGCCCAGCACTGCTTTGGCGGTGGCCGGCGTGTGGCCGGCCAGTCCCGCCGAGGGGGTGACCCGGATACTGTCCAGGGACGACGCCGGCAGCCCCAGCTCGTGCCATGGCCGCCAGACGGACTCTACGACGTCGGCCACCCTGGGCAGCGTGCCACGGCTAAGGTCGAGGGCGCCGGCCCAGATCCGCTTGCCTGCCTCCACTGCCGTGGCCAACTGCTCCCACTGCCGTGTGGTCAGGGCCCTCAGCGGTACGGCCACGCCGTCGGCGCCGGCGGCAATGATCCGGCCGATGGGGGCCTCAATTTCAGGCACGGAGACAACGATTTCGGCGGCGCCCGCCTCACGGAGCGCCTCGATCACCACCTGCCAGGACTCGGTGACCTCCTGGCCACCCACCGCCCGCAGCGTGCGGTAACCGCTCGACGTCGGAATGGTGCCGGCCAGTACGGCGGCGATATCAGGCTCGTCGACCTGGACCACCAGCCGCGCGCCCGGAACGGCGCTGGAAATCCGGGACAGGTAGCCGCCAACCCCTGCGGCCAGCGACTCGGCAATGTCCCGGCGTGCGCCGTAATCGATCAGCGCCCGTTCGCCGTTGTGCAGGTGCAGCCCCGCGGCAAGACTCAGCGGTCCCAGCAGCTGGACCTTGAGTTCGGGGGCGCGGGTGTCCTCGGCGCCGGCAACGTCAGCCAGGACGTTGATGTCGGTGGACAGGGCCGACGCGGCCCGGCGGAAATCCTTGCCCGGACGGTCCACCAGACGCCAGCCGTACGGCTGGACATCGACGGCCATCTCAACCAGGAGTGCGGCCGTCCGCCCCAGGGCGTCGGAACCGACTCCCCGATCCGGAAGCTCCGCCAGGAACGGCAGGTGCGGGCTGCCGAGCTCGCCGCGGACAATGCGGGCAGCCTCCACGGGGTCCTCCCCCGGCCAGGGCCCAAGCCCTGTGGCGGTTACTTCCACTCTGCAGCGGCCTGGTGGTCCTCGGCGATGGCTTCATGATGGCGGATGACCTCGCCGATGATGAAGTTCAGGAACTTCTCCGCAAACGCGGGATCGAGGTGGGCATCCTCCGCCAGCCGCCGGAGACGGGCAATCTGGGCGGATTCCCGGCCCGGATCCCCCGCCGGGAGCCGGTGCGCGGCCTTGAGGAAGCCCACTTTCTGGGTGGCCTTGAACCGTTCGGCCAGGAGGTACACCAGGGTCGCATCGATGTTGTCGATGCTGGAGCGGATGGACAGCAGTTCCGCCATCACCGAGTTGTCCACGTGGCCTGCCAGCGAACTCGCGGCGGCATCGTAGGTGTCGGTGTCGGGAACATCGTGGTTTTGCTGCGTCATGGTCCAAGTCTATGGGGCGTCCGCGGAAATCCTTCCGGTGTTAAGCGGCGGACGGACACCCCGCCTGGTGCGGCGGGATGTCCGTCTGGTGGCGCCGCGACTGAAGAGTCGCCGGTGGTGCCTACTGGGCAAGCAGCGCCCGGTGCGCTTCCCGGCGTCGTGCCTGTTCGTCCGGATCAGGAACCGGCAGCGAGGCAATCAGCCGTTTGGTGTAGTCGTGCTGCGGTGCGCCCATCACCTGGCTACCGATGCCCTGCTCCACCAGCTTGCCCTTGTACAGGACGCCCACCCACTGGGACAGGATGTCCACCACCGCGAGGTCGTGGCTGATGAACAGTGCCGCGAACCCGAACTCGGCCTGGATTTCCTTGAAGAGTTCCAGGACTTTCGCCTGCACCGAAACGTCCAAGGCCGACGTCGGCTCGTCAGCGATCAGCAGCCGCGGGTTCAGGATCAGTGCCCGCGCCAGCGACGCCCGCTGGCGCTGCCCGCCGGACAGCTCGTGCGGATACCGCTGGGCGTACGACGCCGGCAGCTGAACTGATTCAAGCAGCTCAGCAACGCGTTTGCGCGCCTGCGCCGGGCTCGGGTTGGTGTGGATGATCATGGGCTCCGCTACGCAGTCGCCGATGGTCAGCTGGGGGTTGAAGGACGCAGCCGGATCCTGGAACACAAAGCCAATATCCTTCCGAAGGGGCTTGAACGTCCGCTCCTTGAGGTTCAGCATCTCGTAGCCGAGTACCTTCAGGCTGCCGCCCGTGGTCCGGTTCAGGCCCGCGATGGCCCGGCCGATTGTGGTTTTCCCTGATCCGGATTCGCCCACCAGTCCAAAGACTTCGCCCTGGGACACGGTGAAGCTGACCCCGTCCACGGCCTTGAAGGCCGGCGTTCCCAGCCTGCCGGGGTACTCGATGGTCAGGTTGGTTGCCTCCACCAGCACCGGCGAGCCCTGGTGGGCGCGTTCCAACAGGCCCTCCGACGCCGAGTTCCGGCCCAGGTGGGGCACGGCGGCCAGCAGCTTCTTGGTGTAGTCCTGCTTGGGTTCGGCGAACAGCACCCGCACCGGCGCTTCCTCCACCACATCACCCTGGTACATCACCACCACGCGGTCCGCGAGGTCGGCCACCACGCCCATGTTGTGCGTGATCAGCACGATCGATGTGCCGTACTTGTCCCGGAGGTCCCGGAGCAGCTCCAGGATTTCGGCCTGGACGGTGACATCCAGGGCTGTGGTGGGTTCATCGGCCACGATGAGTCCCGGGTTCAGGGCCAGCGCGGCGGCGATCACCACGCGCTGCTTCTGGCCGCCGGAGAACTGGTGCGGGTAGTAGTTGACCCGATGCTCCGGATCCGGGATCCCCACTTTGCGCAGCGCCTCAATGGCACGGGCCTTGGCGTCCTTGGCCGAGACCCGCTTCCCGCCGGGACCGCCGGCATGGGCACGGATGCCCTCAGCAATCTGCCAGCCCACGGTGAACACCGGATTCAGGGCCGTGGAGGGCTCCTGGAACACCATGGCCACATCGCGGCCGCGGATCTGCCTCAGCTTCGCGGCGCTGACGCTGATCACGTTGTTCCCGTTGATCAGGACGGCGCCCCCGCTGGTGGCGGTCTCAGGCAGCAGCCCGAGGATGGTTTTCGCAGTCACGGTCTTGCCGGAGCCGGATTCACCCACGATGGCCAGGACCTCGCCGGAGCGGACGTCCAGGCTCACATCCTTCACGGCGTAGACGTCTCCGCCGTCGGTGGCGAACGTGACTTTGAGGTGGTCGATCTCCAGGACCGGCTGCTCTGCCGGCCTGGACTGGTCAGACACCGGATCAATATTGATGGTCACAGTCCTCTCACATCCGCTGCGATGGCGGCGTTGGCGGCGGCGGTTGATGGTCCCGGGGCGCCCTTGGCGCCGGCAGCCTTGCGTCCGCGCAAGCGCGGATCGTTCAGGTCATTGATGCTTTCTCCTACGAGGGTCAGTCCAACCACCGTCAGGACGATGGCCAGGCCGGGGAACACACCGGTCCACCAAATGCCTGAGGAGGCGTCGGACATCGCCTTGTTCAGGTCAAAGCCCCATTCCGCCGCGGAGCTTGGCTCGATACCGAAACCGAGGAAGCCCAGGCCTGCCAGGGTGAGGATGGCTTCGGAGGCGTTGAGCGTAAAGATCAGCGGCAGGGTCCGGGTCGCGTTCGAAAAGATGTGCCTGCTGATAATCCTGGCGCTTGAGGCGCCAACAACCTGGGCGGATTCCACAAACGGTTCAGCCTTGAGCCGGATGGTTTCAGCGCGGATCACCCGGAAGTACTGCGGTACAAACACTGCCGTGATGGCAAAACCGCAGGCGAGGATTCCGCCCCAGAAGCCAGACTGTCCCTTATTGATGGCAATCGACATCACGATAGCCACGAGGAGTGTCGGGAAGGCGTAAATCGCGTCAGCAATCACCACCAGCACCCGGTCCAGCCAGCCGCCGAAGTAGCCACTCACCAGTCCAAGGAACACTCCCAGGAAGATGGACATCAGCACGGCAGCAACTATCACCGCCATGGCTGTCTGCGATCCCCAGATCATCCGGGACAGCACATCGTATCCGCCCACGGTCGTTCCCAACAGATGCTTGCCACCGGGTTCGGCCTGCGCCGGGAACGAACCGGCGTCATCGGAAATCTGGGAATACCCGTACGGCGCCAACAGCGGCGCAAAGATCGCAGCCACCACAAAAACTGTGCAAAGAACGACGCCGATAAGCAGCATAGTGCGTTGCAGGCCAACGCTTTGGCGGATGTGGGACGAGACCGGAAGCCGGTCCAGCAAGGACTTCTTTTTCGGTTCCAAAACTGTGGTACCCATCAGTACCTCACTCGCGGATCAATCAGGGCGGCGGCAATATCCACCGCGAAATTGGTGATCGCCACAATGACGGCCAGCAGCATCACGATGCCCTGGACAGCCACAAAGTCACGCGCGGTAAGGTACTGCGCCAGCTGATAGCCGAGGCCCTTCCATTCGAAGGTGGTTTCGGTCAGCACCGCACCGCCGAGCAGCAGGGCAATCTGTAATCCCATCACCGTGATGATGGGGATCAGCGCAGGCTTGTAGGCATGCTTGGTCACCAGGCGGTATTCACTGACACCTCGGGAGCGGCCTGCCTCAACATAGTCCCTGCCCAGCGTGCCGATCACGTTGGTGCGGACCAGACGGAGGAAGACGCCCGCGGTCAATAGGCCCAGCGCGACGGCCGGCAGGACTGCGTGGTGGACGATGTCGCCGAAGGCTGCCAGATTGCCGCTGCGAAGGGCGTCCAGCCAGTAGACGCCGGTGGGCGCTGCCAGCCGGCCCATCGCCAGTTCCGTTGTGGTGGATGCACGGCCGGCCACGGGGAACCAACCCAGTCCCACAGAAAATGTCAGCTTCAGCAGCAGGCCGGCAAAGAAGACAGGGGTGGCATAGCAAAGGATGGCGAACATGCGCAGGACAGCGTCCGGAACCTTGTCGCGTTTGTGGGCGGCGAACATACCCAGCGGTATTCCCACAAGCAACGCCACCATCACGGCGTTGATGCTCAGTTCCAGGGTGGCTGCACCAAATTTCGCGAGCATCTCGATGACGGGCCGGCCATCTGAAATAGTCCGGCCGAAGTTTCCGGTGGCGATGTGGCCAAGGTACTCGATGTATTGGATGAACAGGTTCCGGTCATAGCCGGCCTGGTGAACCAAGGCGTCGATTTGTTCCTGCGGGAGGCGTCCGCCCTGGGCTGCGGTAATGGGATCGCCGGTGATCCGCATCAGGAAGAAAACGAGTGTGACGAGGATGAAGATCGTCGGGAAGATCAGCAGGAAGCGAATCAGGATATACCTCCCGAGGCCACCTCCCGCGGATTTGGATATGGGGGCCGCCACCGTTGGCGGCGGCGCATCTATCAAAGTGGCCATGCTGAACCTGCTTGGTCTGGAAATCGAAAATGTGGAGCTAACGCGTAGGAGGCAGGACCGGCCGGCCCCACCCCCTACGCAGGTATTTAGCTGTTACTTGGAAACGGTGCCGAGCCGGAACTTGAACGACGCATCAAGTGTCGAATCCACGCCCTTCACCTTGGTCCCCGAAACAGCCACCTGGGCCCCTTGCAGCAACGGCAGGGTGGAGATGTCCTTGGCCAGCAGATTCTGGACCTCCTGTATGGTCTTCTCACGCTCTGCCTTATCAGCTGTCACAAGCTGCTTGGCGATCAGCGTTTCGACCTCGCTGTTGGAGTAGTGGTTGTTCATGAAGCCACCGCGCACAAAGAAGGGTGTCAGGTAGTTGTCCGCGTCGCTGAAGTCCGGGAACCATCCCAGCTGGAAGACGGGGTAGCTGTCTTTCTTCGACGCCGAGTTATACGTGACCCACTCAGTGGACTGAAGGTCCACGGTGAACAGACCGCTCTTCTCCAACTGGTCCTTGACCATGGCGTATTCGTCACCGGATGACTTGCCATAGTGGTCAGGGTTGTACTGCAGTTTGATCGTCACCGGGCCGGTGATGCCGGCGTCGGACATGACCTTCTTGGCCTTGTCCAGGCTGGGTTTGCCGGAGCCATCCCCGTACGCCTGCTTGAAGGATTCGTTGGCGCCCACGAAACCGGACGGGACGTTGGACCACATCGGCAGGTACGTGCCCTTGTAGACCTGGTCCGAAATGGCTTGGCGGTCGATCAGGTTGGCAGCGGCCTGGCGGACGGCCAGCGCCTTCTTCGGGTCAGCTTCGGGAGCCTTGGCCCCGTACGGCATGGTGTCGAAGTTGAAGACGATGTACCGCATCTCGCCGCCGGGTCCGACATGGACCGTGACGCTGGAGTCCTTCTTGAGGTCATCGATGTCCGTCGCGCTCAGGCTGCGGTTGGCAACATCGATCTGCCCGCCTTTGACCTCCAACTTCATGTTGGTCTGATCGGTGTAGTACTTGATGGTGGCCCCTGCGTTGGCGGGCTTGCCAAGCACTCCCTTGTAGTCCGGCCAAGCCTTCAGGCTGACCAACGTGTTCTTGTTGTAGGAGTCGATGATGTACTGGCCGTGGAAGGCGTTGGCCTTGACAATTTCCTCGTCGCTGAGGAGCTTGTCTGCCGGGAAAACTTCGTCGTCAACGATCGGGGCGGCCGGGCTGGTCAGAATCTGCGGGAATGTCTGGTCGTTGGCATTCTTCAGTGTGAAAACCACGGTGCTGGCATCAGGTGTGGCAATGGAATCGATGTTGGACAACAACGAAGCCGGACCGTTGGGATCGTTGATGGCAGTTTGGCGATCAAAGGAGAACTTGACGTCTTTGGAATCCAGCACGTGCCCGTTGGCCCATTTGAGGTCACTCTTGAGTTTGACGGTGAATTCGGTGGGCTTGGTGAAGGAGGACGATTCGGCCAGGTCCGGCACGGGGTCGGCACCACCGGGCTTGGAGTTCAACAAGAAGGAGTAGATCTGGTTCATCACCATGAACGAACCGTTGTCGTACGAGCCCGCGGGGTCCAGTGCGGTGACCTTGTCTGTGGTGCCGTACGCAATGACGCTGCTGGCATTCTCCGATGCTGTGCTTCCACCGCCGCCGCCACCCGAGGGGCCCGTGCAGGCCGTCAATGCGAAGGCGGAAACGCCTGCGAGCGCAATTGCGCTGCGCAAGGCTTTTGTGCTCTTGGTCATCTGTGAACTTTCTGTTCGATGAGTACGCGCTCGCCGCCCGCAAATGGGTGTCTTGGCTTGAGCGGGCAGCGCGCTGTCCTGATGCCTAGATTCAACCAGACGCCGGACTCATCAACCGGCTTTTTTGTGAGTTGAGACACAAAATTTACCTGACCAGGGTAAATTTGCTCCGCCTCAGAGCTCCGCGCGCTGCAACGACCGGGCAGCGTCGATGGTTGCCTGGCCCAGGACGCGGCTGCCCTGGTAGAGGACCACTGTCTGGCCGGGTGCCACACCGCGCAGCGGATCGGTCAACGTGACCAGCAGCTGGGGTGCACCATCGCCCGGCAGCATTCGCGCAGTTGCCGGCACGGGGTCCCCGTGGGCGCGGACCTGGGCATAGCAGTCAAACTCGGCGCCCGTTTCGATTTCAGCGATGGGCAGGCCGGCCCACGAGACCTTGATGCCGCGGATCTCGTCAATGGCCAGCAGCGCCTGGGGCCCCACCACTACCTTGTTTTCCTTGGGCCGGATCTCCAGGACGAACCTGGGCTTGCCGTCCGCTGCGGGTGTGCCGAGCTTCAGGCCGCGGCGCTGTCCCACGGTGAACGCGTTGGCTCCCGGGTGCTCCCCCACCTTCGTACCGGTCTCGTCCACAATGTCGCCGGGGGTCATGTCAATCTTTTCGGCGAGCCAGCCGGCGGTGTCGCCGTCGGGAATGAAACAGATGTCGTGGCTGTCGGGCTTGTTGGCCACTGACAGTCCACGGCGCTCGGCCTCGGCCCGCACCTCAGCCTTGGAGGGCGTGTCAGCCAGCGGGAACATGGAGTGCTTGAGCTGCTCGTGCGTCAGGACACCCAGGACGTAGCTCTGGTCCTTGGCCCAGTCCGCGGCCCGGTGAAGTTCGGGGTTGCCGTCGGCGTCCTTGATGACCTTGGCGTAATGCCCGGTGCAGACGGCGTCAAAGCCCAGGGCGATGGCCTTCTCCAGCAGGGCGGCAAACTTAATCCGCTCGTTGCAGCGCATACAGGGATTGGGGGTCCGCCCGGCAGCATACTCATCGATGAAGTCCTGGACCACGTCTTCCTTGAAGCGCTCCGAGAAATCCCAGACGTAATACGGAATGCCCAGCACATCGCAGGCACGCCACGCATCGCGCGAGTCCTCGATGGTGCAGCAGCCGCGGCTGCCCGTCCGCAGGGTGCCGGGCATCCTGGACAGCGCAAGGTGAACGCCGACGACGTCGTGCCCGGCCTCAACGGCACGTGCTGCGGCAACGGCGGAGTCGACTCCACCGCTCATGGCTGCTAGAACTCGCATGCTGGCTTTCTTTAGGGTTCGGGGGATGCCGGCAGAGGGCGGCCGCCGTTCAACCGGCCGCCGCAGAAATAGCACAATGCCTGCCGCACCAGTCTATCGCCACGCCGAATCCTCCCCAAAAGACCCTTGACCCAGCGGGCCTTCACTTCTAAAGTCAGAATTAACAGTTTTAGACTTCGAGCACACCGGCGGGAATCGGGCGGACATGGCTGAGGACATTGCTACTGAGGGGACATTGTGATTGCCGGCGGCGGCCTGGCCGGGGCCACCGCCGCCAAGACGCTGCGGGCGGAAGGGTTCAAAGGCCGGGTCACGATCATCGGCGCAGAGCACCATCCTCCGTACCTGCGGCCGCCGCTGTCCAAGGAGTATCTGCTGGGCAAGGCCGCCGAGGACGCCGTCCCGGTGGTGCCGCCAGGCTGGTACGCGGAGAACGACGTCGGACTCCGCCTGGGTGCCCGCGTCACGGGCATCCGGCCGGACGCCAGGACGGTGGAGCTGGACGACGGCAGCACGCTGGCTTACGGTTCCCTGCTGCTCGCCACCGGGGCGGCGCCCCGCACCCTCCGCCTGCCCGGAAGCGACCTGGCCGGCGTCTCCACCTTCCGCACCCTGGACGACAGCCGTCGGTTGCGCAGCAGCCTGGCGGCAGGCGGCAGGAACGTGGTGATGGTCGGCTCCGGCTGGATCGGCATGGAACTGGCTGCGGCTGCCGCCACGTACGGCAACAACGTCACGCTCCTCGGACTGGAAGAGATCCCCTTGGCCGGGGCCATCGGCCCTGAGCTCGGGCGGTTCTTCCGCCGACTCCACGAAGCCAACGGCGTGAGCTTCCGGCTTCCCGCCTCGGCACGGGAAATCACCGGCCTCGGCGGCGCTGTCACCGGGGTGGTCACCGATTCCGGAGAGGCGCTCCCTGCGGACATCGTGGTCATCGCCGTCGGCGTGGTTCCCGAGACGGGCATCGCGCAGGCGGCTGGCCTGGCCCTGGACAACGGGATCCTCACGGACGCGTCCCTGCGGACCAGCGCGCCCGGCATTTTTGCCGCCGGCGACGTCGCCAACGCCCTGCACCCCTTCACCGGCCAGCACCACCGCAGCGAGCACTGGTCCAATGCCCTGAACGGCGGAAAGGTGGCCGCCAGGGCCATGCTCAGCCAGGATGCAGTACTGGGCACCATCCCCTACTTCTACACCGATCAGTACGACGTCAGCATGGAATACTCGGGCTTCCCTGCCCTGGCGGCGGGCGCTGAGCCGGTGATCCGGGGGTCACTGGAGGGCAAGGAGTTCATCGCGTTCTGGCAGCAGGATTCCAGGGTGGTGGCCGGGATGAGCGTCAACTGGCCGCGGAAGCCACAGCCTGGCGCGCAGAAGACCATCAAGGCCCTTATCTCGGCCAGGACCCGAGTCACAGCGGAGCGCCTGGCCGACAACTCCGTTGGGCTCGATCAGTTCCTGCCGGAGGACGCCTGACGCGCTACCGTTCCCGCAGTCTGGATCGAGGATTCATGCCCGGCCATCCCTGCCTGGCGGGCGCGTTGGTACGCGCCGGGGAGGGCTGCCAGCAAGGCATCCACGTCCGCGTCGGTTGAGGTATGTCCCAGCGTGAAGCGCTGGGCGCCGCGGGCTGTCTCCTCGTCCAGCCCCATGGCCAGCAGCACGTGGGACGGGCGCGGGACACCGGCCGTGCAGGCGGATCCCGTGGAGGATTCCACCCCCACCAGGTCCAGCAGGAACAGCAGCGAATCACCTTCGCAGCCAGGGAACGTGAAATGCGCGTTGCCGGGCAGGCGACCCTCCCCCGGGGCGCCGCGGAGTGCAGCTTCGGGCACGCGCTGCAGGACGCCGTCGATGAGCCTGTCCCGCAGGGCCGCGATCCTCGCGGACTCGGCGGCAAGCCGTGCGGTGGCGGCCTCGGCGGCAGCAGCGAAGGCGGCGATGGACGCAGTGTCCAGCGTCCCGGAGCGCACGTCGCGCTCCTGGCCGCCGCCGTGCTGCACCGGAGTCAGCTTGACGGCCCGCCCCAGCAGGAGGGCGCCGACTCCCACCGGTCCGCCGATCTTGTGCCCGGAAACGGACATCGCGTCCAGCCCGGAGGCCTTGAAATCAACGGGCAGCGAGCCGAAGGCCTGCACGGCATCCGAATGGACCGGCACTCCGGCGGCGTGCGCCAGCTGCACAATCCTGTGCACCGGCTGGATGGTGCCCACTTCATTGTTGGCCCACATGACCGTCACGAGCGCAATGGTCCCGGGGTCCCGGGCCAGCTCGGCGGCGAGGACGTCCAGGTCCACCACACCCTGGCTGTCCACGGGAAGCCACGTGACAATGGCACCCTCGTGCCGCTCCAGCCATTCCACGGTGTCCAGCACGGCATGATGCTCGACGGCGGAGCAGAGGATGCGGCGCCGTGCCGGGTCTTCGCCGGAACGGGCCCAGTACAGGCCCTTCACAGCAAGGTTGTCCGACTCGGTGCCCCCGGACGTAAAGATGACCTCGGAGGGATGGGCGCCGGCCGCCGTCGCGATGGCTTCCCTGGCGTCCTCCACGGAGCGGCGGGCACGCCGGCCCGAGCCGTGCAGGGACGAAGGATTGCCAGTGCGGGCAAGTTCCCGGGTCAGGGCTGCCAGCGCCTCGGCGGAAAGTGGCGTGGTGGCTGCATGATCGAGGTAGACGGGCACGCCTCAATTCTAGCGGTGCCCCGGGCGGCACACCCGCGGCCCCGGCCCATCAGGTGTCAGGGCGGGGTGATCCTGGCGCAGCACTGGCCAGGCTCGCTGTTCGGCGCTATGCGTTCCTCCGGCTCCCCGCACGCCGCAGCCGCGCCCTGCAGAAATGCTCCATTCATGGCGCAGACCACTTCCGGGTGCCCGTCCGAGAGGCGATGGAACGGGCAGTTCACCAGCACAAAGCCGCCCGCGCCGTCAGGCCTGGGCTCGTAGCCCTCCCCCGCCATGAAGTCCGTCAGGCTTGCGGCGCCGGCGGCCAGCGCCTGGCCCTTGCCGTACGACGCGGCCAGCAGGGAGTTGCCCACGGCTACGCCGGTCGCTGTGGAGTGCTCGATCGCTGCGACCAGCAGCTCAGCCGCGAGGTCATAGTTGCGGTCCGGCACGGAAACACCGACTTCACTCGTTGATTGCCGGTACATCTTGGCCGGCCGCCCGGAGCCAGGACCTGACTTCCCGGCAGCCTTGTGGAATTCCACCGCCAGGAGTCCATCCTGGACCAGCCTGTCAAGGTGGAAGGACGCCGTGCTTCTTGGCAGGCCGAGGGCCAGCGCAGCCTCATCGCGCCCGACTGCGGCCTCGGAAGCGGCAACCAGTTCAAAAAGCTGCCGGCGCTTGTCGTCGCCCAAGGAAGCCACGGCCGCCATGCGGCGGCCCCACGGAAGTCTGCGCACCCTGTACCCCTAACTCTAAAAACAACATCCATTGCTTAATGGTGCTAATCTTTCTAAAATAATCATACCTACTTTTAGAAGGAGTCCACCATGACAACCAACGCGAAAATCACCGCAGGCAGTCGGCTACAGGCTATGGCACCGGACAGGCAGGCCTTCTTACTGCTGCGCACCGTATTCACCGTCGCACCGATTCTCTTCGGGCTGGACAAGTTCACCAACATCCTGACCGACTGGACCATCTATCTCGCGCCGGTTGCCACCTCCGTGGTGCCGGTGTCGGCGCAGACCTTTATGTACATCGTCGGCGTCGTGGAGATCGCCGCCGGCATTGCAGTGGCCGTCCGGCCCCGGTTCGGTTCCCTGCTGGTCGCCGTCTGGCTGCTGGGCATCATCATCAACCTGCTGGTCCTGGGCAGCTTCTACGACGTTGCCTTACGGGACTTCGGCCTGCTCGTGGGCGCGCTGGCCCTGAACCGACTTTCCCCCGCCGGGTCCTGGCGCAGGCACGGTAAGTAACCGACACAGCTAGTTCGACGGCGGAACCATACGGAGGCGTTCTGCGACGTCGGCCCGGGCGGCTGCCAGTGTGGCATCGTCCGGGCAGGCCACCGAAATGTAGACCGACGATGCCGCGGCGCCGAACACCCGGGCCATAACAGCGGTGGCCCTGACGCCCGCTTGGCCGGGTTTCTCCAGCGCCAGCACCTCAGCCGACGGCCCCGGCTTGCCAACCTCACCGCCCCACCGCAGCGTCGCTGTCTTCAGATAGCCGGGCAGGATGGTCGGATCCAGGTACGTGAAGAGGCCAGCAGTCGACTCCTTGTCGTCCTGAAGCGCCAGCGGGGCCTGGTTTGTGCGGACCTTGGCCGCCACCAGACAGCCGTCGGACTTCACGAATTGACTCTCGCCGGCCACGTTCTCCTTGACCTGCTGCCAGCCGGGTGCATCCTGGAGTCCGTCCGAGATCCCCACGGGGACCCCGGCGGCCAGGGAACCGCCAGCGGAGAACGGCATGTCCTTTGCGGCAACCGCTTCTGCGTCATGGCCCGGGGTGATGGTAGGGGTGGCCAGGGCGGTGACGGTTGGCTCCACTTTCGGGGCGGCCGGATCGGGAACGTCAACACTGCAGCCTCCCAGTGCTGTCACGCCGAGCAGCGCCCCCGCCACGAGTACAGCCGCCTGCGCCTTCACGTCCACCCCAATATGTTCGCCCGGACGGCCCGCCTGCCGTCATCCTTAAAGAGTCTAGACGCCGGGCCGCGGGAACCACTGGGGCGTGCGCAGACGTTGTGTGGGCAGGCCGTAAACTGGGGCCCACCGGGCTGCATGCCGTGGACTGGCCAGCGAAGAAAAAGGATGAGTGCTTGACCGAGAGCAGCAACTCCTACTACGAGGTGCTCCGCGTCGCCGTGACGGCCACCGACAAGGAGATCAAGGTGGCCTACCGCCGGGCCGCGAGAAAGGCCCATCCTGACCATGGCGGGGACGCCGCCGCTTTCCGGCAGGTGACGGCAGCATACGAAACCCTGATAGACCCGACGCGCCGGAAGGCCTACGACCGCTCATATGCGGCAGGAACGTCCCGCAACACCGACGATTCCGCCGCGGGGCCGCACTTTGATGCGCCGGCGGCGGGCAGCCATGCCTCTGCCACCGTGCACCGGACCACCACGCCCCGGAACACCGCGGGTGACCCGCCCCTGTACGTCCCGCCCTACGATGCTGCGGCCTTCGAGGCGTCCGGCATGGTGCCGCTCATCCCGTTCGCCCAGGCCAGCCAGCAGGTCCACGGGATGCCGCGCAAACGGGGTATTTTTGGCGCCGAAGCCCGAATCCAGCGCGAACTGCGCACGGTGCAGCTCATCACCCGCCAGGTTCTGCCCGCCATTCCTGCGGCCCGGCTGGTCAACGGCCTGCAGTCCCCGGCCGATAACAGCCACATCGACCACGCACTCCTGTCCGGCTACCGGCTGGCGCTGATCGGTTCCATGCTGCTGCCAAAGGGCGCCTACGCCTGGGACGGGCAAACCCTGAGGCACGGCGGACGTTCCATCGCGCCGCCGCAACTGGCCCACGTTGTCCGGGCCATGCAGGATATCTTCCCGGAACTGAACGTCACCGGCTGGACAGTCATCCACAGCGCCGACGGCAACCTCCACGAACCCGTCATCGACCGCCACCGGCGAACAGCCGGCACCTCCGAAACCATCCAGGTGGTGAACGCGGCGGGCCTGGTCCGCGGCCTCAAGCACTTCCTCTCCTCCGGCCCCACACCCAACACCGTTAATGTGTCCGTGCTGGCCAGGCTGCTTCGCGGCATGCACTGAACCGTTGCATGCACCGGGTTCGTGCACTGAACCGTTGACCCGGATTGGTTGACTAGGATTGGACCGTGTTCCGAATCCTCTTCCATGCCCCCGAAATCCCCGGCAACACCGGCAATGCGATCAGGCTGGCAGCCATAACCGGCGCCCAACTGCACCTGGTGGAACCCCTCGGCTTTGATTTCTCCGATGCCAAGCTCCGGCGCGCCGGCCTGGACTACCACGACCTCGCCGTCGTCACCGTCCACAAAAGCATCGAGGACGCCTGGCGCGAGCTGCAGCCGGAGCGTGTGTACGCCTTCACCTCGGACGGGACCGCCAGCTATGCGGACATCGCCTACCGCCCCGGGGACGTCCTGATGTTCGGCCAGGAATCAGTGGGCCTGCCTGAACACCTCAAGAGCGATCCGCATGTCACGGCCACCGTGCGGCTTCCCATGCTGCCGTCCCTCCGTTCGCTGAACCTGGCCAACGCGGCGTCCATTGCTGTCTACGAGGCCTGGCGCCAGCAGGGATTTTCCGGCGCCCAGATTTGAGCGCCCGTTCCGGACGCCCGCGGCCCATCCGGACGGCTGCCGGCACCGAATCACTCCTGACAGCAATTCCAGGGCGAGGAAGGAGCGGCAGGTGACACGGCTAGCGACGAGGCGGGCGGCCCCGTCGGCTCTCCCCTTTCCTCGGGACAGCACCGGCCGCGATGCCCAGGTTTCACCGCCGGGCGACTTATGCTGGGTAGTGATGGAAACTCCCAACGCGCCAAATTCCGAGGCCCGGGCCGCAGTCACTGACTCACCGGCGGATCTCAGCAAGCGCTTGGCCGGGCTGCTCGCCCGCATAGCCGGCGGCGACCAGGCCGCGTTTGCCGAGTTCTACCAATTGACATCGCGCAGGGTGTTCGGCATGGCGCGGCGGGTGCTCATCGATCCCGAACTCAGCGAAGACGCCACGCAGGAGGTTTTCCTCCAGGTCTGGCAGAACGCCGCGAAGTTCAACCCGGAAGCAGGCAGTCCGCTCTCGTGGCTGATGACCATTTCGCACCGCCGGGCCGTGGACAAGGTCCGTTCCTCGCAGTCGGCCACCGACCGAGAGGCCAAATACGGCGCCAGCAGCCAGGACGTGGACCACGACTCCGTCTCCGCCGAGGTGGACAGCAGGCTCGAGGCCGAGGCGGTGGTCCGGTGCCTGGAAACACTGACCGAAACACAACAGGAATCGGTACGGCTGGCCTACTACGGCGGCCTCACTTACCGCGAAGTCGCGGAAAAGCTAAACGCAGCAGTACCCACCATCAAGTCCCGCATCCGCGACGGACTGATCCGCTTGAAGACTTGTCTGGGGGTGAGTTGAGATGACAGAAATGAATAGTCAGGGAGGCACCCGCCGTCCCGGCTCGTTCGGAACTGAGATCGCCGCCGACCTGGAATCCGGGCGGGCCGTGGATCTCGCCGAGCTCTATGCCCTGGACGCGATCAGCGATGCTGAACGCGCCGCCATTGACCGCTACATCTCCGCCGCGCCCGACGCCGAGCGCAGCGCTTTCCTTGAGCGTGTCCGCCAGGCCAGGGAGACCCTCGCGGCGTCCTTTACGGCTGAGGCGGAACCTCCCGCGGATCTTTTCGCACGAATCGTGTCCCAGTTGCCGTCCCTCGCGCAGCTGCCTGCCGATGGGCCCACCGAAGTCACTGCTGCGCCTGCCGCACAGTCGCCGGCAGAGGCGCTGGATGAACTCGCCGCGGCCAGGGTCCGCCGGGACGAACGACGCCGGCCTGCCGGCGCCCGCCGCTGGCTCACCGCAGTCGCAGCTGCCGCCGTGATCGCCCTCGGTGGCGTGGGCGTGGGCGCCTACATCACGGACCAGAACGATCCCCTGAACCAGGTGGTCCGGGCCGCCGACGTCCGCGAAGCCTCCGTACCTGTCTCCGCCGGCGGCACCGCCACAGTGCTGATTTCGTCGTCGAAGGATGCCGTGGTGGTCAAGATGAACGGTGTACCCGCACCGCCGGCCGGCAAGGTCTACCAGATGTGGCTGATCCCGAAGGACGGCTCGGCACCGGTTTCCCAGGGCCTGATGGACGAAGCAGCCCTGTCAAAGCCTGCCGTGGTGAAGGGCATTGCGTCCGCCGCAGCGCTCGGCATCACCGTGGAGCCCGTGGGCGGTTCGGCTACCCCGACGTTCCCCACGGTGGCTGCCGCACCGCTGGGCGCCTGAGCCCGGGGGCGGCTGCGCCAGAGGCCAGCCGCCCCATCACCGGACGTCCTAGAAGCCGGCGATCGTCCCCGGGCCGTTGACGGCGACCACGTGGAAGGCTTCGGCGCTGCGGCCCTCAGCAAAGCCCGCACGTCGTGCGTTCATGTGCAGGCCGTTCCGCACCGCCGCTTCCATGGCCGCGACGTCGGGATGCTGGCTCACGTGCACGTGGATCGCGTCGAGCTTGGCGTCCACGTGGTCGGTGACATCCTCAAAGTGGTTCTCCCGCTCTTCGGGCCCGGCATAGAGCCACAGCCACGGCAGCTTGTACGCCGCGAGGCCTGCCTCGGCCAGCTCCGGATAGGCGAACGGGTTTTCGACCGCAGGGTATACAGCCCGGGTCACGGCCTCCCCCACGGCAAGGTGGTCCGGGTGGCTCTTCTGGAGGCGGTTCCAGTTCCGTTCCGGATGCATGGCGAGCACGACGTCGGGACGGACTTCCCGGATCAGCTTCACCACACCTTTCATCACCTTGTGCGTCGGTTCCAGGTAGCCGTCGCGCTGATGGAGGTAGTGGATGTCGGTCACGCCCACGAGTTCGGCTGCCCGGCGCTGCTCGGCCGCCCTGAGGGCGGTGATCTCGGCCCGCTGCGCCGGGTCGAAGCCGCCCGCGTCGCCGTCGGTCATGATGCAGTAGCTGACGTGGATTCCCGCGGCCGTCCAGGCGGCGATGGTGCCGGCCGCACCGAAGTCGATGTCGTCCGGATGGGCGGCGAAACAGAGTACCCGCCCAATCCGGTGTGTGTCCGGGTTGAACGGGCTCTGTGCTGAGGCAGCGGAGTGCGTCAAGGTCAGCCTTTTCGCTTCTTGATTTCTTCGGTGGCCTGCGGAAGGACGTCGAAGAGGTCCCCGATGATGCCAAAATCGGCGATTTCGAAGATCGGCGACTCGGCGTCTTTGTTCACGGCCACGATGACCTTGGCTGTCTGCATCCCGGCTTTCTGCTGGATGGCACCGGAAATGCCGGCAGAGATGTAGAGCTGGGGCGACACGGTCTTGCCGGTCTGGCCCACCTGGGCGTCGTGGCTGATCCAGCCGGCGTCCGTGGCTGCACGGGAGGCTCCGACGGCAGCACCGAGGGCGTCCGCAAGCTGCTCAACGGGGCCGAAGTCGCCGTCCACTCCGCGTCCGCCGGCCACCACGATGCGGGCGTCCGACAGATCCGGGCGGCCGCTGGCGGCCTTCTGTTCGCGGGCGGTGATACGGGCTGCCGTGGCCGTGCCGTCCGCCGGCACTTCGACGGTGGACGTCTCCGGGGCGGAAGCCACGGATGCCGGCTCCGGCGTGACGTTGTTGGCCTTCACCGTCAGCACGGATACCGCCGTGGTGGCCCTGGCAGAGGTGGTGTAAGAACCGGCGAGGACCGACTTGTGGGCTGTACCGTCGGCGTCGACCGCCACAACGTCGGTGATGACGCCGGCGTTGAGCCGGATGCCGAGCCGCGCCGCGATCTCTTTGCCTTCGGGCGAGTTGTCCAGGAGGACCGTGCCGGCACCGGCGGCACCCGCGGCGGCCGCGAGATAGGCTGCCTTCGCCGAGACAAGGTAGTCATCCAGGTCCTGGGCGGAGGGCCGGAAAACGGCGGTGACGCCGTATTCGGCGAGCGTGGCCGAAACATCCTGATGCAGATCGCCGTTCACGGCAACAGCGGTCTCTCCCAGGGAACGTCCCAGGGTGAGCAGTTCGAGGGTGCTCTTCTTCAGGGCGTCGCCGGGGTTGTCAATGAATACGAGTACGTTTGCCATGTCTGTGATCCCTCTTAGAGCAGCTTCTGGGCGGCCAGGAAGTCGACGAGCTTGATGCCGGCGTCGCCTTCGTCGGTGATGATGGTTCCGGCGGTGCGCGGCGGGCGTTCCTCGGCAGCGGTCACTGTGGTCCACGATCCGGTGTGGCCCACGTGCGCGGGATCGACTCCGATGTCGGCCAGCGACAGCGTGGTGATGCTCTTGCGCTTGGCCGCGATGATGCCCTTGAAGTTGGGGTAGCGCGGCTCGTTGATCTGGTCCGTCACGGAGACCACTGCAGGCAGCGAAGCTTCGACGGTCTCAGAGTAGGTGTCGGCGTCGCGGCGCGCGGTCAGCCGGCCGCCGTCGACCGTCAGCGAGGACGCGAAGGTGACCTGCGGCAGACCGAGGCGCTCGGCGAGCTGGGCCGGGACCAGGGACGTTTCGCCGTCGGTGGACGCCATGCCCGTGAGGACAAGGTCCACCGGAGCGCCGGTGCCAAGATGGCGGATGGCGGCCGCGAGGGCGAGCGAAGTGGCGGCGGCGTCTGAGCCGGCCAGGGCACTGTCCGTGAGGTGCACACCTTCGGTGGCGCCCATCTGGAGTGACTTCTTCACCGCGTTCACGGCACCGGACGCGCCCATGCTCAGCGCAATGACCTGGTTGCCGGCCTTGGCGCCACCGCGGGCCTCAGCCAGCTGCAAAGCCGCCTCCAGTGCGTATTCGTCCAGCTCGGAAAGGATGCTTTCGTTACGGTCCGTGGTGTAGCCCTCGCCGGTGAGGTGTCGGTCGAACTGTGCGTCCGGTACATGCTTGACCAGGACGATGATTTTCAATGTCTCTTCCACTGTGTTTACAGCAGCCTTCCATGCTTGTGGACAGCCAGCCGGATGGGGTCATGGCCTCGGAACGCCCGGGGTACGGGTAGATCCTAGCTAACCATATAGCCGTCCCCCGTTGCCGTCCCGTTAACGCCTGTGTCACGGCGCTGCCCGGGCGCACGGGAACGCGGACGACGGCGGCGGCGGTCACCTGTGGTGACCTCCGCCGTCGTCGTTGATTGTTTGCCGTGCGCTCTGCTGTTCAGGCCTACTGGTCCGCCGCGGTGCCGAGCGTGACGTCCAGCGTCTGCTCCTGGCCGTTGCGCAGGACGGTGAGCTTGACGGTGGAGCCGCCGGCCTGCTCACGGACGGCCGCTGTGAGCTGGTTAGGCTCGCTGATGACCAGGTCGTTGAACTTGATCACCACATCGCCCACCTTGATGCCGGCCTTTGCGGCAGCTGAATTCGGCTCTACCGTTGCCACGTCGGCACCTACGGAGAAGCCCGAGGACGAGCTGCTGGACGACTTTTCCTTGACGCTGACACCCAACTGGCCGTGGGACGCCTTGCCAGTATCAATGATCTCCTGTGCCACCCGTTTTGCGTGGTTGATGGGGATGCTGAAGCCCACTCCGATGTTGCCGCTCGACGCGGAATCGGAGCCGGCGGACGCGATGGCCACGTTGACGCCGATGATCTCACCCTTGGTGTTGACCAGGGCACCACCGGAGTTGCCGGGGTTGATGGCGGCATCCGTCTGGATCACGTTGATTGAGATGGAACCCTGGTTGGCGGTGCTTTGGCCTTGGCCACCGTTTGGCGGGGCGAACTGGAAGCCCTGATCGCCGCCCTGGGAAGTGTCGCCTTCCTTCGGTGCCGCCGAGGACGCAACACTGATGGTCCGGTTCAGGGTTGAGACGATGCCGTCAGTGACTGTTCCGGTCAGGCCAAGCGGGGAGCCGATGGCGATGGCCGTATCGCCGACGTTGAGCTTGCCGGAATCGCCGAGGGTCGCAGGAGTGAGTCCCGATGCGTCGTCCACCTTGATGACTGCCAGGTCAGAGAGGGGGTCCGTGCCCACGAGCGTGGCCTTGAGGACTTTGCCCTTGCTGGTACGGACTTCCAGGGTTGCGTTGGCGCTTTGGCCATCCAGGGTCACCACATGGGTGTTGGTAAGGATGTGCCCCGCGTCGTCCAGGATGATGCCTGAGCCGGTACCGCCTGAACTTCCGCTCGTCGCGCTGATGGTCACCACGCTGGGGGAAGCCTTCAGTGCTGCCGCCGTAATGGCGTTGACGTCGTCCTTGTTGTTCACGATGACAGTGTCAGTCTGGCTGCTGCTCGCCGCCGACGGGGAGCCGTTGTTGAAGAGGCTGCCCGAACCGACAGTGGCAACGCCGCCACCCACGAGGCCGGCGGCCAGGATGCTGGCCACCAGGGTGCCGACGCCGAAGGAGGCTTTCCTGCGGGGCGCGTCGGCCGGGTTCGGGGCAGCGTTGTACTGGCCCGGGGAGTACTGGCCTGTTCCGTACTGACCTGTTCCGTACTGACCAGTTCCGTACTGACCAGGGTTGTGCTGACCTGGATTGTGCTGACCCGCAGAGCCGCCGGGAGCTGCCGAATGCGCCCCGTGCTGGGCGTACTCGTGGCCGGGAGCCTGCTGGCCAGGTGTCTGCTGGCCGGGCGTTTGCTGGCCCGGGGGTGTCTGCTGGCCGTAGAAGGGCTCGCGGGGAGGAAAAACCGTACGGGGTGCACCCGGCAGCGGCTGGGTGAGGTTGTCGGGTCCCCCGGATCGGTCCAGCTGCTCCGTCGGATTAGCCTGACCGACAGCGTCACTGCGGACCTCCGCAGGGTTCTGGTCCGCATTCCGGTTCTCATCCGGATTGCGGTTCTCCGGCGCTGCACCCTGGGTTGGGTTCTCAGTCATTGGACTTCCTTTCATCCTCGTCTGCATTAACTATGTACCGTCTGGCTGGAACTGGGACGAACGTTGGCTGGGAGGTTGCTGGGAGACCGAATTCCGCTGCCAACAGGCACTTCCAAGGGTTTCGCTGGTGGCATATTCGCCGCTGTGGACGCACCAAGAGGTGCACCATAGAATCAAAAGGAAATGCCACAGCGACCTGCGGCTTTACACCACGCGTGGGGGCGCTGCTGCTTTCTGAGACGCTTATTCGTCCCGAATCGGTGTCAGGCGTGCTGAAGGGTTGCACATGCGGTCAAAGTTCAAACGTATCCTCGCCGTGATCGGCCTGACCGGGCTGCTCGCGGTTCCTGCCGGCGCGGCCTGGGCTGAAGACCCGGTGACCATCCCACCCGGAACCAACATTGTGGACAACGCCAAGGTTCTCGGCGGACGCAGTGGCGAGGTCCAGGAAGCCATCCAGAAGCTCCTGAAGGACCACAAGTACAACCTCTATGTGGTGACCGTGGACACGTTCACCAACCCAACCGTTCCAGCTGACTGGGCCGCGGCCGTTGCGACGAACAAGGGCATGGGCAGGTCCGACGCCGTCCTGGCGATAGCCAAGGATGACGGCAAATTCAGCTTCGTCCTGAACTCTGCCAGCCCCATCAAGTCCAAACAGGGCGCCATCAGCCAGAACGCCGTCACAGCCAACCTGGCTGGCGGCAAGAGGGACTTCGCCCAGGCTGCCATTGACACCGCTGGAGCCATCGGGGATGCGGCAGGCGGCGGCAGCGGCAATGTCCCCTCGGGTGATGGCGCCGGCGCAGCTGTCCTCGTTGGCACGGGCGTAGTTGCCGCCGGTGGAGCCGGCGCATACCTCTACTTCCGTAACAAACGGAAGAAGGCAGCCCAGGCGTCCAGCGCCAGCTACGGCCCCCAGGGCGCCGAGCTCGATCCGCTGGCCTCGCTCAGCATCGAGGAACTCCGGCGCAAGAGCGGCTCGTTGATCATCGAAGCCGATGATGCGATCAAGTCCAGCGAGCAGGAACTCGGGTTCGCGGAGGCCCAGTACGGCGATGCCGCGGTGGGGAACTTCACCAAGGCCCTGGCCGAGGCCAAGGCCCACATGTCGGAATCCTTCAAGCTCCAGCAGCAGCTTGACGACCACATCCCGGACACGGAAGAACAGCAGCGCAGCTGGCTCGGCGAGATCATCCGCCGGTCAGAGGCAGCGCTCGGCTCGCTCCAGGAGCAGAAGGCCGACTTCGACTCGCTCCGGGAGCTCGAGAAGAACGCCCCGCAGGCACTGGCAGCCATCAGCGCCGGAGCCCACGAAGCCGATGCCAAGATCGCCAGCGCCGAACAGTCACTGACGGCCTTGCGCGCCAAGTACGCGGACAGCGCGCTGGCGCAGGTCGCTGACAACATCACCCAGGCCAAGGAACGGCTGGCTTTTGTGCAGAACGCCACGGCTACCGCCCAGGAGAAGCTCACCGCAGGCGAGGGCAGCCTCGCCGCGGTCGCCGTGCGGGCGTCCGAAGAGAGCCTGCACCAGACCCACGTGCTGCTGGACGCCATCGCCAAGGTGTCCACCAGCCTGGACGAGGCCCGCAATGGGCTGGAGGCGGCCGTCGTTGAAACCTCCCAGGACCTCGCGCAGGCGAAGGCCATGATCCAGTCCGGCGAACACCCCGAACTGGCCGGCCCGGTAGCCGGTGTTGAAGCCGCTCTGGGCCAGGTCAAGGCCGAAATCCAGGGCGGGAAGATCGATCCCATCGCCACCCTGCAGCGCGTTGAAACAGCGCACCAGGCCCTGGACCAGTCCCTCACCGGCATCCGGAACCAGCAGGACCAGGCCCGCCGTGCCCAGGCGTCGCTGCAGCAGACAATCATGTCGGCGCAGGCGCAGATCAGTGCCACGTCGGACTACATCACCGCCCGCCGCGGCGGCGTAGGCACCGAGGCCCGCACGCGGCTCGCCGAGTCCCAGCGCAACCTCGACTACGCGCTGTCCATCTCCCGCAACGATCCGGTTACTGCCCTCACATACGCCCAGCAGGCCCACGCCCTCGCGGCTCAGGCAGCGCAGCTGGCCCAGGCAGACGTCGACAACTTTGGTGGCTACGCCAACCAGGGCTTCGGCGGCGGTGGCATGTTCGGCGGGCGCGGCGGAGGCGGTGGCGGCCTCGGTGGCGCCATCCTTGGCGGTATCCTCATCAACTCCATCCTCAACGGCGGCAGCGGCGGAGGCTGGGGCGGAGGCCACAGCGATGGTGGCGGCTGGGGCGGTGACTCCGGCGGAGGGGACTTCGGCGGAGGAGATTTCGGCGGCGGAGACTCGGGAAGTTTCTGATCCGACAAAGCTAGGCGCCAACAGGAACCAACCTGCAGGCGAAAGAAGCGCTACAACAACTGTTCACTGATCTCAGTGGCCACCATTGAGCAGGACGAAAGGTAACACCATGGTTAAGCAGTCCATTTTCGGCCGGATCGCACAGCTGGCAAAGGCAAACATCAACACCTTGCTGGACAACGCTGAGGATCCGCAGAAGATGCTGGACCAGATGGTCCGGGACTACACCAACAACATTGCGGAGGCTGAGTCCGCCGTAGCCCAGACCATCGGCAACCTGCGTATGCTCCAGGATGACTACCGCGAGGACATCAAGAACGCCCAGGACTGGGGCAACAAGGCCCTCGCCGCGTCACGCAAGGCTGACGAATACCGCAGCGCCGGCGACAGCGTTGACGCCGAGAAGTTCGACAACCTCGCGAAGGTAGCGTTGCAGCGCCAGATGTCCGCGGAAAGCGAAGCCAAGGGTGCTGAGCCGAGCATCGCCTCGCAGACCGAGGTAGTGGACAAGCTCAAGTCGGGCCTGGACCAGATGAAGGGCAAGCTCAACGAACTCACCAGCAAGCGCAACGAGCTGGTTGCGCGCTCCAAGACGGCCGCGGCACAGTCCCAGGTGCATGATGCCATTAAGAGCATCGACTTCATGGATCCCACGAGCGAAGTTGGCCGCTTCGAAGAGAAAATCCGCCGCGAAGAGGCCAAGGTCCGCGGACAGCAGGAGCTTGCCGCGTCGAGCCTGGACGCCCAGTTCAACCAGCTGGAAGACCTCGGCGAGCAGGTGGAAATCGAAGCACGCCTGGCAGCCCTGAAGTCCGGCGGGGCCAAGCCGGCCATCGGCGCTTCCGGCACCCGGTCCGAGTCCACAGTCGACGAAGCCGACTTCGACAAGCTGTAGCCAGCCGCGTCCGCCGCTGAGTGGGCCAACCGGGGCCGGGGTTCATCACGAACCCCGGCCCTTGGCATGTCCGGACAGAAACCTGCAAACGGCCGTGCGGCTCCTGACTCGGGTGTGTAGCGTGGAAGCCATGGTCTCCCCCGTTGCCTCCTCCATCGTCTGGCTCCGTGATGACCTTCGACTGGACGATAACCCCGCTCTGTCCCACGCCGTCGAACTCGGCCTGCCGCTGACAGTGGTCTACATTCTCGACGAGGAATCCCCCGGAATCCGTCCCCTGGGAGGCGCGGCCCGCTGGTGGCTGCACCACTCGCTGACTTCGTTGGCGGGGGTGCTTGCTGAGGCCGGTTCCGCACTCATCCTCAGGCGCGGACCTGCCAGCCGTGTGATCCGGGACCTGGCCGCGGACACCGGCGCAACGCACGTGCTGTGGAACCGCCGCTACGGCGGTCCCGAGCGGTCCCGGGACGCGGACATCAAGGCCTGGGCGGCGGAGAACGGCATCGAAGCGGCCAGCTTCCAGGCCAACCTGCTGTTCGAGCCGTGGACCATCACCACCGGCAGCGGCGGTCCCTACAAGGTGTTCACGCCCTACTGGCGGGCCTGCGCAGCGTCCGGCGAGCCCCGTCCGCCGCTGGATGCGCCGGCCCGCCTGCCCTCCCCCGCCGTCGCCGGTTCGATGAAGCAGGCCTGCAGCGACGCGCTGACAGAGTGGTCGCTGCTGCCCGTGTCCCCGGACTGGAGCGGCGGACTGGCTGAGACCTGGGAGCCCGGGGAAGCCGGAGCGCACAGCAGGCTTGAGGACTTCCTGGACGGGCCCGCACAGGACTACGGCACTGGGCGGGACATTCCCGGTGTGGAAGGCACTTCCAGGCTGTCCCCGCACCTCCGTTTTGGTGAAATCAGCCCGTTCCGGGTCTGGCACGAGCTCCGCCGCCACTTCCCCCGCGAGGCGACGCCCGACGTCGGGATCTTCCGGTCCGAGCTGGGCTGGCGGGAGTTCTGCTGGCAACTGCTGTACGCCAATCCCCAGCTGGCTACCCGAAACTACCGGCCCGACTTCGACCGTTTCGAATGGCAGCAGCCCACCGCCGTGGAACTGGAGGCGTGGGAACAGGGCCGGACCGGCTATCCGCTGGTGGATGCCGGGATGCGGCAGCTCTGGCAGACCGGTTGGATGCATAACCGGGTCCGGATGGCGGCGGCGTCATTCCTCGTCAAGAATCTCCTGGCCGACTGGCGTCTGGGCGAGTCGTGGTTCTGGGACACCCTGGTGGATGCCGATGCAGCCAGCAACCCCGCCAACTGGCAATGGGTTGCAGGCTCGGGCGCCGACGCGTCCCCGTACTTCCGGATCTTCAATCCCGTCACGCAGAGCAAGAAGTTCGACGCCGACGGCCGGTACCTTCGCGAGTTCATTCCGGAACTCGCCCACATGGACCGCAGAGCCATCCACGAACCGTGGAAGCAGCCCGGTATCCACGGCTACCCCGCGCCCGTGGTGGGACTCCCCGAGTCCAGGGAGCGTGCGCTGGCCACCTACCAGAGGCTTCGGGAGGACCGGCAAGGCCAGGACAACGTCACCGGCCCGGAAATTAGCGGCTGACTTTGCCCATCAGGGAGGCGATGGGGCGGAGGAAGAGGGGACGCGCCAGGAACCAGGCTGCCACCATGGCTGCCACCGAGGCGACGAAGACCCAGAAGCCGAACCAGCCGGCTTCGTCGCTGCCGCCGTACATGTGGTTCAGGTTCCGCAATGCACCTGTGGCGAGCACCAGGAAGACATGCACCGCGATGAACGCCACGAAATAGATCATGACCGGGAAGTGGATGGCACGCGCGAGCTCAATGGGGTAGGCCTTATTGAGAGCGGTGGCCTTCTTGGGCCAGGCGGAGGACGTCCGAATACCGGAGATGAAGGCAAGCGGTGCGGCGATAAAGACCGTTGCGAAATACGTCAGCAGCTGCAGCGCGTTGTAGTTGACCCAGCCGTTGTCGGTGGGCCAGTTCAACGAGGCGTACTGAAGCGCTGCGGAGAGGGCATTGGGGATAACGTCCCAGCTCGTGGGCACGATCCGCATCCATTGGCCGGTGGCGAACAGCAGGATGGCGAACACCAGGCCGTTGAGGACCCAGAGCGCGTCCAGCGTCAGGTGCAGCCAAAGCTCCAGGGTGATCTTGGTGGGCGCATTCCTGGTCTTGATCAGGCCCTTGTTGTTGCGCGTCCAGTGGCCGCTGGGCCGCGTGGTAGTCCGCACCTGCCAGCCGGTCCTGATGATGAGCAGCAGGAAGAAGCCGTTCAGGAAGTGCTGCCAGGCCAGCCACGCCGGGAATCCCACAGGCGCGCCGTCAGGCAGTTCCGAATGGCCCGGATAGTCAGCCAGGAACGAGGCCACCGCAGGAAGGCCGGTCATCCACCTGGCCAGCAGCACCACGAGCACCAGCACTACGAGCGCGGCAGGAACACCCCAGTAGAGTCTTGACCGCTTGCTCGTCGAGGAGCCGGGCTTCTTCGTGGGTGTGGACATCGAACAACATTCCTCTCGAGAATGACTGACCAGGTGCTCAAATGGCTTTGCGAACGAGAATACTAGGAACAAGGTGTAATCGGGCAAAAGAAGACCCCGGCCGGCGTTATGCCGGTCGGGGTCTTCTACATGGTTGCGGGGACAGGATTTGAACCTGTGACCTCTGGGTTATGAGCCCAGCGAGCTACCGAACTGCTCCACCCCGCGTCGCAAGATCAACACTACCGTACTTTGGAGTAGGTAAAAACCAATCGTGATTGAGGGTCCCCACGACGCCGAGGTTGCCTGCCTGGGGCGGGTCCGCTTAAACCAAAAAGTCCGGATTCTGTTTCCAGAATCCGGACTTTTCGCCAGTTGCGGGGACAGGATTTGAACCTGTGACCTCTGGGTTATGAGCCCAGCGAGCTACCGAACTGCTCCACCCCGCGTCGCAAGATCAACACTACCGTCCGGTGAACGGGAGGCCAAATCCTGGCGGCGTGATGTGCGTCTCGCTGGGTCAAACCCCTTAGTTGCTGGCCGCCGGCGAGGGCGTCGCCGTCGGCGTAGCTTCCGGCGACGGTGTCGCCCCGGGCGATGGCGTGGCTTCAGGGGCTGGCGCCGGGATCTTGCCCTCGGCGTCAATCGCCTTCTGCAGAGCCGCCGCGAGTTTCTTCTGCTCTTCCCCATAGGCTGCAAAGTCGCCAGCTGCCAAGGCTGCCTGGCCGGCCTTGATGGCGGCGTTGGCCTCATCCAGCGCCGCCTTCAGGTCAGCCTGGGCACCTGCGCTTACGGGCGGCGTAGTCCCCGGAGCGGGAGGCGTCTGGCCGGTGTTGTCGGAGTCACCCGCGGCAGCGCCTGAGTCGCCGCCGAAGAGTTGCTTCAGGGCACCGTCGAGGGTCGGCGCAAAGCCGACCTTGTCACCGAAGGCCACCAGCACACGCTGCAGGGTGGGGTAGGACGTCTCGCCGGTCGACTTGAGGTAAACCGGCTGGACGTACAGGATGCCGCCGCCCACAGGCAGAGTCAGCAGGTTGCCGTTGAGCACCTCTGAAGCACCCTGCCTCAAAAGGTTCAAAGCCTGCGACACCGTGGGATCGGAGTTGAACTTGTTCTGGGCCTGGCCTGGCCCGGGAACCTGTGTTTCCGGCGGAATCTGCAGGAGCCTCAACTTGCCGTAGCTGTCCGCCTTGACGCCCTTCTCGTTTCCGGCGTCAGAGTCGGCCGCCAGGAATCCGTAGAGCACGTTCCGGGCAGTGCCGTTGACGATCTGCGGGATGAAGGACGAGGTGAGCTGGAAGGCCGGCTTGTCCTGGTCAGGCATCTGCAGTGACATGTAGAACGGCGGCTGCTTGACTTCCGTATCCACCGTGGGATCGTTCGGCACGCTCCATACTTCGTCGCTCTTGTAGAAGCTCACTGGTTCCGTGACGTGGTAGCGGCCCAGGAGCTCGCGCTGCACCTTGAACAGGTCTTCCGGGTAACGGACGTGGCTCATGACATCGCCGGACATCTCGGAGTAAGGCTTCACGGACGTGGGGAAAACCTTCTGCCAGGCCTTCAGCACGGGGTCCTGGTCGTCCCACGCATAGAGGGTCACCGAGCCGTCATACGCGTCGACCGTGGCTTTGACGGAGTTCCTGATGTAGTTCACCGAGCTGTTCGGCAGGGCAACTGTCCGGCCTGACGTGGTCTGGGAGTCCGCGGTGGCAGCCGAGAGCTGCTCCTGCTGCGAGTACGGGTAGTACTGGCTGGTGGTGTAACCGTCCACGATCCATTTGACGCGGCCGTCAACAACGGCCGGGTAGGCGTTGCCGTCAACGGTCAGGTACGGGGCAACCTTTTCCACGCGGTCACGCGGGCTGCGGTCGTAAAGGATCTGCGACTCTGCGTTGACGCCGTCGGAGAGCAGGAGGTCCGAGGACTGGAACTTGATGGAGTAAAGGACCTTGTTGAAGAAGCTGCCCACGTTGGGCCCGCCGTTGCCGGTGAAGGTGTACTGGGTTTCCCCGTCCCCTTCCTTGCCGGAAGGCCTGTCCTGTTCGCGGTGCGGTGATCCCGCAGGCGCCCCGACAATGGAGTACTCCGGGGAGTCTTCGCCGAAGTAGATCCGTGGCTCGTAGGTGGAGTCATCGCCAAGGACACCGGTGGACGGGATGCCCGACTGGAGGAACTCCGGTTTGCCGTCGACGGTGAATTTGTTTCCCTTGGCCGCCACCACGCCGTAGCCGTGGGTGTACACGACGTGCTGGTTGAGCCAACCTTGCTGGTTGGTGGCAACGTTCGTCGGGTTCAGCTCGCGCACGGCGATGACGGTGTCCTGGATCTTGCCGTCCACCTCGTAGCGGTCGACATTCAGTGCATCCGGGAACTGGTAGTACGGGCGGTACTGCTCCAGCTGGGAGAACGCGTCGGAGATCAGGTTGGGGTCCAGGAGCCTGATGTTGGCGGTGGTCTGCGCGTCCGGAGCCAACGCCCCAGTGCTGGCAGTGTTCGTCGCGTCATAGCGGTCCACCTGAATCTGGTCCAGGCCATAGGCTGCCCGGGTCATCTCGATGTTGCGCTGGATGAACTCCTTCTCCAACGTCTGCTCGGAAGGCCGGACCTGGAACTGCTGGATGACCCACGGGTAAACGCCGCCGGCCAGGATTGAGGTGATGATCAGCATGGCCGTGCCGATGACCGGCAGACGCCAACGGCCGATAACTGCCGCGATGATAAAGAGTATGGCTACTAGCCCCGCCGCCACGGCGAGGATCGCCTTGGTAGGGATCACGGCGTTCACGTCCGTATACAGAGCACCGGCCCAGCGCCCGCCGTTGCCCTGAAGGGCGGCGTAGCGGTCCAGCCAGAAGTTTGCACCGAGCAGGATCAGGAAGGCTGCGCCGGTTACCGCGAGGTGGATCTGTGCCGCGCGGCTGGTGAACACGCCGCGCTCCATCAGCCGGATGCTGCCGTAGAGGTAGTGAGTGAGGATTCCGGCGATGCCGGCCACCACAACCACGCTGATCAGGAAGCCAGTGACGAATCCCAGGAACGGAAGAGTCATGAGGTAGAAGCTGATGTCCAGGCCGAACTCAGGATCGCTCTGGCCGAACGGTTCCTGGTTGAAGAACAACAACACTTTCTGCCATTGGCTGGCCGCGGCGCTGCCCGCGAACAGCCCGAACAGGATGGGCAGGCCCACCATTACGACGCGGCGCACCGGTTCAAGCTGGGCCTGGTAGCGGTTCAGGTTGTCGCGCATCTCCGAGTCCGGCGCGTACACGGGCCGCGCGTGGTAGGCAACCCGGATGGCAAAAAAGACCGCCAGGAACATAAGTGCGAAGCCGGCGAAGAAGATCCCGATCCGCGAGAGGTTTTCTGTCACAAACACTTCGAAGTAGCCGAGCTGCCGGTACCAGAGGACGTCAGTCCACACGTTGGCGAAGAAGATGAAGCCCACCACTGCGATGGCAACAACAATCAGCGTGGGCGTTAGGGCCCCGCGTCGCGAGGGGGGTCTTCCGGGCGGGATGGGGCTGGTAGGACGGGACAAACTCGGTACCTCATAGCTGGTCGTCAGGTTTACATGAGAAGCGTGCGTGCGGTTGACGTCCGGCACCGGTCAAGCGTGTGGCAACGTCCGTCATATCTGCCACGAGTGGCGGTAAAGCTTAGTTCCTGGCCTCAGTCTAGTTGTTGGCGCAGACCGGCAAAGCGCCCGTGTCCTGCCCGGATCCGGCGAGTTCGACGGCGTGACGCGCGTCTGCGATGTTCTCCACTTTGAGCACCTGCAGTCCGTCCGGCATATGGCCCACAACTTCGTTGCAGTTTTCTGCCGGGGCGAGGAATATGGTGGCTCCCCCGGCACGCGCGCCCAGCATCTTCTGCCGGATGCCCCCGATGGGGCCAACGGCGCCGTCGGGGGTGATGGTCCCCGTTCCGGCGACATGTTTGCCGCCGGTCAAGTCCCCCGGTGTCACCGTGTCGATAATGCCCAGCGAAAACATCAGCCCGGCACTGGGTCCGCCAACCTTGTCCAGTGAAATCTTCACGTCGAACGGAAACGTGAACAGGTACTTGAGCATGACTCCGAGAATGTAGCGGCCCGCACCGTTGTTCATGGGGGTGATGGTCTGTGTGACGGATTCTCCTGCGCGCTGCACCACCAGGGTGGCCGGCGCTCCCTGGCCGGCGGCCAGTTCCTCCTGAACCACGGCGAGCGATGTGATGGGTTTGCCGTTGATCGATTCGAAGATGTCGCCGTTTTCAACCTTTCCGGCGGACGGCGAACCGTCGGGGAGCCCCGCGGCTTGGAGCTGCTGGCCGAAGGGAATGTTGAGCTCCTTGAGTGCTGACGCCACCGCATTCTCCTGCGACGACGTCATGGCCACGGAGCTCTGCTCGTCAGCCTCCTCCTTTGTGGTGCCGCTGGGGTAAAGCATCTCCACCGGATGAACGGACTTGGAGCCGTCCAGCCAGGCGGTGAAGGCACCCAGGACGCTCACCGGGCCGTTGGGGCCGCCGTCGACATAAACTGTGGTCAGGTCCAGATTTCCCTTGGCGGGATAGGTTTCGTGGCCTGTCACGCTGATGACAGGGCTGCCATGGCTCTGCCCGAGGGTGTTGAAGGTTGGTCCGGGCGATTCCACAACATAAGGCACCGGTACGGTGACGGCCGCGATCCCCAGTCCCAGCGCCAGGACGCCGGAAAGCATCATCACGGACACCCGCCGGTCCCCGGGCGGGGAGCTGTGGGGAGCATTCTGCCCTGTTGGCGGGGGGCCGGCTACATCCGTTCCGGGCGCTGCGGCACCCGCTGTGGTGCCGGCGTCGAGCTCTGGAGCGTGGTCCTCATGCGGATGATCGCCGCGGGTTGTAGTCACTGAATCAACACTACGCGGTGCCGCCCCCGGCCAGCTCTTTGCCTACAGCGAACGTGGCGCCTGTCCGGCAGACAGCCGCCCCTGCCCGGGGTACCGTGAAGTGAACAGTCACACCGACGATCGGCGGGATCATGACCTCCAACCCACTCAATCCGTCCAACGGCGACGATACGCCGAAGGATCCGTTGACCGAGATGCTGCAGAACCTGATGGGCGGCAAGGGCATGGAGAACTTCGACCCCGCCGAACTCGCAAAGGCAGCCGGCCTGCCGGACGACCCCAATCTCCTGGCCCAGATGTTCTCCCAGGTCCAGGCCATGATGAGCGCCCCTTCCGAAGGGCCCGTCAACTGGCAGCTCGCGCACGAGAACGCCCGCCGGGTTGCCGCCAGCAGCGCCGACCCGTCCGTCACGTCCCTGCAGACCCGGGAAGTCGACGAGGCCCTGCGGCTGGCCGAACTGTGGCTTGATCCCGTGACCGACCTTCCTGCCACCGGCCTGATCGGCCGTGCGTGGTCGCGTGCCGAGTGGGTGGAAGCCACCCTTGGAACATGGAAGCGGCTGACCGAGCCCGTAGCCAACAGCATCGCCAACGCGCTCTCCAGCGCCATGACCGAACAGATGCCCGAAGAGATGAAGTCCATGATGGGCGGGGCCTCTTCCATGCTGCAGAACATGGGCGGCGCGATCTTTGGGATGCAGCTGGGGCAGGCGATCGGTGCCCTGTCCGCCGAGGTTGTCAGCTCCACGGACATCGGTGTTCCCCTGGCTGACCTGGAAATGGCGCTCCTGCCGGCCAACGTGTCCAAGTTCGGCGAGGGCCTGGGCCTGCCGGAGAACGACATCCGGCTGTTCCTGGCCGTCCGCGAGGCAGCCCATGCGCGGTTGTTTGTCCAGGTACCCTGGCTGCGCGGCCACCTGCTCGGCGCCATCGAGGCCTACGCCCGCGGCATCCATATCGACACTTCCAGGATTGAAGAGCTGGCCCGCGACCTGGACCCCAGCAACCCTGAAGGCATCCAGGAAGCGCTGTCCCAGGGTGTCTTTATGCCGCAGCGGACCCCTGCCCAGGAGCAGGCGCTTGAAAAACTTGAGACGGCCCTGGCCCTCGTTGAAGGCTGGGTGGACGAGCTCACCGCTTCGGCCACAGAGAAACTGCTGCCCTCCGCCGGTGCGCTCCGGGAAACAGTCCGGCGACGCCGTGCCACCGGCGGTCCGGCGGAACACGCTTTCTCTTCCCTGGTGGGACTCGAACTGCGCCCCCGCCGCCTGCGCGAGGCGGCCACGCTGTGGGCCACGCTGAAGGACGAACGGGGCATTGCCGGACGCGATGCCATCTGGCAGCACCCGGACCTCCTCCCCACCGCCGAGGACCTCGATGACCCGCAGGGGTTCAGTGGCCGCCGCCAGCTGGCCGAGGCCAGCGACAGCGAAGTGGACGACGCCCTGCAGAGGCTGCTCAGCGGCGGCTTCGACAACGCGCCGCAGGATGATTCCGAAGGCGGTGAAGACGGCGACCAGCCCACCGGCGACGGTGAGCAGCCCAAGGGCTAGGGTGTGTTGCGGCGCAATGTCGTGGAATGCAGCTTCAGCCTAACTTTCCTGGTCGCTGGCAGACATATCGCCGACCCCAGGGGTGCCATCGGCGAGCGCGTAGCGCTGCAGCACTGCTCCCTTCGGTGAGGCGACGACCGGCTCGATGAGTCTGAGGTTCGTCGGAACCACCCCGCCGGCGAAAACCTTCTTTCCACCGCCGAGGAGGATCGGATACACCCAGAGCGTGAGCCGGTCAAAGAGCCGCTCGGCGAACAGGGTCTGCACGAAGTCGAGACTGCCAATGACGTGGATGTTCGCGTGCCGGTCGCGCAGTTCGCGCACGGCAGCGACGACATCAGGACCCAGCAGTGTTGAGTCGGCCCACTCGAGGGCCGGCGACTGGCGCGAGGCCACGTATTTCGGGAGGCGGTTGAACAGCCGCGCAATTCCCCCGTCCGCGTGCGGCCAGTACGCGGCGAAGATGTCGTAGGTCCGTCGCCCAAGCAGCAGCGCGTCCATCCCCACCATCCCGGAGTCGACTTGCTCGCCGACGACTTCATCTAGGAGGGGCGCCTGCCAGCCGCCAAACGCGAAGCCGCCGTCAGCATCCTCGTCCGGCCCGCCGGGCGCCTGCGCGACGCCGTCGAGGGTGGTGAACAGGTCGATATGGATGAGTCCCATGCCATGCTCTTTCCCTGTTGCCCGTCGTCGCCCCGGCGACGGGATCACTTCGAGGCTGACACATGATCCCCCTGCGAAGCAACCATTTCCCCGGCTCGACCCGAGCATCAGGCGACGGTTAGGAGAGACTCTCTAGTCGGCGTCACCCGGGTCTGAATCATTGCTGCCCGCGGTCAGGCCCCGGGAGGTGGCGAACGAGACGCCTTCCAGGAACGCCTTGGCCCGCATCGTCTCGGGGTAAGCCTCCAACAGCTTCCAGAACGCGGCATTGTGCCCGGCCACCAGCAGGTGCGCGAGCTCATGCAGCAGGACATAGTCGATGACCCACGGCGGCATGGGCCGGAGCTTGTCGGAGAGCCGGATGGATCCTTCCGACGGTGTTGCGGAGCCCCAGCGCGAGTTCTGGTTGCTGACCCAGCGGACCGACGTCGGGACTGCCCTGCCGCCGAAGTACCGGTCCGAAAGGGCTGCGGCGTGGACGGCCAGGGCAGTATCAGTGGCGGGCTGTTTGCTTCCTTTGCGGGAGCGCCGCTCCCCCTGGCGGTGCAGCTTCTCCAGCATGCGGTGCACCCATTCAGACTCCTGCGCAGCGGTGAACCGGGCCGGAATGGCCACCACTGCCGTCCCGTTCTCCCAGAAGGCAGCCACGGTCCTGGTCCGGCGGGCCGACCGCCGCACCTCAACCGGTGATCCGTCCGCTGTGGTGACGGGGAGGGTGTCCTGTCCTGCCGGCCGGCGGGTCACAGGGTGGTGCTTTCGACGAGCACCCGCAGCACGTCTTCGCCGTAGCGTTCCAGTTTGGACGGACCGACGCCGGCCAGTGCCGCCAGTTCCTCCAGCGTGGACGGTTTGGCCTCTGCGATGGCCGTCAGCGTGGCATCCGTGAAGACGACAAATGCCGGCACTTCGGCGGCCAGTGCAATTTCCTTCCGCCATTGCCGAAGGGCATCGAAGGTCTGTTCTTCGTAGCTGGGAGGACAGCCGTTGCAGCGGCCCACCTTGCGTTCGGCGCCGCTGGCCAGCATGCTCCCGCAGACCCTGCAGGTGGCGGGGGCCGTCGATTTCCGGCGCGGCGCCGGCCCTTTACCGCGGGCGCTGGAACTGGCCACCGAGTTGGGCCGGAGCCCGTCGAGGAAGCGTGAGGGTTTGCGGTTGGCCCGGCCGCCCGGTGTCCGTGCCGTGGACCAGGACAGGGACAGGTGCTCGCGGGCGCGGGTGATGCCCACGTAGAGCAGGCGGCGCTCCTCATCCACGGATTCGGGTGTGTCCGCGAAGGAGATGGGCATCAGGCCTTCGCAGAGGCCCACCAGGAACACGGCGTCCCATTCGAGGCCCTTCGCGGCGTGCAGCGATGCAAGCGTCACGCCCTGGACAGTGGGAGCGTGCTGCGCCAGCGACCGTTCCTGGAGTTCATTAACAAAGTCACTGAGACTGAACTGCTCGCCGCGGACGTGGACCAGCTCGTCCGCGAGCGCCACCAGCGCTGCCAGGGACTCCCAGCGTTCGCGCAGCGCGCCGCCGTTGTGGGGCGGGGCGTCCGTGTAGCCGAGCGAGGCCACGATATCGCGGACCAACTGGCCGAGCGGTTCCGGCGTCGCCGTTTCAGCGACGGCCCTGGTTGCCGCGCGCAGCTGAAGGATGGCGTCGCGCACTTCCTTGCGGGCAAAGAACCGCTCACCACCGCGCAGCTGGTAACTGATGCCGGCCGCCGCGAGCGCCTGTTCGTAGGCCTGGGACTGCCCGTTGGTGCGGAAAAGGACAGCCACCTGGCTGGCGGGAGTGCCGGCGTCGAGCAGCTCCTGGATCTTGATGGCGACAGTGGCGGCTTCGGCTTCATCGTCGGAGCATTCGGTGAACTGTGGGACAGGCCCCGCCGGCCGCTGCGCCACCAGCTGCAGCGGAGCCGCCCAGGCAGCATCGGCCACCGGTCCGCCGCCACGCCGTGCGGCCAGGAGATCGTTGGCCAGCTTGACCACCTGCGGCGTGGAACGGTAATCCCGGATCAGTTTCACCACATTGGCCTCAGGGTACTGGGTCTTGAATCCCAGCAGGTGTTTGGGCGAAGCGCCGGTAAACGAGTAGATCGTCTGGCTCGCATCGCCCACAACGCACAGCTCGTCCCGCCCGCCCAGCCACAGCTCCAGGAGGCGCTGCTGCAGCGGCGAAACGTCCTGGTACTCGTCCACCACAAAATGCCGGTACTGCTCACGAACGGTGGCCGCGACTTTCTGGTCTTCCTGCAGGATCCCCACCGTGATCAGGAGTACGTCCTCAAAATCAATGACGTTGCGGTCCGTCTTGACATCCTCGTAGGACTGGAAGACCCGGGCGACGGCGGTGAGGTCGAACCCGCCGGGCGTTCCCCTGCCCTGTGCGTTCTCCAGGTAGTTGGCCGGGGTCAGCATGGAGACCTTGGCCCACTCAATTTCGGAGGCGAGGTCCCGGATGGACGCGCGGTCAGTGCTGAGCCGCAGGCGGCGGGACGCTTCGGCGATCATCTGGGCCTTGTGGTCCAGCAGGTTGGGCAGCGTGCCGCCGACCGCCTGCGGCCAGAAAAACTGCAGCTGCCGCAAGGCGGCGGCGTGGAAGGTGCGCGCCTGGACATTGCCCACGCCGAGATCCCGCAGCCTGCTGCGCATTTCCGCGGCGGCCCGGGCCGTGAACGTCACGGCGAGGAGCCGCTGGGGGCTGTACACCCCTGAGTGCACGCCATAGGCAATCCGGTGCGTAATGGCCCTGGTCTTGCCGGTGCCGGCACCGGCAAGGACGCACAGCGGCCCGTTCAGCGTGCTGGCGACCTCGCGCTGTTCAGCGTCAAGTCCCCCAAGGATTCGTTCCTCAAGGGACTCTGCACTGTCAAAATTCTCTGTGGTCACTTCTGCTGCTCTGTTGTCGCGACTGCCACGTGCTGGCGTCTGGCCAATGGTGATGCCTGTTCCGGGTGTCAGGTGTCCGTGCGGTCCATGATCCGGCCGCCATACCAGTGCTCAATCAGCGAGCGTGCAATGGACAGCCGGCTGGAGATGGTGATTTCGCCGGTGAGCACGGCGTCCTGGAGTTCCTCCCGGCTGAACCAGCGCGCACGGGTTACCTCCACGCCGTCGGGCTTTGCCACAGCGTCTTCGGTGATGGCGGTAAATCCAAGCATAAGGGAGGCCGGGAACGGCCATGACTGCGAGCCCAAGTACTGGCAGCCCGTGACCCGGACGCCCACTTCCTCGTGGATTTCCCTGACGACAGCTTGTTCCAGGGATTCGCCTGGTTCAACGAATCCGGCCAGCGTGGAGTAATTCTTCGCGTCAACCGGCCCGCCGCCACCGAGCAGCAGCCGTCCGTCCGGCCCCACCACCGTGACGATGATGGCCGGATCCGTCCGGGGGTAGTGTTCCGAGCTGTCCTGGGGGCAGCGGCGGACCCAGCCGCCGGCCTCCACGGCAGTGCGGGCCCCGCACCGGGGGCAATGCGTATGGCCGGCGTGCCAGTTGGCGATGGCGCTGGCTTCAACGAACAACGCCGTATCAGTGGGGTTCAGGACGGCGGCGATGTCGCGGAAGCCGGACCACTGCGCGCCGGCCGGGATTCCGGCAGTGCCGGGCTCGGCAGGTTCAGGAAGGACAACAAGGACCACTTCGGTGCCGGCGGCAAGATCCGAGCTGTCCAGCGCGGCGCCAAGATAGATGACCTGTTCCGGGGCTGAGCCACGGTCCCGCAGGTCAGCCAGCAACTGGGCCGCTGCGGGCAGTAGAAGCTGGTTGCCCCGCACCAGGGCCTGCCGCCCGGCAAGGACCACCGCCCGGGTGTGTTCGCTGTCCACCAATTCCTCAACCATGCCTGGCCGGACACGGTCTGCGGAGCCGCGGTCCACGGCGGCCGGGAGAACCGGCAGTACGGTATCGAACAGGTGGTTGGCCGGCAGCTGGGCTGCCTGCGGCTGGTAGGCCGGTATAGCGGACTCCGCATGACTCATGTGTCCACCGTACTGACTCGGACTGACAATTTACATTCGGCGGGGACATTCGGCGGGACAGGCGGCGTGGACGTCCGGACCGGGTGCGGACGCCGACTTTTGCAGCATATCTGGAGACTCGCCGCCGCACATCGTTGTCTTGGACGCCACTCAATCTACCGTGGAACGGTGAGAAGAAAACCGATCGAACTGGCAGCCGTAGCAACCGCGGCAGTCCCCGGGCTGACCCCAACCGCCGTTAGCTCCGCTGCGGACGATCCCGCGGATTTTGACTCCGCGCTGCTGCTGGATTCCGAAGACAAACAGTGGCGGGTCAGGTCCCCGCGGCATGCGGAAGCAAGCGCCAGGCTCGAGACGGAGTTCCTCGTCCTCCGGGCATTCGTACCGGCCATCCGCGCCGAGCTGCCCTTCCTGATGCCCACTGTGGCCGGCAGCGTCCGGCTTGGTAACCTCAGCACCTTTGTGTACTCCCACCTGGCCGGGAGCACGCAGAGTGTGGAAGAACTCACCGCAGGTCCGGCCGCGCTCGCCCGGGAAATCGGGACGGCGCTGGCGGCCATCCATGATCTTCCGCACTCCCTGGTCAGCAATGCCGACCTGCCCAGCTACACGCCCAACGAATTCCGCCAGCGCCGGCTCAACGAGCTCGACCAGGCGGCCACAACCGGAAAAATCCCGGCGTCGCTGTTGCTCCGCTGGGAACATGCCCTTGAAGACGTCTCACTGTGGCGGTTCAACCCTTGCGTTGTCCACGGGGACCTCCATGAGGACAACCTGCTCGTGGAAAGCAGCCGCGTCACGGCCGTTACGGGCTGGACGGACCTGCGGATCGGGGATCCCGCCGACGACTTCGCCTGGCTGGTTGCCTCGAACGAACAGGATTTCGTGGACGCGGTTCTTGCCAGCTACACCGGCAGCCGCCGCGACTCCCCGGACCAGCACCTGCTCCGGCGAGCTGCCCTGTCTGCCGAGTTCGCGTTGGCGCAATACCTGGTCAAGGGCATCGCTGCCGGCGACGCGGGTATGGTTGCCGAAGCCGAAGGCATGCTGGAAACCCTCGCGGCCGACGTCGAAGAGCACGGCGGCCAGGCCATCAGCGTCGAGCCGCTGCCAGCCCCGGCTGCCCCGGCCGACGACGCCGCCCAGTCCCCGGCAGCCCAGTCCCACGCGGTGGGTGTGGCCGCTGCTCCGGCGGTGACCGTCGTCCCCGTGCCCGTCCCGTCGGTGGAGCCTGTTCCGGTGGTGCCCGCAGTGGAAGTCAGCCCTATCCCGGCTGAGCACCTCCCGGCCGACGAAGCACCGGCGGACGACGACTCTGCAGACGAGTCACCGGCGGACAAGCCGTCAGTGCGCCCGTCCGCCGAGGACACGTCCACCGCGGCCATCAGCATCCTCGACATCAGGAAGCACTGACACCCGGGAACGCTTCCTGAGGTCAGCCTGCGCTGACCTCAGGGAGCACTGACGTCGAGGGCGGCGGCCACAATCTGTTCGAGCTCCTCAGCGGAGCCCAGATCGTGCGGCCGCACGACTTGGTTGTCCGCAACGTAGAAGAAGGCGGCCCTGACGTCTGACACCGCCACACCCTTGAGCCGGGCCCAAGCCAGCCGGTACGCGGCGAGCTGCACCGATTTGGCCCGCAACTGCGCGGCAGAGGGCCTGCGGCCGGTTTTCCAGTCCACGAGGTCCCACCTCCCGTCCGCGTCCTGGAAGACGGCGTCGATGCGCCCGCGTACCACCACGTCGCCCACCCGCGTTTCCACCGGAACTTCGACAAAAGCCGGTGACCTGTCGGCCCATTCCGAGGCTTTGAAGGTGGCCACCATGGTGTCGAGGTCGTAGGCGGCGTCAATGTGGTCGTCGGAGCCGGGGGCCTCGCCAAGGTCGAGCATGCCGGTTGCGCCGAAGTACTCTTCAACCCAGGCGTGGAATGCCGTCCCCTTCCGCGCCGACATGCCGGGCTCACGCGGAACAGGCCTTCGCAGCCGGCCCACAACCCCCGCCGGGTCCTCGCCGAGGTCCACCAGCGTGGACGCCGAGATGTGGCCGGGCAAATGAACGTCCTGCCCGGAGGCGCGCCTGGACCGCCGTTCCAGCAGCAACGCAGCTTCCCTGGCCCAGCCCGCCGCAGGGCCCCGAAGCCTTGGCCCGGACTCATTGGCGGATGCAGGCCCAAGGACCGTCACAGAGTCCGCAGGATCCAAGGGCTCCAACGCGGCCCGGACGCGTGCCGCGGCGCCCTCCATGGCCAGCCGCCTGCCGGGAACAACCCGCAGGCGCTCCCCGGTCCGCGCATCCACGGGACCTTCGAGGGGGTCATAGGGCCATCCGGCCACCTCCGTTTCGGTAGTCAACGGGCTCTTTTCAGGCAGGGAGGCTTCGTCCACTGACGCCGGGTGCACTATGGCGGGACAGATTTCCGCGGCGTCCACCGGGGCCGTGTTGGGGCCGGAGCCGACAAGCTGTTCCAGTTCAGCGAGGAAAGGTGACATCTCGGCACGGCCTGCCCTGGAGCCCACCCATGCCGCGCTCGAGACCCAGAGGACGTGCTTTGCCCTGGTGTAGGCCACATATGCCAGGCGGCGTTCCTCGCCCTCACCATGGACCTGGACGGCTGATTTGAAGTCCTTCTCGGCGTCCAGCCAGCCCTTCTGGTCCGGCTGGTCGGTATCCCATTGGGGCAGGTCCGAACGGTCCCCCCGCAGCGGCCACGGCAGGGCCGCCGCGCCGCTGCTCCAGCGCGAGTCCTTGTTGCTGGGGAAGGCGCCGGCGTTGAGGCCCGGTACAAAGACGACGTCCCATTCCAGGCCCTTTGACGCATGGACGGTCAGCAGTTGCACAGCCTCGCGGTTGATATCCGACGGCGGAGCTTCGAGGCCGTTTTCCTCGGCCGCGGCGGCTTCCAGCCAGGCAAGGAAGGCGAGGATATCCACCCGGTGCGAGGTCCGCAGGAAGCCGGCCGCCGCGTCCTGGAAGGCATCCAGGTTTCGGCGGGCCTGGTGGATGCTGGTCCCCGGGCGTGCTGCCACTTCGATGTCGAGCAACATGGCGCGTTCCACTTCGCCGAGCAGAGTGGTGAGGTCGTCCCCGAGGTAGCCGCGCAGCTGCCTGAGCTCCGCCGAAAGCCTGCCGAGGCGGTCGCGGGCCACTTCGGTCAGCGACCGTCCGTGGGAAGAGGCCCAGTCGTCGCGTGGCAGCCAGTCCAGCGCTTCAACGAGGCTGGCACCGTCCGTCAGGTCGCTTTCGATGACGGCCTCGTCGGACGCGTCAGCGGGCCCGTCCTCCGTCGTGGCCGCGCCTGCGGGGCGGCCACGACGGCGTGCGAGGTGGCTGGACCAGTCGCGGAAGGCCATCAGGTCTGCCGGCCCGATCCGCCAGCGTGCACCGGCCAGGAGGCGCATCAGGGAGTCCGAGCGTCCGGGATCTGCAAGCACCCGGAGCGTGGCCACCAGATCAACGATTTCGGGAGTGTCGAGCAGTCCGCCGAGCCCCACGATTTCGTAGGCTATCCCCGCGCCTCGAACTCCCGCCGGATGGTTTCCATCTGGGCGCGCCGCCGGCACAGGACAGCCAGTGCCGGCGGCACCGGTGTGCCGTCGGCCTCACGTTCAAAGTCCGTGACCCGGTACTTTATGACGTCCCCGGCAAGGGCGGCGGCTTCGTCGAGGTCTGTGCCGAAGCGGCCCAGTACCACCCGTCCCTCCACCGCGAAGGGACTGGGCTGTAGCGGCGGCACATTCGCCGCCGCCGTAGCCGTAGCCGTGCCCACCGGGATAGTGCCGTCCGCGGCGGTGCCCGCTTCGGTGATGCTTTCCGCGGCCGCGCCCACAGCGGCGCTGCCGGCAGGGGCCTTCTGTGCCTCGGCGCGCCCTAAGGCCTCTGACATGATGTTGGCGGCGGACAGGATGGCCCGGCCGTTGCGCCACGCCGTTGTGAGGTACGACGTAGGGGCCAGCGTGAAGCGTCCCGGCCCGTCGTCCCCGTCCACGCGGACAGGGAATTCACGGACAAAGTGGAAGAGCTGACCTGCCGAAGCACCCCGGAAGCCGTATATCGACTGGTTGGGGTCCCCCACGGCGGTGACCGCGTGGCCGTCGCCGAAAAGCCGCGAAAACAGGACCAACTGGGCATACGACGTGTCCTGGAACTCGTCGAGGAGCACCACTTTGTAGCGCTGGCGTTCCATGTCCGCAGCAAGGGGGATTTCCGTGGCCACACGGGCCGCAAGTGCCACCAGGTCGCCGAAGTCCAAGGCCCCCCGTGACTTCTTGGCGGCGGCGTAGCGGCCCACCATGTCAGCCACGCTTGCCCTGGTGCGCAGCATCGCGGCCAGTTCACCGGCTGCCTGGGGTGCGTTCTTGTTCGCCCCGGCCACGTAGGGACGTTCTTCAAACTCAGCGAGTCGCGCCAGAAGCCAGGCCTCGACGTCGGCCGGTTCCTGCAGGTGCTCTGCGCACTCCCCCGCGAGCTGGATGACTGCCTTGACCAGTGTGGACTTGGCTGCCTTGAAGTGGCTGTACTCGCCGTCGAACGCTTCCACTACTTCGCTGGCGAGCTGCCAGGCTTGGGCTCCGCCGAGCAGCACAACGTCGCGTTCCACGCCCAGCCTCAGCCCGTAGTCGGAAACAATGCCGCTGGCAAATGAGTGGTAGGTGGACACCTTGGGCTCCAGGGCGTCGCTGCTGAGCAGCCCCTCGGGGAACACTTCGTGCCGTGTGTCCTGGGCTGCGACGCGCTGCAGTGCCGCCAGCTTGGCCCGGATCCGCGTGGCCAGCTCGCCTGCTGCCTTCCTGGTGAAAGTTACGCCCAGGACTTCCTCAGGCCTGACCCAGCCGTTGGCAACGAGCCAGACGACGCGGTCGGCCATGGTGGCCGTCTTGCCGGAACCCGCCCCCGCGATCACCAGCCGGGGAGCCAGCGGTGAGGAGATGATGGCCGACTGTTCGGGGGTCGGCGTGTTCCTTTCACCCAACAGCATGGACAGCTGCTCCGGGCTGAACAGGGGCTCTGGAACCTGGGGCTGGCTCATTCGGTGACCTGCTTTCCGCGGACACAGAGCGGACAAACTTCAGGGAGCCTGCAGCCGTGCCCCCCATGGCTGCTCTTTGCCGGGTCATGCCTGGCTTCGAAGGTGCTGCCGGACATTACCGCAGCAGCATCGGTGACCATGTCCAGGGCCCAGTTATCCTGGGCCTCCAAGGGTTCCTGTTGCTGGACGCCGGGACTCTTGGTAGTTGTTCCGAGCTGCGCCAGCACGGCGCCGCCCGGCACGAGTGAGCCCGGCGCTGGTGAGTCCGGCACTGGTGCACCGGGTTCTGCTGCGCTGAATTCTGCTGCGCCGGGCAGTCCGTGTACCTCCGTGAAACCGCCGGCCAGGACCGCCGCTTGGTAGGCCCCCAGCTGGGGATGGCGGGACAGCTCGGTCTTGCCAGGCTGCCTTTTGCCCGTCTTGAGGTCCACAATGACCAGCCTTCCTTCGGCGTCGATCTCCAGCCGGTCAACCTGGCCGCGGAGCACGGCGGCGCGGGGAAGGTCGGTCCCGCCGGCCAAATCTCCGACGGACTGGCCATCGCCCGAATCCGTCGCCGCCGGCGGAACATCGGGCAGCCGGACCTCAAAGTCCTGCTCGACGCCCAGCAGGCTCCGGCCCTCGCTCCGCATCACCAGGACGTACTGGGCGAGCTTGCGCACCATTGTTTCGGCACGCTGGAAGTCCAGTTTGCCTTCCCAGTTGTCCTTCATCCCCAGGGTTGGCCACCGGCGGATGAGTTCGGCGACGTACTCGCCCCCGGAGGCTTCCGGCAGGTCCTGCGCGATGGCGTGTACCAGGGTGCCCAGGCTCCGGGCGAAGTCGGTGGCGGCTTCTCCGCCGGCCGCCTGCACAAACCAGTCGAGCGGTGATTTCTGCACGGATTCCACCTTCGAGGGCGAGACGTAAACGGTCCCTCCGGGCGGGACAACCGGTTCAGATGTCGTCAAAGGGGGCAAACCCCACCAGCTGTCCGGATGCGCTCCCGGGACCGCCGGTTCCGCGGCGGCAAGTCCGGCCAGGACCCTGGCGGCCTCGGCAGCTTCGGGCTCATACTTTCCATCCAGCTGCGCGTATTGCCGCAGCTCGGCCACCAGGGCACGCAGCGTCATGGGCCGTTCCACCGGCGTGAACCCCCTGCCCTCGGCTCCCGGCTCAAGCGGCGCCACATAGTCGAGGAAGGACGACGGCTGGTCGTCCTCAGACGAAACAGCGGTGCAGATCAGCATCTCGCAGGCCCTGGAAACGGCCGTGGAGAAGCTTCGGAGTTCGTCGTAGCGGATTTCCCGCAGCCGGCTCAGCGGGTCCAGCTGTAATGCATAGCTGACCCCATGCTCGACGGCGTCAGCGTAGAGGCTGCTGCCCAGCAGCTCACCGCGGAGCCGGGTATTGGGCCAGACGCCTTCCTGCAGCCCCGCCACAATGACCACCGGCCATTGCCGCCCGGCAGCACTGGCCGGGGTCATCAGCTCGACGGCGTCGTCCACCTGGGCCCGCGCGGCCAGGGTATCCATCGGCAGCTCCTGGTTCAGGAGGTACTCAAGGAACTGCTCCGGCCCGGCGCCCGGCATCTGGTCCACGTAGCGCTCGGCTGTATGGAAGAGCGCCATCATGGCATCAAGGTCCCGGTCGGCGCGGGCTCCGTGGGAACCGCCGATGAGGGCGGATTCGGTCCACGCATTGGCCAGTCCGGTGGAATGCCACAGGGCCCAGAGCACGGTCTCGGCATTGGCGCCGGGCTCGGCGGCGGCGCTCCGCCCTGCCTGGATCATGCGTGCGGTCCGCCGCGCGGAACGGCCTTCCAGGCCCAGCGTCCCCAGGGCACCGGGTTCCGATAATGCTTCAACCAGCAGGGCGTCGCTGGTCCGTCCGCCGCCGCCCTGCAGCTCTTCCCGCCTGAGCGACTGGCGTAGCCGGCGTAGTTCAATGGACGTAGCGCCCCCGATGCGCGACGTCAGCAGGGCGACGGCGGCTTCCGGAGTCAGCAGTTCAGGATCCAGCGCAATGGCGTAGGCGTCCAACAGCGGGCGTACGGCCACTTCATCTCGGACCGCGGACTCGGCTACCGGAACGCGCACCGGGATCCCCTGGCCCGTGAGGTAGCGCTGCAGCTCACTGAGCTGTCCGCCGTTACGTACAATCACGGCGATCTCTGCCAGGTCGCGGCCATGGTTGACGTGCTGGTCCAGGATGCGCTGGGCAACGTACCGGAGTTCGTGGACCGGGGACGGCACCAGGTGTGCTTCCACCGTGCCGGCGGGCTGATTTTGGGGTTCGACGACGGCGTTGGGCCCGTGCGCGGTTCCGGCCAGGGGTTCGGGCTGCTCGAGCCGCCTGGCAAGCTGGCCGCCCGCACGCTGCGAGATCCTGCCCGCGACGCCGAGCCAGGCCGCCGCGATGGCGGGGGCGTGCCGATGGGTGTGCCACAGCGGCCGCTCGATGACGCCGGCTTTCGCAGAAAGCAGGCGCGGCAGCTCCGCAACGAGGTCGGGTCTGGCCCCGCGGAAGCCCTGCACAACGGTGTCTGGGGAGTAGGCGACATAGCAGTCCTTACCGGCGGCGATATCGGCGAGCAGTTCGAACACGGCAGGGTTCGCCTCCTGCACATCGTCCACCAGCACCAGCTGGAGGCGGTCCCGTTCTGCGGCCAGGAAGTGAGGCTCATCCTGGAAGATCTGCCGTGCCGTGGTGATGATGCCGGCGGGGTCGAAGGCCTCGGGCATGCGCAGGTCCAGGACGTCCCGGTACTCGGCGTACAGAGCCGCCGCGGCGATCCAGTCGGGCCGGCCGCACTGGTGGCCCAGCTCCTCCAGGTCGCCGGCGGTCCGGCCGGATTCGATGATCCGGTCGAAGAGTTGGCGTACCTCGTGCCGGAAACCCCGCGTCTCCAGTGCCGCTTCCAGGTCCGCGGGCCACGGAAGTTCCAGGCCTGGCATCCGGTGGCCGTCCAGGAGTTCGCGGATGATGAGGTCCTGTTCCGGGCCTGACAGGAGGCGCGGCGCGCGCGGAAGCGGAAGGATTCCCTCAGCCTTGGCCCGGCGGATCAGGTCAAACGCATAGGCTGCCCAGGTCCGGGCCGGTGTGGTGCTCAGGCTCCTGTCCAGCCGTGCGGTGAAGCGGTCGCGGAGTGAGTCGGCGGCGAGGCGTCCGGGTGCCAGGATAAGGATCCGCTCCGGGTCCACACCGTCCTGCAGGGCCCTGCGGACGGCGGCTTCGATCAGGACCGTTGATTTTCCGGTTCCCGGTGCGCCGGGAACCAGGACGGGCCCTGAGCCGTGGGGCACGTCGACGGCGTCGCGCTGGTCCGCGGACAGCCCCGGCACGTCGGCGTGCAGCTGCCGCGGCGGAAGGAGGCGCAGGCCCGTTTCGCCGGATCGTCCGGCCGCGGACGCGGGCCTGGCTGAGGTGCGTGTGGACTCGGCGGGGTCAGCAGCGGGGATTGTTACGGTCACACAGACATTTCATCATCAGCCACCGACAATCTATGCAGCCGCCGCTCCAGCTGCTCCGCAATGGCGTCGATCCGGTCGAAGTCATCCTCGCCGGGGGCCCAGCGTGCTGCCATCAGGTCCACCCGCCATTTGCCTTCGCCGGTGCGCCGGAAAGCATCGTGGTTGCCGAGCAGGGGCGTCCCCTCCTGCAGGTAGTGGCGGAGGGCTTCGGCCTCGTGGCCTTCCGGACCATGGCCGTTCGCTTTGAGGATGCGCCACCACGCGACCTGGCTGCCGTAGTGGCTCATGGCGTGGCCCACCTGCCGCGGACCGCCGGACCCCAGCAGCTCGGCCACATCACCGTAGGCCAGTGCGGTGCCGGGTGGAACCAGCTCGACCAGCGCGAGCACCGCCTCAATGTACTCAGTCCGCATACCTCAAGGTTACCGGCAGTGGCGTTGGCAGATCCTGTCGGTGCTGGCCGGTAGCGTTGAAGCATGACCTCCTGGAACACCCTCCCCCGCGCAGCCTTCGATCTCGAAACCACCGGACGGAATTCGCGTGCCGCGCGGATCGTCACGGCGTCGGTCACCGTGGTGGACCACAAGGGGGACGTCATCACCGAACACGAATGGCTGGCCGATCCCGGTGTCGAAATCCCTACCGAGGCCAGCGATATCCACGGCATCACCACGGAGCAGGCCCGGCGTGAGGGACGGCCGGCCCATGAAGTCACCGGGGAGCTCGCAACGGTCCTGCAGGACCTGTTCGACGCCGGCATTCCGGTCATTGCCTTCAATGCCAGCTACGACTTCACCGTCCTGGCCGCTGAATCCGCCCGCTACGGCGTCCGGCAGTTGAGCCGGTTCCCCGTCCTGGACCCGTTCATCATGAACAAACAGGTGGACCGCTACCGCAAGGGTAAGCGCACGTTGACGGCCCTGTGTGAGGAATACGGCATCACGTTGGACAACGCCCATACGTCGGCCGCGGATGCTTTGGCCACACTCCGGATGCTGGATGCCATGGCAATCAAGTTCCCCAAGCTCAAGATGCCGGCCAGCCAGCTTCACGAACTGCAAAAGGACTGGGCTGTCAGCCAAGCGGCAGACTTCCAGAACTATCTGCGCAAGACCAAGCCCGCCGCCGTGATCGAAGGCGAATGGCCTGTCCTACCTCCGGAAGACGCCAGCGGCGACTTCTAGTTGAGAGCTAACTCACATTTAGCCAGGAACCGCTGACTGCGACTGCGGGAACCCGCAGATTCGGCCGCGCGGGAAGCTTTCATTCATCAGATGTTCAGGAAGAGTCAACTTCAGCCGCTAATTCGGCAGGAGGCGCATTGAAGCAAGGTCTTATTCGCCCGAAGGCGCTGAAAGCCGGAAATGAGATGATTAAGTTCAGCGGTAATCCCGCCCCGGCCGGCCGGCATTTGGGAGCAAGGCTCCAGGCGCCTGACGCGCATCCTTCGGCCCGGTTGATCTTAAGACCCTGATGAAAGTGACTTTCTCATGAAGACCAAAGCCATGAAGTGGCTGACCAGTGTTCCGGTCGCGGTTGCGCTGGCAGTCTCGCTGGCCGCCTGCGGTAGCGGGACTGCCCAGCCGAGCGGCACGCCCACCGATGCCCTCGCCGGCAGTGACCAGCAGACGCTGGACAAGTACACCACCGCCGACGTCACGCCGTTGGACCAGATCGACAAGACCAAGCTGGGCCTCAACACCGACGGCAAGCTGGAAGTTGGCACGCTCTCCGACGCCCCGCCGAATATCTTCATCGACCCCGCCGGCAAGTTCACCGGCTACGACAACGAGCTCCTGCGCGCCGTTGCCGGCAAGCTTGGCCTCGAGGTCGAGTTCGTAGCCACCGACTTCTCGGCGCTGCTCTCCCAGGTACAGACCAAGCAGTTCGATGTGGGATCGTCCTCGATCTCCACAACAGACGCCCGCCGCGCCAACGTGGGCTTCACCAACGGCTACGACTTCGGCTTTATGGCTGTCGTTGCCAAGACCGACAGCGACGTCAAGGGCTTCGCAGACCTGGATGCCAATGTCCGCATCGGCGTTGTCCAGGGCACTGTCCAGGACGACTACGTCACCAACACCCTGAAGCTCGAGCCGGTCCGTTTCCCGGACTACGCCACCGTGTACGCCAACGTGCGCAACGGCCAGATCGATGCCTGGGTGGCACCCTCGCAGCAGGCCACCGGCCAGGTGAAGGACGGCGACGGAACTGTCATCGCCGAGTCTGTTGTGAACACCCAGAACTTCACTGCTTACGCCGTGAACAAGGACAACAAGGCCCTGATCGACGCTTTGAACTCCGGCCTTGATGCCGTAATTGCTGACGGCACCTGGTCCAAGCTGACCAAGGAATGGTATCCGGACCGCGAGACCCCCGCCGACTGGAAGCCGGGAAGCAAAGCTGCTCCGGCTCCCCAGAGCTGATCTGGGCTTAACCGCTTATGGATCTCCTGGACCAGCTGGGTGAAACGTTCCTCAACTGGGAGGAAATGGCGAAAGTCGTTCCTTCCCTTCTCACGGTGGGCTTGCCCAACACCCTGATCCTGGCCTTGGCCTCGGGCGTCCTCGGCTCCTTGTTGGGGCTACTGCTCGCGCTGATGGGCATTTCCCGGAATCCCGTGGCCCGCTGGGCAGCTCGGATCTACACCGACCTGTTCCGCGGCCTGCCCGCCATTTTGGTCATCCTGGTGATCGGTATCGGGCTCAGCCCCATCGCTCGGGAACTCACCGGTAACCGGAACCCCTATCCGCTCGGGATCCTGGCTCTGACGTTGATCGCCGGCGCCTACATCGGCGAGATCTTCCGTTCCGGTATCCAGAGCGTGGAGAAGGGCCAGCTGGAGGCCTCGCGCGCTTTGGGGTTCAGCTACGGCAAGTCCATGCGCCTGGTGGTGGTGCCACAGGGCATCCGCCGCGTGCTGCCTGCCTTGGTGAACCAGTTCATCTCGCTGCTGAAGGATTCCTCCCTGGTATTCGTGCTGGGCCTGGCTGCCTCCGACCGCGAGATTTTCCGGATCGGTAACGATGCGATGGCCAACACGGGGAATCTTTCGCCGCTCGTGGCTGCCGGCGTTCTGTATCTGATCCTGACTGTTCCGCTGACCCACTTCGTGAACTTCATCGACAACCGGCTCCGTACCGGCCGGCCGGAGAAGAAGGAACCGGACGAGCTGGCGGCACCTATCGGCAAGGGGGCACAGGCATGACGGAATTTACTTCCGGCACCCTGACCGGCAAGAACCTGCACCTTTCGTTCGGGCACAACCATGTGCTGCGCGGCATCGACCTCCACGTGGAGAAGGGCACCACGGCTTCGGTCATTGGTCCGTCCGGTTCCGGCAAGTCGACGCTCCTGCGGGTCATGAACCGGCTGATCGAACCGGACCAGGGCGACATCCTGCTGGATGGCCGGTCCGTGCTGAAAGACAACCCGGACGAGCTGCGCCAGCGGATCGGCATGGTGTTCCAGCAGTTCAACCTGTTCCCGCACAAGACCGTGCTGGACAACGTCTCGCTTGCGCTGCGCAAGCTCCGGAAGCTCTCCAAGGACCAGGCGACCGCCGAGGCCCTTGAGCAGCTGGACCTGGTGGGCCTCAAGCACAAAGCTGACGCCCGCCCGGCCAACCTCTCCGGCGGCCAGCAGCAGCGCGTTGCAATCGCCCGTGCGTTGGCCATGAAGCCTGAGGTGATGTTCTTTGACGAGGCCACCTCCGCGCTGGACCCGGAGCTCGTGAAGGGCGTCCTGGCGCTGATGACCGACCTCGCCAAGGGCGGCATGACCATGGTGGTGGTGACCCACGAAATGGGCTTCTCCCGCAACGTCTCAGACACCGTTACGTTTATGGACGCCGGTGTGGTGGTCGAATCGGGTCCGCCGGAGCAGATCTTCACGGCGCCCGCAACGGACCGCCTGAAGGGCTTCCTTTCGGACGTGCTGTAGGCGCACCAAAAGAAAATCCCCGTCTCCCGGACTTTTCCCACACGCATGGTGCGGGGATTTGTCCGGGAGGCGGGGATTTTCTTGCTTCAGCCGTTGCGGGCGCCCGTCAACGGCCGACGGCGGCGCTAGGCTGTCGCGGCAGCTGCAGCCTTCGCGGCGGCCGGGAGGGCGTCAAAGATCCGGTTCATCGCGATGTCGTCGTGGGCGGCCGACAGGAACCAGGCCTCGAAGACCGACGGCGGCAGGTAAACGCCGGATTCCAGCATGGAGTGGAAGAACGGCGCGTACCGGAAGGTTTCCTGGGCCTGGGCGTCAGCGTAGTTGTGGACGCCGTTGGCGGACGTGCCAAATGCCACGGAGAAGAGGTTTCCGGCGAACTGGACGGAGTGGTCCACCCCTTCACTGTCCAGGGCAGCGGACAGCGCCGAGGAGAGCTCCAGCGAGCGGGCGTCAATAAAGGAGTACACGTCGCGGGTGGCGTGCGTCAGCGTGGCTACGCCGGCTGCCATGGCCACGGGGTTCCCGGAGAGTGTCCCGGCCTGGTACACCGGGCCGAGTGGCGCGAGGTAGTCCATAACGTCCGCACGCCCGCCGAGGGCCGCCGTCGGCATTCCGCCGCCGATGACCTTGCCGAACGTGAGCAGGTCGGGGGTCCACGGCTCCGTCGCGTCAGCAGCACCGCCGGTGAGCCCCCAGTAGCCGGAGTAGCCGGTGCGGAAGCCTGTGAGCACTTCGTCCAGGATCAGCAGGGCGCCGTGCTCGCGGGTGATGCGGGACAGCCCCAGGTTGAAGCCCTCCCCCGGAGTCACCACGCCCATGTTGGCCGGGGCGGCTTCGGTGATGACGGCTGCGATGTTCGGCCCGTGCGCAGCAAAGGCGGCTTCGACGGCAGCGAGGTCGTTGTAGGGAAGGACCAGCGTTTCGGCGGCAGTGGCTGCGGTGACGCCGGCCGAGCCCGGCAGCGCCAGCGTGGCAACACCCGATCCTGCGGCGGCAAGCAGCCCGTCGAGGTGGCCGTGGTAGCAGCCGGCGAACTTGATGATGAGGTTCCGGCCGGTGAAGCCGCGGGCCAGCCGGACGGCCGTCATGGTGGCCTCGGTGCCGGTGGAGACCATCCGGACGCGTTCGGCGGCCGGCACGCGCTCCTGGACGATGGCTGCCAGGTTGGCCTCGTCCGGGGTGGACGCGCCGAAGGAGAGGCCGCGGTCCACAGCCGCGTGGACCGCCTCCAGGACGGCCGGGTGGGCGTGCCCCAGAAGGGCCGGGCCCCAGGAGCAGACCAGGTCGACGTACTCTTTGCCGTCGGCATCGGTCAGGTATGGGCCCTGGGCCGACACCATGAACCGTGGGGTTCCGCCCACCGAGCCGAAGGCACGGACGGGTGAGTTGACGCCGCCGGGCATCAGGGTCTGGGCACGGGCGAAGAGGTCTTCGGAACGAGTCATGCCCCCTATTCTTCCATCACGTGCGGTGGCATCCGGCGCCACCCATGGTGCGGGCGCCGGATACAGTAGCTGCCGGATCAAGTGGCCGCCTGGCTCAGCGGTCCGAGCGCACCTCTGCAAGCATGTCTGCAACGCGGGGCGCCACCTTGGAACCGAACAGCTCGATGGAGCGCATCATCTGCTCGTGGGGCAGCGTGCCGCTGCTGTACTTCATCTCGAAGCGGTCCGCCCCCAGGGTGCCCTTGAGCCGGGCGATCTTCTTCGCCACGGTCTCCGGGGAACCAACGAACAGGGCGCCGTCCTCGTCCGCCGCGGCTTCGAACTCGCCGCGCCCGGCCGGTCCCCAGCCGCGCTCCGCGCCGATCTTGTTGCGGACGGCGAGCCAGTGCGGGTAGTACTGCTCCAGGGCCTGCTCATCGGTCTCGGCCACGTAGCCGGGAGAGTGCACGGAGAGTGCCTGCGGTTCCTTACCGGCTTCGGCCAGCGTGCGCCGGTACAGATCGGCATAGGGGCGGAAGCGCTCGGGCTCGCCGCCGATGATCGCCAGGACCATGGGGTACCCGTAGGTGGCCGTGCGGACGACGGATTGGGGTGAGCCGCCCACTCCGATCCAGGTGGGAAGCAGGCGGCCTTCCACGTGCGGATAGACCATCTGGCCCCGAAGCGACGCCCGGGTCCGGCCGTCCCAGTTCACCGGGTTCTGGGACCGTACCCGGTCGTAGATCTCCAGCTTCTCCTCGAACAGCGCGTCGTAGTCGCTGAGGTCGTAGCCGAAGAGCGGGAAGGACTCGGTGAACGAACCCCTGCCCAGGATCACTTCGGCGCGGCCGTTGGAGACGGCGTCGAGGGTGGCGAAGCGCTGGAAGACGCGGATGGGATCGTCCGAGCTCAGGACCGTGACAGCACTGCCGAGCCGGATGTTTTCCGTGGCCGTGGCGATGGCCGCGAGCACCACGTCGGGCGCACTGACGGCGAAGTCCCTGCGGTGGTGCTCCCCCACGCCGAAGGAGTGCAGTCCGACGGCGTCGGCCACCTTGGCCTGTTCCACCACCTGGCGCAGCACCTCGGCGTGGTGCTTGGGTGCGCCGTCGGCAGCCAGATCGACGTCGCCGAAGGTACTGACGCCCAACAGGATGGTGTCCGCGGGGACGGGGGCAGTGGGGTTGCCCGGGGTGGACGGAGTGGTTACGGAAGGCTCGCTGTTTTCATGCATACGCATACAAACCACGGAGCATCCGGAAACATTCCCTGCCGCGTCAGGATTCCTTGAGCCAGCCCGCTACTTCGGAGGCCCAGTAAGTCAGCACGGTGTTGGCGCCGGCCCGCTTGATGCCGAGGATGGATTCCGTGATGGCACCCCGCCGGTCGATCCAGCCATTGGCGGCGGCGGCCTCGATCATCGCGTATTCCCCCGAGATCTGGTAGGCCGAGACGGGCACGGGACTCATGGCGGCGACGTCGGCCAGGATATCCAGGTAGCTCATGGCCGGCTTCACCATCACCATGTCTGCGCCTTCCTCAAGATCCAGCTCCACTTCAAGGAGGGCTTCGCGGCGGTTGGCGGCGTCCATCTGGTAGGTGCGGCGGTCGCCCTTGAGCTGCGAATCCACGGCCTCCCGGAAGGGACCGTAGAAGGCGGAGGCGTACTTGGCCGCGTAGGCCAGGATGACGGTGTTTTTGTGGCCGGATTCCTCAAGGGCCTGGCGGATAACCCCGATCTGGCCATCCATCATGCCGGAGGGCCCCAGCACATGGGCGCCGGCGTCAGCCTGGGCCACTGCCATCTGGCCATAGATCTCGAGCGTGGCGTCGTTGTCCACGTAGCCGTCGGCATCCAGGACGCCGCAGTGGCCGTGGTCGGTGAATTCGTCCAGGCAGACATCGCCCATGATGACCAGGTCGTCGCCCACCTCGGCGCGGACGTCGCGGATGGCCTTGTTGAGCACGCCGTCCGGGTCCAGGGAGGCGGTGCCGCGGGCATCGCGCACGGCGGGCACGCCAAAGAGCATAATGCCGCCGACGCCCAGTTCCACGGCTTCCGCTGCGGCGCGCTTGAGCGAATCGGTGGTGTGCTGGACGACGCCGGGCATGGAGGTGATGGGCGACGGTTCGCTGAGGCCTTCGCGGATGAACGCCGGCAGGATCAGGTCCGCCGGAGCCAGGCGGTATTCGGCGGTGAGCCGGCGCATGGCGGGTGTGGTGCGGAGGCGGCGCGGACGGTGGTTCGGAAAGCTCATCGGGTGTTCCCTTCGTTGGCAAATACGGTGCCCAGCGCGGCCACTATGCCGTCCGGGGTGGGGACTTGGGCGGTGGCGGCCACCGGGATGCCGAGGGCGGCAGCTTCCGCCGCCGTCGGGCGTCCGATGGCGATGAAACGGCAGCGGCCCAGCGGCAGGAGGGTCGCTGCAATGCGCCGCGCGGCGCTTGGCGACGCGGCCACGACGGCGTCGAGCGTCCCGGCGTCGAGCTCCCTGCGGGTCTGCGACTGGCTGAGCTCACGGGGAGCGACAGCGTGGGAGATTCCGACGGCGGACGGCAGTTCCGCCTCCAGGCGGAGTTCTTGCCGGGCCGGGTAGTCCACGGTGTGGTAGGCCACAACTGCGGTGACGTCGGCGCCCTTGGCTGCCAGGCCATCGCGCAGTTCAGGGGCCGCGATGTCGGCCTGTGGCAGCAGCACGCGCGCCGGCGCGGCGGTCCACAGTTCCACGAGCCCTTCGGCGGACTGGATATCCACCGGGGCCAGCGCAACAGGAATGCCCGCGGCCTCGAGGATCCGCCGGGAGGACGGTCCGATGGTGGCCACCCGCGTTCCCGCCGGCACCAGTGCGGCCGGCGTGGTGCCGCGCTCAATGGCCTTTTCCACGAGCACACGCACCGTGGTGATGCTGCTGACCACCAGCCAGTCGAAGCCCCCGGCCACCAGATCATCCAGCGCGGCATCGAGGGCCGGCTGGTCCGCGGCCCGTTCAAAGTCGATGAGCGGCAAGAGCAACGGTTCGGCCCCCAGGCCGCCGAGCAGCGCGGCCAGCGGCCCGGCACGGTCGGCGCTCCGGGTGATCAGGACGCGCCGGCCACCCAGAGCGCCCGCCAGGTCATCAGGAGGCGGCAAGGTCCGCGATCTCCGCGGCGCCGGCAGCCAGCAGGAGCTCGGCCACCTCGATGCCGAGCAGCGTGGCACCAACCTCGGTGAGACCGTCGGTTGCCTTCTTTTCGCGCACAGTCTTGGTGCCGTCCACGGCGCACACCGCCGCCTCGAGGTACAGCATGCTGCCCTTGCGGTACGCGAAGGCACCCACGGGGGCGGCGCAGCCGGCCTCGAGGCGGGCCAGCACGGCACGCTCGGCGGTCACGGCGAGGCGGGTGTCCTCATCGTTGAGCGCGGCCAGGGCCTGCGCCAAAACGCCCTGCGACCCCTCGGCGGAACCTGCCTTGCGCGGGGCGTCAGCCGTCCGGCATTCGATGGCCAGCGAACCCTGTCCGGGCGCCGGCAGCATCACGTCCATCTCGAAAAATTCGCTGACGGCGTCCAGGCGGCCGATGCGTTCCAGGCCTGCGGCGGCCAATACGACGGCGTCCAGGTCACCCGGCGCGCCGGCGGCGTTTCCGGGCAGGCCGGGCACGCGGCCCAGGCGGGTATCCACATTGCCGCGGATGTCCTGCACTTCCAGGTCAGGGCGGGCGGCACGCAACTGGGCAGCTCGGCGCGGAGAGCCGGTGCCCACCTTGGCGCCCTGCGGCAGATCAGCCAGCTTTAGGCCGTCGCGGGCGCACAGGACGTCCCGCACGTCCGCACGCTTGGGCGTTGCGGCGATGGTGAGGCCCGGCGCGGCGCCCGTGGGAAGGTCCTTGAGCGAGTGCACAGCGACATCGCAGGTGTCCTGCAGGAGGGCATCGCGCAGGGCGGCGACAAACACCCCGGTGCCGCCCATCTGGGACAGGGACCCTGTCCTGACGTCGCCCTCGGTGGTGATGTGCACCAGCTCCACGGGGAAGCCTCCGACGGCGGCCAGCTGGTCCGCCGTCTGCTGGGTCTGGGTCAGGGCGAGCTTGCTGGCCCTGGTTCCGATCCGTACGGTCACGGGGTTCCTTCTCTCCCGGGAGCGCCCGCAGGTGCGGCCGGGTATGCGTCGTGTCCGGTGCCGACCGTGGTGTCGGCTCCGGCGATGGTGGGCTTTTCGCCGCGGAAGTTCGCGCAGCATCCCGGCCGGCAGACGTCGTACCAGGGGCCCAGTCCCGTCACGGCGGGCCGGTCACTGATGTTGTTGGCGAGCGTCCGTTCGGAGATGAGGTCCACCAGGCCGTTCACAAACTTCCGGTGGGTGCCCGGGGTAGGGACACGCGTGGCAGCCAGGCCGAGGTTGCGGCAGGTTTCCAGGGCTTCGGTGTCCAGGTCCCAGACAACTTCCATGTGGTCGCTGACGAAGCCCAGCGGGACGATGACGATGCCTTTGATGCCCTCGCCAGCCAGGTCGGCAATGGCATCGTTGATGTCCGGTTCCAGCCAGGGCACGTGCGGCGCGCCCGAGCGGGACTGGTAGACGAGCGACCAGGGTGCGGTCAGGCCTGACTCGGCCTGCACGCGGCTGATGACTGCGGCGCCGGTGGCCAGGTGCTGGGCCACGTAGGCGGAACCTTCGTCGAACTCGCGCGGTTCGTCCGCGGACCGTCCGGCGGCCTCGGCATCCCGGGTGGGGATGGAGTGGGTGGCAAAAAGGATGTGCACGGGGGCATCCGGTGTTCCGGCGGCCGCAAGCTGCGCCCGCACATCCGCCAGCCCGGCTGCGGTGCCTTCAATGAAGGGCTCCACAAAGCCGGGGTGGTCGAAGTACTGGCGGACCTTGTCCACCTCAAGCCGGCCGTCCAGTCCTGTCTCCGTCAGGGCGATGCCGATGTCCTCGCGGTACTGGCGGCAGCTGGAGTAACAGGAGTAGGCACTCGTGGTGACCATCAACAGTTTCCGGTGGCCGGCGTCGTACGCGTCCTGCAGGGTCTGCGGAATGTAGGGGTCCCAGTTGCGGTTGCCCCACAGCACGGGAAGCTCAATGCCGCGGGCGCTGAGCTCCGCTTCCAGGGCTGCCTTGAGCTCGCGGTTCTGCTGGTTGATGGGGCTGACGCCGCCGTTGGCCCGGTAGTGGTGGGAAACCTCTTCGAGCCGCTCGTCCGGGATGCCGCGGCCGCGGGTGACATTGCGCAGGAACGGGATAACGTCATCCTGGCCCTCGGGCCCGCCAAAGGCGGCCAGCAGGACGCCGTCATAGTTTTTGGGCGCCATCCGGCCGGCTTCGGTGACCTGGTTGATTCCGGTGAGCACGGCGCCCGCCGCAGGATCGGGCTGGGTCATGCGAGGACCTCAGCGACCTCGGCTGCGGTGATGCGGCGGCCGGTGTAGAACGGGATTTCCTCCCGTACGTGGTTGCGTGCTTCGGTGGCGCGGAGGCGGCGCATGAGGTCCACGAGGTCCACCAGTTCGGGGGCTTCCAGTCCCAGGATCCATTCCCAGTCGCCCAGGGCGAAGGAGGATACCGTGTTAGAGATGACCTGCGGGAACTCCCGGCCCAGCATGCCGTGGTCGCGCAGCATCTTGCCGCGTTCTTCCTCGGGCAGGATGTACCACTCATAGGAGCGCACGAACGGGTAGACGCAGAGCCATTCGGCCGGGGCCACACCGCGTGAGTAAGCGGGGGTGTGGTTCTTGGCGAACTCGGCTTCCCGGTGCACGCCCATGGCGGACCAGACAATCTCGGTTCCGGCGAAAAGCGTGCTGCGGCGGATGTCGCGGATGGCCTGCTGCAGCGCTTCGGGCTTCGGGCCGTGGAGCCACACCATGACGTCGGCGTCGGCGCGCATCGCGGAGACGTCGTAGCTGCCGCGGTGCGTGACGCCGGCCTCGGCCAGGCGGACCAACAGGGCATCGAAATCGGCGGCAGCATCAGCGCTGCGCACCAGTTCCTCGGACCGCTTGAAAACAGTCCAGAGAGTGAAGAACTGCTCGGCTGATTCTTCGGTTTTAGTGACAGATTCGGCAGAAGTGTGGCTCATGGTTACCAGTTTGCCCCTTCCCTACCGCCAAGTCGAAACCAGCGACTTCTACAAGACGTAGAAGTGCTCAATGTCACACGTTCGGCGAAGCATGGGTTGTGAGCCAAACCGGCACTAAGGTCAGATCTGGCGGATCCGGGCAAAAAGGAGGCCAGCGGCTCCGGCGGACCCCACCAGTCCCACACCAAGCCAGACCTTCGCGGGTTCGGCGGCCGCGGCTGCTGCCGTGGCGGACGCCATGTTGTCCCGGCTGGCAGGCGCGTTTCCGTGGCGCCCCGGTCCCGAAACAGGCGTGGCGTTGGTGCTGTGGGTGTCCGTGGGCTGGTCAACAGCAGGATCGGCTTCCTGTCCGGCATCCTGCGTCACGTCGGCGGGGGCACCGGGCTGGCCGTTCGGCTGCGTGCCTGCCGCTGAACCTGCGGCATCCGGGGACGTGCTGAGCGGCGCCGGAGCGCTCGACGGCGGGACGGCACCTTGGGGAGCCGTGCCCTGCGGAGTGGTGCCCTGCGGCGCTGGGCTGGCAGATGTCGACGGAGCGGACGACGTCGGCGCAGTTGACGTCGGCGCGGTTGACGTGGGGGCCGTGGACGTGGGGGCCGGAGACGGTGTGACCGTCGGAGTGGAAGATCCTGAGGGGGCGGGAGTCGGTTCGGGTGAGGCTGTGGAACGTCCACCGGAACCGCCCAAGAGGCCGCTCAGCAGGCCATCGACCCCGGCGAGGTCCGAGTCGGCAGCAACCGCGGCGGACTCTGTGGGTTCGGCGCTGCCGTCAGCCGCCTGGGATGCCGGAACGCCGGCGGACAGGACCAGTACCGCTCCGACGGCAGCCGCTGCAGCGCCACGCCGGAGTCCCCCATGGATACTGGTCCGGGAAAGGGAAGATTCGGACCTGTAAATAACCATAGTTATCGACCCTAGCCACATGAGGGGGTGGATTGAAAACCGGAAACTGCACCCCGGAGTGGTCCTTTCCAGGCCCATATTCCACTGAACAGGAGCGATGGTCAGCTGAGCAGGCTTCGAATTTCTTTTCGGGTATCGGCCACCACGGCGGCGAGTCCGTTGCCGGCCACCCATCCGCCCACAATGCCGAGGCCGGCCTCTGCCGCGCAGAGCTTCCTTACCTCGGCCACCCGGGCTTTGTGTCCCACGGCCGCGAACGGCAGGGCCCCTTGCCACCTGACAACATCCCAACCGACGACGTCCGTCCCCTGCACCGGGACGTCCAGCAGCGCCGAAGCGTCGCGCAAGGCAGCAGCCAGTAATTCCGCGTCGAGGGCAGGGGCGGAGCCGCCGGTTTCAGGGGTCGCGGGTTCCGCGGCTTCCAGGCGGCCGTAGGAGAGCCTCAGCACGTGGGTCCCGGGACCTGCCGCAGCGGCCAGCCAATCCCACTTCGCGGTGGCATGCGTGAGGGCTTTTGCCTGGATACCTGGCGTCTGGGGGGCTACCAGGATCCCGGTGCCCCGCGGCCTGCGGTCCAGTTCGGGCAGGTCCACTACTACGGTGACGAGCCGGACATCCGGACCGCTTTCGGGGCTCCTGCCGGCGAGGGCGGGCACGGCCGCCTGAAGCAGCCCCACTGCGGCCGGGCCGGGCAGCGCCACCACCAGCAGGCCGCCGTCGTACGCTGCGTCACCGGCGGTGACGCGCCACCCGTCCGGCGTCCGTTCGACGGCGTCCGCGGCTGTTCCACTCATCAGGGTGACACCGCGGCCGCGGAGATCGCTGAGCAGGGCCGAAACCAGGGTGTGCATCCCGCCGTCGAGGCCGGCGACGGCGGAACCCGCCTTCGCGACGGACGGCTGGGCGGAGCCGCGCCGCTGGGCGGCCACCGCGGCCGCGAGGGAACCGTGCTCTCGGATTCCGGCCCGGAGGCCGGGTGCCACCATGTCCACGTCCAGGAGACCGGGGTCCGCGGAGTGCACGCCGCCAACCACCGGGGCCACGAGGCGCTCCAACACGCGGCGGCCCATCCGGGCCCGCACCAGCGCCGCGACGCTGGTGACGTCCGCCGACGCACCGAGTGAAGCCGGCAGGTACTTATCAAAGGACGCCCGCAGGGAGCCCACAAACCCCAACGACCGCCTGACCTCCGGGTCCCAGGGGTTGGCGGGGATTCCCAGGACTCCGGTCTTGGGCAGTTCGCGCGGGCCGTCCGGAAGCTGCACCCAGGCCCCGCCCGGGCGGGGCGCCACAACCTTGCTACCAAGTCCAAGTTCATCCGCAAGGTCAGCCACGGCTGAGGAGCGTGTGGCGAAGGACTCTGCCCCGCTGTCCAGGGTGAGGCCGGCCACCACGTGGCTGCCCACGCAGCCGCCCCAGGATGCTGTGGCTTCCAGAACGGTGACGGTGCGTCCGGCAGCTGCCAGCTCGCGTGCGGCCAGCAGGCCGGAGATGCCGCCGCCCAGGACGACGGCGGTCTGGGCCGGTGTCACGGAACTGCCCACGGTCCTACTCCGGGGAAATGGAGTGGATGAGTTCTACAACACGGGTCAGGACCGTGGGGTCGGTTTCCGGCGGCACCCCGTGTCCAAGGTTGAGCACATGGCCGGGCGCAGAAGCGCCGGCCGCAATGACCGCACGGACATGGGCCTCCAGCACGTCCCACGGCGCGGACAGCAGCGCGGGGTCGATGTTGCCCTGCAGCGGCACCGTTCCGCCCAGGCGCCGGTTGGCCTCATCCAGCGGAAGGCGGTAATCCACGCCCACTACGTCCACGCCGACGTCGCGCATGGCAACTAGCAGTTCGGAGGTTCCTGTACCAAAGTGGATCAGCGGCGCGCCGAGGTGGCGGACATGGTCCAGCGCCCGGGCCGAGGCCGGTGCCACGAACTTGGTGTAGTCGGCCAGGCCCAGCGACCCTGCCCAGGAATCAAACAGCTGCCCGGCCGAGGCGCCGGCTTCCAGCTGGGCGCGGAGGAACATCCCCGAGGCGTCGGCGGCCCAGTTGGCCAGCGCCGTCCATGCTTCCGGGTCCGCGTGCATCATGGTGCGCGGGCCCAGGTGGTCACGGGAGGGTTTGCCCTCCACCATGTAGGCGGCGAGGGTGAACGGGGCACCGGCAAAGCCGATCAGCGGGGTTTTGCCCAACTCGGCGACGGTCAGCCGCACGGCTTCGCGAATCGGTTCCAGCGCTTCCCAGGTCAGCTGGGGCAGGGCGGCAACGTCTGCAGCCGTGCGCACCGGTTTGTCCAGCACGGGGCCCACGCCCGGCACAATGTCCACGCCGACGCCGGCGAGCTTGAGCGGAATGACGATGTCGGAGAAGAAAATGGCAGCGTCCACGTCATGGCGCCGGACGGGCTGCAGCGTGATTTCGGCTGCGAGCTCGGGCCGCAGGCAGGAATCCAGCATGGCCACGCCTTCGCGCACCTTCAGGTATTCCGGCAGGGAGCGCCCGGCCTGCCGCATGAACCACACCGGCCGCCGCGACGGCTTGCCGCCACGGTAAGCGGTGATGAGCGGCGAATCTGCGGTTCGGCCGTCCATCAGCGGATGGCCGGCAGCAAGGGCGCCGTCGTTAGACGGGACACTAGACGCGGCATTGGACACGGCGGAGCTGGAAGTCATGCCTTTGATTGTGCCCAAAATCGGCCCTAAAAGATAACGACAGCCTGTCACGGAGAGCCGCCCCGGCCGCGCCGTGGCAGGAAATGCGGCCCTCCACAGCCCGTGGCTGTTTGCCGGGTTGTTCTACCGGGCCACGAAAAAGCTATGATTGGTCTGCTGTGGTTCTTTTTTCATTGGTGGCTACACACGCCGACATCGACCTTGAGACCGTTGCTCAACTGAGCAACGGTGCCTCCGGTATCGCAACATCCGCACTCTCCGGATCGCCGGCAGTGACGGGTGCGATTGTGCTTGCCACCTGCAACCGCTACGAAATCTACGGCGAAGCGCCCCACGCTGACGATGTTGAGGCCGCACGTGCGGCTCTCGTGTCCGAGATCAGCGGACTCAGCGGACTCAACGAACAGCTCGTGTCCCGCTCCTTCAGCACACGCACCGGCCCCGAAGTCAGCCAGCACCTGTTCGCCGTGAGCGCCGGACTGGACTCCGCCGTCGTGGGTGAACGTGAAATTGCCGGCCAGGTCCGCCGCGCACTCATCACTGCCCAGCACGAGGGCACGGCCAGCTCCGGCCTGGTCCGCCTCTTCCAGGCCGCCTCCAAGACGGCCAAGGATGTCGGAGCACAGACCGCCCTCGGTTCCCGGGGCCTGTCCATCGTTTCAGTGGCACTGGATCTGGCCACCGATCTTTCCGAAAGCCCCGACTGGTCAGCGAAGAAAGTGGTGGTGTTCGGCACCGGAGCCTACGCCGGCGCCACCATGGCTCTGCTCCGCGAACGGGGCTGCACCGACATCTCCGTGTTCTCCTCGTCGGGACGCGCCGAAGCGTTCGTCGCCACGCGCGGCGGAACAGCGCTGGACAGCGAATCCCTGCCGGTAGCCGTAGCTGCAGCCGACGTTATGATCGGCTGCAGCGGCTCCGACACCCGGGTCGAAGCCGGCGAACTCGCCGAGATCCGCGCGGACTCGCCCCAGCCGCTGATCGCGATCGACCTCGCCCTCACCCATGATTTTGACCCGGAAGTCGGCCAGCTCGACGGCGTTGAGCTGCTCACGCTCGAATCCGTGCGTTTGGCGGCACCCCAGGAACAGGCCGAGTCCCTCACCCAGGCCAGCGGCATTGTGTCCGGCGCGGCCCAGGCCTTCGAACAGGAACGGGAAGCCCGCTCAGTGGATTCCGCCATCGTGGCGCTCCGCCGGCACACCATGAACGTCCTGGATGCGGAAATGGAACGCGTCCGTGCCCGCCACGGCTGCACCGCCGCCGCCGAGGAAGTGGAGTTCGCCCTCCGCCGGATGGTCAAGCAGCTGCTGCACGTGCCCACTGTCCGTGCCCGTGAGCTCGCCGCCAACGGCCAGCAGGACGACTACGTGTCCGCGCTCGAAACCCTCTACGGCATCACCGTGGAGCAGCCGGCCACCGCAGCGCAGGCGGAGTGCCCCGTGGACCACCGGGGCCTCGAAACCGCCTGACCCGCCCCCGTTGCTCTATCAGTTTTGGCTCTCAACCGAGAGATTTGGCGACCAAAAGTGATAGGGCAACCGGTCAGTAGACCGGCTTCTGCGGTTCCACGTCGCGCACCCAGGCCAGGATTCCGCCGTCGAGATGGCTGACCCGCTGGTAGCCTGCCTTCCGCGCAGCCTCCAGAACGTTGGCTGACCGCGTGCCCGCCTTGCAGTGGAACACAATGTCCTTGTCCTGCGGAAGTTCCGCCCAGGCCTCCCCCGCAAGGATCCTGCCCTGCGGGATCAGCACCGAGCCGTCGATTCTCACGATGTCGTGTTCGCCGGTTTCCCTGACGTCCACCAGCTCGAAGTCCTTCAGGCCTGCCTTCCGGGACGCCAGCATGGTGGCCAGCTGGGTTGCCGTCACTGTGTGCTCCGTGTCGGCGAAGGCGGCGGGGGTGATGCCGCAGAAGGCTTCGTAGTCCGTCAGTTCCGTAATGGGCTCGGCCGCCGGGTCCTTGGACACCCGGATCTCGCGCCAGCTGCCGCCCAGCGCATCAAACAGTGCCACCCTGCCCAGGAGTGAACGTCCGACGCCGGTGATCAGCTTCACTGCCTCGGTCACCATAAGTGAACCCACAGCCGCACAGAGCATGCCGAAGACGCCGCCCTCGCCGCAGGAGGGCACGGATCCGGCGGGCGGGGCCTCGGGGTATAGGTCCCGGTAGGTGGGTCCGTGCTTTTCCCAGAACACGCTGACCTGGCCGTCGAAACGGAAGATCGATCCCCACACATAGGGCTTGCCGAGGATGGCGGCGACGTCGTTGACCAGGTAGCGGGTGGCGAAGTTGTCCGCCCCGTCCAGGATCAGATCGTAGTCCGCGAACAGCTCCAGTGCATTGGAGGCATCCAGCCGGACGTTGTGCAGCCGAACGTCCACCAGCGGGTTCAGGGCCGCGATGGCGTCCCGCGCGGATTCGATCTTGGGCCGTCCTACGTCGGCGACGCCGTGGATCACCTGGCGTTGCAGGTTGCTGAGGTCAACGGAGTCGTCGTCGATGATTCCCAAGGTCCCCACGCCCGCTGCCGCCAAGTAGAGCAGGGCGGGCGAGCCCAGTCCCCCGGCACCGATAACAAGTACCCTGGCGTTCTTCAGCCGCCGCTGCCCCACCGCTCCGATTTCGGGAATGATGAGGTGCCTCGAGTAGCGTTCCACCTCGGCCGGCGTCAGTTCGCCGGCGGGCTCCACCAGCGGTTTAAGCGAGACAGAGGAATCATTTGCGGTCAAAGTCGAAGCCATACTTCAATGTATGCCCCGAGATGCCGCCCGGTCATATTACCGCGCAGTATTGTGTAGGTAACGGCAAGCGAAAGTAGGGCAACTGTGGTCCATGAAGCACGGGCTGACCGGGCGTCCGGCGGCGAACCGGCAGCACCTCAACGGACCGCGGGCCAGAGGTCCGCCCGGCTTCCCCGGGATGAGCGCCGGGCGCAGCTCCTCGCTGCGGCGCAGGAGGTTTTCGTCGCCAACGGCTACCATGGCGCCGCCATGGATGAAATCGCCGAAACGGCCCATGTCAGCAAACCGGTGCTGTACCAGCACTTCCCGTCCAAACGTGAGCTGTATCTTGCCCTGCTGGACAGCCATCTCGCGTCGCTGACGGACCTGATGCTTGGTGCGTTGAGCTCCACTACCGACAATGACGAACGTGTCCAGGCGGTGATGCGCGCCTACTACCGCTTCATCGCCAGCGACGACCAAGCCCACCGCCTGGTCTTCGAATCGGACCTCATTAACGATCCCGATGTCAGTTCACGCCTCGAGACATTCAACAAGACGTTCGCGGACGCTGTTGCCCGCGTGATTGCCGAGGACACCAAGCTGCCCCACCTGGAGGCGCAGCTTCTGGGCCGTGGCCTGGCCGGAATGGCCCAGGTCAGCGCGCGTTACTGGCTGGAAACGGACGGGAACCTGGACCTCGATGTGGCCAGCGACCTCATTTACCGTTTAGCTTGGCGCGGAATCTCTCGCTTCCCCAAAGAGTCCTAGACTACAAATAAGAGAACCCAAGAAACTTTGATTGGCTGGGAGGCCCCCTTTTGGAAATTAAGATCGGCATTCAGAACATTGGCCGCGAAATCGTATTGGAATCGGCTCAGGATGCTGACGCTGTAGCTACGGTCGTTGAAGAAGCCATCACCAAGGGCAGCGAACTCCGCCTCAAGGACGACAAGGGACGCATCATCATCGTTCCCGGCAACGCCCTGGGCTACGTGGAAATCGGCGCCGAAGAGGCACGCAAGGTCGGTTTCGGCCAGTTCTAGCACGTCCGCGGCCAGCCCCCTATGGCGGCTGGCCGCTGCTTTCCGAGGAGATTCCATGCTTTCGCTGACCATCGTTGTCCTGGTCACTGCGGCCGCAGGCTTTGTTGTCTGGGCCAATGACAAGCGCCATACGCGGTACGGCACAGGGTTGCCCGCAGGGGTTGCCGTGGTGGTGGGCGCGGTCAGCTGGATCATTTTCATCGCGGCAGGTTTTGGCTACCAGCCGGGCCTGACGTGGATTCCCTGGGTCCTGCCCATGGCGCTCGGCACCGTCGCTGCCATCGGGACGGTCATCTACCTGGGCCGGACGCGCGAAAGCCACGATACGCGGCGGCTGACGCAGGCGCTCAAGCTTTAGGCCGCACCTTTTTCCTTAAGAACCCGTGACCACCACCCCAGCAGGGTGCGTGGTCACGGTCCTTTAACCCGGCGGCTTAACCCACGGGCTGGGCTGTGGCGCCGAGCCGAACGGCAGCAGCACTCACGGCCGCGGCAGCAGCGGCATCCCGCTCAGTGACCTCGCCTCCGGCGTCATGGGACGTGTAGCGCAGATGCACCCTGTTGTAGCGCCAGTCAAGGTCCGGGTGGTGGTTCTGTTCTTCCGCCAGGCGTCCGACGGCGGCAATCAGCTCCAGTGCGGCGGCCGCCGTCGGCGTCTTATAGACAGCAACGAGCCCGCCCTGCCGGTACTGCCAGTCGGGCAGCGTGGCGAGGACGGCCTCGATCCGCTCGCGTGTGAGTGTGTCGTGTTTGCCGGCCATGGCGGCCTCCTCGGCTCGAACGGTGAGCCGCCCCGGCGTTTGGCCGAGGGCGCCGGGCCTGGAGAAAGCGGCCTAGAGAAACTCTGCCCGGCCTTCCATGGCCGATGACGCCAGGGCGTGCTCGCGGCGCGGAATCCTGCCGGCCGCTTTCGCCAGCCTACCGGCGATGACGGCGTGTTTGAAGGCCTCCCCCATGAGTGCCGGGTTCTGCGCCCGCGTGACCGCGGTGGCCAGCAGCACGGCGTCACAGCCAAGCTCCATGGCCAGGGCGGCGTCGGACGCCGTTCCGATGCCGGCGTCCAGCACCACGGGCACCGAGGCGCGCGAGACGATCAGCTCGATGTTGTGTGGATTCAGGATTCCCAGGCCGGTGCCGATGGGCGCTCCGAGGGGCATGACCGCGGTGGCACCCAGGTTTTCCAGCCGCAGCGCCAGGACCGGGTCATCGTTGGTGTAGGCGAACACTTTGAAGCCCCGGTTCACAAGCTGTTCCGTGGCGTCCACCAGCTCCACGGCGTCCGGCAGCAGGGTCTGTTCGTCGGCGATGACTTCCAGCTTGAGCCAGTCGGTTTCCAGCGCTTCGCGGGCCAGCTCCGCCGTCATGACCGCCTCCCGGGCGGTGAAGCAGCCTGCGGTGTTGGGCAGGATCCGGATCCCGTGGTCCACCAGGAGCTGGAAAAGGGACCCCGATTCAGCCGGCGAATAGCGGCGCATGGCCACTGTGGTCAGCTCGGTTCCAGAGGCCAGCAGGGCGGCGCCGAGCCCGTCGAGGCTGGGGGCGCCACCGGTGCCCATGATGAGGCGGGAGCCGAGCTCGACGCCGTCGATCACCAGCCTGTCGGCGGCCTCTGGCAGGTTCTGTGTGCTGATGTTGCTGGTTACTGTCATGGTGTCAGCCTCCCTGGACTGCTGTGACCAGTTCGACGTCGTCACCTTCGGCGAGCGCCGTGACGAACCACTGGCTGCGGGGTACTACTTCGGAGTTATGGGCGACGGCGACGCCGAGTTTCTGCCCGTCTGTTGACTGGCCGTTGGCCGCGAGGGGACGGCCAGTGATCTGGCTGATGAGGGTGGTGATGGAGGCGTCGTCCGCCACGGAATGGCGCGAGCCGTTGAGGGTGATGTTCATGCTGATTCCTTCTGTGGGTCGAGGGCCTTCGTGCTGCTGATGTCCTTGCGTGGGGCTTGTATGCCGGCTACGTGGTGCGTTCCTGAAAAGCGGGCCGGGCTGAGGGCCTCCCATCGCGGGTCCGTCCGGCCATCCAGCAGGTCCCGGCAGATGGCCGCCGCCGCCGGGGCCAGGAGCACTCCGTGGCGGAAGAATCCGGTGGCAACTATCAGCCCGGCAATGTCCGCTGTGTTCCCCGTCCTTGGTGCGGAAGACGGTACGCGGCCGAGGAGAGGGGCGTTGTCCGGGGTCGCAGGCCTTGCCCGTGCCGTGCATTCCAGGAGTTCAAGCTCCGAGACGGCCGGCACCAAAACCTGGGCGTCCCGCAGCAACTGGTAGACGCCGCCCGCCGAGACAGCGGCGTCGCCCGTCCCGGCGAGCGCGTCTTCCCGCTGCGTAGCCCCGATCACCACCGTGCCGTCCTGCCGGGGAACGATGTAGACCGGCACACCATGGACCATTCCGCGGACCGTGGAGGTGAGGAGCGGGCGCAGGTGCTGCGGAACAGCCAGCCGCAGGATGTCACCGTAGACGGGCCGCAGGGGCAGGTGCAGTCCAACCGGCAGGCCCTCCAGCGACCCCGCCTGCAATCCGTTGGCCACGATGGTCTCCCTGGCTTGGACAGTCCCGCCGTGGGCGAGCCTCACGCCGATGACGCGGCCGTCCTCCCAGAGCAGGGCAGCGGCACGCTGGTCAACGGCGAATCCCGCGCGGGCACCTGCCACGGCGGTTCCTGCTTCCGGTTCGTGGAGGGCCAGGACTTCCTGGAGGCACGCCACGAGTTTCCGTGGATCCACCTGGTGGTCGGCGGGGATGTCCAGGGCGCAGGATATGGCCGGACTGAGCAGGGAATCCCTGGTCCTGGCCTCACGGACAGTCAGGGGTTCCACCACCAGGCCGCTGGCCTGCTGCACGGCCCGCAGGTCCATCAGCGCCCGGCGGTCCGCAGCGTCCGCGCCGATGGCGAGGGTCGGCGTCGTCAGATATCCGGTATCGCCAGCCCCGGCCAGGGCGAGGTCCGCCGCAAAGGCAGGCCACAGGCCCGAGGATGCCAGCATCAGCTCAAGGAGGTCTTCCTCCTGGTAGTGCAGTTCGCTCACAGGGGCCAGCATGCCGGCGGCTGCCCAGCTGGCGCCGTTGCCGGGCGCTTCATCGATCAGCACGACGGAACGGCCGGATCGCCGGACTTCCCAGGCTATGGCGTGGCCGATGACTCCGCCGCCGATGACGGCCACGTCGGCGTGCAGGGCGGTGGCCGGGCTGGCTGGTGCGGGCTCACGTGGGCTGCTTATCGCGGGGGGCATATGTTCCTTCCCTACGCCGGTACTAGCCGGATCAGGTCAAGCGGTCGGCTCTGACGCCCTCTCAGCCCGGCCGCTTTGTGACGGCTGCATCGGGCTCCCGCAGTACCCGCCCAGTTTAGGGGACTTAGGCTGGTTTCCATGAACGCGCAATCCTTCGCCGCTGCAGGCACGCCCTCCGCCCCCTCCGCCGCTCCCGAATCCTTGACCGGAACAGACTCCGCCGGCGGCACAAACACCGGCCTCCCGCACAGCGCCAGGCTGTACCTGTGCACCGACGCGCGCCGGGACCGCGGGGACTTTGGCGAGTTTGTGGACGCGGCGTTTGCCGGCGGCGTGGACATCATCCAGCTCCGGGACAAGGCCATCGAGGCAGCCGAGGAGTTGGAGCTGCTGGCCGTGCTTCAGGCCGCGGCCGAACGCCACGGAAAGCTGTGGGCAGTCAATGACCGTGCCGATATCGCGTTGCTCTCCGGCGCCCCCGTCTTCCACATCGGGCAGAAGGATCTGCCGGTCGCTTCCGCCCGCACGCTGCTCGGGGCACCAGCCGTGATCGGCCTTTCCACGCACAGCGCCGAGCAGATCGAAGGGGCCATCCGGCTGTCCGGTGGGCTGACTGACCAAGGCGGCCTGGACTACTTCTGCGTAGGACCGGTCTGGGCCACTCCGACGAAACCGGGCCGGGCCGCCGTCGGCCTTGACCTGGTGCGGTACGCGGCCGAAGCCGTCCGCGCTGCCGGTGGCACCCAGGCCACGCTGCCCTGGTTTGCTATCGGAGGCATCGATCTCGGCAACGTGGAGCAGGTGGTGGAGGCCGGCGCCGGCAGGATTGTTGTGGTGCGTGCCATCACCGAAGCCTCGGACCCCGCAGCGGCGGCCGTGGCACTCCTGGCGGCCCTGGACGCCGGCGCATCCTGACAATCCCCCGCGTGGCGGGCGGCGGGCGTGCACGATCCGTGGAAATCGAGCTAACCTGATTTTCGTGTCACATCATAGGTTGGCCCCCAATGTCCACGAGCAAACGAACGACCTCGCGGCGGCGCTGAGCGCCCTGCGGACCGAGCTGGAACTGCCGGGGCCCTACCCGGCGGAGGCGGTCCGGGACGCGGAAGCGGCAGTGGCCGCGCACGAGTTGCCGGGTGCTGACCTGACGGATGTGGCCTTCCTCACTATCGATCCGGCGTCGTCCACTGACCTGGACCAGGCGCTGTTCATCGAGCGTGCGGCCGCTGGCTACCGGGTGCTTTACGCCATCGCTGACGTGCCGTCCTTTGTCCGCCCCGGCGGCGGACTGGACGCCGAGACCCGGCGCCGCGGCCAGACGTTCTACGCCCCTGACGGCCGTATCCCGCTGCACCCGGAAGTCATCAGCGAAGGGGCAGGCAGCCTTCTGGCCGGCCAGCTGTGTTCCGCCTACGTCTGGGAGTTCGGGCTGGACGACGCCGCGCAGGTCTCCACTGTGAGCGTCCAGAGGGCCACCATCCGCAGCCGGGCCAAGCTGAGCTACAAGGGAGTCCAGGCCGAATTCGACGCCGGGACGGCCGGCCCTGTCCTGCAGCTCCTGAAGGAAGTGGGCCTCAAGCGCGTTGAACTGGAGCGGCAGCGCGGCGGCGCCAGCCTGAACATGCCCGAGCAGGAAATCGTGCAGCTGCCCGACGGCGGCTACCGGATTGCCGCGGCGCCGCAGCTTCCGGTGGAGGACTGGAACGCCCAGATCTCCCTGATGACGGGGATGGCGGCGGCAGACCTGATGCTGGCGGGAGAAGTGGGCATCCTGCGCACCATGCCCGCCCCGGACGAGCGCTCCCTGCGTCACTTCCGCATCCAGACTGAGGCATTGGGCAAGCCGTGGGACGGCAAGATCAGCTACGGCGAATACCTCCGCAGCCTTGACCCGACCGAGCCCCGGCAACTGGCCATCCTGCACTCAGCCGGCATGCTGTTCCGCGGCGCCAGCTACACGGCGTTCGACGGCACAGTCCCGAAAGAGGCCATCCAGTCCGCCATCGGCGCTGCCTATGCCCACACTACGGCACCGCTCCGGCGTCTGATCGACCGTTTTGTCCTGGTGATCTGCGAAGCCCTGAGCAACGGCAAGCCGGTACCGGACTGGGCGCGGGAAGCCCTGCCGTCCCTGCCGGAGATCATGGCCGGATCCGACCAGCTGGCATCTCGGATGGAACGCATGGCGCTGGACACCGTGGAGGCCGCGCTCCTGGTCAACCATGTGGGCCAGGAATTCGATGCGATCGTGATTTCCGGCTCCAAGCCGCAGAAGGACAACGGCAACGGGAAAAGCGGGAACGGCACCAGGAACGGAGCCGCAAAAAATGGAAACGGCCCCTCGGGGATCATCCAGATCGCCGAACCCGCCGTGACGGCCCGGTGCGGCGGTGACCTGGAATCCGGCACCAAGGTGCGGGTCCGCCTGATCTCTTCCGACATCGCTGCCCGCGAGGTCCACTTCGAGCTGCTGGCCTAAAGGTTTTGCGCGCCGCCTGATCGGCCCAAAGCCGGGATTCAGGGTCCGTACGGCTAGACTGAAGAAGTAGATATGGATGCCCGGTCGTTGATTTCCTTGATTTTGAATTCAACAAGCCCGCCCCTACGCGATCTTGAGATGCACCCGTTGGTCACCAGTGCCAGCATTTTGATAGCCCGCGATCGGCTTCCACTGGATTTGCTTGCGCGCTTCGAGCGTGCTCCGGAACGGCCACGTTGGCCGGCCCGTTGAGCAGGCAGCGCCAATGCCCAAATGAATAAGGAAACTCCCCTGTGAGTGAATTGCATACCCACCAGATCCTGACTGACGACTCCGGCATCGAGACGATCGAACCCGAAGAAACCATCATCTCGGACGAGAAGCCGCACGAGATCGAGGAGAAATCCTTCGCTGACTACAACGTCCGCGCCGACATCGTGGAGTCCCTCGCCGACGCCGGGATCACCCACCCCTTCCCCATCCAGGCCATGACCCTGCCGGTGGCGCTTTCGGGCCACGACATCATCGGGCAGGCCAAGACCGGCACCGGCAAGACCCTCGGCTTCGGCATTCCCGCGCTGCAGCGCGTGGTGGGTCCGGACGACGCCGGCTACGACAGGCTCGCCGTTCCGGGTGCACCGCAGGCCCTGGTCATCGTGCCCACCCGCGAGCTGGCCGTCCAGGTGGCCAATGATCTCCAGAACGCTTCCCGCAAGCGGAACGCCCGCATCACCACCATCTACGGCGGCCGTGCCTACGAGCCCCAGGTGGAGGCCCTGCAGAACGGCGTCGAGGTAGTTGTCGGTACTCCCGGCCGCCTCATCGACCTCTACAAGCAGAAGCACCTGGTCCTGAAGAACGTCAAGATGGTCATCCTCGACGAGGCCGACGAAATGCTGGACCTCGGCTTCCTGCCGGACGTGGAAACCCTCATCGCCGGTACCCCCGCAGTCCGCCAGACCCTGCTGTTCTCTGCCACCATGCCCGGCCCGGTCATCGCCATGGCCCGCCGCTACATGACGCAGCCCACCCACATCCGGGCCGCTGATCCGGACGACGAGGGCCTCACCAAGCGCGACATCCGCCAGCTCATCTACCGTGCCCACAGCATGGACAAGATCGAGGTCGTTGCCCGCATCCTGCAGGCACGCGGCCGCGGCCGGACCATCATCTTCACCAAAACCAAGCGCACCGCCGCGAAGGTTGCCGAGGAGCTCGTGGACCGCGGCTTCGCCGCCGCCGCCATCCACGGTGACCTGGGCCAGGGCGCCCGTGAGCAGGCGCTCCGCGCCTTCCGCAACAACAAGGTGGACGTCCTGGTGGCCACCGACGTCGCCGCCCGCGGCATCGACGTTGACGACGTCACGCACGTCATCAACTACCAGTGCGTTGAAGATGAAAAGATCTACCTGCACAGGGTGGGCCGCACCGGCCGCGCGGGCAACAAGGGCACAGCAGTGACGTTCGTCGACTGGGACGACATGCCGCGCTGGGGCCTGATCAACAAGGCGCTGGGACTCAGCGTCCCGGAGCCCGTGGAAACGTACTCCTCCTCGCCGCACCTGTACGAAGAGCTGGACATCCCGGAAGGCACCAAGGGCCGCCTCCCCCGCAACAAGCGTGTGCTGGCCGGCGTCGACGCCGAGGTCCTCGAGGACCTGGGCGAGACCGGCAAGAAGAACACCCGTCCCAGCGGTGGCCGTGACAGCGGGCGCGACAGCAGCCGCGACGCCGGCCGCTCCGGTGCTCGCGACAGCAGCAGCCGCCGCACCAGCGAGCCCGGCGGACGCTCCGGCGACCGCCGTCGTCGTACCTCTGATGCGGCGACCGCCGGCACCAGCCCCGCCCCCGAACCGGCTGCTGCGGCTCCGGCCGAAGGCGAAGTGGACCCCCGTGCCCGCCGCAGCCGGACCCGCACCCGCCGCCGCAACGGCGAAGTGGTGGCCGGTGCCGACAACGGCCCGCAGCAGCGCAGCACCGAGGCATAACAGCCTCGATGACTGACACCGTCTGGGCGCCGGACGGCAGCAACCTGGTGGTTCACGCGGACAACGCGGAGTTCCTCCCCTCGCTGCCGGACGGCGCCTTCACCTTGATATACGTTGACCCGCCGTTCAACACCGGCAGGGTCCAGAAGCGCCAGGAAACCCGGATGGTGCTGAACACCGACGGTGACGGCGACCGCGTGGGCTTCAAGGGGCGTTCCTACGACACCATCAAGGGCGCCCTGCACCGGTACGATGACGCATTCAGTGACTACTGGTCATTCCTGGAACCCCGGCTCGTGGAGGCCTGGCGGCTTCTGGCTGACGACGGCACGCTGTACCTCCACCTGGATTACCGGGAGGTCCATTACGCCAAGGTGATGCTTGACGCGATCTTCGGCCGGGAATGCTTCCTCAACGAGATCATCTGGGCCTACGACTACGGTGCCCGCGCCAAGTACCGCTGGCCCACCAAGCACGACAACATCCTCGTGTACGTCAAGAACCCGGCGAAATACCACTTCGACAACGCCGAGGTGGACCGCGAGCCGTACATGGCGCCGGGCCTGGTGACACCGGCGAAGCGGGAGCTCGGGAAGCTGCCCACCGACGTCTGGTGGCACACCATCGTCTCCCCCACAGGCAAGGAAAAAACCGGCTACCCCACGCAGAAGCCCGAGGGCCTCATCCGCCGTGTGGTGTCGGCGTCAAGCCGACCCGGTGACTGGTGCCTGGACTTCTTCGCCGGTTCCGGAACCCTGGGCGCCGTGGCGGCCAAACTGGACCGGAAGTTCGTGTGTGTGGACCAGAACCAGCCGGCCATCGATGTGATGGCCAAGCGGTTGGGTGCCAAGGCAACCTTTACGTCGTTCCCGCCCAACTGATCACGCACGCACCACAGCGGTTCCCCTGCCAAGTTCCTCGATCCGCGCCAACACGTCCGCGGTGGTCAGGTTTTCTCCCAGCAGGTTCGGTTTGCCCGCTCCGTGGTAATCCGACGAGCCGGTGATCAGCAGCCCGTGCTTGGCTGCCAGGCCCCTGAGGAATTCCCGCCCCTCCTCGGGGTTGTCGCGGTGGTCGATCTCCAGGCCGACCAGGCCGGCGTCGATCATGTCGAGGTAGGTGCGCTCCCCCACGATCCGGCCCCGGCCGGACGCCACAGGATGCGCGAACACGGGAACACCACCAGCGGCACGGACCAGTTCGACGGCGGTGGCGGGGTCGGGTGCGTAGTGCTGGACAAAGTAGCGCGAATGGGACGTCAGGATGGACGTGAACGCCTCGGAGCGGTCTGCCACCACACCGGCCGCCACCAGGGCATCAGCAATATGCGGGCGCCCCATGGTCGCCCCGGGAGCCACATGGTGGATGACGTCGTCCCACGTCAGCGGGTAGTCTTCGGCCAGCAGGGTCACCATGCGTTCGGCCCGAGTGAGGCGCGCGTCCTTGGCCTTGGTGATCTCTTCAAGCAGCCCAGGGTGGGCGGGATCGTGCAGGTAACTCAGCAGATGCACACTGATGCCTTGCGCGGTCCGGCAGGAGACCTCCATGCCGGGGACCAGGGCCACCCCGTTTTCCAGCGCCGCAAGGGATGCTTCGGCCCAGCCGTCCGTGGAGTCGTGATCGGTCAGCGCCACCACGTCCAGGCCCGCCCGGGCAGCCGAAGCCATCACGTCGGCGGGGGTTTCGGTGCCGTCCGAAACGTTCGAGTGGGCATGCAGGTCAATCCTCACTTGCCCAGCCTAGTTGACCGCGTCCGCGCCGGTATTGGCCCCGGCTCGGTGCTGGTGAGACGATGGTGCCGTGAACGATGCCGAAAACACCCCGACCTCTGTCTCCCAGCCCCTCGACGAGCGCGTCAACAACCGCTCTCAGCGGCCCAGTTCCGCTGCTTTCAAGGCCTTTATGGCCAGTAACTGGGCGCCGTCCGGGCAGCACCTGCCGGCGCTCGACGCCGTGGCCAACTACGCCGCGGCCCGGCGCCAGGCCATCTCAGAGAAGTTCAAAGGCGAACGCCTGGTCATCCCCGCCGGTCCGCTGAAGGTCCGCTCCAACGACTGCGACTACCGGTTCCGTCCGCATTCCGGCTTCGCGCATCTCACCGGGCTGGGCCTGGATCATGAGCCGGATGCCGTGCTCATTCTGGAACCGGCCGGTGAAGGAAAGGGCGATGGCGGCAGTCACCACCGTGCGACGCTGTACTTCCGTCCGCTGGCCGGCCGGGATACAGAACAGTTCTACGCTGACTCCCGTTCCGGCGAGTTCTGGATCGGTGCACGGCCCACCCTGGCCGAGTTCGAAGCGCGCCTGGGCCTGGCCACCGCCCACATCGATGGACTTGAATCCGCGATCACCAAGAATGTGGGTGCCCCGGAGATCGGCGGCATCTCCATCCGGCTGGTTCGCAAGGTGGACGAGAACATCGACGCCCTGGTGGATACTGCCCGGTACAACACTGCCAAGGACCCGGACAACCTGGACCTGGCTGTCCTGGATGCACTGGATGAAAAGCTTTCCGAAGCGCTGTCTGAACTCCGCCTCCTGAAGGATGAGTGGGAAATCGAACAGATGATGACTGCAGTAGCTGCGACTGTCGAGGGCTTCGTGGAGGTAGTCAAGGCCCTGCCCCGCGCCCTGACCCATGCACGCGGCGAGCGCGTGGTGGAAGGCGCGTTCTTTGCCCGTGCCCGCGAGGTAGGCAATGAACTGGGCTACGACACCATCGCCGCCGCCGGCAACAACGCCACAGTCCTGCACTGGACGCGGAACACCGGCAGGATCAACGCCGGCGAACTGCTGCTGCTGGACGCCGGCGTTGAAGCGGACTCGCTCTACACCGCCGACGTCACCCGGACCCTGCCTGTCAACGGCACGTTCACCGCAGTCCAGCGCAAGGTCTACGAGGCAGTCCTGGACGCTGCCGACGCCGGATTCGCCGCTGCCCAGCCAGGTGCCAAGTTCCGGGACATCCACACCGCGGCCACCAATGTGTTGGCGGAACGTCTAGCCGAGTGGGGGCTGCTCCCGGTAAGTGTCGAGGAGGCCGTCAGCACGGAAGGCCAGCAGCACCGCCGCTGGATGCCGCACGGCACCAGTCACCACCTTGGCCTGGATGTCCACGACTGCGCCCAGGCAAAGCGCGAACTGTACCTCGACGGCATCCTGACGGAGGGCATGGTCTTCACCATCGAACCCGGCCTGTACTTCAAGAACGAGGACCTGGCCATCCCGGCGGAGTACCGCGGCATCGGGGTGCGGATCGAGGACGACATCCTCATGACGGCCGATGGTCCGGTGAACCTCAGCGCCGCGCTGCCGCGCAAGGCTGACGACGTCGAGTCCTGGATGGCAGGCATCTACCAGGAGCTGGACGGCGGCTTGGCAAGCGGAGACTTCCGCTAGGAGTCTTTGCGTCCAGCGCATCCCGGCAGCGATGCGCTGGACGACCATACCCCTTGGTGAAACTCTCATAACAGTTTTTGGCAATCGCTTGCCAAAAGTTGGCGTTGATGAATACGCTAGCCGCAGAGAATGAAAATCGTAGACTGAGTTTTAGTCTCGGGTCTCTGCCGCAATGTATGTCTTCAAAGGAGAAGTCTCATGGGTATGTCCAAACCGCGTCGCCTCGGCACTATTGCCGCAGCGGCCATTTCCGTCCTGATGCTTGCCGCATGCGGCGGATCGGGCGGCACAGGCGGTACCACCCCCGGCGCCTCGGGCGGCAAGGTGGACGGCACCGGAAAAAAACTCAGCGTCCTGATGAACGTCACCGCGCAGTACCCCCAGGAACAGCAGGCCTGGTTCAAGGAAATGAGCGCCAAGTTCAAGGCGGAAACCGGAGCCGAGATCCAGTGGGAGACGTTCGCCAGCGCCAATGACGAGATGACCCGGATCCAGACGTCCGTCGTCTCGGGCCAAGGACCTGACGTTTACGGACTCGGCACCACATTCACCCCCACGGCTTACTCCACCGGGGCGTTTGTGAAACTCGGTGACAACGAATGGAACCAGCTCGGCGGCAAGGACAAGTTCGTTCCCGCGGCGCTCGGCATTTCCGGGCCGGACGAGGGCAACCAAATCGGCATTCCGTTCGTGAGCCGGCCGTTCGTGATGGCCTACAACACTGAACTGCTGGCAGCTGCAGGCATCGACAAGCCCGCCACCACCTGGGATGAATTCACCGAGCAGGCAAAGAAGCTCACCAAGGGTGACCAGTACGGTGTTGCCGTGGCCTACAAGGACAACTTCGACCCCTGGAAGTACATCTGGGGCATGTCCATCCAGGCCGGCAACCCCATCATCGACGGCAGCAAGGTCCGTCTCGATGACCCCATCACCAAGAAGGCCTACGAGACCTACTTCGGCTGGGTGACCAAGGACAAGGTGGTTGACCCCTCCGCTGTTGGGTGGGCCAATCCGCAGGCCCTGGCCGCCTTCGCAGCCGGCAAGGCAGCGTACTTCCCCATGACGTCGCCGCTGTCCATCCCCGCACTGGACGCCTCGGCCGTCAAGGGCAAGTACAAGTACGCCCTGATGCCGACTGTTCCCCCGGGCGAGACCTCCAACCCTTCGGGCGGTAAGCCTGCCGCCAGCATCCTCTCCGGTGACAACCTCGTGGTCGCCGACTACTCGAAGCAGAAGGACCTCGCCTTCGCGTTCATCAAGATGATCACCGACAAGGAAGTCCAGCTCAACTACTTCAAGGTATTCGGCCAACTGCCCGCCAACCAGGAAGCCGCGAAGGAGCTCGCAACCAACGAAGTGATTGCACCTGCCCTCGAATCGGGTGCCAAGTCCGTGGCAACGCCCTTCAGCGGTGCCTGGGGCGATGTCCAGCTGTCGCTGACCAACGTGGTTGTCCAGTCCATTCCGGATCTTTCCTCCGGCGCAGTCAGCGAATCCAACCTGTCCCAGCGGCTCAAGGACGAACAGGCGAAATCGCAGACTGCACTGGACCGGGCCAAGAAGTAGGACCGACCCACCAACTGCGGAAGGTTACGAAAAATGGCTAGCAGCGTTACCGAGCCCCGGCCGTCGGACAGCAGTCCCGCGGCCGGGGCGGCCGCCGGACCCGGCGAAACCACACCCCTTGGGAAGCGCCGCAAGGGGCTGAGCGAGAAGAACCGGCCCCTGTGGCTCCTGATTCCCGGCGGGCTGCTGATGACGATCGTCATCCTCGTCCCCCTGGCCATGGGCATCTGGATGTCGCTGATCGATCTGGACCAGTACACCCTTCGCCAATGGGTCAGTGCCGAATTCATCGGCATCCAGAATTACATTGAAGCGGCGCTCAGCAGTGAGTTGCTCCGCTCGATCTGGCTGTCTGTTTCCTTCGCGGTGATCTCCACGGTGGTGACCATTCCGCTTGGCGTGGCCGCCGCCGTCGTAACCCAGAACGCCTACCGTGGCCGTGCCGTCGTGCGTTCCATCTTCCTGATCCCCTATGTCCTGCCGTCGTTTGTGGTGGCCAGCGTGTGGCGGACCATGCTGCAGCCGGACGGCATCGTGAACGTGACGCTGACCAACATGGGAATGGACGGGGGGCTGTGGCTTAACGGCCCAAACGCGTACTGGACGCTGGTGTGGGTGGAGATATGGGCGGCCTGGCCGTTCATCTACCTGCTGGCGCTGTCCGGCCTGCAGGCGGTGGACCACGAGGTCCACGAGGCGTCTGCCCTTGATGGGGCACTGTGGTGGAATAAGCTGCGCTACGTGATCTTCCCTTACCTGAAGGGACCGGTTTCGCTCGCCTTCCTGCTTGCCACCCTGAACCACATCAACAACTTCACCCTCCCCTATGTCCTGTTTGGTGCGCCGGCGCCGTCGGATGTGAATGTGCTGCCGATCCTGGTGTACGTCACCAGCTTCCAGAGCTTCCGGTTCGGCCTCAGCGCCGCCATGGCGGTCGTTTCGCTGATCCTGATCGCCATTCCGCTCTTCATCTACCTGCGCGCAGTCCGGCTTGATGTGCACGAAGGAGGAAAGAAATGACCATCGACACGGCGAACGCGATCGAGCAGCAGAAGAAGCAGCCCATCCGGCGTGACGCAGCCCTGGAGGTCACACGCCTCATGCCGAGGCCGCTGCTGGCCATCCTCACGGTCCTGCTCTGCGCCCTGGTCCTCGTTCCCATCGTGTACATCTTCCTGGCCTCGCTGAACACGGATGTGGGAGTCGCCAGCGGCGAGTTCTGGCCGAGCAGCTTCTCCTTGGACAGCTACACCAAAATCTGGGATTCCGTGGGTCTGGCGAAAGCCATCGGCAACAGCCTGATCGTTTCCGGGGCCACGGCCATTGTCTCCGCGATCATGGCCATTGGCACGGCGTACGTGCTGGTGCGGTTTGAGTTCGTCGGGCGCCTGACGGTGCTGCGCGGGCTGCTGGGTCTCCAGTCCGTCCCGGGCACCCTGATGCTCCTGCCGGTCTTTGTGCTCTTCTCCTCGGCCGGAACTTACTTGGGTGTGACCGTTATCGGCACGCTCTGGGGCCTGTTTATCGCCTACCTGACGTTCGCCCTGCCGTTCTCAACCTGGGTGATGGTCACGTACCTCCGCGGCCTGCCGCGGGAATTGGAGGAAGCGGCGCGCATCGATGGCGCTTCCAACCTCGGGATCCTGTTCCGGATCATCATCCCGCTCAGCTGGCCCGGGATCATCGTTTCGGCGATTTTTGCCTTCCTGCTGGGCTGGAATGACGTGCTTTTCGCGTCGGTGTTCACACGGCCGGACACGCACACTGCCGCAGTTGCGCTGCAGGTCTTCGCGTCCGCGGTTGAGGGTGGCGCAATCCCCGTGTACTCCCAGCTGATGGCTGCCTCACTGGTCTGTGCCGTCCCTGTGGTGGTCCTGTACTTCATGTTCCAGAAGTACCTCGTGGGCGGCCTGACCGCCGGCGGCGTCAAGTAAGGCCGCTTCGAACAACAAACAACTCCGCCCGGTACAGCCGTTGCTGTTCCGGGCGGAGTTGTTTGTTTATTGCGGCCTTGTTCCTCGGGCCGTGGGTCAATCTGGCCTCCGGCGACGCCGCTTAGGGTGTGGATTCGCCGGAGTCCTTGGAGGAGCCAGGCTGGGAGTGCGCCCGGGACCCATCCGCCGCGGGCTGCTCTGACCCGGTCTGTCCCTGTTCCGTGCCACGCTGGCCTGTGGTGGCCTGGTCTGAGACACGGACGCCGTACTGCGGCCGGCCGTCAGGGAGGTCCGGGTAGCGGACGGCGGCAGCGGGAGCCTTCGCCGGCTGGGCCGCTGCCTCCGGCTGCGTGACCTGGTCCGGGCCGGTGGCCTGGCCCACGCCTTCGGCTGTCCCTTGGCCCGACGTTCCGGCACCCTGCTGTCCGTAGGGGTCATTCCAACTGGCAGGGCGTGCGGGTGCCGGACCAGGCTGATTTCCCGGCTGGCCCGGCTCGCCGCGGTGCTGACCCTGGTGGCCCGTTTGGCCGTACTGCTGGTTCTGGTAGCCCTGGGGATTGTATGGGCCGGCTGCTGCGTCCGAGCGGGTCATGGGCAGTTGCTGGAGCAGCCGGCGCGCATCATGGGCAGCTTCCACCGAGACCACAACGTCGTAGCTGGTGGCCACCACCTGGCTTGTTGAGGTGAAATCCCGCTTTCCGCGCTGCATGGCATACGTGACGATGCCGAACAGCATAAAGAAGGCAGCCCCCATCAGCACAGACGCCAGGATGGAGAAGTAGCCGGGCGATGGTGCGAAGAAGGAAAGCATGACGCCAACGAAGAGTCCGAACCACATACCGCTGAGCGCCCCGGAGAGAGCCACCCGGGGGTAGCTGAGGCGGCCGGTCACCCGCTCAACCATCTTGAGTTCGTTGCCCACGATGGAAACCATCTGGACCGGGAACTGCTGGTCGGCGAGGTAGTCCACCGCCTTCTGGGCATCCAAGTAAGAGGTGTACGAGCCTACGGTGTCACCGGTGGGCACCGTGCGGGCGTCGTCGGGCCCACTGGGGCCACCGGCCTTGGGAGCACCAAAAATGTTTGACATACATCCATTCTTGCCCATCAGCATGTATGCCGCCTGTAAATTCAGCTAAAAGAGAGCAGACTCGGTAGCCTGTAGACGTGAGTACAAATCTTTCGCGCGTCTTCGTGGCCCGCCTGCTGGGTCTTGACGTCTTCGACCCCTTGGGCGACCGCCTGGGCAGGTTGCGCGATGTGGTGGTGCTCTCGCGTGGCAGCCGCGGCGCCCCGCACGTGGTGGGCATCGTCGTCGAAGTTCCCGGCAAAAAACGCGTCTTTGTGCCGATGACACGCATTACCTCCATCGACCAGACACAGATCATCTGCACGGGACTGGTCAACCTCCGGCGCTTTGAGCAGCGCGGCGCGGAGACGCTGGTGGTCGCGGAAATGTTCGACCGCCGCGTGACGCTCCGTGACGGCAGCGGCGACGCCACCATTGAGGACATCGCCATGGACCAGCACCGGTCCCGCGACTGGTTCGTGAGCAAGCTGTTCGTCCGCCGGGGCCACTCCCTGTCCCCGCTCAGCCGGCTGCGCCGGAACGAGACCATGATCATCGACTGGGCCGACGCCCTCCAAGGTGCCCGCACCGAACCCCAGGCCGCCACCCAGTTCGTGGCCAACCACGAGGACCTCAAACCCGCTGACTTCGCCGAGGCGCTGCAGGAAATGAGCGACAAACGCCGCTTCGAAGTGGCCAGCGAACTCCAGGATGAACGCCTGGCCGACGTGCTGCAGGAAATGCCCGAAGACGACCAGGTGGAGATCCTCTCCGCCCTCGACGTCGAACGTGCGGCGGACGTCCTGGAGGAAATGGACCCCGACGACGCCGCCGACCTCCTCGCCGAGCTTCCTTCTGCACAGGCGGAGGAGCTTCTCCGCCTCATGGAACCCGAAGGCGCCGAGGACGTCAGGCGGCTCCTCGAATACGACGAGGACACGGCCGGTGGCCTGATGACGCCTGTTCCGGTGATCCTCCCCCCGGAGGCAACTGTCGCCGAGGCACTGGCCCACGTCCGCCGTGAGGAACTCTCCCCCGCCCTCGCCTCGTCCATCTTCATCGCCCGGCCCCCATTGGAAACCCCCACTGGACGGTTCCTGGGCGTTGTGCACATCCAGCAACTGCTCCGCTATCCGCCGCCGGAACCCCTGGGCAACCTCGTGGACAAGACCCTTGAGCCGGTCTCGGACCAGGCCCACATCAGCGAGGTGGCGCGCACGCTCGCCACCTACAACCTGAACTGTCTTCCCGTGGTCAATGACGCAGGCCGGCTCGTGGGGGCGGTGACTGTTGATGACGTTTTGGATCATCTGTTGCCGGATGACTGGCGCGCCTATGACGGCGAAGCCCCGGTAAAAAAACTGGGAGGCCGCATTGGCTGACACCGGCGCCCCCAAGAATCCCAACAAGAAGGCAGCGGCCAAGGGCGGACTCGACACACCCCTGAGTGGCCGCCAGCGCATCCTGCCGAAGTTCTCACCCGACCCGGATGCATTCGGCCATGCGACGGAAGGCTTCGCCCGGTTTATGGGCACGCCGCAGTTCCTCGTCTACATGACGGTCTTCGTCGTCATCTGGCTGGTCTGGAACACGTGGGCACCGGCGGAGTGGCAGTTCGATTCACGCCTCCTGGGCTACACCCTCCTGACACTCATGCTTTCCCTGCAGGCCTCCTACGCGGCCCCGCTGCTGCTGCTGGCCCAGAACCGGCAGGACGACCGGGACAGGGTCTCCCTCCAGCAGGACCGCCAACAGGCGGCACGCAACCTGGCCGACACCGAGTACCTCACCCGGGAACTGGCGTCGCTGAGGATCGCGCTGCGCGAAGTGGCCACCCGCGACTACGTCCGGGCCGAACTGCGGACACTCCTCGAGGACATGCTGGAAGCGCAGGAGGAACTGCGGACCCACGATCCCGCCGGATCCGGCAGCCACGAGTCCCCGCGTGAGAAGGTCAAGGAAAAGCTGAAGGAAAAGCGCGACAAACAGCGGAACCCCCGCACGCAGCAGATTCCCAAGGTCAAACCCAGCCATGTCGCCAACGACACTGTCGCCAAGGACGCCGTCACCAAAGACGCCGTCGCTACCGACCCCGCAATCCAGGACCCGGCCGTCCCCAAGCACATCCCCACCACCGAAAGCTGAGCCCCGCCCGCATGAGCGCCTCCCTGGAGCAGGCAGTCCACGCTGCGCTGGCCACCGTGATCGATCCTGAGCTCCGCCGTCCCATCACGGAACTGGGCATGGTGGAGTCCGTGGATGTGGCTGCGGACGGCCGGGTCAGGCTGGCTGTCCTGCTGACCATCGCGGGCTGCCCCCTGCGCGGGACCATTACCGCAGACTCCGAGAAGGCGCTGTCCGCAGTCCCGGGCGTGACCGCCGTCGAGGTTGAACTGAAAGTGATGAACCAGGCCCAGCGGGACGCCCTGAAGGAACAGCTCCGCGGCGCCTCCGGGCAGCGCGGGATTCCGTTCAACGAGCCGGGGTCCCTGACCAAGGTGTTCGCGGTGGCAAGCGGCAAGGGTGGTGTGGGCAAGTCATCGCTGACCGTCAACCTTGCCTGCGCCCTGGCCGCCCAGGGCCTCCGTGTGGGCATTGTGGACGCCGACGTCCATGGCTTCTCGGTTCCGGCCCTGATGGGCATCACGCAGGCGCCCACCCGGGTGGACGACATGATCCTGCCCCCGGTGGCCTACGGCGTAAAAGTGATTTCCATCGGTATGTTCGTCGCCGGAAACCAGCCGGTTGCCTGGCGCGGGCCGATGCTCCACCGGGCCCTGGAACAGTTCCTGACGGACGTCTACTTCGGCGACCTCGACGCCCTGTTCCTCGACCTGCCGCCCGGCACCGGCGACATCGCGATTTCGGTGGCCCAGTTGCTGCCGAAGGCTGAGATCCTGGTGGTCACCACACCCCAGGCCGCAGCTGCCGACGTCGCCGAGCGCGCCGGTGCCATTGCCACCCAGACAGGTCAGACGGTGGCCGGCGTCATCGAGAACATGTCATACCTGGAAATGCCCGACGGCGGGAGGATGGAGCTGTTCGGAAGCGGCGGTGGGGCGGTCCTCGCCGAACGGCTGACAACGACGGTGGGCACCGATGTGCCGCTCCTGGGACAGATTCCGCTGGACATCCTGCTGCGGGAAGGCGGCGACGCCGGCACGCCCATCGTGCTTGGCCGGCCAGACACTCCGGCGGCCATTGCTTTGACCGGCATCGCCGGAAAACTTGCTGCCAGGCCCAGGGGCCTGGCAGGGATGAAACTGGGCCTGCAGCCGCGTTAACGCAACGTCGCCCATCAGAGGCAGCGGGGGCCTAGGTGGCTTCGGTATCGAACGGCGCGGGTTCGCCCGGAGGCAGCGACTGGACTACACGATCGGGACGGGAGGGACCCGTCCCGCCCGCGGCAACCGCCCCTGCACCGGCGACGGCAGCCACCGCTGCCGGCGCTCCGGCACTGACGGACTTGGTGTCGTCGTCCAGGAGGGCTTCCTTGATGATGCGCCGCGGATCGTACTGGCGGGGATCGTATTTCTTCCAGTCGACATCGTCGATGTCGATGCCGACTTCTTCCTTGATCTGCTCCCGGGCACCGGAGGCCATCCGGCGGACTTCCTTCACGAGATTCGCAAGTTTCTGGGTGTATTCGGGCAGCCGCTGGGGACCGATCACCAGGATGCCGATGATCAGCAGGAGGAAGAACTCCGGGCCGTTGATTCCAAACACTTTAGGAAGATTACCCTCTCCGGAGCCCCACTGACGATTCCTGCCCGCCAGCGTCGCACAGTGCCTGCATCACGGAGCCAGCATCTCCCCGAGTTTGCGGATTCCCCGCTCCAACCGGGCGGTGGGAGAGTCGTCCGCTGCGGTCGCCGGGGAGGAGGCAGGCGCGGTGCTGACACCCGCGTTAATTCCTTCTATGGCGAGGACGCTGAGCCGCTGCAGCACTGGAACGGCGTCATCAGCCTGCTCCGCCGGGAGGTCGGACTCAACAGTGAAAGTTCCTGCAGTGGTCTCCACGGTGGCCGTCCAGGGCGCCAAGCTGCTGACCAGCAGCTTCCCCTCGTTCTCACCGAAGTTCTGTTCGGAGTTCTGTTCGGAGTTCTGCCCGGCGTCCTGACCCGACTCCTGCTGGGCGTCCACGGGATGGTGTTCCACGATGGTGGCATAGTGTTGCCCATCAGTCAGGTGCATTTCCACCGCCGGCCGCCCATTCAGCGTTATGGCATTGGCGCTCCGGACATGGAAGCCGAGTGATGCCAGGTCCGGACAGACCCAGCCTTCAGAGCGTAGGGCCAACAACTGCGGAGCACTGATCTCCCTGCCGTCGGCCGGTAGCTGGGCCGTATGCTGCACCAGGCTCCCGCTGATGGCCGATTGGGCGACGGGCAGGCTGTCCCCCGCCAGCGCAAACGCGCTGACGGCAAGAATTCCAGCGGCTGCTGCTGTCCCGCCGGCGGCAAGTGCCACGGCCCGCGCGGCCCGGTACGGGCTCGGGGCTGGCTCGGCCGCGGCCGCGAGCAGCTGCGTCCTGGCCAGCAGCCGGGCCGTCAGGTCCTCGCTGGCAGGCGGCACGGCCGCGTCACGGAGCCGCTCGATGTACTGGCGTTCACGCTTCAGCGCCGCTGCACATTCTGCGCAGGTCTGCACGTGGTCGGCGCCGCGGTGATGCCGGCGGCCGAAGGGGTTCTGGGGCGTCATGGTGCCGATCAGAGGATGCTGGCGATGCGCGGCAGCGAAAGCTTCGGCGTGCGTCCTTGCTGTGGCCTGGGATCGCGGTGGGCCAGCTTTTCGCGCAGCATGGTCCGGCCCCGGTGGATACGGGAACGGACGGTACCCAGTTTGACGCCGAGGGCAGCGGCCACTTCGTCGTAGGACAGGCCTTCCAGGTCGCAAAGCACGACGGCGGCGCGGAAGTCCGGGGGCAGCTCCTCCAAGGCAGCCTGCACATCGAGGTCCAGGTTGTTGTGTTCGAAGCTCTGTTCCGGTCCGGGTTCACGCCCGGGGATCCGGGACTCGGCGTCATCGGCCAGCGCGTCAAACCGGATGCGGGTTTTCCGGCGCGCCTGGTCCAGGAACAGGTTGGTGGTAATGCGGTGCAGCCAGCCATCCAGTGTCCCTGGCTTGAAATTCTCCAGTGACCGGAAGACGCGGACGAACACTTCCTGGGTGAGGTCCTCGGCGTCGAACTTGTTCCCCGTCAGGCGGTACGCCAGCCGGTAGACCTTGGCGGAGTGGTTGGCCACCACTTCCTCCCAAGTGGGCCTGACCCATACAGCGGCGGAATCTTGCGTCGCAGGGACAGGCGCCATACCTGATGCTGACATCGTCCACTCCCATCGTGGATTGCTATCGCCCGGATACTGTTGACATCTTTTGTTCGGCGCCGATCACCTCACGGATGACCGGATATCCATCATTTCAAAGTTGGCTGGGAATTTCCTGACCGGGGCGGTTCTTCAGCCAGAGGCACAACGATTCCCTTCCGCGGCTGGCACCCCCGCACACAGTAGGCTGTACTAAACACTCCCCTGCCGCCCAGAAAGCGAATCACATGAGCGCCGACAAATCCACGAGCTGGTCCTATGCAGAAGATCTGCCCGCAGAGGATGAGGTTATGCTTCGTGCCAGGGAGCGCTCCTTCGAACTGGGCGTGACGCCCATCGGCGCAGGTGTTGGTGCGGTCCTGACGGTGTTGGCTGCGGGCTCGAAGGCCCAGACCGCCGTCGAAATCGGCACAGGCGCGGGTGTCTCGGGGGTATGCATCCTGCGGGGGCTCGGACCGCAGGCCGTGCTGACCACCATCGACGTGGACGTCGAACATCTGAAGGCGGCACGTGAAGCCTTTTCCGAGGCCGGCAGTCCGGCCAACCGCACGCGCACCATTTCCGGCCGCGCCGGTGATGTCCTGCCGCGCCTGACCGACTCCGCATATGACCTGGTGTTTGTTGATGCCGACAAGCCCGGCCTGCCCGGCTACGTGGAACAGGCCGTCCGGCTCCTGAAGGCCGGCGGGCTGCTCATCATCAACGACGCACTGGACAAGGACCGCGTGGCCAACCCGGCTGTCCGGGAGTCCAACACGGTGGTTCTCCGCCAGGTGGGCAAGGCAATCCGCGACGACGACCGCCTGGCGTCCGCGATGCTTCCCACGGGCGACGGCCTGCTGGTCGCGGTTAAGAAGTAGATCCACAGCAAATAAGCCAAGGTCCGCAGCGGGTTGGCTGCGGACCTTGGCCCTGCGGGATTATTCGGCAACGCCGAACAGGATTATTCAGTCACGCCGACGAGGCATTCCTTAAGGTTGGCCGCCTCCGCAGCGTTCAGTTCCACCACAAGCCGTCCGCCGCCTTCGAGCGGTACGCGCATGATCAGGCTACGGCCCTCTTTGGTGACTTCCATAGGGCCGTCGCCGGTGCGTGGTTTCATAGCCGCCATGAGGAATTTCCCCTCCATTTAGTCCCAGGACATATCAGCCCGGATGGGCTGTGTCCGCATGGTCAAATCAAGCCGCTATGGCGGCCCGTACTGATGCCGCCATGGCTGAACATTTCTGAATGCTTTTTGTCCCTGCTTACTTACTATTATCCCGTAATGACCCGCACGTAGCTAATCGATGGACATTTACGGCCGCGTCGGATTCCCCAATCCGCCGGCCAGGCGCCGCCCGCGATCACGGCGGATAATCGCCGCCGCCCGGAAGCTGCGCCCATGCCCACAGCCAGACGATCCACACGATCTGGAGCAGGACAAACATTGTCAGGACCGTGCCGCGGTATGCCTTCGACCGGGACAAGAGCGCGGCAGCCAGGGCCAACGGGAACAGCGGGAGCAGCATCCGGAAAGTACTGGTCTGGGGGTGGAGGAACACCAGGAGGTAGCCCATGTAGCAGGCGCACCACAGGCGCAGTTCCACACCAAGCCGGACCACCGGCGGGGAGAGCAGCAGGAGGGCAAAGAGGCCCGCAAAGACGAATGGCGCCACGATCCCCAGGACGGGGCCAAAGAGGTCGACGCCGGCGTCGAACCAGGGCTTGAAGGGCACCAGGTCATGGCCGCGCCACACTGTTTCGGTTTTGGTATACGCCTCAAAATCTCCGGTGGCGGCCCAGGCCGCTGCCGGCCACAGCAGTGCCGAGGCACCGCACACCACGGTTAGGCCCGCCAGGGACGCCAGCTCCCCGAGGCTGTGGGTGCCCGGCCGCTCCCCGCGCCCCCGTTCGACCAGTCGCCAGAGGAAGAGAAGCCCCACCATGGCGGCAAAGGGAACACCCACGGGTCGGGAGAGGCACAGCAGCAGGACCACCGGCATGGCAACGAAATAACGGCGCCTGATGACGAGCAGCAGGGCGGTGGCCAGCAGGAAAACGGTAAGGGGCTCCGCGTACGGGACCTGGAGAATGGCGGACACCGGAAAGGTCGCGAAGAATGCCACGCCCCAAAGCGCCGCAGTGTGCGAAGCCTTGTGCCTGAACAGGCAGTACAAAACCAGCGCCGCACCCAACCCCGCCAGCATGGCGACGACCGTCAGCGCCGCGGCAGGGCTGATTCCGGACAGGCCTGCGAGCGCACGGCCCAGGGCCGGGAAGAGCGGATAGAAGGCCCACGCATTTTCCTGCACGTTGCCGGCGGCATCCGTTGGAAGCGGTGAGGGATAACCGTCGGTGATGATCCGGCCGTACCATCGCGCATCCCAGATATTGATGAAGTTCCAGTAGTCAGGGCCGGCCGGAAACCACGGGTTGGGCCCTTGGTGCAGGGCTGCTGCCATAAAGATGCAGGCGCTGACCAGCCGGGCAGTGGCGTAGAGGGCGGCAACCTGCAGCCACCAGGGCCAGCGTTGGACCGCCCACTTGGCGCGGGCGCCGAATGCGGTGATCAACGCCGTCGGGCCCGTCCGGTCCCCCGTGTCAGTGCTCAAGCGCCGGCCTCCGGGCGTGCCGCCCGTTCCGATTCCAGCAGCCGCGCCCGGAGCCTGCCCATTTCTTCGTCTTTGGCCGCGATCTGGTCCCGCAGTTCGTCGAGGACCTGGTCCACCTGATCCATCCGGTATCCACGCAGGCCGAGGGAGAAGCGGACCCGGTCGACGTCGGCAGGTGCAGCGTCCGCGGGCAGCAGCACCGGCGGAAGGTTGGCGGGTGGCTGCCCGAACCCCGGGTAGAGAATCGGATTCTCCGGGACCTCGGAGCCCGCGGCCGGTTCACTGCCCCGGCGGAGGCTGCGCAGAATGCCGCGGCGGCCACCGGCGCCTGCCCACAGGGTGGCGGCGATCAGCACGATGGCGAGGTAGACCAGGAAAAAACTCACAGCACCCATCGTGCCAGATACGGGCCGACGGCCTATTCGGGCCGTTGCTCGCCGTTGGTGGAAACCGGGGGCGTCCAGTGCAGCACCAGTTGCACCGCTTCGGCGGGATCGTCCACCACCTGGATGAGGTCCAGGTCCTTTGCGGAGACCATTCCCTCGGCCACGAGGGTGCCCTTGATCCATTCGATCATCGGCCCCCAGAAGTCGACGCCGAGGAGCACGATCGGGAAGGAGGTCACTTTCCGGGTCTGGACCAGGACCATGGCTTCAAAGAGTTCATCCAGCGTTCCCAACCCGCCGGGAAGAACGATGAAGCCCTGGGCATACTTGACGAACATGGTCTTCCGGGCGAAGAAGTAGCGGAAGTTAATGCCGAGGTCCACCCACTGGTTCAGGCCCTGCTCGAAGGGCAACTCAATGCCCAGGCCGACGGAGACGCCGTTGCCTTCCACGGTGCCGCGGTTGGCGGCCTCCATGGAGCCCGGGCCGCCGCCGGTAATGACGGCCACACCCGCGGCTGCCAGCTTCCGGCCTACTTCCATGCCCATTTCGTAATACGGGCTGCCGGGCTTGGTGCGCGCCGAGCCGAAGACACTGACGGCGGGCCCCAGATCGGCAAGCGCGCCGAACCCCTCCACGAACTCGCTTTGGATCCGGAGGACACGCCAGGGGTCTGAATGGACGAACTGTCCTGCGCCTTTGGTATCAAGCAAATGCTGGTCGGACATTTCCACAGCAGCCTGCTTGCGACGGAGTTCAAGGGGCCCCTTACGGCGCGGCTGGGAAGTTTTGGCCGGATCTGCGTTGATGCTCATCCCCCAAGGCTAATGCCAAGGCCAGCGTGCCTGTGGCAGGTATCTCTTGAATCACGATCCGCGCGAACTTGGCGTGATTCACCTCATAACCAGCCAATGTTCGCTAGATTCTTCTTTATGACTACTCATGTGCCCGGCGATGCGCTCGTCTCCCTGAATGGTGTGAATAAGCATTACGGTCAGTTGCACGTTTTGAAGGACATCAATCTCCACGTCCGTAAGGGCGAAGTGGTGGTGGTCATTGGCCCGTCAGGCTCAGGAAAGTCCACGTTGTGCCGTGCCATCAACCGTCTGGAAACCATCGAAGGCGGCACCATCAGCATTGATGGAAAGGTGTTGCCGGAGGAGGGGAAGGAACTGGCCCAGCTCCGCGCCGACGTCGGGATGGTCTTTCAGTCCTTCAACCTCTTCGCGCACAAGACCATCCTTGAGAACGTGACGCTTGGTCCCATCAAAGTCAAAGGCGTTGCCAAGGCCCAGGCCGACAAGGAAGCCATGGCATTGCTGGAGCGCGTGGGCGTGGGGCATCAGGCCCCCAAACTCCCGGCGCAGCTCTCCGGCGGCCAGCAGCAGCGCGTGGCCATCGCCCGTGCCCTGGCGATGAAACCAAAGGTCATGCTCTTTGATGAGCCCACCTCCGCGCTGGACCCCGAGATGATCAACGAGGTCCTTGACGTGATGATCCAGCTGGCCAAGGAAGGCATGACCATGGTTGTGGTCACGCACGAAATGGGCTTCGCCCGGAAAGCCGCCGACCGTGTGGTTTTCATGGCGGATGGCCAGATCGTGGAGGATGCCAAGCCGGAGGAATTCTTCACCAACCCGAAGAGTGACCGCGCGAAGGACTTCCTGTCCAAGCTGCTCACCCACTGATTCTCCATCACCGAACACACACTCCAGTTCGCACCCAGGCCGTGACCCACGGCCGACCAATGAAAGGAATGTCATGAAGGCATTTATGACCCGCCGGAAGTCGTTCTTCGTGGCGGCCACTGCTGCCCTGGCGTTGTCCCTGAGCGCATGCGGCGGCACCACCCCCGGCACCACCAGCGATCCCACTGTTGCCGACAAGCCGACGTTTGCCGCCGGCACCACCATGGCCAAGCTGTCCGCCGCGGGCACCATCAAGATCGGCACAAAGTACGACCAGCCGCTGTTCGGCCAAGTGGGCCTGGACGGCAAGCCGGTGGGCTTCGACGTCGAGATGGGCAAGCTGATCGCAGCCAAGCTGGGCATCGCCGCCGACAAGATCGAATGGTCAGAGACTGTCTCAGCCAACCGCGAACCCTTCATTGAGCAGGGCAAGGTGGACCTTGTCATTGCCACGTACACCATCAATGACAAGCGCAAGCAGGTCGTCAGCTTCGCGGGCCCGTATTACGAGGCCGGCCAGGCGCTGATGGTGAACAAGGACAACACGTCCATCACCAAGCCTGAGGACGTCGCAGGCAAGAAAGTCTGCTCCGTCACCGGTTCCACCCCGGCCGCGACAATCGTGGACAAGTACAAGGCCGAGCTCGTTCCGGCAGCCACTTACTCCGCTTGCCTTGAGCCGCTGCGCAACAAGCAGGTCGAAGCGATCACCACCGACAATGTGATCCTGGCCGGCTTTGTGGACAAGGAACCGGATGCCTTCAAGCTGGCCTCGGATGAAACCTTCACCAAGGAGCCCTACGGCATTGGCCTGAAGAAGGACGACACCGAATTCCGCAACTGGATCAACGACCAGCTCGAGGCGTTTGGCAAGGATGGGTCCTACAAGAAGGCCTGGGAAGCAACGGCAGGCTCGGTCATCAAGACCGCCCCTGAACTTCCCGCCATCAACCGCTACTAGGTAGCCACGGCGGCTTCCGGGGAATTCGTTGAACGCGTTCCCCGGAAGCCGCCGGCCTGCTTTTTGACCGCCTACGCCCAGAGCCGAAGGATCCTATGGAAGTCATCATTGAAAACCTCCCTCTTTATTGGGAAGGCCTTCTCCGCACTCTTTTCCTGTCCGTCGTCTCCGGGATCATCGCCCTTATCCTCGGAACACTCCTGGCGGCAGCCCGCGTTTCCCCCGTTGCGGCACTCCGGGGATTCAGCACCGTCTACGTGGAAATCCTCCGGAACACTCCACTGACCATTGCCTTCTTTTTCGCAGCGATCGTTCTGCCCCGCCTCGGCGTGACATTCCAGCAGTTCGAGGTCGCAGCGATCATCGCCCTCAGCGCCTATACAGCGGCCTTCATTGCTGAAGCCGTCCGCTCGGGCGTTAACAGCGTCCCGCTCGGCCAGGCTGAGGCCGCGCGCAGCATCGGCATGAACTTCGGCCAGGTCCTGAATCTCATCATCCTGCCGCAGGCGCTTCGGACCGTGATCCCGCCGCTGATCAACATCCTGATTGCCCTCGTCAAGAACTCGTCCGTCGCCGGCGCGTTCTTTGTCCTGGAACTGTTCGGCTACGGCCGCCAAATGGCCAACGCCAACGGCGACCAGGTCATGGCAGTACTGCTCGGCGTTGCGTTCTTCTATCTGCTCCTCACCATTCCGCTGGGCATCCTTGCCAGCACGGTGGAACGAAAGGTGGCGATTGCCCGATGACTTCAGTCCTCTACGACGTTCCCGGCCCCAAAGCGCGCCGGGTCTCGCTGATCGGTTCCGTGGTTGGAACCGTGCTGATCCTTGGACTTCTGGCATGGATTGGCATGACTCTCGCCCAGCAGGGCATTTTTGAAGGTCGCCGCTGGGCGATCTTCACCCGGGGCGACGTCTGGACCCTGCTCGCCAATGGCCTCGGCGCCACGCTCACCGCCGCCGCCCTCGCCGCAGTGATCGCGTTTCCCCTCGGCCTGATGTTCTGCCTGCTGCGCATCTCGCTGGTCGCCTGGATCCGGATTCCCGCCCGCGTGGTCCTGGAGTTCCTGCGTGGCATGCCGGTTGTGCTGATGATGCTCTTCGTCCTGCTGGTGTTCGGGACAAGTTCCTTCGTCGCAGTGGTGGCCGGGCTCGTCCTCTACAACACCGCTATCTTCGCGGAGATCATCCGGGCCGGCATCCAATCACTGCCAAAGGGACAGCGGGAGGCGGGCCTGACCATCGGCCTGACCAGCTTCCAGTCCCGGATGCTCATCGAGCTGCCGCAGGCTGTCCGCCGTATGATGCCGTCGCTGGTTGCCCAACTCGTGGTGCTCCTGAAGGACACCTCCCTGGGCTACATCGTGGCGTACGGTGAACTTCTGCGCGCAGTGCAGGTCATGGCGGACTTCCTCGGGAACGCGTTCCTGTTCCCCATCTTCTTTGTGGCTGCCGCCATCTACATTGTGATCAACATCTGCGTTTCCCGGCTCGCAATCTGGATCGAGCGCCGCGGTTCCACGAAGACGGCAGGCGGCGTTGCCAAAGCGCCGACCGCTGTGGTCGCACCGGAACTACCGGATGTACGCGAATCCAAGTAGCCACATCCACCCCACAAGCAGAAGGGTCCGCAGCCTGCAGGCTGCGGACCCTTCTGCTTGCAGGCTTACGCCGCGAGCCAACTCCGAAGCGCCCGCAGGCACTCCCGGATGGCGTCGGCGTCGACGTGCTCGTTGTCCTTGTGGGCCAGCAGCGGATCGCCGGGGCCGAAGTTCACTGCCGGGATCCCCAGTTCGCTGAAACGCGCGACGTCGGTCCAGCCGTATTTCGGTTTCGGCTCGGCTCCGACGGCGGCCACGAAGGACGCGGCAGCCGGGTGGTTCAGTCCCGGGCGCGCACCGGCGGCAGCGTCCGTGCGGACCACAGCGAAGCCCGCCAGCAGTTCGCGCACATGCGCCTCCGCCTGGTCCGGCGTCTTGTCGGGGGCGAAGCGGTAGTTGATTTCGACGACGCAGCGGTCCGGGATGACGTTGCCGGCCGTGCCGCCATTGATCTTCACGGCGTTGAGGCTCTCGCGGTAGTCGAGGCCGTCCACGTTAATGGTCTGCGGCTCGTAGGCTGCCAGCCGGGCCAGGATGGGTGCCGCTGCGTGGATGGCGTTGCTGCCCATCCACGCACGGGCAGAGTGTGCTGCCTCACCCACCGTCGTGGCCTCAAAACGGCTGGTGCCGTTGCAGCCACCCTCGACGGTGCCATGGGTCGGCTCCAGGAGGATGGCAAAATCGCCGCCCAGGAGGCTGCCGTGGTTGCGGACCAGCCGGCCCAGTCCGCTCTTGACCTCTTCCACTTCCTCGTGGTCGTAGAACACGAAGGTGACGTCGCGCTGGGGTGCCGCGCCGCCGTCGAACATTGTGGCCGCCAGCGCGAGCTGCACGGCGACGCCGCCCTTCATGTCCGTGGCCCCGCGTCCGTAGAGGATGCCGTCCCCCGGGATGCCTGAATCCCAGGTGGACGGGACGGTACCGCGCGCGCCTTCAGTAACCGGCAGCGGCACTGTGTCCAGGTGTCCGGCGAGGATGACGCGTTCCGTCCTGCCGAGTTCCGTGCGGGCGATGATGGCGTCACCGTCGCGGACCACCTGGAGTTCCGGGATGGCCCGCAGCGCCACTTCGACAGCGTCCGCCAGTTCCGTCTCATTCCCGGAGACACTGTTGATGTCCATCAGGGCGGCGGTCAGCACGGAGACGTCCTGGCGGAGGTCCAAAGGCGCGGTGATCGATTCAGGGGCGGTTTCGGCAGTCACGTTGCCAGTCTAGTTCGAACCCGGTGCCCGCCTCTCGGTACACTGGGGCCATGACTGAGACCGCTACCTCCGCCGCGCCCAAAGACCAGAACGCAACTTCCGAAGCCCGCTCCGCCTACGGCTTCGGGTTGGCAACCATCGCCACTGCCACGGGCGAGGATAAGGCCGAAGCCACGGTCCTGGACGTCTGGTTCCCGGCGCCGGCGCTGGGCATCGCGGCCGATAACCTGCGTGCCGTGGAGAATGCGGACGAAACCCTGGTCCAGCTCGCCGAGAGCGGCATCGACGCTGACCGCGGGACCGAGCAGAAAGTGGTCTTCGTCCAGATCAACCTTGACGAAGCTCCGGCTGACACCGCAGACGCGTACCTCCGGCTGCACCTGCTCTCCCACCGGCTGGTCCGGCCCAACACGATCAACCTGGACGGCATCTTCGGCAAGCTGCCCAACGTGGTGTGGACCAACTTCGGCCCCGCCGCGGTGGAAGGCTTCGAACTGACCCGCGCCAGACTTCGCCGCCGTGGTGCCGTCACCGTCTACGGCGTGGACAAGTTCCCCCGCATGGTGGACTATGTGGTGCCCGCCGGCGTCCGGATCGCCGACGCCGACCGTGTCCGTCTCGGTGCCCACCTCGCCGAAGGCACCACCGTGATGCACGAAGGCTTTGTGAACTTCAACGCCGGCACCCTGGGCGCCTCCATGGTGGAAGGCCGCATCTCCGCCGGCGTCGTCGCCGGCGACGGCAGCGACGTGGGAGGCGGCGCGTCGATCATGGGCACCCTCTCCGGGGGCGGCAAGGAAAAGATCGTCATCGGTGAGCGCGTCCTGCTGGGCGCCAACTCCGGCGTCGGAATCAGCGTCGGCGATGACTCCGTGGTGGAGGCCGGCCTGTACGTCACCGCGGGAACCCGTGTGCTTGTTCCTGGGCCCAAGGACGAGAACGGCGAAGACACCGCCAAGATCGTGAAGGCAGCCGAGCTGTCGGGCGTCCCCAACCTCCTGTTCCGGCGCAACTCCACCACCGGGGCCGTCGAGGCGCTGCCGCGCAAGGGCCAGACGGTGGAACTCAACGACGCCCTCCACGCCAACTGACCCGTCGGTGGCACGTGGACGCAGTTTCGTTCGCCCCACCGTGCTGCTGCTTACCCTGGCGCTGGCGGGCGCCGGCATCTACACAGCAGTCTCCTTCCTGCAGCGCTCTGAAACCCTGGTCTCGGAGCGCTGCACGGCCGACGTCGGGACCCAGAGCGCAGAGCTTGCAACGGACCAGGCGGTTAATGCCTCACTGATTACAGCGGTGGCGGTGCAGCGCGGGCTGCCTCCCCGGGCAGCCAGCATCGCCCTTGCCACCGCCATGCAGGAATCCAAGCTGCGCAACATCACCCATGGCGACCAGGCCGGCCCTGACTCCCGCGGACTCTTCCAGCAACGTCCCTCGCAGGGGTGGGGAACCGAGGCCCAGGTGATGGACCCGTACTACGCTGCCAATGCTTTCTACGATGCCCTGGTCAAGGTTCCCGGCTACGAGTCCCTGGAAATCACCGACGCCGCCCAGCGTGTCCAGCGCTCGGCTTATCCCCTCGCATACGCCCAACACGAAGATATGGGCCGGTCCTTCGCGTCCGGCCTGACCGGTCAGGCGCCCGCCTCCGTGCTGTGCATGTTGCGCGCCCCGCAGGAACCGGGCATCCCCGCCGCCGTCGAGTCCGAGCTAGCCCAGGCGTACGGGCCGCTCGCCATCACCACGGAGAATGATTCGCTCGTGGTGGCAGCCGACGGCACCCAGGCCTGGTCCGTGGCGCAGTGGGCAGTTGCCAACGCCAAGGGCCTGGCGGTGACGCGCGTGGATGTTGCAGGCCGGAGCTGGGACCGTGGGGATCAGGGCGGCTGGCAGGAGTCCGACGCGCCCGCCGGGCAGGTCCGCATTACGGTGGCACCGGCCGGCACCGGCAGCTGACGGCCTGGCAGCTAAAGGCCGGGGTGCTGATGCCCCGGATGCTGACCGCCCACCCTCAGACCAGGATGTCCACCACGGGCTGGACGTAGCTGCGGAAGAGCTCCGGCGCGGACATGAGGTTATGGCTCATGATGATCTTGTCCGGCTCCACATACCAAGCCCGCTGTTCGTTCAGCGGCAGTTCGATGATGGTCAGGGTGAAGTCCCGTGACCGCCGGCCCACCTCCAGCAGGCGGTCATCCACCATGTCGCCCAACAGCTGGTCCGAACCGCTGGCCACCCGTTCTGCTTCCAGCCGGACGTACTCGCTGCGGCGTTCCCGTGCCCAGGTCAGCGCGGACCCGAAATGCGCCTGCAGGACGCGCTGGAGGGCGGGGGAATTTCCGAATTCTTCAAAATCCGGTGGGGACAGCTCCGGTGACGTCTGGGGTGCGCCTTCAGCAGCTGCTCCCACCAGGCTTCCCATTCGGTCTTGAGTGCGCTCAGCCCGCCGACGTCGGAGGTGAGATGCGAGTGGTCGGCATGGCGGATCTTCGGCGCGGCATGCGACAACGCGGGGTGGCCGGCGCCGTCGAGTCCTGCCGCATCACGGACAAAGAGCGCGATCATCAGAGGCCCGGACGTGTCCGTAGTAATCTGCCAGCCGGAACCACCTGTGTGATGCATCCCTACTCCTCCTGTGGCCTGCCTTTACCGGCCTGACCAGCCGGTTCCGCTCCCCCGGCTCCCAGTCTATTCCCGATGCCACCGGACGGTAATGTCAGGCGGCCAGGCTCTTCAGGTGCCGGTCCAGGACGTCATGGCACATCTGTGCCGTCATCCAGGCGGGCTGCAGGAGGGCGTGCATGCACAGCCCGTCCAGCGTAGCCAGCAGCCTCTCTGCCTCGACCGCCAGCGACTGCTGCCCGTCGCCGTCGTCCGGTACCAGGGCGGTGATGACCTGCCCGACGACGGCGGCCACCTCCCGGTGGCTCCGATCGGCCTCCGCCTCGAGGAAGGGACGGATCCTGGCGGCGTTTTTGAAGGCCATCCACACACAGGCGTCCACGGCCCGTTCCTCGTCAAGCGGCAGAAATTCACCCAGCAGGGTTAAAACCGCCTCATGATGCGGGCCGGTCCCGGGTTTGCTGGCGGCCATAGCCGGCAATGCCGCGGTGAGCCGGCCCGTGATCCGGTCCACAACGGCGGCAAAGGAATGGCTGAGCAGTTCTTCACTGCTGGCGAAGTAGTGCCGGACGGAGCCTACGGCGAGGCCTGCTTCGTCCGCCACCTCCCGCAGTGACGCCCGCTCAAGGCCGTCGACGGCGATGATCCTGAAGACCGCGTCAACAATTTCTGCACGCCGGGCTACGGCATCAACAATTTTGGGCACCCCTATTATTTAGCACACCCGTGCTTAAATCCACGCATCCGCGGAATTGGGATAGCGTGGGGGCATGAAAATTCTGGTCACAGGTGGCACCGGGTACATCGGTTCGCACACAGTCTTGTCCCTGCAGGAAGCCGGCCACGATGTGGTGGTGATCGATAACCTGGTGAACTCCAGCGAGGAGTCACTGCGCCGGGTTGCCGAACTGAGCGGCAAGACCGCCGAATTCCACAACGTGGACCTGGTGGACGAAGCCGCAGTGGAAGGCGTCTTTGCCGCCCACACGATCGACGCCGTGATCCACTTTGCCGGGCTCAAGGCGGTTGGTGAGTCGGTCCGCGAACCGCTCAAGTACTACTACAACAACCTTGTGGGCACGCTGAACCTGATCCGGGTGATGGACCGCCACGACGTCCGCTCCATCGTGTTCAGCTCCTCCGCCACAGTGTACGGCGAGCACAATCCCATTCCCTATGTGGAAAAGATGGAGATCGGCGCCAACAACCCCTACGGCCGCACCAAGGAACAGATCGAGGACATCCTCGCCGATCTGGGCGCTGCTGACACGCGTTGGCACATTGCCCTGCTGCGCTACTTCAATCCGGTGGGCGCGCACCCGTCAGGCCGCATCGGCGAGGACCCCCAGGGCATCCCCAACAACCTGGTGCCCTTCATCGCCCAGGTGGCCGTGGGACGCCGCGACAAGCTCATGGTGTTCGGCGGCGACTACGACACCCCGGACGGAACCTGCCTGCGGGACTACATCCACGTCGTCGACCTCGCCGAAGGCCACGTGGCAGCCCTCAACCACGTGGCAGACCGCTCAGGCGTCTACCGCTGGAACCTTGGCTCCGGGAAGGGCTCCTCCGTGCTGGAGGTCCTGCGGTCCTTCGAGAAGGCCGTGGGCCAGCCCATCCCCTACGAGATCACCGGACGCCGCGCGGGCGACCTCCCGGCGTTCTGGGCCGACGCCACCTCCGCCCTGGCCGACCTGAGCTGGTCCACCACGAAGACCGTGGACCAGATGTGCGAGGACCACTGGCGCTGGCAGAAGAACAACCCCCTGGGTTACACGTCATAAACAGCAACTGAACAGCAACGCGGGGTCACTTACTGCCCGATCCGAAGGGAAAATCAGGCAGTAAGTGACCCCGCGTTGCAGTTGCCGGTAACGTACGACGGCGGCCGGTCACCTTCGTGGAGAAGGTGACCGGCCGCCGTCGTACTGCCGATGAGCCGGTGGGGATTAGCGGACCGGGTAGTCGCGCTCGGGCTCGCCGATGTACAGCTGGCGCGGGCGGCCGATCTTGGTGTTCGGGTCGCTGATCATTTCACGCCACTGGGCGATCCAGCCCGGCAGGCGGCCGATCGCGAACAGCACGGTGAACATCTTCTCCGGGAAGCCCATGGCCTTGTAAATCAGGCCGGTGTAGAAGTCCACGTTCGGGTAGAGCTTGCGCTGGATGAAGTAGTCATCGTTCAGCGCCTTCTCTTCGAGGCGCATGGCGATCTCGAGCAGTTCGTCGTTGCCGCCGAGCTTGGTGAGGATTTCGTGGGCCGTGGCCTTGACGATCTTGGCACGCGGATCGTAGTTCTTGTAGACGCGGTGTCCGAAGCCCATAAGGCGGACGCCGTCTTCCTTGTTCTTGACCTTCTCCATGTAATCCTCCGGCTTGGTGCCGTCGGCCTGGATCTGGCGGAGCATCTTGAGCACTGCCTCGTTGGCCCCGCCGTGGGCGGGACCGAAGAGTGCGTTGATGCCAGCAGACACCGAGGCGAAGAGGTTGGCGTTGGAGGAGCCCACCAGGCGCACCGTGGAGGTGGAACAGTTCTGCTCGTGGTCAGCGTGCAGGATGAGGAGAAGGTCCAGCGCCTTGGCGATGACCGGGTCCACTTCGTACTGCTCGGCCGGCAGGCCGAAGCTGAGGCGGAGGAAGTTCTCCACGAGGTTGTGGGAGTTGTCGGGGTACAGCATGGGCTGGCCGATGCTCTTCTTCAGGGCGTAGGCGGCGATGACCGGCATCTTGGCCAGCAGCCGGTACGTGGAAACCTCTACCTGCTCAGCGTTGAACGGATCCAGCGAGTCCTGGTAGAACGTGGACAGCGCCGACACGGCCGAAGAGAGCACAGGCATCGGGTGGGCATCACGCGGGAAGCCGCTGAAGAAGCCCTTGAGCTCTTCGTGCAGCAGCGTGTGGTGACGGATACGCTGGTCGAAGGCTTCCAGCTCCGTGGGTGTCGGCAGGTTGCCGTAGATCAGCAGGTAGGACACCTCAAGGAAGCTGGAGTGCTGCGCCAGCTGTTCGATGGGGTACCCGCGGTAACGCAGGATGCCGGCATCGCCGTCGATGTAGGTAATTGCGGACGTGGTTGCTGCGGTGTTCATGAAGCCGGGGTCAAAGGTGACTGCGCCCGTCTGCTTGAGCAGCTTGGAAACGTCGTAGCCTTCGTTTCCTTCAACAACCTGGATGCGCGGGAGCTTGAGCTCGCCTCCTGCATGGTGCAGGGTTGCGCTGTTGGTCTCAGTCATGGAGTCCCCTTCATGAGGCGCGAGGGCCTCTGTCGAAAGCTTGATCCAACATCCGGTGAGCCGTGGCAGTGACCCTGTTCATCCAGGAATCCAATACCCGGGCTGCCTTCTTGTAGAAAGCCACCATTGATAGTCACTTAAAAAGTACCGTCCGATTGCGGGTGTCACTAATCGGAGGCGTGCGAAACCCCCGTAAAATGCCGCCTTTGTGTTGCGAGTCACATGATTGTTACGGCGTCGTGGCCAGTCTGGCCACGGCGGCGTCAATCCGTTCATCAGTGCCCGTCAATGCGACACGCACAAACCCGTTGCCGGCTTCGCCGTAAAAGACGCCTGGCCCCACCACGATGCCTCGCTCAGCAAGCCGGGCCACGGTGTCCCAGGTGCTCTCTCCGGCGGTGGACCAAAGGTACAGTCCGGCGTCGGAATCTTTGATCTCCAGCCCGAAGCCCTGCAAAGCCGGGACCAGGCGCTCCCGGCGTCCACGGTAGCGGTCCTTCTGGGCCTGGACGTGGGTGTCCTCGCCCACCGCAACCCGCATTGCTTCCTGCACCGGGTAGGGGACGATCATGCCGGCATGCTTGCGGCTGTTGACGAGGTTGGCCATGATGCCCGGGTCACCGGCCACAAACGCTGCGCGGTAACCTGCCACGTTGGACTGCTTGCTCAGCGAGTACACGGCCAGAAGGCCCTCGTGGGACCCGCCGGAAACGCGCGGATCCAGGATGCTGGGCACGGGCTCGCCACCGCGCTGTGCGTCCCACGCGCCCCACCCGAGTTCGGCGTAGCACTCGTCCGAGGCCACCACGGCGCCCAGTTCGCGGGCCTGCGCCACAAGCGCTTTGAGGGACGCAACATCCCTGACGCTTCCGGTGGGGTTGCCCGGGGAGTTTACCCAGATCAGCCGCACGCGTGCGCGGGTGGCATTGTCCAACTCGTCGAGGTGGTCGGTCGCGACGGAGGTGACGCCGGCGAAAGTAGCCCCGATGTCATAGGTGGGGTAGGCAACCTTGGGGCGGACGACGACGTCGCCCGGCTTCAGCCCGAGCAGGAGCGGCAGCCACGCCACCAGTTCCTTGGAGCCGACGGTGGGCATAACGTTCTTAGGGTCCAGGCCGGGGACGCCGCGGCGCCGCTCGAACCACGCCGCAATGGCTTCCCGCAACGGAACGGTGCCGTGGACCGTGGGGTATCCCGGGGCGTCCGCGGCGGCCCTGAGGGCATCCTGGATCACAGCGGGAGTGGGGTCCACAGGCGTGCCGATCGACAGGTTCACGGCCCCGCCAGGGTGCTCAGAGGCTTTGGCCAGGTACGGTGCCATGGCCTCCCACGGGTAGTCGGGCAGGCTGAGGCCAAAGCCGTTCACGGCAGCGGTCAACGCGATGCCCGGCTCAGTGGTCTTGGTTCTGCGGCGGCAGGGCGGCGATCATCGGGTGATCCTTGCCCGTGTTGCCCACCTTGGCGGCGCCACCGGGCGAGCCCAGGTCATCGAAGAATTCGACGTTGGCCTTGTAGTAGTCAGCCCACTCTTCGGGGGTGTCATCCTCGTAATAGATGGCTTCCACCGGGCACACCGGCTCGCAGGCACCACAGTCGACACACTCATCGGGGTGGATATACAAGGAACGCTCACCCTCATAGATGCAGTCAACGGGGCATTCCTCGATACATGCCTTGTCCTTGACATCTACACACGGCTGCGCGATTACGTACGTCACGTCCCTTGCCTCTCCACGATATTTCCCGGCAGTGGCCGGCACTTGAATCCGGCACCGGCCGGACTATTGACTTCTGAGCCTATTATCTCCCAGCCCGTCCACGCGAACCTAGCCGGCCGCCTTAGTATGAACTGGTGAGTCCCGCCCAGCCTACGCCCCGAGAATTTCTGGCCACCGCCGCGCCCGGAACACGGGTTGTAGTGCGTTACCGGATTGACGGCGGCCTGACGGACGCCCTGGGGCATCTGGTGGCCACTGACGGCGGCGGCTGCACAGTCCGCACGCGGAAGGCCGACGTCGTGATCCCCTTGGACGTGGTGGTGGCTGCCAAGGAAGTGCCGCCGGCGCCCGAGCGGCGCCCAGCCCGCGTCCGCAACTGAAACTCCCCTGACACAAGAGAAACTGCCGGCATGACGGCGGGGTTCCCGCCTGCCGTGCCGGCAGTTTCTGTGATGTGCTATTTAGGACTAGGCCTTGGCGCGTGCCCGTGTGGACTTGGCGCGTTCGCTGGCGTCCAGGATGAGCTTCCGGATACGGATGGACTCCGGGGTCACCTCAACGCACTCGTCTTCGCGGGCGAATTCCAAGGATTCTTCCAGAGTCAGGTTGCGCGGCGGCGTCATGTTCTCGAAGGTGTCCGAGGACGCTGCACGCATGTTGGTGAGCTGCTTTTCCCTGGTGATGTTCACGTCCATGTCATCGGCGCGTGAGTTCTCGCCAACGATCATGCCTTCGTAGACCTCGGAGGTGGGCTGCACGAAGAATGACATGCGTTCCTGGAGCTTGATCATCGCGAACGGGGTGACCACGCCAGAGCGGTCGGCCACGATCGAACCGTTGGTGCGGTACTCGATGGGGCCGGCCCACGGCTCGTAGCCCTCGGCGATGGAGGAAGCAATGCCGGCACCGCGGGTGTCGGTGAGGAACTTGGTGCGGAAGCCGATCAGGCCACGGGCCGGAACGATGAACTCCATGCGGCACCAGCCGGTGCCGTGGTTGGCCATGTTGGTCATGCGGCCCTTGCGGGCTGCCATCAGCTGGGTGACGGCACCGAGGTACTCTTCCGGCACGTCGATGGTCATGTGTTCCATCGGCTCGTGGATCTTGCCGTCGACGGTTTTGGTGACAACCTGCGGCTTGCCGACAGTCAGTTCGAAGCCTTCACGTCGCATCTGCTCAACCAGGATGGCCAGCGCGAGCTCGCCACGGCCCTGGACTTCCCAGGCGTCGGGACGCTCGGTGGGGAGAACCTTGATGGAGACGTTACCGATCAGTTCCTTGTCCAGGCGGTCCTTGACCTGGCGGGCCGTGACCTTGGCGCCCTTGACCCGGCCGGCCAGCGGCGAGGTGTTGATACCGATGGTCATGGAGATGGCGGGATCGTCCACGGTGATCAGCGGCAGCGGCTGCGGGTTGTCGACGTCGGTGAGGGTCTCACCAATGGTGATTTCCTCGATACCGGCAACGGCGACGATTTCGCCCGGACCTGCAGACTCGGTGGGAACACGGTCCAGTGCCTTGGTGGCCAGCAGTTCGGTGATCTTGACGTTCTTGAGCTCTCCGTTGGCGCGGGCCCAGGCAACGGTCTGGCCCTTGCGCAGGGTGCCGTTGTAGATGCGCAGCAACGCGAGGCGGCCCAGGAACGGGGAGGCGTCCAGGTTGGTCACGTGTGCCTGGAGGACACCGTTCGGGTTGTACGTCGGGGCCGGGATGTGCTCGATGATGGTCTTGAACAGCGGCTCAAGGTCTTCGTTGTCCGGAGCGGAGCCGTCGGCGGGCTGGTCCAGGGAGGCGCGGCCCACCCTCGCTGCTGCGTAGACAACCGGAACTTCAAGGATCTTGTCGAGGTCCAGGTCCGGAACTTCGTCGGCGAGGTCCGAGGCGAGGCCCAGGAGGAGGTCCATGGACTCGTGGACAACTTCCTCGATGCGGGCGTCGGGGCGGTCCGTCTTGTTGACGAGGAGAATGACCGGCAGGTGCGCGGCCAGGGCCTTGCGCAGCACGAAGCGGGTCTGGGGCAGCGGGCCCTCGGAAGCGTCCACGAGGAGTACAACGCCGTCCACCATGGACAGGCCGCGCTCTACTTCGCCACCGAAGTCGGCGTGGCCGGGGGTGTCGATGACGTTGATGGTGATGGTTTCACCGTTGGAGGACGGTCCGTTGTAGGCCACGGTGGTGTTCTTGGCCAGGATGGTGATGCCCTTTTCGCGTTCCAGGTCACCGGAGTCCATGACGCGGTCTTCGAGGTGGTTGTGTTCGGCAAAGGAGTTGGTCTGCTTGAGCATGGCGTCGACCAGAGTGGTCTTGCCGTGGTCAACGTGGGCCACGATCGCGACGTTGCGGAGGTCACTGCGCGATGCAGTGGCTACCGCGGTGTTGGTGGTGGTTTCAGACATGCGTGATTGCTCGATTCAGTGGTGAAGTCAGCTGTTGTTTCGCGACATTTCCAACCGGAACGCACGACGGATTAGCCCAATAACACAGGGCTCCTTCCCTCATTCTAAACGCTGAGCCTATTGTTGGCCTAAAAATCTCGGATCGGCCCAGTCCGGCCGGTGGGTAATTCCGGCGCGCCGCGGCCCAAAGAGTGACCAAGCTCACTGGATTTTTGTGACTTGATGCACCATCATTGCTGTGATAACCACAGCAAGCCCGGAGAATCCCTGATGCGAAAAGCCTCGGCTCTGACCCGCTTTGTCGCCTCTGGAATCGGGGTAGCCGCGCTTCTGGGCGGCTGCGGACAGACCCCAGCAGCAACACCGGACTCCGGCGTGCCATCCCCGGCGCAGGCGGCCGCGGCCGGCGCATACCACGCCCGCAGCGGCGATCCGATCAGCCTGCCTGACGGTTCTGTGTACCGGAACCCGGCCAGCGGGCGTGACGAGGTGGTGGTGCCGGACATGCGGCACACTGCCCTCCTGATCGGCGATTCCCAATCCGAACCTGCTGACGGGTGGCCGCGTCTTGGCCTTGCCGCCGTTGGTTACAAGGTCCACTTCTGCGGGCTCGGCGGCACGGGATTCGTGGCGTCCAACGGCAAGACGGGCAACTACATCGACGCCTTGCAGCGCGGCGACTGGAAACTGCCGTACGGGACGCCCGCGCTGATCGTCATCCAGGGCGGCGGCAACGACGCCGCGCACGGCGCCACCGATGCCCAGATTGTGGCCAACGCCGACCGCCTGATCGGGGCACTCCGGGAACGCTATCCAGGCGCCAGGATGGCCATGATCGGCACCCTGGCCCGCGGCGTCAACTACGGTGGCGGACGGAGGACCCAGGTGGACGCGCTGCTGGGCACGGTGTCCGCCAGGAACGGCATACCCTTTGTGGGCGTGGGCGACTGGCTGTCGAAGTACAACCTCGCGAAGAACCTGGCAGATGCCGTCCACATGGATGCCGCAGGCCGCAGGTCACTGGGCGGGCTGCTCGGATCCAGGCTCAGGCAGCTGGGGCTCGAAGGCCCACCGCTGGACGGAACGGCCCCGGTGGCGGCTTCCCCAGCGGGCTGAACAGACTTTTAGCGGGCGGAACTCGCCCTTGGCGCGCTGAACAGAGCGTTAAGCAATGGAGCCGTTAAAACGGAATGGAGCCGGCGCGCTGAAGGCACCGGCTCCATCCTTAACCCGGGATACTGCGGCCGGATCAGGCCACTTCGGGCGGGAGCATCAGCTTCGCACCGGGAATGGCATTGAGCAGCGCCTTCGTGTACTCCTGCTGCGGAGACTCGAAGACGTCGTCCGTGGAACCGGTCTCCACCAGCTTCCCCTTTTCCATCACACAGACGTGGTCGGCAATCTGCCGCACCACGGCCAGGTCATGGGTGATAAAGAGATAGGTCAGCCCGAGGTTGGCCTGCAGGTCCGCGAGCAGGTTAAGTACCTGCGCCTGGACCAGCACGTCCAGCGCGGACACGGCCTCGTCGCAGATGATCACCTCCGGATCCAGTGCCAGAGCACGGGCAATGGCAACGCGTTGGCGCTGGCCGCCGGAGAGCTCGTTCGGGTAACGCTGCATGGCGGACTGCGGCAGTGCCACCTGGTCCAGCAGTTCCCGGACCTTCTTCTCGCGGCTGGCCGCGTCACCAATCTTGTGGACCCGCAGCGGTTCCTCAATGGTGCGGAAGATGTTGTACATCGGGTCCAACGAGCCGTACGGATCCTGGAAGATAGGCTGAACGCGCCGCCTGAACTTGAACAACTCCCGTGTGTCCAGGCCTGACGTGTCCACGCCGTCGAACAGGATCTTGCCATCGGTGGGCTTTTCCAGCTGCAGTACCATCTTGGCTACGGTGGATTTGCCGGAGCCCGACTCCCCCACAATCGCCGTCGTGGTGCCGCGCCGCACTTCGAAGCTCACCCCGTCCACCGCCGCGAAGTCGGTGGACCCAAAGCCCTGTCGGAGCTTGTAGACCTTGCGCAGGTCCTGGATCTGCAGGACGTTATCGGCGGCCGCTGCCTCCGCAGCGGGAGCCAGCAGGTCAGACGCTTCGAGACCCTGCTCCTTGGCGACCTGGATCCTTCGGCTAGCCAGTGACGGAGCAGATTCAACCAGCCGCTTGGTGTACGGGTGCTGCGGATTCTGGAGCAATGCCAGCGAAGGCCCGGCCTCCACTACCTGCCCCCGGTACATCACCACAACCTTGTCCGCCCGTTCGGCGGCCAGCCCCAGGTCATGGGTGATCAGCAGGACAGCCGTGCCCAATTCTGTGGTCATGGTGTCCAGGTGATCCAGGATCTGCCGCTGGACAGTAACGTCCAGTGCCGACGTCGGCTCATCCGCGATCAGCAGGCGCGGCTGGCAGGACAGCCCGATGGCAATGAGGGCACGCTGGCGCATACCGCCGGAAAACTCATGCGGGTACTGCTTGGCGCGCCGGTGGGCATCCGGCAGTCCCGCCTCGGACAGCACTTGGGCGACATCATCCGGGCCACTGGGCCTGCCGTTGGCGCGGAGGGTCTCCTTGACCTGGTAACCGATCTTCCAGACCGGGTTCAGGTTGGACATCGGGTCCTGCGGGACCATACCGATCGTGTTGCCGCGCAATTCGATCATCCGCTGCTCAGTGGCGTGGGCAATGTCCTCGCCGTCGAGTAGGATCTGCCCGGCGGAAACGCGGCCGTTGTTGGGCAACAGGCCGATGGCAGCGAGTGCCGTCGTCGACTTGCCCGAGCCCGACTCCCCCACGATTGCCACGGTTTCTCCCGGCATGATGGTCAGGTGCGCGTTGCGGACTGCCTGGACTTCACCACTGCCGGTGGTGAACGTGATGGCCAGGTCGCGGATTTCCAGCAGTGGCTTCACTCCCGCAGACGCTGCCTCATCGATGTGGATTTCTGGAGTAGTCATCTCTTTCTCTCTCATCGCTGCCGGCTCTTGGGGTCGAGGGCGTCGCGTACCGCGTCGCCCAGCATAATAAAGCTCAACACGGTGATGGACAGCGCTGCCGCCGGAAAGAGCATGATTTCCGGCCTGGTTCGAATAGAAGCCTGCGCGCCGGCGATGTCATTACCCCAGGACATGATGCTCTGCGGCAGGCCAATGCCCAGGAAGGACAAGGTGGCTTCCGCCACGATAAAGACGCCCAGCTCGAGGGTGGCAAGGACGATAATCGGTGCCAGGGCGTTAGGCAGAACGTGGCGGACCAGGGCACCAAACTTTGAAACGCCCAGGGAACGGGCAGCCGTCACAAAGTCGGCATTGCGCACTTCAATGACCGCACCGCGGGTGATGCGTGCCATCTGCGGCCATGCCAGCAGCGCAATCACAAAAACGACGCTCCAAACGCTCTTGTTTTCGCGGAACAACGGCAACTGGGTGATCACCAGTGCGCCGAGGATCAGCGGCAGGGCGAAGAAGACGTCGCCCAGGCGGGCAAGCACGGCATCGACCCAGCCGCCGTAGTAGCCCGCAAGAGCCCCGACGGTCACACCAATAACCAGGACGCAGAGCACAGAGAGCAGACCCACTGAGAGCGAAGCCTGGGTTCCATGGACGACTCTGGAATAGATGTCGCAGCCCTGGAAGGTGAATCCGAAGGGATGCCCGTCCGTGGGGCCGCCTTCCGAGTTGGCCAATACACAGCCATCATTCGGAGCGACGGAGGAGAAAAGGCCCGGGAACAGCGCCACCACGGCAAGTGCCACGATGAGCAGCGCCGAAATTATGAACAGTGGACGACGGCGGAGCTTGCGCCAGGCGTCCGCCCACAGGCTCAGCGGTGCCTGGTCTGTCTTGACGGTGTCGGTTGCCAGCAACGGAGTTTCGTCGATGGGCGCCACAAAGTGGCTGTTATTACTGGTCATAACGGATCCTCGGGTCAAGCCAGGCATAAAGGAGATCAACGAGCAGGTTGGCCACCACGAAGACCAGCACAAGAACGCTGACGATGGAGACGATGGTGGGGCCTTCGCTCCGCAGGACGGCCTGGTAGAGCTTGTTGCCGACGCCGGGGACGTTGAAGATGCCCTCGGTCACGATCGCACCGCCCATAAGGCCGCCGAGGTTGGCGCCAAGGTAGGTCACCACCGGAATCAACGAGTTACGCAGGATGTGTGCGATGACCACCCGAGGCCGCGACAGGCCTTTGGCGGTAGCAGTCCGCACGTAGTCAGCGTTCATGTTTTCGCTGACAGAGGCGCGGGTCAGGCGGAGAACATACGCGAAGGACACCAGGCCCAGGACCACTGCCGGAAGCAGCAGGCTGCCCCAATCAGCGTTGGCCCCGACCGTGGGTTTCGCCCACTCGAGTTTTACGCCAAAGACGAGTTGAAAAACGAAACCCAGAACAAACGTGGGGACCGCGATGACAACCAGCGAAACTACCAGGACGGTGGAGTCAAACCAGCCGCCGCGGCGGAGGCCGGCGAAGACGCCGAAGGCTACGCCGAAGATTGCCTGGATGGCCAGTGCCTCAACGGCAAGCATTGCCGTCACTGGGAAGACCCTGGCCAAGCTTGCCGCGATTGGCTGGCCGGTGAAGTCGTTGCCGAGGTTGAACGTGAAGAGGTTCTGCAGGAAGAGCCCGTACTGGACCCAGAAGGGTTGGTCCAGGTGGTACTGGCTGCGCAGGGTGTCGATGACTGCCTGCGGGGGCTGGCGGTCTCCGAAGAGCGCCGCAATGGGATCGCCGGGAAGGGCGAAGACCATGTAGTAAACCAAAAGCGTGGTGCCAATGAAGACGGGGATCACTTGGAGGAGTCGTCGCAGAATAAAGCGGACCACCGGATCACCAGCCTTCTGGATGCGAAGAGAGGTGTTTCATTTGTGCCTTCCTGCCGTGCAGGACAATGGGGGCCCGGCTTTGTGCCGGACCCCCATTCGCCTGGCGGCAAGTTAGATCCTGGAGACTACTTGGCCGTGATGTTGTAGTAGAGAATTCCGCCATTCCAGCCGGTTTCGGCCTTCACAACGTTTTCGCTCCACACGATCGGCTTTGCCTGGTCCCAGAGCGGCAGTCCGGGAAGGTCCTCGAAGAGCACTTCCTGGGCCTCGTTGAACTTGGCATTGGCCTCATCCGTAGTCTTGGCGGCAAGCCCTTCCTGGAGCAGCTTGTCGAACTTAGGGTTCGAGTACTTCTCGTAGTTGGAGGAAGCGCCCGTTGCCCAGACCGGTCCGAGGAAGTTGTAGAGCGACGGGTAGTCGCCCTGCCAGCCGGCGCGGCTCAGGCCCGGGAGGGACTGGGACTTGCGCAGGTTCAGTACTTCAGCGAACTTGGCGAAGGGCTGGATTTCGGCCTGGATGCCGAGGTTGTTCTTGAAGCCGTTGGCCACGGCGTCAATCCATTCCTTGTTGCCACCATCGGTGTTGGAGGCAATCTGCAGCGGCTTGGAGGCGTCGTACGGCTGGATCTTGTCAGCCTGCGCCCAGAGGTCCTTGGCCTTGGCAGCATCGAACTTGAGGATTTCGCTGCCCTTAAGGCCTTCCTTGAAGCCATCGATGACCGGCGGGGCAAAGGCCTTGGCCGGGGTGCGGGTGCCGTTGAAGACCACCTTGGCGATCTCTTCGCGGTTGATGGCGTAGGACAGTGCCTGGCGGCGCAGCTTGCCGGCTTCACCCTGGAAGTTCGGGTTGTAACCCGGGATGTTCAGGGTGGAGTTGGTGGCCACGGCCTTGGTGGCGTTGCGGTCCTGGAAGTCCGTGACGTAGGTCTTCAGTGCGTTGGACGGCAGTACGTCGGTGACGTCCAGGTTGTTGCCCTGAAGGTCCGTGTATGCGGGGCCCGGATCGGTGTAGAACTTGAAGGTCACGCCGCCGTTCTTCGATTCGCGGGGACCCTTGTAGTCGGCGTTCTTGACGAGGGAGATCGACTGGTCGTGTACCCAGGAGCCGGTCTTTTCGAACTTGTACGGACCGTTACCTACCGGGTTTTCGCCGAAAGTCTTCGGATCCGCCAACGCTGCGGACGGCAGCGGGAAGAATGCTGAGTAGCCAAGGCGGAGCGACCAGTCAGCTTCCGGCTGTGCGAGCTTCACCGTGAGGGTCGAATCGTCTGTAGCTGTCAGACCCGACATCGTTTCCGCGGTGGGCGCCGGCGTGGTGGTCTTCTTGCCATCGGCCGCTGTTTCGGTGGTCACGGCCGAGACATCTGCATAGCCTTCGATGGACTCGAAGAAGAACCCGTTGTTCTGCAGGTTCTTGGAGTTCGCCGCGAAGTTCCAGGAATCAACGAACGTCTTGGCGGTGATCGCTTCGCCGTTCGTGAACTTCTGGCCCTGCTTGATCTTGATCGTCCAGTTCTGGGCGTCGGGCGACTCAATGGACTCTGCAAGCGAGTTGACCGGCTTGCCGTCGGCGTCGTAGCTGCGAAGGCCTTCGAACAGCAGCTCGACAACGCGGCCGCCATAAACTTCGTTCGTATTTGCCGGCAGCAACGGGTTCTGTGGTTCGTTGCTGTACGCGGTGATCACCTTGTTGGGATCGCCGGCCGACTGGCTGGCACCGTCATTGCTGCCGCCTCCAGCGCCGCAGCCTGTCAGGGCAAGGGCAGCGATCGCCACCATGCCGAGTGCTTTGGAAGTGCGCGTGAAACGCATTCCGCCTCCTATGAGTTGTGGGAGATATTCAGGGGAAATCTTTTGCTCCCCGGCAGGCCGATCACAGGTTCTCACTGTGACGTGGCCTACATATACGAGTAGCCTAACCGCACAAAGTCCAAATACTGGTACTCCGTTGCCAAACCGTAACCAGTTAACCGCCAATAACTAGCCGGTACCCGGAAGTTGCGCAAGTCACATGCTACTCGCTGGTAGGGGATGCTGCGAATCGAGGACGGGGCCGGGCTCCCACAGCGGTGACAAGCCCCCAGGACGCCCTATTTCAGGCGCCACTCCCACACATTCCACCAAACGCCCAAAGGGCCTGAGCTGGGCTTGATACCCGTCACGCGGCTGCTGAAAGCCACGGTTCCAGTGGTCTGGTACAGCGGCAGGCCGTAGGCGCTGTCCCACACGCGTTTGTCGATGTCAGCCAACAGTTCGTCCTGCTTTGCAAGGTCCGTAGTGCCGGACAGTTGCTCCATGGCTTTGTCTGCGTCGCCGTCGGAAAATCCGTTGAAGTTGCTGCCGCCACCGGTCTTGAAGATCTGCGGGACGCGGCTGACGCCGACCCCGGGTCCGATGGAACCGAGGATGGCGGCGTCGTAGCTGCCGCCGCCGAGCGCTTTCGCCCAGTCCGAGCTGCCGAGGCCCGCGTCTTCAACAGTGAATCCGGCGAGGCGGGCGGAATCGCGGATCAGGGAGAAGACCCGCACGCGGTTGGGGTTGTCCCTGTTGTACAGAATGCGGACCGTCGGAGCGGCATCCCGCAATTGCGACTTCGCGCCTTGGATGTCCACGTCAGAGTATTCGGCCGAACCGTTGTTTTTCACGGCGTCCGGATACTTCGGATGGGGTGGCAGGAAGACGTGCGAGTCCAGGGGTTTCGCGTCGGCGACAAATCCGCCCACCACGTCATCCACGATCTCCTGGCGCGGAACAGTCTTCAGGAAGGCCTCCCGGACATCCTTGTTGGCGAACGGTCCTGAAAAGTTGAGATCGAGGTGGTCGTAGCCGGACTGGCTGAAGCGCTGGACGGTATTGCCCTGCTCCACCAGCCTGTCGAAGAGGCTTTCGGTGCCGGCAGAGGGCTGCGGGGCAATGATGTCCGCCTGGCCGTTCCTGAGCGCGGCAATGGCGGTAGAGGCGGCACCGGTGAACCGTACGGTGATGTCATCGAGGTAGGGCTCCGGTCCCCAGACATAGTCCCTGTTCCGGACCAGCCGGATCGAGGCGTCCGGAACGATGTCCCGGACGATGTAGGGGCCGCTTGAAAGGTACATGGCCGGGTCATCAGGAAGCGTTTTGGTGTCGAAGCCTGAGTTCCAGAAGTTGCTGACCCGCTTCAGAGGGGCGTTGACCGAGGGCTGTTCCGTGTCGCCCCGGGGCGAGCCCTTGATCAGGTCCACGAGGTCGTCTTCGTCGTTAAGGCCGCTCTTGGCGGCGACAACATGGGCGGGGAGCCCGACGTCGAACGCTACTTCCCAATCAGCGTACGGCGCGGCGTATTCCAGCGTGATGGAACGCCCGTCACTCCCGATCTCCGGGAGTGCGGTGGCCCCCAGGCCGCTCTTGTCAGCCGCGGCCGAAAAGTACGTAGTCCCGGTCCCCGCCCTGGGTTCCGCGTCGTCGAAGTAGCCCGAGCCGGCGGCCCAGGACAGGAGGAGGTCGCCGGCGTCAATGGCTTCGCCGTCGGACCATTTCACACCCTCGCTGACGGTGTACTTCACCTTCAGCGGCTTGTCGGAGATTTTCTCGATCCGGCCGAATTTCTCGTTCCGGACCACCTTTTCGGTGTCATCCACGTAGTAGAACCCGGAGTGGGTGATGTGGCCGATCTTGGTGTTGATGTCCGTGTTTCCGTCGGCACTGAACGGGTTAAAGGACGTGAAGGCGTTCACCTCGGCCACAGTGGCGCTGCCGCCGCGGTTCGTCTCACCGACCACCACCGGCGGCGCACCCCCGGAAGCGGAGCACCCCGAGATAACCAGCGCCGCAACGACGGCCCCGGTGATGACCTGAATCAGACGCCTCAGGGGCATGCCGTCTCCTTTGCCTGTCCGGAATCAGACGTTGAAGCGGAACATACCTATTAATGCCCGCATGACGTTGAATGTCCTTGTTTTTCCTTGAATTCTAGCGGTTCAGGGCGTCGGCCAATGTCCGCCTATCATGAGCATCAGACGCACACCGATCCTTGAAGGAAGCCCATGCCTGTCTCCTCACGACCTCTACGCAAGCTTGGATTCCTTACGATTGGCCTGTTCGATCCGGCGGATCCGGCCGCAGGGCACGAATCGACGCTGCAGGTCATCGAACTGGGCGAGCGGCTTGGATTCGACAGCGCCTGGCTCCGCCACCGCCATCTGCAGTTCGGAATCTCCTCCCCCATTGCGGTCATGGCCGCGGCCAGCCAGCGCACATCCCGGATCGAGCTTGGCACCGCCGTGACCCCGCTGGGCTGGGAAAACCCATTGCGCCTGGCCGAGGACCTGGCCACCGTGGATCTGCTCGCCGGCGGACGAATCAATCCGGGACTCAGCGTAGGTGAACCAATGAACTACGACACGGTGAAACACGAGCTTTACCCGGATTCCGCTGAGCTGGAGGACTTCAGTTATGCCCGCGTGGACCGGCTTGCCCGTTTGATTGCAGGGGAGCCGGTCCGGGAATTTTCCGGCAAGCAGGGTGTCGTCGAGGAATTTTCCAATCGCGTCGAGCCGCACTCTTTCGGGCTGCGTGAACGGCTTTGGTATGGTGCGGCAAGCAAGAAATCGGCCATCTGGGCCGGGGCCAACGGATTCAACCTGCTCTCCAGCAGTGTGATCTTCCCCGAGGCTGACCAAGAACCGTCATTCGCCGACATCCAGCAATCACAGATCCGCGCCTACCGTGAAGCCGCCGCGAATTCCGCCCAATCGCGCGGACAAGCCCGGGTCTCGCAAGGACTGGTGGTGATCCCGACCGATTCGGCTTCAGCGAAACAGCGGGAAAAGTACCTGCGGTACGTCGACGAACGAACTCCCCGCACCCGGGCGCCGCAGGGGCCGAAGAGGATGCTGTTCGCCCAGGATCTTATCGGCACCAGCGATCAGATTGCCGAACAGCTGTACGCACACGCCGGGTTCCAGGAGGTCGACGAAGTGGCATTTGCGCTGCCCTTCAGCTTCGATCACGAGGACTACGTCCAGATCCTCACCGACATCGCCACGACATTGGGTCCCGCCCTGGGGTGGACGCCAGCAGGTTAAGGATTCAAGCCTGCCGGCTGGAATCACGCGGTCCTACATAGAGCTGCTCCGAACAGGACGGGATCAGCTGATCATTGCCGGGGTGTCTGTCTTGTCTTGCGGATCTGGTGTGGTCATTGCTGGGATCATCCGATCATGTAGACCATGCCGCGTCCCTCGTCAGCGAGGTTCGCCGTAAAGGTCCGCGCCTTCCGAAGGTAGCTCCGGACATAGTCGACCTCACCAGCAACGTCCGGACTGAAGCAATGCGATTCCCGCAGCCGCAACTCCACGTCCTCGGCGCAGACCTCTTCCAGGTCCCTTGCGACAGCCAACACCTCCGGTGGGGTCAGTGTCCGCACCCAAGGCTCCCAACCCATGCCGTTCATGACCACTGCGCCTTCGAACATCCGATAGGCACGACGGGTGATCAGGTCTGGTTCCGCTGGTGCAGTGAGGCACTGCAATTGCCGCCATGCTTTGTCGAGGTACAGCATGTCCCGGTTCGGCACCGCTTGCTCAAACGTCGGGGTGCTGATCGTGGCACCCTGTTCGAATCCCCATGCATCGGCGAGCGGATCATCGGAGAGAAAGCTGAGAGGATCGGCAAGCGCTTGGTCGGTCAGGTTGCCGTCGAATGCGTACGCGTAGTATCTGATTCCCATTCGCCAAGCATCGCCGGGCTGCGGGCTGCACGTAACCGCCACATTCGGGTATGTGGATAACCCTGTGGTTCCTTGGCAGCAAAGGGGCCAGCTCTCTCCTGGTGGCATGCTTTATGGCCACCAAAACGACTAACGCGATCAGTGCCAACACGAAAATCGCGCCCAGGCTGTGCCAAGGCGCGATTCTCGCAGATGGGGCTAGACGTTGAAGCGGAACTCCACTACATCGCCGTCAGCCATCACGTACTCTTTGCCTTCGATGCGTACCTTGCCACGGGACTTGGCTTCAGCCATGGAACCGGCCTCGATGAGGTCATGGAAGGAAACCACTTCAGCCTTGATGAAGCCACGCTGGAAGTCGCTGTGGATGACGCCTGCTGCCTGCGGCGCGGTGTCGCCCTGGTGGATGGTCCAGGCGCGTGTTTCCTTCGGACCGGCTGTGAGGTACGTCTGGAGGCCCAGGGTGTGGAAGCCGACGCGTGCCAGTTGGTCGAGGCCGGACTCGTCCTGGCCGTTCATTTCCAGCATTTCGCGCGCTTCCTCCTCGTCCAGCTCCACAAGGTCGGATTCGAGCTTCGCGTCCAGGAAGATGGCGTCCGCCGGGGCCACCATGGCCCGCAGTTCGTCCTGCTTCTCCGGGCTGCCCAGGATGCCTTCGTCGGAATTGAAGACGTAGATGAACGGCTTCGCGGTCAGGAGGCTGAGCTCCTTGAGATACTCCATCTCCAGCTTGTCGCTCTTGATCGAGGAGAAGACCGTGTCCCCGCGTTCCAGGACCGCCTGCGCAGCCTTGATGGCTGCCAGCTCGGCAGCTTCCCGCTTCTTGATCTTGACTTCTTTTTCGATCCGGGGAATGGCATTTTCGATGGTCTGAAGGTCAGCGAGGATCAGCTCGGTGTTGATGGTTTCCATGTCCGAGCGGGGATCCACTTTGCCGTCAACGTGGATGACGTCGGGGTCATCAAACACCCGGACCACCTGGGCAATGGCCTCGGCCTCACGGATGTTGGCAAGGAACTTGTTGCCCAGGCCTTCGCCCTCCGATGCGCCCTTTACGATGCCGGCGATGTCCACGAAGGACACCGGAGCGGGCAGGAGGCGCTGCGACCCAAAGATGTCAGCGAGCTGCTGGAGCCGGGGATCCGGCAGGTTCACGACGCCGACATTGGGTTCGATGGTAGCGAACGGATAGTTCGCAGCCAGCACCTGGTTCCGGGTCAGTGCGTTGAAAAGAGTTGATTTGCCGACGTTGGGCAGTCCGACGATGCCAATAGTAAGAGCCACGAGCATTGATTCTACCGGTTGCCGGACGCATGGGCCCCAGGCGGTCCCCCGCAGTGTCGGCACATGGTGGAACGCCTGGTGGAATATGTCGGTTCCGTAAATTGTCACAGGGTCATGCCACAGTGTGGATATGGATGCTTTAGCCCTGATTCTTGCCCTGTTGATGCTGCTGGTAGGTGCCGTCGCCGGCGCCGCCGCCACCTACTTTTCCCTCCGCCGGCACAGTCGTGCCCTGGAGGAGGACTTCGACGCTGTTTCGTCGCGGCTTTCCGAGGTCAACGCCCAGTTCGCCGCCGCGGACGCGGAGCGCCGCCTGCTCTCGATGCAGAACCGGGAACTCGGCGAGTCCCGCAACCAGGACGGGAGCGTCCTCCGGGCACTCGCCCCCGTGGCGGAAAAGCTGACCGCGGTGCAGCAGCAGGTGGCACTGCTGGAACGCGACCGCCTGGAACAGTACGGCCAGTTGGCGCAACAACTTCAAGAGGCCAGGCTTTCCGATGCCCAGCTGATCCGGTCCACGCACGCCCTCGAGTCAGCGTTGCGCTCCAACAGTGCTCGTGGACAGTGGGGCGAAGTTCAATTGCGCCGAGTGGTCGAGGCATCGGGCATGCTCAAGCACGTGGATTTCCTGGAGCAGGTCCACAGTGCCGGGGCCGATTCAGCGGTCCGTCCCGACCTCGTCGTCCAACTGCCGGGCCAGAAGCAGCTGGTGGTGGACGCGAAGGTTCCGTTGTCCTCCTACCTGGAGGCCCAGGAGCTGGGTGCGCGCCAGGACTCGGGTACAACCGGGAATCCCGGCAGCCAGCAATCCCTGCTGGCCGCCCACGCCAAGGCGCTGCGGGCCCACGTGGACTCGCTCAGCAACAAGAAGTACTGGGACATCCCCGGGAACTCCCCCGAGCTGGTGATCTGCTTCCTGCCGGCCGAATCCATCCTGGCCGCCGCCCTGACCGCCGATGCGACGCTGTTGGACCACGCGCTTTCCAGGAATGTGGTTCTTGCCTCGCCCAGTACGCTGCTCGCAGTGCTCAAATCGGTGGCTTTCACGTGGCGCCAGGATGTGCTGACGGACAGTGCGCGGGAACTGTTCGACCTCGCCCGTCAGCTGTACGAACGAATGGGAACGCTCGGCGATAACGTGGGCAAGCTGGGTTCGTCACTCAAGTCTTCGGTGGACCGGTACAACGCCCTGATCGGCACCCTGGAAGCGCGGATCCTGCCCACCGCACGGAAGCTCAATGCCATGGATGAATCCGGGCTGCTCACTCCGCCGGCACTCGAGGTCACGCCGCGTTCGTTGGCGGCCCCGGAGTTTCAGCAGGACGAAGCCGCCGCCTGACGGTGGGAATGGGTGGTTGAGCTTTGGTTTCGACAAGCTCAACCACCGGAGGTCGGGAGATGTCAGTCGCGGGAGCGGCGGCCGCCGAGCGCCCGGCTGACGTCTCCGGCTTCCTTAAGGGTTGCGCGGAGTTCCTTGGGCAACGAGAAAAGGAGGTCTTCTTCGGCCGTGACTACTTCTTCCACGGAGCCGTACCCGTAGTCGGCCAGCAGGCGCAGGACGTCCGTGACCAGGAGCTCCGGAACTGAAGCCCCTGAGGTGACGCCGACGGTAGCCACGCCTTCAAACCATGCCTCGTCCACTTCGTTGGCGAAGTCCACGCGGTAGGAGGCCTTGGCACCGTACTCCAGGGCGACTTCCACCAGACGGACAGAGTTCGAGGAGTTGGCCGATCCCACCACAATGACCAAGTCAGCCTGGGGTGAGATTTTCTTGATGGCCACCTGACGGTTGGTGGTGGCGTAGCAGATGTCGTCGCTGGGCGGATCCTGCAGGGTGGGGAACCGATCCTTCAGCAGCCGGACCGTTTCCATGGTCTCGTCCACGCTGAGGGTGGTCTGGGACAGCCAGATGACCTTTTCCGGATCCCTGACGGTTACCTTGTCCACTTCGTGGGGACCGTTGATGATCTGGATGTGTTCCGGTGCTTCGCCGGCGGTGCCCTCGACTTCTTCGTGACCGTCGTGGCCGATCAGCAGGATGTCGAAGTCGTCCTTGGCGAACCGCACGGCCTCCTTGTGAACCTTGGTCACCAGCGGGCAGGTGGCGTCGATGGTGCGCAGCCCGCGGTCTTCGGCTGACTGGACGACGGCCGGGGATACCCCGTGGGCGGAAAAGATCACCAGGGCGCCTTCCGGGACCTCGTCGGTCTCGTCGACGAAGATGGCTCCCTGCGCCTCCAGCGAGCTCACCACGTGGACGTTGTGCACGATCTGCTTCCGGACATATACCGGCGGACCGTAGTGCTCTAGGGCCTTCTCGACGGCGATAACGGCCCGGTCCACACCGGCGCAGTAGCCGCGGGGCGCAGCCAGGAGGACCTTCTTGGGACCGGTCACCGGAGCCGCGGCGGCTACCTCCTCAGGCGAGCGCCGCCTGCGCGGGACAGTTGGCATCGAGAGGGACACAGCTGAGGAAGTCATCTCTCCATGCTACCGGGTGGGGGCCCGCCGCCCTGGCGAAGCGATCCGGATCACAACGGCCGCAGCGACAAGCACAGCGCCGGTTATCGCGGCACCACCGACCCAGGATTGGAAGCTGCTGGACGCGGCCGCCACAAACGCATCCTTGAACATGTCCGAAAGCCCGTTGCCGCTGGCCGTCCCCACGACGGCATCCCTGGCGACCTGCGAGCCGGCAGCCCACAGGCCCGCCAGTGCCAGCGCCCCCAGTCCCACAGCGAGAATCACGGTCCACCGACGGCGCGCGGACACCAGCGCCAGCGCAAAGGCGATTCCCGCTCCAATGGCAAGGGAGTAGCCGAGCGGCGCGTAGGCGGACGCTCTCTCGACCATTTGGCGCTGCTCAGGCTCGCCAACGTTGACCAGCGTCTGCTCCGGCGCAGTCAGCGGGAGTCCCGTGGTGCGTGCGAGCTCCTCCGTCGCCAGCGCCACCAGGGGTGCCACGTCCAACGTAAGCGACGACGGCGAGTCAGGTTCGGCGGGAGCCGATGCGGGTGCGGCGAAGCTGAGCCGGTGGCTCTTCCGCAGTGTTTCCTCCCAGGCCGCCGGGTAGCCGGGCAAAGCTGTGAGGGAACCGGCCGCCGCCTCAAGCACTGGCGTGACCAGACCTGCCAGGGCGTCCGGGATGGCCCCTGCATCGATGGTGCCCACAGCGGCTGCGGCGAGCCGCTGCTGGAATTCTGCGTCCTGCCCCAGGGGAGCGGCCAGGGCCACAAAGCCATCCTCCTGAACCACGTTGCGGTCAAGCCAGATGGCGGGTACGGCCAGGGCGGACAGCAAAACGCCCACGACGACGGCGATGGCTGAAACGAAGGTGCGCAAAACGGGTCCTCACGGGTTGGCGGCAGCACAGCCATCATAGAGCTGGTGTCTGGACAAAGAATGTCAGTCTCGGGTGATACAGCTTATGGATAAGGTTGAATGGCAACCGCCAGCTCACTGACGGCCGCCTTTCAAGCACGAACCGCTACCTGCCGAACAAAGGACCACCATGCCGCCACCCACAGTTTCCCGGGGCAGCGGACATGTCTGAACAGGCTGCGCTGCCGGGCACTGCTGCCACCACGTTGCCCGCCACGGCCGGTGAGACCAGCCCGGACAATCCATGGCCGCTGCAGTTGCTGTCCCAGAAACTCAAGGCCCATATCGATCGCACCCCGTCCGCATGGGTCGAAGGCCAGGTCATCGAATTGAACCGCCGCGGGGGTAACGCGTACCTCACCCTCCGGGACGTGGACGCGGAAGTTTCCCTGCCGGCGTCGGTCTGGACCAAGGTTCTGGACCGGCAGAACATGCCCCTGGAGCGTGGATCCCGCGTGGTGGCCTTGCTCAAGCCGGAGTTCTGGCTGAAGACCGGGCGGCTCAACATGCAGGTTCGGGACATCAGGCCTGTAGGGCTTGGCGACCTGCTGGCGCGGATCGAACGGTTGCGCCAGGCTCTCTCCGCCGAGGGGCTGTTTGCCGACTCACGGAAGAAACCACTGCCGCTGCTCCCGCACCGTATCGGCCTGATTACCGGACGGGACTCCGACGCCAAAAAAGACGTCGTCCAAAACGCCGCACTGCGCTGGCCCGCAGTTGAATTCGAGATCCGGGAAGTGGCGGTCCAGGGCAACACTGCGGTCTCGCAAATTATCCGCGCCCTGCAGGAACTGGACAGCCGCCCCGATGTGGACGTCATTGTCATCGCCCGGGGCGGCGGAGCCTTGGAGGACCTGCTGCCTTTCAACAGCGAGGAACTGATCCGTGCTGTCGCGGCCACGGCCACCCCGGTGGTCAGCGCCATCGGACATGAGGCGGACCGTCCCCTACTCGACGACGTGGCGGACCTGCGCGCGTCGACGCCCACTGATGCGGCCAAGCGAATCGTGCCTGACGTTGCCGAGGAACTGGCCGGCGTGCGCCAGGCACGGGAGCACCTGCGCAGGAGCATCGGCAGGCTCGTGGACAGGGAGTCGGACCGGTTGTCCGCACTCCATTCCCGGCCTGTTCTGGCCACCCCGGAAGCCATCGTCACCGGACGCGCGGAGGAAATCGAACGCCTCCTGCGGAGATCATCGGCCGCTGTCAGTTCAACGGTGGTACGGGCGGCTGACCAGCTGGTTCACCTGCAGGCCCAGGTCCGTGCCCTGTCACCACAAAAGACGCTGGACCGCGGCTATGCCGTGGTCGAACTGGCCAACGGCCGGCCGGCCCGTGCCACTGAAACTGCCGGCCACGCTGTGATCCGAGACCCGTCGGAGGCGCCGTCGGGAACTGCGTTGTCCGTACGCGTAGCCCATGGCCTGTTCGGCGCCACTTCCACTGGGGAACTTCAACAAGGAGAAGCACATGCCCGAAACAAAGCCTGACCCGGAAATCCAAGCACTGAGCTATGAGGAAGCCCGCGAACAGCTGGTGCAGGTGGTGGGGAAGCTTGAGGCGGGCGGCGCCAGCCTCGAGGAATCCCTGGCACTCTGGGAACGCGGCGAAGCCCTGGCAAAGCGCTGCGAGGAGTGGCTGGAGGGCGCCCGCAAACGGCTCGCTGCCGCCCGCGACCAGCCGCTCTGACCAGTCACAGAAGGCGGCCCACCCCTCGGAACGACGCGCCCCAACAGGTCAGGACCGTTCAACCAGTTCCCGTTCGATCGGGACGTCGAACTCCGCCTTTGGCCATTCCAGCTTCATGTCAGACAGCGCGCCCAGCACCAACTGCTGCACCGCGATCCTGGCGTACCATTTCTTGTTGGCCGGAACCACGTGCCAGGGTGCGGCTTCCGTGTTGGTCTCGTCGAAGGCAGCCTGGTAGGCGGCCATGTAGTCGCCCCAGAAGGCTCGTTCCTTGAGGTCACCGCTGCTGTATTTCCAGTGCTTGGCGGGGTTGTCCAGCCGGGCAAGGAGCCGTGCCTTCTGTTCATCCTTGCTGATGTTGAGCATCACCTTGATGATTTTGGTTCCGGCATCGGTCTGGCGCGCCTCGAACTCATTGATGGCCCGGTAGCGGCGCCTAATTTCGTCAGGCGTCGCCCAGTTATGGACCCGGTGGATCAGGACGTCCTCATAGTGGGAGCGGTCGAAGATGCCCACCATGCCCGCTCCGGGCACCTCCTTCTCGATCCGCCAGAGGAAGTCATAGGACTTTTCCTCCTCGGTGGGGGCCTTGAAGGCTTTGAACTGGACGCCCTGCGGATTCATGGTGGCCATGACATGGCTGACGATTCCGCCCTTGCCCGCGGTGTCCATGGCCTGCAGGATCAGCAGAAGCCGTTTTCTCCCGCCGAAGCGCGACTCCGCGAACAGCTTTTCCTGAAGTTCGGCCAACGCGCCGTCCAGTTCAGCCAGAATTGTCTGGCCATCGGCTTTGTTGCCCTTGTAACCGGGCGTCGCGTCGGAGTCAGCGTCGGCCAGCGAGAACCCTTTCCCCACCCTCAGCGTATCGACAGGGTGCTTCTCGAACTCAACGACGTCGGCCATTGGGGTCCTTTCCCAAGGTTCCACGCGCCGAAAGACGCGTCACCACAGGCTAGTTCCCTTGATACCGGCTAAGGAAGTCCCCCATGCGTCCGATCGCTTCTTCAATGTCCTTGACGTTCGGCAACGTGACCATGCGGAAGTGGTCAGGCCGGACCCAGTTGAACGCCCGTCCGTGTGACACCAGGATCTTCTGTTCCTTCAGCAGGTCCAGGACAAATTTCTCGTCATCACGGATGTGGAAGACTTCCGGATCCAGGCGCGGGAACAGGTACAGCGCGCCACGGGCCTGCTGCGTGCTCACACCCGGGATCGCGTTGAGCATGTCGTAGGCCTTGTTCCGCTGTTCCAGCAGCCTGCCGCCGGGGAGGATGAGGTCATTGATGCTCTGGTAGCCGCCGAGCGCGGTCTGGATGGCGTGCTGGGCGGGCACGTTGGCACAGAGGCGCATGTTGGCCAGGAGGCTGATGCCCTCCAGATAATCGGAGGCATCCTTCTTCGGGCCCGAGATGGCCATCCAGCCGGCACGGTAGCCGCAGACGCGGTAGGCCTTGGACAGCCCACTGAAAGTGAGGCAAAGGACGTCGTCGCCCGTCAGCGCGGCCATGTTGATGTGCACGGCGTCCTCGTACAGGATCTTTTCGTAGATTTCATCCGCGAAAAGGATCAGTCCGTGCTTCTCGGCCAGCGCCACGATCTTCTTCAGCGTCTCTTCCGGATAGACCGCGCCCGTGGGGTTGTTGGGGTTGATCACCACGATGCCCTTGGTGCGGGGCGTGATCTTGGCTTCAAGATCCTCAAGGTCCGGCTGCCAGCCTGATTCCTCATCGCAGAGGTAGTGCACGGGCTTCCCGCTCGCCAGGGCCACGGAAGCGGTCCACAGCGGGTAGTCCGGTGTGGGGATCAGCACCTCGTCGCCGTCGTTGAGCAGCGCCATGAGGGACATGGTGATCAGTTCGCTGACGCCGTTGCCCAGGTAGATGTCGTCCACATGGATGTTCTGGATTCCGCGGGTCTGGTAGTACTGGGAGACCGCAGTCCGGGCCGAGAAGATGCCCCGGGAGTCGCTGTAACCCTGGGCATGGGGCAGATGGCGGATCATGTCCACCAGGATCGCGTCCGGGGCTTCAAATCCAAACGGCGCAGGGTTTCCGATGTTCAGTTTGAGGATCCGGTGACCCTCCGCCTCCATCTGCTGGGCGGCCTGAAGAATCGGTCCACGGATGTCGTAAAGGACGTTGTGAAGCTTGGTGGACTGCTTGAATTCTGCCATCCATCAAATATGCCATATGACGGATGTACTTCTGTTGAGACCTCAGACACAGACGTGTAGAGAGCGGACGACCGCGGCTGCCGGCCCGTGTGGGTCCGGCAGCCGCCGTCGTGATTGCGTTGTGGAGTCAGGTGCTACTTGACGATGCCCTTGTCCTTGAGCCACGTGGCGGCGGCGTCTTTGGCATTTTGCTTCTGGCTGCCGCTGACTGCGCGGTTGAGGTTGACCAGGTCCTCAGTGGTGAGGATCTTCGACACGGCATTGAGCGCGTCCTTGGCCTTGTCGGTCATTTTTGCCTTGTTGTACAGCGGCAGGACCTGCTGGGCCTTGAAGTTGTTCTTGGGATCCTCCAGGACCACCAGGTCGTTGTCCGCGATGGACGGTGTGGTGGTGTAGATGTCAGCCACCTGGACGTCGTCGGTCAGCAGTGCCTGCAGGGTCAGGTTGCCGCCGCCGTCGCTGAAGGGCTTCAGTGCCTTGAGTTCGCAGCCGTAGTTCTTTTTGAGTCCCGGGAAGCCATAGGCGCGGGTTTCGAACGTGGCCGGCGCCGCCATGGTCAGGTCCTTGCAGACCTTGGCGAGGTCCTCAATGGACTTCAGCTGGTACTTCTCCGCGGTGGCCTTGGTGACCACCATGGCGTCCTTGGACTCGGCCTTGGATGCCTCCAGGACTGCCAAACCCTCGGGGAGCTTGCCCGGCAGCGCCTTGTAGATGTCGTCGGCCGAGACCTCGGCAGCTTCAGGATCCACATGCGAGAGCAGGTTGCCGGAGTAATCCGGGACAAGGTCAACCGAGCCGTCCTGGACCGCTTTGAAGTAGATTTCGCGGGCACCGATGTTGGGCTTGGTGGTTGCCGTGACCCCTGCAGCAGTCAGCGCGCCGGCGTAGATCTCAGCGACGATCTGGCTCTCCGGGAAGTCAGCCGAGCCGACCACCAACGAGCCGCCGCCGGCGCTTCCGGCGCTGGTGCTGGGGGTGGCCAACGGGTCACTCCCGCCGCAGGCCGTCAGCGCGACGGCCAGGCCGACGCCGGCAGCCATGCCAGCCAGTCCCCGGCGGGTAAGGATTGTCCTGGTGTTGTCTTTCATGGGGTACCTCCTTGAACGGCAGCTGGCGCAGGCGCGGCAGCTGGGAGATCAGCGGAGGCCTTTTGGCCACCGTGCAGATCGGTTTTGAGGCCGGGCGAAAGAAGGGCTCTTTGCACCGCGGCCAGGATGAGGTCAACAACGATGGCCAGCCCTGCAATCAGCAGCGACCCGGCAAGCATCCGCGGGAAGTCCTGCAGCGCCAAGCCGTCAAAAAGGTAGCGGCCCAGCCCGCCCAAGGGCAGGTAGGCAACCACCGACACCGTGGCGATGACCTGCAGCACGGCGGTTCGGACACCGCCGAACATGACCTGCAGCCCGTTGGGCAGCTCAACCCGGAACAGGATCTGCAGCTCGGTCATGCCCATGGCCCGGGCAGCGTCCACCACGGCCCGGTCCACACTCGAAATGCCGGCATACGTTCCGGCAAGGAGCGGCGGCACGGTCAGGATGACCAGCGCCCACACCGGCGGCATCAGGCTGCTTCCCGCAAGGAGGGCGAAGAGGACCAGCAGGCCCAGTGTGGGCAGGGCCCGCAGCGCCCCTGCCACCGCTACGGCCACCACGCGTCCGCGGCCCGTGTGCCCGATGTAAAGCCCTGCCGGAACCGCGATGGCCGCGGCAATCACCAAGACCAGCCCGCTGTATTGGAGGTGCTCCAGCAGCCGGACCGGGATGCCGGAACTGCCGGTCCAGTGCAGCGGATCGGCAATCCAGGCGAGGGTGTCCACAAAAATGTTGCTCATGGCGCGGCCCCTGTGTGGATGTTGGCGTCGGCCAGGTAGCTGGCGGCGGAAGGCGCCGCGGCGCCGGACGCTTTAGCGGCGCGGGTCCACGGCGTCAGCAGCCTTTCCAGGACGACCAGTACAGCATCCATCAGCAGCGCGAGCACCAGGATGGCGATGATTCCCACCACCACTTCCGTGACGAAGTTCCGTTGCAGTCCGTCTGTAAACAGCATGCCCAGGTTCCCCACCCCCAGGAGTGCCGCGACACTCACCAGGGAGATGTTGCTGACGGAGACCACCCGCAGCCCGGCGAACATCACCGGAAGGGACAGTGGCAGGTCGATCTGGACAAAGCGGAGCCACGGCTTGTACCCCATGGCGATCGCAGCCTGCCGGAGATCCTCCTCCACGGAGTCAAAGGCATCCAGGGCGGCCCGGACCAGCAGCGCCACAGCGTAGATGGTCAGGGCCACAATGACGTTGAGCGGGTCCAGGATCCGGGTTCCGAGAATCGAGGGCAGGATGATGAACAGCGCCAGCGACGGGACGGTGTACAGCAATGAACTGGCGGTCACCACCACCGACCTGAGCGCCGAGTGGGTCCGCGCCAACTGCGCCAGCGGAATGGAAATGACCAGCCCCAGGACCATCGGGATGAGGGCCAGGACCAGGTGCTGGCCCGCCAGTCCCATGACCATGCCGCTGTTTGCCAGGAACCACTCCATCAGAGCGCAGCCTGCCTGACCTGGCGGGCTTCCTCAATGACGCCGAGGACTTCCTGTGCCCTGATGGTTCCCAGGACCTTGCCGTCGCCGTCCACCGCCACACCTTGGCCGGACGGGGACGAAAGGGCCGAGTCCAGCGCCCGCCGCAGCGTCTCGCCGGGGCGGAAGAGTGACCCGCCCGGGATGAGCTCTGAGTCCGTCCCCGGCCTCGCCCAGCCCAGCGGGCGCAGGTCCGGATCCACCACGAGCTGCCAGTCAGTCACCGCAGCGGGATCGCCGGCGAACTGGCCGCCACTCATCACGAGCGTGGGCACCGGGTGGATGGTCACGGCGTCGGACGTGGTGAACCCGAGGTGGCGGAAGCCGCGGTCCCGCCCCACGAAGGACGCCACAAAATCATTGGCCGGTGCCCGAAGGATTTCCTCAGGGGTGGCGTACTGGGCCAGCCGGCCGCCGACGGCGAAAACGGCCACCTTGTCGCCGAGAATGGTTGCCTCGTCGATATCATGCGTGACGAAAACGATGGTTTTTGCGAGGTCCTTCTGCAGCCTCAGGAGTTCATGCTGCAGTTCGTTACGTACCACGGGGTCAACGGCGCTGAACGGTTCGTCCATCAGCAGGACTGGCGGATCGGCGGCCAGCGCCCGGGCCACACCGACGCGCTGCTGCTGGCCGCCCGAGAGCTGGGAGGGGTACCGTTTCCCGAGCGCGGAAGCCAGCCCGACGACGTCGAGCAGTTCCGTGGCGCGCTTGCGGGCCTCAGCCTTGGAAACGCCGTTGAGCCGGGGCACGGTGGCGATGTTGTCCAGCACGGAACGGTGCGGCATCAGCCCGGAGGACTGCATGACGTAGCCCATGGACCGTCTCAGCTCCGCGGCAGGAACCGAGGTCACGTCCCGCCCGTCCACGGTGATCACGCCGGACGTCGGTTCCACCATGCGGTTGATCATCCGCAGCGAGGTGGTTTTTCCGCAGCCGGACGGCCCTACAAAAACGGTGATGGAGCCCCTGTCGATGGACATGGTGAGCTGGTCCACAGCGGGCTGCCCGCCCTGATACTGCTTGGTGACGCTCTGGAACTCAATCATGGCTTGGTCCATTCCGGACGTACCTGTTCTGTTGGACGGCATCGGACAGTGTTGGGTCATAAGCTCACTGATATTTACGGTAACGCAATCCGTTCACAGCGTAACCGGATCCGAAGGCAATCCGGGCAAGAGAATTCCTACTGTTAACCATTCGTTGGACAGCCGCCCGCGGATGGGTCCTTCGATCACAAGGTGCCGGTGCTGCGCTTACGCCCGGCTCTGCCCGCGCCTAGAGTTGGACTGTGACCAACTTGGAAGTGGCTCCGCAACAGGAACTTTGTCCACCCGCAGGCCCTGAAGGGACTTCCGGACCGTGCCTGCAGCTCTGGCCCGAACGGGAGGTTCCGCTGGGCGGCGTGCGGGCCATGAACGTCCGGCGCACGCTCCCGCAGCGCGGCCTGCCCACCATCGGAGCCTGGTGCTTCCTGGACAGTTTCGGTCCGGACCGCATCGCCATGTCCGTACTCCCCCACCCGCACACGGGCCTGCAGACGGTCACCTGGCCGCTTGCGGGGAACATCCGGCACCGGGACAGCGTGGGCAGCGATGTTGTGGTCCGGCCAGGTGAGCTGAACATCATGACCGCCGGGCACGGGGTGTCCCACTCCGAGTTCGCCGCGCTTCCAGATTCCGATGCAGGTCCCGACGCCGGCGCGCCGCTGCCCGTGCAGCGCGGCCTGCAGCTCTGGGTAGCGTTGCCGGATACTGAACGTCATCGCGAACCTGCGTTCGAGCAGCACCGCGAACTGCCTTCCGTGACGGGGCCGGGTTTCACAGCGACGGTGATGGTGGGCGAATTCGCCGGGGCGGTGTCACCGGCCACGATGTACTCCCCCATCATCGGAGCGGACATCTCCTGCGACGGCCTGGCCGTCCTGCCGCTGAACGCTCACTTTGAGCATGCCGTCCTGGTGCTCGACGGCGGGCTGACGCTGGACGGGCAGGAGGTCCCGCCCGGGCCGCTGGGCTACCTGGGCGCGGGACGTTCGGCGCTGGAGTTCCAGGCCCTGCCCGGCACACGGTTCCTCCTGATCGGCGGGGAGCCGTTCCAGGAGGAACTGCTGATGTGGTGGAACTTCGTGGGCCGCACGCACGACGAAGTGGAGCAGGCCCGTGCGGACTGGGAAGCCCAGGCCGCACTGCCTGACGCTGCAGCCCGCGGAGCCCGCTACGGGCTGGTTGAAGGGCACGGCCCGGATGCGGGCGCCGAAGCCGGACGCATCCCCGCCCCCATCATGCCGGCCGTCAGGCTGACACCCCGGAAGCGGTCAGTGGGCCCCTGACGCTTCCGAGACTAGCTTCAGGACGCCAAACACAGGGTCCTGGTCCAGGACACGGACATCGGAGACGCCGGCGGCCGCTAGGTGGCTCCGGAAAGAGTCCTGCAGCGGAATCACGTTCATGCCGAGTCCGCTGCCGAGAATTACCGGGCCGTCGATTCCAAGCTTCCGCAGGGCCTGCGCAGCCAGGCCGGCAAGGTCTTGGCCGGCCTGGTCCAGGAGCTCTTGGCTGACCGTGTGGCCCGCCGCAGCCGCCTCCACCACCAGGCGTGCCTGCTGAGCCCAGAACCGGCGGCCGGTGTCCGGGGAATGGAAGAGCGCAATCAGCTTGTTGGGGTGGTCCACTCCGCAGGCTGCAAGCAGCGCCTCGGTCAGCTGGTCCGCCGGGAGTCCCTGGTTCATCCGGCGCAGGCTGTGCCGGACCGCCTCACGGCCCAGCCAGTAGCCGCTGCCTTCATCCCCAAGCAGGTAGCCCCAGCCGCCGGCCCGGGCTTCGTCGCCGGCGGCATTCCTTCCCCAGGCTGCAGAGCCGGTTCCCGCGATCACGGCCACGCCGGTACTGGCGCCGCCCGCGGCCAGCAGCAGCCGTGAGTCGTGGACCACCGTGACTTTGGCTCCCGGAACATGGGGTTCGATCAGCGCGGCAAGGGCTGCGGCGTCGTCGTCGGTGTCTATGCCACCGGCCCCGGCATACACCTGGGCCACCTGGCCGCCGCCGATCCGGGAGAAGAGATCCGCGAGGTTCATCGCCGCCTGTTCGCGGCTGACGTTCTGGACGTTGGAACTGCCGGCGGACTCGTCAGCCACGGCAACGCCGTCCTCAAACCTGACGCCGCGGGTCTTTGTACCTCCGATGTCCAGGCCGATGATGACCCCCGCGAGGGGACCCGGGGCGGCCGCGGACGTGGCGCCGCCCAGCGGGTGGTGTCCGGAAGTTGTGGTCTGGGGGTGCTCGCTATCAGTCACGTCCCCCAGCCTACTGAAACGCTGCCGGCGAAACGCTGCCGGGCCGCGGGACGACGTCGTGTCTCAGCACCGCGCCGCCTATCCCCTGCCTGAACGGGCGGCCACGAGGCCCGCCAGCAAGTGCGGGCCCTCCTGCAGGACCATCTCCCGGAAGAAGCGCACAGGATCGGGCTCGGCGTCGGGGCCGGGTTTCCGCCGGCGCCAGCCCAGCCCGATTTCGCGGAACGCCAGGCCGGATTCCAAGGCAAGTTCGACCCAGCCCAGGTTGCCGGTCTCCGGGCTGATGTGGCGCCCCGGGGCATTGCCGCCGGGCGGCAGGATGCTGACGCCAAGTCCCGCGGCGACCAATCCACGGGCGGTGTGGGTGTCCTGGCTTTCGAAGGCGATCCGCGGCCGGAAGCCTGCCTCGCGGAACAAGGCATCCGTCAGTGACCGCATGCCGTAACCCGGCTCCAGCGCGACGAAGGGGTCCCGGCGGATGTCCTGCATCCTGACGGCGTCCCGTCCGGCCAGCGGGTGCCCGTGGTGAACCACCAGCCGGAGGGGCTCACGGTAGAGCGGCGCCGAAGCGATGGTGCTGCTTGCCGCCGGAACAGGGGCGGTCAGTGCCAGGTCCGCCTGGCCCGAGGCCAGCTCCGCCAGGCAGGTGTCCCGCGCCCCCTGGCTGAGAATGAAGCCGGCCTCCGGGTGGCGGCTGCGGAAGACACTGATGAGCACGGGCAGGGTGGCCTCCCCGAACGTGTGCTGAAAGGACAGCGACACCTTCCCCCGCACCACGTCCGACTCGTGCCGGACCAGGTCCAGTCCGGCCTGGAACTCGGTCAGAGCCGACTCGATGTACGGCAGCAGCGTCCGGGCGGCCGCTGTGAGGCGGATGCCCCGTCCGTCCCGGATCAGCAATTCTGTTCCGACGACGGCGCTGGCCCGGGACAGTGCCCGGCTCACCGTGGACTGGGGTACTCCAAGGAGCTCGGCCGTTTCCGTGACGTGCTGGGTCCGGCCCAGCTCGGCCAGGATGGGGAGGAGCGGCAGGAGCTTCACCAGCTGTTTGTGGTCCGCGTGCATGGGCTCCACCTTCCAAACGTTCCACTCTAGATATGAATTGTCCCTAAAAGATGCATTGGAAGCATACATTGCCGAAGCCTACCCTTGAGCCATGCCACAGAATGCCGCCATCCCAGGAACGTTCAGTCCAGCGCAGGATCACTGGGCGGGACATCCCAAAGGCTCCGCCGCCTACAACAAGATTCTGGCCGGCCTGGCCTTCGCAGGCGTGGCAACGTTCGCCCAGCTCTACTCCACCCAGGCGGTCTTGCCGCTCTTGGCGGCAGAACTGAAGGTAACAGCGGCAGAGGCCGCATTGACCATTTCGCTGGCCACCGTGGGCCTGGCCATCACCGTCATTCCGTGGTCCTTCCTCGCGGACAGGATCGGCAGAGTGAAGGCCATGGCATGGGGCATCTCCGCCGCCACTATCCTGGGCCTGCTGGTACCGCTCGCTCCCACTTTCGGCGCCCTGCTTGCCTTGCGGCTGCTGGAAGGCATGGCGCTGGGCGGGATCCCGGCCATCGCCATCGCCTACCTGAACGAGGAAGTGAACAGGGCCCATGCGGCCGTGGCCGCAGGCAGCTACGTTGCCGGCACTACGCTGGGCGGGCTGGCCGGCCGGCTCGTGGCAGGCCCGGCAGGTGAGCTGTGGGGCTGGCGCACGGCCGCCCTGGCCGTTTCCCTGCTGGCAACAGTGGCCGCGGTACTCTTCCTGGTTCTGGTACCGCAGGCGAAGGGATTCACCGCCGCCAAAGCCGCCGGGCTGCTCGGTGCCATGGCGACGCTCGGCGGGCATGTGCGCAATCCCCGGCTGCTGGCGCTCTACATCCAGGCTTTCCTGATGATGGGCGGGTTTGTGGCCGTCTACAACTACCTCGGCTTCCGGCTGTCCGCTGAGCCTTTCACGCTGCCTGCCACCCTGATCAGCCTGATCTTCCTGGCGTACCTTTCCGGAACGTTCTCTTCCCGCTGGGCCGGCGGGTTGACGGTCAGGTTTGGCCGCAGGAATGTGCTGCTGGCTGGCATCCTCCTGATGGTGGCCGGGCTGGCGCTGACGCTTACGCAGCTGCTCGCCCTGATCCTTGCCGGCCTGGTGATTTTCACCGGCGGCTTCTTCGCGGCCCACAGCATCGGCGCAGGCTGGACCGGAAGCATCGCCACCACCGGCCGCGCCCAGGCATCGTCGCTCTACAACCTGGCCTATTACCTGGGCTCCAGCGTCATCGGCTGGGCCGGCGGACTGGTGTTCCAGTCCCTGGGCTGGACGGCGCTTGCCGTGGCAATCATGGCCCTGGCGTGCATCACGGCGGTGACAGTCGCCGTCGTACATCCCCTGGGGCACGACGAAGCCGCACGGACCGCCGCACAAGGGCAGGCAGAAGCCGCGCGGCCGTAGAACTATCCGCCATTAAATGGCACGTGTGTCTGGCGATTGTTCGGCAGGGAAGGTTGCGATCCGGGGTGATCAACAGGAATCCGGCGTCTAGGATGAACTGACGGACATTCAAGGAGATTCCATGAGCAGCAACCCAAAAAGCATCCGGCCGGCCAGCCACTTTGAGCCGCTGGATGCCATCGATGAACGGCTTCTGGCCGCCTTGGTGGACGATGCACGGATCTCCAACAAGCAGTTGGCAGAACTGGTGGGCATTGCACCGTCCACCGCGCTCATGCGGACCCGCGCATTGTCCGAACGTGGCATTGTCCAGGGATTTGAGGCGAAGCTCAGCCTCTCGGCCATCGGCAGGTCCGTCCAGGCGCTTGTGGCCGTCCGGTTGAGGGCCCACGACAGGGACCAGATCGACCGGTTTACAGCCCGCGTTCCGCACCTGCCCGCGGTCCTCTCCACCTTCCACACGTCAGGCTCCGTGGATTACCTGCTGCACATCGCCGTTGCCAGCACCGAGGACCTGCGGGACTGGGTCCTGGACAATCTCGCCACCGACCCCGTGGTGGGCCACACCGAGACCACCCTCGTCTTTGAGCACATCCAAGGGAACCACGGCCCGCTGCCGGACTAGGCTGTCCGCTGCAGCGCCGTCCGAAGCGTGACGGCGGACAGCGCCAGTGCAGCGGCGCTGCACAGCACCACGAAGCCCGCGACCGCCGTCGGCAGCCCGAACACCGCCGTTGCCCAGCCCAGCCCGATGACGGGTACGGCGCTGCCCAGGTACGTGATGACATATACGGTGCTGATGACCTGGGCGTGCTGTGACGTTTCCACTTTGGCGGCCACATCATTGAAGACCGTCCGGAAGGCGACCCCCTGGCCCAGCCCCGCACAGACGCTGGCGGCGGCGAGCATCAGCGGACTGCTCCAAGCGGCCGCGGCAGCCAGGAGCAGCACCGAGGCGCCCAGGACCGCCAGCCCCGCGGGCACCACAAAGCGGCCCCGCACGGACAGCAACTGGCTCAGGGCGGAGGCTGCCAGCGTCATCCCGGCCAGGGCGCCGATCAACGGCCGTGAATCGGTCTGAATGATCGGGGCGAAATAGGCCGGTGCCAGCGACAGGCAAAATCCAAAGACGGAGAAGCTGAGGAAGCCCACAGCCGCCGCCAGCCAGAAAGCGCCCCTCGCCTCACTGGATACCGAAGGCCGGCGGGGAGCCAGGGCCAGGACGGGCCGCCGGCCGACCGGAGGCTTGATGGCCGGCCGGGCCTGAAGCAGGTACAGCGGCACCAGCATTGCCGCCAGGGCGAGCGAGTGAACATAGTACGGGGCTGTGGTGGGCCCGGGCAGCAGCGACAGCAGGCCGCCGATGACCGGACCGGCTGCTACCCCTCCCGCCGTCGCCAGCAGGGTGAAACGGGTGGCCCACTCCGGCCGGGTCGGGAGCAGTTCCCGCAGTGCGGCTGCGCTGGCACCCGTGGCCAGGGCAACGGCCACACCCTGAAGGGCCCGTCCGGCAGAGAGCGCCACGAGGTTTTCGGCCTGCGAGAAGACCCAACTGCCCGCCAGTCCGGCGAGTACAGCCAGGATGAGCGCCGCCCGCCGGCCGATGTGGTCCGACCAGTGCCCGGCCAGCATCAACGTTGCAACCAGGGCCAGGACATAGCTGGCAAAGGCCGCCGTGACGCCGAGTGCCGATAGGCCAAGGTTTGCCTGTAGCAGCGGATACAGAGGCGTAGCCAGGTTCGCACCGACCAGCAAGGTGAAGATGACAGCGCCGGCCATCACCAGCCGTGCGCTGGTGGATGCATCCCAGCCCTGGCGCCCGGCGGTGGCCGGACGCATGCGGAGTTCATTGAAGACTGTCATTGGCGCTGCCTTGGCGTCGACCGGGGAGGGAGGTCCTTGTGGGAGGCCGCCCCGGGGGGAATTGATACCTAAAGAATGCTTCAGAGGTGACCGTTTGGGCGCTTGTCCGTGGAACAATTGAGCAAAATACGCAAATCATGGTGTCTCCAATAACTGAAAGTGACAGTTTGCCCACCCTTGATCCCACTGACCTGAAGATCCTCCTGGAACTCATCCACGATCCCCGCATCCAGATCGGCGAGTTAGCCGAGGTGCTGGGGATTGCGCGCAACACAGCGCAGTCGCGGGTCCGGCGCCTGCTCCGGGCCGGAGTGCTGCACGACGGCGGCCGCGAGATCGACCTCGAGGCCGTGGGGTACGACGTCGTCGCCTTCGTCACGATCGAAGTGACGCACCGGGAACTGGACGGAGTCGTGGGCGCCCTCCGGCTGCTCCCCCAGGTCCTGGAGGTCCATGAGATCTCGGGGCGAGGTGACGTGTGGTGCCGTGTGGTGGCCACCGATACGCACAACCTGCAGTCCGCCCTCCGCCTGATCCTCCGCATCAAGGGCGTCATCCGGACCGAAACTGTCCTGGCTCTCCACACCCATATCCCTTACCGGACTGAACCCCTGATCAGGCGCCTCGCACAGGCCGCGCCCGGCACCCCAACACGGCCCAGGCAATTGACCGAGGGCGGCGGCGGGCCAGCCGAAGGCAGTTAGGATTCGAGCATGGATTGGGCTTCGCATATTTCACAGATCAACTGGCTCGCCGTGGCGTTGGCCTTCGTCCTGAGCATGGCCATCGGCTTTGTCTGGTACCTGCCTGCCGTGCTGGGCAAGCGGTGGATGGCCGCCATCGGAAAGACTGAAGAGGACCTCAAGAACATCAGCGGCGGCGCGGGGATCTGGGTTCCCATGATGGTCACTGCCGCCTTGACCGCCGTCCTGCTGGCTGTTCTGATCAGCAAGCTGGGCCTGGACAACGCAGCGGCGGGCGGCTTGTTCGCGCTGGTACTCGGGCTGGTGTTCCGCGCCGGCGGGCACGTCACCCACAACGGGTTCGCCGGCCGCCCGACAACGGTCACCCTGATCGATTCCGGACACGACCTGCTCGCCATGACGGTGGCTGGCGCGATCATCGGGGCAATGTCCTGACGTGACCATCATCGACAATGCCGTCTACGTGGACGGCGTCCGCAGCGCGGAACCGGAGAGCCTGGAACAGACCTTTGAAACGCTCGCCGAGCGCGGGGGCATGGCCTGGATCGGGCTATACCGGCCCACGGCGGCGGAAATGACGGCCGTTGCCACCGAATTCGGGCTGCACGCCCTGGCGGTGGAGGACGCCATCTCGGCGCACCAGCGGCCCAAGCTTGAACGCTATGAGGACAACCTCTTCACGGTGCTCCGCCCGGCGCGGTACCTGGACGCCACCGAGACCGTGGAGTTCGGCGAGCTGCACATCTTCACCGGCCGGAATTTTGTGGTCACCATCCGCCATGCCGAGATGGCCGGCGTTGCCCGGGTGAGGCGCCGTCTGGAGGGCCGGCCCGACCTGCTCCGACACGGCCCGGAGGCCGTTCTCTACGCGCTGCTGGACCTGGTGGTGGACGACTACGCACCGGTGGTGGCCGGGCTGGAAAACGACATTGACGAGATCGAGGACCAGCTCTTCAGCGGGGACACCACCGTCTCCCGCCGCATCTACGAACTGGCCCGCGAAGTGATCCAGTTCCAGCGCGCCATCCATCCCCTGCCGGACATGATGCAGCAGCTCAAGCGTGGCTTTGAAAAGTACGGCGTGGACTCTGAACTGCAGCACAGCCTGCGGGACGTCGAGGACCATGTGGAGAGAGTCATCTCGCGCGCCGATTCATTCCGTGATTTGTTGCAGAACGCCCTCACGCTGGACGGAACGCTGACCGCCAACCGGCAGAACCAGGCCAGTGCCGAACAGAACGAACAGGTGAAGAAGATCTCCTCCTGGGCGGCGATCTTCTTTGCACCGTCCTTCGTGGCCGGCGTCTACGGAATGAACTTCGACCACATGCCCGAACTCCACTGGGCCCTTGGCTACCCGATGGCCATCGCGCTGATGGCCGGCACCGCAGGCCTGATGTACGCCATTTTCAAGAGGAAAGGCTGGCTGTAGGGGCGGCGGCTGCGGGCCCCCGGGCTCCGCCGAGCCTCAGGCGGCGTGGAGTTCCACACTCCCGTGGCCTGAGTCTGCAGCGCTGAATACCAGCCGGCGGTTGGCAATCTTGTCGGTGAAGAAGCGGTCGTGGCTGACCACCACCACTGCTCCCGGGAAATGCAGCAGGGCGCGTTCCATAACCTGGGTGCTGGAGAGGTCCAGGTGGTTGGTGGGCTCATCCAGCAGCAGCACCGAAGCACCCGAGAGCAGGCATTGGGCCATGGCCACCCGGGCGCGCTGGCCGCCTGAGAGGTTGCCGATCTTCTGCTTAAGATCGGCTTCGGAGAACTGGAACATGGCAAGGAACCTGTTCACCGACTTCTTCGTCGCAGTCAGGGCCAGGCTGTCAGGCATCGCGTTGACCGCATGGGTGACCGTGTCGTCGTCGTCCAGTTCTTCCAGGACCTGGTTGTAGGAGACCACTCCGGCGCCCTTGGCCCAGGCCACGCTGCCTGAATCGGCCGGCTCTTCGCCGGTGAGCGCCCGGAGCAACGTGGTCTTGCCGCTGCCGTTGGACCCGACGACGGCGATGCGGTTACCACGCCCGATCTCGAAACTGAGGCCGCTGAACAGCGTCCGGCCGCCGTAGGCCTTGCTCAGGGACTCCACCCGGCACAGGACATCCTTGACGTACAGGCCGCCGTAAATCTCCGTGATGATCTGGTCCACGGGCCGGGGCGCCCGGGACTTCTTGATCCTGGCCAGCTGGTTTGCCAGTCCCTTGCCGGCCGCCTTGGCCGCTTCCCGCCGGTCGGAGATGCCTTCGGCCTCGAAGGCCAGCAGCTCGGACTCGTGAACGAACTGGCTCTCCAGGCTCTTGAGCTTGAACTGCTTCGCCACCACATATTCGGCGAAGTTTCCCGGATATTCGTGGAGGTGGAAGTTCTCCACTTCGATGATCCGGGTGACAACGGAGTCCAGGAACTTCCGGTCGTGCGAGACGATGATCGCAGCGCCTTTAAAGGTCCGGAACCAGCCTTCGAGCCATTCGACGCCGGCCACGTCAAGGTAGTTGGTGGGTTCATCAAGCAGGAGGACGTCCGGGGCTTCCAGCAGGATCTTTGCCAGCGCTGCCCGGTTCCGCCAGCCGCCGGAGAGTTCATCGATGGCGCAGGTGCGGTGGTGGTCGCTGAAGCCGAGAGTGGTGAGCACTTTGTCGATGCTGCGCTGGTAGTCCCAGCCATCCAGCCGGTCCATCGCCTCAAAGAGTTCGGACTGGCGGTGGATCAGTTCATCCAGCCGTGCTGCGTCCGAGGAGTCGGCGGCGATGGCCGTATCGATGCCGGCCAGCTCGGCTTCGATCTCCTTCACGTGGGCGAACAGTCCGTCCAGGACCTCCGCGATGGTGGATTCGCCGTTCAGCTCGGAGAACTGGGAGAAGTACGCAGCCTTGGTTCCGAGCTCGACGGCGACGGTCCCGGAGTCGGGAGCCACCTGGCCCTGGATCAGCTTCAGGATGGTGGACTTGCCCGAACCGTTCTTGCCGATCAGGCCGACCCTGTCCCCTGCTTCAAGCTTGAAAAAGGCCTCGCGGAGAACTTGGGTTTTGTCAAAGCTCACGTTGACGTCGTTCAGCCGGATCAAACTCATTGATGGTGTCCAATCCAGTCATGGTAACGCTTGGAAGCGGTGGGGATCCTGCAAGCCTATTCGAATCAAGCATCCTGCGCAGACATGGCGTTGCGCCCGCTGGGCCGAAAGTAACCTTGATAGTCGCACTCGTCCCTCAAGAAAGGCAACGCGCGATGCCTGACTGGTATTTGGGCAGCGCGTCCAAGATGGCGTTCACCGCAGCACCCGTGACCTGGCCGTGGAGACCGTTATTCGGTGCCCACCTCCCGGCGGCGCATCGCAGCCAGCGCCGTCGCAGCGAGAACTCCCGCGATGCTAAGCATCCAGAAGCCACCGCTCCAGTCCGTCCCCTGGGCGGTCGTGACCGGGGTGTGCGTGAAGGGCGAGAGGTCGCGGACGGCCTGGTCGAAGCCGAGCATCCCGCCGTAGATGCCGAGGGCGACCCCGAGGCCCAGTAGCGTCCAGCCGAGCGGCATCGTGGCCCGCGGCCAGAGGACGAACACCACGGCGGGCAGGGCGAGGTAGATGAGTGCGGCGGGGAGTTGGTTGAGGGCCGTCTGCCAGACGTCGCCGACTTCGCTGGACGTGTCCCCGGATGCTGCCAGCGACACCCACGCCCCGAAGGCTGCGAAGCCCAGGACGAGCACCACGGATACTGCGCCCAGCCCCAGGAAGCTCCCGAGCCAGCGCACGCGGCCCACCGCTCCCGACAGAACGAGCGTGCCGGTCCCCGCCACTTCCTCCTGGCGCAAGCGCAGGACGGCCTGCAAGCCGCAGACCGCGGCGAGGACACCGGCAATCGAGAACAGGGCCGCGATGAGTAGTTGGGTCATTGAGATTCCCTGTGCCTGGATCATTGCGCGCAGGGCGGCCGTCACGGAAGGGCTGGTGGTTACCGAAGATTCTACGGCCGATCCGAGGGAGCCGGTGAGCAGGCCTGTTGCGAGGCCGGCAACGCACCAGCTGGCGATCGCCCCTTGCTGGAGCCGCTGGGCGAGTGCGAACGGCCCCCGGAGGCCCGGCCTCGCATCAGTCCGCCCTGATCTGCCCGCGAGGACGCTGGCGCCGACGTCGCGTCGCGCCATGATCATGACGACGGCGGCGAGGCTCGCTGCCGCGAAAGTGAGGTGGAGCAGGAGGGGCCAGGCCCGGTTGCCCGTGTAGGCGAACGTCTGCTGGCCCCAGCCGATCGGTGATACCCAGCTTGGCCAAGCGGCCGTGACCGTGAGGCCGTCCTCGCTGATCTGTCCGGTCGCGTCGCCGAATCCGCGGAGCAGGTAGGCGAGGACGACGAATGCAGATGCGATGCCGTTCGCTCCGCGTGAGGTGCTGAGGAATTCGGCGGCAAGGAGTCCGACGCCGAGGAAGGCGACACCCACGGCTCCTGTCGCTGCGCCGGCGACGAGTGAGCCGGCAGGGTCGAGGCCGCCGGCGAGGAAGGCCAGGGCGACGGCCGTCGCGACGAGTGCGTTCGCCACCAGCCCGTGCACCGCCGTGGCGGCGAGGGGGGGCCACCGAACGGCGGGCGTCGCGGAGATAAGCTCTGCCCGACCGGACTCCTCCTCGGCCCGCGTGTGACGGACGGCCAGGAACGTGCTCATCAGCCCGGCGAGGAGGGCGAGGAAGGCGTAGATCAGGAAGAACGTGAAGGCGCCAAGCTCAGCGCCTCGGACCAGGCCACGAAGCACGAGAATCACCGGCGTCGCCGTGGCCAGCCGCAGGATTTCCGCCCGGGAGGCTTCGTCGCCGTACGTCCGGGCGACTGCCGCGGTAGCAAACAGGGCAAGCAGCCCGATGGAGAGCACCCAAGCGACGAGCTGCCACCTGTCACGGCGGAGCCGCTGCATGTACAGGACCAGGAAGATCCTCATTTCAGGCGCCGCTCCGCGCCTCGGCGCGGTGGCGACGGCGGTGCGGGCCGCCGTCGTCCGCGTCCGGGACGGCAGAGGCGACCTGGTCGCCGTAGTGGCGCAGGAACAGCTCCTCGAGCGACGGGGGAGCGACGAGAAGCCCCTTGACCCCCATGCTGCCCAGCAGCGGCAGGACCTCGTGGACGCTGTCGGAATCGGCGCCGAACTTGACCCGGCCTTCGGCGATGGTGAGATCGTGTACCGGGGAGAGGCTGGCCAGGGCAGTAATGTCCGTACTGTCCTGGGTGAAGGAGACTTCCGTTCGGGTGAGGTGTCGGAGGGAGTCGAGCGTCCCGCCGTCGACGATCCTTCCGGCGCGGATGATACTCACCCGGTCGGCCAGTTGCTCGACCTCGGAGAGGATGTGGCTTGAGAGGAGGACTGTGGCGCCTTTCTCCTGCGCCAGCCGCCGGATTTCGCGCATGAAGACGGCCTCCATAAGGGGGTCCAGGCCGCTGGTCGGCTCATCCAGGAGGTAGACCTCCGCCTCGGTGGCGAGGGCCGCAATGAGGACCACCTTCTGTCGGTTGCCCTTGGAGTAGGCGCGGCCCTTCTTACCCGGGTCGAAGTCGAAGGCCTCGCAGAGTCTGTGCCGTTTCTGCCTGTAGGCTTCCTGGTCGGCTGTGCCTCCGCGCAGGCGCGACAGGAGATCGATCGCTTCGCCTCCGGATAGGTTGGGCCAGATATTCACATCGCCCGGCACGCTGGCCACCCGGCGGTGGAGTTCGACGGCGTCGGTCCAGGGGTGGAGGCCCAGAACCGTTGCGCTGCCGGACGACGCTCGGGCCAGGCCGAGGAGGATGCGCAGCGTGGTGGACTTCCCAGCGCCGTTGGGGCCGAGGAAGCCGTGGATCTCGCCTGCCATGGCCTCAAGGTTGAGACCGTCGAGCGCTTGGACCCGACCGAAGTTCTTGCGGAGATCGACCGTGCGGATAACGGTGTCCATATGATCGACGCTACGCAGTTTCGCTCACATTGTGAACTCTCGGAAGCCTCTTGCTTTTCACCGGCCTTTTGTGAGTTCCTCCCGGGGCAACCGCTATGCCGATCAGGACCGGCCCCTGAACGACACAATCATCAACAGTGCAAACGGGACGCGTAGGGCCGGAAGGCACATACGAAGTGGGGTGTTGTGCGCGATACTGACGGGATGAACGCTGCGGCGGGAAAAACTGACCGGATTCTCATCGCCATCATCGCGGCCATTACATTGCTGGTTGTGATCGCGCTGGCAGTTGTTTTCACCCGCGGGGAGCCGGAGGTGCTGAATGAGGCAACGCCGCCGGGCGTTGTCCAGCGGTACAGCACGGCGGTCATTGACGGCGATACGGCCACTGCCAATTCCTACCTCACGCAGGTGGCACGCTCCTCCTGCAGCGGTTACCGGGAAAGCGGCCCGTTGCCTGCCCGGGTCGTCCTGATTTCCACAACCGAGAGGGACAATACGGCTTTGGTGAACGTCTCGGTTGTCACTTCAAGCCCGGGTGGCCCCTTCGGACCATCCGAGTACGACGCCGAAGGCCGCTTCTCCCTGGTGAAGGTCGATGGCAAGTGGCTGATCGACCAGGCACCGTACCAGCTCATGTCATGCCCCGGAACAAGCCTGAAGCCATGAACGCAACAGTCCGGACAGCTGTACCAGCGGCGGGTTCTGCCCTACTCACTCTGCGCCGCTTGATCCTGTACGTGTTGCTGTTTGCCCTGGTGGTGATCGCCGCTATCGGGTTGAGCGGCCTCCTGGAGCGCCTGTTCAGCACGGGCGCCGTGTTGGCGTCCACAGATGTGGCCGGGCTTGCCCGTTCCCTCGCCTTCACATTGATTGGAGGTCCGCTGGCCGGGCTCCTGTGGTGGGTAGTTTGGCGGAGGCTCGACGACGCCGCGGAACGCGCGGCAGCAGGGTGGGGCCTGTACGTGACCGCGATTTATGCGGTGTCTCTCATCGTAGCCACGAGTTCCCTCCTGGGAATGGCGGCGTCCTTCATCGGTCCCCAGGAACCCCGGTGGTATTCGCCGTTGTCAAACGGACTTGTCTGGGCCGCAGTATGGTTCTGGCATCGCTGGATGTGGCGGCACCCCGTCAAACATCCCGTCCATCTTGACGACGTCCCGGCTGTTGTCGGCACAGTCTTCGGACTGCTCACGGGCGCGTTTTCCGCCATCACCGCCCTGGGTGGCTTGCTTGACGTCGCCATCCGGGGCTTCACCAGCCTTACCCCAGGGGCGGAAGCGTGGTGGCAGTCTGTGCTGCGGGCGCTCGTCTGGGCCATTGGCGGAAGTATCGTGTGGTGGTGGCACTGGTTCAAGGGTGGCGGGCGCAAACTGGAAACCGCCCTGGTGGATGTTGCACTGATCAGCGTTGGGATCTTCGCAGCCGGAATCACGGCGCTTGGCGGGGCCGCCGTCGTGGTTTTTGTACTCCTCAGAACTGTATTCGACCGGGGCGAGTCGATGAATGAACTGCTGGCTCCCCTCGGCCCTGCTGTCGCCGCTGCAGCCGTCGGAGCATTGGTGTGGCGCTATCATCGCGTCAGCGGAACCCACCGTTCGGTGGCTACGCGCAGTGCAGGCCGGCTGGTGACGTCAGGAATTGCCCTGGCGGCAGCTGCCTCCGGCATCGGCGTCGTCATCAACGCAGCTCTTGCCATGGCCGTTTCACCCCTGGCCGGAAGCGGCACGCGCACCCTGCTGCTGGGTGGCATCAGTTCCCTCCTTGTGGGAGGCCCCGTCTGGTGGCGGGCGTGGAAGCCGGGCCTGCAACCGCACAGCATGGATGTCATTCCTCCGGGCAGGCGGGTTTACCTCGTGGTGGTCTTCGGCATCAGTGCCGTGGTGGCGCTCGTTGCCCTGCTGGTGATTGGATACCGGCTCTTCGAGTTCATCTTGGGCGACGTGTCCGGAGGCAGCCTGCTGGACCGCATCCGGGCACCACTCGGCCTCCTAGTAGCAGCCGGCCTCGTTGCCGCCTACCACTTTGCCCTTTGGCGGCGTGAGCACGCCCACCTGGCGGCCGCGGCCCCGTCCGGCGCGCACACCATTGAGAGGGTCACCTTGGTGACGGCATCGGATCCGGAGGCGTTGTCCACCGCAATCACCGCCGCGACCGGCGCCAAAGTCACTGTGTGGCGACGGGCCGATGCCGGCAACGGACCACTGCCGGCGGAAGCGGCCCTCCCCTCGGAACCAGGGCTCGTGGAGCTGGCAGTAAGTGCCCTTTCCGGCGTCACTGCCGCCAGCGTCCTGCTGGTAATCGGTCCGGCCGCCGGCCAGGCAGCCCGGATCGAGGCAATTCCCCTGGAAACAGAAGAACCCGCCCGGAATTGGCGCCGGGAAGCGGCGGCGTCCCCACCAGAAATCAAGTGATTGCAATGGGCGGAGTAGCGCATTTCGATCTTGCCTTCGATCCTGTGGGTATGCAGACGCGGCCGCCGAACCGGATGCCCTGGATGACGTCATCGCCGACAGCAATGCGGTTGCTGAACCGCTCGAGCACCAGTTCGTCGCGTTTCTAGGTGACTTTCGGCCCTACAGGTCCGCAGTTTTGCGCCCCACGCTGGAGAGGCAGCAGGCGCGTACGGAAGGGAAGCGGTCATGGAGGATTCAGCAGCAGGGAGCCCCAGGTTCGTCGTGGGGGTGGACGGGTCCGAGGCCTCGGTGGAAGCCCTCCGCCAGGCCCAGCGGCTGGCTGCCCCCTCGGTGCCAAAGTGCTGGCCACCGCCTACTGGGAGGATCCGCAGGTTTACGCCGGATACGTGGCGATGGGAATCGACCGTTTCGAGGAGCGCGTCATGGTCATCCTCAACGAAGCCTTGGAACAGGCATTCGGGCAGGACATCCCGCCAAACGTCATTCCGCGCGCCGTACGGGGCCATCCCAGGGACTCCCTCATCGACGACAGCCGCCACGCGGACATGATCGTTGTTGGCAGGCGTGGCCATGGAGGATTCGGCGGCCTGCTCCTGGGATCTGTCAGTTCAGCATGTGTTGCCCATGCGCACTGCCCCGTATTAGTTGTCCATAGCCCCGACGAGAAGAAGGAAGACCAGCCGTGAGAACGTCTAAACCGATCGCCGTCGCCACCAACGACTCTCCGCAAAGCCAGGCAGCCGTGACGTGGGCTGCCAGCCGGGCTGCCAAGGCTGGCCTTCCGCTGATCATTCTGTACGTTGTTGACGACCGATGGGTGGCCGAACCGATCCCGTGGACCGGGGCGCTGCTGGAGAAGGGTGAACAGCTGCTGGAGACCGCTGCCGGGCGCGTGAGGGGCACGCTTCCGGTTGAGATCACCACCAAAGTCTTGGAGGGAGGAATCGCGGGCTCGCTGCGAAAGTACTCCACCCAGGTATCGATGCTGGTAGTCGGGTCCGGCGCTCCGCATTTGGGTGGTTCGCTGACGGACCGGGCTCTACAGGTCGCCGCTGCAGCGAAGTGCCCGGTCGCGGTCATCGGAGACCGGGACGTCGAAGGCCGGCAGGGAGTGGTTGTGGGCATTGACGGATCCGAAGACGCCACCCAGGCCGTTGCGTTCGCTGCCGCGGAGGCCGACCGGGAGGGCCAAGAGCTTACGGTGGTTTATGCCATCTGGGAACCCGACAAATGGGTCGACAGCGGAGCTCTCACCGGGACGCTGGCCCAGCGAATTAAGGACGAGGAACAGATGGTATTGTCCGAAACGGTCTCTGGCCTCGGCGAGGATTACCCGGACCTTGTAGTGCACAAGGTCCTGGACACGGAGCTGGAACCGGCTGGGGCGCTGGTAAGAGCCGCCGCTAAAGCCCAGCTGCTGGTGGTGGGGAGCCGTGGAAGGGGCGGTTTCAAACGGCTGCTGCTCGGTTCCACAGCTCACGGAGTTCTGACGCACCTTCCATGCCCCACGGTGCTAACGCCAATCCACCGTAAATAGCACCAGACGTAGTAGCCTGCGAGCATGCAAAACGACACTTCAGGACGCCAGACGGAAGTCCTCAACGTTCATGACTGCTGGAAATACCTCCGATCAGCTTCGGTCGGCCGGGTTGCCGTATCAACGGCAAACGGGCCGGAGATCTTCCCGGTGAACTACGTCCCCGACTACGGGACCGTAGTCTTCCGCACCGGACCCGGAACCAAACTGGACGCGGTGCTCGGCGGGGCCACGATCGTTCTGGAAGCGGACGGCCTGAATGCATACGGCACCATTGCGTGGAGCGTCATCGTCAAAGGACCTGCCGAAGTAGTGGATAGCGCGCAAGACGTTCAGGAAGCGGCAGACGCCGGCCTGTCGCCGTGGGAGCCTGGCAGCAAGGACAACCTGGTCCGGGTGACACCGTCGGAAGTCAGCGGCCGGCGCTTTGTCATCAATCCCACGTCCCGGTGGTGGCCTCCGCTGGACTCACAAAGGACCTGAGCGTCCCACCGAAAGGTGAAGTCTCGACGTCGGCCGTTATCTCCGCGCTGCAACGCCCGCCGGCGCGCCGCCCACCGCCGCCGTGTTGGGTCGGCGTCGATCGTGCAGGGCGCGCAGCGCGTTCAGGATCGTGGCCAGGTCGACCAGCTCCTGGAGGAGGGCGCCGGCCACAGCTGGAATGTAGCCGAATACCGCTGCAACCATCAGGCCGATGCTCAGCAGAATGCCTGTCCAAATGCTCGCCAGCGCTATCCGGACCGTGCGCTGGCCGATGTCGACGGCCAGCGCGGCTTTAGACAAGTCATCGAGCATTATGACGACGTCAGCCGACTCGCTCGCCGCAGTTGACCCTTTGGCACCCATGGCGACACCAATATCGGCGGCGGCCAGGACCGGGGCGTCGTTGACGCCGTCACCCACCATCATGACCGGGCGTTCCCGCAGGCCCGCGACAACGGAAACTTTGTCCGCCGGCAGGCAACTTGCCTGGAATCTCGCTATCCCGGCCTGCGACGCAATCTGCTCGGCAGTGGCCGGCGCGTCGCCGGTGAGCAGAAGGGTCTCCTGAACGCCCAGCCGGCGCAGGTCGGCAAGCGTAGTCACTGCATTGTCCCGAAGCGGGTCGCTCATTGTCAGGGCGCCTGCGAAGAGTCCGTCAATGCCCACATAGATCGCCAGTTGCCCACGGGCCACCTCGGCCTCCTCGAACCCTGAAGTGACGGACCTGACGAAGTCAGGTTTACCGACCACCACCGATTGATCTCCGCAGTTGGCGACGACCCCCTGGGTGGCGTGTTCAGAAGCGTTGCCTCCCTCCAACAGGTCAAGGCCGCGGTGGCGCGCAGCATCCATCACAGAGGAGGCAAGGACATGGGAGGAGTACTGCTCCGCCGAAGCGGCCAACTGCAGAAGCCGGTCCTCGGTAATCAGCTCGGATGCCGCCCGCGAAACGTTGATGCCTTGCAAGGCGGGCCGGCCGTGGGTTAGTGTCCCCGTCTTGTCGAACACGGCCGTCCGCACCCGGGCAAGCTGTTCAAGGGTTCCACCGTTCTTGATGATGATTCCCGAGTGTGCCGCCCGGCTGGTGCCCGCAAGAAACGCCACCGGAGCGGCGATGAGCAGGGGGCAAGGAGTAGCCACAACGAGGACCTGCGCGAACCGCGCCGGGTCCTGGCTGAAATACCAGCCCGTCCCGGCCAGGGCGAAGGCGAGGATCGTGAACGGAAATGCGTATCTGTCAGCGAGCCGGACCACTGGCGGCCGGCTCGACGCCGCCTCCTGGACCAACGCCACGATCTTGCTGTACTGCGAGTCGTTCGCTGTGGACGTCGCCTTCATATGCACGGCGTTCTCACCGTTGACGGATCCGCTGAGCACCGTGTCGCCCTCCGCGTGCTCCACCGGCAGACTCTCACCCGTCAAAGTCGATTCGTCGAAACTGCCGGTTCCCGCGAGCAGCACCCCGTCCACGGGAACCACTTCCGAGGGTTTGATCAGGAGAACATCCCCGGGGCGGACATCCCCTGCCGGGATGTCTTCCGGCGGCAGGCCCGGCAGCTCGCGGTGGGCTGTCTGCGGCACGCGCTCAAGCAGGGACTTGAGTTCCCGGGTTGCGCGCCCGTGTGCGATCTCTTCCAGCGCTTCCCCTCCGGCCAGCATCAGCACGATGATCAGGGAGGCCACGTACTCCCCCACTGCCACCGTCGAAGCGATGGCAGTCACAGCCAGGAGATCGATTCCCCACCGGCCCTTCAGCAATGATTTGACCATGGAGCCCGACCTGGCCATGGCTACCAGAAGTGCGTAGGCGCTCGCCGTCCACTGGGCTGCCGGAGATTGCACCGCGGACAGGAGGACCGCAACGAGCAATCCCACAGCCAAAGTAGCGGCCACCAGCGGAAACCGCACAACCGAACTTGTTAGGGCGGACAGGGCCATGCCATTGACGTTAATGCCGCCGGCCGGTTACCGACAGGGCACTTCGGACCGGTTGCTTCTGGAACTGGGGTAGACCTAGCGGTTCGGCTCGACTTCCAGGCGCTGCTTAAGGCTGCCCCAGATGGCCTTCTCTTGCCTGCGTCCGATGGCCACGAACAGCGGGCTCGCGAGCTTGAGGAGGCCCTTCGGGCGAAGGTCCCAGGTCCAGCTCATGCGTGTGTCCATACCCTCGGGGCTGAAAGTCAGCGACCCTGTAATGTCCGCAGTCGTCATCCTGGCCACGGTCCCCAGGCGCGAGGGACGGGTGTAGTCGGTGACCTCCAGCTCCATGGGCATTGGCCGCCTGCCGGACACGACGGTCGCCCGCCAGATGGTCCCTTTTCCGATCGGCCCGTCCGTCACCTTGTCCACGTTTGTCATCTGCGGGTTGTAGCTCGGCTCATTGCGTTCGTCGGCCACGAAGTCGAAGACCTCCTCAACCGGCCGGCGGATGGTGATCGACCCCTCGATCCTGACCATGATGTTCTCCTCGCGCCGGGCTCAGCGCGCACGCTTGGAGCACGTTTCGACGCTAACAAGTGTAGGATCCACGCACGGGTTTTGTCTGCGGGCCGTCAGGCCGAATGCGAGGACCCGCGGTACACGCCGTCAGGCGGAACCGTCGCCGCTATGGCCGCGCGTTGCTGGCACTCGGGCCCTCCTGGCTGTCGCTGGCACCCGGCTGCCGCGCCTGGACGTCCCCTGCGCCCTGGTCCAGGCGGAACGGCGGGTATTCATCCCGCATCAGGGCCGTGTAGGCAACGACCCGGTAGATCCACCGGTTGAAGCCCAAAAGCAGGTCGAACAGCGGACGCTGGTAGCGACCGCTGAACAGCAAGATCACCGCAGCGACAAGAACCAGGAAGCCCACCAGCGAAAACCCCGTAACGGTCTCGTACCTGACACCGGAAGCCTGTCGGTCGCTCCAGCGAACAGTGCTGGTGCCGGTCAGCGCCGCAATGATTATCAGGTGGGGCAGCGCCAGGAGCCACCACTTAACCAGCACGAGGCCACGGGAAAGCCGCTCGGGGTAATCAACCTCGAAATCGGCCGGGTAGTCCGTCTTTGCCAGTGTAAACGGCGGGTACTTGTCCGTTCCCAGCGCGGAGTAGGCATAGAAAGCCACTCGCCAGTTCCAACGCAGGACGCCTACGTTGAAATCGAAAAGGGAACGGGGAAAGCGGCCTGTAAACAGGATGGCGAAGCCCGCGATGACGGTCACTATGACAAAAGCGAACCAGAGGAAGAACAGCACAATGAAGTGCGGTATGGCGAGGAACCACTTCACCAGCCACAGCCATCTGGACAGGACCGGGTCGAGTTCTCCCCATAGCCTTGCCGGGTACGGCGCCGTCTGCCCAGCGGAATGGGACGGGAGTTGCTGGACAGCCGAACCGGCATACACCTCGGGCGCTGTGGCCGCAGGCATTGAAGCAGCCGCCGGCGGTGGCAGAGCGGCTCCAGGCGGGGCCGCCCCCGGCGCATGCCTGCCCAGTCCTTGGGCGCCAAAGATCAACAGCGGAACCCCGATAACAAGCAGAATGGCTCCTGCTGCCAGTAGTCCGGCGGCTATGGGGCCAAGAAACTCGGACCGGAACCCGGCCTGCAGGTCCGCGCTAATGTCCGGGCTGGCATCGGCATTCATCACCACCACCGACCAGTTCCCCGACTGGATATTCCAGTCCAGTTTCTGCTCGCCGGCTCCCGAAGCGGACGCCACCCAAAAGTCCTGCCCGGACGGAAGGGCCGGTTGTTGTGTTCCCTGCGTTTCCCGATACTCAACATGGAAGGGCCGGAATCTAACGTCCAGCAGTTCGGAGTAGTTGGCCCCGGACAAGTAGCGCTCCACGTCAGACCTGGGGGCGATACCGACAAAGATCTCCTTGCCGGGATTAGCGGATTCTGCAAGAATCCGGATGCTGCCCACATCAAAGGGTAAGGGCCCTGGGTAGGCGTCATCACGCATGTTGTCCGGCCCTGCGGAGATGATCGCTGAGGAATCAACGTCGAATCGCTCACTCGGTGAGGTCAGGTAGCCGCCGTCGTTCTGTAGTGAATTGACCCACGAGGCACCTATGCCGCCGAAGAGCAACCCGATACCCAGCATTGAGAACAAAATTCCCAGAATGAGCATGGTGATGGAACGGGCCCGCATGAAAGTACTCCCGTCGTCGATATCCGGATATTCCGGCCAGTCCCCGCCGCGTCTGGCTCCCTCCACAGTCCGCCCCGGGGACCGCGGCCAGTAGGGCCATAGGTCACTGCAAGGGCAACTGGGGGCATCAATCAGGGGGGCGGTTAGGATGCAGGCCGGGTGATGATGGTGGGACAAGGCAACTGCATCAGAACCTTTTCGGCGATGGATCCGATGGGTTTCCGAAGTCCGCCCCGTCCCCAGCAGCCAATCACCAATAGGCTTGCTTGTCTTGCGGCACGAATGAGCACGTCGGCGGGAGCGCCGTCCGATTCCAGCGCCTCGGAAACAGTCAGCGCCGGAAAGTGCTCCCGAATGCTCCCGGCAGCTTGTGAAATGAGGGTCCGCGGGTCAGGCTTAGGGCCGTAACCGGGTTGGGTTCTGCCGCCTACGTCAGCTGGAGCCAACACTTTCGACACTGTATGCAGAATTGTCAGAACCTCTCCCATCCGGTCTGCTTCCTCCGCCGCCAGCTTCAGGGCAATCTCGGAGTCAGCCGTCCCGTCAATGCCAACCACCACCCCTGTTCGGCTTGCCGCCTTGGGAGCGGGGATGACGGCGACTGGACTTCGGCACAGGACTGCGACCTGAAAGCTCACCGACCCAAACCTTTCTCCCCGGCTGTCTGCTGAACGGTCCGAACCGAGAACCACCATTTCGGCGCCAGCGGACAACCCGTTCAGCACCGGTGCCGGCTCGCCCGGCTGCCAGCTGGTGATGATTTGCAGCGTCGGATGCCGCGCGGCCACTCTGCCGCGCTCAAGGCCCAGCTGCACCTGCGCCTCGGCAATGGCCTCCCCGTATTGCACCGGCAATCTGTAGTTCGAGGGTTCGGGCACCACCCGCACCAGATGCAGCCGCAGGCCTAGCCGGTCCGCCCTCTGCGCAGCCCAGTCCGCAGCCCTTTGACTCGTGCTGGACCCGTCAGCTCCAGCCAAGACTTCATGCGCCTTCAACTCCTGCCCCCTTCATCACGCCGCTCAACAAGTGTCTCGCTGAGGCGCTGAACGGCTAGTGCCTTTAGCCCCCTGCCGCCGGGGCTTTGATCCCTGTTGCCCGTACCTGGCGACAGTGTCTACTGGATGGATACGCAGAACGCTGCGTTCCAGAAAAGGACATCCATGACCAACATCACCATTTTCGGCAGCGGGCATATGGCCCGCGCACTCGCCATGACGATGCTGCGAGCAAACAACCCGGTAGATAAGGGTGCCCGGTGATCCCGCCTTCAGGCACTCTAGCGCGGGTTTTTCAGCGGCACTGCTTCCAGATACTCAGGGACCCGGACGTTCCAGCCCAGTTCACGTCTGATGCGGACCCTCAAAGCGTCAGACGCGTCCGGCTCGCCGTGGGTGACGTAGGTCATACGCGGAGCTTGCGGGGCTGCGCGCATCCATTCGATGATTTCGTTGGAATCAGCATGCGCCGACAGGCTGTCCAACATAACGATTTCGGCATTGATGGGAACGTCCTCACCGAAGATCCGTAGCTGCCTTGCCCCGCCCGCGAGGGCGGCGCCACGGGTTCCCGCGGCCTGGTATCCGCTGAGCACCACCACATTTTTGGGGTCCGGCCCGTAAGCCTGCAGATGATGCAGGATTCGGCCTCCGGTGAGCATGCCGCTCGCCGAGATGATCACCATGGGGCCGCCGCGCAGGTTCAGCAGTTTGGAGTCGTCAACGCTCCGGGTCATGGTGGCCACCCGGTACATCTCTTTGTACTCGCGTTCCTGCAGCCGGTGTTCTTCGGGGTGCCTCTGGTACATTCCCGACGCGTCGATGGCCATCGGGCTATTGAGGTAAATGGGGATGTCCGGGATCGCCCCGCGCCGCCGGAGGCGCGAGAGATGCAGCATAAGGGTCTCCGCCCGGCCCACCGCAAAGGCGGCAACGAGGACAACCCCGCCCCTGTTGGCTGCTCTGCCTATAACTTCGCCAAGTTCGTCCTCGGGATTGATCTCCGGGTGGACCCGGTTGCCGTACGTGGACTCGGCCACCAGGACGTCGGCGGCTCCAAGCGCCCGCGGGCGGTGCATCAGTGGATCATGGGGCCGGCCGAGGTCCCCGGTGAAGTGCACCCGCGTGCCCTGGACCGTCAGCCGTATCTGCGAGGCGCCCAGGATGTGCCCTGCCGGAACAAAAGTGGCCTGGATGCCTCCCCAAGGTCGAGGGGTGATTCAAAACCGTGCGGCTCGAAGCTGTTCAGGGACCGCACGGCATCCGCGGCTGTGTAAACCGGGACGGCGGGGTGATGGGATGAATATTCGTGCAGGTCCGCGTAGCGCGCCTCCTCCTCCTGGAGGTGTCCGCTGTCAGGCAGGAGGAGCGTGCACAGTTCCGTAGTGGCTGCAGTGGCATGGACTCGCCCCCGGAATCCGTCCCTGACCAGGGCAGGGACGTAGCCTGTGTGGTCCAGGTGGGCGTGGGTCAGCAGGACTGCGTCAATGGACGCCGGGGGTACCGGAAAGGGTGCCCGGTTGCGGACACGGATGCGTTTGATCCCCTGGAACAACCCACAGTCGACAAGAATCCGATGTCCACCCGAATCCACGAGGAACCGGGATCCCGTCACGGTGTCGGTTGCCCCCAGGAAACGGAGAGTGGCCTCGTTCCTATTCTTCATTCCTGCTCTTTTCCGAGAAAAACGGATGGACCGCGGAACCGAAACGGTCGGTGGCACAACGTTCTCCCGGTTCCAGCGGCAGGGTAGGGCCATTGGTCACAGGGCGCCAGCGGTTCGGGTCATTGGACCCTTGTGGCATCTTGGCTGTTCCTAAAGAATTAGTCAGGCGCAGGCGGGGGCACCCTTGTTGCCCTTGGAACGGCGGCGCGGAAGGGATAGCAATGAACGCCAGTGCAGCATCGGAGCACGAGGTTTCCTCGCCCAACACAGGCATTGGGGTGTTCATCCTGGACGATCATGAACTGGTCCGCCGGGGACTTCAGGACCTCCTGGAGAGCGAAGGGTTCGTCGTCGTTGGCATGTCCGGCTCTGCCGCCGAAGCGGCACGTCGGATTCCGGCACTGCACCCGGACGTGGCAATTCTTGACGCCCGGTTGCCGGACGGGACGGGCATTGAGGTATGCCGCGATGTGCATTCAGTGGACGAAACGATTAATTGCCTGATCCTCACAAGCTACGACGACGAGCAGGCGCTCCGGGGTGCGGTCCTTGCTGGGGCATCCGGGTACGTTCTCAAGCAAATAGGTGGTTCCGACCTGATCGGTGCGCTGCGGCGGGCCGCCCGGGGCGAATCCCTTTTTGACGTCGACCTCAAGACGAGGATTATCCAAGGACTGGCAGAGCCGGAGAAAGTGGACCCGCGAGTTGCATCGCTGACTCCCCAGGAGCGACGGGTCCTGGAGTTAGTGGGTGAAGGCCTGACAAACCGCCAAATCGGCGAACGCATGCTGCTGGCCGAAAAGACAGTGAAGAACTATGTCTCGTCCCTGCTTGCGAAGCTGGGTTTCGAGCGGCGGACGCAGGCCGCGGTCCACATGGCGCAGCATTCCTCCCCTGAGCACTAGCAGTCAAAAAACTGGAGCCCTCCAGGTCAATGCCGTTCCCGTCTCGGGGGAGCTGGACACCTCGAAAGTGCCGCCCAGCGTCCGGGCCCTGTATTCCATGTTCGACAGTCCATTGCCAGGCGGTGGCACGATGAATCCCGTGCCGTTGTCTTGGATCACGACGCAGACGAATCCGTCCTCCACGGAAACCGAAACGCGGATCGATTCCGCTCCCGAGTGGCGGACAGCGTTGCTCAGCCCTTCGGTGATGACAGCCAAAATGTTCAGGGCCGTTTCCTCGTCCCGGATCGCGTCGATAGGCCCAGTCAGTGTCAGGAGCGGAACGAAAGGCAGGGACTGCGTGCCGCTGCGTACCGTCTGGAGGACACGGCTGCTGAGAAGTTCCTTCCCGGTCTCGGAGTCACTCAGCGAATAGATGGTGTTGCGAAGCTCCCGGATGGTCTCGTCAAGTTCGGCGGTCACAGTCTGGATCGTTCTGGCTGCGGAGTCATCGGTGATGAAACGCCGGAGGCTTTGGATGCTGAGCCCCGCTGCGAACAGGCGCTGAATGACGAGGTCGTGGAGGTCGCGGGCGATCCGGTCCCTGTCGCTGAATACGGCAATCTGTTCCCGCATACGGTGTGCCCGGGCCAGTTCGAGCGCCAGCGTCACATGCGACCCGAACACGGGACCCATTTCCATGTCCGTCGTGCTGAATGTCCCGGAAGCCCGTTCACGCTGGAGAACCAAGAGCCCGTGGTGGGTACCGCGGGCGCTGAGGTCTATGACCAGCAGCCTGCCCGCAACGAGCCCCTCGCCGCCGCCGAGAGCGGACGATGCGTCTTCAATCAAGGCGGCCTTGCCCGTAGCCAGGACGGTGTCGATTTCGACAGAGTCAAACGACAGTAGCCGTCCAACCCACTGCGGAGCGAGGTTTCCCGCAGCTCCCGCGATGCGGTACAAGTTGGAGGTGTCCTCCTGGACCAGGATTAGGGCAAGGTCGGAACTGGACTCCCGGAGTGCCCTTGCGGCGATCAGGTCTAGTCCCCCGTTCAGGCCCTCCAACGTCTCCTCGTCGCCCATCATCTTTCCGGTCACATCCATGCACGCCTGCAGCCATGCGGTTCTTCGCCGGGCATCGTCATAGAGCTTTGCGTTTTCAATGGCGACGCCGGCGGCCGCGGCAAGTGCCTCGGCCAGCTCCTCGTCTTCGTCCGTGAAATCGTCGCCGCCCCTCTTTTGGGTCAGGTAAAGGTTGCCGAAAACAACGTCCCTCACACGGACAGGCACGCCGAGGAAAGATTTCATCGGCGGATGATTCTTGGGAAACCCGTAGGCATCCGGATGCTGGCTAAGATCGTGCAGCCGCAGCGGCTTCGGATCGCGGATCAACAGACCCAGAACGCCATGTCCCGTAGGGAGCGGGCCGATCTTACGGGCGAGTTCCTCGTCTATTCCCACAGTGATGAAATGACTCAGGGCACGGTCGCTTCCAATCACTCCTAAGGCTCCATATTCAGCGTGAAGGAGGTGGCATGCTGAATCGACCACCCTGTGCAGAACGGCCTCCAAGCTAAGGTCCTCAGCCAAGGCGACGACGGCACTCAGAAGCCCTTGCATCCGCTGTTGGGCGCTCACCAGCTCCCCGGCATGGTCAACAAAGTCGCTAAGACGTTCGTCCGTCCGGGAGCCGGGAACAGGTAGCCAGGGACCCGCCCCGGTAGGTTGAATGGGCTGGTTCAATGAAACCGCCTTGTTCGATGGAGACATCCATGTGGCCCGGTCTGCCGGTGCACACAGACTACTCCCCACGAGGAACGATCACCTATGATCGTCTGATTGATTAGGGGTCTTTGTACCCTATATGGGGGAGAAACTGCTCGTATCATCTTGGCCATGGCCACAGATGCATCGATGCCGGAGACCGCCGTGAATCACTGTTCTTCCGGACGGGTGCGGGCACCAAGGTTGCATCCGGCCTGGGCCAGCAGAGGGCAACTGAAGCCGACGGTGCCCACACGGACGGCGGTGTGGCCTGGGGCGGTCCTTTGGACGAGGCCACCTGCGCCGGTCTGGGGTGACACCCAATGAGGGCATGGTGGGTTGAGGATCCTGGCCCCATCGCGTCAGGCCCATTGCGGATGGGCGAACGCTCCGATCCGTCCCCGGGGCCGGGCGAGGTGCTGCTCTCTGTACTCGCTTGTGGAGTCTGTCGCACAGATCTCCACCTGGCTGAAGGAGACCTGCCGCCCCATGGCTCCCGCCGGATCCCAGGTCACGAGGTGGTCGCCGAGGTGGTGGGGCTGGGAGCCGGAAGCTCCAGGTTCCGGCCCGGCGAGCGTGTGGGAGCAGCCTGGCTGGCCCGCACGTGCGGCTCCTGCCGTTTCTGCCGTCGCGGGTCCGAGAACCTCTGCCTGGCACCGACATTTACCGGATGGGACACCGACGGCGGCTACGCGGAGCTGATGACCGTCCACCAGGATTACGCGTACCGGATCCCCGAAGCATTTACCGATGAGCAAGCGGCGCCCTTGCTGTGCGCGGGGATCATCGGATACAGGGCGCTTCGTTCGTCCGGCCTTCCACCGGGAGGCAAACTCGGCATTTACGGCTTTGGCGCGTCGGCCCACCTGACGGCACAGATGGCCATCTACGAGGGTGCAAGCGTCTATGTCATGACACGGTCGGCGGCGGCGCAGAGGCTGGCCCTTGAATTGGGGGCGGAGTTCGCCGGGCCCGCTGAAGCCGACCCGCCCGAGCTGTTGGACGCGGCCATTCTCTTCGCTCCTGCGGGCCGGCTTGTACCAATCGCGCTTCGCGCTCTGGACCGCGGAGGTGCCCTCGCCGTCGCCGGCATCCACTTGAGCGACATCCCTGTCTTGGACTATCAAAAGGACCTTTTTCAGGAGCGCCGCCTGCGCAGTGTCACGGCCAACACCAGAGCCGACGGGCGGGAATTCCTCGCACTGGCGGAGCAAATACCGCTACGCCCCACCACTATCCCCTATCCGTGGACAAAGGCAGACCAGGCATTGCTGGACCTGTCCCGGGACCGGTTCACAGGTGCCGCCGTGTTGCTTCGGCCAGCCTGAGGCGCAGCCGGAAACCGTGCGCCCTTCAGTGACCTTCGGCCCTAGGCGACCGCCGGATCCTGGGGGAACGTACTGCCATGAGTGATAACGATCACATCCTTGTCGGAATTGACGGTTCCGAATACTCCCCCGCGGCGCTGCGCCTCGCCGGGCGCCTGGCTTCGGCACTGGCCGCACCGTTAGACGTAGTCACTTGCCTGGGCTTCTCCGACTTCTACCTGCCCGCGCACCTGCCTCCGGGTTATATCGATACCACGGCTGAGCTTGAGGCGATCGCCAAACGCCTTATGGAACAGGCCATCGACAGGGCCTATGGCGCGGAGCGCCCAGAACATCTCACGACAGCTGTGAAAGTGGGATCGCCTGCGAAGGTCCTGGTTGAAGAAAGCCGGAACGCCCAAATGCTCGTTGTCGGGCGCCGCGGCCACGGCGGCCTCTTTGGCCAACTCATGGGCTCCGTCAGCGCAGCCTGTGCAGCCCACGCGCACTGCCCTGTGCTGGTGGTCAGCCAGGAGGCCGAGGAACACGATGCCACCGGCGGCTGAACTGACGCCAATCGTGGTGGGAGTGGACGGAAGCGTTCCGTCCATACCCGCTCTGCGCTGGGCGGCTGCGTTGGCGCCGCTGTTCAACTCCAGTATCCAGGCCGTTTCCTCCTGGCAGTTCCCAATCGCTTTCGGCACTTTCACCCCGGTTGTCTTGGATGGCGGCGGCGAGGCCCGGTCGAACCATGCCCTCCCCTGACCGCGTGGTGGTTGGCTACGACGGGTCAGTTGAAGCGGCCTTGGCTGTGCGCTGGGCTGCCCGGCACGCAGCGCTCATGGACTGTGAGCTGCACGTGGTCCACTGCTCGCTCTGGCCGTTGCTGACCAACGACCTTGGACCCGTCAAAGGCATATCCGGCAGCGGGCTGCAACATCAGGCGCAGGCCATCCTTGATGAGGGGCAAGCTGAGGCGCTGTCCGTGGCGCCCCGGGTCAGGATCCGGAGCAGCCTCCTGTACGGACTCCCCGCGGTCCATCTTCGTCGAATCGCGGATAATGCGCGGATGCTGGTTCTTGGCAGCCGCGGGATCGGTGGCTTTATGGGACTTCTGGTGGGATCAGTAAGTCTGGAACTCGCGGCGACGGCGTCCTGTCCCGTTGCGGTCATCCGGTTCGATCAGAACCCGGAAGGGCGCATCGTGGTGGGAATTGACTCTTCCGGCTCGGCGGGCGCCCTGCGTATTGCCTGTGCCATGGCCAGTGCTACGGGAGCGGACCTGATGATCATCCACGTCATCCGGCCCCACGACGGCATGGCCAACGCTGGCGGAGGCGGCCAAAAATCGGCCAGTCGCCTCCTCCAGATGGCGGCTCACGACGCCCGAGCCCTGGCTCCGGACGTGACTGTCAACCAGCACCTGGCCCAGGATGCTTCCGTCCCGCGGGCACTCCTCAACGCCGCCCGCGGTGCCGCCCTCATCGTCGTCGGCAGCAAGGGCCGGGGACTCCTGAGAGGAACTATCGGGTCAACTGCCCATGCAGTCCTTCACCACACCACGGGACCTGTATTAATCTCCCGGCCCATGGAGCCCGGCAGGACCGCGGGCAATGTGACAACTTGAGCCGCCGCCGTCGCCATCCTTGAGGTCTTGTCACTGAGCCAGGTCCACGCACGGCGGCACCCTGTCGATCGACTGGCGCAAGGAGACGCGGCCCTAGACACAGTTCGCCGAAAGATCCGCGGCCCGGAGACCTCCGTAGTGATCTGAACTAGGTGCTCTTTGAGTCCGGACTGCCAGGGTTCGCGGTCAGGAACGGCTTTCTGGAGACTGGCTGGGTCCACGTCAACGACCCAGGCATTTCCTTGACACAACGCTCCACACGTCTGTGGCGTAAGCGTTCAGCCCGTCTGTCTCAAAGGCCACCACGACGCCGCTGAGCAGGGCACGAAGTCTCGTTCCGGGCGCCGTGCGGATAACCACCGTTTCCCCGACGGTCATGAAGTTCACGGGAAGAATCTCGGGGACCGCACCGTTGATCACGGCCAGCGCCCGATATAGGACGACTGCAGGTACTTCCAGCAGTCATCCAGGGCGAGAACTTTTGCGTGAGGCTCTGACGAGCTGCCCATGGAACTGATCCATGCCCTCCGGTCCCAGCGTTCACGAACCACACGGTCAGCGCCTTCTTCCCAGGCAGACAGGACCAAAGCCTCTGGGTCCTGTCTGCCGTGTCCGCAACCCTTAAGGAGTCGGGCACATCTCCTGCCCCGACGGGCATCTGAGCAAGGAGGAAGACATGGCTGATTTGATGAAATGGTTTGACACCCGGCGCTTCCCCGTCGAGATGATTGAAAGACTTTTCGAAGGTGACACCGTGGCCTCGGGGATCCGCGTCGAAGAATCGGTTGAAGGCGACACCCTCGTGGTCCGGGCCGAACTCCCAGGAATCGATCCGGACAAGGACGTCAGCGTCACCATCGTTGACGGTGCCCTTGAGATCAAGGCCGAGCGCAGGGAGAAGTCCGAGCAGAAGGATAAGAACAGTTACCGCTCGGAGTTCCGCTATGGTTCATTCGTCCGGAGGCTCGCTCTGCCCGACGGCGTTCAACAGGAGGACATCACTGCCTCCTACAAGGACGGGGTGCTGGAGGTCCGGACGCCCGTGCCTACGGCTGCCCAGCAGCCGCCGGCGAGGAAGATCGAGATAACGCGCGGCTAGAACGCGGCTAGAAGCAGGGTCCGGCACGGATCAGCCGAACAGGACCGCTGCCTCCCGGTAGCGGTCCTCAGGAACGGTCTTGAGCCGGCCCAGTGCAACCTCGAAGCCGACGTTCACGGTGCTGGTACCGCGCTGGGAGACCATGGTCCCCCAGCAGCCGTATGCAGCGGAATCCACGGCTGCCGTTCCCAGCCTGGTAGCCAGCACCTTCCCTTAACCGGCAACAAATGGGAACTGTCGTGTGTGTCACCGGCGCCCAGACGGACCCGTTCGGAGCCGACCTGCAGCCAGATGGCGACGGCGTCGCCTGAAACAGGCCTCGATTACTCAGCCGCGCAGTCGAATTGTAAGGCGCCTATCCGCATAATCGCTAAGTAGAGACCCCAAGCCCTTGATCCCAGACCCAGGCATCCGACAAGTGAAGAGACGTCCGACGAAATGCCTTCTCGACTGGTCTCCCCACCCTCCGGGACGATTTCGAATCACCTCGCTCGAGCTGTTCGGCGATCTGGCGCGCCTGCTCATGTTCCCCACGTATTCGATCCGGACACCTATCTTGACGGCAGGTGCCTCTGGCGGTTTAGGTCCTTGGACTCTGTCGGCGGGAAGGCAATGTGTTCAGAATCGGAGTAGTAAGTGGAGATGAAGGGTGGCGGTCATGATGTGGGGCTGCGGGACAAACATGGGCTGGATTTGGCTCTGGGGCTTTCTCATGCTCATGGGGACCGCAGACTTGGTTTTGCCATGAAAGACCAAATTGAGGTTTATACCGACAACGCTGGTTTCTTCAGGTTCAGGATCAAGAGTGGCAACGGGGAGGTCATTGTCACAAGCGAAGCTTACGGTGGTAAAGACGAAGCTCTGGAGAACCTTGAATCAGTGAAGAACAGCGCCGCTTCTGCTCCGGTCGTGGACCTCACCGGATCCTGAAAAGTGGGCTGCCGCGGAGTTCTCGGACATTGGTCCCCTACCGAGACCATCTCCAAGCCCGTGGCCTCCATGCCATGGGCGCCGACGGGCCGTTGCGCAGCGGTGAAGAAGACAACGCGGCCAGCTGGACCAAGCAGCTGCTGACGACGCTTCATCGGAAGCCCTCGCATGAACGGCGGCCTCCGCGCGGTGATCAGTTCTCAGTACCGCTCCGGTTCGTCTCCCAGTTCAAAATGGCGGCCGTGAATGACGGTCGGAGTGATCTCCACATATGTGTACTTGCGCGTCGGAATCCAGGGTTTGAGCGGGAGCTTGTCAGCCTCATCGATCTCAGACTGTGACTCGATGACTCTGGCGGTTCCCACCACCACCACACTCCAAGCCTCCTCGTCGATCACTTCGTCCACTTCAAAGGCGACTCTTTCGTTCACCGTCAGTTCGGCGAGCTTAGTTCCTGGATTTGTTCGCATCAGCAATACCCCGGCGTGCGCGAGGAAATTTATGGGGTAGATGTCGGGCTTACCCAAAGCGCAAACGGCCAGGCGGCCGTGTTGGCATCGCTTGAGTACCTTCCACGACTGTTCGTCGGACAGTACCGCTCCAGGACGTTCATCACTTTCCATAGCCTGATCCTCCTGCGTTCTGCGATGGCCGCCCTGCCCTGTCGGAGGAAGCGTGCCATCTCGTGGATCTAGTCTTCCCGTGATCCGCTGCCATCGACAGGGTCCGAAGTCACATCTGATTTTGCAGCGTTGAAGCGCAGTGTTCAGCCGACGTAAGACCTATCCTGATGCCGGGCGTCCACCAGCCCAAGCGATATAAGCAGCCTCGACTCAAGGGCGGTCATACGGCTGGCGTTAGGAGCAGTTAGGTAGAGGCTTTGGACCCGAGGCATGAGGAACTGCGGCGCCAACCCGGCAATCCGTGCTCATCCGGTCAGCGACCTTTGGCCCTAACGACGACCGATCAACCGGACCAGTCTTAGATCACAGCCACCAACGGACGAGCCGGAGACCTCCATGGCCAGGAAACAGCCCCCACGGATCATTGTTGGAGTTGACGGTTCCCGAACCTCCATTGAGGCTCTTCGGGAGGCGCAAGAACTGGCCGTGCCATTGGGCGCCACGGTCGAGGCATGGACCTGCTGGGAGTTTCCCATCGGCTATGAGGCCTACCTCGCGATGGGAGTTGACGGATTCGCCCGCCCCGCGGAGGAGTCCCTCGAAGTAGCCGTCCGAAAGGCCTTCGGCCCCGAGCAGCCTCGAAACGTGGTCTCCCGGCTGGTGCACGGCCCTGCACGCTCTTCACTGATTGAAGCCAGCAGGAAGGCGCTTCTACTTGTAGTCGGCCGACGGGGACACGGCGGCTTCAAGGGACAACTGCTGGGCTCGGTCAGTTCTGCCTGCGTCGCCCACGCACACTGCCCAGTGCTGGTGGTTCATGCCGCGGAAAAGGGCCAACACGACGGCTCACAGCCCTCCCCTCCAGTCCGCAAAACCAAGGATCTGGCATCATGACCGCGGAACAGTTGCTGAAAGACGATCCACGCCTCGCCGCGAAGCTCTTTCCAACCTCCTTGGAACCTGCCCTGACGCGGCGCACCACTACGGGTGGACCAGGTTCCGCTCTGGAGCCCTGGGCTTCATTATCACGGTCATCTGGGCATCTGCAGTCATTGGGCATTCGTGGCCGCACACTTGGATGCGCACAAAGGATGAGAGCGGTGCCGTTGCTTACCCCGGAACAGTGTTGCAAACCAAAGTCACCACTATCCGCCGCCGCCAAGGAAGGAACATCACATGGAACGCGTCATTGACAAAGTAGCCCTGATCAGCGGGGGCGCACGCGGCATCGGCGCCGCTGTGGCCTCAAGGTTGCACGGTGAAGGCGCGAAGGTCGTTATAGGCGACGTTCTGGACGACGAGGGAAAGGAAGCCGCGGAGCGGATGGGCTCGGGCGTCCTCTACGTTCACCTCGATGTGACCAGTCCGAAGGACTGGGAGGCCGCAGTTACGACCGCCGTCGAGACGTTCGGAGGTCTTCACATTCTGGTGAACAATGCAGGCATCGTGAACTTCGCCTCGATTGAGGACTACACCCTGGAGCAATGGAACACCGTCATCGCCGTCAACCTGACCGGCACCTTCAACGGGATCAAGGCGGCCATACCGGCACTTAAGCTGTCCACGGGTGGGGCCATTATCAACATTTCCTCGATTGCCGGCATGCGGGGATATGAGCAGATCCCGGGATACACGGCCTCGAAGTTCGGCGTGCGCGGACTCACGAAGAGTGCTGCGCTCGACTTGGGGCACCACGGCATCAGGGTGAACTCAGTCCATCCCGGTGTTATCTCCACTCCGATGACGGCCGGCATGACGTTTGACATGAGCCATGTAGCGCTTAACCGAATAGGCCATCCCGGGGAAGTTGCGGACCTCGTCCTTTACTTGTCCTCGAACGAATCGTCGTTCGTTACCGGAGCCGAATTCGTCATCGACGGTGGTGACACAGCAGGGACGGTAACCCCGCGCGAGGAAGGCTAGTCCACGCGGCAGCCGATATCTCCCCTGTCTCAATATGCCTTCACAAGCGGCAGCTCTCCCAGGTGTGTCCGTCACCATCGGTTGCACGCGTATGGCCGCATTCGCCGCCACCGGTAGCTTCGAATGCCTCCCTCAATTCAGCGACACCCGCCCAGTAAGCGACATGTCGAGGGCTTCCGTTGTCAAAGGGACAGCCAGGGTCCTTGAGCACAGCACGGATATTGCCGCCGCTGAGGCGCTGAACCTCAAGACGTGGGTCCCGACGCTCGAAGACTTCTACGTGGAAATCAAACCGTCGCGTGTCAGGGGGGAGGTACTTCAACCTGGGCGAACAGCCGGAGCGCTTCTGACGCGGCAGGAGTTCCTGCTCCGTGTTCGAGGGTTCTGACCGGCTGTCTGAGGATGCTCTTCAGCTTCACCCCGACCTCTGTCCCGATGTGGCCACCTTCAGAGTTGAGCGCACGGACGAACGTGACGTCAAGCCTTCACTGCCGGGCCAGTACGTGACCATCAAGATGAAGATGCCCGACGGCGTCCACGAGCCCCGCCAGTACAGCCTCACCAAAGCCGACGACGGCCGCCACCGGCAGTTCGCCGTCAAGCGGGTCCGGACGCCCGGCCCGACGGAGAGATGTCCAACCTCCTCCACGACTCCGTGAACGTCGGAGACGAGGTGGTTCTCTCCGCACCGTTTGGCGACGTGGTCATGGAGTACACCGACCGTCCCGTGGTGCTCGCCAGCGCCGGAATCGGCATTACGCCGATGGCAGGCAGGCTGTCCCGCCTGGCGAAAGCGGGTGCGTAGCGAAAAGTCCTGTTCCTCCATGGCCTAATGTCCCAAGCCTGCCCCCGGCACAATCAACACGGACAGGCGGATAGAACCCAGCAGAGTTGCTCACCAGAAACGTGCTGCCGTTAACTGCGGAATGATAAGGCTTAGACGCCGAAGGGTGAGGGCCGAGCCCACCGGACCCAGGTTCACCGACCGCAAGCCCACCGTGAACGATCTGATCGGGGCGCAACTTTAGTTCGAACCGCCTAAGCTATTCAGGTTCAGCAGCCCCTGGCGTTCTCTGTATTACTCAAGTCCCGCGCGGGTGGCCTCGTCCACGGACGTGCGCCACAACATGGACGTGGTGACGCTGAAGCGCCTGCCTGTTACCGATTGGGGAACGATCCGGATCAGATGGTCTTGTCCAACCCCCTGCCAGGGGAAAAGTGCGCGGCGGATTTCGTCCATGGCCGGACCAGTGGGCGTTGTCTCCTCAGCCCGACCTTTGACCACAACGCTCCAGGCCAAGCCGAATTCGGCGCTCACCGCGTCCGCCTCCAAAGCAACGACGGCGTCGGCTTCAATCGCCTGCTGCTTTGTTCCGCTGCCCGTGCGGAAGACGAGTGTCCGGTTGTCGATCGTGAAGTTCACCGGGAAGACGTCGGGATGGCCATCGACGATGACCGCGAGCCGTCCCACGGGCGTTTGTCCCAGCAGCCTCCAACAATCGTCCGGATCGAGAATCTCTGGCTCAGGCACTATCTTCTTGTCGGTCATGTGGAGATCCTACGGGGGGGTTGCTCTGCCCAAACAAGGCCCAAAGACCCAAGAGCCGCCCGTAAGAAAACCGTCGCAGAATGAGTCCGCTCAGGCATTGATGTGGGCCGAAAGCGACCGTGAAGCTGCTCAACGAACTTCGATGACGCCCATCATTCCCTGGTCTTCGTGGTCGAGGATGTGGCAGTGGTATACGGAACGGCCCCTGAAGTCCTCGAAAGCCACCCTGACCTTCACCTGCCCGTTCGACGGGACGTTGACCACGTCCCGTCGAACAACGGAATCCAGGAGCTGACCGTTTTCCTCGATGAGCTGCATCGGCCACACATGGAGGTGGAACGGGTGATCCATGGGACTGGTGTTGACCAGCGTCCATTCCTCTACGCTGCCGGCCGCAACGGTTGTGTCTGTTCTGGCCTCGTTGAACTCCCCTCCGTTGATGGTGAAGCGCATCATGCCCATTCCCGTGCCGAGAGTCAGCTGCCTGTGGGCTGCCGCGGGGGAGGATCTCAGGTCATCCGGTTCCGCCCGGGCGGCCACGGCATTCAAGGGTTCAATGGGTTCGCCGGCTACGTGCAGTGTCGCCAAGGCGACTCGGTTTGGATCCTCCGGACGCGGCCCGCCGGGTCCGCCACTACCCATCATCCCCGGCATGGTACCGCGGTCGTAGTAAGTCGCGCGCAGGAAAGAGTCACCGGCGGCCGTGGTGACCAGTAGGTCTGCCCGGTTTCCCGGTGTCAGCAGCAGCTCTTCCACGTCTACCGGCTTCTGGAAGCGGCCGGAGTCGATGCCCAGGAGCTGCAACTGCTGACCATCGAGCCGCAGCCGGAGATAGCGGGACACGCACGCATTGACGATCCGCCCCCTTTCGCGCTCTCCTGGGCGGACGCTGACCTGCGGGTTGCTTTGACCGTTGACGAGGATGAATTCGCCCTGGCGGCCCATCATCCGTTCCATCTCTGAGACCGGCGGGATGTTGCCCAGTCCGTCCAAGGTGATATCGGACACCAGCAGCACCCGTTCCCGGCTGGCCGCAATGGGCTGGGGGTCCTCCACGATGATCGCTCCGAAGAGGCCGGCGAAAATCTGATCGGCGACCATGCCGTGACGGTGCGGGTGGTACCAGTACACGCCCGGCGGGTGCTCGGCAGGAAGCCTGTACTCGTAGTCAAAGGTTCTGCCGGGATCCACGGACACGAAGACATTGTCGCCGTTGCCCTGCGGGGAGACATGGAGCCCGTGCACATGCAGGTTTGTTGGCCGATCCAGGTTGTTGACAAGCCGGACGTTCAGGACATCTCCCGGCCGCAAACGAAGAGTTGGGCCCGGGATCAGCTCGTTATAGGCAAGGGCCAAGGCCTGCAGCCCTGCGAGCGGTATGCGCCCCGGCCCCGCGACGAGACGGACGTCCAGCCGGCCGCCTTCGCTGCGCAGATCCGGTGGCTGGGTCAGCTCACCTCCCGTGACGGGGGCGGGCCGGGATGTCAGTGTCCAGAACAGGCCTGCCCCGCCCACGACGGTGCCCGCTACGCCAAGTCCGCCCAGCAGCAGAGCGTTGCGCCGGCTGATGGGCTGCACTACGGCCCCTCACCCAGCACCCGGAGCTGGGCGCGGTACTGCTCCGCGGTCAGCTCTCCCTTCGCGAAGCGTTCATCCAGGATCTGGCGCGCCCTGCTCCTTCCCGGTGGGGGCCCGCCCGGCCCCTGCCGGCCGCTCTGGCCATATCCGTTACCGCTGCCAAACATCCGGACGGCAAGCAGAACCAATACCGCGGTCCCCGCGAGCATGAGAAAACCCCAGAGCCATATCCAGCCCATGTTCCCGTAACCCCACATCATGACCGGCACCTTTCGGACTGAGCCAGTTACTATTCCGATTCTGAACCCGATGCCGGCCCTCCGCCAGAGCCCGAAGGCCTGGACCGCCCGTTACTGGTTCCTCATCGCCGTCGCTGCCGTCGACGGCCGGACCAATAGCGCCATTACACGGAGCTAGGCCAGGAGATCCAGAAGACGGAGGGCCTTGTTGGCGGAGCTCTTTTCCGTCCTCTCCTCGGAGATGTTCAGGCGGCCGAGCATACACACAGTACGGATAAGGCAGTTGACCCAGGTCCTCCGCCCGCCAGGGAGGAGAACCCAGGCTCTGTGCATTGGAAGCACTTGTGCCTAGGATCGGCATATGGAGAACAAGCCGAGTGAAACTACGACCGAGCGGTTGGCTGTCCACGAGTGCTGGAGTCTATTGCGGCTGGTATCTGTGGGCCGCCTGGCGGTATGGGTCGGAGACGGCCCCGATATTTTTCCCATTAACTACACGACCGACCACGGCACGATAGTCTTCCGGACAGACTCGGGGACGAAGCTTGAAGGCGCCTTGGGTGATTATCCCGTAGCTATGGAAGCCGATGGGGTTAATCCGGAAACAGGAGTGGCTTGGAGCGTTGTGATCCGCGGCAAGGCAGAACTTCTGACAAAAACAAAGGATGTTCTCGACACGTTCTCCCTGCCGCTGTTTCCCTGGCAAGCAGGAAAGAAAGACCACTTCGTACGGGTAATGCCCGATTCAATCTCCGGGCGCCGGTTTAGCGTCGCGGCCCCCAACACGTGGTGGACGCCCATTCAAGGGACCAAACCCACGGCCAGTGAATAACGAACCAGTATTCCCAGGCCCGGAAGAACGCACACCCCGGCGGGCACGTCATGGATGAGCGGCAGCAGCCCAGCGCTTCGGCCAATACTTGGCATGATGAACGGGTCACTCATGGCGTGGTCTTTATCTTTCCGCCGGAATTGCCGCGATTCTGTTCGTCGTGCTATTGATATCGGCACTGGTCATTGATTTCTGCCAGCCTGCCGATGTAGGAGGACGCCAGATATTTCCAGCAGTCCTCCACGGTAAAACTTCGGCTTTCGGTCCCGGCTGTGAAGTGCCCATGGCCGTGATTCTATGCGTCCGGCTCGGGCGTGAGTAGAGCCCGAGTACCAGCTGTCGGTGTGGCGCAAGACAATATCCCCTGGTATCCGCGCCCTTTCTTACTCAGGCCAGCTGAACATGGTCATCGTCGCCAACACCGGCGCCATCCCCGATCTGGAGGTCTTTAGCTCCGGGTTTTCCCAAGCGTTTTCCCACCTTCGAAAGGGCTCGCAAGGGCGATGACGACCGCAGGCTACAGAGGCAACACTCATAGGGTTCTCCCGACCATAAGATAAGGCATGGACTTCGAGGATGCGCTCTGGACGGTGTTGGGAGCCGTGCTGATTCTGCTAATGGTTGCAGACGTCTTCCATACACTCCTTTACCCGCACGGGTCCGGCCCGGTCTGCAGGACAATAATGCGCGGATTCTGGCTTCTCTCCAGATTGAGAGGGCGCGCTTCCACGATCGCGGCTCCCTTGGCAATGGCCGCTGTTATTGGCGCCTGGGCAGGGCTGGCCGTCATGGGCTGGGCTCTGCTCTACCTGCCACATTTGCCGGACGGATTCGTTTACGAAAGCGGTGTGCCGCAACGGGGTGACTTCGTCGAAGCGGTCTACATCTCCATGGTCACTCTATCCACCGTTGGGTACGGCGAAATAGTGGCAGGCCATCCTCTGCTCAGGCTGGTGGCGGCATCCCAGGCCGTTACCGGGTTCGGGTTGCTCACGGCCACGGTCTCCTGGATCCTGCAAACCTACCCGGCTCTTAGCCGTCGCCGGGCTCTTGCCCACCGCCTGAACCTGTTCAGGGAAGCGGCCGGTCCTGAGGGCGCATCTTCACTGGATCCACGGCATGCTGCCGGGCTGCTCGAATCACTGGCCGGGAACGTGGCTTCGGTCAGCATAGATTTGCTCTCATTCCATGAAACCTATTACTTCCACGAAGTCGAGCAGAGGGGTTCCTTGCCGGCCACCGTCACTTACGCACAGCAACTCGCGTCCGAAGCCCAAGCCAGTGAAAACAAGGAACTCCGATTTGCCGGACGGATGTTGGATGCAGCCCTGGAAGATCTCGCCGCAGTACTTCGCGGCAAATTCGGTCATCCAGGGACGACGTCCTCGGCCGTGTTTGACAGCTACGCACTGCACCACCGGCACCGTCAGCCCCGCGAACCGAACACAAAATAGCCTCCCAGCGTTGCCCAGACTGACGTCGCATGTGCTCGGGTCCGAAATATGGCTAGCGCTGGGGCTCCGGCCATTGTCGTATAGGGTTGGGCAACGGGAGCTGCCATCGCCTGGTCCATCGGAATGCTGGCCCCGCAGTAGGGGCGGCATGGACCTTAATGACCGCTTATGCTGCCGTTGGTCATCGTCCTCGGAAGCGTTCTCTTGCTCTCAATCCCCGCGCTGCAATGGATGGTCCTGCGACGTTTCGGTCGCCAGGGATCACCCACCTATTCGAAGGCGGACCTACGCCGATCAACCTCGGAAATCTTCCAGATGTCAGGCTTTACGGTATGGAACAGGCGTCCTGTTATGGATTCGGGAATCACGCGCATGTATATGTTCTTTTCCCCTGGCTCCCAAGGCTGCAGACCCAGAGTGTCTGCAGCCTTCTTTTCGAGAGGGTCAAGAACGATCCGGATTTTTCCTTGGGCCACCACGCTCCACGCCATCTGCGTCCGCGGTTTATACCCGTCAACTTCTAACGCGGATTCAACGTCTAGACCCGCCCAAAACTTGCTGCCGACCGCTGACCTGAAGACCAAAGTCTCCCCGTCGACAACGTAATTAATCGGGAAGATGTCCGGACGGCGCTGGACGACGACTGCGAGCCGACCAACAGTGTCCGACCGCAAGAGATCCCAGCAGGCTTCCGGGCCGAGACGCTCAACCGCATTCTTGCCAGCCTTTTCCATGGCGAGATGGTACCCCTGATGGCAGACCCCGGTTAGGGGCTTACGTCCTAGTGCGGTGCGGCAAGCCCTCGTACGAACGGCGCTTTACCAAGGGCTGTCCGTTCGAGGTGATCGGCCAGCTGCACGTCCACCCGGGTTTCCACAACGCCGGCCGCGTTGAGCGCGCCGATGACAGCGGCGCGGACTCCCTCGATGGATGCCCCGGGAGCGAGGCCTGCCAGGAGGACCCGGAGCCCCGAGGCCTCCTGAATGACTTGCCACCCCGCGCTGCCGGCTTCATCGAGTACGTGGTGGAACACGATCGGGTGGATGCTGACCGGTCCTTGCCTGCCTGGCAGGTTCAGAATGTCTTCGAGCCGCCCTTCGATGTCTCCCAGCAAAGTGAAAGCGCGCCCGCACGGGCAGCCTCGTCCGCCCAGTCTGACGGAGTCGGACATTTCGTACCGGATTAGCGGCAGGGTGCGGGAGAACAGCACGGTCACGAGGAGCCTCGCCCCAGTAGTGCCGGGCGGCACGGGGTTCCCGTCCTGGTCCACCGGTTCGATGATCAGCAGGTCCTCGTAGACGTGCCGGTTCCGGTAGGTGCAGGGGGAGGCGATCCCGGCCGTTTCGGTGGCGGCGTAAACGTCGAAGGGCGCGCTTCCCCACGCCGCTTCGAGTTCCGCTGCGGTGTGCGGGGTGAGCACTTCGGAGGCGGACATCACGCCCTGGGGTGAGATGTGCAGACGTCCGGCATGCTGCTCCGCGGCGAGAGGTTTCAGTGCTGAGGCGTAGCCGACCAGGATCCTGGGTTGGAACCGGTTCAGCGCGGCGACCGTGTCCTCCATGGGTGCGGTGACGTCCAGCCGGAGGGTGGGGACAAGCCGGGAGCGCAGGGACGCTCCGACGACGGCGGACTGGTGGGTGGGGACGCGGGAGCTGACCAGTGCCATTTTCAGTGGCCGGGTCGGCCCTGCGGAGATCCCGGCCCAGTCGTTCGCCCGGGCATAGGAGGCCAGGACGGTGCCCCATTCGGAGCGGTTCCAGATGAAGGTCCCGCGCCGGCCCGTGGTTCCTGCCGTCGCCGCAGCCCACCACCGGCCCTGCCATGGCACTCCCGGGTCTCCGCCGCTTTCGGTCAGTGACCGCAGGTGCGCCTCCAGATCCGCCCGCCGCAGGTCCGGGGTGGTGACTGCCTCGTCGAAGTGGGCCATCAGGTCAGCCTTCGTCACAGGAGGCAACTGATCCAAGGGCGCGTCGTGCAGTCCTGTGTGGTGGCGCCGGTAGAACTCCGAGCCGGCGTAGGCTGCGCGGCGCAGCTCCTGCAGGGCATGGTCCTGGTGGGCGGTGATCCGGGCGGCGTCCCAGTGATCCCTTCTCCGCCACGCGGCCCGCAGGAACACCACCCGGGAGATGAGGCGGAGGTCCATAGTGGGGGCCTAGTGGGTCCCGGCCGGGGCCAGCGGCCGGACCGGGCGGGCCGTGCTTGCCTCCGGTGTTTCGGGCCGGGGCAGCCGCAGCCTCTTGAGCAGCAGGGCGTTGACGGCGACCAGGAAACTGGAGCCTGACATCGACAGGGCCGCGATCTCCGGGCTGAGGACAATCCCGGCGAACGCGAAGACCCCGGCTGCGATGGGCAGCGCTATCGCGTTGTATCCGACGGCCCAGCCAAGGTTCTGGCGCATCTTCCGCAAAGTCCCTTTGCCGATCCGCAGGGCGATCGGCACATCCAGCGGGTCCGAGCGCATCAGCACGACGTCGGCCGTTTCGATGGCCACGTCGGTGCCGGCGCCGATCGCGATGCCAAGGTCGGCCTGGGCAAGGGCGGGGGCGTCGTTGACACCGTCCCCGACCATGGCGACTTTCTTCCCCGCCTGTTGCAGTGCGGCGATCTTCGCTGATTTGTCCCCCGGGAGCACTTCGGCGATGACGGTGTCGATGCCGAGCTGGCCTGCGATCCTTTGGGCGGTGGCTTCGTTGTCTCCGGTGAGCATGACGACTTCGATCCCGGCCTCGTGCAGGGCAGCGACGGCGGCCGGCGCGGTTTCCCTGGCGGCGTCCGCCATGGCGATCACCGCAGCGGCGCGGCCGTCGACGGCGACGAGCACAGCGGTCCGTCCGGTTCCTGCAAGTTCGTCGCGGACCGCGGCAAGCGGACCAAGGTCGATGCCTTCGTCGGACATGAGCTTGCGGTTGCCGACCAGGACCCGGTGTCCCTCCACGGTTGCGCCGGCCCCGTGGCCGGGGACGTTCAGGAAGTCGGTGGCGGCCAGGTCGGTGGCGCCGTGTCCCTGGGCGTGCCGGACCACTGCCGCGGCAAGAGGGTGTTCGGATTCCTTTTCCACGGCGGCGACCAGAGCCAGCAGCTCGTTTTCATCGATGCCCTCAACGACGACGTCGGTAACTTCCGGTTCGCCCTTGGTCAGGGTGCCCGTCTTGTCCATGACGACGGTGTCGATCCGGGCGGAGACCTCCAGCGCGGTGGCATTCTTGAACAGGACACCGCGCTTAGCACCGAGGCCGGTGCCCACCATGATGGCCGTCGGCGTGGCAAGCCCCAACGCGTCGGGGCAGGTAATGACGACGACGGTGATGGCGAACAGCAGGGCCGCCTGGACGCCGGCGCCGAGGGCGAGCCAGGCGGCGAACGTCACGGTCCCTCCGATCAGTGCGACCAGGACCAGCCAGAACGCGGCCCTGTCGGCCAGCCGCTGGCCCGGTGCCTTGGAGTTCTGGGCTTCCTGGACGAGGGCGACGATCTGGGCCAGGGCGGTGTCGGCTCCGACCTTGGTGGCCCGGACCCGCATCGTGCCGGTGGTGTTGATGGACGCGCCGATCACCTCCGAACCGATGGTTTTGGTCACCGGAAGGCTCTCGCCCGTGACCATGGACTCATCGACCTCCGACTGGCCGTCCTCGACCTCCCCGTCAACGGGGATTTTCGATCCCGGCCGGATCAGCAGCAGGTCCCCCGTCTGGACCTCGGAGGTGGGGATCTCGACCGTGTCCCCGTCGCGGATCACCACCGCGACCGGAGGGGCAAGCTCGAGCAGCGTACGGATGGCTTCGTTCGCTCCGCCCCTTGCGCGCATTTCAAACCAGTGGCCCAGCAGCACGAAGGAGGCCAGGACGGTGGCGGCTTCGTAGAACACCTCACCACCGCCGGTGAGGGTGACCCAGACGCTGTAGAGCCAGCCGGTGCCGACGGCGATCGCGACCAGGACCATCATGTCCAGGGTGCGGGCCTTCAGCGCCCGGTAGGCGCCGTCGAAGAAGATCCAGGCCGAGTAGAAGATGACCGGCAGGGACAGGGCCAGGGCCAGGACATCATCGCGGAGCCCGAACGGCGTCGGGGCGGTGAAACCGAACATGTCCCGGCCCATCGGCGACCACAGCGTCACGCCGATCGACAAGATCGCGGCGACCAGGAACCGGTTGCGCATGTCCTTGACCATGTCATCCATCGACATTCCGGCATGGTGTCCGCCGTGGCCCATCATCTCCTGCGGCGTCCGGGGCATCTCGCCGTGACCTCCCGGGCCATGGCCGGCATGGCTGTCCGCCGGCGGATGGGCATGCCCGGCACGGGGTTCCGCCGGTTCCGGCGCCTGTCCCGGGTGCATTCCCTGGTGATCAGGCTCCACCGGATGCACAGGCTCATGCTTCATCTTGGGGGTGCGCATGGTTTCGTCCATGGGGTAGCAGACGTGGTCGGGGACCGATTCGCCCCGGCAGTGGTACCCGCAGTCCCGGATCCACCGGGAGATCTGCTCCACGGAGGTCACGACCGGGTCAAAACTCACGGTCGCGGTCTGGGCGACCGCGTTCGCGTCGACAGCGGCGACTCCTGGCCGCTGCAGCAGCACGTGTTCCACGACTGCTTTGGACGTGGCCCAGTGCAGGCCACGCACTTCCACGACAGTGCTCTTCAGAGGCGTGCTCACTGCTCCCGCGGCGGGCTTCGGACCGGCAGTCATGGTGTGTCCTTTCGCAGGGGTATCTGAGGAGGACAGCGGCGCGGTTCACCCGCTGTCGGACCTTCACTGCGTAGAGGCTCCCGCCCGCGACGACGATTTCCGGTTACCCCGAACGTATACCCCTAGGGGGTATACGTCAAGGTCTTCGGCCGGACCTGGCGGACAGGCCGGCAGGTCATGCTCCGCGGCCGCGGCGGAGCACGGTGAGGCGGGCAGTGTATTCGCTCTCGTCGATTTCGCCGCGGGCAAACCGTTCGGCGAGCAGATTCTCCGCGATGCCCGGTCCCGGGGCGCCGCCCTCGTACCGGCGGCCTCCGGCTCCCATGGTGCGGGCGAAGAGGATGATGGCGGTGATGACGGCGCCCCAGAACAGGACGAAGCTCACCCCCATCAGAATGTAGCCCCAGACACCCATGTTCCCGTCCCAATACATCATTGCTGTTTCCTCCCTGCACCGGACGCACCAGTGCCCTGCGGTTCACTATCGTCCCGCCCGGTCTGCGGCGTCAGAGTCTTTGGTCCTCTTGCCCTGGCCGGTCGGCGGAGCACAAGCCAGAGCGAGGCCAGGACCAGGCCGGTGGCGGTAGCTCGCTGGGGAGGAACAGGGAGACGCCGATGCCAATGACGGGCACGAGCAGCGTCCAGGCAGTCAGGAGGTCCAGGCGGGGTGCACGCCTTCCGTGAACCAGGCCAGGAACGCTGCCGCCGTCCCGACGAGGGAGAGGAAGAGCATGAATGTGATGAACTGAGGGGTCCAGTTGATCGCCTGTACCAGCGGCGAGCAGGACCAGCCAAGCACCTGAACCGGCGCCACTGCTGAGTCCGACCACTAGCAGGCCGACGAATCCGGCGATGATCCCGAGCAGCGTCCGTGCCAACAAACATTGCGCGAAAGCAACCGCGGTATAGGCTGGAAGTTCTGTACGATGTTCACGGCGGCGGCAAGGCGTGGCTCCAGGCTCCTGCGCAAGTATCGCGCCTCAAACTGTCGAAGGATGCCCGATGACGGTTCTCGACCCTGCCAGGTCCGGTCAGTTCCGCACGGCAGCCCAACACGCTTCGCGCCGGGTGCCTATCGCGCAACGCGACGAGCTGGCCAGCCACGTCCTGGACGCCATGCGTGGCCAACACTACGAAAGTGCTGCAGCGGTCGCGGTCCTCGATGGTGACCAGCTGCTCGGCCTGGTCACCATCGAGCGGCTGCTCGCCGCCCAACCCACCGCTCCGATTAGCCTGCTGATGGACGCCAACCCTCCCGTTGTCGCGTCCTCAACCGTTCAGGAGCAGGCGGCTTGGAAAGCCGTCCACCACAACGAGCCCACCCTCGCCGTCATTGACGAGGGTCGGTTCGTCGGTCTCGTACCCGCCACCGCCCTTCTTGAGGTGCTGTTGACAGAACATGACGAGGACTTGGTCCGTCTGGGCGGATTCCTGCGATCTGCATCACCTGCTCAGATGACCACGGTGGAGCCGGTGCTGCGTCGCCTTTGGCATCGCCTCCCATGGCTGGGTGTTGGGCTCGTCGGCGCGTTGCTGGCGGCCGGGATCGTGGGCAACTTTGAAGCCGATCTGGCTGAGCATGTCCTCATCGCTTTCTTCGTCCCCGGCGTGGTCTATCTCGCCGACGCGATCGGAACGCAGACGGAAGCGCTCGTCATTCGTGGCCTTTCGCTTGGGATAGGCGTGCGGCGCATCGTCGGGCGCGAGATCGCCACCGGTGCGCTTCTGGGTCTGATCCTCGGAGGGGTGTCACTGCTCCTTGTGGGATCAATCTGGCGGGACTGGCATGTCGCGTTGGCCGTCGCGCTCTCACTGCTGGCTGCCGCTTCGATCGCTACCGTCATTGCCCTGGTTTTGCCCTGGGGGATCAGCAAACTGGGCAAGGACCCGGCCTTCGGCTCCGGGCCCCTCGCCACGGTGACACAGGACCTCCTGACCGTGATGATCTACCTCACTACCGCCTCAGCCCTCGTGGTGTGACGTCCCGCCGCTGCGATCGTCTCGTGCCATGGCGGCTCTGCCGGGCGGTCTGTCCGCACAGGACTCATGCTGTTCCGGCCCCGCTACTCGCCTCTTTGGATGCCCGGAAGCGTGGTGTCGTCGGTTATCCGAGCAGGAAGGGGTCCACCGCGCAGATCGCGGACCGGATAGCCGAAATCTTGCGGCGTTCGGGAAACGACGTGGACGTAAGCCAGGCCCTCGTCGGTTCCCATCCTATCGAGGTGTTGCGGTCGGTCGAGGAAGTCCAGTAGTCCGGCGCGGGTAGGCGAGGCAGCTGCGAGGCTGGCGCCGACAACCACGGCGACCATCGCCATCGGAACCAAGCCGCTCGTGTCCCCGCTCACGACGATCAGCACCATCGCGGCGATGAAGCTCGATCCCATCAGCAATGGAGAAGACCAGTGCCGGTAGGGTCAAGAACAACCCCTTCTTGTTCCCGCGCAGGGCGAGCACCCCGATGATAATCCTGCCCGGCAGGACCACGGACAGGTCGATGACATGGATGGGGTTCATTGTCAGCCCAGCTATTTCCAGGCTCGACGGTGCCTGCCCCGAAAGGGTAGCTGGAACTAGTTCGCTCAACCACAACAGGGCGAAGAGCCTGCCGGTGACGATCAGGACCCACCCGGCGAAAACGCGGGCCCAGAGCTGCGTCGCTCTAAGGGAGCCAGCGCGCATCCTAATCGCACTCACGAGCCTACCGAGCACGCCCAGCTAGTCCGTGCAGAGGGTTCCCTGTGATCGCGCGCGCGAGTGGATGCCGCGCCCGGCGCCTCTCGTTGAGGTTCGCCGGTGTTAGTCTCTTGCCATGCGCGCAAAATTCACGCTTCGGTGGATCGTCGCGGTGACGATCGGCGAGGCGACGGGGTTCGCCGTCACTGCGGGCGCGGGGATCCTCACGATCGTCATGGGGATCGGGGCCCCGTGGAGCCTGATCCTCGTGGTGGCAGCCGGTGCGATCGAGGGTGCGGCCCTGGCGACCGGACAGTATCTCGCGATGGAACAGAACCGACCGCGAAGGGGCTTGTGGCTCGGCGCGACGGCAGTCGCGGCATCCGTTGCCTGGCTGCTCGGCATGCTGCCGAACACGATCGGGCTCCGCATCGATTCCTTCGGTACCATCGCGTTGCTGGTTGTCGGGGCGCTCGTGCTTCTCGGCAGCATCCCGTTCGCCCAGTGGCTGGCCATGCGACGGCCGGGCACGTTCCGCTGGGTGCCGATCAACATGGGCGCCTGGCTCGTGGCGATCCTGTGGACGGCTGCGCCGTCGCCCTTCATCGACGAGGGGAGCCCGATCCCGCTCGTCGCAGCACTCTACGTCCTCGCTGGCTTCCTCATGGCTGTCACGATCGCTGCGCTGACGGCCCCCATGGCCAGGTCGTTTTTCGGCCGATAGCCGCGCTCGTGTGCCCGCGGTCGAAGAGCCCCCATCGCGAAGCCCGCAACCGCGGTCCAGAACGCCGCCGAAGCGCGCCGGAGGAGCAGGAGCACAAAAGCGAGCAGCCGGGTTCCCCCGACCACGACGAGGTGGATGATACGGCGATTCCCGTAGCGACAGAGTGCTGCGGCGTCCGGACTGTCGCTCGTGGCATGTCAGGCCGGGGATCTCACGGCTATTGTCGTAACATGCACCCCGTGACGCAAAGGCTTGCCCCGGTCGACGAGGCGAACCTGGTGCTCGATCACGTCGGCCAGGTCAACGTGTTCCTCGTCGCCGGTCTGCTCGCGCCGGGCGGTTTCCTGGCTCCGGATGGCACCACGGATATGGCCGAGCTGCGGGCGGCTCTCCGCGAGCGGATCGCGGCGCTGCCGGCGCTGTGCAGAAGAGCTGTCCTGGTGGGTCGTCGACACCACTGGATCGACACCGCGCCCGACCTCGAGCACCACATCCGCCTCGTGGAGCCCGTCGATGGTCTTGCGGGTCTCGAGCACAAATGCGCCGAGCTCATGAGTCAGCCGCTCGGGTTGGATCGTCCGCTGTGGGAGATCCTGGTGGTGCCGAGTGCGACGGCGGGAGAGCTCGGAGTCGTGCTGCGCATCCATCATGCGGTCGCCGACGGGATGGCGGCGGTGGCGATCGTGCAGCAGCTCTTCGATGCGGGGGAGCCGCGGGAGGCACCGGCGATGGCACGCCGTGTGCGGGTGCTGACGGAGGCGCCGAGTCGAACGCTGTGGCAGACCGTGCGTCGGTTGCGTGTCGGTCTGCACCGCATCCGCAAGACATTGCGGGGTCGTGACATCGGCGCCACGGTGCTGCTGGGTGAACGCAGCGCGCACCGCGGGGTCGTCTTTCTGCGTACCGACATCGAGGCGCTCGAGACAGCGGTGCGCACGCAGGGTGCCACGGTGAACGATGCCCTGCTCGCTGCTGCGGCGTCCGGCTTCCGAGCCGCCCTGACGGCAGCCGGTGAGCCGATTCCCGCCCGGCTGATGGTATCGGTGCCGGTGGCGCTGCGGCGACGCGGGACCGCGGGGAACCAAGTGGGGGTCATGCTCGTGGGGCTGCCGCTCCGCGAGCCCGACCCCGGTGAGCGCTTGCGGCTCATCGCCGCGCAGACCCGCGAGGAGAAGGCCCGGGCGAGGGACCAGGGCACGCTCGAGTTCATGCGCGGCCCGATCGGCGCGCGCATCCTGGACCGCGTTGCTCGGCGGCAGCATCTCGTCGCCGGGATCGTCACCAACGTGCCGGGCCCCGAAGGCGCTTTCCGCCTCGCGGGGGCTCCGGTCGTCTCGCTCTGGCCGGTTGGGGTGCTCGCCGGCAACGTACGGTTCGGTGTCGCGGCTGTCTCGTACACCGGCAACCTGTTCTGCGGCATCCACTTCGACGCGACGAATGTGCCGGGCGCCGCGTTCGCGCGCGCCATGGGCGAGGAGATGGCGCGCCTCGGTGCGTGAGCCTCAGTGGTGGGATAGGAGTCTCGCGAGCTCCGCTCCCCAGCGTCGCGCGCGTTCCAGTTCCCCGTCGGCGACCGGCCCTGCATAACCGTGCACGCCGAACGTCTCGGGCTTCGCGACCGGCCGGAATCCCAGCCCGACAAGCCGTTTCATCGCCTTCTTCGCCGCCGACCCCGGGAGCCGAGGACTGACGACCCGCGTATCGAACGTCGCCACGGGAACTGCGCGACCCGGCGAGGTGTGCGCTTCGATCCACTCGCGGATGCCTCGTGCCGGGACGTGCTCGGCACCCTGTTGCTTCGCCGACTCGCGTGTCGACCCGGTCGACATGGAGAACGCGTGGGTCGGTCCGCCGACCACGAGAAGATCAACGTCGGAGTCCAGCGCGCTCGGCGCCGACGCCGCGTCCACTACGTCAGTGCGTTCGCCACCGATTCCGGCGGCGATCTCACGCGCGAGCTGCTCCGTGTTTCCCCAGAGCGATTCGAAGACTACTACTGCACGCATGATGCTCCTCCCTCTCCTTTGCCGACAGTGTAGTGCCGCCCACGCCACGGCGCACCCCGAAAGGCGCGTTCCACAGAGTCCGGTATGGTCACGACCAGACAATGCCACATCGCGAAACGGAGAGATCGGAAGAGATGCCAGCCCGTCGTCGCCGGTCTGGAACGACATCGACGAGATCGAGGACAAGCTGTTCGGCGCCGGCCCGGACGTGGCCCGCGCATCAGGACATCGATCTTCGAGCAGAACCGGCAACTATCACCATTTCCGGAAGTGTAGTCATGGAAAAGGGCCGCGGCGCCTACCGGCAAGACCGTCCGAAGACCAGAGCCGGCTTCTCCACCATGAAGGTGCCTCCATTTGCCGCGCAAACCCTCCGACGCAGGCATGCAGCCGAGCAGCCCAGGCCCGAAGACATGTTGTTCCCGTCCTCCACAGGAACCGTTCGCAGCCCACATAACTTCCGCAGGCAATGGCGGGACTCCCGCGCTGGATCCCCTATGAATGGGTAACCCTGCATGTCTTCGGTAAATCCGTTGCCACTCTCATCGACAAGGAATACAGTTCCACACAAGCTGCCGCCCAGTTGAGTCATTCCGGAACCGCAGTCACGGAGAAGCATTAGATCGCAACGGCAACCGAATCGCCGGATCTCACTGAGGCACTCCAAGAGTCTGGCAAAGAGCCACCGCCTCATCCGGAACGAAAGTCCGTGTGAACGCTGGAACTCTTCCCAAAGCGTGTGGTTTCCGTGTGGTTGGCCCGAAAACTGGCAAGAGAAAAGCCCTCCAACCCAACGTTTCCGCAGGTCAGAAGGCTTTTGCAGTGGAGCTAAGGAGATTCGAACTCCTGACCTCTTCGATGCGAACGAAGCGCTCTACCAACTGAGCTATAGCCCCGGAACAGTCCGTGTCCCCGGGAAGGAACGGCGGTACCGGTGACCTTAGGCTACAAATTTTCGTCCCGCATTGCGAATTGACACTCCGCGCCCGGACTAATGGGCGGTTGGGTCTGCTCCGGGCGAACCCGGTCGGGTATCAGGCGCGGCGGCGCTGCAGGACGTCGTCGAGGTTGCTTAGGGCGCTCTGCGCCTTGGTGAGGGGCTTGGCGGCGGGCGCGCCGGGCGTGGTTGCGGGAGCGCCCTGCTTCAGGGACGGTTTACCGACGGCTTTGGGTGCCTCGGGAAGGTCAAGCGGCTGGGGCGCCGGACGCTCGGCCTTGGCGGCCTCAACGTACACCGGCTTTGGCACGTCCACCGGTTCCCAGGTTGTGACGGCCGGCGCCAGCGAAGCGGCGGCGGCGCTGGCATCTCCGGCGGCTACCGCAACAGCCAGTGCGGCTTCCCGGAGCTCCATCGCGGTAAGGGGCTTTGGCTTCGGCTTGGCCTGGTGGGCCTCGGCATCAAAGAGACGGTTTTCCGGCCGGGCGGCGGGACGCACTGCGGTGTCTGCGGCCGCCGCTCCCTGACGCCGGGCGGGGGCGCTCATCGCTGAGCGGAAAGCTGCGTTCACTTTGGCTTTGCGGTCACGCACAGCCAGGAAACGCAGCAGGAAGACGGCTGCAATGGTGGTGGCAAGGCCCGTGACCGGCGGCAGCGCGCTGCCGATTCCGAACGGCAGGAGAACACCCGAAACAAACGCGGTCAGCAACGCCAGGACACCAACGAGGGCGATCCCTGTCCTGCCATAGCGGATCCGGAACGCGCCGCGCGTCGTCGCGTTGCCGGACGTTTCCGTGGCGGTTTCGGGGCTCTTCCTGATCTCCATGGCTTTCTCCTGCTGGGCGGCGATGTTCAATACCGTCCCGGCTCTCGGGTCCGATGATTCAATGGCTGGTACTTCCGCCAGGAAGTCACCAGCGGCCTGGGCCTGGTGCCGGCGGTTCCGCAGAACGTAGGGCGCAACCCATACGATCCAGAGCACAACGGCAACCACAAGGATCACTGAGCTGCTTAGGGGGAAGTCCACAATCAAAACCGTATGAGCATTAGGGCAGCCGCCCCCGCATTAGCAACGGTGTGTCGCCGGCAACGTGGCAATTCACTGGATTTATGACCGTGGAAGTGCCCATGCAGGGTTCAGGTCCGGCGGGTCAGGACCGGGACGCGAGCCATGGGGCGAGCAGCCCCTCCGGGACCTCGTCAGCGGTCAGCGCGAAGGTCCTGTGGTCCGCCCACTCCCCGTTGATGTGAAGGAAGCGCGGACGGTAGCCTTCGTCACGGAATCCCAGCTTCTCAACCACGCGCAGGCTGGGGCCATTCTCGGGCCGGATGTTGATCTCCATGCGGTGCAGGCCGAGGGTCTGGAAGCAATGGTCTGTAGCCATGGCCACCGCCGTGGGTGCGATGCCGTGACCCGCGCGCGCCTGGTCAACCCAGTACCCCAGCGTGGCCATCATGGCCGAACCCCACACAATCGAGGACACGGTCAGCTGGCCAACAATGACCGGGGCAGCCAACCTGGGTGTGCGCTCAGTGATGAGGAACGGCAGGGCCGTCCCCTGGGCGGCCTGGATTTTCAAGGACCGCACCATCTGCCGGTAGTCAGGCAGCGCACCGCCTGGTGCCGGGTTGGATGCTTCCCAGGGCGCCAGCCACTCGCTGTTGCGCCCACGGACCTCGGTCCATTCCTTCTTGTCCCGGTACCGGATGGGGCGCAGGATCAGGTCGCCGCATTCGAGTGTCACGGGCCAGATGGATCCGGGGCGCACGGCAGTTATTTAGCGAGGCCGGCCGCGAAGCCCGGCAGCCACTCCCGCAGCCCGGGGCCAAGGTCGTCGCTGTCGATGGCGAGCTGGACGCAGGCCTTGAGGTAGCTGAGCTTGTCACCGGTGTCGTAGCGGCGGCCGCGGAAGACCACGCCGTAAACCCCGTAGCCATCACCATCGCCGGCTGCCAGCTCCTGCAGGGCATCGGTCAGCTGGATTTCCCCGCCCCGGCCCGGGCCGGTGTGCTCGAGCACGTCAAAAACTGCCGGGTGGAGCACGTAGCGGCCAATGACTGCCAGGTTTGAGGGCGCCTCATCCACGCTGGGCTTTTCGACGAGCTTGTTGATCCTGACGTAGCCTTCACCGTCGATCTCCTGCACATCGGCGCAACCATAGGCACTGATCTGGGAGGGTTCCACCTCGATGAGGGCCACCACGGATCCGCCGGTCTTGGACTGGACTTCGATCATGGTGCTGAGGAGTTCGTCCCGGGCATCGATCAGGTCATCGCCGAGGAGGACGGCAAACGGTTCGTTGCCGACGTGCTGCTTTGCACGCAGTACCGCGTGGCCCAGGCCGTTGGGGTCACCCTGGCGGACGTAGTGGATGTCACCGAGGTTGCTGGCTGCCTGGATGGACTCAAGTTTGGCCAGGTCGCCCTTGGCTTCCAGCGTGTCCTCCAACGAAGGAACCCTGTCGAAGTGGTCCTCCAGGGCACGCTTATTGCGTCCCGTGATCATCAGGATGTCGTTAAGGCCAACGTTGACAGCCTCTTCAACCACGTACTGGATGGCAGGCTTGTCCACCACCGGGAGCATTTCCTTGGGCATGGCTTTTGTGGCCGGCAGGAACCTGGTGCCGAGGCCGGCAGCTGGAATAACGGCCTTGCGTACTGTCTGCTGAGTGGTAGTCACTGGACTAATCTAACGGAGGGGCTGACCATTCAGTAATTGGTGGTGGCTCCTGAGCCAGCGCGGCGCAGACGCTGCAACGGCCACCCGAACGGCAACGAAGGAGCGGCATGCCCCAAGGCAGCAGTGAAGCCAAGGCGGACATCCGCGCACAGCATCGTGCGCGCCGCGCCGCGACGGACCCCACGCAACGCGACGCAGTAGGCGCCGCCCTGGCGGTCCACGGCACTGCTTGGGCTGAACAGCTCACCGGTGGGACGCCGTCGACCTTTTGCGCCTATCTGGGCGTGGCCCCGGAGCCGCCCACGCTGCCCCTGATCATCGAACTCCACCGGCATGGCCACAGGGTCCTGCTCCCTGTCTGCGAGCCCGGCCGCCGGCTGAGCTGGACCTACTGGACTCCCGGCGTCGAGTTTGTCCGCAGCCGCTACGCCCCCGTGCTGGAACCGGCCGGACCGCGCCATGGCCTCGGCATCATGGCCTCCGTTGCTGCACTCTTCGTCCCCGCTACGGCCGTGGACAAGGACGGCAACCGCATAGGCCAGGGCGGCGGCTACTACGACGTCCTGTTGGGCTCCCTCGCCGGGAACGGCCTTGAGATCCCGTTTGCGGCCATCGTCTTCGATTCCGAACTGCTCCCGGCCGGAAGCATTCCCGCCGAAGACTTTGACCGGAGGGTTCCGGCCGCGCTCACGCCCTCAGGTTTGATCCGGCTGCCGGACCCGGCCTGACGGAAGGCTGCCTACCGGGGGTGATAGAATTGGCACTCAGGCCCTACGACTGCTAATGGACGGTTTCCGCTCAGCGCAGCACAGGACCTCTCGTTTGCCCCCGAGGAGGATCACCAGTGCCCACTTATGCTTACGCCTGCAAGGATTGCGGCCACGCCTTCGACGTTTTCCAGTCGTTTACCGACAGCACCCTGACTTCATGCCCGGAGTGCCAGGGCGCCTTGCGCAAGAAGTTCAACAGCGTGGGCGTGGTCTTCAAGGGCTCCGGTTTCTACCGGACCGACTCCCGGGATGCCAAGGGAAGCACCGTTTCGGCTGCCCCCTCCGCCCCCGCGGCCGCACCGGCGCCGGCACCTGCCACGGTTGCCGCTGCCGCCAGCTGACCTCCCGCCAAAAAAGACGTACGACGTCGGCAGCACGGTTTTCCACATAGCCACCTTTGCTTCTGTCGGGCTCGGTTGCCGGAACGTAGCGTGGTTCCCATGCCCGCTACCCTCTTTCGTTCCAGCCGTGGATCCGCCCCGCCGGGACGCCCTGCCCGCCGTCCGCTCCCGTCAGCACGACCCCGGGGCGCGGGTGGCCACAGGCTGTTGTCCTGGCTGGGCCGGAACCGGCGCCTCGCAATAGCGCTCCTGCTCTGCCTTGCTGCCGGGATCACGGTCCATCAGCTCACTCCCCCGCCCGCCGATACGGTCTCGGTGTTGGCGGCGGCGCGGGATCTCCCCGCAGGCACGGCCTTGACAGCCACGGACCTGACGGCCACGAAAATCCCGCCGGGGATGCTCACTGCCGGGTCCATGTCCGACACCGGTGACGCCGCGGGAAAGCAACTGGCAGCCCCATTGCGGAAGGGCCAACTGGTGACAGACTCCCTGCTGCTGGGTCCCGGCCTCCTGACCGGAACGCCACCGGGCTCCGCAGCCGTGCCCTTGAGGATGGCCGATCCCTCCTCCATCCAGCTCGTATCGCCCGGGCAACTGGTCAACGTGGTGCTGACCGGGGCGAACGGCTACGACCAGCATTCCCCCTCGGAGGTGCTGGCTTCATCCGTTCCCGTCCTGTGGACGTCAGGACAAGGCGGCAAGACGGGTCAGTGGTTGGGCACCGGCGAGACCGACGGGCTGATCGTCGTGGCAGCAGCCCCGGAGCAGGCTGCCCGGCTGGCGGGAGCCTCCACTCAGGGCAAGCTGTTTTTCGTCCTGGTGGGACCCGAGGGCGGGGCCGGGTGACGCCGCTGCAGCCTGGAGGTCAGCCCCAGTGCGGCGGCTTGTTTTCCTTCAGCCATGCGTCGTGATCGTTGTCGGGGCCATCGCCCCAGCGCTTCGGGTCATCCTCCGCAGCCTTGTTGGGCAGGATGCCAGCTGTCCCAGGCAGCTGGCGCTCCGGCACAGCCGCGTTCCCGTTTCGTGCGTCGTCCGCCTGGTCGTTACCGTGTGTATCTGCCTGGTCGGCGTTCCGTGGGGTCACAACAACCGCCTCCTCACTGGCCAGGCGTCCGGCCTGGTCGTCGTTCCTGTCGTTTCCTTCGCTCGCAAGCGCGAGCGGGTCCACGTCCTCGTCAAAGAATCCGCCCGAAGCCGCGCCCCGTCCGGGCGGCAGAATATTCTCAAGGCCCAGGTAACCCGCGATCCGGTCCGCGCAGGCGGACGGGTCCGTGAAGACTTCGATGGTCCACAGCGGCATGTACCGCCAGCCCATCCGTTCCAGCAGCTGCGGACGGAGCCGGCTCCGCTCACGGACACTCATGATGCGGTATTGCTCCGTGCCATCCGATTCGATGGCCACCGGCCGCGGAATCTCGGCGTCGTCCTGCCCCATGGTGCTGAGCGGGTCTGCTGCGGCCACCACGTCAATCACGCCGTCGTACTGGTGCCAGACGCGGGCACCGCGGGCACGCAGCCGGTCACCAAGATCGGCGACGAGGGGATCGGCCCCAAGCGCCTGCTCACTGGCGGCGGCACGCGAGGCCGGAGTTCCGAGATCGGTCTTTCCCGCAATCTCACGGTTCAGGAGCTCGTAGAAGTCCACCGCGCCGTAGGACAGCCGCGTGTGATCGAGGTCTTCGGGCTGGAAACACGTCAGGACGTGGAGTGAACGCCGTGCACGTGTCATCGCCAAAGCGAATTTTTCCCGCCCGCCCTCAGCGGACAGGGGTCCGAAATTGTGCAGCGCCCGGCCGTGCGGAGTGCGGCCGAAACCGGGTGAGAAGATCACGTGGTCACGGACCAGGCCCTGCGCCCGCTCAAGGTCAACCACCCGGAACGACTCGGATCCTGCGCTGAAGAAGCTGGCCAGGCCCGGGTGGTTCGGGAGCTGAAGACGGATGGACTCACCGATCCGGGCAGCATGGCGAAGGCTGGCGGTGACCACTGCCAGCGATGTACGCGGCCGTGTCCGCGCGTGCTCAAAGACCAGCTGCACCACCCGGTTAACCTCGGCCACAACGGATTCGACGCCTTCGTGGTCGGCACTGGGCAGTCCGGTGCCGTCGGGAAGGTACTCCACCAGCAGCGCCCTGTCCAAGCCCGTGGCGGACTGTCCCTCGGGGAGCCTGCGGAGGGCGCCGTCGTAAGAGTTCTTGCTCAGCTGCAGGACCAGGTCCTCGTCAACCGCGCGGTAGACAAAATTCAGCCGCCAGACAGGCAGGATGGCAGACAGCGCCGAGAACGCGCTTTCGACGCGCTGGTGGGCCGCTTCACCGGCGGCCAGCCGCTCAACACCCACAGTGAACGTCCGGGGGCTGGCAATCTTGGCATCACCGAAAGCAATGACCTGCCTGGCGCGGGCGATGGCGGGCAGGACGGCCTGCAGCGACGTCGCTTCGGCGTCCAGGATGACCACGGCGTCGAAGCGCTGTTCCGCCGGCAGGAGCCCGGTCATGAGGTACGGGCTGACCGACCAGACCGGCACCAGCATGGGGACCAGCTCGGCTGCCTGGGCCGTCAGCGCGGCGAGGGTAACCCGGCCGTCCTTGAGCAGGCTCCTGAGGAGTTGGGCCTGGCGCGGGTGTTCCGCAAGCGCAGCACGCCACCGTTCGGACAGTTCCCAGCGCAGGCGCGCCGCGCCGCTGGCAATATGGGCGTTGTCCGCGAGCCGGTATTCGGCCTCAAGCTGCCGGAGTGCGTCCCCGTCAGACATGGCCAGGTAATCATCCCCGCTGATCATCGCTTCCAGCGCGGACTGCCACCAGGCCAGTTCAAGCTCGGCTGCGACGGACTCTGCGGGAACCTCCCGCTCCGCAAGATCGGCGAGGAGCTCCCCCAGGCCGTGCTCGCGCATGTTTTCTACAAGCAGGGTGCGCTCGGGCAGCGTTTTCAGCGTGTGGGTGTCGGCCACGAGCCGCTCCAGCCGCTCCATGAGTTCCTCATAGCGGGCCGTGGCCAGCGAACCGCCGGCCTGCGTGTACCGGAGGGCTTCCCCCAACTGGGTCAGCTCCCGGTCCAGGGACCGGTACATCACGTTCATCTCGGCAAGGCCCGAGGGGACAGCCGGATGGCGCTGCGAGGTGGCGTAGCCTGACCAGAGGGCACGCTGGTCCTGCACCAGCACCAGCGAGCTGTGGAGATCGGTGATGTGGACGCCCGGACGGACGTACTCCTTCGCGACGCGGCGCAGGCGGGAACGTTGCATCGAGGCCATGTCGACATTCCGCTCCCGGCGCCAGGCGGAGGACGCCGTGGCGGAGATGAGATCGTTGACCGGCCTGTCGAAGATGTCCGGTGTGAACTTGTCGAGGCTTTCGCGGACAGCCATGAGGAGCTCGAGCTGCTCCCCCCACTCCGAGAAGGACGTGCCAAGCCGGATTTCGGCGTGTTCGGCCACGCTGTTCATCCGGTCGCGCAGGACAGGCAGGTTCTTGGCCACTGACCGGGCGAGTTCCTGGGCCTCCTCGGTCTCCTTGCGGGTGAGCAGCCGGGCGCCGTGCCACGGGCTGGTAGTGGAGGCGCGGCTGAAGCTGCCAAGCTCGGCAGCGCGGCGAAGCCTGCCGGCGAGCTCGTTGCGGTCGCGGATGCTGTCCAGCACACTGCGCTTGAGCCGCACGGTGGTGGCGGGCGCGGGGTGGATGGAGGTCAGCTCGGCCAATGACTGCATGGCCTGATACGGCGAGCAGCCCCAGCGCTGGCGCACGTTATGCAGGGACGCCACGTGGTCCATCAGGGCGTGCCGGTGCTCGGTGAGGGTCCGGTGGAGGTTCCCCAGCTGCGGTTCAAGTGACTTTTCGTTCCGTACGATAGCCCGCACCAGCTGGGCCTTGAGCTGCTGTGGTGTGGCTGTGCCGGAGAGCTGGAACAGGATGGATTCAAGTCCCAGCGATTCCAGTTGTGCCGATACTTCATTCAGGCTGGCCCGGCGGTCACCCACCACCAGGACCGACCGCCCGGCGTCCACCAGTGCACCGATGGTGTTGATGGCCGTCTGGGTCTGTCCCGTGCCCGGCGGGCTGCTGACCACCAGCGAGTCTCCTGCGCGGGCGGCATCAATGACGTACTGCTGGTCCGGATCGGCGTCGAGGAGGAGGAGTTCGTCGTCCGGGTGGCGCGCGTCCACGCTCGGGAAGCGGGACGGGTCCGGCGCGGGTACATCAATGACTTCACCGCTGGCCGCCTTGGCCAGGGCGGCGACCAGCGGGTTGCCCTCGTTGATCCAGGGATCGTCCAGGTTGCCGGAGAGGTCCGCAAACGTGGACACCAGCAGATTGTGCTGGGCTTCGGCGCCATGGATGGGCCGGATGAGGGTTGCGAGCCTATCCAGGACAGGCTGGGGATCGAAGCGTGCGGTGCTGTACGCGAGGCGTGTCACGGCGTTGACGTCAAAAACAATGCCATGGATGGTCTTCAGGTGCCGGACCAGGGCCGGGTTGATGTTGGCCTGCTCGGTGAGCTGCAGTTCGTAGTCGTCCTCACCCGGGCGGACCGTGAGCGAGATTGCGGTGAGCATCACCGGCGCGGAAACCCGCTGGGGTTTGCCGCCAACAGCGGAGGTCCACACAACGGTGCCTGCGGAAAGGTATCCGGCATCTATGCCACGGTCATTACCGAGTTCGAAGATCTTCGAGCGGATGTTCCGCGATGCCCGGGCCGCGACGACGTACTGCTGGTGGTCGCGGATGAGTGTGGACAACCGTGTGCGGCGGCCGGCCATGAGCTGGGCCAGACCTGACGGGTGCGCATGGGTCAGGTCAATGGAACCTTCGGGGGTCTTGGTGAAACGCAGCATGGTGTCTGCCCCGGTGACGGGTTTAAGCCCGGACAGCCATTTTCCGAGCTCCTCAGAACCCTCCGCGTGGCCTTGACCAACTGACACTACTGCCTTCTTTTCTGCGTTTGCACGTGACGCCCTGGACCATACCGGCATACTTTCGAGCGTAGCCGCAAAGGAGCCGGGATGAGAGACCGCAACACTGGATCAGGCCAAATTGCGGCGGATTTCAACGGATGACAGCAATGGCCGGCCTCCGCTGACGGAGACCGGCCACTCACACTGTTATTCCCACTCGATGGTTCCCGGCGGCTTGCTGGTCACGTCCAGCACCACCCGGTTTACGCCTTCCACCTCATTGGTGATCCTGTTCGAAATCCGGGCAAGGAGATCGTACGGCAGGCGGGACCAGTCCGCCGTCATGGCGTCCTCGGACGAAACGGGGCGGAGCACAATCGGGTGGCCGTATGTGCGGCCGTCACCCATGACGCCCACACTGCGGACGTCGGCCAGCAGGACCACAGGCATCTGCCACACCTCGTTGTCCAGCCCGGCCGCGGTCAGCTCGGCACGCGCGATGGCGTCCGCCTTGCGGAGCAGGTCCAGGCGTTCCTGCGTGATGTCGCCGACGATGCGGATTCCCAGGCCGGGGCCGGGGAACGGCTGGCGGCCCACGATTTCCTGCGGCAGGCCCAGCTGGGCACCGACGGCGCGGACCTCGTCCTTGAACAGTGCCCGGAGCGGTTCCACCAGTTCGAACTGCAGGTCCTCGGGAAGGCCACCGACATTGTGGTGGCTCTTGATGTTCGCAGCACCTTCGCCGCCGCCGGATTCGACGACGTCCGGGTACAGCGTGCCCTGGACCAGGAACTTGATCTTCTCGCCATGGGCCGCGGCCTCGGCGATGATGGCCAGCTCGGCCTCTTCGAACGCGCGGATGAACTCGCGGCCGATGATCTTGCGCTTGGTTTCCGGATCGCTGACGCCGGCCAGGGCGGACAGGAAGCGCTCCTGCTCGTTGGCTACATACAGCTTGACGCCCGTGGCAGCAACGAAGTCGCGTTCCACCTGCTCGGCTTCGCCTTCGCGCAGCAGGCCGTGGTCTACGAACACACAGGTCAGCTGGTCGCCGACGGCCCGCTGGACGAGCGCCGCTGCAACGGCGGAGTCAACGCCGCCGGAGAGCCCGCAGATAACCCGGGCGTCGCCGATCTGCTGACGGATCCGGTTCACCTGCTCCTCGAGGATGTTCCCCGTGGTCCAGTTGGGCTCCAGCTTTGCGCCCTTGAACAGGAAGTTTTCCAGCACCTGCTGGCCATAGGCCGAGTGCTTGACCTCGGGGTGCCACTGCACGCCGTAGAGGGCCTTCTCTTCGTTGGCGAAGGCAGCCACTTCCGCGCCAGCCGTCGTCGCCAGCACTTCGAAGCCTTCGGGCGCCTCGTGTACGGAGTCGCCGTGGCTCATCCAGGTGTTCTGGTGCTGCGGCATCCCCTCAAGGACAGAGCGGCCCTCGCCGAGGATGGTGGTCTGGGTGGAGCCGTACTCGCGCAGGCCGGTCTTGTCGACCTTTCCGCCCAGCGCGTTGGCCATGGCCTGGAAGCCGTAGCAGATGCCGAAGACCGGGATTCCGGCCTCAAAGAGGTCGGCGCCGACGGAGGGTGCCCCGTCCGCGTAAACACTGGAGGGGCCACCGGAAAGGATGATGGCGGCGGGGTCCTTGGCCAGGAGCTGCTCGGTGGTGAAGGTATGCGGAACCACTTCCGAATACACATTCGCTTCCCGGACGCGGCGGGCAATCAGCTGCGCGTACTGGGCACCGTAGTCAACAACCAGCACCGGCTTCTGGGAAGTCTGGGATGCAGTGGGAGTAGTCACCGTACTAGCCTACTTTGCGCGGTTGCCCCGCCGCACATTCAGGACCGTGGGTGTGACGCAGTGAACGTCCGAGGGCGGGACTCCCCCACCGCTGCAGCGTTCAGTACCGCTGCGCGGCCTGCGGGTTCGTGGCCAGTTCGGCTTCCACCTCGGCGTGCAACTTCTTCTCCACCACGAAGGACAGGAACGGCACCACGCCGCCCAGGGCCAGGAGGATGAGCTTCATGAACGGCCACCGCATCAGCGTCCAGAGGCGGAAGTTGGAGATCAGGTACACCACGTACATCCAGCCGTGGACGATCAGCACGGCGACGGAGATGTTCGCGCCGCCCACCACCCCCTTGGGTTCGGCGTCGGCGAATCCCAGGCCGAACGGCTGGCCCGTGACGGCGTTGCTGCCGCCGGCAAACAGGTACTGGCCAAAGGCGTAACGTGCGATGAGTTCGGCGCAGAGCAGCAGCAGCATGGCACCTGTGAGGTACGCCAGCACCTTGTAGAACTTCAGGGCGGAACGGATCTGCCGTTCGGTACCGCCGAAGCGGCGCTTCTTGCCCTTGCCCTGCGCAGAATCCTGCTGGACGGCCGGTTTCGGTTCGATCATGGCTTTACCTTTTGTTGGAGCTGTTCAGAAGTTGCCGGGGTGGGCGGTGCGGGCGGAGCATCCTGGTCGTCGTCGTGTTCCTCTTCGAGGTCCCGCCGGTAGTCGTCCTTGACCAGGCGCCACCAGATAAACAGGGCGAAGCCGGCGAACACCACCCATTCGAGCGAGTAGAAGAGATTGAGCCAGTTGACCTGCTGCGCGGGCGGCTGGGGGCCGATTTCCAGGGGTTTCAGGGCGCCGTCAACTGCCGCGGCGGACAGGTCGGACCCGGCCGCCAGTTCGGAGGCTGCGGCCACGAATCCCGGGTACATGCTGACGTCCCAGTAGTTGATGAGTTCGGCAACCGACACGGCGGAAGCGCGTCCGCGTTCCGGTGCGGTGGACGGCAGCGGCGATTCTGACGGCAGCAGCCGTCCGGTCAGGTTCACAACGCCCGACGGCGGTGCGCCGGCGTCGTCGGGATCCGCCACCCAGCCGCGGGCTACTGGAATCCAGGTCTGGGGTGAAGCAGCGACGCCGGTGAGCGCGGGCGCTCCGGTCACGGCGAAGGCGGAAACCACCCAGTAGCCGTTCGCACCATTCTTCAGGCGGCCTGGCACCAGGACCTGTTTTGCGGGGTCGTAGGTTCCCTCGGCGGAGACCATCTGGTCTGACACTGAACCGGGGAAGAAGGCTCCGGGCTCAAGCGTCTCCGTCAGCATCCTGACGTCCTCGGTGGCGGGACTGACCACAACTTCGGGCTGCGTGGACCGACCGAACTGCCACTGGCTGAGCAGGACAAACACCCCGGAGACGGCGATCGCGAAGACCAGGCCTGCGATCCATCGGGGCTTAAGGGCTGTTTTCCACACGTGTTAACCGTACTTCGTTCCTCTGTAGAACAACTAAACGACCAGGTACGCGGAGGCTCCTAGTGGTCGAAGAACACCAGGCTGGAGTTGATGAGCTCGGCGATGACTTCGGCATCGTAGGCCCGCCGCAGCGACTCCCGGAAGGACTCCTTGGACAGGGACCGGGCAAGGGTAGCCAGGACTTCCAGGTGATCGGAAAACGAGCTTGCAGGAGTGGCGATCAGCAGAATAACCGTGGCCGGACCGTCGGCGGCACCGAAGTCCAGGGAGTGGCCGTACTTGGTGATGCCCACGGCGATGGAGGTCCGCGAGACGAATTCGCTGCGGGCGTGCGGGAGGCCGATCCCGCCCGGCAGGCCGGTGGCGAGCTGGTGTTCGCGGGCGTTGACGTGTTCCAGGAACCGCGGGAGGTCTGTGACCCGCCCGGCGGCGAAGAGGCGTTCTGCCAGTTGCGCCGCGGCGTCCGACTTGTCCGTTGCCTCCAACTCCAGAATCACCAAGTCGGAGGTGGTGAGATCGGCATCGTACCGGTCAAGTGGTTCCGCCAAGGCGTGTCCCTTCAGTCAGGAGAATTGCTGGTGTGCGGTGCCGCCTCAGCGCAAAGGGACGATGTCCTCCACGCCCAGCCGTGCGGCGTCGGCGGATTCGTCGTCCGGCTGCTGCTGGCTCAGCCGTTCAGCTTCAACGCGTGCTATGTAGTGCTTTATTTCGCTTTCACGCTGTACATCGCTCCAGCCAAGGACTTCGCCCATCAGTTTAGCGACAACCGGCACCGCCGACACGCCACGGTCCCAGGCCTCGATGGAGATGCGGGTCCGCCGGGTCAGGACGTCATGGACATGCCGGGCGCCCTCGTGGGTTGCGGCGTAGACGGCTTCGGCCTGCAGGTAGTCGTCAGCACCGGGCAACGGCTCCGCCAATTCAGGATTCCGGGCGATGATGTCCAGCACCTCCGGAGTCATGGACCCGTAACGGTTGAGCAGGTGCTCTACCCGGGCCACGTGCACGCCGGACTCTTCAGCGGTCCGGCTTCGGCGGTTCCAGGCCGCCTTGAAGCCGCTGGCGCCCAGCAGCGGAATGGTTTCGGTGCAGCTCGCCGGGACCCGCTCATCCATGGTGCGGGTGGCCTCGTCCACGGCATCCTTGGCCATAACCCGGTAGGTGGTCCATTTGCCGCCGGCCACCACCACCAGGCCCGGTACGGGGTGGGCCACGATGTGTTCACGGGACAGTTTCGCCGTGGAATCGTTCTCCCCTGCCAGGAGCGGACGCAGTCCGGCGTAGACGCCTTCAACATCCTCCCTGGTCAGCGGGCGTTTCAGGACCCGATTGACGTGCTCGAGGATGTAGTCGATGTCCTTGCTGGAGGCCGCCGGGTGGGCCTTGTCGAGGTTCCAGTCGGTGTCTGTGGTGCCGATGATCCAGTGCCGGCCCCACGGAATGACGAAGAGCACGGACTTTTCCGTACGCAGGATCAGACCCACCGTGGACTGGAACCGGTCGCGGGGCACCACCAAGTGGATCCCCTTGGACGCCCGGACCTTCAGCTGCCCGCGGTCGGTGACCATGGCCTGGGTTTCATCGGTCCACACGCCGGTGGCGTTGATGACCTGCTTGGCTTTGATGTTGAATTTCGAACCGTCTTCGTGGTTGACCACTTTGGCCCCCACCACGCGCTCACCTTCACGCAGGAAGTCCACCACCGCCATCTGGTTCACCGCATGGGCGCCGTAGTGCACCGCCGTCCGGACGAGGTTTGCCACGTACTTGGCGTCATCCACCTGGCCGTCGTAGTAGCGGATGGAGCCCACAAAGGCGTCTTTTTTCAGGCTGGGGGCAGCCCTGAGGGTGCCCCGCCTGGTGAGGTGTTTGTGGAACGGCACACCGCGGCTGTGCCCGCCCGTAATGGACATGGCGTCATACAGGGCGATCCCGGCCCCCACATAGGGCCGTTCGAAGAACGGTTTGGTCAGCGGATACAGGAACGGCACCGGCCGGGCCAGGTGCGGGGCCAGGACCGAAAGAATCAGGCCACGTTCGTGCAGCGCTTCCTTAACCAGCCCAAAATCCAGCATCTCCAGATAGCGCAGGCCGCCGTGGATCAGCTTGGATGACCGTGACGACGTGCCGGCCGCCCAGTCGCTGGCCTCCACGATCCCCACGGTGAGGCCGCGGGTCACGGCATCCAGCGCCGCACCGGCGCCCACGATGCCGCCGCCGACGATCAGGATGTCCAGTTCGTTGCCGGGTTCCGAGGTGGCCCTGAGCCTGGCGATCGATGCTTCCCTGGCCGCAGGCCCCAGGACCCCGCCTTCGTTTGGAACAGTGTTCACGGAACGCCTCCCTTGCCGCTGCTGCCGGTGGTAAAACCACAGTACTTCCTTGCCGCACAGTTGGGCAGGGCGGGTTCAGCGGGAGGGATCCCGTCAGGGGTCGTCGGCCGCCTGTTAGTAAGGGGCTGTCAGTTGCCCGTGTACGGAGAAACTACGACGTCGACGCGCTGGAATTCCTTCAGGTCCGAATAGCCGGTGGTCGCCATCGAACGGCGGAGTGCGCCGATCAGGTTGGATGTGCCGTTGGTGTGGTGGCCGGGCCCGAAGAGCACCTCTTCGAGCGGTCCGACGGTGCCGACGTTGGCGCGGTCTCCGCGGGGCAGTTCGAGGTGGTGGGCCTCCTGGCCCCAGTGCCAGCCCTTGCCGGGTGCCTCTTCGGCCCGGGCGAGGGCGCTGCCCAGCATCACGGCGTCGGCGCCCATGGCAATTGCCTTGACGATGTCACCCGAGGTGCCCATGCCGCCGTCGGCAATTACATGGACGTACCGTCCGCCGGATTCATCCATGTAGTCACGGCGGGCGGCCGCGACGTCGGAGATGGCGGAGGCCATAGGCGAGTGGATCCCCAGGGCGCGCCGCGTGGTGGCGGTGGCTCCGCCGCCGAAGCCGACCAGGACGCCGGCGGCTCCGGTGCGCATCAGGTGCAGGGCGGGCGTGTAGCCGGCCGCGCCGCCCACAATCACGGGGACGTCCAGTTCGTAGATGAACTGCTTGAGGTTCAGGGGTTCGTGGTCTTTCGACACGTGCTCGGCTGACACGGTGGTCCCGCGGATCACAAAGATGTCGACGCCGGCGGCCACCACGGTCTTGTAGTGTTCCTGGGTGCGCTGCGGGGTCAGCGAGCCGGCAACCGTCACGCCGGCGGCGCGGATCTCCGCCAGGCGGGACGTGATCAGTTCCGGCTGGATGGGAGCGCGGTAGAGCTCCTGCATACGGCCGGTTACCGCAGGGCTGTTGACCTCGTCTTCGAGGGCGCCGATCTCGTCAAGGATGGGCTGCGGGTCCTCGTAGCGGGTCCAGAGGCCCTCAAGGTCCAGCACGCCGAGCCCGCCCAGCCGGCCCAAGGCGATGGCCGTCTCAGGGGACATGGCCGAATCCATCGGGGCTGCAATCACGGGCATGTCGAACTTGTAGGCATCGATCTGCCAGGAGACCGACACGTCCTTGGGGTCGCGGGTACGACGGTTAGGGACAATCGCAATGTCATCCAGGGAGTAGGCACGACGCCCACGCTTGCCACGGCCAATCTCGATCTCGTAAGTCACGTGACCACTTTACTTGACCACGCGGGATGCGGTGGGGCGCCTCCTCTTGGGCTCATCCTGAAACTGATAGTCAACACTTTATTGACATGTTTTGTCAACCATTTACAAGTTTTGAAAATACCTTTATGTTTACTCTCGGTTACCACCTGATCCACCACGTGACCACCCATCACTCCCCTTTATACGGGCCACACCTGTGCCCGTTCCGAGAAAGAAGCCCCTATGGGACGTTCATCAATCAAGCGCCACCGCATCCTGGCCCTGTCACTCGCCGCAGCAGTCGGCACCCTGGCCTTCACCGGTTCGCCGGTCTTCGCCACCCCCGAAGACGGTGACGGCACTGCAGCAGCGCCGGCCGCTGTCCAAGGCACTGCGGTGCACGACGTTGCCGCCGGAGAGGCCTACACGAAGTTCATCGTCGAATTCAAGGAGACCACCGCGAACGCCACCCCGAACGGCCGCGCCAATGCCTGGGGCAAAGCAGCCAAGTCACAGGGCGTGAAGGTGCATGAACTCCGCACCCTGGCCACGGGCGGAACGCTGATCGAGGCGGACAGGGCCCTGTCCGGGCAGGCTGCCGAAGACTTCATGGCCGAGATTGCGGCGTCCGGATCGGTCGACTACGTGGAACCTGACGCCCGTATGACGGTGGCTCTCACGCCCAACGACCCACGCTATGGCGAGCAGTGGGATTTCACGGGCACCAACGGCATGCGGGTCCCCGGGGCTTGGGACGTTGCCACCGGCACCGGCGTGACGGTGGCCGTGATCGACACCGGAATCACGGCCCATCCGGACCTCGACGCGAATGTGCTGCCGGGCTACGACTTCGTCTCCGACGCCACGGCAGCGCGTGACGGCAACGGACGGGACGCGAATGCGCAGGACCAGGGCGACTGGTACGCCGCCGGCGAGTGCGGCCAGGCGACAGCCGGCAACAGCTCTTGGCACGGCACGCACGTCGCCGGCACCGTTGCAGCCGTGACCGGCAATGCCACCGGCGTGGCGGGCGTCGCACCCAACGCCAAAGTGGTTCCGGTACGCGTCCTGGCCAAATGCGGCGGGTCACTGTCCGACATTGCAGATGCGATTATCTGGTCGGCCGGCGGCACCGTCCCGGGCATCCCGGCCAACGCCAATCCAGCCACTGTCATCAACATGAGCCTGGGCGGGTCCGGTGCCTGCGGAAGCACGTACCAGGCAGCCATCAACTCCGCAGTTTCGCGGGGGGCCACCGTGGTGGTGGCGGCCGGCAACAGCAACCAGGATGCTTCCGGATTCCGCCCGGCCAACTGCAGCAGCGTTGTGAGCGTGGCCGCCAGCAACCCGAGCGGCAGCCTCTCCTACTACTCCAACTACGGCTCCACGGTTGACCTGACCGCACCCGGCGGCGACGTCCGCGTAGCAGGCGGCGGAATCCTCTCCACTATCAACACCGGTACCTCCACACCGGGCTCCGCCGGCTACGCCAGCTACCAGGGAACGTCCATGGCAGCTCCGCACGTGGCCGGGCTGGCCGCACTCATGAAGTCCAAATCGTCCACGCTTACGCCGGCCCAGGTGGAGTCCACGCTCAAGCAGGGAACCCGGGCAATGCCGGGCGGCTGCACCACGGGCTGCGGCACAGGGCTCTCGGACGCCACCAAGACCATGGGCCTGCTGGGCGGGGCCACTCCCCCGCCGTCCGGCAACCTGCTGCTGAACCCGGGCTTCGAATCGGGCGCAGCCTCCTGGACCTCGGACCACGCCGACACGTTCGAGACCGGAACGAACGCCAGGACCGGTTCCGGCTTCGCCGGCCTCAACGGCTGGGGCCAGGCAACGTCCTACATGCTCGACCAGGCGTTTGCAGTCCCGTCCACGGTGGCCACCGCGTCGCTGTCCTTCTACCTGAAAGTGCAGTCGGACGAGACCACATCCAGCGCGGCCTATGACACCCTGAGGGTTCAGGCGGTCAGCAACGGTGTGACCACCACGCTGGCCACTTACTCCAACCTCAACGAGTCCGCCGGCTATCTGCAGAAGCAGCTGGACCTCTCCGCCTACAAGGGCAAGAGCGTGACCCTGCGCTTCCTGGGTGTTGAGGACTCGTCGCTGGGGACGTACTTCTACCTCGATGACACGGCGGTGACCACCTCTTAGCCTGGGGGCCGCACGAATCCGGGACCGCCGGCCACGCCTTGCAGCGCGGCCGGCGGTTCCTGCGTGGAGTGCGTGTCCCTAGGCCCTGCCGCCGTCAGACGCCCTCGGCTTCCTCCACCGTCAGCTGGGATTCGAACATCCTGAAGTAGCGGCCCCGCAGCGCCACCAGTTCCTTGTGGGTGCCCTGTTCCACAATCCGCCCGTCCTCGAGCATGTAGACAATGTCGGCCTTTTCAATGGTGGCAAGCCGGTGGCTGATGGCAATGATGGTGCTGCTGCGGTCCGCGAAAAGCCGGGTGAAGATCCGGTGCTCGGCCAGTGCGTCGATAGCGGACGTCGGCTCGTCCATGACCATGAAGGTGGCGTTGCGGTAGAAATTCCGGGCCATCGCGAGCCGCTGCCACTGGCCGCCGGAGAGCCCGCTCCCCTTCCGGCCGCGCGGATCCTCCATCCAGTTGCTGACGTAGTTGTCCAAGCCGTTGGGCAGCTTGTTGATGAACTCCAGCGCTTCGGCGTCGCTGGCTGCCTGGCGGATCCGTTCGTCGTCACGGGGCGGGTCCACATCGCCAAAGCGGATGTTGTCGGCAGCTGTGGCGAATTCGTACTTGAGGAATTCCTGGCTCAGGACGGCCAGGTGGCGGTGCCAGGACTTAACGTCGACGGCGGCGAGGTCGACGCCGTCGAGCATTACCTGCCCCGAATCCGGACGGTAGAGGCCGGCGAGGATCCGGATCAGCGTGGATTTCCCCGCCCCGTTCTCACCTACGACGGCGATGTGCTGGCCTTCGCGGATGGTCATGCTGATGCCGCGGATCACCTCGGTGTCGCCGCCCGTGTAGGTGAAGCGGATGTCCCGCAGTTCCACGGTCTTGGGCGCCTGGAGCAGCGGCGGTGAATGGTCCGAATGCACCGGCATTGCCATGAACAGCTCGTAGTCCTTGAGGTTGGCGAGATCCTCGTCGATCGAGCTGAGGGAGGACACCAGGCTGTTGGCTGTGGAAAGTGCGCGGCTGACGATCTGCTGGACATAGAGAAACTGGCCAACGGGCTGGGCGCGGTCGATGATCTGGCCCACCACCCAGATCAGGGAGATCACCTCGGCGCCGTACTGCAGGGCGTCGGCGGCGAGCTGCTTGGGGATGTAGCGCTTCTGGAAGTCCAGGCGGCGCCGCTCATCAGCATCCCGCAGCCGGGAGCGGAGGTCCATCAGGTAGCCCACGATCCCGTAGAGCCGCATTTCGGCGATGTGCTGGGGGCGGAGCAGGTTGGTTTCGATCATCCGCCGTTGCCGGCGGGAGTCCACCTGGGTGTTCCAGTGGGCGATCTGTTCGCGCGAGAGCTTGAACTGGAGGTAGACGCTGGGCACAATCGCCACCAGGACGATCACGGCGATCCACCAGCTGACCAGCAGCAGGGCCCCCACGGCCAGGATCACGGAGACCAACTGGGTGAAGATGGCCGCGATCCTGTCCAGCACGCGGGCATAGGAATCGGAAAACCGTTTGGCCCGGTCGTAGAGGTCCACGGTTTGCTTATCGTCATAGCGCCAGAACTCCAGCGCCAGGAAGCGCTCGTACATCTGGTCGCCCACGATGGCGCCCACCTTGAAGCTCATGAGCTGCTGGATGTAGCGGTCCACGCTGCTGAAGCCGCCCCAGAGTAGCCCGAGGGCAGCCGTGATGATGACGTACACAATGGCCTGTTGGCCTGCTGCGGAATCACCGGCGTAGGCGGCCGCCAGCGCCGTGGTGGTCAGCGCTGCGAAGTACGTGGTCACCAAAGGCAGCGTCGCCGAAATGAGCGAACCGATTACTTTCATGACGACGGCGGCCGGCGAGGCCCGGAAGCTGACCCGCAGCACCTGCGCCACGGCCCGGGCGTAGGGCCGCAGCGCCAACCGCCGCTGAGGGTCCTTTTTTGGGTTCAGTTCGGCGGGATGGCGTGGTTGGGACATGGCTCCAACGCCGGGGACTAGCGCGAACCGTAGTTCGGGGCCTCCACGGTCATCTGGATGTCGTGCGGGTGTGATTCCTTGAGGCCGGCCGGGGTGATGCGGACGAACTTGCCGCGGACCTTGAGCTCCGGAATGGTGGGCGCACCGGTGTAGAACATGGTCTGGCGGAGGCCGCCCACCAGCTGGTACGCCACCGAGGCGAGCGGGCCGCGGTAGGCGACGCGGCCTTCGATGCCCTCGGGGATGAGCTTGTCATCACCGGAGACATCCGCCTGGAAGTAACGGTCTTTAGAGTAGGACGTGTTCTTGCCGCGGGACTGCATGGCGCCCAGCGAGCCCATGCCGCGGTAGCTCTTGAACTGCTTGCCGTTGACGAAGATGAGCTCGCCCGGGGACTCATCGCAACCGGCCAGGAGGGAACCCAGCATGACGGTGTCGGCGCCCGCGACCAGCGCCTTGCCGATGTCGCCCGAGTACTGCAGGCCGCCGTCGGCGATCAACGGCACGCCGGCCGGGATGGCTGCCTTGGCGGACTCGTAAATGGCGGTGATCTGCGGGACGCCCACGCCGGCCACCACGCGGGTGGTGCAGATGGAGCCGGGGCCGACGCCCACCTTGATGCCGTCGGCACCGGCGTCGATCAGTGCCTGGGCGCCTTCGCGGGTGGCGGCCTGGCCGCCGATGATGTCCACGTGCGCTGCTACGGGATCGGACTTCAGGCGGCGGATCATGTCCAGCACACCCTGGGAGTGGCCGTTGGCCGTGTCAACGAACAGTGCGTCGACGCCGGCGTCCACCAGTGCCATGGCGCGCTCCCAGCCGTCACCGAAGAAGCCGATGGCTGCACCGACGCGGAGCCTGCCCTCGTCATCCTTGGTGGCCAGTGGGTACTGCTCGGCCTTGGTGAAGTCCTTGGTGGTGATAAGGCCCTTGAGCCGGCCCTGCTCGTCAACGAGCGGAAGCTTTTCGATCTTGTTCGTGGCCAGCTTGTGGGAGGCTTCCTCACGGCTGATGCCAACATGCCCGGTGATCAGCGGCATCTTGGTCATTACGTCGCTGACCAGCCGCAGCGGGAAGTCGGCTTCGGGCACAAAGCGGGTGTCGCGGTTGGTGACAATACCGAGGAGCCGCATGCCCTCGTCCACAACGGGGAGGCCGGAGACCCGGTACTGCGAACAGATCTCATCGAGCTCCGCGAGCGTGGCCTCAGGGCCGATGGTCAGCGGGTTGGTGATCATCCCGGATTCGCTGCGCTTTACGCGGTCCACCTGATCCGCCTGGTCCTGGATGGACAGGTTTCGGTGGATGACACCCAGGCCGCCCTGGCGTGCCATGGCAATCGCCATCCGGGATTCGGTGACCGTGTCCATGGCGGCGGACAGCAGCGGTGTGTGAACGGTGATCCGCTTGGAAATCCGCGAAGACGTGTCAGCCTCAGACGGGATGACGTCCGTGTGGCCCGGAAGGAGCAGGACGTCGTCGTAGGTCAGGCCGATGAAGCCGAAAGGATTGTGCTCGGGCTGGGTCATGAGTGCGCCTCTTACCTTGGTTACGGGTTCACGGGTAGGGGTTGCAGCTAATGACCAGCCCGTCATTACGGGACTGGTCCGTGCAGGGCCTTAGTACATTCGCGTGCCTCATGCGCGGTCACCGCGCAGAAAGCTTTGAGTAAATATTAGAACCTCCACGCCGATCCCCCTATTCCGCGAGCACATTGTGAGCAACGGCACCCAATAACCGAAAGCCGCGTGTCAGTTCCAGCCCGTCGCCGAAAGCAGCCGCTCCTCAAACATGGGAATCATGCTTTCCACATACGTCCGGCTCAGGTGGTTGTCGTCCTTGTACACGTAGACGTTGCCTACCACGGCCGGGCAGATGCCGCCGGCGCAGATGAAGTCGCTCAGGTCCATCAGGTGCAGCCCGTCCACCTTCCCGCGGTAACTCTCCAGAGGTGACGGCTCCACCAGGGATTCGTTCAGCGGCGGGTTGCAGGCCGGGGCGTCCGCCCTGTGGCGCTGGACGCACTCGGGCATGTTGATGGTGAAGCGCGGGTTGTCCCGGATGCCGACGATCTCGATGCCGGCATCCGCGATGGGCTGGATGCCTTCGAGGTAGGCCGGCACCTCGGTCTCGAACGGGGCTTCCTCATGGGTCAGGGTGGCCACGGTGAAGACGGCATCCGGCCGGTGCTCCAGCACGTACGCTGCGCTGGCCCGGTTGTAGGCGTTGCATTCGGCAGTCCGGGTCTCGGATTCGGCGCCGAACCGGCAGGCCGGCATCAGCAGGGTGACCAGCTCCCAGCCGCGGGTTTCCGCGATGGGTGCCAAGGCGGCCAGATACTGCTGGGCATGGGAATCGCCCAGCACAACGATCCGTTTGGTGGGTTCGCCTTCGGGGAGCGCCTGCCGGCAGCCTTCAAGGACAGGGTCCCCGGTGGCATTCGCTCCCGTACAGGCCTGGTGGATTCCGGCCCAGTCGTTGTCCAGGGCGGTGGGACCAGGAATGATCCTGCCCTGCGGTGCCGGTGTTCCGGCGTTACCCGGGGTCAGCAGGGCCGCTCCCGGCGCCAGCTCGCGGGGCTGGGCGGCGGTGGCGGCTTCCTCCGCGGTGAGGCTCGTCTGCAAGACCGCCACGGGTCCGGCCAGCAGGGCGCAGCAGGCAACCACGACGACGGCGGTGCGCCAGGTGCGCACCTGCGGCCAGCGCCATTCCCGGAGGGGCTTTTCCACAAAGCGGGTGGTAAGGACGGCCAGGACCACCGAGGCGGCGATGATCGCGGCGCCCTGGATGAGAGTGGGGGCCTCAACGCCGGTAGCGGCCAGCGCCAGCACCAGGACGGGCCAGTGCCACAAATAGAGGGCGTAGGAGTTGTCACCCAGGGAAACCAGCGGCTTCCAGCCCAGGAGGCGGTCCACACCAAACCGGCTCCCGCTCTGCCCGGCCACAATGATCGCGGCGGCAGCCAGTGTGGGCCACAGTGCCACGAACCCAGGGAACGCCCGGTCCACGGTCAGCAGCAGACCACAGGAGACCATGGCCACCAGGCCGGCCCAGCCGAGCACCACACGCAGGAGTTTTCCGGGCTTCAGGTACGGCAGGGCAAGGGCCAACAGCGAGCCCAGCGCAAATTCCCAGAGCCGCGTCCGGGTGTCGAAGTAGGCGTAGGCCTGGTTTGTGGCCGTCTGGTCAATCGAGAACGCGAGCGAGGCAACGAGGACGCCGGCGAACGCGGCTGCCACCACGGCGCGGTAGCTGGCGTTGTAACGGTGCCGGAGGAGCCGCCACACAACAGCGGAAGCGGCGAAGACGAGAGGCCACAGGATAAAGACCTGTCCTTGGATGGACAAGGACCAGAAGTGCTGCAGGGGGCTCGCCGCGGCATGCTGCTGGGCGTAGTAATCCACGGCGGTATCCGCCAGCAGCCAGTTCTGCCGGTACAGCAATGCCGCCCAGGCCTGGTCCAGGATGACGGGCCAGCGGCCTTGCGGGAGGACCAGCCAGGTGCCTGCCAGGACCCCGAGGATGACAACGACGGCGGCCGGCAACAGCCGCTTGAAGAGGTGCAGCCAGTGGCGGAGGAGATTCAGGGACGCGCCGGCCTCCACCTTCCGGACGAAGGACAGCGTCAGCAGGAAGGCCGAGATCAGGAGAAAGATATCCACCCCGCCGGACACCCGGCCAAGCCACACATGGTAGGTCACAACCATCAGGACGGCGAGCGCGCGGAGGCCTTGGACTTCGGGACGGAAGGTCGGTTTCCTGGCAGGCTTCCGCTCGCCGGTCTTTGCGTCCAGCGCAGTGCGCGGAGCAGCCTCGGCTGGTGCACTGGACACAGAGGACCTCTCCAAGCGGTAAGCAAAGCATCAACCCTACGGAGCCGCACGGCCGATGGCCAATCAGGATCCTGTCCCGGGCGGCACCTCAGGTGGCCGCGCGGACAGATTCGCTGAGGGCCGAAGCCACCGGGATCCTGCCGGCCAGGTAGCGGGCATCGCGGCTTGCTCCGGGGAGAGTTGCGGACACCGCCGCGTACATGAATTCCTGGCCCAGGAAGAACAGCCCAGGGGTATCAAGTGCCACACCGCGCCGCTGCCTGGGCAGCGCGCCGCCGTCGAGCATTACCGGATCCATCCAGCCGAAGTCATCCCGGAACCCGGTGCACCAGATCACGTTTGAAACTTCCAGCCGGGTCCCGTCCGCGAGGACCGGCAGCCCGTTCTCCACCCCGGCAATCCGCGGCACAAGCCGGACGCCTGCGGCGGCCAGGTCCTTCGACTTCGTCCTGATCAGGGGCGCGGCGTGTACTTTGAAGGACGGTGCCGCTTTGCGGCCGATCGGGTTGCTGAGGGTAAGGACGTGGAGTCCGACGAACCGCACCACGGGCAGGAAGTACCGGGCCGCCGCGCGTCCGTGCTTGACGGGAATCTCACCGCCGGGCTTGCCGGCCACGATGGTGGGATGCGTCCGGGACACTTCAAGGCCAATTTCCGCTCCCGAGTTCCCCAGCCCTACTACCAGGACGGGGCCTTCCTGCAATTGCCCCAGGTTGCGGTATTCACTGGAATGGAACTGGACGACGGCGGGGTCCAGTTCCGCAGCGAAGTCCGGTATCTTCGGCGCTTGGCTGCAGCCGGTGGCCACCACCACGTTGTGCGCCTCCCAGCGCCGGCCGTTGGAAGCGGCGACAAACCGGTTCCCGTCCCGCCACAGGTGTTCGATCCGCACACTGTTGAGGACGGGCAGGTCGAACTTTGCGGCGTAGCCCTCAAGGTATCCGGCAACGTCATCCTTGCTCGGGAAGGACAGCGGGTCCGCCGGGAACGGCATTCCCGGCAGTCCGTCGTATTTTGCGGGCGTAAATACCCGCAGCGAATCCCAACGCTGGCGCCAGGCGTCGCCGGTTCTTGGATGTGCGTCCAGGATGAGGAACGTCCGGTTCTGCTCTTTCAGGTAGTGGCCCAGGGCTAGACCTGCTTGCCCGCCACCGATGATCAGCGTGTCCAGCGTTCCGGTCACACCGTTGTTGTTCATGGCTGTTCTCCTTTGATATCCGAGGGGATGGTGATGGCTGAGCCTTCCGGGGGCTGGTCCGCCCGGCTGTCCTGTCCGTCGTCCCGGTACCGGAGCCACCATGCCAGCATCAGCGCGGATGCCAGAAGGTAGGCCAGGTGCAGGGCCCAGATGGGTCCGGCGGGGAGGTTGAAAACGTACACGGAGTGGACCGCGTTGGCCACGTTGGTCAGCATCAGGTTGCTGAGGCTGTAGGAAGCCAGGTCCTTGGTCCGTGCCGCTTTGACCAGCATCGGCAGCATTCCCACGGCGAACAGCACGGTGGAAAGTGTGCCGGCAAGTACTGGAAGGTTCATGCTTTGAGGCTATGGCCGTGCCCTTGCCGGCCGCGTCGGCCAATATATGCAACTTCAGTCACCGCGCGGCTGGGTAATTCTATGTAGTCAGGACGGTCCTATGTGGGCCGTCAGCCTGCGAGCCCGTGTTCGTAGGCGTAGCTCGTGGCGGCTGCCCGGGACGTCAGGCCCAGTTTCAGGAAGATGTTGCTGATATGCCGTGCAACGGTCTTTTCGCTCAGGTACAGCTCATCCGCGATGGCCCGGTTACTTTTGCCTGTTGCCACGAACTGGAGGATTTCTGCCTCGCGCCGGGTGAGGGGCTCCGCCGCGACCCGCGTGGCCTCGCGCTCCACCATGCCTTCGTGAAGCAGCGACGCCGCCCACGCTGCTGCCGGGGCGGCGCCAAGTTCCAGGAACGCATGGTGGGCTGCCTCCAGGTACATCTGCGCGGAGGCCTCATCGCCCAGCGCACGGCAGGCACGGCCGGCCAGCGCCTGGCAGCGTGCCGCTTCGTACGGAACGCCAAGCTCCTGCCAGAGCCTCCAGGCCCGGCGCAGGGACTCCGACGCGCCCGTTGCGTCACCTGCGGCCAGGCGGACTGCGCCGTCCGCCTGGCAGGCAACGGCCTGGACCATGGGCCGTGGTGACTGCCGGGCAAAATCCGCGAGCCCGTCAGCGCCACGACGTGCAGCGTCCAGGTCTGGCACGGCAAGCTCGATTTCCACCACGGCGGGCAACAGGTTCCAGCGGGTGGCCGCGTCAGCACCGCCTGCCGCCCGGCGGATCATCTGCTGCGCCTGGCGCACGTCTCCGCGGGCCAGGGCCAGGAGGGCAAGGCCCGGTTGCGGCTCGTAGCCGCTCCGGGCGGCCTGCCGGTAGGAAGCCTCGGCGCCGTCCAGCTTGCCGGTGAGCCGCTGGATGTCACCCTGTTCGTAATAGCCTCCGTAGAGCGCCTGCGGGTCCCCCCTGGTAGACAGCCCCTGTGCGGCTGCTGCCGCCTCAAGCGCTTCAGTCCACGCTCCGTGAAGGCGGAAAAGTTGGGCCCGGTGGGACTGGCACTGGCCGCTGAAGGCCACCAGGCTGGGTTGGTCGCGGCAGCGACGGTCAAGAGCCGCGGTCCATTCCAGCGCCCTCCGAAGGTCAAAGACCAGATGGCAGTTGCCGATCACAGCACAATAGATAATTCCGGACGGGACGGGGGACAGCTCGCCCGCCGTCACGGCCACCATGACCTCGTCGAACATCCTGAGGCCCTCTTCTGCACGCCCCAGCATCAGCGTCGCCTGGCCCGAGCCCAGGAGGCCCAGCGCGGCAACGTCCCTGTCCTGGAACCGTTGGCCAAAGTCCGCAACCTGGGAGAAGACCTGCAGGGCACCTGCGGGGTCACCGCCGTAGAGCTTCCCCAGGCCCAGCGGGACGAGCAGGAGGCCTTGCACTGCGTTTGGCTCACTGAGTTCTTCGACCAGCCTCTGGCCGCGGGCGAACCAGCCGCCGGCCTGGGACTCCTCGCCCACGTTCATCAGCTGCATGCCCAGCCAAGCGGCACACCGGGCAGCGCCCGCGACATCGCCCACCCCCAGGAATTCCTCGTGGGCGCGGGTCAGGGAATCGAGGCCGGCGGTGGTGTTGCCCGCGAGGATTTCTGCGGTCGCCAGCAGCTCCAAGTCCGTTGCCGCCAGTCCGCCGCGCTGGTCGGCATTACGGAAGTTCTCGTAGGCATCGGTCCAGCGCTGCTCGCGGAACGCTGACCGGCCCAGCTCAAGGACCGTCCCAGCCGACATCTGGCCTCCTTCCGGATCCAGTCCGCCCGCGGCCGGCCTGCCTGGCCCCTGACAACCACCGGACGGGTTCGTATTAAGCGCCACGGTACGCCCGCGGCATTCCCGGCACAACAGGGAGGGCGGCAGGTGCCTCGCGGCCCTGATCCCGGTGTAACCTCCGGCGCGTCGAATGCGGCCGGCCGGAAGGATTCCTCGTCCTCCGGCTACGGACGCAGCAGCGCGCGCAGCGTCTGAATGGTGTCTGCCTCCGCCGCCGTCTTGTCGTCGCGGTAGCGCTTGACGCGTGCGAACCGAAGGGCGATTCCGCCGGGATAGCGCGAGGACTGCTGCACGCCGTCGATCGCGATCTCCACAACGGTGACGGGCTCGACCCAGACGGTGCCCGCCGTTCTCCGCACCTCCAGCTCCTGAAACCTCTCGGTCTGCCAGCGCAGCAGCACATCGGTAATGCCTTTGAAAGTCTTGCCCACCATCACGTAGCCGCCGGGTTCGCCGAACTCGCCGGCCGGGTCGAGGGCTCCCAGGTGCAGGTTCGACAGGAACCCGGTCCGCCGTCCTGACCCCCACTCGCACGCGAGCACCACCAGGTCGTAGGTGAGCACCGGCTTTACCTTGATCCAGTTGGAACCACGCCGGCCGGCCACGTAGGCCGATCCGACCGCCTTCACCACCACACCCTCATGGCCCGCGGCCAGCGCATCGCGCGAGACCCGCTCAGCAACGGCCGCATCCGCCGTGATCTCTCCCGGTATCCGGTACTCGGGGGCGATCCGCTCGAGCACGCCGATGCGCGTCGCCAGCGGTTCGTCGAGCAGGTCGCGCCCGTCGATGTGCAGCACGTCGAAGAACCACGGATGCAGCACGGTAGCGCGCGCCGCATCCGCCCCAAACCGCGACATGGTCTCCTGGAACGGTCTCGGCCCGCCGTCCTCGTCGAGGGCGAGGGTCTCGCCGTCGAGGATTACATCGCGCACCGGCAGCCCTCGCACAACTTGCACCACCTCGGGCAGCCGGTGGGTCACCTCGGCCAGGGTGCGGGTGTAGATGCGCACATCGTTGCCGACGCGGTGCACCTGGATGCGCGCGCCGTCGAGCTTGTATTCCACGGATGCCTCCCCCGTGGCCTCCAGCGCCGCGCTGGCACTGGCCGCGGTCGCGGCGAGCATGGGCTGCACGGGACGGCCGATGACGAGGCCGACAGCGTCAAGCTCGGCCGCCGTTCCCGTGATCGCAAGCAGGGCGGTCCCGCCGAGATCGCCGGAGAGCATCGCCGCGCGGCGTACGGCGTCGACGGGCCGATCGGCGGCGCGGGCAACGGCATCCGTCAGCACCCCCTCAAGCGCACCGGTACGCAGTTCACCGAGCAGCACGCCGGCGATGAAAGCCTGCTCGCGCTCGGTGGCTGCCGCCGTGAGCAACCGGAGGGTCGCGGCGCGCTCCGCGGCTGATCCTGCGCCTGCGGTGACGAGCAGCCGATCCAACGCAGCGTCGAGGTCGGCGACAGTCAGGTTCGGTTCGGCGGCCGGCTTCCCCATGGCTGCTGTCATGCCGCGCCAGCCGATCCCAACACGGCCCTGTCGCGGCCTGGCGATGAGCAGGCCGACGGCCGCCGCGATGTCCACGGGCTCGAGCCGGCGCAGCAGATCGGCCAGTGCGTCGATCTTCGCGAGTCGGGAGCGGGTCGACGCGACGGCATCCGTGGTTTTCACGAGCTCGTCTAGCAGCATGGCATCAGTCTGCCACGCCCGCCGACGCCGGACAGTGAAGAACGCTGGACAGCACCGGGACGCCGTTCCAGAATGGACGCGTGGGCATCATCGTCGCGAACCTGTTCATCACTCTCGACGGCGTCTACCAGGCGCCCGGCGGTAGCAAGGAGGACACCGAGGGCAGTTTCGCCTTCGGTGGCTGGCAGATGCCGGTGTCCGACGACGAAGCCGACGCGGCCATTGGCGCCGAGGTCGGCCGCATCGACGCCCTGCTCCTCGGCCGGAAGACCTATGACATCTTCGCGGCCTACTGGCCCCACCAGTCCGACGACATCGGCGGCACGCTCAACCGGGCGCCCAAGTTCGTTGTCTCCAGCACACTGACCGCTCCGAGCTGGGCGGGCACCACGGTGCTGCCGGATGCCGCGGCCGCGGGGCGGCTCCGCCAGGAGTACGACCAGGTACACATGTTCGGCAGCGGCGTCCTCATCCGTTCATTACTCGCGGCAGACGTGATCGACCGCCTCCACCTCTGGCTCTATCCGATCACCCTCGGGCAAGGCAAGCGCCTCTTCGACGCCGGGACTATCCCCGCCTCCTTCCGCCTCACCGAGCCGGCGCGCACCTTCCCGAAGGGGGCGGTGTCGCTGGTCTACGAGCGTGCGGGCGGTGTTGAAACGCAGGACATGCCTGGCGCGTAGGGCGGGAACGGCACGAGCTGGCCGAAAAGCACAAAAACCGGCCCAGCCGAAGCTGGACCGGTTCTTTGTGCAGAGACTGCAGCCTAGTGGCTGTGGCCGGCGTGCTCGTCTTCGTTTGCGGGCTTCTCCACTACGAGGGTCTCGGTGGTGAGAACCAGCGCAGCGATGGATGCCGCGTTGCGCAGGGCTGCACGGGTGACCTTGACCGGGTCGATGACACCGGCGGCGATCAGGTCCTCGTACTCGCCCGTCTTGGCGTTGAAGCCGTTGTTGGTTTCGAGCTCGGCAACCTTGGCGGTGACAACGTAGCCGTCGAATCCGGCGTTCTGGGCGATCCAGCGAAGCGGCTGGACCAGCGCGCGGCGGACGATGCCCACGGCAGCGGCGGCGTCGCCTTCGAGTGCCTTGACTGCAGGGTCCTCGTCGAGGGCCTTCAGTGCGTGGATCAGCGCGGAACCGCCACCGGCCACGATGCCCTCTTCGAGGGCGGCGCGGGTGGAGGACACTGCATCTTCGATGCGGTGCTTCTTTTCCTTCAGCTCAACTTCGGTGGCTGCGCCGACCTTGATGACACCGATGCCGCCGGCCAGCTTGGCCAGGCGCTCCTGGAGCTTTTCGCGGTCCCAGTCGGAGTCGGTGCGGGTCAGCTCGGCGCGCAGCTGGGAAACCCGGGCTGCGACGTCTTCTGCGGAACCGGCGCCGTCAACGATGGTGGTGTTGTCCTTGGTGACCGTGATGCGGCGGGCGGTACCCAGCACCTCAAGGCCAACCGAATCCAGGCTGAGGCCCAGTTCCGCGGAGATGACCTGCGCACCGGTGAGGGTGGCGATGTCCTGCAGCATGGCCTTGCGGCGGTCGCCGAAGCCCGGAGCCTTGACGGCAACAACGTTCAGCGTGCCGCGGATGCGGTTGACGATCAGTGTGGACAGGGCCTCGCCCTCAACGTCTTCGGCAATGATGAAGAGCGGCTTGGAGCTCTGCAGCGCCTTCTCCAGCAGCGGCAGGAAGTCCTGCACGGAGGAGATCTTGCCCTGGTTGATCAGGATAAGGGCGTCTTCGAGGACGGCTTCCTGGCGTTCGGAGTCGGTCACGAAGTACGGGGACAGGTAGCCCTTGTCGAACTGCATGCCTTCGGTGAGGACCAGCTCGGTCTGCGTGGTGGAGGACTCCTCGATGGTGATCACACCATCCTTGCCGACCTTGCCGAATGCCTCGGCGAGGAGCTCGCCGATTTCGTCACTCTGGGCCGAGATTGCTGCCACGCTGGCAACCTGCGTGCCTTCAACCGGGCGTGCGTTCTCGAGCAGGCGGGCTGCAATGGCTTCTACCGAAACCTCGATGCCACGCTTGATCTGGCCCGGAGCGGCGCCAGCCGCAACGTTGCGCAGGCCTTCCTTGACCAGGGCCTGGGCGAGCACGGTGGCCGTGGTGGTGCCGTCGCCGGCAACATCGTTGGTCTTCGTGGCTACTTCCTTGGCCAGCTGCGCGCCAAGGTTCTCGTAGGGGTCATCAAGCTCAATTTCGCGGGCGATGGTGACGCCGTCATTGGTGATGGTGGGTGCCCCCCACTTTTTGTCGAGGACAACGTTGCGGCCGCGGGGGCCGAGCGTCACCTTGACAGTGTTGGCGAGCTTATCGATGCCGGCTTCAAGCGACCGGCGTGCAGCGTCGTTAAACGCAAGCTGCTTTGCCATGGTTTTGTCCTTTCAAAGACAGAACCCCGCACTGTTGTTCAGTCAGGGACGGAACAGCAGCACGGGGATCCAAAGAGTTACTTTACGACGATCGCCAGAACGTCGCGGGCGGAGAGCACGAGGTACTCGGTGCCACCGGTCTTGACTTCAGTTCCGCCGTACTTGGAGTAGATAACAACGTCGCCAACGGCAACATCGATCGGAACGCGGTTGCCGTTATCGTCAAAGCGGCCGGGGCCTACTGCAACAACTTCGCCTTCCTGCGGCTTCTCCTGTGCGGAGTCCGGGATAACCAGGCCGGAAGCCGTGGTCTGCTCGGCTTCGAGCGGGCGGACAACAATACGATCCTCAAGAGGCTTAATAGAGACCGACACTCGGACCTCTCCTTCTACGTCAGCAAATTCATGGACAGTTGAGCTGCTTCGCCGTGGCTGGCAAACCGTCGTCGCGGTGCCGGCAGCAGCCTGGCTGGCAGCTCTTCATGTGTTAGCACCCTCCTAGGGAGAGTGCTAATGATGACTCTATGTATTGGTTAGCACTCGGTCAAGGCGAGTGCCAGAATTATGTCGCCGGCGAACAGCTGTTACCGGCCGGTGAGGTCCTCGAGATCGACGTCCTCGTCGCCGTCGTCCCCTTCCTCAACGGTGCCCCGCCGCAGGTACAGCACCACGGCGCCGCCCACGGCAGCCAACAGCGAGACCACCAGCAGGATGATGCCGCCTATGCGCGCCCCGGCGTAGAGGCTGCGGATCTCCTGTGCCTCGTCCGTGGCGTCCTGGATGTTTTTGCCGCCCACGGAGTAGACCGTGGCGTTGAACGTGTCCAGGAAGAGGATGATTACCAGCAGCGCGACGCAGACCACGGCCACCGCGGATCCTGCAATCAGCGCGGGGCGGGCAAACTTCACCAGGTCCGGCTTGCTTGCTTGGGGTAGTCCGGACGGCTGGGTGCCTGCGCTGTCTTCCATGCCTTCAACCCTAGCGGGAACTGGCCGCCGGGCTACCTCCACTAGGCTTGAACCCATGGCTCAAGCACCGCAGGACCAGATCGCCCCACTGCTCACGAGCGAAGGCTGGGAGCTCCTGGCGTCCCTGGGCCCGTACCGCGAGGACAAGTCCTTCGAGCTCAACGCGGCTCTCCGCAAGGCCGGGCACTCCCCCGCACTGGTCTCCGCCGTCCTCACCCAGTCCCGGCTGCGCACTAAAGCCGAGCTGAAGTTCGGCGAGTTCGCCCGGAGCATGCTCTTCACGCAGGCCGGGCTGGAACAGGCCACGCGTCTCACGGTTGCCGCCCGGCATGCCGAGCGCTTTGCGCAGGCCGGTGTCCGCCACGTGGCCGACCTCGGCTGCGGCCTTGCCGCGGACTCCCTGGCCCTGGCATCGATGGACATCACGGTCACGGCCGTGGAAATGGACGAAACCACCGCCGCCTGCGCCACGGTCAACCTGATCCCCTTCCCCAACGCCACCGTGGTGCACTCTGACGCCACCACCGTCCCGTTGGACGGGGTCGACGGCGTCTGGCTGGATCCCGCACGCCGGGTCACCTCCACCTCGGGTACCAAGAGGATCTGGGATCCTGAGGCCTTTTCGCCGCCGCTGTCCTTTGTGGAATCGCTCGCCGCCACCGGGCGCGCCGTTGGCGTCAAAATGGGCCCCGGCATGCCGCACGAGTCAGTTCCCGCCGGCTGCGAGGCGCAGTGGGTATCGGTGGGCGGCGACGTCACCGAGGTGGCCCTGTGGTTCAACTCCGTGCGCCGGCCCGGAATCCGCCGCGCGGCGCTGCTGCTCGGCCCGCAGGGAGCCGCCGAGCTGACCAGCGCCGAAGATTTCGACGGCGGTCCCGCCGCGCCGGTGGGTCCGGCAGCGGGCTACCTGTATGAGCCCGATGGAGCGGTGATCCGCGCCGGCCTGGTGGCGGACGTCGCGCTTCAACTGGGCGGGCACCTGCTGGACGAGCACATCGCCTACATCTGCGCCCCGGAGCTGGTGGACACGCCGTTCGCACGCTCCTACAAGGTCCTGGAAGTGATGCCGTACAACGTCAAGGCGCTCAAGGCCTGGGTGAAGGAGAACGCCATCACGGTACTGGACATCAAAAAGCGCGGCACGTCGGTAACCCCGGAGGAACTGCGCAAGCAGCTGTTCGCCGGAAGCAAGGTGGCCGGGAAGAAGACAGGACAAAAAACAGCCACCCTGGTCCTGACCCGCATTGGGGAAGACCGGGTGGCCATCTCGGTGGAACCTGCCTGAGGCAGCGAACCGTCCTGAGACCCGGCCTTACTGGGCGCGCATGAAGTCCTCGGCGGCCCGGACCTGCTCGTCGGTGGGCCGGACACCGGTGTAGAGCACAAACTGCTCGAGCGCCTGGATGGTGGCCACCTCGGCGCCCGTGATCACCTGTTTCCCGGCGGCGCGGGCCGCCTTGATCAGCGGCGTCTCCGCAGGGAGCGCCACGACGTCGAACACCACTTTGGCTGCCGCGATGGCATCTTCCGGGAAGGACAGCGAGTCCACTTCCGGGCCGCCAGCCATACCGATGGGGGTGACGTTGATGATCAGGTCCGCGGTCCCGCCGTCGAGCGTTGCCCGCCACTGGAACCCGTACTGCTCTGCGAGCGCCCGGCCGGTTTCTTCGTTCCGGGCGATGACGGTGACGTCCGTGAAGCCGGCGTCCCGCAGGGCCGCGACGGTGGCCTTGGCCATGCCGCCGGCGCCCTGGACCAGCACCGAGTAGTCCGTGGGCACGGCGTTGCTTTTGAGCAGCTGTTCGATCGCGGTGTAGTCCGTGTTGTAGGCCTTGAGATGCCCGTCGGTGTTCACGATCGTGTTGACCGAATCGATGGCCTTGGCGGAAGGATCCAGCTCATCCACGAGGGCCATCACGTCCTCCTTGTACGGCATGGACACAGCGCAGCCGCGGATTCCAAGGCCCCTAACGCCGGCGATCGCCTGGGCCAGGTCGGTGGGGGCGAAGGCCTTGTAGATCCAGTTCAAGTCCAACTGGTCGTAGAGGTGGTTGTGGAACCGCGTCCCGTTGTTGCTGGGCCGGGCCGACAGCGAAATACACAGGGTCATGTCTTTATTCAGAATGGGCACCTGTCTATTAAAGCGCCGTTGACCGATTCGGCGATGTGTTGCGGGCCAAGTTACGGGCAGCCGGTGCCTGCCGGATAGCTTCCGACGGCGGCGGGCAGCTTCCCCGGGGCAGTCGCCTTGCCTGCCAGCACGGCAACGAGGGCGTCAAAAGCGCCAGGCGTGCGGCCGTAGAGCGCAATCTTCACCGGGGCAGTGGAATCCTGCAGCGGCCACGGCGCATCCAGTGCCACGGCGATGTCGCCCCCAACCGGCCGACCGGCGTAACCGATGAGGCTGACCAGGGGGCCCGCCCCGGTGCCGAGCCCTGCCTTCGCTGCGGCAGCCTCAAACCGCGCCCGGTCCTGCGCTGATCCGCCCGCAATCCGGATGCTTCCCTCAACGATTGGCGCGCCGCAGTGTCCGGACAGCACCGTAACGGCGGCCGCGGAGACCCGCGCCGAGATGTCGGCGCCGCTGCCGGGGGCTGCGCTGGCGGGGGCCGACCCGGCAGGCGGCGACGTGACGCGGCCGCGCCAGGTCATCATGGTGGCCACGCGGACAGCTGCTTCGTCCAGGCGGGCCGCCGGCAGTGTTCCGGCCGCGACAGCGCTAACGATGGCTGCGTGGGCCTGCCCCACGTCCGTGGGCATCAGGAGCAGGTCCGCGCCCGCGGCGAGCGCCGCCGTTGCTGCGGAGCCGCCCGGGTATTGCTGCTGGACTGCGCCCATGTTGAGGGCATCGGTCACCGCCACACCCTTGAAGCCCATGCCGCGCAGCGCAGCATAGGTGGGGCCGGACAACGACGCCGGGACGCCGGGTTCCAGGGCCGGTACGGCGATGTGCCCGGTCATGACCATGGGCATACCCGTGGCGATGGCCGCCCGGAACGGCTTCCAGTCCCGGGCTTCGAGTTCCGCGATGCCCGCGGGCTGCACCGGGAGGTCCTGGTGCGAGTCAACGGTGACGGAGCCGTGGCCGGGGAAATGCTTGACGGCGGGAAGGACGCCGGCCTCCTGCATGCCCTGGGAAAACGCCACCGCCAGTGCTCCTGCTGCGTCCGGGTTGCCGGACATTGACCGGGCACCGATGGTGGGATCTGCCGGGCCGATGGTCACGTCCGCATCGGGGGCGAAGTCCACGGTGAAGCCCAGCGACGCGATCTCCGCGGCCAGGGCGCGGCCGGCGTCCTTGGCGAGTGGCGCATTGCCGGCGGCCCCGTAGCTCAGGGCCGTTGGCCATTCGGTCAGGGGCGCACCCAGTCGTGCCACGATCCCGCCCTCCTGGTCCACGCCGATGAGCCCGGGCCAGGGCCTGCCGTCGGCCTTGGCGGCCTTGGCCAGCCGGGCGTTGACAGCAGTCATGGCAGCCGGATCCGCCTGACCGCGCGCGTCGAGCGGGATGTTGTCGCCCATGATGATGGACCCGGCCAGGTGGAGGCGCTCAATGGTGGAGGCCTGGGCTTCGGCGTCCGTGCCGGCGTACACGGGCATCAGCACCTGGCCGGCCTTCTCCTCGACCGACATCGCGGCCACGGCGGCCGCGGCGACATCCTGGTCCCGCTGCTCGGGGCCCCAGCCCAGCGGCAGCAGCCCGGGGTCAGGTGAGGGAGAAGCGGACAGAGGTGCCGTCGTCGGCCGCTCTGATTCCGGGGTTGAGGCGGGCGCAGGGCCGGAGGTCTCGGGGGCGGTGGCGGGAACTGCCGTGCAGGCAGTCAGTGCGGCCACGGCAGCGGCCGCAATGAGGAGGGTGGTTTTGTGAATACTGTCACGGGTCCAAAGGAACAAGGCCATCAAGACGATGCTACCCCTGCATTAGACTTGAATGCGGCGCGTGCCCAGGGATATCTGAACAGTTAGGGGAACGCATGAAGATTGATTTCGCTTCATCGAAGCAATCAACTCTTGGTGTGGAATGGGAGCTGGCCCTGGTGGACGGCCAGACCGGCGAACTGGCATCAGTGGCCAACGAAGTACTCAGCGGCGTGGTTGCCAAGCACCCCGAACTCAACGAAGACGACGAACACCCGCACATCAAGCAGGAACTCCTGCTCAACACCGTGGAGCTGGTCACCGGCATCTGCGAGACTGCCGCCGAAGCCAAGGAAGACCTCAGCCGGTCCCTGGCCGCGGTGCGCGAAATCACCGATCCCATGGGCGTGGAGGTTTTCTGCGCCGGCAGCCACCCGTTCAGCCCGCCGCAGCTGCAGCCCGTGACGGACAAGGCCCGGTATGCCAAGCTGATCGACCGCACCCAGTGGTGGGGCCGGCAGATGGTCATCTACGGCGTGCACGTCCACGTGGGCCTGGACCGGCGCGAAAAGGCACTCCCCGTGCTGGACGGCCTGGTCAACTATTTCCCGCATTTCCAGGCGCTCTCCGCGTCGAGCCCGTTCTGGGGCGGCGAGGACACCGGCTACGCATCGCACCGGGCCCTGATGTTCCAGCAGCTGCCGACGGCAGGCCTGCCCTTCCAGTTCCGGTCCTGGGACGAATACGAGTCCTACGTCCAGGACATGTTCACCACCGGTGTGATCGACACCCTCTCCGAGATCCGCTGGGACATCCGGCCCGTTCCCAACCTCGGCACCATCGAAATGCGCATCTGCGACGGCCTGGCCACCCTGGAGGAGGTGGGCGCGATTGCCGCGCTCACCCAGTGCCTGGTGGATGAATTCTCCACCACCCTGGACAACGGCGGCACCATCCCCACCATGCCGCCGTGGCACATCCAGGAGAACAAGTGGCGTGCCGCCCGCTACGGCATGGAGGCCATCATCATCCTCGACGCCGCCGGCAACGAACAGCTGGTCACCGACCACCTCCTGGAGACCCTGAACCGGCTTGAGCCGGTGGCCGCGAAGCTCGGCTGCCCCGACGAACTGGCCGACGTCGAGAAGATCATCCGCCGCGGCGCCGGGTACCAGCGGCAGCGCCGCGTCGCTGCCGAACACGGCGGCGACCTGCAGGCCGTGGTGCTGGACCTGGTCAAGCAGATGCGGAACGGGCCGACGGGCTAAATCCCACCCGTTGCTCTATCAGTTGTGGTCCCTAAACCGGCGGTTTGGGGACCACAACTGGTAGAGCAAGTTGGTTTTCGGCAGTCGCGTTAGGCGGGGAGTGAAACCTCGGTGACCGGCATCGAGGAATCCGGGGCGAAGCGGATGCCGCTGGGCCCGATCCCGGCCATCACCAGCTGCGCACCGAGGGCCGCCACCATGGCGCCGTTGTCCGTGCACAGGTCAAGCGGCGGCACGTGGAGTCTGATTCCGGCGGACGCACAACGCTGGCCGGTGAGTTCGCGCAGCCGGGAGTTGGCCGCCACGCCCCCACCCAAAAGAACGTCTTTGATGCCATGCTCCCGGCAGGCCAGGACGGCCTTGGACGTGATCACATCCACCACTGCTTCCTGGAAAGCTGCGGCGATGTCGGCCACCGGCACGTCTTCGCCGCGGGCCTCGAACTGCTCGACGCACCGCGCCACTGCCGTCTTCAGGCCGCTGAAGGACCAGTCGTAGCGGTGCTTTCCAGGCTCCTCGGCGGTACCCATGTACTTGGGCTGGCTGAGGCCGCGCGGGAAGCGGATGGCTTTGGCGTTGCCGGTGCGGGCCAGCCTGTCGATGGCCGGGCCGCCCGGGTAGCCAAGGCCCAGGATGCGGGCCACCTTGTCGTAGGCCTCGCCCGCAGCGTCGTCGATGGTGGAGCCGAGGAGCTGGACGTCGCTGGTGATGCTGTTGATCTTCAGGATTTCGGTATGCCCACCGGAGACCAGCAGGGCGCCCAGGTTCTCGGGGAGACGGCCTTCGTGGCCGAGCCCAACCGCAAGGCTGGCGGGACGGCCGGCGGTGCCGCTGGCACCAGGGCCGGCGGCACCAGAGCCGGCGGCAGCTCCGCCGTCGGACTTCCCATCCAGCAGCCCGACGCCGACGTGCGCCACCAGGTGGTTGATGGCATACAGCGGTTTACCGGTGGCCACGGCGAGGGCCTTCGCGGCGCAGACCCCCACCATCAGTGCTCCTGCGAGCCCCGGCCCGGACGTGACGGCGATGGCGTCCACGTCCTCCAGCGTCACATCGGCGTCGGCCAGGGCCTGGCGCAGGGTGGGCACAAACGCATCAAGGTGTGCGCGGGAGGCGATCTCGGGGATCACGCCGCCGAAGCGGACGTGCTCGTCCATCGAGGAGGACACGGTGTTGGTGAGCAGCGTAGTGCCGCGGACGATGCCGACGCCGGTTTCGTCGCAGGAGGATTCGATGCCCAGCACCAGGGGCTGCGAGCGGTTCATGCCTTGCCTGCTTCTGTTGTGGGATCGGGGGCTGGTGTGTGGGCTGGTGCGGCATCGGCAGTGGCTTCGGGGACCAGCTGCAGCCGCATGATGAGGGCGTCAACGCCGTCGCGGTAGTACCCGCGGCGGACGTGGATCTGTTCGAAGCCGAACCGCACGTACAGCTGCTGCGCCCGGGGGTTGTCCGCGCGGACCTCCAGGAGCACGTCCGCCGCCCCGCGGAGCCCGGCTTCCGTGATCAGCCTGGTCAGCAGCGTAGAGCCGATGCCCCGGCCTTCGAATTCAGGCACGACGGCGATGGTCTGGACATCCGCGATGGGCTCGATGCACATCAGGCCGGCGTAGCCCACTATCTCCCCGCCGCTTTCCGCCACCAGGTAACGGCGCGTTTCCGGCTGGGACAGTTCGGACAGGAACATGTGCAGCGGCCACGCGTCCGCAGGGAACAGCCGCTGTTCGAGGGCGTCCACGGCGGGCACGTCCTCCAGGGTCATGTCCCGGAAAACCACTCCGTCAGCGCTGGTCGGCATGCTCACAGGGCCCGCTTCCGTGGGCCGGGGACCTGGGCATCCGATTCCCGGAGGTACAGGGGTGTGGAGTCGAGCAGCTGCCCGCCCGCTGCCAGCCGGGCCAAGGCGAACTGTCCGAGGTAGAGGGCGTCCGGCTGTTCGTTGCTGAAGTCCGGGTCTGCGCGCAGCACGTCACTGTAGAGTCCGGCGCCGGCGCCGTAGGCCGGGAGGTCCGGCAGGTCGGCCGCGAAGCTGACGTGCGGGCCGTCCTCGAGCTGCGGCAACTGGCCGTCGGCGAGGCTGTACCGCGCCCAGTAGACCTCTTTGCGCCGGGCATCCGTGACCACCAGGAATTCGGCCGCGGCGTCGGTGGACTCAGCCACTTCCAATGCCACGGCGTCCAGGCTCATCAGCCCGTACAGCGGTTTGTCCCAGACGAAGGCCAGTGTCCGGGCGGTTGCGATCCCCGAGCGCAGGCCGGTGAACGGGCCGGGGCCCACGCCTGTCACGATCGCGTCAATGTCCGGGCCGGCGACGCCCGCAGAGGCCAGCAGGTCCTCGATGCCGGGTGCAAGCACTTCGGCGTGGCTGCGCGTGTCCTCGGTGGAGAAGCTGGCCACCACGCCTTCGAGGGCGTCGTCCGAGACGAGTGCCGCACTGGCCACGGCGGAGGTGTCGATGGCGAGAATAAGCATCAGGGTGTCCCTTCGAAGGCGCCGCCGAGGACAGGCTTGGTGCTCCAGCGGGGACCAAACCCGCGCAGCACGATGGTGCGGGGTTCGTCAAAGTCCTCGGTGTCGAAGTCGAGGATTTCGGTGTGGCCGGGCATTGGTTCCGCGGCGCCTATGGCGTCCAGCCCGATTGCCCGGTGCAGGTCCACTTCCAGCCGGCTCTCGCTCAGGTGCTCCACCCGGCCGCGCCCCCATTCCACCACGGTCACGGACGAGTCCAGCGTGTTTTCCAGGTCAATGTCGTCAATTTCCGACGCCGATCCCAGCCGGTACGCGTCCACGTGCACCAGGTCCGGGCCACCGGGCCGCGGGCCGTCGGGCAGGTTGGGATGGATGCGGACCAGGACAAACGTGGGCGAGATGATTCCCGCGCGCACGCCCAGCCCTTCGCCGAGCCCCTGCGTGAAGGTGGTTTTCCCGGCACCCAGCTCGCCGGTCAGCACCAACAGATCCCCGGCCTGCAGCTCCGCCCCTAAAGCGGCACCGAGCGAGTGCGTCTCATCCGCCGTCGAGACTCTCAGCGTCTGTTCCCAGGCGGGCATCTCTGCCGGGAGCACGCTCACGGCGCTGCCTGCCCCGCGTCGGGAGTGCCGGCGTCGGGATTGCCAACGGCAGAACGGCCGACGGCGGGACTTTCGTTAATGAACCGGCGCGGCACCCGCGGACTGATCCGGGTCACGATCTCGTAGTTGTTGGTGCCGGCGGCGACCGCCCAGTCGTCCGCCGTGGGACCGCCGTCGTCCCCGTTGCCGAACAGCACCGCCTCGGCGCCGACGAGGTCTGCGCCGGCGGGGCCGATGTTGCCGAGGTCGATGACCATCTGGTCCATGGCGATCCGGCCCACCACGGGGTAGGTCCGGCCGGCCACCCGGACGGGACCGCCGGTGGCAATGCGCGGCACACCGTCCGCGTAGCCCAGCGGGATCAGCGCCAGGGTGCTGGGGCCGCTGGTGCGGTAGCGCAGGCCGTAGGAGACGCCCTGCCCGTCGGGGACCTGCTTGCATTGGGACACCAGGGTGCGCAGCGTCATCGCGGGCCGGAGGCCCAGTTCGGCGGACGTCTGGCCTTCGAAGGGCGAGAGACCGTAGATGCCCAGGCCCACGCGGACCAGGTCAAAGTGTGTATCGGGGCGGGACAGCGTGGCGGGGGTGTTGGCCAGGTGACGGACTTCAGCGTCCACACCGGCGTCCTCGGCCACAGCCAGCACCTCGCGGAAGGCCGCCAATTGTTCATCGGTTTCCGGCCGTTCGGGTTCATCTGCCACGGACAGGTGGGAGAAGATGCCCACCACGCGCAGGAGGCCCTGGTCCTGGTACTCCATGGCTTCGCCCAGCAGCTGGTCCCAGGCATCGAGCGCTACGCCGTTCCGGCCCAGGCCCGTGTCCACTTTCAGGTGGATCCGTGCGGGACGCTCCTGGTCACGCGCGGCGGCCACAATCCGGTCCAGTTCCCATCCGGAGCAGCCGATGTCGACGCCGGCAGCCACGGCTGCGGCGAAGTTGCTTTCCGCCGTGTGCAGCCAGGCCAGCAGGGGGGCGTCGATGCCCGCGGCCCGCAGAGCCAGCGCCTCGGAGATATGTGCGACGCCCAGCCAGGATGCGCCGGCTTCGAGGGCGGCCCGGGCCACCGGCACCGCGCCGTGTCCGTAGGCGTCGGCCTTCACCACGGCCATGACCTTCGCGGGTGAGGCCGCGCCTGCCAGCCGCCGCACGTTGTGGCGGATGGCGTCCAGGTCGATAACGGCGGACCGCTCGTACAGAGGATCAGGTCCTGAGGCCGCGCTGAAGTCACCGGTTGTTACGGGATAAGTCACGTTAGTGATTCTAGTGCGGGCGCTCGGGGCGGGATAATCGCGCCGCGTTCCGGCACCCGGCGCCGTGGCGCCCGGGCGCTACGGCGTCAGGCGTCGGACAGGTGCGCGATGGTGGCGGTGGCCCGGCGCTGCGCTGCCAGCGGGACGTCGCTGATGATGTCTTCCAGGAAACCGAAGCGGCGAAGCCACTGGCTGCTCTGGCGTTCCGGCCGGGAGTTGGCCCGCTTCCACCAGTCGGCGATGTCTCCCCAGCCAGGCGCCGCCAGCGATCCGCCCACCTCCTGCACGGCCAGGGAGGCGCAGAGGTTGGCAAAGCGGAGCCGGTTGCCCAGCGGCCAGCCGGCCAGGCTGCCCACGATGAAGGCCGCGTCAAAGCAATCGCCGGCCCCGGTGGGATCGTAGGCGGCCACCGGCAACGACGGCACCCACTCTTCCTCCCCGGTTTCCGAGTCCACGGCCATGGCACCCTGCGCACCGAGCGTCACCACGGCCACGGGCACGCGGTCCGCCAGCGCATACAGCGCGGACCACGGATTGTCCTTCCCCGTGAACGCCATGGCCTCACGCTGGTTGGGCAGGAAAGCATGGAAGTACTGCAGGTTCTCCAGCCGCACCGGAGCCCATTCCCCGCTGGGATCCCAGCCCACATCCCCGAACAGCTTGACCCCCGCCTGGTGCGCGGCCACCGCCCACGGCTCGATCTCAGCGTCCAACGCGGCAATGCCGGCGAGCGCCTGCGGCGGCGAACCGATCAGTTCCGACGACGTCACGGGGGCCGGATGGCCATGCGTCACCAGGGAACGGTCGTTGTGGACGCTGAGCGAGACGGTGACCGGGGAATGCCACCCAGGAATGCGGCGCGACAGGCTCAGGTCCACGTGTTCCTGCCCGGCCAGGATTTTCCAGTTGTAGTCGCCGTAGCCATCGTCGCCGAAGGCGGCTGCGAGTCCCGTGCGCAGTCCCAGCCTCGCCGCGGCGATGGCCTGGTTCGCGACGCCGCCGGGGCAGCTGCCCATGCCTTCGCTCCAGATTTCCGTGCCCGGCTCGGGCGCGTGCGGCAGTCCGGTGAAGATGATGTCCTGGAAAACCGTGCCGGCCAGCAGCAGGTCGAACCCGCCGTCGGACGGTGCGCGAACGGTTGAGAGCGGATCGAAGCGGCGGTCCGGGATGGCGTCCATGTCCGGCAGACTACGCCCTGCCGCGGCCCCACGGTAGGGGCGCGCCCGGCGGCGCCCTAGACTGCTGACTATGCGGCTTATGATTGCCGGCGGCGGCGGATTCCGCGTGCCGCTTGTGTACCGGGCTCTGGCGTCCGGCGCGTTTGCGGGGCTGGTCAGCGAACTGGTCCTGTTCGACGTCGATCCCGCCCGCCTCAGCGCCATCAGGGCGGTGCTGCGCGCCATGCCCGAGTCCGACGGCGGCGCTGCCGGCGGCCCCACCTCCGGCCCGAACGCAGGTGCCAAGGCCCCCGCCGTCCACACCACGACGTCCCTGCCGGCGGCCCTGGCCGGGACGGACCTGGTGTTCGCGGCCATCCGCCCCGGCGGCACGGCCGGCCGGATCAACGACGAACGCGTGGCCCAGGACCTTGGCCTGCTCGGCCAGGAAACCACCGGCCCGGGCGGCATCTCCTACGCGCTGCGCACCATCCCCGAGATGCTGCATCTGGCGCGGCAGATGAAGGAGTTCTGCCCGGACGCCTGGCTGATCAACTTCACCAACCCGGCCGGCATGGTCACCGAAGCCCTGCTGCCGGTCCTTGGCCGGCGGGTCATCGGGATCTGCGATTCCGCGGGCGGGCTGGTGCACCGGGCGGCCCGCGCGGCCGGGCTGCCGCTGCCGGATGGAAGGCTCGACGGCGTGGGCTACTACGGGCTGAACCACCTGGGCTGGCTCTACCGGCTGGAGTCCGGCGGCCGGGATCTGCTGCCCGGCCTGCTGTCGGACCCGGCGGCCCTCGGCACCTTCGAGGAAGGCCGGCTCTTCCCGCAGCCGTTCCTCAAGGACCTCGGCGCCCTGCCCAACGAGTACCTCTATTACTACTACCAGCGGGACGGCGCCGTCGCGGCCATGCGCTCCATGGCCGTCACCCGCGGCGAGTCCATCCACCACCAGCAGGCGGAGCTGTACCCGCGGCTCGCCTCTGCCGGGGCTGACGCCTTCACACTGTGGGACGCGGCCCGCCGCTCACGGGAGGAGGGCTACCTCGCCGAGGCGCGGACCCACGGCGAGCAGCGCGACGAGGACGACCTCGCCGGCGGCGGCTACGAACGCGTCGCCCTGGCGGTGATGCGCGCGTTGGCGGGGGCCGGGGACGCCCAGCTCATCCTCAACACGCCCAACACGCTTCCGTCCGGTCCTGTCGGGGCGACCGCCCCCGGAAACACCACCCCGGAACCGGCCATTCCGGGACTGCCGGCGGACGCCGTCGTCGAGGTCCCCTGCACGGTAACGCCCGACGGCGCGGTACCGCTTCCGCAGTCAGCCCCGGGACCGGAGCAACTCACCCTCCTCCAGCGCGTCAAGGAGGTGGAGCGGCTCACCGTCCAGGCAGCGACGCAGGGTGACCGGGCGGCCGCCGTCGACGCTTTCGGCCGGCATCCCCTGGTGGATTCCCCTGCCCTTGGGGCCAAGCTGCTGGCCGGCTACGAGCGCGAGTTCCCTTCGCTGCTGGAGCTTTGGCGCGGCTAGAGCTTCCGGTACATCACGTGCAGGCCCACGTATCCGAGCGTCGGGTGGTTGAACGCCTCGGGAATGGTGGCGAGGATTTCGAAGCCCATCCCCTGCCAGGCGGCCACCGCGCGGACGTTGCTTTCCACCACGGCGTTGAACTGCATGGCCCGGAAACCCGCGTCCCGGGCCGCCTCCAGGGAGTAGGCGCAGAGGGCCCGTGCCACGCCTTTGCCGGCGTGGCCGCTGTGGACCATGTAGCCGGCGTTGGCCACGTGGCTGCCGCCGCCGCCCTGGTTGGGGTGCAGCTCGCCGGTGCCGATCACGCTGCCGTCGGCCGTCACGGCCACAAAAGCCTGCCCGGGGGCGTCCTTGAACCAGCGGGCCCGGGCGTCGGCCTCCGTGGTGTCCCGGTCCCAGGTGAACGTCTCGCCGGATCGGATCACTGGCTCCAGGACAGCCCACATGCCGGGCCAGTCGGCGTCCGTGGCGGGGCGGATCGAGTATTCCGCGGACCTGTGCGGTGTTGTGGCTGCGTTCACACGCGCCACGTTAGCAGCCGGTCACGCGCCGGGAGGCCGCCCGGGAGCGGCTGGAGTAGTGTTTTACCGAGTGGGCAACAGCGGGGCCCACGCCGCGCCAGCGGTGGGAAGGAGAAGTCATGACATTGATCCGCAGGGTCGCGTTACTCTCCCTCCACACCTCCCCGATGGAGCAGCCAGGCTCCGGCGACGCCGGCGGCATGAACGTCTACATCCGGGAACTGGCGTCCGCGCTCGCCGAGACCGGCGTAGAGGTGGAGATCTTCACGCGCTCCACGTCAGCCAACCAGGCCGCCGTCGAACATCCGGACCCCGGCGTGTGCGTCCACAACGTGCTGGCGGGGCCGCCGCGGAAGATCCCCAAGGAAGAACTGCCGGGTCTGCTGCACCACATGGTGGCCGAGATCGAGCAGATCCGCCAGCGCCAGCCGCACGGCCGCTACGACGTCATCCATTCGCACTATTGGGTGTCCGGGATCGCCGGCCTGGAGCTCTCGGAGCTCTGGGGTGTGCCGCTGGTCCACACCATGCACACCATGGCCAAGGTCAAAAACCTCCTGCTGGAGTCCGGCGAACAGCCCGAGCCGCGGCGGCGCGAAGAAGGCGAGCACCGGATCGTCGACGGCGCCGCCCGCCTGATCGCCAACACCACCGCCGAAGCCGGAGAGCTGGTGTCCCACTACGGTGCCGATTACGACCGGATCGACGTCGCACCGCCGGGCGTGGACCTCAGCACCTTCACTCCCGCCTTCCGGGCGCGGTCCCGGGCCGAACGGGGTGTTTCGCCGGAGACATTCCACCTGGTCTTCGCCGGCCGCATCCAGCGGCTGAAGGGCCCTCAGGTACTGCTCAAGGCCGCGGCCCTGCTGCGGGCCCGGCGGCCCGAGATCGATCTCCGGCTCACCATCCTGGGTGCCCTCAGCGGCAACAAGGACTTCAACCTCCGGCACCTGATCGCTGAGTCTGGAATGGACGACGTCGTCACACACCTTCCCCCGGTCAGCGCGGCTGACCTGGCGTCCTGGTTCCGTGCGGCGGATGTTGTGGTGATGCCTTCCTACAGTGAATCGTTCGGGCTGGTGGCCATCGAGGCCCAAGCCTGCGGAACCCCCGTGGTGGGCACCCGGGTGGGCGGGCTGTCCCGCGCCATCTGCCATGGCCGGACCGGGCTGCTGGTGGACGGGCACCACGCCTCGGACTGGGCGGACGCGCTCGAAGCCATGTACGACGATCCGGACACCCGCGCCGATATGGGGCGGGCCGCGGCCATTCGGGCGGAGAACCTGGGGTGGAACCGCACGGCCGCCATCACGCTCGAAACGTACCACGCCGCCGTCGAACAGCAGCTGGCCAGCCGGCTGACCCCTGCGGTCCCGGCACCGTAAGCGGCGGGCAACCGCCGTCGCCTTCAGTACCCGGCCCCAACCAAAGGACAAAGATGTCTGAACGGAATACCCTCAGCGACCTCGAGATCGCCCGGCAGGCAACGATGAGGCCCATCGAGGAGATTGCAGCTGCCGCGGGCATCAACGCCGCCGCGCTGGAACTCTACGGGCGGTACAAGGCGAAGGTTGATCCAGCACTGCTGACTGCTCGGGAGGCGGCAGGGAAAGTGGTCCTCGTCTCGGCCATGTCCCCCACCCCGGCCGGCGAGGGAAAGTCCACCACCACGGTGGGACTGGCCGATTCGCTGGCACGGGCGGGCCACAAGGTCATGATCGCGCTGCGCGAACCGTCTTTGGGCCCCATCCTGGGCATGAAGGGCGGGGCGGCGGGCGGCGGCTATTCCCAGGTCCTGCCCATGGACGAGATCAACCTGCATTTCACCGGTGACTTCCACGCGATCACTTCGGCCAACAACGCGCTCATGGCCCTTGTGGACAACCACATTTTTCAGGGGAATGAGCTGAACATCGATCCGCGGCGCATGACGTTCAAGCGCGTCCTGGACATGAACGACCGCTCGCTGCGCGAGGTGATCATCGGTCTCGGCGGACCGGCGCAGGGCGTGCCCCGCCAGGACAGTTTCGACATCACAGCGGCCTCCGAGATCATGGCCGTCTTCTGCCTGGCCACGGACCTGGACGATCTGCGCGACCGCGTGGGCCGCATCACTGTGGGCTACAGCTACGACCGCCGGCCGGTCACGGTGGCGGATCTGGGTGTCCAGGGCGCGCTGACCATGCTGCTCAAGGATGCCCTCAAGCCCAACCTTGTCCAGTCCATCGCCGGCACGCCCGCCGTGGTCCACGGCGGCCCGTTCGCGAACATCGCGCACGGCTGCAACTCCCTCATCGCCACCCGGACAGCGCAGCAGCTGGCCGACATCGTGGTCACGGAAGCCGGCTTCGGCGCGGACCTCGGCGCCGAGAAGTACATGGACATCAAGGCGCGCATCGCAGACGTGGCACCGTCCGCCGTCGTGGTGGTGGCGACGGTCCGGGCGCTCAAGATGCACGGCGGCGTCCCGAAGGACCAGCTCAAGGAGCCGAACGTGGAGGCGCTGGCCGCCGGCGTCGGGAACCTGAAACGGCACGTGCACAACATCGAGAAGTTCGGCATCGCGCCGGTGGTGGCCATCAACAAGTTCGCCACAGATACGCCCGAAGAGCTGGAGTGGCTGCTCGCCTGGTGCGTCCGGGAAGGCGTACAGGCCGCGGTCGCCGACGTCTGGGGCCGGGGCGGAGGGGGCGACGGCGGCGATGAACTCGCGGCGAAGGTGGCCGCCGCGGTGGCGGCGCCGTCGGACTTCCGGCACCTGTATCCGCTGACCCTGTCTGTGGAGGACAAGATCCGGACGATCGTGCAGGAGATCTACGGGGCCGACGGCGTGGAGTTCTCGGTGCCGGCACTCAAGAGGCTGGCCGACATTGAGAAGAACGGCTGGGGCGGAATGCCCGTGTGCATGGCGAAGACGCAGTATTCGTTCACCGACGACGCCTCGCAGCTGGGCGCACCCAAGGGCTTCACCATCCACGTACGCGACCTCATTCCGAAGACCGGCGCCGGCTTCATCGTGGCCCTGACCGGTGCCGTCATGACCATGCCCGGCTTACCCAAGGAGCCCGCTGCGATGCGCATGGACGTCGACGCGCACGGCAACCCGGTCGGCCTCTTCTGACCCATCCCGCTCCCCCACCCCGGACGCTCTCTCACATTTGGTGGCCTTCCAACGAACCCTCTCGCACCTTTGGGGCCTTTCCAGGCAACGCTCTCTCACCTGTGGATAACTTCTGCGGACACCGGCGACTCTGAGGAACAATGCCGGTATGCACACGCAGACTGCGCTTCCGGCCACGTTGGCATCCGGCCCGTTCACGCTCACGGACGCCACCGCCGAAGGCGTCCCTCGGAATCGTCTCCTTCAGCCCGATGTCGCGCATGTCAGCCGCGGACTGTACCGTCCCACAGATTGGGATTTCGAACTTGAGGCTGCCGCCCGCGCGCTCTCGGCAGCCACTCCGGGGGCCTGGATCTCGCACGTAACGGCGGCACGCCTTCGCAGTTCGTGCCTTCCACCGTGGCTCTCCGACTCCACGGAACTGCATCTGAGCAAGCCGCGGTCCCTGCCGAGCGTTCGCCGCAAAGGCGTGATCGGACATACGGTGACCGCAGCTGTTGACGAGGTCGAATCGGTTGACGGAATCCGCATCAGCACGCGGCCGCGCATGTGGCTGGACATGGCCCGCGTGCTGCCGTTGAAGGATCTCATATGCCTGGGTGACGAGTTGATCCGGTTGCCCCGGCAGGCGTTTGAAAACCGCGACGTACCGTTCACCACCGTTGAGGAATTGCGCGCCCTGGCGGGTCGGCACAAGAACCTCCAGGGAATTGTCCGCGCCCGCGAAGCCCTGGAACTCATGCGCGTGGGAGCGGATTCCGGCCCGGAGACCCTGCTCCGGCTGGCAATGCTCGACGCCGGGGTCCCCGAGCCGCAGCTTCAGCTCACGCTGCGGGAGGCAGACCCGCTGTCGCCGTCGGCGGATCTGGGATACCGCCATCGGCGCGTGGCCATCCAGTACGACGGCGGCCATCACCTGATGCCCAAACAGCAGGTCAGCGATCGGCGACGGGACAAGGCCTTCGAAGCCGCCGGCTGGACGGTCCTCATTTTTGGTAAGGAGGATCTGGCCGATGGATTCGGACGCGCCGTCAGTATGATCAAGAGGGAACTGCGGTCCGCCTGGGTGGATCCCGCCGTCGTGTCCGGCTTTCACGCTCGATGAGAGAGCGTTCGCCAGAAACGCCCCAAAGGTGAGAGAGCGTCACAAGGGGCTTTATGCGCCGGACGCTCCCCCACCAAGAAGTGAGAGAGCGTCCGGCAAAAACCCACCAAAGGTGAGAGAGCGTTTAGCGCTCGAGGTCGCCGCGGATGAAGGCCTCGACCTTTTCACGGGCGAGGTCGTCGTTGAACTGCTCCGGCGGGGACTTCATGAAGTAGCTGGAGGCGGAGAGCAGCGGGCCGCCGATGCCGCGGTCCAGGCCGATCTTGGCGGCGCGGATGGCGTCGATGATCACGCCGGCGGAGTTGGGTGAGTCCCAGACTTCGAGCTTGTATTCCAGCGACACGGGGGCGTCACCGAAGTTGCGGCCCTCAAGGCGGACGAAGGCCCATTTGCGGTCGTCGAGCCACTGGACGTAGTCGGACGGGCCGATGTGGACGTTGCGCGGTGCAATGTCGGCTTCAACGTTGGAGGTCACGGCCTGGGTCTTGGAGATCTTCTTGGACTCGAGGCGGTCGCGCTCCAGCATGTTCTTGAAGTCCATGTTGCCGCCGACGTTCAGCTGGTACGTGCGGTCCAGGGTGACGCCGCGGTCTTCGAAGAGCTTGGCCATAACGCGGTGCGTGATGGTGGCACCGATCTGGCTCTTGATGTCGTCGCCCACGATCGGCACGCCGGCGGCGGTGAACTTGTCGGCCCATTCCTTGGTGCCGGCGATGAACACGGGGAGGGCGTTGACGAACGCCACGCCAGCGTCGATGGCAGCCTGCGCGTAGAAGTGTGCTGCATCCTCGGAACCAACCGGGAGGTAGCAGACCATAACGTCTGCCTTGGATTCACGGAGCGCGGCGACAATGTCAACGGGCTCTTCGGCGGACTGTTCGATGGTCTCGAGGTAGTACTTGCCGAGCCCGTCGAGGGTGTGGCCGCGCTGGACGGTCACACCGGTTGGGGGCACGTCAGCGATCTTGATGGTGTTGTTCTCGCTGGCCAGGATGGCGTCCGCGAGGTCCACGCCCACCTTCTTGCCGTCAACATCAAAAGCGGCAACAAACTGGACATCGTTGACGTGGTACTTGCCGAACTCCACGTGCATCAGACCCGGGATCGTGGCCTGGGGATCGGCGTCACGGTAATACTGCACGCCCTGGACGAGCGAGGCGGCGCAGTTACCCACACCAACGATGGCAACACGAATCGGATTTGCAGACACGGAGCTCCTTTGAAGACAACTTCAGCCGCCAGGACAGTCAGTACCGGAAAGTACGACGGCGGCACGCTGGCAGTGCGCCATTCGGCGCCTTTTCATCTTACCCAACCAAGCGGGGGCCGGGATTGTTCCCGGCCCCCGTCAGTTGAAGCGTTACGTTGTTACTTCTGCTTCCATAGGTTGATGTCCGACTCGACGGCGAACTCGTCGATGGCATTGACCTCGTCTGCGGTGAAGTCCAGGTTGTTGATGGCGGACAGGGTGTCTTCAAGTTGCCGGACGCTCGAAGCGCCGACGAGTGCGGATGTCACGGAGGAGCCCTTGCCCTGCTCGCGGAGGATCCAGGCGATGGCCATTTGCGCGAGGGTCTGGCCCCGGCCCTCGGCGATCCGGTGGAGCCCGCGGACGCGGTCCAGGTTCTCGGGAGTGATCATGGCTTCGTCGAGTGACTTGTGCTGCGCTGCCCGGGAATCGGCGGGCACGCCGTTGAGGTAGCGGCCTGTGAGCATTCCCTGGGCCAGCGGCGAGAAGGCGATGCAGCCGGCGCCCACCTGCTCCAGGGCCTCGTACAGGTTGGGGCTGCCGTTCTCGGTCCAACGGTTCAGCATGGAGTAGCTCGGCTGGTGGATCAGCAGCGGCGTGCCCAGTTCCTTCAGGATCCGCGCGGCCTCGAGGGTCTGCTCCGGAGTGTAGGACGAGATGCCCGCATACAGGGCCTTGCCCGAGCGGACTGCGTGGTCCAGGGCGCCCATGGTCTCTTCCATCGGCGTTTCCGGGTCCGGGCGGTGGCTGTAGAAGATGTCCACGTAATCCAGGCCCATGCGCTCCAGGGACTGGTCCAGGCTGGCCAGCAGGTACTTGCGGGAGCCGAAGTTGCCGTACGGGCCCGGCCACATATCGTAGCCGGCCTTGCTGGAGATGATGAGTTCGTCGCGGTACGGCTTGAAGTCGTCCTTGAAGTGGCGGCCGAAGTTGGTCTCGGCGGCGCCGTAAGGGGGACCGTAGTTGTTCGCGAGGTCGAAGTGGGTGACGCCCAGATCGAAGGCGCGGCGCAGGATGGCCCGCTGCACCTCGAAGGGCTTGTCGTCGCCGAAATTGTGCCACAGGCCCAGGGAAATGGCCGGGAGTTTCAGTCCGCTGCGTCCGACGCGGCGGTAGGGCATGGTGTCGTAGCGGTTCTCCGCAGCGATGTAAGTCATATTGACTATCCTGCCAGCCCTGTCTCACATAACAGCACAAAATCGAACTATTAAGCCCGGGGCTGAGGTCCGGCCTAAGGCAATCCACTCACGACGGCGGCAATCGCCTCGTCGTATTGGGGCGCCTGCAGGTAGTCGCTGTGGCTGACCACGAGGAACTGGTAGGTGAAGGGATCCATCTCCTGCGCGTAGATTTCCGATGTGTCCTGCTCCCGCCACATGATGGGAAACCCCAGATAGTCCGTCCGCCGGTAGAGATTCACCCACCGCTTGTCCCCCGCTCCGAGCACATCGGAGAGATTAAGATAATCCGGTCCCGACGGTCCATCCACAGGTTGCCTTTCGCTGGCGGGGCCGCCTGCCGCGCCTAGTCCCGTACGCGAGACTCCCGTCGTTGCGAGGACTGCCGGCCCGAGCAGTTCCGGGAAGAAGCGCCCAAAGTACGCTCGAAGCTGGGTTCCGTATGTCATCAGCCCGACCTGCCGAAACGGAAAGTCCGGCCGCATGGCCCGCAAATGGAAAAGCGCACTCACGGCTATGACTGCCCCGAGGCTGTGTGCGGAGATCACCACTCGTCCAGGTGCCCGCTTGGCTGCATCGTCGCCATCGACCCAGGCCGCGATCCGTGCGGCAAATTCAGGGACCGCCCGTTCGGCATAGCAGGGTGGTCCGAACGGATGTGCAGCCTTGGGCATGAAGCACATGATGTCCCACAGCAGGGCCAATGGTCTGGCATCCTTCTTCGCGGAGGCCACAGCCAAGATCCCAAGCGCCGCTCCCGCCGCCGTCAGCCCCAGTCCTCCGACACCTTCGATGACTCCATAAAGCCAGGTGGCTTTCGGCTCCCACCACTCTTTGAACGTCCCGAGTAGGAGGGCTGCGAATATCCCCGCAAACAGGAGCGTGGCCAGCAGCGAAACAGCGGCTTCTGCCCTGTGCATGAGTGAGGCAAAGCGACGTGCCGCCACGAGCTTCAACCCGGCCAATTCCGCGTCGGGAAGGGGCGGCACAGTATTGGAGTCGACAAGGAGGTCGTCAGTAGCCTGACTGGGAGTATTCCACGCGGTCATCAGCTTTTTTGCCCGTAAGACTGCGAGCAGCACAACGCCGGCGGTGACGATGATGACCACAAACAGCAGTCCGCTGAACTGTTCAAAAACCGAAGGCAACATCAGTGCATCGTGGGCAAAGGGGCCAAACCTCCACATGCCGTCATCGGTGGCGGCCCGCCGCACTAGTGTTCCCTGTAGTAAGGCAGACGTACCACCGACGATTGCGCAGCTGAGGATGGTGGCACTGCCCAGCGCCAACGTTGAGAAGACGGCCACACCTCGGCCTCCCCAGCCGAGAGCTGTCGTGGTATAGCCCTGGCGTTTTGGCCAGAATGACGCGACGATGAGGAGCAGCATGGCAAACATAAGTCCCGCGGGTGCTGTGCCCAGGCCCAAGAACCGCCCTTCCACGCCGAGGTTGCAACTGTACCCCTCCGGACATGGCAGGGCGGATGCCACCAGCGCACCGGCCAGAGCTGCCAAAGCCAGGACACACACGGGAACAATCCAGTTTGCGTGCGGTGTGGACAATATCTCCGGGTTGTCGGAACTGGACCTGACTGTCTCAACGACGGCTGCCAGGATTGCGAGTAATGCGGCTACCCAAACTGCCATCAACGCAAACGCCGCTGGATCCAGGCGCGTGCCGGGAAGCTGCGGCAGGCACCCGGCGAAAAATGAGCCCAAGTTCCCGCACGCCTTCGCGTTGACCCGGGTCCAGACACCATCCCACGAGATAACCGCTGCGATGGTGGCGATGGCGGCCCACACGTGAATCCAGCCGTTGTGGCGAATATCGTCGCGGGCTTTCCAAAGGGTCCGGATCATGAGGACGGGAAGTTTGGGGACGGCAGTTGCCCGCTCCTGTTGCAAAACACCCGCCCCGGCCGTGCCAAGCTGTGGCCGGGAGTGGAAACCCGTTCGGCCCAGATGGGCCACCACAGCCAGGAATCCCAAGCCGAGCAGCGGGCCGAGCGCAAACACTGCGATCCGCTGGCCTCTGGTCCAATCCGCCAAGCCGTCGAGAGCGCCCGGCAACGTAGAACACACCCGGTCCGGATAGGCCCGCTTGTCAGGCGGGAAGCACTGCACCGCGATGAGATCCAGGGTCACCACTGCCAGTGTGACGACAAAAAACAGAGTCAGGAGGAGCGCAAACAGGCGGATTCGGCCCGCCCCGTTCCATCGTTGAATGTTCGACGGGACTGCATCGGCATACTCAAGAATGACGTGCGGGATCTCGGCTGGTGGGGTGGGCGCATCCGCCGTCTGGGACTCAGGCTGAGGCTGCCTCAGTCTGAGAACTGGCATTGGGCGGCTCCAGTAGGCGGAGTTGGTCAGTCCGAACGGCATCAGCAGGAACCACGCTGTCCGGACCGCAGCGTCGGCCACCTTGCCGGCCATTCCTACCCCGGTGAAGCGCGCCAGCCGGCCCCAGGAATACGCCTCAACCACCCGGGGGCTGCCGCCGTTGGCCGCGGGCACCGCAGCCCTCGTCCGCAGCACGGGCCTCGCCCGGTAGAACCCGGCGAGTTCATCGCCCACGGTCTGTTCAACGTCGTCGGGCTTGAGTGACCGCTTCCCCGATCGGAGGAGCTCATGGGGCGGTGTGTTGCGGATGCCATGGATCCGCAATTCAAGCATGGGCGGAACCTTCGACGCGCTATTCGCTGGGTCACCCATGACGGCCTCCATCGCCCGCACACCACCGAGCCGCCCATCACGGCTGGTCAGTACGCGAATAGTACGCCCGGGTAACTCCAGTGTCTACGTTAACTCGAGGTTACTTCTGCCCCAGTAGTCAGAACCGCCCCACTGTGTGCCGGAAGCAGGAACGCATCCCCGTCCAGTAAAGTGTCCTGGTCCGTCGAAAGCAGCACCGTGCCCCGCACACCGTCCACGCGCACCGGCGAGGCCGAGAAATTCAGCACCACCTCCACGGACCCGCGCCGGAAGCGCAGCCAGCCGGCGTCGTCGTCGAACGTCACGTCCGTTTCCGCGAACCCCAGGCCGGCCAGCTCGGGGTAAGCGCGCCGCAGCGCGGTCAACGAGCGGTAGAGCGAGAGGAGGCGCGCATGGTCACCGTCAGCAGCCTCCGCCCAGTTGAGCTTGGAGCGCCGGAACGTTTCGGGATCCTGCGGATCGGGGACGACGGCGGGATCCCACCCCATGCGCTCGAACTCGCGGATCCTGCCCTCCGCCGTCGCCTTGCCCAGCTCCGGCTCGGGGTGCGACGTGAAAAACTGCCACGGGGTGGAGGCGCCGAATTCCTCGCCCATAAACAGCATGGGCGTAAACGGCGAGGTCAGCGTCAGCACCGCGGCCACGGCCAGCGGACCGTACGGCAGGGTCTGGGACAGCCTGTCCCCGATGGCCCGGTTGCCGATCTGGTCATGGTTCTGGCTGCACACCACCAGGGCCGCGGGGTGGACCAGCGAGGTGTTGATGGGCCGGCCGTGATGGCGGCCGCGGAAGCTGGAGTAGCTGCCGTCGTGCAGGAAGCCGTCCTTGAGGACCTTGGCCAGGACGCCGAGGGACGCGAAGTCGCCGTAGTACCCCGCGGTCTCGCCGCTGACGTTGACGTGCACCGCGTGGTGGAAGTCGTCGCTCCACTGCCCGGCGAGGCCGTAGCCGTTGGCGCCGCGGGGGTAGATCAGCCGCGGATTGTTCAGGTCCGATTCCGCGATGAGGGTCTTCGGCAACCTGGTCTCCGCGGAGATGACATCGCCCAGCGCGCCGAGCTCCTCCAGGAGGTGCACGGCCCGCTCGTCGCGCAGCGCGTGGACGGCATCCAGGCGCAGGCCGTCCACGTGATAGTCGCGCAGCCAGAGAGCCGCATTGTCCAGGATGTATTCACGCACGACGTCGGACCCCGGACCGTCGAGGTTGACCGCATCGCCCCACGTGTTGGCGTCGCCCTGCTTGAGGTACGGGCCGAATCTGGACAGATAGTTGCCGCTGGGGCCCAGGTGGTTGTAAACCACATCCTGGATGACTCCCAGCCCGGCGGCGTGGGCGGCGTCCACAAAACGCTGGTAGGCCGCAGGACCGCCGTAGCCTTCGTGGACCGCGAACCACTGGACGCCGTCGTAGCCCCAGTTGTGGGTGCCGTTGAACCCGTTGACCGGCAGCAGCTCCACAAAATCGATGCCGAGGTCCGCGAGGTAGCCGAGTTTGTCCGCGGCTGCATCGAGTGTTCCCGCGGGCGTGAAGGTTCCCACGTGGAGTTCGTAGATGACCGAGCCGCGCAGTTCCTTCCCCTGCCAGCCGGCGTCCTGCCAGGCGTAGGAGGCTGGATCGTACGTGCGGGACAGCGCGTGGACGCCGTCCGGGAGGCGGCGGGACCGCGGGTCCGGCAGCGGGTTCGTATCGCCGTCGAGCAGGTAGCCGTAATCCACGTCGACGTCCGCCGGCGCGTCCGGCGCGGACCACCAGCCATCTGCGCCGGGGGCTCCCGCCAACTGCTTCATGGGGTATTGGTGCCCGTTGGCGAGCAGCGAGACGGCCGATGCGTCCGGGGCCCAGACATCGAACCGGCCGGAACCGTGGTGCGTCAGGCTCATGTGTTGTCTCCGTTCACGGGCGCGAGAAGCGCCACAGGGTATTGCTGGAGGATGCCGGCCACCGGCACCGGGCCGGGGCCGTGCGTTCGTCCCGTGAGTTCGTCCCGCATGGCGGTGGATAGTTCGACGGCGGTATCCCGCCACCCGCCGGCGCGTTCCAGTCCGACCGGAAGCCGCGTCGCCAGGGTCAAGGCACCAGTTCTGCTGCTGTCCGCCCCGCGGTCGAAGGCCACCAGGTGGTCCGCCGCAGCGTGGGAAGCCAGAACGGGCCGGTAGCCCTGGAAGAGTTCGGGCCGATCCCGGCGGAGGCGCAGCGCCCGGGAGGTCAGAAGCAGTTTCGCGGCCTCGTCGCGGAAGTCCGCCGGACTTGTGCCGGCATCCAGTGCGGCAAGGGCGCTTTCGCGGCGCTTGAAGTCAACTGCCCGCCTATTGTCCGGGTCGGCCAGCGAGCGGTCCCGGAATTCGGTGCCCTGATACACATCGGGGACCCCTGGCATAGTCAGCTGGAGCAGCTTCAGGGACAGCGAGTTGGAAGCGGCAAAGGCATCCGTCCTGGCGACGAAGTCCTCGATCGCCGTGGTGACCCGGGCGTCGTCGAACACTGCATCCACCGCTGCCTTAACCCGTGCTTCGAACTTTTCGTCCGGATCCGTCCAGGTGGTGGAGTTGGCTGCTTCCCGGGCCGCCTTCTCCGCATACGCCTGCAGCCGCTCCCGCGACGCCGGCCACGCACCGATGACGGCCTGCCACAGCAGGTTCTCGAACGGGCCGTCGGGCACCGGGGCGAGCCCGCGAAGCGTGTCCAGAGTTGCGGCCCACTCGTCCGGCAGCTCGGCGATCACGGAGATCCGTGCCCGGGTGTCCTCGCTGCGCTTGGTGTCGTGCGTGGTCAATGTGGTCATGGACAACGGCAGGGACTCCTGGCGCTCGGCCATCCGCCGGTGGAATTCTTCCGGGGCAAGGGAGAAGTGGGACGGGTCCGCTCCCACTTCGGTCAGTGTCCCCAGCCGCGTGTAGCGGTAGAAGGCCGTGTCCTCCACGCCCTTGGCCATCACCATGCCGGACGTCTGCTGGAAACGTCGGCCCAGTTCAGTCCCGGGCTTCAGCAGCAGGGGCAGCAGCACGTCCAGCACATTGGACAGGTCAGGGCGCTGGCGGGCCGCCGCCGCGCAGGCCTCGCGCAGCACGTCCTCACCCGTGGGCAGGTAGGTGCGGTACACGGGGAAGGCCGCGATGACCTGCGCCAGGGCATCGGCCGCGACGTCCTCGGACAGACTCGCGGAAGCGGGAACAAGGCGTGCCAGCCGCAGGATCTCGGACCGCAGCATGCCATCCGCCACGGCACGCTTGGTCCCCAGGATCATGGCCGCATAGTCCGCAGGCTCGCCGGAGCGCAGCTGTGCATCAAGTGCGTCCAACGCAGCCTCGCCGGCCGGGTCCACCAGCAGGCGGTCCAGGTCTGCCAGGGCGTCGTAGCCGGTGGTTCCTTCGCAGGCGAATTCCGCCGGCAGCTCCTCCCCCGGCTCCAAGATTTTTTCGACCAGGACGTAGGCTCCGCCGCTGAGGTCCTTGAGCCAGCGAAGATACCTGGCAGGATCCGCCAGGCCGTCCGGGTGGTCCACACGCAGCCCGTCAACCAGGCCGTCGTCGAACCAGCGCTTCACCTCGGCATGGGCCTGGCCGAAGACCCAGGGGCCCTCCACCCGGATGCCCGCCAGGGTGTTGACCGCGAAGAACCGCCGGTAGTTCAGCTCGCTGTCCGCCCGGCGCCAGGAGACGAGCTCGTAGTGCTGCCGGTCATGCACAGCCCGCGGAGAGTCGCCGTCGGAGTATGAACCTGCGGCCAATGGAAAGCGGTGGCCGTAATAGTGGAGCTCGCCATCTGCAACCTCCAAAAGTCCGAGGTCGTCATCGCTGCCCAGGACGGGGATCCGGATCCGGCCTGCACCAAAGTCCCAGTCGACGTCGAACGCTTCCGCGTAAGGCGAGCCACGCCCTTCCTGCAGCAGCGACCACCACCACGGGTTCTGTGCCGGCGAGGCCACGCCCACATGGTTGGGGACGATGTCCACCAGCACGCCCATGCCGTGCTCCCGCGCGGCCCTCGAAAGGGAAAGCAGCCCTTCCGGTCCACCCCGCTCCGGGTCCACCGCCGACGGATCCGTCACGTCATAGCCGTGATCGGACCCATGTTCCGCCGTCAGGATCGGCGACAGGTAGACCCAATCAACACCCAATGCCTTCAGGTACGGAACGGTCGCAGCCGCATCAAAGAGTGTGAAGCTGCTGCGGATCTGGAGCCGGTAGGTGGACGCCGGAGCCTTCACTTGGCGCCGCCCTTCCGGTGCCCCACTTTCGTGGTCTTCCCGGGCTCGGCCACCATGGGTGTGCTGAGGGACTCGGTCTCGCTCGTGGCGGTCTGCGACAGCGCGGCAAGCGACGCGGCTACGGAATGGTCCGGTTCAACATCGGGAACGGTGTGGGCCCGCAGGACCACCAGCGACTTTGCGTCCACCGGCAGAGCGTCACCGGCCTGGACCGGTTCGGTGTCCGCATTGTGGCCGGCGGTGTCGATGATGATGTCCCAGGCCGGCGCGTACTCGTCGGCCGGCAGGGTGAACTTGACCATGTCATCGTGGGCGTTGAAGTACAGCAGGAAGTTCACGTCCGTGATCCGGCGGCCTCGGGCGTCCTTGCCTCGGATGCCGTCGCCGTTGAGGAATACGCCCACGGAGCGGCCGAAGCCGCTGTCCCAGTCCTCCGGCTTCATGGTGTCGCCGTCAACGTCAAGCCATACGATGTCCGGCAGCCGTTCGCCTTCGCCTCTGCGGACGGGGCGGCCGTCGAAGAACCTGCTCCGGCGGAACGTGGGGTGCTTGGCGCGGAGCGCGTTGACGGCGGCGGTGAATTCAACGAGGGGCTGGTCGATGTTCTCCCAGTTGACCCAGGTCAGTTCCGAATCCTGGCAGTAGCCGTTGTTGTTGCCCTGCTGGGTGCGTCCCATTTCGTCACCGTGCAGCAGCATGGGCACACCCTGGGACAGGAGCAGCGAGGCGATGAAGTTCCGCTGTTGGCGGGCGCGCAGCCCGAGGACGGCGGGATCGTCGGTGGGGCCTTCAGCCCCGCAGTTCCAGGACCGGTTGTGGGATTCGCCGTCGTTGTTGTCCTCACCGTTGGCGTCGTTGTGCTTCTCGTTGTAGGACACCAGGTCGGCAAGCGTGAAGCCGTCATGGGCGGTGACAAAGTTGATGGAGGCCACGGGCCGACGGCCCGAGTGCTCGTACAAGTCGGCGGAGCCGGTGAGGCGGGACGCGAATTCGCCCAGTGTGGCCGGTTCGCCGCGCCAGAAGTCCCGGACCGTGTCGCGGTACTGGCCGTTCCACTCCGTCCATTGCGGCGGGAAGTTGCCCACCTGGTAGCCGCCAGGACCCACGTCCCAGGGCTCGGCGATGAGCTTGACCTGGGACACCACCGGATCCTGCTGGATGAGCTCGAAAAAGGTGGAGAGCTTGTCAACGTCGTAGAACTCGCGCGCCAGGGTGGAAGCGAGGTCGAAGCGGAAGCCGTCCACGTGCATTTCGGTGACCCAGTACCGCAAGGAATCCATGAGCAGCTGCAGCGAGTGCGGCTGGCGGACGTTGAGCGAGTTGCCCGTGCCTGTGTAGTCCATGTAGTGCTTCTCGTCGCCCTCCATCAACCGGTAGTAGGAGGCGTTGTCGATGCCCTTGAAGGACAGGGTGGGGCCCAGATGGTTGCCTTCGGCGGTGTGGTTGTACACCACGTCCAGGATCACTTCGATGCCTGCGCGGTGCAAGGTGCGGACCATCGCCTTGAAGTCCTGGACCTGATGGCCGGAGTCGCCGGTGGAGCTGTAGGTGTTCTGCGGCGCGAAGAAGCCGATGGTGTTGTAGCCCCAGTAGTTGCTCAGGCCCTTGTCCTGCAGGTTTCCCTCGTTAACGAACTGGTGCACCGGCATCAGCTCGATCGCGGTGATGCCCAGCTTCTGCAGGTGCGCGATGACGGACGGGTGTGCCACGCCGGCGTAAGTGCCGCGCTGCTCCTCGGGGATCTCCGGGTGGAGCTGGGTCAGGCCCTTGACGTGGGCCTCATAAATGACCGACTTGTGGTACGGAATGCGCAGGTTGTGGTCGCCGTCCCAATCGAAGAACGGGTTGATCACCACGCCCATCATCATGTGCGGCGCGGAGTCCTCATTATTGATGGAGTCCGGCTCGCCCAGGTTGTAGGAGAAGAGCGCCGGGTCCCAGTCCATCTGCCCGTGCACGGCCTTGGCATACGGGTCCAGGAGCAGTTTGTTGGGGTTGAAGCGGTTGCCGGAGTCCGGGTCGTAGGGCCCGTGGACGCGGTAGCCGTATTTCTGGCCGGGCTGGACCTGCGGGATGTAGCCGTGCCAGACGTAGCCGTCCACCTCGTCGAGCCTGAACCGGGTTTCCACGCCGTCGTCATCGAAGAGGCACAGCTCGATCTTTTCGGCGCGTTCGCTGAACAAAGCGAAGTTCGTGCCGGTCCCGTCAAAAGTGGCGCCAAGCGGATATGCCGTTCCGGGCCAGATTTCCATTCGTGCTCCTCATCGTTGTTCGACAGCGGGTGCGTGGACACAAAGCCGCCCCTGTCGGTACAAAATCTATGCCTACGGTAGCGGGTGGGTGTGACTATTACGTTTCCGGTCCGCAGGTTTACTAAGCAGGCTGACTTTATGCCAAACGTCTGGTACGGCGTCCGCAATCCGGCCCGCAGTCAGCGGTCCGCCGCCGGAGGCGGCCGCTCCCGCGAGGCCGTGGAGGCTGGCCCCGAGGGCGGCAATAGCCGCCCAGCGCTCGTCCGGATCGATGCCCGCATCACGGAAGCGCCCGACGTCGGGCCCCAGTTGGGCGAGCAGCGCACCGATGATCCCGGCCAGGACGTCGCCGCTTCCGGCGGTGGCGAGCCACGCCGTGCCGTCCGCCTGGCTGTAGAAATCCTGGAAGGGCGACGCGACCAGGGTGGTGGCACCCTTCAGCAGCACGGTGGCCTCGGTGAGCACGGCGGCATGCCGGGCCGCGCCGAGGGTGGAGGACTCGACGGCGGTACGGTCCGGGGCGGGATCAAAGTCCGGGCTGTCCGGGGACGAGGCGAGCCGCTGGAGGAGGGCCGCCAGCTCGCCGGCGTGCGGCGTGAGAATCACCTGCGGCGCCAGGACCGCAGGCAGGGCGGGCAGCGCCCCGGCGTCGGCGATCACGGGCAGGCCGGATTCCACGGCGTCACGGGCGTGCCGGAGCTGTTCAGTATCGCCCGGACCCATGCCCGAACCCACCAGCCACGCCTGGACGTGCGTCTCACCGACAGAGCCCGTGGTGCACACAACCTCCGGGCACGACTGCCGCACCAGGTCGGCCACCTCGGGCGGGCCCAGGTAGCGGACCATCCCCGCGCCGGCAGCCAGCGCACCCCGGCAGGCCAGCACGGCGGCGCCGGGATAGTCGGCGGATCCGGCCACGACGCCCAGGACGCCGCGGGAATACTTGTGCGAGCGCCTCCCGGGCTGGGGCAGGAGCCGGGCGAGCTCCACCGGCTCAAACCTGCGCAGCGCCGGCCAGGGCAGCTCGTCTTCGATGCCGATAGGCACCACGTGGACGCGGCCGGCGTGATCGGCGCCAGGGTCCGCCAGGAGCCCCACCTTGGCCGCGGCGAAAGTGACGGTCACATCCGCGGACAGGACCGGAGCATGGGCTTCCCCGGTGTCGGCATCAACGCCGCTGGGGATATCGCAGGCAACCACAATCCCCGGGTCCCCGGCCAGCAGCCGCAGATCCGAAAGGCCGCTCACCAGGCCGGCTGCAGCTCCGCGAAGGCCGCCGCGGGCGCCCGTCCCCAGGATTGCGTCAATTACGACGTCGGCACCCGCCACGTGTGCGGCCAGCTGGCTGGCGTTGGATTCGGTGAGGAGGTGTACGCGCCCCCCGGCGCGCTCAAAGGCAGCCTGCGCCTCGGCATGGGCCGTTCCGGCGGTGAGCACCGCCGTCGTACGCATCCCCCTGGCGGCCAGGAACGAGGCGGCGAAGAGGCCGTCTCCCCCGTTGTTGCCCTTGCCTGCGAGGACGGCCACGCTGGCGCCGTAAAGCCGCCGCCTGCGTGCCTGAAGCTCGTGGACCACGGCGTTGGCGAGCCCGTGGGAGGCCCGCTGCATCAGGACATCGCCCATCCCGGCAGCCAGGAACGGCTGTTCTGCCGCCCTGATCTGGGTTCCGGTATAGGCGCTGATCATGGTGTCAGGTCCGTCGTTGGGCGGAGCAGTAGGTGGCTCAGCCTTCGGCCAGGACCGTGGCGGTGGCAATGCCGCCGTCGTGGCTCATGGAGACGTGCCAGCGTTTGACGCCCTTGGACTCGGCCACCGCCAGGACCGTGCCTTTGACCTGGATAGTGGGGCCGTGCTGGTCCAGGCCGATCCAGCAGTCCTGCCAGTTCATGCCGGCCGGCGCGCCGAGGACCTTGGCCACGGCCTCCTTGGCAGCGAACCGCGCGGCCAGGGAGCGGGTGTTCAGCTCACGTTCCGCGGGCACGAACAGCCGGTCCCGGAGCCCCGGGGTGCGCTCAAGCTGGCGGCCGAACCGCTCGATGTCTACAACGTCTACGCCAATGCCAACGATCATGGCGCTATTCTACGGGGACGCTCACCGCCTGCCGTGCACAACCTGCGGCATAGGCCCCCTTGCCCGGACGCTAGTGCCGTAGACTCGCGTGTGCTCAAGGACTGTCGAGCTCGTGTGAGGACGGACGGGAATGGTGCACCACCGACTGAAGAAGCATGACTGTACTCTTCACACCGCTGATGTTGTCGAGCGCCTGGGACTCCTCGTGCCATGCATCGCGGAGGAGGAGGTCGGACCGGTTCGGCCGGCCGAGTTGGCGGACTGGATCTCCGTCGAGGCCGAGGACGAACCCGAGATCGCCAAACACGGCTGGCTGGTGGAACTGGACGACGGGGTCGGTCTGCTCGTTCGCCCCGATCACGACGATCTGGCGGACCTGTTGGGAGAGCAGGTCGGTGTCCGCTCGGTTGTCCAGCTCGATCGCGAAGTGTTCGCCGTCGAAGCGCCCCGGTTGTGTGCCGATGGACTGCGCGCAGCCGTTATGCAGGCCGTCGCTGCTGCCAACAGCAGGGCCCATAACCCGCATCCGGCGGGTCAGCCGGGCGCCCCGGCCGGAGACGGCGTCGCCCCGCCCGACCCAGGCGCCACGGTTCAGACAACACAGCAGGCACAGATCGTGGAACCTCCCGAGGACGACGACCTGTGCCGGCTGGTCTCCGGAGACGCCGCCAGTGACGGCCAGAGAGTTCAAATATGGGTCAACCGGAACGGCATCCTCATCCTGCCCGCCGGCACCATCCCGCACGGCCCCCTGGACCACGGCGAGAACCCACACTTTCAGCGCGCCACCGTTACGTCAGCTCGTGCGTCCGAACTTGCAAAGCGCCATGCAGGGAGATGGATCCCCTATTCCTCCCTCAGCGACGTCGGGCTGCTCCGCCCCGGGCTGGTGCGGCGTCGCTGGAGAGCTACCGTCGTCGAGCGAAGTGGCGCTTCTGCCTCGTTGAGCTGGCGAGGTACCCGTCCACACGCCCTGCTATTCGGGGTCTACGTCGTCGCCGGGCGCAGCCGCGGACCGGTGGACGGACTGCCCTAAGAGGGAGGGGCGAGCCGGGTAATAAACGGACGCCCCGAGCCTAAGGCTCGGGGCTTCCGTTTCGCTTGGTACCGACCGGCTCTTGGCCAGCTGGTCCGCGGTTACTCTACGGTGACGCTCTTGGCGAGGTTGCGGGGCTGGTCCACGTCGTAGCCCTTGGCCGAGGCGAGTGCCAGGGCGAAGATCTGCAGCGGGACGGTGCTGAGCAGCGGGGCCAGCAGCACGGGGGTTTCCGGGATGTAGAAGACGTGCTCGGCGTAGGCCTTGACTGCTTCGTCGCCCTCTTCGGCGATCACGATGGTCTTGGCGCCGCGCGCCCGGACTTCCTGGATGTTCGAGACCACCTTGGCGTGCAGGGAGTCGCGGCCGCGCGGGGACGGGACCACCACGAAGACGGGCTGGCCTTCCTCGATCAGCGCGATCGGGCCGTGCTTGAGTTCACCGGCGGCGAAGCCCTCGGCGTGGATGTACGCGAGCTCCTTGAGCTTCAGCGCACCTTCCATGGCCACCGGGAAGCCGACGTGGCGGCCCAGGAACAGCACAGACTTCGCGTCGGCCATGGACACGCCGAGTTCCTTGATTTGCGCCTCGTTGTCCAGGATTCGCTGGATCTTGGCCGGGATCTTGTTCAGGTCCGCCAGGATGTCCTTGATCTCGCCCTGGAACTTGTTCCCGCGCAGCTGCGCCAGGTACAGGCCCAGCAGGTACGCGGCCGTGATCTGGGCCAGGAACGCCTTGGTGGAGGCCACGGCGATTTCGGGGCCGGCGTGCGTGTACAGAACGGCGTCGGATTCACGCGGGATGGTGGAGCCGTTGGTGTTGCAGATCGAGACCGTCTTGGCGCCCTGTTCCTTGGCGTACCGGACAGCCATCAGGGTATCCATGGTCTCCCCGGACTGGGAGATGGAGACGATCAGGGTGTTCTCGTCCACGATCGGGTCCCGGTACCGGAACTCGTGGGAGAGTTCCACCTCGGTGGCGATCCGGCACCAGTGCTCGATGGCGTACTTGGCCACCTGCCCGGCATACGCCGACGTGCCGCAGGCCAGCACAATGATCTTGTCAACGTTCTTCAGCAGCTGCGGGTCAATGCGGAGCTCATCCAGGGTCAGCCTGCCGTTGACGTCCGAGCGGCCCAGCAGGGTCTGCAGCACGGCGTCGGGCTGGTCATGGATTTCCTTCTCCATGAAGGACGGGAAACCGCCCTTTTCCGCCGATTCCGGATCCCAGTCAACGTGGTATTCCTTGCCCTCGGCCGGGGCGCCATAGAAATCGGTGATCTCCACCGTGTCAGCGGTGATGGTGACAATCTGGTCCTGACCCAGCTCCACCGCACGGCGGGTGTAATCGATGAACCCGGACACGTCCGAGCCCAGGAAGTTCTCGCCCTCGCCCAGGCCCACCACCAGGGGTGAGTTGCGGCGGGCAGCAACCACGACGTCGGGCTGGTCAGCGTGGACCGCCAGCAGCGTGAACGCACCCTCAAGGCGCTGGCAGGCGTACTGCATCGCCAGCGTCAGACCGCCGTCGGACGCAACACCACCGAGCTTGTTGCGGAAAATATCGCCCAGCAGCACGGCCGCGACCTCGGTGTCCGTCTCAGACTCGAACACGTAGCCCTTGGCCACCAGCTCACGTTTGAGCTCGGCGAAGTTTTCGATGATGCCGTTGTGGATCAGGGCCAGCTTGCCGCCGTCGGCCAGGTGCGGATGCGCGTTCTGGTCCGTGGGCCCGCCGTGCGTGGCCCAGCGGGTGTGGCCGATGCCGGTCGTCGTCTCCGGCAGCGGACGCTCCTCCAACTCGGCCAAGAGGTTGCTCAGCTTGCCGGACTTCTTCCGGGACTCGATGGACCCCTCGGAGACCACCGCGACACCTGCAGAGTCGTAACCCCGATACTCCAGACGGCGCAATCCCTCAAGGACTACATCCAACGCACTGTGACCGGCATTCACACGGCCAGCAGAATGGCCCACATATCCAACGATTCCACACATGGGCTCCAGCTTATCGGCAGCGGCGTTGAGATCTAAACTTAGGGTGCTCCATTTCGCTCTCAGCCGCGCGAGGGGCAGAATCTCTAAAGTGACTTCGCAACGCAATGAAGCGAACGGTGAGGGTGTCTCCCCGTTCGTTGAGCTGGACCGCCAGACTTGGTCCCGGCTCGCCGCCCAGATGGAGCAGCCCCTTAACGAAGAGGACATTGTCCGTCTGCGTGGCCTCGGCGATCCCCTGGACATGAAGGAGATCCGTGAGGTCTACCTGCCCCTGTCCCGGTTGCTGCACCTTTATGTGGAGGCCGCGGGCCAGCTTCATTCGGCCACCACCACCTTCCTGGGTGAGCAGACCCAGCGCACCCCGTTTGTCATTGGCGTGGCCGGCTCGGTGGCCGTGGGCAAGTCCACCATCGCCCGCGTGCTCCGGGAGATGCTGCGGCGCTGGCCCGGCACCCCCAACGTTGAGCTGGTCACCACCGACGGCTTCCTCTATCCCCTCGCCGAGCTCAAGCGCCGCCAGCTGCTGGAACGCAAGGGCTTCCCCGAGTCCTACGACCGCCGCGCGCTGCTGCGCTTTGTGAGTGAGGTCAAAGGCGGCGCGGAGGAAGTCCGGGCGCCCTGGTACTCCCACGTTACGTACGACATCGTTCCGGAGAAGGAAGTGGTGGTCCGCCGCCCGGACGTGCTGATTGTGGAGGGCCTGAACGTGCTGGCCCCGGCCCGCCCGCGCCACGACGGCAAGCAGGGCCTGGCCGTGAGTGATTTCTTCGACTTCTCCATCTATGTGGACGCCAAGACCGCCTACATCGAGGAGTGGTATGTGGAGCGGTTCCGCAGGCTCCAGAGCACCGCCTTCGCGCAGCCGGAGTCCTACTTCCACCGCTACGCAACGCTTTCCCCCACCGAGGCCGAGAGCACGGCCCGGGACATCTGGAAGCGCATCAACGAGCCCAACCTGGAGGAAAACGTCCTCCCCACGCGTGGCCGCGCCCAGCTGGTGCTGACCAAAGACGCGGACCACTCCATCCGCCGCATGCTTCTGCGGAAGGTTTAACACACGTGTGCCACGCCTGCGTGGCAGGCTGCCCCTCGGGGGCCAGCCGCCGCTCCTTCGCCCGCTTCCTTGCGGCCGGAGCCGGGCTGACGGTCCTGGCAGCTTGCACGCCGGAGGCACGGTCCGGGGTGGCGCCGTCGTCGCCCTCCCCCGCCCCTGCGGTGACTTCCGCGTCCCCCACGGCCGGCGCGGTCCCTTCAGTGGAAAGCACGACGGCGGCAGCTGAGCCGCCGCCGCAGGCTCCCGTGCCGCCGTCGGCAGCGCTGCCCCGCCAGTTCTCGCTGACGGATCCGGCCAGCCCGTGGCTGGTGGTCAACAAACACCGTCCGCTGGCGCCAGCGGACTACGTTCCGGCAGATCTGGTCCAGCCCAACGTCCGGCTGGCGGTTTCGGGCGAGGCGGCCCTGCTGAACAGCACGACGGCGGCGGCCGCGGAAGCGATGTTCGCCGCGGCCGCGCAGGATGGCGTGGTCATGACGCTCGCCAGCGGTTACCGCTCCTACGGCACGCAGGTGGCCACGTACAACGGCTATGTGGCAGCGCGGGGACAGGCCGATGCCGACACCGCAAGCGCCCGCCCCGGCTACTCGGAACACCAGACCGGCTGGTCGTTCGATATCGGCGACGGCGGCGGGGCGTGCGGCTTCCAGCCGTGCTTCGCTGACCAGCCGGCGGCAGTGTGGGCAAAGGCGAACGGCCACCTGTTCGGATTTGTGGTGCGGTATCCGTGGATGCTCCACCCGATCACCGGCTATTACTATGAGCCGTGGCACCTGCGGTACATCGGCGTGGAGGCCGCCACCGACATGGCGACCCGGGGCATCAACACTGTGGAGGAGTACTTCGGCGTGGAAGCGGCGCCGGGGTACCTGTGACGCGTACAGTGCCCAAGGTCCCGGCACGCCAAGAAGGATTACACCGTTGTCATCCGCCGTTCACAACCGTGCGCTAACTTGGTTCTTATGCTTACAGGATTCAAGAATTTCATCATGAAGGGCAATGTCGTTGACCTTGCCGTAGCCGTTGTGATGGGCGCCGCATTCAGCGCCGTCGTCACCTCAATCGTCGAAGGTCTCCTCACACCCCTCATCGGACGCCTTTTCAGCGCGAAAGGCATGGCGGAAATGCAGTGGGAGGGCTTCATGTATGGGTCCGTCATCTCATCCGTCATTTCTTTCCTGCTGGTGGCCGCCTCCATCTACTTCGTGGTGGTACTTCCCATGAACCACATGATCGAGCTCCGTAACCGCAAGCTGGGAATCAACAAGGACGTCAAGGAAGAGGCTGCGGAAGACCCGCAGATCGCGCTCCTGACCGAGATCCGCGACTCGCTGCAGAGCCGTACCCCGTAACTTCACCGCAGACAAGTGTGGCCCGCTTCCTGACGGAGGCGGGCCACACTTGGTTGTGTCGTGGATCAGTCGGTGACCAGCTCGAGCGCGAGCTCGGTGCGGACAACCTGGGCCAGGCGTTCAGCGATGGAGTGGGCTGTTGCCTCATCCCCTGCTTCCACCATTACCCGCACTACAGGTTCGGTGCCTGAGGGGCGGAGCAGGACACGTCCGTTATCGCCCAGCTCGGTTTCGGCCAGGACCACGGCCTGCGCCAGCGCGTCGGAACTACCCACGCGGGTGCGGTCAACGCCCTTGACGTTGATGAGTACCTGCGGGAGCTTGGTCATCACTGTGGCGAGCTGCTTGAGCGGCCGGCCGGTCAGGGCGACCTGCGCGGCAATCTGGAGCCCGGTGAGGACGCCGTCGCCTGTAGTGGCGTAGTCAGCGAAGATCACGTGGCCGGACTGCTCGCCGCCGAGGTTGTATCCGCCGTCGCGCATCTCCTCAAGGACGTAGCGGTCCCCGACACCTGTTTCGCGGATCGTGATGCCTGCTTGGCGCAGTGCGATCTTGAGACCGAGGTTGCTCATCACGGTGGCCACCAGGACGTCGTCGATGAGCTTGCCTGAGGCTTTGAGGGCGACGGCCAGGATCGCCATGATCTGGTCGCCGTCCACCTCTGTGCCTTCGTGGTCCACGGCGAGGCAACGGTCGGCGTCGCCGTCGTGGGCGATGCCGAGGTCGGCTCCGTGCTTCAGCACGGCGGCTTTGAGCGGACCGAGATGGGTGGAGCCCACGCCGTCATTGATGTTGTGGCCGTCCGGCTCGGCGCCGATCACGATAACGTCGGCGCCGGCGTCCTTGAAGACCTGGGGCGAGCAGCCGCTGGCGGCGCCGTGGGCGCAGTCCAGGACTACCTTCAGGCCGTCGAGTCGGTGCGGGAGCGTCTGCAGGAGGTGGACGATGTAGCGGTCCTCAGCATCGGAGAAGCGCTGGATCCGTCCAACATCGCTGCCGACGGGCCGCTGCGGCTCCTTGCCCATCTGCTCCTCGATGGCGTTCTCCACGTCATCAGGAAGCTTCTGGCCGCCGCGCGCGAAGAACTTGATCCCGTTATCAGGGGCAGGATTGTGGGAGGCCGAGATCATGACGCCGAAGTCGGCGTCGAGGTCTGCCACGAGGTAGGCCGCGGCCGGCGTCGGGAGAACCCCGGCGTCGTAGACGTCGATACCCGAACTGGACAGCCCTGCCTCGACGGCGGCGGCGATGAACTCCCCGCTGGCGCGCGGGTCGCGTGCCACTACGGCGCGGGGCCGGGTGCCACTGGTATTGCGGTCATGACCAAGCACGACGGCGGCCGCCTGGGCCAGGTTCATCGCCAGCTCGGCAGTCAACAGGCCGTTAGCCAGGCCCCGGACACCATCTGTTCCAAATAATCTAGACATCGTGGACAAGTCTAGGTGATGGACGTGCGGGGCTTTGAACCGGCTGGTCAGAGTGACGCCGGCGTCACTGGGCGAAGCGCCGCCTAACGGCAGAAGCCCGCCCCGCCAATGGCGGGACGGGCTTCTGTGCAAGCGGGTTTAGCGCTTGGAGTACTGCTGAGCCTTACGGGCCTTCTTGAGACCGGCCTTCTTACGCTCGATGACGCGTGCGTCACGGCGCAGGTAACCGGCCTTCTTCAGGGTGGCGCGGTTGTTCTCGGTGTCGATCTCGTTCAGTGAACGGGCGATGCCGAGGCGCAGGGCACCGGCCTGGCCGGAGATGCCGCCACCGTGGATGCGGGCGATGACGTCGTAGGCACCATCAAGATCGAGGATCTTGAAGGGCTCGTTGACGTCCTGCTGGTGCAGCTTGTTCGGGAAGTAGTTGTCCAGCGCGCGGCCGTTGATGGTCCACTTGCCGGTGCCGGGGACGATGCGCACGCGGGCAACAGCTTCCTTGCGACGGCCAACTGCGGCGCCGGCAACGGTCAGTGCCGGGCGTTCCTTCTTCGGCGCTTCTGCTTCCGCAGGACCGCTCTCCGAGGTGTAGCTGGTCGGGTTTTCCTCAGCCACAACGGCCTCGGTGGTCTCTTCGTTCTGAGCCACGATTCTCCTTGTATAGATAAGTTGTTTGGTGGCCAGGACTACTGGGCGACCTGGGAAATTTCGAACGTCTTGGGCTGCTGGGCGGCATGCGGGTGCTCTGCACCGCGGTACACCTTCAGCTTGCCCAGCTGCTGTGCAGCGAGGGAGTTCTTGGGGAGCATGCCCTTGATGGCCTTCTCAACGGCGCGGACCGGGTTGGACTCCAGGAGTTCCGCGTAGTTGACGGAGGTCAGGCCGCCCGGGTAACCGGAGTGGCGGTATGCGCGCTTCTGCTCCAGCTTGGCGCCGGTCAGGGCTACCTTCTCGGCGTTGATGATGATGACGAAGTCGCCCATGTCCATGTGGGACGCAAAGGTGGCCTTGTGCTTGCCGCGCAGCAGGATTGCGGTCTGGCTCGCGAGACGACCAAGGACAACGTCTGTGGCGTCAATGACGTGCCACTGGCGGTTGATATCGCCGGGCTTCGGGGTGTACGTACGCACGGTTTTTGCCTCGTTCTTGTTCTGGCGTTCTTGTTTAGGTGTCACTCAAGCGTGTGCACCTACTATCTATGCGCTACCGGAACAGAGGTGAGGGCTCCATGTAACCAGTCATCCTGAAGTCCCGAATGTGCTCGTTGAGTAGTTATCCTGCAACCGGATTCTCAAGCGGGCACGCATCATCGAGAAAGGACACGCACAACGACTACCAATGTTAGCTTGAATCGGGCCTCAGGGTCAAAATGGGGTGACCGGCTGCTCATCCTTCAATCTGCCGGCCCGACGTAAGCAGGGGATGCAGTGACTTCTTGGGGCGACGCTGGCTCAGCCGGACCACTGTTCGTGGCCGTCATCGGCTTCTTGGGACTCATTCTCTCACCGGTGGCCGAGCTGCTCATTGCCAGACTTCTCCCCCGCGTCGGTCCACTGCCTGGCATGCGAACAAGGATCACGACGGCGGCGATCACCGCCGCGCTCTGCGCCGCCTTCGCATTCCGGGCCGACGCCGACGCCGCACTGCCGGCATTCATCCTTCTCATCGTTCTTGGCGTTCAACTGGCCAGAATTGATGTCGCACTGCATTTGTTGCCGAACCCTGTGGTTCTTTCCCTATTAGCAGGGGGCCTTTTGTGCCTCGTAGCGGCCACCTTTAGTGGGCAACCATGGCCTGACCTCGTGCGCGCAGTGGTCGGCGCCGCGATTCTCCTTGTCGTCTACCTGATTCTGGCTTTAATTTCGCCGGCGAGCCTTGGAATGGGCGACGTCAAGCTCGCGGCTCCAGTCGGCCTCTACTTGGGGTACCTAGGTTGGAGCCAGCTCCTCTACGGCGGCCTTCTGGGGTTCATTTTGAACGGCCTTGTTACCGTGCTTGTGGTGGCACGAAACCGCAAGCAACGCACGTCAGAGGTGGCTCATGGGCCGTCGATGATCGGCGCCGCCGTTGGCATAGGACTCGTGTTCTTCTAGTCCTGGGATCCGTCCCAAGCGTCGACCGTAGTCGCCAGTGAGACGGAATCCAAGTAGTCACCCATGGCTACGTTCACCAATCTGAGTACTCGCGTTTAAGTTCCGAGTACGTGCCGAAAAGCGCCCCTGAAAAAGTCGAGTACAACTACGCATTGTTGCCTAGAACCGCCAATGACAATCTCTTCTTAGCGAAGTCCAGCAACCGCTAAGAATTATGGGGGCAGCTGGAAATTCGTTGAAATATCACAAAAATCACTTTCATCGAATTAAGGAAAATAAAATGACTTCTCTTATGGTCTCCATGATGGCTTTTGTTGCCGGCGTCAAGGATCGTCTCTCATCTGAAAAGGGAGCGACGATGGTGGAGTACGGCCTGATGGTCGCTCTCATCGCGGTCATCGTCGCAGTCGGCGCCGGCATCCTGGGCATTGGCATCAACGATCTGTTCGTGGCGGTTGACGGCCAGCTCCCGTAAGTCACACACTGCCTGATGCTTCTGGTACCGGTCTGAAAGACCGGTACCAGAAGCACTTCAGCTCTCATTAATAGGAAAACTACGGGCTGCTAGCCTGCCGAAAATTTCATCCTTGGGAGACGGTCTTGAAACCGAAACACAAAGAGCGCGGCGCAGTGGCGGTGGAGATGGCAGTTCTCCTCCCGCTACTCCTACTCATCCTTATTGGCACGATGGAATTCGGCCGCGTCTTCAACGTTCAGAATTCGTTGACCCAGGCCGCTCGTGAGGGCGCCCGCCATGCTGCCATCCACTACAACGACGCAGACCTTGATGTCGGAGGCACGGCATTGGCAGCAGCTCCATCCCTAGCAGGGCTGGGTGTAGCGGTTGACGACGATGCCGACAGCTGTTCCCCAGGAGCGAATGTGACTGTGACCACCAGCGTCACGCTTGGTTCCCTTTCTGGCTTTCTTGATGCCGGCTTCTTCGGATCTCCAGGTATCTTCCCAATGGCGCTCGAAGGAGTAGGAGTGATGAGATGCGGTGGCTGAACCTGACTTCGAAGGTCGACGGTAAGGGTCCCGAACAAGTCCACGGGAAGGAGCGAGGGGCCGCTGCGGTACTCGTTGCAATCTCTATGGTGGTTCTACTGGGCTTCGGCGCGCTGGCGGTAGACGTCGGAGCCATGTATGCAGAGAAAGCTCAGTTGCAGAACGGAGCAGACGCGACTGCCCTCGCCATTGCAGGCGATTGCGCAAAAGGTCTTAACTGTGCCGCGGCAATGACTGACTCTGATAACCGGCTCGCTGACGACAACGCTAACGATGCCTCCAGCGGGGTTTTCTCGGTTACCCAACCAAATACCAACACTGTTCGCGTTGAGACCAACGCCCAAGCACCGGGTTCCACGGACGATAGCTTCGCCTTGTACTTTGCCCGGGTCTTGGGCCATGAGAGCAGCGTCATTCACGCCAGAGCTGAGGCCACCTGGGGCACTCCTTCAGTAGCGAAGACTTTGCCCTGGACAATCAGCGAGTGCGTGTTCAAGCAGTTTCTGTCGCCCTCGCAGCTTGCCGAATTCAACTCAACGCAGACCTTTACAGGTCTGCCTGTTCCCACTCGCATTCTTTTCCGCTATGACAACAATGTGCCAACGTACCCGGGCTGCGCTGCGGATAACGGCTATGCCCCTGGTGGGTTTGGCTGGTTGGACACCGACAGTGGCTGCACAACCGACATCGACGTGGCCAACAGCGAAGTGGGCAGCAACCCTGGCAACGACCTACCGAATGTCTGCCATGACATGCCGGCGACGATCAAAGACTCACCGGTCCTCATTCCGGTGTTCACCGATGCCACCCAGAATGGCCAGAAGACGCAGTACGAATTGGCTGGCTTTCTCGCGTTCCAAGTAACCGGCTTTAAGTTCGGCGGTGGTCCTGCGCTCACAGACCTCGACCCCCTCGCGCCCAACTGCCCTGGTGGCAACTGCCGCGGCATACAGGGCTATTTCACCCGCTTCGTCTCTCTAGAAGAGGGACTGTCTCTGTCTGGCGGGATACCTAATTACGGAGCGTCCGTAATTGCACTTTCGGAATGAATCCAAAGAATTCCGCCCGTTCAACCGACAAGCATCAATTCTAGAAGGAGCACTCAAGTGAAATCTCGCCTACTGGGAGGCATTGCGGCACTAGTGTTGGCAATCATTGGCACTGTACTACTCGCGGTTTATGTGCAGGGCGCCGACGCTAGAGCAGCGCAAGGACTCGAACCCGTAAATGTGCTGGTGGTCAAAGAATCCGTACCCGCCGGCACCAAAGCAGAAGACCTCAACAAATTCGTCCAGTTGGAAGCAATTCCGCAGGCTGCAGTTCCCGAAGGAGCGCTTGAGCGTCTCAACGATCAGACAGGCAAAGTTACCTCCGTCGCGCTGGAACCTGGAGAACAGCTCCTCGCTTCTCGGTTGGTCGATCCCCGAGAGCTTGTGCCAGGGACCGTTCCCGTTCCGGATGGATTGGAGGAGGTTACATTCCTACTTTCCCCTGAGCGCATCCTCGGCGGCCGAATTGAGGCTGGCGACACGGTCACTGTCTACACATCCTTCAAATCTGAGGACAGCATGCCGGCCGACGCCACTGTTCCAGCCGAGGTCAAGGGCTGGAAGCAGTCCACGGGACTTCTATTCCATGATGTCTTGGTGACCGCGGTGCAGAAGGCGGCACCCGATACCAAGAAGTCGGGGAGCAACGACGGCTCCGGGACCACAGAGAACGGCATCCAGATGCCAAACGGGTCCGCATTCATCACGGTCGCCAGGAGCGACGCTGATGCAGCCAAGATGGTATTTGGCGCTGAGTTCGGCACTATTTGGCTGGCCAAGCAGACAAACACAAGCGTGAAGGGTGACCCTCCGGTAACAACCTTTGGTGGGCTGTACTAATGAGCCGCTTTGTTGCCATCACAGCGGTTCGGGATTTTGAGGGCCGCGTTCGGCAGGCTATAACCGGCGCCCTGCACGGCGAACTGCAGACACTTACTCCGGACGTTCTGCGTGGTGGTCCAGATGACGTCTTCAAGCAGCTCAACGGAGCACCACCGGAAGTCCTGATTCTAGGCCCCGGCGTAGCACCAGACGACGCGCTGAAGCTGGCAACAGTCTTTGACCTCCAGTACCCGGAGGTCAGCCTCCTGCTTATAGCCGAGCCCACCCCCGATCTTGTGCTTCGTGCTATGCACTCTGGCATCAGAGACGTTGTCACTCCGGAAATCGTCGTTAACGACCTCCGCATCCTCCTCGAACGCGCGTGCCTCGCTTCTGCGAGTCGGCGTAGGGGAATGGCGCCGGCTGCCGAATCGGGGCAGGAGCGGGGACGCGTCATCGCCGTAATGTCCCCCAAGGGAGGAGTTGGCAAAACCACGGTGGCCACAAATCTGGCCATCGGGTTGGGCAAGGTCGCTCCGATGGGAGTGGTGATTGTGGACCTCGACCTACAGTTCGGAGATGTGGCTTCGGGGCTCATGCTTGAGCCTGAACACTGCATTACTGAAGCTGTACACGGCACTGCCTCCCAGGATTCAATGGTCCTCAAGGCGTTCCTCACCGTGCATCCCGCAGGCATCTATGCCCTCTGCGCTCCCCGGACACCAGCCGAATCTGACTACATAACAGCCGACCATGTCAGCCGCCTGATCAACCAGCTGGCAGGTGAATTCAAGTACGTCATTGTGGACACTGCTCCCGGGCTGGGGGAGCACGTCCTGGCCACGCTTGAACAGGCCACCGATGGCGTCTGGGTTTGTGGGATGGATGTGCCAAGCGTCCGGGGCCTCCGCAAGTCCTTCAGTGTCCTCAAGGAACTGCAACTCCTGCCGCAAGGCAGGCATACCGTACTTAACTTTGCGGACCGGAAAAGCGGACTCTCAGTGCAGGATGTCGAGGCCACTATCGGGGTCCCGATAGATGCCATCATTCCACGTTCACGGACGCTTCCGTTCTCAACTAATCGCGGCGTTCCGGTGCTGCAGAGCACCACCAGAGACTCAGCCTCAAAAGGCCTTATGAGGCTTGTGGATCGCTTCGACCCGCTTTGGGTGTCTTCAACCCACAACAAACTTCACCGAAGGGTGGTTGTATCGTGAGGCTTTCAGATCGGCTCTCCAGGTCAAACAACGACGGCGGCGCAGCCAGCCCAGAAGACATCGCTGCCACAGCAGTCGAAATCTCTCCGCCAACGCGGGGGCTTAAGGACTTGCCGCCAGCGCCGGCCCGCCCATCATTTGGATCACCGTTGGCATCTTTGAACGGAACACCAGCGCCGGTTGTCGATGCCTTGGCCGGACTCAAACAGCGGGCTGCGCTTGCGCTTTTCGAACGCATGGGAACCCGGTTCGGTGATTCCTCAGGGTCCGAAGAGGAGCTCCGAGCATCTGCAGTCGAGGAGCTTTCGGCGGTCATCGACGATGAACAAGTTCCGTTGTCGCCGGAAGAACGGCGCCGGTTGATCCGGGAGATTGCGGATGAGGTCATGGGCCTTGGGCCGCTTCAGCGTCTGTTGGAAGATCCATCTGTAACAGAAATCATGGTGAATCGATTTGACCAGATCTACATTGAGCGAAACGGCCACCTATCGCTAACTGGTTCGCGGTTCAGTTCCGATGACCATCTTCGGAAAGTCATCGAACGTATCGTCTCCAAAGTAGGCCGCCGGATCGACGAATCATCGCCCCTCGTCGATGCGCGTTTGGAGGATGGCTCTCGAGTGAACGCCATCATCCCACCCCTTGCGGTGAATGGCCCGTCCCTCACCATTCGTAAGTTCAGCCATGTGCCGCTGACGGTGCGTAACCTCATTGAGTGGGGTTCCATAACGGTGGAAATGGCGGAACTCCTTAGTGCGTGTGTCAAGGCCCGGCTGAACATCATCGTTTCCGGCGGAACAGGTACGGGTAAGACCACGCTGCTCAACGTATTGTCCTCTTTCATCCCAGAGGATGATCGCATCGTGACCATCGAAGACGCTGTCGAACTTCAGCTGCAGCAAGAGCACGTGGTTCGTTTAGAGAGCCGGCCGCCGAACATTGAGGGCAAGGGTGCGATCGGCATCCGCGAGCTCGTCCGCAATTCGCTCCGTATGCGCCCGGACCGAATCATTGTGGGTGAGGTCCGCAGCGGCGAGTCTCTTGACATGCTTCAGGCGATGAACACCGGGCACGATGGTTCCCTATCGACAGTGCACGCCAATTCTCCACGCGACGCCGTTGCCCGTCTGGAGACGTTGGTTCTCATGGCCGGAATGGACTTGCCGCTCCGAGCCATACGCGAGCAAGTGTCGTCAGCCGTCGATCTCATCATCCAGGTGACCAGACTTCGGGACGGGAGCCGCCGCGTGACGCACGTAACGGAGGTCCAGGGAATGGAGGGCGACATCGTGACTCTGCAGGACGTGTTCCTTTTCGACTATGCCGCGGGAATGGATGCGCAGGGGCGATTCCTCGGCAAACCCGTCTCCACAGGGATACGTCCCCGGTTTTTGGACCGATTCTCCGAACTCGGCATCTCCGTGTCGCCTGCCGTGTTCGGCGGCGCCATGAATCCACAGGGGAGGCGGTAGGTCATGGAGAATCCAACGGTGCTAATACTTGCCATCGTGGCGTGCTTCGGCGCATTGCTTGTACTCTTCGTTGTTGTTCTGAAGCCACGATATGGAGCAATTCCCGCAGACCGCAGGCGTCCCGAGTCGGCGCCGGATCAGTCATCATTCAGCAGAGTTTCACAATCAGTTGTCAATGGCATGGGCGGGGTCCTCGGCAAATCCGGCGGACCCTTCAACCAAAATTTACTGTACAACGCCGGCATAAAGATGGGACCGGCTGATTTCACCGTCATGGTGGCAGTCGTTTCCTTCTTGGCTGGTTTCATGGGGGCACTTCTGACCAACCCGGTGATCGGCGTCCTCATGGGGGCAGCGGTGCCGTTCATTACCCGTCTTGTCCTGAGTATCCGCACTGACAAACGCCGCGGCAAGTTCGAATCCCAACTCATTGACACCATCCAGATGCTTATTGGCGGGCTGCGCGCGGGTCACAGCGTTATGCGGTCTATGGAGGCTGCAGGCTTGGAATCCGAGGCGCCCACCTCTGAAGAGTTGCGAAGGATCGTTAACGAAACCCGCATCGGGATGGACCTCCGGCAGGCATTGGATGAAACTGCAGTACGGATGGACAGCGAGGACTTTCGTTGGATCGGGCAGGCCATCCAGATCAACAGGGAAGTTGGTGGCGACCTTGCCGAGGTACTTGAACAGGTGGCCGGAACCATACGCGAACGTAGTGAGATAAAAGGCCAGGTACGGTCCCTGAGCGCGGAGGGCAAGATGTCCGCCGTCGTCCTCATGGGCATGCCAGTTGCTGTGGCGGTCATGCTTTCGTTCATCAATCCGGGCTACATGAGCGTCTTCGTTGAGGAGCCCATAGGCAACGTGATGGTGGCCGTCAGCCTGGTCATGTTCGTCCTTGGTGGGTTCTGGATGAGCCGCACTATAAAGATCAAGTTCTAAGGAGACCGTCATGACTCCAATAGCGTGGCTTATCATCGCAGCCGTTGTCCTTCCGCTCGCATACTTCACTTGGGTGCTTGTGACGTTGGACCGACGCGGAGCCCTGGCCGTCCAGACAAATCTCGGCCAGGGATTCGCCCAGAACGGGGCACTTGCTGCAACGCGTCCTCCCCTGATGCTGGGAATGGCGAAAAGGCTAACGTCTGGCAGCTACGAAGCAAAACTGGATCGATGGCTTTCTCTGGCAGGCCGCCCCGTGTCGATGCCTCTGGAGAAGCTGATCGTAGCGAAACCGCTTCTTGCTCTGGCGGGAGCCGTACTCGGCATTCTGGTCTTTCGTAACTCACCAACGCCGCAGAATGTTGGCATCGGGCTCTTCGTGACCGTACTGGGCTACTTTGTTCCAGACCTGCTTGTCTACAACAAGGGGGTAAAGCGGCAGGAAGCCATAGAACTCGAGTTGCCGAACACCCTCGACCAAATGCTTATATCTGTGGAGGCGGGATTAGGCTTCGAAGCTGCCATGGCTAGGGCCGGGCAGTACGGGGAGGGACCTCTGGCCCAAGAGCTGATGCGGACACTCCAGGACATGCAAGTTGGGCGTCCTCGCCAAGAGTCTTACCAAGCCCTCGCAGACAGGTCTTCGGTGGCAGATTTGCGGAGCTTTGTTCGGGCTGTTGTCCAAGCCGATAAGTACGGCATTGGTCTCGCAAAGGTTCTTCGCACTCAGGCCAAGCAGGCAAGGGTAAAGCGTCGGCAGCGAGCGGAGGAAAAGGCCATGAAGCTCCCAGTCAAAGTCCTATTCCCCCTCTTGGTTTTCATTTTCCCTGTGCTCTTCATCGTCCTCCTCGGCCCAGCAGCCATCAACATCATGAACACGCTGCTCTAAGCCCGTCCCACCGCGCCACCTGGCGCCCCTAATGCCGGACCCTCTCGGAACCCAGAACCGAGGGGGTCCGTTTTGTGTGTCCGAGGAAACATGGCCAACCAAGCTTCACCACAGCAAAGGCCAAGGGAAAACGCAGGTAATGCGCAGGCGAAGAAATCTTTGCGCAGGAGGCTGCAAGTTCTCATCAACGTCGCATCAAGGATTGCTAACTTCGTTCTAGAGCTGGTGCAGGGCCAGCCATCCGACTCGCTCAGGAGTACGAAAATGCTTTCTCTCTACACCAACCTCATGATCCGCCTTCGCAGCGAAGAAAAGGGCGCCACAGCCGTCGAATACGGCATCATGGTCGCCCTCATCGCCGTCGTCATCATCGTCGCCGTTAGCAGCTTGGGTGGCACCCTGACGGGACTCTTCGAATCCGTCGACACCAAAATCACGCCGACGACGGCCCCGACCACCCCGTAGCGTCGCCCTCCGTCTCATCAAGCTCCACGACTTGTGCGGTGCAGGAGGCGTACCTGCACCGCACGTCGAGTTAATCCCCGCCTACGCCGAACACCGAGCTCTAGAAAAGGGTCCCTCCGATGCAGAACAACGAACGAGGGGCAGCCGCCGTCGAGTTCGCGATTCTGCTTCCTCTGCTTCTGATGCTCGTCCTCGGAACCATCGAATTCGGGCGTGCCTACAACGCCCAGATCACCCTCACCAATGCCGCCCGTGACGGTGTGCGCGTCATGGCTATCGCCAACAACCCCGCCGATGCGAAGACCGCGGCCAAAAATGCGGCAGCATCCGTCAGCACGGCGATTCCCACCTCCGACGTCACGCTAAGCACCGACGTCTGCAGCACCGGCACCCAGGTAACGCTGACCATCAAGTACACCCTGTCAACCATCACCGGCATTGCCGGCCCGTTTCCGATGACAGGAAAAGGAGTCATGCTGTGCGGCGGCTGACCAAGGATAAGCAAACTAAGGAACGCGGTGCGATCACGGTCATCGTGGCATTCCTCATGGTGGTTCTCCTCGGCTCCGTGGCGATCGCCGTCGACGTCGGAGTGATCTACTCGGAACGCGCCCAACTCCAAAGCGGCGCGGACGCGGCCGCCATCGGCATGGCCCAGAAGTGCGCCCGTGATGCCAGCGATCCGCTATGTTCGACGACGTCGACGCTCGCCAGCAGCCTAGCGAACCAGAACACGCTGGACGGCATGAGTAAGGTCCACTCCATCGCCCTGAACAAGACAGCCCGGACTGTGGCAGTGCAGACGTCGGCCAAGGAAACCGGCGGCACCGACAACTCGGTGTCACTGTTCTTTGCAGACGTCCTTGGTGTCCCCACCAAAGAGGTGGGAGCCCGGGCTTCAGCCGTTTGGGGCAGCCCGAAGGCAGGACGGACCGCATTCCCACTCGCCTTCTCCACCTGCCAGGTGAAGGGCCACGTGGACGGTTCACTGCAACTCCTTCAGGAACACGGCAAGAATGCCAACTTGGACTGCGACTACGGGCCGTCCGGAGCAGCCGTCCAGGGTGGCTTCGGGTGGCTCACACAGGATGCTGGCGTCTGCGGTGGAACCATCGACCTCGCCATCAGCGAAGGCGGTAGCGATCCAGGGAACAACGCCCCCGGCAACTGCTCCACCGAACTCAACCGTTGGGCCAGCGGAATCACATCTGGACGCGAGGTTATCGTCCTGCTTCCAGTGTTCAACAAAGTTACCGGCACTGGCGCCGGCGCCAGTTACGGCATGGTCTCATTCGCCGCATTCAAGGTCACCGGCTGGAAGTTCAGCGGAAACAGCGGGCTACCCTACGAATTCCGCAGCGAAATCTCTGCAACCACCGGCGTGACGTCGTCCACTGAATGTAAAGGCGACTGTCGCGGAATCATCGGCAGCTTCGTCAAGTACGTCTCCCTCGCCGACGGCTACACGCTCGGACCAGTGGACGAGTACGGCGCCACCATCGCCCGCATGACTCTGTAGCCCACTCGCACCCGCCAATCCCCAACCCAGGAGTACAAGTGAAGTCTCGCCTGCTGGCAGGAACGGCTGCGATTGCGTTGGCGATTGTGGGCGCCCTTCTCATCATCTTCTATGCGCAGGGCGCCGACCAGCGGGCCCTGGCCACCACCAAGCCCGTGGACGTCCTGGTGGTCAAGACCGCCATCCCGGCCGGCACCCCGGTCAACGACATGGCCGCCTCCCTCGTTATCGAGAAAGTGCCCACCGCCGGCGTCGCGGACACTGCGCTCAGCACCCTGGACAACTCCGCAGGCAAGGTCAGCGCCGTAACCCTCATCCCCGGCGAGCAGCTTCTCGCCGAACGGCTTGTGGCCCCGGAAGAGGCCAAGTCAGAGGGCGCCGTGAAAGTTCCGGCCGGCTTCCAGGAAGTCTCCTTCGAAGTTGAGCCGAAAAGGGTTGTCGGCGGACGGATCGACGTCGGCGATCACGTGGGCTTCTTCCTTTCGTTTGACAGCAAAGCTTACAAAGCCAAGCCTGAAGATGAGACCAGCCAGCTAACCGTCCGCAAGGCCCTCGTGACCGCCGTCCAGCGCGCGCCGCAGACCAAGCCCGCCGAAAAGCCCGCGGAAGGCGAGCCCAACCCCCAGGACACCACCCTCCCGGAGGGCTCACTCATGCTCACGGTTGCGGTCAACGACGTCGACGCCGGGAAGATCGTTTTCGCCTCTGAGTTCGGCCGCATCTGGCTTACCAAGGAACCCCTCGACGCCCAGGACAACGGACCCCGCATCGAACGTAAGGAAGTGGTGTACAAATGAGCCGCTTCGTCCTCCTCTCCCCCAATATCGATTTCGACCACAAACTACGCCAGGCCGTGGCGAACGGGCTCCGCGGCTCGGTGCAGACCATCGCCTCGGACATCCTTCCCGCTGGACCGCAGGAGCTGTTCGCCCTCCTCAACCAGGAGCAGCCTGAGGTCGTCATCATCGGGCCGGACGTCTCCCCCGACGAGGCGCTGCGATTCGCCAAGGTCTTCGATGTCCAGCTGCCCGGCCTCAGCATCGTGCTGGTCAGCGACGCCGATCCCGCCGTCCTCTTGCACGCCATGCGGGCCGGGATCCGGGACATACTGAGCCCCGGCGCGGATGCCGCCGAGATCCGCGTAATCCTGGAACTTGCTTGCCAGTCCTTCGCCACCCGCAACCGGACCTTCGGCGCACCGCCTGCGGAAAACAGCGGCAAGGGACTCGTCGTCGGCGTCTTCTCCCCCAAGGGCGGAGTCGGTAAGACCACCCTCGCCACCAACATCGCCATCGGCCTGGGCCAGATCGCCCCCATGAGCGTGGTCATCGTGGACCTTGACCTCCAGTTCGGCGACGTTGCCTCCGGCCTCTACCTCAATCCCGAGCACACCGTCACCGACGCCGTCAGCCCTGCCGCCGCGCAGGACTCCCTAGTCCTCAAAGCGTTCCTGACCGTTCACCCGGCCGGAATTTACGCCCTGTGCGCGCCGCCGAACCCGGTGGACGCGGACCACGTCACTCCCGACCAGGTCACGCACCTGCTGGAGCAGCTGGCGCGGGAGTTCCAGTACGTGGTGGTGGATACCGCGCCCGGTCTCCCCGAGATCGGGATTGCGGCTCTGGAACAGTGCACCGACGTGGTGTGGGTCAGCGCCATGGACATCCCCAGCCTCCGCGGCCTCCGGTCCGGACTGGAAGTCCTCCGCCAGCTCGAGATCATGCCCGAGTCACGGCACGTGGTACTCAACATGGCCGATGCCAATGCCGGCCTGACGGTCCAGGACGTGGAATCCACCATCGGCGCACCCGTGGACATCAGCATTCCCCGTTCCCGCGCCGTGGCGCTGTCCACTAACCGAGGCATCCCCGTCCTCCAGGAATCCAAAAAGGACCCGGCCGTCAAGAGCCTCAAACAGTTGGTGGAGCGCTTCAACCCCGTCTGGCGGACCCAGGCCCAACGCAAGCTGCACCGAAGGGTGGTCATCTAGTGAAACTCTCCGAACGGATCCAAACCGTCCAGGACCGGAACCAGGCCGCACAACCGGCTCTCGCCGTGCACCCCGCCGTTGCCAGCACGACGGCGACACGCATCACCGCGCCGGAGCGCACCGCGAGCGCGGGGCGAGTCGCGGAAACCGCCGGAACGCAACCTCCCGCCGTCGTACATTCGCATGCCGGTTCACCGGACCTGGCTCCCCAGGCACCCAAGGCGCAGCCGGTGGACGTTTTTGCCGCAATGAAACTCCGTGCCGCGAGTGCACTGTTTGAACGGATGGGCGCACGGTTCAACGACGCGTCAGTGACCGAGCAGGAGCTGCGGCGCACCGCGAAGGAAGAGCTCACCCTGATCATTGACGCAGAGCAAGTGCCCCTGTCTGCGGAGGAGCGCATCCGGCTGGTCCGCGATGTCGCCGACGACGTGCTGGGTTACGGCCCGCTGCAGCGGTTGTTGGACGATCCGGACGTCACGGAAATCATGGTCAACCGAATGGACCAGATCTACGTGGAGCGCAAGGGCAAGCTCACGCTCACCGAATCGCGCTTCAGCTCCGAAGAACACCTGCGCAAGGTGATTGAGCGCATCGTGTCCAAAGTGGGGCGAAGGATCGATGAGTCCTCGCCGCTGGTGGATGCCCGGCTCGAAGACGGTTCCCGCGTCAACGCCGTCATCCCGCCCCTGTCCGTGGGCGGGTCATCGCTGACCATCCGAAAGTTCAGCAAAGTCCCCCTGACGGTCCGCAACCTGATTGACTTCGGCACGCTGACCCCGGAGATGGCTGAGCTGCTGGATGCCTGCGTGAAGGCCAAACTGAACATCATCGTATCCGGCGGCACCGGCACCGGCAAGACGACCCTACTCAACGTCCTGTCCTCCTTCCTTCCGGCAGACGAACGGATCGTCACCATCGAGGACGCCGTGGAGCTGCAGATCCAGCAGCAGCACGTGGTCCGGCTTGAGAGCCGTCCTCCGAACACTGAAGGCAAGGGCGAAGTGACCATCCGCGAACTTCTCCGGAACTCGTTGCGTATGCGCCCTGACCGTATCGTGGTGGGCGAAGTCCGTGGGGGCGAATCCCTGGACATGCTGCAGGCCATGAACACCGGCCACGACGGTTCCCTCTCCACGGTGCACTCCAATTCACCCCGCGACGCCGTCGCCCGTCTGGAAACCCTGGTGCTGATGGCCGGCATGGACCTGCCACTGCGTGCCATCCGGGAACAGATCGCGTCCGCCGTAAACTTGATAGTCCAGATTTCAAGGCTGCGGGACGGGACCCGCCGCATCACCCATGTCACCGAAGTCCAGGGCATGGAAGGGGACATCGTGACCCTGCAGGACGCGTTCGTTTTCGATTACTCCGCCGGGATGGACGCCCATGGCCGGTTTCTTGGCAAACCTGTGGCCACCGGCATCAGGCCACGCTTCATCGACCGGTTCGAAGACCTCGGCATCCACGTCTCACCGGCGGTCTTTGCCGGCTCCCTCTCCCCGGTCATGAAATGACAGCTCTTCATATTGGGGTCGCCGTCCTGCTCGTGGCTGCCAGCCTCCTCGGCATCGCGGTACTGGCCCCCGGGGCGCCCGAGGTGCCGATGGACCGCCGTCGTCCGTTCGAATCAAACCCGCCCACTACGTTGACGCGCTTCGCAGCGTCCGCAGTGACCTCCTTCGAACGGATGCTCGAAGGACGCAACGTCCGGCTCTTCTCGCGTGCCCAGCTGGAAAACGCCGGTCTCCGGCTGACCCAGTCCGAATTCTTCATTCTGGTGGCGGCTGGCATGTGTGTGGGATTCCTGGTGGGCATTGTCACCGTGGGGCCGCTCGTGGGGCTGCTGTTCGCAATCCTTTCTCCTTTTGTAGGGCATCTGGTCCTTGGATATCTGTCCGGGAAACGGCGGGCCAAGTTTGATACGCAGCTCGGCGATACGCTGCAGCTGCTCTCGGGAGGCCTGCGCGCCGGCCACAGTATCCTTCGCGCCATCGACGCCGCAGCGGCGGAATCCCAGAAGCCCACCTCGGAAGAGATGCGGCGCGTGATCACCGAGACCAGCCTGGGCCGCGACCTCCTCGCAGCCCTGAACGACACCGCCCTCCGGATGAAGAACGAGGACTTCGTGTGGGTTTCCCAGGCTATCCAGATCAACCGCGAAGTGGGCGGAAACCTGGCGGAAGTCCTGGACCAAGTGAACGAGACCATCCGTGAGCGCAGTGAGATCAAAGGCCATATCAAGGCGTTGGCCGCGGAAGGCAAGTTCTCCGCCTACATCCTCATTGCCATGCCGTTCGGAATTGTGGGCATGCTGCTTTCGGTCAGTCCGGACTACATGAACCCGATGTTCGGCCATCCTCTGGGCTGGGCCATGATCGGCGGCTCGTTTGTCCTCATGACGATCGGCAGCCTGTGGATGCGCAAAATCATCGACCTGAAGTTCTGAAGACATGATGAACCCCCTGATTCTTCTATCCGTGCTCCTGGTCTGCGTTCCCGTGGCCGGCTTGGCTTGGGCCCTCCTGACCGCGGATCAGAAAGGTCGGGTGGCTACCGCCGAGCTGTTGAGCCGAGGTGCGGCCCTGTCCGGAGTTGTGGCGCCGCCAAGGACCAGCGTGCTCGAATCCATCGGGCGGCGGCTGACTCCGCCTGCTTACGTGGCGTTCCTGGACAGGCTCCTTTCGCTGGCAGGACGGCCAGTTTCCATGCCCCTGGGAAAGGTCCTGGGCTCCAAGCTCGCCATCGGACTGGCGGGTGCGTCCCTCGGGATCTACCTGAGCGCCGTCGGAAGCACACCGATCATGAAGCTCGCGGGCATCTTCCTGCTCTTCCTGGGTTACTTTATCCCGGACCTGATGCTCTACAGCAAGGGCACGGAACGCCAGAAGGCCATGCAGCTGGAGCTGGCCAACACGCTTGACCAGATGCTGATCTCGGTGGAAGCCGGCCTCGGTTTCGAAGGGGCTATGGCCCGGGCCGGCGAAAACGGCAAAGGTCCGTTGGCTGAAGAGCTGGTCCGGACCCTGCAGGACATGCAGGTGGGCCGCAGCCGCCGGGAGTCGTACCAGGCATTGGCTGAGCGGACCAGCATCCCTGAACTTCGGAGCTTCGTCCAAGCCGTAATCCAGGCCGATACCTACGGCATCGCCATCAGCCGGGTCCTGCGCATCCAGGCAAAGGTCATGCGGGTAAAACGCCGCCAGCGTGCCGAGGAGAAAGCCATGAAACTGCCCGTGATGATCCTCTTTCCGCTGCTGTTCTTTATTTTTCCCGTGCTCTTTATTGCCATTCTGGGGCCAGCCGTCATCAACACGGTTGTCACATTCAGCAGCCAATGACGGCGGATACTCAAGGTCAAGGATCACTCAAGGTTTCCACAGGATAGACCGAAAACGGACTTCGAAGTAACTACAGGAAGTAGCCTTGAAGCATGGATAGTCCACCACTCACCTCCAGCAGCGGGGGTGTCCCTGCCGAAGCGTCAGCTGCAGGGGCTGCTGCGGGCGTGGGCGCTGGCGTGCACCAGGCGGGCAATGACGCCATGCGCTGGGTCGAACCGGACATCCTGGCGGAGCTGGAAGAAGAACTGGACGGCCCGGAACTTGCCCTTGGATTCGCGCGCGATTACGCGTCTTTGTGGGACCAGCGCTTCAGCCGGCTGTCGGCAGCGGTCCACACCGAGGACCGCCCCGTTGCCTTGGACGCCGTCATCAGCCTGCGGATCGCTTCAGCCATGGTGGGCGGGATCCGTTTGTCAGTCCTGGCTCAAGCACTGGAGGATGCCATCCGCCGCAGCGACTTCGTCCAAGGCCAGGCACTGCTGGCAACCCTGGCAGAGCACGGCTTTCGTACAGTCTCAGAACTCCACGCGAACTACATCCTGAAAAACGACTAACCCTTCAGTGAGCAGCCCCCGGCCAGCCCTGCAGGTCGGTCCTCTTCGGTGCGAGCCGGTAGCCCACTCCGCGCACCGTCTGAAGCCAGCGCGGTGACATCGGATCCTCCCGAAGCTTGCGGCGCAGGTTCCCGACGTGGACTTCCACGGCCCGCTCGTCAGCCTCACTGATATACGCATCGGGCTCATAAAGGTCACCCCGGACAGCTCGCACCAGGTCCGTCCGCGTGCATACTGCCCCTTCGCCGCGGAGCAAAGTGTGCAAGAGGTCGAACTCACTGCGTGTGAGACCGAGGTTGACCTCCCCAATCACCACCGTGCGGGTCCGGTAGTTCAGAATGAGCCCGTTGTGCTGGAGAACACCCGTGTGGGTGAAGGTCGCCGGCGCGGCCGGAGGCTCGGCCCATGTAGCCTCTTGGGGTGGACTGGTGACCTCATGGCGCGGCCTGCGCATCATGGCAGCCACCCTGGCCCGAAGTTCCCGCGGCCTGAAGGGCTTCGCAATGTAGTCGTCCGCACCGGCGTTCAGGGCCGAGAGCAGATCGGGTTCCTCGGTCCGGCCGGTCAGCATTACTACGTAGGCATCACTGAAATTCCGGATGCGCCGCAGGACCTCAAACCCGTCAATGTCCGGAAGGCCGATGTCCAGCGTGACCACCTGGGCCTTGTTGTGCCGCACCGCTTCAACGCCGTCCCTCCCATCGACGGCGGTATGGACCTCAAAACCGGCCTGACGGAGGATCCCCTCAAGGAGGTTCCGCACATCGGCGTCGTCCTCGATTACTACTGCTACCCCAAGATCTTCCATGTCTATCCCCGATGCCAGGTGGAAGAGGCCCCCATCAGCCCAGCGCCAATCCCCTCAACCACTCCAACTCTCTATACGGTACAAGTATGAACGGCAGATAACACGCCTTCCAGAGATTAGTTTTGGAAAGTCAATTACCATGACAACACATGCATATCCGGATTCTGAAGATAGACCGCGTCAGCCTTCAGATATTCGGCTGCATCAATTCATTGGGGACGGAATGGGGGCCGTCACGAAAGTTGGAGATCCCCTATGCCCATACGTCCCTCGCCCCGGGCGGTGGCGCTCTATTTCAAGAAACTTGGCCCCCGGACGCAGGTTGCGTTGTGCCAGCTTCCGCTGTCGCTGATTGTCACCGTCCTCGGCGTGATGACACCCTTTACCTGGCCATCCTTACTGGTCAGTCCCCTCTACATGGCAGCAATCGCCCTTCACCTCATTCTTTTTGTGGCCTGTTTCCTCACTCCTTGGGAGCGACTGCCCCATAGCTCGTACTTGGTAATTCCGGTTCTGGACCTGCTCGCGATCGCACTGCTGCGAAATGGTGCCGCGCCCCTTCTCCCGGGCCTGGCAATTCTGGTCGTATTTCCGGTCATTTGGATGGCCGCTTCCGGGATCATGGTCCGCACAAGCCTCGTACTGAGCGCTCTGGGGCCGCTCCTAATAATGCTCCCCACAACGGCCGCAAAATTCCCCAACCTCACGGCATCGGACATCACGGCCCTCGTTCTTTTCCCCCTCGTTATGCTGGCTGTTTCACTCGCCATTCGCTTCGCCAGCGCCAACATGCGCGTCCAGCAGCGCGAGCTGCAAGCCATGGGCCAGGAACTGCGGGAGCTGCTCGCCGCGAGCCGGGAACGCGAGAAACTCCTGATGACCATCCTGGACGCTACCGACGTCGGCATTGTTGCCGTCGATTCGAACGGTGACCAGCTGCTGGCCAACAACATGATGCGCCGGTGGCAGCAGGCTGCAGCACCCACCGGCGCCGTGCCTGCCGACCACAGCGAACAGCGGGTCTTCGCCCAGGACAAAGTGACTCCCCTCCCGCCGGACAAGCGTCCCCTCCGGCGCGCCGTCGAGGGTGAATCGTTCGCGGACTATCTCGTCTGGATTGGCGATGTTCCACAGCAGCGCGCGGTGTCCACCGCCGCCAGGCCGTTAACGGACGACGACGGCCGCCTCACCGGAGCGGTGGTCGTCTACAGCGACGTGACGGGGCTGGTTGAAGCCATTGCCGCGAACGAGGAACTGGTGTCGAACGTGTCCCACGAATTCCGGTCGCCGCTGAATTCCATCCTGGGCAACATCGACCTGGTGCTCGAGGACAGCGACGGGCTCTCCGCCCTCACGGTCCAACGCCTGGCCGTGGTGCAGCGCAACTCCGAACGGCTGCTTGCCCTGGTCTCGGACCTGACGCTCGAGGCCTCCGCCGCCCTGAACGTCCACCCGAAACGGACCGATATTTCCGGCCTGGTGGAGACCAGTATCGGCTCAGCCCAGGCACACGCGGAGCGGTCAGCCGTAGCCCTGGTGGCCGACGTGCCCTCACCGCTCTGGGCCTTCGCCGACCCGCTGCGCATCGGGCAGGCACTGGACAACCTGGTCTCGAACGCCATCAAGTACTCCCCCGACGGCGGCACTGTGACCATCAGCGCAGCCGGCACCGAGGACTGGGTCAAGCTTGTTGTCCGCGACACCGGCATGGGCATGGCACCGGAGGATGCGGCCAAGGTCTTCAGCCGCTTCTTCCGTGCCGAGTCGGCCCGGGATGCAGCCATCCCGGGAGCCGGGCTGGGCCTCTCCATCACCAAGACCATCCTGGAACGCCACGGCGGTGCCATCGCCTGCGCCAGCGCCCTGGGCAGCGGCAGCACATTCACCATGACCCTGCCCGTCGAATCCGGTAGCTGAGCCTGCCGAAATCCCGGAACCCTCATCGATTGCTCCATAGGAGCCCTTTTCAAGGCCCAAAAGGGCGCTGACGGAGCAATCGATGGGGTCAGGGGTCAGTGCTTCCGGACTGCCCGGGTCAGCTCGGCGCGGGCCAGCATCTCGTCGTCGGACGGGTAGGCCACTTCTTCAAGGACCAGCGGGTGCGGGGCAGCCAGCACGGACTTGGCGTCCCGCTTCTTCGCCAGCAGGCGATCGTGCAGCCAGCCCGGCTCCTCGATGCCTTCCCCTACGAACAAGGCCGAGCCAACCAGGGACCGCACCATGTTGTGGCAGAAGGCGTCGGCCTGGACGGTGGCCACAATGACGCCGTCCTCACCGCGGTGGAACTCGAAGCGCTGCAGCTCACGGACGGTGGTGGCACCCTCCCGCGGCTTGCAGTAGGACAGGAAGTTCTGCAGCCCTAGCAGCTGCACGGCACCCGCGTTCAACAGGTCCACGTCCAGGGGGCTTTGGTGCCAGAGCGTGAAGTACCGTTCGAGCGGATCCCACAGGGCAGGTCCGTCCGCGATGCGGTAGCTGTACCGCCGCCACAGCGCGGAGAACCTGGCATCGAACCCCACGGGTGCCAAGGACACCAGGTGAACCTCGATGGCCCCGCTCAGGTCCCCCAGCCCCCTGCTGAGGGCGCCACGAATCCGACGTAAGAATGCGACGGCGGGGTCCAGTTCGTGCCCGCGAGGCAGCTTCAGCCACTCGGCCTCAGTCAGGTCCAGGTGGACCACCTGGCCGCGGGCGTGCACGCCGGCGTCGGTACGTCCCGCCACGGTGACCCGGATGGGCCGGCGGATCAATAGCGCCAGCGCCTCTTCCAGGATGCCCTGGACGGTCCGCAATCCCGGCTGCACTGCCCACCCATTGAAGGGGCCGCCGTCGTACGATAAATCAAACCGGACACGCAAAAACCCGCCGCCCCCAAAACGGGGGCAGCGGGTTTTTGGTGGTTCATAGACCTAAGTCTATGCGACGGAATTGGCGAATTACTTCGCTTCGTCCTCGTCCTTCTTCTTAGCAGCGGGAGCCTTGGCAGCCTTCTTGGCCGGAGCCTCTTCGGTTGCAGCTTCCGTCTCAGCTTCAGGAGCCTCGGGAGCTTCGGTCTCGACGACCTCAGCCTCGGGAGCTTCGGTTTCGACAGGCTCAGCAACCGGAGCAGCCTTGGCGGCAGCCTGGGTAGCCTCGGCCACAACGGCCTGCTTGGCGGAAACGGGCTCGAGAACCAGTTCGATGACAGCCATGGGAGCGTTGTCGCCCTTGCGGTTGCCGATCTTGGTGATGCGGGTGTAGCCGCCGTTGCGGTTCTCCACTGCCTGTGCAATGTCGGTGAACAGCTCGTGGACGATGCCCTTGTTGCTGATCAGGCCGAGTACACGGCGGCGGGAAGCCAGGTCGCCACGCTTGGCGAAAGTCACCAGGCGCTCGGCGTACGGCTTCAGTCGCTTGGCCTTGGTCACCGTGGTGGTGATCCGCTTGTGCTCGAACAGTGCGGCGGACAGGTTCGCGAGCATAAGACGCTCGTGAGCCGCTCCGCCTCCGAGGCGCGGACCCTTAGCGGGGGTAGGCATAATAGTTTCTCCTCATATGGAAGCCAGTAGGCTGCGCACACCGTGGTGCATCCAGCCAGCCGGCCAAGATCTGTTTGTTAGAGTTCGTCGTCGCCGAAAGCGGCGTCGTCCTCTTCAATTGCTGCGGCGCGTGCTGCGAGGTCAAAACCGGGAGGCGAGTCCTTGAGGGACAGGCCCAGTTCAACCAGCTTTGCCTTGACCTCGTCAATGGACTTCGCACCGAAGTTACGGATGTCCATGAGGTCAGCCTCGGAGCGTGCAACGAGTTCACCCACGGTGTGGATGCCCTCACGCTTGAGGCAGTTGTAGGAACGGACGGTGAGGTCCAGATCCTCGATCGGCAGTGCCATGTCCGCTGCCAGGGCAGCATCCGTCGGCGACGGGCCAATCTCGATACCTTCAGCTGCGGTGTTCAGCTCGCGGGCCAGACCGAAGAGTTCCACCAGGGTGGTACCTGCGGAAGCAACAGCATCGCGCGGGGCGATGGCCTGCTTGGTCTCGACGTCGACAATGAGCTTGTCGAAGTCGGTGCGCTGCTCAACACGGGTTGCTTCCACGCGGAAAGTAACCTTCAGTACCGGCGAGTAGATCGAGTCGACCGGGATACGGCCGATCTCGGAGTCGCCGGACTTGTTCTGAGCTGCCGAAACGTAGCCGCGGCCGCGCTCGATGGTCAGTTCGAGTTCGAACTTGCCCTTCGAGTTCAGCGTGGCAATGTGCAGATCCGGGTTGTGGAATTCGACGCCGGCCGGCGGAGCGATGTCCGCGGCGGTGACGACTCCGGGGCCCTGCTTGCGCAGGTAAGCCACAACCGGCTCGTCGTGCTCGGAGGAAACCGACAGGCTCTTGATGTTCAGGATGATCTCAGTGACATCTTCCTTGACACCCGGAACCGTGGTGAACTCGTGCAGCACGCCATCGATCCGGATGCTGGTTACAGCGGCACCGGGGATGGAGGAAAGCAGGGTACGACGGAGGGAGTTTCCGAGGGTGTAGCCGAAGCCCGGTTCCAGCGGTTCAATGATGAAACGCGAGCGGTTATCGGAGACTACCTCTTCGGAGAGGGTGGGGCGCTGTGCAATGAGCACTTAGGTTTCCTTTCGGCGAGCATCCGCTATATGACGCAACACAGGTGGTGGAAATTCGGTCTGAAGACTTAACGCGGCTGGGCTTGCCCGGACCATTGACGGTCCGGGCAAGCTCAAGCTGCTGGAAAAGCCTTAGACGCGGCGGCGCTTCGGCGGACGGCAGCCGTTGTGCGCTGCGGGGGTGACGTCCTGGATGGAGCCAACCTCCAGGCCAGCGGCCTGCAGCGAGCGGATTGCGGTTTCGCGTCCTGAACCCGGTCCCTTGACGAAAACGTCAACCTTGCGCATGCCGTGCTCCTGCGCACGCTTGGCAGCAGCTTCGGCAGCCATCTGGGCTGCGAACGGGGTGGACTTGCGTGAGCCCTTGAAGCCAACCTCACCTGAGGAAGCCCAAGAGATAACAGCGCCGTTCGGGTCCGTGATGGACACGATCGTGTTGTTAAAAGTGCTCTTGATGTGCGCCTGGCCCAGCGCGATATTCTTTTTGTCCTTCTTACGCGGCTTGCGAACCGCGCCACGAGTCTTCGGGGGCATTTTTTCTCCTACAGAAAGTTATTGGGGGAAGACGAGTCAATCCCGAGGGATTTAACGAGCCTTCTTCTTGCCTGCAACGGTGCGCTTCGGACCCTTACGGGTACGTGCGTTCGTCTTCGTACGCTGTCCGCGCACTGGCAGGCCCTTGCGGTGGCGAATACCTTCGTAGCTGCCGATTTCAACCTTGCGGCGGATATCAGCTGCTACTTCGCGGCGAAGGTCACCCTCAACCTTGTAGTTGCCTTCAATGTAGTCACGAAGTTCTACCAGCTGGGAATCGGTGAGGTCCTTAACGCGGACGTCAGCGCTGATGCCAGTGGCAGCCAGGGTTTCGTGTGCACGGGTCTTGCCCACGCCGTAGATGTAAGTAAGCGCAATTTCCAACCGCTTTTCGCGGGGAATGTCTACGCCAGCGAGACGAGCCATAGTGGCAGTGCTCCTTGAATAAACCGGAGGTCGTAGGCAGTACACCCGCACGTTCTGTGCGGCCCCAGCCTCCGACCGGGGGTTAGCTGTCCGGGCTCATACGTCCCAGTTCAGCTTGTGCTGCCTTTTATTTACTTGCGTGGGTTAGCAACCCAGGATTTCCTTCAGGGAAGGAAATTAGCCCTGGCGCTGCTTGTGGCGCGGGTTCTCGCAGATCACCATGACCCGGCCATTACGGCGGATCACTTTGCACTTTTCGCAGATCTGCTTGACGCTCGGCTTGACCTTCATGGCGTTCCTTTGCGTGTGGCAGTTGGTCAACTGGTGCAGCCGTCAGCTCACGCTGATGCCGCCCAGAATTTACTTGTAGCGGTAGACGATACGACCCCGAGTGAGGTCATAAGGGCTCAGTTCCACCACTACCCGGTCCTCAGGGAGAATCCTGATGTAGTGCTGGCGCATCTTGCCTGAGATGTGCGCGAGTACGATGTGCTTGTTGGTCAGCTCAACGCGAAACATCGCGTTAGGCAGCGCCTCAGTCACAACGCCTTCGATCTCAATGACCCCGTCCTTCTTGGCCATACCCTCCGCTAACTGTTGTTGCCGCAGCCCTGCCGGATTGCACCGGACATGACCACGAACGTTTTTGTTGGATCGGTCATCACCTCCGGCCCCAAACAGGGCACAGCTGGGCAGACAACCAACAAACCACTTTACTGTAAGTGGGTAGAAAGTCCAAACTAAATATGAAAGCACACACCTTACCCGGAAATCGAGCTTGCCGAAATCCCTTCGAGGATCGCCAAGCGTACGACGTCGGCTGCCGCACTCTGCAGGGTAATGAGACTCACCTGCCGGGCAGTTTCAGTACTCCGGTCCAAAGCCACCTCACCAGTGGCAAGGCAAAAAACAGTATCCCCATCAGCCAACGTGTGCGACGGATTGAGCGCCCGGGCCAGCCCAGCATGCGCAGCAGAAGCAGTCCGATAGCACTCGGCGGGGTCCAAGACAGCATTCGTAGCAACAACAACGAGAGTCGTATTGAGCGGCGGTGGGCCGCCATCACGGTCGGCAGGTTCCGGAACCCGGAAGCGCGCGTCTAAGGGAGGCACGACCGAGCGCGCGGAGGGTTCGGGATTCCCCGGAAGTGCCTCCACGGGAAACCCCAGAGCGTTCACCACGGCAAGCGCCCCAACAACCACGCCGTTCTCAAGCGTGACCGATGCCGTCCCCACCCCACCCTTGAACTGTCCGCGTCCGATCATCGCTCCGGTGCCGGCGCCTACGCTGCCGCGTCCGACGTCGTGCCCGTCCGTTTCCGCAGCAGCGGCGACGATGGCCGCATAGCCCATGTCCGCCGTCGGGCGCGCTGAGAAGTCGCCTCCCCGGCCCAGGTCGAAGATCGCGGCGGCGGGAACGATCGGCACCACTCCCCCGGTGACGGCGAATCCCCGGCCGTTTTCCTCGCACCAACGCTGTGCACCGTGGGCCGAGACCAGCCCGTAGGCGCTGCCGCCGGTGAGGACCACGGCGTCCACCGTGGACACCAGCGTGGTGGGATCCAGCGCGTCAGTCTCATGCGTGCCCGGGCCACCGCCACGGACGTCCACCGACCCGACAGTGCCCGGTGGCGGCAGCACCACGGTGACTCCCGTCAGCCAGCCGTCGCCGGTCTTCTGCTCATGGCCAACCCTGATTCCCGGCACATCCGTGATTGCTCCCATGGCTCCATTCTGCCCTGCGCCCGGTGGTTGAGCTTGTCGAAACCCGGGACTGTGGGCTCGCTCACCCGCGAAACCAAACGTTTTGTGAACGGGCTCCGAAGCCTGGGACAACAATTCGCTGGGCGGCCGCATCTGGTTCGGTCCGGCTTCCACGATGTGATGGAGTGATCTCAAATCCGTTCCACAGCCCTGCTGCGGCAGGCTTTCCGATTGAGATCCATGACACCACAGCTCACCGCCAAGCCGGGCAGTTCCCTGGCGCAGACGGCCACCGTCAGGGCAAAGGACCAGGCCGGCACCCTGCCCCGGAAGCGCAATCGCTGGTCGCGCCGGAAACGCCAGGACTTCTTCGTCTTCCTCGCGCTGGCCCTGCCGAACCTGCTGCTCATCGCCGTCTTCACCTACGTCCCGCTGTCCAACAACCTCTACTACTCCACGCTGAACTGGACGCTCGGCTCCGCGTCGGCCACCGTCGTCGGGCTGGAAAACTACGTCACGTTCTTCGCCAGCGCGGACGCCGCCCGGGTCCTTGGCACTACCGCCGTATTCACTGCCGCAACCGTGGGCGGCTCCATGGCGCTGGGCCTGCTGGTGGCGCTGGCCCTGAACTCGAAGGTCCGCGGCACCACCTTTGCCCGGTCGGCCGTCTTCGCACCGTATGTGCTGTCCGGGGTTGGCGTTGGCCTGGTGTGGCTGTTCATCTTTGATCCCGGCTACGGCGTGCTGGCCTGGATCCTGCGGGGCCTTGGACAGCAGAGCCCGCAATGGATCAACGATCCGGACCTCTCGCTGGTGATGGTCATCATCGTGTACGTCTGGAAGAACCTGGGCTACTGCGCGGTCGTGTTCCTCGCCGGGCTGCAGTCCCTGCCGCAGGATGTGATGGAGGCGGCGTCGCTGGACGGTGCCAGCAGTTTCCGGCGCTTCGTCAGCATGTCGCTGCCGCTGCTCTCCCCCACCACATTCTTTCTGCTGATCACCACCATGCTCAGCTCGCTCCAGGCCTTCGACCTCATCCGGATCATGACGCCCCTGGGCAGCGGCACCAGCACCCTCATCTACGAGGCGTACCTCCAAGCCTTCGGCGCCTACAACCGCGCCGGCTATTCCGCCGCCATCTCGGTGGTCCTGTTTGTCATCCTGCTGGTCATCACGGTGCTGCAGCTGCGGTTCGTCGAAAGGAAGGTGCACTACTCGTGAGCGCTCCCGCCGCCGTCCTTCCGGACCCTTCAACGCCCGACGCCGTCCCGCCCCTGGAGCGGCCGTTCTCCCGTGCCAACCTGGTCAGGACAGTCGCTGCCGGGTATGCGCCGCTGGCCGTCGCCGTCCTGGTGGTGTTCCTGCCGCTGCTGTGGATGGTGCTGAGCTCGTTCAAGCAGCCCGGCGAAATCGTCACCCTGGATCTGCAGGTGCTCCCGGCAGCCCTTGACCCGGAGAACTATCGGGTGGCCATGACCACGGTCCCGTTCGGTCAGTTCTTCCTGAACAGCACCATCGTCACCGTGGTGGGCGGCGGCGTCAAAGTGATCCTTGCCCTGCTGACCGCCTATGCCCTGGTGTTTGTGCGCTTTCCGTTCAAGAACCTGATCTTCGTCCTGATCCTCGTGGCCCTGATGGTTCCCGCGCAGGTATCCATCCTGCCGAACTACATCCTGATCGCCGGAATGGGTGGGAAGAACACCCTGTGGGGCATCATCCTGCCCGGCCTGGGCACTGCCTTCGGCACGTTCCTGCTGCGCCAACACTTCCTCACCCTGCCCGGTTCGATCCTGGAATCCGCGGAGATCGACGGCGCCGGCCACTGGCGGCGGCTCTGGCAGATCGTGGTTCCGGTGTCCGTTCCGTCCATTGCAACGGTTGCCCTGGTCACCGTAGTGAGCGAATGGAACGAGTACATCTGGCCGCTGATCATCACGGACAAACCGGAAAGCATGACGCTTCCAGTGGGCCTCACCCTGCTGCAGAACTCCGAGAGCAACGGCGCAGGCTGGGGAATCATGATGGCCGGCGCCGTCCTCGTGATCGTCCCCATCCTGGTCATCTTCGCCATGCTCCAGCGCTACATCGTCGCGGGCCTGACCCAGGGCAGCGTGACGGGCTAGCCTCCGGCGAGCACCGCCGTCGGGCCTTACCGGCGGGCACTGCCGTAGGGCATCCAAACCATCCATCCACCGCATCCAGCACCACCGAGGCACCCAACGAAAGGCAGCACCATGTCCTTTACCCTTGATCGACGGTTCTTCCTCACCCTGGCCGGCGCCGGGGCAGGCGCCGCAGCTCTCTCCGCCTGCGGCGGCCCGTCTACAACACCCGGAGCCGCGGCGACGACCGCTGCCAGCATCGACTTCAGCGGCGTCAAGCCGGCCGCCTCCATCGACTTCTGGTCCAACCACCCGGGCAAGTCACAGGACGTGGAAAAGAGCACCATCGAGAAGTTCCACGCCAAGTACCCGGACATCAAGGTGAACCTGGTGACCGCCGGCGCCAACTACGAGGAAATCGCCCAGAAGTTCCAGACAGCCCAGGCCGCCAAGTCAGGCCTCCCGTCCCTGGTGGTCCTCTCCGACGTCTGGTGGTTCCGCTACTACCTGAACGAGAGCATCATCCCGCTCGACTCCCTGGTCAAGCAGCTGGACGTCAAGCTGGACGACTTCCGCACGTCACTGGTGGACGACTACAAGTACGACGGCAAGCAGTGGGCACTCCCCTACGGCCGGTCCACGCCCCTGTTCTACTACAACAAGGACCACTTCGCGGCAGCCGGCCTGCCGGACCGTGCCCCCGCCACCTGGCAGGAATACGCCGGGTGGGCCCCGAAGCTCAAGGCGGCTTCCGGCGCCCAGTACGCCTTTATGCACCCCGCGCTGGCCGGCTACGCGGGCTGGACGCTGCAGAACAACCTGTGGGGCGAAGGCGGCGGCTGGTCCAAGGAATGGGACATCACGTGTGACTCAGCCGAGTCCGTGGCGGCACTGCAGGCGGCCCAGGATTCTGTGTACAAGGACGCCTGGGCCGGCGTTTCCTCCAAGGAATCCGCCGACGACTTTGCCGCCGGCCTTGCTTCGGCCACGTTGTCTTCGACGGGGTCGCTGATCGGCATCCTGAAGTCCGCCAAGTTCAACGTGGGCGTCGGGTTCATGCCGGGCGGCTCAAAGGTCACCACCGGCGTGTGCCCCACCGGCGGCGCCGGCCTGGGCATCCCCAGCGGTGTCACCAAGGAAGAGCAGCTGTCAGCAGCAATGTTCCTGCAGTTCATGACCGAGCCGGAGAACACTGCCGCGTTCTCGGCCGCGACAGGCTACATGCCCACGCGCACGTCCGCCGACATGACCGCCGTGCTCGCCAAGACGCCGCAGATCAAGATCGCCATGGACCAGCTGGCCGTGACCAAGGTCCAGGACAACGCCCGGGCGTTCCTGCCGGGAGCGGACCAGGAGATGGCCAAGGCTGCCGCCAAGATCCTGACGCAGCAGGGCGACGTGAAGGCCATCATGACCGAGCTGAAGGCGACCCTCGAGGGAATCTACACCAAGGACGTCAAGCCCAAGCTCAAGGCCTGACCCCTGGACGGCGCCGCCGCTGAACGCCCTGCGACACGCAAAATCCCTGCCGCTACCGGTATTCAGGTAGCGACAGGGATTTTGTGCGTCGACGGCGTCGAACCTACGGGATCGGGACGGGCACGACGCCGAGCGGCACCAGGTGCTCCGCTCCGCCGTCGGGGGCTGAGAGCACCCAGATCCCCTTTTCGTGGACGGCAACCGAGTGCTCCCACTGGCAGGAGCGTTTGCCGTCGGTGGTCACCACTGTCCAGTCGTCCTCCAGCACTGCCGTGTCGATGCTGCCGCGGACCAGCATGGGCTCGATGGCCAGGCACAGTCCGGGTTTGATCTTGGGACCGCGGTGGCTGGTGCGGTAGTTCAGGACATCGGGGGCCATGTGCATCTCGGAGCCGATGCCGTGGCCCACGTAGTCCTCCAGGATGCCCAGCGGCTTGCCCGGCACAGAGGAGACGTAGTCGTCGATGGCGGCGCCGACGTCGCCCACGTGGCTTCCCGTGGCCAAGGCGGCGATGCCGCGCCACATGGCTGCCTGGGTGACGTCGGAAAGCCGCTGGTCCTCGGGGTCGGCCTGGCCCACAATGACGGTGCGTGCAGAGTCGGAATGCCAGCCGTCAACAATCGCGCCGCCGTCGATCGAGATGATGTCGCCGTCGTTGAGGACCTTGCCGCCGGGGATGCCGTGCACCACTTCCTCGTTCACGGAGGTGCAGATGGTGGCGGGGAAGCCGTGGTAGCCGAGGAAGTTCGACTTGGCGCCGGCCTCGTTCAGCACTGCGGCGAAGACGTCGTCCAGCTGCTTGGTGGTAACGCCTGGAGCGGCTGCGGCCACCGCTGCGTCCAGCGCACGGTTCAGCACCAGCCCGGCGTCGCGCATGATGCGCATCTGGGCGTTGGTCTTGTATTCGATACGGGGCTGGCCGAAGGCCATGGTGTGTCCTCTCAATGGCTGAGGCTCCTCCCGGATGCCGGGAGGAGCCTCGGAAAAGCATGTTGCGGGGCTTAGGCGGCCTGGGCTGCCTTGATGGCCTGCATGACGCGGTCGGTGACCTCGTCGATGCCGCCGATGCCGTCAACCTGGGTCAGGATGCCGCGTTCGGCATACTTGGCCACAACGGCCTCGGTCTGCTCGTGGTACAGGTCAAGGCGGTGGCGGATCACGGCTTCGTTGTCGTCGCTCCGGCCGGTTTCCTTGGCACGGCCCAGCAGCCGCGAGACGAGTTCCTCGTCGTCGGCCGTGAGCTGCAGGACGACGTCGAGCTTCTCTTCGCTGTTCGCGAGGATCCCGTCAAGGTAGTCCACCTGCGCCGTGGTGCGCGGGTAGCCGTCCAGGAGGAAGCCGTTTTCGACGTCGGACTCGCTGAGGCGGTCGCGGACCATCTTGTTGGTGACGCTGTCCGGAACGAAGTCCCCGGCGTCCATGTACTTCTTGGCTTCAATGCCAAGAGGAGTTTCGCCCTTCACATTGGCGCGGAAGATATCACCGGTGGAAATCGCCACGACGCCGAGGCGCTCGGAAATACGTTCCGCTTGCGTTCCTTTTCCGGAACCGGGGGGTCCAATAATCAACATTTTCGTCATCGCAAAAGCCCTTCGTAGTGACGTTGCTGTAGCTGCGCATCTATTTGCTTGACGGTTTCAAGGCCAACGCCCACCATGATCAGGATCGAGGTGCCACCGAACGGGAAGTTCTGGTTCGCGTTGATCAGTACCAATGCCACCAGCGGAATCAGCGCCACGAAGCCCAAGTAGAGGGCGCCGGGCAGCGTGATCCGGGAGAGCACGTACTGCAGGTAATCCGCGGTCGGTTTTCCGGCACGGATACCCGGGATGAAACCGCCGTACTTCTTCATGTTGTCGGAGACCTCTTCAGGGTTGAAGGTGATCGCGACGTAGAAGTAGGTAAAGAACACGATCATGGCGAAGTACAGCGCCATGTAGATCGGGTGGTCTCCTCGGGTCAGGTTGTTGTTGATCCACTCAACCCACGGCGCGAGTGCCTCGCCGGCTTTGGGCTGGTTGAACTGTGAGATCAGTCCCGGCAGGTAAAGCATGGACGATGCGAAGATCACGGGGATCACGCCTGCCATGTTCACCTTGATGGGGATGTAGGTGCTGGTGCCGCCGACGGTCCGGCGTCCGATCATCCGCTTGGCGTACTGCACCGGGACACGGCGCTGGGACTGCTCCACGAAGACCACCAGGGCAACCGTCACCAGGCCGATCACCAGGACCATAAAGAACGTGCCCGGGCCCTGTGAGCTCCAGATGGCACCCAGGGACGTGGGGAAGGTCGCCGCGATGGAGGTGAAGATGAGCAGCGACATGCCGTTGCCCACCCCCTTTTCGGTGACGAGTTCGCCCATCCACATAATGAGCCCGGTACCGGCGGTCAGCGTGATGATCAGCAGGATGGTGGTGATGATGCTGTCGTCAGGAATGATCGGCAGTGCACAGCCCGGAAGCAACTGGCCTGAACGCGCCAGCGACACCAGCGTCGTGGCGTTCAGGAGGCCCAGGGCAATGGTGAGGTACCGCGTGTACTGGGTGAGTTTGGACTGCCCGGAGGCGCCCTCCTCGTACAGCTCCTGGAACCGGGGAATGACCACCCGGAGCAGCTGCACAATGATGCTGGCCGTGATGTACGGCATGATGCCCAGCGCGAAGATGGACACCTGAAGCAAGGCACCGCCGCTGAACAGGTTGACGAGCTGATAGAGCCCGCCAGCGGTCTGACCGTTCTGCAAGCATTGCTGGACATTCTGGTAGTTCACACCAGGCGAGGGGATGAATGCACCCAAGCGGAAGATTGTGATGATTGCCAGCGTGAACAACAACTTGCGTCGCAGATCAGGCGTGCGAAAGGCCCGGCCAAATGCGCTAAGCAAGCGTCCTCCTGTGTTGTTTATGAGCGTGGTGTGATGGGGGACAATAATCCCAACAACCGAGTCTAACGGGTGGATCGGCCATGCGAATAATCCGCGAACCCGCGATTGCGGCGAACGGGCGGAAATAGTCGGCGGGCGGATGCGAAAAAAACTCCCGGCGTGCAGGGCCCTGGGGCCCTGCACGCCGGGAGTTCAAAACGGGCGTTCGCCCACCGTCTACTAGAGAGCGGTGGTGCTTCCGCCTGCTGCTGCAATCTTTTCTGCGGCGCTGGCCGAGAATGCGTGGACGGTGACGTCAACCTTGACGGTGATGTCGCCGGTGCCAAGCACCTTGACGGGCTGGTTCTTGCGAACGGCACCCTTTTCGACCAGGTTCTCCACGGTGACTGTGCCACCTTCCGGGAACAGCTCGTTGAGCTTGTCCAGGTTTACAACCTGGAACTCAACCCGGAACGGGTTCTTGAAGCCGCGCAGCTTCGGCAGGCGCATGTGCAGCGGCAACTGGCCGCCGGCAAAGCCAGCCTTGATCTGGTAGCGGGCCTTTGTACCCTTGGTACCGCGACCAGCGGTCTTACCCTTGGAACCTTCACCACGACCAACTCGGGTCTTGGCGGTCTTGGCACCCGGGGCGGGACGCAGGTGGTGAACCTTGAGTGTGTTCTGCTTCTCAGCAGTCTCTGCGGCGATCTTTTTCTCTGCCATTTACTTCGCCTCCTCTACCTTTACCAGGTGCGGAACCGTGTTGAGCATTCCAACAGTCACGGCGTCGGCGGTGCGGACAACGGTGTGTCCGATCCGCTTCAGGCCGAGGGACCGAAGGGTGTCGCGCTGGTTCTGCTTGCCGCCAATGGCGGACTTGATCTGAGTGATCTCCAACTGAAGGTCGGAGGGAATCAGGTTCTTAGCCATGGCTTAGACACCCGCCTTCTGGTTCAGGATTGCCTTCACCATTGCCGGCGGAGCAACCTCGTCCAGCGGCAGGCCGCGGCGTGCTGCCACTGCTGCCGGCTCTTCGAGCTGCTTCAGCGCAGCAACAGTCGCGTGAACGATGTTGATGGCGTTGGAGGAACCCAGCGACTTGGAAAGGATGTCGTGGATGCCCACGCACTCCAAGATGGCGCGGACCGGACCACCGGCAATAACACCGGTACCGGCGGAAGCCGGACGCAGCATTACGACGCCGGCAGCGGCCTCACCCTGAACGCGGTGCGGGATGGTGTTCCCAATGCGGGGAACGCGGAAGAAGGACTTCTTAGCCTCTTCAACGCCCTTCGCGATTGCGGCGGGAACTTCCTTTGCCTTGCCGTAGCCCACGCCGACCATGCCGTTACCGTCACCAACGACGACCAGAGCGGTGAAGCTGAAGCGACGACCACCCTTGACCACCTTGGAAACGCGGTTGATGGTGACAACGCGTTCAATGAACTGGCTCTTCTCGGCTTCGCGGCCGCCGTCACGGCCACCACGGCCGCCACGGCCGCCATCGCGACCGCCCTGGCCCTTGTCGCCACGCTCGCCACGACGAGCGCCACCACGGCGGTCATCGGCAGCAGCTGCGGGCGCAGTGGTCTCAGTGGCCGGAGCAGCTACGGCTTCAGTAGCCTTCTGATCTGCAGACACAGTGTCCTTTTCCTTGTTTGCTTCCGTCACAGTGACAGCCCACCTTCACGTGCGCCGTCAGCGACAGCAGCAATTCGGCCGTGGTACTTGTTACCACCGCGGTCGAAGACAACTGCCTCGACGCCGGCAGCCTTGGCACGAGCGGCAACGAGCTCGCCAACGCGCTTGGCCTTGGCGGTCTTGTCGCCTTCGAATGCACGAAGGTCGGCTTCCAGTGTGGAGGCGCTTGCTACGGTCAGGCCCTTGGTGTCATCGACAACCTGGACGAATACGTGGCGTGCGGAGCGGTTGACGACCAGACGAGGACGTACAGCCGTGCCGGAGATGCGCTTGCGGATACGAAGCTGGCGGCGGCTGCGCGAAGCAGACTTGCTCTTGTTCGTACGCTTCTTGTTAATTGAGATGGCCATGGTTACTTACCAGCCTTTCCGACCTTGCGGCGGATGACTTCGCCTGCGTAGCGGATGCCCTTGCCCTTGTAGGGGTCCGGCTTCCGCAGCTTGCGAATGTTGGCAGCAACCTCGCCGACCTGCTGCTTGTTGATACCTGAAACAGAGAGCTTGGTCGGGGTCTCAACTGCAAAGGTGATGCCGTCCGGTGCGGTGACATTTACCGGGTGGCTGTAGCCGAGAGCGAACTCAAGGTCAGATCCCTTGGCCTGAACGCGGTAACCAGTACCAACGATTTCAAGCTTCTTCTCGTAGCCCTTGGTAACGCCCTCGATCATGTTGGAGATCAGGGTGCGGGTCAGGCCGTGGAGTGAACGGGAGGCGCGCTCGTCGTTCGGGCGGGCGACAGTCAGGGTCTCTGCTTCCAGGGAAACCTCGATCGGGCTGGCCACAGTGTGGTTCAGCTCGCCTTTGGCACCCTTGACGCTGACGACAGAGCCGTCAACCTTGACCTCAACGCCGGCAGGAACGGTGATGGGGAGACGTCCAATACGTGACATTATTCTCTTCCTTTCCCGTTACCAGACGTAGGCGAGGACTTCGCCGCCCACGCCCTTCTTGCCGGCTTGCTTATCAGTCAAGAGGCCGGAAGAGGTGGACAGGATTGCGACACCCAGGCCACCGAGCACGTGCGGGAGGTTGGTGGACTTTGCGTAAACACGCAGGCCCGGCTTGGAAATACGGCGAACGCCAGCGATTGAACGCTCGCGGTTCGGTCCGAACTTAAGGTCCAGGGTCAGCTTCTTGCCAACCTCTGCGTCTTCTTCTTTCCAGGAGGCGATGTAACCTTCAGCCTTCAGGATGTCGGCAACGCGTGCCTTGAGCTTGCTGTACGGCATGGACACGGAATCGTGGTACGCCGAGTTTGCATTGCGCAGACGCGTAAGCATGTCTGCGACCGGATCAGTCATTGTCATTTGGGCTCTTGCCCTTCCTCATAACGGTTTCCTCGCTGCCGCGTAAAGCTTCAGCGAAGGACCTGTTACGTAGTTAGATTAGTCTTCGGCCTTGAACGGGAAACCGAGTGCCTTAAGCAGCGCGCGGCCTTCGTCGTTGGTCTTGGCGGTGGTTACAACCGTGATGTCCATGCCGCGTACGCGGTCGATGGAATCCTGGTCGATTTCGTGGAACATAACCTGCTCGGTCAGACCGAAGGTGTAGTTGCCGTTGCCGTCGAACTGCTTGCCACTGAGGCCGCGGAAGTCGCGGATACGGGGCAGAGCCAGCGTGACCAGACGATCCAGGAATTCCCACATGCGGTCTCCACGCAGAGTTGCGTGTGCGCCGATGGGCATGCCTTCGCGCAGCTTGAACTGTGCGATCGACTTGCGGGCCTTGGTTACCTGCGGCTTCTGGCCGGTAATCAGGGTCAGATCGCGGACAGCGCCGTCGATCAGCTTGGAGTCCTTAGCGGCATCTCCAACACCCATGTTCACAACGACCTTCACCAGGCGGGGAACCTGGTTGACGTTGGTGTACTTGAATTCCTCAACGAGCGTGCTCTTGATGGAATCGGCATACTTGGTCTTCAGACGAGGAACGATCTTCGTTGCCGGAGTCTCGAGAGTCTCAGTCATTAGATGTCCTTCCCGGAGCTCTTAGCCACGCGGACACGCACGTCGCGCTTCACGCCATTGCGCTCAACGGTCTCGGTGCGGAAACCGACGCGGGTGGGCTTCTTGGTGGACGGGTCAACCAGAGCCACGTTGGAGATGTGGACCGAAGCTTCTACGACCTCGATGCCACCAGTCTTGGTGCCGCGCTGCGACTGACCGGCCTTGGTGTGCTTGGTTACGCGGTTAATGCCTTCAACCAACACGCGGTTGGTCTCGGGGAATACGCGCAGAACCTTGCCCTGCTTGCCTTTGTCGCCGCCGCGCTCAGCCTTGGCGCCAGTGATGACCTGAACCAGGTCACCCTTTTTGATCTTAGCCATGGACTAGAGCACCTCCGGAGCCAGAGAAACGATCTTCATGAACTTCTTGTCACGAAGTTCACGACCAACCGGTCCGAAGATACGGGTACCGCGGGGGTCACCGTCAGCCTTCAGGATCACAGCTGCGTTCTCGTCAAACTTGATGTAGGAACCATCCGCACGGCGGCGTTCCTTCTTGGTACGGACGATGACTGCCTTAACAACATCGCCCTTCTTTACGTTGCCGCCCGGAATTGCATCCTTGACGGTAGCGACGATGACGTCGCCAATGCCTGCGTAGCGACGGCCAGATCCACCGAGAACGCGAATGGTAAGGATTTCCTTAGCACCCGTGTTGTCGGCGACCTTGAGTCGCGACTCCTGCTGAATCACTATTTACTCCTTGCGTCGCGCCGGTTCTCAGACCGAAAATCTTTCAACGGAATGAGCCTTGCGGAACGGTTGATCGGGGTGTCTCTTGACCTGCCTGGATTTTGCCAGACCAGGCCTAAACTCCCGTGCCAAAAACATTTGCTTCCCAGGCGGATCCGGACAGGTCCGAAGCGCTAGGGGGCACTATGCCGTGGCACGATTGTTTACGAGGTTGATGACGGCGCACAGAGGGCGCCATACAAACTCAATATCCTAGCACAGTTGGGGCCATCTCCCATATCACACGGCGGCATCCAGAGCACAACCATTGGACACCAGGAAGCGCTGCAGTGCCGGCAACGCACGACGGCGTCACGCACGGCTCGCCTTCGGCCCACCGGCGGTGCCGTTCCCCGGAAACCCGGCCTCCCGCCGTCGGCCGTCCCCCAAAAAGCCTGCTCCGCGTGACACACCCGGCCAGCCCACCCGCCGGGAAATGCGGAAACCCCCGCTCCCAAAAGGGAACGGGGGTTTCCGGTGCAGTACCTGCAAGCAGGCTGCGGGGTGTTACTTGGCCTTTTCGAGGATCTCGACCAGACGCCACCGCTTGGTAGCGGACAGCGGGCGGGTCTCGGCGAGGAGAACGAGGTCGCCGATGCCGGCGCTGTTCTCTTCGTCGTGAGCCTTGATCTTCGTGTTGCGGCGGATGACTTTGCCGTACAAAGCGTGCTTTACGCGGTCTTCTACCTGGACAACGATGGTCTTTTCCATCTTGTCCGAGACTACGTAGCCACGCTTCGTCTTACGGTCACCGCGTTCGCCAGCCGTAGCTGCTGCGGAAACAGTTTCCGTCACGTTCTCGTCCTTTTCACTCACTTGGCATCCTCCTCGGCCTCAACCGTTTCAGCCGTTTCGGCCTTCTTGGTTGCAGCCTTCTTGGACTTCTTCTCTTCCTTGGCTTCCACAACCGGTGCGGCAACCTCGGCACGAATGCCCAGCTCGCGCTCACGGAGAACGGTGTAGATGCGTGCGATGTCCTTCTTTACCGCGCGCAGACGACCGTGGTTCTCCAGCTGACCGGTGGCGGACTGGAAACGCAGGTTGAACAGCTCTTCCTTAGCCTTCCGGAGTTCTTCAACGAGGCGCTCGTTGTCGAACGTGTCCAGCTGTGCAGATGCAAGTTCCTTGGATCCTACTGCCATTTCTATTCACCACCTTCGCGACGCAAAATGCGTGCCTTCAACGGGAGCTTGTGGATTGCCAGGCGCAGGGCCTCGCGAGCTACCGATTCCTCGACGCCGGAGATCTCAAAGAGAACCCGGCCCGGCTTGACGTTTGAGACCCACCATTCCGGCGAACCCTTACCGGAACCCATGCGGGTTTCGGCCGGCTTCTTGGTGATCGGACGGTCCGGGTAAATGTTGATCCAGACCTTACCGCCACGCTTGATGTGGCGGGTCATCGCGATACGGGCAGACTCGATCTGACGGTTGGTGACGTATGCCGGGCTCAGAGCCTGGATACCCCACTCACCGAAGGAGACCTTGGTGCCGCCCGTAGCAGCGCCGGAACGACCCGGGTGGTGCTGCTTACGGTGCTTGACTCGACGTGGGATAAGCATTTAAGCCTGTCCTCCTTCTACTGCAGCAGGTGCAGCCTCAACTGCCGGAGCCTCGGCAGCCGGAGCTGCCTCTGCTGCCGGACGGTCGGTACGACGGCGGCGGTCACCACGGTCAGCGCCGCCGGCGCCACCCGGGCGGCCCGGACGGTCGCTGGGACCGCGGCCGCGGGACGGAGCAGCAGCTGCCTGCTGAGCCAGTTCCTTCGCGGTGACGTCACCCTTGTAGATCCAGACCTTCACGCCGATGCGGCCGAAGGTGGTCTTGGCCTCGTAGAAGCCGTAGTCGATGTTCGCACGGAGGGTGTGCAGGGGCACACGGCCTTCGCGGTAGAACTCCGAGCGGGACATTTCTGCGCCACCCAGTCGACCGGAGCAGGCGATACGGATGCCCTTGGCACCTGCACGCTGAGCGGACTGCATGGCCTTCTTCATCGCACGGCGGAAAGCCACGCGGGAAGTCAGCTGCTCAGCAACGCCCTGGGCAACAAGCTGTGCTTCCATCTCGGGGTTCTTGACCTCGAGGATGTTCAGCTGGACCTGCTTGCCCGTCAGCTTCTCAAGCTCGCCGCGGATGCGGTCTGCTTCAGCGCCGCGGCGGCCGATAACGATACCGGGACGTGCCGTGTGGATATCCACGCGGACACGGTCACGGGTGCGCTCGATCTCGACCTTGGCGATACCGGCGCGCTCCATGCCAACTGACATGAGCTGGCGGATACGGATGTCTTCGCGAACGAAGTCCTTGTACCGCTGTCCGGGCTTGGTGCTGTCAGCGAACCAGTGCGATACGTGATCGGTGGTGATGCCGAGTCGGAACCCGTGCGGGTTAACTTTCTGTCCCACTTAGCGAGCCTCCTCTTTCTCAGGTGTAGCGACTACCACAGTGATGTGGCTGGTGCGCTTCTTGATCTGAAATGCACGACCCTGAGCACGCGGCTGGAACCGCTTCATGGTCGGGCCTTCATCAACGAACATTTCGCTGATGATGAGGTCGCTTTCGTCAAACGAAACACCGTCGCGGTCCGCGAGGGACCGGGCGTTTGCGATTGCCGACTGTACTACCTTGAATACCGGCTCCGAAGCTGCCTGGGGGGCAAACTTCAGAATTGCCAGAGCCTCATTCGCTTGCTTACCACGAACAAGGTTGACGACGCGCCGGGCCTTCATAGGCGTTACGCGGATGTGACGCGCAATTGCCTTGGCTTCCATTGCTTTCCTTCTCTCGTCTTTGACGTAAGTGCAGGCGCCTAGCGGCGCTTGCCCTTACGGTCGTCCTTGACATGGCCGCGGAATGTCCGCGTGGGAGCGAATTCGCCGAGCTTGTGCCCGACCATCGACTCAGTGACAAACACCGGAATGTGCTTGCGTCCGTCGTGTACGGCGATCGTGTGCCCAAGCATGTTGGGGATGATCATCGAACGGCGGGACCAGGTCTTGATGACGTTCTTGGTGCCCTTTTCGTTTTCCCTGTCCACCTTTACAAAGAGGTGCTGGTCAACGAAAGGACCTTTTTTCAGGCTGCGTGGCATGTGTCCAGGCTCCTATCGCTTGTTCTTGCCAGTACGACGGCGACGAACAATAAGCTTGTCGCTCTCTTTGTTGGGACGCCGGGTGCGGCCTTCCCGCTTACCGTTCGGGTTGACGGGGTGACGTCCACCGGACGTCTTACCCTCGCCACCACCGTGCGGGTGGTCAACCGGGTTCATAGCGACACCACGGACGGTCGGGCGAACGCCCTTCCAGCGCATGCGGCCGGCCTTACCCCAGTTGATGTTCGACTGCTCGGCGTTGCCGACCTCGCCGACGGTTGCGCGGCAGCGCACGTCAACGTTGCGGATTTCGCCGGAAGGCAGACGCAGCTGGGCGAAGCGGCCTTCCTTTGCTACAAGCTGGATCGATGCGCCGGCGGAGCGGCCCATCTTGGCGCCGCCACCCGGACGCAGTTCAACTGCGTGGATTACGGTACCAACCGGGATGTTGAGCAGCGGCAGGTTGTTACCGGGCTTGATGTCAGCACCGGAACCTGCCTCAACGACGTCACCCTGGGAGAGCTTGTTCGGGGCGATGATGTAACGCTTGGTGCCATCAACGTAGTGCAGGAGGGCGATGCGAGCCGTACGGTTCGGATCGTACTCGATTTCGGCAACGCGGGCGTTGACGCCGTCTTTGTCGTGGCGACGGAAGTCGATCAGACGGTACTGGCGCTTGTGGCCACCACCCTTGTGACGGGTCGTGATCTTACCGGAGTTGTTACGGCCGCCCTTTTTGGGCAGCGGACGTACCAACGACTTTTCCGGCGTCGACCGCGTGATTTCGGTGAAGTCCGCTACGCTCGAGCCACGACGGCCCGGGGTAGTCGGCTTGTACTTACGGATTCCCATAATTTATTTCCTCGTTAAAGTGGTCTCCGCTACGAGAGCGGACCGCCGAAGATGTCGATGGTGCCTTCTTTGAGGCTCACAATTGCACGCTTGGTGTTCTTGCGGGTACCCCATCCGAATTTGGTGCGCTTGCGCTTACCGGCACGGTTGATGGTGTTGATCGATTCGACCTTGACGGAGAAAATCTTCTCCACGGCCAGCTTGATCTCGGTCTTGTTCGAGCGGGGGTCCACCAGGAAGGTGTACTTGCCCTCATCGATCAGGCCGTAGCTTTTTTCCGATACGACGGGTGCAAGCACGACGTCGCGCGGGTCTTTGATGGTGGCTGCACTCACTTGGCATCCTCCTCGTTCTTTGCTACTGTCCGGTCAGCAACGAATGCTTCGTAGGCAGCCTTGGTGAAGACAACGTCGTCAGAGACGAGTACGTCGTAGGTGTTCAGCTGGTCTGCGTACAGAACGTGAACACCGGCGAGGTTGCGCACGGAAAGTGCTGCAACATCGTTGGCGCGCTCGATGACAACCAGCAGGTTCTTGCGCTCGGAAACTCCGCGCAGCGTTGCCAGTGCGTTCTTGACGGACGGCTTGGTGCCCTCCACCAGTTCAGCAACAACGTGGATGCGTCCGTTGCGTGCCCGGTCAGAGAGTGCGCCGCGCAGTGCAGCAGCAATCATCTTCTTGGGGGTGCGCTGGCTGTAGTCACGCGGTGTGGGACCGTGGACTACGCCACCACCGGTCATGTGAGGAGCACGGATTGAACCCTGACGGGCGCGGCCGGTGCCCTTCTGCTTGAACGGCTTGCGACCTGCACCGGAAACTTCGGCGCGGGTCTTGGTTTTGTGGGTACCCTGGCGAGCAGCAGCGAGCTGGGCTACGACGACCTGGTGCAGCAGCGGCACGTTGGTCTGAACGTCGAAGATCTCTGCAGGCAGGTCAACCTTGACAGTGCTAGTCATTGAACTAGGCTCCCTTCACGGCGGTGCGTACGAGTACGACCTGGCCGCGGGCGCCGGGGACGGCACCCTTGATCAGGAGCAGCGACTTCTCGACGTCAACTGCGTGAACCGTGAGGTTCAGCGTGGTGTGACGAACGGCGCCCATGCGGCCGGCCATTTTCATGCCCTTGAAGACGCGGCTCGGGGTGGATGCGCCACCGATTGAACCGGGCTTACGGTGGTTCTTGTGAGCACCGTGTGAGGCGGGAGCGCCGTGGAAGCCGTGACGCTTCATAACACCGGCGAAGCCCTTACCCTTGGTGGTGCCAATAACGTCGATCTTCTGGCCGGCTTCGAAGAGCTCAACAGAAAGCTCCTGGCCCAGCTCGTAAGTGTCAGCATCTGCAGTGCGCAGTTCGACGACGTGGCGGCGAGGCGTGACGCCTGCCTTTTCAAAGTGACCAGCCAGCGGCTTGGTGACCTTGCGGGGATCGATCTGGCCGTAGCCGATCTGAACAGCTACGTAGCCATCAGTGTCTGCGTTGCGCAGCTGCGTGATGACGTTCGAATCTGCCTGAACCACAGTGACGGGGATGAGCTTGTTGTTCTCGTCCCAGACCTGGGTCATGCCGAGCTTCGTGCCCAGCAGGCCCTTTACGTTACGGGTTGCGGTCATAGTCTCTCAGCACCTCCCTACAGCTTGATTTCGATGTTCACGTCGGCCGGCAGGTCGAGACGCATAAGCGAATCAACAGCCTTCGGCGTGGGATCGATGATGTCGATAAGACGCTTGTGCGTGCGCATTTCAAAGTGCTCGCGGCTGTCCTTGTACTTGTGCGGAGAGCGGATAACACAGTAAATGTTCTTCTCCGTCGGCAGCGGCACGGGGCCAACTACCGTGGCGCCTGCGCGCGTGACCGTCTCAACGATCTTCCGTGCTGAAACGTCAATGACCTCGTGGTCATATGACTTCAGCCGGATGCGGATTTTTTGTCCCGCCATGTCGCCTGACTCTCTTTCAGTTAGTGCTGCTCCCGGTGAGGGCTGCTCTGTTCACTTTCTTGTTGCATGTGGCTGCCGAAGCATTTGAAGTCTGAACTACCACCCGCCGCACAAGCTGAATCCGGATGAATCCGGGTTCCTCAACCTGCCGACGTAACCGACCCCCGCGGTCGGGCGTGTCGCGCTTAGCACGCATACAAATCCGCAGTTCCATGGGGAGTGGGTTATGTTTGGGCTTCCACTTGGACCCTGACACCCGGCATTATCCGGATCGGGACACGAAGAAGCGCTTGAACAACTCATCTAGTATGCCGGATATTATGCCCAGAAGCGAATCTGCAGGCTGACACCTCCCCGTACTGCAGATGTGCTAGCGCACTGCGCATTCGGGCCCTGCGCGACCTGGGGTCATTGCCTTCGGCAACATCCGAATGGATGATGGGGGAATGACCGTCGAAAATGACGATTCCGTCCAGGATCTGGCCGACCGTCTGCCCAGCTCGTTCACCCTCGGTGTTGCCGCGGCCGCCTTCCAGATCGAAGGCTCCCTCTCCGCTGACGGACGGGGTCCCTCCGGTTGGGACGCCTTCGCGGAGAAACCCGGCGCCATCATCGATGGACACTCCCCAGCAGTGGCCTGCGACCACTACAACCGCTCGCCCGAAGATGTGGCTCTGATGCGGGACCTCGGCGTGGATTCCTACCGCTTTTCCATCTCCTGGCCGCGGATCCAGCCGGACGGCCGCGGCGCGTTCAACAAGCAGGGCCTGGACTTCTACGACCGCCTGATCGACCAGCTGCTCGAAGCCGGCATCTCCCCCATGGCCACCCTCTACCACTGGGATACGCCACTGCCCTTGGAGCACCGAGGCGGCTGGATGAACAGGGCCACCGCCGAACGGTTCGCTGAGTACGCAGGCGAAGCCGGCCGGCGATTTGGTGATCGCGTAGACCAATGGGTAACCCTCAACGAACCAGCCTCGGTAGTCCTCAACGGCTATGCGCTGGGCGTCCATGCCCCCGGACGGGATCTCCTCTTTGATGCCTTTCCTGCTGTCCACAACCAGCTGCTTGCCCATGGCATGGCCGTCCAGGCGCTGCGCGCAGCAGGGGTCCGCGGCGGAATCGGCGTAACCAACCTCCACTCCCCCGTCCGGCCGGCCACGCGAAAAATCACGGACAAATACATCGCGCTGGTTTTCGACCTGATGCTCAACCGCATCTATGCCGATCCGGTCCTCCTGGGCCAATACCCCCGCCCGCCGCTCATCGCCAAGCCCTGGTTCCGGTCGTTCGGAAGAATCCCCGACGCCGACCTCCGCACCATCCACCAGCCCCTGGACTTCTACGGCGTGAACTATTACTACCCCACGAAGGTGGCAGCCGGACGGGGTCCGGCCGAAAGCCCCACGGGTCCTGCCGAGGCGATGGTGCGGGTGCCGTTCCATCAGGAGCCGTTCCCCGAATATGGCACCACGGGTTTCGGCTGGCCGGTAGCGCCGGAGCACCTTGGCATCCTGCTGCGTGAACTAAAGGACCGCTATAAAGGGGAGCTGCCCCCGCTGTACATCACCGAAAGCGGCGCCAGCTTCCCGGAGCCCGACCACGTCAGCGGCCCCATTCAGGACCTGGGGCGGATCAGTTACATCGCGGACCACCTGCGGCACGCGCTGGAGGCGACGGCACCGGGCGGAATCGCCCACGACGTGGACCTCCGCGGCTACTACGTCTGGACGCTGATGGACAACTTCGAATGGGCCGCGGGGTACTCCCAGCGCTTCGGCCTGGTGCACGTGGATTTCGACACCCTGGAGCGCACACCCAAGGAATCGTTCTACTGGTACCGCGCGCTCAGCCAGGCCCGGAAATCACTGGCCGGCGAAGGCCAGCCCGGCTGAGCACCGGCGAACACCCCGGCCGGCCGAGGCCCGGTGGCCTTGCTACTTGTCCTTGTTTGCCCGGTTGATGCGCTTGGCGCGGTCAATCTCGGTGCGGAAATGCCTCTTGGCCCAGAAAACTCCGGCGACCACGGCGACCACGATGATCAGAAAAATCAGCCATTCCATGATGTACTCCTCTCGCTGTCAGCAACAGTATCAGTGCCGGCGGGACGGTTCCCTGCGGTCGTGGGACGGCGGGCTGGACTCAGGACCCGGGGTCACCTCTGGTCCCGCCTCCGGCGCCTGACCGGCCGTTCCACGGTTCAGGCGCCAGACGGCAAAGACGATCAGGCCCACAGCGATGAACGCCAACAGCAGGAACGTGTACTGCCGCATGGCCCACAGAATGCAGGCGGCCACCCCTGCCGCGCCCCACCAGACGAAGAGCCGTTCCCCCAGTCCAAGGCCTGCCATGAGCAGCAGGGCGAGGAGCACCAGGACCCACAGCTGCTGCCCAGCGTTCCCGCCGAACACTATGCCCAGGCCGCTCAGCGAGAGCAAAACAGAGGACGCGCCCACCAGGAACCGGCCGGCAGCTTGGCTGCCGGCGAAGTAGCGCAAGCCACCGAGGACAGCGGCCAGGACCACGTACCACTGGACAACCCAGAAGGGACTGGGAAGGTCGGTCAATAGCCGGCCTGTGCGATGTTCAGGCGCGTCCAGTTCGAAGATGGCAGCGCGCTGGATGGCTACTGTGAGCAGCAACGCACCCACTTCGAGGACGATCCGTTGCGCCTTTGCGGGAGCCTCCCTGTAGGACACCCCGACGGCGGCGGCCAGCACGGCGGCCGCCGTCCAGGACGTTACATCGTGCCGGATTCCCACCAAGACCACCAGCACGAGGCCGAGGAACGCCGCACCGGCAAGCGACCAACGACGCACCGGCTCGGCCTGCAACGGTCCGCTGCGCATGAGCCGCACGGCATAGAGGGCAGCCGAAGCCACGCCCGCGCCGGTCAGCCATGGCAGGAATCCGTCCCAGACACCGGGGACATCCTGATACGCCTCCGCCGCCAAGGCGACGGACCCGCCGAGCGCGGCCACGGCTGCGGGCGGATACAGCACCGGCAGATCCTCGACGTGCGATGCGGTAAAGCACACGGCTGACAGGGCCAGGACAGCCGCACCCGTCACCCAGTCGGCCGCCAACGGCGAGATCAGCAGCCCAACACCGGCAAACGAGCCGGCGGTAACCAGCCAGATCCAGCGCTCGACGTCCGCGTCGCCAGCGGTCTCTTGGTGACCATTCTGCTCGTGCCCTCTCTGAGTGAGCCCGTTCTGAGTAAGCCCGTTCTGCCGGCCCGCGTTCTGCTGGTGCCGCAGGATGCCGGCAGCGGTCGCAAGCAGCGCACCACCGAGCAGAGTCACGGCAGTGCCGGTGTGGCTCAGGACCGCGGTCACAAGGAACGTCCCGCCGAACGTGAACAGCGGGCCCAGTGCGAGCACGCCGAACAGCGCAGCATACACAGCGAAGTAACGGGCTCCGTAGGCACTGAAGAGTCTCCTGGCTACCACAGCAGAGACCAGCAGCAACAGCAGTTCCAGCAACACCACCCAGCGGCCGCCGTCGTCGTCCTGCGCCAGCAGCCCGACGTCGCCCGGCCTGGTCACGTAGACCAGCGGCAGCAATGCCTGCCCGGCCAGGGTGATCCAGACTGCAGCCTGCTGGAAGGGGATGTCAGCCAGCCGTGTGCGCATCAACCAGCGGACGGCATGCTGGGCCGCGAGTACCAGGGCAAAGGTCACCGAAACCACAGTGGGCGAGGCGGTGATGTCGTAGCTAAGGACCACTGCGAGGCCTGCCGTCAGCACGCGGGCCGCCACAAAGTACCAGCCCTTCCTGGCCCGCTGTTGCTCGGCCACCACCATCAGCGTGGAGTAGACCGCGAAGATACCCAGGATCAGTTCCACCCGAAGCAGATCGCCATCGCTGAGGACCAGCTGCACAACAAATGCAAACGGGGCCAACCAGAGTGCACCCGCCACTCTGCGAAGGAAGTACCCCGAGGCCGCAGCGCCTAGGGCCACGAGTCCTGCAGCGTACGTTTCCTGCCAGTCTGCGGAACCTGACTGCAAGAGGCTGGCAATGCCGGCCAACTGGAGAAGGAGCACTGCGCCCGCGTCAGCAAGAATCCCGCGGGGAGCACGACGGCGCCCCGCAGCAACCAGCGGAAAGCACAGCTGAAGTGCCAGCACGGTCACCAGGACCGTTGCCGGGTGGACCACTTCGTCCGCGATGACCACCGGGCCGCCGTCCCGCTGCAGCTGGTGAAAAGCTGTCAGGGCAAGTACGGTGGCTGCCGCCCTGGCGAACCACCAGTAGGCCCAGTGGTGTTGGCGCAGGGGCAGACGAACCGCAGTGATGAGCAAATATGCAACCACCAACAACAACGCCGCATTCCCGGCGCCTTGTGAAACGGCTTGGAACGCGACCGTCGCAGCGACCACGGACATACCCAGCGGCAAGGCCTCCCATACCGTTGCAACCCAGTCCGGTTCCGTAGCCGGCCGTGGAACCACCAGGGCTCCGATGACAAAAGCGGCAGCAAGCTGGATGATCACGCAGACGGCTGTCAGGCCGTGGTCCGGCGAGGCCTCAATGAACGGCATCCCGGCCAGAACCAGCGCACCCCCGGCACCGAAGACGCCCAAGGTTGCCTCCGGCGCCAACATCCGCATGCCCGCGCGTTCCAGGAGCGCCGTCAGGAGTTGCTGGCACACGAGTGCCAGCAACAGCGCGAACACGGACGCCTCGGCCCGCCCGGGGCCGTCATCCATCACTGCCGCAACAGTTACAGGGACCGCACAGGTAAGGGCCAACCGGGACCCCAGAACCAGCCGGCCGCGGAAATCACCTGCCGCGAAAACCCCACGGATCGCCCAGAAGCCGGCCGCGGCGAGCAGCATTCCGGCTAGCGGCCACGCGCCCATCGAAGGCGAAACTATGCCGGCCAACACCAGTGCGGCCACGGGCGCCCATTCGGCCCGGCCGGCCCACTTGGCTGCCAGCATCATGCCCGTGGCCAAAGATAATGCCACCGGCACCCACAGCGGCACCGCAGTACCCGCTGCGACTGAACCGTAGCCATCCATAGCGCGGAAAAAGCCGACAGCGGTCTCCTGAACGCTGAACGCCGTGGTGGCAGCGAGTTGCAGAGCGAACGTCGCCCGGGCATCAACCTGCCAGCGTTCTCCAGCGGCGTTTGGGCTGTTGCCGGCGCCGGACGAGCCCGCCTGCTGCTGGGGAAACCAGCCCGTCAGCCTGGCCGACAGGAACGCCAGCCCCACTGCCTGGGCGGCGAACAGTACGCCGGCGGCGAGCAGGGCATCGGTCCCCCGGCCGGTCAGGTGCCAGATCTCGACGGCGGCAGCTACAGTCAGGGCGGCCCGTGCCGCATAGAAGTTGATCAGCCTGAACCGCCCCGGAACAGCGGCCAAAAGGGCAAAATAGACTCCGCACATCCCGATGACCAGCGCGTACTCAGCTTTGTCCAAGTGCAACGGCACGCAGGTAGCAGCGACGGCAACGGCCGGAACCACCAACGGGTGCAGGACCATCAGCGGCCTGACATACACCGGCGGCAGCCAACGCGGCCGGGCCAGGGCAATGCCAGTTAGCAGCACGGCGACGGCTATGAGCGCAGCGAAATACCAGACGAGCGCGCCACCCAGGATTGAAACGCCGGAGAACGCTGTGGAAGCCACAAACGTGAAGGAAAGGTACACGAGAACCCTGCTCTCCAGCCGGACCGCCGCCGCAACATAAGCCGCGGTACCGATCAGCGACGTGATCAGCCAGGCAGACGGGCCGTGATGCAATGCGAAGTTGTACAGTGCCAGCCCGGTCACAGGAACCAGGGCAAGCCCGGTGCCGGTGAACGCCACGGCAGCAGGCTTCAGCCGCGGGACCCGGGCGTGCAGAACAAATCCCGCGCCATAGAAAAGCGCCGTGACTGCGCAGACGCCGGCAAAGCGCAACATGGGCGGAAGGCTGGTGCCGATGAAGAGTGCTGCGGCAGCCACCAGCAGCAGGCTGGCCACGTACAGCGTGATGTTGATGTTCTGCCGGTCCCGCTTTTCACGGCGGGCCTGGAGCTCAGCCGGTGTCTCCGGAAATGTCTGGAACGAGGCGGCCGGAGACTGCGGCGGAATCCTCGGTGGCACTGGCGTGGCCGGCGTGGGCACACTGCTGGCTGCCGCCGTCTCACGCTGCCCCAGGGGCGGGCCCTCCCCCAGCCGTGAGTCAGCGTCGGCAGAACTTGGCGATTGTGTGGCCCCCGGACTGGGCTGGCCGGACGCCTGAAGCTTGGCCACGGCGTCACGCCACCCCTGAAGGTGACCGGCGCGGTACCCCGCTTCATATGATTCGTCCCTCATGGCGATCCCTTTCCAGAGGGCAGGCCTGCCTGCACAATTAATCCATTGATTGGATTAATTGTAGCAAAGAACAGCCCCGCTGCACTAGCAGCGGGGCTGTTCCAAACTTCGCGTCAGGCCGTCAGACGGCGATCAGCTCCGTAATCAACAAGTAAATTACTTGATGATCTTGGTAACGCGTCCTGAACCAACGGTGCGGCCGCCTTCGCGGATAGCGAAGCCGAGGCCCTCTTCCATGGCGATGGGCTGGATGAGCGCAACGGTCATCTCAGTGTTGTCGCCAGGCATAACCATTTCCGTGCCTTCCGGCAGGGTGATAACGCCGGTTACGTCCGTGGTGCGGAAGTAGAACTGCGGGCGGTAGTTCGAGTAGAACGGGTTGTGACGTCCGCCTTCGTCCTTGGAGAGGATGTAGACGTTGGCCTCGAAGTCGGTGTGCGGGGTGATGGAACCCGGCTTGACGACAACCTGGCCACGCTCTACGTCATCGCGCTTCAGACCGCGGAGCAGGAGGCCACAGTTCTCGCCGGCCCATGCTTCGTCGAGCTGCTTGTGGAACATCTCGATACCGGTAACCGTGGTCTTCTGGACCGGGCGGATGCCGACGATCTCGACCTCGGAGTTGATGGCGAGAGTTCCACGCTCGGCGCGGCCCGTTACAACGGTGCCACGGCCGGTGATCGTGAAGACATCTTCGATCGGCATCAGGAACGGCTTGTCACGGTCACGTACGGGGTCCGGAACGGACTCGTCGACAGCTGCCATGAGGTCCTCGACGGACTTGACCCAAACCGGGTCGCCTTCGAGGGCCTTCAGACCGGAAACGCGAACAACGGGAGCTTCATCGCCATCGAAGCCCTGAGCCGAAAGCAGCTCACGAACTTCCATTTCAACGAGGTCCAGCAGCTCTTCGTCGTCAACCATGTCCGACTTGTTCAGCGCAACCAGCAGGTAGGGAACGCCAACCTGGCGGGCAAGCAGAACGTGCTCGCGGGTCTGAGCCATCGGGCCGTCAGTGGCGGCAACCACGAGGATTGCACCGTCCATCTGTGCAGCACCGGTGATCATGTTCTTGATGTAGTCAGCGTGACCCGGAGCGTCTACGTGTGCGTAGTGGCGCTTCTCGGTCTGGTACTCAACGTGGGAAATGTTGATCGTAATGCCACGCTGGCGCTCTTCCGGAGCAGAGTCAATCGACGCGAAGTCGCGCTGCTCGTTGAGAGTCGGGTACTTGTCGTACAGCACCTTGGAAATGGCGGCAGTCAGCGTCGTCTTACCGTGGTCAACGTGACCAATGGTGCCGATGTTGACGTGCGGCTTAGTCCGCTCGAACTTTGCCTTTGCCACAGGTTCCTCCTAGAACGTTTTCAAATGACTTACCCTTCGACCGCGCTTATCGCGGCAGAAACTCAGGCAAGTCTACTTGGGGGGCTTTGGATTGGTGAAATTGCAGATTCAGGAACTAATACTAGTCCCTCGAGCCTGTTCGCGCAGATGGCCGGGGCCCGGCTTGACCGGACCCGGCCACCTGCACCAGGTGAGCTTCCGTAAACCGGAAACGCACCCGAGTTTTTGCTGCGAAAGTCGGAAGACTACTCGCCGCGGTTCTTCTGGATGATCTCGTCGGCAAATGCCTTCGGGACCTCGGCGTAGCTGTGGAACGTCATGGAATACACAGCGCGGCCCTGGGTCTTGGAACGCAGGTCACCGATGTAGCCGAACATGCCGGACAGCGGGACGTGCGCACGGATGACCTTGACACCCTGCGCATCTTCCATGGACTGCATCTGGCCACGGCGGGAGTTGAGGTCACCGATTACTTCACCCATGTATTCCTCAGGGGTGCGGACCTCTACATCCATCAGCGGTTCGAGCAGGATGGGGTTCGCCTTGCGTGCGGCTTCCTTGAAAGCCATACGGCCGGCGATCTTGAACGCCATTTCCGAAGAGTCAACATCGTGGTAAGCGCCGTCGATCAGCGTCGCCTTGATGCCAACAACCGGGTAACCGGCCAGGACGCCGTCATTCAGTGCATCCTGGATACCGGCGTCAACCGACGGGATGTATTCGCGCGGAATGCGGCCACCAGTGACCTTGTTCTCGAACTCGTACAGCTCGCCCTCGGAAGTGTCCAGCGGCCCAATGGCAATCTGGATCTTTGCGAACTGACCCGAACCACCGGTCTGCTTCTTGTGCGTGTAGTCGTGACGCGCAACAACATTCTTGATGGTTTCGCGGTAAGCGACCTGCGGCTTGCCAACGTTGGCCTCGACCTTGAATTCGCGGCGCATGCGGTCCACCAGGATATCCAGGTGGAGCTCGCCCATGCCGGCGATGATGGTCTGACCGGTGTCCTCGTTGAGGGAGACCTGGAAGGTCGGGTCCTCAGCGGAGAGCTTCTGGATAGCCAGTGAGAGCTTCTCCTGGTCACCCTTGGTGTTCGGTTCGATGGCAACCGAGATCACGGGCTCCGGGAAGCTCATGGACTCGAGGACGATCTGGTTGCTGGAGTCACACAGGGTGTCGCCCGTGGTGGTGTCCTTCAGCCCGATCGCTGCGTAGATGTGGCCGGCGGTAGCGCCCTCAACGGGCATTTCCTTGTTGGCGTGCATCTGGAACAGCTTGCCGATGCGCTCCTTCTTGCCCTTGGTGGAGTTGACCACCTGAGCACCCGCTTCGACGTGACCGGAGTACACGCGGATGAAGGTGAGCTGGCCGAAGAAGGGGTGCGCAGCAATCTTGAACGCCAGAGCCGAGAACGGCTCCTCAGAGGAAGGCGCGCGCGTGAGTTCCTTCTCTTCGTCGCGAGGATCGTGACCGATCATCGGCGGAACGTCGAGCGGGTTGGGCAGGTAGTCAACCACGGCGTCAAGCATCGGCTGAACGCCGCGGTTCTTGAACGCGGAGCCACAGAAGACCGGGTAGAGCTCAGAGTTGATCGTCATCTTGCGGATGCCGGCCTTGAGCTCCTCGACGGAGAGTTCTTCACCCTCGAGGTACTTCTCCATGAGCTCTTCGGTAGCGTCAGCCACCGTCTCAACGAGGGCAGCCCGGTATTCCTTGGCCTTCTCCAGCAGATCCGCGGGGATCTCCTGGACCTCGTACTTGGCACCCATGGTGACGTCACCCTTGGAGTCGCCCGGCCAGACCAGCGCGCGCATTTCCAGGATGTCGACAACGCCGACGAAGTCGTTCTCGGCACCGATCGGCAGCTGCATAACGAGCGGCTTGGCACCGAGGCGGCTGATGATGGTGTCTACCGTGTAGTAGAAATCAGCACCGAGCTTGTCCATCTTGTTGACGAAGCAGATACGCGGAACGTTGTACTTGTCAGCCTGGCGCCAAACGGTCTCAGACTGGGGCTCGACGCCTTCTTTACCATCGAACACGGCAACGGCGCCGTCGAGGACGCGCAGTGAGCGCTCAACCTCGACGGTGAAGTCAACGTGGCCGGGGGTGTCAATGATGTTGATCTGGTTGTTGTCCCAGAAGCAGGTCACGGCGGCAGACGTGATGGTGATGCCGCGTTCCTTCTCCTGTTCCATCCAGTCAGTCGTCGAAGCGCCGTCGTGCGTTTCGCCGATCTTGTGGTTCACACCTGTGTAGAACAGAATGCGCTCGGTGGTGGTGGTCTTGCCAGCATCGATGTGAGCCATGATGCCGATGTTGCGGACCTTACTAAGGTCTGTAAGCACGTCCTGTGCCACGGTGTCTCCCTTTCGGATGGACTACGCGTTCGCCGCCGGCTCAGTCGAGCCGGCGGCGTCCGGGAAGTATTACCAGCGGTAGTGTGCGAAGGCCTTGTTGGACTCGGCCATCTTGTGGGTGTCTTCGCGACGCTTCACAGCGGCACCGAGACCGTTGGAGGCATCCAGGATTTCGTTCTGGAGGCGCTCGGTCATGGTCTTTTCACGGCGGGCCTTGGAGTAACCAACCAGCCAACGCAGGGCGAGGGCGGTGGAGCGGCCCGGCTTGACCTCAACCGGAACCTGGTAGGTAGCGCCACCAACGCGGCGTGAGCGGACCTCGAGGGAAGGCTTGACGTTCTCCATGGCCTTCTTGAGGGCTGCTACGGGGTCGCCGCCGGACTTGGCGCGGGCGCCTTCGAGGGCACCGTAAACAATGCGCTCTGCGGTGGACTTCTTACCGTCAACCAGCACCTTGTTGATCAGCTGGGTAACCAGCGGGGAGCCGTAAACGGGATCTAGTACGAGCGGCCGCTTGGGGGCCGGACCCTTGCGAGGCATATTACTTCTTCTCCATCTTTGCGCCGTAACGGCTGCGTGCCTGCTTACGGTTCTTCACACCCTGGGTATCGAGGGCGCCACGGACGATCTTGTAGCGAACGCCGGGGAGGTCCTTCACGCGACCGCCGCGAACGAGCACAATGGAGTGCTCCTGCAGGTTGTGGCCTACACCGGGGATGTAAGCGGTAACTTCAACGCCACCGTTGAGGCGCACACGTGCAACCTTACGAAGAGCCGAGTTCGGCTTCTTGGGGGTGGTGGTGTAGACGCGGGTGCAAACACCGCGGCGCATCGGGCTGCCGTTAAGCGCGGGAGCCTTGGTCTTTTTGACCTTAGGCGTGCGGCCCTTGCGGACCAGCTGGTTAATCGTAGGCACTCTCGTGTTCTCCGTTGGTTTGATCTCTACCTTCACGCTCAGGCGCCAGCCTGAATATGATGGTTTTGGCGTTGCTCCTTGCAGCTGCGGCCTCTGGAAACTTGCGTAGGCGTGCAAAAGCGTGGCATTCGTTGCGCACCTTACCCGCAACCCGGAAACAAGCTCCACCCAGCATCATGAGAACAAAACCAAAATGATGCTGCGGCGGCCTTCATCCACTGCCACACAGAACAATTACCAAAATTCTAGCACGGCTTGATCCCGCGCCTTAATCGGGTGTATAGCGCACGACGGCGGACCTCGGGTGCCGCCGTCGTCCTCCACTCAAAGTTCCTTCAGCACTTAAACAGCAACGCGAGGTCACTTTGAGCCCAATCCGAGGTGCAGATTGGGCCGTAAGTGACCCCGCGTTGCTTTAGGCGTTAGCGGAAATCGTTGCCGAGATCGTAGTCATCCAGCGGGATGGCGTGGAACTCAGGAGCTCCGTCGCCGCCCAGGGAGTCGTACGAGAAGTCACTGAATGCGCTGGGGCCGGTGAACAGGTTGGCCTTCGCTTCCTCAGTGGGCTCCACGGTGACCTCGGTGTAGCGCGGGAGACCCGTGCCGGCCGGGATCAGCTTACCGATGATGACGTTCTCCTTGAGGCCGAGCAGCGGGTCGCTCTTGCCTTCCATGGCCGCCTGCGTCAGGACGCGGGTGGTCTCCTGGAAGGAAGCTGCCGACAGCCAGGACTCGGTGGCCAGGGACGCCTTCGTGATGCCCATGAGCTCAGGACGTCCGGAAGCCGGAGTCTTGCCCTCGGACACAACGCGGCGGTTGGCCTCCTCGAAGCGGCTGCGCTCGGCGAGCTCGCCGGGGAGCAGATCCGATTCGCCGGACTCGATGACCGTGACGCGGCGCAGCATCTGGCGAACGATAACCTCGACGTGCTTGTCGTGGATACCGATGCCCTGGCTGCGGTACACGCCCTGGACCTCGTCCACCAGGAACTTCTGCGCGGCACGGGGACCCATGATGCGCAGCACCTGCTTGGGATCCACCGGACCGTTGATGAGCTTCTGGCCCACTGTGACGTGCTCGCCGTCCTCAATGAGGAGGCGTGAACGGCGCAGTACCGGGTAGGCGATCTCTTCAGAGCCGTCATCCGGAGTGATGACCAGGCGCATCTGGCGCTCGGACTCTTCGATGGCGATGCGGCCGGCTGCTTCAGCAATCGGTGCGACACCCTTCGGAGTACGGGCTTCGAAGAGCTCCTGGATACGGGGCAGACCCTGGGTGATGTCGTCGCCACCGCTGGCGGAAACAGCACCACCGGTGTGGAACGTACGCATGGTCAGCTGGGTACCGGGCTCACCGATCGACTGTGCGGCGATGATGCCGACGGCCTCGCCGATGTCCACGGTCTTGCCGGTGGCCAGTGAACGGCCGTAGCACAGGGCGCAGGTGCCGACGCTGGACTCACAGGTGAGTACGGAGCGGACCTTGACCTCGGTGATGCCGGCTGCGAACAGCTCAGCGATAACGACGTCGCCGCAGTCGGTGCCGCCGGCCGCAAGGACATTGCCCTTGGAGTCCACAACATCAACAGCGAGCGTACGGGCGTAGGCGCTGTTCTCGACGTTCTCGTCCAGGACCAGCTCGCCGTTGGCGTCCGGCACGGCGATTGCCGTGACCAGGCCGCGCTCGGTGCCGCAGTCCTCTTCGCGAACGATGACGTCCTGCGACACGTCCACCAGACGACGGGTCAGGTAACCCGAGTTGGCGGTACGCAGCGCGGTGTCAGCCAGACCCTTACGGGCACCGTGCGTAGCGATGAAGTATTCCAGCACCGACAGGCCCTCGCGGTAGGAGGACTTGATGGGACGCGGGATGATTTCACCCTTAGGGTTGGCCACCAGGCCACGGATACCCGCGATCTGACGGACCTGCATCCAGTTACCACGTGCACCCGAGGACACCATGCGGTTGATGGTGTTCATCGGCGACAGGTTGTCACGCATCACCTGGGCGATCTCGTTGGTTGCCTTGTTCCAGATCTCGATCAGTTCCTGGCGACGCTCGTCGTCGTCGATCAGGCCCTTGTCGTACTGGCCCTGGATCTTGGCAGCCATGGTTTCGTAGCCGGCGAGGATCCGCGGCTTGTCCTTGGGTACCTCGATGTCCGAGATGGCGACTGTAACGCCTGAGCGGGTGGCCCAGTAGAAACCGGCGTCCTTCAGATTGTCCAGCGTTGCCGCCGTGACCACCTTCGGGTAGCGCTCGGCGAGATCGTTGACGATCGTGGACAGTTCGCCCTTGTCCGCAACGTTCTCAACCCACGGGTAATCCGCCGGCAGCGTCTGGTTGAAGATGACCTGTCCCAGGGAGGTCTGGACGATCACCGGCTGGCCGGCTTCCCAGCCTTCCGGAGCTTCCCAGCCCGCGTACGGAACGAAGCCTTCGAGACGGATCCTGACCTGCGAGTTCAGGTGCAGCTCGCGGAGGTCGTAGGCCATGATGGCTTCGGCAACCGAGGAGAAGACGCGTCCTTCGCCAGCTGAACCGACACGCTTGGTGGTCAGGTGGTAAAGACCGATGATCATATCCTGCGAAGGCAGGGTGACCGGACGGCCGTCGGACGGCTTCAGGATGTTGTTCGAGGACAGCATCAGGATGCGTGCCTCAGCCTGGGCCTCAGGGCTCAGCGGCAGGTGGACTGCCATCTGGTCGCCGTCGAAGTCAGCGTTGAAGGCGCCACAAACCAGCGGGTGGAGCTGGATTGCCTTACCTTCAACAAGCTGCGGTTCGAACGCCTGGATGCCGAGGCGGTGCAGGGTGGGTGCACGGTTGAGCAGCACCGGGTGTTCGGTGATGATCTCTTCCAGCACGTCCCAGACCTGCGGACGGTAACGCTCGACCATGCGCTTGGCCGACTTGATGTTCTGGGCGTGGTTGAGGTCAACCAGGCGCTTCATCACGAACGGCTTGAAGAGCTCCAGTGCCATCTGCTTGGGCAGGCCACACTGGTGCAGCTTCAGCTGCGGGCCGACGACGATGACCGAACGGCCGGAGTAGTCAACGCGCTTGCCGAGGAGGTTCTGGCGGAAACGGCCCTGCTTGCCCTTGAGCATGTCGCTCAGGGACTTCAGCGGACGGTTGCCCGGACCGGTGACCGGACGGCCGCGACGGCCGTTGTCGAAGAGGCTGTCAACAGCTTCCTGAAGCATGCGCTTCTCGTTGTTGACGATAATCTCCGGGGCACCGAGGTCAAGCAGGCGCTTGAGGCGGTTGTTGCGGTTGATCACACGACGGTAGAGGTCGTTGAGGTCGGAGGTCGCGAAGCGGCCACCGTCCAGCTGGACCATCGGGCGCAGTTCCGGCGGGATCACCGGGACGGCGTCGAGAACCATGCCGAGCGGGCTGTTGTTGGTGGTCAGGAACGCGTTGACCACCTTCAGGCGCTTCAGGGCGCGGGTCTTGCGCTGGCCCTTGCCGTTGGCGATGATGTCGCGCAGCAGGTCAGACTCGGCCTGCATGTCGAAGTTCTCAAGACGCTTCTTGATGGCTTCGGCACCCATGGAGCCTTCGAAGTACATGCCGTAGCGGTCGCGCAGCTCGCGGTAGAGGCCTTCGTCGCCTTCGAGGTCTGCGACCTTCAGGTTCTTGAAACGGTCCCAGACCTGCTCAAGGCGCTCGATCTCGGCGTCGGCACGCTTACGCACGTTGGCCATCTGACGGTCCGCGGAGTCGCGGGCCTTCTTCTTGTCGGCAGCCTTGGCACCTTCACCTTCGAGGCGCGCGATCTCGTTTTCGAGGTCACGGGCGATCGTGGCGATGTCGGAGTCGCGGTTGTCGATCAGCTGCTTCTTCTCGATGTCGTGCTCAACCTGCAGGTTGGGCAGTTCCTCGTGGCGGCTATCGGCGTCGACGCTGGTGATCATGTAGGCAGCGAAGTAGATGACCTTTTCGAGGTCCTTCGGTGCCAGGTCAAGGAGGTAGCCCAGGCGGGACGGAACACCCTTGAAGTACCAGATGTGCGTGACCGGGGCGGCCAGCTCGATGTGGCCCATGCGCTCACGGCGGACCTTCGCACGGGTGACTTCAACGCCACAACGCTCGCAGATGATGCCCTTGAAGCGCACGCGCTTGTACTTACCGCAGTAGCATTCCCAGTCGCGGGAAGGGCCGAAGATCTTCTCGCAGAAGAGGCCGTCCTTCTCGGGCTTGAGCGTGCGGTAGTTGATGGTTTCCGGCTTCTTAACCTCGCCGTAAGACCAGCCACGGATGTCATCCGCGGTGGCGAGGCCGATCTGCATGAGGCCGAAGGAGGATTCGCTGGACATATGGTCCCTGTTCTCTCTTGTTCTCTAAATTCTGAAGTCTTGAGGGCACCTGGGTCTCGACAAGCTCGACCACCGGTTGCCCCGGTTACGGGAAGAGGGAGGTGATGCCGGGGAAAAGGCAGCGCGGCGGGGCCGCTTGCTTTTCCCCGGACATCAACCTGCTAAACCTCTTCTACGGAACTGGGCTCTGCACGAGACAGATCGATGCCCAGTTCTTCCGCAGCCGTGAAGACTGCGTCATCAGAGTCACGCATTTCAATTGTGGTTCCGTCCGTGGAAAGTACTTCCACGTTCAGGCACAGCGACTGCATTTCCTTGATCAAGACCTTGAAGGACTCAGGAACGCCCGGCTCGGGGATGTTCTCGCCCTTGACGATTGCTTCGTAGACCTTGACACGACCGTGGATATCATCCGACTTGATGGTGAGGAGTTCCTGGAGCGTGTACGCGGCGCCATAAGCTTCCAGCGCCCACACTTCCATCTCACCGAAGCGCTGGCCACCGAACTGTGCCTTACCACCCAGCGGCTGCTGCGTGATCATGGAGTACGGGCCAGTGGAACGGGCGTGGATCTTGTCGTCCACCAGGTGGTGGAGCTTCAGGATGTACATGTAGCCGACCGAGATCGGATCCGGGAACGGCTCGCCGGAGCGGCCGTCGAAGAGGCGGGTCTTGCCTGAGGAGTTGATCAGGCGGTCGCCGTCGCGCGTGACGTTGGTGGAGTCCAGCAGACCCGTGATTTCCTCTTCACGGGCGCCATCGAACACCGGCGTTGCAACAGTGGTGGAGCCACTCTCGCGCGGCAGGTTCGGCAGCTGCTTCATCCACTCGGGCTCGCCTTCGATCTTCCAACCGGTCTTGGCAACCCAGCCGAGGTGCGTTTCCAGTACCTGGCCGACGTTCATACGGCCCGGAACACCCAGCGGGTTCAGGACAATATCAACGGGGGTACCGTCGGCAAGGAAGGGCATGTCCTCGATCGGGAGGATCTTGGAGATAACGCCCTTGTTGCCGTGACGGCCGGCGAGCTTGTCGCCGTCAGTGATCTTGCGCTTCGCGGCCACGTAGACGCGAACCAGCTGGTTCACGCCCGGGGGCAGTTCGTCGTCGTTGTCGCGGTCGAAGACGCGGACGCCGATGACGGTGCCGGACTCGCCGTGCGGAACCTTCAGGGAGGTGTCGCGCACTTCGCGGGACTTCTCGCCGAAGATGGCGCGCAGCAGGCGTTCTTCCGGGGTCAGTTCGGTTTCACCCTTCGGGGTGACCTTTCCGACCAGGATGTCGCCGGCTTCAACTTCGGCACCGATGTGGATGATGCCGCGCTCGTCCAGGCCTGCCAGGACTTCCTCGGACACGTTGGGGATGTCACGGGTGATTTCCTCGGCACCAAGCTTGGTGTCGCGGGCATCGATCTCGTGCTCCTCGATGTGGATGGAGGAAAGAACGTCCTCGGCAACAATGCGCTGCGAGAGGATGATGGCGTCCTCGAAGTTGTGGCCTTCCCATGACATGAATGCCACGAGCAGGTTCTTACCGAGGGCGAGTTCGCCCTGGTCCGTTGCCGGACCGTCGGCGATGATGCCGCCGACCTCGAGACGCTGGCCTTCGTTCACCAGGACACGGTTGTTGTAGCAGTTGCCCTGGTTGGAGCGTGCGAACTTGTTGATGCGGTAGTTGGTTTCCGTACCGTCGTCGTTGAGCATGATGACGAGTTCAGCGGAGACTTCGGTAACCACACCGGCCTTCTTCGCAATGGTGACGTCACCGGCGTCGACGGCTGCGGCGCGCTCCATGCCGGTGCCCACGAACGGGGCCTCGGAACGGACCAGCGGCACGGCCTGGCGCTGCATGTTGGCACCCATGAGTGCGCGGTTAGCATCGTCATGCTCGAGGAACGGGATCAGGGCCGTAGCCACGGACACCATCTGGCGCGGGGAAACGTCCATGAACTCGACCTCGCCGGCGGGAACGAGCACAGGCTCGCCTCCACCACCACGGGCGCGGACCAGGACGGTCTCTTCGGCGAACTTCTTGTTCTCATCCAGCGGAGCGTTGGCCTGTGCGATCAGGACCTCTGCTTCGTCGTCGGCCGTGAGGTACTGGACCTCGTCGGAGACAACGCCTTCAGCGACGAGACGGTAAGGAGTCTCGATGAAGCCGAACGGGTTGATGCGGCCGTAGGATGCCAGCGAACCGATCAGACCAATGTTCGGGCCTTCAGGGGTTTCGATGGGGCACATACGTCCGTAGTGGGACGGGTGAACGTCTCGAACTTCCATGCCTGCGCGGTCACGGGACAGACCACCCGGGCCAAGCGCGGACAGACGGCGCTTGTGGGTCAGACCCGACAGAGGGTTGTTCTGGTCCATAAACTGCGACAGCTGGGAAGTTCCGAAGAACTCCTTGATGGCTGCAACAACAGGGCGGATGTTGATCAGTGTCTGCGGCGTGATGGCCTCGACGTCCTGGGTGGTCATCCGCTCGCGGACAACGCGCTCCATACGGGACAGGCCGGTGCGGACCTGGTTCTCGATGAGCTCGCCGACGGCGCGGATACGACGGTTGCCGAAGTGGTCGATGTCATCGATCTCAACGCGCAGCTCGTGGTCCTGGCCGTCGCGCTTGCCCGTGAGGGTCTTCTCGCCGGCGTGCAGGGCAACCAGGAACTTGATCATGGCCACGATGTCTTCAACGTGCAGGACCGAAGCTTCCTTGTCGCCAAGGGAGCGGTCGATGCCAAGCTTGCGGTTGATCTTGTAACGGCCAACCTTGGCCAGATCGTAGCGCTTGGAGTTGAAGTACAGGTTGTCCAGGAGGGACTGGGCAGCCTCGACTGTGGGCGGCTCGCCCGGTCGCAGCTTCCGGTAGATGTCCAGCAACGCGTCTTCGCGGGTCTCGGTGGCGTCCTTCTCCAGCGTTGCGCGCATGGAGTCGTACTGGCCGAACTCTTCGAGGATCTGGCCTTCGGTCCAGCCGAGGGCCTTCAGCAGAACGGTGACGGACTGCTTGCGCTTGCGGTCGAGGCGAACGCCGACCTGGTCGCGCTTGTCGATTTCGAGTTCAAACCATGCACCGCGGGACGGGATGATCTTGGCAGTGAAGATGTCCTTGTCACTGGTCTTGTCGGCGGTGCGCTCAAAGTAGGCGCCCGGTGAACGGACCAGCTGGGAGACGACCACACGCTCGGTGCCGTTGACGACGAAGGTGCCCTTCTCCGTCATGAGGGGGAAGTCGCCCATGAACACGGTCTGCTGCTTGATTTCGCCCGTGTTGTTGTTCATGAACTCGGCCTTGACGTACAGCGGTGCCGAGTACGTTGCGTCCCGGTCCTTGCACTCGGCCATGGTGTACTTCGGGTCAGCGAACTCCGGATCGGAGAAGCTCAGGGACATGGTGCCCTGGAAGTCCTCGATCGGGGAGATCTCTTCAAAGATGTCCGACAGTCCGGACGAGGTGGCGACGCTGAGATCGTTTTCTTCGACGGCCTTCGCTACGCGCGCCTGCCAGCGTTCGTTTCCGACCAGCCAGTCGAAGCTGTCCGTCTGCAGGGCAAGGAGATTCGGAACGTCCAGCGGTTCGTGAATCTTTGCGAATGATAGCCGGCGAGTGGCACCATCAGTGCTGTCGGCGGTGTTAGCGGTTTCGTTATTAGAGGTGCTCGAGGCGACCAAGAGGGATCCTTCCACAGACCTTCAGGCGTTTTCAGATCTCCCCCGCTGTGCACCCTGCGGAATGACTCCGCAGTGCTACCATCCGGTTCCGCTATATGACCCGGGCCGGGGCTTTCCATACAATGACGTTGTTGACGGCACGTTGATGGTCAGCTGCCAGGCAAAGCCCACCGCTATATGAAGGCTGAAGGTAAACAGGGAAGACGCAAATATCTACGATACGGCAAAACCAATTACGTGTCTACCCCACAACCGGACTTATTGCAAGCACTGATTTTTTGATACCGGAAGCGGCATCAGAGCCGGAGCGTAACGTCCTCAGCCGTGCAGGCCTGGGCGTTTGCGAAGACCGCGTCACGCACACCATCCTTGGAAGCCTGCTCGGGATCGCCGCCGCTTTTCGCGGCCGTGGAGTGGTCGAGCGCAAGGACGCTGAGCGATGTAAACAGTCCCACCAGGTTCCCCGACACCGTGTCCTTGGCGTCCTGCGCGGCAAAGTAGATGTCCTCGTAGGCGTTGGAATCGTCCTGGATGGCCTTGTAGTCGGCATAGAGCGAGTTGAACGTCTCGCAAGCTCCCTTAACACCACCGGCCTGGGGCGCTGCCGACGGACTGGAAGAGCGCGACGGCGACGCGGTGGAAGGTGCCGACGTGGACGCAGTGGGGGCTGCTGTGGATGAAGTGCTGTCCGGCGCAGGAGTGGCAACGCTGCAGGCGGTGAGTCCGGCGAGGCTGGCCATGGCTGCCGCGGCGAGGATTTTCTTCAAGATGCTGCTGCTCCCTGTTTTGCGTTGCTCTGATGTTTTGCGTTGCTCTGTTGCTTTCGTCTTCGCCGTCCACCCTACGCACCACCGCGACCTCGCGCACAACCGGCGGATGGGTAGTTCTCCCCTGGTGGCCACGGCCGGCACGATTGGAATCATCGGCACCCCTGCGGCGTTTGGATAAATAGGTGACAAGCCTCACGGTAGCCTTGGAAGTACATCGATTCAGAGCGGAAGAGATCACAATGGGCAACTCCAACGACAACACTGACGTGGTCATCCTGGCCGGTGCGCGCACGCCGCAGGGCCGGCTCAACGGGCAGCTGGCGAGCTTCACCGCCGTCGAACTGGGAGCGCACGCGATCAGGTCCGCGATTGCAGCGAGCGGCGTGGACGCCGGCCAGGTGGACGCCGTCATCATGGGCCAGGTACTGCAGGCCGGCGCCGGGCAGAACCCCGCACGCCAGAGCGCTATCGGAGCGGGAATCGGCTGGAACGTTCCGACCGTCACCATCAACAAGGTGTGCCTGTCCGGGCTGACCGCGGTGATCGACGCCGCCAGGATGATCCGCAGCGGCGACGCCACCGTCGTGGTGGCCGGCGGCCAGGAATCCATGACCCGTGCGCCTCACCTGCTGCCGGGTTCCCGCCAGGGCTGGACCTATGGCGCCATCCAGGCGCTGGACGTTGCGGCGCACGACGGCCTCACGGATGCATTCGACGGCCAGTCCATGGGCCTGTCCACCGAAACCAAGAACCTGACCCTGGGCATTGACCGGATCTCGCAGGACAACGTGGCCGCCCAATCGCACCAGCGTGCGGCGCTGGCGGCGAAGAACGGCGTCTTCGACGACGAGATCGCACCCATCAGCGTCAAGCAGCGCAAGGGAGATCCCATCGTTGTCTCCACGGATGAAGGGGTACGGCCCAACACGTCCATCGAGTCCCTGGCCGGGCTGCGGGCAGCCTTTGTCAGCGACGGAACCATCACCGCCGGCAACTCCTCTCCCCTGTCCGACGGCGCCTCCGCACTGGTGCTGGCATCGCGCCGTTTCGCGGAGGAGAACGGCCTGGAATACCTGGCTGTGGTGGGGAAGCCCGGACAGGTTGCCGGTCCGGACAATTCCCTGCATTCGCAGCCGTCCCACGCCATCATGAACGCACTGCAGCGGGCGGAATGGAGCACCGCCGACCTGGACTTCATCGAAATTAACGAAGCGTTCGGTTCGGTCGCGGTGCAGTCGCTGAAAGACCTGGACTACCCGCTGGAGAAGTGCAACATCCACGGCGGCGCCATTGCCCTGGGCCACCCGATCGGGGCTTCCGGTGCGCGGTTGGCGCTGCACGCGGCCCATGAACTCAAACGGCGGGGCAGCGGCAAGGCCGCGGTCTCCCTGTGCGGCGGCGGCGGTCAGGGCGAAGCGCTCCTGCTGTACCGGGACTGATGGCGGGCACGGACTGATGGCGGGGCAGGCGGACAACGGGAGCGCCGCCGTCGGACGTCAGCGCTTCCTTGCTGACGCCGCCGCGCGCGGCTTGGACGTGCAGCTGGTGGAGCGGTTGGCCGCGCGGAGCCTCGAGGAGGCTGCCGGGATCCTGGGCATCACGCCCGCGGACATCGTGAAGTCCCTGGTGGTCAAGCACAAGGACGGGACGTTCCTGTTCGCGCTGATTCCGGGCGACCGGCAGATCTCCTGGCCAAAACTGCGGACCCTGGTGGGCGTCAACAAACTCTCGTTGCCGCCCGCGGACGTGGCGCTTGGTGCGACCGGCTACGAACGCGGGACCATCACCCCGCTCGGCAGCACCACCGCCTGGCCGGTGTACGCGGACGCCACCATTGCCGGCCGCCGGATCTCCATGGGCGCCGGCGAACACGGCTACAGCGCGTTTGTGGACGCCGATGCGCTCACCGCAGCACTGGGCGCCGTCGTCGCCGATATCTCCGAACCGAGCTAGCAACGCGGGGTCACTCACGGCCCAATAGTGGGCACTTCAGGGGCATTATGTGACCCCGCGTTGGGTTAAATGCAGGAAAACCCCGCCCACCGAAGTGGACGGGGTTTTCCGTGAAGCGGCGTGAGTTACTTGAGGGTAACGGTTGCGCCGGCAGCCTGGAGCTGCTCCACTGCCTTCTCGGCAGCTTCCTTCGTGACGCCTTCGAGAACAGCCTTCGGAGCGCTGTCAACAACGTCCTTAGCTTCCTTCAGACCCAGGGAAGTGATTGCGCGAACTTCCTTGATCACTGCGATCTTCTTTTCGCCAGCTGATTCGAGGATAACGTCGAATTCAGTCTGCTCTTCAGCTTCTTCAGCTGCGCCGCCACCGGCGGGGCCAGCAACAGCAACTGCAGCTGCAGTAACTTCGAAGGTCTCTTCGAAGAGCTTGACGAACTCGGAGAGCTCGATGATGGTCAGTTCCTTGAAAGCTTCAATGAGCTCTTCGTTGGTGAGCTTCGCCATGGTGTGGCGTCCTTCCTATAGGTGGTGCTTGGCGGCCTGGGCCATTGCCTTCACACCGGAGTCTGGTGGGTGAAGAGAAACTAGTTCTCTTCGGCAGCGGGTGCTTCAGCCGAGGCTTCTGCAACTGCTTCGGGGGCTTCGTCTGCGGCCGGAGCTTCTTCAGCGGCGGGAGCCTCGGCAGCTGCCGGTGCACCGTTCTCTTCTTCAAGCTTGAGGCGCAGTGCGTCAATCGTGCGTGCAGCGGCGGCAGCAGGAGCCTTGAGGATGCCTGCAACCATGGCGAGCTGCCGCTCGCGGGACTCGAGCGCTGCCAGTGCAGAAACTTCGCTGGCGGTCAGTGCCTTGCCCTCGAAGTAACCGGTCTTGATGACCAGCTGCTTGTTGGCCTTGGCAAAATCCGTCAGGCTCTTGGCAGCTGCAACTGCGTCACCCTTGATGAACGCGATTGCAGTGGGGCCGGAGAGCTGGTCGTTGAATGCTTCGACACCAGCTTCCTTGGCTGCAATTGCGGTCAGGGTGTTCTTGACGACCGAGAACTTGGTGTCCTGGCCGAGAGAAACACGCAGCTGCTTGAGCTGTGCAACGGTGAGCCCACGGTATTCGGTCAGGACAGCGGCGTTCGATTCCTTGAAATCGTTAGTGATCTCAGCTACTGCTGAAACCTTTGTAGGCGTTGCCATAACCCTCCTTCCGGGGATAGTGCCGGTATGCGACGGTCCCCGCTCAGATGAGCTAAAACAAAAAAACGCCCCGCGCAGATGCACGGGGCTTGGCTCAACACGGTTTTCACTGTGGAGCGTTGCTTCGTTCACCTGCGCCGGCCGCCCTATGTTCAGGGTCCTTCGTCCAGAAATACATTTGGCCTCCCGCACACAACTGCAGAGTTGAGCTGCGTTCAGGAGAATGGATTTCCAACAACCGACGGTCTTTGGTAGTTCAAGCTTACGGGACGGGCCGCCGGACCACCAAATCGGCCTCAGCTCTTGCTGGTCCCCAGGTGTGGGAGCTCTTTCTGCCAGATGCCGGTCACGCCGGCCGTGGTGAAGCCAAGCTGCTGGTTGACCGTCAGCAGATACCTGTTCTCCGGCGCGTTCCAGGTGTAGATCACCCGGGCGTCGGGGAACTGCTCGGTGAGCCGCTCCATGTTGGCCACCTTGATCAGCAGCCCCAGCTTGTTCCCGCGGTGCTCCTGCAGGACCAGGGTGTCGTCCTGGAACACCACATCGGGCCGGTGCGCAAGGACGCTGATGGTGGTCAGGCCCACCAGTGCCCCGGTGGCCAGATGCTCGACGGCGGTGACCACCGTCCGCCTCCCCTGCGCGATGGTGACCTCTTCCGCCTCGCGGAGGATGCCGCCGTCGAACACCATGTCCTGCTCAACGGGAGTCTCCAGGGAAGGGTCGACGTCGGCGCCCGCCTGGTTTTCGAGCACGGCCACGGCTTCCAGCCACTCATCCGGGCAGCGGTCCGTCCAGTGATGAAGCCGGTACCGCCCGTTGTTGGCTTCATCGGCCTCGGCCTGGAGATCGGCCACGAGTTTGGTGTCCAGGGGCAGTGCACAGGCGCTGAACTGTTCGATGTGCTGCAGTGTGTAGCCCGTCCGGCGCGCGAATTCGACTTCCCGACTGTCCAGCGGCACAAAGCCCTGCCCGGAACCCGGCACCAGCTGGGCCGCCTCGAACTCGTGCAGGGACGCGCCGGGATGGTTGGTGTCAACGAGGATCAGCGTGCGGCCCTCGCTGCGTGCCAGGTGTTCTGCCGCGAGCAGCAGCTTGCGGCCTACCCCCTGGCGCTGGAATTCCGGCAGGATGTCCAGCGTGAACTCCGCCATGTCCAGGTTGTCAGTCAGCGGCAGTGCAATGTCCACCGTGCCGATGATCTGGTCCCCGGCCTTGGCCACCAGGATGATCTGGCGCTCATAGGGATCGGCCAGCTCAAGGAGCTTCTCCAGCGGCGTGTACGCGAGGTCATCACTGCCCCAGGTCTGCATCCGGACTTTGCGGCCCACCTCCACGGCAGCCAGAAAATCCACTGCGTCGGGTGCGTCCACGGTATCCGGGATCCACAACTGCTCGATCCGTACGTCTTCTGCCATCAGGTGCGTCATCCCAGCCGTTTCTGCCATTCGCCCTCATAACCAGCAGGTTTGAATCCAAGCAAATTATTTATCGCCAGCATATGCCGGTTTTCCACGGCGTTCCATGTCAGCACCGATCGTGCCGCGGGCCACCGATGCTGGGCCGCCCGGAGGTTCGCCGTCTTGATCAGCAATCCCAGCCTCTTGCCGCGGTGCTCGGACGAGACCAGCGTGTCCTGCTGGGCAATGCTCGCAGGAATTCCCGGCCGCCAGTTCAGGACCGTGTAGGCCACAAGCTTGCCGGTAGGCCTGTGCAGCGCCGCTGCGACCTGGCTCTGCACGCCGCCGCGGCTGCTCGACTGTTCCTCCTGCCGGACCCTGGCTGGGTCCCAGTCCTCGGCTTCCCAGTCCAGGCCGGCAATAGGGACATCTGTGCTCATCCGGTTCTTGAGGACTGCGTATTCAGCCACGAGTTCGTCAGGACACGTATCAGACCAGCCCACCAGGGTGTAGCCGGTTGCCCGTGAAGAGGCCTCCATCTCTAGGGCGTCGAGTTGACTCGCCGGTACCGGCAGGGCGAGCCGGCTGGCCCTCTCCACCTGCTCAAGTTCGTAGCCCGCAGAGGCTGCAAAGGCCACGGCAGGGTCATCTGCGGGGAGCCCGCCCGCGCCGGATTTGGCGGGGATCAACCGGGCCGCGTTCTCCACCGGCCCGGCGGGCAGCTCACAGTAGGCGTCCAAGGAAGTGCGTCCGCTGTCCGCGGCCACAGCCTCGGCGTGCTCCAGCAGCCGGCGGCCCCAACCCTGACGCCGGAAGGCTGCCGCCACGTCCACCATGATCCCTGCCGTGGACGTGTTCTCACGCAGGGGCAGGGTTACGGAGCAGGTACCCACGGTTTCCTGGCCCAGCTGTGCTATGAAGAGCCGGCGTTCCTCATACTCATTGCCGCGCCAGTATTCCAGGCTCTCCATGGCCGTGGGGCAGCGGTCCAGGTCGCCCCATTTCTCCAGTTCGTGCTTCTCGCGCAGGGCGTGGCACTCGAAGAAGTCCATCACGCCGCCGGTGCCGCCGGCACTGTGGTCTGTCCCGGCGTCGAGCGCTGAAGGAATCGCGACTGGGGTGATCATCAGCTGCTGACCGGTCATGCCCCATCCTAACCATCCGCGACTATCCGCATGGTTTGGTCGGGGGCGGGCGAAGGCCGTTTGGTCCAGGGTCCTTGGGTATGCAAAAGGACCGTCCGGCGCAGTGCCGGACGGTCCTTTTGTGTGCCGGGATAAACCGGCCGAAGTGCTGTTGAGGACTAGACCTCGGTCAGGACCTTCGTGACGTTGGGGTCGACAGAGATGCCGGGACCGAACGTGGTGGCCACGGTGGCCTTCTGGATGTAGCGGCCCTTGGAAGCGGACGGCTTCAGACGAAGCACCTCTTCCAGTGCTGCTGCGTAGTTCTCGGCCAGCTTGAGGGCGTCGAAGGAAACCTTGCCGATGATGAAGTGCAGGTTCGAGTGCTTGTCGACGCGGAAGTCGATCTTGCCACCCTTGATGTCGTTGACAGCCTTGGCGACGTCTGCGGTCACGGTGCCCGTCTTCGGGTTCGGCATCAGGTTACGGGGACCCAGGACCTTACCAAGACGGCCAACCTTGCCCATGAGGTCAGGGGTGGCCACGGCTGCGTCGAAGTCGGTCCAGCCGGCTGCGATCTTTTCGATCAGGTCATCGGAACCAACGAAGTCGGCACCGGCAGCGATTGCTGCCTCAGCCTTGTCGCCCGTTGCGAAGACCAGGACGCGGGAGACCTTACCGGTGCCGTGGGGCAGGATAACGGTGCCGCGGACCATCTGGTCAGCCTTGCGAGGGTCAACGCCCAGGCGGAAGGCAACCTCAACGGTGGCGTCGAACTTGGACGGGTTGGTGTCCTTGGCGAGCGTTACTGCCTCGAACGGCGCGTAGAACTTCTCCGCGTCGATCTTGGCGGCTGCTGCCTCATATGCTTTGCTGCGCTTTGCCATGCTGCTTATTTCTCCTTGTGCAGTTGTGGTCTGCGGACCGCGCTGGGCCCTGCCACAGCCGAGGATCCTGCATGGATCCTGCGGCATTACGGTTTGTGCCGGTTGTCCGGCAGTGGTGCCGGTTTCCCGACGGTGAAGGCTATTAGCCTTCTACGGTGATACCCATGGAGCGGGCGGTACCGGCGATGATCTTCGCTGCGCCTTCGAGGCTGGTGGCGTTGAGATCTTCCATCTTGGTGGTGGCGATCTCGTTGACCTGGGCCTTAGTCAGCTTGGCAACCTTGACGGTGTGCGGGGTGGGTGAACCCTTGGCAACGCCTGCAGCCTTCTTGATGAGCTCTGCAGCCGGCGGGGTCTTGGTGATGAACGTGAAGGAACGGTCTTCGTAGACCGTGATTTCCACGGGGATAACGTTTCCGCGCTGGGCTTCTGTTGCAGCGTTGTACGCCTTGCAGAATTCCATGATGTTGACACCGTGCTGGCCAAGCGCAGGACCGATCGGCGGTGCCGGGTTAGCGGCGCCTGCCTGGATCTGCAGCTTGATGAGGCCGGTGACCTTCTTCTTGGGAGCCAATGTAAGGTCCTTCTCTCAATATCTTCCTGGGACACAGGAGCGTGCCTCAGGTTGTTGGCCGCCATGGCGAGGCGACCGGCCGTTCCGGGGCTGCTAAGCGGGCAGTCCGGAACGAATTCTGTGCGGTTTATTAGATCTTGCTGACCTGGTTGAATGCCAGCGTGACCGGGGTTTCGCGTTCGAAGATCGACACGAGCACCACGAGGGTCTGGGATTCCACCTTGATCTCGGAGATCGTGGCGGGAAGGGTCTCGAACGGACCTTCCTTGACGATGACCGATTCGCCGACCTCGAAGTCGACGTCGATCTGGGCGGCAGCGTGCTTGACGGGCTTGCCCTTTTCGGCCTGCTCTTCTTCGAAGACCGGCGCGAGCATGGAGAAGACTTCGTCGAGTCGCAGCGGCACCGGGTTGTGGGCGTTGCCCACGAAGCCGGTAACACCGGGAGTGTGGCGGACGGCGCCCCAGGAAGCATCCGTCAGGTCCATGCGGACCAGGACGTAGCCGGGGATCCGGACGCGGTTGATGACCTTGCGCTGAGCGTTCTTGATCTCAACGACCTCTTCCATGGGCACCTGGATTTCGAAGATGTAATCTTCCATGTCCAGGGTCTGGATGCGGGTCTCAAGGTTGGCCTTGACGCGGTTTTCGTAGCCGGCGTAGGAGTGGATGACGTACCAGTCACCCTCCTGGCGGCGCAGCTTGGCTTTGAATTCGTCGGCGGGGTCAACCTCGGCCTTGGCGGCCGCGGCGGCCAGGGCGTCTGCATCAGCGTCGTCGCCCTCTGAGTCGTCCTCAGCAGGTTCGCCTTCTACGGCGTCACCCTCTGAATCGGCATCCTCTGAATCGTCTGAATCGTCGGCGGAATCGGCGTCGGCGGATTCGGGCGCAGCGGACTCAACCTCGGACTCTTCACCGGCTTCAGCCGTGGGGGCCGCCGTGTTGTCCGTGGACTCTTCCAGCTCAGTCTCGGTTACCTCGAGCTCCTGCTCAGACACTTGGTCTCCTGCTTCCTCATTGCCTAACATGCCTATTTAAATGGCTCAATTCCGCACACCGCGTGGATTCTTCCGGTTTACCCGGACAAGGCCACGCGGCCTGCGGACGATATGCCTTAGCGGTCCCCGGGAGCTATCCCGCCGAAGACCCAGCTGACCGCGGTTCCAAAACCGATGTCCAGCAGGCTGACGATCACCATCATGATGGCCACGAACACCAGCACCACGAGCGTGTAGTTGATCAGTTCCTTGCGGGTTGGTGCAACAACCTTCTTCAGTTCGCCGATGACCTGGCGAATGAAGAGTGCAATTCGAGCGAAGAAGTTTGCCTTGGCGTCCTTCTTAGCTGGGCGGCCCTTGGAGCTGCTGGCAGCTGTTTCGGTCACCTGGTCCTCGCTCATCTTTGCAATGTTGGATTACCCGGTCCTGATCAGAACCATGGTTGCTGCGCTTGCTCCGGCATTCCGCCGGAACAGCTTGCGCAGGGCAGACAGGACTCGAACCTGCAACCTGCGGTTTTGGAGACCGCTGCGCTACCAATTGCGCCACTACCCTATGGATCGAAAACAGCATCATGACAAAACTTCCGCAGTTTGCACTGGGGCGCACGTCATCATCCGTGTTTTCAACACCGGAGAACCAGTCTACGCAACAACTTCGTCTACGTCGAACCAGCCTCATTCCGGACCGTCCAATCCGCCCTGGTGGGTGACTTGACCTGCAGTCATATCCACGCCGGCAGCCCGAACGATCCGCTGAACAGCATAGAGTAGATCACGTCGAATTCCACCATTCAGCCTCCGGGCTGCAAGCGAAGAACGGACCCTGCCATGTCTGCCGCCCGCGTTTCCAAGCGCATTTCCGCTATTGCCGAATCCGCAACCCTGGCCGTTGATGCCAAGGCCAAGGCGCTGAAGGCAGCTGGCCGGCCCGTTATTGGCTTCGGGGCAGGGGAACCGGACTTCCCCACCCCGGACTACATCGTCAAGGCGTCCATTGAGGCCGCCAGCCAGCCCAAGTACCACCGCTACTCCCCCGCCGCCGGCCTGCCGGAGCTCAAAAAGGCCATCGCCGAGAAGACTCTCCGCGACTCCGGCTACGCCGTGGATCCGTCCCAGGTCCTGGTGACGAACGGCGGCAAGCAGGCCGTGTACAACACCTTCGCCACGCTGGTGGATCCGGGCGACGAAGTGATTGTCCCCACGCCGTTCTGGACCACCTACCCGGAGGCCATCAGGCTCGCCGGCGGTGTCCCCGTTGAGGTGTTCGCCGGGCCTGAGCAGGACTACCTGGTCACCGTTGAGCAGCTTGAGGCCGCAGTGACGGACAGGAGCAAGATCCTGCTGTTTGTCTCGCCGTCCAACCCCACAGGCTCCGTCTACAGCCCCGAGCAGGTCGCCGAAATCGGCAAGTGGGCCGCCGCCAAGGGGCTCTGGGTGGTCACCGACGAGATCTACGAGCACCTGACGTACGACGGCGTCCCGTTCACCTCCATCGCGACGGCGGCCCCGGAACTCGGCGACAAAGTGGTCATCCTCAACGGCGTCGCCAAGACCTATGCGATGACCGGCTGGCGGGTCGGCTGGATGATCGGCCCGGCCGACGTCATCAAGGCTGCCACCAACCTGCAGTCACACGCCACCTCCAACGTTTCGAACATCATGCAGATTGCAGCCCTCGCCGCCGTCTCCGGACCGCTGACCGCCGTCGACGAAATGAAGGTGGCGTTTGACCGCCGCCGCAAGGCGATCGTTGCCGGCCTGAACGCGATCGACGGTGTTGAATGCCCGACGCCGAAGGGTGCGTTCTACGTCTACGCGGACGTCCGTGCGCTGCTGGGGAAGGAATTCCCGACGGCGGCAGGCACCGCAACGCCGTCCACCTCCGCCGAACTGGCTGCTTTGATCCTGGATGAGGTTGAAGTAGCGGTGGTGCCGGGCGAGGCGTTCGGCCCCTCAGGCTACCTGCGGCTCTCGTACGCCCTGGGCGACGAGGACCTGGCCACCGGCGTCGCCCGGCTCCAGGACTTCCTGGGCAAGGCCAAGTAGGCACGCTCTCTCACACCCGATGCTCTATCACTTTTGGTCCCCATTCGAGCCTTATGGGGACCAAAAGTGATAGAGCATCTTTGGGTTAGAGGAGGCGGCGTTCGGCGGCCCACTTGGTCAGCTCGTGCCGGCTGGAGAGCTGGAGCTTGCGCAGCACAGCCGACACGTGGGTTTCCACGGTTTTGATGCTGATGAACAGCTCCTTGGCCACCTCCTTGTAGCTGTAGCCCCGGGCGATCAGCCGCATCACTTCAAGCTCGCGCGCGGACAGCCTGTCCAGCTCGTCGTCGGCAATATCGGCCGGAGCGGTGCCGAAGGCGTCCAGCACGAAGCCGGCCAGCCGGGGGGAGAACACAGCGTCGCCGCCGGCGACTCGGAACACGGCGTCGGTGATCTCGGCCCCGGAAATCGTCTTGGTGACATACCCCCGGGCACCGGCTCGGATGACCGACACCACGTCCTCGGCGGCGTCGGAGACGCTCAGGGCCAGGAACTTGGTGGTGGCCAGGAGCGACGCGGAACCCGCGATGACTTCCCGGCCGCCGCCACCCAGACCACCGGGCAGGTGCACGTCCAGGAGCACCACTTCCGGACGCTCCTGCGCGATCACTGCGATGGCCTGCTCAACCGTTGCCGCTTCCCCCACTACCTGGATGCTCTCAGAGAGGTCGGCCTTGAGTCCCGAGCGGAAGATGGCGTGATCGTCCACGATGACCACCCTGACCGGCGTTGCGGGGCGGATGGGCCCGGTCCCCTGGATGCCGGTCCCCTGTACGTTGTTCATGATTTCCCTTCCGCGTTTTCCGGTTGGAGCGCCGGCATTCCCAGCCGCACCTCAGTGCCGTTGGGCGTGCTGGTGATGGAGGCGGACCCGCCGTGGCGTTTCATGCGTCCGATGATCGATTCGCGGACACCGAGACGGTCTTCGGGCACATCCTGCAGGTCAAAGCCCGGCCCCCTGTCCTTGATGAAGATTTCCGTCCGACCATCGGAAACTTCGAGGTAGACAGAGACGGTCCCGCCGCCGTGCCGGGAGGCATTGAGCATCGCCTCACGGCTGGCCTGGACCAGGGCTTCGTGGGATTCGGTCATGGCTGTGTCCCCGACGCTCACCACTTCCACGGCGTTGCCGAGCGAGTCTTCCACTTCGGCACCCACGGCCTTGATGCGGTCCGAAAGCTGGCCCGCCTCCTTACCCGGGTCCTGGAACAGCCAGCTCCTGAGCTCACGTTCCTGCGCCCGGGCGAGCCGGACAACGTCGTGCTCGTTTCCCGCCCGCCGCTGGATCAGGGCGAGGGTCTGGAGGACGGAATCGTGCAGGTGGGCAGCGATCTCGGCCCGCTCCGTTTCACGGATACGGCCCGCCCGCTCAGTTTCCAGGTCCCGCCAGAATTTGAGGGCCCACGGAAGAAGTACCAGCACTACGCCGCCCAGCACCGCCACCGATGCCAGCAGCGCCAGCCAGGTCTGTTCCCAGGATCCGGAACCGGACACCATCACCAGCACGCCGGCAACCACCAGCGCCAGACCGGCGGCCAGGCGCGCCCAGCCGCCTGCCTGATCGGCCTTGGTTTTGTCCACGAGCCCCGCGCGGCGGGTTTCGTCGAGCTGCATCCAGGCGATGGCGGCACCGCCCAGCACGGCAGCCGCGGGGATAAGGGTTTCCAGGGGTACGTCCACGCCCAGGAGCCGGGCAATCATGATCCCCGCCACGAGGAGGAGGCCGGCGCCCAGCAGAATCTCCTTGCCATAGCGCATGCTGCGGACCCGGAACCATGGCGGCCGCACGGCGGCCCCGTAGCTCGACCCGTAGCCGGCGGCGGGCCCGCCGGGGGAAACCCCCGGGGCGTCAGCACCGGCGTCGGGATTTCCCCACCAGGGAGCGGCCGCGGGCGAGCCCTGCGACGGCGCCGCCGAGGGCGGCCCGGCGCGGAATGCCGGGTCAAGGCTGACGGCCGGCGCAATGGGCGACGCCGGACGCCTGGCGTTGCGGCGGGCGCTTTCGTCTGCGGTGGGGACCATGATCCACAGCCACGCGTAGAAGGCCAACCCGGCGCCGCCGGCGAGGGTCGCGAGCGCCATGCCGATCCGCACGCTTTTCACCGGCCAGCCCAGATGCGCCGCGAGGCCGGCACAGACGCCCGCGATGACGCGGTCGCTGCTGCGGACAAGCGGTGGTCGAGTGAGGGCGGTGGTCATGTGTCAATCCAAGCACGGATCAGGGTTCCCCGGACCAGATTCCGGCCTGAACCGGGGGTAACTCAGGGGCGAGTCAGGGTGTTCCCCAGTAGAGCTGCGCCGCCCCGGACGGCAGGATCGAAGTATGAACTCCCAGACCCCCACCCCCGATGACGGCCAGCCCACGGAACCGCTCCCCCCAAGCGACCCGGACCAGCCAACCGCACCCCTGCTGCCACCCCCGGCTGCTTCGCAGGACACACCCCCGACCGCCGGTCCCAATCCCGGCCCCAATGCCGGCCCCAATGCCGGCCCGTATGCCGGACCTTACTCAGGCCCGTATTCCGGCCCGTCCGCAGGCCCGTACTCCGGCCAGTATGCCAGCGCCAAAGCACCAGGCCAGTCCGGTGACTTCTTCACCTGGGTCCGGAGCCACGGTATACAGCGCGGACGCGACCGGTGGATCGGCGGTGTCTCCAGCGGCATCGCGCACCGGATGGGCATCGATCCGCTGATTGTCCGCGGCATCTTCATTGTCCTCACCCTCTTCGCCGGAATCGGCGTCCTGCTCTACGGCCTGGCCTGGGCATTCCTTCCCGAACCCGACGGGCGCATCCACGTCCAGGAAGCCGGCGCCGGCCGCTGGTCCAGCGGCATGACAGGCGCCCTGATCACCACCGTGGTGGGGCTCACCGGGCTGGGCGGCGGGTTCTGGGGCTGGAGCCGCAACGGCTTCGGCGGATTCCTCTGGACCGTCTTCTGGGTGGGCGGCGCCATCTACTTCATCTACTACCTGGCCCAACGCAACAAGGCCCGGAATGGAGCTCCCATGAACGCCGCACCGCAGCCGGCCGGCGCAAACTCCGGTTACCCGGCCGACCCCACCGCCCCCTATGCCGCGCCGTTTGCGGCCACGGATTCGGCCTCTACCCGCACGTCGAGCACGTCCGGCGCGTCCGGCGCGTCCGGCGCGTCCGGCAGCGCACCTTACCTTCCGGTCCCGCCGTCGAGCGTCAACCCGCCCTATGGCGGCGACACTTACGGCGGCGGCAGCTACGGTGGGGGCGGCAGCGACGGCGGTGCCTACGGCGGCTACCAGCCTCCACAGGGCCCGGCACGCGTACCCAAGGTCCGCCCCTCCGGCCCCGGCGCCCCGGCAGTAGCCATAACCGCCGGAACAGCGCTCCTGGTCGGTGGCGGGCTCAAAGCCCTGGACGCCGGCAACGTGATCAACCTCGGCGACGCCGCCAACGCGATCGTCTGGGCCAGCGGTGCAGCCGTCCTGGGCCTGGGCATCCTGATCGCTGGCCTGCGCGGCAGGACGTCCGGAATCCTCGGTTTCTTCGCCGTTGTTGCTCTGGTGATTGGCGGCATCTTCAACGTTGTGGGCAACGGCGACAGGGTCCGCTTCACCCAGGTCGACTGGGCGCCGGCGAGCCAGCAGCAGGCGGCCGATGGCTTCAGCGTCACCGGCGGCCGGGGAACCGTTGACCTCACACAATTGGCCGCGCAAGCCCCGCTGGACTCAGAAGTCGTGGTTCCACTGGACATCACGGCAAGCAACGTCACTGTGATCCTCCCCAACAACATTCCCGTGGACGTGAGGGCAGACATGACGCTGGGGAACCTCAACCAAGGCACCAACCACAGGGGCGGCATTACCTCCCAGGAAACCAGCTACAACACCGACAAGCCAGGTGGCCACCTGATCATCCGGATCGACGGCACCCTCAGCAACGTCACCATCAGGGAAGGAAACTGACATGAGCAGCTTTGATCCGGCACCGGATTCGTCTACCCCGCAAACCCCGACGACGGTGCACACCGACGCGGCCGGACCCACACGCACACGGGTGGGAACGGTAGTCTGGGGCCTCATCGTGATGGCGCTGGCCGCCCTGATCATCATCGCCCAGCTGGGCATCGTAACCCTGAACGGCACCTACGTACTGATCGGCCTGATGATAGGCGCCGGCGCCGCGCTGGTGATCGGCGGGCTGCTTTCGGCCCGAAAGCGTGACAATGAACCCACAACAGGGAAGTCTTGAACCATGGACAAGTTCTTCAGCATCGTCAGGGGCTTCGGCCTGAAACGTGGACCCCAACGCTGGCTGGGAGGTGTGTGCGGCGGCATTGCAGCAAAGCTCAACGTGGATGTGGCATTCGTCCGGATCGCTTTCCTGGTCTTCTGCCTCCTCCCCGGTCCCGCCGTCGTCCTCTACATTGCAGCGTGGCTGGTCCTTCCTGACCAGCAGGACTCCATCCCGCTGCAGAACTTCCTGGACCGCCGCTCCATCAGCTGACCTCAGGCAGGAACCGCAAGGCCCCCGCTCCCCGGACAACCCTTCCCGGAGCGGGGGCCTTTCTGCTGTCCTTGTCCACCGGCCGGTGGACAACGGATTCAACCGGCCGGGCCTGTTGACCGGCACCCCGGGACTGCAACGCTGGAAGCATGAACACTTCCCTCATCCCCGGGCAGCGGCAATCCCCTGATGCCATCACCGTGCGCGGCCTCAACAAAACGTACGGCCTGCCCAAAGGCGGGACCCTCACGGCCGTGGACCAGCTGGACCTCACCATCCATGCCGGAGAGACCTATGCCCTGCTGGGCCCCAACGGCGCCGGCAAATCCACCACCATCGAGATACTGGAAGGCCACCGGAAACCTGACAGCGGCGAAGTCATGGTTTTGGGAACGCGCCCCTGGAAGGCGGCCCCGTCCTTCCGCGCCCGGATCGGCATTGTGCTCCAGGAGGCCACAGACTCCGGGGAACTCAGGGTTTCCGAGGCCCTGCGGTCACTGGCTTCCTGTTTCCCAACGCCCCGGCCGGTGGACGAGGTCATTGAGGCCGTGGGACTCGGCGGCAAGGGCGGCGTCCGGATCTCAACCCTTTCGGGCGGCCAGCGGCGAAGGCTGGACGTGGCGCTGGGCGTCATCGGCAACCCGGAAGTCCTGTTCCTGGACGAACCCACCACAGGATTCGATCCGGAAGCCCGTCGGCAATTCTGGGACCTCATCCGCCATCTGAGCAGCGGCGGCACCACCATTGTCCTCACCACGCATTACCTGGACGAGGCCGAGCAGCTGGCGGACCGGATCGGCGTCATCAACCACGGGCGTCTGATCGCCGAAGGCAGCCCGCAGGAGATCGGAGGCCCGGGCCTCCGGGTTCCCCGAGTCCGGTGGCGGGATGCTTCCGGCCTTCGCGAAGTGGTGACCGAGCAGCCGGCTTCCCTGGTCGCGTCGCTGTCCGACGGCGGCGCGTTAGAGCCGGCGGAGCTCGCCGTCGTCCGTCCCAGCCTTGAGGACATTTACCTCCAGCTGATCGGTGCCGCCGACGGCGCCCAGCCCTCTGCCGAACCATCCGCCGCACGATCTACGGAAGCATCGTCCGTTTCAGGAGCCCTCCGATGAACACAGCAGTCCCCGCATCCGTCTCCCCCACCATCGGCCGGCCGGCCTGGCGCCCATCAGTCCTGCGCCTGGGACTTGGCCGGGTCCTGCTGGAGATCAAACTATTTAACCGTGACGTGCTATCTCTGGTCCTGGTTCTCTTCTTCCCGATCCTCATGATGTCCCTGTTTGGAACAGTTTTCGGTGATGAGCCGGTCTTCGGGGCCGGCCCGGACGGGCAGGGCGGCATCACCCCGGCGCACTACTATCTGCCCGGAATGCTTGCGCTGAGCACCATCCTGAGCGGGTTCCAGAACCTCAGCAGCTACGTGGCCACCGAGCGTTTCAACGGCACGGTGAAGCGGCTGGCCGGTACGCCATTGCCCGCAGCGTCGTACTTCATCGGGAAAACAGGCCAGACGCTCTACTTGATCGTGGCCCAGACTGTTCTCCTGCTGTTCGCGGCGGCCGTCCTGTTCGACGTCCCGCTGCCCCGGGACGCCGCGCAGTGGGGCCTGGCGGCGCTGCTGATGATCCTGGCCACGGCAGCCTGGGCCACCGTGGCCATCGCGTTCACGGCCTTGCCCAAGTCGGCACAAAGCGCGTCCACCCTGGCCGTCCTGCCCGTACTGCTCCTGTCCTTCACGTCGGGCGTGTACTTCCCGTTCTCCCAGCTTCCGGACTGGCTGCAGTCCGTGACCAATTTCTTCCCGCTGCGCTGGACGGCGAGCGCCTTCAGGTCTGTTTTCCTTCCTGCCGGCTTTGAAGCCGTGGAGCCCGGCGGCACGTACAACCTGCCGCTGACGTTTCTGGTCCTGGGCATCTGGGTGGCCGCGGGTGCCGTGCTTGCCCGGTTGGCGTTCAAGTGGCCGCCGCAGAAGTAGCCGGTGCCGGGCCTCACCAATCGTTGATCTTGGTGGCTCGGCGGCGCGCGGATAGGGTGCAGCCATGAGCTATATGAGCGGACGGACCGAGCGGCTGCTGCCGGCACGGTCCGTATGGACCACCTCCATGGTCTGGTGGCATGCCGGCTTCTACGCCGCGCTGGCCTGCGTGTCCTATTTCGCCCTGTTCGGCGACGAGCGCCATTCCGGGACGCCCCTGGTCATTGGTCCGCTGGTGCTCCTCGGGGCCGCATACCCGTTCCTGACCCGGACCAGGGATCTCCGGACGCTGCGGCCCACCATCTACGTGGCACTGCTGGTGGCGGTGGTGGTGTTCCTGTCCTTTGTGTACGACGGCGCCGGGGTCCTGCTGTTTGTGGCCTTCCCGCAGGTCTGGATGTTCACGTCCTCGCAGCGCCAGGGCGTGGCAGCCACCGCCGTGCTGTGCGTCGGCGTGGCCGTTGGCCAGATCAGCCGCTGGGGACTTGCGGGCACGGAGGTGTACGGCATCACGGCCCAGCTGGTGACCTCGTTTGTGGCCAGCTGCATGATCGGACTCTGGATCTCGAAAGTCATTGAGCAAAGCGAACAGCGTGCCGAGCTGCTGGCCGAGCTTGAGGCCACGCGCCACGAACTGAACAACGCCGAGCAGGCACGCGGTGCATTGGCTGAGCGTGAGCGGATGGCCCGGGAAATCCACGACACCCTGGCCCAGGGGTTCACGTCCATCGCCATGCTCTCCGAAGCGGCGCAGGCCCAGCTCAGGGCGCAACCCGAGGCCCCCTCCGGGCTGGTGCGCAGCCTCACCGCCATTTCGCGGACCGCCCGGGAGAACCTCGCGGAAGCGCGGGTCCTGGTGGCCTCCGGCGTCCCGTCCGATGTCCAGGGCGGAGACCTCCTGGCGGCACTGAAGCGGCTGCCGGACACCGTGCACCTGGACAGCGTCCGGCTGACGATGGAGCTGCCCGACAGCCTGCCCCCGCTGCCGTCCACGCAGCAGGTGGCACTGCTCCGGACGGCCCAGGAGGCACTTAACAACGTCCGCAGGCATTCCGGGGCCACGGCCGCGGAGGTACTGATGGATATCCCTGCCGGCGGCCCGCCGCTGCTCCGGCTGACCGTCTCGGACAACGGGCAGGGCTTTGACGTCTCGGCGGATCACCAGGGGTTCGGCCTGAAGTCGATGGCTGCCCGGCTGGACGAAATCGGTGGCCGGCTCCAGGTCACTTCCGCGCCGGGCGCCACCCGGCTGGTGGCGGTGGTCCCCACCGAGGCCCTCGGGCCCGGCGGCACAGACACCGGGCCAGTGACCCGCGGTACGGACGCACCACTGCCCGGAGCCGTGACATGAGCCTCCCGGAAACTGTGACAGTTGTCCTCGCCGATGACCACCCCGTGGTCCGGAGCGGCCTGGCCGCGCTGCTGGACACCGCGGACGGCATCGATGTGGTGGCCGCCGCGGCCAACGGCGTGGAGGCGGTGGACGCCGTCAGCCGGCTGCGCCCCGCCGTCGTCCTGATGGACCTGCGCATGCCCGTCCTTGACGGCGCCGGCGCCACGGCGCAGATCCGGGACCGGTTTCCTGACACCAAGGTGCTGGTGCTGACCACGTACGACGACGACTCCGACATCATGCGCGCCGTGGAGTCAGGGGCGGTGGGCTATCTCCTGAAGGACACGGCCGGGGACCGCATCATCGAGGCCGTGCGTGCTGCAGCGCGCGGTGAGACGGTTCTCGCTCCGCCGGTGGCGGCACGCCTGGTCTCGCGGATGCGTGCGCCTGAACTGCCCCGCCTGACGGCCCGCGAGGTGGAGGTCCTCGGCTGCGTGGCGCAGGGATTGAGCAATCCCGAGGTGGCCACCGCGCTCCATATCGCCGAGGCGACTGTCAAGACGCACCTGCTGCGGATCTTCAACAAGCTGGACGTGGACGACAGGACCCGTGCCGTTGTCCTGGCCATGGAGCGGGGCCTTTTGTAACCGATTTGTGTCGTAACGCACACTGCCGACTACAATCTAGGTGAGCTCAGCGTGGCGCTCTGCCTGTAAACCTTCACACCAGGATTTGAGCCGAGACATGAAAATTGGAATTCTTACCAGCGGTGGCGACTGCCCCGGACTGAACGCCGTCATCCGCGGGGCCGTCCTCAAGGGCATCGCCATTCACGGCCACCAATTCGTGGGTTTCCTGGACGGCTGGCGCGGCGTCGTTGAGGGCGACATCATCGATATTCCCCGCACTTTGGTCCGGGGTATTGCGAAACAGGGCGGAACCATCCTTGGCACCTCCCGCACCAACCCCTTTGAAAACGGCGGCGGTCCGGAGGTCATCAAGGCCCACATGGACCGCCTCGGCATCGACGCCATCATCGCAATCGGCGGCGAAGGGACCCTCGCTGCGGCCAAGCGCCTCACCGACGTCGGGCTCAAGATTGTGGGTGTCCCCAAGACCGTGGACAACGACCTTGACGCCACGGATTACACCTTCGGTTTCGACACGGCCGTGCAGATCGCCACCGAGGCCATCGACCGGCTCCGGACAACGGGCGAGTCCCACCACCGCTGCATGATCGCCGAGGTCATGGGCCGCCATGTGGGCTGGATTGCCCTGCACGCCGGCATGGCCGCCGGTGCCCACGCCATCCTGATCCCCGAGCAGAAGGTCAGCCTTGATCAGATCACCGAATGGGTCCAGGAAGCCCACGACCGTGGCCGCGCCCCGCTGATTGTTGTGGCCGAGGGCTTTGTTCCGGACCACATGGATTCTCCGCACTCCGAGCGCGGCCTGGACACGTTCGGCCGGCCACGCCTCGGCGGCATCGCGGACCAGCTCGCCCCCGAGATTGAAGCGCGCACCGGCATCGAAACCCGCGCCACCACCCTCGGGCACATCCAGCGCGGCGGCGTCCCGTCCGCATTCGACCGTGTGCTCGCCACCCGGCTGGGCATGGCCGCCATTGACTCCGTGGTGGAGGGCTACTGGGGCACCATGGTGGCACTCAAGGGCACCGACATTGAGCACGTGAGCTTCGACAAGGCCCTGGGCCAGCTGAAGACCGTTCCGCAGAAGCGCTACGACGAGGCAGCGGTCCTCTTCGGGTAAGCCCGGTCAGCGCGAACGGACACTTGAGGCCCCTCCGCTGTGGGGCCTCAAGTGTCCGTTCGCGCTTCCCTGTGCTGGGTAGGCTGAGGATATGACTCTTGACCCCGGTTCCGCCGCCATCATCCAGCTCGCTTGGGCCCGGCATTTGGGGCTCGACGACGGCGCTTTCGCAGCGTCGCTGACTTCCGGCGAGCGGATAGTCAGGGCCAACGACGCTGCAGAGACTGTGGAGTTCGTCAGGCTGTTCGGCAGCTCGGCACTGGTGGGGCCGCAATGGGTCATTGACGCGGCGGCCGGAATTCCGGACGAGGAGATGGCGCATCATGTGACCCTCCTGACCCTGACTCGGTCCCATGGAGGCCACGGCCTGGGCTCGGCGGCGTTGTTCTTTGCCGACGACCTGCCACTGCGCCAGCCTTCCGAAGAGCTGACCGTGTCCCACGGAAATCCGGAGGCGATCGAGCTCGAGGGCCTGTGCCCGCCGGACGACGTCAACGAAGTGCGCCTGTCAGAACTCGAGAACCGCTACACGATCCTCCATGAGGTGGACGGGCTGCGTGTTCCGGTGGCCTGCGGCGCCTACGGGGAGTGGGAAGGACTTCTCGCGCAGATGGGAGTCCTGGTGGACCCCGAGTGGCGGCGCCGCGGGCTGGGATCCGTGGCCGCATCGATCGCAGCCCACGAGGCCCTCGCGGCGGGCCTCACCATCCAGTGGCGCGCCGAAGTCAGCAACACCGGGGCGGTGGCCCTGGCGCGGCAGCTGGGCCTGTCCACCGGCGGCATCCAGACCAGCGTGCACCTGGGCTGACGCCGCCTGGGACGGCTGCCTACTTTTGTGACGCCGCCTGGGACGCCCGGGTGGCCTCTACGGCCGGAGCCGCCGGCTGACCGCTCCAGCCCGCCACGGCCTTGGGCTTGGCGAAGAACAGTGCCACGGCAGCGCCCACCAGGATCACACCGGCAGGAAGCAGGATGGACTGTCCCATCGCCGTCGAGAATCCCTCATGGAGCGCCTCGGGCAACTGGCCGGAGAATTCCATTCCGCCCGCCCCGGGACCGTGCGCGGGAAGCTCCGCGGCCAGGCGCGCCTGGATGAGCACTGCGATGGCCGCGCTGCCCAGTACCGCGCCGATCTGGCGGGTGGTGTTGTAGACCCCGGAACCTGCCCCGGCCTGACGCGGGGGCAGATTGCGCGTGGCCGTGGAGCTCAGGGGCGCCCAGATGCCGGCATTCGCGAACCCCAGGACGGCGCTGGGCAGGAGGAAGAGCAGGATCGGTGTATCCGGGTGCATCAGGGCGGAGTTCCAGAACAGCGCCACGGCCATCAGGACCAGCCCGCCGGCAGTGATGTACTTCGGATCGACACGGTCGATGATCTTGCCCACCACGGGCGCCAGGCCACCGGAGATGAGGGCCATGGGAACCATCATGAGCGCCGATTCGGTGGGCGTCATGCCCCGCACCAGCTGGTAGTAGAAAATGAGCGGCAGCGCGAAGGCGGTCACGGTGAAGCCAACGGTGGTGATCCCGATGTTGGCCAAGGAGAAATTGCGGTCCCGGAACAGGCCCAGTGGCAGGAGCGGCTCGCCCTTGTTGAAGCGCTGCCAGAGAATGAACGCCCCAAGCACCACCATGCCCGTGATGATGAGACCCCAGACGCTGACGGGGCCCACGATGGTCCCCCAGTTGTACGTCTCGCCTTCCTGGATGCCGAACACCAGGAGGAACAGCCCGGCGGCGCTGAGCAGCACGCCCGGGATGTCGAACTTATGGGGGTGCGTGCTGAGGGTGGGGACGAACCGCCAGGCGAGGATAAATCCAACGATGCCGACCGGGACGTTGATGAAGAAGATCCATTCCCAGCCGAGGCTGTCCACGAGCAGGCCGCCCAGGATTGGTCCCACCAGCGTTGCCAGGCCCGCGGTGGCGCCCCACAGGCCCATGGCGGCGCCCCGGCGGTCCGGCGGGAAGATCCTGGTGATCACCGCCATGGTCTGCGGCGTCATGATGGCGGCGCCCAGGCCTTGGAAGATCCGGGCCGTGATCAGCGTCTGGACGTCACCGGCCAGCCCGCACCAGAGGGAGGCGAGCGTGAAGACCACGAGGCCGGAGAGGTAGAGCTTCTTGGGTCCGAAGCGGTCGCCGAGCCGGCCAGTGATCAGCAGCGGCACGGCGTAGGCCAGCAGGTAGGCGCTGGTCACCCAGATCACGGCATTGATGTCCGTTTCCAGTCCCTCCATGATGCTGGGGTTGGCCACCGAAACGATGGTGGTGTCGATCAGGATCATAAAGAACCCGATGACCAGGGACCAGAGGGCTGGCCAGGGCCGCGCTACATTTTCCAAGCCTCAGTTGCCCAGCAGATCGAGGATGTCGGTGCGGGCGAACATCTGCGCGGCGGCCCGGGCGGAGGGGCTGCCGGCGTCGGGATCTGCACCGGCGTCCAGCAACACGCGGGACACGTCCACATACCCCTTGAATGCTGCACCGGCCAAGGGGGTCTGGCCGCGGTCGTTGGCCGTGTTGGCCTCTCCGCCGTGCTCCAGGATCAGCTGTACCGTCTCAGCGTGGCCGTGGTAGGCGGCCAGCATCAGCAGCGAATCGCCCGCAGTGTTGGTCATGGTGGCGGGCGCCCCGGCCTCGAGATATCTCCGCAGCAGGCCGGTGTCCCCCTCCCGGGCAGCCTGGAAGAGCCGGTGCGCCAACGCCACCGCTTCGTCGTCGGGCGCGGCCTCGGGTTTGGCGGCGCCGGGCGTAGCGGCGTCGGGTGCGGTGTTCTCGGTCATGAGCGGGTCCCCCTCAGGAATCCAGTCTGGCGTCCCACTACCTGGCCGGCGTCGGGGGCAACAATTACTTCCTGGGCAGCGATGTAAGGCTCCTCGCCGTCCAGCACGGTCAGCATTTCGTCCGGTGCGACGGACCGTTTGATGACGGCCAGCGCCACCGGGCCCATTTCGTAGTGCTGCGCAACGGAGGTCACTGTTCCGACCTTCCGCTCGCCCAGCATGACCTGGCTACCGGGCGCGGGCATGGTGTGCTGCGATCCGTCCAGCTGGAGGAACACCAGGCGCCGCGGCGGATGGCCCAGGTTGTGCACGCGGGCGATGGTCTCCTGGCCTTTGTAGCAGCCCTTCGACAAGTGCACGGCGGTGCGGAGGAGGTCCAGTTCGTGCGGAATGGTTTTGTCGTCGGTTTCCGCGCCCAGCCTGGGGCGCCACGCGGCAATACGCAGGGCTTCGGCCGCCATAACACCGGCCAGCGGGCGGTCCGCCAACGTGTCCTCAAGTGCAGCGGCCGGGACGAGGTACTCGATCCAGGGGCGCTCCAGCCCCGGGTGCCCTTCCTCCGGAACCACAGCGTAGGAGTAGCCGCCGGCGCCGACGTGCGGCCACGGATCCCGCCAGGCCAGCAGCCCGGACCATTCCTCCACAGTCTTGGTGGACCCGAGCACGGCCCAGTCGGCGGAGACGTCGGTGACCTCCACGCGCAGCATGAACTTCATTTTGTTCAGCCACTCAGCCAGCGGTGCAGCCTCGGCGGCTTCAACAATCAGCCAGGTGGTCCCGCCGTCGTCCACTACACGGGCGTCAAACTCGATCCGGCCCTGGATACTCAATAGCAGCAACTCACTTGACTCCCCCGGCTGCAGGCCGGTGACCTGCTGGGAAGACAGGGTGTTCAGCCAGGTCAGCCGGTCCGGACCGCTGACCGTCACCACGCCGCGGTGGGAGAGGTCGACGACGGCGGTGCCGGCCGCGAGGGCGCGCTGCTCACGCAACGGCTCACCGTAGTGGGATGCGACGCCGGTGTCCGCGCCGGTGGCCTCGACGGCGCCGGGGCGCGACAGTAGGGGGCTGGGAGTAGTCATACTGGAGGAACGTCCTTAGGTCGGTGGGTATTCCGGTCAGCGGTATTCCGGGTTTTCGAAGTCGAAGCGTGTTCCGGCTTTCCATTCTTCAGGAAGATTGCCGTAGGCGGGAATCCCGCCGGCGTCCTTAAGCATCCGGGCGAAATGCAGCAGGTTCCATGTCATAAAAGTGGTGTTGCGGTTGGTGAAGTCGGATTCGGGGCCGCCGGAGCCTTCGTCAAGATAGCTCGGGCCGGGGCCAACCGGGCCGATCCAGCCGGCGTCGGCCTGGGGAGGGATGGTGAAGCCGATGTGCTGCAGGCTGTACAGCACGTTCATGGAACAGTGCTTGATGCCGTCCTCGTTGCCGGTGATCAGGCAGCCGCCAACTTTGGGGTAGAACACCCATTGGCCCTTGTGGTTGAGTTCCCCCGAATGCGCGTAAAGCCGTTCGATCAGCTTCTTGGTCTGGGAGGAGTTGTCGCCCAGCCAGATGGGACCGGCCACCACCACAATGTCGGCCTCTTCAACTGCAGGGTACAGTTCCGGCCACTCATCGGACGGCCAGCCGTGCTCGGTCATGTCCGGGTAAACACCGCTGGCGATGTCGTGATCGACAGTCCTGATCACGCGGGTGCTCACGCCCTGCTTCTCCATGATGAGGCGGCTGACATTGATCAGGCCTTCGGTGTTGCTGGTCTCCGGCGACCGTTTCAGAGTGCCGTTGAAGAACACAGCCTTCAGGTCGCTGTAATCCGTGGAGTCCTTCTGTGTAGCCATGATGCTCCCTTGATTCACTCGTGGGTGAAGCCCAGGATGCCAAGTCTACTGATGACCGGTGTCACGGCAGGGCGTCAGGAAACCCTTTTCAGGAAGGCAGAGGCGTGCGCTTCGAGGCCCTTGCCGGGCTGCGATGTTCCGCCGGTGGCCACGTCCCAGCGCCAGAGCAGGTTGCCGTCCACCAGTCCGAAGATCCGGGTGGCCGCGCTGTAGTCCTTGGAATGGCTGCCGCGCATCACCATGTCGGTGGTCAGCTGGATCTGCGGGCCCTTGATCTGCCCGTAGTAGAGCTCGGAGATCCCGCCGGGATGTGAGATGGACACCGAGATATCGAACCCGCCGTCTTTATTGCGGAGCGCTTCGACTTCATCGGCGCTCTTAAGAGCGGGAACAATATCGGCCGGAATCAGGCCCGGTCCGCCGTCGGCATCAAGCTGTTTGCGCTCCAGCGCCCAAAAACCGGTCTCAACCGTCAGCGGCCGCAGGCGCGTGCCGTCGTCGTCGGTTAACCAGCTCTCCGCGCGGTACTGAAGATACGGCAAGCCGTTGTGCGTGAAGGAGACATGCTGGAGGAAGTGCTCCGAGTCCTCGTCCCCGCTGCCGAGACGGCCGCTGCCTTCCCACTCACCAATGAGCCAGGAAAGCGGAACAAGTTCCGGTGTCAGGTCTGTCGGAATTTCTATCGGCACGGCAAATTACCTCAGGAAAAGTGCTAGCTCGTTGAACGGGTTTACTTCTGGCCTTTGAAGAGGCGGTAAACCACAAAGCCGGCGAACCAGGCCATGGACAGGCTGGCGATGCCGAGCAGGACGAGGAAGAAGATTTCAAATGCAAGAACGGACATGATGCCATCCTAACCGGTTAGTAGATGAGTAGTTTGTCTATGAAGTAAGCCAGGGAGCCCACGGCCGAAACCGGCGCAAGGCCCATGCTAACCGCAGCCAGAAGATTCAGCGGACCGCCGCGGAGTGTTACGAGTCGGCGGAAGCTGACCAGCACGGCGCCCACCACAACACCGAAGGTCGCCGCCGGCAGAACGGCAATATCGGAGAAGACCAGGCCGGCGAGCGGCCCGGCAAGTCCTGCCATCACGATGCCGAGGGGGGCCACGATGCTGTCCGGCCAGCGGATCAGGCCGGCCAGCAGAGCCACGGCAGCGCTGACGGCTGCCACCAGGAGCATCTCCCGCACGCCGTTGAAGCGCGCGCCGGCAATCCAGCCTGCCCCCAGGCACGAGAGGAGCACTCCGGCGCAGCAGCCCAGGGTGGACTCAAGCCGTTGGGCCTGGCCCGTGCCTCGGATGAGCTGCACCACAAACACAGCCATCATTCCCAACGCCATGAACGCCGGTGTCCAGTCCAGAAAACCCGGGGCGGGGACAAAACCGGCAGCGAGCGCCGATCCGACGCCGGGCAGCGCAATGACGGCTGCAAGGGTCTTTTTCGCGGGGATGCGCAGGAAATGGGGCCAGCCGATGCCTACTGCCACAGCGATCACCACAGCGACGCCGATGAGTACCTCGCGTGAGATGTAGACGCCGGCGATGATCGCTACGAGTCCCGCCACTCCGACAACACCGATGACCCACGAGCCCAGCGACTTTGCCGGGGCCTGCACCTCGGCGGTCATCGGGAACCCGGCCGGCCGGTTCGCTTCGGCTTCGACTCTGCACTCAATTCGTGGCATCCCATTCTGGCTGTGGACCCGGCGGCTCGGCCTTCGGTGTCAGGGCGTTCTGCCCGACGGTACAATCCTGCCTTATGTGACCCGGATATGTCGCAAAACGAAGGTTTGACGGGGCGGAATCCGTGCTGTCGTGCAGGGCGATGGGTATACTCAGAGTTCAGCTACGCTTCCTGCTACGGATGCCGGCCGGATAGATTATTAGTCGGCCAAGTCCGCTGCAGCGGAGATAGTACCGGCCGGTGAAAACCCGGTTCAGTCGCCCAAAGATGCGCGGACGCCCCTTGGAGGAACAATGTCGCACATCCTGCTATTGACGAACAGCACCGGTTCTTCGGTAGACATTCTGCCTGCCCTGGAATTGCTGAACCACCGCGTGCATATCCTCGCCGCGGAACCCACAGCCCTGCTGGAGACCGATCCCTGCGATATTGTGCTTCTCGACGCCCGCAAGGACCTGGTGGGCGCCCGCTCCCTCACCCAGCTGCTCAAGGCCACAGGTCTGAGCGCACCCCTGGTCCTGATCCTGACCGAGGGCGGCATGGCCGCTGTTTCTTCGGCCTGGGCCGTGGATGACATCGTGCTCGATTCAGCCGGTCCCGCCGAAGTGGAAGCCCGCATCAGGCTCTCCGTGGCGCGTGCAGTGCCGGACAAGGATGACGCCCCCACGGAGATCCGGGCGGCAGGCGTGGTCATCGATGAAGCTAGCTACACTGCCCGCGTCAACGGCGCCCCGCTGAACCTGACGTTCAAGGAATTCGAACTCCTCAAATACCTGGCCCAGCACCCCGGCCGCGTCTTCACCCGCCAGCAACTGCTCACCGAAGTGTGGGGCTATGACTACTACGGCGGCACGCGCACCGTGGATGTCCACGTCCGGCGGCTGCGGGCCAAACTCGGTGCGGACCACGAAAACCTGATCAGCACGGTCCGGAACGTCGGCTACCGCCTGACCCTGGTGCGGCAGCAGGAAGACGAACTGACGGAAGCCTGACACCGTTCCGACAGGAACAGCCCCGGACCTCTGGTCCGGGGCTGTTCCTGTCTTAGTGATGCTGTATTTGTGGAGGACATACGGGTCGAACGTATCGAGGCCACCCCACTGGTGGATCCCCCTCGTTTCCCACCGTTACCGGCGGGTGAGATATCGACTATACGTGCCCGCCCCGGGGCCATCAAATCGGAGCGCCTTCCGGCCGGGGCGTATAGCCTAGCCTCATGAGTCCTGCGCACCCGGAAAAATGGCCCGTCCTTATCGTCCACGGCGGTCTGGAAGAACAGCTGCTGAAGGACTCCGTGGCGCTCCTCGCAGCTGCCGAAGAGTCTGACGGCAACCCCTCACTTTCCGAGCAAACGGTGGTAACGCTCCGTGCCGGTGACTCCGCCGAGCATTCCCTCCTGACCCTGGCGCTCTACGCGCCGGACGAGGACTCCGATCCCTCCTCCGGCCAGGACCTGGCCGGGTTTGCCGTTGTTGTGGAGGAGCCTGACGGCAGCGGAGTGCTGGAAATTGCCGTCCACCCCAGCTACCGCAACCAGGGCGTGGCGGACAGGCTTGTCGGCGCACTGCAGTCGGGGCGAGGCCTGGATGGGCTGAAGGCCTGGTCCCACGGCAACCATGAGGCAGCCGCGGACCTCGCCGCCCGCTACGGCTACGGTCCGGTGCGCGAACTCTGGAAGATGAGGCTGACCACCGCCACGGCAGAACTGCCCGACGTCGGCCTGCCGGATGGCGTCACGCTCCGCCCCTTTGTGCCGGGCAAGGACGAGGACCGCTGGCTGGCTGCGAACCGCGCCGCATTTGCCCACCACCCCGAGCAGGGCTCGATGTCCCGCGCGGACTTGGATGCCCGCATGGCCGAGGACTGGTTTGATCCCGCCGGCTTTCTGTTGGCCGTGGACGCCGAGGACCGGTTGCTGGGATTCCACTGGACCAAGGTGCATCCGCGCCACGGCGCCCACCCGGCGATTGGCGAGGTCTACGCTGTTGGTGTCACGCCGGCCGCGCAGGGTATGGGCCTGGGTAAAGCCCTCACAGTGGCTGGCATCAGGCATCTGCAGGGTCTGGGGCTTCACGCCGTCATGCTCTACACGGATGCCGACAACACCGCTGCCGTTTCCCTCTACCGGGGCCTGGGCTTCACACGCTGGGATATGGACGTGATGTACGGACCGCTGGCCTCCGTTTAGTGGCACCCGGGTGAGTTATCCCACTCGTGTGACTAACGACTTCAGGTGGCCCGAAATCTAGGGCTTGTGGACGCTGATTGATTGTAAGGTTGGTAAAGAACCGCGCCGGCCGAGGGCCAGCATCAAGCGCCAGGTAAGAGGAGAGACCATGAAACCGGAACCCGCCGGAACAGTCACGTCCGAGGGCGCTTCAGCGCCGGTGCGCGCGCGCTTCGGCTCATCCGAAGTCCCTGCCTCGCGCGCAACGCAGGACCGGATCGACATCCCCGAGTTTGCGCCCAATCTTGTGCCCGAAGGGGACATCCGGCCGGACCGTTTCCTGGACCGCGAGCTCAGCTGGCTGGCTTTCAACTCCCGTGTCCTCGAGCTCGCCGAAGATCCTACGCTCCACCTCCTGGAACGCGTGGCGTTCCTGTCCATCTTCGCGTCCAACCTGGACGAGTTCTTTATGGTCCGGGTGGCGGGCCTGAAGCGGCGCATCGCCACCAACCTCGCCGTGCCCTCCCCTGCCGGCCTCAGCCCGGTGGAGGTGCTGGAGAAAATCGGGGACGAAGCCCACCGACTCCAGCAGCGCCATGCCCAGGTCTACGCCGAACAGATCCGCCCCGCCCTGGCCTACGAGCACATCCACCTGATGCACTGGGACGAACTGGACGACACCGCCAAACAGCAGCTCAGCGCCATGTTCGCCGAAAAGGTCTTCCCGATCCTGACGCCGCTGGCGGTGGACCCGGCACACCCGTTCCCCTACATTTCGGGCCTCTCCCTCAACCTGGCCGTGGTGGTCCGCAACCCCGTGAGCGACAAGGAACTTTTCGCCCGCCTCAAGGTTCCGGACCAGCTTCCCCGCCTGATCTCCATCGACGGTCCGCGGGCCGGGGCGGTCGCGGGACGCGTGGCGCGTTTCATCGCGCTTGAGGAAGTCATTGCCGTCCACCTGGACAAGCTCTTCGCCGGCATGGAAGTCCTGGAACACCACATCTTCCGCGTCACCCGCAACGAGGACCTCGAAGTGGAAGAGGACGACGCCGAGAACCTCCTGCAGGCGCTGGAGAAGGAACTGCTGCGCCGCCGGTTCGGCCCGCCCGTCCGCCTCGAGGTCACCCACGACATCAACCCGAACATCCGGGCCCTGCTCATCCGTGAGCTCGGAGTGGACGAGTCCGAGGTGTACTCGCTCCCGGCTCCGTTGGACCTCCGCGGCCTGTCCGTCATTGCCGGGATTGACCGTGCCGACCTTCATTACCCCAAGCACATGCCGCACACGTCCCGGTTCCTCAACGAGTCCGAGACGTCCAAGGCCGCCAACGTTTTCTCGGCCATGCGCCGCCGCGACATCCTGCTTCACCACCCGTACGATTCCTTCTCCACGTCCGTGCAGGCGTTCCTGGAACAGGCGGCCGCGGACCCCAAGGTCCAGGCCATCAAGCAGACCCTGTACCGGACTTCGGGCGACTCCCCCATCGTTGACGCCCTGATCGATGCCGCCGAGGCCGGCAAGCAGGTGCTGGCCCTCGTGGAGATCAAGGCCCGGTTCGACGAGCAGGCCAATATCTCATGGGCCCGCAAGCTGGAACAGGCGGGCGTCCACGTGGTCTACGGCATCGTGGGCCTGAAAACCCACTGCAAGCTGTCGCTGGTGGTCCGCCAGGAAGTGGACGGGCTGCGCCGCTACTGCCACATCGGCACCGGAAACTACCACCCGAGGACCGCGCGCTACTACGAGGACCTTGGCCTGCTGACCGCGAACGACCAGGTGGGCGAGGACCTGTCCAAGCTGTTCAACCAGCTCTCCGGCTATGCTCCGAAGTCAACGTTCAAGCGGCTCTTGGTTGCTCCGCGCTCCGTCCGCTCCGGGCTGATCGACCGCATCGAGACCGAGATCCGCAACGCCAGGGCCGGGCTGGCCGCCAGGGTGCAGATCAAGGTCAACTCCATGGTGGATGAAGCCATCATCGACTCCCTCTACCGCGCGTCCCAGGCCGGCGTGATGGTGGACGTCGTTGTGCGCGGCATCTGCTCGCTGCGTCCCGGCGTTCCGGGCCTCAGTGACAACATCACAGTGCGCTCCGTGCTGGGCCGGTTCCTGGAACACTCCCGGGTGTTCGCCTTTGCCAACGGCGGCGATCCTGTGGTTTACATCGGCTCGGCGGACATGATGCACCGGAACCTGGACCGCAGGGTCGAGGCCCTTGTCCAGCTGTCCAATCCCGACGACATCAGCTACGTCCTTAACCTGCTGCGCCGCTACATGGATCCGGAGACCGCCAGCTGGCATCTGGATAGCCAGGGTCTATGGAACCGGCACCACATTGCCGACGACGGCAGCCACCTCGACGACATCCAGTCCTGGCTGCTGGCGTCGCGCACCCGCCAGCGCAGCCTGAGCCGTCGGTAGGGCTGCGGCGTTGGCGAGCGACATCCTCGTAGCAGACCAAACAGATCATCCCGGCGAGGCAGTCGCCGTCGTCGCAGCCGGGGCGCTGCCCTGGCGTATCAACTCTGAAGGTCTCGAAGTCCTGCTGATCCACCGTCCGCGGTACGACGACTGGTCCTGGCCCAAGGGCAAAATCGACGCCGGCGAGACCCTTCCCGAATGCGCGGCCCGTGAGGTGCAGGAGGAGATCGGACTTGATGCACCCCTGGGCATTCCGCTGCCGCCGATCCACTACCGGGTGGCGACTGGACTGAAGGTGGTCCACTACTGGGCGGTCCACGTCAACGGAGCCCGCCTCGTTCCCGACGGCAAGGAGGTGGACCGCGTGGTGTGGTGCGCCCCTGAAACGGCCGCGGGGCTGCTGTCCAATCCGACCGACGTCGTTCCCCTGGAGTACCTGCGGGCAGCCCATGGCCGGGGTGACCTGAACACGTGGCCGCTGATTGTGGTCCGGCATGCAAAGGCCAAGCCCCGCTCGTCCTGGTCCAAAGCCGAGGGTGAACGGCCCCTGGCCGCGACGGGAATCAGGCAGGCGCAGGCCGTCAGCCGGCTGCTGCAGGCCTGGAAGCCACCCCGCGTGGTGACGAGTCCCTGGCAGCGCTGCGTGTCAACCGTGGCGCCATACCTGAGGGCAACAGGGGCCAAGGTCAAACTGGTGGAAGCGCTGACGGAACACCGGCACGCCAGGACCCCCAAAAAAACCGCTGCCGCCATTGAGTCGCTCCTGGAGAAGGCACGCCCCGTCGCCGTCTGCACGCACCGCCCCGCCCTGCCCACCATCCTGGGCCAGCTGGGCAAGCACATGCCCGGCCGCGTGCGCGCGCTTCTGCCGGACGCCGACCCGTACCTGTCCCCTGGTGAGCTGGTGGTGTGCCACGTGGCCATCGACAACAGGCGCCGCGTCGTGGCAGTGGAGCAGTTCAAGCCCTTCGACGACTAGGTTTTCGGCACGCCCGGCCGCGACGCAGCCTGTTGACCCCGAGATGTTTGTATCAAATACTTAGTACATTGATGCGCAAAATCTGGGGGATGATGTGCCGGGCGTCGACGGTCTCGAATTAGCGGTTCACAATGTGCCGCCCATGGTCATGTTGTGGCCGTTCCTGTTGGCCGCCGGCCTGTACCTGCTGTTGCGGTGGGTGATCAGGGCCCCGGGCGGCGGGACCACAGCCGTGACGGTTTCCCAGCATGCGCTGTGGATCGGCGTGATCGGATGGTTGGCTAGCTCCCTGCAGCCCGCGTGGACTGCGGGCATCCTTCCGGCGGGCAACACATCGCCCGCCCTGGCCACGCCCACAAGCATCCTCGGAGCTTTGGCGTGGCCGGTCCTGGGCTGCGTGGCGGTCCATGCCGTGGGGCAGCTGAGCTACCCCGGACCCCGGCTCCCGCGCCGGCTGGCCTGGTTGGAGATCCGCCGCGTCCGGGACTACCTGCCCCGTACCCTCGCCTGGACTGTCGCTGCGATCTTTGTCGGTTCGGCGCTGCAGATCGGGTTTGTGGCTGGCCTTCCGGCCTACGACGCCATCCCGTATGGCGCTTTGCAGGAAGACCCCGGCAGTTTCAGGCGCACCGGTGGGGACGGCCGGATCCAGGGTTTCGTTTTGGCCGCCTGCCTGGGCGCCGCCTGGCTAACCCTCGCGTTGGGAACCGCGCTGGTGCTCACACTCATCAGCCACCGGAGGCAGCTCGAGGCCCTGGATGCACCGGAGAACGACCTGCTGCGGTCCATCGCCATGAACAGGCTCCTGAGGACCGTCGCAACCATCGCCGCCGGGCTTGCCGCGGTGGCAGGCAACTTTGCTGCCCGGCCCGATCCGGCCGCCAATGTAACCAGCTGGACCAACCCGGCCGGATTCGCGGCGTTCGTGGTGCTGCTGGTCATGTGGGGGTGGGCGCCACCCAAGCTGCCCAGCGTCCAGGTCAACGGCAAGGGGAACAGGGCAGCGCTCTCAGGATCACCGGCCGCCGCGCATCCGGCAACCCGTCTCGTTGTTTCCCTCGGGGCAGCCATGGGGCTGGCCACGCTGCTCGCCGCCCCGTTGGGATTCTTTCTTCTCGGCGCCGGTCTTCCGGGGCTGCCGGTGCTGTTTGTCGCGCTGATGGCGGCAGCCGTTCTGCTGGTGGCTGGGGCTGGCGAGCTGCTGCTCCAGCGCAGCTATGGCACCCACGGGATACCGCGGACATGGCCGCGGCAGGTGGTGAGCCCGGCTTTGCTCACCACGGCGATCGTCGCCGTCGTACTCTTCGTCGCGATCACGGTGCTGACTGCTGCGGGGGAATGGGAACTGCGTGAGGCTGGGCTGGACGGTATTCTGCGCCCGGGCGGCACGGCCCCCGATGGTTCTCCCGGCTGGGTGGTCGCGGCGGTGGCGACGGCGGCCGTCGCGGCCATCGCCAGCCTGCCGGTTGTTGCGGCCCGGAGGCGTCGCAGCATATCCACCGACATCCACGGCCTGGACGCCGCGCTGCGGGCCATCACGGTCCATCGTGTGGTGCGGACGTTCGCCGCGTACTGCACAGCCCAGGCGGGCGTGCTGCTGATGACGGCAAGCCAGGCCTGGCCGCCGTTGCTGGGCCTGCCGGCAACAACCTGGGCAGCCCCGTGGCAGCCGACCATCATTGCCGGGGTGCTGCTCGCGGCTGCCGGCGTGGTGATCGCCGTCATCCCGGTCAAGGGTTTCGCCCGGACTCCGGCCGCCCCGGTGAAGCCTGTCCGGGAAGGGGTGCCGTGAACGCCGGCGTCTCCGTGGACCTGCGCTCGGCAACCCCGCCGTATGAACAAATCCGCTCGCAGATCAGCGCCCTGATCGCCACCGGAACACTCACCGCCGGAAGCCGGCTGCCCACCGTCCGCAGCCTGGCCGCCGATCTGGGCATCGCCGCCGGAACGGTCGCGCGGGCGTACAAGGAACTTGAGGCTGCCGGACTCATTGAATCCCGACGGCGCAACGGCACCGTCGTCGCGCAGCCGGCACCGGTCGGCGCCCAGCAGGCAGGCGGGCCGGTGCCGGAAGCGGTGACTGCCGCCGTCGACCTTTTGGTCAATGCCGGCCGCGACGCCCGGCTCACCGATGAGCTGCTGCTCGATCTGGTCCGCGGCAAGCTGAGGAAGGGCTGATCCGATGCGCGGCCGGCGGCCAACACTGAGGCCGGCCGCGGGACCATTGCGGGGCCGGCAGGGCTTGGCCCGGTAGACTTTAGCCGTGAGCATCCCGACGCCTTATGAAGACCTCCTGCGCGATGTCCTGGCCCATGGCACGCACAAATCCGACCGCACGGGCACCGGAACCACCAGCGTTTTCGGCCGTCAACTGCGCTTTGACCTTGGCCGGAGCTTCCCCCTGATCACCACCAAACGCGTGCATTTCAAGTCCGTGGCGGTGGAGCTACTGTGGTTCTTGCGCGGTGAATCGAACGTCAAATGGATGCAGGACCAGGGCGTCAGCATCTGGAACGAGTGGGCCGACGCAAACGGCGAACTCGGCCCCGTCTACGGCGTCCAGTGGCGCAGCTGGCCCACCCCTGACGGCGGCCATGTTGACCAGATCGCCGAGCTGGTGGAGAACCTCAAAACCAACCCGGACTCGCGCCGGCACATCGTGTCTGCCTGGAACGTCTCCGAGCTCAAGGACATGGCACTGCCCCCGTGCCACGCGTTCTTCCAGTTCTACGTGGCCAACGGCAAACTGTCCTGCCAGCTGTACCAGCGCTCGGCGGACATGTTCCTGGGTGTCCCCTTCAACATCGCCTCCTACGCCCTGCTGACGTGCATGATTGCGCAGCAGGTGGGGCTGGAGCCCGGCGAGTTTGTCTGGACAGGCGGCGACGTCCACATCTACGAGAACCACATGGACCAGGTCCTGAAGCAGCTGGACCGGGAACCGTATGAATACCCGCAGCTGAAGATCACCCGGAAGCCGGCGTCGATCTTCGACTACACACTCGAGGACTTCGAAGTGGTGGGCTACCAGCACCACCCCACGATCAAGGCCCCGATTGCCGTATGAGCACCGAAAATGCAGCAGACCCCCAGGACTTCACGCAGGAACTCGCCGGTTCCGTGACCGGTGTCGGCCTTGTGTGGGCGCAGACGTCCGGCGGTGTGATCGGCAAGGACGGCGATATGCCCTGGCACCTCCCTGAGGACCTCAAGCACTTCAACCGGCTCACCATGGGGCACCCCGTGATCATGGGCCGCAAGACGTGGCTGTCCTTCGCGGACAAGTACCGTCCCCTGCCCGGCCGGACAAACATTGTGATCACCCGGCAGAAAAACTGGGGCGAATCGCCCGAGGCGGTGGGCGCCGTCGTGGTCCCCTCCCTGGATGATGCCCTCCTTGAGTCGCAGTTCGTCGACGGCGGCGGGACCGTGTGGATCCTGGGCGGCGGGGAAGTCTTCCGCCAGTCCACCGGACTCGCCAACGTCGCGGTGGTCACCACCATCGATGTGGAGGCCGACGGCGACACGTTCGCTCCAGACCTCGACGAAACCTGGGAGGCGGCCGCGTCCGTCCCGCCAGACGGATGGCTGACGGCAGCCAACGGAACGCGCTACAGGTTTACCAAATGGATTAGGACGCAGGGCTGAGATGTTGAAGAAACCGGAAACACTGTTTGTGCTGGGCTACATGCTGCTGCCGCTGTTCGCGCTGCTGTCTGCGATCGTGGGCCTGACCATGATCCTGGGCGGCAACAAGGTCGCGGGGCCATCGTGCTGGTGGTGGTGACGCAGGTGTTTGCCTTCGGCTCCTTCTACGCGTTGCGACTCCGCAAAGCCGCGGTGCTGGCGGAAACCAACCGCAGCTGACGCCTGTTCCCCCGCACGCCGCTCGTACGCATCCCGGCGCGAGTGACGTAACCGACTGCGACCTGCTCGTTCCGGCGTCTAAACTGGACGGATGACTACAGCAGCTACCCCCTCCGTCGGCCTGGTCGGATGGCGCGGCATGGTCGGCTCCGTCCTGATGCAGCGCATGCAGGACGAGGGCGACTTCGCCAACATCAACCCGGTGTTCTTCTCCACGTCAAACGCGGGAGGTGCCGCGCCGTCGATTGCCGGTGCTGCCGCCGGCAAGCTTGAGGACGCGTTCGACGTCGACACGCTGGCTAAGCTGCCCATTATTGTCACCGCCCAGGGCGGGGACTACACCAAGCGCGTGCACACCGAGCTGCGTGGCCGCGGCTGGGACGGCCTCTGGATCGACGCCGCCTCCACGCTGCGCATGAACGACGACTCGATCATCGTGCTGGACCCGATCAACCGCGACGTCATCGACAAGGGCCTGGTCAACGGGACCAAGGACTTCATCGGCGGGAACTGCACCGTTTCCTGCATGCTCATGGGCCTCGGCGGGCTGTTCAAGAACGGCCTCGTCGAATGGGGCACGTCCATGACCTACCAGGCTGCCTCGGGCGGCGGCGCCCGGCACATGCGCGAACTGCTCAGCCAGTTCGGCACGCTCAACGCCGAAGTGAGCTCGGAACTGGACGACCCGGCGTCGGCCATCCTGGAAATTGACCGCAAGGTCCTGGCCCACCAGCGCTCCGACATCGACGCCACCCAGTTCGGCGTGCCCCTGGCCGGCTCCCTCATCCCGTGGATCGACGCGGACCTCGGCAACGGACAGTCCAAGGAAGAGTGGAAGGCCGGGGTTGAAACCAACAAGATCCTGGGCACCTCGGACGAAAACCGGATCATCATGGACGGCCTGTGCATCCGGATCGGCGCCATGCGCTCCCACTCCCAGGCGCTGACGCTCAAGCTCCGCGAGGACCTCTCCGTGGCCGAGATCGAGAAGCTCCTCGCCGAGGACAACGAGTGGGCCAAGGTCATCCCGAACACCAAGGAAGACTCCATGGCGGGCCTGACCCCCGTGGCCGCGTCCGGCACGCTGGACATCCCCGTGGGCCGCATCCGCAAGATGGAAATGGGCCCTGAGTACATCAGCGCCTTCACCGTTGGCGACCAGCTGCTCTGGGGCGCCGCCGAGCCGCTGCGCCGCATGCTCAACATCGCCACCGGGAACCTGTAACTCCCCGCGGTTCCCCGCCACTCGAACGGCCCTGCCCCGCAGGAACGGTGCTGCCCCGCACCGCTTTTGCGGGGCAGAGCCGTCTTTGCGTTCAGCACGCGTCCTTGCGTTCAGCACGCCAAGCCTGACGCACGCAAGATCCTGGACCGATCCATCATGGCCAAAAGCCGGCGCCGCACTTCTGCCGGATACGCCAAGTGCTTCCACTCAAGTCGAAGGACCAGCCAGCCTTCTTCGATCAGTGCGTTCTCCCGGCGACGCTCTGCGAGCAGCACCTCCTCCGTGGGCCTGTGGTCGGTGTATTTGCCGCTGCCATCAAACTCAATCACTATGCGGGTCATCGGATCCGCGAAGTCTGCCCTGAATTGTCCACTTGGCGTCTGAATCTCGAACTGCGGAATGAACATGTGCAGATCGAATGATCGCAGCAGCAGCCTGGTCCGGGTCTCCCCCACTGATTCCGACCGCCCATCCAGGGCCGCCAACAGATCCAGCGCCCGCCGGTTCCCGCGTTTGACGGGTCCCACGTCCAGAAGTTGCCGCATGCTGTCGATCCCGGCTCCCTTGCGCAGCGCGTGGTCGCCGATCACGGCTGCCTGCTCCAGTGGCAGGATACGGGCGCAGTCCAGGACGGTCCGTTCAATGCCGGTAGCCAGAATCTCTTTGCCATCCATGCTCCACCGTGTTGTCACGTCTACGGGTTGCAGGTCCATCCGGTGGGTGCGGACGTCCGTGCCGGCACTTTTCGTCGAGTTGGCGTAGGCCGTGGTGACGTGGATCATGGGCCCGGCATCCCAGACGTGACACTCATGCAGTCTGGCGGCACTGATATGGCTGTAGCGGCAGGCCCCGCCGGTGGACAGGAAGTGCGCCTGGATCCGCAGGGCGTCCCTGGTCCACGGCTCCGCTCCCTTCCAGTCAGCGTTCCGGACGTAAGCTCCGCGTCGAAGGCGCAGGATGGTTCCGGCGCGGACTGCCGCGGTCAGGACCCGCTCGTCCAGCCCTGCCGCGTCCAACTGTTGCGTGGAGGCAACGGGGAAGGCTGGCCAGCGCCCATCCAGGAGCACACGGACTTTGTCGCCATTCATGGTCCAAGGTTCTCGGACCACGGCTGGCCCCGGTAGAGCGCGGGCACATTATGTGGACAACCCCCGCAGAAATACACGCATCCGCTTCTTCCGGCATCATTCGCTGCCCTGCCCCGCAGGAACGGTGCTGCCCCGCACCGCTTTTGCGGGGCAGGGCCGCTCGTGTTCGGCAGCACCGCTCGTGTTCGGCGGGGCGGCGAATGGGGCCTGGCTTAGCTGTCCAGGAATGCGAGGTACTGTACGGCGGCCTTGCTGAACACGGCCTGCGCAGCGGGTCCAAGTGGCTTGGCGTCGTCAAACAGTTCAGGCACGACGGCGGCGCTGCGGCTGGTGCCGGCCCGCGCCCATGTGCCGATCACCTCGCCCCCTGCCACGACGGTCTTCTTGAACACTCCGTTGCCGCCCGGGACGATCTTGTTGGCGTGCTCAGGGGCCAGCACAAGGCTCCGGTCCATGTAGCCCAGCACAAACTCGTCGAAGCCCGGCAAGAGGAGGACGGACCGCTGGCCGGGCACACCGCCGTCGAGCATTGATGCAGTCTCCGGTGACATCCAATAGTGGACGCCCCCGAATTCCAGCTCCACGAGCTGCCCGCTGACCAGCTCAAAGGCCGCCCGCACGTCGGTCAGGGGAATCTGCGTCCACCAGGCGAAGTCGCGGACGGTGGCAGGGCCGTGGCTGCGGAAGTAGCGCAACATGAACTCGGCGATCGCTTCCTGCCGCTCAAGCCCGCGCGACACCGGAATCCAGTCATCGAACGCCACCAGCAGCTGCTGGTTCCCGGCCAATGGGCCTTGAACCAGCCAGGCGTGCCGGCACAGCGTCCCCAGGAGGTGGATCCCCCGCTGGCCGGAGGTGGGCTGCCCGGCTGCCTCAAACACCTCGAAGAGTTCGGTGCGGCTCACGGGACCGCCGGCCGCAATCCGCTCCAAGGCAACGTCGCGGCACTTCTCGATGTCCGCCCAGGTGATGTCCAGTTCCCGGTGCCGGCCGGCAATGATGCGGCTAAGACGCTCGGTGGTGAGGTCCAGCATCCAGCGCAGATCCTCCGGAGCCACCAGGTGCAGGGTGCCGCGCATCGGCCAGGACCGGACCACCCTTCCGCTGTCCAGCGCGTCGCGCACGTCAGTCAACCCTGCGCCCGGAACGCGGACGCCGATGGCCCAGAGCGCGGCCTGCAGGTCCTGAGCCTGCGTGGCCGTCATCCAGCGGACCGCGGCCTCTACGGAGCCGAGTCCGGTACCGAGCAGTCCTTGAGAGGCAAGGCGTAACCTGCCCAGCACCTTGGGGCTTACGCGGTTCACTGCCATGTCCTCATCGTAGGACCTGGCCCGATAGGGTGTAAGCATGACTTTGGGGAGTTTGTGGCAATTGTTCGCGCGCGGAACACAGGCATGGCTGGTGGCAGGGACCGTATCGGTCCTGGCCGGCGTGGCCATCGGGCTGGCCCCGGCCATTGGTTTCCAGCCCCAGGGATTCCCGGGAGGCGGCGGCGAGGCACCCCTGGAACTCCTCTTGCCTTCCCTGTTCCTGTCGCTCGGCGGAGGGTACGCCGTGCTTTTTCCCGGTATCCGGGTGGGCCGCGGCAAGGTCCGCATCGTCCGTGACTGGAAGCTCTATCCCGTCAGCGGCCGGCTGCTCTGGTTCCTCGCCCAGGCCACCGCCGTGATCGGTTTGGTGGTTTGCATTCTTGCCGCCGCGACCCACCCGGCGGCTCCGGGCCTTATGGTCTGGCTGTTTATGGGGCCATATTTGGCGCTGACCGGCTGGGCCGCCGCCCTGCTGGGCATGGCCACGAACGTCCGGCTGATCGGCGCCGTTGACGGGCACCTGGCGCCGGTCACGCAAGCAGGCTGATGCGTTCGACGAGCTGAACGCTAGAGCGTCAGGCCGATGAGCAACGGTTCCGGGTGCAGTTCAATGCCAAAGCGTTCGACGACGCCGGCGCGCACCTCGCGCGCGATCGCCAGCATGTCCTTGGCGCTGGCGGAGCCGCGGTTGGTAATGGCCAGCGTGTGCTTCGTAGACAGTGACGCCCGCCCGCCGGAGGCGCTGGCCTCCTCCAGGCCGTAGCCCTTGCCGAACCCTGCCTGGTCGATCAGCCACGCGGCGGACAGCTTCACCAGCCCGTCCGCCCCGGCGGGGTACTTCGGTGCGGACTCCGGCAGCGTTGCCGCCACGTCCACGGGGACTATGGGGTTGGTGAAGAAGGAGCCGGTGGAATAGGTGTCCCGGTCGGCCGGGTCCAGCACCATGCCTTTGGATGCCCGCAGCCTCAGGACTTCCCGGCGCACATCGTTGGAGTACGCACGCTTGCCTGCCTCGACGCCCAGTGAGCGGGCCAGTTCGGCGTAGCGGATGGGCGCGCTCATCCGGCCCAGCGGGAGCTGGAATTCCACGGTCAGCACCACGTAGCGGGGTGAGCCCTGGACCGTGGTCTGTTTCAGGATGGAATCGCGGTAGCCGAACTTCAGCTCGGAGTTGGTGAATGTCTGGACCGCGTTCCGGGTCCGGTCCCAGGTGCGGACAGCCGCGATGGTCTGGGAGACGTCAGAGCCGTAGGCCCCGACGTTCTGCACGGGCGTGGCGCCGGTGGCCCCCGGGATGCCTGAGAGTGCTTCGATGCCGGACCACGCATGCAGCACGGCGTGTTCCACGAGAGCATCCCAGTTGTGGCCGGCCTGGACCACTACCGCCACGCCGCCGCAGGAGTCCTCGGCGTTGACCGTGAACCCTTCCGAGGCGATCCTGATCACCGTACCGGGGAACCCGTCGTCGGAAATCAGGAGGTTGGAGCCGCCGCCGATGATGAGGACCTGCTCCCCCGCGGCGTCAGCTGTGCGGACGGCGTCGATGATCTCCGCCTCGGTGCTGGCCTCAATGTACTTGCCGGCGGGGCCCCCGACGGCGGCCGTGGTCAGGGCAGAAAGCAGGATGGAAGTCACCTATCCACCCTAACTTAGGGAGAAGGCTAGGTAACTTTCCGGGCCACCGGTGAGAGCAGGAAGGTGGCCACCAGCATGACCATCACGGCCAGCAGCGAGTGAAGGATGCCCACGTGTTCAGCCAGCAGGCCCAGCAGCGGCGGCCCGCATAGGAAGGCGCCGTAGCCGATGGTGGAGACCACCGAGACGCGGGCCGCAGCCTTGGCGGGATCATCCGCGGCGGCGGACATGCCCACCGGGAACCCCAGCGAGGCGCCGAGTCCCCAGATGGCCAGGGCCACAAAGGCGAGCCAGGGAACGGGGGCAAACACAAACAGTCCGAGTCCGAACACTGCCAGCGCGGCGCACCAGCGCATCACGGGAACGCGGCCGAAACGGTCCAGGACCACAGTGCCGGCGAACCGTCCGATGGTCATGAAGGTCACGAAGAGCCCGTAGCCGGCGGCTCCGGCGGCGTCGGTCTGGCCGTGCCCGTCGGCGAGGGCCAGTGCCACCCAGTCCCCTGCCGCACCTTCGGCCAAGGCAAGCCCCAGGACCATGACTCCGAGAAGCAGGGTGCGCCGGTCGCGCCAGGCCTCCGCGATCTTCCGCTTGTTGTCCAGCGGGGCGCCGGAAGCGTCAGCCGACGCCCCGGCGGTGACAATGGGGATCGGGCCCGTGAACGGGTCCTCGAAGTTGTCCGGGACATACTTCCGTTCCCCCGCGACCGGGGTGACATCCGCACGGAACCAGGCTGCCGCCGTCGTCACCGAGACGGCAACCACAACGCCGGCCGCCGCCAGGTGCCAAAACACCGGGACGGAAGCGGCTGCGGCCCACGCCCCAAGGCCTGCACCTGCCACGGTGCCGAGGCTGAATGCGCCGTGGAGCCGTGGCATGATGTGCCGGCCCACCGCGCGTTCCACCGAGGCGCCCTCGACGTTGGCGGCCGTACTCCAGCTGGCGGAGCCGAGCCCGATGACGGCAAGTCCCACGGCCACCGCGACCGGCGTGGCCAGCACCGACGTTCCGAATCCGGTGATGGCCATGCCGCAGGCCACCATGATGGCGCCCGTGCGGATGGTCCGTTTGGAGCCCAGACGGAGCACGATCAGCCCCGATGCGGACACCGAGACGAACGATCCCAAGGTCATGCACAGCAACAGCAAACCGACCGTGCCGGGCGTCAGGTCCAGCCCGTCGCGGATTGCCGGAAGCCGGGAAACCCAGGACGCGAAGGCCAGCCCGCTGCCGGCATAGGCAACCACTACGGCATTGCGCCAGGCAGTGACCTCGGCAGCGGCAGTTTTGTTGACGGTCAAAGGATCATGACAGCCTGACGACGGCCTGGGCCTTCATCAGCACTTTCTGGCCGGCAGCGACCACGGTGAGGTCAATGCGGGCGGCGCCCGCATCGGCGTCGAGCTTTCCAATGGCGCCGCTGACCTCGATGGTGGCCCCGGCGTCCATGGTTCCGGTGGTGTCCGTAACCAGGACCGGCTTGGTGAAGCGGGTCTGGAAGTCGACGACGGCGGCGGGGTCGCCTGCCCAGTCGGTCACCAGCTGAACGGCGGCACCCATGGTGAACATGCCGTGGGCAATGACGCCGGGCAGTTCCACGCCGGTGGCGAAGGCTTCGTTCCAGTGGATGGGGTTGAAGTCGCCGGAGGCGCCAGCGTACTTGACCAGGTCGGTCCGGGTGACCTCGATGGTGCGGCTGCCGATGTCCTGGCCGGCGCTGAGTTCGTGGAAGCTGGGGCTCATGGTTATTGTCCCTCTCCGCGGACGAGGATGGATGAGGTGGTGGTGGCGACTGCCTCGCGCGACCCGTTGCCACCGTCGGTCAGGGCAAAAATTTCCTGGCGGGTGGTGATCATGGCCCCGCCGCCCATGGCACGGACACCGTCAACGTGCAGTTCGGCAACCAGGCGGTCGCCGGCAAAGATGGGGCGGTGGTGGATGAAGCGCTGATCGGCGTGGACCACGCGGGAGAAGTCGATGCCGGCGTCCGGATCCTCGATCAGCTGGGCATCGGCGCGCTGGGCGATGATGATGGCGAAGGTGGGTGGTGCCACCAAATCCTTGTGTCCCAGGGCCTTGGCGGCCTCGACGTCGAAGTGGGCTGGGTGCGTGGCCTTGACCGCGCGGGCGAACTCGCGGATCTTCTCGCGGCCGACGTCGTAAACCTCTGCGGCAGGGTAGCTGCGGCCCTGCAGGTCCGGATTGATAGTCATGGCCTCAAGCCTATCGGTCTGCCCCGGGACACCCGGAATTCCGGCTACTTGCGGAGGTTCCTCCGGATGGTCTGGCCACGCACCACAATCCCGGCGATGTGCAGCAGGAGGCCTAGCCCAATCAGTGGCAGTGACGCAGTGGCGAGGCCCTGGTTTCCGGACGTGTTGCCGATCAGGTTCAGGATGATGCCGACGCCGATGAGGCCCATGGCGCCGAAGACCAGGACTTTGTACGAGGTGGGCGCTGACTCCCAGAATTCTTTGAGCACCGTGACAGTCTACCGAGCACGTTCAGAACAGCGATTCCTGCACGGCCGGGACTGTGCCCACCTTGCGGCGCCGTCGGCGAACATGGCCACGTAGAGCCGTGATCGGCCACCGCAAAACCGAGCCTGGCGCCCGCCCCGAGGCTGACCTCCCGGAGATCCCCGGACGGTGACTGGAGGCGCAGAGCCGGGCTGCCGCCGTCGTGCCTTACCGTCTGCGCCGGGGCGCCATCCCAAAAGACCCCGTGAACCAGATAGCGGGTATCGGTCACGGGGTCTCCAGTGCTTGGGTGTACGGGTGGCGTTACAGCGCGGGCTGCACGCCGAACGCTACCGCGAGCTTCATGATCTTTTCGGCGCGGCCCAGGCGGGGCAGGTCCGAGCCGTCACGGATGACGCGGCCGTTGGCCTCGAAGTCGGACATAAAGTCCGTGGCCCAGGCGACGTCCGACGGGGTGGGGCTGATGACCTCGTTGATGACGTTCGTCTGGTCGATGGCCAGGCACAGCTTGCCGGTCATGCCCATCATCACGGTGATGCCGGTCTGCTCGCGCAGGATGGGGTGGTTGGTGCCGACGGTGGGGCCGTCAATGGGGCCGGGCAGGTTGCCGACGCGGCTGGCAACCACCAGTTTCGCGCGCGGATAGGCCATGGCCTCGGGAGTGGCCGCCATGCCGGTGTCGCGGCGGAAGTCGCCGGAGCCGAACGCCAGGCGGAAAGCACCCTGGGCCTTGGCGATGTTGTTGGCTTCCTCGATGCCCAGAGCGGATTCCACGAGCGGGATGACGGGCGTCTTGCCGTCCATCCGGTGGAAACTTTCGGTCACCTGGTCAGCTGATTCGGTCTTGGCGAGCATCACGCCGAGCAGCCCGGGAGTACCGCGCAGCCCTGCAAGGTCATCGGCCCAGAACGGGCTGGTGGCATCGTTGATGCGGACCCAGGCCTGGCCGCCGCCGCTGAGCCACTCAATCACGTGTCCGCGCGCCTCGTCCTTTTGCGACGGGTCCACGGCGTCCTCGATGTCCAGGATGATCGAGTCAGCGCGCGAAACAGCCGACTGGTCAAACAGGTCGGTTTTCATGGCGTTGACCAAAAGCCATGAACGGGCGATTTCTGCTGGGATGTTGCGCTTGGCGCGTAATGTCTCGGTGGCGGTGGGTGACGTCATGCTACTACCGTATCTGCCCGGGCACCGCCAGCGCTAAGCCATGGCGCCGGACGTGCCGAACAATACAGATACGACCGGCCGGCGCCGGTGGTCGAGCCTGTCGAGACCCAGGTTTCGACAAGCTCAACCACCGGTTTGGACAGGCTCTACCCACGGCGTTGGGCCAGCTCAGTTGCCGGTGAGTTCCGCATGAAGCTTGCGGACGCGGGCGTTGATGTCGTCGCGGACGAGGCGCATGCGCTCCGTGCCTTCGATGCCCCGGGTGGAAGGTTCGTCGGTTTCCCAGATTTCGAAGCGGGTGCCTTCGCGGGGTTCGAGCTTTGCTTCGGTGCCCAGGACGATCACGACGTCGACGGTGTCAAGCACTTCGTCTGTGACGGGCTTAGGGTGTTCCCCCGAAATGTCGATGCCGAGTTCGTTCAGGGATTCCACAGCCTCGTTGTTCAGGCAGCTGCCCGGCTTGGTGCCTGCCGAATAAACGGTGACCCCTTCGCCGGCGAGGTCCCGCATGAGACCGGCCGCCAGCTGGGACTTCCCGCCGTTCTTGCTGCAGACGAACAGGATGCGGGGAGTCTTGGTGCTTTCGGTCATGAGTGGGTGTCTTCTTTCTGTTGTGCGGTCAGGAGTGAGCCGACGAGGGTTTTGATGCGGGCGTGGATTTCGTCGCGGATTTCCCGGACGGTCTCCAGGGAATGTCCGGCGGGGTCGGTGAGGTCCCAGTCTTCATAGCGTTTCCCGGGGTAGATGGGGCAGGAGTCCCCGCAGCCCATCGTGATGACGACATCAGATGCCCGCACGACGTCGTCCGTGAGTGGCTTCGGATAGTCCTTGCCCAGGTCCAAGCCCATTTCGGACATTACAGTCACAACCGTTGGATCCAGCTCAGCCGCCGGCATGGAGCCTGCCGACCGGACGCGGATCCTGCCCTTGGCTTCAACAGTGAGCAGCGCGGCAGCCATCTGAGACCTCCCGGCGTTCTGCACGCAAACGAACAGGACCTCCGGGACCTCGGAGACCACCGTCCCTTTGGATTTGGCCAGGGCGGCCAGCCGGTCGTTGGCGAAGTGTTCTGTGGTGGCAGGCAGGTAGGCGCTGATCTTCGCTGTCCGGGCCAAGGCCGTGTACGACTCGAAGACGTAGCGTTCGACGGTCTCGACGGCGAACACCCCGGTGAAACGCTCGGCGAGGCGTTCGCTGATCCGGTGCAGGATTTCAGTGTTGTCCTGCAATCCCAGCGTCGTTTTCTGGTGTTCGGTCATGGCAGTACTCCCTTGGCGTGCGTCCGGAACGGTGCGTCGTGGTCTGTTGTGGTCAGTGTTCCCCGGAGCGGCCGTGAGCCAGCCCGGTGGGGAATCCAACGAGGACCGGTTCCGGGGCGGCGCAACAGCCGCTCTCCGCCGATCCGTCAGTGTCTGCTATTGAGGCCGCGGGGACGTCGCAGCTGGTGCCGGCGTCTGTGGAGCAAACCCCGGTTTCGGGCAGTTCAAGGTGGACAGTGTCCGCCCCGGCCTGGTCGCCGGCGAGGGCCGCGGCGACGGACCTGACCTGTTCGTAACCGGTGGCCAGCAGGAACGTCGGGGCACGGCCGTAGGACTTCATGCCGACGATATAGAAGTCCTTCTCCGGGTGGGCGAGCATCTTGGCGCCGTGCGGCTGGACAGTGCCGCAGGAGTGGAATTCGGGGTCGATCAAAGGGCCCAGCTCGACGGGTGCTTCGACAGCGGGGTCAAGGTTGAGCCGGAGTTCGTGCAGGATGACCAGGTCCGGCCGGAAGCCCGTGCAGGGGACGATGATGTCCGCTTCCAGAGTGCGTCCGTCGACTGCTTCTACGGTGACGCCGGAATCCAGTGTTTTGAGGGCAGCGATCCCGAAGCCGGTGTGCAGTTCGATTGTTCCGGCCTCCACGAGTCGGCGGAGCCTGGCGCCTAGTTGGCCGCGGGCGGGCAGGCCGTCGGCGTCGGCGCCTCCATAGGCCTTGTCAGCGGATGCTCCGCGCACGGCCCACAGGATGGTGGTTCCGGGTTCGTCCTTGGCGAGGTCTGCCAGATTGATCAGGGTGTTCGCGGCCGAGTGCCCGGCTCCCACGACCAGGACGCGGCGGCCCGCGAAGGACGTGCGGTCCCGTCCTGTGACGTCCGGCAGGGGCGAGGAGATCCGGGCGGCCGCCGTGTCTTCGCCGATGGCGGGCAGCCCGGAAGTTCCGAGCGGGTTGCGGGTGGACCACGTGCCGGAGGCGTCAATGACGGCCGCCACCGTGTGGTCACGGATTTCACCGCCGTCGTGTACGACCCGGACGGTGAAAGGGGTGGCGTCACGGTCCCGGACGTGGGTTTTGTCCATGCCCTGGCGTGTAACGGCAATGACGCGTGCGCTGGTCTGGAGCCGGGAGGAGATCTCCGGGGTTGCAGCCAGCGGGGCGAGGTAATTGTCGATCAGTTCCCCGCCGTAAGGCAGTGCCGTCAGGCGAGGGGATTCCCAGCCGGCGTCCTCCAGCAAACGCACGGCCGCGGCGTCGAGGTTGAATCGCCAGGGTGAGAACAGCCGGATGTGGCGCCACTGTTCGATGGCGGATCCCGCTGTCGAGCCTGCCTCGAAGATCAGCGGCTCGAGGCCACGTTCGAGCAGGTGGGCTGCGGTAGCAAGACCGACGGGGCCGGCGCCGATGACGGCGACGGGAAGGGTCTTTAGCGGATCCATGCTGTCCTCTGTTTCATCCGTTGGTGTGCGGTTCGATCGGGGTGCCTGCCGGAGCCTTGTGGGACCGGCAGGCCGGGGCGCCTGTTCAGCAGCAGTCCAGATCGTCCTCGTCGCAGCAGCCCGTATCGGTGCAGCAATCGGTGTCCATCCAGTTCACCCCCCTCCCTAACGGCGGCGTGTGGTTACTTGGCGGCCGGGACCAGGGACTCGATGAGTCCTTCGATGCGGGTCTTGATCTCGTCACGGATGGGGCGGACAGACTCCACGCCCTGCCCGGCCGGGTCTTCCAGGACCCAGTCCTCGTAGCGCTTGCCGGGGAAGTACGGGCATTCGTCACCGCAGCCCATGGTGATCACGACGTCGGACTCCTTCACGGCCTCGGTGGTGAGGACTTTGGGGATCTCTGCAGACATGTCGATGCCCAGTTCGGCCATGGCCTCGACGGCGGCCGGGTTGACCTTATCCGCAGGCTGGGAACCGGCGGAACGCACCTCGATCCCGCCCTTGGAAATCGTGGTGAGGAAGGCAGCGGCCATCTGCGAACGGCCGGCATTGTGGACGCAGACGAAGAGGACGGACGGCTTCTTGGCGGTTTCGGTGCTCACGTGTTTCTCCTGGAATCAGTTGCGTGTGGATCAGTTTTGATGAGGTCGTCGTGTCCGCACCACCCACACCGACTAGACATTGATATGCGTCGATGTATGCAGTATCGGACAATATATTGATGGTTGTCAATATTTACGGGCGTGGACTATCAGGCAGCGTGCAGTCGGGGCGCGAGGCCGGTAACGCGGTGGAAGATGTCAGTGAAGGCGCCCTCGAAAGCATCCTCCGTGTTTAGGCGCAGTGGATCCGGAACAGACCAATGGATCCCTCCCAGGTTGAGGATTTCCTCGTGGGCGTTGTCGCACACGGTCACGACGAAGTCATCATCGTGCGCCACTTCATCGAGCCGGCGCGGGGGATGGTCCGCGAGAGCAACACCGTGGCGACTCGCGACATCAATGGCACCCAGGGCGATGCGGTCCGCGGGGTGGGTGCCCGCCGAGGCCGAGGGGATGTCGCTGACCTGATTCCAGAGTGCGACGGCCAGCTGGGACCTGGCGCTGTTGCGCGTGCAGACGAAGAGGACACGGCGGGCGCCGTGTTCGCGGCCGGGGGCCAGTCCCTCCAACGCCCCTGCGGCCAGCCGGATGTAGCTGCGGCGCTTGTCCGCCTCCGAACGGTGGCGCGTCGCCAGGCCCGCGGCTTCGAGTGTGCGCAGGTGGTGCGACAGCAGGTTCGACGGCATCCCGAGCTCGGCCTGCAGCTCCGTGGGGGAAAGATCCCCCAGGGTCAGCAGGTCCACGATGCGCAGCCGCGCGGGATCCGCCAGGGCCGCATGCTTGGCGACCCGCGCGCGGAAAACTTCAACTGGGTCAATGATCATTGATTCAATTTTGACTGAGTAAATATCTTGAGTCAAGCTGTTGGTATGACTTCTCAACAACCGCCGTTGTGGCGCCGCGCCTTCGCCGAACTACTCGGTTCCAGTTTGCTCGTTATGATCGTCGTTGGCTCGGGGATCATGGCACAGCAGCTCTCCCCCAGCGACATCGGCCTGCAGCTGCTGCAGAACAGCACGGCCACGGTTCTGGGTCTGACGGTGCTGATCCTCGTCTTCGGACCCGTCAGCGGCGCACACTTCAACCCCGTCGTCTCGCTCGTGGACTGGGCCCTCGGCCGGCGCAGCGGAACCGGATTAACACTTCCGGACCTGGGCACATATGTAGTTGCCCAAACCGTCGGTGCAATCAGCGGCAGCGTGGTGGCCAACGCCATGTTTGAGGTGGGCACTTCCATCTCGGTGAAGGACCGCGCCACCACCGGGCACCTGCTGGGCGAAGTCGTCGCGACGGCAGGGCTCGTCCTGTTGATCTTCGCCCTGGCAGCCACAAACCGGGGCACCCTCGCAGCCCCCGCCGTGGGTGCCTACATCGGCGCCGCCTACTGGTTCACGTCCTCAACGTCCTTCGCCAACCCCGCCGTGACGGTCGGCCGCATCTTCAGTGACACCTTCGCCGGCATCGCACCCGCTTCAGTTCCCGGGTTCGTCGTGGCGCAACTGCTCGGGGCGGCCGTAGGCCTGGGGCTTCTGCTCATCCTGTTCCCGTCTGCGGCCCGCAACGCAGACGACGTCGTTCTTCCGCACGCATCGGAAAAGGCCAGCTCCTAAGACTTCGTCGACCGGTCCGACGGCGGGCAAGCCTCCGGAGCGTAGCCACCTCCGGGTCGAGCGGCGGGATTAATACATTGATGATGGTCAATATTCGGGCATAATGGGTACATGAACTTGCTGCCCGTAATCGATCAGGCCACGGATGACGCCTGCTGCACCCCGGCAGGTCCGCCCGCATTGGGGGCCGAGGAAGCCAAGCAGAAGGCCCTGGTCTTCAAAGCCCTGGCCGACCCCAACCGACTGCGGCTGCTGTCCATCGTTAAGGCCGAATCCTCGGGCGAGTCCTGCGTGTGCGACCTGACCGACCCGCTGGACCTGGGCCAGCCCACGGTTTCCCACCACCTGAAAATCCTGGTGGACGCCGGTCTGCTGCACCGCGAAAAGCGTGGAACCTGGGCCTATTACTCCCTGGTTCCGGGGGCACTTGACGACGTAGCAGGGCTTCTGGCAACCCTCTGACCGGCCTCAGGGGAGGGTGCCGCCCCGCGCCGCAATCCACAGTCCGTACCAGTCGGCCCGGGTCATGGCCTCCGCCACGCGGGCGGCGTCCGCGCAGGCCGCGATTCTCGCCGGATTCACGGTGCCGATCACGGGCGCAATGCCGGCCGGATGCTTCATCAGCCACCCCAGGAGGACGGCCTCCCCGGTGGTGCCGTACTGACCGGCAAGCTCCGCAACCATCGCGGCCGCGGCAGTCTCCGCCGCCGTCGGGTTTTCCGGAACTGCCCCCGTGTACAACCCTTGCGCCAGCGCGCCGTAAGCCTGCACGGTAACACCGTTGCTGCTGCAGTACTCCAGGGTCCCGTGCGGGAAGCTGTAGTCCACCGACTCCGGATGGTTCACCAGTACCTGGCTTTCCAGCCAGGCCCGCTTCAGCAGGCTCATCTCCAGCTGGTTGGCCACCACCGGCACCTCCAGCCGTTCCTGCAGCGCCTCGATCTGCGCGCCGGACATGTTGGACACCCCAAGCGCCCGCACCTTGCCGTCGGCCAGCAGTTGCCCGACGGCGGCCGCCACCTCCGCCAGGTCCGTCAGGGGATCCGGGCGGTGCAGCAGGAGGACGTCCACGTAATCCGTCTGCAGCCTCTTCAGGCTCCCGTCCACCCGCTCGAGGATGGATTCGCGGCTGAGGTCATAGTGTGTGGCCAGCCCGCGTTCGCGGAGCCGGATCCCGCACTTGGTCTGCAGCCGGATCCGGTCGCGCAGGCCTGGTGTTGCCGCGAGAACCTCGCCGAACACCGCCTCGGACTTGCCGCTGCGGTAGATGTCCGCGTGGTCGAACAGCGTGATGCCGGCGTCCAGCGCGGCCTCGACGGCGGCGGCTGCCTCGTCCACATGCTGCACCTGATGCGGTTCGTCGGTCCAGCTGCCGCCCAGGCCCATGCAGCCGTAGATGAGTTCCTGCGCGGGGGATGGAACGGTGTGTTGGGTCATTGCTTCACCCTTTCATGAGCCGGGGCAGACGCACAGGTGGCGGGGCCCGGCCGGGTCCCGCCACCTGTTTGATCTTGGGTTATGTCAGCGCAGCCAGACGGTGCTGTTGGCGCCGAGTTTGCCGTCCACCAGCGGGGCGCTGCTGACCAGGACGGTCCCTGCCGGAAGGTCGACGGCGGTGTCCCCGAAGTTGGTCACGGACTGCCAGCTACCGGGGCGGCGGAAGTGCAGGACCTCCGGGTTTCCGGTCTCCACCCACTCCAGCTCCTCGCCGGCCTGCAGTTCGCGGCGCAGCTTCAGGGCAGTGCGGTACAGCTCCAGAGTGGAGTTTTCGCTGCCGTCCTGCGCCTCCACCGCATACTTGCTGAACCAGTCCGGCTGCGGCAGGTGCGCGCCGCCGTCGCCAAAGCCGAATGAGGTCCCTTCAACCTTCCAGGGCAGGGGCACCCGGCAGCCGTCACGGCCCACCTCAACGCCCCTGTTCCGGAAGAACGCGGGATCCTGGCGCTCGGAGTCCGGAATCTCCGCCACTTCCTGCAGGCCCAGTTCCTCGCCCTGGTACAGGTAGGCCGAGCCGGGCACAGCAAGCATCAGCAAGGTGGCGGCGCGGGCACGGCGCTCGCCAAGGTCCACGTCGAGTTCTTCCTTGGGTCCGCCAGCCAGCAGCCAGCCTTTCCCGTCCTGACCCTTGGCGTGCTTCTTGCCCTTGGACGCCTTGGGCAGGCCATAGCGCGTGGCATGCCGGACGACGTCGTGGTTGGAGAAAACCCAGGTGGAGGACGCGCCGGTCGCGGCGGCTTCGGCGAGGTTGCGGGTGATGATTTCGCGGAAATCCTCGGCATCGAAGTCGGCCTGCAGCAGGTCGAAGTTGAAGGCCTGGCCCAGGCCCTCCGGGCTGGCATAGCGGGCACGGCGGGTAGCGTGCACCCATGCTTCGGCGACGGCGGTGCGGGGCGGGTTGTACTCGTTGAAGACTTCGCGCCATTCGAGGTAGATGTCGTGAACGTCGTCCCGGTCCCAGAAGGGGTGCGAACCGTCGTCGAACCCGTCCGTCCCCGAGTTGGCCTCGGTCAGCTCCACCTTGGAGATGAGCGGCTCGGTGAGGTCCTTGGTGAGGGCATGGGCCACATCCACGCGGAAGCCGTCGACGCCGCGGTCGGACCAGAAGCGCAGGGTCTTGAGGAAGTCGTCGCGGACCTCCCGGCTGGCCCAGTTCAGGTCCGGCTGCTCCTTGGCGAAGATGTGCATGTACCACTGGCCGGGGGTGCCGTCCGGCTCGGTGATGCGCTCCCAGGCCGGGCCGCCGAAGACGGAGTCCCAGTCCGACGGCGGGAATTCGCCGTTGGGTCCTTTGCCGTCACGGAAGATGTAGCGCTCCCGCGCGGCGGAACCCTTCGGCGCGGCGAGCGCCTCTTTGAACCATTCGTGCCGGTTCGAGGAGTGGTTGGGGACGATGTCGGCGATCAGCTTGATGCCGGCGGCGTGCAGCGCCTTGGCCATCTCGTCGAAGTCCGCCAGCGTGCCCAGCTTGGGGTCCACGTCGCGGTAGTCGTCCACATCGTAGCCGCCGTCGGCCAGGGCCGACGGATAGAAAGGGCTGAGCCACACGGCGTCGATCCCCAGCGCCTTCAGGTACGGGACCTTGGCCGTGATGCCCCTGATGTCACCCATGCCGTCACCGTTTGAATCGGCGAAGCTGCGCGGATAGATCTGGTAGACCGCGGCCTGGCGCCACCAGTTGGGATCGGCCAGACGATCGGAATCGGACAGGGTTGCCAGCGTGGCAGTGGTGGACAAAGGATGATCCTTTTCTCTTGTTTGGGTTGTTCTTGCTGGGTGGATAGGTCTGGCTATTTAACGGCCCCGCGCATGACTCCGGACAGTACCCAACGTTGGGCCAGGATGTAAACCACCAATGTGGGTGCCATGGCCATCAGGTAGGACGCGAACGCGAGGCTGTAGTCCGTATTGAATTCGCCCTGGAACAGCATCTGGACCACGGGGAGGGTCTGCAGGGCCGGGTCGGCGATCATCATCTGCGGCAGCAGGAAGTCGTTCCACGAGCCCAGGAAGGCGAAGATGCCCACCGTGGCGTTCATGGGGGCCAGCAGCGGGAAGATGATCTTGCGGAATACCTGCCACGTGGTGGCGCCGTCAATCCGGGCCGATTCCTCCAGCTCCACAGGTATGGACCGGACGAAGGCGATGTACAGCAGCGCGTTGAACGAGATCCCGCCCAGCACGTGCAGGAAGACGACGCCGGCCGGGTTGTCCAGGCCGAGCAATGCCGTCTGCTTGATCAGCGGAAGGATGATCACCGGGAACGGAATGAACATGGCGGACAGAAGGTACACAAAGGAGCCGCGGAAGAACCGGTGGTTCCAGTTCCGCGCGATGGCGTAGGCAACCAGCGAACTGCAGGCCAGCGAGCCCAGGACGCTGAAAACGGTGACGAATGCCGTGGACATAAAGGCCCGGGGGAAGTTCGTGGCCACGTAGGCAGCGGCGAAGTTCTCCCAGTTCAGCGGGTTCGGCCAGGCAAGCCCTGTACCGGTGCCGATCTGGTCCGGTGACTTCAGCGCCATGGCCACGGTGAAGTACAGCGGCAGCAGGACAGTCAGCGAAGCCACCAGCATCAGGGCGGTGAGCCACCAGTTGATCTTGAAGCCTTCGCGGCTGGACGGGCGTTTTGTGAGGACGCGGGCGCTGCGCTGTGGAAGTAGTGATGCGGTCATTAGAGAGATACCCCCGGCGCTGGATGAGGCGCAGCTGGATGACGGAGATCAGCAAAGTGATCAGGAAGTAGATGACCGCATTGGCCATCTGGTAGGAATAGTCGCCACCCGTGAAGCCGGAGAAGATGCGCATGGCCACTGACTGGGTTGCCATGCCGGGTCCGCCGCCGGTGAGGCCCACGATGATCTCGTAGGTCCCCAGGAATCCCTTGAACCCGAGGATCACATTGATGACCAGGTACCCGAGGATGAGGGGCAGTGTGAGGCTCAGGAACTGGCGGAAGCTGCCGGCACCATCCAGGTCCGCGGCTTCGTAGACCTCCGCCGGGACGCTCTGGAGCCCGGCGAGGAAGATGATGGTGGCTCCGGGCGCGGCCTGCCATACGGTGACAAGCACAATGGCCAGCCAGGCGAGGTTTTCGTTGGCCAGGATGCTGGTGGCAAGCGGCGTTAAGCCGAACCGTTCAGCGAGCACCGGCAGGGTGTTGGAGAACAGGTAGTTGAAGACAAACGACACCACCAGGGCTGAGAGCACCATGGGGATGAAGAACACGGTGCGGATGCCGGTTCGCCACTTGATTTTCGCATTCAGCCCAAGGGCGATCGCCAGGGCCACGATATTGACCACCACGGTGGTGGTCAGGGCAAAGACGAACGTGAAGATGTAGGACTGCAGGATTGCAGGGTCCTTGAAGATGTTGACGTAGTTGGACAGGCCGATGAACTTCCAGTCACCGTAGCCTGCGTAGTTGGTAAGGCTGAAGAACACACCAACCAGCGCTGGCAGGGTGATGAAGAAGGCGAAAAGTGCGAGGACCGGCACCACCATCCAGTAGTACGTGGGGTCGATCCGGCGCTTGGACCGGATGGCGGGCGCACGGGCGGGCTCGTTGTGCGCGGCCGTGGCTGTCTCGGCCGGCAGGGCAGTTGCGGTCATGGGGGCTCCTGGAATCGTAGTGGGCATCAGACCGCTGTCCGCTCGGCGACGCGGCGCCATTCGTCGTCGACCGTGGTCAGGAACTGTTCACCGTTCTTGTTGAAGACGAAGGACTGGATGTAGTTGTTCATGGGGACCGACGGCGGGAAGTACGTTCCGGCGCCCTGGTAGTAGCGGCCTTCGGCCACGTGGGCGGCAACACCGCGGAGATGGGGGTTGCTCACGGCAGGGGCGCCTACCAGCGGAGAGAACGCCGCGTTCTTCTCGTTGTACCTGTTGACCACGGACGGTTCCAGCAGGTAGTTGAGGAACCTCTCCGCAGCGGCCCTTTTCCGCGTGTTCCGGGTGATGGAGAGGGCCATGTCCACGTTGACGCGCACCTTGGTCTGGTCCGGGTCGTTGGTAACCGGCAGCGGAAAGGTGCCCAGCTTGATGTCCTTGTTGGCCTGAACCAGCTGGGAGAGCGCCCACGGCCCCTGCAGATACATGGCGGCCTGGCCCTTGCCGAAGGCGGCATTTCCGTCAGAGTAGTTCTTACTGGCCGCCCCGTTCTGTGAGTAGGACGCAAGCTGCAGGATTTTTGGCAGCGAGGAGCGGTAGTGATTGCTGAATGACTCGGGGGCGGACTGCGGGATGTTGGCCCCCTTGGCCATCAGGTCCCGGAAGAATCCCCCGACGTCCAGCATTCCGCCGGTGACGTAGTCGAAGGCACCCTGGCGGAGGGTCCAGGCGTCCTTGAACGTCCCGTAGATCGGCGTGATGCCTGCTGCCTTGAAGGTCTCACACGCGGCGATGAAGGCGTCCCACGTGGTTGGAACAGCCACACCGTGGGCTGCGAAGATGTCCCGGTTGTAGATGACCCCGGCCGCAGCAATGGAGAACGGCAGGGCGCTGGTTTCGTTCCCCTTGTATTGTCCCCACGAACTGATGAGGTCCTGGAACTTCGGATCGACAGTCTTGGCCACGGGAAGGCCGGACAGGTCTGCGAAGATTCCCTTCCGGACGAACTCAGCCGTTTCGGTCGCGAATCCCCGGGTCACGACGTCGGGCGGATCGTTGCGGACCAGGCCGGGGACGAAGTTGCCCTCATTGAAGTCCTGGATGACCCGGAGATCCGGGTTCAGGGCTTCGAAGTCCTTGATCACCTGGTTGAAGTAGCCCACCACCTCGGGCTTGTTCTGCATAAACCGCAGGGTGGTGACGCCGGCCTGCTGCCCTGCGCCGGCGGCGCAGCCGGTGAGGGGAAGGAAGGCGGCTGCTCCGGCCAGGCCGGCCGCCCGGAACAGCGAGCGCCTGCTGGCCAGTGTTGCGGGCACGGTGCCGCTCACAGGGCGGGAGCCGACGGACGGCAGGGAGAGGACTGTGGTGAAGGCGGGCAGTGCTTCGGGATGCGGTTCACTGTTGCTCCTTTGCAAAGGCTGAATGAAGGATTTTGAAGACCGGTGGCTCGGCGGCCGTCCGGCCCACCTGGCCAAGCATTGTTTATTTGGAATCTAAATTTAGTTTCTCAAGTATTATGTGGTGCAGAACACAGGGGGTCAACACCATGTCCGAAATTTCCGTCGCAACGCCCCAGTTGCTCAGGCGCGTGAGTGCCGGAGCCGTCCTGGATTTTCTGCGCGCGTCGCAGGCCGTAACGGTCACCGACGTTATGGAAGCCACCGGACTGACCCGGGCCACGGCCATCTCCGTGTGCGAGGACCTCATGCACCGAGGCTGGATCCGGGAGCTGGAAAACCAGCGGGCCTTCGGCGGCTACCAGAAAGGCCGGCCGGCACGGCGGTTCGAACTCAACGAACGCGCAGGCTACGTTCTGGGCATGGACGTGGGTGTCTCCAAGGCCACCGTGGTGGTGTCCGACCTTCGCGGAAAGGCCCTCGGCAGGTCCAGCCAGCCCTTCGCGGAAGCAGACATCCCGGCCGAGGAACGCATCGCCGTCATTGACCGCACCGCCATGATGGCCCTCCACAGCGTGGGAGCCTCCCCCGATTCCGTTCTGGCGGTCTGCGCCGGCATTGCGGCGCCGGTGGACCGTAACGGCGAGGTGCTGGTGACGCAGCACTTCTGGGGACTGTTCGACGTCGGCCTGAAGGCCGCCCTGCGGGACCGGCGGGGCTGGGCGCTGCTGCTGGAAAACGATGCGAACCTGGCCGCCCTGGGCGACCGCTGGCGGGGCGCCGCTGCCGGCGTGGACGACGTCGTGGTCATCCTCGCGAGTGAGCGCCTCGGGTCGGGCGTGATCGACGGCGGACGGCTGCTGCACGGCCGCGGCGGAGGCGCCGGCGAGCTTGCCTTCCTCGACAGGCTGGAGGGAGTGGGAGACACCTACGGAATAGCGTCCCTGGCCAGGAGATGGGCCGCAGAGGCGCTTGCGGGCAAGGCCAAGACGTCGCTCCGGGATCACGCCGCCAAAGGCGCGGAAGCAGAGCACGTCTTCGCGGCCGCCGCGGACGGCGACGCCGTGGCGCTGAAGATCCTTGAACGGCTGGCCGACAGGATGGCCCGGATCATCGGGGCCGTCGCCACCATGATCAACCCCGAACTCGTGGTCATTGGCGGGGCCGTGGCGAACTCCGCCGGCGTGCTGCTCGAGCCGATCGCCAGGCACCTGACCAAGTACACCGCCACTCCCCCGCGGGTGGCGGTCTCGCCCTTGGGGGATTCAATCGTGACCGTGGGAGCCGTGCGGTGCGCCCTCGACTACGTGGAAAAGAACACCCTGGACCTGGAGCTCGCGGTTCCGGAGTAGGCTTCGTGCTCCAACGGCGCGAAGGGACATTTGAGGCCCGGAGCCGCATCGGTTCCAGGGGCCTCAGCCGTCCCTTCGCGCTGTGTTATTCCAGCGTCGCGGCCGGTCCCTCTCGGCTACGGCTGCGGCTCCAGCGCGGCGGCAATCGGGAGTGTGCCGTCACGGAATTCGATGGTCCGCCCCGCCGTTTCGGGCAGGTCAAGCACCGCGGCGGCCACACTGGCCGTGTTGCTGCGGGAGGTTGCCCGGCTGCCGTCCGTTCCGGGGTCCACTTCGATGAGTCCTGTTCCCGGCTGGTCCGTCAGCGTCCCCGGACCCAGGATGGTCCAGGCCAGTGAGGTGCCGCGCAGGTACTCATCCGCCGCTGCTTTGGCGTCCGCGTAGGCAAAGAAGCTGTTCTCGGCCGGAACGCCATGGTCCGGCCCCGCGCCCAGGTAGGACACCATCACATAACGCCCGACGCCGGCCTCCGCCGCCGCGTCCATCGACCGGATGGCCGCGTCACGGTCCACCGCATAGGTGCGTTCCGGGCTTCCTCCCCCGGCCCCGGCGGACCAGACCACGGCGTCATGGCCCCTGAGGGCGTCGGCGATTGCGGCCGTCGTCGAATTTTCAACGTCCAGGACCGACGGCGTAGCGCCGGTAGCCGCGACGTCTGCGGCATGGTCCGGGTTGCGGATGATCGACGTGACCCTGTGACCTTCGGTTGTAAGAAGCGTGGACAGGTGGAGGGCCACTTTGCCGTGGCCGCCAATGATAACGATGCTGGTCATGCCCCCATTCTGCCCCTTATGCCTGTGTGCGGTAGCGGAGGTAGACCACGCCGTTTCCAAAGGTGTGCTCTTCGAGGAGTTCCAGCCGCAGGCCCTGCCCGTCCGGCAGGAAGCGAAGGCCTCCTCCCACGGCCACCGGATTGAGGAACACGCGGCATTCCTCCACCAGCCCGGCCCGGAGCGCGGCAGCGGCCAGCGTGGGGCCGCTGATGCTGATGTGCGCGTCCGTGGCGTTCCTGAGGTCCCGGACGGCGTCGGGAACAAAGGTCCGCTCGATCCTGGTTTTGGCCGTGGATGCGGCGGTGAGGGTGGTGGAGTAGACAACTTTGTCTGCCTCTTGCCAGATCCGCGCGAAGTCCCGGATGTAGTCCGGCTGATCGGGGGTATCGAAGGTTTCCCACGCAGCCATGACCTGGTACATGCGGCGGCCGAAAAGGTAGGTGCCCACATCGCGTTCGAGATCATTGACGAACGTATGGACTTCCTCGTCCGGCTCGCTCCAGCTGAAGTTGCCGTTGCGGTCCGCGACGTAGCCGTCCAGGGACATGATGCCTGAGTAGATGAGCTGGCCCATCCGCCCATTGTGCCGCCGTCGCCCGCCGGTGGATAGGCGCACCCTTCATTTGATGGTGAACTGCTGCGCCATGGTCCAGAGGTTGGTGGTGGTCCAGTAGATCAGGACGCCGATTGGGAAGAGTACGCCGCCCACACCGAAGACGAACGGCAAGATGTACATGATCACCTTCTGCTGGCGCGCGAGCGGATTGTCTGCGGCATCGTCAGGCACGGTCCGGGCCACGATCCGTCGTTGCGTGATGAACTGCGCGGCCGTCATGGCCAGGATCATAACGATAGTCAGTACCAGGACCGCCGCTGGGTCGCCACCACTGCCGTGCAGCACGGACGCTGACAGCGGGGCGCCGAAAATGCTTGAGTCGTCGAACTGCACAGCCTGTTCGTGGGTCATCGCTCCGATGCCGTGGGCTTCCCTGGCTGCGGCTGGGATGCCGGAGAGTACTTGGAAGAGCGCGAAGAAGAACGGCACCTGGATGAGCATCGGCAGGCAGGCGGACAGCGGATTGGTCCCGTGTTCCTTGTAGAGGGCCATCTGTTCCTGTGCCATGGCCTGCCGGGACAGCTGATCGGTCTTGCCCTTGTACTTTTCCTGCAGCCTCTTCAGGTCCGGCTGCAGGAGCCGCATCCGGCGCTGGGCCTTGACCTGCTGCAGGAACACCGGAATCAGGGCGGCACGGATGATCAGCACCAGGCCGATGATGGACACAGTCCACGTCCAGCCGCTGGCCGCAGGCATCCCCATGCTGCTCAGGACGTCATGGATTCCGACCATGACGGCGGATACAAGCCAATTGAACGGACCCATGATGGTTCCGAAGAAGTCCACAACAATCCCCCATCGCCACGTGCAGCAAAGCTACGGCGAAAAGGAGCACTTGTCACGGCCTCGCGCCGCCGCAAACACACGGTCCTGCGGGGTTTTTGGGATCGGAACTGTTCGCGACCTCCGGGACATGGTCGCGTCCCTGAATTGTAGACGCCCGTCTACGGGTACCAACGTTGTCAGGACGATGACCTGCGGCCTCTCACCGAATGTCAGAGCATCGGGATAGAGGCCAGAGATTTCCGACCGCCTGAGGCCTGTTGTGCCGGCGAAAGGATCAGAAGTCTGTACACGTCGTGGGCTGCGTCCACCATTTGCAGCTTGTTCGGCGAATGCCGGGAGCTGTGCAACCGTCCGCGCGGCGGGATTCCTGATGGACTTGAAACTAGGGAAAGCCCTCTATGTCGTTCAGTAAACCATTACTCCATCGTTTTGACTAACTCATCGACGCTAGCTACGCTCATGCGGGGGTGCCGGTTAAAGGAGGGAATAAACTTTCCGCCGGCTCGCTCAAATAAGGGGGAAAATCTAAATGGGAACAGCACTTCAGCTCATGATTCCTGGGGGAGCCGTTATTGAAGCAGACATCAAACGTCGCTTTGACGAATCACTTGTTCGGTTTGATGCCTGGTATCTCGTGGCAGTTGCTATCTTGATTGTGGTCGGAGGCGCTGTGCTGCTCGGCATGGCTGCGTGGTGTGTCATCTTCCAGAATAAGCGCTTCAGCGGCCGGTTCTACTTCAATAATGGCTTTGAGGTCTTCATGGAGTGTGTGTAACTAGTTAGGTACTAGGGGAGCCTGTGGAGGTCTGCTTGGCAGGCTCCCCTTCACTTGGGAATTAAGGCAAAATTTGTGAAGACTATACTCGACGTTAGCAAGGTTTCATTTTCGTATGGATCCGGGCCGATCGTCCTGTTCGAAACAGACTTAGTCGTTGGCGAGGGCCAGATTGTTGGACTCGTAGGTCCCAATGGCTCGGGGAAATCAACGTTGATCAATTTAATTTTTGATAACTACCAACTTAAGCGGGGACGAATTCAGCTGTCCGGGCAGGATCACCAGCAGTTGGATGCGAAGAAGTCAGCTATTTACCTGCCCAGCGAAGACTTTCTTCCTGACTTTCTCACCGGACGCGAGTACTACCGGGCAGTCGAGCAAATGTATGGAACGTCCGAGGTCAGTGCTGATGAGGTCAGCGCAGTATTCCAAGCGTTAGGCATGGACGGACGGGAGGAGCACCTGATCGAAGACTACTCACACGGAATGAGGAAGAAGGTGCAATTCCTAGCCGCATTCCTCCTGGATCGACCCCTAACGGTTATCGATGAGACCTTCAACGGAATCGACCTGGACGCACAGCGCTATTGCGCGCGGCGTCTTGCTGAAATGAGAGAACGTGGCAGGGCTGTCTTGCTGTGCACGCACGACTTTTCAATACTCGAGGAGCTTGCCGACGATGTTGTTGTGATGAAGAAAGCCCTGATATTGGATCGGATTTCCATTGAGGAGTTGCAAAAAGAGGGGACAACGCTCAAGTCATGGGTTGATGAGATGCTGTTCGGAAGTGAGCATGAAAGCGTCTAATACCCTCCTACTTGTTCGCCTGCTGACGACGTACATGCGTCGGCGTGTCCTTTCACATGGCCTCTTGCGGGATTCATTTTTCAGGCTGGGCATTGCGGCTGCTGCAATCCTCACACTGGCAGCTCTAACCCTGTTTGCTTTCCTCTTCCTGTCGCCGGTGGTGGGCAACGCAGGCACTCTGGAGTTTCTCGTCCGCATAGCGAGCATTTCAACGGTCAATTGGACCATCCTCGCCTTCCTCTTCGTTCGAGTCCTTTTCGGTCGGTCGTCTGACATGATGGCTTTCACATGGCAGCTTCCTTTGACGAACCGGCAGCGGTCGGCTGCCTTGACAACGTTTGAAGCTCTTATAATTCTCGGAATCATCGGACTCGTATTCGTCCCTGCTAGTATCGCGGTAGTCATTCTGACCGGATTTACAGGGTTAATCTTCATTCTAGAAGGTATTGCTTTTCCCGCGGTATGTGCTTTCACTGTGCTTCTGATCATAAACAACCTTGTTATGAGGATCCTGAACGCCCTAAAACTGTCTCGTATTGCGACTCTTGTTAGCTTGGTCGTATGCGCCACGTTGTTGGGAACGTTCGCTGCAATAACGCAGACACTCGCGAATGTTATGTCCGTCGATTTTCTAGAGCGGCGCCCTGGCTACCACTTCACCGACAGCTTCGTTACTTTGGGTAGGACCTACGGAGACTTTGCGGCTGTCATTGCCTTTTTCGTTATAGCTATTTCGACCGGGATTATCGCTTGGCTAACAATCCCAGACTCATATACGACGGGACGGAAGTTCTTTGGAATCAGCTTCCGTCATACATGGACGTCCACAGAACTTGGTTGGTACGTCCTGGCATGGATTCGGCGGGCGGATACATGGTTGGCAATAGTGGGGACGTATGCCGTTGCGGCAGTACTGTTAGTGCAAGCACCTAATAACCTTGTATATTCAGTTGGTATCCTGACTGCCCAAGCCCTCTATCATTTTTCTGCAACCCGGTCACTCAGGCGCCTTCCTGGAACCGCAGGATCGGCGGGTCGAACGCTGCTCCTGCTGCTAGGTTCTCAGGTTATTGGCGTGGTCGTAGTATCGCTGCCGATTGTGGTAGTCGCCATTTTGACTGGCACTACTCTAATGCAGATTCTGCTTACGTTGGGTTCATGCATCAGCGGTGTAATCTTGCTAAATCTCCTCGGAATATTGTTTCCGCAGGACCGCGATAACCCTTTTTCAGCGATAGTGAGCTACCTCGTCTGCCTCCTTATTGTTGCCACGTTGGTTGTGGTTTTTGGAGTCATTGATCTGCCGGCGACAGTTAGCGCTGTACTTATTGGCGTATTCCATGCCGCGGGCTTGTACTATTCTCTTTTGGGTATTCAGACTGCAACACGGAAGGCGCGCTATGCGTAAATTGTTTTTGGGCGTTAATGCTTTGTTTGGTGGGGCGATCCTCACCTTGATTATTGCCGCAGGTGCACTCTTGCTACTAATGGCGACGACTCCGGAAGCTGGCGTTCGCAAAGAAGGTCTGTTTGGTGGCGTTTTCTTCAGCTCCACGACGTCACCCAGCGGCAGCATCGGCATGTCGCTGGGGATAAGTTCGTGGACTAGCATTGCGACGGTTTGGCTTATATGCAGCCTTTTCATTTTTGCCGTTATTCTTGTAGTTGCCAGACTCCGTCGGTACCGTGCGTCGCTTATTGCACAGTCGAGTTCGTAGCGACTCGGCTTATATGCCGACGGCGCGCGCAGTCAGGATACTTGGACTACATGTGGGCTTGTGGGCTGCGGTCGCAGCGTTCTTTCCTGTTGTAGGCATAATCTTTGGCTTATCAGCTAATGATTCCATCTTGGTGGGGCTGTCTGCAGAGTTGGCCGTCCATGTGGTCTTTGGCTTTGGTGGTTCCTATCTTCTGCATGAGGCGGGACATATTGTCTTGTTGACTAGGTACCCGTCTGTTGAGGGAATAGATGTAACAGCGTCGTGGACTCGTTTCTCCGTTCATCCCCGTGGTAGTCTCAGCCCGCTCCAAGTGATAGCCGTCGGATTAATCGGCCCCGTCGGTTGCTTCGTGATAGGCGCCGGCTTATGGCTGCTCGGTTCTAATCTGGCATTCTGGTACATGGGTCACATCATCTTCCTGCTCCCTATTTTTGGCGATGGCAGGGCTGTCCTCTTGTCCCTTACTAAGATGCGGGCCGTGCTGTAGCTTGCAAACGGCCTGACCGTTCTTGCTATGCCGGGCAATGGCGCGAGGCAAACGGGGGTCTTCCCCGGCCCGCGCCAAGCCATCCTTCGTCTCAGCAGCACCTGCACCAGGTAGACGTAGAGGCAATTGCCGCATAGATCCACGAGCCCTGTTGGCGGTCCGTCAGGATCAACACCGCAAGGATGAGCACCTATGCCCACCACAGAAGGTTTAGCGGCTCATAGTGGCCGCATGCGTCGTCTCGCGTGACATCCCAACCAAGTCACCCACGGTGAGGTCGGCGACCGTCTTCCAGCCGATAGGTGTGGCAACGCGGTGCGTAAGCGTCAGCGCCGGCCCTCCGGGAACCGCGGCCACCCTTCGGCCGCGGGCTGATTCAGTCGACCTGCACAGACCATCTGGTCATTCCGTTCGGGTCCGGACCCCTTCCGTGGACTCAGGGACGCCCCGGTTGTCGAGGGTTTGCCGTCGATGCCGACCTTGAAGGCATCCGCAGTGGTGTCGACGGCCCGGCTGGCGGCTGCCCGGACCAGCGGCAGGTAGTGGGATGCAGCGTCTGCCGTCGACTGCTCACCGCGCTTGGTGTGGGCCACTGCAACCATGTTGCGGTTGTAGGCCCGGTCCAGACGGCTGAGGGTTCTAGCTGGTGGCAGCCGACCTGGGCGCTTTAGGCGATCTAAAGGCCTTAATTCGACGGACGGTACGATCCGCGGCACACCAAGACGATGCGGCCGTAGAGGGCCACCGAGGGGCTACCGTGGCCACGACAGCCCAGCCCCCTTCCGGGAGCAGCCATCTACAGCCACCCCTCGGAGAATCTGAGAGACGCCTCTATTACGTGAGTCGTCATTCAAGACAGAAAAGCCCCCGGAATCTCGGGGATTCCGGGGGCTTAGCCTGTAGCGGTGGGGAGGCTCGATCTCCCGACCTCACGATTATGAGTCGTGCGCTCTAACCAACTGAGCTACACCGCCACGAATGAGAAAAACCTGCGCCAAGCCGGTCAAAAACCGCCTTGACACAGGCCCTCATCCAGAGCCCCCCACCGGAATCGATCCGGTGACCTCGTTCTTACCAAGAACGCGCTCTACCACTGAGCTAGGGGGGCAACGAGTAAATACTCTACCGGAAGATTTGGCCACCAACAAATCGGCTCCAGAACGACGCCCGCGGCGCCAAAAGTGCCGGAAATCCGGGCGTTCGGCGCCCTCCGGACGGCCCTTGAACCGGCCCGGAGACGGATCCCTGAGGGGATGTGACCAAGCCAACTTAAGCAGCAACCTTAAAGCAGAACGGGCCGGCAAGAAGCCGGCCCGTTCCCAGTTCACTTTAGGAAGCTGTGGTTACCACTTGTTGCGGGGCTTGAAGCCGCCTTCGGTGCGCGGCTTGCGTGCAGCGTCGGTGCCCACGCTGCGCTCGTTGCGGTCGCTGAAGGAGCGGCCGCCGCGGTCAGCGGAGCTACGCTCGCCGTCGGTCTTGCGGAATTCCTTCTTGAACCCGCCGTTGCCCTTGAAGTTGCCGCCACGGTCGCCGCCCCCGGCGCCGCCGCCGGAGTAACCACCACGGTCGCCACCGCCACGGTTGCCCTGGTAACCGCCGCGGTCGCCGCCGCCACGGTTGCCCTGGTAGCCGCCACGCTCGCCGTCGCCGGAGGGCTTGCGGCCGTTGTCCAGCTCGAGGTGGATCAGCTCGCCGCCGATCCGGGTGCGGGACAGCGCCTTCAGCTGGTCGGCGCTAAGGTCCGCCGGGAGCTCCACGAGGGAGTGGTCGGCGCGGATGTCGATCCCGCCGATGTTGGCCGAGGAGATGCCGCCTTCGTTGGCAATGGCGCCCACGATGGAGCCCGGCATAACGCGCTGGCGGCGTCCGACGGCGATCCGGTAGGTGGCATTGCCTTCGGTGAGCGTACGGGTCGGGCCACGTGAGCCGAAGCCGTCCTTGGAGCGCTCGCGCTTCTGGAAATCGGGAGCTGCAGCCAGTTCCTTGACGAGCAGAGGCTGACCGCCCTGGGCCATCACGGCCAGCGCAGCAGCGATCTCCGAGGCCGGCACGTTGTGCTCTTCCTCGTAGGAGGAGATGAGGTCGCGGAACGCGGCAACGTCCTCGGACTCGAGGGTTTCCGTGATGCGCTCGGCGAACTTGCCCAGGCGCAGCGTGTTGACGGTCTCGGCCGTGGGCAGGTGCATCTGCTCCACCGGCTGGCGGGTGGCCTTTTCGATGGAACGCAGCAGGTACTTCTCCCGCGGCGTCATGAACAGGATGGCGTCGCCGGAACGGCCTGCACGGCCGGTGCGGCCGATGCGGTGGACGTAGGACTCGGTGTCGTGCGGGATGTCGTAGTTGACCACGTGGCTGATGCGCTCAACGTCAAGGCCGCGGGCAGCGACGTCGGTGGCCACCAGGATATCGATGCGGCCTTCCTTCAGCGCCTCGACAGTGCGTTCGCGCTGCTGCTGCGGGATGTCGCCGTTGATGGCGGCAGCCTGGAAGCCGCGGGACTTCAGCTTGTCAGCCAGGTCCTCGGTAGCCATCTTGGTGCGCACGAAGGCGATAACGCCGTCGAACTCTTCAACCTCGAGGATGCGGGTCAGGGCGTCGAGCTTGTGCGGGCCCATAACCTGCAGGTACCGCTGGCGGGTGTTGGCGCCGGTGGTGGTCTTGGACTTGACCGAGATCTCGGCCGGGTTGTTCAGGTACTGCTTGGACATGCGGCGGATCTGGCTCGGCATGGTGGCCGAGAACAGTGCAACCTGGCGGTCCGACGGGGTCTGCTGGAAGATCTGCTCCACGTCTTCGGCGAAGCCCATGCGCAGCATTTCGTCGGCCTCGTCCAGCACCAGGTACTGGAGCTCGGACAGGTCCAGGGAACCCTTGGAGATGTGGTCGATCACACGGCCGGGAGTACCGACAACAACCTGAGCACCGCGGCGCAGGCCGGCGAGCTGGGGGCCGTAGGCGGAGCCGCCGTAGACGGGGAGGACGGTGAAGTCATCGATGTGCTTGGCGTACGAGGTGAAGGCCTCAGCAACCTGGAGCGCGAGCTCGCGGGTCGGAGCCAGGACCAGGGCCTGGGTCTTGCGTGACGGGCCGTTGAGGTCGTGGAGCTCGGCCAGGCGGGACAGGGCCGGTACTGCGAATGCTGCAGTCTTACCGGTGCCGGTCTGGGCGAGGCCCACAACGTCGCGGCCTTCAAGCAGCAGCGGGATGGTTGCTGCCTGGATGGGGGAAGGCTTTTCGTAGCCGACATCCTGCAGGGCAGCGAGGACGCGGGCATCAATGCCGAGATCGGCGAACTTGACGCCCTCTTCTTCGGCTTCCTCAGCCTTGGCGGGTGCCTCTTCGGTCTTAGCTACGGGAGCTTCTTCAAACTTGGCAGCAGGCGCCTCGGTCTGAGCGGCAGGCGCTTCTTCGACCTTGGCGGGGGCTTCTTCAGCGGGAGCGGCGGGCGCTTCAGCTTCGGTAGCGGCGGGCTCTGCTGCGGGGGCAACGGCCTCGGTGAACTCGACAGCGACGGTTTCGGCAGTTACTGCTTCGGCGGTGATAGCTGTCTCGTCGTTGGTCTGATTTTCAGGCATAGGGAAATTTCCTCATCCATAGGGGGCCAGGCGGCACAACCCGAGGTGAGCGGAGCCGCAGTACAATGTGCCGTGGGTGCCGGGCATACATTGACCGGCCGGTCACTTAGAAGTCCGGCGCTTTCGCAATCCCGTGGCAGGACTTCCCGCTGCATCTCTTGGCTGCTATCTCAGCAGTCTGTACAGCGTTTTCTTTAGCCGGCTCTCCCTATGAAAATGCCCGCATCACATTAGCGGGCCCCAACACTTGCCAGTCCTGCCTCAAAAATTGGGCAGGAATAAGGGATTTCCGGAGTGGGGGATATTTCTAGTGTAGGGTACGGATCCGCTTTGCGGCTAATTGAACGTTCGACGGCGGCGGTGAGCTTGCGCACATGGCTCCCCTACCAGCCACTCCAACGGGCCGCTACGGGGCCAACTGCCGCTGCAGCCGCTGGAACTTTTCCTCGTATTCGGGCTGCTGCAGGCGGATCTCGCGGTCGGCATCGGCATCCCGCAATGCCTCCATGGACTCCAGGTCAGGCTCGCTGAACCACTTGCCTACGGTGATTCCGTGCTTGGGCACAAAAATGCGGTGGATGTGGTCGCCGGTCTGGATGCTGCCGGTGCGGATCACCCTTAGGTAGGCGCCCACGCGCCCTGCCTCCGTGAATCGCTTAACGAAGCGGGGCTCGTCAAAGCGCCGCTGGAAGGTTGCGCAGGGCGTTCGCGGGGAGGTCACTTCCAGCTCCACCTCCAGCCCGATCTTCCAGCGCTCCCCGATGACGGCGCCTGTGGTTTCGATGCCGGCCACCCGAAGGTTTTCGCCAAAGATGCCCGGCGGAAGGTCGCGCTGGAGCTCGCCGGCCCAGTAGTCCGCGTCGTCCTGGGAGTATGCGTAGATGGCCTGGTCCTCCCCGCCATGGTTGATCCGGTCGGCCTGGACGTCACCGTGCAGGCCCAGCTTGTGGACGCGGACGGGGCCGTCCACCGGGCGCTTGTCGATGGCCGTGACTCCCACGTTCCCCTCATCGGCGAGGAGCTGGTGGACGCGGCAGACGGCAAGCACAGATGCGGTTTCCATGGCTCCAGTGTAGGTTCCCGGGCGGACATTGAACCCGGGCGGCAGGGTGGGGACTTCTCCCCCGGTTTCCGCTCGCAGCCGGCCGGGCCAGCGGCTAGGCTGAACTCAGGATTTGAGCTTCCGGCGCACAGCTGCGCCCACATTCAGCATGGACTACCAAGGGGGGACGTCATGGACCCGGAAAAGGACCAAGGCAACGGTCCGGACAAAGACCAGGCCAAGGACCAAGGCACCGGTCAAGGCAAGGACCAGGGGGCGCCGAAGCCGCCGCCGTGGCAGGTACCCAAGCCTGAGCTGCGTCCTGAACTCCTGAATGAACCCATTCCCACGGTTGATCCCTTCGCCCGGGACCGCGAGCGCCAGACCCATGATGCGGCCGCGCGCAAGAAGCGTTCCCAGCGGCGGACCGTTGTGGTGGGGTTGGGAGTCACGGCCCTCCTTGCCGGCACGATCACCGCCGTCGTGGCCAGCAACCAGGATGAGGCCGACTACGCCCAGGTCTGTTTCAATGACGAAACCGGCGAGCGCGTGGAAGATACGCAGTGCAACAGCTCCGCCGGACGCAGCGGCGCACTCTACGCGTGGTACTTCTACTCCCGCGGCGCCAGCGTTCCCGGGGTGGGCCAGAACCGGTCCGCGTACCCGAGCTACACCAGCACCATCCCCAGCGGCGCCAAGGCTTCCACCGGGTACAGCACCAAGGGCGGAACGGTCAGCAGGGGCGGCTTTGGCAGCAGCTCCAAAGGCGGAAGCACGGGGGGCTAGGCGTGAAGCGGTTGTTATCGGAGCCCAGGCCTGATTGGAAGCAGAAAATCGAAGAGCAGGGCCTGGTCTTCTCCACCACCGCCATGCCCGACGGTAAGAAGATCGAATACTGGAACGAGGCGGCCTACTACGAATTCACCATGGACGAGGTGGAGACGCTGGAGGTCACGGCCGAGGACATGCACAAGATGTGCCTGGAGGCAGCCAAGTTCCTGGCCACGGGCGCCATGGGGAACATCGGCATCGGCCCGCAGGCGCTGGAGCTCGCAGCTGAGTCTTTGCAGGCCGCGGACATGGATGTCTACGGGCGCTTCGACTTTATCTATGACGGTCAGGGCGGACCCGCCAAGATGCTCGAGTACAACGCCGACACCCCCACCGGCCTGATCGAGGCCGCCGTCGCGCAATGGTTCTGGCTGCAGGACGTGTTCCCGGAGAAGGACCAGTGGAACGGCATCCACGAGGCCCTGATCCGGCAGTGGAAGAAAATGCAGTACCGCACCGGCATGAGCACGCTCCACATAGCCCATTCCGAGGCTGAGGAGTCCGGCGAGGACTGGATGACGGCCGCGTACATGCGGGACGTGGCCAGCCAGGCGGGCTGGACCACCATCGGCATCAATATGTCCGATATCGGCTGGGATCCCAACCTGAACCGCTTCGTGGACCTGGACAACTTCATGATCAGCACCATGTTCAAGCTGTATCCCTGGGAGCTGATGATGAAGGAGCCGTTCGGGCACCGGCTGCTGCAGCGCGCACATAATCCCCGTTGGGTGGAGCCTGCGTGGAAAATGCTGCTCTCCAACAAGGCCTTGCTGGCTGCTCTGTGGCACCTGTACCCGGACCACCCCCACCTGCTGCCGGCCTACCTCAACGAGCCCGGACCCCTGAAGGAATGGGTGGCCAAGCCGCTGCATGGGCGCGAAGGCGACAATATCAAGATCCATGCGCCGGGCATCAGCCTGGAGCAGCCCGGCGGGTACGGCCGAGAGGGCTGGTGCTACCAGCAGTTCCATGCGTTGCCCGACTTCGACGGCAACCACCCCGTCCTTGGCCTCTGGGTGGTGGATGGCGAGTCCGTGGGCTGCGGGATCCGCGAATCGGACGGCCCCATCACCGACTACTTCTGCCGTTTTGTGCCCAACACCATTGACGCCCCGGCGCCGCTTTCAGCGCAGGCCCACTCCAGCAAAGCAGGTATCGCACTATGAGCACCCTAATATTCCAGAGCCCGGTGACCGTATGAGTGCGGAGACGACGACGGCGGGCGGCGCTTCCGGCGGACCGTCCGGCGGTGCCGTCCCCGACAAGGGGCTCCGTGCGGGGATCCTGGACCTCGGCGACTCAGTCATGCTGGGCCTCGCATCCACGGCGCCCGTGTATTCGCTGGCCGCCACGCTGGGCCTGATCGTGGCCGTCAACGGGAACTACACTCCCCTGATCCTGGTCCTCGGGTTCATCCCCGTCCTGTTCATCGCCTACGCCTTCCGGGAGCTGAACAGCGCCATGCCGGACTGCGGCACAACGTTCACCTGGTCCCGCCGGGCGTTCGGCCCGTGGGCGGGTTGGCTGGGCGGCTGGGGTGTTGCCCTGGCCGGCATCGTGGTCCTGGCCAATCTCGCCCAGGTGGCAGGCCAGTATCTGTGGCTGCTGATCGGCGACGGCTCACTGGCGGAAAACAAGGTGGTGGTCACCGCCACCGGCGTGCTGTTCATCGTGTTTATGACCCTGGTGAACTACCGGGGCATCCGGCTGGGCGAGCATGTCCAACGGGTGCTGACGTATGTGCAGTATGTCTCGCTGGGCATCTTTGCGCTGGCCATCATTGTGCGGATCGCGGGCGGTGCGCCCGAGGGCCAGGCCTTTGACATCGAGTGGTTCAACCCTGCCGGTGCCTTCGCGGACCCCTTCGCCGTGGTGCACGGTTCGCTGCTTGCCCTGTTCATTTATTGGGGCTGGGATACCTGCCTGGCCGTGAACGAGGAGACCGAAAACCCGACCACTACGCCGGGGCGTGGCGCCGTCATTTCGGCCTTTGTCCTGGTGGCCATCTACGTCTCGGTGGCCTTGCTGGTGATGATGTACGCCACGGTTGGCACCGAGGGCATTGGCCTGGGCAACGAAGCGAACCAGTCCGACGTCTTCCTGGCGATGAAGGACGTGGTCCTGGGTCCGTGGGGCTGGCTGATTGTGGTGGCCGTGCTGGCCTCGGTCCTGTCGTCCACGCAGACCACCATCCTGCCCACGGCCCGCGGCACACTGTCGATGGGCGTGCACGGTGCGCTGCCGCCGAAGTTCGGCGAAGTCCATGCCCGCAACCAGACCCCCGGATTCTCCACCCAGGTCATGGGCGCCGCCGCCGTGGTGTACTACGTGGCCATGAGTTTCCTCAGCGAAAACCTGCTCTCCGATTCCATCAGCGCCATCAGCCTGTTCATCGCCTTCTACTACGCGCTGACGGGCTTCGCGTGCTTCTGGTATTTCCGCGCCACCCTCCGGAGCTCAGCCCGCAATCTCTGGTTCCGGGGCATCCTCCCCCTGCTCGGGGCGCTGATCCTCACGGCGGCGTTCTTCATTTCCGCTGTCCAGATGTGGGATCCGGCCTACGGCGACACCCAGATCTTCGGCGTCGGCGGGGCGTTTGTCAGCGGCGTGGTGCTACTGGCCCTGGGCGTTGTCCTGGCCGTTGTCTGCAGGTTCCTGCCGTCAACGCGGGAGTACTTCACCGGGAAGCCGGCGGCGGCCGCCACACCGACGTCGGCCTAAGATACTCAGATGAGCGACGCTGACGTCACTGCCGAAGTACTTGCCTCACCGGACCCATCGGACATCCTGGCCCTTGATGCGCTGCTGAGCGCTGACGAGCGTGCGCTCCGGCAGCGGATCCGCGACTTCACCGACCAGCGGATCAAACCAAACATCGCCCGCTGGTACGACGACGCCGTCTTTCCGCTGGAGCTCGCTCCCGAACTCGGCGAGCTGGGCGTCCTGGGGATGCACCTGGAAGGGTACGGCTGCCCCGGCCGTTCCGCCGTCGAATACGGCCTGGCCGCGATGGAACTTGAGGCCGGCGATTCCGGGATCCGGACCTTCGTCTCGGTGCAGGGGTCCCTGGCCATGACGGCGATCCACAAATGGGGTTCGGAGGACCAGAAGCAGGAGTGGCTCCCCCGGATGGCCGCCGGCGAAGTGATCGGCTGCTTCGCCCTGACTGAGCCCACGGCAGGCTCCGACCCGTCCTCCATGACCACTGTCGCCCGCCGGGACGGCACCGGGGACAGCGCCGGCTGGATCCTGGACGGTGCCAAGCGCTGGATCGGGCTGGCCTCCGTGGCCGGGGTGATGGTGGTGTGGGCCCAAACCGACGACGGCGTCCGCGGCTTCCTGGTGCCGGCCGGTACGCCGGGCGTGACCGCAACGCCCATTACTCAGAAGCTCTCCATGCGCGCTTCCATCCAGTGCGATGTGGTGTTCGACGGCGTCCGGCTGGGACCGGAGGCCATGCTGCCGGCCGCCATGGGCCTGCGCGGGCCATTTACGTGCCTGAACGAGGCCCGCTACGGGATCATCTGGGGTGCCATGGGCGCCGCCCGTGATTCTTACGAAGCCGCCCTGGCGTATTCCCAGGACCGGCTGCAGTTCGGCAAGCCGCTGGCCGGGTACCAGCTGACGCAGGAGAAGCTGGTGAATATGCTGCTGGAGATCCAGAAGGGCACCATGCTGGCCTACTACCTGGGGCGCCTCAAAGACGAAAGAAAACTGCGGCCCGAGCAGATCTCGCTGGGCAAGCTGAACAACGTGCGCGAGGCCATCAAGATCGCCCGCGAGGCCCGTTCCATCCTCGGTGGCAACGGCATCACGCTGGACTACTCGCCGCTCCGGCACGCTGCCAACCTGGAGTCAGTCCGCACCTACGAGGGCACCGACGAGGTCCACATGCTCGTCCTTGGTCAGCACATCACCGGCCTCGGCGCGTTCCGGTAAGCCCGCCCGCCCCTCCCCAACTGATATATAGGGCGGTTATTCGGGGAGGATGACCAGTTCGAGGTAGCCCCGCAGGCACCCTGCCATGTCGACGCTCTCGGGCGATAGCAGCCACTGTGTCTGGATGCCGTCCCACAGCGCAATCAATGATGCCGCGGCGGCTTCGGGTTCCACCCCGGGGCGCAGCCGCCCTTCCTCGGCGAGCTGCTCAAACCGACGGGCGTAGCTCCGCCGCAGCCGTTCAAATCGTTCGATGAAGAATTCGCGCCCCGGATGGCCGTCCGTGACAGATTCCGCGCAGAGCACGGTGTACAACTCAATGACGCCCGGGATCTCCTCGTTGAAGCGTGCCTGGCGAATCACGGCATCGACCAGCGCTTCCTCCGGATCGGGAAGTGTGGTGCCATCGCCGGTATGCGAGTCGCGCCAGTTGAGCACGGCCAGCAGCAGATCGCTTTTCGATGGGAAGTAGTGCAGGAGGCTCGTCTGGCTCATTCCAACGCGGTCGGCAACGTCCTGCAATGAGCCTCCGCGGTATCCGCGGGCCGCAAACACAGCGTGCGCAGCACCAAGTATCGCGTTCCGGCGTTCCGCCGACTTCGCGTACGGTCCCCGCCGGGAGGGCCTGCTCGCCTCGTTTGTGGTCATGGCAAGCCAGTGTACAGGCGGAAATGCGGACAAATTCAAAACTCGAGTGACTACTCGAGTTTTGTGTTAGCCTTGCTCGTGTCGGCCCCGGACGTGGCGGACGTCACAGCATCGCCATGGTGGTCCTGCAGCGCTTCTGGCGCGGCGGGCTTACAGAAGGAGCAGTCAAGTAATGTCCCAGTCCACAGCATCCGGGCGCCCTGCCGATGTTTCCTACATCACGGACCGCGGACCGGGTTCGGGCAGGCGGACAGCCGCCCGCTCCTGGCTGCACAGCGACGCCCCTACCCAGTCACTCAACGGCAACTGGCGCTTCCGGCTCCTGCCCGGTGCACCCGGAACCCCCGGAGGCCGCGGCGCGCTTCCCGCCGGCGAGGCTCCCGAGGGCGTCGCCGAGGAGGCCTTCGATGACTCGTCGTGGGACGAGATCGCCGTCCCGGCACACTGGGTGCTGGAAGGCGACGGGCGTTATGGGCGGCCCATCTACACGAATGTCCGCTTTCCCTTCCCCACCGATGCACCCAACGTCCCCGACGAGAATCCAACCGGCGACTACCGGCGCACGTTCGAACTGCCGGAGTCATGGACCGAAGCCGAACGGATCCTCCTGAGGTTCGACGGCGTCGAGTCGCGGTACAAGGTATGGGTCAACGGGGTGCCTATCGGCGTCGGCGTCGGGAGCCGGCTGGCTCAGGAGTTCGACGTAACCGGTGCGGTGCGCCCAGGGACGAATGTGGTGGCGGTCCGCGTGCACCAGTGGTCGGCGTCGAGCTATCTCGAAGACCAGGACCAGTGGTGGCTGCCGGGCATCTTCCGCGACGTGACGCTCCAGGCTCGGCCGGCGGGCGGCATCGACGACGTCTGGCTGCGCACCTCGTTCAGCGGCTCCGGTGATTCCGGCGCCGGCACCATTGACCCTGAAATCACGGCAACCGGTGACGCCTTTCCGGTGACGCTGTCCCTGCCGGAGCTGGGCGTGGACGTCACGTGGACCTCCGCGGCGGACGTTGCCCCGGTGGCGATCGACGCCGTCGAACCCTGGTCTGCCGAGATCCCGCGGCTGTATGACGCAACGGTGAGCAGCGCTGCCGAAACACTCTCCCTCCGCCTGGGCTTCCGCACGGTGGAAATCGTGGGCGACCGCTTTCTGGTCAACGGCCGGCGCGTGGTGTTCCACGGCATGAACCGTCATGAGACCCATCCCGACCGGGGCCGCGTCTTCGACGAAGAATCTGCCCGCGCCGATCTGGCCCTTATGAAGCAGTTCAACGTCAATGCGATCCGCACCAGCCACTATCCGCCCCATCCCCGGTTGCTGGACCTGGCCGATGAAATGGGGTTCTGGGTGGTCCTCGAGTGCGACCTCGAAACGCACGGATTCCATGCCCAGCAATGGGCCGGCAATCCCAGCGACGATCCCGCCTGGCGCGAAGCCTTTGTGGACCGCATCGAGCACACCATCGAGCGCGACAAGAACCACCCCTCCATCGTTATGTGGTCGCTCGGCAACGAGGCCGGCACGGGCGCCAACTTGGCAGCCATGGCCGCGTGGGCCCATGCCCGCGACACCGGACGCCCCGTGCACTATGAGGGTGATTACAGCGGCGCCTACACGGACGTCTATTCGCGGATGTACTCCTCCGTGCCCGAGACCGAGGCGATCGGACGCGACGACACCGGCTCCCTGCTGCTCGGCTGTTCCGCCGCCGAGTCGGCCCGGCAACGGACCAAGCCCTTCATCCTGTGCGAATACGTTCACGCGATGGGCAACGGCCCCGGCGCCATCGACCAGTATGAGGACCTCGTTGACCGCTACCCGCGGCTGCACGGCGGGTTCGTCTGGGAATGGCGGGACCACGGCATCCGCACACACACGGCAGACGGCACCGAATTCTTCGCCTATGGCGGCGATTTCAACGAGGTCATCCACGACGGCAACTTCGTGATGGACGGAATGGTCCTCTCCGATTCGACACCGAGCCCGGGACTGTTCGAATACAAGCAGATCGTGGCGCCGATCCGTTTGGGCTTCGGCACCGACGTGCCCGCCGGAACGGCGTCCGACGGCGGTGCGCGGCGATTCTTCACGGTCGCCAACCTGCGGCACTCGGCGGACGCCTCCGACGTCGTGCTCCAGTGGCGGACCGAAGTGGATGGGGTCCGCAGCGACTCAGGCGAACTGGCAATCGCCGGCGCGTCCGGCAAGGCGCTTGCGGCCGGCGAATCAGTGACCCTCGCGCTACCGGAATTTGCCGTCTCAGGTGCCGTCCCAGGTAAAGGTGAGAACTGGCTCACCGTTGAAGCCGTGCTCCGCAAGGACACCGTCTGGGCTCCGGCCGGGCATGTGATTTCAGCGGCCCAGCTGGATCTCTCGGTGCCGGCGGCCCCAGTTCAGGCGCCGCGTCCCACGGCTTCCGTCGGCAGAACCGGCTCCTTGAGTGCCGGGCCTGCGGGTGCAAGTTCCTTGCGAACCGGAAAACTGAACCTCGGACCCGCGGTCTTCGAGGAGGGCCGGCTCGTGTCGCTGGGCGGTTTGTCTGTGGCCGGTCCCCGTTTGGAGCTCTGGCGCGCACCGACGGACAACGACGAAGGAGCAGGCCACGGCAGTTACGATCTTGGCGACCCGTGGCAGAACAACGGAAACGGCGTACTGGCCCCGCCGTCGGCCGCTGTCTGGCGCAAAGCAGGCCTGGACCGCCTGACCGCCCGCGTGGAAAAGATCGTTGCGAACGACGAATCCGTAGTGGTCCGGACGCGGTATGCGCCGGCGGACAGCGCCGACTCCGTGACGGTCGAAGAGCAGTGGCAGCTCGCGGATGGGGAGCTTTGGCTTCGCCTGGACATCGTCCCCAGCGCTGGCTGGAACATGATCTGGCCACGCATCGGCGTCAGGTTCGATTTGCCCGGCTCCGTGGATGGCGCGTCGTGGTTCGGTGCCGGGCCCCGCGAATCGTATCCGGACAGCATGCACGCGGCCCTGATTGGGCGGTATTCAGCAGCAATCGACGACCTCACGGTGACGTACGCGAAACCCCAGGAGAGCGGGCACCGCAGCGCCGTGCGTTCACTTGACCTGAACAATGAGGGGGCGCCCTGGCTGAGGATCGAGACGGTGGCGGATGCCCGCGGGCGCCGGCCCGGTTTCACTTTGGCCCGTCACACGGCACAGGAGATCAGCTCCGCAGCCCATCCCCACGAGTTGCCTCCGAGCGAGCACAGCTACCTCTACCTGGACGCCGCCCAACATGGGTTGGGTTCACGGGCCTGCGGCCCGGACGTCTGGCCGGACTTCGCCCTTCGTCCGGAGGCCCGCACGCTGACGCTGCGCATCGGGACTGCCGGGTAGCTACGCAGCTCCGACCGGGACGGGTTCCTTGGCGCCTGCGTCCTTGCGGATGGTCGCGCTGATCACGGCGGCGATGGTGCACATGGCGGCCGCGCCGAACCAGGCGTAGGTGTACTGGCCGGTGGCGTCCCGGATGGCACCGGCGCCGAGGGCGGCGGCGGCCGCGCCCAGCTGGTGGGCCGCGAACACCCAGCCGAACACCACGCTGCCGTCCGCGCCGAACGTTTTCCGGCAGATTGCCGCGGTGGGCGGTACCGTCGCCACCCAGTCCAGGCCGTAGATCACCACAAAAACGATCATGCTCGGCTGGACGGTGGCGCTCAGGAGCAGCGGCAGCACGAGCAGGCCGATCCCCCGGAACTGGTAGTAGACGGCCAGCAGGATTTTGGGGTTGTACCGGTCGGTCAGCCAGCCGGACGCGATGGTGCCCAGGATGTCGAAGATCCCGACGACGGCGAGCAGCCCGGCCGCTGTGGTTTCGGGCATGCCGTGGTCGTGGGCGGAGGGGATGAAGTGGGTGCCGATCAGCCCGTTGGTAGTGGCCCCGCAGATCGCAAAACCGGCCACCAGCGCCCAGAATGTCCGCACTTTGCTGGCCCGCTTGAGTACCTGGAGGGCGCGCACTGCGGCGTTGCTGCTGCGCCCGCTTTCCACGGCAGGGGCGGCGGCAGACTCAGCCGTTCCCTCCTCAGGTGCCGTTTCACCGTAAGGCAAGGCGCCGACGTCGGCCGGTGAGTTCTTGAGGAACTTCAGCACCAGCGGCACCACCGCCAGCGCGCCGGCGGCGATCAGCAGCGAGGCCTGCCGCCAGCCCGGATCCTGGGCCAGCATGGCGATGAACGGCAGGAAGACCAGCTGGCCCGCGGCGCTGCCGGCGGTCAGGATGCCGATCACCAGGCCCCGGCTCTTGGAGAACCAGGTGTTGGCGATGGTGGCGGCGAAGACGAGCGCCATGGAGCCGGTGCCCAGCCCGATCAGCAGGCCCCAGGTCAGGAGGATCTGCCAGGACTCGGTGACCAGGACCGTGAGCGCACTGCCGGCGCCGATCATCACCAGGGCGGTGGCGGTGACGGTCCGGATCCCGAACCGTTCCATCAGGGCAGCGGCGAAGGGGGCGGTCAGGCCAAACAGCACCAGGTTGATGCTGACGGCTGCGGACAGCACGGTGGTGGACCAGCCGAACTCCTGCTGCAGCGGCACCATGAGGACACCCGGGGCGGCCCGGAATCCGGCGGCGCCAACGAGGGCCAGGAAGGCGACGGCCGCGACGATCCAGGCGGGGTGCAGCCGGCGGCGCGTGGTTTCGGTGGCACTCATGCGGCCGTGGCCAGCTGCACGGGCGCGTCCGTCCGGGTGAGGCTGTGCCAGCTGGTGTTGGCGGCAGTGAGCCGTTCCCCGCAGCCGGTGCAGGTGTCCGCGGAGCTGGTCCGCTGGCCGCAGCCGGAATGGATGACGTACATATGGGCCTGGTCAGACGGCGCCGGGAGGTGCTTTTCCGCCCACATGACCACGGCGTTCAGGACCGGGAGGGCGTCCTCACCCTTAGGAGTCAGGACGTACTCCTGGCGGGGGCGGCCGCCGTCGTCGTACGCCTTCTTCTCAAGCAAGCCCGACTCCACGAGACCCGCCAGGCGCCTGGTGAGCACGGAATCCGCGACGGCCAGCCGGGACTTCATGGCGTCGAAGCGCCCGTTGCCGAAAAAGACCTCGCGGAGCACCAGCATGCTCCAGGGGTCACCCAAAATGTCGAGACCTCGTGCCATGCTGCAGTTGCGCTGGGACCAGTCGGAGCGGAGAACCATAAAGGCACCCTAGCTAACTTTCTTGAAGAAAGCCAGAGTGCCTTTGGCTGGCGAGCGCGGTGCTACTGGAGGGGCGCTGCTACTTGAGGAAGGTGAAGGCGCGCTCGAGGTCGGCGATGAGGTCTTCCACGTCCTCGATGCCGCAGGACAGCCGGATCAGGTTGACGGGAACCGCCAGTTCCGTGCCCTTGACCGATGCGTGGGTCATCTCGGACGGGTAGTTCATCAGCGATTCGATGCCGCCCAGGGATTCCGCCAGCGTGAACACCGACGTGTTTTCCGCGACCGTGCGGGCCGCCGCCTCGCCGCCCTTGAACTGGACGGAGACCATGCCGCCGAACTTCTTCATCTGCTTCTTCGCCAGCTCGTGGCCGGGGTGGGACGGCAGGCCCGGGTACAGGACGGCCTCCACCTCGGGGCGCTCGAGCAGCCATTCGGCCACGGCCTGGCCGTTGTCGCTGTGCCGGTCCATGCGCACGCCGAGTGTCTTCAGGCCGCGGGTGGTGAGGAAAGCGTCCATGGGGCCGGACACCGCACCCACCGCGAACTGCACAAAGCCGATCTTCTCCGCGAGGTCCGCGTCGTTGACCACGATGGCGCCGCCCACCACGTCGGAGTGCCCGCCGATGTACTTGGTGGTGGAGTGGACCACGACGTCGGCACCCAGGGCGAGCGGGGTCTGCAGGTAGGGCGACGCGAAGGTGTTGTCCACCACGAGGAGGGCCCCGGCGTCGTGCGCTATTGCGGCGAGCGCCTCGATGTCGGTGACCTTCATCAGCGGGTTGGAGGGGGTCTCCACCCAGACGAAGCGGGTCTTGTTCGCGGCCACGGCTTTGCGCACCGCGTCCAGGTCCGCCATGTCCACGGGGGTGTTCCCGATCCCCCAGTCGCCGAGCACGCCGTTGATCAGCCGGTACGTGCCGCCGTACGCGTCGTTGCCGAGCACAATGTGGTCGCCCGGCCGGGTCAGCGCCCGAATGAGGGAGTCCTCCGCCGCGAGGCCCGAGCTGAAGGAGTACGCGTGGCTTCCGCCCTCGAGCGCCGCGAGCTGCTCCTGCAGGGCGTCGCGCGTGGGGTTGGTGCCACGGCCGTATTCGTAGCCGTCGCGGAGCCCGCCGATGCCGTCCTGGGCGTACGTGGAGCTGAAGTGCACCGGCGGGACCACGGCGCCGGTGCGGGGCTCGAAGGCCTGGCCGGCGTGGACGGCGCGCGTGTTGAAACCCTGGTTTTCAGAAACAGACATGGAGTTCCTTTAGCTAGTTGCTGAGGTAGGCGAGGAGGTCGTGGCGGGTGAGGATTCCCACGGGGGCGCCGACGAATGTCACCATCACGGTGTCCACGTCGGAGAGCAGTTCGCGGGCTGCGGAGATGGTTTCCAGCGAGCCGATGACCGGCAGGCGGGGGCCCATGTGCTCTGAGATCTTGTCCGTCAGCTTGGCCTCGCCGCGGAACAGCTTGGAGGTCAGGCTGCGCTCATCCACGGCGCCGAGGACCTCGCCCATCACCACCGGCGGTTCCTGCGAGAGGACCGGGATGTGGCTGACACCGAACTCGTTCATGATGTTGATGACGTCGCGGACGGTCTCGTTGGGGTGGATGTGGACCAGGTCCGGCAGCTCGCCGGTCTTGGACTTGATGACCTCGCCCACTGACGTCTCCTCGCCGCCGGAGAGGAAGCCGTAGGAACGCATCCACTGGTCGTTGAAGATCTTGGCCAGGTAGCCGCGGCCGGAGTCCGGGAGGATGACCACCACCACGGCGCTTTCCGGGAGGTCGCGGGCGGTCTGCAGCGCAGCCACCACCGCCATGCCGGACGAGCCGCCCACCAGCAGCCCTTCCTCGCGGGCCAGCCGCCGCGTCATGGCGAAGGAATCGGCGTCGGTGACGGCGATGACGTCGTCCGGGACGGATTTGTCGTAGTTCGCCGGCCACATGTCCTCGCCCACGCCCTCGACGAAGTACGGGCGCCCGGTGCCGCCGGAGTAGACCGAGCCTTCGGGGTCAGCCCCGATGATCCTGACCCGGCCGCCGTCGGCCTCCGGACGGTCCGCCGAGATCTCCTTGAGGAAGCGGCCGGTGCCGGTGATGGTGCCGCCGGTGCCGGCGCCGATCACGCAGTGCGTCACCGTGCCGTCCGTGTCCCGCCAGATTTCCGGCCCCGTGGTCTCGTAGTGGCTGCCGGGGGCGGCCGGGTTGGAGAACTGGTCCGGCTTGTAGGCGCCCGGAATTTCCGTGACCAGTCGGTCCGAGACGCTGTAGTAGCTCTGCGGGCTGTCCGGGGCCACGGACGTGGGGGTGACCACCACTTCGGCGCCGTAAGCCTGAAGCACCGCGCGCTTGTCCTCACCCACCTTGTCCGGCACGACGAAGATGCATTTGTAGCCTTTTTGCTGGGCCACGAGCGCCAGACCCACGCCGGTGTTGCCCGACGTCGGCTCAACGATGGTCCCTCCGGGCAGGAGTTTGCCGGTCCGTTCGGCCTCTTCGATCATTTTCACCGCGATGCGGTCCTTGATGGAACCGCCGGGATTGATGTATTCCAGCTTGACCAGGACTGTGGCTTTGAGGCCTTCCGTCACGTGGTTGAGCTTGATGAGCGGCGTGTTTCCGATGAGGTCCAGGACGGACTGCGCGTACTTCATAGGTACAAAGTTACCGCCTGCCGCCACAGGTCCTGCCCGGGGCTCAGCTCCCTGCCGAGGAATCTGTGTGCCAGAGGCCCAGGGTGTTGCCCTCGGTGTCCTTGAAGTAGGCGTAATAGCCCATGCCGGGAACGGCGTCCTTTGCCTGGGCGACAGTACCTCCAGCGGATTCGACCTGCGCCAGCGCGGCGTCCACGTCCTCCACATCGATGGTGATGATGGGGGTCTTGAGGTTGTCCGTGCGGGGGAACAGGGCCCCGTTGATGGCCCCTGGCGCGCTTGGCATGCCTGTCTGTTCGTCCGACGGCGTGGTGATGGCGATGGTGTAGTCCATCTCCTGCATGGGGGTCAGGGTCCAGCCAAACGCACTTTGGTAAAAGGTGTTGGCGCGTTCCTTGTCGTCGGAGGGGATCTCGAAATGCACAACTCCAGCCACAGCATGCTCCTTTGAATGCGAGGGGAAGACGCGGACTCCCCGCGCCACACGTTGGAGTCTAGTCCTGGCATCTTCGGCCTGAAAGGGGCTCCGGAAGCTGCGTTGCCAGCCCATCGTGGGACCATGAATACATGACCATCCTTGACGCTCCGGCCCGGCTTGCCGCCGCCGCGGATGCGTCCCTGCGGTGGCATCCGGACGGCCCGTACAGCCTGCACCAGACGCTGGGAACGCTCCTGCGGGGTACCGGAGATCCGTCGTTTTCGTTCCGGCCGGACGGGTTATGGATGGCGTTTACGACGCCGGACGGCCCGGTCACGCTGCGCCTCACCGCGGCTGCGGATGGGGCTGTTGACGCCCAGGCCTGGGGTCCGGGTTCCGCCGCCGGACTCGCCGGCGTGCCCCGGCTCCTGGGCGCTGAGGACGATTGGTCGGCGTTTGACGAACCGGATTTCCACGCCACGCTCCCCCGGATGGTCCGTGATGCCCGACGCCGGAACCTGGCTGTCCGGCTGCCCTCCACCGGGCGGGTGGTTGATTGCCTCGTGCCCACCATCCTTGAGCAGAAGGTCACCGTCATTGAGGCCCGCCGCGGCTACCGGTACCTGATGTACCGGTTCGGCTCGCCGGCTCCGGCGGCAGGAAGCGCGGCGCCGGAAGGGCTCCGCCTCCAGCCCACGCCTGAGCAGTGGCTGCGCATCCCCTCGTGGGAATGGCACCAGGCCGGCGTAGGACCCCAGCGTTCGGCGACCGTCATGCGGGCGCTGCGATCCGCCGTCGCGCTTGAACGGCTGGCCGCCCTTCCGTCCGCGGAGGCGGCAGCAAAGCTGCAGGTGATTCCCGGTATCGGGGTGTGGACCGCGGCCGAAGTGGTGCAGCGGACGCACGGCTGCCCGGACTCCATTGCGGTGGGCGACTACCACCTCGCCGCCTATGTGGGCGCCGCCCTCACCGGCCGCCGGACGGACGACGCCGGCATGCTGGCCTTGCTTGAGCCGTGGACGGGGCACCGGCAGCGTGTGGTCCGGATGATCGGCCTGAGCGGCTTCCGCAAACCGACGTTCGGGCCGCGCATGACCATCCAGGACCACCGCCGGCACTGACGGTTCCGCCGTGGACTCGGGCCGCGGATGGGTATAGCGTGGCGCCATGGAGCCCGCACCAGAGCCCCGGAATTCCGAATTCTCTGGGAGTCAGCCATGATCCACACTGACAAGCTAACCAAGACATTCACCGTCAAGAAGGAAACGGTAGAAGCCGTCAAGGGGGTCGACATCGATGTTGCCCCGGGCGAGCTTGTGGCGTTCCTTGGCCCGAACGGTGCGGGCAAATCCACCACCCTGCGCATGCTCACCACCCTGCTCCGGCCCACGTCGGGCACGGCAACCGTCGCGGGTGTGGACGTCACAGCGGACCCGGCCGGCGTACGCGCCCGGATCGGCTACATCGGCCAGGGCAACGGCGGCGGGCACAGCTTCCGGGTCATCGACGAACTGATCATGCAGGGCCGCTTCTACGGTATGAACTCCACGGATGCCGCTGCCCGGGCACACGAGCTCCTGATCTCCATGGACCTGGCCGACCTCGCCAAACGCACCGTGGTCAAGCTGTCCGGCGGGCAGCGGCGGCGGATGGACGTGGCGCTGGGGCTGATGCACTCCCCGCGGCTGCTGTTCCTGGATGAACCGTCCACCGGCATGGACCCGCAGAACCGGGCCAACCTGTGGGACCACATCATGCGGTTGCGCGCCGAGCACGGCACCACCATCGTCCTCACCACGCATTATATGGACGAGGCCGATTTGATGTCCGAGCGCGTGATCGTGATTGACCACGGCCAGATCATCGCCGATGACACAGCTGCCCGGCTGAAGGCCAACCTGGCCGGCGACCTGCTCGCCGTCGAGGTGGCGGCGGAGTCCGCCGCGGGCGTGCGCGGGCTGCTGGGCCGGGCCGCTGCGGGCGGTGAGGTCAACGAAAACTCGTACGACGGCGTGGTCCGCTTCCGCCTCCGGCTCACCGAAGGCGCCCGGCTGGCACCGGCGCTGCTGCAAGAAATGAACGACGCCGGTGCTCCCGCCCAGTCCCTGGAGCTGAAACCGCCCACCCTGGACGATGTATTCCTGGAGCTGACCGGCCGCAATCTGCGGGAAGGAGCAAACCGCTGATGGCTGTGCAAAGCACCGAGGTCCTGGAAAAGCCAGGCCTGGTCCAGATCCTGCATGACACCAGGTTCGTCTTCTGGCGCGAGATGCTGCTGCCGCTGCGTGACCCGTTCTCGCTGATCTTCTCGCTGCTCCAGCCGCTTGTATTCCTGGGTCTCTTCGGCCCGTTGCTCGGCGCGGCCGTGGGGGCACCCGCATTCGGCGGCCAGTCCACGCTGCAGTGGTTCCTGCCCGGCGTCGTGGTCATGATTGCCCTGTTCGGCACGTCCATGACGGGCTCCAACCTGCAGTACGAGCTCATGACCGGTTCTTATGAGCGCATCCTGGCCACGCCGCTGTCCCGCTCGTCGCTGATGATCGGGCGGGCGCTGAAGGAATGGGCGCCGCTGGTGGTGCAGGGCCTGCTGATCGCCCTGGTCTGCATCCCGTTCGGCTTTGTCTTCTATCCGCTGCACGTGCTGTTCGGCCTGGTCATCCTGGGGATCTTCGGGATCGGGCTCGGCGCCCTCTCCTACGCGCTGGCGCTGGTATCGCAGAACAAGGAGTGGATCTTCTGGGGTGTGCAGCAGACGCTGCTCTTCCCGCTGATGATCCTGTCCGGCATCATGCTGCCCATCGAGGCAGGGCCGGACTGGATGAAGACCGCCAGCCTCTTCAACCCCCTGACTTACCTGGTCAACGCCGAACGGGAGCTGTTCTCCGGCAGCGTCGGGACCGACACGCTCCTGGGCCTCCTCGCCGCATCGGCGACGGCCGCCGTCGGGCTTGTAGTGGGTGTGCGGGCCATCAACCGCAACATCAATTAGAGCCCAGGCGGGCGGCGTAAGCAGCGGCTTCAGCACGGTTGCGAAGGCCCAGCTTCTCCAGCACACTGCTCACATGGTGGGCCACCGTTTTGCTGCTGATAAACAGCTGCCCCGCAATTTCAGGATTTGAATAGCCCTCAACCAGCAGCCCCAGAATTTCATGCTCACGCCGGGTGAGAATACCTGCCTCGCGGGGAACGGACCGGCCCCCGGCGCCCCACGATCGCAGCAGTGCCGCTGCCGTATCGGCATCATGGGACGCCCCCAGCCTGTCCATCGCTGACAGGGCAGCGCGGGCTTCGGAGATAGCGAGTGTGGGCTGGACTTGGGCTAAAACACGCGCAAGTTCCAGTCGTGTGCGCGCGGCTTCCAGCGGAAGGTCCAAGTGCCCGAACCACTTGAGGGCGTCCTCAAAATACAACGTGGCAGGCTCCAGCCGGCCCTCGGCGGCTGCAACCCGGCCCCTAGCCAGAGCGGCATGCGCGGACACCAGGCATACTCCTCCGGCGCTGGCGTCAAGGTCGCCAAGGTGCTCGGCGGCCACTGCAGCAGCGGCAGGATTGCCTGCTGCCAGCTGTGCCTGCACCAGCAGGCTGCGTGCGCTCGCTGTTTCCAGAGAGGTCCGGTGCCCGCCGGCGTGCAATGTCGGAACGACGTCGCCGGTACCCTCATTTTCCGAACGAAGCCAACGCTCGGCCAGTGCCACGGCCGCCACCGGTTCGTTGCTTCCGAGGGCCAGGCCCGCCGCCACCAGGCTGGTCTCGACCGGAGCGCCGATCCTCTCGATCAAGGCCTTTGCCTCGTCGAAATGCCCTTGGCGCACGCGGAGTTCGGCGAGGCTCGCGATGGCCCTGTGGTACATACCGGGGAAGACGTCCTTCGTACTCGCCGCCGCATGCCGCAGCTCGTCCTCGGCTTCGGCCCAATGACCCGTCAGCAGGAGCACCCGCCCGTGGACCATGCGGCACTGGGCGTAAAGGTATGGACAGCCGTAGGTCCTCATGTAGTCATCCGCAGCCAGCGACCACTGGGTAGCCCGCCCGAGGTCGCTGAGCAGGTCGCAGACCGTCAGCATCGAGCAGCTCGCCATGACCACCGTATAGAACGTCGTTCCGTCGCCACCCAGGGCGCTGGCCATGGCCTCATCCACACAGCGAAGCCCGGCCTGGACGTCTCCACCCTTGACCAGGACGACCCCGCGCTCCGCAAGCGCACAGACTGCCAGGTCCGGGTCGCCCAACTCATGCGACGCGGCCAGCGCTCTGTCGATCAGGTCGCGGCAGCGATGGGCATCCGTAGCCAGCAGCGCCGCACAATAATCAACCCACGCAAGGGACAGTCCGTCGTCGGGTCCGGCCATGCTCTCCGCACGGGCAAGCCAGCCCCGCGCCGCCGCCTCGTTGCCGAGGGACATTCCATAGACGAGGCACAGCCATACGGCGGAGTCGATGGCCTCCGGAACATTGCCCGCGCGGCGGCTGGCGGCGTAGGCGCGCTCACGGCAGCGGACGCTTTCACTGAGCTCACCGAGGAAAAAGAGGGCGTCGCCCAAGCCCGCGAGCGTGGCCGACGATCCGGTGCCTGAGAGGACCTCCTCAAAGGCGGCGCGCGCATCCGCCCACCGCCCCGCTTCCAGTGCCGCGTAGCCCCTCGCTGTCACTTCCTCCAGCGTCACGCTTCAATTACAGCACTTCACACTGCCGTTCCCTAGGACGGAACTTCGGGCGCGGCCGAACCGAATCCGCCTGATGGGCGCTGCCGGCATCGGCCACAAAATGGGTCAGTTGACCGATCCGCCCGTCCTTGAAGCCGGGCAGTCTGGAATTGTCCCAAACAGCGGACCACAGGACCAATCAAGGAGCAAACGATGAGCGCGGACGCAATTGCCAAGTCAGTAGAAGCCCTTAACTCTCACGATGCGAAGGCCTTTGCGGCAGCCTATGCCGCGGACGCGGTTGTCCACGACCCGAGCTACCCGCAGCCGCTGAAGGGGCGGGATGCTATTGAGCAGGACGTGGTGGATCTCCTGCGGGCTTTCCCGGATGTCAGTCTCACCGTGGGGCCCGTGCTCCAGGATGGCGAGACGTTCGCAGCCGAGTACACTCTGCGCGGAACGCACCAGGGACCGTTGGCATTGCCCGGCGGCGAGATTCCCGCCACCGGAAAGTCCTTCATCAATAACGCGGCCGTCTTCTCGAAATTCAATACTGACGGGGAAGTCACGGAGGAAAGCCGCTACTACGATGTAGCCGGCCTCATGGCGCAGCTTGGGGTGACTCCGACAACCTGAGCTCGAAGCCTCGGGCCTCAGGTGTCCGTTCACGCTAACACCGGTCACATACAGCGCGAGCGGACACTTGAGCCCCCGATGGTGTGACCCGCTTTGCTGTCAGAGCCCCAGGCGGGCCACGGCTTCCTCGCGCATCTCCACCTTGCGGATCTTCCCGGAAACGGTCATGGGGAAACTTTCGCGGACGTCCACGTAGCGGGGGATCTTGTAGTGCGCCAGTTTCCCGCGGCAGAAGTCGGCGACGGCGGCCGCGTCCAGCGGTTCCGCGCCGGGCGTGAGGATGATGCAGGCCATGAGTTCCTCGCCGTACTTGGCATCGGGCACCCCGATCACCTGCACGTCCTGGATGGACGGGTGGCTGTACAGGAACTCCTCGATCTCACGCGGGTAGATGTTCTCGCCGCCGCGGATCACCAGGTCCTTGATGCGGCCTTCGATCACCACGTAGCCCTCGTCATCAATCCGGGCGAGGTCGCCGGTGTGCATCCAGCGGTCGGCGTCGATGGCCTCCGCCGTCTTCTCCGGCTGGTCCCAGTACCCGGCCATGACGGCGTAGCCCCGGGTGCACAGCTCGCCGATCTCGCCGCGCTCCAGCACCTCGCCGGTGCCGGGGTCCACGATCTGGTTTTCCAGCCTCGGCATGGTGCGGCCCACGGTCTCGGTGCGATGCTGCAGCGTGTCACCGTGCCGGGTCATGGTGGACACCGGGGAGGTCTCGGTCATGCCGTAGCAGATGGCCACATCCACCATGTGCATCTCCGAGATCACCCGGTTCATCACATCAATGGGGCACACCGATCCCGCCATGACGCCGGTGCGGAGCGTTGCCAGGTCGTAGGAGGAAAAGTCCGGCAGCGCCAGCTCCGCGATGAACATGGTTGGCACGCCGTACAGCGATGTCCCGCCGAAGTCCTGGACCGCCTCCAGCGCGGCCGCCGGCGTGAAGCCGCGCCCGGGGATGATAGTGGCCGCACCGTGGCTGAGGGCTGCCAGGTTGCCGATCACCATCCCGAAGCAGTGGTAGAACGGGACCGGAATCACCACCCGGTCGTGCTCGGTGTAGCCCAGCAGCTCACCGATGGAGTAGCCGTTGTTCAGGATGTTGTGGTGCGTCAGCGTTGCGCCCTTGGGGAAGCCCGTGGTCCCGGACGTGTACTGCAGGTTGATGGGATCGTGCGGGTCCAGCTCCGCCATCCGCGCCTTCAGGGAGGAATGGCCGACGGCGTCAGCCCGCTTGAGCAGCTCGGCGTACGTCAGCTCCCCGTCACTTTGGGGATCCCCGGCGTCGAGCCCGTCCATGCCGTAATCCGGCAGGAACACCAGTTCCCGCAGGTCCGGGCAGCCGGCGAGCGCCTGGCGCGCCATCCCCACGTAGTCGCTGTTCCGGTCCGACGGTGCCGCCACCAGCATCCGCATGCCGTTCTGCTTCACCACAAACTCCAGCTCGTGGCTCCGGTAGGCCGGGTTCACGTTGACCAGGATGGCACCGGCTTTGGCCGTGGCGTACTGCAGCAGCGTCCACTCAGCGCAGTTCGGGCTCCAGATGCCCACCCGGTCCCCTTTGGCCACCCCCGAGGCGAGGAGCGCACGCGCGAGGCGATCGACGTCGTCGTTCATTTTCGTGTAGCTCCAGCGGCGGGCATCAGCGCCCGGGACCGGCGCGGCCTCGATCAGTGCGTCGTGGAGGGGGAACCGGGCCACCACCCGTTCAAAGTTCTGGCCGATGGTTTCCTCAAGGAGCGGGACGTCAGTGTCCCCGGCTGTGTAAGCGCGCATGCTGGCACGCTACCGTCTGGCCCCCGGCAATGAAAGCGCAACAGGAGGGTGTCCGCGCGTAAACAGGGCGGGCGTGCATCCCGAGTCCCGGTATTGTGAAATCCATGAGTGCACCCATCGACCTGCAGGCAACGTTCATCCCCAACGACGGCGAGTTCTTCCGTGTGAAGCTCGCCCTGGAAATCGCCATCGACGAGGTGGTGAACGAACCCGGCTGCATCCGCTACGAGCTGACCGAGGCTACCGAAGAGAAGCTGGTCCTCACGGAACAGTGGGAATCCGAGGAACTGCTGGCGAAGCACTCCAAGGGCACCGCAGTCCAGGACCTGAACGAATCCCTGAGCGCGCTGCTGGCCGAACCCGTGCAGCTGGCCCGCCTCTAACCCTCGCTTAACCATCGACTGCTCCGTAAGTGCCGTTTTGAACGTTCAAAAGGGCCCTTACGGAGCAGTCGATGTTTTTTACAGAGGAACCAGGGGCGCTTAAGCCTCGGGGATCTGCGATCCGTCCTGAGGACCCGACGTCTTTCCGGCGGTGGCCGGGTTGCTTTCCGCGGCTGCTGCGGCTTCCGCCTGTGAGCGCGCCACATGGGCGTGGACCTCGTCCATGTCCAGGGCCTTGACGGCGTCAACAACCTGCTCCAGCTGCTGGGCGTTCAGGGCGCCGGGCTGGGAGAAGACCAGGACTTTTTCGCGGAAGGCCATCAGGGTGGGGATGGACGTGATGCCGGCCTCGGCGGCGAGCTGCTGCTGGGCTTCGGTGTCCACCTTCGTGAACAGGACGTCGGAATGCTTCTCCGACACGGCGCTGTACGTGGGCCCGAACTGCTTGCAGGGACCGCACCATTCAGCCCAGAAGTCCACCAGGACAATGTCGTTGCCTTCGATGGTCGTTGCGAACTGTTCACCTGTGATGTCTACGGTTGCCATGCCTTCAACGGTACGCGAGGCACAGGCCGATGTCCCAGCCGGGGGCGTCCTGTTCGCTCCCCGCGTCATCGGGAATATCCGGTACGGGGCCGTGTACACCGGGCACGGCGAGGCCTACCCTTGGGGTCATCAGCCGCTGACTGCCGCACACAGGAGGGTTCATGGCCCAGGCTATTTCCACCCGGTCCCTCACCAAGAAGTTCGGCCGGCGCGAGGTGCTCCACGGGGTGGATTTCAGCGTCGAAGCGGGCTCCGTGTTCGGCGTGATCGGCCCGAACGGCGCGGGCAAGACCACCACCATGCGCTGCCTGCTGGACATCATCCGCCCCACGTCGGGGGAGGTCAGGGTCCTGGGCAAGGACCCCCGGGCGGGCGGCCCGGAGCTCCGCCGGCGGATCGGTTACCTTCCTGGCGAGCTGTTCCTCGAGGGCCGTGTCACGGGCCGGACGCTCCTGGCCCACTACCAGGCCATCAGCGGTCCGGTGGCCCCGGGCAGGATCGATGGCCTTGCCGAACGGCTGGGGCTGGACCTGGACCGCCACACGCGCAAACTGTCCAAGGGCAACAAGCAGAAGCTCGGGCTGGTCCAGGCGTTTATGCACGACCCCGAGCTCCTGGTTCTTGACGAACCCACCAGCGGCCTCGATCCGCTGGTCCAGCAGGAATTCCACGCGATGGTCCGCGAGGCGCAGCACCGCGGCCAGACCATCTTCCTCAGCTCCCACGTCCTCAGCGAGGTCCAGCAGACCGCTGACACCGTGGCGATCCTCCGGGAAGGACGGATCATCGCCGTCGAGTCCGTGAGCGGGCTTCGGGAAGGTGCGGTGCGCCGGGTCCGGTTCACCGCGAACGGAATAACAGCGCACGACGCCGGCGCGCTGCTGGGTGGGGTGCCCGGCGTCGGGCACGTTGAGGTGCTGGAGTCCGGCGGCAGCATCACCTTTTCGGCGACCGTGGAGGGGGCCATCCAGCCGCTGGTCAGGGCCCTGGGCACCCTGGAGCTGACGGACCTGGTGCTGGAGGAACCGGATCTTGAGGAGTCGGTGCTCAAGATGTACTCAACTCCCGCAGCCACGGACCCGGCATTGCCCGGCACGGCGGAGGCCGCCCGATGAGCACCACCCTGCCGCTGTTCCGCCGGGCCTTCTTTGATTCCTGGCGCTCCACCGTGGCGTGGGCCGCGGGCCTGGCCGCCGCCACGTTCCTCTATCTGCCGCTGTACCCGTCCATCGGCGGGAGCGCGCAGATGCAGGACATGATCGACGCCCTCCCGGCCGAGATGACCAAGGCGCTGAACTACGACCAGATCGCCACCGGTCCCGGGTACACCCAGGCCACGCTGTTCGGGCTGATCGGGTTCCTGCTGATGACCATCGCTTCGGTGGGGTGGGGCGCCGCCGCGGTGGGCGGGGACGAGGAATCGGGCCAGCTGGAACTGACCCTCGCGCACGGGGTGACCCGCGTCCAGGTGGTGCTGGAACGAGCGCTGTCCCTGTTCCTGCGGGTAGTGCTGCTCGCGGCCTTCGTTTTTGTGCTGGTCCGGCTGCTCAATGATTCTGCCCAGCTGAATATCCGGCCCGAGAACCTCTTCGGCGCAGCAGTGCTGTTTGCCGGGCTGGCCCTGCTGAGCGGTATGGCCGCATTATGCGCCGGGGCAGTGTCCGGAAGGCGGACGTACGGGCTGGCCGCGGGCGCCGCCGTCGGCGTTCTTGGTTACGTCTTCAACGCCGTCGGCCGGCAGAGCGCGGACGTCGAATGGCTGCTGGACCTGAGCCCCTACCACTGGGCTTACGGGAATTCGCCGGTGGCCAACGGCGCGGACTGGGCCGCGGCAGGGTGGCTCTGGGGAATTTCGGCTGCGCTGGTGGCCGTGGCCGCGTTCGCCGTGAACAGGCGCGACGTCGGCGCGTAGCTTCCGGGTGACCGGCGCTCAGGCCTTGCGTTCCCGGGTGAGGCTGTCCCAAACGTGCGGCGCCGGCGTCCGGCTACCGGGCAGGGCGTTGGTCTCCCGCCATTCGTGGATCCACTCGGGCAGCACCAGGTCCGCCGGGGGCTGGCCGAACTCGCGCAGGATCTCCTCCTGGCTGACTGGCCTGCCCTTGTTGACCAGGCGGGTGGCGATGTAGGCACGCGCGTAAATCTCGCCGTCGGACACCATGCGCTGCTCAAAGTAGATGGCTTTGGCATCCAGGCCGATGATCTTTGTTTCGATGGTGTACTGCTGCCACAGCTGCAGCGACTTCCGGAAGGCGATGGTCTCCCCCGCCGCCACAGGGCTCCAGCTGCGCCGGCGCATTGTCTTCCATACGCCGCTGCGGACCATGAGGTCGAACCGGCCCAGGTCCATGAGGGAAAAGTACATGCCGTTGTTAACGTGCATGGCGATGTCGATGTCGGTGGGAAGGACGCGCAGCGGCAGGGACGACGCGTCCCAGATTGTCAGTGTGGAGCGGCGGGCGGACGTGAACAGCATCAGGAGGGTTCGCAGAAGCAGGTGCATGCTCCAATGTTACCCATCAGTAACTTACTGGCAAGCCTGACTCCTGTGCGCTCCCGCGTAGGATGTGGCGCATGACGCAACAACGCTACCGGGACCTCGCCGAGTGGCCGCTGATGGGGACGGCACTGGTGTTCCTGGCGGCCTATGCGTGGCAGGTGATTGGCCGCGTCGACGGCAGCGGCGCGGAATGGCTTGAGTCGGTGATGTGGCTGACGTGGGGTATCTTCGCCCTGGATTACGCCGCGAACCTGTGGCTGGCCAGAGAGCGCCGCCGCTGGTTCCTCTGGAACCTGCACGAACTCCTGATCGTGGCCCTGCCATTCTTCCGGCCCCTGCGCCTGCTCCGGCTGGTCACGCTGCTGTCGGTTCTGCACAGGACCATCGGCGAAACCCTCAGGGGCCGGGTGGTCACGTACGTGGCCGGGTCAGCGGTGCTCCTGGTATTCGTGGGCGCGCTGGCGGTGCTCGACGTTGAACAGTCGGCCCCGGACGCCAAGATCCTGACGTTCGGCGACGCCCTGTGGTGGGCCATCACCACCATCACCACCGTTGGGTACGGCGATATGTACCCCGTGACGCCGATCGGCCGGATGGTTGCCGCGGCCCTCATGATGAGCGGCATCGCCGTGCTGGGTGTGGTCACCGCATCCATCGCTTCCTGGCTGGTCCAGCGCGTTGAGGAGTCCACGGAAGCTGCCGCGGAGTCCATAGAGGAACCTTTGCGGGCAGAACTGACCGGCCTGGTCACGGAGATCGCTGCGCTGCGGCGCGAAGTGGCCGAGCTCAGGGACCGCCCCTCGTTGTAGGAATGTCCCGGTAGAAATGTCCAGCGGGGCAGGCGGCTGGACACCGAGTAGTCGCCGCCGCGGGGCCAAGTATTCGGCGGAAAAACTCAGGTAACGCCTACTCGTGCAGTGCCTGGCGCAGCTTCCTAGACTCGAAATTCCTAGGGCCAAACAAAGTTGCCGGCGCATCCTCCGAGCTGGGGTGGATGATGCCGCTACATAGCGGGGCATCCGTATCTTCTGGGTATGCGGGCGCTCCCATCATGCGCGCTTTCCGTGCGCGGTTCCGTCATAGACCGGCACCGCGCAAGCGCATCACTCCTCGATCCGTCCTGCATTGGAACTTGCGGCCCACTGCCGCCCTGTTGCCGGACCGACCTGCGATGGGCCACCCATGTACCAGTTGACCGCACCTATTCCCAAACCACCCCGCCGAAATTTCGAAACCGATGTCCCGCGGGCCGACCTCCTGTCACCGGTGCACCGGCCGATCAGCAACAAGCTGTGGGCCGGCATGGCCACCGCCGCCGTGATTTCCGCCTTCGGAGTCGGCGCGTTGGCCGGCCCCGTCCCCACGGCAGAGATATCCGCGCCACCGGAGGCCATCACGACGGCGGCGTCCCCAGTTGTGCGCGTTGCCCGGCCTTTGGCCGCGGTGCCGTTGGATGCGCCCTATGTTGGGTCCGTTGAGTTTGGCAGTGCGGGAGTTGGCAATGCGCAGCCGGAAGTCGCAGAAGCAGCGGTGCCTCCGGCGCCTGCCGAGGCTCCTCCACCACCGCCAGCGCCCGAACCTGCTCCGGCACCTGCCGGCGACCCCAACCTCTACACGGTTGTCCCCGGCGACACGGTGGGTGGGATCGCGGGCCGGTACGGCGTTGACACGAACGCGATGCTGGCCGCCAACGGGCTGGGCGTCTACAGCATCATCGTCCCGGGCCAGACGCTGAAGCTGACGGGGCCCGCCGTCGAGGTTTCCGCCCCGGCACCGGCCGCGGTTGCGGCGGCACCCGCTGCTGCTTCGCCGGCCTACATCCCCGCCCCGGCGCCGGTCCAGGCCGCGCCCGCTGTCCGCACCATCTATGTCGCGGGGGCTGGCGGACAGGCCATGGTGGACGCGTGCATCGGGCCGATCCACTTCACACCCAACGACGGCTACTCGCTGTTCATCACGGAGCACGACTTCTGCGGCGGGTGGGCGCGCTTCTCCGGCATCGGCGTGGGCGAGACCGTCAGCATTCCGGGCTACGGGACATACACGGCGACCGCCCGGGGCCAGGTCCCCAACCCGGGAACCACCAACGATGTCATCGCGGTATTCGGCGGATTCCCTCGGGCCATCCTGCAGACGTGCATCCCGGGGACCAACCAGATGCTGCTGATCGCCCTGAACTAGGCTCTGGTCCGGCCGGGTTTCGCGGTCCAGGGTTTCCAAAGCTTGTTCGCGGTTCCGAACCTTCAAGGCAAGGAGCCGCGAACAAGGCCATGCGGGAATTAGTCAGACTATGCAGACATCGGGTGGCGTTCGGAAATGTGCTCCACCAGTTCGCCCACGCGCTCCTCGGTGTAGTTGCGCGCAATATCGCCCTGGCTGATGATGCCGACCATCTTGTGGTCGACGATAACCGGGAGGCGCCGGACCTGGTGCCTCTCCATGATTTCGATGGCTGCGTCAACGCTGGCATCGGCGTCCACCCAGTAGGGCTTGCCGGTGGCTAGCTCGCTGGCCAACATCTCGCGGGGATCACGATCGGCCGCAACGCACCTGAGTACGATGTCGCGGTCGGTGATCATGCCCTTCAACTTGCCGTCATCGCCGCAGATCGGCAGCGATCCACAATCCAGATCCAACATCATCCGAGCGGCATCTGCGAGGGACTGATGCTCCTTAATACACTGTGCATCCGTGGTCATAAATTCACGTACAACGCTCATGGTTCTCCTTCATCGATTGATGTATCGACGCAGGGCATCGGGGTCACATGCGCCGATGCTGCCAGCCTACGCCGGGGGCAACGCTGCTGTCGACGACGGTTTCTTGGCTGACTTCCGACGCTGCTTTTCCCCTCTTCGTGGTCAAATCCCCGTGTAACGCCGCGGGGAACAGACCATACGGCGGGGAAAACCCGAAGCCCGACGGAAGCTGCGGACGTGCCAGGCTGCAGGGGCCTCTGGCTTTCGGGCACAAAAAGGCCTCCGGAACCTGGTGGTTCCGGAGGCTTTTCCTTGGGTGGCAGATGAGGGATTCGAACCCCCGTAGGCGTTGCCAGCTGATTTACAGTCAGCCCCCTTTGGCCGCTCGGGTAATCTGCCGAACTTCAAAAGAAGATCACCCCCGGCTGCAGTGTTCAGAACGTCCATTTCCGGGCCGTTCCGCTTCCAGTAACCGCGGGCAAGACAACTTTACAGAACTTCTGCCGAAACATCGAATCGAGGCTGCAGACCCCTGGAAATGCCGTCAGAGGCCCCGCAATTCCGCGGAAAACCGGCGGCTCAGGCGTCGCCGAGAATCCGCCCGGCCAGCCGCGCCTCGAACTTCACGGCCTGCTCCTCGGTGATCTGGTTCAGCTGGACCGCCCGCAGCAGGTCCTCGCTCACACCCTCCATGCGGGCCGAGGCATCCGGGACCGGGCTGAAAATAATAGAGCCTGCCAGGGCTGCAGCGGCGACTGATGTGGCAGCAGTGGCGACAGCGCCCGCAGCTGCGGCGGTGGTTCGGGTGACGTAACGGACGGCTTTGTGTTGCATGGCTTTCCCTTCGACCTGTTTCCAACTCGTTCAACTCTCGCCTGCCCGGCTTCGTTCCCGCAGTGCGTCCGCTATGAGAGAACTGTGAATCACGAACAGCGCCGAATCCACAACAGCGCCGCTCCCGCACCAGCGCCACAGGCGGGCGATCCGTATTAGGCTGGAATGCAGAGATCCACGCCCTGCAGAGCCATTGTCAGGGCAACCACCGGCACAAGGAGAATCATGGCAGGCGAGTCAACGTTCGACGTCGTAAGCAAAGTGGACAAGCAGGAAGTGGCCAACGCGCTGAACCAGGCCCAGAAGGAACTGGTCCAGCGCTACGACTTCAAGGGCGTCGGCGCCGAGGTCGAATTCAGCGGCGAGAAGATCCTGATGAAGGCGAACTCGGAGGAACGCGTCCTGGCCGTGCTGGACGTCCTCCAGTCCAAGCTGATCCGCCGCGGCATCTCCCTGAAGTCCCTGGACACCGGCGAGCCTTACCCCTCCGGCAAGGAATTCCGCCTCGAAGCCTCCATCAAGGAAGGCATCGAGCAGGACCTGGCCAAGAAGATCAACAAGCTGATCCGCGATGAGGGCCCGAAGGGCGTCAAATCCCAGATCCAGGGCGACGAACTCCGCGTCTCGTCCAAGTCCCGCGATGACCTGCAGTCCGTCATGGCGCTGCTGAAGGACTTTGACGAGGCGGACCTGCAGTTCGTCAACTTCCGCAGCTAGCGGACCAAACCCTCGTTTTCGAGGCGCAAAGATTCCGCCGCTGACAAAAGACGCCGGCGCTACCGGAATACGGGCAGCGCCGGCGTTTTTGCGTGTCCCGGGTGAAAGTACGACGGCGGCGCCCGGGTCGGTCAGTCAGCCTCAGTTAAGCGGCCGGCCGGCAATCCGTTCCAGCCGGGCGATCCGCTCCTTCATCGGCGGGTGCGTGGCGAACAGCTTGGTCATGGCCCCGCCGCGGAACGGGTTGGCGATCATCAGGTGCGAGGTGTTGACCAGCTTCTGCTCCTGCGGCAGCGGCGCGATCCGTACGCCCTGCTCAATCTTGCGCAGGGCTGAGGCGAGCGCCAGCGGATCGCCAGTGAGCTGCGAACCGTCCTCGTCGGCGTCGTACTCGCGGGTCCGGGAGATGGCCAGCTGGATGAGCGAGGCGGCAAACGGTGCCAAAAGGGCCATCGCCAGCATGGCCAGCGGGTTGGAGTTGCGCCGGTCGCCGCCGAAGAACAGCAGCATCTGGCCCACGGACGTGATGACGCCGGCCACCGCGGCTGCCACCGAGGACGTGAGGATGTCCCGGTTGTACACGTGCATCAGCTCGTGGCCCAGGACCCCGCGCAGCTCGCGGGTATCCAGCAGCTGCAGGATCCCTTCGGTGCAGCACACGGCGGCGTTTTTGGGATTCCGGCCGGTGGCGAACGCGTTCGGGTTCATGGTGGGTGATAGGTAGATGCGGGGCATCGGCTGGTTGGCCCGGACGGAGAGCTCCCGGACAATCTGGTAGAGCTGTGGCGCCTGGGCCTCCGTGACGGGGTAGGCCTGCATGGAACGGATGGCGATCTTGTCGCTGTTCCAGTAGCCGTACGCGGTGGTGGCCACGCCGATCAGGGCCATGATCCAGATGGGGGCTGAACTGCGGGTATTGATCCCGATCAGTCCGCCCAGGCCCAGGAGCACCGCCCACAGGACGCCGAAGAGCGCCGCAGTTTTCAGGCCGTTGTAATGCTTGTGCACGTCCACTCCTCCACGTCGCCCTGACAAAGTTGCCCCGACAGGTTGCCTCGACAGGTTGCCCCAACAAGGCATGGCCCTAAGGCACGGGGTCGCGGGCATCGTACTGCCGGAAGCCCGGCTGCAGCAGTGCCGCCAGCCAGGCCACCGCGATGCACAGAACCCCGCCCAGAAGCAGGACCCAGCCCTCACTGAGAATCTTAGTCCCGCCGCCTGCCAGCAGGTCACCCACGCGCGGCCCACCGGCCACCACCACGATGAAGACCCCCTGGAGCCGGCCGCGCAGGTGGTCCGGCGCAGCGGCCTGCAGGATGGTGTTGCGGAAGACGGCACTGATGGAGTCTGCGATTCCGGCCAGGGCGCAGCACAAAGCCGCCGGGACCAGCCAAACGGTGGCCCCGCCGTCGTCCGTCCGTCCTGCCAGGAGCACCACCACACCGAATCCGGCAATCGAGGCGCCCCAGCCCATCACCGACCACACCACGGCACTCCCCTGCCACCGGACATGGCCGAGCGGCCCGGAAAACAGGCCGGCCAGGAACGCGCCCACCGCGCTGGAGGCCAGCAGGATGCCCACCGTGGTTTCGCCGCCGCCGATCATCAGCGCACCGATGGCCGGCATCAGCGCACGCGGCTGGGCGAGGATCATGGCCACGAGGTCGATGATGAAGGTCATCCGCAGGTTGGGCCGGGTGCCCAGGAACCGGAACCCCTCGACGACAGACCGGATCCCGGCCCGCCCGGCGCTTCCCGACGGCGGCATGGACGGGAGCCTGAAGACCGCCCAGAGCACAAACGCGAAGCTGATGAAGTCGATGGTATAGGTCCAGCCGAAGCCCACCCACGCCACCAGCACCCCCGCCAGCAGAGGTCCCACCGTCAACGCCAGCCCGAACGACATCATGCTGAGCGCGTTGGCCGCGGGAAGCAGTTCCTTGCGGATAAGCGTGGGGATGATGGCACTGCGGGCCGGCTGGTTGATGGCCTGGGCACCGCTTTGGAGCGCCACCAGGAGATAGAGAATCCAGACGTTTCCCAGCTGCAGCCAGGACTGCAGCGCGATCAGGCCGGTAGTCAGCCACAGGACGGAGGTTGCCAGGAGCGCCACCGTGCGGCGGTTGTGGGAGTCGGCGATGGAGCCGCCCAGCAGGCCGCCGAACACCAGCGGCACCAGCGCAAACACACCCAGCAGTCCCACATAGAAACTGTCCTGCGTGAGCCGGTATACCTCCAGGCTCACGGCCACCAGCGTGAGCTGGCTCCCCACGGCCGAGACGGCGGAACCCAGCCAGAGCCGGCGGAAGGCCGGGCTCTCCCGGAGCGGTGTGATATCGGCCAGCAGTTTCCCCACCCTGCAACCCTAATAGCGCATCAGTGTCCTGTTCTGTCACACGCTTGGTATCCTCAGGCGGGGGAAAGGAGTCGGCAGATGCATATGTCCAGGCGGCTGCTTTTTGCCTCGGCTTGCTGGGAGGTTGCCCGGCCCCGGACCGCCCTGAACGCCGGCCATCTCCTGATCAGGCTCACGAATCCGGCCATGGCGTTCGATCTCCGCTCCGCCACCGACTGGCTGCACTGCCACAACACCGCCCGGCAGGCCCTCGCCGAAGTTCTGGGGGCCGGCCGCTGCACCGTTATGTTTGCGCACCAGTGGCACCCCATCGGAGCGGCCATCGGCGAACCGGAAGCGGAATCCTCCACGCCCACGTTCCACGTCTTCGGGCGCTGGGACGCCGAGCCGGTCACGCCCGGCGAACAGCTGCGCCTGCCCGTTCAGCGCCGCGTGCCGGCCGCAGCGGAAGAACTTAGCGAGTACGACGGCGGCCTCCGCACCGCCCTGCGCCGGCTGGCTGTTGCGCGCCCGGCGGAGCCCGTCCCGCCAGTGGAAGGCACCCTCCCGGAACTCACTGCCAGGACTCCGAATTTCAAGGCCGGCGCGCACCACACGGTGCTCGCGCCGGCGTTGCCGCCGGCGCCGGGCCGTCCCGGCCTGACACCCGGCCACCTGCTGGCGCTGGCCGCCGCCGTCGAGGGCCTGGCAGCCCGCCCCGGCGTGACCGGGCTGAGCTGCGTGGTGCCGGAACCCGGACCCGGCGGCCTGGAAGTCCATGCCATGGGCCGCTCGGCAGGAGAATCCCGCAACCCCATGCAGGAATTCCTGGACCTGCCGAAGGTAAGCCAAGCCTTATTGTGATCGACTCATAATAAGTGCTTCAATAGAAGCATGACGGAACACTTTGGCGGCCACGATGCATGGGCTGCCGCCCTGCGTGCCCACGGCCGCCGGGTGACCAAACAGCGGCTCGCCGTGCTGACCGCCGTCGAACACCATCCGCACTCCCCCGCGGAGAGCATCCTGGCCGCCGCGCGCACCGAACTTCCGGAGCTGACCGCGCAATCGGTATACGTGGTCCTCGGCGACCTGACCGATCTGCACATGCTGCGCCGCTTCGAGCCGCCGCATTCCCCCGCCCTGTACGAGACCCGCGTCGGTGACAACCACCACCACGCCATCTGCATCAGCTGCGGCCGCGTGGAGGACGTCGAATGCGCCGTCGGGCACGCGCCCTGCCTCACGCCGCACTGGGATGAGAACTCCAAGCCGATGACCATCCAGATCGCCGATGTGATGTACCAGGGCATCTGCCAGGACTGCCAGGCGTCCCAAAAACTTCCTTCTAGTACGTCCCAAGTAATCGAGAAATAGGAGAAAAATGACTGCGAACATCTCTACAACCCAGTCCGGCGCGCCCGTCACTTCCGACGCGCACGCACAGTCCGTCGGCGCCGACGGCGCCATCATCCTCACGGATCACTACCTGATCGAAAAGCTCGCCCAGTTCAACCGCGAGCGCGTGCCGGAGCGCGTAGTGCACGCCAAGGGCGGCGGCGCGTTCGGTACGTTCAAGGCCACCTCGGACATCTCCAAGTACACGAAGGCCGCGTTCCTGCAGCCCGGTGTTGAGACCGAGATGCTGATCCGTTTCTCCTCCGTCGCCGGCGAAGCAGGCTCCCCGGACACCTGGCGCGACCCCCGCGGTTTTGCCGTCAAGTTCTACACCTCCGAGGGCAACTACGACCTCGTGGGCAACAACACCCCCGTCTTCTTCATCCGCGACGGCATCAAGTTCCCGGACTTCATCCACTCCCAGAAGCGCCTCCCGGGCACGCACCTGCGCGATGCGGACATGCAGTGGGACTTCTGGACCCTGTCCCCGGAATCCGCACACCAGGTGACCTGGCTTATGGGTGACCGTGGCCTGCCGGCGTCCTGGCGTGAAATGCAGGGCTACGGCTCGCACACCTACCAGTGGATCAATGCCGAGGGCGAGCGCTTCTGGGTCAAGTACCACTTCAAGTCCAACCAGGGCGTCAAGACCATCTCCGGTGACCAGGCTGAAGAGCTGGCCGGCTCGGACGCGGACTTCTACATCCGCGACCTGCAGGACAACATCGCCGAGGGCAACTTCCCGTCCTGGGAACTGCACGTCCAGGTCATGCCGTACGAAGACGCCAAGGGCTACCGCTTCAACCCGTTCGACCTCACCAAGGTGTGGCCGCACTCGGACTACCCGCTGATCCACGTGGGCACCATGGAGCTGAACAAGAACCCGGAGAACTACTTCGCGCAGATCGAGCAGGCCACCTTCGCGCCGTCGAACTTCGTGCCGGGCATCGCCGCCTCCCCGGACAAGATGCTGCAGGCCCGCATCTTCTCCTACGCCGACGCACACCGCTACCGCGTGGGCACCAACCACGCGCAGATCCCGGTGAACCAGCCGAAGAACCAGGTCAACAACTACAGCCAGGACGGCGCCGGGCGTTACCACTTCAACGCCCCGTCCGTACCTGTTTACGCCCCCAACTCCTTCAACGGCCCTGCAGCCGTTGAGCCGGCTTCCCCGGCCGGCGGCTGGGAGAACGACGGCGAGCTCACGCTCTCCGCGCACTCCCTGCACGCCGAGGACGGCGACTTCGGCCAGGCCGGCACCCTGTACCGCGAGGTGTTCGACGACGGCGCCAAGGCCCGTCTGCTGGACACCATCACCGGTGCGGTGGGCGGCGTGAAGAACGCCGAGATCAAGGAACGCGCCATCCAGTACTGGACCAACGTGGACGCCGAACTCGGCGCCAAGCTGCGCGCCAACCTGGGTGCGGGCTCCACTGACTCCGACGCCGAGGCTGCCAACAAGATCGGCTAGCCTTTCTGCCCCTGTGGTGCAACGTCCGCCCCGTCACGGTTTCCGTGGCGGGGCGGTCTTGTTTCCACACAGCTCTAGTTTCCACACAGCTCTTGTTTCCACATAGGAGCCTGCCGCTCTGGCCGGGCTGCCCGGTGGTCCCTAGGATCACTGCATGAGTACATTCCAGGGCATCCCTGCAGGGGCATTCGCGTTCTATGCCGAACTTGAGCACAACAACAACCGGGAGTGGTGGCTGGAGCACAAGGACAGCTACAACACGCTGGTCCGGGATCCGGTCACCGCCCTGCTGGCCGAACTGGAGCCGCGGTTCGGGCCGGGCAAGATCTTCCAGCCCAACCGGGACATCAGGTTCTCCCAGGACAAATCGCCCTACAAGACTGCCCAGGGAGCGTTCGCATCGTCTCAGGAAGGCGTGGGGTATTACGTCCAGGTGAGCGCCGACGGGCTGCTGGTGGGCGGCGGCTGCCACACCAGCACGCCGGCCCAGCTGGCCCGCTTCCGGAACTCCGTGGATGCGTCCGGGACCGGCGAAGCGCTGCGGCACATCGTGGCAACCGTGGCTGCCGCGGGCTTTGCCGTGGAGGGCGAAAAACTCAAGACCGTGCCGCGCGGTTTCGACAAGGACCATCCCCGGGCGGAGCTGCTGAAGCACAAGTCGCTGTCCGCCGGCATCGAACTGGGCCAGCCGGAGTGGCTGGATTCGCCGGCGGCAGTGCAGGAAATCGAGGCGCTGTGGGACAAGCTGCGGCCCCTGGTGGACTGGGTGGGCCGGCATGCTGCCCCGTGACGCCGTACTTCCTGTAGATGGGATGGCTCCCTATACGTGGGATAATTGGGGGCATGGAAGCTAATCCCGCAGGGGCCCGCACGCTGGAGCGCGGACTCAGCCTGCTCGACCACGTGGCTGCGGGCGCCCACCGGCTAGAAGACATCACTCAGGCCTCGGGACTCAGCCGCTCGGCGACCCACCGCATGCTGACCACACTCGTGGCGGGCCGGTACCTCAGCCAGCAGCCGGACCACAGTTACCATCTGGGCATCAAACTGCTGGAGCTCGGCACCAAAGCGGAGGCAAAGATCAGCCTTCCCGACACCGTGCAGACCATCCTCGCCGGGATCGCCAAGACCACGCAGGACACCACGCACCTGGGCATCCTCAGCGGCGACGATGTCCTGTACCTGGCCAAGGCCCGCGGCCATCGCGGCATTGAAATGGCGTCCCGCCCCGGGGCACGGCTGCGGGCGCAGAACACCGCCATGGGCAAGGCCCTGCTGGCAGCCCAGTATGGAAATGACGAGGCCGTCCGCGCCTTCGATACGGCGGCGATCGCCACACCCCGCTCCATCCAGGATGTTGACGCGTTCCGGGCGGTGCTGGATCAAGCCCGGGCGGACGGCTACGCGCTGGATGACCAGGAGAACGAACTCGGCATCACCTGTGTTGCCATCGCCATCCCGGACCTGCTCGGCAGGGTCGCGGCCGCTGTCTCCATCTCAGCCCCCAGCGTCCACATGACGCCGGAACGGATTCAATCACTCGTGGCGCTGCTCCAGGACGTGCAGCCTGAGCTCAGCCGCTGCCTGCCGCCAGGATTTGAAAGGGCCTGGGTCTAGACGACCACGCGCCGATCCAGGCCCTTTCCCGCCGGCCCCTTTACAGGATGCTCAGCGTGCCACCGGTTCCGTGGCGTCCAGCATGGCCAGCTCGTGCCGGCGCGGCATGCCTTCCCAGTCGCCGGGCACCAGGCAGGCAAAGGCTCCCGTGCGGACCGCTGTCAGCAGCCGCTCCTGCACCGAGGCCCCGGCCAGCAGGTCCGAGATGTAGCCGGCCACAAAGGCGTCGCCGGCCCCCACGGTGTCGATGGCGTTGACCCGGACGGCGTCCTGCACGTATTCCACCCCGTCGATCACGGCGGCACAGCCTGCAGACCCCCGTTTGATGACAGCCTGGCCCGGCCCGAGGGCGGCGACCCGGCGGGCCAGCTCCAGCGAATCATCCGATTTTCCTACCGCGATGGCGGCTTCGTCGTCCCCGGCGAACACGACGTCCGCCTGGGCAATGAAGTTCCGGAAAACGTCACGGGCGTCGTCGGCGGACCACAGCGCGGCGCGGTAGTTGAGGTCGAACGAGACCAGGACGCCTGCTTCACGGGCAACGTCCAGCGCATATTGCGCCGCCCGCGCTGCCTCCGCCGAAAGTGCGGGCGTGATGCCCGTGAGGTGCAGCAGCCGGGCGTTGGCAATCCGCTCGGCCGGGATGTTCTCCGGAGACAGCCGGGAGCCGGCGCTGCCGGCCCGGTAGTACCAGACCTTGAGCTGGTCCATGGTGCGCCGCTCTTTGATCATGAGGCCGGTGGGCGCCGACTCGTCACGCAGCGGGTCAACCACGATGCCCTCGGCCGCGAGCTCACGCAGGACGAGTTCACCGAGGCTGTCGTTGCCGACGCGTCCCACCCAGGTCACCGAGGTGCCCAGGCGCCGCAGCGCGATGGCAAAGTTGCTCTCGGAGCCGCCCATGCCCAGGCTGAGCGAGGACACCTGGGCCAGCGGGCCGGGCGTCTCGGCCTTCATCAGGCCCATCGTTTCGCCGAGGGTCACGACGTCGGTAAAGGTCACCGGGCACCCCTCGCCTGGACGGCGTCCGCCACCAGAGCGCTGAGCTGCCGGGCACGGGCCGTGAGGGCAGCGAGGTCCCCGCCGGAGAACGCATCACGGAGCAGCGGGCCGCCCAGGCTGACGGCAAGCGCCCCTGCGGCGATCCAGTCCGCGGCGTCATCGATGCCGATGCCACCGGACGGAATGACCCGCATGTCCGGGAAGGGCCCTCGCAGCTGTCCGATGTAGCTGGGGCCCACAGTGGAGGCGGGGAACAGCTTCACGGCGGTTGCCCCCGCCTGCATGCCGGACAGCAGTTCGGTGGGCGTCAGCCCGCCGGGGAACACCGGAACGCCGGCCGCAACCGCAGCGTGGATCACGTCCGTCACCATGGCGGGCGTCACCAGGTAGTCCGCGCCGCCGTCGAGCGCCTGCGCAGCCTGGTCACCGGAGGTGACGGTGCCGACGCCGATTTCCGCGTCGGCGCCGAACTGCCGTTTGATGTCCGGCAGGAGGTCGAACACACCATCGGTGCTGAGGGTCAGTTCGATGGACCGGACGCCGCCCTTGACCAGGGCGTCGATGACCGGCGCGTATTCCCGGGCATGCCGGGCGCGGAGGACGGCCACCACAGGATTGGCCTGCAGGATGGCGGAAACGGGAGGGCTCTGGAGATCGCTCATCGGGCCAGCCACCCGCCGTCGACCGGCAGTACGACGCCGTGGATATAATCCGCGGCCGGGGAGGCAAGGAACACCACGGCGCCGGCGAGGTCGCCGCCGGTGCCCCAGCGTGCCGCCGGGATCCGGACTGAAATCTGTTCGTGGCGCTGGGCGTCTGCCAGCAGCGCCTCGTTCATGTCAGTGGCGATATAGCCCGGCGCAACCGCATTGACGTTCACGCCGCGGGGCGCCCATTCGTTGCACAACGCCTTGGTCAGCTGGGCCACGGCGCCCTTCGACGCGGCGTAGGCCGGAACCCGCAGGCCGCCCTGGAACGTGAGCAGGGAAGCCATGTTGATGATCTTTCCGCCACCGCGCTCCACCATCGGGGTGCCGAAGCCCTGGCACAGCTGGAAGACGGCGCGGGTGTTGATGGCCATGACGCGGTCGAAGTCGGACAGCGGGAACTCTGCCGCGTCGTGCCGGATCTGGGTTCCGGCGTTGTTGACCAGGATGTCGATCTGGTGTCCCGCCAGGGTTTCCGCTGTGGCGGCGGCCACGGATTCTTCGCTGGTCAGGTCCACGTGGACCGCGGCGGCGGTGACGCCTGCCTTTTCCGCAGCGGCTGCCAGTTCCGGGGCCAAGGGGCCGCGCTGTAGTGCCACAACGCTGGCGCCGGCGTTGACCAGCCCGAGCGCAATGCCCAGGCCGATCCCGCGGGAGGCGCCGGTCACGGCCGCGGTTTTGCCGCTGAGGTCGAACGGCGATTTCTCTGCTGTGGGGTTCATGAGCTTTCCTGGGTTTTCGGGGCGGGCGCCGCGGCTGGGCTGACAAAGACTTTGAGGACGCGTCCGGACGCCATCGCCTGGTCAAAGGCCTGGCGGGTGTCCTCCAGCGCGAACACCTGGGTGGGAATGCGGTCCAGCCCCAGTTCGCGGCCTTCGATGAGTTCCACCGCGCGTTCCACGGCCGCCCTCGTGTAGACCCGGACGCCCACCACGGTGTTCTCGGCAAACGTCAGTGCCTGGAGGTCCAGTTCGACGGGCTTCTTGTAGACGCCCACCAGGACCACGGTGCCCCGCACACGGACGGCCCGGGGAAGCATCGCGGCAACCGAGGAGTGGGCGGCGGAGTCGAAGACGATGTCCGCGCCGTCCCCGCCCGTGGCGGCAAGGATGGCCTGAATAGGGTCGTCCCCGGGTGCCACCGTGGCGAAGCCCAGTTCCTCGGCCACCTGGCGGCGAGCCTCTGACGGCTCCGAAATAAGGACGCTGCCGGCTCCCTGGTGGCGTGCCACCAGGGCTGTCAGGATGCCGATGGGCCCGGCGCCGAAGATCACCACCCGCTCGCCGCCGGCCAGGCCGGCCCGGGATACCGCGTGGACGGCCACAGCCAGGGGTTCGGCGAGGGCGGCCTCCTGGAGGGGCACGGCGTTGCTGACCGGGATGAGCGCGGAGGCAGGCAGTGCCACGTACTCGGCGAGGGAGCCTGCGACGTCGATCCCGTACAGTTTCAGCGCCCGGCAGACGTGGGTGTCCCCGCCGCTGCACGGGTGGCATTCGCCGCAGTGGATGAGGGGCTCCACGGTGACCCGGGTGCCCGCCGCCGGGCCGGTCGCCGCCGCGACCTCCACGATGCCGGTGATCTCGTGGCCCATGACCAGGGGAGCCTCGGCGCGGGGGTGCGTTCCGTGCAGGATGGAAAAGTCGGAGCCGCACAGGCCGGTCATTTCCGTCCGGACCAGGGCCCAGCCTGAGGGGATTTCAGGAACGGGCAACTGCCGCGGTTCGATCGTGTCCGGCGCCGTCCACACAGCGGCGCGCATGGTGCTGTTCAGGAGTGCGGCGCTCATACCAGCACTCCTGCGTTCATCACGTTGCGCGGCATGCGTCCGGCGCAGACCTCGAGGACGTTTTCAACGGTGCGGCGTTTCAGTTCCGCATAGGATTCCTCGCTGTACCAGGCAGCGTGCGGTGTCAGCACGGCGTTTTCGCAGCCGATCAGCGGGCTGGTCAAGTCCAGGGGTTCTTCTTCGAAGACGTCCAGCCCGGCACCGTAGAGCTGGCCGCTTGCCAGGGCGTCGGCAACCGCAGCCGTGTCCACCACTCCCCCGCGGCAGGTGTTGACCAGCACGGCGCCGCGTTTCATCTGCGCGAGCACGCCGGCGTTGATCAGGTGATGCGTATGGGAATTGAGCGGAACGTGGAGGGACACCACGTCAGCGCGGGAAATCACTTCCTCAAACCCGACGACGGCGACGCCATCCGCCGTCGTCGTACCGATTTCCGCTAGCGGGTCAGACCCGATCACCGTGTAGCCCAGGCCCTTGGCCTTGCGTGCGGTGGCCGCGCCGATCAGGCCCAGACCCACCACGCCGAACACCCTGGTGGATATCCGGTGCAGGGGCTGGACCGGCAGCAGCGAGTGTTCCCCGCGGCGCATGCCGCGGTCCAGCCGGGTGATTCCGCGGGCCAGGCTGACGGCCAGTGCAATGGCGTGGTCGCTGACATCCTCGGTGCCGTAGTCCGGCACGTTGCAGACGGCGACGCCGCGGGCGGTGGCCGCCTCGACGTCGAGGGTGTCCACGCCCACGCCGTACCTGCCGATCGCCTTCAGCTGCGGCAGGGCCGCGAGGACGCGGTCCGTGATGGGGGCGTACTGGACCACGATGGCGTCGGCGGTGGCAGCGGCGGCAATAACGTCCTCCTCGGTCCGGCACTGGGCAAGGACCAGGTCCACGCCGGCGGCGTCGGCGACGGCCTGCTCGATGGCGATGGAGTCGTGGTCGCAGTCGGTGATAACGATGCGGGTGGGCGTGGCTGGCATTACTTGGCGTCCTCTTCTGTGAGCAGGTCACGATCGACGGTTTCGGGGGCTTTGATGGTGGTGACCAGGCTGATGCCCATCATGGCCATCATGTAGATGGCGACCGGGATCCAGGAGCCGCTGAACGCGGTGACCAGCGCCGAGCAGATGAGCGGTGCGATGCCGCCGCCGAAGACGGAGGAGAATTCCCGGCCCAGCGCGACGCCGGCGTAGCGGTACCGGGAACCGAAGAGCTCGGGGAAGTACGCTGCCTGGACGCCCACGGATCCCTGCGCGGCGAAGATGAAGCCGAGCACGATCACCAGCGAGATCAGGAACAGGTTTCCGGTGTTCAGCAGCAGGAAGGCCGGGACGGGGAAGACAAACAGGAACGCCGTGATGATGAGGTACATCCGGCGGCGGCCGAAGCGGTCGGAGAGGGTGCCGAAGGCGTAGGCCGAGACGCAGGCGAAGAGCGCGCCCACGAGCAGGACCTTGGGAATGAACGTTGCGTCAATCTTGAGCTGCGTGATCAGGTAGGAGCCCAGGAAGACCTGGAAGATGTACGAGTGCGCGTTGGCGCCCACGTTCATAAAGAAGACCCGGAACAGGCCCGCACGGCCGTTCTTGACGACGTCGGACACGGGAGTGGCGCGGACGGCGCCGGCGATCTCTTCCTTCTTTTCCTCAAAGACCGGTGATTCCTTCAGCTTGCGGCGGATCACGTAGGCGGCGATGGTGACGAAGATCGACGAGAAGAACACAAGCCGCCAGCCGTAGGCTTCCAGGGCTTCGCGGGGCATCATCTGCACCAGGATCCAGACGACGGCGCCCATCGCGGTGCCGGCGGCGGCACCAACGAAGACGAGCGAGGCGTAGCGTCCGCGGCTGCCCTTCGGCGCAGTTTCCGCCACCAGGACCACGCCGCCGGCCTGTTCGGCGCCGGCACCGAATCCCTGGAGGAAGCGGCAGGCAACCAGCAGCACGGGGGCCCAGATGCCCGCCTGCTCGTAGGTGGGCAGCAGGCCTATGGCGAACGTGGCGATGCCCATCAGGAAGAGCGTGGCAACCAGCACCCACTTGCGTCCCAGCCGGTCACCGTACTTGGAGAAGAAGAGGCCGCCGAGGGGGCGTGCCCCGAAGCCGACGGCGTAGGCACCGAACGCGGCGATGATACCGATGGCGGGGTCGATGTTCGGGAAGAAGATCTTGTTGAAGATGATCGCCGATGCGGTTCCGTAGATCACAAAGTCGTACTGTTCGAGCGCGGTGCCGATCAGGCCGGCCCATGCGGCCCTGCGGACGGGCGCCTTGTCGGTGGCCCCGGGGGCCACCTCATTGCCTTCGGGGTCCAGGACCGCCGACTTACTGCGAACAACATCGTTCTCAGCCACAGTTCACCATTTCTCTTTGGTGCCGAAGCACGTTTCCGATTATCGGGACGGCATCCCGAAAACTCCAAGCACGACTATATAGGTGTTATCGGCCAGATCACAAAGGCGGGTTAAACGGCAGAGGCACCCTGCCACCAATGGGGTGGACGGGTGCCTCTGTCTTATTTGCAGCCTTGGCTGCGGGGGTGCGGGGTTACGGGCGGGTGAGTGCCTCGTCGCGGGCTGGGGCCTCACTGCCGGCAAGGCGGGCGTCCGCGCCGGAATCCGTGGCGTCCACGGCGGACTTGGCCTCGGCGAACTTTTCGTTCAGGCGGGAGTGCCGCTGGCCGTAGGCGAAGTAGATCACGACGCCGATGACCAGCCAGCCGGCGAAGAAGATCCATGTCTCCACGGCGAGGTTCGTCATCAGGTACAGGCACAGGACGGCCGAAACCACCGGGAGGACCTTGCCGAACGGGACGCGGAAGGACGGCTTCAGGTCCGGGCGCTTTTTGCGCAGCACCAGGATGCCCAGGCTCACTACAACAAACGCCGACAGCGTGCCGATGTTGATCATTTCTTCCAGCAGGTCAACGTTGGTCAGGCCGGCCACAAGTGCTACGGCGGCGCCGCAGATGATCTGGAGGCGGACCGGCGTCGAACGCTTTTCGCTGGTCTTGGACAGCGCGCGGGGCAGCAGTCCGTCGCGGCTCATGGCCAGCACTACGCGGGACAGCCCCATCAGCAGCACCATGATGACGGTGGTGAGGCCAATCAGGGAGCCGAAGGCGATGACCTTGGCCGCGGTGGTGTTGCCGACGGCCTCGAAGGCGGTGGTGAGGGTGGGTGTCTCGGCTGCCGCGAGGTCCGTGTAGGACACCATGCCGGTGAGCGCGAGGGACACCAGGATGTAGAGCAGCGTCACCACGGCCAGGCCGCCGAAGATGCCCCGCGGCAGGGTCTTCTGCGGGTTCTTGACTTCCTCCGCGGACGTGGCCACGACGTCAAAGCCGATGAAGGCGAAGAACACCAGCGCGGCGCCGGCGAAGATGCCGAGCGTGCCGTACTGGGCGGGCGCGGCACCGGTGAGGAAGCCGAAGAACGACTGCTTCAGGACATCCGCGGAGCCACCGGCGGTGGGTTCCGCGGCGGGCACGAACGGCGTGTAGTTTTCGAACTTCACGTACGTGAAGCCCACCACGATCACAAACAGCACAACGGCGATCTTGATCAGGGTGAAGACGTTGCCCACACGGGCGGAGAGCTTGGTGCCCAGCACCAGGAGGACGGTGAAGACGGCAACGATCAGGAACGCGCCCCAGTAGAGGTCCACGCCGCCAAGAGACAGTGCGGGCGGCACGTCGGCCCCCATCAGCGCAAACACTTTGCTGAGGTAGATGCCCCAGTACTTGGCGATCACTGCCGCGGCGGTGAAAAGTTCCAGGATCAGGTTCCAGCCGATGATCCACGCCAGCAGCTCGCCCATGGTGGCGTACGTAAAGACGTAGGCCGACCCGGCGACCGGAATGGCGGTGGCGAACTCGGCGTAGCACATGATGGCCAGGGCACACGTCACGGCGGCAATGGCGAAGGACAACGTCACGGCGGGGCCGGAGAAGTTGGCCGCAGCCTTGGCGCCGACCGAGAAAATGCCGGCGCCGACAGCGACGGCGACACCCATGATCATCAGGTCCCAGCTGCTGAGCGACCGCTTGAGCTTGCGTCCGGGTTCATCGGCGTCGGCGATGGACTGCTCGATGGATTTGGTCCGGAGAAGGTTCATAAGGAGATCCACAATCCTGATAGGGGATGGAAACAGACTTACCAACTTTACTGTCCAGCCACTGGACGCTTCCAACCGTCCCGCATCGTGAGACACCCATAGTGCCGAAGTTAATTGCGAAAAACACCTTGAGGCCCTCCTTTTGGAGGGCCTCAAGGCTAAAGCATCGAACCGACTAGACCGGCCAGTCCATCAGCTTTGACCGGATCATGAACCGTTTGCCTTCCGGCGACTCAACCGAGAACCCGCTCCCCCGGCCCTGGACCACGTCCACGGTCAGATGGGTGTGGCTCCAGTAGTTGAACTGCTCCCTGGACATCCAGAACTCGAGAGGCTGCGGATCCAGGCCGTCGGCGATGTCGAACAGCCCCAGGAGGACGTCCGCTTCCGCGGTGATGAACTCCCCGGCCGGATAACACATAGGCGAGGACCCGTCGCAGCAGCCGCCGGACTGGTGGAACATCAGGGGCCCGTGCTGCCCCCACAACTTCCTGAGCAGTCCCAGGGCCTCGGCGGTGAGAGCCACGCGGGAGATGTCCTCCCCGGGCAGCGTCACCGCCGCGTCAAGCCTCGCCTCCATCATCAGTACTTGATAACGACGCGGCCGTCGATCTTGGCGTGCTTCATCTCGTCAAGAACGGCGTTGACCTCGGAAAGCTCCCGGGTGGAGACCGTGGGGTGGATCTTGCCCTCCGCGTAGAACTCGAGGGCTTCCTCCAGGTCCTGCCGGGTCCCCACGATCGAGCCGCGGACGGTCAGGCCCTTGAGCACAATCTCGAAGATCGGTGCCGGGAAGTCGCCCGGCGGCAGGCCGTTGAACACAATCGTCCCGCCGCGGCGGGCCATGCCGATCGCCTGGCCAAAAGCAGACGGGTGTACTGCGGTGACCAGGACTCCATGGCAACCTCCGGTTTCACGTTGGATGACTTCGACGGGATCTTCGTGCAGCGCGTTGACGGTGAGCTCGGCGCCGTGCTTCTTGGCCAGGGCGAGTTTGTCGTCCGCGATGTCCACGGCAGCAACCCGCAGTCCCATGGCAACCGCGTACTGGACGGCAATGTGCCCGAGTCCGCCGATACCGGAGATGGTGACCCACTGTCCGGGCCTGGCTTCGGTCATCTTCAGGCCCTTGTAGACCGTGACGCCGGCGCAAAGCACCGGTGCGACTTCAACGGGGTCCGAGCCCGCCGGGATGCGTGCGGCAAAGCGCGTGTCCACGAGCATGTACTCCCCGAACGAGCCGTCCACGCTGTAGCCGGCGTTCTTCTGTACTTCGCAGAGTGTCTCCCAGCCGGTGCGGCAGTACTGGCAGTCGCCGCAGGCGGACCAGAGCCAGGCGTTGCCGACGAGGTCGCCGACGGCGAGGTCGGTGACACCCTCGCCCAGGGCAACCACTTCGCCCACGCCTTCGTGGCCGGGGATGAACGGCGGTGTCGGCTTGACCGGCCAGTCGCCCGCAGCTGCGTGGAGGTCTGTGTGGCAGACGCCGGTGGTGATGACCTTGACCAGCGCCTCACCCCGGCCCGGGGTGGGAATGGGGAGGGTCTGGATCTGAAGATCCTTGCCGAATTCGGTTACTACTGCTGCTTGCATTGTCGTCGTCATTGGCGAAATCCTTGCGTAGATAAAGCGATGGTGCGGTGGAGGTGGTGCTGCCGTCCTGAGGGGTGGCCAGGACGGTGCAGGCGGGGACGGACCAGTGCTGATCCGTCCCCGCCCGGGCTAAGGGCGGCTTAGAAGAAGCCGAGCTTGTTCTCGTTGTAGCTGACCAGGAGGTTCTTGGTCTGCTGGTAGTGGTCCAGCATCATGGAGTGGTTTTCACGTCCGATGCCAGAGGACTTGTACCCGCCGAAGGCAGCGCCGGCCGGGTAGGCGTGGTAGTTGTTGACCCAGACGCGGCCGGCCTGGATCTCGCGGCCCGCACGGTAGGCGACGTTGCCGTTCCGCGACCAGACGCCGGCGCCAAGCCCGTAGAGGGTGTCGTTGGCGATGCCCATGGCGTCGTTGTAGTCGCTGAAGCGGGTCACGGAAACAACAGGGCCGAAGATCTCCTCCTGGAAGATCCGCATCTTGTTGTGGCCTTCGAAGATGGTCGGCTGGACGTAGTAGCCGCCGGCCAGGTCGCCGGGCATTTCGGCCCGGGCACCGCCGGTGAGCACCTTGGCGCCTTCCTGCTTGCCGATGTCGATGTAGGAGAGGATCTTTTCCAGTTGGTCATTGGAGGCCTGGGCGCCAAGCTGGGTGTTGGTGTCCAGCGGGTTTCCCTGGATGATTTTCTCCACCCGGGCCACGGCGTCGGCCATGAAGGAATCGTAGATGTCCTCCTGGACCAGGGCGCGGGACGGGCAAGTGCAGACTTCACCCTGGTTGAAGGCGAAGAGCGCGAAGCCCTCCTGCGCCTTGTCGTAGAACGCGTCGTTGGTGTCCGCGACGTCGTTGAAGAAGATGTTCGGGCTCTTGCCGCCGAGTTCCAAGGTGACCGGAATCAGGTTCTGGCTGGCGTACTGGCTGATCAGGCGTCCCGTGGAGGTTTCGCCGGTGAAGGCGATCTTGCGGATACGGGGGCTGGAAGCGAGCGGCTTGCCGGCCTCGACCCCGAAGCCGTTGACCACGTTGAGGACACCGGCCGGCAGGAGATCGCCGATAAGTTCCATCAGGACAAGAATGGACGACGGCGTCTGCTCTGCGGGCTTGAGGACCACGGCGTTGCCGGCCGCGAGGGCCGGGGCAAGCTTCCAGACGGCCATCAGGATGGGGAAGTTCCAGGGGATGATCTGGCCGACGACGCCGAGCGGCTCGTGGTAGTGGTAGGCGGTGGTGTCGTCGTCGAGCTGGGAGAGCCGGCCTTCCTGGGCGCGGACGGCCGAGGCGAAGTAGCGGAAGTGGTCCGCGGCGAGCGGGATGTCCGCGTTGAGGGTTTCGCGGATGGGCTTGCCGTTGTCCCAGGATTCGGCGACGGCGAGCATCTCGAGGTTCTCGTCGATGCGGTCGGCGATCTTGTTCAGGATGGCGGCGCGCTCGGCGACGGAGGTCTTGCCCCAGGACGGTGCGATCTTGTGGGCGGCGTCCAGGGCCAGCTCGATGTCTTCCGCGGTGCCGCGGGCCACTTCACAGAAGACCTTGCCGGTGACGGGTGTGATGTTCTCGAAGTACTGGCCCTTGACGGGGGCAACCCACTCGCCGCCGATCCAGTTCTCGTAGCGGTCCTTGAACGTGACCTTCGAACCCTCGGTACCGGGCTGTGCGTAAACAGTCATTGCTAGCTCCTTTGCTGTGCATGAAAGGTGGGCGCCTGATGATGGCGGCCGCCGTTGGTTTCAGCGTAGGAGTGTGAAGGTTGCAGTCAGGTTGCGCGGCTGTGATCCAGCTCACGGCCCTGGTGGTCAGGCGCTCAGTTCCGCTTCCAGCCGCTCAAGATCGGCGACGACGGCGGCCCGCTTGGGCGAGCGCGCCGGCAGCAGCTTCAGGGCGACGGTCCGGACGTCGACGTCGTCCCTCGCCTCCGGCAGGGCCGCGTACTTGAGCAGCGTCTCGGCACTGCCGTCCGTCAGGACCGCTTCGCGCATGAGCGAGGAGACCCTGTCGCGGAGGTCGATGATGCCCGGCGCTTCGGAGCGTGGCAGCACCGCGCCGCGGTAGATTTCCAGCGCAATGCGGTGGGCGCCGCGCTGCAGGCAGTTCAGCACCTGACCGCTGTCCGGGACCAGGTCCATGGTGAGTTTGTATGGCCTGGATTCGGGGACGGCGGCCGGGTTGAGCTGCTGGAGGATCTTGCGCAGCCGGACCATTTCCGCGCGGAGCGTCATGGTGGGGCCGTCGCCCGGGTAGAGCAGGACACTGAGCTCCTCGGCGCTCAGCCCGTCCGGGTGGGTGCTGAGCAGGGCGAGGATTTCACTGTGCCGGGCGGACAGCGCCACCGTTTTGCCTTCGATGCTGAGCAATGCCTGGTCGCGGCCCAGAAGCTGCAGGCTGTTGCGGTACAGGCTGCCTTCCTTGGCGCCGCCCGCTCCCCCGGCCCGCGCCGAATCCGATCTGGCCGCCGAACTGGCGTTCCGCCGTCGGGCCGGCCGGCTGGCAAGGGTGGCCGCCAGCTGCAGCCGCTCAACACGGAGCTGCGCCTGCGCGGCAGCGACGGTTGCCTCGACGAGCGACAGCGTGTGGGGCGCCACGGCACTGGCTTTGCCCGTGATGTCCACAACGCCCAGCAGCGCACCGGAATCCGGGTCGTGGAACGGGACGGCGGTGCAGCTCCACGCGTGCACGGACCGCTGGTAATGCTCCGCCCCGGAAATCTGGATGCCGCGGCCCAGGGCCAGGGCAGTGCCGGGAGCGCTGGTGCCCACGGTGGCCTCTGACCAGTCGGCGCCCGGCACGAACATCATGCCTTCGGCACGGCGCTGCAGGGCCGGATCGCCTTCCACCCAGAGCAGCCGGCCCACTTCGTCACCCACGGCAACGAGCAAGCCGCTGTCGTGGCTCGGCTGGACCAGGAGTTTGTGGATCACGGGCATGATGCTGGCCAGGGGGTGCTGCCGCCGGTATTCCTCGAGCTCGTCGGTGTCCAGGGCAAGGGGCGCTTCGGGGTTGTCCGGGTTGGCTTTCAACTTGGCGGACCGCTGCCAGGATTCCCGGATCAGCCTGCGCAGGCCGGGGATTTCCGGTGTGCCCGGAAACGCATGGGCGTCGAGCTGCTCATGGGCGGCCAGGGCATGACGCTGGGCAAGTGCAATTGCTTCGCCGCCGGACGTCGGCGGCAGGATCAGGTTCCTCATCGAACTCCCATCGGTCCTGCAAGTCTACGGCCGCCGGCGCGAAGCCTCCAGCGCCAGCCCCTCTTGCGCGAACGGACACTTGAGGCCCCTCTGGCTGGGGCCTCAAGTGTCCGTGCGCGCTGCCTGGGTGGGTGACGCTGGGTCAGGCGCGGGAGATGTTGATCATTTCCTCGCGCGGGACGACTTTGATGCGTTCACGCACGACGGCGGCGGTCCCGTCGGCGCCTGTCTCGCCTTCCGTCCACGCGGCGCCGAGGGCTGCTTCGTGCGCGTCCAGCTTGATCCAGCCCTCCCAGGTGGTGAACTCGATGCCGCGCTCCGTCAGGAGGTCGATGATGGCCTGCGGGTCCGGGTTCTGGGCGGGTGGCAGGGTGAGCCTGTCCTCCAGCAGGAAGCCGATGGTCTCCAGGGCGTCGCCCTTGGTGTGCCCGATCAGGCCGACCGGCCCGCGCTTGATCCAGCCGGTGGCGTAGATTCCGGGGACGGGGTTGCCGTCGGCGTCGAGCACGCGGCCGCCCTCGTTGGGGATCACTCCGCGTTTGGCGTTGTACTCCAGCTCGTCCAGTGGCGAACCGTGGTAGCCGATGGCGCGGTACACGGCCTGGACGGGGTAGTCCACAAACTCGCCCGTGCCTTTGACGTTGCCAGTGCCATCCAGCTCCATCCGCTCAAACTTGATGCCGGCCACCCGGCCGGACCCGCCGTCGTCGGGGTCCTGGTAGATCTCCACCGGGCTGTGCAGGAAGTGCAGGTGCAGGCGGCGGGAGGACGGCTCTTCCGCTTCGGCGTGCTCCTCCACGAGCCAGTTGGTCAGCGTGTTCACCATGGTTTTGATCTGGTTGTTGCTGCGGATGGCGTCATCGGAGGCTTCGTCGAACTCGAAGTCCTCCGGGTACAGGACAATGTCCACGTCCTTCATGTGGCTCAGCTCGCGCAGTTCCAGCGGCGTGAATTTGACCTGTGCCGGGCCGCGGCGGCCGAAGACGTGGACGTCCGTGACCGGGGAGTTCTTCAGGCCCTGGTAGACGTTGTCCGGGATTTCGGTGGTGAGGAGTTCATCGGGGTGCTTGACCAGCATCCGGGCCACGTCCAGCGCCACGTTGCCGTTGCCGATCACGGCGATTTCCTTGGCATCCAGCGGCCAGTCGCGGGGAACGTCCGGGTGGCCGTCGTACCAGGACACAAAGTCGGCGCCGCCGAACGAACCCTGCAGCTCGATGCCGGGGATGTCCAGGTCCGCGTCCTTGATGGCGCCGGTGGAGAAGATCACGGCGTCGTAGAAGGCGCGGAAGTCATGGAGGGTGAGGTCGCGGCCGTACGTGACGTTGCCCAGGAAGCGGATGTCGCCCCGGTCCAGGACCTTGTGCAGGGCGTTCACGATGCCCTTGATGCGCGGGTGGTCGGGGGCCACGCCGTAGCGGATCAGGCCGTACGGGGCGGGGTAAGCCTCAAAAAGGTCGATACTGACCTCAAAATCGCCGTCCTTGACGCCGTTGGACTTGGTCAGGATATCCGCCGCGTAAACACCCGCCGGTCCCGCACCCACAATGGCAACGCGGAGTGGACGTTTGGAGGTGGTTTCGGCTGGGTTGGACACCGGGAGCCCTTCTGGAAGGAGGATATCGCGCCGGAGGCGCTTAGTGCAGTGCACAGCGCAGTTGCGCACAATGTCCCATTCTAAATGTGTTGCAGCGGCACTACCTCGCTTTCCCGGTACAGCAGCGCCCGCAGCTCGGCTTCCGCGGAGTCCAGGCGTTTGGGGTCGATGGTCTCCCCCGCGGCAAAGTGGTCCAGCAGCCGGGGGTCAACATAGCTCTTCCGGGCGATCGACGGCGTGTTCCCCAGCACCGCGGCAGCCTCCAGCATGGCCACGCTGATGGCGCCCTTCCGCGCCGTAACGGTCGGTTGCGGGCCGCTGCGTGCCAGGCTGACGGCGGCGGCTACCGTCCCGTGCAGGGTCCGGAAGTCCTTGGCGGTGAAGTCCAGGCCCGTCCGCTCCTTGACGTAGGCATTGATGTCCGCGCTGGTGACCGGTCGCCAGGTCCGGCCCTCCTTGAACGCCAGCAGCCTGGCATTTCCACCGCGGCGCTTGAGCATCCGCACCAGGGCGGAGAGGTCGGCGTCGTGGATTTCCGACTCCCAGTCCTTCCCGCTCTTGGCCGGGAACCTCAGCTCCAGGCACTCGTTGCGGACGTGGACATGCGCACACAGGAGCGTGGCCAGGCCGCGGCTGCCGTTCTCGTTGGTGTACCGCTCGGACCCCACCCGCAGGGACCCGCTGTCCAGCATCCGGAAGGCCGCCGCCAGGACACGTTCGCGGCTGGGGCCGTCGCTGCGCAGGTCCAGGGTGACCAGCCGGCGGGCGGTGGGCAGCGACTCGGCCAGCTGCAGGGCGCGGTCGAACTTCACGCGGTCTTTCCGCTCCCGCCAGGCGGGGTGGTAGATGTACTGCCGCCGGCCCACCGCATCGAGGCCTGTCGCCTGGATGTGCCCGTTGTCGAACGGCGCAATCCAGACGTCGGTCCAGGCCGGCGGGATGCCGATGCTTTCCAGCCGTTCCCGGACAGGCCCCTGCTGCAGTACGGAGCCGTCCAGGTCCCGGTAGCTGAAGCCCGTCCCGGCGGGCACGCGACGGTAGCCGCGGCCGTTGGTGTTGCTGCGGCGGAGCCTCACGGGACGGCAACCTGCGGGGTCATCGGTTCCATGAAGGAAAGCGTACTGACTTTCGACTGGAATACGCGTCCATCAACTGGTGTTATTGGTTAGGTGTCTACTCCCCCTGAAACCGACTCTTTACCCAAGACCGCTGTGACCGCGCCAGCAGGTCCCAAGGCAGTAGACAAGGAGACGACGGCGGGAGTCCTGTTCGGTTTCGGCGCGTACGGGCTGTGGGGGCTGCTCCCCCTGTACTTCTTTGCGCTGATGCCCGCCGGTGCGGTGGAGATAGTGGCCAACCGCGTGGTGTGGTCGCTGCTCTTCTGCGTCCTCCTGATCACGGTCACCCGGTCCTGGCGTGCGCTGGCAGCAGCCTTCCGCGACCGTTCTGTGTTCGGCACCCTCGCCATCGCGGCCGCACTCATTGCCGTGAACTGGCTGACCTATACCTACGGCGTCACCACCGGCCAGGCCGTCGAAGCCGCCCTGGGCTACTTCATCAACCCCCTGGTCTCGGTCCTCCTGGGTGTGTTCGTCCTGAAGGAGAAGCTGCGCCCCCTCCAGTGGGCCGCCGTCGGAATCGGTTTTGTAGCGGTGGGCGTGCTCACGGTGAGCTACGGCAAACTGCCCTGGATCGCCCTGACGCTGGCCGTCAGCTTTGGCCTGTACGGGTTCGTGAAGAAGCGCGTTGGCCCGAAGGTGGACGCGGTGACCAGCCTCAGCGTGGAAACCATTGTGCTTGCCCCTGTCGCCGCGGCCACCATGGTGTTCCTCGGCGTCAGCGGCTCGGCCACCCTGGCCAGCCAGGGCCCCGGGCACTTCTGGCTCCTGGTGGCGTCCGGCGTGATCACCGCGGTGCCGCTGCTGTTCTTCGGTGCGTCGGCCCGCCGGCTGCCCATGACCACCATCGGGCTGCTGCAGTATGTTGCCCCGCTCCTGCAGTTCATCGTGGCGCTGGTGGTGTTCCAGGAAGCCATGACCACCAGCCGCTGGATCGGCTTCGGTGTGGTGTGGCTGGCCCTGCTGGTGCTGACCGTCGACATGCTCCGGATGGCAGGCAAGAACTCAAGGGCCAGGAAGCGGGCCCGCGCCTCATAGTACGAGCGCGAAAGAACACTTGAAGCCCCGGAAACGTGAGTTTCCAGGGCCTCAAGTGTTCGTTCGCGCCGTTGCGAGGGGGCGCTAACTCTGTGGGGTGGGTCCTAGGCGTTGGCCTTGATGGCCGCGGCCAGGACGTCCAGGCCGTCGTTCAGCAGGTCGTCGGTGATGACCAGCGGGGGCAGCAGGCGGATGACGTTGCCGTAGGTGCCGCAGGTGAGGATGATGACACCCTCCTTGAGGCAGGCAGCGGCCACAGCCTTGGTCAGCTCCGGGTTGGGCTCCTTGGAACCGGCCTGGACCAGTTCCACGGCCAGCATCGCGCCGCGGCCGCGGATGTCGCCGATCACGGACTTCCCGGCGCCGGCCAGTTCGGCCTGCAGTTCCTGCAGGCGTCCCGTGGCGAGCTGCTCAATGTGGCGGGCGCGCCCCGCGAGGTCGTACTCCTCCATGGACCCGATCGCGGCCAATGCGGCAGCGCACGCCACCGGGTTGCCGCCGTAGGTGCCGCCCAGTCCGCCCGGGTGGACGGCGTCGAGCAGGTCAGCACGGCCGGTGATCGCGGAGAGCGGCATGCCGCCCGCGATGCCCTTGGCCATGGTGATGATGTCCGGGACAACGTCCTCGTGGTTGACGGCGAACCATTCGCCGGTGCGGCAGAAGCCGGACTGGACCTCGTCGGCGATGAACACCACGCCGTTGGCCTTGGCCCAGGCGGCCAGCGCGGGGAGGAAGCCCTCGGCGGGGACGATGAAGCCGCCCTCGCCCTGGATGGGTTCGATGATGATCGCGGCAACCTGGTCGCCGCCGATCTGCTTCTCGATCATGGTGATGGCGCGCTTGGCGGCCTCGGCACCGGTGATCGAGGGGTTCTCCTCGCGGTACGGGTAGCTCATAGGCATGCGGTAGACCTCGGGCGCGAACGGGCCGAAGTTGGTCTTGTACGGCATGGCCTTCGCGGTCAGCGCCATGGTCAGGTTGGTGCGGCCGTGGTACGCGTGGTCAAAGGCGACGACGGCGTCACGCCCGGTGGCGAGGCGGGCCACCTTGACGGCGTTCTCCACTGCCTCGGCGCCGGAGTTGAACAGCACGGTCCGCTTCTCGTGGTCGCCCGGGGTCAGGCGGTTGAGCTGCTCGGCAAGTGCCACGTAGCTTTCGTACGGGGTGACCATAAAGCAGGTGTGCGTGAAGTGCTCCACGGCTTCCTTCACGGCCCCGACGACGGCGGGATCGGACGCGCCGACGCTGGTCACCGCGATGCCCGAGCCGAGGTCGATGAAGGAGTTGCCGTCGACGTCGTGGATGATGCCGCCGTCGGCGTCCGCAACGTAGACGGGAACGGCGGACGCGACGCCCGCGGCGACCACTGCCTTGCGGCGCTCGGTCAGGGCGATGGACTTGGGGCCCGGGAAGTCGGCCTGGACACGGCGCTTCTGTTCCAGGCGGAAGGTGATTTCACTTGCTGTGGTGCTCATGGGGGTTTCCTTTCAGGGCCCGGTGATCGAGCCTGTCGAGATCCAGGGTTTCGACAAGCTCAACCACCGGAAGTAATTAGGCGTCGAGTGCGCTCATGACGTGCTTGATGCGCGTGTAGTCCTCGACCCCGTACATGGAGAGGTCCTTGCCGTAGCCGGACTGCTTGAAGCCGCCGTGCGGCATTTCGGCCGTCAGGAGGATGTGCGTGTTGATCCACACCGCGCCGAAGTCCAGGTCGCGGCTCATCCGCATGGCCGTGCCGTGGTCGGACGTCCAGACGCTGGAGGCGAGGGCGTATTCGACGTCGTTCGCCAGCTCGAGTGCCTCCGCCTCGGAGGAGAACTTCTGCACCGTGATGACCGGGCCGAAGGTTTCCTGCTGGACGATGTCGTCCGTCTGCTTGGCGCCGGTGACGATGGTGGGTTCGAAGAAGAAGCCCTTGTCCCCGGCGCGGTGGCCGCCCGTGACAATTTTGCAGTTTTCCGGCAGGTGCTCCACCACGGAGGTGACGGCGTTGAAGTGGTTCACGTTGTTCAGCGGGCCGAAGTAGTTGTCTTCGTCGTTCTGCGAGCCGGTGTGCAGGGTCTTGGTGTGTTCCACCATCGCTGCCACGACGTCGTCGTGGACCGAATCCTCCACCAGCACCCGGGTGATGGCGGTGCAGTCCTGGCCGGCGTTGAAGAACGCGAACTCGGCGATGGCCGCGGCGCTCTTCTTGATGTCGGCGTCCTTGAACACGATGGCCGGGGCCTTGCCTCCGAGCTCCAGGTGGGCGCGCTTGAGGCCCTTCGCGGCTCCGGAGGCCACGGCGATGCCGGCGCGGACCGAGCCCGTGATGGAGACCAGGCCGGGGACCCGGTGTTCCACCATCATGGCTCCGGTTTCGCCGGTTCCCAGCACCACGTTCAGCACGCCGGCAGGCAGGATGTCGCCGGCCAGGCGGGCCAGCACCAGGGTGGATTCGGGGGTGGTGTCGGAGGGCTTGAGGACCACGGTGTTGCCGGCCGCGAGCGCAGGGCCGATCTTCCAGATGGCCATCAGGAACGGGTAGTTCCAGGGGGCAACCTGGGCCACCACACCGATGGGTTCGCGGCGCACGTAGGAGGTGTGGCCTTCGAAGTACTCGCCCGCGGACTTGCCTTCCAGGATGCGCGCGGCACCGGCGAAGAAGCGGAGCTGGTCGGCGCCGGCGGCAATTTCCTCGGAGGCAATCAGGGAGCGGACCTGACCGGTGTTGCGGTGCTGGGCTTCCACAAGTTCGTCGCTGTGGGCTTCAACGGCGTCCGCAAGCTTGAGCAGCATCAGCTGGCGCTGCCCGGGGGTGACGTGCTTCCAGGTCTTGAAAGCGTCCTTGGCCGCGGTCATGGCGGCGTCGACGTCGGCCTGGATGGAGACGGGAGACTGCGCCACTACCTCGCCGTTAGTGGGATTAACGATGTCCAGCAGGGCGGTGCCCGCGGGCGTGACGAACTCACCATTGATGAAGTTCTGCAAGGTATGAACCACGGTGTACAACCTCTTTCATAGGGAACATCAGCTGCGAAGCGGATGGTTGCGACTGCCTTGAGCCTATGCCAGCACCTTCCCCCCGGGGAATAGCCACTTGCACACCCTTGGCCGCAATGTTTAGTGCGGTTGACCAGCGTCCGTCTATCCTTGTTCCATGGCCATTTCCCTCGCCACCCTGCTCGGCGTGCACTCCCTCCATCTGTCCAATGCAGGCCTTGCCGAGACCACCTGGCACGAGGACATCAACTGGGTTGCCGTCACGGAGCTGGAGGACCCGCAGCGTTTCCTCAGCGGCGGCGAACTGGTGCTCACCACGGGCATGCGCCTGCGGTCCGCGCCCGAGCAGCGGCGCTTCGTCCGGCAGGTCCAGCGCGCCGGAGCCGTGGGCATCGGGTTCGGGACAGGACTGACGCACGACGCCGTCCCGCCGGCCCTGATTGCCGAGGCCAACCGCTGGGGGCTGCCGATCGTCCAGGTGCCTTACGAGACTCCGTTCATTGCCATCGGCAAGCTGGTGGCGGAAGCGCAGGCCGCTGATCATGTCGCCAAGCTGGAGCGCCTGATCGCGGGCCACCAGATCCTGGCCCGCGCCCTCCTCACCGGCGGTGGCCTCACCCAGCTCCTGAAGCATCTGGGCGGGATGCTGCGGACTGAGATTGCCCTCACCCAGTTCACCGCCCACCTGTACAACAGCGGCGCCGAGCTCCCCTCCGCTGACACGTGGGCCTCCTACCCCATCCCCACCGGCCGCCGCGATGCCTGCACGCTGTGGGTCCGCCAGCCGATCGAGGATTCGGGCATCATCGGCTACGCCCAGAACCTGATCAGCGTGGAGCTGAACAACATGGTCAAGCAGCGCCAGGCCCAGCGCGCCCTATGCGGCCAGGTGCTGGAGGACGTCATCCACGGCGCCCTGGAGACCAGCGAGGCCCAGCGCCGGCTCGCCGGCGTGGGCCTGAACAGCACACGCAAGAACGTGGTGCTGCTGGCGGTGTCCGCCGCCCATCACAAGGCACTGGTGAGCACCTCGGTGCCGCAGCCGCTGGAGAAGGCGGTGGCCGCCGTCGTCGGGAAGGACCTGGTGGTGGTGATTAACGACGACGGCGGCGCGGCACCTGCGCTGGCCAGGCGCCTCAGCGATCACCTGGCTGAGGCCGGGATCCACGCGACGATCGGGATCGGCGGCGCGTACACCAAGCCGAACGGCCTGCGCTGGAGCTACTTCGAGGCCCGCGATGCGGCCAGCCACGGCCTGCCGGTGAACGAGCCGGAACGGCTGAGCCTGACCTCCCTGCTGCTGGCCAGCGAAGACGTTCCCCTGGCCGACATGGCCCACGAGTCGCTGAACCCGCTGCGCGCGTTCGACGCCGCCCACGGTGCGGAACTGGTGACCACACTGGAAAGCTACCTGAACAACAACGGTTCCGTGGCCGCCGTCGCCGAAGCCCTGACACTGCACCGGAACACCGTGCGGTACCGGCTGGCCCAGATCACCGAGCTGACCGGCTACGATCCTTCGGTCACGGCGGACCGCGTGCAGCTGTGGCTGGCGCTCGCCGTGTCGCGGCTCGGAGCGCGGCAGGCCAGGTAGGCCGGCTGCCCTAAATGACCTTCCCCCGGAGGACCTTGCGGGACTTCTTGCGTTCCTTCAGGTACTCAGCTTCGGCCTCGGCCGCGAGCTGCACCTGCCGCGTATGGAGCGTGACGTAGGCCGACGCGACGGCCTCGGGCAGGTCCGGCGCCGCCGCCAGGTTGGCCAGCAGGTCCCGGGCCACCACGCTGTCGTGGAAATCGCCGAGGATCTGCTGCTGGCTGCGCGCGGCCTTGGCGATTTTCGTGGCGTGCTTCCCGTGGACCGGCTCCACGGATTCCGCCACGTGTCGCAGCCGCTTGGCGTCCTTGCGCACCTGGTGCAGCGCTGTCTCGTGCTCGGCTCCCCTGCGTGTCCGCTTGGCTGTCCTGGCTGCGCGCTCCAGCCTCTTGGCTGCCTTGGCCACCAGCTTGACCGCCGCCTTGCGGGCCGGGGCTGCGGCGCCCGGGCGGACCGGCGGGTTGTCAAGGAAGGCCTCGACGCCGTCCAGGAGTTGGAAATAGCGCGCGGAAACCATCGCCATCTGGAGTTTCCGGTGGGCTGCGTCCCGGCCCACTCCCAGGTCATCCTCCAGCCGGTCCTTCACCGCCGAAGCCAGTTCCGGGGGCAGCTCCGCCATATGCCCGCGCAGGCGGTCCAGTATGACTTCAGCGTCCCGCGGCACGCCCAGCACGCGGCCAAGCCATTTGAGCTCCGTACCGAGGTGCCGCACAGCCAGGGCATTGTAGAACCGCCGGTAGGCTTGCAGCGCCGAACGGGCCCGGCGGGTGGCCGACCGCAGGTCGTGCACAGCCTCGGGTTCCTCCAGGCGGACGCCGGGATCATGCGCCAGGATCTCGCTGATCTGCCCGGCCAGGTAGGCGTTCAGGAGGTCCGACACAGGCCCCTTTTTGCCAGGACTCTTCGGGCCAGGACTCTTTGGGCCGGGACTCTTCGGGCCCGGACTCTTCGGGCCGGCAGCGGCACCGGACTCCTTGGCAGGCAGGGCCAGGACTTTTGCCAACTTGGAGCCGTGCTTGGCCGGGAGCGCCCCGGCGGCCGCCAGGATTTCCTCAGCGCCCGGGAACAGTTCAGGACTCCCGTGCACCAGCTCGAGCTCCCATTCACGCCACTGCCGCGTCCGGGCCTCCCCCTCGGGCGCTGCCGTCTCCCCCACCGCGGCGTCCGCGCCACCCGCGCCACCCGCGCCACCCGCAGCGCCGAGCAGCTCTGCGCTCACGTGGTCGTCCGCCAGGTCCGCCAGGTGGACACCGTCCTCGCCATATAACGCATAGGCGGTCCGCTGGGTTTTCAGCCGGACCACCGGGGCGGCGTCCTCGCCGCGGAGGTAGGCCAGCACGTGCGCCAACAGGCTGTCAGGAACGACGCCGGGCTGGCCCAGCGGGGCGTGCAGCTCGCGGCGCCGCCGGGGTTCCGAGCCGGAGCCGCCGGCTGCGTCGCCAGACTCCTCGTCGGATCCGGGGCCCTGGGCGGGCAGCTTCAGGTGCCAGCCGGCGTCGACTCCGCCGGTGCGGCGGCGAAGCGTGATGTCACGGGAGGCGAGCGTGTGACTTCGCGTGTCGAAGTACACCGCCTCCAGGGTTTCCACGTGAGGCTCCCCCACCCGGGTGACCCCGGGGATCTCCGCGAGCGAAGGCACTTCGGCGTCCTGACCGACGTCGTACTTCTTTTCGACCTCAACTGCCTGCGAAGCCATGACTGGCCGTCCTTCCACGTTGATGGGCGCCAGATCCTGCGGGGCGAGTTCCCTTGAGCCCGGGGCTGAACTCTGGTGGCCCGAGTCTATGCCCGCAACATTAACGGCCGCGAGAGGTTCACCACAGAACCCTAGACATCAAACGTCAAACGTCTAACCTTAAGACATGACTGTTGCCCCTGCAGATGCCCAGACGCTGTCCGACGCGCCGCCCAAACCGCGCTCCGCCGTCGTCTTCGGAGTCATCGCGCTGGTGCTGATTGGGCTGAACCTGCGGGCGGGGATTGCGGGCGCGTCTGCCCTCCTCCATGATTTTCAGCAGGTCCTGGGCTACGGACCGCTGGTGGCGGCGATCATTCCGTCCATCCCGACGCTCTGTTTTGCGGTGGCGGGCTCGGCGACGTCGTGGCTGACCGGACGGCTCGGCGTCGAGAAGGCCATCCTGCTGGCACTTGGATTCCTGGCCGGCGGGCTGCTGCTCCGCGGGATCCCGGCAACCGGCATGCTGGTGGCGGGCACCGTGGTGGGGATGTCCGGCCTGGCGGTCTGCAACGTGGCCATGCCGTCGTTCATCCGCGAGCATTTTGCCCACCGGACGTCCGCGATGACGGCGCTCTACACCGTCACCATGACCACCGGCGCCACCGTCACCGCGGTCGCCGTGGTCCCGCTGGCCCTGACGCTCGGCTCGCCGTCCGCCGCGGTTGGCGCGATCGGATTCCTGGCGGTGGCTGCTTTCCTGGGCTTCCTGCCTGTCGTTCTGCATGCGCACCGCACCAGCGTCCGGAGCACGGCACCCCGCATCGCCCCGTGGCCACTGCTGCGTACCCGGAAGGGCCAGCTGCTTACCGCCATTTTTGCCCTCCAGGCGCTGCTCGCCTACTCACTGATCAGCTGGTTCCCGTCCATGCTGATCAGCATGGGCCTCAGCTCAGCGGACAGCGGCCTGATGTACGGGCTGATGCAGCTGGTCTCCGTGCCTGCCGGCATGGTGCTGCTCGCCATCGGCTCGCGGCCCCGGATGCTCCGGCCGGCGCTGTATCTGGTCAGCATCACCATGGTGGCCGGCCTGGCGTCACTGCTGGTTGTGCCGGTGGGCCTGGCCATCATTCCCACCGTCCTGCTCGGCTTCGGCCTGGGCATTTTCCCGCTGGTGATGGTGATGATAAGCCGGAGCGGGACAAGCACCGCCGAGACCACGGCCCTGTCCACCCTGGCACAGTCCACCGGCTATCTGCTGGCCACGGCGGGCCCCTTCGGCGCCGGTCTGCTGTTCAGCGGCACCGGCGGCTGGTCGCTTCCAGTGGCACTCCTGCTGGGCCTTGCCGTGGCCCAAGTGGTGGTGGCCCACCTGATTTCACGCGCCCCCTTGTCCGGCCTGAAGAAGTAGGACGCCATGACCCTGAGCACCTCGCACCGCCAGCCCCTCGCCGACGAGGTCACCGCCAAACTCCGGCAGATGATCCACTCCGGCGAGTGGCCCCTTGACCAGCGCATCCCCGCCGAGCCGGAACTGATGCAGGGCCTGGGCGTCTCGCGCGGCACGTTGCGCGAGGCCATCAGGGCCCTGGCCCACAGCGGGATGCTGGAGGTCCGCCGGGGCGACGGCACCTACGTCCGCGCCACCAGCGAGATGTCCGGCGCCGCCCGGCGTATGTACCAGGACCACTCGGACGAACACATCCTCGAGGTCCGGATGGGCCTGGACACCCAGGCCGCGCGCCTGGCCGCCCGGAATGCAACGGCCGACGACGTCGCCGCCCTGCGTGCCGTGCTCGCCACCCGGGAGGTCGCCTGGAACGCCGGGGACTTCGAGGGTTGGGCCCGTGCCGACTGGGACTTCCACGCCCGCGTTGCCCAGGCCACCGGGAACCCGCTGCTGCACGAGCTCTATGTCAGTTTCGGCGACGTGTTCCACCAGGACCTGCTCAAGCAGCAACGCAAGGGCCGGCTGGACGGCCTCACGTACGAGGGCCACGGCGCACTGGTGGACGCGATCGAGGCCCACGACGCCGACGCCGCGGTGGCCAGCGTCAACCAGAACCTGAACACCTGCGCGGAGTGGCTGCGGGCGTAGGTCCAGTTCCTGCGTGGTGGCCCAACCTACTTCCAGGGGCGCGCAGAGGTGGGGTTTCTCCGCAGGCCAGCCACATCAGTAGGCTTACTACCTGACGCAGGTAGTTACGCCCCGGGTGCCGCCCGCATCCTGGATGCCCGCCGATGACCAGGAGTTTCCATGTCACGAGCAACCCACCAGGCCCCGAACGAAGAGACCCCGGGTGAAGTGACGCCGGGTGAAGTGACGCCAGCGAAGCCGCGGGAGCGGAAGCCGCCCGGCGCGCTGTGGGCCGATGGATTCGGAAGAGTGGGGATCCGCTCGGCCCAGGTCCTGCTGATCCTGGCAGTGGCCGTGGCCTCTGTGTACGCCCTGATGCAGATCAAGCTTCTGGTCATTCCGGTCCTGATCGCCCTGATCCTTGCCGCGGCCATCGGCCCGTTCGTCAACGTGCTCCGCCGCCGCGGCCTGCCGGGCGCCGCGGCCACAGGACTGGCGTTTGTGGCGCTCCTGCTCCTGCTGGCAGGCGTCGGGACGGTCATCTACTTCTCCGTCCGGAGCCAGTGGGCCGAGCTGGCGCAGCAAGCCTCCTCGGGGCTGGACGAGCTGGAGCAGTTCCTGCTCACCGGTCCGGTTCCGATCGACCAGGACCAGCTGAACCAGGCCCGGGAGGGGATTATCCAGTTTGCCACCAGCAGCCAGGTCCGCTCGGGTGCCATCACCGGGCTGTCCGTGGTGACGGAGTTCCTGGCCGGGAGCGCACTGATGGTGGTCATCCTGTTCTTCTTCCTCAAGGACGGCGCGAAAATCTGGAACTTCTTCCTGCGTCCCTTCAGCGGGCAGCGGGAAGCAAAACTCCGCCGGGTGGGCAGCCGCACGCTCGAAGTCCTGGGCGGCTACGTCCGCGGCACCGCCATCGTGGCCCTGGTGGATGCCGTGGCCATCGGCGCCGCGCTCCTGATCCTCCAGGTTCCGCTGGCGTTCCCGCTGGCCATCATCATCTTCATGACCGCTTTCATCCCGCTGGTGGGAGCCACGGTGGCCGGCATCCTCGCGGCCCTGGTGGCCCTCGTGGCCAACGGTCCGGTGGTGGCGCTGATCGTGGTAGCCGTGGTGATCGCCGTGAACCAGTTGGAAGGCGACCTGCTGCAGCCGATCGTGATGGGCAAGTCACTCCAGCTTCACGCCCTGGTGATCCTGATGGCGCTGACTGCCGGCACCATCCTGGCGGGCATCATCGGCGCGGTCCTGTCCGTCCCCATGGCGGCCGTAATCTGGGCTGTCATTCAGGTGTGGACCGCTGAGGATCCGAACCTTGAGGACATGAATCCGGACCTCCCGCCGCCCGCCAGCCAGCCGGCCTGAGCCGGATTTTCAAAATCGACGCGCCTATTCCCTGACGCGCTGGAAATATCGAGTGCGCCAAGAAACCTGCGCGTCGCGAACGGCTTTGCGCGTCGCAACAACAGCGCCCGACGACGGTCCGGCACCTGGGTGCCGAACCGCCGTCGGGCGTTGCCGCGTCCTAGTACTGCCGCTACCGCTTAGGGGCGGAGGCCCTGGAATACGTTCTTGGGCCGCTGCATCTCGCCGTGCTTGGCGCCGAGGATAATCACGGCCGCGGCGAACGCCGGAACGGCCCATTGCAGCAACTTGAGCTGCTCCTGTGCTGACTTCAACTCGTCCGAGGCTCCCGGCCTGGGTTCGGTGGCGCCCTCGCTGCCCTGGTCCGCGAGCTTCTCCACCTTCTTGCCAAGGATGCCGGCGTAGAGCGTCACGGCGGCACCGGCAACCGTGACCGCCGTCTTGATCGCCGTGTCGCGGGCAACTCCGTCCTGCTTGGCGATGCGTCCCTTGTTCTCCCAGGCGATGGCGAGGTCAGCCACCAAGTGGGAGGCGAATGCCGCCGTCTGGATCGGAGCCCACTTCATCCAGCCTGCGCTCGAAAGACGGGTGCGTTCCGTCGGATCCTTGGCCTCCGCCGTCGCCCCGTTCAGACCGATGGCTCCCATCAGCGCGCCGCCGAACCATGCCGCAGCGCTCAGATCGTGAATGGACCGGGCAAAAAGATTTCCTGCCATGTTGTGGCTCCCTAACGTCGAACTTGCTTCCGAGATGCCATGGTAAGCACACTTAGTAATATTGCGAAAGCCCGACGTTCAGCTGGGCTGCGCGTAATAGTCGCCCTGCGTAGCCAGGCCAGGACGTTAAAGCAACGCGGGGTCACTTCCTGCCCAATAAACCGTGATTATTGGGCAGGAAGTGACCCCGCGTTGGGTCCGGGGCGCCGGTTAGACGTTCGCGGCTACGCCGTCGCGGGAGATGGCCACCATGTCCTCGCGCGGCACCACCTTGATGCGCTCCCGCTTGACCTCTACACCATGCGATCCGCCGGCCTCCGTGGCAGCGGCGCCGAGGGCGAGTTCGTGGGCGTCCAGTGCCAGCCAGCCTTCCCAGCTGGTGAACTTCACGCCGCGGGCGTCGAGGAGTTCGACGACGGCATCCGCCTCGGGAACAGCGGCGACCGGAAGGTTTTCGCGGTCCTCCAGCAGGTACGTCACGGTCTCAAGGGCGTCGCCCTTGGTGTGGCCGATCAGGCCGACCGGTCCGCGCTTGATCCAGCCGGTGGCGTAGATGCCCGGCACTTGGGTGCCGGCGGCATCCAGGACGCGGCCGCCGTCGTTCGGTACCACGCCCTTCTTGTGGTCGAACTCGATCTCCGGCAGCGCCGAACCGAAGTAGCCGATCGAGCGGTAGACGGCCTGGACCGGGTAGTCCACGAACTCGCCGGTGCCGCGCGCGTTGCCGGTGCCGTCCAGCTCGGTGCGCTCGAACTTCATGCCGGCAACCTTGCCCGGCGTCACGGCGTCGTCGTAAATTTCCACCGGGCTGTGCAGGAAGTGCAGGTGCAGGCGGCGGGATGCCGTCAGCTCGGAGAGGTCCTCGGGCTGCTCGGCGATCCAGTTGGTGAGGGTGCCCACCATGGTCTTGACCTGGTTGTTGCTCTGGATCAGGCGGTCCGATTCCTCGTCGAACTCGAAGTCCTCGGCGTACAGGATGATGTCCACGTCCTTGGAGTGGGACAGCTCGCGGAGCTCCAGCGGCGTGAACTTGACCTGGGCCGGGCCGCGGCGGCCGAAGACATGCACGTCCGTGACCGGCGAGTTCTTCAGGCCGGCGTAGACGTTGTCCGGGATTTCAGAGACCAGCAGGTCGTCGGCGTGCTTGGAGAGCATGCGGGCCACGTCCAGGGCCACGTTGCCGTTGCCGATCACGGCGATTTCCTTGGCGTCCAGCGGCCATTCGCGGGCTACGTCGGGGTGGCCGTCGTACCAGGAGACGAAGTCCGCGCCGCCGTAGGAGCCGTCCAGCTCGATGCCCGGGATGTTCAGGTCCGCGTCCTTGATGGCGCCGGTGGCGAAGATGACGGCGTCATAGTGCGTGCGGAGGTCCTCGATGGAGATGTCCGTGCCGTAATCCACGTTGCCGAAGAAGCGGATGTCGCCGCGGTCCAGGACCTTGTGCAGGGCGTTGACGATGCCCTTGATGCGCGGGTGGTCCGGGGCCACGCCGTAGCGGATCAGGCCGTAGGGTGCCGGGTAGCGGTCAAAGAGGTCGATGCTCACGGTCAGCTCGCCGCTCTTGACGGCTTCGCTCTTGGTGAGGATGTCCGCGGCGTAGACGCCGGCCGGGCCGGAGCCTACAACGGCAACGCGCAGCGGACGCTCGGCAGATCCTACGGAGGTGCTTGATGACACGGCTGTGTTCCTTTATCTTCTGCATCGGTTGCTCCGTAGGTGCCCTTTTGAGCCTTCATAAGGGCAGTTGCGGAGCAATCGATGGATTTCAGGGGGTTAGAACTCGGGTGGTACGGGGCTTGTTCGGGGTGGTGGTGCTGTAGTCCGCTGTCCTGAAGTGCGACGGCGCGAACGGGCTGACGCGGACAACGTCACCGATCACAATCACAGCAGGATTTGCGACGCCGGTGGCTTCCGCCTGGTCGGCGATGGAACCGAGGGTGCCGATCGTCACGCGCTGATTCGCCAGATAGCCGTTCTCAACGATGCCAACTGGAGTGTCCTGAGGCAAACCGGCGCCGGCCAGGGCAGCGGCGGAATCCCGAAGTGCGGCCACGCCCATCAGCAGGATGATGGTGTGATCTGCACGGGCGGGGACCTCGGACAGCTCCTCGTGGCCGGTGACCACACTGAAACCCTTGGCCAGGCCGCGGTGGGTCACGGGGATGCCGGCGGCGGCCGGGACGGAGATCGCGGACGTCACGCCGGAAACCACTTCAACCTCGACGCCGTGCTGCCGGCAGTATTCGGCTTCCTCGCCGCCGCGGCCCAGGACGTACGGATCGCCGCCCTTGAGCCGGACCACGCGGTGCCCCTTCAGGGCTTCGTCCACAAGGATGCGGTTGATCTCGGACTGCGGCACGGGATGGTGGCCGGGAGTCTTGCCCACCTCGATGACGCGGACGTCGGGGGCAAGTTCGTTGAGCAGTCCGCGCGGGCCGAGGCGGTCTGCCACCACGACGTCGGCCTGGCCGAGCAGCCTGCGGCCGCGGACGGTGATGAGGCCGGTGTCGCCAGGTCCGCCACCCACAAGGGCCACGGAGCCCCGGTGGGCACGCTTCCGGCGCAGCGGGAGGTCGCCGGTCTCCAGCGCGGTGGCGACGGCGTCACGCAGGGCCATGGCACGGCGCGGGTCGCCCCCGGCGTTCACGGCGATCTGCACGTCATCAACCACAGCGACGGCGGGCGTCCACGCGGCTGAGGCTTCGTGGTCGGAGGCGTTGACGCACCAGATGCGCTGCGCCTCGGCATCGGCCGACACCTGGGTGTCCACGGCGGGATCGCCGGTGGCCGTCTGGACGAACCAGACGCCGTCGACGTCGGAGGGAAGGTAAGTGCGCGGCTCCCAGGTGAGGAGGCCGGCGTCGGCCAGTTCGCGGAGCGCGGCGGAGGCAACGGGAGCCACGACGGTGACCCGGGCACCGGCGTCGAGCAGACCCTTGGCGCGGCGCGCTGCCACGGGGCCGCCACCCACCACCAGCACGGGGCGGCCGAGCAGCCGCAGCGCTGTGGGGTAAATATCCTGAATTGCCATGAATCAACGGTAGGGCCGCGCCGTTTCACCAACAACGGCAGTGGAAACACCAGTTCACGTAAGGTAACCCTGCGTCACATAGGGCTGGGCCGCCGTCGGGGCGCCGGCGTGGGGCAGATTGGCCGTCAGGAACGATGCACACCCATCCGGACTCCGACGAAACGTTGTACATCCTGGCCGGCGAGATCCTCATGAACATGGACGGCACGGAGCATCGCGTCGCCGCAGGTGGCGTGACACCATTGCACCCAGGGGTGTCCCGCACGCTTTCAAAGTCCTCCAGGAGGGGACCCGCGTGCTCTGCCTGCACACCCCCGGCGGCGCCCAGGCCTTCTACTTCGGCGCGAGCGAACCGCTCAATGACGGCGCAGGAGCAGGACTTGTGGACTTTGACCGCATCCGTGAATCAGGGCAGCTGAACGGCGGCATCGAGATCGTCGGAGCGCCGCCGTTCCCTGCGGGTTAAGCCTTCTTCAGCCGCAGGTAGTGTTCCCGCGCCGGCTTTTCCAGGTGTTCTATCGCGTAGCGCAACGCCGTCCGCGGCATCGTGGCCGCGTGAACGTCGAGGAATTCCAGCAGCCGGGGCCGGTCGCTCCTGCCGGCGTCGCGGAGCCAGCCACCAGTAGCCTTGTGGATCAGATCCTCTTTGTCGTCCACGAGTAACTCAGCGATGGCGAACGTGTCGTCCACGTCGCCGGTCCGCAGAAACCACGACGTCGCTACAATGGCCGTCCGCCGCTCCCACAGGTCGGCCGAGCGAGCCAGGCGGTAGAGGATGTCGCGGGGCTTGTCGGCCAGCCAGCCGCCCACAACCCGTCCGGCGCCAAGGTCCACGAGGTCCCAGTTGTTGATCCGGTCATGCCGGCGCAGGTACAGCTCGTAAAGACTCCGGCGGAGGTCCTCGCTGGCCTTTTTGCCCGACGCCTGGAGTGCCATGATCTTGACGGCGCCGGCCCTCGCTTCATGGATGTCCTGGTTCAGGAGTGCCTCGATCTGCGGCAGATCCATCGCGACGAACTCCTTGCCGAGGTCGAAGACCTGTCCCATCCGCACGCCCATGAAAAAGTCGCTTTCGGCATAGTCTCCCGGGCCCATCTTGAAGTAGCGCTCATACTTCCGTTGTTCGGCGTCGGACCGCAGCTCCTGCAGCCGGGCCAGGAACGCGGCGGCGGCTGCAGTGGGATGGGGCGCTGGAGATCCGGATGCCATGGCGCCAGTCTGCCAGACGCGCTGCCACGCCGTCGTGGGGCACATTGGCGTGGATTTAGGCGCAGACCATCCCAGACCGCGGCGCGTCCGTGTCAAAGTGCCTCACTTCGGCGGGTCGCACCAACAGACGGCAGAGCCCGACGCCGGGACTCGCCGTCGGGCTCTGCTGGGCACCAAAAAACCAACGCGGGGTCAGATCCGGACCAATAGACGGTGGCTATTGGGCCGGATCTGACCCCGCGTTGGAGGGAGGGTCAGCGGGTGCTTCCCGAGAGAAGGCCGCGGCTCCGGAGGAGGCGCTTCTCGATCGGCGCGAACACCAGCAGCTCGATGAGGATGCCGACGGCCAGGATCAGCAGGATCGCGGCCATTACAACCGTCATGTCGGACAGTATCCGGCCTTGGTCAAGCAGCGAGCCGAGGCCGAAGCCGATGGTGCCGCCCACAGCGATGATTTCCGCGGCCATAAGCGACCGCCAGGAGAATGCCCAGCCCTGTTTGAGCCCGCCCAGGTATCCGGGAAGTGCCGCCGGCAGGACAATCTGCACGGCCATCTGGAAACGGTTGGCACCCAGGACCGTGCCGACGCGGCGGTACTGCGGCGGGATCTGGTCCACGCCGGAGATCAGCCCGTTGATGATGGACGGGATCGCACCCATAAAGACCACGAAGTAGACGGTGGCATCCGTGAGGCCGAACCAGATGATGGCCGCGGGCACCCAGGCTACGGACGGCAGCACCTGAAGGCCGGAAATCAGCGGCCCGAAGGCACGGCGCAGCGGCGCAACCTGGGCCAGCAGCAGCCCCACCGGCGTGGCGATGGCAACGCTGATCAGGAACCCGACCAGCCCGCGCTGCAGCGAGGTCCACACCGCTTCCTGCAGCTTGGCCTCGCCCCAAAGCGCGCCGATCTGGCCCAGGACGTCCAGCGGACCGGGAACCAGGTCGCGGCGTTTGAGGCCCAGGGAGACGTAGAACTGCCAGATCAGGACCAGCACCACCAGGGCGGCAACGGGCAGGAGCACCCGGCTCCAGTCGATCCGGTGCTTGCGCGCGGCGTCGGACTGGAGTGAATCCAGCCCGGCCTCGAGCTCGCGCAGGTCCTCATGTCCGGTGGAAGTCCGGGTCAAGGCGGCGTGGACTTTGCGGGTTTCCGGCATGGCCCCGAGAGGCTCTACCGCCGGTTCGGTCTCGGCGAGGGGCGTGGGGTTATTTGGCATGGCGGCGAATCTCCTCCCGCAGCCGGGCGGTGATGACCCCGGTCAGCTGTCCGGCCAGGCCGGCGTCGGTTCGGTGTTCCTCGGTGACGGCCCATTCCTGGACCACGCGGCCAGGGCGGGACGACAGCAGCAGCACACGCTGGCCCAGCCGCACGGCCTCGCGGACGTTGTGGGTCACAAAAACGATGGTCCGCCCGGTTTCCTTCCAGATGCGTTCCAGCTCGTCGTGCAGCAGGTCGCGGGTGATGGCGTCCAGGGCCGCAAACGGCTCATCCATCAGCAGCAGCTGCCGGTCCTGCGACAGGGCACGGGCCAGTGCCACGCGCTGGCGCATGCCGCCGGAAAGCTCGTGCGGACGCTTGTCCCCCGCCTCACCGAGGTGCACCAGTTCGAGCAGCTCGTTGGCCTTGATCCGGCGTTCAGCCTTCCCCACACCGCGCAGCTTCAGGGCCAGCTCGATGTTCTCCCGCGCCGTCAGCCAGGGGAAGAGGGCAGCGTCCTGGAACATAAAGGCTGCTCCGTCGCTGGGTACTTCAAGGGCGCCCGACGTCGGGACCTCCAGTCCCGCCATGATGTTCAGCAGGGTGGATTTGCCGCAGCCGGACGCACCGAGGAGGGCTACGAATTCGCCCGCGCCGATATTGGCGTTGACGTCGTCCAGCACCGGGGCGCCGTCGCCGAAGCGCTTGCCCAGGTTTTCCAGTACGACTGGCATGGTCCCGTCCTTAAGTAGTTGGTGCGGTAGGTGGCGGTCAGTCCTGGCCGAGGCCGGCCGCGGAAACCCGTTCGGCGGTCCCGGTGACTTCGTTCAGGGCACGGAGGTCGAACAGTCCGGTGATGTCCGACTGCTTGGTGGTGCCGGCTTTCACCCCGTCTTCGAGGAGCTTGGGGTAGGTTCCCGCGAGCGGATCCACCGTGAAAACCACGTTCTGCAGGGCTCGGTCAAGGACATCGGTGGGAAGCGCCGCGCCTGCCGATTCCTGCAGGGCGTCGTTGATGAGGCTTGTTTTCTCTGCTGCAGGCGTGTCATTCAGCCAGGCCACGGACTCCACGTGGCCGCGCAGCAGGGCTTTCACGGTGTCCGGGTGCGCGGCGGCGAACTTCTTGTTCACAATCAGGATGGTGGTGGGGAACTGGCCGGCCTTTCCGGAGAGCGAGCCGTCCCAGAGGTCCTTTTCGTCCACCAGGACCTTGGCCCCGGCGGTCAGCACCAAACGGGACGCCCACGGCTCAGGCAGCCACGCGCCGTCGAGCTTTCCGTCCTGGAACAGTTTCAGCGCCTGGGCGTTCTCCGTGGGGTTGATGGCGACGTCGCCGCTGCCGTCCACATTGGTTTTGTAGCCCTGCGAGCCGAGCCAGGCACGGAGCGCCACGTCCTGCGTGCCGCCGAGCTGCGGCGAGGCCAGCGTCTTGCCCTTGAGCTCGGCCGCGGAAGTGATCTCGGGACGCACAACCAGCTGCGCGCCACCTGCGGCGGCGCCCGCGATGACGCTCACGGACTCCCCCTCGCTCTTGACAAACGAGTTGATCGCGGGATTCGGGCCGATGTATGCCGCGTCGATGGCACCGGCGTTCAGGGCCTCGATCGCGGCAGGTCCGGCGTTGAAAGTTTCCGTGCTGAGCTTGGTGTCGCCCAGATTCCGGGCCAGGATCCCCTGCTTCACGCCCACGAGGGCGGGGGCATGGGTCAGGTTTCCGAAATAGCCCAGCTTCAGTTCTGCGGCCGGGGTGGGCGCCGGGATGGCTGCCTCTGCCGCCGTATTACGCGAAATGGACGACGCCACTACCGCGCCGGCGGCGATCAGGAAGACGAGCCCGATCGCCAGGGCCGCCTCGACGGCACGCTTGCGCTTGGGTACTGCGCTCTCGCCTGCCACGATGCGGGTCATCCCGGGCTTGGAACTAGTCATTGTTTCACCATAGGGAGTGACATAAACCCATTCAATGAAGCAGAAACGGGGGGTCACGCGGGTTCATGCAGCGTCACATTCCGGGCCCGATTCAGTCCCCCTTGACGTTGATCAGCTGCCGCAGTTTGTGCCGCACCTTGACCAAGTCCGCGGCGTCCCTCATCACCACATCGATCGGTTTGTACGCCGCCGGAATCTCGTCGATGAACGCCTCGGTGGCGCGGAACTCGATGCCCTGCATGGCCGTCTTCAGCTCGGCCAGCGAGAACGTTTTGCGGGCAGAAGTCCGGGAATACTCGCGCCCGGCCCCGTGCGGGGACGAGTTCAGCGAGACGGGGTTCCCCAGCCCCTCCACTACGTACGACGCCGTCCCCATGGACCCGGGGATAAGTCCCGGATCGCCGTGCTCGGCCCTGATCGCCCCCTTCCGCGATACCCACACGGACTTGCCGTAATGGGTCTCCTGCTGGGTGAAGTTGTGGTGGCAGTTAATCCGCTCGCGCTCCTTGACATGGCCGCCTACCCAGTGCCCGAACTGAGTAATGACGCGGTCCATCATTTCCTCGCGGTTCAGGAGGGCGAAATGTTGGGCCCAGCGTAGTTCCTTGATGTACCGGGCGAACTCGCTGGTACCCTCCTCCAGGTAGGCGAGGTCCGGGTCGGGCAGCCTGGTTCCGCGTTTGCGGTTGACCTGCTGGGCGACGCCGATGTGGTGCTGCGCGATCTTGTTGCCGACGCCCCGCGAGCCCGAGTGCAGGAACAGCCAGACGGCATCGGTTTCGTCGGCAGAGACCTCGATGAAGTGGTTGCCTGATCCCAGCGAGCCCAGCTGAAGCTCCCACTTGGCCAGATACTGGGCCGGGTTGAAGCCGGCCTGCGCCGCGAGCTTCCGGAGCTCGGCGAGGCGCGGTTCGGCGGTGTGCTGGACGCTCCGGTTGTTATGCCCGGCGGACAAGGGAATGGCCCGTTCGATGTCCTCGCGCAGCCGTTTGCGGTCCTTGGGCAGGTCCTTGACCGAGTACTGGGTCCGCACGGCGATCATGCCGCAGCCGATGTCCACGCCCACAGCGGCCGGGATGATGGCGCGCAGGGTGGGGATCACCGAGCCCACGGTGGCGCCCTTGCCCAGGTGCGCGTCCGGCATCAGGGCCAGGTGCGGGTAGATGAACGGCAGCGTGGATGTGGCCAGCGCCTGCTCCCGGGTTTTGGCGTCCAGGATCGATGCCCAGCTGATGAGCTTGGGGTTGATGGTTTCCACGCTTCGCCTCCCACTGTTAAGGATACGAAAACGACGAAACCGCGGCTTGTTCGCAAACCGGCCCGTGAGGGCCAAAATCTGCGAACAGGCCGCGGTTCCGGCGGAAACTCAGATCGAGTAGCGCTCGTCCTCATGGTCGCCCGGGTGGTCCTTGACGAGGCCCGCGGCCAGCGTGTTGCCGTCCAGGGGGTCGATGACAAGGAACGCGCCGGTGCGGCGGTGGTGCAGGTAGTTCTCCAGCGGCAGCGGCGCGGCGAGCCGGAGTTGCGCGTGGCCGATGTCGTTCAGCTCCAGGCTGGACGCGCCTTCGAGCTTGAACGTGGCCAGGTCCAGCTTGCCGCTGACGCTGCGGACCAGCGCCTGGACGGTGCGGGTGCCGTGCTTGACCAGCACCTTGGCCCCTTCACGCAGCGGCTTCGGGGACAGCCAGCACAGCGCGGCGTACAGGTCGGCGGTGGACTCCCGGAAGGTCCCGGCGGCGGCAATGGTGTCACCGCGGGCGACGTCGAATTCCTCGGCCAGGCGGATCGCCACGGACTGTGGGGCGAACGCTTCCTGCAGGGACTCGCCGGCGAAATCAATGCCGGTCACAGTGGTGGTGCGCGGAGCCTGTCCGGGGGTCAGCACTGACACTGAATCCCCTACCTTCACGGAACCCTCGGTGATCTGGCCGGCGTACGCACGGTAGTCACGGTAGGCCTCAACATCCAGGCCACCGGCAACGGCGTCGGGAGCCAGCGCACCCTGCGGCCGGATGACCAGCTGCACGGGGAAGCGGAAGCTCTCCAGCTGAGTGTCGATCTCGTCGGCGGCCGGCAGGGTCTCGAGGACCTCCAGCAGGGCCGGGCCGTCGTACCAGGGGGTGCGTTCGGACCGGTCCACCACGTTGTCGCCGTCGAGGGCGGACACCGGGATCACCAGCAGGTCATCGATGTGGTCCGCGCTGCCCAGCTCGGCGGAGCCGATACCCAGTTCGCGGGCCACCTGCTGCACGTCGGCCTGGATCTCACGGAACACGGACTCGCTGAAGTCCACCAGGTCGATCTTGTTCACGGCCACAATCACGTGCGCCACCCGCAGCAGCTGCAGCACGGACAGGTGCCGGCGCGTCTGCTCCAGGACACCCTTGCGGGCGTCAATGAGTACGACGACGGCATCCGCCGTGGACGCGCCCGTCACCGTGTTTTTGGTGTACTGGACGTGCCCGGGGCAGTCGGCCAGGATGAAGCTGCGCTGGTCCGTGGCGAAGTAGCGGTAGGCCACGTCGATGGTGATGCCTTGCTCCCGCTCGGCGCGCAGGCCGTCGGTCAGGAGGGCCAGGTCGATGCCGCCTGCCGCGCCCCCAAATCCGCGGTCCGCGGACGTGCGGGCAACGGCGTCGAGCGTGTCGGCAAGAATCGCTTTGGAGTCGTGCAGGAGGCGGCCCACCAAAGTGGACTTCCCGTCGTCGACCGATCCGGCGGTGGCGAAACGGAAAAGGGTGGTGGGCAGGGCTGTTTCCAGCTCGGCGGCCAAGGTGTCGGTGCTCATTTAGAAGTAACCATCCTTCTTGCGGTCTTCCATGGCGGCCTCGGAGATGCGGTCATCTGCACGGGTGGCGCCACGTTCGGTGATGGTGGAGGCGGCAACTTCGATCACGACGTCGCTCACGGTGGCTGCGTCCGACTCAACCGCACCGGTGCAGGACATGTCGCCCACGGTGCGGTAGCGGACGGTCTTGACGATGACTTCCTCGTGCGGCAGCGGCTGCGAAACTTCGCCCACCGCACGCCACATGCCGTCGCGGGCAAATACTTCCCGGTCATGAGCGTAGTACAGGCCCGGCAGCTCGATGTTCTCGCGTTCGATGTAGCGCCAGATGTCCAGCTCGGTCCAGTTGCTGATGGGGAACGCGCGGACGTGCTGGCCCACGGTGTGGCGGCCGTTGTAGAGGTTCCACAACTCGGGGCGCTGGTTGCGCGGGTCCCACTGGCCAAATTCGTCGCGGAGGCTCAGGATGCGCTCCTTGGCGCGGGCCTTGTCCTCGTCACGGCGGCCGCCGCCGAAGACGGCGTCGAACTTGTTCTGCTGGATGGCGTCCAGCAGGGGAACGGTCTGCAGCGGGTTGCGGGTGCCGTCGGCACGCTCGGCCAGTTCGCCACGGTCGATGAACTCCTGAACGGAGCCGACGACGAGCTTGAGTCCCAGCCGCTCCACGGTGCGGTCGCGGAAGTCGATGACCTCGGGGAAGTTGTGGCCGGTGTCCACGTGCAGGACGGGGAACGGGACCTTGCCCGGCCAGAACGCCTTGGTGGCCAGGTGCAGCATCACCACGGAGTCCTTGCCGCCGGAGAACAGCAGCGCTGGCTTCTCGAACTCGGCCACGACTTCGCGGATGATGTGGATCGCTTCGGACTCGAGGGCGTCCAGGCTGGAGAGGCGCGTAGAGACGGCGGCTTCAGTCACCTGGGTGGTCTCCTCAGTTAGGAAAGTGCTCATACGTGTAGTCCGCATTCTGTCTTGTCGGTGCCTGCCCAGCGGCCGGCGCGGGGGTCGTCTCCGGGCGCCACCTTGCGAGTGCAGGGCTGGCAGCCAATGGAGGGGTAACCCTGGGAAAGCAGCGGGTTGACGGGTAGGAGGTTGTCGTCGGAGTACTGGACCAGCTGGTCGAACGTCCAGGCGGCCACAGGGTTGACCTTGACGAGGCCGTTGACCTCGTCCCAGGTCACCAGCGGGGTGTTCGTCCGGGTGGGGGCCTCGTCGCGGCGGACGCCGGTGAACCAGAGTTCATAGCCGGCCAGGGTGCGGCGCAGCGGGGCCACCTTGCGGAGGGCGCAGCACTGGGCGGCGTCGCGGGCAAAGAGGTCCTTGCCGAGGAGCCGGTCCTGCTGTTCCACCGTGTTCTCGGGAAGCACGTCCACCACGTTGACGCGGAGGTTCGCGGCCACCTCGTCACGCGTGGCGTAGGTTTCCGGGAAGTGGTAGCCGGTCTCCAGGAACAGGACGTCGACGCCGGGCATCTGGTCCGCGACCAGAGCCGGAAGGACGGCGTCGGCCATGGAGCATGCGACGGCGACCGCTGAGAGGTCGAAGTTGCGCTCCACCCAGGCGATCACGTCGCGGGCGGGGGCGTCCCAGCCGAGCTCGGCAGCGCCGGATTCGGCGATGATCTTCAGCTCGTCGTGGGTGCGGAGTGCCGGGGTTTCGACAGGCTCAACCACCGGGTCGACTCCCAATGCGTGCTTGCTCACTGGAGGGCCTCCTCGTCTGCTGCGTGGGCCCATTCGGCGAAGGTCTGGCCTTCGGAACGCTGGGCCACGAACGTGCGGACAACGCGTTCCACGTAGTCCGGCAGGTCCTCGACGTACACCTTCAGGCCGCGGACGGTGCGTCCCAAACCAGCCTCTTCGCGGCTGTTGGAAGCCAGCCCGCCGCCCAGGTGAACCTGGAAACCCGGGGAGGGGTCGCCGTCGGGCGTTGGCAGCATCATGCCCTTCAGGCCGATGTCCGCGGTCTGGATGCGGGCGCAGGAGTTGGGGCAGCCGTTGATGTGCAGGGACAGCGCGTGCGGCAGTTCGCCGGACTCCGCGAGGTCCGCCAGGCGGCGTTCCAGGTCAGCGACGGCGGTGGCGGCCGTGACCTTGGTTTCCACGATGGCCAGCTTGCAGTATTCGATGCCGGTGCAGGCGATGGTGCCGCGGCGGAACACGGACGGGCGTGCGGAGAGGCCCAGGGCGTCCAGCTCGGCAACCAGCGGTTCCACGTGGTCCTTGGCAACGTCCAGCACTACGAGTTTCTGGTGCGGGGTGGTGCGCAGGCGGTAGGAGCCGCGGGCCTCAAGGGTATCCGCGAGCTTGATCAACTGGGCGCCGGACAGGCGGCCGGCCAGCGGGGTGGCGCCGATGAAGAATTTTCCGTCCTTCTGCTCGTGCACACCGATGTGGTCGCCCGGCGTGGTGGGCTTGGGCGCGGCGGGACCGTCGGCCAGCTTGTAGCCCAGGTATTCATCCTCGAGGATCTGGCGGAACTTCGCCGGTCCCCAGTCGGCCATCAGGAATTTCAGACGGGCCTTGGTGCGCATGCGGCGGTAGCCGTAGTCGCGGAAGATGCTGGTGACGCCGAGCCAGACTTCGGCGGCTTCCTCGGGCTTCACAAAGGCACCGAGGCGCTTGCCGAGCATCGGGTTGGTGGACAGCGCGCCGCCGGCCCAGAGGTCGTAGCCGACGCCGAGCTCGGGGTGGCGGACGCCTACCAGGGCGAAGTCGTTGATCTCGTGGACCACGTCCTGGCTGGGGTGGCCGGTGATGGCGGTCTTGTACTTGCGCGGCAGGTTGGACAGCAGCGGGTTGCCGATGAAACGCTCGCCCAGCTCCGCGATGAGCGGCGTGGGGTCGATGATCTCGTCCTTGGCGATGCCGGCCACGGGCGAGCCCAGGATGACGCGGGGCACGTCGCCGCAGGCCTCGGTGGTGGACAGGCCAACACCCTCAAGCCGGTTCCAGATCTCGGGGATGTCCTCCACCCGGATCCAGTGCAGCTGGATGTTCTGGCGGTCCGTGAGGTCGGCGGAATCCCGGCCGAAATCAACGGAAATCTGGCCGATGACGCGCAGCTGCTCGGTGGTCAGCGCCCCGCCGTCGATCCTGACCCGGAGCATGAAGTACTTGTCTTCCAGCTCGTGCGGCTCGAGCGTGGCGGTCTTGCCGCCGTCGATCCCGGGCTTGCGCTGGGTGTACAGGCCCCACCAGCGGAAGCGGCCGTGCAGGTCCTGGCTGGGGATGGCGTCGAAGCCTTCCTTGGAGTAGATGGTCTCGATACGCTCGCGCACGTTGAGGCCGTCGTCTTCCTGTTTCCAGGTTTCGTTGGCGTTCAGCGGGGTTTTGCCGTCCACTTTCCACTGCCCGTGCGGCTTTGCAGCAGGGCGGGAGGCACGCGCGGGGCGTTTGGCGGCGGCGGGGTCCACGGACGCTCCGGCTAGAGCTGTATCAGTCATGCATCGACTGTAGGTGCCCGCCGAAGCGCGTCACAAAGGTCCGGAAACGGGAGGTCACCTAGGGAAACAATTCGTCACGAACCGCCGAAGAGCCTTGAAGAAGGCCGCCCGCTGTGCTTGGTTGCGGTTGCCGTACGGGCGGCTATTGACCGTGTACGACGGCGGCGTCGAACCGTTCCAGGGCGATCTCGGCGAGCACCGGGGACGGCAGCAGTGGTTCCGTCACGAGATCGGCGCCGGCTTTGGCCAACTGGTCGTGGAAGAACCCCGGCGCGAGGAGGTAGGAGGCAATCACCACGCGGCCGCCGTCGTCCACGGCCCCCGCGGACTCCCCCGCCCCGGCGCCCCCGGCCAGTTCCAGCCGAAGAATGGCGACGGCGTCGGGCACGGACGGCTTCGCAGAGGCACCGTACGCGGGCAGAATCCGGTTGCGCCGCAGCGCCCTGAGCTGGTCGGCGAGCTCTTCTACGCTGGCGGCGGCGTTGGGATTGGAGGACCCGGCGGCGGCGAGGACAATCGCGTCGCGGTCCGTGACGCCGGCCTCCCGGAGGCGCTGGTCCAGCAGTGCCGCGAGCCGCGGGTCCGGGCCGAGCGGCGCTGCGGCGAGGCTGCCCGGACGGCTTTTCACAGCCCGGGCGATGTCCACCTTGACGTGATATCCGACGCTCAGCAGCAACGGCACGACGACGGCCTTGTCCTCTTCCGGCAGGCCTCCCACCACGTCCACGAGGTCCGGCTGCTGAACGTCCACGTAGGCCTCGCGAACGTCAAGGCCCGGGCGCAGGGCGGCGATGTTTGCGCGCAGGGCGTTGACCTCCGCGGCGCCCTGAGTGCTGGACGTCCCATGGGCGCAGGCGATCATGATCGGGTTGTTCATAGGGGCTAGCGTAACGTTGGAGCCGCCCTGTCCGCCCACCATGAAACCGCCGGGACCCCTCATGACATTGCCGTTCGACACATTGCCGTTCGGCATCGACCTTGTATGGCTTGACCTGGCCGGGGTCTTCTTCTTCGCCGTCTCCGGGTCCCTGTTGGCGGCACGGAAGCAGTTCGATCTGGTGGGGTCGCTGCTGCTGGCGTCACTGGTCTCCCTCGGCGGGGGCGTCATCCGCGACATCATCCTCAACACCACCCCGGCGGCCTTCTCCAACCCCGCCTATTTGGTGCCCCCGGTGCTGGCCACCGTCCTGGTGTATTTCCTGTACTCCAGCGTGCAGCGGTACACCTCGCTGCTGGTGCTGTTCGACGCCGGCGGGCTGGCCCTCTTCTGCATCACAGGAACGCTGAAGGCCCTGGCCCTAGGGATGAATCCGGTGGCCGCCATGCTGCTCGGCGTCACCACGGCCGTGGGCGGCGGCCTGCTGCGGGACATCACCGCGAACGAGGTGCCCCAGCTGTTCAACCCCCGCGACCTCTACGCGCTGCCGGCCTTCAGCGGGGCAGCGTTGACTGCTCTGCTCTGGGTCACCGGGGCCTTCAACGTGCTGACAGCATGTGCGGTGGCGGCCGTGGTGTTCGCTTTCCGTGTGGTTGCCTGGCGCCGGTCCTGGTATGTTCCGCTCGCCGTGCACGGCTGGCACCGGCGGGGCTCCGGCGGCGGGAGCCCCGGTGGCGGCTTCGGCAGCGGCTCGGGAGCAGGCCGCAGTTAGTTAGGATATGAGCATGACTGACATGTTCCTCGAGAAGTTCCGCGCGCTTGTTCCGACGTATCTCGAGGACGAATGGCAGGAAGAAGATGGCCTGCCCGCGGACGAACTGGACGCGGCCCTCGCCGAGCACCAGTTCCAGGTTCCCCTGGTCCTCCGCGAGTTTTACCTGGCGGTGGGCGGCTGCGAGGACATCATGGAGGCCTACCACTACTTCTGGGATCCCGAAGAGCTGGAAGTGGATGACGAAGGCTTCCTGATGTTCCTTGAGGATGAGGAAGAACAGTTCACCTGGGGCTTCCGCGTAGGCGACCTCGGCATTCCAGACCCCATCGTGTACCGCCGCAACAACGCCCGCGGCCAGTGGAAGAGCGAAGAAGGCACCTTCTCCGAGTTCGTCTTCGACATGTTCGAGTGGGCCTTCAACGACGAGGAAGAAAACTAGGGTCCTCCCGCCCTTCCCGCCGTCTTTAGGCATGCTCCCACGGTGTCAGCGGAAAAATCTTCACGGCGGTCGCAGCCGCGGACCATGCAGCGTGGACTTCGGTCGGCGTAAAGGCCCCTGGAAAAATCGGTCGGCCTGCCGCCACGGCGGTGGCAATGATGTCAACGTTGGTGACGGGGTGACGGGGTGACCAGAAATCCTGCTCCTGCGTCGAGGGCCTGTTCCGCCTCCGCGACGCACGCGACTGTCCCGATACCGATTTCGGTGCCGGTGCGATGCAGCAGATGAGGGAGAGCCTCCAACGTGCCCGGTGTCGTCAGCGTGAGCTCGATGGACCTGATGCCGGACGAGACGAGGACATCGATGACTCTTTCGTAGGCGCTGGCATCTGCGGCGCGAAGAACGCTACGATCCGACTGCTTACGAGCACGTGCGGAGGCGGGACTCGTTCCCGGGACGTAGTGAAAGGGAGGTCCATGGATTTCCTTTTCGTTAATGACGTGACAGCAGGTCACTTCGGGTTCGCTGCCGGTACTACCAGGGCAGGGACTTGCGCACGGAGCGGGGGCGGTGCCGTCGAGGCCCGGACAATCAGTTGGGGAAGCAGCAGCACCGATCGTCCTGGCTCGCCGGGATCACCGCTGTCGTGCGACACTGCCTCTGCTATGGCAAGTTTGGCCATCCGGGCCAATGGTTGGCGCACCGTGGTGAGAGGTGGATCGTAGAGATCGGCCAGCACGATGTCATCGAAACCGACGACCGATACGTCTTTGCCCACCGTCAACCCCACATCCCGCAGGCCCCGGCAGAAGCCCAGGGCGGTCATGTCGTTGATGGCGACCACGCCGGTGGGAGGTTCCACGTTTCCGGAGAAAAGCGAGTGGGCCGCACTGCGTCCGACGTCCGCCGCGAAAACATCCCCGAACGGGACGTCCTCACGGTCTGACGATGCAGGCATGTCTTTGACATCGAGTCCGGCGGCTTCCAGCGCGCTGACAAAGCCGCTGTATCGGCCTGCCCTGTTGACGGATCCCAATGATCCGGCAATGAAGGACAACCGTCGATGACCCAGTTCGATAAGGTGGCTTGCCGCGATATAACCGCCTACAACATTGTTGATGCTGATGCTGACGACAGATTCGGGATCGTTGGGCTGGGTCGGGCGGTCAAAGGTGACCAGCTGCAGTCCTTGTTTCACAAGGTCTGTCAGATGATCCAGCGACGGCAGCGACGTGCACAGGACGATCCCGCGGACACCGTTGCCCCAGAGTTCCTGAACGTATGCCCGTTCCCGCTCGGCAACCCGCTCACTATTACACAGCAGCACGCTACACCCGACGGCGAGGGCGGCCACTTCGAGCTCGTGTGCGAAGGCACCCCAGAAAGGGTTCCCGACGGACGGCACAATTAGGCCAATAGTCTGTGTCCGGCCGGTCCGCAGCTGCCTGGCAGCACGGTTAGGTCGATAACCGAGTTTCGCAATGGTTCTTTCGATCCGCTCGCGCGTTGCCGGAACCATACGGTCCAATCGGCCGTTCAGATAATTCGAAACGGTGGTCGGCGAAACCTCAGCCTCCCGCGCGACATGCTGGATTGTCACGCGACCCATTCAGACCCCTCCACGTAATTATTGCCCTTCATGTGGGACAGTCTTATTGCCCTTCCGGTGGGACAGTTGTTGCATTCACTGTATCGATTTATCGCGTAAAAGTCACCAAGTGACCTCCGCCACCTCATGCTGGGACCAAGAGTCTCAAGGACGGCTGATAATTTCCCTTGACAGGCCTGAATCAACGTCGGTAATCTCGATGCATCGTTACACTGGAATACTCCGCCTTCTGGCCGAAATCGGGGTCGACATGTCCCGCTTCCCGACCGCCGGGCACCTGTGTTCCTGGGCGAAGTTCTCCCCGGGTATCACTTCCTCCGGGGGGAAGATCAAGGGCAACGGCTCGACCGGGCACGGCAACCGTTACCTCGCCCGCGGTGCTCGGGGAGACGCCCGCGTTGCTCGGGGAGACGCCCGCGGCTCGTGCGACATCCTGGATCGTGACTCCGGCCATGTGGTCGCGCATCTCCTCCGTCGAGTGCGGCTGCGACCGACGCCAGAGATGCCATCGTTCGGTGCGGCCACAGTGTATCGATCAACTGCCGATCACGATATAGCCTATCGCCGCCAGCCTCTGTGACGAAGGCGCGAGAAGGGCCGCCGGGCCACACGGAAGACCCAGGGGCAGGCCTGTTCCCTGGGATCGTACGGTTTGAGGACGTGGCGGTCGGTGTAGCCAGGCCGGCAGGATCGGGCTTGACCTGGGCGCGACGGCGCCCTAGGGTGAGTGCATCGTTACACCAGACGGGTTGCTCAAGGCCCGGATGGTCTACCGCCTAGCGAGATCAATGCCGATCGAAAGGGCAAAGCCATGGAGTACAGCTGTCGCAGCTTCCTCGCGGCCATGGGCCTCGTGATCCTCGACCAGACGGAGGACGCGTGACCAGCACCGCACCGCTCGCTCGCCGCTCCCTGCTCGTCGGCGCACTGGCCTCGACGGGATCGCTGCTCGTCGCGCCCGCCGCGGCTGCCGCCGTCGCTACGACGACGTCCACCGGACCGCCGTCGGACACGACCCGCCGCACCGTGGCGTGGGTCCCGTCGTGGACCACCGCGCACATCCGCCCGACGACGAACGACCCGCTGGTCCTGGGCGGTGTCACCGACCGGACCATCCGTCACGTGCTGCGGCTCACCGCCGGGACCGGGCCGGGCGGGCCGAACGGCACGGGTCGTCTGCGCGTGCGTCTCGCGGGCACCTTCTCCACGGCGCCCGTGCGCATCGGCGCGGTGACCGTCGCCCGCCGTTCCCCCGGCCTTGTCGGCCCGGGAGCCGCCGTCGACCCTGTGACCGTGGCCGTCGTGACCTTCGGCGGGGCGAGGGACGGGCTGCTCGCCGCGGGCGCCACGCTCGTCAGCGACCCCGTCGAGCTCTCGGTGCCGGACGCCGGGGACCTCGTCGTCAGCGTGCACCTGCCCGGACCGACCGGCCCGCTGAGCTTCCATCGCAACACCCACGCGACCGGTTACGTCGGCACGGGAGACCTCACGGCCGACCCGGGCGAGGGCTTCGCAGCCGGCGCCGAGACGACCCGGTCCGCGGTGCTGCTGTGCGGTGTCGACGTCGAGCGCCCGGGTGTCCCCGGCGTCGCCGTGCTGGGGGACTCGATCACCGAAGGCGTCGGCACGCCCGACGACGCCGACCAGCGCCTCACCGACCACCTGGCACGGCGGCTCGCGGAGCGGGGCGGGGCGGTCGGGGTCGCGAACCTGGGCATCAGCGGCAACCGTGTGCTGCTCGACGACGAGCGCTTCGGTCCGAGCGGTCAGGCGCGCCTCGACCGGGACGCGCTCGCGCTGTCCGGGGTGGACGCGCTGCTCGTGGTCCTCGGCGTCAACGACCTGCAGCAGCCCCCGAGCCAGACCGATCCCGAGGTGATCCTCGCGGGCTATCGACAGATCGCGCTGCGCGCCCGTGACCAGGGGCTCCGCGTGGTCGGCACGACGATCACGCCGTTCGGCGGCTGGCAGCGCTGGACGCCCGCCCTGGAGCAGGAGCGGCGGTACGTCAACGCCACCCTGCTCGGCGCGGCCGGGACCCGACGCACGGGAGCGTTCGACGCGGTCGTCGACGTCGCGGCCGTGCTTGCCGACCCAGCCGACCCGTCCCGCCTGCTGCCCGCGTACGACAGCGGTGACGGCCTCCATCCGAGCCCTGCGGGCGCCGCCGCCATGGCCGCGGCGGTCGACCGCCGCCTGATCCTCGGCTGACCGACCTTCCACACTCCGCTCGTCGTAGGACGAGCGGACCTGCCGCGCCACGGCGCGGGCGCTCCACCGCACTACCACCAGCTCGACGACGAGAGGCACCGTGATGGAGAACGACACGACAAACCCCGGCACCGACCCTGCCGCAGGACCGAACCGGCGCACCGTGCTGCATGGCATGGGCATGCTTGCGGCTGCCGCCGCGCTGGCGCCCTTTCTGGCCCTGCCGGTGCGGGCGGCCGCCGCGTCCACGACCGCGGAGCTGGTCGAGCGCTGGGCGGTGCTGCAGACCGGAGGACCCGGCCTGGACCTCAGCGACGCGCACGTGGCGGCTGCCGTCCGGCGCGTCGACCGCGCGGCGACGACCGTGCTCACCACGCTCGACCGGTCCGCGGACCGGAGCGCGCTGTGGCCCGACCTCGCCGACTGGACCCGGTCCAACACGGTGAGCACGACGTTCCGACGGCTGCGCTCGATCGCGGTGGCTTGGGCGACGCCGGGCACGTCGGTCGCGGGCGACGGCGCGGTGGCAGACGCCGTGGTCGACGGCATCGACTGGATGCACACCCACGTCTACGGACCCGGCCTGCCGCGGTTCGACAACGACTGGGACTGGGAGATCGGCTCCGCCTCTGCCCTGGCTGACACGCTCGTGGTTTTGCGCGAGCACCTCGGCGAAGCGCTCGCACGCTCGACGGCGGCGATCCAGCACTACACGCCGGACCCGAACCTGTGGCGCGCCGACCGCCAGATCGCCACCGGCGCCAACCGGGTGTGGATCGCGACCGTGGTCGCCGTCCGTGCCGCGCTCGACGGCGACGGCGACGCCCTGGTGCGGGTTCGTGACGCGCTGAGCGACGTCGAGGGAGGGGGCGCCAACAGCGTCCTCGCCTTCGTCGACGACACGCAGGGGACCGGTACCGGCGAGGGCTTCTTCCGTGACGGTTCGTTCCTGCAGCACTGGAAGCACCCGTACAACGGCGGCTACGGCAAGGAGTTGCTCGGAACGCTGTCCTCTCTGCTGCACCTGCTGGGCGACTCACCGTGGCAGGTCACCGACCCGGCCCTGGCCAACGTCTACGCATGGGTCACCGACGCCTTCGACCCGCTCATGGTGCGCGGCGACATGGTCGCGGCCGTCTGCGGCCGGGAGATCGCGCGGCCGAGCAAGCAGGGTCACGCCCCGACGCAGGCCGTCATCGAGGGCACGCTGCGCCTCGTGCCGTCAGCCCCGTCCGAGCAGGCGGCTGCCCTCAGGTCCCTCCTCTTTCGGTGGATCACTGAGGACACCTACCGCGACTTCCTGGCCGTGACGACGCCCGCGTCGGTCGTGGCGGCGAAAGCCCTGCTGGCCGCCGGACCGACACCGCGCGGGCCGCTCGTCGCGCACCGCCAGTACCCCGCCATGGACAAGGTGGTGCACCACCGGCCAGGCTTCGCGGTGAGCGTGAGCGCCTTCTCGAGCCGCGTGTACACGTACGAGTCGATCCAGAACGAGAACCTGCACGGCTGGCACCTGTCCGACGGCATGGTGCTTCTCTACACCGACGACCTGGGGCACTACAGCGAGGACTACTGGCCGACGGTGGACCCCTACCGCCTGCCCGGCACGACCGTGGACACGGTGCGCCTCGCGAACGGGGCGGGGCACCGCGCGACCAGCGACGCGTCCTGGGTCGGCGGCGCGGCCGTGCCGGGCGAGACCCTCGGCGCCTACGGCCAGGACCTGCGCGCGCAGGTCTCGGACCTGCGGGCCCTCAAGAGCTGGTTCCTCCTGGACGACGCCGTCGTCTGCCTCGGCTCCGGCATCACCGCACCCGGGGCGGCGGGCGTCGAGACGATCGTGGAGAACCGCAAGGTGCGCGACGGCGCGACGTTCGTCGTCGACGGCGTCGACCAGGGCGCCGTTCCCGGGTGGGCGGGGGCGCTCGGCGACGTGCGGTGGTGCCACCTCACGGGGACGTCGGGCTACGTCTTCCCCGACGGAGCGCGCCTGCACGCGCTGCGTGAGGACCGCACCCATACGTGGCGCGAGATCAACCTCAAGTACGGCACCGACACCCCCGTCACGCGGCCGTACCTCACGGCGTGGCTCGATCACGGCGCCGCACCGGCAGGCGCGGGCTACGCATACGTCATGCTCCCGACCGCGAGCGCCGAGGACACGCGACGCTTCGCGGAGGCGTGCGGCACGGCGGACGGTCTCCGGGTGCTCGAGCGCGACGAGACGGTGCACGCCGTCGCGCTCGGCGACACGGTCGCGGCCAACTTCTGGGCCGCTGGGAGCTTCGTGCTGGGGAGCGCGGGGCGCGACGGTTCGGTGGCTGCCGACGGCGCGGCATCCGTCGTCGTGCATACGGCCACGGCCACGACCACCCACTGGGCCCGTCCCACCCGCGTCGCCCTCAGCGACCCGACGCAGATGCGGCAGGAGATCGTCGTCGACGTCGACTTGCCCGGGCTGCGGTTCGTCTCCGCCGACCCCGCGCTGGCCGTCACCCGTCGTGGCAGCGGCTGGCGCCTCGCCGCGCGCACCGCCGGCCTGCGGGGCGCCACCGTGACCGCCTCGTTCGTCTAACCGACACCATCCCTTGGGAGGTAGCACCACAGCCCGGAAGGCTCCCCGGACGCCGCAATGTGCCCCACGAAGGACGCAAGGCATGTGACACGCGCAGTAACAGCAGGCTTGCATCCTGTGACAAAGCTGTCATAGACTGTTCACGGATCCGCTAAACGCCTCCGGCGGGTCTGATGCGAACGGAGATATAGCCCCGGTTCGACGCAACGTGTGATTCGTTTCGTTGCTGAGAACCGGGGCTATTGCATTTAACGAACTCCCCCAAGCAAAAAGCGAGGGCCCCGGCCAGGTTCAACCCGGCCGGGGCCCTCGCTGCAAAAGAAGAGAATCAGCTGGCGCGGTCTACCACAGCCAGGGCGAAGTTGGACAGCGAGGACTTCACAACACCCTCCGGAAGCGGCGCCAGTGCCGCAATGGCTTCGTCGGCCCAGCGGCGGGCAACCACCCAGGACTCAGCGGTGACAGGGTGCTCGCGCAGCCCGGCCACGGCGGCAGCCAAGGCAGCGTCGGAGGTCAGGTCCCCATCAATGAGCTTCAAAAGTTCGACGGCGGACTGGTCACCGGCCGCAGCATCGCGCCGCAGGAACAGAACGGGCAGCGTGGGCACCCCCTCGCGGAGATCCGTACCCGGGGACTTGCCGGACTTCACCTTGACGCCGGTGACATCAATGACGTCGTCGGCGAGCTGGAAGGCCACGCCCACCTTCTCGCCGTACTCCACCAGCAGGTCCTCGTAGGCCTCGTCGGCACCGGCGAAGATGGCACCGAGCTGGCCCGATGCGGCCACCAGGGACCCGGTCTTGTCCGCGATGACGGACAGGTAGTGCTCCACCGGATCCTCGTCCGGGCGCGGGCCCACAGTCTCGTGCAGCTGGCCCAGGCACAGGCGCTCGAACGTCCGCGCCTGGATGCCCAGCGCACGGGAACCAAGCTCGGAGACCAGGATGGACGCGCGAGCGAAGATGAGGTCGCCCGTGAGTACCGCCACGGAGTTTCCCCAGACCTCGTGGGCCGTGGGGGCGCCGCGGCGGAACGGGGCCGAGTCCATAACGTCGTCGTGGTACAGCGTTGCCAGGTGGGTCAGTTCAACCACCACGGCCGCCTGGACCACGGCAGGCAGTGAGGCGTCGCCAAGGTGGGCGCAGAGCAGCGTCAACAGCGGCCGGATACGCTTGCCGCCGGCTTCCACGAGGTGACGCGACGTTGCATCAGCCAGCGGATCGGAGTTGGCAATGGCCTCGCGGAGCTTCTTCTCCACGCGGGCCAGGTTATTGGTGATGGCGGGGCCCAGCTCGGCGTCCTCCGCGATGGCCGCAAAGCCCGCGGGCAGCTGCAGCCCCGTGGCAATGGCGGTGGTATTGAGGCTGGGTTCGGAGTCCGGCAGGCCGTGCCCGGCGTGCGTCCAGCTGTGGTCTGCGGAGTTAGTCACGGGTTAACCCTAACTTTTTGTTGCGGATACCGCTGATTCGAGGCCGACGGGGTGTTGGAGGTGGCCGGAACCAGCGACTCCAGGACGCGGATGGCCCGGTCCTCGAAGCCTTTCGCGGCCGGGTCCGTCAGGTTTGCGAGCAGCCGCACCACAAAGCGCATCAGCACGGGAATGGGCATCCCGGTCCGCAGCGCGAGCTTCATCACGGCGGGTTTTCCAATCAGCGCGGCAAATGCCCGGCCCAGCGTGAAGTGCGATCCCCACTGCCCCCGCACATAGTCCGCGTACCCCGCGAGGTGCGCGTCGGCGTCGTACATTGCCCCCGCAGCAGAGGAACGGGCGGACGCGTCGATGATGAACTCCGCCGCGAACCGTGCCGATTCCATCGCGTAGGAGATGCCCTCGCCGTTGAACGGGGAGACCATGCCGCCGGCGTCGCCCAGGAGCAGGAGGCCGGGCGAGTAGTGCGGGGTGCGGTTGAAGCCCATGGGCAACGCGGCGCCGCGGATTTCGCCCACCTGGTTGTCCGGGGTGAAGCCCCACTCGGCGGGCATGGCGGCGGTCCATTCGCGCAGGACCTGCTTGTAGTCGAGCTTGCCGAATTCCTTGGACGAGTTCAGGATGCCGAGGCCCACGTTGGAGGTGCCGTCGCCGACGCCGAACACCCAGCCGTAGCCGGGGAGCAGTTTTCCGTCGCGGCCGGGGAGCTCCAGCCAGCCTTCCATCCAGTCGTCATCGTGCCGGGGCGAGGTGAAGTAGGTGCGGACGGCGACGCCGAGGGGTCGGTCGTCGCGCTTGTGGATGCCCAGCGACACGGCGGTTCGCGTCGAGTTGCCGTCTGCGGCGAGTACGACGTCGGCGCTGAAGTCACGTGACTCCCCCGTCTTGCGTCCGGACTCGTCCAGGAGCGCTGCGCGGACACCGGTCACGCGGCCGTCCTCCGAGCGCAGTGCCTCGGTGACGCTGTGCCGCTCGAGGATTTCGGCGCCTGCGGCCTGGGCGTGGCGGGCCAGTTCCTCGTCGAAGCCCAGCCGCGTCCGGATCAGGCCGTACTGCGGGAAGTCGGAGACCTCGGGCCAGGGCAGTTCGATGGTGCGGCCACCGGCGATCAGGCGAAGGCCCTTGTTCCGGCGCCAGCCGTCCGCTTCAGGGTGCGGCAGGCCGAGCTTCTGGATTTCGCGGACTGCCCGCGGGGTGAGGCCGTCGCCGCAGACCTTCTCGCGCGGAAAGCTGGTTTTCTCCAGGACGGTCACGCTGATGCCGGCCTTGGCAAGGTAGTACGCGGCGGTGGAACCGGCTGGCCCCGCGCCGACAATCAGAACATTCACAGGTCAGCGCTGGATGTTGCGGCGAAGCTTGGCCACGGGGCCCTTGTGTGCGGCGATGGCCTCCGCTGCGCCCTCCGGCGTGGATTCCAGCGGCTTGGTGGCACGGTGCACGGCCACGATCCCGCCGGTCAGGTTGCGGTACGTGACCTTTTCCCACCCGGATTCCTGCAGCCAGGCGGCCAGGTGGTCCTGGTCCGGCCAGGCGCGGATGGACTCGGCGAGGTACACGTAGGCGTCCGGGTTGGAGGCCACCTTCACGGCGATGGCCGGCAGGGCGCGCATGAGGTATTCCGTATACATGGTGCGCCACAGCGGAACCACGGGCTGGGAGAACTCGGCGATGACCAGCTTGCCGCCCGGCTTGGTGACGCGGAGCATCTCGGCCAGCGCCTTCTTGGGCTCGTTGACATTGCGCAGCCCGAACGAAATGGTGCTGGCGTCGAAGCTGTTGTCCGCGAACGGCAGGTTGGTGGCGTCGCCGGCAACGAAGTTGATGTCCGGGCGGCGGCGCTTGCCCACCTTGAGCATGCCGAGGGAGAAATCGCAGGCGATGACATCTATGCCCGCATCGGCATATGGCTCGCTGGAGGTGCCGGTTCCCGCGGCCAGGTCCAGCACCCGCTGGCCCCGTTTCATATCCATGGCGTCCACCACGATCCTGCGCCAACGGCGGGTTTGCCCCATGGAGAGGACATCGTTGACGACGTCGTACTTAGGTGCGACGTCGTCAAACATCGTGGCTACTTCGTCCGGACGCTTTTCCAAGGATGCTCGGTTCACCATGCAATTGTCTCAGACAAACTTGAGAAGGACTTTCGACGAGCCCGTCCCCCGGTCCGAAGCCACGGCAAACGCCTCGGCCACGTCACCGGCGTCGAACGTGTGCGTCAGCAGCGGCTCAACATCCAGCCCGTCCGCCAGGTAGGCCAGGGCGTCATCCAGTTCGTCCGCGAAGCGGAAGGTCCCGCGGTAGTCGATCTCACGGAAGACGAGTGCGGCGAGCTCGGCCGTCACGGGCCCGGCCGGCAGGTTGCCCACCTGGACCACGACGCCGCCGCGGCGCACGGCCGCGAGGACACCGCCCAGTGCGCGGGCAGCGCCGGAGGCCTCGAACGCAACATCCACCTCGGGAAGCTGCGCGCCGTAACCCACCAGCACGACGCCGTCGGCTCCCATCCGTTTGGCGATCGCCAGCGAAGTCTCCGAGAGATCACTGGCGATGACGCTGGCAGCGCCGGCACGGCGGGCGGCGGCCACCAGCAGCGCGCCGATGGGCCCGGCGCCGTTCACCAGAACGTCTTTGCCGGCGAGGCTGCCGGCCCGGCCGACGGCGTGGATCGCCACCGCGAGCGGTTCGGCGACGGCGGCCTGCCGGGTGGTGACGCCGTCGGGCAGGCGGCGGAGCTGGCCCGCCGGGACGGCCTTGCGGGAGGCGAAGGCGCCGTCCGTATGGGGCCGGTGCGCGGCGCTGCCGTAGTAGGTGACCTGCGGGCAGAGGTTGGTGCGACCGGCGAGACAGTCAGTGCATTCGCCGCAGTACACGGCCGGGTGGACGGTCACGGCGTCGCCCACCGCGAAGCCCTCCACACCGTCACCAACAAGGGAGATCCGGCCGGCCACCTCGTGACCCAGGACCATGGGATCGGCCAGGATGCTCAGCCCGGAGGCGCCGTGGGCGACGTAGTGCAGGTCCGAGCCGCAGATCCCGCCGTATTCGACGTCGACGATCACCGAGCCGGCCGGGCAGTCCGGGTCCGGACGGTCCTCGAGGCGCAGGTCTCCGGCGGAATGGACAACTACGGCTTTCAAACTGCATCCTCCACGAGTGTCAGGTCGCGTCCCTTGGTTTCCGGGGCGAAGAAAGTGGCCACAAAGGCGATGGCGGAGTAGAGGACCATCATTCCGGCCACCGGCCACCAGGAGTTGGTGAACAGGGCCAGCAGGCCGGCGGCGATGATGGGGGCGAGGCCGCCGGAGAGCACACCGCCGATTTCCTTGGCCATAGCCAGCTGGGTGTAGCGGTTGCGGGAGCCGAAAAGTTCGTTCACGTAGGCCGACTGGACCGAGAACATGCCCAGCACGGAGACGGACAGGCCGATGATCAGCGCCAGCGAGACCAGGAACGGATCGCGGGACTGCATCATCAGCAGGGCCGGGACGGCGAAGCACATCTGGAAGCCGGACAGGGCGCGGTACATGCTGCGGCGACCGAATTTGTCGGAGAGCCAGCCGGCCAGCGGAACCGTGGCGAAGCCGAGGAACGAGCCGATCAGCAGCGCGAAGGTGCCCACGCTCTTGTCCATGCTCAAGCCCGTGACGATGTAGCCGATGAGGAAAGTCTGGATCATGGCCGAGTTGCCGGATTCGCCGATCCGCAGTGCCATGGCCAGGAAGAAGGCCTTGCCCTTGCGCTTGGTTTTGGCGGCCAGCGCGGTGGGTGCTTCGGCGGACTGCCCGACGGCGGCGCCGGACTCAGCGGCGAAGGCGGCGGCAGCAGCGGCGTCGGCGATTTCCTGCGCACGGGCGGCCTCGAAGACGGGGCTTTCCTTGAGGTTGCGGCGCATCCAGAGGGCGTACAGCGTGATGCCGATGCTGGCGATGAACGGCAGGCGCCAGCCCCAGCTCATGAGTGCTTCTTCGGGCAGGAGCGTCAGCAGGACCCACAGGCCGGAGGCCAGCAGCGTGCCGGAGTTGGTGCCGAGACAGACGAAGGAGGCGATCAGGCCACGCTTCTTGGGCGGGGCATATTCGGCCAGCATGACCGATGCACCGGAGAGTTCTGCGCCGGCGCCGAAGCCCTGGGCGAGGCGGAGGAACACGAGGATGACCGGCGCGGCGAGGCCGATCTGGGCGTAGCCGGGCAGGAAGCCGATAAGCATGGTGGAGACGCCCATCATCATGATGGTGATGACCAGGACCTTCTTGCGGCCCACGCGGTCACCCATGCGGCCGAAGAACCAGGCGCCCACCGGGCGGGCCAGGAAGCCCACGCCGTAGGTCATGAAGGCGATCAGCAGGCCCACTACGGGGTCGAAGTTGGGGAAGAAGATTTTGGGGAAGATGATGGCGGCGGCCAGCGAATAGAGCTGGAAGTCCATGTATTCCATGGCCGTTCCGAGCCAGCCGGATACTGCAGTCCTGATCAGGTCTTTGGATGAGCGCTGGGTGGCGCCTACCTGGATTGTTGCCGTCATGAACCCCTCTGTTCTACGGGCCTGGCCGGATGCACAGCTTCAATGATGCGGCATGGCCAGACGTCTTGGTCTTGTCCCCTTCATCGGGACAACGACTGCCATTCAAGCACTGCCATACCAGTGTGTCAAGAGATGACGCAGCTTGATTCCTGGACCCTTGCGGACTGTGCCCGGGGCCAGGCGGCACGGCTACTGTGGAAGCATGGCCGCCCCCGACACCACCCCGCGCATTTCCGCCCGGATGATGGCGTACGCGCAGATCCGTGAGCGCATCATCTCCGGCGAGGACGCGCCCGGGACCCTCCTCTCCGAGAACGAACTGGCGCACCACCTGGGCACCAGCCGCCAGCCCATCCGAGAAGCCCTGATGCTCATCGCGCAGGAAGGGCTCGTGGAGGTCCGCCCGCAGAGCGGCACCTACGTGACCTACCTCGATCCGGATATCGTGGCGCAGGCCCAGTTCATCCGCGAGGCCATCGAGGTGGCGTCGCTGGCTGACTGCGCCCGCAACATCACCCCTGAAAACGCAGCCGCGCTCTACGAACTCCTGGACCGGCAGGACACCTGCACCACCCGCGAGGAGTTCTACCCGCTGGACGAGGACTTCCACCGGACCCTGCTAGCCATCGCCGGCCACGAAACAGCCTGGGCCACCGTCTCCAACGCCAAAGGCCACCTGGACCGCGCCCGCTACCTGGGACTCAGCGGCTACCGCGGCATCACGGAGTACGCGGCCGACCACCGACGCGTGCTGGACGCGATCCTCGCCGGCGACCTTTCGGCTGCGGAAGACGGGCTGCGCAGCCACCTGCGCTTCATCCTGGACGACGTCGCGAGCATGCGCGCCGCACGGCCGGACCTGTTCTCCGCCCCTGCCGTCCCCGAGCGACGCACGGGGCGTCCGGCCCGGGTCTGACACGCGCGGGAGTAATGTTGTCTCATCATGACGAGCACGTTCCGAACCCTCACAGTCCCCCTGGATGGCAACGCATCTGCCGGCGGACTGCCGCAGTTCCTGGTCCGGGACGACGTCCTCTGCTGGACCCGCCGCGAAGCCGGCCTGGTGGGCTTCGGCGAGATCGCCCGCTTCACCGCCACCGGCCCTGAGCGCTTCCTCGAAGCGGATATCTGGTGGCGCCACCTGGTCCTCGAAGCGGACATCACCGACTCGGTGGAGCTGCCCGGCACCGGCCCGGTGGCTTTCGGCTCCTTCGCGTTTTCCAAGAAGTCCACCCACGTATCGCGGCTGATTGTGCCCGAGATCGTGGTGGGCGTCCGCGACGGCCGGTACTGGCTCACCCAGTTGACGGTCGACGACGGCGAACTCACCGAGGCGGGCGCCCTCGCCGCCCTGGCCGGCTGGCTGAGCGGTGGCAGCACCCCCGGTGACGTCCCCGCCGGTGGTGAGGCCGGCGCCGTCGTGCGTCCTTTGCCTTCCGCCGACGGGGCCACCCTGCACACCGGTTCGCTCAGCGAGGAAGACTGGATGGCCGCCGTCGCCGCCGGCGTGGCGGAGATCCGGACGGGTGCGCTGGAGAAACTGGTGCTGGCGCGGGACATTGTGGCCACGGTGCCGTCCGGCGTGAACGCCGCGCAGGTGTTGCGCGAGCTCGCCGTGCGGTACCGCGAATGCTGGACGTACGGCGTGGACGGGCTGGTGGGCGCGACCCCGGAGATGCTGATCCAGGTGGAAGGCCGCACCGCCCAGGCGCGCGTGCTGGCCGGGACGCTGGACCGCCGCGATGCGCACGGCGAGTCCGGGATTCCCATGGATTACGCCGAGCGGGTGCTGGCCGGATCCGAGAAGCAGAGGCACGAGCACGAGATCGCGATCCAGTCGCTGACGTCGCAGCTGGCACCGTTTTCCGAGGCCATGAACGCGCACGACGAACCCTTCATCCTGGAGCTGCCGAACGTGTGGCACCTGGCGTCGGACGTCAAGGCGGAGCTCGCCGAAGTGGAGGGCCACGTTCCCACGTGCCTGGCGCTGATCAACGCGCTGCACCCCACGGCCGCGGTCTGCGGCACGCCCACGCTGGTGGCCGGCGCCCTGATCCGCAAGCTTGAACACCTGGACCGTGGCCCGTACGCAGGGCCGGTGGGCTGGCTCGACGCTGCCGGAAATGGCGAATGGGGCATCGCCCTGCGTGGCGCAGTGATTGAGGATCCGCAGACCGTGCGCTTATATGCCGGTTGCGGCATAGTTGACGGCTCCCAGCCGGCGGCCGAGCTGGCGGAGACGTGGGCGAAGTTCCGGCCGATGCTGGAGTCGCTGGGGATTTCCAGCTAAGGCCGCCATCCCCCGGTGTCCGGAATTCCAGACACTCGCCGCCTCCCGGGTCTTGATTTAGGCTGTGATTTAGTTATCCAATAGTGAAACTAAGTTTCGTGTGATGCACATCTCTCATTCGGCGATACACTATGAACCGATTTAGTACCGCACACCCCTGCAACAAAAGGTAAAGAACATGCAGCTCAAGTCCCTGGCCCAGGCCAAGTTCGCCGCCAAGGCAGCAGCAATCCTGGCCGCCGGCGCACTCACCCTCACTGCCTGCGGCGGCAGCACCACCCCGGCAGCGACCGAGGGCGGCATCCAGCTCATCAATGCCGGCAAACTCACTGTCTGCTCCGACGTCCCCTACGAGCCCTTCGAATTCCAGAAGGACGGCAAGATCGTTGGCTTCGACATCGATATCGCCAATGAAGTGGCCAAGGACCTCAACGCCGAACTCAGCATCGTGGACAGCTCCTTCGAGGCCATCGAGACCGGAACCGCCCTCACCGGCTGCGACGTCTCCATCTCCTCGATTTCCATCACGGATGTCCGCAAGTCGGTCATGGACTTCTCCAACCCGTACATGGACGATGACCTCACCCTCGTGGCCACCAAGGCGTCCGGGATCACGGACATCAACAGCGCCAAGGGCAAGAAGGTGGGCGTCCAGCAGGCCACCACCGGCGCAAAGTACGCGGCGGAGAACGGCATCGACGCCCAGCAGTTCGAGGACAGTGGCCTCCTGGTCCAGGCTCTCCTGGCCGGCACCATCGACGCTGCCCTGGGCAACCAGTCAATCCTGGCCTACGCCATCAAGGATGATCCCAAGTTCGAGCGTGTGGATGACTACGCCACGGGCGAGAAGCTGGGCATCTCCATCAAGAAGGGCAACACCGCCATGGCCGAGAAGGTCAACGGAACCCTGAAGCGCCTGACCGACGACGGCAGCCTGAAGAAGTTCGAAACCACCTGGTTCGGCGAGACCGCCAAGTAGCCGGCAATCCGGACTGACCTTCACAGCCCTGAGAACCACGCCGCTGGGGCCCCGCACGGACTGCGCTGCAGCCCGTCCGGGGCCTCAGCCACGCAAATGAATGTGAGCACCCCATGGCAATGACCGCACGTCAACGGGCCAGAGTAAGCCTGTATGTCCAGATCGGCATCTTCGTTGTGGCCGTGGCCGCGCTGGCTCTGGCCACCGACTGGAAGACCATCGGTACCAGTGTCTTCAACTTCGGCAAGATCGGCCCGATGTTCCCGGACATCTTCCTGGTGGGCCTCAAAAACACCTTGATCTACACGTTCCTTGGCTTTGTCGTGGGCCTCTCCGGCGGCCTGCTGCTGGCCCTGATGAAGCTGTCCAGCTTCCCGCTGTACCGCTGGATCGCCACCGGCTACATCGAATTCTTCCGCGGCGTCCCGGCACTGCTGGTGTTCATCGCCTTCGGCTACGGTGTCCCCCTCGCCTTCGGCGTTCAGTGGAACGTCACCCTGATCGTCATGATCTCACTGGGTATGGTGGCTTCGGCATATATCGCCGAAACCCTCCGCGCCGGCCTGCAGGCTGTGCCCAAGGGGCAGCTCGAAGCCGCACGGTCGCTGGGCATGCCGCAATGGCGGGCCATGGTGTCCATCGTCATTCCGCAGGCCTTTAAGATTGTCCTCCCGCCGCTGACCAACGAGGTCATCCTGCTGACCAAGGACTCCTCGCTGATCTACGTCCTGGGCCTCACGGCATCGCAGTACGAGCTCACCAAGTTCGGCCGCGACGGCATCTCCAGCCTGGGCGCGGGCCTGACGCCGCTCCTCGTCGCCGGCGCCTTCTACCTGGTCATCACCATCCCGCTGAGCCTCCTGGCCCGGAAGTTCGAAAGCCGCTCCGCGCGGACCAAGCGATAGGCAGGGAAGCCATGAACGACGTCGTAAATTCCTCCGCCGGCAACACCGGCACCATCAACGCGGCCGGAGTGTCCATCAAGGACCTCCGCAAGTCCTACGGCAGCAACGAGGTCCTCAAGGGCATCAGCCTGGACGTTGCCCCGGGCGAAGTGGTGTGCCTGATCGGCCCGTCCGGCTCCGGCAAATCCACCCTCCTGCGCTGCGTCAACCTCCTGGAACAGCCCAACGAGGGCGCCATCCACGTGGGTGGCTTCGAAGCCACCGACCCCGACGTGGACATCGACAAAATGCGCCGCAAGGTGGGCATGGTGTTCCAGCAGTTCAACCTGTTCCCGCACCTGGATGCCAAGCGGAACTGCACCATCGCGCAGACGAAGGTCCTGAAGCGGTCCCAGGAAGAGGCCGACAAGGTTGCCCAGCACAACCTGGACCGCGTCGGCCTGGGGCACCTGTCCGACCGTTTCCCGGACCAGCTTTCGGGCGGCCAGCAGCAGCGTGTTGCGATCGCCCGGGCGCTCAGCATGAACCCCGAGCTGATGCTCTTTGACGAGCCAACCTCCGCGCTGGACCCCGAGACCGTGGGCGATGTCCTCTCGGTCATGCGGAACCTGGCCAAGGAGGGCATGACCATGCTGGTGGTGACCCACGAGATGGGCTTCGCCCGCGAAGTAGCCGACCGCGTGGTGTTCATGGACGGCGGCGTGGTGGTGGAGGAAGGCGTGGCCGAGCGCGTCATTTCCGCACCCACCCAGGCCCGCACCAAGGAGTTCCTGCGCCGAGTCCTGGACCCGACGCACATCGAGATCGAAGAGTAGCCGCTTTCGACGCGGCGCCTGCCTGTCGACGCGCATATGCCCTGTCGCCACCGAAATACCGGTAGCGGCAGGGCATTTGCGCGTCATAGGGCCTTCCGCGCGTCAGCCAGCCGCGAGCGCGATCCTACGCTCCGACGGCGGACACGGCGGCGGCGACGGCGGCCTTGATGCGAGAGTGGAGGGCGCGGAGGCCAACACGGTCGGTGCGGACTTCGATGATGCTGCGCCCCTTCAGCGGTGCGGCGAGCGCCTCGGCGAGTCCCGCCGTCGTACTTACCGAGCAGTGCCCGACGCCGTACGCCGCCGCGAGTGCCGCGATGTCCACGGTGTGGGGGGTGCCGAAGAGCCGCTCGACGGCGTCCGTGTAGCATCCGGCTTCACGCACAGCCCCGTGCTCCAGCAGATCAAAGATGGCCCCGCCGGCGTCGTTCAGCACCACGATCCGGAGCCCGGGCTCGAGTTCGCCGGACCCCAGGAGCAGGCCGCCGGCATCGTGCAGGAAAGTAATGTCGCCCAGCAGCAGCGTGGTGTCCTGGCGGCCGCCGATGGCGATCCCGGTGGCGGTGGAGATGGTGCCGTCGATCCCGGCGAGGCCGCGGTTGGCGTACACCGTGGCCGCCGGCTCGGCGGCGGGGAGGCCGGCCAGGTCAACATCGCGGATGCCGTTGGAGGATCCCAGCATCAACTGGCCTCGGGCCTGCTGCCAGACCTGGGCGCCCACGGAGGGTCCGGAAGCGGCGGGCTCGGCAGCCAGGACGCCGTCGAGCGCGTGCTGCGCGGCGGCCCCGGCCAGCAGCCAGGCATCCAGCCAGTCGGACGGACCGCGGCCGGCGAAATCGGCGAGATCGGCCAGGTTCTCCAGCGGAAGTTCCGTGCGCCGGCCCGGCTGGTACCAGGCCACGGGAACCGGCTGGTACAGCGCGGACGGCACGTCGGCACGCTCCAAAAGTGCTGCAACCGGGCGGGACAACGTGGGCCGGCCAAACATCACCACCCGTTCGATGGGCAGCGCGGACGACGCTCCGAAGTGTTCCAGCAGCAGCCGGTACGGGCCCACGGCATTGGGACCGAACCGGGCGTTTGAGGACGGTTCCGCGAGCAGCGGCAGGCCGTGTGCGCGGGCGAACGCTTCGGCGACCGGCCCGGCGTCGTGCCCTGCCAGCACCACGGTGCGCCTTTCCTCCAGCGAGGCAGGGGCGGGCGGCAGGTTCATGGTGAGCGGGTCGGTGCCGATCCGGAACCGGGGATGCCCGGCCGCCGTCGGAAGCCCTTCCCCCGGGGCGGGAACCAGCGGGTCGCGGAACGCCAGGTTCAGCTGGACGGGCCCGGGTGCGAGGTCGGAAAACGCTCCGGTGGCCGCGGCCAGCGCCGTTTCCACCGCGCGCAGCGGGTTGCTGCCGGCCGGGACGTCGGCGGCGAAGCGCACGTGCTCGCCGAACAGGTCCAGCTGGATGGTGGTCTGGTTGGCGCCGGTCCCTTGCAGCTCCTCGGGCCGGTCCGCTGACACCACCACCAGCGGGACGGCGGCGTGGTTGGCCTCCATCACGGCGGGCATGAGATTCCCGACGGCGGTGCCTGAGGTGGTGAGGACGGCCGCCGGGGAGCCGGTGGACAGGGCCAGGCCAAGGGCGGTGAAGCCGGCGGACCGTTCGTCGATGCGGACCAGGAGGTCCACGCGGCCGGCCGCTTCGGCCTCGGCCAGGGCGTAGGCCATGGGGGCGGAGCGCGATCCGGGCGAGACCACCACGTACTGGACGCCGCCGTCGATCAGGGCGTCGACGGCGATCCGCGCGGCGGCGAGGGAGTTCAGGGAAGTCACCGAACCAGTTTGCCATCCTGCGGACGCCTGCCTGTCCCGGGACTCCCGCGCGCAGGTACTAAGCGCATAGACTCGGACCAGAAGGAGAATCACATGGCAAAGGGCCCCACTGTTTACCACGTCGCCGAACGCGCGGGCGTCTCCATCGCAACCGTCTCGTTTACCTTCCGGCAGCCGGAGAAGGTTAAGGCGTCTACCCGCGAACTGGTGCTCGCAGCCGCCGACGAACTGGGCTACGTGCCCAGTGCCAGCGCCCGCGGACTCGCGCGAGGCAGGACCGGCGCCTTGGGCCTATTCGCCTACGACTACCTGTTGGATCCGTCGGGAGGCCCCGGCGTGCAGGACGGACTGGCCGGCGGGCCGGACGGGCCGCCGGGCCGGCCGGGTGGGCTGTCAGGCGGGATCCCGCAGGAGCCGGCCGCGGGCGCGGACCCTGAGGGCGGCGACCCTTTGGACGGAGACCCTTTGGGCGGCGACCGCGAGGAAGGCAACCTGCGCCTGTTCCCCCTGTACGTGGATGAGGTCCAGCGCGGTGTCGAACTGGAGTGCTGGCGCCGGGGGCAGGCGCTGCTGGTTGGCGGCGGCAACCCCGCGAACAACGAAGCGGTGCTGTCGGACATTGCCGGCAGGGTTGACGGGCTGGCCGTGTTCCCGCGCTCGGTTCCTGTCGAGGCCCTGGCCCGCATAGCCCGCCGCATCCCCGTCGTGGAGGTCTCGGAGAGCGTGCGCAACCGGGGTATGGACCATGTGACTGTGGACAACGCATCCGGAGCGCGTGCAATCACCGAGCACCTGATCAATGTGCATGGACTGACCGAGCTGATGTTCATCGGCGCCATGCCGTCCTCCGACAACGACGAACGGCTCGAGGCATTCCGGGGCGCCCTTGCCACTGCGGGCGTGAAGATGAGGCACGAGCCCCGGTATCCGTCGGGCGGCGAGCTCTCCGTCGCGGAAACTATCCGGACCATCTGCCAGCAGGGCTCCCTGCCGCAGGCCTTTGTCTGCGCCACCGACCAGGATGCGCTGGTTGTTATGGATGTGCTGGCCGCGTGCGGCGTTAGTGTGCCGAAACACGTGGCCGTGACCGGCTTCGACGGCATCGCCGCGGGGCGGGTCATCCGGCCTTCGCTGACCACAGTGCGGCAGCCGATGGAACGGATGGGCCGGACCATGGTGGAGCTGCTCCTGGACAGGCTCGACCACCCGGACAAGCCCCCGGTGGAGCTGAAACTGCCCGTGCGCGTGGTGCTGCGCGAAAGCTGTGGCTGCCGGCCGGTCTAGGCACACGGGTCAGGCTTACGGCCACCGCACGACGGCGGGGCCCCAAGTGTCCCTTCGCGCCCAGACAGTTGAAGAAACTTAGCGCCAGCTGTTGCCAACATCACATTCAATGCGCTTAGATTGACATTACGAACCGAATCAAAGCGCTTAGATATTTCCTGGCGGGATAGCTCCACCTCTCCTGCTCCCTCCGCGCCGTGCCACCTGCCGGCCCGCGGAACCACGAAAGGAACAATGATGATCCATCCGAATGCTAAGAAGGCCGCAGCCGTAGGCATCGCCGCCGCACTGCTCCTGACCGCCTGCGGCAGGGACTCCACCGGCCCCGCAGCATCATCGCCGGCCGAAGCCATTGCCTCTGGGCCGGCGTCGGGCACCATCACACTGTGGGCGCAGGGCAGCGAAGGCGAGGCACTGCCCGCCCTGCTGAAAGAATTCGAATCAGAAAACCCCGGCGTCAAGGTCAACGTCACGGCCATCCCCTGGGACGCCGCCCTCAGCAAGTACCAGACCGCCATCGCAGGCGGCACCACCCCGGACGTGGCCCAAATGGGCACCACCTGGATGGGCGACTTCGCCAACTCCTTCGACGCCACACCCAAGGAGATCGATTCCAGCGACATCTTCCCCGGCTCGGTGAAATCAACCGAGGTTGAAGGAACCACCTACGGCGTTCCCTGGTACGTGGACACGCGTGTTGTCTACTACCGCAGCGACCTCGCGGAGAAGGCCGGCATCACCACAACGCCCGAAACCTGGGATGACTTCAAAACCCTCGCCACGGCACTCAAGGAGAAGGCCGGGGCAAAATACGGAGTCCAGCTGCCCGCCGGCGTAGCAGGCTCCTACTTGGACACCCTCCCGTTCCAGTGGTCCAACGGCGCCAAGCTGATGAACGACGACGGCACCAAGTGGACCCTCGACACCCCGGAAGCGGTTGAGGCGCTGGAGTACTATGCCAGCTTCTTCGCTGACGGGCTCGCATCCAAGGCCGTGTCCACCGGAACCACCGCCGAAGCATCCTTCGTGGACGGTTCCGCCCCCATGCTGATGAGCGGCCCGTGGCACGTCGGCCTGCTCAACAAGGCCGGCGGCCCAGGCTTTGAGGACAAGTACAAGGTCGCACTGATGCCGAAGGAAAAGACCTCCACGTCCTTCGTGGGCGGCTCCAACCTGGTGGTCTTCAAGAAGTCCGAGAACCGCGATTCGTCGTGGAAGCTCCTCCAGTGGCTGTCCAAGCCCGAGGTCCAGCTCAAGTGGTACAAGGCCACCGGTGACCTGCCCTCACAGCAGAGCGCCTGGAAGGACCCGTCCCTTGCGTCGGACAGCAAGCTCTCCATCTTCGGCGAGCAGCTGAAGACCACCAACAACCCGCCGGCCGTTTCCACCTGGACCCAGGTTGCGGCAGCCGCGGACAGCGAAATCGAACAGATCGTCAAGGCCGGCAAGGACCCCGCCGAAGCCCTGAAGTCCCTGCAGCAGACCGCAGATTCGATCGGCACCGGGAAGTAACAGTGGCTGCCACCACCAACACGATGCCTGCCGGCACTTCAAGGGGTGTCGGCAGGCCTCCGGCCCGCGCAAAGGCCAGGCCAGGCGGCTCGCGCCGGCGCCGCAACGCCGTGACGGCGTGGCTCTTCGCCGCACCGTTCGTCCTCATCTTCGGCGTCTTTATGCTGGGCCCGCTGGTGTCGTCGTTCCTGATGTCCTTCACGGATTTCACCAGCCGCGACATCGACAACCCGCTGGCTGTTGGATTCGTGGGGCTTGACCAGTACGCCGCCCTGTTCAAGAATCCGCAGTTCCTGCACTCCGTCCTGAACACGGCCTACTTCGTGCTGGCCGGCATCCCCCTCACCACCGTCCTGGCCCTGGCCCTCGCGGTGGCCCTGAACAACGGCATCACCCGCTTCCGCACGGCCTTCCGCGTGGGCTTCTACACCCCCGTGGTCACGAGCATTGTGGCCGTGGCCGTGGTGTGGCGCTTCATCCTCCAGCCGGACGGCCTGCTGAACATCATCCTCAGCTGGGTGGGCATCGCGGGCCCGGACTGGCTCAACAGCACCACCTGGTCAATGCCGGCCCTGATCATGCTGGCTGTCTGGCGCAACCTCGGCACCCTGATGATCATCTTCCTGGCCGGACTCCAGACCGTCCCCGCGGACATCCTGGAGGCCGCCGAAGTGGACGGTGCCAGCGCCTGGCAGCGGTTCATGAAGATCACGCTGCCGATGCTCCGCCCCACGCTGCTGCTGGGAACAGTCCTGCTGTCCGTGGGCTTCCTCCAGTTCTTCGAGGAGCCGTTCGTGATGACCAAGGGCGGCCCGCTGGATTCCACCCTGTCGGTCAGCTACTTCACGTTCAACCAGTTCGGGTTCGGCAAATACGGGCTCGCCTCCGCCGCCAGCTACGTGCTTTTTGTGGCCATCGCGCTGTTGAGCCTGATCCAATTCCGCGCCCTGCGATCCAAGGACTGAGGACATGACCATCCCGGAAACCGCACCAACCTTCCCCCGCGCACAAGCGGAACGCACAACGGCGGGAGGCACGACGGCGGGAGGCACCCAGGTGCCGACGTCGCCGCCCGTCCCGGCCCGCCGCCGTCGTACTGGCCGCCGGCTGTCCACGCGCCGGGCGCTGATCTATGTGGCCCTCCTGGTGGCCGTGACCGCCACGCTGCTGCCGTTTGCCTGGATGCTGCTCGGCGCGTTCAAAACCCAGGGCGAGCTGCTCCGCCGGCCCATCACGTGGTGGCCGGAGCAGCCCACGCTGGAGAACTTCGTGGCCTGGTTCACCGAGCTGCAGATCGGCACGTTTTTCCTGAACAGCGTTGTGGTGGCCGTGTTCACGGTGCTCGGCAACCTGCTGTTCTGCTCGATGGTGGGCTACGCGCTGGCGAAGATAGACTTCCCCGGCAAGCGTTTCCTGTTCCTGCTGGTGATGGTCATGCTGATGGTCCCGGGCGTGGTGACGTTTGTGCCGCTGTTTGTCCTGGTCAGCAAACTGGGAATGGTCAGCACGTACCCGGCCCTGATCCTGCCGTTCCTCGCCGCGCCGATGGGGGTGTTCCTGATGCGGCAGTTCATCGCGGGGATCCCGGATTCGCTCATCGAGGCCGCCCGGATAGACGGCGCGGGTGAACTACGCACCTTCCTTCGGATTGTGATGCCCCTGTGCGGACCGCCGCTGGCCACGCTCGGCATCCTGACCTTTCTCGGTTCCTGGAACAATTTCCTGTGGCCGCTGGTGGTGGCGCAGAGCGAGGAAATGTACACCCTGCCGGTGGCCCTTTCCCTTTACTCCACGGGCCAGAACGCCACGGACTACGGCCTACTCCTGGCCGGCTCGGTGCTGGTGATCACGCCCATCATCCTGCTGTTCGTTGCCCTCCAGAAGTACTTCATCCAGGGCGTCGCGGCCACCGGCATCAAGTAGCCGCTCCCCTGCCCAACCTCCCCGAGAGAGCCCCATGACTGCACAAGCCCAGAATCACGCACGCCCCGGGACGTCCGCCACCCACGGAAACGCCGACGAAATAGTCTTCCGGGACCTCAACGGCAACGGGATCATGGATCCCTTCGAAAACCCGGACCTCAGCCCGCAGGAACGCACTGCCGACCTAGTGGGCCGCCTCAGCCTCGAAGAAAAAGCCGGGCTGATGTTCCACACGGTCATCGAAACCGGCCCGGACGGCACCCTCCTCGAGACTCTGGGAAACATCAGCAAATCGCCCACCAGCACGGTGGTCCTCACCAAGTTCATGAACCACTTCAACGTGCACGCGCTCGGCCCCGCCCGGGAAGCCGCCTGCTGGAGCAACGCCCTGCAGGAGCTTGCCGCGCAGACCCCGCACGGGATTCCGGTGACCATCTCCACTGACCCACGGCATGCGTTCATCGAAAACTCCGGCGTCTCCTTCACCGCCGCCCACTTTTCCCAGTGGCCGGAGCCGATCGGCCTGGCCGCGGTGGGCAGTGCCGAGCTGATCCGCCGTTTTGCCGGGATCGCACGGCAGGAATACACCGCCGTCGGGATCCGCGCGGCCCTGCACCCCACTGTTGACCTGGCCACCGAACCGCGGTGGTGCCGTCAGGCGGGAACCTTCGGGCAGGACTCGGAGCTCAGCTCGAAATACGTCGTCGAGTACCTCCAGGGGTTCCAAGGTGAGGAACTGGGGCCGGACAGCGTTGCCTGCACCACCAAGCACTTCCCCGGCGGCGGTCCGCAGCGCGACGGCGAAGACGCGCACTTCCCCTACGGCCGGGAGCAGGTCTACCCCGGCGGCCGCTTCGACGAACACCTGGCCCCGTTCCGGGCCGCGATCGCCGAAAAGACCAGCGCCATCATGCCCTATTACGGCATGCCGGTGGGCATCGAGCTCGACGGCGAACCCGTGGAGGAAGTCGGCTTCGGCTACAACCGGCAGATCATCACCAACCTGCTCCGGGACAAGCTCGGCTACGACGGCGTGGTGCTCAGCGACTGGGAACTGGTCAACGACAACATCGTGGGCGACCAGGTCCTGCCGGCCCGGGCGTGGGGCGTTGAACAGCTCACCGCGCCCGAACGCATGCTCAAGATCCTCAACGCCGGCGTGGACCAGTTCGGCGGCGAGGAATGCACCGAGCTGCTCATCGGCCTGGTCCGGGACGGGCTGGTCAGCGAGTCGCGTTTGGACGAGTCCGCGCGCCGGCTGCTGCTGGTCAAGTTCCAGCTGGGCCTCTTCGACAACCCGTTCGTGGACGAGGACGCCGCGGCCACCGTCGTGGGGAACGCCGGATTCCGGCGCGAAGGACACCGCGCGCAGTCCCGGTCCGTCACGGTGCTCACCAACGGAACGTCCGACGTCGGGCCCTCCCTTCCGCTTTCCGGCTCACCTGCCGTCTATGTGGAGGGCATGGACCCGCTGAGTCTTGAGGGTTTCGGGACTGTGGTGCAGGACCCGGAGCAGGCGAATGTTGCGGTGATCCGGCTGCATTCGCCGTGGGACCACCGCAACGACCTGTTCCTGGAGGAACATTTCCATGCTGGGAGCCTGGACTTCCCGCCCGGCCTTGTCTCGCGGCTGCGCGCGCTGGCGGAAAAAGTACCTCTGGTCATTGACGTGCGGCTGGACCGCCCCGCAATCCTCACCCCGCTAACCGGCTTCGCGTCCGCCGTGGTGGGCACGTTCGGCGTTTCGGACACCGCGCTCCTGGACGCCCTGTTCGGACGCATCGCTCCCGAAGGACGCCTGCCGTTCGAGATCCCGCGGTCGATGGATGCCGTGCGGGCCTCCCGGTCGGACGTCCCCGGCGATACCGCCGATTCCCTTTTCCCGTTCGGGCACGGCCTGAGCCTGCCGGCGCCGGCAACGGCCGCGTCTGCCACCTCTGCAACGGCCACCTCCACAACGGACACGTTAGGACAGACCCCATGAACCAGCACGTTGAGCCGAACCCGAGAATCTCCAGCGCCACCCGCCGCCAGCTCCTGGCCGGTGCGGCAGCGTTCGCCGTCTCGGGCCTCGCCGCGGCCACCGCGACACCGGGCTACGCTGCCCAGCTTGCAGCGTCCGCGGCATCCACAGCATCCGGCCTGGCATCGCCCCTGCCGCGTGCCCGGAACAAGGAGGGCATCGACCGGAAGATCATCAACCGCTGGGCGCACGACACCTGGCGGTCGTTGGTGGCGATGACCGATCCCGCAACCGGCCTTCCGGCCGACTACATCGGCGAATCCATCACCGCGCCCAAGCGCAGCGGCTTCACGTCGCCCACCAACATCGGCGGCTACATGTGGAGCACCGTGGTGGCGCGGGAACTGAACATCATCAGCGCCGACGAGTGCCGGGAGCGGCTGACCCGCACGCTCACCACCTTGGCCGGGCTCAAGCACCACGAGCCCAGCGGCATGCTTTACAACTGGTACGACGAAGCCACCGGTGAGGTCATCACCATCTGGCCGGAGAACGGGAACCCCGTGGCGCCGTTTATGTCCAGCGTGGACAACGGCTGGTTCGCCGCGGCCCTCATGACGGTTCGCAACGCCGAGCCGAAGGTTGCCGGTCTGGCCAACACCATCCTCGGCAGGATGGATTTCGGGATCTTCTACAACAAGGACGCCCGGCCCGGTGTGGCCGCCGGCCTGCTGCGCGGAGGGTTCTACGACGTCAAACCACCGGCCGAAACAGTCCCGGGCAACTACCTCGGCAAGGGCCCTGACGTTTTCTATACGATGAACCACTACGACGTCACCAACTCCGAGCCGCGCATCGCCACCTACATCGGCATCGCCCTGGGCCAGCTTCCGCCGGCGCACTACTTCGCCACCATGCGGGTCTTCCCGGACACATGCGACTGGTCCTGGCAGGAGCAGAAGCCGGTCGGCGAGCACCGGACGTACCAGGGCATCGACGTCTTCGAAGGCGCCTACACCTACCGCGGGATGCGGATCGTGCCGAGCTGGGGCGGGGACATGTTTGAGTCGCTGATGCCCGATCTGTTCGTCCCGGAATCCACCTGGGCGCCGAAGGCCTGGGGCGTCAACCACCCCCTGACCGTCCGGGCGCAACGCGAATTCGGCCTGGACGACGCCAAGTACGGCTACTGGGGCTTCTCCCCCGCCAGCCATCCCAACGGCGGGTACTCCGAGTGGGGGGTGGACATCCTGGGCATGAGCAGCGACGGATACCCGTCCGACGTCGAACGCACCAGCGTTGACGTCGGCTTCGAGGGCTGCCGTCCGGCCACCAACCCGACGCCGGCCTGGGGCGACGGCGTGGTGACTCCGCACGCGGCGTTCCTCGCCATGGAATACGAACCCCGTGAGGCGTTCGACAACCTGGTGAAGATCGAACGGGACCTTGGCGCCTACGGCCCAGGCGGATTCTTCGATGCCGTGGCCGTGAAGTCCGGCACCATCGCCCGGCGGCACCTCTCACTGGACCAGGCCATGGTGCTGGGCGCCATCGGCAACGTGTTCGGCAACAACGTGATCCGCCGCAACTTTGTCCGGGGCGAAGTGGAAGCGGTCATCAGGCCGCTCATCGCAGAAGAGGAGTTCGGCGCCGGCCTGATCGGCTAGAACGCTCTCTCCCGTCTCCCACGCGTTGCTCTATCACTTACAGTCCCTTCCGAAGCCGGATAGGGACTGCAAGTGATAGGGCAACGTGGCGGGAGGGGTGTTAGGCGTCGGTGCGGAACACCTGGATCACGGACGGACGGGGTGCGCGCGCCTCGCCGCGGGCCGGCGTCGCGCCTTCCTTAACGTAGTCCGGGAAGAACGAGCTCTGCTTCTCGAACGAGCCATCCTCACCCGGGTGCTGCACGGCCACGAACACGGTGCGCTCGTCGTCGTGGATGATCGGTCCGCAGGTCTCGCCTTCCTTCGGCACGGCCAGGAACTGCTCCACCTTGCCACGTTCGGCGCCTTCGAGGGTGACCTTGAAGAGGCCGTCGGCCTTGCCGATTCCGGCGGGGGCGCCGTCGGTGGAGATCCAGAGGTTGCCCACGGAGTCGAACGCGAGGTTGTCCGGGCAGGAGATGGGCGAGACCTTGTCCACCGGGAAGCCGGAGAAGTAGGTGAACTTGTCGGTGGCGGGATCGCCGCAGACCATGAGCAGGTTCCACGTAAAGGCAGTGGAGGTCTGGTCGCCGGTTTCGGTGATTTCCACGATGTGGCCGTCACGGTTTTCGTTGCGCGGGTTGACCTCGTTGGCGGCTTCGTTCGAGCCGACGCCGCGGTTGGAGTTGTTGGTGCAGGCCACGTAGACCTTGCCGGTGTGCAGGCTGGGCTCAACGTCCTCGGCACGGTCCATCTTGGTGGGGCCAACCTTGTCGGCGGCAACGCGGGTGTAGACCAGAACTTCTTCAACAGTCATTTCCGGTACTGCAGAGACTCCGTTCTCCACCAGCGCGAGCCACTCGCCCGTGCCGTCGAACGCACCGTCTGCCGGCACTTCGCTGGCCTTGAAATCGGCTGAGTTTCCGGTGAACCGAGCCACGTAGAGGTTGCCGGCGGAGAGGAGCGTCATGTTGTGCTGGCGGTTGCCCTCGATGTACTTGTCCTTGGACACGAACTTGTAGAGGTAGTCGAAGCGCTCGTCGTCGCCGGAGTAAGCCACCACGTGCCCGGATTCGGCGATGATGACGTTGGCGCCCTCGTGCTTGAAGCGGCCCAACGAGGAGTGCTTCTTCGGGGTGGACGTCGGATCGAACGGGTCAACCTCAACAATGTAGCCGAAGCGGTTGGCCTCGTTCTCGTAGCCGGGTTTGCGGGTGTCGAAGCGCTCGTCATCAATTTCCCACTGGCGGGCGGTGGCCTTGTCGGTGAGGCCGTAACGCTTGTCATAAGCGGAGGTACCCGGGGAGCGGAAGTAACCGTTAAAGTTTTCCTCGCCGGAGAGGATGGTGCCCCACGGGGTGGTGCCGCCGGCGCAGTTACCCAGCGTGCCCTTGATGAAGCGGCCGTCGCGGTCCTTCACCGTCTTGACTAGCTCCGAGCCGGCGGCGGGGCCGGTCAGTTCGTAGACTGTGTTGTTCAGGAGGCGGCGGTTCAGCGGCGCGCCCTTGACGTAGGTCCACGGCTTGTTCTTGTTTTTGCGCTCCAGCTCGACGACGGACAGGCCGTGTGCAGCCTGGCCCACTGCGCGGACGTCGGCAGCGGGCATGGACGGCGGGAACATGATGCCGTCGTTGGTGTATTCGTGGTTCGCGAACAGCACGGCCCGGCGGCCCTTGGTGTTCGGGATCTCCAGGATGTCCGTGTAGTCGCAGTTGTAGCCGAACTGCTTTTCCTGCGCGGCGGCCGTCTGGTTGTTCAGGTCGAAGTCCGGGGTGCCGTTGAAGATCGGGTCACCCCAGCGGATCACGGGCTGCCAGGTGAAGCCTTCCGGAACGGTGACGGCGTCGACGGCGGCATCCACCGGAGCGATCGGCGTGAACTTCAGCTTCGCCTTGGCGAAGCCTTCCTTAGCTGCCGGCGCCAGGCCGGGGCCGCCGGCAACTGCCGGTTCCGCTGAGGTAATGGCGCTGCCAAGTACGACGGCGAGCGCACCGGCGGCGCCGAAGCCCAGGGCGGCGCGGCGGGACATGGTGGCGGACGCAATGTCCCGGAAATAGCTGTTGGAGCTCGTGTTGCAGACATCGCCGGAGCAGGCGTTGTCGCACTTCAAGGCGCACGTGACGGCGCTGCGCTTGCCCTTGGTGTGGCCGAGCATGGGCAGCAGGGTGAACTTGCGGGCTGTCGTTTCAGACAAGGGGTGCCTCCAAATTTACGATCGGGTCCCGGCCACCCTTTCAGCCGCGTCCGACGCCCAGCCGTCAGCCGGGTGAAGTTCCGGTTAACCCCGCGTGACCTGCAGGAATACCCATCGATTGCTCCGTAGCGGCCCTTTTGGAGCCTCTAAAGGGCCGTTACGGAGCAGTCGATGCCGCGAGGAGGGCGTGGACCCTGGCGAGGCGGGCCAGCCACCAGTCGCGGCGTTCCGCGGAAGCCGCATACTGCTCCAGCAGCCCGGCGTCGGCGGCGACGTCGCGGAGACGGATAGCGCCGTCGTCGGCCACCAGGGGATCCAGCGTGATGTCCGAGGCGAACAGCGACACCGTCCCCAGCCCGCACGCATACGGCAGCTCGGGCAGGGCAGCGGCCAGCGCCAGCCCGGCGCGGATGCCCACGGAGGTGTCCAGCGCGGAACTGACGACGGCGGGGAGCCCGGCCTGCGCCACGATGTCCAGCGCACGCCGCACTCCCCCGAGCGGCGCGACCTTAACAACCAGCAGATCCGCCGCGCCGGCCCGCGCCACCTTAAGCGGATCGGATTCCTTGCGCACGCTTTCGTCGGCGGCGATCAGCACCGGCGTTCCCGCGGCGCGCAGCTGCCGCCGCACTTCCGCGAGCCCCTCAATCGACGGCACCGGCTGCTCGGCATATTCAAGTCCGACGGCGACCAGCCGGGTGAGTGCCGCCACCGCAGTGGGCACATCCCAGCCGCCGTTGGCGTCGACGCGGATGGCGGCGTCCGGCAACGCGGAACGGACGGCGGCGACCCGGGCGGCGTCGTCGTCGAGCGTCTGCCCGTGCTCGGCCACCTTGACCTTGACGGCGTCCACCCGGCCGAACCGGGCCAGGACCTCCGGCACGCGGTCCGCGGAAACGGCGGGAACGGTGGCGTTGACGGGGATCACCGAACGGACGGGCGAAGGGAAACCGTGCCAGCCGGCCTCGATGGTGGCGGCGAGCCAGCGGGAAGCCTCGGCGTCGGCGTATTCGGGGAACGGGCAGAACTCGCCCCAGCCGAGCGGGCCGCGCAGCAGCAGCGTTTCGCGTTCCATAATGCCGCGGAACTTCACCCGCATGGGCAGGCTGACCACGTGGGCAGTGGCGAGCAGTTCGTCCAGGGAGGGGAAGGCGGCGGGCGGCAGGGCGGCGTCGGCGGGCATGGATTCACTGTACCGGCAGCGCTAAATCCACTTGTTGTGCTTGAAGGTCCAGTAGAGCCCCAGCCCCATGGCAACCATCAGGCCCAGGGCAAACGGGTAGCCGAAGACCCAGTTCAGCTCGGGCATGCTGGTGAAATTCATGCCGTAAATGGTGCCTACCAGCGTGGGCGCAAACAGGATGGCCGCCCACGACGAAATGCGTTTCACCTGCTCGCTCTGGGCGAAGCTGGATTCGGTGAGCTTGCGCATTTCGTCGTTCTGCCGCTGCGCCACCAACGCCGCGTTAACGGCCAGGGCGTTCTGCAGCAGTGCGCGGAAGGACGCCACCCGTTCATTCAGCCGGATCACGTGGTCCAGCACGTCGCGGAAGTGGTCCTGCAGCTCGGGACCGGGTGCGCGCTCCGGTGTTCCGGCCGCGAGGGCCTGGAGGATGCCAACCAACGGACTGGTGGCGCGCTGGAAGGTGATGACCTGGCGCGAGAGCTCGTAGATCCGGCGCGACACGTCCGGATCGGCGCCGAAGAGGTCGTCCTCGATCTCGTCCACATCGTTCTCCAGCCCCGCGGCCACGGGTTCGTACTCGTCCACCACCTGGTCCAGGATCCCGTACAGCACGGCCTCCGGGCCCAGGGCGAGGAACTCGGGCGTGGATTCCATCCGCTGGCGCACCTTGGCCAGGTCCGGAGATTCGGCGTGGCGGACGGTGATCACATAATCGGCGCCGACAAAAACGTGAATCTCGCCGAAGTCCACTTTCTCCACGTCGTCGAGGTAGCGGGCGGGGCGGAGCACCAGGAAGACGCATTCGCCGTAGTGCTCCAGCTTGGCCCGCTGGTGCCCGGCCAGGGCGTCCTCCACGGCAAGGGGGCTCAGGTCGAATTCCTCGGCCACCGACCTGATTTCGTTGGCGTCCGGGCGGTACAGTCCGATCCACGCCATTCCTTCGCGCTGCCTCAGGACGAAATACGTCTCGTCCAAGCTGACGGGGTCCGCCGTCCTGACACCGTCCACGTACACCGCGTTATCGATGATGGTCATGGCCGGGCCTCCTTGTCGGAACATCGCCTGACCCCAGTGTTCCTTTCGCGCTCCCAGTCGTCCAGAGTGCCCAGTCGTCCAGAGTGCGGGCAGGCGGGCCTCACCCGGAGTGCAGGTACTTCTGCAGGATGTTAGTGGTCTGCCGGGCGCAGCGAATGATCTGGCGCAGGCGGTCCGCTGCCAGCCGGGGCAGGACCCGGGCGGGTTCAGAGTGGAGGGTCTCGTGGCGCAGGGCCTGTTCCAGTTCCATGGCAAGTCCGGCCAGGCGCTCCGCGCCCACCATCTGGCTGGAGGTCTTGAGGCTGAGGACCGCGTCCATCGCACCGGCCAGGTCGCCGGTGGTCAGGGTCAGACGCAGCTTTTCAGTCCTGTGGGGCAGGTATTCGATGAAGTTCTGCACGAAGACTTTCCACACGCCGTCATCGTCCTCGAGCTCTGTCCGCAGCCTGTCCAGGACATCCGGATCCAGGAGGGGAAGGCCGTTGCCCTCGTCCGGCGCCATTGCTGTCCTTCCTGCCCCCAGAAGCGGTGTACCGATGGACGTCTCGCAGGTCCCCCATACGACGCTATGCCGCCGGGGATGCCGAAAGCATCAGTAGTAGGTACTCGACTTTTCAACTCATTGGCACTGCGTGGCAGATGAGCTATCCGTCTCTTCCAATGCATATCGATATGGGTATACAATCGCCGTATGGCACGGGCAGCAACAACGGCAGATACGTTCAACGCGGTGGCTGAGCCCCGCCGTCGGGAAATCCTGGACGCCCTCACTCAAGGCGAGCGCCCGGTCAACGAGCTGGTGACCCTTTTGGGCCTGGCGCAGCCGCACGTGTCACGGCACTTGCGGGTGCTGCGCGAGGTGGGCGCCGTCGTCGTGCGTGACGAAGGCCGGCAGCGGCTCTACCGGCTCAATCCGCAAGCCCTCAAGCCCATCCACGACTGGGTGGCCAGCTACCAGCACCTCTGGGAGGAGCGCTTCGATCTTCTCGAGGACGTGCTGGAGGATCTCAAAGAAGAGCACTGAAAGGAGCAGGACAATGGCACAGGCAAGCAGCAGCACCATGGATGTGACGTTCCCCAGCGACACGGAAATCCTGATCACGCGGACCCTCAACGCGCCCCCGCACCTCGTTTACCGGGCATGGACCACGCCGGAACTCGTCAAGAAATGGTGGCCGGGCCGGCGCGGTGAGATGACCGTGGCGGTGATGGACTTCCGCGTTGGCGGCGCGTGGCGTTACGTCATGGTGGCGCACGGCGAATTCGAGGTGGCCTTCCACGGCATATACCGCGAGATTGTGCCCAACGAGCGGATCGTCCACACGGAGGTCATGGAGATGCCGGGCACCGCGCCGGACAGCGAGGAAGGCGCCGTGCTCAATACGGTCACCTTTGACGGGGCCGACGGCGGCGCCACCACCGTGCGGATCCGCACCGATGCGGGGAGCAAGGAAGTCCGGGACCTGATTGCGCAGTCCGGCATGGAAGGCGGCGTGCGCGAGCAGTTCGAGATCATCGAGGAGCTGGCGGCATCCCTCACCTGAGCTGCGTACCCACCCGGCCCAACTCGCATTAAACGTCGTCATTCGGGATTTTCACGACGCTAAGTGCCAGCTACTTTGGGGGCGGTTGTTACACTCCAACGTGTGATTTCCCTCCAGCAGGCGCCCTGTCTCGAAATGCACGCGTGAGCGCCCCGGCACAGGTGGTCAACGCCCGGGCGTCCACCGTCCCCCTGTACGCGGCCGGCTTCGTCACCGCGTTCGGCGCCCACAGCATCGCCGCCGGCATGGGCGCGCAGAGCGAGAACATCGGCCTGACGCTGCTCAACCTGGGCATCCTGCTGGCCCTCTATGACGTTTCCGAAGTCTTCCTCAAGCCGGTCTTCGGCGCCCTGAGCGACCGGATCGGAACCAAGCCCGTCATCGTCGGCGGCCTCCTGGCCTTCGCGGTGCTGTCGCTGATCGGCCTCTGGGCGGCGGATCCGCTGATGCTTGGACTCGCGCGGCTGGGGCAGGGCGCGGCGGCTTCGGCGTTCTCGCCGGCGTCGTCCGCGATGGTTGCGCGTTTGGCGGGCGGCAAGAAGGCCGGGACCTACTTCGGCCGGTACGGTTCGTGGAAGAGCCTGGGGTACGTCATCGGTCCGCTGCTGGGGGCGGGCCTGATCCTGGCGGGCGGGTTTGCCCTGCTGTTCGGGGCCCTCTCGGTGCTGGCGGCGGCCACCGCCGTGTGGGTGCTGGTGTCCGTTCCGCACCTGGCCCCGCTCCCCCGGCAGCGTTACACCGTGCTCGATCTCGCCCGCCAGGTCACCGAGCGGCGCTTCCTGGTTCCCACGCTGGTGCTGGCGGCCTCCACCGGGGCGCTCGGCGCGGCGATCGGATTCATTCCCGCCCTGGCCACCCGGCACGGCCTTGGCCCGGTTGCCGGCACAGCCGCGGTCAGCGTCCTGGCAATCACGTCGGTGCTGACCCAGCCCTGGATCGGCAGGCTGCGGGACGCGCACCGCATCAGCGATAACAAGGGTACGACGGCGGGACTCCTCCTCACCGCCGCGGGCGTCGCACTCATCGCCGTCACCCCGGGTCCGGTCACGCTGTTCATTGCGGCGGCGGCCATTGGCGCGGGCGTCGGCCTGGCCACGCCGCTGGGCTTCGCGCATCTCGCCGACACCACGCCGCCGGAGCGGATGGGCCGGACCATGGGTTCGGCGGAACTCGGCCGGGAACTCGGCGACGCCGGCGGGCCGCTGCTGGTGGGCGGCATCGCCACCCTCACAGCCCTGCCGTTTGGCCTCGGAGCCCTGGCGCTGCTGGTCGCTGCGGCCAGCCTGCCGCGCCTGCCGGAAGCGCACCTCACACGCGTTAGGTAGACTGCAGGAAATACCGTACGCGGGAGGAAACCCAGTATGAACCGCAAAGCCACAGCGCTCGACGTCGCCAAGCTCGCCGGAGTTTCCCGCAGCGCGGTGTCGCTGGTCCTGAACGGCCGCGGCGACGGGAATGTGGCCAAGGAGAGCCAGGTCCGGATCCGTGAAGCGGCGGCCACGCTGAACTACACGCCCAACGCCATTGCCGTGAGCCTGCGGAACCGCCGGTCGCGGATCATCGGGATCGTCTCGGACCAGGTGGTCACCAGCCCGTTCGACGGCAACATCATCGCCGGCGCGGACGCCGTGGCCAGGTCCCAGGGTTTTGTCACCGTGGTGATGGATACGGAACTGGACGAGACCCGTGACGAGAGTGCCGTGGCCACCCTGCTGGACCGCCAGGTGGACGGGCTGATGTATGTCACCGTGGGCCTGCGCCCCCTGCACGTCCCGCTCAACATGCTGCGCGTGCCGTCGGTGCTGGCCAACTGCTTCGATGACCGTCCCGAGGCAGGCGTTCCGGCCGTCATTCCGGATGAGGTCCGCGGCGGCCGGGAGGCGGCAACGCACCTGCTGGAGCTTGGCCACCGGGACATCGCGTTCCTCGCCGGTGACGGCGTCACACCCGCCGCGCCGCGCCGGATCCAGGGCCATCGGGATGCCTTTGAGGCCGCCGGGTTGCCGGTGCGGCCGGGCCGGATCCTCGAAGCTGGCTGGGACATCGATGCCGGGTTCCATGGCGCCATGAAGCTCCTGGACGGCGTGGCTGCGCCGGACCGGCCCACCGCGATCGTGTGCGCGAACGACCGCCTGGCCATCGGCGTGGTGCTCGCGGCCAACCGGCTGGGCCTGGCTGTGCCTCAGGATGTCTCCGTCATGGGGTACGACGACGAATTCCGCATCGCCTCCACCATGGTCCCCGCGCTCACCACCATGGCCCTCCCTCTGCGGGAGATGGGCGCCGCCGCCATGACCGGGCTCCTCCGGGAACTGTCGAAGGAGCCGGAGGATAACGAGGATTACGACGACGGCGGCGCCCCCGCCGAGCACGGCCGTCCCGGCCAGACGCTGGTCCCGTGCCGGCTCGTGGTGCGCGAGTCAACCGGCCCGGTCCCCGCCGGCCAGAACCCTCCAAGGCGTACGCGCTAGCCCTCCCGGTCGATCTGCAGGTAGCTGAGTCCGCTGACGTCGAGCCAAAATTTGGTGGGAGTCTCGACAAGACGCAGGAGCACACCCCCACAGGAACTGCAGCGTACAACGATTCCCGGGGCGTCGGAATACACTGCGGCTTCCCCGAAGACCCTGACGGCGCCACAGTTCTTGCATCGACCGATCGCTGCGATGATGTCAATGCGGAACAGTTCCCACAGCGGTCCTGCCGCCGCGTTCCCGTCAAGATGAGGTATGGGATTGTCCGTGGTTCCGGCGATGTCCCGGTCCTCGAAACGCGGATCCTCAGCGCCAGGCGAAGCGGAGCCGTTGTTGGCAGTCACCGGATTCCTCCCGTTCCGCCGAAGCGTTCGGTTTTGATCGAGGCGGCCGGATAGCCCGCCTGCACCAGCCACTCTGTGATTGTTTCGACAAACATCGTCTGACCACAGATGAAGATGTCCGGAGAATCGTGCACCGGCAGGATGTTTGCCAGCAGCGTTTCGGCGGAGAGTCGCTTCGGGGCGCTGGGCCAGCCCTCCGGCACTTTGCGTGTGTAGACATAGTCGACCACGAGCCTGCGGGATTCCCGGCTCAAGGTGAGCAGCTCCTCCCGATAGAACCCCGACTCCGGCGACTTAAGCGAATACAGCAGCCGGAACTGAGAAGGATTCTCGGACGCCTCGTGGGCGCGGATCATTGCCATCAGCGGGACGATGCCGGATCCTCCGGCGATCAGCTGAACCGGGTTCGGGTTAGTCGGACGCCAGACGAACCAGCCGCCGACGGGACCCCGGATCTCCAACCGGTCTCCGACCATCAGGTCTCTGACCAGATAGGGGGAGACCTCTCCGTTGGCCAGTTCATCGACCGTGATCTCCAATATTTCGTCCATGCCGGCTGTGGCCACGGAGTAGGACCGTACTGCCGTGTAGCCGTCGTCGGCCGTGAGTCGAATATCGATGTGCTGGCCGGCAAGGTTGCCGTTCAGGCCGTCCACGCGCAGCCCGATGGTCCTGGACGAATCCGTTTCGGGATCGGCGCTGACGACGTCGGCGACCCGCCACAGGCTACTCATTGGGCGTGCCTCATGAGTAACGCTCCTCGCGCCAGGGGTCGCCGTAGATGTGGTAGCCGTTGGATTCCCAGAAACCCGGAACATCGTGCGGCGTCAGCTCGATGCCATTGACCCATTTCGCGCTCTTCCAGAAGTACAGATGGGGTACCAGCAGGCGGGCCGGTCCGCCGTGGGCGCGTTCCAGCGGCTCACCGTCGAATTCCCAGGCCACCCACGCCTGGCCGTCCAGCAGGTCCTGCAGCGGCACGTTGGTCGTATAGCCGCCGTAGGAGTGGGCGGTGGTGAACTCGGACGTTGTTTCCACGTCCTCGAACAGGGCGTCCAGGGACACCCCGCGCCACGAGGTGCCCAGCTTGGACCAGCTGGTCACACAGTGAATGTCGGTCCGGATATCCACCTGAGGCAGAGCCATGAACTCGTCCCAGGACCAGGCGCGACGCTGCCCCGTCTCGGTTGTAATGAAGAATTCCCAGTCCGCCCGAGCGATGTACGGTGCAGGACCCGCCGTCAGTACGGGAAAGCTTTCCGTCTCGTATTGACCCTGTGGTAACGCTGGATTTCCGGTGCGCCGTTTTCCATGAAAACCAGACGAGATGATTCCCAACTTGTACCTCCGATGCGGAGCCCCGCCGGTCGAATGTAATCCGTGCCCCAACGATAGGCCAACAGCTGCACAGAGACCAGACCTACCGGGGCTGCGCCAGCTGCCAGACGTCCGCGGCCGCGCCCTCGGGAAGCCGCAGCACCCACCGCTCGCCGGGCGCCGGATAGGCGCGCAGCGTGGTGGCCACCGAACCGCTCCGGTACACCTCCACCAGCGACGCGTCCACAAACACCCGCAGCTCCTCCCCCGCCGCCAGAGTCCCGCTGAACACCACTTGCTCAGCCTCGGTTGAGCCATCGGCCACCAGGGAAAGCTCGACGACGGCGTCCGCGGCCAGCGCCGCCGGCCCACCGGAGCGGGCGGTCACCACAGCCTCGGCATACGCCGGCAGCTCAACGCTCCCGGCAGCCTGTGCAGCCAGCTGCGCGCCACGGTAGGCATCCACCTCCGGCGCCGGTGCCACGGCCAGGGCACCGTCCACCACGGACAGCAGGCGCGGGTGGGTGAGCACTCCGGCCCAGCCTGCGGCGTCGATCTGTTCCTGGCTGCGGCCCCGGCGGCCGTCCCGGCCCGGACCTTCATTGGCCCAGCCCCACAGCAGGGCCTTGGGCTCCGCGAGGGCAGCAAGAGCAGAAGAAGAAACAGGAGCAGCAGGAGCACCGGCGCCGGCACCACCGGCACCCGCACCGTCCTGCAGCTGCACGATCTGCGGCGCGTAGAAGTCGCGGCCCAGGTCGGACTTTCCGCCGGTCTCCGGGGAGAACACCGGCAGCCCGGTGGCGGGGTCCTCGGCCAGGGAGCCGATAAGGTGGCCTACCCCGTTGGCATGCTCGTGGCCATCGCCGGAAAGCCACAGCGAAAACATCATGACCCACGCGTCGCCGGACGAAGCGTCGCCGCCGGACCCGGGCCCGGATTCAGCGGAGGAAACGGACGGCACCCGCACCAGCTGCGGGCACTCCCAGATCTCGGCCGGCGTCCGGGCAGCAGCGACCGGGTTCTCGGACGTGAGCCAGATGCCCTGGTACTTCCAGTCAGCCAGGTCCTCCACCGTGTAGAGCAGGAGCGCCGCGTGGCCGGAGGCCAGACCCGCGCCCTGCATGGCGTAGCGCTTGCCGTTGAAGCGGAAGATAAAGGGGTCGCGGACCGCGGTGACCATGGGGTCGGCCGGCATGGATGCCGCGACGTGGCCATCCTGGGTCCAGGAAACGAGGTCCGCCGAACCGCGGGAGATGACCACCTGGGAGTGGCCGCCGTCGCCGCGGACGCCGGAGTACGCGGCGGTGGGGACGCCGCCGTCGTCCGTCACCACACCGGTCCAGCAGCCGTACTCGTCCGGCCCGCCGTCCTGCGGACGCAGCGCCACAGGGTGTTCCTCCCAGCGGACGAGGTCCGCGGAGCTGAGGTGGCCCCACGCGATCTTGTGGTGCCGGGCAGACGCGGGGTTGTACTGGAAGAAGACGTGGTACCGGCCGTTGAGGTGGCTGACGCCGTTGGGGTCGTTGATCCAGCCCTGGGCAGGACGGGGGTGGAAGTGCGGGAACGCGGGGTCGGGGTGCGCGGCGGCCAGGCTCGCGAAGTCGGCGGCGGCGAGGTCCGGGGATGACATGGAAATAAGCCTTTCAGAGGTGTGGGCTATTTGCCGCTGCCGGCGGTGAGGCCGTCCTGCAGCACGCGCTGGCCGAAGATGAAGACCACCAGGGCAGGGATCATGGACAGGACCACGCCGGCCAGCACCACGGAGATGCTGCCGGTGCCCAGGTTGCCCTGCAGGGAGACGAGGCCCAGCGGCAGGGTGAAGTTCTGTTCCGAGATGGTCATGATGAGCGGCCGGAAAAACTCGTTCCAGTGGAAATTGAAGGCGAGGATGCCCACGATCGCCATCCCCGGAATGGCCAGCGGGGCGTAGACCGAGCGGAAGGTCCGCCAGGGTGAGGCGCCGTCGATCGACGCCGCTTCCGCGAGGTCGGTGGGCAGCCCCATGAAGTACTGCCGCATCAGGAAGGTGCCGAACGCCGTCGGGATGGCCGGCAGGATCAGCGCCAGCAGCGTGTCCGAAAGCCCCATACCGCGGATCAGCATAAACACGGGCACGATGGTCACCTGCAACGGCACCATCATGGTGGCCAGCACGATGGAGAACAGGGCGCCGCGGCCGCGGAACTTCAGGTTGGCGAAGGCGTAGCCGGCCATCGCGGCGGTGACCATCTGTCCGACGGCGATGAGCCCGGTGACCAGGGCGCTGTTCAGCACCAGGAGGACGATGTCCACCTGCCGGAAGACCTGCGCGTAGGACGTGAAGTCCGGGTTCCAGGGGAAGAACGACGGCGGCAGCTTGAACGATTCCGACGGCGACCGCAGCGAGGTGGACAGGGTCCACATCACCGGGCCCAGGGTCAGGACGGCCGCGATCATCAGCAGGACAATGCGGAGGACCAGGTTCCAGTTCGGCTTCCGCCGGGACCGGGCAGGCACGGCAGGGGTGCGGGTGGAGACACGCTCTGTAGTGGTAGTCATGGCTGGCCTTACTGGTAGAAGACGAATCGTTTGCTGAGCCGGAACTGCGCGGCGGTGATGGCCATGATGATCAGGGTCAGGATCACGCCGATGGCCGATGCCTCGCCGAATTCCAGGCGCTGGAACGCGGATTCGAAGATCACCATCACGGCGGTGCGGGTGGAGTCCCCGGGCCCGCCGCGGGTCAGGACGTACGTCTGGTCGAACACCTGGAGGGCGCTGATGATGGCCATCACGGACGCCAGCAGGGTGGTAGGGCTGAGCAGCGGCAGGGTGACGTAGACGTGTTTGCGCCAGCCGGTGGCGCCGTCCAGCGCGGCGGCCTCGTAGGTTTCCACGGGGATCGACGCCAGCCCGCCGATGAACAGCAGGAAGGAGAACCCGAAGTTCTGCCACACATAAACCAGGATGACGACGGCGGCGGACCCGCCGGGGGTGGTCAGCCACGGCACCGCGGGGATGCCAGCGAGGGAGAGGAACCAGTTGACCACGCCGAACTGCTCGTTGAAGAGGTACCGCATAAAGATGGACACCGAGGCGGCGGAGAGGATCAGCGGGAAGAAGAACGCTGAGCGGAAGAAGGTCCGCAGCCAGGCCGGCATCTTCTCCTGCACCATCACGGCGAGCGCCAGGGCCAGGCCGAGCTGGAGGGCCACCGCCACAATCACAAACGCAATGGTGTTCAGGAAGGACACCCGGACCGTGGGGTCCTGGACCACTTCGGCGAAGTTGTCGAAGCCCACGAATGTCGGGGCGGAGATGATGTCCCAGCGGAAGAACGCCAGGACCACACTCGCCGCGATGGGCACCAGGGTGAACAGGCCCATGCCCAGGATGGTGGGGGCCAGGAAGATCCAGGCAAGCCAGCGCTGGCTGTGCCGGCCGTACGCGGTCTGGGAAGTGGCGGGTGTTCCGGGCTTGGCGGCCTTGGCGGGCTGCTTCGGCCGCTCCCGGCGAGGGATGGTGGTGCTCATGACTGCCTCCTCAGGGCCAGTTCAAGATCGCGCTGCATGGACTCGAGGGCCTGCTTGAGCTGGCGCTCGTCGCCGCTGACGGCCAGCGAGACGTTTTTCATCAGGGCCGTTTCGACGGCGGCCTGCTGGGGCGGTGCCGGGATGGGGCCGGTGGTGGGGTACTTGTCCAGCGTGTCGTAGAAGACCTTCCAGTGCGCCGGGCCCTTCCCCGAATACAGCGCCTCGTTGACCATGGAGCGGCGGGCGGGGGTGGTGACCGGGTTGGGGAAGATCAGCTCCATAGCTTCGCGGCTGGCACTGAACTTGATCCATTCCCAGGCGGCGTCCTTGTCCTTGGCGGTTTTCATAATGGCGTAGCCGGCCGTGCCGAACTGGTGCCGCTGGCTCCGCCACTTGGGGAAGAACGCGACGTCGTAGTCGTTCTCCTTCATGCCGGCCTCGTGCAGGCCCTGGACCCAGTAGCCGCCGGCCGGGGTGGTGCCGATCCGGTTGGAGGCGAAGAGCCCCACCAGGGAGCTGCCGCCGCCTTCTTCGGGCCGGACGCCGAGGCCGTCCTTGACCAGGCCGCGGAGGTAGTCGAAGGTCTCGAAGACGCGGGGGTCGTCGGCGTTGGGTTCCAGCCACTGGTAGCCGCCGGAGCGCAGGTTGCGGGAGGGGTCGTTGGCGTAGAAGGAGTCCCAGAGCCAGTCCCCGCCGGTGGAGCGGGTCTCCTTCAGGAAGCTGGTGTCGTTGGCGTAGAGCCAGGGCACCACGCCGCCGAAGAGCCGGTTGGTCCAGTAGTAGGGCGTGAAGTCGGTGGGCCGGGCCTTGCGCATGGCGGCGAGGCTGTTGCGGAAGTCCACGTGGGTCCAGTCGTCCGCCGGGCGTTCAAGCCCTGCCTGCGCGAAGGCGGTGGTGTTGTAGTACATGTTGGCGGCGTTCCAGTCCATGGGGAGCTGGAAGAGGCTGCCCTTGTACATAAAGGCCTCCACCAGGCTGGGGTGGACGTCGGCGAAGAACTCGGCCATGTCCGCGGCGTCGCGGCGCAGGTATTCGTCCAGCGGGTGGGCCAGCTTGTCCGCGAACAGCTGCGCGCCCTCGGTGGCGACGTAGACGACGTCGGGCGGGGTGCCGGCGGCCACCATGGTGAGGATCTTGGTGAAGAAGTCTTTCCAGTCCACGGCCTGGATGGCCTGGACCTTGACCCGGATGTCCGGGTGGAGTCGGGTGAACGCGTCGATGGCGCGCTGGCGCGCTGCGGCATCGGCGGCTGTACCCATGATGGCAATGCTGAGGCTGTTGTCGCCCCGCCCGGGAATATCGGATCCGGAGAGCCGGGGCCACGATGCCACCGTTGCTCCCACAATTCCTGCTCCCAGGGCACCCAGGGCGGTCCGGCGTGTGATTTCACGCAGACGGCCAGTCGTGGCACCGGTCATATCAACTTCCTTCCTAACACGTGTGAGGTAGCTTATGGCGCCGACCTAACACGTGTCAACTGTCACATCCAAGCTGGCAAGGGCCGCCCAATTAGGTAGCAGCAGGTGTCGTTATGGGCCTCCATAACGACACCTGCTGCTACCCAGTTGGGTGAGAGGACCTCCCAGCTTTCTGTGACACCCTTAACCGATGACCATTCCACGCCAGGCACCACCGCGGACCCCGGCACGCCCCTCCCCGGGCTCCGGCTTTATGTTCGCGTTCGCCTGGCTCGCCTGCGTTGTCGGCCTGATCGCCACGTACTACTACTTCGTCCAGACCACAACGGGCCAGTTCATCGATGAATCCGCGCTGGTTGAAGCCATGGACATCCACGGGCCGGCGGGCAAGGCAGCCACCGAATTCCTGGACTGGCTGCCCACCATCTCGCTGGTGGTGGCCGCCGTCGTGGTTCTGTTTGTCACGGTGATCCGACGGCGGTGGTCGGCTGCCGGGATCGCAGTCACCGCGTGCATCGGCGCGAATATCGCCACGCAGGTCCTGAAGGAAGTGCTGCCCGCCCGCCCGGACAAGGGTGTGGTGACGCTGGAGCTGAACTCGCTGCCGTCCGGTCACACCACTCTGGCCGCGTCGGCTGCGGCGGCGGTGTTCCTGATGGCCTCGCCGCGGTGGCGTCCGCTGGCCGGTTTTGTGGGCGGCACTTTCGCCATCGCATCCGGGGTTTCCACCCTGATCAACCAGTGGCACCGCCCGGCCGACGTCGTCGCAGCTTTCCTCCTGGTGGGCGCGTTTATGATCCCCGCCGGCTGGCTGATCGTCCGGAACGGCGCGGCGTGGAACGTGTGGGACGGCTTCGACAAGCACGTGGGCTCGGCAAAGATCTGGCTCACGCTGCCGGTGGTGATCGGGCTGGCTTCCGCGGGGGTGGCCGTGTATTCGCTGGCCAAGATCGCCGCGGGGCCGCTCCAGGATGACAGCACCACCAACTACTTCTGGGCCGGGATCTCGCTCATCGTGATCGCCGGGTACCTGGCCACCGTGGCCACCACGTCACTGTTCGCATATGCCGCACGACGGCGGGACGCACCAACGCGCTGAGCCAACCGCCGCCGTCGGACGCCGGCGCCGCGGTCGCCTTAGGTGATCTTGCGCCGGTAGGCGGCCATGGCGAACACGTAGGCGAGTGCGAGGATGCCGACGCACCAGGCCAGTGCGATCCAGATGTCGTTCCCAACCGGCTGCTGCGCGAACAGCGCGCGGATAGAGTTCACGATCGAGGTCACCGGCTGGTTCTCGGCGAACCAGGCCACCGGGCCCGGCATTGTCGCCGTCGGAACGAACGCCGAGCTGATGAACGGCAGGAAGATCAGCGGGTAGCTGAACGCGCTGGCGCCGTCGACGGTCTTCGCGGAGAGCCCCGCGATCACGGCCAGCCAGGTCAGGGCGAGCGTGAACAGGACCAGGATGCCGGCGACTGCAAGCCAGGCGCCCACGGATGCTCCGGTGCGGAACCCCATGAGGAGGGCCACACCGACGACCACCGCGACCGAGACGAGGTTGGCCACCAGCGAGGTGAGCACGTGCGCCCAGAGCACGCTCGACCGCGCGATCGGCATGGACTGGAAGCGCTCGAAGATGCCGCCCTGCATGTCGAGGAACAGGCGGTAGGCGGTGTAGGCGATGCCGGAGGCAATCGTGATCAGCAGGATGCCGGGGAGCATGTAGTTGACGTACGACTCGTCGGATCCGGTATTGATCGCGCCGCCAAGCACATACACGAACAGCAGCATCAGCGCGATCGGCGTGACCGCGGTGGTGATGATCGTGTCCGGGCTGCGCAGGATGTGGCGCAGCGAGCGGCCGGTGAGGACACCGGTATCGCTGAGGACGTGGGTGCTCATCGGGATGCCTCCTTCTCTTCCTGCTCTTCAGCCGTCTCACCGACGAGCGCCAGGAAGACGTCTTCGAGTGAGGGCTGCTTCTCGACGTACTCGATCTCGGCCGGCGGCAACAGCCGCTTGAGCTCGTCGAGCGTGCCGTTCTGGATGATCGTGCCCTTGTGCAGGATCGCGATGCGGTCGGCGAGGTGCTCGGCCTCGTCGAGGTATTGGGTGGTGAGCAGCACTGTCGTGCCGTTCTGGGCGAGATCCTTCACGGTCTGCCACACGTCGATGCGCGCCTGCGGGTCGAGCCCGGTAGTCGGCTCGTCGAGGAAGATCACCTTCGGCTCGCCGATCAGGCTCATCGCGATGTCGAGCCGGCGGCGCATGCCGCCCGAGTATTCGGCTGCCTTGCGGCCGCCGGCCTCGGTGAGCGAGAAGCGCCCGAGCAACTCGTCCGCGATCGCCCCCGGGTTCTTCAGGTGCCGGAGCTTCGCGACCAGCACGAGGTTCTCCCGGCCCGTGAGCACTTCGTCAACGGCGGCGAACTGCCCTGTCAGGCTGATCGCCTCGCGCACATCGCCGGGGTTAGCGGCGACGTCGAAGCCGTGCACCGTCGCGGTTCCCGCGTCGGCCTTCAGCAGCGTCGAGAGGATACGCACGAGCGTGGTCTTCCCGGCCCCGTTGGAGCCGAGGAGGGCGAAGATACTGCCCGCCGCCACCTCGAAGTCCACACCGCGCAGCACGTGCAGGTCCTTGAAGGACTTCTCCATGCCCTGCACCCGGATTGCTGTCGCGGTCATGACTCCATCCCCTTCGCCTTGTCGACCGCCTCGTTGAGGCGGGCCCGCTCCTTGTCGATCCACCGCTTTCCGCCGTATGCCTGGGCGAAGCTCTCCGCGAATTCGATGGGATCTTCGCCCACGATCTCGCCCACGGGCGTGCCGTCGATGGCCGCGCGTTCCCACAGGTCCGCGAGGTCCGAGAGCATCTGCACCATGGTGTCCCCCTCGGTGACCCCGCCGTAGTACATGAAGTACCGGTTGAAGGCCTTCGCCACGGTGAGATAGGGCTCAGGCAGGGCATCCAGCCGCGCCTTGGCCTGCTTGTACTGCTTCTTCTGCTCGAGCGAGCCGGTCACCAGCTCGATCCATTTCGCTGCCATATCACTTTCCTCCCTTGCGGAGCTCTTCAAGCCGTTCGGACAGGAAGCTCCATGTGTTCCAGAATTCGTCCAGTTCCTTCTTGCCCTGGGCGTTGAGCGTGTACACCTTGCGGGGCGGGCCCTTCTCGGACGGCCGCTTCTCGACGTCCACCAGGCCCTTCTGCTCGATCCTGACGAGCAGCGCGTACACGGTGCCCTCAGCGATGTCGGGGAACCCCTGCGCCCGGAGCAGCGTGGTGATTTCGTACCCGTACGCCGGGTTCCCGGTCAGGAGGGCAAGAACGATGCCCTCCAGTGTTCCTTTGAGCATCTCCGTCATCTGCTTGCCCATCGGACACCTCCTCCACTACTCAGTAGTACTAGCTACTAGTACATAGTAACGCTAAGTAGTGGAAGCGCAAGCCCCCAAAAAACCAGCGCAGGCAGGCGTTAAGGATGCGTTAAGATCCCGGGTTTTCCGGCAAAGGGCCCTTGGCCCGGTGCTACGCTCCGTTGGTTGTTCACCCCGATCCCGCCTGCGCGGGGTACAGAAAGTAACCCGTTGACTGCACCCACCCGCTTCTCCATTCCCGCCAGCGTTCCCAACCCGGAACGCGACGGCGGACCCGGAAACCGGCTGACCCGGTGGCTGCTCGAACACACCGTCCACCAGCCGGTGGGCCCGGAAACTGCTGAGGACCACGCCCCCACCCAGAGCTGGTGGAAGGTCATGTGCCTCACCGGGGTGGACTACTTTTCCACCCTCTCCTACCTGCCCGGCATCGCCGCTCTGGCAGCCGGGGCGCTCTCCCCGCTGGCCACCCTGCTGATCGTCGGCCTGACCCTGCTGGGCATGCTGCCGATGTACCGACGGGTGGCGCAGGAAAGCCCGCACGGACAGGGATCGGTGGCCATGCTGGAAAAGCTCCTGCCGTTCTGGCGCGGCAAGATCTTTGTGCTGATCCTGCTCGGCTTCGTCGCCACGTCCTGGATCATCACCATCACCCTCTCCGCCGCCGACGCCACCGTCCACATGCTCGAAAACCCCTACCTGCCGCACTTCCTCGAGGGCCAGGCGGTTGTCATTACCGTGGTGCTCCTGCTCATTTTGGGCGGGGTGTTCCTGCTCGGCTTCTCCGAAGCGGTGGCCGTCGCCATTCCCCTCGTCGCCATCTTCCTCGGGCTGAACGCCGTCATCATCGGGGTGGGACTGTACGACGCCGTCACCCAGCCGGGTGCCATGGCTGACTGGACCGCGGCGCTCACCTCCTCCGGAACCGGCTTCGGCGATATCGCCGGACCCGCCCTGCTTGCCTTCCCGCTGCTGGTCCTGGGCCTGTCCGGTTTCGAGACCGGCGTCAGCATGATGCCACTGGTAGCGGCCGACGGCGCCACCGCCGAGGAACGCCTGGCCGCCCGCGTCCGCAACACCCGAAAACTCCTCACCACCGCCGCCCTGATCATGAGCGTGTACCTCCTGGGCAGCAGTTTCGTGACGACGGTGCTGATCCCCGCCGAGGCCTTCCAGGCAGGCGGCGAGGCCAACGGCCGCGCCCTGGCGTACCTTGCCCACGAGCTGCTCGGCACCGGCTTCGGCTCCGTCTACGACGTCAGCAGCATCCTGATCCTGTGGTTCGCCGGCGCCTCCGCCATGGCAGGGCTGATCAACATCGTTCCCCGCTACCTGCCGTCCTACGGCATGGCCCCGGACTGGTCCCGGGCCGTGCGCCCGGTGGTGCTGGTGTACACCGCCATCAGCATCCTGATCACCATCGGCTTCAACGCCGACGTCAACGCCCAGGCCGGCGCGTACGCCACCGGTATCCTGGCCATGATGGTCTCCGGCGCCGTTGCGGTCAGCATCTCCGCCGCCCGCAACAAGAGGCGGCGCGCCGCCGTCGGCTTCACCATCCTGACCCTGATCCTGCTCTATGCGCTGGGGGCCAACGTCATTGCCAAGCCGGACGGCATTGCAATATCCGGCTTCTTCATCCTGGGCATCATTGTGGTCTCACTCGTCTCCCGGGTCAGCCGCACCACCGAACTCCGGGTCCACAACATCGAATTCGACGACGAAGCCCGCCGCTTCATCACCGACACCCTGGACTTTGACGGGCGGATAAACCTGATCGCGAACCGCCCGCAGGCCCGCGACGCCGCAGAATACCGCGAGAAGGAAGCCGAGCAGCGGGCGAACAACCCCGTGCCCGGAACCGCCGACGTGATCTTCCTGGAGATCGAAGTCACCGACCCCTCGGGATTCAGCGACGTTCTTGAGGTACACGGAATCGAAGTGGACGGACACCGCGTGCTCCGCGCCGAAAGCCCGGCCGCACCCAACGCCATCGCCGCCATCCTGCTGGCCCTCCGCGACGCCACCGGCGTCCAGCCCCACGCCTACTTTGAATGGGCAGAAGGCAATCCCCTGGCGCACCTCATGCGCTACCTGTTACTGGGACGCGGAGACACCGCCCCCGTGGTCCGCGAGATTATCAGGGAAAACGAGCCCGATCCCGCCCGCCGCCCCGGCATCCACGTAGGCTGACGGGCAGTCCGATGACGACACGGGGCGACACCGCCGGTGTGAAGGGACCCGTCCCGGGGCGGTGGAAAGGCAAGGCAGCCAAAACAGCCAAATCGGCCAGGGCCCGCAGGGAGAGCGCCATCCGGCGGGCGCTCTCACACCCCGTCCGGTCGGTGCCCCTGGCATTCCTGGCCGTCATCATCCTGGGAGCGGCCCTGCTGATGCTGCCGGTTGCCCGGACCGGCAGCGACCCCGGAGCCGACCCCCTGATGGCCGCCCTGTTCACGTCCGTGTCGGCTGTCTGCGTTACCGGGCTGATCACCGTGGACACGGCCACGTACTGGACCCCTTTCGGGCAGACCGTGATTCTGGGACTGATCCAGGTGGGCGGCTTCGGCATCATGACGCTGGCGACGCTCCTGGCCCTGCTGGTCCGCAAAAGCATCGGCCTCCGCGGCCAGCTCGTGGCGCAGTCCGAAACGCATACGCTTAACTTGGGCGACGTCAGCGCCGTGCTGCTCCGCGTGGCCCGGCTCATGGTGGGCATCGAAGCAGCCACCGCCGTGGTACTGACCGGACGCTTCTGGCTGGCCTACGACCAGAACCCCGGCACGGCGCTCTGGCACGGTGTGTTCCACGCCGTCTCGTCGTTCAACAACGCCGGGTTCGCGCTCTACAGCGACAACCTCATCGGCTTCGCGGAGGATCCCTGGATCATCGTCCCCATCTGCCTGGCGATCATCGCAGGCGGCCTCGGTTTCCCGGTGATCATCCAGCTGCTCAGGGGAAACGTCAACGCCCGGAACTGGAGCGTCCACCTCCGACTGACCATCTACGGCACGCTGCTGCTCCTGGTGCTTGGCGTCACGCTTTTCGCCGCGTTCGAATGGAACAGGGACGAAACACTCGGCGGCCTGTCCCTGACCGGGAAGCTGCTGGGTTCCCTGGCCGGCGGCGTCTTCCCCCGCACTGCCGGCTTCAACAGCATCGACTACGCCGCGGCATCACCGGAGGTCCTCATGGTCACCAACATCCTGATGTTCATTGGCGGCGGCAGCGCCGGCACCGCAGGCGGCATCAAGATCACCACGTTCCTGGTCCTCGGCTTCTCCATCTGGAACGAGGTCCGCGGCCGGGACGAGGTGACCATTGCCCACCGTTCCATCAGCGCCTCGTCCCAGCGCCAGGCCCTGTCCGTCGCGCTGCTCGGGGTGGCAGCGGTGGTGGCCGGCACGCTGGCGCTGCTGATGGTCACCGACTACAGCCTGGAAAAGGTGCTGTTCGAATCCATCTCCGCGTTCGCCACGGTGGGGATGAGCACCGGCATCACCTACAACCTCCCGCCGGCGGCGGAATGGGTGCTCATGGCCCTGATGTTCCTCGGCAGAATCGGCACAGTGACGGTCGCCTCCGCTCTGGCCTTGTCCTCCCGGCCCCGCCTTTACAGCCTGCCGGAGGAACGCCCCATCATCGGCTAGGCGCCTACGCGTCATCCTTGCCGATGTTCTGGGTCCCCACCGGCTCGCCTTCACGCCTGTTGGTCCGCCTGTTGATCAGCCAGGTGATAAACCAGAGCACCACCCCGATCACCATCAGACCGCCGGCGATCTGGTACTGGATGACGTTGCGGCCCACCCACGGCCCGGCGAGGAAGGCACACAGCAGGGCGGCGAGGAGCGGCAGCTGCCCGGGCGAGGTGAAGAAGACCTTGCGGTTGAGGTCGCGCTTGCGGCGAAGCACCAGGCAGGCCACGTTCACCACGGTGAAGACGCACAGCAGCAGGAACGCCGTGGTGCCGGAGAGGTTGGCCACGATGTTGCTCTTGGGGTCGCTGGTGACGTACCAGATCAGTCCCAGCGCGAGGACGGTGGAGAACAGGATGCCGGCCCACGGGGTGCGGCGGCCCGGCAGGACCTTCCCCAGGGCAGGCGGCAGGACGTTCTGGCGTGCCATGCCGTAGATCAGCCGGCTCGCCATCAGCATGTTGATCAGCGCGGTGTTGGCAACGGCGAACACGGCGAGGAACGGGAAGACCCTGTCGATGGGGAAGTCCGGCGAGCCCTTGTGCACTACCTCCAGCAGCGCGGCACCTTCAGCCTCGCGGATGTTCTCCAGCTCGGTGGGCGACAGCACGCTGACCACGGAGACGGCCACCAGCATGTAGAGGATCACGGCGATGCCGAGGCCCGTCAGCATGGTCCGCGGGAAAATCTTCTCGGGGTGCTTGGTCTCCTCCACCATGTTCACCGAGTCCTCAAAGCCCACCATGGCAAAGAAGGCGATGGAGGTTGCCGCCGTGACGGCCAGGAACAGGCCCTTGTCCTGGTAATCGTTGAAGACGAAGATTTCGCCGACGTTCCCGGTGCCCTGCGTCATGACGTAGAAGCCGACGCCGATCACGATGGACAGTGCAATTACCTCCACCAGCGTGAGGACCACGTTGAACTTCACACTCTCCCCCACGCCGCGCAGGTTGATCGCGGCCAGCAAGACCATGAAGCCCATGGCCACGGCGGTGATCACGCCCTGGCCGGGCATCTCCATCCAGCCGTTGATCCTCAGGCCGCCGAAGAAGTTCTGGGCGAGGACGTTCGCGGACGTGGAGGCGCTGGTGATGCCGGAGCAGACCACGGCGAATGCCACGAGGAACGTGACGAAGTGGATGCCGAACGCCTTGTGCGTATAGAGCGCCGCCCCTGCCGCCTGCGGGTACTGCGTGACTAGCTCAAGGTAGGAAAACGCGGTCAGCGTCGCGACGACGAACGCGAGCAGGAAGGGCAGCCAAACGATGCCGCCCACCGTCCCGGCCATGGTTCCGGTGACTGCGTACACGCCGGCGCCGAGGATGTCGCCAACGATGAACAGCAGGAGGAGCTTGGGGCCAAGGACCCGCTTGAGCTCGTGAGGCTCTGCCTCCGGTTTTGCCGGAAACAGGTCATCTGAAGTGGTGCTCATCGCCCTGACCTCCACACTCATCCATCAACGTGGCCTACTTCAGGGTGATCCTTTCGCACCACTTTGGCAACAGATCAGCCCTTGACCGGTCAGGACAGCGGACAGACGATCTTGCCGCCAGTGAGGACATGGTTCAAGGTGATGTCCATGGAGGACGCCGTCTGGTCCAGATAGGTCGCCGTGACGCGTACCGTCAAGGAGCCATCGGCAGGATTGTCCTTGATGATCTGCGACGTCTGCGCGGCCGGGCTTGCAACTATGACAATGTTTCCGGAGCCCAACGGGAGGAGGATTGTTGGCCCGGTGTAGCTGGTGCCATAGGTCCCGTTGGCCTGCAGGGCGGCGTACGTGATCGTGGCCGGTGCCGTCGTGGCCGTGACGTGGAGCGTAGCCGTCTTGTCCGAGTTGCTGTTGGTGCACGTGAGTGACCCGAGCGCCGGGCCGGGCCAGGCGCCGTTGGCGGTCGCCGTCATGGTGGCGGTGGCCGACTGCTGCCAAAGGGCGGACGCAGAAACCCCGCCGACTCCCAAGAGAACAGTCAGCACGAATGCGCCGATCGCCAAAGCAGCCCCCGGCACCCGGGCGGACCCTTTCACTCCGAGCCCTCGACGCCGGCCTTCTGCCACCGTCCCCGGCCGCGGACGCCTTTGACCACCAGCAAGGCACCGTAGCCAATCAGGCCGGTTGCGCCCAGTGTGACCCACAGGTTGCGGTCGGCATGGCCCAGCGCGTTGGCCGCGTAGCCAACGTACGGAACGGCGTAGAACAGCTTGCCCTTGACCTGCAGTTCACGCACGGGCTCGGCATCGTTGACACCGTTGTTGTCACCCTTGGTGATGAGGGTCTTCTCCCCCTCCTGGGTTGCCGCGAAGCCCACGATCCGGTGGGTTTCGACGTCGGGCCGGCCGGAGTACATCTGGAAGGTCACCACGTCGCCGTACTTGAGTTCGCCGAAGGCCACCGGCTTCATCACCAGAAAGGTTCCCGGCGGGAATTTCGGGGCCATGGAGTTGGTCAGCACGGTGTAGGTCTGGGATCCCGTGGCGCGGGGAACCACGATCAGCACCAGCGCTGCGAAAACGGCGACCATCAGGACCACGAAGTTCAGCACCTTCCCTACGGCAGCGAGGGTGATGCGACGCTGTGGCACTCCATCGACGGCGTTGCTGCGGGGAGCCACTTCCGCCGACGTATAAACAGCTTCTTCAACCGGCATCAGCTCAGGCGCAGCCACTTGGCACCCCGCAGAGCTGGCGGGCGGTGAGCGGAAGGCTGATGTTCACGGCTTGGCCTTTCAGGAGGACGGAGGTGGAGGAGCTGAGGCTGACCTGGAAGCACAATACGGTGCTTGCCGCCTTGGCGACGGCCGCGGAGGTGAGTCCTGCCGGCGTCAGCGGCGCGTATCCGGTCGCCGTGTTGCATTCTGCGACGGCGGACGCGAACTTTGCGCTCACCGTCACGTACTGGGCCAGGGTCCCGAGTCCGACGTTGGTTACCGCAGGTTGTCCCGCCGTGATACTGGTGCTGAACGTGCCGCCGGCGTTGGAGTTGTTGCCGATCACCAGGCTTGCGTATACGGGTGTCCCCGGCGCGAGTGATGTGACCTGGCCGACGTTGATGGTTGCTGACGCCCCTCCGGGAAGGCTCATGTTGGTGGCCTGCCCGGAGGGGCTCGCAGTGAGGCTGACGTCGAACGATGCGGAGGTTACGGTTCCCGGAGCGGCTGAGGTGCCGGCGTTCCACTGGGCGTAGGTGCCCTGCACGGCCAGCAGTCCCAGGACCACCGCTGCTGCGATGAGTGCACCGGCGCGCAGCATCCGCGGGATCCGCATTGTTCCTCCTGGTCCTGGTCCTGATGTGTCCCGATGGGCGGCCGGCTGATCCGCCGGCCGCCTAGTTCAGACTAGGACAGGCCGTCGCCCGCGGTGTTGACCTGGGTCAGGGTGAAACCGACATTGTTGAAGTTGTAGGTTGCGTTGACGTCCGCGCGGTCGGCGGTGGCGGCCTTGAATTCGAAGGTGATGGTCGCCGTGACCGTCTGGACGGCTCCCGTCGGGGTCAGCGGGTTGGAAACAGGATCGCCGGCGACAGTCAGTTCCACATCGGAAACCGTGACGTTCGCGGGAGTGAATCCGTTGGTTGCGGTGATCCCGGAGGTGGCGATCTCCGCGGCCATCTTGTCACCCGCCAGAGTGACGTTGAGGTCCTGCGTGAAGGTAAGCAAATCGCCCGGGACAACCTTATAGGTGGAGATGTCGACGTCGCCGCCGAGTCGGTCGGTCCAGGCGCCGACGCCGTTGACGACGTTCAGATCGCCGGCAACAATGATGCCCGGCGTCTGCGTGGCCGATGCGTTCCAGTTGGCCAGTGTGCCGCCGCCGCCCAGCAGCAGTGCTGCGCCCAGTGCGATGGCTGCAGATCCCTTGATCAATGTGCTGTTCTTCATGTGTGTCCCCTCAGACTTTTACGTGCTTGCTTTTCTAACTGGAAGCAACAGTGCACGCCGTAAATCAGGACAAAGCGGGGTATTCCATCAAGGTTTCCTCAAGAAACTCAACGTCTTAAAACGGGCGCCTGACCTGCAGTTTCTTCGGATAGGCCGCTTTTCGGCCGTCGGAAAATAGTCAATCAAAGTTAGTAATTCCAGTCAAACAAAGTTAGTAATTCCAGTCAATCAAAGTTAGTAATTCCGCCGGTGCTTCAGCCGCGGCAGCACGACCGCGAACACACCAGCCGCCGCGAACCCCAGGAAGCCTGTCGCCGAGACACCTGCACCCAGAGTAAAAAGCGCCGTCACCCCGGAGAGCAGGACGGGCCCGCCGGTTGATCCCGCGTCGGCGATGAACCGCCACAGCCCCAGGAACTGCCCGCGGCCGCGATCGGGCGAGAAGTCGGCGCCGAGCGTCATGATCAGGCCGGAGCTGATGCCGTTGCCGAAGCCGATCAGCAGCGACGCCAGCAGCAGCCCGCCAAAGGACGCAGACAAAGGGATGAGCAGCATCGCGACGCCCATGATGATGGTGGACGGGATGGCCACGAACAGCCTGCCGCGGCGGTCCATCACCTTGCCGGCCGGGTAAAACACCAGCATGTCGATCGCCCCGGACAGTCCGTAAATCACGGAAGCCTGGGCCGGATCCATCCCCAGATGGTCCGCCCACAGCGGGATGACCACCTGGCGGGACGCGCGCAGCGCGCTGAGCAGCAGGACCCCCACACCCAGCGTCAGGAACACGCGGGCATGCGAAACCGCCACATTCCGCAGCGTCGGCTCCGGACCCTTGTGGCCGCCGTCGGGCGCTGGCGGGACCACCAGGTCCGGGATGGTGACCGCCAGAACGGCGGCGGCCGCCATGCCCACCACCCCCACCCAGTACGCTCCGGCGATCCCGGCGAACTGCATCACGCCGGCACCAATGAACGGCCCCGCAAAGACGCCGATCCTGCTGACCCCGCCCAGCGTCGACAGCGCCCGCGCCCGAAACTGCACGGGCACCGCCTCGGTGAGGTACTTCTGCCGCGCCAGGCTGAAGACACTGGCGGCCATCCCGACGACGGCCATCGCCACCGCAAGCAGCCATAGTCCATTGGGAATCATGGATGACATGGCGGCGGCCGCGAGCGCCAGGGCACCCACGGCCGCGGCGCCGACGATGGACCAGCGTTCGCCGAACTTGAGCGTGATGAGGGAAGCCGGCAGATTGAAAAACCACGAGCCGAGCCCGATCAGGGTGACGATCAGCGCGGAGACCGCCACCGAGGCGCCGAGGTCACGGGCGGAGAGGACCACCACCGGGAGGACCGCGCCTTCGCCGATGCAGAACAGCAGCGCCGGCCCGAACGCGGGTATGGCGATGCTTCGGAAGTTGAACGGCTGTGGGGTTCCTGGCGAAGTCATCAGATTTATCTTATGCCGCCGGAAATTCGCCAGCTTTTAGGGGGTCACAAGCGGGCCTGCGAGGACTAACGTTTGCCTTGTGGGGCGCTTCCGCCTGCCCCTCTCAGCCAAGGAGGTCTCATGGGTGAAGTGTGGATCCGCACCATCAACAATGGTTTGGTCCGGGCCGACAAAGTCACGGAAATCGCATCCACCCGGGGGTCCCTTCATGAGGACCAGGGTTTTGCGCTGAAGGTCATCGTGGACGGCAAGGCCCACGTCGTCATTGACGACGGAGGTCTTCCGGGCACGCTTCCCGAACGGCTGGAACACGCGCAGCATCTGGAGGATGCGCTGCTGTTCGCCCTCGACGAGGCCCGCGAAGCCGACGCATCCATGGTGGTCTTCTTCGATCCGGAGAACGACCGCTGGGCCCTCGCTGCTGCGGCGGAGCTGGCCGGCGGGATTCCCGCCGTCGGATAACCCCCGACGGCGGCCCTCCACCAAAGCGCGAACGGACGGTTAAGCCCTCCCCCAAGCGCGAACGGACAGTTCAGGCCCTTCGAAACAGGGGCCTCAAATGTCCCGTTCGCGCCAAATGAAGCGTGGGTCAGGCTGCGGCGTGGCTGAACTCGGCCGCATGGGTGGTAGCGCGGCGGGGCGCGAGAATGCTCAGCGTGCAGTGGGTCTGCTGCGGGTCAATCCTGGTGGGAAGGTGATGCGTCTCGGAGCAGACCTGAAGCTGACGCAGGGCTTCGGGATCCACGCGGGCGTTCCGCACGTCCAATTCCAGGTCCAGGTTGTGCTTCAAAGAGTTGGCGCGCTTCACCACAACATAGAGGGCCTGGATGCTGTGGATGGTGACGTGGCCCTTGGCGAGAACCTGGGCCTTCGCGTGGTCGAGGTCTACACGGACAAGAATGCTGAGCTTTTCGGACAAGATGATCATGCCTTCCTTGCGTGGCTGCGACGCTGCAGCCGGGGAGGCCGCGACTCTGCGGCCAATGGCCGCGCCTCTGCAGCCTCATCCAGAGTAGGCAACGAATGTGATGTGCGCAACATTTGAACCCAGATATGTCGCCCATATCCCGGCGCACTCAGGACTACCTGGGCCGGTACACGTCGGCTCGGTGGTCGACCCGCAGGATACTGATGCTGTTGTGTTCCTCATCAATGGAGTACAGGACGCGGTAGGGGCCACGCCTGGCCGAGAGGAAGCCGGCCAGGTCCCGCTCCAAGGCCTTGCCTACCCGCTGAGGGTTTCTGGAGAGGTCGCCGTAGACGAATTCGATGATGGCCGGCAGTATCCGGGGAGGCACGGACAGCAGGTCCCGGCGTGCGGTGGGCGAGAAAATGACCTCATATGCCACCGGGGCTCAGCTCTGGTGCTTGGGGACGCCGAACTCTGCCCGGATCTGCTCCTCGGACAGGCCCTTACCCTCGGCTATGTCCTGTTGGGCCTGGGCAAGGTCTTCCCGGATGTTCGGCTGGGAAAGCCAGAACAGAGATTCCTGCAGCGCCTCCCATTCTTCGGTTCCGATGATCACGGCCGCGGGTACGCCGTTCTTGGTGATAACCACCTGATCATGGGTCACAGACGCGGCGTCCACGAGCTCGGAAAGCCTGGCCTTTACGGCAGAAATCGGTAACGTTTGCATGAGTTAAGCCTAGGTCCGAATTAAGGTCATCACAAGACCTGAATTTCTCGTCAGAGGTCCATAGACGGGGACGCTCGACCGGGACTTCTGATACGTTTGCCCAATCTCAGCTACAGAAGGGGATTGGCATGTCCGGCACGTATGACGTCGATGTGGTCAGAGAGTTCAACGCTCCGCCGAGCCGGGTCTGGGCGGCCTGGACGGTGCCCGGCGACCTGCGCCAGTGGTGGGGGCCAACAGGTTTCACATGCCCGCGCGCGGAAGCCGACGTCCGCCCCGGCGGCCGAATCCTCGTGACGATGCGCGCGCCCGCGGAGTGGGGCGGGTTCGAGCAGCACAGCACATGGAATATCACCGAGTTGGAACCCTTGCGTCTAATCCGCTACGTGTTCAACTTCGCTGATGCCGATGGCAACCGCATCACGCCGGCAGAGGCGGGCATCCCCGCCGATGGCGTTCCCGCCGACGGGGAACACGAGGTGGTGCTGACCGACCTCGGCGACGGGCGCACGATGCTGCACATGACCGAGCGCGGGTACGGTACCGAGGAGGCACGGGACATGTCGCAGAGCGGCCTTGAGCAGTGCCTCGACAAAATGGCCGCGCTCGTGGAGGGACGGCCATAGGATCTGAGCATGCATATTGCCGTTCCAGGAGGTACCGGAACCGTCGGCCAGCATGTCGTCTCTATTGCCAGGGACCGCGGACATAAGGTGACAAGCCTGACGCGATCAGAAGGCGTGGACCTGTTCACGGGCCGCGGGCTGCACGAAACCCTGCAGGGTGTGGACACCGTTATTGATGTCTCCGGAATCCAGACGCTTTCCACCAGGAAGGCCGTGGACTTCTTCACCGCCGCCACCCGGAACCTGCTCGCAGCGGAGAAAAAAGCCCAGGTACGGCACCATATTGCGCTCTCGATCGTGGGCATCGATAAGGCTGCGTCGGGGCTGTACGCCGGGAAGCTCGCGCAGGAGGATGCCGTCCGGCACGGAGAGGTGCCGTGGACCATCCTGCGGTCCACCCAGTTCCACGAGTTTGTCCCCATGGCCATCAGCGCCGCCTCGATTGGGCCGGTGGTCCTGGTTCCCCAGATGATCACTCAGCCGGTCGCGGCGCGGGAAGTGGCTGAGGCGTTGGTTGACGCGGCAGAGCAGGGACCCCGCGGACGGGTTGCCGATCTTGGCGGGCCCCGTCGGGAGCAGCTCGCGGACCTGGTCCGCACGTACTTGCGGAAATCCGGGCAGCGGAAGCTGGTCGTGAAGGTAGCGGCACCCGGCCTCATGGGTCAGGCCATGCGTCGCGGTGACCTGGTCCCGGCGGCAGGCTCCGCCGTCGGGCTCCAGACGTTCCACGAGTGGCTGGAAACCAGGCGTCCAGTAGCCTAGTGGCGCTGCCTGTGGCGCATGACCGCCGCCGCGAGTCCCATGGTGCCCATCAGGGATCCGAGGATGATTGCCAGGCCTGTGAGGTATTCAAGAATGGTCATCGTTGACGCACCTTTCATATGGCTGATGCGCTGACGCTAGTGACCGATGCTCAGGATCAGCGAAGGATCGCCGGGTGCGTTCACTCAAGATTGTCGCCCACCCAAAAGTAGGCAGAAAAACCCTACCGGTACCCGTCCACGATCGACGCCGCGATTTCCTTGTACGCCCGCCGCGTCTCCGGCTTCAGCACGTCCAGGGTGACCAGGTCGCCGTCGGCCACGCCGCGGTCGTGCGGGACGGCGATGAGCTGGCGGCAGATCCCGGCGAGGTGCTCCTCGATGGCGTCCTTGTCCACGCGGGAGGAGACCTCCTCCTTGTCGGTGATGACCACCACGGCGTTCCGGGCCAGGTCCTCGTACCCGTGGCTCGCCAGCCAGTGCAGGGTGCTGCGGGCACGCTTGGCCCCGCTCACCGCATACCCGGCGGCGATAATAATGTTGTCCGCCGACTGCAGGATCCCGCTCATGGCATTGTGCGTCACGCCGGTGCCGCAGTCGGTCAGCGCCACGGAGTAGTAGTTGGAGATGAGCTTGCGGATCCGCAGGTACTCGGCGGCGGTCAGCGAGTCGGAGACCTCGGGGTCCTGCTCCCCCGCGATCAGGTGCAGACGGCCGGCGTGGTGCATGTACCGGGCCAGCGCGGTGAGCGAGTCGACGCCCTCGATGTTCGCCAGCAGGTCCGTGATGGTGCGTGGGCTGGCCTGCTGGTAGATGCCCTCGCCGAGGGCGCGCTCCACGAGGTCGCCGGAGTCCGGGTTGGCGTCGATGGCGCAGGGCGGGTCGCCGCGGAATTCGGCCAGCGTCAGGCCCACGCCCACCGTGGTGGAGGTTTTGCCGATGCCGCCCTTGAGGCTCAGCACCGCCGTGTTGTAGCTGCCCTGCAGCTGGCGGGAGATGCGGCGGCCCAGCTCGTCTTCCTCGCGCTGTTTGGCGCTGGGGCCCATGTTCCAGGCCCCGCCCGTGAGCGAGTAGAGGGCGCCGCGGACGCCGCCCACCGGCCGGGGCTTCTGCTCCTTGACGAACAGGCCCGGGGAGCTGATGAAGTCGGGCATGGGGCTGTCGGCGATGATGTCCGCGGTGGTGGGGCGGATGCGCCGGAACGCCGGTGCCGGCTCCGGTGCTTCCTCAGGAAGGTACGACGACGGCGGCGCGGTTTCGTCGCCGTCGTACGCCACTGCGGGGGTGCCATAGTCCGGCTCGGCCGGCTGCCCGTCCTGCGGCGCCGCCTGCGGCAGCGGGGTCACCGGCGGCCTGGCGGGCCGGCGGGTGGGCGCCGGGACGAAGGTGATGGGAGCAGAGGGCGCGGGGCTGGTTTGGTCGGCGGCGGCCGCCGCCTCCGCCCAGGAACTGCGGCGCGGTACCGGGGTGCCGGCGTCGGGGGTGCTCGAAAGATCTGGCGTTACGGCTGGCATGGTTCCTGTCTGGGCATCCAACAGCGCACCGTCGGCGCGACGGAGGTCACGGCGTCGCCGGGGCGGTTGCGGTGGCCCTGCATCTTCTGCGATGGGGCGTGCGTTCTGATCCGCCGGATCGGGCATGTCTGTCCCCCCAGGACTTTCGGCACAAGGTTCTGCGGCACTTTACGGACTGATTCAATCAGTAAGTCTAGGCGCTGGGCAGAAATACGAGGTCAGCCGCGGGTGAGCGCGGCAATCACCACGCCGGCGGTGAGGACCAGAAGCACGGCCAGAATGGCGTAGGCCTGCCATTTGGGGCGGCCCTTATGCGGGTTGATATCGATATAGGGCATGGCTAGCTTCGGATACTCCTCGTGGCGGTCACCCGCACTGCGCGTCGCTTCCGGCGCAGCACGTGGTACATCGCAGAGAAGGGAATCAGCAGTGTGCCCAACAGTGCGCACAGCGCCAGGACATAGTCAGTGAGAGCCACAACGATCTCCGAACATTAGAGTGATCCCCCATGCGATCAGAGGTCACGCTATCGGTCCGTCACGGGATTGACAAATCGCGTCATTGGCCGCGGCGCGCCGCTATCCGTCACCGGTTGAGCGCGAGCACCACCACTGCCGCCGTGGCCGCTGCCAGGGCGGTCAGCGCAACGTAGGAAACCGCCTGAAATCGGCGACGGCGGAGCTCACTCCGTGTGTCGCGCGCGTACTGTGTGCCCCCATACTTACCCATGCCACAAGGCTATGAACACAGCCTCAAGGTTTGCTCAAGTCATACCGAATGTGACCTCCGTAGGTGCCGGAGGCGCGATGCGGTTGACTGTCCAGATGGAATCCCCCGGGTTTGCCGATCTTGCCAAAAAGGGCGTAACGCCCGACGCCGGGACGGTCGCCGAAGTGCGTCCCGCCGGTCCTGCGAACCTGGAGGCGATCGCCGCGATCGAGCACGGCCGCGGCCAGTTGAGCCCTTCGGCCCTGACTGCAGCCGTGGCGGACCCGTACAGGCACGTTGTGGTGGCCACCGTTGACGGGGCCGTCATCGGTTGGGGCAAAACACATTACTGGGACCACGACGACGGGCCGGCACCTTCCGGGCATTACCTCGGCGGCGTGACGGTCCTGCCGGCGTGGCGCAGGCGCGGGGTGGGCGCGGCGCTGACGGAGGCTCGGTTGCAGTGGGTCTGGGCCCGGGCGCCGCATGCCTGGTACGTGGTCAATGCGGACAACGCCGCATCCATCGAGCTGCACCGCCGCTGGAACTTCACCGAGGTGGCGCGCGGGCCACGGTTCCACACCACTACATTCAGGGGCGGGCTGGGCCTTCTGATGTGTGCCAAGCCGTAGCGGGGCGGAAGCCCTCAGGCGTTCAGAACAACAACAGGCTCGTAGTGCTCCACGATCGGGAACGGCGAGTAGAAATGATGCAGAAGCGCGCGCCATTCCTGGTACCCGGCCGATCCTCGGAAACCCTCGGTATGGTCCTCGAGTCGCGCCCATTCCACCAGCAGCAGGTACGTGGCCGGGCTCTCGATGCAGCGGGACAGCGTGAGGCCTTGGAATCCGGGCATGGAGCCAATGATCGACTTCGCCTTGCCAAAAGCAGTCTCGAATTCCTCCTCCATGCCGGGCCGGACGGAGAGCAGTGCGTGTTCGGTAATCACCCAACCATCATGCCTGAGGCCTCGCCGGACGGGGGCCCAGGTGAGGCATGGTCCGTGGGAAGGGCCGTGGGACTTCGCGGGAGGCATGCTAAATTCAAAGTGGCATACATCACTTAAGTTGATGAATCCCCGTTCGCCCGGTGCAGGGGCGTCTGGAGTTGCCGCTGTAGCCACGCGGCGGCCGGAATGCACACAGCGAAAGAGAGCCAGCCATGGCCGCCTCGCACTCCAGACGGTTCCCTGATCACGCCACCAGCCTGTCCGGCCGCCCCGCAGCCGCCTGACCGTGCCCATCCATCCCGAGGGGCCCGGCACTAACCGGCCCAACGGACTGGCTGATGGCGGTCCGATTGCCTGCGCCCGCTGCGGCTCCGACGGCACGCTGACGCTGCACTCCATCACGGCCGCCGGCCCGCCGCCGGACGTCCTGCTGGAGGTGGGGTATTCCTGCGACGCCTGCAACCTCCACCATGTCGGGAGGGCGGGCGTGGCTGCTGTGGCCGCAGTTTTTAACCGGCTCCACAGCCCCAAGGGCGTCCTGGTCTTCGGCCGGCACTACATCCACTGCGGGCTGCCGATGCAAAAGATCGGCTCGGAGGTGCGGCGGCTCAGCGTCCCGGGCCTTTCGGCCGGGCCGCCGGAGGACGCGGTCGGCGTGTACCTGACGGCTCAGGTCCTGCGTTGTTCCTGCGGCTTCCAGATGGACGTGCCTGAGCAGGGGTGAACGACGACGGCGGGCGCTAGTGCAGCGGCCGCGTTTCCTGCAGGCGCTTGATGAACCAGCGTGACTGCTCCGGGCCGTAGGGCAGCACGGGGATGGCCTTGGTGGCGTCGGTGGGGGTTTCGCGGATGGACTGCTGGGCCTGGCGGACGGCAGTGGTCATGGTGTTGGCCATGGTCTTGACGAACTGGTCGCTGCACGGCTGGCCGTGGCCGGGGATCAGGAACTCGTAGCGGTGGCGCAGGGCCGAGATGTGGCGCAGGGAGTCGGCCCATTCCTCCGGGTAGGAGTCCTCGAAGGACGGGTGCGCGCCCTGCTCAACGAGGTCGCCCACGAAGAGGGTGGTGGTGGTGCCCACCAGGAGGTCGCCGTCGGTGTGGCCTCGGCCCAGGTAGAAGAGCGTCACGGTGATCCCGCCCAGGTCCACCAGCACGGGCTGGTCCTTGACGATGGCGTTGGGCACCACCAGTTCCACGTTCTCACCCTCGCCCGTGGACATCTCCGGTTCCAGCGTTCCCACGAACCGGCGCTGCAGGTCCCCGTGGTCGTCGATCTCCTGCGCGCAGTTTTCGTGTGCCCAGAACTCGGTGGCGCCGTCGGATGCGAAGACGGCGTTGCCGAAGAAGTGGTCGTAGTGCGCGTGCGTGTTGACCACCACCAGGGGCAAAGAGGTCTTCTCCCGCACCGCGTCCAGGATTTCGCGCCCCTGCCGCGGGCCGCAGCCGGTATCGATCACCATGGCCCGCTCGGAGCCCACAATCAGGCCGGTGTTCAGCAGTGATCCTTCGGTGACCAGCACGTAGTTGTCCGCGCCGACGTCGAGCCATTCTGACATTGTTTCTCCGTACCTCCGGAAAGCGACTGCGTTCTTCTTGGCCCCGATTCTACCCGCGGGCCCTTGGAGTTTCCGGGATGCGGGACGCGGTCCGGGCCGCATGTGGAGATCCACATTCCTAGCCGGGATTTCGCCTTAAATCCATCGAACTGCGTAACATCTCGCTATGCAGACAAAACAACACGCGTGCTTCTGTGATCACTGCGGCAGGATCACGAACCACGTGACCCACTATGTAAAGGCCGACGGCGGTGGCCAGCTGATCGCGACGGTGCGGTGCGCTGAGCATGCAGAGGAAGCCGTCTGACGCTGAGGTCGCTGGACCGCTTGATTCTGGGTCAGCCCGACCGACTTGGGCATCCCGGTCATCCGTCCTTGAAGTGGTTCCACTCGTTCATCCCTGGCCGCGGTGGTCGCTGCCTCGCATCCGTGCGGCCACGATGATGCCGGAGAGCGCAGTCAGGCCGGCGACGACGGCGACGGCTGCCGGGATGCCGTAGGCGTCGGCGATGACGCCGGAGAGCAGGGCGCCGACGGCGAACCCGCCGTCGCGCCACAGCCGGTAGATGCCGACTGACCTGGCCCGCCATTCGGGGTGGGCGACATCGCCGATCGCTGCAAGCAATGTGGGGTAGACCATGGCGGTGCCGGCACCGAGCAGGACGACGGCGGCAAGCCAGGTTCCGAAGTCATTTCCGAGGGCGACCATACCGAGCCCCAGGGCTTGGACGAGCATGCCTCCGGCGATCAGCGGTTTGCGCCCGATCCGGTCCGAGAGGGCGCCGGTGATCAGTTGACCGGCGCCCCAGACGGCCGGGTAGACGGCGGCGAGGATGCCGATGCGTTCGATGCTGAGCCCTGCGGCGGCGAACAGGACAGGGAACAGCCCCCAGGCGAGGCCGTCGTTGAGGTTGTTCACCATCCCGGCCTGGCTGACGGAGGACAGGGACTTGTCCCGGAAACTGGTCAGAGTGAACACCTCACGGTTGCTCAGCCCGGCATGGCTGCCGGCGTGGACCGGGACGTGCGCTGCGGCTTCGGCTTTGGCGTGGTGGTGTGTTTCGCCGATGGTCAGCACGGACATGCCGAGGCCGACGGCGATGAAGGCAGCACCGAGCAGGAAGGGCCCGGGGCGCAGTCCGTAGGAGGAAGCGATGTAGCCGGTGGCCAGTGCGGTGCCTGCGACGCCGAGGTAGCCGGCTGCTTCGTTCAGCCCCATTGCCAGGCCGCGGCGTTCGGGACCGACGAGGTCCATTTTCATCATCACGGTGGTGGACCAGGTCAGGCCCTGGCTGATGCCCAGAACCACGTTGGCTGCCACGATCCAGCCCCAGGAAGGCCCGAGGATCAGCAGGAGGGGCACAGGGAGGGCGATGAGCCAGCCGGCGACCAGGACCGGTTTGCGGCCGTAACGGTCCGAGAGGGTTCCGGCGAAGTAGTTGGTCGCGGCTTTGGCCAGACCGAACGCCAGGATGTAGGTCAGGGCCGACGTATACAGGTCGAGGTGGAAGACTCGCTCAGCCAGCAGCGGCAGCACCGTGCGCTCCTGGCCGAGGGTGCCGCCGACCAGGGCGTTGACGGCGACGAGGAGCATGAACTGGGCCAGGTTCTGCCGCAGTCCCAGCGTGATGACCTCGGTTGTCCGAGGCTGCTGGCGGGAGGGGGTGTTGCCTAAGGCCATTGGCGGATCCTGTCGGTGTTAGGGGTGCCGGTCAGCGGGCTTGGACGGTGGCCATCATGCCTTGGTCTTCGTGGTCCAGAATGTGGCAGTGGATCACGGTGCGGCCGGCGAAGTCGTCGAAGGCCACCCGGACTTTCACTTGGCTGCGGGCGGGGACGTTAACCACGTCCTGCCATTTGGGCCTGGTCACGTCGCGGTCGCCGTCCTGGACGATCTGCATGGGCCACACATGCAGGTGGATGGGGTGGTCCATGGGGCTGGAGTTGGTCAGGGTCCACTCCTCCACCGTCCCGGCTGCGGCCGTCACGTCAAGCCGTTCGGGGTCGAACTCCCGTCCGTTGATGGTGAAGGCCATCATGGTGCCCTGTCCGCTGCCCATTCCCGCGCCCATGTTTCCATTCATGCCCATGGCGAAGTTCAGGGTGCGGGCGGCGATGACCGGTTCGTTCCGTAGATCGCGCAGGGGCCGGCCCTCGGGCACGGGCCCGGGGTCAGTGCCCGCGCTTCCCGAGACGGCCAGGGTGAGCAGTTCGACCGGGACGCCACCGGATTCGTTGTCGCCCCTCATGGCCCCGCCCATCATGGCCCCGCCCATCATGGCGTTCATGCTGCCGCGGTCCAGGGCGGCAGCCGTGAGGGCGGCGGACCCGTCGCGGGTTTCCACGAGCAGCTCTACGCGGTTGCCGGGGGCGAGAACCACTTCGGTGACGTCCTCTGGGATCGGCAGGCGCCCGAGGTCCCTGCTGAGCAGCCGGACCCGCTGTCCGTCAAGTGCCAGGCGCAGGTACCGGGAGGGGCAGGCGTTGATGATCCGCCAACGCTCCCGTTCTCCGGGCGCGGCGCGCAGTTGCGGGCGGAGTTGCCCGTTGACCAGGACGATCTCTCCCTCACGTCCCATCATCTGCTGCATCTGGTCCACCTCGGCGAGATTGCCGGCAGCGTCGAGGGACAGGTCGGAGACCACCAGCACCCGCTCCCGGGTGACCGGGACCGGGTCGTGGTCCTCCACCACGATGGCCCCGTAAAGGCCGGCGGCGACCTGGTCGGCGGCGTGCCCGTGGCGGTGCGGGTGGTACCAGTAGGTACCAGGCGGGTGGTCCTCGGGCAGGGTGAACTCGTACTCGAAGGACCCGCCCGGGTCAATGCTTACGAACGGGTTGTCGCTGTTGCCCTGTGGGGAGACGTGCAGTCCGTGCACGTGCAGGTTCGTGGGAGCCTGCAGCCCGTTGCGCAGTGTGACCCGGATCGTGTCGCCCGCGCGGACCCGCAGGGTCGGACCGGGCAGTGAGCCGTTGAACGCCTGGACGGAGGCATCCCGCCCGCCGACCCGGACCCGTGCCGGCGCGGCGGTCAGGTCCAGCTCCAGCACCCGGTCGCGGCTGGCCAGCACCTGGGGTTCGGTCAGGTCCTCACCCCCGGTGTATCCGGGTCCGTTGCCGGTGGCCAGCCACAGCCCGGCGACGCCGGCAGCCGTAGCGCTGGCCCCGACCGCACCCAGTGCCAGCAGCTGGCGGCGTGTCAGCGGCCTCACCGGCCGTCCTCCTCCAGTATCCGTCGCCGGGACGCGCTGATGCCGGTGGTTCTATGCCCTGGCTGACTGGCCAGAGTTCTGCCAGGCGTCCCAGGCGGCGTAGCTGCCGTCGAGCTCGACGACGTCGTACCCGGCGCGGCGCAGGGCGCTGGCAGCCACGGAGTTCCGGACCCCGGACTGGCAGTAGGTCACGATGGTGCCGTCGGTGGGCAGCTCATCGAGGTGCCACATGACACGGCCGCCGCTGAGCTGGTGGGAGCCGGGGATGTTCCCGGCGGTGTGCTCGGTGCGGTTGCGGATGTCCAGCACCATGGCCGCATCGAAGCCGGCGAGGGCCGCGGGTTGGATCAGCTTCGGCGTGAACGTGGGGAGTCCCTGGATGCTGGTGACGTAGCCGGCAACGTTGTCGATGCCGACCCGGACGAGGTGGTCCCACATGTCCTGCGCGGTTTCCTGGTCGGAAGCCAGGAGCACCAGAGGGTTCTTGTCGGTTTCCGGGTTGACCACCCAGGAGCCGTAGCTGGCCACGGACTTGCCGGCGGGAACGTTCAGTGAGCGAGTGACCGCGCCTTCGTGGACTTCGGTGTGGTGGCGGGTGTCGATGAAGGTGACGGTGTCCTCGGCGAGGTCCTTCGCGACGCCGGCCGGGTCCAATTCCTGAAGCGGGGCGCGTTCGCCCATGATGGCCGGGCCTTCACGGTTTTCGCGCTTCATGCGGCCGAAGTAAGCGTGCGCGTCGGGCTGGCCGTCGAGGAGTTCGTCGATGAAGCCCTGTTCCTCGTTGGCGGCCAGGTACGGGCCCCACCAGGCGTAGAGGCGCTCGTAGCCGACGGTGGAGGAGGGGATGGCGCCCAGGGCCTTGCCGCAGGCACTGCCGGCGCCGTGACCGGGATGGACCTGGACGTAGTCCGGCAGGGTCAGGAACTTGTCCCGCAGGCTGGCGAACAGCTGCTTGGCGCCCTCGAAGCGGGTGTCGATGCCGCCGGCTGCCTCGTCGAGCAGGTCCGGACGGCCCAGGTCACCGGAGAAGACGAAGTCGCCGGAGAGCAGGTAGCCGGGCTGGTCGCTGAATGCGCCGTCGGTCACCAGGAACGACAGGTGCTCGGGGGTGTGCCCGGGGGTGTGGAGGGCCTGGATGCTGATGTTGCCAATGGTGATGGTGTCACCGTCGTAAAGGCGTTCGCCGTCGAATTCATACTGCCAGTCCGGACCGCCTTCGCCGGAGACGTAGATTTTCGCGCCTGTGGCGGCGGCGAGTTCGCGGGTGCCGGACAGGTAGTCGGCGTGGATGTGGGTTTCGGTGACCGCCACGATCTTCATGCCGTTCTTCTTCGCCAGATCCTGGTAGACCGCGATGTCCCGGCGGCCGTCAACCACCACTGCGGTTCCGTTGGCCTGGCAGCCGACCAGGTAGCTGGCCTGGGCGAGGTCTTCGTCGTAAATGCGCTCGATAAGCATTGGTGCTCTCCTTCATGAGGGGAAGTTTCGTGTCTGTTCCTGCATCAATTCTAATACCCCTGGGGGTATCCCGCAATGCTGGGTGTAGCAGCTGTCTTTCGTTGGGATGTTAGGGGTGGTGCTGCGCTGAGTCGGCACGGAGCTTGTCCATGTCCAGGTTCTTTACGCCCAGAATGACTTCTTCGAGTCCGGTGGAGTTGAGCGCTCCGGGCTGGGAGAAGACCAGGGTTTTGTCCTTGAAAGCCATCAGGGTAGGGATGGAGGTGATGCCGGCCGCGGCGGCGAGGGCCTGTTCGGCTTCGGTGTCGACCTTGGCGAAGGTGATGTCCGCGTGCCGTTCGGCGGCGGCGCCGTAAGTGGGTGCGAACATGCGGCAGGGGCCACACCAGGCTGCCCAGAAATCAACGAAGACGATCTCGTTGTTCTCCAGGGTTTCGGCGAAGTTCTGTTCAGTGATGTCGATGGTTGCCATGACCAGTTCGTGTCCTTCCGGTGTCCTCTAACGCGGGTATATGGTCCTGACCGGTGGTCAGGTGGTGGGGAGGCCTGCGCGGTTCCAGGCGATCATGCCGCCGGCCATGGTGTCGGCGGTGAAGCCGGCCCCGTTGAGTGCGTCTGCGACGCGGGCGGACCGGTTGCCGCTGCGGCAGACAGCGATGACGGGGACTGCGGGGTCCAGCTCGGACAGTCGTGCCTGCAGCTGCCCCATGGGGATGTGCAGTGCTCCCGGAATCATGCCTTCGGCGACCTCGAAGTCCTCGCGGACATCGAGGATCCGGTCAGTGGATCGGCGCTGGTCGGCTTCGTTGACGGTGATTTCAGTCATCGGTTTCTCCTTCGGATAATTGGGTGTTGTCCTTAGCGGACGGGTTCGCCGGCCTGGCGCCAGGCGACCATGCCGCCGCGCAGGGAATATGCCTCGTAGCCCTTTTCAGCAAGCAGGCGGGCGGCGGAAGCGGATCGGATCCCGGACTGGCACATGGCGATCACGGGCCGGGTCTTCTGGACTCCGGTGGTGCTGGTCTGGAGCCTGTCCAGCGGGACATGGCTGGCCTGCGGGGCCCGTCCGGAGCGCCATTCCTGGACGGTGCGAACGTCGATCAGGGCGGCGCCTGAGGCCAGGAGTTCCTTCGCCTCAGCGACGGATACCGTCTTGTACGGCTTGCTGAATGCCTTCTTCAGGGAGCTGATGAGGCCCATGATGTTCTCCTTGCTTGGGGTGATGGTGGGGTTCAGGCGGGGGAGGGAACGTTTCGACGCCGGCCGCTGCGGTTGCGCAGGGGGCAGGAGCTGATGAAGAACCAGCAGACGCCGGCGGTCGCTGCCGTCAGGGCTGCGACGCCGGCGGTGACGAACCACCTCAGGTCGGCTGGGGCCTGCTGGACAAGGACGAAGGTTCCCATCGCGAGGACAAACCAGCCGAAGGCCTTCCGCAGCGCAGCTTCCGGGATACGTCCGGCCAGCTTGGAGCCGGCAAGGGTACCGACGATGGCAGCAGCAGTCACGCCGAGGGTAATGCCCCAGTCCAGCTGCACGGTGGTGAGGTATCCGGCGAGCCCCGCGAAGGACTTCATGGCGATGACTACCAGCGACGTGCCGACGGCAACTGACATCGGCAGGCCGCCCAGGAGTGCCAGGGCCGGGACCACAAGGAATCCGCCGCCCGCGCCGACCAGGCCGGTCACGAGCCCGACGACGGCCCCGTCCAGCAGCACCCTGCCCAGGGGTAGTTCATGCTTGACCGGCGTGGCGCCGTCGTCGGACTTTTTCTTCCGGCCGCGAAGCATGGCTACGGACGTGGCCACCATCATGACCGCAAAGGCGATGAGCAGGACCTGGCCCGGGATATGTCCGCCCAGGAGGCCGCCGACGAACGCGCCCGCCATCCCGGCTGCGCCGAAGATCAGGCCCGTCCGCCACATCACCCTGCCCCTGCGGGCGTGGCTGAGCACGCTGACAGCGGAGGTGACGCCGACGACGAAGAGCGAAGCGGCGATGGCTTCCTTGGCATCGAACCCGGCCACGTAGACCAGGATCGGGACAGTCAGGATCGATCCGCCGCCGCCCAGGACGCCGAGGGAGAGCCCGATCACTACAGACAGGGCAAGGACCAGGATCAGGGTGGCGGTCATGAGGCCTTGACCTCTTCCTGGGCGTCAGCGACAGGAAGGGTCAGGATGGCACTTTCGCGGGTGGGTTCCTTGGCGGCCTTGTTCCATGGCATCGCCGAGATGGCCTGGCCCATGGCACAGGTGTTGGTGGCCGCGGAGAAGGTCAGGCCTGCCCCGATGATGCCGGCAAGCATCCGGATCCTCGGCGAAACGAATTTGCCGCCGGCCAGGCCCAGAACCACCAGGGACCCGGCGGCGAATCGGACCTGCCGCTCCAGGTCCCAACGGTCCTTGCCCTTGACCACGTCGCCACCACTCGCCGCGAAGCCGGGGACGCCGCCGGTCAGGACGTAGGCCATATCGATGCCGGAACCGGCGAGGCGCTGACGCGCCTGCTCGGCGCGGGCGCCGGACTGACAGACCAGGACGACCCGGCTGCCCAGGCGGTCGGCCAGTTCGTCAGTGTGTTCGGACAGCAGCGGCAGTGGAACGTTGTAGGAGCCGCGGATGTGCATCGACTCGAACTCAGCGGCAGAGCGCACGTCGATAACCACAAGGTCCTGATGATCGGAGATCCAGCTGCGCAAGGACTCCGGCGCCAGGGCGGTAATGGCGATGGATGGAGAAAGGGAAGTCATGGGGGCCTCTCGAAGGGGTTGGTGGATACCCCACCCAGTATTACAGATACCCATGGGGGTATGCAAAACACCCCATGGGGTATATAGTTGGTGGCAAGACGCCCACTCTTTTGGAGACTTCATGCAACTCGATCCGACTGAACTGACCCCGGTGGTCAACCGCCTCAAGCGCGCCCAGGGCCAGCTCGCAGCTGTCACGCGCATGCTGGAGGAGGGCAGGGACTGCAAGGACATCGTCACGCAGTTGGCTGCCGTCTCGAAGGCCCTGGACAGGGCCGGGTTCGCCATCATCGCCAGCGGCCTTGAGCAGTGCATCGTCCGTGAAGACACCACCATGGACAAAAAAGAACTCGAAAAGCTCTTCCTCTCCCTCGCCTGAAAAGCAGGGACCTCAGACCCCGTGCCGGGGCAGGTTCCCCCAAACTGCCCCGGCGGGGCCCCCACCCCGAACCGGCCGTATCTGTAACGACATATGAGGAGCAGGCCCATGAGCTATACCCACACTGTTACCGTCCCGCTGTCCTGGGAGGATGCTGTCCAGCGCACCCGCGAGGCGCTCGGTGAACAAGGCTTTGGCATACTGACGGAAATCGACGTCCGCTCCACGTTTGAAGCCAAACTCGGCACCGAGGCCGCCGACGCCATCGGCGACTATGTAATCCTCGGCGCCTGCAACCCCACCCTGGCGAGCCGCGCCCTCGCAGCCGAGCCGGAACTCGGTGCGCTGCTTCCATGCAATGTCGTTGTCAGACGAGGCAAGAACGCGCTCGAAACCACCATCGACGCCATCGACCCACAAACCATGGTCCAGCTCAGCGACAGCCCGGCCGTCCGGGAGGTCGCGGACGAAGCCGACGCCCGACTTCGCAAAGCCCTCGCCGGGCTCAGCGATGCTAAAGACATCTCCAACTGACCAAAGTGTAGGCACTTGCAAAATGCAGAGAAGCCTGTGCCCGGGTTGAGCCTGGCCAGATAAGCCAGGTGATGGGGCGCGGGCCTACGTAACTTCGCGTCGAGGCAAATTCCCGGGTCGCCCAGTGCCACCTATATGTCGGCGAGGATGGACGTCGGATTCTCAATCGCATCGGCTACGAAACGCAGGAACCCGGCTGCTGTGCCGCCGTCGCACACGCGGTGATCGAACGTGAGCGTCAGTTCGGTGACCTTGCGGACCGCAAGATCCCCGTCCACCACCCACGGCTTGTCAATGATCCGGCCAACTCCAAGGATCGCCACCTCGGGGTGGTTGATGATGGCTGCGGAACCGTCCACCCCGAAAACGCCGTAGTTGTTCAGCGTGAACGTGCCGCTGCCCAACTGCTCCGGCGTCGCTTTGCCCTCGCGTACGACGGCGGTGAGCCGGCGGATCTCCGCGTCCAGTTCGCGGGCACTGAGTTTGTCCGCGTTGCGGATCGAGGGGACCATCAGTCCGCGGTCCGTCTGGGCCGCGAAGCCCAGGTTGATGCCGGCAAAGCCAGCGATCTCCTGGGCGCCATCGGCTGCCGTTTCGATGCGGGTGTTCAGCTCCGGGAATCGTTTTAACCCGGCAGTGACAAAACGCGCGATGAATGCGAGGAGCCCCGGCGTATTGTGCGGATCGGACTTCTTGAGGCCTGCCCGGAGTCCCACCAGCGCCGTAGCATCCACGTCAACCCAGACGGTGGCCTCGGGGATCTCCGCACGGCTGCGGGACATGTTGGCGGCAACGGCCTTGCGGACACCCTTGACGGGTGTCCGGGAGGAGATGCCCAGACCTGTGCGGGTGTCAACGCCGCCGTTGGTTGAGCCTGTCGAAACCTCCGGTGATCGAGCCTGTCGAGATTCCGGGCGTTCGGTGGTTGAGCCTGCCGAAACCGCAGCCTCCGGGCTCGCCTCAACCATCGGATGGATCACCGCTTCAACATCCCTGCGCATGATCAGCCCACTGTCCCCGGACCCGTGGATGTTGCCCAGGTCCACGCCGTGCTCCCGTGCCATGCGCCGGACGAGCGGTGAAATGACGGCGCCGAGCTTGCCCGGAACGCGCGTCCGGAGGAGCGAGATGTCCACCTCCGGGATTTCGACGGGCTTAATCACCGAAGCGACTGCCCGCGGAGTCCTGGTTCGACGGGCAGCGCCGCTGCCGCCGGGAGTGCCGTAGCCGATCAGCACGTTTCCGGACCCGGCCTTCTCCTCCTCGCGGTACGTATCCGCTGCACCGGTTTCGGCGGGCTTGGTTTCGACAGGCTCAACCACCGGGGCAGGCTCAACCACCGAGGCAGGCTCAACCACCGAGCCCACCGGAAGCACCGAGATCAGCGGCTTGCCCACATCCAGCGTCTGGCCGGGCTCGCCGTGGAGCACCGTCACAGTGCCGGCGTACGGGGACGGGACTTCCACCATGGACTTGGCCGTCTCCACTTCGGCGATGGGCTGGTCCACACGGATCTCATCGCCCACGGACACGAGCCAGTTGACCAGTTCGGCTTCGGTCAGGCCTTCGCCGAGGTCGGGCAGCAGGAATACTTTCGGTTCACTCATGGTCAGTTCTCCCACTGGAGGTCGTCTACGGCGTCGAGGATGCGGTCCACGCCGGGCAGGTAGTAGTGCTCGAGCTTCGGTGCGGGGTACGGGACGTCAAATCCCGTCACGCGGCGGATGGGGGCGGCGAGGTAGTGGAAGCAGCGTTCCTGGACCCGCGCCACAATCTCGGAGGACACGGACGCGAAGCCGTGCGCTTCTGCGATGACCACGGCCCGGCCGGTCTTGCGGACGGAGGCGCACACGGTCTCATCGTCAAAGGGCACGATGGAGCGGACGTCGATGACTTCCAGCGAGCGCCCCTCCTCCGCGGCGGCGGCGGCGGCCGCCAGCGCCGTGGGCACGGACGGTCCGTAGGCGATGAGCGTCGCGTCGGTCCCGGGACGGGCGACGGCGGCACGGCCTTCCGAGGACGTCCCGGCTGCGGTGTTGGCCAAGTGCTGCGCCCGGAGACCCTCCAGGTCCACCATGTCCTTGGACCAGTAGAGCTTCTTTGGCTCCATAAACATGACGGGGTCGTCCGAATCGATGGCTTCGCGGAGCATCCGGTACGAGTCGGCCACGGTGGCTGGGGTGAACACCTTCAGGCCCGCGGTGTGGGCGTAGTAGGACTCGGAGGAGTCGCAGTGGTGCTCCACTCCCCCGATGCCGCCGGCGTAGGGAACCCGGATCACCATGGGCAGCTTTACGGTGCCCCTGGTGCGGTTGTGCATCTTGGCCACGTGGCTGACGATTTGCTGGAACGCCGGATACGCGAACGCATCGAACTGCATCTCCACCACCGGCCGCATCCCGTTCATGGCCATCCCCACAGCCATGCCCACAATGCCGGACTCGGCCAGCGGGGTGTCGAAGCAGCGCTGCTCCCCGAAGGTCTTGGTGAGGCCGTCCGTGATGCGGAAGACCCCGCCGAGGAGGCCCACGTCCTCGCCGAAGACCAGGACGGACGGGTCGGCGTGCATCGCATCAGCCAAAGCGGTGTTGAGGGCCTTGGCCATGGTGACGGCCTGCGGTCCGGAAGCTTCAGCCACAGAAGCGGCGGACGCTGCCGCACGGGCAGTTGCCGCGCTGACGTTGCCGTTCGCCTCGGATGAGGTGGTGATGGTCGGACTCATTTCGGCGACTCCTCAGACGACGCTTCGCGGGCAAGTTCGTCGGCCAGCATGGCGGCCTGTTCCTTCAGCTGTGGTGTGGGCACCGAGAACACGTGCCGGAAGAGTTCCTGGGGGTCCACCGGAACGTCCTCGCCCAGGCCGTCCCGAAGTTGAGTGGCAACGTCCTCAGCGTGAGCAGCGATCCGCGCGGCGCCGTCGTCGTCCAGCAGTCCGCGCCCGGTGAGGTACGTCTTCATCCGGCTGATGGGATCCTTGGCCTGCCACTCGGCCACCTCGCTGTCCTGCCGGTAGCGGGTGGCATCGTCGGCGTTGGTGTGTGCCTGCATCCGGTACGTGTGAGCCTCCACGAGGAGCGGCCCGGAACCTTCCCGTGCGAGCTTCACTGCGCGGTCCAGCACGGCGAGGAGGGCCACCACGTCGTTGCCGTCCACGCGTTCGCCGGCCATGCCGTAGCCCACGGCCTTGTGGGCGAGCGACGGCGCCACGGACTGGTGCGCCAGCGGCACCGAGATGGCGTACTTGTTGTTCTGGACGAAGAAGACAACGGGCAGGTGGAAGACGGCGGCGAAGTTCAGGGCCTCATGGAAGTCGCCTTCGCTGGTGGCGCCGTCCCCGCACATCGCCAGGACAACGGTGTCCTCGCCGCGGAGCTTTGCCGCGTGCGCAACTCCTACGCCATGGAGCAGCTGCGTGGTGAGCGGCGTGCACTGGATGCCCACCTTGTGCCGGGACGGATCGTAGCCGCTGTGCCAGTCACCGCGGAAGATGGTCATGGTCTCCACGGGATCAACCCCCCGGGCCATGACCGCCACGGCGTCCCGGTAGGTGGGGAACAGCCAGTCGCCGTCGGAAAGGCACAGTGCGGCTGCCACCTGGCAGGCTTCCTGGCCGTGGCTGGACGGGTACACGGCCATGCGGCCCTGGCGGACCAGGGCTGAGTTCTGGTCGTTGACGCGGCGTCCGACGACGAGCTGCTCGTAGGCAGCCAGCAGTTCCTCGTCGGCGGGCAGGGGGTACTCGTGGCCGGGTTCTGTGCCCTGCTCACTTTCTGCTTTGAGCCGTCCCTCCGGGTCCACCATCTGGATCTGGTGGCGGGCGGGCAGCATGTAGTCCTCCACCGTGATGCCGAACTTCCGCACCGCTTCGGATACTGCATCTTCTGCCGGCAAACGCTGGGCCTGGTCGGGCGCAGGGTGGTCCGCGGAGATCGTCATTGGTCCGTCCTTCTGTAGCCACTAGTCGGTTCCAGTATGGCCCTCGGGGAAGTTTCGTATCCAGTAGTTCGTCGAATCGTGGAAGGTTCCGCCGGATGGACCTACTCTGGAAGACGAATTGAAATGTGATCTGGACAACGAGCGGGAGCGGTGGACGAATTGGCACGACTTGAAGGAGAGTCCGGGGAGGTGCCGCTGGACGACGTCGACCGCCGGATCATCGCCGAACTCACCCGGGACGGGAGGATGTCCGTGACGCAGGTGGCCGAGAATGTCCACATCTCCCGGGCCCACGCGTACACGCGCATTGCCAGACTGACCGGCGAAGGTGTCCTGACCAAGTTCACGGCCCTGGTGGACCCCATCAAGGCCGGGCTGAAGTCCTCCGCCTACGTCACGCTGAAGGTGAGCCAGCATTCGTGGCGTGAGCTGCGCGAGCAGCTGCGCGCGATCCCGGAGGTCCATCACATCGCTCTCGTGGGAGGCGATTTTGATGTGATCCTCCTGGTGCGCGCCATCGACAACACCGACCTGCGGCGGGTGATATTCGACCAGCTGCAGGCCATGCCGGGCGTCCAGGACACGCAGACGTTTCTGGTGTTTGAGGATGTTGATACGCGTTAGGGCGCGCGATTAGAGGCCGTGCGCCTTGTCCTGTCCGTGGCGGTAGGAGTGGTAGGCGTAGACCAGCAAGGCGATCCCCGCCAGGATCGTGACGGCCGAGACGGCGTAGTCCAAGGGGATGAGCAGCGCCATAGCCTGGAGAGCGAAGATCACTCCCAGTCCGCCGAGAACGGCAGCAGGAATCAAGGGCCACTTCATCCGGCCGGTGTTCTCGGAAGTTCGGACCGGGACAAGGGACAGCACCCCGAACGTGGCCGCCAGGCCCAAGAATAGGACGGCGGCGACGGGCGTGCCTTGGAGCGCCTGCGGGAGGGCCACGATGACGGCCAGCGTGAACATCACCCCGCATGGGATGAGGGCCCACCAGTTGGCCGGCTCGCGCAGGTAAACCGCGGCGAATCCGGCTGCCATGAACAGGAACAGGTAGGCTCCGCCCGCACTGCCGGCCGTGAGTTGAGTGACGGTGATGACGGCGGCCACGCCCAGGAATACCGAGCCGGGGATTGCCGCCCACCAGTTCTCGCGGCTTCGAATGAAGAGGGATATGAACACCACCCCCACCGCGGCGAACATCAGCGCCGGTACATAAGCGAAGCTCTCCGCGACGCCGAGCAGGTCCAACAGCATGAGCACGCCGACCGCGATCAGGCCGATGCCCGCGATGATGCTTGTCTTTGCCGAGTTCACCGTTTGCCTCCCGCAAATACGGCAGGCGGCCTCGCCGCGCTGTTGCCTTCAGGCTAGGTCCAGCCCGGAACCGGACATAGGGCACAAAGCCCCGGCCTTCAACCTGCCCGGAGGCGACGCCCGTCAGGAGCCACGCCTGGAGGCGTGGCCCAGCTGAGTCACACCGTCTTGGCGGGCTCTGGCTCACTGAATCAGCGTGGCCCAGGACTCCAGGAACTTCTCGGCAAGATGCGCGTGGCCGGCGGTGTTCGGGTGCGCACCGTCAAAGTCGAATCCGGGGCTGTTGGCACCCGTGAACCAGCCGGCCTCGTAGGCGTCGATGAACGGAGCACCGGCGGCTGCGGCCCCGGCGCGGACGGCGCTGTTCGCACCTTGCAGTTCCTCCGCTAACGGCTGGGGGGCCGAGGGCCCAAGAACCACTACCTGGACGCCGGGCCACAACGTGCGGGCCGCCTCGATGGTCTGCGCCGTGGCGGTTTGGATTTCATCAGGGCTGGTGACCAGGGCGTCGTTCTGGCCGCCTTGCAGTATGAGGACGTTGGGGACGAAGCGCGGATCCGCAGCGGCTTCCCGCAACCGGACTTCGTACTCACGGGCCGCGCTGTCCTGCGGACCACCGCCCCACGCGAAGCCGGTTCCGCCCTCACCGTCGATGTTGGTGGGGTATCCGAGTGCGTTGGCAACAACGTACGCCCACCCCTGGTCTGGCTGGTCCGCACCCTCACCGGCAGTGTACGAATCGCCAAGAATCAGGAGGACGGGCCGGGCGGGAAGCTGGATTTTCAGCTGTTGGGCCGTTGCAGTGGCTGTGGGTGCCGGGGTCGCGGTAGTAGTCGGTGTGGCAGTCACCGTGGCCGCCGGAGAGCTTGCCGTCACAGGGCTGACGGCTTCGCCTGGGCCACGCGGATTCGTCAGGGCGATTCCTGCCACCCCGAAGGCAGCCACGGCCAGCAGAAAGAGTGCACCGTACTTGATCCATTCCTGCTTGGTCATGCTGGGTCTCCGCCGCTTCTCGTCACCCGGCACATCTTACCGGCGTCGGCGCGGAGAAACTCAGTTCGTTCAGGTACGGCCGGCCAGCTCCAATTCCCGAGCGGGTTCCGGTACTGGCTCCGGGGCGGGACGGACGACGGCGGGTTCCAGCCTTCTGGAGGCCCAGCGGCGGATGGGTGTTTCCACAAATCGGAACGATCCGTAAGCCATCAGCACGGTCAGGGCTGCCGTCAGCGGTACGCGGACGGCGAGCGATGGGACCAGCGGAATCAGCAGGATAAAGACCGGTAAGTGCCAGAGGTACATGCCGTAGGACAGGTCCCGGCCCGGGCGGGAAAGCCAGCGGTGGCCCAGGACCTTTGAGAAGAGGCCATCCGGCAGAAGAACAAGCCACCCGATGACCAGCCCGGCCAGTAGTGCCAAGGCAGTCGGGCCCACGGTCCAGAAGACATCAAACCAGGCACCGGGTTCGGTGGGCTCCTTGAGCAGGAACACGGCCAGCACCAGTGCGAGCCCCGCGAACGGACCGCCCCGCCGCACACCGGCCTGCAGCGAGACATGGAGCCTGGTGCCCGGGCTAATGGACGACAACACCAGAGCCACGGCGCACCCCAGAAGCAACTCGTCAGCCCGTGTATCCGGCCCGTTGTAAATCCGGGCCAGCGATGCCCCGCCGGAGACCAGGAAGAACCGTGAAACCAGGAACCCCGCCGCCAGGACGGCCGTTATCCAGGCGACCGTGCGGACCTTCCAGAACCGCAGCATCAGCAGGAGCAACACTGGCCAGATCAGGTAGAACTGCTCCTCGACGGCGAGCGTCCAGGTGGGGCTCAGCGCGCCGCCGCCGGTCGAGGAACCGAAGGCTCCGAAGTTGGACAGGTTCATCAGGTAGCCAGCCGCCGGAATGGCATCCGCTTCCTGGCCGCCCCACCCCGACGACGGAAAGATCAGGCCGACCAGAACCACCACAGCACAAAGAACCAGCAGCGCCGGCCAGAGCCGGGCGAGCCGTTTGGCGTAGAAAACCCCAAGCCGCAGCCGACCCGTGGAGCGGTACTCCTTCATGATCAGCAGAGTGATGACAAAGCCGCTGAGCGTGAAGAAAACGTCCACGCCAATGGATCCACCGGGGGCGAACCCGGTGACCGTGTGGAAGAGAAAAACGCCGGCCACCGCGACGGTGCGCAGGCCATCGAGTGCGTGCTGCCGCCCGGACACCAGCCCGGGTTCGGGCGCGGCCGGGCGTTCGTTCATGTTCAGGATTCCGCTACTTGACCAAAAATTCACTCATCAAGCATATATAACGTTTCCATAACCCCGCTGAGTGCCGGCTGGGCGCCAGCTGAGTACGGCGGGGTCAAAGGCCGGTATTGCGGGCCTTCGGGGAGCCAACCAGCGACTCAGGGCACGCACGCCTTCGCGGGTTCCGGCGAGGCCTGGCCGTTGCCCCTGCGGATCACTACTTCCACACACGTAGCGGCGTCCGGGCTGGCAGCAACCACGGCCCGGGCTTCGCTGGAGCTAGTGTATTCACCGGACTGCAGCACCGATACCGGCCGCCACATGTACACATCCCCCTCCGCGGGCGCAGGGTTCTCCCACGTAAACGTCACGCTGCTGCCCGCTTTTGTGCCGGCAAGCTTGGCCGGGGCTGGCACCACACTGCCCGGCGCAACTGCGTCCAGAGGCCCGTCCAAGCTGGGTTTGGCCTGCGGCGCACTGACGGGAGCGCCCGCCCCGTTGACCACCACCATCCCGGTCACAGCGGCCGCGGCGAGCACTCCCCCGGCCGCCAGCAACAGCCATTTGGGGCGGCGCCTCGCGTCGCCGGGCTCGCCGCCCGGGGCAGGTTCCGCATCCGGCTGCACGGCGGCGGGCCGGAGCTGCGTGTCTTCCACGGGCACGGGCGTGAACGGGGCCGGACGGTCCCAGCCTGCTCGAACGTTCGACGGCGGTGCGCTGGCAGGAGCCGCTGCTCCCGTTCCGGAGCCGGTGGCCCGGGCCACGGTTGCCTCGTCCGGCGCCTGCGGCACACCAGATTGCGCCGCCCCAGCCTGCGTCGCCCCAACCTGCGGCACCCCAGTCCTCGGCAGCGTCGGCTGCTGCGCCCAGTTGGATACAGAGGCCCGCACGGACGAGCCGGTGTTCGTGGTGGACGCCCGCGGGTCGATGGACACCACGCCGCGGATCCGGGTTGCATCCTCCGGGGCATCGTCCGGATGATCGGCGTCCGGGCCATCGTCCAGCACTTCAAAGCTGGTGACGGACAGGCCGAGTTCCACCTGGATCCGCTGCAGGGCCAGTCCCAGGGCGTGCGCGGACTGGTAGCGGGAACCGGGCTGCTTGGCCATCGCCACGGCCAGGACCTGCTGCAGCGACTGCGGGATATCGATCCGGCCCAGGCCCGGCAACGGCATGGACGCGATCCTGGACATCATTTCCCGGGGCGCATTGTTGCCGCCGGGCAGGGCGAACGGTGAGTGGCCGGCCAGCAGCGTGTAGATCGTTGCGCCCAGGGCCCACACGTCCACCATCACGCCGTCGGCTTCGGCGCTACCGAAGGATTCCGGCGGGGACCACGGGATGGACATGCCGCCGTCGTCGTCCGCGGCCGAATCCATGGTGCCGGAAATGCCGAAGTCCGTCAGCGCGGGCCGGTTGTAGTCCGTCACGAGGATGTTGGCCGGTTTGATGTCCCGGTGGACGATTCCGGCCCGGTGGGCTGTTTCGACCGCGGAGGCCACCTGGATGCCCACCGCCAGCGCCTCGTCCACGCTGAACCGCTGGCGCCGCATCCGCGCATCCAGGTTGGGCTTGGAGCAGTACTCCATGGCCAGGTAGGAGTGGCCGGACGCAGACACGTTCGCTTCGTAAATCGTGACAATGAACGGGTGCGTGGACAGCTGCGCCATGAGGTTGGCTTCGGATTCGAAGCGGCGCCGGGCGCCGTCGGTCTTCAGGTCGGACAGCAGCACTTTGACGGCCACCTTCCGCCGCGGCCTGTCCTGCTCGTAGAGGTAGACGTCGGCGAAACCGCCCGAGCCCAACGGCTGGACGTACCGGTAGCCGTCGATGGCCGGCGGCGCCGCCGGCCCGCGCTTTGCAGTCATTTACTTTCTCCTTGCAATCCGTGAGCCCAGCGATGAGACCAGCGGTTTCACTGTTGAGGCCACCGACGAAAGCAGCGACGAGGCGCCCTTCCGCAGCTGCCCGGGCAATCCGCCGTCGGCCGGGGAGGCCAGTGACCGGAGCGAGAACCTGGCCCGCTGGCGCCGCCAGAACCCCACCGAGCCGGTCATTTCCTGCACGGAGGTATCCACATCGGCCCAGAAGGCCCGGATCTGGTCGTCGCTGGGCTGCCCGGCGGCGAACACCGCCTTGTCCGCGCGGTGGGCCAAGAGCACCGTGGTGGTACCGCTGGCCGGGAACGCCTCGGCAAGGTTGGCGGCGTTCTCCCGCCGGGTGGCGCCGGCTGCAACAGGCGTGCCCAGGTCCGCGGCGGCACTCATGACTTCGCTCCAGCCGCCGCTGATCCGGTCCGTCGGCGAGCCGGTGCCAGCCCGGATTTTGCGACGGCGCAGCTTCAGCCAGGCAATGAGCACTAGGGGCAGGACCAGGACGGCTACCGGAACGAGGCCGATGCCAATCGCCAGCAGGATGGGTCCCAGCACACCCCAGAGACCCTGCTGGTTCTGTTCGGCATCCTGCGCGTCGGGCTCGGAATCCGGCGGCAGCTCCGCGGGTGCCTGCGGCGGCGGTGGCGGCTGCAGCACCTGCGGCTGTGGCTTGGACTTGGGCTGCGGGTCCGGCGGAATGGGAACGTTGTCTTCGGACGGCGTCGGGTTGAACGGCACCCAGCCGGCTCCGGCAAACGCCACCTCCACCCAGGCGTGCACGTCATCACCGGTGAGCTCAACGGCGCCGGAACCCTGCGGCTTTTTGGGGTCCGGGTAGAAGCCCATCACCACGCGCGCGGGGATGCCCAGTTCGCGGGCCATCAGGGCCATGGCCACTGCGTACTGTTCGTCGTCGCCCACCATCTGTTTGGCGTTGAGCAGGGAGGCAATGCGCTGCGCCCCGTGCCCGGACATGCTCCGCGCTTCGCCGTCCAGGCCGTGGCTGAAGGCGCCCTGCTTGGACAGTGCAGTCTCCAGCTTGCGGACACGTTCCAGGGGCAACGAGGCATCGCCCACAATTTCGTTGGCTTTGGCGGCCACAACCTGCGGCACACTCTCCGCCGACGGCATGGACACGGTGACGAAGCCGGCCTGCGCCAGCTCGGTCTCGGCAGGCAGCGCGGGATAGGCCACTCCCAGGCTGTAGGTGTCCCCCGCCTGCAGCCGCGCGGTGGTCAGGGCCGTATCCGTTCCGGCGTTGAAGTACAGCGAGTCGCCCAGCTCGGTGCCCCGTCCGCCGTCGAACTCCACACTGCGTAGGGTGCCGCTGGACGGCAGCCAGACACCCTTGTACGCCTCAACGGCAACTCTGACATCCACCGAACCGGTGTCCGCCAAGGGGGCGCCTGCACGGGAACCTCCGATTGCCGCGGGGTTGCTGATAGGCGCGTAGTTGCTGGAGCTGCCGCCGAAGACGTCGAACACCACGCCGTCGTAGGAGTCCAGCGTTGCCAGCCGGATCCTGGCTCCGGCAGGCAGGCCGGCCACGGTGAGGAGCTTGGTTTCCTTCTGGTTCTTGACGTAGTCCCGGAAGCTGGCCAGCGGGCTGGCATAGTCACGCAGGTCCAGCGGCGGTACCACTACGTCGCGCAGGATCTGGCGGTTGGCGGACGCGCTGAGCACCGGGCTGGCGGCCAGCGCCACGGCGCCCGCCACCGCCAGGACCACTGCCGCAAAGGCGGAGCGGCGCGGCCCGGCGCGGCTGTCCTACCGTGGCGGCTCCGCATGGAAATCGAGGGGCTGTATCGCCATGGCTTGGCGGTCCCGGGGTTCAAAAGACTCCAGCTGCATCGCCGGAGCGGCACACGCATCACAGCGGCTGACAAAGTGGTGGGGGCAATCCCCAGGATCCAGGCCGTCCCCGCTGGGCACTCTGATTCTCATGGGATCCCTGCCGCTTTCTGTTGTCGCGTCGGGCGGGCGCTTTGGTCATGCAGTAAGGCGATGATGGTGCCGGCGGCGACCGTAGGGCACCAACCCAGAATCCCGCCGACAATTACATTAAAGGGAGTGTCCCGGCCCAAAGCACGAGTAGCCCGTACTCAGCTTTTTCAGCACGACTACTGACCAGAACGACGCGGGGGTTCACCCCACGGCCCGTCGCGGACGCGGCAGTCGAACGTGATTTATTATTTCCGTTACCTGTGCGTAACGTCCGTACCCTTACACTCTGGATATGGGGACTAAACAACACAAAACCTTCTGCCCGTCGTGCGGCAAGACCACCAACCACGTGACCCGGTATCAAATGGACGACGGCGGCGGTCCGCTGATTGCCACGGTCCGGTGTGCTGAGCACTCGGAGGCAGCCTGAGGCAGAGCCTAGCTTGACCCTGCCTACGGGACGATCAGAACATCAGGAAACCAGATTGCGGCTCCAAGGGTAGTGAGGGAGACAGCCAACACAATCCAAAAGCCCACTGGCCAAAGTATCCGGCTTCGCATCTGCTCATACCAATGCCACTCGGTCTTATCCATGATGGCGTTGATGTGCTGAAGGCCATTATCCCTATCCATAGCTTCCAACTGCTTTGTGGCGGTGACCTCCAACCGGGAATGCTTGGCCATCAGTTGAATGCACAGCAATGAAATGACGACACTGGTAAGGCAAGAGGCGATTCGCCCAAACAGCGACATTGCCGGTGACAGCGCAATCGTGAGCAAAAATGCCTGAGCCGTCATGGCGAGCCCCGGCGTCTGCCAGATGAGGCCGTTATGGGCCAGAGCGCGAGCAGAGAGCGTCTGGTAGGTCAGTGCAAACCGCGCGGGGCCACCATCAGCGCTCAGTAGCTTCGCAACCAGTCCCGCGGTTCCCGGCCAAAGGTCATCGAGCCTGCTCACATCCGCGACAGGCACCCAGCGAAACTCTCTTGCTTCTCCACCAATCCTCACTTCCAAGTCGGTGGTAGCGGTGCATTCAAGGACAAAGTTGAGCCCCACGGCGTGTTTCCTGGGATCGAATCCGAACCCCGGGCGCTCATCAGGGAACCACTGCTCCACAGATGTCGGCTGCGGGTTGTTGGGGACCACAATGCTGGGAGACACCAGTGAATCGTTCAAATGCCTGCGGATCGCGCCTTCGGCCGTTTCAAGCCGATTTATCCGGCCACCCAGATGGCACCATTTGTCTTGCCCAAATGGGCTCCCCCTGCGGATAAGTCCGACGTGCGTGATGTGCCCCTTGCCAGAGCGAAGCACGGGGACAAAGTCCACGCAAGTGATGGGGACCAGATCCTGGATCTCTTCCCACGTCTGCCGTTCGATCCAACCGGGCGCTGTTTGGTGACTATGGCTCATTGGTACATTCTGACAGGCGGCGCCGGAACGGCACGCCCGGCCATCGGTGCGGCGGGCGTTTCGAATGCCCCGACCACTTCGTGAGCATCAGCGGAGTGTTCCATGCGCGGCCTTGACAGCACCCCTCCCCAGTCACAGCAGTACGGCCACCCCCCCTGCGAACAGCAGCCGGGCCAGCAGCCTTACGGTGACCCGGGCCATCAGTACGGCCGGGCTCCCTCCTTCACCCAGACGCCGAAGTCCGGCCTGCCCGTGTGGGGCTGGGTGGCCGGCGGAGTGGGAGTGGTGGCGGTCATCGCCGTCGCAGGCATCCTGGCGTTCAACGGCCTCGCCGGCGGAACCAAGGATCCCGACGCCGTTCCCGCCCTGGCTCCCAGCATCAGCGACGAAGCCGCGCCCCAGGAGTCGGCCGATACCTCACCCATTGCGGGAGCGGAAGCCGCGGGCGCCATCTATCTGTTCGACTAGTCAGATTTCATCACCCCGCCCGCCTGGGCCGTCAAGGAACCCGCGGGCTGGACCAGGGAAGAGGTCAAGGACGGTATGCTGCGTTACCGGAACGCCGGCCTGCAGTGCACCTTCACCACCTACCAGGCCGCCCACGAGCCCACCGGCGAAACCGGCGATGAGGCCACCACGGCACTCGTCATGGCCTCCGAGATCGAGGCCGTCAAGACGGCCGCCGGCAAGCCCGTGGACGAGGTGGCAGACAGGGCGGCTTCCCTTTATTTACTGGAAGACCGTTCCGGGCCAGTACTCTTAGACCCATGGGGACGGATCACTTCAGAGAACAATCGCAGAAGCTAGCTATCGCAGCGGTGGTGTTCCTGCTACCTCTTAGAGCGCTATCGATCCCCGGAATGGGCGGTGCAACTCCAGGCCTAATTCTGGCGCTGCTGCTAATCCCGGTCATCTGGAGCAGCGCCGGCAGGTACCGAATCGGCTGGCCCATTGGACTATCGCTGGCGGCGCTGGTCTCCGTACCGGTTCTGCTGGAGATTGCCAAGGTAGACCACAAGATAGATGATGGGGCGGCCCTCGGGTACGTTGTTATTCTCGTCGGCGCCCTAGTGACCTATCTCAGCCTGCTCTGGTCCCGCAAGGAGTTTGGCGTCCGAACGACGGCGCTCTTGTACAGCGGCGGATGGATCCTGCAGCAAGCAATGTCTTCGGCCAGCTGGAGCACCAATGCCTGGAAGTACGCCTTCGCGTGGCCTGTTACGGTCTTCGTCGCCGCCCTCATCTACAACAACCGGTCTCGTTTCCTCTCCCTTTCCCTCGTTGGTGTGATGGCCGCAATGTCCATCCTCAACGATTACCGCAGTAACTTCGGCCTCCTGGTGGTGACAGGATTGATCATCCTTTGGCTCTGGAACAGGGGAGATCACAACAGCCGGGTGAAGACCGGCGGTATCCTTGTTGGTTTAGGTGTGGTCTTCTGGGGCGTCTACCAAGCGGGCATTTGGCTAGCACTTGATGGATACTTGGGCGTCCGCAACCAGCTCATCACCGCCCAGCAACTGAGTCGCGGCGAATCACTCCTTGCATCTGGGCGCATCGAGACTTCTGCGGCTTGGAATCTGCTCCTCAACCGACCGATAGGGTATGGACCTGGAGTGGTGCCCAACACCGAAGACGTGTTGGTGGCAAAGTCCGCATTACAAGCCACCGGAGTGAACTTGGACAGCACGTACGTGAACACCTACGTGGTGGGTCAACAAATCAAACTCCACTCCGTAGCAAGCGACCTGTGGGTGAGCTTCGGAATCGCCGGCCTCGTCCTCGCCGCCTATTTTGCATGGCTTCTTCTCACAAGACTGGTGACCTCCCAGAAGCAGATTTCGGTGCTCTACGTATTCGCCTCCGTAGTGGCCCTTTGGGATATAGGGTTCTCTCCTATTAGTTCTAATATCCATGAGGTTATCTTCGCGGCAGCCCTCGCCACTCCGCTCCTGACAGAGCCAAAAGCATTCAAGTCTAATGCCGCCGCAAAACTGAATATGTCAGTCTGATCGAAGCCCACTAGGACGGCCCGAACGGTTCCCACCCGAGCGATATACCGGACCTAACGACGGCTTGAATGGTACCCACCTGTGAGCGTTGATGGCTCTCCGTGGTTCGTGGTGAAACGGATTCCGTGTCTTGAAGGGCTCGTAGCCCTGCTGTGATGGATGTTCTCTACGCATTCATCGAGAGTCAGGAGCTACGAGCCTTGATCGAGCCTACTTCCCCACGCCCAGATGCTGCCACCGCCATTTTCAACCTGCCCGATTACCGCGTCATAGACACTGACATCCTCGCCTTCGGGCAGCGGCGGGTCAGCGTCGAAGCCATTGCCGAGTCCTGCTGCCCATCGTGCGGCGTGATCAGCAGCCGGGTGCATTCCCGACGCCCACAACGCCTGCGTGACATCCCCATCGCCGGGCCGATCGAAGTGATCTGCGGCCAAGCGGAGATTCTTCTGCGATGAATACCTCTGCCCGCGCCAGACATTCACCGAGGAAACAGCCCAGGTCCCGCGCCGTGCACGACCCACCCGCCGGCTCCGTGACGCCCTCGTAGCCGCCGTGATCGGATCCGGAAGAGCCGCCGCGGAGGCTGCCTCCTCGTTCGGTGTCTCCTGGTGGCTGGTCCAGCGAGCTCTGGACTCGGCTGCGCTGACGCTCCCCGATGTTGATGCGCTGGCCCCGCGGATGCTTGGGATCGATGAACACCGCTACCGGTCCGTGCGGTTCTTCCGCGCCCCCGCCACCAAGGCCCGGAAACGCTACGTGAGTATTTGATGCCTTGAGAGCCACCCAATCTTGCGCTTCAGAGCCAACGATCGTGCGGAAGAGAGCCAGTGGTGGTGTGCTTGGGAGCCACTGGCCCTCGACCTGATCGTTAGGCGCTGGCCAGGGCGGTTTGCTCCCTCATGTTGTAGGTGCCGGTGTCGACCCAGGTGGTGTTGTGGATGATGCGGTCCATGATGGCGTCGGCGTGGACGGCGGCGCCGAGGCGGTGATGCCAGTCCTTCTGCTGATACTGGGTGCAGAACACCGTCGACGCCTCGCCGTAACGGCGCTCCATCAACTCCAGCAACATCGTCCGGATCGATTCCGTCGGCCGATCAAGTAACCACTCGTCGATGACGAGCAGGGTGAAGGCAGCGTATTTCCGGAGGAACTTGCCGGCGCCGCCGGGGGTGTCTTGAGCTGCGACCCAGGCCTCTTCGAGGTCGGGCATCCGAACATGATGGGCGCGGATCCGATGTTCGCAGGCGCGTTTCGCGATCGCGCAGCCCAGATACGACTTCCCCGACCCGGTGAACCCCTGGAAGACGACGTTCTGCTGCCGAGTGACGAACAAGCAGGTCCCGAGTTGGGTCAGGAGCTGCCGGTTGAGGCCGCGCTCGTCGAGCAGGTCGATGCGCCGCAGGTCCGCGTTGGGGTAACGAAGCCCCGCCCGTCGGATCAGCCCGTCCACTTTCGAGTGCATGAAGGTGGAGTAGGCGTCGTCGACGACCAGGCGGACCCGTTCCTCGAACGACAAGCTGATGCTGAGGGTGTCGTCTTGGAGGTCGATGGCCTCCACCAGCTCGCCGGCGTTCATCTCGCGGAGCTTGCGTTTGGTCTCCCCATCCAGGACGCTCATCGGGTGCCTCCGGCGTAGTAGGCGCCGCCGCGAACATAACCGCCATCATCCGGCTCGGGCTCGGGGGTGTGTCCGGTTTTGTCCTGTCCGGTGTCGAGGATCGGCCGCAGGTGCGCATAGCGGGGTGAGCGGATCGGGCCCCGCAGCGCCAGCGCGCAGGCCGCTTCGAGGCGTGCCGGGGAGAATCGGCGCGACAGTTTCAGCACCGCCAGCGCCGCGTCGAAGCCGGCCTCATCGATGAACACGGTCTCGAAGATCTTGGCTGTCACTGCCGCCGTCGCAGGTCCGACCCGCGCCGCCCACTCCTCGATCCGGCCCCGGTCCCAGGCCTGGAAGCTGCGCCCCTCGGGCAGGTCCGCCTCGTTCGTCCGATACTGGTTGCTGGCCGTGGCCGGCAGCAGCAAATGGCTGGTCAGGCGCTCGTCACGCCGGTAAACCTCCAGCATCGTCTCCGTCACGCGCAAGTCAACGAGGGCGCCGATATGGCTGAAAGGGACGGAATAGAAGTTCTTCGCCCAAACCACGTGAGCGTTGGCGTTCACCTTGCGTTTATAGACCCACGTGCTGATCTCGAATGGGGCCGCTGGCAGCGCCTGCAACAACGGCTTCTCCTCCGCGGTGAACACACTGGGGCGTGACCCGTCACGTTTCTGGAACGGCTCCCGGTTATAGGCATCGATCTGTTCCCGGATCCGCAGGCGCAGCTGCGCCAGCGACGTAAACTGCTCGTGCCGGAGGCCGGCGATGACCCAGGTCGCGACATGGGAGACCGTGTTCTCGGCACCACTCTTGTCTCGAGGGTGGCGAACTCTGCCCGGGAGGACCGCTGCCGAGTAGTGCGCCGCCATCTCCCGGTAAGCGTCGTTGAGCACGACCTCGCCCTCCTTCGGGTGGGAAATCACCCCGGTCTTCAGATTGTCCGGGACCAGGCGCGGGACGCTGCCACCGAAGAACGCGAACATCGCCGTGTGGGCGCGCAGCCACGACTCCTGCTTCATGTCCAGGCTCGCTTCCACGAACGCATACCGGCTGAACGGCAGGCACGCGACGAACAAATACACCCTCGACAGCTCACCCGTCGTCGGATCCAACAGCTGCATCGTGGGTCCGGACCAGTCGACCTCGATACTGCGGCCGGCCTTGTGCCCGACCCTTGACGTCGCCCCCCAAGACGGCGGCGTGTTTGCCATAGAGGCGGCAGAACCGGTCATAGCTCATCGTTGCCTGCGCCATGGACGCTGCGTCGACATACTCCTGGTGCAACAGCTTCAACGTCACCCCGACCCGGGCCAACTCAGTGTGAACTCGGGGCCAGTCCGGCTGCGCGAAGACGCTCTCATGAACGCCGCGGCCAGGGAACACGGCCGCATACACCTCGGCTTCCGACAGTTCCGCGACGTCATCCCAGACGACGCCGAGCCGGTCCGCTGCATCGAGCACCGCCTGGACGCTATTGCGCGCGATGCCCTGCGCCGAGGCGATCGACCTGCCCGATAAACCCTGATTTCGTAACTGCAAGACAAGTTTCGCCTTGATCTTCCGTACCATTACCGGTACTCCTCCCACCACGTGGCCATCACGTGGTGGGAGGAGCTTTTCAGGTGGCTCTCAACCACGCCAATCGCGGCTCTGAACGACACGATCCGTGATCTGGGCAGGTGGCTCTGAAGCGCACGACAGGTGGCTCCCTTGGAAGCCAGTATTCACTACGAACCCTGGATGACCACCATCGTCGATCTGGACACCGGACAAGTGCTCGGGATCGTAAACGGCCGTGACAGCGAAGGCGTCGGAGACTGGCTATTCTCCCGCCCGCTGCGGTGGCGCCTGGGCGTGCAGGTCGTCGCGATCGACCCGTCAGCGGCATTCCGCAAGGCCCTGCGGATGTGGCTCCTACGCACCGCAGTCTCGGTCGACGCGTTCCACCTGGTCAAGCTAGGCAACGACATGCTCACCGAAGTCCGGCAGCGCCAGGTCCATGGCCGGCGGGGGCGTTCCATTGATCCCGTCTGGACCAACCGGCGGCTGCTGTTGCGGGCCGGGGACACGCTCTCGGACCGGGCCAGGAACAGGCTCAGCACGGTGTTCGCGACCGACGACGCCACCGGGAAGCTGCAAGCCGCCTGGTTGGTCAAGGAGCAACTGCGAACGCTATTAGGCACCGGATCCCTCGCCGACGCGGCGGCCGCGAAAGACCGTCTGAAGGGTTGGTGGAACGGGCCGCGCAGCCCGAAACGAGCCGGCTCTGGCGCACGGTCTGCCGGTGGTGGAAGGAGGTCGAAGTGCTCATTGTCACCGGTGCGACAACCGCGAAGGTGGAGGCCAACAACACAGCGATCAAGCACATAAAGAGGACCGGCCGGGGATTTACCAACGCACGCAACTACAAAACGCGTATCCTGTTGCGCAGTGCCCCCAGAACAGCGGCATGAACATTCATCACGGCAGAACATTCACCGCGAACCGTGAAGAGCCGTCATGGCCGCGGGGGAAGTCATCGGTTCCTACCATGACCTGTGGCGCGTCGAGCAGTCGTTCCGAATGAGCAAGACAGACCTGCGGGCCAGGCCCATGTTCCATCGCACCCGCGACGATATCGAGGCGCATCTGACGATCGTGTTCACCGCGCTTGCGGTCTCCCGGACTGTCCAGAACAGGACAGGCCTGGCCGTGCGTAACGTCATCCGACAACTCCGGCTCTTGCGAGCAGCGACTATCGCCGTCAACGGCACCACCCAGACATTCGCCCCCGACGTTGCCGCCGAGCAGCTGGCCATTCTGGATGCCATCCGTCAGAAGAGCCGAGAGTCAGACCTGCCTCACCAGACCATCCTGCGTCCAGCAAGCCGAGGCCGCCACGCCCGTCAAGGAACCAAACCAACCGGTCCACGCCTCCATAGTGAAGAGCCGATTTAGATCTTAGACTTGATCCTGCCAGCGACAATTCGAGCTCGAGTGACGCTGGACAGCGCCCGGCCGACTTGCTTGTCGAGCAATCTGCCCAGCGGCCCCAGTTGGAATCTCTCGGCACGTACTTGATGCTGAAGGCTCGGGATCAATGCCGACGTCAACTCGGAGATACCTCCCCCCAGATAATCGATAAGAACTTGCTCAATGACGAAGGGCCGTGCGAGCATCCCGAACCTTACAATAACGTCAAAATCGTCAGCTGTTTGAAATCGTAACGAATGAGCGCCAGAATCCAAGAATGTTGTCCTTTTAAACCAAGTGGCTTGGTGACAATGAGGCTGTAGGCCATAAGCATGGCGCCACCAAATGTGAGGAAGGCTCGGTATTCGTCTAACGAGACCTTTATCTCCACCTAGGTTTCGGGCTCCAGAAATCGCCCAAGGCACTCGGAATCTATCGGCAGACTCCAAACCCAGTAGTAGAAGTCTCAAACATTCAGGATCGGTGAACGAGTCTCCGGCATTGAGGAAGTGAAGCCAGCGACCAGTGGCCAACTGCGCTCCCTTGTTCATAGCGTCATAAATTCCATCATCACGTTCCGAGATAAAATGTGAAACTAATGAGGACTTCTTCACTAGTTCAAGTGTTCCATCTGTTGAGCCACCATCGACTACTACCACTTCAACATCATTATTGTTGATAACCTTTTGAGACATCAGTGAATTCAACGTCCGGGGCAGGAACTGACTGGCGTTGAATGTAACTATAATGATGGAAAGCAGGGGTTCATGCAGATCAGAATGCTTCATTAAGAATTCTTCTCCAATCAGTTATGCAACGTTTGTGAAGGTCAAAGGCGTCAGGCGTATATGTTTGCCAAGGAACATCCAGGTACTTTGCCAGCAGGTCTCCGAATTCTTTCCGCGTTGGGGCCGTACTGGCAGCGTTTATAATATGGGCTACTCCCGGCGATTCGTACGCCAGCACTGGGACGCGGATGCTGAGCGCCATGTGAATAGATCCGCTTTCAGTCACTGATCTATATGGCGCGATCATGACATCTGCAGACTCGAGTCCGTTGATAAGCTCGTCATCGGTCGGGCCGCCGGCGGAACCTACATATTCGCAGGTTGCTCCGGTTGCTCTGAGTAATTCAGAGGTCGAGGCCGGAATTCGTTCGGGACCCAAAATACGAAGGACAAAGGGTCGCATTACACGTTCGGCAATTCCTACGAGGTCGTTAACCCCTTTGTCGTGCCTGAGCGCACCCACAAACGCCACTACCGGGACGGCGTTTTTGAGATTCCCCGTCCCCGCGGCCCTGCGAGGGCGTCGCGTGGTAACGCTATATGGAGGATGCGCGGCTATTCGGATGGTATTCGCTGATGCGTTGGCAGATGCCCTGAGACGCGAACTGTGCACGACGCACAGAGTTGAGACTCGAAGAAGCAAACGTTCCATAACTCCAGGCAGTCCGGGCCGCCTGCGGACAGTGTCCGGGTTGTGATAGATGAATATGGTCTTGCCGCCAACTAGCGCCCTGATTGCGAAGACCAAGGCATCCCACGGATTACGTGTCCACACGATAATGAGGGCGCTGCGCCTAGGGGCCGATGTTGATATCCGCATCGGTTCAATGAGTCTTCGCACCGCAAGCCTAAGGAGGCTGTTGTGCCTCCGTTGACCAACAAGCTTGGGATGTAGCTTTACCCCTTCCGGTGTGAAGGACCGGTTCTCTGTGCACCATAGATCGACTTCATAGCCAGCAGCCGCAATTATGGAAGCGAGCTCAATACCATAAGGGTTGATCCAATTGGGATCATAGACAATGACGTGTTCATTATTCATTCTGTTCATACACTCACCAATTCGTCACCTACGCGCATGAATTGTTGCGCTTTGATGATGCAGGGTATTAGTTGCGTAGCGCTTACGGCTATTACCGAGGCCCATACAACGCCGCTGGCCCCAAGAACCGAAGATAAAAATATGGAGAGCCCAACGTTCACCAGCAACATTATTGTTGCGCAAACCGCTTGAAACATCAGGTGACGTGGGGAGGTCAGCAGAACGGCGGAGGCTTGATGGCAGGCCATAACGACAAGGAGGGCACCGAATGCGACCGCCAAGTCTAATTGAACTGTCAACTTTTCTTCCGTGATTAGATGCGCAGCGGGCCCCACAAGCAGAACGAACAACGCCGCCAAGAAGACCCCGCCCAGGCCCAAGGAGGTGAGCGCCTTTGACCACAGAGGAAGTGAAGCCGAGCCCGATCGCGAAAAAATCGGCCATAAAGCTACGGCGGCCATCGAAATAATCGAGAAACATGGAACGTACATCTGGGCCGCTATTGAATATTCCGATAACTCCCAACTCGCCGAAAAATGCGAAAGCACCAAGCGATCACTTTGCATAGCGAGCGGAACAGTAATGCTAATGACCATCATTGGCAAAGCGGAATTCCACAGCTTAGGTTTCCGGCGCAGTCGACGAACTACGATAATGTCACGAAATCGCCACCCGCTGGTTCTCAGGGCAAGCATGAAGCATGCAACGGAGACGATGAGGATGCCCATCGGCGTCGCAATACTGAGCACAAGAGGATCCACACCTACCTTGAGTAAAACGTAAGTTGTCACTGTGGCCGTGATGGGGCCGGCAATACCGATGAAGCTCACAACTTGGTTGCGGCCTTCGCCAATCAGTATTCTCTGTCCTATCCCAAATGGAATGGAGATAGCAAAGGGTAGGAGTACGACTGCTATTGCCCAGTGAGCCGAGCCGACCAGTTCATCGGGAAGCCCGAGTAGTAGGGGCCATGCACCCGAGAGTCCGATTAGAACGGTAAGGGCAACTATGACGAGGGCAGAAAAGGACAATGTTCGGAAAGCAATGCCAGCTGTTGCAAGGGCGGTCGAAGAGAGTTCTCGACTCTCCAGCCTCTTAGAGGAGGCGTTGACTACGACAGCCCCCATTCCGAGGTCCGCGAAAGGTATGAGCTGAAATAGCGCTCCGACGAGGATGACGTAGGCATAGGGCTCTACCCCTATTTCTTTCACCAGAAGATATGTAGTGGTAACCGTTGCGGCAGCCGTGAACGGAAGAGAAAGCGCCCTTGCAAAAGCGGATTTGCCCAGCGTACGAACAATTGATGCCACTACGGCTGCCGCTCCGAAATGCTAGACCGAAGTAGAGTTACTTCCGGATCGGTCCCTCTTACCACCACCATGTTTTGCCTTTCGGCGTAGGCAAGTGATAATGCAAGTCCTGCGGCCTTTTCGAAATAAACTTCGCTGGAACGCCGCCCACAAGTGTGTAGGGAGGAATGGTCCCTCGTACAATCGAGCCTGCAGCGATCACTGCTCCCTCCCCGATAACTGCACCTGGCAACAGCACAGCCCGCGGCCCTATCCAAGCGCGGTCTCCTATACTGACCGAGTTTTCAACGTAGGTAAAGTCCGCGGACTTCCAGTCGTGCTGCGCGGTCCAGACCATTACTTGAGTTGAAATATTGACGTCCTCACCAAGCGTCAGCCCTCCACGGGCATCGAGAATTGCACCATCCCCCACTGAAGTGCGGGCACCAATTCGCAACTTTCGTGCATTCCTAACTTGAAATCCGTGATACACAACAGCATCCGAATCTATCCTTGCGCCGAAAGCTCTCAGCGCACCAATTCGAATCGCATGGACCGGCGCAAAACCGGCGAGCCTAAGCATTATCATTTCGACAGCTGAATATTTTGATCTTGCAAATCTTACTAGTATGTTCATGTTATTCCTTCGCGTGGCAAGCTCTGAGGCCAGCGAACTAGCGCTGATTGAAACGGCTGCTGCGGAATGTTTTAGCGGGCTGAAGGCCGGGATTCAACAACGCCCGCTCGAACTCGGTGTCTGTTTCGGCAGCCCGGGGGTCACTTTCTATCCAGGTGCTCTTTACGCGGCGTGACCTTGTTGATGAGTCGGACGACTTTGGAATTTCCGAGCTGTAGTAACCGTACGTGTAGGCATCCGTGCCCTTCACGGGCAGCCTGTTAAGGACAACCCCGAGCACATTTGAATCCACTAGGGCCAGCGCTTTCAGTGATTTTTCCAGGTCTTGGTGTCTTGTCTTCTGCACTCCTACCACCACTACGACTCCCCCCACGAGTTGCGAGAGGACAGCAGCATCCGTCACCGGCAGGAGGGGTGGCGCATCAATTATGACAGTATCGAACGAGTTCTCCAGTCGTGTGACCAGGTCGGTCATTTCTGCAGAACCTAGTAATTCACTCGGATTTGGTGGAATTTGCCCTGACGTCAAGACGTAGAGGTTGTCATCTCCCCACGGCTGCAGCAGTTCGCTTACATCGACGGTACCGACGAGGGCCGTTGTCAGTCCGGCTCCTCGTGCCAAGCCCAAATACTCATCTATCATGGGCCGGCGCAGGTCGGCATCCACGAGACAGACCGACTGTCCTGACTGAGCTAACGTTATCGCCAAGTTTGTAGCGGTTGTACTCTTACCTTCACCCGGTAGGGATGACGTAACCAGAATTGTCTTGGCCTGTCCGGATACATTGGCGAACTGGAGGTTAGTCCTCAACTGACGGAACGATTCTGCGCGTGGGCTTTGTTGCGCTGTTTGAGTTATGAGCGGCAGCCGACTAGCTTCTTGGTCGAATGAAATCCCCCCTAATAAGGGTGAGTCCGTCACTCGGCGCAAGTCATCCTCTCCCCTTATTCGGTTGTCCAGGGCCGTTCGGGTGAAGGCGCCTGCGATTCCGACAGCAAACCCGATGATCAGACCGAGAGCTAGGTTTAGCCTGGTATTCGGCCCCGAAGGACTGAGAGGCGCCTTCGCGGGCGCGATAATGGACATGCTGACGGGTGAGGGGCCGCCGGTTCTCGGCTTTTCCAGAGTGTCAACAGCAGTTATCAGGCTATTTGCGACCGCTTGTGCGATGGCAGCGGCTTGGACCGGCGAATGGTCAACTACGGAGATCATGATTAGAACCGTATTTAGGTCACTAGTAGCAGTGACTTTTTTCGCCAAATCCTCAGGAGTAGAGGCGAGCCCCAATGCGTCGATCGCGGGCTGAAGGACAGCGTGCGTCTTAACAGTTCCAACATAGGACTGGACCCGTGCTTGGCTGAACGTGTTGCCTTGTTGGAGTTCTTGGACCGATCCTGAACTCTGAATTGCTACAAATAGTTGGGTGTCGGCGGTATACGTGGGCTTGGCCAGCATCGATACGAGCCCACTCATTAGGACACCCGCGAGCGTGCAGGCAGTCAGCAAGATCCAATTTCGGCGTGCGATGCGCAGGTATTCGCGTATATTCAACCCGGTCCCCCTGTTAGATCCAGAAACGGCCGTCGGCACGCCACCGGAACGGCAATATTCGTGCGGTCTCGGTAATCATACCTGCCGCGGAGAAGGTGTAATTGCGCGAAAGGTTTCGACGGAGTGTGGTTCCAGCTCTGGTTTCGAGGGTACGGCGATGACTTGGCGACCGGGCTGACAGCTTTTCAGGGAGTCAGTAAGCAGTGTCAGCTGGAGTGCGCTGCACGTTTGTCCTCCGCTGCACCGCCTCCCAAGCGGCATTGCAACTATCAACCGTAGTGCAGCCAGCGGAGATCTGGTCGTGCATCAGGGGCACTCGCCAGAACATAGCAGCTGACGCGTTTGGCACCTATGGCCTATTTTTGGCGTAGGTAGCAAAATGCTTGCTCGAGTCCCCTTTTCCGTGCAGCGCCAGAGGTCCCGTAAAACCGTGGACACTGCGTGCACGCCCCAACCTGTCAGGCTGGAACGGTACCGGGGGCTCATAGCACGTCCGATTAATCGCATGAGGCGAGGGCCAGGAATCAGTAATCAGTAATCATGTCCAGTCCAGTTTTGAGTGCAGTACACGAAGATAGTGCTGTGAGTAGTGGTAGCAGTAGTTCTGGTCCGCGGGCCGGTGGGCGCGGCCACAACGGTCATCAGCCCCGCCCAGAAGCTCAAAGTTTTGACCGCCTATGAGAGCGCCTGCGAGAACAGCGAGGGCGGTGCGTTCCTGCGCCGGGAGGGCCTCTAGTCCTCGCAGATGACAGTGTGTGGCGGCGGCTGCGGGACGCCGGCGTCTGGCTGGAAAGAATGCCGGGGAAATCGATCGGGAAACTCTCGGCCGACCAGGCCGAGAACGCGCGTTTACGCCGCCAGTTAGAGGTGACCGAGAGCCGGTTGAAGAAGACCGAGGCAGCCCTGGACCTGATGGGAAAACTACAGGCGTTCTTAGAGATCGCCTCAGAGGATATGCCGGACGGACCCCGGTCCAAGAAACGCTGATGGCAACATACCGGGGGATGCTGGAACTAAAGATTCCGTCACGCCGGGCAGCATCATTGACGGCTGCTTCGAGGACGACCGCGAACCGGAGACCGGCACCGCCCTGGGACCAGCCTGCGGTGGTGCCGCAGAAAAAGCTCAGGGCCTCCGAAAGGTCCGGGGTCCTGTCGGCGCTGAACTCCCCGGAGTTCGTGGACCTGGCACCCATGAAGGTCTACACGAAGCTTCTGGACCAGGGAATTTATTTGGGGCCCTGTCGACTTTCTACCGCGTCTTGGAGGAAAAAGCAGGTCAAGGAGCGCCGCCGGCTGGCCAAACACCCGACCCGGGCAGTTCCCGAACCGGTCGCTAAGGGGCAGCGTCAGGGCCGCGGAGTCCAGTGCCCGCTGGACCAGCCACCAGGAGACACCGAACGAAAACGCAGCCTCCGCCGTGGGCCTTCCCGATCCGATCACGGCGGCCACAAGGGGCGACGGAGCCGGCGAGTGGATCGTGCACGGAGCGGGACCTGGGCGGTCTCCTCGGTGAATGTCTGGCGCGGGCAGCGGTATTCATCGCAGAAGAATCTCCGCTTGGCCCAGACCACTTCGATCGGACCGGCGATGGGGATGTCACGCAGACGTTGGGGCCGGCGGGAATGCACCCGTACGCTGATCACACCACAGGAGGGGCAGCCGGACTCGGTAATGGCTTCGACGCTGATACGGCGCTGCCCGAATGCAAGTATTTCAGTGTCGGTGACGCGGTAGTCGGGCAGGTTGAAAATGGCGGTGGCAGCATCTGGGCGCGGGGAAGTAGGTTCGATCAAGGCTCGTAGCTCCTGACTCTCGATGAATGCGTAGAGAACATCCATCACAGCAGGGCTACGAGCCCTTCAAGACACGGAATCCGTTTCACCACGAACCACGGAGAGCCGGCTAACCGCCCGTGGCTACCGCAAGCCCGCCAACTACAAATCAGATATTTCTTTGGAGAAGTGTCGTACGGGCGGCGGCATGACACTCACCCAGGGATTCATTTCCCCATAAAACGTGAAGAGCCTCTAAATTGCGAAACGCGCCGGAAGTCCCGTCAAGTACGTCTGCTTTTCAAACTAAGCGCTGATTGGTAGGTGGACACTAACTGGTCTCGAATCGAGGCTTGATTGAATCGCTGAGCGGCAAAATGCCGCGCAGCACTCTTCTGTTCGGGAGACCTCCACTCTTCAAAAAGAATGCTATGAACTGCCCGCGCGACCTCTTCCGGCTTAGAATCCTGAACAACTATCCCTAAATGGTTCTGCCCAATTTCTTTGGCTAACGCAGCGGATTCTGTAACAACAACCGGTATACCCTTAAGTAAGGCAGCGACCAGAACATTTCCCCAAGGCTCATTCTTGGATGTAAGCACAAACACGCCTGCAGTATCAAGAATGCTGTCTACTTCCGCGGCTGGGACTGCACCACGGTAAATTACCCCCGGGACTTCGGCGGCGGCCAAGGCCACAGCTTCGCCGTCGCCCTGATCGGGTCCTACCACTTCGTAGAGTTCGTCCCAGCCCCAGGAGTTAGCCAGACGCTTAGCCTCGAGGAAATCAGACACCCTCTTTCGAGGTTCCAGCCTTGCAATAAACATTGCTCTGCGCATTGGGTCAGCGCGGCCAGCTGAATCATGCTTTGGCTCAAAAGGCAAGGGATTACCAATGACGGAAAATTGTTCAAGGTCCCGGACCCCGGACCAATCTTGCAAGTGGGCTCGTTCAACAACCGTGAGTGCGATGGTGCGAGTCGCTTTGCGGAAAACGGGGCGCGCAACGAGGTCGACTATCTTATGCAGCCGACTTGTTCGCGCGGTTAGCATTCCGTGAGGTTGAATTACCAAAGGTTTGCGTAATCCTATGGCAAGAATAGAAGCTAGGAGCGGAATCAGTTCTCTAGCGTAGCTAACATGCACTAGGTCGGCTAAGCGTACCTGGCGAACCAGTTCACGACACATCGCCCACGAGATGCAGCTGGTGAACCCCACACGTGGCACGAGCATTCTCACACCCGGCATGCTGATATTGAACGCATCGGCACGGATATTGGGGGCATCATTTGGCAGGCATCCAGCCAGCAACGTAGTACGAATGCCGGCTTCTCCGGCCGTGAGGCGCGACTGACTGACGGCCGTGTCAAACGGCCCTCCGTACCGTCCTGTCGCACTTGCCAAAGTTACAATTCTAAGAACCTTCAAAGTTTAAACTCCAATACACAAAAGTTTCCCGGTGCACGTTGTAACTGGCAGGAAATAAATTAAAGTTTTTACTAGGTCGTCGAGTCTGTAATGCACTTTGACCGCCATTGGCAGACTAAGCAGCTTTACCTGATCGAGGTGAACGAGGCTATAGCAGAATAGTATGTCAAACGTATGGCTCTTGAGTGCACTTTCTATTTCGGACTCGACTACTTTGAGTGTCGGCGGAGATCGTCGACCGGTTGTTTCGTTGTAGAGCCAGTTAACGCTTCCACGCCTAGTTAATTTATCCTGCTTGTATCAAGTGCGTGGACATCGTGACCCAAATTCGGAAACCATTTGCGATTGAAAAGCATTGCTCCCCATTTCGTATTGGACACAAAAGAATTTTTGCCAAGAAAACCTGATGCCTAGCATTACCCCGCATGGAATCTAGCGAAACCTCGCTGGATATCAGTTAGTGCTTCGGATCCAATCCACAGTTCGACGAGTACCTTCGTCAACAGAAAACGGAAGAGGACCAACCAGTTCTGACGTTTCGGTCGAGTCGTAGGTCACGGTGGTGACCATGTTCCGAAGCCTGAAGGAGGTTAAAGGTGGTTCTTGGAGCCCGAGGCGTTGGAGTACATCACCCACACTTGCCGCAATCCTGCAAAAAAACATCGGGACATCAGAAGGCCTTCGGCGATCAAAAGCTTTTGCAATTTTTTCCGACCAATCACGCAGCCCGAGGTCGGTGTCGTCGGTCAACCACAAGATCTTTCCGTGAGTCGCACCATCCTTCACATGCATCAAAGTAATCAGCTGATGGACAGAATTCTCAATATACCCGAAAGACTTCTTAGGGTCAGCACCCCGGACGTTGAAAAAAAATCCGCGATTGACCACATCAAAAAAAGTTCGATATGGGACTCCAAAACCAGGACCCCAAATTGAAGTTGGCCTTATTATCGTCCAGGTTGACTTTCCATGTGACCCTTCTAAGATCAATTCTTCAGATTTAACTTTACTCTCGCCGTAAACTGTTGAGGTTTTGTAATCAAGGATATGCGCTGGTTGATGATCTATAGCAAAGACAAGGCGACTGCTTGCGTAAAATGTGTGTATTGGCTCAGAATGATTTCGGCCCGCATCAATGACATTTTGAGTTCCCACGGTGTTAGCCAAGTAGTCGGACAGTGTCTTCCCGTGGAGATCCGTCCTGGCAGCTAGATGAAATACAATCTGCGGGTTTACCTTTTCGTAGGCAGCAGCCAGAGTAACGGCGTCTGTGATGTCACCTTCAAGCCAGTTCTCAGCGCAGGTGCCACGAGGTGGCTTCTGTAAGTCATAATTAGTAACTTCATGTCCTTGAACAACAAGTTTCTCCACGAGGTTTGACCCGATAAAGCCGCTTCCTCCCGTTACAAGAATTCGCAAGTTATTCCTCTTTCATAATTTCGCGGCGCCCTATGGGCCTCGCTGGCACTCCAGCAACTATGTCGGAAGCCTCGACGCGACGGACCACGACAGCACCCGCAGCGACGACTGCAGACTCGCCAATTTCGACACCGGGCCCCACATAGGCGCGCGTGCCAACCCATACACCTTCCCCAATCGTGATGGGGGCGTTCGCGTAGTCGAACTTGGGAGACCTTATATCGTGCCCGCCAGCAGCCAGATATACCTCGTGTGCTAGTGCCGAATTGTTCCCCATGCGGACGGGCTCGAGGTTGAGGATCGTGCAACGATCACCTATCCAAACGTTATCGCCGGCGGTGAACTTCCACGGAAAATGAATGTTGACCCCAGGCCTCATATAAAATCCGCTACCTATCTTTGCGCCGAAGGCAGTAAGAACTCTTTTTCGCACACCTGACGGCCAAGGAAAGTTGGTCTGTATGATGGCCAACTTACAGGCCCACCAAGCTACTTCAACAGCCTTGCTCCGGCCGCGGTCTAGACCATGACCGTCGAAGGCGGCCAGGTTCACGAGTGGATGCGTTTTGCTCACTGTATTATCCCCCTGCTTTCGAATCACAATAGACGATTACTGAAGGGCGCCAATTCCTGAGTGGTCGGCATGAACGACGCAAACGCCATTATCCCTAACCAAGTCACAAAAATCGCTGAGAGGTCACGACGGCCAGGCCCCGCTTGCCATACCCATATGATGTAGCCGTGAAAAGTCGACTACGGGTCCTTATCGTCGGAATCAATTATGCCCCAGAAGCAAGCGGTAACGCGCCATACACAACCAGCCTTGCTGAGGGCCTGGTCCGTGCTGGGCATGATGTGCACGTAATCACGGGCTATCCTCACTACCCGGAATGGAGGCTGACAGCTGGCTACCGTGGGTGGAGTCAGTCGGAGGAGACCAACGGCGTTAGGGTTACGCGTCTTCGGCACCACATCCCACGGAGTCCAAATACTCTTAGCCGCCTGCATATGGAATTGAGCTTCGGTGTTCGTGCCGTGCTGTCCCAATGGCATAGCCCCGATGTAGTCCTGGTCATAAGCCCCGCTCTCTTCTCCAGCGCACTGACCATCATGAGAGTCAGAGCAAGTGTGAGGCGCCCGGCAGTGGGAATATGGGTTCAGGACATCTACAGCCTCGGGGTAGTCGAGACCCGCCAGGGAGGTGCTGGTCTCGGGGGCTTGATGGGTTGGATCGAGGCTCGTGTTTTGGGATCAACGGATGGAATAGTGGCTATTCATGATCGTTTCCGGCAGTACATGATTGACACTCTCGGTATTCCAGAACACATCACGAAGGTCATCAGGAACTGGACCCATCTTCCCCACTCCCCGGCTTTTGACCGCAAACAGATGCGTCGTAAAATGGGCTGGCAAGAGCATGAGGTTGTGGTCCTCCACGCTGGCAACATGGGCAAGAAACAAGGGCTTGAAAACGTTGTCAATGCTGCTCGCATAGCTGAAGAGACTGACAGCGACGTTCGATTTGTCCTCATGGGGTCGGGTAACCAGCGTCGGCAGCTGGAGTCTCTAGCCCAGAACCTTGGACACATAGAGTTTCTAAACGCCCTGCCTGGAGACCAATTCCAGATGGCCCTTGCTGCCGCAGACGTTCTCCTCGTTAATGAGCTGCCGGGCGTCAAAGATATGGCGGTGCCCAGTAAGCTTACCTCCTACTTCAACTCGGGTCGGCCCGTTCTCGCTGCAACCGACGAGGAAAGCGTGACGGCGTCAGAAGTTGCCGCCGCCGGCGGAGGAGTAAGAGTTGATGCTGCTGACCCAGAAGCGCTCGTCCTTAAAGCTGAAGAACTGGGCCGAAACCCTGGCCTGGCGAACGCACTTGGCTCCCAAGGACTTCGCTTCAGAATGGAAACACTGTCTGAAGCAACCGCGATTGCAAAGTATGATGGGTTCATCAAAACTATGGCATCGTCGCGCCGCCGTAAGTAGTGCGACTATTTTGAACGCGGGGGAAAACTTTGATTAAGCGCGCACTCATCACCGGCATAACCGGGCAGGACGGGTCATATTTGGCCGAACTCCTCCTCAGCAAGGGTTACGAGGTGCATGGTCTCATTCGACGCGCCTCTACATTCAACACAGCCCGTGTTGATCATTTGTACGTAGATCCCCACGATCCGAAGGCCAAGCTCTTTCTTCACTATGGCGACCTCAGCGATGGTGCGCGCCTCGTCACTCTGCTAGCGGAGATCAAGCCCGACGAGGTTTATAACCTAGCGGCCCAGTCGCACGTTCGAGTGTCATTCGATGAGCCGGAGCACACGGCCGACACAACTGGGGTCGGCACAATTCGGCTCCTGGAAGCTGTCCGGATGTCCGGTATTGAGACTAAGTTCTATCAGGCGTCTTCCTCTGAGATGTTTGGCGCTACGCCGCCTCCTCAGAACGAAGACACCCCGTTCTATCCCCGCTCCCCATACGGGGCGGCCAAGGTTTACAGCTACTGGATAACCAAAAACTACCGTGAGGCGTACGGGATGTTCGCCGTCAACGGCATCCTCTTCAACCACGAATCACCTCGTCGTGGTGAAACTTTCGTGACCCGCAAGATTACGCGAGCGGTCGCCGCCATCAAGGCTGGAAAGCAAGACCTGCTCTACATGGGCAACTTGGACGCAGTACGCGACTGGGGTTATGCGGCGGAATACGTCGAGGGCATGTGGCGCATGCTTCAGGCAGATGAGCCTGATGACTTTGTTCTTGCCACTGGCGGAAATTACACGGTCCGCGACTTCCTTCAGATCTCGTTCGAGCATGCGGGCCTCAATTGGGAGAACCACGTCAGGTTTGACGAACGTTACCTGCGTCCTACTGAAGTTGACGCACTTGTCGGCGATGCGTCGAAAGCTCAGGAGAAGTTGGATTGGAAGGCCTCGGTTCATACACCGGAGTTGGCACGCATCATGGTGGATGCCGACATTGAAGCCCTAAAGCACGCCGGGAATCACTGGATCGACACCGTCGAACTCCAGAGCTGGAAGCAATAATGTCTGACGACGTCACTTTCGTACCAGCTTCACTGGACCGCTCCTCGGGCTTCTACGTTGCCGGCCATCGCGGACTCGTGGGCTCCGCGGTTTGGCGAAATCTGGAATCAGAAGGCTTCACCAACCTTGTGGGCCGCACGTCAGCCGAACTCGACTTAAAGAACCGTGATGCCGTTTTCGCGTTCTTTGCGGAACTAAAACCCCGTTACGTCGTTCTCGCCGCAGCTAAGGTTGGCGGAATTCTTGCAAACAACACTTATCCTGTCGACTTCCTCAGCGACAACCTAAGGATTCAGGTTAATGTTCTAGACGCAGCACTCGAACACGGTGTTGAACGTCTCCTGTTCCTTGGATCGTCCTGCATCTATCCAAAATTTGCCGAGCAACCCATCCGAGAAGACTCATTGCTTACGGGCCACCTTGAGCCGACTAACGATGCTTATGCTATTGCCAAGATCGCAGGAATCATGCAGATTCAAGCGGTGCGCCGGCAGTATGGCCTTCCCTGGATCTCTGCGATGCCTACTAACCTCTACGGTCCGGGGGACAACTTCTCCCCCACGGGATCCCATGTCTTGCCTGCCTTGATCCGACGTTATGACGAAGCAGCACGGTCCGGGACCCAAGTAGTAACGAACTGGGGAACCGGGTCGCCCCGCAGGGAATTCCTTCACGTCGACGACATGGCAGCAGCGTGCCTTCACCTGCTGGAAAACTACGACGGCCCCTCCCAAGTGAATGTGGGAACGGGTAGCGACGTCACCATTCGTGAACTCGCATCGCTTGTGGCGTCAGCCGTTGGTTACACCGGCGAAATCACCTGGGATGCGACAAAACCGGATGGCACCCCGCGAAAGCTACTCGACGTTTCTAAATTGAGGGAAGCTGGGTGGAGTTCGTCTATCGAACTCGAAGCAGGAATTCGTGCGACGGTCGAATGGTACAGACGCAATTCCTTGTCGGTACGCAGCTAAGGCCGCTGTAATATGGGGGATGTTCGATGAGTGAGGACGCCAACTGGCGCCGGCGGTCATCGCGTCGGCTACGCATAGTTGATGCGTTCATTATTATCTGGGCGGTCGTTGGAGCATTCCTCATCCGCTTTGGCATGGATTCAGAATCGACCACCGCCGGCCAAGACGTACCGTACGTTTGGCTTTCCGTGGTGCTGGCTGCAGCCTGGTGGTTCATGTTGGGAGCCTGGAACAGTCGTCAAAGCCGCATACTCGGATCCGGGCCGGACGAATACAAGCGAGTAGCAGCCGCGTCCCTTTGGCTGTTCGGAATCATCGCGATTGTTTCCTATGTCTTCCGGATTGACACTGCACGTGGCTACGTGGGGCTGGCGCTTCCTGTTGGGCTACTGGGCCTTCTACTTGGCCGATGGTTGATCAGACAACATTTGAGCATCAAACGCGGGCAAGGCCGCAGTATGTCGCGGCTACTTTTACTCGGAGGCCCCGGTGCTGTTGCACATTTGGCAGCGTCTTTGCACGGAGCCAAGCATGCCGGATACCTCCCAGTTGCGGCGTACATTCCTGGGGCAGATGCTGGCACAAGCGTCGAACCCCAGTCGGGGCTTAGGATCGTGGGAAATAAATCCGATCCGCAGTCCATTGTCAACGCCTTGGAGGCATGTGGTGCCGATGCGGTGGCGGTATCCGCGGGCGTACAACTACATCCGCAGACGCTGCGTCACTTGGGCTGGGAGTTGGCGGCTCGAAACATCGGGCTGATAATGGCGCCTGCGCTCACAGACATCGCCGGTCCTCGCATACACACTCAACAAGTTGCTGGACTGCCTCTTATTCATGTGACAACACCCACGCTCGAGGGCGGTCAAAGAGTCGCCAAACGCCTTTTTGACGTCGCGGCAGCGGGAATTTTGTTGGCGATTGTGTCGCCAGCGATGATTCTTGTTGCTTTGCTCATTAAGCTAGACAGTCGCGGACCGATCCTGTTTCGTCAGGAACGCGTTGGGATGGAGGGCAATCACTTCTTTATGATCAAGTTTCGTTCGATGGTCATCGATGCCGAACGCCGCCGCGCTGAGCTGGAGCAAGCGAATGAAGGCAGCGGTCCTTTATTCAAGATGAAGAATGACCCGCGCGTGACACGTCTGGGAGCAATTCTCCGGCGTTTCAGCGTTGATGAGTTACCTCAACTGCTTAACATTCTCAGCGGATCAATGAGTCTTGTCGGCCCACGGCCTCCACTTCCCCGCGAAGTCGAGGCGTACGAAAGTGACGTCCGGCGTCGACTTCTTGTCAAGCCGGGACTGACGGGGCTCTGGCAGGTCAGTGGGCGCTCTAATCTGTCATGGCAGGACTCGGTCCGCCTTGACCTGTACTACGTGGAAAATTGGTCGCTGGCTGGCGACCTCGTAATCATCCTCCGAACCGCCCGTGCTGTTTTTGGCAGAGCGGGCGCCTACTAACTCGCTGATCTCTTCTCGACTCGACGCAAACCACTGACCCCTTGGGGAAGGAATTATCCTTATGCGCATATCTGTAATCGGCTGCGGCTATCTAGGCGCTGTGCATGCGGCGTGCATGGCCAAGTTGGGCCATGAGGTAGTCGGTATTGACGTGGACGCGCGGAAAATCGAAGATCTATCTGCTGCTCGTGCGCCGTTTTACGAGCCAGGACTTGAAGACCTATTGAGGGAAGTGCAGGAAACGGGACGGCTGTCCTTCACCACGGACTTGGCCGCTGCTGCAGGAAATGCAGTTCACTTTATCTGTGTGGGAACGCCTCAGAAAAAGGGTGAGAACGGTGCTGACCTGACCTATGTCGACGCCGCCGCGACAGGCCTGCTCCCCTATCTCTCGCCAGGCGACGTAGTGGTTGGAAAGTCGACAGTTCCGGTGGGAACAGCCTCACGCCTCGCTGAGCTTCTCCTTGCAGCACAACCTGACGCCCACTTAGTCTGGAATCCAGAGTTCCTCCGTGAGGGTCACGCCGTCTCCGACACCCTCCACCCGGACCGCTTCGTGTATGGTGTCAGCGACGGTTCTGAGGACCATCCTGCTGTATCCATCCTGGACGACGTCTACAACGTCCCACTGGCCTCCGGAACGCCCCGTCTCGTCACCGACCATCCGACTGCAGAGCTTGTTAAAACCGCCGCAAACTCCTTCCTGGCCACCAAAATTTCCTTTATCAACGCCATGGCAGAACTTTGCGAAGCAGCTGGAGCAGACGTCACACAGCTCGCGGATGCCATTGGCATGGACGATCGTATTGGTCGAAAGTTCCTGAACGCGGGGATCGGCTTCGGGGGCGGGTGTCTGCCCAAAGACATCCGAGCGTTCATGGCCCGCGCGGGCGAGCTCGGAGCGGACCAGGCGCTCACTTTCCTTCGAGAGGTCGATGCAATCAACATGCGTCGCAGAACCCGCGTGGTGGAACTAGCAAGGGACCTGTGTGACGGGTCCCTGCTAGGTAAGCGAGTCACCGTGTTGGGCGCTGCATTCAAGCCTGAGAGTGATGATGTCCGGGATTCCCCCGCCCTCAGCATCGCGGCTCAGCTGCAATTGCAGGGCGCGGTAGTGACAGTGACCGACCCGAAGGCTCTGCCAAACGCCGCCCGGAGATTTCCTGAACTGCACTACGAAGTTGACACGTCCGTTGCCATCGCGAAGGCGGATGCTCTGCTGTTACTCACAGAGTGGCAGGAGTACCGCGATCTGGACCCTTATGACTTAGGAAGCGCCGTTTCTGTACGTCGAATCCTGGACGGCCGCAACGTTCTGGACCCTGCCAAATGGCGCGCCGCCGGATGGACCTATCGAGGCCTGGGTCGGCCCTAACGATGACAGACGCCAAAGAAATTCCGGCTAGAGATGAACGGTCTCGGGCGGGACGTGTTTCGAAGTCTCGCAAGTCAAACCACCGCCGACCGCTCCTACTCACGCTTATCGCCCTTGGCAGCCTTGTTATCGTCGCTGTCGCCGGTTCGGCCTGGCTAGCAAGCAAGGCAACGGCAATTAAGTCCGAACTCGATGCGGCGACTCTTCTGATCCCGACGTTGAGGGAAAACATCACGAGTGACGACGCGGGAACGGCTTCCGGGACAGTCACACAACTGCGCGCCCACACCCTTGCGGCAAAGGATGCGGCCAACGATCCTATATGGACCTTGGCTGCCAGCCTGCCCGGGCTTGGCCAAAACTTCAGCGCCGTGGCCGAAGTCGCACGCTCGGCCGACGACGTGGCCAGCCTCGGTCTCGAACCCTTGGTAAGGGTTTATGGAGCACTCGATTGGCAGGCCCTGCTCCCCAGTAGCGAAGGAACTGACCTGACCCCGGTGGAAACGGCCTCGCCGAGCATCTCGGCCGCAGCGCACGCCGTTCGACTGTCAGCTGAGAGGCTAAACCAGATCGATGCCACCAAGCTATGGCCGCAGGTTGCGGCTCCGTTGACGCAGGCACGGGACCAGTTGCAAACCGTAACCGGAGCGTTAGACGCGGCCGCCGATGCATCCAACATTGCGCCCGGGATGCTTGGTGCGGGAGCTACCCGTAACTACCTCCTCATGATCCAAAACAACGCCGAGTCTCGAGCTTCCGGGGGAATACCTGGAGCGCTTGCTGTCCTGAGTCTCGACAAAGGAAAGCTGAGCCTCGGGGCCCAGAGCAGCGCCAGCGCCGTCGGGGTCATGTTGCCGGTCGTCCCGGTCGAGGCCGAGCAGCAACAGATCTACTCGGGGCGCGTCGGGAAGTTCATGCAGGATGTGAACCTGACACCCGACTTCCCAACAGCAGCCAGCACTGCTCAGGCCATGTGGGAGAGAAAAACCGGACAGCGTGTGGACGGGGTTATATCAATAGACCCCGTGGCCCTTGGCTACGTGCTTGATGCCACCGGTACCGTTAGCATCAAGCACCCAGAGCTCGTAGCGCTCGCAGCCGCGGGCTTGCCGACGGAACTGACAGGTCAGAACATCGTGCAGACCCTGCTCTCTGACGTGTACGCCAAAATCGAGCAGCCGGGATTGCAGGATGCATACTTTGCAGGCGTCGCTCAGGAAATTTTTGCAGCACTGGCCGACGGCAAGGGAAATGCAAAGGGCCTGATCGAAGGGCTCACCCGCGGTACCACCGAGGGACGCGTTCTGGTGTGGTCAGGCCTGCCTGCAGAACAATCCATCATGTCGAAGTACGCACTGAGCGGTTCCATTTCAGGTCCCAGCATCTCGCCGGCTCAGTTCGGTGTTTACTATAACGACGGTACCGGCGCCAAGATGGACTACTACGTTGACCGTACTGTCCAACTCATGAAGGAATGCGCCAGAGACGGCTATGAACAAACCATTGTGCGGGTAACCAGCACAAATACCGCTCCTGCCGATGCTGGGACGTCACTCCCAACATATGTCACTGGTGCGGGCGCTTTCGGCGTGCCCGCCGGGTCAGTTCAAACCAACATCGTGGCTTATGGTCCCGTCCAATCAAACGTAGAAACCGCGAAAGTCGACGGTCAGAGCACCAACTTTGCTTCTTACGAGCACAGCAACCGACCTGTGGGTACGCTCGCAGTCAGGTTAGCGCCAGGAGAGAGCAGCACGGTCGACTTCACCTTTTCGAAAATCGTGCAGCACACGGAACCTAACGTGGTTGTCACACCTACTGTGCAAGATGTCAAAGATGTGATCCTGCCCACAACAAGTGATTCATGTGGGCAGTAGTTATAGACGGCGCGTTAACAGTATGTAAACCGTGTGGACTCACGTTGCTGGCAACTCGACGAGGATGGTAACGTCTTTCTTGGGATATCTATCCGGGATTTCTGCACAGGTCTCGTGCGGAGAGGAAACCTCCTCAATTCGGGTACATCAAAATTTTAACGTCTCCGGGGGGACAACAATGAAAAAATCACTCGCAGCACTCGCCCTTGCAGGATCGCTCGCCCTTGTCGGTGCCGCACCGGCATTCGCAACCTACCCGGCTCCTTCGCCGGTTCCGCCGCAGGCAGCGGTTTCGGACAACCAAGTTGGTCCCGGTGAGCAGTTTGTCTTCCGCGGCAACGGCCCCTTCGCTGGTCAGCCGCTGACCATCCGGGTCACACCGGGCACACCGCCGGCATCTTCCGGCGCCGCAGTTGGTAACCGCGCAGTGAGCTCAAGGATCAGCGTATTTGCCGAGGCGCAGACACTTTCCGCTACGGCAGACGCACAGGGCAACTTCTCTGTGCCGATCACCATTGTTGCAGCCGGCACCTACCTCGTCACTGCAACGAGCAACACCACGGGCGCAACTGTCGGCCCCGTGACAGTTGTTGTGGACCCGGCCTACGCCAGCACGCTGTCCAACACGGGTGGTGGCGCTGCGCTCGCCAACACCGGCGGTGGCACGGGCCTCGCCAACACGGGCGCCGACTCAGGCCTGATCCTATGGACTCTGGTTGGAGCTGGCGCACTTGCCGCCGGCGCAGCCTCTGTAGTTGTAGTACGCCGCCGCGCCAAGACCGAGGCAGCAGCGTAACCGCAACACCCACAAACACCAAAGAGGGTGGGTGGTTCTCCGGAAAACGGAGAACCACCCACCCTCTGCATTTAAGCATGTGGTATCTATTGGACCTATGGGGAGATATTGGCGCAAAAGACTTTGGCAGCCAGCTGGCCTGAACCATCTGAGGGCGCTTTGAAACAACTGGAAAATCCCAGGCTCTGGCGCTCTGTCCTGGTGACCATGCTGGCGCTGCTGGCGCTGGTGGCTTATTGGCCAAGCCCCGTCGATGCTCCTGTGCAGGGGGACCTTTCGGGCTTCCTGAAGTTCCTCCACGGCCGTGGAATTCCCGGATGGTTCAATTACCAGTTCGTGGAGGCGTCTGCCAACGTCATGCTCTTTATTCCGCTGGGCGCAGTGGCGTCCTTGGCCTATGACGGCAAGCGTTGGTGGCAAATCGGCGCCTTTGGGCTAATTGTCTCGGGGGTAATGGAACTGGGTCAGCTGCTGTTTCTTCACAACCGGTTCGCAAGTGCGCTGGATCTTGTCACAAACACAGGTGGGGCTGTAATTGGCGCGCTCTTGGTCGCCGCGGCCCTTAAACGTCTACAGGCCCGCCGCTGGTCAGCGGCGGGCCTGTAGGCACTTACAGAGGCATCTGGAGCTAGCCGACGAAGGCCTTCAGCCACGTCTTCAAGTCCTCACCGAATTCCACACGCTCGGAAGCCAGCGTGATGACAGCCTTCAAGTAGCTCAGCTTGTCGCCTGTATCGAAGCGGCGGCCTTTGAAGATCACGCCATACACGCCCGAGCCCTCGCCCTCGCCGGCGGCCAAGGTCTGGAGAGCATCAGTCAGCTGGATCTCACCGCCGCGGCCCGGTTCCGTGTTCTCGAGGACGCCGAACACCGACGGGTGCAGCACGTAACGGCCGATGACGGCCAGGTTGGACGGCGCTTCGGCGATGGCCGGCTTTTCCACCAAACTATTGACGCGAACGAAGTCCTCGCCCTCGATCGCAGTGATGTCCGCGCAGCCGTAGGCGCTGATCTCCGAGGGATCCACCTCGATCAGGGCGATGACGGAACCGCCCGTCTTCTGCTGCACCTCGATCATGGTGGTGAGGAGGGTCTCGGCCTCATCGATGAGGTCGTCACCCAGGAGGACGGCGAACGGTTCGTTGCCTACGTGCTGGCTGGCGCACAGCACCGCGTGGCCCAGGCCCTTGGCTTCGCCCTGGCGGACGTAGTGGATAGGACCAAGATCAGAAGCCTCGTGGACCAGGTCCAGGCGACCCTGATCGCCCTTCAGCTCCAGCGCGCGCTCCAACCCGGGTTCACGGTCGAAGTGGTCCTCAAGGGCGCGCTTGCTGCGCCCCGTGATCATCAGAATGTCGTCGAGGCCGGCCTTGACGGCTTCCTCCACCACGTACTGGATGGCCGGGCGGTCAACAACCGGCAGCATTTCCTTCGGCATCGCCTTCGTGGCGGGCAGGAACCGAGTCCCCAGGCCGGCAGCAGGAATGACGGCTTTAGTAATAGATTTCCCCATTGTCATAGGTGAACCTTACAAATCTATGGTGGAAATTCGCAATTGAGTGACTGGATTTCGACAGGCTCAATCACCGGCCTTCGAAGACTGGCGCCCGCTTCTCTTGGAACGCCCGGAAGCCTTCGGCATAGTCTGCGCCCTTGCAGAGCCGCGCCTGCTCTGCGTTTTCCTCTGCCATGGCGTCCCACAGGCCGAGGCGCTGGTCGCGGATGTGCGCCACCAGCTCCTTGCTCGCCGTGAACGCGCCAGTGGCCCCGGCGGCCACCTTCGTCACAATTTCCCGGGTGTTGGCCAACAATTCATCAGCCGGCATCGCCCGGCTGAACATCCCCTGCGCGACGGCCTCCGCGCCGGACATGAGCTCGGCCGTGTAGATCAGGTCCAGCGTCCGGTGCATGCCCAGCCGCTCGGTGAAGTACCAGTGCCCTCCCGAATCCAGCGTGGCGCCCAGCTTGGCGAACGGCGAACCGAACTTGGCATTCTCCGCCACGTACACCACATCCGTGGCCAGCAACAGGCCCAGCCCCACGCCCAGGCACGCGCCATGGGCGGCCGCGAACGTCGGCGCCGGGAACGCGCTCATCTTCTTCAGCAGCGGCTGCACCAGCCCGCCCAGGTACGCTTCGGCGTCGTCCGTCTCCGGCGTCACGGCCGAAATGTCGCGGCCCGCGCAGAAGGCGCGGCCCTCTCCCCTGAGCAGCAGCGCCCGCACCTCACCGCGCGAGGCGGCGGCAGCGGCGTCGTCGTACGCCTGTGTTAAATCAGCGAGCGCCTGCTCGTCGAGCGAGTTCAGCTTGTGGGGCGCGTCTAGGACCACTTCGGCGACGCCGTTGGCGATGGAGAGGGAGATCATGGGTTCCTTACACGTCGAAGTCGACTGTTACTTCTTTGCTGGTGGGGTGGCTCTGGCAGGTCAGGACGTACCCCTTGTCCAGTTCATCCTGCTCCAGCGCGTAGTTTTCGTCCATGGTGACGGTGCCGGTGACCAGTTTGGCGCGGCACGTGCCGCACACTCCCCCGGCGCACGCGAACGGCACGTCCGCACGGACCCGCAGCGCGGCGTTCAGGATCGACTCGCGGGCATGCGTGGGGCTGGCCACATCGCCCTGCAGGCCATCCAGCTTGAAGGTGATCTTGTAGGTCTCCTGGGACTCGTCCACCACCACGGGGCGGCCGGCGTGGCCCTCCGGGCGGTCCGGCTTGCCGCTCGTGAACAGCTCGAACCGCACGTGCTCCGGCTTCACCCCGCGCTCGGCCAGGGTGTCCCGGCACAGCTGCACCAGCTCGAACGGCCCGCACAGGAACCACTCGTCCACATCGTCGGCGTGGATGGCTGTGCCCAGCAGCTGCTGGAGCTTTTCGGCGTCGATCCTGCCGGACAGCAGCGGCGCGATCCGCTGCTCGCGGGACAGCACGTGGTGGATGGCCAGCCGCTGCGGGTACTTGTCCTTCAGGTCCGCCAGCTCCTCCAGGAACATCACGTCCATGGCGGCCTTGTTGGCGTAGATCAGGTCAAAGCGCGTCTCCGGGTTGGCCGCCAGCAGCGTGCGGGCGATCGCGATCACCGGGGTGATGCCGCTCCCCGCCGCGATGGCCACAAAGGTGCCCGCCCCCTGCGAGGCCGCCTCCCCCGCCAGCTCCTCCGGGTGGTTCATGGAGTTCATGACGTTCTGCTCCACGGCCTTGCCGTCCCGGCCGTGCTTGGACACAAACGCGCCCATGGGGCTCATAACGTCCAGGGTGTCCCCAGCCTTCAGCTCCGCGTTGGCCCACGTGGAGAACAGCCCGCCCAGGTCCTGCTTCACGGCCACCCGGATCTCGCTGCTGCCGTCCGGGAAGCTGCGCGGCTCCGCGCAGATGGAGTAGCTGCGGCGGATCTCGTGCGGCTCGCCGGTCTCATCCGGCAGCGTGGTGCGCAGGGCCACGTACTGGCCGGGCAGGTAGTCGAACTGGCCGGCCAGCTCTTGGGGTACTCCGAAGGTCACCTCGATGGCGTCCTCGGTCAGCCTTCTTACCTCGGTGACGGTGAGGGTGTGGAAGGACGGACGACGGCGGCCGCTGGCTAGCGCCGATTCGGCGGCGGTCTGGCGCACAACAGGCATGGGGGTTCCTTACAGGACTTTGAAGTAGTCGAACGGTTCCAGGCAGTCCTTGCAGACGTACAGCGCCTTGCAGGACGTGGAGCCGAAACGGGTGAGCTCCTTGGTGTTCAGGCTGGAGCACTGGGGGCATTTCACGGCCATTTTGAGCCTGATGGGGCCATGGTGTCCGCCCGCCGCTGCCATGCCCGACGGCGGGGCGATGCCGTACTCCTGCAGCTTCGCCTTCCCGGCCTCGGTCATCCAGTCCGTGGTCCAGGCCGGGGCGAGCACCAGGTCCACCTCTGCTGTGTAGCCCTTTTTGGCGAAGGCTATCTTCAGGTCGTCGCGGATGGCGTCCATGGCCGGGCAGCCCGAGTACGTGGGCGTGATGGTGACCCTTACGCTTTGTTCCCCTGTCACCTGCACGTCGCGGAGGATCCCCAGGTCCTCGATGGTGAGCACGGGGATCTCCGGATCGCAGACCGTGGCGGCGATGTCCCACGCCTGCTGCTGTTGCGTCCGCTGCTGTACGGCCACGGCGGTCACCAGCTCGCTCCGGGGTACTCGCGCGCCAGGACCTGCATCTCCGCGAGAAGGTAGCCCAGGTGCTCGGAATGCTGGCCGTGCCGTCCGCCGCCCGGGGCAGCCGCTACGTCCGGCACCTCCAGCTCGGCTTCCGCGAGGATCTCCCCGGTCAGGCGGTCAAAGTCGGCTTTCAGGCTGGAAGGCCCGACGGCGGCGCCCGTTTCAGCCAGGCGCGCGGTCAGCTCGTCGTCCTGGAAGAGCTCGGCGACGTAGGGCCACATCTGCTTCAGGCCCTGGATCATCCGTGTACGGGATTCCTCCGTACCGCCGGCCAGGCGCAGGACCCACTGGGCGCTGTGGTCCCGGTGGTAGTCCACTTCCTTCACGGCCTTGGCGGCGATGGCAGCGAGTGTGGCATCTGTGGATTGCGTGAGCCGCCGGTAGAGCTCGAACTGGTAGTAGCTCACGATGAACTGGCGGGCGATGGTCGCCGCGAAGTCGCCGTTGGGCTGCTCAAAGATGGCGGCCGACCGGAACTCGGGCTCGCGCCGGAAGTACGCCAACTCGTCCTCGGTCTTGTCCCAGGCGCCGCCCGCGTAGGTCAGGAAGCTCCGGGCATGGCCCAGCTGGTCCAGGGCGATGTTGCCCAGGGCCACGTCCTCCTCCAGCTCGGGGCCGCGGGAGATCCAGTGGCCCAGCCGCTGCGCGAGGATCAGGCCGTCGTCCCCGAGCCGCAGCGCGTACTCGGCCACGTCCTCGGTGGGCCTGGCCAGGCCGGTGCGGACCTCGAGCGCGATGTCCTCCGGGCGCAGGGCGTTGCCGGGGGTGATGCGGGTGGCGGATTCCCCGCCCATGGGAACAGCGTTCACAGGTGCTTCACCCCTTCGCTCTTGGTGTAGTACGTGGCGTGCCGGTAGTCCTTGCCCTGCGGGGACTCAAAGAACGAACCCTTGGCGTCGGGATCGCTGGCGGCGATGGCGTCGGCCGGAACCACCCAGATGGACACACCCTCGTTGCGGCGCGTGTAGAGGTCCCGGGCGTTGCGCAGGGCCATGGCGGCATCCGGCGCGTGCAAGGACCCGGCGTGGACGTGCGAAAGGCCGCGGCTCGACCGGACGAAGACCTCCCACAGGCCCCATGCCCTTTCGGTGGTTGAGCCTGTCGAAACCGTCGAAACCTCCGGGTTGCTTGCGTCGCTCATGCTGCGTATTCCTTTGTCTTCAGTGACTGTTTTGCTGCGTAGGCCGCGGCTGCTTCGCGGACCCAGGCGCCGTCGTCGTGCGCTTCCCTCCGGCGCTCAAGGCGCTGGGCGTTGCAGGGGCCGCGGCCGGCGAGGACTTCGTGGAACTCGTTCCAGTCCAGCGGGCCGTGCTCCCACTTTTTGGTGTCCTCGTTGAAGCGGATCTCGCTGTCCGGGAGGGTGAGGCCCAGCACGCGGACCTGCTCCACCATCATTCCCACGAAGCGGCTGCGGAGTTCGTCGTTGCTGAAGCGCTTGATGTTCCAGGCCATGGACTGCTTGGAGTTGGGCGAATCGTCGTCCGGCGGGCCGAACATCATCAGCGCCGGGGCGTACCAGCGATTCACGGCGTCCTGCGCCATCTGCTTCTGCTCCGGGGTGCCGTGGGCGAGTTCCAGCAGGATCTCGAAGCCCTGGCGCTGGTGGAACGACTCTTCCTTGCAGACGCGGACCATGGCGCGGCCGTAGGGGCCGTAGGAGGCGCGGCACAGCGGCACCTGGTTGCAGATGGCAGCGCCGTCCACCAGCCAGCCGATGGCACCCATGTCCGCCCAGGTCCGGGCCGGGTAGTTGAAGATGCTGGAGTAGCGGGCCTTGCCGGCGATGAGATCGGCCGTCATCTTGTCCCTGCTTTGGCCAAGCGTCTCCGCGGCGGAGTAGAGGTAGAGCCCGTGGCCGGCCTCGTCCTGGACCTTGGCCATGAGGATGGCCTTGCGCTTCAGGCTCGGGGCCCTTGAGATCCAGTTGGCTTCCGGCTGCATGCCGATGATCTCCGAGTGGGCGTGCTGGGAGATCTGGCGCAGGAGGGTCTTGCGGTAGGCGTCCGGCATCCAGTCTTTTGGTTCAATGCGGGAGTCCTCGGCGATCACGCGGTCAAAGTTGGCCTGACCGTCCGCGTCGCGCTGGGCGTTGGCTTCCATGGTTGCTCCTATGCACCTGCCTGGATTGGTTCGATTTATTTACCGACCGTTCGTTCAGGATATGCGCAGGGCGCGGAGGGCGTCAAGGAGCGGCCCGGTGGTTGAGCTTGTCGAAACCGGGGCCCGACGAGCTCGACCACCGGGCCGGCGGCGACGCGCATATCCCTTGCCGACGCGCATATTCCCTGACGCGGGCCATATTTCGTGCGCGTCAGAGCACATGCGGGTCGAAAGTCGAGGTGCGCGTCGACCCGTGGTGCAGGTAGTTTTCCACATGGCGGCAGCTACTGAACGGTCGGCGTGGCTAAGTTCAAAAGAGCGGTTCTGGCGGGCACCGGAAGTGCTGAGGCTCGCCACGATTTCGTGGAACGTGACGGCGCCGCTGCTCCAGGCCAGCCGGCTGGTTCCACTCGAGGCGTCAAAATTTCGACAAGCTCAATCACCGGGCGGACATTGCGCAATCGTCGAAAAAGCGAGGGAGGATTGGGGCAGCATGCTCACGAACAACAGGGCGCAGGTCAAGGCCGCAGTCCGGGCGACCGCCGGCCACCGCGCGGCGACGGATCCTGCGACGCGGGGATTCTCAGCTGGCTTCGTACGCACTGCTTTTCAAATGCCCTTCCACGACGTTGACGTCGGAAGGCGCCCATAAAGAGCAGAGAACCGTCCCCCCGGGGGAACCTGGCCCCTTACCCGCACCTCCGCAATGGCCGCGGATGGCAGTGAGCTCAATTCCGGTAAACCTGCACCGTGACTGCATCGATTGACTTTCAACCGAAAGAGGCACAAAGTGACGCCATACACCACGCCGTTGGTGATATCCGTTCATGGTGGGTGGGGGCTACAGCACGGATTCCTAATTGCTCTCACGCGATGAGCCGGCCAGCAGGCCGGAAGCGGGGAACCAGCAAGTCGCTGGTTCCTCCTTCCAGTCCACGGTCATTGTCGACATCCAGACCTGAAAACAAGCACTTCTTCCCGTGAACTTCCCGTGCGCCACAATCCCAGATATGCAAGATCCGGCCGATGAAAGAGGGTACCGATGATTCCTCATACGCCGGCCGTCCCCGAGGCCCGCATCAGCGGTGACCTGAACGGAACAATCACTGCCTGGAATGCCGGTGCCACCGAAATGTTCGGCTTCAGCGCTGGCGAAGCAATCGGCCGGAACTATGACCTGCTGACCACCACGAACGGACCCATTCTGCATAGGGAGGCCCTGGAGCAGCTCCTGGCCGGAAAAGGCTCCAGCGAGGTCCGGACCCGCTGGCGGCGCAACGACGGCCGCGTCGCCGAGGTTTCACTCACGCACTCACCCCGGTTCGACGCCGACGGAGTACTGATCGGCAGCTCCACCATCGCACGGGACGTCACAGCGGTGGCGCAGCTGCAGGACGAGGCAGGCAAGGAACGCGAACGGCTCATCGAAGCCCAGGAGATGGCCCATGTGGGAAGCGCCGAATACGATTTCTCATCGGGCCGGTGGTGGCATTCGGAGGAATTTGGCCGTCTTCTGGACCTCACCACGGGCGAGAAAGTCTCCGTATCCATGCTTCTGGAAAAAATCCATCCCCAGGACCGGGACGGCGTCAGGACCGACTGGCATTCCCTGGACCGGGCCGGTTCCCGGCACCTTGACCGCGAGCTGCGCCTCATCCAACCAACCGGCGACGTGCGCTGGATTCTGGCCAGCGTCAGGGTCACCGGGACCGGCGCCCGGACCCGGGTGCTCATCACCGCCCTGGACATCACCGCTCGCAAACTGGCCGAAGCGGTCCTGACACATCAGGCATCCCATGACGCGCTGACTGGGCTACCCAACAGGATCCTGATCAACACCATCCTCCATGACCTCCTGGGCCGCAAAGCATCCAGTGTTGTGGTGTTCTTCCTGGACGTTGACCGGTTTAAGACCGTCAACGACGCCGTCGGCCACGCCGCCGGAGACGCCATCCTCACTCAACTCGCGGCCAGGCTCCGTCCCGCCATCCGGCCTGGCGACACCGTTGGCCGGTTCGGCGGCGACGAATTCATCGTGATCTGCAAAAATCTGCACGCCACGGAGGCTACTGCCGTGGCCGAACGGCTCCGCGCCGCTGTCAAAGAGGACTTCACCCTCGGCGGCCGCCGGATTTTCCTGAACATCAGCATCGGCATTGCCCCTGCCGGCCCGGGAGACACCGCCGAGACCATCCTCGACGCAGCCGACATGGCCATGTACCAAGCCAAAAACGCCGGCGGCGACCGCATAGCGGTCCGCGACTCCCGCACCCAGGCCGCCGCCACCGCCCGGCTCAACCTCGAATCCGACCTGCGCCTCGCCTTGGACCGGAATGAGCTCAGACTCCACTATCAACCCGTGATCGACATCAAGACCGGGATGCCGGTCGGTCTCGAAGCCTTCCTGCGCTGGGAACACCCCACACTCGGCCTGCTCCAGCCCGCAAGCTTCATCAGCCTCGCAGAAGACAGCGGCCTGATCGTTCCCATTGGTAGCTGGGTCCTCAACCAGGCCCTCCAACAGACCCAACATTGGCGCAATACCCTGCCCGGCGCCAAGGATCTCACGATCTTCGTCAACGTCTCCGTGCGCCAACTCCAGGACCTGCGCTTCGTGGACACCGTCCGGGACGCTCTCTGCACGACCGGCATCAGCCCGGCCGCCGTCACCCTGGAAATCACCGAATCCGTACTCATGGATCAACGCGAACTGCCCACCGCCATCGTCCAAGGCCTGCATGCCTGCGGCGTCGGCCTGGCCATCGACGATTTCGGCACCGGCTACTCATCCCTGAGCCAGCTCCGGTGGCTATCCGCCCACACCCTGAAAATCGACAGGTCCTTCGTATCAGAACTCGGCTATAAAGATCCCAGCAGCGCCTCCATCATCCAACTCATCCTCGGCATGGCCCGCGTCCTGAACCTCAGCGTCATCGCCGAAGGCGTCGAAACACCGGCGCAGTTGAACGAACTACGCAGGCTCGGTGTCCGCCACGCCCAGGGCTACCTCTGGTCCACGCCCCTCCCTGCCCACGAAATACCAAAGCAGCTACAAGCACATGCACCGGAACCCCCACCGCGCAACGCCCAGCCCCGCAAACTCCCCCGTCGTTCGGATCGTTGAACACACGAAAGTGCAGCGGCCGGGCAGTCGGTTTGGTTAGGAGATGGAGTACGTCAGCGCTGAGTGCGTGCCGGCGCCTCAGCCCGATAGGGCTCCAGGGCGGCGGACTCAATCACAGGGGCTCTCGACGGGCTCGACAACCGGGTTTTTGCGCGGCCGATGACCGTTGGCGCATAGCTGCAGAGCGCCCAGTACGCCGAGCCTGCGGCCAGTGAGGCCACGACGGCGAGCGCGGGGCTGAGCTCAACCAGCAGCGGGTAGACCAGCCAATGCACCAGATAGATGTGCAGGGAGGCGCTGGCCAGCTGAACGGTGAGGCGCCGGAGCCCGGCCGGGACGGGAATGCTGGGCAGCCACAGGAGCAGGAGTATCCCGGCCAGGACAGTCAGTTCACGGGCGGGGTTGTCGAAGAACCCCGGGATGGTCAAGGCGGCCACGACACTCACGGCGCCTCGCTGAAGGATATGGCGGGCCCGGGCAACCGCCCATCCCAGCGCGAAAAGCCAGAATATGGGCGGCGTGTGCGGAATTCCGGGCTCGAAATGCTCATAGCGGGTGAGCAGCCCGGCGGCGAGCAGCACCAGCGGAAAGAGGAACGGGAAGCGTTTTTCGGCCCGGCTTACCCAGGGCAGGGCGAGCAGAACCGTCATGCTGACCAACACGTAGACGAGCACCTCGATGAACCAGAAATGCGACCGGGTGGTCACCTCTTCGGGTCCGATGATGGCGTTCAGGAGGACGATATTCGCCAGGCTGTATCTGTCGGTGATCAGGTAGGCGAAGCCGATGAAGGCCATGCTGGGGATGATGACCCTGGCCAGGCTGGCCACTTGCTTCCTCAGCCGCGGCATGCGTTCCCCGGACAGCTGGAACCGGGCGAAGTTGAACCCCGCAACAGCCATAAGCACGTGGGCCGCACCCTGCCAGTGCAGGAAACCAATATGGGTACTGACAATCAGGAAAATGGAGACCGCCCGCAGCACAATGCTGGTTTCAAGCCGGGCGAAGGGGCGGCGCTTCCGCGGCCGCGGCTGTTCAAGGCGGGCCCCCAGCACTCCCACCGGGGTGATGTGCCAGTCCGGGGGCAAATGTCCCAATGCCTGCTCAAGCCGCACGGACGCTGCCACATACGAAAGCGAGTCCCCGCCGAGCGAAACGAAAGTGTCGTCGTCGGAAATGTCCGTCAGCTCCAGCGTGTCTTCAAAAATCTTCACCACACTGTCCTGCGGCGTAGCTCCGGAGTTCGCGCTGGACGGCGCTTGTTGAACTGTGGGTTTGGCGAGCGCCAGGACGGCCGGGTAGTCCAGCTTGCCGGACGCCAGACGCGGGAGCTCCGGCACCGCGTGTACTTCCAGGGCAGCGCGGGGCAGGCCGATGCCCTGGGCGAGGAGCTTGCCCAGCAGCGCGGGGTCGTGTTCACCTTCGACGGCGACCACGAGTCCCTGGTCCGTGCCGGCGCTCGCGGCCTGAATACCAAGGTCGGCAAGGATCCGTTCCACCTGTCCAAGGTCGACGCGGAGGCCGACGATCTTGACGAACCGGCTGCGCCGTCCCACGACCTCGTACAGTCCGTCAGCGTTCTTGCGCGCCAGGTCTCCGGTGCGGAGTTCATCCACGGTCCGTCCGAGGCCGAGGTCCTCGGGGGTTCCGGCGTATCCCAGCATCACGTTGGGCCCGGAATAGACCAGCTCCCCATGTTCCAGTCCGGGGACCGGGTCTATCCGGAAGGCGCCGCCGGGGACAGGGACTCCGATGGCGCCCGGCGACGTACCCGCCAGCCGGGGCGGGAGGTAGGCCATGCGTGCGGTGGCCTCCGTCTGGCCGTACATCACAAAGAGATCCCAGCCGCTCCTTGCGCCCAGTCCGGCGTAGCGCCGGACCAGGTCAGGGCCGAGCCTGCCGCCAGCCTGGGTCACATACCTGAGCGTGGGCAGCTTCATCGCGGCGAACCCCACCCGCTCGAGCAACTCGAAGGTGTAGGGAACGGCTGCGAACGATGTGGCACCCTCGCTGCGGAACAGATCCCAGAAGCAGGGGTCCACCACGGACAGATCCGTCAGGACCAGGCTGGCACCACGCAGCAGGTGGCTGTTGATCACTGACAGTCCGTAGCAGTAGGACATGGGCAGCGTGGTCATTGCCCGGTCGTACTCCGTGATGCCGAGGTATTCCGCGATGGACTCTGCGTTCGCCCGGAGGTTTTCATAGGACAGCCGCACAAGCTTGGGTGAACCGGTGGAACCTGAGGTGCTCAACAGAAGGGCCAGGTCCGGATGCAGGGTGTGTACGGTGCCAGGCCGCCGCTCCTCCAGCACTGTCCGGCCGTTCGCGGAACTGAGGATAACGTCCGGATCATAGGCCGCGACCAGGGACTCCAGGGCGGAAGGCTTGTCCGCGGGCAGGAGGATCAGCGGATGACCGGCCGCCATGGCCGCCAAGTACCCCACCAAGGAGTCAACATCGTTACCGGCCGTCAGTGCCACCAGGCGTCGTTCGGTACCGAGGCGCTGGCCCAGCTCCTCAACACGGTCGGCCAGTTCCCGGTACGTTAAGACACCCTTGCTGGTGGCAACGGCGGTTCTGTCACCCCTGCTCGCGAGGTTCGCGGCAAACGACAGGCGTTGAAGGTCAAGTTGGGTGCTCATAGCGTGTGGTCCATAGGTGTCTTCGGCGATTTAGGGAAGCCTAACCTTGGAAGAGTACACCGGGCGTTGGTGAATTAAGAAAACAAAACGTACCCTATTTCTCCACCTTCTGGTCTAAAGGGCCGCGTCCCGTCCGTGCCTAACTGCGGTTCGACGCCCGGCAACGGATCACTACCCGGTTCACGCGACGCGCCTGGCACCGTCACTCGACAACAGTGTCGGCATGCCGATGGGCCACCTTCCATTCGCCGCCTTCGCGGCGATACACCTGCGTGGCACGCAGGGTGTAACTTCGCGGCTGACCGTTGACGGAGGCGGAGGTGTGCTCCAGTCCGGCGGTGTAGGCCATGTCATCCGCGACGTCATAGGCCTGCAGTTCGAACGTGTACGACGTGCAGTCGGAGAAACTCTTCTCGAGGTCGGCGAAGAGCCCGTCCAGCTCATGCTGGCTAAAGGCGTTGCGCCACGCACCCAGGATGCTCACGGGTTCGTTACGTGACCAGATTGCCCGGCGCGGGGCCGAATCGCCGTTGTGAAGGGCTAGTTCCGCTTCGTAAAGCGCGGACTTTACCCAGGCTAGGAAGTCGTCGCGGTCAGTCATGCCTCAGTATGCTCCATGCACAGCTGATCCGGCACGGCTGCCCGAGCATTTTCACGTCATTGCGTAGCGCCATGCCGTTTCCGCGTCGCCGGGATTTCGACAAGCTCAATCACCGGGCGGACAGGCTCGACCATCGGGGGCGCTACTAGACTTGCCTCATGACACCGCAGGAGCTGGCAAACTTGGCCCATTTGCGGCGGGCCCGTGACCTGATCGACCGCGAGTACGCCCGGCCGCTCGATGTGCCAACGATGGCCGCCGGCGCCCTCATGTCCGCCGCGCACTTCTCCCGCCAGTTCAAGGCCGCCTACGGTGAGACTCCGTACAACTACCTCATGACCCGGCGGATCGAACGCGCCATGGCCCTGCTGCGCGCCGGTGTCAGCGTGACCGACGCGTGCATGGAGGTGGGCTCCACGTCCCTGGGTTCGTTCAGCTCGCGGTTCACCGAGATCGTCGGCATAACGCCCAGCGCCTACCGGGCCCGCGAACACCACGCCGTGAAAGCAATGCCCACGTGCATCGCCCGGCAGCACACCCGGCCCTCGCGCAAACCGAGCAGGATTGAAGAAGCCTCTTCATAGCCACTCCCCTAGCGTGGGAGACATGAACATTTCATTGAAGTACGCACACGTCACCGTCAACGATCTCGATGAGTCCCTCGCCTTCTACCGCGACGCCCTTGGCCTGGAAGTCCGGAACGACGTCGGCTCGGACGGACAGCGCTGGGTCACCCTTGGCAGTGCCGCCCAGCCCGACCTTGAGATTGTCCTCTCCCCTCCCCACGCCGGCCGCTCCCAGGCCGACGGGGACGCCATCCAGGAGCTCCTCACCAAAGGCGTTATGCCCATGCTCGTGTTCAACACGGACGATCTCGACGCCACTTTCGAAACCCTCCGGGCGTCAGGCGCCGAGGTGCTCCAGGAACCCATCGTCCAGCCGTGGGGCCCGCGCGACTGCGCCTTCCGCGACCCGTCCGGCAACATGATCCGCATCAACCAGGGCTGATTTGTGCCGACGTCGTCCGTTGCTCCACGTCGCCAGGACTTCTCCACATAGCGGCACCTACCCCTCGCGTCGAGGGCGCGCAGCTGGCATCTTCGCTACATGACGGATCTTCCACCGCTTCTCTTGGCCCGCGACCGCGCCCTTCACGGGCTGACCCCGAATGACCTTGCCAAGCGCGTAAAGGCCGGTTCCCTGGTCCGCGTCCGGCACGGCGTCTACACGGACGGGCAGGTCTGGAAGCGGCCGGTCACGTGCTGGAGTCCGCCGCCACTTTGCTGCGCCGGCGGGTCTGATGGTGGTCCGGCGGGAGGGCCTGCTCGTCACCGGGCGCATCCGCACTGTCCTGGACCTGGCGGCGTTCACGCCTTTCACCGAAGCTGCCGCACCCCTGGATCATGTGCTTCGACCGGACCGGACCCTGCGGCTGCCTGCCGTGACGACGGCTGAACTGGAGGCAGGTATCGGATCTATGTACTCCACTGCTGCGAGGCGAAGGGTGCTGACCGCCCTGGCTTTCGCTGACCCTTTGTCCGGTTCCGCAGGGGAGTCCTACAGCCGCGCGCTTATCCACGTGGCCGGCTTCGAAGCCCCGGTCCTGCAGCAAGCCATCCACGACAGGGACGGCCTGGTGGGCTACACCGACTTCTATTGGAAGCAGGCCAAGGTTGTTGGCGAATTCGATGGCGAGGTGAAGTACCTCAAACCCGAGTACCTCAAGGGCCGGACCGCGTCGCAGGCGGTGGTGGAGGAAAAGCAGCGCGAGAACCGAATCCGGGCCACTGGGTTCAACGTGGTGAGGTGGGATTGGGCCGAGCTGATGGAGCCCGGCAAGCTGGAACGCAAGCTGGCAGCGGCTGGCGTGCCCCGCCGTCGTACGCGTTCTGCGGTTTTCGACGCGCAAACCCGACCGTGACCCGCATATTCCTTGGCGCCACCGATATTTAGGTCTCGACAAGGAATATGCGTAGCGCCACGGAATATGCGCAGCGACAAGCCGCTTCCTTGTCGAGGAGTAACATCCTCGACCACCGGGAAACGGACGACGTCGGCACCCAACCCGGGTGCCGACGTCGTGCGTTCAGCGGATTTCGACAGGCTCAATCACCGGCGTGCCGGGGTGCCGGCGAGCCGGAGCCAGGTGTCCACCACGGTGTCGGGGTTCAGGGAGACGGAATCGATGCCCTCCCCGACCAGCCACTCGGCGAAGTCGGCATGGTCGCTGGGACCCTGGCCGCAGATGCCGACGTACTTGCCGCGCGCCTTGCAGGCCTTGATGGCCATGCTCAGGAGCTTCTTGACGGCAGGATCGCGTTCATCGAAGCCGCCCGAGACAATCGCGGAATCCCGGTCCAGGCCCAGGGCCAGCTGGGTCATGTCATTGGAGCCGATGGAGAAGCCGTCGAAGTAGTCCAGGAATTCGTCGGCCAGCAGCGCGTTGGACGGAATCTCGCACATCATGATCACTTCGAGGCCGTTCTCGCCACGGACCAGGCCGTTCTCCGCCAGCAGCTCGATGACGCCGCGGGCCTCGTCCAGGGTCCGCACGAACGGGATCATCAGCTTGACGTTGGTCAGCCCCATCTCGTTGCGGACGAAGGACAGGGCCTCGCACTCGAGGTCGAAGCAGTCCCGGAAGGACGGCTCCAGGTACCGGGAGGCGCCGCGGAAGCCGAGCATCGGGTTCTCTTCGTGCGGCTCGTAGGCCGGTCCGCCGATGAGGTTGGCGTACTCGTTGGACTTGAAGTCGGACATGCGCACAATCACCGGCTCCGGCGCGAAGGCCGCCGCGATGGTGGACACCCCTTCGGCCAGGCGCTTGATGTAGTAGTCGCGCGGGCTGCTGTACGCGGCAATCCGTTCCCGGATTTCCGCGGCCACGTCCGCCGGCTGGCTGTCCAGGTTCAGGAGCGCCTTGGGGTGGATGCCGATCTGGCGGTTGATGATGAATTCCAGCCGGGCCAGGCCCACGCCGTGGTTCGGCAGCTGCGCGAAGGTGAACGCCTGCTCCGGGGTTCCGACGTTCATCATGACCTTGACCGGGGCCTCCGGCAGCTCGGTGATGGCGGTTTCCTCGACGCTGAAGTCCAGGAGCCCTTCGTAGATGGTGCCGGTCTCACCGTCGGCGCAGGAGACGGTCACTTCGAGGCCGTCGGTAAGGGAATCCGTAGCACTTCCGGTGCCGACGACGGCGGGGATCCCCAGTTCGCGGGCGATGATGGCCGCGTGGCAGGTGCGTCCGCCGCGGTTGGTGACGATGGCGGAGGCGCGCTTCATGATCGGTTCCCAGTCCGGGTCGGTCATGTCCGCGACCAGGACGTCGCCGGTCTTGAAGGCGGCCATCTGGTCGATCGATGTGAGGATGCGGACGCTGCCGGCACCGATGCGCTGGCCGATGGCACGGCCCTCGGCCAGGACCCGGCCGGTCGCGTTGAGGCGGAAACGGCTCAGGCTGCCGGCGGCCCGGCGGGACTGCACCGTCTCCGGGCGTGCCTGCAGGATGTACAGGCCGCCGTCGGTCCCGTCCTTGCCCCATTCGATGTCCATGGGACGGCCGTAGTGGTTCTCGATGGCGACGGCGTGCCGGGCGAGCTGCTCGACGTCGGCGTCGCTGAGGCTGAAGCGGCTCCGCAGGGAGGCCTCGACCGGCACGAAGTCGATGGTCCGGCCGATCTCCTGGCTGTCCGTGTAGGTCATCTGGAGGGCCTTCTCGCCCAGGCCGCGCTTGAGGATGGCGGGCCGCCCGGCCTGCAGCGCGGGCTTGTAGACGTAGAACTCATCGGGGTTCACGGCGCCCTGGACCACGGCCTCGCCCAGGCCGTAGGAGGACGTGACGAACACTGCGTCCTGGAACCCGGACTCGGTGTCCATGGTGAACATCACGCCGGAGGCGCCGACGTCGGAGCGCACCATCCGCTGGATGCCCGCCGAGAGTGCCACCTCGGCGTGTTCAAACTTGTGGTGCACACGGTAGGCGATGGCCCGGTCGTTGTAGAGGGACGCGAACACGTCCTTGATGGCGATCAGGATGTTCTCGATGCCGCGGACGTTCAGGAAGGTCTCCTGCTGCCCGGCGAAGGAGGCATCCGGGAGGTCTTCCGCCGTGGCGCTGGAACGGACGGCCCAGGAGAGGTCCTCGGAGCCCGCGTGCTTGTCCACCAGCTGCTGGTAGGCGTTCCGGATCTGCGCCTCGAAGTCCGGCAGGAAGGGCGTCTCGCGCATCAGCGCGCGGATTTCCTTGCCCGCTGCTGCCAAGGCGGTCACGTCATCGGTGTCCAGGCCCACCAGCCGGTCCGCGATCTTCTGGTCCAGGCCCGAGTCAGCCAGGAAGCTGCGGTAGGCGTCGGCCGTCGTGGCAAAGCCGTCTGGGACCTGGACGCCGGCGGAGGTGAGGTTCTGCACCATCTCGCCGAGGGAGGCGTTCTTGCCGCCTACCCGGTCCAGGTCCTTGAGTCCGAGTTCTGAGAACCACAGGATGTCTGTTGTCATATTTGCTGCTCCTTTGCAGGGATGATGGCATGCCAGCGCTGCCCGCTCGCGGCTGTGGCCGGTTGGTGGGCGCGGATCCTGTCTACAGTGACAGGTCCACAGCACTCATACCAACATGATGTGCGCCACACCGGGCTTGTGAAATTTTTCCCTAATGTTTTAGGTTCATCCGCTGCAGGATGGTGGCGGCCATTTCCTCCACGGACACGGTGGCCGAATTCAAGTACGGGATCCGGTGGGAGACGTAAAGCTGCTCGGCGCTGCGCAGCTCGAAGCCGCACTGCCGCAGCGACGCGTAGGGTGAGCCGCGGCGCCGCTCGGTGCGGATCTGGCTCAGCCGCAGGGGGTTGGAGGACAGCCCGAAACACTTCTCAACAAAAGGCCGCAGCGGCTTGGGCAGCCCTTCCCGCTGAAAATCCTCGTCCACCAGCGGGAAGTTCGCGGCGAAGATGCCGTGCTGCAGCGCCAGGTACATGGTGGTGGGCGTTTTTCCGCAGCGGGACGGTGCCACCAGGATGACCTGCGCCTTTTCCAGCGCCCGCAGGCTCTGGCCGTCGTCGTGTTCCATGGCGTACTCGACGGCGGCCATCCGGGACTGATACCGCTCCGCGTTGCCCAGGCCGTGGGCCCTGCCGGGTTCGCCGCTGGCCTGGGAACCGAGGGCATGCTCCAGCTGTCCCACATGCGTCCCGATAAGATCCACGATGATCCCCTGGCACTTGGCGATGGCCTGCCTGATGTCAGCGCTGACGGCGGTGGAAAAGACGACGGGCCGCGGGCCGGTGGCGACCAGTTTGTCGATGGTGCCCACCACGGACCTGGCCTGGTCGACGGTGGTAATGAACGGGACCGTGATGCGGTCAAAGTTGTTCGCGGGGAACTGCGTCAGCAAGGTGTTGCCGAGCGTTTCCGCGGTGATGCCGGTGCTGTCCGAAAGGAAGTAGACAGGCCGAATCTCGTCATTGGTCATGAAGGCATTCTGCACCGACGAGCTGACACGGAAAAATCACGCAGCCGAAACACTGCGGCAACCTGGCCGGGGCATGCTGGGCATACCGGGACAACCAGCAGGGGGCACAGCATGATCACTGACAAGGTGCAGACGGTAAGAATCCAACTCGGCGACCACATCGAGGCGTGGCACAACGGCAAGCTCTTCCACAAAGGCCGGGTGACCGACGTCGTACATTCCCTGGACCTGATCTGGATCAGGGACGCGCGGACCGGCACGCGGAAGCTGCTGGATCCTGACGCCCTGGAGATCATCAAGGTGCGGGACTAACGTGGTGCCTGGTGGGCCGCCGGGCTACGGCGACTCACCAGGACAATCGATAGCTGCGCGAGTTGGGCCGCACGTTCGCACCGTTGGAGGTCGGTCATGCCGCTGCGCAGCTTCTCCCGCCGCACGCGTTCGGTCCCGGAAGAGGCAACCCCGGACCAGCCACCGCCGCGGCGGAAACGGCGCGGACTGAGGGCCATCGCCGCAGTGGCGCTGACGGTGCTGGGGTTGGTGCTGGCCTCTACTGTGGCCAATCTGGTCATCGAAGGGGTTGAAAGCTCAAACTCCACGGCATACGGCGAACGCATCCAGACCGACCAGGGAACCATCAACGTCTCCCGGACCGGCGAAACCGGCCCGACGCTGGTTCTGCTCAGCGGACTTGGCACGCCGGCGCCAGCGCTGGATTTTGCGCCGCTGATCCGGGAATTGCACGGCTACCGGACGGTGGTGGTGGAGGGATTCGGCTACGGCTACAGCGACATGACCGCCAGGCCACGGACCATCGAGAACATCACCCAGGAACTCCACGAGGTGCTCGCCAAACTCGGCATTACAGGCCCCTCCTTGTGGGCCACTCGATCGCGGGCTTCACCACCCTGCACTACGCCAACAAGTACCCCGCGGAAGTCTCTGCCGTCATCGGGATCGACCCCACTGTGCCTACCGCCACCACCGCACCCAGTGACGGACCGGCACCTGCCGAACTGCCGCCGTCGGGCAATTTCTGGGAACGGATGCCTTCGACCATCGGACTGGTCCGCTGGGCCGCGGCCGTCGGCCTCACCGACCCGGACAGCGACAGCTACACAACGGCGGAAATTGACCGGATGCGCATGCTGCAGAGCTGGAACTTTGGCAACCAGGCACTCACCGACGAAACGAACCGGATTGGGGAGAACTCCCTCAAGATTCAGGCCCTCCGCTATGCCGACCAGCTTCCGGTGCTGCAGTTCCTCGCCCGGGAAACCATCCAGCGACGGCCCGAATGGCAGGACATCCATGAACGCCAGCTGCTCAATGTCACGCACCATGAGCTGGTGGTTCTTGACGGCAAGCACTACCTGCACTGGAGCCAATCCGCGGAGATGGCGAAAAGGATTGATGAGTTCCTGGGCGGGACGCAGTAGGTTTCGACGGGCTCAACCACCGAGCGCCGTCACTGCGCTGATGGCACGCTTGTGAGCGCCCGCCGTTCGGCCTAGATTTGGGCATGACCAATTCGCCCGAACACGAACTGCTCCTTGAACTGCAGGACCTGATTATCGGCACTGGATCGGTGGCTGACTTCCTGGGCGGGTTCGCCGTCATCGCAGCGGCCGCCCTGAGCCGCTCCGCAAGCGCCACCGTGGAGTGCGGGGTCACCCTCAAACACGCCAGGAAAACCACAACGGTAGGCGGCAGCACCGAGCGCGCCATCCACCTGGACCGCATCGAACAGGCCGTGGGCGACGGACCCTGCATCGCGGCGTTGAAGGCAGCGACCCCTGTCCTGCTGGCCGATGTCCGCACCGACCCTCGCTGGCCGACCTACCAGGAGCGCCTGATCGAGGAGGGCATCCACAGCGTCCTGGGCATCCCCCTGGAACTTGGCGAAAACGCCGCCGCGGTTCTGAACTTCTTCGCGCCGGCCACTGGTGTGTTCACGGAGGACACCATCAGCGAGGCAGCCAGCTTCGCCGACGTCGCCGGCAGTGCCGTCCGCCTGGCCGTCAGGGTGGGAACCGCCGAGAGCGCCGCGGATGACCTGAGCGCGGCGATGATGAGCCGCACGGCCATCAACATTGCCTGCGGGATCATCATGGCCCAGAACCGCTGCAGCCAGACCGAGGCGATGTCCATCCTGATGAAGGTCTCCAGCCACCGGAACCAGAAACTCCGGGACGTTGCCGACGAGATCGTCCGGAAGGTCTCGGGCGAGGAAGCCACCACCTACTTCGACATGTAGGGCCGGGTTAGAGTTCGGCCTGAAGCTCAGCCAGGCTCACAAGCCGGCCATCGTCCTCGGCCTTGGCGGCACGGAATTCGGCGACGTCCTCTGCGTCGTCGAACTGCTGCAGGCTTTCGAAGTCGGGGTCAGTCTCGACTCGCACAGTCTATTCCGAACGATTCGTACCCGAGAGCTCCAACGTACTCCGGTCCTACCGGGCCGGCGGTGTCGCTCGGGCCTTCGATGAAGGTCAGGAGACGAAGCGGAGAGATGCGGGGCTCTCCAGCCACGCGTTGAAGGCGTCCTGGCTGCGTAGCTCCTCGTACCGCCGGCGGTCGCCGCCGAGGACCTGCACGTAGCTCCACGCCGTGTCCCCGTCCAGCCGGTTGACCCTGACAAAGGTCTTGAACAGGTCCCAGGTGGTCACGTGCTGTATTCCGTGGGCCTGAGCAAACCTCAGCGCCCCGTTATCGTCGGTGATGAACACGGCGTCGAGCTTGCGGTGGATGATGAGAGACAAGCTTTCCGCCTCGCCCAGGTTGGCCGCGGGCCCGTCACCTGGCTTCTTGAGTTGGGCTTGGAATACCCGCATGTCCGAGAGCTCCAGACGCGACTCCAGCATCAGCGGATCCCCGAAAATGCCGGGCGCCTCGGCCAGCTGTTCCAGGCCGCTGACACGTGAGCTTTTCTCACACTCCTGCGATACCGTGTAGCACCACGTCGAGCGACCGGCGGCGATCAGACGCAGAAGGTCCATCCGGCCGATCCGAGCAAAGTTGACGAGCACGGTGTTGTCAGGCAGGAAGAGCCTGCCGCTCAAGCGCCTGCCGCCAGGCCAAACTCGGCGGCCAGATCGTCCAGGTTGACACTGGAGGACTGCGGCGGATGCACCTCAATCTCCTCAGGGGTGACATCCAGCATCCATGCCAGTGTTTCCTTGGGCACGGTCCCGAGAGCGACGGCTTCCATGTGGGCGGCGACCAATGCGTTCGGGAACCTCCGTTCGGCCGAACCCTGGGTCCGCAGGCCAACGGCGACACGCTCGAAGTCTTTGCCGTCCAGCGGCCGGTTCAGCACGTCGAAGGTTGACAGTTCCAGGAGGGTCCGGGTCGCATCCTGAATGGCCAGGCGAAGCTTCCGCAGCCGGTTCGCGAGGTACTTCGTGGAGATCCCCTGATTCCACAAGAAATTGACCACACCGGCGATCGGCATGGTCTTCCAGTCGATGGACCGCATCAGAGATTCCGGGAGGAGCAATTCGGCGGCGAAGTCGTAGGCCGGGCCTTCCTTGGTGCTGGACGCGACCTCGTCGGCGTCGTTGAAGTGGCCCAGGTAGATGTGGCCGAGCTCGTGGGCGATGGAGCTGTTCTGGTGGAACCAGTTTCCGCTGCGCGGGACCACGATGCAGTAGCGGCCACCGGCACGAACGGAGTAGGCGGAACTGACACCTTCGACGCGGACGATGTCGATGTCCAGGGCCTGCTCGACCCGCGAGGTGAAATCGCCGACAAAGTTTTCGCCCAGGCGGGTGCGGACTTCGGCCGGCGTCGCGGTCCTGGTGGGCAGGTCATTGCGACCCGTGTAGACCTGACGGTAAGCCAGCTCGATGTTGTCCAGCGTTTTCCGCGTAGTCTCGCCCTGTTCGGTGACAAACTGGCCAGATGCGAAGTCGTATTCGTGGCGAGCAGCGATGCGCGCTTCAAAGGGGTCGGCCTCACCTGTGGCCAGCCAGTACATGGACGTGGATAGGCGCTCTGCGAGGTGTGCGAGCTCGATGCTCGTGAACGTCCGCTTCCCGTTCAAGGACCGGGAAAGGACGTCAGGAGTCATTCCTACAGAAGCGGCAATGTCCTTTTCCGGCAGGCCGAGGTTCAGTTCAGCAATGCGCTGACGGATGCGCGCTCCTACGGATTCCATAGATCAATTCTATCCTAGATTGGGATTTTCCCAATCCAGGCCCGGCCCTCGCCGCTCCCCAACCTTCTAACTATCACCTGGCAGATAGGGGTCCACGAAGCGGCCCTCAGACGCGCGGTATTTGAGATGGCCTCGCAAAATAGGTGTACGCGAGCACGGTCACCTGCCCTGACTGATGACCACGGCGCCGAATCTGCACGTCAACGGAAGCTCGTCGCCGATGGCGCCCAGACTGCAGTTCTGGTCCTCCACCCGAGGCCATCCGGCGAGCTCAGGGGCGCTGCGGCTCCACCTGAAGTGGGTGTCATCGTGCCGGGTGTAAATGTCCACGCTGTCGCCGTCGAATGGGTCCTGGGTGATGAGGACCCACGGACCGCCAGGAGCTTCCACTTTCACGTAGTCAGAAGCCATGGCAGCTGTGAGGACTGCGAAGAACAGAAAGAGTGCCAGGTAGGGCACCGCGGCAGCGGCGGCCAGGCTGGAGATGTCCGGCATCAGTGCCCGAGAGCAGCGTGGGCACCCCGTACCCGAATGCGACCAGGAGAAACAGGTCGCCGACCCAGAGCGTGGTTGCGATCAGCCAGCCTTTGATAAAGGCGGGTGCGGTGAGCACCACTCTTACCGGCTGAGTCATTGGTCTTCGCCTCGGGCAGCGCCTTGTAGGGCACTGGCCCGCCGGTGGTCCCGGATCTTAAGGGCGATGAAGACGATGAGTTCCAGGATCATCACAGCCGCCCACAGAACCACGGCGATGGCTCCCAGTCCCCATTCGCTGCGTATACCGTCACCGAAGTTTTTTCCCTGGTCTGTTCGCACGGGTGTCGAGAACCAGCGAATAGCCAGCACCGGCAACCCGATGAACAGGGTCCAGAAAGTGAGCCAGTACAGGCGGTGGCCGGCAAGCCGGAGACAGAAGTTCACCACCCAGAGCAGACCGACACCGATGATCAGTGCCAGGCCAATGTCGCTGGCTTCGGAGAGCATCACAGTGCTTCAGCCTTAGCAGATTCGTCCGATCCCTTTCGAGTCTTGGCATCCCTATAGACCGTGGTCCCCATGACCAGGAAGACCTCCAGGAAGCCAACGCCAAGCCAAGTCAGGACGGTGATCAACGCGACCGCGAACCCCACCATGCCGCCCGTCACGGCCAGCATCACAGCCCACAGAGGCAGGCCGGCTAGAAGAATCCAGCGGGTCCAGCCGTACGCCCGGCTGCCGGTGATGGCAAGGAAAGCGTGCACCAGCCAGAGAGCGCCTACGACGACCGGAACGACACTGAACGGGCTCACCTGGCAGCGCGTTCGTTGCTCCGGAAGTCTCTGGTGTGCACAAGCGGATCCCCCGCGTCCCCCAACGTCATCGCCCCAGCCTATCCTCACCGACGGCGTCACCCACGAAACCCGGGCCTGATGGCTACTTGCCCGCCCTGGAAAAAAAGCGAGTACTCACTACTCGTGTGCCATCCCGTCAGGGCCTTTTACGATGAGGACGTACCGACACATGGGGGCTGGGCATGATGATCGATCAACAGGTGGACTGGCGCGTCTCGGGGGTCCTGCTGGATATCCGCGGACACTCGGAAGCGGCATCAGCGTGCGCACTGGCCCGGATTGCGGCGTCCGCCGTGAGCGAGATTGCCGGCCACCCCGTGGAGAGCACGGTGACGCTCGTGCGGCCGGACGGGACGCCCTTCACAGCGGCAACCACCGACGCCGCCGGCGGCCTTTCCCGGTGGGACCAGCTCGCCGGACGGGGTCCCACCTCGCGGGCACTCGGCGGCCGCCTGACCATCATTCTCAATGATCACTGCCTGGACAGGCGCTGGGACGAGTACCCGGCCAGTCTCAGGTCAGCCGGCTTCCGCTCCGCCGTCGCCGTGCCATTGCGGCTGGAACGCGGCTACCGGGCCGCACTGACGATGTATTCGGCGGAAACGAACGTGTTCACCCCGGTTGTCGCCAGCCAGGCGCTGGCGTTCTCCGACGTGGCGGCCACGAGCCTGGTCCTGGCACTGCAGGTCCGGGCTGGCCTGGCCCAATCCGCGGACCTCCGCGCAGCCATGGCCAGCCGCACTGCGGTCAACGTGGCCTGCGGTGTGATCATGGGCCAGAACGGGTGCTCCTATGAGGAGGCGTTGCAGATGCTCACGCTCGCATCGAGCCATCGGAACCTGACCATCCGCGACGCCGCCGAAGCGATGCTGCGCCCGCTCCCGGGCGGGGTTCCGCCCACACACTTCCAGCAGCGCGCCTGACGCAGCGGCCGCCGTCGAGCGTTGAGGGCGCCACGACTGTTGCGCACCCAGCGCGGGTCAGCGCAGAACCACTGTGCGCCCGCCGTCGAGCATTACCCGGCCTTCACAGTGCCACCGGACCGCGTTGCTCAGCGCCTTGCACTCAGCGTCGCGGCCCACGCGCACCAGGTCGTCCGCCGTGTACGTGTGGTCCACGTCGATGACCTGCTGGGCGATGATCGGCCCCTCGTCCAGCTCCGCGTTGACGTAGTGCGCCGTGGCGCCCACGGTCTTGACGCCACGGTCGTAGGCCTGGTGGTACGGCTTGGCGCCCTTGAAGCTGGGCAGGAACGAGTGGTGGATATTGATGGTCCGGCCCGTCAGCCGGGCCGACAGCTCGTCGCTGAGGACCTGCATGTAGCGGGCCAGGACCACCAGTTCCACATCGTATTCATCCACGAGCTGCAGCAGGCGCGCCTCCTGCGCCGGCTTGGTCTCCTGGGTGACCGGGAGGTGGAAGAACGGGATGCCGTGCCACTTCACCAGGTCCTCATGGTCCGTGTGGTTGGAGACCACGGCCACGATTTCCACCGGCAGATCGCCCGTGCAGGCCCGGAACAGCAGGTCGTTGAGGCAGTGCCCGAACTTGGACACCATCACCAGCACACGGCGCTTGCGGCCGTGCGGCTCCAGCTGCCAGTTCATGGCCCACTCAGCGGCCAAGGGCTCGAAATCCCGGCGCAGGTCCTCTGTGGTCAACGGCTGCTTGCCGGCTGCGAAATGCACCCGCATAAAGAACTGCTGGGCCTGGCGGTCACCGAAGTGCTTGGTGTCGATGATGTCGCAGTCGTGATCCAGCAGGTACCCGGTGATCGCGTGGACAATCCCCGGGGACTCGGCGCAGTTGACGGTCAGAACATGTTCGGTTGCCACTTAGTTCTCCCGTGATGCCTTCGCGTCGGCCAGCTCAGCGTCGGCGGCGGCCTTCTCCTCGGCCACTTCCTTCTCGCCGGCGAGGTCCTTCTGGAACTCCGCGTAGCGGGCCAGGTGGGACGGGCGCTTGCGCAGGATGACCCAGGCGACGCCCAGCAGGACGAACCAGATGGGGGTGACCAGCAGCGCCACCAGCGTGTCCGGCTGCGTGGTCAGTGCCCACAGGACGAAGGCGAAGAACGCGAAGACCACCCAGACCATGGGGATGCCGCCGGGCATTTTGTACTTGGATGACTCGTGCAGGTGCGGACGGCGTGAACGGAACTTCAGGTAGCTGGCCAGGATGATGGACCAGACGAAGACGAAGCAGACGGCGGACACGGTGGTGACCATGTCGAAGGCCTTGCCGATGTCCGAGCCCGCGTACATCAGGATGACGCCGGAGAGCAGCAGGATGCAGGAGAGGAACAGGGCGTTCTGCGGGACCTTGCGGGCGGACAGGCGGCTGAACAGGGTGGGGGCGTCGCCCTCCTGGGCCAGGCCGTAGACCATGCGGGAGGTGGAGTAGATGCCGGAGTTGGCCGAGGACATGGCCGAGCTGAGCACCACCAGGTTCACCACGGTGGCTGCGGCGCCGAGGCCGGCCAGGGAGAACATGGCGATGAACGGGCTGTGGCCGGCCTGGAACTGGGTCCAGGGGGTGACCGACATGAGGATGATGAGGGCGCCCACGTAGAAGAGCAGGACGCGGATGGGGATGGAGTTGATGGCCTTGGGCAGGTTCTTCTCCGGGTCCTTGGCCTCGGCGGCGGTGGTGCCCACGAGTTCAATACCCACAAACGCGAACACGGCGATCTGGAAGCCGGCTACAAAGCCCATGAATTCGTTCGGGAACATCCCGCCGTGGCTCCACAGGTTGGTGAACGTGGCCGGGCCGGCGTCGGACTGGAAACCGCTGAAGATCATAAACAGACCCACAATGATGAGCGCGGCGATGGCGATGATCTTGATCAGCGCGAACCAGAACTCGGTCTCCCCGAACGCCCGTACGGTGGCGAGGTTCAGGAGCAGGAGGATGGCCACGGTGGCCAGGCCCGGGATCCATAGCGGCAGTGACGGCCAGAGTTCCTTGGAGTAGCCGGCGATGGCGATGACGTCCGCGATGCCGGTGATCACCCAGCAGAACCAGTAGGTCCAGCCGGTGAAGAAGCCGGCCCAAGGGCCCAGCAGGTCGGCGGCGAAGTCGCTGAAGGACTTGTAGTGCAGGTTGGACAGCAGCAGTTCGCCCATGGCCCGCATGACGAAGAACAGCATGAAGCCGATGATCATGTAGACGAAAATGACGGACGGTCCGGCGGCCGAGATGGTCTTGCCGGAGCCCATGAACAGGCCAGTGCCGATGGCGCCGCCAATGGCGATCAGCTGGATGTGCCTGTTGCTGAGCTGGCGTTCAAGGTGGGGTGTTTGGGGGGAAACGGTGGTTTTACTGCTCACGTGCTGCTCCTCGAATCAATGCTGGCTGGAGTGCCGTTGGGGATGATGCGAGGCCCGCGTCGTTGGGGACCGCATCGAGGTTGTTGAAGCTGTAAAGGTGGATCCCTGCGATGCCGGGCTGGCTTTCGAGCCCGGCCACCAGGGTGTGGGGTGAGTAGCGGTCGCCGCTGAGCAGCTTCCGCGCCAAAGTTCCTTTGCTGCTGAGGAACTTCAGGGAACTTCCGACGCCGATCTGCGTGGCGAGTGCCAGCAGCTTGGTCCGCGGGACGGACCCCGCCACGCCCGCCCAGACGGGCAGGTCCACGCCTTCGCGGCGCAGGAGCGCCGCGTAGTCGAGGATTTTGGGCGCGTCGAAGCACATCTGGGTGACCACGTGCGTGGCCAGGTGCTGCTTGTCCTGCAGCGCGTCCAGCAGGTCCAGGGCCGCCACCGTCGGGTGGCCTTCCGGGTAGCCTGCCACGCCGGCGCGCATCCGGCCGCCGGTGTACTGGGCGATATCCTCGAGCAGCGGGAGGGCTGACTCGTACGGTCCGGCGGGCTGCTTCCGGTCCCCGCCGATCACAAACACCTCGCCGATGCCGGCACCGTCGCACTCCCGCATGATCCGGGTCAGCTCGGCCCGGTCGTGGATGCTGCGAGCGGCCAGGTGCGGGATGACGGTGTAGCCGAGCGTGCTCAGCTCCACCGACGCGCGCATGGTCCGCTCGATGCCGTGGTGCGGCAGGCACGTCATGGTCAGCGTGGTGGTCAGCGGAACCAGGGCCTGGACCTGCTCAACGATCCCGGTTGAGGGGATGATTTCGATTCTTGTAGGGAACATCTTCGGTCCTTTCCTGATATCGGTTCTGAATACCGGAGGGCTCAGCTGGCCTGTGCGGCCAGGAGTGAGCTGGCTTCCTGGCGGGTGCTGCCGGAGGACTCGATGTGGGCGAGTTCGGCGGGGATTTCCCAGCCCTTCTTGCGCATCGCGGTGGCCCAGAGCCGGCCGGCCCGGTAGGAGGAACGGACCAGCGGCCCGCTCATGACGCCGAGGAAGCCGATCTCGTTGGCCTCGTCCTGCAGGTCCACGAACTCCTGCGGCTTGACCCAGCGGTCCACCGGCAGGTGCCGCTCGGAGGGGCGCAGGTACTGGGTGATGGTGATCAGGTCACACCCTGCCTCGTGCAGGTCCCGCAGCGCCTCGGAGATCTCCTCGCGGGTCTCGCCCATGCCCAGGATCAGGTTGGACTTGGTCACCATGCCCAGCTTGCGGCCCTGGGTGATGACATCCAGGGACCGGTCGTACCGGAACGCGGGACGGATGCGCTTGAAGATCCGGGGCACGGTCTCGACGTTGTGCGCGAAGACCTCGGGCTTGGAATCGCAGATCGCCGCGATGTGTTCGGGCTTGCCGGAGAAGTCAGGGATCAGCAGTTCGACGCCGGTTCCCGGGTTCAGCTCGTGGATCTTCCGGACCGTCTCGGCGTACAGCCAGACACCCTCATCGGCCAGGTCATCACGGGCCACCCCGGTCACGGTGGCGTAGCGCAGCTGCATGGCCAGGACCGAGCGGGCCACCTTCGTGGGCTCGAACATGTCCACCGGGGAGGGCTTGCCCGTGTCGATCTGGCAGAAATCACAGCGCCGGGTGCATTCGGACCCGCCGATCAGGAACGTGGCTTCCTTGTCTTCCCAGCACTCGAAAATGTTCGGGCAGCCGGCCTCCTCACACACCGTGTGCAGGCCTTCCTTCTTGACCAGGTTCTTGAGCTGGACATACTCCGGACCCATCTGGACCTTCGCCTTGATCCACTCCGGCTTCCGCTCCACGGGTACTGCAGAGTTGCGCTGCTCAACGCGCAGCAGCTTCCGGCCTTCTGGTGCCAGTGTCATCAGTTCTCTTCCCTTAGCATTCCACTACGTTGACGGCGAGGCCGCCCATGGCTGTTTCCTTGTACTTGGAGCTCATGTCCCTGCCGGTCTCGCGCATGGTCACGATCACCTCGTCCAGGGAAACGCGGTGCGTTCCGTCGCCCCAGAGCGCCATCTTCGCGGCGTTGATGGCCTTCGCCGCCGCGATCGCGTTCCGTTCGATGCACGGCACCTGGACCAGCCCGCCGATCGGATCGCACGTCAGGCCCAGGTTGTGTTCCATCGCGATCTCCGCCGCGTTCTCCACCTGCTGGGGTGTGCCGCCCAGCACCTCGGCGAGGGCGCCGGCCGCCATGGACGACGCCGATCCCACCTCGCCCTGGCAGCCCACCTCGGCACCCGAAATGGACGCCTGCTCCTTGTACAGCACCCCGATGGCACCGGCCGTGAGCAGGAACTTGACCACAACGTCGTCGCGGTCTTCCTGCGTGGCCTTGTCCATGCCGGGTGCGAAATGCAGTGCGTAATAAAGGACTGCCGGGATGATCCCGGCGGCGCCGTTGGTGGGTGCCGTGACCACCCGGCCGCCGGACGCGTTTTCCTCGTTCACTGCCAGGGCGATGAGGTTCACCCATTCCTGCCAGTACTTCGGGTCCCGGTCCTTGTCCTCCTTTTCGAGCCGCTCATGCCAGTCCGGAGCACGACGGCGGACCTTCAGTCCGCCGGGCAGCAGGCCCTCGCGCTTGAGGCTGGTTGCCACACACTCCTCCATGACGGAGTAGATGTGCAGCAGGCCTTCGCGGATTTCCTGTTCGGACCGGGAGGCAAGCTCGTTGACGAACATGACATCGCCGATGGACAGGCCCTTGGACTGGCACCGGCCCAGCAGCTCCGCGGCGGTGCGGAACGGCAGCGGCAGTTCCTTCTTGGACTCGTCCAGTTCCTTCAGGGCCGCGTCCTCTTCGCCTTCGCGGACAATGAAGCCGCCGCCGACGGAGAAGAATGTGGCCTTGTGGAGGACTTCGCCTGCCTCATCAGTGACGGTGAAGGTCATGCCGTTGGTGTGCCGCGGCAGGACAGTGAGCGGACGCAGGACAATATCCTTGACGCCGTACGGCAGGGGTACGGAACCGGCGAGCTGGAGGGTGCCGGTTTCGGCGATCGCGGCAAGCCGCTCCTCCACCTCGGCCGGCAGGATCTTCTCGGGATGGAAACCCTCCAGGCCCAGCAGGATGGCCGTCATGGTGCCGTGGCCATGGCCGGTTGCCGCCAGCGACCCGTAGAGGTCCACCCGCAGCCCGGCCACCTTGTCCAGGCTGCCGGAGCCCTTGAGCTCCTCGGCAAACACTGCGGCAGCGCGCATCGGCCCCACAGTGTGAGAGCTCGACGGCCCGATCCCGACGGAGAACAAATCAAAGACTCCAACGGCCATGTGCGTTTCCTAACTAACTAATTCTTCAGAGATGTGCGGCCGCCGAACACGGTGCTGCACGAGGGGCCGGCGGAGCCGGGCTTTTCGAAAGCGTGCGTCAAAGCGAGGAACGAGCAGCACGCGTGAAAAGTCCGGTCCGCCGGCCCCGGAGGCGATTAGAGCCCCGGGTACAGCGGGTGGGCGGCGGCGAGAGCCTCGACCCGGTGACGCAGATCCGAAAGGTCCGCGTCGGCGTCGGCAATCAATGCCTCGGCGATGATGTCCGCGACTTCACGGAAGGCTGCCTCGCCGAAACCACGGGTGGCCAGCGCGGGGGTGCCGATCCGGAGGCCGGAAGTGACCATCGGAGGGCGCGGGTCGAACGGCACGGCGTTGCGGTTGACGGTGATGTCAATCGCGGCGAGGCGGTCCTCGGCCTGCTGGCCGTTCAACTCGCAGTTGCGCAGGTCAACCAGGACCAGGTGCACGTCGGTGCCGCCGGAGATCACGTTGATGCCCTTGGCGGTGACGTCCGGCTGGACCAGGCGGTCGGCCAGGATGCTGGCGCCGGCGAGGACGCGCTCCTGGCGTTCCTTGAACTCCGGCGTTGCTGCGATCTTGAAGGCCACTGCCTTGCCGGCGATGACGTGCTCCAGCGGGCCGCCCTGCTGTCCGGGGAAGACAGCCGAGTTGATCTTCTTGGCGATCGCGGGGTCGTTGGAGAGGATGATGCCTCCGCGCGGACCGGCGAGGGTCTTGTGCGTGGTGGAGGTGGTGACGTGGGCGTGCGGCACCGGGCTGGGGTGCAGGCCAGCTGCCACCAGACCGGCGAAGTGCGCCATGTCCACCATCAGGAAGGCACCCACCAGATCGGCGATCCGGCGGAACTCGGCGAAGTCCAGCTGGCGGGCGTAGGCTGACCAGCCGGCGACGATCAGCTGCGGCTTGTGCTCCAGCGCCAGGCGCTCCACCTCGGCCATGTCAATGGTGTGGGTGTCTTCGCGGACCTGGTACGGGACCACGTTGTAGAGCTTGCCGGAAAAGTTGATCTTCATGCCGTGGGTCAGGTGGCCGCCGTGGGCCAGGTTCAGGCCCATGATGGTATCGCCCGGCTTGATCAGCGCGTGCATGACCGAGGCGTTGGCCTGGGCGCCGGAGTGCGGCTGCACGTTGGCGAATTCGGCGCCGAACAGGGCCTTGACCCGGTCGATGGCCAGCTGCTCGATGACGTCCACGTGCTCGCAGCCGCCGTAGTAGCGCTTGCCCGGGTAGCCCTCGGCGTACTTGTTGGTCAGGACCGAGCCCTGCGCCTGCATCACGGCAACAGCTGTGTGGTTCTCGGAGGCGATCATTTCCAGGCCGTTGCGCTGGCGGCGCAGTTCGTCGTCGATCTTGACGGCGATCTCGGGGTCCAGCACCGACAGGTCGGTGTCCAGGCTCGCGGAAACTACTTGCTCAAAGACTCTGATTGTGCCCGCGTCCGCGGCAGCGGCGATCACAGTTCGCCACCGTTTACTTCCGCGTATTCCCGAGCGGACAGCAGCGGGCCCTCGGACTCGACGGTCACCTTGAAGAGCCAGCCGGCACCGTACGGATCGGAGTTGATCAGCGCAGGATCGCCGACGGCGTCTTCGTTGATTTCCGTGACCTCGCCCGTCACCGGGGAGTACAGGTCAGAAACGGACTTGGTGGACTCGATCTCGCCGCAGGTCTCCCCCGCGGTCACCGTGGAGCCAACCTCGGGCAGATCCACGTAGACGATGTCGCCCAGCGCCTCAGCGGCAACAGCGGACACGCCAACAACGGACGGACCAGAGCCATCAAGCGCGATCCACTCGTGCTCGGCGGAGTACTTCAGTTCAGCGGCAACCTTAGCCATGTGTGTTCCTTACGTTTCGAAGTCAAAAGTGAGAGAGCGTTGGCCCAAACACCGCATTAAGTGAGAGAGCGACTGGGCTACTTCTGGCGCTTGTAGAACGGCAGGGCGACAACCTCGAAAGGCTCTGCCTTGCCGCGCAGGTCGATGTCCAGGGCGGTGCCAATCTCGGCATGCTCGACGTCGACATAGGCCATCGCCACCGGGTAGCCGAGGGTGGGGCTGGGCTGGCCGGAGGTGACTTCGCCAACCACGGCGCCGTCCTTGAGCACCGGGTAGTGCCCGCGGCCGGCGCGACGTCCGAGTCCCTTCAAGCCCACAAGCTTACGCTTTGATCCGGCTTCCTTGGCAGCTTCCAGGGCGGAGCGGCCCACGAAGTCGCCTTCCTTGCTCTTGAGCGCCACAACGCCACCCAGGCCGGCGTCGAACGGTGACCGTTCGAGGGAGAGTTCGTTGCCGTAGAGCGGCATGCCGGCTTCAAGGCGGAGCGAATCGCGTGAGGCGAGGCCGCACGGAACGATGCCGAACTCAGCCCCTGCTTCGGCGACGGACGCCCACAGGGAGGCGGCGCCGTCGTTCGCTACGAAGAGCTCGAAGCCGTCCTCGCCGGTGTAGCCGGTGCGCGCCAGGATGACGTTGTGGCCGGCCACGGTGAGCTCGTTGAACGCGTAGTACTTCAGGTCGGTGACGAGCGCGTGCTGGGCCTCAGCGGTCAGCTTGAGCAGGATGGCCTCGGCCTTGGGGCCCTGGACCGCAATCAGCGACGTGATGGCGGAGGCGTCCTCCACCTTCACGTTGAACGCCGTGGCGCGTTCGGCCAGGGCGACGGCGACGGTGGGGGCGTTGCCCGCGTTGGGGACCACGAGGTACTTCTCGTCGCTGAAGCGGTACACGATGAGGTCATCGATGATGCCGCCGTCGGCGTTGCAGATGAGCGAGTACTTGGCCTTGCCGTCCGCGATGGCGGAGAGCTTGCCCACCAGCGCGTAGTCCAGGAACGCGCCGGCTTCCAGGCCGGAGACCCAGACTTCGCCCATGTGGGAGAGGTCGAACAGGCCGGCAGCCTTGCGCACCGCGTGGTGCTCGGCCAGCTCGGAGCTGTACTTCAGGGGCATCTGCCAGCCACCGAAATCGGTGAAGGAAGCGCCGAGTTTCTTGTGCTCTTCGTAGAGAGCGGTGTAGTTCTCAGTCATTGTTAAAGCCTTTCATACGAAACTAGTTCGCGAATTCTTCGATGGGCGGGCAGGAGCAGATCAGGTTGCGGTCTCCGCCGGCGCCGTCGATGCGGCCGACGGGCGGGAAGTACTTGTCCTGCTTAAGGGACGCGAGGGGGAACGCGGCCTGCTCGCGCGGGTATTCGCGGGTCCAGTCGGAAGATACGACGGCGGACGCGGTGTGGGGTGCGTGGCGCAGCGGGCTGTTCTCCACGATGAAGTCGCCGTTGGCCACCTGGTCGATTTCCTTGCGGATGGTGATCATCGCGTCGATGAACCGGTCGATCTCCACGAGGTCCTCGGACTCTGTGGGCTCCACCATCAGCGTGCCGGCAACGGGGAACGCGAGGGTGGGAGCATGGAAACCGTAGTCGATGAGGCGCTTGGCCACGTCTTCCGCGGTGACGCCGGTCCTGGCCGTCAGCTCACGCAGGTCCAGGATGCACTCGTGCGCCACGAGTCCGCCTTCGCCGGTGTAGAGGACGGGGAAGTACTCGTTCAGGCGGGCCGCGACATAGTTGGCCGCGAGGAGCGCCGACTTCGTGGCCTCGGTCAGGCCCTCGGCGCCCATGAGCTTCACGTAGGCCCAGGAGATCGGCAGGACACCGGCGGAACCGTAGTTGGACGCCGAGATGGCCACGCCGTGGCCCGCTTCGTGCGCTGCCTTGTTGGCATCACCGGGCATGAACGGTGCCAGGTGGGCCTTGGCCGCGACCGGGCCAACGCCGGGTCCGCCGCCGCCGTGCGGGATGCAGAAGGTCTTGTGCAGGTTCAGGTGCGAGACGTCGCCGCCGAACTTGCCCGGCTGCGCGAGACCCACGAGGGCGTTGAGGTTGGCGCCGTCCACGTAGACCTGGCCGCCGGCCGCGTGCACGGCGTCGCAGATTTCGGTGACGTCGGCGTCGTAGACCCCGTGCGTGGAGGGGTAGGTGATCATGATCGCCGAGAGGACGTCCTTGTTCGCCTCGATCTTGGCGTTCAGGTCAGCGTGGTCGATGCTTCCGTCCGCGGCGGTGGCGACCACAACGACCTTCATGCCGGCCAGGACAGCCGAGGCGGCGTTGGTGCCGTGGGCCGAGGCCGGGATCAGGCAGACCGTGCGCTGGGCATCGCCGCGGGACAGGTGGTAGCCGCGGATCGCCAGCAGGCCGGCGAGCTCGCCCTGGGACCCGGCGTTCGGCTGCAGGGAGACCTGGTCGTACCCGGTGATTTCCGCGAGGTCAGCTTCCAGCCCGCCGATGAGTTCGCGCCAGCCCACGGTCTGGGAATCCGGGGCGAACGGGTGGATCGAGGCGAACTCCGGCCAGGAAATGGCCTCCATCTCGGCGGTGGCGTTCAGCTTCATGGTGCACGAACCCAGCGGGATCATGGTCCGGTCCAGGGCGAGGTCCCGGTCGCTCAGCCTGCGGATGTAGCGCAGCAGCTGGGTTTCGGAACGGTGCGTGTTGAACACCGGGTGCTGCAGGTATTCGGACGTGCGGAGCACGGACTCGGGCAGTTCAAAGCCCTTCGCGTCCACAACCGGACCGGCACCGAAGGCGACGGCGATGGCGGAGAGGACATCCGTCGTCGTGGTTTCATCGGCTGAGACGCCGATGGTGTCCTCGTCGATGTGGCGCAGGTTGATGCCGCGTGCTTCGGCGGCGGCGATGACCTTGGCGGCCTTGCCCGGGACGCGGACGGTGACGGTGTCGAAGAAGGTCCCGGTGACCAGTTCGCGGCCGGCGATCTTCAGCGTGGTTGCCAGGGTGCGGGCGTTGTTGTGGACGCGCTCGGCGATTGCCTTCAGGCCGTCGGGGCCGTGGTAGACGGCGTAGAACGAGGAAACGATGGCCAGCAGCGCCTGCGCGGTGCAGATGTTGGACGTGGCCTTCTCGCGGCGGATGTGCTGCTCACGGGTCTGCAGCGCCAGGCGGTACGCGGGGGTCCCGGCGTCGTCCTTGGAGACGCCGACGAGGCGGCCGGGCATGGACCGCTCGAGACCCTTGGCTACGGCCATGTACGCGGCGTGCGGGCCGCCGAAGAACAGCGGCACACCAAAGCGCTGGGTGGAGCCGACGGCGATGTCCGCGCCCTGCTCCCCGGGAGGTGTGATCAGCGTCAGCGCCAGCAGGTCAGCGGCGACCGTGACCAGGGCGCCGCGTTCCTTGGCTTCCTTGATGACGTCGGCGTGGTTGAAGACCCGGCCGGAAACACCCGGCTGCTGCAGCACAACACCGTTGATAACGCCGTCGGGCAGGCCCTGGGACAGGTCGGCGACCTCCACCTCGAACCCGAGGGCCTCGGCGCGGCCCTTCACAATCGCGATGGTCTGCGGCAGGCAGTCGGCATCGAGGACGGTCTTGCCGTCCCGGGCCTCCTTGGTCTTGTTGGCGCGGCGCATCATCAGCACGGCCTCGGCGACGGCGGTGGCTTCATCGAGCAGCGACGCGTTCGCGATGGGCAGGCCCACCAGGTCCTGGACCATGGTCTGGAAGTTCAGGAGCGCTTCGAGCCGGCCCTGGGAAATTTCGGGCTGGTACGGGGTGTACGCGGTGTACCAGGCCGGGGCCTCGAGGATGTTCCGCCGGATCACCGCAGGCGTGACCGTGTCGTAGTAGCCCTGGCCGATCATCTGCACGGCAGTCTTGTTCTTCGCCGCGAGCTTCCGCAGCTCGGCAAGGACCTCAACCTCACTCAGGGCGTCCTTGAGGGCCAGCGGCTTGGCCTGGCGGATGGAGTCGGGGACGGCAACGTCCACGAGGCCGTCAACGCTGTCATAGCCAACGGCCTTGAGCATGGAGTCGATATCGGCCTGGCGGCGGGCACCAATATGCCGATCGGCAAAGGTGGAAGGGGACGACTGGATGGTCATGAAGGAACTCCATAATTCAGGTGGCGCGCTGGGTACGCCACATTGATTCGGGTTCCTCCCCGCTCTGTATTGGACCTGAGAGTTTCCGCGCCCACCTGCTTGCCGCAGGGTGACGCTTGCACCGTCGGTGAGCCCGTTGCCGGACTACTTTCCAGAGTTGCCTAACCGCGGCGGTACGTGGGCCTGAGAGATTCCCGGAGAGGATTTGCTCCTACGGCGCCTGCTGAACGTACCGGCAGGACTCTCCCGCCGCAGATCAAAAGCATGTGTCATTTTGTCCGTGACACGTCTCACAGGTTAGCCGGATTCTGGGCCGCGTGCAAGGCAGGGAGCGTGGATGCCAGTGCTACGTGGACGGCGGTTCCGCCGAGGACGCTCACGATGGCGTTGCGCCGCCAGAGGTGGAGACCGGCGGTGGCGATGAGCCCCGCAGCGACTGCGGCGGCAACCGGCGACCGGCGTCAGGGATACGGGGGTGCGCCGCACTATGTAGTGCGGGTGCCTCTGCGCCCACACGGTGACACGCGGTGACGTGGCGGATAGCGGTGCGAAACCCTGCCGCTTACATGGGAAAGTCACGGGAACCCGGCTCTCTTTATCCTGCCTCTCGGCGAACAACCCCACGAGGGCCCGCGGCGACGTAGCATCAAGGTAGAGGCAGCCAGGAGTGTGGCGAAATGTTTGAGCGATTTACGGACCGTGCCCGTCGAGTAGTTGTGCTTGCCCAGGAAGAGGCACGCATGCTCAACCACAATTACATTGGTACCGAACACATCCTCTTGGGTCTGATCCATGAGGGCGAGGGCGTTGCCGCCAAGGCTCTTGAGTCTTTGAGCATTTCGCTCGACGGCGTCCGCGAGCAGGTACAGGAGATCATCGGCCAGGGCCAGCAGGCCCCGTCCGGCCACATCCCCTTCACGCCGCGCGCCAAGAAAGTGCTGGAGCTCGCACTCCGTGAAGCCCTGCAGCTGGGCCACAACTACATCGGCACCGAGCACATCCTGCTCGGCCTCGTCCGTGAGGGTGAGGGGGTTGCCGCGCAGGTCCTGGTGAAGCTCGGCGCCGACCTCAGCCGGGTCCGCCAGCAGGTCATCCAGTTGCTCTCCGGCTACCAGGGCAAGGAGGCGACAGGCGCCGGCGTCGCTCCGAGCCAGGCGGAAGGCACTCCTGCCGGTTCCGTGGTGCTGGACCAGTTCGGCCGCAACCTGACCCAGGCTGCGCGCGAGAACAAGCTTGACCCGGTGATCGGCCGCGAACAAGAAATCGAACGCGTGATGCAGGTCCTGTCCCGCCGCACCAAGAACAACCCGGTGCTGATTGGCGAGCCCGGTGTGGGCAAGACCGCCGTCGTCGAGGGCCTGGCCCAGGCGATTGTGCGCGGCGACGTCCCGGAGACCATCAGGGACAAGCAGATCTATACCCTTGACCTGGGATCCGTCGTTGCCGGCTCCCGGTACCGCGGTGACTTCGAAGAGCGCCTGAAGAAGGTCCTCAAGGAAATCCGCACCCGCGGGGACATCATCCTGTTCATCGACGAAATCCACACGCTTGTGGGTGCCGGTGCCGCCGAAGGTGCGATCGATGCGGCTTCGATCCTGAAGCCGTTGCTGGCCCGCGGTGAGCTGCAGACCATCGGTGCCACCACCTTGGATGAATACCGCAAGTACATCGAAAGGGACGCAGCCCTGGAGCGCCGCTTCCAGCCGATCCAGGTTCAGGAACCCGGCGTGGCCCACACTATCGAGATTCTCAAGGGCCTGCGTGACCGCTATGAGGCGCACCACCGCGTCACCATCACCGATGGCGCGCTGGCCGCCGCCGCGCACCTCTCCGAGCGTTACGTCTCGGACCGCTTCCTGCCGGACAAGGCGATCGACCTGATCGATGAAGCCGGCGCCCGCCTGCGTATCCGCCGGATGACCGCTCCGCCGGAGCTGAAGGCCCTCGCCGAAAAGATTGCCGTCGTCAAAGAGGAAAAGGAGTCCGCGATTGACGCCGGGGACTACGAGGGGGCCGCTTCGCTTCGCGACAAGGAGCAGAAGCTCATCACCGAGCGCTCGGAGAAGGAACGCCACTGGAAGACCGGCGGCCTGGACGACATCTCCGAAGTGGATGAGGATCTCATCGCCGAGGTGCTGGCGAACGCCACCGGCATCCCGGTCTTCAAGCTGACGGAGGAAGAATCCAGCCGTCTGCTGAAGATGGAAGACGAACTGCACCAGCGCGTGGTGGGCCAGGACGAGGCGATTAGGTCGGTTTCGCGGGCAATCCGCCGTACCCGTGCAGGCCTGAAGGACCCCAAGCGTCCCGGCGGCTCGTTCATCTTCGCCGGCCCCACTGGCGTGGGCAAGACCGAGCTCGCCAAGGCCCTCGCCGAGTTCCTCTTCGCCGACGAAGACGCTCTGATCAGCCTGGACATGTCCGAGTACTCCGAGAAGCACACTGTTTCACGGCTCTTCGGTGCCCCTCCTGGCTACGTCGGCTACGACGAGGGCGGGCAACTGACCGAAAAGGTCCGCCGCCGCCCGTTCTCCGTAGTCCTGTTCGATGAAGTCGAGAAGGCCCACGCGGACCTCTTCAACTCCCTCCTGCAGATCCTGGAAGACGGCCACCTCACCGATAGCCATGGCCGGGTGGTGGACTTCAAGAACACCGTGATCATCATGACCACCAACCTCGGCACCCGGGACATCTCCAAGAGCGTTGCCACCGGCTTCCAGTCCGGCACAGACACGCAGACCGGGTACAACCGCATGCGCGCCCGCGTCACGGAGGAGCTCAAGCAGCACTTCCGCCCCGAGTTCCTGAACCGCGTGGACGACGTCATCGTCTTCCCGCAGCTCACCCAGGACGAGATCATCCAGATCGTGGACATGTTCGTGGGCCGGCTGGAGAAGCGCCTCGCGGACAAGGACATGGGCATCGAACTCACCACCGCGGCCAAGGTGCTCCTGGCAACCCGCGGCTACGATCCCGCCATGGGTGCCCGCCCGCTGCGCCGCACCATCCAGCGCGAAATCGAAAACCAGCTCTCCGAAAAGATCCTCTTCGGCGAAATCCACGAGGGCGACATCGTTGTAGTGGATGTGGACGGCGACGGAGACGAAGCCAAGTTCACCTTCATAGGAAACACCAAACCCCGGATCCCTGACGCACTGCCGGCCGCGAGCTAACCAGGAAAACCACGTCTGGCTACCGTCGACGCGGGCCGAAGTCCGGTGTCACACCTCACTGTGCTGCACGCGAAGGATTCCATGACGCCCTGGGGATCCAGCCGGGGTGCTGCTGCTTCGACAGGGATAGACCAGCACAATTTGTTCGGGTGGTTGGTGTCCGCTGTCACGGCCCGGAGAATCACAGGTCGCCTGGCGGCAGGTATTGGATGGACGCGCGTTTCCAGTTGGTGCGGGCCCGCATGGAACGGATTGACCGGGAGTTGCGGGCGTAGGCCCGGCGCCACGTCGGGGCCGCTACGTGACGGCGCTACTTGACGGCGTCGTCGAGCAGCTGCCGGAACTGGGCTTCGGTGTTGAGAGTGAGTTTTTCGCCGTTGAGGAAGAACGTCGGGGTGCCGGTCACACCCAGGGCTTTGCCGTCCAAGATGTCCCGGCGGATCCGTTCCTTGGTGTCCTCTGCGGCAACATCCTGATCGAACCGGGCCATGTCGAGGCCGAGGCCTACAGCGTAGGTCCTGAAGAGGGCCGCCTGGGAGTCCTGCTTTTCGCCCCATTCGGTCTGGGTCGCGAAAAGCTTCGTGACCATCGGTTCGTAGTGCCCCTGGCGCGCGGCGGCTTCGACAGCGAGCGCTGCGGTGCCGGAGTTCGGGTGTCCGGTCAGCGGGAAGTAGCGGTGGATGAACGTGATCCGGTCCCCGTACTCCTCCTTCAGCTCCGCCACCAAAGGCTCGGCGGCGCGGCAGGCCTCGCATTCGAAGTCCAGAAACTCGACCAGCTGGACTTTTTCGGCCGGTGGGCTGGTGAGCCGGTGACTGTCTTCCCGCGCCACCTGGGAATCAGCGGACGCCGGCGGCACGGGTGAGGCGGGTTTGTTCGCGGTAAACACGGCGAACCAGATCAGGCCCCCCGCGACAAGGACCGCCAAAATAGTCCAGATTGCGACGCGGACGTTTCGCGCAACGGTGACGGCACTCATCGGTTGGTGTCCCCCTCAGCTCAGAAACCAGATAGCTCGATCATAGCCAGAGGTAGCCGGCACACCCGCGCGACGCATCGCCGAGGCGCTGCACTGCGCATCCGCCTCGCGGACCCACGGCCCTGGTCGACGACGGTCCGGGCATGATCCGCTTCGCACATCACGCCCGGACCGCCTGGGTTGAGCCGTCAGAGAACTTTGGAGAGGAACTCCCGGGTGCGGGCCTGCTGCGGGTTGGCGATGATGTCGCGCGGGTTGCCGCTTTCGACGACGACGCCGCCGTCCATGAACGTCAGGGTGTCTCCGACCTCGCGCGCGAAGCCGATCTCGTGGGTCACCACGATCATGGTCATGCCGGACTTGGCCAGGTCCTTCATCACGCTGAGCACTTCGCCCACGAGTTCCGGGTCCAGGGCCGAGGTCGGCTCGTCGAAGAGCATCAGTTCCGGTTCCATGGCCAGTGCACGGGCGATGGCCACGCGCTGCTGCTGGCCGCCCGAGAGCTGCGCGGGATAGTGGTTGGCATGGTTGCCGAGACCGACACGGTCCAGAAGTTCCATCGCGCGTGATCTGGCCTTCACCTTGGATTGCCGCTTGACCTGAGTGGGCGCCTCGATGATGTTCTGCAGCGCCGTCCGGTGCGGGAAGAGGTTGAAGCGCTGGAAGACCATGCCGATCTCCCTGCGCTGGGCGGCGATCTCTTTGACGGTCAGGTCATGCAGCCGGCCGCGGGTCTCGCGGTAGCCGATCAGTTCCTCGCGGACGTGGATCCGGCCGGCGCTGATGGTTTCCAGCATGTTGATGCAGCGCAGCAACGTGGACTTCCCGGACCCGGACGGCCCGATGAGGACGGCGACCTCGCCCTGCCGGACCGTCATGTCGATCCCGCGGAGCACATGGTGCTCTCCGAAGTACTTGTGGACCCCGTCCATACGGACGAGGGTCTCCTTCGTCATGACGTCGTTGGTGATGGTCACGGTAGCTCATCCTCTGCTTTGGGTGCTTTGCGTGCTTTGGGTGCTTCGGCGGCGGTGACCGCCGGGGTCGGCTTGACCTGGGCAGGGACGAGATTGTCCACGCCCTTTCCGAAGTGGCGCTCAACGTAGTACTGGCCCACCATCAGGATGCTGGTGATCACCAGGTACCAGAGGGCGGCCACGATCAGCAACGGAATGGGCAGGTAGCTGCGGTTGGCGATGCCGTTGGTTGCGAAGGTCAGGTCCAGGGTGAATGGCACCGCGAGCACCAGCGAGGTGGTCTTGAGCATCCCGATGGCCTCATTGCCGGTGGGTGGCACGATGACGCGCATGGCCTGGGGCAGAATGATCCGCCACATGATTTTTGACTTGCGCATCCCCAGGGCCTCGGCGGCTTCCATCTGGCCGGAGTCGACGGACTTCAGGCCAGCGCGGAAAATTTCGGCCAGATAGGCTGACTCGTTCAGCCCCAGTCCCAGGATTGCTGCCATAAAGGCGGTGATCACGTCCTGGGTGCTGAAGCTGAACAGTTCCGGGCCGAACGGAATCCCCAGGGCGATCTTGGGATAAAGAACGGAAATGAGGCCCCAGAACACCAGCTGGGTGTAGACCGGTGTGCCGCGGAAGAACCAGACCCAGGTCCAGCTCACGCCGCGGAACAGGGGATTGTCCGACTGGCGCATGAAGGCCAGGAGAATGGCCAGCACGATGGCGATCACCATCGAGAGCACTGTCAGCAGCAGCGTCCAGCCGATGCCCTGGATGACAAGCACGTCCATGAAGTAGGTGCCGACGATGTCCCAGCGGAAATTGGTATTGGTGACCAGGCTCTGGCCCAGCATCGCGGCGAACAGCAGGATGAGGACGGCGCCGGCCCAGCGGCCGGGATGGCGGACCGGAACGGCGTTGATCAGTTCCGGTTTCCGGTGCGCGGCACCGGTCCTGCGGTCGCTGGTTTCGGTGGGTGCGAGGGTGCTCAATTGTCTACCGCCGGGTTCACTTCAGACTTCGTGACGGCGCCCTTGGTGTTGCTCCACGTGTCCAGGATTTTCCCGTAGGTCCCGTCGCTGATGAGTTTGTTCATGACGTTTTTCATGAGCTCGGACAGTGCGGTGTCGCTCTTAGCGACCGCGATACCTTGCGGTGCCGCAGCGTAAACATCGCCCAGGGCCTCCAGCTTGCCGCCGGTCTGCGAGAGGGCATAGCCGATGATCGGGGAATCAGCGGCCATAGCGTCGATGCTGCCGTTCACCAGACGGGTGGTCACATCTGTCTGCGTCTTCAAGGTGACGACGTTGACGCCCGGCTTTCCGGCATCCGTGCAGGCCTTGGACCGGGCGGAGACGTCGGGGGCCTCCTGGGTGGTGCCGGTCTGCACCCCCACGGATTTGCCGCAGATGTCATCGACGCTGAAATTCTTCGGGTTGCCCTTCTGGACGGCCCACAACGTGCCGGCATTGAAGTAGCTGACCATGTTGACGGCCTTGAGCCGCTCCTCGTTGATGGTGAAGGAGGAGATTCCCAGATCGTACTTGGCGCCGAGAGCGGGCAGGATTCCCGTGAATTCCGACGTCTGGACCTGGACCTTCAAGCCGAGGGTCGCCCCGATGGCCTTAGCAAAATCCACGTTGTAGCCCACCGGGGTCTGGCCATCGGCGCCGCCCAGGGATTCGGCAGGTGCGTACGTTGTGTCGGCACCCACCGTGAGGGTGCCCTTGCTCCTGATGGCCTCAGGGACGCTAGCGGCGAGGGCATCGTCCCTGACCACAGAGGCGGGATCAAAGCCAGTGGAACCCGGGGCAGCTCCCCCCGAGGTCTGTGATGCATTGGTGCAACCGGTCAGAGAAAGAAGGCCGATGGCGAGACTCGCCAGTGCCTTTGTCCTCTTGGACGGAGAAAACGACATTGTTTACCTCTTGGTTGGTGTGGCCCATGAATGGGATTGTTTGCTGACTGACTGACTGCCTGCACGCAGGCCGGCGTGCGGGCGCGCCTGTACTGGCGCTTGGTGGATCTCCCTACCTGCTTCCCGGTCGGGATAGGTGAAGATCAGACCAGGGGTAGGCGGGAACCGTTGAGTTCGGCGGCGGACCTGCTGAACAGGGCGGCCGAAGCGGCTCCGAGATCCTTCACATGGGTGAATCCCGGGAATTTCCGGTCGGGCTGGGAAGCCTTCATCTTGTCGTCGACGAGGGCCTTGACCACGAACACCACGGCAGCTGACCGCTGCGGTTGCCGGTCGTCCGTGCTGCCGGATTGTGAGCTGCGAAAGCCGTCGGCCACCGCCAGCGTCCAGGCCTCGGAAGCGGCCTTGATCGCTGCGTAGGCGGCACCACCTGCGGAGGGATTGGCAGCTGCCTGGGCAGACACGATGGCCAGTCGTCCCGCCGGGGACTTTTCAAGGTCGTCGTAGAAGGCGCGGCTGGTGTTTCGCAGTGTCGTCAGGACGCTGGTGTGCAGGAAGTCCCAGTCGGAGTCCTCCTGCCCCGGTATGCCGTCGCCGCCGCGCCAGCCGCCCACCAGGTGGATGAGGCCATCGAGGGGTCCAAGGTCGCGGCGGACCGTGGATGCCAGTTCCCGGACGGCCGCGGGTTCTGCGAGGTTGCAGGTGTAGCCGGTGACGTTGGGCCAGGACTGTGCGAGGTTCTGCACGCGTTCAGTGTCCAGGTCCACGGCGGCGACGCGGAATCCGGCGCCGCTGAGGGCCGATACGACGGCGGTCCCGGCCTCGCTGGTGGAGCCGGCCACCATGACGGTCCTGGGTCCGTCGGGAGCCATCATGCCGCGTCCTTGCAGCTGCTGCCGCCGTTGGGCTCGCCGGTGATTCCGGCCGTGGATTCGATGACGTTTCTCATCTTTTTCTCCAGTGCTTCGTAGAACATCGAAAGGGGGAACTCGTCATCAAGCACCTGGTCGGTCAGGCCCCGAGGAGGGCCGTCAAGGACCAGCGCCTCGGGCCCCTTGGCCCAGAGGGATGCGGGGTTCGGGGTGACTGTGGCGCTGATGAATTCATAGGCCGCAAGCCAGTGAGCGGTTTTCGGGCGGTCAATTGACCGCCAGTACAGCTCCTCGATCCGCCTCCCGAGTTCGATAACGACCTCGGGCGCTTCCGACCAGTCGATGGACAGTTTCGAGTCCGTCCAATGAAGCACCTTGTGCTGGTGCATCCAGGCGAAAAGGAGCTGACCGCCAAGGCCGTCGTAATTGCGGACCCGGTTTCCTGTCATCGCGAACCGGAAAATCCGGTCGAAGATGACGGCATACTGGACGAGTTTCGCGTGGTTTCGCGCCTCCGGCGGCGCGTTCTCGTCCCTCTCGATACGGACGGATTCACGGAATGCCGTCAGATCGCACCGCAGCTCTTCCAGGGTGTAGAGAAAGTACGGCATCCTCTGCTTGATCATGAACGGATCAAATGGCAGATCCCCGCGCATGTGCGTCCTGTCATGGATCAGATCCCACATCACGAAGGTTTCCATGGCCAGCTGAGGATCTTCAAGCAGCCGCCGCGCTCCGTCGGGGAGACTGAGGGACGTGATGTCGCTGGCTGCGGCCACCACCCGCCGGAACCGCTCAGCCTCGCGATCCGCGAAAATACCGCCCCAGGTGAACTGCGGCGTTTCACGGACGGCTACGCTCTCAGGAAACAACACCGCCGAGTTCGTGTCATAGCCGGGTGTGAAGTCGATGAAGCGGATGGGTACGAACAGCGGGTTCGAATACTCCGTACCTTCGAGTTCAGCGATGAACTCCGGCCACACAACTTCGAACAGCACGGCCTCCACGAAGCGGTTCGGGCTGCCGTTCTGCGTATACATAGGGAAGACCACCAGATGCGGCAGTCCGTCGATTCGGTGCTGCTGTGGCTGGAATGCGAGCAGGGAATCCAGGAAGTCCGGGACCCCGAACGAGGAGGCAGCCCACCGCTCGAAGTCAACTTCCAGCCGGGCCAGATACTCCGCATCGTGCGGGAACGAAGGGGCCAAATCCCTGAGTGAAGCCGTGATGGTGGCGACCTCGTACAGGGCTCGGTCATGGTCCCCCGGATCAGGTATGGAGCCGTCCTTCACCTGGATCTGCTGCAGTTCTCCGGCGGCCCGTTTCAGCTCGGTCCAGGACGAATTTGAGGCAAGCAGGGCACCTATTGAGGAGCGGGATACGTGTTGTGCTTTTGTTGCAGTCATTGCTACGGCGTCCTTCCTTCTCTGTGACCCGCGTAACACTAGTGAACAGAAAGACATCTTTATCTAAAAACGATGGCACCGTAAGCAAGTCTTAGTCTAGATTCGCGAAATAGAGCTGGTGACCAAGAGTTTCCTGTGCACCCGTTCGAGGTTGGCCCTCTGCCACTCCCCCATGACTGAACGGCTGCTTCAGGCAGGGCTGGACCAGGCGGCGCCCGCTACCCCCGTGAACCCAGCGCGCCCGTCGTCGCACTTTAACGACGGCGGCTCCTGGACGTCACCTCCCGGCGTCGCGCCTACAATAGGTGCATAAGTACGCACATATTGTTTTCGATTGGGGGATCCTCATGATCGAAGTTCTGTCCGTCCGCGCCTACCGGAAGCTCTTCTCAGCCCAGATCGTTGCGTTGCTGGGGACCGGTTTGCTGACTGTGGCCCTCGGACTGCTGGCGTTCGACCTTGCAGGAGGGCAGGCCGGGGCCGTGCTCGGGACGGCGCTGACCATAAAGATGCTGGCCTACGTCTTCGTCGCGCCAGTCATGGCGGCACTGGTAGAAAAGCTGCCAAAAAAGCCGGTCCTGGTTGCAGCGGACCTGATCCGTGGCGGAATCGCCCTACTACTGCCCGCGGTGGATCAGGCCTGGCAAATCTACGTGCTGGTATTTGTCCTTCAGAGCGCCTCGGCTACGTTCACGCCGGCCTTCCAGTCCCTGATCCCCGTGGTGCTGCCCGACGAACGGCAGTACACGCGGGCCTTGTCACTCTCCCGTCTCGCGTACGACCTGGAATCCCTGGTCAGCCCGGCCCTGGCCGCAGGACTCCTGTCCGTACTTACATTCCACGAACTTTTTCTCGGCACCGTGGCGGGCTTTGTGTTCTCTGCGGCATTGGTGGTGACCACCAGACTGCCTGCAGCACCGGCGGCCCGTCAGGAAGGATCACTCTGGCACCGCACCACCCTCGGCGCGAGGATCTTCGCGAGAACGCCGGAACTGCGCGGCCTCCTGGCTTTGAACCTGGCCGTGGCGGCCGCTACATCCCTCGTGCTGGTCAACACGGTGGTCTATACCCGGGACCTGTTCGCAGGATCCAACGCCGACGTCGCCATTGCCCTGGCCTGCTACGGCGCCGGTTCGATGGCCGTCGCGCTCAGCGCACCCTGGGCGCTGGACCGGTTGGCCGACCGTTCGTTGATGATGTCCGGAGCTGCGCTTCTTGGCCTTGGCCTCGCCGGCACGTTTGTCCTGCTGGCGACAGCGGGTCCGTGGCTGATGCTGCTGGGGCTCTGGGCGGCACTCGGCGCCGGGACCTCGATGATCAGCACCCCCTCGGCCCGGCTACTGCGCCGCTCCGCAACGGAAAGCACGCGGGCCTACATCTTCACCGCCCAGTTCTCCCTCTCCCACGCGTGCTTCATCATCACCTACCCGGTAGCCGGCTGGATCGGCGCGTCCGCCGGCCAGCCCGCAGCCGCCGCCGTCCTGGCAGTGGTGGCTATGATCAGTACAGCAGCGGCCGTGAACTTCTGGCCGGCTTCCTCCAAGACCGGCCCAGAAACGGCCATCATGAAAGGGTGATCCGGTGGAAGAGGCCCAAATCGTCACCACACCGAGCCTTCACCATTCCCGGCTGCCTGATGCCCGCCGACTGGATGCCGCCACGGCCACGTTCCGGATGCTCTCCGATCCCACCCGCCTGCACGTTCTCTGGCTCCTGACCCAGGAACCGGCCGACGTCACCACCCTGGTGGAACGCACCGGAGCCTCCCGGACCTCAGTCAGCCAGCATCTGGCCAAGCTCCGCTTCAGCGGCCTCGTCAGCACGCAGAAGGTCAGTCGCAGGGTGGTCTACAGCATCGCGGACGGCCATCTGGCCCGACTTGTCCTGGAAGGCCTGAACCACGCCGACCACACCGTCACCGGGGAACCCGGCCACGGCTGACTTTCCCGGCGGTAAGGCGAGCGCGCGGCCGCCCGCTCCCCCGAAGCTGTGGGCGTCGGCACATTGCAAAATATACCCCATGGGGGTATATTTTGGGTGTTGCCAGTGAAGTGGTTTGTCCAGGCCCGTGCAATTCCGGCCCTTACAGCCGTTCATCCCCAGCACCTCATCACACCTCTCTTGCAAAAGGACAGAACTGATATGAGTGCACCCCAAGTCCGGACCGAACTGCCCATCGTTGCAGCTGAAACTGCAGGGTGCAGTTGCTGCTCCACCCGTTCAGCGAAGCAGCTGTCACCCCAGGCAGAAGGTACGGAGTACTCCGTCACCGGCCTGACGTGCGGTCACTGTGTCCAGACCGTTGAAAAGGCAGTCTCCGCGCTCGACGGCGTGACGTCGGCCGCCGTCGAACTCGTCGCCGGCGGGGCCTCACGCCTGAGCGTCTCGGGGCCGCACACGGAGGCATCGGTCCGCGACGCCGTAGCGGCCGCCGGGTACAGCCTCACCAGCAGGTAGTCCACCCGCTGCGGTGGAATCCGATAGCGAACACCCGTCGCACGGGCCAGGCAGTGGCGGCTCTGCAGAACCGGGGCATCAAGGTTGCCATGATCACCGGTGACGCCCGGCAGGTGGCCCTGGCCGTCGCCGAAGAGCTGCACATTGACGAAGTCTTCGCCGAAGTCCTCCCGGCGGACAAGGACAAAAAGGTCGCCGCGATGGTGGGCGACGGCGTCAACGACTCCCCGGCCCTGGCCAGGGCTGAAGTCGGCATCGCGATCGGCGCCGGCACGGACGTGGCGATGGAATCGGCCGGCGTGGTGCTGGCCGGCTGCGCCGCGTGAAACTGAATCCCGCGCAGGTACGTTGAACCAACGAACCACCCGGCAAAGGTCAACCCGGTACGGTTAAACCAAAAGGCCCGCCCACACGAGCAGGAGGAACGCCATGGCAGCAACAGCACCCGGCCCCTTCATGGCGCTCCTCCGGCGTGCAGGGCTGTTGACCGGGCTGCTCGCTGTCATCGCCGGGATTTTCGGGATGCACATTATGTCCGGCGCCCACACCATGCCCACGGCGGCCTCTGCCGGCACGGACATGACCCTGACGCAGATCCAAGGCTCCCATGCTGTACATGGGGGCCACCCGGCAGCCCAGTCCTCCACTGCCGACGCTCTGGTGGCACCGCTGGATCCGGCGGCACCGGTGTCCGGGACGGCGTCTCCCTGTACGTCTCCCGGCAGCTGCCCGGCGATGGCCGCCGGGGACGCTGCCTGCGTCCTGTCCCCGGCGAACACTTCCCTGTCGGCGCCGCTGCCCGGCACCACGCCGTTCCCGGCCTTCAACGTCACCGGTGCCGCCGTGGCCACTACCACCTATGCCTATCTGCCGGGAAGTCCTTCCCCTGGCGACCTCTGCATCAGCCGGACGTAAAACTGCCCTGCCCCGCGTCCTGTCCGGCGCACCCTGCGCAGCCACTGACGCTGCCCAGCCACCCCGCATACGCCGGGGCCGGCCACCCGGCCCCGCCACCGCACGCATCCGCAACGGCGCCTGACGCCGCTGATACTTCGAAGGACACTGATTTTGATGAAAAAGACCCTGAGTATTTCCACTCTTGCCATCGCCGCAGCGATTGCCCTGGCCGGCTGCTCCACCGGTTCCACCGGTTCCGCCGGTTCTGACGGAAGCAGCATGCCGGGCATGACCCACGGCGGCTCCGGAATGCCCTCCAGCTCCGCGCCGGCAGCTGCAGACTTCAATGAAGCCGACGCCGTGTTCGCACAGCTGATGATCCGGCACCACGCCCAGGCCGTGGAAATGTCGGACCTGATGCTGGAGAAGGAAGGCATCCCGGCGACGGTGACCAACCTGGCCACCAGAATCAAGGCTGCCCAGGGACCCGAAATCGAGAAAATGACCGCCTGGCTCAAGAGCTGGAACCGGCCCACCGAAATGCCCTCCGGCATGGCTGGCGGGCACAGCATGTCCGGCATGATGGGGCAGGAGGACATGACCGCCCTCCGTGCAGCCCAGGGCACTGAAGCGGCCAAGCTGTTCCTGACCCAGATGACCGCGCACCACGAAGGCGCCGTCACGATGGCCAAGACCGAAAGCACCGACGGCAAGTACCCCGAAGCGGTCCAGCTGGCCAAAGACATCGTGACCGCCCAGGAAACCGAAATTCAGGAAATGAAGGACCTTCTGGCCACCCTCTAGCAGCAGCCCTTGAGGCGGCGGCAGCGGCACGTGTTAAGTTGAAAGGTACGACGGGCCGCACCGGGTCCGGCGCATCGGCTGGAAAGAGAAGTTCCGTGGAATCCCCCGCATCTGCCCCCGCACCCGTGAGGATCCTGACGGTCTGCACCGGCAACATCTGCCGTTCCCCCGTGGCTGAGCGGCTGTTGCAGGCCGGGCTGGACCAGGTGATGCCGGGCGGATTCGAGGTCACCAGCGCCGGAACCCGGGCCATGGTGGGCGACCCCATGCAGCCGCTGTCCGGCGACATCGTGCGCACCTTTGGCGGGAACCCGGACGGTTTCGTCTCGCGGCAGCTGACCGGCAAGATCCTGCGCGGCGTGGACCTGGTCCTCACCATGACCTCGGGTCACCGCGGCGAAGTGCTCCAGCTGGACGCCTCCCTGCTCAAGCGCACCTTCACCATCCGCGAGTTTGCCCGCATGCTCGACGTCCTGGACGAGCGTGCGGACAGTGCCGCAAACGTTCCGGTAGCGGACGACGGCGGCAGTCCCCTCAGTGCCAACACCGCCTTCTGGCGGGGGCTGCCCGCGCGCGCCGCGTCCGTCCGGCACCTGTCACTGCCCGCGGATTCCTCCGAAAACGACATCATCGACCCCTACCGGCGCAGCCCCGAGATCTACCACCAGATGGAGGACGAACTGGCCCCGGCCATCGTTTCCATTCTGCGGCACGCGCGCCTGAACGTTCCCGCCTAAACCGGCGAGCCGCCGTCGTACGTTACAGCATGGAAACGACACGCTCCGCGTTGTAGCCGGAACCGGGTCGGAGGGCGGACACTAAGTCATGGCGAGCACCCCAAGCGGTCCTGATCCGATCGGCCCCGGCAATTCCGGCCCCGAGCCTGCTGCGCCTGCCACGCTGAAACGGCGCCGCTTGATCGCGGCGGTGCTGTCGCTGGTACTGGTTGCGGTCGTCGCCGTGTCCGCCCTGCTGTTCACCAAGCCTGCCGCGGAAGTTGCGGCCCCGGTGCCCACCATCACTGACACCGCCACGCCCACTCCGTCGGAGACGACACCGCCCCCGCCCCCGGCACCGGCCCCTCCCCCGCCGCCCGAACCCATCGCGGAACTCCCCGCGGCGCCCATGAACATCCTGGTGATCGGCAGTGACAGCCGCGCGAACGCCCGGGAGCAGGCAGCCCACACCGCAGCCACGGGCGAATCGCAGGACCACCGCGCCGACACGCTCATGCTGGTCCACATCCCGGCCGACCGCCGCAGTGTGCACGTGGTCTCCCTCATGCGGGACCTCTACATAAACATCCCCGACTACGGCTATGCCAAGATCAACACCAGCCTGCAGGTGGGCGGCATACCGCTCGCGACCCGGACGGTGGAGTCCCTGATGGGGACCCACATCGACCACACGGTGATGCTGGACTTCCACGGTTTCAAGACGCTCACCGACGGGCTGGGCGGAATCGACGTGAACGTCACCGTGCCGTTCCAGTCCACTCACGAAACGCAGCACGTCTTCACACCGGGGGTGAACCACCTCGACGGCCAGGCGGCACTGGAATTCGTCCGCGAGCGCTACGCCTTCGTCGACGGCGACTTCCAGCGGGTCCGGAACCAGCAGACGTTCCTCCGCGCCATCCTCGCCCGGCTCACCAGCGACGGCGCCCTGCGCGATGTGACTGCGGTGCGGGCCTTGGTGAATTTCGCATCCGGCTACCTCACGGTGGACCAGGGCTTTGATCCTGTGGGCGTCGCGATCCTGGCCTACGGCATGCGCGACATCGACCCCAACGCCATTGTTTCGCTCACGCTTCCGACAGCCGGGGTGGGCACGGCACCAGGAGGGGCGTCGGTGGTGTTCCCGGACTACGGCGGGATCGCCCAGGTGGCGGCTGCCATGCGCGAAGGCCGGCTGCCCGAGTACGCGGGCGGGTAGTACCCCGGGGGTGATTGCTTGGCACCAGCTGGCGGGCACCAAGTGAAACGGCCCCCGGCTGTGCCAGGGGCCGTTTCACTTGGTGACTTAACTCCGGGTGGGGTCCGGACGCAGCGGTGCGGGCCCCGGATCCGGGACGGGCAGCGGTCCGGGAGGTTCCGGCGTCGGGATGGGGCTGGGCCTGTCCGGTCCCGGGTGGCCGGGATGGGTGGGCTCCGGACTGAAGGGGTCCGGGCCTGGTTCCGGCGGGAACGGCTCTGGTTCGTGCACTGGCGGGATGGTCATGGAACTTCCCCTCTCACGCTGGGCGGGTACGCCTTTGCGTGATCAGGATACGCCTGCCCGCCATCAACGCTCTCTCACATCCTGCAGAAATTTCCCGAACGCTCTCTCACTCCGGCTGTGAGTGCGTTCTAGTCCGACCTGCTTCTAGGCCGGACGGCGCAGTCGGACCGGGCGGGAAACCGGCGCCTTGGCTGCTTCGCCGGCTTCCCTCATCAGCGGGACGGCGAAGCTCACCACCAGGCGGGCGTTGGCGTCGTCCGTGGACCTGATGGTCAGGCTTCTGGTGCCGGGCGGCAGGGACGGAGTGAATACCTGCAGATTGCGGGAGCCGAGGCTGGCCGAGTCCCGGAACGTGTATTGCGTGCCCCAATGGTCTTCGATGGCAATCTCCGGGATGGCTCTCCCGGCAGCGGACTCCACGTGGATGTTGACCACCAGGCACGTGCTCCAGACTTCGACGGAGAGCACCGTGAACTCTGCGCCGGGCGTCAGGTGCAGGCCGTACGTGGGCGGCAGGAGCATCTTCCGGAGGATGCCTTTTGGAATCAGGTTTCGCATCTTCGCCCCCAATATCACTAAGAGTGCTTCCAATTAGCCCGCGATTAGGACGCCCTGTCAAGGTCCCTGCTCAGCCTCCTGCGGCAACCCGCACCAGCATGGCCAGGGACGCAGAGAAGTGGTCCCCGGCGGGGCCGGGGACCACCGTATCGGAAGGGTCGCCCGCAGACTGCCGATGCGCTATCTGGCGCTGTGGCGTGCCGAAACGGCTAACCGCCCTAAGAGGCAGATGAAAAAGAACGCGTCCGGATCCTCCCGGTAATGCCGTTTTAGCACCCGGCGGAGGGCGGTTCAAGGGGTTCCGGCCGGTAACTTAGCGGCCCGTCCGGCCCGGCTGCTCCGTTGATCTATCACTTACAGTCGTTTTGCCCCCGGTTTAGGGACCATAAGTGATAGATCAACGGGGCGGGCGAGGGCTACCCCGGTAGCGAACGGCGGCCATTTTGTCCGCCCGGCTCTATATATTGAAGGCATGACCCAGACTCCGCTGCAGGATTCCGCCACTTCGTCCGCCGCTTCCTCCCCCGCGCCGCCAGTGGCCAAGAAGGTCCCGCACGAGCGGACGCACCACGGCGACACTTTTGTGGACAACTACGAGTGGCTGCGCGAGAAGGAATCCGCCGAAGTGGTTGAGCACCTGAAGGCCGAGAACGCCTACCAGGAGGCCGTCACCGCCCACCAGGAGCCGCTGCGCGAGGCCATCTTCCAGGAAATCAAGGGCCGCACGCAGGAGACAGACCTGTCTGTCCCAAACCGCAAGGACGGCTGGTGGTACTTCAGCCGCTCGGTTGAGGGCAAGGAGTACGGCATCCAGTGCCGCGTCCGCGCCCAGGACACCGGCAACCCGGTGGCCGACTGGACTCCCCCCGCAGTGGAGGCCGGCGTCGAAATCCCCGGCGAGGAAGTGCTGCTGGACGGCAACATCGAGGCCGAAGGCAAGCCGTTCTTCTCGGTGGGCGGCTCGGCCGTCACGGTGGACGGGAACCTTTACGCCTACGCCGTGGACAACGCCGGCGACGAACGTTTCACCCTCCACATCAAGGACCTCCGCACCGGGGAACTCCTCCCGGACGTCATCGAGAACATCTTCTACGGCGTCAGCTTCTCCCCCGACGGCACCCGCATTTTCTACACCGTTGTGGACGATTCGTGGCGCCCGTACCAGGTCAAGTCCCACGTCCTGGGCACGCCGGTCTCCGACGATGAGGTGATTTACCAGGAGGACGACGTCGCCATGTGGCTGGGCTTTGAGCTCTCCTCTGACAGGCGCCACCTCGTGCTGGGCATCGGCTGCTCCGAGTACAGCGAGACCCGCCTGCTGCGTTTCGATGACCCGACGGCGGCCCTCACCACCGTGATTTCGCGGGACGAGCGCGTCCTCTACGAGGCCGAGCCGTTCCTGCTCACCGGTTCTGACGGCGAAAAATCAGAACGCATCCTGCTCACCCACAACCGCGGGGCCATCAACTCCATGGTCTCCCTGGTGGACCCCGCCGAGCTCGCCAAGCCGTTGGCCGAGCAGCACTGGAGTACCGTCGTCGAGCATTCCGACGACGTCCGCGTCAACGGTGCCGGCGTCACCTCCACGCACCTGATTGTGTCCGTCCGCAAAGACACCATCGAACGCGTCCAGGTGATGGGACTGGCCGGCCTCGGTACGCCCGCGCAGGAAGCTCCGGTGGAACCGGCGTTCGACGAGGAGCTGTACACGGCCGGCGTCGGCGGTTCGGACTACGAGGCACCGGTGATCCGGCTGGGCTACACGTCCTACTTCACGCCGTCGCGCGTCTACGATTTTGTGCTGCCCACCCCGGTGCAGCCCGCCGGCGAACTGCTGCTCCGCAAGGAAAGCCCGGTGCTGGGCGGCTACGACGGCAGCGACTACGTGGCCACCCGCGAATGGGCCGACGCCGCGGACGGCACCAGGATCCCCCTGTCTGTGCTGCGCCACAGAAGCGTCAAACAGGATTCGACGGCGGCGGGCCTGGTCTACGGGTACGGCTCCTACGAGCTGAGCATGGACCCCGGTTTCGGCATTGCCCGGCTGTCGCTGTTGGACCGCGGCGTGGTGTTTGTGATCGCGCACATCCGCGGCGGCGGCGAGCTGGGCCGACACTGGTATGAGGACGGCAAGAAGCTCGCCAAGAAGAACACCTTCACCGACTTTGTGGACGCCACGGACTGGCTGGCCAAGTCCGGGTGGGTGGATCCGTCCCGGATTGCGGCGCTCGGCGGCTCCGCAGGCGGTCTGCTGATGGGCGTAGTGGCCAACCTGGCACCGGAAAAGTACGCAGCGGTGGTGGCGCAGGTGCCGTTCGTGGACGCCCTCACCACCATCCTGGACCCGGAGCTTCCGCTGTCCGCCCTGGAGTGGGAGGAATGGGGCAACCCCATCACGGACCCCGAGGTGTACGCCTACATGAAGTCCTATTCACCGTACGAGAATGTGCGTTCCGTTGCGTACCCCAAGGTGGCCGCGGTGACGTCCTTTAACGACACCCGCGTCCTGTACGTGGAGCCGGCCAAGTGGGTCCAGGAGCTGCGGAACAAGACCACCGGCGCCGAGCCTGTGGTGATGAAGATCGAAATGGACGGCGGCCACGGCGGCGCGTCCGGGCGCTATGTCCAGTGGCGCGAGCGGGCGTGGGACTACGCGTTCATCGCCGACTCCCTCGGCGCCAAGGACCTGCTGCCCGGGGCCGGCCTCAAATAGCCCATCGATTGCTCCGTAACCGCCGTTTTGAGGGTCCAAAAGGGCGCTTACGGAGCAATCGATCGGGATCCCGCGGGCCGCGATGGCAAGCCTGGGCCGGTCAGGTGTTGGGATGCTCTGCCAGCCACTTGGCCAAGGCTTTGAGGTTGCCCCGGAGCGACCAGCCCAGGATGAAACTCACCAGCCGGGCGGGCACCTTGTCCAGGAATCCCAACCCTGACCTGACCTCAATCAGCTCCGTCAGACGCGTGCCGCCGTCGACCGGTTCCAGCATGAACGTCACGGTGACGTCGCGCTTTCCTTCGACCGAGCGGGACACCATCCGCCGGGGTGGCTGGAAGTCCGTGTACTCGACGGTCCAGTCGGAGCGCTGTCCCATGTAGCTGCTCGTGCCCCGACCTCTGGTTCCCAACCCCACCGGGCCATCACCCACCTGCCCGGACGCAACGACAAACCGATCATAGACCGCGAGGTTTTCGAACCTGGACACGAAGTCAAAGACCTCCTGCTGCGGACGGGCAATGTGGACGCTTTCTTCTACGACTGGCATGGCAATGCTCCTTGGACGCGCCCAGAGTCGGCCCGGTGGGGGCAGCTGGGGCTGAATCCGGTGTCCGTCCTCAGCCGTCGCTGCTCCCCAGCTCCGGATGCTCAGCCAGCAGTTCGGCCAGTGTCTCGAGGTTGGCACGGACGGTCCTGGCCTGGGCTTGTTCCACGAACCGGTCGGCCAGTTTGCCGAACACCCCGCCCAGGCCAGAGGCCGCATCGATCCGGAAGTTCAGGCGCGTCCCGTCACCTTCAGGTTCCAGGACGTGGGTGATAGTGAATTCCAGCTTTCCTTCCACCGAGCGGGATACAAGGCGGGTTGGAGGCTGGAATTCGATGACCTCGGTTGTCCAGTCGAATTTCCTGCCCACCACCTTGCTGGCGCCCTTGACCCGGGTGCCGACCGCAACAGGCTCGGTCCCGACCGTTTCGGCATGGACCGCCGAGGAGTCCCAGACCGGAATGTTTTCGCCCTTGGACAGGAAATTGAAGACTTCCTGTGGCGGGCGGGCAATGTAGACGCTTTCTTCCACGGTAGGCATCGGGTTCTCCTTGGACACACCTGTTGCCAGCCCGGCTTGGCCGGCAGCTAGGCACAACGCCAGTTTGGCCTTGGCGCCTGAGGCCGTCAATGGCCATTCGTTTCCCTCACTGGGACCGGGCGCGCCATTCGTCCTCGAGGATCGCGTAGACCAGCTCAGTGGCCCACTGGCCTTTGTAGTGCCATTTGTCCACCAGCCTGGCTTCCAGCCGCATGCCCAGCCGTTCGCACAAGGCGGCGGAGGCGGTATTCAGGACGTCGAGCTTTGCCTCGATCCGGTGCATCCCCAGCTCCCCGAACCCCAGCCTCAGCACCGCATCCGCGGCCTCGGCCCCGTAGCCCTTGCCCCTCGCTGCCGGCGCCAGGCTCCATCCGATTTCGCCCTGCCCGCTGCCCGAAAGCCATTTCAGCACCACTTCGCCGAGGAGTCCCGGGCCGTCCACCGCCTCGATGGCCAGGCATATCCAGTCGCCCTCCTTCTCGAAGACGAAGTTGGCGTACTTGCCCACGGACTCCATGCACTTGGTGTAGCTCTTGGCCTCCCCCGGCAGGAAGCGGGCCGTTTCGGGCAGCGAATGGTAGGCATGGAAGGCGTCCAGGTCCGCAGCTTCGAACCGGCGCAGGACCAACCGCTCGGTGCGGATGGGCAAAGTGATCTCAGGCATGGACTGAGGCTACCCCGCCGCCCGGTGATCGAGCTCGCCAAGATCCGGGTTTCGATGGGCTCAACCACCAACGACGGCGGCAGTTGCCTCTGCGATGGCGCGCTCCTCGTCGGTGGGCACCACCAACACCGGGATTGCGGACGCTGCCGTGGAAATCACCCGCGGTTCCCTGGACCGCTGACTGTTCAGGCCGGCGTCGAGCTCTATGCCCAGCGCATGCAGCCTGTCAGTCACGAGGGCGCGGAACTCGTGCGAGTTTTCGCCGATCCCCGCCGTGAACACGAGTGCCTTGGCACCACCGACGGCCACGTGGTAGCCGCCGATGTACTTTGCCAGCCGGTAGGACGTGACCGCGAGCGCCATCGAAGCCTTGGCGTCGCCGGCCTCTGACGCCTCCACCACCGAGCGCATGTCGTTGTTCCCGGCCAGCCCCTTCAGCCCCGATTCGCGGTTGAGCATGGCGTCGATGTCGTCCGATGTCCACCCGATCCGGCCGAGGAAGACCAGGATGGACGGATCGAGGTCGCCCGAGCGGGTGCCCATCACCAGGCCCTCCAACGGCGTGAAGCCCATGGACGTGTCCACCGATTGACCGCGGCGGATGGCCGTGACGGAAGCGCCGTTCCCCAGGTGGGCGATCACGCCGTCGAACTCGTCCACGGGCAGATCCAGCAGCACGGCGGCGCGTTGCGTGACGTACTCGTGCGAGGTGCCGTGGAAGCCATAACGGCGGATGCCGTGGTTCGTGTAGAGCTCGTCGGGCACGGCGTAGCGCCAGGCGTGTTCGGGCAGGGTGCGGTGGAAAGCGGTGTCGAACACGGCCACCTGCGGCAGGTCCGGCCACTTCTTGCTGATGGCCCGGATGCCCAGGACGTTGGCGGGGTTGTGCAGCGGCGCCAGCGGGTTGAGTCGCTCGATGGCACGGGTGATCTCGTTGTCGATCAGCACCGGCTCGGCGAAGCGCTCACCGCCGTGCACCACTCGGTGGCCCACCGCCGCCAGGTCAAGGTCCCCGAGCTCGGCATGGATCGCGGCATCTACCAGTTCCAGCGCCTCCGCATGATCTCGGGGACCCTCGATTTCGCCGTCGCCATCACCGCCGTTGCCCATGCCGATCTTCTCGATCAGCCCTTCGGTCAGCACAATGCCGGCGGCCACGTCCCGGACCTGGTACTTGAGCGAGGACGAACCGGAATTGATAACGAGCACAAGCATGGGGCCTCCTGAAGCCTCGGTGCCGCGGGGCACAGCTGACGAGGGGTGGTGCCGGAGCCTGGTGCAGCGCTCCCTGGGATCCACTCTATAAGTTGCCCCCTGGGCACGTTGACTTGTAAATGATAATGATTCTCATTAGAGTGATCGGCATGCATATCACTGTGATCAGCTCCCTGGACGCCCTGTGCCGCCAGCAAGCCTGCCAAGACGCGGCCGCGGCCAATCCCGGCGCCGTGGTGGTCCTGCACGACCTGTTGGAGAACGGCGTGGTCATCCGCAGGATCTCCAGCCAGTCCGGGCTTGTGGAGCGCACCGAGACGCAGCTGGAACACGGCTGCCTGAGCTGCACGGTACGGCTGGACCTCGTACCCACCATCGAGCGGCTGCTGGAACGCGGGGAGACCCAGGCCATCATCGGGCTCCCTCCGGCCGTGTCCGCGGAGGCAGCGATCGGGGCCCTGCGGCGTGGCCTTTCCCGCCCAGTGACGATTGATTCCGCTGTCCTGGCCTGCGCCCCTGACACGCTGGAGGACCACATTTGGGACCACCACACCCTGTTTGAGTCCGGGTTCACGCCGGTCCCGGAGGACCAGCGCACTGCGGGTGAATTCCTCATCGGCGAGCTGTCGTTCAATGACACCGTCCTGCTGGCGGAGGTGGACCTGTTTCCGGCCGACCTCGCCCTGCGTGTTCGCGGCGTCCAACTGGTCAGGGAACTGGCCCCTCACGCTGACGTGGCGGAAAACGCCCGCCTCATCCGCCCGGGCCGCCACAACTACCACGACGCCCTGAGCCGGACGGTCCCCGGTTCGGTGCGGATCCCGGCGTCGTCCTCAACATCACCGTTCACTACCGTCACCCACCGGGCCCAACGGCCGCTGCACCCTGAGCGGTTCCGGCACGCCCTGGCGTCCCTCGCGGAAGGGTGCTGCTGGTTGCGGGGACGCCTGTGGATCGCCGCCGCACCGCAGTGCCGGATCGCCATCCAGGGCATCGGCCCGCGTGTCTGGCTCGAAAATACCGGACCGTGGCTGGCAGACCAGGACGCCGGTGCGGCGCCCGATCCCCTCAACCACGTGGACGCCCACCTGGACTGGCATCCGGAACACGGGGATCGCGGAAGCGTGCTGGCCGCGACCGGAGCGGATATGGACCCGGCGGAAATTGCGCAGCTGCTCTCCGCCTGCGAACTCACCGACGCGGAAATGGAGGCCGGGTTCGTCGGTCTGACCGACCCGTTCCAGCTCGACCCCGCCCCGTCCTGAACGGCCCACCAACCGCCAACAACAAGGAGCAATCCCATGAAAGTCAGAAATTCCCTCCGCGCCCTGAAGAAGGTTCCCGGCGCCCAGATCGTCCGACGCCGGGGCCGCACCTTTGTGATCAATAAGAAGAATCCGCGGATGAAGGCCCGTCAAGGCTGAGGCTGCAGCCCCGCTCACCCCGCGCCCGCCGTTGCGTCAGCCGCGGCAGGCGCCTAGAGTCGGCGGACACGTTGCACTATGCAGAGAGGGACTTCCATGCCGAACGACACCACTCAGCCCGACAACACCGAACCTGAGACCGCAGAACCCGCCCCCGGCACCAAGGACCCCACCGGCGTCGAGGGTTCCAACCCGGCCCTGGACGACACCGGAAGCCCCAAGGTCGACGAGGTGGGCGAGGCTGCTGAGCAGCCCAAGGATCCGCAGAACCTGGACCTCACGCCCGAAGGACTCTCCGACGAGCCCGCCAAGGAAGAGGACCCGGACAGCCTGGCCAAGCCGGAAAACAGCTAACCACAACGCGGGGTCACTCAATGCCCAATATTCCCTCCGGAAGGGGCATTTAGTGACCCCGCGTTGCTTGTCGTCCCTCACCGTCCCTACGAGGCCGGCACCTGCGCCTGGATGGCGGTGATGGCCACCGTGTTCACGATGTCCTCCACGGTGCAGCCGCGCGAGAGGTCGTTAACCGGCTTGCGCAGGCCCTGCAGGACAGGCCCGACGGCGACCGCCCCCGAGCTCTGCTGCACCGCCTTGTACGTGTTGTTGCCGGTGTTCAGGTCCGGGAAGATGAACACGGTCGCCTGGCCTGCCACCGACGAGCCGGGCATTTTAGAGGCCGCGATGGAAGCGTCCACGGCGGCGTCGTACTGGATGGGGCCTTCGACGGCGAGATCCGGGCGGCGTTCACGCACCAGTTCGGTGGCCTGCCGGACTTCGTCCACGGCCTCGCCGGAGCCCGAGCCACCGGTGGAGTAGGACAGCATGGCCACGCGCGGCTCCACCCCGAACTGCACCGCGGTTTCGGCCGAAGCCAGGGCGATGTCCGCGAGCTGCTCCACGTTGGGATCGGGGTTCACCGCGCAGTCGCCATAGACCAGCACCCGGTCCGGCATGAGCATCAGGAACACGGAGGACACGATCTTCACGCCGTCGCGCGTTTTGACGAACTCCAGCGCCGGGCGGATGGTGTGCGCGGTCGTGTGGGCGGCGCCGGACACCATGCCGTCCACTACTCCGAGCTGGACCATCATGGTGCCGAAGTAGCTGCCGTCCTGCATGATTTCCAGGGCTTTGGGCAGGTCCACGCCCTTGTGCGCGCGCAGCTCGGCGTACTTCTCCGCGAACCCCTGCCGCAGTTCCGAGGTGGCCGGGTCCACGATGTTGATCCCGGCGAGGTCGATGCCGTTGGCCGCCGCCAGCTCCCGGACCTGCGAATCCGGTCCCAGCAGGGTGAGGTCGCAGACGTCGCGGCGGTGCAGGATTTCGGCGGCCTGCAAGATCCGGACGTCCGTTCCCTCCGGCAGCACCACGTGCCGGCGCTGCCCCCTGGCCCGTTCGATGAGGTCGTGCAGGAATCGCAGCGGGGTCATCCGCTCCAGTCGCGGCAGGTGGAGGCGTTCCACCAGCTCGGCCTCGTCCACGCGCCTGGACCACAGTCCCAGGGCGGAGGCCACCTTGCGGCGGTGCCCGGACCAGATCTCGCTGCGGACCTCGGAGACCCGCTTGGCGGTGGTGTAGGTGTCCTGGCTGGCGGCAAACACGGGGAACGGCGCCTGCGCCAGGAGCGGGTAGATGTTGGCGTCGGGGGACAGCCCGCCGGTCAGGATCAGCGCGGACGGCACCGGGAATTCCGGCGAGAACGACGACGCCAGGCAGGCCACCATCACGTCCGCCCGGTCGCCCGGAACGATCACCAGGGCGCCCTCGTCCAGCACGTTCAGGAAGTTGCCCACGTTCATGGCCGCCACCTTGATGTCCCGGACGTCGCGTTCCATGTCCGCGAGGCCGGCGATCTGGCGTACACCCAGCGCCGTGGCAACCTCGCCGGTGGTGGGCCGGGCGATCTCCTCCAGCTCCGGCAAGACGTACACGGGCCGGTTGGATGCGCCCGGTTTGATGGCGGCCGCGATTTCCTCCATCAGGTCCGGGTCCGCGCGGTTCACCATGATGGCCAGCAGCGTGCACTTTTCCGCCACCAGTTCCTTGCGGGCAACCTCGACGGCGGCCGCGGCCTCCGCGACGCTGAGCCCCTTTGCGCCCACCACGGCAACCACCGGCGCGGCCAGGTTGTTGGCCAGGCGGGCGTTGAGGTCAAACTCGACGGCGGCGTCCTGGCCGGTGAGGTCCGTCCCCTCCACGATCACCACGTCGCAATGCTTGGCAATCTCGGCGAAGATCTCCACGCAGCGCGCATCGATGTCGGCGCGTTTTCCGTCTGCCAGGAGGGCACGCACTTCGGTGGACGTCAGGCCCCCACGGCAACGGTCGTCGTCGAGCGCGAAGCGTGATTTCATCAGCGCCACCATGGGGTCGCTGGCGGCATCCGGGCCGTGGACCACCGGTTTGAAGAAGCCGATCCGGTCCGCGTGCCGGTGGAGCGTGTCCGCGAGGCCCAGGGCCACGAGCGATTTGCCCGACCCCGGGGTGGTCGCGCTGACGTAGATGCCTTTGGCCATGGTCCGCCCTTTGCTGTGCGTGGTGCCGGTCCCTCCATCCTTGCACTTCCGTGCCGGGGGTCCCACCGGTCGGGGGTACCCACTGACCGGTCTGCCCTTGACACCGGACCCGCATATGGGATTACCTAATGAACATTCGGTATATAAAGCTGGAGGCAATGACGCATGGCTGAAGCAGCACTCTCCGGGGCCACCCACCCCATCCTGGAAAACGACTACGCCTCCGAATGGATGGGCATCGAAGTCCTCGCCGTCAGCGACGGGCACGCCACCATCCGCATGACGCTCCGGCAGGAAATGCTCAACGGGTTCGGTATGGCGCACGGCGGAATGATCTTCGCCTTCGCCGATTCCGCGTTCGCCCTTGCCTGCAATCCGGTCAATCCCACCCCTGAAGAGGCCGACAGCATCACCGTTGCCGCCGGCGTCGACATCAACTTCCTGAAGCCGGCATACCGCGGCCAGGTGATCACCGCCGTCGCGGACCGCCGGTCCAGCTCAGGGCGCAGCGGGCTGTACGACATCCAGATTTTCGCGGCCGACGCCGATACGCTGCACGGTGCCCAGCCCGATTCGTTACCCAGCTCCGGCAACCCGGGGGAACTCATCGCCGAGTTCCGCGGACGCAGCCGCACCATTCCCAAGAAGTAGGAAACCATGACCCTCCACGCCCCCGAAACCCCCATGCCGCAGTCCACGTCCCAGGGCACAGATCCCATCCTGGACCGCGAGGAAACCATCTCCCGCGACGAACTTGAGGCCCTCCAGCTCACCCGCCTGCAGCACACCGTGGCCTACGCCTACGACCGCGTGCCGCTCTACAAGCGCAAATTCGACGACGCCGGCATCCACCCCGCCGACCTCCGCGAACTGAGCGACCTCGGCAACTTCCCCTTCACCACCAAGGAAGACCTGCGCGCCGAGTACCCGTTCGGCATGTTCGCCGTGCCGCAGAGCGAAGTAGCCCGCATCCACGCGAGCTCGGGCACCACGGGCCGGCCCACCGTCGTCGGGTACACCAAACAGGACCTGGCCGACTGGGCCAAACTGGTGGCGCGCTGCCTCCGCGCGTCAGGCGTCCGGCCCGGCATGAAGGTCCACAACGCCTACGGTTACGGCCTGTTCACGGGCGGCCTGGGCGCGCACGCCGGCGCTGAAGCGCTGGGCTGCACCGTCATCCCGATGTCCGGCGGGCAGACCGAGCGGCAGATCCAGCTCATCCAGGACTTCCAGCCGGACGCCATCCTGGCCACGCCCACGTACCTGCTCACCATCGCCGACGCCATGGCCCACATGGGCATCGACCCGACGTCGACCTCGCTCAAGTACGCGGTCCTGGGCGCCGAGCCGTGGACGCAGGAGATGCGGCACGAACTCGAGGTCACCATGAACATCAAGGCCTGCGACATCTACGGCCTGTCCGAAGTGATGGGCCCGGGCGTCGCCGGCGAGGCCGTGGAAACCCAGGACGGCAGCCACATCTGGGAGGACCACTTCCGCCCGGAAATCATTGACGCCTTCAACCCCGTCGTGGGCAAGGAAAACGTCCTGCGCGACGGCGAGCACGGCGAACTGGTCTTCACCTCTCTCACCAAGGAAGCGCTGCCGATCATCCGCTACCGCACCAAGGACCTCACCCGCCTGCTGCCCGGCACCGCCCGCCCCGCGCACCGCAGGATGGGCCGCATCACCGGCCGCAGCGACGACATGATCATCTTGCGCGGGGTGAACCTGTTCCCGTCCCAGATCGAGGAAATTGCGCTGCGCATCCCCGAACTCAGCCCCCACTTCCAGCTCGAACTCACTCGCCCGGAAGGGCAGCGGATGGACCAGCTGACGGTCAGGATCGAACGCCGGGACGCGGTGACAGTTGAGCAGAGCACGACGGCGGCGCGCACGCTGCAGGAGCAGATCAAGATCCATGTGGGTTCTTCGTGCGCCGTTGACGTGGTGGCGCCGGGTTCACTGGAGCGGTCAAACGGCAAGCTGCGCCGGATCTACGACCTCCGTCCCAAGGCGTAGCGCGAACGGACACTTGAGGCCCCGGCTGCGCCGCTGCAGGGATTACCGAACGTTCATGGGAAAATAGCCGGTATGCCCACTACAGCAGTCCCCAGCAAGCGCGGCCGTCCCGGTTACGACCAGCAGTCGGTGCTGCTCATCGCCGTCGACGTCTTCAACCGGCACGGCTATGACGCCACGTCCATGGGCATCCTCGCCGAGAACCTGGGCATCTCGAAATCGGCCATCTACCACCATGTGCCGTCCAAGGGCGACCTCCTGAAGCTCGCCCTTGACCATGCGCTCGGCGGCCTGGAATCAATCCTCGAACAGCCCGGGGCGCAAAGCGGCGCGGCGGACGCGCGGCTGGAATTTGTCCTGCGGCAGACCGTGGCCGTCCTGGTGGAGCGGCTGCCGTTTGTCACGCTGCTTCTGCGGTTGCGGGGCAACACTGACATTGAGCGCGACGCCCTGGAACGCCGTCGCGCGTTTGATCACGAGGTGGCCGCCCTGATTTCCGCAGCCCGCGACGAAGGCTCGCTGCGCCAGGACATCGATCCGCGCACCGTCACGCGGCTGCTGTTCGGCACCATCAACTCAATCGTGGAATGGTACAAACCGGGCGGCTCCCTCACGCCGGAAAAACTGGCCGACGACGTCATCACCATCGCGTTCGACGGGCTCCACGCCAAGGCCTAGCATGAGGCATGGCCATCAAGCTGTCGGAGGTCCTCTTTGGCACTTTCGGTAAACTCCGTTACCAGCCCACCGCCAAACGGGTCCGCGCCCTGACCGGCGGGAACGCCGTCGTCGACACATTCCATGCCCTGCTGGTCTGGGAACCCCAGCGCATCACCCCCGTCTTCGCGGTCCCCGCGAGCCTTACCTCCACCGGGAGCCCCATGCTCCCGGTGCGCTACTACCTTCCCCCGGCCGACGTCCGGCTTGACCTGATGGAAGCCAGCGCCAAACGGACGGTGTGCCCGTACAAAGCCACCGCCAGCTACTGGTCCTACCCGCAAGCCGAGAACGGGAAGAACATCGCCTGGGCGTACACCCGGACCTTCCGCGACGCCGGCCAGATCCACGGGCTGGTGAGTTTTACAACGAGAGGGTGGACATCACGGTGGACGGCGTCCTGCAGGAGCGTCCGGTCACACCATGGTCCAAACAGCCGCCCAGCGAGCGCTGACTCTCGCGCGCCGGCGGGGGGCACACAGCACTGGCCTGCCGGTCCCGTCCACGGCTACGGTAGGAAGGAAGAGCCAGCGTCCGCGGGGAGGTTGCCCATGAAGCCGTCAGCCAGTCCATCGCGCCGTTCAGCCAGTCTCCGGGCAGCGCCGTGGGGCGTCCTGACGGCCGTCCTGCTGGCCGTTGCGGCATGCACGGGTTCTCCTGTTCCGCCGGCGCCCAGTGAATCGACTCCGGGCGCCTCATCAGCCGCGGCCACGCCGGGCAGCACCGGCTCCCCCAGCGCCGAGGCCCCCGCCGCCCCCGACGTAACGGGCGGCATCACGGAGATTGTGGAAAACCTGTCCCCTTCGGTCGTCACCATCTTCACCGACGGCGGGCTGGGCAGCGGCGTGGTCTACTCCGAGGACGGGCTGATCCTCACCAATGAGCACGTCATCCGCGGCCAAACCGAACTTGAGGTGGCCTTCGCGGATGGCCAGCGCGTTTCCGGCACAGTCAAAGCCACTGACCCCGTGACGGACCTTGCCCTTGTCCAGGCGGACCGGACCGGCCTGCCCAAACCGGTGTACCAGACCTCGCTGCCCAAGGTGGGCGAGGGGGCCGTCGTCCTCGGTTCGCCGCTGGGCTTCGAAAACACGGCCACCGCGGGGATCATCTCCGGCCTGCACCGCTCCATCCCCGGTTCGGCGCAGAACAGCCTGTCGCTGGTGGACCTGATCCAGACTGATGCGCCCATCAGCCCCGGCAATTCGGGCGGAGCGCTGATCAACATGCGCGGCGAAGTGGTGGGCATCAGCGAGGCCTACATTCCACCGTCGTCCGGTGCCGTAGCCCTGGGCTTCGCGATTCCGGCGGCCACCGCCGTCGAGGTGGCCGAGGAGTTGCTGGCGGACGGTTCAGCCGAGCACGCCTATGTGGGGCTCACCCCGGGCGAACTGACCCGGCAGATCGCCGAACAACTGGGCATCGACGCGAGCACCGGCGTCGTGGTTTTGAGCGTTGACGATAACGGCCCCGCCGGAACTGCGGGGATCCGTCCGGGTGATGTGCTGGAGTCGATGGAAGGCGTGGACCTCACTGCGCCGGAGAAGCTGCTGGCCGAGCTCAGGAACCGCAACCCGGGCGACACCGTAGGATTCAAGGTCAAGCGTGGCGGGCAGAGCGCGGACATCAAGGTGGAACTCACCGAACGGCCGGTGGCCCCGTAAACCCAGTACCCGTAAGCCCCAACAGTAGGAAGGCTGGTCATGACGGACCACAAAGATGCAGATCCCGGATTCATCGTTCCCGACCCCTCAGCCCTGCGGGAGGACCTGCCGGGCGACGCCGGCGACGAGGCGAACGTCATCCGCTTCAGCGAGGAGCAGGCGCTGATTGAGGAGCAGGCCCACGGCATCCGCCCGGACACGTACAGCATCCCGCCCGGCGGGCCCACCATGGAGGAAGCCCGCGGCAACATGGACCTCACCGACACCGGCACCGAACCATCGGATGACAGCAGCGACGACGGCCTGCACGGCGGCGCCGAAGCCTGAGCCGATTAACGAGGCAGAAGGGGAGCCCCCGTTCGCTGGGACGCCCCTCCTGCAGTCTGGTGTGCGGTCTGGCAGCCGCCGCGCATGGTCAGAGCTGGTATTCGACCTGCATGCCCAACGTCTCGTGAACGCAGAGGATGTTGTGCTCCGTGTCCATGAACCAGGCGCATTTCTCGGAGTCCGTGGTGCAGATGTGGTTCTCGGTCTTGAGGTTGGGCAGGTCATAATCCTGGAAACGGACGCCCCTGGCCTCCATGTCCTGCACGATCCGCTCAATGTTGCGCACCTCAAAACTGAGGGCGGTGTGCTCGGAGTGCTTCCCGTCCGAGACCGGCAACAACTGCAGCATCGGGCCGCCGTCGTTACCGAGTAATTCGCTTCCATTGTCTGTCATTCCGCGGTGCGGGAGGCCCAGTTTTTCGGTGTAGAAACTGTGGGCGCGCGCTGCGTCATCGACGGGCAGGATGGTTGTGGCTGTGCTCAGGGCTAGGTTCATTTGGCCACCTCCTACGGAGGAAATTTTACGCCGCAGCAACCCGGAAAGATCCAAACGCTCTCTCACATAATGCGGGAAAACCCCCGACGCTCTCTCACTTTCCTCAAGAAAGTGCGAGAGCGTCGCCGGAAACCTTACATCAAGTGAGAGAGCGTCCGGGTTGGGGCTACTTTTCGACGAGGGTGAGGACGTCGTAGGTGGCCACGATCTCGTCGTTCTGGTTGGTCAGGAGCGCGTCCCAGGCCACCTCGCCGTACTCGTCGGTTTCGCGCGGCGTGATCTTCTTGGCCGTCAGGGTGACCCGGATGGAATCCCCGGCAGCCACAGGCGTGATGAAGCGGAGGTTCTCCAGGCCGTAGTTGGCCAGGACCGGGCCCGGTGCCGGTTCCACAAACAGCCCGGCGGCCCAGCTCAGCAGCAGGTACCCGTGCGCCACGATCCCCGGGAAGAACGGGTTGGCTTCGGCCGCTTCCTGGTTGGTGTGGGCATAGAAGGTGTCGCCCGTGGAGTTGGCGAACTTCGTGATTTCCTCCAGCGAGACCTCACGCAGCTCCGATCGGATGGCGTCGCCAATGTGCAGCGTGGCCAGGGATTTCCGGAACGGGTGCGTTCCCTCGGTCTCCACGGTGAAGTTCCGGTCCGCCCCGGTGTGCCAGAGGCCGGTGACGGCGGTGAGCATGTTGGGCGAGCCCTGGATGGCGGTGCGCTGCATGTGGTGCATGACCGAGCGGATGCCGCCCAGCTCCTCGCCGCCGCCGGCACGGCCTGGCCCGCCGTGGACCAGGTGCGGGACGGGCGAACCGTGGCCGGTGGAGCTGCGGGCGTCCTCGCGGTTGAGCATCAGGACACGGCCGTGGTGGGCGGCGATCCCGGTGACGAGTTCGCGGGCTACGGCCGGATCGTTGGTGCACACCGACGCCACGAGGGAGCCGCCGCCCCGGGCGGCGAGGCGGACGGCGTCGGGCAGGTCCTTGTATCCGATCACGGAGGCTACCGGGCCGAACGCCTCCAGGGAGTGGATCGCGTCAGTCTCCGCGTCAGCCCAGCTCAGCACCACCGGCGACATAAAGGCGCCAGCGTCGACCACGCCCGTGGCGCCGCCGGCAGAGGTGACCGACGGCGAATCCAGCGTCCCGTACGCAAGCTCACCGCCGGCGTCGAGCATTGACTGCACCGCGGCGCGGACGTCGGCGAGCTGCTCCAGCGACGCCAAAGCGCCCATGGTGACGCCGTCGGCGCGGGGATCCCCCAGCACCACACGCTCGTCCACGCGCCTGCCGATCGCGGCGATCACCGCCGGCACCAGCTCCTGTGGGACGATGGCGCGGCGGATGGACGTGCACTTCTGGCCCGCCTTCACCGTCATTTCGGTGACGACTGACTTGATGAAGGCGTCGAATTCCGGGGTGCCCTCCACCGCGTCCGGACCAAGGATGGCAGCGTTGAGGGAGTCCGTTTCGGACGTGAACCGGACGCCGCCCTGCACCACGTTGGGATGCGATTTCAGGGACAGCGCGGTGGACGCGGAGCCGGTGAAGGCCACCAGGTCGCGGTAGTCCAGCACGTCCAGGAGGCCGCGGACAGAGCCGGAAATCAGCTGCAGCGAGCCCTTCGGCAGGATGTTGGATTCGATGATCGCCTTCACCACGGCCGCGGCCACATACCCTGTGGGGGTGGCCGGCTTGACGATGGTGGGGACGCCGGCAAGGAAGGCGGGCGCGAGTTTCTCCAGCATGCCCCAGACCGGGAAGTTGAACGCGTTGATCTGCACGGCGACGCCGGGGATGCGCGTGTAGATGTGCTCGGCCACGAACGAACCGTCCTTGGACAGCACCTCCATGGGACCGTCCACCACCACCTGCGAATTGGGCAGCTCGCGCCGGCCCTTGGAGCCGAACGTGAAGAGGACGCCGATGCCGCCGTCGATGTCGATCATCGAGTCGACCTTCGTGGCACCGGTCTGGGCCGAAAAAGCATAAAAGTGCTCGCGCCGGGCGTTCAGGTACTGCGCCAACTCCTTGAGCTTGAGCGCGCGCTGGTGGAAGGTCAGCTTGCCCAGTTCCGCCTGACCCGTGGTGCGGCCGTAATCCACGACGGCGGCAAGGTCCAGGCCGTCCGTGCTCACCCTGGCCAGGACTTCGCCGGTGCTCGCATCCCGCACGGGGACAGCGGACGCTGCCGCACCGGCGTCGGGGGTCCACCAGGAATCCTGCACAAAACTGGGAACGGTCTGGACGGTGTCGACTGTGGTTTCTGCAGTGGTGGTCATCGTTGACGGGTCCTTCCAAGGCGGGGACAAAACGCGGCCAGGGCTTTACTGACCGTCCGTTCGGTAATATGTCTACAGTACATGACTGTGCCGTGCCGCACACTGGAAGTCCAGGCTCGCCAAAGGAGACCCATGACCGCCCTATCCCCCGACGCCGCTGCGCCGGACACCACCCCGTGGAAGATTGTTCTCGGCGAGCTCGACGAGAAGATGGGCGTGAAAATCCTGGAGGAATCGGTCGAGCGCGTGGTGGCGACGATGCCTGTGGAGGGCAACAGGCAGTCGTTCGGGTTGCTGCACGGCGGCGCGTCCCTGGCGGTGGGCGAGGCTGTGGGTTCCTGGGCGGCCGTGATCCACGCCAGCACGTTGGGGAAAACTGCCGTGGGGGTGGACGTCTCCGCAACGCACCACCGCTCCGCGCGCGAGGGCAAGATCACCATCACCGCCACGCCCATCTACCTCGGCGGCACCCTGACCACGCACGAGGTCCTCATCACCAACGACGCCGGCCAGCGCCTCTGCACGCTACGCATCACCAACCTGCTGATGAAGCCGAAGAAGTAGCCGCCGCCTCCTCCGGTTGATCTATCACGTAGCGTCGCCATTCCAGGCTGATGACGACGTTTAGTGATAGATCATCGGGGGGTGGGGCGCTGCCGCTTCCGCCGCCACTTCGCCAGCACCAGGAACACACCGCCGACGGCGAGCGCACCAGCGGCCAGGCCGGCGAACAGGATCAGCCCGGATGCGCCGGTGTTGGCCAGGTTAGCGGCCCGGTCGTCACCCAGCGGACGTACGACGGCGGCGCTGTCACGTTTTGGGGGCAGCGCAGCGTTCGTGGCTGGCACCGCAGCCGGGGGCGAGGATTGCGGGGCTGGCTGGGAGGGCTGGTTGACCGGGGCGAAGTCGAAGGCCGCAGCACCGGATGTGCTGAATCCGTTGACCGTTTCGGCCGTGAAACGCAGCGGGCCGTCCACCGCGGGGGCAGTAAAGGACCACGCACGGCCAGCATCCACAGGAACCTCAAGAGGCGCCTGCCCACTCACGGTGATCCTGACCTTCGAACCCGCCGCGACAGCCGACGCCGGAGCCGCGGCCACCATGCCGGTGACGGTCTGGCCGGCGTCGAACGTTGCCCCCGGCGCGGGCGACGTCACCGCCGGCTTGTTGAGGAAGAGTTCCAGCTGGTAGCCGGGCAACACCGCCAATGAGTCCTGCAGCGTGGCGGCCACGGCGAAGTTTACCGGCGGCGCTTCGTTGGGTTTGGGCGCTTCTTCTCCGGCCGAGTGTGTGCCCACCGCGTAGTTGCCGCTGACCCAGGGCCCGCCGGAATCGCCGCCGCTGGACTGGACATCGAAGGACAGGAAACCGTTGAAGGCCCGCAGGTCTGCGGGGGCCGAGGTGATGCCCTGGACCACGTAGATCCCCACCTCGTCGATGGTTCCACAGGACCATGCTGACGTACGGCCGGAGCGGCAGACCGGCTGGCCCACAACCGGGGCAGCCGTTCCGATGATATTAACGTCCGGACCCGGCTCTGACGGATCGCCCCACGTACTGGCGGCGGGCAGTGGGTCCAGGTCCGCGCGGAGTTCCTCAATAACGGCGATGTCCGTTCCGACGTTGCCGGGGTTGGTCAGGTCCAACGGACGCAGGACAGTTGAGTTACCAGGTCCGCCGAACTGGCTGAAACCAAACTTTCCGAGCAGCCCGGCAGGCACTCCCTGGAATTGAAGCGTGGCCGTCTCCGCGTCGCCGTCAGCGCTGCAGTGGCCGGCCGTGAGCACTGCGGGGAGGCCTGCGGGGTCAAAGGCCGAGAAACCTGTGGAACAGATAATGCCGTTGTCAGCGGCGTAACCCAAACCTCCGGGGACGTCGGCCTGCGGCGCGAGCGGTGCCCCGGCGTCGAGCTGCACGTTGGCGTAGCGGGCCACAAACTCGGCGGGCGAGATCTTGCCGTCAGAGTTTGGGCTGGTGAGGCTCGAATTTCCGGCGTCGTCGGCCGAATCAGGCACTGTGGCCTCGGACCCGTTGCTTCCGCCGGTACGGACTACGAACCTGCTCCCGGTGTACGCCACAGCCTGCAACTCGGCCGCGCCCACGTCGCGGAGGTACGCCTGGTACAGCTCCTGGGTGCTCCGGGCCAGTTCGGTGCCGGTCGCCGGAGAACCGGTCGCCTGAGTGCCTGTCGCGGCCGGCGCGTCAGTTCCCCTAGCAGGAGCGTCCGACGGCGGTGCGGCGGGAGTCGTTTCAAGGGTCACGGCCGGGATGGTCGCGCTGAGCCGTGCCACCTCCGCTTCCAGCTCGGCCCCGGTGCCGGCAACCAGAATGCGGCCATCGTGGATCCGTGTTCCGAGGTAGCCGGGGATATCCTGCAGGGCCGCCACAACGTCCGCGGCCTGTTTGCCCAGCTGGCCCGCGGCCGTGAACTCGTCGGGGGTCAGGCCAAGATCGCGGAGGGCAGCTTCCCGAAGGCCGGCGTCGCCGGGGTGCGCGTCGCTGGGGTGCGCGTCACCGCCCCCGGATCCATCCGCCGTCGGGCTTTCCGCAGCGTCCGGCGACGCAGCATCCGCCGACACGACAGCCGGCGACGCAGCGGCCGGCTGCTCAACAGCCCAGGCCGGCACGGCCCCGAGCCCCACGGAAAGTGCCACTCCGGCAGCCGCTGCCGCTGCAAATACGCGTTTCAAACTGTGTGCCATCGCTTTCGTTCTACTCATCTGTATCGCTCCGCCGTGCCATGTACGCGGCCGCCACCGCGGCCAGGCACAAGATTGCCCCGCCCAGCATGAGGAAGATCTGGCCCGGGAGCCACTCGCCGTCGACGGTCCCGTCGCCGAGCCCGAAGTTCTCCTCCGTGGTCCCGAAATCTGAAGCGAGGACGGCCCAGAACGGCCCGGCCACAAGCATCACCACTCCCGCCACCGCGAGCGAGGCCGCCACATACTTCACGGAACTCATGGCGCCACCCGGCTGCCGAGCAGGCTCAGGACGGCGCCCAGTTCGGCCTCGGACAGGCCGTTGCGCAGCAGGAAGGTGCGGGTGTCCAGCTCCCGGACAAACTCCACCACGGCCTGGCCGCGCCGCTCCAGCAGCGGTGTCAGTTCGGCGTCGTCAATGTGGCGTTCGCCAGCATGGGGCGGGCCGTGCGTCCGGAAGCGTTCGTTGATGCCCCGGGCGGCCTTGGCGTAGCCGTCCGCAATGAGCTGGTCCGGGTCGCCGGCGAGGTCCTGCAGCATGGCCGCCACCATGCCGCTCCTGTCCCGTCCCGCCGCGCAGTGAATGACGACGGCACCGGCCTCGGCTGCCGCGACAGCGCGGAACACCGTCACGAACTTCTCCGGGTAGAGCCGGACGTTGTGCAGATAATGGGCGGGATCATTGAGGTACGGTCCGCAGACGGCGGTGAACCGCGGATCATCGGGTTCTTCAGTAGGTGCGGCGACGATCGTGACGCCGGACCAGGCCGTTTCGGTCACCGCAGGGTCGGTGTCCCGGCGCTGGCCTTCACGGGAGTTACGGAGATCAATCACCGTGCGGACGCCGTCGTCGTACGCCTGCCGCCAACCTGCCTCGGTGAGCCATTCGCGGCGCCCCATCCGGTAAACGCGGCCGGCAACGTGCCAGGCATTCACGGCTCCGTCCCAGCTCACGGCTCCCCCTGTCGTCTCCACCCGGACAGCTAACCACACAGCCGCCACCGCCCGCACGCGATGGGCAGGTACCGGACAGTGTAGCGGCGCCGGAAAATCGAGTACTCCGGGCCCGTGACCTGCCTTTGAGCGAGGGCGTACGGTGGCTGTTATATGCCTGTGTTATTTATTCAAATAGATAATCAAAAGGGGAAAATTCAATGGCACGTTCTGGAATACGACGTCGGCGCTCGGCTATAGCGGCCGGCCTCGCCACCATGGCAATGGCTTTGGGCTTCACGGTCATCCCGGCCGAAGCGGCGACCACGCAACGAATCGACTATGTGGCGCTGGGCGATTCCTACGCCGCGGGAGTAGGCGCGGCCCCTTATACGGACCCCACCTGCGATCTAAGCCGTAAGGGTTACCCTGTGATCGCTGACAATCTCCGCAACGTGGAACTTACGGCAAACGCAGCTTGTTCGGGTTGGAAAACTTTCCAGGTCAGGGATGCTGCGCTCCTGAAGGTCACTGGTGACACCGACATTGTGACGGTGACGGCCGGCGGGAACGATCTCGAGTCCATCGCCATCCTGATGGCCTGCGTGCCTGCACCGGAATCGGTGGAGTGCGCCACCGCTCAAGGGGTCGCGATAGCAAAACTGACTGACGGCAGCCTCGCCACGGGCCTGGGAGAAATCGTGGCGGCCATCAAGTCCAAGTCCCCTACTGCCAAGGTGGTCTTCACCGGATACCCCTTGCTGTTCGACCCTGCCCACCCGTTCGCCGGGGTGGCAAATCCCTTGGCCGGAGTACTGAATCAGGTCATCGCAGGCGTGGCAGGAGGGACCGGGTCCACATACGTCAACGTCGCGCCCGCTTTCACCGGCCACGGCATTGGCTCGGCGGCTCCCTGGATCAACTACAACCCGGCAAATCCGCTCGATAGCGCCAACTTCCACCCCAACGGTGAAGGCTATCGACACGGATACTTTGCATCCTTGGCCAGCCAGGATGCCTTCGTTGTGACGGCGCCTTAGCTCGACCCCGTACGATCTGCTCGCCAAGCATCGCTAGCGGTGCTTGGCGAGCCTGTGCTCCAGCCCGTTCCGGACCATGGGCCACTCGTGCTCCAGGATTGAAAACACCACGGTGTCGCGCAGGACGCCGTCGCTGGTCCGCCGGTGGCTGCGCAGCACGCCGTCCTGCTTTGCACCCAGCCTGGCGATGGCTTCCCTGGATTGGTGGTTCAGCCAGTGCGTACAAAACTCCACGGCCACGCAGCCCAGTGTTTCGAACGCGTGCCGCAACAGCAACAGCTTGGAGTCAGGGTTCGTGCCGGTGCCCTGGACCGACGCGGCGTTCCACGTGTAGCCGACTTCCACACGGGGCGTGCCGGCGTCGATATTGCAGTAAGTGGTCATGCCGATGATCCGGCCCGGGCCGCCGGTGGCAGGATCAATCAGCCGCGTGGTGAACGGCAGCATGGACCCCTGCTCCTGCATCGCCAGCCTGCGGTCGATCTCCGCCGCCATCCCGTCCGGCGCCGGGACAGACGTGTACCAGAGCTTCCACAGCTCGCCATCCTGTGCGGCCGCCACCAGGCCGTCATGGTGACGGTGCTTCAGCGGCTCAAGAATCACGTGCCGGCCGGTCAGGGTGATGGGTTCAAAGAGGGTCACCCGGAAATCCTACTCAGCCCAGTCGAAGAATCCCTTGCCGGTCTTCCGTCCAAGCTCTCCGCGGGCCACCTTGTCCTTCAGGATCTGCGGCGGCGCGAACCGCTCCCCAAGCGTGGAATGCAGGTACTCGGCGATGCCCAGCCGCACGTCCAGGCCCACAATGTCCGTGGTTCGCAGCGGGCCCGTGGGGTGCTTGTAGCCCAGGACCATGGCGGCGTCGATGTCCGCCGCGGACGCCACCCCCTCCTCCACCATGCGCATCGCCTCCAGCGCGATGGCCACACCCAGCCGTGACGAGGCAAAGCCCGGTGCGTCATTGACGACGACGGCGGTCTTGCCGAGTGCCTCGACCCACCGTTTCGCCGCCTCAGCCAGGTCCGGGGACGTCTGTTCGCCGAGCACCACTTCGATGAGCGTGGAGGCAGGTACGGGGTTGAAGAAGTGCAGGCCGAGGAAGTTCTGCGGCCGCTTGAGTTCGCGGGCCAGGCCGTTGACGGACAGGGACGACGTGTTGGAGGCCAGGTAGGCGTCGTCGGCCAGGCGCTCCTCGATGCCGCGGAGCGAGGTGACCTTCAGGTCCCAGTCTTCGGGAACGGCCTCGACCACCAGCTGGCGGTCCCTGAAGTCGTCGTAATCGACCGTGACGGCGAGCCGCGACACCATCTCATCCAGGTTGCCGTCGGTGGCTCCACGTTCGATGCTCATGGCGGCTGCGGATTCCACGCGTTCCCGGGCGGCTTCGGCGGACGCTTCGTCGCGCTCCACCACCAAGACGTTGGCCCCGTTGATCAGGAAGGCATGGGCGATCCCCGCGCCCATGCGGCCGCCACCGAGGACGCCGACGGTGGAGGGAAGGTTCGGGTTCGTCATGGTTTCTTCTTCTCTGATTTCTTGTCGAGGAAAGCCTGCATGCGGTCAAACTTGGCCGGGGATTCAAAAAGGATCCCCTGTGCCAGCTGGTCAATCAGCGGGTGGGCCTCGGCCGGGGCGTGGAAAACCGACTTCGTGATCCGGACAGCCAACGGATCCTGGCGGCCGATCCGGTCCGCCAGGTTGTGCGCGGCATCCATCAGGTCCGGTGCCTCGTGGATCTCCGTGATGAGGCTGGCAGCCAGGGCCTCCTCGGCGCGGAGGACCAGGCCCGCGAGCAGGATCTGCTTGGCCAGCGGCTCCCCCACTAGCTCCTTGAGGCGCCAGCTGGCCCCGGCCGCAGCGAGGATCCCCAGCCCTGTTTCGGGGTTGCCGATCCGCACACTGGGCGTTCCGATCCGGAAGTCTGCCGCGTAGGCGAGCTCGGCGCCGCCGCCCAGGCAGTACCCGTCCAGGGCGGCAATGACCGGCATGGGCAGCTTCGCGATCCGCACGAAAATCGTGGAGTTGATGCCCTGCAGGGCATCATCGCGGCGCCGCTCGCGGAGCTGGGCGATGTCCGCACCCGAGGCAAAGACGCCGTCGACCCCTGCAATGATCAGGACCTTGGGATTCTGCTCAAGCGCGGCGCAGACCACGTGCAGTTCGTCCACCATCTGCTGGTCGATGGCATTCCGGACTTCCGGGCGGTTGAGGAGGACCACCACGCGGTCCTCACGCTCCTCGACCAGGAGCGTGCGGAAGTCGCGGGGGCTCAAGTGTCCGTTCGCGCTTTCCGGGGAGGGCATCAGACACGCTCCAGCAGCATCGCGGTGCCCTGGCCCACGCCAACGCACATCGTAGCCAGACCGATCCTGGCGTCCTCGCGTTCCATCCGGCCCAGCAGGGTGATGGCGAGCCGCGATCCGCTGGAACCGAGCGGATGCCCCAGGCTGATGGCGCCGCCGTCGTTATTCACCGTGTCCGGGTCCAGCCCGAGCCGACGCATGCTCGCGAGCGACTGCGTGGCGAACGCTTCGTTAAGCTCGACGGCGCCCAGGTCACCAGCGCTGAGGCCGCTCCGTGCGAGCACTTTCTGCGTCGCCGGGACCGGGCCGATGCCCATGATTTCGGGTTCGCAGCCGGCGGAGGCGCCGTCGATGATCCGGGCCCTCGGCGTCAGTCCCAGCCGTGCGATGGCGGCCTCGGACGCAACGATGATGGCCGAAGCGCCGTCGTTCAGCGTGGACGAGTTCCCGGCCGTGACCACGGACCCGCCCCGAACCACGGGGCGCAGCCCGGCGAGGACTTCCAGGGTGGTGCCGGCCCGCGGGCCTTCGTCGGTGTCCACCACCGTTTCGGCTTTGCGGGACTTCACCGGCACCGGGACGATCTCGTCCCTGAAGCGCCCTGCGGCGATGGCGGCGAGGGAACGCTCGTGGGAGCGGACCGCGAAGGCGTCGGCGTCCTCGCGGGTGATGCCGTCCACGCGTGCCACTTCCTCCGCGGTTTCCGGCATGGAGTAGGTCATCTTGCCGTCCCGCGCCAGCTGGCCCTTCTGGAACAGCGGGTTGACGAAGCGCCAGCCGATGGACGTATCGAAGATCTGTCCCGGCTTCGCGAACGCCGTGGCGGGCTTCTCCTGGGCCCACGGCGCACGGCTCATGGACTCGACGCCGCCGGCGATCACCACGTCCGCGGCGCCAGACTTGATCATGTGGCTGGCCTGGATGATGGCGCTCAGCCCGGACGCGCACAGCCGGTTAACCGTGATCCCGGGAATGTGGAGGGGAAGCCCGGCCAGCAGGACCGCCATCCGGGCCACGTTGCGGTTCTCCTCGCCAGCGCCGTTTGCGTTGCCCAGGATGACTTCCTCGATACTGTCCGGGTCCAGGCCCGCACGGGACACGGCCTCCCGGATCACCAGTGCAGCCAGATCATCAGGACGGACCGCCGATAACGCACCGCCGTACCTGCCCACGGGAGTGCGGACGCCGCCAACAAGAAAAGCCTCGACCATAAGAACAAATCCTTTACGCCAGGGAGCCGGAATCTTCGGGGCCGTCCAGTGACCGCCCTATTTACCGACCGTTCGTTCTATAAAGACTACACTCACAGGACAAGGACGCCGAGGTGCCCGGCCAGGAGCGGCGCCAGCAGGCTCAGCTGATAGTCGTCGATCACCACGCCGGCCAGGCTGCCGAGGCCGCTGATGGTCCGGAAATCCGTGCCGCGAAGATCAAAATCCTTCAGCCGCGAGCCCGTCAGATCCAGGGTGCCGATGGTGCAGTTTTTCAGCGCCACGCGCGTCCCGGAGGCGGAACCGAGGTCCAGTTCGTTGATGATGCAGTCGCTGATGACAACGTCCGTCAGCTTGGACCCGCGCAGATTCAGGAAGTCCAGCTTGCCGCCGTCGATCCGGACCGACTGCCAGCCCGTCTCATACAGCTCAGCGGAGCCCAGCCGGGGATTGTTCAGCTGCACGTCCCGCCACGTGGAGCGGGCGGCCCGGAACACCGGCGCGTACAGCTCGGACAGGATGCAGTCCCGGAACGTGGCCCCGCGGAGCTGGGTGTCATTGAAGGAGACGCCCTGGAACTCACACTCGGCAAAATCCGTGCCGCTCAGCTCCAGACCGTCGGCGACCGCCCGGCTGTACCGGACGCCGTCGTACCTTTCACCACGCCGGAAGTCCGGGGCCGGATCATCCGTGACATCCTCCAGGCTGACCGGCGAGAGCCGGGGAGCCGTTACCTTGGGGGCCTTTGCCGCCACTAGAGCGATTCCGCTTTGGCGGCGATTTCCGCCAGGTCTTTCGTGAGCGCCTTGCGTGTCATGCTCATGCCCAGCTTGCCGAAGAGGGTCATGCTGACCTTGCTGAGCAGGGTGGGCTTGACGACGTCGGCGCCGAAGGTCAGCGTCAGGTCCGTCCCGCCGTCGCGCTCGGCCAGGCTGAAGCGCGAGGTGTAATCGGCGCCGCCCTGGAGGGCCTTGACCGTGGTGCTGCGGGGAGGATCGGCCTGCGTCACCCACATCTCCACAGTTTCCGAGCGGCCCATCATGGTCCGCGTTTCCTTCCAGCGCGTTCCCTCGCCGTAGGGCCCGTCGCTGAGCATCTGCACGGCGTCGATGCCGGACAGGGTGGAGGCGGAACCCGGGATGTCCGAGATGACCGCCCAGACCTTTTCCGGCGTGGCATGAATGTGCTGGGTCAGGCTTGTGCTGTGTTCCATGCATCGAGCCTAGTCGGGGGCACTGACATTCGACAGGCCGCCGGGCCAAGCGCGGGATCGGGTGTAGCCTCACTGCATAGAGCCCCTACCCACCCATGGAGAAGACCGATGGCGGACACCCAGCAGCCGTTTCCCCTGCTTGGTACCGTTCGCCCGGGACAGGCAGCGCTGGGCAGCAAGGCGGCCACGCTCAATGACCTCTCCGCAGTCGGATTCCGTGTGCCGCCAGGCTTCATCGTCACTGCAGAGGCCTTTGACCGGCCCGGCCGGATCCTCGCCGATGCATTGCAGGACGCCGCCGACAGGATCGGTCCGGGACCCTTTGCCGTCAGGTCCTCCGCTACCGCAGAAGACCTGCCCGACGCTTCGTATGCAGGCCTCTACGAGACCTTCCTCAACATTCCACGAGATGACCTCGAGGATGCAACCAGGCGCTGTCTGGCGTCCGCTGCCCACCCCCGGGTGGTGGCGTATGAGTCGGCGCGCGGAGCCTCTGGCCAGGAACAACCGGCCGCGCCTGCCATGGCGGTACTCATTCAACAGATGGTCCAGCCCCTTGCCGCCGGCGTCGCTTTTACCGCCAATCCGCTCACCGGGGACCGTGACGAAACCATCGTCACGGCCGTGCACGGACTCGGCGAACCCCTCGTTGCCGGTGACGCTGTCGGGGAACAATGGAGCGTCCGGGATCAGGATGCAGTCGCCACCCGGAACGCCGGCACTCTCACACCAGCCCAGGCTCGGGAGGTAGCCGGGCTGGCCCGCAGTGTCGCGGCCCATGCCGGGGCGCCGCAGGACATTGAGTGGGCCATTGACACAGACGGTGTCCTGTTCCTTCTGCAGGCCCGGCCCATGACGGCCCTGCCGGAGGCTGTTGATTGGGTGGTGCCTGGCAAAGGTCTGTGGTCTCGGAACTTCCGCCTCGGTGAATGGCTGCCGGATCCGATGACCCCGTTGTTCGAGGACTGGGTCCTTCCCCGGATCGAATCCGGATACCTCGACGGCATGCAAGGCGACGCCCGCGTGCGGGTGCCCTTCCGCTATGCCTCCGTTAACGGCTGGTACTACAACGCCCCGCCGGTGCCCTCCCCAAGGCTCCTCGGACGAGTAATTCTGGATAGCCGCGGCCGGGCACCCTGGTTCCTGTTCAACGCCCTCCTCCGCGTCTCCACCAATCCAGCCGCGGCGCACCGCGCGGTTCTCCATGGCCTGGAGCTGAAGTGGCGCAACCACCTGCTGCCCGAGTACCGCCAGCTCGTGCGGAACGCGGAACGGGAGGTTGATTCGGCATCCCCGGCCAGGCTTGTCGAACTCGTGGATGCCGTGTGCAATCAAGCAGGAATCTACCTTTGGTCGCTTTCCATCGTCGGCGGTTCTGCCTGGAAGATGGAATCCGCACTGGCCCGGTTCTGGCAGAAGCATTTGGCTGGCCCGCTGCACCGGACGGCTGCAGGAGCAACCGGCCACCAGGTGCTTCTTCGCGGCCTGCCCGGAACCGCCCCGGCAGGGGTTTCCCACGCGGTCTACTCCCTGGACTGGTACCACCCCACCGCCGGCGAATCGTTTCTCAGCCACAAGGGCGCTGACCAACTGCCGGCAACAGGGAAGGCCGAAGGCCTTAGCGCCCAGCGGGCCGACGCCGAAGCGGCCGCACGCCAGGCACTCAAGGATCAGCCCCGACTGCTCGCACGATTCAACGCCCTCCTTGAGGTCGCCCAGCACTACGCGGCCCTGCGGGAAGAACAGTCCCACGACCTGAGCCTGGCATGGCCGCTCCTGCGCCGCTGCGCCCGCCGGCTCGGCGAACATCTGGTCGCCACCGGCCTCATCGAGGATCCAGCGGACGTTCATTTCCTGAACCTGAACGAGGTCACCGGCCGATCAGCGGGTACGCGGCCGCCCGTTGCCAGCCGACGCGATACCTGGCAACGGCAGCGGAACCTCGCCGCACCGCTGACCCTCGGCGAAACCGGCAGGTTTATCGGTGATCCGATCGCCCGAGCGGTGGACGCGGCAAGAAGTTCACACGACCTGCCGGAAGGGGCCATCGTGGGGCATCCCGCGAGCACTGGACGGATCACCGGCATCGTCCGTGTCATGCATGGACCGGAAGACTTCGACTCCTTTCTCGAAGGCGAAGTACTGGTCGCTAAATCGACAGCGCCAGCATGGACACCGCTCTTCGCCCTTGCCGCGGCTATCATCACCGACGGCGGAACCCTGGCGGCTCACGCCTCCCTGGTCGCCCGTGAATTCGGAATTCCCGCCGTCGTAGGAACGGGAGACGCGACCCTCCAGCTCCGCACGGGGCAACGCGTCACCGTCGACGGCGGCGCAGGCATCGTCATACCGACAGGTCGCGGGAATTCGGGTTCCCCGAAATGGTAAGCATGCTTTGTGTTAGGCTTAAAAAGCATTGTCAGATCAACGGGAACGAAAGGCGGCCAGACTCATGGGCCTCGGAGACAAGATCAGCAACGAAGCAGAGCACCTGGGCGGCAAGGCCAAGGAAGCGGCCGGCAACGCCACGGACAACGACAAACTTAAGGCCGAAGGCCAGGCGGACCAGGTCAAGGCTGACGCAAAGAAGGTCGGCGAAAACGTCAAGGACACCTTCAAGGACTAGTCCTTCCACATTCGAACGGCGGCGGATTCCCATGGGGGGTCCGCCGCCGTTCTCTTGTCCGCCGCCGTTCTCGTGTCCGCCGACCGCGTCGACGGAGGGGATCGACGGCGGCGGCTACCCTTGGCCCATGACTTATGTGGACCTGAGTGCCCAGAGTGCCGCTGCCGGCGGTTCGCCTTCGCTCGGCGGATATCTCGCCACGCCTTCCGGGCCAGGTCCGTTTCCCGCGGTCCTGATGATCCACGAAGCCTTCGGCCTGAACGACCTCGTTCGCGGGCATGCAGACCGGATGGCCCGCGCCGGGTACCTGACGCTGGCGGTGGACCTGTTCAGCGACGGCGGCCCGCGCCGCTGCCTGGTCAGCACCATGCGGAGCATGCTCCGGGGAAGCGGCCGCGCGTTCACCGACCTCGCCACCGCCCGGACCTGGCTGGCCACGTCACCGCTGTCCACCGGCAAGACCGGGGTGATCGGGTTCTGCATGGGCGGAGGATTCGCGCTGCTGGTGGCCCGCGACGGCTTCGACGCGGCCTCGGTCAACTACGGCCGCCTGCCCGGCAATCTCGAGGAAAGCCTCCGCGGCGCCTGCCCCATCGTGGCCAACTTCGGCGGCCGCGACCTCACCCTCAAGGGCGCGGCCGGCAAGCTCGGGACCGCCCTGGACAACCTCGGCATCGAAAACAGCGTCAAGGAATTTCCCACCGCAGGCCACGCGTTCCTCAACGAAACCGACCTGGGCCCCGCGGTTTTCAGGCCGCTGATGCGCGTCATGGGCATCGGCCCCGACCCGGCGTCCTCCCCCGAAGCCTGGCAGCGGATCGACGACCACTTCGCCCGGCACCTCAAGAACATGGACGCCACCCGACCACCATCGATTGCTCCGTAGGGGCCCTTTTGAGTGCTCAAAAGGGCCCCTACGGAGCAATGGATGGGAACTTACGACGACGGCGGGCCGCCCCCGAAAGGGTGACCCGCCGTCGTCGGACTTCTTAGCGTCCGTCCGCAGGGTGTCCGTCCGCGTAGCGTCCGGCTGCTGGGGCGAAAAGATCTAGCAGAAGAGCTCGCTCTTGGGCTCGTTGTGCTTGACCTTCTGCCAGCCCAGCCACAGCACCAGTGCGAAGAACGGGATGGTGGCCAGGGTCCAGAGACCGAGGTGGAATACCTCGCCGGTCTTGCTGGTCATGGTGTCGAAGCCGATGAGCACGGTGATGGCCAGCAGCGCAATGAGCCCGACCCAGCTGCTCCAGGTTCCGCCGGGCGCGGGCAGGGAGGAGACCTTGCCCTTCTTGTGGCGCAGCGCGATCTGGCTGGCGAAGATGGCGCCCCAGGTGAAGATCACGCCGATCGAGGCGGAGTTGAGCGCGAGGTCGAAGGCGTGTGAGCCGCCCAGCCAGATGTTCAGCAGGATGCCAACGAGGTAGACGGCGCCGATGGCCAGGATGGCGGCGTACGGCACGTGGCTCTTGGACATCCTGGTCAGCCACTCCGGGGCGTGCCCGTTGTTGGCCATGGTCCGGAAGATCCGGCCGATCGAGTACAGGCCCGAGTTGCAGGAGGACAGCGCGGCGGTGATGACGATCATGTTCATAACATCGCCCATCCAGCCGAGGCCCATCTGGCCGAAAACGGTGACGAACGGCGAGGTGCCGGCCACGTACTGGTCCGAGGGCAACAGCATCGCCAGGAGGGTCACGGAACCGACGTAGAACACCACGATGCGGAAGACGACGGCGCGGATCGCCTTGGGAACTTCCTTGGCGGGGTCCTGCATTTCACCGGCCGTGATGCCGACGAGTTCAATGCCGTTGTAGGCGAAAATCACGGCGTTCAGGACCAGGATCATCACCAGCGCACCCTTGGGGAACATTCCGCCTTCGGCTGCGAAGAGGTTGTTCACCGAGGCGTTGCCGTCGCCCACCTGGGCGTTGGTGACCACCATGAAGGTGCCCACGGCCAGGAAGATCATGATGGCGCCGACCTTGAGGCAAGAGGCCCAGAATTCAAATTCGCCGAACGCCTTGACGCTCATGAGGTTGACGCCCACGAGCAGCAGCAGCGCGGCAATGGCGCTGAGTTCGACCGGCACGTTGGGGAAGAAGAACTGGAAGTACAGTCCGATCGCGATGAGTTCGGCGATGCCGGTCATGGCCCAGTTGATGAAGTACATCCAGCCGGACAGGTACGCGCCCTTCTTGCCGAACATCTCACCGGCGTAGCTGACGAAGGAACCCGACGTCTGGCGGTACATGATCAGCTCGCCCAGGGCCCGCATCAGCAGATAGGCGATAACGCCGGCAATAGCGTAGGAGAAAATGAGCGCAGGGCCAGTGGAGGCCAGGCGTCCGCCTGCACCCATAAAGAGGCCGACGCCGATGGCGCCGCCCATGGCAATCATGGTGACCTGGCGTCCGCTCAGGGATTTTTTGTAGCCCTCGGCGCTGAGGGTGGAGTCGACGACGGCGGATTGCGCCGTCGGGCTCTCGAGTTCTGTGGGGGTACTTTGAGGCACAACAATTCCTTGTGGGTAGGGGATTGGCCGGCACCCTTGGCAGGGACTTCTCCATCCCGAAAATTCGGTTTCTTGATGTTTCAAGGAATTTTCTGTATGGAAAGTCACAGTACGTCGAAGTTCGCGCGGCCTGTCTATCCTACAAGACTCAAACCGCAGCAAGTGACGCGGGCTACACCCTGACCCGGTTAAGCCAAACTATTGCCACGCATGTGGGGATAGTTCAGAACAATGTTCTGTTCGGCATCCTCCTGGACGCTGTACGTGCGCAAAGGTTCGGCGCCGGTGCTGGAGCAGCCCGTTTCCAGGCTGAACGTGTGCTGGTGCAGCGGGCAGATCACCACCTCCCGGTCGATGGTGCCGTCCGCAATGGGGCCGCCGCGGTGGGGGCAGACCGCGGACAGGGCGCGCAGGGTCCCGTCCCGCAGCCGGAAGACCGCAACCTGCTCGGCGTCCACCCCGAAGGCCCGGCCCTCACCGAACGGGATCTGGTCCACGGGGCCCAGGATGCGGCTGGTGGTGGTGACGGGCTCGGGGCTGAGCTGGTTAGCCGCTGTCTGGTCGGCGCTCACCGGACCGGCACCTGGGGCAGGACCGTGAGCGGCAGGGACGTGCGGAACTGGCCCGGCGTAAGCGGATCGTCGCGTTCGCTCCACGGGTCCACGTAGCTGTCCACGGATGCCTGCATGGCGGCGTCCAGTTCCGCGGCGACACCTTCGGAATCCTCCACGATGACGGCGCGGAGATGCTCGATGCCCACCCGCGGCACAAAGGAGTAGGTCCGTTCCAGCCAGTTGGCGTTCTCACGGTAGTACTGCATGAACCGGCCGGTCAGAAGCTTCACTTCCTCCGGATCATCCACGGTGGCCAGCAGGTCGCCCTTGCGGATGTGGGCGCCCGCCGCTCCCCCGACGTAAAGCTCCCAGCGTCCGCCCTCCACGGCCACCACGCCCACGTCCTTGACCAGCGATTCCGCGCAGTTCCGTGGGCAACCGGACACAGCCAGCTTCAGCTTGGCCGGCGACTCGATGCCCTGGAACCGGGACTCGATCTCGATGCCCAGCTTGGTGGAGTCCCCCGTCCCGTAACGGCAGAAGTCCTTGCCCACGCAGGTCTTCACGGTGCGGAAGCTCTTGCCGTAGGCGTACCCGGAGGGCATGTCCAGGTCGGCCCAGACCTGCGGGAGGTCCTCCTTGGGGATCCCCAGGAGGTCGATCCGCTGCCCGCCGGTCAGTTTGATCAGCGGAACGTTGTGCTTCTCGGCGACGTCGGCGATGCGGCGCAGCTGCTGCACGGACGTCACGCCGCCCTTCATCTGCGGGACCACGGAGAACGTGCCGTCGCGCTGGATGTTGGCGTGCACGCGGTCGTTGATGAAGCGGGCGTCGCGTTCGTCGATGTACTGGTCCGCGAGCATCATTTTCAGCAGTGACGCGAGGCCCATTTTGGATTTCGCGTCCTCGGCGCTGCCGGGAGCCAGGGCCATGAACACCTGGGAGACGGAGCGCAGGCCTTGTTTCCGGATGGCGGCCATCAGGGCCGGCTTGTCCAGCGGGATCCCGGGCACGTAGTAGCTGGCCGCCGGGTCCTCCTCCACCGCGCCGTCCGCGGCCCATTCCACCACCTGTTTGACCAGCAGCTTGCAGGAACCGCAGCCCTTGCCCGCCCGGGTGGCGTCCATGGCGCCGGAAACAGTGGTGCAGCCGCCCTTCACGGCGTCCACCAGGGCCTTCTTACTGACGCCGTTGCAGTTGCAGACCTGGGCGCCGTCGTCGAGCTCGGCCACGCCCACCGCCTCACCCGGCCCGCCGACGTCGAACATCAGCGCGATCCGTTCGTCGGGCAACGGCAGCCCGCGGTCGTAGGCCTGCGTCAGGTAGGCCACCTTCCGACTGTCGCCCAGGAGCGTGGCACCCACCATCTTGTTGTCGCGGACCACGATGGACTTGAAAATGCCGCGGCTGGGCTCCGAGAAGACGATGTGCTCGTCGGTGACGAGTTCGGGGCCGTGCAGTCCCATGGATGCGACGTCGACGCCGGCCACCTTCAGCTTGGTGGCGGTCCGGGAGCCGAGGTAGGCCGACGACGTATCGGCGCCGGTCACGTGGTTGGCAAGCACCACGGCCTGTTCCCACAGCGGCGCCACCAGCCCGTAGACCTCGCCGCGGTGCTGGACGCACTCCCCCACGGCGTAGATATCGTCTTCGTCCTGGACCCGCAGCCGGTCATCCACCACAATTGCCCGCTCCACCGGGAGCCCGCTCAGCACGGCCACGTCCACGTTCGGCCGAATGCCCGCGGCCACCACCACCATGTCGCAGGCGATGTCCTCCCGGTCCCGCAGGCTGACGCCGCTGACCATGTCCCTCCCGAGGACGGCTGTGGTGCGGCTGGACGTGTGCACCCGGATGCCCAGGGCCTCCACGCTCCTGCGCAGCACCGCGCCGCCGTCGGGCCCCATCTGCGCATTCATGAGGTGCCCGCCCGAGTGGACCACCTCCACCTCGATGCCGTGGCTTTTCAGGCCATAGGCCGCCTCCAAACCAAGCAGGCCGCCGCCGATCACCACGGCCCGCCGGTGATGCTCCTGCTGCGCATGCTGGACCATCCGCCGGGTGTCATCGATGGTGCGGAACCCGAACACACCGTGCTTCACGGACCCGCCGGGTGTGTACAGCCCGTCCATCGGCGGCATGTGGGAGCGGCTCCCGGTGGCGATGATGAGGGTGTCGTACGGTGTAACGCGGCCGTCGTTGGAGAACACGTGTTTGGTGGCCTTGTCGATCCGGTCAACCCGGACCCCGGCGTGCAGCGTGATGCTGTTCTCGCGGTACCAGGACAGCGCGTTCAGGAAGATGTCGGCGTCGCTTTCCTCGCCGGAGAGGACGTGGCTGAGCATGATCCGGTTGTAGTTGCCGTAGGGCTCGTCGCCGAACATGGTGATGGTGAACTGCTCGGCACCGCCGCGGGCCAGGATCTCCTCCACGGCCCGGGCGCCCGCCATCCCGTTTCCCACCACCAGCAGCCGACGGCGTGGCGCGGCGCCTGTGTGCCTCCCCTGCGGCCGGTCCAGCACGCTGGTCATCAGTGCTCCACCATGCCCAGGTCCACCACCACGGATCCCCCAACGCCATCCGGAGCGGCGAGATAGAGCTCCACCACTGAGCCGCCGTCGATGTCCTCCACCACCCGCAGCGGCACATGGACATCGCTTTTGGCGCCGATGGGGAAGTACCGCATGGGCACACCGTTCCGCATCAGGACCACCGTGATGAGTTCACTGCTGGAATTGCCGCCCCGGAAGTAGAGCGTCTGGTTGATGACGCCGTCCGGAACGTAGTGCGAGAGTTCGCGGTGGATGGGGACGGGTTTCTCCAGCCCGGTGCCCACAAACGGGAAGATGCCCTGCAGGAAAAGGTTCTTGGTGATCACGGACAGATCCTTTCGGCCGGCGGGAGACTGGCATAGGCCTATCTTCCGCCGCCGATGTTTCCGCCTGCCGGTCGGTGCGTAACTTTTCGTTTGCGCAAATCTCACCGCTTTCCGGGCCGTCAGGCCGGGGCGCGCGGGGCATCAGGCCGGGGCGAGCACGCCCTGGTCCATCGAGTACCGGATCCAGCGCCCGGCGTCGTCCGTGCGCGAGGTGTCGCTCTTCTTCGCGCACCGGGCAAACCAGTCCCGGAGGGCGCGGTCATGGCTGACCATGACCAGGGTCCCGGTGAAGCCGGCGAGCGCCTCCTCAAGCTGCTCCACCAGGACCGGCGCCAGGTGGTTGGTGGGTTCATCCACAATCAGTGTGCCGTAACCGCCCAGCAGCAGGCGGGCCAGGGCAAGCCTGCGCTGCTGGCCCGCGGACAGGCTGCCTACGGGGACGTGGAACTCGCTGGTGCGGAACAGCCCCAGGCGCAGGAGTGCCTCGGCGTGCTCATCGATGTTGCCGCCGAGGCCCGCCGCGAAGGCCGGCAGCAGGCGGAGCGTGGGCCGTTGCGGCAGTTCGAGTTCCTGCTGCAGGTAGCCGATCCGCGCAGGCCGCTGAACCAACCCTTCGACGGGCTCCAGGGTTCCCGCCAGCACGGAGAGCAGCGTGGATTTGCCGGCGCCGTTCGGGCCGGTGATGAGGATCTTCTCACCCGTGCGGGCCGCGAAATCAGTGACGGCCAGGCGGCCGGGAACTGCGACGCCGCGGGCAACGAGAACCGCCGACGCGGTCAAGAGGGAGTCGTCCCCGGATGCGGTGGTCGCCACGGAGGCACCCGAAGGAACCTCCGGTTCCACGGCGAGCTCCGCCGCCAGCCGAAGCGGCACCGGCGGGCGGTCGATGGGGCTCGCTTCCAGCCGCCGGAGCCGTTCCTGCGCGTTGCGGACCTTGCTGGTGGCCGCTTTCTGCCAGGTGCCGGCTTTGAAGTCGAAGCCCACCTTGTCGTTGTCGCGTTGGCGGGCGTAGCCCATCTTGTCGGTCACGGTGTCTGCCTGCCGCTGCTCCGCCTCCATCGCGACGATCCATTCGTGGTACTGCTGGACCCAGCGCTGGCGTTCGGCGGCCTTCTCGCGGAGGTAGCCGTCGTAGCCGTTGCCGTAGCGGGTCACGGTACGGCGCTCGGCATCAACCTCAATCACGGTGCTGGCCACCTTGCGGAGCAGCACGCGGTCGTGGGACACCACCACCACTGTCCCGCGATGGGCGGCCAGCCGGTCCTCCAGCCAGGCGGTTCCGCGGGCATCGAGGTGGTTGGTGGGTTCGTCCAGGAGCAGGATGTCCGCCGGATCGGCCAGGACACAGGCCAGCGCCACGCGTTCCTGCTCGCCGCCGGAGAGCGATCCCAGCGTCCGTTTCCGGTCCAGGCCGCCCAGGCCCAGCCGGTCGAGCGCCGCCTCCACGCGGGATTCGGCGGCGTAGCCCTCGCGCAGCTGGTACTCGGTCTGCAGCCGGCCGTAGGTTTCCAGCTCGTCGTCCTCGGCATCGGCGAGGCCGGCCTCCAGCCGGTCAAGTTCGGCTTCGAGGGCGCGCAGCGAGGCCAGGGAAGCGTCGACGGCGGCTCCCACGGTGAAGGATTCGGGCAGGCCGTGCGTCTGGGCAAGGTAGCCCACGCGGCCGTGGCTGACCGCAGTTCCTTCGTCGGGCGCTTCCAGCCCGGCCAGGATCTGGAGCAGCGTGGATTTGCCGGCGCCGTTTTCGCCGACGATGGCAACATGCTCGCCGGCCGTGATGACCAGGCTGATTCCGTCGAGCAATTGCCGGTCGCCATAGCCATGGGAGACGCCGGAAAGGTTCAGGTGTTCAGTCAAGACAAGTCCTCGCAAGATTCCGCAGTGTGGCCGCCGGAACTGATGCTCGACGGCGGCCCTGGATTCGGGGGAACAGTCCGGCATTGCCGGGCTGCTGCTCAGGACTTCATCGCTCCAGCTTCCCCGCCGGAAGCCGCAGCGTCAAGCCGGGACACCACCGGTGGCACCATTATTCGCCAGAAAGTATTGATGTGACACCAAACTGACGTCAGAATGGTGTCATGCAACTCAACCAATATGTATCCGCCGTCCAGCACCAGCTGGGCGTTGCCGCCGAAGCCGGTGGTCCCGAGGCCCGGGAACTCAGCGACCGCCTCACTGCCGCGCTTGACTCCACTGTCCGGCTCGTCCTCCTCGAGGCCCTCTCCGACGCCGCCAGCGAGATCACCCTCGAGCTGGCCCCGGCGTCGGTGGAGGTACGGCTCCGCGGCCGCGATCCGGAGTTTGTGGTCACCAGCCCGCCCGCCGCCAGCGACTTCGAAGCGGTGACGGAACGGTCCGGCCGGCCGGCCCGGCAGGCCCCGGAAGAGTTCGACGGCGCCAGCACCTCGCGCACGACGCTCCGCCTTCCCGATCACCTCAAGCAGCAGGTTGAAGAGGCCGCGGGCTTTGAAGGCCTGTCCGTGAACTCCTGGCTGATCCGGGCCGTCGCGGACGCCCTCAACGGGAGCCAAACCACGCACCGCACCATTCGCCGCGATCCCGGCGAGCAGAACTTCACAGGATGGGCACGCTGATGAAAACCTTCGAGACCCCCCAGCCAATCGCCGTCGTGGTGGACGTGTCCGTCCGTGCCGACATTCTGATTGTGGCCGGCAACCGCACCGACACCGTGGTCAACGTCCGGCCCCGCGAGGCAACCCGGGCCCTGGACATCAAGGCGGCGGAGCAGACCACCGTGGACTACACGGATGGACGCCTGCAGGTAAGGCTGCATCCGCAGCGCCGCCACACCTGGTTCAGCGACGGCGGCGCCGTGGACATCGCAGTTGAAGTGCCCATCGGCTGCAGCCTGGAGTTGAAGTCCGGAATGGGCGATCTCCGCTGCGAGGGCGAATTCAGCTCCGCCGAACTGAAGACGGACATGGGCCACGTTCACGTCGATCACTCCACGGAGCTCCGGGTCCACACGGGCATGGGCGACGTGACCGTGGAACGCGTCGCGGGGCGGGCTGAAATCAAGACCGGCTCGGGCAAGATCCGGATCCGGGAAATCGACGGTACCGCCAGCGTCAAGAACGGCAACGGCAGCACGTACATCGTGGATGCCGCCGGTGAACTCAAGGTCAGTGCCGCCAACGGGGACGTCTCCGTGGAACGCGCCGGCGACACCACCACCATCAAGGCCTCCAACGGCGACATCACGGTCGGCGAGGTGGCCCGCGGAACCCTCACCCTCCAGACCGCGGCGGGTTCGTTGGCCATCGGCGTCCGCGAAGGCAGCGCCGCGTGGCTGGACCTCAGCACCAAGTACGGTCGCGTCCGCAACGGACTCGATGCCACCACCGGGCCGAGCGAGACGGACGCCAAAGTGGAGATCCGCGCCCGCAGCGCCTACGGCGACATCACCGTGCGGCGCTCCCCCGTTCCCACCCGGTAAACCCCCACCAGGTCAGACCTCTGCAAAGGAACAACGCGGGGTCACTTAACGCCCATGTTTCCCCTCGTATTGGGCAGTAAGTGACCCCGCGTTGCTGTGGACTCCCGGGCCTAGCCTCGATTTTTCATGATGGTCGGTGACCGTCGCGGATTTGTGCCAGCGGCCGATGCGTGGTTGTTTTCTGTTTTCGGGCAGGCTGGTGTGGCCTGTTGGTTCGCCTGGTTTGGCGCCGGTTCCACTTCCGGTGATGGGGCTGCTCGTCGGGACGGGATGAGTGCCCGGCTCAGCCGGTAGAAGGAACGAGCCCTTTGGTGAGGCGGGCGGTGTTCTCCAGGAGAAGTTTCAGGAGGTCTTTCTCCGGCGCTGATTCCGGGAGCAGGAGCTGGTTGCGGCGGGCGCGGGTGATGATTTTCCCTGCGGTCGCGAAGAGCCGGTAGCGCCAGCGTTTGATGTCCCAGGCCTTGGCCCGGTGTCCGTCCGGCAGGGCAGCGAGCTGGAGCCAGGACACGAGGTTGAAGGCCAGTGCGGCGATGTTCGCCCAGGCCTGGTTCGCGGCGAAATCGAAGAACGGCAGCTTGCCCAGGCCGGTGTTTTTCAGGGTTTTGATCCGGTTCTCGCACCGGCCGCGGGCCCGGTGCCTGGCGTCGAGGAATGGTCCGTGCCAGCGTGGTGAGTTGGTCAGGAACGCGGTGATCCGGTGCCCGTCCGTGTCGAGCAGGGTCGGCTGCGCACCGGGGTGCAGCGGCTCGGCGCGGAGGAACAGTTTCGTGCCGGGCGGGTAATCGGTGAGCGGGATGACGTCGGTGGCGTTGATGACCCACGCGTCCGTCCGGTCGTTTCCAGTCTGGTCTAGGGCCGGCTGCCAGTACTCTTTGTCGCTGATCCAGTCGATCATGTGTGCCTTGCCGAACGGGAGGGTATAGCTGGTGGAGAACTGCACGCCGAGGCTGTGGAGGTGCCAGAGGAACTTCCTCGAGGCCCCGGCGCTGTCGGTGCGGACCAGGACCTTCTCCCCGGCCAGGGCCCCGGTTCCGTCGTAGAAGCTCTGGGGCAGTTGGGTTGTGGCGGTGTGGAAGACCCGGATGTGGTCCTCGGCGCTGTTTGCTCCGGCGTTGCCGGGCCGGAGCACGGCGGCGAGGATTTCCCCGGCTCCGTTGCCGTTACCGTAATCGGCGCTGGCGATGAACGGGGCGAATCCGTAGCCGCCTTTGTAGGTTCCGGCGACGTTTTCCTTATCGGAGTGTGAGGTCACCAGGGTCGCGTCGATGTCGATGATGAGCGGGTCCGCGGCTGTTGCGGTCAGGGCCGGGTTCCGGTTCCCGGCGGCGTTCCAGGCGCGGGTGCGCAGTTCCTGGGTGAGGGTCTCGAATCCGTAGCTGAACAGTTCCGGGTTTGCCACGGTGCGTTCGAAGAACCGGGAGACGGTAGCGTTCGAGGGCAGCTGACCGAAGGCCCCGGGTGAGGAGCGCAGGATGTCCAGGTCCGATGCGTGTTCGCCTCCGGCGGCGAGCATCGCCGCGAGGGACCCCACCAGCCGGCCGGGCCGGTGTTTCGCGCCGGAGGGAACGAACTGGCCGAGTCTGTCTTCGCACAGCCTGCCGAAACCCAGGGCGTCCATGAAGCCGGTGAGGACCGAAACTCCGGCGTGGGAGATCAGCGACTGGCCGGTGAAACTGACCGGCAGGGACGGAAAAACAGCGGTAGACTTCTGCATCGAAAGGGTGCTCCCTCGCTCGGCAAATAACGGTCTCGACAACCACTATTTTCCCAGTTCAGAGCACCCTTTCCCTGATTAACACGCCAACCCCACGGACCCGCCATGAAAACCCCGGGCTAGGCAACCAGAAGTGCGGCGGCCTTCCTGCGGCGGGCCTTCGCCAGCCGGGTGCCGATCAGTCCCTGCCGGGGGCTGAACAGGTAGACGGCGGCGAACACCACACCCTGTGTGAGCACCACCATGGCGCCCGAAGCCGTGTCCAGGTAGTAGCTGAAGTAGATGCCGGCGATGGAGCACACCGCTGAAATCACCGGTGCGATGACCAGCATCCGGTTGAAGCGGTCCGTGAGCAGGTAGGCGGTGGCACCGGGGATGATGAGCATGGCCACCACCAGCACCACACCCACAGTCTGCAGCGCCACCACCGACGTCAGCGCCAGCAGCCCCATAAGCAGCGCCCCCAACCGTTTCGGGGAGAGCCCGATCGCGTGGGCGTGAGTGGGATCGAACGCGTAGAGGGTCAGGTCGCAGCGCTTCAGGATCAGGATGACGAAGGCGACGACGCCGAGCACCAGCACCTGGACCAGGTCAGGGATGCTGACGCCCAGGAGGTTGCCGAAGATGATGTGGTTCAGGTCAGTCTGGCTGGGCGTGACGGAGATCAGCACCAGGCCCAAGGCAAACAGCGAGGTGAACACAATGCCGATGGCGGCGTCCTCCTTTACGCGGCTGGTGTTGCGGACGACGCCGATCAGGGTCACCGCGATCAGCGCGAACACCAGGGCGCCGAGCGCAAACGGGGCGCCCACAATGTAGGCCAGCACAACGCCGGGCAGCACGGCGTGCGAGACGGCGTCGCCCATCAGGGACCAGCCGATCAGCACCAGCCAGCAGCTGAGGACGGCACAGACGACGGCGGCGAGCGCGGTGGTGACGATGGCGCGGACCATAAAGTCGTAGCTGAGCGGTTCGAGCAGAAAGTCGAAGATTTCCACGGGTCAGCCCCTGCTCTTGGTGGTGGCGGAGGCGCCGGCGGCTGCGGGGTGGACGACGACGGCCGTGGCGGCGGGGTGGGGAGGTTCCGGAAGGTCGCGGTTCAGCACATCCAGGCCGAACGCCATGGCGAGGTTCTCCGGCTGGAGCACCAGTTCCGGGGCGCCGTGCATCAGGACCCGGCGCATAAGGAGCACGGCTTCGTCGCACAGGTTGGGCAGCGCGTGCAGATCGTGGGTGGAGATCAGTATGGTGCAGCCGTCTGAGGCGAGCTCGCGCAGCAGCCTGGTGATGGTGGCCTCGGAGCGCTTGTCCACACCGGCGAACGGTTCGTCCAGGAGCATCATGGTGGCACCCTGGGCAATGCCGCGGGCCACAAAGGCGCGCTTCTTCTGCCCGCCGGACAGCTGCCCGATCTGCCGGTCCGCGTACTCGCTCAGTTCCACGCGGTCCAGCGCCAGATCGACGGCGGCACGGTCGGCCTTGGAGGGCCGCCGGGTGAAGCCCTGGTGCCCGTAGCGTCCCATCATCACCACATCGCGGACGGACAGCGGGAACTGCCAGTCCACATCCTCGCTCTGCGGCACGTAGCCGATCCCGCCCTCCTTGCGCGCCTTGGTAGGTGACTGTCCGCCGATCAGCACGCGGCCGGCGTCGGGCTTGATCATTCCCATGATCACCTTGAACAGGGTGGATTTCCCGGACCCGTTCATGCCGATCAGGCCGCAGATCCGGGCGGCGTCCACGGTGAGCGAGGCGGAATCGAGCGCCAGGACCTCGCCGTAGTGGACGGTGACGTTTTCAACGAGGATGGCGGGGGAGCTCATTACTTCGCCCCTGCTGCGGAGCCGGTGGAGCTGCCGGCCAGGGCCTTGGTGATGACATCGGCGTCGTGCCTGATCAGATCCAGGTAAGTGGGGACGGGCCCGTCGGCTTCGGACAGCGAATCCACATAAAGTGTGCCGCCGAACTTCGCGCCGGTGGCGCCCACCACCTGCTGCATGGGCGCATCGGACACCGTGGATTCACAGAACACGGCAGGAACCTGGTTGGCCTTGACGTACTCGATGGCACGGGTGATCTGTTGCGGCGTGGCCTGCTGTTCGGCGTTGACGGCCCAGATGTAGACCTCTTTGAGCCCGGCATCACGGGCCAGGTAGGAGAAGGCGCCTTCGCAGGTCACCAGGGCGCGCTGGTTCTCCGGGAGGCCTGCGAGGCTTGCTTTCATCTCGTCCTGCACACCCTGCAGTTCAGCCTTGTAGGCGTCACCGTTGGCTTGGAATACCGCGGCGTTGTCCGGGTCAAGCTTGCTGAACGCGGTCACCATGTTATCCACATAGATCTGCACGTTCACGGGTGACATCCACGCATGCGGGTTCGGTTTGCCCTGGTAGGAGTCCTCGCTGATGGACATGACCTCCACACCGTCGCTGACCACGGCGTGCGGCACGTCCAGGCCCTCCACGAACTGCCCGAACCAGGCCTCGAGGTTCAGGCCGTTGTCCAGGATGAGGTCCGCCTTGGCTGCCTTGCGGATGTCGCCGGGGGTGGGTTCGTAGCCGTGGATTTCGGCGCCCGCCTTGGTGATGGACTCCACGGTGAGCTTGTCCCCCGCAACGTTCCGGGCGACGTCGGCGAGCACCGTGAAGGTGGTCAGGACCACGGGCTTGTCACTGTCACTGTTGCCCGACGCGTCACCCCCACACGCGGTAACGGAGAGGGAAAGGAGGACGACGGCGGCGGCGCTGGCAGCGCGGAACGCCGCCGTTCCCCGGGCGAGGGTTCGGGCGGCGACTTTGGCGCGCCGAAACAAAAATTTAGGCATACCGAACATTCTACGCGACGCCCATCCGGCCCCGCAATGTGACGCCCACCGTGGAGCTAGGCTGAAGACATGGCCACCACACACCGGAATCCACCCGCGCCGCAGCCCGAGCTGTACCGGTTTTCCGCCCTTGATTTCACCGCCGTTGGCCTCTATGTGGCCGCGGCCGGGCTCTTCGCCGTGGCAGGGGAACTGCTGGTCCCGTTCATAAGCCAGCTTGCCCCCAGCCCGGCCGCGGCATCGTACGCCGTGAACCTCATCTTCTATGGCTCGATCGGGATCCTGGCGCTGGCCGCCGCCCGCCGGGTGGTGGCCCGGGACCTGCGCGTGCTGGCCATCCGTCCGTGGTTCACCCTGCTGATGGTGCCCGCGGCGGTGGTGGCCATGATGATCCTCACGGCCGTGGTGGTGTCGGCCGGCGGCGGAGTGGAGACGTCGGCAAACCAAGCCGGGCTGCAGGCGCTGATGCAACAGGTCCCTGCCTGGCTGATGGTGCCGGTCCTGGTGGTGGTGGGCCCGTTTGTGGAGGAGTACATCTTCCGGCACCTGCTGATCGGCAAGCTCAGCCGCCGGCTCAACATCTGGCTGTGCTGTGCCCTCTCTGTGGTCCTCTTTGCCGGCATCCATATCGCAGGCCAGGAAGCCATCACGCTCAGTGCCTTGCTCCCCTATCTGGCCATGGGAGGCACGCTGGTGTTTGTCTACGTGTGGACCGGGAAGAACCTGATGTTCTCCTACTTTGTGCACGCGGCGAAGAACCTGCTGGCGGTCATCTTCATCTACGCCATCCCGCCCGAGCTATTTGAGCAGTTGCAGCAGGTCCAGCCCTGACAGCTGCCGTTCCCGAGGGCGACGAGTTCTGCATCAGCTGACCCGATTACTAGACTTGTCCGGTGAGCAACCAACTTCCCGCCAAGGTGTCCGACGTCTTTGACCCCACCCGCTGGCGCACCGTGTCCGGTTTCGACGACTTCCAGGACATGACGTACCACCGGCAGGTAGAGCGTGTTTCGACGGGCTCAACAACCGGAACGGGCTCAACAACCGGAACGGAAACCAGGGACCTGCCCACCGTCCGCATCGCCTTCAACCGCCCGGAAGTCCGCAACGCCTTCCGCCCCGGCACCGTGGACGAGCTCTACCGCGCCCTGGACCACGCCCGCATGACCCCGGACGTCGCCACGGTCCTGCTCACCGGCAACGGCCCCTCCCCCAAGGACGGCGGCCACAGCTTCTGCTCCGGCGGGGACCAGCGCATCCGCGGCCGTGACGGGTACCGCTATGCCGACGGCGAGACCACGGAAACCATCGATCCCGCCCGCGCCGGACGGCTCCACATCCTCGAGGTCCAGCGGCTCATGCGGACCATGCCCAAGGTGGTCATCGCCGTGGTGAACGGCTGGGCTGCCGGCGGCGGGCACTCCCTGCACGTGGTCTCGGACCTCACCATCGCCTCCCGCCAGCACGGCAAGTTCAAGCAGACGGACGCCACGGTGGGAAGTTTCGACGCCGGGTACGGCTCGGCGCTGCTGGCCCGCCAGATCGGCCAGAAGTCCGCCCGCGAGATCTTCTTCCTGGCCCGCGAATATTCCGCCGAGGACATGGTCCGGATGGGCGCCGTGAACGAGGCCGTGGACCACGAGCGCCTCGAAGAGGTGGCCCTGGAATACGCCGCGGACATCGCCCGGCAGTCACCGCAGGCCATCCGGATGCTGAAATTCGCGTTCAACCTTGCCGACGACGGCCTGGCCGGCCAGCAGGTCTTCGCCGGCGAAGCCACCCGCCTGGCCTACATGACGGACGAGGCGGTGGAAGGAAAGGAAGCCTTCCTGGAGAAACGCGACCCGGACTGGTCCCGCTTCCCGCACTACTTCTAGGCACCACGTCTAGGCACAAACTTCCAAGCCGGCCGGCCTCCAGGCCCCGGCTGACTTCAAAGGCAGGACGGCACATGAATCTCGGAACCCAGACCACCGGTCCCACGGACATCGACCCGGTGCTCAAAGCCCTGGCCGCCGCCCTCCACGGTGAGGGACCCGCCGTCGAACTTTCCGCAGGCCCCAACGGCGAACTGGTGGTGGGACACACCGAGACGCCCGGCTGCGATGACGCCGTGGCGGTGGTCCGCACGTCCGGCTCGACGGGCGCGCCGAAGGCCACCATCCTGACCGTCGAGGCGCTGGCAGCCTCCTCCATGGCCACCGCCCTGGCGCTCAAGGGCGAAGGCCAGTGGCTCCTGGCCCTGCCCGTGCAGTACGTGGCAGGCGTGCAGGTCCTGGTGCGGTCACTGTTCGCCGGTACCCGCCCGTGGGTGATGGACATGTCCGGCGGTTTCACCCCCGAGGCGTTCACGGCCGGCGCCCTGGAGCTGACCGACAAGTTCCGCTTCACGTCGCTGGTACCCACCCAGCTCCAGCGCCTCCTGGAGGCGCCGTCACCGGAGACCCTGGCCGTCCTGCGGCGGTTCAACGCCATCCTGCTGGGCGGCTCACCGGCGTCGGCTGAACTGCTGGACGCGGCCCGCCAGGCCGGCGTCAGGGTGGTCACTACCTACGGGTCCGCCGAAACCTGCGGCGGCTGCGTGTACGACGGCGTGGCGCTGGAAGGTGTCCAGGTCCGGGTGGCCGACGACGGCCGCATCCTGCTGGGCGGCGACACCGTGGCCGCCGGCTATGTGGATGCGCCCGAAGCGACGGACACGTTTTTCGAGGAGGACGGCGTCCGCTGGTACCGCACCAATGACCTCGGCACGCTGGACGCGGACGGCCGGCTCACCGTGCTGGGCCGCGCCGACGACGTCATCATCACCGGCGGCGTCAAGGTCTCCGCCGCGCATGTGCAGGAAGAGCTGGAAAAGTCCGACGGCGTCGTGGCGGCTTTTGTGGCCGGCGTCCCGTCCACAGAATGGGGCCAGGCCGTGGCCGCGTTTGTTGCGTTCGACGCCGCTGCCTCGGGAGCAGTCGCGGACCCAGCCCCGGACTCAGGTGCGGCCGGCACCCCAGCAGGGGATCACGCCGTCGTGCTTAAGGAGGAATGGCACCGGCGGCTGGGCCTCCTGGCGCCGAAAACCGTGCTGGCTGCCCCGGAACTGCCGATGCTTCCGAACGGCAAGCCGGACCGCCTGGCGATGATCGAACGGCTCAACGCGCTGCACCAGGGAAAGTAGAGTAGAGCTGCACCGGCGGCCCGTTCGCGGCCGCCACCACCGTTTCGCCGTTCTCCCGACCCAACACGAGGTACTGACCGTGGCCACAGCCGCACAATGGATCCAAGGCGCCCGCCTCCGCACTTTGCCGGCCGCCATCGCCCCGGTACTGATCGGCACCGCCGCGGCCTACGAGCTGGATTCGTTCCGCCCCGTTAATGCCGTGCTGGCCGCCCTGGTGGCGCTGCTGCTGCAGATCGGCGTGAACTACGCCAACGATTATTCCGACGGCGTCCGCGGCACCGACGAGGACCGCGTGGGACCCCTGCGGCTGGTGGGTTCCGGCGCCGCCCAGCCGGAACACGTCAAATATGCAGCGTTCGGGGCCTTTGCCGTGGCCATGCTGTTCGGCCTGGCGCTGGTGTTGATCACCCAGAGCTGGTGGCTGATCCTGGTGGGAGTCGGCTGCGTCATGGCCGCGTGGGGCTACACCGGCGGCAAGAACCCGTACGGCTACATGGGCCTGGGCGACGTTTTTGTGTTTGTCTTCTTCGGCCTGGTGGCAACACTCGGCACCACTTACACCCAGGCCGGCCAGGTCAACCTGCCGGCCGTTATCGGCGCGATCGGCACCGGCCTCATTGCCTGCGCCCTGCTGATGGCCAACAACGTCCGCGACATCCCCACCGACATCCAGGCCGGCAAAAAGACGCTGGCCGTGCGCCTGGGCGACAAGCACGCCCGCGAAAGCTACGTGCTGATGCTCGCCGTGGCCATCCTGCTGGTGGTCATCCTGGCTCCCGGGCGGCCGTGGATGCTGATCGTGCTGCTGCTCATCCCGGCGTGCCTGATGCCCGCCTGGCTGATGATCAACGGCCGCAAGCGCAAAAGCCTCATTCCCGTGCTGCAGCAGACCGGCCTGATCAACCTCGGCTACAGCCTGCTGTTCTCACTGGGACTGGTGCTCAGCCACGGATTCTAGGCCTCGGGGGCCTTCGGGGCCGGCGTTCCGGTTTCGGGGGCCTTCGGGCCGCTGTTCCGGATGGTGACATCCGGGTTGGCGTCCAGGAGGCTGTCCTCGGCTTCGGCGTCGGCCACCTCGCTTTCACTGCGCAGCGGCTTGGCCTTGCCGGATAGCCGGCCGTGAATGGCGGCAGCGGCGGCGTCGCGCTGTTTCTGGAAGAAAAGGTAGCTGACCGCAAACGCGATCAGCGCTGCGCAGATGACTGACAGCACCGCCCCCAGCTCCAGGAACATAAAAAGCACAAAGAGCGGCGCAAACAGCGCCAGCCGGATCAGGGAGTATTTCAGAAAAGCCACGGTTCAAGTTTAGCCGCCCTGCCTGAACGCCCCCGGCCTGCGGACGATAGACTTAATGGCATGCTCTTCCGTGTGGTTCTCGCCGTCGCAGTTCTCGTCATCTTTGTGTACGGCCTGGTGGACGTGATCCGCACTGACGGCCGCCTCACCCGCGGGATCTCCAAGCCGGCCTGGATCGTGGTGATGATTGTCCTTCCGGTGCTCGGAGCCATCCTCTGGCTGCTGATCGGCCGTCCGCGTGACTCAGCCCCGGTCCGCCAACCACGCAGCCATCCCACCGCCCCGGATGATGATCCCGATTTCCTCCGCAACCTGGAAATGCGCCGCCGCAACCAGGCCGAGGCTGCCCGCCTGAAGAAGCTCAAGGATGACCTTGAGACGAACGCCAAGGCCGACGGCGGTCCCGCTGGCACCGGACAGAACAACGCAGGTACGCGGGGCAAGGATGGGATCGGCCACGACGAAGCCGGCGGTGCCAGCACGGGAGACGCGGACACCCACGATACCGGCGACGTAAAGTAGGCAAAACGTGGCCCAGCACCCCGACGGAGAATCCCAACAGCCAGTTGCACCCGCCGGGGCTGCCACGCCCCCTCTGCCGCCGCCGCGGCCCGGGCTGTCCTACGCCGCGCCGGCGCCCATCGTTGTCATTCCGCCGGCACCGCGGAGCGTCCGCCTGGCGCGGACCTTTTGGCTGCTCAGCTTCGTTGCAGGCCTGGCCGTAGTTGTCGGTTCATTCCTGACCCGCGACTCACACCTGGAGCGGCTCCGCACTGTGGTGGACCAGATGTCGCCCGGCGGCGGACCTGACGCTGTGACCACATCCGCGGCCATTGTTTTCTGGGGCAGCCTGGGCGCCCTGCTGCTGGTGATGCTGTTTGAAGCGGCGGCGCTGGCTATTTTCGCAGCGCGCCGCGGCTGGTCCCGCTGGCTGCTGATCCCGCTGCTGGCCGGGCAAGTGGTGGTCATGGTGGTGGCCGCAGCTTTCCTCGTACCCGACGGCGACGCCGGCAGTTACGTTGTGATGCTCTGGGGAGCCCAGCTACTCCTCGCGTTCTTCGGCCTGGTGGCGGTTTTTGTGCCGTCGGCGGGCAGGTGGCTCACGGCGCGGATCCAGTCGGCGCAGGTCAGGCCGGCGCGGACGCGGCAATAAGGGCCGACCTCAAGCGGACTGCGGGTCGAGTTGCAGGGCCGAGCATTCGGCCACGACGCCCTCACAGCTGCGCATCACCACGCGGCAGGCCTCAACGGCTGACCGCTCCGTCAGCGGGTTTTCCGATACCGTCCGCCACCGGTTTAGGAAGCGGCGGGCTTCGGCCAGGACTACGTCCGGTCCGGCATCCGGAGCCAGCCCCATCCTCAGGGCGGGCGCCGCACCCCAGCCGCCGACCAGCATTTCAGCCTCCGCCGCCAATTCATCACTGAGGGATACCCCCGTGGTACGGATCGTGGCGAGCAGGCGGAGCTCACGAAACTCATGGGCGTTGGCCTGAAGGCGTTCCAAGGCTGCGGCCAGGCGGCCGGCCCCCTCCCTGGGCGCGGTGCGCAGCAAGCTTTCCACTCCCACCAAGGCAGTACGGGCTTTGAGGGCATCCCCGCGGGCCTGGAACTGCCGGGCCACAAGGTGCAGCAACGGGTCCAACCCGCTGCGCCGGGCCAGTTCATGCGCCAGTGGCGTGGGTTCAGTGAATCCACTCCGAATCAGCACCACGCCCAGGCGTATCCCGAACAGCCCGAACCGCTCAAGGAGGGAGGCCCGGGCGTCGGCGCCCAGGCTTTGCGGGACACTGGCCCTGATGAACCTGTCCGCCGAGAGCAGCATCCGTTCCCGGGCCGACCGCTCCATGCCGGCCAGGACCTGCAGGGACTCGAAGTCCGACTGGCGCATGCTGCGTGCGCTTTGCGCCAGCAGCCCGGCCACCGGGACCACCCCCAACGCCAGCTTCCGCAGGCTGTGGTCCCGGCGGTACCGGTCAGCGATGTCACCTGCGGAGAGCAGCGAATCAATGCGGCCCGCACCGATCTCGTCGGCGCGGGACAGCACGGCAAGGGCGTTCACGGTTCCCGACCTACCCGCCTCGGTATCCCTGAAGGATTCGAGGAACCGCAGGTCCGAGGCGTGCATGTGGCGCATGAGGTAAATGATGGCATCAGCCTCGGAGGGCGCGTCCACGGGGATGAGGAAATCGGTGGACCGGGCAGAGACGTCTTCGGACAACGAGGCAATTCCCGGGGTGTCTATCAGGGTGAGCTCGCGCAGGGCCGGCGAGGGCCACTCCACCACCAGCCGTTCCATGTCCTCGGCGCGGGCGTTGCCCAGGACAAACACCAGGCGGCCGTCCACGCGCTTCAGCGGCAGGATACGCGGTTCACCGGCGATGGGGTAGGCCGTGATCCGCGGCGTGTGCCCGTAGCGGTACCAGGTCACAATCTTTGTGCATTCCCCGGTGTCGGTCGGGGCGATCTCTTCCCCGATGATGGCGTTCAGCAGCGTGGATTTTCCCGCCTTGACCATGCCTGCCACAGCGAGCCTGAGGGGCTCGGAGAGCCGCCGGGCATAAGTCTCCAATGCCGCAGCCGCAGCGGGGTCGTCCGCATACACAAGCAGGGCGTCCTGGATCAGGTCCGCCACTCCTGCGCTGATGGACTCCTTCATCTGCCCGCCGCACCCACCGGCGCAGTGCCCACCGACTGGCTCCCCGTCGTCGGACTTCCCGACGCCGGGTTTCCCATCGCCGGGTTTCCCATCGCCGGACTTCCCGACGCCGTGCCGCGCCCGGCCGGAGACTTCTCCGCCGAAGACTGCGCGGCCTGCGGCCCCGGGGATTGGGCCACTTCGGCGGCCACCAGGCCGGCGGCATGGTGCAGGGCGTCCACCTTCTTGAGCTCGGCCTTGATCTCGCGGATGCGAATGTCCTTTTCCAGCGTGTAGGTGGTGGCTGCCTTCTGGGCCGCCGCCACCGAATCCGCCAGGGAGCGATGGTTTTCGTCCGCGATTTCCGTGAAGTGGTCCCGGGTGGAGCGCTGCACCAGCCGGAGCCGGTCCTTGAGCTGCTTGCCCACCTGGAACGTGACATCGTCCAGCTGCCGGCGGACCAGCGCCTTGGCTTCGGCCTGCCGGCGCTTCAGCCGTGCTTCCTTGTCCTCGCGGTACGCCTTGCGGCCCAGCAGCAGGCCCGCGCCCACTGACAAAGGATTGATCAGGGCCATGCCAAAAATCCCGGTCAGGAGCCCGAACATCAGCACGCCGCCGTAGGATCCGCGCATGCCGATCAGGACCTTCTGCAGGGGGTTGATGTGCCCGTCGTCGAGCCTTGGCATGGTGTCCACCGGGTCCAACGCGTCGTCGGTGTCCGAGATGTGAAGCACCGGCAGGGCCACTTCGTCCTCTGAAAAATGCTCCGCCACCTGCGCGGCCAGCCACTGCGCGCGTTCGCTGGTCCACACAAACGTGTCCGAGATCGCGGCGGCGGCACACTCCTCGAGCCACGCGGAAAACTGGGTCCAGGTGGGGCCGGGATCGCCCTGGTCAATAGCGGCCTCGGCTTCGCGCTGGATGCGCCGCAGACGGTCCCGGAGGTCGTACTCCATGTCCGCGATCAGGTCGCCGATGCCGTCGTTGAGCGTAATCTGCCACCGGGCGGAACGTTTGCGCAGCTCATCGGCCTGTGACTTCGCCTCCTCCAGCCCTGCAATCATCCGCGGCGTCCCGTGCGGATCCTCAAGCGCTCCCAGCTCGGACCGCAGGGACAGGCGCAGGTTCTCAGTCACGGAAAGCAAGTCCTGGCTGACGGAGCGCCGTTGCAGCCGTTCCGCCTTGCCCACAATTTCATTCCGGAGGTGGCCGATCAACACGGGGAAACCCGACTCGGCGTTGAGTTCGCTGTCCTGCAGGCGTGCAGCCTCCAGCCGGAGATCCGAGGAAACCGCGAACAGCGGGATGTCCGGCGCCACCTGCGCGAGCTGGGCACGGTCCATGGCCTCCACACGCCGCCAGTCCGGATACAGGTCCGTTTTGGACAGGATGCCCGCAACGCTCGGGGTGATCCGCATGGCCTGGCGCAGGAACCGCATTTCGGGCTCGGTGTATTCCTGCGAGGCATCTGAAACCAGCAGCATGGCGTCCGCTGTGGGCAAGGCTGTGAGGGTGGTCAATGTGTGCGAGGAGCCCAGTCCTCCCACACCCGGCGAATCGATGACCGTCAGCCCGCCGGCCAGGACCTTGCGGGGCAGGAAAACTTCGGCCGCTACCAGCTTCTTGACGTTTCCGGGGTTGCCCCGCTCGGAAACGTAGGCCGCCAGGTCCGCTATGTTGATGGGCTGCCGCTCGATTGCGGCGTCGTCGCCGGGCTCTGTGCCGGCTTTGGGCAGCAGGATGGCGGCGGACGCGGGTTCCCCGTTGCGGACCACGGTGGGCACGGAGGTGGCGATGTCGTCGTCGACAGGGCACACCGGGGCGTTCACCAGGGCGTTGATAAGTTTGCTTTTTCCTTGCTTGAATTCCCCCACCACGATCACGCGGATACTCGGATCCTTCAGCCGTCGCAGGGTCTGGTCCAGGCGTTTCCGCAGGTCCGCGCGGTCCCCTGTCCCCACCAGCTCGATGCCCTGCTCCACCAGCAACGCCAGCTGGCCGGCGTTCATCGGCACCGGCGCATGTCCAGGGCCTCCCGGTCGTTGCGATTCAGCCATAATCTGTCCTTTGCAGCAGGGGTGCGGGTGGGGCGGGGGATAATCCGCGAAGAGCCCGGCAGGAGGTCGATGGCCTCCTGCCGGGCGCTCCCGGTACCCGGAACTTGATGTTTATAGGCTGATCTCCGAATCTTCGACCGCGACGTCGGTGTCCACAGCCACGTCAGTGTTCGTCGAGTTGTCCTCGGTGGAGTTGTCCTGGAAAGAATCCTCAACCACAACCTCAACCGGGTTGAAGGAATCAACCACCTCCACCTCGGTGGTCTCCGCCTGCGAGTTGTCGTTGAAGGAGTCCTCAACCGCAACCTCGGTGTTGGTGGTGTTATCCGAGTTGTCCTGGAAGGAATCCTCAATCGCAACATCGGTGGTGGAGTTGTCTTCGGTGGAGTTGTCCTCGGTGGAGTTGTCTTCGATGGAGTTGTCCGAGTTGTCGTTGACTACGAGGGAGTTGTCCTCGGTGGAGTTATCGGAGTTGTCCTGGAAGGAATCCTCAATCTTCACCGAGTTATCCTCCGAGTTATCCACGGAGTTATCCGAGTTGTCCGAGTTATCCGAATTATCGGAGTTGTCCGAGTTGTCGTTGAACGAATCAGCGACATCAATGTCAACGTCGGTGTTGAACGAATCTGCCACATCCAGATCGCGGTTGCCGATGTTGACGTCGCCGCCGGCGGTGATCGAGTTGTCCGTGGAATTGTCCGTGGTGTTGTCCGTGTTGTACGAATCGGTGGTGTTGTAGGAGTCCCGGACGTTGTTGTCGTCTCCGGCAGCCAGGGCCTTATCACCGGATGCGATGACAGCCTCGTTGTCGAACCACTGGTTCACGTCGCCGTCGGCCCAGATGTTCTGGTTGACCGACTGGTCCGTGATCGTGTCCCGGTCATCCACCGTTGAGGTGTAGGAGTAGTTGTTCACCACGTGGTGCAGCTGCTGGACGGCATGGGCGTGATCGTCATGGTGGTCGTGCCCCGGAGTGTGTCCAGAACCGCCGCCTCCAGGAGGCGGGGTGTGGCCGGCGCCGCCGATGCCTCCGGTCCATGAGGTGTTCCCGCCGGTGTTGTACTCCCGGTCGAAGGAAGAAGCGTTGACAGTGATGGGTGCGTAGTCCAGGACAACCGGCATAGCGGCGTCAACATCGGCGGAGCAGACTCCGCGCAGGCCGGCACCCTCGAGTGAACGCTCCGGATCGTGCAGGAACTCCTGGGCAGCGGCGGGGTTGTTGAACAGGCCCATGAGGAACTGAACGAGCTGGTTTGCGAGTGTAGGCATTGGATGGTCCTCAAATCATCTCGGAGTTGTGGATCGCCAGGCCTCGGTGCCGGGCTTAAATCAAACCTAAGGTCCTTCGTAGGGGCCGGACATCGGGTTGTGTCCCCGTACCCGGATGCCCCGCATTAGGGGTTTGCCTGTTTCGTGGCTAGGGGCAGCAGTGGCTCCGTCCTGGCCCGGATGATCTGCAGTTAGCGCCAGCCTCAGGCGGACCAACAGATCGGAGCGGTTTTCGGCCCCAAGCCTCCGCCGCATCCTGGCAATGTGATGTTCAGCGGTCCGGGGGGAAATGTAGATGGCTTCGCCGATTTCCCGGTACGTCTTCCCTTCCAGGACCAACCGCGCCACTTCCTTTTCGCGTTCGCTGAGCCCCGAGGCGTCAGGATGCGCGCCATGGTTGTTCTCGGCGGCGCCGCGGCGTACTTCCGGTGACGGCCCGGCGGGTGGCCCGGTGGTTCCACTCTGCGGGTGGAGGTCCCTGGCGCAGGCAAGGAGCCGCATCATGTCCCTGCGCTCGTCTGCCTGCGCGGCCGCATGTCCTGCCAGCCGGGCCCCTTCCCATGGCATGCCCACCACTTTCAGTCCCCGGGCTGCGTTCTCCACATCCGTCGCCTGGAACCGGCCGGCCAGGACGCTGACCCAGGCCTTGCCTGCCGCGGCGAACACAGTGGCCATGTGACTGTATTCCGAGGCCCGCACCAGCGCTGCTGCGTGCGGGGCAAGGTCGGCCGGGCTCTTGTTCAGCAGGGCAGCCTGGACCGCCGCCCAGTGAAGCGGGACGGCCCACAGGGGCGGCTCCCCCAGCTTGGTCAGCAGGACCCACGCTTCATCCAGATAATGCGCGACGCGCCGGGTCTCCCGCAACCGGGCGGCAGCAATCATCAGTTCGCCCCACGGCAGCAGGCTGTAAAGGTCGACGGCTGTGTGCAGCATCGCTTCGCGGGCGCGCTCCCAGGCCATCACCAGGTCATGGACGTCGCCGCTGCGCCGCGCAAGGCCCACTTCCAGGGCGGCGCACATGAACTCGTCCCTGGGCACCAGCGGCCAGTGGTTGGCTTTGGAGGCTTCGTTGATGGCCAGCCGTGCTTCGCCCGGATCGTCCTGCTGCATGGCCGACCATGCCTGCAAGAGGTGGAGCCGTGGCTTGGCGGCGTCACCGCCCTGCCTCGCTGTGACGGCGGAGCGGATGATGGTGTCCGCTACGTGGGATTCACCGCTGTGGAGGGCCACTAACGCGGCCAACGCTCCAGGGGTGTCCGGAAGGGGCAGCGCTGAACCGGACGCATTGAGCATGTCTGAAGCATGGATCAGCAGGGGAAGGCCCTTGTGTGGATCCCGCTCCATCGACTCCATCACGCCCTTGCCCGTTTGCGAAAGCGCCACCGCCAGTAATGTGGGCGACACCGGTGCCGACCCGGCGGGAAAGGCCTCTTCCGCACCTGCCCGGTCGCCGCTGCCGATCATGGCCACCGCGGCAAGCGGGGCGGATCGGCCCATGTTCGCCGGACCAAGCCAGGCATAGAGGTCGGCACTGCGGACCAGCAGCCCGCGCTGTGCCCAGACGGAAGCAGCAACATCCACGCCAAGTCTGACATCCGGCGGATCAGAGCTCACCAGGAGCCCGTCAATAATCCGGCCGGCGGCGTCAAGGTCACCCGTAGCGGCTGCGGCCTGGGCGCGGCGGGCAGCGATGCGCAGTTCGTTCGCCCCTGCCAGCAGCGCTTCGCTGTACAGCTGCACGGCCAGACCGGGGTTGAGCTGCAGCGCTTTGTCCGCTGCGGCTTCGAGTTCGGCGGCGACCCTCGGGTCCGCCAGTCCGCCCCTCGCCAGCTCGCGGGCAAGGTCGCCGAAGGGCTGGCCCTCGGCCGAAACAAAACCGACGAGTTCCCGCTGCAATGCATGCACACGGGCTGTGGGCGTGCCGTTCAGGAGCGCGTGTTGCGCGGGGCCAACGACTGTCCCGTCAGTAAGCAGCAGGCCGGAGGCCTCGGCGCGGTTTACCACGGCGTCCAGGCCCGGACCGTCAGGGCCTTCCAGCTTGTGCGCCAGCTCACCGGGCAGCGGACCGGGCAAGGTGAACCCCACGGACAGCGCCAGCAGGAGTTCACGGACTGCCGCATTCTCGCCCCGCAACTGCTGTGCCATATCAGCGGCTCCGGCGGGAGCCGACGTCCCTGCCTCGTGCAGTTCCCGTTCGGGCTGCGTATGATTGGCGGCCATGCCTCAGACCGCCGGCTCGGTAGTTGGGACAGGATCCGTGGTGGGGGACGGTTCCGCGAACGGGTCGGGCTCCGGCGCAGGGTCCGTCGTCGGATCGGGCTCCGGCGCAGGTGCCGACGACGGCTCTGGAGCCGGGCCCATGGTCGGATCCGGCGCAGGGTCAGTAGTCGGATCCGGAGCCGGGTCAGTGGTCGGATTGGTGGTCGGATCCGGCGCAGGGTCAGTAGTCGGATCCGGAGCCGGGTCAGTGGTCGGATTGGTGGTCGGATCCGGCGCAGGGTCAGTGGTAGGACCCGGGGCCGGGTCAGTGGTCGGATCCGGTACAGGATCGACGGGCAATGGGACCACGTCCGGCGGCGGATCCGTCGTCGGGCTGGTCACTGTACCCGGGGTGGAGCCTCCGGAACCCTGTGCAGGCTCACCAGAAGTGCCCGTCCCGGCAGCGGCTCCGCCGGCTGCTGGTTGGCCTGCTTCGGTAAGTGGCCTGCTGGTGGACGAGGCAGCAATGTCCAGTCCCGTGGAACTGGCCGGCGCGCCGCTGTCCTGCAGCTGGGCGCTGGCTTCAATCCCCTGCACGGGGAGCTGCGCCGCGCCTGCTCCTGCTACTGCCGCGCCTGCTCCTGCCGCGGGGCCACCGGAGCCAGGTCCGCCGGTTCCGTCAGGAGGAGCAGCGCTTGGCGTGTCCTTCGCCGCATCCGCCGACGGGGCGAACATCGCCGAGAGGCTGCCGAGTCCGTCCGGGCCCTGGGCTGCCGTCGCCGTCAGCCCGGTAAAGAGCGCCGCTACCGCTGCTACCGCAGTCAGCCGCACGGTCGGACGTGGCCCGTGCGCGCCGCCCTTGCGCCCGCCAGCATGGGCACCGGCGGCATGGGCGCCGGCGGCGAGTGCTGCAGCACCGGCGTCGGCATGCCGGGACCAGCTGGCTCGTCGGCCGGCAGTCCCATGATGCCCGTCAGCCTGCGTGAGCACGACGGCGTCGGCCAGCTGTGCGGTCATGGCAGCGGGCTGCGCGGCGCCCTCCGGCTGAGCGCGAAGGGCGGCAACCGCCGCGCCGAGGCAGATGGATGACTTCGGATCGGCGTCCACGGCGATCGGCCGGTCCAGCTGCTCCGAAATCAGCTGTGCCACCAGGGGAATGCGCGATGAGCCGCCGATGAGAAGCACCGCGGACAGGTCGTCCGGGGTGAGCCCCAGGTCCTGCAGGGAACGCTCCAGGGCGTCCACTGTTTCCCGGATGGGCTCCCTGATCATCGCCTCGAAGTCGGACCGGACCAGCCGCACCTGCTGCTGGAATCCCGGCAGGAGCACCGAAATGCTCGCCTCGCTGTCCGCGGACAACGCCTCCTTGGCTTCCACACACTCCCGCCGCAGGCGGGACAGGGCCGCCAGCGCTCCGGGCGCCGACGGGTCAAGATTGGCCAGGCCCTGCCCGGCGTGATCGGCAACGTACCGCAGGACGGCTGCGTCGAAGTCGGCGCCGCCCAGCCCCTCGATCCCTTCGGGCCGGCCCAGCAGTTCAAAGTGGCCGGCGTCCGTCTTCTTCAGGACGGCGGTGTCAAAGGTCCCGCCACCGAGGTCGTAGACGGCGATGGTACTGCCAGCCTCCACCCGCACCTGGGCGGCGTAGTGCAGCGCCGCCGCTTCCGGTTCGCTGATCAGCGTGACCTTTGTCAGGTCTTTTGAGGCAAGGGCAGCGAGGACGAGCTGCGTTCGGTGCGCACCCCAGGAGGCAGGGTGGGAAAGGATAATGTCCGACGGCGGCGCTCCCTCGCGTTCTTCAGCCCGGTCTGCGACCCATCGGGCCATAGTGGCGAAGACGTCCTCAGCAGGGAGGGAAAGAGTGCCGACGGCAATGGGGACGTCGTCTCCGACGCGCCTTTTGAACTCCCGCACCACCCGCTCCGGGGAGTCAAGGCCGCGGCGCTCGGCCGCCTCCCCCACCAGGATGGGGCCTTCCTCGGGGTAGTAAACCACCGAAGGCACAGCCGTTCCGCGGAGCCCCAGCGGCAGGCTCTCCGGAACACGTGAAGCGTCGTGATTGATTCGAACTATGGCGGCGGCGGTGAAACTGGTCCCGACGTCAAGGGCGAGAACATAGTTCATGGGCACCTCGGCAAAAAACGCAGCTAGCTGTCTGCGAGCTTCATCACTGACAACTCCCACCAAGGTAGCATCACCGTCTGCGGGGCAACACCCTTATTCATACATCGATTGGCGTATCAGTCGACCGCTGCCAAGGACAGCTGGAGAAACCCCAGTTCAGAGGCCCGAATAGGAGTGCAGACCGTTAAAGAACTGGTTGACGATGGTGAAATTGAAGACCACGCAGAGGTAGCCGACGATCGACAGCCACGCGGCTCGGGTGCCGGTCCAGCCACGCGTGGCGCGGGCGTGCAGGTAGCCCGCGTAGACCACCCAGATCACGAAGGTCCAGACTTCCTTGGTGTCCCAGCCCCAGAACCGGCCCCAGGCTTTTTCAGCCCAGATGGCACCGAACATGAGGGTGAAGGTCCAGCCGATGAAGGCGATGGCGTTGATCCGGTAGGACAGGTTTTCCAGGCTCAGTGCCGAGGGAACCAGCCGCATAAAGCCAAGCTTGTCAGCACCACCGGCAGCCACCGTCTTTTGCCGGTGGGACTGGACCAGCTGCAGGGCGGACATGGCGAACGTGAGGGTGAAGAGTGCGGAGGAGAGCACCGCGATGGAGACGTGGATGATCAGCCAGTAGCTCTGCAGCGCAGGGACCAGGTGGCCCACGGGGGTCCAGTAAGCCACCGAGGCGGCCACCAGCATGATGATGGCCAGGCCCACCACAAACGTGCCCAGGAACCGCAGGTCGCGGCGGATCAGCACCAGCAGGAAAACCGCCACGGCCACAAACGCGCCGGTGGTCAGGAACTCGTACATGTTGCCCCACGGCACCCGGCCTGCACCCACGGCACGCGTGATGACGCCGGCGGCATGGATCAGCACGCCGAGAACGGTGAGGGCAACGGCGACCCGCGCCGGAACGCGGCGTTCCGCCGCATAGCGCATATCGGCGTCGGCCGTCTGCCCGGCCCCGGAAGCGTCGCCGCCCCGCTTGGCCACGGACGACGACGGCCGCTCGACCCGTCCCACCGGTCCGGCCAGGTGCGAGTCAACCCTGTCCGTTGCCACACTGTCGGCTGCCGCGGCTGAACCAGCAGACGCACCGGCGCCGGCCATCGCGGGCACCCTGGTCCCGGCAGCCTCGGCCGCCTTCAGGTCTATGGCGCGCAGCGCCCTGCTGCTCTTCGCGAGGTCCCAGGCGAAGGCGATGAAGGCCACGGTGTACGTGCCGGCTGCGAGCAGCATAAACAGCTCGCTGTACTGGCCCATGGTTTCGTTGATGGCGAACGGCATTACTGGTCCTTTTTCGGCCCGGTGGGGCCCGCTGGGGTGGTGACAGAGTCTGCGCCATTATCGCCCTGGCGGCTGGGAGTTTGCTGGGTGACGCTGGAATCGGAATCGTCAGCAGATTCGACGGAATCGGAATCCGCAAGCTGCCACTCGTCGGACAGCAGCTTCCTGACGGCAACCGCTTCCGCGGCGAGCCGGTGGTCCTCACCGCGGGCAAGCAGGCCATACTCCACCATGGTGCGGCCGTCCTCGTGCGTCCCGGTCCGCACCCAGACGCGGCGCCGGTTCACGTAGAGCGAGACGATCAGGCCGCCCACGGCCAGCAGCGCGAAAATGAGGGCGTAGAGCTGGCCCGGGTTGTGGTGGATGTCCACGCCCACGTACCGCTTCACGCTGTCAAAGCTGATGCTGCCCTTGCCGTCCGGCAGGGTGTAGGTGCTGCCCGGAGCCAGGGTGATGCCGCCGGCGTCCAGGTTGCGGGCGTTCAGCGGCGTGAGGTCACTGACGTCGAGTTCAAAGACGTTCTGCGGCGAGCCGGCGTCCAGGCCAAGGTCCCCGAAGTAGGAGTTCAGGGTCAGCCGCGGGTTGAACAGGTCCGGATCGCCGCTGAAGGACACCCCCTCCTCGGTGACAAACGCCGTGGGCAGGAAAAACCCCACGAAGCCCAGCTGTTCGGGCCGGGCGTCGGGGACCTTGATCACCAGGGAGGAGTAGTAGTTGTCACCCTGGAGCTTGGCCACCACGGGACCCTGCATGGCCACGTTGCCGGCGCCGTCGCGGATGGTCACCACGGGCGCGTAGCCGTTGCCCGTGAGGTAGATGCTGGTGCCGCCGAGGGTCACGGGATCGTTGACCTTCAGGACTTCCTGCTTGGCGGGCGAGTCCGGGGTTTCCCGGGTGGTGACTTCGGCGTTGAAGTCGATGGGCTGGCCGATTTTGCCTGGTGATTCGCGGTCAAACAAGACGTCGAATTTGTCCAGCTGGATGGAGTACGGCTGCAGCTGGCTGGACTGGAAGTTCGTGCCGGGGGTGAACTGGTCGTAGCCCACCAGCGTGTTCACGAAGGTGTCGCCCTCCACCAGGATGCGCTGGCCGCTGTAGCCGAACAGGCCGCCCACGGCCACGGACACCAGCACACCGATCAGCGACGTGTGGAACACCAGGTTCCCTACCTCCTTGGCGAAGCCGCGTTCGGCGCCCAAAGACGGCCGCGCGCCGTCGTCGTCCCTCACGTCAACGCGGTAGCCGCGCTTCCTGAGCACGCCGGCGGCACTGCGGATGGCGTCCGACGCCGGGAGGCCGGCGTCGGCGGGAACCACCAGGGTGCCGTACTCGGGGAGGCGGGAGAGACGTTTGGGGGTCCGCGGCGGCTGGGAGCGCATGGCCCTGTAGTGGGCGATGGCGCGCGGGACCACGCAGCCGATCAGCGAGATGAACAGCAGGATGTAGATGGCCGAGAACCAGGCCGACGAGTAGACGTCGTAGAGCTGGAGGGTGTCCAGCAGCTTCCCGTAGTCCGGGTTGTCCTTGATGTACTGCGTCACGATGGACGGGTTGGCCGGGCGCTGCGGGAAGAGCGAACCGGGCACCGCGGCGACAGCCAGGAGCAGCAGCAGGAACAGCGCCGTGCGCATGCTGGTCAGCTGGGTCCAGGCCCAACGCAGCATCTCCACCGGCCCCAGGACTGGCAGCGCCGCCTCGGTTTTGGCGGCGGCAACGGGTGCCGGGGACTTTTTGTTTTCTTTCACGCGCTCGCTCATCAGATCGGCAACTTCACATCGGTTTGGAACCAGTACTGCAACTCGGTGACCCAGGTGCCCCAGACGCCGCTGGCCATCAGCAGGCCCAGCACCACCAGGATCCCGCCGCCGATCCGCTGGATGGCCAGGCGGTGCGTGCGGAAGAAGGACATCACACCCATGCCGCGTCGCACCGCCAGGGCGATCAGCAGGAACGGGATGCCCAGGCCCAGGCTGTAGACAAACGCCAGGAGGGCACCCTTGGCTGCGGAGGAACCGCCGGACAGGCTCAGGAGCTGGACGGCAGAGTAGGTGGGCCCGATGCACGGGGCCCAGCCCAGGCCGAACGTGAGGCCCAGCAACGGCGCGCCCCACAGGCCGGCCGGCGGCTTGGCATGGATCTTCGCATCACGCTGCAGCCAGCCGAAACCGCCCATAAACACCACGCCCATAAGGATGACCAGGAGCCCCAGCAGCTGGGTGATCCAGGCATTCTGCGAGCCGGTGATCAGGGTGCCAAGCTGGCCGAACGCGCCGCCCAGGAGCACGAAAATCACCGAGAACCCCAGCACAAAAAGCCCGATGCCCGCAAGCATCCGGCCGCGCTTCTGCTTCTCCAGGTCCACGCCGCTCAGGCCGGTGACGTAGCCCAGGTAGCCGGGCACCAGGGGCAGCACGCACGGCGAGAGGAAGGACACCAGGCCGGCGAGCAGCGCCACCGGGATGGCAAGCAGGAGCGAGCCGTTCAGGATGGTTTCGGCGAAGGGGCTGTTCACGGTCCGGGGCCGCCGCTACTCTGCCACGGCGGCGGTGATGAGGGCTTTGAGGGTGCCCTTCTGGATTTCGCCCAGCACGCGCGAGGCCACGCGGCCCTGCTTGTCCAGGACCAGCGTGGTGGGGACCGCTCCCGGCGGGACCAGCCCGGAGACGGCCAGGAGCACGCCGCCGTTCTTGTCATCGAAGCTGGGGTAGGTCAGGTTGAAGGTCTTATCAAAGGCCTCTGCAGTGCCTTTTTCATCGCGGAGGTTGACGCCAAAGAACTGCACGCCCTGGTCCTTGAAGTCCTGGTGCAGCTCTTCCAGGATGGGTGCTTCAACGCGGCAGGGTGCGCAGGCGGCGAACCAGAAGTTCAGGACGGTCACCTTGCCTTGGAAGTCCGCGGGGGCTATCTGGGTGCCGTTGAACAGTGTGCCGTTAATGGCGACGGCGGCCTTGCGGTCCGCGGCGGTGAACTCGGTCACCGAGCCGTCCCCGGCCACGTAGTTCTTGTTGTCGCCGGCTTTGGCCTGCTTGGCGAGGGCGTCTTCCTGCGCGCAGGCGGACAGCCCCAGGGTCAGGGCGGTCAGGGCGGCGCCGCCGGCAACGAGCACGGCGCGGCGGGATGCTGTGCCTGAAATTGCGCGGGATGTTGCGCGAGGGTCAGTCATGTCAGGCTCCGGGGGTGCTGGCGGCGCCGGGAAGAAGTACGGCAGCGGGCTCACTGTACTCAACGCGCAGGAGCGAGCCGTCGTCGTCGAACACCAGGGAGGTGATGGACGTCAGCGTGCACTCGCGCTTGCGCGGGTCATGCCACAGCGGCCTGCCTTCGGCGCTGAGGCGGGTGGCCCAGATGGGGAGCTGGTGGCTAACCATGATGGCTTCCGGCCCATCGGTTCCGTAGTCGCCGGTGGCCAGTTCGATGGCCCGGAGCCGGGCGTCCTCAACAGCTGACATGACGCGCGCGGCCTGCGCCTTGTACGGTTCGCCCCAGGACGGCCGGAACGGGTTGACCAGGTGCGGCCAGTGCTTGGGCTTCCGGAGCTCGGCCTTGGTGACCTTCATGCCCTGGAAGTAGTTTTCCGCTTCGATGATGCGGCTGTCCGTGTGGAGTTCCAGGCCAAGCGCCTCTGCCGTGGGGGCCGCTGTTTCCTGCGCCCTGACCAGCGGCGACGCCGCGAGATAGACGATCCGTGCCCCGCGCGCGGCACGTTCGGCGAAGTGGTCGGCGAGCATCTGCGCCATTTCCCGGCCCAGCTCGGAGAGGTGGAATTCGGGCAGCCTGCCGTACAGAACGCGGTCAGGATTGTGGACCTCGCCGTGGCGGAGCAGATGGACAGTGGATTGGGGCATGTTTACCAGTTTCTCAAAGATGGCGTGCGATCCGAAATCTTCTACATCCAGTAGAACTCAAATTTTTGGAAAAATGTTCCGGAACCGGGAACAAAACATGCAAACGCATGTTTATACTGGATGCAGCGGATAGTTGAGGATTCAACAGATGAAGCGTCAAGCTATCCGGAAGTACCACCCGACAAACCAAGGAGAAACACCATGACTCTTCCCGCAGACGTCACCACCGGCACCTGGACCCTCGACAACTCGCACAGCGAGATCGCCTTCACCGTCCGGCACGCAGGCATCAGCAAGGTCCGCGGCCAGTTCAAGGATGCCGTGGCAACCCTGGACCTCGCCGACAACGTGGCCGATTCCAAGATCAGCGCCACCATCCAGACCGCCAGCTTCGACTCCGGCGATGTCAACCGCGACGGCCACGTCCGCGGCGAAGACTTCTTCGACGTCGAGACCTTCCCGGAAATCTCCTTCGTCTCCAACAGCCTCGTGGCCAAAGGCAACAGCTACGAGCTGACCGGGGACCTCACCATCAAGGGTGTCACCCGCCCCGTTGCCCTTGAGACCGAGTTCAACGGCGTGGCCGTGGACCCGTTCGGCATGACCCGTGCCGGCGTCTCCGCTGAAACCACCATCAGCCGCAAGGACTTCGGCCTGACCTGGAACGCCGTGCTGGAAGCCGGCGGCGTGCTGGTCAGCGACAAGGTTGCCGTCAACCTGGAGCTCGCGTTCATCGCACCCGCAGCATAGTTTTCTTCCTGAAGCACCCCGGCCGCCAATTCCCCGGAATCTGGCGGCCGGGGTGCTTTGTTTTTATCCCCTAGATACAGGCGGATACGCGGTCTACAGTGAGACCCATGAGCAACAGTGAAGTACCACAGCCACAGCAGCCCCAGCAGCCCGGCGCCGAGCAACCGGGCGCCCAGCCGCCCGTCACTCAGCCGCCTGTCACTCAACCCCCTGCCGGCAACGTACCGCCTGCAGGCAACGTTCCTCCGGCCGGCTACCAGCCGCCACCCGCCTACCCGCAGCCGGGCCAGGCTTATCCCGCGCCGGGCCAGGCCTACCCGCAGCCCGGCCAGCCATACAACCAGCCTGGCCAACCGGGCGGCTTCCGCTTTGAGATGCCAACCGACGGCCCCCGCAACTTCAACGACGTTATGCCCAAGGCCGGGTTCTCCGGCATGTTCAGCGTGACCGGGCTGCCCACCGAGCTCAAGGTCTCGTACTGGATCTGGCTCATCGGCGGCATGCTGGGAGTCCTTGGCGGCCTGTTCGGCGTGTTGGGTTCGCTGGCGTTGTTCGTCGTGGCACCCGGGCTGGCCGTTGTGGTCCTCCTGCTCGTCCTGGTGGCACTGGCCCTGGCGGCGGCCCAGATTGTCCTGGTCCTGAAGATGAAGGAGGGCAAGGAATGGGCAAGACTTGCGCTCACCATCGTGGCCGGCGTTTCGCTGGTGCTCGCCGTGCTTGGCGGCAGCGTGGGCGGCGGCGGCATGGGCCAAGGCATCGGCAACAACTGGCTGGGCTTCCTCATCAGCGCCGCGGCAACGGTGCTCATGTGGCTGCCGAACTCGCAGGCCTGGTTCAACGCCGCCAAGGGCCGCGCGTAGACCGGATCCAGTAGAAACACAGCCTTGCGCGACGCCCGCTGAGTTCTGTGGGAATACCTCTCCGGAATGATCCCCCGCGGCACCCGCCGGGGGTACGGTGGGAAGTAAGCCGTACTGGGGGCAGGCCAGTTGGACTGCACCCAGCAGCCGAACTGACATCCGACCTGCAAAGGACCGCTCATGAGCACTCCTGTCCCGCCTCCCGTTCCGAACGAGCCCGAGCCCGGCAACCAGCCGCCAGCGCCCCGATACGGCGAGAACAGCCCGCAGTTCGGGCAGCCCACACCGCCGGCGCCACAGTACGGGCAAAACGCCCCGCAGTATGGCCAGCAGACTCCCCCGGCACCCCAGTACGGGCAAAACGCACCGCAGTACGGGCAAAACGCCCCGCAGTATGGCCAGAACAACGCGCCGCAGTTCGGCCAGCCCACGCCTCCGCCTTATGGCCAGCAGCCGTACGGGCAGTCCCCCTACGCGCAGTACCCGTCCGAGCAGCCGCAGGCCACGGGATCCAACGGGGTTCCCCAGCTGGTCAACATCTCGTTCTGGCTGCTGATTGGCGCGGGTGTTGTGTATGTCATCAGCCTGCTGATGGGCATTGGCATGCTTGACGATCCGTTGTTCCGGAATGCGTTCGACGACGCCATGCGCAGCAGCGGTGCCACTGGTGCGGAATTCGCGTTCGACGACTTCAAGGGTGTCATTGCCGGATCGCTCGTGGTCTTCGCGATCATCGGTGCGGGGTTGTACGCGCTCGTGGCGTTCTTCGTCCGCAAGGGCAAGAACTGGGCCCGCATCCTCGGTACGGTTTTCGCGGCACTGTCCATTTTCGGCCTCTTCGGACCACCGAGCCTCGGAACTGTGGGAACGCTGGCCGGGATCGCAGCGATCGTGCTGCTCTACCTGCCGGCCGCGGCACCTTACTTCCGCAAGCAGCAGCCGTTCGCTAACCCGTACGGCGCCCCGGGCACCACGCCTGGCAACCCGTACGGGCAGTAGTACCAACGAGCCGCATCCACACCCTAACGGGCGTGGGCCCCATCAGCCGCCGACGAACTAGGCGGTCTGGTCCGGGGTCTGCGCCCGTTGTGCGTGATAGGCGAGGATCTGCAGTTCGGTGGCCATATCCACCTTGCGGAGGTTGACGCCCTCGGGGACCTGCAGCATAACGGGGGCGAAGCTCAGGATGCTGTGGACGCCGGCCGCCACCACGCGGTCGCACACGGCCTGCGCCGCATGGGCCGGAAGTGCCAGGACCACCATGTTGGCGCCCGTCCGCTGCAACACGGCCTCCATGTCCGCAGAGTCGCTGACGCGCAGCCAGCCCACTTCATTGCCCACCACCATCTGGTCGGCGTCGAAAATTGCCACGACGTCAAACCCGCGGGACTCGAAGCCGCCGTAGCGGGCCAGGGCCTTGCCGAGGTTACCCGCGCCAACAATGGCGACCTTCCAGTCGTGGGTCAGCCCCAGGGCCGCGGAGATGTGACGGCTCAGGTACTGCACTTCGTAGCCCACTCCGCGCGTGCCGTAGGAACCCACATAGGAAAGGTCCTTGCGAAGGGTTGACGAGCTCACTCCTGACGCTTCCGCCAGCGATTCCGAAGATACCCGTTCGACGCCGTCGGACAGCAGCGTGTTAAGGGCGCGCAGGTAGATGGTCAGCCGGGCCACTGCGGCGGGCGGTATTTGCTTGGTGGACTCGGCGCCGTGGACGGGCTGTGCACTGTGGCCAGCCTCTGTACCTTGGACAGCATGGGGAGATGGATCCAGTGAAGTCACTATCCCCTCCATCCCATCGCGTCGTGACTCCACTCTAGAGCCCCGCAGCTGGTGCCAACAAAGCCGGTGTCATTCTGCGGGCCGCTTTCCTATTGGGCCATGGCGCGTTTGAGGACGCGCTCCAGCCGGGCTTCGTCGATCTTCCAGAAATCGCGTTGGATTCCATCCACCAGGACTACGGGAATTTCCTCCGCGTACCGCTCACGCAGTTCCGGCAGCTCGTCCACCTGCTGTTCCGTCCACCCGAGTCCCAGCGAGGCAGTAACGCGTCCGACGGCGTCGCGCGCTCCTGCACACAGGTGACAGTCTGCCTTGGTGATGAGGACTACCTCGGGTTTTGCCATGCATTAACCGTATCGCCCTTCAGGGCAGAGAGCTGGGCAGAGGACAGCGGCCGACGGCGGGTCGTACGGCGGGTCGTACGGCGACGCGGGTATCCGGGCGAGCGCTGGCACTCGCGCTGGCACTGAAATCTTGGTCACCGAGTATTGACTAGACTCGTGGACATGCCCGAGGAGAAGTACGTCGCTGTGGTGACCCAGCCGGATGCGTTGATGCAGACCGGCGAAGCCGCCTTCTTCGACGTCGATAACACCCTCATGAAGGGCGCCAGCCTCTTCCATGTTGCCCGCAAGATGCACCAACGCGGCGCCTTCACCCTGACGCAGGCTGCGGGGTTCGCGTGGAAGCAGTTCAAATTTGTGGCGCGCGGCGAGAACATGGACGATGTCCACGCTGTCCGCGACTCCGCCCTCACCCTCGCCGAGGGCATCACCGTGGAAGACGTCAAGGCCCTGGGCGAAGAGGTCTACGACGAAATGATCGCGTCCCGGATCTGGCCCGGCGCCAAGGCACTGGCGCAGCAGCACCTGCGCGTGGGCCGGCGGGTCTGGCTGGTTACCGCAACCCCCATCGAGGTTGCCGCGGTCATTTCCACCAGGCTCGGCCTGACCGGAGCCTTGGGCACCGTGGGCGAGATTGCCGATGGCATGTACACCGGCCGGCTGGTGGGCGACATCCTGCACGGTTCCGCCAAGGCAGTGGCTGTGCAGGCCCTGGCCCACGCCGAAGGCCTGGACCTTAAGCGGTGCTGGGCCTACAGCGACTCATACAATGACATCCCGCTGCTGACCCTCGTGGGGCACCCGGTAGCCATCAACCCTGATGCCAGGCTCCGCCGCCACGCGCGGGACAATAACTGGCCGGTCTACGACTTCCGTTCCGGCCGCCGCGCCGCCACCCTGGGCCTCAAGGCAGCAACGGCCGGCGGCGCCGTGTACGGTCTCTGGCGCGGCTACTCCCGGATGCGCGGCCCCCGGGCTTAAGCCGCCGCCGCAACTGTCGCCGTCGACGTTTCACGTAGGAGCGCATCGCGGCCGAACGAGCGACAGAGGTCGCCCAGCGACCGACGGAGCTCCTTTCGGCGGAAGTGAAAGCCCGCGGGTCCCGGCCCGAGCTTGCGAGGGTTGGGCAGGGCTGAACGCTAAGCGACGGTGAAACGTCGATGGCGACCTCACCCGACGCAAAAAAATGCCCGCTGCCGGGAAGGCAACGGGCATTTCACGCTTGTCGAAGTATCTCTACTTCTTATTGCGGCGCTGGTGACGGGTCTTACGAAGCAACTTGCGGTGCTTCTTCTTGGCCATACGCTTGCGACGCTTCTTAATAACTGAACCCACGAAAGTTCCTCACAAACTAGATGCAGTACCTGTCTGATGGAAATGGTCCGTGGACAGAGCTACAGACTGAAACAACTGACAGATTCTTACAATGACGTAAAACGTTCCTTAACAGGGTACCGCTTCTTGGCGATGCCCACTGACCGCAGGTAATGCTCAGGCGGTTTCGGAGTGCCCGTCCACCACAGCACCCTTGAGGTACTGCTCGACGGCGCTCTCCGGCACCCGGTACGACCGGCCGAAACGCACCGCGGGCATTTCGCCTGAGTGGACCAACCGATAGACGGTCATTTTGGAGACGCGCATGACCTCGGCCACTTCGGCCACGGTCAGGAACTTCGCGTTCGAGAAGTTCTGTTCTGCGGACATTTCCCTATTCCTTTGCTGATGGATGACGACAATACCCCAGCTTTGATTCATATTCGGTGTGCCGATGCTGAGCCATCCACCAACCATGTGTTAGATACTCTAGAGGTTCATGGGGCTGTAGTGAAAGTCATCCGGGCAATCATTAAGCGGTCCGGCGCTTCCTGGCGGACGCCGCGAGCTGATCGAGGACCGAAACGGAGACGTCCCAATCCATGCACGCGTCCGTGACACTCTGCCCGTAGACCAGTTCCGCCCGGCCCGCCGCATGCTCGGTGACATCCAGGTTCTGGGCTCCGCCCACCAGGAAGCTCTCCAGCATGACACCCGCGATGGCCTGTGCCGCCTCGCCGCCGTCCTCCAGCTGCGCGCCGATTTCCAGCGCCACTTCCGCCTGCCGGTGGTGGCTCTTGCCGCTGTTGGCGTGGCTGGCGTCCACGATCAGCCGCGGGTTGAGCCCCTTGCCGGCGAGCTTGGCGGAGGCGCTTTCGACGTCGGCCGCTGAGTAGTTAGGCCCCTTCCGTCCACCCCGGAGGATGACGTGGGTGTCCGGGTTCCCGGCGGTGGCCACCAGCGCGGCCCGGCCGTCGCCGTCGATCCCCAGGAATGCCTGCGCGGCAGCGGCGGCGCCGCACGCGTCGAGCGCCACCTGGAGGTCGCCGTCGGTCCCGTTCTTGAAGCCGATGGGCATGGAGAGACCGGAGGCAAGCTGGCGATGGATCTGGCTCTCGGTGGTGCGCGCCCCGATGGCTCCCCACGAGATCAGGTCCGCCATGTACTGGGGGCTGATGGGTTCCAGGAATTCGGTGGCCGTGGGCAGTCCCAGCGCGGTGACCTGCTGCAGGAATTCCCGGGCGGTCCGGAGCCCGGTGACCATGTCATGGCTGCCGTCCAGGCGAGGATCGTTGATCAGGCCCTTCCAGCCCACCGTCGTGCGGGGCTTTTCGAAGTACGTGCGCATCACGATCAGGAGGTCGTCACGGTGCTTCTCGGCCTGGCTGACCAGCCGGCGGGCGTATTCCAGTCCAGCCTTGGGATCGTGGATGGAGCAGGGGCCCACGATGACCAGCAGCCTGTCGTCCACGCCGTCCATGATGGCCCGGACTTCGTCGCGGCCACGCTCGACGACGTCCGTCACCCGGGCGTCCAGGGGCAGCTCGGCGATGAGCTCCTGGGGCGAGGGCAGCGGCGTGAATTCGCTGACGCGCAGATTGGACGTGGATTTTGCGGGGGTGGCTGTCGCGGTGCTCATGTTCGGGTCCTGTTCCAGATAGGAAGCGGGCCCAGATCAGAACCCGCCGGAGAAATGGCGAAGGGCAGAGAATGATCTCTGCCCTGTTGGCTCTGAAGGAAGATGGATGCGTGTCAGTTAGACGCGGGCTCCTCCAGAGCCAACGAAAAATACGCATACCAACGGTTTGTCATAGGCAAACCATAACCGCGCGCTGTGACGGCCGCAAAATCACGGCCGTCACACATGGAAATCCGGGCCCCCAAGTCAGCCCAGGAGCTCGCGGAGGTACTGCAGCTGCCTGATCCAGTGGTGCTCCTGGCCGCCCTCGTGGTTGTTGAACCGGTAGACCTCGATCTCCTTTTGTGCCGCGGAGCCGCTGCCGTAGGCGTTGAAGCTGGCGAACACGGTGGATGGCGGGCAGACATCGTCCATCTGCGCCACCGAGTACAGGGCCGGTGCGGTGGCCGCCCGCGCAAGGTTGACGCCGTCGAAATAGTTCAGGACCGCGAGCATCGGCTCATACCGGTCCCGGTGCCTGCCCAGGAACGCCGCGATTTCCGGATAGGGGCCGCGGGCCGCGATGTCGATGGACCTGGGGAAGTCCTGCAGGAAGGGGACGTCGGGCAGCGCGGCGATGACGCCGTCGAGCCTTCCGGCCACCAGACCCGCAACCGCCACCACAATGCCGCCGCCCTGGCTGATTCCGGCCAGGACCACGCGCGCAGGATCCACCTCCGGGTGGGACTGCGCCGCTTCCACCGCGCGGAACGCGTCCACATACACGCGGCGGTAGTAGTAGTCCTCGCGGCTGCCGGCGCCCCTGGTCATCAGCCCCGCGTAGGCCACCTCGCCCGCAGACGGGTGGGGATCCGCCGTCTGGCCGAGGATCCCGCCATAGCCCTGGCCGCGGGTGTCCATGATGAAATGCGCATAGCCGGCCTGCGCCCATTTGGTGTCCTGGTTGACGAGGCCGCGGCCGCCGGAGTACCCGATGTACTGCACGACGACGGGCAGCCGGCTTCCGGCGCGCCGGTTCGCCGGGAGGTGCAGCCAGCCCTTGATGGGTGCGCCGTCGTAGCCGGCGAACGTCACGTCGAAGGTGTCGATGACCGACAGGTGGTTCTCGACCGGCCCGAACGTGGCGTTGAGCGGGAACGTCCGGGCCTCGTCGAGCGTGGCGTCCCAGAAGTCCTGCAGGTCGGCCGGCGGCGTGACCCGCGAGGTGTAGCCGCGGAGCTGGTCAAGGGGAAGGTCGAAGAGGGGCATGCTGCTGTCCGGTCCTGTCTCGTCGGGTTGCTATCGGAGATCCTACGTCACGCAACCCACCCGGCGGCGCCTTCTTTGAGCGCGAAACGACACTTGGGGCCCTGCGATTAGGGCCCCAAGTGTCCCCTCGCGCTGGGTTGTTCGCGCTGGATGGTTGCCGCTGGGTGGCGGGCGGTTACAGGCGGGAGAGCTGCGGCGTGAACGTCTGCAGCTCGTGGGAAGACACCACCAGTCGACGCAGTTCCGTGAGCCCCCCGCTGACGTGCCCGGCGGCACGGGCCTGGACCAGGACATTCCCGACGGCGGTCGCTTCCACCGGCCCGGCCATCACCTTTTTGCCCGTGGTGTCGGCCGTGAGCTGGCAGAGGAGCCCGTTCTGGGAGCCGCCCCCCACGATGTGGACCACATCCACGGTGCGCTCCGCCAGGCGTTCTGCGTCCGCGATGGCCCGCGCGTAGCCCGTGGCCAGGCTGTCCATGATGCACCGGGTGATGGCCGCCTGGTTATCAGGCAGGATGTCTCCGGTATGGCGGACCGTGGCACGGATGCGGTGGGGCATGTTGTCCGGGGCGATGAACGCTGAATCGTCCGGGTTGATCTGCGGGCCGCCCGGGGGCAGCGCCGCTGCGGCGGCCAGCAGGTCAGCGAGTTCCGGGGTGTGGCCTTCGGCGGCCCAGGTCCGCTGGCATTCGCTGAGCAGCCAGAGCCCGCCCATGTTGCGCAGGTAGCGGATGGTGCCGTCCACGCCGCGTTCGTTGGTGAAGTTCGCTGCCCGGCTGGCTTCGGTCATGACCGGATGATCCAGTTCCAGCCCCACCAGGGACCAGGTGCCCGAGGAGATGTAGGCGAAGTCCTCCTCCTGGGCGGGGACTGCGGCGACGGCAGAGGCGGTGTCGTGCGAGCCGACGGCCACCACGTTGGTGCCGGCCGGCAGTCCCACCCTTGAGGCGATCTCCGGCAGCAGCGTGCCAACGGTCTCGCCGGGCTCGATCAGCGGCGGGAACAGGTCTTTCCGCAGGCCCAGGGCGGTCAGGAACTCCGTCGCCCAGTCCCCCGCGACTGCGTCAAACAGACCTGTGGTTGAGGCATTGGTCGATTCCGTGCGGCGGACTCCCGTCAGGAAGAAGGCGATGAGGTCCGGGATCAGCAGCGCCTGCAGACCGTCCAGGTCACGCTCCGTGGCCAGCTGGTACAAGGTATTGAACTGCAGGAACTGCAGGCCGGTGGTGCCGTAAAGCCGGGCAGGGTCCAGTTTCCGGTGCACGGGCGCGACGGCGGCTCGGCTGCGGTCATCGCGGTAGCTGTAGGGCTGGGCCGTGAGCTCCCCCGCCTTGTTGACCAGGCCGTAGTCCACCGCCCAGGTGTCGATCCCGATGCTGGTGATCGTTTCGCCCTGCAGCGCCGCCACGGTGGCGGCGGCAGTCAGGCCCGCGAGGACCTCGGCGAACAGGGCGTCGAAATCCCAGCGGAGGCCGGCGTCGATCTCCACCACACCGTTGGGAAACCGGTGCACCGTCTCCAGCTCCACGCTCCCGGCCGCGGCGGCACGGCCGTCGAGGACCCGGCCCAGGATGACCCGGCCGGAGGACGCGCCGATGTCGACGGCGGCGAACACACTGCGGGCGGAAGTACCGCCGCCGTCGACACCGCCCGGTGCATGGGATGCGGTTGTGCTCATCGCAGGAAGGCTGCGGCCACCCCGGCGTCCACGGGGATGTGGAGGCCGGTGGTGTGGGACAGTTCGCTGCTGGTGAGGACCGCGGCGGCGTTGGCCACGTGCTCGGGCAGGACTTCGCGCTTGAGCAGGGTCCGCTGGGCGTAGTACTTGCCCAGCTCCTGCTCGTCCACGCCGTAGACCGCGGCGCGCTTGGCGCCCCAGCCGCCGGCGAAGATGCCGGAGCCGCGGACCACGCCGTCGGGGTTGATCCCGTTGACGCGGATGCCGTATTCGCCCAGTTCGGCCGCGAGGAGCCGGACCTGGTGCGCCTGGTCGGCTTTGGTGGCGGAGTAGGCGATGTTGTTCGGGCCGGCGAAGACGGAGTTCTTGGAGGAGATGTAGATGATGTCCCCGCCCATGTCCTGGGCGATCATGACCTTCGCGGCGGCCTTGGAGACCAGGAAGGAGCCCTTGGCCATGACGTTGTGCTGGATGTCCCAGTCTTTCTCGGTGGTTTCCAGCAGCGGCTTGGAGATGGACAGGCCGGCGTTGTTGACCACCAGGTCCAGCCCGCCGAAGGCGAGCACCGCTTCCTGGATTGCGGCGGCGATCTGCGCTTCGTCGGTCACGTCGGCCTGGACGCCGAGGGCGACGTCCGCGCCGCCCAGCTCCGCGGCGACGGCCTGGGCGTTCTCCAGGTTCAGGTCGGCAATGACCACGCACGCGCCGTCGGACGCCAACCGGGTGGCGATCGCCTTGCCGATGCCTGACGCCGCCCCGGTGACCAGCGCGATGCGGGAGGCATGCGACTTGGGCTTCGGGAGGCGCGCGAGCTTCGCTTCCTCGAGGGACCAGTATTCGATCCGGAACTTCTCGGATTCCTCGATCGGGGCGTAGGTGGAGATCGCCTCAGCCCCGCGCATCACGTTAATCGCGTTGAGGTAGAACTCGCCGGCCACCCGGGCGGTCTGCTTGTTGGCACCGTACGAGAACATGCCGACGCCCGGGACCAGCACGATGGCCGGGTCCGCGCCGCGCAGCGCCGGGGAATCCTGGTCCGCGTGGCGGTCGTAGTAGGCCTGGTAGTCCTCGCGGTAGGCGGTGTGGAGTTCCTTCAGCCGGTTGATGGAGTCCTCGATCGAGGCCTCCGCCGGGAGGTCCAGGATCAGCGGCTTGACCTTGGTCCGCAGGAAATGGTCCGGGCAGGACGTGCCCAGCGCGCCCAGGCGCGGGTGCCCGGCAGCTGCCAGGAAGTCAAGGACGACGGCGTCATCACTGAAGTGCCCCAGCTGCGGTTTATCCGTGGAGGCCAGGCCACGGATCACCGGTGCCAATGCTGCGGCCTTGGCGCGGCGCTCGGCTTCCGGCAGCGGACCGTAACCCGTCAGGCGGGAACCGAAGGGTTCGGCCTTGCCGTTCTCCTCGATGTACTTCTCGGCCTGCTCAATGATCCACAGCGAGTTCTGTTCTGCTTCTTCGGACGTGGCGCCCCAGGCGGTGATGCCGTGGCCACCCAGGATGGTGCCGATGGCCTGCGGGTTGGCGTCCTTAATCGCCGCGATGTCCAGGCCCAGCTGGAAACCGGGACGGCGCCACGGAACCCAGAGGACCTTGTTGCCGAAGATCTTGGTGGTCAGCGCCTCGCCGTCCACCGCCGTCGCAATGGCGATCCCGGAGTCCGGGTGCAGGTGGTCCACGTGTGCGGCGTCCACCAGGCCGTGCATGGCGGTGTCGATCGACGGCGCGGCGCCGCCTTTCCCGTGCAGGCAGTAATCAAAAGCGGCCACCATCTCATCTTCCCGTTCAACGCCCGGGTAGACATTCTTCAGCGCGTTCAGCCGGTCCAGGCGCAGCACCGCGAGGTTCCCCGCTTTGAGTGTGCCGAGGTCCCCGCCGGAGCCCTTGACCCACAAAAGCTGGACATCCTCACCCGTGACCGGGTCCTTCTCCGTGCCTTTGGCCGACGTGTTGCCGCCGGCAAAGTTGGTGTTGCGTTTGTCCGCGCCGAGGCGGTTGGAACGGGCAATCAGGTCTTCAACAGTCGTGTTAGTCATGCTCTTATGCGCCCCATCCGGCTTGCTGGCCGCCGATGCGGTCCTCGTTGATCTGTTTCTGGTAACCACTGGCCCTGAACGCGGCCATCGGGTCCGCGGGCAGGCCGCGGGATTCACGCCATTCGGCCAGGATGGGCCGGACGTCGGTGTAGAAAGCGTCGTTGAACACGCCGTTGGCGGCCAGGACGTCCCCGGACCGCTGGGCCTCGCCCAGGGCGGCGGTGTCCACGAGCAGGGCCCGGGCCGTCATTTCCTGGACATTCAGGACCGAGCGGATCTGGCCCGGGATCTTCTCCTCGAGGTTGTGGCACTGATCCAGCATCAGGGCCACGTGTGAGTTCTCTCCTGCGGACGTGCCGAAGCCGCCGCCGCGGATGACCTCGCACATAATCCGGAACAGCTGGAACGGATCCGCAGCACCCACGATCAGGTCATCGTCGGCGTAGAACCGGGAGTTGAAGTCAAAGGAACCCAACTTGCCCAGCCGCAGCAGCTGCATCACGATGAACTCAATATTCGTGCCCGGCGCGTGGTGGCCGGTGTCCAGGCAGACCAACGCCTTCTCCCCCAAAGCCAGGGTCTGCGCGTAGGAGGTGCCCCAGTCCGGAACATCGGTGTGGTAAAAAGCCGGCTCGAAGAACTTGTACTCCAGGACCAGCCGCTGGTTCTCGCCCAGACCCGCGTAGATCTCCTGCAGCGACTCGGCCAACCGGTCCTGACGCCCGCGCATATCGTCCTGGCCCGGGTAGTTCGTCCCGTCCGCCAGCCAGATCTTCAGGTCCTGCGAGCCCGTGGCGTGCATAATCTCGATGCACTCAAGGTGATGGGCAACCGCACGCCGCCGCACGGACTCACTGGACGAGGTCAGGGAACCGAACTTGTACTCGTCATCCTGGAAGGTGTTCGAGTTGATGGTGCCCAGGCCCACGCCCAGGCCGGCCGCGTACTCCTTGAGGGCGGCGTAGTCATCCACCTTGTCCCACGGGATATGCAGGGCCACTGTGGGAGCGAGGCCGGTCAGCTCATGCACCTTGGCGGCGTCCGCGATCTTCTCCTGCACCGTCCGCGGGGTTCCCGGCGTGCCGAACACCTTAAAGCGCGTGCCTGAATTTCCATAAGCCCACGAAGGGACCTCGATGGCAAGCTCCCCGAGCCTGCCAAGCACCGTTGCTACGTCATTCATGTTGGTTCTTCCCGGTCTTAGTGATGTGGTCTGTTGTGCTGTGGTCTTTGGTGACGTGGTCCGTTGTGCTGTGGTTCCTGCGGCCGCCAACGGGGCCAGCGCCTCAGCTGCTAGTGGACTCCGCCGCCGCGAGCCGATCGTCAAGATTGAAGACTTCCTCAAGGACCTGGAACCCTTCGTCGGGCGCCTGGTCCGGATTGTCTGGGTTATCAAAAAGCGTGGCCATCTCGGCCTGCCAGCGGGCATTGACCTCGGTCAGCGCCATCCGCGCCCGGACGGCGTCGAAATCGTCGCATTCGACGTAGCCCACCAGGAGCCCGTCCGCACCCATGAACAGCGAGTAGTTGTTCCAGCCGGCGTCATTCAACGCACGGAGCATTTCCGGCCACACCGCCGCGTGCCGCCGTCGGTATTCGTCGATCAGCTGTGGCTGGACCGAAGAGCGGAAACACACCCTCATCTGCAACTCCCCTGAACTTTCCCTGGTTTGAATCGTTTCATTGTTACGATTCAAAGTACTCTTGAAGTCAAGTAGGTGTCAAGCAATTTCCAGACCACATCCGGAACTACGGGAAAAGTGCCGCACACGGCATATCAGCACGGAGAAACATGAATCGCTCAGCCAGCATCAAGGACGTCGCCAACCATGCCAGTGTTGCCGTGGGAACGGTCTCCAACGTCCTGAACTACCCGGACAGGGTTTCCCAGCGGACCAAGGAGCGCGTGCAGCGGGCCATCGATGAGCTCGGCTTCGTCCGCAATGACGCCGCCCGCCAGCTACGCGCCGGCCACAGCAGGACCATCGGGCTGATTGTGCTCGACGTCGGCAACCCCTTCTTCACGTCGGTGGTCCGGGCCGCGGAGGATGCCGCAGCCCTCCAGGGCAGTGCCGTGCTGCTGGGCGACAGCGGCCACGATGCCAGCCGGGAATCCAACTACATCGACCTGTTCCAGGAGCAGCGCGTGCAGGGCCTCCTCATCTCGCCCGTGGGTGACGTGACGGCGCGTATCGACCAGCTCCGCGAGCGCGGTGTCCCCACCGTTCTGGTGGACCGGCTCGCCGATGAGACCAAGTACAGCTCCGTCTCAGTGGACGACGACGCCGGCGGTTACCTCGCTGCCCGGCACCTGCTGGACACCGGCCGCCGTCGGCTCGCCTTTGTGGGCGGCCCCACCTCCATCCGCCAGGTGGCGGACCGACTCCAGGGCGCAGAACGCGCCGTGAAGGAGGAAGCCGATGCCACGCTGGAGGTCCTGGATTCCGACGGCCAGACCGTGCTGGCCGGCCGGAGCGTGGGCAACACGCTGGTGGAGCGGGGGCCCGGCGAGCTGCCGGACGGCATCTTCTGCGCCAACGATCTGCTTGCCCTGGGTGTGATGCAGTCACTGACCATGACGCACACGTTGCGGATCCCGGAGGACATTGCGCTGATTGGGTACGACGACATCGACTTCGCCGTCTCCGCCGTCGTCCCCCTCTCCTCCATCCGGCAGCCCACCGAAGCCCTGGGGCGCACGGCCATCGAGCTGCTGGCCGAGGAACTCGAGTCCGACACTCCAAAGCACCGGGCCGTCATCTTCACCCCCGAACTGGTGGTGCGCCAGAGCACCGCCCCGGCCAAGGGATCCTCCGCCGGCTAGGGATTTCCGGTTCGAGCAGTTGTGTATTCGAGCAGTTGTGTATTCGAGCAGTTCTGGAGAAGTCTCCTCGGCGCCCGGACACTAGCGTGGACTCCAAGAGACCACCAAGGAAGGAACCGCAATGACGGACACGAACAAGACCGACACGAGCACCAAGTCGTACGACGGCTTCGATGCGGACGAACGGGCCGCAATGAAGGAACGGGCCCAGGAGCTCAAGGCTGCATCGCGAAAAGGGGCCCGCGCCGCCAAGCCGGATGGCGAAAGCGATGTGCTCGGGAAGATCGCCGAGATGTCGGACCCGGACCGCGCCATCGCCGAACGGCTGCATGCCATCATCACGGACAACGCCCCGGAACTCGCGCCGAAGACCTGGTACGGAATGCCTGCCTACGCCAAGGACGGCAAGGTGGTCTGTTTCTTCCAGCCCGCGGACAAATTCAAGGCACGGTACGCGACGCTCGGATTCAGCGACCCCGCAAACCTCGACGACGGCAACATGTGGCCCACCTCCTATGCCCTGACCAAGCTCACTGCCGCAGACGAAGCAAGAATCGTCGAGCTCGTGAAGAAGGCGGTCAGCTAGCGGCTCAGCCTGCTCCGGACGGAGGCGCCCGAGCTGCCGCAATTTCCTCTTGCCAGTTCGTGCCAACGGTGGGACTCTGCTGGAAGAGCGAGAGGTCCGTGAGTCCCATGGAACAAAGCACGGAGATCGACGGCGTTGCGGTCGATGAATTACAGACATCCTTTCGGGGCGACGTCGTCCGTCCGGTTGACGCTGGTTACGATGAGCATCGCAGGGTGTGGAACGGGTCGATTGACCGCCGGCCCGCACTGATAGCCCGCTGTACCGGCGTCGCAGACGTGCGAGCTGCCATCCGGTTCGCCCGCTCGCAGAACCTGCGGGTTGCCGTGCGGGGAGGCGGTCACAGCTTCCCCGGGCTGTCAGTGTGCGATGACGGAATGCTCATCGATCTCGGGCCTATGAAGGGCATCCGGGTGGACCCCGAGGCGAGAACGGCACGTGTCCAGGCCGGCGTACTGCTCGGCGAGCTCGACCGGGAGACGCAGGAGTTCGGTCTCGCTGTCCCGTCTGGAGTCGTGACCCACACCGGGGTGGCGGGCCTGACCCTCGGCGGTGGCATCGGCTGGGTCATGCGGAAGTACGGGCTCACGGTCGATCAGCTGCTGTCTGTGGACGTGGTCACCGCCGACGGCGAGCTGGTCAAGGCAAGCGAGAACGAAAACGCCGACCTCTTCTGGGGCGTGAGGGGTGGCGGCGGGAACTTCGGCATTGTCACCGACTTCGAGTTCCGGCTTGTCTCTGTGGGTCCGTACGTTATGGCCGGGCCCGTGTTCTGGCCAATGGAAGATGCCCCCGAAGTGCTCCGCTTTTATCGGGACTGGATCGGGGACTGCCCCGACGAGCTTATGACCATCGCCGTGCAGCGAAGGGCACCGGCGCTGCCGATCGTGCCGCCCGAGCTGGTGGGCAAGCTCGTCATTGCGGTCACCGCCTGCTACGCGGGACCGGTCGAGGACGGCGAACGGGCCCTTCGCCCGCTCAAGGAGTTCGGTTCGCCCGTGCTCGATCTTTGCCGGCCCAAGCCCTTCCTGGAGCATCAGAGGACCTTTGATCCGTCCTTCCCGCACGGCTGGCATTACTACGTCAGGTCCTGTGACGTCGCGGCCCTCAGCGACGACGTCATCGACATCGTGGTGGAGCACGGCAGGCGCATCACCTCGCCGGTCACCAGCATCGCCCTGTGGCAGATGGGCGGTGCGGTGGGCAGGATCGACGACGGTGCTACCGCCTTCAACGGCCGCCAGGCCGGGTTCACGTTCAACATCAACGGCAACAGCAAGACCGCCGACGGCTTCGACGCCGAGCGGCAATGGGCACGCGACTACTGGTCTGCCCTGGCGCCCCACCACACCAGCGTCTACGTGAACTTCCTGATGGAAGAGGGCGAGGAACGTGTCAGGCACGCGTACGGCGCCGCCAAGTACGACCGGCTCAAGGCACTCAAGCGCAAATACGACCCAACCAACTTCTTTAGCCTGAACCAGAACATAAGGCCCGACTGAACACTTAGTCATGGATCGGAGAACGTCATGCTAAAAACCCTGCTCTGCAAGATGAATCTGCGCCACGATTGGCACATCCAAAGCACGGACGACGGCGGCCGCTACCGGCGCTGCGCACGCTGCGGTAAGTACCAGGAAGGCAGCAGCGGCGGCAGGAATGGCAACTGGGCAGCGCCGCTGGGCATGTGACGAACCGCTGTTAGATTTTCTGCACCCTGAGGTTCCGGTACGCGGCCTTCAGCGGCGCCATCTGTCGGAAACCGATGCGGCCACCGCCCAGCACATTCTCCGACGGGTCCCACCAGTCAAAAAGGGGCAACCCGTTGATGGAGAACACCACCTGCGGGCCGTCCTTCACCACTTCCATCCGGTAGAAGTCCGCCGCATCCTCGGTGGGCGGCAGCGGATCCGCACCCTGTGCCACCAGCTCAAAGCCGGCGCTTTTCCGCAGGTTGCACGTACGGAAAGCCCGTTCGGACTCGTACTTGTGCCGGAAGTAGGAGACGTGCAGGGCGTCGATGTCGCCGGAGTGGTACTGAGGGTAGTAACCCGTCCGTGGTGCCAGGCCGGCGGAGAACAGGTCGCGGCCGCCATGACCCGCGGCTGCGAAGAACAGCATGGCCAGGCCCGGCTCCGCGATGGGCAGGAACTCCCAGCTGATCCGGATCCCGTCCGGAAACTCCTCCGGGCACCAGAACGTCCAGTGCGCGTGGTCCCCGAACTCCTCATCGTCCAGCGAGCCGGACAGCTCAAGTGCACCGTTGTGGCTTCCCGTCAGCAGCGGCCCTTCCGCCACCCAGCCGGCCACGTCCGCCGGGCCGGCGAGGGGGTTGCTGTACAGCAGGCCGGTACTGGCTTGCGGCCCGCGCACCTAGCTCCGCCCCGAAGACGGATGTCCCGCCGTCGTGAGTCCCGCCGTCGCGCTGTCCGGGGAGCCTAACCGGCGCGGGCCGAAGCCGAGCCGCCCAAGTTGGGCGGCAACCTCCGCCGCTACGAGGGACGCGCCGCGCTGGGAGAAGTGCGTATTGTCCGCCAGACCCGCCGGCCAGAATGCGTGTTCGCCCGGTCCGAAGTGGCAGAACAGGGACTGCGATTCCGCAACCCCCAGCTCCACATACAGCGCACGCGTCCAGGCGTTAAGGTCGACGGCGGGCAGCTGCAGCTCAAGCGCGAGCTCCCGGACCACGTCGGGGTAATCCTCCAGGCTGTCCTCCAGGACTGCGCCCGACGCCGGCCCGCCCAGGAAGTGCCGGCGCTCCACCGATGTGCAGAGCACCGGCACTGCGCCCAGGTCACGGACCTCCGCCACCATGGCGCGCAGGTTGGCGGCGTAACCCGTCCTGGCCGCGAGGTGGACCCTCTTCTGATCGTTGTGCCCGAACTGGATCAGGACAAGATCGCCCTCCGCCGCGGTTTCGAGCAGCTGCCCCCAGAGCCCTTCCTCGCGGAAGGACTCCGTGCTGGCACCGCCCTTGGCGAAGTTGTGCACCGCAGCCCAGGAGTACACATGCCGGGGCAGCCGCGCTCCCCAGCCACTCATGGGGTACTCGTAAGTGGGGCAGTTTGCCACCGTGGAATCTCCGGCGAGCAGGATTTTCATGCTGTTCTTTCTTTGCGTTGCTCTATCACTTATGGTCCCTAAAACGGGGTTTTGAGGACCATAAGTGATAGCTCAAATGGATGGGGGTCAGCCTTTGACCGAGCCGATGAGCATGCCTTTGGCGAAGTGTTTTTGCAGGAAGGGGTAGAAGATGAGGATGGGCAGGGTGGCGACGACGATGACGGCGAATTTGATGCCCTGCTCCGGGGGTATGTAGTTCGGGTCCACGTTCCCGGTGCCCAGAAGGTCCGAGGAAGCGGTGACCTGGCGCAGGTACATCTGCAGCGTCCATTTGGAGTTGTCGGACAGGTAGAGCAGCGGTGACATGAAGTCGTTCCAGATGCCCACGGCGTAGAACAGCGCGAACGTTGCCAGCACGGGTTTGGAGAGCGGGAGCAGGATCCTCCAAAGGATCCCCACCTCGGTGGCGCCGTCCATCTTCGCGGATTCCTCCAGCTCGGCCGGGAGTTCCTGGAAGAAGTTTTTGATGATGATCAGGCTGAACGGGTTGATGGCCGCCGGCAGGATCAAAGCCCAATAGGAGTTGAGCAGGCCGAGGTCCTTGACCAGCAGGAACGTGGGGATCATACCGCCGGAGAAGACCATGGCGAAGACCACCAGGGACATGATGAGCTGGCGGCCGCGGAGGTTCCGTTTGGCCAGCGGGTAGGCCATGGTCACAGTCAGGATCAGCTGGACCACGGTTCCGACGGCCGTGACCAACACCGTGGTGACCAGGGCGCGGATGAACGCGGGCGTGGAGAAGATGTATTCATAGGCGCCCATGCTGAACTGCTCGGGCCAGACGAAGAAGGCCCGCCGGGTGATTTCGGCTTCGGTGGCGAAGGAGCCGGCGAAGACGTAGATGAACGGCAGCAGTGTGATGATGCCGATCAGGCTCAGGAAGACGTAATTGGCGGCATCGAAGATCCGCCCGCCGGTGGTGTTATGAATCTTCATTAGAACAGTCCGCTCTGGTTGAACCGCTTGGCCAGGGCGTTGGTGCCGAAGATCAGCACGATGCCCACCAGGGACTTGAACAGACCCACGGCGGTGGAGTAGCTGTAGGCGCCCTGTGTGATGCCCACGAAGTACACGTAGGTGTCGAAGACCTCGGCCACCCCGCGGTTCAGGGCGTTGGTCATGAGGTAGATCTGCTCGAAGCCGGTGTTGAGCATCTGCCCGATCGCCAGGATCAGCATCACGATGATGGTGGAGCGGATCCCGGGCAGGGTGATGTGCCAGACCCGGCGGAACCGGCCGGCGCCGTCGATGATGGCGGCCTCGTACTGGTCCTGGTCCACGGTGGCCAGGGCGGCGAGGAAGATGATGGTCCCCCAGCCGGTGTTCTTCCAGATGTCCTGCAGCACGATCAGCGGCCGGAACCAGGCCGGGTCCGAGAGGAAATCGATGTCCGTTCCCAGCACGTTGTTGATGAACAGGAACAGCGGCCCGAAGTCCAGGGCGAACAGCAGGAAGCTCAGCGACGCCACAATCGTCCAGGACAAAAAGTGCGGGATGTAGACAAGGGTCTGGACGGTGCGTTTGAGGATGGAGAGGCGGACCTCGTTCAGCAGCAGCGCCAGCACGATGGTCAGCGGGAACGCGATGCCCAGGCTCAGGAAGGCCAGGATCAGGGTGTTGCCCAGCAGCCGACCGAAGTCCGGGTTGGAGAAGAAGTCCGCGAAATGCTGGAACCCCACCCACGGGCTGGCGTTCACACCCAGGAACGGAACGTAATCCTTGAACGCGATGGACACCCCGTACATCGGGGCGTAGCGGAACACCGCGAAATACAGCACGCCGGGCAGCAACAGCAGGTACAGCCATTTGTAATGCGCGAAATGGACCGAAAACTTGCCGCGTTTCCGCGGAGCGGGCGCAGTGGACTGCACTCGCTCCGCGGACTCGGTGTCAATGACAGGGGCTGACATCTACTTGCTGTCCTGCCAGAGCTTGTTGATCTCTTCCTGGACCTTGTCGCCGCCGCTGGTCTTCCAGAGCTTGATGGCGTCTTTCAGGCCCTGCTCATCGATCTGGCCAGCAAGGTACTTGATCCGGGCGTCCGCAACGATGTTGTCCAGCTGCGCACCCTTGGCCACATAGGTAGGCGACACGAAGGCCGCGGCCGGGTTGTACACGGCGCTCTTCAGATCCTTTGCCATGACCTCAACGCGCTTGTCGAAGACTTTCTGCTCGTAGGCCGAGGCCTGCTTCACCGGGTAGAAGTTGTTGCCGGTGACGTTGGTGCCCAGCTGTGCATAGCTCTTGATGTCAGTGTTGACGACCTTACCCTCGGGGGTTTCGGGCTTGATAGTGGCTGCCTTGCCGCCCTCGACGGCGAAGTTCACGCCGTCGATGCCGTTATTGAAAAGCGTGGCTACTTCCTTGCCGTTCATGGTGTTCAGGAATTCCAGCACCGTTTTCAACTCAGCCTCGGTGCGGACACTGGTCTTGGGAATGGCCAGGAAGCCCGAGTAGCCGTCCGTCGGGTGTGCGTTGAGTTCGCCGTCCGGTCCCTTGAGGTTGCCGACGAAACCCACCTTATTTTCGAAGTCGTTGGGGTTGGCCTGCTTGAAGAGGTTGATGAGGACACTGACTCGGGAGTCGACGTCGACAATGATGCCGCCCTTGCCGTTAAAGAACGGCTCGTTCCACTTAGTGCCGTCGAACGTGGCGAAGTCGGGGTTGATGAGCTTCTCGTCCACCATCTTCTTGACGAAGCGGTTGGCTTCGAGGAACTCCTCGGTCTCGAAGCTCGGGATCAGCTTGCCGTCTTTTTCGGTCCACCGGTTACCCGCGCCATACCATTCTTCAATGATGTCGTAGGGGCTGTTGGAGCCCAGTGCGCCCCACTTGGGGATGGTGATGCCCCAGGTGTCGTCCTGGCCATTGCCGTCCGGGTCCTGCTCCGTGAATGCCTTGGCCACGTTGTAGAGGTCCTCGGTGGTTTCCGGCGCCTTCAGGCCGAGCTTGTCCAGCCAGTCCTGGCGGAACATCACGGCCGCACGCATCGGTCCCCGTGCCCGGAAGATGCCGTAGACCTTGCCATTGACGCTGGCGTTGTTCTGCACCTCGGGGAAGGTGGTCTTGAGGTTGGGGTACTCGTCCAACTTGTCCGTGAGGTCCCAGAAGGCGCCGGCCTCGGCGTTCTTGACGAACCCTGGGGATTTGCTCTGCACCACCAGTACGTGGGGGATCTCGGAGGAGGCAAGGGTGATGTTCATTTTGTCTTCGTAAGAGGCGTTCGGCGTCCACGTGATGTTGACGTCCTTGCCGGTGAACTCCTCTAATTTCTGCTGTACGGCCCCGTCAGGTGTGGGCGGCTGTGCTTCCAGGAACGGAGCCATCACGTTGATCGTGGAGAGGTCTGCCGACTGGGTTTCACCGGCTCCACACGCTGTGAGGGTCAGTGCCGTGGCGGTCACGACGGCGGCGGCCAGGCTGAGTTTTCTGGTAATCATGTTGTTCCTTGTCCACTTCTTCGGGGTTGGGTCCGGCAGTTCAGTTCACCGGTGTCGTTGGTGCAGTTGTGTTGGTGCAGTTGTGTTGGTGCTGTTCAGTTGGTGATGCGGGTCAGGTCGTGAGGGTGGTTTGCCCAGCGTGGCTCCCCCGGCGGGCCGACCAGCTCCAGGCAGAGCATGGCGTTGAGGCCCCACTGGGAGGCCCAGTTGGTGGAGACGTTGGGGTGTTCGACGACGGGACGCCAGGTCTGTGCCTGCTGCAGCGATGCGGCGAAAGGGGTTGTCAGCCCGCCGCCGGCGTTCTCCAGCAGGATCTTCCAGGCAGTGGCAGCGAGTTCCTCGTCGCGGTAGTACCAGGCGCCGTAGGCCATCATTCCGGTGGCCATGGACGGCCAGCTGAAGTGCGAGTCGTCCAGGGCGCCGCCGGTGAGGCGCTGCTTTTCGCCTTCTGGCAGGGCGTAGAACCTGCCGAAGTCGGCGAGCATCCGCCGGAAGCCGTCATGGTCCAGCGCCTCGGCCACCTCCATCCACACCTGCGGGGCACCGAAGGCGATGATCATGTGGAAGCCGCCCTCCGTCCCCGTGAACAGGTGGTGCAGGTCCAGGGCCGAGGCGTCGAGCTCCAGGGTGGGTCCGGAGAGCAGTCCGTGGGGCATGGCCTCAAGCTGGCTGATGCCCTTGGTGATCCGGTCCTTCCACTGGGTGTGGCCAGTACGTTCCCATTCGCTGAACCAGTTGGACACCAGTGCGGACCAGTCGGGCCCGATCCGGATGTGCGTCCGGTCCGGGGTCCGGTCGTAGAACTCACGCATGGGGTCCAGCCGGTCCAGGGCGTGTTCGGCGTCGCGTACTTCGGAGAGAAGCTCGCCGATGCGTTCGTCCCCGGTGAGGAAGTAGTAGTAGCGGTGCAGGCCGGCCATGCTGATCCGGACTTCCTTGCAGCCGCAGCCCCAGTGGACCACGTTGTGGCGGGACCCCAGCTGAGAGTATGCGCCGAAGTGGTGCCGGTCCACTTCCGCGCTGTGCCAGGTCATGGCCTGGGCGAGGCGGAAGGCGCGGGCGTCGCCGCTGCGCAGGAACGTCTGCCAGAGCCACATGTTGGGTGCCAGTTCGTTGTTGGCCCAGGCGAAACCACCGAGGTCATAACGCCACTGGTGGCGGTACTGGTCGTAGCTGTGCATAAAGTCGCCGTAGTTCCAGTAGCCGTACCAGCCGCGCTGCTCCACTTCCTGGGTGTAGAACTCCACGAGCCCGTCAAGCCGCTGTTCCACGGCCGCGCCGGCGGGCACCGTCTCCGGCAGCCCCCACGTGGTTCCGGCGGCGCGGGAGGAGTAGTACAGCTCCGGATCGCAGACGGGCTGGGCGGGCTGCTGGCGTTCGCAGGCCAGTTCCCACAGCCAATCGCCGGACGGTGAAGAGTCCAAGAAGTCAAAGGAGATGTGGGACGTGTTGGCCACGCCTTCCGGGGTGGAGCGAAGTTCGTCGAAGCCCTCGTAGGCGCTGGGAACGTGGCATTCATCGGTGTAGTGACGCAGGTCCATGGGTTCCACTGACTCGGCCCAGGACCATGCAGTGAACGCGGCGGAATCACCGGCCATGCCGTCCACTTCCAGGGCGGCCGGGAATTTCTGCCAGAAGCCGCGCAGGGTGACGGCCACGCCGCCAGTGGCGTCCCCGGCGTACAGCAGTCCCTGGCTGCGGTGGCCTTTGCCCATCCGGACGGGCAGCAGCTTGGCTTTGGTCTGCTTCTCCAGCCGGAAGTAGTCCTCCGATTCCTGCGTCAGGCGGAAGTTGGACCAGACGGCGTTCTGCCGTCCGACGGCGAAGACCGCAGCGGTTTCCGGCGTCTCGCTGACGGCCTGGCCAGCGAGCTGGCGCGCATAGTCGGGGTTGTCGCCGCTGAACGGACGGCTGTAGAGCGACTGCACGGGTTCGGTGTAGACGGCGGTGTCCCCCGCGATGCTGACGCGGCGGTTCAGCAGTTCCCCATTGAGGCTGCGGTCCAGCCGCAGCCCGACGCCTTTGATGATCCGGTCCTTGGCTGCGTCCTGGAACAGCAGTGTCTGTGTAACCTGAACGGTGGCCTGCCCGGCGAAGAACGTGAGGCGGATGATGAACCGGAGCAGTTCGGTGCCACCCGCGGCGACAGAGCCCTCAATCCGGACCACCGTCCGCACGGAGCCTGGAGTTTCGATGTCCGCGGACTCGACGCTGGCCTGGGCATCAGGTGCACTGACCACCAGCCGCAGGGCATCGCCGAGCTGCCGTCCGTCCGGCGCGGTGAAAGGGTCGGTGAGCTCGCCGCCCGCCTTCCGGGGACGGGCTTCCGCGGTCTGACTACCGGCACCCGCCGACTGGGTACCGGAGGGGATAGTCACCGTGAAGGCTCCGGTGTCCACGCGGATGGCACCGCCCTCGAAGGAAGCCAACGGGCGGGTCGGCAGGGCGTCGGACAGTGCCCGTTCGGATCCCAGGACTGGTGCCGGTTCCGAGGCGAATGCACCCGCCAGCACCGGCTCCAGGGCAGCAGCCTCCGTGGCGGCCGGAACGACGGCGGCATGGGCAGTCCATTTAACGGTGCCGTCCGCCCAGTAAGCCAGCGGCCTGGCCTCATGGGCCAGCGCGGCGTCGGCCAGCCGAATGCCGGGGACGCCCGCTGCGTCCAATTGCCCCTGCGCCCACGGCCTGCCGAACTGCACAGCCGTGTCCACGCGTGGTGCTTGCTCAAGCCATTTCACAGTGAGTGCTCCTCTTTGATGTCTTCCAGAACCAGGTAGTCGTAGGCGCCCAGGGTGTGGACGCCGGCGGGAAGGGTAAGCGCGGGGTGGCTGGCGTGGCTGGCGTGGCTGCCGTTGTCGGCGTGGACCGACTGTTTGCCCAGCAGTTTGCGGGTGGGCCGCAGGAGAGTGAACGTTCCCGGCTCGCCGCCCATGTTGACCAGCCAGTGCTGCCGCCGGCCGTTGCGCCAGCGCAGATATTCGGCCACCGTGCCACCCGCGGTTCGGACACGCGGCAGGACCCCGGCACACGCGTACTCGGCGACGGCAGCCAGCGCCGCGCCGCCCTCGTCCGCGCGGCCGTCGTCCGGTCCGCCGGTTCCCGCGCCGGCCCCTGGATAGGAACCGAGCAGGATCATCCGGCCGGCGCCGATCCGGCGTTCGGTGGAGAATTCAAGGCCATCCGCGGGACCGGAGGTGACCGTGCCGATAGCCGTGGCCGCCCCGGGCGCGTCATTTTCGGGAAGCCGGAAGAAGGTGCTCATTCGGGAGAGGACGACGTCGTGGCCCAGGATGCTGCCCCGGGAAGCTGACCCGGTGGCCGGGAACTGGAAGACGGATTCGACGCCGGCGGCGGCCTCCAGCCCGCCGAGGGCGGAGTCGGCATGCCAGGTGTGGTGCTCCGTGCGGCCTCCGGTGCCGGGCCCGCAGACCCAGGTGCCGCCGTCGTGCACCCACTGCAGGATCCGCTCCCGGTCCTGCTCTGGGAGGTGGTGGACGAACAGGGTGAAGAGCACGCGGAAGCCGGCGAGGGAGGCCTCCACCGGAATCAGTGACCGCTGGATTCCGGCCCGGACCAGTCCTGCGTGGAAGGCCGAGATCAGGCCGCGGTAGCCAACGCTGTCGCCCGCTTCGGTCTCCAGGAATCCCTTGGCGTGGTCCGAGTAGTGGACGGCGACGGCGGGCTGGGCCGGGCTGCTGTGGTCCAGCAACGGCTTCACCGCCGGGAGCAGCCGGCCTATGGCGTCGGCGCTGGCGTGGCCGATGGTGGGCTGGCCCCAGGCGCTGACCACCGAACCGTGCGCCTGTTCGCTGCCGCCGCGGTGCTGGCGGAAGTGCCAGAACAGGAATCCGGCGGACCCCGAGGCGTAGTTGGCGAAGGCCTCCGCTTCCACGAACCCGTGCGGGTGCGGCACTCCGTAGTGCCGCACCGAGCCGCCGTGGCTGGGGCTGGTCTCCATCAGGACCGTGCGGCGGGACTTTGCCAGGCGCGGGAAGTAGTCCAGGTTCATCAGGAACGCGGAATGGTTGTTGGCCGAGGGGTAGGTGTCGAAGCTGGAGAAATCCAGGTGCTCGAAGAGCGCGGCGTTGTCCAGGTCGAAGCCGAAGCCGCTGTTGTGGGTCACGGGAAGGCTGCTGTGGCCGCGGATGATGCCCGCCTGTTCGCGGGCAAACCCGTTGATGCATTCCTGGCTGAACAGCCTGAAATCGTTGACCAGCGAGGTGTTGTGGAGGAACGGCGTGGGGCCGGGAAGGGGCACCTGCGCAAAGTTTTGATACGTTTCACTCCAGACCGCGGAATGCCACGCCTGATTGAGCAGATCAACCTCCTGGTAGCGGGCGGCCAGCCACCCGGTCCAGAGGTCACGGCAGGTTGCGCAGTGGCAGCCGCCCACATGGGACTTGAACTCGTTGTCCAACTGCCACGCGAGAACCCTCCGGTCATTCCCGACGGCGGCCACCATGGTCTTGGTTATCCGCGCGGCGCGGTCGCGGAAGACAGGATTGTTGGTGCAGATGTGCTGCCGGGAGCCGTGACCCAGCGCAACGCCGTCGGCCGTGTGGTGCAGGCGTTCCGGGTGGCCATGGGTGAGCCAGACCGGCGGGGTGGCCGTGGGAGTGCAGACAATGGCGCTGAGCCCGTTGGCGCCGAGCACGTCAAGGGCGCGGTCCAGGACGTCCAGGCAGATCTCCCCATCCTCCGGTTCCAGGGCGGACCACATGAACTCGCCCAGCCTGGCCGTGTTCATGCCGAGCCGGCGCATGTGGGCAGCGTCGACGGCGAACGTGGCGGCGTCCAGGACCTCCGGATAGACGGCCGCGCCATACAGGAGCCGGCCGGCAAAGAGCTCATCCAACAGGTGCCCCCTGCCGGTTGGATCGGGCGACGTCGGGGCGCACGATGTCGTCGCTTGCTTCCTGGAGTGCGGCGAAGGCAGCGACGGACTCGTCATTGGCGGCAAAGAACCGGTCGCACAGCCAGCCTGTTACGTACAGCCAGGCGCCGATGCTGAAGAAGGGGATGAGTCCGGGCAGGGCGCGGCTCGCGTAGACGGCTGCGGCCGTGAGGAACAGCAGGATGACTGTGCCCGCCAGGTGGCGGACAGTGAATCGGGAGCAGATCATCAGGTACTGGCCCAGCGGCAGTTCGTAGCGGGCGTACATCGGGAAGAGATAGCAGACCACCCCGGCGAGGAAGATGGCTCCAACAAAGGTGCCGGCCGCCACCAGCCGGGACATCAGGTCCCCGGCGCCGGACGAGTAGTTCCAGTTCATCGCCAGGGCCACGGCCACCGCCATGACGGACAACGCCAGAGCGTTGGCACGGACGAAGTTCGCGAAGTATTCGCGGGTGAACGACTTAAGCAGCGGGGCGGCTTCTCCACGCGCCCGTCGACGGACCAGGATCTGCGCCGCGGCCGTTGCAGGACCCGCACCCAGGACACCCAGGCCCAGCAGGGTGAAGATGATCCACAGCATGTTGAGGCAGGCAATCCAGAGCAGGGTGTCAAAGAACGAGTAGGCTCGTGCACTGAAATTTCCAGCCAGCATGGCAAAGCTCCTTCGGTTCTCCATCGTTGCAGAAACGCGTCCATGAGTGGCGGGCGTCACCTGAGTAATCGGTTTCTCGAAATCTAGACCTCTGACGGCGGGCGGGTCAAGCAAATTTTTGAATCGTTACATTACTGGACTCGGCACCCCACCATAGTCCACACTGGACCTTGGAAAGCGCTTGCCGAATGATGTATCAGCGAGCGCCAAGGGCGTGCCAGCCCCGTATCCGCCTGCCAGCGCCGGTATCGCGGGAACGCCGCATCGTCCGCTCCGGCTCCGTCACGACGGCCGCCGGTGCCAAGATTTTGTGCCTGCGGGCAGAAACGGAGATCCATTGGGAACGCCAGCCGGCACCGCCGCCGAGTCACAGTCCCGGGCTGCAGATCCTGTCCAGACCGACGGTCTTGGTGAGGCCCAGGATCCTGTTCGGACCGAAGACCCCGACCCCGCCCAGGCGCCCGCGCCGGCGCCCGCCCCGGAGCAAGTCCGCCCGGCGCGGGTGGCGCTGGTAGGCGTCCACGGCTTCGGCGCCCACCACCTGGGCAACCTTGAACGGCTGCAGGCCGCCGGCGTCGTCGAACTCGTAGCGGTAGCCGATCCCCAGCCGCCGGCACCGGGGTCCGTGCCGGCAGCAGCCGCAGTGTTTCCTGGGCTCACGGAACTTCTGGCGGGCACCCCGGACCTGGACGTGATCATTGTGGCCACGCCCATCCAGACCCACGCCCCGCTGGGCCTCGCCGCCCTGGCCACGCAGGCTGACCTGTACCTGGAGAAGCCTCCCGTGGCATCCCTGGCCGACTTCAACACCCTGTGTGAGGCCGCCAAGGCATCCGGCCGGAGCGTGCAGATCGGCTTCCAGAGCCTGGGCTCGCACGCATTGGCGGCCATCGACGAACTCGTGGCCAGCGGCACCATCGGCACCATCGAAGGCATCTCGGCAACCGGCCGTTGGGTCCGCGACAAGGCCTACTTCAAGCGTTCCCGCTGGGCCGGGAAGCGGAGCATTGACGGCATCGACGTGGTTGACGGGGTCGCCACCAATCCGCTGGCCCATGCCGTGGCAACCGCCCTCCGGATCGCCGGCGCCCGCACCATTGAAGATGTCGCCTCGGTGGAAACCGATCTCTACCGGGCCAATGACATCGAATCCGACGACACCTCCGTCATCCGGATCCGCACCGCCAAGGGACTTCCCGTCACCTGCGCACTCACCATCTGCGCCACCGAATCCGCGGAACCTTACATCACACTGCAGGGCTCGCGGGGCAAGGCCGTGTTCCACTACACCGAAGACCGCCTCACCGTGACCACCCCTGCCGGGCAGACGGAGCAGGTCTTCGGCCGGGACGACCTCACGGAGAACCTGCTGGCCCACCGCCGCGAAGGCAGGGAACTCATCAGCCCGCTCCTGGACAGCGGAGCCTTCATGCTGGTGCTCGAAGCCATCCGGACCGCACCGCTGCCGGCCCTGATCGACGGCGCCTACATCCACTGGGAGGGTGACGGCGACGCCGCGCACGCCGTCGTCGTTGGGATCGAGGAGGCCTTGGAGCGTGCCACGCAAGAGCATGCGACTTTCAGCGAGCTCGGCCTGCCCTGGGCCCGGGCAGCACGCGGAACTGCCTCCTGATGGGCGCCTCCCCCACCCAGGAAGCCACCCCCACGCGGACCCGACAAGGCCAGCTGCAGGCAGCCGGCCTGCTGACCGACGGCTTGGCGCACTGCCTCACTGCGTCGCTGCGCCCCGTGTTTGGCTGGACACTGGCCCGGCCGGCGGACGCCGACCCCGCCGCGGCCCGGCAGACAGGCTACGAAATCGCCGTCGAGGATTCGTCCGGAGCGGAGGTCTGGCACTCCGGACCCATCCCCTCATCCCGCCAATCCGGGATCCCCTACGGCGGTCCGGAACTGGCCGAGGACGCGGACTACAGCTGGCGCGTCCGGGTGAGCGACGCCGCCGGAAACCCCGGCACCTGGTCCGAAGCGGAGATCTTTAGCACCGGACTTTCGGACAGCGGATGGGATGCCGACTGGATCCACCGGGCCCCGGGCGGGCGGGCTCCATTGGACGTCCTCGAAGGCGCCCTTCGCGTCGCCGGTTCCCCGTTCCTGCCCATTCCCTGCCCTCCCGTCCGCCGTTTCTTGCTGGAATCACGTCTCCGGCCGGTGATGGGGTGGGCCGGCCTGCTCCTTCGCAGCAGCGGACCGGGCACTGGATTGCTGTTGGAACTGAACACGGCAGGCAATGTGGTGCTCCGCCGCGCCCCGGAATGGGACATCCCCGCCCCTGCCACTCCGGACACCGAGGTGCTGGCCAGCGCCCAGCTGCAACGCAACGCCGTTGCCAGCCAGGAACGGCTGCCCGGCAAGGACCTGGTCCCCGGCACCTGGCAGGATCTGACAGTTTCCGACGACGGGGCCACCGTCACCGTTAGCCTCGACGGCGTTGAACTGCTCACCGTCAACGAGCCGATCCCCGCGGGGTTCGAGGGTCGGTTCGCGCTGCATCAGGGTCCCCGCAGCCAGGCCGAGTACGCCTCGATTCGGATCACCGACCGCGCGCCCGCTGACACGACTCAAGCCGTCGGCAAGGTGCTGCTCGACCACCGGTTCAGCGCCGGCCCGGAAGAGGCCCGCGCGTTCCTGGGCCACTGGGCACAAACCACGGCGCACCGGCAGCCCGACGAGTGGACACTTTTCCGCAGCACCGTCCTGCTCACGGGAACTGTGGCCCGGGCACGCCTCTTTTTGGCTGCGAGCCATCATGCGCAGGTGGCGTTGGACGGCACCGCCTGCCTGAGCACCACCTCTTTCGGCTACCCCGGCGAGGGATATTACGACGCCGCCGACGTCACCGCGCTGCTCGCGGCGCACACCCCAGGAGTGCCGAAACAGTCGGGCCATCGGGGCCAGCCCACTCCGCAGCAGCCCGCGGAAATCCAGCTGACCGCCCTGCTGCACTGGTACGGCCCCGGCCAGGGCAGGGCTGCCGGCGTTCCCGGGCTGTTGGTCCGCCTCAGCGTGGACTACGCCGACGGCCGCCGCGAGGTCTTCGGCTCCGGCCCGGACTGGACCGCCACCGAGGCCCCGTACCGGCAAGCGGGCTACCGGAACGATGAGGGCGATCCCGTGGAGCACCTCGACGGGCAGGCTGCGGCCGCCCTGGATGCAGGCCAGGACATGCCCCCGGCCCTGAGCTACGGCCCCCACCCCACCCCGGAATTCCCCGCCCTTCACCCGCGGCGCACCTCCATGGCCGAGACCTTTGCTGCTCCGGAAACTTTCCTGACCGCGGCCGACGGAACACTGGTGGCGGACTTCGGCCGGGTCATCCCGGCACGCCCGGAGGTGGACTTCCGCACCGGCGTGGCCGGGCGGACCTTCATGATCCGGGCCGGCTACTCCCTGGACGCGGCCGGCCGGGTGGACCGGAGCAAAACGGCCAGCCAGAACACCGACATGTCCTTCCCTTACACCCAGGCCGAGGGCCCGCAGCAGTTCCGCGCCACCGTGCACCTGGGCTTCCGCTACCTGGAACTCCCCGGAGTGGAGGCATCGGACCTGACCCGGGTGGGCGCCGTCGTCATTCACGGGCAGCACCCGCAGGAGGGGAGCTTCAGCAGCTCCGACGCCACGCTGGACGCGGTGTTCCGGTTGCTGCGCAATTCAGCACTGCACGGGGTCCAGGAGCAGTTCGTGGATACGCCCACCAGGGAAAAAGGCCAGTTCCTGGCCGACGCCGTCAACATTTCCTACGCCACCATGGCCCTGTTCGGCGAGCACGCCTACACGGCGCAGGCACTACGGGAATTCGGCTGGTCGGCCGGCCGCTACTGGACCGCCGGTGAGGACCGGGGCCGCTACAACGCGGTCTACCCCAACGGCGACGGGAAGCGGGACATCCCCGACTTTTCACTCATGATGCCGGAGTGGGCCGAGGAGTACCATCTGCGCACCGGCGACCTCGCCCTGGTGGAAGAATTGCTCCCGCACCTGCGCGCCACCGCCGACTATGCGCTGCGGTACCTTGCCACGGAAGGCCCGACGGCGGGACTGGTCACCGAACTCGGCGGCGGCTCCGGCCCCTACGTCCACGGCATTGTGGACTGGCCCGCGCCCGGCCGCTTCGGCTACGACATGGACTGCGCCGCCAAGACAACCGTCAACGCGCAGGCGTACTCGGCCCTGATGTCCACGGCCCGGTTGTGCAGCCTGGCCAGCCAGGAGGACGCGGCCGTCCGGTACGCCGGCCATGCCGGGGCTCTCGCGGAAACCATCCGCACGCGCCTGCGCGTGGGCGGCGTGATGGTGGACGGCCTGCACGCCGACGGCACACCCAGCTCCCACGCGTCCCAGCACGCCACCTCCTTCCCGCTGTCCCTGGGGATCACCGATCCTGCGTTTTCAGCGGCAGATGCGCAGCGGATCGCAGGCCAGGGCATGCGACAGGGGCCCATGACCGTGCATCGGCTGGTGCGGGCACTGCTGTCGGAGGGGCTGACGGACGCCGTCCTTGATCTGCTGACAAACCCAAACCAGCCCGGCTGGGCGCGGCTCCTGGAGGCCGGCGCCAGCTTCACCTGGGAAGCCTGGGAACTTGTGGACGGCACGGATTACAGCCAGTCGCACGCCTGGTCCGCCTCCGTGGTGAAGGAAATCCTGGAGCTCCTGCTCGGGGTCCGCGTGAGTGTTCCGGGCGGCAGCGAAGTGGTCATCGAACCGCCGGTGTGCAGCCTCGAACATGCCAAAGGAAGCGTCCCGCTGCCCAACGGCGCCGTCGACGTCGCCTGGCGGCGGACCGCCACCGGAATGCAGCTGCAGTGCACGGTTCCCGCGGGCGTCACCGCCACCGTCAGGCTCCCTGCCGGACGTTACCGGATCCAGGGGCCGACGGCGGAGCCCGCCGTCGTGGGTTCGCGTGACTTCAGGATCCACGCAGGAACCTGGACCTTCACGCCCTCCGACCAAAACTGACGGAAACGACGAACGACGCCGGATGCGGTTCGCATCCGGCGTCGTCCGTTTCTGGCGGATCTGTTTCTGGAGGGTCCTGCCTCGCCTAGTTGAGCGAGCTCTTGATCTCCTCGATCGACTTCTTCGCCGCCTCCTGCGGGGAAATCCTGCTGAAGTGGACTTCGGTGGCGTACCGGGTCAGGACTTCGGAAACCGCACTGGATCCGGCGGGAGGCACGGCCGGGGCCTCGCCCACTTCATCGGCAATGTCATCGATGAATTTTGCCGTCAGCGCGTCGGTGGGCGTCAGCTTCGGGCCCACGGCCGCGCGAACGTCCGAATTTCCCGGGATGCCGCGGTCTGCCAGCCCGATCTCGCCGGCTTCAACGCTGTTGGCCAGGAAGTCGATGAACTTCTGGGTCTCCGCGGGATGCTTGGTCCGGGAACTGGCGGACCAGAACTGCGAAGCCTTGTAGAACTGCTCAGCTTTCATGGCGTCGCCCTCCACACTCGGCGGACGGTGGATTTCCAGTGCCTGCCCTGAGGCTTTGCTCAGTGCAGCAAGCTGGTTGGACCACACCCAGCCCATGGCGAAGCGGTTCGTTGCCAGGCCCTGCTGGTCCAGCGGTGCGCTGGCCTCTTCGGTCAAGACGGACGCACGCGGAACGGCCTTGGCGTCCCGCAGACCGGCCTGCATCTCGAAGTACTTCGTGGCATCGGCCTCGTCAAAGCCCAGGCCGCCGTCGTTGGTGAACAGGGACTTCCCGTGCTGGCGCATCCAGAGGTTGAAGGAGGCATCACCCACCACGCCCCCTGACCCGTAGATGCCGTCCTTGCTCTTGCTGGTGATGTCCGCTGCGGTTTCCTTGTAGTCATCCCAGGTCCAGCTCGAGTCATCAGGCAGCGATACCCCGCTGGCGGACAGCAGCGCGGGATTGGCCAGGACCACCAGTGCATTCATGCCCGCCGTGACGGCGAACTGCCCGCCGTCCGTCTTGCCGGCATCCGCGGCGGCCTGGTCGAACTTGGACAGATCCACGTCCTTGAGTTCCAGCAGGGCCCCGCGTTCGGCGTATTCGCCAAGGTACTGGGCATCCATCTGGATGATGTCCGGGGCGTCCTGCGAGGCAACCTGGGTGGCCAGCTTGTCCCAGTAGCCGGACCAGTCGCCGTACTCGCCCTTGATCTTAATGTTGGGGTTTTCCGCTTCAAAGGCCGCAATCAGCTTTTCCGTCATTTTGTGCCTCGTATCGGAGCCCCACCAGCTGAAACGCAGGGTGACCGGCCCGTCGGAGGCAGCCGGCGAGCTCCCGGCGCAGCCCGAAAGGGCCAGCGCCAGGACGGCCATGGCAGCCGCAACTTTGGGAATTCTGGATTTTCGGGCGCGTGAAAGCATTCGTTGGTCCTTTGATCTGGCAGTCGGGAGCGTCTCAGAAACCGCTTTCTCACAGACTAGGTGTGAGCCGCACCACGCGTCAAGAACTCACACAAAGTTACTTTTCCTCACAGGACTGCCAGTTCCGCACCCGCCGCGAATTCAGCCACAACAGAAGTCCGACGACGGCCGCGGACAGCATGGCCAGCGCACCGGTGACTACCAGGCCCGTCCGCACACCAAATTCCTCCGTCAGCCAGCCCGCCAGCAGGCCACCCAAAGCATGCCCGCCCAGCAGGAGCGGCAGGTAAAGCGCCATCACCCTCCCCCGGACTTCGGGGCCCGCCTCCACCTGCACGGCCGTGGCGGCGCTCGTCAGGAACACCAGGGTCATCAGGCCCACCACGGCAAGCATCACGGTGAAAGCGACCAGGTTGGGCATCAGCGCGGCAACCAGCTGCGAAAGCCCAAAGAGTCCGGCTGCGGCCACGATTCCCTTGCGGCCCATGGTCCTCAGCCGCGCGGCAAGCAGCGCACCGGCCAGGGCGCCGACGGCACCCACGGTGTTGAACAGGCCGAACCCCGCTGCACCGTTGTGCCACACCCGCTCGGCGAAGGCCGTCAGCACCACCGGTCCGTTCATGCCAAAGGCCCCCAGCAGGCCGGCAAGGACGATGATCAGCAGCAGCGAGGGCCGTTCCCGGACGTACCCGAAGCCGGCCAGCAGCTGGCCGCGTCCCCGGGACGCAGGCGTTGTGAGGTGCAGGAGTGCCGGCCGGACGGCGGCGATCAAGACCAGCACAAGCACGGAAAGCACGGCGTTCGCGGCAAAGGCGGCGGCGGATCCGGCCTGGGCGATCACCACTCCGCCGACGGCCGGTCCCACCATGGCGCCAAACTGGCCGATCGCGTTGTTGACGCCGATGGCCGGCCTCAGCCCGGCGTCGCCCACCACCTCGTTGATGAAAACCTGGCGCGCCGGACCGTCGACGGCCGACGTCACTCCCAGCGCAATGCAGCTTCCGTACACCGCCCACACGGTGATGTTTCCGCTGGCGTCCCACGCAGCCAGACCCAGGGCCAGCAACGCAATCACGGACTGGCACACCATCATGACGCTGCGCTTGGGAAACATGTCCACCAGCAGGCCGCTGAGCGGACCGATGACCAGCATCGGCAGGAACTGCAGCGCCACGGCGATCCCGACGGCGGCCGGACTCCCGGTGAGCTGCAGCACCAGCCAGTCCTGGGCCAGCCTCTGCATCCACACGCCCATGCTGCCGGCGAAGGTCATGCCCATGTACAGGCGGTAATTGTGCTGCGTCAGCGGCTGGTACCAGCGGACCGGAGTTTGGGAGGCGTGAAGGGATTCTGCGGACTTCGGGCTGTCGGAAGACACGTCTGGCTCAACTCGGTAGTAAATGGGAAATGCAGAGAAAGGCTAGGCGCGGCTGGACCGCATCTTGACGGCGGCGGAGGCCAGAATCAGCATGCCGGGCACCACCACAAACAGGGCCACGAGCATCCAGACAAAAACCACGGACGCGAACAGCGCCGCCGCAAGGAGGAGCGAGCCTGTCCAGTCACGCAGCGAGAGTGCCTTGGCGGTGTCAAGGGCTGCTGACCAGGCTCCCGGCGCGGAGGCTTCCTCGCCGTCGACGTCGGACCAGGCCACGCCGGACCAGGCAGCGGCGGTGCGCAGAAGCAGGACTGCTCCGGCAGCGGCCAGGATCAGCGTGGCCGGAAGGACAACCGAGCTGCCCGGCAGCTGACCCACTGTTGCGAGCAACAGGTTAAGGACAATCACGACGCCGGCTCCCGCCGTCGTGATTCCCAGCTTCCAGCTGCCCGGGAGGGCGGCCCGGAACGTGCCCCAGAGGCCGCGCAGGGAATCGTCGCGGCCGGCGAGATGCCGTTCCAGATGGGCGATCCCGGCTGCGTACGCGGCGGGGATGGTGACCAGCGGGATGGACAGCACCAGCACCAGCAGCCCGGCCAGCAGGGTCTCGGAAAACAGGGCAAAGCGGTTTACCGGGATGGGTTCATTGCGGCCGGATGCGGGTGTGGTGCTGTCCATGATGCTCATTTTCTGTATCCGTCAGCCCTTGAGGCCTTGGGTGGAAACGCCTTCAACAATGTAGCGCTGGAACACCAGGAAGAAGATCAGCACCGGGAGCAGGGCCAGGACGGACATTGCGATCATGGCGCCGTAGTCCGAGCTCTGGGTCTGGTCCACGAACAGGCGCAGGGCCAACGGCAGCGGATACTTTTCGGGGGTGTTCAGGTACAGCAGCGGCCCCAGGAAGTCGTTCCAGCTCCAGATGAAGGAGAAGATCGAGGTCGAGATGAGCGCCGGCTTCATCAGCGGCAGCATGATGGAGCAGAAGATCCGCACGTGGCCGGCGCCGTCGATGCGGGCTGCCTCGTCCAGTTCGGCCGGGAGGTTGCGCATGAACTGGACCATCAGGAAGACGAAGAAGGCATCCGCCGCGAGGAACTTGCCGATCAGCAGCGGGATGTAGGTGTCCACCAGGCCGAGCTGGTTGAAGATGATGTACTGCGGAATGATCACCACGTGGAAGGGCAGCAGCAAAGTGGCGATCATCATGCCAAAGAAGATGCTGCGGCCGGGGAACTTGATCCGGGCGAAGGCGTAGGCCGAGACGCTGGCCGAGAGGACTGTTCCAACCACAGCGCCGATGGCCAGGATCAGGGAGTTGGTGAAGAACTGCAGGGTGGTCACCCCGCCGATCCCGTCCATCGCCGTGACGAAGTTATCGAAGCTGAAATTGCTGGACCATAGCGAGGTGTTGGTGCCGCCGATTTCGGAGTTCGGCTTGAAGGACGAGGCGATCATCCACAGCGCCGGGTAGAGCACCACGCCGGTCAGGGCCAGGGCTACGGCATGGAATGCCACGCTCTTGGCGCGCTTGGTGCCCGTGGATTCCGACGTCGGGTTGTAGTCCTGCGTCTGGAGCATCGGGGCCGACTGCTTCGGGGTTGCCATAGTTGTCATTTCGAATCACCGCTGTAGTGGACCCAGGACTTGGACGTGCGGAAGATGACCAGGGTAATAAGACCGACGACGATCAGGAGCAGCCAGGCCATCGCCGAGGCGTAACCCATCCGGAAGTCGCTGAAGCCGCGCAGGTACAGGTAGAGGGTGTAGAAGAGGGTGGAGCCGGCCGGGCCGCCTTCACCGTTGGAGATGATGTAGGCCGAGCTGAAGATCTGGAACGCGTGGATGGTTTCCATCAGCAGGTTGAAGAAGACCACCGGGGAGAGCATGGGCCACGTGATGTTGAAGAACTTCCGCACCGGGCCGGCGCCATCCATCGACGCCGCTTCATACAGGTCCGCGGGGATCTGCTTCAGGCCGGCGAGGAAGATCACCATCGGGGCGCCGAACTGCCACACGGTCAGCAGGATGAACATCGGCATGGTCATGGCCGGGTTGCCCACCCAGCCGCCGAGGTTGATCCCGAAGAAGGACAGGCCCTGGTCCACCGGACCGGAATCGCCGAACATCGCCTTCCAGACGATCGCGATGGACACGGACGCGCCGATCAGGGACGGGGCGTAGAACGCGGAGCGGTAGAAGCCCTGGCCCTTGCGCTTGCTGTTGAGCAGCATCGCCACCGCCAGCGCCGCGGCGAGCTTCAGCGGTGTACCGAAGACCACGTAGGACACGGTCACGCCCACCGACTGCAGGAACCGTTCGTCCTGGAACATGGTGGCGTAGTTGTCGAGCCCGATCCATTTGGGCGGATCGAAAAGGTTGTAGTTGGTGAAGGACAGGTACAGCGAGGAAACCATCGGGCCCAGGGTCAGGACGATGAATCCCAGCAGCCAGGGCAACAGGAAGGTGTAACCGGCGCGGGCATCCGCCCCGCTCCGCTTTGATTTGCGCGGAGCGGGGGCGGACTGCGTCGAACGCCTGCTCAGGGTTGGGCTTTGAGTCACGAGTTCAATCCGTCAGTTGGGAACGTCGGGCAGACAATACGCTGCTCAGGCGTTCTGCTTGATGAGGTCTTCGGCTTCCTTGAACCACGCGTCGGCCGCGCCGTCAATGGTGAGCTTGCCGTAGTTCAGGTCAGAGCTGACCCGCTTGAAGGAGGCTTCCAGCGTGCCGAAACCGACGATGGGCGGCTCTGGAGCGTCCTTGAGGTATTTCTCGATGGACTTCTCGTAGTCAACAACCAGCTTGTCCGTGCCTTCAAACGTGGTGCCGTCGCGCTGGGTCTTGGAGGCCGGAACGCCGCGGGAGGTCTTGAAGATCTGGCCTACTTCGGGGTCGTTGACCATAAAGTCGATGAACCGGGCGGCGGCGTCCTTGTTTTTGGTCTTGGCGCTGGCCACCATCAGCATGGACGGCTTGAGGAACAGGCCCAGGTTGTCCTTGTCATCGGAGGGAACCGGGACGAGCTTGAGCTCCTTGGCGCCGCTGTCACCGAGGTAACCGGCCATGAAGTTATCCCAGGTGACTTCCGTGGCGGTCACGTTCGAGCCAAAGGGTGACTTGGGGGCGAGCTGGGTGACGCGCTCTTCGGAAACGATGGCAGGGGTGCCGCGGAGAGCTGCTGCCTGGTTCCACCATTTCTTAAGGTCGTCCTTGCTGAAGCCGAGCTTGCCGTCCTCGGTGAAGGCCTCGATGTTGTTCTGGCGCAGCCAGATGTTGAACATCCACCAGACGCCGGTGTAGTCCGTGCCGCCGAAGAGCGCGCCGTTGCCCTTGGCTCCGACCTCGGCCAGGAAGTCGTTGTATTCCTTGTAGGTCCAGGTGCCGTCCGGCTCTGCGATTCCAAGTGAGGCGAGCTTCGCGGGGTCGTAGTAGACGGCGAAGGCGTTGGTGCTGGTGGGGATGCCGTAGGTCTTGCCCCGGATCTGGCCGGATGGCAGGAGTGACTTGTCGAAGGCGTCCGTGTTGATCTTGACCGTGCCCAGGTCCAGGAGCTGGTTACGCTGGCCGTAATCGCGCATGTAGGACAGGTCCCACTGCATCACGTCGGGGAGGCCGCCACCGGCAGCTTCCGTGGCCCGCTTCTGCCAGTATCCGGCGAAGTCCGTGAAGTTGCCGTTGACCTTGATGTCCTTGTTTTTTTCTTCGAACAGCGCGATCGCCTTGCGGGTGCGCTCGGCGCGGTCATCGTTGCCCCACCAGGTGTAGTTGATGGTGACAGGATTCTCCGCCGAACCCGTCTGGCTGGGGGCCGGTGAGCCACACGCAGCCAGTGCTGCAGCGGATGCCGTGCCGATGGCTACGGTGGTGAGGAAATTCCTTCTGTTGATCATGAGAGCCTCCTTGCTCGAGTTGTGCAGGCCAATGGCTTCTGTGATTACAACGTGAGTTGTGAGCTGGCTTACACGCTTTCTGAAACGATACAATACCGGCATTCCAAAGTTTGGGCAAGCGTTTTCCCAAACCTCGCGATTCAGGTACGTTTAGTCCATTCCGTAGACGAAGGAGTCCCATGAGCATGCAGCGTAATTCCGGTCCGGCCAGCGTCTGGAGCAACGTGGAAGGGATCGCCTACGGCGGCGATTACAACCCTGAACAGTGGCCCGCGGACATCCGGCTGGAAGACCTGGAGCTCATGAAGGAAGCCGGCGTCAGTTTCCTGAGCGTGGGCATCTTCTCGTGGGCCTTGCTCGAACCGGCTGAGGGCGAATACAACTTCGGCTGGCTGGATGAAGTGATGGACAATCTCGCCGCCACCGGGCTCAAGGTTGCCCTGGCAACCGCAACCGCTGCTCCCCCGGCCTGGCTGGTCCGCAAACACCCGGAAATCCTGCCGGTCACCGCTGACGGAACCGTGCTGGGACCGGGCTCCCGGCGGCACTACACACCGTCGTCGGCCGTTTACCGCCGGTATGCCACCGGCATCACCCGGGTGATCGCCGAGCGGTACAAGGACCACCCTGCGCTGGCGCTATGGCACGTGGATAACGAGCTCGGCTGCCACGTCTCCGAGTTCCATGGCGCGGAGGACGCCGCGGCGTTCCGCACGTGGCTGGGGCGCCGGTACGGCAGCATCGAGGCGCTGAACGCGGCCTGGGGCACGGCGTTCTGGTCCCAGCACTACGGTTCCTTCGAGGAGATCCTGCCGCCCGGCGTCGCGCCTTCCACGCTGAATCCGGGCCAGCAGCTGGACTTCCAACGGTTCAATTCGTGGGCCCTGATGGACTACTACCGGGAGCTGCTGGCGGTTCTGCGGGAGGTCACCCCTGGGGTCCCCTGCACCACCAACCTGATGGCGTCCAGCGCCACGAAGGCACTGGACTACTTCGAGTGGGCCAAGGACCTGGATGTCATCGCCAACGACCACTACCTCGTGGCTGCGGATCCCGAGCGTCAGATCGAACTCGCGTTCAGCGCGGACCTGACCCGGGGAATCGCGGGCGGCGAGCCGTGGATCCTGATGGAACATTCGACGTCGGCCGTCAACTGGCAGCCGCGCAACCAGCCCAAGATGCCCGGCGAAATGCTGCGCAACTCCCTGGCCCATGTGGCCCGTGGAGCGGATGCGGTGATGTTTTTCCAGTGGCGGCAGAGCTTCGCCGGGTCCGAGAAATTCCACTCCGCAATGGTCCCGCACGGCGGCCGCGACACACGGGTGTGGCGCGAGGTGGTGGAGCTCGGGTCTGCCCTGAAGCGGCTCGCACCGGTGCGCGGCTCACGGGTGGAATCCCGCGTGGCGATCGTGTTCGACTACGAAGCCTGGTGGGCCAACGAAATCGACTCCAAACCGAGCGAGGACGTGAAGTACCTGGACGTACTGCGGGCGTTCCACCGGTCGCTGTTCCTGCGCGGGATCGCGGTGGATATGGTCCATCCTTCTTCGTCCTTGGAGGGCTACGGCCTGGTCCTGGTGTGCACGCTCTATTCGGTGACGGACGCAGCCGCTGCCAACATCGCTGCTGCCGCGCGGGCCGGAGCCACGGTGCTGGTGACGTATTTCAGCGGGATTGTGGACGAGCAGGACCACGTCCGGATGGGCGGCTACCCCGGCGCTTTCCGGGAGCTGCTGGGGATCCGCGTGGAGGAATTCCACCCGCTGCTGGCCGGCGGGCAGTTGAAGCTGAGCGACGGCGGGGTGGCTTCCGTGTGGAGCGAGCACGTCCACCTCGCGGGGGCCGAAGCGGTGCAGACCTTCACCGAGTATCCGTTGGAGGGCGTGCCGTCGCTGACGCGGCATGCGGTTGGCTCCGGTGCTGCCTGGTACCTGGCGACGTTCCCGGACCGCGACGGCGTTGAAGCGATCGTGGACCGGCTGCTGGCCGAGTCCGGCGTCGCTCCCGTTGCCGCCGCCGACCGCGGTGTGGAACTCGTACGTCGACGGGCCGACGACGGCGGCAGCTTCCTGTTCGCGATCAACCACTCACGCTCAGCCGCGGCGGTGGAGGCCGCCGGCGTTGACCTGCTGACGGGCGCGGCGTTTGCGGGGACTGTTGCAGCCGGTTCCGTTGCGGTGATCGCGGAGGACTGACGCGGGGTTCGGTGGCGGCTCGATAGATGCAGCATGGAACTGAAGGAGTCAGCTGGCCGCACACACAGACCTGCCGCGCTAGACCTGCGCAGCAGGCCGACCACAGGTTAGCCTTTCACCCCCGTGCCGGCGATTCCTTCGATGAACTGCTTCTGCGCTAGGAGGAAAACAATCAGGATCGGGATCACCGTGAGCGACGCTGCTCCGAGCTGGGTGGTCCACAGCGGCTCGCCATACCCGTCCTGATACCGCGTGATTCCCAGCGCCACAGTAAATTTCTCCGGGGTTGTCAGGAAGATCAGCGGTTCAAAGTACATGTTGAACGACCGTAGGAACGTAAGGATTGTGACCGCCGCGATCGCCGGCCGCGCAAGCGGGAATGCGATTCGCGTGAAGATGCCCACTCGCCCCAGCCCGTCCAGTCGAGCGGCCTCCTCAAGTTCACCTGGCAGCGACAGGAAGTACTGCCGGAAGATGAACACCGACACCACCGAGGAGGGACCAAGCAGGGGCATCAGGATGAGCGGCCAATGGGTGTCGGTGAGCCCTATCGCGTTCACCGCCGTGAAGATCGGGATGATCGTTACTTCACTGGGGACCATCATGGAGGCAAGAAGGATCACAAACATGGTGTTACGGAACGGAAACCGCATCCGCGCAAACGCGTAGCCCGCCAGCCCCGATACGGCGAGCGATCCCGCCGTTACGATGAACGCGATGTACAGCGAGTTCCCGTACTGCTGCAGGAACGGCTGAGCCGTGAAGATCTTCGCAAACCCATCCAGCGTCCACTCCACCGGCCAGAGCCTGGGCGGCTGCGAGAAGATCTCCGACGTCGGCTTGAACGAGCTGAAGATCATCCAAACCGTCGGATAGATAAACGGGATCGAGAGGAGGACGAGGATCGCATAGAGCACCACGGTGTTGATGCGACTGCGGGCGCGCGATCCGCGCGAATCGCGGTTTGCCTTGGTTTTTCGTGGAGGCGCTACCCGGAACGAGACAACGGCTTCAGGGGCCTCCGGAGTCTGGACCTCAGAAATTTCAGTTTTCATCATTAACCCACTTCTTGCGCGACATCCACTGCACCATGGTCAATACGAGAATCACGGTGAAGAGCACAACGCCGATGGCACTGGCATACCCGAACTGCTGCTGCTGAAACGCGGTCTGGTATAGGAAATATGGCAAGATCAGCGTCGAGTCGGCTGGTCCGCCCTGGGTCAGCAACTGGATCGGTGCGAACACCTCCAGCGAACCGATGGTGGTGAGAATGCCGGCGAGGAGGACCGTCGGCGAAATCATCGGCAGCGTGATGGAAAAGAACGACCGACGCGGCCCCGCCCCATCCAATCGTGCGGCCTCCTTGATCTCCCCCGGAACCCCCTGCAGCGCCGCGAGGAACAGCACCATGTTCATGCCAACCCCCTTGAACACCTGGATAACAACAACCGACGGAAGCGCCGTCGCCGGACTGGTCAGCCATCCGGCGCCGTCAATGCCAAACATCGCAAGCATGCCGTTGAGACCGCCCTCCGGAGCGAGGAGGAAGTTCCAGACGATCGACCAGGAGATGATCGACACCACAACCGGCGAGAAGAAAAACGCACGGAAGGTGGCTATGCCGCGCATCCGATTGTTGAGGAGCAGCGCGAGGCTGAGCGCAAGAACAAGATTAAGCGTGACGATCCCGGCACCAAAGAGGAAACTCGACCGGAGGGAGTTATAGAACCGCTGGTCGCCAAACAGTTGGGTGTAGTTGTCGATCCCAATGAAGTTAAAGGTGCCGGTGAGCGGAGTCCATTCGTTCAGGCTGTACCAGATGACCGCGATGAAAGGGATGATACCGAGCACCAGAACACCGATGAACTGTGGGGCGACGAACGCCAGTCCTATCCAGCGGTCGCCTCCATCGAGGCGCCGCCGGACCGGGCGAGTCATCGCCCGCGTGCGGGTTGCGGACGACACAGTGCGTCAGCGTCCGAGGACGGGCTGAGCGGCATTGCAGACGGCGGAGGTCGCGGCTGCGACATCTCCACCAGTCCACACCGAATCAAGAGCCGAGCTCACAAGACCGGTCACCCGCGAGTAGACGGGACTCGAGGCCTTGACGATTGCGTCGGGAACCACGTCGATGATCGCCGACTGGATCTGTCGCTCGCTGAGCTTCGGGGCGGCGGCCGAGAGCGTCTCAATGTTCATGAGTGACTTGCGAGACGGCGGGAAGTAGGTGGCGAGCTTCTCCGAGTTCACGGCGTTTGTGAAGTACGCCAGAAAGTCGGTCGAGGCATCCACGTGCTTGCTCTTCGCCACCACACCGATGCCGGCCTGGCCGATCACACCCTGCTTACCATCCGGGCCCGCGGGCAGCGGAAGGAAATCCCACTCGAAGCTGTCGTCGAGGGCACCCGATGCGCTGAGCTGCGCCACGCTGAACGCTACGTTGCCTGTGGCAAAAACCGGGTTCTGCGCCACCGTGGTGACGGCGGGCATGGCACCGCGATCTGTCTGGGTCTGGAACCAGGAGAGGAAATCAACCATCGCGGGTTTGCTGAACGTGCAGCTGGTGGAGTCATCCGTCCAGGGTGCGGCGCCCCACGATGCCCAAAGCGGGGTGAGGTTGTCCCAAGTAGTCGGCGAGAAGGAGGGAACAACCAATCCAGAGTTCCCTGTGGTCGCCTTGACGGCCGCTGCGATGTCGGCGATCGTGTCCCAGGTGTACTCACTCGTGCCCACGAGTGCTGACACGTCTGGCTGTCCGGCTGCTTTGAGGATGTCACGGTTCACGTACATTGCGAACGGGCTGTTCGAGAACGGGTAGGCGTAGAGAGCGCCCTCCTTCTCCCAGAGCGCGGTCGCACTCGGCAAGAGGTCGTCGAGGTTGTAGCCATCGGCGCTCTTGAAAGTGTCGGTGAGGTCTGCGAGAACTCCACTCTGAATGAATTCCGGGGCGTTCGCCTCGGGGATCCAGGCAAGATCCGGAACGTTGCCGCCGGCGATGCGGGTGGTGAGGCCGGCTATGTAGTCCTGGTTAGTGATCGTCTCGAAAGTGATCGAGTTCACCTCGCTGTTATCGGCGAGGTAGCCTTCGGCGATCTTGTCGAACAGTGCGAGGTGGTCCTTGTTTGCCGACCAGACGGCCATCGTTAGGTCCACAGGGCCACCGTTCGCGGCACCCGGTGGGCTACAGGCTACGAGTGATGTTGCTGTAATAGCGAGGACGCTAAGGAGGGCAACCCTCCGGGACGGCAGATTCATGAGCAGGTACTCCTTCGTACAAGGGCCGAGGACGACCTCGGCGCCAACTGCTCACCGGTGTCGAGAATCATGCTATCAACGATTCCCGACAATACAAGAGAAATTTCTCGATAGTTATCGAACGCGGGGTTCGCCGACTGAACCGCGCACCACAAGCGTTGTCGCCAACTCGGTGTGACGCGCCATCGGCTCTTCCCCTAGGAGGAGCTGCCGCGCGACGCGCACCGCATGTTTGCCCATCTCCTCTGACGGCTGCCGAACACTGGTTAGCTGAGGCGCCGTCATCCGCGCAACAATCTGGTCGTCAAAGCCGATCACACTGAGGTCCTCAGGCACGCGCACGCCTTGGCGCCGCGCAGCCTCGATTACCCCGGCGGCCTGAAAATCGCTCGCGGCGAAGATCGCGGTGGGCGGGTTGGGGAGACTCAGGAGCGTGGTGCCGTCGGCCAGGCCGGAGTCGTAGGAGAACTCGCCGTGTCGGATCAGCTCCGGATCCGCCGGGATGCCGCGCGCACCCAGAGCGGCGAGATACCCGTGCTGCCTGGCGAGGGACGACTGGGTATCGGCAACACCGGTGAGCATCCCGATCCTGCGGTGGCCCGCTGCAATGAGGTGCTCGGTAGCTTCTAGTCCGCCCGCCCAGTTGGTGGCACCAACACTGTAAGACACGTCATCCGGACGAGTGTACGGATCCACCACGATGAGCGGAATTCCGAGCAGGCGGAAGCGGGCGCGCTGGTCTGCGTCCAGCGTCGGTCGCACGGCCACGACGGCCGTGCGGCCGCCGCCGAGGTCATCGATCCACCTCAGATCCGTGTCGTCCGGATGCACCGAGATCACAAGATCAAGATCATGCGCTTGCGCCTCGGCCGCCGCCCCGCGAAGGACGTCGAGCGTGAGGGGAGAGTTCATGGTGCGCGTGAGAAATGTGATGCGCTCCTGAGGCGCAATGTGGCGCCGCTTCAGCGGCACATAGCTGCTCTCGGCCAGCAGCCTTTCGACGCGCTTTCGCGTGGCTGCAGCGACATCGGGCTGCCCGTTTGCAACCTTCGAAACGGTGGAGATAGAGACCCCCGCTTGCTCAGCAATATCCGAGAGCGACGCTGTTGCACGCTTCTTCGCGCTCATGGCGCTCCTTCCTTCACGGGTGACTGCATCGAGTCTAATGCCGCGTCGAAAGACTTGACGCTCTACGATACTCGTGCAATTATTCTCGGGAATTAGAGCATAAATTTGCGATAAATATTGAAAGGCTGATGATGACCGAGCAAGACACCGAAATCCTGATCGTGGGCGGAGGCGTTGGCGGTGTCTCCGCAGCCCTCGCGGCACTGGAGCGCGGACGGCGCGTTGTCCTCACGGAGGAAACGGACTGGCTCGGTGGGCAGCTCACGACACAGCTGGTGCCGAGCGACGAGCACATCCGTGTCGAAACGACCGGACGCAACGCGAGCTATGCACGATTCCGCGATCTGCTGCGCTCCCACTACCGCGACTTCTATCCGCTCACCGACGAGGCGGCCGCCGACGCGCATCTCAACCCCGGTGCCGGCTGGGTCAGCCCGGTCTGCGTTGAGCCTCGCGTGATCCTCTCGGTGATCGACGGCCTGCTTCGCCCCTTTGTCTCGGCGGGGCAGCTAACCATCCTGCTCGAGACACGACCCGTCTCCGTTGCCACGTCCTGGGACCGCATCGACGCGGTCACGTTTGAGACCGCAGACGGTGCCGAGATCGTGGTCTCGGCGTCCGTTGTGCTCGACGCGACGGAACTTGGCGATCTGCTGGAGCTCGGTGGCGTGGAGCACGTGACCGGTCGTGAGTCCCGCGAACAGACTGGTGAGCCGAGCGCCGCCGATACGGCCGACCTGCTCGACATGCAGGGGGTGACTTGGTGTTTTGCCATAGATCATCGAGACGGCGAGGATCACACGATCGATCGCCCCGCCCGTTATGAACACTTCCGCGACTGGCGGCCCTCGCAGCTGCACGGCGAGCGGATTCTGGGCTTCGGGCGGGCACCGGAGCACTCCGGCGATCCCGCTCGGGCGTATCTGCTCACGCCGAACCCCGACGATGACCCGTCTGGGATCGACGTGGACCACCGCAACATGGGCGCAGCGCCGGAGCTGTGGACGTACCGTCGCATTCTCGCTCGTCGGCAGTTCCAGCCCGGCTTCTTCGCCAGCGACGTCACGATCGTCAACTGGCCCATGAACGACTACATCGGCGGCCCACTCTTTGGCACCCCGGATGCGGCAGAGCACCGAGCCGCGGCGAAGGAACTGAGCGAATCCCTGCTTTACTGGCTGCAGACCGAGGCACCTCGCCCCGATGGTGGCACCGGATGGCCGGGATTGCGTCTTCGTCCCGATATCGCCGGCACGGCCGATGGCTTCGCCAAGGTGCCCTACTACCGGGAGTCGCGGCGTATCCTGGCCGAGCGGACGATCGTGGAGCAGGACTTCTCCGTTGAGATCCTCGGCGACAACCCGGCGGTCTCGTATCCGGACTCGGTGGGCGTCGGCCACTATTTCTGGATTGATCGGCATCCCTCCACCGGTGGACATCCCGGCGGGGGTGGACGACCGCAGCCGTTTGAAATCCCGCTCGGCGCGCTCATCCCCCGCCGCGTCGACAACCTCCTCGCAGCCGCGAAGAATATCGGCACCACGCAGATCACAAATGGCAGCTATCGGCTGCAGCCAGTCGAGTGGTCGATTGGCGAGGCCGCGGGCGCGATTGCGTCGTTTGCGGTGGCGGGCGCCATCACCCCGCGGGCGGTTCGCAACGATGAGCGCCTCCTCGCCACATTCCAGGACGACCTGGTTGCCCATGGGGCACAGCTGCGCTGGGACCCGGCGCTGCGCTGGTAGTTTTCGACGCGCCATCCGGCGCGGCGTTCAAAAAAGAGAGAGGACCGTCGATGACGACGTCTGACCAGGTGCCCGGTGCAATCCAGCCCATTCTGACGCGGAGGGGGTTGATCATCGGCGGATTTGCCGCCGCGTCGGTCCTCACTCTTTCGCCTCCCGGGCGGCTGTCGCCCGCGGCGGCCACCACGGCCGGTGGCGCATTGCCCTTAGTGCAGGAACTCGCCACCCCTTCGGATCGAACCGCCTTTGATCCCGTGGAACAGGTGCTGGCCGACTACCTTGTGATCGTGGCGGCCATGGCCAACGACATCGTCACCGATGGCGGTCCGATGCACGGATGGATGTCGGGCGGATGGTGGCGCACACCTTCGGAGCCCTTTAACGCTCGTGTTCAGGAGCACGTTGCCACGCTCGCCTGGTTCTATGCGAATGCGCGCAGTTGGAACCCCTACGCTGGTGACCCCGCACTGCTTGCCCGACTCGATGCTGCGATCGGGTTCTATCTCGATCTCCAACACAGCGACGGGTCCTGGCCTGAGTATTCGGCCGTCGAACACAGCAGGGCAGCGACGGGCTTTGGTCTGGTGTCGCTCACGGAGGCGTATCGGCAGTTGGAGGCCGCATCCGTGCTCCCGGCTCGACGAACACAGATGGAGGATGCTCTGCGCCTGGCCGCGTCCTGGTTCCTCGATCTGAGCAATTCGACCACGTGGGGCACACCAACAACCATCATCCGGTTTGCCAATCAGACCATCGCGGGGCTCGTAGGCTGCGCTCATGCCGCCGAGGCTCTTGGCGACAGTGCGCTGACGGCGGCGGTGGATACGGGCATCGGTGTCTTCTCCGCCCGCGCACAAGCGTCCGGGGGATGGTTTTATGAACCAACCGGGCTTGATCTGGCGTACAGCCATGAGGTCCAGGTACCCGATATGGCCGACCTTTATCGGGTCACCGGCGACCAACGGCTGCTCGATATGGCTGAACGGTGGCTCGGGATACTCAGTCTGGTCACCGTGCGTGAGCCCGATGGATCCGGATATATCGGCATGGGTTCGGCATCCGCGCGCACGGGTGGCAGCGTTCCGATCACGGACGCTTTCAGCGACGCGCGGGACCGCACGGCTTTCACCGGGGAGCTTCTCCCGGCTGTGCCAGGGTTTGCTGCGTATCGTCCCAGCGTCAGCACCGTCAATACGGCGCGTGCCCAGTGGGCTGCGTCGACCGATCCGATTGTGGGGCGGGCGAAGCAGAACACATCTCCTCGGCTGTGGATGCACGTTACCGCGAACGCGCCGCTGGCGAGTGCAGCCGACCGCTCGGCGGCGCTTGCCGCCCTGCCCACGATTGCGTCGTCACGGTTCACGGAGGCGCGGACAGGGGTGCTGGGGATGCAGTTTGTGTTTGTCCGGCGCCCGCGCTACTACCTCGCCTCGCTGTTTGGGCAACGCGCGTCGACGAGGGTGCGTAATGGTTCGCAGCTGCTGTGGCACCCGACAATGGGTACGACCATCGTGGGGTTTAACAATGCCGCTGTTGACGATGATTTCTGGGGCACGATTCTCGGTGACGGGGTCGATGAGGCACGTGCGACGCTGACCGCGGCGTTTGCCTCCGGTGGAGCACCGGTCGCCATCACTGGGCTCGGCGCGGTGACGGGCGATTTTAGCATCACCGCGTCCTCCGCGACGGGGATTAAGACAGTCACCGACGTGGCCGACACCGGCTTCACCCGCACCGTCACGGCCCCGTCGGCCGGCACCGAGCAGATCCCGCTGCTGCTTCAACAAGGCGATGCGCTGCAATGGTTGGGCAGTGGCAGTGGGTCCCCGACGTGGGGGCAGAACTCAGCGGCCGCGGCGACGGGGCTGTGCCTCACGCGCAGCGGCGTCAAAATGAAGCTGAAGTGGGGCGCCAGAGAAAACGTGACCCTGACGGACACCGCCCGTACCATCTTCGAAGATGGCGACCGCCGGCAGCACCTCCTGCGAATCCCCCACCCCGGCGCCCTCACCCTGGAGGTGGCTTTCTCGTCCTAACAAACGCACAAAACCCTCCCAGATCCGCGATATGTTTCGGACCTGGGAGGGTTTTGTACGTTTGTTCCGCCGGTTGGAACGCCCCGTACAGTGATCCACCAGTGGACCCACTCGAAGACGATCTCCATCACGTCGGTTTAGGTCTTCAACGCCCCGCTGCGGAACGGTGAATCCTTCGCGACGGCCTCGTTCTTGAACATCCCCATCACTGTCTCGGCCGCGGCATTGTCATAAGCGTCACTCGCTGTTCCTGCGCGGGGTCGCGGTGGATCTGGTCCATCCGTCCGCGTCGCTGGAGGGCTACGGCCTGGTCCTGGTGTGCACGCTCTTCGGTGACTAACGCGGCCGCCGCAAACATTGCCGCCGCCGCGCGGGCCGGAGCCACAGTGCTGGTGACGTATTTCAGCAGGATTGTCGACGGGCAGGCCACATCCGGATGGGCGGCTACCCCGGCGCTTTCCGGGAGCTGCTGGGGATCCGGGTGGAGGGATTCCATCCGCTGCTGGCCGGCGGGCGGTTGAAGTTGAGCGGCGGCGGGGTGTCTTCGGTGTGGAGCGAGCATGTCCACCTCGCGGGGGCCGAAGCGGTGCAGACTCTCACCGAGTATCCGCTGGGGGGGCGTGCCGTCCCTGACGCGGCATGCGGTTGGTGCGGGTGATAGTGCGGGCGCTGGTTCCGTTGCGGTGATCGCGGAGGACTGATCCAGCGTAGCTGATCAGAGGAGGGACTCCTGATGCCTTGTGGTCGAGCCGAGTTCCGGTTGTGCCCGCAATTCCAGTTCCAGTTCCACGCCAAAATTCTCGAGTTCCAGGACGACGATGGTGTTCTCTCCGGGTGACAGCAGCGGGCCCGGAACGTAGAGGGTTACTTGGGGTCCCTCCTGCCAGTAGCGGCCAAGCAGTACTCCATTGATCCACAGGAACCCCTTGGCGAAACCGGGCAGGGCAATGAACGTGTCGGCCGGTTCATCGATGAGGAAGGTGGCGGTCGCCAGGCCGTTCGGTGTATGAGTCTCCGGGGTATGTGTCTCCGGGGTGGAGCCGCTTGCTGCGGTCTGGAGTTCTGCAAGCCGGGCCGCGTCGAAATCGGCGAGGGCCACCGGCGTCTGGTCCCAGTGGAACACGTAGCGCTGGTCAATGAGGACTCCCCCCAGGATGCCCTTCCGCTCTCCGTAGCGTGGTCCGTAGTTGATGTAGCCCTGATTCTCAACCACTATTTCGAGCTCCACTTCGGATCCGTCGCCCCTGACGGTTACACCGTCCCAGCCGCTGTTGGCATCCAGCAGACCAACGAATTGCCCGTTGACATGGACATAGGCGCGGTCGTGCAGGTCCACGATCCTGATGGTGGTGTCGCGGTCAGGCAGGCTGGCCTGGGCTCGATACAGGATCATGCCGGCCGGCAGCCCCAGGTCTTCGAAGCTGAGTGGCCGGAGACTCCGTACCGGGGCGGCCGCATGGCGGACCACGTCCAACATCCGTGGCCCGCGGGTGAGTGCAAGCTGCCGGGGGGAAAGTGTGGGCGTCCGGGCGAGGAGCTCGGCTGGTATTTCTTGGCTCCCCGTTCCCAGCCGCAGGAACTCGGCCCGGAGCGCGTGGAACTTCTCGGTCAGTGCACCGTGTTCGGCCACCGGAGCGTCCGAGTCATAGCTCGTCACGGTGGGCTGCAGTTTGGTCCCGTCGTGGTTGCTTCCGGAGCCGAGACCAAAGTTGGTGCCGCCGTGGGCCATGTACAGGCAAATCGAACCGCCCCCGTCAAGGATCTTCCGTATTTCTGCGGCAGCATCCGCGGCGTCGCGGGTGTTGTGCTTCTCGCCCCAGTGGTCAAACCAGCCGTTCCAGAACTCGATATTCAGGAAGGGTTCACCAGGACGGCGCCGTTTCCATATTTCGATGGCCTCGTCCCCGCGGCTCCCCAACGTGGCTGCCGCCAGGGTGCCTTCGATGGCGCCGCCGTCGAGATAGTAATCGGTGCCCCCATCCGCGGTGAAAAGCAGCTCGGTAATCCCCCGGTCCAGTAGTGCGTCGCGGTTCCAGCGGATATAGCTGTGGTCATCCCCGTAACTGCCGTATTCGTTTTCGATTTGGACGGCGACGACGGGGCCCCCGTTGGCGGCCTGCTGGCGTTCGATGATCGGGAGAAGGTGGTCGAACCACTCTTCGACCTGGGACTGGAAAACCGGGTCACTGCAACGCAAGGCGATGTCGTCGCGGCCTGTGACCCAGTTCGGCAGGCCTCCGTTGTCCCATTCTGCGCAGATGTACGGGCCAGGCCTGACGATGACGTCCATGCCGAGGCTGCCTGCGAGTTCTATGAAGCGTTCCAGATCGCGCCAGCCGCTGAAGTCCGGCACGTCAGTTGCGCGCGGCTGGTGGAAATTCCAGGCAACGTAGGTATCGACGGTGTTCAGGCCCATAGCCTTGAGCCGGGACAGACGATCCTCCCATTGGCCGGGATGGACGCGGAAGTAGTGGATGGCCCCGGCCAGGATTCGGTGGGATCGGCCGTGACGGAAGAATCCGTTCCCGTCGTAGGTGAGCGCGGCCGCTGTTGGGAATTGTCCGAGCTCGGCCATGTTCGGTTCATCGCCGAGGTTTGGCCGGGTGGATGTGGTGGTGCTGGTTGTCATTTGACAGCTCCCGCGGTGAGTCCGGCCCGCCAGAAGCGCTGGAGGCACAGGAAGGCGACGATGAGGGGAATGATGGACAGCAATGCGCCGACGACAACCGTCGCTTGCGGTACATTTCCGTTGCTGCCGTTCCACGCAACGAGTCCTACCGTGACCGGTTGCAGGGCCGAGTCGTTCAGCACCATGGCGGGCAGCAGGTAGTTGTTCCATATTTCAACGAAGTTGAAGAGGAAAATCGTGACGAGTGCTGGCGCCATGACGCGAACAGAGATGTCGGAGAAGATCCGGAATTCACTCGCTCCGTCGAGCCGCCCGGCTTCAATGAGCTCATCGGGAACTGACTGCGCAGCAAATACCCGCGAAAGGTATACACCGAAAGGGCTCACGATGCTCGGGAGCAGTACTGCCAGGGGGTTGTTGATCAGGCTGACGTTGCTGAACATCATGAACAGCGGAAGCGTAAACATGATCTTGGGAATCAGTACTGCTGCGAGGATCGTGGAGAAAATCAGGCCGCGGCCCGGAAAACTGTACTTCGCCAGCGCATAGCCGGCCATGGCGGACAAGAACGTCCCGACTGTGGCTCCCAGCCCGGCATAGAGAATACTGTTCAGCATCCAGCGCAGGAAGATCCCATCCCCCTCCGTCATGAGGATGCGGACGTTTTCGATGATGTGGACGCCATCGAACCAGAGCCCGGATCCGGAGAACTGTTCGCCATGCTTTTTGTTGGCGGCAACAACAAGCCACCAAACCGGCAGGAGGAAATAGAGGGCGGAAACGAGCATGACGGCAAGGACACCAACACGGCTGGTCAGGGTAGTTTCGCGATCTGAACTCCTGCCGGGCTTGCTTCGGTTGCTTGGCTTGCTTGGCTTGTTTGGACGGATGTTTGTCGGGGTCGAAACAGTGACCCTGTCCCTAGCGTGCAGAGTCACTTTTCACCTCGGTTGGTGAGCTTGAAGAAGGCAAAGGAGAGGACTCCGACGAGAAGGGCAAGCACCACGGACTGGGCTCCGGCGTAGGCATAGTCCTGGGACTGCACTGCGGCGCGGGCCGACATCAAGGGTGTGAAGGCCGAGTTGATGGAGCCGCCCGAGATTGCCTGGAGGACAGTTGGTTCGTTGAACAGTTGCGCCGTGCCGATGATGGAGAACACAGCCGTGAGGATGATCGCCGGGCGGACCATGGGGATCTTGATGTTCCACGCGATGCGCGCGGGGGACGCGCCGTCGAGCTTTGCAGATTCCAGCACCTCGGCGGGAATGGTCTGGATGGCTGAATAGATGATGATCATGTTGTAGCCGGTCCATCCCCAGGTCACGATGTTGGCCACCGCCCACAGCACCAGCTCCTCGCTCATGAAGGGGATGTCTATTCCCAGTGGTGCCAGCGCGTTGTTGATGGGGCTCGAGGATGGCGAGTAGAGAAAGGACCACATGAGGGCGGCTATGACGCCGGGCACGGCGTAAGGCATGAAGCTGGTCAGCCGGAAGAACGACTTGCCGCGGATCGACTTTGAATCCAGCAGGAGGGCGAGCAACAAGGCAAAGCCCAGCATGAGCGGGACTTGCACCACGCCGAAGACAAGCACGCGCCCCAGGGATCCAATGAATGCCTCGTCAGTGAAAATGCGTCCGTAGTTGAACCATGGGTCGAAAACAGGAGTGGACGGCCCGCCCAGTCCCAAGCCCGATCGCTGGGTTTTAAGGAAGCTCTGCTGGAGGGCAAATCCGATGGGAACCAGGTACATGGCTATGAAGATGATCAGGAACGGTGCCAGGAACATTACGGGCGTGCGGAGGCGTCCGCTGGTTCGTGCCTTTGGCTTGGGCCTGGGCTTCATGCCCGAGGCATGGCCCAAACTGGTCGACGCACTCATGGTGCCTCCCCTTGGTAGAAATCGTGTTTGGCGTTTCAGCGGCAGTGTGGCCGGCCGCGCTCTTGAGGCCGGCCACACGTCGTCGTCGGCCGTCTTCTTGGCCGTCTGTTTACTTGACGCTCAGGCCCTGGGCCTTGAGGGCATCCACTGTCTTGGTTTGCGCGGCGCTGAAAGCGTCGGCGAGTGTTCCGTTACCGGCCCATGCCTTTGAGAGCCCGTCGTCCAGGTCTTTGGTTGTCTGGGGCATGTTGGGTCCCCAGACCCAGCTGGTGTCCACGTTGTTCGAGGCAGCCTTGAAAACGTCAAAGATCTTTTGGCCGCTGAAGTACTCATCGGGCTTGGTCAGGGACGGCAGGTCAAGAAGTGCTTTCGCGGCCGGGTACAGGGCCGCCTCTTCGATCAGTGCGGAGTAGGCGTCCTTATCGGTACTCATCCAGTTGGCGAAGGTCCAGGCAGCCTCAGGAGTGTCGCAGCCCTTGAGCACTGCGGTAGCCGAGCCACCCGCGTTGCCAACCTTGTCCTCCCCGGCAGCCCACTGGGGCATGGGAGCTACAGCCCATTTGCCGGCACCGGCTTTGGCGTCACCCTTGATGACGCCGGCTTGCCACACGGGGCCAACGAGCGTGGCAATGGAGCCGTCACCCAGTCCCTTGAACCAGGCAGGATCGTACATGGGTGCCTCGCTGATGACCTTGGCGTCCACCAGACCTTGCCAGTAATCGGCCACCTTCTTGTTGGCGTCCGAGTCGAGCGAAACGTCCCAGCTGTCGCCGTCGATACCAAACCACGGAGCTCCGGCCTGCCAGGCCAAGCCGGCGTAGTCGTAGTTCAGGTAAGGCGAAGAGATGGATATATTGCTGTCCGCGGCCTTGAGCTTCTCAGCGGCCTGCTTGTATTCGTCCCACGTTGTGGGCACTGCGACGCCGTGCTGGGCAAAGAGCTCCTTGTTGTAGAACAGCGCCATCGGAGCCGTGTCAACAGGTGCGGCATAGACCTTTCCGCCGGGGCTCACTGCCTTCCAGGTCCAGTCAACGTATTCGCCCTCGTTCTTACTGGCGTAGCTGGTGACGTCTTCCAGGGCGCCCTGGGCCGCGAAACTTGTCAGGGTTTCATACCCAACCTGTCCCAGGCAGGCCGCGCTGTCGGCTTTGACCGCATTGAGCATTTTCTCGTAGCCGCCCTTGGCACCTGGCTGGACCTCTTCGTAAACGACTTTGATGTCCGGGTGGGAGGCGTTGAAGGCCTTGACGGCGTCAGCGTAGCCAGGCGCCCAGCCCCAGAATTTTACTTCCTGAACGCCTGCGGGCGAACCGGACGTTGCCGGCTCACCGCCTCCCCCGGTGCCGCACGCCGTCAGGGCCAAAGCTCCGACTGCGGCCACACCCGCAGCCCAAACGGTTGACTTTTTCATTTTTTCTCCTTGTGACCGCAGCAGGACAGCCCGAACGGGCCGAAGTGACTTGAGTGGCAGAAAGCGGAACGGGTTCCAGATTCGTTTGCCGGTGGGTACCGACGAAGCTGGCCGGTCCCTGTAAGTGACGAGTATTACACGCAATGTTACCCATAACAACCCCCAATCGATAAGAGTTTTCGATCGTTTGTGCGCCAACAGGGTTACGGATAACAACTGACTTATACTGGCTGGGAGGCTAAAACTAGGGGGCAAAAGTGACAGCACAGGCGGGACGACGCGGTACAGCCATGCGCGATGTAGCTCTGGCTGCGGGGGTATCGGCACAGACTGTTTCCAGGGTTCTCAGCGGCCATCCCAACGTTCAGGAGAGCACCCGCGCGAAAGTCCTGGCGGCGGTCGAACGGCTGGGATACAGGCTCAACCACATGCCCCGCGCCCTCGCAACAGGGCGTTCCATGACAGTCGGCTTCATTACCCTTGCATCAAGCTTTTACTCCCGGGCCGCTTTGGCCCTGGGAGTTGAACAGGCCGCCCGGGAGTCGGGCTATACCGTCAACACGGCCACCACGGCCTCACTGGATGCAGCGGCGGTGGGTGTGGCCATCAACAGGCTCATTGAGCAGGGCGTTGACGGCCTGATTATTGCTGTCCCCCTCATCGATCTCGACGAGCCGCTGGAAAAGCTCATCCGCGTTCTGCCCACGGTCACACTGGACGGATCCGGCACTTCGTCGGCAGACGTTGTCGCAATAGACCAGTCCGTCGCTGTCCGCCTCGCGACCGAGCACCTCCTTGGCCTTGGACATCGCACCGTCTGGCATGTGGCCGGACCGCCCCAATGGTCGGATGCCATCAGCCGCGTTGCCGGCTGGCGGGCGGCGCTGACTGAGGCAGGACGTGAAGTTCCCCCGGAACTCTACGGAGACTGGTCCCCCGAATCGGGCTACCGCAACGGCCTCCTCCTGGCCCGGATGCCGGACGTTACCGCTGTCCTGGTTGCAAGCGATGAGATGGCTTTTGGCCTCATGCGGGCAATGAGCGAGCTTGGCCGGCGCATACCTGAGGACGTTTCAGTGGTGGGAATCGACAACATTGCCCTGGCCGCCTACGCGAATCCGCCCCTCACCACGGTGAGCCAGTCCTTCGAGCAGACCGGACGTCGGGCCGTTGTGCACCTGCTGCGTCAGCTGCAGGAGCCGGGGACCACTTTCGAACCCGAAGTCGTGGCACCGGAGCTGATCATTCGCGCCACCACCTGCCCTCCCGGACGTTGATCTTCGGCTCTACGTAGGCCTGGCCTCCTCCTCGGCTCTGCACGGTCCGTCCGCATCCTTCGAACGCGACCCCCTTGCCAAATGAGTTTTTGACCCGCACTCTTTTAACGATGCAAGCACATGAGCGATATCGCCCCTAAAAAATCGTTAAGGATCATTTATGTCCAATATTTTGTCACCGCGGCGGCTCACCAGTTTGAGCTTGGCGTGTGTTTTGGCCTCCGCTTCCCTGCCATTCCTGTCGATCTCAGCTGCGCAAGCTGCGCCGTTGCCGGGAACCGAAACAATCACGTCCGATCAGATTTCCGTCTTGGTATCCGCTTCGTTTCCACAGGTGGTGACGTACACGGATGTACGCACCGGCGCCATGCTTCACGGCACCGCAGAGCAGCTGAACACGATCACCATCAACGGCACGGAACATCTGGTTTCGACGACGTCAGCCAAGACCGACGCCGGGTCGGTGAACTATGTCATGACTGTTCCCGGAATGGGTGGCATCACGCTGGAGGCCCGCCTCTCAGTAGAGGGGAGCGCCGTCAACTTCAACGTTACGAAAATCAATGACACAGCGGAGAACAAGGTTTCGACGCTGCAGCTGCCCAAGCTGAACCTTGCAACTGTGTCCTCTGCTGAACCCGCCGCGCAGGTCTCTGCTGCCGACCTTTCAGTGGACCGCGGCGCCACCGGTGATGAATTTATTCCGGTAACCGGTGCAACTCCCCTGGATGCTGTTGCCAAGAGTTCCGCCTACGTGCTTGCGAACACTTCCCAAATCGCAGCCGCGTTCGAATCCAACTCCCTTTACGACACTTCCTCCGGCCCCGGCGCCAAGGACAAGGGGCGCTTTTGGCGCCAAGCCGTCAGCGACGGTGCCGGCGGGGTGAAAATCGGCGTTGCCAGCGGACAGTGGCTCTACAGGACCGCCGGTTCCGACCAGACCGAGGAACTGCCGTGGACACGGGTGGCCATCACCACGGACGCCAACGCAGATTCCGTCGTTGACTGGCAGGACGCGGCGATCGCCATGCGATCGATTGAGGTCAAGGCCTTCAAGGGCGAACAGACACCTGACAACGTCATCACCCACATCCCGTTCAACTTCGCTTCGCAGGCGACCCACCCGTTCCTGCGGACCCTCGATGACGTCAAGCGCATCTCCCTGGCCACCGACGGCCTCGGCCAGGTGGCCATGCTCAAGGGCTTCACCAGCGAAGGCCACGACTCGGCCAACACGGACTATGGCGACAACTTCAACACCCGGGCCGGCGGCCTTGAAGACCTCAACAAGCTTGTCTCGGCAGGCAAGGCATGGAATGCCTCCTTCGGCGTCCACATCAACGCCACGGAGATCTACCCCGAGGCCAAGTCCTTCAGCGAAGATCTCCTGACGGCGGACAAGCGCCTCGGCTGGAACTGGCTGGATCAGTCCTACACGATCAACCAGCGCCAGGACATCAACTCCGGCAAACTGGCCCAGCGCATCAAGGAACTCGCCGACGCCACCGACGACAACCTCGACTTCGCCTATGTGGACGTCTACTACGAATATGGCTGGCTCGCCGAGACCATCCAGAAAGAACTCATCAAGAATGGCTTCCGCGTTGGTTCCGAGTGGGCCGACAAGCTCTCCCGCAACAACACCTGGTCGCACTGGGCCAATGATGAGAAGTACGGCGGCAGCACCAACAAGGGCGTCAACTCGCAGATCCTGCGCTTCATCAACAACACGCAGTCCGACGTTTGGAACCCGGACGCCAAGCTGGGCGTCTCGCATATCGTGGAATTCGAAGGCTGGACGGGCCAGAACGATTACAACGCGTTCTATAACAACATCTGGACCGCCAACCTGCCGGCGAAGTACCTGCAGCACCACGAGATCACCAAGTGGACCGCCGACCGCATCGACCTCGCCGACGGCGTGGCAGTCACTGGCAACACGGCCGCGGCACGCGACATCACGGTCAACGGCGTCTCCGTGCTCCAGGGCGACAAGTACCTGCTCCCCTGGGCCTCCACGGCGGGCGGCGCCCTGGACAAGCTCTACCACCACAACCCGGCCGGCGGCAGCACCACCTGGACGCTCACCGACGCCTACCGCAACGCGACCAGCCTCCAGCAGTTCAAACTGACGGACAGCGGACGCATCAAGGTGGCCGACATCCCGGTGGTCAATGGTCAGGTCACCCTCGCCGCCGATCCCGGCCAGCCCTACGTGCTGACCGCCAACGCCGCCACCGTCAGCGTCCCCGCCGACGCCTCCTTCGGCGAAGGCACCCGGATCAATGACCCGGGCTTCAACGCCGCGGACCTCAACAAGTGGAGCCCAACAGGCACGGCCGCGATCGTCCGCGATGCAAAGGGCCGCCGCTACGCCGAACTCGGCGCCGGCGCATCCTCCATCTCACAGCAGCTGCTGCCGTTCAAGGCCGGCACGTATTCCGTCAGCGCCGTCGTCGAAATCGAGCCCGGCCAGACGCGCCCCACCACCTTGGAGGTGCAGGTTCCCGGAGGCAAGACCGAGACCATCACCGTGGACAGCTCCAACGCGACGAACTTCGTCGCGGCCGATGAAAAGACCGGCACCAACTTCCAGCGCCTCCGCGTGCTCATCGATGTCCCCACGAACGGCACCCGCCCCACTATCAGCTTCCAGGCAGGCGACGGCACAGCGAAGGTCCGCGTGGACGACTTCCGGGCCGTGGAAACGAAGCGTGTTCCCACCACCGGCGTCCTCAGTGAGGACTTTGAGAACGTTGACCAGGGCTGGGGACCGTTTGTGAAGGGCAACGCCGGCGGTTCCACCGATCCCCGCACGCACCTCACCGAACGCAACGCACCCTTCACCCAGAAGGGCTGGAACACCAACGTCATCGACGAGGTCCTGGGCGGCACCTGGTCGCTCATCGCCCACGACGAAAACCTCGCCCCCAACGGCGGCCCCGGCATGGTTTACCGCACCACCGGCCATACCGTGCCGTTCCAGGCAGGCCACAAGTACAAGGTCTCCTTCGACTACCAGAACTCCAAGGCAGGGCAGTACGCCTGGGTTTCCGGCTACGATTCCCAGGCAGGTCCGGCAGTGACCGGAAGCCAGCCCCTCGGCGAGCAGACCACCACGGCACGCTTTGAGCAGGTCCTGGACACCGGCTTCTGCGGCGACTACTTCGTCGGCCTGCAGCGCACCGGTTCTTCGAACGGTTCCGACTTCACCCTGGACAACCTCCTGGTCGAAGACCTCGGCGCGTCCGAAGCCGTACCGGCCTGTGCCCAGCTCAGCGCGGCCCTCCAGGGCGACGTGGTGCAGCAGGGCAAGGCCCAGGACTTCGTGACCACGTTCGTTTCCGATGAACCGGCCGCGATCGCGGGCCTGGCCGTGGAACTCGAACTGCCGCAGGGCTGGACGGCAACCCCGGCCACTCCCGCCACCGCCGCCACGCTCCCCGCCGGCGGACGCCTGGCCACCACCTGGAAGCTGACCGCCCCGGCGGACGCCGATGGCGACTACACCGTCAAGGCCACGGCCCGCTACACCACCACCACGGAGCCGGCCGGTGCGCGCACTATCAGCACCAGCACCTCGGTGCGAACGCTGCCCAAGCCGCCGCAGGCCACGGTCTTCGCCAGCGACCACCCGTGGGTGAGCGCCACGAACGGCTGGGGCCCGGTGGAGAAGGACATGTCCAACGGCGAGCAGGGCAGCGGCGACGGCCGCCCGCTGAAGCTCAACGGCACGGCCTTCGCGAAGGGCCTCGGCGCCCACGCCAACAGCACGGTCCGCTACTACCTCGGCGGCTACTGCACCTCCTTCACGGCCGTGGTGGGCATCGACGATGCCCAGGCAACACGCGGCAGTGTGAAGTTCTCCGTGGTGGCCGACGGCGCCACGAAGGTCACGACCCCCGTCCTGGGTGCGCTGAGTGCCCCGCTGCCGCTCACGGTGGATGTCACGGGCGCCGCCTACGTTGACCTGGTGGCCAACGATTCAGGGGATGGGAACGGCAACGACCACGCCGATTGGGCGGAGGCAAAGTTCACCTGTTCCAGCTCCGCCACCGCCCCGCCTGTGACGCCGTCCGCCGGAGAACTCTCCGGCACGGTGTTCGCCTCCGACCTTCCCTGGGCAAGTTCCACCAACGGCTGGGGACCGGCGGAGCGCGACATGGCCAACGGCGAGAGCGCGGCTGGCGACGGTCCCGCGATCAAGCTCGATGGCCGGAGCTATGCCAAGGGAATCGGCGTGCATGCCAACTCCAGCGTCAGGATCAACACCCAGGCAAAGTGCCAGTCCTTCGAGGCCACGGTGGGTGTTGACGACATCAAACTGAACAAGGGACTTCACGGCTCCGTGATTTTCATTGTCAAGGGTGACGGCGTCGAGTTGTACCGAAGCCCCGTCGTCAGCGCGGACACCGCGGCGTTGCCGCTGAACGTCGATATCACCGGACGGCACGATGTCGAGCTCATCGCCTACAGTAACGGCGATGATACGGGCGACGACTGGGCAGACTGGGCAGAAGCAAGGTTCGTCTGCAATACGTAAACAAGAACAGAACGCAAAACGCTCGGCTGGGGTACCCAGCCGAGCGTTTGTGTAATGCGGCCGGGCACCGGCTGCGTCTAGATCACCGCGGCCTGCAGCCCGGAAAGCTTATGAAGCGACGGACACTTTGGTTCCCGTGGCTTCGAAGGCGGCCCGATCCTTAGCCGAAATGCCCGCATCCGTGAGAAGCCGCGCGAACGTATAGCCGGCCATGGTTGCAAAGGCTCGCTTGCCGACTTTGGAGGAATCAGCGAGTACGTAGGACACCGCTGCCCGGCGGGCCATCAGGACGTTGATTGCGGCTTCGCCTTCGTCGGAGATTGTGGGACCCAGGACGGGATCGATGCCGTTGACCCCAATGAATGCCATGTCAAGGGCGATCCGGTCCATCAGGAGCTCGGTGTACGGACCGACGAGTTCGTAGGAGCGCGGACTCAGGATCCCTCCGGTGACCATAACCTTGATGTTTGGCCGGACCGCCAGGCGTGCCGCAATATTTATGGCATTAGTTACCACAGTCAACATCGGACGGTCCGATCTCACGCTGAGGTCCGGGCGGGTGGCCAGCACCTGGGCAAGGGCCGTCGTCGTGGTTCCTCCCGAAAGGCCAATGACCGACCCCGGCATAACAAGGGCGGAAGCTGCCAGGGCGATACGTTGCTTGGCTTCGGCGTTGTCGTCCCGGTTGTAGCGCCCAGGCAGGTCGTAGGCCACCGAACCGGTTGTTGCTCCCCCGTGGGTGCGGGTGAGGAGCTGCTGCTTGGCGAGGCTGTCAAGGTCGCGACGGGCCGTGGCCGGTGAGACACCGAGTTTCTCAACAACCTCTTCGATCTCGATTTCCCCCGACTCGGCGAGCAGATCAAGTATCGCTGCGAGCCGGTCGGTGCGGGTCATTCGAAGCCTTTCAGGCATGGGGCCTGTCCGCGAACAGCCTCAACAGCCGGGAAACTTCCGGCACTAAGGCTGCGCGTCCGGCCTTGAAGTATTTTCGCGAGTCTACAGCCGCCGGGTCTGCGACCAGATACTCTCGGACGGCCCGTGTGAAGAACCCGTTCAAATGGGTGGACACATTGATCTTAGTCATGCCGGCGGAGATGGCGGCGACGATGGCCGCGTCGGAGACTCCTGACGAACCGTGCAGCACGAGGGGGACGTCCAGGGCCGCTTTCAGCCGGGCGATGAGCCTGAGGTCCAGTGAGGCATTTCGTTCCGTCATGGCATGGGATGAGCCGACGGCGACAGCCAGCGAATCCACGCCGGTGGCCGCTACGAAAGCCGCGGCCTCGGCCGGGTCCGTGCGCACACCCGGGGCATGGGCCCCGTTCTTCCCGCCGACCTTGCCCAACTCAGCCTCGATATATACGCCGCGGGCACGGGCATAGTCACTGACGCGACGGGTAGCTGCGACGTTTTGCTCATAGTCCAGCCGGGATCCGTCGAACATCACGGAACCAAAACCCAGGTCAACAGCCTGGCGAGCGAGCTCTTCAGACTCGGCGTGGTCCAGATGTAGGGCAACGGGAACGGATGCCTTGTCGGCGGCAGCCAGCGACGCCAGTGCCAAGGGCTCAAGGCCGCCGTGGAACCTAGCGCAATTTTCGGAGATCTGGAGGATCACTGGAAGTTCGGCTTCCTCCGCTCCCGCAATGAGAGCCTCCAGCGTCTCCAGGTGGATGACGTTGAACGCACCTTGTCCGGCCCAGCGCGTTGCGGCCTGGTCCATCAGCTCGCGGGTGGTGGCCAGTGTCATGGGATCTCCTTCTGGGTCACGATCAGTTGATCGGCAAGTTCTGCGTATTGGGGTGAGATTTCCCCCGCGGCCGGCATAAGGACGGCAGCGGCCGACCATGCGGTCGCGGCCCGGAGAATGTCATCTGGGCTCGAGATGCCCTCGGAAAGACATGTTGCTGCGGCGGCCACGGCTGCGTCTCCGGCGCCTGTGGGATTGCCGCCCAGGCCGTAGGGAAGCCGGGCATGCCAGTACATGGCCGGATCAGCCGCGTCGAACATCATCATTCCTGCCGCACCGGAACTGACCATCACACGGTGAGCTCCCATCCTGATCAGCTGGCAGGCAGCCACGACTGGGTCGTCTTCGCCCGTGGCCTCCCTCAGTTCGTGATGGTTCGGCTTGACCAGGTCAGCTCCTGCCCTGGCAGCAGACACCAGGCCCGGTCCCGACGTATCGATGATGGCCCGTACACCTGCGTGATGTGCCAACGTCACCAAAGAGGCATAGAAGTCAGGGTCCGCCCCGGAAGGGAGGCTCCCCGATCCGACGAGGATCCCTTCGCCCGGAACGAGGGAATCCTTCACAGCCGCCCGAAGGCACTGCCATTCGGCGGCGCTGAGGTGGTGCCCCGGTTCGTTCAGGATGATGGTGTCAGCCTTCGACGTGTCCACGACCGCAATGCTGCGCCTGGTGTCTGCTTCGACGGGGATTATCCGGTGGGGCATGCCGCTGGATGAGAGTTCGGCCTTGAACTCAGTGCTGGCGGCGCCCGACCCTGCCGGGGCAAGTGCAAGAACCGGAAACCCCAGTTGGTGGGCAACCCGCGCCACGTTGAGGCCCTTCCCTCCTGCCCTGATCAGGGGGGTGGCTACACGATGGGTTGACCCGGGCGTGATCCGCTGGACTCGGTATGTCATGTCCACGGCCGGGTTAGGGGTGACCGTAACTATGCGTTTCATGCTTGTCCTGATTCGGCTGCCAGGAGTGACCGTGCACCCAAGGCGGCACCGATGAGACCGGCGTCCTGGCCGAGTCTGGCTTGGAGGATCTCGGGGCGCCGGTGAAAGGTCAGGTGCTCCCCGACCCTGCGGCGCAGCGGTACCAACAGCTCATCACCGGCCTCGGACAGGCCGCCGCCGACGATGACTGCTTCCGTGCCAAGGACGGTGATGCATTGTGAAACAGTGAACGCCAAGGCGTCGATGGCTTCGTCCCAGACTTGTCTGGCAGCGATGTCGCCGGCCTGCATGCGTGTCAGGACCTCGCTGGCTCCGTCTACGGCATTGCCGGAAATTCGCGTGTACCGTCGGGCGATGGCAGCAGCGGACCCCACCGATTCCAGGATCTCGGTCCCGGTTCCGGAGGGATCGGGAACCAGCGAATGCCCGAATTCTCCCGCATAACCACCGGCTGTCACCGGCAGCCCGCCGGCAAAAACCGTTCCGGCAATTCCTGTACCGATGATGATCACCACCACATCGTCGAATCCGTGGCCGGCACCAAGCTCGAATTCAGCTATGCCTGCCGAAGTCACGTCGTGGCCGAAGGCGACGGGCAGCCCCAGGCGTTTTTCGCACTCTGCCCTGAACGGGAAGTTGGTCCATCCCAGATTCGCGGAGAAGACACCCACTCCTGCACGCGCGTTCACGATCCCCGGAACGACAAGACCTGCAGCTTTCGCCTGCAGCCCGGGTGAGCGCTCGGAAAGTTCCCTGCTCAGCTCGCGGACCCGGTCCAGGACGGCTTCCGCCGTCCGTGCTCCGTCCCGGGGTGTGGGGACACGCACTACATCAAGCAAGTCACCCGATGCGCTCAGCATTGTTCCTTTGATGTCGGTTCCCCCGACATCAAAAGCCATAACATCGCCCGGGGCAGGTCCGAGCAGGTTTCCTGGCTGCGGCATCAGGTTGGGGACCATGACCTTACCTATCCGGCCGTGGCGGTGGCAGTGGCAGTGGCAGTGGCAGCAAGGATGACGGAGCGTGACAAGTTCCGCGGAACATCAGGGTTCAGGCCGCGCGCCCGGGCCCGTTCCAGCGTGACCTTGTGCACGCGGGCCAGCTGCGCCAGGGGGTGCTGTCCGCCATGGATGTACAGTGCGCCGGTCTCGGCAACGTCGGCCTCGAGCCCTGCCGGTTCATCGCCCAAAAGCCAGACAACCCGCCCCGGCGCGGCTATGGAAATGGGGCCGTGGCGGTACTCCATGGCCGAATAGGACTCCGTCCACCCCTGGACTGCTTCGCGCATCTTCAGCCCGGCCTCGTGGGCCAAGCCGACCGTCCACCCGCTGCCAAGGAAGGTGAACTGCTCCGCGTCCAACAGCTCATGCGGAACTTCCGTGCTGACAGCGTCCCGGGCGTCGGCGACGGCCTCGGTCAGGTCGACGCCGAGGTTGGTCAGCAGGTACGCCAGCGCAGCGGTAGCGAACCGCGTCTGCACCACAGATTTTTCGTCGGCGTAAGGCAAACCGATCACTGTATCGGCAAGACCCACCAGGGGCGATTCCAAATCCCCGATCAGGGCCACGGTGGGGGCTTTCCCGCGCAGGCCGGCCACCACTTCCAGCACCTCGGAGGTGGTGCCCGAGCGCGTGATAACTACGACGGCGTCGTACGTCCTGGGAGCGCTGTTGTGGTTGAGGAAAGCCTCAGAGGCAGCAAACGCATCCGTCAGTCCTTTGCCAAGACGCTCCCGCATGACCGCATAACTCTGGGCCATGAACCATGACGTTCCGCAGCCGATGACAGCAACGGCAAGCCCGTCCGCGGGCAACAGGTCTTCGGACCTCGACTGGTCGATGGCCCGTGTCCATATGTCGGGTTGGGAGAGCAGTTCCTGCTCCATGAACGTCCCCAGCACGGTCTCAACCATTGTCTTCTCCTAAGCGAACGCCGATCCGGACAGCGCGGTCCAGGATCAGCTTTGAGTACTTATGACTGTTTTACAGCATATACGCTCATGAAATGTCTAGGCAATGATGCTTCCAGATGGACCCAAAACGGAGGGATAAGCGCGGCGAATCGCCAGCTGACACCGCCCAGCACCTTCAGTACTGCTATTCGGCTCGGGCACACGCCAACGGATGGAGCATCAGAATGAGTCAATCTCGTGATGAAAAGTGCTTTTTATAAATCAATACGATCATAATCTTGCACATGAGATGTGGATCACTTATGTTGGTTAAACGATTAAAGACCAGCTGTGCACGGCAACGCACGGCCACTAAGCAATCCAGTACCCGAGGAGACGTATGAAATCGACGACGGAAGAACGCCCGGCACCGCCGGTAGTGCGTCGGCCGGGAGGTCAGGCGCCGGAAGCTGGCATACGCAAAGTCAAACCCGGCAAAGTGCCCGCGCAGAGTTTCCGGTCCCGCCTGCGCCGTGACAAGCAGATGCTGCTCATGATGGTGCCGGGGGCGGCGTTCCTGCTGCTGTTCTTTTACATCCCCATCCTGGGCAACGTGATCGCGTTCCAGGACTACCAGCCCTACATGGGCATCGGTGACAGCCTCTGGGTGGGGTGGCAGAATTTCGTGGACCTCTTCGGCAACCCCGATTTCGTCCATGCGTTCTGGAACACCCTGTACCTGGCTGCCTGGCAGCTCGTCTTCCTGTTTCCTGTACCCCTTGTGCTGGCGCTGGTGGTCGATTCGCTGGTGAGTACCCGGGTCCGCCGGGTCTTCCAGAGCATCGCCTACCTGCCGCACTTCCTGTCCTGGGTCCTGGTCATCGCCTTTTTCCAGCAGATGCTCGGCGGAGCGGGCTTTGTTAACAACACCCTGCGGCAGCTGGGCATGGAAGCCGTGCCGTTCATGACCAACCCGGAAACGTTCCCCCTCCTGGTAGTGGTCCAAATGATCTGGAAAGACGCCGGCTGGGCCATGATCATCTTCCTGGCCGCGATGGCCAGCATCGATAACTCGCTTTACGAGGCGGCAGCCGCCGACGGCGCCGGGCGTTGGCGCCGCTTGTGGCACATCACGCTGCCGGGGCTCCGCCCGGTCATCGTCCTGCTCCTGATCCTGCGGATCGGCGACATACTCTCGGTGGGCTTCGAACAGTTCATCCTGCAGCGCGACGCTGTTGGGGCCGGAGCCGCCGAGGTCCTGGACACATTCACCTACTACACGGGCGTAGTCGGCGGAGGCTGGAGTTCCGGCGCCGCGGCCGGCCTGGCCAAGGGAGTGGTCAGCGCCCTGCTGATCTACGCCGCCAACAAACTTGCCCACCGCTTTGGCGAAGACGGAATTTTTGCGAAGAAGGTCGGCTAGCCAGCCCGGCTACCGGACAAGGAGAGCACACGATGGCAACCACACTATCCACCAAGAAACCCCTGGCCGCGCGCAAGGTCAAGGCACTGAGCTACAACCCCAAGCGCCCAGTCTGGAAAGAGCGGCCCTCGCCCTTCTACCAAACCGTCAAGGCCCTGGTGCTGATCGTCTTCAGCATTTCCATCCTGACCCCGATCCTGCTGGTTGTGTCCACTTCCCTGGCGGACAACGAACAGCTAACGCGGGCCGGCGGCTTCGTCCTCTGGCCCGAGCGGCCCACACTGGAGGCCTACACCACCATCTTCAGGGGCCCCATGGTCATCCAGTCCCTCGGGGTCAGCCTGTTCATCACCGTGGTGGGCACCCTTCTGGCCCTCTTCGTCACCATCACCATGGCGTACGCCACCAGCCGGTCCGTTCTGTTCGGCCGGCCGGTGATCCTGGCGATCCTCTTCACGCTGTTGTTCGCCCCGGGCCTCATTCCGTCGTTCCTGATGATCCGCCAACTGGACTTGCTGGACTCGCTCTGGTCTCTGATCCTGCCCGGCATTTTCGGGGCCTTCAACTTCGTGGTCATGAGGTCCTTCTTTATGAACATCCCCGGTGAACTGATCGAAAGCGCAAGGATCGACGGCGCCAGCGACTGGCAGATCCTCTGGCGCATCGTGATGCCGCTCTCGAAAGCCGTGATCGCCGTCGTCGGACTGTTCTATGCGGTTGGCTTCTGGAACTCCTTCTTCAACGCGCTCCTCTACATCAACGACCACAGCAAGTGGCCCATCCAACTGCTCCTGCGCAACTTCGTTGTCCAGGGCAGTGGCGCTGCCGAACAGCTGGGCATCAGCACAACGCCGCCGCCGCAGTCCGTCCAGATGGCTGTGGTGGTGGTGGCCCTGGTTCCCATCCTCATGGTTTATCCGTTCCTGCAGAAGCACTTCGCCAAGGGCGTCATCACCGGGGCAGTCAAGGGCTGATCCCGGCTGCGTCCGGCTCAAGCTATGCCCTCCACGCAAGAAGCATCGATACAACCCACCTAAGAAAGGGTCCTTCCATGACCAGCACCATCTCAGGAGCGGCCGGCGTCAGCCGCCGCGGATTCCTTGGCCTTGCAGGCCTTGCCATTACCACCGCGGGACTCGCCGCATGCGGCGGAGGCGGCGGCTCCACCAGCGGAGGCGCCTCCGCCTCTTCCTCGGTCAAGTTGCCCACGTACAAGGAATTTACCGGCCTGACTCCGGACCTGGCGGGCAACGCCAAGGGCCTGCAGGCTGCCTACTTCAAGCTGCCCAAACCCGTGCAGTCCGTCAAGGACGCGCCGCTCAAGGGCAAGGTGACGGGCCTGACCGAAACCTTCGACACCATGAGTCCCGCCATGAAGGACAACCCCTTCTGGCAGCGACTTAATGCCAAGCTGGGCGGCGACCTGGAACTGCAGATCGCCGAGGACATCGGCGACGGCTACCCCGCCAAGTTCGCCACCGTCCTGGCCAGCAACGACCTCCCTGACATGATGTGGGTTCCGCCGAACCAGGGCATCCCTAACATCGGCCCCATGCTGGAAGCCAAGTTCCAGGATCTGACCCCGTACCTCTCCGGCGACGCCGTGCTTGAGTACCCCAACCTGGCGGCCCTGAAACCGGACTCCTGGAAGACCGCCGTCGTCAACGGCAAGATCTGGGGCGCACCGATCCCCAGCACGCCTTTCGGACAGGTCTACATCGGCAACCGCGAGACCTGGGCCGAGGTGGGCGGCTTCGGGGCCAGCAATGCGGACGAATTCCTGGCGAAGGCCAAGGAAATCACCCGTCCCGGCGAGCAGAAGTATGCGCTGGAACCGTCCTATATCAACGCCCTGCACATGGTGGGTGAATGGTTCGGCGCCCCCAACGGCTGGGCCGTGAACAAGGACCGCACCCTGACCAACCTCTACGAGACCGACGAGTACGCGGCCAGCGTGGAATTCGTGGCCAAAATGTTCGCGGCCGGCGTGTTCTACCCTGATGCCCAGGCGACGGACATCCGGGCCCGCGTTGCCAACGGCAGCGTCGGCGCCCAGGTGGTCAGCGGACCGCACGACCTCAACGACTACCGCGCCCTCAACGAAACCGCCGGGTTCGAGATCCTGGTTCCGTTCAGCGCCGACGGCAAGGTCACGCCGACCTACGACATGGGCTACGGAACAGTGGGCTTCACCCCGTTCAAGAAGGCCGACGAATCCAAGATCCGTGAGCTCCTCGCGCTGATGAACTACCTCTCCGCCCCCTTCGGCACGGTCGAATACCTGCAGAAGAACTATGGCGAGCTGGGCCAGGACTACACCCTGGACGGAAACGGCAACCCGCTCCGGACCGAAACGGGCACCACCAACGCGCCGGGCCTGGTCTCGGCGCTGACCATCATGTCCAGCCCGGAGAACGTCAACTTCAACCCGGGCTTCGACGATGACACCCGCTACGTGAACCAGCAGCAGCAAAAGCTGCTCGAGATCGCCTGGCGCAACCCCACCAACGGTTCCTACTCGGACACCAACGCCAAGGTTGGCGCCAAGATCGGAAAGCAGCTGCGCGACAAGGTCACCGACGTTGTCACCGGCCGCGCCAAGATCAATGAACTCCAGAACGCCGTCAAGCGCTGGAAGAGTGAAGGCGGGGACAAGATCCGCGACGAATACCAGGCAGCCCTGGCCTCCGACGCACCCGTCTTCCGCACCTAGTCCGGTCCCCGCGGCGGCGGGCACCAGGACAAGCAATAACAGGCAAGCCACGGAACGATCAAGGGGAAACCATGGCAAAGACAACAGGCACGGGCCAAAGGCCCACCATCCGCATGGTGGCGGATCTCGCGGGGGTGTCGACTGCCACGGTCTCCTACGTCCTGTCCGGGCGCAGCGGAGACGGCGGGCCCCGGGTTTCGGACCCGACGGCGGACAAGGTCAGGTCCGCGGCTGAGCGGCTGGGCTACCGGCCGAACCAGGCAGCACGCGCCATCCGGACCGGACGCACCAACACCGTGATCCTGTCCTTGACCATGCTCTCCGACCCTTGGTCGCTCTCGGTCATAGAAGCCGTACAACGGGCCGCCGCGCCGTTGGGAATCACGCCGATGATCCTCGGCGACGCCGAGTGGGTCAAGGTCCTGGCCACGCACAATGCGGACGCCGTCTTCGTGGACGCCGTGGGCGAGCGGGACCGGGATGAACCGCGCCGGCTTGCCGCCCACGGAACCACCCTGGTGGTCTTCGACGAGCTGCTGGAACCGGACGGCTTCGACGTGATCCGTTCGATCGCCGGACCCGGCTGCGCCCTGGTGATGACGCATCTGCTCGAGGGACACCGCAAGATCGGCTGCCTGACCACCTCGACGGCGTCCGGCTCGAGGGGTGCCCCGCGGTACCTGGCCTACGTCGATGCCCTCCGGGCCGCCGGGCTTCCGGTGCAGGAGGAGTACGTGGGTGTCTTCGACGGCACCACGGCCGGAGCGTATGCGACAGCCACGCGCCTGCTCGGCCAGCGGGACCGGCCCACCGCCCTCTACGTCACGACGGACTATGCGGCCATCAGCGCCATCAACGCCGCCCAGCGGCTGGGCCTGACCGTGGGTCAGGACGTCGACATCATCGGTGTCGGCAACACGGTCGAAGGCGAACGGATGTCCCCGTCGCTGAGCACCGTAGGTCCCGTGGACCTGTTTGACCGGCTCGCGCGGCTGCTGCTTGACCGGGCCACCGGTACTGGGCCGGACACCGAACCCGGTGTCCTGGACTTCCCCTGGCAACTGTTCGTCCGGGAATCGGCGCCGCACCGCGGCGCCGCAACAAGACTTTACTGAGAATCGACAGAAGGTATGCACACCATGGAGAAGGATTTGAAGGTCGGCATCGTAGGGTTCGGGCTGCGTGCCGGGCTGTGGCGCCACGCGCATAAACCGGGCCAAGGCTCGGAAGTCACCATTGTGTGTGACACAAGCGAGCGTGGCCGCGCAGATGCGGCCGAGCGCATTCCCTCCGCACGGATAACGGCGGACCTTGATGAGTTGTTGGGCAGCGGCATTGACGCCGTACTGGTGCTCACACCGGACAACCAGCACGCCGCCGTCGCGGTCCGCACGCTAAGGGCCGGAATTACCACGTTCTGCGAGAAGCCCCTGGATGTCACCATCGAGGCTGCGGACCTCATCCTGCAGACCGCATATGAGACCGGTACGCGGCTTTATGTCGGCCACAACATGCGGCATATGCCGGTGGTGGTCCAGATGCGCGGGCTCATCGAGGAGGATCGGATCGGCGAGGTCAAGGCCATTTGGTGCCGCCACTTCGTTGGCCACGGCGGAGACTATTACTTCAAGGACTGGCACTCCGAGCGCAAAAACGTCACGTCCCTGCTGCTGCAAAAGGGAGCGCATGACATCGACGTCATCCACTGGCTAGCCAACGGTTACACGCAGCGGGTGTCAGCCGTCGGCGACCTGGCAGTCTATGGCTCGGTGACCACGCGCAGCGACAACAGCGGCAAGCGGATGGGCGACTGGTATTCCCTGGCGAACTGGCCGCCGAGCGAGCAGCAGGACCTGGCCGCGACAATCGACGTCGAGGACATCTCCATGATGAACATGGTGCTGGACAACGGCGTGCTTGCGTCCTACCAGCAGTGCCATTTCACGCCCGACTACTGGCGGAACTACACCATCATCGGAACCAAGGGCAGGATTGAGAACTTCGGCGACGGACCCGGCGACAAGATCAAGGTCTGGACCACGCGGACGTCCGGTTTCGCCGAGCCCGATGATGTCATCGAAATCCAGGACGGCGAAGGCGGCCACGGCGGCGCCGATCCAAACTTGATCGCCGAATTCCTGCGCTTCGCAGCCGACGGCGGCCGGACCCAGACCAGTCCCATCGCGGCCCGGCAGGCGGTGGCCGCGGGTGTCCTGGCCGCCGAATCCCTGCGCGGCAACGGCTCGGCCCGGGAAGTTCCCGCCCTCCCCGCAGAGCTCATGGACTACTTCGACGCCGGCCAGCGGCGAACGATCCCGGAATTGGTGCTGTGACCGGAAATTGAGCTCGCCGCCCGAGTGGGTTCGGTTCCGGACTTCTACCCGCCCGCAGGCAAGGTGGTGCCCGCCCGTTCCCCCAGAGCACCGTCGGCTGTGAGGCCCAGGACCTCAACCAGGACATCTTCCTCGTGGTGAACCTCTGTAACGTTGACGGAGCGGGTCGATCCGTCAACGACGCCTGCCGGGAAGCCGTCGAGGGTCACTCCCCATCTGTAGACTGCGGGGTCGTTAGACTCCCAGCTGACTTTGACTTCACTGATCCCGCCGACGGTGGAGAGAACCTCCACCTGTACGTTCAAGGGCGCGGCCAGCCGCTGATACAGGGGCGTTGTGCTGATGCGAACGGGGGTCTCCAAAACGTCGGTGCCGCCGGCAATCCCTGTCACCCGCAGGATCATGACTCCTTCGAACGCTGCGTTGTACCTGTGTTTGAGGACGGGATCAGTGGTGGTCCGGTCGTAGCTTCCGTCCCCATCCAAGTCCCATTCGTACTTCACAACAACACCCACGGACTCTGAGGCATCGTAAGTAATTTCCGAACCCGGGGCTCCGGAGTAGCCGCTGACCGGCAGCCACGCCTCAACACCAGTCTGCTTCTGCTTACCCAGCGGGATGGTGATCGCTTGAACCGGCGCCCCTGAGGCCTGAGCGGATGAAGTCGGACCGACAGTGGGAACGGCACTGGGCGGACTAACTTCCAGTGTGTTCGGGGTCGGATGCCCGCTGGGCACACCATCTGCGCAACCGGTCAATATCAGTAGTGCTGCCGCAGCGGCGGTCCAAGCGGATGCCTTCATGTTCTCCCCCATGAATTGAAGTGCTCCTAGTGGACCATGAGGACCGGCACCCGTCTAGGACTCATGGCTGCCGGGGAAGCCGGACCCAGGACACAGACCTTAAACACCACAGTCCCGGCCGGAACCAAAGGTTCCAGCCGGGACTGTGGTGACCACTCGCCGTCGTACGCTTCCTGCTGAAGCTTCCTTCAGAAGCTGCACCCGGAAGAGCCCGACGGCGGCACGGGACTTAGCTGATGGCGGACTTCATCTCGTCCACGGCCCTCTTGCCGGCTTCTTCTGTGGACAGGCGGTTGAAGAGGACCTCGGAGGTGTAGCGCTTGACGATTTCCTGGATGGCGCCGGCGCCCTTCGGCGGCGGGGCCGGAGCCTCGCCGAGCTCGCCCTTGATCTGGTCGATGAACTTGACCACCTTGATATCGGCGGGGGTCAGCTTTGGCTCGATGGCGGTGCGGACGTCGGAGTTCGGGTAGACGCCGCGGTCGGCAAGCAGGGCCTCGCCTGCCTTAGTGTTGTTGGCCAGGAAGTTGATGAACTTGGCCGTTTCCACGGGGTGCTTGGTGCGCGATGACGCCGACCAGAACTGGGATGCCTTGTACCAGAGCTTGGCGTCGGCAGCCTTGCCGGTGGTGGACGGGAACCGCAGGATCTGCAGGTCGGTTCCGGCAGCCTTCTCCAGCGCCGGCAGCTGGTTGGACCACCAGAAGGCGAGCCCGTTCTTGCCCGTGGCCAGGCCACTCTGGTCCAGCGCTGCGGCCTCAGCTTCCACAACTTCCGATGCAGACGGCACAGCCTTCTTCTCGCTGAGCTCCTTCAGGAAGGCCCACCAGTCGGCGATGTCCGAGGGCTCGAATCCCAGCTTGCCGTCAGACGTGTACAGGGACTTGCCGTTCTGCCGGAGCCAGACTCCCAGCGAGGCCTCGTCCGTTCCGTAGGCGGCAGAGCCGTACGTACCCTTCGGGGACTTCCCAGTGAGTTCGGCGGAGATGCGGCCGAAGTCTTCCCAAGTCCAGGTCTTGTCGTCGGGAAGTTCAACGCCTGCAGCCTTGAAGACGGCCGGGTTGGCCAGGATGGTGGCCGCGTTGATGCCGGCGGCGATGCCGGTCAGGCCGTCTTCGCTTTTGCCGGCGTTGAGGGCTGCTTTGTCCAGCTTTGACGTGTCGACCTCGTACTTGGAGAGGTCCAGCAGGGCACCGCGGGTTGAGTACTCCGTGATGTATTTTTCGTCCATCTGGATGATGTCCGGGGCGTCGTTGGCGGCGACCTGGGTGGCCAGCTTGTCCCAGTATCCGCTCCAGTCGCCGTACTCCGGCTTGATCTTGATGTCGGGGTTCTCGGCCTCGAACGCCGCGATGGCCGCCTGCGTCAGCTGGGCGCGCTTGTCGCTGCCCCACCAGGAGAAGCGCAGCTCAACGGGCCCGCCGTCGCTCTGCGGGGAGGCTCCCCCGCCGCAGGCACCCAGGGCAAGCACGACGGCGGCTGCCGCGGCAACCACGCCCGTCTTGCGGAACCGGCGGGGTGCGCCGGTGGATGGCAACTCTGCCGTACGTTTCTTGGCATCTGACTCAGTGCGGTGAAAAAGCGCCACTGGGTACTCCGATCTTCGTTGATCTGGCTAGGGGGAAAGTAAACGAGAAAGCGTTTTCTTAGTTCTCATACTACAAGTACCTGACTTGTATTACAAGATGTTTTTCTTGCCTTGGCCTCGGCGGATCATCCACGCGACACGGCACGGCGGGATACGCCAAATGACCCGTCCCCAAGGGACGGGCCATTTGGCGGAGCAAGGTGTTTCGCTGGATCTACTTGATACCTGTGGTGGCGATGCCCTTGATAAGGAACCGTTGGCCGAAGAGGAACACCAGGAACACCGGCAGGAGGGACACGATGGACATCGCGAACAGCGATCCCCAGCTGGTGGCGGACTGCGAATCCACGAAGGCGCGCAGCGCCACCGGAACGGTGAACATGTCCGGATCCGTCAGGTAGATCAGGGCCCCGAAGAAGTCGTTCCACGTCCAGATGAAGGTGAAGATGGTGGTGGTGGCCAGGGCCGGCACCATCAGGGGCAGGATGACCCGCAGGAAGATGCGCGGGTGGCCGGCGCCGTCGATCCTTGCCGCTTCATCCAGGTCCTTCGGGATGCCGCGGATGAACTGGACCATCAGGAACACGAAGAACGCGTCCGTGGCCAGGAGCTTCGGAACGATGAGCGGCCAGAACGTGTTCACCCACCCGATCTGTGAAAACAGGATGTACTGCGGCACGATCACCACGTGGAACGGGAGCATGATGGTCAGCAGCATGATGCCGAAGAACAGCTTCTTGCCCGTGAACTGGAGCCGCGCGAACGCGTAGGCAGCCATGGAACACGAGATCAGGTTTCCCAGGATGGAGCCGATCACCACGATGGCCGAGTTGAGCATGTAGTGCCCGAACGGGTGCGTCAGCGCGGACCAGCCGTCGGTGTAGTTGCTCATCTCCAGGCTGTTGAGCCACAGGCCGGGCTCCCGGAAGATCAGCTCATTGGCCCGGAGCGATGAGACAACCATCCACAGCAGCGGGTAGATCATGAGGCCGCCGGCGAGGATCAGGATGCCATGTTTGATCAAGGCCCTGGTGCGGGCAGCCCGGCTAAAGGCGAGCGTGCCGCGGGATTCGCGGCGTTTCGCGGGCTTGCGGTGATTCGTTGGCTTACCGGCGCCGGCGGTGTTTTTGTCCGGGGCGGGCAGCGTCTGAAGCTTAGTCGTCATAGAAAACCCAATACTTTGCAGCGATGAAGTTGATGGCGGTGAACACACCGATGATGACCAGCAGGAACCACGCCATGGCGGAGGCGTAGCCCATGTCGAACTGGCCAAAGCCCTTCTGGTACAGGTACAGCGTGAAGAACATCGTGGAGTCCGACGGGCCGCCATTGCCGCCGGAAACGATGAACGCCTGCGTGAAGGACTGGAAGGATCCAATGATCTGGAGCACCAGGTTGAAGAAAATGATGGGGCTGAGCATGGGAAGCGTGATCCGCCAGAACTGCTGGAGTGTGCTGGCGCCGTCCACCTTTGCTGCTTCGTAGTACATCACCGGAATCTGGCGGAGGCCTGCCAGGAAGATGATCATGGGGGCGCCGAAGGTCCATACGTGCAGCAGGACGATGGAGCCCAGCGCGGTGCTCGGATCAGAAATCCAGCCGGGACCCTGGATGCCAAACATGGCCAGGGCCTGGTTGACCAGGCCGGTGGTGCCGAAGATCTGCTTCCACAGGATGGCAACGGCCACGGAACCGCCCAGCAGGGACGGCAGGTAGAAGACGGAACGGTAGAACGGCAGTCCGCGCAGGCCCTTATCCAGCACCAGCGCGATCAGCAGCGCCACACCGAGCTGCAGCGGGACGCCTACAAAGACGTAGGTGAACGTCACGCCCAGCGAGTTGTGCAGCCGGGCGTCGGCGAACATACGGATGAAGTTGTCCAGCCCCACCCATTCCGGCGGCTGGAGCAGGTTGTAATCCGTGAAGGACAGGTACAGGGACATCAGCATCGGACCGACGGTGATGGCAACAAGGCCCACCAGCCATGGCAGCAAGAAGATGTAGGCGGCCTTGTTGTCCCGGCCGTTCGCTTTTTTCTCCGCTGCCGTCATGGGGCCTTTACGGCGCTTGAGGGTGCTCAGTTCGCTGATGGCACTCATTGCGGCAACTCCGTTTCACGCAGCAGATCCGCTGCGGCCGGCATTCCTGCCGGGCACGGCGTCCTGGGTATGTGTCTAGCGGCCATGTGGCCTCCTTTGGTCATCGTGGCCCTCCACGTCTGGGTTGATCGCACTGGGCGATCCATATTTGCACCGTCTCCGGCGGCGGACTCACTTGGGGTGCAGCTGTCCGGATCCGGCCTCCGTCACGCGGGACGTTGAAAGCGGCTCCGTACCAAAGTAAACGGTTTCTTGACTCCTGTATAGCCCTTTGTTAGTTTTTGAGAAAGCGTTTTCTGCCACCGGATCACTTTACCCACAGTTCAACATCCGTCCCGATCCGCCGCGCCTTCAACCCTCCCGTCCACCCGAACAACAGGCAGGTCAGTGAGCAAGGATTCCCGGCCGGTCCGGCCCAGCGCCATTGCAGGCTACGAGAACTGGCCTGCCTACGTCCGTGACCGGCTGCGCTACCAGGCCGCCACACCAGCCGCGCAGGACCTTTCGGACGCCCTGGGCGTTCCGGCAGTTGTTGTCCCGGCGGACGTCACCGTCCACTGGGAGGGAACGTACGACGGCGTCACCACCTCCCAGCTCAGCTGGCAGTTGGGCTTCGGTCCCCGCACCACGGGGTGGCTGATGCGGCCGGCCGCGAGTTCCGGGCCGCTGCCCGGCGTGCTGGCCCTGCACTGCCACGGCGGAAACAAGTTCGGCGGAGCGGACCGGCTGGTCACGCTCCCCGAGCCCCACCCCTCCGCGGCGGAAGCCCGCACCGGGCACTATGAAGGGCGCGCACTGGCCACAGATGTCGCCCGCCAGGGCTTCGCCGTCCTGGCCCACGACGCCTTCTCGTGGGGCAGCAGGCGCTTCGACCTGTCCACCCCGCCGTGGCGGACGGAATCCGCACTGGAGGCGAGGAATTCGCAGTGGCGGGAGGCCGGCGTCGTACCTTCCGACGCCGAACTGTACAACGCCGCCGCGGGAATCCACGAGGACACCGTGGCCAAGGCCGCGGGCCTGCTGGGCACCAGCCTGGCGGGGATGGTGGCCCACGATGACCTGGCCGCCCTGGAGATCCTTGCCGGCCTGCCGGGGGTGGACGCGGAGCGGCTGGGGTGCATCGGGTTCTCCGGCGGCGGCGGCCGGGCACTGGCCCTGGCGGTCCTCAGCCCGCGGATCCGGAACTACGTGGTGACGTGCATGATGGCCACGTTCCATTCGCTGCTGCCCGCCTACCTGGATGCCCATTCCTGGCTGCTCCAGACTCCTGGCCTCTGGACGCTGGGCGACTGGCCGGAACTGACCGGCAGATCCGCCGCACAAGGACTACTGGTGCAGTACGCGCTGGCCGATGAGCTGTTCCCGGAAGAAGGGATGCGGGACGCCCACCGGATCCTGGAGTCCCTGCACCGAGCCGGCTCCTACACCGGGAGTTTCTGGCCGGGCGGGCACGTTTTCACGGTCGAGATGCAGAATGAAGCCATCAGCTACCTGTCCAGGACCCTGGGCGCAGCGGGACCCGCCCGCCCGCAGCCTTTCGCCACGTCCAACCCCTTAGCCACCGAGGACCCCAGATGATTCAGCAATCCGCCCCCGCGGCGTCCGCTAGCTCCGCAGCGGCAGGTGACGTTCCGGCGACCCTCCCGCGCATTGCCCTCGTGGGGGTGCACGGCTTTGGCGAGTCGCACCTGGCCAACCTCGCCAGGCTCGAGCAAGCCGGGGCCCTGCAGCTGGTGGCAGTGGCGGACCCCAACCCGCCGGAAACGGGCACGCTGGCCGGGTCCGTGGCCGTCTTCAACACCCTGGACCAGCTGCTGGCGGCCGGGCCGGTCCCGGACGTGGTCATCCTGGCCACCCCCATCCAAACCCACGCTCCCCTGGCCCTGGCGGCGTTGGCCGCCGGTGCCGACGTGTACACGGAGAAGCCGCCGGTGGCATCCATGGCCCAGTTCCAGGACGTGCTGGCCGCCGCCGAATCCGCTGGCCGGCTCGTGCAGGTGGGCTTCCAGAGCCTGGGCTCGCTGGCCCTGCCGGAAATCCGGAACACCATCGCGACCGGCGGCATTGGAGAGGTGCTGGGACTCAGCGCCACCGGCATGTGGCTCCGGACCAGGGGCTACTTCAAGCGCTCCCGGTGGGCCGGCAAACGCAGCCTGGACGGCATCGACGTGGTGGACGGTGTGGCCACCAATGCCTTGGCGCATGCCGTTGCCACCGCCCTGAACATGGCCGGCGCCCACACGGTGGCCGACGTCGCTTCCGTGGAGACGGATCTTTACCGCGCCCACGACACCCAGAGCGACGACACCTCGGTGATCCGGGTGCGCACCGCCGCCGGAGCCACACTGCTGTGCGCACTCACCCTCTGCGCCCCCGAACAGCAGCGGCCCTCCGTCACGGTCCACGGGACGAAGGGGGACATCACGTTTTTCTACACCGAGGACGAACTGGTCACCACCACGGCGGACGGCGAGCGCCGGGAGACGTTCGGCCGGACCGACCTTTTGGAGAACCTGCTCGCTGCCCGGGCGGCCGGCGCTCCCCTGCACGGCACTCCCCTTCTCAGCGCGCTGCCGGATGCCGGCGCATTTATGTGTGTGCTGGAAGCCATCCGTACCGCCCACGCGCCCCTGGAAATCGACGCCGGCCATGTCAGCTGGGAGGGCGACGGCGATGATGCCCACCCCGTGGTCCACGGCATTGCCGCGCTGATCGAACGCGCCACCAAGGCGCAGGCCACCTTCGCCGAGCTGGGCGTCCCCTGGGCCCGCAGCCTGCCCCCGGTCCGGACCTTCGACCTTGCCGGGCATCCCGTGGCGGACTATCAGGACGGCAGCCGCATCCGCGCCGTGTCCTCTCCCCGCCCGTACCTGCACCCCGTCCGCACCCTGGCCGGGACCGTTGTGACGGACCACCAGCCGCTGGACCACGTGTGGCATCTGGGGGTGGGGGTGGCCCTCCAGGATGTGGACGGCGTCAATTTCTGGGGCGGGCGCACCTACACCCGGGCGGCCGGCGAGTACGTCTGGCGCCCGGACCACGGCAGCATCGTCCGCGCGGACGAACCGTCTCCCGGCGAACCGTCCGCCGCGGAGGGCGAGCTGACCGAGAACCTCGCCTGGAACGGGCCCGACGGCGCTCCCGTCCTGACCGAACAGCGCACCTGGACGTGGGCCGCCGTCGGGCCTTCCGCCTGGCGCCTCACCCTGGACTTTGCACTCTCCCCCGCCGGCAACCAGCCGGTGAGCCTGGGCAGCCCCGGTTCCAACGGCCGGGTTGGGGGCGGTTACGGCGGGTTCTTCTGGCGGCTTCCGGAATGTTCCGGGGCGCGCGTCTGGACGCCTTCGGGGGCGGGTGAGTCCGCCGCGCACGGGAGTGTCGCACCGTGGCTCGCGTGGTCGGGCGGGTTCACGGGAACGTTCGACGGCGGGGAAGCCGGCGGCGGCGAGGCCGGCGGCGGCGAGGCCGGCGGAGCGGCCACCCTCGTGTTCGTCGCCGCCGCGGATTCAACGGACCCGTGGTTCGTCCGCGTGGACGGATATCCGGGAGTTGGCCAGTCGCTGGCCTGGGACGCGCCGGTCATCGCCGAACCCGGCAGCACGGTTCGCCGCAGCGTCACCGTGTTCATCGCCGACGGGATTTTGGGTACGGAAGACATCGAGACATTGATCAACACACAGGGGGACAACTCATGAGCCAGACAACCACCGCTGCCAAACCGCCGTCGCAGCTGACTGAAGCCACGACGTTTGCGGGCCAGGGCCGCCGCACACCGCCCGCCTCTACCGCGGACCGTGCCATCAAGCGGCGACGCGTCCTGGACATTCTGGATGCCAAAGGGCAGGACTCGTTGCTGCTGACCACGCACACGGCGCTGGCCTGGTACCTGGACGGCAGCCGCGTCCACATCAGCCTGGCCGGCGACCCCATCGCCGCGCTGCTGGTGGACCGGGACGGCGACCACCTGGTGACGTTCAACAACGAGGCGGGGCGGATCGCGGCCGAGGAGCTCCCCGCCGGGGTCGCCCTCCACACCGCGCCCTGGTACGGGAACCTGCACGAGGTTGCCGCCGCCGTCGGACATTCTTCCGGAGGGGGTGCCGACGTGGGCTCCGGCACCCCGCTGGCCGAGGCCTCGGTGGCCACCGAGCTGAGGGCTGCCCGGCAGCAACTGCTGCCTGGCGAGTCCGCCCGCTACGCCCATCTCAGCGCGGAGCTGGCCGGCATCATGACCGATGTCCTGTCCACGGTCCGCCCGGACACCACCGAATTCGAACTGGTGTCCGCCCTGGCCGCGCGCGTGGTTGGCGCGGGCGCGGAGCCGCTGGTGCTCCTGTGCAACGGCAGCTCGCGGAGCGACTTCCGGCACCCGCTGGCCACCCACGCGCCCCTCGGACGCCGCGCCATGGCCGTGGTGTGTGCTCGCCGGGACGGCCTGGTCGCGAACATCACCCGCTGGGTAAGGTTCGACGCCGGGACCCCCGAAGAGCGCGACGCCGAGTCCCGGATCGCCGCCGTGGAGGCGGACATCTTCGACGCAACCTTCCCCGGTGCCAGGCTGGACCGCGTCTTCGCCGAGATCAAGGCCGCCTACGCCCGCCACGGCTTCGGCGCGGAGCAGTGGGAGCAGCACCACCAGGGCGGACCGGCAGGCTATGCCGGACGGGATCCGCGCGTCACCGCGGCCACCACCGACACCGTTGTGCTCAACCAGCCGTTCACCTGGAACCCGTCGGGACCCGGAGTGAAGGTCGAGGACACCGTCCAGCTCACCGAGTCCGGCATGAAGGTCCTGACGGTGGATGACCGCTGGCCCGCTGCTACCGTGAACGGCCTCAAGCGGCCGGTGACACTGCAGTTGTAGGCCCCGCCGTTAGACGGCTGGAGAAGCCCCGGGACGGTCGTCCCGGGGCTTCTCCAGGGTCGGTGATCGAACGGGGGGTCTTGTGGCACAGGCTGTCTTGAGCGAGACTCATTGAGCACGCGATGAACTCATCATTTGGATTGCAGGACAAAACCAGCGGGAAGGGGACGCAACGGCGCGTCCGTTTCTGCTCCGTGGCAACGACGCCGCGGGGCAGAGCCCGCAGACCGGGAGGATTTGATATGGCCGGAATGTTCGAACTGTTCATTGACGCGGAGTCGTATTTCAGGTTCCGTCTGACCGCGCCGGATGGCACCGTGATGGCAGTGTCCAAGGCCTTTGACAACAAGACCGCAGCTGTTGCCGGGATCGCCGCCGTGCGTGAGTACGCCGGCATGGGACTGATTGCCGATGTTTCCCCGACGGAGCGAAGGGCCACGCCGCCGGAGGCACGTGACGTCGCTGTCCAGGTTCGTGAAGTCCGGCGCATTCCGGCTGCTGACATTCACGCACGTTCCCGGGAAATCCACCGGACCCCCAGCGGACGTCGATGGGCCGGCGCAGTTTAACGCTCTCGACTCCGACAACCCGGCCCGGGCCCGGGACCGACGTTGACGTCGCCGTAGTTAGTGCGCGCTCCAGCCATCGGGCTGCAAACCATCTATGTCGGTGAATCCGTACTCTCTGGCAAGTTGAGCGGAGCTGACCGACTGCTGGTTCCATTTCGCGCGGTCAGGGTCCGCTGCCAGCGCGGCTACGGCCCGACCGACATAGCGGGGTGACTCCGAGAAAGCGAAACCCGCGGGGGCGTCTGGGTATCCGCCCACCAGGCCGGGGTCCAAAGCGTCGCGCCAGTTGGATTCGGTGACTCCGAAGCGATCGAGCATCATCTCCGACCGAAGCCATCCAGGCGTGATGGCGATCGCCGTGGCTCCGTGCGGTTCCAGTTCGTGGCCTTGAGAAAAGGCCAACCGATTGACCGCGACCTTGGCCAGGTCGTAGAACACCGAGATCCGGTACTCAATGGCGTTGAATTTGGTAGTCCCATCGGTGACCTCAATAAGAAGTCCCCCACGCTTGGTGATTAGCAACGGAAGCAGATGGTGCGAGGTGATCAGATGAGTGTCAATGCCTAGTCGCAGGATGCGCAGCCCTTTGTCTAGGTCGTGCTCCCAAATAGGGGTGTTCCACTCTGCTGGGCCACCTTTCAGGACCTCAGCACCCCAGATGTCGTTGACCAGCACATCGAGACCGCCATATTCAGTTCGGATCCGCTGGGCCAAGCTTCGGACCTCTCCGGAGTCGAGATGATCGACCTGGATGGCGACCCCGTCGCCGCCAAGCTGTGTGACCAGATCGGCCGTCTCCTCAATCGTCTCGGGCCGGTCGTAGTCCGACCTGCTTCTGCCGGCCGCACTGCTGCGTCCAGTGCAGATTACCGTCGCCCCGGCTTCACCCAAAGCAGCTGCTATGCCGCGTCCAGCGCCTCGGGTCGCTCCTGCGACAACTGCAACTCGGCCTCGCAGGGCATCAGCATCCGGGGACCAGTGCATGGTTTCAGTGTGGCGACAGGATGCAGGGCAGGCAAGACCGCCTCGCTCATGGACGTTTCGGCGGCTGAGCGTCTTCATCGTTCCGTCAGCCCATCGGCTTGGGGGCAATCGTCCCGGAACTTGTTCAGTCGAGTTCCGGCTCGCCACTGGAGCTAATCTGTCCGCCTTGGTAGCTTCAACGCATGGCCATCAAACTTGAGAACGTCGGTATCGCCGTTCGCGACCTCGAAGCAACAATCGCCTTTTTCACCGACCTCGGGCTCACGGTCGTCGGCCGTGACACCGTCAGCGGCGAGTGGGCCGACACTGCCGTCGGGCTTGATGGCAACCACGCGAAAATTGCGATGCTCCAAACCCCGGATGGTCAGGGCCAACTGGAACTCTTCGAATACATCCACCCCGAAGCGATCGAGACCCACCCAACCCGGCCCAACGACATCGGCATGCACCGCGTGGCCTTCTCGGTGGACGACATCGACCAAGCCCTTGAGATCGCCGCGAAGCACGGATGTACACCGCTACGCGGCGTCGCGACCTACGGTGACGTCTACAAACTCACGTACCTCCGCGGACCCAGCGGAATCCTCGTAATGCTCGCCCAGGAACTGAAGAAAATCTGACAACGGATGTTCGAAGGGCCGAGCCGTAGCATTGGGCAGATGAAGGTTAGCAAGGTCCACGGACTCTCAGAGCGGAAACTGCAATGACCGGCGACAGGGATCGCGATGCTTCAAGGCGCCCCCGGCAGGCCCGGCCACGTGACGCTCTTGGACGGCCGCTGCCGTACGGAAGCGCTGGCGTGGAGCCGGTCTCGGAGGAGCCGCTGCCGCCGGCGGAGACGTTGGTCTCGGCCCGGAGCTTGGTGGAAGCGGGCCGGCCCTTCGCCGCGCATGAGGTACTTGAGGCCCGATGGAAAGCTGGGCCGGCCCAAGAACGCAACCTTTGGCAAGGTCTTGCCCAGATCTGCGTCGGGCTCACCCACGCCGCCCGGGGGAACAGCGTTGGCGCGCTCCGGCTCTTCGAGCGCGGTGCGGCCCGACTCGAGGAGTACGGTTCAGGCGACGGGCCGACCTACGGGCTCGATTTGTCCGCCGTTGTGAGTTGCGCGCGTGATCGGATGGACACCGCCCGCTGAGCTCGCGACCAGCATCCTCGCGGCAGGCGGCGGAGGCACTATCTCCGAGAGACTGCTGAGAGTTTACTTGACCATTAACTTGTCCCATAAGGGGAACCCTGAGCGGACAGTTTTATGGGCGGAGCGAATGCGACCGTTGCCGGTCGGCAGTTGCCTTCCGTCTTTTCCGGCGCTGTCGGCATTGCGACACAGTGCCCGTCCAACCCGGCGGGCCCAGCTCGCCGTGTTCCTCCAGCCTCGGCAGCCAGAGGTCCATCGTCGCGGCCAGGTACTTCCCGGAGGGCCGGCCCGCGAGGTTCCAGATGCGAATCAGTGAGCGTGTCATACCCGTACGGCCGCGGCTTGCGCGCCCCCGCCTTGGCCGGGCCCTTGCGCTTCTTGGCCGTCAGGCCCGTCGCGCGTTGGCCGCGACCAGCCCGTCGTCGCGACCAGATGGTCCAGCATCACACCCTTGGCCTTCTTGGACGCCTTGGCGTACTCCGCGGCGTGCTTCTTCGTGATCTCCCGGCGCGCACCCATCGACAATGACTGACCCATCTGCCGAGCCCACCGCCGCGCCCGGACGGTGGCCGGCATTTCGCGAGCATTTATCAGACGAGGCACGCACCCCATTTCGCGAGCACTTTAGATGAGTCTTGTCGCGACGTGTTGGGCCGGAGTATAAGTGGGAGCCTGAGCAGTAGTCCAGCTGGGGCGCATTGTCGCATGGCGCCCCTAGGCAGGATTGGATAACAAACTAGGAGGATTACCATGGTTCGCCGCATGCTTGTCGTACTTCTGGCCGCAGCCCTGATGTGGGTCGGAGCACCGGCCTTCGCCGCCGGACCCATAACGGAGACCATCAACGAGAAGGGTCTCGTCGAGACCTTCGTTGACGTGGTGCCCAGCTGCGAAGGGGGCGGGCCGCTTTACACGATCACTGCCACCAGCAACTTCGTGCTCCACGAAACGATCTTCGCTGACGGCCGGGTTCACGCCACGTTCACCCAGACAGGGACCTTCGTCGCCGTGCCGGTCACGGCGGGCCTTCCGAGCTACACAGGCAAGTTCACGGTCTGGGGCGGCTTCAACGACAACGGCAAGGTCGTCGAAGGCACATTCACCTTCAACGTGCGCGGGACAGGCTCTGACGGGTCGACATTCAAGAACCATGTCAACGAACACTTCAACGTCCGACCGAACGGCACGGTCAACGAATTCTTCAACTGCCACTGAGAGCCCGACGCGACCGATGCCCCGCCGGCCCCACATCGGACCGGGCGGGTGGAGCATCGCGACTGGCTCCCAAGATCGACTCACTCCGCTCCGCATGACGCTGTCTGGAGGGTGACGTACATCCACGGGCGGGCGAGGTCGAGGTAGACCTTCTGTCGGGAGAGTGCGCTCGTCGGTTTGCCGTCCCGTTGAGGGAAGCCCCTACGGGACACATGAGGAAGGGTTCTCGGGTGATGGCGATGTCCGGTCCCTGAATCGCTTTCCAGAGCATGCTGTGGTTCTGGCTCGGCACGCGTCGCAGGAGGAAACCTAGTCAGCGTTGTATGGGGTGTCCGAACAGAGTGACTCCCCATTCCGGGTTCTGCAGGACGATACCGGCCTCCTGTTGCACGAACTGGAACGGGTCCTGGAGATACTTTGCCATCCGCTTCTGTTCCTCGTCCCACGAAGCCGCAGGTGCCCACAAGACTTTCCAGGGTTCCCGGACCTGGCGTGATGGTTTGGCCGACGATGGTGACTCTAAGCGCGTATGAAGCGCAGGGGATCCGCACGGACATCCATGGACTGCCGCCCACGCTGGCGAACCTGATGGCGTAGTCGCCGGAGCTCACCCCCGGACTGGAGGGTACGTCGGCCGGGACCATGGAGCCGGAAGTGAAGTACTGGCACTCCAGCACTCCGTTGGTCAGAGCGTCTTTCGGACTTTGGCCTAAGCAGTCGTCGGCGCCCGGACTGGCAGGGGCTGGAGGCGCCGTCGGAACCGGCGCGAGAGTCATGCCCGGCGGCAATTCGGCTGTCGATAAGGGTGAGGCCGCGATGGCAGCCGGCTCGGGGACCGTTTGGTGGTTGGATGGACCGGTTGGCGGGACCGACCCGCATGCGGCGGTGACGGCCGCTAAGGCGAGGCCCGCCATCGGCAACAGCACTTTCCTGTGTCCCCCATTACCACCGGTTCCCCAGATGCAACCATGCCCCGGACACTACGTGTCCGGGGCCCGTTGTGACAGCGCCCCTATAGTGGCCCGCGAACATTTACGGAAGAACCAGTTCACCGTCCACGCGGCGCGGGATGCCCAGCGGGTTGCTTTCGCGCAGCGCCGGGTGCAGCACCGTTTCGGGAGCGTCCTGGTAGGCGACAGGGCGCTGGAAGCGGCGGACCGCCGTCGCGCCCACCGAGGTGAACAGGGACGTGGTTGCCGGGTACGGGCCGCCGTGCTGCTGCGCCCAGTTCACGGCGACGCCGGTGGGCCAGCCGTCGAACAGGACCCGCCCGGCAAGGCCGGACAGCTGCTCCACGAGAACCGCGATGTCCTCGCCCGGCTGGGCGTGGACGGTGGCGGTTAGGCTGCCGGGAACCTTGGCCAGGACGGCGGAGAGTTCTTCCTGGTCAGAGTATTCGATCAGCATCGTGGTGGGGCCGAAGCACTCCTCCAGCAGCTCGTCCGGGCGCTCCAGGACATTCGCTGCCGAGGTGGAAAACACCACCGGCGCTGCGCCGTCGAGGGTTGCGTCCTGGTCCGCGGTGCCGCTCACGATGGTCACGTCGGGCAGCGAAGCCACGTTGCGCAGGCCCTCCGGGTAGGCGTCGGAGATCCGGGTGGTGAGCATGGCCGCCGTCGGCTTGTCCTTGCTGGCCTCAGCCAGTTCCGCGGCGAATTCTGTGCCCGCCGGGATGAAGACCAGGCCGGGCTTGGTGCAGAACTGGCCAGCGCCCATGGTGAATGATGCTGAAAGTCCCGCCGCGAGCTGGCCGGAACGTTCGGCCAGCGCGGCCGCGGTGATGACCACCGGGTTCAGGCTGCCCAGCTCGCCGTAGAACGGGATGGGGTCGGGCCGCGAAACCGCGAGGTCAAAGAGCGCCCGGCCGCCCGGGATGGACCCGGTAAAGCCCACGGCCTTGATGGCGGGATCCTGCACCAGCGCGGTACCCACCTCGCGGCCTGCCACCAGCGCGAACAGCCCCTCCGGCGCTCCGGCCGAACGCAGGGCCGCGGTGACCACTTCGGCCGTCCGCTCGGACAGCTTCAGGTGGCCCGAGTGGGCCTTGACGATCACCGATGAGCCCACAGCCAGGGCCGAAGCGGTGTCGCCGCCGGCCACCGAGAACGCGAACGGGAAGTTGGAGGCCGAGAAGACTGCCACCGGTCCGATGGGACGCAGGATGCGGCGCAGGTCCGGCTTCGGCGGGGTGGCTGAGGGGTCCGCGTGGTCAATCACGGCTTCGAGGTAGGAGCCTTCGGTGATCACGCGTGCGAACAGCCGCAGCTGGCCGGAGGTGCGGGCCACCTCGCCGGTCAGTCGGACGGTGCCGAGGCTGGTCTCCGAATCGGCGATCTCCACCAGTTCGGCCACGTTGGCGTCCAAGGCGTCGGCGACGGCGGTAAGCCAGCCTGCGCGCTCGGCATCGGAGGCGGCAGCCGCGATGGAGGCCGCCCGGGTGGCGGCGGCCGTGAGCTCGGAGAGGGAAAGGGTTGCAGTTGTCACTGGGGTACCTGAATTTCGTCGGGAGGTGTTGTGTCTGCGGTCAGTCGTGATTGCAGGCTGTCAGCCCTGCGGGTTCTCGGTGAACCGGAAGCCAAGTCCCGGCTGGTCCGTTAGCGTGAGGCGGCTGTTGCTGAAGCGGACCGGCGCGGGCCCGGCCAGGATGCCCAGCTGTTCGAAGGACGCATCTTCCACGTCCTCCACCAGGGTGGGCTCCGCCAGGGCAAGGGCCAGCTGTCCGGACAGCTCCGGCAGCAGGTGCGGCATCACGCGGATGCTGTTGGTCCGGGCCAGCTCCACGATCCGCCGGAACGGCGTGATGCCGCCGACCCGGATGATGTTCGGCTGGATGATGTCCACTGCCTCCGCCTCAATAAAATCGCGGAAACGGTAGATGGTGTGCAGGTTTTCGCCCAGGGCGATGGGCACGGGTGAATGCCTCCGCAGCCTGCGGTACGCCCAGAGGTCGTCCGCGCGGAGGGGCTCCTCGAGCCATTCCAGCCCGTACTCCGCGAGCACGTCCAGGGCCTTGAACGTAGTGGGCAGGTCCCACCGCTGGTTGGCATCGATCATCAGCTTCCGGTCCGGTCCGAGGACGGAACGGACTGCGGCGACGCGCTCGGCGTCCTCGCGGATATCGGGCTTGCCCACCTTGATCTTGACCGCCCGGTGGCCCGCGGCGATCCAGCGCTCCGTCTGTGCCACCAGCTCCTCCAGCGTGTAGTGGAGGTTCACCCCTGAGCCGTACACCTCCGCGGACTCGTGCCGCTGGCCCAGCAGGCCCGTGACCGACGTAGCGGCACGGCGTGCCTGGAGGTCCCAGAGGGCGAGGTCGACGCCGGCCATGGCGATGGTGGTCAGTCCCCCGCCGCCGGCCTCATGCAGCCGCTTCCACAACGTATCCCACACCGTCTCCGGGTTGGCGGGCAGCCCCGCAATGAAAGGTGCGATGTCGTAGTCGAGGAGCGCTTTAACGGCCTGTGGGCCGATAGTGGGCGTCCACGAAAAACCGTGCCCCGCGCCGCCGTCGTCCGTCTGGATCTCCGTGACGATCACGTGGTTTTCCGGGGCTTCCACTCCCCAGCTGCGGCGCAGCGGGACAGTCAGGAGGCGTGTGGTCAGACCGGTAATGAGCGGAGCGGTCCGGACGGAATCGAGCGCGGGCGCACTCATCAGCGGCCGGCCAGCTCGTAGCCCTTGGCCAGGATGGACTTCAGCTGGAGCAGCTGGTCCTCGGTGGGGTCCACCAGCGGCGGACGGACCGGGCCAACAGGAAGTCCGCCCAGCCGCAGGCCGGCCTTGACCAACGAGACGCCGAAGCCGGGGGTCTGGTCCCGGAGCCGCACCAACGGAGCGTAGAAGCCCTCCAGCAGGGCGTTGCGGCGGTCCTCATCGCCGGCCATGTAGGCGTCATAGTAAGCCTTGGCGATTTCCGGTGCCATGGCGAATGCCGCCGAGGAGTAGAGCGGGATGCCCAGTCCGCGGTAGGCGCCCTGGGTCAGTTCGGCGGTCAGCAGGCCGTTGAAGAAGGCGAAGTCCTCGCGCCCCGTGGCGCGGACCGCGGACACAATCTCCTGGGCCAGGCCCACATCGCCCAGCCCGTCCTTGAAGCCGATCACTTTGGGGTTGGCGGCGAGCCGGACCATGGAGGCGGCTGTGAACTGGGCGTTGCCGCGGTGGTACACGATCACCGGCAGGCTGCTGGCGCCGGCCACTGCCTCGATGTACGCCACCAAACCGTCGGTGGGGCCGGTGACCAGGTACGGCGGCAGGACCAGGAGTGCATCGGCGCCGGCTTCCTCGGCCACACGGGCGGCAGCAAGGGCGTGCCCCAGCGGCCCGCCGGCTCCGGCCACCACCGGAACCTTCCCTGCCACAACCTCGACGGCGGCGGTCACCACGGTGCGCACCTCGTCGATGCTCAGGGCGTGGAATTCGCCGGTGCCGCAGGCAGGAAACACGCCGCCGGGTCCGAACGGCAGCCGCGAGCCGATGTGCTCCTTGAGGAGCTCCACATCCACGGTGCCTTCCGGCGTGAACGGGGTGACGGGAAAGAACAAAACGCCGTCGAATTTCATGATGTCTCCTTGGCACCGCTGCCGGCGCTTACCAGCCGGGCGGATGTCTCGTCGTTGAGGTGGTTGGTTGTCTTCAGTTCGGTCCGCCAGCTGCGCTTGGGTTCCCAGCCGAGCAGTTGACGGGCCTTCGCGATGGAGAAGGCCGGGCTGGTGCCGGTCAGGCCGGCGGCGAGGGCCTCGCTGCCGGGCAGGAAGCGGGGCATCAGCTCGGCCAGCGGTGCCGTGGCGAGGGCATCAGCGGCCCCCACAAAGAACGTTTCGCCGTTCGGGATGGTATCCATCTTCTGCAGGAGCACGTCCAGGAAATCGGCCACATCGCGGGCGTCCACGTAGTTGAACAGCGCCGGCGCGGACAGTGCGGGATCGGCCAGCCGTTCGGCCAGGGTGTGGCCCTGCTGTGTGGGCGCGCCGTCCCATTCCTCCGGTGAGATGACGTAGCACGGGCGGAAGGCGGCGTACCGGATCTTCTCCCCCTGCGCCGCGGCGAACATCTGCACGGTCTGCTCGGCGATCAGCTTGGACAGCGCGTAGGCGTTCCAGGGCTTTGGCACCGTGCGCTCATCCAGCGGGAAGCTGTCCGGCAGCCAGCCGGCCGGGCAGCCGTAGCCCAGCACCGTGGGGCTGCTCGCCGTGACGATCTTGCCGATCCCCAGTTCCGTGGCCGCGCTGATGACGGCGAAGGCCATGCGGGTGTTGGTGGCGAAGATGACGTCCTCCGGCGCGCTGAAAGGAACGGCGATCGCCGCAAGGTGGATGACGGCGTCGGGCATGGTCTCCCGGAGGAGGCGCAAAGCCTCGCCCGGGGCCAGCAGGTCGCCGGTTTCCTGCACAACGCCGGCCGGCAGCTGGTCCGTCGGGATGGCGTCGCGGTCCACCGAGATGACCTCGTGGCCCGCTTCCGCGAGCCCCGCCACGACGCTGCGCCCCAGGCGGCCGGAGCCGCCGGTGACAAAGATCCTGCTCATGTTGGTTCCTTTGGGATTTCGGGCGGACTAGGCGCCGCGGCGAAGGTCTGCGCCGAGGTGGAGATCCTCGATGCGGACGGGAAGGGAGGACTCCAGCGAAAGGTTGCCGGCAATGCCCACGGACACGGAGCGGAGGCCGTCGAGGTAACCGGACGGACGGCCCAGCGGGTCCTCGCCGGGACCGTTGAAGAGGTCGGAGAGGAGCAGGTCGTCGCCGCCGCCGTGGCCGCCTTCGCCGTTAAGGATGGGCACTTCGTAGGCAGCTTCCCAGTGGCGCTGGACCACCAGGCGTTCGCCGTTGCGACGGACGGCGTCTTCCTCCTCGATGGGCGTGGCACTCGGGTCAACCACTGTCTTCTTGTCCGTGCTGTTCAGGACGGCGGCGCGCTCCACCACTTCGAGTTCGGCCCGGCCTTCGGTGCCGTTGACGGCCACGCGGTAGCCTTCCCACGGGCTGTGGGCGTTCAGGGAGTAGCTCAGGCGCGGGCCGCCCTGGTACTCCACCACGAGTGCCAGGTTGTCCTCGATGGTGATGCCGCCCGTGAAGACGTCCTGGTCGCGGCGGTAGCCGTCGTAGTGCTCGTTATCCAGGAAGAGGGCCTTCAGGCGCTCATCCTCACGCAGGTCCAGCGCGAACGGATCCTTTTCGACTGTTTTGTCCCCGATGACGGGGGTTTCGGCGTCGGGCGTTCCACGCTCCGGACGGGGCCCCAGGCCCCGCTCGGCAGCGTTCTTGTCGCCATAGAACTTGAGGCCGCCGGAAGCGAAGACACGCTCCGGGACGTCGTTGATCCACCAGTTGACCAGGTCGAAGTGGTGCGAGGCCTTGTGGATCAGCAGGCCGCCGGAGTTCTTCTTTTCGCGGTGCCAGCGGCGGAAGTAGTCGGCGCCGTGGACGGTGTCCAGGACCCAGCTGAAGTCGATGGAGGTGACCTTGCCGATCACGCCGCTCTGGATGATTTCCTTGAGGGCACTGTTGCGCGGTGAGTAGCGGTAGTTGAAGGTGACCACCACGTTGCGGCCGGTTTCTGCCACGGCCTTGGTGATGCGGCGGCAGCCTTCGGCGTCGATGGTGAGGGGTTTTTCGACCACGACGTCGGCGCCCGCCTCGAGTGCCTCCACGATGTAGTCGGCGTGGGTGTAGTCCGGCGTGGTCACCACAACGCGGTCGATGTTGTTGGCCTGGATGTAGGCGGTGAGGTCTGCGGGGTCAAAGGAAGCGACGGGTCCGGGCGCACCGAGTTCCTGGATGAGCTTCTGGTAGAACTCGACGCGGCCGGGGTTCACGTCGGAGAAGGCCACCAGTTCCGCGGTATCAGCGTGCTTGCCGAAGATGGCCCGGATGTACATCTCGGAGCGGCCACCGGTGCCGATGAGGGCGATGCGGGCCCTGGTACTTGTGCCTGGCTCCGGCGCTGAAGTGAAGGCAGCGGTAGCAGAACTCGATTCGGCTGTGTTGACCATGAGGGTCCCTTTCGGAGGCTTCAATACTCGGCCGTGCTGCGGCCGCGGGTGGTGCGCTGGACGGTGGTGCTCTGGACTGTAGTGCTTGGAACTTGTGCTGCTCTGGACCGGGGCCCGGAAGTCGCCGCAGCCGCGAGAAAGCGTTTTCTCAGTGCTGCTACATGATTTCTATCAATAGACGCGCGGTCCCGTCAACCCTTATCCTCTCTAAGAGAAAGCGCTTTCTGATGGAAAGGCCTGTTTCTGCGGCGGCACAGCCCTCATCCGGCGCGCCGAACGAATGGAAACCGGTTTCCGAGAGCGTTGTATGCTGTCCCACGGGCGCCGGTAATCACTGGGACCGGGACTTACGAAAGGCAGGGCCATGGCCAGGAAATCGGCAACCGGCAGGATCGGCATTGCGGACGTTGCCGTGAAGGCAGGGGTTTCGCACGCCACCGTTTCGCGCGTCATGAACGGCAACTTCACCGTGGACCCGGACATCGCGGCACGGGTGCGGGCGGCCGCCGTCGAGCTCAAATACCAACCCAATCCCGTGGGGCGCAGCCTCGCGCTGGGAAAAACGGACACCATCGGTATTGTGGTGCCGGACCTTGCCAACCCCACCTTCCAGGCGATCCTGCGCGGATTGAGCCGGGCTGCGGCGGAGGACGGCTACCGCGTCCTGATTGCCGATTCCTTCGAAGTCTCCAGCGAGGAAGCCATCCTGGCTGGCGAGGCCCGCCGGCGCTGCGACGGCCTGGTGCTCTGCGCCCCGCGCATGAGCGACGCCGAGCTGGAGGAAATCGCGCCGTCGCTGCACCCGCTGGTCCTGATCAACCGGACGACGGCGGCTGCCGGGATTCCCAGTCTCGTGGTGGACTACGGGCAGGGGGTCCAGGACCTCGCCGAGTACCTGGTGGGCCTCGGCCATACACGCCTGGCCTTCCTGGCCGGTCCGGCAGGCAGCGCCTCCAACGGCCTCCGGCTCGAGGGCCTGGAAGCGTTCAAGACCCGGCACCCGCAGGTGGACGTCACCATGCTCGACGGCGGCTCGGACTTCGACACCGGCCACGGGGCTGTGGACTCGGTCCTGGCCAGCGGCGCCACCGGCATCCTGGCCTTCAACGACCTCGTGGCCATGGGCCTGATGAGCGGCCTGCACGAACGCGGCGTGGACGTTCCGGGCGACATCTCCGTCACCGGCTTCGACGACATCCCGTTCGCCCGCTACACCACACCCACCCTGACCACCGCGGCGGTCCCCATTGCCGAGCTCGGCGGCCAGGCCTGGCGTGAACTGCGGGCACTCATCCGCAAGGAAGACCACGACGCCCCGGGCAGCCGGTACCAGCCGCGACTGGAAATCCGGGCCAGCAGCGGGCCCGCCAAGGCACCACGCACTGCGGCCCACGGCTGACGCGCCGCCGGGGTCAGCCCTCCGCCAGGCCCCCGCCCGCCGGGCGCCCGACCCCGCCCTCGCGGTAGTACCCCTCGATGTGGGCAGCCACCAGCGCGGCCGCGCGCGCGCCGTCGTCGTTCCTGATGGCGGCCAGAATCTCCCGGTGCTCCGCCTGCAGGCGCGACGCCGTGGCATCCCAGTCCGGGAGATTGGCCGTAAACCGGGCGGTGTAGCCCTGGATGGATTCGCGCAGCGAGCCCATCATGGCGCTGACCACGGCATTGCCGGCGGCGTCCGCGAGGGCCAGATGGAACCGGATATCCAGCGCCAGGAAGTCATCCGCCGTCCGGGCAACGCGTTCGACGGCGTCCATCTCGCCCAGGAGCGTGGCGGCCAGGTCCAGCTCCGGAGCATCGGGCTTGGCCCGGGCAGCCGCCCAGGTCTCCAGCAGGATGCGCGTTTCCACGATGTCGGACACGGGCAGATGCTGCGTGGCAACGTGGAGCCGCAATGCGGAGCCGAGCGCCGCCGTCGGATCCGAAATCACCACCGTCCCCGCTTCTGGGCCGGAGCCAACCCCGGCCCGGACCACGCCCATGGCCTCCAGGATGCGGATGGCCTCGCGCACCGACGTCCTGGAAACCGCCAGCTGCTCGGCGAGCGTCCGTTCCCCGGGCAGGCGTCCGCCCACGCTCAGCTGTCCGTCGGAGAGCTGCTTTTCGATCCAGGTCAGGACAAGTTGGTGCGTACGCATACCGCTATCGTAGTTGATGTGGTTGGACCACATGGCCTAGAGTGTGGTTAGACCACAGCCGATCCCCTGCGCCAGGCCCACCAACGGAGGCAGCCATGACCCACACCATCCAGCCGAACAACCCCGAGGTCACGCCGGCCCCGGATGCCACGGACGTCCCGGCCGCCACGGCGCCTAGGCCTGCAGCTTCGGCGGTGCCGGCCGCGCTGAAGCGCCGCATCCCCAAGTACTCGGACCTGGCCCCGCTGATGCAGTTCAAGAAGCCCGAGTTCAGCAAGGAAGCCCGGCTGAAGCGCGCCAGCACCATCTGGGACCTGCGGGACATGGCCAAGCGACGCACCCCGCAGGCCCCGTTCGACTACACGGACGGCGCCGCCGAGGGCGAGATCACCCTGCGCCGCGCCCGCGAGGCCTTCCTGGACATCGAGTTCCGGCCCGGCATCCTGCGCAACGTCTCCAGCATCGACCTCAGCACCAACATCCTGGGCAAGCCGTCCCGGCTTCCCGTGGGCATCGCCCCCACCGGCTTCACCCGCATGATGCAGTCCGAAGGTGAATACGCCGGCTCGCAGGCAGCAGAGGCCGCCGGCATTCCGTACACCCTTTCCACCATGGGCACCGCGTCCATCGAGGACGTTGCCGCCGCCGCCCCGAACGGCCGCAACTGGTTCCAGCTGTATCTGTGGACGGACCGCGACCGCTCGCTGGAACTGATCGAGCGCGCCGCCAAGGCCGGCAACGACACCCTGATGGTCACCGTGGACACCGCCGTCGCCGGCGCCCGCCTCCGCGACGTCCGCAACGGCATGACCATCCCGCCGGCACTGACTATCAAGACCGTGCTGGATGCCTCCTACCGCCCGGCCTGGTGGTTTAACTTCCTCACGCACGAGCCGCTGACCTTCGCCTCGCTGTCCCGCTACACCGGAACCGTGGCCGACCTCATCAACTCGATGTTCGACCCCACCCTGACGTTCGAGGACCTGGACTGGCTGCGCGAAACCTGGAAGGGCAAGCTGGTGGTCAAGGGCATCCAGACCGTTGAAGACGCCCGCAAGGTGGTGGACCACGGCGCCGACGGCGTGGTGCTCTCCAACCACGGCGGCCGCCAGCTGGACCGCGCGCCCATCCCGTTCCACCTGCTGCCGGGCGTCAAGGAAGCGTTCACCAAGGACAACTCGGACGCGGCCATCATGCTGGACACAGGCATCATGAGCGGCGCCGACATCATTGCCGCGCTGGCCCTGGGCGCGGACTTCACGCTGATCGGCCGCGCGTACCTGTACGGCCTCATGGCCGGCGGCAGGGCGGGCGTGGACCGCACCCTGCAGATCCTTGAGAAGGACATGGCCCGCACCATGGCGCTGCTGGGCGTCAGCAAGATCTCCGAGCTGACCCCGGACCACGTGCACCTGCTCAACAAGTAGCCCGGTGATCCGGTGATCGAGCCGGGCCCACGGCCGCCGGGTTCCCTGACCGAGCTTGCGAGGTGAGGGAGCGGCTGGGGAGCGAGATCCAGGTTTCGACAGGCTCAACCACCGGGCGGGGGCTACTTTTTGCGGCCGAACTTGGGGAGATTCGGGAGGTTGGCCAGCAGGTCCGCGGCCTTCGTGGCGGCGCGGCCCACGGTGCGGCCGATCTGCTGCGGGACGGTGTCGTCGCTGAGCGGGGCCACGGTGCCGCCGGGAATCACGACGGCGGGGCTCAGTTCGGCGCCCGGGCGCTCGAGGACGGCGGCAACGGCCACGTTGTCCGACAGCGGGGTAGCCACGGGCGGCTCCGTGCCGGCGTCCGCCTCCGCGCGAGGTGGCTTGGCGACGGCGGCCGCCGGGCCGACGTCGAACGTCTCCAGCCAGCTGACGATCCCCTCCAGCGGTTTGGGGTTCAGCGCGTAATAGCGCTTCTGGCCCTGCGCCCGCATGCTGACCAGCTGCGCCTCACGGAGGACTTTCAGGTGCTTGGAAATGGTGGGCTGGCTTGCGGAAAGTTCTTCCACGAGCTCACCCACTGCCTTGTCCCCGGCGCGCAGGGATACCAAAATGTCGCGCCGGGTTGCTTCCGCAATGACGGCAAATACGTCGTCTGTCACCATGACTCCCACCCTAGCGACATATACGCCGCCGGGCATCAACTATTTCGCCCGTGACCGCCCCGCGTGGGTTGAAGAAGGATCAGTCGAACCAGGGATCAAGGCCGTGCAGCGGGAAAACGGCTTTGCGGGTGGCCATCACGGTGCGGTCCACGGCGTCGTTGGGGTCAAAGCCCACTTCCCAGGACCGCCACCAGAGCTCCACGTCATCGCCCATCAGGCCCGGTGTGTCCATGCCGAACTTCTCCGAAACATACGCGCGCCAGTCCTCCGGCACCGGGGTCTGGAGCGGAACGGGGCGCCCGGCGGCGATGGCGATCAGGTGGCTCCAGGAGCGCGGCACAACGTCGGTGACGCTGTACCCGCCGCCGCCGGTGGCGATCCAGCGGCCCTCGCAGTGCCGGGCGGCGAGATTCCCGACGGCGGTGGCCGCCTCGCGCTGGCCGTCCACGCTGATGTTCAGATGGGCCAGAGGGTCACGCCGGTGCGAGTCGCAGCCGTGCTGGCTGACGATGACTTCGGGCTGGAACGCGCCCACGAGCTGCGGCACCACGGCGTGGAATGCCCGCAGCCAGCCGGCGTCGCCGGTGCCCGACGGCAAGGCAACATTGACGGCGCTGCCCTCAGCCTGCGGACCGCCGATCTCGTTCGCGAAACCGGTCCCGGGGAAAAGCGTGAGTCCGCTTTCATGCAGCGAAATGGTCAGGACCCGGGGGTCGTCCCAGAAGATACTTTCCGTCCCGTCCCCATGGTGCGCATCGACGTCGATGTACGCCACACGGCGGATGCCGCCGTCGAGCAGTCTCTGGACGGCCAGGGCGGAGTCGTTGTAGATGCAGAAGCCGCTGGCGCGGTCACGGGCGGCGTGGTGCAGGCCCCCTCCGAAGTTCACGGCGTGGAGCGCGGATCCGTCCAGGATGGCGGACGCAGCGGCCAGCGATCCCCCTGCAAGCCTCGCGGCGGCGTCGTGCATGCCGGCGAAGGCAGGATCGTCGTCGGTGCCCAGCCCGTGGGCTTCATCCGGCGAGGCCGGGTCGTCGCTGACCCGGCGGACCGCAGCCACAAACTCAGGCGAGTGCACGGTCTCCAGTTCGGCATCGGACGCAACCTCCGGGGCCTCCACGGACACATGCGCAAGGTCCAGCAGGCCGAGGCTGCGGGAAAGCCGGGCCGTCAGGTCCAGCCGCGCCGGAGCCATGGGGTGGCCGGGACCAAAATTGTAGGCCGCCATGGCCGAATTCCACACCACCATCGTTGGTGGCGCGGGCTGGCTGAGACCGGGCAGGAATGTCATCAATGACAGGCTACCGGAGGACGCACTGCCCCAGCCCGGCCATTACGCGGGCATTAGTGGTTTACTACTGGAGGAAACAGTTTCAACCGAGGAAAAGCCCCCCATGACGCAACGCCAGTCGAGGCCCCGGAACCCGGCCAGCTGGCACCCCGCCGCACCGGAGCGTGAAGGTCTCTGGATCTTCACCCGCGTACGCGACTTCGTTGACGATATTGCCAATACGTCGCCCGCCCGGCTTGCCCTGAGCGCCTTCGGGGTGGTCTGCCTAGTCTTCACGTTCATCCTCTCACTGCCCGTCTCCTCCGCCACCGGCACAGCCACTCCGATACACCAGGCACTGTTCACGGCGGTGTCCGCGGTCTGCGTGACCGGCCTGACGGTTGTTTCGACGGCGGTGCACTGGTCATTCTTTGGCCAGCTGGTCATCCTGATCGGCATCTTTGTGGGCGGTTTGGGAACCCTCACGCTCGCGTCGCTGCTGGCCCTCATGGTGAGCAAGAAACTTGGCGTCCGCGGCAAGCTCATCGCGCAGGAAGCCATGAATAACGCCGGCCGGCTCGGTGAAGTGGGTACGCTGCTGCGGATCGTCATCGTGACCTCCGTAGTGATCGAGGGTGTCCTGGCGCTCGCGCTCATCCCCCGGTTCATGACGTTGGGCGAGCCCTTCTGGCAGTCGGTGTGGCATGGCGTCTTCTACGCAATTTCCTCCTTCAACAACGCCGGCTTCACCCCGCATTCGGACGGTATTGTGCCCTACGAGACCGACCTGTGGATCCTCATCCCGCTGATGCTCGGTGTGTTCCTCGGCAGCCTGGGCTTCCCCGTGGTGATGGTCCTGCAGCAGAACGGGCTCAACTGGAAGAAGTGGAATCTCCACACCAAGCTGACCATCCAGGTGTCCTTCATCCTGCTGGCCGCCGGCACGGTCCTGTGGGCACTGATGGAGTGGGACAACGTGCGGACCATCGGCCACATGGACCTCGGCGACAAGATCACGCACTCCCTCTTCGCCTCCGTCATGACCCGCTCGGGCGGGTTCAACCTGGTGGAGCAAAACCACATGGAATCCACCACCATGCTGCTCACCGACGCCCTCATGTTCGCCGGCGGCGGTTCGGCGTCGACGGCGGGCGGCATCAAGGTGACCACCATCGCCGTCATGTTCCTCGCCATCGTCGCGGAGGCCCGCGGCGACTCCGACGTGAAGGTGTACGGCAGGACCATTCCCCAGGGCACCATGCGCGTGGCCATCTCAGTGATCGTCGCCGGCGCCACGCTGGTCTCCGTCTCGGCATTCCTGCTCCTGCAGATCAGCGGCGCATCCCTGGACCGCGTGCTGTTCGAAACCATTTCAGCCTTTGCCACCGTGGGACTGAGCACAAACCTCAGTGCCGAACTGCCGCCCTCGGGCGTTTATGTCCTTACCGTCCTGATGTTCGCTGGCCGCGTGGGTACCGTCACCCTTGCCGCCGGCCTGGCCCTGCGCCAGCGCAGCCAGCTGTACCACTACCCGGAAGAGAGGCCCATCATTGGCTAATTCCTCAGGCGCGCCCAACCGCCCCGCCCACAACGCGCCGGTGCTGGTGATCGGGCTGGGCCGCTTCGGCTCGTCCACTGCCGAGCAGCTCGTGAAACAGGGCCGCGAGGTGCTGGCGATCGAACGCGACCGGAACCTGGTCCAGAAGTGGGCGCCGCTCCTCACACACGTGGTGGAGGCCGACGCGACCAACATCGATGCGCTGCGCCAGCTCGGCGCCCAGGAGTTCAGCTCCGCCGTTTGTGGCGTGGGCACCTCGATCGAGTCCTCCGTGCTGATCACCGTGAACCTGGTGGACCTGGGCATCGAGCACCTCTGGGTCAAGGCCATCACGCCGTCTCACGGCAAGATCCTCACCAGGATCGGCGCGAACCACGTGATCTATCCCGAGGCCGACGCCGGAGTCCGCGCCGCGCACCTGGTCTCCGGCCGCATGCTGGACTTCATCGAGTTCGACGACGATTTCGCCATCGTGAAAATGTACCCGCCGCGCGAGACGGTGGGCTTCACGCTGGATGAGTCCAAGGTGCGTTCCAAGTACGGCGTGACGATTGTGGGTGTGAAGTCGCCCGGCGAGGACTTCACCTACGCCCGCCCTGAGACCAAGGTGTCCGCCCGCGACATGCTGATCGTGTCCGGGCACGTGGACCTGCTGGAACGGTTCGCCGCCCGGCCGTAATTGCGGGTGGGTGGGGACTTGCGAGGTTAGGGAGCGGGTGGGGACTAGCCGAGCTGCCTGGTGATCTCTGCGGAGCGGTCCGCTGCGGCGCGGGCGCCGGCGGCGATGATGGCAGGTATGCCCCGGTCGTCGAAGGTGGCGATGGCCCGTTCGGTGGTGCCGTTGGGGCTGGTCACTCCCTTGCGCAGGGCCGAGGGATCGGCACCCGGCTCGGCCAGCATGAAGCCCGCGCCTGCGACCGTCTCCCGCGCCAGGAGCAGCGACAACTCGGGATCCAGGCCCAGCTCGACGCCGGCAGCCGCCATGGCCTCGGCCAGGTAGAACGCGTAGGCGGGACCCGAGCCGCTGATGGCCGACAACGCATCCACCTGATCCTCGCGCACCTCCACCACGGTGCCAGTGGCCCGAAGGATGTCCTTGACGGTCTGGAGCTGTTCCGGCGTGCAGTTGGTTCCGGGTGAGACGGACACGACGCCGCGGCCCAGCTTGGCAGGGGTGTTCGGCATAGCGCGGATCACCGGCTGTCCGGGAGGCAGTGCAGCTTCCAGTTGCGCCAGCGACACGGCTGCGGCCACGCTGACAACAATGGCGTTCGGCGACAGGGAGCCGCTGATTTCGCGGGCAAGGTCGACGATGCCCACGGGTTTGACGCCAAGGATCACCACCTTGGAGCCCTTGGCCGCGTCTTTGTTGTTGTCCGGTTCCTCTTCGCCAGCGACGGCCGTGATGCCGTGGTGGCGCAAAGCCAGCTCCTCGGCGCGTTCCGCACGCCTGACTGTGGCTATGACGTCGGCGGGGTCCGTCCCGGCGGCCAGGAGGCCGGACAGGATGGCTTCGTTCATGGATCCACAGCCCAGGAAGGCGATTCGGTTGCTCATGCCTCCATCATTGCAGTTCGGGTGGGCCGCTGCAGAAATGGAACGAATCGGAAAAACCGGGAACCCGCCGAAATCGATTCACAGCCGACTCCCATGTTCGCTGCAGCTTGCACACAACTTCGCCGCCTAACGTAGTTATTACCTCATTGAGGGTGCGAGTGATGCGGCAAGCATGGGGATGTTTGCCCGAGGCGCCGGTGGTTTGCAGCAGGTTTTCCCCCATTTTCCTGCTGTGGACGCCGGCGCTTTCGCATTAACGCTGTTTTCAAGCCGCGGCGGGCCTTACGCGGGCGAAGCCTCGATCGTCTGGCGTGCCGCGGCGGGCTCCATGATATGCGGGGCCGGATCCAGCGGACCGGCGAAGACCAGTTGGTCGAGCCGGCGCAGGATCAGCCCTTCACGCAGCGCCCACGGGCAGATCCTGATCTTCTTGAACTTGAACATTTCCAAGGCAGCCTCGGCCACCAGAGCCCCGGCGAGCAGCTGGTGCGCGCGGGCCTCGGACACGCCGGGCAGAAAGAGCCGGTCCTCGGACTTCATGGCTGAAATGCGCTGCGCCCACACGCCCAGATCAGTGGCGTTAAGTGTGCGCTTCACGTAGGGCCCTGCGGCGCTCGGGGCTGCTCCGGCGACCCTGGCGAGCGACCGGAAGGTCTTGGAGGTTCCAGCCACAACGTTGGCGCGGCCCAGGCCGTCGAACTGCCTGACCGCCGGGGCCAGGGTGGCCCGGATGTAGCGGCGCAGCTCTTTGACGCTCTTGGCGGAAGGCGGGTCCTCAGCCAGCCAGTCGCGGGTCAGGCGGCTGGCGCCCAGCGGCACCGAAGTGGCCACTTCGGGCAGTTCGTCCTGCCCGAAGGCCATTTCGAAGGAGCCGCCGCCGATGTCCAGGTTCAGGATCGGTCCCGCACCCCAGCCGTACCAGCGGCGGACGGCGAAGAATGTCATGGAGGCTTCTTCGCTGCCGGTCAGTTCCTGCAGGGTGACAGTGGTTTCGTGCTTGACCCGGGCCAGCACGGCAGGGCCGTTAGTGGCTTCACGGATGGCAGACGTACAGAAAGCCAGAAGGTCGTCCGCTTTGTGCCTGGCGGCAAACTCCCAGGCTTCAAGGACGAATTCGGTCAGCTCGTGCTGCCCTTCGTCGGTGATGTTGCCGTCGGTATCCAGGTATTGGACCAGGGATATGGGCCGTTTGTGCGACGCGAAAGGCACCGGACGCGCGCCAGGGTGGGCATCCACCAGGAGAAGGTGGACAGTGTTTGACCCGATATCAAGGACGCCTAGCCGCATCCTGCCATTATTCCCCCGCCCGGGCCCTCACTCACAACCTGCACTTAAGATGTCAGTTTGCGGAGGTGTCCTCGGGTGCGCCGTCGGGAAGCTCATCTGCCCGCTTGAAGTCGCGCTTGATGTTGGCGACGCCCTCGGGGTTGATCTCAAACCCGTACGCAGCGCCGGGGTTGATCACCATGCCCAATTCCTCGCCAATGTTGGCGATGATGGCTGCACCCTGGGTCCCCAGGACGTTCGGGGCCGCCTCAAGATACTGCTCGTCAACGCGGCTTGGGTGCGAGAACACCGCAAGGACGGGCTCGCCGTCGGCGTTCGCCAATACCAGCGGCTCCACCTGGGAATCCTCCCCCTCGATCCCGTCGGTGCTGATGACGTAGACCTCGCTGTTGAGGAAGGACAGGATGACGTCCACCGGGCTGCCCTCAGGCTGGCCGCCCAGGGCAAGCTTCTCTTCGAGTTCGTTGAGCGGCGTGAGATCGGCTGTGCCGGGCTGTTCAGTCATGTATCTACTCGACCACGTTGTGCCCGCCACCGCAATTCCGAGGATGACACACGGGCCGGGATGGGAGGAATCCGGCAGCGTGCGTCTAAGCGAGGAACGAGCGAGCACGCCGAGGATTTCTGCCATCCCGGCCCTGAGTTACTTCTTGGCTGGAGCCTTCTTCTTGGCCGGGGGCTTGCGGGCCGTTGTGGCGCGCTTGACCGGACCCTTGGCCCGCTTCTCGGCGAGCAGTTCAATGGCCTGTTCGCGGGTCAGTTCCTCCAGCGACGTGGACCGCGGGACGGTGATGTTGGTGATGCCGTCGGTGATGTACGGGCCGAAGCGGCCTTCCTTCACCACGATGTTCTTCTCGGAAACGGGGTCCGGTCCGAACTCGGCCAGCGGGGCCACCGCGGCACGGGCACCGCGCTGCTTGGGCTGGGAGTAGATCTCCAGTGCCTGCTCCAGCGTGATGGTGAAGATTTCCTCTTCGGTTCCGATGGAGCGGGAGTCCGTGCCCTTCTTCAGGTACGGACCGAAGCGGCCGTTCTGCACCGTGATGAGGTTGCCTTCGGCGTCCTCACCCAGGGCGCGGGGCAGGCTCATCAGCTGCAGCGCTTCGTCCAGGGTCACGGAATCCACAGTCATGGACGCGAACAGCGAACCGGTGCGCGGCTTGGCCTTGACGGGCTTTTTCGGCGGCTTCGGCTTGCCGTTCTTGTAGTACTCCACGGGCTGGTTGGCCAGCTGTTCCTCGGTCATCTCCGGGATGACTTCCGTGACGTAGGCGCCGTAGCGGCCGTTCTTGGCGACAACGCTGTGCCCGGTGTGGGGGTCGTCGCCCAGTACGCGTTCTTCCGGCGCAGCCGTTTCCATCAGTTCGATGGCCTTCGCCGCCGTCAGTTCGTCCGGCGCCAGGTCCTCGGGGACGTTGGCGCGGGAGTTCTCCACGATTTCACCGGTCTTGGCGTCCACCGTGGCAGCGGAGCTTTCCAGGTACGGGCCGAACTTGCCCACCCGCAGCGTGATCTCATCCGTGATGGGAATGGAGTTGATTTCCCGGGCGTCGATCTCGCCCAGGTTGTTCACGATGCTGAGCAAGCCCGGATCGGAGTCTTCACCGTAGTAGAAGTGCTTGAGCCAAGCAGACCCAACGGCCTGGCCGTTGGCGATCTTATCTAGGTCGCCTTCCATGTCCGCCGTGAACTCGTAGTCCACATAGTCCGTGAAGTGCTGCTCAAGCAGGCGGATCACGGAGAACGCGATCCAGCTGGGCACCAGCGCGGAACCCTGCTTCCGGACGTAGCCGCGGTCCTGGATGGTGGAAATGGTGGAGGCATAGGTTGACGGGCGGCCGATGCCCTTCTTTTCCAGCTCGGCCGTCAGCGAAGCTTCGGTGAAGCGCGGAGGCGGCGAGGTCTCGTGGCCCACGGCAACAATGTCCGACGCCGTGAGGGCATCGTCCTTGGCCACGTTCGGCAGCCGCCGGGCTTCGTCGGAGTCGTCGTCCCCGCGGCTTTCGTCCTTGCCTTCTTCATAGGCGGCCAGGAAGCCCGGGAACGTGATGACGGTACCGGAGGCGGAGAACTCGGCGTCCCGGCCATCGGTGGCCACGGCACCCAGGCGGATGGTCGCCGTCGAGCCCTTGGCGTCACCCATCTGGGATGCGACGGTGCGCTTCCAGATCAGTTCGTACAGGCGGAACTCGTCGCCGGAGAGCTGCTTGGCCACCTGCGCCGGCGTGCGGAAGGAGTCGCCGGCGGGGCGGATGGCCTCGTGGGCTTCCTGCGCGTTCGCAGCCTTGCTGGTGTAGACGCGGGGCGACGCCGGGATGTACTCCGGGCCGTACAGCTCGGAGGCCTGGCGGCGGGCGGCCGTGACGGCTTCGTCGCTCAGCGCCGAGGAGTCGGTACGCATATAGGTGATGTAGCCGTTTTCGTACAGCCGCTGGGCCACCTGCATGGTGCTCTTTGAGGAGAAGCGGAGCTTGCGGCCGGCCTCCTGCTGCAGCGTGGACGTGGTGAACGGCGCGGCCGGACGGCGTGTGTACGGCTTGGTGTCCACGGACCGGACGCGGAAGTCCGCATCCTGGAGACCTGCGGCCAGTGACGTGGCGAGTTCCTCGTTGAGGTGCGCCGCATTGCGCGAGGTGAGGACGCCGTCGTCGTTGAAGTCCCGGCCCGAAGCGACCTTGGCCCCGTCAACCGCAGCGAGTTTCGCCTTGAACGAACCGGCACCGGCGCCGAACTGGCCCGTGAGGTCCCAGTACGAGGCGGCCTTGAAGGCCATGCGTTCGCGTTCACGGTCCACCACCATGCGCGTGACCACAGACTGCACGCGGCCGGCGGACAGTCCGCGGGCAACCTTGCGCCAGAGCACGGGGGAAATCTCGTAGCCGTAGAGGCGGTCAAGGACGCGGCGGGTTTCCTGCGCGTCCACCAGGGCCGTATCAACATCGCGCAGGTTGTCCATGGCGCGGTGGATGGCTTCCTTGGTGATTTCGCCGAACGTCATCCGGTACACCGGGACCTTGGGCTTGAGCACTTCCAGCAGGTGCCACGCGATGGCCTCGCCCTCGCGGTCCCCATCGGTTGCGAGATAGAGGGCGTCGGCATCCTTGAGCGCGGCCTTCAGCTCGGTGACCTTTTTCCGCTTGTCCGCGGACACCACGTAATACGGTTTGAAGTCGTTTTCGATGTCGACGGCGAACTTGCCCACCGAGGTTTTCTTCAGTTCTGCAGGAAGCTCAGACGGCTGCGGCAGGTCGCGGATGTGACCAATGGAGGCCTCTACGATGAAGCCCTCGCCGAGGTACTTGGCGATGGTCTTGCTCTTGGCCGGAGACTCCACAATCACGAGTTTCTTGCCTGTTTTGGCCTTGCTTGGCACGGTGCTCCTACAGAAAAAGGTTGCTCGGGCAGATGAGCCCATATTGGCCTAGTTCACCATATTTTGGACAATAGTGCGCATTCATGTGGAAAACCCGTTGACTCATCAGGCACATCCGGGACGCCGACTTGGGGTGTTCCGGGGCCCGGAAAACCGCTATTCAGCAGGCTCGGAAGGAACCAGGAAACCGTCGCTGACCAGGTTCGCGACGTCGTCGAGCAGCCTGGTCCGGAACGCGTCGCCGTCGAACCCGTCCTCCCCGGCTAGGCTCCCGCCGAGCAGCGCAGCAAGGGCTCCGATGATCTGGCCGACGGAGAGGTCACCGTCGCAGGCGGAGACAAATCCGGCGAGTTCGGTGCTGAGCAGGTTGGTCCGGCGCAGGCCCGCACCCTGGCGCAGCAGGATCACGCCGGGGTGTTCGGCGCCGGGGCGCTGATGGCGTTCCTCGGTGACGTCGTCCGCCACGAGCAGGTGCGCGTCCGCCAGGCTGTTGGCGGCCAGCCAGTCGGAACGCTCGACGGCGGCGCCCAGGTGAGGCCCGATGGGCTGCTCAATGGGGTACGTGATTTCCTCGAAACGGCTGATGGAGGCGGCGCCGGATTCCGACAGCGGCCGGCGCAGCCAGATCATCCCGAAGCCGATCCCCGCCACGTTCCGGGAAGCGAAGTCCGCCAGGTAGGCGGCGTAGGCATCCCGGTAATGCTTCCGGTCGCGGGATTCGGACGCGTCCTGCAGCCACGTTTCGGCGTACTGCTCCGGGCCCACCTGCTCGCGCTGGATGAACCAGGCATCCGCTTCCGGACCGATCCAGCTCTTGGGCCGTACGTACCACTCGGTCCCCGCGGGAATTTCCCAGTTGCCCAGCAGCTGCGCGGTGCCGCCCGGGGCCAGGGCACCGGGCAGCGCCGCCACGAGCGAGGACACAATGTCATCGCCGGGCAGGCCGCCGTCACGGTAGGTGAACTGCCCGGACGCGGCTTCGCCCAGGGTCCGCGGGGTGATGACGAACGGCGGGTTGGACACCACCAGTTCGAATTCCTCCCCCGCCACCGGCCCCAGGAGCGACCCCAGCCGAAGGCTGACCCGGTCCTCCAGCCTGTCCGGGTCCAGGTGCAGGGCCTCGGCATTAAGGAGGAGGTTGAACCGTGTGAAAGCCAGCGCCCGCTCCGAGATGTCCGTTGCCGTCACGTGCTCGGCATGGTGCAGGAGGTGGAAGGACTGGATGCCGCAGCCCGTGCCCAGGTCCAGGGCCTTGGCGACGTGGCGGCGGACGGTGGTCTGCACCAGCGTGGTGGACGCCTGCCCGATCCCCAGCACGTGGTCGTGCCGCAGCATGCCGGCCTGCTGGTGCGCGGCGAGGTCGCTGGCCACCCAGAGCTCGGCGCCGCCGCTGCCGTCCTCATTGGCGCCCCAGCCGTACGGCCGCAGGTCCGCCTTGGCCTGCAAGTCCTGCGCCGGCTGATCGGCGGCGGTCAGCTCGGGGCCGGGCCGATCTGGGCCGGGCCGATCTGGGCCGGGCACGGGCTCGAGCAGCCCCAGCTCGATCAGGCCGTCGGCCCGGATTCCCGGCAGGGCGGCGTCGAGCGTTTCCCGTGTTTGCGGTTCCGCCAGGAGCCAGAGACGGACGACGGCGGCGAGCGCCGCCGTCGTCTTCTCACCGTGCGCAGGCGCACCCTCTGCCGCATCAATCTGAAGGGCGCTTTCGGTGGCCAGCAGCGCCGGGATGATCTGGTCCCGGTTCAGCGCGCGGTAGGCTGACTCGCCCAGCAGCCCCGCCACGCCGTCGAGCGTGTAATCCACCCGGCGCAGGTCCGCGGCGAGCGCCGTCAGCAGCCCGGGGAGGTCGCTGCGCGGGGCATCGGGGGTGTTGCCGGCCAGGAAAAGCGTGGAATCAGTCACCGCCCAAGTCTATTGGCGGGCACGCTTCCTCCTGACGGGCTACAGGTTCTCCGCCGCGTAGATCTTCAGGGCATCCCGGACGAAGCCGGCGCCCTCCGCGCCGCCGTAGTTCTTCGCGAAGCGGGGGTCAGCGACGTACATTTCGCCGAGCCCGGTGACGTATGCCTTGACGTCAGCGTTGCCCCTGCGGTCAGCCTGGCCGCGGGCGTCCGACGCCGGGGTGCCCGGGATGCCGGTCAGCCATTCGACGTGCCGCCTCGCGATGTCCTGGGCCTCCGCGCTGTCCGGTGCGATACCCGCCGTGGCGGCTGCGATCCAGTCCTCGCCGAGCTTCTGCGAGCGCTGCTTCCACGCGGCCTTCTCCTCGGTGCTCATGCCGCGCCACCACGAATCCCCCTTCGCGTAGGCGTCCTTGCCCCAGCGTTCCTCCACTTCGTCCTTGTACTGCGTGTGGTCGAAACCGTTGAACATGTCCTCTGCCATGATTTCGCCACCTCCTTTCACTGCTTCGATGGTTTGTGTGACCGACGCGATCTGCCGCGCCAGCCTGTCCTGTTCCTGCTTGAGCCATTCGAGATGCCCGGTGAGGGCCTGGGCGGCGTCCGTTTCGTCGTCGAGCACCTGGCTGATCACCGGCAGGCCCAGCCCCAGCCCGCGCAGGAGCAGGATGCGCTGGAGCTGCACCAGCGCCGCCTGGTTGTAGTAGCGGTAACCGTTGTGGCCGGTGCGGCTGGGCTTGAGCAGGCCGATGTCGTCATAGTGCCGTAGCGTCCTGCTGGTGGTCCCTGCGATCCGGGCGATGTCCTGGATGGACCAGTCCATGTATTCCTCCTTCCTGCCTGTTTGCGGGATGGTCCGGACGTTCCGGTCCGGCTGATGCTTCAACGATAAATGTTGACGTAGCGTCAAGGTCAAGACACCGAATCACGGAGCACAGATGGAGCCGGGTAAGTTGGAAGCATGGCTGTTATTCCTTCGTCCTTTCCGCGCGCCCTCTCCGCTGTGGCTGCCGCAGCTGTCCTCCTGGGCCTCTCTGCCTGCGCGCAGCAGCTTTCGGTGGAGAACGCCGATGTGCCGGCATGGAAAGCCACGGCACTGCCGTCGGCCAGCGGCGTTGTTGCCGAGGATTCCGGCAAGATTCTCAACGCCCAACCCATTGACCATACGGAGAACGTGCCGGCAGGCACGTACACGCTGACACTCGTCTGCGAAGGCGGCGGCAAGGCCTTCCTCGCAGTGCGGTCCGGCGGCAAGGAACTGGCCGACCTCGGGGCCGCCTGCTACGGCACGCCGGAGTCCCGCAAAATCACACTCCCGGAATCCGGACCGCTGGAGCTCAGCGCCTCCAGCGTCGACGCGCCGCTGATCTACGCCTACCAATTGGTCACCGCGGGTTAGTCCCGTCGGATCCACCGTGCAGCTGACCGCCGGACGGGTGATGCCCGAGGCTCTGGATTGGGGTCCCTGCCGGGCATAGAGTCGGAGTATGCCCGCAACGCAGGGGGCGCCGCCGCCCCGCAGGGCGGTACTTCGTCCGGGCGCTTGCCCGTCCCGGTCAGTCTCCGTGCGCACCCGGGTGAGGGCCGCCGTCGTACTCTGGACGGCGGGCGCCCTCGTGGCCGGAACTGCGCTCGCCGGATGTGAATACACGTACGACGAAGGGTGGCGTCCCACCGGGGCCCCGGCCGCGCCGGAGGTGACCGAGTCGGGGCCGCAGGCTGAGCTGTGGCGGAACGATCCCGTCAGCGAGGCTGAAATGGAGGCCTGGCTGACGGAGTCCCAGGTGGGGCCCGGCCTGCAGGTGGCGCACAGGACGTTCGGCCTGTTGCGCGCGGAGGAAGTCCGTACGGACGCGACGGCACCCCTCCCCACCGGAACCTACGTCCTGGTGCTGGTGTGCCGCAGCCAGCGGCGCGTCGACTTCAAAGTCCGCAATGACGAATTCACCATGGTGGACCTCAGCCTGCGCTGCGGATCACGGCGCGAAAGCGTGATCTACCTGTCCAAGGAAACGGTGCTGCATTTCCAGGTCGAAGCGCAGTCCCCTGCCAATTTCGCGTACCGGTTGGCCCGGCTTTGAGCTGTTGTGCCTGCCACGCAACTCAGGCCGCGCAGCCTTCGGGGCAGCGCAGCGTCTCCGGGCTGGCGGCACACTCAGCGCAATACAAGGTCAGCGTGCGGCAGCTCGGGTTGGAACAGTTCTCGAACTTGCTGGTGGGCGCGGCACAGCGGACGCATTCACCGATGGTCTTGGCGTCCTCACTGAATTCCAGGTGCATGCGCTTGTCGAACACGTAGAGCGAGCCTTCCCAGAGGCCCTGGTCCTTGAACGTTTCGCCGTAGCGGACGATCCCGCCGTCGAGCTGGTACACCTGTTTGAAACCGCGGTTCACCATCAGGCTGGAGAGCACCTCGCAGCGGATGCCGCCGGTGCAATAGGTGACCACCGGTTTGTCCTTGAGGGCGTCGTACTTGCCGGAGTCGAGCTCCTTGATGAAATCGTGGGTAGTGGCAACGTCAGGGACGATCGCGTCCTTGAACTTGCCGATCTGGGCCTCGAAGGCGTTGCGGCCGTCGAAGAACACCACGTCCTCGCCGACCTGTTTGGTGGCCTCCACCAGTTCGTGCAGTTCCTCGGGCTTCAGGTGGGTGCCGCCGCCCACCACGCCGTGCTCATCCACCTTGAGTTCGCCGGGCGCGCCGAAGGAGACGATCTCGTCCCGGACCTTAACGCTCAGCCGCGGGAAGTCCTCCGCGCCGCCGTCGGACCATTTCACGTCGATGCCGTGGAATCCCTTGTATTCGCGTGTGGTCTTCACGTATTGCTTGACGGCGCCGATCTCGCCGCCCACCGTGGCGTTGATGCCGTCCTTGGAAAGGAGGATGCGTCCGGTCAGCCCGAGTTTTTCGCACAGGGCACGCTGCCAGAGCCGCACCGCGTCCGGATCAGCGATGGGGGTAAAGCCGTAAAAGAGCACAATTCGGTTCAAAGCCACGTATTTAAGGGTACTGGGTTGCCGGGCACCGGGCCCGCCCGGTGGCCGGGGCTAAGGTTGGCCCGCTGCGATGGCGGCGTCGCGCCTGTTCAGGGCGGTTTCAGCCGCCCGGTAGCCCAGGACGACGACGGCGAACGGCACCGCGGTGGCCGTCACGGCGTCCGGTGGCCGCGAAAGCATCAGCGCCATTGTTGAGGGCATGATCCCAGAAAGTCCAGCGGGCGCTTCGACTTCCGGTAGATCAGTGCGCCGGCCGCCAGCGGGACGAGCCCGCCGGCAAGCCAGACCCAGTAAGCCACGCCCGTGGCCGTCTCCCAATACCTGGCGCCGCCCACCATGGCCACCATTAAGGCGACACAAACCAGAAGGGACCGCGGAAGGTGATCTTGGACGGTGCCTTGGCGGCGGGCATGCCGTCAGTCTTGTCCTGTCACGATTGCATAAGCAAGTCACATCGGGGGCACCCTACCCCTGTTGCTTGTGTCGGGGCTGGAATACTCTCATGACATGAGTCCGGACGCCTTGGTTGAAGACATCACACGCCTTCTTGAAGTCTGGGTAGCTGGCTGGGCCGGCTGCCGCGGTTACCAGACAACAGTTGAGGGCCGATTCCCCGCCGCACTGCGGGCTGACACCACCGGGGATTGGGAATACTTCGCCCACGACCCCTCCGCTGACGAGTTCGCGGCCCTGGCTGCGAAGACTGCCGAGGCACCGCCGAGGGTCCTGACTATCCTCACCAACGACGTTGCCCGTTTCACGGCGCTGGCCCAAAAACACGGGCTGAACGTCACGTCCGCATCGCAGGCCATGATGATTGTGGACATGGCCACGCAGGATACGGAGGATCCGTGGCTCTCCGACGACGACCTGAACCTGGTCACCTCCGAACTTGACGGCGTCCACCACGCGGTGGTCCGATCGGGTGACACGGTGGCGGCGAGCGGCAGGGTCTTTGTGGTGGGCGAGACCGCAGTGTTCGACAAGATTGTGGTCCAACCCGCGTTCCAGCGCCGCGGCCTGGGCAGCTTCATCATGAAGGCCCTTGCGGCGCAGGCCATCGGACCGGACGTGGAGAACGGCCTGCTGCTGGCCTCCATCGACGGCCAGAAGCTGTACTCCCACCTGGGATGGTCCACTGTTTGCCGCGTGCTTTTGCTGTCCACCTCCGATGAGGGTGCTGACCTTTCCGTGGGGTGATTTTTCCCCGGGTGAAAGAATGTTGGGGTGAACCCCCATGACTCGCTGATTCCATTGCTGGGCCGAGGCCCGGACCCGGAGCAGCTGCGTCATGTCCGCACCATCCCAGCCCGTCAGGCAGTCCACGAACCGTGGCCGGCGTGGGCACACCCGGATCTCGTGGCCGCTTACGGCTCCCTGGGCATCCACGAGCCGTACCGGCATCAGATCCAGGCCGCCAACCTGGCCCACGGCGGCGAGCACGTGGTGATCGCCACCGGCACCGCCTCCGGTAAGTCCCTGGCCTACCAACTGCCGGCACTTGACGCCATCCACCGCTCCGAACTGCGCGTCCTGTCCGAACCGGGAAAAATCCACGACGACGGCGCCGTGACGCTCTATCTCTCCCCCACGAAGGCACTCGCTGCCGACCAGCTCGCAGCCATCCGTTCCCTGAAACTGCCCACCGTACGGGCCGAGACGTACGACGGCGATACCGACCCCGCGTCCCGCCGGTGGATCCGGGACCACGCCAACTTCATCCTGGCGAATCCGGACATGCTCCACTTCGGCATCCTCCCCAATCACGCCTGGTGGGCCAGCTTCTTCCGGCGGCTGCGGTACGTGATCGTGGATGAGGCCCACAGCTACCGCGGGGTGTTCGGCTCGCACGTGGCCAACCTGATGCGCCGGCTGCGCCGCATCTGCGCGTACTACGGTGCCGGGACAACCCATCCAGGGCCGGTGTTCATCGCCGCTTCGGCCACGGCTTCTGAGCCAGGCACATCGTTCGGCCGCCTGATCGGGGCGCCGGTCCGGGCCGTTGCCGAGGACTGCTCGCCGCACGGTTCCACTACGGTGGCTTTCTGGGAGCCTGCCCTGACCGACCGCAAGGGCGAGAACGGCGCCAGGGAACGCCGCACCGCCGTTGCTGAAACGGCCGATCTGCTGGCGAACCTGGTTTCGTCCCGCATCCGGACCATCGCCTTCATCAAGTCCCGCCGCGGTGCGGAGACAATCGCTTCGATCACCAAGCGCCTTCTGGACGACGTGGATCCCAGTCTTCCCCAACGCGTGGCCGCCTACCGTTCCGGGTACCTTCCGGAAGAACGCCGGGCCCTGGAAAAGGCCCTCCGATCCGGCGACCTGCTGGGTGTCTCCAGCACATCCGCCCTTGAACTGGGGATCGACATTTCCGGGCTGGATGCCGTCCTGGTGGCGGGCTGGCCAGGCACCAGGGCGTCGCTGTTCCAGCAGATCGGCCGGGCCGGGCGCGCGGGCCAGGATGCGATTGCCGCGTTTGTGGCCAGCGATGATCCGCTCGACACCTACCTGGTGAACCATCCCGAGGCGATTTTCGACGTGTCGGTGGAGGCCACCGTCTTTGATCCGTCCAATCCCTATGTGCTGGGGCCCCATCTCTGCGCTGCCGCCGCGGAGCTTCCGCTGGGCGTGGCCGAACTGGGCCTTTTCGGCAGCACAGCAGAGAAGCTGCTGGGCCGGCTGGTAGCGCAAGGGTATCTGCGGCGCCGGCCGGCGGGCTGGTTCTGGACGCACTCCCAGAGCGCTGCGGCCATGGTGAACCTTCGTGCCGACGGCGGCGGACCGGTGAGCATCGTTGACGCCGACACCGGCTCCCTCCTCGGGACCATGGATTCGCCCCAGACGCACTACCAGGCGCACACGGGTGCCATCTATGTGCACCAGGGCGACAGCTATGTGGTGGAGGACCTGAACGAAGACGAGCACTGTGTGGTGGTCCGGCGCGCCAACCCTGACTACTACACAACGGCCCGGGACGTGACCCAGATCGAAGTGCTCGAAACACTCCGGACTGAGCGCTGGGGCGATATCGCCGTCCACTTCGGCGATGTGAAAGTGACAACGCAGGTGGTTTCCTTTCAGCGCAAGGCCTTGATTTCAAACGAAATCCTCGGCGAGGAGCCGCTGGAGCTGGGCGCCCGGGACCTCTTCACCAAGGCCGTCTGGTTTGTGGTGGAGAACCGTTCGCTGACAGGCGCCGGGCTCATCGAGGCGCAGTTCCCGGGGGCCCTGCACGCCGCCGAACACGCAGCGATCGGCCTGCTGCCGCTCGTGGCCTCCAGCGACCGCTGGGACATCGGCGGAGTATCCACCGCAATCCACGCCGACACCGGCGTGCCCACCATCTTTGTGTACGACGGGCATCCCGGCGGTGCCGGCTTTGCCGAACGCGGCTTCGACAAGGCAAAGGTGTGGCTCTCGGCGACGCGCGACGCCATCAAGGCGTGTGAATGCGAGTCGGGCTGCCCGTCCTGCGTCCAGTCCCCCAAATGTGGGAACAAGAACAATCCGCTGGACAAGGCTGCCGCCGTCACGCTCATCGACGTCCTCCTCAAAGACGCGCGCGAAATGCCTCTCCGCAGTGCGGAATTCCTGGCGAGCACGGAGCCGTTCAGCACCACAGCCGCTCAGGGCGGCGGTCCGGCCCGCGCCTGACCGGTGGCGGCGCCAACCAGTATGCGTGCATTCAGCTCCGTTCGGACCATGACGGTCTGACCGGCCCCTTCCGTACAGCTGACGAGTGCCGCCTCATGGCGGGCTGCTACCTCGGCGGCCACCGTGCAGGGGTCTCCGGACGTGATCCCGCGCAGGGCATCGGCCGCGGCAAGGGCAGCGAGGTCCGCCGCTGCCGCTGCCCTGCTGGCCATCACTGCGGACTGTGCGAACAGCAGCATCAGGGCCATCGCCATGATGACGACCAGCGCCAGTCCCGCAGCCAGCACTGTTCCGGAACCGCGCTCCGGGTTGTCCCGGAATTGCCTGTTCACAACGGCGCCTCCTCCGCGGCTCCGACCGGCTCCAACCCCGGATTGGCCGCGGCAGCCGGCGTTTCGCTCCGAGTGGTGGCCTTGGCTGTGAGGGTCCAGGGCACAGTTGCCCCCAGCGGCCCGCCCACACCGTCGGCCACCGTAACGCTGAGCCACTCGCCCTCGGCGGCAACGGACGCCGTTGCCGACGTCCCCGCCAAGGTCCTGACGATCCCCTGTACTGAAGCCGGGTCCTCGCCACGGGCCAGCGCCCTGGCGCCGGCCCGCGCCGCCTCCTCGAGCCTGAGCTGCGTGACGCCTGCGGAGGCTCCTGCCAGGAGCAGTGCGAGGAGCAACAGTACTGCCGGCAGCGCTACCGCGAACTCCGCCGTCACGGCGCCGTGGGCATTCCCCGGCCCACGGCGCCAGCGACGGAACCGGCGACGGAACGCGGCCGCCGGTCCCAGCGCCACGCGACTTTCCGCGCCCTGGTTCCGGAAGCGGCCACAGCAGCTGCTCCGGCCATCAGCCCGTGGCAGCGCTGCCGGCGGCAGACTCATGGCAAGGCCAGCGCCGTGCGGATGAGGTTCAGCAGGAATCCGCGCACTTCGTCGCTGCGGAGAATGAAGACGAGAAGGCCGGCGAAGCCAACCGCGGCAAGGGTGGCGATGGCGTATTCGGCCGTCGCCATTCCGGCCTCTGAAGCTGTGAGCCGGGGCCGGAGCTTTTTCGCCTCGCTGGCACCGGGGTAAAGCTCCACGACGTTGCCAGCGGGCTCCGGGTCCTCCTCCCGTTGGCAGGTACACGCGCCCAGTCCTGCATTGGCAAGTACTACGGGGTCCCATGCGGGGGTCCCCGCAACTCCCGTGCTGAGCTCCGTCGCAGGTGCGGCGGAAAGGCGGTTTTGGATGATGGTCATGGTGACGGTTTCCCTTCTGTGCTCCGGCCGAGTTGCCGGCTGATTTCGACTCTTCCCGGCTCCGCAGATCTCGGTAAGTGCAAACATCCCGTAAGTGGATAAGCGCCGCTTGGAGCGGATTGTGGAGGACGGGACGGCGTGTGGAGGAATGGACCCTGGCTCAAATCCCGCGGTCAGGACCCGGACGGCACCAGTGCCAGCAGGACCGGGACTACGCCCAGGCAGATGAAGGCCGGGAGCGAGCACAGACCCAGCGGAATGACCAGCTTCACGCCGAGCGAGGCCGCCCGTTTCTCCGCAGCGCGGAATCTTTCCCGGCGCAACCTTGCGGCCTGTGCGTAAAGGATGGCCGACGACGGCGCTCCGGTCAGGGCGGCGAATCCCAGTGCGTCACGCAATTCCAGGATTTCAGGAAGACGGACTTCGGAACTGCGCCAGGCTGTCTCCCAGTCGGCTCCGATGGCGAGCGCAGACACCACCGGACGCAGCGCCTTGCCGTAGTCCGCGGAGGCCGAGGCTGCGACGAGTTCCAGGGACCGGCCGATGCCAGACCCCGCGTCCAGCATCGCGGCCACGAGCTCAAGCATCATGGCCGTGTCACGCAATCCGTGAAGGCGGCCGCCTTGAGTGAGTGCTTCATCGGCCCCATGCGGCCCGGCGCCCGCGTCCCCTCGCAGTCTGCGCAGTCGCTTTCGGACCCGGCTTGGCTGCGAAAGGGCAAGGCAGGCGGCAGCAGCCAGAACAACGGCCAAGGCAAGCCCCGGCACAAGGATGTCCGTCATGGCACACCGGCCCCGGCGGCAGCACCGACCAGGCGGGCGGACCAGATTCTTCCGGCGATGGTGAGGCCCACACCCGCGGCGAGGGCCGCCAGTCCCAGCGGGGTCCCGATCAGGATGGCCAGGGGATCCACCCCCAGCGCTATTCCCAGGCCCAGTCCCATCAGCGGGAGCCACGTCAGGAGACCGACCGTGGCCTTGGGCCCGGCGAGGGCTGTCTGCCGCGCGGCCTCGGCGTCGTCTTCCACCTCCAGCTGTGCCGCAAAGCGCACCAGGACATCAGCCAGAGGACAGCCGCTGGCTTCGGCAATGTCAAAGCAGGCGGCAAGCTCGCACCAGATCCGTAACTCCCTGCCGTCGGCGCGCGAATGCTCCGCAAGCGCGGCCTTCCGGATCGCCTCAGACACGGGAGCGCCCCGGAACGCTGCTGCCCGGACGGCGCCAAGCATCACCAGGGAGCCTGTGCTGAGGCTCGGACCGCTGCGCCCGGCCGCTGACCCGCGGATTGGTTCCGCCCTTCCGCCAAGGTCCTGCGATGCGCGTGAACCTGCGCCCGTAGGTGCGGAATCTGGCTCCCGACGGCCACCGTGGACCAGCCACAGTTCATCCCATAGCCGTGCCGGAGTGCGTCCGCCCTTCAGCAGCGCAGCAAGCTGCTGCACCACAAGGGTCAGTGGCAGGTCATTCCGTTCCGGTCCGGCACGGAGCAACTTGCGCCACGAACCGCCCGTCCTGGTGCCACCGGCCCCGCCGTGAACCCGAGAGGCGAAGCCTGGTCCTGCACTCCCCACGGCCCGACGGAAACGGCCTGTGGCACCGCCGGGCGGGCTGAAGAGCAGCACGACCGCCAGCACGAGAACCACGGCCAGCAGAACTGTCATACGGCGGCACCCGCCTGGAGGGACAGTCCCAGCCGCTTGCTCATCGCCTCCCAGGCTGGACCGGTGCCGACCTGGCCGCGTCCGGCCTCCAACGCCGGAACCACGGTTAGACCGCCGGGACCGTCCTGCACCACGCCCACGCAGGCAACATGCCGCCCATGGCCGGACCGCTCCACGTGGACCACAACATCCAAGGCGCTGGCTGCCTGCAGCCGGACCGCGTCCTGGCCCATGCCTGCCAGAGCTCCCAAAGCTGTCAGGCGGGCCGGGACAGCGGTGGCCGCGTTCGCATGGATGGTCCCTCCCCCGCCAGTGTGGCCTGTGTTCATGGCGGTCAGGAGTTCCCGCACCTCGGCCCCACGGCATTCCCCCACCACCAGCCGGTCCGGCCGCATCCGCAGTGCCTGCCGGACCAGCTCGCCGAGATCCACTTCGCCGCCGCCTTCGAGGTTTCCGTGACGGGACTCCAGCGACACAATGTGCGGATGGACGGGGTTCAGTTCGGACGCGTCCTCAATCAGGACCAGCCGCTCTGCCGGGGAGCACAGTCCCAGCAGGGTGGACAGCAACGTCGTCTTTCCGGAACCCGTGGCCCCGCTGATCAGGAAACTCAGCCGCTGCTCAACAACCCGTTCAAGGACCTCCTGGACCACGCTGCCGAACATGCCGCCGGCACGGAGTTCGTCCATGGTGAAGACCTTCTCCCTCCGGATCCGGACGCTCAGCAAGGTGCCGGCTGTCGAAATGGGCGGCAGGACTGCGTGGACGCGGTATCCGCCCTCAAGCCTGACGTCAACGCACGGGGACCCGTCGTCCAGCCGCCTGCCGCCGGCGGCCACCAGCCGCGATGCCAGAGCCCGCACCTGTGCCTCGCCGGAAAACGAAACCCCTGCCGGTTCGAGGCCCTGACCCCGGTCGATCCAGACCGAGTCCGGGGCGTTGACGAAGATGTCGGTGACGTGGACATCCCGCGTCAGTTCCTGGAGCGGGCCGAGTCCGTTCAGCTCGGCGCTGATCCTTTCCACGGCGGCAAGGGAGCCGGCAGTCCCCAGCAGCCGGCCGGTGGCCTGGACGGCGGCGGCAACCCGGGACGGGGTGACAGGTCCGGCGTCGGCCATGACTGACTCACGGACGGTTTCCAACAGCGCCGAATCCAAAAAGCCCGGATCCAGGACGCGGGCCTGCCGACGGCGTGCCCCCGTCCGCTGGTCCTGGGGCGACGGCGGCGGGACTGGCCGCTGCGCGCTCACGGCAGGTCTCCGACAGGGAGGTCGCCGTCCAGCAGATCGAGCACTGAGGCGGCGAAATGCCTGACACTCCGTCGCTTGCCCACGTCAAGGAGCCTGCCGTTTTCCCCGGCAGCCGTAACACCGCGCAGCTCCGGAACCCGGCCCTGGACCGGCAGCCCGACGGCGTCCGCAATCAGTCCGGCGTCCAGCGCGGCCCCGGCCTTGCCCCGGACCAGGAGGGCCGCCTCGACCGGCGGGAGTTCATGCAGCAGCCGGGCCGTGGCCACTGCGGCCTTCAGCTGCGCCGGCACAACCACGAGGATGCGGTCGCAGTCCCAGGCAAACATGCGCACGGGTTCGGCGCCCCGGCCGATGTCCACCACCACCAGTTCATAGCCCCGCCGGGCCGCATCCAGTACGCCACCTGCGGTGGCGGCATCCACCGGTGCCTGGCGGTCGCGGCTGCCAGGCCAGGACAGGAAGGAAAACCCGCCGGCTACCGGCAGTGAGTCGGCCAGCTGCTCGGGATCGATGCTTCCGCTCGCGTCGGACAGGTCAGGCCAGCGCAGCCCCGGCGTCTCCTCAGCCGCCAGTGCCAGTTCCAGGCCACCGCCCCACGGGTCACCATCAACCAGCAACACGCGCACACCCAGCCCGGCAGCCGCCTGGGCGATCCAGATTGCCGCGGTGGTGGCACCGGCACCGCCGCAGCCCCCTGTTATCCCGAGGACGAGCCCTCCCGCTTCGGGTGACCGCGACCGGCTCAGGTACTCTGCCAGCCAGGCCGCGGCATCCGGAAGCACCGCCACCCGCTCCGCTCCGAGGGCTGTGGCCAGGTGCCAGAGACTGTCCCCCTCCCCGTTCAGGCCCACCAACACGGCAGGGGCCCGCCGCCGCGGCGGCAGCTCGCGGACATCGCTCCCCACCAACACTGCGGCCGCGGCGTCCCAGTACTTGGCGGCATCAGCCACGTCCGCCACCACCCGCAACTGGCCGCCGGCGGCAGCCACAATCCGTTCCACTTCGCCACGCAGAAAGTCGTAGCCGGTGACCAGGAGAACCTCGGCACCAGCGGGGTCCGGCAGCCAGGCTCCCGCAGCCTGTGCCGAGGCAGGCGCACGGGACGTGGATCCACCGGACCTGGAATCACCGGTCTGGGAACCGCCGGAGTCAGATCCCTGCGAAGAGAAGGGCCGCGCGCGGGACAACTGCGTGGAAGGCCGATCGGAAGGGGGTGGCGATAGCTGGTGCCTGCTCATGCAGCAACTCTCCACCGGACTCAAGGGCGAGAAACAGGGGCATTCCACCGTATGTGGACAACTCCCCAGAACGGCCGATGGGCCGGACAGAAAGACGAGCCGAACGGCCGGACCGGTTACTGCTTCCCGTATTTGCGGTGGACGGCCTGCTTGCTGACCCCAAGGCACAGGGCAATGGCCTCCCAAGACAGACCGGCCTGCCTCGCCTTGCGAACCAGGGCCGCTTCGGCGCGGCCGACCTCCTTCTGCAGTTCCGCCACCGCGTACAGCGCTTCAGCGGGACCTTTCCCGTCCATTGATGCGACCAGCGTTTTCATCCGCTCTACCTCCATTTGTCAACTTTAGTTGACGAGTGGAGGGTCGTCAACACATGTTGACGGCATGGGATTGGGGCTTGAATGTCCCCGCCACAGGGCAGAATTGGACCTATGTATCTGCTGCTCGCCGCCCACGCCCACGGCGCAGCCCTCCAGCAGCTCACCCAGGCCGGCGACCCGCACCCAGACCGCCCCGAACCGCGCCTGATCAGCGCAAGCGAGCTGGCCGGCGTCGTACGCAAGCTGGAAAACCGGCCCCGCGAGGCGCCGCCCCGCTGGATCTGGAACCGGACCCAGGACTGGTACCCCGCCCTGCTGGCGGCCGGCGTGGAACTGGAGCGCTGCTATGACCTCGGCTTGTGCGGCAATATCCTGGCGTATTCGCAGTTCACCGCCCACACGGAGTATGCGCGGAACGCCGACACGGAGTCGTTGGACGATCCCCAGGAGCCGCCCCGCGCCCTCCAGCCGCCGCCCCCGCCGGCGGATCAGGGCGCCCTCTTTGACGATGTCCGCCACCGCGCCCCACGGCAAGGCCTGGCGGAGCTCCGCGCCGAATACGCCGCCCAGCAGGCTGCCCTGGCCGATGCTGCACCGGAAGAAAACAAGCGGAAACGGCTCCAGCTGCTGCTGGCCGCCGAGTCCGCCGGCGCCATGATCGCCGCGGAGATGCAGCACACCGGCGTCCCTTGGCGCGAGGACCTGCACGAGCAGATCCTGGCCGGCCACCTCGGGCCGCGCCCGCCGTCCGGTCACCGCCCCGCGAAGCTGGAGGCCCTGAACACCGAACTGCGGGGGCTGCTCAACTCGCCCGGACTGAACCCGGACTCGCCGCAGGAACTGATGCGCGCCCTGCACCGCAACGGCATCGAGGTGAAAAGCACGCGGCAGTGGGAGCTGATGGAGTCCAGCCACCCCGCCATCGAACCGCTCCTCGCTTACAAGAAACTGTCCCGCCTGCACACCGCCAACGGCTGGGCCTGGCTGGACGCATGGGTAGCCAAGGGCCGCTTCCAGCCCGAGTATGTCGTGGGCGGTGTGGTGTCCGGCCGCTGGGCCTCGCGGGGCGGCGGGGCCCTGCAGATCCCGCGGCAGATCCGCGGCGCCGTCCATGCGGATCCCGGCTACAAGCTCATCGTCGCGGACGCCTCCCAGCTGGAACCCCGCGTGCTGGTGGCGCTGGCGCAGGACTCCAAAATGGCGGAAGCAGCGCGCGACAAGGACCTGTACGCCGGCATTGCCGCCCAGGGGTTCGGCGGCGATCGCGCCAAGGCGAAGGTCGCTCTCCTGGGCGCCATCTATGGCGCCACCACGGGCGAATCGGGGCGCCTGATGCCGCAGCTGGCACGGACCTACCCCCGTGCCGTCGGCTTCGTGGAGCAGGCGGCGCGCGACGGCGAGGCCGGCGGCACCGTGACCACCCGGCTTGGCCGGAGCAGCCCGCCCCCGTCGGAAGGCTGGTACCGGAGCCAGCAGTCGGCCACTGCCGAGGAGCAGCGCCGCGCGGAATCCATTGCCCGTTCCCGCGGCCGCTTCACCCGCAACTTTGTGGTGCAGGGATCCGCCGCTGACTGGGCGGCGTGCTGGCTGGCGGAATTACGACGGCGGCTGCGGGCCTTGCGTGCCGACGGTTCCGTTCAGGCGGAGCTGGTGTTCTTCCTGCATGACGAGGTGATGGTCCACGCCCCCGAGGCCGGCGTCCAGGCCTGCATCCGGGCCATCGAGGAAGCTGCAGCCGCCGCGAAGGAACTGCTGTTCGGCCCCATTCCGGTGGAATTCCCCGTCAGTGTGGCCGTGGTGGACTCCTACGACCACGCAAAGTAGCAAATTCGGTTAGCCCGAAGAAACCTACCCGGGAGTAGCTGGCCGAAGCTCTGTGACCATGGTTACATCGGAGCAGCGACTGAAGCAGGCGGTCCAGCTAATCATGCAAAGAGGCATAACAGGGGAGGTCCGGCATATGGCGGGCAGGTTTGAAATACATCGTGTAAGTGACGAGTGCTATCGGCTCAGGCTCACTGACTCGAACGGAAACACCGTGGCGGTTTCGCCCGACTTCAAGCATCTTGGTGCATTGAAGGACGGCATCAACGCCCTGCGTGAAAACGCAGCAACCGGCATTGTTGTTGATCTTAGGCAGCAGCCGCTCACCAGCTGAGGCGGTGTGCGCGCGCCCGGCGGGCTCAGTCCCGCCGGGCCACACGGCCCCTGCGAGCTACCCCGAACCTAGAAGACCACCTCATGGAGCCGGGTCCGGTCCCACGGCACGGCCCAGCCCAGCTGCTCAAAGAGTCCATCGAGAATGATCCCGGTGAAGCCCCAGACAAGCACGCCGCTGACCGCGAAGGCCGGGCTGCTGAAGGTCCTGCCGTCGCGGCTGACCGTGGCTGTCACCCGGTTGGCGGGGTCCAGCAGGTCCCGGACGGGGATCCGGAAAACCTGGGCGGATTCGGCGTAGTCCACAACGTGCACCGGCGACGGCGACGCCCACCATCCGAGCACCGGCGTCACCAGGAAGTTGCTGCGCGCCAGCCCAAGCTCCTGCAGCACGCCCAGGACCTCCACACCGGCGGAGTCCAGTCCGGTTTCCTCCTCGGCTTCCCGCAGGGCTGCGGCAACCGGGGTTTCGTCCTCGTCGATGGAACCGCCGGGAAAGGCGACCTGGCCGGGGTGGGAATCCAGGGTGTGCGCGCGTTCCAGCAGCAGGACATCAAGATCTGCCGCGGCCAGGGGCTTGCCGGAGGCCGCGGGAACGTCGTCCAGCACACCGAAAAGCATCAGGACTGCCGCCTTGCGGGCTATGGTTTCATCCACGGTCAGTGCCGCCCAGGCAGTGTTCGGCGCAGTGACGTCGCCGCTGTCCGATCTGCGCACCAGGTCGATCAGGTCCTGGCGTGCGCTCACAGGAGCCGCCTCTGCGATTCCATCCGGATTTCAGCGGCGCGGTGCGTCTCGGCCAGCAACCGTTCCAGGAGGCTCTCGCTCCCGGGCGCCAACTCGTATTTAAGGAGTTTGGCAGCTTTGACGGGGTCAGTCTCGCCCAACCCGTAGCTGGGGCACCAGTTCGCTACCGGACACGCGCCGCAGGCTGGCTTCCGTGAGTGGCACACCCGCCGCCCGTGGAACACCACCCGATGCGAGAGCATGGTCCAGTCCTTGGGCTCAAACAGTTCAGCGACGTCGAATTCGACCTGTACCGGGTCCTCGGACGTGGTCCAGCCGAAGCGCCGGGCGAGCCGGCCGAAGTGCGTATCCACAGTGATCCCGGGGACGCCGAAGGCATTGCCGAGCACCACGTTGGCAGTCTTACGCCCCACTCCCGGCAGCGTCACCAGGTCTTCCAGACGGCCGGGGACCACGCCGTCGTACTCGTCCACCAGGCGGGTGCTCAGGGCCAGCACGCTCTTCGTTTTGGCCCGGAAAAAGCCGGTGGGCTGCAGGATCGCTTCCAGTTCGGCGGGATCGGCCTCTGACATGGCCCGGGCGTCCGGGTACCGTGCGAACAGGATCTTAGTGACCTGGTTGACCAGCACATCGGTGGTCTGGGCCGACAGGACGGTGGCCACGACCAGTTCAAACGGGTTTCGGAAATCCAGCTCCGCGTGGGCATAGGGATACTTCTCCGCCAGGGCCTTGTTGATCCGCCGCGCCCGGCGCTTCAACGCCAGCAAAGACTCCGGGGCTGTTGTGGCCGGGCCGGATCCGGGTCTACGGGACGTGGCCACGGGGCCGGCTAGCCGCGCTCGATGTTGCTGAGGTCGCGCAGCACGCCCACCCGTCCGTCGGTGTGCTGGACCAGGAATTCGTGGCCCCGGTCTTCCAGGGCCAGCACCCAGCCGCCCGGTTCAATCACAAAGGCGGGGGCGCCGGTCTGGGGGTCCACCGCGGTCCGGTGCTGTGCCACGGCAAACCAGAACGCCTCATGCTCCGGCTCTTCGTACGATTCTTCCGGCCTGGATGCCGGATCCACGGTGGCGCCGATGGGCTCCACGCGGCGCACCTGCTGATGCACGGCCGTCGCCGCAGGTTCCGCGGCAGACTGGCGCGGCGCGGCAGAGACTCCGGTGCCGGCGTCGTGGGTTGCCGCTTCAGGGGCAGCGGCGGCGGACGCCGTAGCGGTCGGTACAGGGGCAGCCGCAGCCGCCGTCGGGACGTCACCCGCAGAAGTCTCAGCAACGGCGGGCACCGCGGACGTGCCTGTCGCTGAAGGGGAAGGCACGACGTCGGCCGCCTGGGTTGCGGGGCTCGGGTCGCCGGCAGCGGACCACTCGCTCACCTCGGGGGCGGAGGAGACGGCAGCGGCGGCAGCCGGGGCAGCCGGGGCAGAGAAGGCTCCGGCCGAAGCGGCGGGCGCGGCGGCACGCGCAGAAGTTGCCGCCGCCGAAGATGGGGCAACAGGCGCGGAAGCCTCCGGAACGGGCGTGGCCGCAGGCTTGGGTTCCTTGGGCGTGTGCGGCTTGGGCAGCGGGACAGCCGAGTCGCGCGCCATCACGTGGGCCGGGGTTTCGTCCCGCCCCAGGAAGTCGCCGGCGAAGTACGGAATGAAGCGGCTCAGCACGGTGCCCGCGAACAGCACGACGGAACCCACCAGGCCCACCAACAGGCTGGGCACGAAGGCCGCGGCCGTGGAAACGAAGAAGAACGCCAGTGCAAAGGAAGCCACCACAGACCCAAACTGGTCAACGGACAGCGAACCGATGCGGACCTTCGTGGCGGGAGCGAGCCGGCGGGCAGCAAAGAGTGCCGTGACAATCAGCGGCAGCACAATGCCGAGACCCAGGAAGAACAGGCTGCCTGCATTCCAGAGATTAAACCGGCCGAAGAAGATGGGCAGCAGCGAGGCAACCAGCAGAATGAGGGTGGCGGCGAAAACCGCCAGGTCCCGCAGCGTGAACAGACCCAGCACGGCCTGGTTGGTGGTGCCCGGCTTGGCGCCGGCAGGCTTCTGCACGCCCTTCGCTGAGCCGCCTCCCGGGGTGCTGCCAGGCCCGGCCTCGGTTGCGCGGCCAAATTTCTGGCCGAAGCTTTGCTGGTTCATTCTGTACTCCTTAGCGTGGCGGCACCGGGACGGTTCCGTCCCAAAACTGTGCCGTCCGAAACGGCGGCAACGGCCAGGCCCGGCAGTGATACACCGGATCCGACAGCTCCGTAGAAAGTCACAATTCAATCTCAGCCTAGCCAACCGCATGGCCGATCACTAGCTGATCCGCAGTGGCGGGACGCCAGCGGGCAGGGTCCTTTAACCATTCAACGCTAAATAAACGCCGTTCGCGGGGGCCATTGTGACAGCGGACACGTCGCAGCCCCGGCGCGTATTAGGCTTGATTCCGGAACAGCTCTTTGCGGAATGTCCGTGATCGGCCGCTACCCTGCCGCGCAAAGCGGCGGAGCACGGCCGGGCGACGACAGCCGCTGAAAAGACCGATGAATGATGAGGTTCACCATGTCTCAGGACACTCCCGGCTCCACGGCCACCGCTCCCGCAGCTTCCGTGCAGACCGACCAGCAGGGCGACGCCTTTGAAAACCTGCTGCACGAAAACCGCACTTTCGCCCCCAGCCCCGAATTCGCTGCCGACGCCGTTGTCACCGCCGCTGACTATGCAGAGGCCGACGCCGGCCGCCCGGCTTTCTGGGCGAAGAAGGCCCGCGAACTGCTCACCTGGAGCAAAGACTTCGACCAGGCACTGGACTGGTCCAACCCGCCGTTCGCCAAATGGTTCGTGGGCGGCGAGGTCAACGCCGCATACAACGCGCTGGACCGCCATGTGGAGAACGGCCTCGGGGACCGGGTGGCCATCTACTTCGAGGGCGAACCCGGCGACTCCCGCACCTACACGTACGCCCAGCTCACTGAAGAGGTCAAGAAGGCCGCCAATGCCTTCGAGTCCCTCGGGGTTGGCAAGGGTGACCGGGTGGCCGTTTACCTGCCCATGATCCCGGAGGCCGTCATCACGCTGCTGGCCTGCGCCCGCATCGGTGCCGTGCACTCCGTGGTGTTCGGCGGGTTCTCCGCCGACGCCCTGCGCTCCCGGATCGAGGACGCCGAAGCCAAGCTCGTTGTCACCGCGGACGGCACGTACCGCCGCGGCAAGCCCAGCGCGCTCAAGACCGCCGTGGACGAGGCCCTTTCCGTCGATGGGCACACGGTCCAGAACGTTGTGGTGGTCAAGCGCAACGGCCAGAACGTGAACTGGCACGAAGGCCGGGACCACTGGTGGGCGGACACCGTGGAGCTGGCCTCCGCCGAGCACAAGGCGGTGGGACACGACTCCGAACACCCGCTGTTCATCCTGTACACGTCCGGCACCACGGGCAAGCCCAAGGGCATCCTGCACACCACCGGCGGCTACCTCACCCAGGGCGCCTACACCCACAAGGCCGTGTTCGACCTCCACCCCGAAACGGATGTCTTCTGGTGCACGGCCGACGTCGGCTGGGTCACCGGCCACACGTACGTCGCCTACGCCCCGCTCATCAACGGCGCCACCCAGGTAATGTACGAGGGCACCCCGGATTCCCCGCACCAGGGCCGCTGGTGGGAGATCATCGAGAAGTACAAGGTCTCCATCCTGTACACCGCCCCCACGGCCATCCGGACCTTCATGAAGTGGGGCCGGGACATCCCGGACAAGTACGACCTGACCTCCCTCCGGGTCCTCGGTTCCGTGGGCGAATCCATCAACCCGGAGGCGTGGATGTGGTACCGGGACGTCATCGGCGGCAACAAGGCACCGATCGTGGACACCTGGTGGCAGACCGAGACCGGCGCCCAGATGATCGCCCCGCTGCCCGGCGTCACCGCCACAAAGCCCGGCTCGGCGCAGACCCCGCTGCCCGGCATCGCGGTGGACGTCGTCGATGAGCAGGGCGAATCCGTGCCGGACGGCCACGGCGGCTTCCTGGTGATCCGGGAACCCTGGCCCGCCATGCTCCGCGGCATCTGGGGCGACCCCGAGCGGTTCAAAGAGACCTACTGGTCCCGCTTCGAAGGCATGTACTTCGCCGGCGACGGCGCCAAAAAGGACGAGGACGGCGACATCTGGCTCCTGGGCCGCGTGGACGACGTCATGAACATCTCCGGGCACCGGCTCTCCACCACTGAAATCGAATCCGCCCTGGTCAGCCATCCCTCTGTGGCCGAAGCCGCCGTTGTGGGCGCCGCCGACGAAACTACCGGCCAGGCCGTCGTCGCGTTCGTGATCCTGCGCGGCGACGCCGTGGACAAGGGCGAGGCCACCATCCAGGAACTCCGCAACCACGTCGGCAAGGAAATCGGGCCCATCGCCAAGCCCAAAACCATCCTCGTGGTCCCGGAACTGCCCAAAACCCGCTCCGGCAAGATCGTCCGCCGCCTCCTCAAGGACATCGCCGAAGGCCGCGAATCCGGCGACGCCACCACCCTGGCCGACACCACAGTGATGCAGCAGATCGCGCAGTCGCTCAGAAAGTAACAGCTGCCTCACGACCCACTCCGACGCTATCGAGTGGCCCCGATTATCCCGTCCTATGGGAAAATCGGGGCCACTCCCTGTTTGGGACGATTCAAGAAAATCGACGCCAAAAATGTTATTTGCCGTTCTTCCATGTTCTGTTTTGAACGTTTATAGTCAGATGCAATGTGAGGTGTCTCACATGCGGCTATTTTTCAAGGGAGAGAACATGGCTTCACAGTTTGATGCGTCTGCAACTGCTTTTCCCAGCAGGCGGAGCATCCTCAAGACCGTTGGCGTAGGCGCGGCAGGCCTGGCCGGCATTCCATTTCTCGCAGCCTGCACGGGCGGAAGTGCGCCGTCCGCCACGGGTTCCGACTCCGCCGGCCTAACCTTCGGTTCCGGGTCCTCCGATGACGTTCCCAAGCGGGCGTACCAGGCTGTCACCGACGCCTTCACGGCCAAGTCCGGCAAGAAGGTCACCACAAACGTGGTGCCCCACAATGATTTCCAGAACAAGATTAATTCGTACCTGCAGGGCTCTCCGGACGATACGTTCACCTGGTTCGCCGGTTACCGCATGCAGTACTACGCAGGCAAAGGGCTCCTTGCGCCCATCGATGACGTCTGGGAAACCATCGGTGGCAACTACTCCGATGCGCTGAAGAAAGCCTCCACCGGACCGGACGGCAAGATGTACTTCGTACCCAACTACAACTATCCGTGGGGGTTCTTCTACCGGAAGAGCCTCTGGGCCGAAAAGGGGTACGAGGTGCCGGAGACCTTTGACGCCCTCAGGGCCCTCGCCACGAAGATGCAGGCAGATGGCATCATTCCCATCGGCTTCGCCGACAAGGACGGCTGGCCGGCCATGGGCACCTTCGACTACATGAACATGCGGCTCAACGGCTACCAGTTCCATGTGGACCTGTGCGCACATAAGGAATCCTGGGACCAGCAAAAGGTCAGCGCGGTCTTCGACACCTGGGCGGCGCTCCTTCCCTTCCAGGATCCGGCAGCCCTCGGCCAGACCTGGCAGGACGCCGCCAAGGCGCTGGAAGCCAAGAAGACCGGCATGTACCTGCTGGGTTCCTTCGTCACCCAGCAATTCACCGACCCGGCGGTGCTGGCGGACATCGATTTCTTCGCCTTTCCGGAAATCGCCATGGAAGGCCGCGACGCTGTCGAAGCCCCCATTGACGGCCTCCTGCTGTCCAAAAAGGGCGGGGAGAACAAGGCGGCCCGCGACTTCATGGCGTTCCTCGGCACCGCCGAGGCCCAGGACGCCTACGCCGCCGTGGATGCGTCCAACATTGCCACCGCCAAGGGCACGGACACCTCCAAGTTCAGCCCGCTCAACAAGAAGTGTGCGGACACCATCGCCGACGCGAAGTACATCAGCCAGTTCTTCGACCGGGACGCCCTGCCCGCCATGGCCAATAACGTGATGATCCCGGCCCTGCAGAGCTTCATCAAGGACGGCAAAATAGACGTCAAGAACCTCGAGGCCCAGGCCAAGACGCTCTACGCCGCGCAGTAAATCCAGGGCCGCACTTCCAGCCCTGTCAGCGCCGTTTCCAAGGCGACCAGCCAGGAAGGGAACGACGACGGCGGCGCAGGCTCCCGCCGCCGTCGTTCCCTTCCAGCGTCCCCACCAATAGAGGGAAGACTTCCATGAGCAGCACCGCACAAGAATTGATACCGCCGGAAGCGCGGGAGCCCGGCGGCGGCCGCATCCGGCAGGCCAGAGGCGGGCGGGTCCGCCGCCTGACCGGGCGGGACAAAGTGGTCCTGTCGCTGATGGTGGGGATCCCCACCCTGATCGAACTGACCCTGGTCTGGCTGCCGACGCTGATGTCCGTGGGGCTCAGCTTCAGCCGGTGGAACGGCCTGGACCTGGCCGACATACGCCCCGCCGGCACGGCGAACTACCAGTACATCACCCAGGACTACCCGCCCTTTTGGCCGGCGGTGCAGCACAACCTGCTGTGGCTCCTGTTCCTGGCCCTGATTGCCACACCGCTGGGCCTGCTGCTCGCCGTGCTGCTGGACCAGAACATCAGGGGCAGCAAGATTTACCAGAGCATCTTCTTCGCACCCGTGATGTTGTCACTGGCCCTGATCGGCATCATCTGGCAGCTCTTTTACCAGCGCGACAACGGCCTCCTGAACTTCCTCCTGGGCACCGCCGGGACACCGCAGGCCGTCGACTGGTTCGGGGACTCCTCCGTGAACATCTGGGCCGCCATGATCGCGGCGACGTGGCGGCATGCCGGCTACGTCATGCTCCTTTACCTGGCCGGGCTTAAGGGCGTGGACCCGACCCTCAAGGAAGCCGCCGCCATCGACGGAGCCAACGCAGGGCAGACTTTCTTCCGCGTGGTGTTCCCGGCCATGCGCCCCATCAATATCGTCATCGTGGTGATCACTATCATCGAATCGCTGCGCGCCTTTGACGTGGTTTACGTCATCAACCGCGGAACCAACGGCCTGGAAATGCTCAGCGCCCTGGTGATCCAGAACCTCGTGGGCGAAGGCCAGGTGATCGGCGTCGGCTCGGCACTGGCAGTGGTGCTGCTGGTCATCTCCCTTGTTCCCATCGTCTTCTACCTCAGCCGCACCTTCGGCAAGGAGAACAAAGCATGAGCACCAACACAGCCCGCACCGGCCGGACTGCTGCCGCAGCGGCGCCCCGCTCCGGCAGCAGGCCCAAGCGCCACTACGGGACCCATATCTTCCTGGCCGTCATGGCGGTAATGTGGCTGATCCCGCTGGGTTGGTCGCTTTTCACCGCCCTCCGCCCGGTGGCCTCGACGAACCAGTACGGTTATTTCAGCTTTGCCGGCGACTTCAACTTCGACAACTTCGCCCAGGCCTGGACCCAGGGCGGGTTTTCCACGTACTTCTGGAACTCGGTCATCATCACCGTCCCGGCTGTGCTGCTGACCCTGTTCCTTGCCTCCCTCATGGCCTTCGCCGTCAGCCGGGTGAGCTGGAAGTTCAACATCACGCTGCTCATCATGTTCACCGCCGGCAACCTGCTTCCCCCGCAGGTCCTCGCCGCCCCGCTGTTCGAGATGGCAAAGCACTTCGAAGTGCCGTACTCGTTCAGCGATTCCGGAAACATGCTGAACACCTACATCATTGTGATCGCGGTCAATACCGCCTTCCAGATGGGTTTCTGCACCTTCGTGCTGTCCAACTACATGAAGGCGCTCTCCGCGGACCTGACCGAGGCCGCCCTGGTGGACGGGGCCGGCATCTGGCGGCAGTACCGGGAGATCATCATGCCACTCTGCCGGCCGGCGTTCGCCGCACTCGGCACGCTCCAGGTCATCTTCATCTACAACGACTACTTCTGGCCCCTCATCTTCATCCAGAGCGGCAACCGGCTTCCGATCACCACGGCCATCAACAACCTGCAGGGCGAATTCCTGAACAACTACAACCTCCTGGCCGCCGGCGCAGTCATCACTGTCATTCCCACGCTGGTGATCTACCTGCTCCTGCAGCGGCAGTTTGTTGCGGGGCTGACTCTTGGTTCAAGCAAGGGGTAGACCATCATGGAACGTGACGGGGATATCACACCCGCCTCAGCCCGAAAGGAATTACATGCTCCCCGCAGCACGCCACCAGGCAATCGTGGACGCCGTCCAGCGCGAACGGGTTGTCCGCGTCTCGGACCTCGCCCAGCAACTGGGCGTTTCCCTGATGACTGTCCGCCGGGATATCGAGCTGCTGGAGGATGGTGGCAAACTGGAGCGTATCCACGGCGGCGCCAAGCTCCCCGGCGATGTCAGCACGCATGAGCCTGGCTTCGAGCTCAAGTCCACCCAGCTGACCGCGGAGAAGCGCGCCATCGCGCTGGAGGCTGCCGGCCTGGTGCATGAGGGCATGGCTGTCGGTCTCAGCGCCGGGACCACCACGTGGGCCCTGGCCAAGGAACTGGTCAACGGCCCGCGGATCACGGTGGTCACCAACTCCGTGCGCATTGCTGACCTCTTCCACCACGCCGCGTCCGGCGGCTCGGCCCGCTTCACATCCACCGTGATCCTGATCGGCGGCGAGCGCACGCCGTCGGACGCTTTGGTGGGACCCATCGCGACGGCGGCACTCAAGCAGCTGCACCTGGACGTGCTGTTCCTGGGCGTGCACGGCATGGACGCCGACGCCGGCTTCACAACCCCCAACCTGTTGGAGGCCGAGACGGACCGGGCGTTCGTCGCAGCCGCCCGGAAAACTGTGGTCCTTGCCGATCACACCAAGTGGGGGCTCCTGGGCATCAGCACGATCGCTCCGCTGGACGCGGCCGATGAGGTCATCAGCGACGCCGGGCTGGGCCCCGAAGCCCAGCGCATCCTCGGCGAGCGGGTGGGCAAGATCCGGATCGCGGGCTAGTGAACCAACAGCCCTTGGTTCACGGGCAGCCGCAGGACTGGCGGACGTGGAGCTTCGTGGGGAACGTCCGCTGCTGCGGCGGGGCCTTGCGCCGAGCACCCAGAATGCCGTCGACGGCGGCCTCGGCCATCTCCCGAACCGGCTGATCCACGGTAGTCAGCGCCGGCCACGCATACTCCGCCTCGGCGGAGCCGTCGAAGGAGGTCAGCGCGATGTCTCCGGGCACGGAGACGCCCGCCTCATGGAGCGCGCGGAGGATACCAACCGCCTGCATGTCCGAGCTCGCGAAAATCGCCGTGGGCCGGTTGGAGGAGGCCAGGAGCCGCTTCCCCGCTTCGTAGCCACCAGGCCGGGTGAAGTCGCTGCGCGCTATGGGCCCTTCGGGGAGGCCTGCCTCCTTCAGCGCCTTCAGCCAGCCCAGTTCGCGGCCGTCGACGTTTTTGCCCACGTTGGTGCCTATGGCCAGGCCGATGTTCGTATGCCCGTGCCCCAGGAGATGTTCCACGGCGATCTGTGCACCGGCCGTCAGGTCCACCCCGATGCTGTTGATGCCCGGCCCTTCGCTGTCATGGTTGAGCAGGACCCAGGGAATGTCGGCCTTCTCGAGGTCTTCAAGGTCCGGCTGGAACAAGACGCTGGCAAGCAGTACGCCGTCCACCTGCCGCGCCGCCAGGTTCCGGACGTTTCGGCGCTCCTTTGCGAGATCGCCGTCGGAGTTGGTCAGCAGCAGGGCGTAGCCCCGCTCGGCCGCGGCGTCCTCCACGGCATGCGCCAGGAGCGAGAAGAACGGGTTCGAGTTGTCCGGCACGATGAGCCCCAGCGTCTCGCTTGATCCCAGTTTGAGGGCCCTGGCCGCCGCGTTGGGGCGGTAATCCAGGACCCGGATGGCGTCCTGGACCTTCGCCTCCGTGGCCGGAGCCACTTTCTTGGGCCCGCCATTGACTACATAGCTGACGACGGCGGTGCTAACGCCCGCGTACCGGGCAACATCCTTGCGGGTCACCGGGCTGCGTGGGGGCTGCACTGTGGGAGTCGTCATGGTGTACATGCTAGCTATCAGATCCCCGGGGCGTCGCCGAAGTCACGGATGGGCAGCCGCTCTCCGCCGCGGAGGGCGGACTGGTGCGCCACGATACCGGGCAGCGTGAACCGGGCGGCAACCCAGGCGTTGACCGGCGGAAGCGCACGCGTGTTGACGGCTGTCACGAAGTCATCCACCAGGAAGTGGTGGCTTCCCTCGTGCCCGTTCGGTGCGCCGCGGAACTCCTCCGGCAGCCGATCAGCGTCGTGGACAGGCGAGAGCCCGGAGACGAAGGCGTCCCTCAGTTCCGGCGCAACGTTGGCCAGCGACGGGTCATCGAGGGACATGCTGGGCCGGGTTTCGAACAGCTCGGAAATGTCCTGGACGTTTTCCTTGTCCTGCCAAACCGAGACTTTTGCGAGCTGTTCAAAGCTGGCCTCTGTTCCGAAGAACCGGAAGCGGGACTCCCTGATGTGTGAGGGGTAGCCCACGCGGCGCATCTCGTTGGTCCGCATAACGCCGCCGTCGTTGAGTTCAAAAAGGGCGGTGGCGTTGGAGAAGTCGTTGCCGAACATGCTGACCTCTTTGTCGAAGACGCCGTCGTTGCGGTCATCTTTTACTCCGACGCAGCTAACGCTTACGGCATGGGCGCGGACCGCGCCGAGGACTCCGCCGACCGCGTGCGTCGGGTACAGCATGGGCGGGTAGCTGGCGGTTTCCTTCCAGCGGTCACCGCCGCTGTACTGGTAGGCATCATAGAAGCCCAGGTCCATGTCGTGGACGTAGTCACCTTCGCTGTAGAAGATCCGCCCGAAGCGGCCGGCAGCATGCTGATTGCGGGCATAGACGGTGGCCGGGTTGTAGTAGCTGGTCTCCCCCATCATGTAGACCAGGTCGGTTTCGCGGACAGCGCCGATAATCCTAGCGATTTCCTCCTCAGAAATGGCCATGGGGACGGCGGAATAGACGTGTTTGCCGGCGCGGAGCGCCTGCTCCACCAGAGGACCGTGCGTCCAGCGCTGGGTGAAGATGGCCACAGCGTCGACGTCGGAGGCTAAGAGATCGTCAAAGCTCGCCTTCGAGCCCGCCAGATGGTAAAGGTCCACTGCCTCGGCCGCCCGTTCCGGAAGCTCATCCACCACGTAGACGTCGCTGACACCGGGGTGGAGATTGAAGAGGTGCGCGAACTGGCCGCCGAACTGGCCAACTCCTACTACGCCGATTGAAAACGTCATTTTGGCCTTCCCTAGGTGCTGTGGGGAGCGCCGGGCAAGCGCTGTCCATAAGGATTCCCAGTGTTTCACTCGAATCTACTCGAGTCAATAGCCTAGCGACTGGATGAATCCCTTCAAATGCAGCATGAAATCCAACACTTGTCAGCTTCTATCTACTCGTGTAGATTCACTTGAAGTTGTAACCCACCTCACAGTCAGGAAAGGGTCGAAGATGACCACCCTTACAAAGCAACAACGGGACCCGGCAGGCCGGGCGGCAGGCACTAAAGCAGGAAAGACCGGAAGCACCCGGAAGCAGAGCCTCACGCACCGCATGGGCGACTTGAGGATCGCGATGGTGTTCATCTTCCCGGCAATGATCGGCTTCGTGGCGTTCTTCCTGATCCCCACGATCCGCGGTGTTTACCTCAGCTTTACCGAGTACAGCATCCTGGGTGATCCCACCTGGATCGGGATCAAGAACTACACCGCGATTTTCGCCGATGAACTGTTCTGGAACGCGATGAGCGTGACTCTGCAGTACGTGGCGCTGAACATCGGTTTCCAGACCGTCATTGCCCTGGGCCTGGCGTTGTTGATGCACCGGGTCGCCAAATCCACGTTCGTCCGGGGCGCGCTCCTGCTGCCGTTCCTGGTCGCGAACGTGATTGTCGCCCTCCTGTGGTTCTGGATGCTCGACTACCAGCTGGGCATCGTCAACGAGGTCATCTCCTGGCTGGGCGGGCAACGCATCGCGTTCTTCGGCAGCGAGCAATGGGCCATCCCCACCATCGCCTTCGTGAACGTCTGGCGCCACATGGGCTACACCGCCCTGCTGCTCTTCGCCGGCCTGCAGTCGATTCCCAGCCACGTCTACGAGGTTGCCTCCCTGGACGGGGCATCCCCCACCCGCACGTTCTGGTCCATCACCATGCCGCTGCTGCGCCCGGTCATGGTGTTGGTCCTGGTGGTCACCGTCATCGGTTCCTTCCAGGTCTTTGACACGGTGGCCGTCACCACCGCAGGCGGCCCGATCAACGCCTCCCGCGTCATCCAGATGTACATCTACCAGAAGGCCTTCACGGAGTCGGACTTCGGGTACGCCTCCGCGCTCTCTGTCATTCTCTTCGTCATCCTCGCCCTGGTCGCCTTCGTGCAAATGAAGTTCCTCAAGGGCAACGAATCGGATCTGGACTAAGGACCCCCGCAATGACTACATCGACACCGTCCCGCAACGGCGCGACCGCCCCGGCCCGCACTGCCATCATCTTCAAGCCCCGCCAGCCCTTCAACTGGCGACGCGCCGGGGCCTGGACCCTCGTGGTCATCGCGCTGGTCGTCACCATCGCCCCGTTCCTGTGGATGCTCCGCACCGCCCTGTCGAGCAACCACTCCCTCGCCGCGAACGCCGGCAACCTCCTGCCGGCCGACTTCAGCTGGGGCGCCTTCAAACGCGTCCTCGGCCTGCAAACCCCCGAAGAAGCCATCGCCGAAGGCGGCTCCGGTGCCGCCATCAACTTCTGGTGGTACCTGCGCAGCTCCATCATTGTCTCCACCCTGATCACCGTCGGCCAGGTGTTCTTCAGCTCCATGGCCGCCTATGCATTCTCAAGGCTGCGCTGGCCCGGCCGGGAGAAAGTGTTCGCCCTCTTCCTGGCCACCATGATGGTCCCGCCGATCTTCACCGCCCTGCCCAACTTCCTGATGATCAAAAACCTCGGACTCCTGAACACCTACGCCGGCATCATCCTGCCCTTCCTGTTCATGACCCCGTTCGCGATCTTCTTCCTGCGCCAGTTCTTCCTGAGCATGTCCCGGGAAGTAGAGGAAGCCGCCATGCTCGACGGCGCCAGCAAGTTCCGCATCTACTTCAAGATCGTGCTGCCCAACGCCGCGGCCCCCCTGGCCACCCTGGCCCTGCTGACCTTCTTCGGCACCTGGAACGAATACTTCTGGCCGCTGCTGGTGGGCCAGGACGAGTCCGTCCGGGTCCTCACCGTCGGCCTGGGCGTCTTCAAATCCCAGTCCCCGCAAGGCGCCCCCGACTGGTCCGGCCTGATGGCCGCCACCCTCATCGCCGCCCTCCCGGTCCTGATCCTGTTCATCGCCTTCGGCAAAAAAGTAGTGAACTCCATCGGCTTCTCCGGCATCAAATAACCCCCATATGTTCCAACCGCTCCACAGTTTCTCCGTTCCAACCGCTCCACAGTTTCCCCGTTTCTCCCCTGCAAGAACCGAAAGGTCCACCATGAAGAAAACCCTTGGCATCGCCGCTGCTGCTGCTGCCATCGCCTTGTCCCTGTCCGCTTGCGGCGCACCCGCCCCGACCTCCACCGAGGCCAAAGGCGAGATCAACTACTGGCTCTGGGACGCCAACCAGCTCCCCGCCTACCAGCAGTGCGCCGACGACTTCACCAAGGCCAACCCGGACATCAAGGTCAAGGTCACCCAGCGCGGCTGGGACGACTACTGGACCACCCTGACCAACGGCTTCGTCGCCGGAACCGCGCCGGACGTCTTCACCGACCACCTGGCCAAATACCCCGAGTTTGCCTCCAAGAAGCAGCTCCTGGCCCTGGACGACGCCGTCAAGACCGACAAGCTCGACCTGGACATCTACAGCAAGGGCCTGACCGATCTGTGGGTCACCGAAGATGGCAAACGCTACGGCCTGCCCAAGGACTGGGACACCGTCGCGATGTTCTACAACAAGAAGCTCGTGGCTGATGCCGGCTACACGGAAGAGCAGCTCAAGGGCCTGGATTGGAACCCCTCTGACGGCGGCAGCTACGAGAAGGCCATTGCGCACCTGACCGTGGACAAGAACGGTGTCCGCGGAGACGAGTCCGGCTTCGACAAGAACAACGTCGCGGTCTATGGATTGGGCCTGGAAAACTCCGGCGCCGGCACCGGCCAGACCCAGTGGAGCTTCCTCAGCGCCACCATGGGCTGGACCCACACGGACAAGAACCCGTGGGGCAAGGACTTCAACTACGACGACCCCAAGTTCCAGGAAACCATTGCCTGGTGGACCGGACTCGTGGACAAGGGCTACATGCCCAAGCTCGAGACCACCGTGGGTGCCAGCGTGACTGATAACTTCGGTGCCGGCAAGGCCGCCATCAACACCAACGGTTCGTGGATGATCGGGCAGTACACCGCCTACAAGGGAGTGGAAACAGGCATCGCCCCCACACCCAAGGGACCCGACGGCAAGCGCGCGTCCATGTTCAACGGCCTGGCCGACTCCATCTGGGCCGGAACCAAGAACCCGGTAGCTTCCGTCAAATGGGTCGAATACCTCGCCTCGGCAAAATGCCAGGACGTAGTGGCGTCCAAAGCAGTAGTGTTCCCCGCGATCACTTCCTCCTCCGAGCTCGCAGCCAAGGCCTTCGCGGCCAAGGGCGTTGACGTCACCGCCTTCACCACCCACGTCAAGGACGAGACCACCTTCCTCCTCCCGATCGCCGACAAGGCGGCCAAGGTCGAAGGCATCATGAAGCCTGCCATGGACGCAGTCCTGTCAGGCAAGAAGCCTGCCAGTTCCCTGAGCGAAGCCAACGAACAGGTCAACGCCCTCTTCAAGTAAGCCTGGTCCGCCAAGAAGCGTGACTGCGGTCAGTGACCGCAGTCACCCGTTCCGGATGCCGCCGTTCCCTCCCTTGCGACGGCGGCATCCGGACACCCTCATTCCCACAGCAACACAGTCCTGCGTTAGTGAACGCACGCCATGATCATGAAAAGAGATACACCTATGGATTCGCTCCACCTCCGTACCGCCGGCACCAGCCTGGTGATCAGCTTCAACAGCGGGGAGGCCGAGATTATCCATTGGGGCGCCGATTTGGGCGAAGCCCCAATGCCGGACCTCGCCATCCTGGACGAACCCATCCCCAACTCCGCCGTCGACGCCAACGTTCCTGCCGGCCTCCTGCCGCAGGCGTCCTCCAGCTGGCGCGGGCGTCCCGCCCTCCGCGGCCACCGCATCGCAGACGGCGTCTCCGGCCTCGACTTCTCGGCCCGCCTCCGCACGGTGACAGCGACCCTCGAAGGCAACTCCGCCGTCATCGTCCAGTCCGATCCCGACGCCGGACTGACCGTCTCGTCCTCCCTCGCATTGCACGACGGCGGCCTGCTGGAGCTGCGGCACAGCGTCACCAACGACGGCGTCACCCCCTACCAGCTCGACGAACTGGCCACCGTTCTCCCGGTGGCGCCAGACGCCGTCGAACTCCTTGACCTGACCGGGCGCTGGTGCAGGGAAAGCCACCCCCAGCGCCGCCCCATCCAACAGGGCACCTGGGTCCGCACCGGCCGGCACGGCCGCACCGGACACGATTCCTCTCTCCTCTTCGCCGCCGGCACCGCCGGATTCGGCAACCGCCACGGCAAAGTCTGGGCCACCCACCTGGCCTGGAGCGGCAACCACGAACACTTCGCCGACAGCATCGGCGACGGCCGCACCATGATCGGCGGCTCCGAACTCCTCGGCCCCGCCGAAGTCATCCTCGAGCCCGCCGCCAGCTACACCACGCCCGCGCTGTTCGCCGCCTACTCCGACCGCGGCCTGGACGGCATCAGCGAAGCCTTCTATAGCTGGTTCCGTGCCAGGCCGCACCACGTGCTGCCCGCCGCGGGCGGCGGCAAGCCGCGCCCCGTGGTGCTCAACACCTGGGAAGCGGTCTACTTCGACCACAACCTGACCACCCTGATCGAGCTCGCCGACTCCGCCGCCGACCTCGGCGTCGAACGCTTTGTGCTCGACGACGGCTGGTTCCGCGGCCGCCGGCACGACCACGCCGGCCTGGGCGACTGGTACGTCGACGAATCCCTCTGGCCCGAGGGCCTCACCCCGCTGGTCGACGCCGTAACCTCCCGCGGCATGGAATTCGGGCTCTGGGTGGAACCGGAAATGATCAACCTCGACTCTGACATCGCCCGCGCCCACCCCGAATGGATTGTTGGTCCCGCCGCCGCATCGCACAAGGACGGCGGCCGACTACCGCTGGAATGGCGGAACCAGCACGTGATCGACCTCGTCAACCCTGACGCGTGGCAGTACATTTTCGACCGCGTCGACACCCTGCTGCACGAGAACAACATCAGCTACCTCAAGTGGGACCAGAACCGAGACCTGACCGAACACGGCCACGCCGGCCGCTCCTCCGTCCACGAACAGACCCGCGCCGCCTACCGGCTCTTTGACGAACTCAAGAAGTCACACCCCGGCGTCGAAATTGAAAGCTGCTCCTCCGGCGGCGCCCGCGTGGACCTGGGCATCCTGGAACGCACTGACCGGATCTGGGCCTCGGACTGCAACGACGCGCTCGAACGGCAGACCATCCAACGCTGGACCGGGCTGGTAGTCCCGCCGGAGCTCGTGGGCGGTCACATCGGACCCACCACCTCGCACACCACTGCCCGCACCCACGACCTCTCATTCCGTGCCATCACCGCCCTCTTCGGGCACTTCGGCATGGAGTGGGATGTCCGCGGGGTCCAGGGCGCGGAGCGCGAGGAGCTAAAACGCTTCATCGGGATCTACAAGGAACACCGCGGCCTGATCCACTCAGGGCGCATGGTCCGCGCGGACGTCCCCGACGAGTCCCTGATGCTCCACGGCGTGGTTTCGCAGCGTCCCGCCGCACCCGGTGAAGCTGCCGCGCTGTTCGCGTTGGTCAGCACCAAGACGGCATTTGCCGAGCAGCCGGGACGCATCACCGTGCCGGGACTGGAACCCGAGTGCACCTACCGTGTGGAGGCCATCTTCCCGGCGCCGGGCGACGCCGACTATGCCCACAACTTCACGCAAGTGCAGCACCCGGCGTGGCTGGTCGCCGGAGCTGTGGCTAGCGGCCGCTTCCTGGCCGAAGTAGGCCTGCCGATGCCCATCCTCAACCCGGAACACGCCTTGCTGCTGAAGGCGACGGAAGTCGAGGCTTAGCGTCGGTCCTTAGACGACGCTACTTCCCCGTGAGGGGCCAGATTCCCGTCCCTGAGCCGGACGGGAATCTGGCTTCGTATCGCACCACTCCCCCCCACCACAAAGAGGTCCCCATGCGTCTTCCCTCGATTGACCTGCGCGACTACCCCCACGGCAGTGACCTGCACGGCCAGTCCCTGAACTGGCTCTACGCAAACGGGCTCGACCCTTTCGCCACCACCCCAACCGAAGTCACGATCGTCGGGGAACACCTCACCCTCCAGATATCCGGCAGTACCTGGCGCACGCTCCGCATGCAGGCACCACCCGAAAAGTATGGGCTGACGCGCAGAGCCTGACCGTTCAGGCCAGGCGTCAGGTAGTGCCACAAATCTTCACACCCGATCCGCGTATTCTCCCCGGCGCGGCGCCAACTGCTGTTCATCGTCCTACGACGGCGGCGAGGAGGTTCTCGGTGCCGTCCTTGAGAAACATGGTGTGGGCGCCGCAGGGGCAGTGGGAGTAAGTAACGGTTCCGGTGGACGTGGCGTGCCGAGAGAGGACTTGCCAGATATGTTCATGCATGGAACCAGCATCCAGTAATGGGTTGATGCCGTTCAACCATTACACTTTGGGGGGTGGGATACAGTCACGAAAATCAGGTGGGAGCCCAACTGGCCGCTGCCCTGGTAAACGCCCGGGCAGGAGACGACCTTGAGGCTGTGCTACAGGATTTCAGCATTCGGGAACCGCGGCTGGGTGCTGATGCGGATCATGGCCTTCGACGTTGGGCAACTGAACTGGCATTGGCATTCGCAGCCGAAACCATTGATGAGCGATGCCGTTCCATCAACGCGCTCCTCGAACGCTCCGCGGGGAGGATCTCGCTGACCACCCACGACGCTTCCCGTCCCCATTTGCACCTCTTCCCGGAGGGCGATGACATCATGTCCCGGGTCAAGGCCGTCACGGCCGGCGGCCTGGCATTGTTCGTCGCCTGGAGTGGCGGGCACCGGATCGGCACCTGCGCCCGGCCGGCATGCGTCAAGGCGTTCATCGACAACTCCAAGGCCGGCAGACAGCGCTACTGCAGCGCCCGATGCGGAAACACCGACGCAGTCGCCCGGCATCGACAAGCCGCCAGCATGCCCTCCCGCAACAGGGCAAGAACGTGAAAGTCGCCGCAACTTTCTCCAAATCCTGAAAGCCCGATATATGCGGCGAGGCCCGGCGGTGGCTTGACATGTGTCCCTTGCGACGGATCCTGCACCATCATTCAGCTGCCACGGTCCACGGCCGCCGGAAATCCGGCCTGGTCGAATGGCCCGGGCCGAATGATGGTGCAGAATCCGGCGGGTAGATTGGAGCCATGACTGACGTTTCCTCCCCTGACTCCGCATCTGCCTCCGCTGCCGGGCGCGGCACGATCCTTGTGATCAACGGCCCCAACCTCAACCTGCTGGGCACCCGTGAGCCGGAGAAGTACGGCACCTCCACTCTCGCGGACGTGGAGCAACTGGCAGCCACTGCGGCGCAGGCCCACGGCTTCACAGTGGAGTGCGTCCAGTCCAACCATGAGGGCGTGCTCCTGGACGTCATCCACGCAGCCCGCGGCACCGCCGTCGGGATTGTGCTGAACGCCGGCGCCTTCACCCACACTTCCGTGGCCCTGCGCGACGCCCTGGCAGCGGTGCAGCTTCCCGCCGTCGAGGTCCACATCACCAACGTGCACCAGCGTGAGGAATTCCGGCACCACTCGTTCCTGTCCCCGGTGTGCGCCGCGGTGATCGTGGGAGCGGGCGTGTTCGGCTACAAGCTCGCCATCGATTACCTGGCCGAGGCGCTGTAGCCCGGCGCCGTGGGCGCAAGCTCTGTGGCTCAGGCCGCCCGGGCTACTTCTGAATGCACTGCCCGGAGGAGACAGGAGCGCTGAGGCTTGCGGCCTGGGATGCGACCGGGAACAGGTCATTCATGGTGATCGCGAAACCCATTTCGGTGTCCGAGGTTGCCTTGGCGAAAATGACGCCCGCCACCAGGCCCTCCATGGTCAGCAGCGGGCCGCCCGAGTTCCCGGGCTGGACGTTGCCGGCGAGGCGGTAGATCTCTTCCGGGGCCGGGTTTTCGCCGTAGATGTCGGGCACCAGAACCGAGGTGATGTCCTGGACCGTGGCGGGGTTGGACTGGAACGGACCGCCGTGAGGGTACCCCGCGAAAGCTGCCGGGCTGCCGTTCGGTAGGTCGGACGTCAGCGTGAGTGGTTCGGAAGGCAACCCGTCAACGGCCAAAACGGCGAGGTCGTGCCTGGTGTCGAAATACACCACCCGCCCGGGCATTGCGCCGCCGTCGGGAATTTCAACCACCGGCTGCGACACGCCCGCCACAACGTGGGCATTGGTCACAACCCGGCCAGGCGAAACCACAAAGCCGGTGCCGGTCTGGTTCTGCCCGCATTGGTAGGCGGTTCCGGCTATTTTCAGGACTGACTGTGCGGCCCGGTTCAGTGCCGGAGTATCGGTGCTGGCATTGGGCACCGCCACTGGCTGCCCCTGGTCCAGACCTTCCAGCAGTGTGGGGATTCCGTTGCCGATCACCGTTGACCGCAGCTGCGCCATGGTGGTCTTCAACGGGACAGGGGTCAGCCCGTCGATGTACCGGATGACTTTGGACTCGGCCAGTTGCTGGGACACAACCGGAACGCCCAGGGCGCTGACGCTGAAGGCAAGCATGGACATGACCAATGCCGAGACCACCACATTGACGGCCCCGCCCACCAGCCGGTCCACAGCACGCAGCGGCTTGATCCGCACGGCGCCGCGGATTTTGCGCCCGATCATGGTCCCCAGGCCATGGCCCAGAGCCATCAGAACGACGGCGGCGGCCACGATGGCGGTCAGCCTCCAGCCGGAGTCTTCCACGAAGTTGCTGACCAGTGGAACGGCAAAGAAGGCAGCCACGGCGCCCGCGGCAAAGCCGGCGATACCCCCAAGGGTTACCAGGAAGCCGTTGCGCAGGCCATAGATCAGGTAAGACAGCAGGGCAAGGATCAGCGCCAGGTCCAGAACAGTCAAGCCAAACACTGAGCGCTCCTCTAATACGGTTGAGACCCAATTCTAGTGGCGCAGGCTGACATTATTCTGTGGGCGCCAGTCTCCCGCCTATCAGGGCCAGGTTCGCCTCACGTTCAGTAGTCAAACTCACACCCCGGGCGCGGCCGGGCACCGGATCGGGCCCGCATTACACACTGTCAGCGGCGTTTCCGCTGCCAAGTACGTCACAGAACCTTGAAAATTCTGAAACAATGGCAAAAGCGCCACAGCCGACACTTTTTATTCAGGAGATTTCATGGACATCGAGGTACTGCGCCGAGCACCCCTATTTGCCACGCTCGACGACGAAGCATTCCGCCTGCTGACGGACGAGCTGACCGAGGTGGACCTCTCCCGCGGTGCATCGGTATTCCGCGAGGGCGACCAGGGCGACCAGCTCTACTTCATCGTCTCCGGCAAGGTGAAGCTGGGCCGCACGTCCCCCGATGGCAGGGAGTCCCTGCTCGCCATCCTCGGCCCGGGTGAACTGTTCGGCGAAATGGCACTCTTTGACCCCAGCCCCCGCACGGCCACGGCCACGGCTGTCTCCGAAACCCGCCTTGCTGGCCTGAAGAACGAAAGCCTCAACGCCCTGCTGCGGACACGCCCCGAGGTTTCGGCGCAGCTGCTGCAAGCCCTGGCCCGTCGGCTGCGCCGCACCAACGATTCACTCTCGGACCTGGTGTTCTCCGACGTCCCCGGCCGCGTGGCCAAGGCCCTGCTGGACTTGGCCGACCGCTTCGGCCGGCCGGCAACCGACGGCGTCCTGGTAGCCCACGAGCTCACGCAGGAAGAGCTGGCCCAGCTGGTAGGCGCCTCCCGCGAGACGGTCAACAAGGCCCTGGCAGAGTTCGTCCAGCGCGGCTGGCTCCGCCTCGAAGCCCGTGCCGTAGTGATCCTCGACATGCAGCGCCTCCGCCAGCGCTCCCGCTAAGCCAAATAACAAAAGCCGCTCCGGTTCTGAACCGGAGCGGCTTTTGTTGTTAACTCACCTACGGCGGAAGACGGCACTTCGCCTCGATTAGACCCCAGTACCGACCGACCTGCCTCCGCAGCACGGGAAGTGAGAGAGCGTTGCCCAAGAACCTGCATCAAGTGAGAGAGCGGTCGAGCCGGACGGCGGTCTTTCGCGTAGGAGCGCATCGCGGCGCGTCGGGAACCGGAGGTCGCACAGCGACCGGAGGTTCCCCTATGCGTTGTGTCTAAGCGACGGCGAAGGGCCGCTTTCCGGCGGACTTAACCGGGCGATCCGCGGAGCTAGCGTTCGCGCTGGGGGTCTCCGGCTACGGTTTTGGCGGCCTCGACTTCGAGCATGAGCGTGCCCTCTTCTTCGACCAGCCGTGCCTGGTACACGTGGGGTTTGCGTTTGTAGCTGAGGTAGGCGATGCAGCCGTTCGCTGCGGCCATCTTCTCCAGCATGATCTCCGACCCCGGCACCAGGAGCTGGCCGAGGGTAAGGCCAACGGTGTTCTCCTGGCCCACTTCATCGCCCAGGGCAGTGGTGCTGCGCGCGGCGATGGCCTTGGTGGCGCACACCCAGCGGCCCCAGACGCCCTTGCTCTCCAGCAGGCTGGGCTGCTGGTTCATGGGGACGGTGGCGGCGAAATAGCGGGTGTCGAAGCGGCGGTGCGCGAAGTCGGGGCTGCGCCAGTTGACGAGCGGCTTCAGCAGGTCGGTCCGCAGCGAGAGTCCCCGCTTGGCGAGGAGCTCCGTGAACGTCTTCTCCTGGCCGGCAACGGCCACGCGGGCCCGCATCCAGTCCTGCGTTGACGTGTTTTCCACGGTGGTGGACATGTCCGGCCCGGCAAGGAGCACGCCGGCTTCCTCAAAGAGTTCGCGGATGGCGCCCACCACGTGGCGCCGCGCCAGCCCGACGTCGTCCGTCCCCATCTGCTCGGCCCAATGCTGGGGTGAGGGGCCCAGCCAACCGACGGCGTCGTCGTCGGACGCCTCCAGGGAACCTCCGGGGAACGCGAGGACGCCCAGCGGCGAGGAACCGGGCCGGTACCCCAGCCACGTCTCCAGGCCGGTGGGCGAATCCCGCAGAAGCACGACGGACGATGCGTATCGGGCGGCACGCGGCGTCCGCTCGCCGTGTTCGAGCCAGCTTTGGGCAGCCCCTTCAAGATCCGGAGGAAGGGCAAACAAGCGTCGGGCGAGCTGAGGCAATTGAGTGAACCGGGTCCTTAGCTGAATTCAGCGATCAGTTCGACCTCTACGGGAGAGTCGAGCGGAAGAACAGACACGCCGACGGCGGAGCGGGCGTGCTGGCCTGCGTCACCAAAGACCTGGCCGAGGAGCTCGGACGCGCCGTTGATGACACCCGGCTGTCCGGTGAAGGCAGGATCGGAGGACACAAAGCCCACCACCTTGACGATGCGGGTGATGCGGTCCAGATCGCCGATGACGCTCTTGATGGCCGCCAGAGCGTTGATGGCGCAGACAGCGGCGTAGGCCTTGGCATCCTCCGGGGACACGGTGGGCTCGTCGGAGGCGCCCTCTGTGCCGGTGGACACCTTGCCGGTTGCTTCGAGTTTGCCGTTAATAAACGGCAGCTGGCCGGAGGTGTAAACATGGCTGCCGGTGATGACGGCCGGCACGTAGGCGGCGACGGGAGCGGCCACCTCGGGAAGGGTCAGTCCGAGCTCGGCGAGGCGCTGCTCAACGGCTGAAATCGGCGCGGTTTCCGCGCCGGACGTGGTCTCTGCGGGGGTGCTCATCGCTACTGCTTCTCCCTCTTGAGGTAGGCAACCAGGCCGTTGCCGTCCGGTCCGGTGATTACCTGGACGAGCTCCCAGCCGTCCTCTCCCCACTGGTCCAGTATCTGCTTCGTAGCGTGAATAATGAGCGGAATCGTCGCGTACTCCCATTTGGTCATGAGCTAAAGACTAGTCCTTGCCGGTAAAGTGGAAAACATGGTGACTCGTAAGAACCCCATTTTCGACACGGCCACTACCCTCGGAAAGATATTTGGTTTCCTCGGTGTGAGCGCGATTTGTGGTGTCCTGGTGGCGGGCCTACTGGTTCCGGCTGCGGCAGTTTCCGGCAGCGCGGCAAGCGGTTCTATCGAGTTCTTCGATACCCTCCCGGCAGAGCTGCAGGTGGACCCGCCCAGCCAGTCCACCCGGATCCTCGCCGCGGACGGCAGCCTGATCGCGAATCTCTACGAGGAAAACCGGACCAAGGTTGCCCTCGACCAGATTTCGCCGTTCATGAAGGAAGCGATCATCGCTGTCGAGGACAGCCGGTTCTACGAGCATGGCGGTGTGGACACCACCGGCATCCTCCGCGCCATGGTCAGCACGGCCCGCGGCAACAAACAGGGTGCCTCCACCATCACCCAGCAATACGTGAACAACGTACTCAACGCCAACCTCGCCGCCGAGGGAAACACTGATGACATCAAGCTCAACGGTGTTAACAAGGGCGTGGGAGACAAGCTTCGCGAAATGAAGCTCGCGATCGCCCTGGAGAAGAAATTCTCCAAGGAGCAGATCCTCGAGGGTTACCTCAACATCGTCTTCTTCAACCGCGACGCTTACGGCATCGAGGCCGCGTCCAAATTCTTCTTCAGCAGCACCGCGAAGGATCTGACCCTCCCGCAGGCAGCACTCCTTGCAGGGCTCGTCAACAGCCCGTCAGCGTTTGATCCCATCACCAACCCGGAGAACGCCAAGGAGCGTCGCGACCTGGTCCTGGGCCTGATGCTGAACCAGGGAAAGATCACGCAGGTTGATCACGACGCCGCCGTGGCCACCCCGGTGGAGCCGAAGGTCACGCCGTCACGCCAGGGCTGCGCGTACGCCTCCACGGCACCTTATTTCTGCGACTATGTGCTGCACCTGCTGCTCAACAACCCGGCCTACGGCGCCACTCCCAAAGAGCGTGAGCAGATGGTGTTCCGCGGCGGCCTGACCATCACCACAACGCTGGACGTTAACGCCCAGAACGTGGCACAGGCCGAGTCGGATGCGGCGGCCGGCGTCAACCCTGACAACTGGGGCGCGTCCATCGTTTCCGTGCAGCCCACCACCGGCAAGATCCTGAACATGGCGCAGAACACGTCGTACCTGCCCACCGAAGGCAAGTTCAACCAGACGCAGAACTTCAACGTGGACAGCCTGGACAAGGACGGCAACGACCTCAACGGCCTGGGCGGATTCCAGCCCGGTTCCACCATGAAGCCCTTCACGTTCGCCGAATGGCTGAACGAGGGCAAGTCGATGAACACCAACCTCAACGCCGCCACACGCAAATACCCGCAGAACTTCCCCTGGAAGAACACCTGCCCGGAACCCACCGTGGGCTGGTACGACGCCAGGATTCCCGGCAGCTTCGACCTGCAGAACTCCGACGACGGCTACTACCGGAACATGACGGTCCTGTACGGCCTGCAGAACTCGATCAATACGGCCACCTTCGCGTCGGCGGCGCAGGTTGACCTCTGCGGCATCCAGAAGATTGTGGACGCCGTCGGTATCCACGGTGGCCTGCCGGTGGGTGACGATCCCAACCCGCCGGTCAAGATGACCACTTTGGCTAACCTGATCGGCTCCACGCAAACCGCCCCGCTGACCATGGCCTCCGCGTTTGCCACGTTCGCCAACGACGGCAAGTACTGCGAGCCCATCGCCATCACCTCTGTCACGGACCAGGCCGGCGCACAGCTCCCGGCCCAGTCCTCCAACTGCAAGGATGCCGTCAAACCGGAGGTCGCCCGGGGCGTTGCGTATGCCTTGCAGAAGGTTCTGGATGAGGGGTCCGGATCCCTCATCAAGCCCCGGATCTCCACCAAAACCAACTTCCCGGTGGCTGCCAAGACAGGTACCAATGACACCAACGGCTCCACCTGGGTGGTCGGCTTCACCACCGGGGTGGCCACTGCAGCATGGTTCGGCGACCCGCTGGGTGACCAGCTCCGGCCCGGCCGGAACCTGACCATCAACGGACAGGTCTACAAGGCGATCGACGGTTATATGATCGCCGGTCCCATGTTCTCCAAGTACATGGCCCAGGTCGCTCCGGCATATGGCACGAACCCGTTCACGGCCCCGCCCACCAACATGGTGAGCGGAACGCCTGCCCGGACCACGCCGTCAACGCCGGCCACCGCGCCTGCCACGGCTCCGGCCCCGCAGCCGTCCACTGCGCCGTCTGCGCCCGGTAACGGCGATAAGAAGAACTAGCCGCCCATGGCAGTCAGCACAGCATTGGCCAGCCGCGTCCGGAACATCGGGCGCGGCTTTGCCGTCACCGCCGGCGCGGGCGCTGCGGCGGGGATCGCCGCCTTCGGATACGGGCTGTGGGAGAAGAACCAGTTTGTCCTGCGCGAGGAGGCACTGCCCATCCTGCCCGCAGGCCACCCTCCCTTCCGCGTCCTGCACCTGAGCGACATCCACTTCGTCCCGGGCCAGGACACCAAGGCGCGTTGGCTTGAGTCGCTGGCGTCGCTGGAGCCCGACCTGGTGGTCAATACCGGGGACAACCTCAGCCACGTCAAGGCGGTGGACCCCCTGCTTAAGGCACTGCGCCCGCTCCTGGAATTCCCCGGCGTTTTCGTCCCGGGGTCCAACGACTACTACGGCCCGAGCTTCAAGAACCCCGCGTCCTACCTGCTGGGTCCATCGAAGATTAAGCCCAAACAAACCGAACTGGACTGGCCACGGCTGCGGTCCGGCTTCGGCATGCGTGGCTGGGTGGACCTCACCAACCGGCACCAATCGGTGGTACTGAAGGGCATCCGTTTCGACTTCTCCGGCGTGGACGATCCGCACTTGGGCCGGGAGCGCTATGCGGGCTGGCCCCGCGGCACCCGTGACCAGGACCAGAACGCGCACCTCCGGGTTGCGGTCATCCATGCCCCGTACCAGCGGGTCCTGGACCATTTCACGCAGGACGGCGCGGACCTGCTGCTGGCGGGCCACACCCATGGCGGCCAGCTCTGCGTCCCCGGCTACGGCGCCCTGGTGTCCAACTGCGACCTCCCCACGTGGCGGGCCAAGGGACTCAACAACTGGGAAAGCAACGGACGTACGACGCCGGTGAACGTCTCGGGCGGCATCGGCACCTCCCGGTTCGCTCCCATCCGCATCGCCTGCAAACCCGAGGCCGTCCTGCTGACGCTCACCTCCCCCGAATAACGAAGGTGTGAACCTGGTCACGCCATGGCATAGGGTAGTTGCTAAGGGAAACTACATTCGATTTAGAGCTTGAGAAGCGGGCATGGCCAAGCAGACCTCATTTTTCAGATCCATCAGCCGTCTTTACCCTCACGTGAGGCCGATCATCCCCCGGCTGGTGATGGGACTCCTCTGCGCACTCCTGGCCAGCGTCGTGGCGCTGACCATCCCGCAGGTGCTGCGGGTCCTCGTCAATGAGTCCCTTAAACCCGATGGCACGTCGGACGCCGTCTGGACTGCCGCCGTCGTCATCCTGGTCCTGGGCATCGCCGAGGCGGGACTCGTGGCGCTCCGCCGGCAGTTTGTGATCAACCCGGCCACCACCGTGGAAACCCGGATGCGGGTCTCGCTCTACGGGCACCTGCAGGACCTGACGGTGTCCTTCCACGACCGCTGGGGCTCCGGCCAGCTGCTGTCGCGTGCCATGACGGACCTGAACTTCCTGCGCCGCTGGATGGCGTTCGGTGCCATCATGCTGGTGGTCACCACACTCACGGTGGTCATCGGCATTGTGGTCATGTTCTCCATGAGCTGGCAGCTGGCCCTGATCTTCCTGGCCGCGGCGGTGCCCATCATGGCATACGGCTTCCGGTTCCGGACGCGCTTCAGCAAAGTGGCGCGGCGGAGCCAGGACCAGGCCGGCGACCTCGCCACCACGGTGGAGGAATCCGTCCACGGCATCCGCGTCCTGAAGGCCTTCGGCCGCAGCCGCGAGGCCCTGGAGAACTTCAACGAACAGGCCGAGGAACTCCGCCAGACCGAGATCGTGAAGGCGAAGCACCAGGCGACGTTCACCATGGTGGTTACCCTGCTGCCGGAACTCGCACTCGGCGCCGGGCTGGTGGTGGGTGTGATGCTCTGCGCCAGCGGCCAGCTGAGCATCGGCGCCCTGGTGGCGTTCTTCGCCACCGCCGCCGTCATCGCCGCGCCGGTGGAGTTCTCCGGCATGCTGCTGGCCATGGCACTCACCGCCAAGTCCGCCGTCGACCGCCACTTCGAGGTCATGGATTCGGTCAACACCATCACCAGTCCCCCGGCGCCGCGCAGCCCCTCGCAGCTGAAGGGCGCGCTCAGCTTCAAGAACGCCACGTTCGCGTTCGAGGACGCACCGGACAAGCCCATCCTTAAAGAGATCAACCTGGACGTCCGGCCGGGCGAGACCATGGCTCTGGTGGGCATCACGGGAAGCGGCAAGAGCGCGCTGATCCAGCTGGTCCCGCGCCTGTTCGACGTCACCGACGGCTCCATCACGATCGACGGGGTGGACCTGCGCGAGTTCGACGTCGACGGGCTCCGGCGCGTGGTGGGCGTCGCGTTCGAGGACACGACCCTGTTCTCCAGTTCCGTCCGCGACAACGTGCTCCTCGGGGCGCCGGACCGGACCGAGGAAGCCCTGGACGAAGCCCTGGATGTGGCGCAGGCCCACTTCGCGTACTCGCTGCCGGAGGGCGTGGACACACTCATCGGCGAGGAGGGCCTGAGCCTCTCCGGCGGGCAGCGGCAGCGGATCGCCCTGGCACGGGCCATCGCGGCGCGGCCCCGGGTGCTCGTGCTGGACGATCCGCTCTCGGCCCTGGACGTGCACACCGAGGAGCTCGTGGAAACCCGGCTCCGGGCGGTCCTGAAGGACACCACCACACTGATCGTTGCGCACCGCCCGTCCACCGTTGCGCTGGCTGACCGGGTGGCGCTGCTCGAGGATGGCCGGATCGCCGCCGTCGGAACCCACACGGAACTTCTGGCGCACAACCCCCATTACCGCTACGTCATCGCCAGCCTGGACCAGGAACCACGGGACCTGGATTCGGAACTGTCGGAGCTTGAGGACGAGTCAGAGGACAGCATCCGATGAGTAACGCAACCTTCGGCACCGCCAATGAGGACAACACCCACCTCAGCAAGTCGGACAGTAAAACCGTACGACGGCGTTCGCTCGCCCTTTTGGCCACGCTGATCCGTCCGGTGCGGCTCAGGTTCTGGCTGACCATCGCCACCGTGGTCCTGTCCCAGGCCGCGCGCGTGGCCGGGCCTGCACTGATCGCGTTCGGCATCGACCACGCCCTCCCGTCGTTGCAGGCGGGCGACAACCTCCCTCTGGTGCTTACCGGCGTCGCCTACCTGCTCGCAGCGATCGCGACGGCGGGACTCACCGCCCTCTACGTCACCTCCACGGCGCGGCTCAGCCAGGCGATGCTGCTGGACCTGCGCGTCCGGGTCTTCCGGCACACGCAGCGCCTGAGCCTGGAGTTCCACGAAAAGTACACGTCGGGACGGATCATCGCCCGGCAGACCTCGGACCTGGAGGCGCTGCGGGAACTCCTCGACTCCGGCGTCAGCTCCCTGGCCTCGGGCCTGCTGTTTATGGTCTTCACGGCTGTCACGGTGTTTGCCCTGGACTGGCGCAGCGGCCTGATCGTGCTGGCCGCCGGCGTCCCGATGTACTTCCTGTCGCGCTGGTACCAGAAGCACTCCCAGATCGTGTTCCGTGAGTCCCGTGTGGTCTCCGCCCGGCTGATTGTGCACTTTGTGGAAACCATGACCGGGATCCGCGCCGTGAAGGCCTTCCGCAAGGAAACCGAGAACGCCGCGAAGTACGGCCAGCTAGCAGAGGACTACCGGCTGGTTACCGTGCGCTCCATCAACCTCAACGGCATCTTCCAGCCCGGCCTGGTGCTGATCGGCAACGTCTGCGTGGCCGTGGTGCTCCTGTTCGGCGGGTTCCGCGTCCTGGGCGGGGACCTCGCCGTGGGCGTACTGCTGGCACTGATCCTTTCCACCAAACGCTTCTTCCAGCCGGTGGACCAGATGGCCATGTTCTACAACTCCTTCCAGAGCGCCCAGGCTGCCCTGGAGAAGGTGTCCGGCCTGCTGGAAGAGGTTCCCACGGTCCGTCCGCCCAAGAACCCTGTTGCGCTCCGCGATGCCAGTGGCGCCGTCGATTTCAAGGGTGTGGAGTTCCGCTACGGCGACGGCCCGGTGGTCATCCCCACCATGGACCTGCACATCCCCGCCGGCCAGACCGTTGCCCTGGTGGGGCAGACCGGCGCCGGGAAATCCACGCTGGCCAAGCTGATCGCCCGCTTCTACGACGTCTCCTCCGGCTCCCTGACCCTGGACGGCGTGGACCTGCGCAGCCTCACCACCACGGACCTGCGCCGGAACATCGTGATGGTCACCCAGGAAGCGTTCCTGTTCAGCGGTTCCGTGGCGGACAACATCGCGCTGGGCCGGCCGGAGGCTTCGCGGGCAGAGATCGAGGATGCCGCCCGGGCCGTGGGCGCCCACGAGTTCATTACCGACCTCCCCGAAGGCTATGACACGGACGTCAACAAGCGCGGCGGCAGGGTGTCCTCCGGGCAACGGCAGCTGATCAGCTTCGCCCGGGCGTTCTTGGCCCGCCCGGCGGTGCTGATCCTGGACGAGGCCACCTCGTCCCTGGACATCCCCTCAGAGCGGCTCGTCCAGAGCGGCCTGGCGCGCCTTCTGCGGGCAACGTCCGACGCCGGCAGTCCGGCAGGCGCCCCGGGCTCGTCTGGTGCGGGCTCGTCTGGTGCGGGGTCTGCGGCGGAGGGGTCTGCGGCGGAGAGGTCAGCTGCTGCGGGCGGCGGCCGGACGGCGCTGATCATCGCGCACCGCCTCTCCACCGTTGAAACTGCCGACCGCGTCCTGGTGGTCCACGACGGGCGCGTGGTTGAGGACGGCACCCCCGCGGAACTCATCGGCGGCGGCGGACGCTTCGCAGACCTCCACGGCGCCTGGAAGGACTCCCTGGTCTAAGGATCTGACCCGGCCTGCGCCGCCGATTTCACATCCGGGCCCGGCGTCGGCTATTCTTGTAAAGTTGCTTTTGCAGCGGATCGGGATGTGGCGCAGCTTGGTAGCGCGCGTCGTTCGGGACGACGAGGTCGCAGGTTCAAATCCTGTCATCCCGACCAATTGAAAGAGGGTCTCCCCCAGGGGAGGCCCTCTTTTGTGTTTCCCGGCTGTCAAGCGCCCGGGCTAGGAACGGTCAAGTGCCCGGACAAAGAAATAGCCCCGGGGCATGATGACCATGCCCCGGGGCCGCACCTCCTGAGAGGATTCCTTACATCGGGTCGGGCCAGTTGCCAACGTACGTGGTGTAGGTCGTGCCGGTCTTGTCCTTGACGGGCTTGGACATGGGATCGGGCCAGTTGCCAACGGCTACGGATACGCCGGTGGTGTCGGCGATGGAACCTGCCGACAGGACAGCCGGGGCCGCCGCAGAAAATGCCAGGGCAGCAGCGAGAACGCCAGCGGCCGCAATCTTCTTCAACATATAAGTTCCTCAATACGAGTCGGATTCGTTACAAAGTCAGCACTGTCCTTGTTGACATACATTGTAAAATGTTTTCCACAGGGACTGTCAAGCATTGAGTACAAAGACTGTCCAGAATCAGGAGGAAATCCCGTGGGCAACGGATTCGGGGAGAAGCTCCGTGCGGAGCGTCTCGAACGTGGGCTGACACAGGCTGAACTGGGCAAGGACCTGTATTCCCCCAGTTACATCTCCCTCCTCGAAACCGGCCGCCGTGAGCCGACGGCCGAAGTGATCGAGGAGCTCGCCCGCAGGCTGGAGCTGGCGCCCAAGGCGCTGGAAGCCTGGAGCCAGCCCATCACCGTCAGCGACGCCGAGTACGTCCTGGCTGGCCTCTACGCGCGCCAGGCCTGGGACCTCCGGGACTACCCGCTGGCGGCCACGCACGCAGCCAACGCAGCCCAGATAGCCCTGGAGGGCAAGAACACCAGCGCGTGGTGGAACATGACCTACATGCAGGCCGAATGCCTGATCAAACAGGGCAACTGGCAGGAATGCCAAAAGATCATGCAGCACCTCCTGGAGCACCCGATGGCCACCGAGTCTGCCGGCCTTGCCGTCCGTGCCCGCCAGATGCTCGCCGCCATCTGCCAGGGACAGGGCCAGCTGAGCACTGCCGTGGAGCATGCGCTGGCGGCCGTCCAGCTCTGCGGCCAGCTGCCCAACGGATCCACCCTGATCATCGGCGCCTACCGCGCGCTGATTGGGGCACTGGCGGAGAGCGGCCGCCTCGACGAGGCCTGGAAATACTGCCAGGCCATGAATGACCAGATGGACGAGCACTCCATGTCCCAGCTCGCCGGTGAGGTTGCCTGGGTGATCGGCAACGTGGCCTTTATGCGGCACGACTACCCCGAGGGCATCAAGTACCACGAGCGCGCCGCCCGGATGCTGTCGCCCGCTAACGACATCGATCTCTGGGCCCGTTTCAACAAGGCCTCGGCCGCCGTCCGGCTGTCCTCCGGAATCGTCGAACCGGAAACACTTTCCAGCATCGAGCGCGCCGAACTGGCGCTGTCCATTGTGGGGGGCAACAAGAGCGACCAGCTGGAAGTTGCGTTCATCCGCGCCCGCTGGCTCTATCTCACCGGCGACATCGTGGCTGCCATCAACAAGCTCCGGGAGATCCACGCGGAATCCGACGCGCTGGCCAAGCACACGGCAGGGGAAGTTTCACTCCTGCTGGGCAAGTCGCTGAAAGCCGCCGGCGAGTCCGACGAAGCCCTGGTCTACCTCGAGGAAGCGCAGAAGGCCTTCAGCGCCGCGGGAGCCTCGGACCGCGTCCAGCAGGCACTCGATGCAGTCCTTGAGATCAGGCTGGCCCAGCAGCGGGCCGCAGCAGCAGCGAAAGACGTCAAAGCAAGCTAGGACCGGCCGAGCCCCAAAACGGGCCCGGCGCGAAGCCGGGCCCGTCAAAGGTGTTCTAGGCGAACGTCTTGCCCGTGATTTTCTCGTAGGCCTCGACGTAGCGGCTGCGCGTCCGGGCCACGACGTCCGCGGGCAGGGCGGGCGGCGCCACGTCTGAGCTCTTGTCCCAGCCGGATTCGGCCGACGTGAGCCAGTCGCGCACATACTGCTTGTCATACGAAGGCTGCGCCTTGCCCGGCTCATACGTGGCCGCATCCCAGAAACGGGAGGAATCCGGCGTCAGGACCTCATCGCCCAGGGTGATGGCCCCGGACACGGCGTCGTAGCCGAACTCCACCTTGGTATCGGCCAGGATGATGCCGCGTTCGCGCGCGATCTTCTCGGCGCCGGTGTAGATCTTCAGGGTCAGTTCGCTCAGGCGTGCGGCGATGTCGTCCCCCACCATGGCCACAACATCGTTGTAGGAGATGTTCTCGTCATGCTCGCCCACATCGGCCTTGGCGGACGGTGTGAAGATGGCCTGTTCCAGCCGGGACCCGTCCACCAGGCCCGGCGGCAGCGGAATCTCGCAGACCGTCCCCCGGGCCTTGTACTCCAGCAGCCCGGTGCCGGTGAGATAGCCGCGGGCGATGCATTCCACGGGGAACATGTCCAGCTTCCGGCAGATCATCGCGCGGCCTTCCACGGCCGCAGGAACGCCGTCCTCCACGGTGGATGCCAGCACGTGGTGGACCACGTCAAGCTGGTCAAACCACCACAGGCTCAACTGCGTGAGGATGCGGCCCTTGTCCGGGATTTCACTGGCCAGCACGTGGTCGAAGGCGCTGATGCGGTCGCTTGCCACCACCAGGACGCAGTCCTGTCCTACCTGCTGGCGCGTGGCTTCGTCCGCCGGCTCGTAGAGGTCGCGGACCTTGCCGGAGTAAACGTGCGTCCAGCCCGGCAGGTCCAGGGTTTCGGTGCTGAAGCCGCGGGGCGGCTGTGGTTCCTGGGCGGAGTTCTCAGTCATGTTATGCCTTCGCCTTCGTGACGGGGAGCGTTCCGGTGGCCAGGGCCGTTACCTTGATTTCACCGCGGGCGGCCTTGCGGCCGATGTCCGTCCGGAACTGGGAGCCTTCCAGCTGAACCAGCTCCACGCCGTCGTACGCCCGTTCCCGGGCCTCCACCAGGTCGCTGCCGAGGGCAACGACGGCGAGTACCCGGCCGCCGGCGGAGATCACCTTGCCGTCGTCGTCGAGCGCGGTGCCTGCGTGGATCACATGCACGCCGTCGAGCTCATCCACCTTCTTGAGTCCGCGGATGCGGTCACCGGTGCGCGGGGTGTCCGGGTAGTTTTCGGACGCGACGACGACGGCGACTGCGGTCTCCTTGGACCAGCGCAGCTCGTCTGCCTTGTCCAGTTCGCCCTTGGCGGCTGCCAGCAGCAGCGCACCGAGGGGGGTTTTGAGCCGGGCCAGTACGGCCTGCGTCTCGGGGTCGCCGAAGCGGACGTTGAATTCGATGACGCGGGTGCCGCGCGTGGTCAGCGCCAGGCCAACAAACAGCACACCCACAAACGGGGTGCCGCGGTTCGCCATTTCATTGACCGTGGGCTGCGCGACGCGGTCGATGACTTCCTGGACCAGCCCGGCGGGGGCCCATTCCAGCGGGGTGTAGGCACCCATGCCGCCGGTGTTGGGGCCTTCGTCATTGTCGAAGATGCGTTTGAAGTCCTGCGCCGGGGACAGTGCCACGGTGTTGCGGCCGTCGCAGAGGACAAAGACGGAAACCTCGGGGCCGTCGAGGAATTCCTCGATCACCACGGTGCCGCCGGCGTCGAAGCACGTCTGCGCGTGGGCCAGGGCTTCGTCGCGGTTGTTGGTGACCACCACGCCCTTGCCGGCCGCGAGGCCGTCGTCCTTCACCACGTAGGGTGCGCCGAACGTGTCCAGGGCCGCGGCGGCTTCCTCAGCGTTTGTGGCCACCATCGCCATGGCCGTGGGGACCCCCGCTTCGGCCATAACTTCCTTGGCGAACGCTTTGGAGGCTTCCAGCTGGGCTGCGGCCTTGCTGGGGCCGAAGACCGGGATGCCGGCGTCGCGGACGGCGTCGGACACACCGGCCGCCAGCGGCGCCTCGGGGCCCACCACCACGAGGTCCACGCCGAGCTTGGTGGCCAGCGCCGCGACGGCGTCGGGATCATTCCCGTCAATGTTGTGGGTGGGGACCAGCTTGCTGATGCCGGCGTTGCCGGGAGCCGCATGGACCTCGGAAACGTTGGGGTCGGCGAGCAGGGAGCGGACAATGGCGTGTTCGCGGCCTCCAGGGCCAATGACGAGTACCTTCACAGTCTCCAAGGGTACTTTGTGCACCCTGCCCTTTCCTAAGGGGGTGCTCCTAAGCTGTGTCCTCGCCCGGCCATCCCTGCGGCCCGCCGCAACGAATCCAAGGCATGAAGAAGCTTCTGAAGTGGCTCAAGGACCCCGCCGCAATGGCCGCGCTGGCAGGCGTGGCGGCTGCCGCCGTCGTACTTTCCGTTGCGGAGCTGATCGGAGCGTTCTTTACCGCCCGGGCAACTCCGGTGATTGCGTTGGGGTCCACGTTCATCGACTTCACACCGCCGTGGATGAAGGACTTTGCCATCGCCACGTTCGGCACCAATGACAAAGCCGCGCTGTTTGTGGGGATGGGCCTGACCATTTTCCTGCTGGCCTGCGTGCTGGGTGTGGTGGCCTACCGCAGGTGGGCGCTGGGCGTTGCCGGTGTGCTGCTGATGGGCGCGGTGATCGTGGCCAGCGTGGTGACGCGGGCCAGCGTGAAGCCGATTGATGCCATCCCCACCGTGCTGGGCACAGTTGCCGGGCTGGTAGTGCTGCGGCTGCTGATCGCCCCGCTCTGGCGGCTGAAATCCTGGCCCGAGGCGCCTGCCGACACGGGCGCCGCGGAACCTGACCGTCCCGCCACCAGCCGCCGACGCTTCTTCGCGGCCGCCGGAATCACCGTCATCGGCGCCGGGATCGCAGCCACGGGCGGCCGCCTGCTCAGTGCCGCGCGCAGCAACATCTCCCAGGCCCGCGAGGCCCTGCAGCTGCCCGCCCCGGCAAAGACGGCAGCCCCTGTGCCCGCCGGCGTCCAGTCACCCGCGGCCGGCGTGACACCCTGGATCACGCCCAACGGGGACTTCTACCGGATCGACACCGCCCTCAGCGTCCCCGAAATCAACGCCGATGACTGGGAGCTCCGCGTGCACGGGCTGGTGGAGGAAGAGGTCCGCCTCACCTTCCAGGACCTGCTCGACGCCGACCTCATCGAATCGCACGTGACCCTCACCTGTGTCTCCAATCCCGTGGGCGGAAACCTCGCCGGGAACGCGCGCTGGCTCGGCCTTCCCATCCGCGAGGTCCTCAAGCGGGCGCGTCCCAAGGACGGCGCGGACATGGTGCTGTCGACGTCGATCGATGGCTTCAGCGCCTCCACCCCGTTGGAGGTCCTGCAGGATGACCGCGACGCCATGCTGGCGATCGGCATGAACGGCGAGCCCCTGCCGCTGGAGCACGGCTATCCGGTGCGCATGGTGGTGCCCGGGCTGTACGGTTTTGTCTCCGCCACCAAGTGGGTGGTGGACCTGGAAGTGACGCGGTTCGCGGACAGCAAGGCCTACTGGACCCAGCGCGGCTGGTCCGAGCGCGGCCCCATCAAGACCATGGCCCGGGTGGAAGTCCCGAAGTCCTTCGCCAAGGTGCCCGCCGGCCGGGTGGCGATCGGCGGCACTGCGTGGGCGCAGACCCGCGGCATCACCAAGGTGGAAGTCCAGATCGACAACAACCCCTGGGCCGAGGCCGTCCTGTCCACCGAGGCGTCCCTCATCACGTGGCGCCAGTGGTCCTTCGACTGGGAAGCCACGCCCGGGCCGCACTACATCAAGGTCCGCGCCACCGACGGAACGGGCGAGGTCCAGACCGATCAGCGAGCCGATCCGGTGCCCGACGGCGCCTCCGGCTGGCAGTCGGTCATGGTCACCGTGGAGTAGCCCGGCATTCGTGGATTCCGCCCCTAGACTGGCAACATGCCGCACAACCCGCATGCCACATTCACCGTGGACTCCGCCGTCGAACTCGCCGTTATTGAACGAAGCGGTTTTGTGGAGTCCCGGCACATCGGCTCAGCCGTCGTACTGTCCGGCGATGGGTCCGTCGTCACAGAGCTCGGCGACATCCGGACTCCCCTGTACGCACGGTCCGCGCTTAAACCGCTGCAGGCCCTGGCGGCCATGCAGTCCGGAGTTCCGCTGCGCGGCGCTCAGGTGGCCCTCGCCTGCGGCAGCCACGTGGGCTCCCTGGACCACATGGACGTGGTGGAGGGAATGCTCAAGGCCGCCGGCGTCCGGGAGGACCAGCTCCAGTGCCCCGCCGCCTGGCCGCAGGACGAGACGGCCCGCAACTGGCTGGTCCGGTCCGAAAAGGGCAAATCGAAGCTGGCCTTCAACTGCTCCGGCAAGCACGCCGCTTTCCTGTGGGCCTGCACCGAAAACGGCTGGGACACCCACAGCTACCTCGAACCGAACCATCCGCTGCAGCAGCGTGTCCGAAGCGTGATCGAGGAATACAGCGGCGAAAGAATCGCCCACCTGGGCATTGACGGGTGCGGGGCCCCGGTGGCCGCCATTTCGCTGACCGGGTTGGCGCGAGCGTTCTCGATGCTGGCCAAGGCCCCGGGTGACAAGAATTCCAACGCCCGCGCCGCCACCATCGCCACGTCCATGCTCGACTACCCCTGGGCCGTTCAGGGCCGCGGCGAGGCCAACACCATCGTGATGGACGAACTGGGCATCATCGCCAAGATCGGCGCCGAGGGCGTCCTGGCCATGGCCACACCCCAGGGTGTCTCGGTGGCCATCAAGATACTGGACGGGAATCTGCGCGCCACGTCCCTGGTGGGCCTGACCCTCCTCGCCGCGGTTGGCGCCGTGGATATTCCGGGCGTCTCCAGCGTCCTCGAAAAAGTGGTGGCCCCGGTGATGGGCGGCAGCCACGAGGTGGGCAAGATCCGCCTGGGCCCGGCCGTGTCCGCGCTCCTGGACTGATGGCTGTAGCACGCCGTCGGATCGGCATTGAAGAAGGCACAGCGGCACTGGCCGCGTGGCAGGAAGCCGCCGCATCGCCGTCGGACGTTCCGCTCCCCCGCAACGTAACGGCCACGGCCGTGCGGTACACGCTGGAGGAGGTGACCGCGCGGGCACCGGGGAACTCGGTGGAGGTGCGGGTGCCGCCGTTCGGCGTCACCCAGTGCGTGGAGGGACCGCGGCACACCCGCGGAACCCCGCCCAACGTGATCGAGTGCGACGCCGCCACCTGGCTGGGAATGGTGACCGGCCAGTTGAGCTGGGCGGACGCTGTCGCGGCGCACAAGGTGTCCGCCTCCGGCCTGCGCGCTGACCTCTCAGCCCTGCTGCCCCTCTAACGCGAACCGGCAGCAGATAACCGCAAATCCGGGTTTTGACGTCATGTGCTGCCGGTTCGCGCTGCGGGGTTCAATTCCAGCGTCAGCAGCCTGCCGATGGCGCTGGCCTGCAGGTTGTCCAGGAGGTCCCGGGGGCCGTTGTAGACCTCGGCCGCGCCTGCCTCGCGGAGTTCGGCGGCGCTGGTCCCGCCGCACGTGACGCCGATGGCAGGGACTCCCAGCGCGGCAGCAGCTTGCATGTCCCACACCGCATCCCCCACATAGACCGCTCCGGCCGCGGCCACACCAACAGCTTCAAGCGCGGCCACGAGGATGTCCGGAGCCGGCTTGCTTGCCTTCGCATCGTCGGCGCTGGTGGCGGCATGGATGAACGCGTCCGCACCGAGGGCTTTGCGGGTGGCCGTCAGATCCTGCGTTCGCGCCGATGATGCCAGGGCGACGGCGAGTCCCCCGGCGTGGCACTGCGCAAGCAGCTCCTTGGCGCCGTCGAACGGACGCAGCGACGGCCAGCTCTGCGCGAAGACCGCCGCATGGCTGGCCAGGATATCGGCGTCGGCCTCGCGGTCCCGGCCAGCAGGAAGAAGCGTGTCCACCAAACGGTCGCCACCCATCCCGACGCACCGGTGAATGGCGGCCATGGGGACGTCATATTGGTGCTGGCGGAACGCCTGCCACCACGCGAGCGTGTGGATGTAGGCGGAGTCCACCAAGGTTCCATCAACGTCAAAAAGGACGCCGAACCGCCGCCCGCGGACCAAGGCGTGGCTTTGGGTGATCACCCGGCTACAACGCGGGCGGCCCCGGACATTTTCTTGGCGCGGGCAGCCGCATTGTCTTTCGGGGAGGACACGGGACCAACCCGGTCCCGGATGACGGCTCCGGCACCGTTGCTGCTGAAGTCCCTGATCAGGCCTGTGCCGGCAATCTCGCGGGCCATCGCAATGCCGGCCACCGCGGCCCGCTTCGTTGGGAAAGTCACCGAGATAGCCATCAGGCTTCCTGAACCATCCAACATCCGCACGCGATAGCCGCCGTCAGGCGCATCCACCAACTCAAAATGTCCGGCCATTACAACCACCCCTCGTTCAGTCGCGGCGCTGTGCCTTAATAGGAGCGCTCCGCGGGTCTAGTAAGTATACTTACCTATCCCGCGGAGGTGAAGAGCGGGCGGACCCCTCGGGCCCTCATTGCCCTACCCTTTCGGTCTCCGGGGGAATAGGTGTGTCACTTCGGCGAACTGTATCCTGATGCAGCTCAAGAGCGCTTGTCACAAGCGCGAAGTGGCTGAAGGCCTGGGGTGTATTGCCCAGCTGCCGCCCCGCCCTGACGCCCCACTCCTCGCTGAGCAGACCCACATCGCTGCGGAGTTCCAGCAGCCGTTCGAAGAGTTCGGTGGATTCCTCGGTTCGCCCCGCACCCAGCAGTGCCTCCACCAACCAGAAGGAGCAGGCCAGGAACACGCCTTCGTCCCCCGGGAGGCCGTCGTCGCTGTCGGCGGGACGGTACCGCAGCACAAAACCGTCTTCGGTCAGCTCCCGCTGGATCGCGTCGATGGTCCCCAGCACTCGGGGATCATCCGGGGGCAGGAAGCCCACCCGCGGGATCAGCAGCAGGCTGGCATCCAGTTCGGGCCGGCCATACGCCTGCACAAAAGTGTTGCGGACGGGGTCGAAGCCGTTGGCCATGACGTCCCGGTGGATGGTGTCGCGAAGAGCCTCCCAGCGTTCCGCGGGGCCGGGCAGGCCGAAATCGCGGACGCCCTTAACCATCCGGTCTGCGGCTACCCAGGCCATCACCTTGGAGTGCGTGAAATGGCGCCGCGGCCCGCGCATCTCCCAGAGCCCGTTGTCCGGCTGGTCCCAGATGGTCTCCAGGTGCTGCATCAGGGCCACTTGAACGTCCCAGGACTCGTCCGTATGTTTCAGCAGGGAGTTCCTGGTCAGCGCCAGGCAGTCCAGGACCTCGCCCCAAACGTCCAGCTGAAGCTGCTCGGCGGCGCCGTTGCCGGTCCGTACCGGTTTTGAATTCTCGTACCCGGCAAGCCACGGCAGCTCCATTTCCGGAAGCCTGCGTTCGCCGTGGATTCCGTACATGATCTGCAGGTCGGCCGGATCGCCCGCCACAGCGCGGAGCAGCCAGTCACGCCAGGCGGCAGCCTCGGTGGTGTAGCCGGCGGCCAGGAGCGCCTGCAGCGTCATGGTCGCGTCCCGCAGCCAGCAGAAGCGGTAATCCCAGTTGCGGGGACCGCCCAGCTGTTCCGGCAGGGACGTGGTGACCGCTGCGACGATGCCGCCCGTGGGAGCGTAGGTCAGCGCCTTCAGGGTCACCAGCGAACGGACCACGGCATCCTGGTACTTTCCTTGCACGGTGCACTGGGATGACCAGCCGCGCCAGAAGGCCAGGGTGGTGCCCAGCACTACCTCGGCGTCCACCGTGTGCGGGCGGGGAACGTGGCTGGGGGCCCACGTCAGGACAAAGGGGATGCGCTCCCCTGCCTGGACCGTGAAGTCACTGACGGAATGCATGTCCTCGCCGTGAAGCGGCGCCTTAGTAACGAAGTAGACGGAGTCCGGGCCGGCGATGGCATGCAGGCCGTGCTTGTCGCGCCGCACCCATGGAACGATATGCCCGTAGTCGAACCTCAGCGCCAGTTCACCGTGCATCCTGACGCTTCCGCTCACGCCCTCGACGATCCGCACGATGTCCGCCACCTCGTCACGTGGCGGCATGAAGTCAATAACCCTGACGGCACCCTCCGGGGTTTCCCATTCTGTTTCCAGGATCAGGGTCCCCTCCCGGTAGCCGCGCCTGGTGCAGGTGCCGCCGCTCTCGGGTGCCAGTAGCCAGCGTCCGGCCTCCGGCGTATCCAGCAGCGCGTTGAAACATGCTGGCGAGTCGAAGCGCGGCAGGCAAAGCCAGTCGATGGAGCCCTCGGTGCTGACCAGGGCGCCGGTGTGGAGGTCGCCAACAACTGCATAATCTTCAATGCGCGCCATTCCCATACACTGCCACACGGATGGGCCCTGCCGGAGAAAACAACCGTGGATGATAGTGGCAAAGCACAGCGGTGTAGCCTGAGTTGACGGCCGGTCCACGAACACCGGAGGCATTATGGTTCACCCTTCTCCCCTGCGGGTCAGCTGACCGTGGCTGTCCATATCGGCACCTCCGGCTGGAGCTATGACCACTGGGAGAACGTGCTCTACCCGCCAGGCCTCCCGGCCCGGGACAGGCTCCAGCACTACGTTTCCCGGTTTGGCACTGTTGAGTTGAACGCCAGCTTTTACCGGTGGCCCCGGGACACGTCCTTCGCCAGCTGGCGGCGCCGGCTCCCGGACGGGTTCGTGATGTCCGTCAAAGCTCCGCGCGGCCTGACCCACGGCAAGAAACTCTACGGACCCGAAGTCTGGCTGGAGCGCATCGCCCGCTGCTGGCACGAACTGGGAGACAAACGCGCTGTCCTGCTGGTCCAACTGCCACCGCAGCTGCAGCGCGATGATGCCCGGCTGGATCATTTCCTCGCCGCGGTCCCGCGGTGGATCCGGGTGGCCGTGGAGTTCCGGCACCCCAGCTGGGACCATCCGGACGTCTACGCCTTGCTGGAACGGCACCAGGCCGCCTACTGCATCATGAGCGGCGCCCAGCTGCCGTGCATCCTCCGCGCCACGGCACCCTTCGTCTACATCCGGCTCCACGGGCCTGACCATCATCACCTGTACGGCGGCTCCTACTCCGATACCGATCTGCAGTGGTGGGCTGACCGGATCCGCGAATGGTCGGCGGCCGGCAAGGACGTTTATGCCTATTTCAACAACGACGGCGGCGGGAACGCCGTGCGGAACGCCGACACCCTCCGCTGGCTCCTCGGTGGAGGCTGACGTCACGCACGACGGCGGGACCGCCAGGGTGCCCGGCGCGCGGTTGCGCTGTGGCAGAGTGGAGACATGGACAGGGCTCCTCAGAATTCACCGCAGAACACTCCGCACCCCGCACCGCTGTCCGGCACCCAGCTTTTACGCCTGGCGCACCGGATCTCCGCCGTCGTCAACGCCGTCCGCATCCAGCTCGCCAAGGGCTGGAATTTCGCGCCGCAGACCATCGCGTACCAGGGCTATGGTTCGACCGGCTGGGTACGCGTGCTCGGCCGCGTCCTGTTAACCAAGAATCCGGCCCCGGGCAGCCGGGCCGAGCAGGCTGCCCGCAACGGCACACAAAACGTCCGCGGCTGGCGGGCCTTCACCAGCGTCCCCCTGCAGTTCATCGAGGTGGAAATTACCATCGGCGGCGTCACCACCCGGGTCCGGGCGGACCGTGGCGGCCTGATCGACACCGTGGTGGACGTGCAGCTCCCGCCGGGCTGGCACACGGCCATCCTGCGGGCTGACGGGACCGAACCCGTGGAGACGCTGATCCAGGTGATCGATGCCGATGCGAAGTTCGGCATCGTGTCCGACATCGACGACACCGTGATGGTCACCGCCCTGCCCAGGCCGTTCCTGGCCCTGTGGAACACGTTTGTCCTCAGCGAACGGGCCCGGATGGCGACGCCGGGGATGGCGGTCCTGCTGGAGAGGCTCACCATTGAACACCCGGACGCGCCCGTCATCTACCTGTCCACGGGTCCGTGGAATGCTGCCCCCACCCTGGCGCGGTTCCTGGGCCGGAACATGTATCCATCCGGCGCCCTCCTGCTTACGGACTGGGGTCTGACCCAGGACCGCTGGTTCCGCAGCGGGCAGGAGCACAAGCACCGCAACCTGGAGCGCCTCGCCAAGGAATTCCCGGACATGCGGTGGCTCCTGATCGGCGACAACGGCCAGCACGACGAACAGATCTATTCAGGCTTCGCCCAGGAAAACGCCGACAAAGTGGCCGCCATCGCCATCCGGCAGCTCTCCGTCAGCGAGTCCGTCTTCGCCGGCGGGCACTCCGAGGACGGCGACCACACCACGTCGGTGGTCCCCTGGATCTATTCACCGGACGGCGCGGGGATGGCCAAACAGCTCAAGCTCCTGGACCTCCTCTAGATCCATCACCACACACTTTCAGGCGGATAGGCGACACGCATGAGCGACACCGACGGCGATGCGCGGCGGCGGGAACTTGGCGACAATCCAGGCCCGGTTGAGGAGGAGGTGGAGGAATCCTTCGACCGCACGGTTGAGGAAGGCGCGCAGCGGCTGAACCGCTCCTTTCGGGACGTGCTCATCACCGGCTTGTTCGGCGGGTTTGAAATAGGCGTTGGCATCATGGCCTACCTCGCCGTTCTCTATGAGACCGGGAACCACCTTCTCGCGGGACTGGCCTTCAGTGCAGGACTCATCGCCCTCCTGCTGGCCAAGAGCGAACTGTTCACGGAAGGCTTCCTGGTACCCATTGCCGCTGTCGTTGCACGGGAGGCAAGCTACGCGCAGCTCGGGAAGCTCTGGGGAGGCACACTCATTGCCAACCTGGTGGGCGGTTGGCTGTTTATGGCATTGATCATGACAGCGTTCCCGCAGTGGAGCGAGACCATCACGAAGGAAGCCAACTACTATCTGGACGCCGGGTTTAACTGGAAGACCGTGTGTCTTGCCGTGTTGGCGGGGAGCACCATCACGTTGATGACCCGCATGCAGCACGGGACGGACAGCGTCACCGGCAAGATCGCGGCCGCCGTCGTTGGCGCTTTCCTGCTCTACGGGCTGCAGCTCTTCCACTCGATCCTGGACTCGCTGCTGATCTTCGGTGCCATCCACACGGGTGCTGACATCAACTACCTTGAATGGCTCGGCTGGTTTTCCTATGTAGTGGTCTTCAACGTGCTTGGCGGGATCCTGCTGGTGACCGCGCTGCGGCTGGTGAGTGCCAGCAAGCTGGTGAAGGAACGGCGCGATGACTCACCCGAGGACCCGGAGGACGCACACCACTCCGGCTAGGTTCCGGTGAACGTGCCCAAGTCCGAGCAACATATCCCCACGAGGCTAGGCGGTGGCGCCCGAGGTGGTCACGCCGTCGTCGGGAGATACCGCCGTTTCGGGATCAGCGGCGGTATCCGGTTCCTCACTGGCGGCCTGCGCGACGGCGGCACTCGCCGCTGCGGCAAGGTTCCGCTCTTCGATGAGCTCCTGGAGCCAGAAGTAGGACGCCTTCGGCGTGCGCTCCAGGGTCTCAAAATCAACATGGAGCAACCCGAACGGCTGGTTGTAGCCTGCCGACCATTCGAAGTTGTCCAGCAGCGACCACACATAGTAGCCGCGCAGGTCAATGCCCTCTGCTTCACCGCCGGGAGCCGTGGCCTTCAGCGCGGACTCGATGTGGTCCGAGAGGTATTTCAGCCGCCGCTCGTCCGGGATGAAGGTGGTGTTGGTGGACTTGTCCCGCACGATGATGTCCTCGAAACTGGCCCCGCCCTCGGTGATGATCACCGGCGGCAGATGCGGGTACCGCTCCGCCATCTCTTTCAGTGCCACCCCGATGTACTCGGGTTTCACCGGCCAGCCGTAGGCGGTGATGTCCGCCTCAGGCCAAGGCTCCACGTGGAACGGTGTGGCACCGTTGCCGGCCGCACTCAGGTCGCTGCCCATGGCCTCCGCCATGGTGGCCGGCACCGCCCCGTCACCGGGGCCCACGGCTACCTTGGTTGGCATGTAGTAGTTCAGGCCGTAGAAATCCAGCGGCTGGGAGATGATCTCCATGTCCTCGTCCGGATGGTCAAAGGAGCCGAAGAACTTCGCGGCGCGGATGATGTCCGGATATTGGCCAGTGAGGACGGGGTCCGCGTACAGCCGGTTCTGTGCGATGTCCATCAGGCCCGCACTCATCCAGTCCAGGGGGTTGACGGAGTTCGGGACCATGGGCGAATACACGTTGGTCATCCCGATCTCGCCGGGGACCCCGGCCGCCCGCAGCGCCTGCATCGCGAGCCCGTGGCCCAGCAGCTGGTGGTGCACGGTGGGCAGTGCGTTGAGCATGAGCGTTTCGCCCGGTGAGTGCAGGCCCATGGTGTAGCCGTTAGTGCTGACCGTGGCGGGCTCGTTGATGGTGACCCAGCGGGCAACGCGGTCGCCGTAAGCAGCAGCGGCGATCGCGGCGAACTCCCCCAGGCGGTAGGCGGTATCGCGATTCACCCAGCCGCCGGCGTCGTCCAGTGCCAGCGGGGTGTCCCAGTGATAAAGCGTGACCATGGGCGAAATCCCGTTGGCCAGGAGCTCGTCCAGGAGCCGGTCGTAGAAGGCCAGCCCGGCCGGGTTCACCGGCCCGCTGCCGTTGGGCTGGATCCGGGGCCAGGACAGTGAGAACCGGTACGAGTCGACGCCCAGCTGCTTCATGAGGGCAACGTCGTAGGGCATCCGGTGATAGTGATCGCAGGCAACGGCGGGGCTGTGGCCGTCCACGATGGCACCTTCCTTGGCCGAAAACACGTCCCAGCCCGCCGGGCCCCTGCCGTCCTCGGTGAGCGCGCCTTCGATCTGGAAGGCCGCGGTGGCCACTCCCAGGGTGAAGTCCGCAGGGATGCGGGCGGCCAGGTCCTTGGCGGAAATGTGCATCGAGTCAGCCCTTATGAAGGAGGAAGCGTGGAACGCGTACATCCCAGAATGTCACACGGCCGGGCTGCTGACGAGCGTCGCTGCTAGGGTCTGAGCATGGATGAAAAACTGGGGAAGTTCATCGACGATTTTTCCGGGCTGGTCCAGCTGGCGCAGGCCGGAAACCACCGGCAGCAGGCGGGCAAGCAGCTGCTTGAGGCGCTGACGGAGCACCTGGGTGAGCCGGCTGAAGGCCTCTCCGTGGTGGTGGAGAACATCCCGCCGCACCGGTTTGTGGATGCGGACATCCTGATGGCGGAGTTTGCCGGTCAGGATCCGGACAGCCGGCTGGTGGGCATCGGCGGCGGCGGCCAGCGGCACCACCATTCGCTCAGCGACATGGTGCAGCAGTCGCAGCTGTTTCCCCAGTTTCCGCTCTCCCAGCCCGAGTACACGAACCTTGCCGTGGGACCTGACCAGCAGCGCCAGGCGGTGGCCATTGGGCTCTGGCTCTTCAGCCGCGAAGGACACAAGCTGGCCGTGTTGCAGCGCGACGCGGCCCCGCAGACCGGGCGCCAGTCCGCCACATTGGAACTGCTGGCCGCCCGACCGGAAACAGCCACCGCGTTCCTGGCCGAGTTCCGCCTCCGGATGGACAACAACAGCGTCCTCAAGGGACAGGTCATCTCCCTGGTCATGTCCGAGTATGGGCCGAGCACCGCGGGGGTGACGTTCCACCACCGTCCCAGCCTCCCGGCGTCGGACGTCATCATGCCCGACGGCCTGCTGCAGAAGGTCGCGGACCACACCGTGGGCATCGCCACGCACCGGGCGTCCCTCAAACAGCACGGCCAGCATCTCAAACGGGGCATCCTGCTGTACGGCCGCCCGGGGACCGGCAAGACGCACACCGTGCGCCACCTGCTGAGCCAAAGTGAAGGCTCGACGGCGATCCTCCTCTCGGGCGGATCGCTCGCCAGGATCTCCGAGGCGGCCCGCATGGCCCGGGCGCTGCAGCCCTCGATCGTAGTGCTGGAGGATTGCGATCTTATTGCCGAGGACCGGAGTTTCGGGCACGGGCCGCAGCCACTCCTCTTTGAGGTGCTGGACGCCATGGACGGCCTGGATAACGACGCCGACGTCGCGTTCGTCCTCACCACCAACCGGCCGGACATGCTGGAGCGGGCGCTGGCGCAGCGCCCGGGCCGGGTGGACCTCGCGGTGGAGATCCCGCTGCCGGCCCATGCCGAACGGGTCAGGCTGCTGGAACTGTACGGCCGCCTGGTGGCGTTCAGCCCGGCTGCACTGGATGCCGCCGCGGAACGGACGGCGGGAACCACCGCCTCCTTCGCGCGGGAACTGGTCCGGCGGGCGGTGGTGGCTGCGGCGCTGGATAACACCCCGGTGTCCGATTCGCACCTGGCGGCGGCCGTGGAGGATCTGATGGCCGACGCCGAAACCCTCACCCGCAGCCTGCTGGGCAGCGGCACGGACGCGGCCGGTTCGCCCGGTTTCCCGGGGCATGGTTTCCCCGGGCATGGGTTCCCCGGCCCAGGATTTCCTAAGCCGGGAATGCCTGGGCCGGCCGACTCATTGTGAGCCGAACAGAAATTCCTTGGCGTGGGCAACAGCCTTCCGGTAGGCATCGTTCCGCAGCGTGACGAGTTGCTCCGTGTCGCCGTCGGCCGGTTCCAGGTAGCCTGTGTATCCGGGCCGGAGCACCCAGATGTCGCCGGCCGGCGGGAGGTAGAACACCCCGAAGGACCGCTGCTGTTCGTCTTCTGCGGTCCACACCGGCACCACTGCCAGGGCCGCGCCGGTGACGGGATTGATCCATTGGGCCCGGGGCAACGGCTCTTCGTGGGCTTCAGGGTTCAGGAACGGCGCGGTGCCCTTGCCCCAGCGTTGTTCGAAGCGTTCGTGGAATGCAGGGATCAGGTGTGAATCGTAACGGCGCCACTCGGTCATTGGTGTCCTCCTCACTGTGATGGCTGTCGTCTTACCGGCCTACGCCCAAGGTCCGCTTTCCCAGCGCACGGGCGTGATTCTGATGGTGCCGCCAGCTGGCACGTCCCGGCGACCGACCTTTCGGACGGGGATCTCGATCGGATCGGCGCCCTGCATGCTGTTGCCGGTCCGGCTCCTGTCGTAGGCTGCCCGCCGCGCCGGATCCCGCAGGACAGCGAAGGCCTGCATGATCCGCAGCAGCTCGGCACGGGTTGGGTCGCCACCAGCTTTGGCGCCGTCTGTTGCACCGCCGTCGAGATCCGGATGATGGGTGCGCATCAGCACCCGGTAGGCGCGGGAGATCTCCTGCTGGCTGGCAGCAGGCTTCACGCGCAGCACATCGTAGTAGTCCGGCTGGCTGGTCATGGCGGCGTCCCGGAAGAAATTCTCGTGGGCACGGCCCCGGGGCGCGGGCAGCGGACTGCCGGCGCCCCGGGTAACTGTTAGCCTCCGATTTCGTGCATCTGGCTCTTTGTCTCGATTTCGATCTTGCGCGGCTTGGCCTGCTCCGTCACCGGGATCCGTAGTGTCAGGACGCCCTGGTCGTAGCTGGCCTTGATGTGGTCAGTGTCCAGGGTGTCGCCCAGGATCAGTTGGCGGCTGAAAACGCCGCGGGGGCGTTCAGAGGCCACCAGTTCAACATTGGGCTGGGTCGGATCAAGGCGCTCCGCCCGGACCGTCAGGACATTGCGCTCGACGTTCAGGTCCACGGAGTCCACCTTGACGCCAGGGAGGTCGAAAGCGACCACGAACTCGCCGTTCTCCTGCCAGGCATCCATGGGCATCGCGGCCGGCCGGGCAACGGTCCCGAAGACCTGTTGGGTGAGCCGGTCCAGCTCACGGAACGGGTCCGTACGCATTAACATCATTTCCCACTCCTTCAGCATGAAGTTGTTGACTTGATCGCATACCCACCACCCGTACATCTATGGTGGTGGATATAGATTTTTTATAGCACTCGTGGGAAACTGAAGCAAGGCACTTTGGAGGAAATTTGAGGCAGACATGACAGGGTCCACTTCAGGGCGTGAACCGCCGCCCACGGCAGGACGGGCACTTTATGCCATCTCCGTGGCGGCCCAGCTAACAGGCACAGGCCAGCAGAACATCCGGCTTTACGAGACACGGGGTCTGCTCACGCCCGCCCGAACCTCCGGTGGCACCCGCCAGTACAGCGATGCCGATATCACCGTACTCCTGCACATCGGGGAACTGCTGGAGCAAGGACTGAACCTGGCCGGCATCGCAAAAGTCCTGGAACTTGAGGCCGCCAACGCCAGGCTGCACCGTGCCCTCAAGCGTGCGCGGTCACTCCGCGGGCTCTAGCGTCCCTCAGCTGGTGCGGATCCCCGGCCGCCTGCCAGCCGGTAGGACTCCTCCAGCAGTTCTCCGAGTTCCTCAGTTCCGATGCGGGCCAGCCGGACCAGCACGAGCTGCGGCGAACGCTCATGGTGCGGGGTCCAGAAATACGTGTCGGGCTCCGTGCCCGCCAAGGCCTCCCGCTCGCTGGTCTTCACCGTCAGCACGCCGTCCTCCCACATGCGCGCCATCAGGGTCTTCGCGAACCACGCCGGCTGGTCCCAACTGCTGCGTTCGGTGACACCGGGCAGGGCGAGGCACATGCTGCGGACATCCGACTCGGTTGCCATCGCGGCTAATCCGCCGGCGCGTCCGCTTTGGAGAGTTCGCCCGTGATCCGTTCGCCAGGGATCCGGGCGGTCCGCCACGTATCCAGGGCGATGACCGCACCGAGGATCAGCAGCGAGAGGGATACTGAGGCCATGGCGTCGCTGAGCCAGTGGTAGCCGAGGTACAGGCGGCTCAGCGCGGCCAGGACGACGCCGATGCCCGCACCAATGAAGCCGATGACGGCCGACCTTGGGTTTTTCCGCCGCGAGAACACCAGGAAGGTGGTCACCAGCAGGAAGTCACAGGCACCCAGCACATGGCCGGACGGAAATGAGTAGGTGTAGTCTGCGCCGAACAGCATCAGTTCCACCGGCGGCCGCGAGCGCTGGACGATCGCCAGGATGATCTGCGATGTCACGACGCCGGTGAGCATCGCGGTGGCGAGCACAATGGGCCGCCACGCGTGCTTGGCCATGAACCCCCAGACCACCGTCACCACCAGCACGATGATGGGCAGGGCAACAGGGCCAAAGATCACCGCGAGGAAGATCATCACGGCCGTGAGGGTGTCGGACCGGAGCGAGAGCAGCCAGTCGCGGATGGACTCGTCGGGACCCCAAGGGCCGGTGTTGCTCTGCAGAACGCCCACGAGGGTGGCGATGAACAGCAGCGCGCCGACGCCGATGAGCACCACAGCCGTCCGGTACAGAGCCGTCCGCGCGGCCGGTTCCATAAAGCGTTCCTCCACCACGAACTTGTTATGGAAGGTCCGCCAAAGACTGGTCTTGCCTGCCTGTTCTGCCACTTTGTTTCCGTCCGTGCGCCGTTGAGGAGTGCTTAGGGTGAAGATTATCTCTTCTGGGCGATGTTGGCCCTTCTCTGCACATGGTTTGCCCTGCCGCCGGGCATGTCAGCCTGCCGGGGTAGCCTGACTGAATGGGTGTGATGAATGAGCTGATCAACCGGCAGGGCGTGGAAACACTGGGCCGGATTCTGGCTGAGGCCGCTCCGGGATTGGACTGGCCGCACGTCGCTGCTGCCGCCGCACAGTTGGACGAGTTGAGCCTTCGCGGCCGGACGGATGCGGTGAGCAGCGCTCTGCTGGCAGACGTGCGGCAGCTTCCGGATCCGGGATATCCGACGGCGGCGCACATCTTCCGGAGCGCCCTTTCCGGCGCCGGTTTCACAGGTTGGATCCTCTGGCCGGTATCCGAAACGGCCGTCACGCTTGCCCTCGAATCTGGCGCCGCACCTGACTTTGACGACTGCCTGGCCCTCCTGGCCGAACTGACCCCGAGGCTCACCGGCGAGTTCGCCGTCCGCCGGCTGCTGGCCGCGGACCTGGAGCGTTCCCTCGAGATCATCCAGGGCTGGACGGGGCATCCGGACGAGCATGTCCGGCGGCTGGCCAGCGAGGGGACCCGGCCATACCTCCCCTGGGCGGTACGGGTACCCGCCGTCGTCCTTCATCCGGAGGCGTCCCTCCCGGTTCTGGACGCCCTGTACCGGGACCCTTCGGAGTACGTGCGGCGCTCGGTGGCGAACCACCTCAACGACGTGGCGCGGCACGCGCCCGCTCTGGTGGTGGCAACGGCGGCTCGCTGGCTGGCCGCCCCGGACGCCAACACCGCATGGGTGGTCAGGCATGGCCTGCGGACCCTGATCAAGAAGGCCCACCCCGGTGCACTCGCGCTGCAGGGGTTCACGCCGGCGTCGGTGGCTGTCTCGGGGCCCCGGCTGGACCGGAACTCGGTGGCCTTACCGGGTGAACTGGCTTTCGACTTCGCGATCGCCAACACCGGGAAGTACGATGCGCGGCTCGCGGTGGACTACGTGGTCCATTACGTCAAAGCCAACGGCACGCAATCGGCCAAGGTCTTCAAGATCGCGGCGCTCACCCTCGCCGCCGGTGAGACCCGCACACTGTCGAAGCGTCATGCCTTCCGGCAGATGACCACCCGGGTGCACCACCCCGGGGTCCACGCCCTGGAGCTGCAGATCAACGGGATCCGGCACGGGCACACGGAGTTTGAGCTGCACGTCTGAGGTGGGAGGCACTGCAGCTTGGGCGATAACGCTCATTCGGGTAGGCGCGGAAATCCCAACTGGTCACTGATGTGGTCATCCAGCCAGCGATAGCTGGAAAGAGCCCAGTCCCCGCAGGGCTCCACTGGTGCAGGAATAGGGTGACCCTGTTCATCCCTATACTCTCCGGTCCATCGACGGAAACAGTGCTGGGCCAATAGATCTTCGTCCGACAGGGGCTGGGTGCCGACGGTTTCGAAGTAGCCTTTGGTCCAGGGTATGCGGTTTATGAATATGGGCGGGAGGAGTAGAAAGTCCGGTCTTAGCTGGTCTAATGCGGGACTTTTCGCAGATGAAACGTGATCGTAAATGTAGATGGGATATGAGCCGGGCATGGGTGCCTTATCCGCAGGAAGATCCGCGGAAATAACCCTGCCAAACACGTACTGCTCGTCTGGCAGCTGTAACGCAAAGATGTCACCGGAAGCCGGCTTTTTACGACTGGGCTTGAGAATCCGTATATTTGTTTCGCTCATCAGTACCCATACTGCCTTAGCCCCGAGCTGGTCAAAGCGACCGCCATGTTGAGCACCGCGACGTCCCAAGTCTTCGTAATCCCGGTGTAAACCGGTTTACGCCGCGCACGCCTACATAGGCTTGCGTCTTGGCTGCAGTAGCGAGTCTTCCGATCTTTCCGACTGGGCCCAGCGGGAGGAGCGCCGCCCCCAAAACTGCACCCGCACAGGAACCCTTGCCGGAAAACAGCTGCCTGTGAAACGCCACAACACAACTGGGAGGCACTGCGGGTACCTGTATCAACAGCCACTCCCACACAGGCGGAATGTGCGGTTGGCTAGTGAAGGAACACCCGGGCTCCGGCCCCTGACGAAGTGATGAGGAAACGAAAATGCGAGCAACCATCATGTATGGCGCCGGTGACGTGCGCGTGGAGAACGTGCCCGATCCCGTCATCCAGAATCCGACCGACGCGATCGTGCGGATCGTCAATTCCTGTATCTGCGGCTCCGACCTGCACCCCTACCACGGCATGCCCTCGTCCAGGCAGGGCAGCCCCATGGGCCACGAGTTCATCGGCGTCGTGGAGGAAACAGGCAAGGACGTGTCCACCCTGAAGAAGGGGGACTTCGTCATCGCCCCGTTCGCCTGGTCCGACGGTACCTGCGTCTTCTGCCGTGAAGGCCTGCAGACCTCCTGCCGCCACGGCGGATTCTGGGCCTCGAACGGAATCGGCGGCGCCCAGGCCGAGGCCGTCCGTGTCCCGTTCGCCGACGGCACCCTGGTCAAGGCCCCTGTGGGTGAGGACAGCGAGCTGCTGCCGTCGCTGCTGACCCTCTCCGACGTCTACGGCACCGGCTACCACGCCGCCATCAAGGCAGGCGTCAACGCCCGGACCACTGTCACGGTCATCGGTGACGGCGCCGTCGGGCTGATGGCGGTGCTGTCCGCCAAGCAGCTCGGTGCCGAGCAGATCATCCTGATGGGCCGGCACAAGGCCCGCACCGACCTGGGCATCGAATACGGTGCCACCGACGTCGTCGCCGAGCGCGGTGAGGCCGGCATTGAGAAGGTGCGCGAACTCAGCGGCGGCGACGGAACGCACACCGTCCTTGAGTGCGTGGGGCACCGGCCGGCGTACGACCAGGCCCTCGGCGTGATCCGCCCGGGCGGCGTCATCAGCCGCGTGGGGGTGCCCCAGTACGAGGACGCTCCGATCGGTTTCGGCTCCATGTTCGGCCCGAACATCACGCTCACCGGCGGCCCGGCTCCCGTGCGCGCCTACATCGAGACGCTGCTGCCCGGCGTCCTTGACGGCACCGTAAACCCCGGCAAGGTCTTCGACCGCACCATCAGCCTGAACGAGGTCCCCGACGGCTACCGCGCCATGGATTCCCGCGAAGCCCTGAAGGTCCTGGTCCGTCCGTAGCGCCACTCTCGAGAGGAAACGCACGGGATTAACGTCACCATGCACGGCACGCAGCCGGGCGACCCGGCCAAGGCGGCGGAAGCCATCCTGGCGGTCGCCGAAAGTGCGAACCCGCCGTCCCTGCTGGTTCTCGGCAGTGACGCCATCTCGCCCTGTGGGAAGCGCCCGAGGACAGCGCGGATCCCGAAACGGTCTGGGGCAGCAAGCTCACAGCCGACGAATACCCCTCGACGAAGTAGGAAGACGGCAGGGCACCCGCAGTTGGGCCGCAGGCGGCGTTACCACGGGTGTTTTGCAGTTGGTGCCGGTTCGGCAGAGGCCTCGTCGTGCGTGGCAGCCCAGGAGGCCAAGAGCTGCAAGGCGTCAGCCGTCGGGGAACCGGCGGGGGCGGTGTACACGTTCAGCACCAGGCCCGGCTCGCTGGGCAGCTCCATGGACTGGTAGTTCAAATCCAGGTCACCCACCACCGGGTGGTGCAGCCGCTTAAGCCCGCTGCGGTGGAAGACCACGTCCCGGGAAGCCCACCGGTCCCTGAACAGCTCGCTCTGCGTCGACAGCTCGCCAACGAGCCGGATCAGGTCGGGGTCGTGCGGGTGGCGGCCTGCTTCAAGCCGGAGCATCGCCGCGGCATCGTTGGCGATCTGATCATAATCTCGCCAGAACTCCCGGGCCGCCGGGTCAAGGTACGTAAACCGGGTGGTGTTCACGGGCCGGTGCGCGCTTTTGAACACAGGTGCGTAAAGTGCCCGCCCCATCCGGTTTGCAGCCAGGATGTCATGGCGGCCGTTGCGGACCCACGCCGGCGCGTCAGCCATTGCATCGAGGACCTGCTGGACTTCAGGGCGGACAGTACCGGACGGCTTGCTCCGGCTCCTGCGCGCCGGCCCGGCGGCGCGGGCGAGGTCAAAAAGATGCTCCCGCTCGGCTTCGTCCAGCTTCAGCGTCCGTGCGAGGGCATCCAGCACGCTTTCGGACGCCCCGGCGAGGTTGCCGCGTTCCAGGCGCACGTAGTAGTCCACGGACACACCGGCCAGCATCGCCACTTCCTCACGCCTCAGGCCGGCGACCCGCCGGTTCCCGCCGTACGCAGGCAACCCGGCTTCCTCGGGCGAAATCCGTGCCCGCCTGGAACTTAGAAACTCCTTGATGTCCGCGCGCACGTCTCCCATACCCCTACGGTAAGCGCCCGCGGTCCCGGGCGGCAGGCACTGTCAGTACCTGCCTGCCCGGCGCCCAAGGAATGGAAGCACAGGGAATGCAAGCCCAGACGCCGGGTTTCGACAAGGCTCAACCACCGGGAGCAGTCTCAACCACCGCCGCTACCGCTGGGTGGTTCCGCTGGCGGTGGCGCCCAGCATGGCGAGCTCGGCCCGGCTGGGCAGGCCCTCCCAGTCGCCAGCCGTGCTGACGGCGAAAGCCCCCATAACGGCGCCGCGCTGCAGGCGGCCGGCAACGTCCTCGCCGTCGAGCAGGGCAGAGAGGTAGCCGGCCGTGAAGGCGTCCCCCGCGCCCACGGTATCGATGCTTGTCACCGCCACGGCGGGAGCCTCGAACCGTCCGGCGTCGGTATGGACCCCGGCGCCGGCTGCTCCCCGCTTGACCACGACTTCCCCAACCCCCTGCTCCAGCAACGAGGCAGCGAGCGCAGTTTCGGCGTCGTCGTACCCCATGGAATCGGAGCCGCTCAAGGCGGCGGACGCCACGAGGTCCAGTTCGTAGTCGGACGCTATCAGGATGTCGGCGTGCCGGGCGATGGGGCCCAGCACGGCGCGGGCCTCGTCCCGGGACCAGAGCCGGCCGCGGTAATTGACGTCGAGGGAGACCACCACACCGTCGGCTGCGGCGCGCTCGGCAGCGTATTCAAACGCCTTCCGGGCTTCCGGGCTGAGCGCGGGGGTGATTCCGGTCAGGTGCAGCACGCGCGGGCCGGCACCGAGGGCACTGTCCACGTCGTCCCGGCTGACGGTGGAACCGGCCGAACCCGCGCGGTAGTAGAAGGCCCGGGTGACGTCCGCGGTCCGCTGCTCGAGGAACATCACGCCCGTGCTGCGGGACGGATCCACCCGGCACTGCGTCCCGATACCCTCGGAGCGGAGCTGCCGCAGGATGAATTCGCCGTGCGGATCGGCGCCGACTGCACCGGCCCACGCGACTGTGTGTCCCAGCCGCGCAACCCCCACGGCGACGTTCGATTCGGCGCCGGCCACGTGCATGGCCAGGCTGCCGCCGGCGGACAGCGGCCCGGCGGCCCGCAGCGACACCATGGATTCGCCGAACGTCAGGAGGTCGACGGCGGCGCTCACCGCACGCCCGCGGCGGCGGTTGCTGCGGCGGTCGCTACGGTCGCCGCGGCCGTCCGGCGGGCAAAGGAGTCCGCCAGGTCCACAAACGCGCGGGCACGCCCGCGCATCGGGGCCAGGTCACCGCCGGAGCCGGCATCGCCGAACAGCGGTCCGCCAAGTCCGACGGCGATCGCGCCGGCTTCCCAGTAGCCCGCCGCTTCGTCAATGCCCACGCCGCCGACGGCGATGAACGGGATCCCGGGGAAGGGATCGCGCAGCGCCTTGAGGTAGCCGGGGCCGCCGATGGAGGCGGGGAACAGCTTGATGGCTGTGGCCCCGCGGTTCATCGCTTCGTACGCCTCGCTGGGCGTCAGGGCACCGGCCAGCACCGGGATTCCCCGCCGCGCCGATTCCTGGATGGATGCGGCCAGGGACGGCGTGACCATGAACTGGCCGCCGGCCTCGGCGACGTTGTCCACGTCCTGAACCGTCAGGACGGTTCCGCCGCCGACGTAGCAGCCCGCCGGTGCGGCGGCACGGACCTCGCGGATGGCATCCAGCGCCCCCGGCGTGGTCAGGGCGATCTCGACGAACGTGAACCCTTCCGCCATCGCGGCGAGGGCGGCCTGCGCCGCGGCCTTGCCGTCGGTGCCGCGCACGATTCCCACGAGCCGCGACTCCCGGATTCCGGCCAGCAGGCTTTCGGGCGTGATGTTCGTGCTGTTCGTGATGTTCGTGCTGTCAGAAACGTCAGTGCTGTCAGTCATGTTGTTTACCATTCTGCAAAGGATCCGTCCGAGTGGCGCCAGACCGGCCCGCGCCAGGCATGGCCGCGCTTGTCCGCCGCGCGGACCACGGCCTCGTCGATTTCAATGCCGAGGCCGGGACCGGTCAGCCGTTCAATGTGGCCGTCCACGAACTTCAGCGGGGACTTGTCCACCACGTAGTCCAGGACTTCGGCGCCTTTGTTGTAGTGGATGCCGATGCTCTGTTCCTGGATCAGGAAGTTGGGCGTCGCGAAGCCCACCTGCAAGCACGCCGCCAGGGCCAGCGGCCCCAGCGGGCAGTGCGGGGCCAGCTGGACGTCGTAGATCTCCGCCAACGAGGCGATCTTGCGGACCTCGGTGATGCCGCCGGCGTGCGAAAGGTCCGGCTGGGCCACGGCGATGCCGGCCTGCAGGGCGGGCAGGAATTCCTGCCGGCTGTAGAGCCGCTCACCGGTGGAAACCGGCGTCGTGGTTGACGAGGTGAATTCGCGCAGCAGGTGCGTGTTTTCCGGGACGACGGGTTCCTCGAGGAAGAACGGCCGGTACGGTTCCAGCAGCGGCGCCACCCGGCGGGCGTTGGCGAGGCTGAAGCGGCCGTGGAAGTCAACCGCGACGTCACGGTGGTCCCCCAGCACCTCGCGGGCCGCGGCAACACGGCGGACGACGCCGTCGATCTCGGCCACCGAGGCGACGGGGCTCATCCGGCCGCTGGCATTCATCTTGACGGCGGTCAGGCCCACTTCCAGCTGGGCGCTGATCTGGTCCGCCACCTCGTTCGGCTCATCCCCGCCCACCCAGCCGTACATCCGGATCCTGTCGCGGACGTGGCCGCCCAGGAGCTGGTGCACGGGGGTGTTGAAGTGCTTGCCCGCGATGTCCCACAGTGCCTGGTCCAGTCCCGAGACGGCGCTGGCCAGGATGGGTCCGCCGCGGTAGAAGGAACCTTTGGTCATGACCTGCCAGTGGTCCTCGATCCGGAGGGCGTCGTTGCCGATCAGCAGCTCCGAGAGCTGCCCGACGGCGGTGCGGACCGTTTCGCTGCGCCCCTCGCAGGTTGCCTCGCCCCAGCCGACAATCCCGCTCTCGGTCTCGATCCGAACAAACAGCCACCGCGGCGCGACGAGGAAGGTTTCAATTCTGCTGATGAGTGTCATGCCGGACCTAGCCCTTAGTAGCTCCGGCGGTCATGCCGGAGACGATGTACTTCTGCGTGAAGAGCGCAATGATCATGATGGGGATGGTCACCACGGTGGCGGCCGCCATGAGTCCGCCCCAGTCGATGCTCGCGTAGGAGACGAAGTCGAAGATCGCCACCGGCAGCGTCTTGGTCTTGGACCCGGAGAGCACCAGGGCGAACATGAAGTTGTTCCACGAGAAGATGAAGGACAGGATGCCGGCAGTGGCCATGCCGGCCACGGACAGCGGCAGGGTGATGCGCTGGAACGCGCCGATGGGGGTGAGTCCGTCCACCTGCGCCGATTCCTCCAGTTCCAGCGGGAGCGAATCGAAGTAGCTCATCATGATGTAGACGATCAGCGGCAGGGCAACGAACATGTGGCTGAGGATCAGCACCTCGAACCCGCCCACCATTTTCAGGTTGGAGAACACGTAGTACCAGGGCACCAGCAACGAGACGCCCGGGATGACGCGGGCCATCAGGACCACCAGGGCCGAGCGGTGCATGGTGAACCGGCTCATGGCGTACGCGGCCGGGACGCCCAGCACCAGCGACAGGGCCGTGGAGACAAAGGCCACCCAGAAGCTGTTGAAGATGAAAACGAAGTAGTTGTTGCGCTGCAGCACGTTTGCGTAGTTCTCGAACGTGGGGCTGAAGATGAACGATTTGGCGGTGTCGTAGATGTCAACGTTGGTCTTCAGCGAGGCCAGCAGCATCCAGAACAGCGGTGCCACCAGGAACAGCACCACGGCGATCAGGGCCGCGACGCGGAAGACCTTGTAGGCGCGGGTGCCGAGGGGCTTCTTCGGCCGGCGGACCGGCCGGGGCTGCCGGGGCTGCCGGGGCTGCCCGGCGGACGCTTGGGCTTTGGTGTTTTCTGTGTTTTCTGACAGAACGGTCATTTGCTTACCGCTTTCTTGCGCATGGTCAGCAGCCACATGGAGCCGATGATGATCATGAAGAACAGGATCAGCACCGCGGAGGACAGCCCGTACTGGTTGTAGTCGAAGCTCAGCCCGTAGGCGTAGACGTTCAGGGTCTCCACTTCGTGGAAGGACCCGCCGCCCTTGCCCTTGGTGGCGTACAGGATGTCGAAGGTCTTCAGGGCGTCGATGCCCCGGAGCAGGATGGCCACAATCACCGTGGGCATCATCAGGGGCAGCGTGATGAAGAAAAAGCGCTGGAACGCGTTGGCTCCGTCCATGCGTGCCGCCTCGTCGGGCTCCTCGGAAAGGGAGGTCAGGCCGGCGAGCAGGATCAGGACCACCATGGGGGTCCACTGCCACACGTCCATGAAGATGGTGGTGCCGAGCGCGGTGTCCTGGCCGGAGAGCCAGGGCTGGGCGGGGATGCCCACAGCGGCGAGCAGCTGGTTCGCGAACCCGATGTTGGGGTCGAAGATCAGCCGCCACATCATGCCGACGGCCACCGGGGTTGCCACGAGCGGCAGCAGGATGGCCACGCGGACCCACTTTTCGCCGCGGAAGGGCCGCCAGAGCAGCAGGGCGATGCCCATGCCGAGCGCCACTTCGCAGACCAAGGCAATGCCGGTGAAGGTGAGGGTGCGGCCCACAGCGGGCCAGAAGCGTTCGACGTCGGACAGGACCGTCAGGTAGTTTTCCAGGCCGATGAATTCGGTGGCTGCGCGGACGGAGCCCTGCGAATCGGTGAGGCTCAGGTACAGCGTCCAAGCCAGCGGGAAGATGATCAGGACGCCGACGAAGGCCATCGCCGGGGCTGCGAAGAGCCATTTGCGGTGCCGGTTGGCCCAGTCAGAGAATTTTTCGCGGGCACCGGGAGCACGGCCTGCGTTCCGGGCTGCGCTGCGGGGAGGAGTCATTACAGACATGGTTCACCTAAGGAGTCGGGGGGTGAAGAATGGCCGGGGCGGGACGGCAGCGTCACTGCCGTCCCGCCGGGGCTGTTGCGTGCACCGGGCCTCATTGGCTGAGGCCCCGTGCACCGCGTGCGTTACTTCTTTTCGCTGTCCAGGAACTTCTGGAAGGCCACGTGGGCCGAGTCTGCTGCGGCGGACGCGTCGGCGCCGGTGATGCTGGCAACGATCGGCTCGCCCACGATTTCGCGGGCCTTGCCTACGGTGACTACCTCGGGACGGTCGTGGCCCACACCGTTTTTGGCGCTGGCGGCAATGGCTTCGGCCAGGTCCTTCGGGTACGTGGAGGTTCCCGCGGAGTCAGCCCAGACGGAGGCTCGGGGTCCGGGGACGCCGGCCTTCTGCGCGGCCAGGGTGCGTTCCTTGCTGGTGGCCCACTGGATGAACTTCCAGCCGTTGTCCTGGTTGCCCGAGGCCTCGTTCACTGCCAGGCCCCAGGACGGGATGTTGTACGGCTTGGAACCGGCGGGACCGGCGGGCAGGGCGGCGAACCCGACTGTCTCGGCCACCTTGGACTTGGCCGGATCGGTGGCGTTCTTGTAGAGCGAGTCCGCCTCGGTGTAGAAGGCGGCCTTGCCCTGTGTGAAGATTGCCATCGCCTCGGGCCAGCTCATATCCGTGCTGACGTTGGCGGGGCCGTAGTTCCTGATCAGGCCGCCGTAGTACGCGTAGGCCTCTTTGGCAGCGTCCGAGTTGACGGTGGACTTGCCGCTGGAGTCGGTGAAGTCGCCGCCGAAGCTGTACAGGAAGCTGGAGAACTGGGTGACGGCGGCGGACTTGCCGGTGCGGGCCACAAAGCCGGCCGTGTCCGCGTTGGCTTCCTTGATGGCCTTGGCGGCCGCCTCAAGCTCCTCCATGGTCTTGGGGACCTCAAGGCCGGCGGCCTTGAGCAGGTCCTTGCGGTAGTAGAGGACTTCGCGCTCGGTGATGATGGGGACGCCCACAACCTTGCCGTCCGCGGTGGTGGCCTTGACCGGTCCCTCCTGGTAGTCCTTCCAGTCCCAGCCGGAATCCGAGGAGACCTTGCTGGTCAGGTCCGCGAGGTAGCCGTTCTTCGCGAACGCCTTGCCTTCCTGGAGCGGGCGGTACATCATCACGTCGATCTCGTCGCTGCCTGCGTTGAGCTTGACGTTGTACTGGTCCGACAGCTGGTCTTCGCCCAGCTGGGTCAGTTCCACCTTGAGCCCCGAGGATTTCTCGAATTCCGGGATGGCGGCCTTGATGCCTTCGGTCCAGACGTGGTTTGCGAGAGTTACCCGGACGATGCCGGATTCCTTGGCGTCGCTGCTGCCGCTGCCTCCGCCGCAGGCGGTGAGCCCCATGGAAAGTGCCGCGGCGACTGCCGCGTACTTCATTACTGAACGTCGCTTCATGACGACTCCCTTGCTTCCAGGCTGACGTCACTGTCCAGCCATCTACAAATGCATCTTTACATCTGCTCTGGAAGAGAGCATAGGTAAATAAGGCAGACTTAAACAACCCCTTTTGGCAACCAGTATGATTTATCTATGAAAACCCCAAAGGCGGAGTCCCCTACCGACCGGCATACTGCGTTGGTCCAGAGCCTGGGACTCGCCATTGCGGAGGGGTCCCTCGCGCCGAATTCGGTAGTGCGGCTGGACGAGCTGGAGGCGCAGCACAAGGTCTCCCGCTCCGTGGTCCGGGAAGCCGCCCGCGTTCTGTCATCCAAAGGCATGCTGGCATCCCGCAGGCGGTTCGGCACCGTGGTGCAGCCCGAAGAGGCCTGGAACCTTTACGATCCCCAGGTGATCCGGTGGCGGCTGGCCTCGTCCCGGCGTCTGGAGCAGCTTCAGGCCCTCAACGAACTCCGTGGCGCGATCGAACCACAAGCTGCCCGGCTCGCAGCCGAACGGGCGTCCTGGGATGCCGGCAGCGATCTTGTCTCACTGGCTGCGCGGTTGTGGGCCGCGGGCCAGCGCGGGGCGCAGGAGGAATTCCTCCTGCTGGACGTGGAGTTCCATGCCGCCGTCCTCAACGCATCAGGCAACGCCATGTTTGCGCAGTTCCAGTCACTTGTGACAGAGGTCCTCACCGGCCGGACGGAGCACGGCCTGATGCCACACCTGCCCCACCACGAAGCACTGCAGCTGCACGTTGACGTGGCCAGCGCCATCCAGCGCGGTGAGGCCGGCGCCGCCCATGCCGCCATGAGCAGGATCGTGGAACAGTTCGCTGAGGAAGTGGGCTATATCTGGTCCGAGCACAACCAGGGCGAGTCGCCGGATGCTTCCCCTCAGCACACAACCCCGCAGCACACAACAGAGGCCGACGGCGCCCCCCAATTGCCGCCGTCGGCCTCCCTTTCCACCACCGACAGCTAGAACGAACCCGTGGTGAACTGCCACGTCTTCGTGGCCAACTGATTCCCTGCGAGGTCGCGGATGGACGTCCCGCCGCCGGTTACAGTCACCGTGTATTTCGTCTTGGCTGCCAAGGTGTTCTGCGGGTCCAGGATCCACTGATTGGTGGTGCCGTTGCGGAAGACGACGGCCGTGACCACGGCCCCGGTGGCGGCGTTCTTCACCGTGAACGTGGCGGCGCTGACGCCCTGGACCGGCTCACTGAAGGTCACCGAAAGGTTGTTGTTCCGCCTGACGAGTTGGGAGTTGCTGCCCGGCGTGAACCCTGTGACCGTGGGCGCCGGGCCGGTGGTGAACGTCCAGCTCGTGCCGGCCAAGGGCGTGCCTGCGGTGTCGCGGATGGCGGTGGCGCCGCCCACCAGCGTCGCCGTGAAGGTGGCATCCGCGGCCAGGTTGGCGGAGGGATCGAGGGTGGCCGTTTTGGTTGTGGCGTTGTAGCTGACCGTTGCCGGGATGGCGGTGCCGGCGGCGTTCCGGAGCACAAACGTTCCGGCACCAACACCCTGGACGGCCTTGCTGAACGTGGCCGTCACGTTGCTGGCCACGGGCACCGCCGTCGACTGTGCTGCGGGTGATTTGGCCGTAACTGTGGGGGCAGGCGCCACAGGAGCCGGTGCGGGCGCAGGTGCCGGTGCCGGTGCGGCGGCGTACAGCAGGCGGTTCGGCGTTCCGGTGCCGATGCCCGTGATGGCGCCGGCAGTGGCGTTCGAGGCCAACGACGCAGCGACCTGGGCGGGCGTGAGCGCCGGGTTCTGGGACAGCAACACGGCCGCGGCGCCGGCCGTGTGGGGCGCTGCCATGGATGTGCCGGACATGGAAGCGGTTGCGGTGGCCGAGCTGTACGAAGCGGAGACAATACCGACGCCGGGTGCATACAGATCCACGCAGGAACCGAAGTTGGAGAAGGAGGCCTGACGGTCGGCGGAATCGCTGGCTGCCACCGTGACCGCTGCGGGGAGCCGCGCCGGCGAGCTCCCGCAGGCGTCCGCGGCAGAGTTGCCGGCGGCAACCACTGCAGTAACGCCGTCGTTAATGACACCTTGGAGCGCCGAATCCACGGCCGCGCTGGCCACTCCGCCCAGGCTCATGTTCACCACGGCGGGGGTTCCCGCGGAGTGGTTGGCGGCGATCCAGTCCAGGCCGGCAACGACGTCGGAGTTGAAGCCGGAGCCGGAGCAGTCCAGCACCCGGACGGGGACGATCGTCGCGGCCTTGGCCACGCCGTACGTGGTTCCGGCCACCGATCCGGCCACATGGGTGCCGTGGCCGTTGCAGTCGCCGGATCCGCGGCCATCGGCTACTGCTGTCCAGCCTGCTGCCACGCGGCCGGCAAACTCTGAGTGCGACGCCAGCACGCCGGTGTCCACCACGTACGCGTTGACTCCGGCGCCGGCGGCCGTCCAGGTGTAGGAACCCGAAAGGGGCAGGGGCCGCTGGTCCACGCGGTCCAACCCCCATGGCGCGGGCTGCTGCGTTGCGGAGAGTGTGATGGGCGCATCCACTTCAACCGACGCGACGCCCGCCGCATGGGACAATGCCGCGGCTTGCGCCGGCGTCGCCGTGACCACGGCGCCACGCAGGGCGTGCGAAAAGGAGCGGCCGACGCCGAGGCCCTGGGACTTGAGGCGCGCCGCCTCCGCCGGGACGTCCGTTTCCGCGGTGAAGCGGACCAGATAGCGGACGCTTGCGTCTTTGCCGCCCGGGGCAAGGGGCGGTGCAACGGCGGCGGCGGGCAGGCCCGAGGCGGTCAGGGCCACAACAGAAATCAGCATGGCGGCAGCGGTCAGCACAAAACGGAAGGTGCGCATGGCGGGGTCCTAGTGTGACGGTCTGGATCGATGCTGGCGGCAACAAATCCCCGCCTATCACCAGATTAGGAGCCCGCCACGCGCCGCGGCCGGGAATTGAGCTGATCTTGCGCCAACCCTTCGGCGCCTGCGGAATTCTTGAGGGACCGTCCCCGCTCCGCCGACCCTTCCGATCAGCCTTCCGATCAGCCTTCCGCGATTCAGTCTTCCGTGGGCGTGGTCCTGTTGGAGTGGTAGGTCCGCCACGTGTGTTCAGGCTCGTAGCCCAACAGGCGCCGGGCCTTGTCGATGGACAGCAAGGTCTCGTGTTCGCCCAACTCCTTGGTCACGGTGACGTTGGGGAACACCTCCGCGGCGAGGCTGGCGCTGGAACGCGTCATGACAGTGTCCGCGTTCGCGATGATGAATGCCTGGAACCCGGGCTGGCCGTTTTCCAGCGCACGCGCCACAGCCTGTGCGCCGTCGCGCCCGTCGATGTAGCCCCAGAGGTTCCACTTCCGCGCACCGGCGTCCGAATCGAACGACGGGAACCGTTCGTAGTCCTCAGGATCCATGACGTTGGAGAACCGCAGGCCCGCAATGCTCAGCTCGGGATCCCAGCGCGTCAACTGGATCGCCATCTGCTCCTCGAGGTGCTTCACGAGTGAGTACGTGCTCTCGGGCCGGGCCGGGTATTCCTCATCCACCGGGATGTAGGGAGGGTCGACGTCGAACGGCAGTCCCAGCACCGTCTCGCTGGAGGCGTAAACCACCTTCTTGATGCCGGCCCGCCGCGCCGCCTGGAAGACGTTGTAGGTCGAGAGCATGTTGTTCTCGAAGGTGGCGGCATCCGGGATGATGCCAGGCGCCGGAATGGCTCCCAGATGGACGATTGCGTCGAAGCCGTCATGCCGGTCGTCGAGACCGAGGAACACGTCAAGGACCTGGCCATAGTTGCGCAGGTCCACGATTGCCAACCCGCGGTGCCGCTCCCCCGCCCGGTCCAGGTTCAGCACCTGGTGGCCGTCGTCGGTCAGCCTGCGGACCACATGCCGTCCCAGTTTTCCGCTGCCTCCGGTCACTGCAATTCTCATGGGGACACCCGGGTGGCCAGGAACTTTTCGACGGCGGCAATGGCACGTGTGGTGATGGCACTTGGGTCACCGCTGCCATCCACCGAAACCAATATGCCCCGGCCGGCGTAGACCGCCACGACCTCGTGGGTTTCGCGGTGGTAGAGGTCCAGCCGGTGCCGGAACACTTCGATGGTGTCGTCCTTCCGGCCCTGTTCCTTGGCCCGCCGCAGCATCCGTTGCTCCAGTTCGGAATCCGGTGCGCGGAGTTCCACCACGGCGTCGAGGCGGTGGCCCTGGGACGCCAGTATGTTGTCCAGTTCCATGATCTGGGGAGCTGTCCTGGGGTATCCGTCCAGCAGGAATCCGGGCTGCAGATCGGCGTCGAGGAGCCGGTCCTTGACCAGGGCGTTGGTGAGATGGTCCGGGACAAAAGCGCCGTCGTCGAGATACTTGGCGGCCTCTACGCCCAGCGGCGTCTCGTCGCTGACGTTGATCCGGAAGATTTCGCCCGTGGATACGGTCGGAATGCGGAAGTGCTTGGCGATCTGCACCGCTTGGGTGCCTTTTCCTGAGCCCGGCGGCCCGATGATGAGCAGTCTGGTCATGTTCCTGTCCCTCCGCGGCGTCCCTGCCGGCTGGTCTCGGGTCCACTATCGGCTGCGCCAACGTGTGCTTCATTCTGCCCACAAGTCGCAGCACAACGCCAGCCTCCGGGAAGGGAGCCGGAGGGCTGGCGCTGGATTGGAGGGCTAGAACTTGGAGTTCGTCCCGGCAATTTGCGCGGCGGACAATGGATTGCCAGCGATGTCCGCGATCCCGGCGTCGGGGGTGAAGTTGGGTCTCACGTTGCCATTCACGTCCAGGGGCGAGCCGGTACCGGTACCGAGCGTAATAGTGAGTTGATTCGTTGTTACGTTCCATGAAAGGGATGATCCGGCGAAGGTCAGCCCGCCTGTCCCCGCATAGTTGCCGACAAGCCCAACTTTCCCGACCCTCATAGTTGTACAGCCGTCCGCTGTTAGGCGGAGGACGTCATCGGAACCCACGGTAACAAGCACTTGGTTCACCGTCTGGCTGCCGCCGGCCGCGGACCAGCCGCTGCAGATTGTTGACGGGTCAAGCGCCTCGTTGAATTTGAGGAAAATCTTGTCCCCCAGATCCATGATGCCGCTCGTTCCGCCGTTTTCGAGGCTAACTGTGGAAGCAATTGGCACGGAGACGTCCTTGGTGCGCGTCACTATTCGGGGATCACTCACATTACCTGCCGCATCCTTGGCGGTGGCAGTGTAGGTAACGGCTCCTGGGCTGAAGGCCGTGAGGTCGAAATCGGCTGTGGTCCAGTCTCCGCTCTCGGTGGCAGCGACCGTCTTAGAGACAGGAAGCGAACCGGACCCCGAAACAGTAACTGTCACCGATGAACTTGGCTCGGCGGTGCCACGGACTGGGACGCCTGAAACGTTGAGACTATTGACGTAGGCGGGTGCGATGATCAACGGCGGGTCCGGCTTCGTCGTGTCGGCGACGAAGACTCCCACGCTGCGGGCAGACTCCGGCCCCGCCCACGAGCCGAGCACAGGTGTAACCGTGTAATACCAGGTGCCGGAAGGCAAGGCAGGTTCGCTGCAGCTCAGCGTGGTGACTGTTCCAGCGCAGGTTCCTCCAGCGGCAACCTTGGTACCGCCGGTGACGGATGAGTAGCGGGCAACGGTGTATCCGGAGACAGGCCGGCCCGCCGCCGTCGTGCTTGCCGCCCAACTGACGGAGGTAGCACCTGCCGAAGCGGACGCCGTCGGCGCGGCCACGGCAACGATGGCATCGGCCCCGGCGCCGCCGTTGTTGCTGCTGAGGGTCTGCCAGTAGGCGCTGGCCGCCGGGGCGCCCCAGGAAATGACGAGGGCTGCAGCCATAACGCCGGCAATGCGGGCCTGGCGATTCGGGCGGAGCAGTCGTGGCCTGGTTTCGACAGGCTCAACCACCGGCCGCCTGGGAGGGATAGGGCGGCTCATTTCCGTGCCTCCAAAGTGACGGGCAGATTGAACGTGGCGCCCTGGCAGCCTGACAGCGATGCCGTGGACATGGCGGCGGCGCCCTGCAGGGTGATCAGCACAGACGAGTTCGCCGGAATACTCACTGTCGGGGCCAGCGGAGCGGCAGGTTCAACGAACGTCACTCCGGTTCCGGTGGCGGGGCAGCCCGCGGGGTTGCCGACCGCCGTCACAGCCCCGTTGCCGCGGATGGCGTAGACCTGCACGGCGTGGCCGTTGGGGTTGTGTGCCCGGACGGCAACATCGGCGGTGCCGCCCGGGACAAGGGTGTTCTGCGGGCTGTCGCCCGCCACGAGGGCCTCGACGGTGACGGTGGCCATGGTGCCGTTGGTGGCGGCGCCGGATCCGGCACCCACCGTGGCCCAGTAGGCGTACGCTCCGCCCACTCCCGTGGCGAGGCAGAGGGTGACGGTTGCTGCCGCAGTCCTGGCAGCCAGTCGTCGGGGGGTCTTTTCCGGTGTGGCGGTCATGTCAGTTCCCCTCCCCTGCTCCGGAGTACGAGAACTGCAGGGTGGCACCCTTACAGCCGTCCTGGTTCAGCGCCGTGTCCAGCATGGCGATTTTAGGCCACAGTGCCGGAGCGATGCCGAGTGATTGGAGCGAGCTGGAGCCCACAGGGACCGTGAACGGATAGGAGCCGGTGTAGTTGGTCACCACGTAGTCCGACGCCGTGCAGGGAAGCGCTGCTGCCGCTGCCGCCTGCGTCCGGGTGATGCTGGTGATGGCGACGGACAGGCTGGTCAGCGCCAGGCTCTTGTTGTTGGGATTGGCAAAAGAAAGATTCAGCGGCAGCGTGGCACCCGGCGTGAGCTGCGTGCCCAGATTCCCGGAAATGCTGAAGGTCTTTTTGGACGACTGGACAAAGAGTTGGACCACGACGGCGGCGGCCTGGCTTGCGCCGGCGGCCGTGGCGATGGTCAGGTCCGCTTTGCCGTCCGGAGTGGTTGCCGACGTCGTTACGGTGAGCACCACTGTGGCGGTTTTACCGGAACCCAGCGTGACCGACGCCGGTGCGAAGGCCGCCGTCGTACTGGCCGGCAGGCCCGAAACAGTGGGGGTGACGCTGCCGCTGAACCCGTTGGTGGAGGTCAGGGACACCGAATAGTTGACCGGGTCGCCCCGGTCAACCGTCCGACTGGAGGGATTCACCTGGATGGTGACGCCCTTTGTGGTGTTGCCCTGGCTCCCGCCCTGGCTGGCCGCGAAGATAGTGCCCGCCGAAACGAGCATCACCACAAGACCCACCAACAGCACCTTCGCTGCGGTGGTGGTTCTTCGCATGACTGTGCGGAAGTACCCAGAATCATTCTGCACGTTCAGCCCTTCTGGCCTGTTCTGAATTGAGGGGGAGGCGGTGGAATTCGCCGGCAGGAAGGCCCCTGCTCCTCCCGCCGGCGAAGACTTTTAGACGCTGCCGACAGTGATCGTGACGACGGCGCCCTTGCAGGCGTCTTGGTCCACCGTTGCGCTGTCATTGAACGTCAGGGTTCCGCTGCCGACAATTGTGTCGGTCGAGTTCTTCGCGACCGTGGTGTTGCTGGTGTCCGCAGTGACGTCGAACCAGGCCTGAAGGCAGCCCGCGACGTCCGTGCTCACACTGGCGGTCAGGACCCCCACCTGGGTGCTGGTGTTCGGGTCGGCGTTGTCCGCCGTGTAGGTCACCGTGCGGGAGTCTCCGGGCGTCAGTCCGCCCTCGAACGCAGCGTGCAGGGTGACCGTGCCGCCGCCTTCCGAGTTGGTCGCTTCGCCTGAGCCGTCGCCGGTGGTGGTCCAGTAGGCGTAGGCAGCGCCGCCGCCGCCGGCCACCAGTGCCAGGGCACCGACTGCTGCCAGGACCTTGTTCTTCTTGGTCATTTTGCGCATGAGAGAGACTCCTTTGGGCTGGGGGTAAAGACAGATGCTGAGACGCACAGCCATCGGGAACCACTAAGGGACCTTGCTTCCGGCTGATCGATGACGCCCATACTTCCCGGCGCTGGTGATCCCAACAACGCGTAGCAGTACTGGACTTTTGCAGACCTCCTCGGCCACGACCTCTTGGATGAGGGGCAGGGTACTCAGACTTCGTCGACGAGGGGTGAGGTGTCCGATGCGCCGGGAATCTTCGCACAAGCGTTCAGGAACCATCCGCACTCCTTGTAGTTTCAAGCCCAGAGGCCTCACTGCCGGATCCTCCGGCGGTGCCCCCGCACGGTAAGCAGGTAGTCCTTGAGTCCCCCTGGCCTGGCCGCCTTGTGGCGCTTTCCAAGGCTCTGGCCTGTATATACTTCTGGATATCGGTTTAGCAGCAGGCCGTTGGACAGTTCGTCGATCCAGCGACCGTCGCCACCCTTTTGCCACTACGGCAGGGTTGTGCGGAGGGTTACCGGCTCCTTTGACCTGAGCGAATGGCACTAAGAACCGTGGCCAGCGAGTCAACACCAAAAACAGCTACATCAATCACCGAGCACCTCCACGAAGAACTCCTCAACAGCTCCGACGTGGAGGAGTTCCTGGATGAGCTTGCCCGGGTGTCGGCCAGCACCCTTTCCGAACCCGGCGACGAAGTGCTGTGCGGCATCACTCTCCTGCGTCAGCGCAAGGCGGCCACCATTGCCAGCAGCGGCGCCGCTGCCCGCGCTGTCAGCCAGATTGAATACCAGTCCGAGCAAAGCCCGGGCATGGCTGCCTCGCTGGAGCAGGTGACGGTCCATGTTGCTGACGTGAAAGACGAAGCGCGCTGGCCCGGATACTGCGAAGCCGTCCTGGACCAAGGCATCCGGTCAGTCCTGGCCATCCCATTCCGGCTGGAGGGGGAAACCAAAGCCACCCTGCTCCTCTACTCCCACCGGACCTCCCGCTTCGAAGGCCGCGTCCTGAAGGCTGCCGAGGATTTCGTCCGCCAGACCTCGCTGGCCCTGCGGCTTGCGGTGCGTTTCGCGCATTACAGCGAGACTGCGGCGCATCTGCGTGCCACCCTCGAATCACGCACGGTGATCGACATGGCGGTGGGCATCATCATGGCCCAGAACCGGTGCAGCCAGCAGGACGCATTCGAGCTCCTCAAAGCGGCGTCCAGCACCCGTAATTCCAAGCTGCATATCGTCGCCGCGGCCGTGGTGAATGCGCTGGGCCAGGGGCCGGCCCGGACCCAATACGACGGCTGAACCCGGCCCCGCCGGCGGCGGCCATCGAGGTGTCCGCTGAGATCAACGACGGGCGGGTTGCGGAATACGTCGCTTTGACGGTTTACCCACCCCACCAGCCCGTACACTGGTGGCAAAGCTGGCTGAGGGGCTTTCATGGAAACAAAACGCATCTGTCTTGTCATCGAGGACAACGACGACATCCGCGGTCTGATCACGGTGGTCCTGACCCGCGCAGGCTTTTCCGTACGTTCGGTCGCCAACGGCGCCGATGGAATTGCCGCGGCCGCTGAACCATCGGTTGCGCTGATCACACTGGACCTTGGCCTGCCGGACATGGACGGGCACGTCGTAGCCCGGGCAATCCGTGCCTTAAGCACCGCTCCCATGCTGTTCCTCACGGCCAGGTCCGAGGAGGACGACATCCTGGCCGGAATGGCCTCCGGCGCTGCTGCCTACCTGACCAAGCCATTCCACCCCAAGGAACTGCAGGAGCTCGCACTGCGGCTCTGCCCGGCGGATGCCCCCGCCCGCCAGCATTCGACGCCGCAACGGCAGCAGTAAGCCGCATCCTGGCGCCTGCCCGCTCGCTTGCCCACCAGTTGACGTAACCTATTCAGCCTCAGGCGGCCGGCCGGCGTCGGACCCTGCGACTACCGCGATGGCTCCCAGGAGCAGCGCGGCGTTGGCCCAGAATATCCCCAGCACGCCAAGGGGTGCGGCGAAAGAGCCGACGGCGATGGGCAGTGTAATCTGCGCCAGCCGGTTGACCGTCATGCGCAGGCCCAGGACCGCTCCGTGGCTTGAGGACGCAGTCAGGGACACCACCCAGGCCATGGTTAGCGGTTGCGGAATGCCGAGCCCAAGTCCCAGCCCGATCATCACCGCAATGGCACCAAAGGGACCCACGAGCGGAAGGGCGGCCAGGGATAGGACTGCGGCGCCAATGGACACGATCAGCATCGCCTTGCGTCCGAAGCGCCCGATCAGCCGGGTAAGGCCCACCCTGCTGGCGACTGACACTGCAGCCCGGAGGGCCAGCAACAGTCCGACGACGGCGGCGCTCACGTTTTGTTCGGTGGCCCAGACCGGGACGAACGCATACATCGGAACTGTTCCTCGTCGCCCTGCGCTATTTCGGCCTGGTTCTTGTTCTCCTCGCCGCCAACTATGGCCTGATCTCGGCCCTGGACGCGCTCTCCGTTGCAGCACTGCCGGCCAAGATCCTTGCCGAAATCGCCCTCCTGTCCGTCAGCTGCGTGGTGCAGCAGCGCTTTCTATTCGCCCGGCGAACGCCCAGGAGCGCGGCACGGGAGGCTGAGGACCAGGCTCTGGACCCGAGCCGCGGCCACCATCCCGGGACGTTGCGCCGGTAGCCGAGGTACTGCGGGCGGGACGGCAGCAGCCGCGCTGCCTTATCCGGTGGTGCCCGTCTTCTCGGCGTAGGAGGTGGCCTGGCGGCGCACCTGGTCCACGTAGGAATCGGACTGGTTGTAGGAGTAGATGGCATCAGTCCATCCGTTCGCGGCGGTGAGGTCGCGGCCATGGGCGCATAAGTACCCGGCCGCGCTGAGGGCGGCGTCGTCGATGTTGAAGGGATCCGCTTCTCCGTCACCGTTCCCGTCAAGTCCCGCAAGCTCCCAGGTGGAGGGGATGAACTGCATGGGTCCAACGGCGCGGTCCCAGCGGGCGTCGCCATCCAGGACGCCGTCGTCGGTATCAGCGATGGCGGCAAATCCGTTGCCGTCCAGGCTCGGGCCGACCAGTGGCCCGCTCGCCTGCCCCGCGGCAGTCAGGCTTCCACCACCGTAAGCTCCGTGGGCGGATTCGATGAAGCCGATCGCCGCCACCGTATTCCAGCCGATTCCACACGCCGGAGCGGAATGATTGGCCGCGCCGGCCGCACCCACGTAGGCCCGAAGCGCGCGGGCGGGAATACCGGTTTGCGCGGCAGCCAGGATGAGCCACTCAGCGTCCGCGTTCCGGGTGATATTCACCGCAGTGGTAATGCCGGTGGAGGACGTTTCGAATTTCGCCTCCGACCGTGGCGGAGGAGGAAGAGCCCGCGGGCGGGCGCGCCGGTCTGCCCGAGCGCCCAGAATGACACCGCGGTGATGACGCAGATCGCGAACACGCAGAAAACCGCAAGGCGTTTGAGTCGGAGCACGGGTTTGATCCTATCGATCGAAATCCGCCAGTCAGAACGGCGGCTGCATGGCGCCCGGGAAACAGCAGCCGGACGCCCGGCCGGCACTCATATTCGGACTTAGGTTCCGTCACAGCACCTGCACAGTATCGCCCGGGATGGTAGAGAACAGCCCACCAACAGATTCCGGAGAATCCCGATGACTTCCATCATTTTCATCGCCGCAGACCTCGCGGCCATCAGCATCCTCACGTTCGTCCTCTACCTCCGCCGCCACCGCCGCCGCGACCTGGTGGTCTCGTACCTGGGCATGAACGTGGGCGTCCTGGCCGTGGCCACCGCCCTGTCCGGCTCCGCTGCCGGACTCGGCCTGGGACTTGGCCTCTTCGGCGTCCTGTCCATCATCCGGCTCCGCTCCACCGAGCTGGCCCAGCACGAGGTGGCCTACTACTTCTCGGCCCTGGCGCTGGGACTCATCGCCGGCCTCGGCATCGAGCCTGTGTGGCTCACCGCCTCCCTGATGGGCCTGATCCTGCTGGTGATGTTCGTCGGCGACCACCCCCGCGTGCTGCCCGCGCACAGGTACCAGATGGTCATCCTGGACCGGGCCCTGGCGGCGGACGGCGAACTGTACGCCCGGCTCGAGGAAGTCCTGCACGGCAAGGTCCACTCCGCCACTGTCCAGGAGCTTGACCTGGTCAACGACAAAACCATCGTGGACGTCCGCTACGCCTACAGCCCCCGCGTCGTCCAGCCCGCCGCCCACGCCACCATCTCAGCCATCACGACGGCGGCACCCCGGCATGCAGTACCGGTACCTTCCGTGATGCTCCCGACAGAGGAAACAGCGCCGGCTGTGCCTGCCGACTTCGCGGCCGACCCCGTTCGTGCGGCTGACCCCGTCCACGCCTCGGCAGGTGCGGCATGAACGCCCCCGCAGGCGTCGGCGTCGTCAGCAGCCTCAGCGGGCTGCCGGCCGTGGGGCTGGACGAACTGAACGCCGAAGCCGCGCTGCAGACCCGGGTGGACCCACCTTCACCGGCAGCTCGTCCACCACCTAAGACGATCGCCCCGTGAGACGCCGATGTCGGGGGCGGGAGGTCGCTCTGGCAGGCTAGGAACGTGATTGCAATCCTGTCTGCACCAAGTAACCTCGGCCTGCGGCCTCCAAGACGCGGCAGTGTGCCCGGCACAGCCAAAGCACCCGAGGCCCTAAGAGAAGCCGGTCTATTCAAGCGGCTCGCACAGGTGGGGGCGATTGACGCTGGCGTAGTCCTTCCAGGGCGGTACGTCGATGACGACACCACTCGCTCGGCTGGCCATGTTCGCAACGAGGCTGCGATGGCCGAGCACGCCCATCGACTTGCCGATCGTCTGGCGGGTGTTATCGAAGCAGGAAATACTCCGTTGGTGGTCGGCGGAGATTGCAGCGTCCTACTCGGAATCGGCCTCGCTCTCTCGCGGCGCGGCCGGACTGGCCTGGTTCATGTAGATGGCCACACTGACTTTCGGCACCCTGGCAACAGCGAGGAGTGCGCTAGCGTCGCCGGTGAAGACCTTGCCGCTGCCGTTGGCCTGCACTGGCCAGCAATCGCGAATATGGACGGATTCGGGCCGTACTTCCCCCCAGCTCGTACCGTCCACATAGGGCACCGAGACGATGATGCAGAGGCTTCCGAAGCGCGTCGGAAACTGGGCCTCGTCGTCTCCGCCCAAGAAGCCCTTGCTCAGGCGCCGGACGCCATCGCCGCTGCAGCTCTTGCAGTTGCGGGCGTTGGCTACTGGCTGCAGATCGACGTCGACGTACTCGATCCCAGCGTGATGCCAGCCGTAGACAGTCCCGACCCAGGAGGATTCGCCGCGAATGAACTGACGGAACTTCTGGCTCAGCTCGCCCCATGGGCCATCGGGGCGTCAGTGACCGTGTTCGACCCTGACCTCGACCCCGACGGACGGTACTCCCGCGTGGTTACCGACGTCATTTCGGACGGTCTCGCGCGACTAGGTGTGGCTGCCTGACCTCCCCACCCCAGTAAGGGATCCCCCTACCGGCCAACCGGGCGTGTCATTTACCGCTGCAGAAACGCCGCCATTTAGCGCTGCGATTCATAAAAGTGAGAGAGCGTTGCGAATTAAGTCGCATCAAGTGAGAGAGCGTCCGGGGGTGTAGAGGGGGCAGCGTTTTTGGTCCTGTGAGCTTTCCGGATATCGGCGCATACTTGAACGCACAGGCCACGCCATGGGAGGACACCATGAAGTTTCTCGGAGCACTTATTGTCATCTGGCTGATCATCGGAGGAATCGCCGCCTGGCAGCGCGGCTATTTCGGCGGGGCTCCAGGGTCCTGCGCCGCGGCGGGAACGGTGGCCGTGACCATCGTCGCCGGGCCCTTGAACTACCTGGGCGTCAACCCGCAGGTCGGCTGCGAGCTGCCCCAACCCTCCCAGTAGCCAGATCCTTGGTGCCCCGGCGTGTGGTCCCTAGAGTAGGGAATGCCGGGCGCTGGCTTTTGCTTGGCGCCCGAAACTGATCCCGAAGCTTCGAAAGGACCGCCGAGATGGCATTCGTCACCGTTGGAACCGAGAACAGCACCGATACCGAGCTCTACTACGAAGACCACGGGAGCGGCCAGCCCGTTGTCCTGATCCACGGATACCCGCTGGACGGATCCTCCTGGGAAAAGCAGACCACCGCCCTTCTGGAGGCCGGCTACCGCGTGATCACCTACGACCGCCGCGGCTTCGGCAAGTCCAGCAAGACCACCCGCGGCTACGACTACGACACGTTCGCCGCCGACCTCAAAACCCTCCTGGAATCGCTGGACGTCAACAACGCCGTGCTGGTGGGCTTCTCCATGGGTACCGGCGAGGTTGCCCGTTACCTGAGCACGTATGGCTCCGCCCGGGTGGCCCGCGCAGTGTTCCTCGGATCGTTGGAACCGTTCGTCCTGAAAACCGAGGACAACCCGGAAGGCGTACCGCAGGACGTTTTTGACGGGCTCACCGAAGCCGTCACCGCGGACCGGTACGCGTTCTTCACGGAATTCTTCAAGAACTTCTACAACTCGGACACGTTCCTGGGCACACCGCGGCTCAGCCAGGAAGTCCTGGACGCCAGCCGGAACATCGCAGCCGGAGCCGGCGCCACCGCATCAGTCGCCGCGCAGCCCACCTGGCTGACCGACTTCCGCGGCGACATCCCCCGGATCGATGTCCCCGCGCTGATTGTCCACGGCACCGAGGACAACATCCTCCCCATCGACGTCACCGGCCGCAGGTTCGCCAAGGCCCTGCCGTCGGCGGAGTATGTGGAGATCGACGGCGCCCCGCACGGGCTGCTGTGGACGCACGCCGCGGAAGTCAACGAATCCCTGCTCGCCTTCCTGAAGAAGCAGACCGGATAACAAAAAAGAGTGGAAGGGCCAGGCGTTTCGCCTGGCCCTTCCACTCTTTAAGGCTTAGTCAGCTCAAGCCCTGGCGGCCTTGCCCGGCAGCGCCAGCTTGAAGACCTTCGCCCAGGAAGATCCCACCTGCTTCAGCAGCGGACCAGTGGTGTACTTCAGGCCATAGCGCTGGCAGATCTCGCGGACCCGCGGAGCAACCTCGGCGTACCGGTTGGACGGCAGGTCCGGGAAGAGGTGGTGCTCGATCTGGTGCGACAGGTTGCCGGTCATCAGGTGCATGAACTTGGAACCGGAGATGTTGGCCGAGCCGATCATCTGGCGGACGTACCAGTCACCGCGGGTTTCGCCTTCCACCATTTCCTCGGTGAAGGTGTCCGCGCCTTCGGGGAAGTGGCCGCAGAAGATCACGGCGTGCGCCCACACGTTGCGGACGGCGTTGGCGGTCAGCGTGCCGTAGAGGGCCTGCTTGCCGGAACCGGTGAGCATGGCGACGGCGGGCGTGGCCGCGTAGTCCTTGGTGAACTGGGTGACCACCTTGCGGCCCAGCGCCTTGAGGTCCTTGAGCAGTGCTTCCTTGGACTTCTTGCCTGCCTGGTACTCAGCAAGCTCCAGGTCGTAAATGGCGATGCCCCATTCGAAGACAGGAGCCAGGATGGCGTTGTACAGCGGGTTGCCCAGGTTATGAGGCTTCCACGGCTGGCTCTCGTCCATCCGCAGGAGGTTGTATCCGACGTCGTTGTCCTTGCCCACCACGTTGGTCCAGCGGTGGTGGAGGTCATTGTGGCTGTGCTGCCAGGAGCGCGCCGGGGTAACGAAGTCCCATTCCCAGGTGGTGGAGTGGATGTCCGGGTCACGCATCCAGTCCCACTGCCCGTGCAGGATGTTGTGGCCGAGTTCCATGTTTTCCAGGATCTTGGCGAAGCTCAGCAGCGTGGTGCCGGTGACCCAGGCTGCCTTGTTCTTGCTGACCAGCAGTGCCGCGCGGCCGGAGATCTCGAGTCCGCGCTGGATCTTGATCATGCGGCGGATGTAGGCGGCGTCGGATGCGCCGCGCTTGGCGAGGATTTCGTCGCGGATCGCGTCGAGTTCCCGGCCCAGCTCAGCTACCTGTTCGTCGGAAAGGTGCGCGGCAGCGGGCGGGCGGACAGAGGGGCCGCCGGACTCGGCGAGCGCTCCGGGGCGCGTCTTTGCCGCTCCGGTCGGGGCGGCCTTGCTTTCTGAAACTGATTTGTTTTCTGAAACTACTGACATGCGTTAATGCTCCTCAGAGTTCGAGGTTGACGGGTCCGGCGGCTGCCGAGACACACGTTTGGATTAGTTGGCCGGGTTCGCCGTGGACTTCGTTGGTGCGAAGGTCACGGACCTGTCCGGCCAGGAGCGGAGTCAGGCAACTGTGGCAGATCCCCATCCGGCAGCCGCTGGGCATCAGCACCCCGGCGTCCTCGCCGACGTCGAGCAGCGGAGTATCGCCGTCGGCGTCAATTTCCCGGTCCGACGCCTCAAAGGTGACCAGGCCGCCGTCGTGCCCTACACCCCCGGCGAAGGTGGTGTTGAACCGTTCAATCATCAGGTTGCCGGGATCGCCGGCGAGCGCAACATCGGAACCGGGGGCACCGGCGGTGAGGGACGCCTGCTTCCACAGGGCCTCGGCGTCGTCCAGGAAACTGTCCGGACCGCAGGCGTAGGCGGCGCGTTCCTTCCAGTCCGGGCAGATGTCATCGAGCTCGGCCGTGTTGGTCAGGTCCATGCGGCCCTGCTCGCCGGTGTACCAGTGGGCCAGCCGGAAGTTGGGGAACTGGTCAGCCAGTTCGGCGAGTTCCTCGCGGAAGAGGCTGTCGCCGGGCGTGCGGGCTGAGTGGACCAGGACGACGTCGGCATCCGGGCGGCGGGGAACAAGCGTGCGGATCATGGACATCACCGGAGTGATGCCGCTGCCGGCGGTGACCATCAGGAGCGGCCTGGGGTGCTCGGGCAGGACGAAGTCGCCTTGCGGGGGTGCCAGGAAAAGGACGTCGCCCGGTTTGGTGGTCCGGACCAGGGTTCCGGAAACAGCGCCGACGTCGGTGACGGTGATGGCCGGGTCCTTGCCGGCGGGGGCGCTCAGCGAATACGAGCGCCAGTGGCGGACGCCGTCCAGCTCAACGCCTATGCGCGCCCACTGGCCAGCCAGGTGGGAATGCCAGCCGCGGCCGGGACGGAAGAAGATGGTGGCCGACTGTGCCGTTTCCTGGACCACACGGGTCACCACTCCACGCAGCTGGCGCGCGGAGAAAACAGGGTTAAAGAGCGCCAGAATATCTTCCGGTGCCAATGGCGTTGTCAGTACGGAAGCCGCCTGTGCCAGCTGACGTAGCCGGATCATGCAGTCAAACCTAAAGCGGCGCGAGCCATATGTCTCTCTCCTGACCGTTCCGCAGTCACGCAGTAATGTTGGGGCCTCAGCCCCCAATGCCCGCTACAAGCCTAACGGCTGTGGCTTGCTGATGGTTCCCGGGTCAGCGGCTGTCCCGGTCTTCGAATTCCTCATCGAGGTCGTGGTGCCTGAACTCCGTCTCCGGGTTCGGCTCCCCCTCGGCCACGTACTCGTAGTCCAATTGGCGTTGCACCTGGCTGTCCAGAACCTGCAGTTCCCGGTCCGGAACGGTGGAAAGATCTTCCGGGAACTCATCTTCCGGTGTCAGGTGGAGCTTTTCGGACATGTTGAGCCTCTCTGGGCCGTGACAGAAAGCCGGGCCACCGTGGCCCGTACCTTCTCAGGATATTCCCTTCCGGGCGGATCGCCCAGCGGAAATTACGCCGGATCAGGAACGGGCCGGGGTCCAGCCGACGGCGGGCGCAATGTACCGGGCGATGTTTCCCAGCATTTTGGCATTGAAGTCAACGCCCAGCTGGTTGGGCACTGTCACCAGCAGCGTGTCCGCGGCCTGGACCGCTGCGTCGGCCGCCAACTGCTCGGCCAGGACATCCGGAGCACCCGCATAGGTCTTGCCAAAGCGTGCCGTCAGTCCGTCGATGACGCCCACCTGGTCCCGGCTGTCCCGCAGCGCGCTGCCCGCAAAATACCTGCTGTCCTCGTCGTCCACGATTGGCAGGATGCTCCGGCTGACAGAGACCCGCGGCTGGTGGCTGTGTCCTGCCACGGTCCAGGCCTCCCGGAAGAGTTGGATTTGCTCCGCCTGAAGCTGGTCGAAGGGGACGCCGGTGTCCTCGGTGAGAAGGGTGGAGCTCATAAGGTTCATGCCCAGGCCGGCCGCCCACACGGCGGTGTTGCGGCTACCGGCGCCCCACCAGATCCGCTCTGTCAGGCCCGGTGACTGCGGCTGGACCGGCAACAGGCCAATGGCTCCGCCGGCGTAGCGCGGGTCCGCCTCGGCCACGCCGGCGCCGCTGATGGCGTGCCGGAACTCGGCTGTGTGCCGGCGGGCCATGTCTGCGGCGGTCTCCCCTTCGGCCGGTTGGTGGCCGAAGGCGGCAGCCCCGTTCCGGGCGGGCTCTGGTGAACCACGGCTGATGCCCAGCTGCAGCCTGCCGCCGCTGATCAGATCCGTGGCGGCGGCTTCCTCGGCCATGTACAGCGGATTTTCGTACCGCATGTCGATCACGCCCGTGCCCATCTCTATCCGGCTGGTCCGGGCCGCGATGGCTGCCAGCAGCGGGAAGGGGGACGCCTGCTGACGGGCGAAGTGGTGCACCCGGAAGAAGGCGCCGTCGATACCGAGTTCCTCGGCGGCCACCGCCAGCTCAATGCCCTGGCGGAGGGCCTCGCCGGCGGTTCGGGTGCGGGAGCCCTGGCCGGGGCCCCAGTGGCCGAAGGAAAGGAATCCGATGCGTTGCATGTAAGGCCCAACCTCACGCCGGGTGGCCGCATTCCCGGCTGGCATGATGAGCCTGTGAGTATTCCTGCTGAAACCGTGGCGATCGCCAAAACGACTGTGCTGTTCGTCCTGGCCGCTGCTGCCGAGATCGGCGGCGCGTGGCTCGTGTGGCAGTCAGTCCGTGAGGGCAAGGACTGGTGGTGGGCAGGGCTGGGCGTGATTGCCCTGGGCCTCTACGGTTTTGCGGCCACCCTCCAGCCGGATGCCCATTTCGGCCGGATTCTGGCCGCCTACGGCGGCGTGTTTGTGGCTGGTTCGCTGGCGTGGGGAATGATCTTCGACGGTTTCCGCCCGGACCGGTGGGACATCGCGGGATCCGTCATTTGCCTGGTCGGGGTGGCTGTGATCATGTTTGCCCCGCGGAGGTAGCCCGTACCCGCGGTTGGGAGCACAATTGATCCATCCTTTGGATGTGGATGGTGATCAGCGATGGCCACAATAATTGTGGTGGGGTCCGCCCTTTTTCTGCTCCTTGGCCTGCTGGTGGTGGTGCTGTGGGGAGGCCGCAGCATCCGTGAGCCATCCGCCTCACGACCCCACCCCTCCACGGGCACCGGCGGGCAAGAGTTCCGGACTGACGAGAAACTGAGCGCGCTGCGCCGGTTCTTCTGGTGGGCCAACGTCGTGTCCTTTTCCGCACTGGTCTCTGCGTTGCTTGCCGCCTGGCCCGGCGGGCGGCTGGTCATGCGCATTTTGGCGGACACTTCCCCCGCTTCCGCACAAGGCCGGCTAACGGAGGCCCAGGCATTCGTGGGAATTCCCAGCGTTGGGGGGACCATGGCCCTGCTGTTCTTCGGTGGCCTGCCGGCCGGCTTCCTTGCCGCGATCCTGTTCCCCCTCGTGCGCCGCTGGCTTCCACGCGGACGTCTCGCCGGACCGCTGTTCGGTTTGCTCCTCCTCGTGTGGGTAGGGTCCTTGATGGATCCCCTGCGCGCGGACAACATCGATTTCAACATCGTTGGACCCGGCTGGCTGTCGGTGGCACTGTATGCCGGACTTGCCCTCCTTCACGGCGCCGTCGTCGCTGCCGCGGCGGGGTGGTGGAGTGAGCGCCTTCCGCTGTGGGGCTCCGGAGCGGCTAAATTCTATGTTCCGTTGCTCGCTGGTGCCATCTTGTTTCCACCGTTCGCAGTCCTCGTCGTCATTGGAATCCTCCTCTTGTTCCTCTGGCTGAGCGTCGTTCCGGTTTCCTTGCTGAGATCCGCGCGGCCCCGCCGGACAGTGCCAGTTTGGGTGGGTGCCGGGGCGATAGTGCTGATCAGTGCCGCCGCGCTTCCTGTTTTCATCAGCGCCGTGGTTTCCATCTCGTCCAGGACCGGCTGACGCCAGCGGCCAAACTGGCCCCGTGCCCAGCGACCAGACGCCGCCCAACGACCCCGTGCCGCCGTCGCGCGGAAAGATCGCCGAACGGCTGCTGGCCGGCGGCATCGCCATCGAGGCCTTCACCTCGGACCTGTTCCTGGAACCGGTCCGCAAGAGCCTGGCGGTACTGCTCCTGCTCCTGGGCATGCTGCTCAGCGCCGGCGCCGCAGGGCGCTGGATCCGCGTCGAACGGAGCATGCGCAACAAAACTCCCCTCCCGCTGCCGCTCATTGTGCCGCTGCTGGCCGGCGCAGGGGCACTGGCTGCCGCCGTCGTCCTGGATTTTATCCTCTGGCGTTAGCCCGGTGGTCCGCACCAGGCTTCCGGACCGATACGTCAGCGGTGCTCTGGACCGCCTTTGCGGGTGTTGCGCTGGGCGCGCTCGGCATCGGCGTGGTGCTGGCCGGCTGATTCAGCCGCTGAACGTCAGAACATCGGCAGCAGGAAGCCCGCGATGAGCGCCGCGGCACCGATCCCGGTGAGCACGCGGCCAAGCACGACGGCGGTCCGCCCCACCGGTTCGGGCGCTGCGGTCTGCCACTGTGTGGGGCGCTTGGGGTGGTAGTAGATCGGCAGCGTGTCGCCCACGGCCAGGTCCTTGATGTCGTAGGGCGACATCGGCGCGTGGTGGACCTGGAACTTGCGGTCAAACCAGCGGAAGCCCGTTCCGGTAGCGTCCGCGTAGACCACTGCTTCCGCAACGTTCCACGGGTGCACAAACCGCCGAAGGATGCCCGAGTAGAACAGCAGGGCAACCCCCGGCGGAAGGCACAGCCAGGTCATCATTTCCAGGATGGGACCTGCCATTTCAAGCGCAGTGGGCATAGCAATGATGCTACCGGGAGTTGCGACCCCCAGCGTGCCCCCGCCCGGCGGAATCAGCCGATGGGCTCGGCCATCTGCTCCACCACGTACTGGGCATCCACGGTGGCTCCTGTCACGGGGTCTGTCATCTCCACTTTCCAGCTGCGGGCGAACTGGTTCACGCCGCTGGTCATGGCCACCGTGCCGGAAATGAGGACCGTCCCCGGCTCGTTCAGGCTGCGCTCGGCCAGCACCTCCAGCCAGTAGTCCGGGGTCAGCAGGGCTTCCAGCGAGCTGTCCTGGATCAGCGTGTCCGGAGTATCACCCTGCCCCACCCAGGCCTTCAGCGTGATCTGGTCCAGGTGGTCGCGCACGTCGTCCAGCCGCCACGCCTTGCGGCCCAGGACGTCCGGGCTGGCGTTCTTGCTCCAGGCCACCCCATGGACCTCAAGCTCTCGGTCCGTGTGGTCGCATGCGACCGTCAGCAGCACGCCGTCGTCCGTGACTACCAGCGCCCATTCGGCTTCCCCGGAGGTCCGGGCATGCTGCACGCGGACTTCTGAAACCTGCTGCGCCAGGTACGGCGAGACCGGGTAGAGCGCAGGAGTGGTGGCGGGGCCGGGGACGCCCAGTTCAGCCAGTTCGGCAATGTGGGCCTGCACTTCCTCCTGCTCCCGCCCCGCATATCCGGCGTTCAGGAGGTGCTTGACCTGGACTGTCCGGGTGCTGCCGTCGGGAAGTTCGAAGCTCAGAGTCGTCATGTTCTGTCCATCCTTTTGCGTGTCCTGCTGGAGAAATTTACAAACTGGAAACCGGAAACGGTGGCCAATGTACATCCAGTATGCGTAATGTATACATTTAACGCCAGCGTGACAGGCGTCACCCGTAAACATCTCGTGGAGGACAACACCCATGGCTAACGTCCCAGTTCCGGCTTCCGGCACAGCGCCGCATCCGGACAAGCCGATTCACCCCAAGGGCCTGTACAAGGCCTTCGCCGCCAGCCTGACCGGCACCGCCCTAGAGTGGTACGACTTCGCCGTCTACTCGGCCGCGGCCGCCGTCGTATTTCCCCTCGTGTTCTTCCCTTCATCCGATCCACTGACGGGCACCATCCTGGCCTTCTCCACATATGCGGTGGGCTACGTGTCCCGGCCTGTTGGTGGCATCATCTTCGGCCGTCTGGGTGACCGGATCGGACGCAAGAAGGTGCTGGTGACCACCCTGATGATCATCGGCGTGGCCACCGTCCTGATCGGCGTGCTGCCAGGCTACGCAACCATCGGCATCGCTGCCCCAATCATCCTGGTGCTGCTGCGGTTCGCCCAGGGCGTGGGAGTCGGCGGCGAATGGGGCGGCGCCGTGCTGCTTTCCAGCGAATACGGCGACCCCCACCGGCGCGGCTTCTGGGCGTCTGCAGCCCAGGTGGGCCCTCCCGCCGGCAACCTTATGGCCAACGGCGCCCTGGCTGTCCTGACCCTCGCCCTGACCGAGGAACAGTTCATCGGTTTCGGCTGGCGCATCGCGTTCCTGGTCTCGGCCGTGCTGGTCGGTTTCGGCCTCTGGATCCGCCTGAAGCTGGAAGACACCCCCATCTTCAAGGCCATCGAGGCCCACGGCGAACAGCCCCACGCCCCTGTCCGTGAGGTCTTCAGCACGGAGCTCCGGCCCCTCATTGCCGCCACGCTATGCCGGGTGGGCCCGGACGTGCTCTACGCCCTGTTCACCGTTTTCACCCTTACCTACGGCATCCAGACACTCGGCTACGAACGCAGCCAGGTGCTCACGGCAGTCCTGATCGGCTCCGCGTTCCAGCTCTTTATGATTCCGCTGGCCGGCGCTGTGTCCGACCGCTTCAACCGACGCCTGGTCTACGGCACCGCCGCTGTGGTGGGCGCCGTGTGGACGTTTATCTTCTTCGGCGTCCTGGGCGGCAACAACGAGCCGGTGCTCATTGCCGGCATTGTGCTGGGCCTCATGGCGCACTCGTTTATGTACGGCCCGCAGGCTGCCTTCATCGTGGAGCAGTTCTCACCCAGGCTCCGGTCCACGGGCAGTTCCCTGGCCTACACGTTCGCCGGCGTGATCGGTGGCGCCATCGCCCCGCTGATGTTCACATTGCTGCTGGCGCAGTTCGGCACGTGGATTCCGGTGGCCATCTACGTGGCCGTCGCTGCAGGCGTCACCGCCGTGGGCCTGGCCCTCGGCCGCGATTCCAACACCGTGGAGGACGAGGACTACCGCCTGCTGCTGGAAGGATCCGCACTGGAGCGCCAGCAGTCGGCCCACGGCAAAGTCAACTGACGATTCCCCACTCACCAGACCGGAGTTTTTGTCCACATAATGCACCCAAAACGACTCTCAACCCGCGTTATGTGGACAAAAACTCCCTTAGGTGCGGAGCAGGATATCTCGGGTGATGGCCAGGTGATGGTCAATGGCCTCCTGCGCCTTCGCGGCGTCGCCGGACACCAGGGCATCGAGGATGTCCTGGTGTTCGGCGCACACCTGTCCGCGCCGGTCTCCGGTGCGGAACAAGGCAGAGACGCCCACCAGGATCTGCCGGACATGGAGCTTGCTGTAGGTTCGGGAGATGAGCTCATTGCCGGCAGCGTCGATCAGAAGCTGATGGAAAAGGGTGTCCAGCCGGATGAACTCCTGCGCAGCCTCCGCATTCAGCTGCTCGGGAAGCTGGGCCTGCAGGTCGAGGGTGTCCTGCATCGTTTTCGCAGGAACGCGGTTCCGTTCGATAACCAGGCGGGCGGCATGGCTTTCCAGCACACCCCGGAGTTCCATCAGTTCCGACATTTCACGGCCCGTCACCGGCGGAACATAGGCCCCGCGCTGCGGAATCAGTTCCACCAGGCCGTCGGAGACGAGCAGCAGGAGCGCCTCCCGGACCGGAGTTCGCGAGACGCCGATCTCGGCGGCCAGCTCCTGCTCATTCAGGAACTTCCCCTGCACCGCCGGGTCAACCAGGATGTTTTCGCGCAGGTACGCGTACGCCTTCTCGCGGCCGGACGCCGCCGTCCCCGAACTTTTTCGCATACTTTATGTATACAACAGACTGGAGTAATTTCATGCGTTTAGCAGTGGCCCAAATCATCACCGGAGCCGATCTGGCCGCCAACCTGGAGCTCATCCGAGACTACGCCACGCGGGCCAAAGCCGCCGGAGCGGAGCTCGTGGTGTTCCCGGAAGCAGCCATGCGCGCCTTCGGCAACAGCCTGAAGGACATTGCCGAGCCGCTGGACGGGCCATGGGCGGCCGCCGTCCGAGGCATTGCCCACGAGCTGGACATCACCGTCGTGGCGGGCATGTTCACCCCGGGCGACGGCGGCCGCGTGCGGAACACCCTGCTGGTCACCGGCCCCGGCGTCGAGACCTCCTACGACAAGATCCACCTCTTTGATGCATTCGGATTCGCCGAGTCCGATACCGTGGACGCCGGAACAGCCCCCGTGACCTTCGAAGTGAACGGCACCACGTTCGGTCTGGCGACCTGCTACGACGTGCGGTTCCCGGCACTGTTTACGGCCAATGCCAAAGCCGGCGCCCAGGTCAACATTGTCTGCGCCTCGTGGGGCGCCGGCGAGGGCAAGGCAGAGCAGTGGGACCTCCTGGTCCGGGCCCGCGCGCTGGACAGCACCACCTTCGTGGTGGCCTGCGGACAGGGCGACCCGGCAAGCGTCGGCATCGCCTCCGCCGGCAAGGCTCCCACCGGCGTTGGCCACAGTGCCGTCATCTCTCCCCTGGGAGCTGCACTGGTGGCCCTCGGCGGCGAACCGGAACTCGCCGTCGTCGACATTGACCCGGCCGTCATTGCAGAGGTCCGCGGCCAACTGCCCGTCTTGGTCAACGCCCGGACGTTCTGACCCGGCGGGGCCATTCCCGCGGATTCTCCCCGCGGGGGCTGGCTGCGCTCGGGAAACCACGAGCGTGTGGGCGGACACCCGCTCCCACTCGGTCCACCGCGGCACACGCACCGGGCTGATGGCCGCCACCATCACGCCGGCGTCGAACCGTGGCCAAAACCCATCATCGCGCTCCTCCAAGTCCGCCCGGCGGTGAGCCGCCGTTCATGTTCAGGAAACGTTGCCCATTCAGCGTCCGACGGCGGCTTCTCACCACGTGCGCGGACCGGCGCCCGCCGTCGCTGGCATCGGAGTCCCAGGGCTTCCTGTCCCGGCGCCGTTCAACAGGTCCCGTTTACACGCCGGAAACATCACCGTCATGCGATCTTCACGTAAGCCGCCGGGCCGTAACCTATCCGCAACTTAGCGAAGCGCAAACGGAAACACACGGCGACAAATATTGATCGGGGGGAATTGCGCGGGCCAGGTAGGAAAGTCCCCGTATTCAGGATCAATGGAAGGGACCCACCGGTGGAGATCACTGCGCAACACGTCTGGATGATGATCGCGGCGGCAATGGTGCTGCTTATGACACCCGGGCTCGGTCTCTTCTATGGCGGCATGACGCGCGCCAAGGCAGCGCTGAACATGATCATGATGAGCTTCATCTCCGCCGGCATCGTGGGAGTTGTGTGGGTCCTTTGGGGATACTCGATGACCACCGGCGAGGGAATCCTGGGCATCTTCGGCAACCCCTTCGCCAACTTCGGGCTGCAGAACCTCATGGGCTCCCCTGACCTCATCAAGGCCGGCTTCAGCGCCACCTTCGCCATCATCACGGTGGCCCTCATCAGCGGGGCAATCGCGGACCGCGCCAAGTTCAGCGCCTGGGCAGTGTTCGTGCCGCTGTGGGTCACACTTGTTTATTGCCCCTTGGCCTACATGATCTGGGGCGGCGGGCTTATGAGCGCCGGCGGAGCCATCACCGAGACCTTCGGCCAGGTCATCGACTTCGCCGGCGGGGCAGTGGTGGAAATCAGCTCCGGGACGGCCGCCCTCGTCCTGGCCCTGGTGGTTGGCCAGCGCCACGGCTTCGCCAAGGATCCCAGCCACCGCCCGCACAATGTCCCCTTCATCATGCTCGGCGCGGCCATCCTGTGGTTCGGCTGGTTCGGGTTCAATGGCGGCGCCGCCACCACCGCGGAGCAGGCCGGCCTGATCTGGATCAACACCCTGGTCACCCCGGCCGCGGCCATGCTCAGCTGGCTGCTGGCGGAGAAGATCCGGCACGGCCATCCCACGTCCCTGGGCGCAGCCTCCGGTGTTGTTGCCGGCCTGGTGGCCATCACACCGTCCTGCGCCAACATCAGCCCAGTGGCCGCCATCGGCCTGGGCCTGGTAGCCGGTGCCGCCTGCTGCGTGTTTGTTGACCTGAAGTACCGGTTCGGGCTGGACGACTCCCTGGACGTGGTGGGAGTTCACCTCGGCGCCGGGCTCATCGGCACACTGGCCCTGGGCTTCGTCGCCCTCCCCGTGGACGGCCAGGGCGGCGGCCTCTTCTACGGCGGCGGTCTCCAGCAACTGACGGCGCAGGCCGTGGCGGTAGCAGTCACCGTAGTTCTCTCCGGCGGTGTGACCCTGGTGATCGGCCGGGCCATCAACAGGACCATCGGGTTCCGGGTGAGCCACGAGGCCGAGATGGCGGGGGTGGATCTCTCCGAGCATGCCGAGACCGCCTACGCCTTCGGCGGGCTGGGCAGCCACTTCAACCCGCTGGGCCGCGGCGTCACGGCACCTGCTGCCACTTCCGCCAAAGAAGACACGTTCGCCTGAGGCCACAGGGTTCAAAAGCGCTCAGTCGGCCAGGATCCGGTAGAGCGCGCGGCGGGTTTCGTCGAGCTTTTCCACCGCAGCGTTGCGCTGTTCTTCCGTAGCTGCCGTGCGGAACTGATGAATGACCCCCATCAGCTTGCCCACACTCTGGTGGAAGGCGGGTCCGGATCCTTCCGCATCGCTGTTCCACGCGTTCTCCAGTTCCTCCGCATGCTCGGCCACGTAGGCCTTGCCGGCGTCGGTGAGGGTGAAGTCGGTCCGCCGGCCCTCGCTGAGGGGCGCAATGAGGTCCTCGTCCACCAGTTGCTGGAGTGTGGGGTAGATCGACCCGGGGCTGGGCCGCCATGCGCCGGATGTTTTCTCCGCGATGGTCTTGATCAGGCCATAACCATTGGACGGGGCCTCGGCCAGCAGTGACAGGATGGCCCACCGGACGTCCCCCCTGCTTGCGCGCCGGGGACCGGGCCCAAAGCCGGGACCGAACCCTCCACCAGGTCCAAAACCGGGACCAAATCCGCCCCGCGGGCCAAAGCCCGGGCCAAACCCTCCCCCGCGGTGCCCGTGCGGTCCGCGGCGGCCCCTGCCGCGCTCAAACCGTCCCCGCCCGAACTGTCCCCGCCCGAACGGCGGTTCCAAAAACTTGTCGTCGTGAATGCCTTTCATGGTGGCATCGTCCCTTCCCTGTCTGTTGAATGCTTTTTGGCCCTTGTTGAATGGTTATCGGTCGACTACTCACCGACACTTAACGATATATCGGTATGTATCGCGAAACAAGACCCGGAACGGACTTGGGGACGTAAAATACCGGCTTGGCATCAGTTCCTCCAGCATCTGGATGCTGCAGGTGCAGCGGCGTATTCTGATCACACGTCGCGAGCTTGGGGCTGAACAATGGCGCAGCAAAAGAAACGCAGGCACGGGTTGGCCGCCACCCTGGGAAGGGTCATCGGGTTCTTTGCTGCGAGCGCCATGTGCGGCGTCCTGGCCGCAAGCCTCGTGGTCCCGGCTGTGGCGACGGTCGGCTACGGAGTCAGCACCTCCATCAGCTACTTTGAAAATCTGCCCTCGGAACTGATCGTCGGGCCGCCGTCGCAATCCACCAAGGTCCTCACCTCCGACGGCCAGCCGATCGCGACGTTCTATACCGAGAACCGGATCAGGATCCCCCTGGACCGGATATCGCCTTTTGTCCGGGATGCCATCGTGGCCATCGAGGACAGCCGCTTTTATGAGCACCCGGGCATCGACCCGCAGGGGATCGTCCGGGCTGCGATCTTCAACCTGACGAATGAGGGCAGGCAGGGCGCCTCCACTATTACCCAGCAGTACGTCACCAACGTGATCAACGAGTCCTTCGTGTCCCAGGACAAAACCGACGCGGTGATCCTCAGCGGCCAGAAGAGCATCGGGGACAAGCTCCGGGAGATGAAGCTGGCCATCGCGCTGGAGAAGAAGTTCAGCAAGGACCAGATCCTCGAGGGCTACCTGAACATCGTGTTCTTCAACCGCGAGGCGTACGGGATCGAGGCCGCGGCACGGTATTTCTTCAGCACCACGGCCGCCGATCTCAACCTGCCGCAGGCGGCCCTCTTGGCCGGGCTGGTCAACAGCCCCAGCTACTACAACCCCGCGGTCAATCCGGAGCAGGCCACAGGCCGCCGGAACCAGGTTCTTGCGGAGATGCTGGCCACGGGCAAGATCACCCAGGCGGACCATGACGCCGCCGCGGCCGCGCCCATCGAACTCAAGCTCAGTCCGGGGAAGCAGGGCTGCGCCCACGCCCAGATGGCGCCGTACTTCTGCGACTACATTTCGCACCTGATCCTGAACAACCCGGCCTACGGCACCACCCTGATCGAGCGCGAGCGGAAGCTGTACCGGGGCGGGCTCACCATCGTCACGACGCTGGACAGCCGGCTCCAGGCTGCGGCCCAGACGCAGGTGGACGCCACCGCCGGGGCGAATCCTGACCGCTGGGGCGCCTCCCTCGTGACGGTGCAGCCGGGCACCGGAAAAATACTGGCCATGGCGCAGAATACGGTGTTCCTGCCGGCCGAGGGCAGGTTCGATACCCAGCTGAACTTCAACGTGGACTCCCGCGATCCGCAAGGCAATGACCTTAACGGGGCGGGCGGTTTCCAGCCCGGCTCCACCATGAAGCCCTTCACGTTCGCAGAGTGGCTGAATGAGGGCAAGCCGCTGACCGGGGTGGTGGACGCCTCCCGCCGGGTGTATCCGCTGGGCTTCCCGTGGCGTTCCAGCTGCGGAAGGGTGCTGGGCGCCTACAGCACGGCCCAGAACAACCCTGAGCTGGGCGCCGCCGATGACCTGCAGAATGCCGATCAGGGCTACTACCGCCCCATGCCCGTGAACTACGGGCTGTACAACTCGATCAACACGGCCACCTTCGCCTCGGCCGCCCAGCTTGATTTCTGCGGCATCCAGAAGATGGTGGACAGCGTGGGGCTGCACAGCGGACTCGATGGCGCGCAGATCAACATGCATCAACTGGGCAATCTCCTCGGCGCCATCGGCGTCGCCCCGCTCCACCTGGCCAATGCCTTCGCCACCTTTGCCAACGACGGCCGGTACTGCGCCCCCATTGCCGTGCTTGAGGTAACGGACATGTCCGGCGGGAAACTCCCGGGCCAGACCAGCGAGTGCCGCGACGCCGTCAAACCTGAGGTTGCCCGAGGCGTCAACGCAGTGCTCCAGGACGTGCTGAAGGTCGGCTCCGGCGTGTGGATCAACCCCAAAATCCACACGCTGATGCCGGTTGCCGCCAAGACCGGCACGTCCAACAACAACGGCTCCACCTGGGTGGTGGGCTATACGTCGGGGCTGGCCACAGCATCCTTCTTCGGCGACGCATTGGAGGGCCAAAACCGCCCCGGCCAGAACGTCACCATCAACGGCCAGTTCTACCCCCGCCTTGACGGCTACATGATCGCCGGGCCGCAGTGGGTCAACTACATGCTCCAGGCCGCCCCGCTCTACCCGGCAAACCCGTTCCCGGCCCCGCCGGCATCCATGATTGCCCCGCCGAAACCGACTCCCGCACCGGCCGCGCCGAGGCCAGCACCCGCCCCGGCGCCCGCACCAGCACCCGCTCCAGCGCCCGCACCAGAACCAGCACCCGCGCCGGAGCCACCTCCTGCTCCCGCTCCCGCGCCTGTCCCGCCGCCTGTGCCCGAGATTCCGGGCGTTCCGCCGCAAAACGGCTTCCCGGGCGGGAGACGCTAGGAGCCGAAGACCCTGACAGCCGACGACGGCGGGAGGCGCCGCCGTCGACCGTTCCCTCCGTTGTGCATTCCCCTCGCCCGCTCAGCTAGGTGGTGCCCGCTCAGCTAAGTGGTGCCGCGCCATAGCCGCTGCCACCAGGAGCGCTGCGACTCCGGTTCAGGTAGGGGGTCCTGTGCGCGGGCGGCGCGGCGTTCGTGCCAGCGCGCCACCTCGGCGTCGACGTTCCGCGTTTTGGTGACGACGGGCGGGCCGCCCTGGAGCTGGCGGCGGGCGTCGACCACCCGGGCATTGAAGTCGGCGAGGATGTCCCGGACCTGTTTTTCGGTGAACTGCGCATCAAGGCGGCCGTCCAGTTCGGCGTCTTCGGTGCGGAGCAGGATGGCTTTGGGCCCCAGTCCGCTGATGTTTTCGCGCTGGATCAGGCCCTTGACCCACCAGTCGGGATCGTAGGCCTCCCCCAGCCCGGGGATGGGCTTGCCGGCGTATTTGAGGTTGTCGAATTTGCCCTGTGCCATGGCGTCCCGGATCAGGTACTCCGCCCTTTTGGCGTCGTCCACCTTCTTGCGCTTCTGCCGCTCACTCTCCTCGGCGGCGTCGAGCTCGGCCTCCTCTTCGGCACTGATCCCCGCTCCCCGGTAGGAGCGGAGTTCCGCCGCCCGCTCGAGGCGCCGCTTGAAGTCGCCCGTCCCGCTCATGGCTAAACACCGCCTCCGCTTCTGAAATCGAGCATGTCTTCCAGTATTCAGAACGCCGGCCGGGGTTTCAACGGGGGCACCGCAGCGTGCCGGAGTGCTCAGCCAAGCACCAGGGGCGGGACCCCGGTGTCCGCGACCACCACCGCGCCGCTCGCCGTCGAATCCGGGTTCAGCATCCAGCCCATCCGTTTGGCGGTGTTCAGGATCACAACGCTCTCCACCAGCTCGATCTGCGGGATGCGTTGCTGGAGGGCCAATTCGGCGTTCATCACATCGGCCAGCGTATTCAGCCACATGAGGATCACAAAATTTGTGCCTCCGGTAGTGGATGCGCTGAACCGGACGGTGCGGAGGCTGCGGAGTTCGGCGGCCGCGGCCTCGTGTTGGCCAGGCGGCACGTTGGCGAACCACTGGCAGCTCACCGGGTAGCCGGAGAGCTTCTGGGCAATTTCACAACGGAAGGTCAGCAGCCCGCTGGACATCACCCTGTTGAGCTGCCGCTGGACCGTAGCCTGGCTCCGGCCCAGGCTCCGTGCTATCTCCGCGGCACCTGCGCGCCCGTCCCGGGCCAGGAACGGGACGAGGTCCAGATGGCTCGGCGGCAGCGGGGCTCCGAGCCGTGGTGCTGCCGAACCGGTGGCCGCAGGGCCGGCAACGGCCTGGAGCGCCTGTTGCTTGGCCTTGTCCAGGGTATTGAGCCGCCACGAATGGCCAGCGGTATGCAGGCGGGTACCCAGCGAGGTCCGGTACTTCAACAATCCGTGGATCTCCTTGAACCGCGGCAGCACATGGTCCGTGAACTGGGCCAGGGTGGGCGCAATGACCGTCAGCATGAGGTCCCTGTTGCTGGCAGCTTCCTCCACCGTGACCACTTCGGGGATGGCGGCGAGTGCCGCGGTCACCTCGGCCCGCAACCGCATTTCGCAATCCACGCTCACCAGTGCCAAGCACGTCTGTTTGGGATCGCCGATCAGATGGGCCGTCGTCCAGGCTGCGCCCGACAATCGCAGCCTGTCCCAGCGCGCGGCCAGCGTTGTGGCGTGCACACCCAGTACATCGGCTGCATCCGACCAGCTGATCCGCGGGGCAATCTGCAGCACGTTGATCAGGGCAAGGTCTTCCTCGCTGAGTACCACTTCGCAGCCTCCTATCGTTCGCGTGGATAAATCCTGCCGTTTCAATCATACTTTTGATTTTTTCCTGCCATTTCGCGGCTTGTGAACCACATCACCACACAATGGACAGCAGGCCGTCACCGGACGGGTTGCTGAAAGGGAGAGCAGATGTCAATCACCACCGACGCGAAAGAGCTTCAGGCGGACATTGTCCAGTTGCGCCATGCTCTTCACCAGGAGCCGGAGATCGGACTCGAACTGCCCCGCACCCAGGAAAAGGTCCTCAAAGCGCTCGACGGCCTGCCGTTCGAAATCACCCTGGGCAAGAGCACGACGTCGGTCACTGCGGTGCTGCGCGGCACCGCGCCGCACGCATCGGCAACAAAGCCGGCGGTCCTCCTGCGTGCCGACATGGACGGCCTCCCTGTCCAGGAGCGGACCGGTGCCCATTTCTCCTCGAAGATCGACGGCGCCATGCACGCCTGCGGCCACGACCTCCACACCGCCATGCTCGCGGGGGCAGCCACCCTTTTGGCGGAGCGCCGGGACCAGTTGGCCGGCGACGTTGTGCTGATGTTCCAGCCGGGCGAGGAAGGCTTTGACGGGGCAGGCCGCATGATCCGCGAGGGCGTGCTGGAGGCGGCCGGGCGCCGGGTTGATGCCGCCTATGGGATGCACGTCTTTTCCGCCTTGGAGCCGCACGGCCGGTTCTGCACCAAACCCGGGGTGATGCTCAGCGCTTCGGATGCCCTGACGGTCACGGTTCTTGGCGCCGGCGGCCACGGCTCGGCTCCGCACGCGGCCAAGGACCCGGTCACGGCGGCCGCAGAAATGGTGACTGCCCTGCAGGTCATGATCACCCGCCAGTTCAATATGTTCGATCCAGTGGTCCTGACCGTGGGCGTCCTCCAGGCGGGTACGAAGCGCAACATCATTCCGGAAACGGCGCGCATTGAAGCCACCATCCGGACCTTCTCGGACGCCGCCAGGGAACGGATGATGTCCGCCGTTCCCACGCTGCTGAAGGGCATCGCCTCTGCCCACGGCCTCGAGGTGGACGTCGATTACCGTCACGAGTACCCCCTCACCGTCAACGACGACGACGAAACACACACCGCGGAGAAGACCATTGAGGACCTCTTTGGAACGTCGCGGCTCACCCGCTGGGCCACCCCGCTCAGTGGCTCTGAAGATTTCTCGAGGGTGCTGGCGGAAGTACCCGGGACGTTTATCGGGCTCAGCGCCGTCGCCCCCGGCGCCGACCACACCGAAACCTCCTTCAACCACTCCCCCTACGCAGTCTTTGACGACGGCGTCCTCTCCGACGGCGCCGCGCTCTACGCAGAGCTGGCCGTCTCCCGCATCGCGGCCCTGGCCTCGGCCAACTAACCTTCCCTCTCTCCCTGGAGCACACGATGACCACCACTGCAGGCGTCCCAGCCGACGTCCAGGTTCACAAGTCCCACCTGCGCACCCTCGTCGGCACCGGCATCGGCAACGCCGTTGAATGGTACGACTGGGCCATCTATGCCACGTTCTCGCCGTTCATCGCGAGCGCGCTGTTCAGCAAGGCGGACCCGACGTCGGCCTTCCTCGCCACCCTGGCGATCTTCGCCGTCGGCTTTGTCGCCCGTCCGTTCGGCGGCTTCGTATTCGGCTGGATCGGTGACCGGATCGGCCGCAAGACGTCAATGACGTTCGCGGTGGGCCTCGCCGCCCTGGGGAGCCTGATCATCGGCGTCGCCCCCACTTTCGAAGCCGTGGGGGCCTTCGCCTCGGTCCTGCTGTTGGTGGCCCGGCTTATCCAGGGCCTTGCCCACGGCGGAGAGCTGCCGTCGTCGCAGACCTACCTCTCGGAAATGGCGCCCAAGGAACAGCGCGGCTTCTGGGCAACCCTCATTTATACGTCCGGCACGGTCGGTATCCTGGCCGGAACCATGCTCGGCGCCATCCTGTCCAACGTATTGAGCACGGCCGACATGAACGCCTGGGGCTGGCGGGTGCCATTTCTTATCGGCGGCGCCATGGGCCTCTACGCCCTGTTTATGCGGGCCCGCATGAAGGAAACGGCGGCGTTCGAGGCAGAATCACCCAAGGAAAAGCACGAGCCGATGTGGCCGCAGATCTACAGGCACCGTAAGCAGGCCCTGCAGGTGATTGGCCTGACCGTCGGGCTGACTGTGTCCTACTACATCTGGGGTGTCGTGACTCCCAGCTATGCCGCGTCGGTCCTCAAGATGGACCGTGGCGAGGCCCTCTGGGCCAGCGTGATCGCCAACGTGCTGTTCATCGCGGCGCTTCCGTTCTGGGGCAAGCTCTCGGACCGTATCGGCCGCAAGCCCGTCATGATCATGAGCGCCGCAGGCGCCGCCCTCTTCCACTTCCCCATGACCTGGCTGCTGAAGGACTCCCCGTGGCAGCTCGCGGTCACCATGTCCGTCATGCTGTTCTTCATCGCCGGAAGCGCAGCAATCGTCCCGGCCGTATACGCGGAACTGTTCCCCACCAAGATCCGCACGGTGGGCGTGGGCGTCCCCTACTCCATCTGCGTCGCAGCCTTCGGCGGCACGGCACCGTACCTGCAGGCCTGGCTCGGCTCCATAGGACAGGGCAACCTTTTCAACGTCTACGCGGTGGTGCTACTGGCCATCAGCATCGCGTTTGTGTTCACCATCCCGGAGACCAAGGGCAAGGACCTGACGCACTAAGCAGTCCACACCGCCGCCTCCGTAGGAGCGACCACCACCACGCGCGAAAGGACACTTGAGGCCCCGGATCCTGGGGCCTCAAGTGTCCTTTCGCGCTCGCCTTTTGCGTCAAAACCGTCAGCGTTACTCAGGCGCGGGCGTGTTCGGCGAGCAGTGCGTCGATCTGGCCAGCAGCCTCTCGTATGCCCTCTTCCATGCCCATCTGGACCATCTGTTCCATCTGCTCTTCGGACTCGAAGGTGGACAGGACGGTCATCCGGGTGCGGCCGCCGAGGTCTTCGAGGTCAACGGCGGCATGGGTGACTCCCATGGCCTCGTTGGGGGCGCCGTCAGCATCCGCGAAGCCGTCGTCGAACTCGAGTTTGCGCGGCGCCTCGATGGCGGTGAAGCGCCACCAGCCGCCGGCCTTCTCCCCCTCGGGGCCGGTCATGTAGTAGCCGGCCTTCCCGCCGGGCTGGAAGTCGAACGCCTCAAACGTGGCCGGCCAGGTGGGCGGGCCCCACCACCGCTCCAGCTGGCGGGGGTCTTCCCAGATCTGCCAGACCTGCTCGACGCCGGCGTCGAACTCGGCAACGAGGGTGAAGCTGAGGGCTTCGAGATTCTTGGTGGAACTGATAACAGGCATTGCGAAACCTTCCTATCCTTCAGCCAGAATGTCCGCGATCCGCCCGGCACGCTGCCGCCAGATCGCCTCATACTCATCGAGCAGCCGGCGGGCCTTCTGCAGTCCTTCGTGGTTACCCCGCACGATCTGTTCCCTTCCGCGCTTCTCCTTTGTTACCAGGGAAGCCCGCTCCAGCACCGCCACATGCTTCTGGACGGCGGCGAAACTCATGGCGTAGAGGGCGGCGAGGCCGGAGACGGAAGACTCCCCGGCCGTCACCCGCCGGACAATGTCCCTCCGGGTGGCGTCCGCGAGGGCCTGGAACAGGCGGTCCACGTCCGCGTCTCTGAGCTGATCTACAACCATTTGGTTGTACGATACGCCCGGGGCGGCCGGGTGTCAAGGCTTACCCGCGGAAGGCTACGGGAGGCATGCCTCCATAGAGCCTTCATGCAACCGGGCTCCGGTGACGACGAACTGTCCGAAGGGGGACACCCCGACACTCTCTGCCAGATCCTTGTAGGTGTCCACGTCGAACTCCCCGGCCGGAGCCTCGCTGGAGACAATGATTCCCACGCAGCTGGCGTTCGGGTTGGCCGCTTGGGCAGCTGGCAGTCCGGCTGTGAAGGCGAGCGGGATGGCGACAGAAAGCATGACGAAACGACGAGTAGGAGTTTTCATTGCGTGACCTCTTAGCAAGACGGAATTCCATCAAAGGATGAATGGCAGTATTGGCTCGGCCGGAGCCGGCGATGTGGCCGGCGGCGGCTCATAAGGCCTCTTGGTTGCCCCAGTGCGTGGACCCGAACGCGGCGCCGAAGAAGCGGTGGCGGCGCCTTCACTCAAAGGCACACGGTCAGCTTGTGCCCGTTTGAAAGATTACCGCTGCCGAAATAGCGCGTCCACCACTTTGTGACAGGACCTGCCGGCGCGAGCGTGTAATCGCTCACACTTTGGCCATTTCTGTTGCAAATCTTGGCGGCAAGCATGAACCATGAGATCGGGACCCCGTTCCCGCACTACCAAGATCAGCAATCCTCACCGACGAGGATGCGGCCCGCTCAAGGACGACGCGGAGCCGTTAACTGCATGAGCGAAAGTACTGACAATGACGTTTGAAAACACTGACTCCATCACGCTAAAAATCTGGGACCGGTCGGCGATTGAGCACACACTGGAGAGCGTTGTGCACGACCTCTCAGTGAAGGCGAACACCACGAAATGCCGCATTGCGGTCCAGTGCAGCGGCCCCAACACTTTCACGGTCAGCGTCCGCGGCCAGGAACGCCAGCTCGCCACCGTCTGATCGGTTCACGGCCAAAAACTGAAGCGGACGACGGCGGGAGGTTCCCGGCGTCGTCCGCTTCAGTTTTGCATCCGGGCTGACAGCCTTACGCGGTTGCCTGGCGGCTCACCATCTCGTTGATCCAGATCGGCGCGAACGGTGATGTGCAGTTCGGGGGCGTCGGGTAGTCCTTGAGGACCTCGAGCCGTTCGCCGATATCGAGCGCCCGGGCCCGGTACTCGGGATGCTCGATCCCAATGAAAGCCAGCGTGTGGTTCATGGCCCACTGCAGCCGGTCCGGGGCGTCCCTCATCTGGGCCTCGATAATGTCCAGCAGCCCCGGGAGGTCGAGCCCCGCGGGCTTTTTCGCCACCCGTTCGCTGGTCAGGGCCCAGCCGGCGCTGGCGACCACCGGATCCGGGTCAGCCATCCAGGCCACGCGCAGGTCCTCCGCGTGCGGGCTCTTCTTCACGACGTAATTCACGAGCCAGTCGTGCACTTTGGGGGCGCGCGCCTCGCGGAGCATGGCGTCCAGTTCGTCGCGTTCGAAGGCCTTTGGCCGGCAGATCAGCAGCGCCACCAACCTGGCCGGGGTGTCGTTCGTGGCCCAGAGCTCGCGCGCGAGTTCCTGCTGCGTCTTCAGCCGCTTCGCGACCGCACGCAGCTTGGACAGGTTCACGCCGTGGTCGTCGCCGCGCTTCTCGTTCGCCTCGCGCATCTTCGGGTCCTCAAGCACGGCCAGCTCGGCCATCACCTCGCCCAGCCGCCCGGCCGTCATGGTCTCGGACATTGTCACCCTTTCGGTCACCCTTTTGTCGGTTCCAGCCTACGGCTGACAGAGCGGAAGCGGACGACGGCGGGAGGCTCCCGTCGTCGTCCACTTCTGTTGGGTGCCAACGCTGGTCATGCCCATGCCACAACGAGCCGCGCGGCCTGGTTGGGCACGGTGAGATCAATGCCGGTCAACTCCTGAAACCGGTTGAGCCTGTTAAGGACCGTGTTCCGGTGGCAAAACAGTGCTTCCGCCGTGAGCGTCACGCTTCCCGATTGAAGAAAGTGGCGGGCAGCCTCGGTGAGTCGTTCCCGCTCCACGCCACGGCACGGGTCAAGCGCAGCGTCAAGCTCCTCCACAAGGTCCAGACCAGCCTCCGCGAGTTGCCGCTTGGCAAGGCGCGGCCACGCCTGGTTGGCAGATAGCGGTCCGGTGTCCGCAGGCTGCAGGAGTGCCGCCAAGCTCGACGCGGTTCGTGCCGCTTTGGGCAAAGCGCGCAAACCGTTCGCTTCGGCTACGCCGCAGGGGATGTCCGCAAATACCTGCGGCACCGTTGCGATGACAGCCTTGACTTCTCCCGTCCGCGCTGCTGCCACGGGCCAGAAGACATAAGCCATGTCGCCCGACTCCCGGAGAAAGAATCGCTGGTTGCGCTTGGCCGCGGCTTTCACCTGGGCAGCTCGCAGCCGGGCGGCGGCGCTCCCACTGGCCGCGACGAGCCCAAACCGAGCATTGGCGGAGACTCCCAACGCCTCAGCTACCTGGGCAGCTGTGTCCGCCGAGGGACTCACCACACTGAAAAGCCTGGCAATGAACTCGTTCTGAATGCTGGACTCCTCCTGAGCCATCCGCACCCGTTCATTGAGGTAACTCGTGTGCGTGCGGACGGCGAATTCGTCGACAACCCGCCACACTTGATCCACGCGGGCGGTCAGCATGGGCGCATCTTCCGGTGTGGCAATGGCCAGCAGCTCTGCCCAAAGGATGGTGAAATCCAGGCGCACGGCAGAGACCAGCGCTTCGGCGGGAATCCCGGCCCGTGCACGTTTGGCTCCCAGGGACGCTGAAATGTCGGCGTCATAGTCCGCCCCGGCTTCAGCGTTGCCGCCGTTCCTGAGGCCGTTCACCAGCCGATGGAAAGTTTCCCGGGCCGTCTGCATGATCTCGTCTGTCTCGACGGTTGATTCGCCGTATTCCGGGATCTCCCGGACCTGGCTGATGAACTTCTTTGCCAAAACGTCGACCCTGTGGTGAAGCTGTTCGACGAGCTCCGACCACCTCCGTGCGACGGCGGCATCCTCAAGATTGTGCATTCACACACCATACAAGCCGATTTCGGTTGCCGCCAGCTAACTTATTTGAGCAGATCTACTGAGACAATTGAATCCGGTGAGACCCGTCACACCCATCTGGCCCCGGCCGGCAGAATCTATCCGCACTACCATCCGTTATTGGAGTAAGCATGGCAAGCAGCAGCCCCGCAACTGGTCTCGGACCATCGCTACCCCGCGTTGTAGACGAGCGTGTGACGAAAAAAGTGGCACTGGCCGCGCTGGTGGGCACCGCGCTGGAGTGGTACGACTTCTTCCTCTTCACCACGGCCGCCGCCCTGGTATTCAACGCCCAGTACTTTGTTTCAGCCGATCCGTTCGTCGCCGCCATGAGTTCCTTCGCCACCCTTGCTGTGGGCTTCGTGGCCCGTCCCATCGGGGGATTCATCTTCGGAGCCCTGGGCGACAAGGTGGGGCGTAAGAAGATCCTGATGATCACCATCGTCGGTATCGGCGTTGTCACGGGCCTGATCGGGCTGCTGCCGAACTATGCGACCATCGGCGTCGCAGCGCCCATCATCCTGGTGGCGCTGCGCATCCTGCAGGGCCTGGCAGTTGGCGGTGAGTGGAGCGGTGCGGTGATTATTGCCGTCGAAAACGCCCCCGTTGCCAAGCGCGCCCGCTACGCCGCCCTGCCCCAGATCGGTTCCCCGATCGGCACCATCCTGTCCTCCGGCGGCTTCTTCGGCATGCTCTACCTCGTTGGGCAAACCAACTTCGACGCCTGGGGCTGGCGCATCCCGTTTATTGCCGCCATCCCCCTGCTGGCCATCTCCATGTGGATCCGCAGCAAGCTCAGCGAATCGCCGGAGTTCGAGGCACTCATGGAATCCGGTGAAACCGAGCACGCCCCAATCCGCGGTGTCCTGACCAAAAGCTGGCGCCAGATCCTGGTGGGCGGGTGCTCGGCACTCCTCGGCATCGGCGGCTTCTACCTCATCACCAGCTTCGTGGTCTTCTACGGCACCAAGGTCCTCAAGATGCCCTACGAGACCCTCCTCATGGGCTCGCTCCTCGCAGCGGTGTTTGAGATCTTCGTGCTGATCTGGGCAGGCCGGATGGGCGAGAAGTACGGCGCCAGCAAGGTCATCCTCTGGGGCGGCATCGCCTCCGCTATCGTCGCTGTGCCCGTCTTCCTCTTGATCGACACCGCCAACCCCGTCCTGGTGATCCTGGCCATGATCGTCGGCGTGTGCACCCTGTCCGTCCCTTACGCCGTCTCCGGCACCGCGCTGACCTCGCTGTTCGCCACAAAAGTCCGTTACACGGGGGTAGCTATCACCTCCAACAGCGCCGGCGTGATTTCCGGCTTTGTGCCGCTGATTGCCACGGCGCTGGTGGCCGCCAGCGGCAACTCATTCTGGCCTGGCGCCATCATCCTCCTGGTGGTTTCCATCATGACCGCCTTGTCCGGCATTTTCCTGCCGGCACTCAGCATCGAAGAAGAAGGAATGAAGCATTGAGCACCCAAACCACCGCCGGACACTTGATCGTTGCCCAGCTCGAGCGTGCCGGCATCAGACGGGTCTACGGTGTCCCCGGCGAAAGCTTCCTGGACGTCCTGGACGGCCTGCACGGCTCCTCTATTGAAACCGTGGTGACCCGCCACGAAGGCGGCGCCGGGTTCATGGCACTCGCCGAGGGCCGGCTCACGCAGCTGCCCGGCGTGGCCATGGTGACCCGCGGCCCCGGCGCGGCCAATGCGTTCATCGCCATCCACACCGCCCACCAGGACGCCACCCCGTTGATCCTCTTTGTGGGCCTCATCCCGGTTGCCGACCGCGGCCGCGAATCCTTCCAGGAATTCGACATCAACGCCTGGTTCGGCAGCACCGCCAAGAAAGTGGTGACGCTCGACGACGCCGCGTCCGCCGCCCGCGTGGTTGACGACGCTATCTTTACCGCACTGAGCGGACGCCCAGGACCCGTGGTGATCGGGCTTCCCGAAGACGTCCTGGTCCACGCCATCGGCTCGGGAACAGTGCAGCCCAGAGTGGTGGCACGGTCCGAGCCGACCACGTCAGACCTGGCGGCGTTGGAACAGCGCCTGGCAGCATCACACAAACCGCTGATCGTGGTGGGCGGCGAAGGCTGGGACCAGGCTTCTTCCGAAGCGTTGGCCGGCTGGGCAGAACGCCACGGCGTTCCTGTCCTGGCTGATTTCCGCGCCTACGATGCGGTTCCGCACAATAGCGGTGCCTATGCCGGATACTTGGGCTACGCCCGCAGCGACGCCAACGCGGCACGGCTGGACGAGGCCGATCTCTTGATCTTCGTCGGCTGCGTCCGCGCCGACGTGCTCTCCGACGGCTACCGGCGTGGCCTCGATGCAGTAACCGTCGTTGTCAACGCCGACGCCGACCTGCTGGGTCATTTCGGCCGGCTGGATCAGCACATCCCCGCCCACGTCGCGTCCTTCGCCACGGTCCTCGCCGCTACCACCTCCGAGGTGAAGCCGGCCGCGGGTTGGCTGGCCGAAGCCCGCGCCGACTACGAAAAGTTCTCCACCGCGCAGCCGGACAGGGTCAACGAAGTGGACTCAAAATATGTGGACCTCGCCGTCGTTATGGAAATCCTGAAACAGGAAATGGACGACGACGCCGTCATCACGTATGGGGCGGGGAACCACTCGCTCTGGCCGGCCCGCTACCTCAAACACAACGCCGCGAACTCACTGGCCGCGCCCCGCAACGGCGCCATGGGCATGGGCATCCCTGCAGCGGTGGCGGCGTCCCTGGCCTACCCGGGCCGCCAGGTCATCTCCGTGGCCGGAGACGGCTGCTTCATGATGAACGGGCAGGAGATCGCCACGGCCATGGGCCACGGCGCCCGGTTCATCGTGCTGGTGGTGGACAACGGCATTTTTGCCACCATCCGGGAGCACCAGGAAGCCCACTATCCGGGCCGCCCCTCCGGCACGCACATGACCAACCCGGACTTCGTCGCGCTGGCCCGCTCCTACGGCGGATACGGCGAGCGCATTGAGAAGGCCGAGGACTTCGCTGCCGCGTTCCGACGGGCAGCCGAGTCGGGGCTTCCCGCGGTCTTGCACCTGCCGCAGGACCCTGCCACCCGCTCGCCCCAGACCGCCAGCAACTGACCGGAGCATTCCATGATCACCCTGAACAACATCATCAACGGCCAGTCCGTTCCGGCTGCGGCTTCCTTGCCGTTTTTCGATCCGGCCACCGGAGTCCAGCTCGGCACCGCACCGGACAGCGACTCAGCAACCGTGGACCGCGCCTTCCAGGCCGCGCACACGGCGTTCAAGAGCTACAAGCGGACCACCCCGGCGGAACGCCAGGCCATGATGCTCAAGCTCGCTGACCTGATCGAGGCCAACGCGGACCGGCTGCTGGAGGCGGAAGTGGCCTGCACCGGAAAGCCCCGGCAGATCACCAGGGAGATCGAAATCCTGCGGGGCGCGGACCAGCTCCGCTTCTTCGCCGGTGCGTGCCGGGTGGTCTCCGGAACGGCACAGACCGAATACGTCAGGGGATTCTCCTCGACGGTCCGCCGGGAACCTCTCGGCGTGGTCGCCCAGATTACTCCCTGGAACTACCCGTTCATGATGGCCATCTGGAAGATTGGGCCAGCCCTGGCCGCCGGTAACACGCTGGTGCTCAAGCCGGCCGATACAACGCCCTGGTCCACACTGATCCTGGGTGAGCTGGCACAGGAGGCCTACCCTGCAGGGGTGGTGAACATCCTCTGCGGCGGGCGCGGAACCGGCGCCGCCATGGTGGACCACGAGATCCCGGAAATGGTCTCCATCACCGGCTCCACCCGTGCCGGGGCGCAGGTCATGTCCGCAGCCTCGAAGACGCTTAAGGACGTCCACCTGGAACTCGGTGGCAAAGCACCGGCGATCGTTTTCGCCGACGTCGACATCCAGCTGACCGCCAAGGAGATCGCGCTCAGTGCGTTCTTCAACGCCGGGCAGGACTGCACCGCAGTGACCCGCGTCCTGGTGCACGAAACCATCCACACCGAATTCGCGGCCGCCCTCGCCGAAGCCGCTTCCGCGCTTCAGGTGGGCGGTGACAGTGCCGACCTCGGACCGCTTAACAGCGCCGCCCAGCTGGACCAGGTGGAGGGTTTTATGTCCCGGCTGCCAGCCAACGCCAAGGTCCTCGCCGGTGGCAAGCGCACCGGCACCGGCTACCACTTCGAACCGACGGTAATCGACGGCGTGTTCCAAAGCGACGAGGTGGTGTGCGACGAGATCTTCGGTCCTGTGCTCACTGTCCAGCCGTTCGCCACAGAGGAAGAAGCCCTGGAACTGGCCAACGGCACCCAGTACGCCCTGGCGTCCAGCGTCTGGTCCAACAACCACGGAGTGGTCACCCGGGTCTCCAATGAACTGGACTTTGGCGCCGTTTGGATCAACTGCCACCAGGTGATTCCGGCCGAGGCCCCGCACGGCGGCTTCAAGCACTCCGGCACCGGCAAGGACCTTTCCGTCTTCGGCCTGGAGGATTACACCCGCATCAAATCCGTCACCACCTCCCACCGCTAAACCCACGCTAGGTAAACCATGAAACTCGATCTGCTGCTGCGTAATGCGGACATCATCACCATGGACGAGCGGCGCCCGCACGCCACCTCGTTGGGCATCTGGCAGGGCCGCGTGGTGGGCCTGGACGAAGACGTGTACGGGCTGGACGCCGTCGAGGTCCTGGACCTCCACGGCGCTACGGTGACTCCCGGCTTCATCGACGCCCACTGCCACACCACCTGGTTCGGCCTGGGCCTGGCAGAAGTGGACGTTGCAGCCGCCCGCGGCCTGGACCAGCTGTATGCCCTGCTGGAGGCGGACATGGCCACGGTTGGGGCCACCGGCGAGGAGAAGACCACGGATCAGCAGACCGGATGGCTTATGGCCACCGGCTTCAGCCAGACACAGCATGGCGGCAAGTTTCCGGACATTGCCGTACTGGATCGGATCACCGGGAACCGGCCGTTGTTTATCCGCCACAATTCGGGGCACATGGCTGTGGTCAACACCGCGGCGCTGCGGCTGGCAGGTGCCGAGTCGCCGTCGTTTCCCGACCCCGACGGCGGGGTGATAGTCCGCGACGCCGCCGGCCGGCCCACGGGGCTGGTTCAGGAGACGGCGCAGCAGCTGATCCAGCAGCTGATCCTGCCGTATACCTTGGACGGCATCGAAGCCGCCCTGGATCGTGGGACCCGGTACTACGCGTCGGAAGGAATCACCAGCTTCACCGAAGCCGGAATCGGCGGCGGTTGGATCGGACACAGCCCCGTGGAACTCGCCGCCTACCAGCGGGCCATGGCCAACGGCCGGCTCCACGCACGCGCACAGCTCATGCCAGTCCTGGATGCGCTCCACCCATTGGATGGGCACGGCGCGGATTCGGCTGGAGCCTCGGGCCTTGATTTGGGCATGTACAGCGGCTTTGGAAATGAATTCCTGTCCCTTGGGCCGGCCAAGGTTTTCCTGGACGGCTCACTGTTGGGCGAAACGGCGGCGGTCAGCGAGGCCTACTGCAGCCACGGACACACGGACAACAGCAGCAACACCGGCTATTTCCAGGCCGATCCCGAAGCGCTACGGAACCGGATCGAGACCGCCTACGCGGCGGGCTGGTCAATAGCCGCCCATGCCATCGGGGACCGGGCTGTCGACCTGGCGATTGACATCATCACGGAGTGCGCGGAAAAGTACGGGCCACGGACCGTTCCCAACCGGATCGAGCACGCGTCCATCACCAGGCCTGAACAGGTGGTCCGGATCGCGGAGGCTGGAATCGCCGTCACCCCGCAGGCCAGCTTCTTCGCGGACGGCGGCGACGGTATGACTGCCTCGCTGGGTGGGGAACGGCTGGACTGGGCCTACCGGGCGGCATCCTTTCTGGACGCCGGCGTGACCGTGGCCGGCAGCTCGGACCGTCCGGTGGCTGACGGCAACGTACTCCGCGGGATGCAGGCGTTCGTCGACCGGCGCACCTCAACCGGGTACGTTTTCGGGAACCCGGATGAGCGGCTCACACCGCTTCAAGCCCTCGCCGCCTACACCACCGGAGCCGCCGCGGCCACTGGCACGTCCCACATCAAGGGCGCACTGACACCCGGCAAACTGGCAGACTTCGCTGTCCTGTCCGGCTCTCCGCTCGCCGTCGACGATATCTCCGGACTCCAAGTGCTCGCCACTTCCGTCGCCGGCAAGTTCACCCACCTAACACCTGGCCTGGAACTGACCCACGGCAGGCCAAAGGTTCTGCAGCACATCCCATCAGACCGTTCATAGGGGAAATACCTTGACCACCACAACAGCTTTCAGCACCCAGGACGCGGCGTTCATCCGGGACTTCCAAATCATGAGCCAGTTTGGATCAACGGCGAACGGGGGCGTGGACCGGCAGGCGGCCAGCGTGCCGGACGGCGAGCAGCGCCGCTGGCTTGCGGGTCTCCTCGAAAGCCGCGGTTTCACCGTAAGGTTTGACCGCGCCGGAAACCAGTGGGGCCTCTACGAGGCAGTGCCCGGCGCACCATACGTGGTGCTGGGTTCGCACATGGATTCACAGCCGACGGCGGGGCGTTACGACGGCGCGTACGGTGTCCTCGCCGCGGCGCACGCGGCGTTCCGGCTGGTGGAGAAATGGGTCTCCGCCGGGCCGGACAGCCAGCCATTGTTCAACATCGCGGTGGTCAACTGGTTCAACGAAGAAGGGTCCCGCTTCAAGCCGTCCATGATGGGCTCTTCCGTCTACACCGGCAAGCTTGACCTGGAAACAGCCATGGCCATCACGGATGCCGGCGGAGTGAGCGTCCGTGACGCCCTCGATGCCATCGGCTGCCGCGGGGACTATGAAGGCCCCGAGGCGGCGTTCTGCGCCGAAATCCACATCGAGCAGGGCCGCAGCATGGAGCGGGAAGGAATCACCATCGGGCTGGTGCACTCCAACTGGGCGGCCAACAAGTACGAGTTCGTGGTGCACGGCGAGCAGGCGCACACCGGCTCCACCGTCATCGCGGACCGCAAGGATGCCCTCCTGGGCGCCTCCATGATGGTGGTCGCAGCCCGCGAACTGGCAGACAAGTTCCCCGGCGTTCTGCATACGTCGGTGGGCCAACTCACCGTCTACCCGAACTCCCCTGTGGTTGTGCCGTCCCGCGTCAGCCTGTTGCTGGATCTGCGCAGCGCGGACGAGGTCGTTCTGTCAGAGGCCGATGCCCTGCTGCATCAGCGGATCATGGAGATCGAGACCCTGGCCAGCGTCACGGTGGAGCGGAACCACTCGCATTCCTGGCCGGTGAGCCCGTATCAGCCCGAAGGCGTGGAACTCGCGGCCAAGGTTGCCGCCGATCTTGGTCTGTCCAACAAGACTGTGATGACCCTGGCCGGGCACGACTCCACCAACATGAAGGACATTGTTCCCACGGTGATGCTGTTTGTGCCCAGCGTGGACGGCATCTCGCACAACGAGCACGAATACACCACGGACGAGGACATCGTCGCAGGACTGACCATGCTGACTGAGGTGGCCAGCAGGCTCTGCAGCGGAGACCTGGAGCCTGTTTCCACCGAAGGGAATCGCACGCCATGATAGTGGCGGATCAGGATGCCATGTCCGTCCGCTCGCACCATACGGAATTGTGGGCCCGACGGGCGGCATGCACCCCGTCCACGGCCGTGCGGGAGATCTTTGCCGCCGCTGCCCGGCCAGGGATTATTTCACTGGCAGGTGGAAACCCCGACGTCGGCTCCCTGCCTCTGGCTGCCCTTGGCGAGACGTCGGCTGCCATTATCGCCGGCCAGGGTTCCCAGGCGCTGCAGTACGGTGCCGGGCAGGGAACCGAGGAACTGCGGTCGCAGATCTGCTCGATCATGTCCCTCGAAGGCATCACTGACGCCGACCCCGACGACGTTTCCGTGACCATCGGATCCCAGTTTGGTCTTGACACCGTGACGAAGATTCTTTGCGATCCTGGCGATACGGTGCTGACCGATGATGCCACGTATATGGGGGCCCTGGGCACGTTTTCCGTGTACGAAGTCGACGTCCAGCCTGTTCTGACGGACTCTGACGGACTGATCCCGGAAGCCCTGCAGGAACGCATCCATGCGCTGCGGCGAGTGGGGAAGCGCATCAAGTTCCTCTACACGATTCCCAACTTCAACAATCCAACAGGTGTGACCCTGAGCCTGGAACGGCGTCAGCAGGTAGTGGACATCTGCCGGGACGCGAACATCCTCGTGGTTGAAGACAACCCTTATGGATTGCTCCGGTACCGTGGAGACGCGCTTCCTGCAATGCGGGCGGCCAACCCCTTGGACGTCATCTATTTGAGTTCCTTCTCCAAAATATTCGCTCCCGGCCTCAGGCTCGGCTGGGCGCTGGTTCCGCCTCACTTGAAGCAGCGCTTCCTCATTATCGGAGAGTCCAGCACCCTGTGCCCGCCGGCCTTTAACCAGATGCTCACCTCTGCCTATCTCCGCGACTACGACTGGCAGGGCCAGCTCAATGTCTCACGTGCCGCCTATCGGCTCCGCAGCGACGCCGCCCTAGCGGCGCTTTCGGAGACCATGCCCGACGGCGTGACCTGGACCAGGCCCGAAGGCGGCTTCTTCACCTGGCTCACACTGCCTGGGTCTGTGGATACCCAGGCGCTCATCACGACGGCGGTGGACGCCGGCGTGGTGTACTTCCCGGGAGCCGCGTTCTCACCGACCACAGCGCCGTCGCAGAAGCTGCGCCTGGCGTTCAGCGCGCTCAGCCCGGACCTCATCACCGAGGGCATCCACCGGCTGGCTCCCGTGCTGGCAAGGCTCTAGTCCGCTTCGCGGGGCTGACATTTCGGGCCGGACATCTCGGGCTAGCTTCGTCAGGCTGCAGCCCTACTCCGACAATTGCCTTGGACACACCGCTCCCCCGCCGTCCAGAGGCATAGCGGGGCTTTCGTCGCTCGGGAAACGCGGCTAGGGCTTTCCCTGTAACGCGGTCGCCGAACGAGGCACGAGCAGGTCGTTTTCTCGCCTTATCTCATCGGCAACCGCCGAAAGGGCTAGGTGTGCCTCAATCGACTTCTTCAGCCACTCAGGCGTGGCTGGATCCTCGACTGACTTGGCTATCTCCTCGGGCTTACTGTCAACTAGGAATTTCCAGCTACGCGGAACACGACCAGGTCCGAGCGCTCCGACTAGCGCGGCAGCTTCGGCTCCCATATCGCTACTGATCGTGCTGTCGGAGTGGCCTCCGCGCCCTAGGTTCTGTTTCAGCCTCAGAAGAGTTTCAAGCTCGAACATCAGATGTGCCTGCTTCAGCGCCGCGCGGCGGTCTTCGCCGGCGATACGGCGCGAGTTCCGCCGATCCAGCGCCGACACAATGAGTGCGACAATCGCCGCCGCCACGGCCGCGAGCACTGCGGCGACCTGAACCCAGAGGGCTATCTCTTCTTTCGTCATGGCTACACAGTATTGTCCGATCGGCGAAGAAGTCGCAGACAACGGCTCAACGGCATCCGCCCACGTATTCGCTAGTTAGGCTCGTTCGTCGCCCTGGGCGACGTCAGCGTGAGCCGCGGAAATGCCGCCAGCGAACTCTGAAGATCACAACAAAGAGCCCGACTGGAATACCAGTCGGGCACTTTGCATTCGGCGGTTCCGGGGAGCTTATTCCATGCCGCCGGGAAGAACCGTGTCGATGGCCTCCCCCGAACGCAGGCGTCGCAGAATGTCCGGTTCGGCACGGTCCGTTGACAGGACTAAATCGACGATGGCGGCGGCATCCTCCGGAGAGAGAACAAGGACACCATTGTCGTCGGCCATCACTACGTCGCCGGGGTTTACCGTCACCCCGCCGCACAGCACAGGAACATTCACCGCACTGTTGGCATCGAGCTTGCGCTTAGCCGTCAGGACACTGGTTCCACGTGCGAACACCGGAAGCCCCGCGCTCCGGAGCTCCACGATGTCGGTCACCACACCATCCACCACGATCCCTGCGGCACCGGCGCACTGGGCTGCACACGCGGTGACAGCACCCACCGTTGCATGAGTGGTGTCATGCCCTGTTTCGATGACCAGAACGTCGCCAGGTTCCAGAAGCGCCAACGCCCGGTTCGTGGCGAAGGCATCCGCAGAGGCAACGCGAACAGTCACTGCCCGGCCAACAAGGTGAACGTTCCGGAGCATCGACCGGACGCCCGAGTCGAGGAAACCTTCCTCCAGGAAATGCCCGATGGTGGGAAAGCTAACGGACTGAAGCCGGCTAACCAGCTCCGCACCCAGGGCCTGGGTCAGACGAACTGTGCCGTTCATGAACTGCTTCCCTCCTTGACAACAGCTATGCACTGAATCTCGAAGGAGAAATCCCAAATCCCCACGCAGATCGACGTGAGTGCCGGTGCGCGGGAACCGAACACATCAGCATAGATACGGCGGTACTCCTCGTCCTGACTCTGGTCGGATATGTACACGGTCGCGTTGACCACGTGGTCAAGGCTGGAGCCCGCCCCCTCAAGAACGGTCTGTAGATTGGTCAGAACCTGGCGGACTTTCCCTTCAAAGTCCGCCGGTCGTCCGTCCGTCCCTGCGATAAGTGGAATCTGGCCTGTGGTGAAGACAAATCCCCCTGCAACCACTGCTTGGGAGAAAGGCCCCACCGAGGCCGCCATACCTGGAAATGTAGCCAGTCGATTCAGCATGCCTGCACCGCTTCCTGGGTAACGGAGACGAATTTCGGCCCGTTCGTAAGTGGGTCCTGGAGCGGTCCGTCCGCCACGAAAGCAATGCATTCGATTTCCAGCGCTATGTCCCAAATGCCAACGCAGCATGAAGTGCGGGCCGGCAACGTTGATCCGAAAGCCTCGGCGTACACTCCGTTGTATTCGGCCAACTGGTCCGGGTCCGTCAAATAGGTGGTGACCTTCGCGACGTGGGCAAGGTCAGAGCCCGCCTCAAGGAGGATGGCTTCCAGGTTGGTCAGGGTCTGGCGGACTTTTCCGGCGAAGTCCTCCGGCTGGTCCTGCATACTGCTTCGGGCCGGGATCTGGCCTGACGTGAAGACCATTCCGTTTGCAACGACGGCCTGGGAATAGGGTCCCAGTACCGGAGCCATTCCGGGTGCGTTGGCGATGCGGCGAATATGCGGTGGCTTTTGGACGTCCGCCACCGCCGCTATGCAATGGATTTCGATGCTGTAGTTGCTTTCGGACACCATAACGGTGGTTCTGGCAGGAAGGTTATCGCCGAATACGTCCGCGTAGATCTCGTTGTATTCGGCCAGCCGTGGATCCGTGAGGAACGTAGTTATCTTCAGTACGTGTTTCAGGCTGGACCCCGACTCTTCGAGAGTCGCGGAGAGGTTTGAGAGCGCCAGGCGAACGTCGTCGGCGAAATTCCGGTTGCCATCTTCCGGGACGGTGGGCAGCGGTACCTGTCCTGAGGTAAATACCAGGCCGTTGGCCACGACGGCCCGCGGGGATTGACTGGTCAGGGCATTGACGGGGTCCGCTGTGCCGATGCGCCTGATCATGCTCGAGCCAGTTCGTTGCGGTCGGCAGCCTCGGCAGGGGCCTCGTGGATTGCATCGATGTTGGAACGCAGCGTTTCGGTGAGCAGGAGCAGTGCCACGAGGGAAACGGCAGCCGAGCCGATCATGAACCATGCCACGGAGGAACCTTGGCCTGTGGCGTTCAGCAGCGCCGTTGTGGCGACCGGTGTAATGGCGCTTCCCAGGAGTCCGGCGAGCATGTAGGCGACGGAGAGGCCGGAGTATCGGACCCGCGAACCGAAGAGTTCGGCCAGGAAAGTAGCGATCGGGCCGTAGTTCGCACAAAATGCCGTCATCAGCAGGATGTATCCGAAGACCACACCGGCGAGGGAACGGGTGTCCATCAGCCAGAAGAGCGGGAATGAGACGACGATCTCGGCCACGATTCCGCCGACGATGATGGGCTTGCGGCCAAATTTGTCCGACAGTTTTCCGAAAACGGGGAGCATGACGATACCCACTGCGCACGCCGCCAGGACTGCAATCAGCATGTCATTGGTGGAAAAACCCAGCTTTGTCTTGCCGTAGGTCAGCCCGAACGCCACCAGAATATTGAAGGCGGTTCCGGTGGAAATTGTCGCCAGCGCGCCAAGAAGGACCTGCTTCCAGTACTTGCGCAGCAGTTCGGCCAGGGGCATTTTTGCTTTGGCTCCCGCGTCCTTGACGGCCTGGAATGAGGGAGTCTCTTCGAGGGTCAGCCGAATGTAGAGACCCACAGCAACCAGGATGACACTGGCGAGGAAAGGAATCCGCCAGCCCCATGCAAGCAAGGCTTCCTCGGGCATGATTCCGGCGATGATCAGGAACACGAGGTTGGCGATCAGCGTTCCGCCGGGGACACCGACCTGGACCAGGGACCCGTAGAACCCGCGCTTGTCCTTCGGAGAATGCTCCACCACCATCAGGACTGCGCCGCCCCACTCCCCGCCCAGGGCAAGTCCCTGAATGACTCGAAGGACGAGCAGAAGGATCGGTGCTGCGATGCCGATCGTTGCATAGTCCGGCAGGAGGCCGATGGCAAATGTCGCGGCACCCATCGTCAGCAGTGATGTGAGGAGCATCGATTTGCGCCCCATCCGGTCACCGAAGTGGCCGAAGAGTGCGGCGCCGGCCATTCGGGCGACATAGGCAGCAGCGAAGGTGCCAAAGGCCAGCATGGTTCCAACCAGTGCATCAAAGCTTGGGAAGAAGATCTTGTTAAAAACGAGGGCAGAAGCGGTAGCAAAGAGGAACAGGTCGTACCACTCAACGGTGGTTCCGATAACGCTGGCTACTGCGATCTTGCGCATCTTGTCTATTTTGGGACCGGACGTTGTTGCGGGCGGGGCAACGGATGATTGGGGCATGGCTCTTCTCCAACGTGAGAGGCGGCTGAGGTGAAATGTAACTGATCGGTGCACTCAACATTGGTGTGCGCGAGATCACAATTCAATAGATTTTTCCCCCCGGTTACACCCTCAAAATAGGGCATTTGCCCAAATTTTTAGGATGCGTGCCGCGGCAGAATCCCTCACAGCCTTCGGGCACATCCGCCCGCCTCAGTTATGCGGCCATTACCGACCGCCGGTGGCCATCCAGGAACCGGGCGGCTCCTCCGCCACTTCCATGTCCTCTTCCTCAGTCCCGCACGGCACAAACCCGCGGGACTGGTAGTTCGCCAGGGCCGCCGGACCGTCCAGGGTGCAGGTGTGGACCCAGACGCGGGACACCGGCGGGAGGTCGCAGCGTTGTGCCAACGACCATGCGGCCGTGATGACGTGTTCCAGCAGCCGGCCGCCGAGGCCCCGGCCGATCGCCTGCCCTGAAAGGCCGAAGTACCTGACCTCGACGTGCGTGCCATCCTCGGCGACTACGGGCTGAAGGTGGACATAGCCCCACGGCACGCCCTCACCATAAAGGACCCAGAATTCCATCCCCGGCACGGCGAGCTCCTCGGCCCACTGCTGCCGTGTCCACTCGAGCCGATCCGTCCAATGCCACGGCCCGCCCACCAGGCCATAGAGGAAACGGGCATACTCCGGAGTGACCCCGTCAGCCCGGTCCAACCGCGCCTCATCGGGCAACGGGCGCGCCGTCCAGGCTGGCGGCTGGAGCATCTGGAGCGTTGTGGTGGTGACCTTCATGGACAGCCCAAAAACCTTTCGATCAGGATCGTCGGTCAATCGTATTTGAGACCAGGGCACGCGGACGACGGCGGGACCTCCCGCCGTCGTCCGTCTTGCCCATGTGGCGCTTTCCTATGAGGTGCGGAGCCTGCCGAGGCAGTAGTTCTTGACGCAGTGCCGGACCGGCCGCGGCAGCCGTGGATACACCAGGGCGGACCACCGGGTGGTGCGCTCGAAAAGGCGGCTGTGGCGGTCGCTCCACGGCAGCCCGAAGCCGGCACGCAAGTGGTCCGGCAGCAGCCCGGCGGTGATGAACCGGATCAGCGGCATGCTCATCCGCAGCCAGAGCGGCCCGGCCGGCGGGTACAGGAGGTCGCGGCCGACGCCGGCGGTGACGGCGTCCAGCTCCAGTCTCAGCAGGGACGCGTCCCAGTACGTCCTGAAGGCTGCGCGGTCGGCCGGCCACAGGTCCGCCGGAAGTTGCAGGACGGTGCCGATTCTTGCGTAGTCGCGGTACATAAGGTCTGCCGTCTCGTCGTCCAGCGGGCCGTAGATTTTCTCGTAGACGGTGATGGCGGTGTCGTACAGGGTTGCCACCACCCATAATTGCGCCTGGGCATCGAACGCGCTGTACCCGTGGGAGCCGGCGTCGGGCTTGCGGCGGACCGCGGAGTGGGCCCGGTTGACGCTGCGGCGGACGGCCGCGACCTGGGCCTCTGTTCCGTAAACGACAGCGTAGACGTAGGTGACCGTAGCCCGGAAGCGGTCCAGGGGACGGGCCATAAAGTCACTGTGCTCGGCGACGCCATGGCCCACCGCGGGGTTCGCGATCTGCAGCAGGATGGCGCGGCCCGCCCCGGCGAGCAATACACCTTCAGCGCCGATGTCGGCCAGGTTCCGCACCATGGACCCACGATACCGGAGAAGGCAGCCGCTACTTCCTTCGCGACGCCGTTCGTCCGGATCAACGGGACCGCCACTATGCTGGGCAGACCATCAAAGGAGATGGCACGGCAGCGCAAGGGGGAACTGTTGGAATCAGATTCTGGCGGCAGGGAGTTTCCCCGCATCCGCCGTTCGCCCAGCGGGCGCATTCCGCAGTGGGCAATCGATGAGGCACTGAGCAAGCCGCCAGCGCCCGAGCCGTGGCGCGGTGCCCCCATCTCGCCAATCTCGGCCAAGAGGACCGTCCACGGCCGGAAAGTCCGCGGGCGCAAGTGGAGATCGCGCACCGCCACGGTCCTGGGCATCGCCCTCGTGGCGGGTCTCTATTTCACGCCGACGCTCTTCGAACGGTTTGTGCTGCCGGCAGCCATGCCCCACTTGCCGGGCGCCAAAGTGCCGCCACCAGGGTTTGAGGCCGCGTCAGCCCCGCTCGGCCTGCCGCCGGCCACGAGCGGATCCACCGCCTATGTCCTGCAGAAGTCCCCGGATCCGGGCCAGGCCTTTGTTGCCTACGACCCCTGCCGTCCGCTGCACTACGTGGTCCGGCCGGACAACGCTCCGCCAGGAACGGACGTACTTATCCAGGAGGCCGTGTCCGCGGTTTCCGCGGCCTCGGGACTGCAGTTCGTGTATGACGGAACCACGTCCGAGGCGCCATCCGAAGCCCGCGAAGCGTACCAGCCGGCGCGCTACGGCAAGCAGTGGGCGCCGATTCTCATTGCGTGGTCGTCACCGGCGGAAGCACCCAAGCTGGCAGGGAAGGTTGCAGGAACCGGTGGAAGCGCCTACGCCCATATTCCCGGCGAGCCTTATGTGTACGTCGCCGGCCAGGTGACCCTCGATGCGCCGGGCCTCGCGGAAACACTGGCCTGGCCGGAGGGACCTGCCCACATCCGCGCCATCATCATGCACGAGCTGGGGCACGTCCTGGGGCTGGACCACGTGGACGATCCCACGCAGCTGATGTATGCGGAAAACAGCGGTCAGTTCGACTTCGGCGATGGCGACCGCGCAGGGCTGGCGTTGCTGGGAACCGGGGAGTGCGTCCCGCGGCTGTAGCCCTGACATATCCACGTCGGTGCGGCTGCGCGCTTTGCGGGTCAGCGGACTTTGCCCGTCAGCGGACGACGGCGGGAGCTCCCGCCGTCGTCCGCTTTCTGTTTGGGCGTGGCCCAGGCAGCGTCCCGGCAGTTGACACCCGCCGGTGCGTGCGGTTGACTTTTGCATATGCTGAAATAACAGTTCCATGATGCGGAATAGCTTATCCGCATAGCCCTACACCGTGGATGCCAGCATCAAAACACGAGGATCTGTTTTTATGCACCTTGAACAGTTCAACACGGCCGGCCGCCCGGAGGCTGCCGATTTCCTGCGCCCCTGCCTGGACATCCAACGCTGGATCGACGAGCTCGCCGACGCGCGGCCCTATTCCAGCCTCGACGCGCTCCTTGCTGCGGGCCGCGGCGCAGCAAACCCCTTCACGCCGGCGGAGATCAAAGCGGCCCTCGCCCACCATCCGCGGATCGGCGAGCGGGCGCAGGGCGACAGCGCGGAAGCGAAGCTGTCCCAGTCGGAACAGGCCGGACTGGGCGTGGCCGACGCTGCCGTCGCCAAGGCCTTGGCGGAAGGCAACCGGACCTACGAGGAAAAGTTCGGGCAGGTGTTCCTGATCCGCGCCGCCGGCCGCAGCCGCGAGGAGATCCTGGCCGCCCTCAACACCAGGCTCACCCACACCCCCGAAGCGGAACAAACAATCATTGGCCAGCAGTTGCGGGAAATCGCACTGCTCCGACTCGAAGGACTGATGGGCAGATGAGCACCTCCCACGTCACCACGCACGTACTCGATACCGGCTCCGGAAAACCGGCGGCCGAGATCCCGGTAACCCTCCAGGCGCTCGACGGCGAGCGCTGGGTCCGGATCGCAGCGGGCACCACCGACGCGGACGGGCGCATCAAAGAGCTGGGACCGGAGCGGCTGCCCTCGGGGACCTACCGCCTGGCGTTCGACACGGGCAAGTACTTCGCCGCCACCGGCACCGAAACGTTCTTCCCGGAGGTGACCCTCACGTTTGGCGTGCTGGAATCGGAAGCCCACTACCATGTGCCGCTCCTGCTCAGCCCGTTCGCGTATTCCACGTACCGGGGCAGCTGAGCCCGCCGGCCCCCGCCGGAAAACTGAGGCGACAGGAAGGGTCCGCGGCGTCGCCGCGGGCCCTTTCGCGCGCCCATCATCCGGCCCCGCCGGCAGGATCCCCGCTGGCCGCAACCACTCCGCCAGCCGGAACGCCAACGGCGGTCACAATCGGTGATTTGGCCCGGGTGGGCCATGACGGAACAAATTCCTTGATCCCAAATTGGGATCCCAAAGATCGTGATCCACAGTTCATAGCCCGGCCGTAACGCTGTGGCATTGCCTCAGGATGGCGGGGGCACCGCTGCTGGACCCGCGCTGGGGCAGGCTCCTCACGTCCGCCTGAAAGCAACGCGGGGTCAGATAGGGCCGATTCCAGGCGGCTTATGGGGCCGTATCCGACCCCGCGTTGCTTGTGGCTCCGTTAGCAGCCAAATGTGACCGTCCGCTCGCCTTGACGCGCGGATTGTCGCTTGGATAATCTCGAGATGCAATAAAGTTTTCTCACAGAATGAAAACTTGAGCCAACTATTCAACGATGAAAAGAGGCTGGACGTGGCTGCAGGAGAAGAGACCTCCCATATCCTCAGCGGGTTGACAAACCAGCTGCCTGATCGTGATCCGGAAGAGACCGCCGAATGGGCTGAGTCCCTGGATGCACTGATCAGGGAACAGGGCACGGAGCGTGCCCAATACATCATGCGGAGCCTGCTCCAAAGGGCGGGCGCGCAGAGCGTCGGCGTGCCGATGGTGACCACCACGGACTATGTGAACACCATCCCGGTGGACCAGGAAACTACGTTCCCCGGCAACGAAGAGTTCGAGCGCCGGTACCGGGCGTACATGCGCTGGAACGCCGCGATTATGGTGCACCGGGCACAGCGGCCGAACATCGGGGTGGGTGGGCACATTTCCACCTACGCCGGGGCCGCCACCCTGTACGAGGTGGGCTTCAACCACTTCTTCCGCGGCAAGGACCACCCCGGCGGCGGTGACCAGGTCTTCTTCCAGGGCCACGCCTCCCCCGGCATGTACGCCCGCGCGTTCATGGAAGGCCGGCTCGCCGAGGAGGATCTGGACGGATTCCGGCAGGAAAAGTCCAAGGAAGGCCACGCGCTCTCCTCCTACCCGCACCCGCGCCTGATGCCGGAGTTCTGGGAATTCCCCACGGTCTCGATGGGCATCGGTCCCATGAACGCGATCTACCAGGCCCAGTCCAACCGGTACCTGCACAACCGCGGCCTCAAGGACACCTCGGACCAGCAGGTCTGGGCGTTCCTGGGCGACGGCGAAATGGACGAGCCCGAGTCCCGCGGCCTGCTCCAGCTCGCCGCGAACGAGAACCTCGACAACCTCAACTTCGTGATCAACTGCAACCTCCAGCGCCTGGACGGTCCCGTCCGCGGCAACGGCAAGATCATGCAGGAACTCGAAGCGTTCTTCCGCGGCGCGGGCTGGAACGTCATCAAGGTCGTCTGGGGCCGGGAGTGGGATGACCTGCTCACCAAGGACGCCGACGGCTCGCTCGTGAAGATCATGAACGAGACTCCGGACGGTGACTACCAGACCTACAAGGCGGAATCCGGCGGGTTCGTCCGCGAGCACTTCTTCGGCAAGACCCCGCAGACCAAGGACATGGTCGCGGACCTTTCCGATGACGAGATCTGGAACCTCAAGCGCGGCGGCCACGACTACCGCAAGGTCTACGCCGCCTATAAGGCTGCCACCGAATTCAAGGGCAAGCCCACCGTGATCCTGGCCAAAACGGTCAAGGGCTACGGACTCGGACCCCACTTCGAGGGCCGCAACGCGACCCACCAGATGAAAAAGCTCACCCTCGATGACCTGAAGAAGTTCCGCGACCACCTCCGGATCCCCATCACGGACGAACAGCTCGACGCGGACCTCTACCGGCCCCCGTACTACCACCCCGGCACCGACTCCCCCGAGATTCAGTACATGATGGAGCGCCGCCGCGCCCTAGGCGGCTTCGTCCCCGAACGCCGGCCTGACCACACGCCGGTGGAGCTGCCGGACGCCAAGACCTACGAGGTTGCCAAGCGCGGTTCCGGGAAGCAGCAGGCTGCCACCACCATGACCTTCGTGCGCCTGCTCAAGGACCTGCTCAGGGATAAGAAGTTCGGAAACCGCATTGTCCCCATCGTTCCGGATGAGTCCCGGACCTTCGGCATGGACGCGTTCTTCCCCACGGCCAAGATCTACAATCCGGGCGGCCAGGCCTATCTCTCCGTGGACCGGGACCTGGTCCTGGCGTACAAGGAATCGGCCCAGGGCCAGCTGATCCACCCCGGCATCAACGAAGCAGGGGCGGTCGCGGCGTTCACCGCCGCGGGAACTTCCTACGCCACCCACGGCGTACCGCTGATCCCGGTCTACGTGTTCTACTCCATGTTCGGGTTCCAGCGCACCGGCGACGCCTTCTGGGCCGCCGGTGACCAGATGGCCCGCGGCTTCATCATCGGCGCCACTGCCGGCCGGACCACCCTGACCGGTGAAGGCCTGCAGCACGCCGACGGCCACTCCCCGATCCTCGCCTCCACCAACCCGGCCGTCCTCACCTACGACCCGGCCTACGGGTACGAGATGGGCCACATCATCCGGGACGGCATCGAGCGCATGTACGGACCGGCCGCCAGCGGCGATGGAACCGGACCTGCATCCGATAAGAACCTGATGTACTACATAACGGTGTACAACGAGCCCATCTCCCAGCCGGCCGAACCTGAGAACCTCGACGTCAACGGAGTGCTGAAAGGCATCTACCGGGTGTCGGCGTCGGGCCTTGAAGGACCCAAGAGCCAGATCCTGGCCTCCGGCGTCTCCGTCCCCTGGGCTCTCGATGCCCAGCGGATCCTCGCCGAGGACTGGGGCGTCTCCGCCGACGTCTGGTCCGTGACGTCCTGGAACGAACTGCGCCGCGACGGGCTCGCGGCAGAGGAAGAGGCGTTCCTGAACCCGGGCCTGCCCGCCCGCGTACCGTTCGTTGCGCAGCAGCTCGCGGATGCGCGGGGGCCGGTGGTGGCGGTGACCGACTACATGAAGGCCGTCCCGGACCAGATCCGCCAGTTCCTCCCGCACCAGTTCGCTTCGCTCGGGGCAGACGGCTTCGGCTTCTCCGATACCCGTGCAGCTGCCCGCCGCTTCTTCAAGAACGACACCCACTCGATCGTTGTGAAGACCCTGCAGCTGCTGGCTTCGCGCGGTGAGGTGGACGGCGGCGCGCCCGCCTACGCGATGGACCGCTACAAGCTCCTGGACGTCAACGCCGGGACCACCGGCGGCACCGGAGGCGACGCCTGACCCCCCTCATCCAGACAACAGTTGACGGCAGTGTTCCTGTGGAACACTGCCGTCAACTGTCATGTGGCTGGATAGGCTGGGGCGATGGTTGACCTGGACAAACAACGCACGACGGCGGTGCTGCTCGCCGCCGGCGCCGGAACGCGGCTGGGGCTCGGCCCCAAGGCTTTGCTCCGGTTCCAGGGCCGCACGCTGGTTGAAGTGCTGGCCGACGTGCTGCTCGAAGGCGGCTGCCGGGAGGTGGTGACGGTGCTCGGAGCGGAAGCGGCAACGGTCCGCGCCGCCACCGATCTCAGCCGGCACCGGGCCATCGACAACCCGGACTGGGCCAGCGGAATGGGAAGTTCGTTCCGGGCGGGAGTTGCCGCCGCAGCCCCGGAGGACCATGTGCTCATCGCGCTCGTGGACCAGCCAGGCCTGGCCACCGAGACCGTTGCCCGTTTGCTGGCCTCCCACCGGCCCGGCCGCGTGACGGCCGCCGCCTACCGTGGCACGGACGGAAAGCTCCAGCGGGGACACCCGCTGCTCCTGGATTCCAGCCTGCGTGCTCAAGCCGCGGAAACGGCAACGGGCGATGCCGGGGCACGCTTCTTCCTCCAGGAGCACGCGGGGCTGATCGACCTCGTGGACTGCAGCGACCTCTCCGCCGGCGAAGACCTCGACACCCCCGAGCAGCTGCACCTCCTCGACTGAGGACCAGCCATGGATCGGTGGATCAAGGCTTAGTAATCCACCTGCCGCTTGAGTTTGTTGCCGAGCCACAGCATCGCCAGGCTCACTACCAGGAAGCCGACGGAAATGGCGAGGGCAAACACCAGCACCCCGCCCCAGCCACCTGCCCGCGCGGGGTCGACGAACCAGTACGGGTACCAGTTCACCAACGCCCCGCGGACCAGGCTGTAGACCAGGTAGCCGACGGGGTAGAGCAGCCAGTACCAGATGTGCTTGACCGTGAGCGTGGCCCGCGGCGGTTGGAAGAGCCAGTCCACCACCATGACCACCGGGATCAGGTAGTGCACCACGAAGTTGACCCACGGCAGCAGCGAGCCGAGGTCTTCCCCGGCGAGCAGCGCACCGAACACGAGTCCCACCACGGCCATGGCGATGGTTGCCGTGCCGCGCGTGACGTCGTCGATTTCGCTGGGGCGTTTGCGGATCAGCACCCTGTAGCCGCTGATGAGAAGCACCAACGCGGCGAAGATGTTGGACAAATTTGTGAAGTAGCTGAAGAAGTTCCAGACGTCGTAGCCCATGCCCAAATGAACTGTCAGCTGTGTTCCCACCGCCACCAACGTCAAAAGGCCAAAGAAAAAGCGTCCCCCGATAAGCACAGTTCTCTTGGTCATAGGCCCAATCCTTGCCGAATCCCCAGCTCAGACGCGGTTCGACACTCCAAAGTTGAATGGGCGGGGTCAATTCCAGACGCCAGGAAACCCCGCCCCTGATCAGGGGCGGGGTTCCGGGCGTTGGGTCTATGGTCAGCCGGGGATCCGGGGGCGGAAGTTACTGTCCGCCACCTGCGTCGGACGAGCTGTCAGGGGCGGCAGCGGCGTGGGTGGGCCGCCTCATGTGGAACTCGCGGATCTCTTCCGGGTTCGGTCCGCCGCGGAACTTGGGCGACGGCTCCTGTCCGCCGCTGATCCGCTCAAGCTCCTGGTCTTCGAACTCTTCCTCGACGCCAAGCATGATGGCGGAATCGTGGTTGGTGATCTCGCCGTTGAACGCCCTGACCATAACGCTCCGGTCGAACTGTCCCTCCCACTTGGAGACGACGAACGTGGCGACGCAGTTGCCCAGGAGGTTCACCACCACCCGCATGGAGTCCATGAGGCGGTCGGCACCGAGCAGCAGGGCCACGCCGGCGACGGGGAAGATCCCTAGTGCTGCGGCGGTGGCGGAGAGAGCCAGGAACGATGAACCGGGTACGCCGGCCATGCCCTTGGAGGTCAGCAGCAGGACGCCGAGCGCGGCCAGCTGCTGGCCGAGGTCCAGGTTGTGGCCGAAGGCCTGCGCCAGGAAGAGCAGGGAGATCGAAAGGTAGATTGCGGCGCCGTCGAGGTTGAACGAATAGCCGGTGGGCACCACCAGGCCGGTGGTGGCGCGGGAGCAGCCGGCGTTGGTCAGCTTGGTCATGATGCGCGGCATCACAGCCTCGGTGGAGGCGGTGCCGAGCGCCAGCAGGAATTCCTCGCGGGTGTACTTCAGGAAGTGCCACAGCGGGACGCGGGCAAAGCCCCAGGCCACGAGGAACAGCAGGCCGATGAAGACGATGGCCGCGCCGTAGCAGGCGGCAATGAGCAACGCATAGGTGCTGAGCGTGTCCAGCCCGTACTGGCCGATGATGAATGCCATGGCACCGAAAGCACCGATCGGGGCAACCTTCATGATCCAGGACATGATCTTGAAGATGAGCTCCAGGACGGTCTCCATGAGGCTGACGACAGGCATGCAGCGCTCGCGTCCGATAACGACGATGGCTGCTCCGAAGAAGACCGAGAAGAACAGGACCTGCAGGAGGCTGTTGCTCGCGAAGGCGCCGATGACGCTGGTGGGGATGACGTCCAGGATGAAGTGGGCGGCGTCCTTGGGCACGGCATTGCCGGTCTTGGCGGTCAGCGCTTCCTGGGAGAGGGTGTTGGGATCAATGTTCAGCCCGGCACCGGGCTGGACGATGTTGCCTACGATCAGGCCGAAGACCAGCGCGAAGAGCGTGGCCGCGGTGAAGTAGAGAAGGGCTTTGACTCCGACCCTTCCGACCGCCTTGACGTCGCCTACGGCCGAGATGCCGGTGACGATCACCAGGAAAATCAGCGGCGCGATGATCATTTTAATGAGCTGGATGAATCCATCACCGAGCGGCCTCAGCTGCGAGCCAAGGTTCGGCCAGAAATGTCCGATAAGAACACCTGCCACGACGGCGATCAGAATTTGGAAGAAGAGCGACCTATACAGGGGCTTCTTCTTCTGCGGGGCCGAACTCGCCTTCAGCGCCGCGGAATCTGGGATCTTCATTGATCTGTACCTATCAATCGGGAACAGCCCCGGAGATCGGGGTCTGTTTCAAACGTAACCCCGATCACACGATTCCGCAAGGGGAAATTGTATTTTCACAATGTGGAAACATGTGAAATTTCTGGGCGATGAAAAATCCGCCACCGAAATGGACGCCCGCCCGGCGAAACACCGGTGCGGACGTCCGCTTCCGCAGCGGAAAGGCGTGGATTATTCTTTGTCAGCCGCGGCCGATGAACGGCATGCCGGCGGCCGTGATCACCACGGAGCCCACGCTGGCCGACGGCGGCATGCCGGCCATCAGGAGCACGGCTCGCGCGGCGTCCTGCACCGGGAAAGTGGGCTCCACCCTGCGGCTGCCGTCAGCCTGCAGGGCGCCGGAGTCCACGCCGATGGTGGACATGATGTCCGTGGCCGTGTTGCCGATGTCGATCTGGCCGCAGGTGATGCCGAAGCCCCTGCCGTCCAGCTCGATGCTTTTGGTCAGGCCCGTCATGGCGTGCTTGGTGACCGTGTAGGCCACCGTCCGCGGCCGCGGCGAATGCGCTGAAATGGACCCGTTGTTGATGATCCGGCCGCCCTGCGGCTCCTGGGATTTCATGGCCCGGACGGCCGCGGCGGCGCACAGCATCGAGCCGGTCAGGTTCACCGCCACCACCGCGTCCCAGTCGGCCACGCTGATTTCATCCACCGACGCGGCCGGGCCGAACACTCCGGCGTTGTTGAACAGGAGGTCAACCCTCCCCCACTTCCCGAGTGCCGCGGCGAAAAGGCGCTCGACGTCGTCGGGCACTGTTACGTCGCAGGGCACCGTCAGCGCCTGGCGGTGGCCGGCCGCCGACTCCAGCAGCGGAGCCTCACGGCGGCCGGCCAACACCACGCGGTACCCGTCGGCCAGCAGGAGCCGCGCCACCGCCCTGCCAATCCCGGAGCCTGCACCGGTAACGACGGCGACCGGTGCCGGCCGGTGGGGATGTGCGGGCCGGTGGGTTGCAGCCATGGGTCGCTCCTTGGGTTGATGGCCGGGCTGTTGATCGCCGGCTTAGGGCGCAGCGGGCACGTCCGCTGCCGTTATTGGCCAGCCTATGACGGTCTTGGGCCGCGGGGTGGCGTAGGTCCGGACCTTTGAGGTGCTCAGCCGCAGCCGGACCAGCGATTCAGCGATGGTGACCGCAGCCGCCACACCGTCCACCACGGGGACCCCGGCACGCTTCCGGATTTCCTCGTCCAGGCCGGCCATGCCGCCGCAGCCCAAGACAATGACTTCCGCCTTGTCCTCACGGACAGCCAGCAGCGCCTGTTCGATGATGGCTTCCACAGCGCGCTCCGGCTCCTCCTCCAGCTCCAGGACGGCCATGCCGCTGGCCCGGACCGAGGCGCACCGGGCGTCGAGGCCGGCCAGCTTCAGCCGGTCCTCGATCAGCGGCACGGCCCGGTCCAGGGTGGTGATCACGGAGTACTTGTGGCCCAGGAACATCGCGGTGCTCGCGGCCGCCTCGGTGATGTCCACCACCGGAACGTCAAGGAGCTCCTGGAGCCCTTCGCGGCCGTGCTCGCCGTAGCCGGCCTGGATGACGGCGTCGAACGGCTCCGGGTAGTTGACGACGGCGTCCATCACCGCGATCGCTGCGAGGTAACTCTCAAAGTTTCCCTCGCAGGAGTCTGCGCCGAAGCGCGGAGTAATTCCCACAATCTCCGTGTCCGGCAGCGCGGCCTGTTTTGCCTGCGCGGCGATGGAATCGGTCATGGACTGTGTGGTGTTGACGTTGGCCACAAGGATGCGCATGGTGCTTTTCCTCTTTCGGGACAGGTTGGTTGGCCGGCGCGGGGGTTGGCCGGCGCGGGTGTCAGTGGGTGCTGGCGACGGCGATCGACTCGCCGTCGACGTCGTCGAGCCGCTGCCTGCGGTCCGAGATGACGTAGTAGACCACCGCGGCGATGCCGGCCGCGACGAACCACGCGAACGGGGCGGCCGCTTCCAGTGCCGGAACAAAGGCGATCAGGAGTGCAATGGCGGCAGCAGGCACCATGGCAATGATGGCCCGGGGGTTGTAACCCTTTTTGTAGTAGTAGGCACCTGCCGGGTCCTCGGAGTAGAGCTCAAGGACGTTGACCTTGCCGCGGCGCAGCAGCCAGTAATCGGCCATGACAACGCCGAACAGCGGGCCGAGCAGGGCTCCGAGTCCGCCCAGGAAGTACACGATGACGAGCGGGTTGTTGTACAGGTTCCACGGCAGGATGATGAGGCCGATGGCGCCGCTGACCCAGGCCGCCTTGCGGAAGTTCAGGTGCTTCGGGAAGAGGTTGGTCAGGGCATAGACAGGTGCCACAAAGTTGGCCATCAGGTTCACGGCGATGGTCAGGATCAGCAGGGCAAGGCAGGCCAGGACAAGGAACAGCGTATTCGGGATGGTCTGGACGATGTCCGACGGGCTCTGGATGACAGTGCCATTGATCTTGAACTGTCCACCGGCCATCACCACAACGATCGCGCCGAAGAGGAGCATGTTGATGGGGATGCCCCAGAAGTTGCCGCGAACCACGGCCTGCTTGGAGACGGCGGACCGGGTGAAGTCGCAGAAGTTCAGGACGAACGTTCCGTAGATGGCCACCCACAGGGCTCCGCCGGCGAAGATGGTGCGCCACATGTCGCCGCCTTCGAGGGCGTTGTCCCCGGCCCAGGCGATGGAGCCGCCGGCCTCGACGAAGATCCAGACGGCGATGGCCGCCATGGTGACCAGGATGATGGGGCCGGCGAAGGCCTCGTACTTGCGGATCATCTCCATGCCGAAGCTGACGATGATCAGCTGGACAATCCACAGGAATACGAACGAAGCCCAGCCCAGCGTGGACAGGCCGAGAATGGAGTTGGCATCGAGCTCCTGCAGCGAAGGAACCATGGCCACGAGCATGACCCTGAGCACCACGGACGCGAGGTACGTCTGGATGCCGAACCAGGCCACGGCCACTGCCCCGCGCAGGAGGCTGGCAATCTGGGCGCCCCTGATGCCGAAGCTGATCCGGCTCATGACCGGGAACGGGACACCGGTCTTTACCCCCATAAAGCCGGACAAGCTGAGAAGTGCAAACAGCAGGACGGCGCCGACCCCCAGGGCGAGCAGGATCTGCCAGCCGCCCAGCCCGAGGGCGAAGAGCCCGATGGCAAAGGCGTAGTTGCCAAGGCTGTGGACGTCGTTGGCCCACAGAGTGAAAATGCTGTAGCCGGTCCAGCGGCGGCCTTCCCGCTTCGTCGGGGCAAGGTCGATGTTGTAGAGGGTGGGGCTGATGGTTCTGCCGGAGGCGGCGCTGGCTATGTCGCAAAGCGTGTCGACACCCACGGAGGGGTGGGCTGCTTTGTCCAGGTCAACTGCTGCCTCGGGTGCCGGTTCAACGCCGGTCAACGGGGTTGTCTGCATCGTGATCTCACTTCTTGAAGATGTCTTCCATGTGTTCCGCTGTGGGATTTATGCCGGAATTACCGGCAGAAGCGTCGTTGCTTTTCCACAATGCGGAAAATGGGTATCGAGTAGTGAAATAACGGTATGACCCAGGTCACGCATCAGTCAAGGGGTTGCCGAAACGCGGCCAGTCACAAACGGTCAGCAACGGTGTCAGCGGGACGGAACTGCGGCTCCTTCCTTCAAGCCCAGGTAGATCTTGTCCCGGCCGATCGGCAGCTCCGCGAACCGGACCCCCGTCGCGTTCCGGACGGCGTTGGCCAGGGCGGGGGCCACCGGGTTGAACGGACTTTCGCTCATGGATTTCGCCCCGAGCGGGCCCACCTTGTCATTGGTGGAGGCGAAGTAGACCTCGCTGCGCGGCACGTCCGCGAAGGACGGGATGTGGTACTGCCGCAGGATGTCCGTGGTGACCCGGCCGACGTCGTCCACCCGGACCTCCTCATACAGTGCAGCGCCCAGCGCCTGCGCGATTCCTCCCTCGATCTGGCCGCGGCACTGCCGCGGATTAACCACCACGCCGGCGTCGGCTGCCTGGACACTCTGGAGAATCCGCAGCTCCCCCGTGCCGGTGTTGACCGCCACCCGGAACCCGTGGACGTTGAACGCCACCGATCGCGGGGTCCCGTCCCAGTGGCCCTCGACGGCGAGCTGCACGCCCTGGTGCAACGCGGCGACGTGGATGTCCGCGAGCAGAACCCGCCGTCCGGCACAGTCCACGCCGCCGTCGTCGAGCACACATTCGGTCTCCGGCACGCCGGTCAGCGCTGCGGCGACGGTGACGATCCGGGAGGCCAGCTCGGTAGCCGCCATCAGGGTGGCCTTGCCGGCCACCACCGTCCCGGCCGACCCGAACGCGCCGGTGTCGTGCTCCACCAAGTCGGTATCGGACTGCCGCACGGACACCTTGGCTGCTGTGGTGGACAGCGCCGTCGCGGCCAGCTGCGCGTGCACGGTGGTGGTGCCGTTACCGAATTCGGCGGTCCCGACGTCGGCCGCGAACGTTCCGTCCGGGAGCAGGCTCACGCGGGTGTGGGCGAAGTGGCCGCGGGGCGGGACGGTGTCGATCATGGACAGCGCGGAACCTTCGCCGGTGACCCAGTCCGGGCCGAGGTCGTCGAGGCCGGCGTCGCGGTAGCGCTGCTTGCCGCGGTCCAGGGCATCTCGCACCAGGGAGATGCACTGGTCCAGGCCGTAGCTGCCGTAGTGGACGTCTTCCTCGGGCTCGGGGTTGGTGGAGAGCATGTCATCGCCTTCGCGCACCATGTTCCGACGCCGGAATTCCAGGGGATCCATCCCGATGCCGACAGCCAGCTCATCGATGGCCGACTCGATCGCGAAGATCGTCTGGCTCAGCCCGTAGCCGCGGAACGCCCCGGCAGGCACAGTGTTGGTGTAGACGGCATGCGCGTCCACTTTCTTGTTGGCGCACTTGTACACGGCCAGCGATTCCCCGCAGCCGTGGAACATCACGCCGGGTGCGTGGTTGCCGTACGCGCCGGTGTTGGTGACGACGTCCAGCTGCAGCGCGGTGAGGAGCCCGTCCTTGCTGGCGCCCGCCTTGAGTTTGATGGTGAAGGGGTGCCGCGTGGTGGTGGCGGTGAACTGCTCCGTGCGCGTGAACTCCACCTGCACGGGCTGGCGCAGCGTGAGCGCGGCGAGGGCTACGAGGTCCTCGGTGAGCACTTCCTGCTTGCCGCCGAAGCCGCCGCCCACGCGCCCGGCCACCACGCGGATGCGGTCCTCCGGCAGGTCGAACACCCGGCCCAGCGTGCGCCGGACCAGGAACGGGACCTGGCTGGAGGTGCGGACCACGAGGCGGTCTTCCTCGTCGAGCCAGGCGATGGAGGAGTGCGTTTCCAGGGCGACGTGCTGCACGCGCTGCGTCCTGTACGTGTGCTCATGGATGAAGTCGGCAGCGGCGAAACCGTCCGCCACACTGCCCAGCTCCGAGTGCAGCTCGGCCACGACGTTCTGTCGCGGCCGCGAGATCCGGGCCTTCACGGCGTCCTTGTCCCCGTGCAGTGCCGGAGCGCCGGGGAGCATGGCGTCCTGCGGGCTGAAGACGGTGTCCAGCAGCTCGTATTCCACCTGCAGGGCGCGGGCCCCGGCTTCGGCGGCACCCACCGATTCGGCCACGACGGCGGCCACGCGCTGGCCGATGAACCGCACCACGTCATCGAGGACGCGGGTGTCGTCGGGATCGTCCGTGTAGAGCTCGTGCTGGGCGGTGGAAAAATGCTGCGCCGGTGCGTCCTCGTGGGTGAAGACCGCGACGACGCCGGGCACCTGGAGCGCGGCCGTCCTGTCGATGGAGACAATCCGGGCGTGCGCGTGGGGTGAGCGGAGCAGCTTCAGGTGCAGCAGGCCTTCTAGCTCGTCGGCGGGGACGTCCAGGGTGTAGCGGGCGGTGCCGGTGACGACGGCGAGGCCCGCCGGGGCGGGCACGTTGTCGCCGAGCTGCCCGGCGGGGGCTGACGTGGTGCCGGTGGCGGTATTGCTCACTGCGGTGCCGGCGGCGGAAGCCGGACGGACCGCGCCAGCTGCCGCGCCGCCGCCGTCGTGATTGTGCTTGCCGTGGGTCCCGCACACTGCGTCCGCGATGGAACGGTAGCCGGTGCAGCGGCAGAGGTTGCCCTTGAGGCTGCGGGGCAGGTTGGCTTTCTGTTCGTCGTCGAAGGTGGCTGCGGTCATCATCATGCCGGCGGTGCAGAAGCCGCACTGGAAGCCCTGTTCGGCCAGGAACTGCTCCTGCACGGGGTGCAGCGCTCCGCCGCTTGCACCGGACGTCCCGGCGAGTCCTTCGATGGTGGTGACGGCCTTGCCGTCGGCGCGGACGGCCGGGTAGATGCAGCTGTGCACGGGTGTGCCGTCCACGTGGACGGTGCAGGCACCGCAGTCGCCGCCGTCGCAGCCTTTTTTGACCCCGAAGTTGCCCTGTTCGCGCAGGAACGTGCGCAGGCACTGGCCCGGGCGGGGTGTGGCCGGGGCGGCGGTGCCATTGATTTCGATTGCCATGCTCAGGCCTCCTTCTGCTGCTTGTTCTCTGTCGTGACGGGTTGCGCGCTCGGCTGCGGCGAGGTGGCGTGCGGCCGGCCGGTCCAGAAATCGCCCGACACGGTGAGCCGTTCCTCCAGCAGTTCCGCACGGATCTCCTCGGCAAGCCGGAGGGTCATGTCCCGGCGCCACTCGGGCAGCCCGTGGATGTCGTCGTGGTACAGCTCCGCGGGAATGGCCTTCCCGACGGCGGCCGCCAGTGCCGCGGGGCCAGCCATCTTGGCAGCGGTGAACCGCAGCTGCACGGGACGTTTGGTGGCGGCGCTGACGGTAATGACCAGGCCGCCGTCGGCATCCCGCCGTCCGATCAGCAGGACTCCGGAACGGCCGAGGTTGCTGAGCGAGAGCCGCCGGAAGGCCACCTTCGCGGACAAGGCCGACGCCGGCAAGTGGATGCTGCGCAGGAGCTCGCCGGGTGCCAGGCTGTTTTGCCCGTCCCCGGTGATGAACGTGGCCACCGGGACCGTGCGGCTGCTGCCGCCGGGACCGAGGATAGTGGCGGTGGCGTCCAGCCCTGCGCAGAGCGAGATCATGGGCCCGGCCGGGAGCGAGGTGCACAGGTTGCCGCCCACGGTGGACATGTTCCAGACCTTGAACGATGCCACGAAGGAGTCGCAGCAGGGACGGAACAGGTCCAGGCCCGGCCACTCCCGGCCGGCAACTTCGTCCGAACCCGGCAGGGCGTAAAGCTCCGCGACGGTGCACGTGGCGGCCAGTTCTATCCCGGCGTCGCTCACGGTCACGGCGGGCCAACCCGCTTGGCCAAGGTCCAGCAGCCGCTTCAGGACCGTACTCCCGTAGGAGAACAGCACCGTGCCGCCGGCCAGCCAGGCATCGCCGTCGCGCCATTCGGCGGGGTCCGTCGTGGGCACGACGGCCTCGATCGTGTTCATGTCCATGGGTCCTCCTGGCGGGGTTCGTGCGTGCGGGGTTCGTGCGTGCGGGGTTCGTGCGTGCGGGATTCTGATGTGGGGTGGATGGGGCCGCTGCCGTCCTTGAGAGAGGGCGCCTTGAGCGGCGCCGGCGTGGTGCTGCCCCGTCCGGCCCGGCCGCGGGAGGCGATGATCTCGGCCGTAATGGACACCGCGACCTCGGCAGGCGTGACGGCGCCAAGATCCAGGCCGATGGGCGAATGGAGCCGCTCCAGTGCTTCGGCCGGCGTGCCGTCGGCGAGCAGCGCGTCGATCCGCTGGCGGTGGCTGCGCCGCGAACCCATGGCGCCCACATAGGCCAGGCCCAGGCCAAGCGCGGTTTCCAGCAGCGGGATATCGAACTTGGGGTCATGGGTCAGCACACACACCACGGTGCGGCCGTCCACGCGTCCTGCGGCTGCTTCTGCGGCGAGGTAGCGGTGCGGCCAGTCCGTGACCACTTGGTCGGCAGCGAGAAAGCGACCCTGGTTCGAAAACGCCGGCCGGGCATCACACAGGGTGACGTCATAGCCCAGCAGTTTCCCGGCCGGGAGCAGCGCGGCGCCGAAGTCGTTGGCGCCGAAGATCAGCATGCGCGCGGCCGGGAGCCGGCTTTCCACGAACAGGGTGATGGGTTCGGGGTGGGTCTGGTCCCGGCTGTCGGAGCAGCCGTCAGGTGGTGCCACGCGGACCAAACCGGCGCGGCCGCCTTGGAGCAGCGGCTCGAGCTGGGCGGCTGCCGCGTAAACAGTGGCGGGATGGTCACCCACCAGCCGGGCAAGTTCCGGGGACTCCATGGCGCGGAACCGCACAGGATCCTGCACGACGACGGCTCCCCCGCCGGCGTCGAGCCGGCGGATCAGTGCCAGGGCAGTGGTGGACTGGCGGCCCGCCAGGCTGTTCAGCATGGCGAAGTCCATGGCCTCCAGCGAGGATCCGAGCGGCTGGATGTGGACCTCCAGCTCTCCTCCGCAGGAGAGTCCGACGGCGAACGCGTCCTCGGCACTGTAGCCGAACGACTCAAGGCGGCTGCCGCCGTCGCGCATTACTGCAAGGGCGGCGTTCACCACGGCCCCCTCCACGCATCCGCCGGAGAGGCTGCCCAGGACGTCCCCGTGCTCCGACACAAGCATGGACGTGCCGAGCGGCCGGGGCACGGAGCCGCCCGCGGCCACGATGGTGGCGACGGCGCAGCGCTGGCCGGAGACCGCGGGCCGCCAGCCTCCCAGTGAAGGTATTAGGTCCAGCATGGCAACACGTCCTTTACCACTGAGGTCCCGGACGGGAATCCTGTCCGGAACAGAGCGCGGTCTTGCCTCATAATCTCATTCCTTGCTGGTGTAGAGGGAAAGTCACGGGAGTTGTTTGAGGGGACCGGGGCGGGGCCTCTAATCCCGCCCCGGTCCGTGACGGCCCAGCCGCACTCCACCGCCGCCCGCCGTCGTGGGTTCCGGTGCTGTGGACCACGGCGGCGGACGCCTACTCGATGCGGTGGGTGCGGATGGACCGCCGTTTAAGGCGCCCGAATGGGCGGTTACGCCGGGGACCTACGCGCCCAGCAGGGCGTTGATCGGCCCGCGGGCGAAGTAGATGATGAAGCCCGCGGTGACCACCCACATGAGCGGATGGACCTTGCCGGCCCGGCCGGACGCCGCACTGATGACCGCGAAAGAGATGAATCCGACGCCGATGCCGTTGGCGATCGAGTAGGTCAGCGGCATCGTGATGATGGTCAGGAAGGCCGGCAGTGCGATAGAGAACTTGCTGAACTTGATCTCGCGGATCTGTGCCATCATCATGGCGCCCACCACCACCAGGGCGGCAGCCGCCACTTCGAGCGGCACCACCGAGGTCAGCGGCGTAAAGAACATCGAGCCCAGGAACAGCACGCCGGTGACCACGGAGGCCAGGCCGGTACGGGCACCTTCGCCGATGCCGGCCGCGGAATCGATGTAAACGGTGTTGGACGAGCCGGACGTTCCGCCGCCCACCACTGCGCCCATGCCTTCGACGATGAAGGCCGACTTCAGCCTGGGGAACGTGCCGTCCTTGTGCGCCACTCCGGCGCTCTTGGCGAGCCCGGTCATGGTGCCCATGGCGTCGAAGAAGTTGGTGAACACCAGGGTGAACACCAGCATGGTGGCCGCGAGGCCGCCGATCCTTGAGAACGAGCCGAAGAGATCGAACTGGCCCACCAGGCTGAAGTCCGGGGCGGAGACCAGCTGGCCGGCGAGCACGGGCACGTTGAGGTGCCAGCCGCCGGGGTTGTCGGCGCTGCCGGGTCCGATGTGCATAACGGCCTCGACGACGGCGGCGAGGGCGGTGGTGGCGACGATGCCGATCAGGAGGCCGCCCTGGATCTTGCGGGCCACGAGGATTCCCATGACCAGCAGGCCGACGATGAAGACGAGGGTGGGGATGGACGTGATGGAGCCGTCGTTGCCGAGCTGGACCGGCGGGCCGCCTTTGGTGGGGCGGACAAAGCCGGAGTCGACGAAGCCGATGAAGGCGATGAACAGGCCGATGCCAACGGTGATGGCGGCCTTGAGTTCCTTGGGGACTGCCTTGAAGATCGCCGTCCGGGCACCCGTGGCGCCGAAGAGGACAATCAGGATGCCGTTGATGACCACCAGGCCCATGGCTTCGGGCCAGGTGACGTCCTGGATGACGGCCACTGCCAGGAACGAGTTGATGCCCAGGCCCGCCGCGAGCCCGAACGGGAGGTTGGCGACGAGGCCGAACACGATGGTCATAACGCCGGCGGTGAGCCCGGTAACGGCCCCCACCTGCGCTGCCGAGAGCCAGCCGCCGGCGACGTCCGTGGGGGCGTTCTCGGCCGAGAAACCGCCCAGGATCAGCGGGTTGAGGATCACGATGTAGGCCATCGTGAAGAACGTGACAATGCCGCCGCGGAATTCGCGGGCCAGCGTGGAGCCACGCTTGGTGATCTGGAAGAAACTATCCAGGAAGGATTTCGACGCCGGGGGCCGGGGTGCCGCCGTGTGCTCTGCGCCTTCGGGCGCAGCCTGCTTTTCAGCTGCGGTTCGCATTTCTGCGGGGTCCAGGATTGTCATTTCAGCCACCGGATCCTAGTAGTCAATCCTGGAATCGAGCGTGTTCCAGGTGTTGAACGGTTCCAGGATGGCGGGAGCCTGGGGGTCGCCCAGTTCCAGCTTGGCGACCGGCATCAGTGCATCCCGGTCCTCGTTCTCGAAGTACTCGTAGAAGACCGCGTCGTCGAAGCCCACGGAGGCTGCGTCGTGCCGGTCGGCGGCGAAGACCACGTTGCCGATCCGGGCCCACAGGGCCGAGGCCAGGCACATGGGGCAGGGCTCGCAGCTCGTGTAGAGGGTGGCTCCGCTGAGATCGAAGGTGCCGAGCTCGCGGCAGGCATTGCGGATGGCGGTGACCTCGGCGTGGGCCGTGGGGTCGTTCGTGGCGGTGACCCGGTTGACGCCTTCGAAGGCGCGGCCATCCGCGGTGACAACGACGGCGCCGAACGGGCCGCCACTGTCCAGGACGTTGGCTGTTGCCAGATTTATGGATGCGGCCAGGAAATGTTCGGCCGTGACGGTTGTGCTCATTTTGCGACTTCCTTAGTGGCAAGGAAGCCCAGTAACCCGACGGGGACGCGCCAGTGATACGGCTACCAGGCTTCAGCATGTGCTTTTGAAGGTTCGCCTGGTAGATAGCTTCCCGGAGTCCGGGTGCCCGCCTTTGGCAAGATCGAGATTAGCACCGGACCTGTGATCAGCGCCATAGTTTTCTGGAAACTTAATTTCGTGATGTGAAATTCAGGTTTCAGCGGGTCACATTGACGCGCTTCCGCGTGCGTCCTACGCTGATTGCCACCGGCTACCCATGGGCAGGCCGGCATCCTGGATCAGCAGACAGGGCCTAACTGAGCTGGAACGCATTTGTTGCCGACCAGACAAGGAGCCATCCATGGCCCACCCGCTTACCCCGTCCCCGGTCTCATCCCCTGCCCCATCCCCGTCCAGGCTCTGGATCAAGAACCCGCTCGCCGTTTTCACCGCCAACGGACTCGACGCCGGCGGCGGCATCGTGGTCAGCGGCGGCATCATCGCCGAGCTGGTTCCGGCCGGCGGACAGCCGTCCGCACCCTGCTCCGCCGTCTTCGATGCTTCCGCGCATGTCCTGATGCCGGGCCTGATCAACACGCACCACCACTTCTACCAAACCCTCACGCGCGCCTGGGGTCCGGTGGCCAACGCCCCGCTGTTCCCCTGGCTGCAGAACCTCTACCCGGTCTGGGCGCGCCTGACACCGGACAGCCTGGAACTCGCGGTGAAGGTAGCCCTGGCCGAGCTGCTGCTCTCCGGCTGCACTACGGCAGCCGACCACCACTACCTGTTCCCCGCGGGACTCGAGGACGCGATCGACGTGGAGGTCGGCGTCGTACGCGAATTGGGCATGCGGGCCACGCTCACGCGCGGCTCCATGACGTTGGGAACGGACGACGGCGGCCTGCCGCCGCAGTCCACCGTGCAGCGGCGGGAAGTCATCCTGGCGGACAGCGAACGACTCATTTCGAAGTACCACGAGCGCGGCGACGGTGCCGTCATCCAGATTGCACTGGCCCCGTGTTCGCCGTTCTCGGTGACCAAGGAAATCATGGCCGAGAGCGCCTTGATGGCAGAGCGGCTGGACGTCCGGCTGCACACGCACCTCGCCGAAACCATTGACGAGGAAGACTTCTGCCTCTCGATGTTCGGCCTGCGCACCGTGGACTACTTGGAGAGCGTCGGCTGGCTGGGCAACCGCACCTGGCTGGGCCACGGCATCCACTTCAACGACGACGAGATCGCCCGGCTGGGAGCCGCCGGCACCGCCGTCGCGCACTGCCCGACGTCGAACATGCGGCTCGCGTCAGGCACCGCACGCGTGCTGGAACTCGAGGCAGCCGGGGTCCCCGTGGGGCTGGGCGTGGACGGATCGGCGTCGAACGATGCCTCCAACATGATCCTGGAAGCCCGGCAAGCGCTCTATCTGCAGCGGCTGCGCTACGGCGCAGACGTGCCGGTGGAGCGCGCGCTGGGCTGGGCGACTCGGGGCTCGGCAGCCGTGCTGGGTCGCTCCGATATTGGTCAACTGGCGCCGGGGATGCAGGCCGACCTGGCACTCTTCCGCCTCGACGACCTGCGCTTCTCCGGGAGCCACGACCCCATTGCGGCACTGTTGCTGTGCGGCGCGGACCGCGCGGACCGGGTGATGGTTGGCGGGCAATGGCGCGTGGTGGACGGTCAGATCCCCGGCCTGGACGTCGCCGGGCTCATGGCGGAGCACTCGGCCGCGGCCCGGAAGCTCGTGAACGGCTAGTCCAGGGCAGGCTGCGGGCTCCGTCCGCTCCGTCCGGGCCGTCCGCCTCCCCCGTTTCGATGGTTCCCTGCGCAGACGATGGTTCGAACCATCGAGTATGCAGGGAACCATCGAAATGGCGCCGCTAACCTGCATGTCGGAGGGCCCGCAGGACGCGCATCTTGAACTCGTGTTCCTGGAACAGGTCCTGCCACTTGATCCGGATGAATGTCCACCCCTCCTCGGTCAGCGCCTTTTCACGTTGCCGCTCCTTGTAGATGACCTCGTCGGTTGGCTCGTAGTCGAAGTACTTCACCTTGCCGTCGAATTCCAGTGCCACCTTCTTCTCCCGCCAAGCGAAGTCCAGCCGGTGCTTGCCTTCCGGCGACCATACGACCACCTGGAGCTCGGGCGCTTCAATGCAGAGCCGGTGAATCAACTCACGCGTCAACGTCTCACCCGGTGACTCCGACCGCACGTCTGCGTTCTCAATGGCTCGACGCAGCGTTCGTACGCCATTGCGTCCCGCCAACGAAGCACTCATCCGACGGATTTCCGCCAGGTCAGCGCCCATCCTGAGGGCATGATCCATCAACACCAGGGCCTGCCTGTTGGTCAGCATGAGGCAGCAATCCACCACGGTGCGCTCCAGTGAAGTGCAGGGCATGCCGTCCACGAAGACAATGTCCGCTGTCTGCAGCGACCTGGTGTGGGCAACTACGTCGCGGCCATGGGAAGTGCGCGAAGGAGCCGACTCCTGGGTGACGTGCACACAATCGTCAACGTCCCACAGGTACAACCGGTGGAGGCGGGCAGCCGAGGTGTGGCTGTAGACGAAGCCGCCGCCCGACGTCGTGAGCGTTCCGTGAGCGTGCGCGGCGATCAGTTGCCGGCTGCGCACCCAAGGTTTTTGGCCCGCCCACGTGCTGCCGCGAATGTAACAACCTCGGCGGAGCCTGACCAGGCTGCCGGCTCGCACCAAAGCCGATACTTTGCGTGCATTGAGCCCGGACTCCTGCAGCTCGCCGGTCTGCCACAGGTCCATTCCAGTGGGCAGCACGCCACCCGTAGTCATCGTCAACTGCGCGTTGTTCGTCATGGGACAAGCCTCGAACGGCACTACCGGTGGGCGACAGCGGAGTTCGTCCTATGTGGATAACGCCGGATCGATGGTTCCCTGCGCACACGACGGTTCGAACCATCGAGTGCGCAGGGAACCATCGAATCGGCGCAGGCTCGGAGGCTCGTGAACGGCTAGGCATGTAAAAGCGGGCGGCACCTCCCCAGGTGCCACCCGCCCGTTGACTCTGTTGCGCAGAGTCCGCCCTGAACAGGGCCCACCGCCGCAGGGTTCCCTGTCCGAGCTTGCGAGGAGAGGGGCTGCTGGGGATGGAGCTCTTAGGGACGCTGCCGGCCGAATACCGGGAGCGCGCGCATCCAGCGGGAGAACCCGCCTGCACGGTCACAGTCGGCCGGAATGTAGAAGTCGGGATCCGTGGCGCCGAACGGCAGGTACAGCTCCTGGCCGGGGGCCGGGAAATCCACGACGTTGTTCTTATCCTTCGAGTCCATCTGTTCCTCCTCGTTCTTGCTGTTGACTTTTCCGTACTCCGGAAAACTTTTATTGTTATGTGGAAATTCTATGAGGGCCCGGGATCAGCGTCAAGACCTCGGCCGCAGGGACGCGCACCCGGCCGGTCACAATCGGAAAGTACATAACAATTCCCGGGAGGTGATGTACACCACTGGCAGGAGTGGGCTACGCTTTTTTCACTTCGTGGCGCAGGTCACGTAACCTGGGAGCAGCAGGCAGGGTCGTAATGAGCTGGCATCAATGGATGCCGGCTCTTTTTTGTTGGGTCGGCTCCACCAGAAACGCGTTGGAAATACGCGCTTAATTTCGTTGGTGGACCGTAAAGGTTCCACCTCGTAGAAGTTGGGATATGACCATGAGCAACAAAATCGTCCTCGGCGACAACCAGTACGGCAAGGCAGAAGTCCGCGTCGTCAAAGTCACCCGCGACACCGACCGCCACCAGATCGAAGACCTGAACGTAACGTCGCAGCTGCGCGGCGATTTCGAGGCTGCGCACCTGAAAGGCGACAACGCCCATGTCGTCGCCACGGACACCCAGAAGAACACCATCTACGCCTTCGCCAGGGCGGGCGTTGGCTCCCCCGAAGCCTTCCTTCTTCGCCTCAGCGAGCACTTCACGTCAGGCTTCGACTGGGTTACGGGCGGCCGCTGGGAAGCCGAGTCCTACACCTGGGACCGCATCCAGTCGCACGGATCCGAACACGACCACAGCTTTGTCCGGAACGGGCAGGAAGTCCGGACCGCCGTCGTGGTCCGGGACGGCAACACCACGCACGTGATCTCCGGGCTCAAGGACCTGACCGTCCTGAAGACCACCCAGTCCGGCTTTGTCGGCTACCCGCGAGACAAGTACACCACCCTGCCCGAGACCACGGACCGCATCCTGGCCACGGATGTTTCCGCCCGCTGGCGCTACAGTACGGGTCTGGACCACACGGCCACGGACTTCAACAAGAGCTACGAGGACATCAAGGCCCTGCTGCTCGAGGGCTTCACGGAGAACTACTCCCACGCCCTGCAGCAGACCCTGTTCGACATGGGCAAGAAGGTCCTGGAAGCACACGGCGAAGTGGACGAGATCAAGTTCTCGATGCCCAACAAGCACCACTTCCTGGTTGACCTCAGCCCATTCGGGCTCGACAACCCCAACGAGGTCTTCTTCGCCGCGGACCGCCCCTATGGCCTGATCGAGGCCACGGTCCAGCGCGAAAACTCAGGCACGGCCCCCGCCGCCTGGAACGGCATTGCCGGCTTCTGCTGATCTGCCACCGGGTCTCGACGGGCTCGACCACCGGACAACGCCGGTGGTTGGGCCCGTCTTCCCTGGTTGGGCCCGTCTTCCCTGGTTGGGCCCGTCCCCCTGGTTGGGCCCGTCTCCGGTGATTGAGCTTGTCGAAATCCACCCGGTCACGCTCCCCAAAGCCCCAAATTGTTAGCCAGACATTGTTAGCCAGACGAAGGCGTCTGCCATGAACCAAGAAAGTCTGCCATGAACAGCAAGAAGAATTCCCGGCCCGCGCCGACTAGTTCCGCGGCCCGCCCCGAGGACAAGCGCCTCTCCATCGGAAGCACGTTCGCGTACGGCTTCCAGCACGTATTGACCATGTATGGCGGCATCATCGCCCCGCCGCTCATCATCGGAGCCGCGGCCGGCATGTCCGCCACGGACATCGGCCTGCTCATCGCGGCCTGCCTGTTTGTGGGCGGCCTCGCCACCATTCTGCAGACCGTGGGCATCCCGTTCTTCGGATCGCAGCTGCCGCTGGTCCAGGGCGTCTCGTTCGCCGGCGTCTCCACCATGGTGGCGATCGTCCAGGGCGGCGGCGGCATCCAGGCCGTCTTCGGCTCCGTGATTGTGGCGTCCCTGATCGGCCTGGCCATCACGCCGCTCTTCTCCAGAATCATCAAGTTCTTCCCTCCTGTGGTCACCGGCACGGTCATCACCACGATCGGCCTGACCCTCATGCCGGTCGCCGCCAACTGGGCCATGGGCGGCAACGCCAAGGCCGAGAACTACGGGAGCGTGGCCAACATCGGCCTCGCCGCGGCCACCATGGGCATCGTCCTGCTGCTGAGCAAGGTGGGCAACGCCGCCATCTCCCGCCTGTCAATCCTGCTCGCCATGGTGATCGGCACCGTGATTGCACTGTTCACGGGCATGGCCGATTTCTCCAAAGTTGGCCAGGGCGACGTTGTCGCCTTCCCCACGCCGTTCGCCTTTGGCCTGCCGACCTTTGAGATTGCGGCGATCATTTCAATGCTGATTGTCATCCTGGTGACGCTCACCGAGACCTCGGCGGACATCATCGCGGTCGGCGAGATCGTGGACACCAAGGTGGACTCACGCCGCATCGGAGACGGCCTGCGTGCCGACATGCTCTCAAGCGCCATCTCGCCCCTGTTCAACTCCTTCACCCAGAGCGCCTTCGCCCAGAACGTGGGCCTCGTGGCGATCACGGGCATCAAGAGCCGCTTCGTGGTGAGCGCCGGCGGGCTCATCCTCGTGATCCTGGGCCTGCTGCCCATCCTTGGCCGAGTGGTCGCAGCGGTTCCGACCCCCGTCCTGGGCGGCGCCGGCGTCGTACTCTTTGGAACGGTGGCCGCCAGCGGCATCCGCACGCTTGCCAAGGTGGAGTACAAAAACAACATGAACCTGGTCATCGTGGCCGCCTCCATCGGCTTTGGCATGATCCCGATTGCGGCCCCGAAGTTCTACGACCAGTTCCCGTCCTGGTTCTCCACGATCTTCCACTCGGGCATCAGCTCGGCCGCCGTCATGGCCATCCTGCTGAATCTGCTCTTCAACCACCTCAAGGCCGGCAACTCGGAGAACCAGTCAGTGTTTGTGGCCGGCACCGCCCGGGTGGTCACTGAAGCCGACTTGAAGATCCTGGCCGACGGCGACCGGTACGAGGGCGGCAAGCTGATCGACGCCGAAGGCAAGGAAGTCCCGGTGGAGTCGTCGTCGAAGTCTGACCACTGACGTCACCCCACCACCCACAACGCCAAGCGCGAACGGGCACTTGGGGCCCAGAATCCGCAGATTCCAGGGCCCCAAGTGTCCGTTCGCGCTGTTGTGGTTAAGGGCGGACGACGGCGGGACGCATCAGTTCTGGTTGAGCTCCGCCGAGATCGCCAGCGCGGCCTGGCGCAGCAGCGGCACGGCGCGGTCGGCGAAACTCTGGTCCACGCGGCTGATCGGCCCGGAGACCGAGATCGCGGCAGGGGTGGGCGCGTTGGGCACGGCCATCGCGAAGCAGCGCACGCCAAGCTCCTGCTCTTCCTCGTCGATGGAGTAGCCGCGTTCACGGATCAGCTTGAGATCGGCCAAGAGGGAATCGATGTCGCCGATGCTCTTGGCCGTTGGGGTGGGCATGCCGGTGCGGGCCACGATGCCGCGCACCACGTCGTCGTCCAGCTGGGCCAGGATTGCCTTGCCGACGCCGGTGTCGTGCGTGTGGGCGCGGCGGCCCACCTCGGTGAACATGCGCATGGAGTGCAGGGAGGGCACCTGGGCCACGTAGATGACCATGTCCGAATCCAGCACGGCCATGTTGGAGGTTTCGCCGAGGCGCTCCACGAGGTTCTTCAGCTGCGGGCGGGCCACGGCTCCGAGCTGCTTGCTGGCGCCTTCGCCGAGCCGGATCAGCCGGGGGCCCAGTGCGTAGCGGCGGTTGGGCAGCTGGCGGATGTAGCCAAGCGAGACCAGCGTGCGCAGCAGTCGGTGGATGGTGGGCAGGGGCAGGTCCGTGGAGGAGGAGAGCTCGCTGAGCGTCACGTCTCCGCCGGCGTCCGTGATGAGTTCCAGCAGTTCGAAGACGCGCTCGACGGACTGCACGCCTCCGGAGGCTTTTTCAGCCATTCCGTTGCCTCCTTGGGGCTCAGATTCTGACAACTCTTATCCACATCGTGAAAAGAGTTGCTTAGAACACTCAACATACAGCACCGCCGGGCCGGACGCGATGCCCCCAAACATGACCGCCAGGGGGTTGCATTTCCACTTGGCAGATAATAATATCCATAATACGAAAACATTCGGTTGCACAAGCGGTCCGGAAACGGACCCCACGAGGAGGAAATTCAATGGCGAACCCGAGCCCCGGAAATTCGATCACCCTGCGCGTCGCGGCGCCGTCCAGCTTCACTGCCACGAGTGAACTCGCTGCCGCCGTCGGCGCAGCCGGTGCAGCCATCACGGCGCTTGACGTCACCGAATCCCACCACGACACCCTGGTTGTGGACGTCACCTGCAACACCACCGACGACGACCACGCCGCCCGCGTCAAGGACGCCCTGAACGCGCTCGACGGCGTCACGGTCCAGCACGTCTCGGACCGCACCTTCCTCATGCACCTCGGCGGCAAGCTCGAGGTGGTCCCCAAGGTAGCCCTGCGCAACCGCGACGACCTCTCCCGTGCCTACACGCCCGGCGTCGCCCGCGTCTGCCTCGCGATCGCCGAGGACCCGGCAGCGGCCCGCAACCTGACCGTCAAGCGCAACACCATCGCCGTCCTCACCGACGGTTCGGCCGTCCTGGGCCTGGGCAACATCGGCCCGGCCGCGGCGCTGCCCGTTATGGAAGGCAAGGCCGCCCTGTTCAAGCAGTTCGCCAACGTTGACGCCTGGCCGGTCTGCCTGGACACCCAGGACACCGAGGAAATCATCATGATCGCCAAGGCCATGGCGCCCGTCTACGGCGGCATCAACCTTGAGGACATTGCTGCGCCGCGCTGCTTTGAAATTGAGAAGCGCCTGCGCGATGAACTCGACATCCCCGTCTTCCACGACGACCAGCACGGCACCGCCATCGTCACCCTCGCGGCCCTCCACAACGCCCTGCGCGTGGTGGACAAGAAGCTCCCCGAGGTCCGCATTGTTGTCTCGGGCGTCGGCGCCGCCGGCTCGGCCATCATCCAGCTCCTCAAGGCCCAGGGCGCGCAGCACATCGTTGCCGCCGGCCGCTCCGGAGCCATCCACTCGGGCGAGCAGTACGACGACGAGCACCGCGCCTGGATTGCCGCGAACACCAACGAGGAGGGCTTCTCCGGAACCCTGCACGAGGCCATGGCTGGCGCCGACGTCTTCATCGGTGTCAGCGCCCCGTACGTGATCGGCGAGGAGCAGGTCGCCGCCATGGCTGAGAATGCGATCGTGTTCGCCATGGCCAACCCGACCCCGGAGATCGACCCTGTCATTGCGTCCAAGCACGCGGCCGTGGTGGCCACGGGCCGCAGCGACTTCCCCAACCAGATCAACAACGTGCTGGCCTTCCCGGGCTTCTTCCGGGGGCTGCTCGACGCCGGCGCGAGCGACATCACGCCGGAGATGCTGGTGGCCGCCGCAGACGCCATTGCCAACCGGGTAGCTGACGACGAGCTGAACGCGAGCTACATTATCCCCAGCGTCTTCGATCCTCATGTAGCCGCCGATGTGGCTGCCGCAGTGGCAGGCGCCGCTCACGCCGCCCGCGCTCTCTAGAAAAGGACTTACGAATATGGCTATCACTGTTACCGACCGCCAGCCGGTCGCCCGCGCCGAAGAGATCCTCACGCCCAAGGCCCTGGCCTTTATCGAGGATCTGCACCGGCGCTTCGCCGGAACGCGCAACGAGCTGCTCGAGGCCCGCCAGGCCAAGCGCGACGGCGTCGCCCGCACCAGCCGCCTGGACTTCCTCCCGGAGACGCAGGAAATCCGCGACGGCGACTGGAAGGTCGCCGAGGCGCCCGCCGCGCTGCAGGACCGCCGTGTCGAGATGACCGGCCCGGCCACCCCGGCCAAGATGGCCATCAACGCCCTGAACTCCGGCGCCAAGGTATGGCTGGCGGACCTCGAGGACGCCAGCACGCCCACGTGGCCCAACGTCATCGACTCCATTCTGAACCTGCGCGACGCCGCAACCGGCACCCTGGCCTACACCTCGCCCGAAGGCAAGGAATACACGCTCCGCACCGACGCGCCGCTGGCTGTTGTGGTGGCCCGCCCCCGCGGCTGGCACATGCCGGAAAGGCACCTGCTGATCGACGGCGAACCCGCCGTGGGTGCGCTGGTGGACTTCGGCCTGCACTTCTTCCACACCGCCAAGCAGCTGCTGCTCAACGGCCACGGCCCGTACTACTACCTGCCCAAGATGGAATCGCACCTCGAGGCCCGCCTCTGGAACGAGGTCTTCGTGTTCGCCCAGGACTTCCTCGGCATCCCGCAGGGCAGCGTCCGCGCCACCATGCTGATCGAAACCATCCCGGCCGCCTTCGAGATGGACGAGTTCCTTTACGAACTCCGGGACCACGCCTCGGGCCTGAACGCCGGCCGCTGGGACTACCTGTTCAGCATCATCAAGTACTTCCGCGACGCTGGCGAGGAATTTGTACTCCCGGACCGCGCCTCGGTGGTTATGACGGCTCCGTTTATGCGGGCCTACACCGAGCTGCTGGTGAAGACCTGCCACAAGCGCGGTGCCTTCGCCATGGGCGGCATGGCTGCCGTCATCCCCAACCGCCGGCACCCCGAGGTCACCGAGGCCGCTTTCGCCAAGGTCCGCGCGGACAAGACCCGCGAGGCCAACGACGGGTTCGACGGCTCCTGGGTGGCCCACCCGGACCTGGTCCCCACCTGCCGCGAGGTGTTCGACGCCGTCCTCGGCGAGCGCCCGAACCAGCTGGACAAGCAGCGCCCCGAGGTTTCGGTTACTGCGGACCAGCTGATCGACATCGCCTCGGCTGACGGCCAGGTCACCGAGGGCGGGCTGCGCCTGAACCTGTATGTCGCCGTCGCCTATACCGCCGTTTGGCTCTCCGGCAACGGCGCCGTGGCCATCCACAACCTCATGGAGGACGCCGCCACGGCCGAGATCTCCCGCTCGCAGGTGTGGCAGCAGATCCGCAACAAGTCCGTCCTCGCCGACACCGGAAACACCGTCACCCGCGAACTGGTCGAAAAGATCCTGGGCGAGGAAACGGAACGGCTCCGGACCGAATTCGGCGACGAGGCCTTCCGCCTGTACTACCAGCCGGCCAGCAAGCTGATCGCCGAGATCTGCCTGTCCGAGGACTACACGGACTTCCTCACCACTCCGGCCTACGAACTGGTGGGCTGAGTCATGGCGGTCTCCCCCACGCCGTCGCTCTCCGCGGCGGACCTTGCCGCCATCGACGCACAGCTGGCCGCCACCGACCAGTTGCTGGAACGTAATTACCCGGGCGACGACGGCACCCGCCAGCCCGTGCACACCGTGTACGTGCCGGCGGACCGTTTCACGCCGTCGTTCGCTGCCGACTGGGGTGCCCAGGCGCTTACGACGGCGGAGGCTCACGGCGGGCTCGAGAAGCTCGGCGCGCTGCTGGGTCAGGAGCCGGAGCTGGCTGCCGCCGTCGCCGCACGGGTCGGTGCCAAGCTGCGCACGGAACCGATCGAGGACCTGCGCCTCGACTTCGAGGATGGCTTCGGCGACCGCGGCGATGAGGCAGAGGACGCGGCAGCGGTCGCGGCCGCCAACGCTGTGGCCACCGCCGTCGCGGCCGGCACCGCGCCGCCGTTCATCGGCATCCGGTTCAAGTGCTTCGAGGCGCCCAGCCGGGCCCGCGGCCTGAAGACACTGGACCTGTTCGTCTCAACACTCGCGCAGGCCGGCGAACTTCCTGCCGGGCTCATCCTGACCCTGCCCAAGGTCACTACCGTGGCCCAGGTCCAGGCGATGGACTTCGCCGTGTCCCGGCTGGAGGAAGTCCACGGGCTTCGCGCCGGCCGGCTCCGCTTCGAGGTCCAGGTGGAGACGCCGCAGCTGATCCTCGGGCCGGAAGGCACCTCCCCTGTGGCGCAGTTGCCGCATGTGGTCCCGGGACGCATCAGCGCCCTGCACTACGGCACCTACGACTACTCCGCGTCGCTGCAGATCTCGGCCGAGTACCAGTCCATGGAGCACCCGGTGGCGGACTACGCCAAGGAAGTCATGCAGCTGGCCGTCGCCGGCACGGGCATCCGCCTCTCCGATGGTTCCACCAACATCATCCCGGTGGGCGACGCCGTCGAGGATGCCTGGAAGCTGCACGGACGCCTCGTCCGCCGCTCGCTGGAGCGCGGCTACTACCAGGGCTGGGACCTGCACGCCGCCCAGCTGCCCAGCCGTTTCGCCGCCACGTATGCGTTCTACCGCGAGGGGCTTCCGGCCGCCGCGGCACGCCTGCGCACCTACGTGGAACGAGACAACGCAGACGGCACCGAAGGCGGGGTCATGGACGAACCCGCCACCGCCCGGGCCCTGGCCGCCTTCGTCCTGCGCGGCGTCCAGTGCGGCGCAGTGGGGACCGAAGAGGTCCAGGCGCTCGCCGGCGTCGAACTTTCCCAGCTGACCGCACTGGCGCACCCGCGGCTGGCACACTCCACTTCAAAGTAAGGATCCAATGATGGGCAAGTACTACTACCCCCAGGGCGGGCTGCCGCCGCAGACGCACCTCACCACGGAGCGGGCCATCGTCACGGAGGCCTATACGGTCATCCCCAAGGGCGTTATGACCGACATCGTGACCAGCACCCTGCCGGGTTTCTCCAACACCCGCTCCTGGATCCTGGCCCGCCCGATCTCCGGGTTTGCCACCACGTTCTCGCAGCTGATCGTGGAGATTGGCCCCGGCGGCGGCGCTCCGAAGGCCGAGTTTGAGCCCGGCGTTGAAGGCGTCGTCTTTGTCACCAAGGGCAAGGTCAACCTGACGCTCGACGGCGAACTGCACCAGCTGGAGGAAGGCGGCTACGCCTACCTGGCCGCCGGTGCCACGTGGGGCCTGGAAAACATCTCCGACGATATTGTGTCCTTCCAATGGATCCGCAAGGCCTACGAGCGGCTGGAGGGTTACGAGGCAAAGTCCTTCGTCACCAGTGATGCCGAAGTGGAACCCACCGCGATGCCGGATACCAACGGCGCCTGGAAGACCACCCGCTTCACGGATTCCAGCGACCTGGCCCACGACATGCAGGTGAACATCGTGACGTTCCAGCCGGGCGGGGTCATCCCGTTCCCGGAGACCCACGTCATGGAGCACGGCCTGTACGTCCTGGAGGGCAAGGCCATGTACCTGCTCAACAACGACTGGGTCGAAGTGGAAGCAGGCGACTTCATGTGGCTGCGCGCCTTCTGCCCGCAGGCCTGCTACGCGGGTGGCCCGGGCGAGTTCCGGTACCTGCTCTACAAGGACATGAACCGCCAGATCAAACTGACCTAGGCCGCCGCTTACCGGCTGGCTCTTACCGGCTGGCTCTTACCGGCTGGCCGCCGAAATCGCTGGAACCATACCGGGTCGCTGCAAATTTGCGACCCGGACATGGTTCCGGCGATTTCGCGTTAACGGCCAATTCCCACCCCGCGGAAAATAAATTCCCACGCAATGGGAACTTCGTGATGCCATCCGTGATACCAGCCACTAACGTCGGTGTTATGCCTACAGATCCGAGCCATTCCGTGACACCGGAAGGCAACGCCTCGCGGTTCGTCGACATCCTGCTCGAATTCGCGCGGCACCGGACTCTGACTGCAGCCCAGATCAGCAAAACAACGGGCATCCCCGCCAGTGCCGTGTACCGGCACCTGGCACTGCTGGTGCAGTCCGGGCTGGTGGCGCAGACCAGGCGCCGCGGGCAGTACAGCGCCGGCCCGGAAACCCTGCGCCTCGCCGCCAACTTCCACCAGGAGGCCATGGTCAAGGGCCGCATCTCGGAGCAGCTACAGCTGCTCTCGGATGAAACCCAGGAGCTGGCCGCCTACCTGGTGGTCCGCGGTGCGGATGCCCTGTGCGTGGATGCCATCGAAGGCCCGCAGATGCTGCGCTGCAGCTACTCGCCGGGCAGCTCGCTCCCCCTGCTGAAGGGCGCCAGCGCCATGGCCCTGCTGGCACACCTGGACCCCCAGGAGCAGAGCAGGATCGTGGCCGGCCTCGGGCTTAGCTCCGAGGACGCAGACAACCTGAACCACGAGCTCCAGCTCGTCCAGGGCCGCGGCTTCGGCCTCAGCTACGGGGCGGTGGATGCGGGCGTCTGGGGCGTCAGTTTCCCCGTGTTCGACGACGGCGGCCGGCTTTTGGGTGCCGTCAGCACCATGGCTCCGGCGGACCGGGCGGTCCGGCGCGAAAAGCAACTCATAGCAAGCACCCGTGACGCCGCATTGGCGCTCGGACACGGAGAAGGATCCCGATGACCAACCCCACCACCCAGCACACGTGGACGGGCCGCGACGACGGCCCCGGCCCAGAGCACCGGCGCTGGCACCACGCAGTAAACACGGCCCAGGCCGGCACCACGGGAATCGCCATCCTTGGGTTCCGCAGCGATGAAGGCGTCCGCCGGAACAAAGGCCGGGTCGGCGCCGTCGACGGTCCCGCAAGCATCCGCTCCGCCCTGGCACCCATGGCGGCGCCGGCGGAACTCCTGGTCCACGACCTTGGCGACACCAGCGTTGTGGACGGAAACCTCGAGGACGGCCAGGAGCGCCTCGGTGCGGCCGTCCGCCAGGCCCTGGACGCGGGCCACCTGCCCGTCATCCTTGGCGGCGGCCACGAAACCGCCTTCGGCACGTACACGGGCCTCCGCGCCAGCCAGGTCACCGATGGACGCCGGATCGGCATCCTCAACCTGGACGCGCATTTCGATCTCCGAGCGGAGGCCATCCCGTCCTCGGGAACACCGTTCCGGCAAGTGGCCGAAGCGGAGCAAGCCTTGGGCCACGGGTTCAACTACACGGTGGTGGGCATCAGCCAGCCCGGCAACACCGAGGCCCTGTTCCAGACAGCCCGGGAGCTCGGCGTCACGTACCTCCTGGACGAGGAATGCACCGAGTCCAAGACTGAGCAGGTCCGGCAGTTCACGCAGGACTTCATCGACTCCGTGGACGTCGTCTACCTGACCATCGACCTCGACGTCCTCCCCGCGTACGTCGCCCCCGGTGTCAGCGCACCGGCGTCGTACGGCGTTCCGCTCTCCGTCGTCTTGGACGTATGCCGCCAGCTGGCCCGCTCCCCCAAGCTCGCCGTCGTCGACGTCGTCGAACTGAACCCCAGGTTCGACGTCGACTCCCGCACGGCCCGCACGGCCGCACGCCTCATCCACACGATCGCCGCAGAGCGATCCGGGCACCGGCATGCGTAGCCGCAAGCCCGCCTCCCCTCCCCAGAAACTCACGGTCAGGGCTCGGTAGCCGTCCGCTGTTCAGGTTCAATTGCCCACGCGGCTTCATGCAGGAGACTGGCCAGCCGCCGCTGGAAGATCGGCGCCCTGCCCCAACGGGCTGTACGCCTCCACCGCAATGCCCAGGGAGCGGTTCTTTGCCGCCAGCTCCTGCTGCTGGAACGAGGGGTGGATTTCGATCTGGTTGACGGCCGGGACAACGTCCGCCACCGCCAGGAGCGTGTCCAGGTGGTCAGCCAGGAAGTTCGCACGGGCGGGTTATGCATTCAACGCTAGGCACGCCGGCAGGCCGTGTCAGCAGATATGCCATTCCCTCCTTTTCCTAGGACTGGCACTCCTACCTTCGTCACTGGAAAGCGGGGACGCCGGCTTGGACAATGGAAGGCATGGGTCAGAGCGCGGAGTTTGGAAAGTTCCTGAAGGCAATGCGGTCGCGGCTGACGCCGGAGCAGGCCGGGATAGCCGCGACCACCGGTGGCAGGCGCGTCCCCGGGCTGCGACGCGAGGAAATCGCGCGCCTTGCGGACGTGAGCACCGACTACTACACCCGCCTCGAACAAGGCCGGAACATCCACCCGTCCCGGGCGGTGATGGATTCAGTGGCGCGGGCCCTGCGCCTGGATCCTGGCGAGCAGGCGCACATGTTCGACCTTCTGGAGAACTGCGCGAAGTCCCAGCATTCACCCATTCCGGAACAGGTTGTTCGGCCGGCTCTCCGCCAACTCCTGGACGCCGTGGGCAACGTTCCCGCCGTGATCCTGGGCCGCCGCACAGATGTTCTGGCCGGCAACCGCCTGGCGTTCCTTCTGCTTGCGGAATTCCCGGCCATGCCGGCGGCGGAGCGGAACCTCACCCGCTGGATCTTCCTCGATCCACGCTCCCACGATCTCTTCCGGGACTGGGAGACCGTGGCGGCCGAAGCCGTCGGGACCCTGCGCGCGGATATCGGCCGGCACCCCAACGACCCCCAGGCCAATCAGCTCGTCGGCGAACTCGCAGTGCACAGCGAACGCTTCCGCCAATGGTGGGCCGGACACCGGCTGGCAACGGGGTCCGCAGGCAGCGTTCGGCTGCACCATCCCGTCGTCGGGGACCTGGAACTGAACTTCGAAGACCTGACGCTTCCCGACGATCCAGACCAGGTGCTGCGGGTGTATTCAGCGAAGCCGGACTCGCCATCGGCCGATTCCCTGACCCTGCTCGGCAGCTTCGGCGCCGAAGTGCTGGCCGCCGCGGCAGCCCCTCGGGCCACGGAAGACACGGACGCGTCCGGCGCTAGCAAGGCGCCCTGACTTCCGGGAAGGACAGCGGGTCACATCCTGCGGTGGGCGTCTGTGACAAGACCTGACACCGGCCCCCGTGGTAGTCGTCGTAGGTCCGCATCGGGCTCGCCGGTGCGGACCTACACGACCCGAAGGATGGAAATGCGCAGCGCCACAGTAATGACCAGGAAGTCTTTGATAGTTGGATCCGGGCTGGGGCTGCTGGCACTTGTCACCGGCTGCAGCAGGTCTGCCGCCGGGGCCGCGGCACCATCGCCGTCCGCCTCCGCAGCTCCACACGCCTGGTCCTACGACGGCGCCGAGGGCCCTGAACACTGGGGCACCCTGAGTTCCGACTTCGGCTCCTGCTCGTCCGGCACCGCCCAGTCCCCCATCGAGGTCGGCGGCAGTTCGGGCCTTTCCCCCGCGCCGCTCGCCCTGGCCTATTCCGCCTCGGAAGGCGAGATGACGGACAACGGCCACACCACCGAGCTGCACGCCCTCTCGGCCCAGGGCATCACGGTTGGCGGCAAGCAGTACGCCTTCAAGCAGATGCATTTCCACGCCCCGTCCGAGCACACGCTGGGCGGTGTGCGGCACGAAGCGGAGTTCCACTTCGTCCACCAGGCCGACGACGGCGGGCTGGCCGTCGTCGGGATCCTCGCCACGGTGGGGGCTACCAATGCGGCGTGGGCGCCGTTCACGGACGGCGTGCCCGCCGCAGCCGGCGGGCAGAAGGTGGTGGCCGGCGTCGTGGACTTCCCGGCGCTGTTCCCGGCTTCGCTGGATCATTTCGCGTATGACGGCAGCCTGACCACTCCGCCCTGTTCGGAAGGCGTGCGCTGGCTGCTCCTCGAGACCCCCATTGAGCTGGGAGCCGGACAGCTCGCCACACTTCGCGCGGCGCACGCGGGCAACAGCCGGCCGCTCCAGCCGCTCAACGGGAGGGACGTCGTCGCGGCGGACCAGTAGAACCTCAGACCGTGGCGGGGTCCGTGTTGGCGCCGCAGAGGATCACGGCCACTCGTTCGCTGTCGTCCGGGACGTAGGCGCCGGAGAGCAGGGCGGCGAAAGCGGTGGCCGCGCCGTGCTCCACGATGATGCGGTACTCCTCCCACAGCAGGGAGCGGGCGGCCACGATGTCCTCGTCGGAGACCAACACGGCGCGGACACCGGTACGGACGGCCACGTCGAAGCCGATCCGGCCGATCTGCCGGGCCCCCAGCGAGTCGGCGGCGATCCCGGAGACGGCCACGTCCACGGGGGTCCCGGCCGCGAGCGCGGCGTGCAGGGTGGGCGTTGAGTGGGACTCGACGCCCACCACTTTGGCCCGGCCTTCCACGGCGGCCGCGACGCCCGCCATGAGCCCGCCGCCACCCACGGCCACCACCACGGTGTCCACGTCGCCCAGCTGCTCCAGCAGCTCGGTTCCGATGGTGCCGGCGCCGGCGGCGATCTCGGGCTGGTCGTAGGCGTGGCAGTAGACCGCGCCCGTCTCGGCGGCGTAAGCCATCGCGGCGTCGTAGGCCTCGGAGTATTCGGCGCCGCGCTGGACCACGTTGGCGCCGATGTCCCAGAGTTTCTTGACCTTCACGGCAGGGGCGGTCTCGGGCACGAACACCGTGGCCGGGACCCCCACTTCCGTGGCCGCGTAGGCGTTGGCGAGCCCGGCGTTGCCGCCGGAGGCCACCACAATGCCGACGTCGTCCTTGAGTTCGCCGCGCTCCCGGCAGGCCAGGACCCGGTTGAACGCACCCCGCGCCTTGAAGGTGCCGGTGTGCTGCATGAACTCGCATTTGAGCCACACCTCGCCGGGGAATTGGCCTCGGTCAGCCGCCAGCACGGGCGTGACGCGGATCCTCCCCGCAATCCGGGCAGCGGCTTCGTCGACGTCGGTGCGTGTGATCATGGGGAAATCCTCGTTCCGGGGTGGGGCTGGGTACAACGTTCAGGCTATCGCCCGCGTGGTGTCGCCGTCGTTCCGTCCCAGTGTCTCGGCGCAAAAGCGTCCCAAAGAGGGAAATGGGCCGCTTGCGCGCGCCGGGTTCGCGGCATGCCGGATTACCGGCCCTGCTGCCGGTCGTGTTCCCGGGGCCGCTTGAATTTGTTAACCGATGAAGATGACGAGGTCTTCGCAGAAGTCGCGTCCTGCCGTGTCCGCTTGCCCGTGACTGGCCGTCTCGCCGAGGTCCCTAATGAACTCGTCGTCGGAGGGGTCAGCAGGTGTGCCGCCGTGATCCATGAGGATCGCGAACCTGAAGGTACCCGTGTCCATGAAGAGACGCGTACCGTCCGGGCCGTAGACCTTTTGGACGCCGGAGACAGCGATCTCGACGGTCAGGGTGCCATCGCCGTTGTCGGTGATTTTGTGGTCCCGTGCCTGGCCTGACTCCGTGATCGTGTAGGTCTGCTCGTTCAAGGTGTTTGTCCACACATCGGTTGAGCGGATCGGACCCCCTCCGTATGCGAGGCCGTCGCCGTGATGAACGAAGAGGAACATCCCCTCGGCATGCCTGTCGTGTCGCACGGGGAAGTCTACGATCCCGGCGCAAAATCCGGGGAATTCTTCCTGGGCAATGGCGCTGCTGGACTCTGTAAAGTGGTCGTGCTCGAGCGGCCGCCCGGCCAACGCAGGGGCAGCCGATGCGACCGAGATTCCGATCGCGGAGATCACCGCTCCCACGGTGGCGAGTACCTTGTGCTTCATTTCATCCTCCTCGATTAGTGGCCCGCAGCAGCGAGCCAGAGATCATCTGTTCGTTGCTTGGGTGGCGATCGACGGAGAGGAGGCAACCACGGCCAGGGAATTCAGAAGCATCACGCACAAGACAATGAGTTTGAGATTCGGCTGTGATGCCGCTCCACCACTTTTCACAAGGGGCACCTCCACACCAAGAATGTGTCCGGAGCCCAGATCAGCGGAGATTTCTGATGCGGAAAACGCTACTCTCAGGGCGCCGTTGGCACCAGAGTTCAACACAAGAGACACATTCCGAACGAAATATCCCTGCGGGCGCCGGTGTTTCCCCGGATATGACAACCATCGGAATCATCGGCGCAGGACACATTGGCAGCCAGGTTGCCCGCAAAGCGGTGGAACTCGGCTACGACGTGGTGATCAGCAATTCCCGCGGCCCCGAAACGCTGGCCGCACTCGTGGCGGAACTGGGACCCCGCGCCGGGGCCGCGACGCCGGCCGAAGCGGCAGCGGCGGGCGATTTCGCCGTCGTGACCATTCCTTTCAGGAGCCTCGGCAGCATCCCCGTGGAGCCGCTCGCGGGGAAGATCGTGATCGATACCGGCAACTACTACTGGAAGCGCGACGGCCGTGTTCCGGCCCTCGACGCCGGCGAAACCACGTCCTCCGCACTGGTCCAGAAACACCTGCCGACGTCCAAGGTGGCGAAGGGCTTCAACCACATCCGGTACAGCGAGATCACCACGGACGGCACGCCTCCCGGCACCCCTAACCGCCGTGCCCTGGCCACCGCGAGCGACTTCGCCGAGGCCAGCGGGCTCGTGACGAAGCTGTATGACGAGTTCGGCTTCGACACGGTGGACCTCGGCCCGCTCTCAGAGAGCTGGCGCGCGGAGCCGGGCCGTCCGGCGAATGTGGTGCGGCAGAACGCTGCTGAACTCAGCGAGACCCTGGCCAAGGCGCCGCGGACCGTCTGACGCTTGGCGGGCGGTGCCGGCCTGGCAGTGCGGCTCTGGTCACCCGCCCGACGACGGCTGGTTGTCTGGTGTGCGGCCGGCGGGCTTCTCGCGGTGCAGGCCACGGTGACGGTTCAGGCGTTTTCAGCGCTCGACGCCGGCTTGGCGGGCGGAGCGCTGTCAGGCGTCTATTTCGCCGGGCTGCTCGCAGGGGTCATCGCAGCCATCGCTGCGAGCATGGTGGCGCTCCTGCTCGGTCGGCGAAATCCAGGGGCCTGACGGCCACGGGTATCGGACCCGACGGCGGGGCCGGCCCGACCGTCCTCCTGGCACTGGCCATCGGTCTGGCGGGCGCAGCCGTCCAGGATTTCGTCCGCCGGCGTCGGCGTCGCTGAAGGCCAGGACTCAGCCGCGGGACCGATACCGGAACTACCTAAATCCCCCGCATTCCCGCAGATCTTTTGGGCTGCCCACCGGTCCGTGGGGGCCATTCCTTTCTACAATTTAAGTGGCGGCATAGGCGGCAATCAGCCGAACCAGCCGCACCACAAGGAGGACCGCAATGGGTTTGGGTGACAGGATCCACAACGCCGCGGAGAGGCTTCACGGCAAGGGAAAGAAAGCCGCCGGTGAGGTCAGCGGAAACGACCGCATGAGGGCGGAAGGCAAGGCCCGCGCAGTCCGGGCCGACCTCAAGCAAGCCGGCGAAAAGATCAGGCACGCCTTCAAGCGGCACTGAATACGATCAATCGAACGGGCGGCCCCGCCAGGAGCCGCCCGTTTTTCTGTGCGCGGTCGGGAAGAGTTTGCTGTCCCCACCCCCTCCCAACCCACACACCCCCTTGACTCGCGCCTCCACCTTCCCTAAACTTTTCATAAAGCAGAATCTAAATTCCACAAAGCGGAAACTCGAGAAGAGCCAAGCAAGCGGAAGATAGATCAAAGCCCTCCCCGGAAGGACCTACGATGACGTACACAGTGAACTGCTCCATCCTCTTGACGGAGCTTCCCCTGCTCGAGCGCCCCGCAGCCGCAAAGGCTGCCGGGTTTGACGCCGTCGAGTTCTGGTGGCCCTTCGACACCTCCGTCCCCACGGACGCCCAGGTCACCGGGTTTGAGAACGCCATCAAGGATGCCGGCGTCCAGCTCACCGGCCTGAACTTCAACGCCGGCAACATGCCCGGCGGCGACCGCGGCCTGGTCTCATGGCCCGCGCGTTCCACCGAATTCCTGGACAACATCGACGTCGTCGCCGGCATCGGCGAGCACCTCGGCTGCAAGGCCTTCAACGCCCTCTACGGCAACCGCGTCGACGGCGAATCGGCCGAGAAGCAGGACGCCGTCGGCGCCGAAAACCTCGCCGCGGCAGCTGCCGGCGTCGCAGGCATCGGCGGCACCGTCCTCCTCGAACCCGTCAGCGGCGCCGCCAAGTACCCGCTCCTCACGGCAGCGGACGCCCTCAAGGTGATCGCCCGCGTCAAGGCGGAATCCGGCGCGGAGAACATCAAGCTCCTCGCGGACTTCTACCACCTGGCAGTCAATGGGGACGACGTCGCAGCCGTCATCGAAAACCATGCCAAGGACTTCGGCCACATCCAGATTGCCGACAACCCCGGCCGCGGGGCTCCCGGAACCGGCGAGCTTCCCCTCGGCGAATGGATCGCCCGCAGCCGCGAACTCGGCTACGACGGCTACATCGGCCTCGAATACAAGGAACCGGCGGAAACCGCCTTCAGCTGGGCCATCCGCCAGCGCGCCAGCCGCTAGTCCCCACAAACTTTCAGTAAAGGAACCACAATGAGCAACGTTGCAGTCATCGGACTCGGAATCATGGGCCTCCCCATGGCCATCAACCTCGTCAAGGCCGGCCACACCGTCACCGGCTTTAACCGCAGCCAAGACAAGATCGACAAGCTCGTCTCCGAAGGCGGCCAGGGTGCCACGAGCATCGCGGACGCCGTCAAGGACGCCGACGTCGTCATGACCATGGTGCCGGACTCCCCCGACGTCGAGGGCGTAGTCAGCGGCAAGGACGGCGTCTTCGCCAATGCGAAGAAGGGCACCTTGTGGATCGACGCCAGCAGCATCCGCCCGGACGTCGCCAAGCGCCTCGCCGACGATGCCAAAGAAGCCGGCATCCGCCCCCTCGACGCCCCGGTCTCCGGCGGCGAACAGGGCGCCATCAACGCCACACTCTCCATCATGGTGGGCGGCGAGGCAGCCGACTTCGAGGCAGCACAGGATGTCCTGAACGCCGTTGGCAAGACCATCGTCCATGTCGGCCCGTCAGGCTCCGGCCAGACCGTCAAGGCAGCCAACCAGCTGATCGTGGCCGTCAACATCCAGGTCCTCGGCGAAGCGATCGCCTTCCTTGAGGCCTACGGCGTGGACACCGACGCCGCCCTCAAGGTCCTCGGCGGCGGCCTGGCCGGCTCCAAGGTCCTCGACCAGAAGGGCCAGAAGATGCTCGACCGCAACTTCGACCCCGGTTTCCGCCTGGCCCTCCACCACAAGGACCTCGGCATCGTCACCTCAGCAGCCCGCGAAGCCAACGTCGCCGTCCCCTCGGCGCCGTCGTCGCACAGCTCGTCGCCGCCACCGTCAACCAGGGCGACGGCGGCCTCGACCACTCCGGCCTCTTCAAGCAGGTCCTGCAGCTCAGCGGCCGCAAGTAGGCACCTCCGGCAGTAGCCGGACAAGAAGCAAACCGGTGATCCGCCGTCGTACATCACGACGGCGGCTCCCCCACCACACCCAAATTCCGCCCCCAGCGGGCACCCCACAGACTTTTCAAGGAGTACACAATGACTAAGATGCGCACCGTTGACGCTGCCGTCGCGATCCTGGTTAAGGAAGGCGCCATTGAGGCGTTCGGCTTGCCAGGGGCGGCAATCAACCCGTTCTATTCGGCAATGCGGAAGAACGGCGGCGTCCGCCACACGCTGGCCCGCCACGTAGAAGGCGCCAGCCATATGGCGGACGGCTATTCCCGGGCCAAGGATGGCAACATCGGCATCTGCATCGGCACCTCGGGCCCTGCCGGCACGGACATGATCACCGGCCTGTACGCGGCCTGGGCGGATTCCATCCCCATGCTCTGCATCACCGGCCAGGCCCCCGTGGCCAAGCTGCACAAGGAAGACTTCCAGGCCGTGGACATCCAGACCATTGCCGCCCCGGTCACCAAGATGGCCATGACCATCATGGAGCCCGGCCAGGTTCCGGGCGCGTTCCAGAAGGCCTTCCAGCTGATGCGTTCCGGCCGTCCGGGCCCGGTCCTGCTGGACCTGCCGTTCGACGTGCAGATGGCCGAGATCGAATTCGACATCGACGCCTACGAGCCCATCGTTGTCCAGAAGCCCACGGCCAGCCGCAAGCAGCTGGAAAAGGCCCTGGACATGCTGACCGCAGCCGAGCGCCCGCTGATCGTGGCCGGTGGCGGCATCATCAACGCCGGCGCCTCCGCGCAGCTGGTGGAACTGGCCGAACTGCTGAACGTTCCGGTCATCCCCACCCTGATGGGCTGGGGCACCATCCCGGACGACCACGTGCTGATGGCCGGCATGGTGGGGCTGCAGACCAGCCACCGCTACGGCAACGAGACCATGCTGGCCTCCGACTTCGTGATCGGCATCGGCAACCGCTGGGCCAACCGCCACACCGGCGGTCTGGACACCTACACGGCCGGCCGCAAGTTCGTGCACATCGACATCGAGCCCACCCAGATCGGCCGCGTGTTCTCACCGGACCTGGGCATCGCGTCCGACGCCGGTGCGGCGCTGGACGGGCTGATTGAGCTGGCACGCGAGCGCCAGGCAGCGAAGTCCCTGCCGGACTACGCCGGCTGGGTTGCCGAGTGCACCGCACGCAAGGGCTCCCTGCAGCGCAAGACGCACTTCGAGAACGTACCGATCAAGCCGCAGCGCGTGTACGAGGAAATGAACAAGGCGTTCGGCAAGGACACCACGTACGTGTCCACCATCGGCCTGTCGCAGATCGCCGGCGCGCAGCTGCTGCACGTGTTCGGCCCGCGCCAGTGGATCAACGCCGGCCAGGCGGGCCCTCTGGGCTGGACCGCCCCGGCCGCCCTGGGCGTGGTCCGCGGCAAGCCGGACGAGACCGTGGTTGCCCTGTCCGGTGACTACGACTTCCAGTTCATGATCGAGGAGCTGGCCGTGGGCGCGCAGTTCAACCTGCCGTACATCCACGTGGTGGTGAACAACTCCTACCTGGGCCTGATCCGCCAGTCGCAGCGCGGCTTCGAGATGGAACAGAACGTGTCCCTGGCGTTCGAGAACATCAACAGCCCCGAGACCAACGGCTACGGCGTGGACCACGTCAAGGTGGCCGAGGGCCTGGGCTGCAAGGCCATCCGCGTGGAAGACCCGTCGGATCTGCCGGCCGCTTTCGACAAGGCCAAGGCACTGATGGGCGAGTTCCAGGTTCCCGTGGTGGTTGAAGTGATCCTGGAGAAGATCACCAACATCTCCATGGGCGTGGAAATCAACGCCGTGAACGAGTTCGAGGAGCTGGCGGCCCGCGGCGCGGACGCCCCCACTTCGATCATCGCCCTGCTGGACTAGTAGAAAACTGAGAGGAGGTACCGGAATGCGTGTGGTCATCGCCCCGGACAAGTTCAAAGGTTCGCTGTCCGCCCCCGACGTCGCCAGCCGCCTGAGCGCGGGACTGCAGTCAGCTGTGGCGGACCTCGAGACCACACTCATTCCGGTGGCCGACGGCGGCGAGGGAACCCTCGACGCCGCCGTCGGCTCCGGCTTCACCCGCCGGACCGCCACTGTCACCGGCCCCACGGGCCAGCCGGTCCGCGCCGACTTCGCGGTCCGCGGCCGGGAGGCCGTGATTGAAATGGCCGCGGCATCCGGGCTCGCGCTGCTGCCCTCTGTCATCCACGGCGGCGGCCCGGACTCCGGAACGGCCACCACCGCCACCAGCATGGGCACCGGAGAACTCATCCGTGCCGCCCTGGACCTGGGATGCCGGCAGATCATCCTGGGCGTTGGCGGCAGCGCCAACACCGACGGCGGCGCCGGCGTCCTGCAGGGCCTCGGCGCGGTCTTCCTCGACAAAGAGGGCAACGAGCTCCCCGGCGGCGGGGCCGCCCTGGCCCGCCTGGACCGGATCGATTTCTCCGGCCTGGACGTCCGGCTGGAGGACGCCCGCTTCACCCTGGCGTCCGACGTCGACAATCCCCTGCTGGGGTCCAGCGGCGCCGCCGCGATCTTCGGACCGCAGAAAGGCGCGACCCCGAGTGACGTCATCGCCCTCGACGCCGCCCTGGCGAACTTCGTCTCGGTCCTCGCCGGCGAGATCGGCACCCGCGCCGAGAGGGCCGCCGTCGCACCCGGTGCGGGAGCGGCCGGCGGCGTCGGCTACATTGCCATCGCGGCGCTGGCCGCGGCACGCAGGCCGGGCATCGACGTCGTCCTCGAATTCACTGGACTGGAGCAGCGGCTGGCCGGCGCGGACCTGGTGATCACCGGCGAAGGCAGCCTGGACGAGCAGAGCCTGCTCGGCAAAACGCCCATGGGGGTGGCACGCGCCGCGGCACGTGCCGGAATCCCTGTGATTGCCGTCTGCGGCCGCAGTACGCTGAGCCCGGAACAACTCACCGAAGCCGGATTCAAAGCCGTTCACGCCCTGACCGATCTTGAGACCAATGTAGAAAAATGTATGGCCGAAGCAGGCCCGCTGCTTGAAGAATTGGGTAGGCACATCGGCGTGCACCTGCCTGCGAATGCAGCGCGTACCGACACCAAGGAGAACGTCCATGTCTGAAGAAATCACCCCGGCGGCCGGCTCGTTTGACACCGTCATCCGCGGCCAGCGCATCCTCACCACCGCCGGCATCACCGCCCGCGAAGTCGGCATCCGCGGCGGCGTGATCGTCGCCATCGAACCGTTCGGCAACGGCCTCACCGGCACGCAGGTCATTGACCTGGCCGACGACGAAACCCTCATCCCCGGCCTCGTGGACACGCACGTCCACGTCAACGAGCCCGGCCGCACCGAGTGGGAGGGCTTCGCCTCCGCCACCCGTGCCGCCGCCGCCGGCGGTGTCACCACCATCATCGACATGCCGCTGAACTCCATCCCGCCCACCACCACGGTGGAAGGCCTCAAGCTCAAGCGCGAGGTTGCCGAGGACCAGGCGTTTGTGGACGTCGGATTCTGGGGCGGCGCCGTACCGGGCAACAAGAAGGACCTCCGCGGCCTGCATGACGAGGGCGTGTTCGGCTTCAAGTGCTTCCTGCTGCACTCCGGCGTGGACGAGTTCCCGCACCTCGAAGCGGACGAGATGGAGGAGGACATGGCCGAACTCAAGTCCTTCGACTCGCTCATGATCGTCCATGCCGAGGACTCCCACGCGATCGACCGCGCCCCGCACCCCGGCGGCGACCACTACGAAACGTTCCTGGCCTCCCGCCCCCGCGGCGCCGAGAACAAGGCCATCGCCGAGGTCATCGAGCGGGCCCGCTGGACCGGCGCCCGCGCCCACATCCTGCACCTCTCGTCCTCCGATGCGCTGCCCATGATCGCGAGCGCAAAGCGCGACGGCGTCCACCTCACCGTGGAGACGTGCCCGCACTACCTCACCCTGATGGCCGAGGAAATCCCCGACGGCGCCACGGCGTACAAGTGCTGCCCGCCGATCCGTGAGGCCTCCAACCGCGAGCTGCTCTGGAAGGGCCTGCAGGACGGCACCATCGACTGCATCGTCTCGGACCACTCCCCCTCCACCCTGGACCTGAAGGACCTGGAAAACGGCGACTTCGCCGTGGCCTGGGGCGGCGTCTCCTCGCTGCAGCTGGGCCTGTCCCTGATCTGGACCGAGGCCCGGCACCGCGGCATCAGCCTGGAACAGGTGGTGTCCTGGATGGCTGAGAAGCCCGCCGCGCTGGCTCGCCTGCACAACAAGGGCCAGCTGGCCCTCGGCTACGACGCGGACTTCTCCATCTTCGCGCCGGATGACGCGTTCGTGGTCGACGTCACCAAGCTCAAGCACAAGAACCCCATCACGCCCTACGACGGCAAGGCGCTCTCCGGCGTCGTCCGCAAAACGTTCCTTCGCGGCAACGAGATCGACGGCCGCACGCCCAGCGGCAAGCTGATCCGCCGCGGCGGCGTCTGAGGCGCAGCGCGATGGCCGTCAACGTCCATGCCCCGTACCCGGGGCGCGCCGGCTCCCGTGTTGGCGTTAGTCCGGGCGCCCGTCCCGGCCTCCAGCCAGGGCTTCAGCCGCGCGGCCTGGCGGTGTGGCTCCAGCCCTGTGAAGGCCAGGACATCGACCCGGCGGTCTGGGCCCAGGCAGCCCAAGCGGTCCTGGCGCGTGCCCGCCAGCTCGCTCCGGAAGCCGGATTCCACCTGTGGACCGCGGCAGGAACCGGGACGTCCGGCGTCGAAGGTTCAGCCGGTCCCGACGTTCCCGACGGCGGCGCGAATGTTTCAGAAACGGCGTCCGACGCCGGAAACGGCACCGCCGCCGTCGTCGCCCCGCCAGTCTCCCTGGCCGGGCGGCGGAGCATCGTGGCAGTGGATCTGGCCGCGGACACCGTCCTTCTGGATGGTGTCCCGGTCAGCTTCACCCACATGGAATTCAGCCTCCTGAGGTACCTTGTGGAAAACCAGTCGCGGACGATTCAACGTGAAGAACTGCAACGCGTCCTGGAATCCCTGGACTGCCCCGGCGCGGCATTCCGCTCCATCGACGTGTATGTTGGACGCGTCCGGCGCAAGCTGGGCTCGGCCCGCCACGCCATCGCCACGGTGCGCGGCGGCGGCTACCAGTTTGTGCCCGGACCGGGCAGCACTGTCCGCGGACCCGCGGAATACTGCATCTAGGCATCCCGTTGCACCGGTAGCTGATCGCCGGCCACGGCGGTTGCCCCACAACTCGTTTGCCCCACGAATCAAGGATCGAAACATGACCCAGAAACTCCTCGCCGGAACCCAGGCCCCCGATTTTGCACTGCTCAACGCCGACGGCCAGAAGGTCTCCCTCTCCGATTACCGCGGACGCAACGTCATTGTGTACTTCTACCCGGAGGCCGCCACCCCCGGCTGCACCACCGAGGCCTGCGACTTCCGCGACAATCTCGCCAGTCTGCAGTCCTCCGGCTACGAGGTCCTGGGCATCTCCCCGGACGCGCCGGAGAAGCTGGCAGCCTTCACCGGCGACTTCGCCCTGACGTTCCCGCTGCTCTCCGACGAGGACCACGCCGTGGCGCTGGCCTACGGCGCCTGGGGCGAAAAGCTCGTGAACGGCGAAGTGGTTGACGGACTGGTCCGTTCCACCGTGGTGCTTGACGCCGAAGGCAAGGTCACGCTCACCCAGTACCAGATCAAGGCCCAGGGCCACGTCGCAGCGCTTAAGGCTGAGCTCGGCGTCTAAGGAAACCTGCGCGAACGGACACTGCGGCCCTGGCCGAGCGGACGCACGACGGCGGGACCTCCCGCCGTCGTAGCTGCTTCTGCCGTCGTAGCTGCTTCTTGCGGGTTATTTGTTGCGTCCGCGCGCGGCCACGTGCCAGCGGTCCACGATTTCGCCTCGGCTGACCACGGTGACGTCGTCGACGAGGTTCATGGCGATGCAGACGTGATTGGGGACCACACGCAGCCGGTCTCCGAGAGCCGGCAGCGTTGCCTCTTCCGGCCATACAACGGTGGCGTGGTGTTCTGACAGCGCGGTGATGCGGGCGTCCGGGTGGTCAAGGAGCCGCCCGAAGCCGGTGGCCCAGCCGGGCCGGTCCCCGCCGAGGATCTTGCTGCCGGAGTCCAGGATGGCCCTCCGCGGGATGAGGTCGGTGCCTTCATGCCGGCTGACGACTGTTGCCGCGATGGTCAGTGCGATGTCTTCGGCTGCGCAGCGTTCCAGTTCCAGCTGCTGGGCATCTCCGAAGACGTACACGCCGGGCCGGACTTCTGTCGCTCCGGAGTTGCCCGTGAGGGTGGCGGTGGGCGTGGACCCGCCGCTGACGTGGGTGATGGGGAAACCTGCTGCGGTGAGCAGGTCGGCGGCTTTGCCGAGGGCCAACCGTTCCTCGTCCGCAGCCTTCAGCGGCATGCCCGGGGCATAGCTGTGCCCTGGAAACGTGAAAATTCCCGTTACCCGCAGCCCTGCCCGCGCCGCGGCCTGGGCGACGTCGACAGCGGCGTCGGGTGCTATCCCGCTGCGGTGATGGCCGCTGTCGATCTCCAGCACCACCTCAATCTCACCGACGGCACCGCCGAGCGACGCGGCCATGGTTTCGGCTGCTTCCCGCGAGTCCAGACCAACTGCGATCCTGGCTTTTGCTGCAAGGCGCCGGAGGCGTTCAGCCTGTCGGGGACCGACCCAGAGTGGATACGCGATGAAGAGGTCTTTGGCCCCGTGCTCTGCAAAGACTTCGGCCTCTCCGAGGGTGGCCACAGTCAGTCCGACGGCTCCGGCTGCCAGCTGCAGTTCAGCGATTTCGGGCACTTTGTGCGTCTTGACATGCGGCCGGAGGTGCAGGCCCTTGGCCCGGACAGCCGTTGCCATGCGGTCGATATTTCGCTGGAGCACGTCCCGGTCGATGATGATCTCAGGTGTGTCGATTTCCGCTGGGATGGTCATCCTTACACCTTATGTTGAACCCCTCGCATACTCTATGTATACAACACTGACCGTCGGTGGGACTGAAGGAGATGCAATGCGCAAACCGGAGCTGGAGTTCCACGAACCGATCGTTGGCTGGCAGAAGACAAACGGCGACGCCGAACACGGAATCTGGGAGCAGATCCTCGCTGCGGACCCCCTTAGCGGAGATTCGACCCTGCTCCAACGGTATGAGCCCGGTGCCGACACCCTAGCCAGCGGCGTGATCGTCCACGACTACTGGGAAGAGGTCATGCTTCTCTCGGGCGAACTCACCGATGTGACCCTCGGGAAGACCTTTACCGCCGGCATGTACGCGTGCCGTCCGCCCGGCATGCGTCACGGCCCTTACGTCAGCGGCGCCGGCTGCAGCATGCTCGTTGTTGTTCGGCCCTCCCCGTAACCCGGCGCGAACGGACACTTGGAGCCCCAAACAAGCGGACGCACGACGGCGGGACCTCCCGCCGTCGTCCGCTCTCGTTAATGCCCTAACTGCGTCCGCACGGGAACAGACAGCGGGCCGAGTTCGGCCGAGTGGGGCGGGTTTGCCCCCGGCCGGGAGCAGGTGATCGCCGCGGCTGCGTTGGCGTAGGCGGCGAGCGCATGCAGTTCATCGTGGGACAGGCTTTGGAGCCGTTGCCGGCCGCCGGTTCCGAGCGCCGCGAGCTGGTCCAGGCCGGAGATGAGTGCGGCCATGAAGGAGTCGCCGGCGCCCACGGTGTCTGCCAGGGTAACGGGTTCGGCAGCCATTTCCACGCGACCTTGGCGGGCCAGAATGACCGGGCCGGATGCGCCGCGGGTCAGGGCTACGAGTGCGGGACCGAGTTCAAGCCAGGCGGCCAGGCTTTCCTCCGGCGTTCGGTGCGGATAAAGCCAGGCGAGGTCTTCATCGCTGGCTTTGACGATGTCGCTGGCGGCGACGAAGCGTTCCGCCTGCGTGCGGGCCGCGGCAACATCGGGGCCTATCGCCGGCCGGCAATTGGGGTCGAAACTGATCGTCGCCCGCTCACGGGCGGCCTCCAACAGTCCATACGTGGCTTGGTCACCCGGCCCCAGCACGGCCGCGATCGATCCCGTGTGGACGTGTTTGGAGTCCTGCACCGCTTCAAGTGCAGGAAGGGCCGCCCCGTTGATGTCCCAACTGATGTCGAACGCGTAGGTGGCGCCGCCGTCGGGACCCAGCGTGGCGATCGCCGTCGACGTCCGTGCGCTGCCGCCCCTAATCGCGGTGACGCCGCTCGCGCTCAGGTGCTCCTCGACCATGTGCCCAGGCGGATCATCGGCGTAGTGCGTCACAAGGTTGGTCGCCAGACCCAGCCGCGCCACGCCCACAGCCACGTTGAGGGGACTGCCTCCCGGATGGGCCTGGATTCCGCCAGGCCTGCGGGGGTCGCTGATGATGTCCACGAGCGCTTCGCCGATGACGGTGATCATGGTCAACGGCCCGGGTAGACGACGGCTTTGAGCTGGCCGGCCTGCTTGCCGGCTTTCAGGGCTTCCTCGGACTCGGCAAGCGTGAACTTTCCGGTCACGAGGATGTCCAGGTCCACCTTTCCGTCGGCGATCAGCTGGATGGCCAGCGGCCAGGTGTTGGTGTAGCGGAACACGCCGGAGAGCCAGATTTCCCGGTTCTGGATGAACGAGACGGGAAGCTCGACGTCGTCCGCCCCCAAACCGACAAGGATGACCCTGCCGGCCGGTCCGACGGCTTTGATTCCTGAACGGACCGCCTGCGGTGCGCCGGAAGCGTCAATGAACGCGTCGACGTCGAGCCCTTCCACACTGTCCGTCCTGGCGTTCAGCGCGTGCGTTGCGCCGTGTTCGAGCGCGAACGCGAGCCGGTCCTCGGCGATGTCAGTGATGTAGATTTCCGTGGCGCCGAACGCGCGTGCGGCCTGGGCGGCGATAATTCCGATCGGGCCGGCGCCGGCGATCAGGACCCGGCTGCCCGGCTTGATCTCTGCACGCTCACAGGCCCAGAGGCCCACGGAGAGCGGCTCGATGAGGGCCGCCGCCTCGTCGCTGACACCGTCCGGGATGTCGTAGGCGAAGTCGGACTGGATGGTGACGTACTCGGCGAAGGCGCCGTCGATCGGCGGGGTGGCGTAGAACTCGATGTCCGGGCACAGGTTGTAGCGTCCGGCCTTGCACTGCTTGCAGGTGCGGCAGGGGCGCTGGGGTTCGACGGCGACGCGGTTGCCGATGCGGGCCGGGTCAACGGCGCTTCCGACGGCGGCGATCCGGCCGGAGAGTTCGTGGCCCAGGATCAACGGGTGGTCCACCACGTAGTCGCCGATCCGGCCGTGCTCGTAGTAGTGGACGTCGCTGCCGCAGACGCCGACGGCGGCCACCTGCACCAGGACCTGGTCTGCGTCGAGCTGCGGAAGGGGCAGGGTTTCCATCACCATGTCACCCTGACGCTTCAGGACGGAGGCGCGCATCGTTGCCGGCAGGTCAGCGGGGGCCAGGGTGGTGGACTGGGCGGTGGGTGTTGTCATCGGAGTGGTCCTTTCGGGAATTCGGAAGTGGAGGGCCGGGTGCCTGAACCCGTTATTTCACGGCGCCGAGGGACAGGCCCTGGACGAGCTTGTCCTGGGCGGCGAACCCGGCGAACAGCACCGGGAGGGAGATCACGACGGCGGCCGCGCAGACCTTCGCCAGGAAGAGGCCCTGGCCTGAAACGAAGCCGGTCAGGAAGACGGGCGCCGTTCCCGCCACCACGCCGGTGAGGACCCGGGCCAGGAGCAGTTCGTTCCAGCTGAAGATGAAGCAGATCAGGGCGGTCGCGGCGATGCCGGGCATCGCGACGGGTGCCACCACCTTGCGAAGCGTGAGGAGCAGCCCGGCGCCGTCGATCTGGGCGGCTTCGAGCATTTCGACCGGAACTTCAGCGAGGAATGACCGCATCATCCAGACCGCGATCGGGAGGTTCATGGACGTGTACATCAGGATCAGGAACCAGATGTTATCCAGGGCCCCGACCGTCCTGGCGAAGAGGTAGAGGGGCAGGATCGCAGCCACCACCGGCATCATTTTCGTGGAGAGGAAGAAGAACATCACGTCTGTCCACTTCTTCACCGGCCGGATGGACAGGGCATAGGCCGCAGGTATGGCCAGGACCAGCACGAGGACTGTGGACAGGATGGAGGCTGTGGCGGAGTTGATCAGCGCCGGCCAAGGGCTGACGCCGGATGTTTCGCCGAAGAACTCCCGGTACGCGTCCAGGGTGAGGTTCGCAGCTATGGACGGCGGGTTCGTGGCGGCGTCCGTTTCTGAGTGGAAGGACGTGAGGATCATCCACATCACAGGGGCGGCGAAGAGCAGTGCGAGCAGCCAGGCCGCCAGGCCCGCGGCGGTGTTGTTGCGGGTGGGGTCCATGCGCGACTTGCCTCGCCGGAGTGGTCCGGTGGCGCGTGCGGCGAGTGATGTGAAACGGGCCTGGCCCGACTCACGGGGTGCGGCAGGAGTGAGTGTGCTCATCGTGCTGCCTCCTTCTTGAAGAGCGAAAAGACGGTGCGGAGGGCAAAAGTGGCCACGATGATGGTGCCAATGACCACTACGACGCCGGCGGCGGAAGCCAGGCCGTATTCGTTGGCGAAGTAGAACGTCTGGTAGATGGCGTACGGCAGGTTGGCGGTGCCCAGCCCGCCTGCGGTAAGGGTGAAGACTGCGTCGAAGTTCTGCACGATGTAGATCGCGCCGAGCAGACCGCCCAGCTCCAGATATTGGCGCAGGTGCGGCAGGGTGAGGTGGCGGAAGATCGCCCACGGTGTGGCGCCGTCCATCTGGGCCGCCTCCACAGTGTCCATGGGACGTGACTGCAGGCCCGCGAGCAGGATGAGCATCATAAAGGGCGTCCACTGCCAGACCAGGGACACGATGACGGCCATCATCGGGGCCTGGGACAGCAGGTCCAGCTGGGGCGCTGTGGTGCTGCCGAAGAGGGACCAGAGCCAGGTCAGGATGCCGTTGATCAGCCCGTAGGTGGGGTTGAGCAAGGCGTGCTTCCAGATGAGGGCCGCGGCGACGGGCACCACCAGGAACGGTGCGATCAGCAGCGTCCGTGCCAGTCCGCGGCCGATGAACTTCTTGTCCAGCAGCAGGGCCAGGCCCAGCCCGACGACCAGGCTGGCCAGGACCACCGAGACGGTGAGGAGGATGGTGGTGAAGATGGCCTGGCGCAGGTCCGGATCGGTGAGGACCGTGACGTAGTTTTCCACGCCGGCGAAGGCCGTCTTGTCAGGGCTCAGGCTGTTCCAGTTCAGGAACGAGATGATCAGCGTCACCACGAACGGAAGCTGGGTGACAAGAATGAGGAAGATCAGGGCCGGAAGCAGCGGTGCACGCCGGGCCCAGGCCAGGGCGCGTTCCCGCGACCGGGTGTCTCTTTGAGGTTTGGCTGCGTGGTGTCCCGGGCGGGAGATGCGCGCCGTTGCGGTAGTCATGAGGTTCTCCTGCTGTTCGGTCATTGCTACTTGTACTTATTGCCGACTTTTTGGGCGGCTTCCTGGCCCTTGGCCAGTGCGTCGGCCACAGTGCCCTGGCCCGCGATGGCGGAGCTGACGCCCTGGGAGACGTTGGTGCCCAAGGCGGCGAACTCCGGGATACCGAAGAACTGAATGCCGACGGCGGGACGTTCCTGCGTGCCAGGGTTCTTCGGGTCGGCGTTCTCAATGGCGAAGCGTTCGGCCTCGAAGAACGGCGCCGCCTTTTGGAATTCTTTGTTCTCGTAGGTGGAGATGCGCTTGCCGGAGGGAACCTTTGCCCAGCCGAGCTTGGACGCCACGAGTGCTTCGTAGTCCTTCGAGCTGGCCCAGGCGATGAACTTCCCCGCCGCGTCCTGCTTCTTTGAGGCCGCCTGCACAGCCCATGACCAGGTCCAGAGCCAGCCGGAGGATTTGGTTTCCTTGACCGGGGCCTGGGCGTAGCCGATCTTCCCCTTCACCGGTGACGTATCGGCTTCCAGGGCGCCTGCGGCCGACGTGGCGTCGTACCACATGGCCACTTTGCTCTGGCTCATGTTGTTCAGGCACTCGGTGAAGCCCGCCTGCGCGGCTCCTGCCTCACCGTGTTCGCGGACCAGCTTGGTGTAGAACTCCACCGCTGCCGTGAACTCCGGACTGTTGACCTGTGCATTCCAATCCTTGTCGAACCACGTGCCGCCGTACGTGTTCACCACGGTGGTCAGCGGTGCGAAGACCTGGCCCCAGCCCGGCTGGCCGCGCAGGCAGATCCCCTTCATCCCCGGAGCAGCACCGTCGGCCTGCGCCGCTATTGCCGCGACTTCATCCCAGGTGGGCTTCTCCGGCATGGTCAGGCCCTTGGCCTCCAGGATGTCTTTCCGGTACATCAGGAAGGAGGACTCGCCGTAGAACGGTTCGCCGTAAAGCTTGCCGTCCTCTCCGGTAAGCGAGGCCGTGTACGCCGGCAGGATGTCGTCCTGGTCAAAGCCGGCATCGTTGGCTACGTTGTCCAGCGGTGCGAGCCAGCCATTGGCGGAGTAGAACGGGATCTCGTAGTTCGACAGCGAGGCTACATCGTACTGGCCGGCCTGGCTGGAGAACTCCTGGCTGATCTTGGCGCGGACGTCGTTCTCCGGCAGGATCGTGTAGTTGACCTTGATGCCGGTTTCCTTGGTGAAATTATCGGCGGTGAGCCGCTGCAGGTCCTCCATCTGGGGGTTGTTCACCATCAGGACGTTGATGCTGTTGGGGTCTCCGGCGGAATTGCCTCCGCCGGCGCCGGCACAGGCCGAGGCGCTAAGGGCCACGCACAGGGCGCCGGCGGCAATCGCGGCAGCGCGCATTTTTGGGCGCATTGAGGACTCCTTTGTTCTTCAGGGGGTACACAACCAGCTCGCGTCGACTGCGGTATCGACGTACTCGGCCTGGGGGGTCCGGTCATCGGGATTTCGATGTGCCGGGCTGGTATTCCTCAACTTTAGGCGTGTGGGGTAGGGCACAACTAGCGCCCTGGATGCCAGTTTCTGATACTAATTTTCCCTACCGGCTTTCCGTGCGCAGGCGCTACTGTGGGAAGGCGCCAACGGCGCTGTCCATATTTCATGAACCCGGATCCCTGGAGAACCACTATGAGCGCTGCAGATCCCAGCGACGGGGCATCGGCCAGGCTCGCCGAAAGACTACTGGGTATGCGTGCCAGCCGCGAGGTCGTACCGCCGGATCCGAACCATTCTGTCCGGTGGCATGAGCATGACTATCCCACCGCGGCGGCCCGCTGGAACTACCATCCCGAGTACGAGATCCACCTGATCAGGAAGGGCACTGGCAAGTTCATCGTCGGGGACCATATCGGCACATTCGAGGCAGGGCACGTGTCCCTGGTGGGATCAGGACTGCCCCACGACTGGGTCAGCGACCTCGAGCCCGGCGAGGTCATTGAAGGCAGGGACGCCCTGATCCAGTTCGATGGAAAGTGGGTGGAGCAGACCGCGGCGTTGGTTCCGGAGCTGGCCGAGATCGAGCCCCTGCTGGAACAGTCCGCCCGCGGGATCGAGTTCCTCGGACGCACGGCACGGGATGCGGCCGCCTCCATCGAAGCGATGGGCACGTCCACCGGGTTAGGACGGCTGCACCACCTGGTGGAACTGTTCGCCATTCTTGCGCAGTCACCACTGCAGGACCGGCGCTACCTTGCGGACGAATGGTTCAGGCCACAGCTGGACGGACAGGCCGCGGCCGTGGTGGACATCGTCCTGGAGTATGTGTTCGGCAATCACGCCGGCAGCGTCAAGATGTCCGAGGCGGCGGCCCTGGTGGGAATGTCCGAACCAACCTTCTCGAAATACTTCAAGCGCGCCACCGGCCAAAACTTCAGCGATCTGGTCCGCAAACTCCGGTTGGCCCATGCACGGCGGCTGCTGGAGCGCAGCGACAAACCCATCTCGGACATTTGCTACGAAGTCGGGTTTTCGAACCTGTCCAACTTCAACCGGCATTTCCTCAACGACGCCGGCGAGACACCCCGGAGCTACCGCCAACGGGTGCAGGGCTGAGCACTTCCGACGCGTCCAAAGCCATCGGCGAGCTAGAGTGAAAGCCAAATTTCGAGGAGGCCGCATGGAGAAGGAACCAACGTCGCCGCAGGCCAAAGATCCCGGGCCCTTCTACCACGGCACCAAAGCCGAACTGAAGCCCGGGGACTTGCTGAAACCCGGCTATGCCTCGAATTTCGGGGAGCGAAAGACGGCGAACTACATCTACCTGACCGCGACGTTGGATGCGGCCACCTGGGGAGCGGAACTCGGGGTGGGCGAGGGACCAGGCCGGATCTACCGGGTGGAACCCACAGGCCCCTTCGAGGATGATCCTCATCTGACGGACAAGAGGTTCCCGGGCAACCCGACGAGGTCATACCGTACCCAGGAGCCCCTGCGGGTAGTTGACGAGATCCTGGATTGGCAGCCCCATTCCCCCGAGGTGCTTCAGAACATGCGGGACCACCTTGAAGAACTCAAACGGCTGGGCATCGAGGCAATCAACTGAACTCCAGCCCTGCGCAGGCGCAGAGAGCTCCGGCCGGGCAGACCCGCCGGATCGGCGAGGGACTGGCAGTGCGGGGCGAGGAGGTCCAGGATGCCGGACCGGACATCAAATCCTGGCTACAGCGCACCGGGCTGCTCAAAATCTAGCCCACCGCAGACGCCTCCGCCCAGCTTGTTCCATCGCGGTAGCCAAGGAAATCTTTAGCTCCTGAATCCGCGCACCGCCGAGGAGCGGACGACGGCGGGACCTCCCGCCGTCGTCCGCTCTCTGTTTCAGAGGGGTGCTTTAGCGGCGATGAACTGCCGGATCCACTGAATGGTTTCCGGGCGGTCCAGGTGGAGGCCGTGGCCGGCGCCCGGGACCTTGACCAGCGTGGAGCGGCGGATGTGCCGGTGCAGCTGGAGGGCGTTTGGCATGGGCGTCAGAGCGTCATCGGTGCCGTGGAGGATGAGGGTGGGAGATTCGATGGAGCCGAGCTGGCTCCATGCGTCGTGGTCCCGGCTGGCGCGGAAGTGGCGTGCTTTGGCCCAGGCCGTGGCCCGCGAATTGAAGAAGGTGTGTGTTGCCTCCGGGCGGTCCGCAGCCCATTCCGGTGCGAAGAAGAGGGGCTCGAGGCGCACCATGTCGCCGCTGACCAGAGCTTCCATGGCGTCCTTGGTGGGCTCGGCTCCGGGCAGCTTGCCCCCGCTGGTCGCGGCAAGGATCAGCGTGCAAACACTCTGCGGATGGTCGATCGCGAGCCATTGGGCCACCCGCCCGCCCATGGAGTGGCCGTACACGTGTGCCGACTCGACGTTCGCCGCTTTGAGGACTGCAACAGCGTCGGCGGCAAGGAGCCTCGTGGTGTAGCGGCCGGCGTCGCCATTGCTGCTCCCGCCGATCCCCCGGTGGTCGAAGCGGATAACGCGGAAATGCTCAGCGAGGGCCTTGGCTGTTGGTCCCCAGCCGTCCATGGCCGTTGCCTGGCCGGCGACCAGAAGGAGGGGCTCGCCCTGCCCTTCTTCGACCCACGCCAGTTCGGCGCCGTCGGGAGCCAGGGCAATCTTCACCGTGACACTCTATCTTTACGCACGGCCAGGGCGCTGTGGTGCAGGGCACGGCGGGCATAGACGGGCCAACCCGGAACGCCGTCCGGAGGGCCCTTTAATTTGCCACTACCCAGATGGATTCTGCTGCGGAGGGGCCCAGATCAACGTCGCGGTCCCCAACCCGAATCGTGGTCACGTCAGCATACGGGCGGTGTGCCAAGACTTGGAGCCGGGTGTCCGGTCCCAGCCCGAGCTGGGTGAAGTACCGGAGCATGTCCGGGTCCGCGTCCGAGATTCTGGTGATGGTGACCGTCTGTTCCGGTTCCACGGATGTCAGGGGATCCCCTTGCGGCGGGTGGGGCAGCCCATCCCCCGAGGGGATGGGGTCTCCGTGGGGATCCCTCGTGGGGTGGCCAAGCTTCTCGTCGATGCGCCGGATCATGGTGTCGGAAACGGCGTGCTCAAGGATCTCGGCCTCGTCGTGCACCTCATCCCAGCCGTATCCCAGAATCTGTACGAGGAATGTTTCCAGGAGGCGGTGCCTGCGCACCATTTCGACGGCGTGTGCCCGGCCGGCGGGCGTCAGCTCGATGCTGCCATAGGGGGCATGAGTGACCAGGCCCTGCTTTGCCAGCCGACGGATGCCGTCCGAAACGGTTGACGGTTTGACCGCCATCCGCTCGGCCATGGCGCCAACAGTGATGGGAGCCTCTGCCCATTCCGTTGAGGACCAGATCATCTTCAGGTAGTCCTGCGCGGAAGCTGTCAGCTCGGAGACGGTCATATCCCCATATTACCAGCCGAACATGAATGTTAGACTGGCCTAACAAAAGTGTTTGATCAATGGAGATAAAATGGACGGCACGCCGAAAACCAAAGGAAAGACGATGCCGACGCGCCGTGCCATGCTCGCAGGAGCGGCGGCTTTCGCCGCGGCGCCTGCGCTGGTCGGATGGGTGCCGTTGGACTCCAAGGATCCCGGGCACCATGCCGGGCACGGCACGGTCTCCGGTCAGGCGGCGAAGACCACCACGGACGGTTCCTCTGCGGCAGGCGCTGGTTCGTCCCGCACGGACTCCGGCCACCTGGCGAACCATGCCGGTCACGCAGGCTTCGCCGGCGGGTCCGTCCCGCCGGAGCGCGCCGGGATCGACCCAACCGCGATCCTGCACGATTTTGACCGGGGGAAAACCAGCACTCTTCCGGACGGCCGCACCCTCCGGGAGTGGGACATCGTCGCGGTGGACAAAGATTTCGAGATCGCCCCGGGCGTGACGTTCCCGGGCTGGAGCTACAACGGCCGGATCCCCGGTCCGACCCTCTGGGCGCAGGAAGGCGACGCCCTCAGGATCCACTTCACCAACGCTGGCGCACACCTCCACACCATCCACTTCCACGGGATCCACCGGGCAGAGATGGACGGCACCCCGGGGATCGGCGCCGGGTCCATCGCCCCGGGCCAAAGCTTCACCTACGAATTCGATGCCACCCCGTTCGGCACCCACCTCTATCACTGCCACCAGTCACCGCTGGCCCCGCACATCGCCAAGGGCCTCTACGGCGGCTTCATCATCGAACCCAAGGAAGGCCGGCCGAAAGCCGACAACGAGATGGTCATGGTGATGAACGGCTACAACACCGACGGCGGCGACGACAACGAGTTCTACTCCGTCAACGGGCTGCCCTTCCACTTCATGGACTTCCCTGTCCAGGTCAGGCAGCACGAGCTGGTCCGGATCCACCTGATCAACGTCCTCGAATACGATCCGATCAATTCCTTCCACGTGCACGGGAACTTCTTCCACTACTACCCCACCGGCACCATGCTGACTCCCGCTGAGTTCACGGACACCATCTCCCAGGTACAGGGCCAGCGGGGCATTGTGGAGATCCGCTTCCCGTACCCGGGCAAGTACATGTTCCACGCCCACAAGACCGAGTTCGCTGAACTGGGCTGGATGGGTTTCTTCGAGGTGAGCCCATCATGAGCCTTGACGAAAAGTCGGCTGACGCCCTGGCCGCAGCACCCCACAGGCGGCCGCCGGTCCCTCGGTGGCTGCTCGGCATTGGGCCGCTGGTCCTGATCGCCATGCTGCTGGGGCTGTTCACCCTGCTCAACGCACCCGGTCTCAACAAACTCTCCGAGGGTGTTCCGCCGAAGGAGGAGGTCGCCGTCGAAGACGTCCGCCTGACGGCCGGACAGATCGCCATCACCGTCCGGAACGAGGGACCGGATCCGGTGTCCATCGCGCAGGTCAATGTCTCGGACTACTACGCCGTGTTCACGCAGACCCGGGAAACCATGGCGCCGCTGGAGTCCACCACCCTCACCATCATCTACAACTGGGTGGAAGGTGACCCCTACGAGGTGGCGCTGGTGACCTCGAACGGCGGCAAGATCCCGGCGGTTATTGACGCGGCCGCCCTGAGTCCGGAGCGCGGCAGCTCCTTCTTCGGACTCATGTTGCTCATGGGGATCTATGTTGGCGTGATACCCGTGGCCCTGGGAATGCTGTGGATGCCGTTCGTGCGCCGTTCGTCCGCGTCCTGGGTCCGCGTCCTCTTGGGAGTCACCGTCGGGCTGCTGGCCTTCCTGGCCATCGACGCGACCCTCGAAGCCGTGGGACTCGTGGCCGGCAGCGGCGCGTTCGGCGGCCCCATGGTCGTCTTCCTCGGCGCCGTGACCGCCTACCTCATCCTCGAGGGAACGGATGCGTGGATGCGCCGGCACCAGAACTCGACTACCGCCCACCAACCTTCAGCCCTGCCGCCCCAGCGTCTGGCGCCCCAGCGTCTGGCACTGCTGATCGCCATCGGCATCGGCCTGCACAACTTCGGCGAAGGCCTCGCTATCGGATCCGCGTACGCGGTGGGCTCGCTCGCCCTGGGCGCGTCCCTGATCGTCGGCTTCGCCATCCACAACACCACCGAGGGCCTGGCGATCGTTACCCCGCTTGCCAAGCAGCCCCCTGGCCTGGGCCGCCTGGCAATCCTGGGACTCATCGCAGGAGCGCCCGCGGCCGCCGGCGCCCTCCTCGGAGCGACCGTGTACCAGCCGGCCCTTTCAGCCTTCCTGCTCGGCATCGGAGCCGGGGCCGTCGCCCAGGTGGCCGTCAAACTCCTGCCAATGCTCAAGGACCCCGCGGGCAAGACCTTCACCCCGCTCACCGGCGCAGGCGTCGTCCTGGGAATGGGCCTGATGTTCGCCACCGGCCTGCTGGTCCAGGCTTAGGCCAGAACAGGCCTGGGCCAGGCGCGTACGACGGCGGTACCTCCCGCCGTCGTACTCTGACGTTTCGCTGGGTTCCCCCGATTTTTTCGGCGTGCCTATTGCCCCGGGGCCACCGCCTCAGGCACACTGGCTACAGATCCGCAGGAACAAATGCTTCCGCCGATCCAGCCCGCCGGACAATTCGGCCGGCCACCGCCCCATCAGAGATGCCGGGCAACCCCTCTGGAACCACCGCTTTCCGCCTCCCCGGGTACGCCCGGCCCCGGAAGCCTGTGCCTCCCCAGAGTCCCGGGATCCCGCCGAGAAAGAGACCACCATGATCAAGCGCCACTCTGACCTTGTCCTGGCAATCACAGCCCATGATCCTGACACGGTCGAAAACGACCTCAACACCGCCGTGGAAATGGCCCGCGAACACGCCATGAGGGAAAGCCGCCACGGCATCCTGGTCACCCAGCACAGCTACACCGACTACACGGTCGCCGTCAGCCGCGATGTCCCCTACGGGCAGACACACGAAAGGCGCGATCTCCCCGCATAGCAGTAAGGCGAGCGGACGACGGCGGGGACATCCCGCCGTCGTCCGCTGGCGTTTGGAGCCGTTCCCCACTGCGCGAACGGACACTTAAGCCCCCGCGCGGCGGAGTAGTTTTGTGGCATGACTGAAACCTATCGGTACGGCGTGGAGGTCCTGCATCTCCTGGTGTCGCCGGTGCACGCCTACTTCGGCCGGGCCCGCGAGGGTGCCGCGGATGTCCCCACGACGGATGCCGGGCGGGTGGAGTTCGTGGCGGGCAAGGGCATCGTTGGGGATCGGTTTTTCGGCAAGGCCGCGCATATGGACGCCGCAGTCACGCTGTTCTCGATCGAGTCACTCGAGGCCATCGCTGCGGAGCTGGGGACCGCACAGCTGGACCCGCTCCTGACCCGGCGCAACGTTGTGCTCCGAGGCGCCCACCTGGCTCCGCTCCTGGGGCACGACTTTGCCCTGGAATCCCAGGGAGACCTGGTGCGGCTTACGGCCGGGCGGCCCGCCCACCCCTGCGTCTGGATGGATGAGATGCTCGCCCCGGGCGCCCACAAAGCGATGCGCGGGCGCGGCGGTGTGCGTTGCCGGGTGTTGTCCGACGGCGTCCTGCACCGCGGACCGGCAGTGCTGGTCAGCCCGGTGCCGCTGGAGCCCGAACGGGCCGGCGAGGCCACACTGCTGCGGGCGTCGCGGCTGCCCTAGTCAGACGTGCTGATCCACCAGCACCGGGTTGCCGTCCGGATCCACGACAATAAAGCTCCCCGGCCCGGTGGTCGCCTCATCGGCCTCGGACACGAACTCCGTGCCCCCGGCCTTGAGTTCCCGCTGGAGGTCGCGCACATCGGTGAAGGAGTCCAGCGCTTCCGCGTTCTGGCTCCAGCCCGGGTTGAACGTCAGCATGTTCTTCTCAAACATCCCCTGGAAGAGGCCAATAACGGTCTCGCCGTTCTTGAGGATCAGCCAGTTCTGTGTGATGTCGCCACCGAACCTGCTGAAGCCCAGTTTCTCGTAGAACGCCGCTGAGGCCGCGATGTCCTTGACGGTGAGGCTGATCGAAAAAGCGCCGAGCTGCATGAGTAACTCCACTCTCAAAGGGACGGGTGTTCCGATGATACCCACAGGCGCAAACGGACGACGGCGGGAGGTCCCGCCGTCGTCCGCTCCCGGTCATCCCCGCTCGAGTCGGGCACCCCTGGCGGTCCAGTCCCGCTGGTGCAGCCGTTCGATGCCGTCGAGGAGGAGGTCCAGGGCGAACTCGAATTCAAACTGGTCGTCGCAGCCGCTGCCGACTACCGAGCCGTCATCGTGGCTGGCAGCAGTCGCCACTTGCAGGACGTTCGGGTAGCTGGCGGACATTTCCTGGTACACGGCGGCCTGGACTTCCGGTGCCACCGGCGCGGGAGCGTCGCCATCGGAAGTGGCCGTGGAGTCGAACAGTTCCTGCGTGAAACCCCACATCCGGCTTCCGATGGCATGCATCACGTGGTGCGTGAGGTCTACGGAAAAGCCCCCGGCGAAGAACATGCCGATGAACGAGTCCATGTAGCCCAGGACGGCGGGGGTCGGGTTGGTGCGGGTTTCCAGGACGCGCCTGGCCCACTTGTGGCGCTGGAGCACCCGCCTTGCAGACAGCACCCGCAGCCGCACGGCGCTCTTCCAGTCAGCACCGGCAACGGGAGGGTCAATCTCGCCGATGACCACGTCCACCATGCCGTCGAGGAGCTCCTCCTTGTTGGCCACGTGTTTATACAGCGCCATGGGCACAACGTCGAGCTCCTGGGCGAGGCGGCGCATGCTCAGCGGGCCGCTCCCCACCTCATCAGCGAGGGAGACGGCCGCCTGCAGCACACGATCCCGGTTCAACCGCGGCCGGCGTTCCACGGCAATCCGCTGAGCCACTGTTCCCTGCTTCCGACGCTGCAAACATCTTCCATTGACAAGTGTACTAAGTACACCTAATGTCAGTCCCATCAGATAGGTGTACGTCGTACACCTCATGGAATATCGAGGAGCCAAACCATGAACCCAAGCCAGCCGGCGGCCGCTACAGCCGCGGGAGCCCGGACCATGAAAGCCGCGACCTACCGCCGGTTCGGCGGGCCGGACGTGGTCCGCGTCGAGGAGATCGCACAGCCCGCTCCGCGCGCCGGAGAGGTGCTCATCAAAGTCATGGCCAGCACGGTCAGCGTCGCCGACCACCGCGTCCGCAGCCGCAATGTCCCCAAGGGACTTGTGGCACTCACGGCCCTGACCCTCGGCCTCTTCCGCCCGCGGACCCGGGTCCTCGGCATGGATGTGGCCGGCGTGGTGGAGTCCGTCGGCCAGGGCGTGACCACGTTCCGGCCCGGCGATGAGGTTATTGCGATGCTCGGCGCCCGGTTTGGCGGGCATGCCGAGTACGTGTCGCTCCCGGCGGACGGGCCGATCGCCGCCAAGCCGCGGAACATGAACTTCGAGGAGGCAGTCACGCTGCTCTTCGGCGGACTCACGGCGAAAACGTTCCTGAGCCTGGCGGCCGTCAAGACCGGCGACACTGTTCTTATCAACGGCGCCTCCGGAGCCGTGGGAACGGCCGCCATCCAGCTGGCCAAGCACCTCGGCGCCCACGTCACCGCCGTGAGCAGCGGGGCGAACAGGGAACTGGTGGAATCACTCGGCGCGGACAGCTTCATCGACTACACCGCAGCGGATTTCACCGCAGACGGCACAACGTACGACGTCGTGATGGACTGTGTGGGGAACGCTCCGTTCGCGAGGGCGCAAGGGAGTATCGCCCCGGGAGGTGCCTTGCTCCTGGTCATCGCCGACCTCAAGGGCATGCTCGGCGCGCGAGGACAGAGCCGCCGAAGCGGCAAGCTGGTCACTTTCGGCGGCCTCAAGCTCACGTACACCGCCGACGACGTCGCCTACCTTGTGAACCTCGCGGAGGAGGGCACGTACCAGGCAGTCATCGACCGGACCTACAACCTGGCCGACGTCGTCGAGGCCCACCGCTTCGTGGACACCGGACGCAAGCGGGGCAACGTGGTCCTGCGGGTCCCCTAAGCAGCGTGCCCCCTGATCACTTCTCCTCGGGGGACCCTTCTAGGGGTCCTTCGCCCTCGCTGTCCACCGGCCCGGTTCCTTCGGGTTGAGCCTCCGCATGGTGATGCGCATCGTCTTTCTGGCGAGCCTCCTGGAGGTGGTGCTCCAATTTCTCCTCCGCCTCCCGGCGGCGTTGACCTACGGTCCGCATTTGCTGCGTTGTCGGAGCGGCATGGGCGTGCTGGTGCGGGCCGTGATCCTGCACGCCGTCAGCGATCTTCTCACTCATACTGAAATCGTCCCACCGTGAGCCGGCGTCGGGAAGGCGCAAGTTCGGGTGTAACGGACGACGGCGGGACGTCCCGCCGTCGTCCGCTTGCCTCTGGCGCGCAGCGGGTTGTCGGGCTCCGGGGTTGAGATCACCGGCGGCGGAAACCCGGAGGCAGGCTGAGGCCAGCACTGCGCAAGGTGCAGGCGCACGCTGCTCTTAGGCACCCGTCAGGCGGTGGAATGGAGGAACCGTTCCACGCCGTTCTCTCCAAGAGACAGCCCGATGTGAACAAAATCCGGATCGCCGCAACCTTCGCGCGGCGTGGGGAGCCAGTGCCCGTTCCTGCGCGCTTCCGATTTTGGTTCTTTTGGCCAGTGTGGTGGTTCCCAGTCCTGGTGTTCGCTCTTGTAGTGCCGGCCAGTGGGCGATATCCAGCCAGGTGGTTCATTCTTTGTGGCTGGTGTGGGTTGCCAGGCGCTGGTGTGTCTCAGGCGGTGATGTTTGGGGCAGGGTTGACCCAAATTCGAGACGCCGGTGGTTCCGCCCTTGTCCCAGGCGAGGATGTGGTCTGCTTCGTTGTCCAGTGAATGGTTGGAACAGCCTGGGAAGGGGCACTGGCCGTCGCGTAGCCGGAGCCAGTTCCGCATGGCCGTGGTCAGACGGTAGTTGGCCCGGCCGATCTCCAGGGGTGCCCCGTCCCGGGGATCAACCAGGACCCGGTAGAACGAATCGGCCCCGTTCGCCACGAGGTCCCGGGCCATCGAGGCCGGGATCGGGCCGTAGCCGTCAAGCATCGCCGGTTCCTCGGTGGCGCCGAGCAGGGAAAACACCGGGACCGTCACCATCACGAGGGCCCGGGGCGGCGGAACCTGCCCGGGATCATGTTCTGCGGGGTTCCCGCCGCCGAGGAGGGCGGCGGCGAAGATGTCGGCCCGGAGCTGTGTGAGGGTCAGGGGCTCGTCCGGGCCCTGCAGACCGCGGGCGATCGCGGTGGTCCGGTTCCAGATTGCTGCCGCCTGGTCCGCGGGGAGGTAGGCCGAGAGCCAGGCCATCCCGTCCTGATCCGGGGCGTACTCGACCCGGCGGTCCAGGACGCCTTTGGCGTGGCGCTTCTCGATGCTCTCGGTGTGGTGGCGTTCGCGCCACGTGCGTGCCTGGTGACGGAACCGGGACGCCGGCATTTCCCCTGCAGGACAGCCGCGGGCGGGGTTCGGCGCTTCCGGGTCCAAAAAGTGGGCCTCCAGAGCTGCGGCCCCGGCCGGGTCAAGGGTTGCGGCTTCATCCACCATGGCCCGCGCGTGCTGCCACGAAATAGTGCCCGCTTGCAGAGCGGACAGCGTCAGCGGCAAGGCAGTCGTGAGCATTTGTGACTGGTTCAGCAACGCCCCCGCAGCCCGTTCGCCGATGGTCAGCGCGCACGCGACCTCCGCGGTCACCGCCATCTCCTGCGCCTGCACCGGGGCACCTGGCGAAGCGATGGCTTGGGCGGTGTCCGCATACTCCACTGCGGCCCGGGCCTTCAGGGCAGCCATCCGCGCCTCCACTCCCGCGGCGCCGGAGAGGATGTCCAGGCACGTATCCTCCAGGCCACGCAAAGGATCAGCCTCCGATGACACCACAGAACCGGACCCGACAGCCCCGTTCAGTACGGAATTCAGCACAGCAATGGCAGCAATGATGTCCGCATATGCCTTCGCCACCGCCGCGTTTCCCATGTCTCCATCATCTAGTGAGGGTCTGACATTTAAGCGAGAACGGTTTCGGGGCGTATGGCCAAAATGGAAGCCGGCCCTTGGCGATCAATGCAACCGCCCCGGATCATTTCTCCGCCGGGATACTATCGTCCCCGCTGTCCCGCCGGCCCCGCCTCCTCGGACTGAGACACCGCATCGTGCCGGGATGGCGCCACGAACGACGGCGCGAGGCCCCGCCGTCGCGCGGCACGTGGAAGTATTCAGGTATGACTACCGATAACGATGCTGCCAATACTCCGGCGCCAATGGACTCACCCGGCACAGACGCCTCTACCGAAGCCAGCCGCGGCTGGGACCACATCGGTGCCATCATTGTCGATGCCACGCTCCAGCGCCGGCAGAACTACAACGAAACCGTCAAGCCTCGCGTCGAAGCCATGGTCGCGGAATGGCCGGATGCCGCCACGACCAGTGGATTCCGGCAGCACCTGGATACGGGGAAGCTCTCGGAAGTTATCGACTGGCCGTCGCCTGGCCGCCTGGCCCAAGTAGAGGACATCACGCAAGTGTTCGAGCGTGAGGGCATCGAAACGGTAGCGGAACTCCGCGGCACGCTCGAGAATCACGCCAAAGGTGCCGCCCTTCGGGAAGCCTTGGCGGAGGTGCGGCACGTCAGTCCCAAGACGCTGGATTACATTGGCACGCTGACCGGGATCTCAACAGGTGCGGCCGCCGACCGGGCTGCCGGCGTGGAGGACCTGACCTAAGCGCAGATCGCTTTTAGTCGGCAAGTCAGCCAATGCGTTCTGGGTTGTCTGGCCGAAGCCGGAGGGCAACCCATAAACCGCAGCGCCGGCAAATGTAGGCGGGTTCGGTGCCGAGTGCATGAAGCTTCTTGCGACTCATCGTCCTGCCGCAGCAGGAGCATCTGCAGGTGGCTTCAGAGTCCATTGTTTTTGAGCGCTTCGGTTATTTGGCTGATCGTCGGAAGGCCCGCCAGCCCGCTTGGAGTCGCGTATATCCGGCAGGCCAGGTCGTCTGCAGTGGCACCGGTCGGAAAAATGTCGGACCCATTGAGGGTGATCGTGGGGGAACCCGCGAATCCCGTGCCCGCCGTATCGGGCGCGGACTCCATGAGTCGTATGGTCACCGGAATATCGCTGTGTCCCAAGGCGGTCAGGGCCGATTCCAGTCGCTCCTGCGCCTTAGCAAGGTTGGGGCACTCGTCGATGTGGAGCAGTTCGATCCTCATAGAATCATTCTCCACCCCCAGCATCAGCCTCCGGGACTCACCGGCGGTGACGCGGCCAACGGCTACGTGAGCGAAATTTACGACAACCTCAGATACATTTTGTTGTTTCATCAACTTCGCTCCTCGCTGCGCTACGGTAAGCATCACCATCAATTTTTCAAGGGGGAAAAATGGAGTTTGCAGAAAAGCTCTCGGCTTTGGCAGCAAAGGTGCGCCAGCAGCGAGAGGTAATCCAGACCGAAGAGGCAACAAAGAATGCGTTTGTGATGCCCTTCATTTCAACAATCCTTGGCTACGACGTCTTTAATCCAATGGAGGTCGTGCCGGAATTCATCGCGGATGTCGGCCTGAAAAAGGGCGAGAAGATCGACTACGCGATTGTTAAGGACGGCGAAGTCCAGATCCTCATCGAGTGCAAGAAGTCCTCGGAGCCGGTGAAAATCGAGCACGCGTCGCAGCTATTCCGCTATTTCGCCGTGACGAACGCGCGCATAGCGATCCTCACCAATGGCGAGTTGTACCAGTTCTTCACGGACCTCGATGCTCCGAACCGGATGGACGCGAAGCCGTTCCTGGTCCTGGACCTCACGGACATCGATGAGTCCTTGATCCCTGAGCTGCAGAAGCTGTCCAAGGACGTCTTTGACCTCGATTCGATCATCAACGCCGCCGGTGAACTGAAGTACATCGGCGAGTTGAAGCGGACCCTGGCAGCGCAGTTCAAGGAACCGGAGGATGAATGGATCAAGTTCCTCACTGGCCGCGTCTATCCCGGCGCGTACACACAGAAAGTGCGTGAGCAGTTCACGGCGCTGGTGACAAAAGCGTCCAAGCAATTCCTTAACGACCAGGTCAACGAGCGTCTGAAGAAAGCCCTCGGCGCCCCTGGCTTCCCACAGACTGAGGTCGCGGCCGCAAGTGTCACCAGCGCGCCGGTGGCCGAAGCCGACCTGGCCGACGCCGAAGCCCTCGAGACCACCCTTGAGGAGATCGAGGGCTACCAGATCGTCCGCGCCATCGTCTGCAGCGAGGTCAAGCCGGCCCGCGTTGTCCAGCGCGATGCCAAGTCCTACTTCGCGGTGCTGCTGGACGACAACAACCGCAAACCGATCGCGCGCCTGCACTTCAACCGGACGCAGAAGTATATCGGGATCTTCGATGACAACAGGGAAGAAACCCGTGTCCCGATTTCCTCCCTCGAGGAGATCTACGAGCACACCGAGGCCCTGCGCGCCAGCGTCAAGAGCTACCTGAGCGCGTCGCCCTCAAGCAACTAAGGGGAATCGCACAGCGTCGGACGACGGCGGGGCCTCCTTGAGTTCTAGCGGTCGATGTGAAAGGTCTCGCCCTTCTCGGTTCCCTTGTAACCCTGAAGCGTTCCGCTTCTGGGGGCCACGAGGGTAGGTTCTCCGCCGGCATCCTTGACGGCGTTCCATGGGCTCGTGAGCTCCACTTGTTCCAGGCCGTCGGTCAGCAGGAAAGCAACCTTCTTGCCTGCAATATTGTGCCCAGACATGTGTCCACCTCTTGCTTGAGCGAGCGATCAGGCGGGGACACTGCCCTCGGCTGCCCGCCCACCGTGGCCTGGCAGCAGGTACTGCACAAACCAATCCCTGGCCAGAATCGCCGCCTCCTCCAGAGTCCCAGGTTCTTCGAACAGGTGGGAGGCTCCCTGGACGAGCTCCAGCCGGTTGGGGCAGCGCATCAGGGCTTTCGCCCGGCGGTTGAGTTCGAGGACCCTGTGATCCGCACTGCCGACAATCAGGAGCGTCGGGGCGCGGACAAGGGCCAGCCTCTCGCCGGCCAGGTCCGGACGGCCTCCCCTTGAGACGACGGCACCGATCCGTGCGCCCTGTTCGGCCGCAGCCCACAAGGCTGCCCCGGCTCCGGTACTCGCGCCGAAGAATCCCACGCTGCATGACGCCGTGTCCGGCCTGCTGCCAAGCCAGTTCGTTGCCGAGGTCAGCCGGAGCGCAAGCAGTTCGATGTTGAACACGTTCGCGCGGTCGAGCTCTTCCCCGGGGCCGAGCAGGTCAAGCAGCAAGGTGCCCAGCCCTGCTCGCTGGAGCGTCGAGGCTACGAATCGGTTTCGCGGACTGTGGCGGCCGCTGCCGCTGCCGTGGGCGAACACCACCACTCCGGCAGCCGGCACGGGAAGGTGCATGTGTCCTTGGAGCCGCACGCCATCCGATTGGATCTGCACGTCTACATCGAGGCCAGGGTTTCCGGCCGCCGAACGCGCACGTTCCAGACGCTCAGCAGCAGCGTCGAGCAGCCACACGACTTCGTCGTCGCTCGTCGGCGAGAAGCTGCGGTAGTAGTAGCCGACAGCTGTGAGTTGCCGGGGCGTGGCAAGGCACACCACCTCGTCCGGCTCCGTCAGGGTGGCGAGGGTGTCGGCAGGGGCAACAGGAACGGCCAGGATCACTCTCGCAGCCCCCATCTTTCGCGCGATGCTGCATGCCACCCGGGCAGTTAACCCGGTAGCGATCCCATCATCGACGACGACGGCGATGCGGCCATGCAGATCCATGCGGGTCCGGCCTGTCCGGAATCGTGCCACCCGGGCATCGAGCAGAGCCCGTTCCTGTCTTTCGACGGCCCGCAGTTCTTCCTGCTTGACCTTCATGAATGAGACGGCATGCTTGTCGAGCGCGTAGGTGCCGTCTTCCCCGATGGCTCCCATCGCGAGTTCGGGCTGAACCGGTACTCCAAGCTTGCGCACGATGATCACATCCAGCGGCGCGTCAAGGGCCGCCGCAACCTCGAACGCTACCGGAACGCCGCCCCGAGGCAGTCCCAGGACAACTGCGTCCTGGGCACGCAGATACGCCAGACGCAGCCCCAGCTGCCGCCCTGCATCAGCCCTGTCCGCAAAAATGCCCATCGCCGCGACGTTCCCATCAGGACAGCGGCCGCAGGCCCCGTCCAAACCAGCAAACAGCACGGAATGAACGACGACGGCCGCCTGCTCCAACTATCTCTCAAGAATCGGGACCAAGCGAGAGTTTTTGCGGTACAACGAACGTCCGACGACGAGCGTCCTGCCATCGGCCGCAGCGCCATTGGGATTGAACACCGAACTGGCACCAGACCACGAAGCGGTCCATCCTGATAGAAAAGGCCCTGCCAACGTGGAGGTGGAGCATGCGGATCGCACTGCTGGGGGACGTCATGCTCGGACGGCTGGTGAACGAGCAGCTGAAAGTGGCCGATCCCGCCTATCCCTGGGGCGATACCCGCCCAGTCCTCCGGCAGGCGGACATCAGGTTCGCCAACCTCGAATGTGTCCTGGCGGACGGCGGAACACCTGTGGTGGGCAAAGCGTTCCGCTTCCGCTCGGACGTCAAGAACGTAGAGAGTCTGACGTCCGCGGCGATCGATGTGGTGTCGCTGGCCAACAACCATGTGCTGGATTACGGGATTGACGCGCTTCGGGAGATGTTGCCGGCGCTCGATCGGCACGGGATCCTCAGGGCCGGGGCTGGGATGGACGCTGAAGCTGCCCGGCAGCCGGCAGTCCGGCTGGTGGGCCCAACTGCGGTCGGCTTCATTGCCTTTACCGACAACGAACCGGGCTGGGAGGCGACCACCCAGTCTCCCGGGATCCATTACGTGCCCGTGGACGCCGGTGACCAGCGGGTGACGGATTTGCTGGAACTGGTCCGGCGGACGAAGGGCCGCGTCCAGCTGCTGATCGTTTCGGCGCACTGGGGCCCCAACTGGGGGGCCGCTGTCCCGGCCGCGCATCAGAGCCTGGCGCGGGCGCTGATAGATGCCGGGGCCGACGTCATGTTCGGGCATTCGGCCCACATTTTCCGCGGCGTCGAGATCTACAGGGACCGGCCCATTATCTATAGCGCCGGCGACTTCGTGGATGACTACGCAGTGGACCCAGCAGAACGCAACGATCAGTCATTCATCTTCCTGTTGGAAGCCCGCGAAAGCGCACCGCTCAAGCTACGCCTGCATCCGACGACAATCACCGATTTCCAGACCCGGCTGGCACGTCGGAGCGCGCGGAAAATTGCCGAACGGATGCAGCGGCTGAGCGAGCAGCTCGGCACGCGGAGCGTCTGGATCGAGGCCGAAAACGTGCTGGAAATCCCGATCGACTCGATCCGAGAAGGCTCAACGGGCGCGAGGACACGGAGGTAGATGCACTCTAAGAAGCCACAGCACCGTCGAGCGGACGACGGCGGGACCTCCCGCCGTCGTCCGCTCGGTGGTTGAGCTTGTCGAAACCTGGCGCTCGCCTACGCCGCGGCGGAGGCGGGAACCTTCAGCGGCTCCACCTTGCCCAGGACGAACAGGTAGTTCGCCGCACCGGCCAGCGACACCAATCCGATGACCGCGAGCGGTGCCACATAGGATCCCGTCTGGTCCACCAGGACACCGATCAGGACCGGCGTGAAGATGCCTGCCAGGTTGGAGGCGAAGTTCTGGAGCCCGCCAATGGATCCGACGTGGCGGGAGCTCGGGGCAACGTCCGCGGGGAGCGACCAGATGCCGGTGGCGGCGACGGTGAGGCTGGAGTATGCCACCGACAGGAGGGCAAGTGCCATCCATGCCTCGGGGACCACGGCGGCGAACATAATGATCGAACCGCCGATCAGACCGCCGGCGATGGCGGTCTTGCGGACCCGTGTGACCGAGACCCCGCGCTGGACGGCCCGGTCGGCAACGTAGCCGGCCAGCCAGCCGAAGGCCACCGCGCAGATGCCCGGGATGGCACCGAAGAGGCCGAGCTTGAGCAGGTCGAAGCCGCGTTCCTTCACGAGGTAGCTCGGGAAGAAGGTGATGAAGAAGTAGATGGCGCTGTTCAGGCAGAAGAAGCCGAACATCATGCTGAGGATGGTGCGGTATTTGAAGAGTGAGCGCCAGGGGAGCTTCGCTGCATCGGCGTCGTCGTTCGCTTCGCTCCTGGCACCGCCTCCCCGGATGTAGGCCCGCTCCTCGTCATTGGCCGTCGGGTGATCCTCGGGGCTGCGGTAGATCTTCCACCACACAACAGCCCAGATCAGGCCGGCCACACCGATGATGATGAAGACCGCGTGCCAGGACGTGAAGGCGACGATCAACGTGACGATCGGCAGCGCGATGACCGCACCCACCCGGGAGCCGGAATCCCAGATGCTGGTGGCAAAGGCCCGTTCGCGGACCGGGAACCAGGTGGCCACCACCTTGGCGGCGGTGCTGGGGGCCGGACTTTCACCGACACCGAGCAGGAACCGCGCGGCGAACAGCGACCAGAAATTCTGCGCAAAGGCGGTGACCATGGTGAAGACGGACCACCAAACGGCTGCCAGGGTGAAGGACTTCCGCGGCCCAACCTTGTCCACGTACCACCCGGCAGCCAGCTGGCAGAAGTCGTACGCCCAGAAGAAGGCGGCGAAAATGAGGCCTTGCTGGGTTGCCGAGAGCTCAAAATCCTTACCCATGAACGGCAGGGCCACGCTGAGGCTGGAGCGGTCAAGGTAGTTAATGCTGAGCCCCACGAACGCGAGCCAGATGATCACCCAGCGCTTGCGGGTCATGGTGCGGGGAGCCTTGGAGGAAAGATCGGGGGAAGAATTGGGGGCGAGCCTGCTGCCTAGGACAGTCATACCGTCTCCTTTGACGTAAACGTGGCTTTCGGGTGCCTGGACACCGGGGAGGGCGCCGAGGATTCCGGCGCAATATCATGTAGGAATCGGAATAATCATATAGTTAATGTGATCCAGAGCAACTTCTGGACGAAAACACCCCACCCCGCCCGCTCCCACCCGTGGAATATGATTCCCACAGCGACTCCACCAACCAGCACAAAGAGGTAACCGCGTGCCCACACGTCAATCATCCGATGCATCCAAAGGCAAGGCAGCCGTCAGTGACGTCTACGCCGCCATGCGGGCCTCCATCCTCAAGGGCGAAATTGCACCCGGCGCACGGATCAATATTGATGCGGTCTCCCGCAGCCTGGGCGTCTCACAGACCCCGGTCCGCGAAGTTCTGCAACGGCTGGAGGGCGACAACCTCGTGGTCTACAGTCCCGGCCGAGGATACAGCACCACACCCCTGCTGGACCTGCCCGCGCTGCGATCGCTCTTTGAGTTCCGGCTACTGGTGGAACCGTGGGCCGCGCGGTCCGCGGCCGTGGACCGCCTCGCCAACCCTGCCGCGGCCCTGGAGAAGGAGCTGTCGGCCATCCGCACTTCCATGAAGACCACCAGCGGCGACGCCCGGCAGGACCTCGTGGCCCATGACACGCGCTTCCATGACACCATCCTGCTGGCGGCGGGGAACCCGGTAGTCCAGCACGCCTTCGCCCAGACCCACTGCCACCTGCACACCTTCCGCCTCTACCCGGCAGACATCGACGGCGCCATCACCATCGCCGAGCACGCCACCGTGCGGGAGGCCATCGCCGCATGCCTGCCCGACCGCGCCGAGGAGGCCATGGCCGAGCACATCAGGAACTCCTTCGCCCGGTTCGCCAAGGCCTTCGAAGGCAAGGCGGACCTCTCGCCACTGGAGAGCGACGGGCCACCAAAAAGGCATATCGTCACCTGAAATCGAAGCTCCGGCCTGCTGGCCGGGGCTTCTTTTTTCTCCGGCACTTGATCTGGATCGCCATTCCTATATGATTATGAGAATTCATATAGGAATCGTGTCCACGAAGTGAATTGACCAGAGAGAGAAGTAACCCATGACCTCCATCATTTCCATCCATACCCAAGACGTGCGGTTCCCCACGTCCCTGGAGCTCGACGGTTCCGACGCGGTCAACGTTGACCCGGACTACTCCGCCGCGTACGTTGTCATCCGCACCGACGCGGGCGACGAAGGCCACGGCTTTGTGTTCACCTGCGGCCGCGGCAACGAAATCCTCACGCACGCCATTGACGCCTACGCCGGCCTGCTCCTCGGCCGGGACATCAATGAACTGATCTACGACCTCGGTGGCGCGTCGAAGCGGCTCATCCACGATTCCCAGCTGCGCTGGCTCGGCCCCGAGAAGGGCGTCACGCAGATGGCGGCCGGCGCCCTTGTCAGCGCACTCTGGGACATCCGCGCACGGCGCGAGAACAAGCCGCTGTGGCTCCTGCTCAGCGAGATGCCCGCCGAAGAAATCGTCGACGTCGTCGATTTCACCCACATCCGCGACGCGCTCAGCCCCCAGCAGGCACTGGACATCCTGCGCGCCGGCGAAGACGGCAAGGCCGCCCGGATCGCCGCCCTGAAGGTTGACGGCTACCCCGCCTACACCACCTCGCCGGGCTGGCTGGGCTACAGCGACGAGAAGCTCGTCCGGCTGAGCAAGGAAGCCGCCGCGGACGGCTTCTCCATGATCAAGCTGAAGGTGGGCGGCGACATCAATGACGACCGCCGCCGCATGGCCCTGGCCCGAAAGGCCGTGGGCGATCTCCCGATCGCCATCGACGCCAACCAGCGGTGGGAAGTCTCCGAGGCCATCGAGTGGGTCAACCAGCTCTCCGAGTTCAACCCCTACTGGATCGAAGAACCCACCAGCACGGACGACATCCTGGGCCACGCGGAGATCCGGAAGGGCGTTGCCCCCGTCCGGGTCGCCACCGGCGAGGCCGTCGCCAGCCGCATCGTGTTCAAGCAGCTGCTCCAGGCGGGTTCCATCGATGTCCTCCAGCTGGATTCCACGCGCGTGGGCGGCGTCAACGAGAACATCGCCAACCTCCTGCTCGCGGCCCGCTTCAACGTACCGGTCTGCCCGCACGCCGGCGGCGTGGGGCTGTGCGAACTCGTCCAGCACTTCTCGTTCTTCGACTACGCGGCCATCACCGGCAGCCAGGACGGCCGGATGATCGAGTACGTTGACCACCTGCACGAGCACTTCGCCGAGCCGGTCCGCATCGTCAACGGCCGCTACGCCGCCCCGGAACTCCCGGGCACCGGCGCCGAAATGCTCAGCGCCTCGCGGGCCCGCTGGGAGTTCCCCGCCGGGGCCGGATGGCTCGAAGTGGGCGACCGCGCCGCGGTGACAGGCGCCTCGGTGACGGGCGCCTCCGTGACCGGAGCCGGTGCGCACCGATGACAACCACTGTCGATGACCTCAAGGCGAGTGTTGACGCCGCCCACGCCGCCTTCGAAAAGGGCCGCGCCGCGGACCCCGACACCCGCGCGGCCTGGCTGGAGGCGATAGCCGCCGCACTGGAGAACGACGCCGATGCGCTGGTGGAGACCGCTGTCCAGGAAACCCACCTGGGCGAGCCACGGCTCCGGGGCGAGCTCAAGCGCACGGTCTTCCAGCTCAGGCTCTTCGCCACGGAGGTCCGCGACGGCGAGCACTTCGACGCCACCATCGATCATGTGGACGCGGACTGGGGCATGGGCCCGCGGCCGGATCTGCGCCGGCTCAACGTGCCCATCGGCGTCGTGGGCGTCTTCGGGGCCTCCAACTTCCCCTTCGCCTTCAGCGTGATGGGCGGCGACAGCGCCTCGGCACTCGCCGCCGGGTGCGCCGTGGTGCACAAGGCACACGACGGGCACCGGAACCTCGCGCTCCGCACCGCCGATACCGTCATCGCAGCACTCGACGCCGCCGGAGCACCTTCCGGACTGTTCTCGCTCGTCACCGGCCGGCCTGCCGCGGAGGCCCTGGTGGACCATCCTGCCGTGAAGGCCATCGGGTTCACGGGGTCGACGGCGGGCGGCCGGGCTCTGTTCAACCGTGCCGCCGCCCGTCCCGAACCCATTCCCTTCTTCGGCGAACTGGGCGGCATCAACGCTGTGTTCGTCACCGAGAATGCCTGGGCGGGGCGGCGCGACGAAATCATCAGCGGATACGCCGCTTCATTCACGATGGGAATGGGCCAGTTCTGCACCAAGCCGGGGCTGCTGTTTGTTCCGGCTGGACAGGCCGACGGCGTCCGGCAGGTTCTGAGCGGCGCGCTGGCGGACTTTGCCGCAGCACGGCTGCTGAGCCCGCGGTTGCACGAAGGCTACCGGCAGTCCGTGCAGGATCTGCAGGGCACCACCGGCGTGGAGGTTCTTGTGGAAGGAGACTTCGACGAGGCACCGGCGCCAACCGTGCTCCACACGACGTCCGCGGCTGTCCGCAGTGATCCGTCAATCCTGCGGCAGGAAATGTTCGGGCCCGCCAGCCTCGTGGTGGAGTACGGCGACGAATCGGAACTCCTGGAACTCACCGGACTGCTGGAGGGACAGCTGACCACCACGCTCCAGGCGGAGCCGGAGGATGACGTGTCAGAACTGGCCGCACGGCTGACGGACATCAGCGGCCGGGTCCTCTGGAACGGCTGGCCCACGGGGGTCACGGTCAGCTACGCCCAGCACCACGGCGGACCGTACCCCGCCACAACATCGGCCACCACCTCCGTAGGAACGGCCGCGATCCGGCGCTTCCTCCGGCCCGTGGCCTTCCAGTCGTTCCCGGAAGGTCGCCGGCCCGAACCTCTGCAGGACGCCAATCCCTGGCGCGTTCCGCAGCGAGTGGATGGGGTGTGGCAGCGGCGCACACGGCAGCGGCCCACCCGGCAGGGACAGACTGCAGTCCAGACTGCAGGAAACGAGGTCCGGCCGTGAGCGCCGCACTGGACCTCGCCGGCGCATCAGTCCTCCCGGACGACGCGGCACGGGCACTCCTGATCGGCCGGGTCTGGGACGTCGAAACCGGCGGACCACGCGTGGTCGCCGTCCAGGAGCATGACGTCTTCGACCTCCAGCATCTGGCCGAAACCGTATCCGAGCTCCTGGAACGGCCGGATCTCGTGGCGGCCGTCCGCGCCGCCATGACGCTGCCCCGGTGGAAGACCAGCGAGATCATCCACGCGTCGCTGACGCAGGACGCGTCCCGTCCGCATTTCCTGGCTCCGGTGGATCTCCAGGTCATCAAGGCCTGCGGCGTGACGTTCGTGGACAGCATGATCGAACGGGTCATCGAGGAGCGCTGCGGCGGAGACGCCAGCCGCGCGGCCGAGATGCGGGAACTGGTGGGCCGTGCACTCGGCGGCAGCATCAGCTCCATCCGGCCCGGCTCCCCCGCGGCTGCCGAAGCCAAGAAGGTGCTCATCGCCGAAGGGCTCTGGTCGCAGTACCTGGAGGTGGGGATCGGGCCGGATCCCGAGGTCTTCACAAAGGCCCCCGTGCTCTCCTCGGTGGGGCTGGGCGCGGGGGTCGGGATCCCTGCGTTCTCCTCCTGGAACAACCCGGAACCGGAGCTGGTGCTTATTGCCACCTCGGCCGGCACAGTTGTGGGCGCAACCCTGGGCAACGACGTGAACCTGCGCGACGTGGAGGGCCGGAGTGCCTTGCTGCTGGGAAAGGCGAAGGACAACAACGCGTCCAGCGCCCTGGGTCCATTGATCCGGTTGTTCGAAGACGGTTTCACCCTGGAGACGCTGCGCCAGGAGGAGATCCTGCTGCGCGTTGAAGGCGAGGACGGCTACTCGCTGGAGGGACGCAACTCCGTGTCCCGGATCAGCCGTCCGTTCGAGGAGCTCGTCGCCGCGACGGTTGGAAAGCACCACCAGTACCCGGACGGCTTCGCCCTGTTCACCGGCACGCTGTTCGCGCCGACCCAGGACAGGGACCACCCGGGACAGGGGTTCACGCACCACATGGGCGACACCGTGACCATCCGCAGCCGCCACCTCGGCGCCCTCGTGAACGTCGTGGGGCCGGCGGAACAGCTGCCGGAATGGTCGTTTGGCCTGCGGCAGCTGTTCGGCTATCTTCAGGCCCAACGCGAAGTCCACGCATCAAGCAGTAAGGAATACGCCTCATGAAGTTCGCCCAGATTGGCGCCCCGGGCGCCGAACAGCCCGTCCTGGTCCACGGGGACCGGCACTACTCGCTCCAGAGCATCACACCGGCCATCAACGGTGACTTTCTGTCCAACGGTGGCCCCGCGGCTGCCGCCGCCGCACTGGCCGCAGGCACACTGCCGGAAGTCACCTCCGACGTCGTACGCTACGGCGCCCCGGTGGTGCGCCCGTCCGCCGTCGTCTGCGTTGGCCTGAACTACGCCGCCCACGCAGCGGAATCGGGCGCCCAGCCGCCTGAGCATCCGGTCATCTTCCTCAAGACACCCAATACGGTGAGCGGGCCGGACGATGCCGTGGCCATCCCCCGGGGAGCCACCAAGACCGACTGGGAGGTGGAGCTCGGGATCATCATCGGAAAACGCGCCTCCTACCTCGACTCCCCCGAAGCCGCCCGCGACAACATCGGCGGGTTTGTGGTGGTGGACGATCTCTCGGAGCGCGACTTCCAGCTGAACGTTTCCGGCGGCCAGTGGTCCAAGGGCAAGAGCTCACCGGGGTTCTGCCCCACGGGTCCCTACCTGGTCACCCCCGACGAGGTCGACGCCGGCAATCTGCGGCTGCGCAGCTGGGTCAACGGCGAAATCCGCCAGGATTCCTCCACGGCGGACATGATTTTCGACGCCGAGACCATCGTCTGGAACCTGAGCCAGTACATGGTGCTCGAGCCCGGCGATCTCATCTGCACCGGCACCCCCGAGGGCGTCGCGCTGTCCGGGCGGTTCCCGTACCTGAAGGCCGGCGACATTGTGGAAATCGAAATTGACGGGCTGGGGCGGCAGCGCCATGAATTCATCGCATGAACGGACACCCAGCCATGGAGTTTGAAGGCATCCGTGCCATCGTCACCGGCGGGGCATCCGGCATCGGAGCGGCCACAACAGCGCATCTGACCCGGCGCGGGGCGAAGGTGGCGGTGCTGGATCTGAATCCCGAGGCAGCGTCCGAAGCGGCGCTGTCGATTCGATGCGATGTGGCCGATGACGCTTCGGTGCGTGCCGCCGTCGAACGCGTTGCCCGGGAATTCGGGGGGATCGACGTCGTGGTCAACAACGCAGGCATTGGAGCCCAGGGCACCGTTGCGGACAATGACGACGCCGAGTGGCAGCGCGTTCTGGACGTCAACGTGATCGGCGCGGTGCGGGTGAGCCGTGCCGCCCTGCCCCATCTCCGGCAGTCCCCCGCCGCCGCGATCGTCAACACGTCCTCCATCGCCGCCACGGCCGGGCTGCCCGCCCGCGCACTCTACGCGGCCACCAAGGGCGCCATCCGGGCGCTGACGCTCAGCATGGCGGCCGATCACGTCCGCGAAGGCATCCGGGTCAACTGCGTCAATCCGGGCACGGCTGACACGCCCTGGATCAACCGGCTGCTGAGCCAGGCGGATGACCCGGCAGCGGAACGCGCGGCGCTGGAGGCCCGCCAGCCGCACGGCCGCCTGGTGGCGCCGGAGGAGGTTGCAGCGGCGATTGCGTACTTGGCCAGTCCGCTGGCCGGTTCGACGACGGGCACTGAACTGGCGGTCGACGGCGGCATGCAGGCGGTGCGCCTGCGTCCCGTCGAGTAGCGTCCCGCCGGGGTAACGCCCCGGCGAGTAACGTCCCGCCGAAGTAAGAAGCTGCGAGGCGCCGTCGTGTCCTGATTTACCGGGGCACGGCGGCGCCTTTGGCGTTTCGGGAGGAAGGTGCGGTCCCCTTCCGGCGGGCGCACGCAAGCGGTTTTCAGGAGGGTCTTGACCTGCGTCACATCCCCTATATGATAGTTCGTATTCCTATATGATCTTCGATGGCGAACGACCGGGATCCCCGGACTCCGTCACCCCCGCATCCGATCCGCATCAACAATCTCCAGGAGAGCACCCATGTTCAAAGCAACACCGAAGTTGCTTCTTGTCCCGGCTATCGCGTTGGCCCTCACGCTGGGAGGCTGCTCATCCGGCGGCGCCTCAGCCGGCGCTGCGAGCGCAACAGGAGCCGTGGCGGACAGCCACCTCACACAGATCCTCAAGACGAAAACGATCAAGATCGCCGTCAGTGCCGACTCTCCGGGATACGGCGTGATGACGTCATCAGGTGAGCACGAGGGCTTCGACATTGATGTCGCGAACGCGCTCGGCGCCTCGCTGGGCGCCAAGGTTGAGTTCGTCACGGCCACGAACGAAAGCCGCATCCCGCTGCTGCAGACCGACAAGGCGGACGCTGTCATTGCCACCTTCACGGCATCGGATGCGCGTGCCCAGGTGGTGGACATGTCCGAGCCGTACGCCGCCAGTTCCACCGTCTTTATGGTGCCCGCGGGAAGCCCGATCGCCAGCTACGCGGATCTGGACGGGAAATCCGTGGCCACGTCGCGCGGAAGTGTGGGCGAGCAAATCCTCAAGGCCACCTTCCCGAACGCCAAGATCGCCGGCTTCAACACCACGGCCGATTCCATCCAGGCCCTCAAGAGCGGCAAAGTGGACGCGCTGATTGAAAACAACGCCATCATCGGCGGGCTCGTGAAGAGTGATCCGTCCGCATTCCAGGTGCTCAAGGGCGACCCGATCAAGCCGGCGCTGTTCTCCATCGGCGTCAAGCAGGGCGACCAGACGTGGGTTAACTACATCAACAACTTCATCCGGAACTACACCATCTCCGGACAGAACGAGGCCTCCCTGCAGAAGTGGTTCGGGCTGGAACTTCCGCCCTTCCTCGCCCACTAACAGTATTCGGACGCACTCTCCGGTGTGGGTGGACGGCAGGCAGTCATTCACCCACACCGCCGTTCACGGATAGGACCCTTTGCTCATGGCTTTATATTTCGGAGACCTTCTCCCGTTCAGCTCGCTATTGCTTGAGGGGCTCTGGACAGCTCTGTACATCACGCTCGTGGCCATGGTGGCGGGAAGCGCACTCGGCGTCTTCCTGTACCTGGGGAAGGTCGGGCCCGGAAAAGCAGTCAGCATCTTCTGCACGTGCTACATCGAGGCCATCCGCAACACGCCTCTGCTGGTGCAGCTGTACCTGATCTACTTTGCCCTTCCCGCGCTGGGCATCAACCTCGAACCCATCTGGGCCGCCGTTATTGGCCTGACCCTCAACAACGCGGCATACACGGCGGAAATTTACCGGGCCGGCTTCGAGTCGGTGCCACACGGCCTGCGTGAGGCCGGCAAGGCGCTGGGCATGAAGAACGCCCAGATCGTACGCTACATCGTCCTGCTGCCGGCCACCCGGAACGTTTTCCCCGCACTGACCAACCAGCTGATTCTGCTGTTCCTGGCTTCGTCGATTGGATCCATCATCTCGCTTCCTGAACTGACCAACGCGATCATGAGCGTCAGCAACACCACGTACCGGACCATCGAGGTGCTCGCAGTGGGCGGGCTGCTCTACCTTGGCGTATCCGCCCTGCTGTCGCTGGCCTCGAAACGGGCCGAAACGACGCTGTTCCGGTGGGCGGTGGGCGCACGTGTTTAGGGCCTTTGACTGGCAGGACCTCATTCCGCTGGCCAAGGGGGCATGGCTGACCATTCAGCTCTGCGCCATGTCCGGCATTCTCGGCATCATCTTCGGGCTGATCCTCGGCATTGCCAGAACGTCCCCCAGCAGGATCGCCCGGTGGATCAGCACCATCTACATCAGCTGCGTGCGCGGCATCCCGATTCTGGTCATCATCTTCTTCATCTTCTTCGGGATCCCGCTGCTGTTTCCCGGCCTGGAACTGGACAAGTTCGCCTCGGCCGTCATTGCGCTGACCTGCTTCGCCGCCGCCTATGTGGCAGAAATTGTGCGGGGCAGCATCGAAGCCGTGCCCCGGGGACAAAGTGAGGCTGCAGAAGCCCTCGGGCTCAACTACTGGGCGAAGCTCCGGTATGTGGTCATGCCGCAGGCCAGGAAGATCATGGTGCCGCCCGGCGTCGGCTTCATCATTGGCCTGGTGAAGGATTCCTCCCTGGTAACGGTGACCGGGCTGGTGGAGCTGACGCACGCGGGCAACATTGTCACCAACCTCACCGGCGACCCCATCATGACGTTCCTAACCGTCGCCGCCATGTACTTCGTCATTTGCTACAGCATCTCCCTGCTGGGGCGCCTGTACGAGAAACGGACCGGCATCCAGGTGGACCCCCTCAAACTTCCCGAGCCCGCGAGCGTATAGATCGGAATATGACTGTGATTTTTGTTGAGAATTTGAATAAGAAGTTCGGCCCCAACCATGTCCTCAAAGGCGTTGACTGCCACATCCGTGAGCGTGAGGTGGTGTGCGTCATCGGCCCCTCGGGTTCAGGCAAGAGCACGTTCCTGAGGTGCATGAACGGCCTGGAATCGATCACGTCCGGCAGCATCGTGATCAACAAGCACCGGTTGGACGATTCGAAAACGAACATCAACCTGGTCCGGCAGGAAGCGGGAATGGTCTTCCAGCATTTCAACCTGTTCCCGCACCTGAAGGTCATCGACAACGTCATGCTGGCCCCGCTCAAGGTGGCCAAGGTCAACAGGGACGAAGCCCGCGCCAAAGCCGAAATGCTGCTGGCAAAGGTAGGACTGGCCGAAAAGATGGAGGCCTTTCCCGGGAGCCTGTCCGGCGGTCAGATGCAGCGTGTGGCCATAGCCCGTGCGCTGGCCATGGATCCAAAAATCATGCTCTTTGACGAGCCCACCTCGGCCCTGGACCCGGAAATTGTCGGCGAGGTGCTGACCGTCATGAAGGACCTGGCCAATGAGGGCATGACCATGGTGGTGGTCACCCACGAAATGGGCTTCGCCCGGGAAGTCGCTGACCGCGTGCTTTTTATGGACCAAGGACTGATCGTCGAGGAAGGCTCCCCCGATGAGATCTTCTCCTCGCCGCGGAACGCCAGGACCCAGGGGTTCCTCAGCAAGGTTCTGTAACCGGAGCACGCAGTGAGCGGACGACGGCGGGACTTCCCGCCGTCGTCCGCTCGGTGGTTGGTGCCCGCGCGCCCAAGGTTGCTCGTGGCACTTCCCGCGTCGTCGCCCTGATGTTCCTCGTCGGGCTGGGTTTCACGGAATGTCGCCCGGGAGGGTCAACGGGCCGGGCCGAAGTTATTCAGTGCGTAATCCAGGACAACGGTGAAATCGTTGGCCTCTCCGGCGTCGACATACTGCGTGTGGGGCAGTGGATCGCACCGGAACGTGTCCGGGCGCTCAAGGTAGGGCGACCATATGGTCGCTACCGGGCGGCCGTAGTTATCCACGGCCACCCACTCCCCTTCCCGGATCCGACGGGCCTGTCCGAGATGTGCGGTGGTGGGGCTAGTGAAGGTGCCGTGGTCAGGGTTGAAGCCGATCATGCCAGCACCTAGGCCTGGGTGCCGCTGTACGCGGCGGTCCGGTGTGTTTCCACGGTTGCGGGGTCGTCGATGGCATCTCTCGGGTCATCAAGGTCGCGGCCGATCGTCTCCGGCGTGAAGAAGGTCGCCACGATGGTGATGGCGGTCAGCAGGGCGAGGTACCCGGCGATCGGCAGCCAAGCGCCGAGGCCGGCTTCGGCGACGCCTGTTCCGCCGTTCGCAGCCACGACCAGGGAGATGATCCATGCGCCGATCAGGGGTGCAACGCCGCCGGAGATGACCGCGGAGATCTCGCGGGCGACCGAGACGCCCAGGTACCGCTGGCGTGCGCCGAACAGTTCGGACATGAATGCGCTCTGGGCACCGAACATTCCCCACGTGCCAATTCCGAGGCCGAGCGAAAGGACCACGATGGTCAGGACGGTGTCTCCCAGGCTGAGGACGTACCAGACGGGGAAGGCGGCGACGAGTTGGAAGATGGCGAAGCCGCGGTAGGTCTTGACCCGCCCGAAGCGGTCGGAGAGCTTGCCGGCGATCGGGACGACGATGGCGCCCAGGCTGGCGGCGAACACCAGGGACAGGGCGCCGATCGGGCCGGTCACTCCCACTGCCGCGCTGGTGACGTAGCCGATGGCCAAGGCCTGGTAAATCGATGAGGATCCGTTCTCGGCAAGCCGCAGTCCGATCCCACGAAGGAGCGTCTTGCGTGAGGTCTTGATCAGCGTGGCCAGCGGCCTGTCCACGATCATCTGATGCGCTTCGAGCTTGGAGAATGTCGGGGATTCCTTGAGCTTGAGCCGGATGAAGATGGCAACAAACAGGATGACGACGCTTGCCAGGAAGGGGATGCGCCACAGCCACGTGTCGGTGATCTTGACGGCCTGGTTGGCATTGAGCAGGACGAAGTACACGAGGGCTGCCGTAACCGTGCCGACCTGCACTCCCAGGAACGGCAGCGAGGCGTAGAAGCCGCGCTCCTTCCGGGGAGCGTATTCGGTCATCAGGATCGACGCGCCGGCCATTTCTGCGCCGGCACCGAGGCCCTGGAGAAGCCGCAGGGTAATGAGCAGGATGGGCGCGAGAATGCCCACTCCCCCGCCGTACCAGTCGCCTGCCGAACCGTTGTAGGTCGGCAGGAAGCCGATGAGCGTGCTTGCCCCGCCCATCAGGGTGACCGTGGCGAGCAGCACAAACTTGCGTCCGAGCCGGTCGCCGAGCCGTCCGAAGATGATCCCGCCCAGCGGGCGCACGGCGAACCCGAGGAAATAGGTACCGAAGCTGAGGATCAGCCCTGTGGAGGGGTTGGTCCCGGGGAAGAAGAGCGGGCCGAAAATCAGCGCAGAAGCCAGGCTGTAGAGGGCGAAGTCGTAGTACTCCAATGCGCTGCCCAAAGAACTGGCCCACGCTGCGCGGAGCAGATCTGCGCGGGTCACCGTGTTCGTGGTGGCGGCCGGCGCGGCCTTAACGCGATCGTTAATTGACATGTTGATTACCTATCTTGAGTGGCAGGATCTTGCCGGTTATAGCGTTTGCGGTGTCCTGCCGATAGCCAGGGCCTGTGCGGAGGTGGTTAATATCGGGCCGAGGTCAGTAATGCCACGAGCTCCCTGACTGCCGCGGCGCCGTCGTCGGTTGAAAAGTCTGAGCTGAGTCCGACGACGCTGACGCCGGCATCGAGGTACGTGAGGGCCGTGGCTGCCCGCATTCCGCCGGTGGCGATGAACTGTACGTCCGGGAACGGTCCCTTCATGGCTTTGACCCAGTCCGGCCCCAGGACGGACGCCGGGAACGCCTTGACCCAGGACATCCCGAAGGCCCTGGCCCGGAGGATTTCGCTGGCGGTCGCCACACCGGGCAGATGAGGAAGGCCGCGGCGGATACTTTCGTGGACAATGCTGTCGTCCAGGCCCGGGGAGACTGTGAAGGATGCGTTGGCTGCTGCGGCAGCGTCGAGCTGTTCCACGCTGACGATGGTTCCGGCGCCGACGGCGACGCCACGCTCAGTCGCTGCGCTGGCGACAGCGGCGAGTGAAGGTATCGCATCGGGGGTCTCGATTGTCACTTCGACGTGTTCAACGCCCGCGTCCCAGGCCCGGGTTGCTGACCTGACGGCCTCTGCCGGAGCAAGACCGCGGAGGACGGCAATGACCGGAACCCGGAAGAAATCGTCGTGGAACCAGTTCTGAGGGAGGGTGTGTGCCAAGGTGTTCTCTTTCGGAGTTGTGGTGCGGGCGGTCTTCGGTGGCGTCCGGTGGTCAGCTGACGCTGATGCGGTTGCCGTTGGATCCAAAGCTGCGGGGAACGGTGCCGTGGCCCGGCCGGAAGTCCGCGCGTGTCCCCAAGGTCCAGGCAGCGAAAGAGTGTCCGAGTGCCAGCCGGTCTTCCGGGCCGTCTCCCCGGAGCAGCCCGGCGAGGTAGCCGGCGGCAAATGCGTCTCCGGCTCCCACGGGTTCGACGACGTCGACGCGGTGGGCAGGGACGCGGAACACGTGCTCAAGGTTGTTGTCCTCGCGGACGAATTCCACTGCTTCCGTGGCCGAGTCCTTGATGACGAGGTGGCGTGGGCCGTGCAGGAGCGCGGCGACGTCGTCGGCAGTATTGCAGCCCCACAATGTTTCAGCTTCGTCGAGGCCGACGAGGACCACAGTGGCCATGTTGGCCAGTTCCAGCAGGCGCGGCGCCGCGACCTCAACGTTCCACAAGGCCGGGCGGTAGTTGACGTCGAAGGAGACTTTGTAGCCCGCGTCTGGTGCGATGGTGAGGAGGTGCCGGGTCAGGTCCGAGCACGAGGCCGAGAGCGCGGCGTTGATACCGCTGGTGTGGATCCAGCCTGTCTGCTCCAGCGGCCAGCTCCGGGAGTCATCGGGCGCCATCCGGGAGGCCGCCGATCCCGCCCTGTAATAGAGGGCCTTGGCGCCGTGGCCGAGGTCGGGGTCCTTGAAATACACGCCCGTGGGGGCGGCGCTGTCACGGGTGACCAAGCTGACGTCGACACCACGTGCCTCAAGGCCCTCGATGATGCGGTCACCGAAGGGGTCCTGGCCGAGCCTGCTTGCCCATCCGGTCCTGTAGCCAAACTCGGCCAGATGGGCAGCGACGTTGGATTCGGCTCCTCCGAAGCCGAGCAGGCATGCTTCGGCCCGGAGAAGGGGCTCGGCTTTCGCCGGCGTGATGACTGCCATGGTCTCTCCGACGCACAGGATGTCCAGTGCCGTCATTTGACAGCTCCGGCGGTGAGTCCGCTGACGAAGTAGCGGCCCAGGACGAGGTAGAGAAGGACCGTGGGGGCGGCGACTAGAACGGCGCCGGCCATCAGTTCGGAGTAGTCAACGGTGGTGGTGCCGATGAGGTTGTTCAGTGTGACGGTGGCCGGCCAGGCCGCCGGGGAGGCCAGGATAAACCCGAACAGGAAGTCATTCCAGATGTTGGTGCACTGGAAGATTCCGGCGACCACAAAGCCGGGAACGGACAGCGGGAGCATGACGCGGAAGTAGGTCTTCCAGATCCCGGCCCCGTCAATGGCTGCGGCCTCGATGATGGCGCTGGGAATGCCCTCGTAGTAGTTGCGGAAGATGAGAGTCGTGATGGGGATGCCGTAAATGACGTGAACCACGATGAGGCCGATGATGCTGCCTTGGAGGTGGAGCATGTTCAGGAACTGGAAGACGGGAATGATGACTGCCTGGAACGGGATGAACATCCCGACGAGGAGAACCGTGAACAGGGCGTTGGACCCCCGGAACGGGAACTTGGATAGAACGAAGCCGTTGATCGAGCCCAGGAGGCAGGAGACCAGAGCCGCAGGGACCGTGATCTGGAGTGAGTTTGCCAGTGAGCCATGGAGCTTTGTCCAGGCACCCTTGAAGGCGTCCAGGCTGGGCGCGTCGGGGAAGGCGAGGAAGAAGCTGGGCGCTCCGGTGCTCCCGGACAGTGCCGTCGTGAGGATGACGTAAACGGGTACGAGCATGCCAAAGGTTGCGACGGCGCAGACAACCAGGACAACCCACTCTCCTGGGGTCTTGGGCATCCTCCAGGACCGGGGCTTTTTGCCCGTGGGGACCAGCCGTCGGTGTGCGGACTCGATGGGACGTGACGGGGTCGGTTCAAGTGTTTCGACGGCCATTTCTATGCCTTTCGCTCTTTCCGGTATCCGCGGATGAGATACGGGACGATTACCACGAGGGTCAGCAGGAGCAGGATGATCGCCATTGCGGAAGCCTTGTCGTAACGGCTGGTGAGGTAGTTGTAGATGTAGATACCGGGGACGTCCGTGACGAACCCGGGGCCGGAGCCTGACATCGCGACGACGAGGTCGAAGATCTTCAGGGCTACGTGCAGCAGGAGCACAAAACAGGTGATGGTGGAGGGCCATAGCTGCGGGAGGACAATGTGGCGCAGCCGCTGCCAGGTGCTGGCGCCGTCGACGCTTGCAGCCTCAAGGTGTTCTTCCGGGATTGACGCGAGACCGGCGAGGTACATCGCCATGGCGAAGCCCACCAGCTGCCAGGCGGCGGCGAAGATGATGGGCAACAGCGCGACGGGGATGCCGAACTGGACTTTCAGGAAATCCGTGCCCGTGGGATCGTTCAGGGCGCCGAGGATGGTGGTGTCGGTGGTCCAGCCGGGCGGGTTTTCGATCCCGATGCTCCGCAGAATTTCGTTGACGCCGGTGGAGGGTGCGAAGATCCAGCGCCAGGCCACACCCGTAACGATGAAGGACAGCGCGTACGGCAGCAGGAACACGGTCCGGAACAGGCTCTTGCCGACGGTCACGTGGTGGATGAAGAGCGCCGCGACGAGGCCGCCGAGTATGGACAGGACCAGGAAGATGATCGTGAAGATCACGACGTTCCGGATGTCAGCCTGGAACCGCTGTTCCTGGACGATTTCGCCGTACGTGCCGCCGAGCGGTTGGCGGAGGCTCAGGTCAGGGCTGGTGCCGATCTTCCAGTTGGAGAGGGAGATGTAGACGGTGATGCCGATGAAGACGTACACGAAGAGGAAGCTGACCAGCAGGCTGGGGGCAAAGATCCACGCGGCGCGGCGGGAGGTCTTGACGTTGTGGGGGACTGTTTTCCTGGCCCTGGGGCGGGGACCCGCCGGGGCGGGTGGCAGTGCTGTTGAGGTTGTCATGAGAACTGATCCTGTCCGGGGTGTGGCTGCATCGGACTGCAGCCACACCCGTGGCGACTTGGGTTGGCTAGCCGGCTGTTACAGCTGGGATTTCTGCGCCTGCGTCATGCTGGCGGTGAAGGCGGCGATGTTTCCGCTGCCGTTGAAGGTGGATACGGCGTCAGCGTAGGTCTGGGCGAATTCAGCGCCGGACGCCTGTGCGTGGGCAAGGGATGAAACCACCGCTGCTGACTTGAAGCTCGCCGCGGCCTCTTGCTGGTACTGGGACAGTCCGGAGATATCAGCGGTGCTCAGGGCCGGGATGGATCCCTTCTTCGCCGCGAAGTCCGTCTGGATTTTCGGATCCATCAGGGTCTTCAGCCAGGCTTTGGCGGCTTCGGCGTGCGGGATGTTCTTGGCGGGGATGGAGAAGCCGTCGCCGACGTAGTCGAAAATGTCTTCTTTCCCGGGGAAGGCCACCCAGCCAAAGTCCGTTCCGGGCTTCTTGCCGGCGTTGAGGAGTTCGCCGTAGGCCCAGTCGCCCATGAGGTTGACTGCGCAGTCACCCTCAGCCATGTTCTTTGAGGCTTCGTCCCATGTGATCGCGGAATGGTCCTTGTTGGCCAGGGCGAGGATGGTCTTGTAATCCTCCAGGGCCTGCTTCACCTCGGGGGCGTCGAAGGAGTACTCATTGGTGAAGAGCTTCTTCCAGTTGTCCGCTCCGGCCCTGGACATGATGATGGATTCCAGCAGCTGGGACGAAGCGAAGATGTCCTTGTCACCGAGGCACACAGCGGTGGTTCCGCTGTCCTGGACCTGCTGCAGTGACGCGATCAGCGCGTCCAGGTCACCGGTGGGATCGATGGTGACGTTGGCCTTGGTGAGCACTGAAGGGTTGGTCCACAGGACATTGCCGCGGTGCACACCGATGGGAACGGTGTAGTACTTGCCGTCTACCTGCTGTGCTTCGGCCACGTCCTTGGGCAATTGGGAGGCCCAGTCGCCCTCGGTCCAAAGGTCCGTCAGGTCAGCCGCCTGACCGCCCACCACGTAGCTCTTGAGCTGCCCCGCCGGGTGCACCTGCCACGAATCCGGCGGGCTTCCGGCCTGGAGCCGGGCAGCCAGGGCCTGCCGGGCATTGGAGCCGCCGCCGCCGGATACGGCTGCATTGTCCACCGCCAGTCCCGGTGACCCCTTCTTCACGCCGTCGATGAGCACATTCAGCGCGTCGGCTTCAGAGCCGGAGGTCCACCACGAAGTGATTTCCAGCTTGTCGGTTCCCCCACCGTCGGAACTTCCTGAGGGCTGATTGGCCGAACAGCCAGTTACTGCGATGAGGCTTGCGGCGGCCGTTACGGCCAGTGAGGTCTTGAGCTTGCTTGATGCACGCATGACTACTCTCCTTTGGGTTGTCAGACGCCGGAATGGCCCGGCTAGAGCCTGCGTTGTGGTTCAGGTTACATAGTTAAGTAGATCGATGCAATAGTCTTAACGTGAATCAGGGAATTCTGCCCGCACTCCCCGCGAACGCATCGTCCATGGTGCTGCCATATGGCCAAGTTCAGCGATTTTTGCATCAAGTAGATCTAGTAGATCGGTCTAGCAACCTTCAGCGAAACATGATAGAAATATTGAAACGTCTACGAAGGAGGTGGAACCAAAGTGAAAAAAATTACGCTGAATGACGTCAGCCGCGTCGCCGGAGTGTCTCGATCTACTGCGTCGTTGGTACTGCGCGGCAGCTCACGCATTCCGGAGGCCACTTCCGACCGTGTCCGGCTGGCCATGGCTGAACTCGGTTACGTGTACAACCGGCACGCAGCGAATATGCGCCGCAGTGAATCCATGACCCTTGGCCTCCTCGTCACCGACATCCGCAACCCGTATTTTGCGGGGCTGACCATGGCCATCGAGGAAGCCGCCCACGACGCGGGATACACCCTGTTCGTGGGCTACAGCCGGGACGATGTGGAACGGCAGTCCCTGCATCTGGAGACCATGGTCCAGCAGCAGGTGGACGGCATCTTCCTGCTTCCCGCAACAGGATCGGAGCTGAACCCTATCTGTGGAATCGTGGACCGTTCCTCCGTGCCGGTCCTGCAGCTGGCCCGCTATTTTTCCGAAGAGCTCGACTATGTGGGACCCGACAATATTGCTGCCGGGACACAGCTCGCCCAGCATGTCGCTTCGCTGGGCGCTGCCTCTGCTGTTCTGATCGGCGGACCTGATCATTCCTCGGCCAGGACCGAGCGAATCAAGGGCCTGGAGGCTGGCTTCGCCGGGAGCGGTGTGACTTTTGATCCCCTGCTGTCCGCGGCAACGACCAACAACGCCGCGGGCGGGGCTGAAGGAATTGCCCGGGTGCTGGATCAGGGTGTGTGGCCGGACGCCATCATCGCCTACAGCGACGCCGTCGCCCTCGGCATTTACGCCGAACTGCGACGCAGGAACCTCGAACCGGGCCGGGACGTCTCGGTCGCGAGCTTCGATGACATTGCAATGGCGGAACTGCTGCTACCGCCGCTGACTTCGGTGTCAACGTACCCGGAACTCATCGGGCGGACAGCCGCGGAGCTGCTGCTGAACCGCATCCGCGACCCGTCGCTGGAACCCCAGCGTTCCCTCATCGACCCGGCGCTGAAAGTCCGCGCCTCCACCGCCCAGTGGCGACCCAGAACATAGGAGTGACCAAATGCCAGCACTGAAGTGGGGCCTCATCGGCGCCAGTGACATCGCTGCCACCCGAGTGATCGGTGCCATCCGCAGCACTGGAGGCGAGACTGTCGGGGTCTTCAGCGGATCAGCCGAACGCGCCCGGGAATTTGCCGCCGGCAACGGGCTGCCCGGCGCCACCACGGATCTTGACGAGATCCTTGCCTGGCACATCGACGCGGTCTACATCTCCTCGACCAACGACAAGCACTTCGATCAGGCCTGCAGTGCCCTGCGGGCAGGCAAGCACGTTCTGTGCGAGAAGCCGCTGGCCCTCACCACAGACCAGGCCCAGGCCATGGTGAACCTTGCTGAAGAGTTGGGTCTGGTCCTTGCTGCCAACCACCACCTTCCCGGCAGTCCCCTCCACGCCAAGGTCCGGGAACTCGTCGACGCCGGGGCCATCGGAACCGTGCTTTCAGCCAAAATTGCACACGCCGTACTCCTGCCGGAGCGCCTGCGCGGCTGGCGGATCGGTGGTGGAACACCCGGTTCCGGGGTGATCCTGGACATCACCTGCCACGACGCCTCCGTGCTGAACCCGCTGCTGGGTACACCCGTGGCTGTCAGTGCAGTCGCGGTGAACCAGGCCGACTGGAACACAGGCGGCCAGGACGATGCCGCCATGACGGTCATCCGCTACGAACGGAGCGGCCGGCCTCCGGTTCTGGCACAGACCCACGATTCGTTCACCGTCGGATTCGCCGGGACATCGCTTGAAGTCCACGGCACGGCCGGGACCATCGAAGTGCTCGATGCCATGACCCAGGACACCGGGGGCCAGATCCTGCTGACCACCGGAGCCGGCCGGCAGAGTGTCGACGTCGACTGCTCCCAGGATCTCTACGTCATCGCTGTTCAGGCGTTCACCGCCGCCGTGAACGGGACCGGTGTTCCCACCGCAACCGGCAGGGACGGCCTGATGGCCCTCAAAGTCGCCCTCGCGGCGCGGGAATCCGCTCTCTCCGGACGCACCGTCCACCTCAACTAACAGCCAGAAAGAAACATCATGCAGAAGGTACAGATCCTCACAGCCCGCGAGGCAGCCGAGCTCATCAACGACGACGACGTCATCACCGTCAGCTCCTCCAGCGCCATGGGGTGCCCGGACAGTGTCCTCGCCGGAATCGGTCAGCGATTCGCGGAAACCTCGCACCCGCAGAACCTGACCTCGGTCCACCCGATCGCCGCCGGCGACATGTACGGGGTCAAAGGCATCGACCACATTGCCCGGCCCGGGCTGCTGCGCAAAGTCATCGCCGGCTCATACCCCTCAGGTCCCTCCAGCGCCGAGCCGCCCCTGATCTGGCAGATGATCGAACGCGAGGAAGTGGAAGCCTACAACTTCCCGTCCGGCGTCATCTACCAGATGCACCGCACCGCTGCCGCGAAACAGCCCGGCGTCTTTACCCAGGTCGGCCTGGACACCTTCATCGACCCCCGGCTCCAGGGCGGCCGTATGAACAACACCACCCCCGTCGCGCACGTCGAGACCGCCACACTGTCCGGGAAAGAATGGCTGTTCTTCCCCTCCGTCATCCCCAACGTCGCCATCGTCCGCGCCACCACCGCCGATGAATACGGCAACCTGACGTTCGAGGACGAGGGATCCCCGCTCGGAGCCCTCGACCTGGCCTACGCCGCGCACAACAACGGCGGAGTGGTCATCGCCCAGGTCAAGCGCCTGGCTGAGGCCGGCAGCCTCCACCCCCAGCACGTGAAGGTGCCCGGCATCCTCGTCGATGCCATCGTGATCGCCGCGGACCAGCTGCAGACCACCCTCACGCCAAACGACCCCGCCATCTCAGGGCAACTCCGCCGCCCACTGAGCTCGCTCCCCCACGTCGATTTCTCACTGGAGAAGATCACCGCACGGAGGGCCGCCCAGGAACTTAAAGCCGGCGAAATCGTCAACCTAGGATTCGGCGTCTCCGCCCTTGTCCCCCACGTCCTGGTCGAAGAAAACCAGGGCCGGGAAGTCAGCTGGGTCATCGAACAAGGAGCTGTCGGCGGCATCCCGCTGCTGGACTTCGCCTTCGGCTGCGCACAGAACCCCGACGCGATCGTGGCCAGCATTGACCAGTTCACCCTGCTGCAGGGCGGGGGCTTCAACCGCTCCCTGCTTTCGTTCCTGGAAATCGACCGGCACGGAAACGTCAACGTCCACCACCTGCCCAAGAAGCGCCACGTCACTGCGGGCGTCGGCGGGTTCGCCGACATCACCTCCTCGGCGCCGGAGATCATCTTCATGGGCGCTTTCACCGCCGGCCGCCGCGATATCTCCGCCGGCGAAGACGGCCTGGACATCCGCTCTGACGGGCCCTTCACCAAGCTCGTCAACGACGTTTCAGCCGTCACATTCTCCGGGCCCCGGGCGTTGGCCCGCGGCCAGAAAGTCAAGTACATCACCGAACGCGCCGTCCTGGAATTGACCCCTGAAGGTCTGGTCGTCACCGAAATAGCACCGGGCGTCGACCTTCAAAAGGACGTACTGGACCGCTGTGAATTCCCGCTGATCGTTGCAGCGGACCTGCGCACCATGGACCCCACCCTGTTCGCCGACGCCCCGATCGGCCTCCACCTTCCGACGCTGCCGCTGCACGAGCGGATCGAACAGCGATCCTCCGCCCTGGCCGCGCACTGACGCTCGGCCGAAACGCCCCGAAAGGAACTCCCTGCCATGAGAAACCTCCGCATCCTGACGCCCTACGAAACCGAACTCGCCGACGCCCTGTTCGAGGCGATGTTTCCCTCCGACGGTGAAAGCCCCGACGTCCGCGACGCGGGGGTCACCGAATACCTGGATCTGACATTGGAAGGGTACGGCCGCAAAGACCTGCCCCGGTACCAGTGGCTGTTCGGTGCACTGGATCGCTATGCCGAGGACAAGCACGGCAGGAACTTCGCCGCCCTCACCCTGGATGAACGCACCGACATGCTGGTGCTGCTCGAACACGGTGAACTGACCAGCCAGGTCCCGGCGGAGGACCAACGGAACCTGTTCGGACTGGTCATCTCCCACCTGCAGGAGGGTCTCTTCGCGGACCCGGCCCACGGCGGCAACAAAGACGGCGTCGGCTGGAAGTTCCTCAAACACCCCGGTGTTTGGCTCGAAAACTCGGCTGAGGAAAACCTCAGCACCGAACACGTGACCAAGGGCAGGGTCATCAAGACCCTCGCCGACGCGATGCAGGAAATCCCACGCGACACCGAGGGCCACCGGCTCAAGCAGCTCGGCTACGAGAACGCCGTCAACCCCCAGATGACCGATGAAGTGGACGTCCTGCTCGTCGGCGTCGGCGCCATGGGTGGACTCAGCGCCCAGGTCTTCGCCGAGGCAGGTCTAAGCGTCGTTGGCCTCGAAGCCGGGCCGTTCCGGCCGCTGGATGAATTCCTTCCGGATGAACTCGAACACGCCTACTACACCCGTGGCGGGCTTGGCCCGAAATTCCAGCAGGAGACCCCGCGCTGGCGCGAAACCGCGGACGAGGAAGAAAGCCGCGAGGCCACGTTCTCCCTGGGCCGCATGGTCAACGGCGTCGGCGGTTCCGCCGGACACTACGGTTCCTGGCTGCGGCGCTTCCACCCCTGGCAGTTCGCCCCCAAGAGCCATTACGACGGCCTCTACGGACCCAACGCACTGCCGGAGGACTGCACCCTGGCCGACTGGCCCGTGACCTACGATGAGCTCGAGCCGTTTTACACGAAGCTCGAACACCTGATCGGCATCGCCGGCGACGAATCAAACCCCTTCATCAAGCGCAGCAAGCCGCTCCCGCTGCCGGCAACGCGTCCGTTCATCCTGGGCAAAAAGTTCACCGAGACCACCAAGGCCGCCGGTCTGCACCCGCACCCTGTCCCCGTCGGGTTCACCACCGAGTCCTACGGCGGACGGGCCGCCACCGGATACAGCGCCTGGAACAACGGACTCGGTTCCTTCCGCGGCGACCGCTGGCACCCGGGCCTTGGCCCCGTGCCTGCCGCCATCGAAACCGGGAACTTTGAACTGCGCACGCACTCACGCGTCACCCGGATCATCATGGATGACTCCGGCGCCGCACGCGGCGTTGAGTGGGTGGACCCGCTCGGCCGGGTACGGCGCCAATACGCCCGCTCAGTCATCCTGTCCGCCTACACGTACGAGAACCTGCGCCTGATGTACCTGTCCGCCGACGCCAAGCACGATGGCGGCCTCGGTAACAACACTGGCCAGCTGGGCCTGCACTACATGACCAAGATGTTCGGCCATGTGGACGCCATGTTCCCGGGCACCGAATTCAACCGGCACACCGGTCCCGCTGCGCAGGGCGTTGTTCTGGACGACTTCCTTTCCCCCGAATTCCGGTCACTGGACCACGGCTTCATCGGCGGCGCGACCCTCGGCGCCGAACAGCAGGCCCTGCCGCTGCAGATCGCCCGCGAAACCCTGCCCGAGGACGTCCGCCGCTGGGGCGCCGGCTACCGTGACCACCTCAAGCTCTGGTCCCAGCAGGGCGTGATCCGCATCCAGCCGGATGCGCTGCCGTATGCGTCGCACCGGCTGGAAATCGACCCCCGGCACCGCGACTCCTCCGGGCTCGGCATGCCGTTGGTCCGCGTGACCTACCGGCTCCGCGAGAACGAGCGACGCCTCGCCTCCTGGATGGCTGACCGCGCCACCGGACTGCTCAAGGACATGGGGCCACCAAGACCTGGCAGGGGCCCTACTTCACCGGGGTCGGCTCCAGCCACGACCTCGGCGGGGCACGCTTCGGCCATGACCCCGCGGGCACTGTGCTGGATGAACACCTCGCTGTCCACGACACCCCCAACCTGTACATGTATTCCGGCGCCGCTTTCCCCAGTTGCCCCGGCATCAACCCGACCCTGACCATCTGGGCGATCGTCATGCGCGCCGCCGAACACCTCGCCGGCAAGCTCGGCGGCGAGCGAAAGGATAAGCCATGAGCATCGAAGCCACCCCCGTCACACCGGCAACCGAACAGGCCTCCGAACGGGTGACCGTTGAGTACTCACCTGACGGGCACACGGCCACCATCCTCATCGACCGTGCATCGAAGCTGAACGCGTTGACGCTGTCCCTGCTCGAGGACCTGGCCGCTGCCGCCCGGGAGGTCACCGCCTCGTCCGCCCGCCTGGTCATCGTGCGCACCGCCGGTGAGAAAGTCTTCTGTGTCGGGGCGGACATCAACCACTTCGCTGGCCTCGGCGCGGCCGGGATGTGGCGGGACTGGATCGCCACCGGGCACCGCGCTTTCGACGCCATCGCCGCGCTGCGCCAACCCAGCATCGCCGTCATCGACGGGCTCGCGTTCGGCGGCGGGCTGGAACTCGCCCTGGCTTGCGACTTCCGCGTGATCGCCTCAGAGGCCCGTGTCGCCTTGCCCGAAACGGGGCTCGGAACGATTCCAGGATGGGGTGGCACCGAGCGTGCCACCGAGCTCGTCGGCAGGGCCCGGGCCAAAGAGCTCATCCTGACCCGGCGTCAGCTCACCGGAGACGAGGCAGTGACCTGGGGGCTGGCCACCGCCGCCGCGCCCAAGGAGTATCTGGACGCGACCGTCGCCCGCCTCAGCGCAGACATTCTCGCCGGAGCACCCCTGGCTGTACAACTGAGCAAACAGCTGATCGACGCCGCGGCCGACGGGGCACCCTCCCGGATTCTCGAAGCCCTCGCCAGCGGCCTTGCCGCCGCGACCGACGACCTCACCGAGGGCGTAGCCGCCTTCCGCGAAAAGCGCACAGCGCACTTCACGGACAACTGACATCGCCAGCCGGACCACACAACATTTTCTAAGGACACCTGTAATGGAAACCAAGAGCTACACGCTCGACGACGTCGAGCCCACCTACCGGCCGATGATCATCGACGGCGAAGACACCCAGGCTTTGAGCGGCGCCAGGTTCACCCGCCTGAGCCCCGCCCACGAAGTCGAAGTCAGTTCATTCCCGGAAGGCGCCCGAGAGGACGTCGACCGTGCCGTCACCGCCGCCCGAAAAGCCCTGGACCGGGGGTGGCGCCAGTCCAGCGGGTCCCAGCGGTCCAAACTCCTATTGAAAGTCGCCGACCTCGTCCGCCGCGACGCCGAACCCCTGGCCCTGGCCGAAACCCTGGAGACAGGCAAGCCCATCACCCAGTCCCGCAATGAGGTCGCCGGCACCGCGGAACTCTGGGAATACGCGGCAAGCCTTGCCCGGAACACCCAGGGCGAGGCCCACAACGCGCTGGGCCGGGACACGCTGGCCATGGTCGTGCACGAACCCATCGGCGTCGTCGGCATGATCACGCCCTGGAACTTCCCGTTGCTGATCATCAGCCAGAAGCTTCCGTTCGCGCTGGCAGCAGGCAATACCGCCGTGGTCAAGCCCAGCGAAAGCACCTCAGCCACCACGGTGATGCTGGGACAACTGATCCGCGAAGCAGGGTTCCCGGACGGTGTGGTGAACATTGTTACCGGCGACCGCGTAGTCGGCTCGGCGATCGCCGAGCACCCCGGAATCGACATGATCAGCTTCACCGGTTCAACAGGGGTCGGCAAGAGCATCGCCTCCGCCGCGGGCCGGGACCTGAAAAAGGTCGAACTGGAGCTCGGTGGGAAAAACCCGCAGATCATCACACCCAACGCCGACTTCACGGCCGCCGTTGACGCAGGTGTATTCGGCGGATATTTCAACGTCGGTCAGTGCTGCAACTCCGGCAGCCGGCTCATCGTCCACCGTTCCCTGGCGGACGAATTCGCCGCGGCCGTCGTCGAACGCGCCAAGCTCATGCGCGTAGGAGACCCGCTGAAATCCGACACCCTGGTAGGTTCCCTTGTCAACGACGCCCAGCTCGCCGTCGTCGAACGCTACGTGGCCGAAGGCCGCGACGCCGGAGCACACCTGCTCACCGGCGGAGGCCGCCTCGAAACCGGCCTCAACGGCCGCTTCTTCCAGCCAACCGTCTTCACCGACGTCACCGCCCAGATGTCCATCGCCACCGATGAAATCTTCGGTCCCGTCCTCTCCGTGCTGCCCTACGACACCGTGGAGGAGGCCATCGGCATCGCCAACTCCACGTCGTTCGGCCTCTCCGCCGGGATCTGGAGCAACGACATCAACGAAGCCCTGACCGCCGCACGCGACCTGCGCGCCGGGACCGTCTGGGTCAACCGCTGGATGGACGGGTACCCCGAAGTACCGTTCGGCGGCTACGGACACAGCGGCATCGGCCGCGAACTCGGCCGCCAGGCGTTGGCCGAATTCAGCGAACTCAAAACCATCCAGCTCCAGGTCGGCCTCCGCGAAAACCGCTGGGTCGACGCCCCGGACGCCCCCCGCCGCTAAGACACTCCCTGAAGGAAACAAGACATGACAACCACACCCACCATGGCCCCGCACCCGCCCAGGCCGTCGTCCTGCCAACCATCCTGCCGCTCACCCTCCCTGCCGGGTACGAGGTGCCGGCAGGATTCCGGGAGTCCGCCGACAAGGCGTGGAAAACCGCCTCCGCGAAACTCGTTGGGCTGATCACCAACCACCCGGACCGCTTCCCGCTCTACACCGAAGAAGGTAAATGGGTGGTCGACGGCGAAGCCTGGACCAACTGGTGCGAAGGCTTCCTCGGCGGTCAGCTGTGGATGCTCTCAGACCGGGCCGACGAGGCCGACCGTGCCCGCTTCCGCAGCGCGGCCGAGCATTACTCCGAGCTCATCGAAGAACGAAAAAGCGACAACACCGTCCACGACCTGGGATTCCTCTTCTGGTCCACCTACCGGCGCTGGTTCGAAGCGACTGGCGACACCACCAAACGCGACGTCGTCATCGAAGCCGGACGCACCACGGCAAGCCGTTACCGCGAAGCCGGGCAGTACATGCCCAGCTTCCGCCAGCCCGACAGCCTGTTCATCGACATCATGATGAACATCCATATGGCCCTGTACGCAGCTCAACAGACCGGTGACCAGGACATGGCCCGCAAAGCCGTGGATCACTGCCTGACCACCCGCAGGTTCCTGATGCGTGGCGACGGATCCGCGTCGCACGAGGGCATGTTCGATCTGGAAACCGGAGCCTTCCTGAAGCAGACCACCCAGCAGGGCTTCTCCGACGACGGATCCTGGGCCCGCGGCCAGGCCTGGGCGCTCTACGGCTTCGGCACCGTCTACCGCTTCACCGGCGACCTGCGCTTCCTCGAAACAGCCATCGCAGCAGCCGACTTCTACATCGAGCGGACCGGCGACCGCTTCGTTCCGCCCAACGACTGGGCAGAACCCAACCCTGTCAGGCCCTACGAAACGTCCGCAGCGGCCGCGGCCGCCGGCGGATTCTGGCAGCTCGCCGGCCTTGTCCAGGACCGAGCTAAGGCCCGCGTCTACGCCGACTACGCCGTTGACATCCTGCGCCGCCTGACCGAAGACGATTTTCTCGCCAGCCCGGGCGAAGAGTGGGAAGGTGTGCTCAAGCACGGCAGCTACCACGAAGGAAAGGACCTTGGCGTGGACGAATCGGTCATGTGGGGCGACTACTGGTTCCTCGATGCCGTCGACCAGATCCAGCAGTTCGACGAAACCCAGCGGAGCCGTTGACCACCATGCCTTGGCCAACCATTGACGAGACACCTCTTCCGGACGGGCAGCCGCCCTCTGCCCGTCCGGAGGAGGTCATCCGGACCGACATCGCGATCATCGGATCCGGCATGGGCGGCGGAACCATGGCCTACGCACTCAAGGACTCCGACGCCAAGGTCCTGATCATCGAACGAGGCCACCGGCTGCCCGCGGAACCGCAGAACTCCGACCTCGACGAGGTGTACATCAAAGGCCGCTACAAGAACGCCGACACCTGGTACAACGGCCGCAACGGAGTACCCTTCAAACCCGGCGTCTACTACTGGGTAGGCGGGAACACGAAGGTCTACGGCGCCTGCCTGCCCCGCTTCCGCGCCAGCGACTTCGAAGCGACCCAGCACCAGGACGGCATTTCGCCCGCATGGCCGTTCAGCTATGCGGACCTGGAGCCCTACTACACACGGGCCGAGAGGCTTTACCAAGTCAGGGGCCAGATCGGTGAAGACCCGACCGAACCCCTCCACTCCGAGGCCTACCCGCACCCGTCCCTGGACCACGAACCAACCATCCAGCGGCTCGCCGACTCCCTGATCCGCCAAGGACTGCACCCGTTCCGGATGCCCAACGGCCTCGACGCCGATTCCTCGGCGAAGCGGGCGCTGTGCGCGACCAGTGACGGCGCGCCGAACCAGGCAGGGCTGAAGTCCGACGCCGAGAAGGTCGCGGTTAACCCGGCGCTGGCGGCCGGGGTTGAACTCATGACAGGCACCAAGGTCGTCCGCCTGATTCTCGGGCCCGACGGCCGCACCGTCGTCGCAGCCCTGGCCGAACGGGATGGCCGGATCATCCGGGTCGAAGCTGACAAGTTCATCCTCGCCGCAGGGGCAGTGAACTCGGCCGCGTTGCTCCTGGGCTCCGCCACTCCTGAGTATCCACGTGGCCTGGCCAACTCCTCCGGGCTGGTGGGCCGGAACTACATGGTGCACAACAGCACCTTCTTCATCGGCATCAACCCGCTCAAGGTCAACCGGACGCTGTGGCAAAAGACCCTGGGCCTGAACGACTGGTACGAAGCCGGACCCACCAACCGGTACCCCCTGGGGAACCTGCAGATGCTCGGCAAGCTGCGCGCCAGCATGCTCAAGATGGCCCGGCCCTGGGCGCCGACCCGGGTCCTGAAGGCCATGTCCGACCGCAGCGTGGACATCTACCTCACCACTGAGGACCTGCCCCGGCGAAACAACGGCATCAGTGTTGTCGACGGCACTATCCACGTCTGGTGGGAGCCGAACAACCTGGCGCCCCATGGCGAACTGGTCCGCCGGATCAGCAAGGCCGTCCGGAAGGCCGGATATCCAATCATCTTCACGGAGCGCATGGGTATCGAAACCAACTCCCACCAATGCGGAACAGCCGTAGCCGGACACGATCCCGCCACAAGCGTCCTCACCCCGGACTGCCGTACGCATGACCTGGACAACCTCTGGGTCGTGGACAGCTCCTTTTTCCCTTCCTCGGCGGCACTCAACCCCGCCCTGACCATCGCAGCGAACGCCCTCCGCGTTGCGGACACCATCATCGGCGCGGGCAACGCCTCCATCCAGGGTTCGTTGGGAAAGGATTGATAAAGTCGAGAGGCGGGGAGCGCCGCTTCTCCGCCTATCGAACCACCGGCAGGATTCCCGCATGGCCCCGCGCATCACCCTCGAAGACGTGAGCAAGGCCGCCGGCGTCTCACGTTCGACCGCTTCCCTCGTCGTTCGCGGCAGCTCCCGCATCCCGGAGTCCACAGCGGTCAAGGTACGCGAAGCCATGAACGAGCTGGGCTACGTGTACAACCGGCAGGCCGCCAACCTGCGCCAGAGCCGCTCCATGACCATCGGGCTCATCGTCACGGAAATCATCAACCCCTACTTCGCCGAGCTGGCAATGGCGGTCGACCAGATAGCCCACGACGCCGGCTACACCATCTTCATCGGTTACAGCCGCGACCATGCCGACCGGCAGCTGGAAATCATCTCCTCCATGATCGAACGCCAGGTCGACGGGATCCTCCTGCTCCCGGCGCCCGACACTGACCCGGAGGCACTCTCCAAGCACCTCAATGCCGCCAACGTCCCGGTTGTGCTGCTCGCCCGCCGATTCGCCGGCTTCGACTACGTGGGCAGCGACAACGTCAAGGGGGCAACCATCCTCGGAGACCACCTCTCGGCTTTGGGCTGCAGAAGCGTGGCGTTCCTCGGTGGCCTGACCGCCAGCTCCCTCGCCGAACGGGAGCAAGGCCTGAGAGCGTCACTTGAACCCAAAGGCTGCGAAGTGTGGAGCATGGACGAATTCCGCAGCCCCATCACACCCGAAGGGGGTGCGGCCGCCGTCGTTCGGCTCTTCGACCAAGGCAAGCTCCCGGATGCGATCATCGCCTACAACGACGCCGTCGCCCAGGGCGTTTACGACGAAATGCGCCGCCGGGGCCTGGAACCCGGCCGCGACCTGGCAGTGGCATCATTCGATGACACCCGCATCGCTGTAAGCCAAGTACCTCCCATGACGTCCGTCGCCGGATTCCCCCAGCAGATCGGGGCAAAGGGCATGGAGATGCTCATGACCCGCCTCGCTGACGGAAACGCTGACATACCCACACAACTGACCCTCATCCAACCCCAACTCAAAATCCGGTCCTCGACAGCGACCTGGCGTCCCCGACGCTGACGGTCCGTCCCCTTTCGGCTGAGGGGGCTGCGCTGCCCGTCTGGCGCGGCGCAGCCTGAACGGTCGCCAGTTGGCGCCGATACTGCCAAACTGAGCCAATGAATGAGGCCCTCTCACCTTCCCGCAGGCCAGGCATCCGAGCTGCGATGTTTGTTGATTTCGACAACGTCTTCACCGGCCTGCAGGCACTGGATCCGCTGGCGGCGAAGCGCTTTGCCGAAGACCCGAAGCACTGGGCCGACGCGTTGTCAGCCGGCGGTTCCGGCGAGGACGCCCGCAGGTTCCTGATCCGCAACTGCTACCTGAATCCGGTGGTGTACTCGAAGTACCGGACCTACTGGACCCGCGCCGGTTTCCGCGTGATCGACTGTCCGTCGCTGACGCAGCGCGGCAAGAGCAGCACGGACATCAATCTGGTGCTCGACGCCATGGACGCGCTGTCCGGCAACGTTGGCATCGAAGAGTTCTTCATCGCCTCGGCCGATGCCGACTTCACGTCCCTGATCCAGCGGTTCCGGGCCGCTGACCGGATGACCACGGTCATCGCGGCCGGCGCCGTGGCCTTCGCGTACCGAGAGATGGCGGACCATGTGGTGGAATCCCACGACTTCGTCGCCATCCTCAACGGCTCAACGGTGGAGCCGGTTCATGCAGTGGCGTCCGGGAAGCAGCAGACTGTCCCCGCCGCAGCGAAGGCGAAGGCCAAGTCCGCCTCGCCCGCCATCCGTGAGGTCCTCGAGTTTGTCCGCGCCGCTCCGGGACCGGTAAACGGCGCGATGGTGGCCCACCGGGCGCTCACGGCAGAGCCATCCCTGAAGACGGACTGGGGCGGCTGGGGAAAGTTTGGGACATGGGTGTCCCAGATCGGCCAGGGCGTCGAATATTCCCCGGCACAAGGTGGCTGGGTCTGGGACGCGAAGCGCTTCTCGAGCGAGGACCTGCCTGCGCCCGCGGACCTGCAGCCGGGCATCGAGGAACAGGTCACCAGGGTGACGGACGTGCCGGCCCTTTCCGCAGCCCAGTTCCGGCAGATGTTCCAGTCCATGGCAGCCAGGCTTCGTGAGCATCCGCTCAACCGCACCGAACTGTCCCGGCAGGTGAGGGACGACTGCGTCAACGCGGACCAGCCGGTCTCCCGCAACGCCGTGAGCTTTGTCCTTCAGGGCCTGGCCTACGTCAATTTCCCGCTCACCGACGAGGCGACGGCGGAAGGCCTGGCCGCAGCCTGGACCGCGAACGTCGAGGAACTCTGCCGGGTGGCGCTCCTGGAGTTCGACGCCGCCGAGAAGCTCGCCGTCCGCCGCTGGGCCAGCGGCGGACTCCTGGACAACTGAACAACGGGAGAAGCGGACGACGGCGGGAGGTCCCGCCGTCGTCCGCTCACCTTCAGGGGCGCTGAGCACATGGTGCGTTAGGACGCCACCAGCGTCCCGTTTACAACGGCTTCGAGTTCCTGCAGGCGCGGAAGCGCCCGTGTTGTCAGCAGTTGCTCGCGGACTTCTGCCGAGACAGCCAGGCTGTCCTTCCAGAGTGAGCGTCCCGCCATGGCGCCGCCGGCGCCATTTGCGACAGCGATCTCTACCTGCCTGATGAACGTCTCGTGGTCCACACCTGCAGACAGCACGGCCCACGGCACGCCGGCAGCCGCCTCGGTGACCAAGGCGCTCGCCTCCCCGGATCCGGGGTACTGCAGCTTAAGCACCTTGGCGCCGCATTCGACCGAGAGCCGGGCAGAGCTGGCGACCAGTCCGGGGAACGCGGCGGCGTAGGCTTCCTCGCTTTCGCCCTCGAGGCGGTAGACCAGGATCTCGACGATGAGGAGGAGTCCTTCGTCGGTGCATGCCGTGACGAGCTCGCGGATTTCGTCCGCGACGCGGGAGCCGGCGTCCTGAAGGTCGGGGCGCATGTACCAGAGCATCTTCGCCACGTCGCCACCGAGTTCACGCACCCTGCGTGGCGTCATTCCCGGGACAAACTTTGTGTAGCGCAGGCCGTCGACGGTGTCGAAACCCGAAGCGTCAAGACCTACAACCAGGGCGGTGTCGCGGGAGAGAACGCCCTCATCCGCCACGCGGGGCAGGGCAATCTCAGGGTCGAGCAGAATGGCCGGCGCGGCGTTTCCCAGGTAGCGGACCAGGTCCACTTTCGCGTCGGAGAGCTGCTCGGCTGTGATGGAGCCCGGCCCGTCCGGTGCGTCGTTCATAACGGCCTTCATGCCGTTGCGCTGGTCGGCCGCAACGATGAGCATCTTGCCGCCGGCGGTCGAGATCGCTGCCATGCCGCGGCGCTCGAGAGTCGTGAGAGTGTTCACTGGTATCTCCTAAATAGATGGTTTGGTTTTGTGAGGTTCTGGACCGGCGGCCGGATGCACCGGAAACCGCCGTGATGAGGGCGCGACAAATCGCGTCTCGAAGGACGTGCGCCTTGGGAGGCGTGGCCCCTCGGTAGGGAATGGCGGGGTAACCGCTAGCGGCGGCTCAGTGCACGGCCTCGCGCACCGCGAAGTCCGACAGGAAGTGCTCGAGCTGTTGACGCGGCGTAAGTCGGCCATCGATGCGGATATGCCCGACGCCGGGGGCCTGCGTAACCTCCGGAGAGAGGAATCGCCCCGGATTCTTGACCTTGTCGAGGTCGCGTGCCGCTCCGCGGAGCCGCATGCGCCTCACCACCTCGCCCGGCGGGGTGTCCATCCAGGCGAGGTGCACCCGCGATTCAGGGATCGCGAGGCGCTCGACGAGGCGTGCCCATGCAGCCGGGAAGGTGCGTTCGGACGTGAACGGGGCAACAACAACCACGCTGTTGCCCAGTGCGAGGTTCTCCCGGGTGGTGTCGAAGAGGCAGGTGTAGCGAATGTCGTTCACACTCGCACGCACAGCTGGTTGCGCTGTGGGGACATCGACCAGGAATTCGCCGCCCATGTGCTCAAACAAGGGGTTCGTGACGGTGTCCAGGTCGAGGATGGTCCAGTGGAGCTCGCGGGCCAGGTCATGGGCAAAGGTCGTCTTGCCACTCGCCGGCACCCCGCAGACGATAATCGCCTCGGATGCGCGTTCTTCGGTCAGGTTCATTGTTATCCATTTCAAACTGAGGTCCGGTCGCAGCGCCCCGCGCCGGAAACGGCGGTCAGCGGCTGGTGTAGCCGCCGTCGATCGGGAGGGAAACGCCGGTGATCATGCCGGCGGCGTCACTGAGCAGGAAGACAATGGGGCCGGCGACGTCGTCGACTGTGGCCCATCGTCCGAGTGGCATCTGCTCAAGGAACGGGCCGCCGACTTCCGGTCGTCCCCAGTAGAAGTTGGACATGTCGGTCATGACCACCGTCGGGTTGACGCTGTTGACGCGGATGTTGTGCTTGCCAAGTTCCAGGGCCGATACCCGGGTGATGTTGTCCAGGGCGGCTTTGGAGGAGCCGTAGGAGATGTGGCCATGAAGTGCGACCATGCTGGCCTGGCTGGAGACGTTGACGATTGCGCCGCCGTTGCCCTGGCGGATCATGGAGGGCACCGCATGTTTGATGACCAGGAGGGCGCCGCGGGCGTTGATGCTGATGACCTGGTCGAAGACGTCGATGTCGGTGTCCTGCGGTGTAGCGATTTCGCCGCCGAAGCCGCCGCAGTTCACGACGCCCCACAGGTCCAGGGCCTCGATGGCGTCTCTAATGCTTTCCTCGGAGGTCAGGTCAAACGCCAGCGGCTGGGCGCCGGTTTCATCGCAGAGCGGGGCCAACGAATCCAACGTCCGGGCGCTGGCGATGACTTTGGCCCCCGCGGCGGTGAGCTGCTTTACGGTGGCGGCCCCGATGCCGCCGCTGGCTCCGGTGACGAGGATGGAACGGCCGTTGAAGTCGGTTGTTGCAGACCGGGCTTCGACTGCCGTGCTGGCTGTGGGTGGGTTAGTCACGAAGTACTCCTTGTAGGCATCAAGAGTTCAGTCAGGTCCTTAACGGCGGTTCGCGCCCCGGAGCGTTGCAGGGCTTCGCGGGCCTGCCGGTACGCGGCGGCGAAGCGGGCGTCCTGGCCCAGGTCGCCGAATATTTCGGTCAGGTTGAGGAAGGCGCCCGGCTCTCTCTGGTCCGCACGGGCAGCCGCGCGGAGTTCGCTTAGGCGCCGGTCGTCGGCTACCGGTTCGCCATGTTCGTCTGTGCTGTCCAGGAACCGCGCCCAGGCTGCGATCGCGAGCGCGGCCCTGTCTATGGGACCTCCGAGTTCGAGCTGTTCACGCACCACCGGAAGCACGAATTTGGGGATTCGCTCGGATGCGTCGACCATTTGGCGGGCGAGCGTGTCCTTGATGGCGGGGTTGGCGAAGCGGTGGATAAGTTCAATCCGGTACGCCTGCAGGTCGATGCCGGGCACGGGTCGCAGGGTGGGTGTCGCCTCCCGTTCCATGAAGCCGCTGATGAAATCGGCGAACAGCGGATCGGCGCAGACCTCATGGACGTACGTGTGTCCGGCGAGATATCCGAGATAGCTCATGACCTGGTGGCTCGCGTTGAGCAGCCGAAGTTTCATGAGTTCATAAGGCTCGACGTCGTCCACGATCTGCACACCGGCGTCTTCCAAAGGCGGACGCCCGGCTGTGAACTGGTCCTCGAGAACCCATTGCTCAAACGGCTCGGCAACGACCGGCCATGCATCTGAGAATCCGTAGGCTTCGGCCACCGCAGCCCGGTCATGGTCGGTGGTGACTGGGGTGATGCGGTCGACCATGGAGTTGGGAAAGGCCACGGTCTCGGCGATCCAGCCGGCCAGTTCGGGATCCATGAGCCGGGCGAAGGACACGAGCGCTTTGCGGGCGACGTTGCCATTCCCCTGAATGTTGTCGCAGGACATGACGGTGAACGGGGCAGTGCCCTGATCACGGCGCCGTGCCAGGGCTGCGGTGATCAGACCGAACGCGGAGCCTGGAACGGTGTTCGGTATCAGGTCGCGGAGAATGTCCGGCGTTCGGGGATCAAATTCTCCTGTGCTGTCGCTGATGCTGTAGCCGCCCTCGGTAATGGACAGGGAGACTATGCGGGTAGTGGGATCTGCGAGTTTGCGGATGACCGCGGCCGGGTCGTCAGGGGCATAAAGGTACTCGGTGATGGAACCGATGATTCTGGCCTCTTCGGTGCCTTCTGCGCCCTTCAGCACGAGTGTGTACAGGCCGTCCTGGTTTTCGAGGACATCGCGCATGAGGGCATCCGAGGGCAGGACGCCGACGCCGCAGATTCCCCAGTCCTGGGAGCCGCCCAGGTTCAGGAGGCGGTCGATGAACATGGCCTGGTGCGATCGGTGGAATCCGCCGACGCCGAAGTGGACAATCCCGGTCCGGACCGCACGGCGCTGATACGAGGGGATGGGTAGCCGGCCCGCCGCTTCTGGAAGGGCCGCTTCATTGAGGGAGGTCATGTCATTCTTCTCTTCGATCGGGAGAGGTGGGATGGTGCCGTTGCCAGCTTGAGAGTCGGCAGGCAACGGCACCGGAACGCTCGCTGTTAGCAGGAGGACTTGTAGACGTACTCGGCGCCGTCACCGCTGATGTTGTCCGCGGTGATCTGCTTGAACCCGGTCTGGATTTCCTTCTCTGTGGGCTCGCCCTTGATGGCCTTGAGTGCCTGGTCCACACCCTTAGTCCCGATTGACGCCGGCTCCTGTGCGATCAGGGCTTGGACGATGCCCTCCTTGAGCTGCTTGACCTGTGCCGGCCCGGCATCGAAGCCGACGATTTTCACCTGGTTCTGTTTGCCGGCCTGGCGAATGCCCGTAGCTGTTCCTTCTGCCGCGAACGTGTTGGCCGCGAAGACGCCGACAATGTCCGGGTCCTTGGTCAACGCAGCAGAAACGAGCCGGGCGGCTTCGGCCGGATCGTTGTGGCTGTACTGCACTCCCAGGTACTGGAAGGCTGAGTCGGCTTTGGCACCCTCTTCGAAGCCCGCAACACGGGCATCGGCTGTCGAGACACCGGGATCGGTGGAAATGACGAGGACTTTGCCCCCGTTGGGGCTGAGGTTCTTGATTGCCTTGAAGGCCTCAAGGCCGCCGCCTTTGTTGTCCGAAGCGATCGCAGACGCGGCGAACGAGGGGTCCTGCACCGTGGTGTCAACGAGGATGACCTTGATGCCCGCTGCCGCGGCTGCCTTCAGGGGCGCCTGCATTGCCGCCACGTCCGTTGGCGCGATCAGGATGGCATCCGGCTGGGATGCCACCACGGAATCAACGATAGGCTTTTGGAGGGTCGGGTCGAACTTGGCCGGCCCTTGCGTGTTGATGTTTGCGCCGGCCGCCTTGGCAGCGGCGTCGATGCCGCACTGCATGCTGACGTAGAACTCGTCACCGGCGACACCCTGGATGAAGGTGAGCTTGGGCTGGGCTCCGGCTGGGCTCCCGGCCGAGGCGCTTCCGCCGGCACAGGCCGTGAGGGACGTTGCGGCGAGGAGGCCGGCGGCGAGCAGGGTGGCTTTAGGGGTCAACTTCATTGTGTAGCTCCTAGTTTGCTTGGACGGGTTGATGCGGGGAGGAAGATCAGTTGGAGCGTCGGCCGAACAGCTTCTTTTTGCCTTCAGGCTTGGCGGACTGCCCTCGGGCTGCCGCGGCCCTGCGGCGCTGGTCGACATAGACGGCGACGACGAGAACGGCACCGACTGCCACCTGCTGCCAGAACGGCTGAATGCCGACGATGACGAAGCCGTTTTGGAGTACCGCGGGGATGAAGAGGCCGATGACGGTTCCGAAGATGGTGCCGACGCCGCCGAAGAGTGAGGTTCCACCGATCACGACGGCGGCGATTACGTTAAGGTTTGTCGCTGACTGGCCGGCGATGGCGGTAGTGCCGTATTGGGACAGTGACAGGATGCCTGCCACGCCGGCGAGGCCACCGGAGAGTGCGTAGATGGAAATCAGTTGGCGGTCCACTTTCACGCCAACCCGGCGGGCGGATTCCTCGTTGGAGCCGACGGCAAAGGTGTAGAGGCCGAATTTGGTCCGGTGGAGCACAGTACCGAAGATCAGGATCAGGATCATCGCGATCAGGGAAATTGTTGGCCAGGTGGTTCCCGGAACGTTGCCGTATCCGATGGTGTCCTGGAGAACCGCAGGGACTTCGCGGATGTCCACGCCGCCTGTTATGACCTGCGCCAGGCCCAAGGCGCCGCCAAGTGTTCCGAGGGTGACAATCAGCGGCGGCACCTTGGCCTTGGCGATGAGGACCCCATTGAGAAGCCCCCAGCCGAGCCCGCATCCGACGGCGACGAAGATGCCGACAATGGCAGTTCCCCATCCGGAACCGCCCATGGCCTGCATAACCTTTGCCGCCACGACTCCGGAGAAGACCAGGTTGGACCCGACGGACAGGTCGATGCCCGAGGTGACGATGACGAAGGTCATGCCGATACCCAGGACACCAAGGATCGAGACATTCTGGATGATCTGGCGGACGTTGCCCCACGTCGGAAACACATCCGGTGCCAAGGCTGTGAAGGCCAGGAAGATGACCACCAGAACAAGCAGGATTTGGAACGATTGAACCCGGAGAACTTGCTGGAGGGTGTGTGGGTATGAGATCTCGGATGCGGTCCCGGCTGTGCGGGGTACGGCTTCGGTTGTGGTCATGAGTGTGCTCCATCTAGTGCGCCGGTCATTGCGCCGACTAGTTCTTCCACCGTCGTTTTCTTCGCCTCGTAGGTGGCCACGCGGCGTCCGAGCCGGAGTACCTGGACTCGGTCGGCTACATCGATGACGTGCGGCATCGAGTGGCTGATGAACACGACGCCCACACCTTTGTCACGGACCCGCCGGATGGTCTCGAGTACGTTTTTTGTCTGCACGACTCCCAGTGCGGCTGTCGGTTCGTCCAGGAAGATGACGCCCTTGGCCCAGGCAACAGCCCGTGCAATGGCGATCGCCTGCTTCTGGCCTCCCGACATGCTGCCGACTGGGTCGGAGAGGCTTCGAACCGTGGCTCCAAGTTCATCGAAGGCTTCCTTGGACTTGGCACGCATCGTCCTGTTGTCCATGAATCCGAGCCGCCCTTGAAAGCCGGGCTTGGGGATTTCTCGGCCGAGGAACATGTTTTGGGCCGCGTTCAGGTGTGGTGCCAGGGCAAGGTCCTGATAGACGGTTTCGATGCCCAGGCTGCTGGCATGACTCGGGGAATTTAGTTCAACCTCGCCGCCGGCAAACAGGATCTTGCCGGAGTCCAAAGCAAGGTTCCCCGACAGCGCCTTTACGAGGGTCGATTTTCCGGCGCCGTTGTCACCTATGAGTGCAACCACTTCGCCTGCGTTGACGTCGAAGTCGACGCAATCGAGGGCGCGTACGTTGCCAAAGCTGCGGGTAAGGCCGCGGGCTTCCAAAACGGGGATTGTTGTCATGGTGTAACACCTGTCAGCTGGTACGGGACGAATGCGGCGGCCCCGGCCATGCAGCCGGAGACACTTCGTTGTGCTGTCACTTCTGTCTTCCTCTTCATTCAGGCCTTCGTGAAGGTTTCACGGCTGTCGGAGTAGCTCAGGTCGATGATCAAATCGGCGCGTTCCCGGGTAGCAGAAACCACCGCAGCATTCCTCTGGTCGCTGCCCAGGACCCACGCCTCTGCTTCCGCGGGCGGCTTTCCGAAGGCTTCGTGGCGCCGGAGCAGCCGCAGCTGCCGCTCGTCGTCGCTGAGGTTCAGAAACCAGACCTCGTCGATCTGCGCCCGGCTCTCCCGCCAGCCCTCGGCGTCCAGGAGAAGATAATTCCCTTCGGTAATGACCAGCGGCACCTCGCGGGCCACAGGGATCGCGCAGCCGATGGATTCCTCCAGGCTGCGATCGAACATCGGGGCGTAAACAACCGGCTCGCCGTTCGTCTTGAGCCGGCGCAGCAGGTTGGCAAATCCCCAGGGGTCAAATGTGTCCGGAGCGCCCTTGCGGTCCGTCGAGCCACGTGCAGCAAGAACTCCGTTCGCCAGATGGAAAGCATCCATTCCGACCCGGGCGGCCTGGCCATCCAAGGCATCGGCGATAGCCTGCGCCACTGTGGACTTTCCTGCACCAGGCGCTCCCGTAATGCCCAGGATGCGACGGTTTCCACTGGCCGCGAGAGTGCGGGCCCGCCCTATCAGCTCGTCCAAGGTGCAAGTCAGATGCTCGGCTTCTCGCTGGGAAACCGGTGTCCGAACTTCAGCGGTGTTCATCACTGTCTCCTCCGTTGGTTATGCCACGGTGAAGAAGCTCTGCTGCTACACCCTTGAAGCGCTGACCTGAATCAAACTCACAGGTCTGCATCGAATGGCTCGAACCTTCGGCTTCGAGGAACTCGCTGTGACCTGCCTTACAGAAACTTAGATTGCCCATGTCATCGATGTCAAGGGAAACTGAAAAACTCATGTCATCGATGACATGAGTTGCTTGAAGTTGCTGCGGACATCGGGCAGGATGGGGTGGGCAGCTGATTGTCACCGATGACATCCTGAGCAGTAGAGGCGCTCCCGCATTCGAACAGCCCAGCCTGTAGGGTGTGCCCAGCGAACAAAGAAGGAGCCGAACGTGACTACGATGCAGGATGTGGCCACGCGCGCCGGAGTGAGTGCCAAGACGGTTTCCAGGGTTTTTAACGACGACCCGCACGTCACGGAAGACACGCGGCAGCGCGTTCAGTCGGCCATGCGAGAACTCAAGTACGTGCCGAACATGCTCGCGCGCACCTTCCGCGAGGGCAAATCCGCCGTCATTGGCATCGCTGTGCCTGACGTCGCCGACCCCTTCTTCGCTGCCGTCACGAAGGGAATTGAGCTGGCAGCACGCGAACACGACATGGCCATAGTCGTGACCAGCCTCGGGGACAACCCGTCCTTGGAGCAAAGCATCATCGAAGCGACGGTCCGCCGCCAGATCGACGGCCTCATCATCGCCCCGATCGCAGCCGATCAGTCCTACCTCGCACGGTGGCAGGACAGCTTCCCCATCGTCTTCATTGACCGCACACCCACCAAGCTCAACGCCGACTACTTCGTCGAAGATGACTTCGGGGGGGCCTTCGAAGCGACGCAGCACCTCATCGCCCACGGCCACCGCCGCATCGCTATCGTCGGAGACTCACCGGACGTCCCCACCACGAGACTGCGCCTGGAAGGATATCGTGCCGCCCTTGATGATGCCGGTTTGGGCGTCGACGAGGAACTGATTGTGCTTGGGTCGCGCGACGCGGACGCTGCCGCCCAAGTCTGCAAGACCCTACTGGCGCTGCGCGATGCGCCGACGGCCATCTTCTCCTCTAACGCGCGGTTTTCAACAGGCGTTTTCCCAGCCCTTCAGGCTTTGAAAAGAAGCGACATTGCGCTCATCAGTTTTGGCGACTTTCCCATGGCGGATGTCCTCCAACCCTCAGTTTCAGTCATTGATCAAAATCCTCGCCAGGTCGGACGCGTTGCTGCCGAGCGAATTTTCGCCCGAATCGCGACGCCCGACAAGAGGTTCCGGCGCAAAAACGTCATTCCCGTCAGGCTGATCGAACGCCAGTCGTGCCGGCCGGCCGGAGCTGTCCTGGCAACTTCAGCCGCAGTGTGACGCCCTTCACTCCGACCGGATTGTCTTTTCCATCGACAGATACCGTCAGGAAGCGGACGACGGCGGGACCTCCCGCCGTCGTCCGCTGACGTCTAGTACGGCCCCACTGAGGCGGGCCGCCAGCCGTCCAGCTTGAGGAGCCGCGCGGCATTTCCGCCGAAGATCTGCTGAAGCCCGGCAGCGGGCATTCCCATTTCCCAGCAGATCCTGAGTTGGTCCACGAGGTACCGCCGCGCGAAACCGCGCGGGAACCACGACGAGTCCGAGCCGAAGATGATGCGTTCGGATCCCATGGTTTCGTAGAAACGGCGGAAAAGGTCCTCCAGGGTCAGCCGCTGCGCCATGTACCTGACCCACTGGTTGGAACCGGACGTATCCACCACCACGTTGGGGCAGGCCCACATCAGGAAGAGCACCTCCTGGACGTGCTGGATTCCGAAGTGCGGGATCACGAACGTGATCTCCGGGTATCTTTTGGCCGCGCGTTCGAGGCTCGCAGGGTTGCTGTACGCATTCTGCGCGATGCCGCCCGCCGATCCACAGTGGCCGAAGTGGATCAGGACGGGGACGTTGCGGCGGGACGCGACGTCCCACACGGCGTCTGCCCCCGGATCGTCCATCCGCGCCGATGCCAGGGGCGCGAACAGTTTCAGGCCTCGGAGTCCCCGGGCCACTGCGTTTTCGAACTCCCGGGCAGCTCCCGGCGCGAACGGGTCAGCCATCGCGGCCAGGCCCAGGAACTTTCCGGCGCCGTGGGCAACCAGCTCCACCATGGCGTCGTTCCCGCCGGCGGTCACGAAGGAGGCGTGCTCGATCCCGTTGTCGGCCAGCTCCCTGGTCCAGCGGTCCGCTTCCGCTTCCCAGCCGGCGTCCGCCGACAACGGTTCGGGGTCGGCGAAGTCCCAGCTCCGGCGCCATTGGGCAGAGGTCCGGGCGACGGCGGCGGACCGGGCGGCCTGGCCGGCGTCGTATTCCTCGCAGCCGCTTCTGTCGTCGGCGCCGCCGTCCGGCCCGAACTGACCGCCCGCCAGGGAGCGGGGCGGGTCAAGGGGTCGTGGGGCATCCGGAAATGCAGGTGGAAGTCGATGATGGAAAGCCCCTGGACGGTGGGGCGGCCGTTGACGATGTCTGTTTGCACTGGGATTCCCCTCTAGCTCAGTGTCGCGGTTGAAGTACGACGGCGGCCCGGCGTTCCGGCGCGGTGGCCACCATTTCGGTGGCGTAGCCGACCCCGGATGCCAGGGCGTCCGGCCAGACTGCGCCGCGTGCCGCTGACACGAGGAATGCCGCGTTGAACCCGTCCCCCGCCCCCGTTGAATCGACCACGTCAACGCGTGCCGCCGGCTGGGCGGACCATCCCCCGTCAGGGGAGGCCAGGCCGGCGCCGCGGGCGCCCATCTTGACCGCAACGAGCGTATTCGTGGTCACGGACAACCGGCGGGCGGCCCGTTCGGTGTTCCCGTCATCCATGAGGCCGTGCAGTTCGTCGTCGTTGGGCAGGAAGATGTCCACCAGGGCAAGGGCGCTGAGCACTTCCTGCCGCGTGGCCGCGGTCCACCCCTCCGGCGGCCAGCCGGTGTCCAATACCGTCCGGGCGCCCGACAGTCCGGCCCGTCCGAACAGTTCCGCCGACGCGGGGCCGCGCATCCCGGGCAGCAGGAAGTAGCCGGCCAGGGCGACGTACCTGCTGGAAAGCATGTCTTCAGTGATGTCGTCAGGAGTCATCGACGCCATGGCGCCCAGGGAGGAAATGAACGCACGGTCGCGCCCCGGCGCCTCCACGGCAACGGTGATGCCGCTGGGTTCACCCGGGGTCCGAAGCAGCCGCGCCTGGAGCGACGGCAGCCGGAGCTCCGCTTCCAGGACCATCACCGACGTGTCGTCGCCAACGCGACTGACCAGGATGGTGGGGAAGTCCAGGCCGGCGCACCGGACAGCGAAGTTTCCCGCCGAACCGCCCAGCCGGAGGGAAACCGAGGACACCACGCGCTCGGTTCCCGGCTCGGGCAGGTCCCGGGTGTCCGCCACCACAACATCGATATTGGTGTTCCCGATGATGGTGATTCCATCAGTCACCAATGGCCTCTTCCTGCGTCCGCGGCGGCTGCCATCAGCCGTTCCCTGGCCGAGTCAATCTGGCTCCGTCTGCGTTGGACATCACGGCCGAAATCGTCTGCGCGCTGCCGTGACTCGGCGGCGTTGCGCCGCACGGCCTCGCTGCCGGGACTTCCGTCCTGCGTCCGGGCAAGGATCAGTTCCGGCTGCTGTCCGGCGCTCAACGTCGTGGCCACCAGCTCCTCGTCAAGGCCGGCGTCTATGCCGGCATCCGCGAAGGCCTTCGCGACCCCGTCCGCGGTCCAGTCCGCCGGCGCGTCGGCGCGCACCAGCCGGCCGACGACGTCGTGGGCCGTCCGCCACGGGATTCCCCGGGCGGCGAGCGCCTCCGCAACGGCGGTGGTGGTGGCCCCGGAGGCGACGATTTCCGCACGGTCCGGCAGCTGGAGCACCTTCAGGTCCAGCAGCAGCCCGTCCATCATCCGCATAAAACGGACCACACGTTCCCCGGCGCGCCACAAGTGCTTTTGCACATCAGTGGTGGCGTTGTTGGAGTCCTCGTACCAGGCCGAGCCGATGTTCGCGTAGGTGGCTGCCATGTCCGCCGCGGTAACACCGGCCATGGACACCATGTGCTCCAGCACCACGGGGTTCTTCTTCTGCGGCATGATCGACGAGCCCTGGGTGTAGGCGGTTGGCGTTTCCACCCATTTGAAGGTCATCCACTCAAGCAGCACGCGGGCGAAGCGGGCGCCGGTGGCGGTGATGCGGGCCTGGACCGCGGCCAGCCGCATGAAGTGTTCCGCTCCCGCCACGGCCTCATAGCTGGAGGTGAAGCTGGAATCGAAGCCGGTCAGCTCGCCCACCATCAGCGGGTCGATCGGCAGGTCGGTGCCGGTGAACGCGGCCGATCCCAGCGGCGAAACGTTCAGCTCGTCGTAGATGCTGAGCATCTCCTTTGCCTGGCTGAGCATCGCTTCGGAGAGACCGGCGAGGACGTGGCCGATCGTCGTCGGCTGGGCGGGGCGGCGGTGGGTGAACCCGATGATCAGGCTGTCTGCGTTCGCGGCGGCCTGCACGGCCGCGTCGTTGGCTGCCTGGACCACCAGGGCGGCCTGGTCCAGCAGTTGGCGCCGCAGGACCATCCGGAACACGCCGGCGTCGAGATCGTTCCGGCTCCTGGCCAGCTGGACGTCGAGTTCGGAGGTTGGGATCCCGCACTCGGCGGCGAGTTGCTGCTCCAGGAAGTAATACGGATCCTCGACGCTGCCATCGAAAACGTAAGCCTGTTCGCCCGATTCGGTCCTGGCCCACAGGGTCAGCAACCCCTTCATCAGGACTTCCCCCCGGCCACGCGGAAGGATGCCCTGCCGGGTCAGCATCAGGACGTGGGCCAGGCTTGCTTCGACCATGCCCGGGTAGATGTGCGGTGCTGCTTCGTAGAAGGCGTCCCGCAGGTGGTTGTCCCAGTAGATGCTGAGGTTTTCCTGGTCCTTGAGGTCGGGGCGCGGCATGGACGGATCGGTGGGGGTGTTCATTCGTATCTCCGGTTCCATGGATCAGGTGGGTGTGGGGGCCATAACGGGACTAAGGGGCGCACCGGCGGGCTGCCCGCCCCGTGCCTTCCTGTCGCGGCGGGGTGTCTCCAGCCGCTGGGCGATGACCAGCACGATGAGGATCAGCGCCATCTGAAGCGTGCCGTAGGCCGCGGCCGTGCCGAACTCGTTGGAGTAGATGCGGTTGTAGATCTCCACGGACAGCGGCGCAAAGCGTGCCGGGTAGACCACCACGGACGCCACGTACTCACCGAAGCCCTGGATAAACGCCATCAGCGCACCGGCCAGGATGCCGCGGGACATCAGGGGCACCGTCACGGTGCGCAGGGCACGCCAGGGACCCGCGCCAAGGTTCCGTGCCGCTTCCTCGACGCTGGGGTCGATCTGGGCCAGCGACGCGTTGGCGGAGCGGAACACCAGGGCCAGGAAGCGGACGAAATAGGCCACCGGGAGGATCCACAGGGATCCGATGAGTACCTGGCCGAGATTGAACGGGCCCGGGGTGGCGAAGGCCGTGACGATGTTGACGCCGATGACGGTGCCGGGGAGTGCCCACGGGAGCATCACCATCACATCGAGCAAACCCCTGCCCGGGCCTTTCCACCGGGTGACCACCCAGGCGGCAAGGACCCCGACCAGGATGCAGCCGATCATGGCCACGAAGGACATCTGGGCGCTGACCAGGATGGGGCGCAGCGTGACGGGGTCCGTGAAGATCCGGGCGAAGTTGTCCAGGGTGTAGTCCGGCGGCAGGATCTGTGTGGTCCACGACCCGTCCACGGTGAAGGACAGCAGGGCGATCGTGGCCGGCGGCGCCATCAGGAACAGGACCAGCAGCAACGATCCGACCCCGGCAAGGGTGCGGGGCAGCACACCGTGCAGGACCTTCACGGCCTGGGGCGTTCCCTTGGAGGAACCGCGGTGGAGGCGCCGGTTTTCGTACCAGCGCATGGCCAGCAGGAAGAAGATTGACACGACGGAAAGGACCACCGCCTGGGCCGCGGCGACATCGTACGCGCCGCTGGTTCGTGAGGCGACGATCTGCATGGTCAGGGTCTGCACGTTGTAGAACTGGGGCGCGGTGAAGGATGCCATCGAGACCATAAAGGTCAGCAGCGTTCCGGAAACCAGCGCCGGGGTGAGCATGGGCAGGAGAACCGTGCGCCACATGCGGAAGCGGCTCGCGCCCAGGTTGAGCGCCGCCTCCTCCATGGACGCGTCGGATCCGGCCAGCGCCGAGGAGACGGCGAGGTAGAAATAGGGGTACATGGTCATGGTGTGGACCAGGAGCACGCCCCAGACGCCGTTGGCGGAGACGGCCGCGGCGTCGGCGCCGAAGTAGCGCTCCAGAAAGCGCGGAACAATGCCGCTTTCGGCGTACAGGAAGTAGAAGGACACGGCGCCGATCAGCGGAGGCAGCGCCATGGGCAGCAGCGCGAAGAGCCGCAGCACCCTGCGGCCCGGAAAATCAAAGCGCGACAACAGGACGGCGAGCGCCGTGCCGAGTACACCGGTGGTCAGGACCGATCCCACCGAGATGCCCACCGAGAGTCCCAGCGCCGTGGCGGATGAGCCGTTGATGAATCCCTTGTAGGCGCTCCCTCCGCTCTCGGCGCTGGTGGTGGCGGTGGCCAGCATCGGCACCACGATGTACACCAGGAGCACCAGAACCACCGGGGCGGCGAGGAAGTAGACGAACCGGTCCGACGACGTCAGGGAGGACCGGTTCCGCAGCCTCGGAACGGTGACCGTCACGGCTCCACCAGCCACACGCGGTCCTGGTGCGGTGCCATCGATACGAGGTCCCCGGGTTCGGCGCGGTCCACGGTGTCCGGCGCAGAAACAACGATCTGCTCGCCGTGCCAGTCGATCTCGTAGATATTGACGGCGCCGGTGAACTCGGCGGTAAGGACCCTCCCGGCGAGTTGGCCCGCCGTCTCCTTCCCCTGGCTGACGGTGAGGCCGATGGATTCCGGCCGGAGCGACACCGCGGCCTTGTCCCCGGCGGAGACCCGGGCCGATATCGACCCCTCCACCCGGGGTGTCTTGAGAACGGTGCCATCGGCCAGGCTGATGCTGACGGAGCCGCCGTCGGCGCCGCCGTCCACACCCAGCACGGTACAGGGCAGCACGTTGGAGCGGCCGATGAATCTGGCGACGAAGGCCGTGGCGGGGCGGTTGTAGACCTCGCGGGGAGAGCCGACCTGGTGGAGCTCGCCTTCGTTAAGCACCGCCACGCGGTCGCTCATCGCCATTGCCTCGGCCTGGTCATGGGTGACGTAGAGGCACGTGGTGCCTGCCGCCTTCTGCGTGGACCTGATTTCGGTACGCGTTTCCTCGCGCAGCTTCGCGTCCAGGTTGGAGAGCGGCTCGTCCAGCAGCAGGGCCGCCGGGCGGATCACCAGGGCCCGGGCCAAAGCCACGCGCTGCTGCTGCCCGCCGGAAAGCATGTCGATCCGGCGGTCGCCGAACTCCTGGAGTCCCACCTGGGCGAGCGCCTCGTCGATCCGCCTGTTCTTGTCCTGCTTGGGCACGTTGCGCGCATTCAGGCCGTAGGCAACGTTTCCCCGGACGCTCATGTGCGGGAACAAGGCGTAGTTCTGGAAGACCATGCCGGTGTCCCGCTTGTTGGGTGCCGTGTTGGTGACGTCCTTGTCGCCGAAGTGGATGCTTCCGCTGGAAGGCTGGATGAATCCTGCCACCATCCGCAGCGTTGTTGACTTGCCACAGCCGGAGGGACCCAGCAGGGTGAAGAACTCGCCGTCCTCGATGGTGACCGTGAGGTTCGATACCGCCGGTTTGGCCCCCGGGTACTGCTTGCTGATGGCGTTGAGGAAGACGCGTGTCATGGCTGCTCCACAGGGGTGGTAGTTGTGTGCTGGCGGGGCGGCGTGTCCGGCGGGGCAGCCGGTGGCCGCCCCGCCGTGCGCGGTACTATTTGTTGCCTTGGCCCTTGATGTTCGCGGCCCAGTAAGCGCTCCATTCGGGCTCGCTCTTGTTGACGCGTTCCCAGTTGACCTTCATTTCCTTCAGGTCCAGGTCGGCCAGCCAGGCCGGTTCCTTGGGCAGTGAGATCGTCGGGATCTGGAAGTACGTCTCGGACAGCTTGGTCTGTTCATCCTTGCTCATAAGGAAGGACAGGAAGGCGTCCGCTCCGGCCGGAGACGGTCCGTCCTTGATCTTTGCCACACCGTCAATGAGCATCGGCGCACCGGATGCAGGCACCACTGGAGTGAAGGGGGCCTTCTGGTTCTTGATCTGCAGCATGACATCCTGCAGGTTCCAGGCAGTCACGGCAGCTTCCTGGCGTGTGATCCTCAGGTAGAGGTCCGTCGGGTTGGCGGCGTAGACCTTGGTGTTGGCATCGAGTTTCTTGAGCCACTCGTAGCCTGCGTCGGGGCTGCCCGCGGCGTCGAACTGGCGGTCAATCATCGCCGCAGAAATGCTGCGCATGGTGCCGGATGCCAGGACGTCGCGGATGGCGATCTTGTCCTTCATCGCGGGGCTGATGAGGTCGTCCCAGTCTTTGGGAGCCTGGTCGGCGGTGAGCATGTCCTTGTTGTAGAAGATGACCTCGGCCAGCTTCATCTCACCTACCCAGACACCGTCAGCGTCGCGCTGTCCGGCGGGGACGGCGTCGATAACGTCCTTCGGCGCAGGAGACAGGACCTGCTCGGCAGCGGCCTGCTGCATCTGCTGCTGAGTGCCGCCCCACCAGATGTCGCCCTGCGGGTTGGACTTTTCGGCCTTGACGCGTTCCAGGGCCTCCTGGGCGCCCAATGTCAGCAGTTGGACTTTGCCCGCGTATTTCGGGTTGGCCTTTTCGAAATCTGCTATCACCTCGGTAGCGAGGGCTTTGTCCCGTGCCGTGTAAATGGTCAGGGTCCCGGTGTCCTCGGCACCGGCCGACGTTCCGGAGGGCTTGGGAGAGTCGAGTCCGCAGGCAGACATTCCAAGCATGAGTGCGAGGCCGCCAGCTAGCAGCGCGGATCGCAATGGACGTAACGTCATTGGTTTCTCCTAGTACTTTGGTGTGGCTGATGGTTGGACAGAAAAACTTGGTGGTTCGTTCATCCGGCGACCTCGGTGAAGAGGGTCGCGGGGCTCTTCACCACCTTCGCGATGGCGCCATGCAGGATTGCCGCCTGTCCGAGCTCGGCGAAGACCACTTCGGTCAGGGACGGCGCTGACCTCTGGACCGTGCCGCGGAGCTTTTCCCGCGCATCGCGGGTCAGGAGGACCGCGTCGCCGGAGAAGATCACGCGTGCGGGGTTGACGACGCAAACGCAGATGATGGCGGCGAAAGCCCAGGCCTGAATAACGTCATCCAGCAGCCGGACAGCCGCCGGCGAATCGGCGCTGCAGAGGGATTCCACCACCGTTTCCTCAGCGAGCGACAGACCGAGCAGCGCGCCGGACTCGCGGATGCCGGCGGCGGTCCAGCGCCGTTCGTAGTCTCCGCGTTCCCCGCGCGGGCTGGCCGCCAAACCCTGCGGAAGGAAGCCGATTTCGCCTGCGGAACGGCTTGATCCTTCCAGGACCTCTCCGCCGGCGATGATCGTCGCGCCGATGCCCTCGGCAACATGGATCAGGACCAGGTCCTCCACGCCGTTGCCCGCGCCGTCCACCCGCTCCCCCAGGGCGATCAGGTTGACGTCATTTTCCACCGTGGTGCGGAGCCCTGTTGCGGCTTCGAGTTCGTCCACGAGGCGAAGGTGGGCAACGGGGCCGAACGCGGGCGCCAGGGCCACGGAACCGTCGGAGGCGACGACGCCGGGCAGTGCCACCACCACGTGAACGGGCGGTATCACCGCCCGACGGTGGAGTGACATCACAGTACTCGCCGTGCTGCCCACCGGGTCCGCGGGATCGAAATCCTGTTCAGCGGCATCCAGGCGGTTGCCGTCCAGGTCCACCAGGGCGCACCAGATCCGGGTGCCACGGAGACCGACGACGGCGATGGTCACCGAGGAGCGGTTGAGCTCGATCAGCGTCCGCCGCCGGCCGCCGGTCGATTCCTGTTGCCCCACAACCCGCAGGTAGCCGGCGTCGCTGAGGTCCTGCACGATGCCCGTGACCGTGGAGGGGCTGTAACCGGTCCGGTGCGCCAGGTCTGTCCGGGCCAGGGGACCCGCCTCCAGCAGGGTGCTGAAGATGGCGCTGACCCGGATTCTGCGCAGCGCATCCCTCCCCGTCGGGGCGTCGCGCTGTGATCCAGGTAACATACTTACTTTATACGGCGAATAAAGTAAGAGCGCAAGGGGTGGGCGGCGGACGACGGCGGGACGTCCCGCCGTCGTCCGTTTGCGTAGGTGCCCGCGCCGAAAGTACACCGCGGTGACCGTGTCCACGAGCGTCGGTTGTCAGTAAACTGGGACGCATGACCGAGCACGAACCGGCCCCGGCCGGCGTCGCAGCGGCTGCAGGCCCGGCCGATGCCGACGCCATCGATACGTCCTTACGCACTCCGGCGCAGCGGTCCCGCACGTTCGCGGGGATCCTGGTGAACACCGCCCTCGCCAACATCACCACGAGCTACCTGTGGTTCGCCCTGACGTTCTGGGTGTACCTGGAGACGCGGAACGTGATCGCCACCGGGGTGATCGGCGGCGCGTACATGCTATTGATCGCCCTTTCCAGCATCAGCTTCGGCACCTACGTGGACCGCTACCGGAAGCTGGCAGTGATGCGCTTCGCCGCCGGTTTCACGCTGGTGATGTTCGTGCTGTCCGGGGTGATGTTCCTACTAACACCGGCCGCCAGCATGCTGGACCTGACACTGCCGTGGTTCTGGGTCTTCGCCATGATCATCCTGATCGGTGCGGTGGTGGAAAACATGCGGAACATTGCCCTCTCCACCACGGTCACCATCCTTATCGAGCCTGACCGGCGGGCCAACGCCAACGGGATGGTGGGCATGGTGCAAGGGCTGGCATTCATCGTCACCTCCGTGCTCTCGGGGCTGTCGGTGGGATTGCTTGGCATGGGGTGGACGATCGTCGTCGCTTTGGTGCTGACGGCCCTGGCCTTCGCGCACTTACTCACGCTGCGCATGCCCGAGGAAGTGCGGGTGGCCGCCACGGACGCCCACGGCACGTTCGACCTGCGCGGATCCCTCGCCGCAGTGCTGGCGATTGCCGGGCTGTTCGCGCTGATCCTGTTCTCCACGTTCAACAACTTCATCGGCGGCGTCTACATGGCGCTGATGGATCCGTACGGCCTGGAGATGTTCCCGGTGGAACTGTGGGGAACCGTCTTCGCAGTCGGCGCCACCGGGTTCATCCTGGGTGGCGCGGTGATCGGCAAGTTCGGGCTCGGGGCCAACCCGTTGCGCACCATGCTCATCGCGGTGGTCGTCATGGGCGTCCTCGGTGCGGTGTTCACGGTGCGGGAGTGGGCGTGGCTCTACATCGCCGGCATCTGGCTGTACATGGTCCTGATCCCCTTCGTGGAGGCCGCCGAACAGACGGTCATCCAGCGGGTGGTGCCGTTGCCGCGGCAGGGCCGGGTGTTCGGATTCGCCATGGCATTCGAGTCCGCGGCAGCGCCGATCACCGCGTTCCTCATCGCGCCGATCGCCCAGGTCTGGATCATCCCGTACGCTCGGTCCACGGAGGGCGCTGCCCAGCTGGCTCCGCTGCTCGGCGAGGGCGTCTCCCGCGGCATCGCCCTGGTGTTCCTGGTGGCCGGCATCATCATGATCGCCGCCGCGTTGCTGGCCTTCCTGACCCCGGTCTACCGCCGGGTCTCGGCGACGTATGCGCAGGCAGCTGCCGAGGCGCCGGAGACGGCGGAATCGCCCCCTCCGGATAAGTAGGAACTTACAGAAACCGGACGACGGCGGGACCTCCCGCCGTCGTCCGGTTCCCTACGTTGCGGCTTCCGCCTCCGCCAGCCTGATCATGCGGAGCTCGCCGGCCACCGCGCGGGACGGCCAATAGTCATTCGCCAGTTCCCTCGCATGGCCCTGATCCGCTGCCGGGAAGATTTTCCCGAGCAGCTCCGCCGAGTAGAGCAGCGCGGTCAGTGCGGTGGTACGCGGATCGGAGGCTCCACCCCTGAGCGCGGCCTCGACCCCTTTCAGCAGCGCTGCCTCAGGAGCGTGGTTCTTCTCCGGGTACCGCGTGGTCCTGAACAGGCCAAGGTGCCGTTCGCCCACGTGGTCCACGATGCCCAGCGCCGCCATCCCCTCATAGACACGGTGCAGCTCAGCGCGGCTCTCCAGCATCGAGACCCACCGTTTGGGAGTGTGCGGTCGCGACGTATCCCGGATGAGTTCCAGCTGGTGCTGGAAATCCGTTTGCGGGGTGGCGCCGGTAGCCCTGACATGCTTCCCCTGCAGCTCGATGGCGCCGAGCAGGTCCAGCTCGGCCAGTATCGCCCCGGCCAAAGCGACCTTGAGCACAACATGTGGAACGGCGGGCTGGCCGTCCTTGTCGTTGGTCGCCAGCAGGAGCAACGCCTGGGGAATGTTCAGCTCTTCCGCCCTGGGTATTTCAGCGTCCATAGGATCATGGTGGACCCGACCGGGCGCCCACCACAACGGTGATTCTCCGGCACTAACGCTCAACGCGGGGTCACTTACTGCCCAATTACGGGCACATATCGGGCCAAAAGTGACCCCGCGTTGGCCGTAGCGCAGGGGAGCCAGCAAGCGTAGCGTCGTTTGGAGAAACGGCGGGTGCCGGCAGCCGTGGGACCGACAGGCAAACGGCACCCTCGCTAGGTTCTTGGAGGTGGCCACGGTGGCTGGATGGAATGCTGACACGGCGGCCGGCCCGCTGGGGGCCGGGTCGGTCACGTTGGTCGAGGGATCGTCCTTCTGCATTTCTTTGCCGAACGGGGACATCAATGCCGACCATCCGCATGGTCTTTTCGTGCAGGATGCCCGCATCCTCTCGGGCTGGAGTCTGACCGTTGATGGCCAGCCGCTTGAACCTTTGGCGGCGGAGACGAAGGAGCCGTACCGGGCGCTGTTTGTCGGGCGGGTTCCCCGCTCTGACGGTCGAGGCCGACTTCGCGGACCTCTTCGAGGTGAAAGAGGCACGGATCCAGCGGCGCTGGGACGAAACGCGCCAGGCCGACGGCGGCACGCTCACCATCCGCGCCGTCTGGCAGGACGTCCGGAAGGGCGTCGCCATCCAGGCACGCGTAGCAGACATAACGCCGGAAGCCCTCACCTACAAGGTGACCATCCCGCCGCACGGCCACTGGAGCACCGTCCTGACCGTGGCGCCCAGCACCGAGGGAGACAGCCCCGCGGCGGCATTCGTCCATCCCGACGCGAACGGATTGTCGCCCCGGGACCTGCGCCGGCAGGAATGGGTGGCCAAGATTCCGGTGCTCCAGATGGGAAACCGGTCCATCGAACGGACCCTGCGGCGCAGCTACGACGATCTAGGTGCCCTTCGGATCGAGGACCCCGATCATCCGGAACGTGTCGTGGTGGCCGCCGGCGCACCCTGGTTCATGACACTGTTCGGCCGCGACTCGCTGTGGGCTTCAGTCATGGCGATGCCGGTTGACCCGTCCCTGGCCCTTGGCACGCTGCAGACCCTGGCAGGAACCGGGCAAGATCCTCCACGAAGTCCGGCTGGAGACGTCGAGCTGTTCTGCGGGTTCAGCCGGGAGCAGCTCGCCGGATCACCATCGACATTGCCGATTCCGTCCCTTCCGTCCAGGGACTGCCGGAAGGGATGGCGTTCCACCGCGGGCACCGTCCGTGGATGAGTGAACTCGTAGCGCAGGCCGATTCGCGCCGAACGGAAGCGCGGCGCGACCGCGCCTAGCGATTTATCACAGGTTCGCGGCTTCTTGCTCCGCCAGTCTGATCATCCGAAGTTCGTCCTCTACCGCGCGGGACGGCCAATAGTCCTTCGACAGCTCAGTTGCCCGGGTCAGATCTGCCGCCGGGAAGAGCTTGCCCAGCATTCCGGCCGCCTGAAGCAGGGCGATCAGCACTATGGTCCTGGCATCGGGCGCCTTCGAATCAGGCTTGGCATCAGTCGCCCCGGCAGCTGGCTTCGTGGCCTCGGACGCCCCCGCATCGGACGCGGCATCACTGGTCCCCGCATCAGAGCCGGCGTCGGTCGCCGTGGTATCGGTCGCCGTCGTATCCGGCGGCTCAAGATCGGACGGCGGGCCGCTGAGTGCGGCCTGGATCTTTTCCAGGAGCGCCGCCTCCGGAGCGTGGTCCTTCTCCGGGTACCGCGCGGCCCGGAACCGGCCCAGGTGCTTTTCGCCGACATGTTCCACGATGCCCAGTGACGCCATGCCCTCGTAGACACGCTGCACTACGGCGCGGCCCTCCAGCATGCCCACCCAACCCTTGGGGCTGTGGGGCCGGGATTTGCCGCGGATGACTTCGAGCTCGCGCTGGAAGTCTGTTTGCGGGGCGTCGCCGGTGGCCCTGACGCGCTTCCCCTGCAGCTCGATCGCACCGATCAGGTCCAGCTCGGCCAGTATTGCCCCTGCCACAGTGGTCCTGAGTGCGAACACCGGCACTTCGGGTTTGCCGTTCATGTCGTTCGTTGCCAGCAGAAGGAAGGCCTGGGGAAGGTTCAGCTCCGCGGCCTTCGGTGTTTCAGCGTCCATACGAACATGGTGGCCCTATTGGGCGCCCACCACAATGAGGATTTACAAGCGGACAACGGCGCCCTCTGCCCACGTCCTATTTGGGGACGGGAACGGACGACGGCGGGACGTCCCGCCGTCGTACGCTTGCGTTGGGTGCCGCTGGCCGTCGCGCGGTGAGCACCGCGTTGATGAACCAGACAGGCAGCGTGAGTCCGCAGGCAACCGTCAGGGGCGGCAACACCATGACAGGCACACACGCCACACCGACCGCTACCGCCAGCAGCGACCGGCCCGGACGGCGCAGTGCGGCGCTCACGGCCGACTTCACCATGACGCCGGCCGTGAGAACGTCGTTGTCCGGTTCGCTGGCCAGCACGATGTAGTTCACGGTGAACGCCAGCACGGCCAGGAGTATGGGCAGCTGGGCCCCGAGCAGGACGACACTCATGGGCGTCGGGTGGCCGGCAAGCCACAGCATATTCGCCGTGACCACTCCAAAAGCCAGGGGAATGCCGGCGGCGGCCGGCAGGTCCCTGCGCCAGGACGTTCGCACGGAGCGGACCACACCGAGGAAGGCCTCGTCGTCAGTGTGGCCGATGGACCGCAGCACCCGGGTGGCCCCGACAAGCCCGGAAAGCCACGTCACGACGGGGAGCAAAAAGAGAATGGCCGCGATGTTGGCCAGGAACAGGCTGGAGGGATAGCGCAGGAGTCCCAGGGACGCTGCTGCCAGGCCCTCCGGCCTCGATCCGCCAGGCCCGGACCCGTTAAGTGTCGTCATTCCCCCGCCATTCCTATCTCGCCGTCGGCACTCCACCGGAGGCTCAGCACCCTGCCGGCGTCGCCGGATCCCTGACTGAAAGCGGACAGATCCACCTTACGGCCGTGAATCTCCAGATGGCTGGCACCATATGCCAGGAGTCCGCCTCCGGATTCGTCTTCGAAAGCCACCGCTGATTCCGCGGCCAACGTCAGGGGCCCGGCACATCTGGAAGCCCCGTCGTCGGCCGGCGGAAAGAACCACGTGCTGCGGCGGCCCGCGCCGGGACGGCCGGCAAGCCGCGGCTGTCCCGCACTGTCCCCGGCGAGGCTGAAAACACCGTTCCCGGCGTCCGGCCGGATGGCTGCCCTGTCGCCGTGCGGGTCGGTGCGCGGCTGAAGGATCCGCGTAAACCGGGCCTGCTTAACTGGGCCAGCGTCGGATCTGAGGCGCTGCATGGTCCTGGTGATGCTCAGCGACGGCGTGCTTGATGTGGGGTTAGCGCTCACCTCGACACATTCCGTCCCCGTCGTCGTCCCCTCGTCGAAAATATCGATAGTCAGGGACCCGAAGCCTTTGCGCACGGTCCACCATTGCGGCGTTTCCTGTGTGGCCGGTACATCGGAGTGCAACAGCCAACTCCACTCACGTGGTGCGCTGGCCTCCAGCCGGTCATCAATGAAGAGTTCCCCGCCCGGACCAACCAGCAGCGTGCGCAGCATTGTCTGAACCCCGAGTTCCGGCGGATAGCAGGGGGCCGTATCGACGATGAGCAGTCCCAGCGCTCCGGTGCCCGGTGCGCCTGCGGCGCAGGCATGCAGCACGGGGGCCGCGACTTCGGGCAGGTTCTTCCACACGCTGTAGCTGCCTTCACCGCGCATCCCGCGCCCGTCAACGAGAACGACGTTGTGGTGTCCGGACAGCTTCCGGCTGCTGTAGCCCTCATCGATGGCAAGGTATTCGCCGCCGCCAATCACCACAAACGCACCCATGTCGGGGTGCGAGTGTCCGTCGCTCGCCGCCTGCCACTTGCCGGATGCTGCCAGCACGTGGCCTTCCCGCCAGGAACCGTGCCCGCTTCCGGGCGAGGCTTTGACCGAGACCATGTTTGCATCATCGCGCCACGATGTCCGGGTGGCCAGCAGTCCCAAGTCAGCAAAGCTGCGCCCCGTTGGCAAGGCCGCGGGCGATACCGGTTCAATCGTCTCGTCGAACCAGAGGAACTCGAGGTAGGCCTCCGGCATCACCCCGGGACGTACGCCGCTTTCATAGGCTTCGCGCCAGAAATACTGATCGGCAACCCGGTTGGCCAGCCACTGGGCCTCGCCGATTCCATATTCGCTGGCGAGCTTGTAGTACAGCGCCACACTGTGACCGCTGCGCCGGTCGTGGCAGTCGCCGTGATCGATAATCGTTTCAAAGCCCGGGGCGGCCTGGTGCAGCCGGTACCAGAACGTCTGGCGCAGAAAATCGAAGTCCTTGAACGCGTTGTGGCCGTCCGGGTCGTGGGCTGTCCGCATGAGGTCAGCATGTGCGGCCAGCCACGGGACGCCGTATCTCCAGTAGACGACCCCTTCGCCGTCGGCGCCATCGGCCGGCAGCCGGCGCCGCAGTTCGCGTGCGTTGGCGGCCGCCGACGCGGTCCAGTCCCCCGACCCCGGGTGGCCGTGCAGTGCATAACCAACGGCGGCCAGGCCCGAATAGCAGATCCAGTTGTGGTTTTGCCAGTACGCGTCGGCCCACCAGGCGCCGCGGTTTTCCTCGATGTATTGATGGAGGCGCTCCGCCTGCAGCGCCAGCTTGGCCTGCAGCATGCTGTGCTCCTCAGCCGGGAGCAGATGGCCCACCCAGTTCTCCACCAACGCCAGTCCGAAGCAGAGCCACCCGGCGTCGAGGTCGGTATCGGGCATGTGTTCCTTGCCCCAGTGCGGCAGGGCGCAGGTGGCCCGCAGCCAGCGGCGGAGTTCCGTCAGGTACCAGGGCTGGCCGGTGAGCAGATGGGCGAGCGCCAGATTGGGGGCGCCCGCCCCCAGCCAGGTGATGCTGGCCGAGGGATGCTGTTCCGGCAGCACCTGCCGGGCGGACCATTCACATTGCTCATGGAGCCGTCGGAACTGCGAGCGGTGTGAAGTTGTGACGGCGCTGCGGAGCGCCTCAAGCCTGTCGCCGATCAGGAGGCTCATCAGTGGGCCGCGTAGGTGTAGGTGCGGCCGGAAACGGTCACGATGATTCGGCCGTCCTGAACGTCCAGTCCGGCTGCCGGATCGGCGGCTGAGTACAGGGACGCGAACCGCGTGAGGGGTTTCCGGCCAGCCCGGCGTCCAGCGTCCAGTCTGCGCCTGAACGCCAGAGATGAGGGCGGTCCGCCGGTGCCCGCACGGGCACCGAGCGGAGGCCGAAGGGCCCTTGCGGAGTATGCGGGAGCAGGTGGGTCCCGAAGAGGAGTTCTGAGCCCTCGCCCCAGGTGCTCCGCCACTGCAGAGGGTCCCCGGGCACGGGCCGCACCGCGAAATCCACGTCCGGCCTGAATCCCAGGCTGATCTCGCCGGAGGGCGTGTCGGCACCGTGGTCCGCTTCCACATCGAAGATGTCGATGATGTGGTCCGGCGCCATGATCACCCGCCGGCGCAGGAGCACGCCCGGGTACGCTCCCCGGGTTTCCGCCGCGAGGAAGGCTGTCCCGCCGTCCATACGGGTGTCGAGCAGTTTTCCGGAACACTCAGCCTGTTCCCCGTTGCCGATCCGCACGGTGGGATGGGACCGGACACCTGCGTACGGGTAGCGCAGGAATGAACCGTACGGCGGCGCCCCGGGATCCGGCTGCCACCAGACACCCCGGCCATAGAAGTAGAGTGCCAGTTTGTCGAAGTGCCCGTGCGATCCGCCGTGCGGTCCGAAATCGAGAATGGCGCTGAACCCCGTTCCGCCCTGGCGCACGATTCCGAAGCCGGCGTCGGGAAAGACGGAAAGGCCGACGGCGTCCTCGGGTTGTGCAGGTTCCGCCGGGCCCGCTGCGGCACCGGTCTGCGTGCCGGGTCCGGACTCACTGCGGCCGGCCACGCCGTCGCCGGCTCCCCCAATCCAGCCGCGGATCATGGCCACCGTCTCCCGCGCCTCCGAGCCCAGGCGGGCCGCAGCTGCATCGCGGATGGCGGCGGTCTGCGCTACGAGGTCCGGAAACAGCTGACTGGCGAGCTCCATCGTTTCCAGGTACTCAAGATCCTGCGCCCGGCGGGCCACTGGGCTGTCATGGATGGCCGGCACCGTGCCATCGGCGGTGCTGATGGCGGTGAGTGCGCCGATCATGGCCCGCAGCGTCTGCTGTGTCTCCTCCGGGATTTCGACTGCGGACCATCCCCGCAGTGACAGGAGGGAGGCCCTCAGAACGAACATGTGATAGTACGGTGCGCCTTCCCATTCCCATCCGTCCGGGAGGATTGCGGCCTGAAGGTGCCGGGCCAGGCCGACGGGGCCGGTCATCAAATCCCCGCGCGTATCAAGGTCCCCGTCCAGGGCGGCCAGGGCGCCGCTGGCCAGGCGTTCCGCGGCGGTCAGCCAGGCGGTGTAGTTGCTCTTCAGCTTTCCGGCGTCGATGAGTTCGGCACGCCCGGCCCGGACTGTTTCGAGGATGGCAGCCAGGAGGCTGCGGGCATCGTCTTCGGCGGGGCCCCAGTCAAAATCCGGAAGCTGTTCGCACAATGCCCAGATGCCGTCAGCCACGGCCACACCCCAGATGGCCTCGGTCAGTGCCTGGTGGAACAAGCGGCCGCGGACCATCCAGGGTTCGGCGTCTTCATTGGGTTTGTTCCCGACCGTGTCCAGCAGCGCACGGTATTGGGCGAGGGCCTCGAAGACATGTGCCGCGTCGCCGCGGTGACCGGCGAGCCGGATGCGGCGGGCAGCCTGCTGATGGCACATGACGGTCCAGGCGCCGGAATACGGTTCACCGGAGACCTCGCATCCCGCCGGGCAGCGGAAGGTCTGGGTTTCGCTGGTCGACTCACCCGGGAGCAGCTCGGCACCATGCACCGGGCAGGCAAAGTTGTGCCACCAACCGCCAGGCCGGTTGGGGATGGCCGGCCGTTCGTACGTGGTCTGCGGTGTGGCCGTCATTTGATCTTTTCTCCGCCGGTGACATCCCAGGTTTCCCCGGTGATGAACGAAGCCTTGGGGGAACTGAGGAACGTGACAACATTGGCGACGTCCTCGGCGGTACCGGAGCGGCCCAGTGGAATCCCGGAGGAAATCTTCCTCTGCGCCTCCGCACCCGTGAACGTGTCATGGAAAGCGGTGTTGGCGATAAAGCCCGGTGCCACGGCATTGACCCGCACGCCCGCAGGCGCCAACTCCTTGGCCAGGGCACGGGCCAGGCCGTCAACGCCGGCCTTCGCCGCGGCGTAGGCGATGGCACCGGGACCGCCGCCGTTGTGCGCGGCCACGGAGGACATCAGGACGACGGAACCACCGCTTTCCGCCAACAGGGGCGCTGCGGCCTGGACGGTAAAAAAGGCGCTGCTCAGGTTGACGTCAATCACTTTGTGCCAGAATTCGGCGTCGATATCCGCCAGGGCGCGGCGGTCCACCAGGTGGCCGGCATTGGCAACCACGGTGTCCAGGCCGCCCAGCTCGTCCCTTGCGGCGCGCAGTAGATCGTCCACATCCTGTTGGATTGTCAGGTCGGCACGCACCGCGACGGCGTTCCGCCCCAGGGCCTGGATCTCGGCAACGGTATCCTGCGCGTCATCCTTGCTCGTGTTGTAGTGCACAACGACGTCGGCGCCGGACTTTGCGAGGGACAGCGCGCAGGCGCGGCCAATACCGTGGCCGGCCCCAGTGACGAGGGCACGCGTGGGAAGGGCGGGGGAAGTCAAAGACAAGGTGTTCTCCTGTTTCATTATTTGATGCCTGCGTGGGTGAATCCGTCGACGAAATAGCGCTGGCCCAGCAGGAAGAGCGCCACCATCGGGAGCGTGGCCAGGGCAGTCCCGGCCATCAGCAGCGACCATTGGGTGGTGTTTTCGTTCTGGAAGACCGACAGACCTACCTGGATGACGCGCAAGTTGTCCGAGGATGTGACCAGCAGCGGCCACAGGAAGTTGTTCCAGGAGGACTCAAACGTCAGCAGCGCCACGGTGGCAATGGCCGGTTTGATCTGCGGGGTGATGATCCTGGCATAGATGCCGAATTCGCTGACGCCATCCAGGCGGGCTGCTTCGGCCAGCTCAACGGGAACGGAGGCGTAGAACTGGCGGAACAGGAACACTGCAAAAGGTGTCACCGCGCCCGGAATTATCAACGCCCACCAGGAATCCAGCCAGCCAATGCCGCCCTGCCCGAACGCGTCGTTGCCCCCGAAGAACGGCATGAACCGCACGATCAGGAACTCCGGGACGATCTTCGTGTAAGTCGGGATCATCAGGGCGGCGATGAACGCTCCCATAATCAGGGTTGATCCACGGAATTTGAGTCTGGCCAGCGCGTATCCGGCCATCGAGGCCATCACCAGGTTGAGCACTGTGTGGCTGATGGCGATGATGAAGCTGTTGCGCGCATACGTGGCGAAGGGGGCGGCCTTCAGCGCATCGGAGTAGTTGCTCCACTGGAGTTCTCCGGGAATCAGCGGCGGATTGGCCATGCCCAGCTCACTCGGCGGCCGCAGCGAGGTAATGATCATCCACAGGAACGGGACCAGCATGACGAACGCAATGGCGATCAGCGCCAGGCACAGCAGACCGCGCCGGAACCGGGCCTTTCGTTTGTGGTCCACCAGGGTGGCTGCCCCCGGCGCTGCGGTAGGCCCGGTGTGTTGCGGCGCTCGCTTTGGAGCCTTAACTATCGTCATTGGATCCTCCCATCAGGCGGCGGTTGATCAGCGTCAGGACGATCAGGAAGACGAACAGCACCAGAGACTGCGCACAGGCCAGGCCCATCCTGAACTGCTGGAACGCTGACTTGTAGATCTCGTAGGTAATCAGGGTGGTGGAGTTGGCGGGGCCGCCCTGGGTCAGGATGTACACCTGGTCGAAAGCCTGGAACGCGCCGATGATCGAGGTCACCAGGACGAAGAAGGTGGCGGGTTTGAGCATCGGCACGGTGATCTGCATGAACTTCTGCACCGCGGTGGCGCCGTCAATGGAGGCGGCTTCGAACACATCCTTCGGCAAGCCCTGCAGGGCGGCCAAGTAGATCAGCATCTTCAGCCCGATCCCCTGCCAGACACCCACGGCAATGATCGACGGCAGCGACCACGCGGTATCCGTCAGCCACGACACCTGGCCAATGCCGAAGAATCCGAGCAGCTGGTTGGCCAGGCCGCCGCGCGGGTTGTAGATCCAGAGCCACACCAGGGCGATGGCCACGGTGGCGGTGACCTGCGGAATGAAGATCGCCGTGCGGTACAGCATTTGCCCGCGGATGCCCTGGTTCAGCATCACGGCCAGGACCAGTGCGATGGCCATGGAGACCGGCACGGTGAAGAAGGCGTAGACGGCCGTGTTCCTCAGGCTGGTCATAAACACCGGATCGGTGAACAGATCTTCGAAATTGGCCAGGCCAATGAAGCGGGGAGCTGAGATGACGTCGTACTGGGTGAAACTGAGCACGATCGAGGCGAGCATCGGAAGGCCGATCCAGATGCCGGCGTGGAGGCTGGCCGGCAAGGCCATCCATACCCCTGCGCGCCGCTGGGATCGCAGCAGGCTGGAGACCTTTTTCCGTGGCGGGACGGACTGGGCTGCGGTATCCGGCGAGGCGGTGGCGACCGATGTCACTGGAGCCGGCCGATCGCGTCGTTGGCCGTATCTGCCAGCCGGTCCAGGGCTTCCTGGGCCGTTGCTTTCCCGGTGAGTGCTTCCTCAACGGCTGCCTTGATGGTGTCCCGGATCTCCATCCACGCCGGCGTGCCGCCTTCGCTGACCGACTTGTCCAAGTTGTCGACGGCGAACCGGACGAAGTCGTTGTTCTTGACGTAGTCGCTGGAGGCCAGCGCACTGATCGCGGGAACGGAACCACGGTATTCACAGGTATGGAGGATGACCTCAGGGCTGGCCAGGTACCGCACAAAGGTCTGGGCGGCGTCGGGGTTCTTGGACCGCGCGGAGACCGAGGCCAGCGTCCCGCCTTGGAACATCGCCTCCGTGGTGTTCTTCAGAAGGAAAGTTCCGATCTTTCCTTCCTTGATGAGCTCCGGACTCTGCTGCTGGATGGTCATGAAGTGTGCGTTGTTGACCAGGGCCATCGCGGCGTTGCCTGTCTGCAGCTGCAGCGGCTTGCCCGCTTCGGAACGGAAGTCGAAGGCGGTGGATCCGTCCTTGATCAGCCCGGCCAGGAATTCAAGTGCCTCGACGCCTTCGCGCTGATTGAACAGGACCTTCCTGCCCGTTTCGTCAAAGAGCTTGCCGCCGTTGGCGAAAAGGGCGTACTCCCAGCCCTGGCGGAGGTCGATCGAGAAGGCGTCAATGCCTGCCCGTGATATCCGGCCGCCGCTGGAGCGGGTGAGCTCCTTGGCGATTCCGCGGAGCTCTTCCCAGTTCTGCGGCGGTGCAGTGATCCCGGCTTCCTCGAAAATGTCTTTCCGGTAGGCCACGAATCGTGTGTCGAGCACGGCGGGCAGGGCGTAAAGCTTGCCCTCGTGCCTGGAAGGATCGAGCACCCGCGGGTGGAAGCCTTGGCCGTCGGCGAATTCCGCCGGCAGCTCGGCCAGCACGCCCTTGGCGGCGAAGGGCGGAATCCATCCCACGCCGAGCATCAGGACGTCGGCCACGGTTCCGCCGGCCAGTCCGGTGGTCAGCTTTTCGTTCAGGGCCGAGTAATTCACGTAGTCGACCTTGAAGCTCACATCCGGGTGGGTTTTCTGGAAGGCGGGGATGAGTTTCTGCTCCAGCAGTGCCTTGCCGGCGGCGCCTTCGAAGATCGGGGTAAGCAGCGAAACCTGGCCGGACAGTTTGCCGGTGGCCACAGTGGCCGGCCCTGATCCCGCTGTTGGCCCGGAACAGGCGGCGGCCGACAGGGCTACCGAGCTGATTCCCACGGCTGAAAGAAATGAGCGGCGTGTCAGCGTCATTACTGAACCTTTCTTATCAAGCGTCATGTCGAGAGGGGTTCGATCTGAATCGGTGAACTTTTGGCGTCACGGACAGTTTGTCAGGATGCCGAGTCATTCAGTATGCTGAATGGCAATCACATATAGAACTCTACATTCACGGATAGCACTGTCAACCCGTATGATGAATGAAATATCGAAACTTGGGCCGAGGAGCTGAACCAGGAATGGCCATCGATGAAGTGACAAAGGCGTCTCCAGGAGCCGCCGTGAAGTCAGCGGACCGGACGTTGTCGGTTCTGGAATATCTCGCGCAGAACAGCCATGCCGGCCTGCCGGAAATGGCCAATGCCCTGAACATCCCGAAGTCGAGCCTGCATGGCCTGCTGCGCACCATGACCGCACGCGGCTGGGTTGCCACCGAGGTCACCGGCACTAGGTACTCGCTGGGGGTCCGCGCACTGCAGGTCGGCACGGCGTACGTCGAATCCGACAAAGTTGTCTCGCGCGCCCAGAACATCCTGGACTGGCTTTCCGACGAGCTGCACGAGACGGTCCACCTGGGCCGCCTGGACGGCAGCGACGTCGTGTATCTGGACAAGCGGGAATCGCAGCACCAGCTTCGTATGCACTCGGCCCTCGGCAAGAGGCTCCCGGCACATGCCGTTTCCCTGGGAAAAGCCGTCCTGGCGGAATACAGCCCCGGGGACGTCCGCGCACGTCTGGGGGAGAATCTCGTGGCACTCACCCAGCACACCATCACGGACATGGACCGGCTCCTTGAAGACCTGGCCCTGACGCATGAGCGCGGCTATTCGTTTGAACGGGAGGAGAACACCATCGGGACCGCCTGTTTCGCCATCGCGCTTCCGGGACCGGGCCCGATCGTTGACGCGGTCAGTGTTGCCCTCCCCCTGGTCCGGCTTGATAAGGAGCTGGAGGAAAAAGTGATTTCCTCGCTGCAGACCGCCCGTCAAAGTTATTCACCACCAAGCACATGGGGTCGCTAAAATGGCATTTTTTGATTGGCCGCAGGATCGCCTCGTTTCCTATCTTCCCGAACGCGAAGAGCAGCCGGACTTCGATGATTTCTGGCAGGCCACCCTTGACGAAGCAGCCAGCCACCCCCTGAATGCAACGTTCACGCCATGGTCCGGCGGCCTGGATACCGTTGACGTCTTCGATGTTGAGTTTTCGGGATTCCACGGCCAGCGCGTCAAGGCGTGGCTGTTGCTGCCCAGGCACCGCAGCGGCAGGCTTCCCGGCCTGGTGCAGTACATCGGATACGGCGGCGGCCGTGGCATTCCCTACGAACGGCTGGCCTACAGCGCTGCCGGCTACGCCCATCTGGTGATGGACAACAGGGGCCAGGGCGGCGGCGGGAAGACCACCGCGGACACGCACGACCGAGAAGTTTCCGGGACCGCCCCCGCATCACCGGGTTACCTGACCAGGGGCATCGACGACCCGGCCAACCACTATTACCGCAGGCTCATCACGGACGCTGTCCGGGCCGTGGACGCCCTCGCGGCACACCCTGACGTCGACCCCAAGCGGATCGGCGTGGTGGGCGGCAGCCAGGGCGGAGGCCTGGCCCTGGCCGTCGGCGGCCTGCGCCAGGACCTTCGTGCGGTGGTGGCCGATGTGCCGTTTCTCTGCCACTACCGCCGGGCGAGCCAGGTCACCGACGCCGGACCCTATTGGGAAGTTGCCCGGTATCTGGCCGGCAACCGCTTCGAAGTCGAAAACGTCATCCGGACCCTGTCGTACTTCGACGGCGTGAACTTCGCGTCCCGCGCCACGGCACCAGGCTGGCTGTCGGTGGGCCTGATGGACAAAATCTGTCCGCCGTCCACGGTCTACGCCGCCTTCAACCACTACGCGGCGGACAAAGACCTGGCCGTGTTCCCGTACAACGGCCACGAAGGCGGCGGAGACTACGGCCTTCCGCGAAAGCTCGCCGCCCTCGAGTCGTCGCTGCGGTAAGGCGTTTGGTGCCCCCTCCAGCGGACGGCGTACCGGCGGGCACATCCAAGGCGTTGTGGGTGCTTTATGCGGACACCTTCATCATGGCTGTCGGGTTCTACATGCTCATCCCGCTGCTGGCCTTCCACCTCCTCGAAGACCTCTCGCTCACCATCGCGTTCGTCGGAGTTCTCACGGCAGTGCGGTCCGCGTCCCAGAACGGGCTTATGCCGCTGTCCGGCTGGATCGCCGACCGCATTGACTACAAGAAGGCCATCGCGGTGGGGGTGCTCGTACGCGCCGCTGGGTTCGCCTTGCTCGGGACCGTCGATTCGGTGCCGCTGTTGGTTGCCGCTTCCATCCTTTCCGGACTTGGCGGGGCACTGTTCCACCCGGCCAGCTACGCCGCGTACACCGCCCTCGCAGAAGGCAGGGACTCGGTGCGCGTTTATTCGACGCGCGAAATGATCTCCAACCTGGGGTTCGTCATCGGACCGATGATCGGCGGCCTTCTGGCCGGATTCGACTTCAAATGGGTCAGCCTGGGCGCCGCGCTGCTCTTTCTTGTCGCCTTCATTTTCACTGTCGCTGGGCTCCCCGCGGGACTTTCAGCACGGAATCCTTCCGCGTCAGGCATCCGTGACGTGCTGTCAAACCGCGGGTTTCTTCGGTACTGTGCACTCGCCAGCGCCCTGTGGCTGCTCGCCTCGCAGCTCTACCTCGTCGTTCCCATCCGGGCCGGAGATGTTCTCCCGGGACCCGTGGGCGTGGGACTCGTCTACACCGCCGCCGCTGTTCTTATGGTCGTCACGATGCTTCCCCTGACCGCTTTCGTAGCCCGCCGTTTATCCGCACGCGCCATTCTGGGCGCCGGCGCTCTGTCTCTTGGTGCCGGCATAGCCGTCATGGGGCTGTGGGGCACAACGGCGGGGCTGCTCGCCGGAGTCGGTCTCTTCACCGTCGGCCAAATGCTCTCGCAGCCCGTGATGAATGCAGTGGTCGCAGACTTTGCCCGCGGCGGATCCATCGCCTCGCACTTCGGCGTTTTTGGCCTGGCTCAAGCCGCGGGCAGCGTCGTCGGCAATCTGGTTGGCGGCCTCCTTTACACAATCGCCGGCGAGGCTTCCGCTGTCGCGCTCGTGCCCTGGTTCGTGTTTTTCGGCTGGGGAGGTCTCGTCGCTGTTGCGTTCTGGACCCGGGGTCCGCGTCCGGAGCAGTGAACGGACGACGGCGGGACGTCCCGCCGTCGTCCGCTTGCATTGGGTGCCGCTCCCCTACAGCGCCGACCTGGGAATCACCAAGTACGACCGGAATCCGCAGCCCTACGAGGCGCGCGTGAATGTCCCCAGCCCGGTTCCGTCATAGAAGTCCAGGGCGACGCTTGGCGAGGAGCCGCTGCCTGCTCCTGCAAACAGTGCACCGGCCACGCCGTCAAAGTGGGTAAGCGTGGCGTAGAGGAAGAGCTCTTCGGCTCGGCGCAGCCGGAGGCTACCAGCCGCATCCGGCGCGAACTCGCAGGTCCGGCGATTTCGGCGGTCTCAGCGTTCGAAGATGGCCGTGATTATCCCGCGCCCCAGGGAGTGTGCGGACAGCTTCGATTCCAGCTTGGCGGGGCTGAATCCGGCGTCCAGCCCGAGGTGTTCCACATCCAGGGCGTAGACCGTGAAAACATACCGGTGCGGGCCGTGTCCGGGTGGCGGTGCGGCGCCCACGTAGCCGTGGAAACCGGCGTCGTTCTTCAACTGGATCGCGCCGGACGGAAGCTGGCGCACGCCTTCGGCACCGGCTCCGGCGGGCAGCGACGTGACGCCTGCGGGGATGTCCAGCATGGCCCAGTGCCAGAATCCGCCGCGGCCCGGGGCGTCTGGATCGAACGTTGTCACGGCGTAACTCATGGTGCCAGCCGGCGCGCCGCCCCAGCTCAGTTGAGGCGATTCGTCCTTGCCGCCGGCACGCATCTTGCCGCTGCGCTGTGCGGGCGGCAGGGTCTGGCCATCCTGGATGGACTCGCTGCTGAGGTGCAGGGAAGGGGAACCGTGGCGGGTATGGGAATCGTGGGGAGACATCTGTTGCCTTTCAGTTGCTGGCGGAGTCGGCATTCCTGAACTCTTCGCCGGCGTGGGCCGCGGCCGGATCAACCGCACGACGGCGCCGCGTCGTAGCTGCGGTGTCCGGAGTGGTCGCGTTCGGGCTCGGCGAGCAGGCCGGTCTGGTGATAGTGCCGGGGACTGGCACCGTCACCCCGGCATAGGAGGCCAGTTGGCTGATTGTGAGCATGGGCTCCAGACCGCCTCAACCGGCGACGCCGCGGACCGCCTCGGCGATCGCGCGGAAGTCCTTGCGAAGGATCGCGCCGTGATTGCTCGCGACTTTGGCGTGAATCGTGATGTGCGGGTTGCGTTCGGCCACCGCGGGCACGCTGGCGCGGATCTTCTCCTGCTCATCCCCCTTGCTGCCGAACGACGTTCCGGATGCGAGGACATACCGGGTCGGGACGGTGATCCTGTCCATCACCGGACCGAGTTCCCGTTCACGCGCGAGCCTGCCGACTTCGATGTTGCATTGGGCCATCTCCAGGGCGGTCATTCGCGGCGTGAGTCCCGTCAGGCGGAGTGGCACCATCAGCCATTGCAGGCGACGGAAGACCCCTTGGATCCCTTGCACCATCTCATCGGTGAACCAGTCGTGCGGCTGTGCCCCATCGACCAGGACAGCGCCGATCGTCCGGTCCGGATTGCGGCTCGCCCAGTGCGCGGCGACGAAGGCGCCGTACGACCACCCGACCACCAGCGCTCGGTCGACACCTCGAGCCTCGAGCACGGCATCGACATCGCCGACGGCGGCCGCGAACGAATAATCCGCCGAACGTCCGGACTTGCGCCCACGGGCCCGCTCGTCGTAAGTGATGTGCCGCCAGTCTGGCCCGAGTTCGGCGATGACCCGCCGCCAGTAGCCCTGGGTCGCGAACTGGCCGTTGAGGTAGATCACCGGCGTCCCGGAGCCACCTGAATCGGTGACGGCCAGAGCAGTGTCGTCGACCAGTACCATGCCGGTCCATTTCGGGGTCGCGTTCGTGCTGATCATGGCGTCTCCGTTCCGTTCTGCAATGTGTGATCCAGCGTGCAGAGTTGACGCCGCGTCAGGGTCAAGCCTCCAGATGGGGGCTTTCTCATGCTCATCGCTGGTGTCGGCGTAGCGCTTGGCCTGTGGCAGGCTGTGCAAATGATCCACACCCCGGGCTTGTGGTCCCTGACGCATCTGGCACGGTCAACGTGCCGGGCTCACGAATGTGTGTAGATTCTGCATCCACTCCGCTACCTCCCTTGGTGTGCAGAGGAGTAGTAAGCAACAACGACATTAGTGCAGAGGAGTATTGAAAAACTAGTGCTCAACACCCGCCTGCACAACCGCGAAAACAGGCGGCCCGCAGTGCAGGCGAGTATGGAAAATGACACAGGTGCTGTCCCAGTGGGCGACTGAGGCAGCTGGGCAGGGTCACCTCGTTCCGCGCATCGCCGATTTGGAGGCCATCTCCGCGGCCAGGACCGTCGAAGCCCCGGGGGTGAGCAGGGAGGCCGTCCAGCCATGGTTGCCGACAATCCAGTGGCTGTTGAAACAAGCGGCTTTTGGCGTCGTGGACCCACACATCCAGCTCCCCGACGAATTGTCGCGTCCCGTGGGTCCAGCCCGTGCTCTCCAAGTCGTTCCACCCGACGAAAATTCAGCCGACGCGCCAGCGCCGCCGGCGATGGAAGTAAGCCTCGTGGCGGTCGTTTCCCCGGACACTGAACACGGAAGCAGCCACGGCGCCGAAGCCGTCACAGTCATCGCGGAGATCAAACCCACGCCCACCATTGCCAAGGGACCGAAGTGGGAGTCCGAGCCCATGAGCAGGTTAAAAGTGCCGTGCAGCGATTCACCAGACCACTCCACGATCTCCTCACCTGTGACGCCAATGAGGGCGACACCCGCCTTTTGATTACGGACATGCTCTGCGAGGGTTTGGGCTATGACAAATTCCGCGACCTGACAACCGAATACATGGTCAAGCAGGATTTCGCGGACTACGGCGTAAGAATTGACAAGCAGCTGATTGCCTTCATCGAGGTCGCGGAATACCGGGATCACCACAACGGTCCAGACGCTGGCGACAGTGATCCGGACAGGGATCGTTGACCCTAAGCTTCGAAACAAGTAGAGCGGACGACGGCGGGACCTCCCGCCATCGTCCGCTCAAGGCCCAGGCGGACGTCCTCCGCGATACTTTTAGGAGTTTCAGCGGGAAGCCGTGTCAACTCAACGCTGTGGTGCAGTCGATTGCGGGGAAACCTCAGGCTGGGAATGTCCGAGGAATCCATGTAGCAGCGACGCTGTTCCCTGCAGATGATCTTGCGCCGCCTTGAAGGCTGCCTCATCGTCGCCCCGGAGTATGGCGTCCACGATTTCCTGGTGCTGCCGGTTGGAATGTTCCAGGTTGGGTTGGATAAGAGGTATCCGGTCCAGCAGGTCACTTACCTTTGAGCGGACATCCGCCACCGCGAGTGCAAGGCTTGGCGATCCTGCCACTTCTGCGATCGCCACATGGAATCTTGCGTCCTTCGGCCGGTACAGATTCGCAGGTGCACTGGCCACCTCGGCCAAAGTCCTTAACAGGTGACCGCGCTGGGCAGGTGATAACGTCGCCCTGGCCGCCAAGGATGCGGCCGCCGGCTCGAGTACGCCGCGAAAGGTCAGGACGTCGTCTACCTCGGCCGGATCGAGTTCCGGGTAGGACCCCGAACCCGCAGGGGGCCGGCTGCACACGTACGTTCCTCCATAGCGGCCGCGCTGAACTTCAACGTATCCGGCCTTCTGCAGCTCGGCCAGGGCATCCCTCAGGGTGGCGCGCGATACGCCCAGCATCTCGGCAAGTTCCCGCTCAGCTGGCAGCTTGGTCCCTACACCGAACAGACCGAGTTTGATGTTCTGGAGCAAGCGTTCGATGGTCTCCTCGAAGGCGTTGCCGTGCCGGACCGGGCGGAGAATCGGTGCGGGGCTTCCGAGCAGTTCCTCTTCCATACGCTCATCCTAATCGGTCCAAAAAAAGGCCTATGGAAGGGGCCCATTGAAGCGGGAAAAACCGCCGCACCGGCCGGAAGCACGGTTGAACCGAGGAAAAGTTGGCCGAGATCAAAGAACCCCTTGACCGCGCTCGTGATCTGCCACACACTGTAACGAGCTTATGGTCTTATTTCATACCAATAACCTTGGACGATGGGAACTACAGTGGCATCCTCTGATTCAGCCCAGCTTACCGACGACAAGCGATATCTCCAGCACCGCCAACTGAAACGCGGGGCCGCGGGGTGGATCCTGCTTGCCGGACTCGGAGTTGCATATGTCATCTCCGGCGACTTCGCAGGGTGGAACCTCGGCCTCGCCCAAGGCGGCTGGGGCGGTCTCCTCATCGCATTTGTTCTCATGGGCGTCATGTACACCTGCATGGCTTTCGGACTCGCCGAGCTATCCTCGGCGCTTCCTGCCACAGGCGCCGGATATGGCTTCGCCCGTCGCGCACTGGGTCCCTTGGGCGGATTCGCCACCGGAATGGCCGTGCTCATTGAATACGCCGTTGCGCCGGCTGCGATTGCCATCTTCATTGGCGGCTATGTTGAAGCGCTGGGACTCTTTGGCCTGACCAACTCCTGGCCGGTGTATCTGGTGACCTACGCTGTTTTTGTGGGCATCCATCTCCGCGGAGTGGGAGAGGCTCTCAAGATGATCTTCGGCATCACCGCAGTCGCCGTCGTTGCCCTGGCCGCCGTCGTCGTGGGCCTGATCCCACATTTCAACGCCCAGAACCTCTTTGACATAGTCCCTGACGGCTCGCCCACCTCGAGCGCTTTTCTCCCTATGGGAATCAGCGGCGCCGTCGGTGCACTCGTGTATGGCATCTGGTTTTTCCTTGCAGTCGAAGGGGTTCCCCTGGCCGCCGAGGAGACGGCCAATCCGAAGAAGGACATGCCGCGGGGCATCATGGTCGCTGTTGTGATCCTGGTCGTCTTCGGGGCCCTGATGCTCGTACTCGTTCCGGGCGCCGCAGGGTCAGCCGCAATGAGTGAATCCGATAACCCCCTCCCCGAGGCTCTGCGCCTGGCGTACGGTGGCAACACTTTCCTGGCAGACTTCGTCAACTATGCTGGCCTCGCCGGGCTCGTAGCCAGCTTCTTCTCCATCATTTATGCCTATTCCCGCCAGCTCTTTGCGCTGTCCCGGGCAGGGTATCTTCCCAAATGGCTGTCCCTGACAGGCAAACGGCGGACCCCTTATTGGGCACTGATCGTCCCTGGCTCGATCGGCTTCTTACTGGCGGCAATAACCGGTGACGGCGCACTCCTGATCAACATCGCCGTCTTTGGTGCGACAGTCTCCTACGTCCTCCTGAACCTCTCGCACATTGTGCTGAGGAGGAAGGAACCGGACCTGCCCCGCGGATACCGGACACCCGGAGGGGTCGCCACCACCTCAATCGCGCTGGTCCTTGCTGCCGTCGCGGTCGTCGCAACATTTGTGGTCGACATATTCGCCGCATCCATAACAGCTGCAATCTTCGGCGCAGCGCTCCTCTACTACTGGTTCTACAGCCGGCACCGCATCGTTGCAGGTGCTCCCGAAGAGGAATTCGCGCAGTTGGCTGCAGCCGAGGCCGAACTCAAGAGCTGACACGCGTCCCGTCACGGTCCAAAATTTCTCTCATAAATACGATCAAAGTTACGGAAATCAAATGACGAATCAAACAACCAGTACGTCCGCGCAAGGCCAACTCGGCGTCGATGAGCTGAGGGACCTGGTCGCTTCCGGTGACATCGACACCGTAGTCGTTGCCATCACCGATTCCATGGGACGCCTGCAAGGTAAACGCTGCGGGGCAAGGTCTTTCCTCGAAGACGTGCTGGGGCACGGGGCAGAAGGCTGCAACTACCTACTCAGCGTGGATGTGGAGATGAACACCATTGACGGGTATTCCATGTCCTCGTGGGCGAACGGCTATGGAGACATGGTGATGCGGCCCGACGTCGCCACCCTGCGCCGGGTGCCGTGGCTGGAAGGCACTGCCATGATCCAGTGCGATATCTTCTGGCTGGACGGCCGCCCCGTCTCCCAGTCCCCACGCCAGATCCTGCGCGCGCAGATCGAACGCCTGGAGGCCTTGGGATACCGCGCCCATATCGGCACCGAGCTCGAATTCATCATGTTTGACGACAGCTACGAAGAAGCATGGGACAAGAAATACGAGGGACTCACCCCCTCGACCCGCTACAACGTGGACTACTCCCTCCTAGCCACAGCAAGACTGGAACCGGTCATCCGAAGCATTCGAACGGGCATGGAAAAGGCAGGCCTGGTCGTTGAATCTTCCAAGGGCGAGTGCAACCTGGGCCAGCAGGAAATCACGTTCCGATACGCAGAAGCGCTTACTGCATGCGACAACCACGTTTTCTACAAAAACGGGGCCAAGGAAATCGCCGCACAACAAGGCAAGAGCATTACGTTCATGGCGAAGTACAACGAACGTGAAGGCAGTTCCTGCCATATCCACTTCAGCTTGACCGACCTGGACGGCAATCCGGTCCTGGCCGGGGATGGCGAGCATGGCTTCAGCCCTGTCATGGAGCATTTCATCGCAGGCCAACTCGCCGGACTGAAGGAGCTGGCCTACTTCGTCGCCCCGAACATCAATTCCTATAAACGCTTCGTCGAAGGCAGCTTCGCTCCCACAGCCATCGCCTGGGGGCTGGACAACCGCAGTTGTGCACTGCGGATCGTCGGCCGCGGTCCCAGCCTTCGGGTGGAAAACCGCGTTGGAGGCGGGGACGTCAACCCGTATCTCGCAGCCGCCGCGCTTATCGCCGCCGCCATCCACGGTATCGAGAATGAGCTCCCCCTCGAACCGATCATGACCGGCAACGCCTACCAGTCGGACGCAGATCGCATACCCACCAACCTGCGGGACTCCCGTGCCCTGCTGACCAACAGCGAGATTGCGCGCAAATCCTTCGGCGATGACGTTGTGGACCACTACGTCTTCGCAGCAGATGTCGAGCTGAAAGCTTTTGACAGCACCGTAACGGACTGGGAGCGCAAGCGTGTCTTTGAACGGCTCTGATAGCTACCGCCCACGGATCGGGCTGACAACCTACTTTCAGCAGGCTTCCTGGGGCGTTTGGACAGCGGATGCGGCAGTTCTGCCGGGAACCTATGTCCAAGCGGTCGTTGCTGCCGGCGGCACTCCTATCCTGTTGCCGCCCGTCGGCACTGACCCATCGGTTGTGGAGGTCCTGGACGGACTGATCATCTCCGGAGGCAGCGATGTGGGCCCGGAACAGTACGGGGCTCAGCCCCACCGGCTCACCCGCGCTCAACCGGCGAGGGACGTGCACGATATCGCCCTGACCAAGGCAGCCTTGGACGCCGAAGTCCCCCTTTTCGCCATCTGCCGGGGAGCCCAGATCCTCAATGTCGCCATGGGCGGGTCGCTGATCCAGCACATCCCCGATGTGAACCCGGAGGCGGACTACCAACCGGCGCCGGGTGTATACGGCAACGTGGAGTTCACGACGGCGCCGGGCAGCATCAGCCGGCATCTGCTGGGAGCATCGGCCAGCGCACCTTGTTACCACCACCAGGCCATGGACCGGGTCGCTGACGGCCTTTCCGTCACGGCGGCGGCGGCCGATGGCACCGTGGAAGCCCTCGAAACGGCAACGGGCGGATGGGCACTAGGGGTCCAATTCCACCCGGAACAGAATCCCAATGATCTCCGGCTTTTCAATGGGTTCATTGAGGCTGCAACCAACTACCGCAAGAATCGAACGGAGAGCCCCGGCAATGTCCACGAGCACGTTTGACGTACTGAATCCGGCAACGGAAGAGGTAATCGAGACCATAACCCTTGCAACACTTGAGGACACTGACCGGGCAATCGAAAAAGCCGTCCAGGCATTCGAGACCTGGCGCCATGTTGCCCCTGCAGACCGGGCCCTCCTGCTGCGCAGGTTTGCTGCGGCAGTAGACGCCGACCTGGAAAATCTCGCCCAGCTGGAGGTCCGCAACGCCGGGCACACCATCGGTAACGCCCGGTGGGAAGCAGGGAATGTCCGCGATGTCCTGACGTACTACTCCGCAGCCCCCGAAAGGCACCTTGGCCAGCAGATTCCAGTAGCTGGAGGGGTCAACGTCACCTTCAACGAACCCCTCGGGGTCGTTGGGGTAATCGTCCCGTGGAACTTCCCCATGCCCATTGCCGCTTGGGGCTTCGCCCCCGCCCTTGCCGCTGGCAACACTGTCGTTCTGAAACCGGCGGAACTGACTCCGATGACTGCCATCCGGCTCGGACAGCTGGCAAGGCAGGCAGGCCTGCCCGAAGGTGTCCTGCAGATCATCCCGGGCAAGGGCTCAGTCGTCGGGGAACGATTCGTGACCCATCCTGCTGTGCGGAAGGTTGTCTTCACCGGTTCAACCGGGGTCGGTAAGCGGATCATGGCCGGCTGCGCTGAGCAGGTCAAGCCCGTGACCCTGGAGCTGGGCGGCAAGAGCGCCAACATCATCTTCGCGGATTCGGACCTCGAAGCCGCTGCTGCAGCAGCACCCGGAGGCGCTTTTGACAACGCCGGGCAGGACTGCTGCTCCCGCTCCAGAATCCTGGTCCAGGACAGCGTCTACGAGAAATTCCTCGAGCTCCTGGAACCAGTTGTGAAGGCCCTGAAGGTCGGCGACCCCAGCGACGAGGCTTCGTTCATGGGGCCGCTGATTTCCGCAGCCCAACACCGCACAGTCTCCGGCTTCGTCCCGGACGGGTCATCTGTGGCTTTCCAGGGATCCGTGCCGGACGGCAAGGGGTTTTGGTTCCCCCCCACCGTTCTTACGCCCTCCCGCGAGGACAGGGTGATGCATGAGGAGATCTTCGGCCCCGTCGTGGCAGTCGTTCCCTTCAAGGACGAAGCCGACGCACTCCGACTGGCGAATGACTCGATCTACGGTCTGTCCGGATCCATCTGGACACGGGACATCGGTCAGGCGCTGAGGATGGCGCGAGGACTCGAGTCGGGAAACCTCTCAGTCAACTCCCACTCCTCGGTGCGCTACTCCACACCCTTCGGCGGATTCAAGCAGTCAGGACTCGGACGGGAACTCGGCCCGGACGCCCTGAACGCGTTCACCGAAACAAAAAACGTCTTCATCTCCACCAACCCATAACGTCCTCACCACAAAGGAAGAAAAAATGATTGAAGTAATTTCCAACCGCCTCAAGGGACGCAGCGCTGTCATCACCGGCGGCGCCAGCGGGATCGGGCTCGCCACAGCTCGCCGCTTCGCCGCAGAAGGGGCTCATGTCGTCATCGCGGATCTGGACCCAACCGCTGGGCAGCGGGCTGCCGACGAGGTCGGCGGCCTCTATGTGAAGGTGGATGTCACCAGCGAAGAGGAAGTGAAGAACCTCTACGCCGTGACCCACGAAACTTATGGAAGCGTTGACATCTCCTTTAACAATGCGGGAATCTCGCCGGCAGACGATGCCTCAATCATCGATACAGGAATCGATGCGTGGCGCAGGGTCCAGGAAGTAAACCTGACCTCCGTTTTCTACTGCTGCAAATACGCCCTCCCTTACATGCAGGCGCAGGGGAAGGGCTCAATCATCAATACTGCGTCGTTCGTTGCGGTCATGGGTGCCGCCACTTCCCAGATCTCCTACAGCGCATCCAAGGGCGGGGTGCTGGCCATGAGCCGGGAACTCGGCGTCGAATTCGCCCGGCAGGGAATCCGGATCAACGCACTCTGCCCGGGACCCGTCAACACGCCCCTGCTGAAGGAACTCTTCGCCAAGGATCCCGAGAAGGCAGCCCGCCGCCTCGTTCACGTTCCCTTGGGCAGGTTCGCGGAACCGGAAGAACTGGCAGCAGCAGTCGCCTTCCTCGCCAGCGACGATTCATCCTTCATCACCGCCTCAACCTTCCTGGTTGACGGCGGCATTTCAGGCGCTTACGTAACACCCGAGTAACGGCCAGGTCTTCCGCGTGGACCCTATCCCCAAGGCACGTGCGCGGCAGATCGGGGGCGTCGCAGGGTTATTTAGCGGACGACGGCGGGAGGCACCCGCCGTCGTCCGCTTCCGTTGGGTGCCACTCCCCTACAGCGCCGACCAGCCGCCGTCGGACGCGAGGATGGCGCGTTCACTAATTAGGTATAGGGGTTTTCGCACATTCCTTGAACATAGGTATAGGGGATTTATTGCTCATTCTTTCGCTTCTGGTCTACGCTTTGATATCTGGCATTTGCATTTAGGCATTTACATTTAGCCGTCGTTGTTTCTGGGTCGACGCTTGCTTAACCCAATCGGATACTTTAAATCCCCAATAGAAACAGCGATGAATATGAAAGCTACGTCCGCTGACTTAGTAAATCCCTCGCCCCCGCCACAAGCATCGCTACGAGTCTGCTCGGTAATTCCAGCCGTGCTTGGGCCGCCGGCAATTACGGCTACCAGAGCATCAGTCATTCAGGCGTTGCCAATCCGCCGAGGTCGGACAAGTCGCAGAGCAAGCTGTCGTGGAACGACGGGTCCTGGTGGGCCAACATGTGGAAGTCCGGCAGCGGGTGGCACATCTACCGGCTGGGCCGCAGCCCGGAGACATGGATGGACCGGCACGAACTTCCCGATTGTTCCTCATGGCGGCGATGTAACAATCGCATGGGACAACGGGTCCAACAAGATTTTTAGGCTTAGTAGGGGGCGGGCTGATGTTCTGGCGTAAATGCGTGGCGATTGCATTATCCATTCTGGTTGGGTTCGCAATCATTACTCCGACAACGGCAAGCGCCGCAACGACGATCTCGCCGACCATAGACACATACGTACAGGCGGACAAGGCGACTACCAACTTTGGGGCTAGCGTCCGTTTGTCCACAGAGGGCCGTGCGAACATCTGGCGGAACACACTCCTACGGTTCAATGTTCCAGTTCCCGCTGGCGAACATGTTGTTTCGGCTAAACTGCGGGCATATTCGGAGGCATCCACAACTTCCACTGAGTTCGTGGATGTTTTCACTACGTCTGGCGGCTGGACCGAGAGGGGAGTTACCTGGAATAACGCACCAGTACGCGGGACGTGGCTGGGGAAGGCTGGCGGGTTCGCTACCGGCTCGTGGGTTGAATGGGATGTTACTAAGGGCGTTAGCGCAAAGGGTGGCGAGCAGAACTTCAAGCTGGAAAGCAACGCGCAGAAGTGGATCGGATTCAAGTCGAAGGAATCTTCGTCCGCCCTGCGTCCACGGCTGGTGGTGACGACCGCGCCTGACGCGGTAACACCTACCGAGGCGGCCGTAGTCCATGGTTGGGGTACGCGTGTAACTGGCGACGAGTTCAATTACACAGGTGCGCCGGATGCCACCAAGTGGATTGTTTACAACAGCGCCGGGCACGCGGGCCAGGGTATGCGGAGTCCACAGCAGGTTACCGTGGACGGCTCCAAAATGGTCATGACTGGAACTCCGGACGGCACGACCGCTGGAATGGGCGCGAAGTTCGCAAACCAGAAGTATGGGCGGTGGGAAGTCCGTGCGGCCGGGTCCGGTGATAATGAGTACCATATGGTGTCCATCCTGTGGCCGGATAGTGAGAATTGGCCCTGTGACGGCGAAGTTGACTACTCGGAGACGACTGGTGACTGGAACCTCATCACGTTCTTCCACCACTATGGATGTTCGAACTCGCAGACGTCGGCGTCCAGGGCCCTGGACGTTACGCAGTTCCACAACTACGCGGTTGACTGGTCTCCGAATGGGATCGTCGGCTACGTCGATGGGGTGAAGTGGTTTGAGGACAACGACCCGGCGCACCAGCCTCCTGGTTCGATGCACCAGACGCTACAACTGGACTGGTTCCCAGACAGCACTGCTAATGGCGCTGGCGAGATGCGAGTGGATTGGGTTCGCGTGTATACGGCGGCTGGAACGGCCTAGACCTACACGCTGACCCGACTGCCGGGCGAGACCCGGTTACGCAGACCCCGTGCGCCTGCCGTAGCACCCCGATTAAACTCAGGCGGACGACGGCGGGAGGCACCCGCCGTCGTCCGCTTGAGTTTGCGGCAATTACTGTCTGTGGTGTTCGGCAGTGGCCACGCGGGCCTCGCGCGACTCCGTCTTGTTTGCCGGGAGGCCTGCGTATGTCCAGATGCAGGGCCGGCCGGAATCGCTCGGAATGAGCTGGCCCTCGTAGAGCTGAATGCTCGCTCCCGTGGGGCTCCGCCAGACGCCGGTCAGCTCGCAGTGTGTTCCGGTGGCCTGCTGGCGTGGCACCGACAGGTTGATGACGCGGCGGGCCCGTTTCTCGGCCACGGGGAGTCTCCGCTTCACGATGGCTCTCCCGCCGGTTCCCGGTAGGTGCTTTCGGGAACATCAGTGATGAACATGTGCCCCGGAGCGTGGCTGATGGCGAAGGCGGGCCTGGATGCCATCACTGCGCTCTGCGGTGTCACGCCGCAGGCCCAGAAAACCGGCACCTCCCCTGGCCGGATCTCCACCGCATCCCCGAAATCGGGGCGGTTGATGTCGGCAATACCCAGATCCTCCGGTGACCCGACATGGACCGGGCCGCCGTGGACCTTCGGCACTTCCGACGTGACCCTGATGGCGGTTTCAACCAGCTCGGGCAGCATCGGACGCATGGAGACCACCATGGGGCCGTGGATCCGACCGGCCGGAATGCACTCGACGCTCGTGCGGTACATGGGCACGTTGCGGCCGGTTTCGGTGTGCCGCAGCGGGATCCCTTCGCTGGCCAGCGCGGCCTCGAAGGTGAAGCTGCAGCCGATGAGGACGCCCACCATGTCGTCACGCCAAACAGACGCGACGTCGGTGACCTCCTCGGCCAGTTCGCCGTCCACCCACACGCGGTAGGCGGGGATATCGGTGCGGATATCGGAGCCGGGCGCCAGGGCGCTTTCATACTGTCCCGCGGGAATGACGTCGATGACGGGGCAGGCCTTGGGGTTCAGCCGGCAGAATTCGATGAATTCATCGGCGTAGTCGGCCGTCACCGCTATCAGGTTCGCCTGGGTGTAGCCGTCGCTCCAGCCGGAGGTGGGGGTGACCAGGCCGTTACGGAACTTCAGGCGTGCGTCGGCGGGGGCCAGGAGGGCGTGTGGCTGGCTCACTTGGACTCCACAAGTTCAGCCGGCGCCTGCCCGGCCTGCAGGTATTCCTCATCCTCGGCAACGTTGGAGTCGCGGCCCAGGGCCAGGCCCACCAGGGTCAGCAGGCAGGCGACGCTGAGGTAGATGGCCACCGGGACCCAGCTGTCATACGTGCTCAGCAGGAGGGTGAACATAAACGGGGCGATCGCGCCGCCGATGATTCCGGCGAACGTGTAGGCCAGTGAACTGCCGGTGGAGCGGAGCCGCGGCGAGAACTGCTCGACGACGAACGCTGCCTGGGGTCCGTACATAAACGAGTGGCAGAGCAGGCCCAGCACGATGCCCACGATCAGCATGACCGGGGACCGTCCCTCAAGGACGATGAAGAACAGGTAGGCCCAGACGGCGGCGCCAACTGCGGCGATTCCGTAGACCAGGCGGCGGTTGATGCGGTCGGAGATGGCGCCGGCGAGCGGCATGGTGAAGATCTGGAGGGCTGACCCGATCAGGACGGCGACGAGCACCTGGCCGCGGTCGAAGCCGAGCTCCTGGATGCCGTAGGTGAGCGTGAAGACGGTGCACATGGCGTACAGAACGTCCGGGCCGATGCGGCTGAGCATGGCGGCGATGAGGGGCCGGCGCTGGGTGGCCAGCACCTCGCGGATGGGGGCCTTGGGCTTGTCGCCCCGGGCCTCCATGGCCTTGAAGATGGGGGTGTCTTCGAGCTTGAGCCGGATCCAGAGGCCGAAGGCCACCAGCAGTGCGGAGATCAGGAACGCGATGCGCCAGCCGAAGCTCAGGAAGTCTTCTTCGGAGAGGGTCAGCGTGAGGACAGCGAGTGCGCCGTTGGCCATGAGGTTGCCGGCGGGCGGGCCGATCTGTGCGGCAGAGGCCCAGAATCCGCGCTTGTTCGGGTCGCCGAATTCGCTGGAGAGCAGCACCGCGCCGCCCCATTCGCCGCCGACGCCAACGCCCTGGGCGAAGCGGAGGAACACGAGGATGGCGGGGGCGATGACGCCGATGTTGTCATACGTGGGCAACAGGCCGATGAGGAAGGTGGCCACTCCGATCAGCATCAGCGTAATGACCAGGATCTTCTTGCGGCCGATCTCGTCCCCGAGCCGGCCGAAGATGATGCCGCCAACGGGACGGGAAATGTAGCCCACGGCGTAGGTGGAGAAGGCCAGCAGGGTGCCCGTGACCGGGTCCGCGGCCGGGAAGAAGATGAGCGGGAAAACGATCGCAGCCGCGGCGGAGTAGACGGCGAAGTCGTAGAACTCCAGCGCGGTTCCGGTCAGGCTGGCCGCGAATGCCTTGTACATGTCCTTGCGCGCCACCGGGGGCTTTGCGTCAACGGGGGCCATTGCTTGGGGAGTGGCCATGTTAATCCTCCATGAAGAGAGTTGATGTCATCCGAGTGCGGGATGGATGGTGCTGGTGCCTGTTTCTGTCCCCGCCTGCGGCGTTGCAGGGTGGGACATTTGGGCGTTTAGGCGGCTTGCCGTCAGGGTGGCTGCGGAAGTCGGAAAATGCGGCGATCGTTGGATTGTTGAACAATCCTCTTGTTGAACAAGTTACGCGACGCAGATCACACCGTCAAGGGGTTCATGGGATTCAGACGCCGCCGGCAGTTCCGGAGTTGAGGGCGCGGGGCATCGCAGGAGGGGCCGGGCATTGGGCTACTTCGAGGGCACGGGAAAGCGGACGACGGCAGGAGGCTCCCCGCCGTCGTCCGCTTCCGTTTGGTGCCTACTGGCTGAAGGGGACCTTCTCCCAGCTCAGGACATCATCGCTGTCGCTGCTGTTGCCGGCGACGGTGAACCGAACGTAGTTGGTAGCGTTGGCCGATCCGTCCACGGTGATGCGCTGCAGGTCATCCGCGGCGGGCTGGCCGTAGACCTCCAGCCATGGTGAGCCGTCCGCCAGCGGCTGGTTCTCGGCAAAGACGTGGCTGTCGCCGTTTATGAGATAGACCGGGCGGTCAAAGCGGTTGGTCTCTTCAATGATGGCCGCAACGATCTCCCGGAACCCGGAGACCGTTTCCGGGTTGGCAGTGGCCGCGGCGAGCAGCGACGGATCAAACATGTCGGCCTGCGTCATCAGCACTACGGCGCGGTCGTTGCGGCGCTCGGCGTCGGTGAACGTGTCACGTATCTGGCCCAGGACGGCATCCGTCCGGTGCTCAACTTCGGCCAGCTGCTCGGGCGTGGGCGTGGTTTCGCCCAGGCCGCTCCAGGGAAGCAGCGAGTTGTTGCTGCCCTGGACGTTCACCACGGAGAAGGCCACGCGGTTCTGGGTGAAGCGGACATTTTCCGGAAGCCCAAGCTCCAACTGCGTCTTGACCGGCATGGTGGCGCCCAGGGTCTTGCCGGGCTCGTCGAAGAAGACCTCCCGCAGCTTGTCCAGCCGTTCCAGCGGGTTGTAGGCGCCGTTGTTGGTGCGGTGGCAGTCCACCCACTCGTTGTCGCCCGGGGTGAAGACCAGCGGGTGCTCGAAGGTGTCGAACTGGGAGCGGATGTTGGCGAAGTACTCGTCTGAGCACACCGAGGAGCCGTTCTTGATGTCGCCCACATGGGTGACGAACTTCAGTGCACTGTCGGCGTTGATGTCCTGGATGCGGGACGGGAACTTGGCGATTTCGGCGTCGCCGTAGGGGATGTCGCCGATGACGCCAAAGGTGAAAGCCTGGCTGTCAGAGGTGTTATTGGCTGCGATGGCGGGCTGGGACGCAAGGAGGCCGAGCGCCAGGACGGCCGCCGCCGCCGTCGTCGTTTTCACGGTCTTTGAAGGCATGGTGGTGTTCCTGTGTCTGCTGGGTGGGGCGGCTTTAGAGCGTGCGGGCGGCGAGGAACTGTTCCAATGCCTCAAGGTCGTCGGTGTTGATGTGGTCCACGCCGGCGTCGAAGAGTTCGTTCCAGACAGCTTCGCGTGCGGAGCCGGGCTGGTCAGGGGTGGCCCAGAAGCGGACCCGGTAGCCCTTGGCGTGGGCGTCAGTCACGTATGCCTGGAGCTTGGTGCGTTCGGCCTCGGGCATGGGGCCCACACCCTGCCAGGTGAAGAGTTTGGTCCAGTTGTCGCTGATCAGCGGCATCAGCCCGGCAGGCATACCGGAGGTGAGGTTAGCGGAGCGTCCGTCATAGAAGCCGAACCGCTTTTCCTGCGCCTGCATGGTGGCCAAGGGGCGGTTTCCGCTGATGACGGCGGTGACGGGCCCGGTGTTGGTGGTGCCGTTGCTGTAGCGGCTCATGATGTCCCGGTGCTCGGCCAGTTCCTGCTCGATGGCGGCGTAGGTGGCCTCGCCTTCACTCTTGATGTCGATCAGGAGCTGCAGGCTGCCGTCCCAGTGGGGGTAAACGCTGTGGCCCTGGTTCCGGACCAGCTCGTCCAGGGGATCGAGGTAGAGGCTCTCGAGAGTTACTCCGGGCTTGGCATCCTCAACGTCGTGGGCCACCAGAAGTTCGCCGTCCACCAGCCACACGTCGGCCTCAACGCTGGTGAACCCATGCTCCAGCGCATCGAACAGGGGACGATCGTGCTCATAGTCGTTGTGGGCATGGGCTGCGGCCAGCGGCTGTCCGAGGACCACGGACGACGGCGCGTTGGCGGGATTCGCAGCCGGCGGGGCGGCGATTCCGGTCAGGGAAGCTAGGACGGCGAGGGCGGCAAGGGTGCTTTTCACGAACACGGAGTACTCCTACGCATACAGGGGATTCTCCGCCCGGCCGGTTGGGGGGCCGGGCAAAAGAGGGCGTGAAAAGACTGCCGGTCGCGGAAAAACGGCGAAGGACCTCCCGGTTGCCGGACGGTGAACTGGAAGGGACCAATGCCCGTGCCGTGCCAGCACGGCCAGCCTGCGTTACGGCGCCCCCAGGTAAACGCTGACGGTGGTCCCGCCGCTGGGGCTGGGAGAGATTTCCAGCCGTCCCCTGTGCGCGGCAGCGATCCTGGCACACGTGGCCAGGCCCAGCCCCGTGCCGGCAGGGTCGCCTTCCCGGTGCAGGCGGACGAGCGGTTCAACCACCCGGCGCCGGTCCCCCGCGCCGATCCCCTTGCCGTTGTCCTCCACCCGCACCAGGACGCCGGCTCCGGAGTCCTGCCCGGTGACGCTGATGACCGGGGGAACGTCCTGGCGGCGGTAGGCCACCGCGTTCTGGATCAGGTTCTGCAGCGCTACCCGCATCTGGCTTTCGTCAGCGTCGAAAACAAAGTCCTCGCATTGCACCACGGCACCGGCTTCCCGCAGGCCCAGGCTGAGGTCATCGGCGACCTCCTTCACCAGGGCAGCCAGCGACAGCCGGGACCTGGACAGCGAACCGCCGATGGACGCGAACGCAAGCAGTTCCTCCACCATGGACAGCATCCTCCGCGCACTGCTGCCCACGATTTCCAGATACTCTGCAGCCTCCTCCGTCTGGCCCCTTGCGGCGTCCGTGGCACCCAGCTCGACGTAACCCAGGATGGAGGTCAGCGGATTGCGGAGGTCATGGCTGACCCGGCCGGTGAATTCAGCAAGCCGTTCATTGCTGCCCTTGGCTTCATCGAGGGCGTCGGCCAGGGCACCGTGGAGTGCCGTGACCCGCCGGGCAGCCAGCAGGCGGGTGTGCAGGACGAAGGGGTCCAACGGCTTGGTCACGTAGTCGTCCGCCCCGGCCCGCATGCCTTCCAGCACGTCCTCTTGGGCGCCGTGCGAGGTCAGCAGTACAACGTACGTATAGGAGCTTGTCTCGGCGGCCCGGATCGCCCGGCACAGGTCAAACCCGTCGAGCCCGGGCATCATCAGGTCGCTAACCACCACCTGGGGACGCCGCTCCAGGTAAAGCTGCCACGCCGTGTCACCGTCCGCGGCCACAATGCATTTATGCCCGAATTTCTCGACGGCGGCCTTCGCCACGAGCAGGGACCCTTCGTCGTCGTCGACAACCAGCACCGTCATGGCGGCCCCGGAGTTGCCCAGCAGTCCGGAAATCTTCGCGACGTCCACGTCCGGGCGGCCCAGCCCGCCCGGCGCACTCCACTTCGAATCAACAGTCATGAGGCCCCCAGGCCATTTATCGTCACGAAGCCAGCCCACAATAGGTCCGCTGGACCTAATCGTCCCACGGACCACGCTGGCAGGGATCGAACCACCAGCCGCCGTCGGACGCGAGGATGGCGCTCCAATTCCAGGGCGCCCGCACGGACCAGCAGGCATAAGCTAGATGCAGAACGTCTCTTCCAACGCCGGGAGGTCATCGTGGACACTGAAACCGCCGATGTTATCGATCATGATGTCACCACCATCATCTGCGTGTGCGGCAACACCGTCAGCAAGGACGGGTTGATTCAGGCGAACTCAGAAGGCGTCCCGGTCTTCATCGGAGAGACCAGCCCGGTCCCAGCGGAGCTGGCGGAATGGCCGGCGGATGGGGAGCTCTACACGCTGTGTCCGTCATGCGGCCGCGTGTACCGTGACTCGGTCATCGAGGAGACGGGGACCGCACCCGTTGCTTTCCGGGTCGACGTCAGCGCCGGCCCAATGGCCGAGGCCATCCGGGTCCACTGGAACCTCAGCACGTAGGCCAGGCCGCGTCCTCAGAGGCCAGAACCTGGCAGAGCGGCAGACCTTCCGAACCTTTCATTGGACGGGGAGGGGCCGCATGATAGGCGCATGACTGAAATCGCATCAGCCGACGAATCCGCTGTTGCCAAGGCTCAGCGCGAGCTCGAAGCGGCCGGCGTCCGCACCGTGATCGGCACGGTGGTGAATGCTTCGGGCATCACGCTGGCCAAGAGCGTTCCGTTAGCCCGGCTCAAGGCCTTCCACCAATCCGGGATGGGCGCTGCCCCCGTCTGGCATGTTTTCACCATCGACGGCGGGATAGCGTTCACGGACAGCATCACCCCCGTTGGCGATATGCGCCTCAAGATCGATATTGGGGGACTCCGTGTCCTGCAGGCTGGCCGGGCATGGGCACCGGGCAGCCTTTTTGAACAGGACGGGGCCGCGTCTCCGGCCTGTGCCCGCGGCCTTCTGGCCGGCGTCCACGGCAGCCTCGACGAGGCCGGATACCAGGCACTCGTGGGCCACGAACTGGAATTCTTCCTCGTCGCCCCGGACGGTTCAGCACTGGAAACCACACCCTGGGTTCCGTACGGGGCAACCGGCCTCCTGGACCGGTCGGAATTCCTCGATGATCTGCTGTCGGTGCTGAACCATGCCGGCATTCCGATGGAACAGATCCACGCCGAGTACGGCAGGAACCAGTTCGAGTTTTCGCTTCCCCCTGCTTCGCCGGTTCAGGCAGCGGACACCGTGGTCGTTGCCAAGATCATCGTTGGCATCGTCGCCCGGGCCCACGGCATGCAGGCCTCGTTCTCCCCGCTGCCCTTTCCCGGCACCGTTGGAAACGGAGCCCACCAGCACTTTTCGTTCCACAAGAACGGCCTGCCGCTGTTCTCCGGCGGCAGCGGACCGCACGGCATCTGCCCCGAGGGAGGCGCGGCCATTGGCGGAATCATCGCAGGACTGCCCGATATCCAGGGTTTCCTCACGGGATCAATCTTGTCCGGAAGCCGGTTGGCACCCGGCACGTGGTCGGGCGCCTACTTATGCTGGGGCCTGGAAAACCGGGAGGCCTCAGTGCGTTTTCTGAACGAGGGCAACAGCAATCCGCACGGAGCCAACGTCGAGGTGAAAATCGTCGACCCGTCGGCAAACGTGTATCTGGCCTCCGCAGCCATCCTCGCGCTCGCCCTTGACGGCATCCGTACCGGACGCAGGCTTCCGGCAGAGATCCCGGGTGACCCCGGACGGCTTTCGGAAGACGAGCGGCACCGGGCCAACGTCCGGCTGCTCCCAAACTTCCCCACCGCCATCATCGACACGCTGGACACGTCACGCCTTGCACGCGGGCTTCTCGGAGACGCGATCGTCGACGCCACGGTGGCCGTCCGGCGCTACGAACAGCGAATCGCGGCGGACCTCTCGCCGGAGGAGCTTGCTGAACGCTTTCGGCTTGCCTGGTCGATCTGATGGCGGGCGGTTCTTTCCCGGACTTCGTCGAACAAGTCAGGCTGATTGATCACCACGTGCATGGCGCGTTCCACGCTGACGGTGATGAGGCACGCTTTCAGAACTCGCTCAACGAGGGAAACACCGAACCACTGGCCAAGCCCGAGGACACCTATGACACCCAAATCGGGCTCGCCATCCGGCGCTGGTGCAGCGGCATTCTGGATTTGCCGCGGCACGCTTCACCAGCGGACTACTGGAGCCGGCGCTCCGAGCTTGGAGAACTCGAGGTGTGCCGCCGCATGACCCGCGCTGCCGGCGTGAGCGACTGGCTGATCGATACAGGACTGGATGCCGCTGGCTACCTCGGCACGGCGGGCATGGCCGACGTCTCCGCTGGGCGGACCCATGAGATCGTTCGGCTGGAACGGCTCGCCGAGTCTGTGATCCGGGAGATCGCCAATCCGGCAGATTACGTCGACGAGTTCGGCAAGCGGCTTCACGAGCTCACCCGCAGCGCCGTGGGCGTCAAAACAGTTCTCGCCTACCGCGCAGGATTCGACCAGGATCTCAGCCGGCCGGCTCCGGCTGCGGTTGTTGAAGCGGCCCGCCGCTGGCAGGAGAACGCGCACGCCGGCAGCAACGCGAAGCTCACCGATGTGACGCTCATTGCCCACGGGATCCACACGGCGGTGTCGATGAAGCTTCCGCTGCAATTCCATGTGGGATTCGGTGACCGCGACCTGGACCTCCACAAAACCAATCCCCTGTACCTCCTGGATTTTCTGCGGTCCCCCGAAGTCCGGGACACACCCATCATGCTGCTCCACTGCTATCCGTTCGAGCGCGAGGCCGGCTATTTGGCCCACGCCTTTGAGAACGTCTACCTCGATGTGGGCCTTGCCGTGAACTTCACCGGGTCACGGAGCCGGGATCTGGTGGCCCGCTCATTTGAACTGGCTCCCTTCACGAAAATCCTGTACTCCTCCGACGCGTTGGGCCCGGCCGAACTTCACTACCTCGGCGCGAGACTGTGGCGCAACGCAATCACCAAGGTAGTGGGCGGATGGATCGACGACGACGACTGTTCCGAGGCAGACGCCCGCAAGATCGTGCAACTCGTCGCACACGACAACGCCCGCCGCGTGTACGCACTCCCCTGAGCGCCGGCACGAGATCCGAGCAAGCAGAACGGACATCATGCTGAACCTGGCGCAGCGGACGACGGCGGGACCTCCCGCCGTCGTCCGCTTGAGTCAGTGCCGCACAGCTTGTGACTCTCTGCCGTCAGCACTTCACCGTGGCGCTGCTGTGGATCGCTGAATCCGCTGCCCGCCCGTCGCGCAGGCTGGCCTGGCACTCTGCCGCGCGTGCGGCGACGTCGCCATGAACGGCAAAAGTAATTGCCTCGACAACAGCGATTTGGCCGGTTGTGTCAGGGACACCGGGAAATTGCACCTGCGGCGCCTCAACTGCGGCCACCGGCGACTCTTGCGTGGACCGCATGCGAAGAATCGCGATGGCGGAAATAAGGCACCAGGCAACGTTCGTGACCACTGAGGGCCACGCTTCGTGGACCGCACCATTAATGATGAAGGCACATGCACCGATGAGGTTGGCCACCTGGAAGTGCTTGCCGGCCTTCACCCAACCCATGGAGACAGACAGGTATGCCGACAGGATCAGAACTGCCCCTGACCAGCCTGCAATTTCCCACATCAGTTCCATGATGTCCTTTCAGAGGTGATGCCCGTCGTCTCCCGCAGGCCCGTCGTTTTAACAGCAATTATGAGTAAGACCCACCTTTAGAGCAATTGCATTCCACTGAAGACATGGTTTAGAACTACTTAACATGGACATCGATCCGCGCAGGCTGCGCGTGCTTCTTGCTGTTGCCCGCACGGGCGGGGTGCTGGCTGCGGCTGACGAACTGGGAATCAGCCCCTCGGCCGTCTCACAGCAGCTCACCAAATTGGAAGACGAAACCGGGCATGCCTTGGTGGTTCGCACGCCCAAAGGCTCAGTTTTGACACCCGCCGGCCTGGCAGTGGCGGAAGCCGGCGAGGAGATTGAACGTGCTCTCAGCGTTGCCCGCGCCCGGATCGAAGGCGGGGCCACGGTGGCTGGCGTCGTGCGCGTGGGCGGATTCACCAGCTTTGTCAGGACGGTGGTGATCCCGCGCCTGCCCGAGTGGCGCACGCAGTACCCGCAATTGCAGATCCGGATCGTCGAGGATGACTTTCCGGACCTGATGCGGCTGCTCCGCCAGCGCCAGCTCGACGCCGTCGTGGTGGAGCTCGATTCGACCACGGCCGAGCAGCGTTCGCTCTCCGCCGGAATGACTGAGGAGCCCTTGCTGGACGAGCCGTGGAAGCTGGTGGTCCCTTCCGGTGCCCTGCTCACCACCGAGAACATCGACCTGGCCCGGCTGCCCCTGCCGTGGCTCGGCGTCGACCCAACAGCCGCCAACGCTGCGGTGCTCGGCCGGCTCCGTCAGTCAACGGGCGCCCAGATGGAGAGTGCGCACCAGTACCAGGAAACACTGACCGCACTCGCACTCGTCGCCGCCGGCGAAGGAATTGCGATCGTGCCCACCCTGGCACTAAGCGGCATCGCCCACGACGGAGTGGACGTCCTGGACGTCCCCGGACTCGGAACCCGTCGCATCGTTCTGCGACGGTTCGATCGGCGGCGGTCACCCAGCACGCCGGTGGACACCGTCGCACGCCTGCTGCGGGAATCGGCTGCGGCGTTCGACACACGGTCAACACCCTGAACCACCGCGGGGCGGAAACTCAGAGAGCGGACGACGGCGGGAGGTCCCGCCGTCGTCCGCTCCTAGTTTGGTCCGGCAAAAGTCAGTTCTTGACGACCTCCAGCTCGATCACAGCCCAGGACAGCGCCGGTAGCGTCAACCGGAGTTCGGAGCCGGTCGCCTTCGCGCCTTCCAGCGGCTTGAGCCCCACCTGGTCCTGACGGCTTTGGGTGTTGGTAGTGAAACGGTCCCCGCCCTCCGGAATTTCCAGGACCTCGGCACGGACCACCCGGCGGGCGTCGAACCCGCGCAGGGCCACCTCGACGTCGGCAGCTTCCTCCAGGCCGCGGTTCGCGAAGAACAGTGCCACGCGCCCCGTTTCCTCGTTCCACGTTGCGCTGACGTCCACCAGGTCCGTGCCGCCGAAGCGGGCATTCTCGTACTTGTCCGAGTCCACGGACAGCCGCAGGATCTGGCCCTTGGCCAGCTCCGCCATGCGGGCGAACGGGTGGAAGATGGTCTGCTTCCACGCCGGCCCGTTCTCCTCCGAGAGGATCGGTGCAATGACGTTGACCAGCTGCGCCTGGTTGGCGATCTTGACGCGGTCGCCGTGGCGGAGCAGCGAGTTCAGCAGGGTTCCCACCACCACGGCGTCCGTGACGTTGTACTTGTCCTCGATGACCCGGGGGTGCTCGCGCCAGCCCGCCTTGGCGACGTTGTGCGGCTGGTCCTCGGTGTCCAGGCCGCGCTGGTACCAGACGTTCCACTCGTCGAAGGACAGGTTGATGTGCTTTTTGTGTTTGCCCTTGGCACGCACGGCGTCGGCTGTGGCGATCACGGACTCGATGAAGTAGTCGGTGTCCACTGCGCTGGCGAGGAAGCTGCCGACGTCGCCCTCGTTTTCCTGGTAGTAGGCGTGGAGGGAGACGTAGTCCACCTCGTCATAGGTGTGCGTCAGGACCGTCTGCTCCCAGTCGCCGAACGTCGGCATGTTGGAGCTGGAACTTCCGCAGGCCACCAGTTCGATGTCCGGGTCCACGAAGCGCATGGCCTTGGCGGCTTCCTGGGCGAGGCGGCCGTATTCCTCGGCGGTTTTATGGCCGATCTGCCACGGCCCGTCCATCTCGTTGCCCAGGCACCAGAGCTTGATGTCGAACGGATCCTTGTGGCCGTTCTTGGCGCGGAGGTCGGACCAGTAGGTGCCGCCGGGGTGGTTGGCGTATTCCACGATCTCGCGGGCCGCGTCCACTCCCCTGGTGCCCAGGTTGATGGCTTCCATGATTTCCGTGCCGGCCTGGCGGGACCAGTCCACGAATTCGTGCAGGCCGAACGCGTTGGTCTCCACGGTGTGCCAGGCGCCGTCCAGCCGGCGGGGACGGTTTTCCCGCGGGCCGATGCCGTCTTCCCAGTTGTAGCCGGAGACGAAGTTGCCGCCGGGGTACCGGATGACGGTGGCGCCGAGCTCCTTGACGAGCTTGAGCACGTCCTGGCGGAAGCCGTTCTCGTCAGCCTCCGGGTGGCCCGGCTCGTAGATGCCGGTGTAGACGCAGCGGCCCATGTGCTCCACGAAGGAGCCGAACAGGCGGCGGGGGACTTCGCCGATGGTGAAGTCGCGGTCGAGGGTGATCCGTGCGCGGGACATGTGCGGTATCTCCTTGGTTGTGGTTCAGGTCTTTTGGTGAGTGGTCAGCAAGGTGCCGGATCAGGTTCCGGCGAGTCCCGTCGTCGCGACGCCCTTGATGATCTGGCGCTGGAAGAACAGGAAGACGAGGATCAGGGGCAGTGCGGCGAGGAGCGCGGAGGCCATGTTCTGCGCGTACTGGATGCCGTACGCGCTCTTGATGGTCTGCAGCCCCACCGGGAGGGTGAGGAGCGCGCCGTCGTTCGTGGCGATGAACGGCCACAGGAAGTTGTTCCAGGCGCCGATGAACACAAAGATCGCGACGGCGGCCAGGATGGGCCGGGACAGCGGCAGGATGATCTGGGTGAAGATCCGCAGCCGGCTGGCCCCGTCCATCACCGCGGCTTCTTCAAGTTCGCGGGGAATCTGGTCGAAGAACTTCTTGAGCACAAACACCATGGCCGGGTGGATGACCTGCGGCAGGATGATGGCCCATGAGGTGTCGATCAGGTGCAGCGCCAGCATTTGGTAGAAGAGCGGGATGATGAGGACCGGCGGCGGGATGATGATCGAGGCAATGATCACCGTCATGAGCACCTTCTTGCCCTTGAAGTCGATCCGGGACAGGGCGTAGGCCACCAGCGCCGAGATCACCAGCGTGATGGCCGTGATGGCCGCCGAGGTGTAGAACGAGTTCCAGGTCCAGAGCGGGATGTTGCCGTCCTGGAACACCTTGACGAACGCTTCAGCGGTAAAGCCCGACGGCGGCATCCAGCTGACCTTCGGAGCTGCGGCATCCGTCTCGGTCTTGAAAGCCGTGGCCGTGGCCCAGGCGAACGGAACCAGCCACAGCACGGCGATGAACGCCGCAACAACGAGCGCGGCGATCTTGCCCGCGGTCATCTTCTTGCGCGGGCGGCGGAGCCCTTCGCTGGTGCTGGTGCGTGGGGTGGGACGGGTGAGGGTAGGGGTTGCCATGGTTATGCCCTCCTGCGGCGGGTGACGGCGAACTGCATGACCGAAATGAGCACGATCAGTCCGAAGAATATGTAGGAGATGGCTGCGGAGTACCCCAGCCGGTAGCCGGTGAAGCCGGTTTCAAAGATGTACTGCACCACCGGGCGGGTTGATCCTCCGGGCCCGCCGGCGGTCATCTGGTACACCTGATCGAAGATCTTCATGGACGCGAGGATCTGGAGGAGCACGATCATCACCGTGGTGGGGGTCAGTTGCGGCAGGGTGATCGAGAAGAACTGCCGCCAGGCTCCGGCGCCGTCCAGGGACGCTGCCTCGTAGTGCTGTGCGGGGATGGTCTGCATCGCGGCCATGTACAGCAGGAAATTGAACCCCACGGTCCACCACAGCGTGGCGATGACGATCGCCCACATGGCCACGTTGGGATCGTTGAGCCAGGCGACTTTGGGGATGCCCAGCTTGGACAGCGAGTCATTGATCAGGCCCAGCTGCGGGTTGTACATCCAGGTGAAGAACAGCGAGACCACGGTGGAGGCCAGCAGGTACGGGGCAAAATAGGAAAGCCGCCACAGCCACTGGGCAGGCAGCCCCACGTTCAGCAGGGCCGCCATCACCAGGGCCACGAGGACCAGCGGGACGGTGCTGATGACGGTGAAGTAGAGCGTGTTTCCCAGGGAGCGCCACATGTCGGCGTCGGCCAGTGCCTCGGCGTAGTTCGCGAAGCCGATCAGGCTGTCATTGGCTCCGGTCAGGGACTTGCCGGTGAGGCTCATATAGATGCCGTAGAGAATGGGCCACACCAGGAAGACCAGGAAGAAGACCAGGAACGGGGTGGCGAATCCCCAGCCGCTCAGGTTGCTCCTGGTCCGGCTCTGTGAGGGGCGGCGCGGTGGTTGGGGTGGGGTTGCTGTGGCGATGTCCGGCTGGCCGGTGCTGCGCCGGGACGCTAGTGAAGAACTCATGAAGGACTCCTTTGTCGCTCGGTGCGGTTAGACCGGGTTGGGCCGGGAAAGAAGGGTGTTGGTGCGGCGCTCAAAGGCGTCCCAGCCTGCGGCCGCCTTGTCGCGGCCCAGGAGAACGTTCTGGACGTTCTCCGCAAAGTAGGTCTGCCAGTCCGAGCCCGAGCCGCTGAACCAGGCTTCGGGATCGTAGGCGATGATGTCCGCTGCGTTGGCGTAGTGGATCTGCGGCGTGAGGTCGCGGTAGGCATGCGACTGGACCACGGGCTGGTAGGCCGGAATGTGGCCGGCTTCCGCCCAGGAGATTGATCCCTTGAGGACATCGCTTACGAACTTGTAGACGTCCCGCCGTTTCGCTTCATCCACATTCAGCTGCCGCGGCAGGACGAACGAGTGCGAGTCTGCGTAGGCTGCCGGCGTTCCGTAGAGCGTGGGAAGGGTGGCGGCGTCCACCGGAAGTCCGGCTTTCTTGAGCGTGGGCAGTTCCCACACCCCGCTGAACAGCATTCCCGAGCCGCCGCGGGCGAACTCCGCGATGCCCGTGCTGATGTCGCCGGCCTTGGCGGCGATGGTGTCATCAAAGAGCGAGGCCATGAATTCCAGGGACTCAATCGCGGCGTCGCGGTCCACTTTCATCGGCTGGCCCGGGATGAGTTCAATGTCCGCGCCATGCTGCTTGTAGAGCGTGTAGAACAAGCGCCACATCTGGGAGCCGCTGCCGAGGTAACCGAAGGACAAACCATGGGCCTGGGTGACCTTCTGCATCTCCCTGGCCATGGCCATGAACTCCTGCGGAGACGTTACCTCCTGCAGTTGTCCGTTGCTGCCCAGGACGCCGGCCTTGCCGGCGATGTCCGTGTTGTAGAACATAACGAACGGGTGCGAATCCAGGGCGATGGAGAATAACTTGCCGTTCTGCTGGCTCTTCTCCCAGATGCGCGGGGCAAAGTTGTCCCCAGTCACGCCGTGCTCGGCCAGCAGGTCCAGGTCCCAGGGGTCGATGAGCCCGCCGGGGGCGTATCCGGGCACCCGACTGGCATGCATGATGGCCACTTCCGGTGGCCGCCCGCCAGCCGATGCCATGGCCAGCTTGGTGTAGTACGGCGGGCCCCAGGCCAGGACCGTGGGTTGGACCTTGACGCCGGGGTTGGCCTGGTTGGCTCTGTTGATCATGGCCTGCATCTTGATGCCGTCACCGCCGGACAGCAGGTGCCAGAACCCGATGTCCCGCGGGCCAGAGGCTTGGGCGTTTCCGCCGCAGCCCGTCAGGCCGCCTGCTACCAGGACGCTGCCTAAAGCTGCCGTCCCTGTCAATAACTGCCGTCGGGACACTTGCTTCCCGAAAAATTCAAACTGCTTCACCCGTCACTCCTTTGGATGGGTCCGCGGAAAGGTCACTTCTTGTAGCTCAAAACTCCGGTTCCGGCGCGTCCCCGTCCCCGGCCGATGCCTTCAGGGGTGACGCACGCCTCACATTACATCGATGTAATAGACAGGGCAAGAGAAAATTGTTAGCGCCAACAATCTGGTGGGCGGCTCTCGTTTCAGGTGCGAGTGCTGTCCCGCTCCACGATGGAGTAGTCCACGGAAACCACGCGCTGCTCGTGGCCCCTGTCCGCCATCCGCTCCGTGAGCAGGCGCAGGGCTTCGCTGGCGATGGCACGCTTGTCGAAGGAGACCGTGGTCAGCGACGGAACCGCGTAGCGGCCGTCGGCGATGTCGTCAAAGCCCGCCACCGCAATGTCCTCCGGGATGCGCAGGCCCCTCTTCCACAGCACACTCAGGGCGCCGATGGCCATGGAATCCGTGAAGCAGAACAGCGCCTGAGGCAGCGGATGGGATTCCAGGTAGGCAGTGAGCGCATCGGCAGCAGTCTGTGGCGTCCACTTCTCGCAGGGAATCAGCAGTGACTCGTCCCGTTCGATGCCAAGGATCTCCAACGCCTCTTCATAACCCTGGGTTCGCTGGATCGCCGCAGCCGATCCCCTGCCTTGGGTGGTTCCCAGCACGGCGATCCGTCGGCGCCCGGGCTGCGCCAGGGCGAGCGTCATGTCACGGGCGGCAGCGAAGCTGTCCACAAAGACACGGTCGGCGAGCTTCTGCGGAACCTCGCCGAGAAGGACCACGGGCGGCAGGGCGACGCCCACCTGGACGGCGCTCTCATCCAGCACCACAGGGTTGAGGATCAGCCCGTCGATCAGGTTGGAGCGGGCGCGCACCATGAGTTCATGCTCGCGCTGGGGATCGGAGCCGGTTTCCTCGATCTGCACGATCCAGCCCTGCTCGTGCGCCACTTCCACAATATGGTGGGCAATTTCTGCGGAGTACGGCGTGCCAAGATCGGGCAGGGCCAGCGCAATGACGCCGGACCTCCCGTTGCGCAGTCCGCGGGCGGAGAGGTTGGGCACGTAGTCCAGCTCGAGAATGGCCTGCTCCACCTTGGTCCTGGTGGCTCCGCTGACCGGAATGATGCCGTTCATGACGTTCGAGACAGTCTTGGGTGAAACGCCGGCACGACGCGCGACGTCCTTGACTGTTGCGCGCACTGCTCCCCTTTCAAAGCCTGTTGGGCCAAAGCCGGCGGCTAATGAATGCCGCTGCGGATGACCTGCTGATGATGTTACCGCCCGCCTCGGCGGGACGTGGCCGAAGCGTCTTGACAGGGCAATTGTTAGCGCTCACAGTTGGGGGAACGAAACGTACCTTCACCCGAGAGCCGAGCACATGAAGAACTGGGCAGGAAACCTCAACTACTCATCAGCGGACGTCGTACGCCCGGAATCGGTGGCTGAGCTCGCCCAGGTGGTGGCGCGTTCCAGCCGGGTGAAGGCCTTGGGATCGCGGCACTCCTTCAACCGCATTGGGGATACCGACGGCGTGCACGTGCTGCTGGATGCCCTGCCGCAGCACATCGAACTGGACGCGGACCGGCAGAGCGTCCGCGTCAGCGGCGGGGTGAGCTACGGTGCCCTGTGCCGTACGCTGCAGCAGTCCGGCCTGGCCATCCACAATCTGGCGTCGCTCCCCCACATTTCCGTGGCAGGGGCAGTCCAGACGGGCACCCATGGATCCGGTGTGAACAACCCCTCCCTGGCCGGAGCGGTGGAGGGCATTGATCTGGTCCGGCCCTCCGGCGAGCAGGTCTCGCTGTCCCGCGCGGACGGCGAGGAGTTCCTTGGCAGCGTGGTGGGCCTCGGCGCCCTGGGCATCGTCACCGGCCTCCAGCTTGCCGTCCGGCCGAGCTTCAGCATGCGCCAGCGTGTGTTGGAAAACCTGCCATGGGAACGGGCGCTGGCGGACTTCACGCAGCTGGTGTCCAGCGCCAACAGCGTCAGTCTTTTCACCGATTACACGGGCGATAGCATCAGCCAGGTCTGGCTCAAGGCGCTGGACTCGGAGCCTCCCCTCGGTGAACTGTTCGGTGCCACGGCAGCCACCGGCCCGAGGCACCCGCTGCCGGGGATGTCGGCCGAGAACTGCACAGCCCAGATGGATGAGCCTGGGCCATGGCTGGACCGGCTGCCGCACTTCCGCCACGAGTTCACGCCCAGCAATGGTGAGGAGCTGCAAAGCGAATTCATCCTGCCGCTGGAGCAGGCACCAGCGGCGATCCAGGCAGTGCGGAGCCTGGCGGACAAACTTGCGCCCCTGCTGTTTGTCTCCGAAATCCGGACCGGCGCCGCGGACGAGTTCTGGCTCAGCCCCTTCTACCGGCAACAGAGCGTTGCGCTGCACTTCACCTGGAAGCCGCTGCAGCCGCAGGTGGAAGCCGTTCTTCCGCAGCTCGAAGACCTGCTGCGGCCGTACGGGGCCAGGCCACACTGGGGCAAGCTTTTCACGCCCGACGGTCACGACTGGGAATCCCTCTACCCCCGCCTAGCGGACTTCCGTTCGCTGGCATCGGCGCACGATCCGGACGGAAAATTCCGCAACGGGCTGCTGGACAGCATTCTCGGCGTCCCAGCGGTGAGCTCACGGTAGGAGCTTTTAGCCGTAAATCGTCGCCTCATCGTTGGTCGCCCCCAGTCGCTCACTGATTTCGTCGTGGAGGCTGGATCCGTTGAAGGAGGAGAGGTTCTGCAGGAACTCCTGCGCGGTGACAAGTTTTCCCGGATGGCGGCCCAGGTGAGAGCAACAGGTCCTGGGCCCCCTCCCCAATGGGCACCGGGCCCACTACCAGCAAAGGGATAGGGAGGGCCTCGTATAGTGATCAGGTGCATCCTCCGATCGAGACCCAAACTGAATTCCGCGCCTCCGGGCCCCTGTTCAAGCTGGAGGGCGGCCGAGGAACGGCCTGGAGAGTCGGCGACGTGACGCTGAAGCCTCTTGATGTGCTTCCCGAAGAGTTGCTCTGGTTGGACGAAGTTGCGCGCGAACACAGCGTCGGCGGTGAGCTGCGCCTGAGCCTTCCGATCCGAAGCCGGTCAGGCAAGCTGATTGTCGACGGCTGGACGGCATTCCCCTACCTCACCGGCGAACACCAGCCGGGAAGATGGACGGAATTGGCAAAAATCGCCCGTGAGTTCAGTGCGATTTTCGCTGAGGTACGGCGCCCTGACTTTGTCGATAAGCGGACTCACGCCTGGGCCAAAGCTGACCGTTTTGCCTGGCGAGAATATGATGGTTCGCCGATCACGGCTCCCTACATCGCTGACCTCGTGAGCGCACGGCGGCCGGTGTTCGATCCCCCTTGCATCGTTCACGGCGATCTCACCGGAAACGTCTTGTTCGACCCCGTTCTTCCACCCGCCGTCATCGATTTGACCGTCGACTGGCGTCCCCTGAACTATTCAATTGCCGTGATCGCCATTGACGCCGTCTGCTTCGAGGGTGCGCCGCTGTCACTTCTCGAAACGATCAGCGCGGCGCGGGACTTTCCGCAGTACCTGATCCGCGCCTTGCTGTTCCGGCTCGCGGTCGACGGCCTGAATGGCCGGTCGGCGTCTGATTACGGCGCCTACCAGAGCGCCGTTGGCCGTGTGCTTGAACTCGCCGGGGGTAGGAGTCCGGCTGATCGATGACCCTAGACAGCCGGGCTGTCGGTCCATCCGGTGAGCCCACGAAGGTCAGCAGCAATGTCCTGGACGCTGCGGTTGTCCGTGGGGCATCGATGGACCCATTGTGGCGTGAGGAGCTCCAGTTCCCTGGCTGCTGCATTGCTCCGGTCAAGATGTTCCTGAAGGTCGCCGTCATCGGCGTTGACCGAAACACACTCACCCAGTCTGCTCCGAACCCACCCGGTGCCACAGGAATGCACGCAACGGAACCGCAAACTTTTCCACCCCCACAGCGGAGCGAAGCCCCTCAGGAACTAGCCAGCCAAAGGCTTTCCGGCGGTCATTGGTGATCTTTGTGCTGCTCGGGCTAGGCAGCGTTGCTCGTCTTGGCGCCTGCCGAGCTCGGCAAAACTAGCTGCCGCCTCCCGAAACAGGGCGATGGCTTGATCATCGTGACCCTCTGCGCGGCGCAGGACGGCTCGTGCTTCCCAGAGGGCGGCGTGCCATGGTCCGCCAGGCCACATGCCTGCGAGCTGCTCGGCGTTGGCGAGCCGGCGGCGGGCGGCGTCCAGCTTCCCTGCCAGTGCGTAATGCGTCGCTGCGGCGACTTGATAACCCATCGAGCACGGCGGACAGACGCTCCTCCCAGCCAGAGCGGCGTCGGCTCGCTCAATGATGCGGACCGCTTGCGCCGGAGAGCTGGCTGCCTCAGCGAGCACCCCGTATAGGCGAACAACGAGGTGCGGCTCAAGCCACGTGGAAGCGGCGGCAGCCAGTGCGCGGCTGGCTGCCCGAGCGGCCTCCTCGGGCCGATCCTGCGCGAGGTCAACCTCAGCCAGTCGTTGCAGTGTCACGATCTCGCCGGCCGGTGCCCCGGCCCGCCGGTGCAGCTCGAGTGCGGACTGGAGCAGACTGCGCGCGTCGCCGAGCTCACCGGAGAACAGTGCCGCCTCCCCCAGCAACAGGTCAGCGATGGCCTGGCCACGTACCGAGCCTGCTAGTTCGGCGATCGTGCGCAGACGTGCTACTCGCCGCGCAAGGTTCCGGTGCCCGTCCGGCCCGCTCAGGCAGAACTCGGCGAGGCACAACTGTGCGTCAAGAATGTAGCCGGAGCGCGCGGAGTCGTGTTGTGTGAACTCCACGAACTCGGCCTCGAACACCTCGGGCCAACGGTCCTGCATGTTCGCCGCGATCGCCAGCACTGCGCTGGCCTCGCCGATCTCTCGGCCCAAGTCTGCTTCCATGGCCAGCTCGCGTGCACGCCGGGCGTATGACATGGCTTCGATGAGGTCGCCACTGTTGAGGGCGATGAGTGCTCGCGCCAACGTGGCCCGCGTGCGATTCTCCGCGCGTCGGCTGTCCTCGGCGATAGCCTCCTCGTAGACCGCGACCGTCGCCGCCCCTGGGCCGACGCCCAAGTCGGCACGCAACCGCCGACGGAGTCGCTCGAACTGGCGGATCGCGCCCTGGCGATCGCCGGCGTCGAGCGCGCGAACCATGATCGCGCGGTGGGCTTCCTCGTCCGTTGGCTCGGCCTTGACCACGTCGTCCCACCGAGCCGCCGCCTTGAGCAAACGCAGGTACAGCGTTCGCAGCCGGTCGCGGGGGTCCTCGGCCCACACGGCGAATCGATCATCAGGAAGCAGGTCGCCTCGATACAGGGCGAGCGCCTCGGCCACCCCTGCCGATGAGGCGAGCGCGGCGCGCCCGTCCGCTTCGAACCGCTCCGCGTCAATGGAAACGTCGGCGCCTGGCAGCAGCACCAGCAGGTCGCCGTGCGCCTTAACGGCGTCTGGCGAGCCGAGGGCGGCGCGCGCGAAATACATTGCCTTGCGCAGGTTCGAAGAGGCAGCCTGCGCGCTGAGATCGGGCCAGAGCAGATCGGCGACGGCGTCCCTGTGCAGCCGGTGCCCTTCCGCGAGGGCCAGGATCTTAACGAGCCCCGCCGCCTTGGTCCGCTTCCACGCGTCGGCCGGAACCGGCCGGCCGTCAATTACGACACCGAACGCGCCCAGCATAAGGACGGCGCACTTCTCCACGCCCTCAGCGTAGCCGGGGGAACGGTCGGGGAACAGGGCCGCCCTACCGTCAGAAGTGACGGCGAGCCAATTGGCTCCGTCATCACATCACAACGACCAGGAGGACATGATGGGACTGCAACTCGGTGAGATCGCACCCGATTTCTCCGCCAAGACGACCGCCGGCGACATCCGCTTCCATGACTGGCTCGGAGGCTCATGGGGAGTGCTGTTCTCGCACCCGAAGGACTTCACGCCGGTCTGCACCACCGAACTCGGCTACATGGCCAAGATCAAGCCCGAGTTCGACCGACGTGGAGTCAAGATCATCGGCTTGTCCGTGGACTCGACAGCTGATCACGAGCGGTGGGCCGCCGATATCGAAGAGACGCAGGGGGTCCGCCCCAATTACCCCGTGATCGGCGACGACGACTACACCGTGGCGAAGCTTTACGGCATGCTCCCGGCCGCCACGTCCGGGGACGCCAAGAGCCGCACGCCCGCGGACAACCAGACCGTCCGCAACGTGTTCGTCATTGGGCCGGACAAGAAAATCAAGCTGATCCTCGTCTACCCCATGACGACCGGACGCAACTTCGACGAAGTGCTTCGCGTTGTCGACTCGCTTCAGCTCACTGCGAAGCACCGGGTGGCGACGCCGGTCAACTGGAGGCAAGGCGAGGACGTCATCATCGCCGGCTCCGTCCCGAACAGCGAGGCCCTCGAGATCTTTGGCGATTGGAAGGAGCCCAAGCCGTACATTCGGATCGTCCCGCAGCCTGTGTGATCGCGCATAAGAGCGGACAATGTCATGGCCGTGTCCGCCCGCTGCCGGCCGCATTGGCCGGCGCGGGCGGTCCGGCTGACCCCGCCGGCTGACCCGTGGGCGGCCGGCTTCGGTCGGCGATCAGGCAATAAAGGCCGATGGATCACACGGTCGCTACCCGATCGAAATCAGCACCGCTCATGTGCTCGCACAGCGCAGCGCAGGCATCGAAGTGGGTCATGAACTCCGGGTTCTGCTTCCATGCGTCCCGGGACGCCTCGTCGGTCCACTCCGCGAACGAAACATAATGACCGGGAACACGTCGGTCACGAATGAGGTTTGCCACGAGGATCGACGGGTAGTTCGCCCGGGACCACTGAAGGAACTCCGTCCACCGGTCTATGAACTCCTGGTCGCTGCCCTGCTTCACCTGCCAGGTTCCTGAGGCATAGTGGTCTGCCATTGCTCTCACCTCCTTTCCGATTTCTCGCTTAACGGTAAGTCGCGACCGTTCCCCGCGCGTTCCTCGGTTCGCGTTGGCAGCACTTCCTAGGAGCAAGGCAGTGAGCGGACGACGGCGGGACCTCGGTGAGGGTGCTGCACGGCAGGCTTAGCGGCCTACTTATGCATGGCCTCATGGATTTGAAGCGCAAACCAAAGCTGAGCCAACGTGGATGTTTCGGTCATGTCCAGGCCCGTCAATTCGCCGATTTTTCGGATTCTGTAGATGACGGTTTGCCGGTGCGCGAACAGCGCCGCCGCTGTCTTCTGCCATGACCTTTGGGTGTCCAGGTAGGTCCTCAACGTCACGATGAGGTCGCCTTCCTGGCTCTGCTCGTACGCGAAGATCGGACCCAGCAGCCGCTCTACCAACGCGGTCCCTTCCTCGAAACTCGTGAGCCCCAGCCACGAGGCACCCTCGGCGTACCGGGCCAGCTTCATGGCATTGCCCTTGGCCGAGCCGAGCGCCCACAGCGACTCCTGCAACGCACGCTGGATACCGGGCGCAGACGTCGGCGAGCTGATCCCGATCCGGACCTCGGGACCCGCGCAGTGGATCAGGATATCGGCGGTCACCGCCGCGGACACCGCCACGTGAAGTGTGTCGAAGCGCTGCAGGCAAGCGGCCGGAAAGCCGTGGCGCCACAGCTCGACGTGGACACCCGCCAGCCGCTCGCCGTCGTCGGCCGATATCGAAACCACCACGAAAGCCTGTGCCGGAACATCAAAAGCCGTGAGCCGACTCTCCAGTTCCGCCGTTCCCAGGCGACCGTCGACCGCTTGCAGCAGGAATTCGCTCGCCAGGCGGTGCCGGCTTTCCAGGGACAGGACATTTCGTGAAAGTTCCAGCCCCAGCACTGTTGCCGCATGCAGAAGCACGACGGCGTCCGGGTGCGGATCGCTGTTGGGCAGCACCACCAGAAGCGCATTGGCGTGCGTGGGGATGTCCATCATCAACACGTGCCTGTCCCCAAGCCGATGCCACTGGAACTTCTTCCCGGCGAGGGATATTCGCCCGGTCAGCAGGGCCAATTCCGCCTGCAGGAAATCTGGCAGAGGCCGGCCGTCCGGATGCCACGGATGAAGGCAGCGCCGGTCCACGACGAACAGATCTGCATCGAGCTCAGCCGCGAGCCCCAGAAGAAGGCCCTGCAGGTGGTCCTCGGACGTTCCAGCAGTGCGGAGCAGGTCGTAAATCCGGGCGGTCTGGCGCAGGCGCCGCGATTCCTCCAACAGGGAGGATTCAGCCACCGTTCGCGCGATGGCGATGAAAGGCAGCGGATAGGGCACGTTGATCAGCGGCAGCGGCAGCCTCTCACAAGCCGCCAGGAACTCTGGCAACAGCTCCGGCGCGTGCATCTTCTCTCCGATGGCCAGCGCACTGGCGCCCGCATCCACCAAGGCCTCGGCGAGCGCAACCTGCCCGGCAGCATCGGCTGGGATGGAAAGGCCGTTGGTCATCATCAGCTCGCCACCAGTGACCCATTCCCACAGCCTGGGCAAGTCAGACGTGTGCGCCCACGTGATCCGGTTGCCGCTGCCTGCGGATCCGGCCAGCAGTGTGAGTCCCAGCTGGGGTTCCGCCACGAGCTCGGCCACGGTAATCGCCATGGAATTGCGCTCCCTGCTCCTTGGTCTTCCGGACCACCAAGAGATTCTTAGACATATGTACAAGAGCCTCTGCCATTTGTAGTCAATCTACCGCTATACGCCGTGATGCACGTCACCAAGAATTGGATTACGGACTTCCCGCTCAACAACCCCGCTCAACGGCGAGCGACCCACACCACCGAAACGAGGCCGGCGTCACCGCCCGGCAGCACCGCAAATCGAAGGATCCCCGCATGACAACGCACAAGCCCATCGGCCCCGTCGACGCAACAAAAGTCCCCCGGTACGCAGGCCTCGGCACGTTCGCCAGGCTTCCCCAAATCGACCGCGTTCCGGACTACGACATTGCGATCGTCGGGGTCCCGTTCGACGGCGGGACCTCCTTCCGGCCCGGCGCCCGTTTCGGTCCCGCCGCAGTCCGAGAGGCCTCCCGGCTCCTGCGCCCCGGCTACCACCCCGAGCTCGACGTCGAGCCGGTCTACGAAGCCCAGGTTGTGGACGCCGGCGACATCGCCTGCACGCCTTACGACATCACACAGGCTGTCCGCGAAATCGAGGAGCAGGCACTGCCCCTGATCAGTACGGACAAGAGGCTCATCTCGATCGGTGGCGACCACACCATCGCCCTCCCCATGCTGAGGGCTTTGAACACGGTCCACGGACCCGTGGCTTTGCTGCACTTCGACGCCCATTTGGACACGTGGGACACCTACTTCGACCAGCCGGTCACCCACGGAACCATCTTCCGGCGGGCATTCGAGGAAGGCCTCCTGGTGGAAGACAAGTCCATGCACGTCGGCATCCGCGGGCCGGTCTATGACCGCAAAGACTTCCTCCGCGACCACGAATTCGGTTTCCAGATCATCCGCTGCTCGGACGTGGACGTCATCGGCGTTCCGGCAGCCATCGCGCAGGTCAAGGAGCGGCTCGGCGACACGCCGGTCTACGTCTCCATCGACATCGACGTCCTGGACCCGGCCTACGCGCCGGGCACCGGCACCCCCGAAATGGGCGGGCTCCACTCCCGCGAACTCCTGGCACTGCTCCGCGGACTGAACGGCATCAACATTGTGGGCGCCGACGTCGTCGAGGTCGCTCCGGCGTACGACCACGCAGACATCACCGCAGTCGCCGCAGCCACCCTCGTCTTCGACCTGCTCGCCCTGATGGTGAACCGCAGCAAGGCCGAATCAAACACCGTCCGTGAACTGCAAGCAGCATCCTGGAACGCATCATGAGCACCCGAACTACTCCCGTTGCCGCAGCCGAAGTACCCCGGCTCGAGGACAAGACCATCCAGCCAATCCCCGCAAACGAACGCCACGGGAAGGCCCGCGACCTGTTCACCATCTGGTTCGGTTCCAACATCATGATCATGACCATCGTGACCGGCGGACTCGCCACCACGGTGTTCGGCCTCGGCTTTGTCCCCGCCCTCGTGGGCATCATCATTGGAAACGTTGTTGGCGGCATCTTCATGGCGCTGCATTCTGCCCAGGGCCCGCAATTGGGTGTGGCGCAAATGATCCAGACCCGCGGCCAGTTCGGTTCGTTCGGGGCACTGCTGATCGTGGTGATCGTGGTGATCATGTACGTCGGATTCTTCGCGGCCAACCTCGTCTTTGGCGGCGAAGCGATGGCCGCAGTCAGCCCCGGCATCAGCGTTGACGCCGGTATCATCGTCATCGGCATCGTGAGCGTCATTGCCACGATTTTCGGCTACCGGCTCATTCACGCTTATGCACGCATCCTGAGCGTTGCGGCTGGCCTGGCATTGCTGCTGGCCTTCGTCTGGATCCTGCTGGTGGGCAGCCTTCCGGCCAATTTCCTGGAGCAGGGCAACTTCAACTGGGTCGGCTTCATGGGCACCATCTCCGTATCCGCCCTGTGGCAGCTCGCCTACGCTCCCTACGTTTCGGACTACTCCCGCTACATGCCCCAAGGCACAGGCTCGGCCCCGGCGTTTTGGGCTTCATACTCAGGCTGCGTCCTGGGGACGCTGTTCCCGATGATCCTGGGCGCACTGGTGGGAACACTGGCGGTGAGTATGAGCGCCGAAGCCGGCAACGTCGAGATCGTCGGCAGTTTGGGCGCGTTGCTGCAGCCCTGGACCCTCATGATCATCGGAATCTTCTGCCTCGGCGTCGCGGCGTCGAACGCTATGAACCTCTACTGTGGCGTCCTGTGCAGCCTTACCATCGGGCAGACGTTCAAGCCCAACTGGTTGCCCCATGCAAAGACCCGAAGCATTGCGGCGATCATCCTCTTTACGCTGGCCCTGCTGATCGCCCTGTTCGCCCGCGACAATTTCATCCTCTTCTACACAAACTTCCTCTCCTTCCTGATGTACGTGCTGGTTCCGTGGACGGCCATCAACCTGGTGGACTACTACCTTCTCCGGCACGGCGACTACAGGGTTGAAGACTTCTTCAAGCGCGACGGCGGAATGTACGGACGGTTCAACTGGGTGGCGATCGGTTCCTACGTTGCCGGCGCCCTGATCCAGGTTCCGTTCTCGGCAACAGCGATCTACACCGGCCCTCTCGCGGCAGCCATGGGCGGGGTGGACATCTCCTGGATCGTCGGCCTTGTGGTTGTTGCCCCGCTCTACTACGTTGCGGCACGCGTGTTCCGAAAGAAGCCGGACGCCGCCCCCTTTCAGGCCCCTCTTCTCGCAACCGACCTCATCTGAAAGCGAAAAACATCATGACATTCACAGACACAAACCAGTTCACCGTCCGACGCTCTACCTCTGGCAACAGCTCCCTTGAGCGCACGCCCGCCAGCGTGCTGCCGCCCGCCGGACACTTTATTAACGGGACGTTTGTTCCGGGTTCCTCCACCGAGCTCATCGACGTGGTGGACCCCACCACTGAACAGGTCATCGCGTCCGTCCAGGCCGGCACTGCAGCTGACGTCGACGTCGCCGTCGCAGCCGCCGTCGCGGCTCAGAAGTCCTGGGGCGCCACCACGCCGAAGGAGCGGTCCGAGGTCCTGTCCCTGATCGCCAACATCATCGAAGCCAACCGCGAAGCGTTCGAAACCATCGAGTCCGCCAACACCGGCAAGCCGCGAACTGTCGCTGAGGATGATGTCTCCAGCACCATCGACACGTTCCGTTTCATGGCCGGCGCCTCGCGCACCCTGACGTCCATGGCCGGCGGGGACTACGCCACCGGCCACACCTCGGTGATCCTCCGCGAGCCCGTGGGCGTCGTCGGGGTCATCACGCCCTGGAACTACCCGCTCCTGATGGCCGCATGGAAGATCGCCCCCATCCTGGCCGCCGGAAACAGCATTGTCCTCAAGCCGTCCGAGCAGACCCCGCTGTCCACGCTGAAGCTGGCAGAACTCGTGGCCGGACACATCCCGGACGGGATCCTCAATGTCGTCACAGGACAGGGCCGAACCGTGGGACAACGGCTGTCCGAACACCCTGACATCGCCCTCGTCGCCTTGACGGGCAGCGTTGTCAGCGGACAGGCCGTGGCGGAAACCGCGGCCAAATCGGTCAAGCGCGTCCACCTGGAACTCGGCGGCAAGGCCCCCGTTGTGGTCTTCCCCGACGCCGATCTCCGCGCGGCCGCCGCCGGCGTCCGCAACGCGGGCTACTGGAACGCCGGCCAGGACTGCGGTGCCGCCTGCCGTGTCCTCGTCCATGAATCCGTAGCGGAGGAGTTCACCGAACATCTGGTCCGCGAAGTCAGCACCCTGGTGGTCGGGGATCCAGAGGCAGGAGACGACGTGGAAATCGGTCCCATGATTTCGCGCCCGCACTTCGAACGGGTCAAGGAATCGCTGGCCGAGGCCAAGTCCGCCGGACTGACCATCGCCATCGGCGGTTCGGCCTTGGAGGGCCCCGGCTACTTCATCGAGCCTACGGTGATCAGCAACGTACCCGCCGGAGCACGCATCGCCACGCACGAGATCTTTGGTCCCGTAGTCACGGTCGAGACTTTCAGTTCCACCGAGGAGGCCGTCACCCGGGCGAACGAGAGCCCCTACGGGCTGTCCGCCTCGGTATGGACCAAAGATTCAAGCCTCTCGCTGAGGATCCCCAAGCAGCTCGATTTCGGCACGGTCTGGGTCAATTCACACTTGGTCCTGGCCTGCGAGGTACCGTGGGGCGGGTTCAAGGGATCCGGCTACGGCCGCGACCTCTCGCTCTACGCGCTGGATGATTACTCCCGCACCAAGCACGTCATGATCAACCACGGCGCGTGAGCGTTCAGACAAGCAACGGAGCTTAGCAATGACCACCACCAACGTTCCCAAGGCCGCGTCCCCGGCCCGGGCGGCAACCCCATCCGCGCCCTTCGGGACGGACGTCACCTGGACCAACTGGGGCGGGAACCAGAGCGCTACGCCCGCCTTCACCGTCAGGCCGCGGACCGAGCAGGAAGCGCTCGACGCCGTCCGTTTCGCCATCCGGGAAGGCCTGCCTGTGCGGGCGGTCGGCTCAGGACACTCGTCCTCGCCGTTGGTTCAGACAGGCGGCGTTCTAATGGACATGTCCGGCCTCTCGGCGATCACCGGTACCGACAAGATCCGGCGTCGCGCCAGGGCCCTTGCCGGGACCACCATCAATGCCTTCGGCGATGCGTTGTGGGAGCAGGGCCTGGCACTCAGCAACCAGGGCGATATTGACAAGCAGCAGATCGCCGGGGCGCTGGCGACCAGCACGCATGGCTCCGGAAAGGAACTGGGCAGCTTCTCCTCCAAGCTGCGATGGGTGAAGCTGATCAACGGCGACGGCGAGATTGTCGAAATCGGCGAGGGGCAGCTCCGCGAACTCCGGGCTGCCCAGGTCGCACTCGGCACGCTCGGGATCTTCCTGGAAGTCGAGTTGGCCGTCGAGGACAGCTACTACCTGCAGGAACAGATCACGTATCCCACGTGGGCCGAGACTGCAGCTACGTGGCAGACCGACATCGACTCAAACAGGCACTACTCATTCCTGTGGTGCCCGGGCGACGATTCCTGCGAGCTCCTGGACCTTCCGGGTTCGCCGGGCCAGAGCATGGCGGACCGCAGCTACACCAAGCGGTACAACGTGGCGCAGATCCAGGACGAGAGCGAGATTTCAGGCATCGAAGGCGCCCGGCTGGACCGTTCGTACCGCATCTATCCGGGTGGCTTCACCACGCAGTTCCACGAACTGGAGTACTTCGTCCGCAGCGAGGATGGCCTGGCCGCCGTGGAAGTCATCCAGGAGCTGATCCGCACTAAGCATCCAGGGCAGAAGTACCCTGTGGAGGTCCGCTGGGTGAAAGCCGATGAAGGCTACATGTCCCAGTTCCAGGGGCGCGACAGCACTGTTATTACTCTGACCACCGAGCCCGGGACAGACTACTGGCAGTTCTTCCGGGATGCCGATACGGCACTGCAGGAATTCGAGCCGCGTGCGCACTGGGGCAAGATCCACTTCATGACCCGGAGCCGGTTGGAACGCCTCTACCCGGAGCTGGACACTTTCATCCAAGTGCGCCGCGAGTTCGATCCTCGTGGAATGTTCCTCAACGACCACACCCGCGCCCTCGTCGGCTAAATCAGCAATCCCGGAGTATGCCCTGGAGCCTTGCTCCGGGGCATACGTCGTGGTTGCTCCCGCGCCTCCGTCCGTTCAGGCCTGGTCGGTGGGCATGATCCAGAGCTCTCCGTTTGAGTCAGCGCCGTTCTATTTGACCCAGTCCGAGTCGCCGTAGGGGCGTCCGCGGAAGTGGGCGCGGAGGTACTCCCCCACCACGGCGGCGCCCAGGTCCCCGGTCTCGGGCGCCACCACCCGGCCACCGACCCGGTGGGCCATACGCTGGACGAACCGCTCGAGGCCGGGATCGTCGCCGAGCCGGAAGAACGTGACCTGTGTGCCGGTACGCCCCAGGCGGTCGAGCTCGGCCACGGTAAGCCGGATGGTCTCCGGGTGCGGCGGGTAGTCGAACCAGGTCTCACCATCGCCCAGCAGGTGCGCGGTTGGTTCGCCGTCGGTCACGACCAGCAGGACGGGCTGCATCGAGGGGTGTTTGCGGAAGAACCGGCCGGCCAGCAGCAGGCCGTGGTGCAGGTTGGTTCCCTTGTTCTGGAAGGGCGGCAAGGCGGTGAGCTCGCCAATGTCCGTGGTCTGCGCGTAGCGGCCGAACGTGATCAGCTGCAGCCGGTCGCCGCGGAAGCGCGTGGAAATGAGGTGGTGCAGGGCGAGCGCGGTGCGTTTCATGGGCACCCAGCGCCCTTGGGCGGCCATCGAGAAGGACACGTCCACCAGCAGGACCACGGCGGCCTGGGTGCGCGCCTCAGTTTCCGCCACCTCGATGTCGTCCGCGGCGAGGCGCAGTCCGCTGCCGGGGTCGCCGCCGTCGGCAATGGTCCGGCGGATCGCGTTGGTGATGGTTCGCGTGACGTCCCACGGCTCGGCGTCGCCGAACTCCCAGGGGCGGCTGGAGCCGGTCTGTTCCCCGGCTGCCCCTGCCACGCGGGTGTCCCGGCGCCCCTGCCGGCTGGAGAGTTGCTTCGCGGTATCCCGCAGCAGCGCCCTCCCGAGCCGCCGCATGGACTGCGGCGACAACCGGAGATCCCCGTCCGCCCCGCGGTGGAGGTACCCGCCGTCGTGCATTGCCTTCTCGATTTCCGCGAGGGTGCGTGCCGTAACGGCGGCATCCTGGCCGAGCTGGCGGGCCAGCGCGTCGAGGTCCAGGTCGTCCAGGCGGGACCCGTTGTAGGACTGTGAGAGCTGTTCGGACAGCTCGTCCAGCTCGGCGAGGTCTTGCAACACGCCGGTTCCGTCGCCCAGGCCAAGCCCTTCCTTGCCCTCAAAGCGTTCGGATCCGGTCCAGTCCTCGCCGGGCCGCAGGGCGCGCAGGTTGTCGTCGAGTTGGCCGAGCTGGGCCATGAGTTGTGGCGAGCCGAAGGCCTGGGCGGAGAGGTTCATCAGCTCCTCCCGCTGCTCCCGGGACATGGATTGCAGCATCCGCTGGGCGGCTGCCGCGCGCTGGGCGAGGGCGTCGATCAGCTCCTCGACGGACTGTGGATTCTCGGGAAAGTACTGGCCGTGCTTGGCCATGAAGTTCTGGAAGTCCGCGTCGGTGTCCTCGCCGCGCCGGTGTTTGTCGAGGAGCCCGTTGAGGTCCTGCAGCATCTCGTTGACGGCCGCACGGTCCTCATCGGTGGCGTTCTCGAGCGCCTGCTTCATACCGGCGAACCGCTGGTCAAGGACCTCGCGGCCCAGCAGATCCTTGATCCGCTCGTAAGCCTCCCGCGCCGTGCTCGACTGCCAGTCATAGGAAGCCAGTTCGTTGACTGCCGCCGCCGTGGACCGGGGCAGGTTCTGCAGCTGCATCTCCCGGAAGGCACGGTCGGTGTTGTCCATCATGGCGTCGCGGGCCAGCTGTTTGCGCTCCTCCAGCACCGCGGTGTCCAGAAGCTTCTGGACTTCGCTGAGCGTGCCGTCCAGTTTGTGCCGGCCCAGAAGGTCCTTGCGCCGCCGCTGTACCCGGGCGGCGAGGTCGTCGAGGCCTTCCCGGCTGCGACCGCCGCGGCGCAGGAACTCCTGCAGGGCGCGCCGCGGCGAGTAGCCGGCCATGACGTCTTCGGCGACGGCGTCAAGCGCCTCCGCCAGATCCACCGGCGGGGCGAGCGGATCCGGCCCGCCCCTGTACCGGCTGTATCTGGACCGGTTGTGAACGCTCATGGGCCCTCCTTCCCTCAGCTGTGGAACTGCTTAGCCGTAAACCGTTTCCTCGTCGTCGGATTCCTTGGCGATCCGACGAGCTAGGTAGAGGCCTTCCAAAGCGAGTTCGACGGCGGCGGCCCGCTGCCCGTCGTTCGTGGCACCCAGGCGCTCACTGATTTGGTCGTAGAGGCCGGAGCCGTTGAGGGACGGGAGGTTCTCCAGGAACTCCCGCGCGGTGACCAGTTCCCCCGTGGTCACCGTGGTGTGGCCGTCGAGCGCAGCCACGAGCTGGCCCATATCGATGCCGTGGAAGTGTGCCCGCACGGCCTCCGCGGTTGCCATGCGCAGGAGGTGGTCTAGGATTTCCTGTTCGCGCCCCTCCTCACCGGACTCGAACTCAATCTTGCCGCCAAGGACTTCCACCGCCGCGTCCAGGTCGATGATCCGGGCCACGGCCTCGTCCTCGCCGCGCACGCTGGCACGGCGAAGGGCTGCCGCGGCAACGGTTTCGGCGCCCGCGATGGCGAACCGCGCGGACACCCCGGAGGTCTGGTTGATCGCCGGAGACTGCCGCAGCGCCCGGGTGTAGCGGGCCAGGATCTCGAGGATGACGGGCGGGACGCCGGCCACCAGGTGCCCCTCCTGCTTGATGACGGCCACCTCGTCGTCGAGCTCCAGGGGGTAGTGGGTGCGGATCTCGGCACCGAAGCGGTCCCGCAGCGGCGTGATGATCCGGCCGCGGTTCGTGTAATCCTCCGGGTTGGCGGACGCGACCACCAGGACGTCCAGCGGCAGCCGCAGCACGTAGCCGCGGATCTGGATGTCGCGTTCCTCCATCACGTTGAGCATCGAGACCTGGATGCGCTCGGCGAGGTCGGGCAGCTCGTTGATGGCGATGATTCCGCGGTTGGAGCGCGGTACCAGGCCGTAGTGGATGGTTTCCGGGTCACCGAGGCGGCGACCCTCGGCCACCCGCATCGGGTCGATGTCGCCGATCAGGTCGGCGACGGAGGTGTCCGGCGTCGCGAGCTTCTCGACGTACCGTTCCGAGCGGTGGCGCCACGCCACCCGCAGCCGGTCCCCCTCGGTGAGGGCGCGGGCACGGGAGTGTTCCGTGATGGGTTCGTACGGGTGTTCGTTGAGTTCCGAACCCTCGATTACGGGCGACCACTCGTCCAGCAGCCCGGCCAGGGTGCGCAGGAGCCTGGTCTTGCCCTGCCCGCGTTCGCCGAGCAGGACCACGTCGTGCCCGGCGAGCAGGGCCCGCTCGAGCTGGGGCAGGACGGTCCGGCTGAAGCCAAACATCCCGGGCCACGGATCGCGGCCGGCGGCGAGCGCGGCGAGCAGGTTGTCACGGATTTCGCGGCGCAGGTCCTTGTGCACGTGGCCGGAGGCACGCAGTTCACCAACAGTGAAGATATCGGGGCGATCACTCACCCCTCTACGGTAGACCTCCACCGGGCCGGGAATCGAGGGATTTGTCGAGATTCCCTGCTCACTCGGCGCCGGCGTCTTACGCTTGATCCTGATGACTGCAGCAACGCCGCCGGAACCGCCGGCACCGCCTCCGGGTGCGCCCGGCACCCTGCTTCTTTTGGTGCGCCATGGGGTCACGCCGACGACGGGCAGGGTGTTGCCGGGGCGGGCACCGGGGCTTCATCTGTCCGACGCCGGCCGCGCCCAGGCTGAGAAGGTCGCGGAGCGTCTCGGGGACCTTCAGGTGGACGCCGTCTATTCCTCGCCGCTGGAGCGCGCCGTTGAGACGGCAGAACCGACGGCGGCCCGCGCAGGACGGAACGTGACGCACGACGACGGCCTGCTCGAATGCGATTTCGGCGACTGGACCGGGGCTGCTCTGGCGGACGTGGCCGCCCTGCCGGAATGGCAGACGGTCCAGCACAGCCCCTCGACCTTCCGTTTCCCGAACGGCGAGAGTTTCACGGAAATGCAGGCGCGGATTGTCGGATCGCTGGAGGCGCTGCGCACGGCCCACGCCGGCGGCGTGGTGGCGTGTTTCTCCCACGCCGATCCCATCAAGGCCGCCGTCGCCCATGCCCTGGGCACGCCCCTTGACCTCTTCCAGCGCATCGTCATCAGCCCGGGTTCGGTGTCGGCCATCTCTTTTGTGGACGGGCAGGCGCCCGCCGTGCTCATGGTGAATTCGACGTCGGAACCGCTCAGCGGGCTGCGGGGGCCGTGAATGGGTGCTGCCAGCGGGACAGACGGTGAAACGGGGCAGGCTGTGTCCGGCCGGGAGCTGACGCTGCTTTGCGAGGGCAGCATCGAACTGGTGGGACGCATTCCGCGCAGCAGCAACGAGACGTTCCTCGTCGAGGTCACCGGCACGGATGGCACCTCGTATGCGGTCTACAAGCCGGAGGCCGGGGAACGGCCGCTGCCCGATTTCGAGCCCGGGCTCTACCGGCGGGAACGGGCAGCCTACCTGCTCAGCGAGTCGCTGGGGTGGGGCCTCGTGCCGCCGACGGTGATCCGCGAGGAGGCCCCGCTGGGGGTCGGGTCGCTGCAGTGGTTCATCCAGTGCGACTTCCAAGAGCATTACTTCACCCTGTTCGCCGACGCCCCCGAGACCCATCGAGAGCTGGCGCGCATCGCCCTGTTCGACTACGTCAGCAACAACACCGACCGCAAGAGCGGACACGTGCTGCGCGGCGACGACGGGCGGGTGTGGGGCATCGACCACGGCCTGTGTTTCTCCGCCAGCTTCAAACTGCGCACCGTGATCTGGGACTTCGCCGGTGAACCCATCCCCGATGGCCTGCTCGAGGACATAGCTCCGCTCGCAGAAGCGGCGCCTCCCGACGTGGCCCAACTCCTCGACGTCGACGAGGTAGCCGCCCTGCAGCGCCGCGTCCAGCGCCTGCTGCGCGAAGGCGTGCTGCCGGTTGACCGCACCGGCATGCGCTACCCGTGGCCGCTGGTTTGACCAACGTCTCGGGCCGCAACGAAGTGGCTCGGCGGAACCCCGGATACTCAGCGGTCAGCCCGCTCCCTCACCCTCGCGGGCCGTCTCCTCCAGGATCCTCGCAGTGGGCGCTGCCGTCATCAGCTGCCCTATCACCTCAGGCTTGTCCCATACCTCGCTGCGGAGCCGTTCCAGAAAGACGGTCGCGGCATCCTTCGTGTCGAAGTCAAGGAGCACGGCCACGCTGTTCTGGTCGTCCGTATCCCGGAGCAGCCGGACAGACCTGGCGCCCGAGGCGGCGCGGCCTGCCGGATCGGAGTCAAATACTTTCTTGAAAGCCTCGTAGTCCCGGACTGGATAGCTGATCTGCAAGGTGAACATCGTTGTTCCTTTCCCTGGGCTGTGACAGCTCAAAGATAGGCCTTCCAAAGTCATCCCGGTAGGGCCGGAGCGAAGGCCTTGAATCGGCGATGCCGCGAGCACCCCCGCCAACCGATTTCCCCTGTTTAGAGGTAGTCGCCGGCCCGTTCGCGGGCAATTTCGAGCAGCGTGGAGTGGAAAGCCACCTCTGCGGGTGCGTAGACCTTGTCCTGGCGCTGGGCGAGCAGGACGCGGCGCAAGGGGGCAGCGTCCCCGAGGCTGAGCACGCGGACATCCGGGTGCTGAAGCGCGACGGCGGTTTTGGGCACCATGGCCACGCCCATCCCCACACTGACCATCGCCTGGGCCTCCTGGTAGTCGTTGGCGAGGAATCCGATGGTGGGTTCGAACCCGGCGCTGTGGGCTGAACGCTGCAGCACCTCGACCACCGGATGTGCTTCCGCACGGACAATCCATGACTCGTCGCGCAGGTCCTCCATGCTCACCTGTTCCCGGTCGGCGAGCGGGTGGTTGCCCGCCACCAGGATCACTGTGCTCTCGCGGAAGACCTCCGTAACCCGGATGGAGTCGTCATGGAATCTGTTCCATGGGTAATCCCACAACAGGCACAGGCCGGTGACCCCCGATTGCAGGTCGGCCACTAGTTCATCGAAGCGGGCGCTGCGCAGCGAGAGGCTGATGGCCGGGTACCGCTTCTTGAAGGCGCGGATGACGATCGGCAGGAAGGACCCTGCCAGCGTGGGAAAGGTGCCCACGGTCAAGGCTCCCCGCTTGAGGCCTGCGATCTGGTCCAGGTCCGACTGGGCGGCCCGCATCTGTCGGAGGATCTGGCGCGCGTGGCCCGCCAGCACCTGCCCGGCCTCGGTGGGCACAACGCCACGGGAGCGGCGGTTGAGCAGGGGCTGCCCCACCTCCTGTTCCAGCTTGCGCAGCTGCTGGGAAACGGCGGAGGGCGAATACATCATCAGGTCCGCCGCGGCGGTGATTGAACCCTGCTCCACCACCTCCAGCAACAGCGTGAGGCGCCGAATATCGAAAAGGTGCTCCTTCTCGTCGTTAAGCATTGCTTTACCCTTCGGCAGATTTAGTTCATTTAGTGCACGCAGGCCTGCAGCGCACGGTTCCTGGCCTGCTTCTTGCAACCGCAAGTGCGGATAACCCGGCGCAGCAGACGCACAGCAACAATGATTGAAGCAATCCTACATCCCCCATCAATTATTGAACATTGTCTTAATTTGTGATCCGGATCAATCTCTTACCAGGGCCCCTTGAAGTAATCGAGGCACAAGGAGATGTGAAGGAACAATGAAGATCGAAGCAGAGTGGATGCGCGGAGGCACCAGCAAGTGCTGGGTGTTTGAAGCCGAGCATCTGGGCGGCGGCGCCAGCCTGGACTCGCTGTTGCCCCGAGTGTTCGGCAGCCCCGACTCCCGGCAGATCGACGGCGTCGGCGGCGCAACCTCCACCACGAGCAAAGCGGTAATCCTGCACCGGCCTGACGATGACGATATCGACGTCGACTTCACCTTCGCGCAGGTGGGCATCGAAGAAGCCTCAGTGGATTGGGGCAGCAACTGCGGGAACTGCTCAGCTGTGGTTGGCCTGTACGCGATTGAAAAGGGATGGGTTGTTCCCAGCGGGGACGTCACAAGGATTGTCACCCGCAACACCAACACCGGGCAGATCATTGTCCAGCGGGTAGCAACCCCCGCCGGCGCCCTGCCCATCGTCCCGGACGCCCAGATGCCTGGCGTCCCGTTTCCCGGCTACCGAGTGGGCCTCGGCTTCCACGATCCTGCCGGGAAGACCACCGGAACGCTGCTGCCCACCGGCTCGGTGACGGACACCATCACCGCCGGCGGAACCCGCTGGACAGTGTCCATGGTGGACGCCGGCGCACCCGTGGTGATCGTTCGGGCCGAGGAGCTTGGCCTGGACGCCGACCGCTACGACAGTTGGCAGGCCGGCGTCGAACTGCAGCTGGATACCTTGGACCAGATCCGGCGGCAGGCGGCGGTGCGGATGGGACTGGCACCCACCACCGCCCAGGCGGCGCGGGCCATCCCCAAGCTGGCCATCGCCGCCGCCCCGTCGCCCGCAGAAGACGGCAGCGACATCAACGTCATGATGCTTTCGATGGGGCGGCCCCACCCGGCACTGGCCATCACCGGCAGCATCGCCCTGACCCTGGCAGCCCGCACCCCGGGCACCGTCCTGCATGCCATGACCGGCAGCGGGCTGGGGGCCACGCTGAAACTGCGAACCCCCGCCGGAGTCATCGAAACCTGGACCGAGGATCACGACGGCGCCCTGCTCGTCGGCGTCGACCGCACGGCCCGCAGCATCGCAACCACCATCATCCACCTCCCCGAGGCCCTCGGAACTGCTGCCGAAGCGTCCCTCGCGGGAGCCACTCAATGAGGAGTACCCGCCATGACTAAGACTGTGCAACGCCCCACCGACGCTGTTGAGGAGACCCGGGACCAAAAGTCTCCGCGTCCCGCCCGCCGCCGCCGTATCCTGCTGATGGCGGTGGTAGGCATCACCTTCCTTGGTTTGCTTGCCCTCGTTCTGGCGGGAGGCGTCTTCAACCAGGCGCCCACCGCGGAATCGGAGCCGAGCATGACCGCAGTACAGATCATCCCGCTCATCATCCTCGTGGTGATGTTCGTCGTCGCCACCAAGTGGCCGCTGAACATCGGTGTGATGGGGCTGGTAGCCTCCTTCGGCGTCGGCTATTTCATGCTTGGCATGTCTGACAAGGAGATCCTTGCGGACTTCCCGGCCAACATCGTCATCACCATCATCGGCGTCACCTACTTCTTCAGCATGGCGCAGCGGAACGGCACCATCGATATCATCGTCCAGAACTGTGTGCGGCTCGTCAGGGGCAAGACCCTCCTGCTGCCGTGGGTCTTCTTCCTTATGGCTGCAGCCCTCACAGCATTGGGCACCTTCTCCCCCGCCGCAGTGGCCCTGCTGGCGCCGGCGGCCCTTGGCCTGGCCTACGAGTCCCGCATCCACCCGGTGGTGATGGGCGCTTTCCTCATCAACGGCGCCCACGCCGGCGGCTTTTCCCCCCTCTCCGTGGCCGGCGTGCTGGTGCATGACATCGCCGTGAAGAACGGTTTCCCCATCTCCCAGGGCGCACTGTTCACCGCCAGCTTCGCCATCAACCTGATCCTCTCGGTCCTGACTGTGGTGCTGTTCGCCCTGCTGGGCAAGCTGCGCGACGGCGAGGGCCAGCACGCCGACCTTGAAACGACCACCACGGGCCGTCCTCACGGCCAGCAGATCCTGACGCTGGTACTGATTGCCGCCATGCTGGTGTGCGCGCTCGGATTCCACATGCCGATCGGCTTCGTGGCCCTCTCCGCCGGCCTGCTCCTGGCGCTGGTCAACATCAAGGAACACCGCACTTTCATTGGCGGCGTTTCCTGGTCCACTGTCCTGCTGGTGGCCGGCATGATCACCTATGTTTCCCTCCTCCAGCACGTAGGCGTCATCGACACCCTCGCCGAGCAGGCACTGGCCCTGGGCGCACCGCTGCTGGTGGCGCTGGTCCTCTGCTACGTGATCGGCGTCGGCTCCGCGTTCGCATCGTCGACGGCGTTGCTCACCGCGTTCATTCCGCTGGCGGGTCCGCTGCTGGCCACCAGCTCGCTGAGCGCCTCCGGCACCGTGGCCGCACTGGCCATCGCCGCCACCGTTGTGGACGTCTCGCCCTTCTCCACCGACGGCGCCCTGGTAGTGGCCAACGCCCGCGAGGACGACCGGCAGCGCGTCTACAAGCAGCTGATGACGTACGCAGGTGGCGTGGTGCTGGTGGCTCCGGCATTGGCTTGGGTGTTGCTGGTACCCACCGGCATCATGTAACTTCGGGCGCCGCTCCTGCACTCCATCGCAACAGGAAGCCCGAAAGACGGGCGCAAGAGCGTGCATCCGTACGCGTCAAAGGCAGGCTCCGGCAACGGGTCCTGCCTTTGGCGTCCCGGGGTAGGACTCCCCGCATCCAGGCAGGAGAGTTGACGGGGCACACCAGAACAACAAGCCATCATCTTCAGGCGGCGAGATACATCATGGTGGCATGTTCGAGTGGGCTGGAAGCGTGGGGTGTGGAGCCAGGTGGCCAGTGCGTAGGTTCACGGTCCTGTTGCTCGGGTGGGTAGTGCCGGCCGGTGGGTGAAATCCAGCCAGGTGGTTCATTCTGTGTTGCCTGCGCAGGCGTCCAGGCGGATGTGTGTTTGAGGCGGTGGTGTTTCGGGCAGACCTGTCCGAGGTTGCTGATCCCGGTGGTCCCGCCGTCCTGCCATGCCCTCAGGTGGTCGTTCTCGTTATCCAGAGATTGGTTGCTGCAGCCCGGGAAAGTGCAGGCACCGTCCCGCATCCTGAGCCACCGCTTCAGCGATTCGGGGAGCCGGTAACTGGTGCGGCCGATCTCCAGTGACGCTCCATCCCGCGGGTCAACCAGGACCCGGTAGAACGAGCTGGCACCATCGGCAACGAGCCTACGCGCGATCGACGCCGGGACCGGCCCGAACCCATCCACCTCCGCGGGTTCCTCAGTGAGCCCGAGGAGGGAAAACACGGGGACGGTCACCAGGACGTCAGCCTTGGGGGAGGGCACCTCACCTGGCTGCTGGCTGGCGCTGCCCAGCAGCAGCCCCGCAGCGATGTCAGCCCGGATCTGGGTGAGTGTGCGCGACTCGTCAGCGCCCTGCAGCCCCCGGCCCAGGGCAGAGGCCCTGTTCCATATGGCGCAGGCCGTGTCACCGGGAAGGTAGAGCGAGATCCAGCCCATGCCGTCCCGGTCCGGGGTATATTCCATTCGACGGTCCGCCACGCTCTTTGCATGGCGCTTCTCCAGGGATTCCGGGTGGTGGCGTTCGCGCCAGGCCCGGACTTTCCGCCGGAACCGGGAGGGCACCAATTCGCCGGGCGTGGCACAGCGGGCGCCGTCCGGCGCCCCCGGGTCGAAGAAGTGTGATTCCAGGGCCGAAACGGCCGCCGGGGGTAGGCCATCGGTTTCGTCGACCATAATCCGGGCGTGCTGCCAGGCGATGGTCCCGGCCTGAAGCGCGTCCAATGCGGCCGGCAGGGACGTAGTCAGCGCATGGGCCTCGCCAAGAAGGGCCGATGCGGCGCGTTCGCCGATGGTGAGTACGCACGCCACTTCTGCCACCAAGGACATCTCCTGCGCCGACGCCTCATATGCACTTGCGGGCGGGGCCTCCAGCGCCGCTGCGGCCTCCGCGTAGGCGGCCAGCAGCCGGATCTTCGCCGCCGCCGTCGCCGACTCGACCCGCGCCAGTACGCCCAGCCCTTCCAGGCATGCCTCCGAGAACTCCCGCAACGGATCAACATCAGCTTGGATTGGTAGAGACGAAGGGCAGGAAATAACGCCGGCAAGCTGACCGACCAACCCGGCCACCGACACGACGGCAGCCGTCACTGCGGCCCTGCCTCCCGCATCGATAACCGCAACGGTTTCCATAAGCACAGCATGGCAGGGGGGTCTGACATTCATGTCGCGGCCCATCCGGTCAAGATGCGCAGGCAAATCTCCTGGCCATGTCCAAGGAGTCCTCACGTCACACAACGTGACGGCTTCCGAATCCCGATTGGCCACGCCCTACCCTTGAAGCGTGACTTTGACTAAGATCCGCACCGCCGCCGCGAGCTCCCTCGCCGCCGCCGGTCTCCTGCTTGCCCTCGCCGCCTGTTCCGCGCCGGCCACCACCCAGCCCACCTCTGCACCGGCCTCCTCGGCGAGCGCCTCACCCAGCGCCTCCGGGCCCTGCGCCGGGGTGAAGGTCATCGTCGATTCCGGCGCCCTGAAGCAGGCTGCCGCTGATACTTCCGTGTGCGTGCCCGTGTCGGCAGCCACGCCCGCTGCCAAGGTGCTCGACGAGGCCAAGGTGAAGACCGTGGGCACCACGCAGTACCCCACCGAACTGGTGTGCCGTGTGAACGGCGTCCCGGCCGCGGATCTTGAGATCACCCACAAGGGCGGCACGTACAAGGAAGAGTGCGCGGGAATGCCCGCAGCCTTCGCCTACTGGTCTCTCTGGGTTAAGCCGGCCACCGGCGACTGGGCCTACGCGCAGGAAGGCCTCGCCACCCTGCAGGTCAACCCGGGAGAGAGCCTCGAGCTGCTCTACACCGTCGACGGCGAACCGGCCGCCCCCAAGGCATGACCTTTCGACCCGCGCCGTTACGCGCAGCGGCGGCCCTCGCCGTTGTGTTCATCGCGGCGCGGGTCATCTACCGCATCCTTTTCAACGGGGCGGGCCTTGGCGAACCGCTGCTGCTCGACCTGCCGGCGGTCCGGCTGCCTGCCCCGTACGCGCATGTGGTCTTCCTTGGTCCCGTCACCGGACCAGGTTTGTGGGCCGCGGTCGTGTCAGCCGTGCCGATTGCGGGGATGTTCCTCGCCTTCGGACTGCTCAACGCCTGGGTGGACGTGGCCCGCGGCTTTGTGCACCTGGCCCGCCGCGGCCCCATGCAGGGCCTCGCCCGGACCCTTGTAGTAGCTTGGGCGGCGCTCCCGGCACTGGCCGACGCCGTGACCTCGGTCCGCCTCGCGTTCCGGTTGCGGGGCGAACGCTTCGGGCCCCGCGCCCTCGTGCCCGTGCTCGAGCGCACCCTTGAGCACGCGAGCCGGGTGGCCGCGGCCCTGGAGCTGCGCGGCTTCGGGAGCCGGGCCGCACACCAACCAGGGAACGACTGCGGCCCGCTTCTGGTCCGGGACGCACAGTTCCGCATCGGTGACGCGGAGATACGCGTCGCCGGATTCACGCCGTCGAGCGGGTCCATCACGGTCATGACCGGGCCCACCGGCTCAGGCAAGTCCACCGTCCTGCGGGGCATCGCCGGCCTCCTCTCCCACGTTGACGGCGGAGAAATTTCCGGCACCGTGCGCGTCGCCGGGACGGACCGCGCCGCCACGGCGCCGCGCGATACCGCCCGGTTCATCGGCGTCGTCCTGCAGAATCCCCGCGCCGCCTTCGCCAGCACCCGGGTCCGGGACGAAATTTCCCTCGCCCTTGAGCTGCGCGGCATGGCTTCCGGGACCACCAAGGCAAGGGTGCTGGAGGTCGCGGAGCGCATCGGGGTGTCGGCGCTGCTGGACCGGAACATCAGCACTCTCTCGGCGGGTGAGGCAACACTCGTGGCCATCGCGGCCGCGGTGGTGGAGCACCCGGCCCTGCTCTTGGTCGACGAGCCCCTGGCCGATCTCGACACCGCTGCCCGCGGGCACGTCATCGCCGTCCTCAACGATCTCGCCCACCATGACGGTGTCTGTGTCATCGTGGCGGAGCACCGGGCTGCGCAGTTCGTCCCGGTTGCCGATGCGTGGTGGACCATCGACGGCGGCGCCCTGGTACCGGGTGCGGCACCCTCCCCTTCTGCGCCGCGCGAGGTCCGTCCAACGGCGGAGCCAGCTGAGCACGTGCCCGTCCTGACTGCGACAAACCTCGCCGTGCACCGAAAAGGCAAGCCGCTCGTGCGCGAGGCGTCCCTGACCCTGCACCGGGGTGAAGTGGTGGCCCTGGTGGGGCCGAACGGTGCCGGGAAGTCGTCCCTCCTGGTGGCGCTCGCCCTGGGTGAAGGAACGGTCGACGGCGGCACGGTCGACGGCGGCCGCGTCGCCCTCGTTCCGGACGCCTCGGACGACCTCTTCACCAGGGATACGGTCGCGGGCGAGCTCCGCGCGGCCGAGAAGCGGCAGGCGCGCGCCGGGCGCCACGCAGACCGGCGCCGCCCAGCCATTTCCCACATATCTGCAGCATCACACCTGGCCCGTCTGCGGAGAGACGTCCGGGTTCCGATCGGGCACGAGCACCCCCGCGACCTCTCAGCCGGTGAACGCCGGATCCTGGCCATCACGCTGCAGACCATGGACAACCCCCAGGTACTCCTGATCGACGAACCCACCCGCGGACTGGATCCTGCGGCGCGTACAGCAGTCGCGGCGGCGCTGCGGGCGGCAGCGGACTCCGGCGCGGCTGTCCTCATCGCCACGCACGACCACGACTTTGCCCACGGCCTCGGTGCCCGGATCCTCCCGATGAGTGACGGCGTCGCGCCTTCCTCCGCACCAGAAGCCGCCCCGGAACCGCCCCTTCCGCTTCCCCGGCAGGAAAATGCCGGACCCCGGCCACGCGTCACCGAACAACCGGACTCGCACGCCCCGACAAGGCATCACCGCATCCGGATGCCACGCGCCGCAGAACTCGCAGTTCTCGCAGCGGCAAACGTCCTTGCCCTCGCAGCGTTCTGCTGGCCGCTGCTCGCCGCCGCTTTTCCGGAAGATGCCGCCGCGGCGCTCCCCTACGCAGCGCTGGCCATCGCGCCGCTCGCCGTCATCGCCATCGTGGTCTCCCTGGACGGCTCGGTCAGCTCCGCACATACCGTGGCGCTGCTCGGCGTCCTGGCCGCGGTCGGTTCCGCGGTGCGGGTGGCGAGCACCGGCGTCGGGGGCGTGGAGGCTGTCTTTATCCTGCTGATCCTCGCCGGCAGGGCGTTCGGCGCGCGTTTCGGCATGCTGCTCGGCGCCGCCACGATTGCGCTCTCAAGCGCGCTGTGGGGCGGGATCGGGCCGTGGACACCGTTCCAGATCTTCGCCTGCGCGTGGGTGGGCGCCGGGGCCGGCCTGCTCCCACGACGGGTGCGAGGCAAAGCCGAACTGTGGATGCTGGGCGGCTACGGCGCCCTGGCGTCCTACCTGTTCGGCCTGCTGACCAACCTGTGGTTCTGGCCCTTCGCCGTGGGCGCCGGCACCGGCATCTCCTACCTGCCCGGCGCGCCGCTGGGCACCAACCTCAGCAGCTTCCTGCTCTACTCGCTGGTGACGTCGACGGCGGGCTGGGACACCCTGCGCGCCATCACCACCATCATCGGAATTGCTGTGGTGGGAAGGGCCATTCTCGCCGCCCTCCGGCGGGTGAAGCCGGTCTCTAGCATGGGCGGGCAAGCCGCGCAGGCTCACTCCACCCAGGCCAGGGACCGGCTTCAACTCACACCTTGAAGCGCTGCGCACAGGAAAAAGCCCGTCACGAACAATGGAACAAGAACCGGTGCCAACGGTCCTGGCCCGTTGACCTGGGCAGAGCCGCCGTCTCTGGCAGAGTTGGAGCGGTGCTTCTTCCTCGACGACACGACAACCCTGGTCAACAAACGGCGCGGGGACTACAACCGTACGGGGACCCCGGGACCAGGCACCCGGAAAGCGGACGACGGCGGGAACCTCCCGCCGTCGTCCGCTTCCTTTATCTAAGGGTGCGGGCCACCTGAACCACCGGTATTGCTCCCCGGCCGAGGCCGGCCGGAGCCATGCGCCCAACACGGCCAGCGCACTAATCCAGGTTGTTGCCTGCCGTTTCAGGCCCGCACAGCGTTGCCGTGCAGGGCGTCAGGCGTTGGCTTTCCGCTTGAACCAGCCCCACACGCCCGTGGCCACGAACAGGACCAGGCCGATGAATGCCAGCCACAGCAGGCCCTTCACCACGAAGCCGAGGATCGAAAGGACAAGCCAGATAATAAGCAGTGTGACGATAATTCCCATAGGGGAAGCTTAGGCCTTCAACTCACACCTTGAAGTACTTCGCCTCCGGGTGGTGGAACACGAACGCGTCGGTGGACTGTTCGGGGTGCAGCATCAGCTCATCGCTCAGGACAACGCCCATCCGCTCGGGTTTCAGCAGCTCCGTCACCTTGCGGCGGTCCTCCATGTCAGGGCACGCGGGGTACCCGAGCGAGAACCGCGCACCGCGGTAGTCGAGCTTGAAGTACCCTGCCTTGTCCTTCGGCTCCTCGGCGGCAAAACCAAGCTCGGTGCGGATACGGGCATGCCAGAATTCGGCCAGCGCCTCGGTGAGCTGCATGACCAGGCCGTTGAGTTCGTAGTAGTCGCGGTAGTGGTTTCCGGCGAACAGCTCGGACGTCACTTCCTCGATCTTCGAGCCGGCGGTAACCAGTTGCACCGGCAGAACGTCGATCTTTCCCGATTCGCGCGAGCGCACGAAGTCAGCGAGGCACAGGTGACGGTCCCGGCGCTGGCGCGGGAAATCGAACCGCAGCCGGTCGGTGCCGATCGGACCGCCTGATCCACCGTCGGGGGCGAGCAGTCCCGCGGTGCCGAGGACGCCGTCGCGATCCTCCCCGTGGTGCAGCACCACCACCTGTTCCCCTTCGGAGACAACAGGGAAATAGCCGTAGGCGACGGACGCATCCAGCATTCCCTCACCGAGGATGCGGTCCAGCCAGTAGCGCAGGCGCGGCCGGCCCTCAGCTTCCACGAGTTCCTCGTAGGAGGCGCCGTCATCACCCCGGCCAGGCTTGAGCCCCCACTGCCCCATGAACGTGGCGCGCTCATCGAGGAAGGCGGAGTAGTCGTGGAGTGACACGCCGCGCACAATCCGTGTGCCCCAGAACGGCGGCGCGGGCACGTGGTTGTCGGCGGCGACGTCGGACCGGCCGGGCATCGCCTCCGGCTCGGTCACCGTGAACTTCGGGCCTCCCTTATGGATCCGCTTCTTCAACGGCGGAAGACCGACGGCGGCGGGGTCAGCACCGCGGGCCACCTGCACCAGCGGTTCCATGAGGGCCAGGCCCTCGAAGGCGTCCTTGGCGTACCTGACGGTTCCTTCAAACTGCTCCGCCAGGTCCTGCTCCACATAGGCGCGGGTCAGGGCTGCGCCGCCGAGGATGATGGGCCACTTCTTCGCGAGGCCACGCGATTGGAGTTCGGCGAGGTTTTCCTTCATCACCACCGTGGACTTCACCAGCAGTCCGGACATGCCGATCACGTCGGCGTTGTGTTCCTCGGCTGCGGCCATGATCTCGGCGATGCCCTGCTTAATGCCGATGTTGAAAACTTTGTAGCCGTTGTTGGTGAGGATGATGTCCACCAGGTTCTTGCCGATGTCGTGCACATCGCCGCGCACGGTGGCGATCACCATGGTGCCCTTGCCCGAGGAGTCGGACTTCTCCATGTGCGGCTCGAGCAGGGCCACGGCGTTCTTCATGACCTCGGCGGACTGCAGCACGAACGGCAGCTGCATCTCGCCGGCGCCGAAGCGCTCACCCACCACTTTCATGCCTTCGAGCAGCTGGTCGTTGATGATCGCCAGCGGTGACATGCCTTCGCTGCGGGCAAGGTCCAGGTCCGCTTCCAGGCCCTTGCCTTCGCCATCGATGATGCGGCGCTGCAGGCGTTCGCCGGTGGGCAGGGCGGCGAGTTCCGCGGCACGCTGGTCCTTGAGCGCTGCAGTGTCGACGCCGGCGAACAGGTCCAGCATGATGGCCAGCGGGTCATACGTGACATTGCCGTCGGCGTCGTATTCGCGGCGGTCATAGACGAGGTCCAGGGCCACCTTCCGCTGTTCCTCCGGGAGTGAAGCGAGGGGCACGATCTTGGCGGCGTCGATGATGCCGCTGGTCAGGCCCGCCTGCACGGCCTCGTGCAGGAACACCGAGTTCAGGGCCATGCGCGCTGCCGGGTTCAGGCCGAAGGACACGTTCGAGACGCCGAGGGTGGTTTGGATGCCCGGGTACTTCGCGGTGATCTGGCGGATGGCCTCGATGGTTTCGATGCCGTCCCGGCGGGTTTCTTCCTGGCCGGTGGCGATGGGGAAGGTCAGGGCGTCGACGATGATGTCCTCGACGCGCATCCCCCATTCGCCCACCAGGGCTTCGACGAGGCGCGTGGCGATGGCCACTTTGCCCTCGGTGGTGCGTGCCTGGCCCTGTTCGTCGATGGTCAGGGCGATCACGGCGGTGCCGTGTTCCTTCACGAGCGGCATGATTCGCGCGAAGCGGCTGTCCGGGCCGTCGCCGTCCTCGTAGTTGACGGAGTTCACCACCGGGCGGCCGCCGATGTGTTCGAGCCCGGCCTGTAGGACGGCCGGTTCGGTGGAGTCCATGACCAGAGGGAGCGTGGAGGCCGACGCGAAACGCGAGACGATCTCCTTCATGTCGGCCACGCCGTCGCGCCCCACATAGTCGATGCAAACGTCGAGCAGGTGCGCGCCGACACGGACCTGCTCGCGGGCGATGTCGACGCAGTCGTCCCAGCGCTCCTCCAGCATCGCCTGGCGGAAGGCCTTCGAACCGTTCGCGTTGGTGCGCTCGCCAATGGCGAGGTACGCGGACTCCTGGTCGAAATTCACGTGGTGGTAGAGGGAAGCGATGCCGGCTTCGCGCTCGGTGGGAAGGCGGCTGCCGTCGGCGCCCCTCCCGCCGCTGGTGACCGCGGCGCTGGTGCGGAAGGGGGCAAGACGTTCGACGACGGCGGCCATGTGCTCCGGCGTCGTACCGCAACAGCCGCCCACGAGGCCCAGGCCGAATTCCCGCACGAACTGCTCGTGCGCGGTGGCGAGTTCGGTGGGCGTCAGCGGATAGTGCGCGCCATTGGGACCAAGGATCGGCAGGCCGGCGTTGGGCATGCAGGCGATGGCCACGGAGGACTGCTTGGCGAGGTGGCGCAGGTGCTCGCTCATCTCGTCCGGCCCGGTGGCGCAGTTCAGGCCGATGGCGTCGACGCCGAGCGGCTCGAGGGCGGTGAGCGCGGCGCCGATTTCGGAGCCCATCAGCATGGTGCCGGTGGTCTCGACGGTCACCGTAACGAAGATGGGGAGCCGGATGCCGCGGGTGACGATGGCCTGCTTGCAGCCGTTGACGGCGGCTTTGGTCTGCAGGAGGTCCTGGCTGGTTTCGATAAGGAAGGCGTCGGCTCCCCCGTCGATGAGGCCCTCGGCCTGCAGGGCGAAGGTCTGCTTGAGGTAGTCGTAGCTGGTGTGGCCGAGGCTGGGGAGCTTGGTGCCCGGCCCCATGGAGCCCAGGACCCACCGCATCCGTCCGTCTGTTTTTTCTGCCGCTTCTGCTCGCTCGCGGGCGATCTCGGCGCCCTTCCGGGCGAGCTCTTCAATCCGGTCGTCGATGCCGTAGTCCGAGAGGTTGGACCAGTTGGCGCCGAAGGTGTTGGTTTCCACGGCGTCAATGCCGGTGGCGAAGTAGGCGTCGTGGATGTCCGCGAGGACGTCCGGCCGCGTGGCGTTGAGGATCTCGTTGCAGCCTTCCAGCCCCAGGAAATCGTCTTCAAGCGACAGTTCCCGCCCCTGCAGCATGGTGCCCATGGCCCCATCGGCAATGACGACCCGGTGGTTCACCGCATCCAGCAGCTCCTGGGCGCGGACGGGGCGGGGGACGGACTCAATATCAAGCGCAAAACGAGGCATCTAAACAGACTACGGGCGGGGCCGAAACATTGCGCCGTGTTTCCGTGTACTACGACGAGGGGGGCGCATGGCACAGTCGGCCCTGCGCAGGAGCCGCAGCCTCAGGAATCGTAAACATGTCCTTTGTGCAACCGCGTGTGAGGCCGTCCAGTCACGCCGCCGCCAGTCCCGAGGTGCTGTTGAGCGTTTACCGGTGGCCGTGTCGCGAACCAAAGTACGCGAACCGCTCAAAAAATTTGCGACGTGCACTCGTGCTGTAGGCACTTGAGTGCGAACCAGGATCCGATCGAGCTCGAGGGGATACTGAATCGTCAGAAGGTGCATTCAGGGAAGACCAAGGCGTCCAATTGTACAAGATCAAAGGCACGGGCCGGTTTTGAGCGTGAAGCCGAGGACAACCTGCGGAAGCGCACGGAAAGCACATAAGTCCTCAAGGTAGCAGAACGTGGGACGAGCTAGGGATTCACGCGAAACGTCTTAATCATCAAGGGACTTGTCCTGAAGGTGACCATTCTGCCGACGCCTGAGGGAAAGGGGGCCAGTCCCATGTTAAATCTTTACTGGGTTCTGATATTGTTCATCGACGGGTTGGAGGTTACAGGCGGCAAGCCCGAGAAGCCCGAACGGCACAGCCCTGACCGCAAGTAGCATCGCGTGTCGCTTCCAAGTATCCCCCGAATCCCCTATAGGGTATCCGTTGTCACCTATATTCAGGTGGCCGTCGGGGGACACTTTTAACTACGGATAGCAGTATCGCGTGAACAACTGCGGCACCCCGCTGTACTTGAGCGTTGCACGAGTTGAGGGGTTCCAATGACTGCAGAGTCTGTCGAGCAGAAGACTGCTTATCCATATATGTCGCCGTCAGTGTGGACGTCACTGCGAAGAGTCTTCTTCAAACAAGTACCAAGCAAGGTTTCCCTGACCTACCTGTCGTCCATCCTCTCCATAACCGAGAAAACTGCGAAGAATATCCTTCCGCAGATGCGGAACGTGGGCCTCATTGACCAGGACGGCGTACCCACGGACCTTGCTCAGGACTTCCGATTTGAAGAGACTTACCCCAAAGTGTGTGACACGATTCTTGAGTCGCTGTATCCCTTGGAAGTCCGGGAAATCTTCCCGTCCCCAGATGCCGACCCTGCGGCCGTTGCCAATTGGTTCATGCGTCACTCAAAGTCCGGGCAGGCCAGCGCGAATGTCGTTGCAAAGTTCTATTTGCACCTTGTCGCCAAGGAGCCCCTCCCTGAAGACGTGAAGCCTCGGACACCCCGCGCAGCTAAGCAGAAAAGCAAGCCAGCCGCACCGGCAAAGAGCGAGCCAGAAAAAGTTACCGAAAAAGCTGACATACCGGCAGAGTCATTTGCGCCTGTCCAGCCCCAACCTAACGGCCATCCCCACCCTGTCGCACAGCAGCATTCGGGACCAAGCCTTCATGTGGACCTCCAAGTCCATATCGACTCCTCTGCTTCAGCAGACCAGATCGACGCAATCTTTGCGAGCATGGCTAAGCATCTCTATGGACGGTAGGGAAAGTTTCAAGGCGTTACTCGCAGCCACGCAGCAGATAGCCGACGCGATTCCAAAGATAACGGCACCGTCAACGCCTGGGGTGAAGCAGGAAGTGATCAAGAGTGATAGCCCTTCAAAAGAACCAAAGCCAATTGATGAACCGTTGAAGGTTCTCGTTAGCTGGGCTCACCGTGGAGAATACTGGTCCTCTCAGCAGGAAAAGGACTGGGAGCAGTTGGTAATGGAGTTCACAACTGCTCTCAGAAGCATGGGGATTGACGCAGATATAGACCTGTTCCATACCCATGAAGATGGAGCCGACTGGACTCGGTTCGGCCAGAATGCAGTTCGAGACGCCGACTATGTTCTTGTCGCGATCACGAAAGGGTGGGCGCAACGCTGGTCTGGTACCAACTCCCCCCATGTCGGAGCAGGAGCCGCTGTAGAGGCGGATACCCTCAAGGGTCTGTTCATCAAGAATCAGACCGAGCTGCAGAAGAAACTGAAACTGGTAGTCCTTGGCGACCAGAGTCCTCGCTGCATACCTGAAGACATGGCACGATTCACCTACTTCAAGATCGACGTGGACAACCTCGACAGCTTCGAGGACCTGCTACGAACACTGACCAGTCAGCCCTATTACGAGAAACCTGACCTTGGAGAGGTTCCCATACTCCCTCCGGCCATCCGCCAGAGCTTTAAGAAGAAGGCCGCCAGAACAGCCACGCATGACGATCTTGCGGACTACGACGCTGTGCGGGAAGAGATAGCGACTCTCGAAATGAGTCAGCATCGAAGGAAAATCCCCAGTGTTGAAGTTCAACAGCGATTGGAAGTCCTGCGAGCAGTTCTGAACGCAATGAGTAACTGAATACATCTCCCACTTGTGCTCTTCTAGGAATTCACATGACAACCTCATCGGCAGACACTCCGGCTGAACATCAGTCCTACGGTGGCATTTTTGACGGGTTTGAAGGCTACAGGACTGCCATCCGTAATGACCATATCCAAGTCCTGCGGCAAGGGCTCGTGGTGCTTGATACGAACGTGCTCCTTGACCTTTACCGCTACGGGAAGCAGGGACGAGATGACTTGATTGCCGCACTGCGCGCAATCGGTGATCGGCTATGGGTACCCAACCACGCAATGGTTGAGTTCTGGCGGAACCGCGAAGGAATTCTCAAAGATCCCGGCGGAACAGCTGTGCTTATTAGGACTCTCGGTTCCAACACGGACGCTATTTTCAAGGCCGTCGACCTTTGGGGTAAGCAGAGATCGCATCCGAAGGCTACTGTCGAGGGGCTGACACAAGAACTGACGGAGTGTCTAGCGAGGCTCAGGGACAAAGTAACGCAACTCTCGGAAGAGGAGACGGAAACCTGGGCGCGCGACACGTCCAAGGATGAAGTCCTGCTCCAGTTGGAACAGATCCTTCAGGGCAAGGTGGGCAGACCCCTAGATGAGGGTGCTCATAAAGCAGCCCTGATTGAAGCAAAACGTCGCGGGGACAACCAAATACCTCCCGGGTATTTGGACGCTAAAAAGCCCGAACCGGATTCCGCAGGCGATTACCTCGTATGGGAGCAACTTCTAGTTGAAGCGGCCCAACGACAACTTGATGTCCTCTTCATCACTCGTGATGCCAAAGACGATTGGGTGCGAAAAGAGGGCGGAGAAATCCGTGGACCTAGAATTGAACTGATACACGAACTGCTCGCCAGAACAGGGAGGGACTTTTACCTTCGCACGCCGGCGCAGTTGCTGGATCTAGCCAAGGAATCACTGAACGTCTCCATCCACACAGACTCAGTCGAAAATGCCAACCGCCTGAGCAGAGAGCTCACAGATCGCGAGCGTCTCGTCGCCCAAGGGTGGGTACACTCCGCTGTCGATAAGATCCTGCATTGGGAAGGCTTCGATGTCTTCCTGTCTAAGCTTAATGCTTTAGACCCTGTTGCTGGAACAGCACTCAAGTTGGCGTCGCTGGCCGAGGGCTGGATAGACGTACGTCTCATGGAAGAAATGGGCATTGCCACCAGCGGCGAAAAGCTGCAGGCCATAGGTTCCACCATCCAAGATGTTTTAGCTCATGAAGTTGGAAACGGAAATCTGCCTGAGCGAGCCCTCACGCTGCTCGAACCTCACTACTACGATATGGACCAGGAAGTCCTGGCCTACCGAATACGACCCGAGTTTCTAGAACCCATCCGCCTTTCCGCCATGTTTGCTGAGCGACGAGAGGGAACCTCAGCAGTTCACGACTCCAGCTTGCACTGGTGGGCCGTCAAGACTGACCCAAATAAGCCGTCGTTCGTCTGGAAATCCGCATTGGACAAGTGGTTTTCAGAAAATGATCCGCGAAACGACAACTAGACTCGGCAAGTAATGCGTGCCGATGGGGTTAGTTCAGGCCCATTCTTTACCTCGAGGGTCATCGACTCGACCATCTTGCCAAATAACAACTTTACATACTTGTACGTTTGTGATCGCGGCAGCGTCGGTACCTCACGGGGCCACCGCGTCCAGTAGTCACGTCGAGCTGACATAATGTGCGCTTCTAGTTTTCCAAGCGTAAAAGGGCCGCAGCGGACAGCAGCCTTAGAAGTAAACCACTATGGCGTTCCCTTTTTTGCGGCTTCGAGCAAGTCGCGAGAGTAAGGGCTATGTCAATTCACAATGGCGAGCAAAAGCTGTCTAAATGGAGAAGTCCGAAGCTCTGACGCCATGCTCTTAGACCTCCGCCACCGGAGCCGCGAACTGCGCCTCATACAACCGCGCATAAGCCCCACCCGCTGCCAGCAGCGAAGCGTGCGTCCCCTGCTCCACGATCTGTCCGGCCTCCATCACCAGGATGAGGTCGGCGTCACGGATCGTGGACAGGCGGTGTGCGATCACGAAGCTCGTCCGGTCGGACCGCAAAGCACGCATCGCCTTCTGCACCAGCACCTCCGTCCGTGTGTCCACGGAAGAAGTCGCCTCGTCCAGAATCAGCACCGAGGGCCGGGCCAGGAACGCGCGCGCAATCGTCAGCAGCTGCTTCTCGCCGGCGGACACGTTGGAGCCCTCGTCCTCCAGCACGGTGTCGTAGCCCTCCGGCAGCGAGTGCACGAACCGGTCCACGTACGTCGCCCGCGCCGCCTCAAGAATTTCGGATTCGGTAGCCGTCGGCCGGCCGTACGCGATGTTGTCCCGGATAGTCCCGCCGAAAAGCCACGTATCCTGCAGCACCATGCCCAGCCGCGAGCGCAGCTCGCGCCGCGGGACTGAGGTGACGTCCACGCCGTCGAGCGTTATCCGCCCCGCATCCAGCTCATAGAACCGCATCATCAGGTTCACCAGCGTGGTCTTGCCCGCCCCCGTCGGCCCGACAATCGCCACCGTCTGCCCCGGCTCCGCCACCAAAGAAAGCGACGAGATCAGCGGCTTGTCCGGCGAGTAGGAGAAGGAGACGTCCTCAAACACCAGCCGGCCACGCCCAAAAACGGGACCAGCAGAAGCAGCAGGCTCGGCAGACTCCTCGTCCTCATCCAGCAACGAGAACACCCGCTCGGCGGACGCCACCCCGGACTGCAGCAGGTTGGCCATGGACCCCAGCTGCGCCAGCGGCATGGTGAACTGCCGCGAGTACTGGATGAACGCCTGCACGTCGCCCAGCTGCATGGCCCCGGACGCCACCTGCAGGCCGCCCACCACCGCGATCCCCACGTACACCAGGTTCCCGATGAACGTCATGGCCGGCATGATCAGCCCGGAAATGAACTGCGCGCCGAAGCTCGCCTCGTACAGCTCCACGTTCTTCTGCCGGAACCGTTCCTCCACCTCGCGCTGCCGGCCGAACACCTTCACCAGCGCATGCCCGGTGTACGTCTCCTCGATCTGCCCGTTCAGCTCCCCCGTGTGCTTCCACTGCGCCACAAACAGCTTCTGCGAGCGCTTGGCGATCAGCGCCGTGATCCCCAGCGTCAGCGGAACGGTCACCAGCGCGATCAGCGCCAGCGTGGGCGAGAGGATGAACATCATCACCAGCACACCCACCACGGTCAGCACCGACGTGACCGCCTGGCTGATGGACTGCTGCAGGCTCTGGGAGATGTTGTCCACGTCGTTGGTCACCCGGCTCAGCAGCTCACCGCGCTGGATCGAATCGAAATACCGCAGCGGCAGCCGGTGGATCTTCGCCTCAATCTCCTCGCGCAGCCCGAACACCGTCCGCTGCACCACCCCGTTCAGCACATACGCCTGCACCCACATAAACGCCGACGCCAGCACGTACAGCACCAGCGTCCACAGCAGCACGTTGGACAGCGCCGCGAAGTCGATCCCCTGCCCCGGCGTCAGCGCCATGGGCGTCAGCATGTCCGCCTTCTGGTTCTCCCCCGCGGCCCGAAGCTGCGCGATCAGCTCCGCCTTGCTCACCCCGGGCGGCAACTGTTTGGAGACCACCCCGGCGAAAATCAGGTTGGTGCCCTCCCCCAGCAGCCGCGGCCCGATCACCGAAAGGGTCACGCTGGCCACCCCCATGACCAGCACCAGCAGCAGCCACGCCCGCTCCGGCCGCAGCGTGCCCACCAGCCGCCTGGCCGACGGCCAGAAGTTCATCGCCTTCTCCGCCGGGATGTTCATCCCGCCGAACGGTCCGCCGCCCCTTCCGGGTCCTACCGGCGGACGGGGAATGCGTACGACGTCGGCAGTCGCGGTTTTCGAGGCCGCTGCGGTTCCGCCGGGGGCGGCAGGGTTGGATCCGGCACCGCGGGGAGCGCCCGACGTCGGCCGGTTCCGGGTGCTCATACCGTCTCCTCCGCTGCCAGCTGGGAGGAGACGATCTCCCGGTACGTCTCGGACGTCTCCAGGAGCTCGCGGTTCGTTCCGCGCCCCACGATCCTGCCGTCGTCGAGCACTAAGATCTGGTCCGCGTCCACGATGCTGGAGACGCGCTGGGCGATGATCACCAGCGTGGCGCCGGCGGTGTTGCGCTTGAGGGCCTGGCGGAGCCGGGCGTCGGTGCCGGTGTCCAGCGAGGAGAACGAGTCGTCAAATATGTACAGCTCGGGCCGTTTCACCAGGGCCCGTGCGATGGCCAGCCGCTGCCGCTGCCCGCCGGAGACGTTGGTGCCGCCCTGGGAGATGGGCGCGTCGAGCCCGCCCTCCATCTCCTCCACGAAGTCGCGGGCCTGGGCGATCTCCAGGGCGGACCAGAGCTCGTCCTCGGTGGCGTCAGGTTTGCCGTACTGCAGGTTGCTGCGGACGGTGCCGGAGAACAGGTAGGGCCGCTGCGGCACCAGGCCGATGTGCCCCCAGAGCAGGTCCGGGTGCAGCTCGCGGACGTCCACGCCGTCCATCCGGACCGAGCCGGTGGTGGCGTCGAACAGACGCGGCATGAGGTTCACCAGGGTGGTCTTGCCCGCGCCGGTGCTGCCGATGATCGCCGTCGTCTGCCCTGCCCTGGCGGTGAAGCTGAGCCCGGAGAGGACGGGCTGGTCGGCACCCGGGTAGGCGAATCCGACGTCGCGCATTTCCAGCTGCCCGCGCCGGTGCCCATCCGGCGAAACCGCGCTGCTTACAGGCTTCAGCGGCGGCCGCACGCTCGATTCCGTGTTCAGCACGTCGCCGATCCGGTCCGCGGAGACCGCGGCGCGCGGGATCATCACGGCCATAAACGTGGCCATCATGACGGACATCAGGATCTGCATCAGGTAGCTCAGGAACGCGATGAGGGTGCCCACCTGCATGGAGCCGTCCTCGATCCGGAACGAGCCGAACCAGATCACGGCCACGCTGGAGACGTTCAGCACCAGCATCACCACGGGGAAGGCGAGGGCCATGAGCCGGCCGGCACGCAGCGCGGTGTCCGTGACGTCCTCGTTGGCCTGGCCAAAGCGCCCCGTCTCGATGTCCTCGCGGACGAACGCGCGCACCACCCGGATGCCGGTGAGCTGCTCGCGGAGCACCCGGTTCACGGTGTCGATCCGCTTCTGCATCTTCCGGAACAGCGGCACCATCCGGGTGATGATCAGCCCGACGCCGATCATGAGCACGGGCACGGCGACGGCGATCAGCCAGGACAGCTGCACGTCCTGCCGGACGGCCATGATCACGCCGCCGATGGCGAGCATGGGTGCGGCCACCATCATGGTGGCCGCCATCAGCACCAGCTGCTGGACCTGCTGGACGTCGTTGGTGGAGCGGGTGATCAGGCTGGGCGCGCCGAACTTCGTGACTTCCTGCTCGGAGAACTCCCCCACCCGGGTGAAGATCGCACCGCGGAGGTCCCGGCCCACGCCCATGGCCGCCTTCGCCCCGAAGTACACGGCAATCACGGCGCAGACGATCTGCAGCAGCGTGATCGCCAGCATCAGGCCGCCCAGGCTGAGGATAACGCCGGTGTCCCCCTTGGCCACGCCCTCATCGATGATGTCCGCGTTCAGCGTGGGCAGGTACAGCGACGCGATGGACTGCGCCAGCTGGAAAATCACGACGGCGATCAGCAGCTGCCGGTGCGGCCGCAGGTATTCAACAAGCAGTTTCCAGAGCAATGCGGCTCCAAAGGTTCTGTCCCGCTGGTGTTCGAGCTGGAGGTGGTGCGAAGGTCAGTTTACGTCCGGTGGCTGGGATTCATCCGGGGAGCCGGAGGAGAAAATGGGCCGGTTCTCCGAGAGCGTATTCGCCATGCGTGCGAGAGTCTCGATTCATTGCTACGGTTCCGGAAAACAAGGAATGGCCAACGCGAATCCGCGTCGGCCATTCCCGTGTTGAGAGGTTCGGTGGCAGTGTTGCGCTCCCTGGTTTGCCGTTACCAGTCCAAGGACTTCTTCGACGTCTCGGGAAGTTTTGAACAAGCGATGAACGCCATGATGCAGACGGCGGCGAGATAGATGCCTGGGGACAGGTTGTTTCCGGTACTGGCAATCAACCATGTTGCAATGAATGGGGCCGTCCCGCCAAAGATTGTGTAGGCAAGGTTATACGTTGCCGCCGAGGCCGTGTAGCGCACTTTTGTGGGAAACAGCTCGGACATGAGGACCGCGGTAACGATGCCGGTCATGACCGCACCGATACCGAGCAGGAACTGCCCAAGCACTGAAAGCCCGAGGTTGCCTGATCCGGCCAGCATGAATGCCGGGAAGACTGTAACGATTAGGACGATGCAGGCCGAACGCGTGGTGTTTCGCCGGCCTATCCGATCGGATAGACGGCCCATGAAGGGGCAGAGCAGGCCCGCGAAAACCAGGCAGAGGCAGCTTGATAGTAGAGCTTCCGGTCGGCTGAGTTTGCCCACGACCTGCATGAACGTCGACATGTAGGTCGTGAACGTATAGAAGGAGAGCGCTGTGGCAGCGATGAATCCGGCCAGCGTCAGGATCGTCCGCCAGTGAGTCCGTATGGTTTCGCGCAGGGGTGCGGCCTCTACTTCCTCTTCTTCTTCTATGTTCTGGAACAGGGGCGTTTCGCCGAGCTTGGACCGTAGGTAGAAACCGAAGAGGCCCAGGGGCACGGCGAGGAGGAACGGAATCCTCCAGCCCCATCCATTCATGCTGTCAGGGCCGACGACCTGCGCCAGTACGTATGTGAAGCCGGCGGCGAAGGCGAACGAGAAGAATGTGCTGACCGGAACGAAGCTGGCGTACGTGGCCTTCTTCTCCCTTGGAGCGTGCTCGATGACGTAAGCACAGGCGCCGGCATATTCACCGCCCGCTGAAAATCCCTGGACGCAACGGGCCACCACCAGCAAGACTGGCGCCCAGATTCCCCATGTTGCGTAGTCCGGCAGGAGTCCGATGAAGGCGGTGGATCCGGAGATCAACAGGATGGTCAGGACAAGTGTTCTCTTTCGTCCGATCTTGTCGCCGAGTCTGCCGAAGAAGATCCCGCCGATTGGGCGTAGGGCGAACGCCACGGCGAACAGGGCGAATGTCTCCAGGAGGGCCGTAGTCGGATTGCTTCCGGGAAAGAACTTGGCAGCCAGGATCGTCGCTAGATATCCATAAACGGCAAAGTCGTACCACTCAATGAAGTTGCCGACGGCGGCTGCAGAAATCACCTTCTTCAGCAGCTTTGGATTGACGGAACCTGTCTGGTCAATGGTGGTGTTCACGGTCAATTTCATCGTCTCCTGTTGGGGGTCTGGCCCTACTGTTCGGTCCGCTCGTCCGCAGGCATTGGTGCCGGGGGAAGGAGGTCGTCGAATGGAAGATGCAAGCTGGCAGCAGCAGCTAGTCGCGCTGAATAATACAGATCGTATTACGACATGGCCTGCATGTCTACGGTTGAACACCAACCTGGTGGCCAAATCTAGGCCTTCCTCGGACTCGACGGGTGTGGGCGCCGCGAGCTCATCCACTGAACATCTTCCCCTTTCGAAATACGAGTCGTATTATGAAAGCCGCACTGCCAATCGGCACCGCAACCAGAAGTTGTGTGGAAGGAAGCTGGAATGAATTCTGCGGACATTATTGATCCGGGCGCTCTACATGAAGAGAGCATCGTCATCGATGGACTCATCATCGCGAAGTGGGAAAGGGAGCTGTTCCTGGATATGCGCAAGGGCGGCTTGACTGCTGCCAACTGCACGGTGTCCGTCTGGGAGGGATTCCAGGAAACCGTAAACAACATCCTGGACGTGAATCAGCTCATTGTAGAGAACAGCGAACTCGTGATGCCTGTCCGCACGACGGCCGACATCCAGGCGGCGAAGGATGCCGGAAAGACGGGAATCATACTCGGCTTCCAGAATGCGCACGCCTTTGAAGATCAGCTGGGATACGTCAGTATCTTCAAACAATTGGGCGTGGGTGTCGTGCAACTCTGCTACAACACCCAAAATCTCGTAGGCACAGGCTGCTACGAACGAGACGGGGGGCTCTCTGGCTTTGGGCGTGAAGTCGTCGCGGAGATGAACCGCGTCGGTATCCTCTGCGATCTATCGCATGTGGGGTCGAAGACATCGGAAGAAGTCATTCTCGAGTCCAGCAAGCCCGTCTGCTATTCGCACTGTCTTCCGTATGGGCTCAAGGCTCACCCCCGAAACAAGTCGGATGAAGAGCTTCGCTTTATTGCCGACCATGGCGGCTTCGTGGGTGTCACAATGTTCGCGCCATTCCTGGCTAAGGGAACTGATTCCACCATCGATGACTACGCGGAAGCCATCGAGTACGTCATGAACATAGTGGGAGAAGACTCAGTAGGAATCGGGACTGACTTCACCCAGGGCCAGGACCTCAATTTCTTTGAGTGGCTGACCCACGACAAGGGATATGCCCGCCGACTGACGAGTTTTGGGGAGATCATCAACCCGCTTGGAATCCGTACTGTAGGCGAGTTTCCAAACCTGACGGAAACGCTGCTGAAGCGCGGACACTCCGAGCGCGTCGTCCGCAAGATCATGGGTGAGAACTGGATGGGCGTTCTTCGGGAGGTCTGGGGGTCATGATGTACTCACCCGAGGTGCCCATTAACGTCGACCCCGAGAGCGGTCGGTGGACCACAGATTCCCTCCCCATGCTCTATGTTCCCCTACACTTCTTCGTGAACAACCACAAAGCAATCGAAAAAGAACTTGGGGTCGAGCGGTACTCCACCTTGCTATACGACGCCGGGTACAAATCGGCCTGGACATGGTGCGAACACGAAGCCGAGCTGCACAATCTTGCAGGTGCGGATGTATTCGAGCACTACCTGAAGCGACTTTCTCAGCGCGGCTGGGGGCTCTTTGACGTGCTCGACTTTGACCTTGCTCAAGGCACGGCGTCCGTCAGTGTAAAGAATACGGCCTTCCATCAGCCCGAATCCGAGAATGCCACCGGGGACTACATGTTCACCGGCTGGTTCTCCGGCGCAATGGACCAGATCCTGCACGCCCAGGGCAGCAACGTTCGAACAACAAGCCATCAGGCTCATTGGCAAGGCCAGTACGGCGCCGAGTATGGACTATTCCGTGTTGCTCCGCGATAACTGCATTGAGGGAAGAATATCCCCGCCGAGGTCAATGGATCCGGCTGTGTCATCCGTCAGGAAGCTGAAAATTCTGTTCCGGAAGAGCAATACGTGGCGGCCGGCAATGCTCTCCGCGGCATCGGGGTCGTGTCTTTCATAGGCATCAATCAGCTCCGAGTGGTCCTTTCGGACCTCAATAAAGTGCTGCTCCAGCGTCTTCCACGACGTGGCACCGCCAAAGGCCAAATAGCCCAACCGTTGTCCGTGATCATGAATCGAACAGGCGAGGTTGGCTAAGTAGCCGTTGCCCGCCAGCGTGGCCTCCAGCCGATGCAACTCCGCATTGCTGGAGGCCACTTCTTCGGGGCGCTCGTGCTCGATCGCACGGATGACTTTGTTTTCCGCTTTCCGCAGCTTGGCAATGCCGGCTGCATTGCATCTCACTGCAACGAGTCGGCCGATCGCCCTGGCTGAGACCATGTGTGCTTCAAAAAGACTGGATAAATCTTGGATATCGAGGGGCTTCACAAAGAACCCCCTCCTATCAGGATCCGACACTACAAGCCCCTCGGAGACCAGCCGGAAAAGCGCCTCGCGCGCAGGAGTACGGCTAATACCGAGCATTTCGCTTAGCCCAAGATCATCGATAACGGATCCCGGAGCGAGTTGAAGAGTCATTACCTTCTTCTTGATCTCGCTATAAGCCCGCTCCATTACCGTTCTGGGACGACTGGCCATCTCTCCTGCTTCCTGTATTACAGCGGTATACGCACGGCACTATGCTACAGAGCGGAACCGGGGCAGAGGTGACAACACTTGAGAATGTCGCTGTCGGGGCCACCGACACTCGCATAACCCTTCGCGGAAAGCGTGCGGCCGACTGCTAGGCGAACGTGATTGACACTGGAGCATTGGAGGTGCCGTCCTGCCGGACGGCTAGCCCCGAACTTGGCGCGCCCCGTGCAGGCCGCAAGGAAGCAAAACTGGGCGCAAAGGCGATCGCCCGCGAAATTCAAAAGGTTGAGGCCGCGTAGAAGATATTCAAAAAAGATCCGCTAAAACGCTTGATCACGACGGCGCCAACACCTATCTTTAGCTTGATCAAACGCTTAAGCAGGACCGGGCATCAGAGTTGATGCCTGCAGCTACCACCCTTTGCGAGGAAGCAAACATGACCCATGATTTTTCTCGGCGCCACGTCCTGCAAGGCACAGGAGCAGGAGCACTCGCCCTGTTCATGTGCAGCGGCATGCCCATCACGGCCGCCCAGGCCCAGGGATCACTGCGTGCCGTCTACCACCTGACCCCGCCGTCCGGCTGGCTGTGCGACCCGCAGCGCCCGGTGTATGCCAACGGCGCCCACCACCTGTACTACCTGCACTCCGGGCAGAACAACGGCCCCGGCGGCTGGGACCACGCCACAACCACCGACGGGGTGACCTTCACCCATCACGGCGTCGCGCTGCCGCTGCAGCCAGACTTTCCCGTGTGGTCGGGCTCGGCAGTCGTCGACACGTCAGACACTGCGGGCTTCGGCGCGGGGGCCATCGTGGCGCTCGCGACGCAGCCCACCGACAACATCCGCAAGTACCAGGAGCAGTACCTGTACTGGTCAACCGACGGCGGCTACACCTTTACGGCACTCCCCAATCCGGTGATCGTCAATACCGACGGCCGGACCGCGACGACACCGGCGGAGATCGAGAACGCGGAATGGTTCCGCGATCCCAAGATCCACTGGGATGCGGCGCGCGGCGAGTGGGTATGCGTAATCGGCCGAGCTCGATACGCAGCGTTCTACACCTCACCGAATTTGCGCGACTGGCAGCTGAAACGCAACTTCGACTACCCGAATCACGCGCTTGGCGGCATCGAGTGCCCCGACCTTTTCCAAATGACCGCCAATGACGGAACACGGCACTGGGTGCTCGGCGCCAGCATGGACGCCTACAGCATCGGCCTGCCGATGACCTTCGCCTACTGGACAGGCGCCTGGAATGGCGAAGAATTTATCACCAACAACCTCGACCCGCAGTGGCTCGATTGGGGCTGGGACTGGTACGCCGCCGTGACCTGGCCGGCGGTCGATGCGCCGGACGAGCGACGGTACGCGGTCGCCTGGATGAACAACTGGAAGTACGCCGCGCGCGATGTTCCCACCGATGCCTCCGACGGGTACAACGGCCAGAACTCGATCGTGCGCGAGCTGCGCCTGGAGCGTCAGCCAGAAGGCTGGTACAGCCTGCTCAGCACCCCGGTCGGGGAGCTCTCAAATTACGTCAGCTCGACAACCGTGCTGCCCGACCGCACCGTGAACGGGAGCGCAGTGCTGCCGTGGAGCGGCAGCGCCTACGAGCTCGAACTCGACATCTCGTGGGATGCTGCCGCGAACGTCGGCGTATCGGTGGGGCGCTCCGCCAACGGCACGCGCCACACGAACATCGGCAAGTACGTTGACGAGGTCTATGTCGACCGCGCCCCTTCGGACCAGGGCGGCTTCTCGCTCGTGCCGTACACCCGTGCGGCGGCGCCCATCGACGCCGCCGCACGAGCAGTGCACCTGCGCATTTTCGTCGACAAACAGAGCGTCGAAGTCTTCGTCAATGCCGGGCAAACGGTGCTCTCGCAGCAGGTGCACTTCGCAGACGGCGACACCGGAATCTCGCTGTACGCCGACGGCGGCCCTGCGACCTTCTCCGGAATCACCATCCGCGAATTCAGCTAGGACCTGAACCAGGCTGCCGGCCCTCAGGAGCTTCCTGTCGGCCGGCAGTACGCTGTCGTCCGAAGCTTCCGAAACCGGAGGTCCGGGGGAAGTATGAGGCTGCTTCCGCGCCGTCCGCATCCTCCGGATTAAGACCAGCGAAAGAATAAACCTAAACTTTGCTAAAACGCTTGATCAGGTTTCCGATTGGGGCTAGATTACAAGTGATCAAACGTTTTAGCAGAAATGGACATCAGTGCCGATGAAACGCTCAGTCTTCTTCCAGCCCTCCGATGGATGGGTTGGCGATCTTATCCCCTTCGAGAAGGACGGGGAGTTCTGGCTCTTCTACCTTCACGAGGTCCGCTCAGACCCGAAGCCGGGAACGTCGTGGAACCTTGTCACCACCAAAGGCCTCACGCAGTTTGAGGACCAGGGTGTTTCGCTCCACCACGGAAGCGACACCGATCTGGACTTCAACGCTTACACGGGCAGCGTCGTCGTCGATGAAAGCGGCAACCACCGCCTGTTCTACACGGGACAGAACCCACGGAACCTCGGACCGGACGGCGTTCCACTGCAACTGGTCATGCAGGCCACCAGCACCGATGGCATGCAGACCTGGGTGAAGCACCCCGAGCTCACTTTCGGCGCCCCGGACGGCTATGAGTCCGGGGACTGGCGGGATCCGTTCGTCTTCCGGGATGAGGCGGCAGGCCAGTGGCGGATGCTGCTGGCGGCACGGCACTCCGCAGGACCTGAACGCCGCCGCGGCGTCATTGCGCAGTGTGTGTCCGATGACCTGGTGAACTGGCGGCACACCGAACCGTTCTGGGATCCGCGCCGCTACATCACGCATGAGTGCCCGGATGTCTTCGCGTGGGGTGACTGGTGGTACATGGTCTACTCGGAGTTCTCCGAATCGTTCACCACCCGGTACCGCATGGCCAAGAGCCCCGACGGCCCGTGGACGGTACCGGACCTGGACAGCATCGACGGGCGCGCCTACTACGCCTCAAAGACCGCGGAGCGGGACGGGCGCCGCTTCTTTTTCGGCTGGATCGCCAGCAAGGACGGCAACCGCGACGACGGACCCTGGCAGTGGGCAGGCACGATGTCCGTCCTGGAAGCCCGCCAAAATGCGGACGGAACGCTCGGGTTCGCCTTCGCCGATGAACTGGTGGACAGCTTCTGGGAGGACGTGCCGGTGTCCCTGGCACACGAACTGCCCACCCGGCTCAACGTCCCGGACGGATACACCGCCGTCGTCTCGGAGGAAGACCTGCCCGGCCAGTTTTACGCGAAGGCAGTGCTGGACATTGCCCCCGGGACAACGGAATGCGGTCTGCTGCTGCGCTCAGGGCCGGACGGTGACCAGTCCTACGTGCTGCGCCTGGAACCGAAGCGCGGCAGGCTGGTCTTCGACCGGTGGCCAAGGACCAGCACCGGAGACGCGCAATGGCACGTCTCCGGCGACATTCCGTTCCACATCGAGCTGGAACGCCCGTGCGACCTTTCCCCCGGCGAACACACCCTGGAAGTCATCGTCGACGGCGACATCTGCGTTGCCGTCCTGGACCGGCAGGTGGCCCTCAGCACCAGGATCTACGACTTGCCCGCGGGGCGGATCGGCGTTTTCGCCGGCGAAGGATCCGTCACCGTCACTGAACTTCAAATACGTCAGCGCACCGACAACTAAATAACCACCACCCTCATCCTCCGTTCCAATCAAAGGAGATTGCCCTCATGAAAAAACTCTTCCGTGCTGCCGCTGTCGCAGCCGTCACCGCCCTGGCTTTGACAGCCTGCGGCGGCGGAGGGTCCAGTGACCCTTCCAACGTCAGCCCCACCGGGGAAATCAAGGCCCGTGAAATCTCGTGGCTGCTTTCGCGGCCAGCCGACGGGGCCGTCATCAACATCATGAAGAAGCTGGCGGACGAGTACGCCAAAGACCACCCGGGCTTCGAACTGAAGCTCATCACCACTCCCGACCGGCCCTCCTACATCCAAAAGCTCGAGACGCTGGCCGCGGCCAACAAGCTCCCCGAGCTCTTCGACACCGACGCCACGCCCTTCGCCCAGCAGCTGGTCAAACAAGGCAAAATGGTGGACGCCGAAAAGCTGCTGAAGTCCCTGGACGTCTACGACGACTACCGGCCCAGCGCGCTGGATTACCAACGGTTCGACGACGGGTCCCTGAACATGATCCCGTTCCAGTTCGAGCTGGAGTTCGTCTGGTACAACAAGGCCCTGCTGCAGAAGGCCGGGGTCGCCGTCCCGAAGTCCCTCGATGACATCCCCGCCATGTGCACCGCCCTGCGCGATGCCGGCATCACCCCCATCGCCATCGACGGCCAGGACCAGTGGCCGCTCGAGCGGTACGTCGCCTACCAGCCGTTCCGTGAAGCCGGGCCGGACTTCATCCAGAAGCTCAAGAAGGGCGAAGCGAAGTTCTCTGACCCCGCAGGCCAGAAGACCGTCGAATGGCTGGCGGCGCTCGGCAAGGCCAAGTGCTTCCAGGATGGCTTCTCATCCCAGGGCTACTCCGACGCCCAGAACCAGTTCACCTCCGGCCAGGCAGCGATGTACAACATCGGCACCTGGGAACTGCCCAGCCTGGCCACGGACAAGCTGAACCCTGCAGTGCGCGAGGACATCGATTTCTTCACCCTGCCCACCACTGCAGGATCCGTCACGGCGGCAAACGAGTTCGTGTCGCCGTCGGGCATTGGAATGGCCGTCAACTCCAAGACCTACGACCCGCTGGTCAGCGACTTCCTGAAGTTCGCGCTGAAGAAGTACCCGGCCGAGTACGCGGCCACCGGTGCGCTCTCGCCGACCACCAATGTGGAGACCGCCCTGCCGGCCAACGCCACGCCCTTGTACAAGAAGGCCCTGGAGAAGGCCAACGACCTCGGGGGCAAGCAGGCCATGCCGTGGGACACTCAGCTTGACCCGACAACCAACGGCCGGCTGCAGCAGGAGCTAGTGCTCCTCGTCCAGGGCAACATCACGCCCGAACAGTTCACCAGCACGATGGACAGCACCATCGCGCAGAACGCCCCGAAGTTCTTCAAGTAATCACAGCGGTGGGGGCTGCGGCTGCGGCCCCCACCCGAAAGGCCTAGCCATGCTCCCCAACAGGTCACGACTTTCCGTCCTGGTGTTCCTGCTCCCACCCTTGCTCCTGTACTGCGTCGCCGTGCTGTTCCCCATCGTGCAGTCGCTGTTCCTCAGCTTCTTCTCCTGGAACGGCATCAGCGACATGGAGTTCGTAGGGCTCGCCAACTACGTGCGGATGCTCACCGCAGACGACATCTTCTGGCGCTCCTTCTTCAACGCCCTCGGATATCTGGCCATCTGCCTGGTGCTGCAGCTCGGCGGTGCCCTGCTCGTGGCCAGCCTCCTCACCTCGATGCGACGCGGCCGCGAGCTCATCAAGACCCTCTACCTGCTGCCGGCGGTGATCTCCACCGTGGCCATCGCGTTCCTCTTCGTGCGCATCTACTCGATCGAACCGGTTGGCCTGCTCAACCAGCTCCTGCACTGGATCGGCCTCGGCGCCCTTGAACGGCCGTGGCTCTCGGACATCAACACCGTCCTCACCGCAGTATCGGCTCCGGAAGGGTGGCGGTTCACCGGCCTGTACATGCTCATCATCTACGCGGCGCTGCTGTCCGTCCCGCAGGAACTTGAGGAGGCGGCCCGCCTCGACGGCGCCTCGCGGTGGCAACTGTTCACCAAGATCCGCTTCCCGCACATCATGCCCGTCTGGATCACCACCACGATCATGGCAACCACCTACGGCCTGCGCGGCTTCGACATCCCCTACCTCATGACCAACGGCGGCCCCGGACAGTCCTCGGAGCTGCTGACCACCTACATGTACAAGACGGCCTTCTCGAGCACCGATTTCGGATACGCCAGCACCATCGCCGTATTCATCGTCGTCGAGTGCCTGGTGGCCGTCGGGCTCATCCTCTTCCTGCTCAAACGAAAGGCGGACGCATGACCGCGCCGGCAGCTCCGATCACCAGGCCTGTGGCAGTCCCATCAGACAGCCTGCCGCCGCTCCGCCGCCGCAAGCCGCCCAGCCTCCACAGCACCCTGTCAAGAGTGCTCATCGCCCTCATCGTCATCGTGCAGGTCTACCCCCTCGCCTGGCTTTTCATCACCAGCCTCCGCACCGAACACGACTTCGCGACCGGCGACCCCTTCGCACTGCCAAAGTCCCTGACGTGGGATAACTACGCCCGCGCCTTCGAGACGGGCAACCTCTGGTTGAACATCCTGAACAGTTTCATCGTCACCATGGGAGCCAATGTCCTGATTGTGCTGCTGGGAATGATGGCAGCCTATGCGTTGCAGGTCCTCGGGTTCCGGTTCAGCAAGTTCGTCCGCAGCCTTTTCCTGGTCGGCATCATCGTGCCCGTCCAGATCGCCCTCGTGCCGCTCTTCATCGACTACTCAACCATCAACCTGCTCGACACCTACCCGTCGATGATCATTCCCCTGGCCGGCTTCGCCCTTCCGATGTCGATCTACCTTTTCTCGTCGTTCTTTGAATACATCCCCCGGGAAACGTACGAGGCCGCGTCCCTTGACGGAGCAGGTCCCTACCGGATCTTCGGACTCATCACGCTGCCCCTTTCGGTAAATACGGTCGTGACGGTCGTCCTGGTCAACAGCATCTTCATCTGGAACGATTTCATCTTCGCCAACACCTTCGTCCTTTCCGAAGAACTGAAGACCATTCCACTGGGCCTGCAGAACTACATCGGCGCCATGGGAAAGACGGACTGGACGGCCACGTTTGCCGCCGTCTGCATCACCATCACGCCCCTGCTGCTGGTCTTCCTCGTGCTGAACAAAGCCATGATCCAGGGCTTGGAGAGCGGTGGGAGCAAGGGATGACAGCAGGAACAGCCGGATATACTCCTCAAGGAGGGCTCATGAATTCGCAGGAGAATAGTTCGGTCACACCGCTGGGTGCGGCTGCACCCCTCAAACGTCCCGGGCGCCCTCAACCCGTCACGCTCCGGCAGGTAGCCGAGGCCGCCGGCGTTTCGACTGCCACCGTCTCCCTTGTAGTGAACAAGAAAAAGACTGCCCGGATATCCGACGAAACCCGCCAGCGCGTGCGGGACGCCATCCGGGACCTGGGCTATCGGCCGAACGCCATGGCGCAAACCCTGGTCAGCGGGAGTTCGCGGTTCATCGGGCTCGTGGCCGATGCCATTGCCACCACCCCTTTTGCCGGCCAGATCATCCACGGCGCCCAGGATGAAGCCTGGAAGCACGGCTACGCCCTTCTCATCGCCAACACCGAAGGCAACCGCGAGCTCGAGACGGACGCGATTGCCATGATGCTTGAATACAAGGTGCGCGGAATCCTCTACTCCACCTGGTTCCACCGGCCCACGGACATCCCGGCCTCCCTGAAGGAGTCGGACTTCGTCCTCGTCAACTGCTTTTCCACGGAACCAGGCTCCCGGGCCGTGGTCCCGGATGAAGTACAGGGCGGCCGTTCAGCCACGGAGATCCTGCTGAAACACGGCCACCGCCGGATCGCCTTCATCAACGCCACCATCCCGGCCCCGGCTAAGGACGGACGACTCCAGGGCTACAGGGAAGCGCTGGAAGCGGAAGGCATCCCGTTCGACGCGGGCCTGGTCCTGGAAGCCTACCCAGACCAGGAAGGCGGGTACGGGGCGACCGAGGAACTCCTCAAGCGCGAAGCCACTGCCGTGTACTGCTACAACGACCGAATGGCGATGGGGCTATACGACGGGCTTCGCGAGCACGGGCTCTCCATCCCCGAGGACATAGCAGTGGTGGGATTCGATAACCAGGAAGTCATCGCCGCCCACGTCCGACCCCCGCTTTCCACCGTCGCTCTCCCCCACTACGAACTGGGCGCAGCCGGAGTGCGGATGCTCCTGGGCCTTGAAGAAGCACCGGCCGCTGACCCCACAAAAATCCACTGTCCCACCGTGGAACGGAACTCGGTGCGGGCTCTGGCCCCCGCATAGCCGCACCCAGGAATTGGCCTTGTCGTCCCCCATCGAGCGATGACGGCGACGAGCCGTGCGTTCGCCCGTACAGCCAGGTCGAGCCTGTCGGATTCCGGTGGTGGTTTCCGACAGGCTCGATCACCGCTACTCGTCAGCGGTGCAGGCGGTTGGGTACTACCGTCCGATTACGGCGGAGACCTTAAGAAGATCTCCCAGCGTGCTCATCACCCTGTCCGTGACCTCGCCGACCCCGCCAATCCCGTCAACCCTGGCGAGGATGCCGCGGCCGGCATACTTGGCCACCACGGCCTCGGTCTGCTCGTGGTACAGGTCCAGCCGGTGCCGGATGACGGCTTCCGTGTCGTCGCTCCGGCCGGTTTCCTTGGCACGGCCCAGCAGGCGCGTGACCAGCTCCTCGTCGTCAGCGGTCAGCTGCAGGACGACGTCGAGCTTCTGGTCACCGTTGGCCAGGATTGAGTCAAGATAGTCCACCTGTGCCGTGGTCCGGGGGTAGCCGTCCAGGAGGAAGCCGGCGTCCACGTCATCCTCGCTGAGGCGCGACCTGACCATTTCGTTGGTGACGCTGTCCGGAACGAAATCCCCGTTGTCCATGTACTTTTTCGCCTCCACGCCCAGCGGGGTCTCGCCCTTGACGTTGGCGCGGAAGATGTCGCCGGTGGAGATCGCCACAACGCCGAGGCGTTCGGAAATCTGTTCCGCCTGCGTTCCCTTGCCCGAACCGGGCGGGCCAATAATCAGCATTCTGGTCATTCAGATGTCCCTTCGTGGTGCCGCTTTTTTGTCGGTGGTGCCCTCAAGCAGGGTACGACGGCGGGAGGTCCCGCCGTCGTCCCGGGGCCTTTTGTGCTGCTACCGGTAGTTATGGTGCAGCGGGCGGTCAGGTGCGGGCGGGCCTGACAAGGGTGCTGCTTCTAGAAGAAGCCGAGCTTGTTCTCTGAGTGGCTTACCAGGAGGTTCTTGGTCTGCTGGTAGTGGTCCAGCATCATGGAGTGGTTTTCACGTCCGATGCCCGAGGACTTGTAGCCGCCGAACGCTGCCCCGGCAGGGTAGGCGTGGTAGTTGTTCACCCACACCCGGCCGGCCTGGATCTCGCGGCCGGCACGGTAGGCCACGTTGCCGTTGCGCGACCAGACGCCGGCGCCAAGGCCGTACAGGGTGTCGTTAGCAATGCTGACTGCGTCCTTGTAGTCGCCGAAGCGTGCAACGGAGACCACCGGGCCGAAGATCTCCTCCTGGAAGATCCGCATCCAGTTGTGCCCCTCAAAAATGGTCGGCTGGACATAGAAACCGCCGGCCAGGTCCCCGTCAAGCTCCGACTGCGCACCGCCGGCCAGGATTTTGGCGCCCTCTTCGAGTCCGATGTCGATGTAGGAGAGGATCTTCTCCATCTGGCCCACCGATGCCTGGGCACCGATCTGGGTGTTGGTATCCAGCGGGTTGCCCTGGATGATCTGTTCTGTCCTGGCCACGGCATCAGCCATGAAGGAATCGTAGATACCGTCCTGGACGAGGGCACGGGAGGGGCTGCTGCAGACTTCGCCCTGGTTGAAGGCGTAAAGGGTGAAGCCCTCCAGCGCCTTGTCGTAGAACGCGTCGTTGGATTCGGCAACATCGTTGAAGAAGATGTTCGGGCTCTTGCCGCCGAGTTCCAGGGTGACCGGGATCAGGTTCTGGCTGGCGTACTGGCTGATCAGGCGCCCCGTGGAGGTCTCGCCGGTGAACGCGATCTTGCGGATCCGCGGGCTGGAGGCCAGCGGCTTACCCACTTCCGCCCCGAAGCCGTTGACGATATTCAGCAGGCCCGCAGGCAGCAGGTCCGCAATGAGTTCCGCCAGGACCAGGATGGAGGCCGGGGTGTTGGAAGCGGGCTTGAGCACCACCGCGTTGCCGGCCGCCAGGGCAGGAGCCATCTTCCAGACGGCCATCAGGATGGGGAAATTCCACGGGATAATCTGGCCCACGACGCCGAGGGGTTCGTGGAAGTGGTATGCCGTGGTGTCGTCGTCGAGCTGGGACAGCCGGCCTTCCTGGGCGCGGATGGCGGAGGCAAAGTAGCGGAAGTGGTCCGCAGCGAGCGGAATGTCCGCATTCAACGTTTCGCGGATGGGCTTGCCGTTGTCCCACGATTCGGCGACGGCGAGCATCTCAAGGTTCGCGTCGATCCGGTCGGCGATCTTGTTCAGCACGGCGGCGCGCTCTGTGGCCGAAGCCTTGCCCCACGCCGGTGCGGCTTTGTGCGCGGCATCGAGTGCGAGCTCAACGTCCGCGGCGGCGCCACGTGCCACCTCGGTGAATTGCTTTCCGTTCACCGGGGAAACGTTCTCGATGTATTGGCCGGTCGTTGGAGCCACCCATTCTCCGCCGATCCAGTTCTCATAGCGGTCCTTGAACTGGACCTTGGATCCTGATTGGCCGGGCTGTACATAAACAGTCATGGTCACTCCTCTGGAAAACAGACGTCTTCGTCCTGGCCCCCATGCTAGAACTTCAAAGGTTGCAACCAGGCTGCGAAGGTGTGCAGCGAGGTCCTTACTCGGCGATGTCCTCGGCCCATAGTTCAGGGTGTTCGTCCTGGAAGGTGCGCATCATCTCGACGCATCGGGCATCATTCAACACCACCACTTCGACGCCGCGTGAGCGGAGAAGTTCGAATTCGCCGGGGAACGTCTCGGCCTCGCCCACCACCACGCGCGGAATCTTGAATTGGATGATGGTCCCCGTACACATCGCACACGGCGCCAGGGTTGTGTAGAGGGTTGTGTCCCGGTAGCTCTTCTGGCGTCCGGCAGCCCGCAGAGCAGACATCTCGCCGTGGGCGATGGGATCGCCATGCTGGACACGCTTGTTGTGGCCGCTGGCAATGACCACCCCGCCTCGGGCCAAGGCAGCACCGATCGGGATGCCGCCCTCTTGGAGGCTCTTTTGTGCGGCCTCGTAGGCAGCCTCGAAGACCGGGTCTGTGGTTCGTTCAGTTTCAGACATGGGTGCAGTCTAAATCGCGCGCGTCGAGGAATTGTTGCTGACCGCTGACATAGGCGGTCAGCGGGCAAACGTCCCGCTAAAGCATGCGGAACCTGATCGTTGACCACGTGGAGCGACGTGAGTACTCTGGGTCAACTATCCATCCTTGCCGTGGAGGCAGCCATGGGCGGCAATTCCAAAAGCAGCATCGACTACGAATTCCTGACCGTCTGGCGCGTCGCCGGGACCCTGCACGAGGTTATGGACATTCTGGGCGATGCCGGAACACTGGCCCGCTGGTGGCCCTCGGTGTATTTGGCTGTTGTGCCACTCGATCCAGGCAACCCGGATGGCAGTGGAAAGGCGTTCTCCCTACATACCAAGGGTTGGCTGCCGTACACCCTGAAGTGGCGGCTCACCGTCACCGAGCCCATCACGGAGCATGGATTCGCAATCTCCGCGCACGGTGACCTCAACGGCACCGGACGCTGGACCTTCGAACAGGACGGGCCAGAAACGGTTGTCACCTATGACTGGCGGGTCAGTGCGGCAAAACCGCTACTGCGTCGGTTGAGCTGGCTGCTCAGGCCCGCCTTTTCCGCAAATCACCGTTGGGCAATGGCCCGCGGACAGGAAGCCCTCGCTCTGGAATTACGACGACGGCGGACTGGCGCGGATCTCTCCAATATCCCCCAGCCTGCGCCGCCCACGTTTGCAAGCCGGTACCGCCGGCCAGGGAGGACAACCCAGGCCTGACAAGAAAGAGCCGGCCGGGCCATGTCAAGCGGCCTTGACACCGGGTGGCCACGTTCGGCCCGGACTTCTTATGGGATTCGCAGCCGGCGGCGAGCTTCCCGACGATCGCTGACGCGCCCCATCAAATCCGCAACCTCGGACGAGGACGAGCCCAGCCAGGACGGCAAGGGCTGAGGGTTAGTCTTTGGCCAGGTTTTCCCTCAGCAGGGCGCGGTGTTCGACGGCGGCCTGCCGGTGGAGTGCGCGGCCGGCGTCGGTGAGTTCCAGGAACAGCGAGCGCCGGTCATCTTCGCAGGACTTGCGGGAAATCAGTCCGGCTTTGTCGAGCCGGTCCACCACCTTGGACATGGCGCTCTGGGTCATCGGCGTGCGCTCACCGAGTTGCTTCATGCGGCATGCCGCGTCGGTGCTTTCGGCCACGAGGTCCAGGATTTCAAACTCCGTCAGGCCGATGCTGAACTTCGACTCCAGCGCACGGTCCAGCGCCCCGGCGGTATGGAAGTACGTTGTCTGGATGCTGCGCCATTGCTCAACCAGCTGCTGGTCCTGCGGTTTTGCCATGCAGCGATTCTAGTTCATGACGAATTAAAAGTCCACGTCATAATATTCCTTGTCATTCAATGACGTGTCATATAAGTTGTAGCCATGACTTCAACTTCCACCCTTGAAAGATCAGCCGGAGGCCGGCTTACAGCCGTGCGCTGGACCGGTGCACAATGGATGCTCCTCCTGGTCCTGTGCACCGTCCTGGCACTCGACGCACTGGACGTATCAATGGTCGGTGTGGCCCTGCCCTCGATCGGCACAGAACTTAATCTCGGAACCGAATCCCTCCAGTGGATCGTCTCCGCCTACGTGCTCGGCTACGGAAGCCTGCTCCTGCTCGGCGGACGGATGGCGGACCTGCTCGGCCGGCGGCGCATCTTCCTGATTGCGCTCAGCGTCTTCGCCGCCGCATCCCTGCTCGGCGGACTGGTGGATGACCCGGCCCTGCTGATCGCCACCCGTTTCGTCAAGGGCCTGGCCGCTGCATTCACGGCTCCCGCTGCCTTCTCGATCATCACCACCAGCTTCGCGGAGGGGCGCGAACGCAACCGCGCCTTGTCCATCTTCACCACGTTCGGCGCCAGCGGATTCTCCCTCGGCCTGGTTGTGGGAGGCCTCATGACCTCCCTGAGCTGGCGCTGGACCTTCCTGGTCTCCGTTCCGGTGGCAGTCGCCGTCGTGATCCTTGGCCTGAGGTACATCCCCCGGGACGGAGCCGCAGGCCAGGCCCCAGACGGGGAACCCGAGAGCGGGCATGACGTCTGGGGCGCCATCACGCTCGCGGGAGGCATGCTGGGGCTGGTGTACACGCTGGTAGCGGCGCCGGGGAACGGCTGGGGATCTGTGGCAACTATCGCCGGATTCGTGGCCTCCACCGCGGTGCTGGCAGCGTTCGCCGTGATCGAAAACCGCGTCAAACACCCCCTGATCCGGTTCAGCATCCTCAGGGAAGGCTGGGTTGCCCGGGCCAACCTCAGTGCCGTGGGGCTGTTCGGTTCATACCTGAGTTTCCAGTTCATCCTGACGCTCTATCTGCAGTCCGCGCTGGGCTGGAGCCCCCTTGGCATGGCCCTGGCGCTGCTCCCGACCGGCCTGCTGGTTGCCTCGAGCGCACCCTTCGCGGACCGGCTGATCGAGAGATTCGGCGCCCCGCGGCTGATCCTGACCGGGCTGGCGGCGTTGACGCTCGGATACGTGCTGTTCCTTCGCGTGGGCACCTCGCCCAATTACGTGACCGACATTCTGCCGTCCGTCCTGCTGCTGGGCGTCGGTTTCGCCCTGGCCTTCCCGTCCATCAACGTCCAGGCCACTGCTGGCATCCGGGATTCCGAGCAAGGCCTGGCCGCAGGCCTGATCCAGACCAGCACCCAGGTCGGTGCCGCCCTGGTGCTGGCCGTCACCACGGCGATGGTGAGCGGTCACGGCAATGCGCCCGAGGCGGGTGCCGCCGTCGATGCCGCCGCGATGCTGGAACAGTACCGGCCGGGCCTGATCCTGAGCGCGGCGGTGGCCGTGGCTGCCCTCCTCGTTGCCGCGACGCCCAGGCTGTCGCTGGGCAAAAGGCGAGAGTCGGAAGTGGAGTCCGGCGAGCGCCTCTTGGACACACAATGAGCCTTGAGCAACCGAGAGCAGTTGAAACCGGCCTAAGCCGCGCCGGGACCACAGCCCTAAAGCTCCCCACGGCCCCCGGAATGCCGATAGCGGATCCGCCCTGTTGCTACGCGGCAGGCAGCGGGCTGGCTTGAATGATGATGTTTTTCCCCCATAGGTCTTCCGTAAGACACGTGATCAGGACGAGACGGCCCGGCGCCTTGTCCCAGATCGCGCTGTCCTTCAGGGTGTCCTTGTACTCCGTGGTGACCCGATCGATTTTGTAGTGGACCGGTCCTTCTGCCGTGGTGACGGTCAATACATCACCAGGTTGTGACAGGGAACTGATGTTGTTGAATGGGGACGCCCGCCCCTCCCAGCTGTGCCCAACGATGTAGGTGGTGTTAGTGGACCAGGCGCCAGGGACCCCGTACGGGGTAAGCCAGTAGGCGTCCGCGGTGTGTGGAGGAACGATGGAACCGAGGCTCGTCTCCTGCTCAGTCGGAGACAACGGCAGGACGGCTTGATCCATCTCCACCGCCCCATACGTGATGTGCAATGGCGGTGAGCCAGTAGAGGAAGCGTCGGCCTCCTCCAGTGCATTGTTAGGCGGGCTTGCGGCGAGGAAGGACTGCGGTGGGGCGGAAGTTTGCGGACTCGTTGTAACTGTCGGTGAAGACCCCCACCCCAAAAGCACTGCGGCCACCGATACCCCACCAACGAGCGAGCGGACCACCGCCGCCCTGCCCACGGTCCTCGCCTTCCGCTTTCCAGCACGAGCGCGCCCGGCCGACGACGAACGCCCCACCAGGTGCGCCGGGCCCGGCGTGCGGAGGTGCCGGCCGCTTGGAACAGATCCCCGCCGCAAGCCTCTACTCCTGACTGCTCCGACGCCTACCGGCTACCGGCCTGACGGCAAATACGATTGCTGTGGTTACTGCAAGAGCGGCAGCGATTGCGCCGAAAACCGCCAGGCCTCCGTTTGACGGACTTACCGCCGTGTCAATGTTGGTGCCCTTGTTCCTGCCCAGCCCGCCCGTGTCGGCCAGTGGCACTGCCGATGCAGAGGGGGTGGATTCCGTCTCGTTAGCCCGCGGCGTGGTGGTGTCAGTTGCCGTCGGTGAAGGGCTTGGGGTCGTCGTCGCAGACGTCGTCGCAGCGGCAGTCTCTGTCGCAGTTGCAGTCGTTGTCGCAGTTGCAGTCGTTGTGGCGCAGGAAGGACTGGTAAACACGTTCGTATCCAGTGAGACCTGCCCGTTACGGGCCAGTGCCCGCCCCTCTACTGTTGCGCCGGTCTCGACAGTTATCGACGTGAGGGCAAGAATGGTCCCTTTGAAACTTGAGGCGGTGCCCAAAGTAGCTGAGCTGCCAACCTGCCAGAACACGTTGCAGGCTTGGGCGCTGTTGGTCAGGATGATACTGCTGGCCGAAGCGGTGATTAGCGTCGAAGCTGCTTGGAAGACAAATACGGAGTTGGGATTGCCTTGGCCGTCAAGAGTGAGCTGCCCGCTGAGTCCCAACGAGGAAGTGGACCCGTAGACGCCTTCCGTCAGGGTCCTGCCCACCAGGTCGCCCGTAACGCTGGTAGTCAACGGTTGGCCTGCGGCGTTGTTGTAGGCAATGGTCACGTCTGACTGCGCTTGCTGGGCCACTGCATCTGCTGCGTGGGTGGCTCCGGCCGAATTGCCTGGCGGAAACCCGGTGATCGTAGTCCCTGGGCTGACGCCCAGGTCCCTCTGGAGTGTAGTGGGACCAGTGTTGGTCACTGTGGTGCCGGCAAGCACGGAGTAGGAGGTGGCGGTGCCTAAATTGACCGGGGTGGCCGCGAAGGCCGGCACCTGCTGCAACAGTAAGGCCGCGGCCAAGAAAACAACGCCGGTTGCGCCGCCTGCTGCTGTTCGACGGCGAAATACCCTCGAAGTGTGCTTTTGTGACCCAAGATGCGCAGAATTGTGTTTCATGGCAGTCCCTTCCCCAGTAGGGCCAACGCCCTAAGACACTGCCCCACAAATTTGTAAGGGAGCTTACTAACGGACTGTACGCCCGAAACTGCGGCGGACCTAAGGCGTGCGTTGGCTGAAAACCGGCCCTTAGGGCGGCCCAGCAATTGCCGGCGAAGGCTTGGGCTCTATCCACGCAGGTCAGTGTCGAATGGTGCCGTTCGGACCGATTTCCGACACCTCCATATTCGCCGAATAATTAATCGAATATTTGGATAAATGTCGGACGGATCAACAGCGAGACCACATCATCGAGGATGTCTTGGAGGGCTCGCTGCAGCGAGCCCTGCGGAGACCGCCGCCGAAGGCGCCTCTCCCACCGAAGTGACGGAAGAGTCCAAGGAATAAGAGCACGTCAGCTCCACCGAAGCACCGGCTACTCTTCGATCTCGCCGCCGAACGCACGCAGGTTCTGGCGGAAGGTGAAGCCGGGGACTGTGCCCGCGCCGCGAGGTATTCCGCCAGGCGCTCCTGGCTACGGAAACGTGGTGCCCATGAGCATTTTCGCGGCCTGGGAGCGTTCACTTTCCCCGACCGGGACCTCCTCGCCAGGGTGCAGCCGCTGCCCGCCGGCATCGAGGCCTCGGTCTGGGACCTCCGCTCCGAGCCCGAGGGCATCGCGCTGGACGCCATCGACGCTACCCGTACCAGCCCCTTCGCCTGCCGAAGGCATAAAGTACACGGCGGCCCCGGTAGCCGATGCCTGCCGCAATACTCCCCGAAATGTGTCCTCCCGGCCTTCCCGCTGCTCTCTGGGCGCTCCCCTGTGATTGGGGCTATTAGCCCGCCTCTATCACTGGCTGCACGTCAGTCCTACACTGGTTTGCACTCAGCGGTTGCGTGTATGAGGGAGAAGATCATGGCGGTCATCGAGCAGGTGCGTGAAGGAATGCACGTCGTAGCGTCGGATGGGAAGAAGATCGGCAAGGTCGAGGCCCTGAAAATGGGTGATCCGGAGGCAGTGACGTCGGACGGCCAAACCGACCCCGAGACAGGAGGCCTCGTCAACACCGTGATCGATGGATTTGCTGCGACCTCCAATTTGCCCCGCCACACCGCAGAAAGGCTGCTGCGGGTCGGCTACGTGAAGGTCGACAGATCCGGTTTGTTGACCGGCCACGCGTACTTCGCATCGGATGAGCTGGACCGCGTTGAGGGCGATACGTTGTGGCTCATAGAGATACGGCACGCGGATCAAGAGGAAATGACAAAATAGCGTCCGCCGCGGAAAACAGCGGACGACGGCGGGATGTCCCGCCGTCGACCGCTGCTCTCTCTGCTTGGCTCAGTAAGCCTTAACCCGCTGTTCCACGATGAGATGGATGAGGGCAAAGACGCCGTCTTCATCGATGGCCGCAAGGGCGGCGTCCAGTGCGGCGGGAACGTCGCAGTCCTCGGTGACAGTGATCCCGAAACCGCCGAAAGCCCGGGCCATCAGGCCGAAGTCCGGGTTCTTCAGCTGGGTCCCGGACACGCGTGAGGGGTAGTGCCGCTCCTGGTGGGTGCGGATGGTGCCGTATTCCTGGTTGTCCATGACGATCACCAGCGGCGTGGCACCGTACTGGGCCGCGGTGGCCAGCTCCTGGCCGTTCATGAGGAACTCCCCGTCCCCTGCGATGGTGACCACGCGGCGCCCGGGTTCGGCAAGTGATGCCGCGATGGCCGAAGGCACCGAGTAGCCCATGGAGCCGTTACGGGCGCTGATCATGGAGGCGTAGCGGCGTGTGGGGAAGTAGCGGTGGGCCCAGTTGGTGTGCTCGCCCGCGCCGAACGTCACCAGGGAGTCCTCCGGCAGCCTGGGCACCAGGTTAGCCATCAAAGTGTCCATCCGTGCCTGCCCCGCTGCCGGCGCCGCCGCGGGTAGTGCGGCGAACCGCTCCTGCTCGCCCCGCATCCGGTCCGTCCACGCTTTCCACTCTTCCTTCACCGGGAGGTCGATGCCCACCAGGTCACGGACAAAGGCCTCGGGCTTGGCCAGAATCTGCCGTGAAACGGGCCCCGACCGGCCACGGAGTGAGGGGTCGGCTGCGACCAGGAAGTTCTTCTTGTTCCAGTCCTGCCGGCACACGAATCCGTCCGTGATCACGTCGCCCGGCACGGTCCCCACAAACACCAGCAGGTCCGTTTCCTCGAGCAGGTCGTACGTGGGACGGGGGCGGCCGTAGCCAATGGGGCCCACATAAGACGGGGAATCAAACGAGACCGTTCCCTGCGTCCGCCACTCAGCTGCCGCCGGGATGCGGTGCCGTTCCAGCCATCCCGTCAGCTGGTCCGCCGCTTCCTGAGTCCAGTCGTTGCCGCCGGTGACAAAGAGCGGCTTGCTGGATTCTGCCAGCGCAGCCCCCAGGGCGGCGGCGTCTGTGCTGCTCATGCCGCCGGCCGCCACGGGGATGGCGGGGTGCAGCCCCGGGTCGATCTGCTGCCGGATGATGTCCTCCGGGAGGCCCACCACCACCGGACCCGGCCGTCCGCTCATCGCAGCAAACATCGCCTCGGCCACGATCTCGGACGCCCGTTCCGCATGGTCAAGGACCATCACGCGCTTCGCGCCGGTATCGAACCAGGCCTTGATGTCGAACTCCTGGAACGCCTCCCGGTCCCGGTGCGCGAACGGGATCAGGCCGACGAACAGCAGCATAGGGGTGGAGTCCTGCCACGCGGTGTGCAGCCCCACATGCGCGTTGGCTGCGCCGGGCCCGCGGGTCACCATCGCTATGCCCGGGCGCTGGTGCATCTTCCCGTCGGCCTCGGCCATGTAGGAGGCGCCGCCCTCGTGCCGGCAGACGATCGTTTCAATCTCCGAGCTGTGCAGTCCGTCCAGGACGTCCAGGAAGCTTTCGCCGGGAACCACATAGGTGCGCTCCACACCGTGGGCCACCAGCGAATCAACAATCACGTGCCCGGCCGACTTCAGGGCGGGGCGGCTGCCTGCGTGGGATGCGTCCGGATGCCAGGCCTGCCCGGAACCTTGATCGGGAATTACGACGGCGGCGGGGAGGGTGCGGGATGCGGTCAGGGTTGCTTCGGTTTCCGTTGTCATGGGCTTTCTTTGGCTGTTCGGACTGGTTTGGATGCGCTGAGAGGACGGTGCGGGCTTATCTGAAGGTCTCCGCCGGCAGGTTGGCGATGACGGGGGCTGTGCCGGTGAAGCCGTCGCGGGTTTCGGCGATTTCGCGGATCCGTTGGCGGCAGGCGTACCAGCCGAACACCATCAGTACGCAGGCGATGGCGGTGACGAGCATGGTGAGCGGCGAGTCGATGAAGACCATGATCAGGACGCTGGCGAGGAAGAGCAGGGAGAGGTAGCCGGTGTAGGGGGCGCCGAACATCCGGAACGACGGGCGCTTGAGCCAGCCTTTGTCGGCCCAGCGGTGGAGCTGGATCTGGCAGAGCACAATGGTTGCCCAGGTCATGACGATGCCCACGGATGCCACGTTCAGGACGATCTCGAAGGCCTGGGCGGGCACGAGGTAGTTCAGCGGGACGCCGAGGAGGGATACTCCGGCGGTGATGGCGATGCCGCCGTAGGGGACGCCGGCTTTGTTCATCCGGCCCGCGAACTTCGGGGCCGAACCGTTCACGGACATCGAGCGGAGTATGCGGCCGGTGGAATATAGGCCGGCGTTCAGGGAGGAGAGCGCGGCGGTGAGGACCACGAGGTTCATGATGACGTCCACGCCCTGGATGCCGATGGATCCGAAGAATGTCACGAACGGGCTGACGCCCTTTTCGTAGGAGGTGTAGGGCAGCAGGAGGGCGAGGAGGATGACGGAGCCGACGTAGAAGACCGCGATGCGGAAGACCACGGAGTTGATGGCCTTGGGCATGATCTTTTCGGGGTTTTCGGTTTCGCCGGCGGCGGTGCCGACGAGTTCGATGGAGGCGTAGGCGAACAGGACGCCCTGCATCAGGATGATCATGGGGAGCAGGCCGTTGGGGAAGATTCCGCCGTTGTCCGAGAGGAGGCTCAGGCCCACGGGCTGGCCGTCGACGGGGGTGCCGAAGATGACGAAGTAGGTGCCGACGACGAGGAAGACGACGAGGGCGGCGACCTTGATCAGGGCGAACCAGAATTCGAGTTCGCCGAAGACCTTGACGGAGACGAGGTTCAGGGCGAGGACCACGATGAGGGCGATCAGGGCCCAGGCCCACTGCGGGACCTCGGCCATCCAGGGGATGTAGTGGCCGAAGAAGTTCATGTACAGGGCGGCGGCGGTGATGTCCACGATGGTGGTGGTGGCCCAGTTGATCCAGTAGAACCAGCCGGAGACGAACGCGGCTTTCTCGCCGAAGAATTCGCGGGCGTAGGAGACGAACGAGCCTGATGAGGGGCGGTGCAGTACGAGTTCGCCCAGGGCCCGCAGGATGAGGAACGCGAAGAAGCCGCAGACGGCGTAGGCGATGACCAGGGACGGGCCGGCGGCGTTCAGCCTGCCGCCGGCGCCGAGGAACAGGCCGGTGCCGATTGCGCCGCCGATGGCGATCATCTGGATCTGCCGCGGTTTGAGGTTCTTGTGGTAGCCCTTGTCCTCCGCGTGCAACGCACTCTCAGAGGCGTGCGCGTGGCCGCCGTCGGCTTGGTTTACGACAACCGCGTCATTGGGGTTGATGGGCATGGTTGATCCTTTCGATCAGGGAAGGTCTAGCTGGGTCAGGGGAAGGCAAGCCGGGCTCTGTGCCCGCCAGGTCAGAAGACGGACCAGCCGGTGCGGTCGGAAAGGTCGGCGAGGGCGGCAGTGCCGGCCAGCGAGTTTCCTTTGGCATCCAGCCGCGGACTCCAGACGCAGATGGCACATTCGCCTGGCACGATGACGAGGATCCCGCCGCCCACACCGCTTTTTCCGGGGAGGCCCACGCGGTAGGCGAATTCGCCCGCGGCGTCGTACATGCCGCACGTCAGCATGATGGAGCCGATGCGTTTCGCATCACTGGGGGACACGACGGTTCCGCCCGCTCCCTGGCCGTCCCGGGCGAGGAAGAGTCCGGCTTTGGCGAGTTCCACGCAGGTCATCATGATGGAGCATTGGCGGACGTAGTTTTCCACCACGGATTCCGCGGTCCGGTTCAGGTTGCCGAAATCCTTCAGGAAGTGCGCCAGCGCCAGGTTGCGGCTGCTGCCGGCGAGCTCGCCGGCTGCGGCGGCCTCATCGATGAAGGGCCCGGTGCTGGCCGCCTGGGCGGTGAGGAACCGCAACACCTGGGTGGCGGCGTCGGACGTTTCTTCCATCAGGTGGTCCGTGACCACCAGGGCGCCGGAATTGATGAAGGGGTTCCGCGGGATGCCGTGCTCCAGTTCCAGCTGGACGAGGGAGTTGAACGAGGTGCCGGAGGGCTCGCGCAGCACGCGGGACCACAGTGTTCCTGAGCTGTCGCCCCGGAGCGCCATGGCCAGGGTGAACACCTTGGAGATGCTCTGGATGGAGAACGGAACGTCCGCATCGCCGGAACTGAACACCTCGCCGGAAGCGGTGGCAACGGCGATCCCGAACCTGTTGAAGGGGACGGCTGCAAGAAGGGGGATGTTGGCCGGGACGGACCCGGATACCCGGTGTGGCCTGTGGCTGCGGACGATGTCGTCCAGCATCGGGCCCAATGGCGGTGCCTTGAGTGCTGTGGTCATTTCCTGCCCAGTTGTTCTTTATGTGTGCCGGCCCATTCCTGGATATGGAGCAGTGCCACCAGCGAGTCCCGGGGGTCGCCGAAGTTCAGGCCGGTCGCCCGGGATGCCTTGCTGATCCGGTAGTAGACGGTGTTCTTGTGCAGCCCCATCCTGCTGGCGCACTCCGCGACGTCGAGTGATGCGTCGAAGTACGCGTGCAGGGTTTCCGCGAGTTCGGCGTCCTGCCGCAGCAGAGCGGAAAGGCCGCGGTGCCGGAAGGTGGAGGACGTGAAGTTCTGGACTGCCTCGCGGAAGAGGACCTCTGCCTCGAAGTCGTCCACGGTGGCCACGGCCGTATCCGGGGACGTGCCGACGCAACTCAGCAGGGCTTCGGTAATGCGGGTTATGGAGTGGATGGACAGCAGGTCCGGGACCACCGGACCGACGGCTGCGAACGGGCTGATGCCGAGGTGCTTGCCCGCATCCCGGACGATGGATTCGGCCAGGCTCCGCAGCCCGGGCTCGGCGGCGGTTGACTGCAGGCCAGGGACAATCACGGCGGTGTCGCCCTTGAACTGGCCCACGACGGCGGACGCCTTGTAGGCGGCCGCGTGGATGGACGCCAGATTGGCCAGTTCGCCGTGTTTCAGTGCTGCGTCGTCGGCCTGGGCATCGGCAGCGGACATTCCTATCAGGATCAACGCGGCCGGGCGCTCAACGGGGATGTTCTCACTGTGTGCACTGGCCGCGGCTTCTGCCGGTCCTGACAGAAGCCGCGCAATGCGGTCTTCGCGCATGTGGACGGACTGCTGGTTGCGGAAACGGATCAGCTCGGCGGAGGCCCGTGCAGCAGATCCGGTGAGCACGTGTTCAACGTCCGCGCCGAAGCCCGCCCCGGTTTCCTGGAGCCAGATGTAGCCCATGATCCGGTCCCCGGCGAAGAGTGTGACGGCTACGCGTTCCCGCAGCCCGTCCTGGGGCCGGGCCGGTACCCGCACGGGCAGCCGGGTCCTGTGCAGTTCACGGTAGGCGCCCAGGTCCTTCAGCAGCAGCTCGTACTTGCGCGGACCGCGCCGGGCGAGGATGGAGGCCTTGCGCAGCTCGTCGATGTCGTTCGAAACAGTGGAGTATGCCAGCACCTTGTTCGCGGCGTCTTCGATGACCACGTGGCTGGAGGTGAGCCTCGCGGTGGTCTGGGCGATGGCAAACAGATCCTCTTCCAGCAGCGTCAGCACTTCGCTCTGGTAGCTGCGCGGCTGGATGCGGTCCTTGGCGATGGACAGCAGCCGGTCCCAGTCGGCCCCCGGATCCACCAGCAGCAGGCCCGTGCCGGCATCGCGGAGCAGCTCTTCAGCTTCGGCGAGCTCTTCACGCCTTCCCTTGACGGCCACCACCGGCGGAGGATTCTTCAGGAGCCGCCGCAGAGCGGGCAAAGCCGAGCGTCCGCGGACGCCGATCAGCAGGACAAAGGCTGCGCCGCCGTCGGACGTTTCATCATCCGCGTCCACGATCAGGAACCGTTCGATCGCAGAGCCGGCCGGGGCAGGCCGGAGGATGAGGCTGGCGAAACCCAGAGGGAGATCCGAGAGGATATCGTCCACCGTAACCGCTGCCATGGGCTTCCTTCTGCGTCGATCTGGCCGGACAGCTCTGTCCGGTCACCTCATGCTATCCACGCAGGAGCCCCCAAAATATGTAACTGAACCCAAATGCAGTGGCAGCTTTTCGGTTACGTGACCAAGTCTGCGGGATGTATAGCCCTGTATGGCCGTCAAGAGCCGAAGCGGCTGGCAGCGCAGGGGTCCACAGCAGCTTTCCCTAGCGCCGGCCAGCCCTGAGGGGTGTACTGACAGACCCTGCCGCGCATCGCCAGTCGGGGTTAGCGTTTCTGGGACAGCGCGGTTCAGCCTTCTCCAGGAAATGCTTGCCGCACTCCCTTCTACGACACAGGAGCATGACATATGGACAAGCGCACCCTCGGCACCACCGGCCTTGAGGTCTCCGCCATCGGACTCGGCTGCATGAGCATGAGCGGCGGCTACAGCGACCGGCCCGATCGGCAGGAAATGATCGCGCTGATCCGCGCGGCGGTGGACCGCGGCGTCACCTTCTTTGACACCGCAGAGATCTACGGCCCGTACGCCAATGAGGAATTGGTGGGCGAGGCCCTCGCCCCGTACCGGGACGACGTGGTGATTGCCACCAAGTTCGGCTGGGATATCGATCCCACCGAACGCAAGGCCAGCGGGAAGGTCACCAGCCGTCCGGACGTCATCAAGCACGTGGTGGACGGCTCGCTCAAGCGGCTCGGTATTGACACCATTGACCTGTACTACCAGCACCGGGTTGACCCGGACGTCCCCATCGAGGACGTCGCCGGGGCCGTCAAGGAACTGATCGACGCCGGCAAAGTCAAGCACTTCGGCATGTCCGAGGCCGCGGCGGGGACCATCCGCCTTGCCCACGCGGTCCAGCCCGTGACTGCCATCCAGAGCGAATACTCGCTGTGGTGGCGGCGCCCCGAAGAGGAAGTCCTGGCGACATGTGAAGAACTCGGCATCGGCTTTGTGCCGTTCAGCCCGCTCGGCAAAGGCTTCCTCACCGGCACCATAGACACCTCCACCAACTTCGAGGCCGGCAACGACATCCGCGCCACCATCCCCCGGTTCACCCCGGAGGCCAGGGAGAACAACCGGGCCGTGGTGGACCTGCTCACCGGGATCGCGGAGCGCAAGGGCGCCACTCCGGCGCAGATTGCCCTGGCCTGGCTGCTCGCCCAGAAGCCCTGGATCGTCCCGATCCCCGGCACCCGCAAGCTGCACCGGCTGGACGAAAACCTCGGCGCCGCCGACGTAACCCTGTCTGCGGGCGAACTCACCGAGATCGAGGACGCCGCCGCCAAGATCCAGGTGCAGGGCGGCCGGTACAACGAGGCAGGGGAACGGATGACCAACCTCTAAGGAGCGAGCGGCGAGGCAGCCATCACGGCCCGCCCGCCTCCGGACATTCTGATCAGAAGCCCCCGCGCGAGTTGAACTCCAGCGCGGGGGCTTCCAGGCTTGGGGTTGGGGAACAATCCAAAGCCGAAATCAATGTACTGCCCCTCGAAGGACGCCAAAGCCAATCCGGGCCGGTTACTCCAAAACTTGAGTCAACCTTGATCCCGGCGCCGTCCTCCAGGCCGCTGGTATCACCCGGCCGGCCTCAGCGACGTGATCATCCGCTTGATGTCCTGGTACTCGGGGGTACCCGCGTACATCTTGGCCTGCTCCAGATAGGGCAGGGACTCCGCCCCAGGCGTCACGTTGTTCTCCGGGTTGTAGAACGCGCCAAACATGGCCGCGGTGGGTGGCCAGGTGAAGAAATGGAAGATGGCACACGCCGAGTCGCCGGTGGGCGCGGGGACCGAGGCGATTCCGTAAGCCGCGGCCGGGGTGTCGGCCGGTCCCGGTGCCGCGTCATTTCCGCGGGTCTCGAACATGTACCGGGGCGCCGCCCCGCCCTGCGTCAGCAGCGGCAACTCTTCAGACTCCAGCACCGCGTACGGAAACCGTTCCAGGCACGTGGAACCGGTGGCCATGTTCGTCCGCAATGTAGCCAGGGGCTTGCCCGCCTGGTTGGTCACTTCGGCGAAGGCGCCGCCGCCCTCGGGGAGTTCCCCGGCCGGATCCCTCACGCTCCAGGCCGCCGGGTGCTCGAACGTCAGCTCGCCGTCCGCCGTTGTATAGCTGGTCCAGGCGGCCGACGCCGGTGCGGAACCAGTGGCACTCGGCTCACCTGTCGCCGTCGGCATCGCAGTTGTTGTTCCGGTGGGCGTCTCGGAGGTGACTGTGGGGCTGGGACTCAACGTCGTCGTCGGTCCCGTCTGCGGGCCGCAGCCCGTGAACAGCAAAGCCATCAAAATGGCTGTAGAAATAACCGCGCCTGACGCGGCGGGACTGCGCATCACACCCTCCTTTGGGTCTGAGTAAGGTGCTTATATTGTGCGGCCGGCGAGCGCGCCAGGATCCGGCGTCGGACCGATTGGCGCCGAACCGTTGCGGCGATAACAAAAGGCTCCTGCGCCCATACGTTTTGTGATTTTCCCTGGACCGTGTCCGGTGACGACTGCTGTCACTGGCCGAACGTAGTGGTGGCCAGCCTGTACAGCGTGAGCACAAGCGACAACCGCACGCGTCCCGGCGCGGTGCGGATGTCGAACCCGAGCGCGGTCGAGTAGTCAGCCGCCCGGTTCTGCACACTGGAGTGGTGGAGGCCGACCTCCTCTGCGACGGCCCGAAGGCTGCTGGCCGCTGCAATGGACTCAAGGAGCGCCAGCGCTTTGGGCTGCGACTGGAGAAGCCGTTTCAGCGCCGTGAGGTCGGGGGGTTCGATGCGGGAAGAGTCGGCCAGCTCCGCGAAGACGAGCAGGCTACCCAAGTCATCGGCGAGCTGATACGGATTCTGCGGAGTTGTCAGCCGCAGGGCGAAGAGAGCCGATGCCCATGACCGATCGAGCGCGCTTGGGACCATGGCCAGGCCAACGCCCGATCGGACGCCGGGCTGGCCATCCGATTCTGCATCAGAAAGCCTGCGTATGGCTGCCCGTACCGGCCCGACTCCTGTGTAGATGACTGAGCTTGGCCCAGGCAGCGCCATAGCGGCCGGAACGGCAACCACCCTGTAGCTTGACTCCCGTTCGAGATGAAGCATGGCCGCGGCGTCCATCCGCCTGTCCAGTGGGGCGGCGCCGTCGATGACGGTCTCGACAGCCCGGCGGGAAGCGGCCACCGGGCTGGTCCGGTCGAAGGAGATGCCAAGCGCGATGGCCACACGTTCAAGGATCATTTCATCGTTGGCGAAGGCCTGGCCTGTGCGCTCAATCCACACCCGTCCGCCGTCGCCGAAATCGTGGCCGGGCCAGGCGCCAGGTTCGCCGGAGGCGGCTCTTGTGCCGGAGGCGTCGACGCGCACGGACGTCCCGTCCGCGATGTATCCTGCCGCACAGCCACTCAGTACGGCGGCCCCGTTCAGCAGGACCTGGGCACTGGCATGGCCGTCAACGAGCGCGTCAAAGTACGCGATCACCTTAAGGCTTTCGGAGGCCTCAGGGTCGAGCGCCTTGAGTCGCCATACCAGTCCCTGCATGTCTGCCGCTCGTAGAGTTAGCTTCTGGTGCGAATTTTACTCCGCCGGCATCCGTCAGGCGCCGTCAGGCCCCAGGCACCGTCAGGCGCCGAGAATGCGGCGTACCCACCTCGTCCGTACGTCGCGGGCCTGGATCGACAAGGCGGCCTGGGGCACGATCATGTCGAAGCCATGGAATCCTCCCGGCCATACATGCAGTTCGGCTACCCCGCCCACAGCCCAGATCGCGCTGGCGTAAGCAACCACCTCGTCCCGGAACACTTCTGCCGTGGCTGCATCGATGAAGGCGGGCGGCAGGCCGGAGAGGTCTGTTGCCCGGGCCGGGGCCGCATAGATCGACACGTCCGGCGTCTTGCGCCGGTCGCCCAGCAATGCATCCCAGCCTGTGTCGTTGCTGGTCCGGTCCCACAATCCGAAGCCGTCGATCTGGTAGCTGGACACTGTCTCGTTGCGGTCATCGAGCATGGGACAGATGAGCACCTGGCCAGCCAAAGCCGGACCTCCCTTGTCCCGCGCCATCAGGGACACTCCTGCGGCGAGCCCGCCGCCGGCACTCGCGCCCGCGATGATGAGTCGCTCCGGGTCAAAGCCGAGCTCTTCAGCATGAGCGGCTGTCCAGACGAGGCCCGCATAGCAGTCCTCCACGGGTGCCGGGTCAGGGTTTTCAGGTGCGAGGCGGTACTCAACGGAGACCGCGACGGCGTCCATGAGTTCGACCCATTCGATGAGCATGTCCGCTCCAAGGAAGCGGTCCCCAATGACCATGCCGCCGCCGTGGGTGTGATAAATCCCGGGGCCGCCGGGGACATGATCGATCCTGGAGAAGATGGAAACAATAAGGTCGGGGGCACCTTCGGGGCCTGGGATGGTCCGCTCCACATGGCGCACGGCGTGCCCTGCCAGCTGCTCTTCGATGGGCGAGGTAAGCGGCGCGCCCCGCATCCCGGAAATCATGTCAGGTGTCAACGTGGGGTTGAGCAGATCCCCCAGCGCGGCAAGGGTTGCGCCAAGTTCAGTATCAAAAGGAGGGGCTTTGGGGGTTGTCATCGTGTTCTCCTGGATGGCTGGCCACCGCGTTGTGACCTGGTTTCAGCCTAGGCATTCCCTCCAGCGATTCTAACCGCCAGCCGCACCCAAAGGGCCGCGCTCAAACCGCCACATGGCGGCCCATCCGTCGTCGTCACGCCCATGCCGCCACGTCACGCGTGGCAGTCACTGAAGCCTTTACTCAGCTGGAGTGGCGGGCCACAATGGGTCCCATCACAGCCTCCGCTGGCTCAGAAGCGTGCTGCCCATCCGACTCGCCATGCAGAGGGGCGCTGAGATGAACGATCCATCAGTTACAGCCGGGGCCATGCAGGCGGTGTCGGACCGCGCAACGCGGCTGGCATCCATCCCGTCCTTCCAGAGGATTGACGCCTTCCTCAACGAATCCGACTACGCCCGCCGCCACCTCATGCCGGGCGCCTGTGACTTCACGCTCGGCAACCCGCACCAGATGCCGGCGGACCGCTACGTCCGTGCACTGCGGGACGCCCTGACTCCGCAGACTGATCAGTGGTTCGCCTACCAGACCAACGGCGAGGCCGCCCGGAAGGCGGCCGCGGAATCCCTGCAGCGGCTGCTGGCCGTGCCGTTCCGGCCGGAGGACATCTACCTCACCACCGGGGGATTCGCCGCCATAGCGCTGGCCCTGAAGACCGTGGCTGATCCCGGCGACGAAGTCATCTACAGCCTGCCGCCATGGTTCCTGTATGAGCCGCTGGTGCTCGAAGCGGGACTCGTGCCGGTGAAGGTGAAAATCAACACCATGACCTTCGACCTGGATCTCGGCGCCATCGAGGCGGCCATTTCGCAGCGCACCCGGGTGGTCATCGTCAATTCGCCAAATAATCCCACGGGACGGATCTACCCGGCTGAGCTGCTGCGCCGGCTGGCGGATCTGCTGGACGCGGCCTCGGCCAGGATCGGGCGCCGGATCTATCTCGTCTCGGATGAGCCCTACAACCGGATTGTGTTCGACGGCCTGCGCTTCCACAGTCCGGTGGAGTTCTATCCTTACACGCTGCTGGCCTACTCATACGGCAAGACCCATCTCTCTCCTGGCGAGCGGGTGGGTTACCTGGCGCTGCCACCCACCATGCCCGGCCGGGATGAGATCCGACCGGCCATCACCGGCCTGCAGGTGGCCATGGGCTGGGTGTACCCGAACGGCCTGCTGCAGCATGCACTTCCTGAGCTGGAGAAGTTCTCCATCGACATCGGCCAGCTGCAGCGCCGCCGGGACCGCCTGGCCGATGCGCTTGGCAGCATGGGCTACCGGGTCCGGCGGCCGGAGGGAACGTTCTACCTCTACATCCCGACGCCGATTCCAGACGACGAGGCATTCACCGCATCGCTCGCCCGCCGGGATGTCTTCGTGTTGCCGGGCCAGCTGTTCGAGACCCCGGGCTTCTTCCGGATGTCCCTCACCGCAAACGAGGACATGATCGAACGCAGCCTGCCCGCCTTCGAAGAGGCCATGAAGCAAAGCCGCCCGTGATTCTGTCCAGATAGCCTCCGCGCTCCAGGCCTGGTCCTTCGTTTCGCTGTCCCCCTCAGGAAAAGTTCTTCAGGGCAGCCGTCAGCAGGCTCCCCGCCGCTCCCAGGCGGTGATGCACGCCGTCGGACGCCACCAATTCCCCGTTGATGACCACCGACGTGACGTCGGCGGCCGTGGCGCTCAACGGGAGCTGCTGCGGCTTCGATCCCGCGGTCCGTGCCGAGCCGGCGGCCACAGCCACCAGATCGCAGACAGCACCAACCCGCAAGGCTTCCGGTGCCACCGGCGTGGCCATGGAGCGGGCTGCCCCCTCCGTGGCGGCGTGGAGCAGCTCCTCCGGCGAGAACCGGCCGCGCTCCCCGGAGCCGAGTCGTTCCCCGTACTCCAGGGCCCGCATCTCGATCCAGGGGTCGATCACGGCATGCTGGTCAGTCCCCAGCGCAATGGAGGCGCCGGCGTCGGACAGCTCCCGGGCGGGCCCAATGCCGTCGGCCAGGTCCGCCTCGGTGGTGGGACAAATGACCGCTGTTGCCCCGGCGTTTCCGAGCAAGTCGATGTCTTCAGCCGTCAAGTGGGTGCAGTGGACTGCAGACAGGCGCGGGCTCAGCAGGCCGTGCCGGGCCAGGAGTCCTGTAGGCGTGAGCCCGTGCGCTGCCAGGCACGCCGCGTTCTCGGCGGGCTGCTCGCTCAGGTGGATGTGTAGCGGCAGGTCGTGCGGCAGCTGTTCGGCCACCACGGCCAGGTCCGCCTCCGGTACCCCGCGGACGGAGTGCAGCGCCGCCCCCACACCGACCATGCCCGGCGGGAAGGTCCCTGCGATGTGGGTCCGAAGGGAAGCCAGCCGGTCCAGCCACGCATGCACGTCAGCGTCACCGAACCTGGCCTGCTCAGGGCTCAGCGGCATGCCAATGCCGCCGGCCAGGTACAGGGTATCCAGGAGCGTCAGCCGGATCCCGGCGGCAGCAGCAGCCCTGGCCAGGGCAAGCTCCATGGCATGCGGTTCCGCGTACGGCTTGCCGCCGGGCTGGTGGTGAACGTAATGGAACTCGGCCACGCTGCTGAAGCCGGCCACCACCATCTCCGTGAAGACCGCCGTCGCGAGCTGCTCGTAGGCTTCGGGCGTCAGCTCCGCTGCGCTGCGGTACATGTGCTCCCGCCAGACCCAGAAGTCGCCGCGGTTGTGGTGCGTGCGGCCGCGCAGGATCCGGTGGAACGCGTGCGAGTGGGCGTTGGCCGCCGCGGGGAAAACTACGCCGGGAAGGAGATGCGCGCCGGGCGAGGCGTCTACGGACGGGGTGATGCGGGTGATCCGACCGGCCTCGGCCTCGATCTCCACCCGTTCGGCGACTGTGGGACCTGTAGCGCCGTCGACCATTGCCTGCTCGCACCAGTACCGCTTCACAGCAGGCCTGCCAGGACGTCCGCGAGGGCGGCAGCGCCCACGCCGGCGTCCTCGTCCGTGACGTGCTCCTCCGGGGAATGCGAAATTCCGCTGGGGTTCCGGACGAAAAGCATGGCGGACGGCACAAACCCGGCCAGCACACCGGCATCATGACCTGCCCCGGTGGCCAGCAGGGGCGCGTCCGGCAGCATCCCGCTGATGCTTCGGGTCAGGCCCGGATCAAAATGCACCGTCCCGCTGTAGGACTCCTCGGTCAGGGTCACGGTGCAGCCTTCCTCCGCTGACACCCGCTGGGCCCTCCCATGGATGGCTTCGATCAGCCTGGCCGTGACGGCATCGTCCGGGTGGCGCGCATCCAGCCACATGTCCACCCGGGAGGCGATGACGTTGGTGCCGCCCGGCACCGGGATTAGGCGCCCCACGGTGGCGCGTGCATCGGGTTGGCGGGCGGCGGCCTGCCGGATGGCCACGATGATCTGGGCGGCCGCCACCATCGGATCCGCCCGGTCTGCCATCAGGGTGGTCCCGGCGTGGTTGCCCTGGCCGCTGATGCTCAGCTTCCAGCGGCCGTGGCCCAGGATGGAACTGCCGACGGCAATGGCCGGGCCGTCCGCGCCGAGGCCCTTGCCCTGCTCCACATGCAGTTCAACGAAGTCACCGATCCGTGCCAGCGCGTGCGGATCCGGCCCGATGTGGCGCGGGTCCAGGCCATTGGCCCGGGCGACGTCGGCGAACGTGTTGCCGTCGCCGTCGCGCAAGTTCCGCGCCTTGTCCACGTCGATGGCTCCGGTCAGGAGGCGGGATCCGAGGCAGGCAACTCCAAAGCGGGAACCCTCCTCTTCCGGGAAGGCGGTAATGGCCAGGGAGCGGCGCGGCTGGACGCCCCGGGCCTTGAGGAGATCGACGGCGGCCAGCGCGGACGCGACCCCCAGGGGACCGTCGAAGGCGCCGCCGCCGGGGACGGAGTCAAGGTGGCTGCCGGTCACCAGGGCACCATCCTGGGGCTTGCCCCACCACGCCCAGATGATGCCGTTCCGGTCGGTCTCGACGTCCAGGCCACGCTGCGTTGCCTGCTCGATGAACCAGGACCTCAGGTCGAGTTCTGCCGTCGAGTAGACGGCCCGGGAATAGCCTCCGCGGACCGCATCGCGGCCCACGTCCTTGATGGAATCGAGGAGTTGGTTGACGGTTTCCACATGAACCTCCGATTGGTACGAACTGCCACCAAGTAAAAGCCACTTTCCACTCCATGGCAAGGCCTGGGGACAAGTGCCCGTGACAGTTAACGAGCCTGCAACGCGCCGGAAACAGGACTGTTGCACTGGCAACGATCAACCCGGATTTTGTGAAGAACGAGTGAAATGTAGGCGCCACCTATTGTCATCGAGTGAAAGTTGGTTTTTACTTAGTGGCAAGACATTAGTGATTCACACCACTCGAAAGCGGGTCAACCAGTGGCTGCAGATTCTTCAACCCGGACGGTGGAACGGGCCCTGGCGCTGCTGAGTGCCGTCTGCACAGACGGTGCCATCAGCCTCAGCGACGCGGCCCGGCTGGTTGATCTGTCCGCCAGCACGGCCCTGCGTCTGCTCCGGACGCTGGAGGCCAGCGGGTTCGTATCACGGGATCCGGGCGGGAACTTCAGGCCCGGCGCCAGCGTCATCCAGCTGGGGGCACTGGCCCTGGGCCACGAATCCCTGGTCTCCCTCTGCACCCCGGCCATGAAGGAACTCGTCGCAAAAACCGGTGAGTCCTGCTACCTCAGCATTCCCGGCACTGGCGACACCGGAATCTACATAGCAATCGTTGAAGGAACCCACTCGATCCGGCATGCCAGCTGGGTCGGCAGAAGCATCCCGCTGGAGGGATCGGCCGCAGGCAAAGTCCTCACCGGCGGCGAGTCCGAACGCGGCTTCGCGGTCATGCGCAGCGGCGTTGAAGATGACGTGACGGCGGTTGCCGCCCCCGTCATCATGGGCGGCCGGACCGTGGCCGCCCTGAGCATCGTGGCACCCAGCTACAGGCTGAACGAGCTGAAGGCAACGAAGATCGGCGAGGACCTGGCGAGGGTGGCCAAAACCATTCTCACCACGCCCTCCGAAAACCATGAAAAGCCCCTGGAAAGCATGGATACAAAATGATCAGGTTTGAAAGTGTTACCAAGACCTACCCGGACGGGACAGTGGCCGTGGATGGGCTGGACCTCGAAGCCCCCACCGGCAAGCTGACCATCCTTGTGGGCCCGTCAGGCTGCGGCAAGACCACCTCGCTCCGGATGATCAACCGCCTCATCGAGCCCACCGCCGGAACCATTTACCTTGATGACCAGCCCACCTCCGGGATGGACGCAGCATTGCTCCGCCGCAGGATCGGCTACGTGATCCAGCACGCCGGGCTCTTCCCGCACCGCACTATTGTGGACAACGTGGCCACCATGCCGCTACTCCTGGGCGAGAGCCGGCAGAAAGCCCGCATGAAGGCCCTTGAGCTCATGGAGCGCGTTGGCCTTCCGGCGAACTTCGCCAAGCGCTACCCCTGGCAGCTCTCGGGCGGCCAGCAGCAGCGTGTTGGCGTGGCCCGCGCCTTGGCATCGGACCCCGCATTCATGCTCATGGACGAACCCTTCAGCGCCGTGGACCCCGTGGTCCGCGCGCAGCTCCAGGACGAATTCCTCCGCCTGCAGCGTGAAATCGGCAAGACCATCATCATGGTTACCCACGACATCGACGAAGCCCTCAAGCTGGGGGACCAGGTGGCCGTGATGCGCGTCGGCGGGAAGCTCGCCCAGATGGCCACGCCGTCGGAGCTGCTTACCTCCCCGGCCGACGAGTTTGTGGCCGACTTCGTGGGACGCGACCGGGGCTACCGTTCCCTCGGCTTCACCAGCGCGGCCGGAACCGTGACGGTGAGCGAAGAGGCTGTGGTCCAGCTCGGAGACTCCGCCGCGGAGGCACACGCCAAGGCCACCGGCGCGTGGGTCTTGGTGGTCGACGGCGGACGGAAGCCACTTGGCTGGGCACAGACCGAGCTGATCGTCGGCGAGCTCAAGCGGGAGCATCTGAACCTCAGCGGCACGTCTGCGACATCGGCCGGCACTATGCGCCAGTTGCTGGACGCAGCACTGTCCTCCCCCAGCCGGCGCGGCGTCGTCGTCAATGACACCGGTGAGCTCATCGGCACGGTCACTGCGTCCGACATCGTCAAGGCCATCGAAGCCGAACCGCACCTGGAGACGGCCCGATGAACGTTGAATGGCTGGGCCGCCAGTTCGACAATATTGTGTTCCTGCTCGGCTGGCATGTCCTGCTAGCCGTCACCCCACTGATCCTCGGCCTGCTGATTGCCCTGCCCTTGGGCTGGTGGGCACACCGCAGCCGCCGGATCTACCCCCTCTTGGTGGGCATCGCGGGCCTGCTGTACACCGTGCCCTCGCTGGCATTGTTCGTGCTGCTGCCGCTGGTGCTGGGCACCAAGATCCTGGACCCCCTCAACATCGTGGCCGCGCTGACCATCTACACTGTGGCGCTGCTGGTCCGCGTGGTTGCCGATGCCCTGGATTCCGTTCCTGAGGACACCGCCCAGGCGGCGAAGGCCATGGGCTACCGCGGCTACCAGAGCCTCCTCAAAGTTGAACTTCCCGTCGGCGTTCCGGTGATCTGCGCCGGTCTCCGCGTCGCAGCGGTCTCCAACGTCAGCCTGGTGTCAGTGGCCGCGCTGCTGGGTATCCCCCAGCTCGGTTCGCTCTTCACCCAAGGCTTCCAACTGCGGTTCTTCACCCCGATCATCGCCGGCATCATCCTCTGCGTGGTCCTGGCCATGATCCTTGACGGCCTGATCATCCTCCTCAACCGGTGGCTGACACCGTGGACCCCCAAGGTGGTGGCATCATGAACTACTTGTTCGACCCCAGTCACTGGACCGGTGCCGACGGCATCCCGAACCTGATCGGCGAGCACCTCGTCTACTCGCTCATCGCCCTCGCCATCGCGGCCGTCATCGCAGTTCCGCTCGGCGTCTACATCGGTGTCACCGGCAAGGGCGTCTTCATGATCGCCGGACTGGCCAATGCCCTCCGCGCCCTACCCAGCGTGGGACTGCTGATCCTGCTCGTGCTGCTGATCTCACCGGCCTTCCCGTCCAAGATGGGCTACATCCTGCCGAGCCTCATCGTCCTGGTGCTGCTCGCGGTGCCGCCCATCCTGACCAACACCTATGCCGGCATCCGCGCAGTGGATGCGGCCGCCGTCGACGCTGCCAAGGGCATGGGCTTCCGCACCATGAAGATCCTCACGGATGTTCAGCTCCCCTGCTCGCTCCCGCTGGTACTGTCCGGCGTCCGGAGCGCATTGCTGCAGATCATCTCGACGGCGACCATCGCGGCCTACATTTCGCTCGGTGGACTCGGCCGCCTGCTGATCGACGGCAAGGCCCAGAACGACTACAACCAGATGGTCGCCGGCGCCGTGCTGGTGGCCCTCATGGCCCTGGTCTTTGACCAGGTGCTCGCCTTCATCACGCGCCGGATCGTCTCACCAGGACTGACCCGGCGCACCGTCAAATCGGCCGCAGCGGCCGACACCGTGCAAATCCCCGCCACGGTCTGAACCACCACCCCACGCAACATCCCCAACCGCCGTCCGGCAACACGACCCACCCCAGCCTGGCCACTGCATTCCTTGAGCCAGCCTCCCCCAGAGAGCATTGACATGAAAAAGTACCTGACCGGCATCACCCTCGCGGCTGCTGCCGCCCTTGCCCTGACCGCCTGCGGCGGGGATCCCATGAGCAACTCCAACACCCAGGCAGGCTCAAGCGACAGCATCATTGTGGGCTCCGCGGACTTCCCGGAAAGCCAGCTCATCGCCAAGATCTACGCCGAGGCGCTCAAGTCCAAGGGCGTCCAGGTGACCGAAAAGCCCAGTATCGGCAGCCGCGAAGTCACCATCCCGGCCCTCAAGGACGGATCCATCGACCTCATGCCCGAATACGGCGGAGCCCTCCTGCAGTACCTCGATTCCGCGACCAAGGCAGTGTCCTCCGAAGAGGTCGCCAAGGAACTGGCCACCAAGGTCCCCTCCGGGCTGACCATGCTGGCGGCGTCCGAAGCCGAAGACAAGGACGTCCTGTCGGTCAAGAAGGAAACGGCCGACAAGTACAACCTGAAGTCCATCAGCGATCTGCAGCCCGTGGCCAAAGAGCTCGTCCTGGGCGGTCCGCCGGAGTGGAAAACCCGCCTGAACGGTGTGGCCGGCCTCAAGTCGGTCTACAACCTGGAGTTCAAGGAGTTCTCAGCGCTCGACGCCGGCGGTCCCCTGACGCTGAACGCGCTTCTTTCCGGGCAGGTTCAGGTTGCCGACCTCTTCAGCACCGATCCCGCACTGGCCGCCAACAACCTGGTTGCCCTCGAGGACGACAAGAACCTCTTCCTGTCAGAGAACATCGTCCCGGTCATCAACGAAAAGAAGTCCACGGCCACCGTCAAGGAGGTCCTGGACAAGGTCTCGGCCGCGCTCACCACGGAAGACCTCATCGAGATGAATGGCCGCGTGGCGAAGTTCGAGGACATCGGCGAGATCGCCAAGGACTGGCTCAAGTCCAAGAACCTGGCCTAGGCCGCGCAGGATATTAGGAGAAATACATTGAAGGCCGATTTCACTACCGGTGCCCGCCCGGTCAAAGCTGCCCGCGGCACCGAGCTCACCGCCAAGAGCTGGCAGACAGAAGCCCCGCTGCGGATGCTGATGAACAACCTGGACCCCGAGGTCGCGGAGCGCCCGGATGATCTGGTGGTTTACGGCGGGACCGGCCGCGCCGTCCGGTCCTGGGCGGCGTTCGATGCGATCACCCGCACCCTCGAAACCATGGAAAAGGACGAGACGCTGCTGGTCCAGTCCGGCAAGCCGGTCGGTGTGTTCCGGACCAACGAATGGGCGCCGCGGGTGCTGCTGGCGAACTCCAACCTCGTGGGCGACTGGGCCAACTGGCCCGAATTCCGCCGGCTCGAGGCCGAGGGCCTGATGATGTACGGCCAGATGACCGCCGGGTCCTGGATCTACATCGGCACCCAGGGCATCCTGCAGGGCACCTTCGAGACCTTCGCCGCGATCGCCCGGAAACTCACCGGCGACGAGAACGGCACGCTCGCCGGGACCCTGACCCTCACGGGAGGGTGCGGGGGCATGGGCGGTGCCCAGCCGCTCGCCGTCACCCTGAACGAGGGCGCCTGCCTGATCGTCGACGTCGACGAGGCCCACCTGCGCCGCCGCGCCAGCAAACGCTACCTCGACGAGGTCGAGACCGACCTCGACACCGCCATCGCCAAGGTCCTGGCGGCCAAGGAAGAGCGCCGCGGCTGGTCCGTGGGCTATGTCGGGAACGCCGCGGAGGTCTTCCCCGAGATCCTGCGCCGCCACCGTGCGGGTGAGCTCACGGTCGATATCGTCACGGACCAGACCAGCGCGCACGACCCGCTGTCCTACCTCCCCGAAGGCATCACAGTCGCCGAGTGGCACACCGAGGCCGCCGCCGACCCGGAAGGCTTCACCAAGAAGGCCCAGGCCTCCATGGCTAAGCATGTCCAGGCCATGGTGGAGTTCAAGGACGCCGGCGCCGAGGTCTTCGACTACGGCAACTCCATCCGCGACGAGGCCCGCAAGGGCGGCTACACCCGGGCGTTCGAATTCCCCGGCTTCGTCCCGGCCTACATCCGCCCGCTCTTCTGCGAGGGTCTGGGCCCGTTCCGCTGGGTCGCACTGTCCGGGGACCCCGAGGACATCGCGGTCACCGATGCGGCCATCAAGGAACTCTTCCCCGAGAACAAGCACCTGCACCGCTGGATCGACGCCGCCCAGGAACGGGTGGAATTCGAAGGCCTGCCGGCCCGGATCTGCTGGCTCGGCTACGGCGACCGCGCCAAGGCCGGCCTGCTGTTCAACCAGCTCGTGGCGGACGGCAAGGTTAAAGCGCCCATCGTGATCGGCCGCGACCACCTCGACTCCGGCTCCGTCGCCTCCCCCTACCGGGAAACCGAAGCAATGGCCGACGGCTCCGACGCCATCGCGGACTGGCCGCTGCTCAACGCCCTGCTCAACACCGCCTCCGGCGCCACCTGGGTCTCCATCCACCACGGCGGCGGCGTCGGCATCGGCCGCTCCATCCACGCCGGCCAGGTCTCCGTCGCCGACGGCACCGACCTCGCCGCCCAGAAACTCGAACGCCTCCTCACCAACGACCCCGGCATGGGCGTCATCCGCCACGCCGACGCCGGCTACGACCGCGCCACCGACGTCGCCAAAGAACGCGGCGTCCGCATCCCCATGCAAGAAACCCGGTAACCAAGGTCCCAACCCCACATTGGCTGCTCCGTAACCGCCGTTTAGAACCGCCAAAAGGGCCGTTACGGAGCAACCGATGAGAAAGAATCAGTCCATGATTGAAATCGACGGCACACGGCTGCGTCTGGCCGATATCACCACGGCGGCTGCCGGGGGCACCGAGGTGACACTGACGCCGTCGGCCGTTGAACGGATGGCGGCATCCCAGCTGTCGGCGCGGGCAACCGCCCGTGCCCGGCCCGTTTACGGGCGTTCCACCGGGGTCGGCGCCAACCGCTCCGTCACGCTGGATCCGACGGACACGGACATGCATGGACTGAATCTCCTGCGCAGCCATGCGGTGGATGCCGGGCGGGCCCTCGACCGTGAAACCGTGCGGGCGATGCTGGTGATCAGGCTCTCCCAGCTGGCGGCAGGTGCCTCCGGCATCAACCCGGCCATAGCCGAAGCGCTCGTGGAGATGTTGAACCGGGATGCCCTGCCGGAGGTTCGGGAATTCGGCGGGATCGGGACAGCCGACCTGCCGGCCTTAGCCGGGACCGCACTCACGCTCCTGGGCGAGCGGCCAACCATGGACGGCGGGATCATCCCCGAGTCGCTCAACGGCTGGGCCACGGAGGACGCCCTGCCATTCATCAGTTCCAGCGCGCTCACCATTGCCCAGGCTGTACTGGGCCATCAGAAACTTGCCGTCCTCGTGGAGAACCTCACGCTGGTGAGTGCTCTGTCCTTCACCGCGATGTCAGGCAATCCGGAGGCGTTCAGCCCCGAGGTGGCCAGGGCATCCGATTCGGCTGCTGTGGGGGACATGGCGACGACACTTCACGGGCTGGTAGCTGGGACCGGCGTGGCCGCCCGGATCCAGGATCCGTACTGTCTGCGCACTTTGCCGCAGGTCCTCGGGGCGGTCACGGAGGAGCTTGCCTCGCTTGAATCGCTCCTGAACCGGCTTGTTGTTGCCGGCCACGAGAACCCGATGGTCTTCGGCTCTGAGACCGACGGGACCAACGGGGTGGCCCATCACGGCCTCTTCCAGATGACAACCCTTGCCAGGCGGATAGACGCGCTGCACTTGGCCCTGGGGACGGCCTGCGCCACCAACCTCCGCCGGATCGACCTGCTCTGCGACCCTGCGTTCACGGGTCTCAACCGGTTCCTGGCGGCCGACGATTCCGGCCAATCCGGCGTCATGATGCTCGAATACGTAGCTGCAGCCGCCGCGGGGCTTGTACGCGCCAACGCCCAGCCCGCGAGCCTGCAGACAGTGGTCCTGTCTCTCGGCGCCGAGGAAGACGCCAGCTTCGCCAGCCTGGCGGCATCCCGGCTGCACTCCACCGTCCAGGCGCTGGCGACCATGACGGCCGTTGAATTGGTGTGTTCAGCGCGGGCACTGCGGATGCAGGGACGGCAACCGTCCGACTTCACCCATCCGCTGCTCAGGAGAGCCCTCGAAACCGGATTCATGCTGCCGGCTGCCAGCCAGGACCGCGACCTCCGCCCCGACGTCGATGCGGCGTTGAAACTCGTCCGGCTGCCCGCCCTGGGACGACACCGGTAAAACAACACGGAATCCTCCCCCAAAAATTGATCCAACCTTGAGCCAACCCTTGGCAACTCATGCAGTTGGCGGTCCACGCTGGATTCATCACCACAAGAAACGGCGGGGAAGCAGGAAGATTCATGGGGAAGGAATCAGCTCTGGATGAGGTCGTCACGGTGGGAGGACTGATCACTGATCACCACCCGCTCGACTTTCACACCTTGGGGCTGGCCGGTTGCATTGACCGGCTGACTGGACCCCTCCGTCAGCAAGGAACGGCAGTCCGCTGGGATACTCCGCACTGGGGCATCGAGATCCCGGCGGACTGCGCGTCCCTCCTCTACCAATCGGCCCGCGAAGCGCTGAGCAACGCCTTCAAGTACTCCGACGCCGCCGCGCTCACCGTCCAGTTGTCCGCCGTGGACCACGGCATCCGTCTTGTAGTGTCCGACGACGGCACGGGCTTTGACTGCGACCTCGCGTTAAGCGGCAAAAACCACGGCTACGGGCTGCGCCTGATGTCCGTGGCAGTACATGAGGCCGGCGGCACCGTCAGCGTCTGTTCGAAGCCAGGGGAGGGCACCACCGTGACGGTCACCCTCCCCCTGGACTGACGCCTGTGGGCTTGGGAAGGCTGGACTACCGTGAAAGCTTGTCCGGATCCGGCTCCGGATCGCCGATGTGGCCCGGCGCATTGGCGGCCAGTACGCGCTGGACGAACGCGCTGTATTCCTCCATGTAGTGCCGGAGGAACTTGGCTGTGCCCTCATCCCGGACCTCGCCGTCGTCGCCAAAGACGCCCGGCTTGAAGTGAATGTACACTTCCGGGGCGTTCAATTGGGGGGCGTCCAGGAAGCTCAGCACACTCCGCATGGAGGACTGCATCACCGCCGTGCCGATACTGCCCGGCGAGGCACCGATGATGCCGGTGGGCTTGCGCGCGAAGGAGTTGGTGCCCCAGGGCCGCGACGCCCAGTCGATGGCATTCTTGAGCGCTCCCGGAATGGAGCGGTTGTATTCGGGGGACACAAACAGGATGCCGTCCGAGGCCTCGATCGCTTCCTTGAGGGCGCGGCCTGCCGGCGGGAAATCGGCGTCGTAGTCGTAGCTGTAGAGGGGCAGGTCCCTAATAGGGATCTCGGTGAATTCAAGGTCCGCCGGGGCCAGCTTGATGAGGGCCTTGGCGAGTGTGCGGTTGATGGAGCCGGTGGCCAGGCTCCCCACGAAGTATCCAATTTTCTGCGCATGAGATTGTTCCTTCCCAACAGCCGGCAGAACCGGCTGGCCGTAGAGCTTTACAGGATGAAGCGGGCACAGTGCGTCCCCAGTCCAGCACAGAACACGTGCCGCGGCCAGAGCGCTGGAATGGATATTGACACCCCGCTTCGGGAGGCGCTGAATGATGGTTGAGGCACATTCCACACACCATAGGAGCGGTTGAGATGAAGGAAAAACCAGTCATGGCGCAGCGCATCCACAGCGAGGCTCCGGCCGAAGGGGACGAGTTGGCGGACCCCACTGACATCCGAGTGCACTCCCAGGAACCCGCCGAAGGCGCCGACACCGACGACGACTGACCGCCGCCAGTCAAAGGACCTTGTGAGCAGCAAAGTCGAGAAGCGGATTGTGGTTGACGTGCCGGTCAGCACCGCCTACAAGACCGAGCTCTCCCTCACGCTGGAGTACCAGCCGGAGGGCATGGTGGGGAAGGTGGGCGACCTGCTCCACGTCGTGGCCCGCCAGGCGGAACACGACCTGAAGAAGTTCAAGGAGGGCGAGATCCGCAGCGCGGCCCAACGCAAGGTCCGTAAGCCGAACGACGACGACGGCACCCTCCCGCCGCTCGGCGGTACCTTGGGCGACCGTTGACGGGCGAAGTCGCAGACTGGCGGAGTCGAACCTAAGGTGCCGCCCGCCGTCGTACTTTGCAACAGCAGTACGCGGCATCAGCTGCCTACCCCATACAAGCTGCCCTGCCCCGCACGAGCGGGCTGCCCCGCACCGCTCGTGCGGGCCAGCACCGTCCCTACGTAAGCGGCCTAATCGCGGGCGGGCACCAGCACCACTTCATAGGGGCTCGCCGGCCGGTTGAACTGCGCATTCACGGCCGCCAGGGTGCTCCCGAACCGCGCCACCGTGGCGGGAACATCGAAAGCGGGGCTGGTGATGGTGTCTTCGATCTCGCCGGAGGAGAGATCGTTGCAGAGGTCAATCCGGACGATCTGGTTCAGGAAGTTCTGAACAGCCCAGACCGTGTGGCCACGGACCAGGATGCCGTCAACATTCGGCACATCCACACCCTCAATCAAGGCGCTGACACCGGTCCCCGGATCCACGGTATAGAGAGCCCCGTTGTTCGAATGAGCCACGATCAGGACCCGGTCGCCCTTGGCCGCGGCAATGCCGTTGAGGTTGAATTGACCGGTCAGCCCGGCGGCAGGCCCGCTCAGCGGAAGGGTCTCAACATCGCCAAGTTCGCCGTGCCTGCCCACGGGGAGGAAGTAGAGCTCGCCAGCGGCCGAGTTCGTGAACCAGGCGCCGTCCTGCGTCAGAGCTACGTCGTTGATGAACCCCGGAGCGAGCGTGAAGTCATCCACCGGCTCGCCTGATTCGGTGTTGTACACGAAAGCTTTGCCGGTCCCGCCACCCGCTACAAACAGCAGATCGTGGCGGGTATCGGCCTTCATCCCGACGGCGGCCCTCGGCTGCGTATCGAATTCGGATACGTCGATGAACAACCGCGCTGTGCCGTCACGGATGTCGCCGCGGTAAATGTCGCCAAGTGCCAGGTCTCCGGCGTAGAAGGTTCTTCCCTTGCCGGCGGCGATCCCCTCGGCGGATGTGGCGCCCTCGAGCACAATGACTGGGTCTGATGGGGGCGCAGCTGACGCCGGGAGAACAGGTACCAGCAGCCCCACCAGCGCAATGAACCCGATGACGGTACGGCGTTGTACTTTTCCTGAATGCTGGGTTGTGCGGGCCATGATTCTTCCTTGAATTTAGGTGATCCGCACGGGCCAACCTGCGGCAGCCCGCACGATTGTACTGTCAATTTAAGCACCTCGCGCCGAGGCCCGCCAGAGTCCGGAGCCCCCTCCTTGTGCGGTCACACTCCGCCCTCCGGAGCCCCCGGAGAAGCAAGGCGCCGCGGTCTCTGCTTACAATCGAAACCTCAATCAACTACTGAGGGACCCATGAAGAAACTCGCCACCGCCCTGATCGCTGCCGGCCTCGTGCTTTCCGCTTCTGCGTGCACCACGCCCACCAAACTTTCCACGCCCGAAACCTGCGACCGCGTCAAGGCTGTCCTGGCGAACCCCGCGAACAACGTGGGCAAGACCGGCCTGGTGCGTCTCGCCAACCAGATCCGGCCCACCGAAGTTGTGGCATCGGATGACCTCAAGCCTGCGCTCCGATCCATCATCGAGTACACGGACGAGTCCGCCAAGGAAGCCCCGGACGAGGCCAAGCTCGCCGAACTGGAGCCCAAGTACCGTGAAGCCGGCGCCGCCTTCACGAAGCACTGCAGCTAAGACGCCTCCTGCGTTAACGTTCGACGGCGGCCGGTTGGCCGCCGTCGTTGGCTTATCCTTGGCTCGTGGATCTCTATCAGTCACTGCTCTCGTTCGGCCTTGTGGCCGGACTCCTGACGCTGGTTCCGGGCATCGACACGGCGCTGGTGCTCCGTTCGTCCCTCGCCAGGACGCGCGGTTTCGCCTTCGCCACGGCCCTGGGCATCTCCACCGGATTGATGGTGTGGGGAATCGCGGCAGCTGTGGGCGTCTCGGCGCTGCTGGCAGCATCTGAACTGGCCTACCGGGCGCTCACCATCGCCGGTGCCGCCTACATGGTCTGGCTTGGCGCTTCCCTGCTGTGGAAGAGCCGGGCCAAGGACCCGTCGTCCGCCTCGCCCGAGGTTGGAGTGCCCGCGGCCTCCCGTCATCAACTGTTCCAGGGCTGGCTGACCGGGACAGGCACTAATCTGCTTAATCCGAAGGTGGGGGTGTTCTACATCGCCACGATTCCCCAGTTCATCCCGCCGGGGACACCTCCGCTGCTGATGGGAACTTTGCTGGCCGGCGTCCACTGCGTCCTGGGCCTTGCGTGGCTGACCTTCCTGATTTTCGGAGCAGGTTTCGCCTCCAAATGGCTGAAAAGCGCCCGCAGCCTCAGGATCATCGACCGCATCACCGGCACCGTCCTGATCGGTTTCGGGCTGCGGCTCGCCCTCGAACCACGGCACTGATACCGGTCCCTGACACGGGTCCCGGGTGCCGGGCCCAGGTGCCGGGCCCAGGGTGCCGACCTTAGTTCAGGGACAGGGCCAGGTAGAGGGCTGTCAGGATCACCACTGTGGGCGTCATGACCAGGCGCTCCGGTTTGCTGCGGGAGATTCCGTTCAGCACGATGCCCAGCGCGAAATAGGCTGTCAGCACCCAACAGAAGACGCTCGTGAAGCCCTCGTTCACCAGCGGGGCCGCCATGCCGGCCTTGGCCAGCGCGACATAGGCGAAGAGGATGTAGAGGATGATCGAGGTGGCGCTGCCGATCCGCAGCTTGGTGGACAGGACGTTGTGCTGGCCTCCCCACGCGAACCGTCCCAGTGGCGCTCCCGCGATCAGGGCGGCCTGAAAAACCGCGAGCGCGGCCAAGAGTACACACGCAACAATCGCGGCTAGCTGGGCTAACTGCATCGAAGATCCCCATTCCCCGTGGTGGCCGCCGGCCCGTTGCAGGCACCGTCCGGACGTAAGCTTAACGTGACCTCCGCCTCATGATGGGACGATCGCGCTGTCCCTTCCGTTAAACCATTGGCGAAAGGAGGCCAAGTGCTTATTGTCTTAACCGGAATCGACGGCTCGGGAAAATCCACGGCCGCCCGCGCCTTGGTAGATGCGGCCCAGGCTGACGGCGAAAACGCCCTGCTGCTCAGCAACCATGCCGGCAGGCGGAGCATGTCCGTGCTGGCTGAACGGCTGGGCATCCGCTGGCCCCGCCGCCTGGCCGACGCCGTGGAAACCACCCTCCGCGTGGCCAACGTGCTGGTGTCCCATGCCCGGGCCAGCCGTGTCGACGGACTGGTGGTGATGGACCGGCACCTCCACTGCCAGCTGGCCCTGCGCGCGGCCAAGGACTGCGGCGTGGCCGCCTGCTCCCCTGGCTGATTTCGTCCCTGCCGGAGCCTGACGCCGTGGTGCACCTGGACGTTGAGCCTGTGTTGGCACACGATCGCATCATGGCCCGCGGCACCGATTCGGAGACGCTGGCTGACCTGGTGGACTTGCGCGACGCCTACCGCGCCATGCCGGAATACGCGGCTTTCGTACAGCTCGACGCCGACTGCCCGCCGCCGAGGTTGTGGCCAGGCTTAAGCGGATCGTGCACAAGCGGCTCGTGCGCGCGGAAGCTGCCGTGGCTGTATAGCCCCACCCAAGCCCCGGCAGGCCAGCTCCGGCTCAAATCAGCGCGTGCGATCCCCTGCTCCGCGGCCGGCCGAAGGACGCCGTACCCAGGAATTCAATGGCGACGAACGGCTCGGAGCCAACCACCCACTCATCGTGCCCGGGAGGCAACGCATAGGTGTCATGGGCGCGGATGGTGGACCTCACGCCGTCGGACGTTTGAATCTCCAGGCTCCCGGACACACAGTAACCGAGGTGGTTGTGCTCGCAGAAGTCCGTCAGTTCAGTAGGCTTGGCGGACTCGGACCAGCGCCAGCCAGGCGCGAGGATGAGGCGGGCCACGAGTAGTCGTCAACGGTGACGAGATCGAACTCGGCCTTGTCCGGACACCGTTTCTTGTCCGGGATGTCAAGGGATTTTACGGCCAGTGCTCTAATGAAATTTGCGGTCATGGGGAAACAGCCTTGGGATCATTGCGGTGGGCGCTTAGGGCTGGGACCAAGCGGTTGTGCGTGGATGCCGCTAGCGGCTACGTAGTGCGGATCACGTACTGCGGAGACCAGAAGTGCGTACCTCTAACCGTATCCATCCGGCGCCTCAAGTCAATGGACCGCCGGACATTCACGGGGCCGAAAAGGGCCCCCGCGCAGGTCCCGGCCCGGACCAGCCGGAATACTTCAAATGACGCCGGAGTTGTTGTTTAAACTGGAAAGCCGATTCACTGGTTTCCTGCTTTTGCCATCAGAGTCTCCCGAAGGAACGCCATGAGCCCCCAACTGACCATCAAACTTCAGCCAGGTACCCAGCCCCCGAGTTCACGCTGCAGGACGCCGACGGCAAGGAACCTCACTGGCCAACTACCGCGGCAAGAACGTCATCGTGTACTTCTACCCGGAGCGGCAACCCCCGGGTGCACCACCGAGGCCTGCGATTTCCGCGACAGCCTC